>NZ_CP017748.1:0-4493942 GCF_001854305.1 Cupriavidus sp. USMAA2-4 | reverse complement strand
CCAATTCATGGGCAACGCGACCATCCTGCACCTGAACACCAGGAAGGAAGGCCCCGAGGACGCGCAAGAGCTGGCGGTTGACCTGAAGCTGAAGGCGACGGCCGACGTCATGATCACGCGCTACTTCGACGAGCAGCTGGCCACCTTCGTCTTCCTGTCGAACGGCGCGGTGCGCAACAAGGTCATGGGCCCCATCACCTTCGCCCATGAGCTGGAGAGCTACCGGCTGGACATGGTGGGCAGCACCTTCACCGGCGTGCGCGTGAAGAAGTTCGCCCTCGAACCCAAGGACGGCTTCAAGGTCGGCGTGACCTTCGCGGTCTCGTTTCAAGCCCAGCGGCGACGAGGTGGCGCGCGTCGCCGAGTTCCTGCAGGACGAGATCGACCTGTGCCTGACGCCGAGCGACAGCGAACTGGACTTCGGCGACGGCAGCGCGGCTCACAGTCACGTCAACACCTACGACGGCGCCGACGACGAGCTGCTTCCGGCGGCGCGTGAGCTGGTCGCCAGCCACCGCAGCGCGTCCATTTCCCTGGTCCAGCGCCATCTTCGCATCGGCTACAACCGCGCTGCCCGTCTCCTTGAGGCCCTCGAAGCAGGAGGCGACGTGTCAGCCACCGACGCCGCTGGGAATCGCATGGTCCTGATCACCGCAGAGGCAACAGCATGAAGATCACCACCATCCACATCCGCAACTTCCTGGGCATCCAGGCCGCCGACATCATCCCGGCCACGCCGGTCTCGCTGATCTGCGGCCCGAACGGCGCCGGCAAGAGTTCGATTCAAGAGGCTGTCCGCCTGGCGCTGGCCGGCGAGAGCGTGCGCGTCGGCCTGAAGAAGGACTACGGCCAGCTGTTGCACGACGGCGCCGAGACGGGCTCGATCGTCGTCTCGGTCGGCCCCCAGGCCAACAGCGTGCCCCTGCCCTCCGGCAAGGCCAAGAACGGGCTGCCCGACGACCCGCGCTTGGCCTACGTGCTGGACGCCCAGCGCTTCGCCAGTCTGGACGAGAAGGCGCGCCGCGCGTTCCTCTTCGACCTGATGGGCCTGAAGCTGGGGACCGACATGGTGCGTGAGCGCCTGGCCGCCCGCGGCTGCGATGCGAAGAAGATCGAGGCCGTCCTGCCGCTGGTGCGTGCCGGCTTCGACGCGGCCGCCAAGGAAGCGCAGACCAAGGCCACCGCCGCCAAGGGCGCCTGGCGCGCGCTGACGAACGAGAACTACGGCGCCGTGAAGGCGGCCGACTGGACCGCGCCGGTCCCCGCCGGCGGCCCGGCGCCCCAGGATGCCGCAGCCGCGATCGCCGAGCTCGAAGCCGAGATCGCGGAGGCTACCGGCGACGCCGGCGATCTGCAGCGCCAGCTGGGCCAGATGGACGCTGCCGAGCAGCAGCGCCGGCAGCGCGCCGAGAAGATCGCCGGGCTGGTGGCCAAGGCCGACCAGTTGCCGAAGGCCGAAGAATCCGTCGCGCGCGCCCTGGCTGAGCGCGATGCCTTCCAGCCCAAGGTGGAAGCGCTGCGCGCCGCCGCTGGCGGCAAGCAGGCCGGCGTGTCGTGCACCTGCCCGGAATGCGGCGCCCTGCTGCAGTACCTGGCCGGCCAGCTGGCGCAGCGCGCGCCCGCCCAGGCCGACCCGGACGCCGCGGGCCGGCTGCCCGAGTATGAGCGCAGCCTGTCCGTGCTGGAAAACGCCCTGAAGAGCCGCACCGCCGAGCGCGACGCCGCAGCGGCGGCCGCCAATCAGGCCGAGCTGCTGCGCAAGGACGCCGCGGCCGACGCCGGCGACGACGCCGAGCTGCGCGGCAAGATCGAGAGCGAGCTGAAGACCCTGCAGGAAGCCATCAAGGGCGTCGGCGAAGAACTGACCGCCGCGCGCGCGGCGCAGCGCGCCGGCGAGGCCGCCGAACTGACCCGCAAGGCCGGCCAGCACCACGCCGACGTGGTTGCCTGGGACGCCCTGGCCGAGGCCCTGGGCCCCAGCGGCATCCCGGCCGACCTGCTGGCCGAGGCCCTGGGCCCCATCAACGAGCAGTTGGCGGCCGCGGCGAACCTGTCGGAATGGTTCCGCGTCGGCATCGAGCGTGACATGACCGTCACCGCCGGCGACGGCCGGCCTATGCCCTGCTGTCCGAATCCGAGCAGTGGCGCGCGGACGCCATGATCGCCTACGCCATCGGCAAGCTCACCGGCCTGCGCCTGCTGGTGCTCGACCGCGCGGACGTGCTGATCGGCGCCGAGCGCGACCGGCTCTTCTGGTGGCTGGCTGACCTGGCTGACGCCGGCGAGATCGACACCGCGGTTGGTGTTCATGAGCCTCAAGAGCATGCCGACGGGGCTGCCCGAGGGATCACCCCCTTCTGGGTCCAGGACCACCAGGTCGGCACCGTGCGGGAGGCGGGCGTGATGGTCAGCACCACCACCATGATTCAGCGGCTGGAAGGGCTGCTGGGCACCGACGACCTGAACACCTCGGAACAGAGCTTCGTGCGATCGCTGGCCACGCGCATGCACGCTGGCGAGGTGACGAAGCTCAGCGGCGACCAGGTCGAGAAACTGGACGAGCTCCACGGGAGGCACTTCGCATGAGCACCCAACCACAACGCCGCATCCTCCGTATGCCCGAAGTCCGCCAGATGGTCGGACTGGGCAAGACAGCCATCTACGACCGCATCAAGGCGCACACCTTCCCCGGGCCCATCAAGATGGGCCGCGCCAGCGGTTGGGTCGAGGAAGAGATCCAGCAATGGCTGGATCAGCAGATCCTGGCCACGCGCGGAGGCCACTGATGCAGCTCGCCCGCCACTTCACCCGCACCAACGTGCTAACGCACCTGCGCGAGAACGCCGGCAAGCGCTACACGCCCACCCAGATCGGCCACCTGTTCAAGCGGCCGACCGACCAGGCACGCGAGATGCTGGCCGAGCTGTTCGAATCCGGCCAGGTCCGCCGCATGGTCGACGGCAAGACCCGGATGTTCTTCATCCCAGCGCCGGAAGAGCTGCGCGAGCGGCCGACGCGCATCGTCGGCACCGGCGAGCTACGCGGCTGGGAGGCCAGCCTGCGGCGCTTCTCGGACCTCTGCATGCTGGCGCGAGGATGACCATGGACCAGACCCTGATCAACGACCTGCACCAGCGCGTGGCCACCGCCGAGCGCCAGCGTGACGAAGCACAGCAGCTGCTCGCCATCGGCCGCGAGTCGGCGGTCCTCACCGCGGCGCGCGTGCTCGAGCTGGAACGGCTGGCGGCAGCGATCAACCGGGCCGCGGCGAAGAGCCCCTTCCAGGCGCTCAGCCGCTGGGTGAACTTCGGGCCCGAGGCCGATCTTCTGAAACGGATGCGAGACGCAGCATGACCACCACCAAGACCAAGTACGAAAAGCTCGACGCCCTGATCATCGCCGCCATCGTTGGCAGCCCGATCGACTTCGGCTCGATCTACCAGCGGGACGTCAAGAAGGAGTGTGAGCGCATCGCGGACGAGGAGAACAAGGCGCGCGGTCTGTCGAGGTGGCACGAGATCCCCGGATGGCGCGTTTTGGACCGCCGCCTGCAGGCCATGCGCAAGGCCGGGAAGATCCGCCACACCGGCAAGGGCTGGGTACCTGCGCAGGAGGCAGCATGACCGAATCGACCATTCCGGCACAGTGCCGGGACACCGACTGGACCCTCGCGCGCGACTGCGGCCTGCTGGTCGCCGCGCCGGGCACGAACGCATGGGACGCCGCGCTCGGCCGCTTTGCTGACGGCGTCCGCGCCGCCCTCTCGCAGCCTCAGTCGCAGGCGCAGGGCGAGGCGGTGGCGTGGGTGCGCGAAGGAGTCGACGGCCGTGAGTATTGCGAGAAGCCCTTCACGACCGACTGGACTCCGCTCTACGCCGCGCCAGTGGCGGCGCAAAAGACGCATAGCGAGCGTGACGGTACGGTGCGCGCCAGCCTGCGAGCGCCCGCCGCATCGACGCAGAAGAGCGAGCCGAGCGCCTGCCAGACCTGCCACGGCAACGGCATGATCGGTGGCCCGAGCTACTACGCCCCCGACGAAGGCGGCGTGCCGTGCCCCGATTGCACCCCTGCGCCGAGCGCATCGCCGGCCGCGCTGACCGATGAGGCTCGCTGCGAAGCCGCAAAGTTGCTTGTCGAGGTCTATCTCGGGTTCCCTGCCCTGATCGTGAGCCGGGCGAGCTTGACCTGAAAGCCGTGGATGTTGTCGCCAGCTTCCTGCTCGCCGCCCAGCCCAGCGAGGCGCGCGATTCGGTGCTACTGGACGCCCTGGCCCGCGAGTCATGGGATCTCCGCTGCTTCGACATGCCGACCGGCCAAGGAGATGGCGACATTGGCTGGCGCGTGATCGAGCACCATGAGGCAAGGCCGCATGAGCGCGTCGTAGGCGAGGTGTTCAAGGACGATCCGCGCGCCGCCATCGACGCCGCCCTGGCCGCCCAGCGCAAGGGAGGTGCGGCATGAGCTGCGGATACGAAGGTAGGCACTTCGGCGCACCGTATCCCGACGCAACGTGCATCGACGGTGAACTGTGGGACTTGGACAGCTGCGACGAGCCCGGCGGCGGCCTGACCAGCGGCGGCGACATTCCGTGCCCGTGCTGCAGCACCAAGGAGTATGTCGAATGGCTCGATCCTCGCGCATCGGGGAACGCTAGGCAGCGTCGCAAGAACTTCCGCCTGGTGATGCGCCGGGTAAAGATGTGGGCGAAGCCCTGCCGGCTGGCCCCTCGGCACGAGGGAGGTGTGTGATGATCAACTGTCGGACATACAGAATCAACCTCCATTCCGATCTCAGTCCGCGCAGTCTAGCAAGAATGCTCGACTTCATCAGCCAGCCGTTGGAGCTCATAGAGACTAGTGCACGCCTCCTTCACAATTCTATCTACTTCGCCGTTCAACTCTTGCCTTCTTCTCCGCTCAGACTCCAGCGACGTGTTACGTGCTTGATTCACTGCGTCCAAGAGTCTCGGCAGAACACTCCGCAATGCAGACACTGCTCTCACTGCAGCTGGCGACGGGAGGCTATGCAATGGAACACCCTCAAGGGCCTTCATCCCGCGTTGGAATGCGTCTTTGTCAAACCAGTCCTGTCCTTGAAGGAGACTACTCCACCAATCTTCTGCAGCTCCGACACTGAGCCACGCGAGCGCCCGTATCGCCCGGATTGCTTCGGCCTTGTCTCGTTGCGCTTGTTGGCGGGCTTCTCTAGCCTGCTTCGCCGGGACCCAAATCGCAATGCCGATACCAACAATAGCTCCGACAGCTTGCGTCCATGCCGCGGCGCCTTCGCCTCGCCAACCCTTGGGCCATACAGACCACAGAAAAGCACCGACTGCCACAAGGGCCAAAGCACCCATAGCCAACAAGAAGAAGGCTTCAGCAAGCCATCGAGACCTTTCCTTCACACCCGCCTCCATTTTTTGGAGGCATCCTAGCATGAGCGTCCAGACCTCGATATTTGACGGCGGCCAGCGGCTGCAGATGACCGAGAGCATCGAGCTGACGATCCAGTCGCTCAATGCCTACGGGCCCGATCACAAGCACTGGGGTGTCGCCTGGTCAGGCGGCAAGGATTCGAGTGCCGCGCTCACGCTGCTGGCCTATCTGCTCGACACCGGCCGTGTCAAGCGCCCGGAGACCCTGACGGTCTTCTACGCGGACACTCGCATGGAGCTGCCGCCGCTCGCCATCGCAGCAGCACAAATGATGGACGAGCTGCGCGATCGCGGCATCGACGTGCGAGTCGTCCGCGCCCCGCTCGACAAACGATTCTTCGTCTACATCCTGGGCCGCGGCGTCCCGCCGCCGAACAACAACACCCTGCGGTGGTGCACGCGGCAGATCAAGGTGGATCCCATGGAAGAGGCTCTGAGGGCGCGCGTCGGCGAACTCGATGGCAGCATCCTCATGATCACCGGCGTACGCCAGGGCGAGAGCGCGATCCGTGACAGGCGGATCGAGATGTCCTGCGGCAAGGACGGCGCCGAATGTGGGCAAGGCTGGTATCAGCAGGTGCTACCGAACGCGCGCGGCTTGCGCGGGCGCATCGCCACGCTGGCGCCGATTCTGCACTGGCGCGTGTGCCACGTCTGGGAATGGCTGAAGCATTGGGCGCCGGCCGCCGAGTTCGGCGACTGGTCGACGCGCCCCATCGCGGATGCCTACGGCGGTGACGAGGCCGAAGAGATAAATGCGCGCACCGGCTGTACAGGCTGCCCCTGGCCCAGGAAGAGAAAGCGCTCGACACGGTGCTGCATAACCCTCGCTGGTCGCACCTGGCGCCGCTCAAGGGCCTCAAGCCGCTCTACCGCGAGCTGCGCGAGCCGCATCACCGGATTCGGAAGGCGGGGCTGGAGCGCCTGAAAAGCGGTGAGATAGCCAAGAACCCGCAGCGCATGGGCCCGCTCACATTCGAGGCACGACTGATGGGGCTGGAACGTGTGCTGCAGCTTCAGGCGGAATGCAACGCCGCTGCCCGCGCGCTCGGACGCCCGGAGATCGACATGCTCGACCGGGAGGAAGAGCGGCGCATCCGCGAACTGATCAAGGCAGGCACCTGGCCTGACGGCTGGGATGGGATGAGCCGCGCGCCGATACCGTCCTGCCCGTTGTCTACCAGAACGGCGCAGTCCAGCCGCTGCTCTTCGGAGAGTGACGCCATGAAAGAACGCCCCATTCTGTTCTCCGGCGCCATGGTTCGCGCCATCCTCGATGGCCGGAAGACGCAGACGCGGCGCATCGTGAAGCTGCAGCCGGAATTGCGCGACGGTGACGACTGCGTGGTGCAGTACGGCGGTCGGTCATTGAGCGGGCCTCGGGACTACTTGATTGGGGAGATTCTTCCCCGCTTCGGCTGCCCGTACGGCCAGCCCGGCGACCGCCTGTGGGTGCGCGAGACGTGGGCACAGCCGGCCGCACTGGACCCGGGCCCGACCGTCTACCTCGCAGACTACCCGGCCTGCGTGCCGGCCGGCTTCGAGAACATCCCGCCGGCCAAGGCGATTACCTGGAAGTCGAGCATCCACATGCCGCGCGCGCTGTGCCGGCTGATGCTGGAAATCACCGGCGTGCGCGTCGAGCGGCTGAACGACTGCAGTGAGGCGGACGCGGTTGCCGAAGGCTTGCACATCCTTCCCGCAAGCGGTCGGTACGTGGTCAATCCTGGCGAGCAGTACTTCGGCGCGGCCGACCACGACCCGCGCGTTGTCTATGCGGACCTGTGGGACAGGATCAATGGCGCCGGCGCCTGGGAGGCGAATCCCTGGGTGTGGGTGGTGGAGTTTCGGAGGGTCCAATGCGTGAGCTGACGCTGGACGAGTTTCGACAGGCCCGCGCGGCCATGCAGGTCGAACGTTACCCCGGCACTGCCCCGTCTCTCGACGACTGGGAGACTGTCATGGTGGCCGGCGTGCCGGTAAGCCTGCGGCGCCCGCGCACTCCGGTGTGCAGCCCAGAAGGACTGGCGGACCTCTTCCCGTGTCTCGTTCGCAAATCGGAGGCCCCATGAAGCGCCTGATCACCCAGACCCTCGTCGGCGAGGCCGGCGCCATCCTCTCGGACTGCGAGCAATACCGCTACCGCCTCTGGCGCGAGTGGGACAGCGGCCGGCCGGCGCTCGGCTTCATCATGCTCAACCCGTCGACGGCCGACCACCAGGTCGACGACCCGACCATCTCCCGCTGCCTGCAGCGCGCGATCGCCGGCAAGTACGGTCGCCTGGAAGTGGTCAACCTCTTCCCGTTGCGGTCGACCGACCCGGACGGGTTGCTGACGCACCCGGCCCCGCTGGGCGACCGTCCGGACCACAACGAGTGCGCTGTCATGGACGCGATCGACCGTTGCGCGATGGTGATCTGCGCCTGGGGCGCGCACAAGGCTGCGCCGGCACAGGCGGCTGAACTGCTGCGGATCGTGCGCATGTGTGGGCGCGGGAACCTGCTATACCACCTTGGCCTGAACCAGGACGGCAGCCCGAAGCACCCGCTCTACATCGCGAAGACGAAGCGGCCGGAGCCGTTCACGGACCCCGCAATAGCCGTAATACGGGTAAAACGAAAATACGCGCTACACAGGTAATGCAGCAGATCGCAGGCGACATGGCCAAATGAAGACATCGCAGGGTGGGTCTTCAAGGGGTCCCGACGAGCAGCGCGGCGCCCAACTTCCAAAAGCACACGCCGAGTGCCGAAAAGCCCACAAGGAACGGGAAAAGAAGATCTATTCCAACTTTCGAGTAGAAGACCAGCTGAAGGACCGCTCGTACGGAAATCGGCACACGCACGTGTTTCGGCGCGTTGTAGTCTGCGTAGGTGGCGGTCACCCGTGTCGAATCACCGGCAACAATGCCAATGGAAAAATGATGCCTACCTTGCCACACGCCGCCCTCATGCATTCCAGTCATTGAAAGCGGAGCGAGTACCCATTCTTCGCTTCCATCGGGTTGCCCGGGCACTTGGTGACTACTCAAGTGGCGAATTGCATCCGTCAAGACGGTTGATTCAAGAACCGGACTCGTTCCGGTTCGTAGGATGTCGCGATGCAGCCGCCGGCACAGATACTTTCCCACAAGCGGAGCCGACACGCCACGAAGGAAGTCTCGTGCCTGGGCGAAAAGCTGCCCAGTCTCGCCGTCGAATCTGTATCGAATAATCTGATACAGGACCATAGAGGCGAGCACCGACCATACTTTCCACGGTTCGGGCTTGGCTATCTCCGCAATGCCAAGCAGCTTCATGTTGCCGTCGATTTTCACGCTCAGGAATGCCCCAACAAGGATCGCCGTCGAGAAGACGACAAGGTTGCGGCGGATCTTGTCGCTGTCATCAAATCCTTCAGCCATTCGCGATTTCCTTTCGCGCAGTTTCCGTTGCTGTCGATAATACGTGCTTCAGGTGGTCGGCCCATGCCTGCATCATCTGGCGGCGCTCGGGCAGGTACTGCGCATGGTTGTATGCTGCCCGTACCTTGTTCCGCTCCACGTGAGCAAGCTGGCGCTCGATGACGTCGGGCCGAAAGCCCAGCTCATTCAGTGCCGTTGAAGCCAGCCCACGGAACCCGTGCCCGGTCATCCGCGAGTGGTATCCCATTCGGTACAGCGCATAGAGAATCGTGTTATTGCTGATATGGCCACCACGGCCGCGCGCGCTGAAGAAGACGAACTCGCGCCGGCCAGTGAGCTCGCGCAGCTCGCCGAGCACTCTCAGGGCCTGGGTGGACAGCGGCACGACATGAGGGTCACGCATCTTCATCCGCTCGGCGGGAATGCGCCACTCCGCCTTGTCCTCGTCGAACTCTTCCCAGCGCGCCTGGATCAGCTCCTTGGTGCGGACGAACGTGAGGGTCATCAGCTGCATCGCCAGGCGTGTCACCGGGTCGCCCGGATAGGTATCAATGTCACGCAGCAGCTGCGGCAGCTCGGCGAGCGGGATTCGGGTCTGGTGTTGGACGGGCGCCGAACGCAGCGCCGAGACGCTGTCGATGTCGGCCGCGGGATTACGGTCGCACACGCCGTTGATGATTCCATAGTGGAAGACGCCGCGCATCCGCTGCAGCAGCCGCTTCGTCGTCTCGCGCACGCCGCGCGCCTCGACCTTGCGCAACACTTCCAAGATGGCAGGCGCCCGAATGTCAGCGACCGACATGGCCCCGATCTCCGGAAAGACCTCCCTTTCCATGGAGGCAATCACCCGGGCGGCGTGGCTCTCGGTCCAGCTTTCCTTCTGCGTCTCGAACCAGCCGCGGGCCACCGCCTCGAATGAATGGCCAGCAGCAATCTTGGCTGCCCGGCGCCCTTCTTCCTTGACGACACCCGGATCACGGCCCGCGGCCACTTGGGCGCGTGCCGCCTCGCGCTGCGCGCGCGCCTGGGCCAGGGAAACCGTAGGATAGGCCCCGAAGCCAAGCCGGCTCTCACTGCCGGACGGCCGGATGTACTTGAAGCGCCAGAGTTTCCGCCCGTCGGCCATGACCTCGACATAGAGGCCTCCCCCGTCGAACAGCTTATAGGGCCGCTCGCGCGGCTTGGCGTTGCGGATCTTCGTGTCGGTCAGTGGCTCAACGGTACGGGGCATCGGATAGGGGCACCGGGAATGGGGGCATCAGCGATGCCCCTAAGAATGCCCCAAAAGTGCCGGATGCCAACCTTCGACGGCGAACACCGACGGACGCAAAATGCGCCTAAATCCTTGATTTACTTGGGATGGTGAACCACTGCGGACTGCAGCGGCCAATGACGTGGTGCCCAGAGCGGGCATCACAAAGCAGACGTAACTATTTAATTTCATTGATGATTCATCAAAACTAGATTCATCAATGCCCCTAAGCGTGCCCCTAAAAAATAGCGATGCCACGAAGAGGGTACGCAGGCACTTTCTGGGCGTGCCCATCGTTGTTTACCGGCGACAGTCTACCCGACGGGGTATCCTCGCTATACTGTATATCCATACAGTATTCAGCAGGTGACGCATCATGGGCAATCCCAAGCTCCGCCCGGTCGACAAGTCCGACAGCGACTCGCGCGGGCCCAGCATCAATCCGGCAAACGGCGTCCTGGCGTACATCCCAGGCGACTACGTGCACGTGGCGCGGCAGACGCTCGGCCCCGCCGACAGTGACAACCGCACGCATGCCGAGGTGGTCATCGAGGCCGGCAACTTCGGTACCGTCCGGATCTTCTTCGAGCGGAAGCTCTCCCGCCACCACAAGAGCTACTACCACTATTGGATGGCCTACCGGGCCGAGCCGGTCACCCCGGACACGGCGCACGCCGATGCCGACCACGCGTAGCGGCCGGTCGCGCGGTTTCCCGCCGGCGCTGACCAGGGATGAACTGCGCGCGCTCTACGAGCGCTGCCCTACCCCCGAGGTCAAGCGTCTGCTGTGGGAGATCGCCCGGCTGCAGACACTCGCCCAGCGCGCCCAGGACGTGGTCGACATGCTGTCGCCGACCCAACTCGACCAGCTCCTGGTGGCCGAGATCCCACTCGAAACGGCGATCGCGCCCTACCGGCATGCCCTGCGGACCGCCCTCAACCGGGAAGCCTGCGTCCAGGCGGGCAGGATCGATTACCCTGGCCCGGCCTCCGACTTCGGGCCGCAGCCAGAGCGGGCGCTTTCCGCCGGCGAAGCCAGGCGCGCGGCCGAGCGGGAGGCCCGACGCCTCCGCGGCGGGTAGACTTGCATGCGCGGCCCAGACGCTGCGCCAACGATCGGGAGGATTCGCCGATGTGCACGAACTACGCCCCAGTGCAGGCCCAGCTGCTGCGCGACGTCTTCGGCGTCGAGCCGCCGGCGTCGGTCTGGAAGCCCGAGACCTGGCGCGACTACCCGGCGCCGATCGTGCGCGCCGACCAGGCCGGCCGCCGCGACTGCGTGCTGGCCGGCTTCGGTATGATCCCCCGCGCCGAGATCAAGCGGCGCAACGCCGAACAGGAAGAGCGCACCGGCGCGCCGCCGAAGCTCAAGGATTACGACACGATGAACGCCCGGGCCGAGACGGTCGGCTCGAAGGCGTCTTTCTCCGGGCCGTGGAAGAAGGGCCAGGTCTGCCTGGTGCCGATGACTGCCTTCTACGAGCCCAACTACGAGCACGGGCCCAAGTCGGTGCGGTACCGGATCTGGATGAAGGACGAACCGGCGTTCGGGGTAGCCGGACTTTGGAGGGATTGGCCGGACGGGGCCTTCACCTTCACCATGCTGACGGTGAACGCCGACCACCACCCGGTGATGAAGCGCATGCACGCGCCGGGGAAGGAGAAGCGCGGCATCGTGATCGTACCGCGCGGACAGTGGGATGACTGGCTGATGTGTCGGGATCCGGAGGTGGCGCGGTCGTTTATGGTGCTCCCATTCTCGAACAGGATGGCAACAGAACCTGCGACCATCTTCTGATGATTTCCTAATGTAAGTACCTAAGCTTTCGTTTTTGTGTCCAAGAAAAACGGAATCATCAAATCTTCAATATGCGGCACATCAATCCGCTTTACATCCTTCCTTTTCACCCGCCGCTTATACTCCACACGAGGATCTTGAACCCCCCTTTCAAATCCCTGCACACACGTCACAATAAATTCCGCAACAATACCGGAGATTCGCTCCAAATCAACGATCGCCGTTGAGACCCCTGCCCGCCAATCGCTCCCATCAGCCTCCAACACGAACGCATTCCCAGCAACAAGATCTGCCGTCTCATATAGAACATCGCCTATTTTCCGCCCAAAATAATACCTAAACGCGATCTCACTCTCCTCGAACTTCTCGAGCGAATCTCTCCAATAGTCAAAGGTTGGATAGTGCATAGCGTGCCCATTTCTAGCCGCAGCGAGCCAGCGACACTTTGTGACCTCCCGATTGAACTCCTTAAGACGATCCTTTTCCCTCTCCTCCATGTTTGGAAAGCATCTTTTCAAAAGAAAATCCTTAACAAGCGGAGAATTTATCTTCAACTGCGCCTCATATATCTTTCCAGCCAACATCCTCACAAACATCATCATATTCAACAGAAATCCGCTCTTCTCCGGGTCGCTCAGTGCATTCAGCTTCTCGCCTGGCTGCAGGTGAGATGCCGCAGCACACTTACTCAGAGCCAATATTTCGTTGAATATATGCCCCAGAAGATTAAGGCTATACTTGTGCTCAAGGGACAATCCGGTCATTGCCGCGGCCGGAATTACTGTGCACCTAAGATGGACTTTTCCCACATCGCCTCCAGTCGAATGATCCGGCAATACACAGCACAAGTATGCACGACTTCCCTCAATTTGGCCTCAATCGGCACAGCCTCGATCTTGCCGCTCATGTCGTGGGCTGCGTATTGGTGCACATAGGAAAATCCGCGTCGTTCGGTGCCTGGTAGCGCACTCGCCAAGCCTTCACTGTGCAACGTTCATACCGGCATCGGGTCACCCATAGACGGTAGGCGAATGCTCTTCAATGGTTCAATTGAGCTACTCCTACCGTTGCATACCATCCAGGAAAGCCGCTTCCTATACTCGCCTCGCCGGTAACGCTCGCCGGCAACATAATTCCACCCTTCGGGAGGCGACATGCTCACGGCTCAACTGATCGATACAGTATCTACGAGGATTTCAGCCGCAGAATCACCTGAAGAAGCCGCGCGCATATTTGCGCAGTTGGCAACTGCCGCCATTGGCCAAGCGGTGGCGAACGCTCTTGCGGACGCGATTGGGAAGGTCAGCAGTGCAAGGCCTGCTCAAGCGAATTCACCTATTCTCGGTTGGGAGCGATGCGTCAAGGGTGCCAGCATTCAGATGGACTGGTGCAGCCCTGGTATGGGTCCAACTTCTACGCTTCTTCCCGGGCTATTCACTGCCGCGCTTCCGGTCGCGGGCGCCGTGCATCCCGCCGGTGTTGACATCGGGATCACAATCGGGATTCATGGCAGCTTCTAGGGCCCCTTGCTCTACGTCGGGCATCCTAACGGCCCGCTCACAGGCTTGCCCTGCGAGCGGGCAATGCCAGCAAACTCGGCACGGATTCCCACGCGCCGACCGGTGCGACTGAACAGCGGCTTGTTGTCAATTCGAAGCTGGATCTGCGTCCCAATGGGACACACCGCCAAACCGCACGCCCCAGAACATCAGCCACCGGCGCCACGCCGGCACGCCGGTGACCGCCGAGGCCTCGCGCAGTACGGCATCCGCCACCGCGCGCGGCACGGGGTGCTTGGTGTAGAGGAAGTCGTGCACCACGGCCGCCTCGTTGGACGTGCCGCCGGCCAGCAGGTAGACCACCGGCAGCCGCGGCACCGACGCCAGGTCGGTTCCGAACCCGGGCGGCACCTCGAAGGTCTGCCCGGCCACGTCCGACTGGTAGACCAGAGGCTCGACCAGGCGCCACAGGCCGTCGTCCTGGCCCGTGGCGTTCTCCATGACCAGCTTGGTCAGGAATTGGCTCACGATGTCGACCCGGCAGCCGCGGCCGGCGCGCTGGCCGGCGCCGGCGTCGAACTCGCCGCCGGCGCGGCGTACTGCGCGAGCGCGGCAGCCAGCGCCACCTGGAACGCCATCAGCCCGATCTGCACGCCGCTGCGGGCGGCCGGGTCGAGCGGCAGCAGGCCCACCACCTGGATGGCGGCCGGCACCGACGTGTTCACCAGCGATTGCACGCTCGAGGCGTCCACCGACGCGCCGGCGGCACACACGGCGCCGTTGTCCTTCACCAGTTGCGCCAGGATGACCTGCTTGGCCGGGTCGTCGACCGTCATGGCCTGGACCGACTGCAGGGTCGGCTGCACGACCGCGCAGGCCTTGACGACCTGGGCCGGGAAGGTGGCGGCGGCCTGGGGCGCGCCGGCACAGCCGGCCAGGGAGACGAGCGCGACGATTCCTGCCGCACACAGCAGCATCAGCTTCTTCATGTGACGTTCCTCTTACGGGTAGATGCCGCGGGTGCGGCGGGATGGGACTGCTCAGAAAATCCAGCTGGCACCGACCATGAGGCGGCCGGCGCGGTCGAAGGTGGCGGTGATCTGGGTGGAAGGCGGGATCTCGACGAAGGCGCGGCAGCAGCCGGTGACGTGCAGGTTCTGGTCGAACAGCGGCACGACCTGGACGTGCTCGACCGCCGCGCAGCCGGGCAGCAGCAGAAGTGCCGCAAGGACCGCAAAATTGCGATATTTCGCAACTTCGCAATTCGCGCCGGCGGCCGCCACGCGGCTACGTCGCATGGTGGATCACCTCCCCCGGTGTGAACTGATAGCCCTCGCGGCCGAACTTCTGCGCCAGCCACAGGGGGAACGGCAGCGCGTGGATGCCCGCGTCTTTGCCGGTGTGATGCTGGCGGCAGAGCAGCAGCCCGTTCACCGTCATGTCGTCGACGAAGGTGTACGGGTCGGCCGGGTCGAAGGCGGCCCAGTCGAACGCCGCGGCGTGCGGCCCGAGCGCGCCGGCGCGCGCGGCGGCCTGCACCGCCGGCCAGTCGATCATGTTGGCGAGCGACCGCTCGATCGGGTGGTGATGGGCCTCCAGCGGCTGGCCGCTCTCCTGCGCTGTGGCGCCGCAGACGTAGCAGCGGCCGCCCTCGCGAGCGATCAGCTGCTTCTTCGTGCGTTCGAACAGCGCCGTGGTGGCACGTGGCTCGTGCCCGGGCAGCAGCACGTCGACCGCCAGGGTCTCTTTCTCTTCGTGGGTGTCGGTGACGGCCATGAGGGCCTCCAGAAAAGCAAAAGCCCCGCGCGCGGCGGGGCTTGGGGTGCAGGTGGTGCAGGTCAGACTGCGGGCGGCGAGATCACCCGGAATGCCAACTGGGCGATGTCCACCGAGATCGGCTGCGTGTTGCCGCCCGCGCTCGAGGCGCCGATCAGGACCGACACGTTGGCGGCGCCAGCCGGCACGAGCAGGCGCTCGCAGATGATCCCGCTCTCGGACGCGCCGGTATTCGTCTGGCGCAGGTAGGCCGTGCTGATGGTCTGGCTCCAACTGGCGTTCTGCCACGCCACACCCAGCATCTGGCCGAACGGCCCCGTGATGGCGTCCGCCGTGCCCCAGGTCACCGCCGGCGTGCTCGCGCGCAGGCGGCAGCTCACCTCGATCACACTGCCGGCCACGACGCCGCCGAACGCCAGCGACGACGCGCCGACCGCCCCGGCGTTCGCCGGGCGCGTGAAGCGTTGCCAATTGCCCAGGCACTGGCCATCGTTGACAAGCAGGCCCGTCACGCCGCTGGCCAACTGCACGCCATCGGCCACCGACGTGCTGCCACTTCCCGAGTTGAACAGGCCGTTTTGCAGCAGATTAGCCGGGTCCGAGTTGTAGGTGACCAGCCAGGGCGGCGTGTCCTTCTTTGCCGCGGCGTTGAACTTCGGGTCGGCCAGGACATAGGCCGCCAGCGCGCCGCTGCCGAGCACGGTCGGGTGCGTCCCGTCGAAGGTGTATGCCGCCTTCAGGAATGCCGGGTTGTTCGGATCTTGGAAAGCCGCATTGCAGTCGACCAGCGGGAAGCCGTACTGCGCCTGCATCTGGTAGACGAGCGCGTTCCAGGCGTTGATGCCAGTCTGGCTGCCCGGCACGTTGCCGCGCGGCGGAATGGTCCACAAGATCGGCTGGATGCCGGCAGCGATCAGCTGCCGGATCATCGTCGTCACGGCGGCGAAGCCGCTCGCAATCTCCGCCGACGAGTTGTAGTTGTTCGAGCCGCATGCGATGACGCACGACTTGGGCAGCGGATTCATCGCCAGCACCTGCGGCAGTTGCGACGCCAGCGCTTGTTCCGCAGTCGAGCCGGACACAGCGAAGTCGGCACCGTAGCGGTAGCGGTACGTCTGCCCGCTCAGGTAGCACAGATCGCGCAGCCAGTTCGTCAGGCCCGAGTAGGCGATCGCCGAGATGCTGTCTCCGACGCCAACGATGCCAACCTTCTGCCCGGCGAACGACATCGACGCCGTGACGATTGCGGCAGCTGCCTGCGCCGCGGCGACTGCTTCCACGTCGGCCGGGCTGAGTTCGCCGGCCGCGACGAACAGACTCCACTGCAGCGGCGTGATGTCCGGCTGGGCGCCGACGCTCGGCATCAAGGCGATGTACGCCGATCCGTTGTAGGTCACACAGTCGTTAACCGCATATGTCGCGGTCGTCGACCAGGCGCCACGCGGCTTGATGCCTGCACCGGGCGGCCCTTGTAGGCCAGGCGTGCTTGCCAGGATCACGGTCATGAATGCTCCGGAAGATCAAGGTGAAGGGGTTACGCTGGGCGCCAGGAAGATCTGGCCCTCGAGGTACTTGGTGAGGCCGCCGTCGACCGCCTCGATGAACAGGTCATAGACGCCGAACGGGAACACACCCGATTGAGGCAATGCGTACCCTTGAGGCACGTAGAGCGCAGTCTTTGCACCGGGCACGGCCCAATTCAGTTGGCCCAAGGGGCCATCGAGCACCATCACTCCGGTCCTCGTGGACAGGTCAATCAGGGTTGCCCGGCTTGACTGGTACGCACGGCACTTGAGGTAGACATGGCAGCCGGTCAGGTCCAGCGGTGTTCTGTCGTCGTTCTGCAGAACCAGCTGGACGTTCCAATCGGCGCCCTGGTCAATCAGGAAATCCAAGCGATCAGCCATAGGGGTCCAGGATGAAGAAAGCCCCGCGCGCGGCGGGGCCTGGGGTGTGGAGGGGGCAGATGGGAGAGGCCTCAGCCCCACCTGTCTGGGAAGGCGACCATCGGCACTGTCTGGCCGGCCAGCGCATGCGTGCAGTCACCCAGGTACTGGATCTGCCCGTCCGTCACGAACGTGTGGCAGACCTCCGGCGGATCGCCGTCCATCGGCACAAAGGCCGGGTCGACCGCGCGGCCAGTGCGCACCAGCACGCTCGGCGTAAAGGTCGGCCGCTCGGCGTGGCCGTTCCAACCCCACCGCGGCCCCGGCCCGGCGCCGTACTGGATCGAATGCGAGACGCCGCAACCCGGGCACCAGAAGGACAGCACTCCGGGCGCAAGCTCGCGCAGGACGTTGGAGAGGGCCGTCATGCGAGCACCCCACCCGCCTGCAGGTAGATACCGCGCAAGTAGTCGAGCGAATGTTCGTTCTGCCCGTAGCCGGCGCCCGGCAGGCTTGCCCATATGTTGCGCACGCGGGACACTGCCTCGTCGAAGCGACCCGCAGTGATCAACTGCAGCGCCAAGCGTTCGCGGATCTGCTGTACCGCAATACGGTCCTGCGCCACCGGGCCGAAGTCCGTCAGTCCCAACTGGCGCCTGTAGATGTCATACCAGCGCGCGAGAACCTGGTAGCGGCCGGCCGCCGTCGAAGACAGACCCGCTCGGATCAGCACCAGTTGCCGCGGATGGTCGGCATAACTGCGAAACAGCTTCGGCGCAGCCGGTGTGCTACCCACAAGGACGTTGTAGCCATTATCCGACTTGGCGATGAGTGCCCGGCCAAGCTCGGCGACGGCAATCATGTCCAGGAAGGGCCGGATGTTCGGGGTATCCATGTCACCCGGCATGGCTCTCTCCTGCCACCGCTTCCTTGGCATCGGCCACCAGCTCGGCGATGTCCTTGCCCCGGCGCTTCTCGAACCACCGCACGACGGCGCCGATCACCCACCAGGCCGGCAGGCCGGCGATGACCAGGAACGGCGCGCCGGCATAGAGCACGCCGAATTCCGGCGGGAGGCCGAAGGTCGTGCCCATGGCACGCGCCGACGTGAACAGATCCGGCACCTTGGCGTTGACGTAGGCCACCAGCGCCGGGCCGAAGACGATCGACGCCAGGACGGACGAGACGAGCCGGGCGAACCCTTCCCGCTTTGTCTTCGGCCAGAGCACCATGAAGCCCAGCGCGGCCGCGACGGCGCCGGCGCCGATCTGAAGGCCGAAGAGTTTGGCGGTGGCGCTGACAGCTGCGCCGGTTGCGACGGTGCCGCTGATTGGTTCGGACATTTGACCCCCGGAAATGAAAAAGCCCGCGCGAGGCGGGCATGAGAAGACCGCTTGGAGGCGGCTTGTGTCGTTCGAATCAGCCGGGCTACTTGGTCGGCACCGGCATCCCAGACCGCGCCAACTCTGGCAGCGACTCGTAGAATGCGGCCCACCGCGCGTCGCTCGCATCGATCTCGCCCAGGTTGGCGAACACCGAATCGGCTTGCGGGGACGCGAAGTAAGACACGATCGTCAACTGAGTGCTGTCGGAGAACTGGACTTTGAGCATAGCCGCCCCATCTGCGGCAGATATGGCCGCGGTCTCATTTGATGTGCTCATAATCAGAAGGTGTACTGCGTGATGTTGACCGCGCCAATCGCACCGCTTCCAGTATTGGTGTAATAGGTGGTCTGCGGAGTCTGAATGAGCACGTCGCTAAGTGACACGTTAATTCCGGCGCCGTTTGCCGGCGATGTCTGACTGATGAAACGTTGCCCAACTTGTCCGGTATTGGCAGCGACAGTAAGGAATGAACCGACCCCAGCAGTCACATTGGAAGTCGTTCCAGTAGCCGTCCAAGTACGTGCATTCGCAGGGACTGCCGCGGCAATGTTCAGCGCGGCAGGCGTCGACACGGTCGCAGTCGTGCTGAGCACCTGGATCGGCGCGAAATACACGCTGCGATCTATCTGTGCAGCGGCTGCGAACTGTCCGCCCGCGTTCGTCGGCCAAACGGATACCAGCGCCGATGCCGTGTATCCGGCGGGCATGTTGGCACCCCCGTAGACATTGGGGGCGGCAGCGGCCGTAGCATTGCTCGCCAGCAGCGCGCTACCTCCCGTCGCGGGGTTGTAGATCGCGTAGAGCGCCACGTACCCATTGGCCGGCGGCGATCCCGTGTCCATCCCACCGGCCCCCGTCGCGGCCAGGTTGATCGTCTTGTTGAAGTTGGCTAGGCAGTAGCGTGCACCGCCGAGTGCCGACTCGACGATGATCTCGTCCGCCGTCAGCGTCGCCGTCGCGGACGCCGCAGCAACGTTCATCTTCAGATTGCGCACCTGGCCAACAACGCCGGCCGCCTGCACCACTGTCACGGCGTGGCTGCTCTGCGTCCCCGGCGTGACCTGCAGCGCCCCGCCTGTGCATTCGATCAGCACCCACGAGGCGATGTCTGCCCGGTAGACGACTTGGCAACGCCCCGCGGCAATAATCTCGCCGCCCTGCAGCGCGCTGTGCGCGCCGCCAACCAGCGGTACCGCGCCCAGCCCATTGACGTTCAGCGTCGACGCGCCGGTGTTGCTGGTCTTCGCCTTGAACCACAGCACCATGCCATCGGCCAGCGCGGTGATGGCCGGGCTGTAGCTCACGGCGTAGACGTTGGCCGCGCCGGTGTCGGCGGCGACCGTCATCGCGCTCTGCTGAATCGCGTGCACCAGATCGGTTGGCAGAATCGGCGCGTTGGCCGCCTGGCTGATGTTCGCCGCGGCGATGGTGCTCTGGCCGTTGGCCACCGTGACCACCCACAAGCCCGTGTAGCCGGCGTCGGCCGCCGGCGTCGTCTGCGTTCCACTCGGCGCGGCCACGCCGGGCTTCACCGAGATGTTGACAATGCCCTTGCGCACGGTCGCTTGCTGGGCACCCGTATTGCCTGGCCCGGACCAGGCCTGCGCCGGGTTGCTCGCGTTGTAGTACGGCAGCGCCACCAGCCCAGAGTCGCTGTCGAGGTAGGTTGCCTGGATCAGGTAGTTGACGCTCTGGCCGGCCGTCGCCGGCGCCGGGCAGCTCAGCGTGACAGCATCCAGTGAGATGCCCTGCTTCAGGATGTTGTGTGTCGAGTCGGCAGCCAGCGACGAGTAGGCCGTCGCATCCAGCGCCGCGAGCGCATACATTTCGCCCGGGCTCACACTCACCTGCAGCGACGCAGGGCTGGTGGGCACGCAGGCGAGGCCATTTACGATCGTGGCCGAGCCCAGCATGGCTGCCGCCAGCTTGGCGAGCGCCACCATGGTGTTACGGTTGGTGTTCAGCAGATCCGTTTCAAGGGGGATCTGCCCCGGATATACAATCTGGCGGTCCATTCGGGCTCCGAAAAAAAGCTCGCCGGGTGGCGGGCTCCTATAATTAGTCAGAATTACTATTAACGCGCTGGTCCATGCCTTTAGTTCCGCGTAGCCATCAAAGACGAGCCGACCAACAAGGAGATTTCAATGAAAATAATGACTATTAATGAAGCAGTGATGGATTATGCCGAGAGAAAAAGCAAAGAGGTCGCCGCGAAATTTCTGCGCTCGGTGAGGTTAGTCTACGGCTTATCAGAGAGGGGCAACCCAATTGGGATGGCTTCCTGCATACTTTTGATGATTGATGGTCACCACATCATCTTAACCGCCGCCCACGCAGCCGACATCACAACCAGCGGGAAATCACCCCTCTACATCGCGGGCGAGAACAAGCTCATAAAAATAGAAGGCGAGATTTACACCACAGCGGCACCGGATGGAAATAGAGCCAAAGACAATATGGATTTTGCATTCAAGATCCTCTCAACAAGTGAAGTCAGTTCACTTGGAGACGTCGATTTTATCGAGGCAAACTCCGTCTCAATGAATCAAGGAAGCTTGGAGGGAAGAGCCTTCTTGGCGCTAGGATATCCATGCTCAAAAAACAAAGAGGCGAGCCCAAGAGCGAAAGAAATTGTTAGCGCCGCCTGGAATTACCAGTACATAATTCCAAACTCAAAAGAAAAGATACAAGACTTGCAGATTGACTCCGCAGAGCATTTTCACTTCCCATATGGAAAACACGTCGGAGACTACAACGGGAACAAAATCAATGGAGTGTCACCAAAAGGAGCAAGCGGGGGTGCATTAATTGACCTCGGAATATTTCAACCAGGCGACATTTCGCCTGACGCAGTAATGCGCGGGCGCCTGGCAGGAATGTTCATTGCTTTAAAAGAAGGAAAGAAAATGGAGTTTGTGAAGATCCAACCGATTCTTCATGGAATCCGCAGCAAACTGGCGCGCCATCATTCAAGTACGCCCTAATCATCTACCAACTATGACTTGCCGGGCTAGGAACTCCTACCTCCCACATCACGCCCACACCCGATACGGCGTCGCAGGCAGTGGTTCGATCAACATGCCGTCCAGCGCTCCCTGCTCGCTCACGGACAGCGGCCGATCCAACCGCAGATTGACGTGCCAGCCTGGCACCGCCGTCGGCGCCGTGATCACCGTGCCGTCCGCCCCCCACTCGCCGCCCTCGTAGATCGTGCCGATGGTCGAGATGTTGACGCCCTCGGCGGGCATGCGCTGAGTCTGACCGTCCTCGCCAGGCACATCGACCGTGAGACCGGCGGCCAGCAGCGCCGCGCGTGTAGTGTCGCGATCGGGACCACGCAAGTAGTAGTCGAAGTAGGTCGTCATGATGTCAGGGCCTGCAGTTCGGTGTTCGAGAGACGGCGCGGGAAGTAGCGAACGTTCCGCAACCAGCCGTTTAGCCAGCCGGGATTTCCACTGAATCGACCAAGCCGCATTTCCGTCAGGCCAGACGGGCTCCCGGATGTGCCGCTTGCCACGGCTCCTCCGTTCAAGCAGATGGCGTCGTTCTGCCCTGCGCCATAGGCAAATGCCACCTTCGTCGCCGCTCCGACCGTAAGCGCGTTGGCCGTTGAGAGCTGCCCGGGATTGGTCGTCCCTTTGCGGTACAGAATGGCTGCGCCTGTCGGGGCGACACCGACGGCCAAATAGTTGTTCAGCGCGGAATCGCCTAGCGTGACGACGCCCTGCCCTACATCCCCCGTTACGCCCGCCGTGAGCCGAGGAACCATGAACTCGGCAAACACCGTGCCCTCGCTAACATTGAACCCGATCTTGGACAGATCGCTGATCGTGGCATTCTCGGCAGCGCGCGTAGCCTGCGCGCCCTGCGTCGGCACGTAGCTGCCTGCGTATGCCCCGGCTCTGATCTGATAACCAGTGACCTTGAATGTGCGTGGGGTATTCGTCGAGTACTTGACAACGCCGAGGTTTGGCCCCGGAGATGCAGGCGTCGTGAGCGTTCCGGACACCCGATAGACGCCATCCCGAAGCGCCTTGACCGTGAAGCTGTTCGGCCCGATTGTCGAGCTTCCAAGGACCATGGCGAAGTCATTCGACACATCCGCACCAGTTGCCGCCCCGAACGACGGCGCAGCCCCGTCATCCATCTTCACGAAGACTGAGACGGTATATTGCGTGCTTGCGCTGAGCGTCACAGCTTTGTAGGCGTAGGCGTGGTTCGTCCCATCCCAGCCAACGGCAATTCCGGACGAGAAGTATCCAAGCAAGCTCAGCGATGCTGCGGTGATCGGACCACCGCGCGTCGGCGCATCGCTGGTACCGTTCGGGAATTCCGAGTAGGTGCAGAGATTGGCCATCGATTCCTCGATCGGCATCCCCAACGCCACCAACGTGCTCGGGTCATATTCGAATCGCGGCACACCGGCCGCCACTGGCACCAGCACCCCACCATTGCTGTAGGTCCAGGCGCTCGACGCACGCGCAAAGGTGACGAGGTCACCGAAATTTCGATTGAAGAGCATCCGTCATCCCTTGATCTTGAAAACGCCGGTGGTGCCATACAGCCACGTCGGATCGTCGGTCCACGCCTGGTAGGACTGCATGAGGAAGTCCAGCACAAGGGTCGGCTGGTTGACTCCCAGGAAGTCCAGCGAAAGCGTGCCGGCGGAGAGGTCGCTCGCGTCGTAGCGGCCGGCGCGGCGCCCGCCCGGCCCGATCCCCAGACCGAGCCTCATAGCGCCACCAGGTCCATGGCGGTGGTACCCGTCGCGTTCACGCGCAGCGCGCGGATGGGCAGCACCTCACCCGAGAAGCAATTCTTGAACAGCACCGCCGTGCCGTCGCCGCACACCGCCACGACATCGCCGCCAGTGCCAACGCGGATACTGTTCGCCGGCCGGGCCAGATTCACGGTGTCACTCGGCATGATGGTGAAATAGTCGAACGACGGGTCCGAGAGCTTTGGCGCCACGTTTTGGAAGAAGTCCTTCATGTCTTGCGCTCAGATCGATTGGTACTGCTGGTTCACGAAGTCGAGGATCACCGTCGGACCGGTGATGCCCGGGATGACCGCCGGCGGCGCTGGCAGGTTCTGCACGACGCTGGTCCATACGATGGTGCCCACCGGCTTCACGTTGTCGATCGCGGCGTAGATATCCGCATCGGCCACGCCGCCCTGGATCATCGACAGCGAGGCGCACTCGGCCTGCGACGGCGTCGCGTAGGCGGCCGTCGAGACCCCGTAGCCGGCGACGTTCGGGATGCCCGTGCCAGCTGGCCGGAAGGCGATCACGAAGGCCTGGAATGACATCGACAGCGAGCCGTAGGCGCCGGCATAGCCGTAGCCGCTCGTCGGCACGCCGTAGGCGCCCGTGTCGGCCGGCCGCGTGGGCTCGATCACCACTGGCGTGCGGCCGGTCAGGTCTTGCAGCACCCGGATCAGCCCTGCACGCGTCGCGCGTTCGCGGAACAGGTTCAGGATGATCCGAGCCCGGAACGAGTCGTCCGACTGGCTGGCCGCGCGTAGCAGACTGTCGCCGAAGAAGTCGGCCGCGATCATGTCCAGCCAGCCGTCGACGGCCGTCTTGATCCGCGTCTGCAGCCGCGCGTAGCTGATCAGGCCGTAGGCGTAGGCCGCACCATTGGCCAAGCCCTGCAGCACCCCGTTGAGGATCGGCGTGTCCGCCTCGTCGCCGAACCAGGGCGGCAGATAGCCGCGCAGCCGGCGGTAGATGTCCTGTTGGTCGCCAGTTGCCATCTACGCCACCGCGATGGTTGATGCCTTGATCGTCTGCTTGGCCGTGGCCACCAGGTCGGCCGTGTCACCGTTCAGCGTCACACCGGTGACGTTGGTCACCCCCGGCGAGGCGTCGTAGGCCACCTGAGCCAGTCGGCTGTAGGGCAGCGTCATGGCCTGAGTCGAACCGTCGCGCACCAGTGCGTTGATGTAGCCAGCCAGCGCAGTCGCCACGAGCTGGCGCGTGGCCGGCCCGTCGTAGCCAGCCGCCACCGCGCAGGTCATCCCCACCGCGGCGTTCACCACCACCGGCGCGAACACCCCGAAGCTGCTGCACAGCGGCCGCACCGCGTCGATGGCATTCGCCACCGTCGCGAGAAAGGTACTGCCCGGCGCCCCACTGCCGTCGTCGACTACCACGTAGAAGTAGCCCATCTGAACCGCGCCGCCGTAGGTCTGGTTCTCGACCAGTGAGTATGTCACGCCCTGTTGCAGCGACGTGATGGCGTAGCCGACGGCCGCCTTCGTCGCCTTGGACAGGCTGCGGATGTAGGCGATGAAACGCGTGCGCAGTGCCGCGTCCTTCTCAGCATCCGCGCCGTTGGCGAATGCCGCCGGGTTGGTGACCGTGTCGACACCCGGAATGGCGCCGGAGATCACCGAGACGGCGCCGGCCACCGCATTGCCCGCCGCGCCGGCGGTGACCGCGACGACGGGCACGGAAACGCTGGCGGTGCCTGCCGGCAGCACGTAGCCGCCCAATGTCCCACTGTAGGCAGGGTTGGTCGTGTCTGCAACGACCGTGTACTGCTGGGTGCCGTCCTTGGTCTGGACCGTGGCGCCGAGCGGCACCACCGCCTGCTGTGTCGGCGTGAAGCGCGCGAAGGTGACGTGGCCGGTGCCATAGGTGGCCATCAAGCGCGTCACGCCGAAGTCGCCGACCCAGCTGTCCAGGTCGGCGCCGCTCGAGGTGGCCGCCCGGGTGATCGCCAGCACCTGCAGGATGAGGCCCTGCAGCCAGATCACCACCGCAGCGTTCGCCTCGACGAACGCCCGCAGGATCGACCCGATGGTCAGGTCGACGAGCGCGCCGGCGTAGCCCTGGATGGCCGTGACGCCCTCGCGCACGAGCGTGGTGAAGTCCTTCGTGGAAATGGCCATATCAGCGGTTCACGTCAAAGCTGAGGGTCACCGGCTTGCGCGTGTCGGCGCTGGTGTACCGGATCGTGATCGAGAAGCCGGTGCTGATCTGCACCAGGTCGACTTCTGGCTCGGGCAGCTTGGCCACCGCGTCTTCCATGAGCACCTGGGTGCGGATCAGCGCGCGCAGCGCCGGCAGATCAGCGTTCTGGCCGATCTTGGCTGGCAGGCCCGCGCCGTAGTCCGGGTGGAACATGTAGTCGCCCGGGTTGGTGCACAACCGGCGCACGATGCGCTGTTGCGTGCGCGTATCGCCGGCCGCCACCGCCAGGTCGCCAGTGGCGGAGACACCAAGATCCGCACCCACCCAGTGGTCGAGGTCGTTCAGGAGCTTCTGGGTCATGCGACGGTGCCGGAAAGGTCGGGGCCGGATTGGACGTCGGCGTGCTGGTGCGTGTCGTCGATGCGCTTGCCGTTTGCGGTCACCTGCCCGGTGAAGTCGGTATTGCCGTTGATGCTCATGGACCGCCCGGTGCCGTTGTCGCCGGTCACGGCCATGCCTCCCTGCCCGGTGATGGTGTTCTCGACCAGCAGCGTGCCGTCCATCTGGACCGGTCCGACGAAGTGATGCAGCTGCGCGGTGTACTTGGCCGTCGTCTCGGCCACCACCTCGACCGTGCCGTCGTTCTTGAACTTCAAGGCCGAGCCACTGGCATGCACCACCCAGAATTCGCCGGACGGCGCGCCGGGCGGCCGGTCCGCGTCGCTGTACAGGCGCCCGCAGACGTAGCCGTTCTCGATGCTGCCGCCGAAAAACTTGACCTCGACCTGGTCGCCGATGCTTGGCGGCGCGTCCATACCCCAGCCGTTGCCCACCCAGGGCGACGTCACGGGCAGCCAGCCGGACAGGAACGGCGTGTCGTTCTCTTCCGCGCTCGACCGGTCAACGAACTCGACGCGAGCCGATGCGGTGCCCGGGTCATAGCTGCGCACGATGCCCGCACGCGCCTCGGCGATCGCCCCGTTGGCGAGCTGCGCCGCCAGGGCCATCTGGTTGCGGATGGCTTGCATCATGGCGACGGCACCGTGTCCGGGTTGTGGTTCTTGGCCTCGACGCGCATCGCGTAGCCCGCCGTGACGCTCATCTGGCGGGTGATCGAGACCGGGTAGTAGATCTGGTCGAACTTCGTGTTGGTGCCCTCGACCAGGATCGGCATCGTCGCGGTCAGAATCTCGTCGGCCGGCAACGTTGCCCAGAACTTCATCTCGTGCGAGGTGATCTCGCGGTGCAGCTCGATCGCCTTCTGGGTGGCCTGTTCCTGCGTCAGCCCGGGGAAAACGAAGCTGTAGACCTGCGTGCCGCCGAACGGCGTTGCCTTCCCAGCCTGGGTCGTCTTGCCCTTGCTGGGGTAGTAGGCTGTGAAGCCGTTCTTCTGCTTGCTGTTCCAGGACCGGACCACCACCACGACACCCTTCGCGACCGTCAGGCTGCGCTGGAACTGCATGTCAGTGACATTGGCCAGCCTGGACGCCCGCTCGTCGGTGGGCTGTTCCCAGCGGATGACGTAGGGGTCAGCCTGCTCGGTCGGCCGCGGCTGGAAGTACAGCGTCTTCCCGCGCACATAGCACAGGTACCCCTCGTTGTTCGCCAGGTAGGTCAGCAGATCCCACTCACTGCGCTCTTCCTGCATGCGGGCATGGTCGCGCGCATAGTAGGTGCCGACCAGCGTGGTGGTCGGCGTGACCGTCGCCGAAAGGCCGTGCGCAGCAGCCAGCTTCTCGGCGATCTGGGACGACGTCAGGTTCTGGTACTGCATCGACGTCTTGGCGTCGATAAAGACCGCCGTCAGGTCGCGCCCGATCAGCGTCACCAGTCCGCGCGCCGGGTCGTACTCGATGTCGTCAACCCGACCGTAGATCTGGCTGGCAAGGTCGCGCTCGGTGAAGTTCTCGGAGTCTGCCGGAAAGCCGGCGAACGGCTCGACGAATCCCTCGGTCAGCGCCGACAGCCAGTTGGCGTCCCGGTCCGGCGGCAGCAGCCCCTCGGCGAAATTCACCCGGAAGGTGTCCGCCTGGTAGTAGGTGTTGTTGGTCACCGTGAAATCGACCCAGCCGACCACCTGCTCGTCGTTGAGGCGAACGATCCCCCGCGGCGCCCGGGCTTCCGGGGTCGCTGGCAATGTGTTCTGCATGGGGTTCCTACGCCGTCAGTACGCCGCCGCTATCGTCGGCAGTGGGCGGAATCGTCAGCTGCTGCACACCCGATACCTGTGGGTCGCTCAGGTTGTTGGCCTTGGCCAGTCCAGTCCAGGCCATGGCATCGCCGTAGAGCTTCGACGCCATGGTCATCAGGTTGCCGCCGGCCACGGTGTCGCGGCGCGCGCTGTTGTGGATGCTGCCGATGTTGCCCTGCACCCGACCCATGACGCGGTCCAAGTTGATCAGCATCGGCAGTTGCTGCGTCGCGACCACCTGCCTCGAGATCGACTGAATCTGGCGCGAAATAGGGTTGTTCGGCAGGATGCCGCCCAGGGTCGTCACGTTGATCAAGGTGTTGTTCACCTGGGCGATCGTGGTCTGGATCTCGTTGCGCAACGCCGCGATCGGCTGCAGCACGCTGTTCAGGGTCGACTGGGCCGCGCTGGCCAGGGAAGAGACCGTGGCCGAGACGCTGGAGATGGCGCTCGTCACCGCACCGAACGCCTCAGTGATCCCGCTCAGGCCGAGCTCGTCGACCAGGCCGCCGGCCGTGTTCATGTCCTCGCTGACCAGGCTGTCGACGCTGGGCGACGCCAGCGAGCGCACCGGCTGGTTCAGGTTCTCCACCACCTCCAGCTCGATGCTGTAGGGCATCTGGTAGAAGCGCTGGAAGTCGGCGCGGAAGGTCCGAATCACCACGATGTACATCAGCTCGGACCAGCTCAGCGCCAGCGGCTGGCCCTGCTCGCACATCGTTTCCAGGTACCGGGCGCGCTGCAATGCCGACGGCCCGCGCAGCCAGCCGTCCCAGGCCTTGGGGAGGCTGAAACCACCCATCGCCTGGACCGATTTCACACCGCCGACCATGCGATGCACGACAAGGGCCTGTTCGGCGCCAAACGGCAGCGACTGTGGCACCTCGGCATCCTCGAAGTTCATGTCCCCGAGGGTGAGCTGAAAATCGGCCATCGTCGCATCCTACTTCAGGGCCGGCGGCCGCAATGCCATCGAGGCATCGAAACCGCTCGGGCCGGTCAGTGGCCGGGCCAGTTCCTTGGCCTGGTGGAAGGTCGTCGCCTCGGCCAGTACCCGGCTGTCCAGCTTGATTGTGCTGTTGACCTGGACGGTCTGCGGCGCGGCGCCAGAAACCGGGTTGGCTGTCGCCAGCTTGTCCTTGCCGCCGGGGGCCACGGGGTCGCCGGACAACATCGTCTTTCCCGCGCGCCAGAGCCAGCCCAGCATGCCGCCCGAGCCGGTATCGCGCGGGTCCAGCGAGAAGGGACTGCCGATTCCCTGCAGGCGCTGGTTCATGTCGGCGTTCTTCAGACCCCAGTCGTTGACGGCGCGGAAGAACTCGGTACCGGCGTTGAGCAGCTTCGTGACCATGGGCAGCACGCCGCGGCCCATCTCCGCCTTCATGGATTCCCAGGCGGCGATGAAATCCGCCTCGGCGCCCGGCGCAGTGTTCTTGAACTCGTCGATCGTGCCCTGCACGCCCTTGGCGTTCTTGATCAGGTTGAAATCGCGCAGCGCCTGGGCCTGCTGGGTGGTGAAGTTCGCCGCCATGTTCGAGCCCTGGCGGTTGGACACCAGGTTGTTCATGAAGGCGATCACCTGCGACTCGTCCGTCGCGCCAGCCCGCTTGGCGGCCTCGGTGCCGTACTTCATCAGCCAGGCGCCCGGATTCTCGCGCAGCATCTTCTCGTCGACGATGTTCTTCAGGGCCGTCGACTTGATCTGCTTGCCGCCCACGCTGCCGCTTGTGACCTCGGTCAGCTCGGCCAGGCCCGCGTTCGCCAGGGCCGCCATGGTCTTCTTCGGCGTGCGCCCGGCAATCAGGTTCTGGTACAGCGACATCAGCGCGGTACCCGTGCGCGCACCGCCCTGCTCTTGGGCCAGCGTCGCCAGCATCATGATGCCTTCGTCGCTGAGGCCCTTGAATGCGGCGCCCCCGGTCTTGGCCATCTGCTCGAGGTCGGTGAACTTGAGCGAGCCGCCCGAGCCCGTCACCATGCGCTGCGCCAGGTCCAGGCCACGCAGGAAGTCCTGCGGCGTATCGGTCAGCCCGCGCATGTCGTTGAAGCGCATAATGGCGCGCACCGAGCCCTCATCGATCGCCCCGATCTTCCCGCTGAACAGGCCAGAGTTCGCCGCGTTCAGTGCAGCCAGCGTCGGCGCGACCGCTCGCGCCTTCTCGATGCCCCCGAACATGCCCACCGATTCGCGCAGCGTCTCCATCAGCTGCGCGCTCGATGCGCCGAACACCTTGGTGCCGCGCGCGAACTTCTCAGCGTCCTGGTTGACCGCCTCGCCAAGGTTGAGCGTCCGGAAGCGCGCCGCGGCGACCTGGAACTCCTTTCCGGCGTCATAGAGGGCCTTGGTCACGTACAGCGCGCCGAAGCCGGCCGCCACGGGTGCGATGGCGCCAGCCGGCAGCCCGAAGCCGACAGCGCCCATCCCGAAGCCGCCCGGGCCGACATGCACGTTACCGCCGTGGCCACCGCCGAATCCCCCACCGCCGGCAACGCCCGCGCCGCCGCGACGCGGCACTCCCGAGATGTAGCCGCCGGGGCCTGGCAGCGCTGGCGGCCGCGTGCCGCCGCCCGGTCCGCCCCCGCCAAGGTGGCCAATGAAGGCCGACCGGGAGGCCGCCACGCCGGCCGCGTGCACGGCATTGATGCCGCGCGCGAGCTGCGCTGCCTCGCTGTTGGCCCGGCCGAAGTTGGTGGCCATGGTCCGGCTGGCCCTCGACAGCGCGCGAATGCCGCCCACGTGGGTATCCAGCTTGGCCAGATGCGAATTCAGGTTGGCCGCCAGCGCGTCGACCTTGCGGAACTCTGCCGCCAGCTTGAGCAGCTGCGGCGCGACCAGGTCGTTCAGGACCAGGGTGGCGCCGATCTTATAGACGTCGATCATGGTGGCCTATACTGTGCTGTCCGGACCCGCTTGCCGAATCCATGTCTTCGCTCTTCTTCCGCGCCCATGAGTGGCTTGCAGACCGCATTTCTTGGGTGCAATACCCCAGGCCGCGGCAGCCACGCGCGCCGCGCCGCCGGGTGCCGGAGAGCGAAACCGCCCATCTGGACCGCCGCGCTCGGCGGATCACCGGGGCGATCTTCCTGGCGGTCGTCGTGTTGCCCTTCCTGGGCGGCGCACTGTCCAGCCTATTTGAGTCGCGGTCGGCGCCAGCCGCGCCCAGCAAGCCAAGCCGCGAGGACGCGCCCAAACCGCGACTGCAAGTTCTGGCCGACCCGAATAGCCGCCGGGCCTAGCACCGCGCGCGCGGGCACCGTCGGCGTGCCCAGCTCGTGCCACACCATCTTGTCGTCGTTCGACCCTATGGCCGCCTCGTTCCCGATCGTGCGGTGCTCGATGCTGTCACGCATCTCGCCAGTCCGTTCCAGGGGCGCATTCAGGCGGAAGCCGAGCCGCTTCTTCTCGGCCTCGGTCTCCGGCTTGAGCTGTTCCCATTTGGCGAACGGGCCGACCGCCGGCTGGTAGTGGCCTATCTCGGCCTTGGCGACCTTCTCGACGTCCTTGGCCGTTTCCTCGGTCAGGTGATGCGTGACCGCAGTCGACTTGGCGGCCAGCCGCGCCAGATGGTCAGCGAAGACGCCCATGTCACGGAACTCCCTCATGGCTTCCGATCCTTGAATTCCATGGCGTTCCAGTCGTAGATAGCGCCGTCGTGCTCGCTCATGACCACGCAGGCGGCGAATCGCTCGGCGTCCGAGTAGGAAAACGCGACGTCGTAGGGCACGCCGTTCTTCACGAGCCACAGCGCCTGGCGAAACGCTGGGGCTCGGGCTAGTTTTTTGCGGATTCGACCCCGCCGCCGGCGGCGCCGGCCGTCGCCACCTGGGCGATGCCCTGCTGGACCGCGACCATGCCGGCTTCGTCCAGGCGCTGAATCAGCGCTTCGAGTTCCAGCTTACTGGTCGGCTGCAGCACCGGCTCGCCATCGACGGCTGCCACATACAGCAGCGGCAGGCACATCATGCGGTAGGTCTCGTTGGCCGCCGCCTCGGCGCCCATGGCCTCGACCAGGCGGAACTGAGCGAGGATGCCGGGCTTGCGCAGGGTGATCTGGCGCCCCTTGGCGTCGGTAATCGTGACCTCGGCCGCCGCGCGCGCGACGACCTCTTCGGAAGGGCGTAGGGTGACAGTGGTCATTTTCAGGCGATCCGAGTACGGCGCGAGGCCATGAAGGTGAGCGAGAGCTTGACCGAGGCGTCGCCGGCAGCCTCGCCACCATCATCCAGGGACAGGACCACGCCGTCATAGCGCCACTGCGTGATGGCGCCACTCGGCTCGCTGATGGTCTCGTAGATCTGGCACGGCTGTTCGTTGATGCCGGAGTAGTAGTCGGACTCGAGCCCGTCGAAGTAGATGTCAATCTCGGGACCGGCCCGGTTGATCGAGAACGAACCCGACCAGCCGTCGAAGAACCGCAGGTGCTGCGAGACCCCGGTGATCAGCTTGACCCGCTCCTGCGTGGTGTCCTGCTTCTTGCGGAAGGCCGTCAGCTTGGGGATGGACAGTGGACCGGTCGGCGTCTGGACCACCAGGGTTGTGTCGCGCCCGACGGAAAGCCCTTGTTGCGGCATGTGCGTCTCCAGTAGGAGGTGCGCCCGGCTGGCCGGGCTGGGTTATCTGGGGGCTTACTTCACGATGACGGTGGTCTGGCCGCCTTGCAGGTTGACCAGGAAGTTGCGCACCACTGCCATGTAGCGCGCCTGGACGTTGGCCTGCATCCAGCCGGCGCGAATCCGCGCGTCCGGGTTGTTGGTCCGATCCAGCACGACCTTGTAGGCGTCAACCATCTTCGGCTTGACCGTCGCCATGGCCGACATGAACTGGTCCAGGCCGGCGAAGGCGTTCGCGCGGGTGTCGTCCTCGTCGTCGAAGCCCTGAAGCTCGCCCACGAACTTCCCGCCCCAGGCGTCGATGCTGTAGGCGATGTAGTTTGTCAGGCGCGTGTAGCTGTCCTCGCGCTGGCCTTGGTCGCTGCTGGTGTTCAGCCCCAGCACGAAGCTGAAATAGTTGCCGCCCGGCGACGGGTTGGTGAGCACGTCGATGCCTGCCGTCACCAGCTGCAGCAGTTCGGCCTTGCTGTAGGGCTGGTTGGCGTTGTTGTACGTGCGCTGGGTTCCCACGATGCCCTGCAGCGGCTTGTTCAGCGTGCTGAGCTGCGGCGACTGGTTGACCATCAGGCCGAGCGCGAACGCCTGGGGCGAGATCAGGCGCACCTGGTTGTTCACCGTGTCGTTCACGTAGATCCAGTCGCCGAAGATCAGCTTGGCGCCGTAGGTGTCGATGCCTGCGGCGGCCTTCTTCGTCACCGCATTGGAGATCGCGTCGCCGGCGGGGCTGACGAGTTGCATGTAAGCACCCTCTTCCAACCCGTAGGCGATTTGCGTCGACCAGGCGGTGCTGTCGTCGCAGTCGGCCAGCGCGATCACGCTGGCGCCGGATTTGCGCAGGGCATACATGCCCTTGCGCGGCGCGGTGTCGGTGCCCAGCAGGACCGCCCCGGTGATGGTCGTGGCGCCGTCCGTGCCGCCGGACAGGCTGATAGTGGCCGGCAGCGTCGGCGCGGCGGTGCCCGCGCCGGCCGTGGCCACGCACATCGTCGACGGGCCGCGGAACTGGCTGTTGCCGAAGTTGACCGCTTTCACGATGTTGTCGCGCAGGATGGCGCCGGCGCCCGGGATGTTGTCGTAGACCTCCGGCTGGTAGCCGGCCAGGGTGATGGTCAGCTTCGACGTGTTCGCTGCGGTGCCCGTGCCCAGGATGCCGGTGATGCTGTTGCCCAGCGAGCCGGTGTAGCGCGAGGTCAGCGTGACGAAGTTCGTGCCGAAGATGGCCGAGGCGGCCACGTCCGTGCCGTCCGTCACGCGCACCAGCGCATAGGCGCCGACCTTGCCCTGCATGGCCGCCCAGTTCAGGACGGTCATCAGATCGTACTTGCGGACCAGCATCGGGCCGAAGATGGCCGCGCCGCCGGCGTAATCCGAGACTGGCACGGGCACGCCGACCGGGCCCCAGGATGCAACACCGACGATGCCGCCGATGTTGCTCGGGACGCCGTTGATCGGCGCCGGGCCAGGCGGCTGGATGGCGACGATCATGCCCGGCACTTGCTGCGCGGTCAGGTTCACCTGCCCTGCTTGGACAACAGTCATGGATGGCTCCAGAAACGAAAAGAGCCACCCTAGGGTGGCTCGCTATGCGCGAAGGATGGGGCCTACTTGGCCGGCGCCGCCGGCGCGGCGACCTTGACCACGTTGGCCGATTGCTCGGACGCCAGGACGGCGTCGACTTCCTTGGCGTCGGTGATCTCGTCACCGACCTGGTAGCCGTTGAACGGCGAAATGACGCGAAGGATCATGGTTTCCTCACAAGATGACGGTGCCCAGCTGCCGGCCGCCGTCGTCCTCGACGACGATCTGGCCCTGGGTCACCTCGTACTGCTGCTGCGCCACGGTGGTCGAGTACTCGATCCAACAGCACAGGTCGCGCCGGTAGATGCGTTCCTTCTGGCTGCTGTCGTCCCACGAATTGGCGAGCGGCCGCGACCGCAGCGTGCCGAATGAGCCATCTGGCAGGGTGATGCGGTTCGTGTCGGCCAGTGTGGCGTCGATCGCGGCTGCGAGCGGGTCGCGGCTGTCGTAGCAGTTCGCCCAGACCGTGATCAGGAACTCCTGGTCCTGGCGCCGCACCTCGCGCAGCCGCGTGGCGGCGCCCCCGACGCGCGGCGAGATGTCGCGCGCGCCGGGGATGGTCACCACCGCCCCGGACGACGTCGCCGGCTGGTCGGCGCTGATGAGCGCGGCCAGCGCCGTGGCGATCGATGTCAGAGTGTCGCCGGCCTGGACCGCATAGGGATAGGCCGCGCCGTCGATCACCAGCGAGGCGTTCTGTGGCGTGGCCACCGTCCCGCCGACGGTCACGGCCTGGCCGGCCACCGTCAGCGTCAGCGAGTGCGCGGCGGGTGCGACAGTCCGCCACTTCGACCTCGCCGCGTCGGTCGGCTTGACCGCGCGGGGGAAGACGCTGATGTGCTGCTTGCCGGCCTTCAGGTCGTCGGCCAATTGCGCCGGGTTGGGCCATCCGGCATAGACCTTGACGGGCTGCCCGCTGATGGAGGGCTGCGCCGTGCCAGCCGGGTAGGCCGTCTGGGCGATCAGGGCCACCAGCGCGCGGGAGACGTCAGCAAGATCGGCCATTTACGTGTGCACTTCCGTGGTATCCAACCGCCACAGCTGCTCGGTGCGCTCGGCGCCCACCACGATAAGCCGCCGGCCCATATCGTCAGTCAGGACGTCCGCCGCGCGAATCTGCGCCGGCATGCTCGCCGGCAGCAGGATCCGGTAGCCGTGCTCGTCCGAGGACGCTGGCAGCGGCTCATACCGCCGCGTGCGGCCGCCGAACAGGATCGATGCCGGCCAGCCGGGGCCGCCGGGCGTGCCCAGCACCGGGCTGTCGACGTGCTCGCACGCGCCCGAGTAACCGACGTCGCCAACGGCATCCGACGCCGCGGGCCGCGCCAGCCAGACTTGCGCGTTGCACTCCACCGTCAGGATGGGCAGCTCAGCCTGCATCCCGGCGATGAAATGCGTCGAGGCGCCGCGCACCAGGTAGTCGCCCACCTGGGTGAGCCGGCCGTCGACCAGGCAGTACCAGTACGGCTTGTCGGGCAGGTTCGGGCGCGTGTAGGACCATTCCTGCGCGCTGAACGAGGCGTTCAGACTGGCCACCTTGGCCGTCAGCGGGTCCGCCGCGACCACCGGCCGGTAGACATCGTAGATGTAGCCGATGCGCTTGGCCGCCTTGGCGTAGCCGGCGTAGATCTTGTCTTGCAGCTTGGCGGCGTCCATGCCCTACCCTCGCGCGATGCTGATGCCGCCACTGCCCAGCGACGGGCCCGGCGCGATGCCGATGAATGCGCACATGCGGCGGCGCCAGTCGTCGAACAGCGCCGAGCGATCGCGCACCTCGTGGCGGTTGCGGCGCCAGACGGCCGCAGACTCGGTGTCCAAGTTCTCCCGCGCGCCCGTGATGTCGGATTCGAGCTGCATCAGCTGGGTCAGGTAGACCGTCACCAGCACGCCTTCTTCCTCGGGCCGCAGGTTGGCCAGCCGGTGGTTCAGCGTCTGCCAGACACCTGGAGACACCCAGCCATAGGCGAAGTCGCGCGAGTCGTCGGCCACGGTGTCGGCCAGCAGCGGGTAGCCGGCGTAGCGCCGGACGTCGGCCAGTTGCTGGTCGGTCAGCATTACGCCAGCTCCCAGCCGCCAGGCCGGTAGTTATCGACCTCATCGACGTGCACGTCGGCCTCGTGCGGGGCCTCGTACAGTTCGGGGTCGCGGACCATACGCACAGACTCGGGCGCCCTCTCGGCCTCGGCGGCCGCAGCCGCTGCGGCGTCCGCGTCCGGCGCGCCGCCAGCGCTCTCGGGCTTGTCCTGCGAGGCCGGTGGTGTGGTTGCTTTTGCCATGTCGATCCTCGATCGGCCGCCCGGGTTGTCCCGGGCTGGCCGCGGTGGTTGTTTAGCCGAGCAGCATCGCCGTGTGGGCGGGCTTGATGTTCTGCTTGCCCCAGGCGAGCGCCACCTCGTAGCGGACGCGGCGGTATTGCTTGTACATCGCCACCTCGAACGCGATGCCGCTGCGCGGATCGGTGACCATGATCCGGTCCTCGGCCATGTCGCCCTCTTCCGGCAACGCCGGCGCGCGGGTCGCCAGCACGATGGCCGAGCGGCTGAAGCCCATGTTGCGGGTCGCGGCAGCCGCCAGGGTCACCGTCGCGCCGGTGCTCAGCGCCTGCATCAGGCCCGGGGCGTTGATGGTGAAGGAACCGCCGGACAGCGCGGTGGCCACCACGTACTTGCGCGGGTCGCCCTGGAAGGTCACCACGTCGCCGGCCAGCACGGTGCCGCTGCCGGTCTGCACGTTGATGGTGGTCGCGCCCTTGGCGTGTGCGCCGTTCAGGACGTAGCCGGTGCCCGTGCCGGCTGCGGTCGTGGCCACGCCGGCCGACTCACGCATCTGGAAGCCGTGCAGGTCGAGCAGCACGCCCTGTGCGCGCAGCGAGATCGTGCCGGCTTCGTTCGCCTTGGTCAGCTGTGCCAGCGTACGAATGTTCGCGCCGGCGGTGGTGTCGATCACGCACTGCATGTCGCTCAGCGGCGCGCCGTTGTCCGACAGGATCTTGCGCAGCTGCGCCGTGTCGCCCAGGCTGCTGGCGAACGGCGTGGTACCAGCCACGCCCGTGGCGCGCGAGGTCATGGCAAACAGGCTGCCGAGGTCCACCTCGATCTCGTTCACCAGGGTGCGGAAGGCCTGCGCGATCTGGTCGCGGCGGATCGTAGCGTAACCGGGGCCGGTGTTCACGCCGCGCTGCTCTTCGCCGGTCCAGCGGAACGGCACCGTGCGCGACTTGCTGATCACGAACGGGGTATTCCCGATGTTCTGGTCACCATCGTCCGGCGGCAGCTGGCCCGGGGTGACGTCATTTGCCGTGGTGGCGGGGGTGATCGGGATGCGGATCGCCTGGTTGAGCGCCGCGCGCTGGTCGCTCGGGTCGAGCGTCACGGACGGGATGAAACCGACCAGCTCGCGCGAGACAACATCCAGCGCCTCGTACAGATCGGGCACCAGGCTCGTCAGCGTGTTGGCGCCGGCGATCATGCCGCCCTTGGGCTGCGGCGTCACCGCGCCCTGCAGCAGCTCGATCAGCCGGGCCGCCACCTTGGCGACGGTCGCCATGGGGTAGACCGCGGCGACAGTCGCCACCACGGCGAGCGCCATCAGGCGCAGGTTGGAAAAGATGCGCTTCATGTGCTGGATCCTCAAATGAAAACGGCCACGCGAGGTGGCCAGGGTGTTGCGTGGATGGACGGTCAGTCCGTGATGGTCACGTTCTGGTCCCGGGCCGCCGCCGACTGGTCGGCCGGGCTCATCGACTCGAACTGCGCGCGCGAGATCGCGCGTTTGCCGCCACCACCGCCATTGCCGCCAGACGCGCCACCGCCGTTCGCGCCGGACCCCTTCAGGATCTGGTCCCGGTAGGGGTACTGCTCGATCAGCACGCCGAGGGCCTCGTCGAAGCCGGCAACCTCGCCGGGGTTGGACCGGCTGAAGATCTTGTTGCCGCCCTTGTCGTAGGCCACGACGTTGCCGCCCTCGACCTTGAAGGCGTCGCCGAAGCGGGCCTGCACCAGGTCGGCCGGGATGGCGAGCTTCTCGGCGATCATTTGCGAGCGCGCGAAGCTGCCGCCAACCTTCTCGGCCACCAGCGCGCCTTGGAGCTGGTCGCGCTCGGCCACGATCGGCGCGTACTTCTCCTCGACAGCCTTGATGGCCTCGGCCTTCACCTTCTCGACCTCGCCGGCATCCACCAGCTTCTTGTCGTCGAGGTTCTTGACGGTCAGCAGCGCCTTGGCCGCCGCGGCGGCGTCGGTCAAGCCGGCGTCCTTGAACGGCTTCAGCGCCGCCTCGGCCGCTTCCTTGGCCTCGCGGTGGCCCTTCGCCTCGGCATTCAGTCGACCGATCGTGGAGACCGTGCCGTCACCGTCCAGCGGCGCTTCCTTGCCGTCGGGGTGAACGAACACGGGCAGCTTCTGACCGTTGACCTCTTGCAGGACGATGTGACCGTCGGCGTCGTACTTGAATGGCATGGTGACTTTCCTCGGGCATCCGCCCTTGTGTGCTGTGCGGCATCCACCGCGATGCGCCCCGCAGCATCCGCTGCGTCAGGCAATGAAAAAGGCCGCAGGGGTAGCCAGCGGCCTCGGGTACTCGGTGCGGCGCGGGGCCGCTCAATCTGTGATCTGTGGCTCGCCCGGCTTCTTCCGGTTCCTGGCGATACGCGCCTGCTCGCCTTCCCAGTCCAATTCCGGGCTGACCACGCCGCGGCGCTGCGTCTCGCGGAATAGGGTCTCGTCGGAAAGCGTGCCGTCAACGTTCATCTCCCGCAGCAGCGCCAGCGACGCCTCGGCGAGCGAGTTGACCCCGAAGTCCTGGAAGATCTGGACATGACCGCCGTCGTTCTCGCCTACCCACTCGGCGCCGAGCTGGAGAGCACAGTCCAGCGTGTCTTCCAGCCCCTGGACGATCCGCTGCAGGGCGCAGGTGCCAGGCTCGTTGTCCGCCCGCGTCTGCGTCACGCTGGTATTGCCCGGCTTGATGACCAGCAGCTCGGCGCCGACCTGGCGCATGCGGTCTTCCAGGTCCAGCAGCGACAGCCGGCCCGCCTCGATGGCGGCGCCGCTGTGCTCGACATATCGCAGGTCGCCGTCGACGTCTTCGCATTTCACCGCGGAAGCTCCGCCGACCGTGATCGGGCTCTCGCCCAGCATCTTGGCGAACAGGATCGGCACCCGCGCGACGTGCAGGATGGTCTGCTGGTCGCTCTTCGACTGCCAGTGCTCGACGTTCATATGCGCCAGCTCGGCCAGCGGCGGCCGCGCGGTCATGAAGCCGGTCCGCTTGCCGTAGAACGGCGCAAAGGGGATCTTCGGCAAGCTGGTCTTGCCCTTGTCATGCAGGATCCACTCTTGCCGACCATCAGGCATGGCCCTTTCCGACTTGCGCCAGACCTCCCAGTGGCCCGGGTAGAGCACCCGCACCTGTTCGACCTCCTTCTCACCGAAGGGGCCGTCGTCCTCGACCACAGTCTCCAATAGGCGCAGCTGGATCAGCGTCTCGACGCCATTGATGCGCTTCGAGCGCCAGCCCAGGATGTCGCCGGCCCGGATCTGGACGAAGTACGGCCGCACCCCGGCGGCCTGTTCGGCCGCGCGCGTCGCGTACAGCGCCCGGCCGCGCCGATCGGTCGTTTGCGGGAAGTCCACCAGAATGCCGCCCAGGCCTGGCCCCAGCGCCTCGGCGCACAGGCTATCCGCGAAGGCGTGCAGGTTCCGCCCCTGCAGGTCGATGTCTTCGGCCCATTCCTGAATCCGGGCCGGCACGTCATCGCTCAGCGTGAGCGGCTTGGCAAACGGCTTACCGGTCAGCACCTCCACCGTGCGCGAGAACGCCGGAAACAGGGTGGCGGTGGCCAGGCGCGCCTGATAGGCGGGGGCAGGCTCGTTCGGCCACTGCGGCAGGTACGTCTTGCCGGCCGCGCGCATGGCCGCCGTGCCCCCCATCAGCGCGGCGATCAGCGGCCAGTCCTCGGCCATGGCCATCACGGCCTTCGAGGGGGTGCGTACATCGCTCATGCGGGATTCGTTGGTTATGCGGCCAGCGGCTGCACTGTCGTCTGGCGCTTCACGATCGGCCAGAGCTTGACCAGCGGGTAGCCGCCGGCGTCGATCACGTGGTCATGGCCGGTCGTCTTGTCCGGCTCGCCGTTCTTGTCGTAGGGCTGCTGCTCGAGCGCCTCGGTGAATTCGGGGCACAGATGCGTGTTCACCTTCAGGCGCCGCTTGCCCGTATCGTTCAGGATCAGCGCGTTCACGGCGTTGACCCGGTCCTTGACCGCCGGGTTGGTCGAATTGACCTTCACCAGGAAGCCATTCGACCGGATGATCGACAGGTCCGACTCGGACGCGCTCTTGCTGCTCGTGTTCTGCCCGCTGGCGTCGGGGTAGACCGTGACGGTGTGCCCCTTGTCCTTGTAGCGCTCCTTCAGCAGTCGGCACATCTCCGGCGTGTCGCGCACCTTGGTGAGCTCGCCCACCGCGCGCGGCTCGCCGTCGCGGACCACGTAGACCACCGCGGCCATCTTCAGGACGTTGAAGTCCATGCCGACGTGCAGCGGCTCGCGCTCGGTCATCACCTCATCGGTGTGGTTCAGCTTGCGGTCGAAGTTCGCGTAGACCGAGCCGGCCGTCAGGTTCACGAACCGGCCGCGCAGGTAGGCCTCGATCAGCTGCGGCGGGTAGCTTTCCCGCAGCGACGGAATGTAGTCCGCCGGCAGGTTCAGCTCGTTGTCGTAGGTGCTCGCCTGGATCAGGCCGTAGAGCTCGGCCAGCGCTGGCTTCTCGGTGATCGCTTTGACGAACTGCTGGTAGACGAACTTGAACCCCTCCGGGGTCGTCGTCACGTCGAGGCCGTTCTTCAGGCCTTCGACCTTGTAGCGCATCCGCGCGATGATCTTCCGCCAGGCAGTCTGGGCCTTGACGGGGTTCATCACGTCCAGCTCGTCGATCAGCCCGTGGCCGATCTTGAAGCCCACGATCGTCTCGGGCTTCTCCATCGACCGGCAGATGGTCGTGCCGCGGTACTTGCGCCCCTCGTAGACGTGAACCTCGTGATTGCTCTGGTTGACCTTGACCCGCAGGCCCATCACGGCCGCCACCTCTTCCATCGTCGGATAGAAGATGTCCCGGATCTGCGGGTAGGTCGGTGCGAAGTAGCCCTGATGGATGGCCGGCCACTGCCAGAAGTGCTGGCAGATGCTGGTGCAGCCCACCCAGGTCTTGCCCGACCCGAACCCGGCCACATAGGCCCGGAACTTGTGCGGCATCTGCAGGAACTTCGCCTGCGGGATATTCAGGGACGGGCTGTCAGCCATCGCTGCTACCCTCACCGCCCGGCCGGCGCGCGTCCTCGACCACGAAGGTAAAGGTCTTCGATTCGGCCGGCGTGTCGTCGTCCGCCTCGGCACCATCGCCGCGCCAGCGCATGCGGGCCTTGGTCCACCAGATGGCCGCCGTCACGGCGCCCTTGCCGGTGCCGGTGGCCGCGCGGAACAGCGAGTTGGCCACGGCGATGTTCGCCTTGGTCGCGCCGGTGTCCAGCTCGTTCCGGAAGTGCTTGCGCAGGGTCTTCGGGTCGAGGGTCTTGCCCGTCTGGGGGTTGATGATCAGCCGCGCGATTTCCTCATGTGGGATGCCGAAGCCGGCGGCGCTTTCCACAAGCCTCCGGTCTGCCGCCGTCGGCTCGTATGGTTTGCGTCCTGCCATAGGCAATCGCGCGGCGCGCGCCAGGGGTTATTCCTCGGCCTCCGGTAACAGGTCGTCGGAGATTTCGACATCGCCGCAGGCCGCCACGGCCCGCTTCCAGTCGCCCTTCACGAACACCAGCACGTTCTGGTGCGTCTTGCCCAGCTTCCGGCTGGCCGCGAACTGCTTGCCGGCCCGGATGGGCAGGCTGCCGTAGGCGGTCAGCAGGATGGCCTCGTTGTACAGCGCCATGCCCGCGTCGAGAAAGGCCTCGATCGTGTCGGCCACGAAGTTCCGGTAGGGCCCCGTGCCGCGCTTCTCACGCACGTCGCCGACCACGAAACAGGCAAAGCGGTCTGGCTTCAGCTGCCCCACCGAGCCGGCGATCACCTCGCGGTAGGCGGTCAGGAAGGCCGGATAGTCCATCGTGGACAGGTCGGCCGGGTCGTCCGAGTAGCGCTCCAGGTCCGCATAGGGCGGGCAAGAGAACACGAAGTCGGCCTCCAGGTCGGCCAGGCGCCGGCCGATCTGCCGGCTGTCGCCCACGTGCCAGGCCGGCGCCGGGTCTTCCGCACGCACCAGGTGCAGCTGGCCGCGGTTCGCTTCCACCTGCTCGGCGCGCAGCTCCATGCCGACGTACTGCCGGCCCAGCCGCGAGGCCACCAGACCGCGCACGCTGCCGCCGGCAAACGGATCCAGCACGATGCCGCCCGGCGGGCAGAACCAGCTGTAGGCCAGTTCGCACAGCACCGGGTCGAAGATGCTGGTCCGGTGCTGCGCCGGCGCGCTGCTGTCCGCCTTCTGGTGCTCGGACGCCTTGGCGTAGGCCGGCGCGTCGCGGCCCAGCTCGGACTGGATACCCAGCGCCAGCCAGGCAGCCTTGCGTTCCTGCCAGGCCGCGTCGCGCGCGTTGAGCGTGCTGAACGGCGCCACCATGAACCGGTCGGCCAGGCTCTTGCCGGCGCCGCCCGGGCCGGGCTCGCTGGGGTCCAGCAACTCGGCCAGCTCGCCCGCGTCGAAGCCGATCAGGCTCAGGTCGAAGCCCACGTCGCGCAGGTCCGCCAGCTCGGCGGCCAGCAGATCGACATCCCAGCCGGCATTCGCGGCCAGCTGGTTGTCCGCCAGGATGTACGCTCGACGCTCGTCGGCGTCCAGGTCCGACAGGTCGACCGTGGGCACCTCGCCGGCCACCGGGCAGTGGCGGATGGACTCGCCGGCCGCCCACAGCTGCGTGGCCGCCTCAAGCCGGCCGTGCCCGGCCAGCAGTTGGTCGCCGGCGGTCAGGGCCGCGTTCGTCCAGCCGAAGCGCCGCAGCGAGGCCTTGAGCTGCTCGATCTGGGCCGCGCTGTGCGTCCGCGCATTCCGCTCGTACCGGACCAGGTCCGCCGCCGCACGGTACACGATGGCGAGCTGGTCGGGCTTTTTCATAGGCGGGAAAAATGCGGGACGCGGAAGAAAGAAGCCCGGCGGGTGGCCGGGCAATCCACTGCGGGGAGCGGTGGAGGAGACAGACGTCAAGCATCGAACGCGCGGACTGCTTGCTACGCAAAGCCAAAGTCTCTGCAACCTAGGTGAACAGCCGCATTCAATGCTTCTAAATAACCCCCGATTCGCAGGGGGGAACTCCTCGAGAAGCAGGAGTACTCTATTTGGCTAAATCATCCAGCCTCTTAGGCTACGAAGCAAAGTGACCGCTAACCAAGAGCAAAAAATGACAACACATATTGTTTACCAAGGTCCAGTTACGGTGCTTGGCGCACGCAATGCTTCCACCTTGATCATCGATGCATACAGAAAAGGAACTCAAGAACTGACCCTCTCGATTGCGAGCGGAGGTGGCGACGTGACAGCCGGCATGGGGCTTTACAACTTCATTCGCGCCATGCCGATTACCATTAACACGCATGTCATAGGAATGTGCGGATCAATCGCTGCGACCGTCTTATTAGCAGGGGAGAGGCGGACATCGTCCTCGGCATCGCTTTTTACTTTGCATGCGTCATCGTACGTCGACGGGCCAAGAGCGGGCCAGGTAGCAGAAAGCACTCAGATAATCGCACTTCCATTCCGCCAGCGCGCCAATTGGACCGACGAACAAGTCAGCAGATTTTTTTCATCTGCGCTTGAACAGTCGTTTCTTCCACAGCATGCACAAGAGTTGGGGATGATTCACGAAGTAGTCGATATTTCATTCGCCCAAGGAGACGAGATCATGACTGTCGCCATCCCGACCTGAACGTCTTGCCATTGCCGTCGACCCCCAACGCAAAAAGCCCGCACAAGGCGGGCTTCGGGTGTAGTTCGGCTGAGTCTGGCAAAAATGTAGGCGCTGTGTCCCGCTCTGTCAAGCAGAAATCGCCTCCTCAGCCGCGTCCCGCTTGGCATTGCGGGAAACCGCACGCCGACTGGACGCGCGTGGTGCCGGTGTTGCCGGCAGCGTACCCAGATCTTCCGCCTCTTCGACCAGGCCATCGGCCAGAAACACAGCCTGCAGCCGCTGCATCGCCAGCAACTCGAGCGCGGCGAAGTGCGACGCCATCCAGCGTGCGGCGGTGTCCACGGCGCGCTTGCTGAGCCCGTGTTTCTCGGCGATGTCCCGCAACGACAGGCCCTCGCGGCGCACCTTGGGCGCGTAGTGCCGCGCGGCCAGCAGGTACACCGGCGCGAAGGCGCTGATGCCGCAGCTGCGCCGGCAGAAGCGCACCAGGGCCTGGATGCCCTCCCCCTTCTGCTCGCCGTAGGCAAAGCGCGCCAGGATGACGCCACGCTCGGCCGTCGGTAGCCGGCTGTCCACGGCCGACGTCACGAGGCTGCACTGCCCCCGAATCTCCAGCATCGTGAGCCCTTCGAAGTTCACGCGGCCGGACGGCGTGCCGCGCAGCTGGTCGAGCCACTCGCCCTGGCGCGCGGTGAGCTTCGGTGTGGCCTCCATGGCCCGAATCAGCGCCGCCCGGAAGGCGCTCTTCTCGATCGCGGGCTCGGAAAGAATCAGGTACGAGGCGTGCAATGCCTGCCCAGTCGTCTTGAACACTGCGTCCACTGGTTTTTCCCCCGTCAAGTCTCGTTCCTCGTTCGTCTACGCCGCTTGCAGCGGCAGTTGTTCCACGCTCACGCGCACCCCGGGCGAGGCGCTGTAGCGCTTGCTGATGCGGTACTCGACCGCCTGGGCATCGTCGACCCACACGATGCCGTTCATGCCGTCTTTCACGGCCTTGAGCACGTTGTCGGCATCGGGCTTCTTCGTCGCCGCGATCTGGCCGGCAATGGCCCGCTGCTGGCGCTTCTTCGACCAGCTGGCCGGGATCTGCAACTCGATGTCGAGCCAGAGCTCGACCGGACCCTCGATGGGCGGCCGGCCGGCCATGGCTTGCGTCGCGGCCAGCTTGACCAGGTTCTCGTAGCGCGCCGTCGGCTCGGGGGTGTAGGTCCGCACGAAACCGCCTTGGCGCGAGAACTTGGGCCGGCCCTTTGCGACGGGCTGCCCGGGTACGGCGAACTCGACGCGGCGCAGCGCGCGGCCGTCGGCGAAGAGCGATTGCGTCATGCGTCGTCCCCCGACGGATCGGCCAGGCCGGCCATCACAAGCGCCTGGTGGCGCGGGTAGCCCTCCTCGAGGAGATCGCGGTAGCGCTGCCAGTCCTCGTCGACGCTGGGGTACCAGCAGACCTGGCACCAGCGGCTGCCGAACACCTGCACCGGTTTCCGGCACTTCAGGCAATTGCCATGCGAATGGGAAGTCATGCTGCGACCACCTGTCCCGGCGCCACGCCGTACATGAGCACGTGCACGCGCTCGAACTCGTTTGGGTTCATCCGCTCGGCCTTGCTGACCTCGCGCTCGATTAGCCGCTGGTCGCCCGAGGCCTGGATCACCCGCAGACGGAACCAGAGCCACGGCTCGTCGGCACCCTGCCTCAGCCCGTGCTCGCTGGCCTTGGCCAGCACGCCGTCGGTCGTGGCGTCCCAGTCCGCGCCTGGCGGCCCACCGCGGTCGCCGGCCAGCGCCTCGTCGACGAACGGCTCAAGGAAGCCCGGGTTCACCGCCGAGCTGTCCCGATCGGCATCCCTTCGCGCACGCGCGAGGGCATGAGCCCGGAGCAACACCGGCATGGCGATGCGGCGCTCGGCAATCCGGAGCAACGCCTCGCGTGCGCGCGGGGTCAGGGCGACGGTCTTGCCCCGCTCGGCCTCCAGCCGCAGCACGGCTTCCCCGATCTCATCGGCGGAAAGCGGCGGCGGCGATTCCGAGTTATCCACAGGGCCTACCACGTTCGAACTACCTACGCCGCTTGAGTAGGTATTGTTTTTCTGGCTATGGCTATGGTTAACCAGCGCGGGTTCTGAGGTGGGTTCAGTTTGGGTTACCGAACCGAAACCCATTGGGTTTTCTGGTGGGTTATCCGTGGGTTGGCTTTTCTTCGGACGACCGCCCTTCTTTCCGTTCTCTCGGTTTGCATCCGCCTTGGGCTTGGCTTTCTCGATTTCGGCGTCGATCCGCTTGTGGCGGAACCCGTCGATGCAGCCCTGAAAGAACTGCTGCAGCACGCTGTCCACGGCCTTCTGCTCCGCCTTGTCGGTAGCGCGAGCGATGCGGTAGACCGCCTTCCTATCGCCAGGCAGCGGCTTCTCGGTTGAGTAGTAGAAGTCCATTAGGCGGTTGTAGGCGCCGTCCTCGACCATCGAGAGATGGACCGTGTCGCGCGCGTAGTCGCCCGTGTAACGCTTGTAGAAATTCATGAGGCCTCCCAGCGCAGCTTCTGCTGCGTCGGATGGGTGTCGACGCGCGGTCGACTTGGGCAATTCCAGCTGCCGCCGCCGGCGGCGCCGACCAGACGCCAGCCAGCACCGCGCAGCGATGCGCCGCCCTCTTCCGGCAGCGTGTAGGTCAGGAGCTTGCGGTAGCCGAGGGCACGGGCCGCGCGCCAGGCTGCCGCGTAGAGCTTCGAACAGGCATTGCGCGTGCCGTCGGTGCAGCAGCGCGTGACTTCGAGCGTCCAGCCGTCGTCGAGAGCTCGCGCGACCGGGCGGCCGGCGATCAGCACGCCGCAGATGGTCGTGCCGGCGGCAGGCGTGACGGCAAGCCAGAGCTTCGCGCCAGTTGGCGGCTTGTGGTGCCGGTGATGCTTGGCCACGAAGGCGCTGGCCTCGGCGAAGCTGATCGGGACGATGCGCAGCGTCATGCTAGGATGCCCCAAAGCACATGCTCGGAGGAGACAAGTGTCCGTTGAAACATGGGGATGGAGAGCGGTGACGCTGTGTGCAGCGGTGGCCGTCGGCCTCTTCGCGTGCCTCGTCACCACGCTCGTCGGAATGGATTCCGGACAGAATCAAGTAGCTGCTGCGTGGGTACAAGCTGCGGGGTCGGTCGCAGCAATCGTCACTGCGATCTTCGTAGCTAATGCGCAGCATCGCGCCGCGATGACGCTTGCCGAGCGGCAGGCGCAAGCAGCAAGGACGGAACTCGTAGAAGCCAGCTTGGCGATTGTCATTCACGCTCAGTCCCTTTTGCTGAAGATCCCGGGGCCGGCCTCCAACAATGACGAATTGAGTGTCTACCTTCAGCAGCTCCGCTCCTATGGCACCTTCGACGACGCGATTGCTGCCCTGAGAGCAATTCCCGCATATCGACTGCCGACTTTCGGAACCGTTTCGGCAGTTATCAAGCTCCCCGCGACTGTCGAGGTTGCCGGCGGCATTGTTAGGTCTATGGCTGCGTTGCGCATGAATCCTCAAGGAGGAGAGTGGCGCGATATGGCGTTGGGCATGGAGGACCTTCTCAACGACTTGTCGGAGGCAAGAATTGCTCTTGAGAACTACCTCGGCCGAGACGACGAAGCGCGCCGAGTTGGCGCAGCTCCGCTCGGTATTGCCCCGCTTCAGCATGCAAGCGCCCCTACATCCTCTTCCTCCTCGGCTGGCAGCCCCGCGATCGGTCGCAGCCAAGCGTCCGAGGTATCCGCGAATTCCGACTGGAATGTGTAGCCGCCGCGATCGGTCATGACCTGGAGCGGCGAGAACGCGCGCACCACCCACATGTGGCCCAGCAGCCAGTGATCGCCGGCATCGCGGACGACCTCGACCACGCGGCCGACGTTCTGCGGGCACATGGCGTGGATGATGTAGGCCAGGTCTCCAGGCTTGCAGTTCATTCCAGCCCCCTTTCCTGCCGCCGCGCGGCGTAGCAGGCCACAAACAGCACCATCGCCGCCGCGCCTGAGGCGCCGGACAGCAGCACAATCGCCAGGATCTGCCAGGCGTCCAGGGTGAAGGTCATGTCGGCCTCGCAATCCGCACGAAGCGGTTCCATGGGCTGTCCGCCGCGATATGGCCGCGCCGGCCGCAGTTGCAGCACACGTTCATCGTCCGATCCCCATCGAGATTGCGACCATCAGAATCAGCACCACCAGCACCCAACCGTGATACAGGTCGTCCATCACATCACCTCCATTTCGGCTCGCGCCACCTCGGCGAAGATCATCTGGAAGCCCAGCCCTTCAGCGATCCGGGCCTCGAGCCGCGCGCCGCGTGAGCCTTCCCAGCCGGGCAGCAGGTAGATGGCTTCGCACGTCACCAGCTCGCGGATGTCCTTGCGCATGCACTCAAGCCATCCGGCCGCGGGGTCGGCGTTGATCTCGGCAGGGTTCACGACGTCATAGCCCTCCCCGCGCAATGCGCCGGCAGCTGCGTGGAACGCCGGAAAGTTCAGGTCGGGCATGCCCGTCATCGGGCCGGCAATGTAGATCCGCTTCATGCCCCCTCCATCCCTTTCATGCCGATCTCGGCCAGCGTGCGCAGCGCTTCGAACTGCGCGCGCGTGATGGTCACCATGTCCTGGGCCGGCTGCCCGGGCTCATCGTCATCACCGGCAAGCTGGGAGAGATCGATGCCGAGGAAGGCCAGCAACTCACAGAACTTCTTCAGCTGCAGGCCGTGGCCGCGCCCGTTGTGGAAGCGGTTGAAGTTCGAGGGCTCAACGCCGATCGCTTCGGCGACGGTCTTCTGCGTGTGCTGCGCGATCCGGCGCACTACCACAACTTCGTTGCGATCAGCAACATGCATCGGTTGCTCCCAAGTGCATTGCGGTTTCCATACGATTCATCCCAACGAGACAGCAGAGCCGGCGCGCCACGGTGCCCGGCCAGGAAAAGGAAAACATGGGAAATGGATGCCACCACCGGCAGCCGCTCGCGGCGGCGGCCCGGCTGGCGCGCGTGAGCGCCTGGCGGTCATATGCGGATGCCTGCTGCGTGCGCGGCATGGTTCATTCCCCGGTCGGGCGTGGGCCCGTTGAAATCACAAAGCGCGCCGACAGGCGGCACGCGGAACTGCTGTTGTTCGATTCAGCTACTGCGCGCGGGCGTGCGCTTCGTGCTCAGCCCTTCGGCCACGGAAGCCAGTCGATCACCCACACCGCCGCCCAGAAGGTGAGGATCACGACGAACGCACCGAGCTGGCCGGCGATGAGCCCCGAGACGACCGGGAAGCGACGCCGAAACGCTCGGATTCGGTCAGGCAATCCGGTCCCCTTCTCCGCCGATTGCGACTCGCCCAGCTGGCGAGCTCGGACCTTGGTCCACCAGATGGCCGCGGTGATAGCGCCCTTCTTCATCACGCAGCCTCGCTGTGGGCTTCGTGGGCTGCGGCCCGGGGCTTGCCCGGCTTTCGCGGCGGTGCGCCGAAGATGTCCGGCCTGAGGTCGCCGGGCTGAAGCGCGCCGCGGCTCTCATCGGCCAGCTTCCGCGCCAGCGGGCCGCTGGCCTGGCTGTGGGCGCCCGCGATCTGGAAGAGGTAGGCCACGGTCGTGCCACAACGGCGCGCGTAGTCCTCTTTCTCCTCCGTCGTGAGCGTCTTCATGAAGTCGCGAAGCGTCATGGCAATCCACCTGTTCGTGTTCTTTCCACGAAAGTTTAGTCTTTCACTAAGCATCATGCAAGCAAACCTTAGCCTCCCGCATATTTCGCAAAAGACTAACTGGTGTTCCAATGCCGCCATGGATGCGCAAGAGATCCGCCGCGCGCGGTTGAAAGAGCTACTGGACAGCCTCGGCCGGGGCGGGAAGGCCCGTCTCGCCGAGATGGCGGGCACCTCGCCGGCCTACATCAGCCAGATCACGAGCGAGCGCACCAAGGCCAACGTCGGCAGCGATCTCGCACGCCGGATCGAGAAGGCCTTCGGAAAGCCACACGGCTGGATGGACCGCCTTGAGCCCGAGACGGCCGCACAGGCGCCGACGGGCGACTACTCCTACGCCGATGTGGTTTCTGGCACGGTGGTCGATCCCGAGATTGATGCCTTCGATGCCACCGAGCACAAGCTGCGGAAGGGCCGCAAGATCCCGGTCGTCGGACAAGCGCAAGGCGGCCCGGATGGGTACATCAGCATCCACGACTATCCGGCTGGCCATAGCGATGGCTGGCTTGTGCTCGCCACTAACGATCCCTATGCCTACGGCCTCCGAGTGCGCGGCGACAGCATGCGCCCGCGCATCAAGAGTGGCGAGTACATCATGGTGGAACCGAGCTTCGAAGCACAGCCGGGCGACGACGTCGTGGTGAAGTTCCAAGATGGCAGCGCGGTGGCCAAAGAGCTGCTATGGGTCCGTGACGACGAGGTGTGCCTCGGCTCCATCAACAACGGCGTACCGCCGATGACACGACCGATATCAGCCGTACAGACCATTCACCGGATCGCGGCGATCATCCCTCGCGGATCCCCGCTCTACCAGGCCGCCAGCTGATGGCAACTATCGGCAACGGCTCGCGATCATAGGAGATGCATCAGATGCGATCGAAAATCCTCTTCACGGCCGTGTCTGCTGCATTCCTTCTGAGCGCATCTGCGTATGCCGCGGGAACCGGAAAGTCTTGCTTGGCGAGCGAATGTCGCGCCGGCTCGAAGGCTGTTACGTACGCGACCAAAGCGGAACCCTACTACGCGTGCCCAACTCGTGAGCTGGCGACCTATTCGAACTTCGTGCTCGGCCTCCTCGCCATGCACGTGAGCCTCGGCGGGGGTATGCCAAACATCTCGGATAAGACCGGCGAACCGGAATATCTGGATGTCGGCGGCAAGCCGAACGAGACTCGTCTGATCCTCACCTCCCTGCGCCAGAAAGCAGGCGTCACGACTTTCGACCAGGCCGTCGCACGCTGCGCGCAAGGCCGGAATGGCACTCGCGTCGTCGTGATGAACAACCCCCAGGACGAAACCGTCATTTGGGTTGTGGACGAATCCAAGAAGGCGGCCTTCTGGATGCCTAAAGCGCACCTCGATAGCCGCTAACGCCTTCGTATCCGACCGACCGGGCGCCTGGGCCGACTTCCGCCCTCCCCGGTTCCGCTACCCCGTCGCAGTCGCTAGGGCCATCCGGCCCGCTATCCCCTCGTAATCAATCCTGCCGCTCGGCCATCCATCTTCGCCCCATCGGGGCGCTCAACGCTTGCCCGCAAATATTTAGTATTTCACTATTGCACTGCGTTTAGTCTTGCACTAAAGTTCTCTCAACGCGAAACTTTAGTTGGAGACTAACGATGCGCAAGCAAGCCAAGCAGTCGTGGGAAGTGGGCCAACAGGTCAAGGTGGGGTTCCTGGCCGGCCTGACCGTCGTTGCCAAGATCCCGACCCCGGGCGACTACGCGCCGGCCGCCTATGTCCTGGTGCGCGGCGAGCAGTTCTACTCGTTCGTGCCCCACAACGGTCTGACCAAGATCACCGCCGCCGAGGCGCGCGAGATGGTCGCCGATGCCAAGCGCGTGCACGCCGCCGCCGAGGCCCGTGCCGCTGCCCAGGCCGCTGGCGCGATCGCCGCCGCTAAGCTGGCCGCCGAACTGATGGCTGCTTGAGCGAGGCCGGCGATGATCCCGAACCTGCATCCCGCGCTCGCCGCCGCGCTGGCGCCCTTCTCCCCCGCGCCCACAGCTGCCCCGCGCCGCCCGCGCGCCGACGAGCAATCGGCCGTCGTCCTGACCGCCGGCGAGTGGTGGTCGGTCATCGGCGAATTCACCATGCCCGCGCCCGGCCAGGCCCCCGCCTTCGTCGCAGCCAGCATCCGCATGATCAACGCCGACGGCAGCCAGGGGCCAGAGCTGGTCGACTTCTTCTCGGCCATGTCGGTTGCCGAGTTCGAGCGCCTGGCGGTCGAGTTCCTCGCGGAAGGGAGGGCTTGAGCCATGGCTGATGCCAAGTTCGGCCCCTGGGAGGCCTGCAGCAACCTGATCCGCGAGAAGCGCACGGCAGACAGCAGCGCCGGTTTTCTGGTCGCGGAAGTGCCGGCGAACACTGAAGGCGCCAGCGCGAAGGCCGCGCTGATGGCCGCCGCGCCGGAGTTGCTTGAGGCACTGGCCGATAGCGCAAATTCCCGCCTCCGTTACGACCCAGAGTTTTCGCGCGGCTACTACGCATCTAAGAACGGTCAGCCTCGCAATCTTCAGGCTGAAGGCAAGGAGTGGCATGAGGGCTACGACGCCTTCTCGGCCATCGCCAAAGCCACCGGAGAGCGAGCATGAGCGCCGCTATCCGCAAGGTCATCCACGCCGACGGCACCGAAGTGACGCTGGACGGCCCGCGCACGATCGAGCAGATCCGCCATCGCATCGGCGCAGATACGCTGGACGTCGTCCGCCTGCGCGACCGCGCGCACATGATGATCGTCGACGACCTCGGCCACCCGAAAGGCCTGCCCGTCAACGAGAAGGCCACCCAGTTGTACTGGGAGGTCTGCCGCCCGGGCACCACACACCAGATCCGCGGCTCGGTCGTCATCGTCCCGGATTCCGACTTCGGGGGTGACCAGTGAGCCCGCGCCACGACCCAGCGCGCATCGCGCGCAACACCCGCCGACTGAACATGGTCACCGTCGCGGTGATCGTGGTGGTCGCCCTCGCCTACTTCTTCGCCACGAACGCGCCGGCCGCGCCGGTCCGTCCCGCCAAGCACGTGAGGACCGTATGAATCCCGACATCACCTGGGAGGCCTGGGTGCAGCTGCAGCGCGCCGCCGGCTTCCACGTTACCGGCCGCTGGCTTGCCAGCGGTGAGCCTGAGCTGATCCGCATCCACTGAGGGAACCACCATGGACATCGTCACCATCCGCGCCAGCTCGCTGGCAGAGCTTTTCGACTGCCCGGCGCGCTGGGAAGCCAAGCACATCCTGGGCATGCGCATGCCTTCGAGCGGCGCATCGCACCTGGGCACCGCTGTGCACGCCGGCACGGCCGCTTTCGACCAGGCCGTGCTGGACGGCGCGCCCATCACCGCGGACGACGCGGCCGCCGCCGTGGTGGATTCGATCCACGACAAAGATGCCGAGGTCGACTGGGAGGACAGCGACCCGGCCACCGCCGAGCGCATTGCGCTGGCGCTGCACACCCGCTACTGCGTCGAGATCGCGCCGCGCCAGCACTACATCGGCGTCGAGGTGAAATGCGAGCGCCTGGAGATCCCCGAGCTGGGCCTCGCGCTGACCGGCACCACCGACCGCGTGCGCACCACCGAGGCCGGCGCCGGCATCAGCGACCTCAAGACGGGCGGCCGCGCCGTCGGTACCGATGGCGTGGCGGTCACCGCCGGCCACGGGCCGCAGCTGGGCGTCTATGAGCTGCTGGCCGAGCACGCCATGGGCATCCCCATCAGCGCGCCAGCGCAGATCGTCGGCATGAACACCGGCAAGACGGCCGCCGGCCAGCGCGTGGGCACCGGCGAGATCGAGTCGCCGCGCACCGTGCTGCTGGGCACCGAGGACCAGCCCGGCCTGCTGCAGCACGCCTCGCGCCTGATCCAGTCCGGCGCCTTCTACGGCAACGGCAAGTCCTTCCTGTGCTCGGCGAAGTACTGCCCGCGCCACGCCACCTGCCCCTACAAGAGCTGAGGCAGCCATGCAGCGCATCCCTCTCGAAGGCAAAGTGTTCGGCAAGTGGACAGTGCTGTCCCGCGCCATGAGCCCGCCCGCGCCAACGCGATACCTGTGCCGATGTGCGTGCGGCGTTGAGCGCGTCATCGCCTCGCAGACGCTGCGCAGCGGCGAGTCTCGGTCGTGCGGCTGCCTTCGCGCCGAGATGATGCGCGCAAAGCAGACCAAGCACGGGCACTACGCATCACCGACCTATCGCAGCTGGCGCGCGATGCTCGCTCGCTGCAGTGATCCCACCCACGAGCAGTTCAAGGACTACGGCGGCAGAGGGATCAAGGTCGCCGAAGCCTGGAAAACCAGCTTCCAAGCCTTTCTCGCGGACATGGGCGAGCGCCCGCCAGACAAGACGCTGGACCGCATCGAAAGCAACGGCAACTACGAACCCGGCAACTGCCGGTGGGCCACGCGAACCGAGCAGAACCGCAACAAACGAGCCACCGCAAAGGACACGCAATGACCGCCACCACTACCCTCGCCGAGATGAAACAGAGCGCCGGCCCGCGCGAAGCGCAGATGCCGACCGTCCGCGCCGGCTTCTTCGATCTCCAAGGCTTCGAGCTCATGCAGCGCGTCGCCAAGGCCTTCGTGAGCACTGACCTCGTGCCCAAGGCCTACCGCGGCAACCTGGCCAGCTGCATGATCGCGCTGAACATGGCGCAGCGTATGAACGCGGACCCGATCTTCATTATGCAGAACCTGTACGACGTGCACGGGCAACCGAGCTGGTCGAGCAAGTTCCTGATCGCCACGGTCAACGCCTGCGGCCGCTACGCCTCGCTCAAGTACGAATGGCGCAACGAGGACAAGCCCGGCTCCGAGGACTACGGCTGCCGCGCCTGGACCACCGAGAAGGCAACGGGCGAGCGCCTGAATGGGGTCTGGGTGACCTGGAAGATGGTCCGCGCCGAGGGCTGGGACTCGAAGAACGGGTCCAAGTGGAAGACCATGCCCGACCAGATGTTCATGTACCGGGCGGCGGCATTCTGGGCGCGCACCAACGCACCCGAACTGAGCATGGGCCTGCCGACAGTGGAAGAGTCGATGGACATCATCGACGTCCATCCGGACGGCACGTTCAGTGTCTCCGGCGCCACGGTGGACGAACTGCGTGGCGGCGCGCGACAGCCACGCGCGCAGCGCGCCCAGCCTGCCCGCCCTGCCGAAGTCGTCGAACGCCAGCCCGAGACGTTCGCCACGACCTCCGGCGATGACGCGCCCACCGGCACTGCCGAGGGTGACCAGGAAGACGACTTGCTGCCGCCCGGCGACGACCAGGCCGCTCATGGCCACGCCGACGCAGACGACGCCCCCTCCTTCCAAGCCATCAACCGCGAGCTGCTGGGCGCCAAGACGATCGAGGACCTGGACTTCGCCCGCGGCCAGATCAAGCAGATCGCCGACGAGAAGGAAAAGGCCACGCTCAACCAGGTGGCCGCGCGCCGCGTGCGCGAGCTGGCCCCGCCGGCGGACGCCGAGCCGGCCACCACCGCCCAGCCGGCGCGCCGCACACGCACCCCGATCGGCGCCGAGTGAGATAGACCACCATGGACAAGTTCCAATTCATGGGCAACGCGACCATCCTGCACCTGAACACCAGGAAGGAAGGCCCCGAGGACGCGCAAGAGCTGGCGGTTGACCTGAAGCTGAAGGCGACGGCCGACGTCATGATCACGCGCTACTTCGACGAGCAGCTGGCCACCTTCGTCTTCCTGTCGAACGGCGCGGTGCGCAACAAGGTCATGGGCCCCATCACCTTCGCCCATGAGCTGGAGAGCTACCGGCTGGACATGGTGGGCAGCACCTTCACCGGCGTGCGCGTGAAGAAGTTCGCCCTCGAACCCAAGGACGGCTTCAAGGTCGGCGTGACCTTCGCGGTCTCGTTCAAGCCCAGCGGCGACGAGGTGGCGCGCGTCGCCGAGTTCCTGCAGGACGAGATCGACCTGTGCCTGACGCCGAGCGACAGCGAACTGGACTTCGGCGACGGCAGCGCGGCTCACAGTCACGTCAACACCTACGACGGCGCCGACGACGAGCTGCTTCCGGCGGCGCGTGAGCTGGTCGCCAGCCACCGCAGCGCGTCCATTTCCCTGGTCCAGCGCCATCTTCGCATCGGCTACAACCGCGCTGCCCGTCTCCTTGAGGCCCTCGAAGCAGGAGGCGACGTGTCAGCCACCGACGCCGCTGGGAATCGCATGGTCCTGATCACCGCAGAGGCAACAGCATGAAGATCACCACCATCCACATCCGCAACTTCCTGGGCATCCAGGCCGCCGACATCATCCCGGCCACGCCGGTCTCGCTGATCTGCGGCCCGAACGGCGCCGGCAAGAGTTCGATTCAAGAGGCTGTCCGCCTGGCGCTGGCCGGCGAGAGCGTGCGCGTCGGCCTGAAGAAGGACTACGGCCAGCTGTTGCACGACGGCGCCGAGACGGGCTCGATCGTCGTCTCGGTCGGCCCCCAGGCCAACAGCGTGCCCCTGCCCTCCGGCAAGGCCAAGAACGGGCTGCCCGACGACCCGCGCTTGGCCTACGTGCTGGACGCCCAGCGCTTCGCCAGTCTGGACGAGAAGGCGCGCCGCGCGTTCCTCTTCGACCTGATGGGCCTGAAGCTGGGGACCGACATGGTGCGTGAGCGCCTGGCCGCCCGCGGCTGCGATGCGAAGAAGATCGAGGCCGTCCTGCCGCTGGTGCGTGCCGGCTTCGACGCGGCCGCCAAGGAAGCGCAGACCAAGGCCACCGCCGCCAAGGGCGCCTGGCGCGCGCTGACGAACGAGAACTACGGCGCCGTGAAGGCGGCCGACTGGACCGCGCCGGTCCCCGCCGGCGGCCCGGCGCCCCAGGATGCCGCAGCCGCGATCGCCGAGCTCGAAGCCGAGATCGCGGAGGCTACCGGCGACGCCGGCGATCTGCAGCGCCAGCTGGGCCAGATGGACGCTGCCGAGCAGCAGCGCCGGCAGCGCGCCGAGAAGATCGCCGGGCTGGTGGCCAAGGCCGACCAGTTGCCGAAGGCCGAAGAATCCGTCGCGCGCGCCCTGGCTGAGCGCGATGCCTTCCAGCCCAAGGTGGAAGCGCTGCGCGCCGCCGCTGGCGGCAAGCAGGCCGGCGTGTCGTGCACCTGCCCGGAATGCGGCGCCCTGCTGCAGTACCTGGCCGGCCAGCTGGCGCAGCGCGCGCCCGCCCAGGCCGACCCGGACGCCGCGGGCCGGCTGCCCGAGTATGAGCGCAGCCTGTCCGTGCTGGAAAACGCCCTGAAGAGCCGCACCGCCGAGCGCGACGCCGCAGCGGCGGCCGCCAATCAGGCCGAGCTGCTGCGCAAGGACGCCGCGGCCGACGCCGGCGACGACGCCGAGCTGCGCGGCAAGATCGAGAGCGAGCTGAAGACCCTGCAGGAAGCCATCAAGGGCGTCGGCGAAGAACTGACCGCCGCGCGCGCGGCGCAGCGCGCCGCCGGCGAGGCCGCCGAACTGACCCGCAAGGCCGGCCAGCACCACGCCGACGTGGTTGCCTGGGACGCCCTGGCCGAGGCCCTGGGCCCCAGCGGCATCCCGGCCGACCTGCTGGCCGAGGCCCTGGGCCCCATCAACGAGCAGTTGGCGGCCGCGGCGAACCTGTCGGAATGGTTCCGCGTCGGCATCGAGCGTGACATGACCGTCACCGCCGGCGACGGCCGGCCCTATGCCCTGCTGTCCGAATCCGAGCAGTGGCGCGCGGACGCCATGATCGCCTACGCCATCGGCAAGCTCACCGGCCTGCGCCTGCTGGTGCTCGACCGCGCGGACGTGCTGATCGGCGCCGAGCGCGACCGGCTCTTCTGGTGGCTGGCTGACCTGGCTGACGCCGGCGAGATCGACACCGCGTTGGTGTTCATGAGCCTCAAGAGCATGCCGACGGGGCTGCCCGAGGGGATCACCCCCTTCTGGGTCCAGGACCACCAGGTCGGCACCGTGCGGGAGGCGGCGTGATGGTCAGCACCACCACCATGATTCAGCGGCTGGAAGGGCTGCTGGGCACCGACGACCTGAACACCTCGGAACAGAGCTTCGTGCGATCGCTGGCCACGCGCATGCACGCTGGCGAGGTGACGAAGCTCAGCGGCGACCAGGTCGAGAAGCTGGACGAGCTCCACGGGAGGCACTTCGCATGAGCACCCAACCACAACGCCGCATCCTCCGTATGCCCGAAGTCCGCCAGATGGTCGGACTGGGCAAGACAGCCATCTACGACCGCATCAAGGCGCACACCTTCCCCGGGCCCATCAAGATGGGCCGCGCCAGCGGTTGGGTCGAGGAAGAGATCCAGCAATGGCTGGATCAGCAGATCCTGGCCACGCGCGGAGGCCACTGATGCAGCTCGCCCGCCACTTCACCCGCACCAACGTGCTAACGCACCTGCGCGAGAACGCCGGCAAGCGCTACACGCCCACCCAGATCGGCCACCTGTTCAAGCGGCCGACCGACCAGGCACGCGAGATGCTGGCCGAGCTGTTCGAATCCGGCCAGGTCCGCCGCATGGTCGACGGCAAGACCCGGATGTTCTTCATCCCAGCGCCGGAAGAGCTGCGCGAGCGGCCGACGCGCATCGTCGGCACCGGCGAGCTACGCGGCTGGGAGGCCAGCCTGCGGCGCTTCTCGGACCTCTGCATGCTGGCGCGAGGATGACCATGGACCAGACCCTGATCAACGACCTGCACCAGCGCGTGGCCACCGCCGAGCGCCAGCGTGACGAAGCACAGCAGCTGCTCGCCATCGGCCGCGAGTCGGCGGTCCTCACCGCGGCGCGCGTGCTCGAGCTGGAACGGCTGGCGGCAGCGATCAACCGGGCCGCGGCGAAGAGCCCCTTCCAGGCGCTCAGCCGCTGGGTGAACTTCGGGCCCGAGGCCGATCTTCTGAAACGGATGCGAGACGCAGCATGACCACCACCAAGACCAAGTACGAAAAGCTCGACGCCCTGATCATCGCCGCCATCGTTGGCAGCCCGATCGACTTCGGCTCGATCTACCAGCGGGACGTCAAGAAGGAGTGTGAGCGCATCGCGGACGAGGAGAACAAGGCGCGCGGTCTGTCGAGGTGGCACGAGATCCCCGGATGGCGCGTTTTGGACCGCCGCCTGCAGGCCATGCGCAAGGCCGGGAAGATCCGCCACACCGGCAAGGGCTGGGTACCTGCGCAGGAGGCAGCATGACCGAATCGACCATTCCGGCACAGTGCCGGGACACCGACTGGACCCTCGCGCGCGACTGCGGCCTGCTGGTCGCCGCGCCGGGCACGAACGCATGGGACGCCGCGCTCGGCCGCTTTGCTGACGGCGTCCGCGCCGCCCTCTCGCAGCCTCAGTCGCAGGCGCAGGGCGAGGCGGTGGCGTGGGTGCGCGAAGGAGTCGACGGCCGTGAGTATTGCGAGAAGCCCTTCACGACCGACTGGACTCCGCTCTACGCCGCGCCAGTGGCGGCGCAAAAGACGCATAGCGAGCGTGACGGTACGGTGCGCGCCAGCCTGCGAGCGCCCGCCGCATCGACGCAGAAGAGCGAGCCGAGCGCCTGCCAGACCTGCCACGGCAACGGCATGATCGGTGGCCCGAGCTACTACGCCCCCGACGAAGGCGGCGTGCCGTGCCCCGATTGCACCCCTGCGCCGAGCGCATCGCCGGCCGCGCTGACCGATGAGGCTCGCTGCGAAGCCGCAAAGTTGCTTGTCGAGGTCTATCTCGGGTTCCCTGCCCCTGATCGTGAGCCGGGCGAGCTTGACCTGAAAGCCGTGGATGTTGTCGCCAGCTTCCTGCTCGCCGCCCAGCCCAGCGAGGCGCGCGATTCGGTGCTACTGGACGCCCTGGCCCGCGAGTCATGGGATCTCCGCTGCTTCGACATGCCGACCGGCCAAGGAGATGGCGACATTGGCTGGCGCGTGATCGAGCACCATGAGGCAAGGCCGCATGAGCGCGTCGTAGGCGAGGTGTTCAAGGACGATCCGCGCGCCGCCATCGACGCCGCCCTGGCCGCCCAGCGCAAGGGAGGTGCGGCATGAGCTGCGGATACGAAGGTAGGCACTTCGGCGCACCGTATCCCGACGCAACGTGCATCGACGGTGAACTGTGGGACTTGGACAGCTGCGACGAGCCCGGCGGCGGCCTGACCAGCGGCGGCGACATTCCGTGCCCGTGCTGCAGCACCAAGGAGTATGTCGAATGGCTCGATCCTCGCGCATCGGGGAACGCTAGGCAGCGTCGCAAGAACTTCCGCCTGGTGATGCGCCGGGTAAAGATGTGGGCGAAGCCCTGCCGGCTGGCCCCTCGGCACGAGGGAGGTGTGTGATGATCAACTGTCGGACATACAGAATCAACCTCCATTCCGATCTCAGTCCGCGCAGTCTAGCAAGAATGCTCGACTTCATCAGCCAGCCGTTGGAGCTCATAGAGACTAGTGCACGCCTCCTTCACAATTCTATCTACTTCGCCGTTCAACTCTTGCCTTCTTCTCCGCTCAGACTCCAGCGACGTGTTACGTGCTTGATTCACTGCGTCCAAGAGTCTCGGCAGAACACTCCGCAATGCAGACACTGCTCTCACTGCAGCTGGCGACGGGAGGCTATGCAATGGAACACCCTCAAGGGCCTTCATCCCGCGTTGGAATGCGTCTTTGTCAAACCAGTCCTGTCCTTGAAGGAGACTACTCCACCAATCTTCTGCAGCTCCGACACTGAGCCACGCGAGCGCCCGTATCGCCCGGATTGCTTCGGCCTTGTCTCGTTGCGCTTGTTGGCGGGCTTCTCTAGCCTGCTTCGCCGGGACCCAAATCGCAATGCCGATACCAACAATAGCTCCGACAGCTTGCGTCCATGCCGCGGCGCCTTCGCCTCGCCAACCCTTGGGCCATACAGACCACAGAAAAGCACCGACTGCCACAAGGGCCAAAGCACCCATAGCCAACAAGAAGAAGGCTTCAGCAAGCCATCGAGACCTTTCCTTCACACCCGCCCTCCATTTTTTGGAGGCATCCTAGCATGAGCGTCCAGACCTCGATATTTGACGGCGGCCAGCGGCTGCAGATGACCGAGAGCATCGAGCTGACGATCCAGTCGCTCAATGCCTACGGGCCCGATCACAAGCACTGGGGTGTCGCCTGGTCAGGCGGCAAGGATTCGAGTGCCGCGCTCACGCTGCTGGCCTATCTGCTCGACACCGGCCGTGTCAAGCGCCCGGAGACCCTGACGGTCTTCTACGCGGACACTCGCATGGAGCTGCCGCCGCTCGCCATCGCAGCAGCACAAATGATGGACGAGCTGCGCGATCGCGGCATCGACGTGCGAGTCGTCCGCGCCCCGCTCGACAAACGATTCTTCGTCTACATCCTGGGCCGCGGCGTCCCGCCGCCGAACAACAACACCCTGCGGTGGTGCACGCGGCAGATCAAGGTGGATCCCATGGAAGAGGCTCTGAGGGCGCGCGTCGGCGAACTCGATGGCAGCATCCTCATGATCACCGGCGTACGCCAGGGCGAGAGCGCGATCCGTGACAGGCGGATCGAGATGTCCTGCGGCAAGGACGGCGCCGAATGTGGGCAAGGCTGGTATCAGCAGGTGCTACCGAACGCGCGCGGCTTGCGCGGGCGCATCGCCACGCTGGCGCCGATTCTGCACTGGCGCGTGTGCCACGTCTGGGAATGGCTGAAGCATTGGGCGCCGGCCGCCGAGTTCGGCGACTGGTCGACGCGCCCCATCGCGGATGCCTACGGCGGTGACGAGGCCGAAGAGATAAATGCGCGCACCGGCTGTACAGGCTGCCCCCTGGCCCAGGAAGAGAAAGCGCTCGACACGGTGCTGCATAACCCTCGCTGGTCGCACCTGGCGCCGCTCAAGGGCCTCAAGCCGCTCTACCGCGAGCTGCGCGAGCCGCATCACCGGATTCGGAAGGCGGGGCTGGAGCGCCTGAAAAGCGGTGAGATAGCCAAGAACCCGCAGCGCATGGGCCCGCTCACATTCGAGGCACGACTGATGGGGCTGGAACGTGTGCTGCAGCTTCAGGCGGAATGCAACGCCGCTGCCCGCGCGCTCGGACGCCCGGAGATCGACATGCTCGACCGGGAGGAAGAGCGGCGCATCCGCGAACTGATCAAGGCAGGCACCTGGCCTGACGGCTGGGATGGGGATGAGCCGCGCGCCGATACCGTCCTGCCCGTTGTCTACCAGAACGGCGCAGTCCAGCCGCTGCTCTTCGGAGAGTGACGCCATGAAAGAACGCCCCATTCTGTTCTCCGGCGCCATGGTTCGCGCCATCCTCGATGGCCGGAAGACGCAGACGCGGCGCATCGTGAAGCTGCAGCCGGAATTGCGCGACGGTGACGACTGCGTGGTGCAGTACGGCGGTCGGTCATTGAGCGGGCCTCGGGACTACTTGATTGGGGAGATTCTTCCCCGCTTCGGCTGCCCGTACGGCCAGCCCGGCGACCGCCTGTGGGTGCGCGAGACGTGGGCACAGCCGGCCGCACTGGACCCGGGCCCGACCGTCTACCTCGCAGACTACCCGGCCTGCGTGCCGGCCGGCTTCGAGAACATCCCGCCGGCCAAGGCGATTACCTGGAAGTCGAGCATCCACATGCCGCGCGCGCTGTGCCGGCTGATGCTGGAAATCACCGGCGTGCGCGTCGAGCGGCTGAACGACTGCAGTGAGGCGGACGCGGTTGCCGAAGGCTTGCACATCCTTCCCGCAAGCGGTCGGTACGTGGTCAATCCTGGCGAGCAGTACTTCGGCGCGGCCGACCACGACCCGCGCGTTGTCTATGCGGACCTGTGGGACAGGATCAATGGCGCCGGCGCCTGGGAGGCGAATCCCTGGGTGTGGGTGGTGGAGTTTCGGAGGGTCCAATGCGTGAGCTGACGCTGGACGAGTTTCGACAGGCCCGCGCGGCCATGCAGGTCGAACGTTACCCCGGCACTGCCCCGTCTCTCGACGACTGGGAGACTGTCATGGTGGCCGGCGTGCCGGTAAGCCTGCGGCGCCCGCGCACTCCGGTGTGCAGCCCAGAAGGACTGGCGGACCTCTTCCCGTGTCTCGTTCGCAAATCGGAGGCCCCATGAAGCGCCTGATCACCCAGACCCTCGTCGGCGAGGCCGGCGCCATCCTCTCGGACTGCGAGCAATACCGCTACCGCCTCTGGCGCGAGTGGGACAGCGGCCGGCCGGCGCTCGGCTTCATCATGCTCAACCCGTCGACGGCCGACCACCAGGTCGACGACCCGACCATCTCCCGCTGCCTGCAGCGCGCGATCGCCGGCAAGTACGGTCGCCTGGAAGTGGTCAACCTCTTCCCGTTGCGGTCGACCGACCCGGACGGGTTGCTGACGCACCCGGCCCCGCTGGGCGACCGTCCGGACCACAACGAGTGCGCTGTCATGGACGCGATCGACCGTTGCGCGATGGTGATCTGCGCCTGGGGCGCGCACAAGGCTGCGCCGGCACAGGCGGCTGAACTGCTGCGGATCGTGCGCATGTGTGGGCGCGGGAACCTGCTATACCACCTTGGCCTGAACCAGGACGGCAGCCCGAAGCACCCGCTCTACATCGCGAAGACGAAGCGGCCGGAGCCGTTCACGGACCCCGCAATAGCCGTAATACGGGTAAAACGAAAATACGCGCTACACAGGTAATGCAGCAGATCGCAGGCGACATGGCCAAATGAAGACATCGCAGGGTGGGTCTTCAAGGGGTCCCGACGAGCAGCGCGGCGCCCAACTTCCAAAAGCACACGCCGAGTGCCGAAAAGCCCACAAGGAACGGGAAAAGAAGATCTATTCCAACTTTCGAGTAGAAGACCAGCTGAAGGACCGCTCGTACGGAAATCGGCACACGCACGTGTTTCGGCGCGTTGTAGTCTGCGTAGGTGGCGGTCACCCGTGTCGAATCACCGGCAACAATGCCAATGGAAAAATGATGCCTACCTTGCCACACGCCGCCCTCATGCATTCCAGTCATTGAAAGCGGAGCGAGTACCCATTCTTCGCTTCCATCGGGTTGCCCGGGCACTTGGTGACTACTCAAGTGGCGAATTGCATCCGTCAAGACGGTTGATTCAAGAACCGGACTCGTTCCGGTTCGTAGGATGTCGCGATGCAGCCGCCGGCACAGATACTTTCCCACAAGCGGAGCCGACACGCCACGAAGGAAGTCTCGTGCCTGGGCGAAAAGCTGCCCAGTCTCGCCGTCGAATCTGTATCGAATAATCTGATACAGGACCATAGAGGCGAGCACCGACCATACTTTCCACGGTTCGGGCTTGGCTATCTCCGCAATGCCAAGCAGCTTCATGTTGCCGTCGATTTTCACGCTCAGGAATGCCCCAACAAGGATCGCCGTCGAGAAGACGACAAGGTTGCGGCGGATCTTGTCGCTGTCATCAAATCCTTCAGCCATTCGCGATTTCCTTTCGCGCAGTTTCCGTTGCTGTCGATAATACGTGCTTCAGGTGGTCGGCCCATGCCTGCATCATCTGGCGGCGCTCGGGCAGGTACTGCGCATGGTTGTATGCTGCCCGTACCTTGTTCCGCTCCACGTGAGCAAGCTGGCGCTCGATGACGTCGGGCCGAAAGCCCAGCTCATTCAGTGCCGTTGAAGCCAGCCCACGGAACCCGTGCCCGGTCATCCGCGAGTGGTATCCCATTCGGTACAGCGCATAGAGAATCGTGTTATTGCTGATATGGCCACCACGGCCGCGCGCGCTGAAGAAGACGAACTCGCGCCGGCCAGTGAGCTCGCGCAGCTCGCCGAGCACTCTCAGGGCCTGGGTGGACAGCGGCACGACATGAGGGTCACGCATCTTCATCCGCTCGGCGGGAATGCGCCACTCCGCCTTGTCCTCGTCGAACTCTTCCCAGCGCGCCTGGATCAGCTCCTTGGTGCGGACGAACGTGAGGGTCATCAGCTGCATCGCCAGGCGTGTCACCGGGTCGCCCGGATAGGTATCAATGTCACGCAGCAGCTGCGGCAGCTCGGCGAGCGGGATTCGGGTCTGGTGTTGGACGGGCGCCGAACGCAGCGCCGAGACGCTGTCGATGTCGGCCGCGGGATTACGGTCGCACACGCCGTTGATGATTCCATAGTGGAAGACGCCGCGCATCCGCTGCAGCAGCCGCTTCGTCGTCTCGCGCACGCCGCGCGCCTCGACCTTGCGCAACACTTCCAAGATGGCAGGCGCCCGAATGTCAGCGACCGACATGGCCCCGATCTCCGGAAAGACCTCCCTTTCCATGGAGGCAATCACCCGGGCGGCGTGGCTCTCGGTCCAGCTTTCCTTCTGCGTCTCGAACCAGCCGCGGGCCACCGCCTCGAATGAATGGCCAGCAGCAATCTTGGCTGCCCGGCGCCCTTCTTCCTTGACGACACCCGGATCACGGCCCGCGGCCACTTGGGCGCGTGCCGCCTCGCGCTGCGCGCGCGCCTGGGCCAGGGAAACCGTAGGATAGGCCCCGAAGCCAAGCCGGCTCTCACTGCCGGACGGCCGGATGTACTTGAAGCGCCAGAGTTTCCGCCCGTCGGCCATGACCTCGACATAGAGGCCTCCCCCGTCGAACAGCTTATAGGGCCGCTCGCGCGGCTTGGCGTTGCGGATCTTCGTGTCGGTCAGTGGCTCAACGGTACGGGGCATCGGATAGGGGCACCGGGAATGGGGGCATCAGCGATGCCCCTAAGAATGCCCCAAAAAGTGCCGGATGCCAACCTTCGACGGCGAACACCGACGGACGCAAAATGCGCCTAAATCCTTGATTTACTTGGGATGGTGAACCACTGCGGACTGCAGCGGCCAATGACGTGGTGCCCAGAGCGGGACTCGAACCCGCACGCCTCGCGGCGCTACCCCCTCAAGATAGTGCGTCTACCAATTCCGCCATCTGGGCAAGGGGGCGCATTGTAACGGCTGGAAGCGATTTTGTGAACTGGTGCGCGTCGATCCATCCATTGCGAGGCGGGTTTCCGCGTTCCCGGCAGGCCTCTCGCACGCGGCATTCGCGGTCGGCAGGCCCCCGCGGCGGCCGGGCCGCCCGCGGGTACACGCTTAACCGAGCAGGTACTCCCGCGCCATCGTCCGTGCCCGGTGCAGGCGGCTCTTGGCCGCCGCCTGGCTGATGCCCAGGCGCTCGGCAAGTTCCCGCACGGTCAGCTCCTCGAAGTCGCGCAGCAGGATGATCTGGCGATAATCCGCCGGCAAGGATTCGAGGGCGCTGGCCAGCTCCATGCGCAGGCCCTCGCGGGAATGCGAGCCCAGCCAGTGGTCGAGCTTTTCCTCGTCGTAGGGATCGAAGCGGAGCGCCTTGCGTCCCAGCCGGCGGCATTCGCGCTCGACCACACGGAACAGCCAGCCCGAGAGCGCGGCCAGCGCGCGCAGCGAGCCGATGTGGCGTGACAGGATCAGCAGCGCTTCCTGCACGGCGTCGTCGATGTCGCTGACCAGGCAATGCCGCTTGGCGTAACGCCGGATATCGGGCTGGCACAGGCGCAGGATCTCCGCCAGCGCTGCGGGATCCCCGGTCTGGGCTTGCTGCAGCAGCGGCAGGTGTTGCTCGGCAACCTTCATGTCAGTTCCGCCGGGTGACGGCGCCTTTGTCCAGGCGCCGCCCGACCATGGCGCACATCGGGCAGAAGCCTACCAGGCCGGATACCACGATGCCAGCGGCGGCGAGCGCTCCGGCGATGCGCCAGCTAGCGGGCAGCCAGGCCAGCGCACCGGCGACGGCAAGCGCTCCGGCAACGATGCGCAGCATGCGCTCCCAGCCCGGCACATTCTTCACGTAGAACATCGTCATCTCCTGAAAGTCGAGGAAGTCCCTCGACCGACAAGAGGCAGCGGACGCGCGAGAGGATTCGCGCAGGAGCAAAAAAGGTCGTTCGACGAGTTCCGAGCGGCTGAATTATCACATTCCGTCGCCGACAGCCGGCCGCCGGATCGACGCCGCCTGCCCCGCCCGCTTCGTCACCCGGCCTCGGCCAGTGCCTCGCCGGTGATCTTGGGCCGCATGTCCAGCACGCGCCGCGCCTTGCCGGTGGTGGCACGCTCGATGCCGTTCGCGTCCACCACCTGTACCTGCGTGGTGACGCCGACGTAGGTCTTGATCTGGGCCTTCAGCTCGCGCTCCAGGACTGCCCTGCCCTCCGCGCCCAGCGCCCCCGCGGCCTCCGGGCGGGCTTCCACGCGCACGGCCAGGGTATCGAGATGGCCGTCGCGCGTCACCACCAGCTGGAACTGCGGGGCCAGCGCGGGCGTCTTCAGGATCAGTTCCTCGATCTGCGACGGGAACACGTTCACGCCGCGGATGATCAGCATGTCGTCGGAGCGGCCGGTGATCTTGCCGATGCGGCGCATGGAGCGCGAGGTCGGCGGCAGCAGGCGCGTCAGGTCGCGCGTGCGGTAGCGGATCACCGGCAGGGCTTCCTTGGTCAACGAGGTGAACACCAGTTCCCCTTCTTCCCCGTCCGGCAGGACTTCGCCGGTGACGGGGTCGATGATTTCCGCGTAGAAATGGTCTTCCCAGATGACCGGCCCGTCCTTGCTCTCCACGCATTCGCAGGCCACGCCCGGTCCCATGACCTCGGACAGGCCGTAGATGTCGACCGCGTCGATGCCCGCGCGCGCCTCGATCTCCGCCCGCATCGCGTCGGTCCAGGGCTCGGCGCCGAAGATCCCGAGCTTCAGCGAAGTCTCGGTGGGGTCCATGCCCTGGCGCATCATCTCTTCGATGAGGTTGAGCATGTAGGACGGCGTGACCATGATGATGTCCGGCTGGAACTCGCGGATCAGCTGCACCTGCTTCTCGGTCTGGCCGCCCGACATCGGCACCACCGTGCAACCGGCCCTCTCCGCGCCGTAGTGCGCGCCCAGGCCGCCGGTGAACAGGCCATAGCCGTAGCTCACGTGCACCAGGTCGCCGGGCCGTCCGCCGGCGGCGCGGATAGAGCGCGCCACCACGGTAGCCCAGGTATCGAGGTCGCGCGCGGTGTAGCCCACCACGGTGGGCTTGCCCGTGGTGCCGCTCGAGGCGTGCACGCGGGCGATCTTCTGGCGCGGCACGGCGAACATGCCGAAGGGATAGTTGTCGCGCAGGTCCTGCTTGACCAGGAAGGGGAACTTCGACAGGTCCGACAGCGACTTCAGGTCATCCGGCGCCACGCCCGCGGCATCGAAGGCGCGGCGATAGTGCGGCACGTTGTCGTAGGCATGGCGCACGCTCCATTTCAGCCGTTCCAGCTGCAGCGCCTGCAGTTCGTCGCGGCTGGCACGCTCGATCGGTTCCAGCTCGTCGGGGTGGGGGATGCGTTGGACCATTGTCTACTCCATCGTTGTCATCATGGCGCCGGATACGAGGGGGGCGGCGCGCGGGCACTGCGGGTGCTGCGGGTGCTGCGGGTGCTGCGGGTGCTGCGGGTGCTGCGGGTGCTGCGGGTGCTGCGCGGAAATCAGAGATGCGAGCGGCTCTGCACCACGCGGAAGCGGTTGGCCACGAACGCCGCGTCGGACAGCGACGCATTGGCGGCGGGGTTCGCACCGGTGGCATGGAAATCGCTGAAGGCGGCCGACTGGTTGACGAAGACGGCGCCGGTCAGGTTGAACGACAGCGCCACGCCGGCGTCCTCCGCCGCATCGCGGATGGCATCGGCCACACCATCGTCGGTGGTGTAGGCCGACAGCGTCAGCGCGCCATGCTCCTTCGCGCCGCGGCGGGCCAGCGCGATGCTGTGCGCGGTGTCCTCGGTGGCCACTACGAAGGAGATCGGGCCGAACAGTTCCTGCATGATCTTGCCTTCGTCGCTGGCATCGGTCTTCAGCACCAGCGGCGTATGCACGCGCGCGCCGGGAAATTCCGGGTGTACCAGGGCACGGCTGTCGACCACGATCTCGCCCAGTGCGCGCGATGCCGCGATGCGCCGCACCACGCCGTCGTTCTGGATCGCGCCGAGCAGTTCCACCGCCTTGGCGGGATCGCCGGTCAGCTTGCCCACGGCTTCGCCGATGGCGGCGGCCACGTGGTCGAAGCTCAAGCGCCCTTCCGGCGTCTCGATGCCGTCCTTGGGCACATAGATGTTCTGCGGCGCCGTGCACATCTGGCCGGAGTACAGGGCGAGCGAGAACGCGATATTGCGCACCATGCCCTTGAAGTCAGCGGTGGAGTCGATGACGATCTGGTTGACACCGGCCTTCTCCGTGAAGACTTGGGCCTGCCGGGCGTTGCGCTCCAGCCAGTCGCCGTTGGCGGTGCTGCCGGTGAAATCGATCAGGCGCACTTCGGGGCGCAGTGCCAGCGTCGACGCCATGTGTTCGCTGGGATCGTTGGCCACCAGGGTGACGATATCGGGATCGAAGCCGGCTTCCGCCAGCACTTCGCGCGCCACTTCCACGGTGATGGCCAGCGGCAGGATGGCGCCCGGATGCGGCTTGACCACCACGGCATTGCCGGTCGCCAGGCTGGCGAACAGGCCGGGGTAGCCGTTCCAGGTGGGGAAAGTGCAGCAGCCGATCACCAGGCCCACGCCGCGCGGTACCACGGTGTACTGCTTTTCCATGCGCAGCGGCTCGTTCTTGCCCTGGGGCTTCTCCCACAGCGCGCGCCTGGGGATGCGGCGCATCTCGTCCCAGGCATAGGCCACGGCTTCCAGGCCGCGGTCCTGCGCGTGCGGACCGCCCGCCTGGAAGGCCATCATGAAGGCCTGGCCGGTGGTGTGCATCACCGCATAGGCGATTTCGAAGCTGCGGCGGTTCAAGCGCTGCAGGATCTCCAGCGAGACGCCGACCCAGGCCTCGGGGCCGGCCTTGCGCCAGGCCGGCAGTGCCTGCGCCACGCCGGCGAAGAGCTGATCGAGATCGGGCTTCGGATAACGCACGCCCAGTGCCATGCCGTAGGGCGAGACTTCCTGGCCCGCCTCGCCCACGGTGCCGGGCTGGGACAGCGCGAACGGCCGGCCCAGGCGCGCCTCGAAGGCGGCGCGGCCGTCCGCGTTGGCGCTCTCACCGTAGGCCTTCGGGCTCGGCATTTCGACGAACGGGCTCCAGTAGCCGCGCGTGGCGATGGCTTCGGTGGCTTGCTCCAGCAACGCCTGGTGGCGGGTGAAAAACGGATGGGACACAGCTTGCTCCGGGAAAACGGCGACTGCCTGCCTGGATGGCATGGACGGCGTGATGGATGGGTTGGATACTTGGATACCTGGCAGCGCTCCGGCTGTCAGGTTTCCTGGTCGAAATCGATGACCAGCTTGTCGCTGACGGCGTAGCTCTGGCAGCTCAGGATGAAGCCGCGCGCCACCTCGTAGTCCTCCAGCGCGAAGTTGACGTCCATGTCCACCTCGCCCTCGATACGCTTGCAACGGCAGGTCGAGCAGACACCGCCCTTGCAGGCGTACGGCAGTTCGATGCCTTGGGCCAGCGCGGCGTCGAGCACGGTCTCCTTGTGCTTGTCGAGCGTGAACCGGCGCGTGCGGCCGTCCTGGATCACGGTCACCTCGCACTGCTGCCGGCCCACCTGCTTATGTACGTGTGCCACCGGCCGCGCGGCAGGAAGGCTGGTGGCGAACAGCTCGCGCTTGATGCTCGCCTTGTCCACCCCGCTCTCCTGCAGCGCCTGCGCCACCTCTTCCATCATCGAATGCGGGCCGCAGATGAAGGCCACGTCGATGTCCTCCGGCTTCACCCAGTGGCGCAGCAGGGCCCGTACCTTGTCGCCGTCGATGCGACCGTTGAACAGCTCGATGTCGAGCTGCTCGCGGCTCAGCACGAAGACCAGGTTGAAGCGTTCCAGGTAGGTGTCCTTCAGGTCTTCCAGCTCTTCCTTGAACAGCACCGACGACGAGGCGCGGTTGCCGTAGAAGAGCGTGAAGCGGCTGCCGGGCTCCGTCATCAGCGTGGTCTTGATGATCGACAGCATCGGCGTGATGCCGCTGCCGGCGGCAAAGGCGACGTAGTGGCGGCGATTGGCTTCGGCCAGCGGCACGTGGAAGTGTCCGGCCGGCGGCATCACTTCCAGCGTCATGCCGGGGTGCAGCGTGTCGTTCGCCCAGTTGGAGAAGCGCCCGCCTTCGACCCGCTTGATGGCCACGCGCAGGCGCCGGTCCTGCACCGCCGAGCAGATCGAATACGAGCGGCGCACGTCTTCGCCGTCGATGCCGGCGCGCAGCGTCAGGTGCTGCCCTTGCACGTAGCGGTAGGCATCGGCCAGCGCGTCGGGCACGGCGAAGGTCACCGCCACCGCATCGCGGGTCTCGCGGGTGACCGAAGCCACCGTCAGCTCATGGAATTTGCTCATCTCCCCACCTGTCTCGTTCAGTGAGCCTTGAAGTAATCGAACGGCTCCTTGCAGTCGCCGCAGCGGTACAGGGCCTTGCATGCCGTGGAGCCGAACTGGCTGACCAGGCGGGTGTGGCGCGAGCCGCAGTGCGGGCAGGCCACCACCAGTGCCGGCGAGGCCTTGCGGCCGATGGCAAGCGAGCCGCCGGCGCCGCGCAGGCCGCTGATGTCGATGGCCTGCTCCGCCGGCGGCGCGATGCCGTAGCCGGACAGGCTGGCCTTGCCGCGCGCGCTCATCCAGTCGGTGGTCCAGGCCGGGGCCAGGCGCGTCTGCACGCTGACGTGCTCGACGCCGTGCGCCGCCAGCGTGCGCTCGATCTCCTCGCGGATCGCCGTCATGGCCGGACAACCCGAGTACGTCGGCGTGATGGTGACGACGCAGGTGTCGTCCAGCCAGGCCACATCGCGCACGATGCCCAGGTCCACCACCGAGATCACCGGGACTTCCGGGTCCGGCACCTTGTCCAGCCAGGCCCAGACCTGGTCCAGGCTGGCGCGCTCGGCAACTGTCGCTGACATGGCGGCCTCCCTCACCAGCTGGCGCCCGGATAGGCGCGCTGCAGGAACTGCATCTCGGCCAGCAGGTAGCCCAGGTGCTCGCTATGCCGGCCCTGGCGTCCGCCGCTCTGCGCCCAGCCGCCGGCCGGGCGGCTCAGCGTCGCCTCGTCCAGCACCTCGTCGACATGGCGCAGCCACGCGCCGGCCAGCGTGGCCGGGTCGACGGCCACACCCTGCGCCGCCAGCGCCGCGTCGGCGGCATCGCTTTCGAACAACTCGCCGGTGAACATCCACAGATCGTCGAAGGCCTGCTGCATGCGGCGCCGGCTTTCCACGGTGCCGTCGCCCAGGCGCACCACCAGGTCGGCGCTGCGGCGCGCGTGGTAGGCCACCTCCTTCAGCGACTTGGCCGCGATCTCGGCGATGCGCGCATCGGCGCTGCGCTGCAGGCCGTCGAGCAGGAAGTAGTGCCAGGTGTCGAACAGGAACTGGCGCGCCAGCGTATCGGCATAGCTGCCGTTGGGCTGCTCGACCAGCAGCAGGTTGCGGAACTGGTGCGCGTCGCGCAGGTAGGCGAGCTGGTCGGCGCTGCGGCCGGCCCCCTCCACTTCCCCGGCATAGCCCAGCCACAGGCGCGTCTGGCCGATCAGGTCCAGCGCCACGTTGGTCAGGGCGATGTCCTCTTCCAGGGCGGGGCCGCGACCGCACCATTCCGACAGGCGCTGGCCCAGTACCAGCGTGCTGTCGCCCAGGCGCAGCAGGTATTCGAGCTTGTGTTGGTCCATGGTGGAGTCGTCCTCGCGCGCAGCCATCAGATGTGCTTGACCTCTTCCGGCATCGGGAAGAACGTCGGGTGCCGGTAGATCTTGCTGTTGGCGGGCTCGAACAGCGGGCCCTTGTCGCCCGGGCTACTCGCCATCACGTCGGCGGCCTTCACCACCCAGACGCTGACGCCTTCGTTGCGGCGCGTGTAGACATCGCGCGCATGGTTGATGGCCATCTCGCCATCGGGCGCATGCAGGCTGCCCACATGCTTGTGGGCCAGGCCGTGCTGGCTGCGGATAAAGATCTCCCAAAGCGGCCACTCTTTCATGGCAACTCTCCTGTCAGGTTGGCGGTGGGTCGGCGCGCCGGCTGGCGCGCCCGGTGTCAGGCGGCGGCGCACTCTGCCTTGTCGGCGTGCGCCACCAGGGCGTCGCGGAACCAGGCGCCGTCGTCCCAGGCCTTGACGCGCGTGCGCAGGCGTTCGCGGTTGCACGGCCCGTTGCCGCGCAGCACGTTGTAGAACTCGTCCCAGTCGATGGCGCCGAAGTCGTAGTGGCCGCGTTCCTCGTTCCACTTCAGGTCCGGATCGGGAACGGTCAGGCCCAGGTACTCGGCCTGCGGCACGGTCTGGTCGACCATCTTCTGGCGCAGCTCGTCGTTGGAGAACAGCTTGATGCGCCACTGCATCGATTGCGCGCTGTTGGGCGAATCGGCGTCGGACGGGCCGAACATCATCAGCGCCGGCCACCACCACCGGTTCAGCGCGTCCTGCGCCATCTGCTTCTGCTCCGGCGTGCCGCGGCACAGCGCCAGCAGGATGTCGTAGCCCTGGCGCTGGTGGAACGACTCTTCTTTGCATACCCGCACCATGGCACGGGCATAGGGGCCGAAGGAACAACGGCACAGCGGCACCTGGTTGATGATGGCGGAACCGTCCACCAGCCAGCCGATGGCGCCGATGTCGGCCCAGCTCAGCGTGGGGTAGTTGAAGATGCTGGAGTACTTGGCCTTGCCGGCGTGCAGGTCATCCAGCAACTGGTCGCGCGACACGCCCAGCGTTTCCGCCGCGCTGTAGAGATAGAGGCCGTGGCCCGCTTCATCCTGGATCTTGGCCAGCAGGATCGCCTTGCGTTCCAGCGTGGGTGCACGGGTGACCCAGTTGCCCTCGGGCAGCTGTCCCACGATCTCGGAATGCGCATGCTGCGAGATCTGGCGGACCAGCGTCTTGCGGTAGGCCTCGGGCATCCAGTCCTTGGCCTCGATCTTGATGCCGGCATCGATGCGCGCCTGGAACTCGCGCTCCTGCGGGTCCATTTCGTCCAGCGCGCGAAGCCTTGTCGCCCCCGTCTCCACCAGTTGTGCGTACATCCCGTGCTCCGTTTTTCCAGGCCTTGACCTGCGTCAAACCGTCTCGATGAAGGGGATGATAGTGATACAATTTGATTCAAACAATCGATGTTTCTGTATCACTTTCAAGGTGTACGCATGGCCACCCGCCTGGATATCGACACCGTTTCTCCCCAGCTTGCGCGGCTCGCCCGCGGACTCAAGCTCGGCGCCAATTCGATGCTGGTGACCTTGTTCGGCGATGTGGTGGCGCCACGGCCGCAGGCGCTCTGGCTGGGCAGCCTGATCCACCTCGCGGCACCATTCGGCATCAACGACCGGCTGGTGCGCACCGCGACGTTCCGGCTGGCCGCGGACGACTGGCTCAGTGCCACGCGCCTCGGACGGCGCAGTTACTACGGGCTGTCGGAAGCGGGATTGCAGCGTGTGACGCACGCGGGCAAGCGCATCTATGCCGGCGAAGCGGCACAGTGGGACGGACGCTGGACCCTGGTGCTGGTGCGCGGCGACGCCCGCGCCACGCTGCGGCAGCAACTGAAGCGGGAGCTGTTGTGGGAAGGCTTCGGCGCCATCGCTCCCGGCGTGTTCGCCCATCCGCGAGCGGACGCGTCATCGCTGCGGGAAATCCTCACTGCCGCCAAGGCGCTCGACTATGTGGCGGTGATGGAGGCGGCCAGCCTGGCCGCCTTCTCGCTGGAGCCGCTGCAGGTCCTGATGCAACAGACCTTCCGGCTGGGCGACGTGGCCGCCGCCTGGCAGGCGCTGCTGCGCCGCTTCTCGCCGCTGCTGGACAGTGCCGCCGGCCTGGCGCCGGTCGACGCCTTCTTCCTGCGGGCCCTGCTGCTGCATGAGTACCGCCGCGTGCTGCTGCGCGACCCCGACCTGCCCGAAGCCCTGCTGCCGGCCGACTGGCCGGGCCGCACCGCACGCATGATGTGCCGCGACATGTACACGGCATTGCTGGACGCCAGCGAAGACTACCTGCACGCTACAGTGGAGACCGCCGACGGCCCGCTGCAAGGCGCCAGGCGCGAGCTGCGCAAGCGCTTCGGCGCCGGCACCGCGCGCCCGGCCGGACAGCCGGCTGCCTGACGGCCGCCTGTCCGATGGCCCGCGGCCGCGCCGCGGCCTTCCTTCACTTCAGCAGCTTGTCGAAATCCCGGTCGAGCCGGGCCAGCGAGGCATCGATGGCACCGCGGCGCGCCTGGATCCACGCCTGCTGCCGCGCCAGATCCTGCTCGGCGGCCTTCAGCATGCGTTCCATTTCCGCCGGCTGCGGGCCGCCGGAGGTCACACGGTGGTTGACGATGGCCACCGGGTCGAGCGCCGCGCGGAACTCCGCCTCGCTCATCGGGAACTCGGTACTGCCGTAGTCGTGCACCGACTCCGCATAGATGCGCCTGGCCTCGGCGTAGGGAAAGGCACTGGGCCTGATGTCGTGCGCCTTGGCGTAGTCGACCAGGTTGGAGGCGAAGTGATGACCGACGCGGAACGGCAGCTTGTACTTGCGCATCAGCTCGTCGGCCAGTTCCTGCGACGCGGTCCAGTCGCTGTCCAGCTCCTCCAGCGCGCGCTGGCGGTCGATCACCAGCGCCGTCATGATGCGGTCGAGCCCTTGCAGCGCGGTCACCGCGCTCTGCACCATCTGCCCGTTGGTCACCGCATCCTTGGCGTCGGACATGCCCGGCGGCAGGTTGTGCGCGCGGATCACCGGCCCCATGGCCAGCGTGATCGCGGTGGAGGCCTTCTCGCGGGTGGAATTCAGCAGGCCGGGATTACGCTTCTGCGGCATCGCGCTGGACACATAGGTATTGCCGCCCCCTTCCTGCAGCAGGATCCATGGGCGCGGCTGCGCGTACTGCGTCATCACGTCCTCGATGAAGCCGCCGACGTGCAGGGCGATGCTGGTGACGATGGCGCCGACCTCCACCGGCAGGTCGACCGCGCTGATCTGCGACGCATCGTAGGCGTTGTCGACCAGGGCGGAGAAGCCGAGATAGCCCGCCATGCGCTGGCGGTCGAGCGGCCAGCCGGTGCCGTTGAGCACCGTGGTGCCCATCGGCGAGCGGTCGATACGCTGGTAGGCCTCGCGCAGGCGCTGCGCGTCGCGTTCCAGGCCGGCCTGGATCCCGAGCAGGTAGTGCCCGTAGCTGTTCGGCTGCGCCGCCACGCCATTGGTGTAGTTGGGCACGATGGTGCCGGCATGCTGGCGCGCCAGCTTGACGATGGTGGCCGAAGTCTTGTCGAGCTGGTCGGCCAGACCCAGCACCTCTTCGCGCAGCATGGCCGCGCGCACCGTGGCCAGCATGTCCTGGCTGGAACGCCCGGCGTGGATCAGCGTGACCTCCTGTCCGGCGGCCTGGATCATCAGCGGCTCGAAGGTGATCACCAGGGACGGGCGCTTGCCGCCGGGCTTGTCGCCGTCGGCCAGCACCTTGGCGATGCCGCCGGCCACGCGCGGCGCCAGCGTCCGCTCGAGCAGCCCCTCGTCGGTATTGATCACCGTCGACGCCTTGTTGATCTCGCCCAGCCAGAAGAAGGCATCGTGCCTGGCACCGTCCGCGGCCAGCGCCGCCTGCGGGGCAGCCACGGCCAGCCAGGCGAGCGCGCTCGACACGGCCAGGGTTCTCAGGCGATGGGGGGATCGTGCGGTGGGCATGGGGTCTCCTTGGTTTTCATCCTGCCCGGCGTGCGCGGGCTGCCACGGAGGCGCACCATACACCAGATCGGCCGTGCGCGAGGGCGCACGGATGTCCTCCCCGCCGCTCAAACCCGCTCGCGCAGCGGCTGCAGCAGGTGCCCCAGGCCGTTGTGGTCCAGCTCCTGCATCAACGCCAGCAGGCGGCCCAGCTCGCCCGGAGGGAAGCCCTCGCGCGCGAACCAGTTCAGGTAGTTGCCGGGCAGGTCGGCGATCAGCGTCCCCTTGTACTTGCCGAAGGGCATCTTGCGTGTGACGAGCAGGAGGAGGGATTCGCTGTCGGGGAGCATGGTGGTGGGCCGGGAACGACTGGCCGGCATTGTAGCGCCGTGGTAGCGCCGTGATGGCCTGCAGCACCCTGTGCACGACGATGGCACGCAGGCGCCCGCCAGGGTGGCGGACGCCTGCCGGCGGCCTCACAGCGCCTCCACCAGCCGCTTGTCGCTGTTGTGGCAATACTCCGCACACGCCGCCCGCGCCGAATTGGCCGCGCCGTGCACGAACAGCGGCGCATCGGCGCGCCGCGACATCGACACCACGATGGAGGGCGGCGCCGGCTGCAGCGGCAATTCCACCACCTCGCCGCTCTCGATCAAGCGGTCGACGAACAGCCGCGGGATGGCGGCCACACCGAAACCGTCGCGCACCAGCTGGACGATCACGGCAATCGACGGCGAGCCGGTGATGCGCGTCTCCGACAGCGGCACGCCGTGCACGCCGGCGAGCTTGGCCACGATGTCTTCCAGCGCGCGATGCGGCGCGGTGCCGCGGCCGAAGGTGAGGATGGGGTGCTGCAGCACCTGCAAGGCGAGCGGGCCGCGCGTATGCGACAGCAGGCCGGCACGCGCCACCCAGTGCACGGGGTAGTTGGCGAGCGCATTGCACACCACATTGCTTTCGTCGCTGCCTTCGACACGGATGATGAGGTCGAGCTCGTCGGCGATCAGCCGGCGCTGCAGCACCACGCTCACATCGGCGGTCAGTTCGACTTCCAGCTGGGGATAGTCGGCGGCCAGGCGCCGCATGTAGTGCGGCAGCCAGCTATGCACCACGGTCTCGATCACACCCAGGCGCAGGCGCCCGCGGATCTTGCTGTCCCCCGAGGCGGCGGCATGCAGGCGGCGCGCCGCCTCGACCACGCTCCTGGCGTAGCCGAGCAGGTACTCGCCGTTGGGGGTCAGGCGGAACTCGCGGCTCTCGCGGTCCACCAGCACGGTCTGCAACTCGTCCTCCAGCGCCTTGATGCGTTGCGAGATGGCCGCCGGCGTCGCATGCAGCGCGGCCGCGGTTGCACGGAAGCTGTGCAGCTTGGCCAGCGTGACGAAGGTCTCCAGGAAGCGCGTATTCATCTGGCTGCCGCCCGTATCGACGCGGAAGACATCGAGTTGCCCGCGTGTTCACCGCAGTTCACGTCCAAGGCGCGTGCGCACCGGCAGAGGGAAATCAAGGGAAAACCCGTATAAACGTTAAGAATTGCTTTACAGGGATGCCAATAAAAAGTCGTTGGCGACAAAAAATTTTACTCCCTATCGTTCAGGTCAGACACGACCACGTCATTCCGACATGCCCCTGACGATGCCCGCCCACCCGACCCCTTTCGACTTCCGCCAGGCCGTACGCAGCGGCCAGTTCCGCGGCCCCACCGCCGGACACTGCGGCGACTACGCGCAGGCCAACCTCGCCATCCTGCCGGCGGCGCACGCCGGCGATTTCCTGCGCTTCTGCCAGGCCAATCCGAAGCCCTGTCCCTTGCTGGGCGTGGGCGAGCCGGGGCAGTGGCATGTGCCGGAGCTCGGGCGCGAGGTCGACATCCGCAATGACGTGCCGGCCTACAACGTCTACCGCGACGGCAAGCTGGCGGAAGAGACCGATTCCCTGGCCGAGCTGTGGCAGAACGACTTCGTGGTGTTCGCCATCGGTTGCTCGTTCTCCTTCGAACAGATGCTGGCGCAGGAGGGCATTCCGCTGCGGCATGTGGAAGAAGGCTGCAACGTGCCGATGTACCGCACCCGCGTCGCCAACCGGCGCGCAGGCGTGTTCGGCGGGCAGCTGGTGGTGTCGATGCGGCCCATGCGGGGCGCCGACGCCATCCGCGCGGTGCAGATCACCAGCCGCTTTCCCGCCGTCCATGGTGCGCCGATCCACATCGGCGACCCGGCCGAGCTGGGCATCGAGGACCTGTCACGGCCCGAGTTCGGCGACGCTGTCACCGTCAAGCCAGGCGAGCTGCCGGTGTTCTGGGCCTGCGGCGTCACGCCCCAGACCGCGATCATGGCGGCCAGGCTACCGCTGGCGATCGCGCACAAGCCGGGCCACATGCTGGTGACCGACATCCGCAACGCCTCGCTCGCCGTCTTCTAGCCTCGCCGCCCCGCCTGCCCCGGCACCTTTTTCCGACTTTCCCGCCCTTGCTTCGCCGTTCCCCCTCACGCACCCAGGAGCGTTTCATGGACCACCAGACCCCCGCGATGGCCCCCCCTATCCCGCCCAAGACGTCGGCCGATGCCGGCGGCAATCTGTTCTCCTGGTACGGCGACGCTGCGCCGCGCGAGAAACGCGCCTTCTGGAGCTGCAAGGTCGGCTACATGCTCGACGGCATGGATACGCAGATGCTGTCCTTCGTCATCCCGACCCTGGTCGCCACCTGGGGCATCAGCCTGGCCGACGCCGGCTTCATCGGTACGCTCACCTTGCTGGCCTCGGCGCTGGGCGGCTGGGCCGCCGGCATCCTGTCGGACCGTATCGGGCGCGTACGCACGCTGCAGCTGACGGTGCTGTGGTTCGCCGTCTTCACCGGCCTGTGCGGCCTGGCACAGAACTACCACCAGTTGCTGGCGGCGCGGGCGCTGATGGGTTTCGGCTTCGGCGGCGAATGGACCGCCGGCGCGGTGCTGATCGGCGAGGTGATCCGCGCCAAGGACCGCGGCAAGGCTGTCGGCCTGGTGCAGTCCGGCTGGGCCATCGGCTGGGGCCTGACGGCCATCCTGTATTCCGTGCTGTTCTCCGTCCTGCCGGCGGAGTTGGCATGGCGCGCGCTCTTCCTGGTGGGCCTGCTGCCGGCACTGCTGGTGGTGGTGATCCGCCGCTATGTGAAGGAACCGGACGTCTATGAGAAGGAAAAGGCCGCGCAGGGCAAGGCCAGCGACCATCCGCGCCTGACCGAGATCTTCCGTCCCGCGCTGCTGTCGACGACCATCCGCGCGGCGCTGCTGGCAACCGGCGCGCAGGGTGGCTACTACGCCATCACGACCTGGCTGCCGACCTTCCTGAAGACGGAGCGCCACCTGACGGTGATGGGCACCGGCGGCTACCTGGCGATGATCATCTTCGGCTCGTGGGTGGGCTACCTCGTCAGTTCCTACCTGACCGACCGCCTCGGCCGCAAGCCCAACTTCATCCTGTTCGCGCTCGGCTCGATGACGATCGCCTTCAGCTACACCATGCTGCCGCTGACCAACGGCGCCATGTTCTGGCTCGGCTTTCCGCTCGGCTTCTTCGCCTCCGGCATCTTCAGCGGCATGGGTGCCTTCCTCACGGAACTGTTCCCGACCCGCGTACGTGGCTCCGGCCAGGGCTTCTGCTACAACTTCGGCCGCGCGGTCGGCGCCCTCTTCCCCTTCCTGATCGGCGCGCTGTCCAAGGAATACGGCCTGGGCACCAGCATCGGCATCTTTGCCGCGGCGGCCTACGGGGTGCTCATCCTGGCGGCGCTGACGCTGCCGGAGACACGCGGCCGGGAACTGGAAGCGGCCGGCGCGTAACGATGCACAACGACGCATAGCAACGCATCGCAACGCATAACAACGCACGACAATCCACGACGACGCACGCGTCATCCACAGCCGGCGGCACCGGGCTCGCGCAGCGAGCGGCCGGCCGCCGGCCGACCCGCGTGGCGCGTCAGCGCGAATTGAACATCGGATGCCGCGCGCAGGCCGACAGCACGATACGCTCCGACTGCGACAGGTAGTCATTGAGCAGCGCCGCGCTCTCGGCCAGCTTGCCCGCTTCGAACAACTGCAGGATGCGCTGGTTCATGTCGACGTAGGGACCGTGCAGGAACTCGGCGTCCTGCAGGATGCCGAAGGCCAGGCGCTGTTCGGCCAGCAGGTGGGAGAACATGGTCTTCAAGCGCTCGCTGTCGGCCAGGTCGACGATGGCCATGTGGAAGTCCATATTGGCCGTGCCCACGCCTTGCCAGTCACCCTGCGCCCGGCAGCGCAGCCCCATCTCGACCGCGGCGCGCAGGTGCCGCACCGCCGGATGGCTCGGGTAGGCCTGGGCCAGCGCCTGGCACTCGATCAGCCGGCGCACGCGGTAGATATCGACGATGTCCGCGATGCCGGGCACCGCCACCGAGACGCCGCGGTTGGGCTCGTGCTTGAGCAGGCCCTCCTTGGTCAGGACGCGGAAGATCTCGCGCAGGGTATTGCGCGAGATCTGCAGGCTTTCGGCGAGGGCGGCTTCGGACAGGCGCTGGCCAGGCAGGAAATCGCCTTGCACGATCCTCTGGCGGATCTCGTCGGTGACCCGTTCGGCCAGGTTCTTGGTATCAGGACTGGATGTCATCTAGCGTTGGCTCATGCGTGGTCGGGCCTGCGCTCCTGTCCGGCCGGCCAATCGCGGTAGCGCAACCCGGCGCCGGACGGCCGCGCTGGCATGTTAGCGCACTCTGCCGGGCGATTTGCACCGGTTAGGCGCATATCCGCGCACCATTGTCGACCTAGGTGTATACCATGATCGTCAACTTTCGCGGATTGTTCAACAATCTTGTAACCATAGTTGATCGAAAATACGATCTGACTATTCATTGCCGGCACTACCTGCACTGTATGTGTATCGCCAGACAAGATGAGAGGGAGTTGGCGCCGATCGCGCCGATCGCGCCGCTTGACCGATCCCCCGCGTACGTGGCCCGACACTTTGTGCCATCCACGCCGCGACACGGATCCCGGCCCTGCCCTCCCGCTGCCGCGGTGCTGACGCATCGGCACCGTGCCTACTCGAATTGACCGCTCGCGGAGTCTCCTCTTGCGTTTCCTACCCGTCTCCCTGAATGCGCTGCTGGTGGAACTGGCCGACCTGGACCAGACGCTGGCCCTGCTGGCCTCGCTGCAGCGCGAGCCCCTGCCCGGTGTGGAGGAACTCGTGCCTGCGGCACGGACCATCCTGGTGCGCTTCCGCCCCTCGGCCTGCGGCCTGGCGCAGCTGGCGCAGGCCATTGCCGCGCGCGACCTGAGCCAGCGCGCCGAGCGCAGCGCGACCCTGGTGGAGATCCCCGTCCACTACGATGGCGAGGACCTGGCCGAGGTGGCGCAACGGCTGGGCATCACGCCGGAAGAGGTGGTCCGCCGCCACACCGGCAGCGAATACACCGTGGCCTTCACCGGCTTCGCGCCGGGCTTTGCCTACCTCTCCGGCGGACACCCGAGCTTCGACGTGCCGCGCCGGACCACGCCGCGCACGCGCATCCCGGCCGGTGCCGTGGGCCTGGCCGGCACCTTCAGCGGCGTCTATCCGCAGGCCAGCCCCGGCGGCTGGCAGATCATCGGCGTGACGCCGGTGGCCATGTGGGACCTGGGCCGTGAGCAGCCGGCGCTGCTGCAGCCCGGCTACCGGGTGCGCTTCGTCGATATCGCCACGCTGGAGGCCGGCGCGCGCGCCGCCTGGGATGCCGACAGTGGCCGCCGCAGCAGCGACAGCAGCGGCGCGCCCGCCCAGGCCGCCGGCGGCCGCAGCCGCGCCGACCTCGCCCCGGGCCAGGCCGCGCTGCAGGTCAAGGCCACCGGCCTGCTGACCGTGTTCCAGGACCTGGGCCGCCATGGCCAGGCCGGGCAAGGTGTGTCGGCCTCGGGCGCGATGGACCAGGCGGCGCTGAAGACGGCCAACCGCCTGGTGGGCAACCCCAGCGACACGGCTGCGCTCGAGACCGTGGGCGGCGGCCTGCAACTGCAGAGCCTGGGCGAGACCGTGGTGGCCGTGACCGGCGCCGATGCGCCCCTCACGGTGAAGACCGCCGACGGCCGCCGCTGGCCCGTGCCCGGCCACGAGGCGCTCGCCCTCGCCGACGGCGACGTGCTGGCGATCAGCCAGCCGACGGCCGGCGCACGCTGCTACGTGGCCGCGCGTGGCGGCTTTACCGTGGCGCCGGTGCTCGGCAGTTGCGCCACCGACACCCTGGCCAACGTCGGTCCCGCGCCGCTGGCCGTGGGCGAGGTGCTGGGCCTGCGTCCGGCGGCGGCCGGCGCCGTGGTGGGCGATCCGGTGCCGCCCGCGGCCGACCTGCCCACGCTGGAGCAGGAGGTCGTGCTGGACGTGGTGATGGGCCCGCGCACCGACTGGTTCACGCCTGAGGCCGTGGCACGCCTGGCCGGCCAGCGCTGGCAGGTCACGCCCCAGTCCAACCGTGTCGGCCTGCGCCTGGCGGGCGATGTGCCGCTGGAACGCGCCGTGGGCGGCGAGCTGCCCAGCGAAGGCACCGCCCTGGGCGCCCTGCAGGTGCCGCCCAGCGGCCAGCCCGTGCTGTTCCTGGCCGACCACCCGCTGACCGGCGGCTATCCCGTGATCGCCACCGTGGCGCCGCACCACCTCGACCGCGCCGGACAGATCCCGGTGGGCGCCTGGCTGCGCTTCCGCCCGATCCGCGCTTTCGAAGACCTCTCTCCAACCGACGCCGCCGGCAAGGCTGGCACCCTGTGAGCCCCATCATGAAGAAAGTCCTGGTTGCCAACCGCGGCGAGATCGCCGTCCGCATCATCCGCGCCTGCGCCGACTACGGCGTGCAGTCGGTGGCCGTCTACGCCAATGCCGACCTCGACGCCGTGCACGCCCGCCTGGCCGACGAAGCCTACGGCCTGGACGGCGACCGGCCGGCCGATACCTACCTCAACATTCCCAAGCTGCTGGAGATCGCCCGGCGCAGCGGCGCCGATGCCGTGCACCCCGGCTACGGCTTCCTCTCGGAGAGCGAGGCCTTTGCGCGGGCGGTGATCGATGCCGGCCTGCGCTGGATCGGCCCCTCGCCGGCCACCATCGCCAAGCTGGGCGACAAGGTCGAGGCGCGCAAGATCGCCCTGCAGGTGGGCGCCCCGCTGGTGGCCGGCACGCCCGACCCGGTCAAGGATGCCGGCGAGGTGCTGGCCTTCGCCGAGCAACACGGCCTGCCCATCATCATCAAGGCCGCCTTCGGCGGCGGCGGCCGCGGCATGAAGATCGCATGGCGCATGGACGAGGTGGAAGAGCTCTACCACTCGGCCGTGCGCGAGGCCGTCACGGCCTTCGGCCGCGGCGAGTGCTTCGTCGAGCAGTTCCTCGACAAACCCCGCCATATCGAGGCCCAGGTGCTGGCCGACACCCACGGCAACGTGGTGGTGCTGGGCACGCGCGACTGTTCGCTGCAGCGGCGCAACCAGAAGCTGGTGGAAGAAGCGCCCGCGCCCTTCCTCAGCGACGCCCAGCGCGAACGCATCCACAGCGCGGCACGCGACATCTGCGCCGCGGCCGGCTACACCAGCGCCGGCACGGTGGAATTCCTGCTCAGCACCGGCGGCGCCATCTCCTTCCTGGAGGTGAACACCCGCCTGCAGGTGGAGCATCCGGTGACCGAACAGACCACCGGTGTGGACCTGGTGGTGGAGCAGCTGCGCGTGGCCGACGGCCTGCCGCTGTCCGTCACCGCCACGCCCGCTCCGCTGGGCCATTCGATCGAGTTCCGCATCAATGCGGAGGACGTCGGCCGCGGCTTCCTGCCCACCCCCGGCCCGGTGCAGCGTTTCGAGGCACCGTCGGGCCCCGGCGTGCGCGTCGATGCCGGCGTGCAGACCGGCTCGGTGGTGCCCGGCACCTTCGACTCGCTGATGGCCAAGCTGATCGTCACCGGCGCCACCCGCGAGCAGGCCCTGGCCCGCGCGCGCCGGGCCCTGCGCGAGTTCCACATCGAGGGCGTGGCCTCGGTACTGCCCTTCCACCGCACTGTCGTCGACCACCCGGATTTCCTCGGCGCCGATGGCTTCCGCGTGCATACCCGCTGGATCGAATCCGACTTCGCCGAGCCGCTGGCCGCCGCCGTGCGCGCCGAGCCGCAGCCCGACACCGGCCTCTTGCGCACCGTCATCGAGGTCGACGGCCGCCGCGTGCGCCTGGGACTGCCGGCGCAGCTGATGCGCGGCCTGGCCGATGCGCCTGGGGCCACCTCCGCCGGCCCCGCAGGCGAGGCCGCCGGCGCCTCCGAAGCCGACCTGCTGGCGCCGATCGCCGGCACCGTGCACGCCTGGAAGGTGGAAGCGGGCGCCGAGGTCCAGGAAGGCGACCTGGTGGCCGTGATGGAAGCCATGAAGATGGAGATGCAGGTCCACGCGCATCGCGCCGGACGCATCACGCTGCACGCCAGCCCCGGCAGCGCAGTGGCAGCCGGCGCCCCGATCGCGACGATCGGCTGAGCGCGCGCCGGCCCTTGCGGCCGGCCGGCGGCGGGCGCGCGGCTCAGTCCGCCCGCAGCACGCGCGTGGTCATGGCCACGGTGAAACAAAGTCTCGCGGTGCCGGTGGACGGGCAGGACGGGGCCTGAGCGCGCCTCTCCCCCGTCGACGGCGGCAATCGGCACGATCCGAAACACATTGCTCCCTCCTGCTGGATAAGCTGCCAGGCAAGGCCCGCCTGCGCGCACCCCGTCCGCGCGCCCCGGGGTCGAGCGCGCCACCGTGCCAGCGCGGGAATTGCAGGTTGCCGGCACAGCTATCCGGGGCCCCGCAAAGGTTGTCAGTTGACAACCGACAATGAGACAACTATGCTGAGGACCCGATGCGTCGTGCCGCCCATCCCAAGAAGGAAGTCGAAGCCGCATTGCGCCATGCGGAAGCCAACGGCTGGCGCGTGGTGCCGGGCGGCGGGCATGCCTGGGGCAAGATCTTCTGCCCATACGACGATCAGGAATGCCGCTGCGGTGAATTCTGTATCGCCTGCGTCTGGAGCACGCCGCGTAATCCTGGCAATCACGCGCGCGCCTTGATGCGCGTGGTGGATCACTGCGTGTGGCACCGCGAGGCGATGCAATGCCGGAAGGGCCAGTCGAGCCAGAAGGATCAGATGAACCAGATGGGCCAGATGGGCAGGAAGGACCGTAAGAACGGGAAGGACCAGGGGCACCATGGAATACACATTCACCTTGAAATACCGCCTGCCCATGCAGGACTGGGAGCCGGATGCGCTCGCCGAACGCCTGGGTGCCGCCGGCTGCGACGATGCCCTCGTCGGCATCGGCCAGCCGGGCCGCATCGCGCTGGAGTTCACCCGCGAGGCCGAGTCGGCCGAGGCCGCGCTGCTCGGCGCGTTGTCCGATGCGCGGCAAGCGATGCCCTCCGCCCGGCTGGTCGAGGCCGCACCGGATTTCGTCGGGCTGACCGACGTGGCCGACGTGGTCGGAGTCAGCCGCCAGAACGTGCGCAAGCTGATGCTCAGCCATGCCACCAGCTTTCCTTCCCCGGTACATGAAGGCTCTGCCGCCATCTGGCACCTGGCCGAGGTACTGGCCTGGTTCCGCGCCAAGGGAGGCTACCCGCTGCCGGAACCCCTGGGCGAACTTGCCGTCGTGACCATGCAGGTCAACCTGGCTCGCCAGGCCGGCCAGCTCGTTCCCAGGATAGGCAAGGAGGTCAAGGCGCTGCTCGGATAAAGCCCGCAGCCGGCGGCAGGCAAGGGGCAATCGGGTGGCGGCGCGGGTGCCGGCTCGCCGGTGCCCCCTTGGCCGCCTGGCCGCCTGGCCGCCTGGCCAATTGAGCAATTGAGCAATTGACCACCCCGCGGCTTGCTTCCGACGACGTCCGCCAGATTCGCCGCGTCCCGCCATGGACTTCCGTGCCGCCGCCTGATACGATGCCCTGGCTTTCAAGACGCCCTCCCGGTCCGCCGGGAGGGCGTTTCCTTTTGGTTCCCCCACCCGAAAGGAAATCTTGAAATGAAGCAAGCCCCAATCCCCGCCCGCTTGGGCTACGTCCGGCATGGCAACGGCCCGGAGCGGGTCCTGGTCCTGCACGACTGGCTCGGCGACCACCGCAACTACGATGCCGTGCTGCCCTATCTCGACGGCAGCGCGTTCACCTATGTCTTCGCCGACCTGCGCGGCTACGGCGAATCGATCGCACTGACCGGTGCCTGCTCGGTGGAGGAGATTGCCGCCGACTGCCTCGCGTTGGCCGACCGGCTGGGCTGGCCGCGTTTCCACCTGATCGGCCATTCGATGACCGGCATGGCGGTGCAGCGCATCGCCGCCGACGCCCCGGCACGAATCCAGCGCGCGGTGGCGGTATGCCCGGTCTCCGCCGCCGGCAACCGGCTCGACGCAGACGCCAAGGCATTCTTTGCCAGCACCGCCGAGAACGACGATGCGCTGCGCCGGCTATTCCGCTACGTCAGCGGGGGGCTGTCCACGCGGTGGGCCGACGTCAAGCTGCAGCAGAACCGCAGCGCGGTCTCGGCAGCCTGCCGCGCCGGCTATCTCGACATGCTGGTGCATACGGATTTCGTCGACGATGTGCGCGGCCTCGATATCGAACTGCTGGTGATCGTCGGCGACAAGGATCCGGGCCTGGACGAGGCCGCCATGCGGCGCACCTTCCTGGCCTGGCATCCACGGGCCCGCCTGTTGGTGGTGCCGAACTGCGGGCACTATCCGATGCAGGAGTGCCCGCCCTGCTTCGCCACCGTGGTCGAGGCCTTCCTGCGCGGCGAGGGCCAGGGCTTACTTGATCCTGCGCAGGCAAAGCCGAAGGTGCAAGCGGCAGAGTGAGGCCCGGTCATTGCCCTGAGCCTTGATACCCCATCGCCAGACCCGGATCTCCGCTGCCCCGTGCGCGTGAATCTGGCGGCAAGGGCCCGGCGCCGCCCTGGACACTAGCCCCGTGCGGCCGTCCAGCGCCGGTAGCGCCGGGTCTCCCAATAGGTGGCGAACTGCTGCCCGACCAGGGCGCGCAGCGGCGAAACCTGCGCATCGGTACGCCGGCCGGCACCCAGGCGCTTCAGCTGGAACTTGACCATCGCCATATTGGCCAGCGATCCCAGCGCCTTGTTGTTCCAGGTGATCGGGCGCAGCACCGGCGCGCTGTCCTTGCCGGCCTGCCAGTCGCGCGGCAGGTTCGGCTCGAGCGACAGCGCGGTGGCAATGCCGGCCATGGCGATGCCGCTCTGCACGACCTGTTCGGCCACCGCCCGGCGCCGGATGCCGCCGGTCACCATCAGGGGCATGCGCGCCACCGCGGCGATGTCGTGCGCGAACGAGAGGAAGTAGGCCTCGCGCGCGAGCGTGCGGCCGTCGCGCGCCTGCCCCTGCATGGCTGGCGCCTCATAGCTGCCGCCCGACAGTTCCACCAGGTCCACCTGCAGCGGATTGAGCATCTCCACCACGCTCCGGGCGTCTTCCGGACTGAAGCCGCCGCGCTGGAAGTCGGCCGAGTTCAACTTGACCGCCACCGCGAATCCTGGCGACACCGCCTCGCGCACCGAGCGCACGATGTCGAGCAACAGGCGCGCGCGGTTCTCGAGGCTGCCGCCCCAGCGGTCCTCCCGCCGATTGCTCAGCGGCGACAGGAACTGGCTCAGCAGATAGCCGTGGGCGGCGTGGATCTGCACGCCGGTGAAACCGCTCTGCTCCGCCAGCTGTGCCGTGCGCGCGAAGCGCCGGCGCACCTCCTCGATGTCTTGCTCGCGCATGGCCTGCGGCACCGGGAACTGCTTGGAAAAGGCCCCCAGGTCCATGGCGACCGCCGACGGCGCCAGGGTGGCCTGCCCCATCGCCGCGGGCATCTGCCGCCCCGGGTGATTGATCTGCATCCAGACCTGGGCACCCGCGGCACGCGCCGCCTGCGCCCAGCGCCGGAAGCGGTCGAGGTGCGCATCGTCCTCCAGCACCACGCCGTTCGGACCGGTCATGGCGCGGTGGTCCACCATCACATTGCCGGTCAGGATCAGGCCGGACATGCCGCGCGCCCACGCGCCGTACAGGCGCACCATCGCCTCAGAGGGCGCATGGTCGGCGTCGGCCATGTTTTCTTCCATGGCGGCCTTGGCGAGTCGGTTCGGAATCACTGCGCCGTTGGGCAGGACCAGGGGTTGGAACAGCGGCATGGTGGCCTCCAGGTTTGACGAAGCCCCAACCTTAAGATTAAAGTCAACTTTAATGTCAAGCAGCGGAGAGCGCACTATGAAGATCGGTGAACTGGCCAGGCTGAGCGGGATCGCCGCCTCCCGCATCCGCTTCTACGAGGCCGCCGGCCTGCTCCGGCCGGCGCTGCGCCACGCCAATGGCTACCGTGAGTACGCGCAGGAAAGCCTGACGCGGCTGCAGATCATCCTGCGCGCCCAGGGCGCCGGCTTCTCGCTGGACGAGATCCGCTCCCTGCTGCCGCCCGACCTGGGCCAGTGGCCGCGCGAGGAGATACTGCAGGCCTTGCGGCGCAAGGTCGACGAGATCGAGGCCTTGCAACGGCAGCTCGCCCAGAGCAGGAGCGGCCTGCTGGCATTGATCGAGGACATCGACGGCTCGGGCGAACACATCGGAGGCGAAGACTGCGCGGCTCGCGCCCGCCAGGTACTGGAGCGCATCGAAACGGCCGATGCCGCCCCGGGGCCCGTCGAAGCGCCGATGCGGCGCCGCAGGCGGCAAGCGTGAACAGGCACCTGGCGCCACGCCCGGGCGGCAGCCGGCCGGCCAGCAGGCGCCGTTGTACACTAGGCGCCTTGCGAAGCGCGCCTGCCCGCGGCGGACGCCTCTCGCAGCGGCCGCATGCGCCGCGGGCGCGGGAAACGCCTGTCCCGCCCGGCGGCCCGGCCGCGCCCACCTGACTTCCGACAACACAGGACGCCTCTTGCATTTCCCCTACGAGTGGCAGATCGGCTGGCGCTACACCCGCGCCGGCAAGCGCGCCAGCCGCAATGGCTTCATTTCCTTCATCTCGATGATCTCGATGTCCGGCATCGCCCTGGGGGTGGCCGCGCTGATCGTGGTGCTGTCGGTGATGAACGGCTTCCAGAAGGAGGTGCGCGACCGCATGCTGTCGGTGCTGTCCCATATCGAGATCATGGCGCCCGGTGCGCTGCCCGACTGGCAGCGCACCGCCGCCGAGGCCATGCGCAGCCAGGAAGTGATCGGTGCGGCCCCCTATGTGGCGGCGCAAGCCATGCTGACGCGCGAGGACAAAGTGCGCGGCGTGCTGCTGCGCGGCGTCGACCCGGCCCAGGAGCCCAAGGTGTCGGACCTCGGCAAGCAGTTCCGCGCGGGCGCGCTGGACGATCTGCGGCCCGGCGAATCCAGCATCGCGCTGGGCAACGAACTGGCCAGCGCACTGGGCGTGCAGGTGGGCGACAAGATCATGCTGGCGACCGCGCGCGGCGGTGCCATTTCGGCGGCCGGCGCGCTGCCGCAGCTGCGGCAGTTCACCGTGGTCGGCATCTTCTCGGCCGGGCATTTCCAGTTCGACAGCAGCATCGCCCTGGTCAACCTGCAGGACGCCGAGGCGCTGTTCCAGTTGTCGGGCCCCACCGGCGTTCGCCTCAAGCTGGCCGACATGCAGCGCGCGCCGGACGTGGCCAACCAGCTCGCCGGCACACTCACCGGCGAGCTCTACGTGCGCGACTGGTCGCAGCAGAACCGCCAGTGGTTCGCCGCCGTGCAATCGCAGAAGCGCATGATGTTCGTGATCCTGACGCTGATCATCGCCGTGGCCGCGTTCAACCTGGTGTCGACGCTGGTGATGACGGTCACCGACAAGCAGGCCGACATCGCCATCCTGCGCACCATGGGCGCGCAGCCCGGCTCAGTCATGAAGATCTTCATCGTGCAGGGCGTGCTGATCGGCTTCATCGGCACCCTGCTGGGCGTGGCCGGCGGCGCACTGATCGCCTTCAACATCGACGTGATCGTGCCCTTCATCGAACGCCTGCTGCACGTCCACTTCCTGCCGCGCGACATCTACTTCATCAGCGAGCTGCCCTCGGACCCGAGCCTGCACGACATCGCCACCATCGGCCTCACCTCCTTCGGCCTGTCCACGCTGGCCACCCTCTATCCGAGCTGGCGTGCCGCCCGCGTCAATCCGGCGGAAGCGCTGCGCTACGAATGAGGCCGGGCTGAGGCCGCGGGGCGCGGCGCCTGCAGCGGATCCACTGCGTCATCCGAAAGGCAGCCCCGATCGACAGCGCCTGCAGGGGCCGTCGACCTGGACGCACCGCCGCTCGGGGGCGCTTTCTCCGGCGCAATGGACTAGCGGGCGACGTAGTTCCCGCTCGCCTCCGACCAGCGATACGTCCTGCGCCACTTGCCGCCGCGCTCGCGCAACTGCAGGTCGTGAAAGCCGGCCGTGGCCGCGCCCTGCACGTTCAACAGGTTGCTGCCTTCGTACATATCGTGGTTGCGCGTGCCGTCCTTGTTCCAGTCGCCGGCGATCATCTTGTAGTACATCATCGGCGCCGTGAACACGACGCGCAGCGCCTCGCCGTCCACGCGGAACAGGTAGAGCGCCTCGAAGGAGGCGCCACCGCCGGCATACCCTTCGCTCCAGCCGGCGCGCACCCCGAAGGCCAGTTCGTCGTCGCGGATGCGGTATGGCGCGAGATCGAAGCGCAGCCAGCTCTCCGGCATGCCCGCCTGCGTGTCGCCACCCTCGAGGGCCTGGGGTGAATCGAGATTGCTGCCGGCCCAGGACGTGGGCGCCTCGACCGGCCCGCGCGTGCGCGCCAGCAGGCGCGGCTGGCCGCCGGCCCCGCGCTCGAACACACCGAACCACGCCTGCGCCTGCTCGGTCCGGCATTGATCGGGCCAGTACTTCCGCTCATTGGCCGCGGCCGCGGCAGACCGCGCCACGCAGACGATCGCCACATAGCTGTCCGGGCGCGCCGGCCAGGGCCTGGCCCCGGCCAGCACCAGCGCGGCGGGGTCGCCGCCCGGCACCAGCGCCGCCAGCAGGCCCTTGGCGGTGAAGCCTTCCGGCAAACGGACGCCCAGGCCATCGGGCTGCGCCGCGCCACGGATCTCGCGGTCGTAGACCGCGCGGGCCTCGGGCGTCTTGAGGACGCCGCGCGCCTGGTCGATGGAACGGGCGGTGCCTTCGGCGCGGGCCGGAAGCGCAACCGCGAGGGCCAGCAAGGCGCCGGCCAGGAGGGGCCTGTGGAGGACGGAATGCGGCATGGGCAGCGAAGCGTAGTCGAAAGAAAGACCGCGGCATGTGGCGCGGCCCGGGCATTCTGCCGCGTTTGTCCGCAGCCCTCAAGCCGCGGATGCTTCCCGTGGCGCGCGAAGCCTCGTGACCAGCGCATGGCATAGAATCCCTCTTCGTATCCGGAGATGGCCGGGCATGCGAGGCTGATGCCAGGCGTGCCTCGCGCCTCCCGACCACCCCGCCCCGGGCGTCATCCGGTCACCGCATGCGGCAACGCCCAACCTCCCGAACGACATGACCGCGCCGCTGATCCTCCCGCCGCGACCGGAGCTCGCGCCCTGGATCCACCACATCCTGCTGATGCCGCTGCGCGAGAGCTGCGTGTCGCAATTGCCCGCGGTGTTGAGCCCGGCCATCCTGATCTTCGCGCGCGGCAGCGGCTGGCAGCAGCCGGAACACGACGCCAGCGCGCCTGCCCCACTGCCCCGCGCAGGCTTGTCAGGCCCCCGGCTGCGGCCGGCGGCGACCCGCAGCGCGCCGGACACCTGTGTCATCTCCATCCTGTTCCGCCCCGGCATGCTGGCGGAAGCGCTGGGGCCGGGTCTCAACGAACTACGCGGGCAGACAGTGCCGCTCGATGCGGCCTTCCCACCTGCGCAAGTGGCGCGCATGCTGGCGCGCATCGATGAGGATGGACAGCCGGCCCGCTGGATCGAGCATGCCCAGCAATGGCTGGTAGACAACCTGCGTCCGCGCGCCAATGCCCACCGCGCGCGCCTCGAGCTCGGCGACCCGCGCCTGCTGTTCGCCCCCGCCGCGCAGCTGGCAGGCAGCCTCGGCATCGGGCAGCGCCAGTTCGAACGGCGCATGGACCGCGTCTACGGTACCACCCTGCGCGACCTGAGGCGGCTGGCACGCTTCGGCCTGAGCCTGTCGGACCTGCTGACCGGCGCCGGATGGCGCGGCCGCCTCGCCCACCTGGCGCAGCACTACGGCTATTTCGACCAGCCGCACATGGTGCGTGAATTCGTCGCGCTGACGGGGCACGCACCGGCCCGGCTGGTGCAACTCGCGGCCGGCGACGACGCCGGATTCTGGATCTACCGCTTCGCTCGGCGCGACTTTCGCTCACTGTTCCTGACCAGGCAGGCGGCCGCGCTGGAGGATGCCGGGCTGGGCTGACGAAGGAAGCCGGCCCGCCCGGCGCTCAGCAGCGGTAGGCCGCCCCGTCTCGCTCCAATAGGCGCAGCAGCGCCGTCCATTCGCGGTCGAGGTGTACCGTGTCGAGGTAAGCGTAGTCGTCGTGCTGCCGGGCCGCGTGTTCGCAGACTTCGGGCGACGGAATGATGAGCTCCTGGCCGGCCGAAAGCGTGGCAAGCTGAATCTCGCAGGCCCGATTCAGGTAGAACATGCGCGTGAAGGCTTCGGCGACCGAGCGGCCGGTCGTCAGCAGGCCGTGGTTGCGCAGGATCAGGTAGTCCTTGCTGCCGATCGATAGGTCGAAGTGGCTGTCGGTCCGTCCTATTCTTCCCGCCGATGCCTGCGCCGACAAACAAGAATTGCAGCAAGCGAGGGCAAGCCTTCATTTCCGGCCTGTCATAGTCCGTCAGTATCTTCGCCGTATAGATCTGTCCGTCCCGCTCCAGCGCGACGTCGGTGAACGTGCCGCCGATGTCGACGCCCGCCCTGATGCTTGCCTGGTTCGTTGCCATGTATCGATGTCCGTCGCACAAGATCGGCGGCTGCCGGGCGCCGTTCGCGCGTCCCTGGTACCGCCATGCGAAGCATCTTCGGCGACCGCCGGCGCGGGTGACAAACAAGAAATTGGCGCGGCTAGGGCAAGCCCGGCTGATTGCGTAGAAACCCTGAGTCCAGGCTGGTGCAGCGCGGCCACACCAGTCTCCGGTCTGGTGCGCCACAGCAACGTCATGCACGTGATCGGCGCAGGCGCGCCGTGAGCAGTGCCGTGCGTGCCCGGCAATGAGGCCATGCCTGCGGCCCCCACCGCATAACCTTCCTCGGCATGGTTCTTTGACGCCTGCCGGTGCCCCTCGCAGAATAGGCCCGCTGCGGCAGCGCCCAAGCCAGCTCTGCCCGATTCCGTGATGCCGCCCGACCGAGGAGCCCTCTTGCACGTCGCCCCCACCGCCCCCCGCCGCCTGCTGGCGGCTGCCATCACGCTCGCCACCGCCATTGCCGGCCTTTGCGCGGCGCCCGCCGCGAGCGCCGGCGACCTGCCCAAGGTGATCCACCTGGCAGCACCCGAGCAGGGCAGCCAGGGCAAGTCCTTCGCCGGCGCCGGGCCGGTTTCACTGGCCTATGCCAGCAAGGCGATCGAAGCCGAGTTCGCCAAGGATGGCGTGCAGGTGGAGTGGAAATTCTTCAAGGGTGCCGGGCCCGCCATCAACGAGGGCCTCGCCACCGGCCAGCTCGACGTGGTCTTCCTGGGCGACCTGGCAGCGGTGATCGGCCGCGCCAGCGGCCTCAGGACACGGCTGGTGGCCAGCGCGGGCCGCGGCGCCAACAGCTACCTCGCCACCGCGCCCGGCTCGAACATCCGCAGCTTCAAGGATCTCAAGGGCAAGCGCGTGGCCGTGCTGCGCGGCACGGCCTACCAGCTGCCGTTCGACCGCTTGCTGAAGGCGGAAGGCCTGTCGCAAAAGGACGTGCGCTTCACCAACCTGGACTGGCCCACCTCCAAGGCCGCCGTCGTCAACAAGGACATCGACGCCACCTTCGGCGGCGCCGACCTGCAATTGCTCAAGCTCGCCGGCAGCGCCGACATCCCGGTCAGCACCAAGGGCCGCGGCGACCTGTACGCGATCCACTCCACTGTGATCGCCACCGAGGACTTCGCCGGCAGGCATCCCGAGGCGCTGACGCGTATCGTCAAGGTGCTGGTGCAGCAGGCGCACGCGGCGGCGAGCGGCGCCATTCCACGCGAGACGCTGTTCCAGCGCTTCCATGACATCAGCGGGCTGCCGGTGCAGCTCTTCTCCAGCGAGTTCGAGGGCACCGACATCAAGGCACGCTACTCGCCCCTGCTCGACGCGGGCTATATCGCCCACTTCGGCGACGTGATCGAAGGCGCCAAGGCGGCCGGCATCGTGCGCCAGGGCTTCGATCCCAAGGGCTGGGCGGATCCGCGCTTCCTCGACGAGGCGCTCAGGACGCTGAAGCTGCAAGGATTCTGGACCGCGACCAGCGCCGCCAGCGCCCACGCCGCGGGCAAGTGAGCGCGCGGCAAAAGACCATCGTGCAACACGGACCACACGAAGGACCACGCGAGACACAGGCCATGCCCACACGCCCGAACATCCTCTTCATCCTGGCCGACGACCTGGGCTGGGCCGACCTCGGCGTCTATGGCCAGACCGGCTTCGCCACCCCTCATCTCGATCGCCTCGCCGCGCAAGGCGTGCGCTTCACGCAGGCTTACGCCAATTCGGCGGTCTGCTCGGCGACCCGCTTCGCGCTGATCACCGGCCGCTACCAGTACCGCCTGCGCGGGGGGCTGGAGGAACCGATCGCCCGCCCGCGCGACGGGCTCGGCCTGCCACCGGAACACCCGACCTTGCCCTCGCTGCTCAAGGCAGCCGGCTACGACACCGCGCTGATCGGCAAGTGGCATCTCGGCCATCCCCCCGCCCACGGCCCGCTGCGCAGCGGTTATGACCGCTTTTTCGGCAACCTGGGCGGCGTGGTGGACTATTTCACGCACAAGCCGGGGGTCGGCGCCGATGTACCGCGCGACTTGTGGGAAGGCGAGGTGCCGGTCGAGCGCAGCGGCTACTACACGCAGATCCTGGCCGACGAGGCCGAGGCCTATGTGCGCGGCCGCGTCGACCATGCCCGCCCCTTCTTCCTGTCGCTGCATTTCACCGCGCCGCACTGGCCCTGGGAGGGCCCGCAGGACGAAGCGGTCTCACGCGAACTGCGCGATCTGTTCCACTACGACGGCGGCAACCTGAAGAAGTACGGCGAGATCGTGCAGTCGCTCGACGCGGCCGTCGGGCAGGTACTCGGCGCGCTCGACACCACCGGCCAGGCGCGCGATACCCTCGTGGTCTTCACCAGCGACAACGGCGGCGAGCGCTTCTCCAAGACCTGGCCCTTCACCGGCCAGAAGACCGAGCTGCTCGAAGGCGGCCTGCGCGTGCCGACGCTGTTGCGCTGGCCGGCGCGGCTGCAGCCCCAGGTACAGGAGCAGGTCACCATCAGCATGGACTGGCTGCCCACCCTGCTGGCCGCCGCCGGCAGCGCGCCCCATCCGGACTGGCCCAGCGATGGCGAGAACATCCTGCCGGTGCTGGAAGGACGCGCCCCCGTGCATGCGCGCACGCTCTACTGGCGCTACAAGGCCCAGGCCCAGCGCGCCGTGCGCGACGGCGACTGGAAGTACCTGAAGATCAACGACAACGCCTTCCTGTTCGATGTCGCCGCGGACGAGCGCGAGCGCGCCAACCTGCGCGACAAGCATCCTGAAGTGTTCGCGCGGCTGCAACGCCAATGGGAAGACTGGAACGCCGGCTTCCTGCCGATCACCGACGCGGTCTTCACCCACGGGCTCACGCCTGATATCCAGGCTGACCGCTATGTGCCGGAGCGCGCCAGCCGGGTGCACCCAGGCCGATCGAACTAGCCAACAGGTGTTTTCCCTCTTCCCTCACGGAGAGGGGAGCGAACCGGCGCGATGCGAACCCCGTCGAGCCGGCCGTAGCCGCCGCGACGCACCCGGGTCGATCGGACTAGGCTTGGACTTCGATGACCCGGTCCAGCCGCGCCGCGCCGCCTGCCATCAGGCCGGCGATGCGTCCGTCTTGCGTCTCCAGTTCCACCTCGATCACGCTCGGCGACGGCGGCCGCATCAGCCAGCCCTGCTCGATGCGGATCGCCGTCTGCGCCACGCCCAGGCGATCATGCAACAGGCAGGCCAGCGGCCCCGCGGCCGTGCCCGTGGCCGACTCCTCGTCGATGCCGTAGCGCGGCGCGAACATGCGCGTGCCCGCGTGGCGCCCCGCCTGGCGCGTCTCGCGCGAGAACAGGTAGTAGCCCACCAGGCCGAGTTCCTCGCTGACGGCGGCAACCAGGGGCAGCACCGGCTGGACCGACGCCACCGTTGCGGCGTCGGGCAGCGCCACCATCAGGAAGGCATTGCCGGTATCGACGACCACCGGCGCCAGCGTGGCGCCGGGCTGGCCGGCGGCCAGCCCCAGCGACGCTGCCACGCGCCGGCCCAGCGCGGATTCCGGCGCCACCTCGGTATAGACCGGAGCACGCTGCTCCATCAACACCCTGCCGGTGTCGACCTGGATGCGGCGCGTGCCGTCGATGGTCTCCTTGGTGGCGGGCCCGCTGCCGATCCGGCCGAGGTCGCGCAGCAGCGAGAACGCGGCGATGGTGGCATGGCCGCAGTGAGCGATCTGGCGCGTCGGCGTAAAGAACTCCAGCTTGACGGTGGCGCACGCCGAGCGCGAAACGAAGGCCGTCTCGGACAGGCCGACGCGTGCGGCGATGGCGAGCTTCTGCGCGGTGCCGAGGGTATCGGCGGCGATCACGACGCCGGCTGGATTGCCGCCGGCGGCGCCGTCGATGAGCGAATGGACGAGATGGACTGGAATGGGCATGGGAGGCTTCCTGCTGGCGCGGCCCCACGCCCCCGTGACGGGCGGCGGCCTTGCGCCTGGGACAAGCAATGTACCAGAGCCGTCGCGGCGCGCCTTGTCCTCGCCGGGGCCTTGCCCAATGCTACGCAGCGCCGCCGCCTTCCCTCTCGTCGCCGCACACGAGCGCGGACCACGGTAGCTGTCACTGCCAAGGAGTTCAAACGGATGTCCGAACCGGAATGCGCTGGCCAACCACCACGCGTTCCTGATCTACCGCAAGTTGCCGTGGTGCAGCGCCAGCGGCTAGTCCGAAGGTATGGGTCGGCCGCTGCAAGGTATGGTTCCCGCACCGCGGCAATTCGATGACTATAGTCAATGCCTTACACGGTCATCAAATAATCCAATTTCCGTGCTGCGATGAGAGGCCCTACCATTTGCGGGCAATGCTCGGCCCCCACACCCCTCACCGAAACCGAGCGGTGAAGTGCTAACGATCCAAGGAACCTGTCCATGACGACTGAAGCAAAATGTCCGTTCCACCATACCGCCGGCGGCGGCACGTCGAACCAGGATTGGTGGCCCGACCAACTGAACCTGAGGATCCTGCACCAGCATCCCGCCATGTCCAGCCCTCAGGGCGAGGCGTTCGACTACGCCGAGGCCTTCAAGAGCCTGGACCTGGCCGCGGTCAAGGAAGACCTGCGCGCGCTGATGACCGATTCGCAGGACTGGTGGCCCGCCGATTTCGGTCACTACGGCGGACTCTTCATCCGCATGGCATGGCATAGCGCCGGCACCTACCGCACCGCCGACGGCCGCGGTGGCGCCGGCTCCGGCCAGCAGCGCTTCGCGCCGCTCAACAGCTGGCCCGACAACGTCAGCCTGGACAAGGCGCGCCGCCTGATCTGGCCGATCAAGCAGAAGTACGGCAACAAGATCTCCTGGGCCGACCTGATCATCCTGACCGGCAACGTCGCGCTCGAATCGATGGGCTTCAAGACCTTCGGTTTCGCCGGCGGCCGCGTCGACGCCTGGGAGGCGGACGAAGACGTCTACTGGGGCGCCGAGACCAAGTGGCTCGACGACAAGCGCTACAGCGGCGATCGCGAGCTGGAAAACCCGCTGGCAGCGGTGCAGATGGGCCTGATCTACGTCAACCCGGAAGGCCCGAACGGCAACCCCGACCCGGTCGCCGCCGCGCGCGACATCCGCGAGACCTTCGCGCGCATGGCAATGGACGATGAAGAAACCGTGGCACTGATCGCCGGCGGCCATACCTTCGGCAAGACCCACGGCGCCGGCCCGGCATCCCACGTGGGCCCCGAGCCGGAAGCGGCCGGCCTCGAAGAACAGGGCCTGGGCTGGAAGAGCAGCTTCGGCACCGGCAAGGGCCGCGACGCCATCACCAGCGGGCTCGAAGTCACCTGGACCACCACGCCGACGCAGTGGAACCACGACTTCTTCAAGCACCTGTTCGAGTACGAGTGGGAACTGACCAAGAGCCCTGCCGGCGCGCACCAGTGGAAACCCAAGGGCGATGCCGGCGCCGGCACCGTGCCCGACCCGCAGGATCCCGCCAAGCGCCGTGGGCCGACCATGCTGACCACCGACCTGTCGCTGCGCTTCGACCCGGCCTACGAGAAGATCTCGCGGCGTTTCTACGAGAACCCCGAGCAGTTCGCCGATGCCTTCGCACGCGCCTGGTTCAAGCTGACCCACCGCGATATGGGCCCGCGTGCACGCTATCTCGGCCCGGAAGTGCCGGCGGAAGAGCTGCTGTGGCAGGATCCGGTGCCGGCCGTCGACCACAAGCTGATCGACGCCCAGGACATCGCCACGCTCAAGGCCAAGGTACTGGCCTCGGGACTGTCGGTGCCGCAGCTGGTATCGACCGCCTGGGCCTCGGCCTCGACCTTCCGCGGCTCGGACAAGCGCGGCGGCGCCAACGGTGCGCGCATCCGCCTGGCGCCGCAGAAGGACTGGGAGGCCAACCAGCCGGAGCAGCTCGCCAACGTGCTGGAGACGCTGGAGGCCATCCGGGCCGAGTTCAACGGCGCGCAGCGCGACGGCAAGAAGGTATCGCTGGCCGACCTGATCGTGCTGGCCGGCGCCGCCGCTGTCGAGCAGGCCGCGAAGAATGCCGGCCACGTGGTGACGGTGCCGTTCGCAGCGGGCCGCACGGACGCTACGCAGGAGCAGACCGACGTCGCCTCGATGGCGGTGCTCGAGCCCATCGCGGACGGCTTCCGTAACTACCTGAAGGGCAGGTACACCATCCCGGCGGAAAAACTGCTGATCGACAAGGCCCAGCTGCTGACGCTGACGGCGCCGGAGATGACGGTCCTGCTGGGCGGCCTGCGCGTGCTCGAAGCCAATGTGGGGCAGACCCGCCACGGTGTCTTCACGCAACGGCCGGGCGCGCTGAGCAACGACTTCTTCGTCAACCTGCTCGACATGCGCACGGAATGGAAGCCGGTGTCCGACGCCAAGGACGTGTTCGAAGGGCGCGACCGCACCTCCGGCCAGATCAGGTGGACCGGCACGCGCGTCGACCTGGTGTTCGGCTCGAACGCGCAGCTGCGCGCGCTGGCCGAGTTCTATGGCAGCGCCGATGCCGAGGAGAAGTTCGTGCATGACTTCGTCGCGGCCTGGAGCAAGGTGATGAACCTCGACCGCTTCGACCTGGCCTGAAGCGCCGGCGCCGCCTGAGCCTGCCGGACCCGGCATGGCCGGCGGCGGCCGTCCGATGCGGCGCGCCGCCCGCTCCCGAACGATGGCCGATCGCGAGATCGGCCATCGTCATTTGCCGCCGGCATATCGACAAGGCGATCATGCGGTGAGGAGGTGAGGAGGTGAGGCAGTGAGGCAGCGGCTCGCTGGGCGAACCGCGATCCCGGCGCAGGCATGGGCACCGCGACAACGCCCGGCCGTCCCTCGCTCAATGTGCAACAAAGACGGTGAGCACGCCCGTATAGCCGTACAAGTGATCCCGGGCAATCTCGCCACCGGCGAAGAATCCGGCCAGCGGCAGTTCACCCAGCACCCCGCGCAAGGCCTGCAACTCGGCATTGGGCGCGCCGAAATGCGGTCCGCCCCGGCCGCAGCAACTGACGTAGACCGCTCCCGCGGCCCGCCCTGCCCCACGGCGCCCGAGCTCGGCCCGCACTTCGCCAGCCATGCGCACCAGGTCTGCCAGCGCCGCGTCGGGATTGCGCCGGCAGAAGGCCAGCGGCACACCTGGCTCGGCCACGTCGGCCAGCGCCAGCACCCGATGCAGCACGTCTACGCCGATCACATGCCGTACCAGCGTGTCGGTGCCGAAGGTACCCGGCTGGTGCGGCGCCTGCTCGACCCCGCCGCCCAGTCCGGCCAGCGTTCCCGACAAGGCCTCGGAGAGCAGCTCCAGTGGCGCGTCGCGCGCCAGTCCGAGATCCTGCAGCACGCAATCGAGGGCGGGCCTGCCGTCCAGCGCGATCAGCAGGTTGCGTTCGGCGCGCGTCACGGTACGGCTCGGGCCGATCGGCTGGCAGCCCTGTGTCACCCGCGCCACCAGTTCCACATCGGCATTGAACAGCACACCGGACAGGCCACCGCCGAGCACGTCGTCGGCCACGTGCAGCGGCCGGCGGCGCGCCGACGCCACGCCGCCGAACAGATAGCCGGTGGCAGTGCGTGCGCTCAGTTCGCGCAGCAGGTCCTGGAGATCGGGCGTGCCGCCGTCGGCATGCACCTGCGCGGTATGGGCAGAGAACCCGGACGTCGGGCCGGGCAGCGGCCGCCGCCCGGAGAAGAGTCGGAACGACTGGCTGGGCAAGGGCGCCAGCATCAGCACCAGGGCCGGTTCGTCGATGTACTCGACCCCGTTCGCGCACACGCCGACACCGTCGGCCCCGACCCAGGCCACACCGGGCCAGTCCTCCTTCAGTTCGGCCAGGATCGCCTCGGCCGCCTCGGCATAGTCCTCGCCCAGGTAGCACCAGCCGAGCGTGAGCGGAGCGGCCGTACCGTCGCGCGCCCGGCGCACGGCAGCCTGCATCTCGAGTTGCCGCTGGCATTCGGCCAGCGCCTCCCGCCAGCGGACGTGAGCCGCATGGGCACAAAGGAAGGATGCCTCGGACATGGCAGGATCTCCGCATGCCGGACGGCCGCGTGGCCCGGTCGTCCGCCGGCACGCCTCGGCGCCGGCATCCCGGGCCGCGCGCGGCGCGCCCTCGTTCCACTGTAGGTCACGGGCGCCCGCTTTGCCCGCTTGCGGCGCGGCGGCACGCGGCCTTGGCCGTGCCCGCACGGGCAGCGGCGCAAACCCGCGTGCCCGCCCCGCCTCACTCCGTCAGCGTGACGCCAGGCAGGAACTCGATGCCGGTGCGCTTGACGAGTTCCTGGTAGCTGATGGGGCGGCCTGCGCGCGCCGAATCGGTGTTCTCGATCCAATGCGCCCAGGCGCGGTGGTTCGACGGATCGTAGACGAGCTTGAAGAGGTATTGCGGCACCCATACCTGGCCCGGGCCGATGGTGCTCGGCGTGCTGCCGTAGACCGGCCCGGTGATCACGTAGATGTCGCCCTTGGCGCGTCGCGCGTACTTGCGCGTCGCCTGCTCGATACCGGCCCAGCTGCGGCGGTTGTTCTGGGGCGCCTGCGGCACCATATTGGCCAGCGAGAAGCTCTGTGCCATCGCAGTGGCGCTGGGCATGTCGCCGGCCGGTGCCATGTGGCCGCGGTCGTAGCCCGACCCCTTGTAGTCGTCCAGCTCCGCGCGTTCAGCGCGAGGCAGGCGCGCATCGGCGAAGAAGCGGTTGGTGCGCTGCTCGTCCTGGGCGTCCTCTACCTGCGCCGCGTTGATCCGCTCCGCCACGTAGACGGGCGTCTTGGTGGTGCCGGAATGCAGGATCGCGAAAGAGTCGAAGCACAGCGCGCGCGGCTTCAGGTTCTGGGCCTTGTGAAGCTGGGGAACCGCGCCTTGGGCGAAGAACTGCTGGCAGCCGGCGAAATCGGCGGCGGCGTGAGCGGCCGTGGTGATGCCGAGAAACAAGGCGGTCGATGCGGCCAGCCTGAAAATACGATGCATGAATTCCTTCCTGAAATGCTGGATTGCCCTTCCCGACTGGTAGAAAGGGGCCGGAAGGATAACATTCGTGCCCGCGGCAGGTGACCTTGTTTCAACTCGTAACGGGAATCAGCAAATTCTGAGTTGGCCGGCTCCGACGCGATGCCGCCCGGCGCGCCGGCGAACCATTCGTTGCTCCGCGGAACCCAGCCCCCACACCATCGACAGGGTCATTCAAACGCATCGAGCAGGCCCGATCGATGCATCGTATATTTCCGATATCAATTTGGAGATTCCCCGATTCATGGTTCGCAAGACAGCGAAGCAGAGAGCGAAGCAAGCGGCGCCGGAGGCAACCGGCGATACGCCAGCGCTGGACGTGGATACGATCCACAAGGCGCTGGCCAATCCGGTGCGGCGCAATATCCTGGCGTGGCTGCGCACGCCGGAAGCGTATTTCTCGGCGCAGGAATATCCGCTCGACCTCGGTGTCTGCGCGGGGCTGATCGATGCGCACGCCGGACTGTCGCAGTCCACCGTATCCGCCCACCTGGCCACCCTGCAGCGCGCCGGCCTGATCCGCGCCAGGCGCATCGGCCAATGGGTCTTCTTCAAACGGGACGAGGCCACCATCCAGGCCTTCCTCGACCAGCTTCACCAGGAGCTTTGAGCCGCACAGGCCGCGCCGACGGCGAGCCGCCGCGAACGCGACCGTGCCTTTCCCCTCCCCAACCGCAAGGCGGACAACCATGCCCACTCTTTTCGATCCCCTCCGACTCGGCGATCTCGAATTGCCCAACCGCGTCATCATGGCGCCGCTCACGCGCTCGCGCGCGGTGGGCGGCCAGCGCGTGCCCAATGCCCTGATGGCGCAGTACTACGTGCAGCGTGCATCGGCCGGCCTGATCCTGTCGGAGGCCACCGCCGTCACGCCGCAGGGCGTCGGCTATGCCGATACCCCCGGCATCTGGAGCGACGAGCAGGTCGCCGGCTGGAAGCAGGTGACCGACGCCGTGCACGCGGCCGGCGGCCGCATCTTCCTGCAACTCTGGCACGTGGGCCGCATCTCCGACCCCGTGTTCCTCGACGGCGACCTGCCGGTGGCGCCGAGCGCCATCGCCGCCCAGGGCAACGTCAGCCTGGTCCGGCCCAAGCGCCCCTACGTCACGCCGCGCGCGCTGGAAACCGAGGAGATCGCTGGGGTGGTGGCGGCCTTCCGGCATGGCGCCGAGAACGCCAGGAAGGCAGGTTTCGACGGCGTGGAAGTGCATGCCGCCAACGGCTACCTGATCGACCAGTTCCTGCAGGACTCCACCAACCATCGCACCGATGCCTACGGCGGCCCGATCGAGAATCGCGCGCGCCTGCTGCTGGAGATCACCGATGCCTGCATCGAGGTGTGGGGCGCGGGCCGCGTCGGCGTCCACCTGGCACCGCGCGGCGACGCGCACGACATGGGCGACTCCGACCCCGCCGCCACCTTCGGCTACGTCGCACGCGAGCTCGGCAAGCGCGGCATCGCCTTTCTGTGCGCGCGCGAAGCGCTCGGCGAGAACCGCCTCGGGCCGGCGCTGAAGGCAGCCTTTGGCGGCGTCTACATCGCCAACGAGAAGATGACCAGGCAGAGCGCCGCACAGGTGCTGGCCGCCGGCGAAGCGGATGCCGTGGCCTTCGGCCAGCTCTTCATCGCCAACCCCGACCTGCCGCGCCGCCTGCATCTGAACGCGGAGTTGAATGTGCCGCGCCCGGAGACCTACTACCATCCGGGTGCCGAAGGCTACGTCGACTACCCGGCCCTGGCCTGAAACGATACCTGGCCCGCGTTCCAGGTCCGCACAGCAGGTCCGCACAGCAGGTCCGCATGGAAGGCCCGCCTCGCATCGGCGAGGCGTCCGGCCGGCTGGCCGCGTCGCGCGAGGCCGGCGACACCCGCCGGGGTGGCGCCGGCCGCTAACGGCCGCTTTCGTCGTCGAGCGGCAGGATGGCATCGTCCTCCCAGCGGCTGACAGCATTGACCAACCGGTACTGGGCGAGAAAAAACAGGATCAGGGCCAGCAGCGCCAGGCCGGCCAGAACGAAGCGATGCCACATGGCTGTTTCCCCATCGGGATCCGTTGTCGGTGCATGCATGAGGGACGGCCGGCAGGCAATGCAAGCGCTCCCTCTTGCCTGGCTCAAGGCTATGCCAGTCTCCATACAGGCCGCGTGAAGATCGCGGCGCTCCCGATCAAAATGCGGTAAAGCCCGCGCCGCTAGCCCGGACGCCGCGCGCCGGCTGCACCGTGCAGACGCGCGCGCCCGGCCAGCAGCCGTCCCGCCAGCCCGAACGCCACCAGGTTGCCGGCCACCACCAGCACCAGGCCCGCCACGGCCAGCGCCGACCAGCGGTAGTCCTCGAACACGGTCGAGGCCGCGAGCGCCACGATCGGGAACAGCACCGTGCAGTAGGCCGCACGCTCCGGCCCGATCCGTCCCACCAGGGTCAGGTAGGCGGTGAAGCCGATCACCGAGCCGGGCACGGCCAGGTAGAGCAGCGCGCCGAGGTAGAGCGGGCCGGTATCCGGCCGGAAGGAAAGCCCGGCCAGCCAGGCGCCGGCGCTCAGCACCGCGGCACCGATCAACATGGCCCAGGCATTGGTCACCAGCGGATGCAGGCCCATCGCCTGCATCCGGCTCGACTGCAGGTTGCCGGTCGAGAAGCACAGGGTCCCGGCGAAGGCCACCGCCAGCCCCTGCCACAGGGCGTGGTCGGCCGCATGCCCCGCCATCTGCTGGTAGAACAGGCAAGCGATGCCGGTCAGCCCCAGCAGCGCGCCGAGGATGGCCTGGCCCTGCAGCGGGCGCCCCATGAACAGGCGGCCGTTGATGGCATTGAGCAGCGGCGCGGTGGAGAACACCACGGCGACCAGGCCGCTCGGCACCACCTGCTCGGCATAGTAGAAGCACAGGAAGTTCAGGCAGAACAAGGTCACCCCCTGTGCGGCGAGAATGCGCCACGCCGCGCGCGGCACACGCACGCTGCGCCGCGTCAGGCGCAGCAGCAGGAACAGCACCGCTGCCGCCAGCCAGAAGCGCCAGGCAATCGACACCGGCGGCGGTACCACGCCGAGTTGCCATTTGATCGCGATCCAGGTGGTGCCCCAGATCAGTACCGTCAGGATGTAGAGGAAGAGATTCATCGCAGGGGGAACAGGAAGGCCGGGGAAGGCCGGGGAAAGCCGCCGGAGCTGCCGCCCCCGGCCTTGTCGATCATGCTGCCGCTTTCCTTGCCGGGGCCATTGTCCAGAATTGCGGTCTTTTCCCGCCGGCAGCCGCGCGGGCAGCGCCTGCGCTTATACTGGCCCGCATCATGCGCCATCGCCCCACCGTTCCCGCCGGCACCGACGCCGGGATCCCCTTCGGCCTGCAGTCGGTCTGCCGCACGCTCAGCGAGGCCAATGCCACGCTCGAGCGCTTCGCCTGGCTCGGCGACGGGCTGGCGATCGCCGAATGGACGCGCATCACCGAAGAGACCGAGACCTCGTACGAGCAGCCGGGCCACCACACGCTGTCCTGCTACCTGGACGGCGGCTACCGCACCGAGCGCCAGAAAGTACCCGGCTTCGGCGCCCCGAGCCGGCTGTGCGCGCTGCCGAGCGACCACGAATCGCGCTGGTGGGTACGAGGCGAGATGCACTTCCTGCACCTGTATTTCCTGCCCGAGCATTTCACCCGGCGCGCGGTGCAGGAACTGGACCGCGAACCACGCGAACTGACGCTGGCCGACCGCACCTACTTCGAGGACGCACGCATCGACGCGCTGTGCCGCGCGCTGCTGCGCGAGCGCTGGGACGATGCCGACGGCAGGCTGCGCGTCAACGAAGCCGCGCATGAGGTACTGAGCCAGCTGCTGCGCGGCCAGAGCGTCAACCGCGCCGGACTGCGGCCGCGCGGCGGCCTGTCGCCGGCGGTACGGCGGCGCCTGCGCGAATACATCGAAGCCCATCTCACCCAGCCGCTCACGGTGGGGGAACTGGCCGACCTGGCCGCGCTGTCCGAATACCATTTCACGCGCATGTTCCGCCTGTCCTTCGGCAGTGCGCCCCATGCCTGGGTGGCCGAGCAGCGGCTGGCCAGGGCGCGCGCGCTGCTCAAGACCACCGCGCTGCCGCTGGCGCAGGTTGCGGCGCAATGCGGCTACGCCAACGCGGCCCACCTGAGCCACCGCTTCCGCGACGCGCACGGCGCGCCGCCGAATGCGTACCGGCTGGCGCTGCAGGCAAGCTGAACGGCCGGGGCCGGGGCCGGCCCCGCTTCAGCGCACCGCCCGCGCCGCCTCCCACAGGTCCCGGCCGCCCAGGCCCGCATGCCAGGCGCGGAACTGTGCACGCCAGCCCTGGAAGGGCTCGCCCAGCACGGGGCGCGGGTCGCCGCTGAGGTCGTAGGCCATGCCTTCGATCAGCCATCCGGGCCCGGTCGCAACGGCCACGTTGCCCAGCGTCTCCGCCTGCCGGTAGTGGATCAGTTCATGCGCGACGTAGTAGGACTGCCAGCCGCGCGGTGCCACCGCCAGGCCGAAGTCGCCCACCGCCGCCGCCGCGCGCCGGCCCAGGCCGAAGGTGTCGGCGCAGGCCTGCGTCGAGCAGAACACGAGGCGGGGCCGGCCGTGGAAAGGGCCCACGGCCGCGGTGGCGGTGGCATAGCCCTGCGCGTAGAGTTGCTGCGCCTCGGCCAGCCGCCCCACGTCGTCCATGCAGAGATCCGCGCGCGGACATTGGACGCCCGGCATCCACCCGGGCACCGCTGCGCGCAGCGGCTTGACGAAGGCCAGCGCGGCCAGCGGCATGGCGATGGCCAGGATCGGCAGGGCGGCGAGCGCAAGCTTGAGTTTTCGCATCGGTCAGGGGTCGGCAGGGAATTGCGGAAAAGTATGGGAAGGCGCAGGAGGGCATTGTAGCGAGCGGCACCGGCCTTGCGCACCGGTCCGTGTGTACCGACCGGCGCGGACGCCGGGCGCAGCCCTCAGGCGAACCGCTTCGCTCCGGCCACGCACAGCACCACCACCGCCGTCGCCGCCACCATGGTCCACGCGACCGGCTCATGCAGCAGCCAGGCGGCCAGCATCAGGCCGAACAGCGGTTGCAGCAGTTGCAGTTGCCCGACGCCGGCGATACCGCCCAGCGCCAGCCCGCGGTACCAGAAGATGAAGCCCACCAGCATGCTGAACACCGAGACATAGGCCAGCCCGGTCCAGGCGCCGCCGCCGATGCCCTGCCAGGTGGCCGGCAGCGTGAACAAGGCCAGTGCCGCCATCAGCGGCAGCGCCAGCAGCAGCGACCAGGAAATGACCTGCCAGCCGCCGAGGCGGCGCGACAGCACGCCGCCTTCGGCATAACCCAGCCCGCACAGCACGATGGCCGCCACCATCAGCAGGTCGCCGGCCGACGAGCCGCCGCTGCCTTGATGCAGCGAAAAGCCAGCCACGGTGGCGGCGCCCAGGCCCGAGAACAGCCAGAACACCGGGCTTGGCCGCTCGCCGCCGCGCAGCACGCCGAACAGCGCGGTGGACAGCGGCAGCAGGCCGATAAAGACAATGGAGCGTGCCGAGGTGATGTGCTGCAGCGCCAGCGCCGTCAGCAGCGGGAAGCCCACCACCACGCCCAGGGCGATCACCGCCAGCGGGACGAGGTCGCGCCGCGCCGGCCGCGCCTGGCGCAGCGCCGCCAGGAACACGGCGCCGAGCAAGGCGGCGATGACGGCCCGCGCCGAGGTCAGGAAGAGCGGCGAGAAGCCGCCCACGGCGACCCGCGTCGCCGGCAGCGAGCCACTGAAGATCAACACGCCCAGCAGTCCGCTGCCCCACCCTTTTGCCATCGTTGCCATCTCTCCGCTCTCTCCGTCCCGGCGTCCGCACTCATCCTTCAAGCACACGATGCTAGGCCCTCCTATCTGGCCTGGGCAGAGACAGTCCAATACAATCCGAAAGAACTGTATGGATATGCGCTGCCACTCACTTTGCAGTGCGGCGGCACAGCGACGCGGCAGCATCGCGCACGGGGCACGACGGCAATGACGGCAATCACCACCACCACGAGCAGGCAAGGCGACACGCAGGACGAGGCTGGCACGCGGACCGGCAAGGTCATGGCGGCCATCCGCGCCAAGGTGGCGAGCCGCGCGCTGGCCGCCGGCGACCGCCTGCCGTCGATCCGGCGCTTCGCCGCGGCCCAGGGCGTTTCACCTTCGACGGTGGTGGAGGCCTATGACCGACTCGCCGCCGAGGGCCTGATCCGGGCCCGGCGCGGCTCCGGCTTCTATGTTGCCGCCACCGTACCGGCGCCGATGGCACTGGCGGCGGAGCCGGCCCGTGAACATGCAGTGGATCCGTTCTGGGTCTCGCGCCAGTCGCTCGATGCCGATCCGGCCGTGCTGAAACCCGGCTGCGGCTGGCTGCCCGAGGACTGGATGCCGCACGCCGCGCTGCGCCGCGCCTTGCGCGCGCTGGCACGCGCAGAGCCCGCGCTGCTCGCCGACTACGGCAGCACGCGTGGATCGCTGGCACTGCGCCGGCTGCTGCTGGGCCGCTTCGCCGAGGAAGGCCTGGAGGCCGCGCCCGCGCAGCTCCTGCTGACCGGCTCGGGCACGCAGGCCATCGACCTGATCTGCCGCTTCCTGCTGCAGCCCGGCGATACGGTCCTGGTCGACGATCCCTGCTATTTCAACTTCCAGGCGCTGCTGCGCGCGCACCAGGCCCGCGTCGTCGGCGTACCTTACACCCCGTCCGGTCCCGATGTGACGGCCTTCGAAACGGTGCTCGCCTCGGAGCAGCCACGCCTCTACCTGACCAACTCCGCGCTGCACAACCCGACCGGCGCCTCGCTCTCGCCGCAGACCGCCCACCGCGTGCTGCGCGCGGCCGCCGCGCATGGCCTGACCATCGTCGAGGACGACATCTTCGCCGACTTCGAGCCCGAGCCTTCGCCGCGCCTGGCGGTGCTGGACGGTCTGGAGCGCGTGATCCGCATCGGCAGTTTCTCCAAGACGCTGTCCGCCTCGGTGCGCTGCGGCTATATCGCCGCCCGTGCCGACTGGATCGAAGGACTGGTCGACCTGCAGGTGGCCACCAGCTTCGGCGGTGCGAGCCCGGTGGCGACCGAACTGGTCGGGCAGGTGCTGGCCGGCGGCGGCTACCGCAAGCATATGGAAGCACTGCGGCGGCGGCTCTCGCAGGCGCGGCGCGACATCGCCGCGCGGCTCGCGCCGCTGGGCATCGATCCCTGGCTGATGCCGCGCGGCGGCTTCTACCTCTGGTGCCGCCTGCCGGACGGCCTGGACTCCACCGTGCTGGCCCGCCTGGCGCTGGCCGATGGCGTGGTGCTGGCGCCGGGCAATGTGTTCAGCGTGTCGCAGTCGGCCGCCTCCTTCCTGCGCATCAACGTGGCGCAGTCGGGCGACCCGCGCGTGCCGGAGACGCTGCGGCGCGTGATGGCGGCGGCGCGAAGCTGAGCCGGATCGGTCCGGCTAATCGAACACGGCCATACACTCGATCTCCACGCGCGCCCCCAGCGCCAGCCCGCTCGCGCCCAGCGCGCTGCGCGCCGGATAGGGCGCCTGGAAGAATTCCTTGTAGACCTCGTTGAAGGCCTGCCACTCGGCGATGTCGGCCAGCATGATGGTGCACTTGGCGACGCGCTGCAAGGACAGGCCGTGGGCTTCCAGCGCGACGCGCACATTCATCAGCGCCTGCCTGGCCTCCTCGCGGATGCCGCCGGGCACCAGGCGCGTGGTGCCCGGCACGATGCCCATCTGGCCGGACAGCAGCAGCCACTGGCCGACCCGCACACCTTCGGAGAACGGCAGCCCCGCCGGGAGGATCTTGCCGGAGTTCAGGAATTCCATGTCGTACCCTCCAATGAGCGGCGGCCGGCGCCCGGGCCGGGCGCCGCCATCCGCACCGAGGTCGAGAACGGCACCAAGGCGAAAGGCGCGGTGCCCTGCGCACCGCGCCTGCTCGGCGCCCGACCTTGAGTGTAGGAAAAGCCGGCACGCTTGGCGTGCCCGTCAGCAAGTCCGTGGAACACCTCCTCTTACCCGGCCCGCCTTACCGAGCCGGGCTGCCGGTGGCTGCCGGCGACTGCGCGATGCGGCTCTGGCGGCGCAGGTTCTCGGTGGTGCCACCACTGCCGTCGGCACGCCAGCCCGGCGGCATCAACACGTAGCGCAGCGCGTCCCACGGATTGCCGGCCGCAGCCATGTCGCGCGCCAGGCTGATCCAGTGCTCGAACTGGTTGCGCAGCGGGTTGCGGGTATGCGACGGCGTCACCAGGCCGTAGCGGCAGGGCTCGTCGGCACGTTCCTCGACATAGGTGCCGAACAGGCGGTCGAACACGATCAGCACGCCGCCGTAGTTGGCATCCAGGTAGTCGACGTTGGAAGCATGGTGCACGCGGTGCGCCGACGGCGTGTTGAAGACGTATTCGAACCAGCCGAGCCTGGGTATCCAGGTGTTGTGCAGCCAGAACTGATACATCAGGTTCAGGCTGACGGTGGCCAGCACGACCTCGGGACGCACACCCAGCAGCACCAGCGGCGTGAAGAAGACAGCGGTGCCGGAGAGCTTGCCGGTCCAGCCGAGCCGGAAGGCCGAGGACAGCGATAACTGGTTGGGCGAGTGGTGGACCGCATGCGTGGCCCAGAAGAAGCGCACGCGGTGCGAGGCGCGGTGGTACCAGTAGTAGCAGAACTCCTGCCCGAGGAAGAGCAGCAGCACCGTCAGCGCGCTGTCGAGCGGAACCGTGTAGAAGCGGTGCTCCCAGGCGAAGTGGAAGACCGGCGTGGCCAGCGACAGCGGTAACAGGGCCAGCAGCTTGCGGCCGGCCAGGTCGGCCAGCGAGAGCCAGGCCTCCGACCAGTCGAACGGCTTGCCGCCGCGACGGCTCCGCCAGGTAAGGACGGCGGCCTCGATCAGCGAGACCGAGACGACGAAGGCCGAGACATAGAGCGCAAGTGTTCCGAGGTTTCCAGTCACCATTCCAGTCACCATTCCAGTAGTCAGCATCATCCGCGCGACAGCCTGGTTCGGGACCCACCGTCAGCCGGATGGCCGCCGTCGCGTCGGGTGAAGGCAATGTAGCGGGCGGCGCGGGCGGGCGCCATGCGGAAACCATGTCGCCATATTTCAGCCCATAGGTCAGCCCATAGGTCGTCGCGTAGGTCAGCGCGCCGCGGCGACCGCAGCAATGCCCCCGCCGGCAGCCCGGCTCCTGGTGGTGCCTCCGGGGGCTCGGCGCGCAGTCATTCCCTGCGCGCATGCCGGTGCGGCGCCGCCTGTTTGCGCCGTGGTCGCCGCATGTAACGCGGCGACATGTTTTCGAGCGCGATTTCCGCGTGCTGCCCGCCTATAGTCCGTCCGACCCGCCGCCGGCCGCTTCTCGCCGGCATCCGGCACGTGCCGGTTCCCGGTCGGCTACCCCACGGAGAAACCCATGCAGCGAATGATCGCCACCCTCATCTTGTGTATTGTTTCGGTAGGCGCCTCGGCGCAGGAATCCGCGCCCGCCGCGGGAGGCAGCACGCGCCTCGGCCAGGCCGTGCGGCAGATCGAGGCACGCTTCGCCAGCGCCAACACCACGCACGACGGCAAGCTGACGCGCGAGCAGGCCGCTGCCGGCATGCCGATGGTGGCCAGGTATTTCGACGCAATCGACACGCAGCAGGCAGGCTATGTCACCCTGCCGCAGATCGCGGCTTTCCTGCGCCAGCATGCCATGTCGCGCTGACGGCCGGATCTGCGCGGCACCCCGTCCCATCTTCACCCGGGAGAACAGCATGGAGCAGGAAACCAGGATCCTCGTGCTCGACGACGAGGCGGAGTTGCGCAATATGCTGCAGCGCTTCCTGAGCGCGCACGGCTTCCGCGTGCGCGTGGTCGCCGACGGCAAGCAACTCGACCGCTACCTGCAGCGCGAGCCGCACGACCTGCTCGTGCTGGACCTGATGATGGCGCCCGAGGACGGCCTCACCATCTGCCGCCGCCTGCGCGGCGAAGGCCACACCCTGCCCATCCTGATGCTGACCGCCAAGGGCGACCCGATGGACCGGGTCACCGGGCTGGAGACCGGCGCCGACGACTACCTGGCCAAGCCATTCGTGCCGGACGAGCTGGTCGCGCGCATCCGTGCGCTGCTGCGCCGCCAGAAGATGGCGGCGGGCGACCCCACCGTGACCACGCAGCGGTTGCGTTTCGGCGACTTCCGGTTCGATCCGGCCGGGCTGGTCCTGCTGCGCGGCGGCGAGCCGGTCGAGATCCACTCGGCCCAGATGCAGCTGCTGCAGGCGCTGGGCGCTTCGCCCAACCGCGCGGTGAGCCGAGAGAACCTGCTGGCGCGGGCACGCGGACGCGACCACGACGCGCTCGACCGCAGCATCGACGTGCAGATCCTGCGCCTGCGCCAGATCGTCGAGGACGACCCCTCCAAGCCGCGCTTCATCAAGACGGTGTGGGGCGTCGGCTACATGCTGGTGGCAGGCGTCGAAACCTGATACGTCCCTTGATGCCCTCCATCCTGCCCCGTTCGCTGCTGGCGCGTAACATCGTCCTGCTGGTGGCCCTGCTGGCCTTCTCGCAGGCCTGTTCGCTGGCGGTACTGCTGCGCTTCGTGCAGCGTCCCCGGCTGGAACGCGCCGCCGATATCTTCGCGGGCTACGTCGAGACCCTCGACGCGATGCTCGCCGCCATGCCCGCCGGCGCTGCCGCCGCCACCGCCGCCGGCCTCGGCGCACAGCCGCAGGCGCCGCCGGCCGCGGCGCCGCAGCCCACGCCCAGCCCGCTGCGCTTGCTCCGCGACTACCAGCGCGACGTCTTTCTCGACGTGCTGCAGCGCCGCCTGTCGCCGGAACTGCTGGTGCGCTGGCAGGACAACGGCGACGAGCGCGTATGGATACGCCTGCGCCACGCCGGCCCCGCCGGCGCTCCCGCCTGGCTGCCCCTGCCCGTGATCGAGGACGCACGCGCCGGCGGCCTGACCGCCACCGTGCTGATGTCGGCTGTGCTGGCCCTGCTGGCCGCATTGACCGGCTATTGGCTGCAGCGGCACATCAACCGCCCGCTGCAGGAACTGGCGCATGCCGCGCGCCTGCTCAGCGCTGGCCAGGCGCCGGTCGCGCTGCCCACCGACGGGCCGACCGAGATCGCCCAGGTCAGCACCGCCTTCAACCAGATGACGCAGGCCCTGCAGCAGGCCGAGGCCACGCGCTCGCTGATGCTGGCCGGCATCTCCCACGATATCCGCACGCCCCTGACCAAGCTGCGCCTGGCCATGGCGATGGCAATCCCGCGCGGTGCCGACGACAGCTTCGTCGCCGCGGTCGAGGGCTACCTGGACCAGATCGACACGATCCTGCAGCAGTTCATGGACTACGCCGGCAGCGGCGAGCGCGAGCCGCCGGAAACAGGCGACCTCAACGCCCTGGTCGGCCGCCTGGCTGCGGATTTCGCCGGCCTCGGCCACGAATTCGAGCTATCGCTTGGCGCCTTGCCGCCGCTGCCGTTCCGCCCCGTCAGCCTGATGCGCCTGCTGATGAACCTGATGCAGAACGCCATCGTCTACGGCAAGCACGGCCTGGCGGTGCGCACCTGGCGCGAAGGCGACAGGGCCTGCATCGCCATCTGCGACCGCGGCAGCGGCCTCAGCGCACCGGAACTGGAAGCCCTCAAGGCCCCCTTCAGCCGCGGCAGGAACGCGCAAGGCCACGCCGGCGGCACCGGGCTCGGCCTGGCCATCGTGGAGCGCATCGCACGTCTGCACGGTGGCACGCTGCACTTCCGCCCGCGCGCCGGCGGAGGGCTGGAGGCGGTGGTGGCGTTGCCGCTGCACGCGAGCGCTGCCTAGAAATACCGGCTGTGCCGAGGGGGGGCACGGTCCAGGACCGTGCCGGCTTTCCTTTTTTCACGCCCGGTCGCACCCGGGCGCACCCGGGCGCAGGCGAGGCTCAGCCGCGCTTGAGCTGCGACAGGTCGCGCACCGCGCCGCGATCGGCCGAGGTGGCCAGCGCCGCGTAGGCCTGCAGCGCGGCCGAGACCACGCGCTCGCGGTGCTCCGGCTGCCAGGCGCGCGCGCCGCGCGCTTGCATGGCGGCGCGGCGGCTGGCCAGCTCCGCCTCGGAGACGTCGAGGTGGATCCGGCGCTTGGGGATGTCGATGTGGATTGTGTCGCCATCGTTGACCAGCGCCACCGTGCCGCCTTCCGCCGCTTCCGGCGAGGCATGGCCGATCACCAGCCCCGAGGAGCCGCCCGAGAAGCGCCCGTCGGTGAACAGCGCGCAGGTCTTGCCCAGGCCCTTGGACTTCAGGTACGAGGTCGGGTACAGCATCTCCTGCATGCCGGGGCCGCCCTTGGGGCCTTCGTAGCGGATGATGACCACGTCGCCGGCCTGCACCTGGTCGCCCAGGATGCCGGCCACGGCGTCGTCCTGGCTCTCGAACACGCGCGCGCGGCCGCTGAACACCCACTGCGACTCATCCACGCCCGCGGTCTTGACGATGCAGCCCTTCTCGGCCAGGTTGCCGTACAGCACGGCCAGGCCGCCATCCTTGGAATACGCGTGCTCCTTGCTGCGGATGCAGCCGCGCTCGCGGTCGAGGTCCAGCGTGTCGAAGGTGGCTTCCTGGCTGAAGGCGACCTGGGTCGGGATGCCGCCCGGCGCGGCGCGGTAGAACTTGTGCGCGGCATCCTCGCCGCTGCCCGCCACGTCCCAGCGCGCGATCGCGGCGCCCAGCGTGCCGCTGTGCACGTTGCCGCAGCTGGGGTCGATCAGGTCGGCGCGCAGCAGCTCGCCGAGGATGCCGAGGATGCCGCCGGCGCGGTGCACGTCCTCGATGTGGTACTTGTCGGTGGCCGGCGCGGCCTTGCACAGGCAGGGCACCTTGCGCGAGATGCGGTCGATGTCGGACATGGTGAAGTCCACGCCCGCCTCCTGCGCCGCGGCCAGCAGGTGCAGCACGGTGTTGGTGGAGCCGCCCATGGCCACGTCCAGCGCCATGGCGTTCTCGAAGGCGCGCTTGGTGGCGATCTGGCGCGGCAGCACCGAGGCGTCTTCTTCCTGGTAGTAGCGGCGGCACAGGTCGACGATCAGGCGGCCGGCCTGCTCGAACAGGCCCTGGCGCCAGGCGTGTGTGGCCACGATGGTGCCGTTGCCCGGCAGCGCCAGGCCGATCGCCTCGGTCAGGCAGTTCATCGAGTTGGCGGTGAACATGCCGGAGCAGGAGCCGCAGGTGGGGCAGGCGCTGCGCTCGACTTCCTCGGCCTCGGCATCGCTGACCTTGGGATCGGCGGCCTTGATCATGGCGTCGATCAGGTCGATCTTGGCGATCACCTGGCCATCGGTGGGCGACTTGATCTTGCCGGCCTCCATCGGGCCGCCGGAGACGAACACGACGGGGATGTTCAGGCGCATGGCGGCCATCAGCATGCCCGGGGTGATCTTGTCGCAGTTGGAGATGCAGACCATGGCATCGGCGCAGTGCGCGTTGACCATGTACTCGACCGAATCGGCGATCAGTTCGCGCGAGGGCAGCGAATAGAGCATGCCGCCGTGGCCCATGGCGATGCCATCGTCGACCGCGATGGTATTGAATTCCTTGGCCACGCCGCCGGCGGCTTCGATCTCGCGCGCCACCAGGGCGCCGAGGTCGCGCAGGTGCACGTGTCCCGGCACGAACTGGGTGAAGGAGTTGACCACGGCGATGATGGGCTTGCCGAAATCGCCGTCCTTCATGCCGGTGGCGCGCCACAGGGCGCGCGCCCCGGCCATGTTGCGGCCATGGGTGGAGGTGCGGGAACGGTATTGCGGCATGATCTGTCTCGAACGTATGTTGTGGGGCGCAAAGCACGCAATTATAAAGCGCGGCATGGCGCCCTGGCCGGACAGCCGCGCCCCGTCCGCCTGCCCGGCACGAAAAAGCCGGCCAAGGGGCTTGCAAAGCCCGTCCGCTTCGCTATAATTCGCGGCTTCCGCGCCCAGATGGCGGAATTGGTAGACGCACTAGGTTCAGGTCCTAGCGGTGGCAACACTGTGGAGGTTCGAGTCCTCTTCTGGGCACCATATTTGAAAGGCAGATGATCGCAAGATCATCTGCCTTTTTCATTTGCCTGCCCAGAAAGTCAGGTGCCTGCGCACCTGACGTGAGGACTCGAAGGGCCTGGCTTGCAAGCCAGGCCGGGGTCGCGCCAGTGTGACCGAGTCCTCTTCTGGGCACCATATTTGAAAGGCAGATGATCGCAAGATCATCTGCCTTTTTCATTTGCCCGCCCAGAAAGTCAGGTGCCTGCGCACCTGACGTGGGGACTCGAAGGGCCTGGCTTGCAAGCCAGGCCGGGGTCGCGCCAGTGTGACCGAGTCCTCTTCTGGGCACCATATTTGAAAGGCAGATGATCGCAAGATCATCTGCCTTTTTCATTTGTCCGCCCAGAAAGTCAGGTGCCTGCGCACCTGACGTGGGGACTCGAAGGGCCTGGCTTGCAAGCCAGGCCGGGGTCGCGCCAGTGTGACCGAGTCCTCTTCTGGGCACCATATTTGAAAGGCAGATGATCGCAAGATCGTCTGCCTTTTTCATTTGTCTGCCCAGACCAACCGCGCATTCCCCCACTCTTTCCTACCCACTGCGGGGCAGCGCCGCGAACCATGCGGCAAGGGGCTTGATCCACGCGGAGGATTCTGTATAATCCGCGGCTTCCGCGCCCAGATGGCGGAATTGGTAGACGCACTAGGTTCAGGTCCTAGCGGTGGCAACACTGTGGAGGTTCGAGTCCTCTTCTGGGCACCATATTTGAAAGGCAGATGATCGCAAGGTCATCTGCCTTTTTCATTTGTCCGCCCAGAAAGTCAGGTGCCTGCGCACCTGACGTGAGGACTCGAAGGGCCTGGCTTGCAAGCCAGGCCGGGGTCGCGCCAGTGTGACCGAGTCCTCTTCTGGGCACCATATTTGAAAGGCAGATGATCGCAAGATCATCTGCCTTTTTCATTTGTCCGCCCAGAAAGTCAGGTGCCTGCGCACCTGACGTGGGGACTCGAAGGGCCTGGCTTGCAAGCCAGGCCGGGGTCGCGCCAGTGTGACCGAGTCCTCTTCTGGGCACCATATTTGAAAGGCAGATGATCGCAAGATCGTCTGCCTTTTTCATTTGTCTGCCCAGACCAACCGCGCATTCCCCCACTCTTTCCTACCCACTGCGGGGCAGCGCCGCGAACCATGCGGCAAGGGGCTTGATCCACGCGGAGGATTCTGTATAATCCGCGGCTTCCGCGCCCAGATGGCGGAATTGGTAGACGCACTAGGTTCAGGTCCTAGCGGTGGCAACACTGTGGAGGTTCGAGTCCTCTTCTGGGCACCATATTTGAAAGGCAGATGATCGCAAGGTCATCTGCCTTTTTCATTTGTCCGCCCAGAAAGTCAGGTGCCTGCGCACCTGACGTGGGGACTCGAAGGGCCTGGCTTACAAGCCAGGCCGGGGTCGCGCCAGTGTGACCGAGTCCTCGTCCGGGCACCGGAGGTTAGTGCGCGACCGCCCGCTTGCGCTGCCGCTTGACCTCATACATACGCATGTCGGCCTGCTTCAGCGCGCTTTCCGTGCTGAGGCCGATCGGATCGAGCGAGACCACGCCAACGCTGGCGCCATCGTATGCGAGCGCCTGGCCGCCCAGCACATAGTGCCCCGCGGTGGCCGCCGTAACGCGTGCCTGCAGCAGCCGCGCGGCACGTTCGGCCTCGCCCGCCTCCGGCGCCAGCTCCGGACCGACAAAGACGAATTCATCTCCGCCGATCCGGCTCAGCATGTCCATCACGCGCAGGCTCGAAGCCAGCCGGCGCGACACCTCCTGCAGGAATATGTCTCCCGCCTGGTGGCCATACCGGTCGTTGATCGCCTTGAAGCCATCGAGATCGATGCAGCCGACCAGCACCTTGGAACGTTCACGCACGGCCCGCGCCAGCAGACGCTGCAGTTCGTCTAGCAAGGCGCGGCGATTGGGCAGGCCGGTGAGGGCATCGGTCAAGGCATAGGCAGCCAGGCGCTCGTTGGCGGCGCTCAGGCGCGCCAGCAGCGCTTCGCGCTCGACGAAGTTGGCGACGATGCTGGAGAACAATTGCAGCACGGACTGCGCCGCCGGCGGCAGCGGCTGGCGGTCGGCAGATGCCGCACACAAGGTACCGAGCAACTCGCCATCCTCGGCCCGCACCGGTGCGCTGACATAGGTCTGGATGCCGAGCTGGCGCGCAGCCCCGGAGTCGCCCCAGCAGCCCGGCACATCGTCGGTGACCATCCTTCCCGCATCGAGCGCCCGCTTGCACAAGGTGTCCGCCCAGGGCACCGACAGTCCCTCGGGTATCGTCATGCTGCCCGTGTTGCGGGCGAACCGTACGTGCTGGACGTTCTCGACCAGATCGACCGACGTCAGGTACGTCGATTCCAGGCCGGTCACCTCGCCCAGCATTTCCAGCAAGGGCCGCGTCAGTTGTTCGATGGTCTTGGCTGCCGGCAGCGTCGCCGACAGCTGGCTGAGAATGGAATCCAAGATGAGAGCCTCTCGGCGTGGGTGGCGGTCAGTACGGGCCGGCAGCGGTGCCACGCCACCGCCGGCTCGCGGGGACACTCCCCGCGCAGCAGCTATGGTGCATGAAACGGCCGTTTGCCCGCCAACTTTAGCCGCAATGCCGGCCACGGAGCTGTCGCCGCCGGGGAGTCTACAATAGCGTTTCCCGGGCCCGCGCGGCCCGCCAGCGAGGAGTCCCCCCGTGAACATGCAGCGACTACCGGCCATCGCGCTGCTGGCCCTCGCCGCCCTGGCGTGCAGCCTGCCGACGCAGGCCGGCGTGCACGAGGCAGCACACGACATCAAGGAAGGGACCAAGGAGGCCGTCCACAAGACCGGCGAAGCGGCGCGCGAGGCCGGCCACGGCATCGCGCACGCGACCAAGGCGGTCGGGCATGGCATCGCCCATGCCACGCGCGAAGGCGTCCACGCCGTCAAGCACGCCTTCCACAAGGATGAGCGATAGCGTGGCCACGGCCGGCATGAGCCGCACCGCCTGCACACCTTCCTGACGACCCGCTTCGGCCTGGTCGCCGATCCTGGAGCGCGCGGCGACAGCAGACCTGTTTTCTCGGCACGGTCGACTGGCGACCCGGCAGCTCGACCCGCATCCTGCGGGCGCAATGGCAGGCGGATCGTGTATTGCGCCTTCGCCTGTGCCCGTCCTCGGCCAACAACAACAGCGTGTTCGTGACGCTGCCGGCCAGAAGAGCTCATTCATGCCATCGGCAGCGCGATTGCGCTCTGGCACGCCGCAGCGGCGGCCAGCCGTGAGCGCCATGCCACCCAGCAAGCGGCGCAGGGCTACGACGTCGCGCCTTCGCCGTTCCTGACATCCATCACGAAGCGGTCGCGCCCTGCCCGCTTGGCGCGGTACATGGCCGCGTCGGCCTTCTGCACCAGGGCATCGAGCCGCGCCACCGCGGGCCGCTCGCAGGCAGCGCCCACGCTGATGGTGACGAAACGCTGGCCGGCGACGCCGCCGTGCGCCAGCCCGAGCGCACGCACCGCCAGCACCAGGCGCTCGCCCACCGCGCGCGTTTCCGCCGCCGTGCCGCCAGGCAGCACTACAGCGAATTCCTCGCCGCCCAGGCGCGCGCAGAAGCCGTCCGGCCGGGCGACGATGCCGGCGATCGCACCGGCCACCTGGCGCAGGCAGGCGTCGCCCGCGACGTGGCCATGCAGGTCGTTGTATGGCTTGAAGTTGTCGACATCGAGCACCAGCAGGCCGATCGAGGTGCCCTGCTCGCAGGCCTCGGCCACCGCGGCCTGCCCTTCACGCTCGAAATAGCGCCGGTTGAACAGGCTGGTCAGCACATCGTGTTCGAGATCCGCCGCCATGCGCGACAGGCGCTCCTCGGTGGCGCCAAGCCGCACGGTCAGGGCCAGTTCACGCGAGCGGTACTGGCTGACGTCGCGCAGGAAGGCGAGCGTGCCGACCACCTTGCCATCGAGGCGGCGCACCGTCTCCAGCGACACCTCGTACTCGGTCCCGGCTTCCGTGCGCGGTACCAGGCCCGGTGGCGTGCCATCGCCCGCCTGTGCCACCAGCACCGCCCATTCGGCCGGCACCGCCTCGCCCGGGCGCAGGGCTGGCAACATGCGCGCCGCGGCGGGGTTGAAATCGACGATGCGCAGGTCGGTGCTGACCACCACGCAGCCTTCGCGCAATGAATCGAACACGCGCAGCCGCGCGTAGTGGGCGATGTCGTCCAGGTGGGGGCGCAGCGCGCACAGCCACAGCAGCGCGCTCATCAGCGAGAAGGTGGCCGGAGTCAGGTCGCCGCCGAGCGGCCCGGTCCAGCGCAGCATGTAGGCCAGGTGGGCCAGCAGCGGCAGCACCAGGCTGCCGGCCAGCACCGCGCGCCCGGCCCGCGTCAGGCTGCCATTCGGCACGCGCGCGGTCAGCAGGAAATAGAGGCTGAAGAAGAGCAGGCCGTAGGTCCACGCGGCCGCCGCGAAGTAGGCGGGGCCATGCGAGAACACCGCCACCGGCAGCACGCCGCCGGGCGTGGTCGTGATAGCGCTCCAGATCAGGTGGTGCCGCTCGTTGGTGAAGACCAGGGCGAGCATCAGCAAGGCCACCAGCACCGGCACCGACAACAGCGACCAGCGGATGACGTGGCGCGGCCGGCTGATCTGCACCATGGCGCAGAGCCAGCCGATGGGCACCGCGGCGATGCCGAGGTACTGGAACTTGGCCCACCAGATGCGATCGGCCAGGTCGAGCGCGTTGACCTCCATCAGCCGGCCCCCGCTCCAGATCGCCGCGCCGGCCGTCAGCACCAGGAAGGACTTGACGGTGGGATCATCCCGGCGCGACCAGGCAGCCACGGCTACGCCAAGGCTGCCGACCACCGCGAAGGCGAGGCACAGGATGAGTATGTACGAGGGCATCCGACGAGACGATTATGCGGGGCAGCGCGCGGCCGAGCCGAGTCGGACGAATTATATGCGCGACCAGCGCCCCGCCGGCCGCCGGGGCGGAATGCCATGAATGCACGGCCAGGCATGGCATCGCCGGCTGCGCCGATTACAATATCGCCTTTGCCGCCGCGCCCCGTGCGACCTGCGCGGCACCCGATCGCCGTCCGCCATGTCCCTGATCCTCCAAAGCCTCGCCCCGCTCGCCCCCGCCGATCTCGACGCCATCCGCTCCCTCGCCCAGGCTCCGGGCCTGTCGCTGCGCAGCGACACCGTGGCCGGCGCCGCAGACAGCGCGCCGCTCACGCCCGCGCTGCGCGAAGCGCTCGATACGTACTGCGGCCCGCGCGCCATCGACTGGGCCATCGTGCCGGACGGCCGCGCCCTGTCCGACTTCCGCCTGGTGGCGATGGACATGGACTCGACCCTGATCACCATCGAGTGCATCGATGAGATCGCCGACTTCTGCGGCCTCAAGGCCGAGGTCTCGGCCATCACCGAGGCGGCCATGCGCGGCGAGATCACCGACTTCAACGAGAGCCTGCGGCGCCGCGTCGCGCTGCTCAAGGGCCTCGACGCCAGCGTGCTCGACCGCGTCTACGACGAGCGCCTGCGCCTGTCGCCGGGCGCCGAACGGATGCTGCAGACGGTGCAGGCGCTCGGCCTGCGCACGCTGCTGGTCTCGGGCGGCTTCGTGCATTTCACCGAGAAGCTCAAGGCGCGGCTGCGGCTGGACTTCACCCGCGCCAATACGCTGGAAATCGTCGACGGCAAGCTGACCGGCCAGGTGGTCGGCGAGATCGTCAATGCGGACGTCAAGGCCCGCACGGTACAGGAAGTGTGCTCGGAGATCGGCGCGCAGCCCGGGCAGGCCATCGTCATGGGCGATGGCTCGAACGACCTGAAGATGATGGCGGTGGCCGGCCTCTCGGTCGCCTTCCGCGCCAAGCCGGTGGTGCGTGCGCAGGCCAGCGTCGCCTTCAACCACGTCGGCCTGGACGGACTGCTGCAGTTGTTCCCGCACTGAGCGGGACGCCGCCGGGGGGGGGGCAACCGACCTCCCCGGCCCGGCCTACCTCCGCCCTGGCTTGCGGTACGCCGCGCTTCGCGGCCGTGCGCCGCCGCCCCTTCGCGCCACCCTTCCCCGCCCCTTCCCCCACCGTCCCTCCTCGTTCCCCTCGCGTTCACCTTGCACCATGAAATGCGAATCACTATCATTCCTATTTTTGGGAATTGGCTGATCCATTCATGCTCGCGCTTGCCGCCCTGTGCTGCCTCGCCGCGGCCTGCTGCCTCTACCTGGCGGCGCCGAACCAATTGCTGCTCCCCCCGTCCGCGAGCCCCGCTGCCGCGCGCAGGCGGCGCCGCGCTGGGCTGGTCCTGGGCACGCTGCTGGCGCTGCTGGGACTGGTGCTGTGGCGGCAGGCCCTGGGCTGGCCCGCGGCGGTTTCGGCGACGCTGGTCGCCGTGCCTTGCAGTCTGAGCCTGTGCCCCTTCTTCGGTGCCTATGCTTTCAGCCGGCGCCAGCACGGCCTGCCGGCGCGCCGGGCGCATGCGGGAGGCCGGGCATGAGCGCCGGCATGGGAACGAAATGGCTGGCCGGCACGCTGCTCGGCCTGCCACTGGCCATCGCCGCCTGCGGCCTGGGCGCCAGGCTCACCCCCGGCGGCTGGGAGCGCGGAGCGGTGATCGCGGTGACGGCCTGCCTGCCCTTGTGGGTGGCCGTGATCTCGGCCAGCGTGCTGTTCCGCAGCAGCCGCGCCGCCTGGCTGTGGCTGCTGGCCGGCAACCTGCTCGCCTTCGGCGCGCTGGCGGTGGCCCGAACCCTCACCGCCATGGGAGGCACGGCATCATGAAGGCCGCCACCCTGCGCCTGTACCAGACCCTGCACACCTGGGTCGGCCTGATGGCCGGCTGGGCCCTGTTCATCGCCTTCTTCGCCGGCGCCCTCACGGTCTTCCACGAGGAACTGCACAGCTGGCAGAGCGTGCACCGTGCCCGGCATGCGGCCGCCGCGCCCGCCGGCGCCCCTGACGGCGCCCCTGACGGCGCCCCTGACGGCGCCAGCGTCGACCGCTTCGTGCAAGCGCTGGTGGCCAGCCATCCCGCGGCCGCCGCCAGCGTCTACGTGAGCCTGCCCACGGCCGGCGAGCCGGAGCTCTCGGCCTACTGGCAGGAAAAGAACGGCGCCTGGCAGTTCACGACCGCCAGCCGCCTGGCTGCCGGCAAGACCTCGCCTGCCGAGACGTCGCTCGAGCGCGTGCGCGGCGAACTGGCCAACTTCCTCAACTCCCTGCACTACTCGCTGGGCCTGTCGGACGCCGGCATGTACCTGATGGGGGCGATCAGCGTGCTGTACGGACTGGCCCTGGTGTCGGGCGTGCTGCTGCACCTGCCGCGCCTGAAGAAGGACCTGCTGGCGGTGCGTCCCGGGCGCAACCTGAAGCGCTTCTGGATGGACGCGCACAATGTGCTGGGCCTGTTCAGCCTGCCCTTCCACCTGGTCTTCGCCGTGACCGGCGCCATGTTCTGCCTGTCGATGGTGCTGGTGATGGCATTCGACACGCTGGCCTTCGACGGCAAGCTGATGCCGGCGGTGCCCCGCCTGACGGCGGCCGCCCCCGAGGTGGACAGCGCCGGCCGGCCGGCGCCGCTGCTGCCGGCCGCCACCCTGCTGGCCGCCGCGCGCGCAGGTGGCGGCACGGCCTTCACACCGACCTCGATCCGCTACCAGCGCATCGGCGACGCCAACGCGGTGGCCGAGGTGCGCGGCAACGCGGACGGCGCGCTGGGCAGCTATGGCTCGATCGCGCTGCACGCGGCGGCCGGACAGCCGCGCAGCGGCCAGGTCATGGGCGACCAGACCCCGGCCGGCCGCGATACCAACCATGCGGTCTACAGCGCCATGTACGGCCTGCACTTCGGTACCTTCGGCGACGTCGCGCTGCGCTTCGTCTACCTGGTGGCCGGGCTGGCCGGGGCCTTCCTGTTCTATTCGGGCAACCTGCTGTGGATCGAGTCGCGCCGCAAGCAGCGCCAGGCCGTGCAGCCGCGTGTGCACAAGCTGCTGGCACAGGCCACCGTGGGCGTCTGCCTGGGCTGCTGCCTCGGCGTAGCGGCCGCCTTCAGCGGCGCCCTGCTATGGCCTGAGCGGCCGGCCGCTCAGGTCTACTTCCCGGTCTTCCTGGCCGCACTGGCCTGGTCGCTGCTGCGCCAGCCGGCGCGTGCGGCACTCGACCTGCTCTACGCGACCGTCGCCGCGACGGCGCTGATCCCGGTCTGCAGTGCGCTGGTGGCGGGCGATCCGTTCTGGCGCGCCGCCCAGCGCGGCGACTGGGCCGTGGCCGGCTTCGACATCGGCGCCCTGGCCATGGCCTGCGGCTTTGCCGCACTGGCCCATGCCACCCGCAAGCGTGCCCGCAGCGGCCCCTTGGACTCCGTCTGGGCCCTGCCCCCGGCCCGGCCGGACGGCGCGACAGGCGTGGCCGCCACGGCGCCGCCAGTCCTGCCCGGGCCGCCGCCACGCCACTGACGGCGCAAGGCGGCGCGGGGCCATACAGGCCCCGCCGCCCCCGCTCATGCGCTCATGCGCTCATGCGCCCAGCTTGGTTTCCAGCGCGCGGCGCAGGTCGGCGATCAGGTCGCGCGTGTCCTCCAGCCCGATGTAGAGCCGCACCAGTTCGCCGGCATGCTGCCAGCCCTCCGGCGGCCAGCTGCCCGCCGGGCGCATCGACGGCACGTGGTAAGGCACGGCCAGGCTGTGCGCCCCACCCCACGACCAACCGATGGCAAAGCGCTCCAGCGCCTCTACGAAGGCGTCCACCTGCGCGCGCGTGTAGCGCTCGTGCAGCACGATGGCGAAGAGGCCGGTGGCGCCGCTGAAGTCGCGCCGCCAGAAGGCATGGCCCGGGCAGTCCTGCAATGCCGGATGGAGGACCTTGACCACCTCCGGCCGCTGGCTCAGCCATTCGGCCACCTCGCGTGCCGCGCGGTCATGCGCGGCCAGCCGCACCGGCAGGCTGGGCAAGGCGCGCAGCACCAGGAAGCAATCGTCGGCGGAAACACCCCAGCCCATCAGCATGCGGGTGCGCTTCAGGCGCGCGTGCAGCGCCTCGTCGCGGCTCAGCACCGCGCCCATCAGCACGTCGCTGCCGCCCGACTGGTACTTGGTCAGCGCCTGCACCGAGATATCGATCCCCTTGTCGAAAGGGCGGAAGTACAGGCCCGCCGACCAGGTGTTGTCGATGGCCGTCAGCACGCCGCGCTCGCGCGCCGCCGCCACGATGGCCTCGCTGTCCGGCACCTCCATGGTCACCGAACCGGGCGACTCCATCCAGATCAGGCGCGTATTGGGCCGGATCAGGGCGGCGATGCCGGCACCGATCATCGGATCGTAGTAGCGCACCGTCACGCCGAAGTCGCGCGCCAGCCATTCGCCGTGCTCGCGGTTGGGTCCGTAGACGTTGTCGGGCACCAGCACGTCGTCGCCGCTGCGCAGCAGCGCGAAGTAGACCAGCGAGATGGCAGCCAGGCCCGACGGCAGCAGCAGCGTATCGCGTGCGCCCTCCAGCTTGGCGAGGTGCTGGCACAGTGCCTCGCTGGTCGGCGTGGCATGGAGGCCGTAGCGCCAGTAGGTGGTGCCGGCATCGCCGTGCGCACGCAGTTCGGCGAGATTGCGGAAGACCACGGTGGAACCGCGCCAGGTGGGCGGCGAAAAGGAATCGAATCCCGGCGGGATCTGCAGGCCGGGCTGGACGGCGAGCGTCTGCGGATAGGCGCCGTCGTCATCGGACGGCACGGCGCTGGTGGACGGGTCGGTCGGGGTCTGGTCGGACACGGCGGCTTCCTTGTCTGGCGCACGCCCGCTTCGCCGCCCCGGCACGCATCGCGCCGCGCGGCGCCAGCGGGGGAACGGCGCCGCGGCGCGCCCGTTGCTCGATGCGCCTGCGCGGCGGACGCGCAGGCAATCCAAGAGTCCGGAGATCCGGGCGGATCCCCGGTCAGGTGATCGAAAAGGCTTCGAGCTTACCAGCAATCGCCGCGCCCTCCCACCCGTGGTGGTGGCGCGGCGCAGGATGACGAATCCGCGCGGCTAGCGCGGCGTGATCGACGACTTGGGCGGCGGCGGCGCGTAGGTGATGCCGCTGGACGGTCGCATGTCGAACGGCGGGATCACCAGCAGGCCCAGCGGCCGGATCATGAAGGGCAGCACGATGGCGGGATTGAGGGCGTCGGTCCAGGTGCCGCGCACTACGCCGGCCGCATCGATCTGCCCTTCCCAGTTGCCGGTGACGTGGGTGCCGTCATCCGACTCCTCCATCAGGAAGCCGCCGTTCTCGTATTCGCCCGCCAGCAGGCGCACGCCCGGCCGGTTGCCGAAAGCGTACTCGCCGTGCACGCTGTCGCGCTCGTCCGGCTTGGGACCGAGGCGCAGCCGTACCGGCTGGTCGCCGAGCGTGCCGGCGTAGACCGGCAGCCTGGCGTATTCGGGGCGCGGCGCCAGCGGCGCCGCCTGCCCGGTGGACAAGGTGGTGCCACGGCGCGACTCGCCGTCGCGGATGGCCTGGTTCAGGCCCAGCGCGCCGTCGACGGGTGCCGGCACCACCGGCATCGCGGTGCCGCCCGTCGACAATTCGGTGCCACCGGCGGCCAGGGCCGGCACGGCCGCCGCAAGTCCGGCACAGCACAGCAGCAGGGCCGGCAGCAGGCGGCCGGCGCGTCCGCGGCCCGCCGGCGCGGCCGGCTCGGCCCGGCCGGGGAACGTGCGCTGGCAGCCCATGCCGTGCCGCATGCTTACAGGCGCTCGAAGATGGCGGCGATGCCCTGGCCGCCGCCGATGCACATGGTCACCAGGGCGTAGCGGCCTTGCACGCGTTGCAGCTCGTACAGGGCTTTCACCGTGATCAGCGCACCGGTGGCGCCGATCGGGTGGCCCAGCGAAATGCCCGAACCGTTCGGGTTGACCTTGGCGGGATCCAGGCCCAGCGTCTTGGTGACCGCGCACGCCTGCGCGGCGAAGGCTTCGTTGGCCTCGATCACGTCCAGGTCGGCCACCGACAGGCCCGCGCGCTCCAGCGCCTTGCGCGTGGCCGGCACCGGACCGATACCCATGGTCTTCGGGTCGACCCCGGCGTGGCCGTACGAGACCAGGCGAGCCAGCGGCTTGAGGCCGCGCCGCTCGGCTTCGGCGCGCTCCATCAGCACGACCGCGGCAGCAGCGTCGTTCAGGCCCGAGGCATTGCCAGCCGTGACCGTGCCGTTCTCCTTGGCGAAGACCGGCTTGAGCTTGGTCATGTCGTCCAGGGTGGCGTCATGGCGCACGTGCTCGTCGGTGTCGAACTGGATATCGCCCTTGCGCGACTTGAGGGTGACGGGGACGATCTGGTCCTTGAAGTAGCCCGCCTTGATCGCCGCCGAAGCGCGGCGGTGCGATTCCAGCGCGGCCTCATCCTGCTGCGCGCGCGAGATGTCGTACTCCTTGGCGACGTTCTCGGCGGTCACGCCCATGTGGATGGTGTGGAACGGGTCGTGCAGCGCGCCCAGCATCATGTCGATCAGCTTGGCATCGCCCATGCGCGAGCCCCAGCGCGCGGCCGGCGCCAGGTAGGGAGCGCGGCTCATGCTCTCGGCACCGCCGCCGATGGCCACGTCGGTATCGCCCAGCAGGATGGTCTGCGCCGCGCTGACGATGGCCTGCAGGCCCGAGCCGCACAGGCGGTTGACGGTCAGGGCCGGCGCGTCGATGGTGACGCCGCCGTTGACGGCCGCCACGCGGGACAGGTACATGTCCTTGGGCTCGGTCTGGATGACGTTGCCGAACACCACATGGCCGACGTCGCCGCCGTCCACTTTGGCACGGGCCAGCGCTTCACGCACCACCAGGGCGCCCAGCTCGGTCGGGGCCAGGTCCTTCAGGCTGCCGCCGAAGGTTCCGATCGCGGTACGAACGCCGCTGACTACCACCACTTCACGCGTCATGTCTCGTCTCCAAGAGGTTATGTTGCGGTGCACAGTATAGCGCCGCCCGGCCGGAATCGAACGGTCGTACTTTTACCTAATGCGGCATTGCGGTAGCGCAAAAAAGTGGCGCATAGAGCGCGCAAATCCCTTCGAAAACCTCAGATCTCGCCCCACAGATCGTGGCCATCGGCGCCCGTGATGCGCACGTCGACGAACTCGCCAACGCGGTAGCGCTGGGAATGACGCGTGACAGGGGCGATGTAGACCAGGCCATCGATCTCCGGCGCATCGGCCGCCGAGCGCCCGATACCGCCGTCCTGGTTGATCTCGTCGACCAGCACGCGCAGCGTCTGGCCGACCTTGCGCTGCAGGCGCCGTGCCGACACCGCCTCGGCCACCTCCATGAAGCGCGCGCGGCGTTCCTCGCGCACCTCGTCGGGCAGCGCGCCAGGCAGCTCATTGGCCGTGGCGCCTTCCACCGGCGAATAGGCGAAGCAGCCAACGCGATCCAGTTCGGCCTCGGCAATGAAGTCCAGGAGGGTCTGGAACTCTTCCTCGGTCTCGCCCGGGAAGCCGGCGATGAACGTGCTGCGGATGGTCAGCTCCGGGCACACCGCGCGCCAGGCGCGGATGCGGTCCAGCGTCTTCTCGGCGTTGGCCGGGCGCTTCATGCGCTTGAGCACATCGGGATGGGCATGCTGCAGCGGCACGTCCAGGTAGGGCAGCACGCCCTCCTGCGACATCAGCGGGATGATCTCGTCCACATGCGGGTACGGATAGACGTAGTGCAAGCGCACCCAGGCACCGTACCGGCGTGCCAGCTCGCCCAGCGCCGCGACCAGCTCGGTCATGCGGGTCTTGAGCGGGCGGCCGTCCCAGAAGCCGGTGCGGTACTTGACGTCGACGCCGTAGGCGCTGGTGTCCTGCGAGATCACCAGCAGCTCCTTGACGCCCGACTTGAACAGGTTCTCGGCCTCCAGCATGACCTCCGCCACCGGACGCGAGACCAGGTCACCGCGCATCGACGGGATGATGCAGAAGGAACAACGATGGTTGCAGCCCTCGGAAATCTTCAGGTAGGCGTAATGCTTGGGCGTGAGCTTGATGCCAGCCGCCGGCACCAGGTCCGTGAACGGGTCATGCGGCTTGGGCAGATGCGTGTGCACCGCCTGCATCACCTCGTCCAGCGCATGCGGACCGGTCACGGCCAGCACCTTCGGGTGCACGCTGGTGATGATGTCGTTGCCGCTCGCGTCCTTCTTCGCTCCCAGGCAGCCCGTGACGATGACCTTGCCGTTCTCGGTCAGCGCCTCGCCGATGGCATCCAGGCTCTCCTGCACCGCCTCGTCGATAAAACCGCAAGTATTCACCACCACCAGGTCGGCACCGTCGTAGGTGCCGCTGATGGCATAGCCCTCGGCGCGGAGCTGGGTGATGATCTGCTCGGAGTCGACCAAGGCCTTCGGGCATCCAAGGCTCACGAAGCCCACATTAGGGATATGGTCTTTCTTGGTCGTTGATTCTGCGGGGTTTTTCACGGTCACATCCAGATGTGGGGCGGGCGAGGCGGGGCATGGCCGCCTGGCGGTACAAGGCCAACCGCGCATTTTAACCGTTTGCGAAAATTTCTCGGCGCCTGATCCCCGACATGGGCTGGCGGACCTGCGGCTAGAGTTGATTGCCGAGGGCGAGCAGGAACTCCACCGCCAGTCGATTGCGGGCTGAAGCATGGCGTGCCTTTTCGTACACCACGGACAACGGTGCGCCGATACTGTCGAGCCCGGCCAGCACGGCAACCAGCCGGCCTGTGGCCAGCGCCGGGGCCACGACGTAATGCGGTGCCTGGAGAATCCCGCGTCCGCCTTCAGCCAGTGCAAGAAGCACGGCGACGTGGTCACTGGCCAACGGCCCGATGGGGAAGTGACTGTACTCCTCCTTACCACGGGAGAATGTCCAGGTACGAAACTGTCCACTGTCGGCCATCACATAGCGCAGGCAGACATGCCTGCCAAGATCGCCTGGGCTGCTGGGTGAACCATGCTGTTCCAGGTAGGTCGGCGCGGCGACGGTCAAGAACCGGTGTGGCGGTAGCGGGCGAGCTACCAGGCGGGAATCCGGCACTTCGCCCAGCATGACGGCAAGGTCGAATCGTTCGGCGGTCATGTCGACATGCCTGTCCGTCAGCGTCAATTCGATATCCAGTCCCGGATGGGCGGCCAGCCACTCACTGAGGGCTGGCGCCACCACATATTGGCCGAAGCTCACCGGCACGCAAAGCCGCAGCTTCCCACGCCACGGTTGGGCCTCCCCGGCCAATCTGCTGCGGGCGTCCTCGATGGCCGTCATGCCTTGGCGGCAGACGTCGAAGAATGCTTCGCCGTCGCCGGTCAGGGTGATCTGCCGCGGCGAGCGGTGGAACAACTGGATCCCAAGCTCTGCCTCCAATCGCGCCACCGACTTGCTCACGGCGGACGGCGTGACGCGGAGCACACGTGCGGCTCGCGTGAAATTCCCGGCTTCGGCTGCCCGGACGAAGGTGTTGATGTCCGTGAACGGGTCCACTTCTATTGTTCCTAGAATTCACAATTAGTGTGATTTTATATGGCTTATCATTCCTTTGAATCATTCATATAGTGGATCCCACATCAATTCAAGAGGGATTTGACATGCCGGATTTCATGAGCAACCTGCTCTCGCGACTGTTCCTGCTGCCTGCCATGGCCGTCACCAAAAGTCAGGCTGCATCGCCGTCATCCCAACCCAAGGCAGCCCCCACCGCAGCGGGACAGTTGCCGCCGCCGGCCCATGAGGACGGGCATGCAGCGCTGGTCATGATCGAGTTCGTCAACGAGTGGCTGGCCCCGGAAGGAAAGCTGCGTGGATTGATCCAAGACGAGCAAGCGTTCGCTGACTCCCAAGAGGCAGGCAAGCGAGCCCTGGAGGCCGCACGCAAGGCCGGCATGCCGGTGATCCATGCCACGCTGCGGATGTCGTCCGACTACCGCGAACTGGGCCGCGCAAGGTTCGGCCTGCGCGGTGCGATACCCAGAGCCGGTACCTGGCAGGAACAGGACAGCGGTTGGCAGTTCTACGGGCCTTTCGCACCGCGGCCAGATGAATTCGTCATCAGCGGCCGTGCCGGAGCCAGTGCATTCGCCGCCTCCGACCTGGACAATTTCCTGCGCGGTCAGGGCATTAGCCGCCTCTACCTTGCCGGCTACGCAACCCACGTATGCATCGAATCGACAATGCGTGCCGCACATGACCTGGGCTATGAACCGGTGGTGCTCAGCGATGCCACGGCGGCCTTCACTACCCAGCAGCAACAGCACGTGTTGAATGAAATCGTGCACCATTTCGGCAGGAGCATGCCGACTGAGGCCTTCGTCGACATGCTGTCGGATGCGGGCCGATCCGGCCCGGCATCGAAAAGCGGCAGAGATCAGATGGAGCCGGCCGCCATGCCGACGGCAATGCGCAGCGTGACGGTGCCTTGACCGGAGACTCCTGGCATCTCGGGCGCCACGTTGGCCCATGGCGATCTGGTATTGCCCGAGGGGTACGCGATCGCGGGCTCAAGGGACATGCGCAGGCCAGTGCGCTGATCGGCGTCGAGTCGCTGTTCCATCCGGATGTCCGGGTCGACATCGTCGCCGTGGCGATGTTGCGCGAAACTTGTCCTCTGGATCGGGCAACCTGAGTCGTGCCTGCCATGACGCTGGGCTGATCGTCGCAGGCGCACCGCCTCCCGATCCGCAGGCTTCCGGCGCCGCCGTCTTCAACTCCTCCCGTCGTGGCAAGACCGTCGACCCGCCCAGCTATTGGGCTTTCGACACCGCAATGCCGCCTCCCGCTCCCCCAATGGGCGGCGCCATTGCTAGCGACCTTGCCTGACGAGACGTTCCCAGTGGAAATAGGTGCCTGAGCGGCAACGCGCAGTTGCGGCAAGGCCCGCACGAAACGGGCCGTCACCCGTCCGCAGGCTAGTGACCGATAACGACCTGAAAGACCAGGCCGGTCGGAATCGCTACCAGGAAATAGTCTCCGCCCACCCCGACCCATTGATAGCCGCGAGGCGGCGGCGTCAACCGGTGTTCGCGCCAGTTGTCGATGACGTACTGCCGCTCGCGATATTCAGGGGGGAGCCTGTCGCCCTTGTGCCAGCCGCCCCGGGGCGGCATGCGTCCCTCGGGCCCTCGATCCCGGTCAGGCCCTCGATCGCGCTCGGGTCCGCGGCCTCGATTCTCCTGGCCAGGTGGTGGTCCGCCGCGATGATCGCGGTCATCGCGGTCCTGCGCAAAGCCCGTAGCGGACGACATGGCGATAGCCGCCAGCAGCAGACTGGAGAGCAACTTGGACTTCGTCATTCAGGATCTCCTGCGCCTCATTCATGGCAAGGCGCATGAACGAGTGTAGGCCGGCCCCTTGTTCACAATTGTTAGCGATTATTTCGGCCTTTTGCACTGGGCACCCCTCTTCCGGCTATTTCAGACGTGTCGGACAAGATGCAAAATGCGCTGCACGCAGGTAATCGGTCGCTTCCGATCCCATCTGCCAACGCAGCATCCACAAAGTACCACCTACATCCTGGAACGCCACGCCATGGCATGGTGGGGCGATGAACCGGGGCGGCGAACGGGCCACGGTGATCAATGATCCGGCCCGGCCCGCCGATAACAAACACGAGACCCTCCCGACCCGACTGTCCATGAAAGCGCTGAAGTACATCATCGTCACCTCGCTCCTGATCGTCGCGTTCAAATTCCTGCTGGCACTGAACGCAACCATGAACGGGTCATACCACGCGAGCGAGGTCAGCCGCACGGTGCCATTCCTGTTCATCCTGGCACTTGCGGCCGCGCTCTACCTGGTCGTATTCGCGATCAGGAAGGTCTTCCCGACTCGAGCAACAAGCGCTATGAGCACGACTGACACGAATAGCACGACAAGCCGGGGCAGCGAAGTCGCCGAAGCCGCCGAGTTCGACGCAAGCGCGCTGCCGCCGGATGCGGCCCAAGTCGCCCTGGGTCGGGCTAATGTGAAAACTCCGGACGTTACGGCCCCCGCAGCGCAAACGGATGTGCAAAACGGAGTGCACGGCGGAGTGCAAGGCGGAGAAGCGGCCGAGGGCCGGCCGGACAGCGCCATGCTTCGCTTCTTCCCGAACCACGCCGGGAAAGCAGCCTCGATACCGGCCGTCCAACCCATAGGGGCAGGTGCTGCAGGAACTCCGGCAGCCCCGGCCAATACGATGCACCGCTTTTTTCCACAGCACGTGGACCGCGCAGTGGCTGTGCCTGCGATTGGCGGCGTCCTGGGCGATACCCAGCGAGCCCTGAACCCCGCCCCTCTTGCATCGCCGGCAGCGGGCCCCGAGACCCAGGCCCCGCATGCAGCGGCACCAGACGAGATGGGAGCGGAGCCCGGCAGCCAGGACCATGCCGCGCGCGCAGATCTCGCCGAGCCCGCAAGGGGTGCCACATCGGATGTCGATGCGCGCGAGCAGAGCGAGCAGGCGCCGCAGTTTCGCCAGGAGATCCGGCGTCTCGAGATGACGGATGACACGGCCCAGCGCGCGGCAGGTCTCGGACGACTGCGCTGGCTGGTAGCGGCCCCGCTGGGATTATTGGGAACGCTGTTCCTGATCGCCGGGAGCGATGGAGGCAGCCTGCTGCTCGGCGGATTCGGTGGCTTGATGCTCGTGCCCGCCGTTCTGAAGGGCTGCGGCGTCAAATAAGAACGAGGCGGGAAGACCGGGCTCGGCCCGAGGAGCGCTGCCCCGGGACTCGCGACCGTGCCGCCGCGAGGAACCGTTCTGCGGCACCCGCCGGAGGGGCGCGTGCCGCCAGGGCTTACTTCTTGTCCTGCGGCGGCTGGTTGAAGGGGAAGGCGCCGAACATGCTCTTGGCCTGGTTCTGCATCTGCTCCTGCATCTGCACGAACAGGTTCTTGCTCTGCTCGATGTAGTTGCTCATCATGCCCTGCATCATGGGCGCCTGCATGTTCATGAACTGGGACCACATATCGGGGCTGAACGCCTCGCCCGAGTACAGGCCCTTGGAGTTTTCGGCGAGCTTGTTCTGGATATCGATGAAGGCCTGGATGTTCTTTTCCAGGTAGGTGCCCATCATGCCCTGCATCGCGTGGCCATAGAAGCGGATGATCTGCGACAGCATGGCGCTGGAGAACATCGGCACGCCGCCGGTTTCTTCTTCCAGGATGATCTGCAGCAGGATGCTGCGGGTCAGTTCCTCGCCCGACTTGGCATCGACGACCTTGAATTCTTCCGAATCCATCACGAGCTGCTTGACGTCAGCCAGCGTGATATAGGTACTGGTCTGCGTATCGTAGAGCCTGCGATTTGGATATTTCTTGATCAGTCGCTCTGCGCCCTTTTTTGTCGTGGCCATCGGTGCTCTATCCTTGTATCGTCGCTGATGCACGCTGCTGCACCGCATCCTGTGCGATGCGCAATGTCGTTATCGTCCGCGCCCCCGCGGGAATCCACATCCACAGCGCGTGCGCCTGATTGGTGCCGGCTGTGCCGCTGTCCTGATTCTATGCCCAACAAAGCACTAAGGAAAGCGGCCCGGCTTAAGGAAAACCCGCAAGAATAAACGGTTTGCGGGCCGTCAGGCCCGCAAACCGTTATCGTGATGGCACTGCATGGACCTTGTGCAGCGCGCCGATTGCGCCGCAGCAAGACCCCTGCCGGGTTGGCCCGGCGGGCCTCAGCCCATGTGCAGTCCGCCGTTCAGCGAGAAGTCGGCGCCGGTCGAGAAACCGGACTCATCCGAGGCCAGCCACGCGCAGATCGAGGCGATTTCCTCGGGCGCGCCCAGGCGCTTGACCGGGATGGTGCCGACGATCTTGTCGAGCACGTCCTGGCGGATGGCCTTGACCATGTCGGTGGCGATATAGCCCGGCGACACGGTGTTGACCGTCACGCCCTTGGTCGCCACTTCCTGCGCCAGGGCCATGGTGAAGCCGTGCAGGCCTGCCTTGGCGGTCGAATAGTTGGTCTGGCCGAACTGGCCCTTCTGCCCGTTGACCGACGAGATATTGACGATGCGGCCCCAGCCACGGTCAACCATGCCGTCGATGACCTGCTTGGTCACGTTGAACAGCGAGGTCAGGTTGGTGTCGATCACGGCGTCCCAGTCGGCGCGGGTCATCTTGCGGAAGACCACGTCACGGGTGATGCCCGCGTTATTGATCAGCACATCGACCTCGCCGACTTCGGCCTTGACCTTGTCGAAGGCAGCCTTGGTCGAATCCCAGTCCGCCACGTTACCTTCGGAGGCGGTGAAATCGAAACCCAGGGCCTTCTGCTGCTCGATCCATTTCTCGCGACGGGGCGAGTTCGGACCGCAGCCCGCGACGACACGGTAGCCATCCTTGGCCAGACGCTGGCAGATCGCGGTTCCGATTCCGCCCATGCCGCCGGTCACATATGCAATGCGCTGAGACATATCCACTCCTTGTTGGCTCTTTCTTATTGACGCCGGCACACGGGAGAGCACCCGCGCACCGGCACACCCCTCACTGACGCTCGACTGCCAGCGCCACGCCCATGCCGCCACCGATACACAGCGAGGCCAGGCCCTTCTTCGCACCACTGCGCTTCATCTCGTGCAGCAGCGTCACCAGGATACGGCAGCCCGATGCGCCGATCGGGTGGCCGATGGCGATCGCACCGCCGTTGACGTTGACCTTGGAGGTGTCCCAGCCCATCTGCTGGTGCACGGCCAGCGCCTGTGCGGCGAAGGCTTCGTTGATCTCCATCAGGTCGAGGTCATTGACACCCCAGCCGGCGCGCGACAGGCAGCGCTTGGAAGCCGGCACCGGCCCCATCCCCATCACCTTCGGGTCCACGCCCGCGTTGGCGTAGGACTTGATCGTCGCCAGCGGGGTCAGGCCCAGCTCCTTGGCCTTGGCAGCCGACATCACCACTACGGCCGCGGCGCCGTCGTTGAGCCCCGACGCGTTACCGGCGGTCACGGTGCCGCTCTTGTCGAAGGCGGGCTTCAGGCCAGCCATCGAGTCCACCGTGGCGCCATGGCGGACATACTCGTCCTGGTCGAAGGCGAGCGGTTCGCCCTTGCGCTGGGGGATCAGCACGGGAACGATCTCCTCGGCGAACTTGCCGGCCTTCTGCGCCGCTTCAGCCTTGTTCTGCGAGGCCACGGCGAAGGCGTCCTGGGCTTCGCGCGTGATGCCGTATTCCTTGGCCACGTTTTCCGCCGTGACGCCCATGTGGTACTGGTTGTAGACGTCCCAGAGGCCGTCGACGATCATCGAGTCGACCAGCTTGGTGTCACCCATGCGGAAGCCGTCGCGCGAGCCCGGCAGTACGTGCGGTGCCGCGCTCATGTTCTCCTGGCCGCCGGCGACCACGATCTCGGCTTCGCCGGCGATGATGGCGTTGGCTGCCAGCATCACGGCCTTCAGGCCCGAGCCGCACACCTTGTTGATGGTCATGGCCGGCACCGAGCTCGGCAGGCCGGCCTTGAGCGAGGCCTGGCGGGCCGGGTTCTGGCCGGACGCCGCGGTCAGCACCTGGCCCATGATCACTTCGCTGACCTGCTCGGGCTTGAGCCCGGCACGCTCCAGCGCAGCCTTGATGACGATGGCGCCCAGTTCGGGGGCGGGAATCTTGGCGAGCGATCCGCCGAACTTGCCGACCGCGGTACGCGCGGCGGATACGATGACAACGTCGGTCATTTGGAGTCCTCTTGAAAAATGTCCGGATACCTGGCGTGGTAGGCGGAATGCACAACGGCCGGGCAGACAGGGTGGCGCGGCATGGCCGCGCCGCCCGTCATGCCTTGGCCTTGACGTAGCGGCCCGGCGCCGGCTCGATGGCCGGATAGTGCTGGTTGCCGTAGCCCGGGGGCGCGGCCTTCCTGGTACCGGCATGCTTGCCCAGCCATGCCATCCAGTCGGGCCACCAGCTGCCGGGATGTTCCTGCGCCCCGCCCAGCCATTGCTGCGAGGTCGCGGGCAGCTTGTCGTTGGTCCAGTAGCTGCGCTTCTTCTTCGCCGGGGGATTGATCACGCCGGCGATGTGGCCGGAGGCTCCCAGCACGAAGCGCAGCTGGTTCTTCAGCAGCGCCGTGGACGCGAAGGCGGAGGTCCAGGGCACGATATGGTCCTCGCGCGAACCGTAGATGTAGGTCGGCACGTCGATGGCACCGAGATCCACCGGCGCATTGCACACACTCAGCTTGCCCGGCACCTTGAGCTCGTCCTGCAGATAGGTATGGCGCAGGTACCAGCAGTACCACGGGCCCGGCAGGTTGGTCGCGTCGCCGTTCCAGAACAGCAGGTCGAAAGGAACCGGGGTGTTGCCCTTCAGGTAGTTGTCGACCACATAGTTCCAGACCAGGTCGTTGGGCCGCAGGAAGGAGAAGGTGTTGGCCAGCTCCACGCCGCGCAGCAAGCCGCAAGGCGCACCGGCGCCACCGCCGATGGTGGCCTCGCGCAGCTTGACGTGGGCTTCGTCGACGAAGACGTCGAGGATGCCGGTGTCGGAGAAGTCGAGCAGCGTGGTCAACAGCGTCAGGCTGGCGGCCGGGCGCACGCCGCGCGCAGCCAGCACGGCCAGCGCCGTGGCGATGATGGTGCCGCCGACGCAGAAGCCCAGCACGTTGATGCGGTCCTGCGCGCTGATCTCGCGCGTCACCTCGATGGCACGGATGGCGCCGTGCTCGATGTAGTCGTCCCAGGTGCGCTCGGCCATGCTGGCATCGGGGTTGCGCCACGACACCAGGAAGACCGTGTGGCCCTGCTCCACCGCGTGGCGCACCAGCGAGCCTTCGGGTTGCAGGTCGAGGATGTAGTACTTGTTGATGCAGGGCGGCACCAGCAGCAGCGGGCGCGCATGCACCTTGTCGGTGAGCGGCTTGTACTGCAGCAGCTGGAAGTACTCGTTCTCGTAGACCACCGCGCCTTCGCTGACGGCGACGTTGCGGCCGACCTCGAAGGCGGTCTCGTCGGTCTGGGAAATCTTGCCGCGCCCCATGTCCTCGAGCATGTTGCGCACGCCCGCGCGCAGCGATTCGCCGCCGGACTCGATCAGCTTCTGCTGCGCCTCGGGATTGGTGGCGAGGAAGTTGGCCGGCGACATCGCATCGACCCACTGCGATACGGCGAAACGGATGCGCTGGCGCGTCTTGGCATCGGCTTCGACCGCGTCGGCCAGCTCGTTCATGGCGCGCGCATTGAGCAGGTAGAAAGCCGCGGCGAAGCGGTAGGGCACATTGCGGTGCCAGGCATCGCCGGCGAAGCGGCGGTCCTTGAGCGGGATGCCCGACTCGCCCTGCCCCTCCGACATCGCCCGCCACAGCAGGCCGAAGTCATGCAGGTAGCGCTGCTGGATCTCGGCCAACTGCCCTGGCGCCACCTTCAGGCCGGAAAATGCGGGCCCGGACGCCAGGCCGTCGAAGCCAGGGAATCCCTGGGCCGCTGCCGCGCCGTTGGCTTGCGCCTGGCGGGACCATGCCAGCCATGCGGCTGGATCGAATGGCCCCGGCGGAATTGAAAATGGTCGGAACTGGTCTTCCTGGGAGGAAGCTGCCGCACCCTTGCCGGTCGCCATGATGTCGTCGTCTCTCTGCCGTTTTGTTCACGAAGACAGACCGGATCGGTGATCCGGCCGGCCCCTGGACTGGCCCGCCTCGCGCCTCGGCTGTCAGCGTGATGCGGTATGCTTGCCGGCGGCGCCCGGGGCACAAAGCGGCCGCTCTGGAGGCCAGTCCGACCCATTGTTGCCTTGCAATGTCTGCGCTGTCAATGCGGATTATTTCGTGCCGCCGGCCTGGCGCGCAGACGCTCCCCGGCCCGCTCCGGGAGCGGCCGTCGAGGCCTGGCCGGCGCCCTGCCGCGGAGTTTGCACGAGAAGGATGAAAACCTGATGTATATCGTTGCCATCGGCTGGCTGTACGTGGCGCTGATGATGGCCATCACCGAACACAATGTGGTCGCCGGCGTGGCGACCTTCGTGCTGTACGGGCTCGGTCCCGTGGCCCTGCTGCTGTACATCCTCGGCACACCGGCGCGCCGCCGCCGGCGCCGGTCGCGCGAGCAGGCCGGCATGGCGGCGAAGGCGCCGCCGGAAGACGGCCCGCAGTGACCCCCCTTCAGCGGGGCAACATCGTGCGGCGGCTGGTTTGCTGCGCGCTCAGGATGCGAGCCAGACCAGGGTGGCCATGCGCCCGGTGACGCCATCGCGCCGGTAGGAGTAGAAGCGCTCGGCATCGGCCACCGTGCAGGCGTCGCCGCCGTAGACCGCGTGGCAGCCGGCGCGCGCCAGGCGCACCCGGGCCAGCGCATGGATGTCGGCGTAGTACTTGCCCGGGGCGCCAGCCCGGAAGGCCGCGGCGACCGCGGCCTGCTCGCCGCGACCGGCCGCGTCGGCCTCGGCCAGGAAGGCTTCGCGTACCTCGGCGCCCACCTCGAAAGCTGCCGGCCCGATCGCCGGCCCCAGCCAGGCCAGCCACCCGGGCGCGCCACCGGCACCGCTCCTGGCACCGGCCATGCGTGCCAGCGTGGCCTCGATCACCCCGGCGCACAGCCCGCGCCAGCCGGCATGCGCGGCGCCGACCACGGTACCGGCGCGATCACACAGCAGCACCGGCAGGCAGTCCGCCGTCATCACCGCGCAGACCTGGCCCGCCTCCACACTGATACAAGCGTCGGCACGCGGCGGCGCCGGCTCGGCGACGCCGGCCTGCCCGGCCGTAGCCACGCCGCAGCCGTGCACCTGGTCGAGCCAGCGCGGCGCGCGCGGCAAGACCGCCTCCAGGCGCGCGCGGTTGGCCTGCACGGCCGCCGCATCGTCGCCCACATGCAGGCCCAGGTTCAGCCCACCTGCCGCACCGCCGGCCAGGCCATAGGGCCCGGCACTGACGCCGCCCTGGCGCGTGGTGGACAAGGCGCGCACCTGCGCGGGCGCCGGCCAGTCCGGGACCAGCCAGCCGGCATCAGGCTTCGTCGTCATCCCAGTCCTCATCGTCGCCATACTCGCCACCGTCTTCGTAGCCGTACTCGCCCTCGCCGCCCTCATCGCCCTCCTCTTCCTCGTCGCCCGGCGCGGTGAACTCCAGCGCATCGATCAGGGCCTGCAGGTCGGCCGGCGGCGGCGCCTGCCAGGACACCGCCTTGCCGCTGACCGGATGGATCAGCCCGAGCTTGTAGGCGTGCAGGGCCTGCCGCTCCAGCGGCACCGGCAGCGGCGCCTTGACGGCCTGGCGCATGCCGCGCTGCGTGGCGCGGTGGTAGACCGGGTCGGCCAGCAGCGGGTGGCCGATCGATTCGAAGTGCACGCGGATCTGGTGGGTACGCCCGGTTTCGAGCTGGCACAGCACCATCGATACGGTGGCACGCCCCAGCCTGGCCACGCCCACGGTGCGGAAATGGGTGCGCGAGGGCTTGCCGCTGCTGGTACGCACGATGGCCATGCGGATGCGCTCGCGCGGATCGCGGCCGATCGGCGCGTCGATGGTGCCCTCGTCAGGCGTCTCCCCCCACACCAGCGCGATATAGGTGCGCTTGACGGTGCGCGCCTGCAACTGGCGCACCAGTTCGGTCTGCGCGGTCAGCGTGCGGGCCACCACCATCAGGCCGGTGGTTTCCTTGTCAAGGCGGTGCACGATGCCGGCGCGCGGCAGGGCAGCCGCGGCGGGATAGCGGTACAGCAGGCCGTTGAGCACGGTACCGCTCCAGTTGCCGGCGGCCGGGTGCACCACCAGTCCGGCCGGCTTGTCGATGACCAGCAGCGCGTCGTCTTCATGTACCACAGAGAGGGGGACGTCCTCCGCGGTGAAGGCCTGCGTCTCGGGCGCGGCCTGCGGGCGCACCTCGATGCGCTGGCCCAGTTGCACAGCGGTGCGCACGCGTGCCGGCGCGCCATCGACCGTGACCGCGCCATCCTCGATCCACTGCTGGATGCGGCTGCGGGAAAACTCGTGGAAATGCCGCGCCAGCAGCTTGTCCAGCCGCTCTCCGTGGCCGGCCCCGTTCACTTCCAGTTCCAACGGCAGGAAGTCGCCGGCGACCGGCCCGACGGTGTCCGCGCCGCCCTCCTCGTCCCGCGTTTCGAGACCTTCCGCCGCCGGCTGGGCGGCGTCCTGCTGCGTGATGTCCGCGCCACCGGCTGGTGACTTGGGGCTTCGGCTATAATGCTTGACGCTATTTTTTTTCATCCGGGATTCGTTGCCCATGCAAACGATGAGCATGAAACGCGCCAGTTGGCGCGCGAGAATTGGAGCGATTCTGCTCGCAGGCGGCGCCGTCATGCTGTCGGCATGCGGCCTGCTGGCCGACCAGCCCGACGAGACCGCTGGTTGGTCGGCGAATAAATTATATTCGGAAGCGAAGGACGCACTGGATGGCGCCGACTACACGCGCGCGGTCAAGCTGTACGAAAAGCTGGAGAGCCGCTACCCGTTCGGGCGCTATGCGCAGCAAGCCCAGATCGACACGGCCTACGCCAACTACAAGGATGGCGAGACGGCGGCCGCGCTGGCGGCCGTGGACCGCTTCATCCAGCTGCACCCGAACCACGCCAACATCGATTACGCCTACTACCTGAAGGGCCTGATCAACTTCAACGACAACCTGGGCTGGCTGGGCCGCTTCTCGGGCCAGGACCTGAGCGAACGCGATCCGAAGGCAGCACGCGCGGCCTTCGACGCCTTCAATACCCTGGTCACGCAGTACCCGGACAGCAAGTACACGCCTGACGCGCGCGCGCGCATGCAGTACATCGTCAACTCGCTGGCCGAGCACGAGGTTCACGCCGCTCGCTACTATTTCCGCCGCGGCGCCTACCTGGCAGCAGCCAACCGCGCCCAGCAGTCGCTCAAGGACTACGACGGCGCGCCGGCCAACGAGGAAGCGCTGTACATCATGGTGCGCTCGTACGACCTGCTGGGCCTGAACGACCTGCGCGACGACGCCGCCCGTGTGCTGGAGAAGAACTACCCGAACAGCGACTTCATCAAGTATGGCGAGCGCCGCAAGGACAAGTCCTGGTGGCAGCTGTTCTGAGGCCGCCCCTGCCGCTGTGCGCGGCAGGGGACCGATAGAAGAAAAGAAAGCCCGACGATGTCGGGCTTTCTTTTTGTCAGATTTCCGCGGGGACGCACCGGCGACGCACCGGGGACGGCCGCCGTGCGGCATCACACCGCGTCGCCGTCACCCTCGCCGCCATCGCCGCCATCGTCGCCCGTCGCCACAGGCTGGCCGCGCAGGTCCGACAGGAAGCGCAGCACCGTCTGCTCCTCGCGCGTGCGCGCGAACGGCGGCAGGCTCTGCCAGATCTGCCGGCCATAGGGCTTCTCCACCAGGCGCGTATCGCAGATCACCAGCACGCCGCGGTCGGTCTCCGAGCGGATCAGGCGGCCCGCTCCCTGCTTCAGGGTGATGACGGCGTGCGGCAGCTGGTGCACGGCAAAGGGGCTGAGGCCCTTCTTCTGCAGCACCTCCATGCGCGCGGCCAGCACCGGGTCGTCGGGGGGCGCGAACGGCAGCTTGTCGATGATGACGAGCGAAAGGGCTTCGCCACGCACGTCCACGCCCTCCCAGAAACTCTGGCTGCCCACCAGTACGGCATTGCCAAGTTCGCGGAAGCGATCCAGCAGTTCGGTGCGGCTGGCCTGGCCTTGCACCAGCAGCGGCAATTCGAGCCCGCGCTCGGCGAAGGCATCGTAGAGCATGTCCGACGCACGTTGCACGGCACGCAAGGTGGTGCACAGCAGGAAGGCACGCCCGCCGGCGGCCTCGATCAGCGGCAGCGCCGCCTCCACCACCGCCTCGGTGAAATGGGGCGCCTGTGGCGCCGGCAATCCTCGCGGCACGTACAGCAAGCCCTGCGACGCATAGTCGAAGGGACTGGGCAGGGTCAGCGAGCGATCCTTGTCCAGGCCGAGCTGGGCGGCATAGTGTGTGAAGTTACCCTTCACCGACAGCGTCGCCGAGGTGAAGATCCAGGCGCGCGGCGGGCCCTCGCGCTGGCGCGTGAAAATCGGTGCGATCGACAGCGGCGTGCGGTGCAGTTGCACCGTGTGCGAAAAGACCTCGACCCAGCGCACGGTGTCCGGGCCGAACGCATCGGCGGGCGCGGCCGGGACTTCCTCGCCGGTGGCCGCGGCCGGCCGCGGCGGCGCCGGCTGCTCGCGCCAGGCGGCCAGCCGCTGCGCCAGTTCGACCGCGCGGCGGTGACACTGCTGCAGCGATTCGGCACGTTCGGCCTGCGACTCGAGCAGCTCGACGAATTCGGACAGGGCGGCATCGACCGCATCCAGCGTCTCGTTGAAGACCGGCGCGATGCGGGGATCCGCCTCGATCTGGCTGATCGCCATGCGCGTGCTGTCCTTGGAGAAGGCCAGCCGCAGGTCGCGTGCGGCGCGTTCCAGCGGCGCACCGAGGCGCACCCAGTCGACGGCATCGCGCGCGTGCGACAGGCCTTCGGCCACGGTATCGCGCGCCAGCTCCAGCAGCTGGCTGGTCGACAGTGTCTCGCCGAAGAACAGGGTGGCAGTATCGGGCAGCTGGTGGGCTTCGTCGAAGATCACGGTATTGGCGGCCGGCAGCAGCTCGGCCATGCCGGTATCACGCAGCACCACATCGGCGAAGAAGAGGTGGTGGTTCACCACCACCATGTCGGCCTGCTGCGCCTCCTTGCGCGCCCGCATGACGAAGCATTCCTTGTAGTGCGGGCATTCGGTGCCGAGACAGTTGTCGCGGGTGGAGGTGACGAGCTGCCACACCGGGGCATTCTCGGGCACCGCGGCAAGTTCGGCCTTGTCTCCCGTCGAAGTGACCTTGGCGAAACGCCCGATCTCGCGCAACCATGCCGCATCCTGCCGCGACGCCAGCTTGCCCGCCACCTCAGCCCGCTCCAGGTGGTAGTGGCATAAATAGTTGGCGCGCCCCTTGAGCAAGGCTACCGAGATCGGCACGTTGAGCGCGCGACGCACGGTCGGGATGTCACGCTGGAACAGCTGGTCCTGCAGGTTCTTGGTACCGGTCGACAGGATCACCTTGCCGCCCCACAACATGGCGGGCACCAGGTAGGCGAAGGTCTTGCCGGTGCCGGTGCCTGCTTCGACGATCACCGTCTCGCTATCCTCAATGGCACCGGCCACGGCCTGCGCCATGCTCGCCTGGGCATCGCGCGGGCGATAGCCGGGAATCGCCTGGGCGAGCGTGCCATCCGGGGCGAACACGGTGGACAGCGTGGCGACGTGGGCAGCCTTGGCCGCCGCGCGCGCGGCCGCGCCGTCGTCCTGCGCTGTCGCGGTGGCGGTCGGGGGCGCCGGCTCGGCGGCGGAAATCAGGTCTGGGGAATCGGACAAGGCTAGGGAGATAGCGCGCGGCAGTCAGGGCTGCCGCGCAGTGGCATCAGGCAGGCACGTCGGGTTCGAGCTGCAGCTGCAGCAAGGTGATGGCGTCCTTGAGCTTGAGGCGGCGCTTCTTCAGGCGCCGCAGTTGCAGCTCGTCATGGGCCGGGTCCTGCGACATGTGGTCGATCAGATAGTCCAGGTCACGGTGCTCGATCTGCAGCTCGATGATCTGCCGCTGCAGGGTGTTCAGGTTCAGATCCATGGTCGCACCTCCCTCCTCCACGGTCCACGTTGCCGGGCGCTGGCCACTCAGAAGCCGAAAGGACGCGGCGACGAAGCGGAACCCTGCTCCTTGGCCTTGGCGCGGCGCTCGTCCAGCTCGCGCTGCCGCTGTGCGGCATCGCGCTGCTTGGCTTCGTAGTCCTTGACGTTCTCGGCACGCTTGCGCGCGTCTTCGGCGGCATGCTGCTGCGCTTCCTTCAGGCGCGCATCGAAATCCGCCTGCTTCTTGTCGTAGGCCTGGGCATTGGCCGCACGTTGCGGGGCCTGGCCCTGGCGCTCGGCATCGCGCAGCTGCTGCTCCTGCTGCTTCTTGCCGAATGCCTCGCGGCTGGCCTTCTCGTTGGCCTCCCGCTGCGGTCGCTCCGCTTCGTCCTGCGCGCGCTGCAGCGCCTGGCGCTGGTCGCGCTGCACGGCCTTGTAGGCGCGCTCGGCGGCGCTGACCTCGAGCTCGCGCTTGCGCAGCACCTCCAGTTCCTCGCGCTGCACGTCCTTGGCCTTGTCGACGCAGTGGTTGACGAAGAACGTCGCATAGCAATCGTGCTCGGCCTTGGCGTAGCGGTAGTTGGTCCAGGCACGCGAATCATCGATCGCCTTGCGTTCGGCGTCGAAGTCGCGCGGCGCGGCTTCGGCCGCCGGCACCGGGGCCTGGGCATGCGCCCGGCCGCCACCCACCGCTGCGCCAAGCACGGCGGCCAGGCAGGCCGCCATCAGCAGCGCGCCGGGCCGGCGCGGTGCGCGCACGGCAGCGCCGGCGACTGGAGCTGCGGGGGCGCCCGCGCGCGAGCGTGGCACGCCTGGATGCTTGGCCTGCATGGTGGCCTGGTGTGGCTTGTCGATCATGGTGCGATTCTAGCATCCGGGCGGCCCGCGCCGGCGCCCGCCCGCGTGCCTGCGGCGCCGCCGCCGGGCGCTGCCGCCTGGCCGCGCACGGCACACGGCGGGCACGCCGGCCCGGCTGCCGGCGCGCCCGGCGGCCGATGCTGGCGGCGCCGCGGGCTTGTGGCAAAATGCCCCGCTTTCGACTGACTGTTTTCCTGTATTCCGGATGCCCAACCTGCCCGCCCACGTTTCACAAAAGATCGAGTCGCTGATCGCGGCCGAACTCTCGGTGCAACCCCGCCAGGTGGCGGCGGCCGTCGCGCTGCTGGACGAAGGCGCCACCGTGCCCTTCATCGCCCGCTACCGCAAGGAAGTCACGGGCAACCTGGACGACACGCAACTGCGCACGCTGGAAGAACGCCTGCTCTACCTGCGCGAGATGGAAGAGCGCCGCCTGGCCATCCTGGCTTCGATCGAAGAACAAGGCAAGCTGACCGACGTCCTGCGCACCGCCATCGAAGGCGCCCAGACCAAGCAGGCGCTGGAAGACCTCTACCTGCCCTACAAGCCCAAGCGCCGCACGCGCGCCCAGATCGCGCGCGAATGCGGCCTGGAGCCGCTGGCGCAGGCCCTGCTGGCCGATCCCACGCTCGAGCCGCAGGCCGAGGCCGCCAAGTACGTCAACGGCAACCCCACTGCCGACGGCGGCGTGCCCGACGTGAAAGCCGCGCTGGACGGCGCGCGCGACATCCTCTCCGAGCAGTTCGGCGAAACCGCCGAACTGCTCGGCAAGCTGCGCGACCACCTGTGGAACCAGGGCGTGGTCAGCTCGACCGTGATGGAAGGCAAGGAAGGCGCGGAGGAAGAGAAGTTCCGCGACTACTATGCTTACAGCGAGCCTATCCGCAACGTGCCGTCGCACCGCGCCCTGGCCTTGTTCCGGGGCCGCAACGCCGGCGTGCTGATGGTCAAGCTGGGCCTGGGCGAAGAGCAGGACACGCTGGTGCCCCACCCCTGCGAAGGCATGATTGCGCGCCACTTCGGCATCCAGAACCAGAACCGCCCCGCCGACAAATGGCTGGGCGACGTGTGCCGCTGGTGCTGGCGCGTCAAGGTGCAGCCGCACATCGAGACCGAGCTGCTGACCCAGCTGCGCGAGACCGCCGAGGGCGAAGCCATCAAGGTGTTCGGCCGCAACCTGCACGAATTGCTGCTGGCGGCGCCGGCCGGCCACAAGGCCGTGATGGGCGTCGACCCCGGCATCCGCACCGGTTGCAAGGTAGCCGTGGTCGATACCACCGGCAAGCTGCTCGAGACCGCCACCATTTACCCGCACGAGCCGCGCCGAGACTGGAACGGCTCGCTCGCCACCCTGGCGCGGCTGGCCAAGCAGCATGGCGTGGCCCTGGTCTCGATCGGCAACGGCACCGCCAGCCGCGAGACCGACAAGCTGGTGCAGGACCTGATGCGCCAGGCTCCCGAGCTGAAGCTGACCAAGATCGTGGTCAGCGAGGCCGGCGCCTCGGTCTACTCGGCCTCTGAACTGGCGGCCAAGGAATTCCCCGAGCTCGACGTCTCGCTGCGTGGCGCGGTGTCGATCGCGCGCCGCCTGCAGGATCCGCTGGCGGAGCTGGTCAAGATCGATCCCAAGTCGATCGGCGTGGGCCAGTACCAGCACGACGTCAACCAGCGCGAACTGGCGCGCGCACTGGACGCCGTGGTCGAGGACTGCGTGAACGCCGTGGGCGTGGATGTCAACACCGCTTCGGCGCCGCTGCTGGCGCGCGTCTCGGGCCTGAACACGGTGCTGGCGCGCAATATCGTCGACTACCGCGACGCCAACGGCGCCTTCGCCAACCGAGAGGCACTGAAGGCGGTGCCGCGCCTGGGCGACAAGACCTTCGAGCAGGCCGCGGGCTTCCTCCGCATCAACAACGGCGACAACCCGCTCGACCGCTCCTCGGTCCACCCGGAAGCCTATCCGGTGGTCAAGCGCATCCTCGACCATATCAAGAAGGACCTCTCCGCCGTGCTGGGCAACCGTGAAGCCCTGCGCGGCCTGTCGCCGGCCCAGTTCACCGACGACACCTTCGGCCTGCCGACGGTGCGCGACATCCTGGCCGAGATGGAGAAGCCCGGCCGCGATCCCCGCCCCGAGTTCAAGACCGCCACCTTCCAGGAAGGCGTCGAGGAGATCAAGGACCTGCAGCCCGGCATGGTGCTGGAAGGCGTGGTGACCAACGTGGCCGCCTTCGGTGCCTTCGTCGACATCGGCGTGCACCAGGATGGCCTGGTCCACATCTCCGCGCTCTCCTCCAAGTTCGTCAAGGATGCGCACGAGGTCGTCAAGGCCGGGCAGATCGTCAAGGTCAAGGTGATGGAAGTCGACGTCAAGCGCAACCGCATCGGCCTGTCGATGCGGCTGGACGATGAGCCCGGCCAGAGTTCACGTTCGGCCGGCGGCGGCGATCGCGGCAGCGAGCGCGGCGGCCAGCGCAGCGGCGGCAAGGGCTTCGGCGGTGGACGCCGCGAAGCGGAGCCGGCGGGCGCGATGGCAGCGGCTTTCGCCAAGCTCAAGCGCTGAAGACCCGGCACCGGCGCGGCGGCAGGCGGCAGGCGATAGGCGGTAGCCAGCCGCCGGCCGCACGCGCTGCCCGCTGGCGCCCGGCAAGGCAAGAAAAAGCCCCCGCATGCTCGCGCATGCGGGGGCTTTTTCCTGGGTGCAGCGGCCAGCCGGCCGCTCAGATCTCGACCTTGGTGCCCAGTTCCACGACCCGGTTGGCCGGGATCGAGAAGAAGTCCGACGGCTTGGCGCCGTTCTGGTGCATCCAGGCGAACAGGCTCTCGCGCCACATCGACATACCCGGCAGCTTGGACGGGATCACCGATTCGCGCGCGATGAAGAAGGAAGTCTCCATCAGCTCGAAGGCCATGCCCAGCTTGCGCTGCGCCAGGTCCAGCACCTTCTGCACATCGGGCGTCTCCTTGAAGCCGTATTCGGAGCGCAGGATGTAGATGCCACCGCCGAGGTCCTTGCACGCCAGGCGGCGGTCATCATCGACGTAGGGGATGTCACGCGTCACGAAGGTCAGGAAGACCACGCGCTCGTGCAGCACGCGGTTGTGCTTCAGGTTGTGCAGCAGCGAGACCGGCACATAGTCCGAATTGCCGGTCAGGAACACGGCGGTGCCTTCGACGCGGTGCGGCGGGTGCGCCAGCAGGCCGGCGATGAACGGTTCGAGCGGGATGCCGTCCTCGAGGCTGCGCGCGCGCAGCAGCTTGCGGCCGCTGTACCAGGTCATCAGCAGGAAGAAGGCCAGGCCGCCCAGCAGCAGCGGGAACCAGCCGCCCTCGGCCACCTTCAGCAGGTTGGCAGAGAAGAAGGCAAGATCCACCATCAGGAAACCGAGGCCGATCAGCATGACCAGCACCGGGTTCCACTTCCAGACATTGCGCATCACCACCACGGCGAGGAAGGTAGTGATGACCATGGTGGTGGTCACGGCGATGCCGTAGGCCGCGGCCAGGTTGTCCGATTTCTTGAAGGCGACCACCACGGCGATCACCAGCACCAGCAGGATCCAGTTGATCACCGGCAGGTAGATCTGGCCGATCTCCGCGTCCGAGGTATAGCGGATGCGCATGCGCGGCACGAAGCCGAGCTGGATGGCCTGACTGGTCAGCGAGAAGGCGCCGGAGATGACCGCCTGCGAGGCGATCACCGTGGCCAGCGTGGCCAGCAGCACCATAGGCAGCTGCAGCATGTCCGGCACCATCAGGTAGAAGGGGTTCTCGATCGCCTTGGGGTTCTGCAGCAGCATCGCGCCCTGGCCGAAGTAGTTCAGCATCAGGCAGGGCATGACCAGCACGAACCAGCCGTAGCGGATCGGGCGGGCGCCGAAGTGGCCCATGTCGGCGTAGAGCGCCTCGGCCCCGGTCAGCACCAGGAAGACCGAGCCCAGCACCACGAAGGCCTGCAGCGAGTGCTCCATCAGGAAGCTGATCGCGTGGTGCGGACTGAGCGCCATCAGGATGCCCGGCGCGTGCATCAGGTGCAGCAGGCCCAGCGCACCGAGTGCGAGGAACCACACCACCATCACCGGGCCGAACAGTTTGCCGACCGTCGCGGTGCCGCTGCGCTGGATCAGGAACAGCGCACACAGGATCACCAGGGTGATGGGGATGACGAAATGCGACAGCCCCGGCGCCGCGATCTCCAGCCCTTCCACCGCTGACATCACGGAGATGGCCGGCGTGATCACCGCGTCGCCGTAGAACATGCAGGCGCCGAAGATGCCGAACATCATCAGCATCTTGGCCCGGCGCGAGCGTGGCGCGGCCGTGCGCAGCGCGAGCGCCATCAGGGCCAGCACGCCGCCTTCGCCGTCGTTGTCCGCGCGCATCACGAACAGCACGTATTTGAGCGAGACCACGATGATCATCGCCCAGAACAGCATCGAGATGATGCCGAGCACGGCCGCCTCGCTGAAGGGGATGCCGTGCTCCGCGCTGAAGCACTCCTTGAGCGAGTAGAGGGGGCTGGTGCCGATATCGCCGAAGACGACGCCGATTGCGCCGATCACCAGGGCACGCGTGCTCGGGCTTTCGACGTAATAGTGGCTGGTTGCGGATTGGGTCATGGATTGGGGTCAGCTTGGCCGGCTCGACCGCCCCGGACAGGACGGAAGGCCAGAGGCCGGATGCGGCTCGGCTCCGGTTCGCTATTGCATTGCACAAACGCGCGCCATTCTAGTGGAAGAGCCGGACTACGGCCACTGCGGGAGATACTGGCTGCGCCATCCGGTTTGGCAAGCATGCGAGGGAAGCGGCATACGGTCAACCCCCCGGGCGCCGGCGGCCGATCCGTGCGCGCAGCGTGTGGCGTTGCACGTCCGCCACACAAAGTGCACCAAGCCATACTCGACGGGCTCGACGGCCCTGCACTCAGTCGACGTGCAGGTCCATCTGCCTGGCCAGCTCGCCGAAGCGCGCGATATCGCGCTCGATCACGGCCTGGAACTCCTGCGGGGTGCTGGTGGTGACGTCATAGCCCAGGGCCTGCAGTTCGGCAGCCATTTCAGGCCGCCGCATCACTGCGGCGATGGCGCTGTTGAGGCGGCGCACGATGGCCGGCGGCGTCGCCGCCGGAGCCAGCACGCCGTGCCACTGGTTGAGCGCATACCCCGGCAGGCCCTGCTCCGCCACCGTCGGCACCCCGGGCAGCAACGGCGAGCGCTGCGGCGAGGTCACCGCGAGTGCGCGCAGCGTGCCGGCCTGGATGAACGGCAGCGCGCTGGATGCGGTGACGATGCCCAGCGGCACGTTGCCGGCCAGCACCGCCTGCAGGGCGGGACCGCAGCCTCGATACGGCACGTGCAGCCAGTCCGCCCCGGTGCGGCGCATCAGCATCCCGCCGGCCAGCTGCTGCGGCGTGCCGTTGCCGCAGGATGCGTAGGCCGGCGTCGCCGTGGCGCCCGGGCCGGTGGCACCGAGCCCCACCCGCCGCACCGCGCGCGCGTCGAGGGCCTGGCGCAGGCTCAGCCAGGGCGACGACACCGTCGTCACCAGCACCGACGGCACGTAGGCCACATTGATCACGCCGCGCAGGTCAGACTGTGGCGAAAAGCCGAGCTTGCGGTAGACGGCGGGATTGATGGCATAGCTGCTGTTGACCATCAGCAAGGTGTAGCCGTCGGGCCTGGCATGGGCCACCAGTTGTGCGCCGATGTTGCCGCTGGCGCCGGCGCGGTTCTCCACCACCACCGGCTGCCCCAGCTCCCCTTCCAGCCGTGCGGCGAGCTTGCGCGCCAGCAGGTCGGTGCCGCCGCCCGGCGGAAAGGTGACGACCAGCTCGATCGGACGGCCGGGATAGGGCACGGCGCCTGCGCGCGGTGCCGCCACAGACGGTGCCGCCGCCAGCGCCACGACAATGGCGCCCGCTGCCACGAGAACGCCGCGCGCCGGCGAGCGGGCAGGAGTACTGCTGGCCGGGATTCGCAGCTTACTTATACTCATACCGAGCATTATCTGGGTAAACGAACAAGACGAATAACACGCCGCTTTGCCTGAGGCACGTCGCCCTGCCGGCCTAGCACGGCACATTAGCGGCCTCCCGATAGCGGTCTCCGTCGGAGAGCATCACGCTAATTATGCTAGCAATGAGCATAATTGAGGTCAAGCCCGGGTTTTCCCACCGGCGGGCGGCCCGGGCGCGCAGGCCAGGCGGCCATGCCGTGCGGGGACGGTTGCCCCGCGTCACAGGAATCCATCGGCCCGGAACGCTAGCGGGCCAGCGGCAGCTTGCTACCGGCGATGGCCCGTTCCAGCAGCACGTCGCCGCGGAACTGGAACAGCTTGGCCGGCCGGCCGGCCGAACCCTGCGTCAGTTGGCCGGTCTCTTCCACCAGCGCCTGCTGCTCGATGAAGCGGCGGAAATTCTGCTTGTGCAGGCTGCGGCCCGCCACCGCCTCGAAGGCCTGCTGCAACTGCAGCAGCGTGAAGGTCGGCGGCATCAGTTCGAACACCACAGGGCGGTAGCGGATCTTCGCGCGCAGGCGTGCCATGGCGGTGGCCAGGATGCGGCGGTGATCGTGCAGCATCGCATCGCCTGGCAGCAGCTCGCTCCCCTGCCCCGCGCCACGCTGCACGGCCTCGGGCACCAGTCCGGCCTCGAACAGCAGTTCGTAGCGCTGCAGCACCATCTCCTCGTTCCAGGAGGCCTCGTCGGCCCCGAAGGTGAAATCGATGCGCTGCCGGCGGCGGCGCCGGGCAGCCGCGTCGTCCGCCAGCGCCGACCAGCGGTGCAGCGCGGGCAGGATCCGGCCGGCCACCACGGGGGGCGAGCCCTCACGCCAATCCTCCCATGGGAAATACCTGTACCAATCCTGCCAGCCGATGCCCTCCTCGCCGGCTTCGGCCGACTCGCGCGTGAGGCCGAGATAGCTCACCGAGATGACACGCTGGCCCTGCTGGTTGGCGCGGTCGCGATCCGCAAAGGTATAGAGCTGCTCGACGTAGCCCAGCGGATGATGGGTCTGCGTCTCCACCCAGGCGCGCAGCCCGGCCTGCAGCGAACGGTGCGAGGATTCGAACGGACCGGCCGGCAAGGCGTGGGCACCGTCGCGCGTCAGCACGCGGGGCTGGCCCTGGCTGACTGCGACCAGCACGGCGACCAGCTCGGCCGCGACCGCATCGGCGGAGGGCACGGGAGAACGGGAGTCGGCGGATGGCATGGCGTCGGAGAAAAGCCACATTGTAGAGGCTCGCCGCCCGGCAGCCACTCCTGCCGGGCCGCTCCGGCATGCCGCGGCCGCGCCCTCAGACGCCGAGATAGCGGTCCAGCCGTGCCGGCGCAGCGGCCAGGGCGGGCGCCGCCTCGTCGAGCACGACCTGTCCTTTCTCCAGCACGACGGCGCGGTCGGCATGCGCGAGCACCGCGCGGTAGTTGCGGTCGACCACCACGCAGGCGATGCCGGTCGCGCGGATGGTGGCGATGACCTGCCAGATCTCCCGCACGATGCGCGGCGCCAGCCCTTCGGTGGCCTCGTCCAGGACCAGGCACTCGGGATTGGTCATCAGCGCGCGGCCGATCGACAGCATCTGCTGCTCGCCCCCGGACAGCTCATGACCGCCGTTCGAGAGCCGCTCCTTGAGGCGCGGGAACAGGTCGAGCACGCGCGCCTCGTCCCAGTCGAAACGGCCGCTGCTGCCCTTGCCCGCCGCCATGATCAGGTTTTCCCGCACCGACAGGTTGGGGAATACGCCCCGCCCTTCCGGCACGTAGGCCACGCCCAGGCGGGCCACTTCGTGCGGCCGCGCGCGCGAGACATCGCGCCCGGCCACCACGATCTCGCCGCGGCGCTGGCGCACATGGCCCAGCAGCGTGCGCAACAGCGTGCTCTTGCCCATGCCGTTGCGGCCCAGCAGCCCGACCGTCTCGCCGCGCGCCACGCGGAAATCGATGCCGCGCAGCACGTGGCTGCTGCCGTACCATGCCTCGACGCCCGCAGCGCGCAGCATCGGCTCTCCGGAGGTCGGTTTCATGCCGCGTGCTCCTGCTCGCTCTGGGCGCCGGCATCGCCTGCGCGGTGCTCACCGTGCTCACCCTCAGCCATATCGTCCTCCCCCAGGTAAGCGAGTTGCACTTCGCGATTGACGCGGATCGCCGCGGGGCTGTCCGAGGCGATCACCGTGCCATTGACCATCACCGTGATACGGTCGGCCACGGCGAATACCGCCTCCATATCGTGCTCCACCAGCAGCACGGCATGGCCGTCGCGCAGGCCGTGCAGCAAGTCGAGCATGCGCGCCGACTCCTCCGGCCCCATGCCCGCCAGCGGCTCATCGAGCAGCAGCACCTGGGGCTGCGTCGCCAGGCACATCGCGACTTCGAGCTGGCGCTTCTGCCCGTGCGACAGCGCACTGGCCACGACCCCGGCCACGCCGGACAGACCGGCACGCTCGAGCGCCTCGTCGGCCAGGGCGCGGCTGAGGCGGCAGCCCTGCGCGCCCTCCCACAGCCGCCAGGCCCGCTGCGCGCGCGCCTGTGCGGCCAGCCGGCAGTTCTCGCGCACGCTCAGGGGCAGGAAGATATTGTTGCGCTGGTAGCTGCGGCCCACGCCATGGCGCGCCAGGCGCGGCTGCGCCCAGCCGGTGACGTCCTGCCCCTGCAGGCGCAGCCGCCCGCCCGACGGCGCCAGCTCGCCCGACAGCATATTGATCAACGTGGACTTGCCGGCGCCATTGGTACCGATCACCGCATGCACCTGCCCCAGTTCCAGCGACAGGTTCACCTCGGATACGGCCAGCAGGCCGCCGAAGCGGCGGCTCAAGCCTTCGGCCTGCAGCACGGGCGTGTTCATGGGCGTGCTCATGCTGCCTCCCCCGCGCCAGGGCTGGCGCCGCGCTGCGGCGACGGCGGCGACCGCCGCCGCAGCCGCGGACCGAGGCTGCCGCCCAGCCCGACCAGCCCGCGCGGCAGCAACGCCACGGCCAGGATGATGAAGCCGCCCATCAGCAACTGCCAGTGCCGGGTCAGGCCGCTGAACCACTCGGCCAGCAGCACGAAGGAGAAGGCGCCCAGCACCGCGCCGGCGAGGCTGCCTACGCCGCCCAGGATGACCATCAGCATAACGTTGCCAGACTGGTGCCAGGAGGCGATCTCCGGATTCACGAAGCCGAACTGGATGGCGTAGAGGTAGCCGGCCAGCCCGGCCAGCGTGCCGCCGGCGACGAAGGCGCCGAGCTGGTAGCGGTAGCTTGCATAGCCGGCCGCCCGCATGCGCTGCTCGTTGTGGCGGATGCCGACCAGGGCGTGGCCGAAACGCGAGCGCAGCAATTGCGCCAGCATCGCCACCGTCGCCGCCAGCGCGGCGAGCACCAGCCAATAGAAGGCGGCCGCCCCATCGACATTCAAGACCCGGCCGCCGGGCAGGCCGAATTCGGGCCGGAAGTAGATATAGGTGCCGTCGCTGCCGCCGGCCAGCTTGGTGTCGTGGAAGACGAAATAGACCATCTGGGCGAAGGCCAGCGTGACCATGATGAAGTAGATGCCGCGCGTGCGCAGCACCAGCATGCCGACGAGCAACGCCAGCATGGCCGCGGCGGCCATCGCCGCAGCCATCAGCAGCCAGCCGTTGCCCGGGCCGGACTGCGGCGCCAGCATCGCCGTGGCGTACGCGGCGGCGGCGAAGTAGGCGGCATGGCCCAGGCTGACCAGCCCCGTATAGCCGATCAGCAGCTGCAGCGACAGCGCGAAGATGGCCATGATCATCACCTTGCTCAGCAGCTCGATGTAGAACTTGCCCGCATCGCCGTCCAGCAGCGGCGGCAGCCAGGCCAGCGCACCCAGCGCCACCAGCCACGCCAGCACGGCCGGCCAGGCGGGACGCTCGCCCCGCCCTTCCCTCATTGCTCCTGCCAACATCCTCGCCTCCTCATGCTGCGCGGCCGCACCTGCGGCCGCCCGAGCCATCCGCCCGCGTCACCATCTATCCAGCCCGCCTTGAACAACCCTCCATGTTCAGCCCGCCTTGAACAGGCCCTGGGGCTTCCACAACAGGATCACCGCCATCAGCAGGTAGATCAGCACGCCGGCCGCCTCCTGCCAGAAGACCTTGCCGAAGGTATCGACGAAGCCCAGCAGCAGCGCCGCCACCAGGGCGCCCTTGACCGAGCCGATGCCGCCGATCACCACCACCACGAAGCATACGATCAGCACCTGCGCGCCCATGCCCGGATAGACCGAGGAAACCGGCGCCGCGATCATGCCCGCCAGCACCGCGAGCGCCACGCCCAGCGCGAACACCAGGCGGTACAGCAAGGTGATGTTGATGCCCAGCGACTGCACCATTTCGCGGTTGCTGGCACCGGCACGGATCCTCATGCCCAGCCGCGTGCGGCGGATCACCAGGTACATCGCCGCGGCGACCAGCAGGCACACCGCCGAGATGAAGAGCCGGTAGACCGGGTAGGTCATCTCGTTGCCGATCGGCAGCGCCCCGTCGAGGATGGCTGGCACCGGTACGCCATGCACGTCGTCGCCGGCGAGGATGCTGCGCAATTCCTCGAACACCAGGATCAGGCCGTAGGTCATCAGCACCTGCTGCAGGTGGTCGCGTTCGTAGAGATAGCTGAAGAACAGCCACTCCAGTACATAGCCGAAAGCCACCGCCAGTGCGATGCCCAGCGGGATGGCCACGAACAGGCTGCCGGTCAGGCTGGCCAGCGTGAAGGCCAGATAGGCGCCGAGCATGTAGAAGCTGCCGTGGGCGAGATTGATCACGCCCATGATGCCGAAGATCAGCGTCAGGCCGCTCGCCACCAGGAACAGCAGCAGGCCGTACTGCACGCTGTTCAGGCATTGGATGAGAAAGGAAACGATGTCCATGCGCCGTACCCCGGGAGCCGGTTCAAGGAAAAGGCCGCGCCCCGCGCGCGCACGGATGCCCATGCACGCGCAGTGTCGCACCGCGCGGCCGCGACGAGACCCGCCGGCTCAGAGCCGGCAGCCGCGCCCCGGGTCGGCCAGGGACTTGACGGCCACGCCGCTGACCTTGTTTTCGCGGCCGTCCACTTTGCGCAGGTAGAAGTCCTGCACGGGGTTGTGCGCCTTCGACAAGGTGAAGGCGCCGCGCGGGCTGTCGATGCGCGCGGCCTCGATGGCCTTGTAGAGTTCCGCCTTGCGGCTCATGTCGCCCTTGACCGCGCCGGTGCCGGCCGACAGCATCTGCGCGGCGTCATAGCCCTGCACGGCGTAGACGTCGGGCTGCAGCTTGAAGGTCTTGGCATACGCCAGCCGGAAGGTCTTGTCGCGCGCGCTGCCGAGACCATCCGCATAGTGCAGCGTGGTCTCCAGGCCCTGGGCCGCGGCGCCCTGTGCTTCGAGCGTGCCGTCGGTCAGGAAGCCGGAAGCGTACAGCGGGATCTTGTCCTTCAGCCCGGCCGCGGCCCAGTCCTTGACGAACTTGACGGCGCCGCCTCCGGCGAAGAAGACGAACACCGCATCGGGCTTGAGGGCCGCCACCTCGGTGATCAGCGCCTGGAACTCGACGTTGGGGAACGGCAGGCTCATCTCCTTGACGACCTTGCCGCCCTTGGACTCGAAGGCTTCCTTGAAGCCCTTGACCGACTGCTCGCCGGCCGCGTACTTCCACGTCAGCGTGACCACCTTCTTCAGGCCGCGCTCGGCCAGCACGTGGCCCATCGCATAACCGGGCTGCCAGTTGGAAAACGAGGAGCGGAAGATGTTGGCGCCGCACAGCGGGCCGGTGGCCTCGTCCACCCCGGCATTGGGGATGATCAGCAGCGTGTTGTTTTCCTTGGCCACCTTGACCAGGCCCATCTGCACGCCGGAGTGCACGGTGCCGACCACCACGTCGACCTGGTCGCGCTTGATCAGCTTGGCGGCGTTTTCCGGAGCCTTGGCCGGGTCCGACTCGTCGTCGACCTTGAAGTATTCGATCTCGCGCCCGCCCAGCTTGCCGCCCTGCTCCTGCACGTACAGCTTGAAGCCATTCTCGATGGCATTGCCGAGCGCGGCGTAGGTGCCGGTATAGGGCAGCATGAAGCCGACTTTGATCTTGCCGCCGGCGGCGGTCTGGGCGCTGGCGCCCCCGCCGATGGCCAGGGCCGCAGCCGCGGCCAGGCAGGCAGGCGCGAGCCTGCGCAATGCATTGCGATGCATGGTTCCGTCTCCTCCTGATACCCGGCCGTTCCGGGTGAACTTCGTCGTCGCCTGTCCGGCGGTGCGTGGCCACGAGGCATGCCCCGGCCGATCGCAACGGATCGGGCGGAGCCAGCCTGGCCAGCGCCCCGGTGGACTGGCGCGCAAATTATTTTAGGCTTGAAGTTTCTGCGTTTATATATGCGGATACGGCTGCCGTCAACTGCTCGGGCTGGTCACGATGGGGCGAGTGGCCGCACCGCGGCAGTTTAAGCAGGACCGTCTGCGACGCGTGCTGGTGGATACCCTCGATCTGCGCCATGGTGCCGTATTCGTCGTCCTCGCCCTGCACGGCCAGCACCGGGCATCGCAGCCCGGACAGCAGCGGCCGGAGGTCCCAGGCGCGGAATGCCGGATCCAGCCAGATATCGTTCCAGCCCCAGAACGCCGAGTCGGCATCGTCGTGGTGGCGTGCCAGCTTGTCGCGCAGGTCGCTTTCCAGATAGGCCCGCCTGGCCTGCTCGATGCTGCGCACCGACAGGTCCTCGACGAGGATGTGCGGCGCCACCACCACCACGCCCTCCACAGCCGGCGCGAAGCTGGCCGCGTAGATCAGTGCGATCGAGCCGCCGTCGCTGTGTCCGAACAACCACGGGCGGCCGTGTGCGCGCCCGGGGCCGATGTCGAGCACGTCGAACAGCGCCGGCAGCGCCTCTCGTGCCTGCCGGTGCATGAAATCGACACCCCACTTCTCTTCGTGCGGGCGCGGCGTCGAGCGCCCGTAACCGTAGCGCGAGATCACCAGGCCGCGAAAGTCGCCCGCCTCGCAAAGGCGGCGCGGATAGTTGCGCCACAGGCTGACCGATCCCAGGCCTTCATGCAGGAACACCAGCAGTGGCCGCCCGGCCCGCTCCGGCCGCAGCCACTGCGTCTCGATGCGGATGGGGCGCCCGTCGAAGCGGATCTCCGCCCACTGCGGTTGCTGCTGTTCTTGCTGCTGTTCTTGCTGCTGTTCTTGCTGCTGTTCTTGCTGCTGTTCTTGCTGCTGTTCTTGCTGATGCTGTTGCTGTTGCTGCTGTTGCACTCCGCATGGCTGCATGACTCGGTCATCCTTGGTGGCGATCCGGAAAGGCGGGGCCGGGCACGGGGTCAGGCCCCGCCCGGCGGCGTCGACGCGGCCGGTGCCGGCCGCTCGCGTTCGCGCAGCCGGAAGCGCTGGATCTTGCCGGTGGCGGTCTTGGGCAGTTCCTCCAGGCAGACGATCTCGCGCGGGTATTTGTAGGGCGCCAGGCGCGACTTGACGAAGGCCTGCAGTTCGGCGGCCATGCCCTCATGCCATTGCTGCCCGGGTCGCAGTACCACGAAGGCCTTGGGCTTGACCAGGCGGTCGGCGTCCTCGATGCCGATCACCGCCGCCTCCAGCACCGCCGGATGCTGTGCCAGCGCGGCTTCCACCTCGAAGGGCGAGACATAGATGCCGCCCACCTTCAACATGTCGTCACTGCGCCCGGCATAGGTGTAGTAGCCCTCCGCGTCGCACAGGTACTTGTCGCCGCTGCGCGTCCACGCGCCGACGAAGGTGTCGCGGCTCTTCTCGCGGTTGCCCCAGTACATCAGGGCGGCGGAGGGACCCATCACATAGAGGTCGCCGATCTCACCCGGCGCGCACGGTTGCCCGGCCTCGTTCAGCAGCTTGATCCGGTAGCCCGGCACCGGCTTGCCGGTAGTGCCGTAGCGCACCTCGCCGGGCCGGTTGGAAAGGAAGATGTGCAGCATCTCGGTGGAGCCGATGCCATCCAGGATGTCGCAGCCGAAGCGGGCGCGGAAGCGCTCACCGATATCCCGGGGCAGCGCCTCGCCGGCCGAGGTGCAGACGCGCAGCGCCACCTCCTCCCGCGCCGGCAGCCCTTGCGCCGCGAGCATGCCCGCGTACAGTGTGGGCACGCCACAGAAGACCGTGGGCCGCTGCGCCCGCAAGCGCTGGAACACGGCGGCCGGAGTGGGGCGCTCGGCCATCAGCACCGTGGCAGCCCCGACCGCGAGCGGGAAGGTCAGCGCATTGCCCAGGCCGTAGGCAAAAAACAGCTTGGCCGCGGAAAACACCACGTCGTCCTCGCGCAGGCCGAGCACCTGCCGCGCGTAGAGATCAGCGGTATGGAACAGGTTGCCGTGCGTGTGGACGGTCCCCTTGGGGCGACCAGTGGAGCCGGAGGAGTACAGCCAGAAGGCGATATCGTCCGGACCGGTCGCGGCGGCTTCCGGCAACGGCGGCGCCGTCACTGCCAGCGCGCTCACACTGCCTTGCGGCACCGCCCCCGCGTACGGCGCGGCGAGAATCATCAGGGGCTCGGTGCGGGTGCTGCCGATGGCCGCGCGCATCCGCTCCACCAGGGCCTCCGACACCACCACGGCACGCGCGCCGCTGTGGCCCAGCATATAGGCGTAGTCGTCGGCCGTGAGCAGCGTATTCACCGCCACCGGCACCACGCCAGCCAGCAGGCAGCCGAGGAAGGCGACCGGAAAATCGATGGTGTCGAGGGCGCACAGCAGGAGACGCTCCTCACGCCGCAGCCCCGCCTCCAGCAGGGCACTGGCAAAGCGTCGGCTGCGCTGCTCGAGTTCGGCAAAGGTGAGCGAAGCGGCATCGTCGAGATAGGCGATCTTGCCGGCACGGCCTGCCGCGAGGTTGCGCGCCAGCAAGTCGGCCGCGGCGTTGTAGTGCGCGGGCAGCACGGCGATCGGCGCGGCGGCGCCGGCGGTGGGGGGCGTCATCTCGGGTCTCCTCCGTTCTTCTGCGGCGCGGCGATCGGCGCCGTGTCCGCTGGCCGCACCGTGCTTGCGGGCGGTCTCCTGTTCTCGGGCGGATCGCCGCGCACGTCGATACGCGCCGCAGGCCTCCGCTCATGTCCATGCATTTTATTGCATATCGCCTATTATGCAAGCACCGTAGTGCAATATAGCGCAGCAACGACAGGGCTTATAATGCCGCCAGCCTAGGAATTCCATGCCTTGCCCGCCATGCCCCGCGATCCCTCCACCCTGCTCTCCCCCGACACCCGCGCCGCAGGTGAGCGCGACCCCTACCTGACACAACTGGGTGAGCGCATTCGTTCCCTGCGCGCCGCCCGCGGCATGTCGCGCAAGGATCTTGCACGCGGCGCCGACGTCTCCGAACGCTATCTCGCCAACCTGGAGACCGGCACCGGCAACGCCTCGGTACTGCTGCTGCGCCAGGTCGCGCATGCGCTCGATGTGCCGCTGCCGGTGGTTCTTGCAGAGGTGGACGACCAGGGCGGCCCGCGTGCCGCCGAGTTCACCCAGCTCATGCAGTGGATGGCCCAGTTGCCTGGCGACCAGCTCGCCCGCGTGCGCGAAGCCTGCCGCAACGCGCTGGCGCCTGCCGACTCGCGCGACGCGCGCCATCGCCGCGTCGCCCTGATCGGACTGCGCGGCGCCGGCAAATCGACGCTGGGGCGCGGGCTGGCGCAGGCGCTCGGTGTGCCCTTCGTCGAGTTGAACCGCGCCATCGAGGAAGAGGCAGGCGCCAGCCTGTCGGAGATCCACTCGCTGTATGGACAAGCCGCCTACCGCCGCTACGAAATGCGTGCGCTCGAGCGCGTGCTGCGCGACAACGAGCACATGGTGCTGGCGACTCCGGGCAGCCTGGTGTCGGAGCCGGCCACCTTCAACCTGCTGCTGGCACACTGCTACACCGTCTGGGTGCGCACCTCGCCGGAAGAACACATGGCGCGCGTGGTCGCGCAGGGCGACATGCGACCGATGCAGGGCAACACCGAGGCCATGACGGACCTGCGCCGCATTCTGCAGGCGCGCACGCCGCTGTATGCACGCGCGGATGTCACCATCGACACCAGCGGTCAGGATCCGCAGGCTTCGCTGCAGGCGCTGCGCGCGCAGTTGCGCTTGCTCGGCGCCTGAAGAACCGACGCGCGCCTTGCCTTGCACAAGGCGCCGCGCAAACCCGATCAAGAGCATTGCCACGATCGCGCCGAACCTGGGCGCTTGCCGGCAATCTAATGATCAGGTGCGGACGATATGGGGCCGCGGTGCACATCCAAAGTTCGCAGGGCAGCGGGTCTCACGAAATTTCCTGTTGCAATGCGCAAGCGGTTCCCATATAATCTTTTCTTCGACGGACGCGGGGTGGAGCAGTTGGCAGCTCGTCGGGCTCATAACCCGAAGGTCGCAGGTTCAAGTCCTGCCCCCGCAACCAACTACCGTCGCAGGCCTGCGGCCTGAATCACATCAAACGCCCTTCCGGGCGTTTTTTGTTTTGGGCGCGGCGATCTTTCCCTCGAAGGGAAAGGGACGCAGCCTCATGCACGACACCACCGGCCAGGCTCCTCGCACCGCCTGCAGCCGCGCTCCGCGCCCTACGACGCCCGGGTCGGGGTGATACACTTCCGCCATTCCTCCCGGACGCCCCTCATGAAATTCTGCTCGAACTGCGGCCATGCGGTCGTGCTGCGCGTGCCCGATGGCGACAGCCGCCCACGCCATGTGTGCGACAACTGCGGCACGATCCACTACGTCAATCCGCGCAACGTGGTCGGCACCATCCCGGTGTGGGAAGACAAGGTGCTGCTGTGCAAGCGCGCCATCGAGCCGCGCTATGGTTTCTGGACACTGCCGGCCGGCTTCATGGAAATCGGCGAGACCACTGCCCAGGGCGCGGCGCGCGAGACGCTGGAGGAAGCCGGTGCGCGGGTACAGGTCGGTGAACTGTACTCCATCCTCAATGTGCCGCATGTGCATCAGGTCCACCTGTTCTACCTGGCCCGGCTCGAAGATCTCGACATCGCACCGGGCGAGGAGAGCCTCGAGGTCAAGCTGGTCGCCGAGGCCGACGTGCCCTGGGACGAACTGGCCTTCCCCACCGTGGTCCATACGCTGCGCAGCTTCTACGCCGACCGTGCCGCCGGCCGCCTGCACGACGGCAGCTTCCGCGTGTACAGCTTCGACATCGACAAGCCCATGCGCCCGCTGGCCACGCGGGCGACCGTCGCTCCCTGACGGCCGGCGTGCCGCCGCGCCGCGCCGCATGATCGCCTGGCTGGAACCTCAAGACCCCTTTCCGCCGCTGGAGCGCGCGCTCGGTGCCGGCACCGACGCGCCCGGGCTGCTCGCGGCCAGCCGCGACCTGACCCCGCAGCGGCTGCTGCTGGCCTACCGGCAAGGCATCTTCCCCTGGTATTCCGAAGGCCAGCCGGTGCTGTGGTGGAGCACCGATCCGCGCATGGTGCTGGTGCCGCAGGCCTTCAAGATCTCTGCCACTTTCCGCAAGACGCTGCGCCGCGTGCTGCGCGAGCCCGAGTGGGAGATCCGCGTTGACGACGATTTCATCGCCGTGATGCACGCCTGCGCCAACACCTGGCGCGAAGGCCAGCAAGGCACCTGGATCACGCCCGACATCGTCGCCGCCTACGGCGGACTGCACCGGCAGGGCCTCGCCCACAGCGTCGAGACCTGGTACCGCGGCGAGCGCGTGGGCGGGCTCTACGGGGTGGCGATCGGCCGCATGTTCTACGGCGAGTCGATGTTCGCCCACCGCACCGATGCCTCCAAGATCGCCCTGGCGGCGCTGTGCGCCTTCCTCGGCAAGCACGGCGTGGCGATGATAGACTGCCAGCAGGAAACCGACCACCTGGCTTCGCTCGGCGCCCGTCCCATCTCCCGCGCCGATTTCGTGGCCCATGTGCGCGGCGCCACCCAGCTCCCGGCCATCGTGCCCTGGGACTTCGACAAGTCGGTGCTGGCGCGCTGGACGCAGGCGGCGGAGTCCTGAACCGGAGGCGCGCGGCAGCCCGTGGCCGATGTGCCGTCTGCCGTGCCTTGCCCGGCCGCCCCACCCGCAACAGGCGAATCATGAGCAAGCTGAAGGAATTGCCCCTGTCCGCGCTGCAGTTCTATGCCACGGCGCCCTATGCTTGCAGCTACCTGGACGGACGCATGGCCCGCTCGCAGGTGGCCACCCCCGCGCACCTGATCAATGCCGATGTGTACTCCCGCCTGGTACGCGCCGGTTTCCGCCGCAGCGGCATCTTCACCTATCGCCCTTATTGCGACGACTGCCAGGCCTGCACGCCCTGCCGCGTGCTGGTCGACCATTTCTCCCCCGACCGCAGCCAGCGCCGCGCCTGGGAACGCCACCACACGCTGCGCGCGCTGGTGGCGCCGCTGACCTACGTCGAAGAACACTACGCCCTCTACCTGCTCTACCAGTCGATGCGCCATGCCGGCGGCGGCATGGACCAGGACAGCCGCGACCAGTACGAACAGTTCCTGCTGCAGAGCCGCGTCAACTCGCGCCTGGTGGAGTTCCGCGAGCCGCCGGAGTCGCCCGAGGCCGGCCGCCTGCGCATGGTCAGCATGATCGACGTGCTGGACGACGGGCTGTCCTCGGTCTACACCTTCTACGACCCGCTCGAGGTGCGTGCCAGCTACGGCACCTACAACATCCTGTGGCAGATCCGCCAGACGCGCGAGCTGGGCCTGCCCCACCTCTACCTCGGCTACTGGATCGAACAGAGCCGCAAGATGGCGTACAAGGCGCGCTTCCAGCCGATGCAGGTATTGCGCGGCAACCAGTGGCAGCCCTTCTCCAGCGTCGAAGACGGCATCCGGAGCGACGGCGCCGGCGGCGCCTGAAGCCGGCACCCGAGGCCGGCGGCACCGCCAGTGCGCACCGCCCCGCGCGGGCCGCGCAGTTCCGGCCGCAGGCCGAAACGCTACAATGCCGCCTGGTCCGCGGCGCTTCGCCGCCGGCGCGCCGGGCCCACGCCGCCCGGCCCCGCGCCGCTTCCTTCCGTCTTCGCCAGTCTCCGGTCCTCAACGTGCTCAACGCGCTCTACCCCCTGTTTCGCCCCGCCCTCTTCTCGATGGATGCGGAGGATGCCCACCATTTCACGCTGAACAACCTGCGCCGCGCCCGGCGCCTGGGCTTTGCCGGCTGCATCGGCAACCGGGTGACCGACGATCCGCGCACTGTGATGGGCGTGCGCTTTCCCAACCCCGTCGGCCTGGCCGCCGGCCTGGACAAGGACGGCGCCTACATCGACGGGCTGGCCGCGCTGGGCTTCGGCTTCATCGAGGTCGGCACGGTCACCCCGCGCGCCCAGCCCGGCAATCCGCGTCCGCGCATGTTCCGCCTGCCGCAGGCCGATGCGCTGATCAACCGCATGGGCTTCAACAACGGCGGCGTGGACGCCTTCATCGCCAACGTGCAGGCTTCGCGCTGGAAAGCCGAAGGCGGCGTGCTGGGGCTCAATATCGGCAAGAACGCCGATACGCCGATCGAGCGTGCCGCCGATGACTACCTGTACTGCCTGGAGCGCGTCTATCCGCACGCCAGCTACGTCACCGTCAACATTTCTTCGCCGAATACCAAGAACCTGCGCCAGCTGCAGGGCGCCAGCGAACTGGATGGCCTGCTGTCCGCACTCAAGAACGCCCAGCAGCGCCTGGCCGACCAGCACAAGCGCTACGTACCGGTGGCACTGAAGATCGCGCCGGACCTCGACGCCGACCAGATCGGCAATATCGGCGACGCGCTGGTGCGCCACCGCATCGACGGCGTCATCGCCACCAACACCACCATCTCGCGCGAGGCCGTCAAGGGCCTGCCGCACGCCGAGGAGGCCGGCGGCCTGTCCGGCCGCCCGGTGTTCGCGCCGTCCACCGCGGTGGTCAAGGCGCTGCGCGCCGTGGTCGGCGATGCGGTGCCCATCATCGGCGTGGGCGGCATTTTCGGCGGCGCCGAGGCACGCGCCAAGATCGAGGCGGGCGCCCAGCTGGTGCAGTTGTACAGCGGCCTGATCTACCGCGGCCCGAACCTGGTCAGCGAGTGCGCCGCCGCGCTGCGCACGCGCTGACATGACGCGCGCCCGGCCGCTCGGCCGGGCCTCCCCATCCACGCTTCTCCCGGCAACGCACAAGGACACCCGCGCAATGGAAACCATCCGACTGGGCCGCAGCGACCTGCAGGTCTCGCGCATCTGCCTCGGCACCATGACCTTCGGCGAGCAGAACACCGAGGCCGAAGGGCACAGCCAGCTCGACTACGCGCTGTCGCGCGGCATCAACTTCATCGACGCCGCCGAGATGTACCCGGTCAAGCCTCGCGCCGAGACCTACGGCGAGACCGAGCGCATCGTCGGCAAGTGGCTCAAGCGCCAGCCGCGCGACCGCGTGGTGCTGGCCACCAAGGTGGCGGGCCCGGCACGCATGCCGTGGATCCGCAATGGCGGCGACCTGACGCCGGCCAGCATCCGCGAGGCCGTGGAGGGCTCGCTGGCGCGCCTGCAGACCGACCACGTCGACCTGTACCAGATCCACTGGCCGGCCCGCAACGCACCGATCTTCGGCCAGAAGGCCTTCGACCCGGCGCGCGAGCGCGAATGTGCCTCGATCCAGGCCCAGCTGGAGGCCATGGGCGAACTGGTGCGCGCCGGCAAGATCCGCTACGTCGGTGTGTCCAACGAGACGCCGTGGGGCGTGGCCGAATTCGTCAAGCAGGCCGAGCTGCATGGACTGCCGCGCATCGCCACCATCCAGAACCCCTACAACCTGCTCAACCGCAGCTTCGAGCAGGGGCTGGACGAAGCCTGCTACCGCAGCGAGGTCAGCCTGCTGGTGTACAGCCCGCTCGCTTTCGGCCAGCTCACCGGCAAGTACCTGGCGGGCCCCGCCGACGCACCGGTCTTCAACCAGGCCGCGCAGGGCCGCCTGACCCGCTTCTCGCCCGACTGGAGCCCGCGCTACATGCGCGCCGAGACGCTGGCCGCATCGGCCCGCTACGTGTCCCTGGCACGCGAGGCCGGGCTGTCACCGGCCTCGCTGGCACTGGCCTGGTGCTATTCGCGCTGGTTCGCCGCCAGCACCATCATCGGTGCCACCAGCCTGGCTCAACTGCAGGAAGACATCGATGCCTGGCAGGTCCGCTTGCCCGAGGACGTGATCGCGGCAATCGAGCGAATCCACGCTGAGATTCACAATCCCGCGCAATAATTGACCTCCCGGCAACGACTTTCTGGTGTTTCTGCGGCATTTTTGTGCACCGCAAAAGTCCAGCCGCCGCGGAAGTGGTATGCTCCCTGCCGCATCGCCGTCGTAACCGCCACGGCCCACGCCCGCACCCGCCCGCCGCCGGGTGCGCGGTGCCCGCGGCGGCCCGGCCATCCCGCGCCCCGCGCGGTCCGGCCAGGACGGCAAAACCATGATCCATGCGGCCTATACCACCCATGCTGCCAGTAGGGGGAGATCAAAGAAGATGAAGAGCCTCAAGTCGACCACAAAGACCATCCTGGGCGCCGCCGCCGCGCTCGCCTTGCTGTACGGCGGTGCCGTGCAGGCGCAGAGCGTCAAGGTCCTGTCGATCGTCGATCACCCGGCCCTCGACGCCATCCGCGACGGCGTGCGCGCCGAGCTGAAATCAGCCGGTTTCGACGCTGACAAGAACCTGAAGTGGGAATACCAGAGTGCCCAGGGCAACACCGGCACCGCGGCACAGATCGCCCGCAAGTTCGTCGGTGACCAGCCCAATGTGATCGTGGCCATCGCCACCCCGTCGGCGCAGGCCGTCGTGGCCGCCACCAAGAGCGTGCCCGTGGTGTACTCGGGCGTCACCGACCCGGTGGCGGCGCAACTGGTCAAGAGCTGGAGCCCGTCGGGCACCAACGTGACCGGCGTGTCGGACAAGCTGCCGCTGGACAAGCAGGTCGCCCTGATCAAGCGCGTGGTGCCCAAGGTCAAGACCGTGGGCATGGTCTACAACCCGGGCGAGGCCAACTCGGTCGTGGTGGTCAAGGAGCTGACCGGCCTGCTGGCCAAGGAAGGCATCGCGCTGAAGGAAGCCGCCGCCCCGCGCACGGTCGACATCGGCCCGGCCGCCAAGAGCCTGATCGGCAAGGTCGACGTCATCTACACCAACACCGACAACAACGTGGTATCCGCCTACGAGGCCCTGGTCAAGGTGGCCAACGAGTCGAAGATCCCGCTGGTCGCCGCCGATACCGACAGCGTCAAGCGTGGCGCCATCGCCGCGCTGGGCATCAACTACGGTGACCTGGGCCACCAGACCGGCAAGGTCGTGGTGCGCATCCTGAAGGGCGAGAAGCCGGGCGCGATCGCCTCGCAGACCAGCGACAACCTCGAGCTGTTCGTCAACACCGGCGCCGCCGAGAAGCAAGGCGTCACGCTCTCGCCGGAACTGGTCAAGGAAGCGAAGGAAGTCATCAAGTAAGCAGCGGCGCTCGCCGTGGCCCGCCCGCGCCCCGCGCCGGGCAGGCCCGCGCCCCCCGGGCCTATCGGCCCATCCCGGCGGCGGCGGCGCACGGCTTACCCAGGTGCTGCGCCACTGCCGGCCGCTTCCGGCCCAGCGCGCCGGAATTCGTCACAGGATTTCCCCATGTCCCTCTTTTCCCTTCTGGGCGCCCTGGAGATCGGCCTGATCTTCAGCCTGGTCGCCCTCGGGGTGCTGATCTCCTTCCGCATCCTGAACTTCCCCGACCTGACCGTCGACGGCAGCTTCCCGCTGGGCGGTGCCGTCGCGGCCACGCTGATCTCCGCCGGGCAGGACCCCTTCCTGGCCACCGCGGCCGCCATCGCCGCGGGCGCGGTCGCCGGCCTGATCACCGGCTGGCTCAATGTGCGCCTGAAGATCATGGATCTGCTCGCCAGTATCCTGATGATGATCGCGCTCTACTCGGTCAACCTGCGCATCATGGGCCGCCCCAACGTGCCGCTGATCACCGAGTCGACGGTGTTCACCCTGCTGCAGCCCGACTGGCTGCCCGACTACGTCCTGCGTCCGGCCCTGCTGCTGATCGTGGTGGTCGTCGCCAAGCTGGGCCTGGACTGGTTCTTCTCCTCGCAGCTCGGCCTGGCCATGCGCGCCACCGGCGCCAACCCCCGCATGGCACGCTCCCAGGGCATCGCCACCGGCCGCGCCACGCTGGCCGGCATGGCCCTGTCCAACGGCCTGGTAGCGCTGGCGGGCGCGCTGTTCGCGCAGACCCAGGGCGGCTCCGACATCTCGATGGGCATCGGTACCATCGTGATCGGCCTGGCCGCGGTCATCATCGGCGAGACCATCCTGCCGGCGCGCCGCCTCGTGCTGACCACGCTGGCCGTGGTGCTGGGCGCCATCCTCTACCGCTTCTTCATCGCGCTGGCGCTCAACAGCGACTTCATCGGCCTCAAGGCGCAGGACCTGAACCTGGTCACTGCCGCCCTCGTGACCTTCGCGCTGGTGCTGCCCGCCACGCGCAAGAAGCTGTTCGGCCGCAAGAACGGAGGTGCCTGAGATGCTGCGCGCTAAAGACCTGAAGCTCACTTTCAATCCGGGCACCCCGATCGAGACGCGCGCGCTGCGCGGGCTCAACCTGGAAATCCCCGCCGGCCAGTTCGTCGCCGTGATCGGCTCCAACGGTGCCGGCAAGTCGACCTTCCTGAACGCCGTCAGCGGCGACCAGATGGTCGACTCCGGCAGCATCACCATCGACGCCACCGACGTCACGCGCCAGCCCGCCTGGGACCGCGCCCACCTGGTGGCGCGCGTGTTCCAGGACCCGATGGCCGGCACCTGCGAGGCACTCACCATCGAGGAGAACATGGCGCTGGCGATGGCGCGCGGGAGCAAGCGCGGTTTCCGCGCGGCGCTGAACCGCCAGTCGCGCGAGCTGTTCCGTGACAAGCTGCGCCTGCTCAACCTGGGGCTGGAAAACCGCCTGACCGACCGCATCGGCCTGCTCTCCGGCGGCCAGCGCCAGGCAGTCAGCCTGCTGATGGCCTCGCTGCAGCCGTCGCGCATCCTGCTGCTGGACGAGCACACTGCGGCGCTGGATCCGAAGACCGCGGCCTTCGTGCTGGAACTGACGGCGCGCATCGTCGAGGAAAGCAAGCTGACCACCATGATGGTGACCCACAGCATGCGCCAGGCGCTGGACTACGGCCAGCGCACGGTGATGCTGCACCAGGGCCAGGTGGTGCTGGACGTCTCCGGCGACAAGCGCCGCGGCCTGGACGTGCCCGACCTGCTGCGCATGTTCGAGCAGACCCGCCACGAGCAGCTCGACGACGACGCTCTGCTGCTGGGTTGATGGCGCTCCGCCCCGCGCCGGGGCGGCGGCCCGGCCGGCAGATATGAACGCCCGCGTGCCTCGGCCCGCGGGCGTTTTCACACAAGCGAGGGCCGGCCTACTGTTGCGCCGCCTTGTCGAGCCAGCGCTTCAGCTGGTCGGTGACCGCGTTGCTGGAGAAAGAGCAGCTGTCCTGGGCGAACACGGCCGACATCTCCAGCCGGCGCAGCAGCTCTTCCATGGCCTGGCCGAACACCGGCGGCAGGCTCAGCCCTACCGCCGCGTCGCGCCAGACCTGCACCAGTCCGTCGGCGGCCAGCCGGCCCGCCACGTGTGCGTCCAGGGCGGCGCGCATGCTGGCCAGCGCCGCGGTATTGGCCGGATTGCCTTGTGCCGCCGGATGTGCATCGGTGCCGCTCATGCGCGTGCCCTCCTTTCCTTGTACAGCTCGCGGAACGTGCGTCCGGCCGGGGCCGGCATATCGCGCGTCTCCGTCCATCCCTTGCCCGCCAGCGGCAGGCTGGCGATCGACTTGCCACTGCCGCCCATGCGCGCCAGCAGGCGCGCGGCGATGCGCGTGGCCAGCGCATACAGCGCCGGGCGGCCGGCAACATAGGCCCAGGCCCGCAGCGCCACGCGCTCCTGCCACGGGCGCAGGCCCCGCTCCATCTGCTTCTCGCGCAACTTGCGCAGCAGGTCCGACAAGGGAATCGAGGCCGGGCAGACTCGGTTGCATTCGCCGCACAGTGTGGCGGCCTGCGGCAGGTCGACGGCATTGGCCAGCCCGACGTAGCTGGGTGTCAGCACGCTGCCCATCGGGCCCGGATAGACCCAGCCGTAGGCGTGGCCGCCGATCTTCTGGTAGACCGGGCAGTGGTTCATGCAGGCACCGCAGCGGATGCAGCGCAGCATCTCCTGGAACTCGCCGCCGATCAGGCCGGCACGGCCGCCGTCGACCAGCACGAAATACATGTGCTCGGGGCCATCGCGCTCGCCTTCTGCGCGTGGTCCGGTCAGCAGCGAAAAGTAGTTCGAAATGGCCTGGCCGGTGGCCGAGCGCGGCAGCAGCCGCATCACCGTGGCCAGGTCTTCCAGCGTCGGCAGCACCTTCTCGATGCCGGTCACCGCGACATGTACGCGTGGCATCACCGTGCACATGCCCTCGTTGCCCTCATTGGTGACCACCGCCACCGAGCCGGTCTCGGCGATGATGAAGTTGCCGCCGGTGACCCCCATGTCCGCCGACAGGAACTCCGGGCGCAGCACTTCGCGCGCCTCGCGGGTCATGTCGGGAATCTCGGTCAGGCGCGGTTTGTGGTGGACCTTGGCAAACAGGTCGGCGATCTCGTCCTTGTCCTTGTGCACCACCGGCGCGATGATGTGCGAGGGCGGCTCCGAGTCGTTGATCTGCAGGATGTACTCGCCCAGGTCGGTCTCGATGCTCTGCACGCCCATCTCGCCCAGCACCTGGTTCAGCCGCATCTCCTCGGTCACCATGGACTTGCTCTTGATGACCTTCCTGACGCCGTGCTTCTGCGCGATCTCCGCCACCAGGCGCGCGGCATCCGCGGTGGTCTCGGCGAACAGCACGGTCGCGCCGCGCCGCGTGGCGCTCTCCTCGAAGGTGGCCAGCCAGACATCGAGATTCTCGAGCGCCCGGTTGCGGCGCTCCTTGAGCGCGGCGCGCGTGGCGTCGAAATCGATCTCGTGGATGGCCTCGGCGCGCGCCGTGACGAACTTGGTGGAAAGCTTCTTCAGGTTCTGCTGCAGGCGCTGGTCGGCCAGCTTCTGGCCGGCGCGCGCCTTGAATTCCATGCTGTGGACTTGCATCGTGTGATGGCCTCCGCTTCTTGCCTGCCGGGCTGTGCCGCCGTTCAGGCGTCGCCAGCCAGCACCTGGGCGATGTGCAGCACGCGCGTGCGTGCGTCGCCGGTACGGCGCAGGCGGCCTTCGATATTGAGGATGCAGCCGAGATCGCCCAGCACCACGGCGTCGGCGCCGCTGTCCCGGATATTGGCGCACTTCTCGTCGACGATGGCGGTCGAGATATTGCCGTACTTGACCGAGAAGGTACCGCCGAAACCGCAGCAGGCTTCGCAGTCCTTCATCTCGGTGAGCTGCACGCCCGGCAGCCTGGCCAGCAAGGCACGCGGCTGCGCCTTGACGCCGAGTTCGCGCAGGCCCGAGCAGGAATCGTGATAGGTGATGCGTCCGGCGAAATCCGAGTCGAGGGTCTCCAGGCCGGCCACGTTGACGAGGAAGTCGGTCAGTTCGTAGACGCGCTCGCGCAGGCGCTCGTAGCGGCCGTTCAGTTCCGGGTCGTCGCGCAGCAGGTCGCCATAGTGCTGGCGGATCATGCCGGCGCAGGAGCCCGAGGGCACCACCACGTAGTCGAACATCTCGAACTCGCGCAGGAACTTCTCGGCCAGGTCGCGCGCGCCCGCGCGCTCGCCGGAGTTGTAGCCCGGCTGGCCGCAGCAGGTCTGCGCCTCCGGGACCATCACCTCGCACCCGGCCTTCTCCAGCAGCTTCAGTACCGAGAACCCGATCTCCGGGCGCATGAGGTCCACCAGGCAGGTGGCGAACAGACCGACTCGCATTGTTTCCCTTCATCGAGACCCGAAACCCCGCAATTATGCGCCCTGGCGCCTCGACTGGCGCACATGGTGCGGCCACACGCCCGGCTTCGGCAGGGAGCCCGGCGCGGACACTCGATGAATCAACGACTTAGCGCGGCAACGCGGCGGCGCCGCGCCCCCCGGAAAGCGCCCAGGAGCGCGCTTCGGCTAGAGTCTTTCTACTGGGATTGCATTTCACGTATTGAAATTTTCACGATGCGAGATAGAATCACGTAGACGCTTAAAATCTATTGCAGGGCAGCAACGCCCGACTCTCCCCATGTCTGACGCTGACAAATCGCCTGGAAAGACCTCGATCCAGGTTATCGAACGCATGATGACCCTGCTGGACGCCCTCGCCCAGCACGCAGATCCGGTCAGCTTGAAAGAACTGTCTCTGACCACCGGCCTGCACCCCTCGACCGCCCACCGCATCCTCAACGACATGGTGGCCTGCCGCTTCGTCGACCGCTCCGACCCGGGCAGCTATCGGCTCGGCATGCGCCTGCTGGAACTGGGCAACCTCGTCAAAGCCCGGCTCTCGGTACGCGAAGCGGCGCTGGCACCCATGCGCGCGCTGCATCGCGTGACCGGACAGACCGTCAACCTGTCGGTGCGCCAGGGCGACGAGATCGTCTACATCGAACGCGCCTACAGCGAGCGCTCGGGCATGCAGGTGGTGCGCGCCATCGGCGGCCGCGCGCCGCTGCACCTGACCTCGGTCGGCAAGCTGTTCCTGGCGGTCGACGAAGCCGCGCGCGTGCGCAGCTATGCCACGCGCACCGGCCTGGCCGGGCACACCCGTACCTCGATCACCGACCTGCCCAAGCTGGAGCGCGAGCTGAGCTGGGTGCGCAGCAACGGCTATGCGCGCGACAACGAGGAACTGGAGCTGGGCGTGCGCTGCATCGCGGCCGGCATCTATGACGACTCGCGCCGCCTGATCGCCGGCCTGTCGCTGTCGGCGCCGGCCGACCGGCTGCAGGACAGCTGGCTGCAGAACCTGAAGGACACCGCGCTGCAGATCTCGCGCGGCATGGGCTACACGGCCGAGGAAAGCGCCTGAGCGCAAGCGCGGCCCTGGCGCCGCGCAAGCCTCACACCCACAGCCGGTAGATCCAGAAGGACTCGTCCTCCAGGTAGCGCCGCGTGAATTCCGCCGGCGCGAAGCCGGTGATGCGCTTGGTCGCCCGGCTCAGGTGCGCCTGGTCGGCGAAACCCGCCTCGGCAGCCATGTCCGCCCACTCGAACGGCTGTCCGGCGTCGAGGCGGTCGCGCGCGGAGAAGAACAGCTCCTCGGTCCTGACGATTGCCTGCCATTCGCGCAGCGAGCGGCCGCTGTAGGCCTTGACACGGCGCTCGACCTGGCGCGCGCCGTGGGTAAGGCGCCATTGGCGCGCCTGCCAGGCAAGACGCTCGACCCAGTGGCGCCCGGCCTGCCGCAGCACCGTGGCGGCCGAACCGCCCCGCTGCGCCCGCCAGCGCGGCCCCAGGCCGCGCTCCAGCAGGGCCAGCGCGGCCGCGTCATCGGGCGTGGCCGACAGCGCATCGAGCCAACCTTGCCACGCCGGCCCCAGTAAGGCGCGGGCACAGACGAAACGGTCCTGTACTGCGGACGGATCGATGCCGAACAGGAGCCGTGCGGCATCCGGCGTGAAACATGCGATGCCGCCCCGCCCCGTGGTCGGCGCCCAGCTGACGATCGGGCGCGACTGGCTGCCCGACAAGGTCACCGAAGTGCCGAACGGATGCCAGCCCGTCCTGCCCTCGCGGCGCTCCACCAGCCCGGGTTCGATACCCTGGTACCACGACAGGCACACCAGCGGCGACGCGGGGAAGTGCGACAGGCACTGCGCGTCGCTCAAGGCCAGCGCACGCGTGTCGCGGAAGGCCACCGCCACCATGGCACCCTGCAAGGCGGGCGGCGCCGGATACAGGCAGGCTGCCTCGCCCCCCGGCGCGCGCGGCGCGCGCGCAAGCGGATCGGGACACGGCTGTCGAACGGGAATACGGGCCGGAGCGGGCTGGAGCAGTGCTGACATGTCGGCGCAGTATAGGGAGGCCGGCCGTGCGTGTCGATGTCGTTTCCGTTCAAGACCGGACGCGGCACCTTGCCCACAATGCGCCGCATGCCCACCCGCCTGCCCTCCTCCTGCCCCGTCCACGCCAGCGCGCCCTCGCGCCCGGCTTCCCCCGCCCCGCAAGACGCCTGGCCGCCGGGCCCGGCGCCCGGACTGACCGGCTGGGGACTGCTGCGCCACATGTCACGCGACTTGCTCGGTGCTCTGGCCGGGTGGAAGCAGGCCCACGGCGACATCGTCCACCTGGCGATCTGGCCGGAGCACCAGGTCATCGTCAGCGATCCCGAACTGGCGCGTGAGTTGCTCGTGGCCCGTCATGCCGACCTCGTGCGCTGGGAACGCGCCATGCACGTGTTCTCCGGATTGCAGGGCCGCAGCGTGCTCATCGTCGAGGGCGAGGCCTGGCACGGCAAGCGCACGGCGCTGCAGCCGGCCTTCGCGCCACGTCCGGTGCAATCGCTGGTGCCGACCATCGTCGCCGCCTGCGACAAGGCGCTGGCGCAGTGGCCGACCCGGGCGCCGGCCTGGCCCGTCGAGAGCGCGCTGACCGGGCTCGCCATGGACATCATCATGCAGACCCTGTTCTCGAGCGGAATCGGCGACGATGCCCGCCTTGCGGAACACGCCGTCCACGCTGCCCTGGTCGCCGCCGACAAGGAGTTCTACTGGCCGGCAAGCTGGCCCGACTGGATGCCCTGGAAACGACGCAAGCGAAACGCCGTAGCGGCCTTGCGCGCCCTGGTCGAGCGCCATCTGCTGGCGCGCCTGCGCCTGCCGCAGGATGCCTGGCCCGACGACCTGCTGACGCGCCTGCTCGGCCTGCATCGGCAGGATGCCACCGCATGGCCGCTGCAGGCCGTGCGGGACGAGTGCATGACGGCCTTCCTGGCAGGCCATGAGACCAGCGCGGCCACGCTGGCCTGGTGGGCGTGGTGCATGGCCGCGAACCCCGCCGCGCAAGCCACGGCACGCGCGGAAGTGGAGCGCGTGCTGCAGGGACGGGCACCCGGCGCCGATACGCTGCCCGGCTTGACCTACCTGACCCAGACCGTCAAGGAGACGCTGCGGCTGTACCCGACGGCGCCGGTGCTCATCAGCCGCCGCAGCAAGCGTGCGCTGACCCTCGGCCCCTGGACCTTCCCGGAGCGCACCCTGTTCATGCTCCCGGTCCAGTTGATGCACCACGATGCGCGCTGGTTCGACGAACCGCTCGCCTTCCGGCCCGAGCGCTTCGCCGCCGGCGCCCCCGACTTCCCGCGCGGCGCCTACCTGCCGTTCGGCGCCGGCCCGCGGGTCTGCCTCGGGCAGCATCTGGCGATGGCGGAACTGACGGTCGTCGCAGCCATGGTGCTGCAGCGCTTTTCGCTGTCGCTGCCGCCGGACGCGGAGCAGCTCGATACCGTGCTGCACATTACCTTGCGGCCGGCCCAGCCGATGCGGCTGGGAATCGCCCCGGCTGCGGCCACCGCTCCGGCCGCCGCGGCGAGGCCGACTGTGCGCGGGTAGCCGCACCGGCGCCCTCCCGCGGCATGGCCACCGCAAGTCCTCGCACGCCCTCGCACGCCCTCGCAAGCCCTCCACGGCACCCTGGCGGCGGTCCTCTCCCGACACCCCGGGGCCAGCCGGTCATCCATCAATACTAAGTATTAACCCTTAATTATCAGATAAGCTGCAAAGCATATAATCGGCTCCCATGCGTACCCGAGCCGTCACCCTCACCGAACAGGTCACCCAGCAGTTGAGCGCGGAAATCGCCCGCGGCGACTACCCGCTCGGCAGCCGCTTGCCAAGCGGCCGCCAGCTGGCGGAACGCTTCGGCGTCAGCGCCGCCGTGATCCGCGAGGTCACCGAGCACCTGCGTGCGCAGGGGCTGGTGGAAAGCCGCCAGGGTCTGGGCTGCATGGTGCGCGCGCGCACCGGCAGTGCCGGCTTCCGCCTGCCGGCACAACTGGCCGTGGACCGAGAGGAGATGGCCAGCCTCTATGAATTGCGGCTCGAGCTCGAAGGCGCGGCCGCTGCCCTGGCGGCGTTGCGGCGCACGCAGGACGACCTCGACACCTTGTCGGACCTGCTGCAAGGCCTGCGCCAGCGCCTGCTGGAACCGCAGCCGGCCGCCGACCTCGACACCTCCTTTCATATCGCGATCGCCGCCGCCACGCACAACAAGTACTACCAGCAACTGCTGCAGTACCTGAACGTGCAATTGCACGACGCCGTGCGCACCGCGCGCAGCAATACGCTGCGCCAGTCGGGGCTGGCCGAGGCCGTGCACGACGAACACGTGGCCGTGTTCGCCGCCATCGAGGCAGGCGACCCCGTGCGTGCCCGGGCCGCCGCCGAGGCCCATCTGCGCGGCGCGGCCGCCCGCCTCGGCCTGCGGCTGGAAGGCAAGGGCCCATTCCCAGCTGCCCCGGCCCCGGCCTGACGGCGGCGTGCCGGCATGCCGGAACCCTGCATCCGTTTCCCTGAACCCGATCTCCCTGCCTGATCATGCAACCTGACGATTTCCTGCCCCGCCTCGTCGAGGCGCTCGGCCCCGATACGGTGGCCACCCGCCCGGAAGACATCGCCCCCTGGCTCGCCGACTGGCGCGGCCTCTATCGGGGCCAGGCACAGGCGGTGGTACGCCCGCGCCGCGTCGAGGAAGTGTCGCGCGCGCTCGCCCTGTGCCAGCAGGCCGCGGTGCCGGTGGTGCCGCGCGGCGGCAATACCGGACTGTGCGGCGCCGCCACGCCGGATGGCAGCCCCCGCAACGTGGTGCTGAGCCTGGACCGCATGAACGCGATCCGCTCGATCGACACCATCGCCAACACCATGGTGGCCGAGGCCGGCTGCATCCTGGGCAACCTGCGCCGCGCCGCCGAGGCCGAGCACCGGCTGCTGCCGCTGAGCCTGGCGGCGGAAGACTCCTGCCAGATCGGCGGCAACCTCGCCACCAACGCCGGTGGCGTCAATGTGGTCCGCTACGGCATGACGCGCGAACTGGTGCTGGGCATCGAAGCCGTGCTGCCTACCGGTGAGGTGTTCCACGGCCTGCGGGCCTTGCGCAAGGACAATACCGGCTACGACCTCAAGCAATTGCTGATCGGCTCGGAAGGCACGCTGGGCGTCATCACCGCAGCCGCGCTGCGCCTGCTGCCGCGCGCCGACGTGCGCAGCGTGGTGCTGGCCGCCGTGGAGTCCCCGGCGCAGGCCCTGTCGCTGTTCTCGCTGCTCTACGCCCGCTGCGGCGCGCGCCTGCAGGCCTTCGAGTTCTTCACCGGGGACTGCGTGGACCTCGTGCTGGCCCATGCCGAAGGCGTGCAGGAGCCGTTTGCCACGCGTTACCCCGGCTATGTGCTGGTGGAGTTGGCCGACACGACCGACGAGTCCGCGCTCGGCGCCCTGCTCGAGCAAGTAATCGGCACGGCGCTGGATGACGGCTTGTGCCTCGACGCCGCGGTCTCGGCCTCGCTGGCGCAATTGCAGGCCCTGTGGAAGCTGCGCGAAGAGATCTCGGAAGCGCAACGGGCCGACGGCCCCCACCTGAAGCATGACGTCTCGTTGCCGATCGAACGGATCCCGGCCTTCATGGACAGCATGGCGCAGCGGGTGGCCCGGCTCGATCCCGGCATCCGCCCCTTCATCTTCGGCCACTTCGGCGACGGCAACCTGCACTACAACCTCTCGCGCCCGGCCGGCGCCGGCCCCGACTGGGCCACCCGGCACGGCAAGGCGGTCACGGCGGAAGTGATCGACGAAGTGGTGCGCTATGGCGGCAGCATCAGCGCCGAGCACGGCATCGGCCAGCTCAAGCGTGATGACTTCCTGCGCACCAAGGATCCGCTGGAGTTGCGGCTGATGAGCGAGATCAAGCGGGTCTTCGACCCCGCAGGCATCATGAACCCGGGCAAGCTGCTCTGACGCGGTTGCGCCGCACAGGCCGTAAAAAAACAAAGCGCCGGTCGATCGACCGGCGCTTTGTCTTACGTGCACCCGCTGCCCGGGATCAGGTCCCGCGAGGTTGCTGCGACGCCAGCACCGCCTGCGGCGACGTCGGACCCTGGGTCAGATTGGGTGCTCCGGGAAAGGGGCGCGGCTGGATCGACGGCGAGTGCTCCAGCCAGTCGCGCACGCGGGTGGCATCGGCGAAGCGCGACAGCTTGCCGACCGAGTCCAGGAACACCATCACGACATTGCGGCCGTGCACGCGCGCCTGCATCACCAGGCACTGGCCGGCCTCGGAAATGAAGCCCGTCTTCTGCAGGCCGATATCCCAGTTGCCACCGCGCACCAGGCGATTCGTGCTGACATAGTGCAGCGGGCGGCCCAGCACGTTGACCTCGTACTCGGTCTGGGTGGAGAACTCGCGGATGGTCGGGTTGCGGTAGGCCGCATTGACCAGGCGCGCCAGGTCGACCGCGCTGGAGACGTTGCTGCTCGACAGGCCGTTCGAGTCGACGTAGTGCGTGTCGTTCATGCCCAGCTCGCGCGCCTTGCGGTTCATCGCCTGCACGAAGGCAGGCAGGCCGCCCGGATAGTTGCGGCCGAGCGCCGAGGCGGCGCGGTTTTCCGAAGACATCAGCGCCAGCAGCAGCATGTCGTGGCGGCTGAGCTGGGCGCCGAAACGCAGGCGCGAGCCACTGTGCTTCTCGGTATCGCGGTCTTCCTCGGTGATGGTGAGCATCTCATCCATCGGCTGGCGCGCCTCCAGCACCACCGTCGCCGTCATCAGCTTGGTGATCGAGGCGATCGGCAGCACCGCATTGGGGTTCTTCTGGAACAGCACCTCATTGGTGTCCTGGTCCATCACCAGCGCCACGCTGGAACGCAGCGCCAGCGCGTCGGCGGTCTCGCGCAGGCCGAGCGCCTCGCCCATCGAGGGCTTGGCCGGCGTGAAGGCGGTGCGCACCGGCACCGCCTGGCGCTGCGTCACCACGTGACGCTTGCCGTTCTTCAGCACCACCACCTTGCGGGTGGCGCCTTCCGCCTTGGCGGACTTCTTGGCCGCGCCAGCGGCGGCCGTCTTCTTCGTGCTCTTGCTCGTCTTCTTGGCCGTCTTACTGGTCTTGCCGTTCGATCCGGCGTCGGCCGCGTGCGCCACGGGCACGGCGAGCAGGGACGCGGACACCATCACGGCAGTGGCGGCGGAGGACAACGAGGAGAGGCCGAAGAATCTCAGGAATGGGGAATCGGACCGGGACATGATTCGTTCAGCGCATCAGGGATGGCGCCAGTTTAGGAAAAGTTGAAATTGTTAGCAAGATTAGAGACTTACGATCGCTCCTTAAAGTTCGATTTGCAAACATTTCCACGATGCGATAAATGTTATGCAAAAAGCACTCATCGGCCGGATTCCCCAGTCACCCAACGAAACAGGCGATCCACCGGATCGCCTGCGGGACCATGCCCGGAAACGACTCGTCAGCCACAAACACAAGGTGGGAGGCCGGTTACGGCGCTCCCTCGCGATGTCACTGCGGTCTCAACTGAGAAAACGCGCGAACCCGCTGACCGGTTCACGTTCCGTGCTCAATTGATTGGCGATGGCATCCGGATCGGCGTAACCGAGGGACATCCCGCACACCACCATCTCGTCTTCCGTCAGGCGCAGATGATCGCCGATGACGCGATGGAAGCGCGCAAAGGCCGCCTGTGGACAGGTATCCAGCCCGCGCGCCCGCGCCGCGATCATCAGGCTCTGCAGGAACATGCCGTAATCGAGCCAGCTGCCCTGCTCCATGATGCGGTCGATGGTGAAGATCAATCCGACCGGCGCGTCGAAGAAGCGGAAGTTACGCGCATGCTGCTCGTGCATGCGCGCCTTGTCCTCGCGGCTGATCTCCAGCAATTCATAGAGATCCCAGCCCACCTTGCGGCGCCGCGCCAGATAGGGATCGATCCACTCGCGCGGATAGTAGGGATATTCTTCCAGATACTTGCTGTCGCGCTCCGGATCGTCGTAGGCCGCCAGCACATCGGCGCACAGGCGCGCCTTGGCATCGCCGGTCAGCACGTAGACGCGCCAAGGCTGGGAATTGGTACCGGACGGTGCGCGGCTGGCCACGCCGAGGATGTCCTCCACCGTCTCGCGCGGCACCGGGGTATCGAGGAAAGCGCGCACCGAGCGCCGGGTGAGGATGGCCCGGTCGACCGCCGCCACCTCGTCGGGCAGCGGGCCTTGCGGCTCCACGGACCTTGCTTGCTTCAGGACTTGCTTGACGGCTTGCTTCACGGCTGGTTCACCTCGCCGGCCCCTCGCCTTCCCGCCCCGTGCGGCAGGTGCGCCACGGCACCCTGCCTCATGCCGATTCCGCCAGCTCGACCGCCAGCGGCGAGAGTACCCGCCGCAGTGCCTCGGGCAGCGGGACCGGCCGGCGCGACGCGCGGTCGACGTAGACATGGACGAAGTGTCCCTGCGCCGCCGCCGTCTCCGCCTCGCCGCGGAACAGCCCCACCTCGTAGCGCACACTGGTATTTCCCAGGCGTGCCACGCGCAGCCCGGCCACCACGGTATCGGGAAAGCTAAGTGAGTCGAAGTAGTTGCATTGTGTTTCGATGACCAGGCCGATGGTCTCGCCCGCGGCCGGGTCCAGCACTCCTTGCTCGATCAGGTAGCGGTTCACCACCGTATCGAAGTAGCTGTAGTAGACGACGTTGTTGACGTGGCCATAGACATCATTGTCCATCCAGCGCGTGGTGATGGGAAGGAAATGACGATAGGCGCTGCGGGGTTCTGCTTGCGGTTTCATGGCTCGCGCTCGGTCAGGTTCAGCGAATGGACGAGTGGATGGGATGGGCCGGAAAATCGGCCCGGGAGACGGCGAAGTCTCCCGAAGGCGGCGGCGCTCAACGGCGCATGACGAGGGCTACCCCCGCCACCGCCAAGGCCATGCCCAGCGCTGCCAGCGGCGGGAAACGCTCGCCGAACAACAGCCAGGCCATCACCGCCGTGGTGGGCGGCGTCAGGTACATCAGGCTGGACACGCGCGTGGCAGCACCTTGCCGCAGCAGGACGAAGAGCAGCGAGATAGCGCCGATCGACAAGGCAAGCACCGACCATAGCAGTGCACACACCATCGCCGCGGTCCAGTGCACCTCACGTGTCTCGAACAGGAACATGAACGGCAGGCAGGCCAGCGCCGATGCCGCGAACTGGATCACCGAACCGATGCGCAAGTCGAACACCGGGCAATAACGCTTCTGGTACAGCGTGCCGATGGTGATGCACAGCAAGGCGCCCAGCGCCAGCAGCAGCGACGCCGGTGACATGCCGGCCACCGTCAGCTTGTTGGCCACCACCAGCCCGACGCCGGCGATGCCGCACAGCAGCCCAAGCCATTGCCGGGCACCGATGCGCTCGCCCAGCCGCGTGGCGATCAGCGCGGTCAGCACCGGCTGCATGCCCACGATCAGCGCCGACACGCCGGCCGGCATGCCCAGCTTGACCGCGGCCCAGACCCCGCCCAGGTAGCCAGCCTGCAGGAACAGGCCGGCCAGGGCCAGATGGCCGACCTTGCGCCAGTCGGTACGTCCCTGGCGTTGCGGCAGCGGCACCCGCGCAAGCAGCACGAAGGGAAGCATGAAGACCAGCACGCCGGCGAAGCGCAGGAACAGGAAGGTCATGGGCTCGGCATAAGGCATGCCGTACTTGGCAACGATGAAGCCGGTGCTCCAGATCAGCACGAACAGCCATGGCATGCAGGCCACCCACAGCCGGGAGCCGCCGGCACGCGTACCCGCCGCCGCGCCGCTCACGCCGCCGCTCCTGCCACGCGCGCCGTCGCGGCTGCGCCGCGCAGCGGATGGCGTAACTGATACTGCGCCGCCAGTACCACGGTCTGCACATGGACGGCCACCGTGTCCTCGATCTGCCGGCCATAGCCGCCCGCCATCGCCACGGCCACCGGCAGACGGCGCGCCAGCGCATAGTCGAAGACCAGGGCATCGCGCCGGGCCAGGCCGCCCAGGGTGAGTTTGAGCCGGCCGAGCCGGTCGCCCTCATGCGGATCCGCACCGGCCAGGTAGATGATCAGTTGCGGCGAGAAGCGCTGCGACAGCGTTTCGATCGCCTGCTGCAGCGCCTGCAGGTAGGCTTCGTCGCCGCAGCCGTCGGGCAGGCCCACGTCCAGGTCGCTGGCCTCCTTGCGGAAGGGGTAGTTCTTCTCCCCGTGCAAGGACAGCGTGAAAATGCTCGGGTCGCCGGCCAGGATGGAGGCCGTGCCGTTGCCCTGGTGCACGTCGAGGTCGACCACCGCTACGCGTGCGACGCGGCCCTCCGCCTGCAGCGCCCGTGCCGCGATGGCGGCATCGTTGAAGACGCAGAAGCCGCCGCCCTTGTCGGCATAGGCGTGATGGGTGCCGCCGGCCAGGTTGACCGCGATGCCGTCGGCCAGCGCCGCCCTGCACGCGGCGATCGACGCACCGGCGGAGCGCCGCGAGCGCTCCACCATTTCGACCGACCAAGGGAAACCGATCTCGCGCTGGCGCGCTGCATCGAGTTGCCCGGCCGATACCTGCCGCACATAGTCGGCAGTGTGGGCGCGCAGCAAGTCTGCATCGTCCGCCCGCGGCGCCTCGCACAGCTCCAGCCCGGTTACCGAGGCCGCCACGCCGTCGCGCAGCATGCGGTACTTCCGCATCGGGAAGCGGTGGTCCGGCGGCAGCGGCAAGACGAACTCGTCGGCGTAGTAGGCAAGCATGGCTCGGGCAGGCGGGGCAGCGGGGCAAGCGCGGCAGGCAGTCGCCACGCGAAGCCGAGATGTTAGCACTGCTCCCCGCCCCCCACCGGCGCGGGGGTTGCAGGCGTACGAGGCGGCACTTTTCCTCGACATGCACCCTCTTTTTTGTGCGATGCACAAAAAGCGCTTGACAGCCTCCGCGCTTCCCCTAGAATAGGAATTGTTGCAGCGCATCATCCTCGATCGAAGCGGGTGAGTGCTGCGGACGAATACGCCTGGGCTTGGCTTTACGACAGGTTCCACCTGTCACCGCTATGACATCTGGGCGGCCTAACGTTGCTTGAATCTGAACCCACCACTGGAGACTCAGCATGATCCTGACCCCGGAACAAGTTGCAGCTGCACAAAAAGCCAATCTGGAAACCCTGTTCGGCCTGACCACCAAGGCGTTCGAAGGCGTCGAGAAGCTGGTTGAACTGAACCTGCAGGTCGTCAAGACCACCTTCGCCGAAAACGTCGACAACGCCAAGAAGGCGCTGTCCGCCAAGGACGCGCAGGAACTGCTGGCCATCCAGGCTTCGCTGGTCCAGCCCGTCGCCGAGAAGGCCCTGGCCTACACCCGTCACCTGTATGAAATCGCCTCGGAAACCCAGGGCGAGTTCACCAAGGTCGCCGAAGCCCAACTGGCCGAAGGCTCGAAGAAGGTGCAAGCCCTGGTCGACAACTTCGCCAAGAACGCGCCGGCCGGCTCCGAATCGACCGTCGCCATCGTGAAATCCGCGATCAGCGCCGCCAACAACGCCTACGAGTCGGTGCAGAAGGCCACCAAGCAAGCCGTGGAAATCGCCGAAAGCAATTTCCAAGCTGCCGCCAGCGCTGCCAGCAAGGCTGCCCAGCAAGCCGGCGCCACCGCCCGCTCGGCTGCCAAGAAGCCCGCTGCCGCCTAAGTCAGGCAAAGCAGCACCGCCGCCGGCCCTGCCGGCGGCGGTCCGGCCGGCCTCGCCGGCCCGTTGGCAAAGCGCCCCTGCCACAGCAGCGCGCTTTGCCAACGGCGGTCCGATCGGACCCCTCCCCTTGTCTCCTCGGTATCCGCCTTGCGTAACGCAACGGTACTTGCGTAACGCAACGGTACCCTTGAACCCGGCAACACGCCGGGTTTTTTTCGTCCCCCCTCCTTGCATCCGACTGCCCGCCTTCCAGCTTGACCGCAGGCATTCCTGACGGCCGATTGTCTTGGCCGTTAATTGCGCAAGGATGCCGCCAATACTATCCCGTTTCACCCGGCCACCGCTCTGCCGGCAAGCCTGCGGCCCGGCCGCCCCCATCGACCTCTGCCATCGACCAGCCGCGCCATGCCGCCTGCTGTGTACGTCCTTCACCGGCCGGCTGTTTCACGGCCATATGCAATGGCCTGCCACCGGATAAGAAAAAACCCACCCAAGACAATCAAATCAAATCGGACAGATCACAGAAAAACCCATGACAAGGGGAAATATCCACCATTAATCGCGGAATAAATATCAAACAAGATAAAAGATACAAAAAGGAGAATTAAGAAAAACAAATATCGGATAAATACTATCCAAATTTCGCATTATTACTAGACCTAAGCCGCGCCGGAGCCATTAAAGTAGTCCCTGCAGATGCCTGAGAGATCACGTTCAGGCGCATGCACGCCTTCCACGGCGTCCCCGGCGGTAAAGCAGAAAGCCTCCACCGGATACCCAACCGCTCCCGTGCCCCCGGATTTTCAAAAACGTGCTGGAGCGATTTTTCAAATCATTGAAAAGGACCTTAAAAATGAAACGTATCGCCCTCGCCTCGCTCGTCGCCCTGGCGGCCGGCCTGCCCACGCTGTCGCATGCCTTCGACGGCAGGATCCAGTTCTCGGGCAAGATTTTCGACACCACCTGCAAGATCAACCCCAGCGATACCGACAAGCTCGTGGAGTTTCCCCAGCTCAAGCCTGCCGATTTCGACACCAACGGCAGACCGGCAAACACGCTCCTGTCGCCGACGGAATTCAGCATCCAGCTGTCCAATTGCACCTTCAGCGCAGGCTCCACCCCCAAGGCCAAGATCAAGTTCGACGATCTCGGCGCCCTGGTGGATCGCAACAACGGCGGCCTGATGAACCTGACCGGTACTGACTACGCGGAGAACGTCCAGGTCAACCTTTACGGCGATAGTGCCGGCACCCAGAAACTGATGCTGGGAAGCAATCCGGCCACGCCGTCCTTCGCCATCGACTCGGCCACGAACTCGGTGACGCTGAAGTACTACGCCAACCTGGTCCGCCAGGATACGACCGGCCCCGCCGGCGTGCGGCCCGGCATCTACAACTCGCAGATCCGCTACCAGATCGCCTACGAATAAGGAGGGCGAGACATGGCGCCGGCGATGCGCAGCATCCTCTTCCTCCTGGCCGCCGGTGCCATGGCGCTGGCGGCCCCGGTTCAGGCCAGCCTGGTCCTGCAGGGCACGCGCCTGGTCTTTCCCGGCAATGCCCGCGACGTATCGCTGCAGATCCAGAACAGCGGCAACGCACCCGCCCTGATGCAGACCTGGATCGACGACGGGCGCGCGGACCTGCCGCCGGATCGCGTGACCACGCCATTCATGGTCACGCCGGCAGTCAGCCGTGTCGAACCCGACAGCGGCGCCGTCCTGCGCATCAGCCGGCTGCGAGACGACCTGCCCCAGGACCGCGAGTCCGTCTATTGGATCAACGTGGTCGACGTTCCGCCCACGCCGAAGACCACGCAGAGGGACTTCGTGCTTCTGTCCTTCCGCACCCGCATCAAGCTGTTCTACCGTCCGGCACCGCTGGTCACGCGGGAAGTCTCGGTTGCAGGCGACCGGCTGACTTGGACGCTGCTGCCAGCCCCGGCGCACGCCGGTCAGCCGCCCTCGGGACGGGCCGCGCAGCAGATCGAGGTTTCCAATCCCACGCCTTATTACGTCTCCTTCAGTGCTGTAGAGGCCAAGGTCGGCGACAAGGTGGTGGATGCCGGCGGCGGCATGGTCGCCCCGTTCAGCCAGTTGCGCTTCGATCTTCACGACAACCTGCCTCGCACCGCTGAACGGCCAGCCGTCCGTTACCACGTGATCACCGACTTCGGCGGTACGCACACGCTGGAGAAGTTCCTCGATTCTCCGCCTGCGGTGACGCCGTCCCCGGTGGCGCCTCCCCCGATGACGCCATCGCGCTAGGCGCTCGCGCTGCCCTCCTCAACCCGCTGCCAAGGGGTGCGGAGGCGACGCCGCCCGTCAGTACTCGCTCGTTCCATGCGCAATCAACCCACATCTCGCTTCCCGCCAACCCGCATGCCTCGTTCGTCCCGGCACGGGCGGACGCGTTCTGCAACGCACAGCCCCATCATGCTGGCGGTCGGCCTGATGCTGCCCTCCTTCGCGCTGGGTGCCGGCCAAACGGGTGCCGGCATTGGCATGCTGCTGGAGCAGGCGCGTGCCAGCGACCCGGACAAGGCCACCGGCCCGGCGTCGAGCGAGGCCGACAGCAACGCACCGCCGGCCGCCCCTGCCAGCGCGCAGGCGTCGGCGGCGGCAGACGCCAAAGGCGCCAGCAGCGCACAAGAGGTGCCAGCCCGCACGCCGCTACACGCGGCAGAAGCAGTGGTCTTCGATAGCGCCTTCCTGGTCCAGGGCTCCGACGGCCAGCAGATCGACACCGCGCGCTTCGCGCGCGGCAATCCGGTCGAGCCCGGAAAACATCGCCTCGACCTGATGGTCAACGGGCAGTGGCGCGGATTGGAAGACGTGGAGTTCCGCCGCGCGTCGGATCGAGCCGAGGCTGAGCCCGTCCCCTGCTTCAGCCGCGAATTGCTGGCCCGGGCCGGCGTGGACCTGGACAAGGCCGCGCGCGGCCAGGACCAGCTGGGCAATACCCAGATGCCCGAGGGCCTGGTGTGCGCGCCGCTCTCCGACTATGTGCCAGGGGCCGAGGTGCGCCTCGACCAGGGCGAGCAGAAGCTCTACCTCACGGTGCCGCGCATCTTCCTGCGCAGCGGCAGCTCGCCCACCTATGTCGCCCCCGAGAACTGGGACCAGGGCATCCCGGGCGCGCGGCTCAACTACCACACCAACCTGTTCACGACCCAGGCCAACGGCAGCAGCCAGACCAGCGGCTATGCCGGCCTGGACATGGGAGTGAACATCGGCAGCGTACGCCTGCGCCACAGCGGCACCGTCGCCTGGTCGCCGCAAAGCGGCCTGGACTACCAGCGCGGCCTGACCTATGCCCAGACCGATCTCCCACCCTTGCGTTCGCAGCTGCTGCTCGGCGAAAGCACCACGGGCGCCGAATTCTTCGACCCCGTCTCCTTCCGCGGCGTGCGCCTGAGCAGCGATGACCGCATGCTGCCCGACATCTATCGCAGCTACGCGCCCGTGGTGCGCGGCACGGCGAACTCGAACGCAAAGGTCACCATCCACCAGCGCGGCTACCAGATCTACGAAACCACGGTCGCGCCCGGGCCATTCGCCATCGACGACCTGCAGGCGGCCAGCTACGGCGGCGACCTGGAAGTGCGCGTCACCGAGGCCGGCGGACAGGTGCATACGTTCACCGTTCCCTTCGCCACGGCGGTGCAGATGCTGCGCCCCGGCGCCCACCGCTTCAGCGCGACCCTGGGCCAGACCAACGACCCCAGCCTGAGCCATCGGCAGTTCCTGTTGCAGGGGGTCTACCAATACGGCCTCGACAACGACCTGACCGTCTACGGCGGCGCCTCGCTGACCAACGGCTACCAGTCCGCGCTGGCCGGGGCCGCCATCAATACCCCCGTCGGCGCATTCACCGCCGACGTCACCGCATCGAATACCAGCCCGCCTGGAGGGAGAAGCCACCGCGGGACGAGCTATCGCCTGACCTACAGCAAGAACCTGCCGCAGGCCGGTACCGACTTCTCCCTGCTGGCCTACCGCTATGCCACCCCGGGCTACCTCGGCCTGTCCGACGCAGTGGCGATGCGCGACCGGGCTGACCGCGGCATCAGCTTCGGCAGCACGACGCGCATGCGCACCCGGCTCGACGCCAACATCAGCCAGCGCCTCGGCAATACCGGCGGCAGCATCTACCTGACCGGCTCGTCGATGCAGTACTGGAACCAGCCCGGGACCGTGCTTTCTTTCGCGGCGGGCTACAGCAACAGCTGGCGCGGCATCACCTACAGCGTGTCCGCCCAGCGGCTGACGACCCAGTCCCTCGCCTCGTCGGCCGGCAACCGCACCAATACCCTGATCAGCGTCAATCTCAACATCCCGCTCGGACGCGAAGTGGGCGGCGCGCCGACGCTGAGCCTCTTCACCACCCACGACGACCGCGCCGGCACGCAAGGCATGCTGGGTGCCAGCGATACTTTCGGCCAGTTGAGCCAGGGCTACTACAACCTGTCGCTCTCGGGCGACAGCAGCAGCAATCGCGCGACCGCCAACGCCAGCGTCAGCTACCGCCTGTCCAGCGCCGATGTCGGCGCCAGCGTGTCCTGGGGCAACGGCTCGCGCCAGGGCTCGCTGAGCGCATCCGGCGGCGTGGTCGCGCACCCTGGCGGCGTCACGCTGGCACGCTCGCTGGGCGAGACCATCGCGCTGGTCCATGCCCCCCACGCCGAAGGCGCGCGCACCACCTCGCAGACCGAGATCGATCGGCACGGCTACGCCGTGGTCACGGCATTGTCGCCCTACCGCCTCAATACCATCGAGCTCGATCCCAGCGGCATGTCGCAGGACGTCGAACTCAAGCAGAGTGCGCGCAGCGTGGCGCCCCGCGCAGGCGCTATCGTCCGCCTCGACTACCCCACACAGCGTGCCTTCCCGATCCTGATCGACAGCCGCCAGCCGGACGGCAGGCCGCTGCCCTTCGCCGCCACGGCGGTCGACGCCCGCAGCGGAGCCGTGATCGGCGCAGTGGGCCAGGGCAGCCGGCTGGTGGTCCGCACCGATCAGGAGCGCGGCAGCATCCTCGTCCAGTGGGGCGGACAGCAGTGCCAGATCGACTATGCGCTGCCGGCCAGCGACGGCGCGCGGCAGCGCGGCTTCCAGCAGTTCGAGCTGCCCTGCCGTCTGCTCCCCGCGGCACGGCCCGCCGCACCGGACCGCAGCGGCACGGGAGGCGCCGGCGAACAGGCGGACTGGACGCGCCGCGAAGCCTACGGAGCCGACCAGGCATCCGCCGCCGGCCGGCATTTCGCGACGCCTTGGCGTGCCACCGGCTCCGTCACATGGTGAGCCCGGCGGCGCACTCGCGTATCCCCCCATCCGGCATGCCCGCATCGCGGGCAATGTCGGCACGGTCGGCACGGTCGGCACTGCAGGCGCTGCTTGCCGCGCTGGCGGCGCTAACGCTGCAGGCGTGCGGCCTGCTGCCGGGCGCCGGCAGCGCACACGCGGCCCTCGCCGTCACAGGCACCCGCTTCATCTATCCCGCCGGCTTGACGCAACAGACCATCCGCGTCGCCAACAGCGGCGACCAGCCGGTGCTGCTGCAGACCTGGCTGGATCGCGGCGCGCCGGATGCCGACCCAAGCACGCTGGCCGTGCCCTTCCTGCTCACGCCGCCGCTCGTACGCCTCGACCCCAAGGGGAGCGTCGCCCTGCAGCTCCGCCACAGCGGCGAAGCCATGCCCGAGGATCGCGAGTCCGTGTTCTGGATCAACTTCCTGGAAGTGCCGCCTCGCCCGCCCGGCGACAACTGGCGCTTGAAGCTCGCCGTGCGCCTGCGCATGAAAGTCCTGTACCGCCCGCGCGGCCTGGATGGCAGTCCGGAACGCGCCATCGCGCGCCTGCGCTGGCAGCTGCGGCCCGGCGAACGGGGAGCCGGCCCGACACTGGAAGCCCGCAACGACTCGCCCTACTTCGTCAGTCTCGCCGAGGTTGCGCTAGCGGGAACGCCGTCGCCGCTGCGCCTCGGCGGCCTCACGGTGCCGCCTTTCGGCAGCGCCGCGCTGCCGTTGCCACAGGGCATCGAAGCCTTGCCCCCCGGGACCCCGTTGCGCTACCAGGCCGCGGGCGACGGTGGCGAGGCCATCCACGGCGAAGCCGAGATCGCCCGGGACGGCTCGCCCGCGCCATGAGCAAGGAGCACTGGATTCTTTTGCAGCCCGCCCCATCGGTGGCGGGCTGCAGCCGTCTTCCGGTCCACCCTGGGCCCGGATGCCCGCTCTGCCGAAGTCCGGCTGAGTCCTTTCAACAACAAGAGGTATGCAAGATGAACCGTAGTTACATCCTGGTCTGGAACACGGCCCAGCAATGCTGGCAGGTTGCGCACGAAGGCGCGCGTCGGCAAGGCAGGCGAGGCAAGCCGGCGCTGGCGGCCACTGCGGCGGCGGCGGCCTTGCTCGGGCTCGTCGCCGCCCCATCGGCCCATGCCCTGCCGAGCGGCCAGAACATCGCCGGCGGCAGCGCTGACATCCAGAAGGATGCGAGCCAGCAGGCGATGTCGATCAACCAGAAGACCGACAAGCTGATCATCGACTGGAACGATTTCAACATCGGCGCAGGCGAGCGCGTGAGCTTCAACCAGCCCGGCAGCGCTGCCGTGGCATTGAACCGGGTCATCGGCAACAACAGCAGCGAGATCTTCGGCAGGATGGAGGCCAACGGGCGAGTCTTCCTGGTCAACCCCAATGGCGTGCTGTTCGGCAAGAGCGCCCAGGTCAACGTGGGCGGCCTGGTCGCTTCCACCCACGGCATCTCCGACCAGCAGTTCCTCGCACCAGGCCATAACTACAGCTTCACCGATTCGAACTCCCCCAACGCCGTCGTCAACGAAGGCACCCTCACCGCCGCGGTGGGCGGCAGCATCGCCCTGCTGGGAGGCCGCGTACGCAACGATGGCCTGATCCTGGCTCCGATGGGCAGCGTGGCACTCGGTGCCGGCGGCGACGCGATGGTGCGTTTCGGCGCCGCCGACGGCCTGCTCAACCTGGAGATCAACGGTGCCGCCGCGGACGCGCTGGCGCACAATGGCGGCCTGCTCAAGGCCGACGGCGGCCAGGTGTTGATGACCGCACGCGGCAGCGGCGCCCTGCTGCAGGCCGTGGTCAACAACGTCGGTGCGATCGAAGCCAATACACTGAGCCGACGTGCGGGCAAGATCACGCTGGACGGCGGCGACGTCGGCCGTACCTTCGTCGGCGGACGGCTCAGCACCAGCGCAATGAACACGGTCGGCGACGGCGGCGAAGTCGTGACCCGCGGCCGGGGCCTCGATGTCGGTCTGGGCCTGATGGTCGACACGCGCGCCAGCAACGGCATGCACGGCAACTGGACGCTCAGCGCCCCGGACATGACGATCGGCCGCTACGCCAACGACAGCAGCGCCAATGCCTACAGCGGTACGCTGGCACAGAACCTTGCCACCACGCACATCAAGGCCAGGAGCGAGACCGGAGACCTTTCCCTCAAGGGCCCGGTGGCCTGGAACTCCAGCAACCATCTGTCGCTGGAGGCGGCCGGAAGCCTCCACGTGAACGCCCCGGTGAGTGCCAGCGGCATCCGCGCCGGACTGATGCTGAACGCCGGCAACCAGGTGAATATCAACGACAAGCTCACCCTCAGCGGCACTGCCAGCGAACTCGAGATCAACGCGCCGGGCGAACGCAACTTCGGCGATAAGGGCTCGGTCACGCTATCTGGGAGCAGTGCCGGCTTCACCGCCAACGGCATCCGCCACACCGTGATACAGAATGTCGCCCAGCTGCAGCAGATCGACACCAATCTCTATGGCCACTATGTACTGGGCAACGGCATCACAGGCGGCCGCCTGCTGTCCATCGGCGGGCCGTACGGCGTCTTCCGCGGCAGCTTCGACGGCCTGGGCAACACCATCAGCGGACTCTCGATCACCGGGCGCGGCGCCAATGTCGGTGTGTTCTCGGAAGCGGCCGGCTCCATCAGCAACGTGAAGCTGGCAAACCTCAGTGTGACCGACAACGCTTATGGCCCGGTCCCGGGCTCCGTGGGAGCTCTGGCAGGCGTGAACCGGGGCCTGATCCGCAACGTCAGCACGGAACGGGTCAACGTCAGCAGCAACACCTCGCGCTCGACCACTGTCGGCGGGCTGGTGGGAATCAATACCGGCACGCTGGAGAACGTCAGCACCAGCGGTTCCGTCTACGGTGGCGTCAACGCGCGCGCCGTCGGTGGCGTGGCCGGTGAGAACATCCTCGCCGGCGCCGGCGACCCGGCCGCGATCCGCGGTGCGGTCTCCCGCGCGCAGGTGTCCGGCGGCGTGCTCAACGACATCGGCGGCGGCATCGGCGGCATCGCCGGCGTCAACAACGGGGGCACGCTGCAGGATGTCCGCAGCGAAGGTGCCGTCACCGCCAGCCGGGCCGGTGTCAACGCGGGCGGCATCGCCGGCTTGAACGCCAACGCCGGCACGATCGAGAGCGCCAGCGCCAGCGGTCGCGTGCAGGGCAACCAGCGCGGCAACGCCGGCGGCGTGGTCGGCTTGAACTCGGGGGCCACCATTGCCGCCTCGCAGGCCAGCGGCCAGGTCAACGGCAGCGCCACCGCCAACCTGGGCGGCATCGCCGGTCTCAACGCCAATGGCGGCCGCCTCGCCCATGTCGCGGCCACCGGGCCGGTCGTCGATGCCTCCGGCGCCAATGTCGGCGGCGTGGTGGGCGCCAACAGCTTCGGCACCGTGTCCCATGCCACGGCATCCGGACAGGTGCGCGCAGGCAACAGCAGCCGCGTGGGGGGTGTGGTCGGCAGCAACCTCTATGGCGGCGAGGTGCTCAACGCCAAGGGCTACAGTGACGTCTCCGGCGGCTCCACCAGCCTGGCCGGCGGCGTCGCCGGCTACAACCTCGGCGCATTGACCGCCGCAGAAGGACATGGGAAGGTCACCGCCGGCAACAACGCCAGCGCGGGCGGCGTCGCCGGCGCCAACCTCGGCACTATCGTCGGCGGCATCGGCCTGGGCGAAGTGACCGGCGGCAGCCGCAGCAATGTCGGCGGCGTGGTCGGCGACAACCAGGGCACGGTGTCGTATTCCCACGCGAACGGCTCGGTGCGTGGCGGAACATACGCCGCGCTGGGCGGACTGGCCGGCGTGAACCGCAGCGTGATCGATTACTCCACCGCCGCCACCCGCGTCAACTACCAACCGGCGGGCTACCAGCAGGTCTATGGCGGCCTCGCCGGCCTCAACACCGGACGCATGACGGGCAACGTCGCCTATGGCGCGGCCTCCCTGCTACCGCCGGCAGGTTCGAACTCCGGCCTGCTGCAATAACGGTCCAGGATGGCCCGGCAGCCCGCCATGCCGGGCTGCACGCCCTGGCCTCGGACACGGTTGTTCCGCCTCGGCAGAACAAGCAATCTTCCTCGGAGTACCCTATGACCCGCAATTCCCCAGCATGGACGCAGCGCCCCCGGCGCCGCCGTGCCCGCGCCCTCGCGGGGGCCTTCAGACTTCTCCTCCTCCTGCTGCCGGCTTCCGTCGCGGCGGCCAGCTACAACGGTGCGATGAGATGCAGCGTTCCCTTGCCGCCGAGCGGCGACGGTGGCTGGAGCGGCACCGGCCTCACCGCAGCGGCAAAGCCCGGCGACGTCCTGCTCAAGCGCACCGTCTCTTTCTTCGTCCGTTTCGAGACAAAGCGCACCCAGTCGCCGCAGGTCCTCGCGGCCTTGGGCAACTGGATCAATCCGGTCCAACTGGTCAACACCGACATCATGCCGGTGGTCCTCGCAAACGATCCGACACCATTCGTATCGAAGATCGGCATCCGCATGAGCCACAAGGATCAGGCGATCTATCGGGGCCCGCAGCAGCAGACCATCCTGAATGTCAAGGAACTCGCTACAGAGGACACCAACTATGCCTTCGACCTCTTCCAGGAACTCGTACTGCTGGTCGACCCGAAGGAACTGCCCGCCGGGGATATCAAGATCACCGGCATCGCCAAGGGTGCCATGGTGGAACTGTTCACCTACTCGGTGGATGCGAGCAAAGGCATCGTCGGCCAGACCGTCGGGCCCCATGCGGAGGTCAACGCCTGCAACAGCAACCTCGCCACGGGCAAGCTGATGAATGCCCTGATCCCGCGCGAGACGATCCCCAACCGATGCAAAGTCGAAGTCACGACCATTCCCGTGACGATGAAGAACTATTCGCTCCTCAACGTGGCGGAACCCGCCTGGGAAGACCCGGGATCGGACCCATTCACCTTGAAGCTCAGCGATTGCGCGCAAAACGCCAAGCCGCAGATATGGTTCCGCGATGAGAACGAGCCCGGCAACACCTCCGACACGCTCAGCGTCAGCGGTGGCGCCGGCGGTATCGGCATCGCCATGTTCAGCCTTCCCACCGGCAAGCCCGCAAGGCGCGTCAAGTATTTCAGTTCGGCTCCGCCCGCCGGCAGTTCCGGCCACCACGCCATGGAAGTCAACGGCACGGAAGCCACGCTCAAGTTCTTCGCACGCTATGTGCGCACCGGGGAACCGCTGGCGGCGGGGGATGCCAACGGCCTCGCCAGCTACTTCATCACCTTTCCCTAATCCGTTGCGTCGGAGCAAGCGCACCCGAGCGGCGTTGCATCCAGGTCGCAGGCCAGGCGGGAAGCACGGCCATCGCGCGCGGCGATGGCGAGCCTTTGCAACGACGCAGACGGCCCGAAGGCGCTGTCGATCGGGCATGCCCTTCGAAGGACGCAGTGCACTAGTGAGCCTTCCTAGCGAAAGTCCCGCGAAGAGCGGGAGACAACCTGAGGACGGAAGCGTCCCTGCCAGCCCCCGAGCCTGCCAGCCAGTGCTTTCCTCTGTTTCCGCCGCCCCCGGGATGGAAAGCGACCTTGCCTGCAACCTGTCATCTGGACCAGAGGAAACCGACCATGTCTACAGACACTATCCGCGTCATCATTGCCGATGACCATCCTGCCATCGTGATGGGTGTCCAGCACGAACTGCAGAAGGACCTGTCTCTCGCGATCGTGGCCCGCGCCAGGAACTCCACCGAGTTGTTCAAGTCGCTGGAAGAACTGGAGTGCGATGTGCTGATCTCCGACTACGCCATGCCGGGCGGCATGCACGGCGACGGCATCGCCCTGTTCTCCCAGCTCCGGCGCCGCTACCCGACCTTGCGCCTGGTCGTGCTGACGATGCTGAACAATCCCGGACTGATCCGCGCCCTGCTGCGGCTGGGCATCAACTGCATCCTCAGCAAATCGGACCGCATCGGTCATGTCAGCGCCGCCACGCAATCCGCCTTGCTGCACCAGCCCTACTTCTCGCCGTCGATCAAGGATCAGGTGGTCGGCCAATCGCTGGCGTCCCGCAATGTGCTGACCGCGCGCGAAGCAGAGATCGTGCGCCTGTTCGGCGGCGGCATGACCATCTCCGAGATCGCCCGCCAATGCAACCGCAGCGTGCAGACCATCAGCACGCAGAAGATCAGCGCCATGCGCAAGCTCGGTATCAAGCGGGACTCGGACCTGATCCGCTACGCCAACGACTGGGAGCGCAGACATGACTGAGCATCGCCGCCGAGGAACCGCCGGCCGGGCGCCGAAAAAAAAAGAGCAGGCCACAGGCCTGCTCCCGTCTTGCGAAGACCCTGCCCTCAGCGCTTGCGCGGCGGCGGAACGTCGGTGCAGACGCCTTCGTAGATCTCGGCCGCCATGCCCACCGACTCGCCCAGCGTCGGGTGGGGGTGGATGGTACGGCCGATATCGACGGCGTCCGCGCCCATCTCGACCGCCAGGCAGATCTCGCTGATCAGGTCGCCGGCATGCGTGCCGACGATGCCGCCACCGATGATGCGGTGGGTCTCTTCATCGAACAGCAGCTTGGTGAAGCCCTCGTCGCGGCCATTGGCGATGGCGCGACCCGATGCTGCCCACGGGAACATGCCCTTGCCGTACTTGATGCCCTGTGCCTTGCATTCGTCCTCGGTCAGGCCGGCCCAGGCCACTTCCGGATCGGTGAAGGCCACCGACGGGATCTGCTTGGCGTCGAAGAAGGCCTTCTCGCCATGCGCCGCCTCGGCCGCGACGTGGCCTTCATGCACCGCCTTGTGCGCCAGCATCGGCTGGCCGACGATGTCGCCGATGGCAAAGATATGCGGCACATTGGTGCGCATCTGCTTGTCGACGTCGATGAAGCCGCGCTCGGTCACGGCCACGCCGGCCTTCTCGGCGCCGATGCGCTTGCCGTTGGGCGAGCGGCCCACCGAGACCAGCACGAGGTCGTAGCGCTGCGGCTCGGCCGGCGCCTGCTCGCCCTCGAACCTGACGTAGATGCCATCGGCCTTGGCTTCCACCCCGACCGTCTTGGTCTTGAGCATGACCTTGCCGAAGCGGTCCTTGTTCTTCTTCTCCCAGACCTTGACCAGATCGCGGTCCGCGCCGTTCATCAGGCCGTCGAGCATTTCCACCACGTCGATCTCGGCGCCCAGCGTGCTGTACACGGTCGCCATTTCCAGGCCGATGATGCCACCGCCGATGACCAGCATCTTGTTGGGCACCTCAGGCAGCTCCAGCGCACCGGTGGAATCGACGATGCGCGGATCCTCGGGGATGAAGGGCAGCTTCACCGCCTGGCTGCCGGCGGCGATGATGGCCTTCTCGAAGCGGATCACGGTCTTCTTGCCGGTGGCCTGCTTGCCTTCGCCTTCGGTCAGCTCGACCTCCAGGTGATGCGGGTCGAGGAAGCTGCCGATACCGCGCACCACCTGCACCTTGCGTGCCTTGGCCATGCCGGCCAGGCCGTTGGTCAGCTTCCCCACCACCGACTGCTTGTAGTGACGCAGGCCGTCCAGGTCGATCTTGGCCTCGCCGAACAGGATGCCATGGGCTGCCAGCGCCTTGGCCTCGTCGATCACCGCCGCATTGTGCAGCAGTGCCTTGGAAGGGATGCAGCCGACGTTCAGGCAGACGCCGCCCAGCGTGGCATAGCGTTCGACCAGCACGGTGCTCATGCCCAGGTCGGCCGCGCGGAAGGCGGCGGAATAGCCGCCGGGGCCGGCGCCCAGCACCAGCATCTCGCACTGGATGTCGGCGCCGCCGCCATGGGTCGCGGCGGCCGGCGCGGCGGCTGCAGGTGCCGGCGCAGCGGCAGCGGGTGCCGGCGCGGCAGCGGGCGCCGGGCTGGGGGCCTGGGCCGCGCCGGTCTCGACCGTGCAGATCACCATGTCCTGGCCGACCTTGTCGCCCACCTGGATGCGCACATCGACCACCGTGCCCGCCACCGAGGACGGCACGTCCATGCTGGCCTTGTCCGACTCCAGCACGATCAGGGACTGCTCCACCTCGACCGTGTCGCCGGGCTTGACCAGCACCTCGATCACTTCCACTGCGTCGAAATCGCCGATATCCGGCACCTTGACCTCGATCACACTCATGCTTTGCTCCTCAATGCGCCGCCCGCCCGTCGGGATCAGGCAACGCCGTCGTTGTTGGGTGCCATGCCCGCCGCGCCGTCCGCCGCGCGCAGGCGCAGCACATGCACTTCGACCGGGCCGGCCGAACTCTTGTCGAACTCCACGCCGGCCTCGACCCCGATGCGGGCGATCCGCGCCGCGTCGAACCCGGGGCTGTCGTAGACGGCATGCATCGCGCCGAGCGCGTAGTTACGGCCGGAACCGATGCCCCAGAAGCGGTCGAAGGCAAACACCTCGCGATACGAATACACGCCGAAGATTCCCTCGGGATTGGCGATCAGGCAGACGATCTGCGACGACTCGTAAGGATCGTCCTCGTCCTCCTTGGTGTTGATGAAGTACTCGGTCTTGAGCCTCTCATGCACCTTGAGGAAGGTCCGGAACACGTCGTCGCGCGAGCCCAGCCGGCACTCCTCGCCCAGCCCGGACAGCAGGCTGCGCATCACCGGGAAATGCGCGGTGGTGCCGGCCAGCGCGATGAAGCTCTCGCCGACCGGGAACACCTTCTGGTTGCGCTCGTAGGCACGCGACAGGCGCGTGTCGCCGAAGGTGACCAGCGCGTCGGCCGCGATCGCCACCTCACCGTCCTTCTTGACGACTACGCAGGTAGTCATGGCTCGCCTCGTCTTGCTCGTCGTTGCCTCGCCGCGGGCACGGCGGCACAGCCGCCGCGCCCCGCCCGCTTACAGCAGGATGCGGCGGAAGTCGGCCAGCAGCTGCGCGAAATAGACATTGAAGCGCGCGGCCTCGGCACCGTCGATGACGCGGTGGTCCCACGACAGCGACAGCGGCAGCGTCAGGCGCGGCACGAACTGCTTGCCGTCCCAGACCGGCTTCTGGTACGACTTGCACACGCCCATGATGGCGACCTCGGGCGCATTGATGATCGGCGTGAAGTAGGTGCCGCCGATGCCGCCCAGCGACGAGATCGAGAAACAGCCACCCTGCATCTGGTCCGGCTTCAGCTTGCCGTCGCGCGCCAGCTTGGCCAGCTCGCTCATTTCCTGGCCGATCTCGAGCACGCCCTTCTTGTCGGCGTCCTTGATCACCGGCACCACCAGGCCGTTGGGCGTGTCGGCGGCGAAGCCGATGTTGAAGTACTTCTTCAGCACCAGGTTGTCGCCATCGAGCGAGGCGTTGAAGGTGGGGAACTTCTTCAGCGCCGCCACGGCCGCCTTGATCATGAAGGCCAGCATGGTGACCTTGACGCCCTGCTTCTCGTACTCCTTGTTCAGCTGGACACGGAAGGCTTCCAGGTCGGTGATGTCGGCCTCGTCGCAATTGGTGACGTGGGGAATCATCACCCAGTTGCGGTGCAGGTTCGCGCCCGAGATCTTCTTGATGCGCGACAGCGGCTTGCTTTCCACCTCGCCGAAGCGGGTGAAGTCGACCTTCGGCCACGGCAGCAGGTTCAGCTCGCCACCGCCGGCTGCGGCCGGCGCCGCCTGGGCGGGCGCCGCCACCTGGCCGCTCATCACGCCCTTGACGAAGTTCTGCACGTCCTGCTGGGTGATGCGGCCCTTCGGGCCGGTGCCCGGCACGCGCGACACGTCCACGCCCAGCTCGCGCGCGAACTTGCGCACCGAGGGGCTGGCGTGCGCGGCCTTGCCACTCACGCCAGCCGGCGCGGGGGCCACCTGGGCGGCGGGCGCGGCAGCCACGGGAGCGGCCGGCGCCGGGGCGGCCGGTGCCGGCACGCTGGCGGCAGCCGCCGCCGGCGCGCTCGCCGCAGCCACCGGTGACGCCGGTGCCGCGGCTGCGCCGGCGGCCTCCAGGATCAGCAGCAGCGTGCCTTCGGCCACTTCGTCGCCGATCTTGACCTTGACTTCCTTGACGGTGCCGCCGACCGGCGTCGGCACGTCCATGGTGGCCTTGTCCGATTCGAGCGTGACCACGGCATCCTCGGCCTGGATCACATCGCCAGGCTTGACGTGGATCTCGATCACGGGCACGCCCTTGTAGTCGCCGATATCCGGCACCTTGACCTCGACGGTGCCGCCGGCTGCGGCGGGAGCCGGGGCCGGGGCCGCCGCCGGCACGGGGGCCGGGGCAGGCGCAGCGGCCGGAGCCGGAGCCGGCGCGGCGGCCTGGGCAGGCGCCGGCGCGGGTGCGGCAGCCCCTGCGGGCTCCAGCATCACCAGCACGGTGCCTTCGGACACGTTGTCGCCGACCTTGATGCGGACTTCCTTGACCGTGCCGGCCTGCGGCGACGGCACGTCCATCGTCGCCTTGTCGGACTCCAGCGTGACCAGGGCGTCCTCGGCCTGGATGGTATCGCCCGGCTTCACATGCACTTCGATGACGGGAACGGCGTCGTAGTCGCCGATGTCCGGCACCTTGATTTCAATCGCTTGACTCATTCAGTGTCTCCTGGACAGGCACGGGGCGCGACAGGCACAAGCGGCGAGGTTACCCCCGCCGCCGGCATCTGTCACGCCGCCACGCCGCAAGGCTTCCGGACACGGCCGGACGCCATGCGGCACTCCCGCGCCTGCGGGGGTTGGTGCGGACGGCCCGATCAGACCGTGGTCGGATTCGGCTTGTTGGGATCGAGGTTGTACTTCTTGATCGCCTCGGCCACCTTGTCGCGGCCGATCGCGCCTTCGTCGGCCAGCGCCTTGAGCGCGGCCAGCGTGACCCAGTAGCGATCCACCTCGAAGAAGTGGCGCAGCTTCTCGCGCGTATCCGAGCGGCCGAAACCATCGGTGCCCAGCACCGAGAAACGGCGCGGCACGAAGGGGCGGATCTGCTCGGCGAAGGCGCGCACGTAGTCGGTGGAAGCGATCACCGGACCGCGCACGGTCTTCAGGCTCTTGGCCACGTGCGACTCGCGCTGCGGCTCGGTCGGGTGCAGCAGGTTCCAGCGCTCGACGTCCTGGCCTTCGCGCGCCAGCTCGGTGAAGCTCGGGCAGCTCCACAGGTCGGACTCGACGCCCCAGTCCTTTTTCAGCAGTTCCGCAGCGGCGATCACCTCGCGGAAGATGGTGCCCGAACCCAGCAGCTGCACGCGCGGCGCATTGCTGTTCTCGACGCCCTTGCGGAACTGGTACATGCCCTTGACGATGTCGCGCTCCACGCCAGCCGGCATTTCCGGATGCTCGTAGTTCTCGTTCATCACCGTCAGGTAGTAGTAGACGTCCTCCTGCTCGGCGTACATGCGGCGCAGGCCGTCCTGCATGATCACGGCCAGTTCGTACTGGAAGGTCGGATCGTAGGAGATGCAGTTCGGGATGGCGGCATGGAACACGTGCGAGTGGCCGTCCTCGTGCTGCAGGCCTTCGCCGTTCAGCGTGGTACGGCCCGAGGTGCCGCCCAGCAGGAAGCCGCGCGAGCGCATGTCGGCCGCGGCCCAGCACAGGTCGCCGATGCGCTGGATGCCGAACATCGAGTAGTAGATGTAGAAGGGGATCATCTGCACGCCGTGCGTCGAGTACGACGTGGCGGCGGCGATCCAGTCGCACATGGCGCCGGCTTCGTTGATGCCTTCCTGCAGCACCTGGCCGGTCTGCGACTCCTTGTAGAACATGAGCTGGTCATGGTCCTCGGGCACGTACTTCTGGCCCTCCTGGTTCCAGATGCCGATCTGGCGGAACAGGCCTTCCATGCCGAAGGTGCGCGACTCGTCGGGCACGATGGGCACCACGTGCTTGCCGACCTGCTTGTCCTTGAGCAGGGTGTTCAGGATACGTACGAAGGCCATCGTGGTGGACACTTCGCGGCCCTCGCCGGTGGCCTTGAGCAGTGCCTCGAACGCGGACAGCGCCGGCACCGGCAGCGGCTCGGCCTTCTGGCGGCGGGCCGGCAGGTAGCCGCCCAGGTTCAAGCGCGCCTGGCGCATGTATTCCAGTTCCTTCGAGCCTTCCTCGAAGGTGACGTAGGGCACTTCCTCGATCTTGTCGTCCGGCACCGGGATGTTGAACTGGTCACGGAAGCGGCGGATCGCCTCCACCGGCATCTTCTTCTGCTGGTGGGTGATGTTCATGGCCTGGCCGGCGTCGCCCATGCCATAGCCCTTGATGGTCTTGGCCAGGATCAGCGTGGGCTGGCCCTTGTGCTCGGTCGCAGCCTTGTAGGCGGCGTAGATCTTGTGCGGATCGTGGCCACCGCGGTTCAGGCGCCAGATGTCTTCGTCGGACCAGTCGGCGACCATGGCCTTCAGATCCGGCGTGTTGAAGAAGTGCTCGCGCACGTAGGCGCCGTCCTTGGCCTTGAAGGTCTGGTACTCGCCGTCCACGCACTCCATCATGCGCTTCATCAGCAGGCCCTTGGTGTCGCGTGCCAGCAGCGAGTCCCAGCGGCTGCCCCACACCACCTTGATCACGTTCCAGCCGGCACCGCGGAATTCCGACTCCAGTTCCTGGATGATCTTGCCGTTGCCGCGCACCGGGCCGTCCAGGCGCTGCAGGTTACAGTTGATGACGAAGACCAGGTTGTCGAGCTTCTCGCGGCCGGCCATGCCGATCGCGCCCAGCGATTCCGGTTCGTCGGTCTCGCCGTCGCCCAGGAAGGCCCACACCTTGCGGCCTTCGGCCTGCACCAGGCCGCGGCTGTGCAGGTACTTCATGAAGCGGGCCTGGTAGATGGCCATGATCGGGCCCAGGCCCATCGACACAGTCGGGAACTGCCAGAAATCCGGCATCAGCCACGGGTGCGGATAGGACGAGATGCCCTTGCCGTCCACTTCCTGGCGGAAGCTGTCGAGCTGCTCGGTGCTCAGGCGGCCCAGCAGGAAGGCGCGCGAATAGACGCCGGGTGCCGAATGGCCCTGCACGAAGACCAGGTCGCCGCCGTGCTTGTCGGACGGCGCGTGCCAGAAGTGGTTGTAGCCGACATCGTACAGCGTCGCCGCCGAGGCGAAGGACGAGATGTGGCCGCCGACGTTGGTGTGCTTGTTGGCGCGCAGCACCATCGCCATGGCGTTCCAGCGGGTGTACGAGCGGATGCGGTGCTCGATGTCCTGGTCGCCGGGGATGCGGGCCTGCTGCTCGACCGGAATGGTGTTGATGTACTGCGTCTCGGCGTGGAACGGCTGGGTGACGCCGTTCACGCGTGCGTATTCGATCTGCTTGTCGATCAGGAAGGCGGCGCGTTCAGGACCTTCGGCACCGATCACGCCCTGCAGGGCCTCGAGCCATTCATGGGTTTCCTGGGGATCTGCGTCGTTGGCGCTGCCGGCGCCGAGGATCTGTTCTGGTACGGCTGACATGACTGTCGTCTCCTGGTGAGTTCCAGCGTCGGCCCCTGCTGTTGGCTCGGGCCCGCTCTGTCGGTGTAACCGCGGCGCGGCGGCGATTGCGGATGCCTCCACCGCGCCGTGCTGCCTCGGGCTGCCGCGCGCTGGCGCGTGGCTTTCCCGCCCTCGTTGTTCGGTGCGACCGATTCTATGGAAGCTGCATGCGCAGCACAAGCGGAATTTTCAAATTACGGTATCGTTTCTTATAATGTGAAATATTGACGCAACGCACCACAAGCCACTCCGTTCCCGCCCACATCGTCGCCCTACGCTCTGGCAGCGGCGCCCCGCCCGACACCACGCCGGCCACCGCCGGCATGGCGCGGCGGCACCAGGCGGCCGGCGCCTTCATAGGCGCTTTCCCCAAGCGACGCACTGCAATATTCCCGCTACACTGGCCCGTCAGCCGTCAATCCCGTCATGTCGTTCCTCGCCCGCCTCCTGCATGGCCTGCGCGCCGCCGCCCTCCCTCCTTCCGCTTCCGGCCCGGCCCAGGCGCAATCCAGCGGGCCGCCCTCAGCGGGCGGCGGCATGGCGCCGCTCGACAGCCTGGGCCCGGCCGATGACGCCATCGCGGCAAGCCCGCCGCCGCGCAGCCTGTGGTGGCTGCGCTGGCGCAACCTGGTCGCGACCAGCTGGTTCATGTTCATCCCGCTGGTGGCCATCGTGCTGTTCACCGTGGCCATGGGCGTCATCCTGTGGTCGCTGCACGAGACCGAGCGCCAGCAGCAGCGCGACGCCCTCTACCGCGACGCAGCCTGGGCGCAGCAGCGCGTGCGCCTGTCGCTGCTGAGCAACCAGGACCAGCTGGCCTCGCTGGCCCGCGACATCGCCGCCGCCCAGCTCGACCAGGGCGCCTACCGCACCGCCGCGCAGGAGATCCTGCGCGAAAACCCGGAAGTGGTCTTCATCAACTGGCTCGACGCCACGCGGCGCAGCCGCTGGTCGCTGCCGTCCACCTCGGAGTTCGCCAACCGCCTGCGCGAGACGCAGGACCAGCCGCTCGAGCCGGAAGTCCTCGACACCTTCGACGCCGCGCGCGAGACGCAGCGCGTGGTCTACTCGCGCCCGCTGGTCAACGACCGCGGCGACAGCTTCATGCTGATGGAGGTGCCGATCGTGCGCGATAACGAGTTCCTCGGCACGCTCGGCGCGCTGTACTCCATCAACGGCATCCTGACCCACCTGCTGCCGCCGGAGCTGACCGAACGCTACCGCTTCTCGCTGATCGACAAGAACAACCTGGTGCGCGCCAGCACCTCACTGCGCCCGGTTCCCGGCAATGCGCTGTCCTACGAGGTCCTGCTGGATCCGCCCGGCCATTCGCTGTCGCTGCGCGCCGACGCCTATCCGCCGCCCTCCAACCTGCCCAACAATATGCTGCTGTGGCTGGTGGTCGGGCTGTCCTGTTTCCTGCTGTGGAGCCTGTGGAGCATGTGGCGCCACACCAGCCGCCGCTCCGAGGCACAGCGCGCGCTGCTGGCCGAGACCTCGTTCCGCCGCGCGATGGAAAACTCGATGCTGATCGGCCTGCGCGCGCTCGACCTGAAAGGCCGCATCACCTACGTCAACCCCGCCTTCTGCCGCATGACCGGCTGGCAGGAAGGCGACCTCGTCGGCCGCCTGCCGCCCTTCCCCTACTGGCCCGCCAACGACCAGCCGGAGATGCAGAAGCAGATCGACCTGACGCTGCAGGGCAAGTCCCCGGCCGGCGGCTACGAAATGCGCGTGATGCGGCGCGACGGCAGCAGCTTCTTCGCCCGCATGTACGTCTCGCCGCTGGTGGACAGCCGCGGCCGCCATACCGGCTGGATGAGCTCGATGACGGACATCACCGAGCCCAAGCGCGCGCGCGAGGAACTCGCCGCCGCCCACGACCGCTTCACCACCGTGCTGGAAAGCCTGGACGCGGCGGTCTCGGTGCTGGCCACCGACCGTCCCGAACTGCTGTTCGCCAATCGCTACTACCGCCAACTGTTCGGCTGGGACGCCGACGGCCACCTCAAGCTGGCCGGCGACGAGGTGGACAAGGAACAGGTATCGGGCGACCACACCGACCACGTCGACGGTTACGCCGGCCTGCCCGCCTCGGAGCTGATGCCCTACAGCTCCGATGCGCGCGAGATCTTCGTGCCGGCCATGCAGAAGTGGTTCGAGGTGCGCCGCCGCTATATCCAGTGGGTGGATGGCCACCTGGCGCAGATGCAGATCGCCACCGACATCACGGTGCGCAAGGCCGCCGAGGAGATGGCGCGCCAGCACGAGGAGCGGCTGCAGTTCACCAGCCGCCTGACCACCATGGGCGAGATGGCCTCCTCGCTGGCGCACGAGCTGAACCAGCCGCTGGCGGCCATCAACAACTACTGCATGGGCGCGGTCGCGCGCCTGCACTCGGGCCGCAGCACGCCGGAAGACCTGATCCCCATCCTGGAGAAAACCTCGGCCCAGGCGGTGCGGGCCGGCACCATCATCAGCCGCATCCGCGGCTTCGTGAAGCGCAGCCAGCCGCAGCGCCGCGAGGCCGCCCTGCACGAGATCGTGGCCGACGCGGTCGGGCTGGCCGACCTGGAGGCCACGCGCCGCCGCGTCACCATCCTGACCCGCCTGCCGGCGCCACCGGTGCTGCTTTACGTGGACCCGGTGCTGATCGAGCAGGTACTGGTCAACCTGCTGAAGAACGCGGTCGAGGCCATGTCGGGCCTGCCGGCCATGCGTGCCACCGGCGTGGTGCGCCTGCACGCCCGCATCGAGCAGGGCGACCTCGGCCAGAACGTGCACATCGACGTGATCGACCAGGGGCCGGGCGTGGACGAGGCGACCAAGGAGCGCCTGTTCGAGCCCTTCTTCAGCACCAAGTCGGATGGCATGGGCATGGGCCTCAATATCTGCCGCTCCATCATCGAGTCGCACCAGGGCCGCCTGTGGGTGGAAAACAATGCGGATGGCATCGGTTGTACGTTTAAAATCACGCTGCCGATGCATCCCGGGCTGACCGAGCAGTAAGTCCTCCCGCCCCTCGGGGGTGGAGCGACGCCCGCGATGCGCTGCCATCAGCCGCCATCAGCTGCCATCCGGCGCCAAGGGCGTTTACACTTGGCAGCTACGACTTCGTTGTCCCAGGAGACTTCATGACCGCAACGCCAAACCCCACCTCCCACCGCGGCGAGACCGTCTTCATCGTCGACGACGATGAAGCGATGCGCGACTCGCTCACCTGGCTGCTGGAGGGCAATGGCTACCAGGTTCGCAGTTTCAGCAGCGCCGAACAATTCCTCGCCGCCTACGACGCCGGCCAGGTCTCCTGCCTGATCCTCGACGTACGCATGCCGGGCATGAGCGGCCCGGAGCTGCAGGAACGGATGATCGCCGAGAACATCAACATTCCGATCGTCTTCATCACCGGCCACGGCGACGTGCCGATGGCCGTGTCGACGATGAAGAAGGGCGCGATCGACTTCATCGAGAAGCCCTTCGATGAGGCCGAACTGCGCGCGCTGGTCGAGCGCATGCTGCAGAAAGCGCGCAGCGACCACTCCGTCGCGCGCGAGCAGCGCGCCGCCAAGGACCTGCTGGGCAAGCTGACCACGCGTGAGCAGCAGGTGCTGGAACGCATCGTGGCGGGCCGCCTGAACAAGCAGATCGCCGATGACCTGGGCATCTCCATCAAGACCGTCGAGGCGCACCGCGCCAACATCATGGAGAAGCTCAACGTCAACACGGTGGCCGACCTGCTGCGCCTGGCGCTGTCGCGCAACAGCTGAGGCGCATCGCCTGAACCGCAAGCCCCGGGGCCGCGCCAGCTGCCGGCCCGGCGCAGGCTCAGCGGCGCAGATAGTCCTCATCGAGGAAAGTCAGCACCCATTGCGGGCGATAGACCACGAATACCGCGACCAGCATCCCGCTCAGGAAGGCCTCGCCGAAGGCCAGCACGAGCAGCCCGGTCAGGACATCCGCCAGGGGCACCACACCGCGCGCCCCGCCCCACTCGCGCCACAAGGCCTGCGCGACCCCCGCGCCGAGCGCCGCCAGGCCCGCGCTGAAATAGCCGTGGCCGAGAATGAAGATGAAGGGGTGGTGTGGCAGCCAGCGCCGCATCGCCGCCTGCAGCACCGCCGCCAGCAGCGCTGGCGCCAGGCCCATCCAGACGAAGCGCGGCCACAGCGCCGCCCAGCCGATTTCCTGCCAGCCGCTGCCGGCCAGGAAAGCCAGTCCCAGCAACGAGATGACGTCGACCGCGAACAGCGACAGCAGCGCCAGCGGCAGGCCGAACAAGGTCGTCAGCAGCGCGGCGCCGGTCAACTGGAGCACCAGCCCGCCCGGCAGCGTGGCACGCACGGTCCATAACAATGCCGTCAGCACGAGGGCGCCCAGCCAGCCATGCTGCAGGTCATCGTGCGCCAGCGGGCGCCACGGCCGCTGCCACACGGCCCAGGCAAGACCGGCGAGCGACAGGACGGGCAGCAGAAATGGGAGGGTGGCGGGCATGCCGCCATGCTAGCAGCGGCCGGGATGGCCGCACTTGCACCGGATCAAGCCCGCCCACCCGGATCTCCGGCGGCGCACCGCACAAAAGATGCGCATGAATCACCCGCCTCCTTCCAAGCGCCCATCATTTCCAGGACCCCGTGCACTCACTAGAATAAAGACATCGATGTGGCGAGGCCGACGGCCACACGCCACGCACGGGAGATGCGATGAAGACCCTGTCCCCCAAGGAGGAGCGGGCGCACTGGCGCCCCTCCGACCGCGCCCTGAACGCCATCGCCGCGCTCATCGGCCTCGTCACGCTGGCCGTGGGCGTCGGCTGGCTGATCTACTCCTGGACGGTCGACCTTGAAGTGCCATTCTTCGAGATCCCGCTCGTGATCACCGTCCCGGTGATCGCCGCCGCCGCCTTCCGCTGCCTCTGGGACTGAGCGCGGCAGCCGACGCCCTCCGGACCGAGGAAGGCGGACGCCTCCCGCCCGGTCGGCCGGCGGCGCCCGCGTGTCGCCGCGCGGCGCGGCGCGGCGAGCTGCCCGGCGCACCACGCCGCCACGCGCGCAGGTGCCCGGTGCCGGCCAGACCTTATAATTCGGCTTTCGCATCGCTTTCCCTACCCCTCCATCGCTTTCCCCATGTCCGCCCAATTGATCGACGGCAACGCGCTTGCCAAACAAATCCGTTCCGAAGCCGCCGAGCGCGCCGCCCGCCTGACCGCACGCGGCCACCGCCCCGGCCTCGCCGTGGTGCTGGTGGGCGAGGATCCCGCCAGTCAGGTCTACGTGCGCAACAAGGTCAAGGCGTGCGAGGACAACGGCTTCCATTCCTCGCTGGACCGCTACCCCGCCGACCTGTCCGAGGCCGAGCTGCTGGACCGCATCGCACAGCTCAACCGCGACCCGCAGATCCACGGCATCCTGGTGCAGCTGCCGCTGCCCAAGCACATCGACAGCCATAAGGTGCTGGAGGCGATCGCTCCCGAGAAGGACGTCGACGGCTTCCACGTGGCCAACGCCGGCGCGCTGATGACCGGCGCGCCGCTGTTCCGCCCCTGCACGCCCTACGGCTGCATGAAGATGCTGGAGTCGGTCCAGTACCCGCTGCGCGGCGCCCGCGCGGTCGTGGTCGGCGCCTCCAACATCGTCGGCAAGCCGATGGCCATGCTGCTGCTGCAGGCCGGCGCCACCGTGACCATCTGCAACAGCAAGACGCGCGACCTGGCCGCCCACACCCGCGATGCCGACGTGATCGTAGCCGCGGTGGGCAGGCGCAACATCCTCACCGCCGACATGGTCAAGCCTGGCGCCGTGGTGATCGACGTCGGCATGAACCGCGACGACAACGGCAAGCTGTGCGGCGACGTGGACTTCGCCGGGGTCAAGGAAGTCGCCGGATACATCACGCCGGTACCGGGCGGCGTGGGCCCGATGACCATCACCATGCTGCTGGTCAACACCCTGGAGGCCGCCGAGCGCGCCGCCGGCTGACCCCGCCGCGCCGCCTGCGCCGCACCCGCCACATCCGGGGGTGGAAATGCGGCGCACCGCCCCCATCTGCCGGATATCGCCTGACTGCCTGACGCCCGGGCCCGCCAACCAGAGAACCGCCATGGACCAAGCCTCCCAAGCCAACGCCAACCCGCTGCTCGACTTCAGCGGCCTGCCGCGCTTCGCCGAAATCCGCCCCGAGCACATCACGCCTGCGCTGGACATCCTGCTGCAGGCTGCCGAGGCGGCCGTCGCGCGCGCCGAGGACCCGGCCACGCCGGCCACCTGGGAAGAGGCCGTCACGGCCCTGGAAGCCGCCACCGAGCCGCTGGGCCGCGCCTGGGGCGTGGTCGGCCACCTGAGCGCCGTGGCGGATTCGCCCGAGCTGCGCAAGGCGCACGCTGACAACCTGCCGCGCATGACCGAATTCTGGTCCTCGCTCGGCCAGAGCCTGGCGCTGTTCGAGAAGTACAAGGCGCTCTCGCAGAGCGAAGCCTTCGCGCAGATGAATGCCGCGCGGCGCCAACTGATGGAGAACGAACTGCGCGGCTTCCGCCTGGGCGGCGCGGAACTGCCGGAGGCGCAGAAACCGCGCTTTGCCGAAATCCAGGAGGAGCAGGCCCGGCTGTCGAAGGACTTCTCCGATCACGTGCTGGATGCCACCAACGCCTACGCGCTCTACGTAGACGATGCCGAGCGGCTGCAGGGCCTGCCCGAGGACGTGCGCGAAGCGGCCCGCCTGGCCGCCGGCAAGGACGGCAAGGACGGCTGGAAGTTCACGCTGCACTTCCCTTCCTACTTCCCGGTGCTGCAGTACGCGGATGACCGCGCGCTGCGGCAGACCCTGTACGAGGCCAACGTCACCCGTGCCTCGGAACTGGGTGCGCAATACGGCAACGGTCAGGCCCAGTGGGACAACACCGGCAATATGCGCCAGCAGCTCGCGCTGCGCGGCGAAGAGGCGCGCATGCTCGGCTACCGGAACTACGGCGAGGTCTCGCTGGTGCCGAAGATGGCGCAATCGCCTGCCGACGTATTGCGCTTTCTCGATGAACTGGCGGCCAAGGCCCGCCCCTTCGCCGAGCGCGACTGGGCGGAATTGCAGGATTTCGCCGCCAAGGAGCTCGGCCTGGCCGCGCTGCAGCCCTGGGACGTGGCCTACGCCTCGGAAAAGCTGCGGCAGCAGCGCTACGCCTTCTCCGAACACGAGGTCAAGCAGTACCTGCCCGAGCACAAGGTGCTGCAGGGCCTGTTCGGCGTCGCCGAGAAGCTGTTCGGCGTGCGCATCGCCGCCGAGCAGGCACAGACCTGGCATCCGGACGTGCGCTTCTTCCGCGTCACCTCGGCCCAGGGCGAGCTGCTGGCGCAGTTCTACATCGACCTCTACGCACGCGAAGGCAAGCGCGGCGGCGCCTGGATGGACGACGCGCGCGGCCGCAAGCGCCTCGCCGACAACGGCCTGCAGACCCCGGTCGCCTACCTGACCTGCAACTTCTCGGCACCGGTCGGCGACAAGCCGGCGCTGTTCACCCACGACGAGGTGATCACGCTGTTCCACGAGTTCGGCCATGGCCTGCACCACATGCTGACCCAGGTGGACGAACTCGGCGTGTCAGGCATCAACGGCGTCGAGTGGGACGCGGTCGAGCTGCCGTCGCAGTTCATGGAGAACTTCTGCTGGGAGTACGAGGTCCTGGCCGACATGAGCGCGCACGCCGAAAGCGGCGCGCCGCTGCCGCGCGTGCTGTTCGACCGCATGCTGGCCGCCAAGAACTTCCAGAACGGCATGATGACGCTGCGCCAGATCGTCTTCTCGTCTTTCGACATGCACCTGCACACCGACTACGACCCGCAAGGCGAGACGTCCGTGCTGGCACTGTCGCGTGAAATCAACGACCGCGTGCACGTGGTGCCGCAGCACCCGCTTTCGCGCTGGCCCAACACCTTCAGCCATATCTTCGCCGGTGGCTACGCGGCCGGCTACTACAGCTACAAGTGGGCAGAAGTGCTGTCGGCCGATGTCTATGCCGCCTTCGAGGAGGCCGGCAAGCTCTCGGGCAGCGTGCTGGACAACGAGACCGGCGCGCGCTACCGCCGCGAGATCCTGGCCGTCGGCGGCAGCCGGCCGGCCATGGAGTCCTTCATCGCCTTCCGCGGCCGCGAGCCGCAGATCGACGCGCTGCTGCGCCACGGCGGCATGGCGGCCTGACCGGCTGACCGCGGCGGTATCCCGCGCCGGGACCGCCGCCATCGGCTACGCACAGGGCGGCGCCGGGGAGACCCGGGCCGCCCTGTATTTCTTGTCCGGCCGCCGCAGCCAGAACAAACTGCCCTGCGGCCCGCCTGCCCCCCCCTTGTGCGCCGACGCGGCATCTTCCTCCCGGCACCGGCCATCCCGCCCAGGCAATTGGATCATTGGATCATTGGAGTGGGGAGGAAGGAAATGCCAGGCGGGAATCGGTGCCAGGCGCAAAGCGCAGCCCTAGCCCGGCCATGGCGAGCCTTTGCCACCGCGCGATGCACCCGCCCGGCGTGGCAGGCACCGACCGGTCTCAGCGATTCAGTGGACCAGGCCCTCCAAGTATTTCAGCGCCCTGCCGCGGGAGATTCCACTGCGCGTCTTCCCGTCCATGCCCGGGCCACTGCGCAAGGGCAAGGGCAAGTCGATGGGACCAGCGGCCCGGACGGCATGGCCATCGATACGCACGACCGCCTCTTCGTCGCCCACCCCAGCCCGGGCTGGGGTCTGGGTCCTGAACCGGTGCGGCGAGTCCGACGCCATCCTCACCAACCCGACAGGGGCCACCGCCACGCCATTCCGGACGCGCAGAACGCGCGGGACGCTCAAGCCGCTGCCTGGGCGGCGGCGTCCTGCGGCGCCAGCGCCTGTTCGAGCCATTGCAGGACAAGGGCGTCGTGCAGCGCCTCGTACATCGCCTCGCGCCGCGGGAAATAGCGCTCGCCCTCGGCATCCGTCGCCATGGCGAAGGCATCGTCGACGGCCAGCCTGTCCAGCACCCGGCGCGACACCACTTCAGCGACGAGCTCCGCCTCCTGCGGCCAGGCTTCGCGCCCCGACCGCTCGGCGAGGCGCGCCAGCACCGCCTTGGCCAGCGCGCTGGCGCCCTGCAGGCGCGGCAGCCATTGGCCGAGCGCCTGCGCCATGCCGGGCTCCAGCGCCAGCGAAAATCCCTCGCGGTACTGCGGCACGCCCGGCACGCGCGCCGCCATGCACAGCAGTTCGTCTCCCGCCAGGCGGATCTCCTGCGGTCCGAACGTGCCGCGCGACTCGGCATGCCCGAGCGCGCTCCAGCAATCCAGGGCCGTCGCCTCGGGCGCACCGGTCGCAATGATGCGCACCGCACCGGCCCCCGCGCCGCCAGGCTCCATGTCCGGGTGCAGGTCGAGGCCGATCCGCTCGCCGGTGATGGAGATGCCCGCCATGTAACGCTCAACGGTTGTCATGACAAGATTTCCTCCCACGTTGGTGCACATCGATGCCGCCCGCCTGCCGCAGGCTTGCTTGTATCTTAGAACCCAATCGACAATGGCGATGTGACGCTGTGCTGGCTGCAGCACGGGTTCCGGACCTTGCACCGGCTTTCCCGCAACCGCATGCCCCGACCATGACCACGCTCTACACACTTGCCTATCCCCGGCTTCACCCCGAGGACGGCCACCGCATCGAGGCGTTCCGCCGCGCCCACGATCCGCACGCCGCCCTGCTGCCGGCCCACTTCACGCTCGTGTTCGGCTGCGACAGCATTGCCACGGAGACCTACCTGCGACACGTAGAGGCGGTCTGCCGCCAGGCACGCCCGCTCGACTTTGTCTGCCGCTATGCCATGCCGGCCGCAGACGGCCCGGCACGAGCCTATGTCTATCTCGTCCCCGACCAGGGCTTCAGCGGACTCTCGCGGCTGCACGACACGCTGTGCCGCGGGCCGCTGGCGGGCGCACTGCGGCTCGACCTGCCCTACATCCCGCACATCACGCTCGGCACCGCCGATCCCGCCACGGCCAAGCTGGCCAGCGACCGGCTCAACACCCCCGGCATCGAGATCCCCGGCCGCGTCGACACCGTGACCGTCGCCGCCATGGACGGCGGCGAGCTGCGGCACCTGGCGGAGTTTCCCCTCGGGGCATCGCCAGGCACCATGGCCTGAGGGAGCGGCTGCCGGCGCGCGGTTGCCGCTGGTACACTCCGCCTCGTAAAGATCGGCCCGCGCTCGAGCGGCATCGCTGCGGAGAGCATTGAGGCCCTCCTGAGCGGGCCGAGAGTCTAGCGAAACCCAATCGGGTAGCCAGCCGGGTAGCCAGAAAGAGATTTCCTTGGTCGCCTACCCCAAGGCCTTATCCGGACTAGGACACGAGAATCTATGCGCATTGCCACCTGGAATGTCAACTCGCTGAAGGTACGCCTGCCCCAGGTACTGCAATGGCTGACCGAGCAGGAACAGGCCGGTACGCCGATCGACGCGCTGTGCCTGCAGGAACTGAAGCTGCCCGACGACAAGTTCCCGGCCGCGGAACTGGCGCAAGTCGGCTACCGTGGCCTCTACACCGGCCAGAAGACCTACAACGGTGTCGCCATCCTGGCACGCACGGCCAGCCTGCCGGAGCCGACCGACACCTTGCTCAATATTCCCGGCTTCGAGGATGAGCAGCGCCGCGTGGTCACTGCCACCTATGGCGACCTGCGGCTGGTCTGTGCCTACTTCCCCAACGGCCAGTCGCCCGAGTCGGACAAGTTCGTCTACAAGCTGAAGTGGCTGGAGGCGCTGACGGCCTGGCTGAAGGACGAGCTGACGCGCCATCCGCGACTGGCATTGCTGGGCGACTTCAATATCGCGCCGGAAGACCGCGACGTGCACGACCCCGCCAAGTGGGAAGGCCAGAACCTGGTGTCGCCGCCCGAACGCGCCGCCTTCCGCGGCCTGCTCGAACTGGGCCTGGCGGATGCATTCCGGCGCTTCGAGCAACCGGACAAGAGCTTCACCTGGTGGGACTACCGCATGCTCGGCTTCCGCCGCAACGCCGGCCTGCGCATCGACCACATCCTGCTGTCGCCGGCACTGGCCGACCAGTGCAGCGCCTGCGTGATCGACCGCGTGCCGCGTACCTGGGAACAGCCCTCGGACCATACGCCGGTGGTGGCCACGCTGGCCGGCTGATACGCCACGGCGGGACGGCAGGGCATGCCGCGCCGCCGCTGCGCTACACTGCCCGCAGACCCACGCGCCCGACAGCGCCAAGATGACCATGCCAGAGCCCAGGATGAAACCGGCCGCCTTCCGCCATCGCAACCTCCCCCACCTGCTGCTGCAAGCGCGCGAAACCCTGATGGCCGGCTTCCGCCCGATCCTGCGCCAGTATGGCGTGACCGAACAGCAGTGGCGCCTGATGCGTACGCTCAACGAGCAAGGCGAGATGGAGCCCAACCAGCTCGCCGATGCCTGCCTGATCCTCAGCCCGAGCCTGACCCGCATGCTCAGCAGCATGGAAGAGGCCGGCCTGATCCATCGATCCCGCTCGACCACGGACCAGCGCCGCCAGTTGATTTCACTGACCGACCTGTGCCGGAACCTGGTCGCGGAAATGGAGCCCCTGATCGATCGCCGCTACGGTGAACTGGAACAACTGATCGGTGCCGATCGGCTCGCCAAGGTCTATGCCGCCGTCGACGAGATGCTGATGTGCTTCGGCGAGGAAACCGCCGAGCGGCCTTGAACGCATCGCCGCGTCGGAAGCCGCAAGACGGCCGTTCGGAACGAAGCGTCAGGGACGACAGGAAAACGAACCGCACGATCCGCGTGCAGGCACGCAGGCGGCAGGAGCCACGGGAACTGCGAAGCGGGACTGAGGGATGACGGTTGGGACGCTGCGTGGAATGCCGCTAGGCTGGACGACGGTCCGGTAGGGAGCGATCAGGCAAGGGATGGTTGACAGCGAGGCGGGCGTCCGCGGCAATCTGCGCGCCTGGCCGGAAGGCAGGCCGCGGCAACGCCACCTCAGAGCGGTGCCACGTGGGCGCGCTTGACCACGATGGGTTGTGCGGCACCCTGCTCGATCAGCACGACCGCAGCGCGCTCGATGGTCTCGCGCCCGGCACGGAATGCCTCTTCGAGCGACAGCACCTGATCGGCGCTGAAGCCTTCCCACAGCGCCTCGCGCGTCACCACGCAAGTCACCTTTTCGCCATTGACAATGGCATGGAACAGCAAGCCTTCGTTATTGATGTCGTAGCGCTCTTGCTCTTGGAATTTGATTTCCATCGGTACAGCCCTCCATATGCAAGTGAGCAAACATCCTAACATGGCTCCGTGCAAATCGTGAGCGCGCGCCAGCCATGCCCTCTGTGCGGGAAGACCACCGGCAGCGCCGGGAGTTCCGCGCCATGCGCTGCCGGCGCAGGCGTGCGCACCCGCGCCTAATGCACGCCGCAAGCGCCGCAAAGAAGGTGCGCTCGCCCCCTTGCCGAAAGGGATCACGCAAAAAGATTTGACAGATCTGAAAATGCTGATAGAATCTCGTTCTTCTTCGGGGGGTGTTAGCTCAGTTGGTAGAGCAGCGGACTCTTAATCCGTAGGTCGAGTGTTCGAGTCACTCACGCCCCACCACCGAATTCCCAGAAAAACCGGAAGCCTCGCCGCTTCCGGTTTTTTGCTTTTGGCGGGCGATTTTCGCTTTCGGCGGACCGCTTCCGCTTCCTCGCGCCGGCTTGGCGGTTTCATCGCAGCAGAAGCGCGGACATCACGTGCGCAAGGCGCGCCGGAAGCACCCTGTGCCGCCCACCGCCCGAGCCGCAGCTCAGGCACCGCCGTGCCGGGCACGCTCGTACAGCGTGCGGGCCAGCGCGCGATGGCGCTCCAGCACCCGCGGCAGCTCGACTGTCAGCAGTTCGCCGTCGCGCACCACCACTTTGCCGTGGATCACGCTGAGCGACACCTTGCCCGGCGTGCAGAACACCAGCGCCGCCACCGGATCGTGGCCTGCTCCGGCATAGCCCACATCCGACATGTCAAAGGCGACGAAGTCGGCCGACATGCCCGGCGCCAGCGCGCCGATGTCGTCACGGTTGAGCACGCTGGCCCCGCCCAGCGTGGCGATCTCCAACGCCTCTCGTGCACTCATTGCCGCGGGGCCGTAGCCCACGCGCTGCAGCAGCAGCGCCTGGCGCGCCTCGCCGAGCATGTGGGCGCCGTCGTTGGAGGCGCTGCCGTCGACGCCCAGCCCCACCTTGACGCCGATGTCGCGCATGGCGCGCACGGGCGCGATACCGGAGGCGAGCCGCATGTTCGAGCAAGGGCAATGGGCCACGCCGGTCCCGGTGCGGGCGAACAGCGCCATGCCAGCCTCATCCAGCTTCACGCAATGCGCATGCCACACATCGTGGCCGATCCAGCCGAGGTCTTCCGCATATTGCGCCGGCGTCAGGCCGAACTTCTCGCGCGAGTAGGCGATGTCGTTGTCGTTCTCCGCCAGGTGCGTATGCAGCGACACACCGTACTGCCGCGCCAGCAGCGCCGACTCGCGCATCAGCTCGCGCGACACGGAGAACGGCGAGCACGGCGCCAGCACGACCCGCAGCATGGCGTGCCGTTGCGCGTCGTGGTACTGCTCGACCAGGCGCTGGCTGTCGCGCAGGATGGCGGCTTCGTCCTCGACCACCGCATCGGGCGGCAGGCCGCCCTGGCTGCGGCCGACGCTCATGGAACCACGCGCCGCATGGAAGCGCATGCCCATGGCCTGCGCCGCAGCGATCGAATCGTCCAGGCGCGCCCCGTTCGGATACAGGTAGAGGTGATCGCTGGTGGTGGTGCAACCGGACAGCATCAGCTCCGCCATGGCGGTACGGGTCGAGATATCGATCATCTCGGGCGTCAGGTGGGACCACAGCATGTAGAGACTGGTCAGCCAGCCGAACAGCTCCGCGTCCTGCGCGGCGGGCACCGCGCGCGTCAGGCTCTGGTACATGTGATGGTGGGTATTGACCAGGCCGGGGATGACCACATGGCCGCGCATGTCCAGCACCTGGGCGCGGCCTTCGTCGATCTGGCGGCGATAGGCCACGGGCAGGTCCGCGGTGGCGCCCACCCATTCGACGGCGGGCCCCTGCGCGACCAGCGCGCCGCCGGCGATCTCGCGCCGGCCGGCATCCATGGTGACAAGCACGTCGGCGTTGAGCAGGATCAGCGTCATGGACAGGCTCCGATATCGATGCAGCAAGGAAAGGGAAAAACCCGGCAACGCTGCGCGGCAGACGCCTCGACAGGCGGAGCGACCGCGCCCGGGATGGACGGGGCCCAGTCTAGGGGCGGGCCGGGGCCGGCGCCAAGCGCAGAATTGCGCCGACGCTGTCCACAAAAGTTGCACAGCGCCGCCGCGGCGTGCGTGGCCGCGTCCGGCGCGGAAAACTCAGCCCAGTTCCGCCGAGCGCGCCGCCAGCTCCGCTTCGAGCGCCTGCGCGAACAGCTTCACGGCCACCGCCGCCCCGCCCTGCCGGCGCGCCACCAGCGTCAACGCCTGCCGCCGCAGGTGAGCGTCGCGCAACGGCACATAGGCCAGCTCCCCACGGCGGCGCGCCTCGACCACATCGAGCGGGTTGAGCCAGGCCACGCCGGCCCCGGTCGCCGCCAGGCGCTGGATCAACGCGGTCGACGTGCTTTCGACCGCCGCCACCGCCACCAGCCCCTCGTGTGCCAGCGCCTCGTCGAGGATGGCGCGGATCGACAGCGCCGGCGCCGGCAGGATCAGCGGATGCCCCAGGCAGTCGGCCAGTCGGAGCGCCTGCGCGCCGGCGAGGGGATGACCCGGCGCCATGACCGCACCGATACCCCAATCGCTGCCCGCCAGCACGCGTAGCGACGCATGCGCGGGGAGGTCGTAACCCAGCCCGAGATCCACGTCGCCCGCAACGACGGCAGCGGCGATCGCCTCGACCGGCAGGTCGAGCAGCCGCACCACGATGCCGGGATGGCGCGCCCGGAATGCGCCGACCAGCGCGGGCATCAGCGAAGCGGCCAGGCCGGACGTAGTGGCCAGCGCAACCTCGCCACGGCGCGCGCCCTTGAGCTCCTCCACGCGCCCGAGCAGGGCAGCATGTTCACGCAAGGTCTGGCGCACGTGGGCCAGCACCATCTCGCCCAGCGGCGTCAAGCGCAGCCGCTTGCCGATACGTTCGAACAGCGGCGCGCCCAGCTCGGCCTCGAGGTCGAGAATCTGGCGATTGACTGCGGTCGGCGCGACGTGCAGCACCTCGGCCGCCTTGCGGATGGAACCGCAACGGACCACCTCGTCGAGATAACGCAGGACTCTGGCATGCATGGCGTGATGAAGAGAAGCGGAACAAGGGCGAGACGCCAGCGCGGACCCGCACCGGCGGCGATGCACGATGCCGCGCCCCATGGCGACATCGCGCATGCTCTCACGACCTGCCGCCGCCAGAAAAAATTTGAATTCGGTGCTTGCGCGATCGGAATAGCCTTGCTAGAATTTCGTTCTTCTTCGGGGGGCGTTAGCTCAGTTGGTAGAGCAGCGGACTCTTAATCCGTAGGTCGAGTGTTCGAGTCACTCACGCCCCACCACCGAATTCCCAGAAAAACCGGAAGCCTCACCGCTTCCGGTTTTTTGCTTGGGTGCTTTGGAAGCGTTGGGTCCGCCCGGATTCGGGCGAAGCAACGGTCGCCGTCACCCCTGACTTCCCGCGACTGCGCCGCCACGGTTGCCGCCACTCAGCGGCAACCGCACCACCGCTGCCCGCGCCCATATCCAAGCAGCGCCCCCCCCTTTCAGGTTTTTCCGACTCCGCGCAAGCCGGGTAGTTACCGATTCCGCGGGCCGTGCTTTCGCGCTTGAATGGCGACCCAGCCCATATTGCGAAACAGAGTTCCGCTTAACGGAACCAGACGCGATCCCCGACGCAAGCGGGCTGCCTGTGCGGGTAGCGCCGGGCCTTGCTGCCGGGCTTCCGCAAACGAACAAAGCATAGTTGGAGGCATTCTTGAAATTCGCATCGATCGCCGGCGCCGTCGCCGCGCTTGTCGCCGCCATCCCGGCGAGCACCGCCCTGGCTCAGTCCTATCCCACCAAGCCGATCCGCCTGATCGTGCCGTTCGCGGCCGGCGGCACCACCGACATCGTCGCACGCTCGGTCGCCGACGGCATCGGGCGCGAGCTGGGCCAGCCCGTCGTGGTCGAGAACCGCGGCGGCGGCGGCGGCGCGATCGGCGCCGACGCTCTCGCCAAGTCGGCCCCGGACGGCTACACGCTGGGCATCGCCACGGTCAGCACCATGGCGACCAATCCGGCCACCAACGCGCGCAATCCCTATGACCCGATCAAGGATTTCGCGCCGATCAGCAACCTCGTCAACGTGCCCAACGTCCTGACGGTCAACCCGAAGGTACCGGCCAAGAGCGTGCACGAGTTCGTCACGCTGCTGAAGAGCAACCCGGGCAAGTTCAGCTACGCCTCGGCCGGCAAAGGCAGCATCTCCCACCTGGACGGTGAACTGTTCAAGTTCCTGACCAAGACCGACATGGTGCACATCCCCTATCGCGGATCGGGTCCGGCGCTCAACGATACGCTGGCCGGCCAGGTCAGCGCGCAGTTCGACAACCTGCCCTCCTCCATGCCCTTCATCCAGGCGGGCAAGCTGCGCGCGCTGGCGGTGGCCGCGCCCAAGCGCGTGGAAGGCCTGCCCGACGTGCCGACCTTCGCCGAGGCCGGCATGAAGGACATGAACAACATGGCCTGGTACGGTCTGGTCGCGCCGGCCAATACGCCGGCCGCCGTGATCGCGCGCGTGCACGACGCCGCCGTCAAGACCCTGCAGGACCCGGCGGTGAAGAAGCGCCTGGCCGACAGCGGCGCCTATACGGACGGCAATACGCCGCAGCAATATGCGGCGCAGATCAAGCGCGAACTGGAAATGCGCAAGAAGATCGCGCATGACCAGAACATCACGCTGGAGTAAGCTGCACGTCGCCCGGCCGGCAACGAACCGGCCGGGCGCCCCCATCCGGATGGCCGGCGCCTCATCTGCGTTCGATTATCGGCGGTACTTTTGATCTGGCGCAGGCTGGCGTCATGCGAGAAAGCGTTCAATCGAATTAGAGGAATGTTTCACCTCGCGGGGACTTGAGGCCGGGCGGCCCGCCCCGATATCGTAGTCAGCGCCGCGCGCATGCCGCGCGAGGCCATCACTAGCGAGGAAGATGATGCTGAAGAAGACCGTCTCTACCCTGGCCCTGGCCACTCTTGCGTTCACCGCCATGGCGCCGCTGGCCCATGCGCAGAAGAACTACACGGAGGGCGGCGACCTGTACGGCGGCGCGCACAGCGCGCAGAAGAAGAAGACCGACCCGACCGGCTCGGCCGCGCGCAAGGGCAAGTTCGATCCGTACAGCGAAGGTGCCCGCAAGAAGTCGACGGAGGCCAACCTGAACCCCGCCGCCGGCAAGGCCGACCCGTACACCGACGGCGCCAAGGCCGGCAAGTTCGACCCCTACACCGACGGCGCCAAGAAGCAGTAAGCACCGGCGCGGCCGGCGCAAGCCCGGCCGCGCGCCGATGCGCACGGCCACGGCCCGCCGCGACCGTGGCCCCGGGCCCGCCCCGCGCTCACGCGCAGGCGGGCTCTTTCTTTTGCACGGCAGCCGCCAGCGGACCATCCTCGCGCATCGAACCGTGGTCGCGATAGCGCAGGTGCCAGGCGAATGCCTCTTCCAGCAGATGCGGCGTCTGGCCGCCACGCACGCTGGCGCGCGCGACGTAGTCGCGCAGGGCATCGCGATAGAGCGGGTCGGCACAGTGGTTGATGATCTCCCGCGCGCGCTCGCGCGGCGCGAGACCGCGCAGGTCCGCCAGGCCGTGCTCGGTGACGATGATGTCGACGTCGTGCTCGGTGTGGTCGACGTGGGCCACCATCGGCACCACGCTGGAGATATTGCCACCCTTGGCGATCGACTTGGTCACGAACACCGACAGGTGGGCATTGCGGGCGAAATCGCCGGAGCCCCCGATGCCGTTCATCATGTGCGTGCCCAGCACGTGGGTGGAATTCACGTTGCCGTAGATATCGCACTCCAGCGCGGTATTGATGGTGATCAGTCCCAGCCGGCGGATCACTTCCGGGTGGTTGCTGATCTCCTGCGGGCGCAGCAGCACGCGCGAACGGTAGTGGTCGAGCCGGCTGAGGAAGCGCGCATAGACATCGCGCGACAAGGTGACCGAGGACGCCGAGGCGAAGCTCAGGCGCCCCGCGTCGAGCAGTTCGATGGTGCTGTCCTGCAACACCTCCGAATACATCTTCAGGTCGGAGAAGGGCGAGTCGATCAGGCCGTGCAGCACCGCATTGGAGATGGTGCCGATACCCGCCTGCAGCGGCTGCAGCGAGGGCGACAGCCGGCCGGCGCGCACCTCGCGGTCGAGGAAGGCGATCAGGTGCCCGGCGATCTGCCGGGTCTCCGCGTCCGGAGGCAGCACGTTGGACGGGCTGTCGTCCTTGGCCGTGATCACGATCGCGGCGATCTTCTCCGGATCGACCGGGATGTACGGCAGGCCGATACGCTGGTCGACGGAGATCAGCGGGATCGGCTGGCGGTGGGGGCGCTGCACCGGGAAGGCGATGTCGTGCAGGCCTTCGAGCGCCAGCGGCATGTTCAGGTTGATCTCGACGATCACCTTCTTGGCCAGCATGGCGAAGCTGGCGGAATTGCCCACCGAGGTCGTCGGCACGATGCCGCCCTGCTCGGTTATGGCGGCCGCCTCCACCACCGCCACGTCGATCGGCGCGATCTGCCCGCCGCGCAGTTGCTCCACGGTCTCGGACAGATGCTGGTCGATGAACATGACCTCACCCGCGTTGATCTTGCGGCGCAGGGTCTCGTCCGACTGGAAGGGCAGGCGGCGCGCGATCACGCCCGCCTGCGACAGGACCTTGTCGATGTCGTTGCCGAGCGAGGCGCCGGTCATCAGGGTGATGCTGAACGGCTCGTCTGCCGCGCGGCGCGCCAGCGCGAAGGGCACGGCCTTGCAGTCGCCGGCCCGGGTGAATCCGCTCATGCCGACCACCATGCCGTCTCGAATCAGCTTGGCGGCCTCGTCGGCCTCCATCACCTTGTCATGGAGCCGGGGCAGGCGGATGCGTTCTTGGTACATCAGAGTGTCTCCTTCAGCGGAGGCGCCCGCCGCGGCCACACGCCGCTGCGGCGCGCACCGCAAGTGCATGCAGAAGTGTACGAAGGCTTTCACATTCCCGCGGGGATTTAAAGTCATACGATTAAGTCGATTTTTTCATGAAAATCCTGCGTCATATCTCGCCCTGCTCCCCTCACGCCTTCATCCGCCGGATAGCGCACCATGCCCCCACGCAGCCGCGGGATATCGGCGCCATGCTGCATCGCACTCAGGCCTTTCTGCTAGGGTGTCGGCAAACCCGAAGGAGACACGCCGTTCATGCCATCCAGTGCACTCGAAGCCAGCGAACCCCTGATCCTCGCCTTGACCGACGCCATGACTGCCTGGCAAGGCGCGCTCGAACTCACCCTGTCCGCCGCCGGGCTGAGTTACGTGAAGTGGCTGCTGCTGCGCGCCATCGCACGCGGCAATTTCACGCGCGGTGCCGCCCTGTGCGGTCCGGTGCTGATCGATCCCCCTTGGTCCGAGAGACTGCTGCGCGAACTGCGCGACGACGGCTGGCTGAGTTTCGCGGGCAGCGAGGCGCCGCGCATCCGCACTGACGCGGAAGACCGGGTACGGCGCGTCTGGCAGGCCGTCAAGGCCCTGCACTCGGTATCGGTGGCCCCCTTCAATGCACAGGAACGGGTCGCGCTGGGATCGCTGCTTGAACGCATGAAAGGCACCCTGCACGACCACACCGGGCGCCAGCGCCGCCTCGCGCCGGCTCAGGAGACCGAAGCGGCCTCCTGAGCCGGTGCGGCCCGGGCCGCCGGCACGGGCCGCATGGCAGTGCATCACGCGAAATTCCCCGGCGGGACCGCTCCGGCCGCGCAGATTGCCTAAAGTGGGAGCATGCACAAGCACCTCGCCGGGGAGGCAACATGCTGCCGCAACAAGAAGACAAGGTCGCACAACGCCTGGATGCGCTGATCGAGTTCGCGCGCGGGCGCCTGCCCCAGGCCACGGCGCCGGTGGTCGAGCCGTTCCTGCGCCACTACTATGACCTCAGCGACGCGGAGGATCTGCTGCAGCGCGACGTGGCCGACCTCTACGGCGCGGCCATGGCCCACTGGCAGACCGCACGCAAGTTCGTCTCGGGCACGGCCCGCCTGCGCGTCTACAACCCCCGGCTGGAGGAGCACGGCTGGCACTCCGACCACACCGTGGTGGAGATCGTCAACGACGACATGCCCTTCCTGGTCGACTCGGTGACGATGGAAGTCAATCGCCAGGGGCTGTCATTGCATTCCGCGCTGCATCCGGTCTTCCGCGTCTGGCGCGACGCCCATGGCGCGATCGCCCGCGTCAGCCTGGGCACCGCCGATGCCGGCGGCGCGACGGAGGCATCGCGCCTCGAATCGTTCATCCACTTCGAGATCGACCGCTGCAGCGAGGCGGCACAGCTCGAGGCCTTGCGCACCGGCGTCGCACGCATCCTCGGCGACGTGCGCGCCGCGGTCGACGACTGGCCGGCCATGCAGGACACGGCACGTGCGACCATCGCGACCATGGCAGGCGCCGCCGACGCCGCCACGCCATATGCCGCCGAGGCACGCGCCTTCCTGCAGTGGATGATCGACGACCATTTCTGCTTCCTCGGCCAGCGCGACTACCAGTTGATCAGCCAGGACGGGCGCTACTTCCTGCGCGGCCTGCCGGACTCCGGCTCCGGCATCCTGCGCCCCAGCCTGCGCGACCCGGCTGCCGAAGAGCTGACGCCGCTGCCGGCGGCAGCCTCCACCATCATTGCCGGCGACTCGCCGATCTTCCTCACCAAGGCCAATTCGCGCGCCACCGTGCACCGCCCCGGCTACCTCGACTACATCGGCATCAAGCTGCTCGATGCCGACGGCAATCTGTTCGGCGAGCGCCGCTTCGTCGGCCTGTACACCTCCACGGCCTATATGGTCTCCAGCGGCGAGATTCCGCTGGTGCGCCGCAAGTGCGCCAACATCCTGCAGCGCGCCGGCTTCCTGGCACGCGGGCACCTGTACAAGTCCCTCACCACCATCCTCGAGCAATATCCACGCGACGACCTGTTCCAGGCCGACGAGGAAGAGCTGTACGTCAACGCGCTGGGCATCCTGCGGCTGCAGGAACACCAACGGGTTCGACTGTTCGTGCGCCGCGACCGCTTCGACCGTTTCGTCTCCTGCCTGGTCTTCGTGCCGCGCGATCGCTATAACACGGACCTGCGCCAGCGCCTGCAGAAGCTGCTGGTCGAAGCCTTCAACGGCCAGGGCTGCGAATTCACGCCGTTGCTGTCGGAAGCACCGCTGGCGCGCATCCAGATGATCGTGCGCGGCGCGCCCGGCACCATGCCGCAGGTCGACACCGCCGAACTCGAAGCCCGTATCGTGCAGGCCACGCGCCGCTGGCAGGACGACCTTGCCGACGCCCTGCTCGCCGCCAGCGGCGAGGCCGCCGGCAACCGGCTGCTGCGCCGCTATGCCGAGGCCTTCCCCGCCGGCTACCGCGAGGACTACCCGGCGCGCAGCGCAGTACGCGATGTCGAGCTGGCCGAAGCCGCCAGCCATGGCAACGGGCTGGCGATGAACCTGTACCGCCCGATCGAGGCTCCGGCCGGCATGCTTCGGCTCAAGGTCTACCATGTCGGCGCGCCGATCGCGCTGTCGCACAGCCTGCCGCTGCTGGAACACCTCGGCGTGCGCGTCAACGATGAACGCCCCTACCGCATCGAGCCGGCCGGCGCGGCGCCGCTCTGGATGCACGACTTCGGCCTGGAGCTCGCCGACGGCGCGGAAAGCGGAAGCGGTCGCGCCGCCGAGGGGCTCGATCTGCATATCGATCGTGTCAAGGCCCTGTTCGAGGATGCCTTCGCCCAGGCCTGGGACGGACGCATCGAAAGCGACGACCTGAACCGCCTGGTGCTGCGCGCCGAGCTGGCAGCGCGCGACGTCACCATCCTGCGCGCCTATGCCAAGTACCTGCGCCAGGCCGGCGCGCCGTTCAGCAACGCCTACATGGAACGCGCGCTGACCGGCAATCCGGAGATCGCGGCGCGGCTGGTCACGCTCTTCATCACCCGCTTCGACCCGGCCGGGCCCGAGACGGCACGCGCCGAACGCTGCCAACAGTTGCTGGAGGCAATCGACAGTGCGCTGGACCAGGTTCCCAGCCTCGACGAGGACCGCATCCTGCGCATGTTCCTCGGCGTGATCGAAGCCACCGTGCGCACCAACCACTTCCAGCGCGGCGCCGATGGCCTGGCCCACCCCTACTTGTCGGTCAAGCTGGACCCCTCCCGCGTGCCGGGCCTGCCCGAGCCCCGCCCGATGTTCGAGATCTGGGTCTACTCACCACGCGTGGAAGGCGTGCACCTGCGCGGCGGCCGCGTCGCGCGTGGCGGCCTGCGCTGGTCGGACCGGCGCGAGGACTTCCGCACCGAGGTGCTCGGCCTGATGAAGGCGCAGATGGTCAAGAACACAGTGATCGTACCGGTCGGCTCCAAGGGCGGCTTCGTCGTCAAGCGTCCGCCACCGCCCAGCGAGCGCGACGCCTGGCTGCAGGAAGGCGTGGCCTGCTACCAGCTGTTCCTGCGCGGCCTGCTCGACCTGACCGACAATCTTGCCGGCGGCGCGGTCGTCCCGCCAGCCGATGTGGTCCGCCTGGACACCGACGACCCCTACCTGGTCGTCGCCGCCGACAAAGGCACAGCCAGCTTCTCCGACTACGCCAATGCGATCTCGGCCGAATACGGCTTCTGGCTGGGCGATGCCTTCGCCTCCGGCGGCTCGGTCGGCTACGACCACAAGAAGATGGCCATCACTGCGCGCGGCGCCTGGGAATCCGTCAAGCGCCACTTCCGCGAGATGGGCGTCGACACGCAGAACAACGACTTCACCGTGGTCGGCATCGGCGACATGTCGGGCGATGTGTTCGGCAACGGCATGCTGCTGTCGCCGCATATCCAACTGGTGGCCGCCTTCGACCATCGCCATATCTTTCTCGATCCCGCCCCGGATCCGGCGTCCAGCCTGCAGGAGCGCGAGCGCCTGTTCGCGCTGCCGCGCTCGAGCTGGGCGGACTACGACAGCCGCCTGATCTCCGCCGGCGGCGGCGTGTATCCGCGCAGCGCCAAGGCGATCGCGCTGTCGCCCCAGGTACGGGCCGCGCTCGGCACCGAAGCCACCTCCCTGTCGCCGGCTGAGCTGATCCATGCCATCCTGCTGGCGCCGGTCGACCTGCTCTACAACGGCGGCATCGGCACCTACGTCAAGGCGAGCAGCGAGACGCACCAGCAGGTGGGTGACCGCACCAACGACGCGGTACGGGTCAATGGTGCCGACCTGCGCTGCAAGGTGGTCGGCGAAGGTGGCAATCTCGGCTTCACCCAGCTCGGCCGCATCGAGTTCGCCCGCCGCGGCGGGCGCATCAATACCGATGCCATCGACAATTCCGCCGGGGTCGACTGCTCCGACCACGAGGTCAATATCAAGATCCTGCTCGGCCTGGTGGTGGCCGACGGCGAGATGACCGAGAAGCAGCGCAACAAGCTGCTGGCAGAGATGACCGAGGAAGTCGGGCAACTGGTGCTGCAGGATAACTACTTCCAGACCCAGGCGCTGTCGGTCGCCAGCCGCTATGCGGCCGAGCTGCTGGGCCCGGAGGCCCGGCTGATCCGCTCCCTGGAGCGCGCCGGCCGCCTCAACCGCCCGCTGGAGTTTCTCCCTTCCGACGACGACATCGCCCAGCGCAAGGCCGCCGGCGCGGGGCTCACCACGCCGGAGCGCGCCGTGCTGCTGGCCTACAGCAAGATGTGGCTGTACGACGCGCTGCTGGCCTCGGAGGTGCCGGACGACCCGCTGGCCGTCGGCTTGCTGGTGGACTACTTCCCGCAGCCGCTGCGCGAGCGCTATCGCGACACCATGGCACACCATCCGCTGCGGCGCGAGATCCTGTCGACCCACCTGACCAACCTGCTGATCAACCGGATCGGCGCGACCTTCGTGCACCACGTGATGGAGGAAACCGACGCGGCGGCGGCCGATATCGTGCGTGCCTGCATGATCGCGCGCCGCGTGTTCGGGCTCGAGCCGCTCTGGCAGGAGATCGATGCGCTCGACAATCGCGTGCCCGATGCCCAGCAGGCGCAGATGTTCGCCGCCGTGGCCCGCCTGATGGCACGTGCGGCCCTTTGGCTGCTGCGCCACCTGCGCAACGGAGCCGGCCTGCCGGCCGGCAGCGCGGAACGCTTCGCCAGCGCCGCGGCATGGCTGACGCCGCAGTTGCCGGCACTGCTGGACGAGGCCGGTGCGGCCGCCCTGGCCGAGCGCCGCCAGGCGCTGCTCGATGCCGGCGTGGGCGGAGAACTGGCCTTGCGCGTCGCAGCGGGGGAAATCAGCGCTGCGGCGCTGGACATTGCGGAAGTGGCGGCGGACACCGGGCGCGACCTCGCGGTCGCCGCCGGCGCGTATTTCGCGCTCGATGCCCTGCTCAGCTTCGGCTGGCTGCGCGATCGCGCGCTGGCGCTGCCGGTGGACACGCGCTGGGACCTGCTGGCACGCACCTCGATGCTGGAAGACCTGAGCAGACTGCGGCGCGTGCTGACCGCCAGCGTGCTATCGCAACCACACGAGCCGGACACGCCGGAAGCGCTGATCGCTGCCTGGCGGGCCAACCGGCAGGAACGGCTCGAGCACTACGCGCAGATGCTCGCCGAACAACGCGCCAGCGGTGCCGGCGGACTGTCTGTGCTGTCGGTCGCGGTGCGCGAGATCGGATTGCTGGAGCGGTGCTGAAGCCTGCACCGTCCCGGTGCAGGCTCAGTCCTGCTGTTCGGCCTCGCGCGCGCGGAGTTCCAGCCCGAAACGGATGAAGAGATCAAAGGCGTCAGCGAGCAGGTGCTGTTGCCGCGGCAGCAGGCTGGCGTAGGGCATGTCGAAAATCGACTGGTGTGCGCCGCGATCACCCTTGAGCCCCTTGTCGCGGGCGATGTCCGACAACAGGGCGGCAAAGCCTGTCAGGTCTTCCGCATCCAGCGCGGCATTGAGGACGCGGGCAATCACCTGCGGCGAGGCGCCGGTCCAGCCAAGCAGTTCGGCATTGGCGGCCCCATGGGAATGGTCACTTTGCTTCATGCCCACGTTAACGTCGCCACCGGGACAGCCTTTAGCTGGCGGCGCCGCACCCCACCCCCTACGAAGGTTGGGTATGTCCAGCCACTGCCCGAGGCGCCGCGCGCGCCGGCGAACGGCGTCAGATGGCCGCTTCGCGCACCTTGCCATGCAGGAAAAAGTGCGCGAGATTCCGTTCCACCAGGTCCGCCATGGCCTGCCGTGTCTCGCGCGTGTTGCTGGCGATATGCGGCAGCAGCACGACGTTGTCCAGGCCGAGCAAGGCATCCGGCACCTCGGGTTCGTGCGCGAAGACATCGAGCCCGGCACCGCCCAGCCGGCCTGCTGCCAGTGCGCGCACCAGCGCCTCTTCGTCGACCACGCTGCCGCGTGCGATGTTGATGAGGAAGCCCTGCGGACCGAGCGCCTCGATCACCGACGCCGAGACCAGGCCGCGCGTCTGCGGCCCGCCGGCGGTGGCGATGACCAGGAAGTCAGACCAGCGCGCCAGCGCCTCCAGCGATGGCTCATGCGCATACGGGACGCCATCTGCCGGCCCGCGGGTGTGGTAGCGGACCTCCATGTCGAAACCCTGCGAACGGCGCGCGATCACCTTGCCGATGCGGCCCATGCCGACGATGCCCAGCCGCTTGCCGCTGACCCGCGTGCTCAGCGGGAACGCCGCGCGCGGCCAGTCGCCGCGCCGCACGAAGCGGTCGGCCGCGCTGATGCCGCGCGCCACGTCCATCAGCAGCGCGAAGGCGGCATCGGCGACGCAGTCGTTGAGGACATCGGGCGTGAAGCCGACCGCGATGCCGCGCGCGCGCGCCGCCTCCAGGTCGATCTTGTCCAGGCCGACGCCGAAGCTCGAGATCACGCGCAGGGCGGGCAAGGCACCGATCAACCCGGCATCCGCGCCGTGCGCCGCGCGCGTGGTCAGCGCCACGAACTCGTGGCCATGCGCGGCGAGAAAGGCGGCCGGATCGCGCTCCTGCCAGAAGGGATGGACATCGTATTGCGCCGCCAGGCGCGCCTCGAGCGCGTCAGGCAGTCTGCCGTGCTGCAACAAACGGGGTTTCATCGCTGCGTTTCCTGTTTCCTGGTGATGGTCGATCCTGGTGGTGGTCGAACGTGATTGGAGAGGAACCGGAGTCCTGTCTCCAGGATTCGCGGCTCCGCACACTTGTGGCTCGCCACTAGTCCAGGCTCACATGCCGGTCCTGGATGATCCTGGCGAAGCGCTGGCTGTCGGCGGCGATCTGCGCGGCGAACTGCGCCGGCGTGCTGCCCACCGGAATCGCGCCCTGCTCCAGCAGGCGCGCACGCACCTGCGGGTCCGCCACGGCCTGCCGTACGCCGTCGGCGATCTTGTCGACGATGGCCTGGGGCGTGCCCGGCGGCGCCAGCAGGCCGGCCCAGGAGCCCGACTCCGCGCCGCCGATGCCCGCTTCGGCCAGCGTCGGCACACCGGGCAGCACGGGCGATCGCACCTTGCCCGTCACCGCCAGCGCGCGCAGCTTGCCCGCCTTCACGTGCCCGGCGGTTTCCAGGATGGAGGCGAACAGCATGTCGACATTGCCCGCGATCAGGTCGCCCATGGCGGCACCACCGCCCTTGTAGGGCACGTGCAGCATCTCCACGCCGGTGGCCGCCTCGAAGATCTCCGCCGTCAGGTGCGGCGTGCCGCCCTGCCCCGAGCTGGCGAAGGTGAGCTTGCCCGGGCGGGCCTTGGCGAGCGCGACCAGCTCGCGCGCGCTGGCGGCCGGCAGCTTCTCGGTCACCACCAGCACGAAGGGCAGTTCCGCCATCAGGCTGACCGGCACGAAGGCGTCGGGCTGGTAGTTGAGCTTCTTGTACAGCCAGCGATTGGCCGCCTGGGTACCGGCATTGCCGGATACCAGGGTATAGCCGTCGGGACGGGCACGCGCAGCCACCTCCAGCCCGACGTTGCCTGCCGCGCCCGGCCGGTTGTCGACCACCACCGGCTGCCCCCACAGCTGCGACAGCTTCTGCGCCACCAGCCGCGTGGCCAGGTCGGTGCCGCCGCCCGGTGCGAACGGCAGGATGATGGTGACGGGCCTGGCCGGCCACGCCTCCGCCGCTGCCGCCATCCGCGCGGGCAAGGCCGCCAGCGCCGCGCAGATTGCCGCCAGCACGGCTGCGCCGCGCGCCATCCGTCCCATCTGCAGTCCGATGTATTTCATGTCCGCGCTCCCCCTCGTGATCCATGGCATCGCCCGCCGTCAGCTGGTCGAACAGGAACGGCACCTCGCCGGCCGCCACGTCCTGCAGCGCCTGCGGGCTGCGTGTCATGTTGTCTCCTGCGCGGCCGGTGCGTGCCGGCCGTCGTCGATGGTGCAGGCCGGCGCCACCCACGGGCTGGCGTCCGGTGCCGGTGATTCCGATGCCGCCGCGGCGGCGCTCAGCGAGCGCGTGCCGGCGTAAGCGGCCGTCAGCGGCCGTCAGCGGCCGTTGGCGACACGCCAGGCAGCGAAGTCGCTGCGGGCACGCTCGTCTGTCGGCGGATAGAGGCCGATGATGGAACGGCCGCGCAGCACCTCCTCGGTGACGAAGTCCTCGAACGCGGTCATCTCGACCGCCTCCTGGACGATCTCCGTGGCCAGGTGGCGCGGGATCACCACCACGCCCTCGCCATCGCCGACGACGACATCGCCCGGGAACACTGCCACATCGCCACAGCCCACCGGCACATTGATATCGATGGCCTGGTGCAGGGTCAGGTTGGTCGGCGCCGACGGCCGCTGGTGGTAAGCGGGCATGCCCAGGCGTGCGATCTCGGGGGAGTCGCGGAAACCGCCGTCGGTGACGATGCCCGCGCCGCCACGCTGCATCAGCCGCGTCACCAGGATCGAGCCGGCCGAGGCCGCGCGCGCATCCTTGCGGCTGTCGATCACCATCACCGCACCGGGCGGGCACTGCTCGATCGCCTGGCGCTGCGGGTGGTTGCGGTCCTGGAATACGGTGATCGGGTTGAGGTCTTCGCGCGCGGGGATGTAGCGCAGCGTGAAGGCCTCGCCGACCATGGGTCCGGCCTCGGGGTTCAGCGGCCGCACGTCCTGGATGAACTGGTTGCGCAGGCCGCGCTTGAACAGCGCGGTGCACAGCGTGGCGGTGCTGACGGTCTTGAGTTGATCGCGCAGGGTCTGGCTGAGTTCGCTCATGGCGTTGGGGGCTCGCAGGCTGGGCACCTGGCTCCCGCGGCGGAAGCCGGGTGCGTGAGGGTCGATCGGTCAGTAGATGCTCGGCTCGCCGACGGGGGCGCCGAAATCGGTCTGCAGGAAGTCGAAGTCGCAGCCGTCGTTGGCCTGGCGGATATGGCGCGAGAACATCCAGCCATAGCCGCGCTCGAAGCGCGGCGGCGGCGGCGTCCATTGCGCGCGCCGGCGCGCCAGCTCCTCGTCGCTGACCTCGAGATGGATGCTGCGCCGTCCGATGTCGACGGTGATGTGGTCGCCGGTGCGCACCAGGGCCAGCGGGCCGCCGATATACGACTCAGGTGCCACGTGCAGGATGCAGGCGCCATAGCTGGTACCGCTCATGCGTGCATCCGACATCCGCAGCATGTCGCGTACGCCCTGCTTGACCAGCTTCTTGGGGATCGGCAGCATGCCCCACTCGGGCATCCCCGGCCCGCCCTGAGGGCCCGCATTGCGCAGGATCAGGACGTGGTCCGCGCTGACATCGAGGTCCTCGTCGTCGATCGCCGCCTTCATCGACGGATAGTCGTCGAACACCAGCGCGGGGCCGGTGTGGCGGAAGAAGCGGCGCTCGCAGGCGCTCGGCTTGATCACGCAGCCGTCGGGGGCGATATTGCCCTTGAGGACGGCCAGCGCGCCTTCTTCGTAGAGGGCCTGTTCGAGCGGCCGGATCACGTCATCGTTGCAGACCTCGGCACCGGCGATGTTCTCGCCCAGGGTGCGGCCGGTGACGGTGAGCGTCTCCAGGTCGAGCAGGCCGCGCAGCCGGCTCATCAGCGCCGGCAGGCCGCCGGCATAGAAGAAGTCCTCCATCAGGTAGGTATCGCCGCTGGGTCGGATATTGGCGATAACCGGCACCCGGCGGCTGGCGGCGTCGAAATCGTCCAGGCCGATCTCGCAGCCGGCGCGCCGCGCCATGGCGATGACGTGGATGATCGCATTGGTCGAGCAGCCCATCGCCATTGCCACCACGATGGCATTGAGGAAGGCAGCGCGGGTCTGGATGCGCGCCGGCACCAGGTCCTCCCACACCATGCCGACGATGCGCCGGCCCGCCTCAGAGCACATGCGGATGTGGTTGGCGTCGGCTGCCGGGATCGAGGACGCGCCCGGCAGCGTCATGCCGATGGCTTCGGCGATGGCCGTCATCGTGCTGGCCGTGCCCATCGTCATGCAGGTACCGTGGCTGCGCGCGATGCCGCCCTCGATGCCGGTCCATTCCGCATCGCTGAGCTTGCCGGCACGGCGCTCGTCCCAGAATTTCCAGGCATCCGAGCCCGAGCCCAGCACCTTGCCCTTCCAGTTGCCGCGCAGCATCGGCCCGGCCGGCACATAGATGGCCGGCACGCCGGCGCTGGTGGCACCCATCAGCAGGCCCGGCGTGGTCTTGTCGCAACCGCCCATCAGCACCACACCGTCGACCGGATGCGAGCGGATCAGCTCTTCGGCCTCGATCGCCAGCAGGTTGCGATAGAGCATGGTGGTCGGCTTGACCGCGCTCTCCGACAAGGAAATGGCCGGCAGCTCGACCGGGAATCCGCCCGCCTGCAGCACGCCGCGCTTGACGTCTTCCACGCGCTGCCTGAAGTGTCCGTGGCAAGGATTCAGATCGGACCAGGTGTTCAGGATGGCGATGACGGGCTTGCCCATCCACTCCTCGGGCGCGTAGCCCATCTGCATGATGCGGGAGCGATGGCCGAACGAGCGCAGGTCGTCCGGCGCGAACCAGCGGGCGCTGCGCAGCGCCTCAGGCGTCTTCTTGGGTGCGGTCATGTCTCCTCCGATGCGGTGGCCGCCGGCGGCGACACGGAGCGGCGGCGCCCCGCGGACGATGCATCGTCCGGGCGCGCCCGCGGCAGTCGCCACGCTTGTTTGTTTTTGTTGTGAAGGATTAGAGCACTAATATATTAGTGTGTCAAACCCGGTCCACTCAGCTAGAATCGCGCATCGCTGCCGGCGCGCCGCGCCGGCAGGCATCGCATCCGATCCATGGAAGACACCCTTCAGTCCCCCGCGCTTGCCGCGTTCCAGTTCGACCGCACGCGCCACGCCGCGCCACAGGTCTTCGAGCACCTGCGCGAACGCATCATCTCGATGGCACTGCCGCCGGGCAGCGTGCTGTCGCGGGCCGACCTGGCCGCCGAGTACGGCACCAGCCAGACACCGGTACGCGATGCGCTGATCCGGCTCAGCGAAGAAGGCCTGGTCGACGTCTTCCCGCAGCACGCGACCGTGGTCAGCCCGATCAGCATCGCGCTGGCACAGCAGGCGCACTTCCTGCGCCGCTCAGTCGAACTGGAGATCGTGCGCAGCCTGGCAGAGCGTCCCGACGCGGCACTGGTGCAGCGCCTGCGCGCCAGTCTCGCCTACCAGCACGCCATGCTGGTGGCGGGCGATTTCGCCGAACTGTCGCGCACCGACCAGACCTTCCATCGCCAGCTCTACGACGCCGCCGAAGTGCCCGACCTGTGGCTGCTGGTGCGCCGCCAGAGCGGCCACCTGGACCGGCTGCGGCGCCTGCATCTGCCCATCGACGACAAGGCGCGCGCGGTGGTCGAGGACCATATGGGCATCGTCGACGCGATCGCCGCGGGCGACCCCGCCGCGGCGCAGGCGCGCCTGCGCCGCCACTTGTCGGGCACCCTGACCAACCTCGACGATATCCGCGCGCGCTTCCAGGACTACTTGCGCTAGCACCGGCCGCGACAGCGCCGCCATGGCACTAGCGCATGCCCGCCGCGGCTGCGTAAAATGGGCGCCCCGCCGATCCGCGCCGCCCGTCCCGCCATGTCCGTCACCCCCGCCCTGTTCGAAATGCTGGAAGCGCGCGGCTGGGCCGTCTGCGACGACAGCATCGCGCCGGCCCTCAGGCAGCAGCTCTACGCCTGCAGCGAGGCCGCCTGGCAGGCCGGCCGCTTCCATCCCGCGCGCATCGGCCGCGGCGAGGCCGCCACGCGCGACGAGACGGTACGGGGCGATTCCATCCTGTGGCTCGAACGCAGGCACGGCGACGCGGTCATGGACGCGTTCATGGACTGGGCCGCGCAGTTGCGCGCCGAGCTCAACCAGCGCTACTTCCTCGGCCTGCGCCGCGAGGAATTCCATTTCTCCCATTACCCCGTCGGCACCGGCTACCGCAAGCACTTCGACCAGCATCGCGGCAGCCCGCACCGCCGCATCTCGCTGGTGCTGTACCTGAACCCGGAGTGGGATGCGGACGATGGCGGCGAACTGGCCATCCATGCGGCCGATGACGACACGCGCGAAAGCGCGCGCATCCTGCCGCAGGGCGGCCGCCTGGTACTGTTCCGCAGCGAACTGATCCCGCATGCAGTGCTGCCCTGCCGACGCCCGCGGCGCGCGCTGACCGGCTGGTTCCGCACCGACGCCGCCGCCTGAGGGGATACGCCGCCGCGTGCCGCGCGGATACCCCGGCGCGCCTCGTTTCGGCGCGCCCGTCCGCGCCAGCGCGCAGGACCATCGCCTGCGGCAATGCACAGCCCCGCCGAGTGGCGGGCGCCGGCACCATGGCATATAAATAACGGGTACCGCTCAGGCGGCAGGAGGCCACCCATGACGGCACCCAACATCCACGTCGTGCTGACCGCGCACAATGGCTGGGCGGTCGAGGTCGAAGGCACGGACGGCGCCACCTCGCACTACCCCTCGCTGCTGGAAGCCGTGGCGGCCGGCGAGCAGAAGGCCAGGCTGGATGGCGTCGAATTGTTCATTCACGGGGAAGATGGCGCCGTGCGCCGCCACCACGATTTCCGCGCGAAAGACTAGCGTCCCGAACCGCGATTTCTCCGGCTCGGGACATCGGCGCGGCACGCCGCGCTCACTCGCCCTGCATGCCGTAGCGGTACAGCGTCGCGCCGACCTCGATCAGCAGGGTGCGCTCGCGCCCCTGGATCGCCGGATCGGTCAGCAGCATCGCCAGCCGCGCGATCGCGTCGTCCACCGGGAGTTCCTCCGCCTCGTCGAGGGCAAGCCGCTCGAACTCTCGGATCACATCATCTGGTTCCATGGGTTTCCTCATATCGGTACGAATTGGCGCGCCTGCCTTCGCAGCGCGCCGCCCGGCCGATTATCTCAGCGCGCCCATCCGGCCGCCATGACTTCCGCGCCCGGCCATGCCCGCCACGCCCCCTCCCCCGAGCCGCGGCGGCGGCAAGCAGCGCGCCCGCCAATACACAGTTGCGTAACAATTTCCACCGCACCGCGCCCGACAATAGGCCCTCAACCACTTGCGCCCTGCGCGGGCTGGCGGCCTCGCCTGGCCGACCAGCCCTTTTTTTTCGCGCGCCGGATCGCCGCCAGCCAGCGCGGAATCCCACGATCCTCCGTCTGCCACAAAGCCTCGCACCGGGCCTCGACTACTGTACATTCATACAGTATTCTGTAGTACATTGCGCAGCAATCACCCACGCACGGAGACTCCACGATGCCCGCTTCCGCCATGACTGATACCCGCACTGTCAAATACATCGTCGTGCCCTACCGCAAGGGCAACGGCGACGCACTGCAGCCCGGGGAAATCCGCCAGGCTTCCAGCGAAGTCAGCGCCATCCGCATCGCCACCGCCATGGCATCGAGCTTCGCGGGCGTCGCCGCCTACGAGGTGCTGGTCGACGAGGAAACGGGACAGATGGACTCCCCTCGCATCCTGACCAGGGAAGGTCAGATCCCGACCCTGGACGACTGACGGGCGCGGCTGTCGCCATCGACCTCGGCATGGCTTGCGAAGATCAGCGGCGACACCAGCGGCGACACATCAGCCCGCCCGCCGTCTGCCGGCACGATCGCGCAACCGGTGCCTGCAGGCCTCCGATGGAACATCGTGTCGAGCAATACACGGCTGTTGTCCAGCACCCCTCTGCCGAGTTCGGTGATGAAATACACGCGCCCGACGCCGTCCCTCGCCGCGCTCGCGATACACCCCTTCGTCAGCAGTGTGCGCAACAGCGGCCTCACCGCAGCGATACCGCCCGCCGTGTGGTACTCGAGGAGCCGGTCCCCCAGTTCCACTGCCGTGGCCGGCATTTCCAGCACCAGTTGGAGCACGTAGAACTGCGCCAGCAAATCAAGCGACTCTCGTTTCATATCGCAGCCACAGGAGATTGAAGCGACGCCCGATGCGCCGCGCACCCCCGGCGGCGCGGCGCAGGAATATCCGGCATACCGGGGGCGGAATCCAATCCGGCAAGTCTACGGATCAGCCCCGTCGCCGACCGCGGGAAGAGGGCCCGTTTCCGACCGCTCCTCGGCCTCAACCTTTCCGACAACACGCGGGAGCCGCCGCATTCTCGTTCTGTCCGAAGAGGACCGACGGGTGATCGTGGCCCCGGCAGTCAGACCTCGACGAGGCCGCCGCGCTGAAGCGGGCAGTGGCGGAAAGCGCAGGCAACGACGGCACTCGCATTCCGCATGCGGGCCTCAAGACGCCGACGGGCGTATCAGACGTGCACTCCATGTGGCAAGAAGAGAAAAAAAGCCCGCCTCGGCGGGGAGCGTCGACGGACCGGAAGTGCAACGGCGCGAGTCTACTCGGTGCCGTCGAAACGCGGCTTGTCCGGAACAATCAGATTGCGGACATGTTTCCGACCAACCGATAGAAACAAACGCACCGCGAGTAGGATCAATCCAGGCAACAGAAGCGCATCGTCCGCATAGCCAAACACCGGAATGAAATCCGGAACCAGCTCAAGAGGGCCGACGATGGAGACAGAGTGACTTGACGGCTAGTGGCATGCGCGGGTGCCGATATGCCAACCAAAGCGCCACCGCATCACGCTTGATCTCGCGCGCGGCCAAACGCATGTGCTACCAGATTGACTGTTCCACCTCGCCCCCCAGGATTCCGTTCAGGCGTGCTTCGCAGCGCCAGAGGGACGACGCCACAACGAAGTCAACACCGACACTTGCGGTGGGTACGGATCAAGCGCGACTGTCCCCGCAGCACCATGCCGCCCCGGCACTACCATTGCCGCTGGAACAACTTCCACGGCGCCGGTGCCTGGGATGCGAATCGGTAGGTATGGGTGGGTCTGGGTAGTGCGGTCTGGCAGACGCTAGTCCTCGCCGTCAGCGGCAACCTGGTCGACCTCCCGCTTCGCAGCGGCAAGAGCCTCGTCGATCGCCACGGCTTCGGACGAAGCCAGTTCGCCGGCATTCTGCCTATGGCCATGCCCTCGAACGACATACGACCAGTCCCAATGACCGCTGGTGACCATTCTGACGTGAATCAGGATTTCACGGCCTCGGTATCGAAATTCCATAGCAGGCCCTCCGATGTCAGAGGAATCCTAGCATGACGGGCCTGATCAACCTGCGCTTCGTCGGCAAGGCCGAGGCCATCCGCTCGGACTGCGAGCAGCATCGCAGTGCTTTCTGGCGCGAATCGGACAGCAGCCGGCCCGCGCCACGACCGAGGGCTACATCACGCAGCGCCAGATGCCAGTGTCGACGGTGCGGCTTACCGCTGCCGTCCGCCTGAATATTAGAGAGCTTCTAATATCACGGTCTGATATCACGCAAAGCGCTGACGCCAGAATGAGAAAAGCCCGCGTAATCGAATGATTACGCGGGCCTTAATTTGGTCGGGGCGAGAGGATTTGAACCTCCGACCACCTGCACCCCATGCAGGTACGCTACCAGGCTGCGCTACGCCCCGAGAGAAAAAGATTATATCAGAAGGATTTTCATCTTGACTAGTGTCTTCTGCACTTTTTTGCCGTGCCCGGCTTCGCTCGCCGACTTACTTCGGACCGTGTCCGGCGATCTCGCGCAACTGCGCGAGCAGATGCTGGACGTCGACCAGTTCATTGCGCAGCGCGTTCAGATCGACCGACAACACCGGGGCGTCTTCGACGTGCGCCGGTGCCGCACCGACGCTCTCTTCCTGCACGGGCGGTATCGTATGATGCCGCCCTTCATCGAGCCGGTTGCGCGCACCGTTGATGGTGAAGCCCTGCTCGTACAGCAGCTCGCGGATCCGACGGATCAGCAGCACCTCATGGTGCTGGTAGTAACGCCGGTTGCCGCGCCGCTTGACGGGCTTGAGCTGCGTGAACTCCTGCTCCCAGTAGCGCAGCACGTGCGGCTTGACGGCGCACAGCTCGCTTACCTCACCGATGGTGAAGTAGCGCTTGGCGGGAATCGGCGGCAGCGCGACGCGATCGCTTGGTTTGTCGGACATGCATGAAGGGGCCGGCCAGAGCCGCGGCCCGCAGGAGTTACGCTAGGGATCGAATGGAAGCACGCGAGGCGCGCCTGCGCGCTCAGAAGGATACCGATTCCCGTTGCCGCGAGCAACGCGGCGGCACGGCTCAGCCAGGCAGCGCGAGGCCGGCCCGCTCTTCCACCAGTGCCTTCAGCTTCTGGCTGGCGTGGAAGGTGACAACGCGGCGTGCGGTGATGGGGATCACCTCGCCGGTCTTGGGATTACGGCCGGGGCGCTGCGGCTTGTCGCGCAGCTGGAAGTTACCGAAGCCGGATAGCTTGACGCTGTCACCCTGCTCCAAGGCTTCGCGAATCACGTCGAAGAAGGCTTCGACCATATCCTTGGATTCACGCTTGTTCAGACCGACCTGGTCGAACAGCATCTCCGCCAGCTCGGCCTTGGTGAGAGTGGGAACCTCCGTCACGCGGGATTCCGGCGTGTCGTCGTCGCGGTGGGCTGCTTGCCGGTCGCCTGCCTCACCCAGAGCTGCAGCAGTCATGACATTCAGATGTCGATCATTCATATTGATCGTGCATTGTCGTTCAATCTGGCGATCCGTCCGGGCGCAGCGGCCCGGACGCTCCATGCCGTCGCGGGGACAGCGTTCTCAGCCACGCAGCCGTGCCTGGAACGCGGCCACCAGCGCATCAACCATGCAGCGCACGGCGCTGTCGACAGTCTCGTCCTGGAGGGTCGACCCAGTATCTTGCAAGGTCACCCGGAACGCAAGGCTTTTCTCGTCCACGCCAATGCTGCTGGAAGCCGCGGCATTGGCCTTCGGACGGAACTCGTCGAACAGCACCAGGCTCTGGCAGAAGCGGCCGAAACCGGCCTGATCCAGCGCTGCACGCATCGCATCGAGCAGGTCCTGCGCACGCGCCGACTGCTTGACCACGACGGCGAGATCGCGCACCACGGCCGGGAACTTGGAGATCTCGCTGTAGGCGGGCAGGCCGACCTCGCGCAGCGATTGCAGTTCAAGTTCGAACAGCACCGGTGCCTGCGCCAATTCGTACTCCTGCAGCCAGCGCGGATGCAGCTCGCCGACCACACCCACCGGCTTGCCGTCGACCAGCACGCGGGCAGCGCGGCCCGGATGCAGCGCGGGATGCGAGACCGGCTCGAAGCGCGCCACGCGCGGGTGGAACAGCGACTCCACGTCGCCCTTGACGTCGAAGAAGTCGACCGGTCGCGTGGCGACGCCCCACTGCTCTTCGAAGGCAGGGCCGTAGGCGATGCCGGCGACCATCATGGGTTGGCGATAGCCTGCCACGGTCAGGCCGCCGTCGGCCACCGAGCCGTCGCGGTGGAACACGCGGCCCACTTCGAACAGGCGCACGCGGCCGGCCTTGCGGTTCAGGTTGTAGCGCACCTTGTCGAGCAGACCGCCGATCAGCGTGGAGCGCATCACTGCCAGCTGGCTCGCGATCGGATTCAGCAGGCGGATCGGGTTGTCGTTGGCGGCGAAGTCGCGCTCCCACTTCTCTTCCACGAAGGCGAAGTTGATCACCTCCTGATAGTCGCGCGCGGCCACCGCATGGCGCACCACGTGCTGCGAGCGGCGAGCCTCATCGGTCGGGCGCATCTCGCTCTCGGCCACCGGTGGACGGGCCGGAATACGCTCGAAGCCATAGATACGGGCCACTTCCTCGATCAGGTCTTCCTCGATCTCGATGTCGAAGCGGTAGCTCGGCGGCGTCACCACGAAGACCTCGCCGTCATCGCCCTGCTCGCGCGTGAAGGCGAGCTGCAGGCGCTGGAAGACATCGGCGATCTCGGCGGCCGACAGCTCGATGCCGAGCACGCGTTCGGCACGTGCCACGCGCATGCGCACCGGCTTGCGCTCCGGCAGGTTGACCACGTGGTCATCGACTGGGCCGGCCTGGCCGCCGCAGATGTCGAGGATCAGCGCGGTGATGCGCTCGATGTGCTCGACCGTGGTGGCGAAGTCCACGCCGCGCTCGAAGCGGTGGCCCGCATCGGTCGAGAAGTTGTAGCGGCGCGCGCGACCCTGGATCGACTGCGGCCACCAGAAGGCGGCCTCGAGGTAGATATTGGCGGTATCGAGCGTGACCGCGGTGCTGTCGCCGCCCATGATGCCGGCCAGGCTTTCGATCTCCTTGTCGTCGGCGATCACGCCGACCTGCTCGTCCACCTCGATGGTATTGCCGTTCAGCAGCTTGATCTGCTCGCCCTTGCGGCCCCAGCGCACGTCGAGGCCGCCGTGGATCTTGTCGAGGTCGAACACGTGCGACGGACGGCCGAGTTCCAGCATGACGTAGTTGGAGATGTCCACCAGCGCCGAGATGCTGCGCTGGCCCGAGCGCTCGAGACGCTGCACCATCCATGCAGGCGTCGCCGCGCGCGCGTTGACACCGCGGATCACGCGGCCGGAGAAACGGCCGCACAGATCGGGCGCCGACACCTTGACCGGCAGCGTCTCGTCCAGCGTCACCGCCACCGGCGTCATTGCCGGCACCTGCAGCGCGGCACCGGTGAGCGCCGCCACTTCGCGTGCCACGCCGTGGATCGACAGGCAGTCGGCCTTGTTCGGCGTGAGCTTGATGACGAAGACCTGATCGTCGAGATCCAGGTACTCGCGGATGTTCTGGCCGACGGGCGCATCCTCCGGCAGGATCAGCAGGCCTTCATGGTCTTCCGACAGCTTGAGTTCGCGCGCCGAGCACAGCATGCCGTAGCTGTCCACGCCACGCAGCTTGCCGACCTTGATCTCGAAGGGCTTGCCGCCCGGCTCGCTCGGCGGCAGCACGGCACCGACCAGCGCGCACGGCACCAGGATGCCCGGCTTGACGTTGGGCGCGCCGCAGACGATCTGCAGCGTCTCGCCGGTGCCGGCGTCGACCTGGCACACATTGAGACGGTCGGCATTGGGATGCCTCTCGGTGGCGAGCACGCGCGCCACCACGATCTTTTCGAACGGCGGCGCGACGGGGCCCACTTCCTCCACCTCGAGCCCGGCCATGGTCAGGCGGTGCGAGAGCGCGTCGGTGGAGACCTTTTCAGGATTGACGAAACTGCGAAGCCAGGATTCCGAGAATTGCATGGCGCTTCTGATCCGGTAAGTATGCGGTGTATCGGTGACGAAAGACGGCGGCGGGCCTGGGCAGGTGAAGGCGTCCCAGGCGCCTCGGGCGCTTCAGGCGCTTCAGGCGCTTCAGGCGAATTGGCGCAGAAAGCGCGCATCGCCCTCGAAGAACAGCCGCAGGTCGTTGATGCCATAGCGCAGCATGGTCAGCCGCTCCAGCCCGGAGCCGAAGGCGAAGCCGATGTAGCGCTCGGGGTCGAGGCCCATATTGCGCAGCACGTTCGGGTGCACCTGGCCCGAGCCGGAGATCTCCAGCCATTTGCCGGCCAGCTTGCCTTCTTCGAATGCCATGTCGATCTCGGCCGACGGTTCGGTGAAGGGGAAGTAGGACGGGCGGAAGCGGACCTGGATATCGTCGCGTTCGAAGAACTTGCGCAGGAAATCCGTGTAGACGCCCTTCAGGTCGGCAAAGCTGATGTCCTCGCCGATCCACAGGCCTTCCACCTGGTTGAACATCGGCGAATGCGTGGCATCGCTGTCGACGCGGTAGGTACGCCCCGGGCAGATCACCTTGATCGGCGGCATGGCGCGGCCCTTGTACTTCTCCACATGCATACGCGCATAGCGCACCTGCATCGGGCTGGTGTGAGTGCGCAACAGCAGCAGCTTGTCCTCGCTGTCGCGCCCGTCCACGTAGAAGGTGTCCTGCATCGAGCGCGCCGGATGGTTGTCCGGGTTGTTCAGCGCCGTGAAGTTCATCCAGTCGGTCTCGATCTCGGGGCCGTCGGCCACGTCGAAGCCGATCGAACCGAAGATCTGCTCCACGCGCTCCCAGGTGCGCATCACCGGATGCAGGCTGCCACGCGCCACCGTGCGGCCGGGCAGCGTCACGTCGATCGCCTCGGCAGCCAGGCGCGCGTTCATCAGTGCATCGGCCAGCGCCTGGCGGCGGCCGTTGAGCGCGGCCTCGACCTGTTGCTTGGCCTGGTTGATGCGCGCGCCCTCGCTCTTGCGTGCCTCGGGATCGAGCTTGCCCAGGCTCTTCAGCAGTTCGGTCAGCGCACCGGTCTTGCCGAGGAAGCGGGCCTTTTCGTTTTCCAGCGTGGCGTTGTCATTGGCGGCGGCGAAAGCGGCCTGGGCGCCGGCGACGATTTGATCCAGATCCAGGGACATGGCAGCGGTCGTGGAAGGTTTAGGCGCCACGGCGCGGCGCGCCTTGGCGGGGGTTGGCACTTCGTGCGGTGTTCGTTTCGGATGCCGTCTCGGCCACGGCAACGCCGGAGCGCAGCCCGCTTGGTGGCGGCATTCGAAATGAAAACGGGGCCCACGCGGAGCCCCGTTTCAGCGGTCTTGCCGGGCAATCATCGCAGCGTACTGCGCTGGGTGGCCCGGCGGCCGCGGTCGACCTTGCGGTCGGTGCTTGCCCGGGAACGCTTACGCATTCCCGGCGCCGGCATCAGGCAACGGTGGCTTTCACCTGGTTGACGATGGCGGCAAAGGCAGGCTTGTCATGGATAGCCATGTCCGACAGCACCTTGCGGTCCAGTTCAATCGAAGCCTTCTTCAGGCCGTTCATGAACACGCTGTAGGTCATGCCATGCTCGCGCGTGGCAGCATTGATACGCGCAATCCACAGCGCGCGGAACACGCGCTTCTTGTTGCGGCGATCGCGGTATGCGTACTGGCCGGCACGCATGACCGCCTGCTTGGCGATGCGATAGACATTATTGCGACGGCCGCGGTAACCCTTGGCAGCGTCGATGACTTTCTTGTGACGGGCCCGTGCAGTGACCCCACGTTTGACTCGAGGCATGTAACTCTCCTTTCGATCTCGTCAGGGTTATGCGTACGGCATCATCGCGCGCACCGACTTCAGGTTCGTCTCATGGACGTCCTGGGTGCCGCGCAGTTGACGCTTGTTCTTGGTGGTCTTCTTGGTCAGGATGTGACGCTTGAAGGCCTGGCCACGCTTGAACGAACCGTTCGGACGCGCAGTAAAGCGCTTGGAAGCGCTTTTCTTGGTCTTCATCTTCGGCATGAAAAACTCCAGCTCTCTGACATGCATGCAGGTGGCCGGCTGGCGCCGACGCTTGCAAGACCCGCATCCACTTGTTTTGCACGCGGACCGCCAGGCCCGCGCACGCTTCGCGCTCCGTGCCGCGGTGACTGGCACCGCGGCACGCCGCGCAAAACTCACTTCTTCTTCTTGGGCGCCAGCACCATCACCATCTGGCGGCCTTCCATCTTAGGCATCTGCTCGACCTGGCCGAACTCCTCCAGGTCTACCTTCAAGCGCTCGAGCATGCGTGCACCGATTTCCTGGTGCGCCATCTCACGGCCGCGGAAACGCAGCGTGATCTTGGTCTTGTCGCCATCCTCAAGAAAGCGCCTCAAGTTGCGCAGCTTGACGTTGTAGTCGCCGTCATCCGTACCCGGCCGGAATTTGACTTCCTTGACCTGGATGATCTTCTGCTTCAGCTTGGCCTCGTGTGCGCGCTTGGCTTCTTCGTACTTGAACTTGCCGTAGTCCATGATACGGGCTACGGGCGGGCTCGCGTTGGGCGCGATCTCCACCAGATCCAAGTCCTTGTCCTCAGCCATGCGCAGCGCTTCAATGAACTTGAAGATGCCCAGCTGCTCGTTATCAACCCCTACCAGCCGCAGCTCAGGCGCGCTGATCTCCCGGTTGATGCGGTGACCTTTGTCTGTAGCGATGTTGCGTTACCTCAAGAAGACAAAAAAACGAGCCGTGCTCCCTACCCTTCAGGCTTTGCTGGAAACGTCCTGTTGCAGACGCTCCACGAACGCGGAGACGGGCATCACACCCAGATCCACGTTGCCACGGGCACGCACGGCCACTTGATTGGCATCCCGCTCCTTGTCGCCCACTACCAGCAGGTAGGGGATCTTCTGAAGGGAATGCTCGCGGATTTTATACGTAATTTTCTCATTACGCAAATCCGCCTTGGCCCTAAACCCTTGTTTTTGCAGTAGTTGCGCAATGCCCTGCGCATACTCGGCCTGGGAGTCGGCAATATTCATCACCACCACCTGCTCCGGCGCCAGCCAGGCGGGCAGCGCGCCGGCGTGGTTTTCCAGCAGGATGCCCAGGAAGCGCTCGAAGGAGCCCAGGATGGCCCGGTGCAGCATGACCGGGCGCTTGCGCGAATTGTCCTCAGCGACGAACTCGGCATCCAGGCGCTCCGGCAGCACCAGGTCGAGCTGCAGCGTGCCGCACTGCCAAGAGCGGCCGATGGCGTCCTTGATGTGGTATTCGACCTTCGGGCCATAGAAGGCACCCTCGCCCGGAAGCTCCTCCCACTCCACACCGCAGGCACGCAGCGCCAGGCGCAGGCCCTCTTCGGCGTGATCCCAGATTTCGTCCGATCCGGCCCGCTGTTCCGGCCGCAGAGACAGCTTGACCGCCACGTCCTTGAAGCCGAAATCGTCATAGACGGAGAACGCCAGCTCGTTGAATGCCTTGGCTTCCGCGACGATCTGCTCTTCCGTGCAGAAGATATGGGCATCGTCCTGCACGAAGCCGCGCACGCGCATCAGGCCATGCAGCGCGCCGGACGGCTCGTTGCGATGGCAGGCACCGAACTCGGCCAGACGCAGCGGCAGGTCGCGATAGGAACGCAGGCCGTGGTTGAAGATCTGTACATGGCCGGGACAGTTCATCGGCTTGATCGCGTAGTCACGCTTCTCCGACTCCGTGACGAACATGTTCTCCTTGTAGTTCTGCCAGTGGCCCGACTTCTCCCACAACGAACGATCCATGACCTGGGGCGTACGCACCTCCTGATAGCCGGCCTCGCCCAGGCGCCCGCGCATATACTGCTCGACCGCCTGCCAGATCTGCCAGCCCTTCGGGTGCCAGAAGACCATGCCCGGCGCCTCTTCCTGCAGATGGAACAGATCAAGCGTCTTGCCCAGCTTGCGGTGGTCGCGCTTCTCGGCCTCTTCCAGCATGTGCAGATAGGCCTCCTGGTCTTCCTTCCTGGCCCAGGCCGTGCCGTAGATGCGCTGGAGCATCTCGTTGTTGGCGTCGCCGCGCCAATAGGCACCGGCCACCTTCATCAGCTTGAAGACCTTGAGCTTGCCCGTCGACGGCACGTGCGGACCGCGGCACAGGTCGACGAACTTGCCTTCGCGATACAGGCCGATTTCCTGGTCGGCAGGGATCGAGGCGATGATCTCCGCCTTGTACTTCTCGCCCATCGACTCGAACAGCGCGACCGCTTCGTCGCGGTTCCAGACCTCGCGCACCACCTTCTCGTCCTTGCGCGACAGCTCCACCATCTTCTTCTCGATGGCAGCCAGGTCCTCGGGCGTGAACGGGCGCTTATAGGCGAAGTCGTAGTAGAAGCCGTTCTCGATCACCGGCCCGATCGTCACCTGCGCCTCAGGATAGAGTTCCTTGACGGCGTAGGCCAGCAAGTGGGCAGTGGAGTGGCGGATCACATCGACGCCGTCGGCATCCTTCTCGGTGACGATGGCAAGCGACGCGTCACGGTCGATCGTGAAGCTGGTGTCGACCATGCGACCATCCACCTTGCCGGCCAGGGCAGCCTTGGCCAGGCCCGAGCCGATGCTCTGCGCCACTTCGGCCACCGTCACCGGGCCGGGAAACTCGCGGCGGGAACCGTCCGGCAGCGTGATTGCGATCATCTTGCACCTCATCAGGAATCCGACTGCCCGGCGCCGGCCGGCAGGCGGATAAAGCATCTCGTGGCGCCCACCCATGCCCGGGATACGGCACGGCGCGGACTGCGGGAACTCCACCCGATCCCTCCAGGCAACCAGGCGGAAAGCGGGCAGCTTAACAGGTAGCCGACAAGCGACAGACGAAAAAAAACGCAGCCAAGGCTGCGTTCTTTTTCGATTCAAACCCGGCAGGACCGGGACGAAGGCGCACCTCGACTACTGTCGCTGATCAGCGGTAGTAGTTCGCGGTGTCATAACCATGGCGCCTTTCCGTTCTTTATTGGGTTGAACCGGCTTTGCAACCGGCATTACCGCCAGGCTGCCTGTACTACATGATTCGTTGGTAGGCTCGATTGGACTCGAACCAACGACCCCCACCATGTCAAGGTGGTGCTCTAACCAGCTGAGCTACGAGCCTATTGCACTGCTTATACTGCTCACTACCGGCGGCGCCACCACTGCGCGCCGCCTTCCTGCCCTACCTTTTTACTACCTTCTACTGCATTCGTTGGTAGGCTCGATTGGACTCGAACCAACGACCCCCACCATGTCAAGGTGGTGCTCTAACCAGCTGAGCTACGAGCCTAGCGAAGCTGAAAGTATAACATCACTTTCTTTTCGCTTGCAACACCCCAACCACATCTTCTATCAAAGCGAGCGCGCGCTGGAGCTGGGTCGCCTCGGCGACCTCCGCCGTGAACTGCATCCGCGCGACGCCCTTGCTCGACAGCGTCTTCACGCCCGTGACATTGATCTTCTCGCGCGACAGCACCTCGGAGATGTCGCGCAGCAGGCCTTGGCGGTCGACCGCCTCCACGTGGATGTCGACGGGGTAGACGGCGTCGCTCTTCTTGCCCCACTCCGTCTGGATCACGCGCTCGGGCGCGCGGGCCGATAACTGGAGGAAGGTCGGGCAGGTTCGGCGGTGAATGGAAACGCCGCGCCCGCGTGTGACGAAACCGACGATATCGTCGGGCGGCGCCGGCTTGCAGCAGCGCGACATCTGCGTCATCAGCGAATCGACCCCCACCACCAGCACGCCGCTCTTGGCGCCGCGCGCCACACTGGTGGCGCGGCTCTTCTTGGTAACGGCGTCCTCTTCGCTGATGTGCGGTTGCACCTCGCCGGCCGGATGGCGCAGCGCCTGCTCCACGTGGCGCAGGCTGAACTCCTCTTTGGCCACCGCCGCGAACAGCTCGTCCGGAGCCTTGAAACCGAGCCGCGCGGCCAGGTCGTCGAGGTTGACGGCGGTCTTGCCCTCGCGCTGCAGCGTCTTGTCGACCTGCGCGCGCCCCTGGGCGATGGTTTCCTGCGAGTCCAGCGCATTGAACCAGGCCCGCACCTTGGCGCGTGCGCGGCCGCTGGCGAGATAGCCCAGCTCGGGGTTGAGCCAGTCGCGCGACGGTCCGCCCTGCTTGACTGCCACCACCTCCACGGTCTGGCCGTTCTTCAGCGGCGTGTTCAGCGGCACCATGGCGCCGTCCACGCGCGCGCCACGGCAGCGATGGCCAAGGTCGGTGTGCAGGTAATAAGCGAAATCGACCGGCGTGGCGCCCTGCGGCAGCGCCACCACGCGTGCCTGCGGCGTCAGCACGTAGATGTGATCGTCGATCGCGGCATGCTTGAGCTGCTCCCAGGGGGAGTCCTCGTGCGCCACGGTGTGATCGGCATCATCCTTCCAGGCCAGCAGCTGACGCACCCAGGCGATCTTCTCGTCATAGCGCTCGTCCGCCGAGAACTGGCCGCTGTAGCCCCTGTTGCCGGCCTCCTTGTAGCGCCAGTGCGCCGCGACGCCGTACTCGGCGAAATGATGCATCTCCTGGGTGCGGATCTGCACCTCGAAGGCGCGCCCGTCGTCGCCGATCACCACCGTGTGCAGCGACTTGTAGCCATTGGGCTTGGGCCGCGAAATGTAGTCGTCGAACTCGCGCGGGATCGGCTGCCAGATGTGGTGCACGATGCCGAGCACCGCGTAGCAGTCCTTGATATCGTCGACGATGACGCGGAAGGCACGCACATCGTAGAGGTCGGCGAAGTCCAGCTCCTTGCCGCGCATCTTCTTCCAGATGCTGAAAATGTGCTTGGGCCGGCCGCTGACATCGGCGCGGATCCCCGCCGCCGCCAGCTCCGCCTGCAGGCGCGCGATCGCGCTGGCGATGTAGCCCTCGCGCTCGATGCGCTTCTCGTCGAGCAGGCGCGCGATACGCTTGTAGGTGTCCGGCTGCTCGAAACGGAAAGCCAGGTCTTCCAGCTCCCACTTCATCTGCCAGATGCCGAGCCGGTTGGCCAGCGGCGCGTAGATATCCAGCGTTTCGCGCGCCACGCCGGGCAGCGGCGCGCGCTTGGCCTGCGCCAGCCAGCGCAGTGTCTGCAGCCGTGACGCAAGACGCACCAGCACCACGCGGATGTCCTGCGCAAACGCCAGCAGCATCTTGCGCAGCGCCTCCACCTGCTCGTGGCGCGCCTCGCGTTCGTTCTTGCCCGGCTCCTGCGCCTCGGCCTGCGTCACCGCGATCGCACCGATACGCAGCAACTGACGCACGCCCTTGACCAGGCGCGCCACTTCCTCGCCGAAATCGGCCTCGATGTCTGCCTCGCAACCCGGCACGTAGGCCGCCACCGGGAACAGGCAGGCGGCGGCGCGCGCCGCATCGTCCACGCGCAGGCCGTCGAGGATGCGCAGCATGCCTTCGGCATGCGACAGCACGCTTTCGCCGGTCGGCAGCTCCGCGCCGGCGCCCCGCGCACGCACGAAGGCGAGCGCGCGCACCACCAGGCCGGCGTCCGGCGTGCCGGCCACCTGGCCTGGAAGTTCCGTCGGTGTCACCATATCAACTGCACCTGCCTGCGCTCACTTGAGGGCGGCGGTCACCACCACTTCGATCAGGTAGTCGGGATTGGCCAGGCGCGCCTCCACGGTGGCTCGCGGGGGCGTGTTGCCCTGCGGCACCCAGGCGTCCCACACTTCGTTCATGGCGCCGATCTGGTCGACGTCCTTGAGGAAGATCTGGCACGAGAGGATGCGCGTCTTGTCGCTGCCCGCCTCCGCCAGCAGGCGGTCGATATGGCCCAGCACTTCCTGCGTCTGGCCGCGGATATCCGCCTCCGGTTCGACTTCCGGCACCTGGCCCGCGAGGTAGACCACGCCGTTGTAGACGGCATATTCGGAAAGGCGCTTGCCCACATGGGCACGTTTCAGTTCATTGTCGCTCATGCTTTATCACGCTTACGTTCTGCGGCGGCCGCCCGCGGACGGCCCGCCGCGACCTTGGATTCCATTGTCGTTGTCAGTTACTGCTTCCCGGCGCCAGCCCAGGTACCGTGGCAAGCGTCGCCTCAGGCCAGGAAGAATGCCCGCGCGAGGGCGATCTGCGCCGGGTCGATAAACGTCGGCGCATGCCCCACATCCGGCACCTCCACCGCGCTCACCTGGCGGCCACGCGCCTCCATCTCCGCCACGGTGTCGCGCAATAGCAGGTCCGACTGGGCGCCGCGCACCACCAGCAGCGGGGCCTGGATGGCTTCGAAAGCCCGCCACAGCGCCGCCTCGCCGGCCTGCACCATTTCGGGAGTGGTCTCACGGAAGGGAACGGCCAGCGACGGATCGTAATGCAAACCCCATTCCAGGCCCTGGGCACCCTGCAGCGGCTTCAGGATCGCGCCGTTCAGTTCGCGCCACTGCTCCGGCGTGTGGCGGCCGAAGGAGGCGCTGATGGTCTGCAGGTAGGCCAGCCCCTCCTCGAAGGTCTTGAAACGTACCGGCAGGCCGAGGTAGGCGCCGATGCGCTCGATCGCCGATGGCGCCACGCGCGGGCCGACATCATTGAGCAGCAGCTTGCGTACCGGCGACTTCGGCAAGCCGGCCAGCGCCATGCCGATCAGCCCGCCCATCGAAGTGCCGAACCAGTCGACCTGCTCGACGTTCAGGCGCGCGATCAGCGTCACCATGTCGGCCACGTACTGCGGCAGCACATAGCCATGCGGGTCGGCCAGCCAGTCGGAACGGCCTCGTCCCGCCACGTCGGGACAGACCACGCGGTAGTCGCCGCACAGGGCACGGGCCAGCGCATCGAAATCGCGTCCGGTGCGGGTCAGTCCATGCACGCAGACCAGCACGCGCGGATTGGCGGCGTCCCCCCATTCGTGGTACGCCATGCGATGCAGGCCCGACGGGCTCAAGCACTGGACGAAGCCGAGGCGCGGGCTGGCGGACATCTGGACTCCCTGGCAAAGCGGCCCACAGCAGGATGCGGCACCGACGTTGAGCAAAACTGGATTGTACGCTCCGGCGGTTACAATGCCACAGCACTCGCAGCAGCAACCGACTTCTGCACGCCGGCATGCCGGCCGGCGCGCGACTTTCGATGGAGACTCCCATGCTTCAAGGCAAGACGGCGCTGGTCACGGGTTCCACCAGCGGCATCGGACTGGGCATCGCCCAGGCCCTGGCGGCGCAAGGCGCCAACATCATCGTCAACGGTTTCGGCGACGCCGACGGGGCCCGGCAGCAGATCGCGGCGGCCGGCCAAGGCATCCGCCTGGGCTACCACGGTGCCGACATGAGCAAGGCGTCGGAAATCGAGGACATGATGCGCTATGCCGAGGCGGAATTCGGCGGCGCCGACATCCTCGTCAACAATGCGGGCATCCAGCACGTCGCCAGCATCGAGGACTTCCCGCCCGAACGCTGGGACGCCATCATCGCCATCAACCTGACCTCGGCCTTCCATACCACGCGGCTGGCCCTGCCCGGCATGCGGCAGAAGAACTGGGGGCGCGTGATCAACATCGCCTCCACGCACGGCCTGGTCGCCTCGGCACAGAAGTCCGCCTACGTGGCCGCCAAGCACGGCATCGTCGGCCTGACCAAGGTGACCGCGCTGGAAACCGCGCAGACCGGCATCACCGCCAACGCGATCTGCCCGGGCTGGGTGCTGACGCCGCTGGTGCAGAAGCAGGTGGAAGCGCGTGCCCAGCGCGACGGCATCAGCGTCGAACAGGCCAAGCGCGAACTCGTCATCGAGAAGCAGCCCTCGGGCCAGTTCGTCACGCCGGACGAACTGGGTGCGCTGGCGGTGTTCCTCGCCAGCGAAGCAGCGCGCCAGGTGCGCGGCGCGATCTGGAACATGGACGGCGGCTGGGTCGCGCAATGAGGCACGACGGCACTATGCGGCCGCGACGCCGGCGCCTGCTGCAGTCCCTGGCACTGGGCGTCGCCCTGAGTCCGCTGGCCACGCTGGCGCAAGGTCCGGCGCGCACGGCCATCACCGTTTACAAGAGCCCCTTGTGCGGCTGCTGCGAAGACTGGGTCAAGCACCTGCGCGACCACGGCTTCGCCGTCAGCACGCAGAACGTCGAGGACACCGGCCCGTGGCGCCAGCGCCTTGGCATGCCGGAGCGCTTCGCCTCCTGCCACACCGGCCTGGTGGCCGGCTACGCGATCGAAGGCCATGTGCCGGCGGCCGATATCCGGCGCCTGCTGGCCACACAGCCCAAGGCGGCCGGACTGGCGGTGCCGGCCATGCCGCTCGGTTCGCCCGGCATGGACCAGGGACCGCGCAAGGACCCTTACGACGTACTGCTGGTCAAGGCGGACGGTACCGCCACGGTCTTCGCCAGCTACAACAAGGCCAAGGCTTGATCCTGGCACCATGAAAAAACCCCGCGGCTGCGCACCGCGGGGTTTTTCTCATCGGGCCGGCGTCCGCGCGGGCGTGCCCCGCCGGGACGGGGCGGCCGGCACTCAGATTTCTTCGTACAGCGGCAGCGTCAGGAACTCGGCGAAGCCTTCCGAGGTGGACATCTGCTCGAAGATCTCAGCGGCACGGTCGTAGGTCTTGGTGTCGCCACCGACCGATGCCTTGACCTTGGCCAGCTCCTCGGGGATCGCCGCACGCACCATCTCGGCGGTCACCTTGCGGCCGTCTTCCAGCTTGCCCTTGGGCGAGCGGATCCACTGCCACACCTGCGAGCGCGAGATCTCGGCGGTGGCCGCGTCTTCCATCAGGTTGTGGATGGGGACGCAGCCGTTGCCGGCCAGCCAGGCACCCAGGTAGTGGATACCGACGTTGATGTTCATGCGCAGGCCGGCTTCGGTGATCGGCGTTTCGGGCTGGAAGTCCAGCAGGTCGGACGCCTTCACCTCGACGTCCGGGCGCTGCTTCTCGAACTGGTTGGGCTTGTCGCCCAGCACCGCCACGAACTCCTTCATGGCCGGCTCGACCAGTCCCGGGTGGGCCACCCAGCCACCGTCGTAGCCATCGGTCGCGTCGCGCTTCTTGTCGTTGATGATGCCCTGCATGGCGATGGCGTTCTTCTCCGGATCGTTCTTGATCGGGATCAGTGCGCTCATGCCGCCGATCGCGGGCGCGCCGCGCTTGTGGCAGGTCTTCAGCAGCAGCAGCGCATAGGCACGCATGAACGGCGAGGTCATCGTCACCTTGGCGCGGTCGGCCAGGCAGAAGTCCTTGTCGTTCTTGAACTTCTTGATGCAGGAGAAGATGTAGTCCCAGCGGCCGGCGTTCAGGCCCGCGCTGTGCTCGCGCAGTTCGTACAGGATCTCTTCCATCTCGAAGGCGGCGAGGATGGTCTCGATCAGCACGGTCGCCTTGACGGTGCCTTGCGGCAGGCCGATCTCGTTCTGCGCCATCACGAAGATGTCGTTCCACAGGCGCGCTTCCAGGTGGCTTTCCATCTTCGGCAGGTAGAAGAAGGGGCCGGCGCCGCGGGCGATCTGCTCCTTGGCGTTGTGGAACAGGAAGAGCGCGAAGTCGAAGATGCCGCCCGAGACGCGTTGGCCGTCGATGGTGACGTGCTTCTCGTCCAGGTGCCAGCCGCGCGGGCGCACCTGCAGCGTGGCAATCTTGTCGTTCAGCTTGTATTGCTTGCCGTTGGACTCCAGCGTCAGCGTGCGGCGCACGGCGGCCTTCAGGTTGACCTGGCCCTGCAGCTGGTTGTGCCAGTTCGGCGAGTTGGAGTCCTCGAAGTCCGTCATGTAGCTGTCGGCACCCGAGTTGAAGGCGTTGATCACCATCTTGGCCTCGACCGGGCCGGTGATCTCCACGCGGCGGCAGTGCAGTGCGGGCGGCACCGGCACGACCTTCCAGTCGCCTTCGCGGATGGCCTTGGTCTCGGGCAGGAAATCGGGGCGTTCGCCGGCGTCCAGGCGCTTGGCGCGCTCGACGCGCGCGGCCAGCAGTTGCTGGCGGCGCGGCTCGAAGGCGCGGTGCAGCTTGTCCACCAGGGCCAGCGCTTCCGGCGTGAGGATGTCTTCGTAGGCCGGCAGGATCTCGCCGGTAATCTTCATGCCCGCGGGCAGCGTGATAGCCATCAGTGTTCTCCTGTGATCGATGGGATGGTCGGGGTTGCCCGCTCTTACACCGCCACGCCGGCGGCGCGGACGAATGCGAGCAGGTCGTTCATGTCGTGCCCGGCACCGGAGGGCGATACGTCCAGCCGCTCCGGCGGATGGCCGGCACGATTGATCCAGAAAGTGGTGTAGCCGAACCAGGTGGCGCCGCAGGCATCCCACCCGTTCGACGACACGAACAGTATCTCCTGCGCCGCCAGGCCGAAGGCGGCAGGCGCCAGTCCGTAAGCGGCCGGCGCGGTCTTGTACAGGCGCACGGACTCGACCGACAGCACATGGTCGAACAATCCCTGCATGCCGGCGCTCTTGACCGAGATGTCCAGCATCTGCGGATTGCCGTTGGACAGGATGCCCAGCGGCAGGCCGGCTGCGCGCAGCCGCTTGAGCGCGCCCAGGTTCTCCGGGAATGCCGACAGGCAGGCGTACTCCTTCAGCAGTTGCGCTTCGGCGGCCTCGTCCAGGGACAGTTCGAGGCGCTCGGCGGCATAGCGCAGCGCATCCACGGTGAGGTCCCAGAAGGGCTTGTAGCGGGCGCCGTCCGGCGCGGCCAGGCTGCGGATGCGCGAATAGTCGATCTGGCGGTCGCGCCAGAGCAGCGCCAGCGCCTCTCCCTTGCCGGGGAACAGCTGCTCGGCCCGCGCCGTGACGGAGTAAACGTCGAACAAGGTGCCGTAGGCATCGAAGACGACTGCGCGGATCTTGTTCATGGGCGGTATCAAGCGATATCGAAATGAGTCGGGCGGCTTGGCGGCGCTGCGTTCCGTGCGACCCCTGACGCTGCGTGGGCCTGTACACGGTGGAATGCAGAAGATTGTATGAAAGCGCTGCACTGCGACAAAGACGAAGCGGGTCACTTGATCTTTTACTTTTGCAACACTAATCTGAGCGGGCGGAACCGATAATCCGCACCCAAAACTTCTCCACCGTTCGGCGCACGCCCCCTGGGGTGCCGCCATCGGCACTCACTGGCAGGTTTCGTGGATCATTTCAAGCAATTGGAGACCTTTGTCTCGGTCGCCTCGCGCGGCAGCCTGTCGGCGGCCGCCGCGGCCGAGGGCGTGGCGCCGGCCATCATCGGGCGCCGCATCGACGCGCTCGAGGAGCGTCTGGGGGTCAAGCTGCTGCTGCGCACCACGCGCAAGATCAGCCTGACCTTCGAGGGTTCGGCCTTCCTCGAGGACTGCCAGCGCATCCTCAACGACCTGCACAATGCCGAGGCCAGCGTCTCCGCCGGCGGCGTCAAGGCCAGCGGACACCTGCGCGTGACCGCCCCGGCCGGCTTCGGCCGCAAGCACGTGGCGCCGCTGGTACCGCTGTTCATCGAGTCCCACCCCGACGTCAGCATCACGCTGGACCTCTCCGACCGGCTGGTCGACCTCATCAATGAAGGCTTCGACTGCGCGATCCGCCTGGGCGACCTGCCCGACTCGAGCCTCGTCTCGATCCGGCTGGCAGAAAACCGCCGCGTGGTGGTGGCGTCGCCCGACTACCTGGCACGGCGCGGCGTGCCGCAGCAGCCGGAGGACCTGGCCCGCCACAATTGCCTGTCCTTCGGCGCCAGCGCCAACGTGCAGCGCGGCTGGGTATTCCAGCACAAGGAGCGTGCCGTCACCATCAAGGTCGGCGGCACCATGGAATGCACCGACGGCGCGGTGCTGCACAGCTGGTGCCTGCAGGGACACGGCCTGGCGTGGCGCTCCTGGTGGGAAGTGGGCGATGAGATCGCCAGTGGCCGGCTGGTGACCGTGCTCGATGAGTTCCAGGCGCCGCCGATCGGCATCCATGCGGTCTTCCCCCAGCGCAAGCACCTGCCGCTGCGGGTCCGCCTGTTCATCGACCACCTCAAGAACACCTACGGCAACCCCTCCTACTGGCGTCGCGCGGAGCTGGCCGGCAAGCCGATGGCCGCGGTCCAGGCGGTGGCCGGCTGAAGGGGCGCCGGCGGGGTGGCGTTCAAGGCATTGATCTAGCGCAATGCCGTACTCGCCACCCTGTCTACAATGAAAAGGAAGGAGTGCCTCCCGGCCTGCGGGCGGGCGCCCCTGCCCGGACCGCCCCGGCCTGCGCCAGGATCGCGGCACCGGCACCCGTCCTGACTATCGCCCCCTAAAGGAGGAGCCTCGTATGTTCAAGCACATCCTGCTGCCGACCGACGGTTCGGAACTCTCGAAGAAGGCCATCAACGGCGGCCTGGAACTGGCCAAGGCGATCGGCGCGCGCGTCACCGCCTATGTCTGCCTGGAGGAGTATCCCTACACCCCCTTCAGCGAGATCGTGGTGGAAGCGCCGCAGGCCTTCAAAGACCGCATCGAGAACCAGGCCAGGCTGTACCTGAAGGAAGTCGAAACGGCCGCGACAGCGGCAGGCATTCCCTTCGATTCCGACATGACCACCTTCGCCGTGCCCTACCTCGGCATCATCGATGCCGCGGAACGCCATGGCTGCGACGTCATCCTGATGGCCTCGCACGGCCGGCGCGGCCTGTCCGGCCTGCTGCTCGGAAGCGAGACGCAGAAGGTGCTGACGCACAGCGAGATCCCGGTCATCGTCTATCGCTGAGCCCCGCTCGCCGCCGCATCACCGGATCGCCGGCAGACATGGAAAGAAGGCCGCACCGTGGCACGGTGCGGCCTTTTTCACCTGCAGGGACGACGGCGCTCAGCCGGCCTTGCGGATGCGGTCTTCGATATGCTTGGCGCGGTCGTCCGAGCCAGGATGCGACGAGAACATGCTCGACTTGCCACCGTCGAGCTTGGCCAGCTTCTGGAAGGCGGTCACGAGGCCGCGCGTGTTGGCCTTGTTCTTGCTCAGCAGGTCGAAGGAGTAATCGTCGGCCGCGCTTTCCTGCGTCTGCGAGAACTGCGCGTTGACCAGGGCCTCGCCCAGCTCGCCGAGCTGCGAGTTCGACAGCGCTGCCGCGGCGCCATTGCCGGACGCCGCCAGCGCGCCGCGCGCCGCCATCGCCGTATAGGCCACCTGCATCTTGTTCTTGGTGTGGCCCAGCGCTACGTGGCCCAGTTCATGGCCCAGCACGCCACGTACCTCATCGTCGGTCATCATGTCCATCAGCCCGCTGTAGACACGGACGCAGCCGTTGGCCATCGCCCAGGCGTTCACGTCCTTGGTCAGGTAGACCTTGGCATTGACGTTGGAGACGTCGGCGGTGGTCAGGCCGGTCATGATCTTGGCCAGGCGCTTGCCATAAGCGCTGTTCGCGGCGGCGATCTTGCTGGTCTTGTCCGATTCGGCGCACGCCTGGTCGGACAGGCTCTTGACATCGGCGTCGCTGAGAGTGGCTGCCTTCAGCAGCGCACTGCCGGCGCCCACCATGCCGTTCACATCGGTGCCGGCGCAAGCGCTCAACATGACTGCGGCAGCCGCCGCGGCCAGGATTGCGGGAGTCTTCATGGTTCTAGGCCCTGGAGAGTGCAGGCATCCGCACCCATCGGTACGAAGCGGCCTGCTTATTGTGGTATATGTGCGCAAAGATGCGCACAAGAGGATACCTCTGGCGCCACAGAATCGAAACCCGATACCTTGAATTGTTGCAAATTGTGACAATTACCAAAATCATCACAATCGCCCGAGCCCGGCCAGCGCGGGACGCCATGCGATACATCAAAAAAACCGCGCCGTCCTGAGAGAGACACGGCGCGGCGCCCAAAAAGGAAACGCGATGGTCGCGCGCTCCCTGGCGTGGCAGGCGGATGCACCAGGCATCCGGCCACTGTGTGGTGATGATCGGCTGCGGAAAGTCAGGCGACCTTCTTCTTGTCCTCGAAGAACTGCTCGTCCTCGGTCGAGCCCTTCAGCGCGGTGGTCGACGACTGGCCGCCTTCGATGGTCTGGGTCACGGCGTCAAAGTAGCCGGTACCGACTTCGCGCTGGTGCTTGACGGCGGTGAAGCCCTTCTCGGCGGCGGCGAATTCGTTCTCCTGCAGTTCGACGAAGGCGCTCATCTGGTTGCGGGCATAGCCGTAGGCGAGGTTGAACATCGAGTAGTTCAGCGAATGGAAGCCGGCCAGCGTGATGAACTGGAACTTGTAGCCCATCGCGCCCAGTTCCTTCTGGAACTTGGCGATGGTGGCATCGTCCAGGTTCTTCTTCCAGTTGAATGAGGGCGAGCAATTGTAGGCCAGCAGCTTGCCCGGGAACCTGGCGTGCACGGCCTCGGCGAATTTCTTGGCGAATTCCAGGTCCGGTTTGCCGGTTTCGCACCACACCAGATCGGCTACTTCGGCGTAGGCCAGGGCACGGGCGATCGACTGCTCGATGCCGGCACGGGTACGGTAGAAGCCTTCGACGGTGCGCTCACCGGTGCAGAAGGGCTTGTCGCGATCATCCACGTCGGAGGTCAGCAGGTCGGCGGCCTCCGCGTCGGTACGGGCGATCACCAGGGTCGGCACGCCCGACACGTCGGCGGCCAGGCGCGCGGCGGTCAGCTTGGCGACGGCCTCGCGGGTCGGCACCAGCACCTTGCCGCCCATATGGCCGCACTTCTTCACGGAAGCCAGCTGGTCTTCGAAGTGCACGCCGGCGGCGCCGGCTTCGATCATGGACTTCATCAGTTCGAAAGCATTCAGCACGCCGCCGAATCCGGCCTCCGCATCGGCCACGATCGGCGCGAAGAAGTCGGTGTCGCCCTTGCCTTCGCTCCATTGGATCTGGTCGGCACGCTGGAAAGTGTTGTTGATGCGCTTGACCACCATCGGCACCGAGTTGGCCGGATACAGCGATTGGTCGGGGTACATTTCACCGGCCAGGTTGGCATCGCCGGCGACCTGCCAGCCCGACAGGTAGATGGCCTTGAGGCCTGCCTTGACCTGCTGCATGGCCTGGTTGCCGGTCAACGCGCCCAGCGTGTTGACGAAGGGCTCGGTGTTCAGCAGGTGCCACAGCTTTTCGGCACCGCGGCGGGCCAGGGTGTGCTCGATCTGCACGGAGCCGCGCAGGCGCACCACGTCCTCGGCGCTGAAGTTGCGCTTGATGCCTTTCCAGCGGGGGTTGGTTTCCCAGTCATTCTGCAGTTTCTGCGCTTCGAGTTCGCGGGACATGTTCGCTCTCCAATGACGTTTGAGGGTATGGCGAAGAAAACTCGTTGGATCGGCGCGGGGCGCCAGCCTGCCGTCCGACCTGCCGCCCCGCATCCGTTGGCGCTGATGGCCAGCCAGCGGTGCCTGTTCCGAGCGTCAGGTCATGTGTCTTATATAAGAGTTTAGAAAACCATCCCGCGCCGCAACAAGCGTCATAGGTGTCAAACAGACAGTTTTATTTTTTATAAAAATCAAATAGTTACAGAAATCATTTCATGATATGGCAAGCAGTCCTCCATCATGAGATAGGACGCCAGCACCGTGCACCCGTGCATTTTTGCCGAACAGAACCTCTTTTCATATCGCAAAAAAAACGAGGTACCAGTCAAGCCGCTCGCTGCACATGCGCGGCAAGCAGCGCGGCACTCGCCTCGGCGCCCTCGATATGCTCGACGAACTCATGCACCATCGCGGCCATGCCGGCAGGGTCGGACAGCGGCAGCCAATGCCGCGCCTCGACTTCGCGCCGCCATAGCGACGGCACCCAGCGCGGCAGCTTGTCGAAAAGTGCGGGACGCACATAGCGGTCGAGCGTCGGCACGATCAATTGCACCGGTGCATGGGCGTAGCGCTGGCGCGGCGCCCGCAGGCGCGGCAGGAAATTGGCGCGGTACAGTGCCACGCCGCGGCAGCCGTCTTCGGCCTGGGTGAGACTGGCGCCGACCTCGACCCGCTCGCTCAGGCGCAGATAGCGCGACCAGTGACGTCCGAGCCAGGTCCGCCAGTTCCATTCAGGCAGCCAGGGCAGATGGAAGAAGAGGATGTACCAGGACGCCATCAGTTGGCGCAACGAGGCCAACAGCGCACCCGGCGTGGGGCGCCCGGCCCGCTCGCGCAGCGCCAGGCTGACGTGATCCAGGCACGGCCCGGAGCAGGACGTGAAGGAGGCGATGCGCCCGCGCAGGCGCGCATCGGTGACGAATTCCCAGCTCTGGATCGAGCCCCAGTCATGGCCCACCAGATGCACCGGCCCCTGTGGCGACACGGCATCCAGCACAGCGATGAAATCGTCGGCCAGGCATTGCAGGCGGTAGCCATCGCGCCCCGCCGGAGCGCCGGAGGCCCCGGCGCCGCGCACATCGTAGACGACCACCTCGAAAGCGCTCGACAGGCAGGCCGCCACGCCATCCCAGACATGGCTGTTGTCCGGGTATCCATGCACCAGCACCACCACGGGACACCCCGGACGCTCCCAGATGCGGCCGGCCAGGCGCACGTCGCCCGACATCACGGCAAAGGCCCGCGCGGCGGCGATGCGGACACCGCCTGGCGCGCCTTGGCCGGGCGGCCCGGCCGCCGGGGATGGCTTCGGTTCCTTAAGCGGCACGAAGGCGGGAGTAGAAGGTGGGGGCATGGGCTTCCTTTACATCAACGGATGTCAGGGTTGCCCATGCTAACCGGAAGGCGGCCGGGCAGGCAGCCCGGACAGCCGTTTGAAACGGATCGGTCGTTGCGGTGCCGCCGGTGCCGCCGACAGACGAAGCGTCAGGCGGGTGCTTGGTCGCGCGCGCGCCGGTAGGCCACCCAGTCACCGCTCTCGATGCGCGGCAGCGCGGCGGCAGCCGCGGCGTCGACCGGATAGATCAGGCAGTCCAGCGGCGCCCCGCCGGGGCGCGCTACCGGCATGGTGGTGCGCACGAACAGCGTGGCCTGGCCGGGATAGACCTCCTCGATCTCGTCGAGCACCGGCACCAGCGCCTCGTCGACCTCGTAGATATCGCCCAGCACCGCTCCCGCGGCGCCGTCGGCGACCAGCCCGGGATAGCTGCCGAAGTCATAGAGACGGCCCGCCACCGTGCCGCTGCCCAGGCAGCGCGGAGCGGCGATGCCATGGCGTGCCGCAGCGGTATTCAGATCGTTGACCTCGCCGGCGCGCAAGGTTCCATAGACGAAGACCAGCGGCATCTTCAGCCTGCATGGAGGGGCTTGTCGGCAACCAGCACGCCGTCGGCATCCGCATAGATCCAGTCGCCGGGATGCACCACGCCGCCCGGCATCTGTACGGCGACCTCACGCTCGCCGACGTTGCGCTTCTGGCTCTTCTGCGGATGCACGGCCAGCGCCCGCACGCCCACCTCGCAGGCATTGAGTTCGTCGGTATCGCGCACGCAGCCGTTGACCACGATGCCCACCCAGCCATTCTTGTCGGCAAGCTGGCCCAGGTTGCCGCCGACCAGCGCGCAGCGCAGCGAGCCGCCGCCGTCGACCACCAGCACGCGGCCCTCGCCCGGTGTCTCCAGGACCGCGCGCACCAGCGAGTTGTCCTCGAAGACCTTGAGCGTGGCGGCCTGCCCCGCGAACGTGGCGCGCTTGCCGAGCTGCCGCGCGAACACGGGCGCCAGCACGCGCAGCGTGCCGGCGGCGATGGCCGGCTCGTTGGCGTCGCACAGGTCGGTGGTGGCGAATATCATGGGTAACTCCTGGACTTGGTTGAAGGAATGCGGTGGCGGCGCATGCCCGCGCCACTCATTGGCCGCCGCGGCCGGCGGCGAGTGCCTGCGCACGGATCGCCGACAGGGTCGTGCGTGGCGTGATTGCATCGGGGTCGACGCGGACCTCGATCAATGCCGGGCGCCCCGCCGCCAGTGCTTCGCGCAGGGCAGGCTCGAAGGCGCTGGTCTCGGTCACGAGGACACCGTGCGCGCCGTAGGCTCGCGCCAGCGCGGCGAAGTCCGGGTTGTGCAGCTCGGTGCCGCTGACATGGGCCGGGTACTCGCGCTCCTGGTGCATGCGGATGGTGCCGTACATGCCGTTGTTGACCACGATGAAGACCACGGCGGCGCCGTACTGCACGGCCGTGGCCAGTTCCTGGCCGTTCATCAGGAAACAGCCGTCGCCGGCCAGCGCCACCACCGTGCGCTGCGGGAAGGCGATCTTGGCCCCGACCGCGGCGGGCACGCCGTAGCCCATGGCACCGCTGGTCGGCGCGAGCTGGCCGCGACCGCCGGCGCGGAAGGGGCGATAGCGGAAATAGCGGTGCAGCCAGCTGGCGTAATTGCCCGCACCATTGGTCACCACAGCATCGTCGGGCAGCACGCGGTCCAGGGTACGCACCACTTCGGCCATGTCCACGCCTGCGTGCGCAGCGCCCGCCTCGGCCGCCGGCGGCACGCGATAGCGCTCGTAGTCGGCATGTGCCGCCTCGGCCCAGGCACGCCAGCGCGCCGCCACCGGCGGCTCGAGGCGCGCCAGGCGCGCGGCGATGGCCGGCATCGAGGCCTGCACCATCAGGTCGGCCTGGTACACGCTGCCCAGTTCCTCGGCGCCCGCGTGCACGTGGATCAGCGTCTGCGTTGGTCGCGGCGCCCGCACCAGGGTATAGCCACCGGTGGTCATCTCGCCCAGGCGCGGCCCGACCGCCAGCAACAGGTCGGCGCCGCGGATCCGTTCCGCGAGCGCGGGATTGATGCCGATGCCGACGTCGCCCGCATAGTTGGGATGGCGGTTGTCGAACAGGTCCTGCCCGCGGAAGGCGCAGCCCACCGGCAGCGCAAAGCGCTCCGCGAACTGTTCCATCTGGGCGCAGGCCTCGGGCGTCCAGCCGCTGCCGCCCAGCAGCAGGAAGGGACGCTCGGCGCCGGCCAGCAGGCTGGCCAGGCGCGCCAGCTCGGCTTCGCCGGGCCAGCTCATGACACGCTGGTAGGGCGCGGGCAGGGCCGCCGCGGCGTGCCGGGTCAACATGTCCTCGGGCAGCGCCAGAACGACCGGCCCCGGGCGGCCGGCGGTCGCGGTCTGGTAGGCGCGCGCCACATACTCCGGAATGCGCTCCACCCGGTCGACCTGCGCCACCCACTTGGCCATCTGGCCGAACATGCGGCGATAGTCGATTTCCTGGAAGGCTTCGCGATCCATGAAGTCGGTGCCGACCTGGCCGATGAACAAGATCATCGGCGTCGAATCCTGGAAAGCCGTGTGGACGCCGATGCTGGCATTGGTCGCCCCTGGCCCGCGCGTGCAGAAGGCCAGGCCAGGCTGGCCGGTCAGCTTGCCGTAGGCTTCGGCCATCACGGCCGCCCCGCCCTCCTGCCGGCAGACGATGAAACGCATCTGCTCGCGGCGCCGGTGGAAGCCATCGAGCACGGCCAGGTAGCTTTCGCCCGGCACGCCGAAGGCCAGGCGTGCGCCCTGGGCCAGCAGGGTGTCGACCAGCAGGTGGCCACCCAGTTCGGCGGATGGCGAGGAAACAGCGGGATCAGCGGGAGCAGCGGAAGCAGGAGCGGGAATCGGCTGGGACATGACGGCTGGCGGCGGCTGGCGGCAGATGACGTCGAGGGAAGGCTCGGGCGGCAGCGCGACGCAGCAAACCGCAGCGTGCTGGCCGCCGCGCGTCCCAGGCCGGTCGGAGCGCGCAAGGCGCCGCCCCAAGCTCGACATCATAGAGGAAATCCACGCTGCCCAGCGCAGCGTGTCCCGCGCGACGGGACCGCCGCCGCTACATCTGGCGGAACAGGTGCGCGTACTGGCGCGCCACCGGCAGCATTTCGTTGCGGTGGCGCAGTTTGAGGCTGACCCGCCCCAGCGACTGGTTGACGGCACTGGTTACGCAATCGATGTTGACGACGGTGCCGCGGTGGATCTGCCAGAAGCGCTCTGGATCGAGCTGCTGCGCCAACTCGCGCAGGCTGGTGCGGATCAAGGCCTCGCCATTGGCCGACACCACGTTGACGTACTTATCGGTCGCCTCCAGGTAGATCACCTCGTCGACCGGGATGATGCGGACTTCCTGGCCCACCAGGGCCTTGATGAAGCGCAGGTACTGGCCCGGCTGCTGCGGCGGCCGCTCGAGCGACTCCAGCCGCTCGAGCAATTGGGCCAGGCGCGCGCTGTCGACCTGGGCCGGTGCGGGTCCGGCGGCAGCCGGCCCGGCCAGGCGGGCCTTGAGGCGCGCGACGGTGGCGGCCAGGCGCTCGCTCTGTACCGGCTTGAGCACGTAATCGACCGCGGCCCGCTCGAAAGCCTCTACCGCGAACTGGTCATAGGCTGTCACGAACACGACCAGCGGCGGCCGCGGCGACTCGAGCAGTTCGCGCGCCACGTCCAGGCCGCTCATGCCGGGCATGCGGATGTCGAGGAAGGCGACTTGCGGCGCTTCGGCACGCGCTGCCTCCAGCGCCGCCACGCCATCATGCACCGCCGCCACCACCAGTGCCTCCGGCCACAGCCGTGCCAGCTCGGCCTCCAGCACGCGGGCCAGCAGCGGCTCGTCATCGGCGATCAGGACGGTGGGACTTTGCGCCATCAGCGGACCTCCTCGATATCGTTGTCGTTGTCATTGCCGTTCAGTTGCCACGGCCGCTGCCGGCACAGCCGCCGAGGGCCCGCGGCTCAGGAACGTGCGGCGGCGCCGAGCGAAGCGGTGGCAGGCCTTCCCGCCAGCGCCGGCCCGGCTTCCCCGGCACCGGAAGCGGCGCGCTGGCCGGAATCCCTCGCCCCCTGGCCGATCGGCAGGGTCAGGCGCACGATCACGCCACGCGGGCTGTTCTCTTCGATCTGCATGGAAGCCCCGGCGCCGAAGATGCGCGCCAGCCGCTCGCGCACATGCGTCAGGCCGAGGCCGGAACCCTTGCCGCCGCCATGCGCAAACCCGACGCCGGTATCGGCAATCGACACCTGCACGGCGCCGTCGCCTGCGGCCCGTGCCGACAGCACGATGCGTCCGCCCATCATGCAAGGCTCGATACCGTGGGTGACGGCGTTCTCGACCAGCGGCTGGATCAGCATCGGCGGGATCTCGACCTCCGCCAGCTCGGCCGGCAGGTCGAGCTCATACGACAAGCGGGCGCCGAAGCGCATGCCCTGGATATCCAGGTAGCTGCGCAGCAGTTCGAACTCCTGGCTCAGCGTGCACTGCTCGGCGCGCGTATGCGCCAGCGAGGTGCGCAGGAAGCCGATCAGCCGCTGCAGCAGGCGGCGCGCAGCGTGCGGGTCGGTGGCGATGAGGCCATCCAGGTTGGCCAGCGAATTGAACAGGAAGTGGGGCTCGATCTGCGCCTGCAGTGCCATCAGCTGCGCACGCACCAGTTGCTTCTCCGCCTCCTCCCGCTGCAAGGCGTCGAGCGCCGCATGCCGCTCCAGGTAGGCCAGTTTCTCGCGCGACCAGTAGAAGTAGATCATGCTCGCTGAGGCCAGCATCCCCACCACCAGGCTGACACGCATCATTTCGCTGATCTCGCCCGGCGTCTTGGGCGGCAGGCCCAGCGACACGCGTGAGCACCAGCCGCCGATGATGACTCCCAGCGGCACTGCCGCCGCCGCCAGCAACAGGAAAGGCAGGCGGCGCGGCTTGTCGTTCCACCACAGGAAGACGCGCGGGATATCGATCAGCACCCAGATCGACAGACCGATCAACTGGCTGTAGACGAAGTTGTGCCAGAGCGAGCCGCCGGTCTGGAAACCGTAGTTCAGGCTGACCGCAATCACGGTGTTCATGCAGAGCACGAACGCGAGATCACGCATGAGGATCGAGAAACGCGACGGCACGGCAAGAGCAAGGCAGGGTTTCATGACAACTATCTTAACCGCGTCCGTGGCAGCGGCAAGGCCCGGGCACCGCGCCGGCAACGCCCGCGGCACGCCCGCCGCCCGCACCTCAGTCGGCCGCGCCCGGCTGCGGCCTGCGCGCACGCCACGCCTCGCGCCAGCCACCGCTCAACAGAAAGCGCGGAAAAGTGATCCATTGCTCGGCCAGGATGCGTGCCAGCGCGTCGCCTGCACCGCCGAACGGCTCGGGCGCGTGACGCTCAAGTCGATGGCCGCGCCCCTGCAGTGCCAGCGAGCCGAGCGCGGCGGCCAGGCCGGCGCCGGCGAACAGCGGGCTCCCCTGGCAGACGCCGGCCAGCACGGCCAATGTGCCGGCCATGAACAGGGGCACAGCGAACAGGTGCAGCAGCAGGTTGCGGGGATCCTGGTGGTTGCGGCCATAGCCGTGCCACTGCCACCGCAGCAGCGGGTCATCGCGCATGATCGGGCGCCTCGGGGGGCTGGCGGGTGCGCTGCTCAGCGGCGCAGGGCGCTGCGGCGCAGCAGCATCGCCACGCCGATGACCACCAGCAGCAGCGGCCACCACTGCCGCGCGAATGCTTGCGGCAGCAGCCCCGCATGCTGCAGCAGGAACACGCCGCCCAGCAGGATCAGGATCAGGGGGGCCAGCAGCCCGCGGTAGCGGGGGCGGCCGCAGCCTTCCTTCAATTCGTTCGCATTGCTCACTCGCGCTCTCCTCGCACCGGCCTCGAGGGGCCGTTTCCTGCGCCGCAGCATGCCGGCTCCAGCCCGTGTCCGGGCTCGGGGAGCAGCGCCGCCGCCGCAGCGTGAACGCAATGTACGCCCGGCGCCGCGGCGGCGGAAGATGCGTGCGACGAATGGGCCTGGCGAGGCGCCAACGGCCCGGCAGGATGCGCGAGCGGGCGGCGGTGGCTGCCTGTGCGGCCTGATCGACCGCACAGGCCCCGGCGCCGGCAGGACGCCGGGCTCAGGCGGCCAGCGCCTGCCGCCCCGCCGTCTCGGTCAGCACCGTGCTGACGGTCTCGCGCGACAGGTGGGGGGCGAACATATTGATGAAAGCATGGGCATAGCCGCGCAGGTAGGCACCACGCCGCACCGCCACGCTGGTGGTGTTGGCCTCGAACAGATGGTCGGCCGAGATGCGCACCAGGCCGGCATCCTTGCGCTCGTCGTAGGCCATCGACGCGATGATGCCCACGCCGAGCTCCAGCTCCGCATAGGTCTTGATCACGTCGGCGTCCATCGCTGTCAGGACGATCTCCGGCTGGAGGCCGGCGGCGGCGAAGGCGCCGTCGATCTTGCGGCGTCCGGTGAAACCGGCGTCGTAGGTAATGATGGGGAAGCTGGCGATATCTTCCAGCGTCGGCTCGGGCAGGTGCGTCAGCGGGTGATCCGGCGAAACCACCAGCACGTGCTGCCAGTGGTAGGCCTCGAAGGAGGTCAGCCCGGCTTCGCTGGCCACCGCCTCGGTGGCGATACCGATGTCGGCCTGCCCGGTCAGCAACAGTTCGACGATATGGGCAGGCGAAGCTTCCTGCAACGCCAGCGTCACATGCGGGTAGGCGCGACGGAAGCTCTGCACCACCTTGGGCAAGGCGTAGCGCGCCTGTGTATGGGTGGTGGCCACCGTCAGCCGGCCAGTGTGGCGCCCGGCGAACTCGTCGCCGGCCTGGCGCAGGTTCTCGGCCTCGAGCAGCAGGCGCTCGACGATGCGCACGATCTCGCGGCCCGGCTCGGTCAGGCCGGTCAGCCGCTTGCCGTAGCGCTCGAAGATCTCCACGCCCAGTTCTTCCTCGAGTTCGCGGATCTGGCGCGACACGCCTGGCTGGGAGGTGTAGAGGGCGTTGGCGACCTCGGTCAGGTTGAACTGGCGGCGCACCGCCTCGCGGATCGATCGTAGTTGCTGGAAATTCATTGTGTGGCTCCCTGCTTGGCGGCATGCGCGCCTCGTGCGCGCGCCGCGTTCTTGTCTTGTCCTTCGCCGCGCTGCACGAACACGCGCAACTGGCGCGGGCGTACCGCGAGCAGTTCGCCTTCGCGGAAGCCCGCGTGGCGGAAGCGCTCCAGCGGCAAGGCCGCCTCGATCACGCCCAGCTTGTCTTCGCGCTCCAGTTCGAGCTGCGCCACCGGCCCCAGCGCCAGCGCGCGGCGCAGCGTCACGGCGATGCCTTCGGCACCCGGCGCATAGCGCTCCAGGTCGAGTTCGTGCGGGCGCGCGTAGGCCACGGCTTCGCTGCCGTCCTCGTGGTCGGCTTCGTAGCTGCCGGCCACCACCGGCAGCGAGGCCTCTCCGGTATGCAGCACCCCGCCGCCGGCGCCCAGCTCGAGGCGGCCGTGGAACAGGTTCACGTTGCCGAGGAAGCCGAACACGAACGGTGTGGCCGGATGGTTGTAGACCGCTTCCGGCGTGCCCGCCTGCTCTACCTGGCCGCGGTTCATCAGCACCACCTGGTCAGCCACTTCGAGGGCCTCTTCCTGGTCATGCGTGACGAACACGCTGGTCACGTGCAGTTCATCGTGCAGGCTGCGCAGCCAGCGGCGCAGCTCCTTGCGTACCTTGGCGTCGAGCGCGCCGAACGGCTCGTCCAGCAGCAGCACGCGCGGCTCCACCGCCAGCGCGCGGGCCAGCGCGATACGCTGGCGCTGGCCGCCGGAAAGCTGGGTGGGATAGCGGTCGGCCAGCCAGTCGAGCTGCACCAGTTCCAGCAGCGAGCGCACCTTGTCGCGGATCTGCGCCTCGCCGGGCCGCTCGCCGCGCGGCTTCACGCGCAGGCCGAAGGCCACATTCTCGAACACCGTCATGTGCTTGAACAGCGCGTAGTGCTGGAACACGAAGCCGACGTTGCGCTGGCGCACATGCTGCTGCGAGGCATCGCTGCCCGACAGCAGGACCTGGCCGGCGTCTGCCCGCTCCAATCCGGCGATGATGCGCAGCAGCGTGGTCTTGCCGCAGCCCGACGGTCCCAGCAGCGCCGTCAGCTCGCCCTCGGCGAAATCCAGCGAGACCTTGTCGAGCGCGACGAAATCCCCGAAGCGCTTCTCCACGTTCCTGACCTGAATGCTCATGATGCCTGTCCTTGTTGCCTGTCGTGGGGGCTTGCCCCTGTCCTGCCTCACCTGCCCTGCTTCACGCCGGCGCGCCCTGCGCGCCGGCCTTGCTTTCCCTGGCGGCGCGCATCTCGACCAAGGTCTTGATGCCCAGCGTGACCAGTGCCAGCAGCGTCAGCAGCGAAGCCACCGCGAATGCCGCCGCGAAGTTGTATTCGTTGTAGAGGATCTCCACGTGCAGCGGCATGGTATTGGTCAGCCCGCGGATATGGCCCGACACCACCGAGACCGCGCCGAACTCGCCCATGGCCCGCGCATTGCACAGGATCACGCCGTACAGCAGGCCCCAACGGATATTGGGCAACGTGATGTGGCGGAAGGTCTGCCAGCCCGAAGCGCCGAGCACGATGGCGGCCTCCTCTTCTTCGCTGCCCTGCGCCTGCATCAGCGGAATCAGTTCGCGCGCGACGAAGGGGAAGGTCACGAAGATGGTCGCCAGCACAATACCCGGCACGGCGAACATGATCTTGATGTCGTGCGCTTCCAGCCACGGGCCCAGCCAGCCCTGCGCGCCGAACAGCAGCACGTAGATCAGGCCGGAGATCACCGGCGACACCGAGAACGGCAGGTCGATCAGCGTGATCAGCAGGCTCTTGCCGCGGAACTCGAACTTGGCGATGGCCCAGGCCGCCGCCACGCCGAACACCAGGTTCAGCGGCACCGCGATGGCGGCCACCGTCAACGTCAACTGGATCGCCGACAGGGCGTCGGGCTCGACCAGTGCCTCCCAATAGGTCTGCACGCCTTTGCGCAGGGCCTCGTAGAAGACCGAGGCCAGCGGCACGAACAGGAACAGGGCCAGGAACAGCACCGCCACCGCGATCAGGGCGCGGCGCACCCAGGGCGCCTCGCCGGTAGCGTCGTGGAAAGTGCCGGCGGGCTGCCTTGCGTTCAGGCGCCCTGCCAACGAGCTCGCTGCGGTTCCGGCCATCTCAGTGCTCCTCCGCCGCAGCGGCGTCATGCGCGGCTGCCCGCACACCCGACTGGTGGCGCCGGGTCCAGGCCTGCAGCAGGTTGATCAACAGCAGCAGCACGAACGAGATCACCAGCATCACCACCGCCACGGCGGTCGCACCGGCATAGTCGTACTGCTCCAGCTTGGAATAGATCATCAGCGGCGCGATCTCGGAGACCATCGGCATGTTGCCGGAGATGAACACCACCGAGCCGTACTCGCCGGTGCCGCGCGCGAAGGCCATGGCGAAGCCGGTCAGCAGGGCCGGCAGGATGGTCGGCAGGATCACGCGCCGGAAGGTCTGCAGCCGGGTCGCGCCCAGGCTGGCGGCGGCCTCCTCCAGTTCCTGCTCCACGTCCTCGAGCACCGGCTGCACCGTGCGTACCACGAAGGGCAGCCCGACGAAGGTCAGTGCCACCACCACGCCCAGCGGCGTGAAGGCAACCTTGATGCCGAGCGGCTCCAGCCAGCGGCCGAGCCATCCGTTACCGGCGAACAGCGCAGTCAGTGCAATGCCGGCCACCGCGGTCGGCAGCGCGAATGGCAGGTCCACCAGGGCATCGATCAGGCGCTTGCCGGGGAAGCGGTAGCGCACCAGCACCCACGCCACCACCAGGCCGAACACGGTGTTGACCACCGCCGCCACCAGCGAGGCACCGAACGAAAGCTGCAGGGAAGCCACCACGCGCGGCGCGCTGACCGTGTTCCAGAAGACCTGCCAGCTCATGGTGAAGGTCTTCAGGAAGGTCGCGGACAATGGGATCAGGACGATCAGCGCGAGATAGAACAGTGTGAAGCCCAGCGACAGTCCGAAGCCCGGCAGCACGGTGAAACGCTGGCTGATGCGCTGGCTGCTGCCGCGCCGCGCGGTGTTCGGCGCATCCGGCCGGGCCGGTGGCGGATTGTCCGCCAGGGAAAGGGAGGAAGGCATCTCGTCTCGTTTGCTGAAGCCCGGTGGGCCGCTTGCGCGGCGCTCCCGGGACGGGGGCTCTCTTCTTTATGCCGCCAACGCATATCGCGCCAGCCTACGAGACAGATTCTGCAGATCGCCCCTTATAAACAGAACGAATATTTGCGCATTTCTTTAATCGATTTAGATATAAGGAACCGTCGGCACGACTTCCACCCCCGATTCCCAGGGCCCGGCCCGCTCCTCGGTCGAAAGCGCGCCCGCCTCCGTCGCGTCGATCCGTTGCAGCAGCGTCGCGAGCAAGCCCAGCCCGGCGGGCCACTCTTCGAGTCCGGATTCGGCATTGATGTGCCCGAGGAGGCCCACGTCGACCAGTTCGCTGCCCCACAGCGTGCCCCAGCTGAAGGCGGTGCGCTGCGGCATCCAGGGGTCGTCGCGGCTGGCGACGAGCAGAGACGGGAAGGGCAGGTGCGAGGTGGGCAGCAAGCCACCGACGCCGAATTTCTCGGGATCGGCTGGCGCCACCAGCAGCGCGCCGGCGATGCCCGAGGGATCGAGCGCGGCCTGCCGCAGCACGGCCAGGCAGCCGAAGCTGTGCGCCACCAGCACCGCGCCGCGCGGCGCCACGCGCTGCGCGCGCATGACGCCCTCGGAGACGCGCTCGGTCCATAGCGCCAGGCTGGGCCGCGACCAGTCGTGCTGTTCGATGCGCTGCCAGCCGGCGAAGCGGCGTTCCCAGCGGCTCTGCCAATGCGCCGGGCCGCTGCCATGCAGGCCCGGAACGGTCAGCACCTGCAGCCCTTTTGGTACATCCAGGCGGGCCTCGTCGACGGCCGCTCGGGCAACCGCCCTGCCCGCCCCCTGCGTGATGATCCGGTTCATGCCAGTTTCCTTTCGGTTTCCGCTTTCGATGTTCAGCGTTGCACCAGGGGCGCGGCCGCGCGCAGGCTGCGCACGGTCACCGCCTCGCCGGTGTAGCTTCCCTGCCCCAGTGCGATACCGGCCGCCTGCAGGCGCTCCACCGACAAGGCGTCCTGCAGCCGCCGCCCCACCAGCGTCACCCCCGCATTGCTGGCGCTGGCATGCAGGCCGGCCAGTTGGCGGTCGGTCCAGGTACGGCGCATGTCCAGCTTGAGCCAGTCAGGCTGAGCATGCGCCATCAGCGCGCCGGCCTCGGCCGGATCGGCGGCCTGCAGGCTGACCGCGAAGCCGTTGCGGCGGTAGTTGCCCACCACGTGCAGCAGCAGCGGCAGGTCCTCGTTGGCGCTCGCCGGCACCTGGATCACGAAGCGATCCAGCGGCAGGCCCAGCGAATACAGCGCGCGCCGGAAAGCCGCGCCATGGTCGTCGGCCACTGCGGCCAGCAGGCGGTTGTGCACGTTGAGCACCAGCCTGCCGCTGCCGTCGGCGGCGAAATAGTTGATCGCATGCACCAGGCGCGACAGCCGGTCGAGCGAGACCAGGGAATCGTCGTCGGCAGCCATGGCGAACAACTTCCAGGCCGCCAGACCGGGATCGTCGCCGCCGGCCTGCGCGCCGGAGTAGGTCCGGATCGAGCCTTCGTGCGCCACCACGGTCCGGTCGGCGAGGTTGACCAGCGGCTCGAAGGCGCTGGTCAGGGAACAGTGGAAAAACTGCCCCTGCACCTGCCCGCGCGCGTCGCGCCAGAGCGTGCGCCCGGACTCGGGCTGGCGCGGCAGGGTGTCGATGTAGCGGGCGAGCGCGCTTGCCAGCGCGCCGGATTCGATCTCGCTTGCCATTGCGGTTTCCTCGCGCAAATCTCCGCCGGGCATGGCGACCGTCGCCGCCGAGTCCGTCGTCTGCGTCACAGCTTCGCCACGGAAACCTCGGTGGCCTTGACCAGCGCGACGACATCGCTGCCGATGGTCAGGCCGAGATCCTTGACCGAGCGCGTGGTGATGACCGAGGTCACGATGCCCGCCGGCGTCTGCACGTCCACCTCGGAGACCACGGGTCCCTCGATGATGGCGGCGACCTTGCCGCGGAACTGGTTGCGAACGTTGATGGCCTGAATGCTCATGATAGAAGCTCCTGCGGTTGAGGGAGTAAAAGTTGAATCCGGGCGGAAGCCCGGCAAGGTTGATCAGGGGAAGCGGCGCTGGCACCACGCCAGGCATGCACCATCCGGCACGCGGCCTAGACCGCCCAGCGCACCGATTCGACGCTGCGCACCAGCGACCAGTCGGCGCTCGCCTCGCACCCGTGCGGCGCCGGCGCATCCTCGGCGCCGCGCTGCGCCTGGCGCATCACGCGGCGCAGCACCGCGTCCTCCAGTTCGGCGAAGGCGGCACTGCCGCGCTGGCGCGGCCGCGCCAGCGCGACGGCATGGTCCAGCGTGATGCGGCCGTCTTCGATCAGCACCACGCGGTCGGCCAGGGCGATCGCCTCCGAAACGTCGTGCGTCACCAGCAGCGCGGTGAAACCGAGCCGCCGCCACAGGGATTCGATCAGGGCCTGCATCTCGATGCGGGTCAGCGCGTCCAGCGCACCCAGCGGCTCGTCCAGCAGCAGCAGGCGCGGGTGGTGCACCAGCGCGCGCGCCAGCGCCACCCGCTGGCGCTGGCCGCCGGACAGGCGCGCCGGCCATTCGCCGGCCCGTTCGGCCAGGCCGACCTGATCCAGCACGCGCGCGGCTTCCCCGCGGCGCTCGCGCGGCAGGCCGAGCGCGACGTTGTCCAGCACGCGCTTCCACGGCAGCAGGCGCGAGTCCTGGAACATCACGCGGATGTCACCCGGGAGCCCGCCGGCCGTTTCGCCTTCCCGGCCATCGAGCGCGATCTCGCCCGCGTCGGCGGCCTCCAGCCCGGCCACCAGGCGCAGCAAGGTACTCTTGCCGCAGCCGCTGCGGCCGACGATCGCGACGAACTCCCCCGGCGCGGCCTGCAGGTCCACGCCATGCAGGACTTCGCGGCCGTCGTAGCGCTTGACGACCTGCTGGATGCGCAGGGCCATACCGCCGGCAGCTGCCAGTTCGCGGGGCCGCTCCTGCGCCGCCCGCTCTTTCGTGCGTGCTTCCATCGTGCGCGCTTCCAGCAGGGCCAGCGCGGCCTGTTCGATCGGATTGCTCTGCATGCTTGCTCCTTGCCTCGTCCTTGCCGGTGCCCGCTCAGGCCGATTGATAGCCTGGATGCCAGCGCAGCCAGAAGCGTTCCAGCCCGCGCGACAGCACATCGGCCAGCTTGCCTAGCAGCGCGTACAGCAGGATGCCGACCAGCACCACGTCGGTCTGCAGGAATTCACGCGCGTTCATCGTCATGTAGCCGATGCCCGACTGCGCGGAAATAGTCTCGGCCACGATCAGGATGACCCACATCAGCCCCAGTGAGAAACGCACGCCCACCAGGATGCTGGGCAGAGCGCCGGGCAGGATCACCTCGCGGTACAGCCGCCAGCCCGACAGGCCGTAGCTGCGCGCCATCTCCACCAGGCCCGCGTCGACTGAGCGGATCCCGTGGTAGGTATTCAGGTAGACGGGGAAAAACACCCCGAGCGAGACCAGGAACAGCTTGGCGGTCTCGTCGATGCCGAACCACAGGATCACCAGCGGGATGAGCGCCAGCGGCGGGATGTTGCGCACCATCTGCAGCGTGCTGTCGAGCAAGGTCGCGGCCGGGCGGAAAGTGCCGGTCAGCAGGCCCAGCGCCAGGCCGAGGCCGCCACCGACGGCGAAACCGGCCAGCGCGCGCCAGGTGCTGACCCAGACGTGTTTCCACAATTCGCCCGACACGGCCAGGCCCCAGGCGGCCTCGGCCACCGCCAGCGGCGCCGGCAGCACGCGGTTGGACAGCCAGCCGGCCTGCGAGGCCGCCTGCCACACCACCACCAGCAGCACCGGCACCACCCAGGGTGCGATGGCCTGTCCGAGGGCACGCACCCGGGCCGTTCGCGGGCCGCGCTGCGACGCCGTCACCAAGGGAGCGGACATGGCGGTCTCCTCAGCTCTGCGCCGCGCGCGGCACGATGCCGGTGGCCATGACTTCGCCGAAGGGGCCCGACAGGACCTGGCCCGGCAGCTTCTCGCGCACCGCGCGCGGCAGCAGCGGGAACACCAGCTCGGCGAAACGGTAGGCCTCTTCCAGGTGCGGGTAGCCTGACAGCACGAAGGTGTCGATGCCCAGCTCGGCATACTCGGCCATGCGCGCCGCCACGGTCTTGGCGTCGCCGACCAGGGCGGTGCCGGCCCCGCCGCGCACCAGGCCTACGCCGGCCCACAGGTTCGGGCTGATCTCCAGCGCCTCGCGCGAACGCTTGGCACCGCCGGCATGCAGCGCGGCCATGCGGCGCTGGCCTTCCGAATCCATCTTGGCGAAGACCGCCTGCGCGCGCGCCACGGCGTCGTCGTCGAGCTTGCTGATCAGGTCGTCGGCCGCCGCCCAGGCCGCCGCCTCGGTCTCGCGCACGATCACGTGCAGGCGGATGCCGAAGCTGACGGTGCGGCCATGGCGCGCGGCGCGCGCGCGCACGTCGGCGATCTTCTCTGCCACCGCCGCGGGGGGCTCGCCCCAGGTCAGGTAGGTCTCCACCTGTTCGCCGGCGAGCTCATGGGCAGCTTCCGAAGAACCTCCGAAGTAGATCGGCGGATGCGGGCGCTGCAAGGGCGGATAGATGACCTTGGCCCCCTTCACCTGCAGGTGCTTGCCGGCGAAGCTGACCTGGCCGCCTTCGTGGCTGGCGGCCAGGACCTCGCGCCAGATGCGCAGGAACTCGCTCGAGGCCTCGTAGCGCTCGGCATGGTCGAGAAAGAGGCCGTCACCCTCCAGTTCGGCGACGTCGCCGCCCGTCACCAGGTTGACCAGCAGGCGTCCACCCGAGATGCGGTCGAAGGTGGCGGCCATGCGGGCGGCCAACGTCGGCGTCATCAGGCCCGGACGCAATGCCACCAGGAAGCGCAGCTTGCGCGTCACCGCGGCCAGCGCCGAGGCGGCCACCCAGGGATCCTCGCAGGAGCGCCCGGTGGGAATCAGCACGCCGTCGTATCCCAGCGAATCCGCCGCCACGGCGACCTGCTTGAGATAGTCGAAATCCACCATGCGCGCGCCCTGCGAGGTGCCGAGGTAGCGGCTGTCGCCGTGGGTGGGGATGAACCAGAAAACCTGCATGTCCTTGCCTCGTTTGTCTTCGCTAAGTCTTCGCTAAGCCGTCGTTGCGGGCGCCATCAGCGCGGCACCTGGCGCCAGCTGGCGTCAGCGACCTGGATCGCCTTGGGAATCAGCTTGAGTCCGTGGAACACATCGGCGATACGCTGCTGCTCGGCCAGCACCTCGGGCGTGACCGGCTTCGCGCCATAGGCGAAGCGCGCCACGGCCAGGTCCACCACCGCGGGTTCGAGACCGAGTTCGGTGGTCAGCACCGAAGACGCGGCCTTGGGGTTCTTTTCCGCCCAGGCGCCGAGGGCGGCCAGTTCGTCCAGGATCAGCTTGACCACATCGGGCCGCGCTTGCGCATAGGCCCGCGATGCCAGGTAGAACTGGTGGTTGCTGACCACGTTGCGGCCGTCGGCGAGCACGCGGGCATTGAGCTGGACCTGCGCGGCGGCCAGGAACGGATCCCAGATCACCCAGGCATCGACCGCGCCGCGCTCGAACGCGGCGCGCGCATCGGCCGGCGCCAGGTAGACCGGCTGGATTTCGCTGTAGGGCACGCCCGCCTTCTCCAGCAGGCGCACCAGCAGGTAGTGGACGTTGGAACCCTTGTTCAGCGCCACGCGCTTGCCGCGCAGGTCGGCCACCCGCTGGATGGCGGAATTGCGCGAGACCACGATGGCCTCCGCGGCCGGGGCCGGCGGCTCGTTGCCGATATAGGCAAGCTGGGCGCCGGCCGCCTGGGCGAAGATGGGCGGCGCCTCGCCCACGGTGCCGAAGTCGATCGAGCCGACGTTGAGGCCCTCTAGCAACTGCGGACCGGCCGGGAACTCCGTCCACTTGACGCCGATGCCGAGCGGCGCGAGGCGTTGCTCCAGCGTGCCGCGGGCCTTCAGCAGCGTCAGGGTGCCGTACTTCTGGTAGCCGATGCGGAGCTGCTTGGGATTGATGGACTGCGCGCCGGCCGGCGTGGCGAGCAGTGCGTAGAAAAGGCCGACCGCCGCCACCAGCGCGACCTGAAGCAGTCTGCGGGCACGGTTCGGCAGGGTCGGCAGGGAATTCTGGCTGGCGTTCATCGGTAGCGCTTCCTGGTTCGGTCTGCAGCATTCCATCGTCGGCACGGCCGCATGGCGCAACAGGCGCGCACGACCGCCCTCCTGCAGCCCGCCGCGCGGGCCGCATGCCTGCGGCGGGACCGGGGCTCGCTACGCGCGTGGCGCACCGGCCCTTGCCTGCCGTCCTTCAGTTCAAGCGGGACATCGTTCGCGGGGGGCGACCGCCTGCCTCGCCTTCGTTACGCGGGCCGGGGCTCCGTTCGCACGCCTCAGCCCCCCGGGGTTCAGCGCTTGCCTGGCTGGTAGATCTGGTCGAACGAGCCGCCGTCGGCAAAGTGGGCCTTCTGCGCCTTCTGCCAGCCGCCGAACACTTCGTCGATGGTGAACAGCTTCACTTTGGGAAAGTTGGCCGCGTACTTGGCCGCCACCTTCTCCGAAATCGGGCGGTAGTAGTTCTTGGCGGCGATCTCCTGGCCCTCTTCGCTGTAGAGGAACTGCAGGTAGGCTTCGGCCACCTTGCGCGTGCCCTTCTTGTCGACCACCTTGTCGACCACCGCCACGGGCGGCTCGGCCAGGATGGAGACCGACGGCGCGACGATGTCGAACTTGTCCGGACCGAGCTCCTTGACGGCGAGGATCGCTTCGTTCTCCCAGGCAATCAGCACATCGCCCAGGCCACGCTCGACGAAGGTGGTGGTGGCGCCGCGCGCTCCCGAGTCCAGCACCGGCACATGCTTGAGCAGCTCGCCCACGAATTCCTTCGCCTTCTGTTCATTGCCGCCCGGCTGGCGCAGTGCATAGCCCCAGGCTGCCAGGTAGTTCCAGCGCGCCCCGCCGGAGGTCTTCGGGTTCGGCGTGATCACCTGCACGCCCGGCTTGACCAGGTCGCCCCAGTCCTTGATGCCCTTCGGGTTGCCCTTGCGCACCAGGAACACGATGGTCGAGGTGTAGGGCGAGGCATTGTGCGGCAGGCGCTTCTGCCAGTCCGGCTTGAGCAGGCCCTTCTCCGCGATCGCATCGATGTCGTAGCCCAGCGCCAGCGTCACCACGTCCGCATCGAGGCCGTCGATCACCGAGCGCGCCTGCTTGCCCGAGCCACCGTGCGACTGGCGGATGGTCACGGCGTCGCCGCCCTTGGCCTTCCACTCCTTGGCAAAGGCCGCGTTCACGTCGACATACAGCTCACGGGTCGGATCGTAGGAAACGTTCAGCAGGTTGGTGTTGGCCGAGGCGCCTTGCGCCGCGCCGAGCAGTGCGACTGCCGCGAGTCCGATGGCCAGCTTGCGAATCATCTTGTCTTGCTCCCTTCTTCGTGTCGTGAAGCGCCCATCGGCGCCGGCTTTATGGCCTTCCGCGCTGGGAAAGCTTGCTTGTGTCAGGGGAGAAGACTACCGAGCGGCCTATCTGAACGGAACGAATGGTTTCGCCGATCCTTGCGCGCTTTGCGCATAAGATCCGGCCGCTATATGCACATGCCGCACAACGGCAGCGGACCGGCCGGGAGCACGGTGACAGCCGCCGCCACGATGGCGCGGCCCAAAGAAAAAACCCGCCCGCCTTGCGGCGCGCGGGTCAAGTTTCCTGGCGGAAACGGGTAGACAAGTCATGAAGAGCGCCCCCGCATCTCCATGACCGAACTCATGATAGCGAGGGCGTCCCGCGCGTGGCTTGACGCACGTCAAAGGCCATGCACGCTGGTACGAGTGGCGCCGGCAGCATGCCCGATAGACGCGCGCAGGAGCGGCCCTCGTGCCGTTCGTGACACGCGGCGGCTCGGCATGGCCGCGCTCGACCTGCACTTGGACACGTCCGGTTGAGGATGTAAAGGAGCCGTTACAAAGCCGGCCAACTGTAATGTAGGCCTGGGGCTAGAGTAGAGTCATCGACGTCCCCGGAGAAGAAAATCATGAAGCGCCCCTTGCTGGTCGTCGCGGCCTGCGGTGCCCTGGCCCTGGTCGCCGCGCAGTCCGCACTGGCTCGCGTCGACGTCGACTTGAACATCGGTGTCCCGGCCCCGGTCTATGCCCCGCCGCCGGTCTATGTGGCGCCCCCCGCGCCGGTCTATGCACCGCCCCCGGTGGTCTATCCGGCCTATCCGGCGGCACCGGTGATGGTTGCGCCGCCGGGCATCGTGATCGGCTGGCACGGCGACCGCTACTGGGACGGCCGCCGCTGGTGGGGCCGCGAGGAATGGCGTGGGCGTGGCCACGATGAGTGGCGCGGGCGTGGGCACGAGGAGTGGCGCGAACGTGGCCATGAGGAGTGGCGCGAACATCACCGATGAACGTGCGGTGAACGTGACCGCGCTTGACCCAGTGCTCGGGGCATGGTCCCCATCCACCCTCTCATTTCACCGCGTCGCAAACAAAAACCGCCCCGGATGGGGCGGTCTTCATGGCAGCGCATCGGCCGCCCGGCGAGCGGCCGATGCCGCTCAGTGGACGTTGCGGCCGAAGGTGAACTCGCCGTCGCGGTAGTCCACCGGTACCACATCCTTGGCGGCGAACCTGCCCTCGAGGATGGCACGCGCGACCGGGTTCTCGATCTGCTGCTGGATCGCCCGCTTGAGCGGCCGCGCCCCGAACACCGGATCGTAGCCCGCCGTGGCGATCTTGCGCAGCGCCTCGTCGGTGACCTCCAGCGTCATGTCCATGCGGGCCAGGCGAGCCTGCAGGCGTTGCAGCTGGATGCGCGCGATCGACTCGATATTGCGCTGGTCGAGCGCGTGGAACACCACCACTTCATCGATGCGGTTGAGGAACTCGGGGCGGAAATGTGTGCGCACTTCCTGCCATACCGCGCCCTTCACCGCCTCCTGCGGCTCGCCAGCCATCGACTGGATCAACTGCGAACCCAGGTTCGACGTCATTACGATCACGGTGTTCTTGAAGTCCACCGTGCGGCCCTGGCCATCGGTCAGGCGGCCGTCGTCGAGCACCTGCAGCAGCACGTTGAAAACGTCCGGGTGGGCCTTCTCGACTTCATCCAGCAGTACCACGCTGTAAGGCTTGCGGCGCACCGCCTCGGTCAGGTAGCCGCCTTCCTCATAGCCGACATAGCCCGGAGGCGCACCGATCAGGCGGCTCACGCTGTGCTTCTCCATGAACTCGCTCATGTCGATGCGGATCAGGTGCTCCTCGGAGTCGAACAGGAACTCGGCCAGCGCTTTGCACAGCTCGGTCTTGCCCACGCCGGTCGGCCCCAGGAACAGGAAGGAACCGTAGGGCTTGTTCTCGTCCGAGATGCCGGCGCGCGAACGGCGGATGGCGTCGGACACCAGCCGCACGGCCTCGTCCTGCCCAACCACGCGCTGGTGCAGCCTGTCCTCCATCTTGAGCAGTTTCTCGCGCTCGCCCTGCATCATCTTCGACACCGGGATGCCGGTCGCACGGCTCACCACCTCGGCGATCTCCTCGGCGCCCACCTGCGTGCGCAGCAGCTTGTTGGGCTGCTTCTGCTCGCTGGCCTCGGCCGCCGTCGCCGCCTTCAGCTTGCCTTCCAATTCGGGCAGCCTGCCATATTGCAGCTCCGCCACCTTGTCGAGCTTGCCTTCCCGCTGCAGCTTGGCGATCTCGAGCTTGATCTTGTCGATCTCTTCCTTCAGCGCGGCGGCCCCTTGGGCTGCGCCCTTCTCGGCCTTCCAGATCTCATCGAGGTCCGCATACTCCTTCTGCAGGCGCTCGATCTCCTGCTCGATCAGTTCCAGGCGCTTCTGCGAAGCCTCGTCGGTCTCCTTCTTGACCGCCTCGCGCTCGATCTTCAGCTGGATCAGCCGGCGGTCGAGCTTGTCCATCGCCTCCGGCTTGGAGTCGATCTCCATCTTGATGCGCGCCGCCGCCTCGTCGATCAGGTCAATGGCCTTGTCCGGCAGGAAGCGGTCGGTGATATAGCGGTGCGACAGCTCCGCCGCTGCGACGATGGCCGGGTCGGTGATCTCGACGCCGTGGTGCAGCTCGTACTTCTCCTGCAACCCGCGCAGGATGGCGATGGTGGCTTCCACCGTGGGCTCGTCCACCAGCACCTTCTGGAAACGGCGCTCGAGCGCGGCATCCTTCTCGATGTACTTGCGGTACTCGTCGAGCGTGGTGGCACCGATGCAGTGCAGCTCGCCGCGCGCCAGCGCGGGCTTGAGCATATTGCCCGCATCGATCGCGCCCTCGGCCTTGCCGGCGCCCACCATGGTGTGGATCTCGTCGATGAAGACGATGGTCTGTCCTTCGTCCTTGGCCACGTCGTTGAGCACCGCCTTCAGGCGCTCCTCGAACTCGCCGCGGTACTTGGCGCCAGCCAGCAGGCCGGCCATGTCGAGCACCAGCACGCGCTTGTTCTTCAGGCTCTCGGGCACCTCGCCATTGACGATGCGCTGGGCCAGGCCCTCTACGATGGCGGTCTTGCCCACGCCCGGCTCGCCGATCAGCACCGGGTTGTTCTTGGTGCGGCGCTGCAGGATCTGGATGGCGCGGCGGATCTCGTCGTCACGGCCGATCACGGGATCGAGCTTGCCGAGGCGCGCGCGCTCAGTCAGGTCGATGGTGTACTTCTTGAGCGCCTCGCGCTGGGTCTCGGCATCGGCACTGTTGACGTTGTCACCGCCCCGCACGGCCTGGATGGCTGCCTCCAGCGACTTGCGGCTGAGGCCGTTCTCGCGCGCGATGCGGCCCGCCTCCCCCTTGTCGTCGGACAGGGCCAGCAGGAACAATTCGCTGGCGATGAACTGGTCGCCGCGCTTGATCGCTTCCTTCTCGGTGGCATTGAGCAGCGCGCCCAGGTCGCGCCCGACCTGCACCTCGCTGCTGCCCTGCACCTGCGGCAAACGCTTGATGGCAGCATCCAGAGCCGGCTGCAGGCCGTTCACGTTGACGCCGGCGCGGGCCAGCAGGCTGCGCGCCCCGCCGTCCTGCTGCGTCAGCAGCGCGCGCAGCACGTGCTGCGGCTCGATGTATTGATTGTCGTGTCCGATCGCCAGGCTCTGTGCATCAGCCAGCGCTTCCTGGAACCGGGTCGTCAGTTTGTCCAAACGCATGTGGAATCCCTCTCTCGGTGTGTGTCCTGATGAGGAGGAGGCGATGGTCCCGATGCCGGCGCTTGCCACGCCAGGCAACCATCGTGGAGCGCTTCCCGCGCCCGTTTCCCCATGTCGGACAGCCAATGTCTAACGGGAAGATAGGGCTTGCGCGAGACATTTCAAGGCTGCCGTGCATGACTTCTGATGCGCATCAAAAAGCACATGATGGAGTGCTTCAGACTGCTCCGCGCGCGCCCTTGTTTTCCAGGTTGCGCACCAGCACCAGGGCCTCGCCCTGCAGCACCACACGCCCGTCGCCGCCCGACACCACCGTGGCCAGATTGACCAGCTCCTTGTCGGCGCGCAGCCGCGTAACCCGCACCGAAGCGGTCAGCGGCTCGCCCAGGCGCGCGGCCGAGCACAGCCGCAGCGACTGCTTCATCCAACCGGTGCCCCGGCCGGGCAGGCGGGTCCCGAGCAGGTCGGAGAACATGCCGGCCAGCAATGGCAGCGGCACGATGGCGCCATCGAAGCCGCGGCTGCGGGCGAATACCGGATCGGTGTAGAAGGGATTGCTGTCGTCGGTCAGCGACACGTACTCGTCGGTATCGTCGACACCGAAGGTACGTGCGGCAGACGCCTCCTGCCCGATCGATAGATGATAGAGCGAGGCGTCGACCGCCGGCACGCGCGCCATGCCATCCTGGTCGAGTGGCGCCGGCCGCATCATCGCCAGCAGGTCGGCGGTGGCATCGGCCAGCAGCATTGCCGCGCCGTGCGCCGTGACCTGGTCCTCGGCATTCGTGATGCGCTCGCGGCCGCGCTGCACGCAACGGATCGATGTGTCGAGCGCGATGCGCCCCGGGCCGGGCGCATCCTGCAGCACCAGCGCGGCTGTCACACCATCGCCGACGAAGGTCGGGCGCGGAAACATCAGCGTCTGCGCGATCGGCAGCACAGGACGCGGTATGCTGCGCCGTATCTGCGCGCACAGCAGGGAGAACAGCAGCATCCCGTGCGCAACCGTGGCACCGAAATGCGTTGCGCGCGCGAAGGCCGGGTCGCAGTGGATGGGATTGTCGTCGCGCGACAATACGGCAAAGCGGTCGAAGTCCTCTTGCGCCAGCACGCGCGGACGGGATGCGTTCATGGTCGGGTTCCGGTGGGGGCGACGGAAGGCGCGGCGCCCCGGGGATCGGTTCAGGATGGGTACAGGCCGCGCAGCTTGTGCTTCTCGACCTTGCCCGAGGGCGTGCGCGGCAGTGCGTCGACGAAGCGCACATGGCGTGGAACCTTGAACGCTGCCAGCCGCGCGCGGCAATGCGCGAGCACCGCCGGCTCGTCCAGCGAGGCGCCTGGCTTGCGCACCACCAGCGCCAGGCCGACCTCGCCCCAGCGGGCGTCGGCGGTGCCGATCACGGCGGCTTCGGCCACCTGCGGCAGCTGGAACAGCACGTTCTCGACTTCCGCCGGATAGACGTTCTCGCCGCCGGAGATGAACATGTCCTTGGCACGGTCGACGATGTAGTAGTCGCCCTCGTCATCCATGTAGGCGATGTCCCCCGAATGCAGCCAGCCGTCGCGGATGGCCGCCGCCGTGGCTTCCGGCAGGTTCCAGTAGCCGGGCGTGACGCCCGGCCCCTTGATCAGCAGTTCGCCACGCTCGCCCGGACGCACGTCGCGGCCGTCGGCGTCGACCACGCGCGTCAGCATGGAGCCGACCGGTTTGCCAATGGTGCCGATCTTGCGCCGCGCGGTCTGCTCCTCGCAGACGAACACCGTGGGGCCGGTCTCGGTCATGCCGAAGCCGAAGCAGATCGTCACGCCCTTGGCCAGATAGGCCTCCAGCAGCGGCTGCGGCACCGGCGAACCGCCCGCCGCCGCGCTGCGCAGGCCGGACAGGTCGGCCGCGGCGAAGCCGGGATGCTGGCTGAGGAACAGGTAGACCGACGGCACCGCGAAGAACATGGTGATGCCGGCGCCGTGGCGGGCATCGAGGCGGTCCAGCGTGGCCGCGGCGTCGAACTGGCGCATGATGTGCACCGTGCCACCGGCGTGCAGCACAGGGTTGGCGTACAGGTTCAGCCCGCCGGTATGGAAGAAAGGCAGCACGTTCAGGAACACGTCGTCGCGCGTGATCTTGTTGGCCAGCATGGCGTTGACGGCGTTGAAGTACACCATGCCGTAGGTCTGCTTGACCCCCTTGGGGCGGCCGGTGGTGCCGGAGGTATAGAGCAGGTGCCAGACCTCGTGCTCGTCGCGGCAAGGCATCTCGACGATGCGCCCGGAGGCCGAGGCCAGGGCCGCCTCGTACTCGGTCCAGCCACCCGGCACGTCGGCCGCCTCGTCGTCGGCCAGGTGGAGCACGGCGCGCAGCGGGATCTCACGGGCCAGTTGCGCGGCCACGCCGAGCATGCCGTCGCCGGCCACCAGCAGATCCGGCGCGCAATCGCGCAGGATCGGCAGCAGCTCGGCCGCCGGTGCGCGCCAGTTCAGGCAGACCAGGATCATGCCCGCCTTGGCGCAGCCATACAGCATCTCGAAATAGTCGCTGCTGTTGTGCGCCAGCACGGCCACCCGTGCCCCGGGTGCCAGCCGCAGGCCGTCGGTCAGGTATTCGGCGAAGCGGCTCGCGCGTTCGTCGAACTGGCGATACGTCACGCTGCGGCCGCTCTCCACGTCCACCAGCGCCACTTTGTCCGGATGATGCTGGGCGTTCTTGTGCAGCCAGTCGATCACGTACATTGCCCGGGGTCTCCATGTGTCGATGGACGCCACTCCCGGGTCTTCAGGTGGCGACGTCCCTTCCGGCTCCCTCGCCGCGCAGCCGCCCGACGATGCCTTGCGGGAAATAGTACACGCTCAGGATGAACAGCAGGCCAAGCCAGAGCAGCCAGCGGTCCGGATGCAGCAGGCCGGACAGCAGCGGCACCGCCGCCGTGGCGTCGCTGGCCAGCTTCATCACGTCCTGCAGGTAGGTCTGCGCCACCAGGAACAGCGCCGTGCCCACCACCGCGCCGTACAGCGTGCCCATGCCGCCGATCACCACGATCAGCAGGATGTCGACCATGATCTCGAAGGACAGCGAGGTATCCGGGCCGTTGTAGCGCAGCCAGAGCGCCATCAGCACACCCGCCAGCGCGGCGAAGACGGCCGACAGCACGGTCGACACCGTGCGGAACACCACGGTGCGGTAGCCGATCGCCTCGGCACGGAAGTCGTTCTCGCGGATCGCCTGCAGCACGCGGCCGAACGGCGAGTTGACGATGCGCAGCAGCAGCAGGAACAGCGCCAGCGCCGCGCAGAAAATGAAGTAGTAGGTGAAGAGCTTGCCGTTGAGCGGCACGCCGAACCACTCCGTGTCGCCCAGCGAGAAGCCCGGCGTGAACACCTCCGGCACCTTGAAGCTGATGCCGTCCTCGCCCCCGGTCCAGTCGGACAGTTGCGACACCAGCGTGGCGAAGGCGGTCGCCACCGCCAGCGTGATCATGGCGAAGAAGATGGCACGCACGCGTAGCGAGAACAGCCCGATCACCAGCGCCAGCAGGGCCGCCACCAGCAGCGCGCCGAGCGTGCCGGCGGCCAGCGCGGCCCAGCCGGGCTCCATGCGCGACATGGCGATGGCCACGCCGTAGCCGCCGATGCCGAAGAACATGGTGTGGGCGAAGGACACGATGCCGGTATAGCCGAGCAGCAGGTCGTAGCTGGCCACCAGCACCACGAAGATGCAGATCTTGGCCGCCATGTTGAGGGCGCGCGCGCCCGGGAAGAGGAAGGGTGCGCAGGCGAGCGCCAGCAGCAGCAGGAGCAGCAGCACGGACAGCGCGCGGCTGCGTGGCAGGTCGCCGGAAAGCAGTCGGGTCATGGTCGAGGATCTCCCTGGCTCAGCGCTTGGCCACCGGATACAGGCCCTGCGGACGCCACAGCAGGACCAGCATCATCAGCAGGATGTTGGAAAACAGCGCCACCTTGGGAAAGAGGAAGCCGGTGTAGTTGGCCATCAGCCCCACCAGCAGTGCGCCGACGAAGCAGCCGGTGGTCGAGCCGAGGCCGCCGATGATGATGACGATGAAGATCAGCACGTTGACCTGGGCACCGATGGACGCCGTGATGTTCTGCTGGTACAGCCCCCACAGCACCCCGCCCAGGCCCGCCAGCGCTGCACCGGCGACGAACACGCCGATGAAGAGGCGGCGGATGCGGTAGCCCAGCGACTCCACCATCTCGCGGTTCTCCACGCCTGCGCGGATCAGCAGGCCGATGCGGGTGCGGTTGAGCAGCAGCAGCATGGCGATGAAGATGACCAGGCCGAGCACCACGGCAAGCAGGCGGTACTTCTCGATCGCCGCATCGCCCAGCAGCACGGCGCCGCGCAGGCCGGCCGGCAATTGCAGCGCGATCGTCTCGGGCCCCCAGATCGCCTTGATCAATTGCTCGGCCACGATCATGCCGCCCATGGTGATCAGGATCTGCTTCAGGTGCTGGCCATAGACGGGCCGCACCACCACGCGCTCGAAGAACAGGCCGACCGCGCCGGATGCCAGCATGGCCGCGCCGATCGCCAGTGCGAACGCGCCCAGGTTGAGGGCCAGGTTGTCGGCCTCGACCCACGGCGCCAGCGGCAGAAGCACCGAAGCCGCGACGTAGGCACCCAGCGCGATGAAGGCGCCGTGGCCGAAATTGAGCACGTCCATCAGCCCGAACACCAGGGTCAGGCCGGACGACACCACGAAGATGATCATGCCCATGGCCAGCCCCGCCACGGTCAGCGTCAGCCAGGTCGAGCCGCTGCCCACCAGCGGGTAGGCCAGCAGCATCAGCAAGGGAGCCAGCGCCAGCGGGGTCCAGTCGAGCCGGACCTTGGGCAGGTCGGCCGGCGCGGAGGGAACGCCCGGTGCCTCGGGCAGGGTGCTTGAAGTCGTCATGTCTGCGGATCCTGACACGATGGAATGGTGGGCGGCGGCGCCACCGGCGCGCGCCGCGCTTTCACTGGTGCGCGGCCAGCGAGAGGCCGAGCAGGCGCTGCTGCAGTGCCTCGTCGCCGGCCAGGTCGGCCATGGTGCCGGCATGCACCACCCGGCCGTCGTCCATCACGGCCACGGTGTCGCCCACCGATCGGGCCATGTGGAAATTCTGCTCGACCAGCAGGATGGAGACCGCGGTCTGCTTCAGCTCGCAGAACACCGAGATCATGTTCTGGATGATCGAAGGCGCCAGCCCCTTGGTGGGCTCGTCCACGATCAGCAGCTGGCGCGGCTCGATGATGGCGCGCGCCACCGACAGCATCTGCTTCTGCCCGCCGGACAGCACGCCGGCGCGCTGGTGCCAGAAGATCTTCAGCGCCGGGAACATGCGGAAGACCCAGTCCAGGCGCTGCTCGTCGATGGCGCCGCTGCGGGCGGCCAGGCGCATGTTCTCCGCCACCGTCAGGTCGGAGAACACGCTCATGTTCTCCGGCACGTAGGCGATGCCGGCCTGGGCGATCGCCGGCGTGGCCAGGCGCGTGATGTCGCGGCCGTCGAAATGGACGCTGCCCTGGCCAGCCCGCCACAGGCCCATGATGGTGCGCAGCGTGGTGGTCTTGCCGGCGCCGTTGCGGCCCAGCAGCATGGTCACGCCACCGCGCGGCACGTCGAGGTCGACGCCATGCAGGATATGGTAGGGCCCGATATGGGTGTGGACGCCGCGCAGGCGCAGGATGGGATCGTCAGCCATGGCTGGCCTCCGCGTTGCCGGCGCCCGCTCCGTCCGGCGGCGCCACGCCCAGGTAGGCCTGCTGCACGATGGGCGAGGCGATCACTTCGGCCGGATCGCCATCGGCCATCAAGGTACCGTTGTGCAGCACGATGATGCGGTCCGCCAGCGAACGCACCACATCCATCTTGTGTTCCACCAGCAGCACGGTCTTGCTGCGGTCCTGCTTGATCTCGTGGATCAGGTCCAGGATCACCGGCACCTCGTCCACGCTCATGCCCGCGGTCGGCTCATCGAACATGAACACGCGCGGCTGCAATGCCAGCAGGATGCCCACTTCCAGCTTGCGCTGGTCGCCGTGCGGCAGCGCTGCCACCGGCTGGTGCCGCTTGTCGGCCAGCGCCACGCGCTCCAGGCAGGCCTCCGCCTGCTCGCGCACCTTGCGGTGGTGGCTCCATACGCTGAACAGGTCGAGGCCGAGATGCAGACGCGCCTGCACCGCCAGCCGCACGTTCTCGAACACGGTCAGGTTGGGGAACAGGCTGGTGAGCTGGAAGGCACGCCCGATGCCGCGCCGGGTCTTTTCCGGCACCGGCAACCGCGTCACGTCCTCGCCGCCGAGCAGGATCTGCCCCGCACTGGCCGGAAGCTGGCCGGAGATCAGGTTGAAGTAGGTGGTCTTGCCGGCGCCGTTGGGCCCGACGATGCAGGTCAGCTCGCCGGCGCGGAAGGCGCAGGACACCGCGTTGACGGCGACGTGCCCGCCGAAGCGGATGGTGAGCCCGCGCGTCTCCAGCGCGGGCGCGCCGCCCGCGCCGGCGGCGCGCTGGACGGCCTCGGCGGCCGCGGAAGAAGTGGCGCCCACGGTGGTCAACGCTTGTTGCGGATCGGTACGTTCATTTCCTCGGGCTTGATCTCACGGACCAGCTCGGGAACGCCCCAGGCGAAGGCCGGATCGACCTTGATCTTGAAGTGGTACATCGACTGCATCGCCTGGTGGTCTTCCTTGCGGAAGATCATCTTGCCCTTGGGCGTGTCGAAGGACATGCCTTCCATGGCGCCGATCAGCTTCTCGGTATTGGTATCGCCGCCGGTCTTCTTGAGCGCCTCGACCACCGCGATGCCGGCCGACATGCCGCCGGCGGTGAAGAAATCGGGCGGGGTCTTGTACTTGCTGTAGTGGTTGGACACCAGCCACTCGTTGACCTTGTTCTTCGGGATGCCGAAGTAGTAGTAGGTCGCGCCCTCCATGCCCGGCAGGTTCTTGTAGGCAGTCATGGCCGGCAGGATGTTGCCGCCGCTGGCGATCTCGATGCCGTAGCGCTTGGGATCGAGATCGGCGATCTTGAACGGGTTGCCGGCGCCGGCCCAGATGATGAAGATGACCTTGCGTCCCGGCTTGTCCTTGAGCGAATCGAACAGCCGCTGCGCCCCTGCGGTGAAGTCGGTGGTATTGGTCGGCAGGTACTCTTCGTGCACGATCTTGGCGTTCTTCAGCGCGCCCTTGAAGGCCTTGACGCCGTCGCGCCCGAAGGCATAGTCCTGCGCCAGCATGGCGATCTGCGTGCCCGGCTTGTCGAGCGCCACGGCGTTGGCGATGGCATCCTGCGAGGAGTTGCGGCCGGTGCGGAAGATGTAGCGGTTCCACTTCTCGCCGGTGATGGAGTCGGCCACCGCCGGCTCGACCAGCAGGATCTTCTTGTACTCCTCCGCGACCGGCAGCATCGCCAGCGCGGTGCCCGACGAGGTCGGGCCGACCGCGATGTCGGCGCGGTCGTCGCTGTAGGCCGCGGCCAGCTGGGCCTTGGCCACGTCTGGCTTGCCCTGGGTGTCCTTCTCGATCACCACCAGCTTGTTGCCGTTGACGGTCATGGTGCCATTGGTGGCGTACTCCAGCCCCATCATCAGCCCGACCTGGGTCTGCTTGGCATAGGCTTCGAGCGCCCCGGTCTTGTCGTAGACGTGGGCGATCTTGATGTCCTTGGCGTGGACCGCGCCTGCCGCCAGCAGGCAGGCGGCCAGCGCCAGCGTGCTCAGTTGCTTGCCCTGCATCGTTGTCTCCTCTCTCGTTTCGTTGTGTCTTGTTGCGTCTCGTTGCGCGTTCTTGTGCGTTCTTGCGGCTTGTGGATCCTGCGCGTTTCGCAGCGCGCTCCCGGCGGCCGCCTAGCGCACAGCCAGCCCGTGCTCGATCAGATCGAAGGCCGAGTCCACCACCTTGTCCATCGACGCCGGCCGCTTCCACAGCGCGTAGCGCATGCCGAGGAAGTTGCTGATGCCGATCAGGCACCAGGCGCGCACTTCGGCGTCGCCCGGCAGGATCTCGCCCTGCTCTTCGGCCTTGGCCAGGCGGCGGCTGTAAAGTTCGGCGAAGACCTGGAAGTAGCCGCTATAGATGGTTTCGTCGACGGAGTACGAATCCAGCACGATACGGTACAGGTTCTTGTGGCGCGACACGAAGCTGAGGAAGGCCTTGAGGCCGAGGCGCTCGGCTTCCATCTGCGTGGTGGCCGGCGCCACGTGCTTGCGCAGGTGGGCACGCAGCAACTCCAGCATATGCTGCACCAGCGCGCGGAACACATCCTCCTTGTCCTTGAAGTACAGGTAGAAGGTACCCATGGCCACGTCGGCCTCCTGGGTGATCTCCGAGATCGAGGCCGCATAGTAGCCCTTCCCGCCGAAAACCTTCTCGGATGCCCGCAGCAAGGCCTCGCGTGTCTTCTGGCCGCGCGCCGTCTTGGGACTGGCGGGGCTCGCCGCCCGGGTATCGCTTGCTGGCATCGGGTCTCCATCGTGGCGGCGCGCCGGCTCAGCCACGGCGGCGCGCTCCCTGTTTTTTCCTGGTGTCCGGACCGCTCCAGCAGAGCCGTCCGCCGCCCTCCCGGACAGGACATCCGCGCAGGCGAAAACATGATAGCTGATTCATGTTTCATGATATAAAGCTTGGAATCCGGATGTCAATAGATGCCTTTACCGACGCCCGGACTGCCATCCTGCACACGACCCGGCACACCAGGAGCGATCGCCATTGGATACATCGGCCCAGCCCCGGCGCACCGGCCCGGCCGCCGCGGAAACCCTGCCGCAGCCCGTCATGAGCCCCTTCGCCGAGTTCCCGGCGCAAGGCGTGCTGCCGGGCTGGCGCGAAGCCGGGGCAGGACGTCCCCTGCTTTGCCTGCATGGATGGTCGATACCGGGCACCGCCTTCAGCGGGCAGGCGGCGCTAGCCCGGCGCGGCTGGCGGGTGATCGCTCCCGACCATGCCGGCCACGGGCTGTCGCGCTCGCTGCCCGGCGCGGCTCGCGCGGACATCGGCAGGCTGGCGGCCGACGCTGCCGCGCTGATCGCGCACCTTGGGCTGGACGATGTGGTAGTGGTAGGCTGGTCGCTGGGCGCGACCACGGCCTGGCGCCTGATGCAGGACCACCCGGAAGTGCCGCTGGCAGCAGTGGCCGCGATCGACATGACGCCGCGCCTGCTGAGTGCGCCGGACTGGCCGCACGGCCTGCGCGGCGGCTATTCGGCGGACCAGGTGGAGCAGATGGCGGTGCGGGTGCGGCAAGACTGGCCGGGACTGGCGCCGGCGGTGGCGGCAGACCTTTGGGCGGCGGGCAGCGCCCCTTCGCCCGCTGCCGCCGAACTGGTGGCGCACGGACAACAGCATTGCGATCCACTTGCACTGTCTTCCCTGTGGCGCGACATGGCGGCGCAGGACCTGCGCCAGGCGCTACGCCACGCGCGGCTGCCGCTGCTGCTATTGCACGGTGAGCGCAGCCGGCTCTATGGCCCGGCGATGGCGGCGGCAGTCGGCACCTTGAACCCGGCCACGCTGCAATGCAGCATCGCCGCCACCGGCCACAGCCCTCACCTGGAGCGTCCGGCGGCCTTCAATGCCGCTTTGCTGGCATTGCTGGATCGGGCGGGAGTCCGATTCTCACGAGCCACTTCCGCACCTCAGGAGAGCAGGCGGTAAGTCCACAGGCCAGCGGCCGTCAACAGCAGGGAGCCGCCGAGATGGGCCAGAAGGTGGAGCAAGGCCCAGCCGAAGTCGCCTGCCATCAGGTTGCCGACCACTTCACTGGAAAAGGTGGAGAAGGTGGTGAGCCCGCCGAGGAAGCCGGTGATGGCGAACAGGCGCCATTCCGGCGGCAGGCCGGCATGTGTCTCGAAGAAGCCGACGGCCAGCCCGATGAGATAGCCGCCGACCAGGTTGGCGGCCAGGGTTCCGTAGGGCAGCGCAGGATTGGCCGCATTCCACGTCACGGAGAAGAACCAGCGCAGCCAGGCCCCCAGGGCGGCCCCGACCCCGACGGCGACGAAGCCGAACGGCCCCATCAGGGCGCCTCCGCAGCCGCGTCGCTACCGGCGCCCGCCACGCCGTCACCGCTGGCGTTGATCGAGGCCACGCCCCAGCGCCGCAGCGCGGCCTCGTCGGTGACGCGGGCATCGACCCAGCGTGCGCCCTCCGGCGTGGTCTCCTTCTTCCAGAACGGCGCCTCGGACTTGAGATAGTCCATGATGAACTCGCAAGCGGCGAAAGCCTCACCGCGGTGCGCCGATGCCACGGCGACCAGCACGATCTGGTCCTGCGGCTGCAGGGGCCCGACCCGGTGCACGATGGTGACGCCGAGCAAGGGCCAGCGCTGGCGCGCGGCCTCCTCGATGGCAGCCAGCGCCTTCTCGGTCATGCCGGGATAGTGCTCCAGCTCCATCGCGCTGACGGCGGTGCCGCCGCTGGCGTCGCGCACCGTGCCGATGAAACTCGCCACCGCGCCGACCGCTGCATTGCCGCGCCGCAGCGCCGTCACTTCCGCGCCAAGATCGAAGTCCTCGCGTTGTACCCGCACGCTCATCGCCGCGCTCCGTTCAGCCGCCCGTCACCGGCGGAAAAAATGCCACTTCGCAACCGTCCGCGAGAGGTGTATCGGCACGCGCCACCGCATGGTCGACCGCCATGCGCAGCGCCCTGCCCTCGCCCAGCGCCGCTTCCCAGACCCCGCCGCGCGCGCGCAGCCATTGGCGCAGCTGGCCCACGTCGGCCACCTCGACCGGCACCTCGGCCTGCTCCCCGGCACGGCCGAGCTGCTCGCGCACGCTGGCGAAGTAGCGCAATTCGATCTTCATGGCCGCTCCTCCTTCGCGCCTCAGTACAACAGTTCGCCGAAGGGGATGAACTGCACGATGTCGCCGGCGCGGATGGCCTGCCCCGGCGGATTGTCGATCAGCCCATCGCCCCAGACGGTCGACGTCAGCACGCCCGAACTCTGGTTCGGGAACAGCTCGAGCCCGCCCTGTGCGTTGAGGCGGGCACGCAGGAATTCGTTGCGGCGGTCACCCTTCTCCAGCGTGAAGTCGGCGCGCAGCGGCAGCCGGCGCGGCGCGACGTCTGCCACCCCCTGCAAGCGCAGGATGAACGGCCGCACGAACAGCAGGAAGGTGACGAAGCTGGACACCGGGTTGCCTGGCAGGCCCAGGAAGAAGGCCGGCGGCGCCTCGCCGCGCGCCACCTGGCCGAACGCCAGCGGCTTGCCCGGCTTGATGGCGATCTGCCACAGGTCGAGCCGCCCCTCCGCCTGTACCGCCGGGCGGATATGGTCCTCGTCGCCGACCGAGACGCCGCCCGAGGTGATGATCAGGTCATGGCCGTCGGCCGCGCGCCGCAAGGTCGCACGCGTGGCCGCCAGCGAGTCGGGCACGATGCCGAAGTCGCTGACCTCGCAGCCCAGGTTCTCCAGCAGCCCGCGCAGCGTGAAACGGTTGGAGTTGTAGATGGCGCCCGGCCGCAGCGGCTCGCCCGGCATCGCCAGTTCGTCGCCGGTGAAGAAGACGGCGACGCGCACGCGCCGCACCACGTCGAGGGCGGCCTGGCCAACCGAGGCCGCCAGCCCGAGCGCCTGCGGCGTCAGGCGCGTGCCGGCTGCCAGGATACGGCTGCCGGCGCGGATGTCCTCGCCGGCGCGCCGGACCCACTCGCCGGCGCGCGGCACATGGTTGACCACCACGTCCCCGCCCTCGGCCGTACATTGCTCCTGCATCACCACCGCGTCGGCACCGGGCGGGATCAACCCGCCGGTGAAGATGCGCGCGGCGCTACCCGGCTCCAACGCCGTGCCGACATGGCCGGCCGGGATGCGCTGGGTCACGCGCAGGCGCGTGCCGGCGGCCGGCACATCGGCGGCACGCAGCGCATAGCCATCCATGGCGGTATTGTCCGCGGGCGGCACGTCGAGCGCGCTCGACACCGGGCTGGCCAGCACCCGAGCGTTGGCCAGCAGCGTGTCGACACGCTCGGTCTGCGTGATGGGGCGCGCGCCGTCGAGCAGCGTGGCGAGCGCTTGGGCAAGGGTCAGCATGGGCGGGCGCGGCGTGGCGGCAGCTTCGGGCATGGGGCGGGCAGGACGATCGGGGGACGTCTTGGAGTCGGTTGGGCGGCAGCGCCGCAAACCCCGGCGAGGCGGGGACTGACAGCCAGATTGTAGCGATTCGACGGCCGCGCGGCATGCGGCGGCGCCGCAGGCGCGGCGGCATGCCGGCGGCCAGCTGCGGCCGGAGTGGTGCGCCGGAGGCAAGGGGCGGCCGCGCCGCCCCTCTCAGGTCAGAGGCCGGTGTGGCCGGCGATGAATGCCTTCACGCGGTCGGCGTCGGCAGGCACCACTTCGAAGCGCTGCGGCAACGCCTCGATGCCCTCGAAGCTGGCGGGACGCTCGGGCTCGTGGCCGAGCGCCTCGCGGATGGTCTCCGAGAACTTGGCCGGCAGCGCGGTCTCCAGCACGACCATGGGCACGCCGGCGCTCAGGTGCTCGCGCGCCACCTTGATGCCGTCGGCCGTATGGGTATCGATGGTGATGCCATAGCGCGCCGACAGGTCGCGGATGGTCGCCAGCCGGTCCTGGTGGGTACTGCGCCCCGAGACGAAGCCGAACTCGCGGATACGGCCGAATTCAGGCGTGCCGGCCAGGTCGAAGCCGTCCTTGGTGTCGACATCGCGGAACAGCGCCGCCAGCTTGGCCGGATCGCGGCCGAGCAGGTCGAAGACGAAGCGCTCGAAGTTCGAGGCCTTCGAGATATCCATGCTCGGGCTCGAGGTATGGAAGGTCTCGGACGACTTGCGCACGCGGTAGGCACCGGTGCGGAAGAACTCGTCGAGCACATCGTTCTCGTTGGTCGCCACCACCAGCTTGTCGATGGGCAGGCCCATCATGCGCGCGATATGGCCGGCGCAGACGTTGCCGAAGTTGCCGGAGGGCACGCAGAACGAGACCTTCTGGCCAGGGCCGCTGGTCGCCAGCAGCCAGCCCTTGAAGTAATAGACCACCTGGGCCACCACGCGCGCCCAGTTGATCGAGTTGACGGTGCCGATCTTCTGGCGCGCCTTGAAGCCGTGGTCGTTGGAGACCGCCTTGACGATGTCCTGGCAGTCGTCGAACACCCCTTCCACCGCCAGGTTGAAGATGTTCGGGTCCTGCAGGCTGAACATCTGCGCGGTCTGAAACGCGCTCATCTTGCGGTGCGGGCTCAGCATGAAGACGCGGATGCCGCGCTTGCCGCGCATCGCGTATTCCGCCGCGCTGCCGGTGTCGCCCGAGGTGGCGCCGAGGATGTTCAGCTCCTGGCCGGCGCGCGCGAGCGCGTACTCGAACAGGTTGCCGAGCAACTGCATGGCCATGTCCTTGAAGGCCAGCGTCGGACCATTGGACAGGCCCAGCAGCTGCAGCGGCGCGCCGCCTTCCTCGCCCAGCGTGCGCAGCGGCGTGATGTCGGCGATATTGTCGCCGGCACGCGCATTGCAGTAGACCTCGGCGGTATAGGTCTTGCGCGTCAGCGCGCGCAGGTCCTCGGCCGGGATGTCGTCGCAGAACTTGGACAGGATCTCGAACGCCAGGTCGGCGTAGGAAAGCTTGCGCCAGGACTCGAGCTCCTCGGCGCTGACCTGCGGGTACTGATCAGGCAGGTAGAGGCCGCCGTCCGGCGCGAGGCCGCCCAGCAGGATTTCGGAAAACGATTGCGGCGCCTGGTGGCCGCGCGTCGACAGGTATTTCATGGGACCGGGCACTCGCTCAGTTCAGTTCTTCCATGCGCAGGCGCGTGACGGACGACAGCACGGTCGGCAGCGCCTCGATCTTGGCGATGGCGGCATTGACCTGCTTCTCGCGCGCCAGGTGGCTCAGCATGATGATGTCGGTCTGCGGCTCGCCCTCGCGCGATTCCTTCTGCAGCATGGCATCGATCGAGATGCCGGCGTCGGCCAGGATGCGGGTGATGTCGGCCAGCACGCCGGTTTCGTCGGACACGCGCATGCGCAGGTAGTAGGAACTGGTGACCTCCTCGATCGGCAGCACCGGCACGCTCGACAGTTCGTCGGGCTGGAAGGCCAGGTGCGGCACGCGGTGGCCGGGGTCGGCGGTATGCAGGCGGGTCACGTCGACCAGGTCGGCGATCACGGCCGAAGCGGTCGGCTCGGCGCCCGCGCCCTTGCCGTAGTACAGCGTGGCGCCAACGGCGTCGCCCTGCACCAGCACGGCATTCATCGCCCCCTCGACGTTGGCGATCAGGCGCGAGGCCGGCACCAGGGTCGGATGCACGCGCAGTTCGACACCTTCCTCGCGGCGGCGCGTGATGCCCAGCAGCTTGATGCGGTAGCCCAGCTCCTCGGCGTACTTGATATCCACCGCCGACAGCTTGGTGATGCCTTCCACATGCGCGCGGTCGAACTGCACCGGCATACCGAAGGCGATCGCGCTCATCAGCGTGACCTTGTGCGCCGCATCGATGCCTTCGATGTCGAAGGTCGGGTCGGCCTCGGCATAGCCCAGCGCCTGCGCCTCCTTAAGGACCGTGTCGAAGTCCAGGCCCTTGTCGCGCATCTCCGACAGGATGAAGTTGGTGGTGCCGTTGATGATGCCGGCGATCCACTGGATGCGGTTGGCGGTCAGGCCCTCGCGCAGCGCCTTGATGATGGGGATGCCGCCGGCCACCGCGGCCTCGAAGGCGACGATCACGCCCTTGTTGCGCGCCGCCTCGAAGATCTCGTTGCCATGCACGGCCAGCAGCGCCTTGTTGGCGGTGACCACGTGCTTGCCATTGGCGATGGCCTTGAGCACCAGCTCCTTGGCCACACCGTAGCCGCCGATCAGCTCGACCACGATGTCGATGTCGGGACGGTTCACCACCTCGTTGGCGTCGGCCACCACTTCCACCTGCCCACCGGTCAGCTCGCGGGCACGTTCGGTATTCAGGTCGGCGACCATTGCAATTTCGATGCCGCGCCCGGCGCGGCGGCGAATTTCCTCCTGGTTGCGCTTCAGCACGTTGAACGTGCCGCTACCGACGGTACCGATGCCAAGCAGGCCTACTTTGATGGGGTTCATGAACAATCTGCTTCCAGTTGACGAATGGGGGAAACGGCGCCGCGCCGGGCCTCAGGCCGCGATGGCACCGTGGCGTTTGCGGTATGCCTCGAGGAAGCGCGCGACACGGCTGATGGCCTCGCGCAGGTCCTCCTCGTGCGGCAGGAACACGATGCGGAAGTGGTCGGGCTTGCCCCAGTTGAAGCCCGATCCCTGCACCAGCAGCACCTTCGATTCCTGCAGCAGCTCGTAGATGAACTCCTGGTCGTCCTGAATCGGATACATCGACAGGTCGAGCTTGGGGAACAGGTAGAGCGCTGCCTTGGGCTTGACGCAGCTGACGCCCGGGATGGCGGTGACCAGCTCGTAGGCGAGATCGCGCTGGCGGCGCAGGCGGCCGCCCTCTGCCACCAGGTCGTTGATGCTCTGGTAGCCGCCGAGGGCGGTCTGGATGGCCCATTGCGCCGGCACGTTGGCGCACAGGCGCATCGAGGAAAGCATGTTCAGCCCCTCGATATAGTCCTGCGCCGGGCGCTTGTCGCCCGACACCACCATCCAGCCGGCGCGGTAGCCGCACGAGCGGTAGTTCTTCGACAAGCCGTTGAAAGTGACGGTCAGCACGTCGGTCGACAGCGAGGCGATCGAGGTGTGGGTACGGCCGTCGTACAGCACCTTGTCGTAGATTTCGTCGGCGTAGATGATCAAGCCATGCTCGCGCGCGATCGCCACGATGCCGAGCAGCAGCTCGTCCGAATAGAGGGCGCCGGTCGGATTGTTGGGGTTGATGACGACGATGGCCTTGGTGTTCGGCGTGATCTTGGCGCGGATGTCGTCCAGGTCGGGCATCCACTCGTTCTGCTCGTCGCAGATATAGTGCACCGGCGTACCGCCGGACAGGCTCACCGCCGCCGTCCACAGCGGGTAGTCGGGTGCCGGAACCAGCACCTCGTCGCCGCTGTTGAGCAGGGCGTTCATCGACATCACGATCAGCTCGGATGCACCGTTGCCGACGTAGATGTCTTCCAGGCCCACACCCTGGATCTTCTTTTCCTGCGTGTAGTGCATGATCGCCTTGCGCGCGGCGAAGATGCCCTTGGAGTCCGAATAGCCCGCCGAGTTGGGCAGGTTGCGCATCATGTCCTGCTGGATCTCCTCCGGCGCGTCGAAACCGAACACGGCCAGGTTGCCGATGTTCAGCTTGATGATCTTGTGCCCTTCTTCTTCCATCTGCTTGGCCTTCTCCAGCACGGGCCCGCGGATGTCGTAACAGACGTTGTTGAGTTTGTGGGATTTCTGGATCGGTTTCACGGCGTGTCGGCGAGGGCTGGGCTGCCGGTCTCCTCGGCAGCGGGCAATTCGGGAATCTGGACGGAAATCGGGAGGCGCGTCCGCTGCAATGCAACGCGAACGTGGCAGACAGGGAGGCAAAAGCTATAATTTATCGGATTATGACAGACTTCGGCGCGGATTCTTGCATTGCAGCGCAGTGCATGCCGTGCCGCCGCCGTGACCCGCCCGCCCCCGCGCTGCACGGCCGGGCCGCCCGCGGCCCGGCGCCGGCCCCGCACCGGCGGGCACCTCGAAGGTGCCCTTTGAAACTCCACGCCGACCAGCCCCAAGCGCTCAATACCGTCACCGCCTATGGTCCGGGCTATATCGAAATCAACCTGATCCGCCACACCGAGTCCGTGCTGGTGATGCCGGAGGGCGAGATCCGGCCATGGCCGGTGGAGCGTTTCGAGGACCTGCAGGCTGCCCATTTCGAGGCCTTGCTGGAACTGGGGCCGGAAGTGGTGCTGCTGGGCACCGGCGGCCGCCTGCGCTTCCCGCACCCCAGGCTGACCGCGGCGCTCGCGAACCGTCATATCGGCGTGGACGCGATGGACCTTCAGGCAGCATGCCGCACCTACAATATCCTGATGGCCGAAGGCCGGCGCGTGGCGGCCATCCTGATGCTGGACCCGGTGGCCTGAAGCCGCTCTCCGGTCCGCCCGGCGCACCCGGGAAGTTGAGCGGCCGCCACGCTTGAAGTCTGGCCGGGCGCCCCAATCTGCCTTTGCCGTAGTGGCCGCCCAGTGGGGACAACCCCGTGGTGGCAGCCCCCGTTTCCTGCCTCTCCCCCAGGAGCCTCAAGCAATGACCGTCAGCCTCGACAAGCCCGTACCGGATTTCAGCGCCCCCGCGACCGGAGGCCCCTTCAGCCTCGCCGGACAGCGCGGCAAGACGCTGGTGCTGTACTTCTATCCCAAGGACAACACGCCCGGATGCACCACCGAGGCCATGAACTTCCGCGACCAGCACGAGGACTTCGTCGCCGCGGGCGCCGTAGTGTTCGGCATCTCCCGCGACAGCCTCAAGTCCCACGAGAATTTCAAGGCCAAGCTGGAACTGCCCTTCGAACTGATCTCCGACGGCGACGAAGCGGTCTGCACGCTGTTCGATGTCATCAAGATGAAAAAACTCTATGGCAAGGAGGTGCGCGGCATCGAGCGCAGCACCTTCATCCTCGACGCCAAGGGCGTGCTGCGCCACGCCATGCGCGGCATCAAGGTGCCCAACCACGTCGACGAAGTGCTCGAGCTCGTGCGCGCGCTCTGAGTGCCGGCAAGGCCCGCGCCGGCGTGGCAGGCGCGCCACGCTGGCCACGCCGGGCGCCGATTGCCAAACACGGGGGCTTCAGATACATTGACCCGTAATGAGTTCAGAATCCGGCTGCCACACCGTTTCGTCGTTCCGACCCAGGCGCTCCCCGCCACGGGCCGGTAGCGGAGCTGCCGTGTCGCCGCCCGCGATGAAAACCGCCCTGCCCGTCTACCGGGTTCGGCGGTTTTTTTGTCTGTGCGCGCAACCAGGCCGCCGCCTGGCACCCGCCGGCCTGCGCGCGCTTCCCGCTGCGTCCCCCTGAAAGGAAAGCCAAGCATGCCGCTGCCCACCATGCCCACCAAGCCGGCTCAACTGCTCGATCCGAGCGAGTTCGCCCCGGTCACCGCGTTGCCCAAGGCCAGGACCGCGACACAGGGCAAGAAACCGGTGCCCGCGCTGGAGCGCGTGGCCTTGCTGGAAACCGGTGATGCGGAACCCGCCCCGGCAACACGAGCGCGCGCCACGACCACGCGCGCCCGCGCCAAGGACGTGCCCGCGGTTCCGGTGGCCCCGCCCGTAGCAGCCCCCGTCAGCGTCCTCAAGCCGGCCACCGCCCCGAGCCGGCGCGCGCGCAAGGACAACGGCCCGAGCAAGCTGTTCGTACTCGACACCAATGTGCTGATGCACGATCCGTCCTCCCTGTTCCGCTTCGAGGAACACGACATCTATCTGCCGATGATGACGCTGGAGGAACTGGATAACCACAAGAAGGGCATGAGCGAAGTCGCGCGCAACGCCCGTACCGTCAGCCGCACGCTCGACGCGCTGGTGGCAAACACCGACGGCGCGCTCGACGAAGGCCTGCTGCTGGCCAAGCTCGGCAACCGCGACGCGCAGGGCAAGCTGTTCTTCCAGACCCGGCTCAACGACATCAAGCTGCCCGAAGGCCTGCCGCAGGGCAAGGCCGACAACCAGATCCTCGGCGTGGTCAGCGCGCTCAAGGAGCAGCAGCCGGGCCGCCAGGTGGTGCTGGTGTCGAAAGACATCAATATGCGCATCAAGGCCCGCGCGCTGGGCCTGCCCGCCGAGGACTACTTCAACGACCAGGTCCTGGAAGACAAGGACCTGCTCTACTCGGGCGTGATGGCGCTGCCGGGCGACTTCTGGACCAAGCACGGCAAGGGCGTCGAAAGCTGGCAGGATCCGAAGTCGGGCGCGATGTTCTACCGCCTGACCGGCCCGCTGGTGCCGTCCTTCCTGGTCAACCAGTTCGTCTACCTGGAGCCCTCCGACGGCAGTCTGCCGCTCTATGCGCAAGTCAAGGAGATCAACGGCAAGACCGCGCTGCTGCAGACACTGAAGGACTTCACCCACAACAAGAACAATGTCTGGAGCGTGACCGCGCGCAACCGCGAGCAGAACTTCGCGCTGAACCTGCTGATGAACCCGGAGGTGGACTTCGTCACCCTGCTGGGCCAGGCCGGCACCGGCAAGACGCTGCTGGCGCTGGCCTCGGGCCTGGAGCAGGTGCTCGACCAGAAGCTGTACAACGAGATCATCGTCACCCGCGCCACGGTGCCGGTCGGCGAGGACATAGGCTTCCTGCCGGGCACCGAGGAAGAAAAGATGCAGCCCTGGATGGGCGCTTTCGACGACAACCTCGAGGTGCTGCAGAAGAGCGACGACAGCGCCGGCGACTGGGGCCGCGCCGCCACGCAGGAGCTGATCCGTTCCCGCATCAAGGTCAAGAGCATGAACTTCATGCGCGGGCGCACCTTCGTCAACAAGTTCGTCATCATCGACGAGGCGCAGAACCTGACGCCCAAGCAGATGAAGACGCTGGTGACGCGGGCCGGCCCAGGCACCAAGATCGTGTGCCTCGGCAATATCGCGCAGATCGACACGCCTTACCTGACCGAAGGGTCGTCCGGCCTGACCTATGTGGTGGACCGCTTCAAGGGCTGGAGCCACAGTGGCCATGTCACGCTGGCGCGCGGCGAGCGCTCGCGCCTGGCTGACCACGCCGCCGACGTGCTCTGAGGCAATTGACCGCCGTCCCGGCGGGCCCAGGACGGGGCCCGCCGGCGTGTGCCCGCCACGCCCGAGGCGGCGTGGCGGGCGTTCGCGCTTCCAGCGGGCGTTGCTTTCCGTTGTTTCAACCTGGCAGGAGGAGTCATCGATGCAGGACTGCCCGACGCAACTCTCCAGGCAGCGGCCACGTGCCGCCCGCGCACCCGCGACCGCTTCCCGTACCGGCTGGCTGCCGCTGCTGCCTCTGCTCGCCGGCCTGTCCGCCGTCGTAGCCTGGCACCCCGCCTGCGCCGCGGACGGGCTGGTGATCCGCACCATGGGGCCGGTCAGCTACGTCTGCGGCGGCGTCGCCGAGGACGAGCGCCAGGCGCTGGCCGCGCAGGAGCAGAACTTCAATATGGGGGTGCTGTTCACGCGCGGCGAAAACGGCGAGTACCTGGCCGACGTGTCGGTGCGCCTGGTCTACGACGGCCAGGAGGTCGCCCGTTTCCGAGCGAACGGTCCGCGCTGCCTGATACGTGCGCCGGAAGGCAGCTACAATATTGAAGCAAGCTACAAGGGGCAGCCGCGCTCTCTCACGGTGAACACCGGCACCCGTAACGCGCAATTGCGCTGGTAGCCGCGCTGGCAGCCAGGCAGCAGCCTGCTGGCAGCCGGATGGAAGAGACCCAGAGGATGCCCGCAAGCCGACACCCCGCAGCCGTCGCAGCGCCCACCGGACCTGCCCGCCAGGTCGGCTGCGGCCGCCCGCGCCTCGCGCTGGCCTGCCTGGCGGCCCTGCTGCTGGCCGCCTGCGCCTCGTCGCCGCCAGCCCGCTATGCTGGCTCCGCGCGCGCGCCTCGCCCCGTGATCGCCGACCCGTCTGCCGGCACCGAGGAAATCTCCATCCAGGCTATGTCGCTGGTCGGCACGCCTTATCGCTATGGCGGCAATACACCCGATTCCGGCTTCGATTGCAGCGGGCTGGTGCGCTACGTGGTGGCGCGTGCCGCCAATGTGAACCTGCCGCGCACCACCGAAGCCATGGGCGTGCGCGGCGCTCCGCTCGAGCGCAGCCAGGTGGCGGCGGGCGATCTGGTCTTCTTCAATACCACGGGCCGGCCGAATTCCCATGTCGGCATCTACGTCGGCCAGAACCGTTTCGTGCATGCACCGTCCACAGGAGGCACGGTGCGCCTCGAGGACATGAGCAAATCCTACTGGGCTTCGCGCTACAACGGCGCGCGCCGGGTCTCGGGCCCGCTGGATCCCGGCGACTCGCCGGTCATGGTGGTGCAATCGACCCCGGCGCCCGCCTCCTCCTCCACGCCCGTCCGCGCGGCCACGGCCCAGCCGGCCGACGACGACGATCCGATCGCGGCCTTCGCCAACCGCTGAAGCCGAAATCAAAAGGCCGGGCATCGCCCGGCCTTTTCTGTCATCCGATGCCGGTCGCCCCGGCACCCGCGGCATGCGGGGTCAGAGCACGTGCTTGCCCACCCACCAGGCGATCGCCGCCATGAAGGCCGAGGCCGGAATGGTCAGCACCCAGGCCCAGACGATATTGCCCGCCACGCCCCAGCGCACGGCGGACATCTTCTGCACCGAGCCCACGCCGACGATGGCGCCGGTGATGGTATGGGTGGTGGACACGGGCACGCCCAGCGCGGAAGCGATGAACAAGGTCAGCGCACCGCCGGTCTCCGCGCAGAAGCCGCCGACCGGCTTGAGCTTGGTGATCTTCTGCCCCATGGTGCGCACGATGCGCCAGCCGCCGAACAGCGTGCCCATACCGATCGCCACGTAGCAGCAGACGATGACCCACACCGGGGGCTCGGCGCCACCGGCGGCCACGTGGCCGCTGGCGATCAGCAGCATCCAGATGATGCCGATGGTCTTCTGCGCGTCGTTGCCGCCGTGGCCCAGGCTGTACATCGAGGCGGACAGCAGCTGCAGCCGGCGGAACCAGCGGTCGACGCGCGACGGCGGCGTGCGGAAAAAGGTCCAGCCGACGATCACCATCATCAGCGAACCGAGCACCATGCCGAGCAGCGGCGAGATCAGGATGAAGGCCACCGTCTTCAGCAGGCCGCCGCCCACCAGTGCGCCGGTGCCCGACTTGGCCACCGCCGCACCGACCAGGCCGCCGATCAACGCATGCGACGACGATGACGGAATGCCGTAGTACCAGGTGATCAGGTTCCAGGCGATCGCCCCCATCAGCGCGCCGAACACCACATAGTGGTCGACGATCGCCACGTCGATGGTGCCGGTGCCCACGGTGGCGGCGACCTTGAGGTGGAAGATGAAGATCGCGACCACATTGCACATGGCCGCCATCGCCACCGCATGGTGGGGCTTGAGCACCCCGGTGGAGACCACGGTCGCGATGGAGTTTGCCGCGTCATGGAAGCCGTTCATGAAATCGAACAGCAAGGCGAGCGCCACCAGCAGGGCGATCACCCACAGGCTCATTTGTACGGTCTGCATGCGGGTACGCGCCTCAGGCGTTCTCGAGGACGATGCCCTCGATGATGTTCGCCACGTCCTCGCACTTGTCGGTGATGGTCTCGAGCTGCTCGTAGATGGCCTTCAGCTTGATCAGACGCTTGACGTCGGTCTCGTCGCGGAACAGCTTGGACATGGCGGCACGCATCACGCGGTCGGCTTCCGACTCGAGCTGGTCGATCTGCTGGGCAGTCTTCAGGATGGTGCTGGCATTGCTCATGTCCTCGAGCAGGCCCACGGCGATCTTGACCTGGTCGCAGCACTGCACGCAGATGGCGGCCAGGCGGCGTGCCTCCTCGGTCAGGCTGGTCACGTCGTACAGCGAGATGGTTTCCGCCACGTCCTCCATCAGGTCGAGGATGTCGTCCATGGTGGTGATCAGCTTGTGGATCTCGTCACGGTCCAGCGGCGTGATGAAGGTCTTGTGCAGCAGGTCGATGGTGTCGTGCGTGATGCGGTCGGCCTTCTTCTCGGTGGCCTGCACGCGGCGCGCATGCGCTTCGGCATTCGGCAGGTCGTTCACCAAGACCTCGAGTTCGCGCGCGGCGGTGGTCGCGCATTCCGCGTGCTGGTTGAAATATTCGAAGAACTTGCCCTCGGTGGGCATGAATCGGCCGAACATGAAATGTTCCTTGTCGTAGCGCCGGGGGGCGCCGCTGGGATTGTTGCGGGGGGTGGATGCGGCGGACACAGGTCCGCATGACACGACAGCCGCGCGAAGGCGGCTGTCATCAAGTCGCAATATTTTACAGGGTTGCCGGCGCCGCGCCGCGACAATCGACGCAATTTGCGTCTGCTTCCCGCGAAGCCGCGCCGGTGCTGGCGTCAGGTGTCGTTGTCGAAGAAGGCCGGACCGCCGCTGAAGTTGTCGAACTTGGTGAACTGGCCCAGGAAGGTCAGGCGCACCGTGCCGATCGGACCGTTACGCTGCTTGCCGATGATGATCTCGGCCGTGCCCTTGTCCTGCGAATCCGGGTTGTAGACTTCGTCGCGGTAGATGAACAGGATCACGTCGGCATCCTGCTCGATGGCGCCGGATTCGCGTAAGTCTGACATCACCGGCCGCTTGTTCGGCCGCTGTTCCAGGCTGCGGTTGAGCTGCGACAGCGCGATCACCGGGCAGTTCAGCTCTTTGGCCAGGCCCTTGAGCGAACGCGAGATCTCGGAAATCTCGGTGGCGCGGTTCTCGCCGCCGCCCGAGCCCGACATCAGCTGCAGGTAATCGATGATGATCAGGCCGAGCTGGCCGCACTGGCGCGCCAGCCGGCGCGAGCGCGCGCGCAGCTCCATCGGGTTCAGCGCGGGCGTCTCGTCGATGAAGAGCTGGGCATCGTTCATGCGCTGGATCGCATGGGTCAGCCGCGGCCAGTCCTCGTCGAGCAGGCGCCCCGTGCGCAGCCGGTGCTGGTCGAGCCGGCCGACCGAACCGAGCATACGCATGGCGAGCTGGGTACCCGCCATTTCCATCGAGAAGACCGCGACCGGCAGCCCCTGCTCGACAGCGACGTGCTCGCCGATATTGAGCGAGAACGCCGTCTTACCCATCGACGGACGCCCGGCGACGATGACCAGGTCGCCCGGCTGCATGCCGCTGGTCATCCGGTCCAGGTCGATGAAGCCGGTAGGCACGCCCGTCACGTCGGACGTCGAATCGCGGTGGTACAGCTCGTCGATGCGCTCCACCACCTGGGTCAGCAGCGGCTGGATCTCCTGGAAGCCGGCCTGCCCGCGCGCGCCTTCCTCGGCGATGGCGAAGACCTTGGATTCGGCTTCGTCGAGCAGCTCGCGCACCTCGCGGCCCTTGGGCGCGAAAGCGGCGGTGGCGATATCGTCGGCCACCGTCACCAGCTTGCGCAGCACCGAGCGCTCGCGCACGATTTCCGCATAGCGGCGGATATTGGCCGCACTCGGCGTGTTCTGCGCCAGCGAATTGAGATAGGCCAGGCCGCCGACTTCCTCCGCCTTGCCTGCCACCTGCAGCATCTCGTAGACGGTGATGACGTCGGCGGGCTTGGTGGCCGAGATCAGGCGGGCGATGCTCTGGAAGATCAGCCGATGGTCGAAGCGGTAGAAGTCCGCCTCCGACAGGAAATCCGCGATGCGGTCCCAGGCGGCGTTGTCCAGCAGCAGGCCGCCGAGCACCGATTGCTCGGCCTCGATGGAGTGCGGCGGGACCTTGAGGTTGTCTAGTTGGGGGTCGGCGACGGGCGCATTCATGGGGGGCAATTATAGCGGCGACGGGGCCCGGCCCGCGCGGAGAATTCGGCAGTGGCGAACCACTGTGGCGTCGGCGGCGTCACGCGACGGACAAGAAAAAAGGCAGAAGCCCAAGCTTCTGCCTTTTCTCGTGATCCGAACCGGCCGGTGCGTGCCGCTGCGGGCACCGCTCCAGCCTGGCGCCGGAATCTCAGACCTGCTCGCCCAGCACCGAGACGGTCACGTCGACCACCACGTCGGTGTGCAGCGCCACGCTGACCGGATGGTCGCCGACCATCTTCAGCGGACCGTTCGGCAGGCGGACCTGCGCCTTCTCGACGACGAAGCCTTGCGGAGCCAGGGCTTCGGCGATGTCGGCGTTGGTCACCGAGCCGAACAGGCGGCCATCCACACCCGACTTCTGGGTGATCTGGATGGTCAGGCCGTTCAGCTTCTCGCCTTCCGCCTGGGCGGCGGCCAGCTTCTCGGCGGCAGCCTTTTCCAGGTCGGCACGCTTGGCTTCGAATTCTTCGATGGCGGACTGGGTCGCGCGGCGGGCCTTCTTGCTCGGGATCAGGAAGTTACGGGCGTAACCGTCCTTCACGCGAACGATGTCACCCAGGTTGCCCAGGTTGACGACTTTTTCAAGCAGAATGACTTGCATCGTATATCTCTCCTTTACCTAGGGCCTGACAATCAGTTCTTGTGCAGGTCGGTGTACGGCAGCAGCGCGAGGAAACGCGCACGCTTGATAGCCGTATCGAGCTGACGCTGATAGTGCGCCTTGGTACCGGTCAGGCGTGCCGGCGTGATCTTGCCGTTGTCGCCGATGAAGTCCTTCAGGGTGTCCAGATCCTTGTAGTCGATCTGTTCCACGCCAGCCACGGTGAAGCGGCAGAAGCGCTTGCGCTTGAACAGCGGGTTCTGCTGCTGGAAGCGCTTCTTGTTCTTGTTGTCACGTTTGACGAATGCCATGATTCAATCCTTTTCGAATGCTTTACATCCAGTGATGTGAAAGACGAGAGCCTTGCTGTTGCGATGCTTGCGGGCCAGGAAGCCTTCGCAGTCGAGCAGCGTGCCCAGCGGCATGCGCTCCAGGCGCTGGCCGACCGGGCCGATGCCCATCGCCGCGATGGCGAACTCGATCTGCCGGGGAATCTGCGCCTCGACCACCTCGCCAGCGTGCTGCAGCAAGCAGTTCACGACAGGCACGCCGGCCGGCGTGTAGCGCAGGGCTTCGCGTTCGACTAGGGTCGCGGACAGCCGCAACTGGTTCAACGCGCGCCTCCTTGCTGGTCCCGGGCCACCCTGCCGATCCGGCCGGGCAGCGCTCTAGCGCACCGCACCGCCGATCAGGCGGCCTGGCTCTCGCTGCTTTGTTGCGCGGCCTTGCGGGCTTCTTCGCGCTGCACTTCCTTCATCATCGGCGAGGGAGCGGTTTCGGCCTTCTTGGTCTGGACGATCAGGTGACGCAGCACCGCATCGTTGAACTTGAACGCGTGTTCGAGTTCGGCCAGGGTTTCCTTGCCGCATTCGATGTTCAGGCAAACGTAGTGAGCCTTGGCCAGCTTCTGGATCATGTAGGCCAGTTGGCGACGACCCCAGTCTTCCACGCGGTGAACCTGGCCATTCTGCGAGGTGACCAGCGACTTGTAACGCTCGATCATCGCGGGCACTTGTTCGCTCTGGTCCGGATGGACGATAAAGACGATTTCGTAATGACGCATTGACGCTCCTTTTGGGATGAGCCACCCGGGCGTCACGTCCGGTGCGGCAAGGTTGGATAGCCTGCCATTATAGCCCGCAGCAAGCTGGCACGGCAAGCAGACTGCCCGCTCAGCACTGCGCGAAGCACTGCTGCAGCCGGCCAGGGTCCGCCGCCAGCCGAGGATCCCGAGCCAGAGCGAGCAACAGCAGCGCGCGCGCCTTGTAGGGATTCAGGTCACCCGCGGAGACGAACAGGCCGGCGCCAGGATTCGGCAGTGCCGGAATCGATACATGGCCCGCACCGGTGCGAGAACTGCGCACCACCGCGACACCTGCGCGCGCCGCGTCGGCCAGCGCGGCAGCCAGCGCCTCGTGAATCGAACCGTTCCCCGCCGCCGCCACCACCAGGCCCGCCGCGCCGGCAGCCACCAGCGCGTCGACGACGATACGGGAGGGCTGCGCATAGCTCGGCACAATTTCCACCAGCGGCCACTCCCCGGCTGGCAGCGGCCAGGACCGCTCGACCCGGCGCAATGGCGCGCGCATGAAGCTCACCAGCTCATCCTGGACGAAACCGAGCGGGCCGCCCACCGGCGACACGAAGGCATCGACCGCCGAGGTATGTGCCTTGACGACATCCCGCGCAGCATGGATCTGCTGGTTCAGCACCACCAGCACGCCACGGCCGCACGCCTCCGGATGGGCCGCCACACGCACGGCATCGAGAAGATTGAGCGGGCCATCCGCCGACAGGGAGGTCGAAGGCCGCATGGCCGCGGTCATCACTACGGGAACCGGTACCGCACAGGACAGGTGCAGCAGCATGGCCGTCTCTTCCAGGGTATCGGTACCGTGAGTCACCACCACACCCGCCACATCGGGCTGGGCGCACCAGAATGCCACGCGCGCCTGCAGTCTGGCCCACAGCGCAAAGCCCATGTCCTTGCTGTCGACCTGGGCCACCTGCTCGGCCTCCAGGCGCGCCACCGACTTCAACGCCGGCACGGCATCCAGCAGCGCCGTCACCGGCACCGTGGCTGCCTGGTAATGCGCACTGCTGGCCGCGCTGGCGGCGGAACCGGCGATGGTGCCGCCGGTGGCAAGCACGACGATGCGGGGAAGCTTGGACATATCAGGGCGGGAACACGGGTGAGCCGCGATTGTAACCGTACGCCCAACCACCATCACTCCGCCGCACCGGCCACAGGTCGCGCAAATTCCACTTGCACTTCGTCACATACTGTATAAAATCACAGCATACTGTTTAAACATACAGTACCCCTGACACCAAGAACAAAGCGGCGACTCCATGGCAACCCTGACTCCGCGGCAACAACAGATCTTCGACCTGATCCGCAACACGATCCGCCGCACCGGCTTTCCGCCTACGCGCGCAGAAATCGCCGCGGAGTTCGGCTTCTCCTCCCCGAATGCCGCCGAGGAACATCTGCGGGCACTGGCGCGCAAGGGCGTGATCGAGTTGACCCCGGGCGCCTCGCGCGGCATCCGCCTCAAGGTCTCGCGCAGCGATTCGGAAACACCGGACCAGTTCACATTGCCGATGGCCGGCGTGATGCAACTGACCCTGCCGCTGGTCGGCCGCGTCGCGGCAGGCAGCCCCATCCTCGCCGCCGAGCACATCGACCGGCAGTATCAGGTGGATGCCTCGGTCTTCGACGAACAGCCCGACTATCTGCTGCGCGTGCGCGGCCTCAGCATGCGCGATGCCGGCATCCTCGACGGCGACCTGCTCGCAGTCAAGCGCGCCAGCGAGGCCAGCAACGGCAAGATCGTGGTAGCACGCCTTGGCGAGGACGTCACTGTCAAACGCTTCAAGCGACGAGGCGACAGCATCGAGCTGATTGCCGAGAACCCCGACTACCCCAACATCCTCGTGAAACCGGGAGAAGAAGAGTTCTCTCTCGAGGGTATCGCGGTCGGACTGATCCGTCCGGCCGGCTTCTAGCGCAGCCGGCCCGACCCCTCGCCGCCGCCAGGTCTGCAGCGTGGCGGCACCTGCCTCACCGTTCCGAAGGCGCCCGCCGACGCTGGCGCCATCCCCCGACTATTGTCAATCGACAGGTGCAACCATGCCGCAAGCCAATACCATCTCCGCCCGCCGCCCGGTCAAGCCAGTGCCTTTCCGCCAATGCAAGGGCGTGCGCATCTACCAAGGCGCGCAGCGCCGCACCATGGTCGGCAGCATGGCCGCCATCTGCCGCATGCTGGAGTTGGCCGAGCCGGCCAAGCTGCACGTCTGAGCCTGCGCGGCACCCGAGTACGCACGGGTACGTGACAGGCGCGGCTCGCCGTGCCGTGCCTGTCACGCCGGGCATTCGCTTTGCCGCATTCGCTTTGCCGCGCATCTGCTTTGCATGATGCACGACGGCGCCCGAGCAATCGCATGCCCGAGCGGTCGTCGCGCACCAACGATTCCGCGATGTTCCAGGCGCCTTCAATCCGCGTCCAACCCTCTGCCTATGCCAGGCAATGCGTAGGGTGCCCCTCCCTTGATGCACACTCCGCCCCTCGTTCGAAGGGGGCATTTCCGTATCTTTACCGTTGTTTGCAATTGCAGCGGCGCGCAGCACGTCAGTGCCGGCGAGATTCGCGTGCCGGCTCGCTAGAATGGCCGCTGACATCGGATTAGCGCCGCACCGGCAGCAGCTCCATCTGCGGGGTCGCCGGCAAGACTGACAGGCGCTCGTACGCGCCGCGCTGCTGCATTGCCGAGGCATACCACGCTGCCTGCCTCGGCACACCGACCACCCTCCGGACAGCGCTCCCGGCCACCACAACGACTACAGATCGGGGACCTCGCTTGCCGCTTCAAACTGTCCAGGTTCTGGCCTTGGGCAATCCCGCCATCGCCACGCTGCTATCCCTGTGCTTCCTGCTGGCCTGGAGCTACGAGCGCGCGCAGCGTCACCTGCTGATGTTCTGCGCATCGTTCCTGATCTATGCCTTGGCCGCGTCAGCGCAGATCCTGCAACTGCCGCGCGACGCTGGCGTGAACCTGCTGCTGTCCTGCGCGCTCTACCTGGGTAGCACCCTGTTGCTGTTGCGCGGCGTCGTAGCACGCGCCGACGCGCAGTTCGATGCCGTGCCGCTGACCACGCTGGCCTGTCTGCAGTTGATCGCGCTGGCGTACTTCCACTATGCCGACGACCAGATCGCGGCACGCATCTACATACTCCACGGCGGCATCGCAGTGATGCTGCTGACCGGCGTCGCGCGGCTTGGCAAACTGCGCCTGGGCGCCGCCGTCGACCGCGCGCTGTATTGGATCCTGCTGGCGTTTGCGCTGAGCTTCGTGCCACGCTCGGCACTGACCATCACATCCGCCGCGTCCGGCAACGCCGACTCACTAGCGCACTCGCCCTTCTGGATCGCACTGCAGCTCAGCCTGGTACTGTTCGGCATCGTGCTCGGCCTGGCCCTGCTCGCAGGCGCCATGTCCGACGTGATCGACAAGCTGCGCGAGGAACGCGACACCGATCCCCTGACCCGCCTCCACAACCGCCGTAGCTTCGAGGTGCTGGCTGAGCGCGAGATTCCGCCCCGCCAAGACCAGCCGCTCAGCGTGCTGCTCTGCGATATCGATCACTTCAAGCACATCAACGACACCCACGGCCACGTCGCAGGCGACACGGTCCTGTCGGAATTCGGCCACCTGGTCCTCGCAAGCATCCGCCATCGGGACATTGCAGGCCGCATCGGCGGCGAAGAGTTCGCCATCCTTCTGCCCGGCACCGACGTTGCGAGCGCGCTGCACCTGGCCGAACGCCTGCGCCACACGCTCGAGACGACGGCATTCGAAGCCCTGCCCGGCACATGTACCGTGACCGCCAGCTTCGGCGTCACCGCGCTCGCCGCCGGGGAATCGCTAGATGACCTGCTGACCCGGGCCGACATGCTGCTTTACACCGCCAAGCGCGAGGGAAGGAATTGCGTGGCATTCGAGCACAATCCGCCACCGGCACAACTGGCGAACTCCCGCCAGGCGGCCTAGGCAGGATCCGCAGCGCGACGAGGAGCAAGGACGACTATCAGCCGACCCTGCCTGAAAACCGGTGCGACCTCAGTCCTTACCAGCCACCTGCGCGCCGGCAGCTCCGCCTGACGCCGCAGGCCAGGGCTCCGCATGCTCGATCGGTGCGGCCTTGCCGTTGCCCAGGATAGCTCCATCCACAGCGTACTTGGCAGCGACCCGCGCCTGCACTGCATCCATGACGGCACGCACCGCCGGCCCCGCACCTTCTGAGGCCGCCACCCCGGTGGCCGCCCGGGCCTTGGCGCCAAGCGGATAGAACACAAACTCGACACCCTCCGGCACCCCCGCCTCCTTGGCCAGGCGCCGGTTAAGCTTGCGCAGGTATTGCTTCTTCGAGACCGTCGTTTTCGCCATCGCCATCTCCTGGAGAGTCGAGCAATGCTAGCATGGCAGGACGAGGCACCGTATCGAATGGTCTACGCCATCCATTGGCCGCAACCGCAACTGGCCCGGGAACGGCTGCCGAGAAAGCATCGGCACATCGAAGTCAAAGCGTGCAGTCGGAGCTATGCCAACCGCATCGTTGGACAAGCCCGCATCCCTAACTTAACGACTGGGATTTCCCCGTGAAAACAGCACACTACCGCGCGGCGAGCCCAAAGCAAAACGGCCGCTTCTGCAAGCGGCCGTTCTACAAGAAATTCCTGGGGTGGCTGATGGGACTCGAACCCACGACGACAGGAATCACAATCCTGGACTCTACCAACTGAGCTACAGCCACCGTCGTTTTGCTGCTTTCGATTCGTTGCGAACCGTCGATCAGCGAAAACCAAGATTATACGGAGAAGTTTCCGTCATGGCTAGTACTCAACACAAAATTTTTCAGCACCCACCGAGAGCCGCTGACGCATGCCCGAGAAACGGCATGCGCCGTCCACCAGCTCAACGACGGCTCAGGTCCCACTTCGACTCGAGCAGGACCGCCTCCTTGATCGCTTCGATCGTGTCGGACTCCGTGTCGAACAGGCCCAGCAGGCGGCGAGACCTGCCGTTCAGCACGTCGGCCTGCAAGGCTTTGCTGGCCTCTCCATCGATGCCGAAGCGCCAGCAATAGCGCGCCGTCCACTTGCCGTCCTGCAGCCGCTCGGCTACCCACACGACGCGGAAGCCTTCGAATTCCACGCCAAACAACTCGTCCAATGTCCTGCCCTCCAAGCTCAGATGCTCCCCCGCATCCCGGCCGGCCTGCCGACGGCGGCCGCACTCTCTCTTTCTCTGCTAGCTCTATTGTCTCGCTGTTGCCTCTCTGCTCGCGCGCCGCAAGGGAACCAATCGAGCGAGGTGCGGGACTGAACCGTATTGCCAACCCGATCCCGACACCCTTCCTCATGACCTCCCTGCTACGCCTCGCCATCGTCCTGCTGGCCAGCGCATTGGCCGCATGCGCCGCCACGGGCAGTGAGACCGCCGGTACCGGCATCTCGACCTACGGCACCATCGACGTCGGGATCAGCCACACCCGCTGACCCACTTCCCTGTCGACCCAAGCAGTGCCGTCTTTGAACATGATAGACGCGCGAGCAGGGGCCTAGGGAATGTCGGCAAGCAAGCGGAACTTTTGAGAGATATCCCACCCTAAAGACTTTACGCCCGCGACCACATGTGGCGCAAGCTGCATAATATCGATTCGGGCCGCAAGAAGCTCGACGAACCACAGGCAAGACGCAGCATGCCGGTTCGGCGCAGGCATCTGTCATGCAGCTGCCACCTCGAATGGCCATCATGCGGCCAAGCCGATGACAGGATCCACCGGCAACGATGCCCGCGACAAAAAAAACAGCCCGCACAAGGCGGGCTGAATAATCAGTTGAAGAAAGCCCTGTATTCGAGGGCAGGGCCAGTGTATGGAGTCCGCCGTCACTCTGCATTTAGGGGAATCCCTTTGCCGGCGCGACTTTCCCGGTAGCACACTGCGACGACCGCGGCGCATGTGTCGCAATCTCAACGTCCGGCCAGCACCGCACAAAAAGACAATTCGGAGTTAGAGCTTTTCTTCGGACCGGCACGCCACCCTGAACGGAGGGGCGACGACAGGCGCTGTCAGACTGCCTCGGCTACCGGCTCCGCTTCGCGACGCAGATGGCTGCGCGCCTCTTCGAACAAGGCATCCACCTCAGCAGAAGAACGTGCCGCGGCCATTCGCCGGGCATCCGACAGGATGCGCCGCCAGCCTCGTCCGCCATGGATCCCCCGATGCAGGCCCAACATATGGCGCGTGACCGCCCCCATATACCCGCCTGCCTCGACATGGCGCCCGATATAGGCCTGCATGGCCAGTTCCACCTCCAGCCTCGACGCGATCGGCGTAGCAGCCCCGTAGAAGCGCGCATCGACCTCGGCCAGCAGATAAGGATGGTGATAGGCCTCGCGCCCGATCATGACACCATCGACGTGCTCGAGATGCGCGTCCATCTGCTGATAGTCCACGATGCCGCCATTGATCAGGATCTCAAGCTGCGGAAACTCGCGCTTCAACTGGTAAGCCACCTCGTAGCGCAGCGGCGGGATCTCGCGGTTCTCCTTGGGGCTGAGCCCCTTGAGGATGGCATTGCGCGCATGCACGATGAAGGTCTCGCAACCGGCTTGCGCAATGGTGCCGACGAAATCACGCACGAAATCGTAGTGTTCGATAGTGTCGATGCCGATGCGGTGCTTGACCGTTACTGGCACCGAAACCGCATCGCGCATCGCCTTGACGCAGTCCGCGACCAGCGCCGGCTCCGCCATCAGGCAGGCACCGAAGGCCCCGCGCTGCACCCGTTCGGAGGGGCAACCGCAGTTCAGGTTGATTTCCGCATAGCCCCACCGCTCGCCCAATCGTGCAGCATGAGCCAGGTCGGCTGGTTCGCTGCCACCGAGCTGGAGCGCTACCGGCTGTTCCACCTCGTCATAGTCGAGATGGCGCGCCACATCGCCATGCAACAGGGCACCGGTCGTCACCATCTCCGTGTACAGCCAGGTATGGCGGCTCAATTGGCGGTGAAACATGCGGCAATGGCGGTCGGTCCAATCCATCATCGGCGCGACCGAGACGCGGCGGGGGGTGGTTGTCATGGAAAACGGCTTCAAAACGGATTGAGCAGGCAGGCGGCCCTGCCTTGGTGGAACGGCCGCCGCGCAGCGGCCCGCGCGCCTTGCGGCGAGCACATCTGCCTTGCACAAGGCATTTCACGGCACTTCATGCCCGCGCGGCAAAGCGCCGGCACACTGTGTGGCGCGAGGACGAGAGTATAGGCTACCGTGCGCGGCAGCGCTGGTGGCCCGGCGCTTGGCATCCGCGGCACACCGCATGCTCGCCACTTGCCACAGCCCACCCCAGTGGCTATACCAAAAGCGGCAAACTCTTTTTTGCCAGACTCGTTTTGACAGAGGCCCTCCGCTGCACGGCAAGGGCCTCTCTTTTGCATGCCGCCAATGAATGCCGGCGATGCCCTGCCCGCGGATGCATGGAACCGGTCCGGCCGGCTTCCCACGCCAATCCGAGTCACCCCTCTCCAGTGTGATGCCGACGCAACGATGCTGCGTGCATACTCACGGTTCACCGAGCCGAAGAGCCGGCGTGTGCACAAATGGAATGGGTCAATCGATATGAGCGCTACGCTTACCGTCAGTGGCTATGTCCTGATCAGCCTGCTCGTTCCCATGGTCGGGGCGCGCTGGCTCATCAAACACCACCCCGCGATGCGGGAGGATGTCCCCTCCGAGTCCGAGGCCTGGCCCGCTTCGGACGCCAACCGCCAAGGAGACGAATAACCGGCCACGGCCGCCGCCAGCCGGGCCCGCAAGGTCCTGCCGGCCGACGCCGACCAGGGCCCATCGGGCGGCGCCCGCCCTGGCCCTGGATCGGTCGCCTCAGCGCGCGGCGTTACGCTCCAGCCAGGCCGTATAGGCATCCATATACTTCTGCAGGAAGCCTCGCGTCGACTCGTTGGCAATACCGCCCTGCGCATCGAAGAGCTTGTCGACGCCGCTGAGATAGGCCTCCGGCTGCTGCAGCACCGGTACATTGAGGAAGACCAGCGACTGCCGCAGATGGTGGTTGGCGCCGAAGCCGCCGATGGCACCGGGCGAGGCGCTGACCACGCCGCCCGGCTTGCCGTCCCACGCGCTCTGGCCGTACGGCCGGGACCCGACGTCGATAGCATTCTTCATCGCGGCGGGCACCGAGCGATTGTATTCCGGGGTGACGAAGAGCACGCCGTCGGCACGGCGGATGCGGTCGCGGAATGCCGTCCACGCGGCAGGCGGATCGGCATCCAGATCCTGGTTATAGAGCGGCAGGTGCCCGATTTCGACCAGCTCCAGCTTCACGCTGGCCGGCGCCAGCGCTACCAGCGCCTGCGCCAGCTTCCGGTTCAGGGAGTCTTTGCGCAGGCTGCCCACCAGCACGGCGACATCACGAGGGTTGCTCATTGGGGTTCCTTTGACGAAGTGATCCGAATCCCGCCGGCCAGCCCTGCGGCGACAGCCGGGCCCGGCGCGCAAGCTGCCGCGCCAATCGGCACTCTACCCCATCTGGATGCCATCTGAGCGCGCGCCCGCGCCCAAGCCGCGCCCAAGCCGCACTCAGCCTGCGCTGAGGCCGGCGAGCGGGTGTTGCGCGCCGCGCCACGGGCTGTCGAAGAACGACAGCACGCGCTCACGCGCAACCTCGTCGAGCCGGGCGGGCTGCCACCTGGGCCGATGGTCCTTGTCCACCGCCAACGCCCGGATGCCTTCGATGCCATCGCCGCCACGGAATACGTAGTGCATCATGTCCAGCTCCATGCGCAGTTCGTTCTCGAGCGACATGTCGCGGGCACGGCGCACTTGCTCCAGCGTCACCTTGAGCATCAGCGGCGAGCGCGATCGCAGCGCCGCGGCGGTCTGCGCGGCCCAGTCGCCGGCGGCATCGCTGACCGCCGCCAGGATCGACTCGACGTCCGGCTGCGCGAAGAAACCATCGATGGCCGGGCGCTCGCGCGCCAGCATGCCCTGCTCCGGCGCGACGCCCGCACGGTGCGCCGCCGCGGCCGCGTCGAGCAGGGCGAGCACTTCCTCGCCGCTGGCGAAGCTGCGCCCGCGCAACGCGGCCAGCGCCTCAGCCATCGCATTGGACGGCAGGTAAAGGTCGGCCAGTCCTGCATAGAGCGCATCCGCCGCGCCCAGGACGGCGCCGGTCAGGCCCAGGTATTCGCCGAGATGGCCCGGCGTGCGCGCCAGGAACCAGCCGCCACCGACGTCGGGAAAGAGGCCGATATTCGTTTCCGGCATGGCCATCCTGGTCCGTTCGGTGACGATGCGCCGGCGCGCACCCTGCGAGATGCCCATGCCGCCGCCCATCACCACGCCGTCCATCAGTGCAATATAGGGCTTGCCGTAGCGATGGATCTGATGGTTGAGCGCGTACTCTTCGGCGAAGAACTGGTCCAGCAGCGGATCCTTGGCCAGCGCTGCCTGGTGGAAGAAGCGGATATCGCCGCCGGCGCAGAAGGCCTTGCCGCCGGCACCGGCCACCACCACCGCCACCACGCCGGGCGCCTCGGCCCACGCGGTCAGCGCGTGCGTGATGGCCCGGATCATGTCGAGGGAAAGCGCGTTCAGCGCTTGCGGGCGGTTCAGCGTCAGGTAGCCGATGCCACCCACTACTTCGGTCGTCACGAAGTCCGTCATCTGTCTCGTCTCCACTTCTCAGCAAAAATTCAAGCCGGCATTCTACGCCAGCCATCGGCGCGCACGGCCCCGGGCATCGGCGCCTCAGGCGAGGCGAAAGGTGGCCATCAGCCGCGTCAGCCGCTGCGCCTGGTCATCCAGCGCGGTGGCGGCTGCCGCCGCCTGTTCGACCAGCGCGGCATTCTGCTGCGTCATCGCATCCATGTGCGACACCGCCTGGTTGACCTGCTCGATGCCACGCGACTGCTCGTCGGACGCCGTGCTGATGCCCCCGATGATGGCGCTGACCCGCTGCACAGCGTCGACGATATCCTGCATCGCTGCACGGGCCTGGTCGACCAGGCCCGTGCCGTCGCGGACATCGGCCACCGAGGCGCCGATCAGCGAGCGGATCTCCTTGGACGCCGCGGCGCATCGCTGGGCCAGGTCGCGCACATCGCCGGCGACCACGGCGAAGCCCCGGCCGTGCTCGCCGGCACGCGCCGCCTCGACCGCCGCGTTCAGGGCGAGGATATTGGTCTGGAACGCGATCTTCTCGATCACCTCGATGATGTCGACGATCTTGCCCGAGCTGGCATCGATCGACTGCATGGTGCGCACCACGCGCGACACCGCCCCGCTGCCCCGCTCGGCCAGGTCGGTGGCGGCGATCGCGAGCGCCCTGGCCTCGCGCGCGCTTTCCGCGTTCTGGCGCACGGTGCCGGTCAGCTCCTCCATGCTCGAGGCGGTTTCCTCCAGCGAGGCTGCTTGTTGCTCCGTGCGCTGCGAAAGGTCGGTGTTGCCCGAGGCGATCTGCTGGCTGGCGCTGGCAATCGCATCGGCGCCGCCACGTACCTCGCTCACCATGGCGACCAGGCTGGACTGCATGCGGCCAAGCATGCCCAGCATGCGGCTGGTTTCGTTGCGTGCATGCTCATTGGCGCCGTGCACCTCCGCGCGGACTTCGCGCAGGTCGCCCGAGGCGATCTGCGCGAAGCGGCCGATGGCGATATCGAGCGGCCGCACGATCGATTGCCGCAGGCGCCAGGCCACCACGGTGCTGAAGGCCAGCCCGAGCAACAGCACGCCGCCGGCCAGCGCCAGCAGACGGTCGTAGCGCTGCTGCGAGTGCTCGTACACCGCGGCTGCGCTCGCTACCTGCAGCCGATTCAGGTCGCTGTTGACCGCGGTGAAAGCAATATCGAGCTTGGGGATGGTATCCAGCACGTAGCGCATCACCGTGTCGCGGTCGCCCGCATGCAGCGCCGCGATCATGGGCGCCACGCCTTGTGTGAACAGCGCCTCGCGCCGGGCGGAAACCTCGGCGGTGGCGCGCTCCGCCTCGGGCGAGCGCGGCAGCGCCAGATAGGCTTTCCAGGCGGCCTCCGACTGGCGCGCGAAGCCTTGCGCGCCCTCCGCGCGGGCGCGCGCGTCGGCGGGGTCGGTGGCAAAGGTGGCCTGGTCCAGCAGCACGCGTACCAGCAACTGGTTGGAGCGCGCCTCCGCCAGGTCGACCGCAGCCTTCAGCTGCTGCTGGTAGATCTGCCGCGTGGCCTCATTGCTGCGTGACATGCCCAGCCAGCCGACTGCGCCGACAATCAGCAGCAAGCTGTTGGTGACGACAGTCAGGAACCACAATCTGGCTCCGATCGTAGTGTTGCGAAACATCCTGGCTCCTCCGGAAACGGCTGCCCATGCAGCGATCAGCTGGTCTACGGCGCGCGCATTCGAAGCTTGACCGTTTGCCAAGGACGGACTGAATTGCATTTTTGTCAGGGATGGCGGCAGGTGGAGCCGATGCCACCCGCGCCATGCTGCACTGGCGTTGGCGCAACACGGCTCGGCGTATGGAGGAATCCCTCAAGCCAAACCCGGAACGAAGCGCGCACACTGCCCGCATGACCGCATCCGCGTCCGCTTCCGCCAGCCAGGCCGCCTTCGATCCCGGCCTGATCCTGCTGGCCTTCGCCCCCGCCTTCGTGCTGACGATCGCAGCCGAGGCCTGGTACTGGTCGCGCCGCGACGGCTCGGTCTACAGCCTGCGCGACACCGTCTCCAACGCCACCCTGGCGCTGATGCACCAGGCCTCCGACGCGGTCTTCCTCTGGCTGATGGTGCGCACCGCCTACACCTGGTGCTACCAGCACGGGCTGCGCGCCATGCCCGAGACCGCCTGGTCCTTCGTGCTGCTGCTTGTGCTGCAAGATCTGCTCTACTACGGCTTCCACCGCGCCAGTCATCGTGTGCGCTGGCTTTGGGCCTCGCACGTGACCCACCACTCGTCGGAGGGCATGAATTTCTCCACCGCCTTCCGGCAGAGCCTGACCTATCCGCTGTCGGGCATGTGGGTGTTCTGGCTGCCGCTGGCCTGGATCGGTTTCACGCCGGACTGGGTCATCCTGGCGGTGGGCTTGAGCCTGGCCTTCCAGTTCTTCGTCCACACCCGCCTCGGGCGGCGCTGGCCGCGGCTTGAGCGCGTCATCAACACGCCTTCCGTGCATCGTGTGCACCACGCGCGCAATCCGCGCTACATCGACCGCAACTACGCCGGCGTGCTGACCGTCTGGGACCACCTGTTCGGCACCTTCGTGCCAGAGGAAGAGGCGCCGCACTACGGCATCACCCGCCGCATCGCCACCCACAACCCGCTGACGCTGACCTTCCACGAATGGCGTGACATGTTCGCCGATACGTGGCGCAACCGCGACCTGCGCCACCTTTGGAAGCCACCGGAGTGGCAGCATCCGCGCGACGCCCAACGCGCGCACGCCGGCCGGCCCGGCTGATCCGCGACCGGTGGCGCAAGCAACAAAAAACCGCGCACAGGCGCGGTTTCTTGTCAGACCACCGGCATCGCGCCGGTGCGGTCAGTGCGGGCTTACGCGCCTTCGCGCGAGGCACGCTTGCGCTCGTGCTCCTTCAGGTGGCGCTTGCGCAGGCGGATGCTCTTGGGCGTGATCTCCACCAGTTCATCATCATCGATGAATTCCACCGCGTACTCCAGCGACATCTGGATCGGCGGCACCAGGCGCACGGCCTCGTCGGTACCCGAGGCGCGCACGTTGGTGAGCTGCTTGCCCTTGATCGGGTTGACCACGAGGTCGTTGTCGCGGCTGTGGATGCCGATGATCATGCCTTCGTACAGCGCGTCGCCCGGCTTGACGAACATGCGGCCGCGGTCCTGCAGCTTCCACAGGGCATAGGCCACCGCATCGCCGTCGTCCTGCGAGATCAGCACGCCGTTGTGGCGCTCGCCCAGGCCGCCTTCGCGCACCGGCGCGTAGTCGTCGAAGATATGGCTGATCAGGCCGGTACCACGTGTCAGCGTGAGGAATTCACCTTGGAAGCCGATCAGGCCACGCGCGGGAATCCGATACTCGAGGCGGGTGCGGCCCTTGCCGTCCGATGCCATGTCGAGCAGCTCGCCCTTGCGGCGGCCCAGCTCTTCCATGATGGAGCCCTGGTGGCCGTCTTCCACGTCCACGGTCAGCAGTTCGAACGGCTCGTGCTTGACGCCGTCGATTTCCTTGAACACCACGCGCGGGCGCGACACGGCCAGCTCGTAGCCTTCGCGGCGCATGTTTTCCAGCAGGATGGTCAGGTGCAGTTCGCCGCGACCCGACACTTCGAAGATGGTGTCGTCACCGGTGTCGGCCACGCGCAGCGCCACGTTCGACTTCAGCTCGCGGTCCAGCCGCTCGCGCAGCTGGCGGCTGGTCACGAACTTGCCTTCGCGGCCGGCCAGCGGCGAGGTGTTGACGCAGAAGTTCATGGTCAGCGTAGGCTCGTCCACCTTCAGCATCGGCAAGGCGTCCTGGGCCTCCGGCGCGCATACGGTGCAGCCGATGCCCAGTTCCTCGATGCCGTTGATCAGCACGATGTCGCCGGCCTCGGCTTCGGGCACGATCTCGCGCTCGAGGCCCTGGAACTTCAGCACCTGATTGATGCGGCCCTTGATCGGGCTGCCCTCGGGACCGAACTTGACGACTACGTCCTGCAGCGGACGGGCGCGGCCGCGCGAGATGCGGCCCACGCCGATCTTGCCGACATAGCTGGAGTAGTCCAGCGAGATGATCTGCAGCTGCAGCGGGCCGTCCGGATCGTCGTTACGCACCGGCACCTTGTCCAGCACGGTCTCGAACAGCGGCTTCATGTCGCCGCCGCGCACATCGTCGGTCAGGCCGGCGTAGCCGTTCAGGCCCGAGGCGTAGATCACCGGGAAGTCGAGCTGCTCGTCGTTGGCGCCCAGCTTGTCGAAGAGATCGAAGGTCTGGTTGATCACCCAGTCCGGGCGCGCCCCCGGACGGTCGATCTTGTTGATCACGACGATCGGCTTCAGGCCCAGCGCGAGCGCCTTGCGGGTCACGAAGCGCGTCTGCGGCATCGGGCCTTCAACCGCGTCGACCAGCAGCAGCACGCCGTCCACCATCGACAGCACGCGCTCGACCTCGCCGCCGAAGTCAGCGTGGCCCGGGGTGTCGACGATGTTGATGTGGGTGCCGTTGTATTCGACCGCACAGTTCTTGGCCAGGATGGTGATCCCGCGCTCCTTTTCCAGGTCGTTCGAATCCATCACGCGCTCAGCGATCTGCTGGTTCTCGCGGAAGGTGCCTGCCTGGCGCAGGAGCTGGTCGACTAGGGTGGTCTTGCCATGATCGACGTGGGCGATGATGGCGATATTGCGGATGGCGCGGGTCATTGCTGCGTCTCGCTGAAAGCGGGCCTCGAAAGATAACCCGGCATTCTAGCATGCTGCGTCGCAAAACCTTCTACGTCCAGGCGATGGGAACGCCCGGCCGGCCACGCTATTTATTGCGGATCCCGGAATAGACAATTTCCATCCTTGCCGATAGTGATTCGTAAACATATATTTGCCAGGGCAAAGATTGCATTGGCAAAAAACATGTCGGCCAACCTGATGACGCCTTCCCTGAATCCCGCCGAGTACAACATGCAGGATAGCATCGGCTATCTGCTGGCGCGGGCGAAATCCGCCTTGACGCACGAGGTCGAGCAGGAAGTGAGCGCCCTCGACATCACCCATGTGCAGGCGGTGTGCCTGATGATGCTGGGCACCGGCCGCGCCAGCACCGTCACCGACCTCGGCCGCGAAATGGGCACCGACATGGGATCGGTGACGCGGCTGCTGGGCCGCATGGAAAAGCGCGGCCTGATCGAGCGCCAGCGCAGCACCTCCGACCGGCGCGTGGTGGAACTCTCGCTGACCGAACAGGGCCGGGCCATGATGGTGCACCTGCCCGCCATCTTCATCCGCGTGGTGGAACGCCGCCTGCGCGGCTTCTCGCCGGATGAAATCACCTGCCTGCGCACCATGCTGACGCGCGTCATCGATAACAACAGCGGATAGCGCCCGGCCGCACCGCCACGACAAGACTTGAAAACCAACAGCATGGCTCCGCCTCGGAGCGACACGATGAAATCAGCCCTCCCCTTCCCGCCCGCGCGGGCCGCGCATTTCCTGATGCGTCGCGCCGCCCCGCTGGCGCTGACCGCGCTGGCCGCAGCCGCGCTGGCCGGCTGTGCGGCCTTCGGCGATGCGCACAGCACGCTGAGCAAAACCGACCCGGCCGCGCTGGCCGCCTCGCAGACGCTGCCGGCCGAGCACGGCCAATGGCCTTCGATGGACTGGGTCGACCAGTTCCATGACCCTCAGCTGCGCACGCTGGTGGATGAAGCCATCCAGAACAGCCCGAGCCTGCAATCGGCTTATGCCCGCCTGGCCGCTTCGCGCGCGATGGCCGATGCCACACGCGCCGCGCTTTACCCCAGCGTGGATTTCGAAGGCAGCCTGACACGCCAGCGCTTCTCCCAGACCGACCTGTTCGCCGGCACCCCGTTGGCCGGCGCCTGGGAGAACCAGGGCCGCATGCAGCTGGGCTTGAATTACGATCTCGATTTCTGGGGCAAGAACCGCGCGGCCTTGCAGGCAGCACTGTCCGACGACCGCGTCACCGAGGCCGAAGCCCAGTCGGCGCGCCTGGTGCTGACAACCGCGGTGGCACGCGCCTACGCGCAACTGGCCGCGCTCTACGCCCAGCGCGACGTGGATGTGCGTGCCATCGCCCAGCGTGAAGACCTGAGCAAGCTGTCGCGCGACCGCCTGGCCGCGGGCCTCGACACCCAGGTCGAGACCACCCAGGCACGCGGTACCGTCGCCGCGGCACAGACCGACCTGCAGCGCGTGGACGAGCAGATCGCTCTGGTGCGCAACCAGCTCGCCGCACTGCTGGGCCTGGGCCCCGACCGCGGCCAGGCCATCACCCGCCCCACGCTGCTGGCCAACGCCTCGCCAAACGTGCCTGACGACCTCGCCATCGGCCTGCTGGGCCGGCGGCCCGACCTGGTCGCTGCGCGCTGGCGAGTGGAAGCCGCGTCCAAGGATATCGATGTGGCCAAGGCAGAATTCCTGCCCAACGTCAGCCTGACCGCCTTCGCCGGCTTCGCCTCGCTCGATACCAGCAAGCTGCTGATGGGCATCAGCCGCACCTTCGGCTTCGGCCCCTCGCTGACCCTGCCGGTCTTCGAAGGCGGCCGCCTGCGCGCCAACCTGAAGGGCAAATACGCCAAGTACGACTCGGCCGTCGCCAGCTACAACCAGACGCTGGTCGACGCACTGCGCGAGACCGCGGATGCCATGACCAGCATCCACAGCGTCGACCAGCAGATCCAGACCCAGAAACAGGCGCTGGACCTGGCCGAGCATGCCTATTCGCTGGCCACCACCCGTTACAAGGCCGGCCTGGGTACGCAGCTCACCGTGCTCAACGCCGAGAGCAACGTGCTGCAGCAGCGCCGCCTGGCCGCCGACATGATGTCGCGCCGGCTCGACCTGCAGATGAGCCTGATGAAGACGCTCGGTGGCGGCTACCGCGAGGAGGCCGGCGAAGCCGCCGAGTCCGGCGCCACCCCGGCGCCCGCCAGCCGGTCCACGGCAAATAACGAGGCGGCGGCGCGCGGCTGACGCGGCGCCTTCCGGATTGCACAGCCTATTTCCAGAAAGACAATCATGAGCGAAAACCAGAACGCGGCCGGCAAGCAGCCGCAACAAACCTCGAATCCCAACGGCAAGCGCAAGCGCATGCTGCTGACACTGACCACCGTGATCGTAGTCGCGGGCGTGGCCTACGGCGCCTACTGGGCCATGTACGGCCGCTACTTCGAGAACACCGACGACGCCTATGTCGCCGGCAACGTGGTCCAGGTCACGCCGCTGGTGGCCGGCACCGTGGTCTCGATCTCCGCCGACGACACCCAGCTGGTCACGTCCGGCCAGCCGCTGATCCAGCTCGATCGCGCCGATTCGCAGGTGGCACTCGAACAGGCCGAGGCGCAGCTCGCGCAGGCCGTGCGCGAAGTGCGCACGCTGTATGTGAACAACGGCTCGCTGGCCGCCAATGTGTCGATGCGGGAGGCCGATCTCGCCAAGGCCCGCGAAGACCTGCGCCGCCGCCAGGCGATCTCCGGCACCGGCGCGGTGTCCAGCGAGGAGATCTCGCATGCCCAGACCGCGCTCAAGGCAGCCGAGTCCTCGCTGCTGGCCGCCCGCGAGCAGCTGGCCTCGAACCAGGCGCTGACCGACCACACCACGGTCGAGAAGCATCCCAATGTACAGCGCGCCGCCGCCAACCTGCGCTCGGCCTACCTGGCCTATGCGCGTTCGACGCTGCCGGCGCCGGTCACCGGCTACGTGGCCAAGCGGTCGGTACAGGTAGGCCAGCGCGTCGCCGCCGGCAGCCCGCTGATGGCAGTGGTGCCGCTCGACCAGGTGTGGGTCGACGCCAACTTCAAGGAGGTCCAGATCACCCATATGCGCGTGGGCCAGCCGGTCACGCTGGAAGCCGACGTCTACGGCTCCAAGGTCAAGTACCAGGGCAAGGTCGAAGGCTTCTCCGCCGGCACCGGCTCGGCCTTCTCGCTGCTGCCGGCGCAGAATGCCACCGGCAACTGGATCAAGGTGGTGCAGCGCCTGCCGGTTCGCATTGCGCTCGACCCGCAGCAGCTCAAGGACCATCCGCTACGCGTCGGCCTGTCGATGAACGTCACCGTCGACGTACGCAAGGAGGAAGGCGCCGCCATGGCGGCCGCACCAGCGCCGCGCCCGCTGCAGACCGACGTCTATGAGAAGGTCGGCCACGATGCGGACGCGCTGATCGAGCGCATCATCTCGAACAACAACGGCGGCCGCCCGGCCAGCCTGCCGGCAACCCCGCAGGCCGACAGCGCCAGCGCCAAGCCAACGGCCGCCAACGCCAACAGCTGACATGGCCGCTACCGCCTCCGCTCCGGCCAGCCCGGACCGCAAGCCGGACACGGCTGCGCGCCCGGCGCCGCGGCCGGCTGCACCCGCCCCGCTGACCGGCGGCCGGCTGATCATCGGCACCATCGCGCTGTCGCTGGCCACGTTCATGAACGTGCTCGACTCGTCGATCGCCAACGTGTCGATTCCGGCCATCTCCGGCGACCTTGGCGTGGCGCCCAACCAGGGCACCTGGGTGATCACCTCGTTCGCCGTGGCCAACGCCATCTCGGTGCCGCTGACCGGCTGGCTGACCACCCGCTTCGGCGCGGTGCGGCTGTTCATCACCTCGATCCTGCTGTTCGTGCTCTCGTCGTGGCTGTGCGGCGTGGCGCCGAACCTCGAGGTACTGCTCGCCGCGCGGATCCTGCAAGGCGCCGTGGCCGGCCCGATGATCCCGCTGTCGCAGTCGCTGCTGCTGTCGAGCTATCCACCGCAGAAGAGCACCATGGCGCTGGCCTTGTGGGGCATGACCACACTGGTCGCGCCGATCATGGGACCGTTGCTGGGGGGCTGGATCTCCGACAACATGACGTGGCCGTGGATCTTCTACATCAACATCCCGGTCGGCCTGATGGCGGCCTACGCCACCTGGGTCATCTACCGCGAACGCGAGACACCCACCAAGCTGCTGCCGATCGACCGTATCGGACTGGCGCTGCTGGTGATCTGGGTCGGCTCGATGCAGCTGATGCTCGACAAGGGCAAGGAACTCGATTGGTTCCACTCCACCGAGATCGTGGTGCTCACGCTGGTGGCGGTGGTCGGCTTCCTGTTCTTCCTGATCTGGGAAAGCTACGAGAAGCATCCGATCGTCGATATCAGCCTGTTCAAGGGCCGCAACTTCAGTGCGGGCGTGGTGGCCATCTCCGTGGCCTACGGACTGTTCTTCGGCAACCTGGTGATCCTGCCCCTGTGGCTGCAGACGATCGTGGGCTATACCGCCACCGATGCAGGCATCGTGATGGCCCCGGTGGGGATCTTCGCCATCCTGCTGTCCCCGGTGATCGGCCGCAACCTGCCGCGGATGGATGCGCGCTGGGTCGCCACCACGGCCTTCATCACCTTCGGCATCGTCAGCCTGATGCGCGCGGGTTTCACCACGCAGGTCGACACCCGCACGCTGATGATCCCGACCCTGATCCAGGGCGCGGCGATGGCGATGTTCTTCATCCCGCTGACCTCGATCATCCTGTCGGGCCAGCCGCCGGAGAAGATCCCCGCCGCCTCGGGCCTGTCGAACTTCGTGCGGATCACCTTCGGCGCGATCGGCGCGTCGATCTCGACGACGGTATGGGAGAACCGCTCGGCGCTGCACCACGCGCGGCTGGTGGAGAAGGTCAACCCCTATGACACGGCCTATCTGGACCAGCTCAACCACCTGATGCAGATGGGCATGAGCCAGACCCAGGCCACCGGGGTCATCGAGCGCAATCTCAGCCTGCAGGCGTCGATGCTGGGCGCAAACGATATCTTCTGGATCTCCGGAGTGCTGTTCTTCGTACTGATCGGCTTCGTCTGGCTGACCAAGCCCGCCAAGGGCGGGGGCGGCGCCGACGCAGCGGCCGGCGCGCACTGAGCCCCCGCCGGCGCCGCGGTGCCCCCTCAGGCACCGCGGCGCCGGCCAAGTACCGTCTCGCCGCGCCAGCCCGCCTGCCCTGTCTCGATCCCCACGCGCAAGGCCTGCCATCCCGACGGCCGAGCCGGATTGCTTGCCAGCACATAGGCGGCTCGCAGGCAGCGATAGGGACCGAAGCCGAACCATTCCACCACTGGCAGCGTGCCGAGCACGTCGGGTGCGACGGGCATGGCGGGCTCCGCCAGCAACACTGCGCAGACCGCGTACGGTGTGCCACCCAAGCCGGCGGCTTCAGCGGCCGCCTGTGCATCGACGCTGGCGAGCGCGGCATCCACTGCCTCGAGCCATGCCGCCGGCCCGACACGGCCGATCCGGCCGCCGCTGCCGTTACCGCTGCCGATCGCATCGCCGAGCACGGCCACATGAAGCCGCATCGGCGCCCCTCCCGCGATCTGCGCCACGCAGCAGCCGTGCACCGGCTCATGGTCGACCCGCCCGAGCAACGCGGCCCCCTGCGCTGCCAGCGCGTCGGCCAGGTCCTGGCAGACGAGCCGGTCGCGCAGCCAGCGCCGCTCACCTTCCGGCAACTCCAGCGCGGCGACCTCGACACGCTCCCGCGCCCGGGCAGCGGACATTGGCCAGCGCTGCGCCCCCATCCAACGCATGATGGACATCCCTCTCTTCTCCCCGCTTTGCACACCCGCGGGCGGGCGGCGGCCAGCCGTTAGCGCCGCCCACCCCGCATGACCACGCGCAGCGCCAGTGCAGCGCGTATCGACTGGAAGCGACCGCCGCCCTCAGCCCGGCAGCACTTCCTCGACCAGCAGTTCGAGCGCCTGGCCGTCGCCCTCCACCGGCAAGCGCACCGGGCATCCCACAGGCGTACCCAGCAGCGCGACACCGGCCGGCGACAGAACGCTGAGCCAGCCGCGGCCGAAATCCGCCTGTTCCGGATAAACGATGCGCCAATGGAAGTGCTCGCGATGGCGCACCTCGATGCAGAGAAATGGCGCGTGCAGGCGCACCACCGCCGCCGGCAAGGCCTGGGCGGGACGGATCTCGGCCCGATCGAGCACGGCATGCAAGGAGCGGCGCAGTTCGGGCGCCGTGCGGGTGGAGACTGCCAGCTCGCGCAGGCGTGCGGCTTCGGCCGCGGTCAGGAAAACCGTGTTTCGCATGGCGACTCCCAAAGTCAGGGACGGCGCCGCGCTGGGAAGCGCGTGCCATCGTGTGCAGACAGGGCGCGCCGCGCTGCGCGCCCGAACAGGGTCTTGACGGGAGCGGGTTTCGGCCCGGTGCCTCGGCCTGGCGCGGACAGCGTCAGACGAGGGACCGGGCGGAGATGAGGACGGCGGCTGTCGCCGCGCGCAGGAGATAGGTGACGGCGGTGATCATGGTCGACGGTTCAACGTCCTGGCGATGTCGACATCGACAACCAGGACGGAAGCACCATTCAACCAGATTTCACAACAAAAGTGAAGGATTTTGCCGACGTTGGCCGCAGAAACAGACATTTCGCGAAACCAGGCGATCGAGGCCGCGGTTTGGCTAGAGCCTGACCAGTCGTTCGGGACGCAGCGCCCCTTCGCGCATGCGCGCCACCCCGAGCAACCGCCCGTCCTCCGCCGCGTACACGCGCGCCAGCATCTCTTCCTGCAGAGCCGGTGCGCCGGCCGGCAGGTCGCGCCTTGCGATCCGCTGTCCCTGCAGGAAGCGCGCACTCGCCGCAGCATCGAGGGACACGGGCGGACAGCGCTGCAACAGGGCATCGACGGGCGCCAGCAAGGCCGGACGCTGTTCGTCCGCCTGCTGCTCGATCTGTTCCAGCGTGACAGCACCCGCCAGGCTCAGGTCGCCCACTTGCGTGCGGCGCAGGGCGGTCAGGTGGGCACCACAGCCCAGGGCTTCACCGATGTCTTCGGCCAGGGTGCGGATATAGGTGCCCTTGCTGCAGCGGACACGCATGGAAAAACCCGGTTGTGCCGGCAACGTGCAATCGAGCAGGGCAAGCTCGTGGATGGTGACGCGCCGCGCGGCGCGCTCCACGGTTTGCCCGGCACGGGCATATTCGTACAAGGGCCGGCCGTCCTTCTTCAGCGCCGAGTACATCGGGGGCACCTGCTCGATCTCGCCGATGAAACGCGCCAGCACCGCATTCAGCGCTTCGGGCCCGCACGTCACGGGACGCCGCTGCAGGACCTCTCCCTCCGCATCGCCGCTGGCGGTGGTCACACCCAGGCAGACGGTCGCCTCATAGGTCTTGTCGGCTTCGAGCAGATCCTGCGAGAACTTGGTGGCTTCGCCGAAGCACAAGGGCAGCAGCCCGGTCGCCAGCGGATCGAGTGTGCCGGTATGTCCGGCCTTGTTCGCGCGCAGCAGGCGCTTGGCACGCACCAGGGCGTCGTTGGACGACAGCCCGAGCGGTTTGTCGAGCAGCAGCACGCCATGCACGTCGCGGCGCGGCAGGCGCGGCGGGCGGGACGCGTTGGAATCGGTCATCGGAATCTGGAAGGAAGCGCGGCGGGCGATCGCTACGATGCACGGCCGCGCCGGAAGGCCCCTGCCGTTGCGGCAGGGCCGGCCGCCCGGATCAGTCGTCCTTGGCGCGGTCGGCGTTGGCCTGGTGGATCAGCTTGGACATCTCGATGGCATGTTCCACCGAGGTATCGTGATGGAAATGCAGCGTCGGCACCGTATGGATATGCAGGCGCTTGAACAGCAGCGAGTGCAGGTAGCCTGCCTTCTCGTTGAGAGCCGCCGCGGCCGCCTCGGGTTCGGCGCCCAGCACGGTGAAGTACACCTTGGCGTGCGCGTAGTCCGGCGTCAGCGTGACTGACTGCAGCGTGACCAGGCCGAGGCGCGGATCACGCAGCTCTCGCTGGATCATCTCGGCCAGGTCCTTCTGGATCTGGTCGGAGATACGGAGATTGCGGGAGGAAATGGAGCCTTTCTTGGCCATGCGAACCTGCGTTGTCGAGATGGCGGCGGCCGGTCCGGCCGGCCGCCGCCGCGCCCGCCTTACAGCGTGCGCGCCACCTCGGTGATTTCAAACACTTCGAGCTGGTCGCCTTCCTGAACGTCGTTGAAGTTCTTGATCGACAGACCGCACTCGAAGCCCTGCTTGACTTCCTTGACGTCGTCCTTGAAACGCTTGAGCGAGTCGAGTTCGCCGCTGTGGATGACCACGTTGTTGCGCAGCACACGCACCAGCGACGAGCGCTTGACCAGGCCATCCGTAACCATACAGCCGGCCACGGCGCCGACCTTCGGCACGCGGAACACCTGGCGCACCTCGATCTGGCCGATGGTCGTCTCGCGCTTTTCGGGCGCCAGCATGCCGGACATCGCCGCCTTGATCTCGTCTACCGCATCGTAAATGATGTTGTAGTAGCGGATGTCGATGCCATTGTGCTCGGCCAGCTTGCGCGCGCCAGCGTCGGCACGCACGTTGAAGCCGATGATGACCGCCTTCGAGGCCGTCGCCAGGTTGACGTCGGACTCGGAGATACCGCCCACCGCGGCGTGCACGATCTGCACGCGCACCTCGTCGGTCGACAGCTTCTGCAGCGATTGCACCAGCGCTTCCTGCGAGCCCTGCACGTCTGCCTTGACGATCAGCGGCAGCGTCTGCACTTCGCCTTCGCTCATCTGCTCCAGCATGGTCTCCAGCTTGGCTGCCTGCTGCTTGGCCAGCTTGACGTCGCGGAACTTGCCCTGGCGGAACAGCGCGATCTCGCGCGCCTTGCGCTCGTCCGGCAGCACCAGCACTTCCTCGCCGGCGGCCGGAACCTCGGACAGGCCCTGGATTTCCACCGGGATGGACGGACCGGCTTCCTTGGTCGGCTTGCTGTTCTCGTCCAGCATCGCACGGACGCGGCCGTACGCACTGCCGGCCAGCACCACGTCGCCACGCTTGAGCGTGCCACTGGTGACCAGGATGGTCGCGATCGGGCCCTTGCCCTTGTCCAGCTGGGCTTCCACCACCAGGCCCTTGGCCGGGGCATCGACCGGTGCCTTCAGTTCGAGCACTTCCGCCTGCAGCAGCACCTGCTCCAGCAGTTCGTCCACGCCCGTACCCATCTTGGCCGACACCGGAACGAAAGGCGAATCGCCGCCGTACTCTTCCGGCAAGACCTGCTCGGCCACCAGTTCCTGCTTGACGCGATCGGGATTGGCATCCGGCTTGTCGATCTTGTTGATCGCCACCACGATGGGCACGCCCGCTGCCTTCGCGTGCGAGATCGCCTCCTTGGTCTGGGGCATCACGCCGTCGTCGGCGGCCACCACCAGGATGACGATGTCGGTTGCCTTGGCACCGCGCGCACGCATGGCGGTGAACGCCTCGTGGCCCGGGGTGTCCAGGAAGGTGATCACGCCACGCTCGGTCTCGACGTGGTAGGCACCGATATGCTGCGTAATGCCGCCGGCTTCGCCCGCAGCCACCTTGGTGCGGCGGATGTAGTCCAGCAGCGAGGTCTTGCCGTGGTCGACGTGACCCATCACGGTCACCACCGGCGGACGCGGCAGCTGCTCGGCGTCGGTATGCTCCTCGCCGACGTCCAGCAGGGCTTCCGGATCGTCCAGCTTGGCGGCGAACGCCTTGTGGCCCATTTCTTCCACCACGATCATGGCGGTTTCCTGGTCCAGCACCTGGTTGATGGTCACCATCTGGCCGAGCTTCATCATCTGCTTGATGACCTCGGATGCCTTGACGGCCATCTTGTGCGCCAGGTCGGCCACCGAGATAGTCTCGGGCACGTGCACTTCGCGCACCACCGGCTCGGTCGGCGCGTGGAAATTGCTGCGGCTGTCATCGACCTGCTGCTTGCCACCGCGGCCGCGCGGACCACCGCGCCAGCCACCGACACCACCGGAGGAATCGCCGCGGGTCTTCAGGCCGCCACCCTTCTTCTTGCCTTCGTCCTGCCAGGTCGACGAGCTGCCCGACTTCAGCACCTTGCCCGACTTCTTGTCGGTCGTGGCAGCGGTCGTCGTGGTCGTGGCAGGCTTCTTGTCTTCCTTCTTGGCCTCGGTACCGGCCGGCTTGACCGGCTTGTGCAGGGTGCCGGTCTGCTCGGCCTTCTTTTCCTCGGCCTTGCGCTCGGACGGCGCCTTCAGCACGCGCGCGGGCGCATTCAACATCTGCTGGATGGCGCGGGCCTCGGCCTCGGCGGCCTCGCGACGCTTACGCGCGGCATCCTGCTCGGCGCGCGCCTTGTCGGCGGCTGCCTTGGCATCATCGGCGGCCTTCTGCGCCACGGCACGCTCGGCTGACAGACGGTTCTTCTCGTCCTCGGCCGTCTTGCGCGCCGCTTCCTCGGCAGCATCGTTCGCCGCACGGCTGGCCGCAGCCTCTTCCTCGGCCTTCGCCCTGGCGAGTTCGGCCTGGCGGCGTTCCTCGGCCTCCAGCGCTTCCTGCCTGGCGCGACGTTCGGCCTCTTCGCGCTCGGCGGCCTCGCGGCGCGCCTTCGCTTCGGCTTCCTGGCGAGCCAGCAGTTCCGCCTGCTGACGCTCTTCCTCCTCGCGGCGTGCCTGATCGGCAGCCTCGGCGGCGGCATCGCGGCCGTCGTGCGCGTCGACCTGGCCATCGCCGCCGGCCTCGTCACGCTTGATCAGGACGCGCTTCTTGCGCACCTCGACCTGCACGGTGCGCGTCTTGCCTGTGGAGTCGGCCTGGCGGATCTCGGAAGTCTCGCGCTTGGTCAGCGTGATCTTCTTGCGGGCGCTATCGTCCGCGGCGCCATGGACGCGCTTCAGATAGTCCAGCAGCCGGGTCTTGTCCGACTCGGTAACAATGTCGTCAGCAGTGGCTTTGCCCACTCCAGCTGCCTGCAATTGTTCCAGCAGGGCAGCTGCGCTGCGACTCAGTTCTGCGGCCAGTTGGGCAACTGTTGTGCTTGCCATTCAAACCCTTTCAATGCTCGGTTTCTACGTCGGGACAGTTTCGTTCGCGGAAATCGCGCCCGGGGCGCGCGGGCCCCGGGCGTGTCCCTCAGTTAAACCAGTGTTCCCGTGCCTTCATGATCAGCGCCTTGGCTTCTTCCTCGCTGACGCCGATCATCTCGATCACTTCGTCGACGGCCAGCTCGGCCAGGTCGTCGCGCGTGTGGATATTGCCTTCCGCCAGCTTGCCGATCAGTTCCGGGGTCAGGCCTTCGAGGGAACGCAGATCCTGCGACACCTCTTCCACCCTTTCTTCCCGGGCCAATTCCATCGTCAACAGCGCGTCGCGCGCGCGGTTGCGCAGTTCGTTGACCGTGTCCTCGTCGAACGCCTCGATCTCCAGCATCTCGCTGATAGGCACGTAGGCCACTTCCTCCAGCGTGGAGAAGCCTTCTTCGATCAGGATGTCGGCCACTTCCTCGTCCACGTCCAGCTTGGCCATGAACAGCTTGCGCACGACCTCGCTTTCCTCGGCCTGCTTCTGCGCCGACTCTTCCTGGGTCATGATGTTGATCTGCCAGCCGGTCAGCTCGGACGCCAGCCGCACGTTCTGCCCGCTGCGGCCGATGGCGACGGCGAGGTTCTCCTCGTCGACCACCACATCCATGCAGTGCTTCTCTTCATCGACCACGATCGACTGCACTTGCGCCGGTGCCAGCGCGCCGATGACGAACTGCGCCGGATCCTCCGACCACAGCACGATGTCCACCGCCTCGCCGCCGATCTCATTGCGCACCGCGGTCACGCGCGTGCCACGCACGCCGACGCAGGTGCCGATCGGATCGATACGCTTGTCGTGGGCGACCACGGCGATCTTGGCGCGCACGCCAGGATCGCGCGCGGCGGCCTTGATCTCCAGCAGGCCCTGCTCCATCTCGGGTACTTCGTTCTCGAACAGCTTGACGAGAAATTCGGGCGCGGTGCGCGACAGCTCGATCTGCGGTCCGCGTGCGGTGCGGTCGACGTTCAGGATGTACGCACGCACACGGTCGCCGGTGCGCAGGTTCTCCTTCGGGATGATCTGGTCGCGCGCCAGCAGCGCCTCGACGCGGCCAGACTCGACGATCAGGCCCTTCTTGTCGGCACGCTTGACCGTGCCGGTCATGATCTTTTCGCCGCGGTCGAGGTAGTCGTTCAGGATCTGCTCGCGCTCGGCGTCGCGGATGCGCTGCAGGATCACCTGCTTTGCGGCCTGGGCGCCGATACGGCCGAACTCGACCGACTCGATCTGTTCCTCGATGTAGTCATCGAGCTTGATGTCGGGATTCTGCTCGACCGCCTCGAACAGCAGGATCTGTTTGTCCGGCTCCTGCAGGCCTTGTTCATCGGGAACGACAAGCCAGCGGCGGAACGTTTCATGCTCGCCACTTTCACGATCGATCGCGACACGGATGTCCACGTCTTCCTCGAAGCGCTTCTTGGTGGCCGAGGCAAGAGCCGCCTCGAGCGCACCGAATACCACATCCTTGTCGACGTTCTTCTCACGCGCAAGCGCATCGACGAGCAACAGAACTTCGCGGCTCATTGCTTGTTCCCTTTTCTTTGATTTCCTTTGAAGTCGATCACCGGCACCAGGCGCGCGCGGTCGACATCGGATACAGTGAATTCCAGCAGCGACGGGCCGTTCTTCCCTTCGAACTCCAGGCCGATCTTCTCGGCGCCAAGCTCGCCGGCCGGTGCCTGCAGCACGCCGACGAAGTTCTTCTGCCCGTCGACCGGCAGGCGCAGCGTGACCCTGGCCTGCGCGCCGGCGAAGCGGACGTAGTCGGCCAGCTTCTTGAGCGGCCGGTCCAGCCCCGGAGACGACACCTCGAGGCGCTCATAGTCGACGTTCTCGACCGTCAGCACGTGCGTCAACTGCCGGCTGACCTTCTCGCAATCCTCGATGACGATGCCCGTCTCAGGCTGATCGATATACACGCGCAGCAATCCTGCCGGGGCACGCTCGAGCTCGACCAGCTCGTACCCCATGCCGTTCAGGGTGGTTTCGATCAAATCTGCCAGATGCACTGTATTCCCGAGTAATGGCCTTCAAACACGATCGCGGGCCGTGCGGCATCCGCTTCGGCTCGCCGCGCCACCCCCGAAACGAGAAACCGGATGGAGCAAAAAAAAATGGGCGCAATGCCCATCATTCGCTCACCCATCTGAGGATGACACTTTTGAATAGACTTGGATTATACGCAGATTATGTGCAAAAGGCAAAAGGCCGACCGGGCAGCCACGCCACCCGGCTTTGCGCCTTTCACCGCACCTCAGCGGTTTCCGCCGCGCTGGCCGCCACCACCACCGCCGCCACCGCCGCTACGACCACGCGGGCGCCGGTTGGCGCCACCGGATTTGGCCGCCTTCGGCATCACGTTGCCGTTCACATCGCCGCCACGTCGCTGCTGTTGCTGGCGACCGGCACCACCGCCGCCGCCGGCGCCAGCCTTGCCGCGCCCACCACCCTTGTTGCCGCCCTTGTTGCCACCCACCGGCATGGCTGCACCGGGAAGGCTCACGCCGCTGGCAAGCTTGGAATGCGAAGTCAGCAGGGTGGGACCGTGACTGATGTACCCCATCGACGTCTGCATCGGGTCCGGCTGGCCACGGCCGGCACCATTGCCCCGGCCGCCTGCCGCACGCTCGAAGCGCGGCAGGCCGTCCATGCCGGTCGGCATCGGCATACCTGCCAGCGCCGCTTCCTCGCGCTGCTTGCGGCCGCCGACCTTGGTCACCCCCTTGCTCGATTGCTCGCCCTTGCCGGGCAGCTTGAGCCCGATGCCGCTCATCAGCGCGCGTACCTCTTCGGCCTCCAGCTCGTGCCAGCGACCGCGCTTGAGTCCGCGCGGCAGCAGAAACTGTCCGTAGCGCGTGCGGATCAGGCGCGACACCGTCAGCCCCACCGCCTCGAACATGCGGCGCACCTCGCGGTTGCGCCCCTCGGTCAGGGCCACGTGGTACCAGCGGTTGATGCCCTCGCCGCCGCCATCAGCGATGCGCAGGAAGCTCGCCTCACCGTCGTCGAGCTGGATGCCGTGCAGCAGCCGCTGGCGATCGGACTCGGCCAGCTCACCCAGCGTGCGCACCGCGTACTCGCGCTCGACGCCGTAGCGCGGATGCATGAAGCGGTTGGCGATGTCCCCGGAGGTGGTGAAGATCAGCAGGCCTTCCGTGTTGAAGTCCAGGCGGCCGACCGCGACCCACTTGCCGGTCTTCATGCGCGGCAGGTTGTCGAACACGGTCGGGCGGCCTTCCGGATCCGACTGACTAACGATCTCGCCGGACGGCTTGTGGTAGAGCAGCACGCGCGGCGGCTTGCTCGAAATCTTGCGGGCAATCAGCTTGCCATTGACGCGGACCTGGTCGGTCGGCAGGATGCGCTGGCCGATATGGGCCGGCAGGCCATTGACCGACACGCGCCCCTGCAGGATCAGTTCTTCCATCTCGCGGCGCGAACCCAGCCCGCCATCGGCCAGCACTTTGTGCAGCTTGGGCGCATCATCGTCGGCCGACAGTTCGCGCACCGGCTTCGCCTTGGTGCGCGGCACCACGGTCTCTTCCTGGTCGAACTGGTCCGAGATCACGAAGCGGAACAGATCGTCGGGGCTGCCAGTACCCTTGGACGCGCCCTGACGCGGCTGCGTGGCCTTGCCCTTGGCCTGCGGGCGGCCGCCGGCCTTGGCCGACTCGCCGGCCGGCTTTGCCGCCCGCCCCTGCTGGCCTTGTCCCGGCCTGCGCTTGCGCGCACCACCTTCGCGGCCACCCGGCGCGGCCGGCACCGGCTGCCCGTCCTGGCCCGGCGCAGCCTGTGCCGCTTCGGCACGGATGGCCTCGGCTTCCGCGTCGACCGCTGCAGCCTTGCGCTTGCCGCGGCTGCGCCCTGCCGACTTGCCGCCTTGAGCCGACGCCGCCGGCGCAGGCTCGCCAGGCGCGGCATCGCCGCCTTCGGGCGCCGCGCCACGGCCGGCCTCTCGATCCTGCGCCGCCTGGCGGCGGCTCGCCACCAGATTGCGCAAGCCGCGCCGCAGGCCCTTGCGGCGTGCGCCGCCCTCGGGAGATGCGCCGGACTCGGCCGCACTGCCGGCATCGCTGCCCGGCGCATCCGCGTGGCGGACGTCTTGCTCTACAGAATCGGACAAAGTATTCACAATCGGATGTTGCATGGGTTCAGTTAGGCAGGCGCTCGTCGCGCGCATCGCGCTCGCCGTCTGCCGGCGTGAGAGCATCGGCCGGCTGGGCGGATGCGGTCTCGGTATCGGGTACGCCGTCGGCCGGCGTCCGCGCGGACGCCTCGGCGGCATGGCTGGCTGGCTCAGGTATCTGCCGCACAGCCTGGGGAACGGCGTCAAACCCGGCGGGAACCTGCCCAGGTGCGGCTTCGATGATCGCCTCGGTAAGCGTCGCCGGCGCCAGGCCGCCGGCGACACGGCCGGCCTCGGCGACCGTCATGCCATCCAGGGCCAATTGCCCCTCCGCATCCTGCCCGGCGGGCACGCCGGCCTGGCCAAGCGACTCGAAGTCAATGGCCTGCTGGTCCAGCAAGGCCGCCTGGATCTGCGCTTGCGCATCCTCCAGCTGGGGCAACTCGTCCAGGGTACGCAAGCCGAGATCATCGAGGAAAGCCTTGGTGGTCGCGTACAGCGCGGGTCGCCCTGGCACATCGCGATGGCCGATCACTTCGATCCATTCGCGGTCCTCGAGCCGCTTGATCACCTCCGTGCTGACGGTCACCCCGCGGATCTCTTCGATGTCGCCGCGGGTTACCGGCTGCCGGTACGCGATGATCGCCAGCGTCTCCATCACCGCGCGCGAGTATTTCGGCGGCTTCTCCGGATTCAGGCGATCGAGGTATTCGCGCATGCCGGGCCGGCTCTGGAAACGCCAGCCACTGGCCAGCGCCACCAGTTCCACGCCCCGATCACGCCAATCCAGACGTAACTCGTCCAGCAGCACGCGGATGGTGTCGGCAGCCACCTCATCGGCGAACAACCGTCGCAGTTCCGCCACGCGCAAGGGCTCCTGCGCGCAGATCAACGCAGTCTCGAGGACGATTTTCGCCTCTTGGGTATTCATATACGGATGTGTGCAGCCTGTCTTTGCACCTGCCCCCGGCGGACCGCCGGAGGATTCGGGGATTTCGGATCCAGCGAGGCCGAAGCGCCATCGCCATCTCATTGCGCGGCCGGCCGGCATGCCGTCCGCATGAAAGCCGCGCGCCCATCTTATTCTGCTTCGGGTTGCCGGGTCAGTCCGGCGGAGAATTGCCCTGCTGCCGGCCTCAGCGCCGGCCGAAAGGCCTCTTGCGTTGCACCGCCCTTCTGGAGCGGCGGATCGGCGCGAACGGGTCCAACCCCTTCCGCCGCAAGAACGATGCAGTCATCCGCACGGTGTTGCGCACCTCCCGTCGCGCAACGCCCAGCCGGTCTTTTGAACCGGAGATCTTGTCAACCGGCATGGCTTGCTGCGAGGTGGCTACGTCCGTCAGCAACATTCTGCCCGGACTGGCCTCAGGACGGCCGTTCGAGTTGCCCGGCCATGCGCGCGGCAGCGCCAGCGCGATAGATACTGCAATGCTGCCGATTGTAGGGCATTCCGGCCCGGCGCTGCAACCGCCGATCACCAGCGCGGCGCCTTCGGCACACCCGACAAAGTGCCTCACGCATCACCAAAACAGAAGAACCCCCTTCAGAACACCACACAGAAGCCGTGTGCGGCGAGCGTGTGCGGCAACATCGCCGCCCGCACAAGCCCGGCCGCACCAAACCCCATCACTGCCACGCCGGCACCGACGCGCACCCAGGGCCGGCGCGACCAGCCGCGCAACGCGCCGGACAGGCCGGACAACATCAGCAGGTTGGGCAAGGTCCCGAGACCGAATACCCCCATCAGCAAGGCCCCCGACAACGCGTTGCCGGCAAGCAACGATAGGGTGAGCGCACCGTAAACCATGCCGCACGGCACCAGCCCCCACGCCAGACCGATGCCGAAACGCCTGAGCAAGCGCGGGCGGACCTGAATCGGGGCGGACGGGGCACCGGCGCGCCGCCCGCGGAGGCGGCCTGCCAGGGCTCCGGCCCCACGCGCCACCAAGCGCTCCAGCGCGGCGAACTGCGGCGCGCGCCCGGCCAGCAGCCACAGGCCGGTGCCCAGCAGGACCATGCTGCCAGCGGCAAACAGGCCGCGCTGCAGCGGCAGGTATTGGGCTCGCCAGGCACCGGCGCCGACCGCGCCCAGCGCGGCACCGAGCAGCATGTAAGTCACCACCCGCCCCGCATGCATGGATAACTGTTCACGCAACCAGTCCCGCGGCCTGCGCAGCACGACGACCGGCGCTTCCGCCTGCGGCCGCTCGACCGCCAGTGCAATGCCGCCGCACATGGCTGCGCAGTGCACGCCACCCAGCAAGGCCAGCAGAAAAACACTGAAAAAGACCGCCGCAGTCAACTTTCGCTCCCCTTCGGATGCCTTCACACAGTAAAATGCAGAAATTGCGCCCTCGCAGCTCAACGACAATAGGCCCCGGCTTGCTCAATTCCATCCCCGTCACCGCGATGTCGCCCCGTTGCTCGTCCTGCTCGCTCGGACACCTGTGCGTGCCGGTCGGCATGAACCGCAACGACATCGAAAAGATCGACTCGCTGGTGAAGGAACGCGTGCGAGTCCACAAGGGCGAGACGCTCTACCGGCTCGGCGAACCCCTGAGCGCAGTCTACGCGGTGCGCTTCGGCACCCTGAAGACACACGTGACGATGGAAGACGGGCGCTCGCAGATCACCGGCTTCCACCTGCCGGGCGAAGTCGTCGGACTCGACGGCCTCGGCGAGATGCAGCACGCGTCGGATGCTACCGCACTGGAAGACACCGAGGTCTGCGTGATGCGCTTCAACGACCTGCAGACCCTGTCGACCACCGTGCCGTCGCTGCAGCAGCAGTTCCTGCGCATGATGAGCAAGGAGATCACGCAGGACCAGGTCATGCTGCTGACGCTCGGCTCCATGCGCGCCGAGGAGCGCCTGGCCGCCTTCCTGGTCAACCTGTCCGAGCGCCTGTCGGAACGCGGCTACTCGTCGACCGAGTTCGTGCTGCGCATGAGCCGGGAGGAAATCGGCAGTTATCTCGGCCTCAAGCTGGAAACCGTCAGCCGCCTGTTCTCGCGCTTCGCCGAGGCCGGGCTGATCCAGATCCGCCAGCGCCACGTCAAGCTGGTCGACGTACCCGGCATCAAGCAGATCTACGGCAAGAGCTGCTGACCAAGCCGAGGGCGCAGGCATCCGGCGCCTTCGACAGGCCCCGTTCTGCCCAGCCCTTCGGCCTGCGCGCATCCCCTACTCCAGTTCGTCGGTATCGCCGAGGCGCACCGGCATCGTATAAAAGGTCAGGGCGCTCGACAGCGAGCACAGCAGCCAGGCCAGCAGGAAGCCGATGGTGTAGACCGCCTCGCGCGAGGCCTCGACCGGCCGCCCGAACAGCCTGAGATCGCTTGGATCCACCAGCGAGAACACCGCGGCGGTTGCCACACCGGCGACCAGGAAGGCCGGCCACAGGACCCACATCAGCCAGCGCAGTCTCATGGCCGCTCCGTGGCTGTCGCGCCGGACACTGCCCGCGCCGCGCCCTGCCGCTCGACCACCAGCCCGTGCCGGCTGACGCCCTCCTCGATCGGCTTGTCGGGATGCGTCATCGCCAGCCAGATGGTCACGCCGCAGGCGGCCATCGCCGCCAGCGGCCCGCTCATCAGCAGCCAGGGCCAGGGTTCCTTCCACCACGGCCGCACGGCCTGCTGCATCGTGCCGGCGTCCGTCAATGATTGTCGGGCGGGTCCTTGCATGGCTTCGCTCCTTGCTGTTACGCACGGCGGCATCGTGGCCGCCCCGCTTGTCTGCCCTGCGGCAATCCCCTCCGCACGCCCTACAGGTCGCGCGGCACGATGAAACTGGTCGATTGGTTCACCTCGACGACATGCCCCTCCTCCTGGCCGCCCTGCACCGTCACGCGGATCTTGTGCGTGCCCTGCCGCGCCTGCTCGAGCGGCACGCGCACGCGGATGGCCAGCAGGCGGTTCGAGGTCGGTGCGAGTTCGCCGGTCGCCCCGTCGGACTCCACGCGCAGCTTGCCGAGTTCCGCACTGTCGGCGCGGATGGTGAACTGCATCGGCGCCTCGCTAGTATTGATCAGCTGCAGGCGGTAGACGTTCTCCACCCAGCGCCCCTCGACTTCGCGCCCGAGGCTGCCGCGGTCGCGGATGATATCCACCTTCAGCGGCGTGCGCAGTGACAGCGAGATGGCGAAGCCCGCCAGCAGTGCCAGCCAGATCGCCGAATAGATCATCACGCGCGGACGCAGCAGGCGCTTGCGCGTCGCCTGGGCCGACCAGCCCTTGCGCATCGCGTTCTCCGACGTGTAGCGGATCAGCCCGCGCGGGTAGTCCATCTTGTCCATCACCTGGTTGCAGGCATCGATGCAGGCGCCGCAGCCGATGCACTCGTACTGCAAGCCGTCGCGGATGTCGATGCCGGTCGGGCAGACCTGCACGCAGATGCTGCAATTGACGCAGTCGCCAAGCCCAGCGGCGCGGTGGTCGGCCTTGCGCGAGCGGCTGCCGCGCGGGTCGCCGCGGCCGCTGTCGTAGGTGACGACAAAGGTGTCGCGGTCCACCATCACGCTCTGGAAGCGCGCGTAGGGACACATGTACTTGCACACCTGCTCACGCATGAAGCCCGCGTTGCCCCACGTGGCGAAGGCGTAGAACAGCATCCAGAAGGCCTGCCAGGGCCCGAGCGCGAACGCAGCCACCTGCCCGCCCAGCTCGCGGATCGGCGCGAAATAGCCGATAAAGGTGAAACCGGTCCACAGCGCCACCACGATCCACAGCAGATGCTTGGTCGCCTTGATGCGCAGCTTGCGCAGCGACCACGGATCGCCGTCGAGGCGGATGCGGGCGAAACGATCGCCTTCGACATGCCGCTCGATCCACATGAAGATCTCGGTATAGACCGTCTGCGGACAGGCATAGCCGCAGAACAGCCGGCCGGCGATGGCGGTGAACAGGAACAGGGCCAGCGCCGAGATCACCAGCAGCACGCTCAGGTAGATCACGTCCTGCGGCCACAGCACCAGCCCGAAGATATAGAACTTGCGCGCGCCCAGGTCGAACAGCACCGCCTGGCGCCCGTTCCACTGCAGCCACGGCGTACCGTAGTAGATCAGCTGCGTCAGCAGCACGAGCCAGACGCGCCAGTTCGAGAAGGCACCGCTGACCGAGCGCGGGTAGATCTTGCGGCGGACTTCATACAACGCCTCGTCGACCGACTCGGTCGCAGGCGCTGCGGTTGCCGGCCCGCCCTTGCGGGCCAGCGGTTCCGTCTCCGGTGCATTCATTGGCTGGCTCCGGCGGCGCACGCGCCCTGCGGCGCGGCGCGATGCACTTTCCTCATCGTGACGCCTCCGGCGCGTTCGACAGCCCCCAGACGTAGGCGGTCAGCATGCGGATACGTTCCGGCGTCAGGATCTCTTCATGCGCAGGCATATGGTTGTTGCGTCCCTTCAGGATCCCCTCGACGATGGTGGACTCCGAGCTGCCGTACAACCATGTGTTGTCGCTCAGGTTCGGTGCGCCCAGCGCCTGGTTGCCCTTGCCGTTGGCGCCATGACAGGCCGCGCAGGTGGACTTGAACGTGCCCTCGCCACGTGCGGCACGGATCGGATCGTAGGCCAGGCCCGACAGGGAACGCACATACTGCGCCACGTCGCCGGCGAGCTTGGCATCGATGACCGCCGAGAACGGAGGCATCACGCCATTGCGACCCTTGGTGATGGTCTGCTGGATGGTCTCCGGCTCGCCGCCGTACAGCCAGTCGTGATCGCTCAGGTTGGGGAAGCCGCGGCTGCCGCGCGCGTCCGAGCCGTGGCATTGCGCGCAATAGTTCAGGAACAGCCGCTGCCCGATCTCTCGCGCCTCCGGATCGGCCGCCACCTGCTTGATATCCATCTTCATGTACTTCGCGTAGACCGAGTTCTGCAGTTTCTCCGCGGCCTGCCGGTGCGCTGCGAGTTCGCCTTGTGTGGAGAACTTCAGCAGGCCGGCGTAGGAACCGAGCCCCGGATACAGCACCAGGTAGCCCAGGCCGAAGATGCAGGCCAGCAGGAACATCCACATCCACCAGCGCGGCAGCGGGTTGTTGAGCTCGCGCAGGTCGCCGTCCCAGACATGGCCGGTGTCCTCGACCGCGCCCTGTGCCTTGGCGACCTTGCGTTGCGAGAACAGCAGCCAGACGCACCACACGATGCCCGCCAGGGCGATCGCCGCGATGTAGTAGCTCCAGAAATCCGAGATGAAGTCGCTCATGAACTGATCTTCCTGCTAGATGTGGTATCCACATGGCTGCCCGCGCCCGCCACCGACGTCTCGTCAGGCAGTGCGAACGGCAGCATGGCCGACTCTTCGTTGGCGCGCCGGCGGCCGGCGGACCAGGCCCACCAGCAGATGCCGAGGAAGAAGAGCATCGACAGCACGGTCGAGAATGCGCTCAGCATGGCCATGGCCTCACTCCTTGGCCGGCTGCCCGCCGGCAACCGCGGTGTCGACCCGCACATTGCGCTTGTTGATGCCCAGGCCCTGCAGATAGGCCACCAGCGCGTCTTCCTCCGTCTTGCCTTCCAGCTCGGCCGGCGCCTTGGCGATCTCGTCGTCCGTGTAAGGCACGCCCAGGCGGCGCAGCGCATGCATGCGCGCCTGCACGTCATGCGTTGGCAGCACGGTCCTCTCCAGCCACGGGTAGGCTGGCATCACCGATTCCGGCACCACGTCACGCGGGTTGCGCAGGTGGATGCGCTGCCAGTCGTCCGAATAACGGCCGCCCACGCGCGCCAGATCCGGGCCGGTACGCTTGGAACCCCACAGGAAGGGATGGTCGTAGACCGACTCGCCCGCGGTGGAGTAATGGCCGTAGCGCTCGGTCTCGGCCTGCAGCGTGCGGATCTGCTGCGAGTGGCAGCCGACACAGCCCTCCCGGATATAGATGTCGCGGCCCATCAGGCGCAGCGCCGAGTATGGCTTGATGCCGGGATCGGGCTCGGTGGTCGAGTGCTGGAAGAACAGCGGCACGATCTGCACCAGGCCGGCAATGCTGACGACCACGATGGTGCAGATGATCAGCCAGCCGACATTCTTCTCCAGCGTCTCGTGCGAAAAGAAGCTTCGATTCTCAGACATGGTCCTTTCCTGGGCGTATCAGTGGGCGGTGGCCGGCAGGCTCGCCGGGATCGGTGCATCGACCGCGGGCCGCCCGACGATCGTCTTGGCCACGTTGTAGGCCATCAGCAGCATCCCCGAGAGGAAGCAGATACCGCCCGCCAGGCGGATCAGGTAGAACGGGTACTTGGCCTTGACCGCCTCGACGAAGGCGTAGGTCAGCGTGCCGTCCGGCTGCGTGGCACGCCACATCAGGCCTTCCATCACGCCGGCGATCCACATCGAGGCGATGTACAGCACCACGCCGATGGTGGCGATCCAGAAGTGCAGCTCGATCAGGCGCACGCTATACATCTGCTTCTCGCCGAACAGGCGCGGGATCAGGTAGTAAAGCGAGCCGATCGAGATCATCGCCACCCAGCCCAGCGCACCCGAGTGCACGTGGCCGATGGTCCAATCCGTGTAGTGCGACAGCGCGTTGACGGTCTTGATCGACATCATCGAGCCCTCGAAGGTCGCCATGCCGTAGAAGGACAGCGCCACCACCAGGAACTTGAGGATGGGATCGGTGCGCAGTTTGTGCCAGGCGCCCGACAAGGTCATAATGCCGTTGATCATGCCGCCCCAGGACGGCGCCAGCAGGATCAGCGAGAAGACCATGCCCAGCGACTGCGCCCAGTCGGGCAGCGCGGTGTACTGCAGGTGGTGCGGGCCGGCCCACATATAGGTGAAGTTCAGCGCCCAGAAGTGGACGATGGACAGGCGGTACGAATAGATCGGACGCTCGGCCTGCTTGGGAATGAAGTAGTACATCATGCCCAGGAAGCTGGTGGTCAGGAAGAAGCCCACCGCGTTATGGCCGTACCACCACTGCACCATGGCGTCCTGCACGCCGGCATAGGCCGAGTAGGACTTCCACATCGACACCGGCATCTCGAGGTTGTTGACGATGTGCAGCAGCGCGATGGTCAGGATGTAGGCGCCGAAGAACCAGTTGGCCACGTAGATATGCTTGGTCTTGCGCTTGATGATGGTGCCGAAGAACACCACCGCGTAAGCCACCCACACCAGCGTGATCAGGATATCGATCGGCCATTCCAGCTCGGCGTACTCCTTCGAGCTGGTGATGCCCATCGGCAGCGTGATGGCCGCCGCCACGATCACCAGTTGCCAGCCCCAGAAGGTGAAGGCCGCCAGCGGACCGCAGAACAGGCGGGCCTGGCAGGTGCGCTGGACCACGTAGTACGAGGTCGCGAACAGCGCGCTGCCGCCGAAAGCGAAGATGACTGCATTGGTGTGCAAGGGGCGCAGGCGCCCGAACGACAGCCACGGCGTGTTGAAGTTGAGCTCCGGCCAGATCAGCTGTGCTGCGAGCAGCACGCCGACGGCCATGCCGACGATCCCCCAGACCACAGTCATGATGGCGAATTGCCTCACGACGCCGTAGTTGAAGGTGTCGACGCGTGAAGACGCGGCAGTGACATCCATTCAGACCCCCCAAGACTAAGTAGTGAAAACCGATCTGGCGAAAGCGCCGATGATGTGAATGTATGAAGCCCGGGCCCCGCGTGCGTTGATCTGCATCAAGCGCCCCCCGCTGCGCGCAGAACCGAAGGCATCGGCCACGGTCGCACGCCACCTGCCACCGCCCTCAGGACGGCTTGTCGTTGTCGAGCAGCACCGCTTCGGCGGGCCGGTCGAGGTCGTCGTACTGGCCGGCGTGCAAGGCCCACCAGAAGGCGCCGGCAATCAACACGACCAGCGCCAGACTCAGCGGCACCAGCAGGTAAAGCGTTTCCATGGTCAGTCCTCCGAGGCTGGATCCGTCGCACCGGACGCGGCCGGCGCCGACAGCAGGCGCCAGGCATTCGCCACCACCAGCAGCGAGGAGATCGACATGCCGAGACCCGCCATCCAGGCCGTGACGAAGCCGGTGGCCGCCAGCGGGATCGCCAGCACGTTGTAGAGGAAGGCCCAGGCGAGGTTCTGCCGCACCACGCGGCGCGTGCGGCGAGCGATGGCCAGCGCCGTCGCGATCTCGTCGACGCCACCGTGCGCCAGCACCGCGTCCGCGCCGGCCTGCGCCAGCGGAGCGCCGCTGCCGATCGCGATCGAGACCTGGGCCTGCGCCAGCACCGGCGCGTCGTTGATGCCGTCACCGACCGCCAGCACGACCGCGCCGCGCTGCTGCAGCGCGCTCACATAGTCGCGCTTGTCCTCGGGCGTGGTGCCGCCGCGGGCACCGGCGATGCCGAAGCGGCGCGCCCACCAGTCGACCGTCGCCGGATCATCGCCGGACACCAGGTGGCAGCGCACGCCCAGGCCCCGCAGTCGCGCCAGCAGGACGCCGGTACGGGCGCGCTCGACATCGTGCAGCACGAAAGCCGCCAGCCAGCGGTCCGCTTCGCCGAGCCAGACCGTGGTGGCGCCTGCCGGAAGATCGGGCTCGGCCGCACCGTGCAGAAGATCGCCCGGGGCGCCTCCCGCCAGTTCCGCGACGAAGGACTGGCGTCCGAGCCGCAGGCGCCGCGCGCCGATGCGGGCCTCGAGGCCCTGCCCCGGCACGCTGCGCAGCGCGGCGACCGGCACCACCTGGGGCGGGGAGTCCCCCTCCCCATCGGCCGCCGTGGCCGCGCGGCGCTCCTGCGCCGCCGCCACCAAGGCCTGTGCGATGGGATGCTCGCTTGCCGCCTCCATGGCAGCGGCGAGCGCCAGGCACTGGTCGGCTGGCGCGCCCTGCGCCGCACGCACCTCGGCCAGCGCGAAGCGTCCTTCGGTCAAGGTCCCGGTCTTGTCGAGCACGACATCGCTGACCTGCGCCAGCGTTTCCAGCGCATGGCCGCGCGTCAGCAGCACGCCGCGCCGCGACAGCGAGGCGCCGGCAGCCGCCAGCGCAGCCGGCGTCGCCAGCGACAGCGCGCAGGGACAGCTCACCACCAGCACCGCCACCGCCACCAGCAACGCGCGCGCCGGATCGATCCAGGCCCACCAGACCAGGCCGGTCACGCCCGCCAGCAGCAGCAAGGCGGCCACGAACCAGCCAGCGACGCGGTCGGCCAAGGTCGCCAGGCGGGGCTTGTCGGCCAGCGCACGGTCCAGCACGGCGACGATCTCCGCCAGGCGCGTGCCTGCGCCGATGCGCTCGACGCGGATTTCGAGCGGGCTGGCGGTGTTGAAGCAGCCGGCCAGCACCGCTTCGCCGGCCGCGCGCCGGACCGGCCGGCTCTCGCCGGTCAGCATCGACTCATCGAGCGCGCTGCTGCCGGCCTCGACCACGCCATCCGCCGGCACCACCTCGCCTGCCTTGACACGGATGCGGTCGCCGGCGCGCAAGCGCGCCACCGGCACGCGCTCCACATTGCCGCCGGCGTCCAGGCGTTCACAGGTGGCCGGCAACTGGCGCGCCAGCATCTCCGCGCCGCTGCGCGAGGCCTGCCGCATGCGCAGCTCCAGGTATCGCGCCGCCAGCAGGAAGGCGACGAACATGGTGACCGAATCGAAGTAGACCTCGCCGCTGCCGTGCACGGTCGCCGCCACGCTGGCCAGGAAACCCGCGCCGATGCCCAGTGCCACCGGCACGTCCATGCCGGCGTGGCCCCGGCGCAGGCTGCGCCAGGCACCGGCGAAGATGGGGGAGGCGGAATACAGCACGACCGGCAGCGTCAGCAGCAGGCTGGCCCAGCGCATCAGCTGCAGCATGGCGGGGTCGATGGTGGCCTCGTGCGTGTAGATCGGCCACGCGTACATCATCACCTGCATCATGCCCAGCATGGCCACCGCCAGCCGCATCAGCAGGCCGCGGCGCTCGCGCCGGTCATCCGCGTCCGAGCGCGACAGCTCGAAGGGCCAGGCAAGGTAGCCGATCTCGGCCAGTGCCGCCAGCAGGCCGGCAACGCCGGTCTGCTGCGGGCGCCAGCGCACCAGCACGCGGCGGGTGGCCACGTTGGCCACGACCGACTCGACGCCCGGCAGCCGCGCCAGGTGCTGCTCGATCAGCCAGGCGCAGGCGGCACAGCGGATGTTCTCGGGGGTCAGCGTGATTTCGGCGCGCCCGCCATCGAGCGGCCGCACGAACTGCGCGCGCAGTTCCTCGCTGTCGTAGGCTGCCCACACCGGCTCAGCCTCGCGCCGCGCGGCATCGTCGATCGGGCGGGCGAAACGCGTCTGGTCGCCATAGAGATGGCCGAAGCCGGCCGCGTGCAGCGTCTGCGCCAGGGCCTGGCAACCTCCGCAGCAGAATGCACGCGCCTCGCCATCGATGTCTGCGCGGAGGACACCGGCCTCGGGCAGGGCCTGCCCGCAGTGAAAGCAGGCTGCCGCGGCGTGGCGCCCCGTCCCGCCCGCAAGCGGGCGCGGCACGGCACGCGTGCCGGCTGGCAGGGGACATGTGTCGGCAGAAGGCATCGGGGGTCTCTTTTTACCCGATGCATGGTAGAGGCACAGCCGTCAAACGAACTTGACGCAGATCAAGTCCCGGGCCGGCTGCCGCCGGGAAAGGCGGCCTGTACCTGGGGCCGGCATCCCCCGCAGGCAGGGACCCGTGAGCCGGCGCCCCGGCGGGCCGGCGGCCGCCTTCAGGTCAGTGTCGTATCCACCACGCGCCGCTCGGACTCGAGATACTCGCGCGACTGCATCTCGATGATGCGCGACACCGTGCGGTGGAATTCGTTGGCCATCTGGCCTTCGACGTAGAGCTCGTCGGCGGGCACCTCGGCCGACATCAGCAGCTTGACCTTGTGGTCGTAGAAGACGTCGATCAGCCAGGTGAAGCGGCGCGCCTCGGACGACATGCGCGGCGTCATGCGCGGCACCTCGGACAGGATCACCGTGTGGAACTGCGAGGCGATCTCGAGATAATCGTTCTGCGAGCGCGGGCCGCCGCACAGGGTGGCGAAATCGAACCACACCACGCCGTTGGCGCGCCGCAGCGCACGCAGCTCGCGGTGCTCGATATGCAGGATCGGCGATTCGTCAGCCACCCCGGCCAAGCCGGTGAAGGCATCGCGCAGGGCCGAATTGGCCTTGGCCCCGAGCGGGGTATGGTAGGCCTGCACCTGCGCCAGCGTGCGCTTGCGGTAGTCGATGCCGGCGTCCACGTTGAGGACATCGAGCTTCTCCTGCAACAGCGCGATGGCGGGCAGCACGCGGTCGCGGTGCAGTCCGTCCGGATAGAGCAGATCGGGCCGGTAGTTGGACGTCATCACGAACTGCACGCCGTTGGCGAACAGCTGCTGCAGCAGGCGATGCAGGATCATCGCGTCGGCGACATCGTTGACGTGGAATTCGTCGAAGCAGATCAGACGGAAGCGCTTGGCGATGCGGCGTGCCAGTTCGTCGAGCGGATCGGGCCGGCCGCGCAACTCTTCGAGCTGGCGGTGCACCTCGCGCATGAACTCGTGGAAATGCAGGCGGGTCTTGCGCACCACCGGCACGCAGGCGTAGAAACTGTCCATCAGGAAGGACTTGCCGCGCCCCACCCCGCCCCACATGTAGACGCCGCGCGGTACCTCGGGATGGACCAGCAGTTTCTTCAGCGCATTGTTGCGGCGGCCCTTGTAGGCGACCCAGTCGTCGTAACACCGCTGCAACCGCTCGACCGCGCGCAGCTGGGCCTCGTCCGAGGTGTAGCCGCGCTGCTTCAGTTCCTGATCGTAGTACTCGCGAACGTTCATGCTGTCTGCTGTCTTGTGTTGCCGGCGGCGGCCGCGACCGCTGCCGGACTGTGCGTCGGCGCGGAAGAGGCGATGCCGCGCCTGAAAGCGAAAACGGCGCGCCGTGCGAACGGCGCGCCGAAGCTGCAAGATGTCAGGCCTGCAAAGGCGCGGACCTTACATATTGAGCTGACGCTTGTCCACGGCCAGCGCAGCTTCGCGCATGACCTCGGACATCGACGGGTGCGGGTGGCAGACACGGCCGATGTCTTCGCTGGCGGCCTTGAACTCCATCGCCACCACGGCTTCGGCGATCAGGTCCGACGCGTTGGCGGCAACCACGTGCACGCCCAGGATCTCGTCGGTCTTGGCGTCCGCCAGCATCTTGACGAAGCCGTCGGCGTGGCCCATGCCCAGCGCACGGCCATTGGCCATGAAGGGGAACTGGCCAGCCTTGTACTCTCGGCCCTCGGCCTTGAGCTGCTGCTCGGTCTTGCCGACCCAGGCGATTTCCGGGAAGGTGTAGATGACCCAGGGAACGCAGTTGTAGTCGATATGCGGCTTCTGGCCGACGATGCGCTCGGCCACGGCCACGCCTTCGTCTTCCGCCTTGTGCGCCAGCATCGGGCCGCGCACCACGTCGCCGATGGCCCACAGGCCCGGCACCTTGGTCGCGCAGTGGTCATCGACCTCGATGAAGCCGCGCTGGTCGGTCGCCAGGCCGACGGCTTCCAGGCCCAGGTTGTCGGTGTTGGGCACACGGCCGACCGAGACGATCAGGCGGTCGACTTCCAGCGTCTGCGCCGCGCCATCCTTGTCGGTATAGCGCACGGTCACGCCATCCTTGCCGGTGGTGACCTCGTCGACCTTGACGCCCAGGTGGAACTTCAGGCCTTGCTTGGTCAGCTGCTTCTGCGCTTCCTTGGCTACGCCTTCGTCGGCGGCGCCCAGGAAGGCCGGCAGGGCTTCCAGCACGGTCACGTCGGCACCCAGGCGACGCCACACCGAGCCCAGCTCCAGACCGATCACGCCGGCGCCGATCACGCCCAGTTTCTTCGGCACGGAGGCGAACTTGAGCGCGCCTTCGTTATCGCTGATCAGGTTGTTGTCGACGGCGATGCCAGGCAGGTGACGTGCCTTCGAGCCGGTGGCGATGATGACCTGCTTGGCGGTGACGACTTCGCCGGCGATCTCGACCTGGAAGCCCTCGGCGGTCTTGCCGACGAACTTGCCGTAGCCCTTGAGCAGCGTGACCTTGTTCTTGCGGAACAGGAACTCGATGCCCTTGGTCATCTTGCCGACGATATCGTCCTTGCGCTTGAGCATCTTGGCCACGTCGACCTTGACGTCGCCCACGGTGATGCCGTGGTCGCCCAGGTGGTGCGAGACGTTCTCGAACTCTTCCGAGGAGGCCAGCAGCGCCTTGGAGGGAATGCAGCCCACGTTCAGGCAGGTGCCGCCCAGGCGGGGCTCGTTCTTCGGATCGTCGTAGGCGTTGCCTTCGCAGCAGGCCACGTTCAGGCCCAGCTGGCCGGCGCGGATGGCAGCGATGTAGCCGCCGGGACCGGCGCCGATCACCAGCACGTCGAATTGTTTGCTCATGGAGATTCCTTTTGCGGCCCGCCCGGCAGATGCCGGCCGGGGCGCTTTCGATTCTTCAGGCCACCGGCCGCGCGGGCGCGGCGGCGGCATGGCGTGACAGCCGGATTACAGGTCCAGCAGCAGGCGGGCCGGATCTTCCAGCGCGTCCTTCATGGCGACCAGGCCCAGCACGGCTTCGCGGCCGTCGATGATGCGGTGGTCGTAGGACATGGCCAGGTAGTTCATCGGACGGATCACGATCTGGCCGTCTTCCACCACGGCACGCTCCTTGGTGGCGTGCACGCCCAGGATGGCCGATTGCGGCGGGTTGATGATCGGGGTCGACAGCATCGAACCGAACACGCCGCCATTGGAGATGGAGAACGTACCGCCGGTCAGTTCTTCCAGCGACAGCTTGCCGTCGCGGGCCTTCACGCCGAATTCGGCGATCTTCTTCTCGATGTCGGCCAGGCTCATCTGGTCGGCATTGCGCAGGATGGGCACCACCAGGCCACGCGGCGAACCGACCGCGATACCGATGTCGAAGTAGCCGTGGTAGACGATGTCGTTACCGTCGATCGAGGCATTGATCAGCGGGAACTTCTTCAGCGCGTGCACCGCTGCCTTGACGAAGAAGGACATGAAACCCAGCTTGACGCCGTGTTCCTTCTCGAACTTGTCCTTGTACTTGTTGCGCAGGTCCATCACCGGCTTCATGTTCACTTCATTGAAGGTGGTGAGGATGGCGTTGGTGGCTTGCGATTGCAGCAGGCGCTCGGCGATACGGGCACGCAGGCGGCTCATCGGCACGCGCTCTTCCGGGCGGTCGCCCAGGGCGGCGAAGTCGACCGGGGCGGCGACCTGCTGCAGCGCCGGCTTGGCGGCTGCCGGAGCGGGAGCGGCCTTGGCGGCCGGTGCCGGGGCGGCGGAGGCGGCCAGCACGTCACCCTTGGTGATGCGGCCATCCTTGCCGGTGCCGGCGACCTGGCCGGCCGACAGATTGCCTTCGGCCATCAGCTTGGCGGCCGACGGCATGGCGACGGCGCCGGCCGGAGCGGCAGCCGGAGCGGCAGCGGGCACGGCGGCCGGAGCGGGCGCGGCGGCGGCCGGGGCCGGGGCGCCGGCGGTGGCTTCGGTGTCGATCTTGGCGATGATTTCGTCGGCGACGACGGTGTCGCCGTCATTCTTGACGATCTGCGACAGCACGCCGGCGGAGGGGGCCGGCACTTCGAGCACGACCTTGTCGGTCTCGATTTCGATCAGGATTTCGTCCTGGGCGACAGCCTCGCCGGGCTTCTTCTTCCAGTTCAGCATGGTCGCTTCGGCGACCGACTCGGACAGTTGGGGAACCTTGACGTCAACAATAGCCATGGTTGGATATTCCTAGATGTATGCGTGTGTTCTTCGACGATGCATGGCACCGGGCGGCGCGATCGGTGATCGCGCCGCCCGGGCAGTCTCGATTACTTGGTCAGCACGAAGCCCTTGAGCTTGGAGAAGGCCGCGTCGAGCAGCGCCTTCTGCTGCTCGTTGTGCTTGGCGTAGTAGCCCACGGCAGGCGAGGCCGAAGCCGGGCGACCGGCGTAGCCGAGCTTCTGGCCGTCGGTCATGTTCTCCATGATGTAGTGCTGCACGAAGAACCATGCACCCTGGTTCTGCGGCTCGTCCTGGCACCAGACGATCTCGGTCGCGCCCGGGTACTTCTTGAGCTCGGCCGCCAGTGCCTTGTGCGGGAACGGGTAGAGCTGCTCCAGGCGGATCACGGCGGTATCCGACGCGTCGCGTTCCTTGCGGGTATTGACCAGGTCGTAGTAGACCTTGCCCGAGCACAGGACCACGCGCTTGACCTTGGCGGCGTTGAGGTCGCCCTGGTCGCCGATCACGGTCTCGAAGTGGCCCTTGGCGAGGTCGGCCAGCGGCGACACCGCATCCTTGTTACGCAGCAGCGACTTCGGCGTCATGATGACCAGCGGCTTGCGGAACAGGCGGATCATCTGGCGGCGCAGCAGGTGGAAGATCTGCGCCGGCGTGGTCGGCTGGGCTACCTGCATGTTGTGGTCGGCACACAGTTGCAGGAAACGCTCGATGCGCGCCGAGCTGTGTTCCGGACCCTGGCCTTCGTAGCCGTGCGGCAGCATCAGGGTCAGGCCCGAGGCGCGGCCCCACTTCACTTCGCCGGAGCTGATGAACTGGTCGATCACCACCTGGGCGCCGTTGACGAAGTCGCCGAACTGGGCCTCCCAGATCACCAGGGCGTTCGGCTCGGCGGTCGAGTAACCATATTCGAAGCCCAGCACTGCCTCTTCGGACAGCACGGAGTCGATCACGGTGAACGGGGCCTGGCCTTCCGAGACGTTCTGCAGCGGCACGTAGGAACCGGCATCCCAGCGCTCACGGTTCTGGTCGTGCAGCACGGCGTGGCGGTGGGTGAAAGTGCCACGGCCGGCGTCCTGGCCGGTGATGCGCACGGCGTAGCCCGAGGCCACCAGCGAGGCGAAGGCCAGGTGCTCACCCATGCCCCAGTCCAGCGACTGGTCGCCACGGCCCATGTTGGCGCGGTCCTTGATCACCTTCTCCACCAGCGGGTGCAGCTTCAGGTGCTCGGGGATGGTGGTGATACGCTCGGCCAGGCGCTTGAGCTCGGTCACCGGCACGGCGGTGTCGGCGGCGTCGGTCCACTTGCGGTTCAGGAAGGGGATCCAATCCACCGCGAACTTGTTCTTGAAGTTCGACAGCACCGGGTCGACGGTCAGCTTGCCCGCATCCATGGCGGCACGGTATTCCTTAACCAGCTGGTCGCCGAACTCGCCGCCGGTCAGGTTCTGCGCCGTCAGCTTGTCGGCATACAGCTTGCGCGTGCCGGGGTGCTGGCCGATCTTCTTGTACATCAGCGGCTGGGTGACGGCAGGCGTGTCCTGCTCGTTGTGGCCCAGCTTGCGGAAGCAGATGATGTCAACGACGACGTCCTTGTTGAATTCCATGCGGAAGTCGACTGCCAGCTGCATGGCGAACACCACGGCTTCGGGATCGTCGCCGTTCACGTGCAGCACCGGCGCCTCGATCATCTTGACCACGTCCGTGCAGTACAGCGTCGAACGTGCGTCACGCGGGTCGGAGGTGGTGAAGCCGATCTGGTTGTTGATCACGATGTGCATCGTGCCGCCCGTGCCATAGCCGCGGGTCTGCGCCAGGTTCAGCGTTTCCATCACCACGCCCTGGCCGGCGAAGGCTGCGTCGCCGTGCACCTGCACCGGCAGCACTTCCTTGTGGCCGGCACCGCCGCGGCGTTCCTGGCGGGCCTTGGACGAACCCTCGACCACCGGGTTGACGATTTCCAGGTGGGACGGGTTGAAGGCCAGCGACAGGTGGACCGGGCCGCCCTCGGTGGAGACGTCCGACGAGAAGCCCTTGTGGTACTTGACGTCGCCGGCAGGCAGGTCATCGACGTGCTTGCCTTCGAACTCGGCGAACAGGTCCGCCGGCATCTTGCCCAGGGTGTTGACCAGCACGTTCAGGCGGCCGCGGTGGGCCATGCCGATCACGATTTCCTGCACGCCCTTGCCGCCGGCGTGCTGGACCAGTTCATCCATCGCGGCGATGAAGCTTTCGCCGCCTTCCAGCGAGAAGCGCTTCTGGCCGACGTACTTGGTGTGCAGGAAGCGCTCGAGGCCTTCGGCGGCGGTCAGGCGCTCCAGGATGTGCTTCTTCTTCTCCAGCGTGAACACCGGCTTGGAACGCGTGGTTTCCAGGCGCTCCTGCCACCAGCGCTTCTGCGCCTGGTCGCTGATGTACATGAACTCGGCGCCGATGGTGCCGCAGTAAGTCTCGCGCAGGTTGTTGATCAACTCGCGCAGGCTCATCGACTCCTTGCCGAAATAGGTATTGCTGGCATTGAAGACGATGTCGAGATCGCTCTCGGAGAAACCGTAGAAGGCGGGATCCAGGTCCGGCAGGGGCGGACGCTCCTGGCGCTTGAGCGGATCGAGGTCGGCCCAGTGCGAACCGATGTTGCGGTAGGCGGCGATCAGCTGCGTGGCGGCCACGCGCTTGCGGCCCATGTCCGAATCGGCCGAGGCGACGATGGTCTTGATCGGGCCTTGCTTGGCGCGCTCGGCGAACGAGGCGACGATGGGAGCGTGGGGGATGTCGCGGGCGTTGGAACCATCGACGGCGGGCACGTTCTGCATCGCGTCGAAATACGCACGCCAGTTGTCGGGAACCGAGGCGGGGTTTTCGAGATAGGCTTCGTACAGCTCTTCCACGTAGGGCGCGTTACCGCCGAAGAGGTACGAATTGCTCTGATACTGCTGCATCATGGGGCGCTCACTATTCTCCGGGACTGCCGGAGTTAAGCGGGTTCATCAACCTTCCGCGACACGGCTTGACCGGTTAGCGGATTGCAAACAACTCTTTGAAGCCCCTCTTAAGCAAACGGCGCCAGCCTGGTTTGGGCGGCGCCGACACTGCTGAGGACCTTCAAGGGCAAGTTGTGCGGGAAGGACCTAAGTCTTCACTCGCATAAGCATAGCACGTTTGCCTAGGCGCGCCCGCGTTTTTTCCGGGTATACGCGGTAGTACTACAACAGTGCCGGCGATTATTGCCGGAAAGTGACGGATTCGGTCTGCGGGGTGTCGCCCATCACCCCCGCGCGCAAGCATGCAGCCCTTGCGGCCGACTCGCTATGCCACCGGATCGGGCACGATGTGGTCGACCGCATCGGTGATCAGGGCATCGAGCCCCCAGCCGAGCAGCTCCGCCGCGCGGGCGGAGTCGTTGACCGTGTAGCAGGCCACGCGGAAGCCCGCCTGGTGGGCGGCCTCGATCACCTGCCGGTCCAGCTCCCGATGGTTGGCATCGAGGGCCACGCAATCAAGCCGGCGCAGCCGTTCGAGCCAGTCGGCGGGCAGGCGGTCCATCAGCAGGGCCCGCGGCAGCGTCGGCACGGCTTCGCGCGCGGCCTCCAGCGCGGCTTCCGAGAAGGAAGACAGCAGCGGCGGCACCGCGCTGCCGGCCCACAGCGCCGCCGCGTCCAGCGCCACGGCGGCACCGGTCCGGCGCTCGGCGCCGGTTACCGGCTTGATCTCGATATTGACCAGGAAGCCGTTGGCGCGGGTGTAGCGCGCCACTGCCGCCAGCGTGGGGATGGGCTCGCCGGCGAAGGCCGGACTGTGCCAGCCGCCGGCATCCAGCATGGCCAGTTCGCCCAGCGTCAGCGCGTCGGCACGGCCGTGGCCGCTGGTGGTCCGGTCGAGCGTCGCGTCGTGCAGCAGCACCGGCTTGCCGTCGGCAGACAGCTTCACGTCGAACTCGAACATGCGGTAGCCGAACGAGGCACCGTGGCGGAAAGCCGCCAGCGTGTTCTCCGGCGCCAGCTTGCCGGCGCCGCGGTGGGCGATGTGGCGCGGATACGGCCAGGGCGCCGGCCAGGGGGCGAAAGCGGCCGCGGCCGCGGTGTCGGGTGCGGACATGTCAGGCCTCGATGCGCTTGCCGGAATCGGTATCGAAGAAGTGCAGGTGGTCGGCGCTGGACGTGATCGGCAGGCGGTCGCCCGCGCGCACCTTGAGCTGGCTGTCCAGCCGCACCACCACCGGCTGGCCGCCCAGCGCGCCGTAGGCGAACGAGTCGGCGCCGAGCGCCTCCACCACGCGCACTTCGACCTCGGCAATGGCCTCGTGCGCGGCGCATGGCTCGATGTGCTCGGGGCGCAGGCCGAGCAGCGCGCGCTCGGGCAGGTGCAGCCCCATCGGCAGGTGGCCCAGCGAAGCGCCAGCGCCACCACCCTGCCCCGCCACCACCTTCATGCCGACCTGGCCGTTGGCGCCATCCCGCACCACCGGCACCAGGTTCATCGGCGGCGAACCGATGAAGCTGGCGACGAAGGTGCTGGCCGGACGCGAGTACACCTCGAGCGGCGTGCCGATCTGCTCGACGCGGCCACCGTTGAGCACCATCATGCGATCGGCCAGCGTCATCGCCTCGACCTGGTCGTGGGTCACGTACAGACTGGTGGTTCGCAGGCGCCGGTGCAGTTCCTTCAGCTCCAGGCGCATCTGCACGCGCAGCTTGGCGTCGAGGTTCGACAGCGGCTCGTCGAACAGGAAGACCGCCGGCTCGCGCACGATGGCACGGCCCATGGCCACCCGCTGGCGCTGGCCGCCGGAGAGCTGGCGCGGCCTGCGCGACAGCAGCGGCGCCAGCTCGAGGATGCCCGCGGCATGCTCGACGCGCTTGGCGATCTCGGCCTTGTCCATGCCGCGGATCTTCAGCCCGTAGGCCATGTTCTCGTAGACGCTCATGTGCGGATAGAGCGCGTAGTTCTGGAACACCATGGCGATATCGCGCTCGGCCGGTTCCAGCTGGTTGACCACGCGCTCGCCGATCCAGACTTCGCCGCCGGTGATGGCCTCCAGGCCGGCCACCATGCGCAGCAGCGTGGACTTGCCGCAGCCGGAGGGGCCGACGATCACGATGAACTCGCCGTCGGCGATCTCCATGTCGATGCCGTGCACCACCTGGACATTGCCGGCGTAGGTCTTCTGGACGTTGCGTAGGGACAGTTTTGCCATTGCGGATTGACTTCCAATATCTTGTCTTTTACTTCTCGGTTTCCACCAGGCCCTTGACGAACCAGCGCTGCATGAAGATCACCACCAGGGCGGGCGGGACCATCGCCAGCATCACGGTGGCCATCAGCAGGTTCCAGTCGGTGGCGGAATCGCCGGACCGCGAGATCATCTGCGTCACGCCCAGCACGATCGGCGTCAGGCTCTTGTCGGTGGTGATCAGCAGCGGCCACAGGTACTGGTTCCAGCCGTAGATGAACTGGATCACGAACAGCGCGGCGATGCTGGTGCGCGACAGCGGCAGCACCACGTCCCAGAAGAACTTCAGCGGACCGGCCCCGTCGATGCGGGCGGCTTCGGCCAGTTCGTCCGGAATGGTGAGGAAGAACTGGCGGAACAGGAAGGTGGCGGTGGCCGAGGCGATGATGGGGATGGTCAGGCCGAAGTAGCTGTTGATCATGCCCAGGTCGGACACCACCTTGTAGGTCGGCAGGATGCGCACTTCCACCGGCAGCATCAGCGTGACGAAGATCAGCCAGAAAAAGGTCTTGCGCAGCGGGAAGCGGAAATAGACGATGGCGAAAGCCGAGATGATGGAGATGGCGATCTTGCCGAGCGAGATCCCCAGCGCCATGATCAGGCTGTTCATCAGCATGGTGCCGACCGGCGTGGCCGAATTGCCCATGCCTTGCGTCAGCACCTGGCGGTAGTTCTCGATCAGGTGCGGGCCGGGGATCAGCGTCATCGGCGCCTGCAGCACGTCCTGCGCCGTCAGCGACGACGCGACGAAGACCACATACACCGGGAAGGCGACGATCACCACGCCCAGAATCAGCACGAGGTGGGTGAGGAAGTCCAGGAATGGACGGCGTTCGATCATGGGTCCGGACCCTTGTATTGCTTAGTATTGGACTTTGCGCTCGACGTAGCGGAACTGGACGATGGTCAACACGATCACCACCGCCATCAGGATCACCGATTGCGCGGCCGAACCGCCGATGTCCAGCCCGCGCACGCCGTCCTGGTAGACCTTGAAGACCAGCGTCTCGGTGGCCTTGAACGGGCCGCCCTGCGTCACCGAGTCGATGATGGCGAAGGTGTCGAAGAAGGCGTAGACGATGTTCACCACCATCAGGAAGAAGGTGGTGGGCGACAGCAGCGGGAAGACGATCGACCAGAAGCGCTTCCAGGGCCCGGCGCCGTCGATGGCGGCGGCCTCGATCAGCGACTTGGGGATGCTCTGCAGCCCGGCCAGGAAGAACAGGAAGTTGTAGCTGATCTGCTTCCAGGCGGCGATGACCACCACCAGCAGCATGGCCTGCCCGCCGTTGAGCACGTAATTCCACTCCACCCCCATCATGCGGATGACGTAGGAGACGATGCCCAGCGTGGGATTGAACAGGAAACTCCACAGCACCCCGGCCACGGCCGGCGCGATCGCGTAGGGCCAGATCAGCAGGGTCTTGTAGAAGGTCGCGCCGCGCAGCGCGCGGTCGGCGAAATAAGCCAGCGCCAGCGACGTGCCCAGGCCGACCACCGTCACGCCGATGGCGAACAACGCGGTGGTCTTGAAGGACCCGAGGTAGGTGGGGTCGCCGAGCAGGTCCTGGAAGTTCTCCAGGCCGACGAATTCGAGGCTGATGCCGAAGGCGTCCTGGCGCAGCAGCGACTGGTACAGGGCCTGCCCGGCCGGCCAGAAGAAGAACACCAGGGTGACGACGATCTGCGGCGCCACCAGCAGGTAGGGCAGCCAGCGCGATCGGAAGACAACTCGCTTTTCCATGAAGACTCTCAAAATGCACTGCCGGCCCGCGCTTTCGCCGCGGGCCGGCAGTGAGGCGGCGCGCACGCCCGTCGTGTTATTCCTTGACGGTCTTCTCGAAGCGGACCAGCAGTTCGTTGCCGCGCGCCACGGCCTCGTCCAGGGCAGCCTTCGGCGTCTTCTTGCCGGCCCAGACGGATTCCAGCTCCTCGTCGATCACCGAACGGATCTGCGGGAAGTTGCCCAGGCGGATGCCGCGCGACTTGTCGGTGGTCTTGACGATCATCTGCTTGACCGCGACGTCGGCACCCGGGTTCTTGTCATAGTAGCCGGACTTCTTGGTCAGTTCGTAGGCCGCCATGGTCACCGGCAGGTAGCCGGTCGACTGGTGCCAGTCCGCCTGGATCTCCGGACGCGACAGGAAGGTGAAGAACCTGGCCACGCCCTTGTACTCGTCGGCCTTGTGGCCGCCCATCACCCACAGCGAGGCGCCGCCGATGATGGTGTTCTGCGGCGCGCCGGGCACGCCGGCCTCATAGGGCAGCGGTGCCGGAGAGAAATTGAACTTGGCGTTCTTGCGGATGTTGGCCAGCGCGGCCGACGAACCGGTGTGCATCGCGCACTCACCGGCGATGAACTTCGCCTTCGGCTCGTCCTTGCGGCCGGCGTAGGTGAAATAGCCCTTCTTTGCCATGTCGAGCATATGCTCGATGTGCTGGACCTGGACCGGACCATTGAAATTCAGGCGAGCCTTGGGACCGCCGAAGCCGTTGTTCTCGGTGGCGAACGACACATTGTGCCAGGCCGAGAAGCTCTCCAGGTGCACCCACGACTGCCAGTCAGTGGTATAGCCGCAGGGCACGCCGGCGGCCTTCAGCTTGGCCGCGTCGATCGCCACTTCCTGCCAGGTTGCGGGCGGCTTGTTCGGATCCAGGCCCGCCTTCTTGAAGGCGTCCTTGTTGTAATACATGATCGTGGTCGAGCTGTTGAAGGGGAAGGACAGCATGTCCCCCTTGCTCGAGGTGTAGTAGCCGGCCACGGCGGGCACGTAGGCCTTGGCATCGAACTTCTCGCCGGCATCCTTCATGACCTTGCTGACCGGCACGATCGCGCCCTTGGCATTCATCATGGTGGCCGTGCCCACCTCGAACACCTGCAGGATGGCCGGTGCGTTGCCGGCGCGGTAGGCCGCGATGCCGGCGGCCAGCGACTCGTCGTACTGGCCCTTGTACACCGGCACGATCTTGTAGTCGGACTGGCTGGCGTTGAACTTGTTGGCGAGTTCGTTGACCTTGTCGTTCAGGGCGCCCTCCATCGAATGCCACCACTGGATCTCGGTAACGGCATGAGCCGATCCCGCGGCAACCATCAGCGGCAGCGCGGCGAGCGTCAAGGCGGTACGTTTCAGGAACATGAGCGATCTCCGGTTTCTTGCGCCACCCGTTTCGGCGCAAGGTAATGTTTGGAAACGAAACGAAACGAACAACAAAAGCGTTCGAATCTATTCCAGTTTTATGACAGCGGGATGTTACCCTCGCTTTCGCCGCGTGGAAACCGGGCAATCCCTCACAATCGAAAAAAAAAGACAAAGATGGCAGAAAGGTCGTTCGCCTGCGCGGACACGGATAGAATGCGCCGCCATGCAAGCCATCCAGACCCTGCCCCCCGCCGCCCTGCGCGGTATCCGCGGCGTGCTGACCGATATCGACGGCACCCTGACATCCGACGGCCGCCTGCCGGCAGCCACCTACCTCGCCATGCAGCAGATCAGGGATGCCGGGCTGCACCTGATCCCGGTGACGGGCCGCTGCATCGCCTGGGCCGAAATCCTGGCCCGGCTGTGGCCGGTCGACGCGATCATCGGCGAGAACGGCGCTTTCTATTCGCATCTGCGCGCGGGTCGATTGCATACGCGCTTCCTCGACGATGCCGCCACGCGGGCGGATAACCTGGCGCGCATCCAGGCGCTGGGCGCGCGCATCCTGAGGGAAGTACCGGGTTCCGCACTGGCTTCGGACCAAGCCTGGCATGCGGCCGACCTGGCCATCGACCATGCCGAGGACGTGGCGCCCCTGCCCGCGCCGGCGGTGGCGCGCATCGCGGCGCTGATGCGCGACGCCGGCATGACCGCGACAGTCAGTTCGATTCATGTGAACGGCTGGTTCGGCCAGCATGACAAGCTCAGCATGAGCCGGCTGTGCGCGACCGAACTGCTGGGGGCCGACCTCGACGCCGAGCGCGGGCAGTGGCTATTCATCGGCGACTCGGCCAACGACGCCTCGATGTTCGCGCACTTCCCGCTCTCGGTCGGCGTCGCCAATGTGCGCGCCATTGCCGACCAGTTGCCGACACCGCCTGCCTACGTGACCGAGGCCAGCGGCGGCGAGGGTTTTGCCGAGATGGCCGGCCTGCTGCTCGCGGCACGCGGCTGAACGCCGCCGTCCGCCCGGCTGGGCGGCGGGAAGAAAAACGGCCGGGACTGGCCCGGCCGCAGGGCTCGCCGAGAAGCCCGGTTGACTGGTCCGCGGGCACGCCCGCCGGGCGCTCAATCGAAGCCCAGCTCCTGCAGCTTGCGCGTGATCGTGTTACGCCCGATGCCCAGGCGGGTGGCGGCCTCGACCCGGCGTCCGCGTGTGACGCCAAGCGCTGCCTCCAGCACGGCCTTCTCAAAGCGCCGGGTCAGGATGTCCATGACCTCGGGCTGGCCTGATTCCAGCATGGCACGCGCCTCTCCCGCCAGCAGGCTCTCCCAGTCGGGCAGCGCGGCGGCCGGCCGCCCCGCCAACGGAACGGGCGCGGCCTCCAGCACGGGCATACCGCCCCCCTCGGCCAGCAGCGCCTCGCTGCCCTCCCCGGCGCGGCCTGCGCCGTAGGCTTCGACCATACGCTCCGGCTGGCGCATCGGCGCAGGCATGGCAGGCACCTCGCCACCGATCATCTCGCGCGGCAGGTCCTTCACCTCGACGGTCTGCGCCGGCGCCATCACCGTCAGCCAGTTGCACAGGTTCTCGAGCTGGCGCACATTGCCCGGGAAAGGCAGCGTGCTGACATAGGCCAGGGCCTCGTCCGACATGCGCTTGGGCTCGACACCGAGTTCCTTGGCGCTCTTCTGCAGGAAATGCCGCGCCAGCAGCGTGATGTCCTCGGGCCGTTCGCGCAGCGGCGGCAGGCGCAGGCGGATCACGTTGAGGCGATGGAACAAGTCCTCGCGGAACAAGCCGTCCTTGACGCGGGACTCCAGGTTCTGGTGGGTGGCGGCAATCACCCGCACATTGGCGCGCAGCGGATTGTGCCCGCCCACGCGATAGAAGTTGCCGTCCGACAGCACGCGCAGCAGGCGCGTCTGCAGGTCGAACGGCATGTCGCCGATTTCATCGAGGAACAGCGTGCCCCCCTCGGCCTGCTCGAAGCGCCCGCGCCGCATGGTCTGCGCGCCGGTGAAGGCACCGCGCTCGTGGCCGAACAGCTCCGATTCCAGCAGGTCCTTGGGAATGGCCGCGGTATTGAGCGCGATGAATGGCCCGTTGGCGCGCGGGCTGTGCTTGTGCAGGGCACGCGCCACCAGTTCCTTGCCGGTGCCGGACTCGCCGGTGATCATCACCGTCACGTTCGACTGCGACAGGCGCCCGATGGCGCGGAAGACATCCTGCATTGCCGGAGCCTGGCCGAGGATCTCGGGCGCGTCCGCCAGGCGCTCGTCCATCTCCTCCTCGCGCAGGCTCTCTTCCAGCGCGCGGCGGATCAGCTCCACCGCCTTGTCCACGTCGAAGGGCTTGGCCAGGTATTCGAAGGCCCCGCCCTGGAAGGCAGCGACCGCGCTGTCCAGGTCCGAGTAGGCCGTCATCACGATCACGGGCAGTCCGGGATGGCGCGCCTTGATCGCTTGCAGCAGGTCCAGTCCGGAGCCGCCCGGCATGCGGATGTCGGAGATCAGCACCTGCGGCTCATCCTCCTCCAGCGCGGCCAGCACGTCGCGCACATTGGTGAAACTGCGCGAGAGCAGGCTTTCCCGGGCAAGGGCCTTTTCCAGGACCCAGCGGATTGATTGATCGTCGTCGACTATCCAGATCGGCTTCATATGCGTCGCTTGTCTGCTCGGTGTCATATGGTCTTCCGTCGCTCCGGCTGCCAGCGGCCTGCGATGCGGTCGCCCGGTACGCCGATGCGGACTAATGCAGCGGCAGCAGGATGCGGAAGTCGGTACAGCCCGGCCGGCTCTCGCATTCGATCAAGCCTTCGTGCTGCTGCACGAAGGTTTGAGCGAGTGTGAGACCGAGACCGCTGCCGCCATCCTTGCCCGACACCAGCGGGTAGAAGATGCGTTCGCGAATGTCCTCGGGAATGCCGGGGCCGTTGTCGATGATATGCAAATCCAATGCCAGCTTGAAAAGCCGCTTGGCGATGGTCACCTGGCGGGCCACGCGCGTGCGCAGCACGATCTGCGCATCACCGGCGGCGATGCGGTCCGCCAGCGCCTGCGCCGCGTTGTGGACGATGTTGAGCACCGCCTGGATCAGTTGCTCCTTGTCGCCGCGCAGGTCGGGCAGGCTGGCATCGTAGTCACGCACGATCTCCAGGCCGTTGGGGAATTCGGCCAGCACCACCAGGCGCACGCGCTCCAGCACCTCGTGGATATTGAGCTCCGAGACGATATGGGGGTGCCGGTGCGGCTCCAGCAGGCGGTCGACCAGCGTCTGCAGCCGGTCCGACTCCTTGATGATGACCTGGGTGTACTCGCGCAGCCCGCGCTCGGGCAACTCGAACTCGAGCAGCTGGGCGGCGCCGCGGATGCCGCCGAGCGGGTTCTTGATCTCGTGCGCCAGGTTGCGGATCAGTTCCTTGTTGGCGGAGGTCAGGTCGAGGATGCGCTCCTCGCGCTCGCTGCGCACCTTCTGCTCGTTGGGCAGCACCTCGACCAGCACGGTGTCGGCGGTGGCCTCGAGCACGCCGACCACCACGTGGGCATGGCTAGGCTCCTGCAGCGCGCGCTGCAGCACCACGTCCTGGCGGCGCACGTCGAACTGCCGCGTGCGCACGCTCTCGATCATGCCGGCCAATTCCTCGGAGGGCCCGAACAGTTCCGGCAGCGTCATCTCGCGCATGGACTTGCGCGACACCGCGAAGCTGGCCTCCGCCGCGGCATTCGCATAGACGATGCGCAGGCTGGCGGCACGCACCAGCAGCACGGGGTTGGCCATCACATCGAGGCCGGCGTGCAGCGGGGCCTCCGCAGGATCCTCCTGCACGCCGGCGGCCTGGCCGGCGGCCGCGGCACCACGGTCGGTGGCTGTCACGCGGCGCGAAACGCTGCGAATCAAGCGGCGCATGGATTCAGTCCTTCAGGTTGGCGAGTTCCCGCTGCAACGCCGCGACGTTGGCTTCGCTGCGCGTGATGTTGTCACGCAGCGCGGCGGTGCGATCGAGATACTTCTGGTAATTGCGTTCATTGCCTTGACGCTCTGGCTCGCCGTTGTTGTATTCGGCACGCAGCGACGCCAGCCTGGCCTGCTCGCTCTGCAATTCCTGCTCCAGCACCGCGCGGCGCTCGCCATCGCGGCTCTTCTGCGTGGCACCGTCCACACGCGGGAAGCCCCCCGGCGCCGGCCTGGCGGTGGCCGCGGGCGCGGTGCGCCCACCGGGTACGGCCACCACCTCCGGCAGGTTCAGCTTGCGGCAGTTCTTGCCGCCGTTGCCGTTGCGGTACTCCGGCACGCCGTTCGGGCCCGTGCAGACATAGACGTCGGAGGACTGCGCCGCCACCGGCATGCTCCAGCCTGTGGCGGCCAGCACCAGAATGGCACCAAGGACAGGGATCGATTCACGCAAACGGTGCAGGCGCCGGCAGTTGGAGGTGAGCAGCGTCGGGACGGACGGTTGGGTTGGCATCGACATCAGAGCTAGGGTTGAGCGCGGAGCCCCATTCTAGTTCAGCGGAACTGCGACAAAAGAAAAAGGGACAGCCTAGGCTGCCCCTTTCCAGTGCTTCTGTTGCCAGGTCACAACCGGGCAACGGTTGCGCTTACAGCGAGTAGTACATCTCGAATTCGACCGGATGGGTCGTCATGCGGAAGCGGGTCACTTCTTCCATCTTCAGCTCGATGTAGGCATCGATCATCGAGTTCGAGAAGACGCCGCCACGGGTCAGGAATTCGCGGTCCTTGTCCAGGTACTCGAGGGCCTGGTCGAGGCTCGAGCACACGGTCGGGATCTTCGCGTCTTCTTCCGGCGGCAGGTCGTACAGGTTCTTGTCGGCAGCCTCGCCCGGGTGGATCTTGTTCTGCACGCCGTCCAGGCCGGCCATCAGCAGCGCCGAGAAGCCCAGGTACGGGTTCATCAGCGGATCCGGGAAGCGGGTCTCGATACGACGGCCCTTCGGGTTCGCCACGTACGGGATACGGATCGAGGCCGAGCGGTTGCGGGCCGAGTAGGCCAGCTTGACCGGGGCTTCGAAGCCCGGCACCAGACGCTTGTACGAGTTCGTGCCCGGGTTGGTGATGGCGTTCAGCGCGCGCGCATGCTTGATGATGCCGCCGATGTAGTACAGCGCGAATTCCGACAGGCCGGCGTAGCCGTTACCCGCGAACAGGTTCTGGCCGTCCTTCCACACGGACTGGTGCACGTGCATGCCCGAGCCGTTGTCGCCGACGATGGGCTTCGGCATGAAGGTGGCGGTCTTGCCGTAGGTGTGGGCGACGTTCTGGATCACGTACTTCTGCAGCTGGGTCCAGTCGGCGCGCTGCACCAGCGTGCTGAACTTGGTGCCGATCTCGTTCTGGCCCTGGCCCGCCACTTCGTGGTGGTGGACTTCCACGGGGATGCCCAGCGATTCCAGGATCAGGCACATCTCCGAACGGATGTCCTGGAAGGTGTCGATCGGGGCGACGGGGAAGTAGCCACCCTTCTTGCCCGGACGATGGCCGCTGTTGCCATGCTCGAATTCCTTGGCCGAGGACCACGGCGCTTCTTCCGAGTGGATCTTGACGAAGCAGCCCTGCATATCGACGTTCCAGGTCACGCCGTCGAAGATGAAGAACTCGGGCTCCGGGCCGAAGAAGGCGGTATCGCCCAGGCCGGTGCTCTTCAGGTAGGCTTCGGCGCGCTTGGCGATGGAGCGCGGATCGCGGTCATAGCCCTTGCCATCCGAGGGCTCGATCACGTCGCAGGTCAGCACCAGCGTCGGCTCTTCGTAGAACGGGTCGACGTGGGCGGTGTTCGAGTCCGGCATCAGCAGCATGTCCGAAGCCTCGATACCCTTCCAGCCGGCGATCGACGAACCGTCGAAGGCGTGGCCGCTCTCGAACTTGTCCTCGTCGAAGTGCGACACGGGCACGGAGACGTGCTGCTCTTTGCCCTTGGTATCGGTGAAGCGGAAATCGACGAACTTGACGTCGTTTTCCTTCACCAGCTTCATCACGTCTGCAACGCTGTTGGCCATGCCTATCTCCTGGGAATGCGGCTGAGTTCAGTAAGAGCCATTCTTTCGTCGATCCTCCTGGCGGTTCAGCCATTCAGCCATGGCGCGCCTGGGAAAATCGGCCTCGAAAGGGACGAGGAATGTTAGCAGAAAGCATGCCAGCGGAATCCCCAAAATGCGCTGCTGCTCCCGAAAAATGTGCACCCGCTGCAGCGCCTGCGCGACACGGCGCTCACCCGGCGTGCGCGCCGCGCCACCGCCTGGCGCGCCGGCGAATCGCCTCCGAGACCGCGCGGGGCACCACGGCAAACCGGTTCGGGCGCACAAACACCAATCCGGTGCAAAACAACGACTTAAAGCACCGAAATAGTGCCGACACAGGAAATATGCATCGATATGGTGCGGACGCCCGCATCAACCGCCCGGGGCGCACGAGGCCGTCGCGGTTGGGGCGACCGCCCTGGCGCGCTAGAATAGCCTCCTGGCAATCCCGCCATTCCATCTTCCCGTTTTTGTCGCCCAGATGACCGCACGAGACGAACTTCTCCAGGCCGCAGCCCGCCGCCAGCAAGCGCAGCAACTCCCGTATTTCGGCGCGCTCTCGCCGCAGGAAGCCTTCGGCCTGCTGCAGGCCGACCCGGCGGCCGTGCTGGTGGACGTGCGCACGCAGGCGGAACTGGACTGGGTCGGCGGCCCCGACCTGCCGGACGCGCAGCAGCTTCACATCGAGTGGATCACCTATCCGGCCGGCACGCAGAACCCGGCGTTCCTCGACCAACTGAAGGCACGCGTGCCGACCGGTGCGCCGGTGCTGTTCCTGTGCCGCAGCGCGGCCCGCTCCAAGCATGCGGCACGCGTGGCGACAGCGGCCGGTTACCAGTTCGCAATGGATGTGCTGGAAGGGTTCGAAGGCGCGCGCAACGAGCAGCATCACCGCAAGACCGTCGAGGGCTGGTGCTTCCGCGGACTGCCCTGGCACGGCGCCTGACGCGTCGCAGGCGCGGCTGCGGCTCCGGCGTGGGGCCAAGCACTTGGCTGCTCCATCCGCCGGGACAGGGGCGGCGGCCTGGCCGGCGATGCCCGGCCTCGGCCCGCGCAGCTGCGACAGACTAGTTTTCGACGACCTCGAATCCCAGCCCCGTCACGCCATCGCGCAGCATCGCGTAGGCGGCCTCGACGTGCTCCGCCGCCCCCTTGACCCCCAGGTCGATGTGGCGCCGCGCGAAGATCTCGCCGCGCTGTGCGTCGCCCACCGAAGGCAGGCTGAACACACGGATGCCCGGGAAGGCGGCTTCCACGCGCTCCATCAGCGGCGTCAACGTGGACTCGGGCGCCTCGAACACGAAGAAACTGCGCTCGGCCTGTCCGCGCTGGTGGAACAGGTCGGCGTAGTAGGTGTCCAGCACCCACTCCATCATCGGCCACGCCATCACCGGAAAGCCGGGCATGAAGTGGTGATCGGCCACCGAGAAGCCGGGGATCCGGTTGTAGCTGTTCGGGATGATGCGCGCGCCCACCGGGAACTCGCCCATCTTGAAGCGGTGCTGGTTGTCCGGGCGGTTCAGGTCGGCCTTGGCGGGGTCACCTTCGGCGGTTTCGATGATGCGCTGGGTGATCTGCTCGCGCGCCTCCGGGTGCAACGCGAGCGGCACCCCGAGTGCGGCCGCGGCACACTGGCGCGTATGGTCGTCCGGCGTGGCGCCGATGCCGCCCGTGCAGAACACCACGTCGGAACCGGCGAAGGTGCGGCGCAGCGTGGCGGTGATGCGCTCACGCTCGTCGCCGACGTACTCCGCCCAGTCCAGCGCCAGGCCGCGCGCGCCCAGCAATTCGATGGTGCGGCGCAGGTGCTTGTCCTCACGCCGCCCCGACAGGATCTCGTCACCGATGACGATCAGGCCGAACCCCATGATTTCCCCACTCAGGATTGTTCAATGCGCCGGACATCTTCCGGCGCGAGATCGATGACACCGGACAGCGTACCGCCCGACGGACTGGCCGGGCCGGCCGCTGCCGCGGCGCGCTCGGCGCGCAGCTTCTCCAGCGCGAGCAGGCAGAAATGCCCGAACCACAGCGCCGAGAAGATGAAAATCAGGACATAGAGCCACAGCGTGCCGACCAGCACGAAGGGAAAGAGGAAGATGATGGCCGCCGACGATACCCACAGCAGCGTCGGCGCCGAGCCGAGCAGCCCGACCGCCACGCCGATCGCCAGCAGCGGCGTGCGGTGGCGGCGCATCAGCGTCTTGCGTTCCTCGGCGGTGGCATGCTCAGCGAGTGCGTCGTAGCTCATCACGCGGTAGGTCAGCCAGCCCCACAGCAGCGGGGGGATCAGGGCGAAGAACGGCGGCACCAGCCACAGCGGCAACGTCACCAACACCAGCAGCAGGAACACCAGCGTGCTGCCCAGCGACTGCAGCACGCTGCCGACCACGCTGCCGCCGCGTGCCTTGGCCAGGCCGGGATAGCCGCGCTCGAGGTAGCGCATCACCGCGGGCACCGAGCACAGGCTGATGAACAGCAGCATCGAAGCGATCACCAGCGGGATCATCAGGGCCGCCACGAACAGCGGCGCCACTACGGCACGCAGCGATTGCAGCGTCATCCAGTCGAGCGCGGCGTAGATCCAGCGGGTCAGCGCCCAACCTTCGAGCAGCGTGCGCGCGGCCTGCATGATGGGATCCCAGCCCCACCACAACAGTCCGCCCCACAGCGCGGTGGCAAGCAGGAAAGGCAGCACGGTCAGCAGCAGCATGCGGGGATGCAGCTGGCTGACCATGGCACGGGCAAACGAGCGGAACAGGTCGTTCATGCAGCAGGAGCGGTCGACAATCTAGCCAGGACGAAGAGACTAGCATACGCCGGCCGCGCCCGCGCCGCCTGCGCGAGCGGGCGCGGCGCTCAGCCGATACGCAGCAGCCGCTTGAGGCCCAGCCACTGCTGCTGCAGCAGGCCGGCACCGTAGTCGCGCCCCTTGCCCACCGGCGGCAGCATCTGGTCGCGGATACCGGTCGGATGGTAATCGGCGGAAAAGTCCGCGGTACCGAACAGCATGTCCCACCAGGGGAACAGCACGCCGTAGTTGCAGCCGCCCAGGCGGCCGGGGCGACCGGACTGCTCGTGACCGAGGCCGACCGCGTGGTGCGTGCGGTGGAAGCGAGGGGAAATCAGCAGCCGCTCGCCCAGCCGGCCGAAGTGCAGGCGCAGGTTGGCGTGCTGCAGGCTCTGCAGCAGTTGCGACAGCGCCACCAGCAGCACGTACTGCGACGGCTCGACGCCCACCGCCAGCGCCGCCACGGCGAACACCACGTCGCGCAGCATATCGTCGAGCAAGTGGTTGCGGTTGTCGCTCCACAGCGTCATCTGGCGCTGGCTGTGATGCACCGCGTGCAAGGCCCACCACCAGCGGAAGGTATGCGAGAGCCGGTGGTACCAGTAGTCGAGCAGGTCGAACAGCAGCAGGTAGACGAAGAAGCTGACCAGAGGGATCGAGGTCACGCCCGGCCACCACGCCTCGACGTTGACGCGCTGCAACCCGAGCAGGCGCAGGTGTCCTTCCAGGCCGTCCATCAGCGGATCGAGCAGGAAGAACATCGCCAGCCGGAACAGGCCGAGCCGGTGCACCAGCGTATAAAAGATATCGGTGCGTACCGCACCGCGGTCGGTCACGGGCTCCACCGGACGCCAGCGCTCCAGCGGTCCGAGGATGAGGACCATCACGCCGATCTGCACCAGGCCCACCAGCAGCCATTCCGTCGCCGTATAGGCATCCTCGGCGTAGCCGCCCAGGCCGAGGTGGTAGACCAGCGGCAGCACCACGTTCTGGAACAACGCGCCTTCCAGCGCGCCGATCCAGCCGCCGAGCACATCCCACATCAGCGCCGGCCCTCGGCCTGCCCGGGGGCCCGCTTTGTCTGCTCCGCCGCCTGCTCCTCGAACCACTTGCGGTAGGCCGGGTGCTCGCGCAAGGTGGCGAAGCAGAAGCCCTTGTGCTCCAGGCCGCTGATCAGCGGCTCCAGCACCGCCGGTGCCCACGGATCCTTGCGCGACCAGATGCCCAGGTGGGCCATGGTGATGTCGCCGTCGCGCAGGTCGCGCAGCGCCCGCTGCAGCAGCACCGCATTGGGGAAGCGGTCGGACGGCAGCTCATCGCCGAGGAAGCCGGCCGAGGCCCAGCCCACGTGCTTGAAGCCGCATTGCTCGGCCCAGCGCAGCGTCTGCGGCGCGGTGCGCCCGCCCGGTGCGCGCCAGAGTGGCAGCATGGTCTGCCCGGTATAGGCGTGCAAAGCGGCGGCGCTGCGGCGCAGCTCGTCGCAGAAATCGCCCGCACGCATCTCGACGTCACGCCCGCCCTCGGCGCCGAACTGCGGCCGCATCGTCACCCGGCCGTCGCGCACGCTACGCAGGTAGACGTGGTCGAAGGTATGCGTGCCGAAGGCATGGCCGTCCGCGGCAAGCTCCTTCCAGTACGGGGCCCAGGCCTTGTCGAGCGAATTGTCGCCGCGCACCGTGGGCTCGTTGGCAAGGAAGAAGGTCGCCTTGATGTGGTGTTTGCGCAGCGTGCTGGCGATCAGCTCCGCCTGGCTCATGCTGCCGGTATCGAAAGTCAGGTAAAGCGTGCCGGCGCTGCAGGCGGGCGCCGCGCCAGGGGTGCCGGTGGGCACGCCGGTGGCGGCACCGGCAGCGGGCAGCAGCGCCGGCGCGGCCAGCCCGGCGCACAGGCCCAGTGCGGCCAGCACGAGACGGCTGCGGCTGCAGAAAATCGAAGATCTGCGCATGTTTGCGTTCGCGTGCCTGTCGTCAGTACAGCGGCGCGCGCGTGTGGAAGTAGATGCCATGGGGCGAGCGGCCGACGCGGATGGTCTTGACCAGCTTGCGGCTGGCCACGTCGATCAGGCCCACCGAACGCGCCCAGCGGAAGCTGACCCACAGGGTCTTGCCGTCGGCCGTCAACTCCATGTCGTCCGGGCCGGGCGGCAGGCCGGTGATGTCACCCACCTTGGTCAGGGTCTGCTGGTCGATGATGCTGATGGTGCCGGAGACCCGATTGCTCAGGAACAGGTGGCGCTTATCGCCGAGCGCGCGGAAGTTGTGGGCACCCTTGCCGGTCTGGATCTGCTTGACCACCGAGCGGGTATGCCAGTCGACTACGGCGACATAGTCGGCGCCGGTCATGCCGACCAGCACGTACTTCTGGTCGGTCGTGACCCATACGCCGGCCGGCGCCGAACCGGTGGTCATGCGCCACATCACGGTCTGCGTGGGCAGGTCGATGGCGACCAGTTCGTTGGAGTCCTGCAGCGTGACGAAGGCGACCTTGCTGTCCGCGGTGAAGGCGATATGGCTCGGCGTCTTGGCCAGCGGCAGCTGCTTGGCCAGCTTCAGCGCCTTGCCATCCCAGCGGTACAGGTCGACGCGGTCGAGCCGGTTGCCGGTGGTGAGGAACCACTTCTGGTCGGGCGAGAAACCGATCTGGTAGGGGTCGTCGATATTGGGCACGCGCTGCTGCACCTTGCCCGAGAGCGGATCGAGGAAGACCAGGTCGTTACCGACCGCGTTGGCCACGATCAGCGACTTGCCGTCCGGCGTCGCGATCAGGTGGTGCGGTTCCTTGCCGACCGGGAAGGTCTCCAATACCTTCTGCGTGTCCTTGTCGATCAAAGTGATGGTGGCATCACCGGAATTCAGTGTCACCACCACCTCGGCCCGCGCAGGCGCCGACACCAAAGCCAGTGCGCCGGCCGTGGCCAGACCTGCAACAACTCTACGCAATACGAACATAGGACCGGGATTCTGATTCGGAATGGAGCATTCTAACGGTTTCACCTGCCGCGCCGATGACCTGGCGCAAGATTCCGCGCGATTCCGGCCTCAAGAAATACCGCAGGGCGCCGTTAACCGCGCCCCGGCGAGGATGCCGCGCGCGCCGGCCGTCAGCGCTGCATCGACTCCCACACCTTCTGCAGCCGCTTGACCGACATCGGTACCGGCGTGCGCAGCTCCTGCGCGAAGAGCGCCACGCGCAGTTCCTCCAGCATCCAGCGGAACTCGTCGAGCCTGGCGTCTTCCACGCCGCGCCCTTGCGCACGCAACTGCTTTTCGGCACGCTGCCACTGCTGCTGCAGCGGCGCCATTTCCTGCATGCGCTGGCCATCGCGCGCCGGATCGCCCTTGATCTTGTCGACACGCATGGCGATACCCTTCAGGTAGCGCGGATAGTGCACCAGCTGGGCATAGGGCGTGTCGATGACGAACTGCTTGCCCATCAGCCGCCCGAGCTGCCCTTCCATGTCCGCGTAGGCGGCGGCGAAGGACTTGGCCTGCAGCAGCTTGCGCGGCAGCCCCGCATACTCGGCCAGCACCGCGCCGACCAGCCGCGCGATCTCCTGCGCGAGCAGGGACAGGCGCGCCCTGCCCTCGTCCTTGCGCGCGGCGAACTCCTCCGCGTTGCGCGGCAGCGGCTCCTGCAGGCAGGCACGCTCCAGCGCCAGCGCCACGATCTGGTCGCGCAGCATTTCCTGCGTGCCCAGGTTCATGTACTGCATCGCCATCTGCTGCAGCCCCGGGATGTTCTTCTCGACGAACTTGACCTGCTCGCGCAGCTGCAGCGCGAACAGGCGGCGCAATCCGGTGCGGTGGATGCGCGCCGCTTCCTGCGGATCGTCGAACACTTCGATGTCGCAGTGGCTGCCGCGGTCGACCAGCGCCGGATAGCCGAACAGCGTCTGGTTGCCCTTGCGCACCTCCAGCAGCTCCGGCAGCTCGCCGAACGACCAGGCCGTCAGCCGCTCGTACTGTCCGGCCGGCACCGCGGCGGCACCACTGCCGCCGGCCGCCTGCGCCTGACCCGCGCCGCGCGCGGCCAGGCTCTGGAACGACTGCTGCGCCTGCCCGCCGAGTTCGGCGCGCAGTTGCGCCAGGTTGCGCCCCATCTCCAGTTGGCGGCCGTGCTCGTCGACCACCTTGAAATTCATGAAGTGGTGAGCGGACAAGGTCTCGAGCTTGAAGTCGGCACGCTTGACCATGGTGCCGGTCTGCTCGCGGATATCGGCGATCAGCACGTCCACCAGCTCGCCTTCGCCGAAGGGACGGCGCTCGACGAAGCCGGCCGCGTAGTCGGGCAGCGGCACGCAGTGGCGGCGCAGCTTCTGCGGCAGCGACTTCAGCAGCAGGTGCACCTTCTCCTTGATCATGCCCGGCACCAGCCATTCGCAGCGCTCGGGGCGGATCTGGTTGAGGGCATACAGCGGCACCGCCAGCGTCACGCCGTCGCGATGGCTGCCCGGCTCGAAATGGTAGGTCAGCGCCATGTCGACGCCGGCCACGCTCAGCACCTTGGGAAACAGCTCGGTGGTGATGCCAGCCGCTTCGTGCCGCATCAGCTCGTCGCGATTCAGGTAGAGCAGCTTGCGGTCGTCGGCGGCGGCCTGCTTGTACCACTGCTCGAAGCTGGCCTGCTGGTGGATGTCGGCGGGGATGGCGCGATCGTAGAAAGCGTAGATCAGTTCATCGTCGACCAGCACGTCCTGCCGGCGCGACTTGTGTTCGAGGTTCTCGATCTCGCGCACCAGGCGCTGGTTGTGCGCGAAGAACGCCAGCCGGGTGTCCAGCTCGCCGTCGACCAGCGCACGCCGGATGAAAATCTCGCGCGCCTCGGCCGGATTCATCGGCCCGTAATGCACGCGCCGGTGCTGGTAGACCACCAGGCCGTACAGGGTGGCGCGCTCCAGCGCCAGCACCTGGCCGGCCTTTTTCTCCCAGTGCGGGTCGCTCCAGCTCACCTTGAGCAGGTGGCCGCCGACCTGCTCCAGCCACTCTGGCTCGATGCGTGCCAGCGTGCGCGCGAACAGCCTGCTGGTCTCGACCAGCTCTGCCGCCATGATCCAGCGCCCCACCTTGCGCGCGATAAAGGAACCCGGCCACAGGTGGAACTTGATGCCGCGGGCGCCCAGGTACTCGCGGCCGCGTCCGTCGGCCTCTTCCAGCTTGCAGCCGATATTGCCCAGCAGGCCGGTCAGCAGGGCCTTGTGCATCTGTTCGAAGGTCGGCTCGCTGTCGTTCAAGCGCCAGCCCTGCTCGGTCACGGTGGTCAGCAGTTGCGAATGCACGTCGCGCCATTCGCGCAGGCGCACGTGGGAGAGGAAATGCGCGCGGCACTGCTCCTGCAACTGTCGGTTGGTCTTCTTGTGCGCAACCGCCTCCTCGAACCACTTCCACATGCGCACCCAGCCGAGGAACTCCGACTTCTCGTCGACGAACTTGCGGTGGGCCTGGTCGGCCGCCTCCTGGGCTTCTTGCGGGCGTTCGCGCGGATCCTGCACCGACAGCGCGCTGGCGATCACCAGCACCTCGCGCAGGCACTGGTGGTCGCGCGCGGCCAGGATCATGCGGCCCACGCGCGGGTCCAGCGGCAGCTTGGCAAGCTGGCGCCCGACGGGCGTCAGCTCGTAGCTGTCGCCCTTGTTGTCGATCGCGCCCAGCTCCTGCAGCAGCTGGTAGCCGTCGGCGATGGCTCGGCCGAGCGGCGGCTCGATGAAGGGGAATGACTCGATCGCGGTCAGGCGCAAGGCCTTCATGCGCAGGATCACCGCGGCCAGCGACGAGCGCAGGATCTCGGGATCGGTGAAGCGCGGGCGGCCGGCGAAATCCGATTCCTCATAGAGCCGGATGCAGACGCCGTCCGCGACCCGGCCGCAGCGGCCGGCGCGCTGGTTGGCCGCCGCCTGCGAGATCGACTCGATCTGCAACTGCTCGACCTTGTTGCGATAGGAGTAGCGCTTGACGCGCGCCAGGCCGGTATCGACCACGTAGCGGATACCGGGCACGGTCAGCGAGGTTTCCGCCACATTGGTGGCCAGCACGATGCGGCGTGCGTTGGAGGGCCGGAACACCCGCTCCTGCTCCTGCACCGACAGCCGCGCAAACAGCGGCAGGATCTCCGTGTGCGGTGGATGGTGCTTGCGCAGCGCCTCCGCCGTCTCGCGGATCTCGCGTTCGCCCGGCAGGAACACCAGCACATCGCCCGCCCCCAGCCGGCACAGCTCGTCGACGGCATCGACGATGCCGTCGTACAGGTCGCGCTCGCGCGCGGCAGCGGCCTTGTGCGGGTCGCCTGCCGTGCCCGGCGTGCCCGGCGCATCCTGCTGGATAGGCCGGTAGCGCACCTCCACCGGGTACAGGCGGCCGCTGACCTCGATCACCGGCGCCGGCTTTCCCTGCAGGGTGAAGTGCTCGGCAAAGCGCTGTGCGTCGATGGTGGCCGAGGTGATGATGACCTTCAGGTCCGGCCGCCGCGGCAGGATCTGCCTCAGGTAGCCGATCAGGAAATCGATGTTGAGGCTGCGTTCGTGCGCCTCATCGATGATGATCGTGTCATAGGCGCGCAGCAGCGGATCGTTCTGCGTCTCGGCCAGCAGGATACCGTCGGTCATCAGTTTGACCGAGGCGCCGGGCGACATGGTGTCGTTGAAGCGCACCTGGTAGCCGACGTGCTCGCCGATCGGCGTACCCAGCTCCTGGGCGATGCGCTTGGCGGTGGAGGTGGCCGCGATGCGGCGCGGCTGGGTATGGCCGATCAGGCCGCCACTGCCGTCCGCGCCCGGACCGCGCCCGATCGACAGGCAGATCTTGGGCAACTGCGTGGTCTTGCCCGAGCCGGTCTCGCCCGACACCACCACCACCTGGTGCGCGCGCAGCGCCGCGGCGATCTCTTCCCGCCGCGCCGAAACCGGCAGCGCCTCGGGGAACGTGATCTCCGGCAGCGGATTGGCCGGGCGGCGCGGCCGTGGGGTCCGTGGGGGACGCTCGGCATCGCCCTGGCGCGGGCGCGCGCCGCGCTGCGCGCGGCCGTCCGGTGCCGGCCCGCCGGCACGCACCGGCGCAGCGGCGTCGGCCGCGCCGACGGCGGTCCGGCGCGGGGGCTGCGGGCCGTTCGGGCTGGCGGACTGAGGGCCGGGACGGGGCGCCGGGCGGGACCTGGCCGGCGCGGCGTGCTGCCGCTCCGGCGGCAGCGGCTTGACGGGACGTTGTTCTGACATTGGGCGGGATTATAATCCGCCGGATGAACGCCAGAACCGACACGCCGCAGCCGGCGCCCCAGCCCGCCGAGCCGGCCGAACCCCAGCCCGCGCCCCCCGCCACCCCGGCCGACGCCGCCCCTGCCGCGCCCCTCGAGCGCGGGGCCCCGGCGCCGAGCCACCAGCAGTTCGTCGACTGGCTGCGAGCGGTGGCGCCCTATATCCACGCCTTCCGCGGCAAGACCTTCGTGATCGCCTTCGGCGGCGAGCTGGTCAAGGCGGGCTGCCTGGACGCCCTGGTCAACGACGTCGCGCTGCTGCACGCGATGGGCATGCATGTCGTGCTGGTGCATGGCTCGCGCCCACAGGTGCAGGAACAGCTGGCGTTGCGCCAGGTGGAATCCGAGTTCGTCGATGGCGTGCGCATCACCGACAATGCCGCCATCGAATGCGCCAAGGAGGCGGCCGGCGAATTGCGCCTGGACATCGAGGCCGCCTTCAGCCGCGGCCTGCCCAACACGCCGATGGCGGGCGCCCAGCTCTCCGTGGTATCGGGCAACTTCGTCACGGCGCGGCCGCTCGGCATCGTCAACGGCGTCGACTTCCAGCACACCGGCCTGGTGCGCAAGGTGGACGCGGAGTCGGTGCAGATGTCCCTGCATCACGGCAAGGTCGTGCTGCTGTCGCCGCTGGGCTTCTCGCCTACCGGCCAGGCCTTCAACCTGTCGATGGAAGACGTGGCCAGCGCCACCGCCAGCGCGCTGAAGGCCGACAAGCTGATCTTCATCACCGAGGTGCCCGGCGTACCCGACCCGGTCGGCAAGCTGATCCCCGAACTGTCACTGCGCACGGCGGTGGAACGGCTGCAGAACAACCACCTGCCGCGCGACGTGGCCTACTACCTCGAGCACCTGGTGAAGGCGCTCAAGGGTGGCGTGCCGCGCGCCCACCTGATCCCCTACGCGCTCGACGGCTCGGTGCTGCTGGAGCTGTTCCTGCACGATGGCGTCGGCACCATGGTCTCCGATACCGACCTGGAAAGCCTGCGCGAGGCCACGCTGGATGACGTCGGCGGCATCGTGCAGCTGATCGCGCCGCTGGAAGCCGACGGCACGCTGGTGCCGCGCGGACGCCACCTGATCGAGCGCGACATCGCCAACTTCAGCGTGATCGAACACGATGGCGTGCTGTTCGGCTGCGCCGCGCTCTACCCCTACCCGCGCGAGGGCATGGCGGAAATGGCCTGCCTGACGGTCTCGTCCGAGGCACAGGGCACCGGCGACGGCGAGCGCATCCTCAAGCGCATCGAGCGGCGCGCACGCGCGCTCGGCCTCGACCGGCTGTTCGTACTGACGACGCGCACCGAGCACTGGTTCCTCAAGCGCGGCTTCGTGCACGCCACCGTGGACGACCTGCCGGAAGACAAGCGCAAGCTGTACAACTGGCAGCGCAAGTCCATGGTGCTGCTGAAGAAGCTCTGAAGACACACTGAAGACGCTGCGCGCGATAGGGGCGTGGGCACCGGGTCGCCCGCGCTTCGCTACAATAGCGCCACCCACGCACGGCACGCCGCCCGCCGCCCCGGCGCCGGCGGCGCGTCCCGACAATCGCACCGCACAAAATTCCAAGGAGTCTCCATGGCCCGCATGGTCCACTGCGTCAAGCTGAACAAGGAAGCCGAAGGCCTCGACTTCCCGCCGCTGCCCGGCGAACTGGGCAAGAAGATCTGGCAGAACGTGTCGAAGGAAGCCTGGGCCGGCTGGCTCAAGCACCAGACCATGCTGATCAACGAGAACCGCCTCAACATGGCCGACACGCGCGCACGCCAGTATCTGCTCAAGCAGACCGAGAAGTATTTCTTCGGCGAAGGCGCCGACCAGGCCGCCGGCTACGTGCCGCCGCAGAGCTGAGCGCCGCACATCGACCGTGATGCGGCCGTGATGCGGCCATGACGCAAAAGGGTGCCGAGGCACCCTTTTTTGTTTGCCAAGTTCCGCCCGCCTGTTACGCTGGCCGCCGGCCTTTGCTACGATGCGTCCACATCCGCACGGCGCGCCATCCGGCCCGCCCCTGCATCACCCCTGCATCACCCCTGCATCACCCCTGCATCTGCGGCCAGCCTGCCGCCCAGGCAGCCGCCATGGCAACGGCGCAGCCTGAAGCAAATCGAAGCAGAACGACAACCCCGGGCAGAGGAGGAGAGGAGATGGACCGCAAGATGACGCAGTACGCCGGCGCGCTGGCATTGGCCGGCCTGGCGCTGGCTTCCGGCACGGCGCTGGCCCAGGCCGGCGGCCTGACGCGCACCCTGGTCTCGCGCGAGGACACCTCGGTGCCAGGCCGCGAGGCCGTGGTGGCGAAGGTGGAGGTGGCGCCGGGCGCTCATGCCGGGCGCCATACGCATCCCGGCGACGAAATCAGCTACGTGACCGAGGGCGAGGCCGAGTTGCTGGTGGACGGCCAGCCGCCGCGCCGGATCAAGGCGGGAGAAGCCTTCGTGGTACCGGCCGGCGTGGTCCACGACGCGCACAATCCCGGCGCTACGCCGGTCCGGCTGGTCGGCGTCTATGTGGTGGAGAAGGGCAAGCCACTGGCCAGCCCGGCTCCCTGAACGGGCCGGCACGCAGGCCGGCCCCGACGGCATCAGAAGTCGGTGCGCCGCACGCCGTCCTGCGTGCCGAGCAGCAGCACGTCCGCCCCGCGCAGGGCGAACAGGCCGACCGTGACCACGCCAGGCAGTTGGTTGATGTCGGCTTCCATGCCCTTGGGATCGGTGATGCGCAGTCCGGCCACGTCCAGGATCACATTACCATTGTCGGTCTTGTAGATCCCGCCTTCCTTGGTCATGCGCAGCTTGGGCTGGCCGCCCAGCGCCGCCAGCCGGCGCGCGACGGCCGCACGTGCCATCGGCACCACCTCGACCGGCAGCGGGAACGCCCCCATGGCCTCGACCAGCTTGCTGCCGTCGGCGATGCAGACGAAGCGTGCCGCGACCGAGGCCACGATCTTCTCGCGCGTCAGCGCGCCGCCGCCGCCCTTGATCATGGCGCCGCTGGCGTCGATTTCGTCGGCGCCGTCGACATAGACGGGAATCTCGTCCACTTCGTTCAGGTCCAGCACGGTGAAACCATGCTGCTGCAGACGGCGCGTCGATGCCTCGGAGCTCGATACGGCACCCGCGAAGCGGTCCTTGAAAGCCGCCACGGCATCGATGAAGAGGTTGGCGGTCGAGCCGGTGCCGACGCCGAGCACCGCGCCCTGCGGTACTTCCTGCTTCACGTAGTCGGCGGCAGCCTGGGCGACCAGCGCCTTGAGTTCGTCCTGATTCATGACAGAGCCAGTGGATGCATTGGATGGAAACCCCGTAGTGTAGCGGATCGCACCGGGCGGTCCTGCACGCCGGAAGCCACGGGTACAATGGCCGCAAGGGGTGCCGCCCTGCGCGCCCTCCCCCATCCTCCTCTCTGCCGGGCCGTGCCGCCACCGGCGGCGGCGCCCGCGCAGGCCAGCAATGGACCGATCATGAACCAGCTCGCGCAACTGAAGCAGTTCACCACGGTGGTCGCCGACACCGGCGACTTCCAGCTGATGAAGCAGTACACGCCACAGGACGCCACCACCAATCCTTCGCTGATCCTGAAGGCCGTGCAGAAGCCTGACTACCGCCCGCTGCTCGAACAGGCCGTGCGCGACCATGGCGCCGCCGGCACCGATGCGGTGATGGATGCGCTGCTGATCGCCTTCGGCTGCGAGATCCTGGCGATCGTGCCGGGACGTGTCTCGACCGAGGTCGACGCGCGCCTGTCCTTCGACACGGAGGCCACGGTCGCCAAGGCACGCCACCTGATCGCCCTCTATGAGCGGCGCGGCGTCGCGCGCGAGCGCGTGCTGATCAAGATCGCCTCGACCTGGGAGGGCATCCGCGCCGCCGCCGTGCTCCAGCGCGAGGGTATCCGCTGCAATATGACCTTGCTGTTTTCCCTGGCCCAGGCTGTGGCTTGTGCCGAGGCCGGCGCGCAACTGATATCGCCCTTCGTCGGCCGCATTCTCGACTGGCACAAGAAGCAGGCCGGCGACAAATGGGACGCCGTCGCCAACGCCGGCGACAACGACCCGGGCGTGCGCTCGGTGCGCCAGATCTACGAGTACTACAAGAAGTTCGGCCACGCCACCGAGGTGATGGGCGCCAGCTTCCGCAGCACCGGGCAGATCCTGGCCTTGGCCGGCTGCGACCTGCTGACCATCAGTCCCGAGCTGCTCGAACAGCTTGCCGCCGGCGAGGGCGCAGTCGAGCGCAAGCTTTCCGTCGAGCAGGCACAGTCCGCCAATGTGGCGCGCGTGGCCAGCGACGAGCCGGACTTCCGCTGGCAACTGAACGAAGACGCGATGGCCACCGAGAAGCTGGCCGAAGGCATCCGCCTGTTCGCCGCCGATGCGGTCAAGCTGGAAACGCTGATCGCCGCCTGAGCCCGGCCAGCGACGGGCGCTTGACGCCAGCGCCCGTCGCCTCTAGCATCTTTGCTGGCCTGTCCGCCCTTAAGTCCGCCCTTAAGTCCTCCCTGAAGCGCCTGAAGCGCGGCGGAGGCCATCCGGAACACCGAACTTCCCATGACACCACGCACCCGCCTGCCGCAAGCCGTATGCCCCGACCATCGGGCGCACGGCTTCGCACGCACCGCGCGCACTGGTGTCGTCGCATCTGTCGCGCCTCCCCCGGCGTCCCCGCCGTGCGGCGTGGTCGCCGCGGTCGTCAGCCCGCCGGCCACGGCCGTCGTGCTCGGCTGATCCTCTCAGCCCTTTTCCGCTCCAGCCTGCCCTGATCCGCCGGTCGTGCCGACCGGGGCGCCGCTTTGCGCGCGGCTGGAGCCTGTTGTTGCCTCGACAGGTGCAAACCCATGAAATCCAATGGAAGTCTGTGGACCGCCTATGGTCCGACCACCCTCTTCGTGCTGCTTTGGGGTAGCGGCGCGATCTTCTCCCGCTGGGGCCTGGACCACGCCAGCCCCTTCGTCCTGCTGTCGCTGCGCTTCGCGCTGGCCGGCGGCTCGCTCGCCGCGCTCGGCCTGTTGCGCGGCGAGGAATGGCTGCCGGCGCCGGGCACACGCCTGCGCGTCGCGCTGATCGGCTTGCCGCTGATCGGCGGTTACACGGCATGCTATTTCCTCGCGCTGGCACATGGCATCACACCCGGGGTACTGGCCACGGTCTGTGGCGCCCAGCCCATCCTGACGCTGGCCTGGCTGGAACCCGGCGCGCATCCGCGCCGGCGGTCCGGCCTGGCGCTGGCACTGGGCGGCCTGGCACTGGTGGTCGGCCAGGGCATCGCGGCGGCACACTTTTCCGCTGCCGGCATGCTGTCCGCCCTGGGCGCGCTCGCCTGCATGACGGTCGGCGCGATCCTGCAGAAAGGCATCGCACAAACACCGGCTCAGGTCCTGCCGCTGCAATATGGCATCAGCCTGCTGCTGTGCCTGGCACTGCTGCCGGCACAGCCGGTGGCACTGGAGCCCGGCATCGGGCTGCTGCTGCCGCTGCTCTGGCTGGGCCTGGTGATCTCGGTCGGCGCGCAGCTGCTGCTCTACCGCATGATCCGGGGCGGCAACCTCGTCAATGTCACCAGCCTGTTCTACCTGGTGCCCGGCGTCACCGCCGCCATGGATTTCCTGCTGCTGGGCAACCGCATGTCGGCGTCCAGCCTGGCAGGCATGGCCATCATCCTGTGCGGACTCTACCTGGTGATGCGCGCCCCGGTGGCGGTGGCTCGCTGAATCCGGACAGGACGGCGCCTCAGGCGCCGTCCTGCCGGACCAGCAGCGGCAGGCAGGCCCCGGCCGGCGCGCGCAGCACCAGGTCGGCGGTCTCGTCCAGTGCGGAAGGCTGGGGATTGATCACGATCACTCGCGCCCCTTCGTCCTTGGCGATGCCGGGCAACGCAGCCGCCGGATAGACCAGGCCCGAGGTACCGACCACCAGGCACAGGTCGCAATGCTGTGCCGCCTGCTCGGCGCGGAAGCGCGCCACGCGCGGCAGGTCCTCGCCGAACCAGACCACACCTGGTCGCAGCATGGCGCCGCAGGTGCCGCAGCGCGGCGGCTCGCCCGGCACCGCCGTGGCGATGTCGCAGCGGCCGCAGCCGTCCAGCCACTTGTCGGCGAACAAGCTGCCGTGCAGTTCCACCACGTCCTGGCTGCCGGCGCGCTGGTGCAGGCCATCCACGTTCTGCGTGACCAGCGTCAGCGTCTTGCGGCCGGCCAGCTCCGCCAGGGCCGCGTGGCCCGGGTTTGGCTGCGCAGCAGCCACCATTTCGCGGCGATGCTGGTACCACTTCCAGACCATGCCCGGATGGCGGCGGTATGCCGCAGCACTGGCCAGCTCCTCAGGATCGTAGCGCGCCCACAGCCCTGTCAGCGCGTCGCGGAAGGTCGGCACGCCGGACTCGGCCGAGATGCCGGCACCGGTCAGGACGAAGATGTCCCGGGCTGCAGCGACCCATGCGCGCGCGGTCTGCACCTGCTGCGGATCCAGTAATTCCTTTGTTTCACTCATGACTTCTCCCGCGCCCGCCTCCGGTGCGCCGCGATGCCGGCGCCGCCGCGGACGGCATGCCCGCGATTCTAGTCCACTGCATCAGAGAAAACGCACCCGGGCGCGCAGCCGAGCGGCAGTGCCTCCAGGTCGCAGGCTAGGCGCAAAGCGCAGCCATGGCACGGCTATGGCGAGCATTTGCAACGACGCATGTGGCCTGGACGCGCTGTCGAACGGGGGGGCTTTTCGAATGACGCAATGGACCAGTGCCCTGCACCACCAATGCGTCGACTCAGGGCACCAGCCGCCCGCCCGGCTCGCCCTGGCGCACCGTGTCCGTCCACGGGCTGGACTCGTACAGGGTCAAGGGCAGCGAGCCCTCTGCGCGCACCATCGGCCTGCCGCCCCATTCGCGGTAGCGGATCGTATTGCGGCCCGCGTGCTTGGCCTCATACAGCAAGGCATCCGCTGCGGCTACCAGGGAAGCTTCCGTCACCGACTCGCCAACGGTGGCGAAATTCACCGCGAGCACACCGAAACTGGCCGTCGCAGCGATAGCCAGCCCGGCGTTGTCCACCTCGGGCCTGCCGGCGATCGCGGCACGCAGCCGCTCCGCCACCGCGAGAGCGCCATCCAGGTCGGTCTGCGGCAGCACCACCAGGAACTCCTCGCCGCCGAAGCGCACCACGCTGTCGACATGGTCACGCGAGGCGCTGCGCAACTGGGCGGCGACCCGCTGCAGCACCACATCGCCGGCCTGGTGGCCGTAGGTGTCGTTGATCGACTTGAGGCGATCGATGTCGCAGACCATCAGCGTCAGCCAATGCCGGAAGCGGCGTGCCCTGGCGATCTCCATCGGCAGCAGTGTCTGGTGCAGGTGGCGCCGGTTGAAGCAGGCGGTCAGGGGGTCGTGCACGGACAGCTGCTGCAGGTCCATCAGGACGCGGTACTCATCGCGCCAGAGCCGATGATAGCGGCGCGCCGCCACGATGCCGAAGCTGTTGACGAGCAGCAGCAGCATCGCCATGGTCTGCGCATCGGATGGCTCGAGCTTGCCGATGCGCACGGCAAGCAGGATGAACGCCGCGGTCGCGGCGAGCGCGATACCTTGCGCGATCCAAAGCCGGTTGGGAATGAACACGTAGACCACGATCAGCATGATGCACAGCGACATCGCGTGCCACGGGATTTCGTGCGGCCGGAACCAGACGATCAGCATGAAGGTGGACATGCCGACGATCTCGGCAATGCTCGCCGCGAACCAGACCGTGTTGACGGACTCGGGCTGCTGGCGCACCAGGTGCAGGCCCAGCACCGCCGTGACCGCGACCAGCGTGCGCGCGGCGAGCAGGCAGAGCGCTGCGCGGCCTTGCCCCAGGACCGCTACGTCCGTCAACGAAAATGCGACGTAGAAAAGCGAGCAGAACAGCAGCGTGAGGCGCAGCGACGCCTGGGTGCGGCTGAGATGGTGCAGCTGAAAATCCCGCTCGGTTTCAGGCTGCGTGAATTCGACGCGCAGCCGGTCTAGTGCAAGTTCGGTACGGACTTCCGGATTCAAGGTGAGTGGCGCAGCGATTGGGATGGCGCGAATGTATTACAAAATCACCGATCCCGCCCTGCCTTTTGGCCGATGCGATCAAAAAGTCAGCGCAAATGCGTCACTATGTCCGGATTTCTGAGAGTTTTTGTCGGGATTTCCCGCATTTGCGCGATGGCTGCCCGCCTGCGGCAAGCATCCGGCCGGGCAGAGCATGCCGCCCGGTACCGTCGACGCAGCCCCAGGCCCGTTGCGCAGCGGCAGGGGCCCTGGGACAAGATCCAGAAACGAAAGGAGGGAGCGATAGAGAAGGAAAGCAGCAAGCCCGGCCGGATGCGCGAACTCTGTCAGCCCGCCAGCACGCGGCGCTGGCGCACGGCCTCGTACAGGCAGACGCCGCTGGCCACGGAAACGTTCAGGCTCTCGACACCGCCGGCCATCGGGATGCCGACCAGTTCGTCGCAGGTCTCACGCGTGAGGCGGCGCATGCCCTCCCCTTCGGCCCCCATCACCAGCGCCATCGGCCCCTTCAGGTCGACATCGTAGAGCGTCTTGTCGACGCCGTCCGCGGTGCCGACCACCCAGATGCCGCGTTCCTGCAGTTCGCGCAGGGTGCGCGCCAGATTGGTCACCGTGATGTAGGGCACGGTCTCGGCCGCGCCGCTGGCGACCTTGGCCACGGTGGCGTTGACGCCGACGCTGCGGTCCTTGGGCGCGATCACGGCGTGCGCGCCGGCCCCGTCGGCCACGCGCAGGCAGGCACCCAGGTTGTGCGGGTCGGTGACGCCGTCGAGCACCAGCAGCAGCGGCGGGCCTTCGATGCCGTCTAGCAGTTCATCGATGGTCAGCGCCAGCGATGCCTCCTCGGCGCGTGCCACCACGCCCTGGTGGCGGTCGGTGCCGGCCAGGCCGCGCAGGCGCTCGGCATCGACCGGATGCAGGCGCACCCCCAGGCTCTCGGCCAGGCGGATGAAGTCCTGCATGCGGCGATCGCGGCGCGCCGACTCGACATAGACATCGGTGACACCGGCCGCGTTCTGGCGCAGCCGGGCGGTGACGGCATGGAAGCCGATCAGAAGTTTGTGTTTAGCCATGGCGCGATTGTACCCGCCCGGCCGGCCGGGCCCGGCGGGAACCGGGCGTCGGGGGCCGGAAGGCAAGCGGCAGGAACACCGGGCTCAGCGCTTGCGCGCGGGGCGGCCGCTCTTGCCGGCAGGCTTGGGACGCGGCTTGGCGCCCTTGCGCGGCGTGGCGAGGTGCTGCGGCTTGGGCTTGGCGGCACGCTTGGCGGGCTTGCCCGCCGGCACGTGCGCCTTGCCGGGTGCCTTGGCTGGCATGATCACGGCCTCGAACACTGGCTGTTCCTCGATCACGCGGTCCAACGTTTCGTCGAAGGACTCTTCCGGCTTGGAGGTGCCGCCAAGCAGGGCTGCCAGTTGCTTGCCGCGCTTGCGCGCCGGCTGGGCGTGCGCGGCCGGCACGTGGGGGGCAGTCTCCGATGCAGGCGGGCGGCCGCCGCGCAACGCCTTGGCAGAGGGTTCCTGCACCAGGCCGAAGTCGATCTTGCGCGCGTCCAGGTCGACGCGCAGCACCTGCACGCGTACGCGGTCGGTCAGGCGGTAGCGGATCCCGGTACGCTCGCCGCGCAGTTCGTTGCGCGCCTCGTCGTACTGGAAATAGTCGCTGCCCAGCTCGCTCACATGGATCAGGCCCTCGACGTACAGCTCGTCGAGCTGCACGAAGATGCCGAAGGAGGTCACGGCGCTGACGGTGCCGGCGAACTCATTGCCCAGCTTGTCGCGCATGAAGTAGCACTTGAGCCAGGCCTCGACATCGCGCGAAGCCTCGTCCGCGCGGCGCTCGTTGGCCGAGCAGTGCAGGCCCAGCTCGTCCCAGATCGCCTCGTTGCGGCGCGCGCGCGCGGCCACCCGTTCGGCCTTCTGCTCCGCATCCTTGGCCTGCAGGCGGCGCGCCTTGGGTGCGATCGCGGTATTGAGCACGACGCCGTCGGCATAGGCCGGCTGATACTTGGTATGGGCCAGCACCGCCTTGATGGCGCGGTGCACCAGCAGGTCCGGATAGCGCCGGATCGGGCTGGTGAAGTGCGTGTAGGCGGAATAGGACAGGCCGAAGTGGCCGATATTGTCCGGGCTGTAGACAGCCTGCTGCATCGAGCGCAGCAGCATGGTCTGCAGCATCGGCGCATCGGGACGCGACTTGATCTTGTCCATCACCTCGGCATAGTCCGAGGCCTGCGGCTTGTCCCCGCCGCCCAGGCTGAGGCCGGCGGTCTTGAGGAACTCGCGCAGCAGCTTCAGTTTTTCCTCGCTCGGGCCCGCATGCACGCGGTAGAGCGCAGGGTGGCCGAAGCGTTCGAGGAAGTCGGCCGCGCACACGTTGGCGGCCAGCATGCACTCCTCGATCAGGCGGTGCGCATCGTTGCGGGTACGCGGCAGGATCTGCTCGATCTTGCCCTGCGCATTGCAGACGATATAGGTCTCGGTGGTGTCGAAGTCGATCGCACCGCGCGCGCGCCGGGACTTGAGCAGCACCTGGAACAGCTCGTACAGGTCCTGCAGCTGGGGCACCAGCTCGACGCGCTTGTGGGCTTCGGGCCCCTTGGTGTTCGACAGCACGGCCCAGACCTCGTTGTAGGTCAGGCGCGCGGCCGAGTGCATCACCGCGGGATAGAACTGGTAGGCCTTGATCTCGCCCTTGGCGGTGATGACCGCGTCGCACACCATGCACAGGCGGTCCACCTGCGGGTTCAGGGAGCACAGGCCGTTGGACAGCTTCTCCGGCAGCATCGGGATCACGCGGCGCGGGAAGTAGACCGAGGTGGCGCGGTCGAGCGCGTCGGTGTCGAGCGGCGTGCCGGGGCGCACGTAGTGCGACACGTCGGCGATCGCCACGATCAGGCGCCAGCCCTTGCTGCGGCCGATCTTGACCGGTTCGCAATAGACCGCGTCATCGAAATCGCGTGCGTCCTCGCCGTCGATGGTGACCAGCGGCACGTCGCGCAGGTCGATGCGGTGCTGCAGGTCGGACGGCTGCACCGTGTCGGGCAACGCGGCCGCCTCGGCCGCGGCTGCAGCGGAGAAGGCATGCGGCACGCCGTACTTGCGCACGGCGATTTCGATCTCCATGCCCGGGTCGTCGATGTCGCCCAGCACCTCGACCACGCGCCCCACCGGCTGCACGTAGCGGTCCGGGTATTCGACGATCTCGACGCTGACCACCTGCCCCACCTTGGCCTTGCCCTGCGCGTTGGGCGGGATCAGGATGTCCTGGCTGATGCGCTTGTCCTCCGGCGCCACCACCAGCACGCCGCCCTCGCTGAGCAGGCGGCCGATCACGCGCCGGTTGGCGCGCTCCAGGATCTCGACGATCTGGCCTTCCGGACGACCGCGCCGGTCGTAGCCGACCACGCGCACCTGCGCGCGATCGTTGTGCATGGCCTTCTGCAGTTCGCGCTCGGGCAGGAAGATATCGTCGTCGCCGTCGTCGCGGATCAGGAAGCCGAAGCCGTCGCGGTGGCCTTGCACGCGCCCGGTGACGAAGTTCGGCTGGTGGGCCAGCTCGTAGCGGCCCTTGCGGTTCAATTCGACCTGCCCGTCGCGCTCCATGGCGGCGAGCCGTTTCTGGAAGCCGTCATGCTCCTTGCGCGTGACGGCCAGAGCCTTGGCGATATCCCCCGCCGACAGCGGCGAGCCGGAAGTTCTCAGCACGCCCAGGATTTCTTCCCGGCTGGGGATCGGATAGTTGTTCTGATTCAATTTCTTCAAAGAATGATTTGACAAACGCTTTGCGCTCTCTATAATGAGCGCTTCGGTTGTTTCGACACCTGCCCAGGTGGCGGAATTGGTAGACGCACTAGGTTCAGGTCCTAGCGGTGGCAACACTGTGGAGGTTCGAGTCCTCTCCTGGGCACCAGATCACCGGGAAACCCGCAGCGCTTTCGAGCCCTGCGGGTTTTTTGTTTTCCACTTTGCTGTTTCCCGGACCCGGCAAATTCCACTCCCCGTTCGCGCCGCAGCGCGTGAATGCGTGAACGAAACGCTCGATCGCGCGATTACTCTATTGCTCTATTGCTGCTCTAGTGCTCGAATGCAACTGGGCCGCAATACGACAGCCCTGCTGACGCAGCCGGCGGATATCGTCTGGATGTCCGCGGGCCACCTGGCAACCGACCCTCTGGCAGGCCACGGTTGCGCCGTGGGCCAGTGTATCAGTTTCAGTGCCGCTTCCGGCATCCTTCCGACAGAAACGCTCAGATGCTGTTGGAAGTACCCCTCTTCGGACCAGCAAAGCAGCCCGACGCCGACAGTCCGCGCAGCCGCCCGCCTCACCTGGTCGTCCGCCTTGACAGGCCGGTCTATCTGTAACTATGATGGTTTCATATTGACCGCCCACCATGACCACCAGCAGCCGCTTCGCCGTCGCCGTGCATATCCTGACCCTGCTTGCGCAGGCTGGCGAACCATTGCCGTCATCGCTGATCGCGGGCAGCGTGGGCACCAACCCCGCCCTGATCCGCCGACTCATCGGCCGCCTCGCGGAAGCCGGCATGGTGACCACGGTCATGGGCAGCACCGGTGGCGCCGCGCTGGCCCGCCCGGCCGCCGGCATCACCTTGCTCGAGGTCTTTCGCGCCGTCGAGACGAGCGCGCTGATCTCGCCGCACCACAGCGCGCCCAACCCGGCCTGCATGGTAGGCCGCGAGATCACCGGGGCGCTCAAGCAGGTGGCGACGCGTGCCCAGGACGCGATGGACCAGGCGCTGGCCGGCATCACGATTGCCGGCATGCTGGAAGAAGTCGAACAGGCCGCACAGCGCCACCGGCGCTGATTTTTTTATCCCGATATGTAACCACAATAGTTTCATATCGACCGCCCGCAATACGCGGGCATTGACTAAGCTGTCATCAACCTGCAGACAAGGAGAATTGCAATGAAGATCGCCATCATCGGTGCCACCGGCCGCGTCGGCACGCGCCTGATCGACGAGGCCCTGCGCCGCGGCCACACGGTGACCGCACTCTCGCGCAAGGCCACCTCCCTCGCGCCGCGCGCCGGCCTGAGCACGCTCGACGTCGACGTGGCGGATGGCGCCGCCCTGGCCGCCGCCCTCGCTGGCCAGGATGTGGCCATCAGCACGGTGCGCTTCCTGGACGCGAAGCCGGAACAGATCCTCGGCCCGGTCAAGCAGGCCGGCGTGCCGCGCCTGCTGGTGGTCGGCGGCGCCGGCAGCCTCTTCGTGGCGCCGGGCACGCAGCTGGTGGATGCGCCGCAGTTCCCCGAGATCTACAAGGCCGAGGCGCTCGCCGGCCGGGACTTCCTCAACGCACTGCGCAGCGAGACCGCGCTGAACTGGACCTTCCTGTCGCCTTCGGCCTTGTTCGAGCCTGGCACGCGCACCGGCAGCTACCGCACGGGAGAGGAAACGCTGCTGGCGGACGCCAGCGGCAAGAGCTGGATCTCGATGGAAGACTACGCCATCGCGATGCTGGACGAGATCGAGAAGCCGGCGCACGAACGCCAGCGCTTCACAGTGGGCTATTGAACCAGCGCAGCATCAGCAGGCGACGGCCGGGGCGGTAAGCCCTCCCCGACCGCTAAGCGCGGGCTCAGCCCTGGGTTGCGTCGCCGCCGTGGCGGCCGCGCTTGAGCCAGGCCGACAGGTTGTGCGGACGTAGCGTGTCGTATTCTTCGAAGGGTTGGTGGATCCAGGGATTGGTCGCCAGGTAGGCGACGTGGTAGTCCGGCGCCACCTTGGAGCAGGCCTTGTACCACAGCACCGCCGACCGCACTTCGGTCACGGCGGGATAGCGCTCCTTCAGGTGCCGGCCCACACGCTCCAGGGTCACGCCCGAATCGACCAGGTCATCGACCAGCAGGATCTTGCCGGTCAGTTCGCCGCGCGTCATGGTGATGTACTGGGCAATATCGAGCTCACCCTGCTGCGTGCCGGCCGCCTCGCGATAGCTGCTGGTGGCCAGGATGGCGAGCGGCACATCGAAGATGCGCGACATCTGGTCGCCGACGCGCAGGCCGCCGCGCGCCAGGCACAGGATCTTGTCGAACTTCCAGCCGGACTCGTGCACGGTCAACGACAACCGCGCGATCAGGCGGTGATATTCGTCCCAGGAGACCCACAGGTTCTCGTCGTCGTTGCTCGGCAGGTTCATGATTGGCTCTTCACTTTGGCGCGGTGTCGCGCTCGTCTTGTCAGGGCCTCCGGTGCCGGAGGCGGATACGTTTCGGCCCGCTTGCGCGGGCCGTATTGCTTGCCGACGCGCCGCCGGTGGGCGGCACCCGGAGGCGTCAAGCCAGGTAGGGGTGACGCAGCAGAATGGTCTCGTCGCGGTCGGGGCCGGTCGAGATCATGTCGATCGGGATGCCGACCACTTCTTCGATGCGCTTCAGGTAGACACGGGCCGCCTCAGGCAGTGCGTCCCACTGCTTCACGCCAAACGTGGACTCATTCCAGCCCGCGAATTCCTCGTAGACCGGCACGCAGCGCGCCACGGCATCCGAGCCGCGCGGCAGGATGTCGACGGTGTTGCCGTCGAGCGTGTAGCCCACGCACAGCTTGATGGTTTCGAGGCCGTCGAGCACGTCGAGCTTGGTCATGCACAGGCCCGACACGCCGTTGATCTGCACCGAGCGCTTGAGCGCGGCGGCGTCCAGCCAGCCGGTGCGGCGCGGACGGCCGGTCACCGAGCCGAATTCCTTGCCGACATTGGCCAGGCGCACGCCGACCGGATCCTGGCGCGACGGATTGTCGTTGTCGTACAGCTCGCTGGGGAACGGCCCCGAGCCCACGCGCGTGCAGTAGGCCTTGGTGATGCCCAGGATGTAGTTCAGGCGGCCCGGGCCGACGCCCGCGCCCGCGGCAGCGGCACCGGCCACGCAGTTGCTGGAGGTGACGAAGGGATAGGTACCGTGGTCGACGTCGAGCAGCGTGCCCTGCGCGCCTTCGAACATCAGGTTGCCACCGGCCGCGTTGACCGCGTACAGCTCGGCCGAGACATCGGCCACCATCGGCGCCAGGCGCGGCGCATAGGCCAGCGTCTCGTCCAGCGTCTGCTGGAAGTCGACCGCTTCGGCGCCGAGGTACTGGGTCAGCACGAAATTATGGAAGTCGAGGTTCTCGCGCAGGCGTTCGGCGAACTGCTGCGGGTCGAACAGGTCCTGCACGCGCAGTGCACGGCGCGCCACCTTGTCCTCGTAAGCCGGTCCGATACCGCGGCCCGTGGTGCCGATCTTGCCGGCGCCGCGACGCGCTTCGCGTGCCTTGTCGATGGCCACGTGGTAGGGCAGGATCAGCGTGGTCGCCTCGGACACGCGCAGGCGGTTCTGCACCTGCAGGCCGGCCGACTCCAGTTCCTCGATCTCGCGGAACAGCGCTTCCGGCGACAGCACGACACCATTGCCGATATAGCAGATCGTGCCTTCGCGCATGATGCCCGACGGAATCAGGCGCAGGATGGTTTTCTTGCCGCCGATGATGAGCGTGTGGCCGGCGTTATGGCCGCCCTGGAACCGCACCACGCCCTTTGCGTGGTCGGTAAGCCAATCGACGATTTTCCCTTTGCCTTCGTCACCCCACTGGGTGCCGATCACGACGACATTGCGTCCCTGGCTTACTGCAGAAGCGGACATGTTGATTCGGTCAGAAGGTTAAAAACGTATTCTACTCTCGTTGCGCGGCACGCCCGCCATTTTGGAGGCGCAAGCGCGCACGGGCCGCCCCACGCGGCCCTGCCGGTGATGCGAAGGCTCAGCGCGGAATGACTTTCCAGGCTCCGTCCTGGCGGACGAGCTGGCGGTCGCAGTTGAACTCGTCGAGTTCCTTGGTATGCCCCGGCAGCGACTGGATGACGATCTCGCCACCCGCGCGCAGCGCCGCGATCGCCGCGCGCAGCGCGGGATCGGCATCCCACGGCGCGAATACGGCCAGCGCCCGCACTTCGACGGGCGACAACGACGCCACCTCGCGCAGGTCGAGCGAGAAGCCGGTCGCCGGACGGGCCCGGCCGAAGGCCTCACCGACCTTGTCGTAACGGCCGCCGCGCGCCACATAGTTGGGCAGGCCGGCAACGTAGGCGGTGAACATCACGCCGCTGTGGTAGTGGTAGCCGCGCAGGTCAGCCAGGTCGATATTGACGCTGGCGTCGCGCACCTCGCTGGCGAGGAAGGTCAGCTCGTCGAGCGCGCGCTGGATCTTCGGGCTCGCCGGCAATACGGCGCGCGCGCGCTCCAGCACCTCGACTCCACCGTACAGCGTCGGCAGCGCCAGCAGCGCATCGCGCTCGGCCTCCGGCATGCCTGCCGTGATCGCGCGCAGCGCGGGCACGTCCTTGGTCTCGAGCGCGGCGAACAGGTCGGCCTCGATCTTGCGACCAGACGGCAGCCCCTCCAGCAGAGCCTCCAGGATGCCGGCATGACACAGGTCCAGGCGGATGCCGGACAGGCCAGCCGCACGCAGCGCGGCGAGCATCAGCTCCTGGATCTCGACGTCAGCCTCCAGGCCGGCATGGCCGTAGATCTCGGCACCGATCTGGATCGGCTCGCGCGTGGCATGGAAGCCCGCCGGCCGCGCATGGAGCACATTGCCGGCATAGCACAGCCGCGTGACCCCGGGACGGTTCAGCAGGTGCGCATCGATACGCGCCACCTGCGGCGTGATGTCCGCGCGCAGGCCCAGAGTCCTCCCCGAGAGCTGATCCACCAGCTTCAGCGTGCGCAGGTCGAGGTCGTGGCCGGTACCGGTCAGCAGGGACTCCAGGTATTCCATCATCGGCGGCATCACCAGCTCGTAGCCGTAGGTGCGGAACAGGTCCAGCATGCGGCGGCGCAGTTCTTCGATCTTGCGCGCCTCCGACGGCAGCACGTCGGCAATGTTTTCAGGCAGCAGCCAGTGGTCGGACATGGGGGAATCTCTTCTCGGTGAATCTGGTAATCGGTTGCGGGCGGCCGGTCCGGCCAGCCGCCCGGGGCGGCACGCGCGTTCAGGACTTCAGGACATCAATGCCGCAGCAGCAGGACGCCCAGCAGGCCGGCAGCCATCGCTACCAGCCCGAACACGCGCAATTGTGCATCAGGCAGCTGTGCCAGGCGAAGCATCGCCTGGCGCCACAACGCCGGCGCGGCAAAGGGAAGCATCCCCTCGAGCACCAGCAGCAAGGCCAGCGCGAGCCAGAGTGCGTCACTCATCGAAGTGCCCCAACAAGCATCGTCGCACCCGCCATCCGGACAAAACCCCGGCCGGGGCCGGGGTCTCGCCTGAAGCCGGGGCTGGCCGGACCGGTCAGCGGCGTCCCGCCGGTGCCGGCGCCGCACCGCCGCTCGAACGCATGTACTTGAAGAACTCGGAATCGGGCTCGAGCACCATCAGGTCGCGCTTGTCGCGGAAGGTGTTGCGATAGGCTTCCATGCTGCGCCAGAACTGCGCGAACTGCGGATCACGGCCGAAGGCCTCGGCGTAGATCTGCGACGCGCGCGCATCGCCCTCGCCCTTGGCCTTCTGTGCATCGCGGTAGGCCTCGGCCAGCAGCACTTCGCGCTGGCGGTCGGCATCGGCGCGGATCTTCTCGCCCTCGGCTGCCCCGGTAGAGCGCAACTCGTTGGCCACGCGCTTGCGCTCGGCCTCCATGCGGCGATAGACGGACTCGCTGATCGCCGGCAGCAGGTCGACCCGCTTGAGCCGCACGTCGAGGATCTCGACGCCGACCGACTGCGCGTACTCCGCCATGCCGGCGCGGATGTTCTGCATGACCTTCTCGCGTTCGCCGGCGACCACATCGGCAACGGTGCGCTTGCCGAATTCCTCACGCGCGACCGAGTCGATGCGCTGGGTCATGCGGTCCTGGGCGCCGCGGATATTGCCGCCGAAGGCCACATAGAACTTGCGCGGATCCGTGATACGCCACTTGACGAACCAGTCCACCACCATGCTCTTCTTCTCGGCGGTGAGGAAGCGCTCGTTGGCTGCCACGTCGATGGTCTGCAGGCGGCGGTCCATGAACACCACGTTCTGGAACGGCGGCGGCAGCTTGAAGTGCAGGCCGGGCTCGCGCACGACCTGCTTGATCTCGCCGAAGGCGAAGACCACCGCGTATTGGCGCTGGTCCACCACGAACAGCATGGAGGAACCCACGGCCAGCACGATCAGCAGGCCGATGACGAAGGAAATGAGTCGATTCATGTCTGGCCTCCTCAGCGCGAGTCGCGGTCGCGGTTGCGCAGGGCATCGCGCGAACGGCTGCTGTCGCCGGACATGTCGGGCGCCGAAGCTGCGCCCGCACCGCTGGCCGACTGCGACGATGCCGGCGTCTGCGCGGCGGGCGCCGCGCCACGCGCGTCACCCTGCGCCTGTGCCAGCAGCTTGTCCAGCGGGAGGTAGAGAAGGTTGCCGCCCTGGCGGGCATCGACCAGGATCTTGGTCGTGTTGCTGTAGATCTGCTGCATGGTCTCCAGGTAGATCCGGTCACGCGTGACCTGCGGTGCCTTGGCGTACTCGGCCTGAACCTGGCGGAAACGCGAGCCATCGCCCTCGGCCTGGGCCACCACGCGCGCCTTGTAGGCCTCGGCTTCCTCCACCAGGCGCGCCGCCGTGCCCTTGGCACGCGGGATCACGTCGTTGGCGTACGCCTGGCCTTCGCTGATCGCGCGCTCGCGATCCTGGCTGGCCTTGTTGACGTCATCGAACGCCGCCTGCACCTGCTCGGGCGGCTGCACGCTCTGCACGTTGACGGAAATCACGCGGATGCCCGACTTGTAGGCGCTCAGGATGCCCTGGATCGACTTTGCCAGCGACTGCGCGATCTGCTCGCGGTTCTCGTAAAGCGCCGCATCCATGCGGTTGCGGCCGATGATCTCGCGCACCGAGGTCTCGGCGGCCTGGGTCACCAGTTCCTCGTCACCGCCACGCTCGGTCTTGTTGTAGAAGAGGTAGTCCTGCGCATTGTCGATGTCGTACTGCACCGTGAAGCGCACGTCGATGATGTTCTCGTCCTGCGTCAGCATCGACGAGTCCTTCAGGTTCGTATCCTTGATCGAGGTCGAACGGCCCACCTCGACCGAACGCACGGCCGACAGGTTGACGATTTCGGCCGACTGGATCGGCCAGGGCAGGCGCCAGTTGATACCCGGGCCGGTGCTGTACTTGAACTTGCCGAACTGCAGGATGACGGCGGTCTGGCCTTCCTGCACCATGAAGAAGCCGCTGGCCAGCCAGATACCGAGCGCGGCCACGACGATGACGCCGACACCGACGCCGGAACCCTTGCCACCCGGGCGGGGTGCGCCGCCGAAGCCCTGGTTGCCGCCACCGCCCTGGTCCTTGCGGCCCAGCAGGCCGTTCAGGCGCCGGTTGAAATCCCGCCAGAGTTCGTCGAGATCGGGCGGGCCGTCAGGCCGCTGGTTCTGCTGACGATTGTCGTCGCGCCCTTCCTTGTCGCGCCCCTCGTCATCCTGACCATTGCGGCCCCAACGGGGATCGTTCAGCGAGAAGATGGCGCGTAGCCGCAGCCAAGCCTCGCGCAACGGGGCTGCGCCGCCGGCGAGGCGGTGCGAGGCAGGATTCCGGGAGAACTGGGGCATGAAGTGCACGGGTCCAGGAAGTTTGTAACAGGGGGATTCTAGCAGCCATCGACGCCACATTTGGCGAACCCGGCCAAATTGCCGGCGAATTGCGGCTAACGGGCGGGAACCTGGGCGCTGCCGGCTTCCCCGTCAGCGCCGCCCTCGGCGTCATCCGCCCCCTGCTCGCCGGCACCGCCGTGCGGCGCCATCTCGGTCAGGTGCGCCAGGCGCGGGTCGAGCGGCTCGGGATCGTCCGGCCGTTCGGCCAGCCAGTGCGCGACCTCGACGATGGCCCCACGCAGCGCTTCCAGGCCCAGCCCTTCGCGCGCACTGACGAAGACGCGCGTCGGCACGCCCGCTTCGTCCCGCTCCACGCGCGGACCCTGCGCAGCCAGTTCGGGCGACGCATCGATCTTGTTCATCACGACGATCTGCCGGATATCCGCCGCGTCGATCTCCGCCAGCACCCGGTTGACCTGTTCCACCTGCTCGTGCCGCACCGCGCTGGAAGCATCGACCACGTGCAGCAGCAGGTCGGCGTGCACGGTCTCCTCGAGCGTGGCACGGAAGGCCGCCACCAGTTGCGTGGGCAGGTCGCGGATGAAGCCGACGGTGTCGGACAGCACCACATTGCCCAGACCCTCCAGGTACAGGCGGCGCGAAGTCGTGTCGAGCGTGGCGAACAGTTGGTCGGCCGCATAGGCGCGCGCCTTGGTCAGCGCATTGAACAGCGTCGACTTGCCCGCGTTGGTATAGCCCACCAGCGAGATGCTCAGCGTGTCGTTTCGTTCGCGCGCGCGCCGGCGCGTGCTGTGCTGGCGCTGCAGCCGCGCGAGGTCGGACTTGAGCCGCTTGGCCCGGTCGTCCAGCATGCGGCGGTCCAGTTCGAGCTGACGTTCGCCAGGGCCGCCGCGCATGCCGATACCGCCCTTCTGCCGCTCCAGGTGGCTCCAGGCGCGGACCAGGCGCGAGGCCTGGTACTGGACCTGGGCCAGCTCCACCTGCACCTTGCCGACGTGGCTCTGCGCGCGCTGCGCGAAGATGTCCAGGATCAGGCCGGTGCGATCGATGACGTGGCGGTTCAGGAAGCGCTCGAGGTTGCGCTGCTGCGCCGGGCTCAAGGCATGGTTGAACACGACCACGTCGGCATCGAGCGCATCGGCGGCCTCCCGCAGCTCCTCGGCCTTGCCCGAGCCGATGAACAGCGAGGGGTCGGGACGCGAGCGCTTGCCGGTCAGCGTATGGACGGGCAGCGAACCGGCCGTCGTGGCCAGCAGCGCCAGTTCGCCCAGGCTCTCCTGGAAGTCGTGCTTGCCGAAATCGACGCCGACCAGGATGGCGCGGGTGGGCGCGGAATTAGAAGTGTCTCTGGGTTGCAAGCGGGTCGGGCGCAGCGCGCCGGGGGGAAATCAGGGTGGAATAGCCTGCCACGCGTTTGGCGCCGGGGCCAATTGTGCCCGGCCGGTCGATCACACGGCGGGGGAGTGGCGCAGGTGCCGGCATACCGCAATCGGCCAGGCCTAGAGCAGCGCCGCCGCCCTCGCGGGGCGGCGGCACCGATCCGTAAAACGATAGCCGCGCGGGCGCGCGGCTGGCGATGTCGGTCGCCGTCGTATCAGCCTTCGGCCGAATCATCGACGCGGAAATTGACCGCGCGCGCCGGGACGACGGTGGAGATCGCATGCTTGTAGACCATCTGCGTCACCGTGTTGCGCAGCAGGACGACGTACTGGTCGAAGGACTCGATATTGCCCTGCAGCTTGATGCCATTGACGAGATAGATGGAAACCGGCACGTGCTCCTTGCGCAGCGCGTTCAGGAACGGGTCTTGTAGCAGTTGCCCTTTGTTGCTCATGGCACACTCCAAATTTATAGGTTTAGTGATGATCAATGGGGACATCAGTCCCCGATTTCAAGTCGATCGGCGCAAGAACGCGCCAGAAAAAAAACAAAACGGTGGTACCAAGCCGGTTTCAACAGGCGGGTGGCCCCGCTTACGTGAATTTAGCCTCAGTTCCAAGCGAACGCAAACGAAACTTGCCGTGGCAAACGCCCCGGCGCCGACTCACTCGTTCGATTCCGCAAACGGGTTTTTGTTCGTACGGAATTCGATGCGCAGCGGCGTGCCCTTGAGGTTGAACGCCGCACGGAATCGGTTCTCCAAGTAGCGCCGGTAGGTCTCCGGCACGCCCGACAGGGAGTTCCCATGCACCACGATGATGGGCGGATTGGAACCACCCTGGTGCGCGTAGCGCAGCTTCGGCCGGGTCGCACCGACGCGGCGCGGCTGCTGGAACTGCACGGCCTCCTCCAGCACCCGCGTCAGGCGCGGCGTCGGCATCTTGATCATGGCCGCCGCGTAGGCTTCGTCGACCGAGCGCATCAACGCGCCGATGCCGGAGCGCTCGCGCGCGGAGATGAAGTGGAAGTTGGCGAAGTCGAGGAACTGCAGCTTGCGCTGCAGATCGTGCTTGATGCGGTCGCGGGCGTGGCCGTCCAGCCCGTCCCACTTATTGACGCCGACTACCAGCGCCCGTCCCGACTCGACCACGAAGCCGGCGATGTGAGCGTCCTGGTCGGACACGTCCTGCTGGGCGTCGAGCAACAGCACGACCACGTTCGCATCGTCGATGGACTGCAGCGTCTTCACCACCGAGAACTTCTCGATCGCCTCGAACACCTTGCCGCGCCGGCGCAGGCCGGCCGTGTCGATCAGGGTATAGGGCTTGCCCCCGCGCTCGAATTCCACATAGATGGCATCGCGCGTGGTACCCGGCATGTCGAAGGCGATCACGCGCTCTTCGCCGATCAACGTGTTGACCAGGGTCGACTTGCCGACGTTGGGACGACCGACGATCGCGATCTTGGTGCCACGGGCACCCGCGTCATCCGTCTCGGCAAGCTCGGGGCGCTCCTGCACGGCGATCTCGAGCGCTTCGTCGACGAGCTCGCGCACGCCATCGCCGTGGGTGGACGAGATGGCATAGGGATCGCCCATGCCGAGCTCGTAGAAGTCGGCCGCCACCGAGGTGTACTTCATGCCCTCGGCCTTGTTGACGGCGAGCATCACGCGCCGGCCGGTCTTGCGCAGGTAATCGGCGATGACGCGATCCTGCGGCGCCAGGCCGAGACGGCCGTCGACGAGGAAGATCACGACATCGGCTTCGACCACGGCCTGGCGCGTCTGCTTGGCCATCTCGGCCATGATGCCGTCCTTGGCCACGGGCTCGAAGCCGCCGGTATCGATGACGATGAATGGCCGCTCGCCGATGCGCCCCTCGCCATAGTGGCGATCACGCGTCAGCCCGGGCAGGTCGGCGACGAGGGCGTCGCGCGAGCGGGTCATGCGATTGAATAGCGTCGACTTGCCCACATTGGGCCGTCCGACGAGTGCGATAACTGGTTTCATGCAAAAAAAGGAAGCGGGGGCCGGCACCTGCCGCCCCCCGGGCTCCGGAGTCATATTGGTCCGACGGCAGGCCGCATCTGAGCGCGGCCTGCCGCTTGTCCTGTCGGGATCCTCCGCGCCGCGGCGCGGTTCATGCTACCGGATCAGCGCCGCCCCCGCCGACAGGTGCGCGGGCGGCGCCGTGTACTGGCGCGCGGCTGGCGCCGCGCCGCCGCTCAGTCCGGCACGTAGCCGTAGAGATCGCCGTCGCGGGTCTGTACCACCAGCGTCTGGCCGGCGAGGACCGGCGCTGCGCCGATCGCGCTGCCATCGGTCTTCATGCGCGCCACGATCTGGCCGTCGTCGCGCGACAGGAAATGCACATACCCTTCGAAATCCCCCACCACTACCGAGCGGCCCACCACGGTCGGGATACCGAGGCGGCGGTTCTGCAGCTGGTCGTCCTTCCAGCGCTCATTGCCATTCTGGCGGTCGAAGGCGTGGACCACCGAGCGCTCATCGCTGGCGAACAGGGTCGTCTCGTCCTGGGCCAGGCCCGCCGGCGACGAGAAGTCGCGCGCCCATTGCGGCTGTCCATTCGACAGCTCCAGGCAGGCGATACGCCCCTGGAAGGTCGTCGCGCAGACCTGACGTCCCATCACCACCGGCGAGCCGGTGACGTCGTTCAGGCGCTCGATCTCCGAAACCCCCTTCGGATAGGACACGGTGCTTTCCCAGCGCAGCACGCCGTTGGATGGCGCCAGGACGCCGAGCTTGCCGCCCGGGAAGCCCATCACGATGCCGTCGCCGGCGAACACCATGCCCATGCCGGCGCGCAGGTTCAGCGCCGCCTGTGAGCGCTGGTAGATCCAGCGGCGATCGCCGTTCTGTGCATCGAGGCCGAGCACGCGCGTATCGGTGGTGCGCACCACGACCATGCCATTGCCGACCAGGGGCGTGGACAGTACTTCACCGTTGACCTGCTTCTTCCAGATCTGCTTGCCGGTATTGTCGAACGCGTAGATCACGCCCTTCTCGCCCGCCACCGCCGTCACGTTGCCGTCGCTGCCGGGACCGGTGGTCAGGTCGACATCGGTCTCCGCCTTCCACAGCACGCGGCCGCTGGCGCCTTCCAGCGCCACCACCTTGCCGCCGTTCGAAGAGGCATAGACCTTGCCGTCGGCCACGGTGGGCTGCAGGATGTACGGACCGCTCTTGCCGACGCCGGCCTTCCAGGCCTGGCGCACCGACAGCGTCGCCGTGATCGGCTTGAGCTCGGCCGGCGGATGCTTGTCCTCCTTGCCGAACAACGAGCAACCGCCCAGCACCGCCAGGCAGGCGCCGACGGCCATGGCACGGGCCAGGGCACCGCCGCGCTGGCTGGAGGCGGATCCGACTGCGGAAAGCAATGACGTCATAAGGTTCCGATAGTGTTTTGGGTGAGAACGCGCGAGGCGGGATCAGGCCGTACCGAGCGCGTCCAGCTTGAACTGGATGATCTGGCGCATCGCGGCGTCGCCGCCGCCGAGCTTGTCGATGGCCTGCTGGTAGGCTGCACGCGCGTCGGCCCGCTTTTCCTGGGCGGCCAGCAGATCACCGCGGCGATCCGCGTACAGCGCGGCAAACGCGGCCGGCGGCTCGCCGGCCAGCAGGGCCAGCCCCTGATCGTATGCCTTTTCGTCCAGCAGCAGCCCGGCCAGGCGCACGCGCGCCAGGCTGGCATATTCGGCGTTGCCGTGATCGATGGCCCACTGCAACTGCGTCTTGGCCGTGGCGAGATCGCCTGCATCGTACAGCACCTTGGCCGCCACCAGCGCGCTCATCGGACCGTAGGCGGTCTTGCCGAACTTCTCTTCCAGGTCGCCGGCAGCGCGCTTGAGCAGCGCTGCGTCGCGTGCATCCGCGGCCTTCAGCACCTGTTCATAGAGCACGGCCGCCTCGGCGGCCTGCTTGCGCTGCCAGTACTTCCAGCCGTTCCAGCCAGCAAAGACCAGCAGGCCGGCAATCACCAGCCAGGTCAGGGCGTTGCCATACTGGCGCCACCAGGCCTTGAGACTCTCAAGCTGTTCCTGTTCTTCTAGATCGTAAGCCATATCGAGGCGTCTACCGGAGTGTAAGGTTCGCTGCGTTTGTCACATTCAGTGCTTGCCGCCGCCATCGCGCGAGTCGCCTCGACGCGGCAGCGGCCCTGGCTGGTGGCGTCCTATTCGCTGGCGCCCACCATGGCGTCGACGATGTGGTCGACCAGGGCCTCGAGCGGCACCGAGACCTGCTGCCCGCCGCCCTCGGCCTGCGCGCCGCCGCGCAGTTCCTTGACCTGGGCCGCGCCGGCGGCCATTTCATCGTCGCCAATGATAACGGCGTAAGCAGCACCGCTACCGTCGGCGCGCTTCATCTGCGACTTGAAGCTGCCGCTCTTGCCGTCGGCCGTGGCATGCAGCACCACGTCCAGCCCGGCATCGCGCAGGCGCTCGGCGGCGATCATCGCCTGCTGTGCGGCGGCCTCGCCCTGGTGCACCAGGTAGACGTCGCAACCCTCGGCCTCGGGCACGAGCCCTTCCTCGCGGATCAGTTCGATGATGCGCTCGATCCCCATGGCCCAGCCGCAGGCCGGCGCCGCTTTGCCACCCATCTGGCTGATCAGCGGATCGTAGCGGCCACCGCCGGCGATGGTACCCTGCGCGCCGAGCTTGTCCGTGATCCACTCGAACACGGTCAGGTTGTAGTAATCGAGCCCGCGCACCAGGCGCGGGTTGATGGTGAACGGCACGTTGTTGGCCTTCAGCAGGCGCTGTACGCCATCGAAGTGGGCCAGCGACTCCTCGCCGAGGAAATCGATCAGCTTGGGCGCGTTGGCTGCCATCTCCTGCAGCGCGGGATTCTTGGTGTCGAGCACGCGCAGCGGGTTGGTGTAGAGACGGCGCTTGCTATCCTCATCGAGGATGTCCTGGAAGCCCTCCAGGTACTTGATCAGTTCCTCGCGGTGCGCGGCGCGCTCATGCGCCTGGCCGAGCGAGTTCAGTTCCAGCCGGACACCGACCAGGCCCAGGTCATCCCACAGGCGCTGGCACATCAGGATGATCTCAGCGTCGACGTCCGGACCGGCAAAACCCAGCGCCTCGGCGCCAAGCTGGTGGAACTGCCGGTAGCGGCCGCGCTGCGGACGCTCGTGGCGGAACATCGGGCCGGTGTACCACAACCGCTTCGGGCCGTCGTACAGCAGGTTGTGCTCGATGGTGGCACGCACCGCCGCCGCCGTGCCTTCGGGGCGCAGCGTCAGGTGCTCGCCGTTCAGCGCATCGGTGAAGGAGTACATCTCCTTCTCGACGATATCGGTCACCTCGCCGATGCCACGCACGAACAGTTGCGTATGCTCAACGATAGGCGTACGCAGTTGCTGGTAGCCGTAGGCGCGCAGCATGGCGCGGGCCGCATTCTCGAAATGCTCCCACAGCGCCGCATCGGCGGGCAGCATGTCGTTCATGCCCTTCACGCCCTTGATGGCCTGCATCGGCTTGGCCTTGGCCTGGCTCTCGGTCTTGGCAGCGTCGGCTGCCGGCTTCACGGATTCGCTCATCTTTTCCAATCTTGCCGCGGCGCCCTCAGGCGGCCGCCTCGGCCGCCGCCTTCACGGCGCCCGGTCCATAGTGCGTACGCACATACTCATCGACGATCGCCTGGAACTCCTCGGCGATGCGTTCTCCGCGCAGCGTCCTGACCTTGACGCCGTCGACGAACACCGGTGCCGCCGGCGACTCGCCCGAGCCCGGCAACGAGATGCCGATATTGGCATGCTTGCTCTCGCCCGGACCGTTGACGATGCAGCCCATCACGGCCACGTCCATCTCTTCGACGCCCGGGTAGGCGGTCTTCCATACCGGCATCTGCTCGCGCAGGTAGGCCTGGATGCTGGCAGCCAGCTCCTGGAATACCGTGCTGGTGGTACGCCCGCAGCCCGGGCAGGCAATCACCATCGGGGTGAAATTGCGCAGTCCCATGGTCTGCAGGATTTCCTGCCCCACGTAGACCTCCTTCTCGCGCGGCGCTCCCGGCTCAGGCGTCAGCGAGATGCGGATGGTGTCGCCGATGCCTTCCTGCAGCAGCACCGACAGCGCGGCGGTGGAAGCGACGATGCCCTTGCTGCCCATGCCGGCCTCGGTCAGGCCCAGGTGCAGCGCATATTCGCAGCGGCGTGCTAGTTCGCGGTAGACGGCGATCAATTCCTGCACCTGCGAGACCTTGCACGACAGGATGATCTGGTTGCCCGGCAGCCCGATCTCCTCGGCCTTGCGCGCCGACTCGATGGCCGAGGTGATCAGCGCCTCGACCATCACGCTCTGGGCCGGCCACGGCTCGGCGCGGTTCCCGTTCTCGTCCATGATGCGCGCGAGCAGGTCCTGGTCGAGGCTGCCCCAGTTGACGCCGATACGCACCGGCTTCTGGTAGCGGCAAGCCATCTCGATCATCTGGGCGAACTGCGTGTCGCGCTTGGCGCCCTGGCCGACGTTGCCGGGGTTGATACGGTACTTCGACAGCGCTTCGGCGCAGGCCGGATGGTCCTGCAGCAGCTTGTGGCCGTTGTAGTGGAAATCGCCGACCAGCGGCACGTCGATCCCCATGCGGTCGAGCTGCTCGCGGATGGCGGGCACGGCCGCCGCAGCCTCCGGCGTGTTCACGGTGATGCGCACGATCTCCGAGCCGGCACGGGCCAGTTCCTTGATCTGGATGGCGGTGCCGATCGCGTCAACCGTATCGGTGTTGGTCATCGACTGCACGCGCACCGGTGCATCGCCGCCGATGGTGACGACATTGCCGCCCCAGACGACGCGCGCCTGGCGCGTCTGCCGGCGCGGTTGCGAGCCGGGCAGTACCGGCTGACAGGCCTGTTGGTTCATGGTCAATCCTACCTTGCTAAGCTGCTCGCCCGCTGCCCTCAGGGCAGCGTCAGGCGCGCCACGTTATTGCGGTTGGCCGCCTGCAGGTCGACCGGCGCGCCATTGCGGGTCATCGATTCGACGCCCTTTACGTTGCCGATCACTACCTTGTAGGGAGCCTCGCCGCCACCGCTGACTTCCTGTCCAGCCTTGGCGGAACCACCCAGCACGACCTTGCCGCGGCGATCGCGGATCTCGTACCAGGTCTCGGCGGCGAACCGGATCTGCAGCTCGCCATTGCCGGCGGCTGCCGTCGCGGCCGGGCTGGCCGGCGCTGCCGCCACGGGCGCCGAAGCTGCCGCAGCCGCCGTTGCCGCCGCAGCCGGCACGGTGGCTGCGGGCACCTGGGCCGCAGGCACGGACGCCGTCGCCGCTGCACCGCTCGCAGCCGCACCGCTGGCGGCCGAAGTATCCTCGGACGGCGCCGGACTGTCGGCACCGTTCATGACCGTGGGCAGGGTCGCCGAGACCGTGCCCGGGGCGGCATCGGGTTGGGATGCTGCAGCATCTTCCGCCGGCTGGGCATTGACGGCGGCCTTGCGCGCTTCCAGCCATTCCTTGGCATGGTCCAGGCCGAAATAGGCACCGGCGCCGATCACCACGACCACCAGTGCCAGCCAGATCCAGCGCCCACCCGAACTGCGCGAGCCGACCGGGCTGCGCGAGGCGAAGCGGTTGCGCCCATCGAAGCTCTGGTTCAACCCGCCGTCGCGGCGCGCGACCAGATCGACGGTCGGTTCCGGACTGGGTTGCAGCCGTGCCAGCAGCGCGTCGACGTCGGCATGGAGCATGCGCGCATAGGCGCGCATCACGCCCTTGGCGAAGATGACGTCCGGCATGCCGCCCAGCTCACCCGCCTCGAGCGCCTTGAGCTTGGCAGCGGCGACCTTCAGCCGCGCGCTGACATCCTCGATGGAAAGACGCTGCGCCTCGCGGGCCTCGGCCAGCCGCGCGCCGATCTCGCGCACGACCGCATCGCGCTCGGCGCTACCTGCCGAAGGCTGGCTGTCGACGCGATCCCCCTGTTCACTCATCCCAAGCTCCTTGTTCATATGCGGCCAGTTCGGGCGACTCCGGGAAGCGGCTGCGCAACTGCGCAATCATCGCCTCCTGCGCGGCAGCGTCGCCCTGCCGGTGGGCAATGCGCGCTCCTAGCCAGAGGGATTGCGCGCTGGCGGCACTGCCGCCATTGACGCGCCCGACGGTCTGCCAGGCACGCGGGAATTCGCCGCGCCGGTAGTAGACCAGCGCGAGGTTGGTGATCGCCGCCGCGTTGCTGCGATCGTAGCCGAGGGCCCTCTGCAGGCTCTTCTCGGCGCCGTCGAGGTCGCCGCGGCGCAGCCGGCAGACGCCCAGGCTGATCTGCGGCTTGAGCGGGCCGCTGGCCGACGGGGCGGCGACGGCACGCTCCAGCATCGGCAGCGCCTCCTGGTAGCGCGCCTGCTGGCACAGGAACCAGCCGAAGTTATTGAGCAGGTCGCCATCGTCACCACGCAGCGACAGCGCGCTGCGGAAGCTCTGCTCGGCCAGTGCGCCCTCGTTCATGTTCGCGTAGACCAGTGCGCGCACATGGTAGGCATCCGCCAGTTCGGGATCGATGGCGATGGCCTGCTGCGCCTCCTCCAGCGCAACGGCGTTCTGGCCCGCCTGCATGTAGTTGGTGGCCAGCTGCAGGCGGATGATGGCGCGCCGCTTGAGGTCAGCCTGGCTGTTCGCCTGGACCTCCGGCGCCGGCGGACGCGGCGCCTGGCAGGCGGTCAGCATCACCAGCCCCAGCAGGGCCGCGATCAACAGGCGCATCATGCAGGGCGAACCTCCCGGGACGGCGTGTCCGGGCCGCTGGCGGCGACGGGCACGAGCGGCGTGATCTTGCCGAACTTGCCGCGTTCGGCCAGCCGGGTGCGGTCCTTGACCTCGCCGGCCAGCTGCCCGCAGGCGGCGTCGATATCGTCGCCGCGCGTCTTGCGGATGGTAGTGACGATACCGGCATCCATCAGCACTTGGGCGAAGCGGCGGATCTGCTCGTTTCCCGAGCGCTTGAGGCCGGATTCCGGGAAGGGATTGAAGGGAATCAGGTTGAACTTGCAGGGCACATCGGCCACCAGTTGCAACAGTTCCCGCGCATGCTCGACGCCATCATTGACGCCGTCCAGCATGCAGTATTCGAAAGTGATGAAATCGCGCGGCGCGAACTCCAGGTAGCGGCGGCATGCCGCCATCAGCTCGGCCAGCGGGTACTTCTTGTTCAGCGGCACCAGCATGTCGCGCAACGGATCGTTGGACGCGTGCAGCGATACTGCCAGCGCGACCGGCAGGTCCTTGGCCAGGCGATCCATCATGGGCACCACGCCCGAGGTGGACAGCGTGACGCGGCGGCGCGACAGTCCATAGGCATTGTCGTCCAGCATCAGGCGCATGGCCGGCACCACCTGGTCGTAGTTCAGCAGAGGCTCGCCCATGCCCATCATCACCACGTTGGAGATGACACGGTCGTCCTTCGGGCCGCGCCCGAGGCGTGCGCGCATGGCGAACTCCGCCATCCAGAGCTGGCCGATGATCTCGCCCGCGCTCAGGTTGCGCGAAAAGCCCTGCTTGCCGGTGGAGCAGAAACGGCAATTGACGGCACATCCCGCCTGCGAGGAAACACACAGCGTGCCGCGTGTCTCCTCCGGGATGTAGACCGTCTCCACCGCATTGCCGGCGCCGACGTCGAGCAGCCACTTGCGCGTACCGTCCGCCGATTCATGATCGGCGATGACGGACGGCGCCCGGATCTCGGCCCGCGTCGCGAGCTTCTCGCGCAGCGACTTGGCGAGATCCGACATGGCATCGAAGCGGCTGGCACCGAACTGGTGGATCCAGCGCTGCAGCTGCCGCGCACGAAACGGCTTCTCGCCGAGCTCGCCGCAATAGGCGGTAAGCGCGTCCGCGTCCAGATCGAGCAGGTTGACGAGATCGTTCATGAGGGCAGCTTGGGTCTTGCGTCTTGCTTGAGGCGTTTGAAGCGTTACGAGTCGCTTTGAGTCTAGTCCTGGGCTACAGGCGAGACAATCAGCGGCTGTAAACGTTCATGCCGGGGAAGAAGAAAGCCACTTCCACGGCTGCGGTTTCCGGCGCGTCCGAACCGTGCACGGCGTTGGCGTCGATGCTGTCGGCGAAGTCGGCGCGGATGGTGCCCTTCTCGGCCTTCTTCGGGTCGGTGGCGCCCATCAGGTCGCGGTTCTTGCTGATGGCGCTTTCGCCTTCCAGGGCCTGGATCATGACCGGGCCGGAGACCATGAAGTCAACCAGGTCCTTGAAGAAGGGACGCTCCTTGTGCACAGCGTAGAACTGCTCGGCTTCGCCGCGCGACAGGTGCACCATCTTGGCGGCAATGATCTTCAGGCCGGCAGCTTCGAAACGGGCGTAGATCTGGCCGATGACGTTCTTGGCCACGGCATCCGGCTTGATAATCGAGAGGGTGCGTTCGATCGCCATAAAAACTCCGAAAAATGAAGGGGTTACAAATGGATTAAACCTGCAATTCTAGCACGAGACAATGAACGCACGGCGTATCCGGCAATGGCGCGCGGGCCGTCAGCGGGGCGCCGGTGCAGCCGCCCGCACCTGTGCCTTCTACCATACATTCAAGAATAGCCATGATTGTCGGGAACAGATTGCGAGTTTTCTCGCTCCAATGCGAGCAAGTGTGAAGGCAGCAGCACCCTGATGTGCCGTATAAGCTGCCCAGGCCTTGCAATTCGGGCCATGCGATGCCACATTGCCACTGAGCCCGCCCGGGCCCGCCCGGCGCCTCACCTTTCGAGACAGGAGTCACCATGGACAACAAGCTGAACACCTACGGTTTCGGCAATGCAGGGAGCGTCACCGATGTCACGGTGCGCAACAGGGTCTTGCGCAACACCTACTGGCTGCTGGCCATTTCGATGATCCCGACGGTGCTCGGCGCCTGGATCGGCGTCGTCAGCGGCTTCAGCCTGATGGCCGGGCGCCCGGGCCTGTCGCTGATCCTGTTCCTGGGCATCGCCTTCGCCTTCTTCTACGGCATCGAGAAGACCAAGAACAGCGGCATGGGCGTGGTCCTGCTGCTGGCCTTTACCTTCTTCATGGGCCTGATGCTGTCGCGCCTGATCAATGCGACGCTGCAGTTCTCCAACGGACCGGCGCTGATCATGTATGCCTTCGGCGGCACAGCGGCCGTATTCGGCGCCATGGCGACGGTGGCCACCGTCAGCAAGCGCGATTTCTCCGGTCTGGGCAAATTCCTCTTCGTCGGCGTGATCCTGCTGTTGCTGGCCAGCGTGGCCAATATCTGGCTGCAACTGCCGTCGCTGATGATCACCGTGTCGGTGATCGCCATCGGCATCTTCTCCGCCTACATCCTGTTCGACGTGCAGCGCGTGGTCAACGGGGGCGAGACCAACTACGTGACCGCTACCCTGGCGATCTACCTGGATGTCTACAACGTGTTTGCCAACCTGCTCGCTCTGCTGGGCATCTTCGGCGGCAACCGCGACTGACGGGCTCGGTGCGCCCGGCCCGGGATGCACCGGCAACAAAGAAAAAAGAGCCGGCTTCATGCCGGCTCTTTTTCGTCCGGGTGGCCCTGGCCACCCTTGCCTGCCGGGCTCAGCCGCGCTCGAACACCGCGATCGACTCCACGTGCGAGGTGTGCGGGAACATGTTCACCACGCCGGCACCGGCCAGCCGGTAGCCTGCCTCGTGCACCAGCAGCCCGGCATCGCGCGCCAGCGTGGCCGGGTTGCAGGAGACGTAGACGATGCGCTGCGGCAGTACATCGCTACCCTGCTGGGCCAGTTCGCCCAGCGCCTTGCAGACGGCCAGCGCGCCTTCGCGCGGCGGGTCGACCAGCCAGCGGTCGAAACGGCCCAGCGCGGCAATGTCGGCGGCTTCCACCTCGAACAGGTTGCGGCAGGCGAACTCGGTCTTGTGATCCAGTCCATTGGCCTTGGCATTGGCCAGCGCGCGCGTGGTCAGCGCTTCGCTGCCTTCAATGCCCATTGCCGAGCGCCCCTGGGTTGCCAGCGGCAGGGTGAAGTTGCCGATACCGCAGAACAGGTCCAGCAGGCGATCGCCGGGCTGCGCCTCGAGCAGTCGCAGCGCCCGGCCGATCAGCACGCGGTTGATCTGGTGGTTGACCTGGGTGAAATCGGTCGGCTTGAAAGGCATGCGGATACCGAACTCGGGCAGCGTGTAGGCCAGCTCCCGATCCAGCGGGTAGAAGGGCACTACCGTATCCGGCCCCTTGGGCTGCAGCCAGAACTGCACGCCGTGGCGATCGGCGAAGGCGCGCAGCAGGTCATGGTCTGCCTCGTTCAGCGGCTCCAGCACGCGCAGCACCAGCGCCGTGACATCGGCGCCGACCGCCAGCTCGATCTGCGGCATGCGGTCGCGGATCGACAGCCCCGCCACCAGTTCGCGCAGCGGCACCAGCAGCGCCGACACATGCGGCGGCAGCACCTCGCAGCGCGTCATGTCGGCCACATAGCTGCTCTTGCGCTCGTGGAAGCCCACCAGTACCCCGCCCTTCTTGGCGACGTGACGCACCGTCAGTCGCGCGCGGTAGCGGTAACCCCAGTCCGGGCCGGCGATGGGCCGGAACACTACGTCGGGACGGATCTTGGACAGGTGCCAGAGATTGTCCTCGAGCACGCGCTGCTTGATCGCCAGCTGTGCACGCCCATCCAGGTGCTGCATGGAGCAGCCACCGCAGACGCCGAAGTGCTGGCAACCCGGCTTCACCCGCATCACCGACTCCCGCTTGACCTCGACCAGGTGCGCCTGCTCGTAGCTGGGCTTGCGGCGGTAGCTGCGATAGCTGACCATTTCACCTGGCAGTGCCCCTTCGACGAAGATCACCTTGCCCGGCGTGCCGTCCTCGTTGACGAGGCGGCCGACGCCACGCGCCTCCATGTCAAGGCTGTCGATCTGGACAACGGGATCCGGCGCGGGCGCGGAAGCGGCGGGTGCGGCGCCGGCGGCACCCGAGGAAGGCTTGGCTTGGGAAGAAGACACGGCTTGGGACACCAGGGGAAGCTGTCGTATTGTTTTGCGAAAGCGCGATTGTATTCCAGTCGGAGTCCGCTCGCGCCATTCTCAGGCCTGGATCTGCGGAGTACGCGATGGAACTGATCTGCTGGAACATCCAATGGGGCCGGGGCGCCGACGGTAAGGTCGACCTGGGCCGTACGGTCCGCACGCTGCAAGGAATGGCAGATGCCGACGTGCTGTGCCTGCAGGAGGTCACACGCGGCTTCAGCGACCTTGCCGGCGCCCCCGGCCTGGACCAGGTCGCCGAACTGTCGGCCCTGCTTCCCGGCTATCGCCTGCTCTTCGCACCGGGCGTGGACCGCGTCGACGCCCGCGGTGGCCCACGCCAGTTCGGCAACCTGATCGCGACCCGGCTGCCGGTGCGCGAGGTCTTCCGCCGCACCCTGCCCTGGCCCGCCGACCCCACGGTGGCATCGATGCCGCGCGTGGCCCTGGAAGTGACGCTCGAGGCCGGCGATCGTCCCCTGCGCGTGATCTGCACTCACCTCGAATATTATTCGGCAAAGCAGCGGCTGGCCCAGGCCGAGGCGCTGCGCGCCTGGCACCAGGAGGCCTGCGCCCATGCACGCCACCCGGGTCCCGGCGAGGCCGCGCCCGGGCCCTTCACGCCCGAGGCCAGGCCCAGCGCGGCCATCCTTTGCGGCGACTTCAACTGCCGCATCGATGACCCCGCCCTGCTACGGCTGCTCGCCCCCTTCGGCGACGGCGCGCCGGACTGGAGCGACGCCTGGCGGCATACCCATCCGGGCCAGGCCAATGCACCGACCTGCGCGCTCTATGACAAAGCGCAGTGGCCCGAGCCGCCCTTTGCCTGCGACTTCATGCTGGTCACGGAAGATCTGCTCGGGGACGTGGTGCGCTGCGAAGTGAACAGCCAGACGGATGCGTCCGACCACCAGCCGCTGCGCCTGACATTGGCCGCCTGAGCCCGCCCGGCAGCGGGAAGCCGGGGCGGCAACGAGCCGCCGCGGAGGGTTGCCCGCTCAGTAATCGGCCTCCTCTTCCTCGCCGCCCGTGTGCAGGGGCGTCACGCGGAAGGCGCGCAGGTATTCCATCCACTGCGGGCCGGGCAGTTCTGCCAGCGATTCCTGGACGAACTCCACCTCGCGATCGAATTCCTTGGCGGAGAAACCACCGCGCATCAGCTGGAAGCGGCAGTACATCAGGTAGGTATTGACGACGTCGGTCTCGCAGTACGCACGGATCTCGTCGAGCTGGCCGTCCTGGTAGGCCTGCCAGACCTTGCTGCCATCCATCCCCATCTTGCCGGGGAAACCGCACAGCTTGGCCAGGTCGTCCAGGGGCGCGGCGGCGCGCGGCTGGTACATGGCCAGCAGGTCCATCAGGTCGAGATGCCGCATGTGGTAGCGGCTGATGTAGTTGTTCCACTTGAAGTCGCGGCTGTCGTCGTCGCGACCCTCGCCCATCTCCCAGTAGCGGGGAGCGGCGATCCCGTGCACCAGCCCGCGGTAGTGCAGCACGGGCAGGTCGAAGCCGCCGCCGTTCCAGGACACCAGCTGGGGGCTGTAGCGCGCGATCAGGTCATAGAACTTCTGGATCAGCACGGCCTCCCCATCGTCGAGCGAGCCCAGCGAGCCGACATGGAATACCGCGCTGCCGTCGCGCTGGTTGCGCCGCAGGACGCAGGAGATCGCCACCACACGCTGCAGGTAGTGCGGCAGGAAATCACTGCCGTTCTTCTCGCGGCGAGCGGCGAAGGCTTGTTCGGCGACTTCGGCGTCGCTGAGGGAATCGGGGTGATCGTTGAGCCGGCGCAGGCCGGCGACATCGGGAACGGTCTCGATGTCGAATACCAATACAGGGGTCACAGAACAGCGTCCTTGCGCACGCCTTGCGAGGCGAAATGCCGCTTGAGCTTGACCAGCGCCTCCTGCTGGATCTGGCGCACGCGCTCGCGCGTCAGCCCCATCTCCTCGGCCAGCTCCTCCAGTGTGGCCGGCTCGATATGGTTCAGGCCGAAACGGCGTTCCACCACGTAGCGGTGTTTTTCAGAAAGCCGTGCAAGCCACAGCTTCATCAGGTTTTCCAGCTCGCGGTGCGCGACCTCCTGGTCCGGCGCGGCATTGTGCTCATCGGAAAGGAAGTCGAGCAGGCTCGAGCCAGGGTCCAGGTCGAACGGGGTATCCAGCGACGTGGTGTGCTCGTTGAGCGCCAGCACGTCCTGCACCTCGTCGGCCGTCTTGCCCAGCAGGTGGGCGATATCCTCGAGACTCGCATCGCGTCCGTCGGTGCCGCTCTTTTCGAGATGGCGCTTGGCACGCAGCACCTGGTTCAGCTCGCGGATCACGTGCACCGGCAGGCGCACCGTGCGCGCCTGGTTCATGATCGCGCGCTCGATGCTCTGGCGGATCCACCAGGTGGCATAGGTGGAGAAGCGGAAGCCGCGCGACGGGTCGAACTTCTCGATCGCGTGCATCAGGCCGAGGTTGCCTTCCTCGATCAGGTCGAGCAGCGGCACGCCGCGGTTCAGGTAGCCCTTGGCGATGCTGACCACCAGGCGCAGGTTGCGCTCGATCATCACCTGGCGCGCGGAGAAGTCGCCGTCCTTGGCCAGCGTCGAGAAATGCAGTTCCTCGGGCGCCGACAGCAGCGGCTTGATGCTGATGCGATTCAGGTAGTGCTGGACGGTATCGGCCGCCAGTTCGGTATGGAGCACCGAGCGGAAATCGTCGTGCTCGGCGGGCTCGGCCTCCTCTTCTTCCTCTTCTTCGTCGTCCCGATCCGCGTCGTCGTCGTGGAGGGAGGCCTCGGCATCGTCGCCGAGCATGTCGCCGGCACCGAGCACGGCGCCACCGCCGGTGGCGATGGGCTCTTCGGTCAGGGGAATCAGTTCGGCCGCCGCGTCCACATCCTGGCCGAAAGGCTCGGCCTGAGGATCAGCCGCCGCCACGCCAGCCTTCACTTCCGGCTGCTTGGGACGACGGGTCCTGCTGGCGGTTCCGGATGAGACAGTTTTCTGGCGTGGCATGCAACCTCACTGTGGCGGTAAGTAACGCATCGGGTCAACCGGTTTCCCGTCCTTCCGGACCTCGAAATGCAGCTTGACACGGTCGGTGTCGGTGCTGCCCATTTCCGCGATCTTCTGACCCTTGCGTACCGTCGACTGCTCGGCCACAAGAATCTTGTCGTTGTTGCCGTATGCAGTTAGATATGTCTCGTTGTGCTTGATGATGACAAGATTCCCGTAGCCGCGCAAGGGGCCGACATGAATCACGCGGCCATCGTCAGCGGCTACTACCGCCTCGCCGCGCTTGCCCGCGATATCGATGCCTTTATTGGCCTTTTCGTCAAAGCGGGCGATCACCTGTCCACTGGCCGGCCAGGCCAGCCGGATGCTGCCGTCGGCCGCCGGCTGCGATGCCGCCACCGGCGGCGTGCGCACCGGTGCGGGCGGCGTCGCGGCGGCAGGCGTGCTGCCGGCGGGAGGCAGCGGCCGCGCCTGGTCGATCGGCTGGGCCTGCACGCCGGCGGCGGCGACGGGCGCAGTCGAGACACCCTGGGGCGTGCCGGCATCGGCGCCGGGCGGCACCACCCGCAACAACTGGCCGACCTCGATCTGGTTCACGTTGGCCAGATTGTTCCAGGCCGCCACGTCGCGATAGGACTGGCCGTTTTCCAGGGCGATCCGGTACAGCGTATCGCCGCGCTTGACCCGATAGTACCCGGGCGGCGGCGGCTCGAGCGGCGCTGCGGGGGCGGCGGTCGAGGTCCGGTCGACCACCGGAGCCGGCATCGGCGTCGAGGCGCAGGCCGCCAGCAAGCCGAGCAGCGAGGACGCGAGCGCGAGGCGTCCGGCGCGGGCGATGGGTTCCGATTTCACGATGTTGTGCATAGTTCGACTCAGATGGTGCCCGATTTTAAGGGCACAAAGAATACGGCTTCAAGCGCGGTCCGGTGAAAGCGATGCCGGTTCAGGCGCTCGATCAGCAGAAGCTGTTGCGTCACCGTCTGCCCGGGCCCGCCGGCCGGCGGCACCACGGCCACCGGCGCGATCAGCCGGCCGCCGACCGCGAGTTGCTCGAGCAAAGCCTGCGGCACCTCCATGCCCGCGGCCGCCAGGATGATGGCCGAGAACGGTGCCGCCTGCGGCAGTCCGAGCATGCCGTCGCCATAATGCAGCCGCAGGTTTGGCACACGCAGCGGCCGCAAGTTCGCCTTGGCTTGTTCGTGCAGCGGACGGATGCGTTCAATGGAGAACACTTCGGCCGCCACCTGGCTCAGCACGGCGGCCTGGTAGCCGCAACCCGTGCCGATCTCCAGCACGCGGCCGAGCGGCTGGTCCGCGCCGAGCCCGTCGCGCAGCAGTTCGATCATGCGCGCCACCACGGAGGGCTTGGAGATCGTCTGCTGGTGGCCGATCGGCAGTGCCGCGTCTTCGTACGCCTGCGAGGCGAGGCCGGGATCGACGAACAGGTGGCGGGGCACCGCCCCGATCGCCAGCAGCACCCGCTCGTCGCGGATGCCACCCGCGCGCAGGCGCGCCGCCAACGCCCCCCGCGCGCGCTCCGAAGCCATGCCGCCGCCGCCGGCGCTGGCCGCGGTGGCACGCGCTTCCACCGCGCTGCCTGGCACGGCGGCAGGCGCCACCGGCTTGGCCCGGACCTTGCTCGTGGCGGCGGTACGCGCGCCGCCCACCGCCGGCATGCCAGCGGTACGCGCCGGGGCCGGCTTGCGCTCGACCACGGCATCCAAGGACAGGGGAAACTTCGGACGACGCGTTGGGGAGTTCATCGGTACTGCAGGCTGCGTGCGGCTGCCGTGGGAATGCCTACGGCAGCCACTGGCTGAGCTGATCCAGCTGGCCGCGATGCGTCAGGTCCAGCTGCAGCGGCGTCAGCGAGACGAAACCGTTCGCGGTGGCATGGAAATCCGTGCCTTCGCTGGCATCGCGCGCGTCGCCGGCCGGACCGATCCAGTAATTGGTTTCGCCGCGCGGGTTGACCTGCGTGATGACCGGCTGCGATGGGTGGCGCTTGCCCAGCCGCGTCGCGCGGTGGCCGCGCAGCAGCTCGTACGGCAGGTTCGGGATGTTGACGTTGAGCAGGAAGGGCTCCGCGGGCGGATTGGCAATGACACGCTCGACGATGGTACGCGCCACGCGGGCCGCGCTGTCGAGCTGGTCCCAGCCCTTGTCCACCTGCGAGAAGGCGATCGAGGGGATGCCGAACAGGTAGCCTTCGATGGCAGCTGCGACCGTGCCCGAGTAGAGCACGTCCTCGCCCATGTTCTGCCCCTGGTTGATGCCCGACACCACCAGGTCCGGCTTGTCCTGCAGCAAACCCGTCAAGGCGACGTGAACGCAGTCGGTCGGCGTGCCGTTGACGAAGCGGAAACCCTTCTGCACCCCTTCCCGCGCGTCATAGACCGACAGCGGCCGCTGCAGCGTCAGCGAGTTCGATGCGCCGCTGTGATTCTGCTCGGGCGCGATCACCGTGATGCGGCCAAGCGGGGCCAGCGCGGCATGCAGCGCCGCCAGGCCCGGCGCGAGGTAACCGTCGTCGTTTGCGAGAAGGATATGCATGGCCGCGATTGTACCCGAGGCGGGACCGCATCGCGGACCACGGGCGCCGCGCGGCGGAGGCCCGGGAAGAAACAGAACGACCGTGCTATTCTGCGCTACACTTGCCCTGCACTGCGCGGCGGCGCGTTGGCGCGGCCGGGCCGGACACACCACCGATACCACCAGAGATATCACCACCGGAGACAAGATGAAAGCCGTACTGTGCAAAGCCTGGGGACCGCCCGACTCGCTCGTGATCGAAACCCTGCCCGACCTCGTGCCGGGCGCCGGCGAAGTGGTCATCGACGTCAAGGCCGCGGGGGTCAACTTCCCCGACGTGCTCATCATCCAGAACAAGTACCAGGCCAAGCCGGCGCTGCCCTTCTCTCCGGGCTCCGAGCTGGCCGGCGTGGTCAATGCGGTCGGTGAAGGCGTGACCCACGTCAAGCCTGGCGACAAGGTCATCGCCTACCTGGGCAACGGCGCCTTCGCCTCGCAGGCCAAGGCGCCGGCCAGCGCCGTGGTGCCGATGCCGCCCGGCATCGACTTCGACACCGCGGCCGCATTCACCCTGACCTACGGCACCTCGCACCACGCGGTGGTCGATCGCGGCGAGCTCAAGGCCGGCCAGACCATGCTGGTGCTGGGTGCCGCTGGCGGCGTGGGACTTGCCGCGATCGAGATCGGCAAAGCCATCGGCGCCCGCGTGATCGCCGCCGCCTCGACCGACGAGAAGCTGGCAGTGTGCAAGGAGCACGGCGCCGACGCGCTGATCAACTACAGCACCGAAGACCTGCGCGAGCGCGTCAAGGCGCTGACCGATGGCAAGGGTCCGGATGTCATCTACGATCCGGTTGGCGGCATCTACGCCGAACCGGCCTTCCGCTCCATCGCCTGGCGCGGCCGCTACCTGGTGGTCGGCTTCGCCAACGGCGAGATCCCCAAGATCCCGCTGAACCTGGCCCTGCTCAAGGGCGCTTCGCTGGTCGGCGTGTTCTGGGGCGAGTTCGTGCGCCGCGAGCCCAAGGCCAACCAGGCCAATATGGCGCAGATGCTCGGCTGGATGAAGGAAGGCAAGATCCGCCCCCACATCTCGGCACGCTACTCCCTCGATCAGGCACCGCAGGCGCTCAAGGACATGGAAGCGCGCAAGGTGACCGGCAAGATCGTCATCGTGCCCTGAAGCCGGGCCACCGGCGCGCGGCCCTCGCCCGCCGGCCGGAAAAATAAAGGGCGCGGACTCGCATCCGCGCCCTGCCGAGGCAAGACACCTCAAAAGCTGCCGCCCTCCGCACGAGCCCTCGCGCCGGCGGTCAGCAGCCTCCCAACACCTGTCTATGTTCAGAAGCGGTGCTGCAGGCCGGCCGTCACGGCGAACTGGTTGTTGCCGTAGCCGACCAGGTCGCGCGACACGCTCACGTTGTGGCCCTGCTGCGCGGTGGCATAGGCCGCCGACAGATAGGCCGTGGTGCGCTTGGACAGTGCGTACTGGCCGCGCAGCGAGAACATGATCAGATCGCCGCCGCTCTCCTTGACGACCTGCTTGTAGACCGCGCCGTACAGCGTGAAGGCCGGCGTGAAGTCGTAGCTGGCGCCGGCCCAGTACATAGCGCTGCGCTGCGAAGCCGCCGAGGTGGTGAATGCGCGCTTGTAGTTCCGGTAGCCGGCATAGAGCTTCAGGCTGCCGAAGTCGTAGCTGGCGCCGGCATGGATGCCCTGGATATAGTCGGTGGCATCGGCCGGCGTGGTGCTGGTGCCGGCGCCGTTCTGGCGATCCCAGGTGACCACTGCGGCAAAGCCGCCGGTGCTGTAGCCGACCCCCACGTCATACTTGGACGCGCTGCGGAAGCTGCCGGCCACCTCGCCCAGCGCCACCGTGGCGCCGACCATGTACTGTCCACGCAGGACTACGCGCTGGCCATCCTCGACCTGGGCCTGCCCCGGCTCGACGGGCTGGAGGTATTGCGCCGGCTGCGCCAGCGGCGCAATCCGGTGCCGGTGCTGATCCTGACCGCGCACGGCTCGGTCGAGGATCGCGTGCGCGGCCTGAACCTCGGCGCCGACGACTACCTGGCCAAGCCCTTCGACCTATCCGAACTGGAGGCTCGTGCGCGAGCGCTGATCCGGCGCAGCCATGGCATGACCGCACCGAACTGAGCTGCGGCCCGCTGCACTACGACAGCATCAGCCGCGCCTTCACGCTGCATGGCGAACTGCTCGCGCTGACCGGCCGCGAACGCGCCGTGCTGGAGGTCCTGCTGTTGCGCGACGGACGCGCCGTCAACAAGGCCGCGCTGTCGGAGAAGATCTTCGGCATCGACGAGTCCGTCAATGCGGACGCCATCGAGATCTACGTACACCGCCTGCGCAAGAAGCTGGACGGCAGCGGCGCCGCCATCGTCACGCTGCGCGGCCTGGGCTATCTGCTGGAGGCACGCGAACCCGGCGCAACGGGCGCCGGCTCATGAAGGCCGCCAGCCTGCGGCTGCAACTGTCGCTGTGGCTGCTGGTGCCGCTGCTCACCCTGCTCGCGCTCGATGCCTGGTTGACCGACCGGCGCGCCACCGCGGCCGCGCACCAGGCCTTCGACCGCACGCTGGATGCCTCGCTCAAGGCGATGCGCGAAGGCGTCAGCCTGCGCGACGGCCGCATCGAAGTGGAGCTGCCCTACCTGGCGCTGGAGGTCTTCGAGTCCGAATCGGGCTCGCGCATCTACTACCGGGTGCGCGACGAGCATGGCGAGACCGTGACCGGCTACGATGCGCTGCCGATGCCGCCGGGCAGCGACCATCCGCTCTACCAGACCGTGTTCTACGATGCCGAATTCCGCGGCGAGCCACTGCGCATGGCAGCCATCACGCTGCCCTTGCACGACGTCGGCTCCGCCCGCGCGCGCTTGGTTTGGCTGCTGGTGGCCGAGACCATCGAGCCGCGCGAACAGCTCGCCCACGAGATCCTGATCGGCTCGCTGCTGCAGGAACTGCTCGGTAACCTGCTCGATAACGCCATCCGCTATGCCGGCCCGCACGCCGAGGTCACGGTGCGGGTCGGACAAGGCACGACGCACGCCGGGGACGGTGCCTGGCTGCAGGTCGTCGACAACGGGCCGGGCATCGATGCCGGCGAACGCGAGCGCGTATTCTCCCGCTTCTATCGCGGCGAGAGCGGTACCGCACGACCTGGCAGCGGCCTGGGCCTGTCGATCGTGCGGGAGATCGCGCGGCTACATCGTGCGCATGTCGACCTGGCGCCGACAGCGGGGGGCGGCCTGACCGTCACCGTGCTGTTCCCGCCGGGTCACGGATGCGCTGACGCAAGGGACTAGCGCGGCGGACAGTTGGTGGGCGCTGCCAGCTCCTGGCGGAAGGGATCGACCTTGAGGCCGGACTCCTTGGTGCGCAGGCAGTAGCTGCCCAGTGCGCCCTGCACGCGCGCGCCACGCCCACCCGCGAACCCGGTTTCTTCATAGCCGCTCGTACGCCCGGCCGCGTCCATGCCGGCAGCCAGGCGCTGCGATGCCGACGCGGCCGCATCGGAGGCGCCCCGGGCAAAGCGTGCCGCGCCGCGCTGGGCACTCCGCGCAAGATTCTCCTGGAGCGGGTCCGTGCCGCGCGCCATGGAATCGGATACGGGCTCGGAGGACAGGCGGGGACGTACCAGGGACACGGCGCGCCCATCCGCAGGCAGCGCCGCAGGAGGCCCCGGTGGGGGCAGCATGATCGCGGTCGAAGACGGCGGTGCCGGCGCGACACTGCGCACGGATGGCGCCGGCCGGGCCGGAGTCGCGCCCGGTGCCGGTCGTGCCACCTGCACGGCAGGCGGCGGCGGCGCAGGCGGCGGGCGCAACTGCACCCACTGCAAGGCGGGCCGCCGCTGCGCCGGCGCGATCGCGCGATCCGCCGCCCCCGGCCAGGGCAAGGTACCCAGCAGCCAGGCATGGCCCAGCAGTACGAGTGCGACCACTCCCGCACGCCGCCAGCGCCGCCGGAGCGGCCGGCCGGAGCGTGGCGCCGGCAAGCTCAGCGCCGCCACATCGCACCGTGCCAGGCGTTCATCGGAGCACCTCCGGGGAGATCGGACTCAAGGAGACTCGATTCTACGGACGGCCTGGCGCCAGCCGGGGGCAAGCGAGCAATTTATAACAATTTCCCCGGCGCTTGCGGGTCGGGGCGCGGCGCTCAGCATGCGGAGCCGGCCATGCCGGCCCCGCATGCGCGGGATCACAGTTTCTCGGTCTCGCCGCTGCGCGGCTGCCAGCGCATCAGCCGTTTCTCGCCGAGACCGACGATCCCGTCGAGCACCAGGGCGAACGCAGTCAGCACGACGATGCCGGCGAACACCGTGTTGATGTCGAAGGTCCCTTCCGCCTGCAGGATCAGGTAGCCGACGCCGCTGGCCGAGCCCAGGTACTCGCCCACCACCGCGCCCACGAAGGCCAGGCCCACCGAGGTGTGCAGCGAGGAGAAGACCCAGCTGGTCGCGCTCGGCAGGTAGACGTGGCGCAGCAGCTGCTGCCGGTTGGCGCCGAGCATGCGCGCGTTGGCCAGCACCACCGGGCTTACCTCCTTGACGCCCTGGTAGACGTTGAAGAAGACGATGAAGAAGACCAGTGTCACCGCCAGCGCCACCTTGGACCAGATGCCCAGCCCGAACCACACGCCGAAGATCGGCGCGAGGATCACGCGCGGCATGGAATTCGCGGCCTTGATGTAGGGATCGAGCACGGCCGAGGCGAACGGGCTCAGCGCCAGCCACAAGCCGACACCCAGCCCGCTCGCGGTGCCGATGCCGAAGGCGAGCACGGTCTCGGCCAGCGTCACGCCGAGATGCAGGTAGATGTCGCGCTCGACGACGAACCAGCTCCAGATACGCTGCGCGACCACCAGCGGCTCGCCGAAGAAGAAGGCAACCTGCTGCGAGCGCGTGGCCGCGTGCCAGATGCCCAGGATCACCACCAGGAGCAGCAGCTGCCAGATGCGCAGCATGCCTTGCGAGTCTTTGCGGAATGCCATGACTGTTCGGATTCGGTTGTTGCCGCGGCCTCAGGCCGCGTTGCGCTGCTGGGCGTAGCCCTTGAGCACTTCCTCGCGCAGCACGTCCCAGATGGCGGCGTGCAGTTCGACGAAGCGCGCATGGTTGCGGATCTCGGCCACGTCGCGCGGACGCGGCAGGTCGATGGTGAACTCGCCGATCGGATGCGTGCCCGGACCGGCCGACAGCACCACCACACGATCGCTCATGGCGATCGCTTCGTCGAGGTCGTGGGTGATGAACAGCACCGCCTTGCGCTTGGCGGCCCACAGTTCGAGCACCTCGTTTTCCATCAGCTGCCGCGTCTGGATATCGAGCGCCGAGAACGGCTCGTCCATCAGGATGATGTCGGGGTCGAGCACCAGGGTCTGGGCCAGGCTGACGCGCTTGCGCATGCCGCCCGACAGCTGGTGGGGATAGCGGTCGCCGAAGCCGCCCAGGCCGACGCGGCGCAGCCAGTGCTCGCCCTGCTCGAGGGCCTGCGCGCGCGGCATGCCGCGGAACTCGAGGCCGGCGGCGACGTTGTCGAGGGCGCTGCGCCAGGGCATCAGCGCCTCCGCCTGGAACATGTAGCCGGCGCGCCGGTTGATGCCGGTCAGCCGCTCGCCGAAGACGCGCACCTCGCCGCTGGAGGGCTGCAGCAGCCCGGCACCGACGTTGAGCAGCGTGGACTTGCCGCAGCCGGTGGGACCCACCACGGAAACGAACTCACCTGGCTGCACGTCCAGGGTCACGTCGCGGACGGCGGTATAGCGCTGGCTGCGGTCCTCGCGCGAGACGAAGGTGCAGGTGACGTTAGCAAGGGAAAGTGCGGGAGTACTCATGGATTTCCATCGGAATGCGCCGCCATGCGGCGCCGGGTGCTGAGCAAGGGGCTGCACGGCGCGGCGGCTGCCGCAGGCACGGCAGCACGCCGCGCGCGCTTACCGGCCCTGCTCGCCCTGCCCTGCCTTACTTGTACCTGGCGTTGGCCTTCTGCACGAAGGCATTGGTGTAGGTAGTGTCGAGCTTGATGTTCTTGCCGCGGATCTCGGCGTCGAACTGCTGCAGCGTGTTCAGGGCCGTGCGCGGACCGTCGGCCGGCATGGTGCCGTCCGGCGAGATGGCTTCGCGCACCTTCTCCCACGCCGCCAGGTAGAGCGCCCGGTCACCCAGCAGATAGCTTTCCGGCACCGTCTTGACGATATCCGACGGGCCCGCCTTCTGCAGCCACTTGAGCGCGCGCACCATGGCGTTGGCCATGGCCTGCGTGGTGTTCGGGTTCTGCTGGATGAAAGCGGTCGACGCATAGAGGCAGCCGGCCGGCATATTGCCGCCGAACACCGCCTGCGTTTCCTTCAGCGTGCGGGTATCCGAGGCGATCTTGACCTCGTCCTTCTGCGTCAGCATCGAGATCACCGGATCGAGGTTGGCCATCGCGTCGATCTGGCCCGAGCGCATCGCCGCCACCGCGCCCGCGCTGGCGCCTACGCCGATGAAGGACACGTCGCTCGGTTTCAGGCCGGCCTTGGCCAGCACGAAGTTGACCATGATGTTGGTGGACGAGCCCGGCGCGGTCACACCGATCTTCTTGCCCCTCAGGTCGGCGATCGACTTGTAGTTGGGCATGGTCTTGTTCGACACCACCAGCACGATCTGCGGCGCGCGGCCCTGCAGCACGAACTCCTGGTACTGCTGGCCCTTGGCCTGCAGTGCCAGCGTGTGTTCGTAGGCTCCCGAGACGACATCGGCGCTGCCGCCCACCACCGCCTGCAGTGCCTTGGCGCCGCCGGCGAAATCGACGATCTGCACGTCCAGGCCTTCGTCCTTGAAATAGCCCAGGCGCTCCGCGATGGTCAGCGGCAGGTAATAGAACAGGTTCTTGCCGCCCACGGCGATGGTGACCTTGCTCTTCTCCAGCTTGGCCTGCGCCATCGCACTGCCCCCGGCGCACAGGCCGGCCACGGCCAATGACAGCGCCAGCAGGACGCGCCTGCGTGAATTCTTGTTATCCATGCTCTCTCCTACCTGTTTTGTACCCGGAAGCGCCGCTGCGCGGCAGGATGCGATGCTACGCGAGTGCCTTGCCAGCCGCATCGGGATATTCACCTAGTCGCGCCGAATGCCGCTGCCTGGCGACGCCATCGCGCGGCCGGGCCAGGCTGACGATACCCGGCAAGCCTTTCGGAAGGCTTGCCTCGGTGCATTCATTCCGCGCTCATTCCGCACTCATTCGGCGTGGATGTCGGCGCTCTTGATCACCTTGGCCCAGCGTGCCAGTTCGCCGCGCTGGTACTGCGCCAGTTGCTGCGGCCCCATGAACTGGGCTTCGGCCCCCATTTCCTCGGCCTTGGCGCGGAACGCGTCGCTGCGCATGATCTTCTCGATCTCGGCCGCCAGCTTGTCGATCACCGGCTTGGGCGTACCGGCCGGCGCGTACATGGCGAACCAGGACGACACCTCGAGGTCGGGATAGCCCGCCTCCGGCGCCGATGGCACGTCCTTCAGGCTGGGCAGCCGTTTCTTGCTCGTCACCACCAGCGGGCGCAGCTTGCCGGCCTGGATATGCCCCATCAGCGGCGGCGGCGTGGTGATGGTCAGGTCCACCGAGCCGCCGAGCAGATCGGTCATGGCGGGGCCGGTGCCCTTGTAGGGCACGTGCGTGATCTCGATGCCGGCCATCTGCTTGAGCAGCTCGGTCGAGACATGCTGCAGGGAGCCGTTGCCCGAGGAGGCGTAGTTCAGCTTATCGGGGTGCGCCTTGGCGTAGGCAACCAGCTCCTTGAGCGACTTCACCGGCAGGCCCGGCCGCACCACCAGCACCTGGGGCGCCGACAGCACGTTGGCCACCGGCGCGAAGTCCTTGACCGGATCCCAGCTCAGGTTCTTCACCAGCAGCGGCGTGATGACGTGGAAGCCCGAGTACTGCAGCAGCAGCGTGTAGCCGTCCGGCCTGGCGCGCGCGACGAGCTGCGCGGCGATGCTGCCGGCACCGCCCGGCCGGTTGTCGACCACCACCGGCTGGCCCAGCGCCTTGGCCAGCGGCTCGGCGATCATGCGCGCCGCGATGTCCGTGGTGCCCCCGGCGGCGGCCGACACCACCAGCGTGACGTTGCGGCTCGGATAGGCACCATCCTGGGCAAGAACCGGCCGCGCGGCGAAGCTGCCGGCGCCGGCAAGGGCCAGCCATGCCAGTGCACCGGACAGGCGCCGGCGACGGCCGGCAAGCATCGCGTCGGCCCGCGCCTTGGCAGCGGGAATTGCGGGAATCGGGGTCTGCATGCGCGTCTCCTGTCTCTTTGATTGTCTGTTTATCTGTTGGTCTGCCTGCACCTGCCTGCGCCAGCCTTGGCCAGCCGGCCCTCGGCCGTCTCCGGCGCCGGGCGCGCTCCTCTGCGGTACCCGCCGCAGCGGGCAAGCTCTCGCGGGCAGCATGGGATTCAGGCGGCGCCGGGCGCGGCGAAATGCGCGGCCAGCCAATCCGGCGGCCGGTGCGTGCGCAGGCGCGGGCCGGCTCGCAGCAGCTGGCTGCCGGGATCGCGCCCGATCATGTCCGGCAGCCCGGCCACGGCCTGCAGCAGGCGGCCGAGATCCACGCCGGTTTCCACGCCCATGGCGGCGAACATATGGACCAATTCCTCGGTGCTGACATTACCGCTCGCGCCCGGCGCGTACGGACAGCCGCCCAGCCCACCGGCAGCAGCATCGAAGCGTGTCACGCCGGCCTGCCAGGCGGCCAGCGCGTTGGCCAGACCCATGCCGCGCGTGTTATGCAGGTGGATGGTCAGGGCGGCGGCCGGCAGCCGCGCCTGGAACGCCATGCACAGGTGCGCGACCTGGTCGGGATAGGCCATGCCGGTGGTGTCGCACAGCGTGATGCCCGCCGCGCCGGCCTCGGCCAGGCGTTGCGCCAGCGCCAGCACCTCGGCATCGTCCACCTCGCCCTCGAAGGGGCAGCCGAACACCGTCGACAAGGACACGTTGACCGGCACCCCGGCCTTGCCCGCCTCGGCGATCATCGCTTCGAGCTGGGCCAGCGACTGCGCGCGCGTCATGCGCAGGTTGGCACGGTTGTGGGTCTCGCTGGCCGACATCACCAGGTTCAGCTCGTCGGGCGCACACGACAGCGCGCGCTCCAGCCCGCGCAGGTTGGGCACCAGCGCGGTGTAGCGCACGCCGGGGACGCGCTGCATGCGGTGCATCACGGCCTCGGCATCGGCGAGCGCGGGGATGGCCCGCGCCGAGGTGAAAGAGGTTGCCTCGATGCGAGCGAAGCCGCAGGCGGACAAGGCGTCGACAAAGCCCAGCTTGGCCTCGGTCGGCACCACCAGCGGCTCGATCTGCAGCCCGTCGCGCGGCGCCACTTCGTTGATCTCGACGTGCGCCGCGCCGCGCACGAACGCGGCGGCATTCATGCGATCACCCCGCGTGCACGCAGGTCGGCAATGGTGGCGGCGTCGAAGCCGGCCTGCGCCAGCACCGTGTCGGTGTGCTCGCCGAGCCGGGGCGCGCGCTCCCGGATCGCACCCGGGCTGGCGGAGAGCTTGGGCATGATGCCCGGCACCTCCACCGACAGGCCACCGGCCGAGGTGACCTGCTCGATCACCCCGCGCGCACGGTAGTGCGGGTCTTCGGCAATATCCTTGACCGTATAGATGCGTCCGGACGGCACCTCGGCGGCGCGCAGCACGGCCAGCGCGGCTTCCACGGTCTGCGTGCGCGTCCACGCCGCGATGGCGGCGTCGATCTCGTCGACGCGCTGGACGCGGCCGTCGTTGCGCGCGAGTGCCGGATCCTCGGCCAGGTCCGGGCGGCCGATACCGTGCATCAGGCGCTTGAAGATGGCGTCGCCGTTGGCCGCCACCAGCACGTACTCGCCGCTGGCGCAGGGGTAGGCATTGGAGGGCGCAATGCCCGGCAGCGCACCGCCGGCCGGCTGGCGCACGGCGCCGAAAGCCGAATACTCGGGCAGCAGGCTCTCGCTCAGGTTGAACAGCGACTCGTACAGCGCCACGTCGATCACCTGGCCCTGGCCGCCGCGCGCATCGCGCTCGTAGAGCGCCAGCAGTACGCCGAGCGCCCCATGCAGCCCGGCGATGGTGTCGCCCAGCGACAGCCCGGCGCGCACCGGCGCACGGCCCGGCTCGCCGGTCAGGTGGCGCAGGCCGGCCATGGCCTCGGCGACTGCGGCGAAGCCCGGCTCGTCCTTCTTCGGCCCGGTCTGCCCGTAGCCCGACACGCGCAGCATGATCAGGCGCGGATTCAGCGCGTGCAGGGCTTCGGGGCCCAGTCCCCATTTCTCCATCGTGCCGGGGCGGAAGTTCTCGATCAGCACGTCGGCCCCGGCGGCCAGCTTGCGCACCAGGTCCTGCCCTTCCGGCTGGCGCAGGTCGACGCAGACCGATTGCTTGTTGCGCGACTGGGCTTCCCACCAGACCGAGGTGCCCTCATGCAGCATGCGCCATTTGCGCAGCGGATCGCCCTGGCCGGGCGGCTCGACCTTGATGATCTGTGCGCCGAAGTCGGCCAATGTCTTGGCGGCGAACGGGCCGGCGATCAATTGCCCGAGTTCCAGTACCCGGATGCCTTCGAGGATCTGTCGCGTCATGGGATTCCTGCGGTGGGTGGGGCGCGCTTGCCGCGTCGCGATCCGCAGCGCGGAACGGGCGGAGGCACCGATGCAATGGGGCGCAGTGTGCCGCAGCCCTTCGGGGCGGGGAATCGGCAATCGGTGAAGCGGGCTTTCTCGGAATGCGAAAGGCCGTCGACGCCACGGCCCCGACGATCGGACGACCGGGCGGCCGCGCAGGCGCCCGCCCCGGCGAAGCGGCTCAGCCCGGACGTGCGCCCGGACGCTGCACGGCGCTCAGAACGGCGCCCGGTCTCCGCACAGGTGGGAAATCAGCAGCCGTCCCGACACGGTCAGGCCGGCCGGGTCACGCATGCCGATCAGCAGCGAGCGCCGCGCCCAGGCATCCTGCAGTGGCACCAGCGACAAACCCATGGACTTGACGTGCGGCTCGGCCGCGATGCGCGGCAGCACACCCACGCCCAGGCCGGCCATCACCATGCGGCACATGGCGTCGAAGCTGCGCACCTGGATGCGCAGGCGGAACGGGCGGTCCAGCCGGCTGCTCTCCTCGAGCAGGCGCGCGGCCAGCGAAGTCACCTGCGGCAGGCTGACGAAGTCGAATTCGAGGGTGTCGGCATAGCGCACCGGTCCGCGCGTGGAGAGCGGGTGGCCCGGCGGCGTGACCAGCACCAGCTCGTCCTGGCGGTATTCGACCGTGACCAGCCCCTCGCACGGCGTGCGGTCGGCGAAGATGCCGACATCGGCGCGGTTCTCCACCAGCGCGGCCACGATCTCGCTGCTGTTGAGCTCCTCCAGTTCGATGCGGATGGTCGGGTGCATCCGCATGAAGGTGGCAAGGTCGTCGGGCAGGAACTGGGTGATGGCCGAGGTATTGGCGCAGACCCGCACCTGCCCGCGCACGCCGCTGGCGTAGTCCGACATGACGCCGGCCATGCGCTCGACGTCCTGCAGAATGGTCAGGGCGTGATGGAAACAGGCCTGGCCAGCCTCGGTCAGCTGGACGCCGGAAGCCCGGCGGAAGAACAGCGGCGCGCCGACCGCGGCCTCCAGGTCGGAGATGCGCTTGCTGGCGGCCGCCACGGCCAGGTGCGACTGGCGCGCCCCGGCCGAGATACTGCCCTGCCGGGCCACCGCGACGAACAGGCCGAGCGTGACGAGGTCGAAGCGCGCGAGATTCATGCCGGCGCGCGCTGGGCCGGGGCCGGCGGGTGGCTGGGCATCGGCATGGAGCGGGCTACAGTGTGCGGCGGTCCATCACCGCCCGCGCGATGGTGCCGGCATCGACGTACTCGAGCTCGCCGCCGACCGGCACGCCGCGCGCCAGGCGCGTGACCTTGAGGCCGCGGGCCTTGAGCATCTCGCCCACATAGTGGGCGGTGGCCTCGCCCTCGCTGGTGAAGTTGGTGGCGACGATCACCTCGGACACCGGGCCGCCGAGCGCGGGATCGGTGGCGCGTGCCAGCAGCCGGTCGAGATGGATCTCGCGGGGGCCGATGCCGTCCAGCGGCGAGAGCCGCCCCATCAGCACGAAATACTGTCCGCGGTAGGTCAGAGTCTGTTCGATCATCACCTGGTCGGCGGGTGTTTCCACCACGCACAGCAGCGAGGCGTCGCGCCCCGCGTCCAGGCAGGTCTCGCAGACATCCTGCTCGGTGAAGGTGTTGCAGCGCGCGCAGTGATGGATGCCATCGGCCGCGCCGCGCAGGGCATCGCCCAGCCGGCGCGCGCCTTCGCGGTCGTGCTGCAGCAGGTGGTAGGCCATGCGCTGGGCGGACTTGGGCCCGACGCCGGGCAGCACCCGCAGCGCCTCGATCAGGGCCTGCAGCGAGGTCGGCGGCGCGCCCTTCATCGCCCGCCTCCCGTCCGCACCGGCATCCTCGCTGGACTGCGCATGGCTTGCCCGCCGACGCTCAGAACGGCAGCTTGAAGCCCGGCGGCAGCGGCAGGCCGGAGGTCATCGAGCCCATCTTCTCCTGGGAGGTGGCCTCGGCCTTGCGCACCGCGTCGTTGAAGGCGGCGGCAACGAGATCCTCCAGCAGTTCCTTGTCCTCGCCGTCGGCGAGCAGGCTGGGATCGATGGAGACGCGCTTGACGTCGTTCTTGCAGGTCATGGTCACCTTGACGAGGCCGGCGCCGGACTGGCCCTCGACCTCGATCTGGGCGAGCTGCTCCTGCATCTTCTTCATGTTTTCCTGCATCTGCTGGGCTTGCTTCATCAGCCCGGCCAGTTGGCCCTTCATCATGGCGGTGTACTCCTGAATACGGTGGGTTTGAAACGATAACGGGAGCCGGCCGATGCCGCTCCCCGGAAATCCTCTGTCAGCCGACGCGCGGCTGGATCGAGCCCGGCACGATCTGCCCGCCGAATTCGCGCAGCAGGCCCTGGACGAAGGGATCGCCATCGATGCTGGCCTCGGCCTCGCGCTGGCGCTGCTCGCGCGCCTCGGCATCGGCCGCGGCGGCGGTCTCGACAACGGCACCGACCTCGCACTGCACGCGCACGGGCTGGCCGAAATGTTCGGACAAAGCCTGCTGCAGCCGCTCGACCACGCCGGCCTCGGTGATGGCGGCCACCGGTGCGCGCAGGTGGATGGTGTTGGCGACCACGCGCGCCAGCTCGCTCTGGTAGGCCAGTTGCTGCGCCAGCCCCTTCAGCGACAGGCTCGCCGCGAGGCCGGGCCAGTCACCGGTGAAGACCGGCGGTACGCCGCCTTCCTCGACGAAGGTGACGGGCTGGCGCGGCGCCGGCTTGGCTGCGAGCGGCTTGCCCGCGGGCGGGTCGATGTTCGTCTCCGGGCTCCGGCCCTCGGCGCGCTCGCCGGCCATCCGCTCCGGCCGCGCCTCCACGGCGGCGGCGCGCGCGGCAGGACGGGCCCGCGGCATCGAAGGCTCGGCATCGCTGCCGTAGGGGCCGATCAGCGGCAGGTCGGGGGGCAGTTCCTCCCAAGGCGGCACGTCGCTGCCCCCGGCGCTTTCCCAAGGGGGCACGAACTCGGCTTCCGGCGCTGCCGCGGGACGGTTGCGGGCCGGCGCGGCAACCGGGGCCGGTGCGGCCACAGGTGCAGACGGCATGGCGGGGGCAGCCGCCGCAGGCGCCGGGCGCGCAGCCCCGGGCGGACGCAGCGGCTGGGGTGCCGGCTTGGCTGCCGGCGCCGTGGTACTGGCGGCGGCAGGACCCGGCGCCTGCAGGGCCGAGGCCGGCTGGCGCGCGCCGCCGCCACGTGCGGCGGAGGCCTGGCGGGCCGCCGCCAGCGCGGCGCGCGCGGGAGACATGGCACCGGCCGCGGGGCCGGCGGGCACCGCAGCAGCCGCAGCAGCCGGCGCAGACGCCTCGGCAGCCGGCGCCGGCTCAGCGGACGTCTCGGCGGCCGGCACAGCCTGGGCCGGCGCGGCACGGGCCACGGGCGCCGCCGCCACCCCTGCGCCGGCGGCCGCCCGCGGACGCGGTGCCGGTACGCCGCCGCTCTGCACCGGCGTGGCGGCCGGCGCCGCCGACGGGCGGAAGGCCAGCATGCGCAGCAGCGTCATGGTGAAGCCCGCGTACTCGTCCGGCGCCAGCGCCAGTTCGCTGCGGCCAAGGTTGGCGATCTGGTAGAACAGCTGCACTTCCTGCGCGTCGAAGGCGGAGGCCAGGCGGCGCACGTCGGCCGCCTCCGGCCATTCGTCCTGCACCGAGGCCGGCACGGCCTGCGCCAGCGCGATCTTGTGCAGCAGGGAGCCGAGATCCTGCAGCGCGCCGGCGAAGGACAGGCTGCGGTCGGCCATGGTGTCGGCGATGCCGAGCAGCGCGGCGCCGTCCTCGGCGGCCAGCGCGTCGAGCATCTGCACCAGATAGCCCTGGTCGATCGCCCCCAGCATGCCGCGCACGGCCTCTTCGCCGACCTGGCCGGCGCTGTAGGCGATGGCCTGGTCGGTCAGCGACAGGGCGTCGCGCATCGAGCCGTGGGCCGCCTGGGCCAGCAGGCGCAGCGCATTGCCGTCATGCTCGATGCCTTCCTCGCGCAGGATATGGTCCAGGTGGGACACGATGTGTCCCGGCGGCATCTGCTTGAGGTTGAACTGCAGGCAGCGCGACAGCACCGTGACCGGGATCTTCTGCGGGTCGGTGGTCGCCAGGATGAACTTGACGTGTCCGGGCGGCTCCTCCAGCGTCTTCAGCATGGCGTTGAAGGCGTGGTTGGTCAGCATGTGCACTTCATCGATCATATAGACCTTGAAGCGCCCGACTGTCGGCGCATAGACCGCCTTGTCCAGCAGTTGCGCCATCTCGTCGACGCCGCGGTTCGAGGCGGCGTCCATCTCGATGTAGTCGACGAAGCGCCCGCTGTCGATCTCCTGGCAGGCCTTGCACTGCCCGCAAGGCGCGGCCGTGATGCCGCCACTGCCGTCAGGCCCGGTGCAGTTGAGCGCCTTGGCGAGGATGCGCGACAGCGTGGTCTTGCCGACTCCGCGCGTGCCGGTGAACAGGTAGGCGTGGTGCAGCCGTTGCTGTTCCAGCGCATGCGTGAGCGCGCGCACCACGTGCTCCTGGCCGACCAGCGTGGAGAAATCCCGGGGGCGCCACTTGCGCGCTAGAACTTGATAACTCATGGCGGCGATTGTAGCAAAATGCGGCCCCCTTTCCGGCGCCGGCCAGGCCCGCCCGGACCGCCGCCGGCCGTCCCCTGCCGCCGCCGCCCGTGACGCCGGCATGGCACGCTAGCCGCACTCACCGATGTAGCCGCAGTTGGCGCACTTGGCGCAACCGTCGATCTTGTGCAAGGCGTGTGCGCCGCACTCCGGACAGGGCTTGCCCGAGCCGACGCCCGGCGCAGCCGGCACCGGGCCGGCCGCCGCGTGCCCCGCGGCCGGCCGCCGCCCGGCCGGCGCGTCCGGTCGCTCGGTCAACCGCTCGGCCAGCCGCGCCACCGGCACCTGACGCCCCTCCTCATCGAGGAAGCCGCGCTGGATCAGGATGCGTTGCAGCGCATAGCCGATCGCCGCCACCTCGGAATCGTGGAAGCGCGGCACTTCGCTGCCGTCCTGCCGCACCAGCACGCCATAGCGCACCGTGCCCTTGTCCCAGACCACGTTGCGCATATCGGCCAGGGCCTTGGCCACCGAGCCCCCGGAGCGTGCCACCATCGACAGCAGCCGCATGGTGGAAGTGATCCACTGCTGCCCCTCGCTGCGCTGGCCTGCCGGCATGAAGAATTCCACCGGACGCTCGATGGTGGCGGGCCTGCCGCCCACGGTGCCGGTCACCCGCATGAAATTGACGGTCAGGTAGACGGTCCTGCGCCCCTCATAGGTCATGTACTCGATCTTCGAGGTCACCCCCTCCAGGTCACCGACCGGCCGGCTCGAGAAAGGCCTGCGCAGCAGGTCGTCGCCGCCCGCCGGCGCCGGGGGGGCGGCCGCGGCCGGCGGCGTGACCGACAGCACCGCCCCCAGCACACGGTTGGGGCGATAGGTCGCCAGCCCCTTGAGGCCTGCCTTCCAGGCTTCCAGGTAGAGGTCGCGGAAGGCATCGTAAGGATAGTCCTCCGGCACGTTGACCGTCTTGCTGATGCTGGTGTCGATATAGGGCTGCACGGCCTGCAGCATGCGCATGTGGTCCAGCGCCGACATCTGCAGCGCCGTGACGAAGCTGTCCGGCAAGCACGCCACGTCGCCACCCAGGTGCCGGTAAAGCCGCCAGGCATGGTCGGCCACCTCGAACGACTGGTAGCCGCCATCCGGCATGCGCTTGCGCCGCTGGTAGGTCCAGGAGAAGGCCGGCTCGATGCCGTTGGACGCGTTGTCGGCAAAAGCCAGCGTGATGGTGCCGGTCGGCGCGATCGACAGCAGGTGCGAATTGCGCAGGCCGCCGGCCCGGATGGCGGCGCGCAGCGGTTCGGGCAGGCGCGCCACGAAGCCGCCAGCCAGGTAGGCATCGGCATCGAACAGCGGGAAGGCGCCCTTCTCCCCGGCCAGCGCGGCCGAAGCCCGGTAGGCCTCGTCGCGCAGCACTTCGGCGATGCGCGCGGCCAGCGCCCGTGCCGGCTCGGTGTCGTAGCGCAGGCCGAGCATCACCAGCGCGCTGCCCAGGCCGAGGAAGCCCAGCCCCACGCGGCGCTTGGCGCGCGCCTCCGCCTGCTGCTCCGGCAGCGGCCAGTAGGTGATATCGAGCACGTTATCGAGCATGCGCACTGCCACCTGCACGACCTCGGCGAAGCGCGCGAAATCGAAGGCGCTGTCCGCCGCGAACGGCCGCTCGACGAAGGCGGTCAGGTCGATCGAACCGAGATCGCAGCAGCCGTAGGCTGGCAGCGGCTGTTCCGCACAAGGATTGGTCGCCTCGATGCGCTCGCAGTAATAGAGATTGTTGTCGGCATTGATATGCGACAGGAACAGGATGCCGGGTTCGGCATGGTCGTAGGTCGCATGCATGACCTGCTCCCACAGCGCGCGCGCCGGCACGCGCCGGTAGACCCACTGGCCGTCGGCGCGGCGGTAGGCGCCGGCGGCGATCTGCTCGGCGCCGGGCTCGGCCTCGTGCACCAGCTCAACCTGGGCATCGGCCTCGACCGCGCGCATGAAGTCATCGCTGACGCCGATCGAGAGGTTGAAGTTGCTCAGCTCGCCGCGGTCCTTGGCATGGATGAAGATCTCGATGTCCGGATGGTCGCAGCGCAGCACACCCATCTGCGCGCCGCGCCGCGCGCCGGCAGACTCCACCGTGGCGCAGGACGCATCGAAGACCTTCATGAACGAGACCGGCCCCGAGGCGCGCGAATGCGTGCCGCGCACCAGCGCGCCGGACGGCCGGATCGCGGAGAAGTCGTAGCCGACCCCACCGCCGCGCCGCATGGTCTCGGCGGCCTGCGCCACCGCCGTGTAGATGCCGGGCTTGACCCCGTCCGGGCCGGCGACGGGATCCGACACCGAATCGCCCACCGGCTGCACGAAGCAGTTGATCAGCGTCGCCTGGATCCCGGTCCCCGCTGCCGAATTGATGCGCCCGGCAGGGACGAAGCCGTTCTCCTGCGCCCACAGGAAGCGCTCGGCCCAGGCCTCGCGCCGCGCAGGCGGCTCGGCCTCGGCAAGCGCACGCGCCACGCGGCGGCGTACCTGCCCGACGCTGTCCTCCTCCCCCTTGGCGTACTTTTCCCGCAGCACCTGTTCCGATATCTCCTGCGGCGGCAGCGCCGCGTGCAGTATCTGTTCCTTGGCGTTCATGGTTCGCTCGCTAGCTCGTCTGCCGTCCGTGACCGTGCCGGCCGCAACCGGGCCGGCGCTTCGGCGCGCCGCCCCCGCTCATGCTGCGCCGCTGGCGCGGCCCGATCCCCCCGCGCCAGGCAAGAATTTCATTGCAAAGGGGCCCAAGTCCGCCGCGCTGGGTTACAATGCCGCTCGGACGGGCCTCCTCGCATGGCGGCGCGGTCAACCTGGTCAGGTCGGGAACGAAGCAGCCATAGCCGTTTTCCGCCAGTGCCGAGGGCCAGGCTCGTCCACCTCCCCCATCCCTCCCGCAGTCCCGCCTTCCGGCAACCTCCCCCGCAACACATTCCAAGCCTGCCCGCCCGAAGTCGCGCTGTGCCGTCCGCACGTCCATCGGATACCGCCGCGGCGGGCTCCGCACGTTCGCAGCGCCGCTCTCGCCACCTGGCGTATCCGGCAAGCCGCCCCAACAGCACTATGGCACTTCCAGCGCCGTTTGCAAGGCGGCTGCCCAAGCGGCTCAGCCGACCGCCTCAGAACAACGAGCCTTGCTGCGGCTGGCGTGCGCCGGCGCGCAGGCGCTCGAGCGGAATCCACTCGCCGTCGGCCGTGGCCACTCCGGCTTCGATGCGCCGCCCCGGGAACATCGGGCCGAGTGCGGCCGCATAGCGCCCGAGCTGGGCGGCATAGTCCGCATGCTCCTGGGGCAGCAGGCGCAGCTTGTAGTCGATGATGACCACGCGCTCCGGGTATTCGACCAGCCGGTCGATGCGCAGCAGCCTGCCGCGCGCATCGTACAGTTCGACCTCATTGCGCGCGCTCAGCGCGCCGCGCCCCGACAGCAGCGCCGCCAGCGCCGGCGCGTCCAGCATCGCGCGCGCGGCATCCACCGCGGCCTGCGCCTGCCGGCGCCACAGCTCGCGCGCCTGCGCGCTGCCCACGCCGGCCAGCGGGAACCAGCGCAGCACCGTCTCCACCGCGGGAACCGCGCCGAACGCATGCGGATAACGCGTCAGCCGTTCCAGCAGCGCATGCAGCAGTTCGCCATGCCGCGCGGCGGCGGCATCGAAGACGATGGCCTCCTCCTGCACTACGTCTTCCGCACCTTCCGCGCCCTCTGCCGCCTCCGCGGTCCCGGCCCGTGCCGCCAGCCGCTCGGCATCGCGGTAGCGCGTGCGGAAGTCCGTGTAGCGCACGGCTTGCGGCGCCGCGCGCGCGCCTTCGCCGGCAGGCGAGGCGCCTTCGCCCGGACGCGCCGCGACCGCCTCGGCCACGCCGGCCGCCTGCAGCCGCACGTACCAGCTGCCCGCGATCTCGGCATCGTTGCCTTCCTCCGCGGCGCGCGCCGCGCGCCCCTTGACACCGCTGACCAGCAGCCCCTGCTGCGCGCGCGTCATGGCCACATAGAGCAGGTTCCAGTTTTCGCGCTCGGCCAGCGCGGCTTCCGTCTCGAACAGCGGCGCGCGGGCGCGGCCGCGCTCGCTGCGCTTGCCGTAGGCCGAGAAATGCCGCGGCACCTGCGCCTGTGGCGGCCAGTCGACCAGAATGCCGCTGCGGTCGGCCGCGGGCTCGCTGTGATTGGCATCGAGCAGCACCACGAAGGGCGCCTCCAGCCCCTTGGCGGCATGCACGGTCAGGATGTGCACGGCGTCCAGCCCCTGGCCGTCGGCGGCGTCGGCCGCGTCCTGTTCGGGATCGTCGCTCATGCCGCCCTCGTCCGGGCTCTCCGTCTCGTCGCCACGCCGGATCTCGTGCAGTTCATCGATGAACTTCGGCAGGCTCGGATAGCGGCCGCCATCGAGATCGAGCGACAGCTTCAGGAAAGCGTCCAGGTTGGCCAGCACCTGCTCGCGGATGCTGGCCGGCGCGGCCTCGGCGTAGCGGCGCCGCACCTCGCCGCTGTGGTAGATGTGGTCGATCAGGTCGTGCACCGGCCGCTGCGGCGCGATCGCCAGCCACCCGCGCAGCCTCGCCACGCCCTCGCCCAGCGCGGCGGAGGCACCCTCGGGTACGCCACCGGCCTGCAGGCGCGCCCACCAGCCGCCCTCGCCCGGCTGCTGCGCGAGTGCGACCAGGTCGTCGTCGGAGGCGCCGACCAGCGGGCTTTTCAGAACGTGCGCCAGGTCGAGGTCCGATTCGGGCGTCATCAGGAAAGCCAGCAGCGCCGACAGGTCGAGCGCTTCCAACGTGGCCAGCAGGCCGCCGCGGCGCGGGCTCAGGCAGGGAATGCCGGCCTCGCGCAGGGCCCGCTCGTAGTCGGGCAGATAGCTCTTGCGCCGGACCAGCAGGTAGATGTCGCTCCAGCGCACCGGGCGCTCACCCGCGTGGTCCTGCACCATCACGGTCGCGCGCAGGCGCTGCAACCAGGCGGCCACGCGCCTGCCTTCCTCGAGGCGCAGGGAGTCGCCACCGGCACTGCGCGGCTCGCGCAGCGTATCGCGATGCCCGCCGGCATCGGCCTGCGCATCGGGCGGCTCACCGGCCTGCGTGCCGGTTTCCGAGCTTCCGTCTTCGCCCGTCTCCGCCTTGCCTGGAGCCGCCTCGGGCTCCACCAGCGGCAGCAGCCACAGCGGACCGCCCTGGCCCAGCAAGGCTGTGGTCTGCGTTTCGTAGAGGGGGTAACGCCCCTGCTCGCGCGCGGCATCGAACACCGCATTGACCCAGTCCAGCACCGCCGGACGGTTACGGCGCGTGCGATTGGTGCGCAGCACGGTGGCGCCGAACTCGCGCTGCAGCATCTCGCGCGCGCTCTCGAACAAGCGCGCATCCGCACGGCGGAAGCGGTAGATGGACTGTTTCGGATCCCCGACCAGGAAAATCGACGGGCGCTGCCCGGTGCCGGCGTAGCCGGCCAGCCAGCCTTGCAGGATGCGCCACTGCAGAGGATTGGTGTCCTGGAACTCGTCGAGCAGCAGATGGCGGTAGCGCGCGTCGAGGCGGACCTGCAGGTAGGTGGCGGTTTCCTCGTCCGCCATCAGGCGCGCCGCCAGCCATTCGAGATCGGCAAAGTCCATCGCGCGCTGCTCGTGCTTGAGCTGCTGGTAGCGCTGCAGCAAGGCATCGCCCAAGCGGTAGACGGCCAGGTTCAAGGCCAGCACGGCCGCCTCGCAGCGGCGCGCGGCCAGTTCGTCGAGCTGCTCGCACAGTCCCGCATGCGCCTGCAGCAAGGCATCCACCATCGCTTCGCCGCCGGCGGCCTTGGCCAGGCCGCTGGTCCGGCGCAGCGCGCGCGGCGCGCCGGCCGCGGTGAAGAAAGCGGCGCGCAGGCGCGCGAAGGCCTGGGCGGCCGGCTCGCCTTCGTGCGCGCCGCCCTCGCGCCAGGCGCGTACCGCGCTGAGCCCCTCCTCGAGGCGCGCGGCATGGTTCTGCTCGGTCTTGCCGCCGCCGCCCAGGCGCGTGGCCAACGCCTGGCCGTCGGCCAGCCAGCCGTCTTCCAGCAGCGCCTGCGCCACCACGTCGAGGCGCGCGTCGTCGCCGAGCTGCTCCGCCAGCGCCAGCTCGGGCGGACCGGCCTCCTGCAGCGCCCACCATTCGCTGCGTGCGTGGAACATGGCATCGAGCCAGGCCCGCGCCTGGAATTCGCCGATGGCGTCGACCAGCGTCTCGTAGGCCTGGCGCAGCTCCGCATACTGCGGCGCGCCGAGCGAGCGCCAGAACGGCGCCCAGGCCTCGCGCCTGAGCCGCAGCGCATCCTCGCGCAACGACGCTCCCGGCACGATGCCGGAGGACAGCGGCGCGCCGCGCAGCAGGGTACCGAACCAGCCGTGGAAGGTATCGATCGCCATGCGTCCCGGCGCCGCCAGCACGCGTGCGTGCAAGGTGCGCGCGCGCGGCAGCGCGGCGCGCGCCTCGGCGTCGCTCAGGCCGCGCAGCCGCAATGCCGCCAGTACCTCGTCGTCCGCCCCCTGCGCGAGCTGGGCAAGGATCTCCAGCAGGCGATCTCGCATCTCCTCCGCCGCCTTGCGCGTGAAGGTGATGGCGAGGATCTCGTGCGGCGCCGCGCCGGCCAGCAGCAGGCGCAGCAGGCGCGCCACCAGCAGCCAGGTCTTGCCGCTGCCGGCGCAGGCCTCGACCACCACCGAACGGGCGGGATCGCAGGCAGCGGCGGTGAACTCGGCTTCGCCGACCGGTAGGCCGTCACGCAGATAGGCATGCACGCTCATCGGATCGCCTCCGGCAGCGCGGTCGACTCCCAGAAGCCCTTGCGGCAAAGGCCGCGCGCCTCGCACCAGGTGCAGGCGGCCGTATCCCCGATGGCGGGCAGCGGCGCGCCGCCGCGCAGGCGCACCACGTCGTGGCGCAACTGCCGCTCCAGCCAGGCGACGGCGGCGTCGAAATCGGGCAGCGCCACTTCGCGCTGGGCGGCCGCGGCCCCGTCCTGCACGCCCTCCAGCGACACCCAGCTACCGCTGACCGCATCGGCACGCAGCAGGCCGTAGAACGGCAACTGGCAGTCTTCTTCCACGTCCCCCACCTTCTTGCGCAGGCGCGCCGCGCTCTGCGTCTTGTAGTCGAGCACGGCATGGCCGCCATCCCGGTGCTGGTCTAGGCGGTCGATGCGTCCGTTCAGGCGCAGCGGCTCACCATCCGGCATGGCCAGGTCGATGCCGGCATCGAGTTCACCGGCGCGCCACCGCCAGCCCTCGGCCTCGCGGCCGGCCTGCCATTCGATATAGGAGGGCTGCACCTCGCACCAGCGCCGGTAGTAGCCGATCGCATTGCCGTCCTCGGCCACCAGCGGCCCGAACACGGCATCGGTGCACTGCCGCAGCAGCGCGAGCCGGCCTTGCGCGTCGCGCGGCTGCCCGCCGCTGTCCTGCAGCTCGGTGTGGTAGCGCAGCAGGACGCGGTGCAGCAGATCGCCGATATCGCGCTTCTCCAGTTCGTCGCTGACCGCGTCGAGCCCCGACAGCCCGAGCATGCGGCCGGCAAAGAACTGATAGGGACAGCGCCGCAGCATGTTGTAGGCCTGGGCACTCCAGCGCGGCGGCACCAGCGCCGGCGCCGCCGGCGCCGGCATGCCCGACGGCAAGGCACGCGTCTCGTGGACCGGGGCCGCGGCAACGGCTTCGATCGGCTCGCCTGCGCGCCGGCAGCAGGCCGAGAGCCGCTCGATCCAGCCCGACACATGCTTCGGTTCGCCGCGCCCGCCCAGGCGCTGCCAGGTCATCACGACCTCGTCGTTGTTGAGCAGCACTTCGGCCAGGTCGCGTGCCTGCTGGGCGAAGCGCACCTCGCGGTCCTCCAGCCCAAGCTCGCGCCGCATCTGGTTGGAGAAGAACATCAGCTCGGCCGCGCTCGACGGCAGCTGGCCATCGTCGCAGCCGACGATCACCACCCCCTCGAAACGCCGCATGCGCGCACCGTTCAACGGCAGGATGGTGATCCGTGCCGCGCTGCTCGCCGAGGGCTCCTTGTAGGCGACTGCCTCCAGCAGCGCGGACAGCATTGCGCGGAACTCGCCCAGGTCCAGCGAGGCTTGCGCGCCCGCCTCGTCCTGCGGCAGTTCGTCCAGGCGCGCCAGGGCGTCGAGCAACTGCTGGCCGGCGTCGTCGCCAGCCAGCGCTGCCCGCATGCCAAGCGCGTCGAGCATGGCGTCCAGCCGCTCCAGCCAGTGCGCGACCGGCCGCTGGGCGCGGCCGCGCGGCCACTGCGCCGCCTCGCCCGAGAGCGCGGCAACCAGGGCGCGTGCGCCCTGGCGCGCCGCCAGCTCTGCTTCGGCAAGGTCGTCGCCGGTAGCCGGGTCGTGCCGCGCCGCGCCGGCGAACAGCTGGGTAAGCCGGTGCCATCCTCCCGAGATGGCATCGCGCCGGATCTGCCGCTCCAGCACCGCGATGGCCGCGCCTCGCGATGGAAACTCCGGCAGGCAGAACGGGCTCTTGAGCAGGTCGAGCAGGGCTGCGGTATCCCCTTCGCCGGAAAGCAGGTCGAACCAGCGCATCAGCGCTGCGGCGGCGCGCGTGGTGGACAATTTCCATCCGGTCTCGTCGCGCACCGGCGCGCCGGCGCGCGCCAGCAGCGCGCGCGTGCGGCGTGCCACCACGCGATCGTGCGCCACCAGGGCCACCTGGCGCCGACCGGCATTGAGCCAGGCCACCAGTTGCTCCGCCGCGGCCGTGGCTTCGTCTTCGAAGCGCGCGCTGCCGATCACGCGCAGGTTGGGACGTTGCGGCGGCAATGGGGGAAGCTCGCCCGGCATGCGCCAGGGCAGGCCCGCGTCCCCGGTGGCCGGGACGCCGACCGCCTCGTCCGCTGCCTCGTCTTCCCCATCGGCACGCGGTGCGCGCGGCACCAGCACGGCTTCGGGCCAGAGTGCCAGCAGGGTCTCGTACCAGCCGGTGATGCCCTCCTCCCCGGACGCCAGCGCGCGCCCCGACCAGTCGTAGCCGATCTCCATCACCGGCACCAGCTCGCCCGCCTCGCGCAGGAACGCCGCCTCGATCGGCTGCGGCGGTGTCGGCCCCAGCCACACCACCGGGCCGGGCACGTGCTCGGCCAGGTTGCGCAGCGCCCGCCGGCGCGCCGGCAGCGGATCGTCCGGCCCCGACAGCGCCTGCCAGAAGGCCAGCACGATGCGCGCCTCCTCCCCCAGGAAACGATCGCTCAGGTGCGCGTAGGTCCGTTCCAGCGCGCCCTGCAGCAATTGCGCGCGGTCGTCGCCCAGGATGTCGTCATCGTCGCGCACCGCTTCGTCTTCGAGCCAGCGCGCGCTCAATTCGTCGCAGATGGACAGCAATGTCTGCGCCAGCCCCCAGGCCGCCCCCTCGGTCTGCGCGCCGAAGGCGCGCCGCAACCATTCCTGGCCGCGCAATGCCTGCTGTACGGCGAGCAGCCGCGCGGCCGCGCTGCGCACGGGCTGGGCCTCCGGCGGCAGGTCGAGCAGCCAGTGCCCGAGCGTCAGCACGCGCGGCAGCAGCCGCGGCGCGCCCGCGGCCCGCGCCGCGGCGTCCAGCGCGGCCCTCACGCCAGGAATCTGCGCGGCCGTCGGCACCAGCACGTGGGCGCCGGCGGCCTGTCCGCAATGGTCGAGGAAGTGCCATACCGAGGCGCCGGCCTGCGCCAGGAAGTCGGGACCGGGGCGGAAATGCAGGGAAATCATCGGCTCGGGCGCTCCCGCGCACGGGCGGAGGGAGCAGGGGCGGTGTCGACAGACGGTTCAACCGCCGCGGCCCGCAGGCGGCGGCGGATGCGAACGGAACAGGAGCGGGCGGTGCCGCAGCGCCTCAGCGACCGTCCTCGACGCGCGCGCGGATCTCTCGTGCAGTCTCGAGCAGGCCCTGGTAGCCGCTGCGCGCATGCTCGGGGAGGTCGGGGTCGCCGACCAGGGCGCCCAGCGTCTCGATGATGCTGTAGATCAGGCCCCTGGCGGCGCCCGCGGCAATGCTCTCGGCCTCCACCGCACGATCGATGTGCGCCAGCGCGTCGCTCATCTGCTCGACGGCAGGCGCCTCGCGCGATTCGGACTCGGAGGGCTTGCGGGAATCGGTGTTCATGGTGATGACCTTGTCAGTTGCCGGAAAGCGGCACGGCGGCGATCGCCGCAGTGCCCCTTTCACCATTCTACGCTGCGGCGGCCTGCCCGCGCGTGCCGGGTACACCACCGCGCCGGCACTGCAGCCTCAGGTCGATTGAGAGAATCTGTCACGCCCATAGCGATAATGTTTGGCACGATCTGCCATATCGGGGGCAAAATGCGCAGCATGCCGCCACGCACGGCCGTGCGTGGCGGTGGCCGCTGCAGGCAGGTCTTGAATTCGCGCCAACTGGTAACATATTGGCGCTAGCGGCCCCCGCGACGGTGCCGGCAACGGGCCAGCCTTCGTGCGTAATGCGCTCCGCGCGCAACGCGCCGTGGCATTCTCGTGTAAGGTAGCGGTTCGGCTCATCCAGCCATCGACATAAACAAGAGCGAAACCAGAGGTTTTCCGCCATGAGTGAACAAATCAAGTATGTGAGCGACGCCTCCTTCGATGCCGACGTCCTCAAGTCCGACAAGCCCGTGCTGCTCGACTTCTGGGCCGAATGGTGCGGCCCCTGCAAGATGATCGCCCCGATCCTGGACGAAGTGGCCAAGGACTATGGCGACAAGCTGCAGGTCGCCAAGATCAACGTCGACGAGAACCAGCAGGTGCCGGCCAAGTTCGGCATCCGCGGCATCCCCACGCTGATCCTGTTCAAGAACGGCTCGGTGGCCGCGCAGAAGGTCGGCGCCCTGTCCAAGTCTCAGCTGACCGCCTTCCTGGACGGCAACCTCTGACATACGTGGCGGCCGACGCGTAAGCGTTCCGGCCGCGGCCATCTGCCTGCGTGCGCGCGCCTGTCTGGCGCGCCGGCAGCTTTGTGCTAAGATGGCGCCAACAACTTCCCCGAGCGTTCGCTCATTTCCTCCCCCCTTCTGGTTCCTGCCCGTCCGGGCACCCGTGTAACCCCTTGTCTATGCACCTGACAGAACTCAAATCGCTTCACGTGTCTGCCCTTCTCGAGATGGCCGCGACCCTCGAGATCGACAACGCACAGCGGATGCGCAAACAAGAACTGATGTTTGCGATCCTGAAGAAGCGCGCCAAGATGGGCGAAACCATCTACGGAGACGGCACCCTGGAAGTCCTGCCGGACGGCTTCGGCTTCCTGCGCTCGCCCGAGACCTCCTACCTCGCGAGCACGGACGACATCTACATCAGCCCCTCGCAGATCCGCCGCTTCAACCTCCACACGGGTGACTCGATCGAAGGCGAGGTACGCACGCCCAAGGACGGCGAGCGCTATTTCGCGCTGGTGAAGGTGGACAAGGTCAACGGCCAGCCTCCGGAAGCGGTGAAGAACCGCATCATGTTCGAGAACCTGACGCCGCTGCACCCGAACCGGCCGCTCACGCTCGAACGCGACATCAAGGCGGAAGAAAACATCACCGGCCGCATCATCGACATGATCGCGCCGATCGGCCGCGGCCAGCGTGCCCTGCTGGTGGCCTCGCCGAAGTCCGGCAAGACCGTGATGCTGCAGCATATCGCCCACGCCATCGCCAACAACCACCCCGAGACCGACCTGTTCGTGCTGCTGATCGACGAGCGTCCCGAGGAAGTGACCGAGATGCAGCGCTCGGTGCGCGGCGAGGTGGTGGCGTCGACCTTCGACGAACCGGCCATCCGCCACGTGCAGGTTGCGGAAATGGTGATCGAGAAAGCCAAGCGCCTGGTCGAACTGAAGCGCGACGTAGTGATCCTGCTGGATTCGATCACGCGCCTGGCGCGCGCCTACAACACCGTGGTGCCGGCCTCCGGCAAGGTGCTGACCGGCGGTGTCGACGCCAACGCGCTGCAGCGCCCGAAGCGCTTCTTCGGCGCCGCGCGCAATCTCGAGGAAGGCGGTTCGCTGACCATCATCGCCACCGCGCTGATCGAGACCGGCAGCCGCATGGACGACGTGATCTACGAAGAGTTCAAGGGCACCGGCAATATGGAAGTGCACCTGGAGCGCCGCCTCGCCGAGAAGCGCGTCTACCCGTCGATCAACCTCAACAAGTCCGGCACGCGCCGTGAAGAGCTGCTGATCAAGCCGGAAATCCTGCAGAAGATCTGGGTGCTGCGCAAGTTCATCTCGGACATGGACGAAGTCCAGTCGATGGAGTTCATCCTCGACAAGCTCAAGGCGACCAAGAACAACGCCGAGTTCTTCGACATGATGCGCCGGGGCGGCTAAGCTTCAGCCGATGCCGTGCCCAAAAGAAGCGTGCTCCGGCACGCTTTTTCTTTTTGGGCCGCCGGCCTGCCAACCCTGACGCTCCGCCATGCTCGACCGACTGACCCGCTTCCTGCGCTCGCGCTCGCGCGAACGCAAGCTCGCGCACTACGCCATCCCGGACGCACTCTGGGTACAGACGGTGGCGGCCCTGCCCTTCGTGCGGCGCTACGGCCCGGAGGACCTGGCAGCGCTGCGCGAGCTGGCCACGCTGTTCATCGCCGAGAAGGAGTTCTCCACCGCTCACGAACTGCAGCTGAGCGACGAGATGGTGGCCAGCGTCGCCACGCAGGCCTGCGTGCCCATCCTGCACCTCGGTATCGAGTGGTACCGCGGCTGGCACGGCATCGTGCTGTACCCCGGCGAGTTCGTCATCCGCAAGACCGTGGAGGACGAGATCGGACTGGTGCACGGCGTGGTCGAGGAGGCTGCCGGCGAGGCCTGGGAACACGGCCCGGTGATCCTCTCCTGGCCGGACGTGAGCAGCCCCGGCGCCGGCAGCGCGGCAGCCGGCGACGAACTGGACGACAGCTACAACGTGGTCATCCATGAGTTCGCCCACAAGCTCGACATGCTCGACGGCGAAGCGGACGGCGTACCGCCGTTCTCGCGGATGCTGCACCCGGGCATCGACCGCGAGGCCTGGGCGGAAGTCTTTCTCGACGAGTATGAACGCTTCGCCGAAGCCTGCGACGCTCAGCCGGCGCGGGCCTGGAAACGGCCGGAGCGCCTGCCCGCCGCGCTGCGCGCGATAGACCCCTACGGCTGCGAAGCGCCAGGGGAGTTCTTCGCTGTAGCGTCCGAGGCATTTTTTGTAGACCCCGCGGGGCTGCTGCGGTACTGGCCCCGGGTCTACGCGCAGTTGGCCGCCTTCTACCGGCAAAACCCCGCTGGCGCCTGATGCAAGATACCTTCGCCCTGGCGGCGGCAACGCGCCGGCACTATCATGGATTCCTTGCCCCGGCTCTTGTTTTTCTGCCATAATCACGGTTTGCCCGTTATCGGCAAGTGGTTCGTTCGCCGCAAGCGCTTGGCAACGCGCGCCAGGCAGCGCACGGCAAGACGGACTGGCTACCCAAACTGAAAGGAATCACCATGAAAGAAGGCATTCACCCCAATTACCGCGAAGTCGTCTTCCTCGACGTGTCGAACGACTTCAGCTTCGTGACCCGCTCGACCATCCAGACCAAGGACACCATCACCTGGAAGGACGGCAAGGAATATCCGCTGGCCAAGATCGAAGTGTCGTCGGAATCGCACCCGTTCTACACCGGCACCCAGAAGATCATGGACACCGCCGGCCGCGTGGAAAAGTTCCGCCAGAAGTTCGGCAGCAAGCTGGGCAAGGCAGCGAAGTAAGACTGCGCTTCCGCTCACGTTCCCGGCAGCAAGGCGCTTCGCCGTCTCGGACCGCATCATGTCCCGGCGCCGGGCAACGCAGACAAAAAGGCAGCGTCGGCTGCCTTTTTGCTTTCCTGGCCCCACGTCGATCGAGCCCGCCGCGAGCATGACCCCTTGATGAGCCAAGCCAAGACCTCACGCGTCCAACTGACCGCAGCAGCCACCGGCACGCTGCCGCGCGCCTTGCTGCTGGCGATCTGCATCATCTACGGCCTGACCGGCCTGTTCGGCCGCGATCCGTGGAAGAACGAGGATGCCGCGGGGTTCGGCGTGATGTGGCAGCTGGCCACGGGGAGTACGCAGGACTGGCTGATGCCCAATATCGTGGGCCGGCCCTACAGCGAGGACGGCCCGCTGGTGTTCTGGGTGGGCGCCACCATGATCCGCCTGTTCGGCGGCTGGCTTGGCGCAGCCGACGCCTCGCGCCTGGCCACTGCCCTCTTCTACTTCGCCACCTGCGCCTTCACCTGGTACGCCACCTACCTGCTCGGACGCCGCAGCGAAGTCCAGCCTTTCGCCTACGCCTTCGGCGGGCAACCGGACGCGCGCGACTACGGCCGGACCTTGGCGGACGGGGCCCTGCTGATCTTCCTGGCCTGCGTCGGCCTCGCCATGCGCGGCCACGAGACCACGCCCCAGGTGGGTCAACTCAGCTTCATCGCGATGAGCCTCTACGGCCTCGTGCGCAGCCTGGACAAGCCGGTCCAGGGCAGCCTCTGGCTCGGCCTTGGACTCGGCGCGCTGACGCTGGCGAGCGGCCCGGTGCTGCCGCTGGTCCTGCTGGCGGCCATCGCGGCCGGCGGACTGGCCTGCCAGCCGCTGCCGCTCAAGCGCCTGGTGACGATCGGCCTGCCGCTGGCCCTGGCGCTGGTGGCGGCGTGGCTGGCCGCCACCTACCTCGGGGCAGCCGCGCGCGACGATGCGGTCGCCTTCATCCGGGAATGGGCACGCTACGACCGGCGCACCTACGGCCTGCCCAGCGTGCCGGTCCTGAGCTTCCTCGGCCGCAACCTGTTCCTGTACACCTGGCCAGTATGGCCGATCGCGGCCTGGTCCTGGCTGGCCTGGTCGGGCATGCGCCGCGCACCCCACGTCGCCATCCCGCTGACGCTGCTGCTGCCGCTGCTGTTCCTGCTGTTGCTGCTGCGCTCGGCAGGCGATATCCAGTTCATCCTGGTGCTGCCGCCGATGGCGGTGCTCGCCGCCTTTGCGCTGCCGACGCTGACGCGCGCCGTGATCAACGCAATCGACTGGTTCTCGCTGCTGTTCTTCACTATCTTCGGCAGCTTCGTCTGGTTCATGTGGGTCGCCAAGACGACCGGCTGGCCACCACGCGTCGCCGCCAATGTGTTCCGCCTGCTGCCCGGCTTCCAGCACCAGTTCACAGTCAGCGCGGTCCTCTGTGCGCTGCTGGTGACGCTGGCCTGGATCCTGATCGTGCGCTGGCGTCTGTCGCGCGCGCCGAAGCAGATCTGGCGCCCGGTGGTGATCTCTGCCGCCGGCACCACCCTGATGTGGGTGCTGGCGATGACCTTGTGGCTACCATCGATCAATTACGGCAAGACCTATCGGGACGTCGCGCAGGCCGCCTCGATGGCCCTGCCCAGCACCTACCGCTGCGTGCAGCCGATCCGTATGGGCGATGCCCAGCTCGCCTCGTTTGCCTACTTCGGCCACCTGCGCTTCGGCGGGCCCGGCGATGGCTGCGATATCCTGCTGCGCTACGATCCCATGGACTTCGGCGAGCCGACCAGCATCTCGCATTTCGAGTGGCGCCTGATCTGGGAAGGCCGCCGCCCCGCCGACCGCGACGAACGCTTCCGCATGTACCGGCTGGTGGATCTCAGCCAGGCACAACCGCCCCGGCCGGCACTGCCCCCTGGTACCCGGCGCCTGCCACGCTGATCGGGCAGCCCGGCCCTGCGTCGGGGCTCCGCGCCCTCCGGCCGCCCCCATCGCCTTAACCTTCGCCTCGCTGCGCCACGCCGATGAGCCTGCTCCAGGACAGCCGCAGAATCGCCCATCTCGCAGCCCCGCTGCTGGTCGGCCAGCTTGCCGTGATCGCCTTCGGCGTGACCGACACGGTCATGTCCGGCCGCGCTTCGGCCGCCGATCTCGCTGCGGTCGGCTTGGGCGGCTCGATCTACATCACGATCTATATCAGCCTGATGGGCGTACTGCAGGCGCTGGCGCCGATCGCCGCCCAGCTCTATGGCGGTGGGCGCACGCAGGAGATCGGCATGGAAGTGCGCCAGGCGGCCTGGCTGGGCCTGGCCCTTGCCATTCCGGGGATACTGTTGCTGCTGCACCCCGAGCCACTGCTGGCGCTCGCCAAGGCACCTCCGGAACTCGTGGACAAGGCGACCGCTTACCTGCGCATCGCCGCCTTCGGCCTGCCTGCCGCGCTCGCCTTCCGCATCTATTCGGCCCTCAACAACGCCCTGTCCCGCCCGATCATGGTGACCGTGCTCCAGCTTGGCGGACTTCTGCTCAAGGTGCCGTTGAACGCCTGGTTCATCCATGGCGGCCTCGGCGTGCCGGCCATGGGGGGCCCGGGCTGTTCGCTGGCATCGACGCTGATCACCTGGGCCTGGTGCCTGGCCGCGCTCGGCATCCTCTACGCGGACGCCACCTACCGGCCGATCGAGATCTTCCGCCACTGGAGCTGGCCCTCGGCGCATCATATCCGCGCGCTGCTTCGCCTCGGCATTCCGATGGGCCTGACCTACCTGATCGAGATCACGTCATTCACGCTGATGTCGATCTTCATCACCCGCATGGGCACGGTGATGCTGGCCGGACACCAGATCATCGCCAACCTGAGCGCGGTCGCCTACATGGTGCCGCTGTCCCTGGCCATCGCCACTTCCACCCTCGTCGCGCAGGCGATCGGTGCACGCGACCGGGCCGGCGCGCGCCAGCTTGCCTGGAGCGGCATCCGCCTCGCCGCCACGCTCGCGCTGCTTTGCGGCACACTGCTCTGGCTGCTGCGCAGGAGCGTGCTCCACGCCTATACCGAAGATCCGGGCGTCATTGCCGCAGCCCTGCCACTGGTCGCGCTGATCGCCCTTTACCAAGCGTTCGACGCCGTGCAGGTAATGACCGCCTTCATCCTGCGCGCCTACAAGATCGCGCTGATCCCGACCGTCATCTATGCCGCGTCGCTGTGGGGCGTGGGACTCGGCGGCGGCTACCTGCTGGGATTCGGAATGATCGACGGGTTACCGGACTTCACGCGCGGACCGGCAGGCTTCTGGATGGCCAACAGCATCAGCCTGGCTCTCGCCGCGATGCTGCTGGTGCGCTACTTCATGCACATCAGCCGCGTCGAATCGCGCTGACACCGATCCCCCCTCCTGAGCACGCGCCCGCCCATGCCCCTCCCGGCTTGCGGCAAGGACACGCCAGTCCAGTAGGCACCTCCTGGCCAGCGGTCACGGAGGATCGACCACTCTCTCGCTCGGCGCAATCCGCCGGACCAAACGACGAATGCCGGCCGTACGCCACCGGCCAGGCGCGGCCGGCCCGTATGTCCTGATGGACTCCAGCTGACAGCAACGGGAATACGTGAGGAGAAAGAGAGGGGAGAAAGAGAGGGGGAAAGGAAGCCGGCGACAAACGCGGCAGGGAGAGGAAAAGCGGACGATAGAAAAAGAAAAACCCGCATGGCATGACCATGCGGGTTCAGATTTGGCGGAGTGGACGGGACTCGAACCCGCGACCCCCGGCGTGACAGGCCGGTATTCTAACCGACTGAACTACCACTCCTTAGTCGGCTCATCGAAGCTTTACTGGCTTCGATAAACTAGGCGTTTGATTACGCCCATTTTTTGGCGTCCCCTAGGGGATTCGAACCCCTGTACTCACCGTGAAAGGGTGATGTCCTAGGCCTCTAGACGAAGGGGACAGAAACTCGTTTAGTTACTCGTTTCGTCCGACAGATAATCAACCTTCCGATTATCCATCTTTTTGATCCACCCATCTCGCAACGTGTGGATCGGCATTTTGGTGGAGCTAAGCGGGATCGAACCGCTGACCTCTTGCATGCCATGCAAGCGCTCTCCCAGCTGAGCTATAGCCCCATGGTACTGCTATTTACTGCTTGCTGCGCTTCGCCTTTGTTTCATCGTTTCCAGCGAAGACAACATTTTATATCAATCTCGCTTTTTTGCAAGCCCCTTTTTTAACTTTTTTTCGTGATCCGCATTTTGCGGTGTTTGCTGCCATACTGCTCAGCACCCTATCACGAAGACCCGTTTTACCGAATCAGTCAGCCCGCTTGGTTTTGAACAGCGCTGCAGGGAGAACGAGATTATGCGCAAGTCCAGGCAGGAATGCAAGCCCCTGCCGGGACTTTTTTCTCAATACCTTGAGCGGCCAGATCAGGCGGCCAGGCCGGCGCCGATCCGGCGCAGTACCGTCTCGCGCCCGAACAATTCCAGCACCGCGTCGATACTGGGCGTCTGCAGCTGCCCGGCCACCAGCAGGCGCACCGGCATCGCCAGTTTCGGCATCTTCAGGCTGAATTCAGCCAGCACCGCCTTGAACGCCGCGCCGATCGCTTCGCGCTTCCACTCCGGCAGCGCCGCCAGGTGCGTGGCAAGGGCCTGCAGGGCGGGGATGGTTTCGGCGCTCAGGTGTTCGGCCTTGAGTGCCGCGTCCGGCTGCGGCTCGCCCCGATAGAACAACAGCGCGGTCTGGGCGACCTCCTTCAGCGTGTTGGCGCGATCCTTGACCAGGGCCACCACAGCCGCCAGGTCGGCACCTTCGACCGTAGCGCCCATCGCCTCGATGAAGGGGCGGGTCAGTTCGGCCAGACGCGCATTGTCACCCACCTTGATGTAGTGATTGTTCAGCCAGGCCAGCTTCTCCGGGTTGTACTGCGCCGGCGACTTGCCAAGATGCTCGAGGTCGAACCACTCGACGAACTGCTCGCGCGAGAAGATCTCCGCGTCGCCGTGCGCCCAGCCCAGGCGTGCCAGGTAGTTCAACACGGCTTCCGGCAAGTAGCCCTCGTCGCGGTAGCCGGTCACGCTCATTGCACCATGACGCTTGCTCATCTTCTCACCCTGCTCGTTGAGCACGGTAGGCAGGTGCGCATAGACCGGCGGCGTGCCGCCGAGGGCGCGGATGATGTTGATCTGCCGCGGCGTGTTGTTGACATGGTCGTCGCCGCGGATCACGTGGGTGATACGCATATCGAGATCGTCCACCACCACGCAGAAGTTGTAGGTCGGCGTACCGTCCGGGCGCGCGATCACGAGGTCGTCAAGCTCCTCGTTCGAGATCTCGATCCGCCCCTTGACCGCATCGTCCCAGCAGACCGCCCCTTCCAGCGGATTGCGGAAGCGCAGCACCGGTTGCACGCCGGCCGGGGGGGCGGGCAGCACCTTGCCCGGTTCGGGACGCCAGAAGCCGTTGTAGCGCGGCTTCTCCCCACGCTCGCGCTGCGCCTCACGCAGCGCGTCGAGTTCGGCGGTGCTCATATAACAGGGATAGGCCAGTCCTGCGTCGACCATCTGCTTGAGCACCTCGCGGTAGCGGTCCATCCGCTGCATCTGGTAGAACGGGCCTTCGTCGATGTCCAGGCTCAGCCACTCCATGCTCTCCAGGATCACGTCGACCGCCTCCTGCGAGGAGCGCTCGACGTCCGTATCCTCGATGCGCAGGATGAAGTCCCCTTTCATACGACGGGCAAAGGCCCAGGGGTAGAGCGCGGAGCGGATGTTGCCGAGATGGATGAAACCGGTCGGGCTCGGCGCGAAGCGGGTGCGGACGCGTTGTGTCATGTGGGAGAAAAAGACGGAAACGCCCGCACGCGCGGGCGAACGGGCTATCGGAGGGAAGCCCGCATTATAGCAAGCAGGCCTTGCGCCCTCCCCGGCGCCGACCGCCGGCACGGCGCTCCCACAAGGAATCATTTATGCTAGCGCCGGTCTCAATCTGGAACCGGCGGCCGGCAGCCGCTGGCGGTGCCCGATGCACCACACGATCCGCGTTGCGTAGCGCCGGACGTGCTCGCCGCCCTTCTATCCGCATCCGTTTCATGCAAAGACGCAGTTTTCTCGGCGCCGGTGCGGCCGCCCTGCTGGCCGCCTGCTCCTTCGGGCCCAAGCCCTCGACCATGCCCTCGGTCGGTAGTCCCGCTCCCGCCGGCCAGGCCACCTCGACACCGCCAGCCGTGCCGCCGCGCCCCCTGCGCATCGGACTGGCCCTCGGCGGCGGCGCCGCACGCGGCTTCGCCCATATCGGCGTGATCAAGGCGCTGGAAGCGCAGGGCATCCGCGCCGACCTGATCGCAGGCACCAGTGCCGGCGCCGTGGTGGCCGCCCTTTATGCCACCGGCATGAGCGGCTTCGAACTGAACAAGCTGGCCCTGCACATGGACGAAGCGACCATTGCCGACTGGGCCCTGCCCTTCGGCACCCGCTTCGGAGGGTGGATCAAGGGCGAAGCCCTGCAGAACTACGTCAACCGGCTGGTCGGCAATCGCCCCATCGAGGCGATGAAGGTTCCGCTCGGCATCGTGGCCACGGACCTGAAGACCGGCCAGCCAATCCTGTTCCGACGCGGCAACACCGGCCAGGCCGTGCGCGCCTCGAGCAGTGTGCCGGGTGTGTTCCGGCCGGTGACGATCCAGGGTCATGACTATGTCGACGGCGGGCTCGTCGAACCGGTACCGGTGGACTCCGTGCGCAGCATGGGGGCCGACTTCGTCATCGCCGTGAACATCTCCGCCGACCCGTCCAGCCAGAACAGCGACGGCCAGAGCGGCGTGCTGCTGCAGACCACGGCCATCATGGGCCAGACCATCAACCGCCAGGCCCTGGCGCGCGCCGACATCGTCATCCGCCCCAACCTTCCCGATATGAGCGGCAGCGATTTCGCCGCGCGCAACCGCGCGATCCTGGCCGGGGAACAGGCTGCAGCGGCCGCCATGCCGACCCTGCGCGCCAAGCTCGAGCAAGCGCGAAACCACGCATCGGGAACGGTGGCAGCACAATAGCCACCACGCTGGCCTCGCCTTCCCGGCCAACCGGCCGGACCAACAAAAAAGGACTGCCGGAGCAGTCCTTTTTCATGGTGGCGCGTGCAGGTCAGCCGCCGTAGAGCGAGCGTCCACTGGCATTAGGATCGAAGCGCTTGAGCGTCTCGACCATATTGCCAAGGTTGTCAGCCCCGCCCGATGTGCGCAGCACGCTGACGTCGTCGATGCGGCGCGCGCCGTTGTAGCGCGTCACCCAGTAGCTGGCGCGCATGTCGTCGACACGGATCTTGCTGCCGGTGGACGGCGCATGGACAAACTTGTTGTCACCGATGTAGATGCCGACATGCGAGAAGGTGTGGCGCATGGTGTTGAAGAACACCAGGTCGCCCGGCCGCAGGTCGTTGGCCGCCACAGTGGTACCGACCTGGCTCATCTCCACCGAACGGCGCGGCAGCATGAAGCCGAAGGTGTCGTTGAAGACGTAGCGCACGAAACCGCTGCAGTCCAGGCCGGACTCGGGGCTGTTGCCGCCGAAGCGGTAGCGCACGCCGATCAGGCCCAGCGCATTCATCACCAGGTCGCCGGCCTTGCTGGCGACGTTGCTGGTGGAGTTCATGACAGAGGACAGCAGGCTGCGCTTACCTTCCGCCGGCTGGTCTGCGCTCAACTCGGCGCGTGCGTCGATGCGGGCATCCGGGTCCTTGAACACGGTGTCCGCCAGCACTCCATTCGACAGAGTCGCACCGCAGGCAATGGCAATTCCAACGGCGGCGCGCGCCAGGGAATGAAGTACCGTTCGCTGCATTGGTTCTCCTGAATTGATTATTCGTCGGGCAGCGCCGAAAAACGCCGCCAGACCCCCATTTGACCCGGGATGGCTCTAATGCGAAAACGAAGCTGACGCAAGAAGCGGGCCCGTTACCAGGCACCAACTCTGTGCAGGAACGCAGGCCCGGATGTCAGACAACCGCCAGCAGGCCACCCCCGAAAAAACCTCTCGCGGGATGGTATAAGGTTGTCATTGACATGTCAAAGTTCGTTACAAATTCCCCGGTTTTTCCTTGCGAATCAAGATGATAAGACAAGACTCGCATCTACTTTCTCGGAAATTTCATGACGTGCGTATGAAACCAGACAACGCGCCCGGATAATCGCCGCACCGCAACAGATCACATCCCGCCGATCGCCGCTGCCGCCATCAGCTTGCAGGTGTAGGGATGCTGTGGCGCACCAAGCACAGCCTCGGTTTCGCCCGACTCGACCACCTCCCCCGCCTTCATCACCAGCACGCGATGCGCCATCGCGCGGATCACGGCAAGGTCGTGGCTGATAAAGAGATAGCTGAGGTTGTATTTATGCTGCAGCTGCGCCAGCAGCGTCAGCACCTGCTGCTGGATCGACACATCGAGTGCCGAAGTCGGCTCATCCAGCACCAGCACCTGCGGCTTCAGGATCAGCACCCGCGCAATGGCGATGCGCTGGCGCTGACCGCCGGAGAATTCGTGCGGATAGCGCCCCAGCGCGGTGCGCTCGAGCCCGACTTCGCGCAAGGCCTCGATCACCTGCTGGCGCGTCGCCTCCGCCGACAAGCCCGGCTGGTGCAGGCTCAACCCCTCGCCGACGATCTGTTCGATGGTCATGCGTGGCGACAGCGAGCCGAAGGGATCCTGGAACACCACCTGCAGGCGCGAACGCATCTGGCTGCGCTCGCGGCGGGTCATCCGCTCGAGGCCGCGCCCAAGGAATTCGATATCCCCCCCGCTCTTGCCTTGCAAGGCCAGCACCGAATGAACCAGCGTGGTCTTGCCGGAGCCCGACTCGCCGACGATGCCGAGGGTCTCGCCTTCGCGCAACTGGAAATCGACGTGCTTGACCGCCGAGAAGCGCTCCTTGCCGAACCAGCCCTTGAATCCGGCACGCTTGCGCGCATAGTCCACGCTAAGCCCGCGCGCCTCGAGCAGGACCGGCGCCAGCGGCACCAGCGGCATCACGTCGCGGCGGGGCCGGCTGTCGATCAGCCGGCGGGTGTAGGGGTGCTGCGGGGCTGCGAACACCGTTGCCGTCTCCCCCAGTTCGACCAGCACGCCCTTTTCCATCACGCCGACCCGCTGCGCGAACGAGCGCACCAGGTTCAGGTCGTGCGTGATCAGCACCACCGTCATGCCGAACTCGGCCTGCAGATCGCGCAGCAACTCCAGGATCTGGGCGCGGATGGTCACGTCAAGCGCCGTGGTCGGCTCGTCGGCCAGCAACAGCTTGGGCCGGCATGCCAGCGCCATGGCGATCATCGCGCGCTGCCGCTGGCCGCCCGACAACTGGTGCGGGAAGCTGTTGAACTTGTGCTCCGCATCGGCAATGCCGGTCCGCTCGAGCAGGGCGATCGCGCGCTGGCGCGCCGCGCGGCGATCCAGTCCCTCGTGCAGCGTCAAGGTCTCCACGATCTGGTTGCCGATCGTATAGAGCGGGTTCAGGGCCGTCATCGGCTCCTGGAAGATCATGGCGATCTCGGCGCCGCGGATCGCGCGCACTTCGCGGTCCGACATGCTCAGCAGGTCCCGTCCTTCGAAGCGGATGGCACCGTCGTAGTAGGCATCCTCGACCAGCCGCAGCATGGCCAGCGCGGTTACCGTCTTGCCCGAGCCCGACTCGCCCACCAGTGCGAAGCGCTCGCCGGCACGCAGGTCGAAGCTGACCTCGCGCACCGCGCGCGTGGCGTGCTCGCCATGACCGAAGGTCACCGAAAGGCGGTCCACGCACATCAGCGTGGAACCCTCAGCCGTGGTCCGGGCCGGACGCTGCTTCTTCTCCATCACCACGCTCATCGTGCCACCTCCGCGGTGACGGGAGCCGGCACCTTGGGCTGGACACGGCCGCGCAAGGCGGCCATGCCCAGGCGCTGATCGAAGGCGTCGCGCAGCGCATCGCCCATGAAGGTCAGCAGCAGCAGCGTCACCACCAGCACGGCGAAGGTGAACAGAGAGATCCACCAGGCGTCGAGATTTGCCTTGCCCTGCGCCAGCAGCTCGCCCAGGCTGGGGGTGCTCGGCGGCACTCCCAGCCCGAGGAAGTCGAGGCTGGTCAGCGCCAGGATGGCCGCGCTCATGCGGAACGGCAGGAAAGTGATCACCGGCGTCAGGCTGTTGGGCAAGATGTGGCGCCACATGATCTGCACGTTCGACAAACCCAGCGCGCGCGCCGACTTGACATAGTCGAGCGAGCGGTTGCGGTAGAACTCGGCGCGCACGTAGTCCGACAGCCCCATCCAGCCGAACAGCGACAGCAGGATGATCAGCAGCGCCAGGCTTGGCTGGAAGATCGAGGCGAAGATGATCAGCAGGTAGAGTTCCGGCATCGAGCTCCAGATCTCGATCAGACGCTGCGAGACCAGGTCGAAGCGCCCGCCGAAGAACCCCATCAGGGCGCCGGTCAGGGTGCCGACCAGCACGCCGATGACGGTCAGCGCCACACCGAACAGCACCGACACGCGGAAACCGTACAGCAGCCGCGCCAGCACGTCGCGCCCGCGGTCGTCGGTACCCAGCCAGTTCTCGGCCGAGGGCGGCGCGGGATTCGGCTCCTTGGCGAAGTAGTTGAGCGTCTCGTGCGAATACCGGTTGGGCGGGAAGACGGCGAAGTTGTCGCCGCTGGTCAGCTTGTCCAGGATATAGGGATCGAGATAGTCCGCTGGCGTGGGGAAATTGCCGCCGAAGGTGGTCTCGGGATAAGTCTTGACGATGGGGAAATACCACTGACCCTGGTAGCGCACCAACAGCGGCCGGTCATTGGACAGCAACTCCGCGCCCAGGCTGACCGCCACCATCAGCAGGAACAGGATCAGGCTCCAGTAGCCCAGGCGGTTGCGCCGGAAGCGTTGCCACGCGCGCTGGCGCGGCGACAGGGAATGCGGCAGGCCGCTGGCCGGCATGCGGGAGAGAGACATCATCGGTGCATCGCCTCGAAGTGGATGCGCGGGTCGACCATCACGTAGCAGACATCCGAGATCAGCCGCGTGACCAGGCCGATCAGGGTGAACAGGTAGAGCGTGCCCAGCACCACCGGGTAGTCGCGGCGCAGCACGGCCTCGTAGGACAGCAGGCCGAGGCCGTCCAGCGAGAACAGGGTCTCGATCAGCAGGGAGCCGGTGAAGAAGGCGCCGATGAAGGCGGCCGGGAAACCCGTCACCAGCGGGATCAAGGCGTTACGGAAGATATGCTTCCACAGCACCCTGCCCTCGGCCAGGCCCTTGGCGCGCGCCGTCAGCACATACTGCTTGCGGATTTCCTCCAGGAAGGCGTTCTTGGTCAGCATGGTCACCACGGCGAAGCTGCCGACCACCGAGGCCGTGATCGGCAGCACCAGGTGCCACAGGTAGTCCGTCACCTTGCCCAGCAGCGAAAGCTGGTCCCAGTTGTCCGAGGTCAGGCCGCGCAGCGGGAACCACTGCACGAAAGTGCCGCCACCGAACAGTACCAGCAGCAGCACCCCCAGCACGAAACCGGGGATGGCATAGCCGACCAGCACGATCATGGTGGTCACCACGTCGAAGCGGCTGCCCGCCCGGATCGCCTTCGAGATGCCGAGCGGCACCGATATCAGGTAGGTCAGGAAAAACGTCCACAGACCGATGCTGATCGACACCGGCAGTTTGGATTTGACCAGTTCCCAGACGCTGCGGTGCTGGTAGTAACTCTGGCCCAGATCGAAGCGGGCGAAGCGCTTGAGCATCAGGAAGTAGCGCTCCAGTGGCGGCTTGTCGAAGCCGTACAGCGCCTGGATCTCCTTGATCCGCTCGGGGCCCAGGCCGTGCCGGCCGCGGTATTCCGCCCCCCCGCCGCTGGCTTCGCCACTACCGCCGGCCCGCCCCTTCATCTCCAGCATCATCTGCTCGACCGGGCCGCCCGGCACGAACTGGACGACGACGAAGGTCAGGGTCACCACCCCGATCAGCGTCGGGATCATCAGCAGGATGCGCTTGAACAGATAGGCGAGCATACGTCTCCTTGTCGCTTCCGGGTCGCCTACTTCGTCTGCGCCTGGGCTTTCGCGGGCGCCAGGTCATTGCGCCACCAGTTGCTGAGGATCCAGCCTTCCGCCGTATAGTACGCCGGCAGGCGCTGGGGGTATGACAATTCCTTGCGGTAGGCCACACGATGGTAGGCGCTGAACCAGTGCGGAATGATGTAGTAGCCGTGCATCAGCACGCGGTCCAGCGCACGGCAGGCGTTGATCAGTTCCTCGCGCGTGCGCGCATGCAGCACGTTGTCGACCAGCTTGTCGACCGGGGGCGACTTCAGGCCGAACAGGTTGTCCGAGCCCGGCGTGCCGGCTGCCTCACTGGAAAAGCGGTCGCGCAACTCGTTGCCCGGGCTCTGCGAATCCGGATAGCGGATCGACACCATGTCGAAGTCGAAGTCTTCCAGCCGCTTCTGGTAGAGCGCGAAGTCCGTGGTGCGCTGGTCGACCTGGATGCCGAGCTTCTCCAGATTGCGCACGTAGGCCGTGATGACGCGGCTCATGGCGCCGCCGTCGTCGAGGAACTCGAAGGAGAAGGCCTCGCCCTTGGCATTGCGCAGCGCACCATCGGAATAGGTCCAGCCGGCCTGGGCCAGCAGGCGCTGCGCCAGGCGCAGGTTGTCGCGCAGCGAACGCGGCGGGTTGGTGGTCGGCTGGGCCACGATCTGGCCGAAGACTTCCGGCCCCAGCTGCCTGCGCAGCGGATCCAGCAGACCGAGCTCTCCGGGCGTGGGACGCCCGTCGAAGGTCGAGGCGGCAGCCAGGTCGGTATTGGAGAACCAGCTGTCGAGCCGGCGGTAGGCGCCGTAGAACAACTGGCGGTTCAGCCATTCGAAGTCCAGCGCCAGCGACAGCGCCTGGCGCACCCGCACATCTTGGAACATCGGCTTGCGCATGTTCATGACGAAGCCCTGCATGCCGGCGCCATTGTGGTGCGGGAATTCGGTCTTCGCCAGTTCGCCGTTGTCGAAGCGCTTGCCCACGTAGCTCTTGGCCCAGTTCTTGGCGCGATACTCGACGATGGCATCGAACTCGCCGGCCTTGAATGCCTCCAGGCGGGCCGTCTCGTCCTTGTAGAGGCGGTAGACCACGCGGTCGAAGTTGAAGGTGCCGCGGCGCACGGCAAGATCCTTGCCCCAGTAACTGGGATCGCGCCGGTAGATGATGCCGCGTCCGGCATCGTAGCGCTCGATCAGGTAGGGACCGCTGGTGACGGGGGCCTCGAAGGTGATGTCGGCAAAAGACGCCTTTTCAGTCCACTTCTTCGAGAACACCGGCAGCGACCCGACGATCAGCGGCAACTCCTGGTTGTGCTGCTTGAAGTCGAAGCGCACGGTGCTCGGCCCGAGCACCACCACGCCCTTCACGTCTTCGCACATGCTGCGGTAGCCCGGGCTGGCGGACTTGCTCATCAGCATGTCGTAGGAGTACTTCACGTCGGAGGCGAGCACCGGGTCGCCGTTCGAGAAACGCGCCTGGGGCCGCAGGTGGAAGGTGACCGAGAGTTGGTCGGGCGCCATCGTCACGTCGTCGGCCAGCAGCCCGTAGGCGCTCGCGGTTTCATCGGCGCTGGCGATCAACAGCGACTCGAACATCAAGGCATTCAGCCCTGGCGCTGCCGTGCCCTTCAGCGTGAACGGATTGAACTTGTCAAAGCTGGTACGCCGGTCCGGGTTGGCCAGCGTCAGCGTGCCGCCCCGCGGCGCCGCGGGATTGGCGTAGTCGAAATGAGTGAAATCCGGACCGTACTTGAGGTCCCCGTACTGGGCATAGCCATGCGCCGCCAGCACCGGCACCGCCTGCACTGCCAGCAGGAGCGCCAGCCCGCATCGTTTGACCGTACGGCCGAGGAAACGTCGTCCCGCCGCATCGAACGGCCAAGGTGCACGAATAGGCATCCCGCTGGGGTCCTCCACTAGGATCGCTGCGGCAGGGCATCTTCGGCCCCGCCAGTTATGAGACAATTTTACATGCGTTCGGCTGGCGCCCAGCCATCCGGACATTCCAGTACGCGGCCGTACAGGCCGCCCCCCCCCACACTCGGGCTGGCCGGTCCGCGCGCACCGCCCCGGTCGCCGCGCGGCGCGTACCGTGCAAAGAGTACAGCACAAAGCGTGCCCGGCCGAGACACCATCATGGAGAATCTATGGGATTTCTGGCAGGTAAGCGGATCCTGATCACCGGCTTGCTGTCGAACCGCTCGATCGCCTACGGCATCGCGTCGGCCTGCAAGCGCGAAGGCGCCGAGCTGGCGTTCACCTATGTCGGCGAACGCTTCAAGGACCGCATCACCGATTTCGCCAAGGAATTCGGTAGCGAACTGGTGTTTGAATGCGACGTCGGCAGCGACGAGCAGATCGCTGCCACCTTCGCCGCGCTCGGCCAGCACTGGCCGACCTTCGACGGGCTGGTCCACTCGATCGGCTTCGCGCCGCGCGAGGCGATCGCCGGCGACTTCCTGGAAGGCCTGTCGCGCGAGGGCTTCCGCGTCGCGCACGACATCTCCGCGTACAGCTTTCCGGCACTGGCGAAGGCCGCGCTGCCGCTGCTGTCGGACAAGGCCTCGCTGCTGACGCTGAGCTACCTCGGCGCGGAACGCGTGGTGCCCAATTACAACACGATGGGGCTGGCCAAGGCCTCGCTGGAAGCGAGCGTGCGCTATCTGGCGGCCTCGGTCGGCCCGCGCGGGATCCGCGCCAACGGCATCTCGGCCGGGCCGATCAAGACCCTGGCGGCTTCCGGCATCAAGGGCTTCGGCAAGCTGCTGAGCCATTTCGAGGATGCGGCACCGCTGCGCCGCAACGTGACCATTGAGGAAGTCGGCAATGTGGCCGCCTTCCTGCTGTCCGACCTGGCCAGTGGCGTGACCGGCGAGATCACCTATGTGGACGGTGGCTTCAACGTGATGGGCGCAAGCCTGCCTGCCGAAGAATGAGGCCGCGGCCCGCCCTGGCGGGCCGGCCAAGCCACCATGAGGGCACCGCGCGCAAGCCGGTGCCTTTTTTCCTTGCCCCGAAAGGCTCTTGCGTCGGGAATGCTTGCCGGAAGTATGCGCACGCGTCCTGCACGGCAGACGCGGCGCGAATGGCGAAGGATGATGATCGGTGGCGCGTCCTAGAGGATTCGAACCTCTGACCGCTCGCTTAGAAGGCGAGTGCTCTATCCAACTGAGCTAAGGACGCGAAGGGCAGCATTCTACCCCAGAGATACGTCGCCATGCGCGCGATGCACGCATGGCGGAAACCAGTTGCAGCGCTCAGTGCGGCGCCTTGTCGCGAGCGCGCACGAAACGCGGCAGCGAGTCCTGCGGCCGGCCGGCGTCGGACGCCACGCAATTGCGCCCCATTGTCTTGGCCTCGTAGAGTGCGCTGTCGGCGCGCCGCATCAGGGCATCGGGGCCCTCCCCCGGCCGCCGCTCGGCCATACCGACGCTGACCGTGTAATGGATGGCATCCGGCTCGGAAGGACAAGGCGTGCCGCGCACCAGCGTGCTCAGTTTCAAGGTTGCCGCCCGGCCGCGATCCAGTGAGGTGTTCGGCATCACGATACCGAACTCCTCTCCGTCCAGCCTGCCGACCACGTCCTCGGCGCGCACGCTGCGCGACAGCAAGCCGGCAAAATGCCGCAGGACGCCGTCGCCGGCAAGATGACCGTAGAGATCGTTGATCGCCTTGAAGTGATCGAGATCGACAAAGGCGACCGTCAGCGGCTGCCCCTTGCGCTCAGCCTGCTCGCAGGCCGCCTCGAAGTCCTCCCAGAAAGCGCCGCGCGTGAGTACCTGGGTCAGGTCATCATGGCGCGCGCGCTGCTCCAGCAAGCGACGCAGGCGATCGTATGCCATCAGCGCAAAGCTGATGGACAGGCCCGCGGCGGCAAAGACATGCAGCACGCCAAGACTGCCCGCCTCGACCGGCAAGAACAGGCGGCCATCCTGCGCGGCGGCATACGCTTGCAGCAAGCTGACCAGTGTCGATGCCAGTGCGATCAGTAGCAAGGACAAGGCCGCCAGCCGGCCGATACCACGCCTCCCGGCCACGCGCGCAAGCACGATCAGCGCCAGGCCCAGCGCGTAAACGGCGCCAGCCGCCGCGAGCCCGAGCAGCACCACATACTCCGGAGCACGTGATAACGTCATCCAGCCCACGGCCGCCAGGATGACCGCGTTCAGGGCCACCCAGATCCAGCCATGGCCGCGCTTGCCGAAAAAGCGCCGGGTCCCGTACAGCATGGCAGACAGCGCCAGCACCAGCATCAGTTCGGCCAGGCCCTGCGGGCTCCCTCCCGGCAGCCACTGGCGAGAAACCAGGGCCACGGCCGCCGCACACACGGCAAGACCGGCGGCCGCCCAGGGCTTCAGGCCGATACCGCCCATGCCGGGCGTGCGCAGCAACGCCAGGCACACGACGCCCATCTGCAGGCCGAACAGGCCGGCAATGAGCACGATCCACTGTGACTGAGACATGTTTTCCCGTTCCAAGTGCGAAGCTGCCACGCTTCCGGCGACGCCCGCCCCCCGCCGGACGCCGCTACCGGCGTGAGCCTCTGCACCGCAATGCCGCCACCTTCCCCCCGGGTAAGCCGCACCGGGTGGGTGGCGTGCCGGCGCGTCATGGCGCGCCGGTTCGTCTGGTTGGTCCGAGTCGCGACGATACGATGTGTCGGACGCCTGGCGTTGTCGTGGAACTCTCTATCTTGGTCCCTTCGCCAGCTTTTCCGCTCTCCGCGCAGCAGGACATCGCATCGCCGGCGCAGCGGTGTGCGGATTATGTCAGCGCCGGGGCCCAAGTCAAGCCATGCCGGCGGCGGCCTCGTAACGGCTGCCCACGCGATGCCGTCGAGATTCCCGGCAAGTGTCCCGCGCTCACCAGCGACATGGCAATTGACCGCCAGCCGAGCCGGAGGCTACAATTGCCGGCTTCGGGGCGTAGCGCAGCCTGGTAGCGCATCTGATTTGGGATCAGAGGGTCGCATGTTCGAATCATGTCGCCCCGACCAGTTTTATTGCAAATCAACGGCTTGTACCTGCTGGTACAAGCCGTTTTTGTTTGGTCGCCACCATGTTTGGTCGTTACCAAACACGACATGGCGCCCGGGAAGACATTGCCCTTGAGCAACTTGCTCGACCCATACCCCCAAAAGGAGTAACCCCAACGTCGGTAGGGGTACATTTGCACCGCTCGCATCGCAGAATGACGCTCGGCAACACACTCACACTCCCGTTGCCGTTTGGCGTGTAGGAGGCGTCACCCTCCTACACGACCTCTTTTCAGGCCGGCCTACCTTCAGGGCAATGACGTCAATGGCTCTCGGCGCTCGAGGTGCCAGTACGCCAGGGCGGCAACCAGCCCGAACACCGCATGCGCCAGCAAGCTCTCCAAGCCGCGCGCCTGATCGAACCAGTTGAAGTAGCGGGTAAAGACATAGAAGTTCAGCAGGTAGGCTCCCACGCCGAACAGCGCGCCGGACAGCGCGACCAGGCCCTGACCGGAATCCAGCCGGAAGGCGGCGATCAGCATGGCGAGCACCAGCGCCAGCACGATCGACAGGCCGAAGTGCACGATGGCGGCAGCCAGCACCACGATCCAACTGAACGCATCGGGCGAACTCAGCGCGCCGCTGCCGAGCATGATCGCCGCGACCATCTTGACCGTGTCCCAGGCCCCTCGATAGAGCACAAAGCGCGCCGCCAGCAATTCCATCACGACATAGACCACGCCAGCGGCAAGCCCCGCAAAGGCCGCTGCCCGCCAGTCCGGCATACGGTGGACGAAGCGGTGCGAATGCAGGTGCAGTTCCATATGAACCTCCTTGCTCGGCATCCCCCCGGGGACAGCACAGCGTGCGCACCTGCCACACCAACCCGGCTCGGCAAACGCGCCGCCCTCATAGATACATATAGGTCGCCGCGGGAAAATGCCAAGCGGCCGCTACCGCACCCCGGCAGCACGCCCGGCCGGCGCCCGGCAGCTGCTTGTTGCCGCGCACCAGTCCTATCGAGCCAGTCTCCGGCTTCGTGATACAATGTTGAATGGCGCCAGCATCAGGCGCAGCGTGCCCTGTCACCGGGCGCCCCCGCTGAAAACGACATCATCCCCACGGCGCGGCTGCGGCGAGCCAGCTTTGTTTCTTGCCCAGCAGCACCGTGCGCATTTCACGGCCGCGTCGGTACTGGACCCGGCCTGCAGGCTGGGGCAATTCCGCCCTTTTCTCGATTTCACGACACTCCGCGCTGCATGCGGGCGTTGCGCCGCGATGCGGCGGCTCGTGCCGATCGGGAAATCGCGGCATAGAATGCATTTCTCTCAACTCATGCGGCCCCATTGAGGCTGCGGAAAAGGAAAGACAGATTGGCTAAGGAAGAACTGATTGAATTTGGCGGCGTGGTGTCGGAAGCCCTCCCCGACAACCGCTATCGCGTCACGCTGGAAAACGGCGTCGAGATCTGGGCCTATGCGTCCGGCAAGATGCAGAAGCACCGCATCCGTATTCTCGCCGGCGATCGCGTGACCCTGGAAATGTCGCCATACGACCTGACCAAGGGTCGCATCAACTTCCGTCACAAGTCCTGATCCTTCGCCGGCGGGCGCTTCGTCCGGCACGTCGCCGGAGCAGCGCCCGCCAGCCTCAGGTTCAGCCGCGGGGCTTGCCGGCCGCGGGAAGGCGGTCGTGCGCCTTGCGCATGAGCGGCGGTTTCGCCATACTCGGCCGTTACGATCACAGCGCACGCCTGTCACGTCATGAACCTGATCCTGTGGCGCCATGCCGAGGCCGAAGAGGCCGCCGGCCCGCTGGGCCTCACCCGCAACGGCGACCTGCAGCGCGCACTGACGCGGCGGGGCCATCAGCAGGCGCAAGCCTGTGCGAAATGGCTGCGCGCGCATGCCGCACCCGGCATCCGCGTGCTCTGCAGCCCGGCAGTGCGCGCGCGCGAAACTGCCGCCGCACTGACGCCACAGCCCGAGATCGTGCGCGAACTGGTGCCCGGCGCCGACGTCAGCACCGTGCTTGCCGCGGTCGGCTGGCCGGAAGGCCCAGACACCATCGTGGTAGGGCACCAGCCTTGGCTCGGCCGCGTGGCCAGCTTGCTGCTGGCCGGCAGCGAGATGGACTGGAGCGTACGCAAGAGCGGCATCTGGTGGCTCGCAAGCCGGACCCGCGAAAACGAGGCGCAGGTCGTGTTACGCGCCGTGGTCAACCCCGAATTCCTCTGACCCGGCACCAGGGCGAGTGCATCGCCCGCCGCGCGATGCACTCCCGTGCACCGGAATTGCCTTCGGCCGGCGCCGCGTCACGCAACCGTCATTACCTCTTCACGGCGCTGTCACCCGGCCTCTCTACATTGCTTCGCAACAGTTACGTCATCGAAAGGACATACTGATGCGAGATCTGCCGACGCCGACCCAGCCGCTCTTCGACGCCTTGCCCAATGGCCTGAACGGCCAGACGGCGCGGAGGCGTCTTCATCGCCAACCGGATGCACCAGCGCATGAGCCGGCTGCTTTCAGCGTGGCGTGGGCGCGCCACCAGGACGAGGTAGTCGAAGCCCAACGGCTGCGCTACAAGGTTTTTGCGGAGGAAATGGGCGCGCGCCTGACCTCCACCGTGCCCGAGCTGGACGTCGACATGTTCGACGCCTATTGCGATCACCTGATCGTGCGCGACCAGACCACGCTCAAGGTGGTGGGCACCTATCGCGTGCTGCCGCCGCACCAGGCCAAGCGCATTGGCTGCCTGTACGCGGAATCGGAATTCGACCTGGTGCGCCTGGCCCACCTGCGCCCGAAGATGCTGGAACTCGGCCGCTCCTGCGTGCATCGCGACTATCGCTCCGGCAGCGTCATCATGGCGCTGTGGGGCGGGCTCGGCGAGTACCTGCAGCGCTGGGGAATCGAGTCGATGCTGGGTTGTGCGAGCGTGCCGATGAGCGATGGCGGCCACTATGCCGCCAGCTTGTACCGGCGCTTCGCCGAGCGCTCGCTGGCACCGATCGAGTACCATGCCTTCCCGCGCCTCCCGCTGCCGGTGGACGACCTGAACCAGGATCTGGACGTCGAGCCGCCCGCGCTGATCAAGGGCTACCTGCGCCTGGGCGCGCGTATCTGCGGCCTGCCCGCCTGGGATCCCGACTTCAACGTCGCGGACTTCCTGACCCTGCTGCGCGTGGCCGACATGAATCCGCGCTACGCCCGCCACTTCCTCGGCCTGAGCCGCTGAGCCGCGCACGGCCGGCCTGCGCATTCGGCAATGGACTCCGGACGAGCCTGAAACGGGCCCGTTGCGGGCCCCGGCACCCTGCCCCGGCGGCGGGTGCCGTGCTCAGGCGTAGACCACCTTGTAGCGCTTGCCCACCCGCTCCCACTCATCGGCCTCCTGAGCGAGGCTGTATTCGATCAGCGGATTGCCATCGATCCAGTCGCGCGGCAACCGCACCTCGAAACCTTCGTCGAGCGCATCGGCGCGCTGGCGCACGCGGATCTGCGGCAGCGGCGAGTCGGTACGCCGGCGGCACAGCACGAAGGCCAGGCGCAGGCTGAACAGCATGCGCCAGTCGAGGAAGCGTCCGCTGCCGGAGAGCTTGCCGAGCTTGCCCGCGTGCCCGAGCAGCAGCGCGGCCAGCCGCGCCTGGTCGGTCTTGGAGAAGCCGGGCATATCGGCGTGCGTGGCGATGTAGGCCGAGTGCTTGTGATAGCCACTGTGCGAGATCGACATCCCGATCTCGTGCAGGCTTGCCGCCCAGCCGAGCAGGGCGAGATTGTCCTCGCGGAGTTCGTCGGGCGGCTCGGGGAATTGCGCCAGCAGGCTCAGCGCGGCATTGCGCACGCGTTGGGCCTGCGCGCGGTCCACCGCATAACGGCGCATGAACTGGTCGACCGTGACGGTGCGCATGTCCTCGTGATGACTGCGGCCCAGCAGGTCGTAGAGCACCCCGAGGCGCAGCGCCCCGTCGGTGACATCCATGCGCTCGATGTCGAGTTCGGCGAACACGCCCAGCATGATCGCCAGCCCGCCCGGCAGCACCGGGATGCGGTCCGGCTTGAGCCCGGCCAGCTTGACCCGGTTGGCGTTCTCCGCCTTGACCAGTGCGCGCTTGAGCCGCTCCAGTCCCTCGCGGGTGATGCCGTGCTCGCCCGGGTTGTCGTTCATGCCGTTGAGCTCGATCAGTTCTGCCAGCGCGCGCGCCGTCCCCGAGGAACCGACCGCCTGCTGCCAGCCGGCGCCGCGATACTGGCGCACCAGCACCTGGATCTCGCGCCGCGCGGCCAGCTCGGCCTGCTTCATCGCGTAGTCGTCGACATTGCCGCTGGGGAAGAACTGCCGGCTGTGCGACACGCAGCCGATGTACAGGCTCTCCATCAGCTTGGGCTGGAAGCCGCTGCCGATGATGAACTCGGTCGAGCCGCCGCCGATATCGACCACCAGCCGGTTGCCCTGGCACGCCGGGGCATCGTGCGAGGCACCGAGGTAGATCAGGCGCGCCTCTTCGCGGCCGGCGATGACTTCGATCGGGAAGCCCAGCGCCGCCTCTGCCTCGATCAGGAATTCCGGCGCATTCTTCGCCACCCGCAGCGTATTGGTCGCCACCGCGCGCACCTGGCCGGGCGCGAAATCGCGCAAGCGGTCACCGAAGCGCCGCAACGCATCGACGCCGCGTCGCCGCGCGGGCTGGTCGAGATACTTGTCAGGGGTCAGGCCGGCTGCCAGCCGGACAGGCTCGCGCAGCGCGTCGACCTGGAAGATCTGACTCGCCGGACCCGATGCGGTCATGGTCTCGTCCACCCGCCCGATCATCAATCGGAAGCTGTTCGAACCCATGTCGACTGCGGCCAGCAAGCGTGGGGATTCATTCATCGTTGTGTGCGGAACTCAGATGTGGGATTCTCGGTGGCCCGGCAACCGGCGGCACTTGCGGCACCTTCCCTGTCCATGGCCCAATCCCTCAAAATATGTCTTGCTCATGACCGGAGCATGACAAAATCACAATGTCATCAAACTGACATGATTCTATGAAAAAGTCGCAGCATTACCAAAATAAGGTCATGCCAATGTCGACGACGCCGCCCGGTACGCTGCTCAACCGTGAGCTCGGCATCCTGGAATTCAACGCTCGTGTCCTGGCGCAGGCAGCAGATCCCAAGGTCCCGCTGCTGGAAAGACTGAAGTTCATCTGCATCGTATCCAGCAATCTCGACGAGTTCTTCGAGATCCGCATGGCGGGCCTCAAGGAACAGTTGCGCGACAACCCGTCCGGCATGACGCCCGACGGCCTCTCCTTCCAGCAGACCTACCAGCTCGTCACCGAACGCACCCAGCGGCTCGTCGGCATGCAGTATGACATGCTGCAGAGCGTGATTTTCCCACTGTTGGAGAAGGAAGGTGTCTTCTTCCACCTGACCGGCTCGTGGAATGACGCCCAGAGGACTTGGGCGCGCGATTTCTTCCTGCGCGAACTCGGCCCGGTGCTGACGCCGATCGCCCTCGACCCCGCCCACCCGTTCCCGCGCGTGCTCAACAAGAGCCTGAATTTCGTGGTCGAACTGTCGGGCACCGACGCCTTCGGCCGGGAGGCCGAGCTGGCCATCGTGCAGGCGCCGCGCGCCCTGCCGCGCGTGGTCAAGATGCCGGAATCGCTGTCCGGCTACCCCTTCGGCTTCGTGCTGCTGTCGTCCTTCATGCAAGGCTTCGTGCACGAGCTGTTTCCCGCCATCGAGGTGCACGGCTGCTACCAGTTCCGGGTGACCCGCAACTCGGACCTGTTCGTCTCGGAAGACGAGATCACCGACCTGCGCGAAGCGCTGCAGGGCGAGCTGCCGACACGGCACTTCGGCGACACGGTGCGGCTGGAAGTCTCATCCGACACCCCGCCGCAACTGGCACGCCGCCTGCTGCTGGAGTCCGGCCTGGGCGAGCAGGACCTGTACCGCGTCAGTGGCCCGGTCAACCTGGTACGGCTGATGCAGATCCCCGACCTGGTCGACCGCCCCGCGCTCAAGTTCCCTCCCCACGTACCGGCCGCCGTCAAGGCCTTCTCCGGTGGCGTCTCGATGTTCGACGCCATCCGCCAGCAGGACGTGCTGCTGCACCATCCATACGAGAGCTTCAGTTCGGTGCTCGACCTGTTGCAGCTTGCGGCCAACGATCCCGACGTGGTGGCGATCAAGCAGACGGTTTACCGTACCGGCAACGAGTCGCTGGTGATGGAAGCCCTGATGACTGCCGCTCGCAACGGCAAGGAAGTCACGGTGGTGGTGGAGCTGCTGGCGCGCTTCGACGAGGAGACCAATATCAACTGGGCGGAACGGCTGGAGAATGCCGGCGCCCACGTGGTCTACGGCGTGGTCGGACATAAGTGCCACGCCAAGATGCTGCTGATCGTGCGCCGCGAGCGCATCAAGTCCAAGGACCATAAGCTGCGCCGCTACGTGCACCTGGGCACCGGAAACTATCACCCGCGCACGGCCCGTCTCTACACCGACTTCGGCCTGCTGACGGCCGACGAGACCATCTGCGAGGATGTCCATCACGTCTTCCAGCTGCTGACCGGCACCGCTGGCAGCATCCGCCTCAACGAGCTCTGGCAGTCGCCTTTCACCATGCACGACCAGCTGGTGGAACACATCCGCGCCGAAGCCCGCAATGCCCGCGCCGGCAAGCGTGCCCGCATCATGGCGAAGATGAATGCGCTGCTGGAGCCATCGATCATCGACGAGCTGTACAAGGCGTCGCGCGCCGGCGTGAAGATCGATCTGATCGTGCGCGGCGTGTGCGCGCTGCGGCCCGGGGTGCCGGGGCTGTCCGAGAATATCAGCGTACGCTCGATCGTCGGCCGCTTCCTCGAGCACCACCGCGTCTATTACTTCCTGGCCGACGGCGAGGAGGTGGTCTACCTGTCCAGCGCCGACTGGATGGACCGCAACCTGTTCCGCCGTGTCGAAGTCGCTTTCCCTGTCAAGAACAAGGCGCTCAAGCAGCGCGTGATCCAGGAAAGCCTGCGCGTGCACCTGCGCGACAATGCCTCGGCCTGGATCATGCAGGGTGATGGCGAATACGTGCACAAGCAATCCAAGGCCAAGCTGCAGCACGTCAGCCAGACCGACCTGCTGGCGCTGTTCAGCAATCGCTGACCCCAGCTGAACCCGGACGGGCCGCAGGCGCGAGCGGCCCGCTTGCCTGCTGGCGCCTGGTCAGCCTCTACAGCCCCAGCCCCCCGTGCCTCACGCTTCCTGACGCGGCCGGTCGACTCGTATCGGCGCGCCAGCCTCAGGCTGCGCGCTGCGGCATATCGCCGCCACGCACCTGCTGGGCCTCATGCCCGCTGCGGTCGAGCGGGAATACGACGCGGAACACGCTGCCCCGGCCCACTTCGCTGCTGATACGCAGGTCGGCATGGTGGCGCGACAGCACGTGCTTGACAATGGCCAGACCGAGACCGGTCCCGCCGGTATCGCGCGAACGGCTGCGGTCGACGCGGTAGAAGCGCTCAGTCAGGCGCGGGATGTGCTCGGGCGCGATGCCCAGGCCCGTATCGCTGACGGAAAATACCGCATGGCCCTCGTCCATGGCCAGGCGGATACCGATCTGGCCGCCGTCGGGCGTGTAGCGCACGGCGTTCGATACCAGGTTGGCCAGCGCCGAGAACAGTTCCGTTTCCGAGCCGCGCAGGATCACTCCGGCATCCACGTCGCTGGTGATGCGGTGGCGCCCCTGGGACAATGCCTCGGCGTCGTGCAGCAGGTGCGCGATCATACCGTTGACGGGGATCGGCTCGTAGCCCGGCGCCTGGGCGTCGCTTTCCAGCTTGGCCAGCGCCAGCAGGTCCTCGACGATATGCTGCATGCGCATCGACTGCACCAGCATCAGGTCCACGTAGCGGCGGCGGTCCTCCTCCGACACGGGCAGGTCGCGCACGGTCTCCAGGAAACCGGTCAGCACGGTCAGCGGCGTCTTCAGTTCGTGCGAGACGTTGGCGACGAAGTCGCGCCGCATGGCCTCGGTGTTCTCCAGCTTGGTGATGTCCTGCGTCAGCACCAGCTTGCGATTCTCGCCATACGGCAGGATCTGCACGGCGATCACGCCGTGCTTGTGCGAACCCATGTCTCGCATGACCAGGGGGTCATCGAAGCGCTGGCGCATCAGGTACTGGACGAACTCCGGGCGCCGGATCAGGTGGGTGATGCGCTGGCGCACGTCGCGCCGCGCGTTCAGGCCGAGGTGGTGCTCGGCCACGTCGTTGCACCATTCGATCTGGTCGGCATCATCGAGCATCAGCACGCCATTGGGCGAGGCCTGGATGGCCTGGATGAAGCGCAGGTGCTGCTGCTCGACCTGCAGCACCTGCAAGCGCCAGCGTTTGACCAGCCGGTGCAGCCGGTAATACACCTCGCCCCACAGGCCGAGCGCGCTGGGGATCTCGCCGTAGGCGGGCGCATCCAGCACCTTCCACAGGCGGTTGATCTGATAGAGGTAGTAACCCAGTTGCCCGAGCAGGGCCAGGCAGCCCAGCGACAGCGCCCAGACCGGGCCGCGCCAGAGGTAGAGCCCGGCCGACGCGACGGCCACGCTGATCAGGATGGCCGCCGAACGGGCCCAGATGACGTTCATCGGACATTCAAGGCGCGGCCGGACAGCCGCGCCAAACGATAGTTGCGCAGGAGTGTGCCATGAACGGAGCGCCGGCGCAGCCGCCGGGCCTCGGCCGTCAGGCGCCGGGAGCGCGCGCGAGGCGGTAGCCGCTGCCGCGCACCGTCTCGATCATATTGCTGTATCCGCCCGGCGTCAGGGCCGCGCGCAAGCGCTTGATATGGACGTCCACCGTGCGCTCTTCGACGAACACGTGGTCGCCCCACACCTGATCCAGCAACTGCGAGCGGCTGTGGACGCGCTCCGGATGGGTCATCAGGAAGTGCAGCAGGCGGAACTCCGTCGGCCCAAGATCCAGCTTGATCGCCTCGCCGCCCGTATCCTGGCCCGTGACGCGATGGGTGGCTGGATCGAGGCGCAGACCATTGATGGCGACCACGTCGTCGGTCAGCTGCGGCGCGCGGCGGCGCAGCACCGCCTTGATCCGCGCCAGCAGCTCCTTCGGCGAGAACGGCTTGGTGACGTAGTCGTCGGCGCCCGCCTCCAGACCCATCACCTTGTCCTGCTCCTCGCTGCGCGCGGTCAGCATGATGATGGGGATCTGCTTGGTGCGATCGTTGTTGCGCAGTTCCTTCGCGAAATTGACGCCCGACTTGCCCGGAAGCATCCAGTCGAGCAGCACGAGATCCGGCAGCACGTCACTCATCAGCGACAACGCCTGCTCGGCGTTATACGCGCGAATCGGATAGTGGCCGGCGTGCTGGAGGTTGACCGCGATCAGTTCGGCGATGGCCGGTTCATCCTCGACGACAAGAATACTGCTAGGCATATGCGATGTTCTCCCGATCAGCTCAACGCTTCGCGCTCCATGTCCTCACGCGAGGCATGGCGCACGTCGGTTCCCTTGACGATATAGATAATGAATTCTGCGATGTTCTTGGCGTGGTCGCCGATGCGCTCGACGGCCTTGGCCACGAAGAGGAAATCCAGCGCCACCGAGATGGTGCGCGGATCTTCCATCATATAGGTGATCAACTTGCGCACGAAGGCACGGAATTCGTCGTCGATCGCCTTGTCTTCCTTGACGATGCGGGCGGCGGCCACCGTGTCGAGGCGGGCGAAGGCATCCAGCGCCTGGCGCAACAGCGCGATGGCCATGTCGCCGGACAGCTTGACCTCGGAGTAGTTGATATTGTGCCCCGCCGCATCCTCCATGATGTGCTTGGTGCGCTTGGCGATCTTGTCCGCCTCGTCGCCCGCGCGCTCGAGGTTGGTGATGGTCTTGGAGATGGCCATCACCAGGCGCAGGTCGCGCGCGGTCGGCTGGCGGCGCGCGATGATATTGCCGCAGTCGGCGTCGATCTCGACTTCCATCGCATTGACCTGCTGCTCGCGCGCGATGACCTGGTCGGCCTGGTCGGCATCGAAGTCGGCCAGCGCGCGCATGGCGCGCTCGATCTGCGACTCGACCAGCCCGCCCATCTGCAGCAGCTTGGTGTTGATGGCGTTGAGGTCGGCGTCGAATTGGGTAGACAGGTGCTTGTCGGTCATGGTGTCCTCCTGGCCGCGAACCGGTCGCCGCACGTGCGGCATGGACCGGAATCGAACGGGCCGATGGCGATCAGCCGAAACGGCCGGTGATGTAGTCTTCCGTTTCCTTGCGATGCGGCTTGATGAAGATCTTCTCGGTCTCGCCGAACTCGATCAGCTCGCCCAGGTACATGTAGGCGGTGTAGTCCGAGCAGCGCGCCGCCTGTTGCATATTGTGCGTCACGATGACGACGGTGTACTCGTCCTTCAGCTCGGCGATCAGCTCCTCGATGCGGCCGGTCGAGATCGGGTCGAGCGCCGAGCACGGCTCGTCGAGCAGCAGGACTTCGGGGCGGATGGCGATGCCGCGCGCGATGCACAGGCGCTGCTGCTGGCCACCCGACAGACCATAGCCCGACTGGTGCAGCTTGTCCTTGGCTTCGTTCCACAGCGCCGCCTTGGTCAGGGCCCACTCCACGCGGTCGTCCATTTCCGAGCGCGACAGCTTCTCGAACAGGCGCACGCCGAAGGCGATGTTGTCGTAGATGGACATCGGGAACGGCGTCGGCTTCTGGAACACCATGCCGACCTTGGCGCGCAGCAGGGCGATGTCCTGGCGGCTGGTCAGCAGGTTCTCGCCGTCCATGTTGATCTCGCCCTCGGCACGCTGCTCCGGGTAGAGCGCGTACATCTTGTTGAAGGTACGCAGCAGCGTCGACTTGCCGCAGCCGGACGGGCCGATGAAGGCCGTCACCTTGCGGTCGGGAATCGACATATTGATGTTCTTCAGCGCATGGAACTGACCATAGAAGAAGTTCAGGTTGCGCACGTCGATCTTGGCACGGACGGTGTCGGGGATGTCGATGACGGTCGAAGTCATGCTCTTGTCTCGCGGAAATTCGTTGGCAATCGGCGCGGCTGGCGCCTTACTTCTTGAACATCATGCGCGCCAGGATATTCAGCGCGAGCACACCGATGGTGATCAGGAACACGCCCGCCCAGGCCAGCTGCTGCCATTCGGTGAACGGGCTCATGGCAAAGCGGAAGATGGTCACCGGCAGGTTGGCCATCGGCTTGTTCAGGTCGGAGCTCCAGAACTGGTTCGACAGCGCGGTGAACAGCAGCGGCGCGGTTTCGCCGGCGATACGCGCAACCGCCAGCAGCACGCCGGTGATGATGCCCGCATAGGACGACTTCACCGTGATCGACAGCACCATCTTCCACTTGGGCGTACCCAGGGCGAAGGCGGCCTCGCGCAAGGCGTTGGGCACCAGGTTCAGCATGTTCTCGGTGGTGCGCACCACGATCGGCACCTGCAGCAGGGCCAGCGCGCAGACCCCGGCCCAGCCGGAGAAGTGCCCCATGCGGGTGACCACCAACGCATAGACGAACAGGCCGATGACGATCGAAGGCGCCGACAGCAGGATGTCGTTGATGAAACGGACCACGCTGGCCAGCGGACCGGCCTTGCCGTACTCGGCCAGGTAGATGCCGGCCAGGATGCCCAGCGGCGTGCCGAACAGCGTGGCAAGCCCGACCATGGCGAAGCTGCCGAAGATGGCGTTGGCGAGGCCGCCGCCGGCCGTGTTCGGCGCCGGCGTCATCTGCGTGAACAGGTCCATCGACAGGCCGCCCACGCCGAGCGTGACGGTGGTCCACAGTATCCATGCGAGCCAGAACAGGCCGAAGGCCATGGCCCCCAGCGACGCGGCCAGCGCAAACAGGTTGGTGCGGCGGCGGCGCGCCTGCAAGCGGGCACGTACCGCGTCGGCGTCCTGGTGGACGGCCGGGATCGAGGAAGTCGAAATCGTGGCTTGGCTGGTTTGGCTCATTTTGCCCCCTCATTCTTGGCCAGGCGCAGCAGCAGCAGCTTGGACAGCGCGAGCACGACGAAGGTGATGAAGAAGAGGATCAGGCCCAGCTCCATCAGCGCGGCCGTGTGCAGGCCTGCGCCCGCCTCGGCGAACTCGTTGGCCAGCGCCGAGGTGATGCTGTTGCCCGGCGAGAACAGCGAAACGTTGTCGAGCAGGTTGGTGTTGCCGATCACGAAGGTCACGGCCATGGTCTCGCCCAGAGCCCGGCCCAGGCCGAGCATCACGCCGCCGATCACGCCAGCGCGGGTGTAGGGCAGCACGACGCGCCACATCACCTCCCAGGTGGTGCAGCCTACACCGTATGCCGACTCCTTCAGCAGGACCGGCGTCACTTCGAACACATCGCGCATCACGGAGGCGATGTAGGGAATGATCATGATGGCCAGGATCACGCCGGCACACAGCAGGCCGATGCCCAGCGGAGCGCCCTGGAACAGCTTGCCGATCACCGGCACCTGCCCGATCGTGGCGGCCAGCGGCTTCTGGAAATACTCGCCAAAGATCGGCGCGAACACCAGCAGGCCCCACATGCCGTAGACGATCGACGGCACCGCGGCGAGCAGTTCGATCGCGGTCCCCAGCGGGCGGCGCAGCCAGGCCGGCGACAGTTCGGTCAGGAACAGGGCAATGCCGAAGCTGACCGGCACGGCGATGATCAGCGCGATGATCGAGGTCACGATGGTGCCGTAGATGGGCACCAGCGCGCCATAGACATCCGCGGGGGGATCCCACTCGGCAGCCCAGAGAAAGCGCAGTCCGAACGTCTGGATCGACGGCCAGGCGCTGATCGCCAGCGAGACGATGATGCCGCCCAGCAGCAGCAGCGTCACGATGGCTGCTGCCCGGGTCAGGCCGCCGAACAGGAGGTCGCCAGCCCGGCTTGGGGGGCGCACGGCGGGGAGGTCGGACGAGGTCGCCATGTTGTCGAGTGGAAACAGTAAATTCGTTGGGAAGCCGGCCCGGCGCACCGGGCCGGCTCGTCAGGACGCGCGGGCGTCCCGGGAGGTCAGGCGTCGTTCAACCGATCGCGATCCGTTGATCAGTTGTACAGCGCCTTGCCCGAGCCGTCCTTGACGCTGGTCTTCCAGGTATTGCGGATCTGGTTCACGACCGACTCCGGCAGCGGCACGTAGTCCAGCTCGGTGGCCAGATGGCCGCCGCTCTTGTATGCCCAGTCGAAGAACTTCAGCACTTCGGTGCCCTGTGCCGGCTTCTCCTGGTTCTTATGGACCAGGATGAAGGTTGCGCCGGCGATCGGCCACGCGGTCTTGCCCGGCTCGTTGGTCAGGATCTGGTAATAGGTCTTGCTCCAGTCGGCACCGGCGGCGGCGGCCTTGAAACCATCGTCGCTCGGCTGCACCACCGTACCCGCGGCATTCTTCATGCTCAGGTAGGTCATCTTGTTCTGCTTGGCGTAGGCGTACTCGACGTAGCCGATGGCACCGTTCAGGCGCTGGACGAAGGCGGCCACGCCTTCGTTGCCCTTGCCACCGGTACCGCCGCCCGGCCAGTTGACCGTGGTGCCCTCACCCACGGAGCCCTTCCAGTCGGCGCTGACCTTGGACAGGTAGTTGGTGAAGATGAAGGTGGTGCCCGAACCGTCGGCACGGCGCACCGGCAGGATGTCCTGGCTCGGCAGCTTGGCGTGCGGGTTCAGCGCCTTGATGGCAGGATCGTCCCACTTCTTGATCTTGCCCAGGTAGATGTTGGCCAGCACGTCGCCGGTGATGACCAGTTCACCCGGCTTGATGCCCGGCAGGTTGATCACGGGCACCACGCCGCCGATCACCGTCGGGAACTGTACCAGGCCTTGCTTGGCGAGTTCTTCGTCCTTCAGCGGTGCATCCGATGCGCCGAAGTCCACGGTCTTGGCGCCGATCTGCTTGATGCCGCCCGACGAACCGATGGACTGGTAGTTGACCTTGTTACCCGTTGCTTTTTGGTATGCGTCGGCCCACTTGGAATAGACGGGCGCGGGGAAGGACGCGCCAGCACCGGTAATTTCCGCCGCGAACGCAGTGCCCACCACCAACAACGATGCGATGCCTGCCACGGCAGTCTTGACCAGCTTCATATGTCCTCCAGAGAACAGGGGGTTGGGAATGACAAATTTTTGACAAGTCGAACTCTATGCCCCGTAGATGACAATTCCATGACAGCATCAAATCTTCTTGAAACGTATTGCCCAGCCGAGTCTGCCACCCCGTTTCACCCCTTATTTTCTGACGGTTAATTGCTAAAATAGGAAAAAAGAAATGCCGGGTGCACCCGGCATTTCGTCACATCCGCCAGCCTCCGCTTCAGGAACGAAGCGCCTGCGCCAAGGCCTGGGCCGCGCGTTCCGCGGCATCGGCCTGCTCGGCCTCGACCATCACGCGAACCACAGGCTCGGTCCCCGATGCACGGATCAACACCCGCCCGCGCCCCTCCAGTTCCGGCTCCACCCGGGCACGGGCGGCCTGCAGGCCGGCGTGGCTCTGCCAGTCGAAGCCCTTCTCCACGCGCACGTTGATCAGGGTCTGGGGAAACAGCGCCACGCCACCAAGCAGTTCCGCCAGCGGGCGGCCGCTGCGGCGCAGCGCTGCCAGCACCTGCAAGGCCGAGACAATGCCATCGCCCGTGCTATGGCGATCGAGGCACAGCAGGTGGCCTGAGCCCTCGCCTCCCAGTGTCCAGCCGCGCTTGTGCAGTTCCTCCAGCACATAGCGGTCGCCCACTTTGGCGCGCACGAAGCCGATGCCCATGCGCTGGAAGGCCAGCTCCACTGCCATGTTCGTCATCAGGGTACCGACCACGCCTTCCACCTTCTGCCCGGACGCGATGCGGTCGCGCGCGATCAGGTACAGCAGTTCGTCGCCGTTGTAGAGACGGCCGTCGGCATCGACCACCTGCAGGCGGTCCGCGTCGCCATCGAAGGCAAGGCCCAGGTCGGCGCCGCGCGCCTTGACCTCGGCCACCAGCTTCTCCGGCGCGGTCGCGCCATAGCCCGCGTTGATGTTGCGTCCGTCCGGCTGGTTGCCGATGGCGATCACCTCGGCGCCCAGTTCATGGAAGACGTGCGGCGCGATATGGTAGGCGGCGCCATGGGCACAGTCGACCACCAGCTTCAGGCCGTGCAGGTCCTGTTCGTACGGGAAGCTGCTCTTGCAGAACTCGATATAGCGGCCTGCCGCGTCGTCGATGCGCCGCGCTCGGCCCAGTTCGTCCGAAGGCACGCAGCCCATCGGCTGTTCCAGCTCGGCCTCGATCTCCAGCTCCACCGCGTCGGGCAGCTTGTCGCCATCCGCCGAGAAGAACTTGATGCCGTTGTCATAGTAAGGATTGTGGCTGGCCGAGATCACCACGCCGGCCGACAGGCGCAGCGCCCGCGTCAGGTAGGCGATGCCGGGAGTCGGCAGCGGGCCGGTCAGCAGCACGTTGACGCCGGCCGAGGTGAAACCGGCCTCGAGCGCGGCCTCCAGCATATAGCCCGAGATACGGGTGTCCTTGCCGATCAGCACCGTCGGGCGGCCCTGCGCATGCTGGCGCGCGCCATGCGCCAGCACCTTGCCTGCGGCATGGCCGAGGCGCATCACCAGGTCCGGGGTGATCGGCAGTTCTCCTACCTTGCCGCGCACGCCGTCGGTGCCGAAGTATTTGCGAGTCATTGGCTCAATCTCCAGGATTCTGTGTTCGCTATCGGTCGATCCGGTCGCCTCAGCCGTTCGCACCGGCGACCGTCTCATGGCGGACCGCCCACCAGACCTTGAGGGCGTCCACCGTCTGTTCCACATCGTGCACGCGCACGATGAATGCACCGCGTTCCGCCGCGCAGACCGCAGCAGCAATGCTCGCGGCCACGCGCTGCTGCGGGGGTCGGCCGCCCAGGATGGCGCCGAGCGTCGATTTGCGCGACAGCCCCACCAGCAGAGGCAGCCCGTCCGCCGCCAGGCGGGGCTGTTGTGCGAGCAGACGCAGATTATGATCCGGTGTCTTGCCGAAGCCATACCCCGGATCGAGGGATATGCGGGAAGTTTCGACGCCGGCCGCGCGCAAGACCGCGACGCGCCCGGCGAGAAAATCGCGCACCTCCGCCACCACATCGGTATAAACGGGATCCTCCTGCATGGTCTGCGGATCGCGCTGCATATGCATCAAGCACAGTCCGGTTTGGCCACCGGCGACCGCCTCGACCGCGCCGGGCATGCGGAAGCCCCAGATGTCGTTGATCAGGTCGGCGCCTGCGTCCTGTGCGGCACGCATGACCTCCGGCTTATAGGTATCGATGGAGAGCGGTACGCCGCAATCGCGCAGCGCCTCCACCACCGGCAGCACCCGTTCCAGTTCCTGCTCCAGCGGCAGCGCGGCCGAGCCCGGCCGGCTCGATTCCCCGCCGATATCGATGATATCGACGCCCTCGGCGATCATGCGTTCGGCGTGACGCCGCGCCGCATCGAGGCCGGCATGCTGGCCACCATCCGAGAAGGAGTCCGGCGTGACATTGAGGATGCCCATCACCAAGGGGCGGCGGGCCAGGTCGAAACGGAATCGTCCGCACTGGAAGTGCGACGGAGCCGGGGGAAGCGGATTGGACGACATCGGAAGGCAAAGCGGTTGTGATGGGGGCCGGCCCGCCGCCCTGCGCACCGAGCGCACGGGCCGTAGCCGGTTGGGAAAGCGGCACGCGAGCAAGTCAACAAGTGCAAGGCGCGCGGCCGCCGGAATGCAAGAAGCCGGTGCGCATGGCACCGGCTTCCAGGTCATCGGTACTGCACGAACCGGTCAGGCGGCGTTCAGGCCGTCGCCGGTGCGTTGGACGGTGCCACCGGCGAGCCGCCCGAGGGCGTGCTGCCACCGCCACCGCTGGTACCCGTAGCACCGCGCGGCGGGCGCGGCGGCTTGCCGGCCATGATGTCGTTGACCTGGTCGGCGTCGATGGTTTCCCACTCCATCAGCGCGGCCGTCATGGCCTCGACCTTGTCGCGGTTCTCTTCCAGCAGTCGCTTGGCCAGCGCGTACTGGTCGTCGATGATGTGGCGGATCTCGGCGTCGACCTTCTGCTGCGTGGCTTCCGACACGCTCTTGGCGGACATCTTGCCGAACATGCCATCCTGCTCGGTATCCACATAGACCATGGCGCCGAGCGAATCGCTCATGCCGAAGCGGGTCACCATGTCGCGGGCGATCTTGGTGGCGCGCTCGAAGTCGTTGGACGCGCCGGTGCTCATCGCATTGAGGAAGACCTCTTCCGCCGCGCGACCGCCGAACAGGATGGCGATCTCTTCGAGCATGTTGTCCTTGTACTTCGAGTACTTGTCATGCTCGGGCAGTTGCCAGGTCACACCCAGCGCCCAGCCGCGCGGCATGATGGTGACCTTGTGCACCGGATCCGCCTTGGGCAGCAGCTTCGCCACCACCGCGTGGCCGGACTCGTGGTAGGCCGTGGCCTTGCGCTCTTCCTCGCGCATCACGGTCGACTTGCGCTCCGGACCCATGAAGATCTTGTCCTTGGCATCCTCGAAGTCCTGCATGTCGACCACGCGCTTGTTGCGGCGGGCGGCGAACAGCGCGGCCTCGTTGACGAGGTTGGCCAGGTCGGCGCCGGAGAAGCCCGGCGTGCCGCGCGCGATCACCGAAGCGTCGACGTCGTTGCCGATCGGCACCTTGCGCATATGGACGCGCAGGATCTGCTCGCGGCCGCGGATGTCCGGCAGGCCCACGTAGACCTGGCGGTCGAAACGGCCCGGACGCAGCAGCGCCTTGTCCAGCACGTCGGCCCGGTTGGTGGCGGCGATCACGATCACGCCCGAGTTGGCCTCGAAGCCATCCATTTCCACCAGCATCTGGTTCAGGGTCTGCTCGCGCTCGTCGTTGCCGCCGCCCATGCCGGCGCCGCGATGGCGGCCGACCGCATCGATTTCATCGATGAACACGATGCAAGGCGCCTGCTTCTTGGCATTCTCGAACATGTCGCGCACGCGGGCCGCCCCCACGCCGACGAACATCTCGACGAAGTCCGAGCCGGAAATGCTGAAGAACGGCACCTTGGCTTCGCCGGCGATGGCACGCGCCAGCAGCGTCTTGCCGGTACCCGGGGGGCCGACCAGCAACACGCCGCGCGGAATGCGGCCGCCCAGCTTCTGGAATTTCTGCGGGTCCTTCAGGAAGTCGACCAGTTCGACCACTTCTTCCTTGGCCTCGTCGCAGCCGGCGACGTCCTGGAAGGTGACCGCGTTCTGGTTCTCGTCGATCAGGCGCGCGCGGGACTTGCCGAAGGAGAAGGCACCGCCTTTCCCGCCGCCCTGCATCTGCCGCATCATGTAGAACCAGAAGACGATGATCAGCAAGGTCGGCCCGAGGTAGTACAGGGCCTGTACCAGCACGTTCGGCTCGTCATCGGCCTTGCCCGTCACCTGGACGCCGTACTTCATCAGGTCGCCGACCATCCAGATGTCGCCCGGCGAGATGATGGTGTACTTGGCGCCCTCCTTGGGCGTCACGACCAGGTTGCGGCCTTGCACGTCGACCCGGCCCACCTTGCCATTCTTGGCGTCATCCATGAACTGCGAGTAGGTGACGCCCTCCTGGGTGCGGGGCTTGTCGAACTGCTTGAAGACGGTAAACAGGACCAGTGCGATCACCAGCCAGATTGCCGCCTTTTGAAACAGGTTGTTATTCAAGGCCGAACTCCTTTGCGATTGCCTTGCCAACGGATAGCTGCATTGTAATGCAGCGCTCGCCCCCGGGGGGAAACACTGAATTTATGACACCCATAGCCTCGCGGCCAGCGCCCGTTCGCTTGCCGCCGTCCCATGCCGCCAGCGCCGGGCGCGGCGCTGCGGAGATGCCTCCGCATCCACCTGGCGGCCAAGCCAGACGGCAGGCATCTGGCATCAAGCGGCTGTCTTCAGGTAGCGCCCGAGGATGAAGGTCTCGGACGATTTGTCGCGGGAAGCCTTCGGCTTGCGCCGCGCGACCACCTTGAACACCTGCTTGAACTTCTCCACGATCTGACTGTAGCCGCTGCCGTGGAAACACTTTACCAGCAGCGCGCCATCCGGCTTCAGGTGCGCCTGGGCGAAATCCAATGCCAGATCGCACAAGTACTCGATGCGGGCGGCATCGGCGGAAGCCACTCCCGACAGATTGGGGGCCATATCCGACAATACAAGGTCGATTTTTGCACCGCCGGAGGCATCGAGCACCACTTTTTCCAACTGGAGGAACACTTCTTCCTCGCGGAAGTCACCCTGGATGAAGGTCACGTCGGCGATCGGCTCCATCGGCAGCAGGTCGATCGCCACCACAGCACCGTCGATACGGCCATCCTTGGCGCGCGGCGAGGCCGCCAGCTTGTTGCGCACATACTGGCTCCAGCTTCCCGGCGCCGCGCCCAGGTCGACGATGACCTGACCCGGACGGATAAGCTTGTCCTGCTCGTCGATCTCCTTGAGCTTGTACGCAGCGCGGGCGCGATAGCCCTCCCGTTGCGCCATCTTCACATAGGGATCGTTGATATGGTCGTGCAGCCACGACTGGTTGAACTTGTTCTTGGCCATTCCAAACACCGATTAGCGGGAAAGCTACCGCGCGGAGGCCGGCCGCCCCAGGCTTTCCCGTTCAATTTTGCTGATTTTGCCGCCGATGCGGGCCGATTTGACGGATAATACGCGCCAATTCGCTTTGACCGGCCGCCCCCGGCCCCGTATGCGCCGCTCGCCGGCGCCTGACCCTATGCCCGCACTCCAACTCATCCCCGCCCAGCGCTCCGAACTCCGCTCCCGCGCCCACGGCCTCAATCCGGTCGTGATGATCGGCGCCGAGGGCCTCACGCCGGCGGTGCTCGCGGAAATCGACCGCAGCCTGGCGGCTCACGACCTGATCAAGATCCGCGTGTTCGGCGACGAACGCGAAGCCCGCATCGCCATCTACGAGGCGATCTGCGAGGCGCTGGATGCCGCCCCGATCCAGCACATCGGCAAGCTGCTGGTGGTGTGGCGCCCGGGTCCTGCACGCCTGAAGGAAAACCAGCCCGGCGAGCTGCCCCGCCAGGCTCAGCGCAAGGGCTCCGCCCCGCGCACCGTCACGGTCCGCAAGCCCAGCGCGGCGCCGAACCGGCGCCCGACGCGCAAGCAGGTGACGGTACTGGGCAATGAACGTGTCACCGCCGGCGGCAACGTCAAACGCGCACGTCAGCGCCCGGCCAGCCAGAAGAAGAAGGCACTGGGCTGAAGCCCGCCCGCCGGGGCGCCAGCCCCGGCCGTCCGCGCCGCGCAGTCGGCACGGACACTGCGCTCACTCGCCGGCCGAACGCGGTGCCGCGGCGCGCCAGACCAGCACCAGGGCCAACACGCTCTGCAGCAGATAGAAACCGCTGGAAATCCCGTGCAGCATGCCGAAATCCCCACGGTAGGGCGATTCGGAAACCCCCACGCCCAGTGCATGGGCCTTGGCCTTGAGCGCCTCCATGAACGGCTGCACACCGAAATAGCCGGCCAGCACGCAGCACAACATGGCCAGCACCAGCCAGCGCAGTGCACGGTAGCGGACCGCGCCACGCCGGATCATCACATTGCAAAGCACCAACTGCAGCACGCCGACCACCACGCCGAGCACGGCCTCGGTGTAGAACAGCTGGCCTGCGACCATGCCTGCGGTCTCGCGGCTCGGCAGGATCGAGAACAGCGTCGGCGCCACCATATAGCCCACCGTCCACAGGCTGCCTGCCCAGATCACGGTCAGCAGCAGGAAGATGCGGTGCGGCAATGGCGGCAGGCTGGCGTAGGAGGCGGAGAACACGGCTGGGTGTCGGCGTTTGTCGGCGTGGCGTGATCGTAGTCGGCCCGGTGGCGCGCAGCAGCCGGCATTGCGGCCGGCCGCGCCCGCCAGCGCCTCAGACGTAGCTGACGGTGATGACTTCGTACTCGCGCTCGCCGCCCGGTGCCAACACCGTGGCCACGTCGCCCTCGAACTTGCCGATCAGGGCACGGGCGATCGGCGAGCTCACCGAGATCTTGCCGCTCTCGAGATCGGCCTCATCGTCGCCGACGATCTGGTAGCGCACTGCACTGCCCGACTCGAGATCCTCGAGGTCGACCGTGGCACCGAACACGATGCGGCCGTCGGTGTCGAGCTGGGTCGGATCGATGACCTGCGCAGCCGACAGCTTCGACTCCACCTCGAGGATGCGGCCTTCGATAAAAGCCTGCTTTTCCTTGGCGGCGTCGTACTCGGCGTTTTCGGACAGGTCACCCTGGGCACGCGCCTCGGCGATCGCGTTGATCACGGCCGGACGTTCGACGGCCTTCAGGCGGTGCAGTTCCTCCTTGAGCAGTTCTGCGCCGCGCTTGGTAATCGGAATGGTGCTCATGTCTTTGTTCGGCAAAAAAATGAGCCGCAGCGGAGCGGGGTCCGTGCCCGGCCTGCTGGCCATGGGCACTTCCGCTCAACCGCGGCTTTCGGTTTCGATCGACCGGCACACCCGGCGACGCCGGGCATCGCCGTTCGATCAGCGAATTTCACGTTAGTTTAGGCCAAGACGCCTGCCGGCAGCAACCATCGCTGCCGGCAGGCCCCCGGAACGGGGGGCACAACGGCCTCCCCGTCCCGCCCCGCTCCCGGCGAGGACTTGCGGGGCAGCCGCGCAGGTACCTCAGGCGCCGGCGGCGAGTTCCGCGTGCAGGCCCTGCAGGTCGTAGACCTCCAGGCTCTGCATGTGCTTCAGGCCTTCCACCGCGGCGCGGGCGCCGGCGATGGTGGTGTAGTACGGCACGCGGTGGGCCAGCGCCGAGATGCGGATCGAGCGCGAGTCGGCGATGGCGGTGCGGGTCTCGTCCACCGTGGTGAAGACCAGCGCCAGCTCACCGTTCTTGAGCATGTCGACGATATGCGGGCGACCGTCCTTGACCTTGTTCACCACGCGCACCGGAATGCCCGCCGCCTCGATGGCCGAGGCGGTGCCGCGGGTGGCGACGATCGGATAGCCCAGGTCGTGCAGCATGCGGGCCACGCCGACCGCGCGCGGCTTGTCGCTGTCCTTGACGGTGATCAGCACCGTGCCCTTGGCCGGCAGGCGCGAACCGGCAGCGAGCTGGCTCTTGAAGAGCGCTTCACCGAAGGTCTTGCCCACGCCCATCACTTCGCCGGTGGAGCGCATCTCGGGTCCGAGCACCGGGTCGACGCCGGGGAACTTGTTGAAGGGGAACACTGCTTCCTTGACGCTGAAGTACGGCGGCACCACCTCGGCGGCGACGCCCTGCGAGTCCAGCGACTGGCCCGCCATGCAGCGCGCCGCGATCTTGGCCAGCGACAGGCCGGTGGCCTTCGACACGTAGGGCACGGTACGCGAGGCGCGCGGGTTCACTTCCAGCACGTAGACGGTATCCTTGCCGTCGGCCTGCTGGATGGCGAACTGCACGTTCATCAGGCCGACCACGTTCAGCGCCTTGGCCATGGCGGCGGTCTGGCGCTTCAGCTCGTCGACCGTCTCCTGCGCCAGCGAGTACGGCGGCAGCGAGCAGGCGGAGTCGCCGGAGTGCACGCCGGCCTGCTCGATGTGTTCCATCACGCCGCCGATGAAGACGCGCTGGCCGTCGCACAGGGCGTCCACGTCGCATTCGATGGCGTCGTTGAGGAAGCGGTCGAGCAGCACCGGGGAGTCGTTCGACACCTTGACTGCCTCGCGCATGTAGCGCTCGAGATCGCGCGGCTCATGCACGATCTCCATGGCGCGGCCGCCCAGCACGTAGGAGGGGCGCACCACCAGCGGATAGCCGATCTCCTCGGCCAGGCGCAGCGCTTCGTCCTCGGCACGCGCGGTGCGGTTGGGCGGCTGGCGCAGGCCCAGTTCCTGCAGCAGCTTCTGGAAACGCTCGCGGTCCTCGGCGGCGTCGATCATGTCGGGGCTGGTGCCGATGATGGGCACGCCGTTGGCTTCCAGGTCCAGCGCCAGCTTCAGCGGGGTCTGGCCGCCATACTGGACGATCACGCCGACCGGCTTCTCCTTGTCGACGATCTCCAGCACGTCCTCCAGCGTCAACGGCTCGAAGTACAGGCGGTCGGAGGTGTCGTAATCGGTCGACACGGTCTCCGGGTTGCAGTTGACCATGATGGTCTCGTAGCCATCCTCGCGCAGCGCGAGCGCTGCGTGCACGCAGCAATAGTCGAACTCGATGCCCTGCCCGATCCGGTTCGGGCCGCCGCCCAGCACCATGATCTTCTTGCGGTCGGTCGGGTCGGCCTCGCACTCGCCGTGCTCGGCCTCGTAGGTCGAGTACATGTAGGCGGTGTTGGTGCCGAACTCGGCCGCGCAGGTGTCGACGCGCTTGTAGACCGGGCGCACGTTCTTGGCGACGCGGGCTTCGCGCACCGACTTCGCATCCGTCTTCAGCAGCCTGGAGAGGCGGCGGTCGGAGAAGCCCTTCTGCTTGAGCAGGCGCAGTTCGGCGGCGGACAGGCTGTCCAGCGTGCGCGCCTTGACCAGGCCCTCGGTCTTGACGATGTCCTCGATCTGGGCCAGGAACCACGGATCGATATCGGTCTCGGCATGGACCTCTTCCAGCGACATGCCGATACGGAAGGCATCGCCCACGTACCAGATGCGGTCCGGACCCGCCTCGCCGATCTCTTCGACGATCTCGTCGCGGTCGGCCGACTTCTCGTCCAGGCCGTCCACGCCCACTTCGAGGCCGCGCAGGGCCTTCTGGAACGACTCCTGGAAGGTGCGGCCCATCGCCATCACCTCGCCCACCGACTTCATCTGCGTGGTCAGGTGGCTGTCGGCCTGCGGGAACTTCTCGAAGGCAAAGCGCGGCACCTTGGTGACCACGTAGTCGATCGAGGGCTCGAACGAAGCCGGGGTCAGGCCACCGGTGATCTCGTTCTTCAGTTCGTCCAGCGTATAGCCCACCGCCAGTTTGGCGGCGACCTTGGCGATCGGGAAGCCGGTGGCCTTCGAGGCCAGGGCCGACGAACGCGACACGCGCGGGTTCATCTCGATGACGATCATGCGACCGTCCTTCGGATTGATCGAGAACTGCACATTGGAGCCGCCGGTATCGACGCCGATCTCGCGCAGCACGGCCAGCGAGGCATTGCGCAGGATCTGGTATTCCTTGTCGGTCAGCGTCTGCGCGGGCGCCACGGTGATCGAGTCACCGGTGTGGATGCCCATCGGGTCCAGGTTCTCGATCGAGCAGATGATGATGCAGTTGTCCGCCTTGTCGCGGACCACTTCCATCTCGTACTCCTTCCAGCCCAGCAGCGACTCTTCGATCAGCAGTTCGCGGGTCGGCGACAGGTCGAGACCGCGCTTGCAGATCTCCTCGAACTCTTCGCGGTTGTAGGCGATGCCGCCGCCGGTGCCGCCCAGCGTGAAAGACGGGCGGATCACGATCGGATAGCCGCTGGTACTGGTCTCGCGGGCGATCTGCGCCTGCACGGCCACGGCCTCGTCCATCGAATGGGCGATGCCAGACTTGGCCGAACCCAGGCCGATCTTGGTCATCGCGTCCTTGAACTTCTGGCGGTCCTCGGCCTTGTCGATGGCCTCGGGCGACGCGCCGATCAGTTCGACCTTGTACTTCTCCAGCACGCCGTTGCGGTGCAGGTCGAGCGCGCAGTTCAGCGCGGTCTGGCCACCCATGGTCGGCAGGATGGCATCCGGACGCTCCTTGGCGATGATGCGCTCCACCACTTCCCAGGTGATCGGCTCGATGTAGGTGACGTCCGCCGTGTTCGGGTCCGTCATGATGGTCGCCGGGTTCGAGTTGACCAGGATGACCTTGAAGCCTTCCTCGCGCAGGGCCTTGCAGGCCTGTGCGCCGGAGTAGTCGAACTCGCACGCCTGGCCGATGATGATGGGACCCGCGCCGATGATCAGGATGCTTTTGATGTCTGTGCGTTTTGGCATTGCACGCTCTCTTTGTAGGCGCGGCGCGCTTGCGCGCGGCGCCGGATGTCAGGTGTTCAGTTCAGGGTGGCCGTGGCCAGCTTGGCGCCGAAGCCGATGAACATGGCGCCCACGCCGCTCGCCATGCCGGCCGACAGGCGTTGCCGGCGACGGAAGGCCTCGGCCAGCCGGGCGCCCATGAAGATGATGGTGGTCAGGTAGGCGAAGCTGCATACCTGGCACACCAGCCCCAGCACGACGAAGGACAGTGCCGGCAAGGCGAAGCCCGGGTCCACGAACTGGATGAAGAAGGAAATGAAGAACAGGATGGCCTTGGGATTCAGCAGGCTGATCACCAGCGCCTTGCGGAAGGGATCGGCCTCGCGCGCCAGCGTGGGCGCGGCTGCCTGCGGCCGTGCCGCCGCCGCGCCGCGCGCGCGCCAGCCACGCAGCGCGCCACGCAGCATCTGCAGGCCGATCCAGCCCAGGTAAGCGGCGCCCACGTACTTGACCACGTGGAACAGCGCCGGACTCGCCTTCAGCAGCGAGGCCACGCCGGCGGCCGACAACACCATCAGGATGGCATCGCCCAGGAACACACCGCAGGCACCCTTGTAGCCGGCGCGCACACCGCGCTGCGCGGCCACCGACAGCACGAACATCGAGTTCGGCCCCGGCAGCAGCACGATGAATACCGTGCCGAGCACAAAGGTCCAGAAATCGGTGATGCCGAGCGTGGCGTGCATGAATGCGTTCATGGTGGTTCCTGCCTGCGTCCTTGTCCCTTGCTTCCCGTCCCCGCCGTTCAGGCGCGGGCCTTCTCCATCAGGTGGATGAAGCGGTCGAACAGGTAAGCCACGTCGTGCGGACCCGGCGAGGCTTCCGGGTGCCCCTGGAAGCAGAAGGCCGGCTTGTCGGTCAGCGCGAAGCCTTGCAAGGTGCCGTCGAACAGCGACACGTGCGTCACACGCGCATTGGCAGGCAGCGAGGCGGGATCGACGGCGAAGCCGTGGTTCTGCGACGTGATCGCCACACGGCCGTCATCCAGGTCCTTGACCGGGTGATTGGCGCCGTGGTGGCCGGTCTTCATCTTCAGCGTCTTCGCACCCACTGCCAGCGCCATGATCTGGTGGCCCAGGCAGATGCCGAAGGTGGGGATGCCGCGCGCCAGGAACTCACGGGTGGCGGCGATGGCATAGTCGCACGGCTCGGGGTCGCCGGGGCCGTTCGACAGGAAGATGCCGTCCGGGTTCAGCGCCAGCGCGTCGGCGGCGCTCGCCTGCGCCGGCAGCACGGTCACCTTGCAGCCGCGCTCGGCCAGCATGCGCAGGATGTTGAACTTGACGCCGAAGTCATAGGCGACCACGTGGAAACGCGGCGTTTCCTGCTTGCCGTAACCGCGGCCCAGCGCCCATTCGCTCTGGGTCCACTCGTACGATTCCTTGACCGAGACCACCTTGGCCAGGTCCATGCCGGCCAGGCCGGGGAAGGAGCGCGCCAGGTCGATGGCCTTCTGCACATTGTCCTCGCCAGCGAGGATGCAGCCGTTCTGGGCGCCCTTCTCGCGCAGGATGCGGGTCAGCTTGCGCGTGTCGATGCCGGCGATCGCCACGACCTTTTCCTGTTTCAGGTAATGGCCGAGCGTGTGCTCCTTGCGGAAGTTCGAGGCCTGCAGCGGCAGGTCCTTGATGATGAGGCCGGCGGCATGGACTTTCGTGGCTTCGACATCCTCGGCATTGACCCCGACATTGCCGATGTGCGGATACGTCAGCGTGACGATCTGCCGGGAATAGCTGGGGTCGGTGAGGATTTCCTGGTAACCGGTGATGGCGGTATTGAACACCACTTCACCGATGGTATGGCCGGAAGCGCCGATGGAATAGCCACGAAAGACCGTGCCGTCTGCAAGCGCGAGGATGGCGGACGGGAAAGACGGTAACACGGGTAGGCTCCTGCTGGATTCACCCCGTGACCGACCTGATCGACGCCTCTGCCCCCCGGAGGATCCCGGCCTGACGGCAGGCCAGCGGGCATGCAGTCGGCACCGGCCACGCTATGCTCCTGGAGACACTTCTTCTCGAGCGCCATCTTGCGGAAGACGACGGCGAAGCAGGTGTATCCGGGCCACGCGGGAAGGGGGCGGCGGAAGGTGGAATGCGGTAGGCGCTAGGGTGAAGGGTTCTGAAAGCGAAACTTTCGAATTATAGCCCGGACAGGCCATTTTCTCAAGTTTTCAAGGACTTGCAGAAAGGCCGGCGGCCAATCGCACCAAATCAGTGCAAAGCCGCCACGCCGTTCGGGCGCCCGAACCGACGGCATGCCCGATGCGGCACCGCGCGCAGGCATCCCGCCCTCCCCGCCTGCGCGCCCTCAGCCTGCGCCCGGCGGCACCACCGCCGTGACCTCGATCTCCACCTTGGCTCGCGATTCCACCAGGTCGGCGACCTCGACCGCCGTCATGGCCGGGAAATGGCGGCCGATGACCTCGCGGTAGTGTTCGCCGATGCCGCGATAGGCACCCACGTATTCCTCCTTGTCCTTGACATACCATGTCATGCGCACGATGTGCTCGGGACGCGCGCCGCCGGCTGCCAGCACCGCCACGACATTGCGCAGGGCCTGTCCGGTCTGCGCGGCGAAATCGTCGGTCTCGAACTCGCACTGCGCGTTCCAGCCGATCTGGCCGCCGACGAACAGCAACCGGCTGCCGACCTGCATTTCCGTCATGATGCCGTTCGAGTACCCACGCGGCGGGGCCCAGTTGGGGGGTTGCAGGATCTTCATAGCGTTTCCAGGTATCAGGTGTGTGGTTTTCGGTTTCGGTATTCGGTGAATCTGAACGCAGCGCCCGAGGCCGCATGGAGACCGCTTCTGCCCGCACGCGCCTCGGCGCTTGCCGGCGCGGCGCGGATCGTAGCGGATTCAGGCGCTCACATAGCACCCCATCGCGGCCCGCACCGCATCGGGCCATGGCCGCGGCGCCACGCGCCCGAGGTCCACGCAGACCAGGCGCTGCTCGAACTCGACGCGCAGGTCCCCGGAAGGACCCGCGAAGCGCACCGCCAGCAGCGCGCTCGATCCACCCAGCCGGCGGATGCGCAGCTCGCGCGTCAGGGTCTCGCCCAGCCGGCTCGGCGCGACGAAACGGCTGCTGAGTTCCGCCGTGGGCACGCCGCAGCGATCGCTGCCGTGCATCGCCTCGAAAGGCCAGGCCAGCGCCTCGCGGAACCAGTCCTCGACGCAATCGTTGAGCATCTCGAAATAGCGCGGGAAGAACACGATGCCGGCCGCGTCGCAGTCCTTGAAGCGCACCCGCACGGTGTTGCGGAACACCTCGCTCACGGCCGCCCCGCCGCGCTGGCGCCCTGCTCGGCCAGTTGCCGCAGGCGGAAGCGCTGCAGCTTGCCGGTCTCGGTGCGCGGCAGGGCCGCCACGAACTCGATGCGGCGCGGATACTTGTACGGCGCGATCTCGCGCTTGACGTGCTCCTGCAGGGCAGCGCGCGTCGCTTCGTCCGCCGCCACGCCGGGGCGCAGCACCACGAAGGCCGTCACCACCTGCCCGCGCTCGGGATCGGCGGTGCCGATGACGCCGCACTCGGCCACTGCCTCGTGCTGCATCAGCGCGCTCTCGACCTCAGGGCCAGCGATGTTGTAGCCGGCCGAGACGATCATGTCATCCGAACGCGCCTGGTAGAAGTAGTAGCCATCGGCATCGGCCATGAAGGTATCGCCGGGCAGGTTCCATCCCGCCTTGACGTAGTTGGCCTGGCGCGGATCGTCCAGGTAGCGGCAGCCGGTCGGGCCGCGCACCGCCAGGCGCCCGACGGTGCCGGGCGGCACTGGCCGCATCTGCTCGTCGACGATCTGCGCCACATAGCCCGGCACCACCTTGCCGATGGCGCCGGGGCGCACTTCCGCGCCGGCGCTGGAGATGAAGATGTGCATCATCTCGGTACCGCCGATGCCGTCCGTCATCTCGATGCCGCTTGCCGCCTTCCAGCTCTGGCGCGTGGCGTCCGGCAGCGCCTCGCCGGCCGATACGCTCTTCTTCAGGCTGGCCAGGCGGTAGCGCGGCGCCAGCACCGCCATCTGCCGGTAGAAGGTCGGCGCGGTGAAAACGATGGTGGCGCCGAAGTCCTGGATCAGCTCCAGCAGCGACTCCGGCGTCAGCCGCTCGGCCAGCACGGTGCTGGCACCGACCCGCAACGGAAAGCAGAGGATGCCGCCGAGGCCGAAGGTGAAGGCGATCGGGGGCGTGCCGCAGAAGATGTCGTCCGGCCCGGGCTTCAGCACATGGCGCGGGAACAGGTCGCACATGGCCAGCACGTCGCGGTGGAAATGCACGGTGCCCTTGGGCTGGCCGGTGGTGCCGCTGGTGAAGGCGATCAGGCAGACGTCGTCGGCCGCCGTGTCACAGGCCGCGAAGGTTTCGGGCTTGCCCGCCAGGGCCGCTTCCAGGGAGGCCGGATCGCCCGCCTCCGCGTTGAACCATCGCACCTGCCGCAGGCTGGGCGTATGCTGCTCGCCCGGCGCCAGGTTGGCCTCCAGCTCCTCCCGCAGGCGCACGTCGCACAGGGCGGCACCGACCTCGGCCTTGTCGATGATCTGCTTGAGTTCGCGCGCGCGCAGCAAGGGCATGGTCGGCACGGCGATCAAGCCGGCCTTGACGGTGGCGAGCCAGCTCGCCGCCATCATCAGGTTGTTGGGCCCGCGCAGCAGCACGCGGTTGCCCGGCACCAGCCCCATGTCCTCGACCAGCACGTGCGCGATGCGGTTGACCAGCGCGGCCAGTTCGGCATAGCTGACCGAGTGCACCTGGCCGTCGCCGCCGCGATAGCGGATGGCGATGCGCCCGCCCCGTCCCTCGCGCACATGGCGGTCGACCAGTTCGGCCACACAGTTCAGCCGCGGCGGATATTGGGTGTCGTCGTTGAACAGGAACTCGGGCCAGGCGTCGCGCGGCGGCAGCCGGTCGCGGGCGAAGGGATCGCTGGGGGCGTTGGTGGGCATGCTTGTCTCCGTCGTTTTCCTCGATCGATATCCTGTATCCGGCCGGGCCGCCATGTGCGGTGCCGGCCTGGCGCCCTGCATCACAAAGTCGTTGACTCAGGGCACTAGCCGCGCGGCGCCATCGTTTCCCGCGCGATGATCAGCTTCTGCACTTCGGTGGCGCCCTCGTAGATGCGCAGCGCGCGGATCTCGCGGTACAGGCCCTCCACGCGCGAGCCCACCTTGACGCCCGCGCCGCCGAACATCTGCACGGCGCGGTCGATCACCTGCTGGGCGTTCTCGGTCGCCACCATCTTGGCCATGGCCGCCTCGCGCGTGGTGCGGCGCTGTGCCACGTCGCGCAGCCAGGCGGCGCGATAGGTCAGCAGCGCGGCGGCATCCACTGCGGTGGCCATCTCGCCGAGTGCCGCCTGCGTCAGTTGCAGGTCGCCCAGCACGCCGCCGAACATGGGCCGCGATGCGGCGCGCGCCAGCGCCTCGTCCAGCGCGGCACGGCCGAAGCCCAGCGCCGCCGCAGCCACCGAGGCGCGAAAGATATCGAGCGTCATCATCGCCACCTTGAAGCCCTGCCCCGCCTCGCCGAGGCGGTTGGCCACCGGCACGCGGCAACCGTCGAAGCGCAGCGTGGCGAGCGGATGCGGCGCCATCACCTCGATGCGCTCGGCGATCTCCAGGCCGGGTGTGCCGGCGTCGACCACGAAGGAGCTGATGCCGCGCGCGCCGGGCGCCTCGCCGGTGCGGGCGAACACGCAGTAGAAATCGGCGATGCCGCCGTTCGAAATCCAGGTCTTGGCGCCATCCAGCACGTAATGGCTGCCGTCCTCCGACAGCCGGGCGCTGCACTGCATGGCGGCCACGTCGGAGCCGGCTTCCGGCTCTGACAGCGCGAAGGCGGCGATGGCCTCGCCGCGCGCCACGCGCGGCAGGTAGCGCTCGCGCAGCGCTTCGCTGCCGGCCAGCGTGATGGCGCCGGAACCGAGGCCCTGCATGGCAAAGGAGAAATCAGCCAGGCCGTCGTGGCGCGCCAGCGTCTCGCGCAGCAGGCACAGCGCGCGCGAATCCAGCGCCGGCAGCGCCCCGCCGTGCGCCGCCGGCACGCAGTAGCGCAGCCAGCCCGCCTCGCCGAGCTGACGCACCAGCGCGCGGCAGGCGGCATCGGTATCGCCATGGTCGACGTGCAGCGAAGCCTCGCACCAGGTATCGAGATCGCGCTCCAGCGTACGGTGCGCCTCGTCGAAGAAGGGCAGTTCCAGATAGGTCTTGTCTGACATGGATGCTCCTCAGTCGCCTTCGAACACCGGCTTGGACTTGGCCACGAAAGCTTCGTAGGCGCGGCGGAAATCCTGCGTCTGCATGCAGATGGCCTGCGCCTCGGCTTCCGCTTCGATCGCTTCGTCCAGGCCCATATTCCACTCCTGGTGCAGCAGCTTCTTGGTCACACCGTGGGCGAAGGTCGGGCCCGCGGCAAGCTGGGCGGCCAGCGCCTGCGCCTCGGCCAGCACCCGCTCCGGCGCGTGCAGAGCATTGAAGAAGCCCCATTGCAGCCCTTCCTGCGCGCTCATGCTGCGGCCGGTGTACAGCAATTCGCTGGCCCGCCCCTGCCCGATCACGCGCGGCAGCAGCGAGCACGCTCCCATGTCGGCGCCGGCCAGGCCCACCCGCACGAACAGGAAGGCAGTCTTGGCCGCCTCGGTGCCCAGGCGCATGTCGGAAGCCAGCGCCATCATCGCGCCGGCCCCGGCACAGATGCCGTCGATGGCACTGATGACCGGCTGCGGGCAGGCCCGCATGGCCTTGACCAGGTCGCCGGTCATGCGCGTGAACTCGAGCAGCTCGGGCATGCGCATGCGTGTCAGCGGGCCGATGATCTCGTGCACGTCGCCGCCGGAGCAGAAATTGCCGCCGGCGCCGGTGACCACCACCGTCTTGATGTCACTGGCGTAGCACAGGCCGCGGAAGAAATCGCGCAGTTCGGCGTAGGAATCGAAGGTCAGCGGGTTCTTGCGCTCCGGGCGGTTCAGCGTCACCGTGCCCACCTTGCCGTCGGCGGACACCGACCACAGGAAGTGGCGCGGCTGGTAGTCGGCGAAGGGGCGCTTATGATGGCGCATGTCGAGGGCGATATCGGTCATTTGCGGTCTCTCTGTGGTTCCGTTCTGTCCTGCTTGTCCTGTCGGTCCGGCCCACCGCAAGGAAGGGGCCGGTGCGGCGTGCGCTCTGGGCGCACAAGGGCGCTCAGCCCGCCATCACTTCGCCGCCGGCCACCGCGATGGCCTGTCCGGTCATGGCGCCTGCCGATGGCCGGCACAGCCACGCCACGGCGTCGGCGACCTCCTCCGGCTGCACCAGCCGCTTCTGCGGATTGCCGGCCGCCAGTTCGGCGCGCGCCTCGGCTTCGCTGCGCCCGGTCTTGGCCACGATGTTGGCGACCGCCTCGCGCACGATGTCGGTCTCGGTGTAGCCGGGGCAGACCGCGTTGACGGTGACGCCCTTGGCTGCCACCTCCAGCGCCAGCGCCCGCGTCAGGCCGATCACGCCATGCTTGGCGGCGCAATAGGCACTGACATAGCCATAGCCCCGCAGCCCCGCTGTGCTGGCCACGTTGACGATGCGCCCCCAACCGGCAGCCAGCATGCCCGGCAGCGCCGCCTGGGCGCACAGGAATGTGCCGGTCAGGTTGACCTCGAGCATGGACTGCCACAGGGCCAGGTCGGTCTTGCCGAAGGGGGCGCTGCGCGCCTGGCCGGCGTTGTTGACCAGTACCGCCACAGGGCCGAGGCGCCCGCTCGCCGCGGCGAAGGCAAGGGAGACAGCCTCGGCGTCGGCGATATCCGCCGTTTCGACCGCCAGCACCGCCTCCGGCAACTCCGCGCGCAGCGCGGCCGCCGTCTCGTGCAGGACGCCGGCATTGCGTCCGAGCAGGGTCACGCTGGCGCCATCGGCCAGCAGCCGGCGCGCGATCGCCGCGCCGATACCGCGCCCGGCGCCCGTCACCAGCGCATGGCGCCCCTGCAGTTCACCGCCTTGCCGTGCCGCTGCCATCGTCATTTCCCCGCCGCCGCCTGCGCCTCGAAAGCCGCGGCGCGCTCCAGGTTGGTCTCGTACTGGCGCTTGCCCGCCAGGTACTGCCGGGGCCAGGCGGCCTCGCGCCAGCCCAGCCGCGCTGCCTCGTGCAGTGTCCAGGCCGGGTCGGCCAGGTGCGGCCGCGCGATCGCACACAGATCGGCGCGGCCGGCGGCGATGATGCTGTCGACGTGGTCGGCCTCGAAGATGGCACCCACCGCGATGGTGGCGATGCCTGCCTCGTTGCGCACGCGGTCGGCGAACGGCGTCTGGTACATGCGGCCGTACACCGGCGCCTGGTCGGGGCTGACCTGGCCGGACGAACAGTCGATCATATCGGCGCCGGCGGCCTTGAAGGCACGCGCGATCTCCACCGCGTCGTCCGGCGTGATACCGCCCTCGACCCAGTCGTGCGCCGAGATGCGCACCGACATCGGCCGTTCCTGCGGCCATGCCGCGCGCACCGCGCGGAACACTTCGAGCGGATAGCGCAGGCGGTTCTCCAGCGAGCCGCCGTAGGCATCGGCGCGCTGGTTGGTCAGCGGCGAGATGAAGCTGGACAGCAGGTAGCCGTGCGCGCAGTGCAGTTCCAGCCAGTCGAAACCGGCCTCGGCCGCCCGCCGCGCGGCCGCGACGAAGTCATCGCGCACGCGCGCCATGTCGTCCGCCGTCATCTCGCGCGGCACCTGCGAGATGCCCGGCAGATAAGGCAGCGGCGAGGCCGACTGCAGCGGCCAGTTGCCCTCGGGCAGCGGATGGTCCATCTGCTGCCAGCCGAGCTGGGTCGAGCCCTTGCGGCCGGCATGGCCGAGCTGCATGGCGATGCGCGCGTCGCTGTTGGCGTGGACGAAGTCGACGATGCGGCGCCAGGCATCGCGCTGGGCATCGTTCCACAAACCCGGGCAGCCCGGGGTGATGCGGGCATCCGGCGCGGTGCAGGTCATCTCGGCCACCACCATGCCGGCGCCCCCCATGGCGCGCGCGCCCAGGTGCACCAGGTGGAAGTCGCCTGGCACGCCGTCGACGCAGGAGTACATGGCCATCGGCGACACCACCACGCGGTTCTTCAAGGTGAGGCCGCGCACCCGGTAGGGCGTGAACATCGGCGGCAGCGACTTGCCTTCGCCCATGCCGGCGGCATCCGCCGGCATGCCTGCCGCGCGCGCCAGCCAGTGCTCGAAGCCCTGCACGTAGCCGGCATCGCGCAGGCGCAGGTTCTCGTGCGAGATGCGCTGCGAACGCGTCAGCAGCGAATAGGCGAACTGCTCGGGCGCCAGCTCCGCATAGCGCGCCACATTCTCGAACCACTCGGTGGAGTTGCGCGCGGCATTCTGGATCTTCAGCACTTCGACGCTGCGCGTGGCCTCGTAGCGCGCCAGCGCCTCGGGCAGGCGAGCCGCACCGGCGTCACCGATCTCGGCCGCCAGGTCGATGGCATCCTCGAGCGCCAGCTTGGTGCCGGAGCCGATGGAGAAATGCGCGGTGTGTGCCGCATCGCCCATCAGCACCACCGGCACGCGACGCCCGCCAGCCAGCGTGTTCCAGTGCACCCAGTGCTGGCAGATCACGCGCGGGAAGCGGATCCAGATCGCCGAGCCGCGCAGGTGGGTGGCATTGCTGATCAGCTTGTGGCCATCCAGGTAGCGCGCAAACAGCCGCTCGCAGTAGGCCACCCCCTCCTCCTGGCTCATCTGCTCGATGCCGGCGGCCTGCCAGACCTCTTCGGGCGCCTCCACGATGAAAGTGGAGGTGTTGTCGTCGAAGCGGTAGGCATGCGCCTGGAACCAGCCGTGCTCGGTCTTCTCGAAGGCGAAGGTGAAGGCGTCGAACAGCTTGCGGGTGCCCAGCCAGACGAAGCGGCAGCGGCGCGTGTCGATGTCGGGCTGGAAGGCGTCGGCGTAGCGGGTGCGGATGCGGCTGTTGATGCCGTCCGAGGCGATCACCAGGTCGGCTTCGTACTGCTCGGCCAGGGCCTGGTCGTCCGTCACGTCGGTCTCGAACACCAGGCGCACGCCGAGCGCCTCGCAACGCGCCTGCAGGATATTGAGGAGGCGCTTGCGGCCGATGCCGATGAAGCCATGGCCGCCCGAGCGGATGGTGCGCCCGCCGATATGGACGTCGATATCGTCCCAGTGGTTGAAGGCCTCGTTGATCTGGGCCGCGCTGACGGGATCGGCCTCCTTCAGGTTGTCCATGGTGGCATCGGAAAACACCACGCCCCAGCCGAAGGTGTCGTACGGGCGGTTGCGCTCCACCACGATGATCTCGTTGCGCGGATCCTGCAGCTTCATCAGCAAGCCGAAATAGAGCCCCGCCGGACCGCCACCAATGCACAGCACACGCATGTCTTGTCTCCTTGTGCGCCGGTCGCCGCATACCGCTTGCCCGGCTGCCGACCCCGCCTTGATCGTCTAGCCTGACCGTCTAGATCAAGCCTAAATATTTCATGTTTAAAATATTAGGAGGCATCACCGGGAAACGCAAGACCTGTTTGCCCCCATCGCCAGATGCCTGCCCCCCTCGCAATGTGGAGGCGACGGCGCGGGCAGGCCGGTCAGGCCTGCCCGCACCCCTCTCCGCTCAAGCCTTCAGGGCGTCCTGCAGCATCTCAAGCGCGACGGGATCCTCGATGGTGGTCAGGTCGCCGGTCGCCCGGCCTTCGGCCACGGCCTGGATCGCGCGTCGCAACAGCTTGCCGGATCGTGTCTTGGGCAGCACGTTGACGAACACCACGCGCGCCGGCTTGGCCACCGCACCGAGCTGCTGCTCCACAGTCTTCATCAACTCGGTCTCGAATGCCTGCCGGCCGGGCGCGTCAGCCACCCTGGCCGGATCGCGCGCCACGCAGACTCCCAGCGCCACCTGGCCCTTGAGCGCATCCTGCACGCCGACCACGGCCACCTCGGCCACGCCCGCGTGCGAGGACAGGCTCTCCTCGATCTCGCGGGTGCCAAGCCGGTGGCCGGCCACATTGATCACATCGTCGGTACGGCCGAGGATGAAGACATAGCCGTCTTCGTCCTGCACGCCCCAATCGAAGGTGGAATAACAGCGGCGGTTTGGCACCGACGACCAGTAGGTCTTGACGAAGCGCTCGTCGTCTCCCCAGATCGTGCTCATGCAGCCCGGCGGCAGCGGGCCGTCGATGGCCACCACTCCCTTCTGCCCGGGCGCGCAGACTTCGCCGGTGGACTCGTCGACGATCTTCAGGTCGTAACCATAGGCGGGCACGCCGGGCGAGCCCAGCTTGGCCGGCAGCGGTTCGATGCCGCGCTGGATGGCGATGATCGGCCAGCCGGTCTCGGTCTGCCAGTAGTTGTCCACCACCGGCTTGCCGATACCCTGCTGGATCCAGTCCGCGGTGGGTTCGTCGAGCGGCTCGCCGGCCAGGAACAGCAGGCGCAGGCTGGACAGGTCGTAGCGCTTCAGCCAGGCCGGGTCCTGCTTCTTCAGCACGCGGATGGCGGTGGGCGCGGTGAACATCAGGTTCACCTTGTACTCCTGCACCAGTTGCCACAGGATGCCGCCGTCTGGCCGCACCGGCGTACCCTCGTACATCAGCGTGGCCAGGCCGGCCAGCAGCGGCGCGTAGATGATGTAGCTGTGCCCGACCACCCAGCCGATGTCCGAGCAGGTAAACATGGTATCGCCCGGCTTGCCGCAGAAGATGTACTCCATCGACGTCGCCAGCGCCACCGCATAGCCACCGGTGTCGCGCTGCACGCCCTTCGGCTTGCCCGTGGTACCTGAGGTGTAGAGCACGTAGGACGGCTCGCTCGATTCGAGCCAGGCGCATGGCACGCGCGCCGCGCCCACCTGCCCGCGCCACGCGGCGTAGTCTTCGTCGCGCCCCGGCGTGCGCGCCATCGCCGCCAGCCCGCGGTCGACCAGCAACACGCGCTCGGGCTGGTGCGAGGCCAGGCGCAGCGCCTCGTCGAGCAGGGGCTTGTACGGCACCACCTTGCCGGCACGCGAGCCGGCGTCGGCACTGATGACCACGCGCGGCTGCGCATCGTCGATGCGAGCGGCGAGGCTGACCGAGGCGAAGCCGCCGAACACCACCGAATGGATGGCGCCGATGCGGGCACAGGCCAGCATGGCGAAAGCCGCCTCGGGAATCATCGGCAGGTAGATCAGCACGCGGTCGCCCTTGGCCACGCCGAAAGCCTGCAGGATGGCGGCCATGCGGTTGACCTCGTCGTGCAGCTCCGCGTAGGTGTAGCGGCGGCGCTCGCCGGTTTCGGTGGAAACGTGGATCAGCGCGGTCTGGCCGGCGCGCTCGGCGAGGTGGCGGTCGACCGCGTTGTGGCAGAGATTGGTGCGCCCGCCGACGAACCAGCGCGTGAAGGGTGCTCGGCTGTCGTCCAGCACCTGTTCGAAGGGGGTCTCCCAGTCGATGCGTCTGGCCTGTTCGGCCCAGAACCCCTCGGGGTCGGCCAGGGAACGCGCGTGCAGGGCGCGGCTAGCGGTCATGGCTGTCTCCTCCGCGCGTAGGCGGCTGTGGTTGTGCCGCTAGTTTGCCACCGCCGCGCGTACCGCAGGAAGATCCGCACCCGCCGCTGCCTTGCGCCAGCGCAAGGCAGGCGCCGCCAGCCGCGGCCGTCAGTGCTTCTTGCCGCCCTTGCCAGCCGACGCCTTGGCCGGCGCCGCCTTGGCGGTAGCGGCCCTGGGAGCGGGGGCAGCCTTGGCGGCGGCGCCCCTGGCCGTCGGCGCGGCCTTGCGCGCCGGCGCCGCCGTGGCGCGCCCGCGCGGCTCGGCCCGCGCTTCCGCACGCGGGTGCGCCGACACGCGCACGACCTCTGCACCACCCCGCGCCGCCGGCTCGGCACGCGCGCCGCCGGCGCGCACCGGTACCATCAGCACCAGGCTCTGGCCTGCCACCAGCTTGGTGCCGGGCAGGTGGTTCCAGCCCATCAGCTGGCTGGCGGTGACGCCGTAGCGCCGCGCGATCGACGCCACCGTGTCGCGCCGCCCCGCGCGCACCACGACGCGCCGGGCATCGGGGAGATCGGGCTCCACGGCCAGCATGGCATTGTCGGCCACGCTGGCGCTGATGTCCTCGTCATTGCGTTCGGTACGCGGGATCATCACCGTCGAGCCGGCCTTCAGCCGCATGCCCTTGGGTATGCGGTTGATCTCGCGCAGGGTGTCCGGATCGATCTTCAGCCGCGCCGCCAGCGCCTCCACCCGCTCACGGTTGTCCACCGTGACGGCGGTCCAGCTCGACAGGCCGCCGCGATAGGTATTGAGGTTGTACTGGAAGCGCTCCGCGTTGTCGAAGGGCAGCAGGATCTGCGGGTTGGCCGCGCCGAGGATCACCGGACGGTTGAAGGAGGGGTTGAGCGCCTTGAACTCCTCCAGCGGCATGTTGGCCAGCTTGGCGGCCAGCGCCACGTCGATGTCGCGCGAGGTGGTGACGGTGACGAAGTAGGGATGGTCGGGAATGTCCGGCAGCTTGATGCCGTAGAGCTCGGGGTTGCTGATGATGTTCTTGACCGCCTGCAGCTTCGGCACGTAGTAACGCGTTTCGTTCGGCATGCTCAGGCTGGCGTAGTCGGTCGGCAGCCCGCGCGCCTGGTTGCGCGAGATCGCGCGCGACACGGCGCCTTCGCCCCAGTTGTAGGCCGCCAGCGCCAGCTGCCAGTCGCCGAACATGTCGTACAGGCGCGCCAGGTAGTCGAGCGCGGCATCGGTCGAGGCCAGCACGTCGCGGCGCTCGTCGCGGAACATGTTCTGCTTGAGCTTGTAGGTCTTGCCCGTGCTCGGGATGAACTGCCACATGCCGGCCGCCTTGGCGCTCGACTCGGCCTGCGGGTTGAACGCGCTCTCGACGAAGGGCAGCAACGCCAGCTCGGTCGGCATGTTGCGACGCTCGAGTTCCTCGACGATGTGGTAGAGGTAGCGGCTCGAGCGGCTGATCATGCGCTCCATGTACTCGGGGCGCTGGGCATACCACTGCGTGCGGTCGTCCACCAGCGTGCCTTCCAGGTCGGGCATGGCGAAGCCGCGCCGGATACGGTCCCAGATATCGCTCTGCTGGACGTTCAGCCAATCCCTGCCGCCGCCTTCGCCACCTGCGGGCGGCTTGCCGCTGGCCGCGTTCAGCCCGCCGGCTGCCTTGCCGGTGGTCAGGCTGTTGAGCGGGTCGGGCGTGCCACGCTGCGCGGTCGCTGTGCCGGCCGTATCGGCGGCGGGCGGCGCGCCCGCGCACGCTGCCAGCAAGGCAGCGCAGGCGACCACCGCCATGAATCGACCAATTTTCATCAATTTCTCGAATCGTGACGCTAAAAAATTGCCTGATGCTATGAAAAACGCGCTATGGCGTCAATGAGATTCTCCCCCGGCAAAGCCGGGCAACCGTCGAGAGACGCGGGAAGCGCCCGGCGCGATGGCGGCCGGGCGGACCCTAGCGGAAGCCGTCCTTCCAGCCGCGCAGTGCGCCGAAAGCCGCCGCATCGTTGCCGGGGTGGCCCCCATGGGCAACGAGCGCCGCACGCACCGCCGGCTCGCGCGAGCGCAGGAAAGGATTGACCGCGCGCTCCAGCCCGATCGTGGTGGGCACGGTCGGCCGGCCCTGCCCGCGCAGATCCTGCACGCGCGCCTGCCAGTCGGCCAGCGCCGCATTGGCCGGCTCCACCGCCAGCGCGAAACGCACATTGGAGGCGGTGTACTCATGCGCACAGTAGACGCGGGTGGCGGGCGGCAATGCCGCCAGCTTGTCGAGCGAGTCCAGCATCTGCGCCGGCGAGCCCTCGAACAGCCGGCCGCAGCCGCTGGCGAACAGGGTATCGCCGCAGAACACGGCCGGACCGCTGTCGCCAAGTGCGGAGTCATCCGCCACGTAGGCCACATGGCCAGCCGTGTGACCGGGCACGTCCAGCACGCGCAGCTGCAACGCTGGCGCCGCCAGTGCCACCACGTCGCCTTCGCGCACCGCCTGGGTGCGGCCGCCGATGCGCTCGCCGGCCGGCCCGATGACCGGCAGCGGGCCGCCGCCGGGCGCGAGCGGATGCGCCTGCAGCAGGTCCGCGACGCCGCCCTGGTGATCGCCGTGGTGATGGGTGATTACAATAGCGCCCAGAGCCAGCCGATGCTGTGCCAGGAAACGCTCGACCGGGCCCGCCTCGCCGGGATCCACCACGGCGGCGCAGTGACCATCGTGGATCGCCCAGATATAGTTATCCTGGAATGCAGGAATCGGCTCCACTCTCAACATACTTGCTCCTATGTCCGACCGACCGATTATAGATTGGGAAGGCTGGCTCGCCTCGCCACCCGGGCAGTACATGCTCGGCTGGGAACAGGGCCAGTACGATCGCACGGTGACGGACATCTTCGGCTACCACGCTGTGCAGCTCGGCCTGCCGGTGATCGACACCCTGCGCGAGAACCGCATGCCCTTCTCGGCGCTTGCGCTGGACGCGGACGGCGGTCCGCACGGTCCGCGCAGCGGCCAGCCCGACGCGCGTCAGCTATTGTGCCGTTTCGACGAACTGCCCTTCGACACACAGAGCCTGGACCTCGTCACCCTGCCCCATGTGCTGGAGTTCAGCGAGTATCCGCACGAGGTGCTGCGCGAGGTCGCGCGGGTACTGATGCCTGAGGGCCGCGTGGTCGTCACCTGCTTCAACCCGATGAGCCTGTGGGGGGCCCGCCAGGGCCTGAACCGCATCGGCGTCGAGCCCTTCCTTCCGACCGACGCGCAGTCGATCGGTTTCGTGCGCATCAAGGATTGGCTCAAGCTGCTCGGCTTCGATATCATCCGTGGCCGCTTCGGCTGCTACTGCCCGCCCTACCGCACCGAGCGCTGGCTGCAGCGCGCGGCCTTCATGGAGAAGGCGGGCGACCGCTGGTGGCCGATCTTCGGCGCCGTCTACATGATCTCGGCGATCAAGCGGGTGCGCGGCGTGCGCCTGGTCGGCCCGGCATGGAAGCCGACCAAGGCGTCCCTCAAGCCGGTGGCGGCACCGGTGGCCACCCCGACCGGCACCCACGGCAAGGCCCCTGGCGGCACGCCTCGCGGCGGCGCCTAGGCGGCCGGCCCTGACGCCAATCCCTATCGCCAATCCACATCGCCGGGCCGCGCGCGGGCCGGCACGAACCTTGAATCACATGGAAGCACTGCAAGAAGTCACGATCTATTCCGATGGCGCCTGCAAGGGCAATCCCGGCCCCGGCGGCTGGGGCGCGCTGCTGGTGGCCGGCACGAGCGAGAAGGAACTGTTCGGCGGCGAGCGCGGCACCACCAACAACCGCATGGAACTGACCGCGGTGATCGAGGCCTTGCGGGCGCTCAAGCGCCCATGCCGCATCCAGGTCTATACCGACTCCCAGTATGTGCAGAAGGGCATCAGCGAATGGCTGCCCGGGTGGAAGGCGCGTGGCTGGAAGACCGCCGACAAGAAACCGGTCAAGAATGCCGACCTGTGGCAGTCGCTGGACGTCGAGGCCGCACGCCACCAGGTCAGCTGGCACTGGGTGCGCGGCCACAACGGCCATCCCGGCAACGAGCGCGCCGACGCGCTGGCCAACCGGGGCGTCGCCTCGCTGGCGGCCTGAGGCCTGCCCGCGCGCTCCGGTAGAATGCCCGCCATGCGACAGATCGTTCTCGATACCGAAACCACCGGCCTGAATGCCGCCACCGGCGACCGCCTGATTGAAATCGGCTGTGTGGAGATGGTCAACCGGCGCCTGACGGGGCGCAATCTGCATTTCTACGTCAACCCCGAGCGCGAGATCGACGAAGGCGCGATCGCCGTGCACGGGCTGACGCTCGAGTTCCTCTCGGACAAGCCGCGCTTCGCCGAGGTGGTCGAGCCCATCCGCGAGTTCGTGCGCGATGCCGAGCTGATCATCCACAACGCGAGCTTCGACCTGGGCTTCCTCGACATGGAATTCCAGCTGCTCGGCCTGCCGCCATTCCGCGAGCACGTCGGCGGCGTGATCGATACGCTCAAGGAAGCGCGCCAGATGTTCCCCGGCAAGCGCAATTCGCTCGATGCGCTGTGCGATCGGCTGGGCGTCAGCAACGCGCACCGGACGCTGCACGGCGCCTTGCTGGATGCGGAACTGCTGGCCGAGGTCTACCTCGCCATGACGCGCGGCCAGGACTCCCTGGTCATCGATGCCCTCGACGATGGCGACGGACCGGGTCACGCGGTGGCCTCGGCGGACCTGTCCGCGCTCGACCTGCCCGTGCTGCGCGCCAGCGAGGAAGAGGTGGCCGCCCATGCAGCAGTGCTGAAGGAACTCGACAAAGCGAGCGGCGGCAAGACCGTCTGGCAGGAGGTGCCGGCGGCCTGAAGCCACCTGCGGCAAAGTGCCAATGGCGCAGCGCCGCAAGAATTTTGCGGAAAGGGCTTTACAAGATACCGCGGCTTCTGCATAATCTCATTTCTCCGCTGCACGACAGCAACAACGCAGCAGCAGGGGTGGTTAGCTCAGCGGTAGAGCACTGCCTTCACACGGCAGGGGTCACAGGTTCAATCCCTGTACCACCCACCAGATTTGGCTGGCAACGCCTTACGTTGCCAAAAAACCCCGAAGCCGGAAGGCCTCGGGGTTTTTTGTTTTGCGCCATCATGCCTGGGCGCTTCGGCTTTGGCGAAGGAAGGAGCAAGCGCCCCCCCCTTCCTTGCGCGCTTACCGCCAGACCCCCTCGTCCGGCACCACGGTGGCGAAACGGTCATGCAGCGCGGCCAGCGCGGCGCGATGCACCTGCGCCGCCGGCAGCGCAGGCCCGCCGAGCGGATCCGGCAGGTCGCGCGTAGCGCAGGCGCCCGCCACCACGGTGCTGCGATAGCCGTGATCGAGCGCCGCGCGCACCGTCGCGCTGACGCACATATGCGTCTGGAAACCCGCCACCACCAGTTCCTTGCGGCCGGTCCGCGCGAGCACCGCGGCGAGGTCGGTGCCGGCGAAGCTGTTCGGCAGCCCCTTGACCACGGTGGCTTCGCCGGCAGCCGGAACGAGGTCGGCGATGATGGCCGCGTAGGGTCCGCTCGGATCGAAGGCCCCGCTACCCGGGCGCCCATGGTGGACCACGTGGACGACCGGTGCGCCCCGCTCGCGCGCCTGCGCCAGCAGCGCGGCGCAGCGGGCCACCGCCGCCGGCATGCCACTCAGCGGCAGCCGGCCATCGACATATTCACGCTGGTGGTCGATCAGCAGCAGCACGGCGGCGTCCCAGGCGGACGGCGCGCGGCTGGCGCCGGCAAGATCGAGCAGGGTGAAGGCTTGGGACATAGCGAGGATCTCCTGGTACAGGTGGCAGGGGCGGCCCAGGGATAGCGGCGCGCACCGCCGCGGGCCAGAGGCGCGGCAGGCGCCTTCCGGGACGCTTCGCAGCCATCTTAGGCTGCGCTAAGCTGTACGCCAATTCTCCAATCCCTCACGATCGCTGTGCAAAAACGTTCACTCTGCTGGGATGACCTGCTGACCCTGTCGGCACTGCAACGCTGCGGCAGCTATTCCGCCTGCGCACGCGAACTCGGTCTCACCCATGCCACCGCGATCCGCCGCATACGGCGCCTGGAAGCCGCGCTCGGCGGCGCGGTCGCCACGCGCACCGACGGCGCCTTCGTCCTCACCGGCACCGGCCGCGCGGCCTTGGAGGCGGCGCGCCAGATGGAACGCAGCGCGGATCGCCTGCTGCGGGAGACCGAACACGCCGGAGCCGGCGTCTCGGGCGAGGTGCGGGTGGCCGCCACGGCCGCGCTCGGCAGCGAATTCCTCACACCGCGGCTGCCGGGCCTGTACGCCGCCCATCCAGCCATCCAGGTACGGCTCGAACTGGACAATCGCGTTGCCAGCCTGGCGCGCCGCCGCGCGCATATCGCGGTGCGACTGGCACGCCCGCAGGAGGAGGATGTCGTGGCGCAGCGTGCCGGCACCGTGCAATTCGGCTTCTACGTGCGCGCCCACGACGCGGCGATGCACCGCCCGGATGCCAGCGCGAGCGCTGCCCTGCCCTGCTGTGCGCTGCTGGACGATGGCCTCGGCCTGCCCGAGTGCGCCTGGCCGCAGGCGCGCGGCGGCCCGGTCGCCTTCCAGTCCAACAGCCTGCATGCCGTGCAGCAGGCGGTGCGGGCCGGCCTGGGTGCGGGCCTGCTGCCGCACTACCTGGCCGCTCACGATGCCAGCCTGGCGAAGCTGCACGATGTGCCGGAAGTGACGCGCGAGATCTGGCTCGCCTATCCGGCGGAATTCCGCGGCCACTCGCGCTTCCGTCCGGTCATCGACTGGTTGCAGCAGACGCTCGCCACCTGCCCTTGACCTGCCCTTGATGCCGGACCTTCACCTGTACCTGCGCTCCTTCGCTTCTGCTAATCTTGACTGTCGGTTCCGTGCCGGCAGGCATGGGCAGATCGCGGCACCGGCCGCGTTCGATCCGCGTCCCCACAGGCCAGAAGAAGCACGAAGCAAGCACGCATGCGGCACTCTTTGAAATACCGGGTAGCTCTCGCCGCCGCGCTGGTGGTGACGCTGATTCTCGGCGTGCGTGTGCTGGCCTCCCAGTATTACGCCTATGCATCGCTGCGCCAGCTGCTGGAGACCGAGCAGGCCCGGCAGACCGACCTCGTCGCGCAGCACCTGGACGACAAGTTCGACAGCCGCATCCACCTGCTGCGCCGGCTGGCGCGCCAGCTCGAACCGATGCTCGACCAGCCGCCGGCGACGCTGCGGGTCTTCGCCTCCGGGATGGTGGACACGCCGGAGGACTTCAATGCTGTCTTCCTGGCCTGGCCGGACGGCGATGTCGCCTTCAGCACCGCCGTGCCCCAGGAGCGACGGCTGCAGGTCAAGGACCGCGACTATTTCCGCGCACTCGAGGCGGGCGCCTCCGTGGCGACCTCCGACCTGCTCTACGGGCGCATGAGCAGCGCACCGGGCATGGTGCTCGCCGTGCCACTGCGCGCGCCGGACGGAACGCTGCGAGCGGTGGTCGGCGGCGCGCTCAACCTGGCCGAGGACAACTTCCTGCACGAGTTGCGCGACGGCCGCCTCGGCAGCGGCGGCATCTATTGCCTGGTGTCCTCCGGGCAGAATCCGCGCTATGCGATGCACGCCGAGCCGGCCAGGATCATGCTGCCGGCGGCGCAGGGCACGGCCGACGCCTGTGGCCTGGCGACACCGGCGGCCAAACCCTGGGAGTTCCTGCGGCCCGCGCGCCCCGTCGTCACGCGCCGCAGTCTCGACCTGAACGGCTGGACCGTCGTGTCGGTGCTGCCGGCCGAGCAAGCCTTCCTGCCGCTGATCGACGTACGTCACAAGTGGCTGCTGATCGGCCTGCTGACGCTGGCGGGGGCTGCCGGCCTGATGTGGCTGATGGTGCGGCGCCTGCTCAAGCCGCTCGAAGACTTCCATCGGGCCGTCGACGCCGTGGCGCTCAACGCCGACGCGCTCAACCAGTTGCCGACGCAGCGCCGGGACGAGATCGGCCAGCTCGCCTCGGCCTTCGCCGGCGTCGTGCGCCAGCTTCATGAGCGCGAGAGCGCGCTCAAGGCTGCCAAGGACCTGGCCGCCGAGAGCGAGAAGCGGATCGAGGCCATCGCCAACCATGTGCCGGACTTCATCTCCCTGGTCGACGCGAAGGAGCGCTACGTCTTCGTCAACCAAGCCTATGCGCGCCATTTCGGGCTGCCGGTGCAGCAGATCGTCGGCCTCAAGCTGCGGGAACTGTGGGGTACGCCGACCTATCTGGCCGTGCGGCCTCACCTGGAGCAGGCGTTCGCCGGCAGGGCCGTGACCTACACTCAGGAAAGCCCGGACGGCACCGAATGCCTGGAAGTCAGTTGCCAGCCTGCCTGGGACGACGCGCGCGATACGGTCGTCGGCCTCTATATGTTCGCCCGCAACGTGACCGCCGAGCGCCAGGCGCTGCGCTCGCTGGAAGCGCAGACCGTCAGCGACCACCTGACCGGCCTGCTCAACCGTAAAGGCTTCGACCGCTGCCTGGCCGAAGCCATGAACCCGGGCGAGGGGCCAGACCAGAGCATCGCCCTGATGCTCGTCGACCTGGACGACTTCAAGCACATCAACGACAGCCACGGACACGCCGTGGGCGACGAACTGCTGGCAGGGTTCGGCAGGCGCCTGTCGGCGTGCGTGCGCGAAGGCGACGCAGTCGCCCGCATCGGCGGCGACGAATTCGCCATCGTGCTGCGCAATGCGATCGCGCCGGCCGATCTCGAGCGGATCGCCCAGGACATCGTGCAGGGTTCGCTGCAAGCGCACCGGATCGCCGGCCGCGCACTGATGGCCACCGCCAGCGTCGGCGCCGCCGTGCACCTGGCCGGCGACGGCCAGACTGCCAGCGAACTGTTCATGCGCGCGGACATGGCGCTCTACGAGGCCAAGCGGCGCGGCAAGGCGCGCTACGCCTTGCAGGTCGTGCACGACCGGGCCTGAAGCCCGGCCGCCACGCCGCCGGCGCGCCCCCGCGCGGGGCACGCCGGCCGGGGCTCAGCGCACCCGCCCTTCCTTCCATGCCTGCAGCAGCTTGTCGTAGGCGATGGTTTCACCCTTGGGCTTCTCGTTGGACAGCTTCTGCCAAGGCGCATGCTCGCTCGACAGCCATTTGGCCGGATCCTCCTTCGGGTTGAGCTTGGGCGCGCAGTTCGCCATGCCGGCGCGCTGCAGCCGCCCCATCACCTGCTCCATCTCGTCGGCGAGGTTGTCCATCGCGGCCTGCGGCGTCTTCTCGCCGGTGACAGCCGTGGCCACGTTCTTCCACCAGAGCTGCGCGAGCTTCGGATAGTCGGGCACGTTGGTGCCGGTCGGCGTCCATGCCACCCGCGCCGGGCTGCGGTAGAACTCGATCAGGCCGCCGTACTTGGCCGCGTTCTTGGTCAGGTACTCGTGGTGGATATCGCTGTCTCGGATGAAGGTCAGCCCGGTCAGCGATTTCTTCAGCGACACCGTCTTCGAGGTCACGAACTGCGCGTACAGCCAGGCCGCGGCGAGGCGGTTGGGATCGGTGTTCTTGAAGAAGGTCCAGGAGCCCACGTCCTGGTAGCCGTTCTGCATGCCCTGCTTCCAGTACGGGCCGTAGGGCGACGGCGCCATGCGCCACTTCGGGCTGCCGTCGGCATTGACCACCGGCAGGCCCTTCTTGGTCATGTCGGCCGTGAACGCGGTGTACCAGAACACCTGCTGCGCGATCTGCCCCTGCGCCGGCACCGGGCCCGCTTCCGAGAAGGTCATGCCCATCGCCTGCGGTGGCGCGTACTTCTTCATCCAGTCGATGTACTTGGTCAGCGCGTAGACCGCGGCCGGGCTGTTGGTGGCACCGCCACGCGCCACCGAGGCGCCCACCGGCGTGCACTTGTCCGCGGCCACGCGGATGCCCCACTCGTCGACCGGCAAGCCGTTGGGCAGGCCCTTGTCGGCGGCACCGGCCATCGACAGCCAGGCGTCAGTGAAGCGCCAGCCGAGCGACGGGTCCTTCTTGCCGTAGTCCATGTGGCCGAAGACCTTCTTGCCGTCGATCTCCTTGACGTCGTTGGTGAAGAACTCGGCGATGTCCTCGTAGGCCGACCAGTTGGTCGGCACGCCCAGCTCGTAGCCGTACTTGGCCTTGAACTTGTCCTTCAGGTCCTGGCGCGCGAACCAGTCGGCGCGGAACCAGTACAGGTTGGCAAACTGCTGGTCGGGCAGCTGGTAGAGCTTGCCGTCGGGCGCAGTGGTGAACTTGGTGCCGATGAAGTCCTTGACGTCGAGTCCGGGGTTGGTCCACTCCTTGCCCGCGCCGCTCATGTAGTCGCTCAGCGGCAGGATGGCGCCGTAGCGGTAGTGCGTGCCGATCAGGTCGGAGTCGGAGATCCAGCCGTCATAGATGGACTTGCCCGACTGCATCGAGGTCTGCAGCTTCTCGACCACGTCGCCTTCCTGGATGATGTCGTGGGTCACCTTGATCCCGGTGATCTCCTCGAAGGCCTTGGCCAGGGTCTTCGATTCGTACTCGTGGGTCGTCAGCGTCTCCGATACCACGCTGATCTGCGTGACGCCCTTGGCCTTGAGTTTGGCGGCAGCGTCGATGAACCATTTCATCTCGGCCAGCTGCTTGTCCTTGGACAGCGAGGACGGCTGGAACTCGTTGTCGACCCACTTCTTGGCATCGGCTTCGCCGGCCCAGGCCGCGTGGCCGCAGGCCAGCGCCGCTGCGCAGGCGAACGCCGTCATGCCCAACTTCATCTGCACCTTCATGAACGCCTCCTCGTGACTCCCCCTTCCCGCTGTATCGTTGGACCGCGGCCCCGGGAAGGGACAAGCCGCCAGGCCCATTGGCTCGGATATCTCCACTCCACCCTGCTCCGCCGCGCCCTGCTCCGGCGCCGGCCGTGCGACCGCTGCCGCGGCGCTCAGCCCTTGCGCAGGATCAGCGCCAGCACCAGCATCGACACCACGAAGCTGATCCATACCGACGGCTCATCGGCCAGCGAGAACCAGCCCGCCATCTTCTCGCCCAGCCCGACCCAGGCCAGGTTGATCCAGGCGGCGCACATCAGCCCGATGAAGAGACGGTCGCCGCGCGTGGTCGCGATGGGCAGGAAACCCTTGCGCAGCACCGACGGCGCGCGCGTCTCCCACAGCGTCATGAGGGCCAGCATCACCACGATGCAGGAAAAGAAGACGGCCACCGGCGTGGTCCAGACCATCCAGCTGAACATGGACTTTCCTCCGCATCAGACGCGGCCCATCGCGAAGCCCTTCGCGATGTAGTGCCGCACGAACCAGATCACGATGCCGCCGGGCACGATAGTCAGCACACCGGCCGCGGCCAGCACGCCCCAGTCCATGCCGGATGCCGACACGGTGCGCGTCATGGTGGCGACGATGGGCTTGGCGTTGACCGAGGTCAGCGTGCGTGCCAGCAGCAGCTCGACCCAGCTGAACATGAAGCAGAAGAAGGCGGCCACGCCCACGCCTGCCTTGATCAGCGGCAGGAAGACGGTGAGGAAGAAGCGCGGGAAGGAGTAGCCGTCGACATAGGCCGTCTCGTCGATCTCGCGCGGCACGCCGGACATGAAGCCTTCCAGGATCCACACTGCCAGCGGCACGTTGAATACCAGGTGGGCGAGCGCCACGCCCAGGTGGGAATCCATCAGGCCGATGGTCGAGTAGAGCTGAAAGAAGGGTAGCAGGAACACCGCGGGCGGCGTCATGCGGTTGGTCAGCAGCCAGAAGAACACGTGCTTGTCGCCGATGAAGCGGTAGCGCGAGAACGCATAGGCCGCCGGCAGCGCGACCGTGATCGAGATCACGGTGTTCAGCGCCACGTAGATCAGCGAGTTGATGTAGCCGGAATACCAGGAGGCATCGGTGAAGATGGTCCGGTAGTGCTCCAGCGTGAAGTCCACCGGCCATAACGACAGCGTGGAGAGAATCTCCTCATTGGTCTTGAACGACATGTTCACCATCCAGTAGATCGGCACGATGGCGAACAGCAGGTAGACCAGCAGGAAGGCATTGCGCCACCAGGTGGCGTGCTGCTTGGCTTCAGGCATTGGGCATGTCCTCCGCACCGGCGGTGCCCGCGCGCTGCATCCAGTTGTACAGGACGAAGCACAGGAGCAGGATGATCAGGAAGTAGACGATGGAGAACGCGGCCGCGGGACCGAGATCGAACTGGCCGACGGCCTTCTGCGTCAGGTACTGCGACAGGAAGGTGGTAGCGTTGCCCGGCCCGCCGCCGGTCAGCACGAAGGGCTCGGTATAGATCATGAAGCTGTCCATGAAGCGCAGCAGCACGGCGATCATCAGCACGCCGCGCAGCTTGGGCAGCTGGATGTAGCGGAACACGGCCAGGCGGCTGGCGCCGTCGATCTTGGCTGCCTGGTAGTAGGCGTCGGGGATGGCGCGCAGTCCCGCGTAGCACAGCAGCGCGACCAGAGGTGTCCAGTGCCATACGTCCATCACCAGCACGGTCAGCCAGGCGTCGAGCGCACTGCCGGTGTAGTTGTAGGCGAAGCCCATGGCGTCGAGCGCGGCGCCCAGCAGGCCGATGTCGGTACGCCCGAAGATCTGCCAGATAGTACCCACCACGTTCCACGGAATCAGCAGCGACAGCGCGATGACCACCAGTACCGCCGACGCCTGCCAGCCCCTGGCCGGCATCGACAGGGCCAGCAGGATGCCCAGCGGGATCTCCACCAGCAGCACGGCCAGCGAGAATCCGACCTGCCGCAGCAGCGCGTCGTGCAGCTCGCTGTCGCGCAGCACGGTGGCGAACCACTCGGTGCCGACGAAGACCCGGCGCTCGGGCGAGATGATGTCCTGCACCGAGTAATTGACGATGGTCATCAGCGGCAGGATGGCCGAGAAGGCCACGCACAGCACCACCGGCACCACCAGCAGCCAGGCTTTCTGATTGACGGGCTTGAGCGTGCTCATGACACCAGTTCCTCGTTGACGTAGTAGCAGGTGTGGCGATGGAAGGCCGACAGCCAGGCGGTCTCGCCCGCGCGCAGCGCCGCCGCTTCGCCGCCCATGCGGGCGCGCAGCGTGGCGACCTTGCCGCCGGCTTCGTGCACGGCGGCGGTGACCAGCCAGTAGGTGCCGATGTCCTGGGCGCGCTCGACCACCACCGGCACCGCCTGCGGATCGTTGGCCGCGGCCAGCCGCAGGTACTCGGGGCGCACCCCGACCTTGAAGCTGCCTGCCGCCTGCAGCGCCTGGCCCAGCGCCGGCGCCAGCTCCGGCGTGTAGCGGCGGCCGCCCATCTCGATGGCGCCGTCGCGCCATTGCCCGACCAGGAAGTTCATGCCCGGCGAGCCGATGAAATGGCCGACGAAGGTGTGTGCCGGCCGTTCGAACAAGGCATCCGCCGGCCCCGCCTGCACGGTCTTGCCGCGCGACATCACCAGCACCTGGTCGGCAAAGGTCAGGGCCTCGGTCTGGTCATGCGTGACGTAGATCAGCGTCAGCTTGAACTCGTGGTGGATCTCCTTGAGCTTGCGCCGCAGTTGCCACTTCAGGTGCGGGTCGATCACCGTCAGCGGTTCGTCGAACAGGATCGCCGAGACGTCGTTGCGCACCAGGCCGCGGCCGAGCGAAATCTTCTGCTTGGCATCGGCAGCCAGCCCGCTGGCGCGCCGGTCCAGCCACGCCGACAGGTCCAGCATCTCGGCCACGCGCCCGACCCGCTCGCGCACCTGGTCCGGCGGCACGCCGCGGTTGCGCAGCGGGAAGGCGAGGTTCTCGCCGACCGTCATGGTGTCGTAGATGACGGGGAACTGGAACACCTGGGCGATATTGCGCTGCTGCGGCGTGGCGGCGGTGACGTCGCGCCCGTCGAAGGCGATGGTGCCGTGCGAAGGCCGCAGCAGCCCGGAGATGCAGTTCAGCAGCGTGGTCTTGCCGCAGCCCGAGGGACCCAGCAGCGCGTACGCGCCACCGTCCTCGAAGGTGAAGCGCAGCGGCAGCAGCGCGTAGTCTTCGTCGGCATGCGGCTGCGCCAGGTAGGAATGCGCGAGATCGAGATCGATGCGAGCCATGTCAGTATCCTCCCGCCGCGGCCACCGCCGCCGCCAGCGGTGCCGGCCGGCCGCCTGGCCGGCGCGGTGCATGGATGCGGCGCCCGGCGGTGTCGAACAGGTAGACCTGGTCCGGGTCGACATGCAGGGCGAGCTGGGCACCCAGTTCGAGATCGACCACGCCCGGGAACTGCGCCACCAGGTTGCCGACGGCGGTATCGACGTGGACGAAGGTGTCCGAGCCCGACAGTTCCGCCAGGGCGACGCGGCCAGGCACGCGGACCGCACCCGGCCCCGCTTCAAGCCGCAGCGCGCCGGCGCGCACGCCGACCGTCACCGGCCCGCCGTGCGCCATCGCGTCCGGCAGCGGCAGCACGATGTCGCCGCCCAGCGCCACGCGCCCGCCATGCAGTTCACCGGGCAGCAGGTTCATCGGCGGATCGCTGAACGCGCGCGCCACGCGCAGGGAGTCGGGATAGTGGAACACCTCTGGCGTAGGCCCGTACTGCAGCAGTTCGCCGGCATCGAGCACGGCGGTGTGGCCGCCCAGCAGCAGGGCCTCGGTCGGCTCCGTGGTGGCATAGATGACGGTGGCGTCGCCGTGGGCGAACAGCTGGCTGAGCTCTTCGCGAAGTTCCTCGCGCAGCTTGTAGTCGAGATTGACCAGCGGCTCGTCGAGCAGCATCAGCGGCGCGTCCTTGGCGAGCGCGCGCGCCAGCGCCACGCGCTGCTGCTGCCCGCCGGACAGCTCGGACGGAAAGCGCTCGAGCAGGTGGTCGATGTGCAGGCGCTGCGCCAGCGAGCGGACCCGCGCAGCGATATCGGCGCCGCCGCGCAAGCGCAGCGGCGAGGCGATGTTGTCGAATACCCGCATCGACGGGTAGTTGATGAATTGCTGGTAGACCATCGACACATTGCGCTGGCGCACCGGCACGCCGGTCACGTCCACGCCGTCGACCAGGACCTTGCCGGCGCTCGGCCTGTCAAGTCCAGCCATCACCCTCATCAAGGAGGTCTTGCCGGCCTGGGTGGCCCCCAGCAGAATCGTGACCGCACCCGCCACGGGTGCAATTGTCATCGGATAGAGATAGGCTTGCGACCCTGCCTGCTGCGCAATGCCTTCCAGTCTGAGCTGCATCCAGCCTCCTGCGCGCGCCGCCTCGCTGCTGGCGGCATTGATGTCTGCCTCGGTTTGCGCGGTCGGGCTCGCGCAAGATTCTTGTATTTCTGCTTCCCGCTCGTTTTAGCAAAGAAACGAAAGCAAAACAATCTTGCAGCGCATCATTTGTTTTCGTTTCTGATTGAACTAGAATGCGGGCATGACGCTCAATCCACGCCAAACCGCCCTGCTCGAAGAAGTCCGGACCCAGGGCTTCGCCTCGATCGAAGAACTCGCGCGCAAGTTCGGCGTGACGCTGCAGACCGTGCGGCGCGACGTCAACCTGCTGGCCGAAAACGGCATGCTGGCGCGCTTCCACGGCGGGGTTCGGGTCGAAGGCTCGACCATCGAGAACATCGCTTACCGGCAGCGCCAGGTGCTCAACGCCGAAGGCAAGGTGCGCATCGCGCGCGCGGTCGCGGCGGCGGTGCCGGAGGGCTGCTCGCTGATCCTGAACATCGGCACCACGGTCGAGGAGGTGGCGCGCGCCCTGCTGCACCACCGGGGCCTGCGCGTCATCACCAACAACCTGAACGTGGCCAACATCCTGGCCGATAACCCCGACTGCGAGGTGATCGTCGCCGGCGGCGTGCTGCGCTCGCGCGATCGCGGCATCGTCGGCGAAGCCACGGTCGACTTCATCCGGCAGTTCAAGGTGGATATCGGCCTGATCGGCATCTCGGGCATCGAGGCCGACGGCACGCTGCGCGACTACGACTTCCGCGAGGTCAAGGTGGCGCGGACCATCATCGAGCACGCGCGCGAGATATGGCTGGCGGCGGATGCCAGCAAGTTCAACCGCCAGGCCATGGTGGAACTGGCCCACCTGTCGCAGATCGACCGGCTCTTCACCGACATGCCGCTGCAAGCGCCCTTCGACCGGATGCTGGCCGAAAGCGAGGTGAACTGTGTGGTCGCGGACCAGCCTTGAGGCGCGGGCCGGCGCCGGCCGCCTGGCGCGGCCGGGCGGCCGCGCGGGCAATGCGGGCGGCGCAGGGCGCGCCGTCCGGTCCCGGACGGATGGTCCGGGCGCCTGCCGCTTACTTGAAGACCACCGTCTTGTGGCCGTTGAGCAGGATGCGGTGTTCGGCGTGCCACTTGACCGCGCGTGCCAGCGCCACGCATTCCACGTCGCGGCCGACCGCGGTCAATTGCTCGGGATCCATGCTGTGATCGACACGCTCGATCTCCTGCTCGATGATCGGGCCTTCGTCCAGGTCGGCCGTCACGTAGTGGGCCGTGGCACCGATCAGCTTCACGCCGCGGTCGTGCGCCTGGTAATAGGGCTTGGCGCCCTTGAAGCTGGGCAGGAAGGAGTGGTGGATGTTGATCGCGCGGCCGGCCAGCTTGGTGCACAGGTCGTCGGACAGCACCTGCATGTAGCGCGCCAGCACCACCAGGTCGATGTTCTGCTCGCGCACCACCTCGAAAACCTTGCCCTCCTGGGCCAGCTTCTGCTCGCGCGAAGCGTTCATCAGCGGCAGGTGGAAGAAGGGAATGTCGTAGGACGCGGCGAGCTGGTAGAAGTCGCGGTGGTTCGACACGATCGCGGCGATCTCTACCGGCAGTCCGCCGGCCTTGGCGCGGAACAGCAGGTCGTTCAGGCAGTGGCCGATCTTGGACACCATGATCATCACGCGCGGCTTGACGCTGGCGTCGAACAGGTCCCACTGCATGGCAAACTGCTCGCCCACCGGCGCGAAGGCCGCCTTCAGCGCCGCCAGGTCGGGGCCGGCCGCGGGCGGGGTGAAATGCACGCGCATGAAGAAGCGGCCTGCGTACTCGTCGCCGTACTGAGCGGAGTCGACGATATTGCAGCCATGCTGGAACAGCAGGCCGGACACGGCATGCACGATGCCGGGCTGGTCAGGGCAGGAGATGGTGAGAATGAAACCGGTGTTGCTCATCGTGTTCTGTTCTTTGGGATGTCCGCCGGGCCGGCCGCGCAGCGCGCGGCTCACGCGCGGGATGTGCCGGAGGCCGCCCAGCCGCGGCGGCGGAGCGCATCCAGCGTCACCAGGGTCGCGTCGACCGTCATGGCGCCATCCGCCATGATAGCAAGCAATGGCCCCGGCTCGATAAGACGGTGCTCCGCCACTTCGCCGTCCCGATTGACCGGAATGAAGCCGGCCGGCAGCAGCAGGTCGTACACATGGACGGCCTCCCACTGCACCCCCTCAGGTAATTCCCGCAGCACCTCGATCACCCCGCAGGCCTGCGCCTGCGCCGCCAGGTCGGGCGGGATGCCCGACTCCTCCTCGCACTCGCGCACCAGCGTGGCCAGCGGGTCGCTGCCATGGGGCATGCCGCCAGCCACCAGGTTATCCCACATGCCAGGGTCGACCGCCTTGGCGGGGCTGCGGCGCGCGATCCAGAAGCGGCGCCGGCCATCGCCATCGCCGACGATGCCGTTCATGTGCGAGGCGAAGGTCAGCAGGCCGAAGAAACGCGCCGCGGCGCGCTCGACCACGGCCAGCGCCGGCGCCTGCAACGCCGGCGTGACGGCGAACAGTTCGTCGCGCCAGCCGCGCACGTGGCCGGCGCCGGCCAGCCAGCGCGCCAGTTCGGCCAGCGCCGCCGAGCGCGCGGCGAAATCCGTGCAGCGCGGCAGCAGCGCGACCTCGTGCGCGCCCCTTGCCTCCAGCGCGGCGGGCACGGTCGGCTGGGCCAGCAGGATCTCGGCATGGGCGCGCGGCAGCCAGCCGACCTGGCTGGCGCCCACCATCAGCCGCAGGTGGGCGGCGGCATCGAAGCGGCTGCGCGCCGCCAGCGCGGCCTCGATGCGGGCGACCGCGTCGGTGCCGGCCGGGGAATCGGGAAGCTTGGACAAATTGACTGCCTCTTTCATGAAACGCGCGCCGCGCACTGGCGCGAACGCTCAGGACTTCACAGGACCGCTTGCATGACGCACAGCACGACGCCATCGCAAACCCCGAACCCCGCCGGCCTGCCGCAGGGACAGCCACGCTACGTGCTGGCGCTAGACCAGGGCACCAGCAGTTCGCGCGCCATCCTGTTCGACCATTTCGGCAACGTGGTGCGGCTGGCCCAGCGGGAATTCCGCCAGTATTATCCACACCCCGGCCATGTCGAGCACGATCCCTACGAGATCTGGCAATCGCAGCTCGCCGTGGCGCATGAGGTGCTGAACGACGCCGGCGTCTCCGCCAGCCAGCTCCATGCCATCGGCATCACCAACCAGCGCGAAACCACCGTGCTGTGGGACCGCGCCACCGGCGAGCCGGTCGGCCGTGCGCTGGTCTGGCAGGACCGGCGCACCGCGCCGATGTGCGAGGCGCTGGTGGCCTCGGGCCACGGCGAATTGTTCCGCGAGCGTACCGGCCTGATCGTCGACGCCTATTTCTCCGGCACCAAGCTGCGCTGGATGCTCGACCACATCGAGGGTGCGCGCGCACGCGCCGAGCGCGGCGAACTCGCCTTCGGCACCGTCGACGCCTGGCTCGTCTGGCAGCTCACCGACGGCGCGCGCCACGTCACCGACGTGTCGAATGCGTCCCGCACCATGCTGTTCAATATCCATCGCTTCGCCTGGGACGACGAGTTGCTCGCCCTGCTCGACATCCCGCGCAGCGTGCTGCCCGAGGTCGTACCTTCGAGCGGCGAGGTCGCGCGTACGGCATCCCGGCTGTTTGGCGCCGAAGTGCCGATCGCCGGCATCGCCGGCGACCAGCAGGCCGCCACCTTCGGCCAGGCCTGCCTGTCGCCCGGCATGGCCAAGAACACCTATGGCACCGGGTGTTTCCTGCTGATGAATACCGGCAGCCAGCCGGTGACGTCGCACAACCGCCTGCTGACCACGGTGGGCTGGCGCTTCGGCGAGCGCACCGTCTACTGCCTGGAAGGCGGGGTCTTCATGGGCGGCGCCACCATCCAGTGGCTGCGCGACGGCCTGCAGATCATCCGGAGCGCAGCGGAAGTGGAACCGCTGGCACGCCAGTGCGAAGACACCGGCGGCGTCGTGCTGGTGCCGGCCTTCGCCGGCCTGGGGGCTCCGCACTGGGACGCGTTCGCGCGTGGCACCCTGGTCGGCATGACGCGCGGCACCGGACGCCCGCAGATCGCGCGCGCCGCGCTGGAGTCGATCGCCCTGCAGAGCGTGGATGTGCTCGACGCCATGCAGAAGGATGCCGGCATCTCCCTGGCCGAACTGCGCGTGGACGGCGGCGCCTCGCGCAGCGACCTGCTGATGCAGATGCAGGCCGACCTGCTGGGCACGACCGTGGTGCGCCCGCGCGTGACCGAGACCACGGCGCTGGGCGCGGCCTACCTGGCCGGCCTGGCCACCGGCTACTGGCAGGACGAAGGCGAGATCAGCCGGCAATGGCAGGTCGAGCAGCGCTTCGAGCCGCGCCTGTCGGCCGACGCGCGCGCGCAGCACCTGGCGCGCTGGCACCGCGCCGTGGATCGTGCCCGCGACTGGGCCCGCGAGGACTTGGCCGACGGCACGCCATGACCCTCTCCCGGCACCGCACCCTCACCTGCGGCGCGCGGCCGGGAAGCAACCCGCACTCCCCGAAGATTGACCCGTTTTGAACCTGTGACCATGCCAACGCCTTTCACCCAGATCCTGCCCCCTGCCCGCGCCGACCTGCTCGCCGGCCTCGCGCGCGAACCGCGCTGGGACGTGATCGTCATCGGTGGCGGCGCCACCGGCCTGGGCACGGCCGTCGACGCAGCCTCGCGCGGCTACCGCACGCTGCTGGTCGAGGCCGCGGACTTCGCCAAAGGCACCTCCAGCAAGGCCACCAAGCTCGTGCACGGGGGCGTGCGCTACCTCGCGCAGGGCAATATCAGCCTGGTGCGTGAGGCCTTGCACGAACGCGGCCTGCTGGCCCGCAACGCACCGCACCTGGTGTGGCCGCTCGGCTTCGTCGTGCCGGCCTACCAGATGCTGGACCAGCCCTTCTACGGCATCGGCCTCAAGGTCTACGACATGCTCGCGGGCAACCTCAAGCTGGCCGGCAGCCGCTGGCTGAACCACCGCGAGACGCTGGCCGCCGCGCCCACGCTCGCCGAACACGTGGGCGGACGCCCGCTGCGCGGCGGCAACCTGTACTTCGACGGCCAGTTCGACGACGCACGGCTGGCGATCGCCCTGATGCGCACCCTCTTCGACGTGGGCGGCACCGCGGTCAACTACCTGCGCGTGACCGGCCTGCTGCAGCAAGGCGGCGCCGTCACCGGCGTCACCGTGCAGGACGCGCTCGGCGAGGCCTGCTTCGCCCTGCAGGCGAAGTGCGTGATCAACGCCACCGGCGTCTGGGTGGATGCCGTGCGCCGCATGGAGGACGGCCAGGCCCGCACCATGGTGGCGCCCAGCCAGGGCGTGCACCTGACGCTGCCGCGCAGCTTCCTGCCCGGCCAGGACGCCATCCTGATCCCGCGCACCGACGACGGCCGGGTACTGTTCGTGGTGCCCTGGAACGGCCACACCATCGTCGGCACCACCGACACCCCGCGCCAGGACCTGCCGCTCGAACCGCGCGCCGCCGGCGACGACGTCGACTTCATCCTGGAAACGGCGGCGCGCTACCTGTCCCGCTCGCCCACTCGCGCCGACGTCACCAGCGTCTGGGCCGGGCTGCGCCCGCTGGTCAAGGCGACCGGGGAAAACACCACCGCATCGCTGTCGCGCGAGCACACCATCCTGGTCTCCAAGGGCGGCCTGATCACCGTGACCGGCGGCAAGTGGACCACCTATCGCAAGATGGCGGAGGACGTGGTGGACACCGCCATCCAGCGCGGGCTGGTGGCGCGCGCTGCGCCCTGCATCACGACGGAACTGGCGTTGCATGGCGCACAGGGCCTGCCGGCCGACCTGCCGGCATCCGGCAGCGGCTCACCCGATCGCTATTACGGCAACGAATTGGGAGCCTTGCGCGCACTGCCTGGCCAGGACGAGGTGCTGATGGCGGGCTCCGGGCTGACCGCCGCCCACGTCCGCTTCGCCGCGCGCCACGAAATGGCGCGGCGCGTCGAGGACGTGCTGGCGCGCCGCAATCGCGCCCTGTTCCTCGATGCGCGTGGCGCCAGCGCGGCCGCGCCGCGCGTGGCGGCCATCCTGGCCGAGGAACTGCAGCACGATGCTGCCTGGCAAACCCGCGAAGTGGAGGACTTCCGCAAGCTCGCCTCGGGTTATATGCTCGACTGAGTACCGCGCCTCCCCGGCCGCCGACAGCGCCGCCCCGACTGCAGGCCCCGACTGCGCGAGCGCCCCGGGGAGCGGGCGGCGGGAAGCGGGCGGCGGAAAGCCTTCGGCGCCCGCTCCGCTGAGCCCTGCCAGCGCCCCTGCCCACAACCCTGCCTCGAGGAATCCGACATGCCAGCCTGCCTTTCCCGCCTGCTCGCCAGCGCTGCCGCCCTGGGCGTGCTGCTCGCCGTCCTGCCCCTGGCCGCCGCGACGCGGCCAGGCATCGACGGCGTGCGCTTCGAGCCGCCGCGAACGGTGCGCTACCGCTGCGACGAAGGAAAGTCGCTGAGCGCGCGCTACTTCAACAGCGCGGACAACCAGATCGCCATCCTCCGGCTGGACGGCAGGCCGCTGCTGTTCGCCAGCGTGCTGACCGGCTCCGGCGCGCGCTATGCGGCCGGGCCCTACCAATGGATCACCAAGGGAGACGAAGGCCGGCTGGAGGACCTGCGCGGCGGGGACGGCGCCCCGGCGCCCTACGCCAACTGCAAGGCCGCGCGCTAGCGGCAGCGCCGCCGCCCGGCAGGCGTGGCGCATGGACGGGCTCCCGGGCGATAATGCGGGTATTGCATCAGGGAGAATGACATGGAAGACATGGACGAGATTGACGATCTGTCCGACCTGCCGATGCCCCGCTTCATCTGGGGCTTCGCCATCGCCACCGGCAAGGGTGGCGAGATCATGCACGACGAGTTCGAGTACCTCACGCACACCCGCAGCCCGCGCTTCACCTGCCGCGTGGTGGAACTTGAGGACATGCCGGGCGATGGCGAAGAAGGCGGCATCGATGGCCGCATCGTGCATTACGACGAGCCGCGCCGCCTGTTCTATATCACCGATGCGGGCATGGCGCTGGTGAACTTCGAGCTGTTCGACAAGCTGCCTGAGCGGCAGAAGCTCAAGCGTGTCTGCGACGAGGCGATCGCCAACTGGATGCAGCGCCGCGAATTCCTCGACAGCGAGGGCGATGACGAGGAATGAGTGTTGCCCCTGGCGCCAGCGCCAGGGCACCGATCACGCGTCGCGCACCACGATCAGCGTGGCGGCGACGCGCTGGATATCTTCATAGACCGGCATCGCCGAGGCCGGCCCGGTGCAGCTGACGCCGGTGGCCTGGTGCGCGTCCGCACCGGCCGGATGGAAGACGAAGGCCATGCCCGGCCGCCAGCCCGGATGGTTGCGCAGGCTCTCATTGAGGATGTCGAGGTACTGCTCACGCGAAAAGACGTGCTTTGCCGGCATGCCCATCTCCGAGGGTTTCGGAGGATCGTACCATGCCGCGATGTGCGGACATCCCGCCGCGCCGGCACTTGCCAGGCCGGCCGGGCAGGCCGTTTCAGCCGTGGTCCCGGAGCCCGCCGTCGTGCGGGCCGTGGCCGTCCCAGTCGCGGCGTTGATCATCACGGCGGCGGTCGTCGTGCCGGTAGTCGTCATGACGTTCCGGACCGCGTTGCGGCTCCGCACGGCCGCCCCAACCCCCGCGCACCAGCACCCAGCCTTCTGGACGATGCTCCCAGCGCGGCGGCGCGTAGGCATAGCCGGGCCGCTCCGCCTCCCAGTGTCCGGCCTGCCAGGCGTGCCGGTGGTACCCGGCATCCCAGTCCCAGAAGCCAGGCACCCAGATAAATCCGGGACGCGGAGCCGGCACCGCCTCGTAGACAGGCGCCGGCGGGGGCGCGCCGATGGTGACGTTGACGGAAACCTGTGCCATCGCGGCAGGTGCCGTGGCAAGGCCACAGGCCAGGGTCGTGGCGCAGGCAAGGCCAAGCGCGGCGCGGCGGACGAAACGGTTCACGAAGATCCTTTCCCATGCAGGGCGAGACGAACTGGGCGCCAGTCTATGCGTCGGCCCCGCGACAGTCTGTAAGAAAGGGTTTCCTTGCATTTCAAGGCCGCCCTCCGCTGCGACGGCCGATGTCCTGAGCCTTGAATCCGTTGATGAACTCGGCCTGCTGAGAGAAGTCTGACAAGCGCCTGCCAAGAGGTTGCGCAAGGCCTGCAACGTGGCGCTGCAAGCGCTGAAGCCTGGCAAGCCTGCGTCACGGCAAAGCGCGCAGCCCCTCGGCGGACTTAGTCGACGAATTCGTGCTTCAGCACGAATGACGCAGTGGACTAGTGGTCCGCCGCCATGGCGCGCAACTGCGCCTCGCCTGCGACGCGGGCCGCGTCCGCCGTGGTGAAGGTGTCGTCCGACACGATCGTCCGTTTGAGCAGCCTCGCTTCGAAATCCACCAGTGCGATCACCCAGACATAGCGCCCGGCCTGGGGTGCGGTCTGCACCAGCGCGCTCAGGCGCGGCTTGGAATCCGTTGTCATCTTGCCCTCCTCCGCAGCGTGCCGGATCCTGCCGGCATCGGGGGCCAGCACGAAGCCGGCGGACCTCGAATCGGAATATGCCTACATATATATAGGCGCTAGCTGAGAAAACTGGTGAGTGCATTCCTCAGTTTTTTGGGCCTTCTCCTAATCACGGTCTGCGGCCATTGCGCGGCAAGCGGCACAAAGCTGAAATCTGGGCGATCTCTTCTGCCTGGCGTGACGGCTGGGCCAGCCACGAACCTTGCGAGCCGCCTTCATGCCCAGCCCAGCACTTGCCCCGCTCTCCCGGCCAGCCGCAGCTGCCGCCCCGTCCCGGGGCGAGGCCCGCGGCTGAACGGGCACGCCCCGCCCGGCCTCCTGCTCGATCCGGCCCGATCCCGCCCCGCATGCGATCCCCCCCGTCCTGGCCCCGCTTCGCGCGGTATGCGGCCACCTGGCTGTGGCTGGCCTGCTGCGCCTGCGGCGGCTGGTGCGCGCCGGCGACCACCCCGGCGCTGAAGCTGACCAGCAGCATCGGCGCGGACGCGGCATTGCGCCTGCCGCCCGCCCTGCAGGGATCACCGGTCCTGCGCGCCTATCGCACGGTCCGCGTCGGCTATGTCCGGCACACTTTCGTGCCCATCTACCTGAACCGCGCCGACAAGCTGTTCGAAGGCGTCCTGGCCGACTACCTGGCGGCGTTGGCGGCGATGAGCGGGCTGCGCTTCGAGATCACCGGCTTCGACACCGGCGCCCAGGCACGCCAGGCGCTCGAGGCCGGCGCCATCGACCTGCTGGCGGGGACCGCAGACGAGGCCGGCGACACGCTGTCCGCCACCTCCGCCTACTTCACACACCGGCTGGCGGAAGTCCGCCGCACCGGCCCGGCGCGTCCGACCGCCACGCAGGTCATTGCCATCGCACGTGACAGCGTCGACCGCGACAGCCTCGCCCGGCACTATCGCGAGGCCCGCATCGAAGTCTTCCCCACCCAGTTGCTGGCGCTGGAAGCGGTCGCCTTCGGCCGCGCCGACCTCTTCGTCGGCGTCGCGACAGGCGCCAACTACCTGATCGACCAGTTGCAACTGCTGCAGCTCGCGATCACCAACTTCGCGCCGTTCAGCGGTGCGCCATTCGTGCTGCTGGCCACGCCGCGCCAGCGCCCGCTGCTGCAGGCGATCGACATCCTGCTGCGCCACGTGCCGATCCGCATCGCCGGTGACATCCAGCAGCGCTGGCTCGGCTCGGCCAGCCATTTCCGCGTCGCCCAGCAAGTGAACCTGTCCCCGGAAGAAGCCGCCTGGATCCGCGCCCACCCGCGCGTGCGCTTCGGCGCGGCCCGGTTCCTCGCTCCGTTCTCCTTCCTCGACCATCGCGATGCGAGCCCCACCGGCCTGTCGATGGACCTGCTGGCCGTGATCACCGCCCGCACCGGCCTGCAATTCGAACCGGTGCTCCTCGACAACGACGCCGACGGCTTCGCTGCCTTGGGCTCGGGCCGCATCGATCTGCTGCTGTCCGTGACCGCGACGGAGGAGCGGCGCCAGCACATGCTGTTCTCGACGCCTTACATGGAGTCGCTGTGGGTCATCACCACGCACGCCGATGAGCAGGGCATCCGGCAGGCCACCGACCTGGCCGGGCGGCGCGTCGGCGTACCCGGCAACACCCTCGGCACGCGCGGCTTGCTGCCCGATGGCGTGGCCGGGCGAGCCGCCAGCATCGCGGTGGCGCCTGACATGCTGGTCCTGTTCCGCTGGCTGCAGGAGCACAAGGTCGATGCCATCATCACCAACCTGACGAGTGCGAACTACCTGAACGCCACGCGCTTCGACGGGCAGTTCGCGGTGGCGGCAACCACCAGCGACTCCCCCTGGCCGATCAGTTTCGCCGCCGATTTCCGCTCCCCTGAACTGATCGGCATCATCGACAAGGTGCTCGACAGCGTCCCGCCGGAGGAGCTCGACGCCATCCGGCGCGACTGGAACGGCGCTCGCGTGGCAATCCCGCGCTACGGGCTGTCGGACCGCCAGACGCAAGGCCTGCTGCTGGGGCTGGCGGTGTCGCTGGGGCTGTTGTGCGCCGGCGGACTCTACCTCGGCTGGTCCTACTACACGCGGCGCCAGCAGGCCTTGCGGCTGCGCGACCAGCTGGAATTCCAGCGCACGCTGATCAACGGGCTGCCGTTCGCCGTCTTCGTGCGCGACGCACACGGCCGCCTGGCCAGCTGCAATCCGCACTACGCCGCCGCCTACGGCGACACGGCGGCCGCCCTGCTGGAGCGCGGGCGCGCGGACGATTGGGAGCGCGCGGGCAGCGGCGGCGCGCTCGATGCGCGCCTCGCCGCGCTGGCCCGCAGTGTCCGCGCCCAGCGCCGCGCCTGCATGACAGATTGCCACCTCGAGCACCGGGGCCAGGACGTCGACCTCTTTATCTGGCTGCTGCCGCTCTATGGCGCCGACCGCCGCTTCGACGGCGTGCTGGGCGGCTGGCTGGACATCACGGAACGCAAGCGCACCGAGCGTGAACTGCAGCAGGCCAAGCAGGCGGCCGATACCGCCAACCGTGCCAAGAGCACCTTCCTGGCCACCATCAGCCACGAGATCCGTACGCCGATGCACGCCATCCTGGGTACGCTCGAACTCGAGATCCGCTCGCGCAGACGGCCGGACAAGCAGAGCCTGGTGGCGGTACAGCAGGCCGCCCAGTCGCTGCTGACCTTGATCAACGATATCCTCGACTACGCCAAGATCGAGGCCGGACAGCTGAGCCTGGACCCGCAGCCGGCCGATCCGCGCGAGGAGCTGGAGCGGCTGCTGTTGATCTACCGGCCGCTGGCGCACGAGAAGGGGCTGCAGTTCAAAGCCCACCTCGACGAAACGCTGCCGCCCGCGATCCGCATCGATGCCCTGCGCGTACGCCAGATCGTCGGCAACCTGCTCAGCAATGCCCTGAAGTTCACGCAGCACGGCCTCGTGGCCCTGGAGGTGCGATGGCAAGGCGGGCGTCCGGACGGCGGTACTCTGCATATCGCGGTGCGGGACACCGGAGCGGGCATCCGCGCGGACCAGCAGGCCTCGCTCTTCCTGCCCTTCCGCCAGGCCGGGCGCGACACCGGCAGCCGCTTCGGCGGCACCGGGCTGGGACTCTGGATCTGCCGCCAGTTGCTGGCGCAGATGCAGGGGCGCATCTGGCTGCGCAGCGAGTTCGGCCTGGGCACCGAGTTCTTCGTCGAGATCCCGGCCTCGCCGGCCGACCTGCCCTCTTCCGCAACCGGCCATGCGCTGCCGCCGGAGCCGCTGGCGACACCTGCCGGACTGCGCGCACTGGTGGTCGACGACCATCCCGCCAACCGACAGCTGCTGGTGCGCCAGCTCGGCTTCCTCGGGGTGGTGACGGTCCATACGGCGGCCGATGGGCGGGAAGCCCTGGAGATCCTGGCACACCACGAGACCGACCTGGTCATCACCGACTGCAATATGGCCGGCATGGACGGCTACGCGCTCGCGCGAAGCATCCGTGCCGATGCGCGCCTGCGCCATCTCTTCGTGATCGGCTGTACCGCCGACGCACGGCCGGAAGTCGCCCGGCAGGCCCAGGAGGCCGGCATGGACCGCTGCCTGGTGAAGCCGGCCGGCCTGGACGCCCTGCGCGCTCTGCTGCAGCAGGCCAGGCCCGGCTCCCCTCTTGCCGGCACCGCCCGCACGAGCACGTCCACCAGCACGTCCACCAGCACGTCCACCGGCACCTCCCCGCCCGGCAGCACGGCCAGGACACGGCGAAGCGGCACTCGCGAAGGCCATGCCCAGCGTGCGGCGCAGCGCGTGGGCGAGATCTTCACGGACGGCCCCGAGGCAGCCGCCTTCCTGCACCTGCTGCAGTCGACCAGCCACCAGTACCTCGGCGAGATCGAGCAAGCCATGGCTGCCGGCGCCCTGTCGAAGGCCGCGTCGGATGCACACAAGCTCAAGGGCGGCGCTGCCGTCATCGGCTTCGAACCCGTCCTTCTGGCCTGCGCGGAATTCGAGCAGGCCGTGTCGCACCGGGTGCTGCAGGAGACACCTGAGAGAACTCTACAGCCACTGCGAGTCGCCTGCGCTCACATGGATCGGCTGCTGGCCGCCTTGATCCGCTACGCCGAAAGCGGTAGAGCCGGACGCACCGGGCCGGCCGACGGCGAAGGCGCTGCCGGCAGGCCGGCAGTCAGCCGGACAGGCTGACGGTCGCACCGCGCAGCGGCAACATACTCTCCGGCGCCGCCTTGACCTGCGCTGCCGGGCACCATGACAATACCCGGTCGGTCGGCGCCCGCAGGCGTCGCCCGCCCCGAACCATGTCATGCGTCCGCCACTCCTTCCGTCCTTCCGGGCAGGCACCGGCAGCCACCACGTCCGCAGCGCCCCGCCACCTTGCGTGCTGGCCCTGCTCGCGCTGCTGCTGGCTATCTTTCCGCTGGCCCACGCGCCCGACGCGAGAGCCCAGACCCTGCAGCAACGCGCGGACGCGGTAGCCAAGACCGTATTCAACCTGCTCAGCTACGCACGCTGGCCGAGCGAGCCAGCGGTGTTGCGGCTGTGCGTGGAACGCTCCAGCCTCTATTCCGCCAAGCTGCTCGATGGAGGCACGCTGGCCAACGGGCGGCCGGTGCGCACGCGCGTGGTCGACGTTACCGGCAGCGACCTGGCGCGCGACTGCGACGCGCTCTACGTCGGCACCATGACCGATGACAAGCGCAAGCTGCTGGGACGAGAACTCAGCGGCCAGCCGGTACTGGTCATCAGCGAGGGAGACTTCGAGTGCGAGGTCGGCAGCATGTTCTGCCTCAGTGTGCGGGATGCGCAGGTGTCCTTCCGCGTCAATCTCGACTCGGTGGCCCGCAGCGGCATCCACGTCCACCCCGGCGTGCTGCAGCTCGGCCGTCGGCGGGGAACCACGCCATGATCGGAAACAACAGGCCCGGCACGCGCCCGACGCTGCAAAGCACCCTGCGGCGCATCCACCTGAGCGTGGCGCTCATCGCCATCTGCACCGCTGGCCTGTCGCTGACCGTGCTCGGCATCACCGCCCTGCGCGTCTACGCGGACCACAACCTGCGCCTGGTGGCACGCTCGGTGGCCTACGCGCTGGAGGCCCCGGTGGTGTTCAACGACAAGGCCGCCACCCGCGACGCCCTCGCGCTGATCGCCAGCGAGGACGTCGCCTATGCCAGCGTCTACGACCGCGGCGACCACCTGCTCGCCGAATGGCGGCGTCCCGATGCCCACCGGTTCTCGGGCCTCAGCCGGGCGATCGGCGAACTGCTGCTGGCGGAGCCGGTCGAGCAACCCATCCTGCATGATGCGCAGGCTGTGGGCTATCTGCGCCTGTCGGGGGATCCGGCCAACCTGCTCAGCTTCCTCGCCAGCGGCGCCTTCGGCCTGCTGGCCTGCCTGCTGCTCACCGCGGTCAGCGCCCACTATATGTCGCGCCGCATGCTGACGCACATCACCGAGCCGGTGCGCAACCTGATGCGGGTGGCACATGCGGTACGCTCGGATCGTGCCTTCGAGCAGCGCACCCCGCCCGCGCACATCGCCGAACTGCATGCGCTGGGAGAAGACTTCAACGGCCTGCTCGACGAACTGGAGGACTGGCAGAAGCAGTTGCAGCATGAGAACCGCTCGCTCGCCCACCAGGCCAGCCACGACGCGCTGACCGGACTGCTCAACCGGACGGCATTCGAGCAGGCGCTGGAGCGCACGCTGCGCGCGGTGCAGGCACAAGGACGGCACGCGGCCGTGCTGTACCTCGACAATGATGCCTTCAAGGACATCAACGACCGTTTCGGCCATGCCGCCGGCGACGAGGTACTGATCAGCGTGGCGGCCCGCGTGCGCGCCTGCCTGCGCGAAACGGACCTGGTGGCACGGCTCGGCGGCGACGAGTTCGCCGTGCTGCTGGCCCCGCTGCAGCGGCCGCAGGATGCGATCCGTGTGGTGGAGCACATCCTGTCGAGCCTGCGCGAGCCGATCATGCTGAAATCCGGCACATCGGTCACGGCCCCGGTCAGCATCGGCATCGCAACCTATCCGGCGCATGGCGGCACGGCGGAAGCCCTGCTGCGGGCGGCGGACGGCGCCATGTATGACGCCAAGCGCCGCTCGGGGGGCACCTGGCAAAGCGCCCCCCCGCCGGACGGCGCCGACTAGGGGAGAAGAAAAGGGAGGAGGGACGTGGGCACTGCACGAACCACCCGCAAGACCGCATCGGCGCATGCCTGCGCCCGCGCCGCGGCGGCACTGCTGCTAGCTGGCGCCCTGGCCCTGGCCGGCTGCCAGACCGCACCGTACCGCAAGCTCACCGCACAGCAGGTGGAAACGCTGCGGCAGCAGGGTTTCCACCTGACTGGCCTCGGCTGGGAACTGGACCTGTCGGAAAAGGTGCTGTTCGGCTTCGACGACGATGCGATCCCGCCCGAACGGCAAAGCAATCTGCGCAGGATCGGGCAGGCCTTGCTGGGCGCCGGCATCGACCATGTGCGGCTGGACGGCCATACCGACGACGCCGGCAGCACCGACTACAACCTGAAGCTCTCCTTGCGCCGCGCGCAGGCCATCGCCGGCGTGCTGGTGAGCGCGGGTTTCGCGCGCGACGATATCGAAGTGCGTGCCCTGGGCATGAGCCGGCCGGTGGCGGACAACCATACCCCCGAGGGCCGCGCACAGAATCGCCGCGTCGCGATCATCGTCACGGTCGACTGAGCACGGCGACGCCCGCGGTGGCGCCGGCGGCTCAATGCGACATCAACAGCGGCACCTCGGCGTGCCGCATCAATACCCGGGTGGCGCCCCCCATCACCAGTTCCCGCACACGCGAGTGGCCATAGCCACCGGCCACCAGCAGATCGGCGTGCAGATGGCCGACGGCGCGCAGCAGCGCGGGGCCGACCGCCTCCTGCGTCGGCACCGGCACCAGTTCGGCGCGGATCCCGTGCCGCGCCAGGTACGCGGCCAGTCCATCGCCCTGTGCCACGCCGCGCCCCTCCGGATCGACCGAGACCAGGCTGATCCGCTGCGCGCGCCTGAGCAAGGGCAGCGCATCGGCGACCGCGCGGGCTGCCTCGCGCCGGCCATCCCAGGCCACCGCAACATGGCGCGCCTCGACGCGGCGCACCTGCGGCGGCAGCACCAGCACCGGCCGGCCGGCATTCAGCAGCACGTACTCGGCAGTCTGCGCCGCCAGCACCGGCGCCAGGTCGGGCACCGGCGGACGCGCCACCAGGATGATGTCGGCCAGCCGGCCCTGCAAGGCCAGAGCCCAGCCAGGATCCTCGGCCAGCAGCATGTGGGCACAGCTTAGGCCGGGCGCTGCCTGTGCCACGATGCGGCGCAGGCGTTCCTCGTCCGCCGCGCGGCGCTGCTGCTGGCGCTGCTCGGCCTGGGCGGCATAGCGGCCGGCTTCCTCACCCGCGCCCCGGAACGGATCGGGACGGAAACCCGTGGCCGTCACGCCGACCACGTGCCCATCGCCTCCCAGGGCAGCCAGTGCGGCCGCTGCCTCGATGCGCGCGTCGCCGCCCTCGTCGTCGCCCATTTCCACCAGCACCGTCTTGAAGTCCATGTCGCCACCTCTCGGATGAAGTATCGGCGTGTTGCGCAGATCGCCCGCGAGTCCGGCGGGCCGGTACCCCGATCATAGCGCCGGACCGGCCCGACCCAGCCCGGCCGCCCCACGCAAAGGGGGATAGCATGGCAAAGCGGCCGGCACAGCACCTTGATACCGATCAAGCAGCCTGGCCCGGTGCCCGCCATACTGGATGCACGCCTGCGGCCCGTCCGCACCGATCCTGCCGTGCCCGCCGGGCATGAGCCGACATGTCCTCACCGGAGCCCGCCATGCCGCAAACCATGCGTGCCATGATCTTCGATGGCAGCAGCCCGCTGCTGCATCCGCGCGACGTACCGGTGCCGGAGCCGGGGCCGGGCGAACTGCGCATCGCCGTCAGTACCTGCGGCGTGTGCCGCACCGACCTGCACGTGGTGGACGGCGACCTGCCGCACCCCAAGCCGGCACTGATCCCGGGGCACGAGATCGTCGGCCGGGTCGAGTCCCTGGGCAGCGGCGTCAGCGGCTTCCAGGCAGGACAGCGCGTGGGCGTGCCCTGGCTCGGCCATACCTGCGGGCACTGCCCGTTCTGCCTCGCCCAGCGCGAGAACCTGTGTGACGCGCCGCGATTCACCGGCTACACACGCGATGGCGGCTATGCGGAATATGCCATCGCCGACAGCCGCTATTGCTTCGCCCTGCCGGACGCCTATGACGATGAACACGTGGCGCCGCTGCTGTGCGCCGGCCTGATCGGCTACCGCACCTTGCGCCTGGCCGGCGAAGCGGCGCGCCTCGGCATCTACGGCTTCGGCGCTGCCGCCCACGTGGTCGCCCAGATCGCGGTCGCACAGGGGCGAGAGGTATTTGCCTTCACGCGCCCGGGGGACCAGGCCGCGCAGCAGCTCGCGCGCGAGACCGGTTGCCGCTGGGCGGGCGCCAGCGGCGAGGCGCCGCCCGCCGTCCTGGATGCCGCCCTGATCTTCGCACCGGTCGGCGCGCTGGTGCCGCTCGCCCTGGGCGCAGTGGCGAAGGGCGGCACGGTGGTCTGCGGGGGCATCCACATGAGCGACCTGCCGGCCTTCCCCTACCGCCTGCTGTGGGAGGAGCGGCGCCTGCTCTCCGTCGCCAACCTGACGCGGGCGGATGGCATCGACCTGATGCGGCTGGCCGCCGCCATCCCACTGCGCACCCACACCACGCTCTACCCGCTGGAGCAAGCCAACGCGGCGCTGGCAGACCTGCGCGACGGCCGCCTTGCCGGCGCGGCCGTGCTGGACATCGGCCATTGAGCCGACCGGCGCTCCGGCCCGGGACGAGTCCCGGCCATTCCCACCGGCCGTGCCCATGGCATATACTCGGCCGGCGCAGCCATGTCGCGGCGCAGGAATCCCAACGCAACCGTGCGGAGAACGGACCAAGATGCAATGTCAGGCGCTAGGGCAAGCAGCGCTCGAACAGGCCGTCGACGCTGTGGTCGTGGTCGACGCCGAGGGGCGTGTGGTGCTCTTCAATGCCGCGGCGCAGGCCTTGTGGGAATGCATCCGTGCCGAAGCGATCGGCCGCGCCGCCGCGGAGCTGGGCCTGCCGCCCGAGGGTGGCAATGGCGCCGTGCCACCGGTGCTGCAGCGCCCGCCCCAGGACGGCGGCAGGCTCGCCGTTCGCCTGCATACCTCCCGCCTCGATAGCGGCGAGCTGGCCTATTTCGCCGCGCCCGACGACGGTGGCCGCGCGTCCGCCCTTTCCTCGGCCTATCTCGATCACGCCGGCAACCCTGTCCTGTTCCTCGACCTGGACGGCTATGTCAGCCACGTCAACCGCGCCTTCACCAGTGTCTTCGGACTGCAGCGCCACCAGGCGGTCGGGCGCCGCGCGCTGGACCTGATGCGCCCCGCCCGCACCAGCGAAGCGCATCTGGCGCAGATGCTGGACGAACTCAGGCAGGGCACGATGCTGCACCGCGAAGCCCTGCTCGCCGACCGCCATGGCCGGCCCCGCTGGTTCGCCACGGCAATCAACCCGCTGCGGCAGGCCGACGGCGCGATCACGGGCGCCATCTGCACGCTGACGGACATCAGCGACACCAAATTGCGTGACACCATCCAGCGCAAGGCACTGGAGGCCTTGGCCAAGGACGTGTCCAGCGCAGAGATGATGGACAGCCTGTGCCGGCAGATCGAAGCGGTGTCCCCTGGGGTTCTGGTCAGCGTGGTCCGCATCGCCGACGGCAGGCTGCGCACCCTGGCAGCTCCCGGACTGCCCGCGGCATGCGTGAGCCGGATCGACGGACTGGAGATCGGGCCGACGGTGGGCTCCTGCGGCACTGCCGCCCACTTCGGCAAGCCGGTGCTGGTCACCGACATCGCCAGCGACCCCTTGTGGGCCGCCTACCGGGACCTGGTCCTGCCGCACGGCCTGAAGGCCTGCTGGTCGACGCCGATCAAGACCTACGACGGTCAGGTCGCCGGCGTGTTCGCGCTGTATTTCCACGAATGCCGGGGTCCCGACGCGCTGCACCGCAGCCTGGTCGACGTGGGCACCTACCTGTGCGCGCTGGCGCTCGAACGCGACGCCGCGCGCGAACGCATCGAGCGCCTGGCCTACTACGATCCGCTGACCGGACTGCCCAACCGCCAGTTGCTGCTGGCACGCCTCGACGATGCGGTGGCGTCGGCACGAGCCACGGGGCAGGCGCTGGCCGTGCTGTTCATCGATATCGACGACTTCAAGCGGGTCAACGAAGCCGACGGGCATGCCATGGGCGACCGGGTGCTCGGCAACGTGGCGGCGCGCCTGGCCGGCGTGGTCGGCCAGGCCGGCACGATCGGCCGCCTGGGCGGCGACGAATTCGGCGTGGTCCTGCCGGACCATGACCTGGCCCGCGCCAAGGCGCTGGCCGAGGCGCTGCTGGCTGCCCTGGCTGCGCCCCCCGCCGGCGGCGGGCAAGCCCTGCCCGCCTCGGCCAGCATCGGCGCCAGCGCGCTCAGCGGCAGCGGTTGCGACGGCCCGACCCTGCTCAAGCAGGCAGACCTGGCCATGTACCAGGCCAAGAAGGGTGGCGGCCACCAGATCGGCATCTACGATGTGGCGGTGGCGCGGCGCCTGGCCGAGCATCGTGAGCTGGCCACCGAGCTGCGCGCCGCGCTGGCAAACGGCACGCTGCAGCAGTACTACCAGCCGCAGATACAGCTGGCCGACGGCCGGCTGTGCGCCGTCGAGGCACTGGCGCGCTGGTTCCACCCGCAACGGGGAGAGATCACGCCCTCCCGCTTCATCCCGCTGGCCGAGGAGGAGGGCCTGATCACCGCGCTGGGCAAGTGGGCGATCGAGGCCGCCTGCGCACAGCTGGCGCAGTGGCGCGCGGCCGGCGTCGGCGTACCGCGCATCTCAGTCAACCTGTCGCCGATCGACCTGCGCGATCCCGCGCTGCCCGGCCGCATCGAGCAGACCCTGGCGCGTCACGGGCTGGTGCCGGCGGACCTGATCATCGAGATCACGGAAAGCGTATTCCTCGAGCATTCGGCCGGCACCGGTGCCAGCGTCGCGGCCCTGCGGCGGCTCGGCGTCCCGCTCTCGATCGACGACTTCGGCACCGGCTTCTCGACGCTGAGCCGGCTGATGCGCCTGCCGGTGGACGAGATCAAGCTGGACCGCTCCTTCCTTGTCTCGCTGGAAACGAGCGCGGAAGCCCGCACGCTGGTGGAAGCCGTGATCCGCATCGGACGCAGCCTCGACCTGACCGTGGTGGCGGAGGGTGTCAGCAGCACCTTCCAGCACCGCTTCCTGGCCACCCACGGTTGCCAGGTCGGGCAAGGCTTCCTGTTCTCGCGCGCGGTTCCGGCCACTGCGGTGGCGGCATGGCCTGCCCAGTGGCCGCTCGCCGACCCTGGCGCGGATGCCGGCGCAAGCGACGCCGCACGCTGCGGCTAGGCAGACAGCGGCCCGAACAAGCCGCACTCCAGGTCGCTTTCGAACTGCTCCAGCCAGGTACCGGGCGGATCGTCCTCGTAGACGCTCTGTGCCTCCGTGCCGGCACGCTTGACCGAGACCTTGCGCGTGGCCACGCTGGCATCGCTGCCGGCACCTGCGTCACGCGTCTCGTCCGTCACCTCGAAATCGCCCGGCGCCAGACCTACGCGCTTGCAGATCTCCGCCATCTGCTCCCGTTCCGCGACCGGGAAATCCTGAATCTGACGCTTGATCATCACTCGCCCCCTAATCTCAACGGACGGGCCGCATCGGACAGGACCGGCACCGGTGCCCGCCGCCGGCACCGCGCGGACTCGGCCGCTCACATGCACGCGGCCGCGCCCCTTGCCCGATGAGTCTACTCCCGGCTAAGAATCGGTGCTGCGCAAGCAGCCTATACTGGCTTGGCCGGCCCCTCGCCGGCAACCCGTCCGTTTCGCATACCTGCCACCTTGCTCATGGAGGTCAACCATGTCGATCCGCATCGGCGACGAAGCCCCCGACTTCACCGCAGACACCACCGAAGGCCAAATCCGCTTCCATGACTGGATCGGCGACAAATGGGCGATCCTGTTCTCCCACCCGAAAGACTTCACGCCGGTCTGCACCACCGAGCTGGGCTATATGGCGCGCCTCAAGCCGGAGTTCGACAAGCGCGGCACCAAGATCATCGGCCTCAGCATCGACCCGGTATCCGATCACCAGCGCTGGGTGCAGGACATCGAGCAGACCCAGGGCCACGCGGTCAACTACCCGCTGATCGGCGACGCCGACCTGACCGTCGCCAAGCTCTACGACATGATCCACCCCAACGCCAGCGGCGGCGGACCGCGCACGGCAGTGGACAACGCCACGGTACGTTCCGTCTTCATCGTCGGCCCGGACAAGAAGGTCAAGGCGATGCTGGTCTACCCGATGAGCGCTGGGCGCAACTTCGACGAAGTGCTGCGCCTGCTCGACGCCCTTCAGCTCAACGCGCGCCACACCGTGGCCACGCCCGTGAACTGGCGGCCCGGCGACGACGTAATCATCCCGACCTCGGTTTCCGATGAGGACGCCAAGAAGAAGTACCCGCAAGGCTTCCGCACCCTGAAACCCTATCTGCGCGTAGTGGCCGAACCGAAATGAGCACGCAGGACGGCCCCCGGCGCGTACGGGAAACACGTGTCTCGGCGACGCTACCCGCCACCGACATCGAGTGGCTGCACCGCTCGCTGCCGGACGGTGGCTCCCAGTGGGGCCTGAGCCTCACCCTCCAGGCCGACGAGCGAGCGATGGAGCGCTGGCTGCGCGGCGTAGCCGTGCCGGCCGGCGCGCACGCGGTGGAAGGCTGGTTGCTGGCGCCATGGACGATCTGGGCAACCTGGACGGCGTGGGCGCCGTGGCTGGCCTGGCATCCCCTGCTGGCGATGGTGCTGCACGCGGCGCCGCGCCCGCGCGTTTGATCCGGCCCTCCTGCCGTAGGCGCTGTCGATCGGCGGTGCTTTTCGCATGACACAATGGACTATCGACTATCGCGCGCCAGCCGGGTTCGGCAGCCGCGCGATACGCTCCCGCATCGCCTGCGCCGAGCCTATCTGGTGGAACAGCGGACCGCCTGGCGCGAAACTGTCGGCGCTGGCGCGGCCGCCCACCACGACCGGCTCGAAACCTGCATCGCGCACGAGTTGCTTGGCCACGCGCAGCGCCTGCGGGTCATCGCCTGCGATCGGCACCGCCACCGGCTCGCCGGCATGGTGGCTTTCGCTGGCGAAGGCAGCCGCCGCCATGAAATTGAAGGCGCGTACCACCCCGGGCGCCGGGCAGGAATCGCGCGGTCGTGATGCCGATGCCGTCACGCAGCGCCAGCGCACAGCATTGCCGTCGCGCTCGCGAAAGGCATTGGTCGCATCTATCACCACCTTGCCCGACAGGGCCCGCCCATAGTCCCGGGCGATCTCGGGCAGCGCCTTGTACGGCACCGCCAGGAAGACCACGTCCGCAAAGGCGATGGCCTGTGCCACGGAGCCTGCCTGCGCCAGCGGGCGCAATTCGTCAGGATGACGCGACGAGAACAGCACTGGATGGCCGGCCTGCACCCACAAGCCGCCGATGGTGCCACCGATATGGCCGGCACCGATGACGCCCACCGGCTGCATGCGTGCGGCACCGGGTTGCGCGCGCAGCCCCTGCGCCCGCCCGCCCAGAGCAGCCAGGGCCGCCGCGGCGGCAAACCCGGCCAGCCAGCCGCGCCGGCCCGGATCGACAGCACCAGTCTCGCGCGCGACCCGCTCGAATCTGAGACGCGGCGAGTAGCTGGCCTCGCGCGCAAAGATCAGCACCGGCCGCAGGGCGCGGCCCTTGCCCGGAACGTGGCGGCCACGATCATGGCGAAAATCGAAGCGCTGGCGGCGGACCCCTACGGGCCGAACCCTGACGCCAAGAAGCTGGCCGGCATCGAGGGATACCGGCTGCGCGTGGGCGATTGGCGCGTGCTATACCGAATCGAGGACGGCCGACTGGTGATCGTCGTGCTGGCAATCAATCCGCGCGGAGGCGCATACAAATGATCGACATCCAATTCATCGAACGCGACGGCCACCGCGAATATGCGGTGGTGCCCATCGAGATCTGGGACAAGGTCAAAGACCTGATCGAGGATCTGGACGATGCCGCTATGCTGAAGCAAGCGATGGCGGAAGACGATGGCACCCGCATTCCGCATGCTGTACTCAAGGCCGAACTGGCGGGCGACCATCCGATCAAGGCATGGCGCGAGCACCGAGGCATCACGCAGGAGGCGCTCGCCTCGGCCGCCGGCATCAGCAAGCCCTACTTGAGCCAGATGGAAAACCGGGAGCGCGATGGAAGCGTCGACGTGCTGCAGAAGCTGGCCACCGCGCTGGAGGTGCAGATGGACCTGCTGGTCGAGCAGGCCTGAGCGAGCAAAAAAGGATTCGCCGGCTCCTGGGAAACCCAAGGTCGCTTATCGACCCATTGCGGTCCTGGGCTTTGGTCGATCTCGTCGCCCCAAAGCAGTCGCCGAACGATGAAATCCAGCGGAGCCATGCGGCCAGGGCTACGTCAACGAGGAGAGCGGCCGCGCCGGCGGGTGGGAATCGCTTGGGCGGAACTTCATGGAGCGGGGGATAGCGGAGACGGACGTCACAGTGCCCTTCAACGAGCACGACATCCGCGCCAAGGCGGCGAACGACGCCGAAGACCTTGAGCACGCGCGAGCCCTGATGTCTCACGCGAGCACGGCGACGACCAAGCGGGTGTACCGGCGGAAACCGGAGGTGGTGGCCCCGCTGCAGGCAAACAAAAAGGGCTTGGGTCACGTTTCCATGACCCAAGCCCTTTGCTATGACCCAGCGGTTAGTGCAACCAACCCGCTAAGCCTTACGTATTCAGTGGCGGAGAGAGGGGGATTCGAACCCCCGCGATGCCTTGCTGCATAAGGCTTTGCGGGGGGGTGATGCGATATTGCTGCGATTCCGGACCGGCCCGCCCTGGTCGTCGGCTCCCTCAGTAGTAGCTGTCGCGGCCACGAATGTAGGTTACGGCCGCAATTGCAATCAACATGAGCCAGATCAGAAACTGCACCCACCCCAAACCCAAGTACGTGACAAGCGACCCCTCTCCTGGGATAAGAAAATGGAAGGTTGCCTTTTCAGCCAAGTTGTTCAGGACAGGCAGACAACCGGGCCACATGCAAACTGGGAAGACGGCAACACGGGTGCCAAAGGGCAAAGAAGAGTCCAGCAAGTGCCCTAATCCAGCAGCTACCACGGCACCTACCACAATCAGCGCCACTGAGAACATCGTGGGAACCCAATCCGCGCCAATCTGACGGGAGGCCCAAAGGCACGCCAGCGCGAAACCGAAGAGGAGAGGGGGAATTGCCTTGTCCATGTTGCCTTGTACCGAGCCGTCAAAATGAATGTCTTGGCTGTATCGACAACATTAGCAAGAAGTTAAGCCCTCTCCTCTTATCTCAGCCCCCCTGCATGCTGGTTCAAGTGCTTGGCCGGCTGCTCGCTATGCTATACTGCGTAGTGTATTTTAATCCAAGAGAGACAGTCGCATGAAGTTTGACCCCGACTCGAAAGTGCGCAGCCAGCGGGAGAACATGCAAGCGTATCAGCTACGGCTGCCCAAGGAAGTCATACGCGATCTGCAAATTTTGCGTGTCTTTGGAGGAGTCAAGGTGTCGGAGGAGCTTCGGGACATCGTCTGCGCCTATGTGGCAGAGCGGCAGGGCCTGATACAGAAAGCAGCAGCGGCTGTTATGCCTGTAGAGACTCTGCTGGCACAGGCGGGAAATGATGACCGGAGCCAGATGAACGCCGACATACGTTCCCTCGTAGACTCTGGCGAAGCGCGGACCCTCACAGCGACCGAGGGCCCCCTCGTGATCGGCGGTGTTGATACGGAAGGCAACCACACGGTTAAGGTGGTTCCTAACGAGAACGAGGGGCGCACAAGCACTCTCGTTGAGAACAAGCGGAAGTAACGCAAAAGCCGCAATCCATGCGGCCACAAGAATTCTGTTGCGTAGTGGTTTTTATTTATATAAACTTGCAAACCTTGCTTGAGAAAAGGGAGCTGCATACGCGATAAATACTCTCCCAAAGGTTTGCGTAGTGGTTTTTTATTGTACACACTTGAAAATGTACATAACGAGCGGCATAGCCGCCCGCCGAGCCGTTGGCGAAAAAGTACGGCCGGCGACCCGGTGCCCGAGAGTGCGACAGCAGCGAACCGGAAGATCACGAGCTAGCCAAGAGGTTAGATAAGGCGATTCGAGGAGTCCCCTTACCTAACCGAATGAGGAGACCTCGCATGTCCTATGCAGAACGCAAAGCCAAACGCAAGGCAAAGCACGAACGACAGCTTGAGCGCGCCCGCGCCGCGCACCAACGCACTACCGAGGCGATGCAGGTCAGCCGGGTATATGCAGCCGATGACTTTCACCGGGACGCAAACCGCCTTGGCCCTGCATTCAATCGGCCACTCACGCCGAGGGGCGCAGGCGTCTACAGCGTGACTACTGCCTGCACGGCGACCCTGTGAGAAGAGCACATGCACACATTTAACGTTCCCAATCTGCCAGCGCCCGCAGCTAAAGCAGCAATTGCAGCCCTCACGCTGTACGGCTTCCAAGTTCTCGCCAACTGGCAGGACAACGGCGTTGCCGTCCGGGTTCGCTGCTGTATGCCGGAGGCTCACATTGCCGCTGCCGAATTCGCAAAGATTCTGCCCGGAGGCTCAAGCGTGCGCGTAGAGGATGCGCTGATTACATGACGTAGCCCAGCACTACGAACACCACGAGGGACGCGAAAGCGTCCCTTTTCTTTTGCGCCGATAGCCGCCCGTTAGTGGGCACTACCAGAGTTGCATGACAGACCTAGTAGGGAGGGCGAGCCAAGCCCGCAGGCCCGTGCACGACACGGGAGGCAAACGAGGTCAGAGGGTGAGCGCTGCACCCTTCAGCAAGGTCGGGAGGCCGTAAGCACCCGGTGAACCCGTCTTGAAGGGGACCCGCGTAGCAAGGAGCATCGTGTCCATCTAGTTCTAGGTGGACACGTGGACACTATCGAAGAGAGCGCGCCAATACGGCGCCGACGTCGGCATAGCGCCGAGTTCAAGGCCAAGGCAGTGCAGGAGTGCATGCAGCCGGGTGTTTCGATCGCGGCGATAGCCCTGCACCATCGCCTCAATGCGAATCTGCTGCGGCGCTGGGTCGCCGAGCAGGAAGCAAAGAATGGCGCGCCTGAGGACCGCGAGTTGATGAGGGTGCCGCAAGGCGAGTTCATCCCGTTGCGGATCGGCGAGCCGACCACTGCCGTGCCGGACATCCAGATCGAAGTCCGCCGTGGCGCGACGACGATCAGTCTTCGCTGGCCGGGATCGGCCGCAGCGCAGTGCGCCCAGTGGCTGCAAGGGTGGTTGCGTTGATTCGGGTGGACGCGATCTGGTTGGCCGTGGAGCCGCTGGACATGCGCGCCGGTACCGAAACGATCCTCGCGCGGGTCGTCAAGGTGTTCGGCGCGGCACGCCCCCACCACGCCTACCTGTTTGCCAATAAGAGTTCGACGCGCATGAAGGTGCTGGTCTACGACGGCTTCGGCATCTGGCTGGCCGCGCGGCGCCTCAACAAGGGGCGCTTCATCTGGACGAACGGCGACCAGGCGATCGCCACGGCGCTCAATCCCGAGCAATTGCGTGCGCTGGTGACGGGGCTGCCTTGGCAGACGCTCACCCACGACCACGCGATCACGGTCGTGTAATACCCCCAAAGCCGTAAACTGGCTTCCTTCCAGAGGACTTGGGGTTCTGGCAGACTCGCCGCATGAACCTACCCACCAACCTCGATGCCCTGAGCCCGGACGAACTGCGCACACTGGCTGCGCAGTTGATGGCCCAGGTCGGCGAGAAGGACCGGGAGTTGCGGTACCGGCAAGCCAAGATCGACCAGCTCACACACGAGCTGGCCATCCACAAGCGCTGGAAGTTCGGCAAGCGCAGCGAGCAACTGACATCTGAACAGGCGAGTCTGCTGGACGAAGCCATTGACGCAGACCTCGAGGCGATTGAGACCGAACTGGAAGCGCTCCTGCCGTCGTCCAAATCTGAAGCCAAGAGCAAGCCCAAGCGCCAGGCATTGCCGCCGCAGTTGCCGCGCACCGACATCCACCACGAGCCGGACGCAGAGACCTGCACCTGTGGGTGTGCGCTCAAGCGCATTGGCGAAGACATCAGCGAGAAGCTGGACTACACGCCGGGCACGTTCACCGTGGAGCGTCACATCCGCGGCAAATGGGTGTGCGATCAGTGTGAGACGCTGGTGCAGACGCCGGTGCCACCCCACGTCATCGACAAAGGCATCCCGACGGCCGGACTGCTGGCACATACGCTGGTGTCCAAGTTCGGCGACCACCTTCCCCTGTATCGGCAGGAGCGCATCTATGCGCGCGCCGGTCTGGCCATCCCGCAATCGACACTGGGCGCGTGGGTGGGCATCTGTGGCGTGCGTCTGCAACCGCTGGTGGACGCCCTGCAAGAAGAGGTTCTGAGCCACGGTGTTCTGCACGCCGACGAAACGCCAGTGCAGATGCTCGCGCCCGGCAATGGCAAGACGCACCGCGCCTACCTGTGGGCCTATGCGCCGAGCGAGTTCGAGAAGATGCGCGCGGTGATTTACCAGTTTGCGCCCAGCCGCAGCGGCGAGCACGCTCGCGCGTTCCTGGGGCAGTGGCAAGGCAAGCTGGTATGTGATGACTTCGCCGGCTACAAGGCCAGCTTCGACGGTGGCGTCACTGAGATCGGTTGCATGGCCCATTCGCGGCGCAAGTTCTTTGAACTGCACGACAAGCACAAGAGCGAATTGGCGGGCCAGGCACTGCGCTACATGGTGAGCTTGTACGAGATCGAGGCGCAAGTGCGGGATGCTGAGCCAGACCAGCGCCTGGCAGCGCGGCAACAAAGGGCTGGCCCGATTCTAGAGCGGCTGCACGCCTGGCTCGAGGAACAGCGACGCCGCGTCCCAGACGGCTCGGCGATCGCGCGGGCCATTGACTACAGCCTCAAGCGGTGGCCGGCTCTCGTGCGTTACCTCGACGACCCGACGGTGCCCATCGACAACAACCACGTCGAGCGACAGATCCGGCCGGTTGCCCTGGGTCGCTCCAATTGGTTGTTTGCAGGCTCACTGCGCGCCGGTCAACGCGCGGCTGCCGTCATGAGCCTGATCCAATCGGCCAAGCTCAACGGGCACGATCCCTACGCCTATCTGAAAGACGTCCTCACGCGACTGCCGACCCACAAGGCGGCCGACATCGCCGAACTGCTCCCGCATCGCTGGACGCCCAGCGCCACCTAGCTGGCAAGACGGGTTCACCGGGTGCTTACGGGAGGCCGCCCTTTTTATTGTCAACAAATCATGGAGGTACTTATTAGCCAAACGAATAGCGCGCGGAACCGCAATTGCGCCTACGACCCCGACGTAACCCGCATTGTCTCCTGCCGGGTCCGGCCGGAAACGCTTCGGGCACTGCGACTGCTAGCAGCAGAGCGGGATATCTCGGTGGCAAGGATGCTTGCGCAGCAGGCTGAACGACTAGCAGCAACCCTTGAGGGTACCAAGCAATGACCGACAAGCAGTTAAGCGTTGTCGTTACCGCTGATACCTCCGGGTACAAGGCGTCGCTAGATAGCGCCATGAAGTCTAACGACGCGCTAAAGCGGTCCATCGCTTCGGCAGCGTCAACGATGCAGGCCAAGTACGAAGCCCTCGCCTCGCTGGCGCAGAACGCGAGCGACCGCCAGAAACGCGCCGCCCTTGCAACCGTTAATGCCCTGGCCTATCAAGCCGCCACAGCGGGCAAGACGACGGCGGAAATGGCAAAGCTGCGTGCAGAGGCCCAAGGCATCGGCGGCGCGGTGGACAGCTACGTAGAGAAAATCGCCGCCGCCTCCACGCACACGCATGAGTTTAGCCTCAAGACTGCCGGCGCGCAGCGCGAGCTACTGGTACTCGCGCACGAGCTATCACAAGGCAACTATAAGCAGTTCGCGGGCTCTATGCTCGTCCTGGCGCAGCGCACGGGCGCAATGGGCCTTATCTTTAACAAGACCGCCCTATCTATCGGCGCCGCTGCTGGCGTCATCGCGCTTACCGCAGAAACCGCCCTTCATGCGCGGGAACAGCTTGCGGAGTACGGCGAGACTATCAGCAAGCTGAGCCAGCAAACGGGAATTTCCACGGATGCGGTGCAGCGGTGGGCCTTCGCCGCCAGCACTGCCGGCATTGAGGCAAAGGAGTCCGCAAAGGCCCTCGCCTCCCTCGCGGAAGCGCAGAACAAGGCTACGCACGGCAACGCCGACGCGGCTGCGGCGTTCAAGGCAGTGGGTGTATCCCTGGCCGACCTCAAGAGCGCGAGCCCCGAGGAGTTGCTTACGCGCGTTGCGGACGCATTCCACAATTCGGCTGACGGCGCGAGCAAGGCGGCGGTAGCCAATGAGCTATTCGGCGCTGCCGGCGAGCAGCTTATCCCGCTGCTTGACCGTGGCCGCGCTGGCCTGGACGAACTACGCAAGGTAGCCGACGAAACCGGCGCCGTCATCGGCGGGAAGACCGTAGCCCAACTCGCAGCCATGCGCGAGCAGATGGAACAATCGACCGCCAAAATGGACGCGATGATGCGTACGGCCAAGCTCCAATTGCTGCCTACCATCATCCATCTTACCGACGCGCTGGGTGACAACGTAGCCCTTAAGCCCATGCTTGAGGACTTCTACAAGGGCGTCGCGGTAACAATGAAGTCGGCGGCTACGCTCATCGGCACGGTTGTCGTGGGCTTCGAGCAGCTTTCGGAAGCCATCGCAACCTCGCTTTCTGTTGTTTCACTGGGTGCGCAAGGCGAGTTCAAGCTAGCCGCCAATGCTGCGCGTATCGGCTTCGAGAACATGAAGCGAGACGGCGACGGCTACGCGCAGTACATGCGCAAGCTGTGGTCCGACACCGCGCCTCCCTCCAACGCGCACGGCGCCGCTGGCACTAAGCCGCTGAACTTCGCCAAGGGAGGCAACAGCGCAAAGAAGGGTGACGAGGCGGGCCTTAACGCCGCACTGCAAGAGCAGAAGAATTCCATTGCGGAACTTGACGCGCGCCGCAGGGAATCCCTCTCCCAGGCTAAAGCCGACTTCGACACAGGCGCACTGACCTACCGGCAGTATTACGACAAGCTGCGGCAGCTCAATGAGCAGTACTACCGCGAGGAACTTGTAATCGCGGAGAAGCGCGTAGACCTGGCCTCCCAAAAGCGAGACATTGCGGCCCGCCAGCATGCTCTAGGCGAAATGCAAAAGATTGGGGAGGCGTGGACTAAGTCAGAGCAGGACGTGACTAACGCCCTCCTCCGGGAGGAGGACAAGCGCGCGAAGGCGAAGCAGAAGTATGCCGACCAGCAGACCGCGCTCGTCCAAAAGCAGGCAGCGGGCTACGAGCATCAAGACGCCTCTCGCTTTATGAGCCCGTCAGAGCAGCAAGCGGACGCCGAACGCCTCAAGCTCAAGGAGTCATACCTGAGCGAGAGCGCCAAGCTAAAAGAGCAATACGACTCGGCGCAACTGGACATGGCCGAGTACGCACAACGCCTCCAGATCGTAGCGGATGCGTACGCACAGCAGGAGGCCCAGCTAGAAGCCCATTTGCAGAAGCAGCAGCAAATTCGAGAAAGCTACGGCGAGCAAGCCAAGCTAGCGGTAGGCAAGGTTGTTGGCGACGGCAAGACCGGCGCGCAAGCAATGGGCGAAGCCTTTACGACGACATGGCAGCAAGCTTCCTCCGCGCTTGACAAGTTCGTTACTACCGGCAAGTTCAGCTTTCAGGACTTCACCGCAAGTCTGCTGCAAGACATGGCGAAGATTCTCCTTCACATGGCAGAAATGCAGGCGCTCAAGGCGGCAATGTCCGCATTCGGGTTCAGCACGGGCGGCGCGGTAGAGGGCTTCGCCACTGGCGGCCACATCACCGGGCCGGGGACGGGTACGAGTGACAGCATTCCCGCAATGCTCTCCAACGGCGAGTTTGTCATCAACGCTGCGGCGACGAGCAAGTACCGCCCGCTGCTCGAATCCATCAACGCGGGCCACGCTGCGCACTTCGCTACGGGCGGCTACGTCGGCAGCGGCGACTCCTCCAACGGAGGCAACAGCAACGGCGGCATCAATGTGACGGTCCACAACAACGGCGGCCAGGGGCTCAGCACACAGGATGCGAAGCAGTTGCACGCCCTCGTGCAGGCGTTCGTTGATAAGCGCATGGGCCAAAACATGCGCGGACAGGGCGGCTACGCCTATCAGCTTCGCTATGGTCAGATTTAAGGAGGCCCATCGTTGGATCAAGTTAGAACAATCCGGCTCTACGGGAAGCTAGGCGCGAAGTTCGGGCGAGTGCATCGCTATGTCTTCAATTCCGCTAGCGGCGCGCTGCGCGCTCTCTGCGCGATGGTGCCCGGCTTCGAGGCAGAGCTAATGTCGAGCCGCGAGCGCGGCGTACGTTATGCCGTCTTCGCGGGTAAGCGCAACCTCGGGGAGAAACAACTAGGCCATCCCTGCGGATCGGATGATGTGCGCATTGCGCCCGTGCTCGTAGGCAGCAAGTCGGGAGGGCTGTTACAGACAATTGCCGGGGCCGTCCTCGTGGTCGTCGGGGCCGTGATGACGTATTTCCCTGCCACAGCCGCATACGGTCCCAATGTAATGATGCTGGGCGCCGGGATGATGCTCGGCGGCATCGCGCAGATGATGGCACCCCATCAGACAACCCAGGACAGCAACGGCCTACAGTCCTACAACCTCAATGGTGCCGAGAACGTCACGCAACAGGGCGGCCCTGTCCCTTTGCTCTACGGACGCATGCGCGTCGGCTCCGTCGTCATCAGCGAAGGAATGCTAGCCCAGGATGGCAAAGCACAGCTTGTCGGAGGACAGTATCTCTCCACCACTTAAGCCGCGCGCCGCGACTCGCAAGGAGCTACAGGCCCTCGCCAAGCAGGCCGGGACGCCACTTAGCGTCGGCGCCTTCCAGCAGGGCCGATACCGAAGTTGGCCCAAGACCAATAGCGAGCTACGGCGCGGCCTTCTGGAGACAACCTGCGGGCCGGGTATTGCATGGAAATTCCGCAGTCTCGGCGCGTGCGACGAAGCAATCCGCGCGTTGGTCGCCGCGAAGCTGGGAAAGCGCGGCCTGAGGTTCCTGCTTTGGGAGGCCGCAATCCGCGACGGACTTATGGCTTATACCGAATATCAGAGATTAACGGGACTTAAGCGAAGACGCACAGATGATGAGGCCAAGCAATTAGCGATCATCGAACAGGCCGCACTAGACGCAAAGCGGTACGAGCAGGATTATTAACGATTACCAGAGGGCTTGTTGACTAGAAAATATAGATACAAAGACATGGAGGTATTCCTGTTATCAGAAATTCTCCGACGGGCGAGCCATGATGCTCACCTTGTAAATGTCGCCTTATGGGAGGCCGGCCGGGATGCCTCTCCGGATAAGCTGGCTGAGCTAGAGGGGCAGGACCGGGCAGCATATGATCGCATCCGAATGCAGGTTTTTTCCGAGTTGACTAAATAACGATTCAGGTCGGGCATCGAAAATGCCCCTCCGGCCTGCGCATAGCCCCGCCACTCAATTATATTTGACTGGGATGCCCATGGGTAGCCTGGGGCATTAAAATGGCTTGACGGGCCGGATATTGGCCTTGAAATTGATTTCCTTGTGGGGCGTGGGCTGCAGGCCGATAACTACCCGGAAGGCCGCATGGTTCTACGCGCGCGTTACGCGCACGCGTTCCGCACCCGCGCGAGGACGGGCTCTAGCCACAATGGGCCGGGATGGGGAGAGCCAGGGTCGTTTCGCCCCTTTTATTTGCCCATTGCGATATTTCACGACTGACCAGTCGGCGCTGGCAAGTTCGCGCTCTGAATTTTTCCCTCCCCCCCCGTCCACAGAGAATCCCTTAGCTGCAAGGAGGCTGAGCGTGCCGAACGTAATAATAATGAGGATCGAACATGACAGAATGCAGCAAACACCCAAAATGGAAGCCGCAAGGAATGGAGTGGCGCTGTCCGCACTGTGCTATCTCTAATCAGACCAAGCGCAACGGGAAGCCGCTAACAGCCAAACAGAAGCAGCGACTAGCAGCAACTAATGCTCCGCGTATTGATGATCTGTCCGGCCATGCTTGGGGCAAGATAAGGAAGCGAATCCGAGAGCGTGACCGATATACTTGCAAATGTTGTGGCCGAGCAGTGGCTACCGGAATCGTCGACCATATCAAGCCATTAGAGCAAGGTGGCTCGAATGATGATAGTAACCTTCAATTACTCTGCCATGACTGCCATACCGACAAGACCAACCGAGATAGGGGATTCAAAGTGAGGCCATGGGTCGGCGCTGACGGGATTCCGGACGGATGGAAATAGGGGCGGCTGCCCCCCTTGGATAGATCGCAATGACGATCGGGGTCTGCCCTGCTATCCGCGCAGAATCTTATTGTATAAGAGAAAACCTGGAAACCCGCACCAGGCTTGCGTTATAGCCTTTTGATTGTGGTGGAGCACACCATTTTTAGGAGATTAATGGACGCCAAAGACATGCCTCCACTACTGGCCGCAGTACTTGCAGAAGTGGAGAGAAGATCGCTTGATCCGGACTATCGGCAGCACCCCGAGTTGTTTATAAGGCGGGTCATCGGCGATGCGGAGATTTTGGCTCACAGGGAAAGCCGACAAGTCGATTCTCTTAAATTACCGCAACCTCTGCCATGCTGTTCGGCACTACCGGAATCGAGCGGACACAGGTTCGTGCCCTGGTCGATTGAGGAAAGGGCTATACCGGAATCTATCCTTAAACGGGCTGGATGGCGGCGGCGTAGATCTAGGGGGAAATCGCCAGAACCTGTTACCCGTATTGTTCCCATTGAGTGGGTTGATTTGGTAAGCGGGGAAATTTTCACCACCAGCGAGCTACGCGCGTACGTCAAGCATGGCGATCACAAACTGCCCGGAACCGGGTCTATCTCTGAAAGGGCATTGCGGGCGGCTGCCAAGGTGGGGGAATGTACCCCGAGTGAGCGCGAATTTGTTGCTGCGGTACTCCGACTAAGGAACCATCGCGGAGGCTTGGTTGTGGACCTGAATACGTTGATTGCTCGTTGGATAGCCTGGAAACACCCCGGCATGCTATCTAACCACATTGCCAGGAAGTGTAAGCAATTGGCGGCCATTCTGGATAAACGCAAGATTATGGCTAATCCGCAAACACTGTACCGCAGTCTGCAATTTATCGGCAACACCGATCCTTGTGCGGCCCTTACCGAATCTGCGAAGGTGTACGGTGTCGTCCCCGTACATGGGAAGATGGGTGTATGGGTTGGTGGGGAAGCTAAGTACGGGCCGCGCAAGAGGTTAGTGTACCCGACGTCTAACATCACACCTCATTGGTTGGCGCAGAGGCATTAAGTACGTCGATGCGCCCCGGGAAGTCTGAAGAGGTAAGCGCGCTGGCAGATGCGAAGTGAGATTGGCTTTATGCTATCCTTGTGACGCCCCATGCGCTCAGCCATGGGTAAGATTTCACGGCAGAAGGAAGGTAAATGAGGCCAAAATCCAATACGCTTTTCCATTTCACTAAGGACCTAGAGACATTGAAGTTAATTTTGCAGAATGGGTTCTGGCCGAGATATTGCCTGGAGGATGTTGGTTGGTTGGGTGGTGACGATGATTACATTGCCTATCCAATGGTATGTTTTTGCGATATTCCCCTATCAAGGATATCAGAGCATGTTGGTTTTTATGGTCAATTTGGGATCGGGTTGACGCGAAGCTGGGCAGAGGATGCTGGCCTCAATCCGCTTCTATATGTTGCCGGAGAGAATGGTGTGTATGCAACCATCCAGAAGCTTGTGTCCAACGCGACGGATGACGAGGATCCGGAGAGGAGCAAGGCAGCTAGGGCCAGCGTTTTGCATATGCTTGCGTATTCGAAGCCTGTTAGCGGAAAAATGGTTGTTGGGGAGGGGCCAGTAGATAAGCTATTTTACCAAGAGTCCGAATGGAGATATGTCCCGAAGGGTAAGGGGGTGTCGCGATTTATAACTAAGGCGAATTTTGACGACGCTTCACAGCGGGACCGTGCTAACGCCAAGACGCGGGAGGGCTGCATGTTGAGATTCGGGCCGAAAGATGTTAGGTATATTTTTGTTAAGTCTGACTCGGATATTCCTGATGTTGTTAATTTTATTCATGCCCATATGGATCGGTACACGGGGAGCGAACAAAAGATTCTTATGTCGCGTGTCGTGTCGCTAGAGAGCCTGAGCGAAGATCTGTGACGGGCCGGGAGCACCCGACAGCCCCAAAGTACACTCGATGGAAAAAACTGTGGACATTCTCAAGACCGAAGCCGAAATCGCTAAGCTGATGGCCGAGACACAGAAGCTGAATGCGGAAGGCGCGAAGTACCACGCCGAGGGCGCCAAGTTTCGGCGCGAAACGTTCCTGATGCCCTTTGTTGCCGGCATGGCAACCTTGGGGGCGACAATCGGAGCGGTAGCAACATTCGCTAAGCTGTTTGTCCACTAACACGAAAGGACGCCGCGAGGCGGCTCTCTCTCCTTTATGGCCTACACTCCCCCGACCGCCGCAGACCTTCGCCGCTTGAAAGACTCCCTAGAGAAGACTAGCGAGCAGATGGCCGAGCTATTCGCGCTCGCGGGCGGGCAGCAGTGGCGCAAGTACACGGGCGGCGAAAGCCCGCGCGTTATGGGCGAAGACCGCTTGTTCTATGCCGCTGCACGGCTGACCCTCTCGGAGGAGGAGCTAGCCCGGGTCTACGCCAAGATGCGCGACATTGGCGCGGATCTGGGCTGACTTGCCGTGATCCGAGACGTTCGCCAAAGCATCGAGAGGGCAGCGAGGTACGGCCCAGATATGCGTAAACCGCGATCTGGGGGCGCCGATTTCGAACCGCCCGCCGCAGGCATCGCTTGCGCACGGCTGATCGGCTATTTCGAGCTTGGAAAGCACGAGCAGGAATACCAGGGGCAAAAGCGGCTCCGCGACAAGGTAGACCTCATTTTTGAACTGAGCGGGCCGAACCACCCGCCGCGAGCCTTGGCAGACGGCACGAAAGTGCCGCAGCGTATCGCCGTTAAAGAAACACTGGACCTGAGCAAAGATTCCAACTTCTTAAAGCTCTTCACAATGATGAACTACGCAGCCAAGGCTACCCATATGGCCCAACTCCTGGGCGACGCATTCCTTGTGGAGATTTTTCACCGCAAGAGCAGGGACGGCAAGAAGACTTTCGCGAACCTCAAGGGGCCGAACGGCTACAACATTAGAAATTCGATCTATCAAGACCTAATTATAGGAAAAACGATAACAATCGAAATTGCCCCGCCCATCACGAAGCTTCGGCTATTTGTTTGGACCACCGCCGACGTGAAAGATTGGTATAACCTTTACATGCCAGGAGAATACGAAGAAGTTCACGATTCAGAAGGCAATTTAGTTACCCCGACCAGATCAAAGAATGTTCTCCAAGAACAGATCATTCAGGCCGTCAACTGGCCTGAACATCCGCTCGCCTCAGTCGTTACCCTTGGGGAAGAGGAAAAACCGGTTGCACCCGAGATGCACACCAAGCGCGCGCCGATCCCGGATAGACGTCGAAGCGCACCGCACGCAGCCTTCGATGCTTCGATAGACGCTCGCAAAAGGACAAGGCGCCAACAGGACATCCCGCCGACGCGCAAGCAGGAGACTAAAGGCACGTAGGACATCGCCCCCCCTCGATTCGAGCTGTTGTGGGCCAAGAGCGGATCTACCATTAGTCAGACTGAGGCTGCCGCATAGGGACCGTAGCCTACCGCTTCTTTGTATGAGAGGATAGCCTTAACGCGGAGTAGCAAAAAACTCAGACGGGACGAATTCACGATGAGCATCGACACTGCAAAGCAAGCATTCGAAATCTTGGTGGCGGAGTGGGAAGCGACCCGCGAGACAATTGAGACAGAACAGGACGTACGCTTTCGGGTAATCAACCATGTCCTTACTGATGTACTCGGCTGGGCTGATTCTCAAATCGAAACTGAGCGTCACGAAGAGGAGGGCTACGTAGACTATCTTATGCGCGAAGGTGATCGCGCTCGCCTTGTTGTCGAGGCGAAGAGACAGAAAGTTCTGCTAGTTGACTCACAGAATCCTACTAGACAAGCGTACAAAATAGGCGGAGCCGCACTCAAGAGTGCCCGAGACGGCCTAGCTCAGGCAACAGGTTATTGCATTAATTTCGGCGCCCCCTTTCTGGCACTAACAAATGGATTTGAATGGATAGTTCATTGGCCGTTGAGAGGGGACGGGAAGCCGCAGAATCATCACTATGCGATTGTCTTTCCAAACCACAAGGCAATACTCGATAATTTTGCCGAATTCTACGACATCTTCTCTCGCTCGGGAGTAGGAAAAGATCTATTCAAGATACACATAAATAGCGCCGAGGGCCTCTCACTTTCCCATAGTGAGCCCTTGCGCCCCTTAAGGGATCCCAAATACCTAAAGCGCCTCGAACGCTCCAGCATGGCACGGGAGTTAGGAGAAGTATTGAACGGCTTTTTTAGCTCCATGAGTGGCGACGATGATCCCGAGATGCTCTCAGAGTGTTTTGTTGAAAGCAAAGAAAGCAGAGAAGCTGACGCCACCTTACAACGCCTCACGGAGAGCCTCCTACAAGAGATAGAGGTAGTTGGCAATGAAAATGCAGGAAATCTACAGGACGAAATTAGAGATGCTGTAGAAATGACCCGCAAGGAATTCGTCCTCATCATAGGGAACAAGGGGGCCGGGAAATCAACATTTATTGACCGCTTTTTCCGCACGGTTCTTGCGGCAGATCTCCGTGCGCGCTGCGCGGTTCTTCGAGTCGACCTCCGGGATTCTAATGGTGACGTAACACAACTATCCAGCTGGCTCACAGAGCAGCTCATTGGATTATGCGAGGGCATTCTTTTCCCCGGCGTCGTTCTGAGCCATGAGCAATTACAAGGAGTCTTCCATAGCAAATATCAGAGATGGGCACAGGGCGAGTACAAGCATCTTTACGACTCCGACAAAATTCAGTTCAAGATTCGATTCGGCGATTACATACGGTGCATGCGGGATGACTCCCCGGCAGAGTATTTACAAGCATTTCTAGCTCACGCCACCTATGCCCGGCGAATGATGCCATGCGTTGTATTCGACAACACCGATCACTTCAATCAGCAATTCCAAGAAGCCGTTTTTCAGTACGCCCAATCCATTCACAGAAACGTCTACTCATTTGTCATCTGTCCAATCACCGACAGAACAATCTGGCAGCTTTCGAAGCACGGCCCCCTGCAGTCATACGACACAAAATCATTTTACCTACCCATCCCACCCACCAAAGAAATTCTGCAGAAGCGGGTGACATTCCTCAAATCAAAACTAAAAGGCCCTGCGAAGCAAAGTGAGCAGTATTTACTGCGCAAAGGCATTCGAATTTCAGTTCGCGACATAAATGCGTTTGCCGCCTGCATTGAAGAAGTCTTCATAAACACAGAATACATATCGCGCACAGTTAGTTGGCTTTGCAACTACGACATCCGGCGCGGACTCAATCTCTCTAAACAGATCATCACATCCCCTCAAATCAGCATTGAGGATTTGGTAAAAATCTACATCTCAGGGAAACCCATCTCCATCCCGGAATATCGCATTCGAAAAGCCCTATTCCTCGGAGAATATAATCAATTCCGCCAAGAGAGCAGCGAGTACGTTTTCAATGTATTCGCTGTATTTCCGGACATGCTTGGCACGCCTCTAGCAACGTGTTCGATTCTACAATGCCTAAAGGACAAGCTAGCAGAGTCATCGGATATCCGGGAATCTTATATGGACCTAGCTTCCATCGCATCATACCTGGAACCGATGGGCATGCCTCCAACGATAACGAAGCGCCACGCCCAATCTCTTCTAAGTTATCGATTGATCGAACCATTCGACCCAACTGAAAGTACCGCAACCGAAGCAACTCAGCTACGATTGACCCCTAGCGGCGCAATTCACCTTGAATTTGCGCTAACTGATACCTCTTACATTGAGCATATCGGTTTAGCAACCAGCGTCCGGGAAAGTTTAATCGCTGACGGAATACGAGAAACGCTGCGAAACCACATTGAATCGTCAGCGGCCGCGCAGAAATTTCACGAGTTGCGGAATTCCTTCGCCAAATATATCTTAGAAGAGGATCTTAAATTCTGCACAATACCTGCAGCCTATCAAGGACAAATTAACCTTCGAGTGCAATTCAAAAATACTTGGCTAAAGGATTTCACACCCCCCCTCACAATCAGATCGGAAACCGAAAAGAAATTTTCAGCAACAATCCGGAAACTTCCCAGCAAGAGCAATTAAACCAAATAAAATGATGCCTCCCTGCAAAAGCCCGACTTCGGTCGGGCTTTTTTATTACATGAAGCAAAGCAAAGAAGGTCGATATTTTTCACCAACAACGCTCAACCACTTGGAGGACTAAAGCTTGAGCGTCCGCTTCCTCACCATCCGAAAATTCTCAGAAAAGAGCGGATACACCGAAGACGCCGTAAGAACAAAGATTCATCGCGGCATCTGGCTGGAAGGCGAAGTATGGAAGAAGGCCCCCGATGGGCGGCAACTAATTGACGTAAAGGGATTCGAGCTATGGGTAGAGACGGGCGGGGAGTTAGGAAGGTTTCGGAAAGCAGCGTTCAAATCTCCTTCACTTATCGGGGAATAATTTGCAGAGAGCGGCTTCGCATCAAACCGACGACCGCAGGGCTCAAGCAGGCGGAGCTACTCCGTGCTGAGATTTTGCTGGCAATTGCGCGGGGAACGTTCAACTATGCGACTGCCTTCCCCGAGTCCCCACGGGCCGCAACGTTCGCGGAATTCAAAGGCCAAATTAAGACAGTAGAGGACTATCTAGAAAGCTGGCTAGTGCGGCAAGAGAAATTCCTGAAGGCCAGCACGGTGGACGGATACCGTAAAGTGGTGAGCTACCTACTGATACCGGCGTTTGGCAAGCGGAAGCTATCAGACTTAACAAGGACTGATTTCCGCGACTGGCTGGACAAGATGACGTGCAGCAACAAGCGACTGGCAAACATCCAGAGCGTTGCCCGCAAGGCGTTTGAGGATGCAGTACAGGATGAGCCGCCACTGATGGAAAGGAATCCTCTGCACGGCTGGACATACCGAAAGAAGGAGGCCCCCAAGGAAGATGACGACGTAGACCCGTTCACCGCGAACGAGCAGCAGTCTATCGTCGCCGCCCTCCCCGCCCAAGCTGCGAACATGATCCAGTTTGCATTCTGGACCGGCTTGCGGACCTCAGAGCTTGTCGCTCTGGACTGGACGGACGTTGATTGGCGTAAGGGTGCCGTTGTGATTCGGCGAGCGCTGACGCAGACCGCAACGGTTGCCGAAGACACCAAGACGAAATCCAGCCGCCGCGAAGTGAAGTTGCTACCTCCCGCGCGGGCCGCCCTGGAGGCTCAGAAGGCGCACACGTTGCTGTCGGGGCGCGAGGTCTTCCAAGACCCCCGAAACGGGGAACGCTGGGCCGGGGATTCGCCGATCCGGATTGTTTGGACGCGGGCACTACGACAAGCGAAGGTGCGCTATCGCAAACCGTACCAAACACGCCACACCTATGCATCCATGATGCTGTCAGCGGGCGAACATCCGATGTGGGTTGCGCGGCAGATGGGACACTCGAACCAGAACACCACTGTGCGCGTCTACGCACGTTGGATGCCGAGTGCTGACCCCGACGCAGGCGGCAAAGCAGTAGAGAAGTTTGCAGCGGACGTGCTGCGATTGTCGTGCGATTCAGAGCCGAAAGTAGCCGAAAACAGCTAACTCAATCGCAGCCCCGAACCGCTAAGCGCTTGATTTACAAGGAAATCCTGGCGGAGAGAGGGGGATTCGAACCCCCGATAGGCTATTAACCTATACACGCTTTCCAGGCGTGCGACTTAAACCACTCATCCATCTCTCCGGGAAGTCCGCGATTATAACAGAGTTATTTTTCGAATCCAGTACTTCCTGCGGGAACAAGCGAAAAGACGGGCAAGCCCCGTGCAATCAGCCCTTGCGCAGGTAACCGACCAGCCGGTCGATCACCGGCGCGTTGCGCGGTGTCAGCAAGCTGACGACGATGGCCACGATGAAGCCGGCCGGCACGCCGAAGGCGCCGGATGCGATCGGGTCGACGCCGAACCAGCGGTCGCCGAAGATGCCGGTCATGCGCGTGAAGAAGGGATAGTTGACGAAGATGTAGTAGATGGCCACCCCCAGTCCCGCCGCCATGCCGGCCACCGCGCCCGCCGCCGTGGTGCGGCGCCAGAAGATGCCCAGCACCAGCACCGGGAAGAAGCTGGAAGCGGCCAGCGAGAAGGCGGCACCGACCAGGAACAGGATATTGCCCGGCCGCAGCGAGGTCACGTAGGAAGCGAACAGCGCCACCCCCAGCAGCAGTACCTTGGCCGTGGTCACCCGGCGCTGGTGGCTCGCCTGACGATCGACCATGTGATAGAAGACGTCGTGAGACAAGGCGTTGGCGATGGTCAGCAGCAGGCCATCGGCCGTGGACAGCGCGGCGGCCAGCGCGCCGGCCGCGACCAGGCCGGAGATCACATAGGGCAGCCCGGCGATCTCCGGCGCGGCCAGCACGATCATGTCGGGCTGGATCAGGATCTCCGCCCACTGCACGATGCCGTCGCCGTTGACGTCGCGCAGCGTGAACACCGGCGGATCGACCTTGCGCCATTGCACCACCCACTGCGGCAGTTCCGCATAGGGCGTGCCCACCAGGTGTTGCAGGAACTCCACCTTGACCAGCGCCGCGAGCGCCGGCGCGGAGACATAGAGCAAGGCGATGAAGAACACCGCCCAGGCGACGGAATTGCGCGTCTCCTTGACCGACGGCGTGGTGTACAGCCGGGTCAGGATGTGCGGCAGGCTGGCGGTGCCCACCATCAGGCAGAACACCAGCAGCACGAAGTTCAGGCGCTTGGCATCCCGCTCGCCCTCGCTCGCCGCGGGAAACGGCTCGGTGGAGGACTTCGAGGGCAGGCTGCGCGCGAGCGCGTCGTCGCGCATCTGCGTCCACTGCTGGTGCGCCTCGGCGGCATCGCGCGGATAGGCCAGCCGCTCGCGCTCCAGTTCCTTGATCTCGCGCAGCGGCGCGTTGCGCACGCGCAGCGACTCCAGCCGCGCCGTCAGCGCATCGCGCTCTTCCTCGAAGGACTGCGGCAGGCGGGCGATGCGGATCTGCAGGGCGGCCGCCTTGTCTGCGTAGAACTTCCGCACCGCGCGTTCGGCCGGGTCCTGGTCGAGCCGGCGCTCCTCCCGGTCGATCTGCGCCAGCAGCGGCCCGTAGCCGAGCTGGGGCAGCAGTTGGTGATGATGCTTCCAGGCGATCATCGACACCGCCGCCAGGAAGGCCACGATCAGCATGATGTACTGCGCCACCTGTGTCCAGGTGACGGCCCGCATGCCGCCCAGGAAGGAGCAGACCAGGATGCCGGCCAGCCCGAAGAACACGCCGACGGCGAATTCGACGCCGATGAAGCGCGTCACCACCAGCCCGACCCCCTGGATCTGCGCGACCAGGTAGACGAAGGAGCAGAGCGAGGCGGCCAGCACGGCGATGCCGCGCACGGCGAAGTTTCCGCCCGGGCGGCCGTTGCCGTAGCGGGCGGCGAGAAAGTCGGGAATGGTGTAGCCGCCGTACTTGCGCAGGTAAGGCGCCAACAGGAAGGCGACCAGGCAGTAGCCGCCGGTCCAGCCCATCACATAGGCCAGTCCTTCATAGCCCGAGGCGAAGACGATGCCGGCCAGGCCGATGAAGGAGGCCGCGCTCATCCAGTCGGCGGCGATCGCCATGCCATTGAAGACGCCCGGCACGCGCCGGCCCGCCACGTAGTACTCGGTCAGGTCGGAGGTGCGGCAGATCAGCCCGATGCAGGCATAGATCGCGATGGTGACGAAGAGGAAGACATAGCCCAGCCACAGGGCATCGCTGCTGGACCGTTCCAGCAGCGACATCATGCCGACGAAGCCCAACAGCCCGAGCGTGAACAGGCTGTAGTAGAGCGTCAGCCGGCGGCGGAAGCGCGACTGGTCGTCGGGCATGGAATAGAACGTGGCGGCACGGAAGCGGGGCGCGACGGGCCGGCGTGCGGCCGGCGCCGCGCGGGCGCCGGGCCGTCATGCCGCTGCGCCCGGATCAGCGTGCCTGCTTGAGCTGGTCGAGGATCTGCGGGTTCTCCAGCGTCGAGGTGTCCTGCGTGATTTCCTCGCCCTTGGCCAGAGAGCGCAGCAGGCGCCGCATGATCTTGCCGGAACGGGTCTTGGGCAGGTTGTCGCCGAAGCGGATGTCCTTGGGCTTGGCGATCGGGCCGATCTCCTTGCCCACCCAGTTGCGCAGCTCGGCGGCGATCTGCTCGGCCTCGGCGCCATCCGGACGCGCGCGCTTGAGCACGACGAAGGCGCAGATCGCTTCGCCGGTGGTGTCGTCGGGGCGGCCCACCACGGCCGCCTCCGCCACCAGCGGGTTGGCCACCAGGGCCGACTCGATCTCCATGGTGCCCATGCGATGGCCGGACACGTTCAGCACATCGTCGATGCGGCCCATGATGGTGAAGTAGCCGGTGTCCTTGTCGCGGATCGAACCGTCGCCGGCCAGGTACAGGCGGCCGCCCAGCTCCTCGGGGAAGTAGCTCTTCTTGAAGCGCTCCGGATCGCCCCAGATGGTGCGGATCATCGACGGCCACGGACGCTTGATCACCAGGATGCCGCCATGCCCGTTGGGCACGTCGTTGCCGGTCTCGTCGACCACTGCCGCCATGATGCCCGGCAGCGGCAGCGTGCAGGAACCCGGCACCAGCGGCGTCGCGCCCGGCAGCGGCGTGATCACGTGGCCGCCGGTCTCGGTCTGCCAGAAGGTGTCGACGATCGGGCAGCGCTCGCCGCCGATGTTCTGGTAGTACCACATCCAAGCCTCGGGATTGATCGGCTCGCCCACCGTGCCCAGCAGGCGCAGGCTGGACAGGTCGTACTGGCGCGGATGGATCTTCTCGTCGGCGTCGGCCGCCTTGATCAGCGAGCGGATCGCCGTCGGCGCCGTGTAGAAGATGCTGACCTTGTGGCGCTGGATCATGTCCCAGAAACGGCCCGCGTTCGGATAGGTCGGCACGCCCTCGAACATCAGCTGGGTCGCGCCGGCTGCCAGCGGGCCGTAGGCGATATAAGTGTGGCCGGTGATCCAGCCGATGTCCGCCGTGCACCAGAAGAGGTCATCCGGCTTGACGTCGAAGGTCCAGCGCATCGTCATCAAGGCCCACAGCAGGTAGCCGCCGGTGCTGTGCTGCACCCCCTTGGGCTTGCCGGTGGAGCCGGAGGTGTAGAGCACGAAGAGCGGGTGTTCGGCGTCGACCGGTACCGCCTCGCAGGTGTCCGCCTGTCCGGCGGATACGTCCTCCATCGAACGGTCGCGGCCTTCGCTCCAGCTGACTTTGCCACCGGTGCGGCGGTAGACGATCACGTTCTTGACGGCCTCGCAGCCGCCCAGCGCCAGCGCCTCGTCGGCGATGGCCTTGAGCGGCAGCGCCTTGCCGCCGCGCATCTGTTCGTCGGCGGTGATCAGTGCCACCGCGCCGACATCGACCAGGCGCTCCTGCAGCGATTTGGCCGAGAAGCCGCCGAACACCACCGAGTGGGTGGCGCCGATGCGGGCGCAGGCCTGCATCGCGACCACGCCTTCGATCGACATCGGCATGTAGATCACCACACGGTCGCCCTTGGCGATGCCGAGCGATTTCAGGCCGTTGGCAAAGCGGCACACGCGCGCATGCAGTTCGCGGTAGCTGACGCGGGTCACGGTGCCGTCGTCAGCTTCGAAGACGATGGCGATCTTGTCGGCGTTGCCGTTCTCGAGATTGCGCTCCAGGCAGTTGTAGGAAGCGTTGAGCTGGCCGTCCTCGAACCACTTGTAGAAAGGGGCGTCGCTCTCGTCGAGCACCTTGGTGAAGGGCTGGTTCCAGTGCAGCAGCTCGCGTGCGTGGCGTGCCCAGAAGCCCTCGTAGTCGCGCTCGGCCTCGTCGCACAGGGCCTGGTAGGCCTCCATGCCGGAGATGGCCGCCTGCTCGACGAACGATGCGGGGGGGTTGAAGACGCGATGCTCTTGCATCACCGATTCGATGGCGGACATGTCGTTGTCTCCTGATTGGCTTGGCTGCGTGGCTGCAAACTTACGCTTGGTGGCTTACTGAATCCTGACGCTGCACGCAGGCAGCCGCGCCGCATCGCGATGGCGCCGGCGCCTGCTGCATCGCAGCATGGGGCGCGGTAAGCGGGACCCGGGGGACGTCTCCCGCATGCTCGCCTGTCAATGTGCAGCCTTCTCCATTAGGCTAGCACAGCTACCCGGCAACGGCGCCGTTCGGGCGGGATTCCCGAATGCCGCGCTGTGCCATTCCGCGCCATTCCCTCGCTGCCAGCAGACCGGCGGCTGCATAGCGCGCCGTGAGCGCCCTGAGCCGCAGGCGCTCACCAACCGCAGCCCTGCCCGGCTGCTTTCTTCATTGTCACCGCCGGCAAGCCGCAAGCATCACCTCCAGCCCGGCTGGGCGAATGTGGACGGATGTATGCACGCAGGCAACCACACCCGCCACGGTGTATGATTGCGGGCTACGTCCCACCGCATGTCCTCCCACAACATGACCGCCATCAAGCAAGAAGACCTCATCCAGAGCGTCGCCGACTCCCTGCAGTACATCAGCTACTACCACCCGATGGACTACATCACCAGCCTGGGCCGTGCCTATGAGCTGGAGCAGAGCCCGGCGGCGAAGGACGCGATCGCCCAGATCCTGACCAACAGCCGCATGTGCGCGGAAGGCAAGCGGCCCATCTGCCAGGACACCGGCATCGTCACCGTGTTCCTGAAGATCGGCATGAACGTGCGCTGGGATGACGCCACGATGAGCCTGGAAGACATGGTCAACGAAGGCGTGCGCCGCGCCTACAACGACCCGGACAACAAGCTGCGCGCCAGCGTGCTGGCCGATCCGGCAGGCAAGCGCACCAATACCAAGGACAACTCCCCGGCGGTGATCAACGTCTCCGTCGTACCGGGCGACACGGTCGACGTGATCGTCGCGGCCAAGGGCGGCGGCTCCGAGGCGAAATCCAAGTTCGTGATGCTGAACCCGTCCGACTCGATCGTCGACTGGGTGCTCAAGACCGTGCCGACCATGGGCGCCGGCTGGTGCCCGCCGGGCATGCTCGGCATCGGTATCGGCGGCACCGCGGAAAAGGCGATGCTGCTGGCCAAGGAAGCCCTGATGGAGCCCATCGACATCCAGGACCTGATCGCGCGCGGCCCGTCCAATCGCGCCGAGGAACTGCGCATCGAACTGTACGAGAAGGTCAACGCACTGGGCATCGGTGCGCAGGGCCTGGGCGGCCTGGCCACCGTGCTCGACGTGAAGATCAAGGACTACCCGACCCACGCCGCCAACCTGCCGGTGGCCATGATCCCGAACTGCGCCGCCACCCGCCACGCGCACTTCACGCTGGACGGCAGCGGCCCGGCCAAGCTGGAAGCGCCTGACCTGTCGCAATGGCCGAAGGTCGAGTGGGCGCCGAACACCGAGACCTCCAAGCGCGTCGACCTGAACGCGCTGACGCCGGAAGAAGTGGCCTCGTGGAAGCCGGGCCAGACCCTGCTGCTGAACGGCAAGATGCTGACCGGCCGCGATGCCGCACACAAGCGTATCGCCGACATGCTGGCCAAGGGCGAGAAGCTGCCCATCGACTTCACCAACCGTGTGATCTACTACGTCGGCCCGGTCGATCCGGTGCGTGACGAAGTGGTGGGTCCGGCCGGCCCGACCACCGCCACCCGCATGGACAAGTTCACCGAGACCATGCTGTCGCAGACCGGCCTGATCGCGATGATCGGCAAGGCCGAGCGTGGCCCGGTGGCGATCGAGTCCATCCAGAAGCACAAGTCGGCCTACCTGATGGCCGTCGGCGGTGCCGCCTACCTGGTCTCCAAGGCCATCCGCGGCGCCAAGGTGCTGGCCTTCGAAGACCTCGGCATGGAAGCCATCTACGAGTTCGACGTCAAGGACATGCCGGTCACCGTGGCGGTCGACAGCTCGGGCATCTCCGTGCACAAGACCGGCCCCGCCGAATGGCAGGCCAGGATCGGCAAGATCCCCGTCGCGGCCGCCTGATTCCAGGCACGCCGTGACAGCCTTGCTGTCCCTGAAAGCCGGGTCTGCCGACCCGGCTTTTTGTTTCCCGGTGCATGCTCGCCCCGCACTTCCGGTGTGGCCGGGCGCCCTCGCCACCAACCGCCCCTTGCCCTGCCCTTTCCCGTGAACCAGCCCGCCAACGACGCTCCCATCGGCATCTTCGATTCCGGCCTCGGCGGCCTGTCGGTCCTGCGCGAGATCCGCGCGCTGCTGCCGCACGAATCGCTGCTGTATATCGCCGATTCGAAGTACGCCCCCTATGGCGAGAAGCCGGAGCGCTTCGTCGAGGCGCGCACGCTGCAGGTCTGCCGCTGGCTGGCCGACCAAGGCTGCAAGGCGCTGGTGATCGCCTGCAATACCGCCACCGTCCATGCCGTGCAGACGCTGCGCGAGACGCTGCCGCTACCCATCATCGGGGTAGAGCCCGGCCTGAAGCCGGCCGCCGCCGCCAGCCGCAGCAAGGTGGTGGGCGTGCTCGCCACGGCCAATACGCTCAAGGGCGCGAAGTTCGCGCGCCTGCTGGCTTCGCTCGACGGCGAGAGCCGCTTCCTCTGCACCGCCGGCATCGGCCTGGTGGACGCAATCGAGCGCGGCGACGTCGGCAGCGCGGCGGTGCGCGCCAGCCTGGCCGGCTTCCTGCAGCCCATGCTGGACGCCGGCGCCGACACGCTGGTACTGGGCTGCACCCACTACCCCTTCCTGACGGACACGCTGGTGGAGATGATCGGCGGACGCATGGCGCTGATCGATACCGGCGCCGCGGTCGCGCGTCAGCTCGCGCGCCGGCTGGCCGAGCACGGCATCGCCGCCGCGCCCGGCGCGGCCCCCTTCACGCGCTATGCAACGACCAAGGAAGCCAGCCACCTGCAGGATATGGTCGCCGCCCTGCTGCACGTCGACGCGCAGGCGGAAACGATCGTCATCGAACCGGCGCCGCCGCTGGACGCGGCGGCACATGTCCTGCGCTGAACGCGGCGGGCCCCGCCCTACTGCAGGAAGCCGAGCGGGCGACGCTGCCTGACCTCGGGCTTGACCGCATGCTCCTGGCGCAGCTGCGCCAGGAACTCCTCAGGTGTCAGCGCTTCGCCCAGCAGCACGCACTGACGCTTCACAGTTGCGAAGTCACCGGGGGTCAGGCAGTCCATCGCATCGAGTTCGCGGCGCATGCTATCGCTCAAGGCACCCGCATCGCCGCCCAGCGCCTCGTCGGTGAACATGGCCACACGCTGTGCCGGCTTCAGCGGCAGGAAGCGGATCTTGAACGAAAAGCGCCGCAGCGCGGCCTCATCGATGCGATCGAACAGATTGGTGGTGCAGAGGAAGATGCCGTTGAAGCGCTCCATGCCTTGCAGCATTTCGTTGACCTCGGACACCTCGTAGTTGCGCACCGCGTTCTGCCGGCTCTGCATGAAGCTGTCGGCCTCGTCGAGCAGCAGCACGGCGCCGTCCTCCTCCGCGCGCGCGAACATGGCCGCGATCTGCTGCTCCGTCTCGCCCACGTACTTGCTCATCAGGTCGGAGGCGCGGCGGATCATCAGCGGCAGGTCCAGGGCGGCGGCGATATGTTCGGCCAGCGCGGTCTTGCCGGTCCCGGGCGGGCCGAAGAAGCACAGGGTGCCGCGCTGGCGCGCCTGCAGCGCCTGGATGATCTTGTCGACCGCATAGCGCGTTTCCAGGTTCAGGTAGTCGAGCCGGTAATGCGTCACCACCGGGCGCGCCTCGGCCTCCGGACGCAGCCCCATGGCCCGATCGGCGTGATCGAGCTGGCGCAGGATCAGGGCTTCCGCCGGCTCCTGCACGCCGGGACGGGCCAGTTCGACGAAGCGCGCCGCCGACTGCACCTGGGCCGGCGTCAGCGTCTTGCGCGCGGCCAGCGCGGCGATGAAGGCCTCGCTGACCTGCAGGCCTTGCAAGTGCTTGCGCAGGATGTTCTCGCGCACCATCGGCGGCGGCACCTTCAGCTCCAGGTGGAACTGGAAACGCCGCAGGTAGGCCGGATCGATCTGCCGGATCGAGTTCGAGATCCAGATCACCGGCACCGGGTTCTCCTCCAGCGTCTGGTTGACCCAGGCCTTGCCGTTGACCGAGCCGCGCGCGTCCTCGTGCCCGAGCAGGCTCATCAGCTCACGCGCGCTGCCCGGGAACACGTCCTCGACCTCATCGAACAGCAGCGCGGTGCGCGGCCGCCCGCGCAGGAATGCCTGCGAGACCTGCAGCGAACGATAGCGGTCCTTGCCCGACAGGCTGTTGCCGTCGCGATCGAGGCAATCGACCTCGTACAGCTCGCAGCCCGCCTCGCGCGCGATCAGCCGCGCGAATTCCGTCTTGCCGGTACCGGGCGGCCCGTACAGCAGGATATTGACCCCCGCGGCGTGCTGGCGCGTGGCGTTGCCGAGCAGGGCGGACAGGTAGCGCGCGTCGGTCTCGACGTGCGGATAGTCCGAGCAGTCCAGCGTCGGCGGCGCCGCCGGCCGCGTGAAGACCGCCATCATGTCGGCCTCGTCGGCGTAGTTTCCCAGCAGCACGTGCAGCAGCCGGTCCGACAGGCGCATCAGATCGCCCAGGTCGGTCACGCTGTTCTCCGGCAGCGGCTGTTCGATCAGGTTCAGCGTCTCCAGGCGCGAGCCGGGCCGCAGCGAAGCGGCCACCTCGGCGGGGCTGGCGCCGGTCAGGCCGGCGAGGATCTGGAACGCCTCCTGGCTGTGCGCCACCTTGCAGTCGACCATCACCGCGCGCAGGTCGCGCTTGTACTTCGCCAGCGCGGCATAGAGCAGCAGCTTGCGCTCGTGCTCGGGCAGGTCGAGCACATGGCTGAGCATGTCGATATTGCGCACCAGCAGCACCCGCTCGCCTTCCAGGCGGGCAGCGATGGCGGCGGCCGACACCTCGAAGACCGCGTACATGTCCTTGGCGTGGTACTTGACGTACTCGTCCAGGTAGTAGAACAGAGCGCTCTCGTCGAAGGCACTGTTCCACTGACCGTGGCGCTCCAGGAACTCCTCGGCCGGCAGGCGGGCGGCGCCCTTCCAGGCCGGCATGTCGGCACAGCGGGCAGCCAGGAAACGCTGCACGCGCAGCACCACGCCATAGGGCCAGACCAGTTCCTGGGCGCTGACCGTCAGCACGTCGTTGATGTTGCTGCGCAGGTTGAAGCGCGGACCGAGCGCGCAGACCACGCGCAGCGCGAACTGCGCGCACATCCAGTCGAGCGCGGAACTGGTGCCGGCCCCCGGCGTGGCGCGCAGGACGGTCGAACGCTCCTCATCGGCATTGCGGGTGAATTCCATAGCCTCGTCCCCTCGCTCGGGCCGCTGCGCGCCGCTGCGGGTGGCCCGTTTCTCCTATCCTAGCGCGCTTTGCGGCCGGCGCGACATTGCCGCCTACCCTCGGATGCCGGCCTGCGTGGCTTTGTCGCAGGCCGAGCAGACCGCTTGGAACAGCGGTATAAAGTGGGCTGCATCCTGCCGCCCGCGCCCGAGTGCCGCAAAAGGCAACAAATAAGAATCATTATCGTTTATACTCGCGAACTGACACGCTGCCAGAGAGCGGCGCTCCCACGGCAACCCGGTTGAAGGAGCGTTTACCATGGAACTGTTGCTCAGCTTGCTGGTCGGTTGTGGCATTTCGCTAATTCTCTTCTATCGCAAGTAAGCCAGGCCCGCCGTCCGTTGCACCATTCGCGCCCACCCGTCGCGACGCCTGTCGTATCCCATGTTCGATCAACGATTCTTCAAGATCACGGTTGCCGTCCTGCTGTTCCACGCGGGACTGCTGTATCTGGTCCAGAGCGGTCTGGCGCGCAAGTTCACCGAAGCCGTGATCTCGCCTGAGATCGTGGCACGCATCATCCCGCTGGAGCCGCCCGCGCCGCCGGCACCGCCGCCACCCAAACCCCAGTCCAAACCCGAGCCGCCCAAGCAGGTCAAGGTGACGACGCCCAGACCGCAGCCGCAGCCGCAGCCGCAGCAGCCCAAGGTCGAACCGGTCGCCTCGCTGCCACCGACGCCCAACGCGATCGAGGCGCCGCCCGCGCCACCGGCACCGCCTGCGCCAGCCGCACCGGCCGAGCCGCCGGCCCCGGTATCGAGCGCGCCGCGCGCGGTCGGCATCGGCGAGATCCAGTGCTCGCCGCCGCAGCCGGTCTATCCGTCGCAGTCGCGCCGCATGGGCGAGACCGGGCGCGCCGTGGTACGCCTGACCACCGATGAGAGCGGCAAGGTCGTCAAGACCAGCGTGTCCACGTCGAGCGGATCGTCGCGCCTGGATCAGGCGGCGGAAGACGCCGTCAAGCGCATGCGCTGCAAGCCGTACATGGACAACGGCCGTGCCGTGGCGGTGACCGCGCAGCAGCCGATCGCCTTCGAACTCAACTGATCCCGGATCCCCGGAATCGACTTATTCCATCCCGACCTACCAGGAACCAACATGCAGGACCTCGGACTCTCCCACCTCTGGGCGCAAGGCGATTTCGTCATGCGTGCGACCGCCATCATTCTGCTCATCATGTCGCTGTCTTCGTGGATCGTGATCCTCACCAAGGCGTGGGATCTGGTCCGCCTGAAGAAGATGGCGCAGGGCGCGGAAAAGCGCTTCTGGCACTCGGATGACTTCGACCACGCACTCGAGACCCTGGGCGCCAGCGATGCCAATCCCTTCCGCACGCTGGCCATCACCGGCAAGGAAGCCGCCCAGCACCACCGCGCCAGCCAGCCGCAGCTGCACGACGTGATGGATATCTCGGACTGGCTGACCCGTTCGCTGAAGAGCGCCATCGACGACGCCGTGTCGCGCATGCAATCCGGCCTGGCCGTGCTGGCCTCGGTCGGCTCGACCGCGCCTTTCGTGGGCCTGTTCGGCACCGTGTGGGGTATCTACCATGCGCTGATCGGCATCGGCGCGTCGGGCGTGCCGACCATCGACAAGGTAGCCGGCCCGGTCGGCGAAGCGCTGATCATGACGGCCTTCGGCCTGGCCGTGGCGATCCCGGCGGTGCTCGGCTACAACGCCCTGACGCGCGGCAACAAGTCGGTCATCTCGAAGCTCAACCGTTTCGCCCACGACCTGCACGCCTACTTCGTGACCGGCGCCCGCGTGCGTCCCGGCACGGGCCGCACGGGCGAAGACGGCTCGGTGCGCCTGGCCGTGAAGAACTGAGCCGGCTCGCCCCGCTCCCGAACCAACCCCAACGCCAAAGGAAGTCATCATGGCATTCGGCACCCTGGAAGGTGACGACGACGAGGTGATGAGCGAGATCAACATGACGCCGCTGGTCGACGTCATGCTGGTATTGCTGATCATCTTCATCATCACCATTCCCGTGATCAACCACGCGGTCAAGATCGATCTGCCGCGCGCGACCAACCAGCCCAACGACCAGAAGCCGCAGAACATCAACGTGTCGATCGATGCAGCCGGCAAGGTCTACTGGAACCAGGCCGAAGTGGATGACGCCACCCTGGACAACAACATCGCACAGGCTGCCAAGCAGGAACCCCAGCCTGAACTGCACCTGCGCGCTGACCGCGACGTACGCTACGAGCGCGTGGCGCAGGTCATGGCCGCGGCCCAGCACGGCGGCCTCGGCAAGATCGGCTTCATCACCGAACCCAAGCACTGACGCGGCATGCGGCACCGCGTGCTGCCGTCCGCATCGAGCAAGGCATCCTTCGGGATGCCTTTTTTCTTTTCACTCCCCCGCGACTGCCCGCCCGATGAATTTGCTCCCTCCGCGCGTACGTCGCCCCGCCCTGCAGAAGATGCGCCACGGTCCGCCGGCCGAGTTGTAAAGTTTGGTGAACCCCCATTGTATTGATAACCATTCGCATTTAAGATGGTCGTACCTGACCAATACACAAGCCGGCATGCATTGCCGGCACCGAGACCTACCGGAGTCCGATGATGAGCACCTTTGCCCTGCCGCTGCCGCAACCGCGCGAAGTCACCCGCCGGCGTCTATCCTTGCGCCGCGTTGAAGTGAACCCCGCGCAGCCGCGCCGGGAAACGCCGGCGGCTGCGGCAATCGAAACCGTGAAATGCGCAGTGGCGGCGCTGCCCGCCCGTCTCGAGGCTCTGGTCCGGGACAGCCGGCCCGCGGCACCCGCCACGGGTGAACCGGTGCGTCTCGACACCCTGATGCGGGGCGCCAGCACGCTGCCGATCCTGCACAACGGCGAGGTCTACACCTTGCGCATCACGCGCTACGGCAAGCTGATCCTGACCAAATAAGCAAACGGGGAAAGAACCGCGGCACGCGCCACCGCAAGGTGGACCGGCGATGGCGCAACAAAAGGAAAACGGGGCGCCATGGCGCCCCGTTTTTCGTTGCCGCGGCCCGCCTCGCGAGCGTCTTGGCATGCAGGACCGGCGCATGCCGGCCCCCCCGCTCAGACTCCCAGCGCGGCGATGCCAGCGCGGGCGATCTGGGCATCTTCGGCCGACTTGACTCCCGAGACACCGACCGCACCGACCACCTGGTCGTTGACCACGATGGGCACGCCGCCTTCCAGCATGCCTTGCAGCACCGGGGCCGTCGTGAAGGAGTGGCGGCCGTTGTTGATCATGTCCTCGTAGATCTTGGACTCGCGGCGACCCAGCGAGGAAGTGCGGGCCTTCTCGGTGGCGATATAGGCCGAGATCGGGGCAGCGCCGTCCAGGCGCACCATGGCAAGAGGATGGCCGCCATCGTCGACCACGACGATCGCGACGGCCCAGTGATTGGCCTTCGCCTCGGCTTCTGCCGCGGCCAGCACCTTCTTCACGTCATCAGCCGTCAGCACGGTTTTCTGCTGCATACCACTCTCCTCGAAAATCATTGCGAAACAGGAGCCGGCAGTATAGCCGCTGGCGCCGGGCCGCTGCCATGGGCGAAAGCACGCCTAAAAAGCAAAAGACCCGCAACATTTGCGGGTCCTTTTCAGTCTGTTTTCCTGCTGTGCGGGGCCGGCCGGGGGAAGCCGGCACCCACCGGCATCAGACGCCTTCCGAGAACGGGTCGCGGCGGTCGCCGACCTTCGCACCGTCGGTGTACGGGTCTACCTTGCCCAGCTTGGCGCCGTCAGTGTACGGATCCACCTTGCCCAGCTTCGCGCCGTCGGTGTACGGATCGGCCTTGCCGATCTTGGCGCCATCGAGATAGGGGTCGACCTTGCGCGGGGCGGCTTGCGCCGAAACGGAAAGGGCCGACAGGGCGGTAAGGGCGGCAAGCGCCACCAGGCTGGTCTTGATCTTCATGTCGCGGTCATCCTTGTATTTGATGCGAGCCATCACCATCCTTGCCGGGCGCCTTCGTGTCGCGCCTGTCATGACGGTGTCACAGCAATAGTGTAGGGGAAAACCCTAGGCCAAAGTGATGTCCGCTTTGATCAGTCACTTCAGTTTTTTTGACCCTCACCAAAATAGGGAAAAAAGAAGGGAACCTTGCACCACTTTCGACGTCGTCATCGCCCCGAGACAAAGCATCGGAATCCCGGCGACCAATGACCAGGGGCTCCTGACGGAGCCCCTGTTGACACTGCCGGCACGGCATCGGCGCTTGTCGCACCATGCCCTGCCCCGCTCAATGACGCCAGTGTCCGCGACCGTGCCACCGGTCCGGCGGGCCGTAGAAGCGCGGACCACCGTAGTAGTAGCCCGGACCGTAATACACCGGTGCCGGGCGCACGATCACGGGCGGCGCACCGTAGTACACCGGCGCGGGCGCGACCACCACCGGCGGAGGCGGCGCATAGTAGACCGGCGGAGGCGGATAGTAGGCGGGAGCCCCGACGACCACGCCGGGCACGCCAATCGCCACGCCAACGCTGACGTGCGCCATGGCCGCGCCTGATGCGAGCGCTGCCGCGACGCCAAGACCTGCAAGCATCCAACGCTTCATGTTCGTGCCTCTGGTTGTGACGGGATTTATACGGTCATTGTAAAACCCCAGGAAAATCCAGGTGCAACCGTCGGGACGACATTGTTACCAGTCGTAACCGGGAACATGGCGGCGCGCTTGCATCCAACCGCCCGAACCACCACAATACCGGGCTTGCCGGGCGGCCGTGGAGAAATTGGTAGACTCAGCAGACTTAAAATCTGCCGCCTTCACAGGCTTACGGGTTCGAGTCCCGTCGGCCGCACCAGCAACTCCCGCCCATCCTCCCGTGGCTTTACGCCATGACGGCGCACAATGCAGCGCCGGCCGCCATCAGGAACACGAACAGCAGGCCGGCCAGCGCCAGCGGCCGCCGCCCCGCGCGCAGCAGGTCGCCAAGGCGCGTATGCAGGCCGATGGCCAGCATGGCGCAGGCCAGCAGCCAGTTGTCCAGAGCCGTCAGTCCGGCCATCCACGCCTGCGGCACCCAGCCTGCCGAATGCACAGCCATGACCACCACGAAGCCCACCGCGAACCAGGGCACTGACTTCCGCAGCGACACCAGGGTGCCCCGCCCCTCTCCCGCTGCCCCCTGCTTCCCCGATCCGCGCGAAGCACTACGCTGCCACAGGGCCATGCCCAGCAGCAGCGGGCCAAGCGCCAGCACGCGCACCATCTTCGCTACCACCGCGGCGTCCGCGGTGGCGTCGCTGACCATCTTGCCCGCCGCGATCACTTGCGCCACTTCATGCAGGGTGGCGCCGGTGAAAATGCCGAACAGGCGCTCCGTCACCGGCCAGTGCCATTGCTGCGTGGCCAGGGTGAAGAGATAGGGGTAGAGCAGCATGCCGGCCGTGCCGAACAACACCACGGTCGCCACGGCCACGGCGGTCTGCTTGTCGTCGCTGCGCAGCACCGACGACACGGCGATGGCCGCGGCGGCGCCGCAGATCGCGCTGCCGGCGCTGACCAGCAGGGCCTCGCGCCGGCTCAGCCCGAACAGCGAGGCGCCCAGCCAGGTACCGACCAGCAGGGTGGCAACCAGCATGAGCAAGGGTACGACCACTCCGGAGACGCCCAGCGCGGCGATCGCGCCGAACGTCAGGCGCAGCCCGTACAAGGCCACACCGATACGCAGCATATGATGGCGCGCCAACTGCATGCCCGGCGCCAGCGGCGCCAGCCAGTCACGCGGCATGGTGTTGGCAGCCACCATGCCGGCACACATGGCAAGGGTCAGCGCGCTCAGGCCGTAGCGCGAGATGGCGGGGTGGTCGGCCAGCACCATGGCCAGCCATGCGATGCCGCCCAGGGGCAGCAAAGTCAGCACTCGCGTGCGCCAGGCCGGCGATGCATTGTCGGCACGCGAGGCGGTCAGGCTGGTGGACATGGAGGACTCCCGCTTCATGGATGGTCGATGTCCCGAGCGTAGCGGGCCCCAATCAATCTGTGAAACAGGTAATATCGTTATGATCAATCTGAATTAACGATATGGAACACCGCCCCCTGCGCCTGACCCTGCGCCAGCTTTCCGTGTTCGTCGCCGTTGCCCAGCATGGCAGCACGGTGGCCGCCAGCGAAGCGCTGGCGCTCTCGCAATCCGCCGTCAGCGCCGCGCTGGCCGAGCTGGAGCGGGCGCTCGGCGGCCCCCTGTTCGATCGCGTCGCACGCCGCCTCAGCATCAACGAGACCGGACGGCTATTCTTCCCGCGCGCGTTGTCGCTGCTGGACCAGGCGTACGAGCTCGAGCGCTTTCCCCTGCAGTCGGGCGTGCAGTTGCGCCTGGCCGCCAGCAACACCATCGGCAGCTATATCCTGCCGGCCCTGCTGCGCGGCTTCCGCGACAGCCAGCCGGGACCGTGCGCGCTCGATATGCGCATCGGCAATACGCGCGAGGTCCTGCAGGCGCTGCTGCAGTTCGAAGCCGACCTCGGCCTGATCGAAGGCACCTGCCACGAGCGCGACCTGCGCAGCACACACTGGTGCGACGATGAGATGGTGGTGGTGGTCGGCACCACGCACCCGCTGGCGCAGCGGCCGGTCAGCCGCCAGGCCCTGCGCGAGGCCGACTGGATCGTGCGCGAGCCCGGCTCGGGTACGCGCGAGGTGATCGAGCAGCGCCTGGTGCCGCTGCTCGGCGAACTGCGCTTCGCGCTGGAACTGGGCAACGCTGAAGCCATCAAGCGCACAGTGATGAGCGGCTTCGGCATTAGCTGCCTGTCGCTGCACGTGGTGGCGGAGGAACTGGAGCGCGGCCAGCTGGTGGCTTTGCGCGCCGGCATGCCGCCCCTGGTCCGGCCGTTGCAACTGGTGGTGCACGAGCACAAGTATCCGACCCAGGGCCTGCTGGCCTTCACCGAGTACCTGCACCGCGGCGCCAGCGCAGGCGCCTGACTCAGGACAGGTCGGCTTCCGCGAGGGTGCGCGCCTGCCGGGCCGTGTAGCGGTCGAGCAGGTGGAAGAGCAGCGGATTGAGCATGATCGACAGCAGCGCGCCGGCCACGATCAGTGCCTGCGCGCGCTCCGGCAGGATCTTCAGGTACACGCCCAGGCTGGCGAGGATGAAGGAGAACTCGCCGATCTGCGCGAGGCTGGCGGCAATGGTCAGGCCGGTGCGGGTGTCGTAGCCGAAGACACGCACGATGCCCAGTGCTGCCAGGGACTTGACCACCAGGATGATGAACAGCGTGGCCAGCACGCCCCAAGGGTCGGCGACCAGCACGGCAGGATCGAACAGCATGCCGACCGAGACGAAGAACAGCACCGCGAAGGCATCCCGCAGCGGCAGCGACTCCTCGGCCGCCCGGTGGCTGAACTCGGACTCCGCCAGCACCATACCGGCGAAGAAGGCCCCCAGCGCGAACGAGACGCCGAACAGGTAGAAGGCACCGAAGGCCACGCCCAGCGCCGTGGCCAGGACGCCGAGGCGGAACAGTTCACGGCTGCCGCTCCAGACGATGCGTTCCAGCATCCAGGGGATGAAGCGCCGCCCGATCAGAAGCATCACGGCGACGAAGGCGGCCACCTTGCCCAGCGTCACCAACACTGCCACCAGGATATCGCCGGCGCCGGGCGAGGCCGCCCCGTCCGCCTGCGCACCCGGGGCCAGCAGGCCTGCCAGCGCGGGCAGCAGCACCAGCGTCAAGACCATCGCCAGATCCTCGACGACCAGCCAGCCCACGGCGATCCGGCCCTGCGGCGAGTCGATCAGGTCACGATCCTGCAAAGCCTTGAGCAGCACCACGGTACTGGCCACCGACAGGGCCAGGCCGAACACCAGCCCTTGCCCCCAGCTCCAGCCCAGGGCCCAGGACACACCCATGCCAAGCAGCGTGGCAATGCCGATCTGCGCCACCGCGCCGGGAATCGCGATAGCCCGCACGGCCAGCAGGTCCTTGATCGAGAAATGCAGGCCGACCCCGAACATCAGCAGGATCACACCCAGCTCCGCCAGCTCCGGCGCCAGCGTCTGGTCGGCCGTATATCCGGGCGTGTGCGGCCCCACCACGATGCCCGCGCACAGGTAGCCGATCAGCGGCGGCAGGCGCAGCCGCGCCGCCAGCGCACCGAGCAGGAAAGCCAGCACGATGCCGCCGACGATGGTACTGATGAGCGGGGAGGCGTGATGCATGCGTTGTCGATTCCTTTTTCGGAGGCCGCAGGGGGGCAGATTGGACAAGCCTCCGCCGGCGCCGAACTCCTGGCCAGCGCTGTCCACTGACACCGGGCATGCTGCGCGGGAGCCCGCGCTGGCGTGCCGTACTGCTGCTCGGAAAAGGCGGAAAACGGGAAAGCCGTCAATGGCGCACGGGTACGAACGGATCGCTGCCCGCGACCGGCATGGCATTGGCGGTTCCGCTCAGACTGGGCTGGGGGACCCGGCGCGAAGGTGCCGACGGCTGCGCATAATGTAACACGATCCCCGTGCAGGCCATGGCAAGAACAAGGGCCGGATATGCCACCTGGACCGCTATGGCGATAGGCCCCCGGTTCGTACCGCTGCGCGCCGCCCGCACTCGCAGCGCGCGGCGCGAGCGGGCAGCACCAAAGCAAAAAGCCCCGAAGCAGATGCTTCGGGGCTTTCGCTGATCTGGAGGCGGAGGTCGGAATCGAACCGGCGTACACGGCTTTGCAGGCCGCTGCATAACCACTCTGCCACCCCGCCAGGCGACATTTTCTGGATTGTATCCGCAATCAGCCACCCAACGGGGCGACGCGGCCACAAGCCAAAACAAAAGGGAAGCCGGGCTTCCCTTTGGGATTGGAGCGGGAGACGAGTCTCGAACTCGCGACCTCAACCTTGGCAAGGTTGCGCTCTACCAACTGAGCTACTCCCGCGTACTACTACTCAAACCACTAGGCTTGCCCGCCACAGCATCGAACTTGTCGATCGTCTGGCGTACTCGCCGAAACCTGGAGCGGGAGACGAGTCTCGAACTCGCGACCTCAACCTTGGCAAGGTTGCGCTCTACCAACTGAGCTACTCCCGCAGGGATATCATCAACTACTTCGCTTTGCCAATCGCGCGCTAACTGCTGCCTACTGCAGCGTTCTCGCATCAGCTTCGCTTTACCTCGCTGTTTCGTTTGCGTCGTCAGCAGCGAGAACGAGATTATTGCAAAGGACGATTCCGGACGTCAAGCTTTTTTTGCATTCGCCCTCACTTTTGCGTGTGGGCCTCCCCGACCAGTGCGCTGCGCTCGCGGATCTGCGGCCACGCCAGCTTCATGTAGTACACCATCGACCACAGTGTCAGCACCGCCGCCAGGTAGATCATCCAGGTGCCGAGCACGCTGGCGTCGATGCCACCGGACAACGGGCCGTTGAACAGCAGCAGCGGGATCGCGATCATCTGGAAGGTCGTCTTCAGCTTGCCCAGGAAGTTGACCGCCACGCTCTTGGAGGCACCGATCTGCGCCATCCACTCGCGCAAGGCCGAGATCGTGATCTCGCGACCGATGATGACCAGCGCGATCAGGTCGGTGACCCGCCCCAGCGCCAGCAACGACAGCAGCGCCGCCGTCACCATCAGCTTGTCGGCGACCGGATCGAGGAAGGCGCCGAAGGACGAAGTCTGGTTCCAGCGCCGCGCCAGGAAGCCGTCGAGCCAGTCGGTGACGGCGGCGATGATGAAGAAGACTGCCGCCGTCAGGTTCTTGGCATGCATCGGCACCCATGCCTCCGGCAGGTAGAAGACCCCCACCACGAGCGGGATCATGGCAACGCGGAGCCAGGTCAGCAGAATCGGGATGTTCAGGGGCATGGGTCGGGGCGCGGGAAACAGCGGTCGAAGCGGTGGACAACCGTGAGATTGTCGCCGATTTCCCCCCTCGGGGGGCCATTCCGGCATTCCACGCGGCCGGACTGGCCGGATGGCGGCCCCGTCCAGGGCGATGCAGGTACTCTCCGGCACCGGTGTTCTCTCAGTGCAGCTGGCGATAGATCTCCTCGGCCAACGCGCGCGAAATGCCCTCGACGCTGGCCAGCTCGTCGACGCTGGCGGCCACCACGCCGCGCAGCCCGCCGAAGCGAGTCAGCAGCTTCTGGCGCCGGCGCGCGCCGACGCCTTCGATTTCCTCCAGCCGGGAGGTGGTACGCGCCTTGGCACGGCGCGCGCGCATGCCGGTGATGGCGAACCGGTGAGCCTCGTCGCGGATCTGCGCCACCAGCATCAGCGCGGCGCTGCCCGGCCCCAGTTCCAGTGCGGCGCGGCCATCGGCAAAGACCAGCGTTTCCAACCCGACCTTGCGGCCCTCGCCTTTCGCCACGCCGACCAGCATGCCGATATCGAGGCCGAGTTCTTCGAACACCTGCCGCGCCACCTCGACCTGGCCCTTGCCACCGTCGATGAGCACGATTTGCGGCAGTTGTACCGGCTCGCCCGCGCCGGCCCCCTCTTCCTGCTCGACCAGCTTCTGGTAGCGCCGCGTGAGCGCCTGGCGCATGGCGGCATAGTCATCGCCGGGGGTGATGCCCTGGATGTTGTAGCGCCGGTATTCGCTGTTCTGCATTTCGTGGTGGTGGAACACCACACAGGACGCCTGCGTCGCCTCGCCTGCCGTGTGGCTGATATCGAAGCACTCGACGCGCAGTTCGGCCAGGTCGTCGGGCTCCAGCCCGATGGTCTCGGCCAGGGCGCGCGTGCGAGCCTGCTGGCTGCCCTGCTCGGCCAGGCGCCGCGCGAGCGCCAGCGCCGCTCCCTGCTGCGCCATCTCGAGCCAGGTGCGGCGCTGGCCCTGCGGCTGGCGCACCAGCGAGACCTTGCGGCCGGCCTGCATGGCCAGCGCTTCCGCCAGCGCGCGATCGGCCGGCAGGTGGCTGACCACCAGGATGGGCGGCGGGGGCTGGTCCAGATAGTGCTGCGCCATGAAGGCAGCCATCACGCCACCGGCAATGCGTTCGACAGCGCTGCCGGCGGCCTCCTCTGCTGGCGCGGCGCTGCCCGGCGCCCTCTCGCCTGCCTCCCCTGCCGGCGCTTCGGCGGCAGCCTCCACCGGCATGGCCTCGAGCGCCTCGTCGCCGACGATCATCGCCGCCTCCTCGGCATGGGCCGGGAAATAGGCCCGATCGCCCAGGTGGCGCCCGCCCCGCACCATGGCGAGATTGACACAGGCACGCCCGCCCTCGACTGCGACCGCCAGAATGTCGATGTCGCGCGCCAGCCCCACCTCTTCGACCGCCTGGCGGCTCAGCACGGTCGACAGCGCCGCGATCTGGTCGCGCACGACGGCGGCCTGCTCGAATTCGAGCTGCTCGGCATACCGCTCCATCTTGGACTGCAGCCCCTCCAGCACCTCGGTCTGGCGCCCCTGCAGGAAGCCGGCGGCATTCTGCACGTCGCGCGCATAGTCGGCCTCACCGATCGCTCCCACGCAAGGACCGGTGCAGCGATGGATCTGGTGCAGCAGGCAGGGCCGCGTGCGGTTGTTGAAGACGGTGTCCTCGCAGGTGCGCAGCTGGAACACGCGCTGCAGGATCTGCATGCTCTCGCGCACCGCATGCGCGCTGGGGAAGGGGCCGAAGTACTGGTGCCTGCGGTCAGTCGCGCCCCGGTAGTAGGCCATGCGCGGGAAGCGGTGCCCGCTGAGCTTCAGGTAGGGATAGGACTTGTCGTCGCGGAACAGGATGTTGTAGCGCGGCGCCAGCGCCTTGATCAGGTTGTTCTCGAGCAGCAGCGCCTCGGCCTCGGTGCGGACCACGGTGGTTTCGATCTGCGCGATCTTGGCCACCATCATCGCGATGCGCGGCGACAGCTGCGTCTTGTTGAAGTAGCTGGAGACGCGCTTCTTCAGGTCGCGCGCCTTGCCGACGTAGAGCACGCGGCCGTCGCTGTCGAGATAGCGGTAGACGCCGGGCAGGCCGGGCAATTGCGCGATGACAGCCTTGGGATCGAATGCCGGCGGCGTGGCGGAGGATGCGGATTCCTGCTCTGACATGGGCGGATCTGGAGACACGGCACGGGTCCCGGCACACGGCGCGGCCGGGACACGCTCTAAAATCGCAAGTGTAGAGCAATCCCCGGCCATGCCGGCCCGCCGTATCCGGCCTCCCCTACCGATCCCCCAAAGACCCCTGTCATGCCCATCCGTTCCTGGGACATCTTCTGCACCGTGATCGACAACTTCGGCGATATCGGCGTCTGCTGGCGGCTGGCGCGCCAGCTGGCGCAGGAGCACGGCCACACGGTGCGGCTCTGGGTCGACGACCTGAACGCCTTCGCGCGCCTCGCGCCCGGGCTGGATCCGACGGCGCCGCAACAACGCATCGCCGGCGTCGAGATCCGCCCCTGGCCGCGCGACGAGCCCGCCGCCACCACGGTGTTCTGCGAGGCCGTGCCGCACGATGTCGTGATCGAGGCCTTCGCCTGCACCCTGCCCGAGCCGTTCCTGGCGCGCATGGCAACGCGCGTGCCGCATCCCGCCTGGATCAACCTGGAGTACCTGAGCGCCGAGCCTTGGGTGCGCGACTACCACGCCATGCCGTCGCCGCATCCGCGCCTGCCGCTGACCAAGCATTTCTTTTTCCCCGGCTTCGAGCCGGGTACCGGCGGCCTGCTGCGAGAAACAGCGCTCGGCGCCGAGCGCGAGGCCTTCCTCGGCAGCGCCGCCGCCCAGGCGGCGCTGTGGCACCGCCTGGACGCGCAGCCGCTCGCCGAGGCGCTCAAGGTGAGCCTGTTCGCCTACGCCAACGCGTCCCTGCCGGCCTTGCTGCAACAATGGCGCGACGGCCCCCGCCGGGTGCAGTGCCTGGTCCCGCTGGGCCTCGCCGCCGACCAGGTCGCAGCCTGCCTGGACACCCAGGCGCAGGTGGGCCGGCATTTCACGGCGGGCGCCCTCAGCGTGCACTTCGTGCCCTTCGTGCGCCAGGAGCACTACGATGAACTGCTGTGGGCCTGCGACCTGAACTTCGTACGCGGCGAGGACTCCTTCGTACGCGCGCACTGGGCCTCCCGCCCGCTGGTCTGGCAGATCTACCCCCAGGCCGACGACGCGCACCGGGCCAAGCTGGACGCCTACCTCGAACTGGCCGGGCGCCATGCCGACCCCGCCGCCAGCGCGGTGCAGACCGCCTTCTGGCACGCCTGGAACGGCTTCGGCGGCGAGGTCGACTGGCCCGCGCTGGCCGCCCGCCTGCCGGCCCTGCAGGCGGCGGCCGGGAACTGGCAGCGGCGCCTGCGCCACCTCGGCGACCTGGCCGCCAATCTGGTGGCTTTTTGCGAGAATCAGGTAGAATAACGGGTTGATTTGATGGCGACCGGCCCGGAAAACCGGGGTAGCCTTCGCGCAGTGCCTGTCCCGCCCGACGATCCGCCAAAAGCGCGGCCGCCAAGCGGACGGATGTCTCGGCGGGAGCACCTGGAGCGTCGGCTCGACGCACAGCGGCGGCGGGATTGCAGTGGATCTTGCGGGTCTGCAACGCGCCAGCGCACATCATCGCCATCCCGCATTCCGGGACTTTCTTTTTCAGGAAATCAGTTCAGATGAAAATCGCACAAGAACTCCGCGTCGGCAACGTGTTCATGATGAACGGCGCTCCGATGGTGGTCCAGAAGGCCGAGTACAACAAGTCGGGCCGTAACGCCGCCGTCGTCAAGATGAAATACAAGAACCTGCTCACCGAAGCTCCGGGCGAGTCGGTGTTCAAGGCCGACGACAAGTTCGAAGTGGTGGTGCTCGAGCGCCGCGAATGCACCTACTCGTACTTCGCCGACCCGATGTATGTGTTCATGGACGCCGACTACAACCAGTTCGAAGTCGAGAAGGACAGCATGGGCGACGCGCTGAACTACCTCGAGGACAGCATGGCCGTGGAAGTGGTGTTCTACAACGAGAAGGCCATCTCGGTCGAACTGCCGACCAGCCTGGTGCGCGAGATCGTCTACACCGAACCCGCCGTCAAGGGCGACACCTCGTCGGGCAAGGTGCTGAAGAGCGCCAAGATCAACACCGGCTTCGAACTGCAAGTGCCGCTGTTCTGCAACATCGGCGACAAGATCGAAATCGACACCCGTACCGGCGAATACCGCAGCCGCGCCAACTAAGGCGATGCACCGTGCGCGCCCCGGCGTGCGCGGCGGGACGAAGAAAGGGCAGCCTCGGCTGCCCTTTTTCTTTTTTCTTACGCTCGGCCGCTTGCCTCGTACGGCTCGCCCGGCGGCCGCCCGGCCACCGGGCGAGCCGGACGCAACGCAGCTCAGGCGACCAGGTCCAGCGCCTTGAGCTGGCGCAGGGCTGCGCGGTACTGCGGCTGGCGGTGCAGCTTGTTCCAGTCGAGCGGCCTGCGGCGTGCAAACAGCTTGCGGATGCGTCGCTGCGATGCCTTGCCGATGGTCACATCCAGCTCGTCGAGCAGCTGGTCGGCACGCTCCGGATGGTTGCAGATCAGCACCATATCGCAGCCGGCGCCGAGCGCCGCGCGGGCCGCCTCGGTCACGCTGCCGGCCACGCTGGCTCCTTCCATGCTCAGGTCATCGCTGAAGATCACCCCCTCGAAACCGAGCTGGCTGCGCAAGATGTCCTGCAGCCAGATGCGCGAGAAGCCCGCCGGCTGCGCGTCCACCTGCGGGTAGATCACATGGGCAGGCATCACCGAGGCCAGCGACAGCCCCATCCAGTCGTAGGGCCGTGCGTCCTGCGCCAGGATCTCTTCGAGCGGGCGCTCGTCGATCGGCACCGCCACGTGAGAATCCGCAGCAACATAGCCGTGCCCCGGGAAGTGCTTGCCGCAGTTGGCCATGCCGGCCAGAAGCAGGCCGTGGGCCAGGTGGTTGGCCAGCATGGTGACCACGCGCGGATCGGCGTGGAAGGCGCGGTCGCCGATCACCGCGCTGCGGCCATAGTCGAGGTCGAGCACCGGCGTGAAGCTCAGGTCGATGTCGCAGGCACGCAATTCGCTGGCCAGCACATAGCCGCAGTCGACCGCCGCCTTGGTCGCGGCCAGCACATCGCGATCCCACAACTCGCCGAGGCGGGACATCGCCGGCAGGTGCGTGAAGCCATCGGTCTTGCAGCGCTGCACCCGCCCGCCTTCGTGGTCGATGCAGATCAGCACGTCGTCGCGCACCGCGCGGATGGCGCGCGTCAGGGCCACCAACTGCGCGCGCGACTCGAAATTGCGCGCGAACAGGATCACGCCACCGGTCAACGGATGCGCGATGCGGCGCGCATCCTCGGCGTCGAGTTGCTTGCCGACGATGTCGAGCACCACGGGGCCCGGCCGCTTGCCGGAGATCAGTTGAGTCATGGAGTATCTTGTTCCGGTTCGGTAGCACGCGCGGCGCCGTCCGCCACGCGCTCGGCGATCGCGAAGGCGACCGCATAGTCTTGTTCATCGCTGACGCTGACGCGCACCGCCAGGCCGCGCGCGCGCATCCATTCGGCCAGTTCGCCGCTGCACTGGGCGACGGGCTCGCCCGAGGGCAGGTTCAGCAGCTCCATCGCGCGCCAGGTCATGGGCCAGCGCATGCCCAGCCCGATGGCCTTGGAAAAGGCCTCCTTGGCGGCAAAACGGGTGGCCAGGAAGGCCAGCCCCCGCTTCTCGGAGCGGGCCAGGCGGGCATGGTACTTCTCCAGTTCGCGCGGGCCCAGGACCTTCTGTGCGAAGCGTCCGCCGGTGCGCGCCATCACGCCGCGCACGCGCTCGATCTGGATGATGTCGGTACCCAGTCCGTAGATCACGCCGGCGCGCTCCCGCCCGGCCCCGGATAGCGCGTGCCGAGGCGCGCCGCGACCATGATCGCCTTCATCTCGCGCACCGCGTTCTGCCAGCCGGCGAAGACAGCATGCGCGACGATGGCGTGGCCGATGTTCAGTTCGGTGATGCCCGGCAGCGCCGCGATCGGCTGCACATTGGTGTAGTGCAGGCCATGGCCGGCGTTGACCACCAGGCCGTGGCGCAGGCCGGTCTCGACGCCGTCGGCAACGCGACGGAACTCGATCGCCTGTTCATCTGGCGTGTGCGCATCGGCATAGCGGCCGGTGTGCAGCTCGATCACCGGCGCGCCGCAGGCGGCGGCGGCTTCGATCTGCTCCGCCTGTGCGTCGATGAACAGCGAGACGCGGATGCCCGCGCCGGCAAGCTGGCGGCAGGCGGCCTTGACCTGCTCGAAGCGGCCCGCCACATCGAGCCCGCCCTCGGTGGTGACTTCCTCGCGGCGCTCCGGCACCAGGCAGACGTCCTGGGGACGGATCTCGCAGGCGATGTCGAGCATCTCCGGGGTGATCGCGCATTCGAGATTCATGCGGGTGGCCAACTGCGGACGCAGCGCGCGCACATCGGCATCGCGGATATGGCGGCGGTCCTCGCGCAGGTGCAGCGTGATCAGGTCGGCGCCGGCCTCCTCGGCCTGCAGCGCGGCCTGGATCGGATCCGGATAGACCGTGCCGCGCGCATTGCGCAGCGTGGCGACGTGGTCGATGTTGACGCCGAGATCGATGACACCGGGATGGGCGTGGAAGATCATGCGAGTCTTTTGGTAAGGTCTCAGAGATAGTGCAGGTCGATCAGGATCTGGCGCGTCCTGAGCGGTTCGCCCTGCAGGTAATAGTGCAGCAGGAAACGCATCAGCGCGCGGCTCTGCGCCGCCGTCTGCGCCCTGCCATAGTCATCCTGGGCCATGTCGAGCAGGGACTGGCCGCCGATCACCGGCCACGACGACGGATCGCTCGCGTGCGCCGGCCGCACGCCTCGCTCCGGATGGTAGACATAGTCCACCTCGGGCCGCACCCGCTCGCCGGTGCTGGTACAACGGTCGAAGGCCACGGCAAAGCCGGTTTCCTGCAGCAACGTGCGCTCGAAGCTGCGCAAAACCAGGCCAGCGGGCTCACCGTGGCCGAGCCGCGTCAAGGTGGCCATGTAGTGGCGGAACAGCGCCGCGTGGCCATCTTCGCGCGGGCAGAAGCGCAGCAGCAGTTCGTTCAGGTAGAAGCCGGACAGCAGCGCGTCGGCGGCAAGCGGCAGCATGCCGCCCACCCACTCCGCCTTGGTCAGGGTCTTGACCTCGCCCCTTCCGCTCCAGGACAGCGCGATCGGCTGGAAATGCTGCAGCACAGGACGCAGTGCGGAATGCGCGCGCTTGGCGCCCTTGGCCACCAGGGCCATGCGGCCATGGTCCCGCGTGAACACGTCGAGGATCAGGCTGGTCTCGCGGTAGGGCCACGAATGCAGCACGAAGCCCGGCTGGTTGTTGACGCGCACCTCGCTGCGCGCCGGCATGATGCGCAGGGCGCGGTCCATCATCGCGCGCTGCTCGGCGACGCTCGCGCCGCGCACGTCCTGGACGCCCAGGACCTCCGCCGCATCCTCGGCCACCGGATCGCCGCGGCGGCCGCCGCGCGGGCCCTGCCCGCCGCCCGCCAGCTCGGGCATCTTGCTCACCCGGTCACCCGCTCATTCGTAGCCGTAGGCGCGCAGCCCGGCCTCGTTGTCGGCCCAGCCGCCCTTGACCTTGATCCACAGCTCCAGGTAGACCTTGCCATCGAACAGCTTTTCCATGTCGAGGCGGGCCTCGGTGGAGATCTGCTTGAGCTTGCTGCCCTTGTTGCCGATGATCATGGCCTTGTGCGCGTCGCGCTCGACCAGGATGGTGGCGAAGACGCGGCGCAGGCGCCCTTCCGTCTCGAACTTGTCGATGATGACGGTGCTGGTATAGGGCAGTTCGTCGCCGGTCCAGCGGAAGACCTTCTCGCGGATGATCTCCGAGGCGAGGAAGCGCTCGCTGCGGTCAGTGAGCGCATCGGCACCGTACATCGGCTCGCCCTCGGGCAGATAAGGCCGGATGATGGCGAACAGGCGCTGGATATGGTCGCGCGTCTTGGCCGACATCGGCACCACTTCGCGGAAGGGGAAGACCTGCCCCATCTTTTCCAGGAAGGGCATGACCACCGCCGCGCGCTCGGCACCGATGCGGTCGAGCTTGTTGACGATGAGCAGCACCGGCACGTTTTTCGGCAGCAGCGCCAGCACCTTCTCGTCGTCCGGGCCATACTGCCCGGCCTCGACCACGAACAGGACCAGGTCGACCGTCGACAGCGTCGACGTGACGGCGCGGTTCAGCGAGCGGTTGAGCGCGCTGGCATGCCGTGTCTGGAAACCGGGCGTGTCGACGAAGACGTACTGCGCGTCCTCGCTGGTCTGGATGCCGACGATGCGATGGCGGGTGGTCTGCGCCTTGCGCGAGGTGATGCTGATCTTCTGGCCGACCAGCGCGTTCATCAGCGTGGACTTGCCAACGTTGGGGCGGCCGACGATGGCCACGGTACCGCAGCGGAAGCCGGCGGGAGGGGTGTCCGCGGCATCCTGCCGCGGCGCTTGGGATTCGGTCATTCCTTCAACCTGAGAGACAACTGAGGATCGGGCGGCGCCGGCTGCTTGCGGGTCTTGCCGGTACGCTCGGCGCGGCTGCGCTTGAGCAGCTGGGGCACCAGCTTCTGGACCTCTTCGAGGGCCAGCTTGGCCGCCGCCTGCTCCGCCGCGCGGCGCGACGCGCCCGTGCCGAACACACGCACCTCCAGTTTAGGCACCGTGCATTCGACTTCAAACTGTTGATTGTGCGCCGCACCATGCGTGGCGATCACGCTGTATTGCGGCAGGGCGATCTTGTGGCCTTGCAGGTACTCCTGCAGCAGGGTCTTGGCGTCCTTGCCCAGCGTGCGCGGATCGACCTGTTCCAGGATGGGGATGTACAACTTGCGGATCAGGGCCCGCGCGGCGTCGAAACCGGCATCGAGGAAAACTGCGCCGACGATAGCCTCCAGCGCATCGGCCAGGATCGAGGGACGGCGGAAACCGCCGCTCTTCAGTTCGCCCTCCCCCAGGCGCAGCACGTCGGAAAGCTGCAGCATCTGCGCGATCTCGTACAGCGCCTGCTGCTTGACGAGGTTGGCGCGCACGCGCGACAGGTCGCCTTCGTCGAGCTTGCCGAACATGCCGTAGAGCATGTCGGCCACAGCGCAGTTCAGCACCGAGTCGCCGAGAAACTCCAGGCGCTCGTTGTGCTGGGCGCTGTGGCTGCGGTGCGTCAGCGCCTGTTGCAGCAATTCGGGCTTGCTGAATCGGTAGCCGAGTCGTTGCTGCAAGGCGTCGAGGTTCATGTCAGTACTGCGTTCCCGAATAGGTAATCAAAAAACTGAGCGGGCCATAGATCGGGACCTCGCTGCGGTAGGAGAAACTGACCGCCCCTATGCCTCCGCCCTCGCTTTCCTGGATGTCCAGGTCGTCGCCGCGCAGGGCCGTGATGCGGTCGATCTGGGCCTGCTTGTCAAAATAGCCCGCCACCTCCTGCTTGCCGGAAGCCTGCTGGCGGGCATAGGCTACCGCACGCTTGACCGAGAAGTACTCCAGCAGGCTCGGGATCGTCTTGATCACCGGAATCACCACGCCCACCGCCACCAGGACCACCACCAGCAGGGTTCCCAGCGAGAATCCTCGCATCCGGGTCGGCCGGAGCCGCCCTCCACCGACTGCTCCGCTCCGCCCCGTCTGACCCATTCTGCGCCTATCCTAGCTTGTTATGGTGAGGTGATACGCTGGCTCCACACGGCTGCCCCGGCCTACTTGAAGGAACCGATGCGGCCGAAATTGCCAAGGTTCATCCAGATCAGGAAGGCCTTGCCGACGATGTTCCGGTCCGGCACGAAGCCCCAGTAACGGGAATCCAGGCTGTTGTCGCGATTGTCGCCCATGACGAAATAGTGACCCGGCGGCACCTTGCAGGTCAGCCCCTGCTGATTGTAAGTGCAGTTCTCGTGGAAGGGAAAATCCGGGTCCGCCCCCGAGACATAAGCCGGCCGGTCCGGGTCGTTGAGGATTCCGTGGTCGGGGCCCGCGGGCAGCTTCTCGCGGAAATGCTTCGAATAAGCCAGGCGCTCCTCGTCCAGGTAGTCGGGCAGCGGCGCGTACTCCGCCGGCTTGCCGTTGATGGTAAGGCGCTTGTCCTGGTAGCTGACCACGTCGCCGGGCACGCCGATCACACGCTTGATGTAGTCGAGGGACTCGTCCTTCGGGTAGCGGAACACCATCACGTCGCCGCGCTGCGGTTCGCCGATATCGAGGACCTTCTTGTTGATCACCGGCAGCCGGATACCGTAATCATACTTGTTGACCAGGATGAAATCGCCGATCAGCAAGGTGGGGATCATCGAGCCGGAAGGGATCTTGAACGGCTCGACCACGAAGGAGCGCAGGACGAATACCGCCAGGATGACCGGGAAGAAGCTGGCCGAATACTCCAGCCACCAGGGCTGGCGCAGCTTCTCCTCGGCCAGGCGGCTGCGCGAATGGTCCAGGTCGGACTGGCCGTAGCGCTGCAGCTCTGCCTGGCGCGCATCGAACTCGGCCAGCGCCGACTGCGCGGCCAGGCGCCGCTGCTTTTCGAAGACGAGCTTGTCGGCGACCCACGCGATGCCCGTGACCACCACCAGCACAAAAAGAATCAGTGCAAAGTTCATGACGGCTTGCTTGTTGACGATTATTGGTTAAGCCCGGCTGCTGCGCCGCCTGCATGCCGCGCGCACCGGTGCCCCCCCTTCTCTTGCCGCTTCCCTTATTTCTCTTCGACCTTCAGGATGGCGAGGAAGGCCTCCTGCGGGATCTCGACGGTGCCGACCTGCTTCATGCGCTTCTTGCCGGCCTTCTGCTTTTCCAGCAGCTTCTTCTTGCGCGAGATATCGCCGCCATAGCACTTCGCCAGCACGTTCTTGCGCAGCGCCTTGACGTTCTCGCGGGCGATGATGTTCGAGCCGATGGCCGCCTGGATCGCCACGTCGTACATCTGGCGCGGAATGATCTCGCGCATCTTGGCCGCCACCTCGCGCCCGCGGTACTGCGAGTTCGAGCGGTGCACGATCACCGACAGGGCATCCACCTTGTCGCTGTTGATCAGGATGTCCACCTTGACCACGTCGGACGGCCGGTATTCCTTGAACTCGTAGTCCATCGAGGCATAGCCGCGCGACACCGACTTGAGCCGGTCGAAGAAGTCCATGACGATCTCCGCCATGGGGATCTCGTAGGTGAGCTGCACCTGCTTGCCGTGGTAGCTCATATTGATCTGCGTGCCGCGCTTCTGCGTGCACAGCGTGATCACCGAGCCGACATAGTCCTGCGGCATATACAGGTTGACGGTGACGATCGGCTCGAGGATCGCCTCGATCTTGGCCGGGTCCGGCATCTTGGCCGGGTTCTCCACCGTGACCATGGTGCCGTCGCGCAGCTGTACCTGGTAGACCACCGTCGGCGCGGTGGTGATCAGGTCCATGTCGAACTCGCGCTCGAGCCGCTCCTGCACGATCTCCATGTGCAGCAGGCCGAGGAAGCCGCAGCGGAAGCCGAAGCCCAGCGCTTGCGACACCTCGGGCTCGAACTGCAGCGAGGCGTCGTTCAGGCGCAGTTTCTCCAGCGATTCGCGCAGCGCCTCGTACTGGTTGGCCTCCACCGGATAGAGGCCGGCGAACACCTGCGGCTTGACCTCCTTGAAGCCAGGCAGCGGCGACTCGGCCTTGCGTGCCACGCTGGTGATGGTGTCGCCCACCTTGGCCGCCTTCAGTTCCTTGATGCCGGCGATGACGAAGCCGACCTGGCCGGCCGAAAGCGCGTCGCGCTGGATCGACTTAGGCGAGAACACGCCGACCTGCTCGACCAGGTGCTGGGCGCCCGTGGCCATCAGCAGCACCCTGTCCTTGGTGCGCAGCGTGCCGTTGACCACGCGCACCAGCATCACCACGCCGACGTAGTTGTCGAACCAGGAATCGATGATCAGCGCCTGCAGCGGCGCGTCCGGATCGCCCTTGGGCGGCGGCACCTTGGCGATCAGCGCCTCGATCACGTCCGCCACGCCCTGGCCGGTCTTGGCCGAGCACGGCGTGGCGTCATGCGCGTCGATGCCGATGACGTCCTCGATCTCCTGGATCGCGTTTTCCGGATCGGCCTGCGGCAGGTCGATCTTGTTCAGCACCGGCACCACTTCGACGCCCAGCTCGATCGCCGTGTAGCAGTTGGCGACGGTCTGCGCCTCCACGCCCTGCGAAGCGTCGACCACCAGCAGCGCTCCCTCGCAGGCCGACAGCGAGCGGCTGACTTCATAGCTGAAGTCGACGTGCCCCGGGGTGTCGATCAGGTTCAGGTTGTAGACCTTGCCATCACGCGCCTTGTAGCTCAGCGCCGCGGTCTGGGCCTTGATGGTGATGCCGCGCTCCTTCTCGATATCCATCGAATCGAGCACCTGCGCCTCCATCTCGCGGTCTGACAGGCCGCCGCAGAGCTGGATGATGCGGTCGGCCAGGGTCGATTTCCCGTGGTCGATGTGGGCGATGATCGAGAAATTGCGGATATGGTCCATCTATATACAGGGAAAGCGCCGGCGCGAAGGGCGGGGCGACAAAGCTAGGGAACGACCCGGAATTGGCGCCCGCCCGGGCGCGTCCGCTCCCGGTCGCTGATATTCGGTGGCGCGCGCCATCCGCGGATGTCGACGCCAAAACGCGATTTTACCGGATTTCGGGGGCTTCCCGCATCGTGACATGGGGCCGCGCCGGCGCCCTGCCACAGGCGGGCTAGTGCGGCAGGTCGCGACAATGTGCGGCAAGCCACACCCGTACCGCAACGGCATCGAGAAAGTAGCGACAAAGTGCCTCGCCGCCGGCGCCCGGCGCCCCGCCCACCAGCAGCGGAACCCGCTCCCCTATGCGCGACTCGAGCATGGGATCCGCCTCGACATCGACTTCGTGCAGCGTGAAGTCGAATTCACGGCGCAGCGGCGCCAGCGCTGCCTTCATGTCGTCACACAGACGGCAGCGGTGCCTGCCATACAGCGTGAGCGCCGTCATCGCCGCATGGCGCCGCTCAACGCGAAGCGTTGCTACCCGGGCGCAGGGTCAGCACCTGGGTGGCATCGCCACGGCGCACGAACAGCGCCGCCAGTCGGTTCTTGTCGAGCGCGCGCACCATGTCGTTGAATTGCCTGGCGCTGGTGACATCGGTATCGCCGAGGCGCAGGATGATGTCGCCCGGGCGGATGCCCGCACGCAAGGCCGGACCGTCGACCGTATCCACCTCCACACCCGACTTGATCTTCAACTCCTTGAGCCGTGCTTCGTTCAGGTCATTGACGATCAGGCCCAGCGCGTTCGGCTTCGCCGCAGTCCCGCCGTCATCGCGCGGGCTGCTGCTCGCGCGCGCCTTGGGCTTGTTGTCCTGTTCCAGCTCGACCACGGTGATGGTGAGCTCGCGCGTGGCGCCCTTGCGCCAGACCTGCATCGGCACCCGGCTGCCCGGTTTGGTGTCGCCCACCATGCGCGGCAGGTCCGAGGCGCGCTCGATATCCCTGCCGTTGAACTTCAGGATGATGTCGCCCGGCTCCACGCCGGCGCGCTCGGCAGGGCCGCCCGGCTCCACGCTGCCCACCAGGGCGCCGCGCGCCCGTCCCAGGCCCAGCGAATCGGCGACTTCCTTGGTAACCTCACCGATCGCCACCGCGATGCGTCCGCGCGTCACCTTGCCGGTGGCCTTGAGCTGCTCGACCACGCGCATCGCTTCGTCGATCGGGATGGCGAAGGAAATACCCATGTAGCCGCCACTGCGACTATAGATCTGCGAGTTGATGCCGATCACCTCGCCGCGCAGGTTGATCAGCGGACCGCCCGAATTGCCCGGGTTGACCGCCACGTCAGTCTGGATGAACGGCAGGTAGTCGCCGGTGTCGCGCCCCTTGGCGGACACGATGCCGGCCGTCACGCTGTTGTCGAGGCCGAACGGTGAGCCGATCGCCAGCACCCATTCGCCGGCGCGGACCTTGTCGGAATCGCCCAGCGGCAGCTTGGGCAGGCCGGTCGCTTCGATCTTGATCAGTGCCACATCGGTACGCTTGTCCGAACCGATCAGCTTGGCCTTGAATTCACGCTTGTCGGGCAGCGTCACGTAGATGGTGTCGGCGTCGGCAACCACATGGGTGTTGGTCATCACGTAGCCGTCCTGGCTGATGATGAAACCCGAACCGACGCCGCGGTTCATCTCCTCGCCCTGGCCTTGACCCTGGCCTTGACCCTGGCCCTGCGGAGGCTGGCCGCGACGAGGCGCGGGCGCACCGGGCATCGGCACGCCGAAGAAGCGGCGGAAGAACTCCGCCATGTCGTCATCCTGGCTGCCGCCCTGGCGGACCCGCTCGGTGGTGCGGATATTGACCACGGCCGGGCTGGTCTTCTCCACCAGGTCGGTGAAGTCGGGCACACCGTAGCTGGGGGCCGCGGCCTGGGCATGGCCCAGTTCGGACACCATCGGCACGATGGCGAGGATGGCAGCCATCACCAGGGTGCGAGCCATGGCAGGCGATTTGGAAATCATCGACAACTCCCGGGAACTCAGCTTGTAGCTGGCAAGGTCTGTCTATTTGAGACAACTGTGAGAACGCCGCGCGGCGATCGCAAGCAACCGGCGCCGCCCGCGGCGGCGCCCGGCTCGGGATGGCACCTGGCTCAGTGCGTCACCTTGGGCGAATGGTACTCGACTGCTGCCGCGAACTGCTTCACCGTCGCGGCAGGTACTTCGCCGACCACCGTGATCCAGAAGTCAGCGATGCGGCGGACCACCACCTGGGTGGCGCCCAGTGAAGCCACGCCCTCGCGCCTGGCGCGCTGCTCCGAAACCGGCTCGATGAATACCGACAGGCCGGTCAGGCCATCGCTGTACACGACCTGCTGCACCTCGAAGGTCTGATTGCGGCCATCGCCCTGCTGGCCACGCAGCTCACCGAGCGGCCGACGCACTTCGCGGATCTTCTGGAAGCCTTTGACCGGCACATTGATCGACCAGCCTTCGTCGGCGATATTGGCCGGCTGGTAGGTGACCTCGTAGTGGCTCCAGCCGCTGGATCCGCGGATCGCCGACAGGATGCGCTGCTTCTCCGATGGCACGCCGATCTGGACCTGCGAGAAGGCGACCTGCTCGAGCACCTTGCCGTTCTCGTCCAGGGTCTGTGCACGCACCAGCAGGCCCGAATTCTTCTCGGCCCACAGGCGGACCGCATAGCGGGCGCCGTCGTGCGGTTGCAAGGCGAAGACCGCGCACTCAAGACCGGCAAGGCGCTCGTCCGGCAGCTTGCGCATGTCGTAGAGATCGAGCACGTCGGTCTTGTTGGTGGCGAGCAGGGCCGGGAAGCGGTCCTTGGCCTGCTGCTTCTCCACTACCACCAGTTTGGCCTCCGGAATCAGGCTGTGCACGACATCGTTCTCGCGCAGGACTTCGCGCGGCTTGCCGTCGAGCGTTTCGAGACGCTCGTATTCGTTCTGCGCCGCGTCGCTGTAATGCTGGATGCGCGAGGCATGCATGACGCTGCCGCGCTGGTAGATCAGGGTGCCGTTGTAGTTCTCACGCTGCGCCGCGCGGTGAATCTTGTTCAGCCAGGCCGTCGCGTCGCGGCGCGCCAGCGCGGTGTCCGCCGGCTGGGCGCTCGCCGCAGCCGCAGTCAGACAGAAGGCCAGAAAAAAGGACCTGCGCAGGGCCCTTATTCTGTGTGCGCCCGCTACATAGGCGGGCGACCATCCCTTATGCATGTCCGGCATTATTCCTGCGAATTGTCCTGAATGAAGTTGGCGCTGTTGGCAACCGCGCGCATGGTGGGCACGACCGCATCGGTCGCCACGGACACGCGATGAGCGCGCAGGTATTCGTCCAGGCGCGGATCCCGGATCATCTGCCCGCTGTCGGCCGCCACGGTGACGACCCCGCCGGCCTTGGCCGCAGGCTGGTCGGCCCGGGCCACCACCGCATCCGGCGCACCCACGTCGCCCGCACCGCGCATCTGCGGCACGACCACCCAGCTGACCGCGGCGACGGCCGCGGCAATGGCGGTACCCGGTACCACGCGGCGCACCCACGACGGACGCAGCAGCAGGCGCTGGCGCGCCTGACCTGCCTGGGCGACCGCCGGCACGAGGACGTGCGGCTCGCTGTCCAGCCGCGCCGAGAAGCGGGCCAGGAAGGCATTGGTCGAATCGATATGCGCGAGGTCTTCCGAACGCAGCACGTCGCCGATCATCTGGAAGGTCGACCAGTCGGCCAGGCCTTGGCCGCTGCGCGCGAATTCCAGCGCGGCGCTGGCCTCGTGCGGTGCCAGCTCGCCATCCATCAGCGCGGAAACCTGCTCCGCCGCATCCATTACATGAACCGACTGCTTATGAGCCTGACCCATTTCCCACCCCAAGACATTCCATTGAACACCGATAATCCCGTGACTGCTTGTCGCTTATCGATGCAGGAATTGACTGCAACGCTGGCCGCACGACATTTCTTTACAACGCTTCTACCACCGCTTGCCTTCTGCCGTTCCAAGTAGCGGACGCAGCTTCTCGGCAATCGCCTCGCGCGCCCGGAAGATGCGCGAGCGCACCGTACCGATCGGGCAGCCCATCGCCTCCGCGATCTCCTCATAACTGAGGCCTTCGATCTCGCGCAGTGTGATGGCCGTGCGCAACTCTTCCGGCAGTGCTTCCATCGCCCGGTTCACCGTCTCGGCAACCTGGCGCGTGTGGAGCATCGACTCCGGCGTATTGATATCCCTTAGTTGCTCGCCGTCCGCAAAAGTTTCAGCCTCCTCGGCATCAATGTCTGTTGACGCTTCCGGGCGGCGGCCCTGGGTGGCCAGATAGTTCTTGGCCGTGTTGACGGCGATCCGGTACAACCACGTGTAGAAGGCCGACTCGCCCCGGAACTGGGGCAAGGCACGGTATGCCTTGATAAAGGCATCCTGCGCCACATCCTCCACTTCAGCGGGGTCCCGGACCAGGCGCGAAATCAGGCGGATGATCTTGCGGTGATACTTGGTCACCAGCAACTCAAAGGCCCGCTTGTCGCCCTGCTGGACGCGTTCAACTAGGAGCTGATCGGCTTCGCGTTCGCTCACGAATGGTTCACCTGCAGTGTATCTCTTGGTTTCGTCGTCACGACAAACGTTGTATTTTACCTACGATTCGGTGGCGCACACGTCTTGGCTATGCATAGAGAGCCACCAGCGGCGGCACAGCCGTCATCGACGGCCCGCGCGGACCGCCCTCCGGATCGCCCGCAGCGCGGGCCCCGGCGTATTGCCGCGGTGAAGGATCAGCCACCGTGGCATGGACACCCCGCCTGGACGCAGCGCCAGCAGCAGCGCCGCGCCGCCGAGATCCCAGTTGGAAGCAATGCCCGCGACGGCGTCCCGTCCGTCCGGAAGGACCAGCATGACGGCAGGAGATCCTGCCGTGCCGGCCAGGCCGGCACAGCGGCAGGCGCCGGCGTACCGCACCTGCCGCCAGCCGTAGAACCACACGACCGGTACGGCGGCCAGCAACGCGCCAAGCGCGACCTGCCGCGGCCGGTCGCCGGAGGCCACGGCGGCGAGACAGGCAGCGGCAAGCAGGAACAGCGCGACCAGTTCGGCCGCAAGCGCGGCGCAGAACGCACCGCGTGGCCAGCTTGCACCGCCTCCGCGCAAGACGGAGGCGGGCCGGCGGGTGCCGGCTTCAGGCGCGGCGGAAGACAAGCGTGCCGTTGGTGCCGCCAAAGCCGAAGTTGTTCTTCACCGCCACGTCGATCTTCATATCGCGCGCCGTATTGGCCACGAAATCCAGGTCGCACTCGGGATCCTGGTCGACGAGGTTGATAGTCGGCGGCGACACCTGGTGGTGCAGCGCCAGCACGGTGAAGACCGACTCCAGCCCACCCGCACCACCCAGAAGGTGGCCGGTCATCGACTTGGTCGAGTTGACCGCCATCTTGTAGGCGTGCTCGCCGAAGGCCAGCTTGATGGCATCGGCTTCGTTCTTGTCGCCCAGCGGCGTCGACGTGCCATGCGCGTTCAGGTATTGCACCGCGTCGGCATTGATACCAGCGTCCTTCAGCGCATTGACCATGCAGCGGCGCGGACCGTCGGTGTTCGGCGCCGTCATGTGGAAGGCGTCGCCGCTCATGCCGAAGCCCACCAGCTCGGCGTAGATGCGCGCGCCGCGCGCCTTGGCCGACTCGTACTCTTCGAGCATCATCACGCCGGCGCCCTCACCCAGCACGAAACCGTCGCGGCCCTTGTCCCAGGGGCGCGAGGCAGCAGCCGGATCCTCGTTGCGGGTCGACAGCGCGCGTGCCGCGGCAAAGCCCCCGATACCCAGCGGCGAAACCGTGGATTCGGCGCCACCCGCCAGCATGGCATCGGCATCGCCGGCCTGAATCAGGCGTGCGGCCAGGCCGATGCTGTGCAGGCCGGTCGTGCAGGCGGTTACCGCGGCCAGGTTCGGGCCCTTGACACCGTGGATGATCGACAGGTGGCCCGAGATCATGTTGATGATCGAGCCGGGCACGAAGAACGGCGAGATACGACGCGGGCCGCGGTTGGTCAGTTCCGCATGGGTGTCCTCGATCATCGGCAGGCCGCCGATGCCCGAGCCGACCAGCACGCCGATGCGGTCGGCGTTGGCCTCGGTCACTTCCAGGCCGCTGTCCTTCAAGGCCTGCGTGCCTGCCGCGATGCCGAAATGGATAAAGGTATCCATGTGGCGGGCTTCCTTGGCTGGGATGTAGTCCTCGGCCTTGAAACCCTTCACTTCACCGGCGAAGTGCACGGCGAGCGCGGAGTGATCGAACTTGGTGATGGTGGCGATGCCGGACTGGCCCGCAACCAGGTTGGCCCAACCTTCGGCAACCGTGTTTCCGACCGGAGACACGAGGCCGAGCCCGGTGACGACGACGCGACGACGGCTCACTATGATTTCCTACGGGTGCGTGAAGCAGAATGCGGAACGGCGGCACGCGGATGCGGGCCAGCCGGTTCGGCGGGCCCGCATCGGCGCGCTCCGCTCACGGCGATTCTGCCTCTTCGGACAGACGAAAGCCACAGAAAACAGCAAGGCAGGGCCGCACGGCCCGCCCGTCCGCCTTCTGTGGCTCGGGAATTCAGAAAAGGCAGGCTCAGGCCTTGACGTGCGCGGTGGCGTAGTCGATCGCCTGCTGCACGGTGGTGATCTTTTCGGCTTCCTCATCGGGAATTTCCATGCCGAATTCATCTTCCAACGCCATCACGAGTTCAACCGTGTCGAGCGAGTCGGCGCCCAGGTCGTTCACGAACGACGATTCGTTCTTGATGTCCGCCTCGGCCACGCCAAGCTGTTCTGCCACGATTTTCTTGACGCGTTGTTCGATATTGTCCATGTAGCCCTCCAGGGAAGTTCGACAAAAAGTGGGCGCATTTTAGCAGGTTTGGAACGTAAAAATCCCGCCTGCCGACCGTTGCATGATCCGCGCCCGATTGATTGGAAAAACAGCCGCTTCACACGGCATCAAGCAGCTTCTCCGTCGAAACCGCTTGCCGTGCGCCGCAGTCAGTTCATGTACATCCCGCCGTTGACGTGCAACGTCGTACCCGTGATGTAGGCTGCTTGCGGGCCGGCCAGGAAGGTCACCGCATGGGCGATGTCCTCTGGCAGGCCGAGGCGGCCCAGCGGAATCTGGGTTTTCAGTGCCGCATGCTGCTCTTCCGACAAGACCTTGGTCATATCGGTATCGATGAAGCCCGGTGCCACGCAATTGACCGTGACATTGCGGCTGCCGATCTCGCGGGCCAGCGCGCGGCTCATGCCTTCCACGCCTGCCTTGGCGGCCGCGTAGTTCATCTGGCCGGGGTTGCCGGCAGAGGCCACCACCGAGGTGATATTGATGATGCGGCCGCCGCGCGCCTTCATCATCGGGCGCAGCACGGCGCGCGACAGGCGGAACACCGCCGACAGGTTGGTGTCGATCACCGCGCTCCAGTCATCGTCCTTCATGCGCATGGCGAGCTGGTCCTGCGTGATGCCGGCATTGTTGACCAGCACGTTCAGGCCGCCGTGTGCCTTGATCACTTCGTCGATGAGGGCCTCGCAGCGTGCCGCGTCCTTGACGTCCAGCACCGCGCCCGCGCCCTTCAGGCCTTCGGCCTCGAGATACGCGCCGATCGCGGCCGCACCGCCTTCGGTGGTGGCGGTGCCGACCACCGTGGCACCTTGGCGCGCCAGTTCCAGCGCGATGGCGCGGCCGATGCCGCGCGAGGCGCCGGTGACCAGCGCGACCTGATTGTCCAGAAGTTTCGTCATGGTCTGGTATCCCGTGTTCTGTTCTTACTTCAGCAGCGCCAGCGTGTCCTGCAGCGAGGCCGGATCGAAGATCGCGCCACCGACCAGGTTGCCGTCGATGCGCTTGGTCATGCCGGCCAGCACCTTGCCGGGACCGCATTCGATCACATGGGTCACGCCTTCGGCGGCCATCTTCTGCACGCACTCGACCCAGCGTACCGGGGCGGCGGCCTGGCGCACCAGCGCGTCCTTGATGGACTCCGGATCGCTGACGATGGCGACGTCGACGTTGTTCACCAGCGGAATGGCCGGCGTCGCGAATGCCAGCCCGGCCATACGCTCGCGCAGGCGATCGGAAGCCGGTTTCAGCAGCGAGGAGTGGAACGGCGCGGACACCGGCAGCGGCAGCGCGCGCTTGGCGCCCTTGGCCTTGGCAATTTCGCAGGCCTTTTCGACCGCAGCCTTCTGCCCGGCGATCACGACCTGGGACGGCGCGTTGAAATTGACGGCCTCGACCACGCCGGCCGGCGCCGCCTCGGCACAGGCCGCGCGCACGTCGTCGTCCGACAGGCCGAGGATGGCAGCCATGCCGCCCTCGCCCACCGGCACCGCTTCCTGCATGGCCTGGGCGCGGAAACGCACCAGCGGCACGGCATCCGCGAACGGGATCACGCCCGCCGCCACCAGCGCCGAGTATTCGCCCAGGCTGTGACCTGCCACCAGGGCGGGAGCCGGGCCGCCGGCGTCGAGCCAGGCGCGGTAGACGGCCACCGCGGCAGTCAGCATGACCGGCTGCGTGTTGGTGGTGAGGTTCAGCTCCTCGGCAGGACCCTCGGCGATCAGGCGGCCGATATCCTGACCCAAGGCACTGGAAGCTTCTTCCAGCGTCGCGCGCACGACGGGGTGGTCAGCAAAAGCATTGAGCATGCCCACCGATTGCGAGCCCTGGCCGGGGAATACAAAAGCGAAAGTCATCGGATTGGAATCGTTGTGGAATCGTTGAGACCGCGGCGCGGCCGCGGGGACCGCGCGCGCATCGGGGCCTTACATGCGCAGCAGCGCTGCACCCCAGGTGAAGCCGCCGCCCACGCCCTCCATCAGCACGTTCTGACCCGGCCGGATGCGGCCGTCCCGCACCGCCTCGTCGAGCGCGAGCGGAATGGAAGCCGCCGAAGTGTTGCCGTGCTCGTGCACGGTCGCCACCATACGCTCGGCCGGCAGGCCGAGCTTCCTCGCCGTGCCTTGCATGATGCGGATATTGGCCTGGTGCGGAATCAGCCAGTCGACCTGGTCCGCCGACATCTCGGCGGCCGCCAGCGCTTCGCGCGCCACCTTGTCCAGCACGGTGACCGCCAGCTTGAAGACGGCCTGGCCGTCCATATGCAGGAAGGGGCTGCCGACGATATTGCCGCCGCTGATGTTGCCCGGCACGCACAGGATATCGACATGGCTGCCATCGGCATGCATGGCGGAGGACAGGATGCCCGGCTCATCCGACGCGCTCAGCAGCACCGCACCAGCGCCGTCGCCGAACAGCACGCAGGTGGTACGGTCGTTGAAATCGAGGATGCGCGAAAACACTTCGGCGCCGATCACCAGCACGTTCTTGTGCGAGCCGCTGCGGATGAACTTGTCCGCCGTGGACAGCGCATACACGAAGCCCGAACAGACGGCCTGCAGGTCGAAGGCAGCACACTGGTTGGTGATGCCCAGCTTCTGCTGCACCAGGCTCGCGGTGCTGGGAAAGATGAAGTCCGGCGTGGACGTCGCGACGATGATCAGGTCGATGGCCTGGCGATCGATGCCGGCGGCCTCGATGGCCCGCTCGGCCGCCTTGACGGCCAGGTCGCTGCTGCCGACGTCCGGCTCGGCCCAATGGCGCGCGGCGATACCGCTGCGCGAGAAGATCCACTCATCGCTGGTCTCGATGCCCTTCGCCGCCAGTTGCTCCGCCAACTCCTGGTTGGTGACGCGCCGCGGGGGCAGGTAGCTCCCCGTACCGATGATTTTTGCGTAGCTGGTCATGTCGTATCGGATCGTGTTGCCCGGGGCATCTGCTCCGGGCCCGCTGGGCGGGCCTCAGGCAGCGCGGGCGCTGGGATGCGGGTTCGGCGCCGTGCCCGGCTGCGAAGTGCCCGCTGCGGCGCCACCGGCGCCGACCTTGTTAGCGAAGGCCTGGCTGATGCGCGCGATGACACCATTCTTGGCGGCATCATACCCGCGTTTGATAGCCCACTCAAAGGAGTGCGCATCGGCCGAGCCGTGACTCTTGATCACCAGGCCGCGCAGCCCCAGCAGCGAGGCGCCGTTGTAGCGCGCCGGGTCCAGCCGCTTGGCCAGCCGCGACAGTACCGGCATGGCCACACCCGCCAGCAGCTTGGTGAACCAAGAGCGCGTGAATTCTTCCTTGATCATACTGCCGATCATCTTCGCCAGGCCTTCGGTGCTCTTGAGCGCCACATTGCCGACAAAGCCGTCGCAGACCACGATGTCGGTGGTGCCCTTGAAGATGTCGTTGCCTTCCACGTTGCCGTAGAAGTTCAGCTCGGAGGCGCGCAGCAATTCGCCGGCGCGCTTGACCACTTCATTGCCCTTGATGACTTCCTCACCGATGTTCAGCAAGCCGACGGTGGGATGGGGCTTGTGGTCGACCACCGCGACCATCGCCTCGGCCATGCGGGCAAACTGCAGCAGATGCTCGGGCTCGCAATCCGCGTTGGCACCGAGATCGAGCACGGTGGTCCCCCAGCCCTGCTCGTTGGGAATGGTGGTAGCGATGGCAGGCCGCTCGATGCCTTCCAACGTCTTCAGCACATAGCGCGACACCGCCATCAGGGCACCGGTGTTGCCGGCCGAGATACAAGCGTCGGCCAGGCCTTCCTTGACCTGCGTCACCGCCACGCGCATCGAGGAATCCTTCTTCTTGCGCAAGGCGACCTCCACGGGATCGTCCATGGTGACGACTTCGGTGGCAGCGACGATGCGCACGCGCGGATGCTCGAGCGCATGCAATTTCTTGAGCTGCGGCTCGATGGCTTCCGGCTGGCCGACCAGGACCACCTCGGCATCCTCGTGCGTAGAGAGAAAACTGATCGCTGCCGGCACCGTCACGGAGACCCCGTGATCGCCGCCCATGCAATCGATGGCAACTTTGATCGTCATTGTTTCCTGGAGCAGACGCGCGATTGCGCTGACTCTGACCCGGCCTCCCGCCCGATCTTGCCCGGACGGCCCGGCGGAGCGGCCTGGCTGGCCGCCGTTCCGGCAACTGGCAGGTCGAATCCCTTCCGAGCGCGCAACAAAAAAGCGGCAACGAGCTTGCCGCTTTCTTGTATCTTGCCTAGAACGTGTGCGCGAGACGCGAAGTCACGCCGAACGGACGTGTCAGTCGTTCTTGGTCTTGATGACCTTGCGGCCACGGTAGTAGCCGTTCGGGCTCACGTGGTGGCGCAGGTGGGTTTCGCCGGTGGTCGGCTCGACAGCCAGGGGAGCCGCCGACAGGTGATCGTGCGAGCGGTGCATGCCGCGCTTGGACGGCGACTTCTTGTTCTGTTGAACAGCCATGATGACTCCTTCGAGAATTTTGCAATATTAACACACAGCATCTGGCGCTAGGCGTAGCCGGGCCCGACCGGATGCGTATCCAGGGCCTGTCGACCGCCCCCTGTCCGCACGCGCTGCGTGAGGCTTCAGTGCTTGGTCTTCAGGTTGGCCAGCGCCGCAAAAGGCGAAGGCCGCTTTTCTTCTTCCGGCGTCGCCTCGACTTCCGGCTCCACCTGTCCGTCCGCGCCGGTCACGAGACTCTCGTGCACCGATTCGCAGACAGCATGCTTGGGCGCTACCGGCAGGGCCAGCAGCACTTCATCTTCGATCAAGGTCAGCAGCGAAAAACGCTTGGACCCCGCGATGACGTCGACCTCATCGTCGTCCATCGGCGCCGCGTCCGCTTCCTCTTCCGTCGCTACGACCTCGAAGCGCGTCGCCGTCGACACCGGCTCCGCGTAGGCCTCCAGGCAGCGCTGGCAGTTCAGCCAGACGCTCCCCTCGACGGACAGGTCGAGGAACAGTCGCCGCACCGGCGCCCGGCCGGGCTCGCCGGCCTCCTCGCGCGCCATGCCGTGCACCTGGAAGCGGAATCGCTCGTCCGGCGCCGAGGCTGGCGCTTGCGCCGCCGTCTCGGCTAAGATGCGCGGCAACTCGCGCAGCGCCACTTCGCCGTCAGCAGTGTCGCCCGACCGGCAAAAGGCAAAGAGATCAAACTCGCGCAGGTCGATCGACTGGGTCATGATGGCTGTCCGACACCGCTCTGCGACGCGGGCCGCGCGCAAGAGGACAAGCACGTCGCCGGCCGCGATCCCCGCCCGGCGCCGCAACTGCCGACGCACGGGGAGAGCCACCGGACCGTCACTTTCCGCCACGGCCACCGCGCGGACCCGCAAGGATTGCGAGCCATAAGCGGCTAAACGCGAGATTATACGTCGAGTTTCCGCCCGGAGTCAAAACCGGCACCCACATCTTTCCTCTTTCCGCTCAACGACTTATGCCTTCCAGCACGCGCCCCACCCTGATCCTGGGCTCCAGCTCCCGCTACCGCCGCGAGCTGCTCGAACGCCTGCGCATTCCTTTCGAGGTCGCCACGCCCGATATCGACGAAACCCCGCTGGCCGGCGAAGCACCGGAAGCGACGGCACTGCGCCTGTCGCTGGCCAAGGCCCAGGCCATCTCCGCGCGCCATCCGGGCGCGCTGGTGATCGGCTCGGACCAGGTGGCAACGCTCGATGGCGCACAGATCGGCAAACCCGGCACCCACGAGAACGCCCTGGCCCAATTGAAGATGATGCGCGGCCGCACCATCACTTTCCACTCGGCCCTGTGCCTGCTGGACGGCCGCACCGGCCAGCATCAGCTCGCCGACGTGCAGACCCTGGCCACCTTCCGCGCACTGGAAGACGCCGAGCTGGAGGCCTACCTGCTGCTCGAGCACCCCTACGACGTCGCCGGCAGCGCCAAGTCGGAGGGCCTGGGCATCGCCCTGCTGTCGCAGGTGGAATCCGACGACCCGACGGCCCTGGTCGGGCTGCCGCTGATCGCGCTCACCGGCATGCTGCGGGCGGCCGGCTATCCCTTCTTCCAGGCGTGAGGGCGGCATGAGCAACCAACCCGACGCAAGCCACGCCGGCGGCACCCTGTTCCTGATCCCCAACACCCTGGGCAAGCGCGACGAGGCGGACCCGCTGCCGGACGTGATCCCGGCCGGCGTGCAGCAGATCGCCGCGCGGCTCGACTACCTGGTCGCAGAGAACGCCAAGACCGCACGCGCCTTCCTGAAGAAACTGGGCGAAACCGCGCCGCTGGCACGGCCGATCCAGCAGATCGAGATCCGCGAACTGAACGTCAACACGCGCGCCGAGGCCCTGGCCGACCTGCTCGAACCGATCCGGGCCGGACGCGATGGCGGCCTGCTGTCCGAGGCCGGCGTACCCGCCGTGGCCGACCCCGGTGCCGACCTGGTGCGGCTGGCCCATGCGGCAGGCGTGCGCGTGCGCCCGCTGGTCGGACCCAGCTCGATCCTGCTGGCGGTGATGGGCTCGGGACTGAATGGCCAGAGCTTTGCCTTCAACGGCTACCTGCCGGTCGATCCGGGCGAGCGCGCGCAGAAACTGCGGGAGCTGGAGCAGCATTCCCGCAAGACGCGCCAGACCCAGGTCTGGATCGAGACACCCTACCGTAATGGCGCCCTGCTGGAAGCCATGCGCCAGCATTGTGCCGGCACCACACTGCTGTCGATCGCAGTCGACCTGACCCAACCCGGGGAGACCATCGTCACGCTGCCGCTGTCGGCCTGGCGGCCCGAGCGCCTGGAACTGCACAAGCGGCCGGCGATCTTCTCGCTGCTGGCAGCCTGATCCCCCCAGCGGCCAGTGGTGAGGCGCGGCGGCGGCCGCGCCTCACCGCGCCTTCCTCGTCACTGCACCGACTGCAGGCGGCTACCCAGCATCAGCGTCTTGATGGCGGCACTACCAGCCGCGGCGCCGAAACGCTTGGCAACGCGCTCGGCCAGGTTCTCCTTGACCGTGTAGTCGACGATGTCCTCCGCCTTGAACAGCTCGCGGGCCACGTAGTCGGCGTTGCCGAGCCCGTCCGCGAGCCCCAGCTCGATGCTGCGCTGGCCGGTCCAGAACAGGCCCGAGAACAGGTCCGGATCCTCCTTGAGGCGATCGCCGCGCCCTGCCTTCACGACATCGATGAACTGCTGGTGGATCTGCTTGAGCATGGCCTGCGCATATTCCTTCTGCCGCGGCACTTCCGGCGAGAACGGGTCGAGCATGCCCTTGTTGGCGCCCGAGGTATACAGACGGCGCTCGACCCCCAGCTTATCCATCAGCCCGGTGAAGCCGAAACCGTCCATCAACACGCCGATCGAGCCCACGATGCTGGCCTTGTCGACATAGATCTTGTCGGCCGCGGCAGCCACGTAATACCCACCTGAAGCGCAGATCTCCTCGACCACCACGTAGAGCGGCTTGGACGGATAGAGCTTGCGCAGGCGGCGGATCTCGTCATTGATGATGCCGGCCTGTACCGGCGACCCGCCCGGGGAATTGATCTTGAGGATGACCCCGGCCGCATTGGTGTCGGCGAAGGCGGCCTGCAACGCCGTGTTGATCGATTCCGCGCTGGCCGTCGTGCCGGCGGCAATCTCGCCGTCCAGCGAAACCATGGCCGTATGCCGGCCGCTGGTGCTGATGCCGCCATCGCCCTTGAAATCGAACACCAGCAGGAATAGCGCCACCAGCAGGGCCAGGCCCGCGAAGCGGAAGAAGATGCGCCAGCGGCGCGCCGCCCGCTGCTCGCGCAGCGATGCCATCAGCACCTTCTCCAGCACATCGCGCTCCCAGCCACCCCCGACCGGGCCGCCGGCCCCTGCCAGTCTGGCGGCGCGCTCCTCCGACTCGCGGCGCGCAGCCGCATCGCCCTGGCGCAACTCGTCCTCGAGCGGATAGTCGGCGTGGCGGGCCGTCTCCAGGCGCGCCTGGTCCGGCGCCACGCCTCCCTCCGCGCCGGGCTTGCCGGCGCCATCGTCGTCAAACGGAGGCTTCTGCTGTTCAGTCATGCAATGGCTCTATGAGATGGCTAGGGATAGGGGTGGCAGCGCAGGCCGGCACGCATTGTCTAGCTGCCCGCGGCGAGGGCCGGTGCGGCATAGGGAAACTCCGGCAGCCAGTACACGCCGCCATCACGCTCCTCGATCCGCAGTTTGACGAGCGCGGCGCCACGGCAGGGGCCGCCCACGCAGAGCCCGGTGTCGGGCGCATAGATGGCGCCGTGTGTCGCGCACATCAAGTATAGGCCCGACGACTCGAAGAACCGGCCTTCCTGCCAGTCCAGCTCCATCGGCACATGCGCGCACTGGTTGAGATAGCCGTGGGCCGCGCCGTCGAAGCGCACCACGAAGGCGCTGATCTCCCGCCCACGCAGCTCGACCGTGAAACGCACGCCATCCCCGCCCTCCGCCAGCGCCGCCGCGTCGCACAGGCGTCGCGCCGCCTCAACCATGGCCGCGCAGCCACTGGCTGAGATCCTCGACCGACGCCGCGCAGTGCAGCGGCGTCATCGCCTGCAGCGAATCGGCCGGATGGGCGCCATAGCTGACGCCGATCCCCGCCGCGCCGGCATTGATCGCCATCTGCAAATCGTGCGTGGTGTCGCCGATCATCACGGTGCGCGCCATCTCCTGGCCCAGTTCGCGCGTCAACTCGAACAGCATGGCGGGATTCGGCTTGGAGAAGGTCTCGTCGGCGCAGCGCGTCGCGTCGAACAAGCGTTCCAGGCCGGTGGCGGCCAGCGCGCGCTGCAGGCCGGCGCGGGTCTTGCCCGTAGCCACGCCCAGGAAATAGTGTTCCGCGCGCAGCGCTTCCAGCATCTCGCGCACGCCGGCGAACAGGACCAGCTCGGCGTCGCGGGTCAGGAAATGGTAGCGATAGCGCTCCGCCAGCCGGGGATAGTCGATCGGGTCCAGCGTCGGCACCGCATACGACAGCGCATCCTTCAGCCCAAGCCCGATCACGTGGGCGGCCGCACGATCGTCCGGTTCCGGCAGGCCCAGATCACGCGCGGCAAGCTGGATGCACTTGGCGATGGTCGGTGTGGAATCCATCAGGGTTCCGTCCCAATCGAACACGATCAGGTCAAAGCGTTGCCGGGGCATGGTTCTGGGTGTCCTCGTCTGTCGTTCTGTTCTTTTCGGTAGCGGCCGCAAGCCAGCCGGTGCTCAGCCGGGCCGCCCCGCCTGTTCGCGCAGTTGCTGCAGGAAGGCCTGGCACTCGGCCGGCAGCGGCGCGCGCACCGTGATCGCCTCGCCGGTCGACGGATGGGCGAAGGTCAGCTGGTGCGCATGCAGGAACATGCGCCGCAATCCGGGCCGGGCCCCGGCCCGGGCCAGCGCCTTGTTCAAGGCGAAGTCGCCGTACTTCTCGTCACCCGCGATGGGAAAGCCCGAGTGGGCGAGGTGCACGCGGATCTGGTGCGTACGGCCGGTCTTGAGTTCGGCCTCCAGCAGCGTGAAGCCGGAGAAGGCCTCGACCCGGTTGAACACCGTATGCGAGGCCAGGCCGTCGGCCTGCACCCGCACCCGGCGCTCGCCATCGGGCGTGGTGTATTTGAAAAGCGGGAACTTCACATGCTGACGGGCATTGGCGAACTCGCCTGCCACGCAGGCGAAATAGCGCTTGTCGAGCGCATTGCCGCGGATCTGCTCGTGCAGGCCGACCAGCGCCGAGCGCTTCTTGGCCAGCATCAGGATGCCCGAGGTCTCCCGGTCGAGCCGGTGCACCAGTTCCAGGAAGCGCGCTTCCGGATGGGCCTGCCGCAACTGTTCGATGACCCCGAAGGCGACGCCGGAGCCGCCATGGACCGCCACGCCGGCCGGCTTGTCGATGATCAGCAGGTGCGCATCCTCGAACAGGACGGGGAAGCTCGCCGGCGGCACGAAGGCGGTGGAAGGTGCGGCAGTCGCCACGCGAATCGGCGGGATCCGCACCACATCTCCCGCTTTCAGCCGGTAAGTGGCGTCGACGCGCCCCTTGTTGACCCGCACCTCGCCGGAACGGAGGATGCGATAAACGTGGCTCTTGGGCACGCCCTTGGCCGACTTCAGCAGGTAGTTGTCGATGCGCTGGCCATCGGCCTCTTCGCCAACCGTCACATACGCCACCTGAGGCCCCATCGCGGGCGCCTGCGCCTCTTTTTCAATTTGATGGCGTAACTCATTCATTTTCAATATAATTTCCTCGCTGTTCCGGCCCAAGGACCGGCAGCGTAATCCGGTGTAGGCGATTTATCGCATTTTACACTTTGGGTTGCCGCCAGCCCGGCCGGCCTCACGTCGATTTGCGTACCCCGCGAACGCCAGGCCGGCGAATGGTGGCAAAAAAGCAGCACGCACGGAACCGTCCGCGCGCAGGAAGCCGACCGAAGTCGGCTTCGGCAATCTGGGCGGTCACGTGGGAACTGAGTGTTCAGGTAGAACAGAATTTGATGGCGGATGCCCGTGGCATCCGCTCTGGTGAGAGAAGTCCCGTCCGCACCGGCTAACGGTGCCGGCCGGCAGGCTTGCCTCGCAGCTGGCTGGTATTACCGGCGCCCGGTCGCAGAACTCTAAGAAGGTATAGGTGCGCCCGCCAGGAGATGTCAGCATGCGGACAAGCATTGTCGTGCCCGACAAATTGCTCTTTGACGCGTCTCGGCCATACCGCGGCCGGCCGCGGTATGGCCGGCGCGCTTTGCCCGGCAACCGCCGCCAGCAAGCAGGGTGTTGCGCCGGCATGCTGCACTGAGCAGCCGCCGGCCCTCTCTCACCCCCGCGGCCGTCGCCAGGACGCCGTGGCCTCTCCTCACCCGCGCCCAGCCGGCCACGCCCATCGGCGTGCCGGCACTCCCGGCAATTCTCCCACCCCCACTCGCTCCCTAGCGTGCTTCACGGAACGCCGCGTGGCGCCGCATGCCGGTGCCTGGCGCGGCATTGGAGCGAGGTAGTGCGATGAAACGCATGCTTTTCAATGCGACGCAGCAAGAGGAACTGCGCGTCGCGATTGTCGATGGCCAGAAGCTGATCGACATCGACATCGAGGCCGCCGGGCGCGAACAGCGCAAGGGCAACATCTACAAGGGCGTGATCACCCGTATCGAGCCCTCGCTGGAGGCCTGCTTCGTCAACTACGGCGAAGAACGCCACGGCTTCCTGCCGTTCAAGGAAGTCGCCCGCGCCTATTTCAAGGAAGGCATCGACGTGCGCAATGCACGCATCCAGGATGCCTTGCACGAAGGCCAGGAACTGATCGTCCAGGTAGAAAAGGAAGAGCGTGGCAACAAGGGCGCCGCCCTGACCACCTTCATCTCACTGGCCGGCCGCTACCTGGTGCTGATGCCCAACAACCCGCGCGGCGGCGGCGTGTCGCGCCGCATCGAGGGCGAGGACCGCCAGGAACTGCGCGAGACCATGGCGCAGCTGACCGTGCCCGAAGGCATGAGCATCATCGCCCGTACCGCGGGCATCGGCCGCTCGGCCGAGGAACTGCAGTGGGACCTGAACTACCTGCTGCAATTGTGGAAGGCCATCGACGGCGCAGCCGGCGACAACCGGGCCCCGCTGCTGATCTACCTGGAATCGAGCCTGGTGATCCGCGCCATCCGCGACTACTTCCAGCCCGATATCGGCGAAATCCTGATCGATACCGACGAGATCTACGAGCAGGCCCGCGCCTTCATGAGCGTGGTGATGCCGGACAACCTGAACCGGGTCAAGAAGTACCGCGACGATGTCCCCCTCTTCTCGCGCTTCCAGATCGAGCACCAGATCGAGTCGGCCTATTCGCGCATGGTGATGCTGCCGTCCGGCGGCGCCATCGTGATCGACCACACCGAGGCCCTGGTCTCCGTGGACGTGAACTCGGCCCGCGCCACCAAGGGCGCCGACATCGAGGAAACCGCGCTGCGCACCAACCTGGAAGCGGCCGATGAGATTGCCCGCCAGTTGCGCCTGCGCGACCTGGGCGGCCTGATCGTGATCGACTTCATCGACATGGAGTCGAGCAAGGCCCAGAAGGACGTGGAAACCCGCCTGAAGGACGCGCTGCGCCATGACCGCGCCCGCGTGCAGATGGGCAAGATCAGCCGCTTCGGCCTGATGGAGCTGTCGCGCCAGCGCCTGCGCCCGTCGCTGTCGGAAGGCTCCCACATCACTTGCCCGCGCTGCAACGGCACGGGCCATATCCGCGATACGGAATCGTCCGCCCTGCAGGTGCTGCGCATCATCCAGGAAGAGGCGATGAAGGAAAACACCGCCGCCATCCACTGCCAGGTACCGGTGGAGGTGGCCGCCTTCCTGCTGAACGAGAAGCGCCAGGAAATCAACCTGATCGAACTTCGCTTCAAGGTCAATGTGCTGCTGATCCCCAACAAGCACCTGGAGACGCCGCACTACAAGCTGGAACGCCTGCGCCACGACGATCCGCGCCTGGAGGACAGCATGGCCAGCTACAAGATGGCCGAGGCCGCCGCCAAGGAGCTGGAAGCCGATACCAGCTACAGCAGCCGCAAGAAGGAAGATGCCAAGCCGCGCCAGGAAGCCGCGGTGAAGGGCATCACGCCCGAGCAGCCGGCCCCGGTGTCGACGCCGCGCCCCGAGCGCGCGCCGCGCCAGGAAGTGCCTGCTGCGCCGCCCGTGCCTGCCACCCAGCCGGTCGCCAGCGGTGGCTTCATCGCCTGGCTGAAGGGCTTGTTCGGCGCCAAGCCGGCAGCCCCGGCCGTCGAGCCCGCCAAGCCAGTGGCCGCCGAGGCACGCACCGGTGAAGGCCGCCGCGAGCGTGGGCCGCGCGGCGAACGCACCGAACGGGGTGAGCGTGGCCAGGGTGGGCGCGGCGAGCGCGGAGACCGTGGTGAGCGCACCGATCGCGGTGAGCGCGCCGAGCGCGGCGAACGCCAGAGTGGCCGCGGCCAGCGCGGCGAACGCGGCGAGCGGCCGGCGACGGAGCAGAAGGGCGAACGCCAGCCGCGTCCGCAGCGCCAGCCGGCCGACCTCCAGGCCGCACCGGCCTCCCGCCAGGCGGAAGCCGGCCAGGAACGCCGCGAGCGCGGCGAGCGCCCCGACCGGGGTGAGCGTGGCGAGCGCTCGGAACGCGGTGAACGGGCCGAACGCGGCGAACGTCGCGAGCGCAACCGTGACCGCCAGCGCGAACGCGGCGAAGCCCGCGAGAGCGAGGGCGCCGAGGAAGTCGCAGCACTTGCCGCCGTGCCGGAGGGCCTCTCAGCCCAGCCCGGCACCGCCGCTGCGGCACGTGAAGCCGAGGACAGCGCACGCCTCGACCTGCCGGAAGGCACCGAAGGCGCTGAAGCGGCCGAGGCTGGCGAGGGCGAAGAACGCCGCCGCCGCAACCGCCGCGGCCGCAACCGCTATCGCCGCGAGCGCGAGGACGGTCAACAGAATGGCGAAGCTGGTGAAGCCGGCGACGTCGGTGCGGCGCCGGCGCCTCTGGCCGCAGTTGGCGCGGAGGCGGACGCAGTCGCCACCGCCGCGGTGACGCAGGTCGAGGCAGTCGCCGTGGCACGCGTCGAGCCGGTGGCCGAAACCGTGGCTGCCGCGCAACCGGCAATCGCGGCAGCGGCAGCGGCAGCCGAGTCCGCTCCGGTGGCAGTCGAGCATGCAGCCGTCGAAGCCGCTGCGAATGCCACGCCAGCGGTTCCGCTGACCGAGCCGGCCCATGCCGAGCCCGCTCCCGTCACGGTGGCAGCCGCCGCGCCGATCCAGCCGGCACCGGCCACGACGGTGGCCGAACCGGTGGCCGAACCGGCGATCGCCGCCGTCCCGGCACCGGAAGCCGCTGCCGTAGCAGCACCCGCGGTCACGGCCGTGGAAGCTGCGCCGGCGGCTGCCGTCGTGGCTCCCGCCCCTGCCGTGCAGGCCGCTGCGCCGGGCAACCTGGAGCCGATGCTGGCTGCTGCCGGCCTGCAGTGGGTCCATACCGACAGCGACAAGTACCGTGCCGCCCAGGAGGCCGCCGCCCGCATCGTGCCCGCGCCGCGGGTGCCGCGCGAGCGCAAACCCCTGCCTCCGCTGCCCGAGGGTCCGATGATCCTGGTGGAAACCGGCGGCAATCAGGTTGAAATGATCTCTTCCGCGCACCAGTAAGTCGCCAGTCGCAAGGGCAATGCCGCGGCGGCGTGCCACCGCGGCCCGAAGGGGACGGGAAGCCGTCCCCTTTTTCTTTTCCCCTGCCGGCAAGCTGTCCGGGCCGGCTGCCGCACTCCCCTTTCCCTTCCGGCGCGCTGCAACACGTGGCGCCTGCGCGCTCGGCTAGAATGACGGCATCAAGTCATCGCGGCGGGAACCGGGGCACACCGCCCGGGCCCCGAGCCGCGAGCCCCGCCCCCAGGCCATGACCGAGACCGTCATCCCCATCCTCGACCTGCGCGAGCATCGCTATCGCTCGATGGCCTCCGGCATCCCGGCCGAACTGGTCCCGCCGACCGGCCTGCTTTCCGACCGGCGCGGGCGCCCGCTGCACGATCTGCGCATCTCGGTCACGGACCGCTGCAACTTCCGCTGTGTCTACTGCATGCCGAAGGACGTCTTCGACAAGGACTACACCTTCCTGCCGCATGCCGAGCTGCTGAGCTTCGAGGAAATCACCCGGGCGGCCCGGCTCTTTGTTGCACACGGCGTGGAAAAGATCCGGCTCACCGGCGGCGAGCCGCTGCTGCGCAAGAACATCGAAAAGCTGGTGGAAATGCTGGCGCGTCTCGAAACCGTCTCGGGCAAGCCGCTCGACCTGACACTGACCACCAATGCCTCGCTGCTGGCGCGCAAGGCACGGGCCCTGCGCGATGCCGGCCTGACACGCGTCAGCGTCAGCCTCGACGCCATCGACGACACCACCTTCCGGCGCATGAACGACGTGGATTTCGCCGTGCGCGACGTGCTGGCCGGCATCGAGGCGGCGCAGGCTGCCGGCCTGGCACCGCTCAAGGTCAATATGGTGGTCAAGCGTGGCGTCAACGATAGCGAGATCGTGCCGATGGCGGCACATTTCCGCGGCTCCGGCGTGATCGTACGGTTCATCGAATTCATGGACGTCGGCGCCAGCAACCATTGGTGCATGGACGAGGTGCTGCCTTCCGCGGAAGTGGTGCGCCGCATCGACGCAGCCTTCCCGCTCGAAGCGATCGGGGCCAACTACCTGGGCGAAACGGCCGAGCGCTGGCGCTACCGCGACGGTGCGGGCGAGATCGGCGTGATCTCCAGTGTCTCCCACGCTTTCTGCGGTGATTGCAGCCGCATCCGGCTGTCGACCGAGGGACGGCTCTACCTCTGCCTGTTCGCCACCGAAGGCCATGACCTGCGCGAGTTGCTCCGCAGCGGCCGCAGCGACCTGGAGATCGCCAACGCGATCGCGGCGCTATGGCAGCAGCGCACGGACAACTACTCCGAGCAGCGGAGCGATCCGGCAATCCGCGCAGCCCGCGCGGAACGCAAGATCGAAATGTCCTATATCGGCGGCTGACCCCGCCCGCCACCGCCCCACCATCGCACACGCATGATGATCCATCCCGACCACGTCACCGGCCTGATCCTCGCCGGCGGCCGTGGCAGCCGCATGGGGGGCGTCGACAAGGGGCTGCAACTGCTGGACGGCATCCCGCTGGTCTGCCATGTGCAGGCGCGGCTGACTCCCCAGACCGGGGCGATGCTGATCAATGCCAACCGCAACCTGGAGCGATACCAGGACTTCGGCCTGGTCGTCGTGCCGGATTCGCTGCCCGGTTTCGCCGGGCCGCTCGCCGGCATGGCAGCCGGGCTGGAACAGTGCCGCACCGCCTGGATGGTCACGGCGCCATGCGATACACCACGGCTGCCGACCGACCTGGTAGCACGGCTCGCCCATGGCCTGGCCTCGACCGGCGCGGAACTGGCGATGGCCGTGACACGCGATGCGCAAGGCAGGCGCCAGCCGCAACCCGTGTTCTGCCTGCTGCCGGTGGCGGCGCGCGACAGCCTGCTGGCCTACCTGTCCGGTGGCGGGCGCAAGGTCGAGACCTGGGCCGCGTCACACCGGCTGACCGAGGTCGTGTTCGACGACCCGCTCGCCTTCGCTAATCTCAACACCCTGGAAGAGTTGCAGGCCTTCGGCCGCTGCGCCGCGGACTGATCGCTCGTCGCACCTGCCCAATCCGAAACCCGATGCCGTCTTTGCCCCCCCTCCCCTCCTGCCAATCCGACCACGACGCCGCCGCGCTGCGCGTCGACCAGGCGCAACGCCTGCTCGCCGAAGCGGCCCGGCCAGTGGGAGGTGTCGAACGGGTCGCGTTGCGCGACGCGCTGGACCGCGTGCTGGCCGAGGACGTGATCTCGCCGCTCGACGTGCCGGCCCACGACAATGCCGCCATGGACGGCTATGCCTTCGCGGGCGACGCGCTGGACCGGCCGGAGGGGGCCTCGGACGGCTTCGTCACCCTGCCGGTGGCCGGCACGGCGCTGGCTGGCGGCAGCCGCGGCGACGCACCGCTGGCACCCGGCCAGGCTCTGCGCATCATGACCGGCGCCCTGATGCCGGCGGGATGCGATACGGTGATCCCGCAGGAACTCGTCGAAGACGCTGCCGACGGCCACATCCGCTTCTCCGCCAGCGCCGTGGTCCGCGGAGCCAACCGCCGCCTGCGCGGCGAAGACCTGGCCCGTGGCCGGGCGGCGCTGGCGGCCGGCCGCCTGCTCCGCCCGGTCGATCTTGGCCTGCTGGCCTCGCTGGGCGTGGCCGAGGTCGCGGTTCGGCGCCGCCTGCGCGTCGCCTTCTTTTCGACCGGCGATGAACTGCGCTCCATCGGCGAGCCGCTGGAGCCCGGCTGCGTCTACGACTCCAACCGCTACACCCTGCACGGCATGCTGCGCCGGCTGCATGTGGACCTGATCGACCTGGGGGTGGTGCGCGATGATCCCGAGGCCCTGGAGGCCACCCTGCGCAGCGCCTGCGAGATCGCCGATGCGGTGATCACTTCGGGCGGCGTCTCGGTCGGCGAAGCCGACTATACGAAGCAGACCATGGCACGCCTGGGCGACGTGCAGTTCTGGTCCATCGCCATGCGTCCCGGCCGGCCGATGGCCTTCGGCCGCATCGCCTCCGGCGCGCACGAGGCCCTGTTGTTCGGCTTGCCGGGCAATCCCGTCGCGGTGATGGTGACCTTCTACCAGATGGTGCGCGGCGCGCTGCTGCGCATGATGGGCACCGATGCGCCGACGCCGCCGCGCCTGCGCGTGCGCTGCGCCCAGGCGATGCGCAAGAAACCCGGCCGCACCGAGTTCCAGCGCGGCGTGCTGGCGCCGGCCGCCGATGGCGGACTGGAAGTCAGGGCCACAGGCCAGCAGGGCTCCGGCGTGCTGCGTTCGATGAGCGAGGCCAATTGTTTCATCGTGCTGGCCCATGAACAGGGGGCCGTGGCCGCCGGCGATACGGTCGAGGTAGTGCTGTTCGACGGCCTGGTATGAGGCCGGCAACCGGCGCTTCCTGCCTCGCCCCGGGGCGCAGTGTCGTTTTTGCGCACCAGTCTGGCCGCACGCGCGGTCGCTTTGGCCGGATATGCCCCCCCTCCGGGAGCCGGGCTATGCGCGCCGCTGCCCAAAACGCTACACTTGCGCAACCTCACTCGTTTACAGCCTGTTGTCATGAATCAGGAGATTGCCTACCTCCACCCGGTCAAGACCGCCCGCGCGCTGGTACTGGTATACCTGTGCTTCTCGGTGCCCATCGTCTCGCTCGGCCTGTTCGTTGCCTTCGTCCGCTACGGCGATCTGCCGGGCATCACCGTGTTCACGGCCCTGATTCTCAACGCGCTGATCGGCTTCGGCCTGCTGTGGCTGGCCTGCAAGGCCTATAACTGGGTGGCGGCACGCTTCGGCGGCATCGAAGTCACCATCCGCGAGTGCCGCTGAGCGGCTGCCCTTGACAGCCTGGCGCCACCGCCGGGCGTCCTTTCGCCGCTTTCACTCTTTCCTGGCGCCGCCCGCGCGCTCAATCGCTCTCGTCGGACGCCAGCGCGGCCGCCGGGCCAAGCAGCCGCTGCGCGGCCTCGCCCGGCAATGCCTCGACCTTGCGCAGCTTGCGCTCCATCTGCCGTGTCCGCACCTCGGCCTGCTCGATATTGCGGGCGGCACGTTCCAGCGTGTCCCGCGTCTTGGCCAGAACCTCGCCGAACTTGCCGAATTCCGTCTTGACCGCACCCAGCACCTCCCATACCTCGCTGGAGCGGCGCTCCAGCGCCAGGGTGCGGAAGCCCATCTGCAGGCTGTTGAGCAGCGCCGTGAGCGTGGTCGGCCCGGCCACCGTGACGCGATAGTCGCGCTGTAGCAGGTCGGCCAGCCCCGGCCGGCGCAGCGCCTCGGCATACAGCCCTTCGGTGGGCAGGAACAGGATGGCGAAATCGGTCGTCTGCGGAGGCGAGAGGTACTTCTCGGCGATGGATTGCGCCTCGCGCTTGAGCGCCGACTCCAGTTCCCGACCCGCAGCCGCCACGCCATCGGCATCACTGCGCTCCTGTGCGTCGAGCAGGCGCTCGTACTGCTCCTTGGGGAACTTGGCATCGATCGGCAGCCAGACCGGTTGTCCGTCCGCATCCTTGCCGGGCAGGCGGATGGCGAACTCCACGCGCGCGCCCGAGTTGCGCACGGTCTCGACGTTCTTGCCGTACTGCTCGGCAGTCAGCAACTGCTCGAGCAGCATCTCGAGCTGCACCTCGCCCCAGGTACCGCGCGTCTTCACATTGGTCAGCACGCGCTTCAGGTCGCCGACCCCCTGGGCCAGCACCTGCATCTCGCCCAGGCCGCGATGCACCTGCTCGAGCCGGTCCGACACCAGCTTGAACGACTCGCCCAGGCGCTGCTCCAGCGTGGCATGCAGCTTCTCGTCGACCGTGCGCCGCATCTCTTCCAGCTTGAGCGCATTGTTGGCTTCGATATCGCGCAGTTTCTGCTCCAGCGTCGCTCGCACCTCGGCCAGCCGGCGCTCGTTGGACTCCGACAGTTGCCCCAGCTGCTGCTGCAAGCCGTCGCCGAAACGGCGCAGCGCAGCGCCCTGCTCCTCGCGCGCCTGCTGCCCCTGCAGCAGCAGGTGCTGCCGCACCTGGTCGAGTTGCTGCGCATTGGATTCGGTCAGCTTGGCGAGCTGTTGCGCGAAGGTATCGATCTGGTTGTTCTGCAGCGTGGCGATGCTGGTGAGCTGCGCCGACAGCGCCTGCTGGAAGCGCATCATCTGCTGTCCGGCTTCGCCACGCCCGGCCCGGCCGTTCTCGGCCACCTCCGCGCGCAACTCACGCTCCAGCCGTTCGCTGGCGCGCGCATGCTCGGCACGCAGCGAGGCGAGTTCGCGCTGCAGCGCGTCAGCGGCCGCATCCACTGCAGCCTCGACCTCCGCGCCGCCGCCCGCACGCCCGCGCAGCAGCAACACGATCTGCAGGATCACGGCCGCCACCGCGGCGGCCAGGGTACCAAGGGAAATCAGGCTCATCGGCTCACATCAGGAAAGGCCGCAACACGTCGCAACACGTCGCAATACGTCGCAATACGTCGCAATACGTCGCGCACGGCCGCAGGAATCCGCCCGCGCCGCGTTCAGCGGCGGCGTGGCAAGACCTCAGGATTGATCACCGAAGGCGGGCGGCCAGCGTCCGGGCCGGCATCGAGCGCCGCGATCAGGTTGTCCGCCGCCAGCATCGCCATGGCGCGGCGCGTCCGCTCCGAAGCGCTGGCGATATGGGGCGTCAGCACGACGTTGGGGACCTCCAGCAGGCCGGGATGCACGGCAGGCTCGCCCTCGAACACATCGAGCCCTGCGGCGAACAGGCGGTGCTCGCGCAGCGCCTCGGCCAGCGCGGCATCATCGACGACGCCGCCGCGCGCGAGGTTGACCAGCGTCGCGCTGGGTTTCATGCGTGCCAGTTCGGCGGCACCGATGGCGTGATGGCTTGCCGCGCTGTAGGGCAGCACCAGCAGCAGGTGGTCAGCACGCGCCAGCAATTCGTCCTTGCCGACGTAGCTCGCGTTGACGCTCTGCTCCACCTCCTGCGGCAGGCGGCTGCGGTTGTGGTAGAGCACGGTCATGCCGAAGCCGGCGGCGCGGCGGGCCAGGGCCTGGCCGATGCGGCCCATGCCCAGGATGCCCAGCGTGCTGCCGTACAGGTCCACGCCGAGGAACATATCGTAGCTCCAGCGCTGCCACTTGCCCGCGCGCAGCCAGTGCTCGGACTCGGTCACGCGGCGCGCCGCCGCCATCAGCAGGGCCCAGCCGAAGTCGGCCGTGGTCTCGGTCAGCACATCGGGCGTATTGGTGGCGACGATGCCGGCCGCGGTCAGCGCCGGCACGTCGAGATTGTTGTAGCCCACCGCCATATTGCACACCGCGCGCAGCGCCGGTAGGTCGCGCACCAGTTCCTGGTCGATGCGGTCGGCGGCATTGGCCAGCACGCCGGCCTTGCCCGCCAGGCGCGCCCTCAGCGCGGCCGCGTCGAGCTGCACGTCAGCCTGGTTGTGATCGACCTCGAAGTATTGCGCCAGCCGCTCCAGCACATCGGCAAAGATGGCGCGGGTCACGAGAATGGAAGGCTTCATCGCAGTCACCAGTCACACGTGGAAGAAGATCAGGGTCATCACCAGGAACAGCGGCACCAGGAAGCACACCGACCAGGCCATGAAACCGAAGAAGCCCGGCATGCGCACGCCGCGGCTTTCGGCGATGGCCTTGACCATCAGGTTCGGGGCATTGCCGATATAGGTGTTGGCACCCATGAAGACAGCGCCGGCGGAGATCGCCGCCAGCGTCGACGCATCGCGCGTCATCAGCGTGGCGGCGTCGCCGCCGGCGGTGTTGAAAAAGACCAGGTAGGTCGGTGCGTTGTCGAGGAAGGACGACAGCACGCCGGTGGCCCAGAAGTACATGCTGTCGATCGGCTGGCCGCCGGCATCGCTGACCGCGTGGAGGACGGCGGCGAACGGTCCCTGCGTGCCTGCCTTCAGCATGGCGATGACCGGGATGATGGTGAGGAAGATGCCGGCGAACAGCTTGCCGACCTCGAGGATCGGCTCCCAGCCGAACTCGTTGCCCGCGCGCGCCGCATGCGGCGTCAGCAGCAGCGAAGCGAGCGCCACCGCCACCAGCAGCACGTCGCGCACCAGCGCAGGCAGGGCCACCTCGGTGCCCATCACGTCGAAAGCGATGCCCGGCTTCCACAGCCCGCTCATCAGCACCAGTCCGATGATCGCCAGCAGCAGCAGGAGGTTGACCTTGCCCTCCAGCACGATGCCGCGCGTGGCGGGCGTGGGATCGGCCGCGGCGGGGAGGTTCTCCTCCTTGTGCAGGTAGTAGTGGCGGTCGATCAGGTAGAAGATGGCCAGCAGCGCCCCCCACATGAACAGCGTCTCGGGCAGGATATTGCGCAAGGTCCAGAAGAAGTCCACGCCCTTGAGGAAGCCCAGGAACAGTGGCGGATCGCCCAGCGGCGTCAGCGCACCGCCGGCATTGGCAACCAGGAAGATGAAGAAGACCACCACGTGCGCCACATGCTTGCGGTTGTCGTTGGCGCGCAGCAGCGGACGGATCAGCAACATCGCCGCACCGGTGGTGCCCATCAGGCTGGCCAGCAGGGTACCCAGCGCGAGGATGCCGGTGTTCAGCCGCGGCGAGCCCTGCAGGTTGCCGCGCACGCAGATGCCGCCCGCGACGATATAGAGCGCCCCCACCAGCGCGATGAAGGGAATGTACTCGGCCAGCAGCGCATGCAGCGCGTTGGCCAGCGCGGCATGCAGGCCGAATACGGCGGCAAAGGGCACGATGAAGACCAGTCCCCAACCTGCCGCCACCTTGCCGAAGTGGTGGTGCCAGAAGCGTGGCGCCAGCAGCGGCACCAGCGCGATCGACAGCAGGATGCCGGCGAACGGCACGCCCCACAGCGGCGACAGCACGGCACCGTCGAGATCCGCTGCCCTTGCCGGCAAGGCAAGGCAACTCAGCACAACAACGGGCAACAGCAATCGCAGTGACGGGGACACACGTCGCATCAGGCGCAATCTCCTTGGCATATCGGGGGGCGGGCGTGGCGTGTCGCCGGGAAGCGGCACGCCGGCATGCGCGCACGGCGCCGGGAGCCTGCCCGGCACGCGGCACGCGGCGAGCCCAGCAGTTTAAAGCAAGCGGCGCGCCGCGACTCAGCCCTGGCCGACCACGATCACATGGACCCGATAGGGACCATGCGCACCCAGCACGATGGTCTGCTCGATGTCGCCGGTGCGGGACGGGCCGCTGATGATATTGGTGGCGCGCGGCAGTTCGCCGCGCTCGCGGCGCACCAGCGCGAAGGCATCCTCCAGCCCGGCGACGATGCGGGCCGCGGGCACGACCGCGATATGGGTCTCCGGCAGCAGTGCCGCCGAGGCATAGGTCTGCGGCCCCGACAGCAGCATCAGCGAGCCTGTCTCGGCGATGGCGCAGAAGCAGCCGGTGATGCCGACCAGGTCGCCGTGCTCGCGGTCGGCCTGTGGATCGCGCAGCGGCGGACGGCACTCGACCTCCAGACCGTGCTGTTGCCAGGGCAGACCCGCCAGCGTTTCCCAGGCGACCGCGCGACGCGCCAGGCCAAGCCCCTCCAGGTACCCGGCGACGGCCGCCGGCACATCGCTGTCGGCGGCCACCCGCACCACCGTCGAGGCCATCTTGCGAGCCTGCGTGGCAAAGGCCTCGGCCAGGTCGGAGGGCACCGGTGGACGCGGGCCCTGTGGATGGCGGCCGAGGTAGTCCGCCACCGCCTCGCGCTCGTGACTGCCGACCGTGGACGGCCGGCCCTGGGCGGCGCGGATGCGGGCGAAGATGCGGTCGCGGGCGTTGCGGGTATCCATGTCTGTTCCGTGAGCGGTAGCGGAAACGGCCGGCGGCGATCGGCCAGCGACGATTATACGGGCCGGGAATCGATGCCGAAGACCTGGCGCAGGTAGGCCAGGTAGGCCGGATCGTCGCACATGGTCTTCTCCGGCGCATCCGACAGCTTGGCCACTGGCTGCCCGTTGCAGCGGACCATCTTGATGACGATCTGCAGCGGTGTATAGCCCAGGTCGTTGGTCAGGTTGGTACCGACGCCGAAGGCCAGGCGGCAGCGCCCGCGGAAGCGCTCGAAGAGTTCGATCACGCGCGGGATGTCGAGGCTGTCGCTGAAGATCAGCGTGCGGCTGCGCGCGTCGACACGGTTGGCGGCATAGTGGGCGAGCATGCGCTCGCCCCAGGCGACCGGGTCGCCCGAGTCGTGCCGCACGCCGTCGAAGAGCTTGCAGAAGTACAGGTCGAAATCACGCAGGAAGGCGTCGAAGCCGTAGGTATCCGACAGCGCGATACCCAGGTCGCCACGGTACTCCTTGGCCCAGGTCTCGAGCGCGAACACCTGGGAATCACGCAGGCGCGGGCCGAGCGACTGGCAGGCCTGCAGGTACTCGTGCGCCATCGTGCCCAGCGGGATCATCTTGTGCTGGCGGGCAAAGTGCACATTGCTGGTACCGGCCATCTGATGTCCGAGCGTGCCCTGCATGGTCAGCAGCACCTCCTCCTGCCAGTCGCGCGAGAAGCGGCGCCGGCTGCCGTAGTCGGCGATCACGCAGTCCGCATGGGCCGGCACCGTCAGCAACGCCAGCTTGGCCTCCAGCCGGCGCCGCCCCTCCTCCAGGTCGGCAGCCGGCTGCGTGCGACGGAAGTAGACCTCGTTGATGATGGCCAGCAGCGGCACCTCGAACAGGATGGTGTGCAACCACGGCCCGCGGATGGTGATGTCGATCTCGCCGCCGCCCTTGGCCGAGGGGGCGATGTGCACATACTTCTCGTTCAGGTGGAAGAGCCCGAGGAAATCGACGAAGTCGCTCTTGATGAAGCGCAGACCGCGCAGGTATTCGAGCTCCTCTTCCGTGAACCGGAGCTGGCACAGCTGCGCCACCTCGGCGCGGATCTCGTCGACGTAGGGGGTGAGATCGACGCCGGCGTTGCGGCACTTGAAGCGATACTCGACGTGGGCAGCGGGAAAATGGTGCAGCACCACCTGCATCATCGTGAACTTGTACAGGTCGGTGTCGAGCAGCGAGGAAATGATCATGTCGGGCGGACAGCAATGCCTAGGCGGAGCATCATGCTAACCGAACTGCCCACGCCGCGCCCAGCGCCAGAACCGCCCCGCCAGCCACTCAGCCGCCGTCGGAATAGGGATCGGGCTGCCGCGTACGGCCCATTCCCTGCACGCACCAGAGCTTGCGCCCATGCACGCCCGGGCAGGTCGACAGCATGGCTTGCGCGCGCGGCACATTGTCGGGCAGAGGATCGGCGAAGGCACCCAGTTCGGTCATGATGCGCTCGCGATAGACCGGCTGGCCGTCGCGCAGGAACAGCAGCACCTGGATACGCTGGCCGCGTGGCGGATCGAGTGCGGGGTCGCACGGCACCAGGCCGGCCCGGCCGCAGTTCATCATGCCGTCTCCGGCCGGCATCCGCTTCACGGTGAAATGATCCCACTCGAAGCTGGTCAGGTCGCCCAACGCCACGGGCTGCGCATTTTGCGCGCCACGGGCGACCAGCCTGGCGACCACGCTACCGGCATCGGCCGTACCGTTGAGCGACTGCGCGCACGTGCCCGCGGCCAGCGCCAGCAGGGCGAGGCCGGCCGCGGCACGGGCGCGCAGCCCGGATGCGTGCCGGTCCGACCGGCACGCGGTGCGCCGCGGGGACGGGGAAGTCAAAGGAAGAATGGCCGGCACGGACTGCACCTCCTGTGGCAAAAAGGCGGCCCCGCAAGCCAGCGCGGCCATCTCACAGCATAGAACGCCTGCGTCACATCGGCGGAAAAGATCGCGCGGAAGGGAGCACCAGGCTGAGCTGGATCAAATATACATAAAGAAATAAGAAAACTATCTGATCCCGGTATATAGCACCACTGCCCTCGCCTTCCGGCTCGGCTACAATATCGGTCTTTGAAAGATCATGGCCCGCGCTCGCGCTGCACTTTCTGCGGCGGCGCCGGTGACAAGCGGCCAGCCCCCAATCCAAGCCGATCCGATTTTCTGGAACCGAAATGACTCACGTTGTCACCGAAGCCTGCATCCGTTGCAAATACACTGATTGCGTCGACGTATGCCCGGTCGACTGCTTCCGCGAAGGCCCGAACTTCCTCGCCATCGACCCGGACGAGTGTATCGATTGCGCGGTGTGCGTAGCCGAGTGCCCGGTGAACGCGATCTATGCCGAAGAAGATGTGCCCGGCGACCAGCAGGAATACATCGCGCTGAACGTCGAGCTGGCACGCGGCTGGCCTTCCATTACCAAGACCAAGTCTCCCCTGCCGGAGGCCGAAGAATGGAAGGACGCCACCGGCAAGCTGCAGTACCTGCAGCGCTGAACCGCGCCGAGCATACCAAGACAAGACAAGGCCCGCGGACACCGGCCCTGCCGCGCCACGGCGCGAGGGCTGCCGACGTGCCGGCAAGCCGTCCCCACGTGCATTCCCGCCACGGCGGGCGCAGCGCGCCCGCAGAACGTACAGGACGATCATGGATTTGAGCATTCCCAACCCCATCGCCGACGCTTCTCAGCACGCCAGCATCGCCATCCCGAGCAGCGGAAAGCCGCTGGATATCGATGCGCTGATCGTGGGCGCCGGGCCGGTGGGCCTGTTTCAGGTCTTCGAACTGGGCCTGCTCGAGATCAAGGCCCACGTGGTCGACTCGCTCAAGGTCGTCGGCGGCCAGTGCGTCGAGCTCTATCCGGACAAGCCGATCTATGACATTCCGGCCGTGCCGATCTGCACCGGCCAGGAACTGACGGACAACCTGCTCAGGCAGATCGAGCCGTTCGCGCCCACCTTCCATCTGGGCCAGGAAGTCGCGGTGGTCGAGCGGCGTGATGACGGCCGCTTCTTCGTCGAAACCTCGACGGGCACGCGCTTCCTCACCAAGACCCTGTTCATCGCGGCGGGGGTCGGTTCGTTCCAGCCGCGCACGCTGAAGGTCGAGGGCATCGACCGCTTCGACGGCAAGCAACTCTTCTATCGCGTCAAGGATCCGAGCCGCTTCCATGGCCGCAACCTGGTCATCGTCGGCGGCGGTGACTCGGCGCTCGACTGGGCGCTGGATCTGGCCGGCAAGGCCGAGTCGATCGTGCTGGTCCATCGCCGCGACGGCTTCCGCGCCGCGCCCGCTTCGGTGGCCAGGATGAAGGAGCTCTGCGAGCGCCTCGAAATGCAGTTCATGGTCGGACAGATCGGCGGCTTCGAGGAAAAGGACGGCCTGCTGACGGAACTGCGCGTGGCGGGCGCCGACGGCATCACGCGCCGCTTGCCGCTGGACGACCTGCTGGTCTTCTTCGGCCTGTCGCCCAAGCTGGGCCCGATCGCCGAATGGGGCCTGGACCTGGAGCGCAAGCAGATCAAGGTCGACACGGAGAAATTCGAGACGAATATCCCGGGCATCTTTGCCGTGGGCGACATCAACACCTACCCGGGCAAGAAGAAGCTGATCCTGTCGGGCTTCCACGAGGCAGCCCTGGCCGCCTTCGGTGCTGCGCCCTACGTCTTCCCCGAGAAGAAGATCCACATGCAGTACACCACCACGTCACCGAAACTGCACAAGATCCTGGGCGTGGACACACCGGTGTTCGACTGAGCCGGGCGCGCTGCAAAAAAGAAGGACTCCGGACAGTTTTTCCTGGCATAAGAGGAGGAGAGCCGCTATAATGCGGCCTCGCTCTTGAGCGGACAGCTGCAGACTGGTCCGATGGACCAGCAAGCCGCACCGCGATTGGCAAACCAGAGATTCGGCAAAGCTGGCGACATCGATAAAATGTCAAAAAACTATTGACGAATCAGAGAGAAACTGGTTATAATTTTTTTCTCAGCTGTTCCCCGATAGCTCAGTCGGTAGAGCGCCGGACTGTTAATCCGTAGGTCCCTGGTTCGAGCCCAGGTCGGGGAGCCAAAGAATGCGAAGGCCCGCAAGCAATTGCGGGCCTTTTTGCATTGGTCGTCGCCACTGGCGACGATCGGCAAGGCCAACCGATACCAAAGCCCCCTCCCTACGGCACAAAAATTGCGAAGCACAGACGAACACAACGACGAGCCAGTCGAACGCAGCGCCGAGCCGAAGGAGAAAAACAGTGAGAACGACGGAGAAAAGCGAGGGAGAGGTAGTGCAAGGACCCCGGCAGCATGCACCGAGGAAAAGCTTTGGCTGGAACCGGCCAGGAGACTGGTTGCGGGGGCAGGACTTGAACCTGCGACCTTCGGGTTATGAGCCCGACGAGCTGCCAACTGCTCCACCCCGCGTCAGAAGTGCGAATAATACAGCACTCACCCCATTCGCGCCAGCCCTTCCTGCCAGACCACTTTCTTGACAAGCGCTTGAAAATCGCGTAAAAGGTAGAGTTTATCCGTTCGCGCGCGTATACGCGTATACGTCGTGCACCGCATCGCGCAGGCCAATGGGTCCATGAGAACCCCGGGAGGCCGACGCAAGCGCTGCAGCGCGGGCCAGCACCGGTTGCCGGGTATCCCGGCGCCGTGTTGCAGGCAAGGATCGGGCCTTCTGCCGCTGCCGCGCCGCCTTCCGCCACGAAGGACGGAAGGCGGTAGCGACAAGCCGTCCGACGGTGTCGTCGGACGTGCCGGGGCTGATCCCCGGGCGCGCGACGCCCCTCCCGTTTGAACCACGCCGCCTTGCGGCATCCCCGAAAGGACTGAATTGACTAAGATCGTCTTGAAACCAGGTGAGCCCGTTGAAGTCGCGATGCGACGCTTCCGCAGGGCAATTCTTCAGACCGGCCTGATCGTCGAACTCAAGAGCCGGACCGCCTACGAAAAGCCGACGACTGAGCGCAAGCGCAAGAAGAAGGCTGCCGAGTCGCGCCTGCGCAAGCGCCTGCGTATGCAGATGCTGCCGAAGAAGCTCTACTGAGCCTCGCGGCATGCCAAAAAACCGCCAGCCCAGCTGGCGGTTTTTTTTCGCGGTACCACGCCCGTCAGGCGTCCGGCAGCGGGAACAGGAGGCAGGTCGTGGTGGCGTAAGCGTACAGTTTGCCTCGCACGTCGACGATACGCCCCTCGGCAATGCCGATCTGGTTGGTCAAACTGACCACCTTGCCCTCCGCGCGGATCGGCCCGGTCTCGGCGGTCAGCGGCCGCACGTAGTTCACCTTCAATTCCAGCGTGGTATAGCCCTTGCCGGCCGGCAGTTGCGTGTGGATGGCGCAGCCGACACAGGAATCGAGCAACGTCGCGGCATAACCGCCGTGCACGGTACCGATCGGGTTGTAGTGGCGGGCGCCGGGCGTGCCCTGGAAGACGAAGCGCCCCACTTCGAACTCGACTGGCACGAAATCCATCAGCTCCCCGATCGGCGGGCCCGGCAACCTGCCTGCCAGCATGTCCTCGAAGAACTGCAGTCCCGAGCGCGCGCGCAGATCCTGGCGCGACGCCACGCCGGGGCTGCCGATGCCAGCCCTCGCCCGCCGCTCGGCCTCGTGCCACTGCGCCAATACGGATTCCGTATTCATCCTTGCTGCCTCCCTCTTGCTCTTGCGGTCATCGATTGCGCAGCACCGCCACGGTGCCGCTCCAGCGAACGATAACCGTTCGGCGCCATTCTTGCTGCAGCGCGCCACGATGCGGCACGCCGAGGACCGGCATAATGGCTGGTATCGCGCCGCCGGCGCCCCCAAGCCGCCCAGCCTTGACCGCCATCCTCCAACTGCAGAAGGTAAGCAAGCACTACGGCGATACGCTCGTGGTGGACGACCTCGACCTCGAAGTCCAGCGTGGCCAGTGCTTCGGGCTGCTCGGCCCCAACGGTGCAGGCAAGACCACCACGCTGCGCCTGCTGCTCGGCCTGACCACACCCGCTGCCGGCAGCATCACGCTATGTGGCGAGCCGGTGCCGGCGCGAGCACCGCAGGCACGGATGCGCGTCGGCGTGGTACCGCAGTTCGACAATCTCGACCCCGACTTCAGCGTGATCGAGAACCTGCGCATCTTCGGCCGCTATTTCGGCTTGCCCGGCGCCGAGATCGAACGCCGCATCCCGGCCCTGCTGGAGTTCGCGCGGCTGGAGAACCGCGCCGACGCCCAGGTGCGGGACCTCTCCGGCGGCATGCGCCGCCGCCTGACGGTGGCGCGCGCCCTGATCAACGATCCCGACCTGCTGGTGCTCGACGAGCCCACCACCGGCCTGGACCCGCAGGCGCGCCACCTGATCTGGGAGCGCCTGAAGTCGCTGATGGCGGCGGGCAAGACCATCCTGCTGACCACGCACTTCATGGAGGAGGCGGAGCGTCTGTGCAGCTACCTGTGCGTGATCGACGGCGGACGCAAGATCGCCGAGGGCCGGCCGCACGAACTGATCAATGCGCAGATCGGCTGCGACGTGGTCGAGGTCTACGGCGATGAGCTGGAGCCATTGCGGGCAAGGCTGGCGCCGCTCGCCCAGCGGGCGGAGATCAGCGGTGAGACGCTGTTCTGCTATGTGCGCGAGCCGGCCCCCCTGCTGGCGGCGCTGCACGGCAACGGCGGCGTGCGCTACCTGCACCGGCCGGCCAACCTGGAAGACGTATTCCTGAAACTGACGGGCCGGGAGATGAGGGATTGAGCATGGCCGAACAGGACCCCCGTACACCGCTGCCGCCCGTCGCGCCGACGCGCGCTGCCCCGCCCGCCTCCGTGCCGGCGCAACGCTATCCGCAACCGCTGTGGCCGCGCAACCTGCGCAACTGGACCATGGTCTGGTACCGCAACTTCATGGTGTGGAAGAAACTCGCCGTGCCGTCGATGATCGGCAACCTCGCCGACCCGATGATCTACCTGTTCGGCCTCGGACTCGGGCTGGGCATGCTGGTGGGGCACGTAAGCGGCGTTTCTTATATCGCCTTCCTCGCGGCCGGCACCACCGCCTCGAGCGTGATGATGTCGGCAAGCTTCGAGGCCATGTACTCAGCCTTCTCGCGCATGCACGTGCAGCGCACCTGGGAAGCCATCATGCACGCACCGTTGACGCTGGGCGACGTGGTCCTCGGCGAGATCGCCTGGGCGGCCAGCAAGGCGGTGCTGTCCGGCACGGCCATCATGCTGGTGGCGGGCGTCCTCGGCTATGCGCACTGGAGCGGCATGCTGCCCGCACTGGCGGTGATCGCCCTGGCCGGCCTGGCGTTCGCCGGCCTGGCGACGATCGTCACCGCGCTGGCGCCCAGCTATGACTTCTTCATGTTCTACCAGACCCTGGCCATGACGCCGATGCTGCTGCTGTCGGGCGTTTTCTTCCCGCTCGAGCAGTTGCCCAGCGCCGTGCAGGCGGCGGCCAAGGCCTTGCCGCTGGCGCACGCGGTGGCGCTGATCCGCCCGCTGCTGCTCGGCTGGCCGCTGCAAGGCGCCTGGCTGCATGTGGCGGTGCTGGCAGCCTACGCGCTGGCCGCCCTGCTGGTCTCGCTGATGCTGCTGCGCCGGCGCCTGCTGCGATGAAGGCGGCAGCAGCCACCCGGCCGCCGCGCGCGGCGCGCACCATGCTGGCGACCGCGTCCGCCATCCTTGCCGTCCTCGCCGTAGCGGGCATGTGCGGCTGCAGCGTGGTGGGCGCCACCGTCGCCGTAGGCAGCGCCGCGGTCTCGGCCGCGGCTACCGCCGGCTCGGCGGCGGTCAGCGTCGCCTCGACCGCGGTCAGCACCACCTATGACGTCGGCAAGGCCGGCGTCCAGGCCGTTTCGGGCAGCGGTAGCGACGCGCCCCGTTGAGCTGTGCGACTGCAGCCCGCCTGGCTTAGTCGCCGAGCCCGCGCAGCAGATCGGCCTTCAGGTCGGCCACGGACTCCAGGCCTACCGCCATGCGGATCAGGCCCTCGCCGATGCCGGCTGCCGCCTTGGCCTCCGGGCTCACGCGCGCATGCGTGGTGGTGTAGGGATGGGTCACCGTGGTGCGCGTATCGCCCAGGTTACCCGTGATCGAGCACAGCCGTGTGCTGTCGATCACGCGCCAGGCATTGGCGCGCTGCTGCTCCGGCGTATCGCCCTTCAGCTCGAAGGACACGATGGCGCCGCCGCCGCTCTGCTGGCGCTGGGCGATCTCATACTGCGGATGGGACTTCAGCGCCGGATGGTAGACGCGCGCCACGGCCGGATGGGATTCGAGGAATTCGGCCAGGGCCAGTGCGCTGGCGGAGTGCCGCTCCATGCGCAGCCCCAGCGTCTCCATGCCCTTGAGCAGTACCCAGGCGTTGAACGCCGACAGCGTCGGACCGGCCGTGCGCACGAAGGGGAATACCTTGCCCATGATGAAGTCGTGCTTGCCCAGCACGGCACCACCCAGCACGCGGCCCTGGCCGTCGATATGCTTGGTGGCCGAATGCACGACGATGTCGGCGCCGAAGCGGATCGGCTGCTGCAGCGCCGGCGAACAGAAGCAGTTGTCGACCACCAGGAGCGCGCCGGCGTTGTGGGCGATGTCGGCCACCGCAGCGATGTCCGCTACCTCGGTCAGCGGATTCGACGGCGTCTCGAGGAAAAACAGCTTGGTGCTGGGGCGCACCGCCGCCCGCCAGGCGGCGAGGTCGGTCGGATCGACGAAGGTGGTCTCGACGCCGAACTTGGCGAAGATATTCGAGAACAGCGTCATGGTCGAACCGAAGATCGCGCGCGAGCTGACCAGATGATCGCCAGCCTGCAGCGAAGACAGCACCACCGACAGGATCGCACTCATCCCCGATGCCGTGGCCATGCAGGCCTCGGCGCCCTCCAGCGCGGCCAGGCGTGACTGGAACATGCTGACGGTGGGATTGGTGAAGCGCGAGTAGGTGAAGCCCTCCTCGGAATTGGCGAAGCGCTCGGCGGCCTCGGCGGCGCTGTGGAAGCAGAAGCTGGAGGTCAGGTACATGGCCTCCGAATGCTCCATGAACTCGCTGCGCAGGGTGCCGGCGCGCACGCCAAGCGTATCGATGCCGAGGGAGTCGAGGGGGAGCGGTTCGTTCATGGTCTATGCGGCGCGGCGCGCGTTCCGTGGTTCGTTCGTGGTTCGGGCCGCCGCAGGCCGGCGGCCATGCAAAAAAGCCCGTTCGATCGGGTGGCCGAATCGACGGGCTGCATGAGGTGCGGGTGTTCTGGATGAGTGCCGGGCCTGGCGCCGCGGCGGGATGCCGGCGGGTGTCGTGCCTGCTCTGCACAACCGCCCTGCGGCGCTCCGCTTTAGCTGTTTCGGGCCTGGGCACGGAGAGCGCGGCTCCCCGACCGATTCCCCCGCCTGCCGGCAGGGCCCGCGTCCGCAAGCTGACAATCAAATCGACGCCCGGCCATGTTACGGCCGGGCCCGGTGTTCGTCAACGCGTGCGGGGCCGCCCGCGCTTACTCGTTGCCGCCGGAACGCTGCAGGTGCAGTTGCGAGCGCTCGGTTTCCCCGGTGCCCTCACGGTCGGCCTGGCTGCGCGCCGTTTCCAGCCGCGTCAGGTAGGCTTCGTCGATGTCGCCGGTGATGTAGCGCCCATCGAAGCAGGAGGCATCGAAGTCCTTCAGCGCCGGATTGATGTCGCGCACGGCCTGCTTCATCGCTTCCACGTCCTGGTAGACCAGCTGGTCGGCGCCGATGATGCGCGCGATCTCTTCGTGGGTGCGGTTGTGCGCCACCAGCTCGCCGCGGGTGGGCATGTCGATGCCGTACACGTTGGGGAACTTCACCGGCGGCGCGGCCGAGGCGAAGATCACCTTGTTGGCGCCGGCGTCGCGGGCCATCTGCACGATCTCGAACGAAGTGGTGCCGCGCACGATGGAATCGTCGACGATCAGCACGTTCTTGCCCTTGAACTCCACGCCCATCGCGTTGAGCTTCTGGCGCACCGACTTCTTGCGCACTGCCTGGCCGGGCATGATGAAGGTGCGGCCGACGTAGCGGTTCTTGAAGAAGCCTTCGCGATAGCCGACGCCCAGCTTGTTGGCCACCTGCATTGCGGCCGGACGGCTCGAGTCGGGGATCGGCATCACCACGTCGATGTCGCCGGCCGACACCTCGCGGCGGATCTTCTCGGCCAGGTAGTCACCCATGCGCAGGCGGGCATCATAGACGGGCACGCCATCGATGCACGAATCCGGGCGCGCCAGGTAGACGTACTCGAAGATGCAGGAGTTCAGCAGCGGATTGTCGGCGCACTGCTTGCTGTGAAGCTTGCCGTCGAGGTCGATGAAGATCGCCTCGCCAGGCGCCACGTCGCGCTCCAGGCGGTAGCCGATGCCTTCCAGCGCCACCGACTCGGATGCCACCATCCATTCCTTGCCGCTCGGCGTATCGACGCTGCCCAGGCACAGCGGACGGATGCCGAAGGGGTCGCGCACGGCCAGCATGCCGTAGCCGGCGATCTGCGCGGCGATGGCATAGGAGCCGCGCACGCGCCGGTGCATGCCGGCCACCGCGGTGAAGATGGTGTCCGGAGCCAGCGAGGTGCCATTGCTGGCGCGCTGCAGCTCGTCGGCCAGCACGTTGAGCAGCACCTCGGTATCCGAATGCGTGTTGATATGGCGGCGGTCGCGGCGGAACATCTCCTCGCGCAACTGCTGCCAGTTGGTCAGGTTGCCGTTGTGCGCCAGGATGATGCCGTACGGCGCGTTGACGTAGAACGGCTGCGCCTCCTCCTCGCTGGAGGCCGAGCCGGCCGTCGGGTAGCGTACCTGGCCGATGCCGGCCAGGCCGGGCAGGCTGCGCATATTGCGCGTACGGAACACATCGCGCACCAGGCCGTTGGCCTTGTGCATGTGGAACGTACTGCCGTTGGCCGTGGCAATGCCTGCGGCATCCTGTCCGCGATGCTGCAGCAGCAACAGGCTGTCGTAAATCAATTGGTTGACGGGCGTGGAGGACACCACACCGACGATACCGCACATGCCAGACTCCCAGGGAAGGCGTTTTCAATCAGAGGCGCGGGCCCGCCCCATGGCGGCGCCAGCGAATAAACCGTTGCGAGGCCGGCGCGTCCCGGAGCGGCATCCCGCCCCGCGTCGCGCTGCGCTCATGTCTTCACGTACTTGGCGATCTCCGGCGGCAACCAGGGCCGCAGCGAATCCATGGCCTCCACCACATAGGGCCGCGACACGGCGTCGCGCCAGAAAGCCTCTTCCGGCAGCTTGGTCAGGCCTGCCAGGGTCACCACGAACATCACCACCAGCGCGCCGCGCAGCAGGCCGAACACCAGCCCCAGGCCGCGGTCGGCCGGCTTCAGCCCGGTTCGCTCCATCAACTGGCCCAGCAGCGTCGCCGCCAGCGCGGCCGCGATCACCGTGCCGATGAACAGCACCACGAAACCGAGCGCCTCGCGCGCCAGCGCACCGCCCGGCACCGACTCCGGCACCCACTGCGCGGCGGTGGGCGCATAGTGATAGGCCACCCAGAACGCAACCACCCAGCCGATCAGGGCCAGCACCTCGCGCACCAGGCCACGCAGCACGCCGACCAGCCCGGAAGCGATCAGGATGAAGGCGACGCCGTAATCGAAAAAAGTCGGTTGCATGGTGACGGGCCCGGAAGGCCGTGCTTCACTGTTCGACGACCTTGCCTTGCAGGCCGGCCGCTGTCACCTTGCGTGCCGCCGCGTCCGCTGCATCGCGGTCGGAGAACGGCCCGGCACGCAGCAACACGCGCTCGCCGTCGGCAAAGGTCTTCTTCTCCACATAGGCCGGCACCTTGCCGGCCTTCAGCTTGGCCACCCAGTTCCTGGCCTTGTCCTCGGAGGCAAAGGCGCCGATCAGCACCAGGTACTTGCCACTGCCCTGCGCCTTGGCGTCGGCGCTCTTCTGCACGGACGGCTGCGGCTGGTCGGCCGCCTTGGCAGCCGTCCTGTCCACCGTCTTGTCGGCGGCCTTGTCCGGCGTGGTTCCCTGCGGCCTGGCCGATGCATCCGGCACGATTTCCTCGCCCGCGTCGAGCGCCTGCTGCGCATCGGCCTTGGCCGACGGCGGCAGCGGATCCGCCTTGCGCGCCTCGACCCGCGGCTTCTGCTTGCCGCCCTGCCCGTTGGCCACGTTGACGCTGACGTCGTCCGACACGGGCCGCGGCTTGGTCTCGAACACGATGGGCAGCAGGATCACGGCCGCCACCATCAGCACCACCGCGCCGATCAGGCGCCGGCGCGCGCGCTGCTTCTGGGGGAATTCGGGATCCAGCGTGTCGTCCGCGTACTCCTCCGCCAGACGCCGCGACGAGGCGATGCCTGCACCCGGGTCCGGACGTGAGCGGCGCGAACGCTCGGGAGCCGGGTCATTGCCCTTGCGGGCGGTAAACAGCGAAAGCAGGCCCATAGATTGGTTCGGTGCGGCGGCGGGCGCAGCCACGCCGCTGTGTTTGCCGTTCCCTGCCGTCAGTTCGCCTGCGTGGCGCGGTAAGCCATCACGCCGGCGACGGTGTAGAACGATCCGAAGACCAGAATTCTATCATTCTCGGTCGCTCTCTCGATGGCGTCGCGGTAAGCCGCCTCGGGGCTGGAAAAACAGGCCGCTGTGGCGTCCGGGCCGGGCCGGAAACCGCCCGCCTCCAACGCCCCGAGCAGGTCCTGCGCGGAGGCGGCACGCTCGGTCGGCAGGTCGCACAGGCACCAGTGATCGACCTTGTCCGCGACGTGGTGCAGCACGCCGGCGATATCCTTGTCGGCCATCGCGCCGAACACCGCGTAGGTGTAGCGGAAGAAGCCCATATTCTCCAGGTTCTGCCCCAGCGTGGCGGCGGCATGAGGATTGTGCGCCACGTCCAGGATCACCGCCGGGCGGCCCGCCAGCACCTGGAAGCGCCCGGGCAGTTCGACGAAGGCCAGGCCGTTGCGCACGTCCTGGGCACTGACCGGCAGGCGCGGCCGCATCGCCTGCAGGGCCGCCAGCGCGGCCGAGGCGTTGAGCAGCTGGTTGGCACCGCGCAATGCCGGATAGCCAAGGCCGCTCAGCTTGCGCCCGCCACCCTGCCAGTCCCACTGCTGGCGTTCCTGCCCCTTGGCGGCGTGGAAGCCGAAGTCGCGCCCGGCCAGCCACAGTTCGGCGCCGATGGCCTCGGCATGCTCGAGCAGGGACTGGGGCGGTACCGGATCGCCGCAGATGGCCGGCGCGCCAGGACGGAAGATGCCGGCCTTCTCGAAGCCGATCGCCTCGCGGGTGCTGCCAAGGTATTGTGTGTGGTCGATGTCCACGCTGGTGACGATGGCGCAGTCGGCATCGATGATATTGACCGCATCGAGACGGCCGCCGAGCCCCACCTCGAGCACGATGGCGTCCAGCCCCGCCTCGGCGAAGGCGTGGATGATGGCCAGCGTGGTGAACTCGAAATAGGTCAGGCTCACCGGATCGGCGAAGCTGTTGCGCGCACGCTCGACCGCCTCGAAGTGCGGCAGCAATTGCGCGTCGCTGAGCATCTCCCCGCCGATGCGCGCACGCTCATTGAATGAAATCAGGTGGGGCGAGGTATGGCAGCCGACCTTGTAGCCGGCTTCCAGCAGGATGCGCTCCAGCATGGCGCAGGTCGACCCCTTGCCATTGGTGCCGCCCACCGTGAACACCACGGCGTCGATGCGCAGGCCCAGCGCCTCCTTGACGCGGGTGATGCGGGTCAGCCCCATGTCGATGCCGACCGGGTGGGCGGTCTCGAGATGGGCCAGCCATTCGGGAAGGGTGTGGAAGATGGGCATGATGGCAATGCGGCGCCCGTCGGGGCAGGCGCCAGGAGCTAGGGTTCTATCGGAATCGGGCCGGTGCTGCGGCGGGCCCTGGCGCGGGTGCCGCGCCTTGCCTGCGAGGTGGGGGCGGAGAATGGAGCCTTCAACGGCATGCCGGCGGCAGGCCCCGCTTCCCCAGCATAGGCCAGCCGGCAAACCGCCGCGGGCCGCTGCCGCCGCACCAAGCAAAAGGCGCGGACATGGTCCGCGCCCTGGTCCTGCACGGGTGCCGCTCAGGCCACCGCGTCGGCCGGCTGCTTCTGCAGCAGTGCCAGCAGCTGCGCCAGTTCGTCGCGCATCTTGCGGCGGTCGACGATCATGTCGATGGCGCCCTTCTGCAGCAGGAACTCGGCGCGCTGGAAGCCTTCCGGCAGCTTTTCGCGCACGGTCTGCTCGATCACGCGCGGACCGGCGAAGCCGATCAGCGCCTTGGGCTCCGCGATCACGACGTCGCCCAGGAAGGCGAAGCTCGCGGACACGCCGCCCATGGTCGGGTCGGTCAGCACGCTGATGAACGGCAGCTTGGCGGCCGACAACTGGTTCAGCATCGAGGTCGTCTTCGCCATCTGCATCAGCGACAGCAGGCTCTCCTGCATGCGCGCGCCACCGGTGGCGGTGATACAGATGAACGGCACCTTCTGCTCGAGGGCGGCCTGCGCGCCGCGCACGAAGCGCTCGCCCACCACCGAGCCCATGGAACCGCCCATGAACTCGAATTCGAAGCAGGCCACGACCACCGGCAGCGTGTGGATCGCACCGCCGACGACGACCATCGCATCGGTCTCGCCGGTATCGTCCATGGCGGCCTTGATGCGATCCGGATACTTCTTGGTGTCCTTGAACTTCAGGGCATCGACCGGCACGATCTCCTGGCCGATCTCATAGCGGCCCTCGGCATCGAGCAGCCCGTCCAGGCGCGCGCGCGCGCGGATGCGCATGTGGTGGTCGCACTTGGGGCAGACGTGCAGGTTGGCCTCGACGTCGGTGCGGTACAGCACCGATTCGCACGACGGGCACTTGACCCACAGCCCTTCCGGAATGCCCTTGCGGGTGGAGGGGTCGGTCTGTTGAATCTTGGGAGGCAGGAGTTTATCCAACCAGCTCATGAAAGCTCCTTTCGGATGGCTGCCGAGCGCCGCGCACGACACGAAAGTCAGGCGCGGCGGCAGGCAACGGACACACGGCCCGGGTTCGGGCCGGGCGCGGGCTCAGCAGGGAATCAGGCCGCGAATTTATCATGCCGGGCGCATGCCCCCGAAGCAAAACCGCTTGCAGGTGCAATATGCGCCACAAAACACACCAGAGCAGCGGTCCCCTGCGTCACTTTCAGGCGTCCAGCGCCTGGCGTATCTCCGCGATGAAGGCACGCAGCGATTCTACCGCCTGCTCGCGCGGCGCATCCTCCAGCAACTGCACCAGGCGGCTGCCGATCACCACAGCGTCGGCGACGCTGCTGATGGCCCGCGCGGTCTGTGCATCGCGGATGCCGAAACCCACTCCCACCGGCAGCTTGGCGTGCTGCTTGATCAGGGGAATGCGCGCGGCCACGCTGTCGAGGTCGAGCGCGCCCGAACCGGTCACGCCCTTGAGCGAGACGTAGTACAGATAGCCGCTGGCGATGCGCGCCACCGCCTCGATGCGGTCGTCAGTGGAGGTCGGTGCCAGCAGGAAGATCGGGTCGATGCCGTTGGCGCGCATCAGCGCAGCGAAATCGCCGCACTCCTCGGGCGGATAGTCCACCACCAGCACGCCGTCGACGCCGGCCTCGTGCGCAGCGCGTGCGAAGGCTTCCTCGCCCATGCGCTCGATCGGGTTGGCATAGCCCATCAGCACCACCGGCGTGGTCGTGTCGGTGCGGCGGAATTCGGTCACCCAGGCCAGCACCTTGGCCAGCGTCACGCCATGGGCCAGCGCGCGCTCGGAGGCGCGCTGGATCACGGGACCGTCGGCCATCGGATCGGAGAACGGCACACCCAGCTCGATCACGTCGGCACCGCCCGCGACCAGCGCGTGCATCAGTGCCACCGTCAGGCCGGGTTCGGGGTCGCCGGCGGTGATGAAGGGAATCAGGCCCTTCTTCTGCTGCGCGGCCAGCGCCGCGAAAGTCGTTTGGATTCGGGACATGGTCAGGACATCAGATTGGGCAGCGGCGCCTGGGTCGCGGCGCCGGCGGTCTCGTCCGCTTCGGCGCCGCCGGCGGCTGCCGGGGTTGGGGTCGGTGGCGCGGCATCGTCCTGCGACGGCGCCGGAGCCAGCGGCTCGGCCGTCGCCACGCGCGCGCGCGCCACGTGCACATACTGCGGGTTGATCTCGAAGCCGACGAAACGCCGGCCGTGACGCGCACATGCCACCGCGGTGGTGCCGCTGCCGGTGAAGGGATCCAGCACCAGACCGCCCGGCGGGCAGCTCGACAGCACCATGCGCTCGACGATCTCCAGCGGCTTCTGCGTGGGATGGTCCGCCCGCTCGGGATCCTGGCGGTGGATGCGCGAAATGCTCCACAGGTCCTTGGGGTTGTAGCCCACCTCCAGCCACTTCTTGCCTTCGAAGCGGGGCCGGCTGCGCGCCTTCTTGGTCTCGGGGTCGTAGGGAATACGGACCGGATCGAGATCGAAGTAGTAGTCGCGCTGCCGGGCGAAGAAGCCGATGTTGTCGTGCACCGAGGAGAACTTGCGCGTGGTGCCGCCCATGCTGGGCACGCGGCGGTCCCAGATGATCTCGTTGATCATCGTCAGGCGCTGCTTGAGCATCACGAACAGCTCCGGCGAATACTGCCAGGTGCAGAAGATGTAGAGCGACCCGCGCGGCGCCAGCTTCGGGCAGACGGCATCCATCCAGCGCTCGGCCCATTCCAGGTAGGCCTGGCCCGAGAGGCGGTCGGAGTCGTTGCCGTAGTCCTTGCCGAGGCCGTATGGCGGATCGGCGACGACCAGGTCGACCGAGCCGTCGGGCAGCCGCGCGATGCCGTCCAGCACGTCTTCCTGGAACAGCAACGCGGGCATGCCGCCGGGCACGGTCAGGTCGATGCCATCATCGTCGGCACCACCGCCGGCAGCTTCCGCGGGAGGCAGTGCGCGCATCAGAGCTCGATTCCCGAACGTTCTGCCACGGTGTGCATATCCTTGTCGCCGCGGCCGGACAGGTTCACCAGCAGCAGCTTGTCGCGCGACAGCGTGGGGGCGAGCTTGCAGGCGTAGGCAATGGCATGGCTCGACTCCAGCGCGGGGATGATGCCCTCGATGCGGCAGCAATCATGGAATGCCTTGAGCGCTTCCTCGTCGGTGATGCCGACGTACTCCGCACGGCCGGCGTCCTTGAGCCAGGCGTGCTCGGGGCCGACGCCCGGGTAGTCGAGGCCGGCCGAGACGGAGTGCGTCTCGATGATCTGGCCGTCGGCATCCTGCAGCAGGTAGGTGCGGTTGCCGTGCAGCACGCCGGGCGAACCGCCGATCAGCGAAGCCGCGTGGCGGCCCGTCTCGATCCCGTCGCCGGCCGCCTCCACGCCGATCAGCTTGACGTCGGCATGTTCGATGTACGGATAGAAAATGCCCATCGCATTGGAACCGCCACCCACGCAGGCGATCACGGCATCGGGCTGGCGTCCGGCCAGCTCGGGCATCTGCACCTTGGCTTCCTCGCCGATCACGCACTGGAAATCGCGCACCATCATCGGATAGGGGTGCGGCCCCGCCACCGTGCCGATGATGTAGAAGGTGTTCTCGACATTGGTGACCCAGTCGCGCATGGCCTCGTTGAGGGCATCCTTCAGGGTCTTGGAGCCGCTCTCCACCGGCACCACCGAAGCGCCCAGCAGCTTCATGCGGTAGACGTTGGCGGCCTGGCGCTTGACGTCCTCCGAGCCCATGTAGACCACGCATTCCATGCCGAAGCGCGCGGCGATGGTGGCGGTGGCGACGCCGTGCTGGCCGGCGCCGGTCTCGGCGATCACGCGCGGCTTGCCCATGCGCTTGGCCAGCAGGGCCTGGCCGATCACATTGTTGATCTTGTGCGCGCCGGTGTGGTTCAGGTCTTCGCGCTTGAAGTAGATCTGGGCGCCGCCGAGTTGCTCGCTCCAACGCTGCGCGTGATAGATCGGCGAGGGACGGCCGACGAAGTGCTTGAGTTCGCGGCGGAATTCCGCGTCGAATTCAGGATCGTTCTGGTAATGCGCATAGGCTTCGCGCAGTTCGTCGAGCGCGTGGACCAGCGTTTCGGAGACGAAGGAACCGCCATAGGGACCGAAATGGCCGCGGGAATCGGGCAGGTCGTACATGGTTTGACTCATTTGTGTGGCGCGCTCGCGGCGGCACGGTAGCGGAGCGGTCCGCCTGCGGGCCGGCGCGGGAGCGCGGAATCGGATCGTCGTGGCAAGGTGAAGCGCCGGGCGCGGAGGCAGCAGCGAAGCGCTGCGCTCAACTCGCGTCGGCGGCGCGTACCGCGCGCACGAACTCGGCAATGCGGGCGTGATCCTTCACACCCTTGGCAGCTTCCACGCCGCTGCTGACATCGACAGCGTAGGGCCGCACGCGCTCAATCGCGCCAGCGACGTTTTGCGCGCTCAACCCACCACTCAAAACGATGCGAGGAGCGGCGCTTGCGCTGGTGACCGGCCGATTGGCCGTGGAGCCGGTTGTGGGTGGAAGCCATGCCTGGGGAATCAGGGTCCAGTCGAAGACGTGGCCGCCGCCGCCATAGCCCTCAATGAAGGCGTCGAGCAGCAGCGCTGCGGCGTCATGATATTGATCGGCGAATTCTACCAAATCGAGGCCCGGCCGCACGCGTGCCGCGCGCAGATAAGGCAAGCGGCAACGCCGCGCGATGTCCTGGCAGGCCTGCGGCGTCTCGTCGCCGTGGAACTGCAGCAGGCTGAGCGGCACCCGCTCCGCCACATGGGCCACCTCCTCGGCGCTGGCATTGACGAACAGCCCCACCACCGAGACGAAGGCGCCGGCGGCTTCGGCCAGGGCAGCGGCCTGCGCGATCTCCACGTAGCGCGGGCTGGCCGGATAGAAGACCAGGCCGATGGCGTCGGCGCCGGCATCGACGGCAGCCTGCACGTCCGCCTCGCGCGTCAGGCCGCAGATCTTGATACGGGTGCGGCCGGGCCGGGTTTCAGGCGCAGTCATCGGCAAAGACTCCGTGGAACAGGCTGGCGGACGAATCCGCAGCGGGGATGCGGAAGGCCTCAGGATACTTCACGTCGGCCAGGTACAGCCCGTCCGGCATGAAGGTCGGCGCGGCGCACTTGCGGTCACGGCTGGCCAGCACTTCCGCCATCCAGCCGGCGGGGTAGCGGCCACGCCCCACGGCGACCAGGCAGCCCATCAGGTTGCGCACCATGTGGTGCAGGAAGGCGCTGGCGCGGAAACGCAGGAACACCCAGTCATCATGATCACGCACCGTCACATCGTACATGGTCTTGACGGGGGACTTGGCCTGGCACTCGGCGGCCCGGAAGGCGGAGAAATCGTGCTCGCCAAGCAGGCAGGCCGCGGCCTCCCGCATGGCGGCGGCATCGAGCCGCTGTCCCGGTGGCAGCATCAGGTAGCCGGCGCGGCCGTGCACCAGCGGCACCCGGTGCGGACCGGTGTACAGCGCGTAGAAGTACATGCGCTCATGCGCCAGGAAGCGCGCATGGAAACCATCGTCCACCGCCTGCGCCCACTGCAGCGCGATCGATGGCGGCAGGAAGGCATTGATCCCGCGCACCCAGGAGAACGGCTCGCGCGCGAGTTCCGTGTCGAGGTGGATCACCTGGCCCAGCGCATGCACGCCGGCGTCGGTACGACCCGCGACCGTGGTCTGCAAGCGCGTGCCGGCGAACTGTTCGATGGCATCCTCGAGACGGTCCTGCACCGTGTTGCGGTGCGGCTGGGACTGCCAGCCGGAGAAGGCCGTGCCGTCATACTGCAGGCCAAGGGCGATTCGGGTCATAGCGTGGGCGCGGGCGCCGGCGCCGCGCGCGGCGGCATCGGACCGCCGCCAGCGCGCCCGACAACCGGGCTGGCGGCGGGCGAGTGGCGGGCATTCAATGCAAAAGCGCCGGAAGCGGCGCTTCCGGCGCATGGCGTCGCGCGCCCCTGCGGGGCGCGCCTCGCGGCAATGATATCAGGCAACCTGCCGCAGCAGCGTGCGCGCCTCGGACTGCAGCGGCTCGCTCGACTGGTCGACGACCTCCTGCAGCAGTTCGCGCGCGCCCTCCTTGTCACCGATCTCGATATAGGCGCGGGCCAGGTCGAACTTGATCTGCATGTCACGGCTGCCGTCGCTGCCGTCGGCAGCCATGGTGCTGACGGCCAGCCCCGGCGTGCTGTCCGAGATGTGCTCGGAGGTCACCCGCGTCAGATCGATGGGCTCAGCCAGGACGCCATTGCGGATCATGGTCGGCGCCGGCAGCGGCAGCGAGGCCTCGGCCTGTGCGTCGACCTCGGCCGGGCCGCCCAGGTCGAGCGAGAGATCGGACATGTCGAAGGACAGCGGGCGGGTCTGCGCGCCCAGTGCAGGCGCGGCGACGTGCACATCATCCTGTTGCACGCCATCGTGCGAAGCCGGCAGGTCCAGTTCGATCACGTCGTCGAGACGCATGATGGGCTCGGCCGACAGGGCATCGCCGAACACCATCGTGGCCGACTCAGGTGCCGTGAGCGGCACGCCGGGTGCCGGCGCGGGGAAGGCATCGAGGGGCAGCGCCAGGTCGGCCAGGGCCGCCTCGCGCGGCGGAGCCGCCGGATCCAGCAGCGGATCGCGGGTGCGCCACTCATCGCCGGGCCGGGTCTGCTGCGTGTCGCCGGCCGGGTACTCGCCGTCCGCATCCGGCGTCACCGGAAGATAGAGCGCGTTGGACGGATCCATGCGCCTGCCCATTTCCGCTGCCTGCGTCCATTCCGCGCCGTGCCCGCCCGTCTGGGCGAACATTTCCTCTGCCATCACTCGAAAACCTTCCACATCCTGTCGATTGTTGTAAATCTCCAGCAGCTTCAGGCGGATCGCCTGACGCTCCGGATTCTGCTGCAGCGCCTCGCGCAGGATTTCCTCGGCCTGCACGTCGCGGCCGTAGGCGATATAGACATCGGCCTCGGCGATCGGGTCGACCTCATTGGCTTCGGCGGCATTGTTGCCGATGCGGAAGTCGGCACCGAACACGCTGTGCTGCGAGGTATCGACGCTTTGCCCGCCGGCGCTGCCGAACAAGGAGTTGGCGCCTCCCATCACCGTGCTTTCCTGCGACAGGATGCTGTCGCCGAAGCCGTCTCCCTCGGCCACCTTCTGCTGGCGGCGGCGCCGATAGACCGCATAGCCGCCCAGCAGGGCCACCAGCACGCCGAGGCCCGGCAGCGTGGTGGGATTGGCCAGCAGATCATCGAGGAAGGACGGCTGCGGCACAGGCTCGACCTGCACGGGCGGCACCCGCTTGGCAGCCACCGCCGAGGCGGCGCCAGGTTGGGCTGCCGCCGGCGCCGACGCCGCGGCAGCCAGCGGTGCAGAGGCACCCACCGACGCTGCCGGCGCAGACGCCGCCGCGGCGGCCACTGCGCTGGCCCCGCCAGCTGCGGCGGCGGAGGCAGAGGCCGCGGCGCTCGACGCCGCCATGGCAGCCGCAGCAGCCACGGCCGGCGCGTCGGGCTTGGCCGCTTGCGCCGGCACCACCGCAGGCGCCGGTGCCGGCTTCGCCGCCGTGGCAGCCGACGCGCCGCCCTTCGGCTGACCCAGCCGCGCGATCTCGGCGTTCTTCAGTTCGAGCAGGTGCTGCATGTCGGAGATGTTCTTCTCCAACTGCGTCAGGCGGGCCTCGGCCTCCTTCAACTGGCGCGCCTTGGCGACATTGGCCTCCGCCTCGGCATTGGCTGCCTGGGCGCCGCGCTCGGGCTTGCTCAGCCTGAGCTCGTCGCGCGTGCCAGCCGCAGCCTCCGCTTCCTGCACGCGGGCGGTCACGCTGCCGGCCTGCTGGCGGCCGTCCGCAGGAGCGACCGACTTGGCGGCAGCGGCCGCCGCCAGGCGGCTGCGATAGGCGTCGAAACCGCGTGTGCGGGCCACCACTTCGTGCCGCGCGGCCTGGCGGCCGACCGACTGGGCCTGCCCGGCGCTCGGCACGGTCAGCACGGCACCGCTGCGCAGGCGGTTCATGCTGCCGCCGATGAAGGCGTCGGGATTGTTGCGATAGAGCGCTACCAGCATCTGGTCCAGCGAGACGTCTTCCTGTCCCTGCACGGCCTCGCTGGCGATACCGTAGAGCGTGTCGCCGCTGCGTACCGTATAGCTGTCGCCCCTGGCTGCCGGCGCGGTGGCCGAAGCATGGCCCGGGCGCTGCGGGCGTGCCGGCGCCGGACGGGACGGCTGCGCCGCCCCCGTGGCAGCGGGCGCGGCGGCTGCGGCACCCGGGGCGGCCGCGCCCGGTACGGCGGCAGGCGGCGCATCCGGCGTGGCGGCCTGCACTACTGTCGGGGAGAAGCTCTCCGGCCCCGACTTGGCGCCGGCCGGATCGAGCAGGAAGGTGTAGGCACGCGAGACGCGGCCGCTCGACCAGTTCAGGTCGACCAGGATGTCCATGAACGGTTCGCTGATCGGCTGGTTCGAGCGCAGGCGCGCCACGAAGCCACCATCCGGCCGGCGCTCCATCTGCAGGCGCAGGCTGCCGACCGCCGGCAGATAGTTCAGGCCGGCGCGCGCATAGGCGTCCGGGGAAGCCAGCTTGACGCTGAGGCTGTCGGCCTCCTCGGCCGTCACCCCGCTGATGTCGATCTCGGCCTGGAGCGGCTGCCCCAGGTTGGACTGTACCCGCAATTGCCCGAACCCCGCGGCATGACCGACCTGCGCGCACAGCAGACCGATTGCCGCGATGGCCAGCGTTGACCAGCGCTGACGGGCGATAGGCGCATCTTTCCGGCGATGTAGGTTCACACTCACCTTGTGCTCCCTTGTGTTTGTGTTCTGAAACAGAATCTGACGAAACGACAATGCCGGCAATGACTTAGGTCTACCCTCAAGGCTGTCGCCCGGTGCCGGGCCCACGGGCCGGACATGCGCGCCTTCCGCCCCCGCAGCCGGCGCATGCCGCGCTGTATTGTGACCCAAGCCCTTGTAAAAATGGGTATCGGATGCGACAACGCCGCGCGGGTGCGCGGCGTGGCGGGAATGGGCGACGCAATGTGTTGCCTGTGTGCAACGCATTGCGCCATCCACCCCGGCCGTCGGAAACGAGGCCGGGGCGGACGGAAATGCGGTCCGCTGGTGACCAGCCCTCGATCAGGACTCGATCAGGATGCGCAGCATGCGGCGCAGCGGCTCGGCAGCGCCCCACAGCAGCTGGTCACCGACGGTGAAGGCCGACAGGTACTCGCCGCCCATCTGCATCTTGCGCAGGCGGCCGACCGGAATGGTCAGCGTGCCGGTCACGGCGGCCGGCGTCAGGTCCGTCATGCTGGCCTCGCGCGTGTTCGGCACCACCTTGGCCCACTGGTTGTTGGCGGCCAGCATGCCTTCGATCTCGTCGAGCGGCACGTCCTTCTTCAGCTTGATGGTCAGCGCCTGCGAATGGCAGCGCATGGCGCCGATGCGCACGCACAGGCCATCGACTGCGATCGGCGCGGCGCCGGTCGCGCCGAGGAAGCCCTCGCCACGGCCCAGGATCTTGTTGGTCTCGGCGCCGCCCTTCCACTCTTCGCGCGACACACCGTTGCCCAGGTCTTTGTCGATCCAGGGAATCAGGTTGCCGGCCAGCGGCACGCCGAACTGCTTGGTCTCGTCGGCGGACAGGCCATGCTGGGTGGCGAGGATGGTGCGGTCGATCTCGAGGATGGCCGAGGCAGGATCATCCAGCAGCGGCTTGACCGCGGCATTGAGCGTGCCGAACTGGGTCAGCAGCTCGCGCATGTGCTGCGCGCCGCCGCCCGAAGCCGCCTGGTAGGTCATGGAGGTCATCCACTCGACCAGGTCGTGCTGGAACAGGCCGCCCAGGCCCATCAGCATGCAGCTCACGGTGCAGTTGCCGCCGATGAAATTCTTCACGCCCTTGGACAGCGCATCCTTGATCACACCGAGGTTGACCGGATCCAGCACGATGATGGCATCGTCTTTCATGCGCAGCGACGAAGCCGCGTCGATCCAGTAGCCCTTCCAGCCCGCCGCGCGCAGCTTGGGGAAGACCTCGTTGGTATAGTCCCCGCCCTGGGCGGTCAGGATCACGTCGCACTGCTTCAGCGCTTCGATGTCGTTCGCGTCCTTGAGCGTGGTTTCATTCTTCGCCATCGCGGGCGCCTTGCCGCCGGCATTGGACGTGCTGAAGAAAATGGGCTCGATATGGTCGAAGTCACCCTCTTGCTGCATGCGCTGCATCAGCACGCTGCCGACCATACCCCGCCAACCGACGAGACCTACATTCATGACAAACCTCGGATGTGATTGAAACTTCCCCGCTCTTTCCTCGCCCGGCGTGGCTGCGCGGGGAAGACGAGCAGGCACGACGAACGATCTAGGCGATCGCTTTTTTGGTAATGGTTTTAATCGTCGTTGCGGTGATCTGCTGGCCGCGCGAATCCATGCCGGCCGTACCGCGGGTAGCGGGGGCAGCGATGACAGTCAGGGTGAACTGGGAGATTCGGGGCATTCGGCTAGTCTACACGAATTTGCGGCAGCGCCGCACGCGGGAAAACGGGGACAAAACAAAGAAAAAAGGCAGGAAACACAAAGAAAGGCGCCGCAAGCAGCGCCCTTCCCGTCACTCAACTTACAGCGCGGCCACCACGGCCTGGCCCATCTCGGCGGTGCCGACCTGCTTGCAGCCCGGGGTCAGGATGTCGCCGGTACGATAGCCCTGCGCCAGCACCTTCTTGACGGCGTTCTCGATGCGGTCGGCCTGCTCGGCACGATTCAGCGAATAGCGCAGCATCATCGCCGCCGACAGGATGGTAGCAAGCGGGTTGGCGATGCCCTTGCCGGCAATGTCGGGCGCCGAGCCGTGCGAGGGTTCGTACAGGCCCTTGTTGTCGGCGTCCAGCGAGGCCGACGGCAGCATGCCGATCGAGCCCGTCAGCATGGCCGCCTCATCCGACAGGATGTCGCCGAACATATTGCCGGTGACGATCACGTCGAAGCTCTTGGGCGCCTTGACCAGTTGCATCGCGGCGTTGTCGACATACATGTGCGACAGCTCGACCTGCGGATACTCCTTGTGCACATCGGTGACGATGTCCTTCCAGAACTGGAAGGTCTCGAGCACATTGGCCTTGTCCACGCTGCACAGCTTCTTGCCGCGCTTGGCGGCGGCCTGGAACGCCACGTGGGCGATGCGGCGGATCTCCGGCTCGCTGTAGCGCATGGTGTCGAAGCCCTCGCGTTGGCCCTTGAACAGGCCGTCCGGCGCCTCGCGCACGCCGCGCGGCTGGCCGAAGTAGATGTCACCGTTGAGCTCGCGCACGATCAGGATATCCAGGCCGGCCACCAGTTCGGGCTTCAGGCTGGATGCGCCGGTCAGCTCGGGATAGCAGATGGCCGGGCGGAAGTTGGCGAACAGCTGCAGGTGCTTGCGCAGGCCCAGGATGGCCTGCTCGGGACGCAGCGCGCGCTCCAGCGTGTCGTACTTCCAGTCGCCCACGGCGCCGAACAGGATGGCATCGGCCTCCTTGGCCAGCTTGAGCGTGGCTTCCGGCAGCGGATGGCCCGCGGCCTCATAGCCGGCGCCGCCCACGGGCGCCGTTTCCATTTCGAACTTCTCGTCGAGGGCGTTCAGCACCTTGACGGCCTGTTCGACGATCTCCGGACCGATGCCGTCACCCGGCAGGACTGCGATTTTCATGCTGTTGGTCTTCCTCGTTGTGCTGGCGGGCCGTAATCAGCCGACCAGGCGGTTGTTCAGCCACGGCATCTTGGCCACGCGCTCGGCCTCGAAGGCCTTGATCTTGTCGGCATGGCGCAGGGTCAGGCCGATATCGTCGAAGCCGTTCAGCATGCAGTACTTGCGGAACGGCGCGACGTCGAACTCGAAGGCGGCCCCGCCCGGCGTCAGCACGACCTGCTTATCCAGGTCGATGGTCAGCTGGTAGCCGCCGAAGGCGTTGGTCTCGTGGAACAGCTGGTCAACCTGGGCCTCGGACAGCGCCACCGGCAGCAGCCCGTTCTTGTAGCAGTTGTTGAAGAAGATATCGGCAAAGCTCGGCGCGATCACGGCGCGGAAGCCGTACTGCGTCAGCGCCCACGGCGCATGCTCGCGCGAGCTGCCACAGCCGAAGTTGCGGCGCGCCAGCAGGATCGACGCGCCCTGGTAGCGTTGCTGGTTCAGTACGAAGTCGGGGTTCAGCGGGCGCTTGCTGTTGTCCTGGCCCGGCTCGCCCACATCCTTGTAGCGCCACTCGTCGAACAAGTTGGGACCGAAGCCGGTGCGCTTGATCGACTTCAGGAACTGCTTCGGGATGATGGCGTCGGTGTCGACGTTCTCGCGGTCCAGGGGCGCCACGAGGCCGCTGTGTACGATGAACTTTTCCATGGTTGGCTTCTTCCTTACTTCTTCGCCGCGTTCTCGAGCGAACGGCCGGCGGCCTGCGTGTCCTTGCCCATGCCCGCGATGGTGTTGCAGCCGGCCAGCTGGATCAGGCCGACGCAGACGAGCGACGCGAGCAGGGTCCTTGTGATGATGCGCATGGTGCGGCGGACCCTCAGGCCAGCTTGCGCACGTCGACGAAGTGGCCTTCGATGGCGGCGGCCGCGGCCATCGCCGGGCTCACCAGGTGGGTGCGCCCGCCGGCGCCCTGGCGGCCTTCGAAGTTGCGGTTCGAGGTCGAGGCGCAGCGTTCGCCCGCATCGAGGCGGTCGGCGTTCATGGCCAGGCACATCGAGCAGCCCGGTTCGCGCCACTCGAAGCCCGCCGCCTTGAAGATCTTGTCCAGCCCTTCGCGCTCGGCCTGCTCCTTGACCAGGCCCGAGCCCGGCACCACCATCGCCAGCTTCACGTTGGCGGCGACCTTGCGGCCCAGCTTCTGCACCACCCAGGCGGCGGCGCGCATGTCTTCGATGCGGCTGTTGGTGCAGGAACCGATGAAGACCTTGTCGATCTTGATGCTGTCGACCGGCACGTTGGGCTGCAGGCCCATGTACTCGAGCGCGCGCTCCATCGCGTTGCGCTTGTTCGGATCCTTTTCCTTGTCCGGGTCCGGCACGCGATCCTCGATGCTGATCACCATTTCGGGCGAGGTGCCCCAGGTGACCTGCGGGCGCACGTCCTCGGCGCGCAGCTCGACCACCTGGTCGAAGTGGGCACCGGCGTCCGAATGCAGCGTGCGCCAGTAGCGCACGGCCTGCTCCCACTCCACGCCCTGCGGCGCATAGGGACGGCCCTTGACGTATTCCAGCGTGACGTCGTCCACCGCCACCAGCCCGGCGCGCGCGCCGGCCTCGATAGCCATGTTGCAGACGGTCATGCGGCCTTCCATGGTCAGGTCGCGGATGGCCGAGCCGGCGAACTCGATGGTGTAGCCGGTACCGCCCGCGGTGCCGATCCGGCCGATCACGGCCAGCACGATGTCCTTGGCGGTGCAGCCGCGCGGCAGCTTGCCTTCCACCTTGACCAGCATGTTCTTGGCCTTCTTGCCCAGCAGCGTCTGCGTGGCCAGCACGTGCTCGACCTCGGAGGTGCCGATGCCGTGCGCCAGCGCGCCGAAGGCGCCGTGGGTACTGGTGTGCGAATCGCCGCAGACCACGGTCATGCCGGGCAGCGTGGCGCCCTGCTCCGGCCCGATCACGTGGACGATGCCCTGGCGATGGTCGTTCATCTTGAACTGCGTGATGCCATAGGCGTCGCAGTTCGCGTCGAGCGTATCGACCTGCAGCTTGGAGACCGGATCCGCGATGCCCTGGCTGCGATCGGTGGTCGGCACGTTGTGGTCCGACACGGCCAGGTTCGCGCTGATGCGCCAGACCGGACGCTGGGCCATCTTCAGGCCCTCGAACGCCTGCGGGCTGGTCACTTCGTGCAGCAGGTGGCGGTCGATGTAGAGCAGCGTGGTGCCGTCTTCCTCGACGTGGACGGCGTGGTCATCCCAGAGTTTGTCGTAGAGCGTCTTGGCCATGATGCGGGGGCGGAGCATCGCCTTGCGGTCACGAGGACGGCGCCAGGCGCGTACTTCCGCGGATTGTGGTTTGCGGGGAGGTTTCGCGGCAAATGCGGGCAGAAACCTGCGGGAACCGGCAGGAACTGCGGCTTGCTGCGATTGCTTGACTTCGCAACAAATTATGCCACAGGGGGTAGATGGCGCCGGCCGACAAGTGCCAGATGGCGCACCCGCGATGTGATGTGATTGGCGAAAGGGGGCTTTCGCGGTTGGCGAAAAGGGGCGGAAGCGGCAGCGTATCGTCGCGCGAGCGGTGTGCTCCCCTCTCCCGCTTGCGGGAGAGGGGCCGGGGGTGAGGGCCGGCGCTGGCTGGGCGTGACGCGCTGGATAACACCAGTGGCTTCGTCCTTGCACTGGCGTGCTGGACGACACCAACGGCGTCGTCTTTGCCTCCGCGTGCCGGACAACACCGACGGCTTCGTCACGCGTGGCGCCTTGCTAGACCACCCCTCTCCCCCACCCTCTCCGGCCTGAACACCCGTGCGGGGAGAGGGAGCCAAGACATCCTGCTTGGCCAGCGGTGTTGGCGTACCTGCCGTACTTGACCAGCGGTGTTGGCGCACCGGCCGCGCCCGCTCACCGCATGGGCATACACCGCCTTACCCGCCCAGGTACGCCTTCTTGATGCTGTCGTTCGCCAGCAGGTTCTCGCCGCTGTCGGCCAGCACCACGCGGCCGGTCTCCAGGACGTAGCCGCGGTCGGCCACGTGCAGTGCCTTGTTGGCGTTCTGCTCGACCAGGAAGACGGTCACGCCTTCGTCGCGGATGGCGCGGATGATGTCGAAGATCTGGGCGATGACCAGCGGGGCCAGCCCCAGGGTCGGTTCGTCCAGCAGCAGCAGGCGCGGGCGGCTCATCAGCGCGCGGCCGATCGCCAGCATCTGCTGCTCGCCGCCCGACATGGTGCCGGCGCGCTGGGTGGCGCGCTGGTTCAGCCGCGGGAACAGCTTGAACACATGCTCGATGCCCGCCTCGATCTCCTGCCGGTTGGCGAAGAAGCCGCCCATCTGCAGGTTTTCCAGCACGGTCAGGCTGGGGAAGACGCGCCGCCCTTCCGGCGAGATGGCCATGCCCAGGCGCATGATCTCGTGCGTCGGCATGCGCGTGATGTCGCGGCCTTCGAACAGCACGCGGCCGCTTGAGGCGCGCGGCGAGCCGCACACCGTCATCATCAGCGTGGTCTTGCCGGCGCCGTTGCTGCCGATCAGGGTGACGATCTCACCTTTGTTGACTTCGATCGACACGCCCGACAGCGCCTCGACGGCGCCATAGTGGGTGTGGACCTTTTCCAGCTTCAGCATCAGTCCTCTCCCAGGTAGGCCTTGATCACGCGCGGGTCGTTGCGCACGGCTTCGGGCTTGCCGATCACGATCGGCCGCCCGTGCTCCATCACGAGGATGCGGTCGGACACGCCCATCACCAGGCTCATGTCGTGCTCGATCAGCAGCACGGCAATGCCGAACTCGCGGCGCAGGCTGTCGATCAGGTGCTGCAGCTCGATCTTCTCCTGCGGGTTCAGGCCGGCCGCCGGCTCGTCCAGCATCAGCAGGCGCGGCTTGGTGATCATGCAGCGCGCGATCTCCAGGCGGCGCTGGTGGCCGTAGGACAGCGTGCCGGCCTCGCGGTTGGCGACCTGGGTCAGCTCCATGCGCTCCAGCCAGTACGCGGCACGCTCCAGCGCCTCGCGCTCGGCGCGGCGGTAGGCCGGGGTGGCGAACAGGCCGTGCAGCAGGCCGCTCTTGACCTGCATGTGCTGGGCCACCATCAGGTTCTCCACCACGGTCAATTGCTTGAACAGGCGGATGTTCTGGAAGGTGCGCACCAGGCCCTTGCGCGCCACCATGTGGCTGGGCAGGCCGGCGATGCCATGGCCGTCCAGCACCACCTTGCCCGCGGTCGGCTTGTAGAAACCGCCCACGCAGTTGAACACGGTGGTCTTGCCGGCGCCGTTGGGGCCGATGATGGCGAAGACCTCGTCGCGGCGCACGTCGAAGTCGATGCCGTCGACGGCCAGCAGGCCGCCGAAGCGCATCTGCAGGCCGGATACCTGCAGCAGTTCGTTGGATTGCATGGCAGTCATCGCGGCAGCTCCACGTGCGGACGGCTCGCGGGCAGCAGGCCCTGCGGTCGCCACATCATCATCAGCACCATCACCAGGCCGAAGATCAGCATGCGGTATTCGGCGAAACCTCGCGCCACCTCGGGCAGCGCGGTCAGCAGGATGGCCGCCAGGATCACGCCCAGCTGCGAACCCATGCCGCCCAGCACCACCACGGCCAGGATCAGCGCCGATTCGATGAAGGTGAAGGACTCGGGATTGACCAGGCCCTGGCGCGCGGCGAAGAAGGCGCCGGCGATGCCGGCGAAGGACGCGCCCAGCGTGAAGGCCGACAGCTTGATGCGGGTCGGGTTCAGGCCCAGCGAGCGGCAGGCGATCTCGTCCTCGCGCAGCGCTTCCCAGGCGCGGCCCATCGGCATGCGGATCAGGCGGCTGGTGACGAACAGCGTGAAGCCCACCAGCAGCAGCGCGAGCAGGTAGAGGAAGATCACCATGTGCTGGCCGTTGTAGTCCCAGCCCAGCAGCTCGTGGAAAGTGCGCGCGCCCTCGACGCTGGCGCTGCGCGCCATCTCGATGCCGAACACCGTGGGCTTGGGAATGCCCGAGACGCCGTCCGGGCCGCCGGTCAGGCTGGTCAGGTTGTTGAGCAGCAGGCGGATGATCTCGCCGAAGCCCAGCGTCACGATGGCCAGGTAGTCACCGCGCAGGCGCAGCACCGGGAAGCCCAGCAGGAAGCCGAAGGTGGCCGACATCATGGCGGCGATCGGCAGGCACTCCCAGAAGCCGAGGCCGAAGTACTGGTTCAGCAGCGCATAGGTGTAGCCGCCCACGGCGTAGAAGCCGACGTAGCCGAGGTCGAGCAGGCCGGCGAAGCCCACCACGATGTTCAGGCCCAGGCCCAGGATCACGTAGATCAGCGCCAGCGTGGCGACGTCGACGGCCCCGCGCGAGCCGAAGAACGGCCACACCAGGCCGACCGCGAGCAGCACCCAGATGGCCACGCGCTGCTGGCGCGCGCCGAGCGCAGGCACGGCCGGCAGCCGCACCGCACCGCGCGCGCGGTCGAGCATCGGCTTGCACAGCTGGAACAGGAAGACCGCGATCACGGCGATCCATACCGGCCGCCAGTGCGATTCCAGCACCACCTTGTAGCCGTCGAGCTTGAGCTGCAGGCCGAGCACGGGGATGGTCAGGATGGCGGTCATCACGGCGGCGACGACCGCGTTCTTCAGTGTCGCGCCGGCGGGCGCGGCCGGCGCCAGGCCGGCAGGCGTAGCAATGGCTTGTGTCATGTCGTCCTCACACCTTTTCCACGTCCGGCTTGCCGAGCAGGCCGGTGGGGCGGAACAGCAGCACCAGCACCAGCAGGCCGAAGGCCACGACGTCCTTGTATTCCGCCGGCATGTAGCCGGAGGCGAAGGTCTCGGCCAGGCCCAGCAGCACACCGCCCAGCATGGCGCCGGGGATGCTGCCGATGCCGCCCAGCACCGCGGCGGTGAAGGCCTTGATGCCGGCGATGAAGCCGATGAAGGGATTGAGCTTGCCGATGGTCAGGCCGATCAGCACGCCGCCGACCGCCGCCAGCATGGCACCCAGCACGAAGGTGAAGGAGATCACCTTGTTGGTGTCGATGCCCAGCAGGTTGGCCATGCGCATGTCCTCGGCGCAGGCGCGGCAGGCGCGGCCCATGCGCGAGCGGCCGATGAACAGCGTCAGCGCGATCATCAGCGCCAGCGTCACGCAGACGATCAGCAGGCGCGCGTAGGGGATGGTCACGGTGAAGTCACCGCCCATCTGGAACTCGATGGCGCCCGAGATCAGCACGGGCACCGAGACATCGCGTGCGCCCTGCCCGATCTGCACATAGTTCTGCAGGAAGATGGACATGCCGATGGCGGAGATCAGCGGCACCAGGCGCGGTCCGCCGCGCAGCGGCCGGTAGGCCACGCGCTCGACCGCGAAGCCGTACAGGCCGGTGACCAGCACCGAGACCAGCAAGGCCGCGCCCAGCACCAGCGGCAGCGGATAGCCCGCCTGCACGCCGATCGCGGTCAGGGTGACGAGACCCACGTAGGCACCGATCATGTAGATCTCGCCGTGGGCGAAGTTGATCATGCCGATGATGCCGTAGACCATCGTGTAGCCGATGGCGATCAAGGCGTAGATCGCACCCAGCGTCAGGCCGTTGACCAGTTGCTGGGTGAACTGTGGAAGGAATTCATTCATGCGGGAAGCCTCGCAGCAGGAAGCCCGATACCAAAACGCCCCGCTCGACAGGCGAGGAGCGGGGCGTGTCGGAAAAGCGCCGGATCAGTTGGCGGCGGTCTTGGTGGCGTCCTTGTGCCAGGTGAAGACCACGAACTTGAAGGACTTCAGGTCGCCCTGGGCGTCGTAGTCGACCTTGCCGATCGGGGTCTGGAAGGCGCTCTTGTGGATGTACGCCGCGACCTTGGTCGGATCGGTGGTCTTGGCGCCGGCGATGGCGTCGGCGATGATCTTGACGCCGGCGTAGGCAGGCATCTGGAACGGGCCGTTGGCGTCGCGCTTCTTGTCCGCGAAGGCCTTGACCAGGCCGGCGTTGGCCGGATCGGCGGAGAAGTCGGCCGGCAGCGTCACCAGCATGCCTTCGGAGGCCGGGCCGGCGATCGCCGTCACGTCCTTGTTGCCCACGCCCTCGGGACCCATGAAGGTGGCCTTGACGCCTTGCTCGCGCGCCTGGCGCATCAGCAGGCCCATCTCGGGGTGGTAGCCGCCGAAGTAGACGAAGTCCACGCCCTGCGACTTCAGCTTGGTGATGACGGCCGAGTAGTCGGAATCGCCGGCGTTGATGCCTTCGAAGACGGCGACGGGGATCTTGGCTGCTTCCAGGTCCTTCTTCACCGAGGAGGCGATGCCCTGGCCGTACGACTGCTTGTCATGCAGCACGGCGACCTTCTTCGGCTTGACCTTGGCGATGATGTACTGGGCGGCAGCCGGGCCCTGCTGGTCGTCACGGCCGATGGTGCGGAAGACGAACTTGCGCTTCTTGCCCTCGGTCAGCTGCGGCGCGGTGGCCGACGGCGTGACCATCACGATGCCTTCGTTCTCGTAGATGTCCGAGGCGGGAATGGTCGAGCCGGAGCAGACGTGGCCGATCACGTACTTGATGCCCTGGCTGACGATCTTGTTGGCCACCGCCACGGCCTGCTTCGGTTCGCAGGCATCGTCCATCAGCACGGCTTCCAGCTTGTTGCCGCCGGCGCCGCCGGCAGCATTGATCTGCTCGATCGCGGTCAGCGCGCCGGCCTTCACCATGTCGCCGTACTGGGCGACCGAACCGCTCATCGGGCCGGCAATGGCGACCTTGACGGTTTCGGCATGGGCGGCGGCGGCGCCGAAAGCGAGCAGTGCGCTGGCCAGGGAGATGGAGGTAAGACGGGACAACATCATCAGGAGCTCCTCGATTATGTATTAGTCAAACGGGCAAGAAGCGGCTTGACGTGCGCAATCGAACAACACCCGCGGGAAGGACCCCGGAACGCGGAAGACGGGCCTGCTTGGAGTTTCGCTTGCGGGGCCCGGCATGTGTCAGCCCCCGCCTGGGCGGAGACCTTGGTTCGGAAAGACAACGTTTGATGCGTTCTCTATTGCGCAAGCGAATCGCCTGCCCCGCTTGCCGCACCGCAGTCCGGAAGGGTGGCCCGGCTGCCGTCGGCAAAGCAGCCCGCATTATAGGGTCAAAATTCCCGCCTCAAGGGGAATTTGCACAACATCTGATGAATACCCTTAGGGAAATGCGGCACAAATCGTCGCAAAAAGACGGATTCACCACATTCCACGCAATATTTTCTCGCGCCGCAACATCGCGCTTTTCCGCCACGCACGCGCCTGCCGCGCCATCGACCGCCGGAACTGCTGCATTGCATCGCCCAGCCCTTCCCCGGCGGCGCCCAGAAAGAAAAAACGCCCCGCGGAAATGGGGCGTTTCGTGTGCCCGGGACTGCGGCGCAGTGACCGGCAGACCGGAGGCGGCGCCGGATCAGCGCTTGTTCAGGTCCGGCACGTCGCGGGAGGCGGCGCCGTTGAACAGCTGGCGCGGACGGCCGATCTTGTATTCCGGATCGGTGATCATCTCTTCCCACTGCGAGATCCAGCCCGGAGTGCGGGCCAGCGCGAAGATGCAGGTGAACAGCGAGGTCGGGATGCCCAGCGCGCGCTGCACGATGCCCGAGTAGAAGTCGACGTTCGGGTAGAGCTTGCGGCTGACGAAGTATTCGTCTTCCAGCGCGATCTTTTCCAGCTCCATCGCCAGCTTGAACAGCGGGTCGTTGTGCAGGCCCAGCTCTTCCAGCACTTCGTGGCAGGTCTCGCGCATCAGCTTGGCGCGCGGGTCGTAGTTCTTGTACACGCGGTGGCCGAAGCCCATCAGGCGCACGCCCGAGTTCTTGTCCTTGACCTGCTTGATGAACTCGCCGATGTTGTCGACGCTGCCGATCTCTTCCAGCATCTTCAGCGCGGCTTCGTTGGCGCCGCCGTGGGCCGGGCCCCACAGGCAGGCCACGCCGGCGGCGATGGCGGCGAACGGGTTGGTGCCCGACGAGCCGGCCAGGCGCACGGTCGAGGTCGAAGCGTTCTGCTCGTGGTCGGCGTGCAGGATGAAGATGCGGTCCAGCGCGCGCTCCAGCACCGGGTTCACCTTGTACGGCGCGCACGGCGTGGCGAACATCATCTGCATGAAGTTGCCCGAGTAGGACAGGTCGTTCTGCGGGTAGATGTACGGCTGGCCGATGTTGTACTTGTAGGCCATCGCGACCAGGGTCGGCATCTTGGCGATCAGGCGGATCGCGGAGATTTCGCGCTGGTGCGGGTCATCGATGTCCATGGCGTCGTGGTAGAACGCGCTCATGGCACCCACCAGGCCGGTCAGCACGGCCATCGGGTGGGCATCGCGGCGGAAACCGCGCAGGAAGAACTGCATCTGCTCGTGAACCATGGTGTGGTTCATCACCGCGTTGACGAACTCTTCCTTCTGCTTGGCGTTGGGCAGTTCGCCCTTCAGCAGCAGGTAGCAGGTCTCGAGGTGGTCGCACTTCTGCGCCAGCTGCTCGATCGGGTAGCCGCGGTACAGCAGTTCGCCCTTGTCGCCGTCGATGTAGGTGATCTTCGAATTGCACGAAGCCGTCGACATGAAACCGGGGTCGTAGGTGAACTTCCCGGTCTGGCCGTACAGTTTGCGAATATCGATCACGTCCGGGCCTACGGTACCCTTGTAGATCGGCAGCTCGACGCTGGGGGAACCATCGGAAAACGATAGCGTGGCTTTCACATCGGACGGCGTCATGTCGGTTCCTTCAAATGCTATAGATAAAGATGTGGACCATACTCAGACCGTGCGCAGCAGGTCGAGGACCCGTTGCACCGGCGGCGTGGCGAGTTCACCGTCAAGCTCCTTGCGGGCAAGGAGCAAGTCCATCAACTCGTTGTCGCTGAGATCGAACAGCGCGCTCAGCGAAGCCACGTCCGCATCGGACAGGCTCTCCTCGTAACGGTTGAAGAATCGTTCGACGATGATGTCGTTCTCCAGGAGGCCGCGGCGGGCACGCCAGCGCAGACGGGCGCGCTTGAGCGGATCGGCCTGATGGGAGAATGAGGTGGATTGACTTTCAGTCATGATTTCCTGCTTCCGGCGCGCCGGCCCGGTATAGCCGACCGGGCTGGCGCGCCGCTTACTGCCTGGCCGTTGAGGCCGTCAGACCGTGCGGCGGACCATCAGCTCCTTGATCTTGCCGATGGCCTTGGTCGGGTTCAGACCCTTCGGGCACACATCCACACAGTTCATGATGGTGTGGCAACGGAACAGGCGGTACGGGTCGTTCAGGTTGTCCAGACGCTCGTTGGTGGCCTGGTCGCGGCTGTCGGCGATGAAACGGTAGGCCTGCAGCAGGCCGGCCGGACCGACGAACTTGTCCGGGTTCCACCAGAACGAGGGGCAGGACGTCGAGCAGCTGGCGCACAGGATGCACTCATACAGGCCATCCAGCTCGTCACGCTCCTCCGGCGACTGCAGGCGCTCCTTCTCGGGCGGCGGCTCGTCGTTGATCAGGTAGGGCTTGATCGAGTTGTACTGCTTGAAGAACTGCGTCATGTCGACGATCAGGTCGCGCACCACCGGCAGGCCGGGCAGCGGACGCAGCACGATGCGCTCGGGCAGCTCGCGCATGTTCGTCAGGCAGGCCAGGCCGTTCTTGCCGTTGATGTTCATCGCGTCCGAACCGCACACGCCTTCGCGGCAGGAGCGGCGGAAGGCGATCGACTCATCGAGCTTCTTCAGCTTGAGCAGCGCGTCGAGCAGCATGCGCTCGTGGCCGTCCAGCTCGATCTCGTAGGTCTGCATGCGCGGCGCCGCGTCCTTGTCCGGATCGTAGCGGTAGACTTCGAAAATACGCTTCATTTCTGTGGGTCCTGTTGTCTCTACGAGGCGGGCTTAGAACGTACGGGCCTTGGGCGGAACGCTTTCCACCGTCAGCGGCTTCATCGTCACCGGCTTGTAGTCGAGGCGGTTGCCCTCGCTGTAGAACAGCGTGTGCTTGAGCCAGTTCTCGTCGTCGCGGTTCGGGAAGTCGCTGTGCGCGTGAGCGCCGCGCGATTCCTTGCGGGCCGCCGCAGAGATCATCGTGGCCTTGGCCACTTCCGTCAGGTTGGCCACTTCCAGCGCTTCGACCAGCGCGGTGTTGAACACCTTGGACTTGTCCTTCAGGTGGATGTTGTCCGCGCGCTCTGCCACCTCGAGGATGCGCTCGACGCCCTCGTCCATCAGCTTCTGGGTACGGAACACGCCGGCATGCGACTGCATGTTCTTGCGGATGTCGTTGGCGACGTCCTGCGTGTACTCGCCCTTCGACGAAGCCTGCAGCCTGGCCAGGCGTTCCATCGCCCGGTCGGCGGCGTCGGCCGGCAGCGGCTTGTGTTCCTTGCTGTCGTTGACGTGCTTGACGATGTGGTTGCCGGCGGAACGGCCGAACACCACCAGGTCCAGCAGCGAGTTCGTGCCCAGGCGGTTGGCGCCGTGCACCGACACGCAGGAGCATTCGCCGATCGCGTAGAAGCCGTTGACCACCTCGTTCGGGCTGCCGTTCTTCGGCACCACCACCTGACCGTGGTAGTTGGTCGGAATGCCACCCATCTGGTAGTGGATGGTCGGCACCACCGGAATCGGTTCCTTGATCGCGTCGACGTTGGCGAACTTCATGCCGATCTCGCGAATCGACGGCAGGCGCTTCATGATGGTCTCGGCGCCGACGTGGGTCAGGTCGAGCAGCACGTAGTCGCCGTTCGGGCCGCAGCCACGGCCTTCCTTGATTTCCTGGTCCATCGAGCGCGAGACGAAGTCGCGCGGCGCCAGGTCCTTCAGCGTCGGCGCGTAGCGCTCCATGAAGCGCTCGCCGTCCTTGTTGCGCAGGATGCCGCCTTCGCCGCGCACGCCTTCGGTGATCAGCACGCCCGCGCCGGCCACGCCGGTCGGGTGGAACTGCCAGAACTCCATGTCTTCCAGCGGGATGCCGGCGCGCGCCGCCATGCCCAGGCCGTCACCCGTGTTGATGAAGGCGTTGGTGGAAGCAGCGTAGATGCGGCCGGCACCGCCGGTGGCGAACAGCGTGGTCTTGGCTTCGAGGATGTAGACCTCGCCGGTTTCCATTTCCAGCGCGGTCACGCCCAGCACGTCGCCGTCCTGGTCGCGGATCAGGTCCAGCGCCATCCACTCGACGAAGAAGTGCGTCTTGGCGCGAACATTGCGCTGGTACAGCGTGTGCAGCAGCGCGTGGCCGGTACGGTCGGCCGCGGCGCAGGCGCGCTGCACCGGCTTCTCGCCGTAGTTGGAGGTGTGCCCGCCGAAGGGACGCTGGTAGATGGTGCCGTCGGCATTGCGGTCGAACGGCATGCCGAAGTGTTCGAGCTCGTACACCACGTTCGGTGCCTCGCGGCACATGAACTCGATGGCGTCCTGGTCGCCCAGCCAGTCCGAACCCTTGATGGTGTCGTAGAAGTGGTAGTGCCAGTTGTCTTCGCTCATGTTGCCGAGCGAGGCACCGATACCACCCTGCGCCGCCACGGTGTGCGAGCGGGTGGGGAACACCTTCGACAGCACGGCCACGTTCAGGCCGGCTTCCGCGAGCTGGAGGGATGCGCGCATCCCGGAGCCGCCCGCCCCGACGATAACCACGTCAAAGCGGCGACGCGGCAATCCAGTCTTGACTGCGACCATTTATTACACCCTCCAGAGAATCTGAGCAGCGTAGCCCGCACAACCGACGAGCCACAGAATGGTAAGAACTTGCAGCACGAGGCGCACGGCCATCGGCTTCACATAGTCCATCCAGATATCGCGCACGCCGATCCAGGCGTGATACAGCAGCGACAGGATGGTCAGGAACGTCAGGATCTTCATCCACTGGTTGGCGAAGAGCCCCGCCCACGCTTCATAGGAAGCGCCGTTCGAGAGCAGGAAGGCAATGGCCAGCACGACCGTGAAGACCACCATCACACAGGCGGTCACGCGTTGCGCCAGCCAATCCTTGATACCGTAGTGCGCGCCGACGACCAGGCGCTTGGGACCGATATTATTGTTAGCCACCTTGACTCTCCTCAAAACACGCCGAACAGCTTCAGGCCGAAAATCGCGGTGAGCAGCAGGCTGACGATCAGGACGGCGACGGCGGACTTGGCGGAGGCCGGCTTGGTGACGCCGACGTGGACATCGAGCAGCAGGAAGCGGATACCGGCGCAGAAGTGATGCAGGTAGCCCCAGATCAGGGCCAGCAACACCAGCTTGACGAAGCCGTTGGAAAGCAGGGAAGTGAACTTGGCGAAGCTGAGTTCGGAAGTGACGCTCTGTTCGAACAGATACAGGATGAACGGCAGCAGCAGGAACATCATGGCACCGCTCGCGCGATGCAGGATGGATACCTTGCCGGCCCAGGGCAACCGATATCGCGCAAGCTGCGCGACATGGATGTTCCGGAATTCCGGCCTGGCTTGTTTGACGGCTTCAGCCATGCGAGACCCCATTAGCGGTAAACAAAAAACAAGAATTTCCTGTGCATCCGGAGCCTGAATGCAAATGGATGCACCGGGTGCAAATCCTGATGATTTTAGCGCCTTTGTTGCGCGCCGCACCAATAATTTTCAGCTATCGGGCACCAGGCTGGCGTACCCGACAACTGCCCACTACCCGTCCGGAACCGCTTTGGTGCAACCATTGCTTCCATCCAAGGCAACAGCCTGTCCGGCTATCGCACAATTCACAACAATCGGCACGCGGACGCGCGCCGCCCAAGGATCAACTCAAATCGTTCTGATAATAGTGGCGCGTCGTGACATACAGACCGCGCCGGACTTCGACAGGCCGATCCCCATAGGTGAACGAGACCCGCTCCACCGACAGCAGCGGCGAGCCCTCGGGCACCGAGAGCAGCGCGGCGGCGGTCGAATCGGCCGACACCGCACGAATCTTTTCGGAGGCACGGATCATCCGCGTGCCGAACTCCGCCTCGAACAGGGCATACATCGGCCCCTTCCACTCAGTCAGCTTCTCGGCCGTCAGGCCCTTGAAGTTGGTGCCGAGCAGCCAGATCTCGTCGAGCACAGTGGCCTCGCCCGAGAAGAACAGCACGCGGCGGATCTGCACCACGCTGTCGCCGGTGCGGATGTCCAGCAGGCGCGCGATCTCGGCAGGCGCCCGCAGGCGCTTGCATTCCAGCACGTGGCTGGCACCGTAATGCGGCTCGCCCTCGTCCGGCACCAGCCGCAGGAAGCGGAACTTGACCCCGTCCTCATGATGGGTGGTGACGAAGGTGCCCTTGCCCTGGCGGCGCGCCACCAGGTTCTCGCCCGCCAGCTCGTCGATGGCCTTGCGTACCGTACCCTGGCTGACCTTGTAGCGCGACGCCAGCTCCATCTCGCTCGGGATCATCTCGCCCGGCTTCCACTCGCCGGACTGCAGGCTCTTCATGATCAGGGCCTTGATCTGCTGGTAGAGCGGACTGAAGGTGGGCGAGGGAGCGGGGGCGGGAGGCGCGGCCGACACGGCGGGCGCGACCGGGCCCGCGGCGGGCGCGGACGGCTGCGCTCCGGCGCCGGGCGCAGCAGCACCGGGATCGGAAGCTCCGCTGGGCGGAACACCGGCGAAGGTCGAGGGCAGCGATGACATAGCCGGATTTCACCACAAAAAGCCGAAGCGCGTCCAGCCCAACATCAAATGTCTTATGTCTTATATAAGACATATGAATTGACTTTGCAAGGGGGGCGGCCTACACTCCGCCTGCCTCGAGCAGCCACGCAGGCAGCCACGCCACGTGCCATGTGGAGCCTGGACCGCGATGTTGCTATGGATGTGGCATGCCGCTTCGCAGTAGACTTACGCCTTGTCGCATCGCCATGACCCGTCGCGGCACCAGCCCATCCGGCCGCCGCGCTGCGCCCCGCGCAGGCGGTGCAGACGGACTGCCGCCTGCCGCCGTGGCGACAACCCGCAGCGGTGCGATGCCCGCGTCCGTGCGGCGCGACACCGACCGGTTTCCCCCTTTTCTCGTTTGGAGATTTACTCATGGCTAAAGCCCCAATGCGCGTCGCAGTCACCGGCGCCGCTGGCCAGATCGGCTATTCCCTGCTGTTCCGCATCGCCAACGGCGACATGCTGGGCAAAGACCAGCCGGTCATCCTCCAACTGCTCGACCTCCCGCAAGCCCAGGCCGCCGTCAAGGGCGTGGTGATGGAACTGGAAGACTGCGCGTTCCCGCTGCTGGCCGGCGTGGTGATCACCGATGATCCCAAGGTCGCCTTCAAGGACGCCGACGTGGCCCTGCTGGTGGGCGCCCGCCCCCGCAGCAAGGGCATGGAACGCAAGGACCTGCTGGAAGCCAACGCCCAGATCTTCACGGTGCAGGGCAAGGCACTGAACGACGTCGCCAGCCGCAACGTCAAGGTCCTGGTGGTCGGCAACCCCGCCAACACCAATGCCTACATCGCCATGAAGTCGGCGCCGGACCTGCCGCGCGAGAACTTCACCGCGATGCTGCGCCTGGATCACAACCGCGCCCTGTCGCAGATCGCCGCCAAGACCGGCAAGCCGGTCGCATCGATCGAGAAGCTGTTCGTGTGGGGCAACCACAGCCCGACCATGTACGCCGACTACCGCTATGCGACCGTCGACGGCCAGAGCGTCAAGGACCTGATCAACGACCCGGTGTGGAACAACGACGTGTTCCTGCCGACCGTCGGCAAGCGCGGTGCCGCCATCATCGAGGCGCGCGGCCTGTCGTCGGCCGCTTCGGCAGCCAACGCCGCCATCGACCACGTGCGCGACTGGGTGCTGGGCACCAACGGCAAGGTCGTCACCATGGGCATCCCGTCGAACGGTGAATACGGCATCCCGCAGGACGTGATGTTCGGCTACCCGGTCACCACGGCCAACGGCAAGTACGAGATCGTCAAGGGTCTCGAGATCGACGCGTACAGCCAGGAAAAGATCAACATCACGCTGAATGAGCTCGAAGAAGAGCGCGCCGGCGTGCAGCACCTGCTGGGCTGATCCCGCACCTTCCCGCAAGGCGCCATGACAGGCCGGAGCCCCGCAACGATTCTCGGATCGGCGCGGGCTCCGGCCTGTTTGCTTTGGCCCTGCCCCATCCATCCCGATTGAATAGAACCCTCAACGTGCATCCCTCCGAGATCTTGTTCCAGGGCGAGACCATGCCGGTCCAGTTGCCCGTGTGCGACCACTACGCCGGCAGCGAGAAGCTGATGCTCAAGTCGCTCGCCCTGCAACAAGAGCTTGGGCCGGTCTTCGACCTCACCTTCGACTGCGAAGACGGCGCTGCGGTAGGCCAGGAGCGCGAACACGCCCAGCTTTGCGCGCGCCTGGTCAACAGCCCGCTCAACATCCATAACCGGGTCGGCGTGCGCGTGCACGCGCCCTCCCATCCCTCGTGGCGCAGCGATGTCGAGATCCTGGTCGGCGCAGCCGGGGCACGACTGGCCTACGTGGTGGTGCCCAAGGCCACCGACGTGGTGGAAATCGCCCGTGTGACCGACCATGTGAACCAGGTAGCGCGCTCGGCAGGCATTGCCCGTCACATTCCCATCCATGCGCTGGTGGAAACCCATGCCGCCCTGGAGCAGGTGTTCGAGATCGCCTCACTGGTGCAGGTCGAGTGCCTCAGCTTCGGCCTGATGGACTTCGTCTCGGCCCACCACGGCGCCATTCCCGGCGAGGCGATGCGCTCGCCGCAGCAGTTCGAACACCCGCTGGTCCGCCGCGCCATGCTGGAAATCTCGGCGGCCTGCCACCGGCACGGCAAGGTGCCCTCGCACAACGTCAGCACCGACGTGCGCCACCCGGAGCGCGCCGGCGAGGACGCCCGGCGCGCGCGCGGAGAGTTCGGCTACCTGCGCAAGTGGAGCATCCACCCGAGCCAGGTGGAGCCGATCGTCGCGGCCTTCCGCCCGGAGCGCCAGGAAATCGGCGCCGCCAGCGAGATCCTGCTGGCCGCCTACGACAACAGCTGGGCGCCGATCCGCCACCAGGACCAGTTGCACGACCGCGCCAGCTACCGCTACTACTGGTCGCTGCTGCAGCGCGCGCACGCCACCGGCGCCGACCTGCCCGAACGCGTCCAGGAGCTGTTCTTCGCCTGATCCCGGGCTCGGGCCCGGCGGCTGGCGACTTCCCCCGATCCCTCAAGAAGACTCAAAGAACCAGGAGACACCGATGGCCAAAGCCAAGGCGGCAGCACCGACCAGCGCGGCGAACGAACCTGCCAGCCCCGACTCCGCACCCGCCGGCGTCACGGCGGCCCCGGCCGGGCCGAAGCCCAAGAAGTCCGTGGCCCTGTCCGGCGTGACCGCCGGCAACACCGCGCTGTGCACGGTCGGCCGCAGCGGCAACGACCTGCACTACCGCGGCTACGACATCCTCGACATCGCCGACGCCTGCGAATTCGAGGAGATCGCCCACCTGCTGGTGCACGGCAAGCTGCCCACCAAGGCCGAGCTGCGCGCCTACAAGACCAAGCTCAAGGCCCTGCGCGGCCTGCCCGCCAACGTCAAGGCCGCCCTCGAATGGGTGCCCGCCAGCGCCCACCCGATGGACGTGATGCGCACCGGCGTGTCCGTGCTCGGCACCGTGCTGCCCGAGAAGGACGACCACAACACCCCCGACGCGCGCGACATCGCCGACCGCCTGATGGCCAGCCTCGGCTCGATGCTGCTGTACTGGTACCACTACAGCCACAACGGCCGCCGCATCGAGGTCGAGACCGACGACGACTCCATCGGCGCCCACTTCCTGCACCTGCTGCACGGCGAGAAGCCCTCGGCCCTGTGGGAGCGCGCCATGCACACCTCGCTGATCCTGTACGCGGAGCACGAGTTCAACGCCTCGACCTTCACCGGCCGCGTCATCGCCGGCACCGGCTCGGACATGTACTCGTCGATCTGCGGCGCCATCGGCGCGCTGCGCGGCCCGAAGCACGGCGGCGCCAACGAAGTGGCCTTCGAGATCCAGAAGCGCTACGACACCCCCGACGAGGCCCAGGCCGACATCACGCGCCGCGTGGAGAACAAGGAAGTGGTGATCGGCTTCGGCCACCCGGTGTACACCATCGGCGACCCGCGCAACAAGGTCATCAAGGAAGTCGCGCGCAATCTGTCCAAGGACGCCGGCTCGATGAAGATGTTCGACATCGCCGAGCGCCTGGAGACCGTGATGTGGGACATCAAGAAGATGTTCCCCAACCTGGACTGGTTCAGCGCCGTCAGCTACCACATGATGGGCGTGCCCACCGCCATGTTCACCCCGCTGTTCGTCATCGCGCGCACCTCGGGCTGGGCCGCGCACATCATCGAGCAGCGCATCGATAACAAGATCATCCGCCCCAGCGCCAACTACACCGGGCCGGATAACCTCAAGTTCGTGCCGATCGGCAAACGAAAGTGATCTATGAATATCATCACAGGCGGGAACGCCACCCGGCGGGGGGGATAATGTAACCAATGGCAGCGCCCCTACGCCCGCCGTCGCAAATCGTAGAGAATAGCGGCGGAACGGCACCGGGCCGCCCCATGGCGGGCCAGGGCCCGCCTTACCGAAGATCTTATTGCCCCGAAAGGAAACGTCTGATGAAACACCTCCTGATCGCCGCCTGCCTTGGCGCCCTCACCGTGACCGCCGCCGGCACCGCCGTGGCCCAGGAACCCGCCAAGAAGGCTGCGGCCAAGAAGGCGCCGGCCAAGAAGAAGGCCTCCAAGAAGGGCGCCACGGCCGCCGCGCCGGTGCCGCCCAAGGGCGAGAAGTGGAGCTGCGAACTGGGCAACAGCCTCTATGTCGACGGCAACATGCTGCGCGACGAGGTCCTGACCCTGAACTGGCAAGGCAAGGAATACAAGCTGCCGCGCCAGACCACCGTGACCGGCGCCGACCGCTACTATGATTCCCACTCGGGCCTCGACCTGGTCGTGATCCCGAGCAAGGCGATGCTGTTCGACCGCAAGGAAGGCCATCGCCTGGCCGACGAATGCCAGACCGTGGCCATGCAGGGCGGTGCCGCCGCGCCGACCCAGGCCGGCGCGCTGCGCGCCCCGGTGGCCACCCCGCTGCTGGTCGCGCCCGCCCAGCAGCCGGCACAGCCGCAGGATGCTGCACAGCAACAGAACGCACAGCCGCACCAGTAAGCCAGGCAGCAAGCCCGCCGGGCGGCCAGCCCGGCAAGCCAGACCCGCCGCAGACAGGCAGGAGCGCCGAGGGAACCCCATGTCCACAGCCATCTCCCATGTCCGTCCCGATACCGACCAGGTCATCGTCGACATCGTCGACTATGTGACGCGGTACCAGATCAAGAGCGCCCTGGCCTACGACACGGCCCGCAACTGCCTGATCGACACCTTGGGCTGCGGGCTGGAGGCGCTCTCCTACCCCGCCTGCACCAAGCTGCTCGGGCCTGTCGTGCCCGGCACGGTGGTGCCAAACGGCGCCAAGGTGCCCGGCACCCAATTCCAGCTCGACCCCGTCCAGGCCGCCTTCAACATCGGCGCCATGGTGCGCTGGCTGGACTTCAACGACACCTGGCTGGCCGCCGAATGGGGCCACCCCTCCGACAACCTCGGCGCCATCCTGGCCACCGCCGACTGGCTGTCGCGCAACCACGTCGCCGCCGGGCGCAAACCCCTGCTGATGAAGGATGTGCTGGCGGCCATGATCAAGGCGCACGAGATCCAGGGCTGCCTGGCGCTCGAGAATGCCTTCAACCGGGTCGGCCTGGACCACGTGGTGCTGGTCAAGGTGGCCTCCACCGCGGTCGCGGCCCGTCTGCTGGGCCTGTCGCACGACGAGATCGCCAACGCGGTGTCGCTGGCCTGGGTCGACGGCCAGCCGCTGCGCACCTACCGCCACGCCCCCAACACCGGCAGCCGCAAGAGCTGGGCCGCCGGCGACGCCACCAGCCGGGCCGTGCGGCTGGCACTGATCGCCCGCACCGGCGAGATGGGTTATCCCTCGGTGCTGAGCGCCAGGACCTGGGGCTTCTACGACGTGCTGTATCGCGGCCAGCCCTTCCGCTTCCAGCGCCCCTATGGCAGCTACGTGATGGAGAACGTGCTGTTCAAGGTGGCCTTCCCGGCCGAATTCCACGCGCAGACGGCCGCCGAGGCCGCCATGGCGCTGCACCGGCAACTGGCTGCGGCAGGCCGTAGCGCGGCCGACATCCGCCGCGTCACCATCCGCACCCACGAGGCCTGCCTGCGCATCATCGACAAGCATGGCCCGCTGGCCAACCCGGCCGATCGCGACCACTGCATCCAGTACATGGTGGCAGTGCCGCTGCTGCGCGGCCGGCTGACGGCCGCCGACTACGAGGACGAGGCCGCCGCCGACCCGCGTATCGACGCGCTGCGGGAGAAGATCGCCTGTGTCGAGGACCCGGCCTTCACCGCCGACTACCACGATCCCGACAAACGCTCGATCGCCAACGGCCTGACGGTCGAGCTGGACGACGGCACGGTACTGCCCGAGGTGGTGGTCGAATACCCGCTCGGGCACAAGCGCCGCCGCGCCGAGGGCATCCCCCTGCTGGTCGGGAAGTTCCGCGCCAACCTGGCGCGCCGCTTCCCGCCGCGCCAGCAGCAGGCCATCCTGGACGTCTCGCTGGACCAGGCGCGCCTTGAAGCGATGCCGGTCCACGAATACGTCGACCTGTACGTGATCTGAGCCGGCCCTTGCCGCACGACACGGGTTGCCCTGCGCCACGGGCCGGAGCTAAAGTTGAGCATTGCAGCCGGCGGCACTTTCCGCCGCCGGCGACCGGGGGCTGCAGCGCGTGCCGCCCCTCCCGCGATGCGGGCTCGGGCCCCGCCCCGGCACCGGGCCGGCACCGCGAAAAGAAGAAGTCAGCATCCATCTCAGTCCGCCCGCATCACCCTTCGATTGGAGTAAGGCAATGCCCCACAACCTCGACAAGACTCTGAAAGAATTCAAGATCGGCCCCTCGGCCAAAGGCAAGTTCTACTCCCTGCCCCAGCTCGGCAAGGAACTCGGCGTAGCCATCGAGCGGCTGCCGGTATCGATCCGCCTCGTGCTCGAATCCGTGCTGCGCAATTGCGACGGCAAGAAGGTGACCGAGGAACACGTCAGGCAGCTGGCCGGCTGGCAGCCCAATGCCGAGCGCGTCGACGAGATCCCTTTCGTGGTGGCCCGCGTGGTGCTGCAGGACTTCACCGGCGTGCCGCTGCTGGCCGACCTGGCCGCCATGCGCAACGTGGCCCAGAGCATGGGCAAGGATCCCAAGAAGATCGAGCCACTGGTGCCGGTGGACCTGGTGGTCGACCACTCCGTGCAGGTCGACCACTATGGCGAGAAGAAGGCGCTGGACCTGAACATGCAGCTGGAATTCAAGCGCAACAACGAGCGCTACCAGTTCATGAAGTGGGGCATGCAGGCCTTCGACACCTTCGGCGTGGTGCAGCCAGGCTTCGGCATCGTGCACCAGGTCAACCTCGAATACCTGGCACGCGGCGTCCACAAGAAGGACGGTGTCTACTATCCTGACACCCTGGTCGGCACCGACAGCCACACCACCATGATCAACGGCATCGGCGTGGTCGGCTGGGGCGTCGGCGGCATCGAGGCCGAAGCCGGCATGCTCGGCCAGCCGGTCTACTTCCTGACCCCGGACGTGGTCGGCGTCGAGCTCAAGGGCCGCCTGCGCGAAGGCGTGACGGCCACCGACCTGGTGCTGACCATCACCGAGATGCTGCGCCGCGAGAAAGTGGTCGGCAAGTTCGTCGAGTTCTTCGGCGAAGGCACCGCCAGCCTGTCGGTGCCGGACCGCGCCACCATCGGCAACATGGCGCCCGAGTACGGCGCCACCATGGGCTTCTTCCCGGTCGACGAAAAGACCATCGACTACTTCCAGGGCACCGGCCGCACCGACAAGGAGATCGCCGCCTTCGAGGGCTACTTCCGCGCCCAGGAACTGTTCGGCGTGCCGCGCGCCGGCGAGATCGACTACACCAAGACGCTGACGCTGGACCTGGGCTCGGTGGCGCCGTCGCTGGCCGGCCCGAAGCGCCCGCAGGACCGCATCGAGATCGGCGATGTCAAGTCGACCTTCGCCTCGCTGTTCGCCAAGCCGGTGGCCGAGAACGGCTTCAACAAGGACGTCGCGGAACTGGACAAGCCCTACCAGACCGCCGACGGCATCGAGATCAAGAACGGTGACGTGCTGATCGCCGCCATCACCTCCTGCACCAACACCTCCAACCCGAGCGTGCTGCTGGCGGCCGGCCTGCTGGCCAAGAAGGCGGTCGAGGCAGGCCTGACCGTGGCCAAGCACATCAAGACCTCGCTGGCCCCCGGAAGCCGCGTGGTGACCGAATACCTGAAGGCGGCCGGCCTGCTGCCCTACCTGGAAAAGCTGGGCTTCGACGTAGCCGCCTATGGCTGCACCACCTGCATCGGCAACGCCGGCGACCTGACGCCGGAGATCAACGAGGCCATCGTCAAGAACGACCTGGTGGCCGCCGCCGTGCTGTCCGGCAACCGCAACTTCGAGGCGCGCATCCACCCGAACATCCGCGCCAACTTCCTGGCCTCGCCGCCGCTGGTGGTGGCCTACGCCATCGCCGGCACCATGACGCGCGACCTGATGACCGAGCCGGTCGGCCAGGGCAAGGGCGGGCGCGACATCTACCTGGGCGACATCTGGCCAAGCTCGGAAGAGATCCACGCGCTGATGAAGTTCGCGATGAATTCGGACGTGTTCAAGAAGAACTACGCCCAGGTCAACAAGCCGAGCAAGCTGTGGGCGGACATCACCGGCACCAGCGGCCAGGTCTACGACTGGCCGACCTCCACCTACATCGCCGAACCGCCCTTCTTCCAGGACTTCAGCATGGAGCCGGCCCAGAGCGTCAGCAACGTGCGCGGCGCGCGCGCGCTGGGCATCTTCGGCGACTCGGTCACCACCGACCACATCTCGCCGGCAGGCTCGATCAAGGACACCTCGCCGGCCGGCAAGTACCTGCAGGAACACGGCGTGCTGAAGGCCGACTTCAACAGCTATGGCTCGCGCCGCGGCAACCATGAGGTGATGATGCGCGGCACCTTCGCCAACGTGCGCATCAAGAACCTGATGATCCCGCCCAAGGCCGACGGCTCGCGCGTGGAAGGCGGCCTGACGCTGCATCAGCCGGACGGCGAGCAGATGTCGATCTACGACGCGGCCATGCAGTACATCGCCGCGGGCACGCCGACCGTGGTCTTCGGCGGCGAGGAATACGGCACCGGCTCGTCGCGCGACTGGGCGGCCAAGGGCACCCAGCTGCTCGGCGTCAAGGCGGTGATCGCGCGCAGCTTCGAGCGCATCCACCGCTCCAACCTGGTCGGCATGGGCGTGCTGCCGCTGCAGTTCAAGGGCAACGACAGCGCGCAGTCGCTCGGCCTCACCGGCACCGAGACCTTCGACATCGAAGGCATCGAGGGCGAGCTGAAGCCGCAGCAGGACGTGACCCTGGTGATCCACCGCGCCGACGGCGAGGCGCAGCGCGTGCCGGTGCTGCTGCGCATCGACACCCCGATCGAGGTGGATTACTACAACCACGGCGGCATCCTGCCCTTCGTGCTGCGCCAGCTGCTGGCCGCCTGAGGCCGGACGCCGGCACCCCCCGCGGGTGCCGGCCCTGGCCGCCGTGCCGGGCCGCCAGCGAGCGCCCCGGCCCCGTGCGCCGCCGGCCCGGTGCCGCAGGCGGCGCACGGCTTTCCGGCCCGGTCGGCGCCGCGCCGGGAGCCGGCAACAGCCGGCCCGCCGGACCGACCATGTAAGTTCCACGCAAGGCGGCGCTGCCAGACTGTCTCCTACACCTACAACAAGGCCAGGGCCGGCGCCGCCGGCCGCCAGGCAGGCGGGCCCGCGGCCCGCCACCCACCAGGAGACACCATGGTCAAGATCCTCATCGCTTTCGTGCTGGTCGCCGGCGGCGCACTCTACCTGCTGACGCGCAGCGGCGGCGACATCGCCATCGCCGGTGAGCAGCACAGCGTGGAATCGCACGCCCCCGCCGCGCCGGCCGGGAAATAGGACGCCAGGGGGCGCAATCCCCGCGTACGGCCCCTGCCGTGGCCGCGTTTTCCATGGCTGCGAGTAGAATACCGTTTTACCGAATCACGGATGGTTTCTACATATGGCAGGTTTTCGCTCCAAGGCTTCCCCTCGTCTTTCACCCGACGCCGAGCGACTGGTGGCGGACGCGCTCGCCCTCGATGCCTCGGGCAGCCGCATGGAAGACGGGTACTGGGAGCGGAGGCTCTCGCAACGGCTCGGCCGGCTGCTGAAGAACGGCAGCCAGTCGGCGCTGGACGCGGCACTCGAACACCTGTTCAAGCACAATCCGGACGCCTCCGACGTGCTGGCCGAGCAGGCCGAGACGCTGGCCGAATCGGCCACCGTGGAGCTCGACGGGGTGCGCTACGATGCGCTGCTGATCGCCGCGCCCATCCTGGCCCATACCCGCTACGCCATTCCCTCGGGCGCGCTCAAGCCCGACCTGGTGCAGACGCTCACCGTGCACCTGCAGGCCCACGTGCTGGCCGCGCAGACCAAGGTGGCGCTGTCGCCCTATCTGTACAGCATCGACCAGCTGCCGCGCACCCATAGCGACACCTTCGCGCTGACGCACAAGCTGCTGTCGGCCGCGCTGGCCGGCAACGCGCCCAAGGTCGACCTGCGCGACCTGCCCGAGACCGCCCCCATCCTGGCCGACCCGCGCTACCTGCTGGCCGTGGTGGTGGCACCGCACGAAGGCCCGCTGTTCCGCTGGCAGGAAGACGCCAAGGAACACCATGCCGAGCGCTCGATCTGCCTGGAGCATTGGCGCACCCAGGTACAGCCTTCTGTGGCCCTGCTGCTGCCCGGCTGCGAGTTCGAGCTGCTGCTGCCCGACGCCTTCTTCCTGTCCTGCCGCGAGTCGGACAAGAGCATCCGTCCGCTGACGGTGCGCGCGGCCGTCAACTACCTGTGCGGCACGCTGGACGTGCCGGCCGGCCAGTTGGCGGCGGTGCTGGCCGCCTTCGGCGAGGACGAGGTCGAGGAATACCGCGTGGGCTTCACCATGCGCGGCGAGAAAGACGTCATCTACGGCATCGTCTGGCCGGTCTACGGCCGCGAGGCGGGCGAGATCGACAGCGAGGAGAAAGGCGGTCCGGTCGAGCAGATCTGCGAGGAATTGCGCAACGCCGGCGTGGAAGACATCTTCCGCCATGCCGCACTGTTCGACCCCGAGTACTGCGAGGACTGCGGCACGCCGCTGTATGCCGACCGCACGGGCGAGATCGTCCACGCCGAACTGCCGGAAGACGCGCCCACGCAGCAGCCGCTGTTCCACTGAGCCGGAGCGCGTCCGCGCTCCCGCCCCCGCCGACGGCCCGCCTTGCGCGGGCCGTTTGCCTTGGTGCCCCCCCGCCGCGCGGCGCTCAGCCGGCCGCCTCGCTGACGCAGCGCCAGAGCGCATGGCCGGAGGCGCCGTACTTGCGCTCGAACGGCGTCATGGCCTCGGCCGGCTGCCAGGGTTCGATCCGTGCCGGCCGCCCGGCCAGGGCCAGCGCCCGCGCGAACTCTTCCACGTAGATCTGCCAGTTGCTGCGGCACTCCAGGTAGGCGCCGCAGGCGGCCAGCGCGGGGAACACGGCGTGCCCCTGCCAGCGCCGGCCCAGATGGCCGATCTTGGGCCAGGGGTTCGGATACAGCACGTAGTGGCGGGCCACCGCCACCTGCAGGTCCTGCAGCAGGCGCCACACGTCCACCAGGTCGGCGCGGGCCCAGACGAAGTTTCCGGGCCGCTCCCCCTCCCACCAGTCCTTGCCGGCGGCCAGGCGCTTTTCCGACTGGTCCACGCCGATGACGAAATGGTCGGGCCACGCCTGCGCCAGCCGCAATGTGCTCTCGCCCACGCCGCAGCCGGCGTCCAGGATCAGCGGCGCACCGCCGGCCTGCTGCCAGCGCGCCAGCGCCGCCTCCAGCGCATTGCGGCTGGCCTCGCCGACGGGCTTGCGGAAGGGCTCCGCCAGGTGGCGCGCCACGCGCGCGTCGAGGTGATCGTGGATGCCCGTCTGGGCCGAGGCGATGGTGCGGGAGTTGGCGAACATGGCCGCGATTCTACCGGGCCCGCAGCGAACGTCGGCGGAGCCCGCCGGGCGCGCCGCTGCGGTGCCGCACCCGGCCGACCGCGCACCGATGTCTTTTTGCCGGCACAATGCGGTCTGTCCGATCGAGAAACCGCCCGCCGGCGGCGCCACCGCGCGCCTGCGCGGGCTTGTACGAGGAGAGCATCCGATGACCGCCTGCCACCGCAACCCTCCCGCCCTGCCCGCCGCGCCGCGCTCGCCGCGGCGCCGGCGCCTGCTGCAGGCCGGCGCCGCGCTGGCGCTGGGGCCCGCCGCCCAGGCCATGCGCCCCGCCGCCGCCGCCGATCCCGACACCCTGCGCATCGGCCTGGCAGCCGACGTGACGTCGATGGACCCGCAGTGGAACAACGCCGGCCCGAACAACGCCATCGCCCTGCACATCTTCGAGTCGCTCGTGTTCATGGACAAGAACGCGCGCTATATCCCGGGACTGGCGCTGTCCTGGAAGCCGGTCAATGCCATCACCTGGGAAATCAAGCTGCGCCCCAACGTGAAGTGGCATGACGGCGCCCCCTTCACCAGCGAGGACGTCAAGGCGTCGCTGGAGCGCCCCGAAAAGCTCGTCAACAGCCCGGGCTCCTTCACCAGCTACACCAAGCCGATCGCGCGCATCGACACGCCCGACGCGCACACCGTGCGGCTGACCATGAGCGTGCCCAACTACGCCAACCTGGCCAATGACCTGAACAGCGTGCCGATCCTGCCGAAGAAGGTGGCGGCCACGCTCACCCAGGCCGAGTTCGACTCGGGCAAGGTCATGATCGGCACCGGCCCGTTCAAGTTCGTCCGCTTCGCGCGCGGGCAGGAGATCGTGATGGAGCGCAATCCCGACTACTGGGGCCCCAGGCCCGAGTGGGAGCGCGCGGTCTTCCGCATCCTGACCGACAATGGCGCCCGCACCGCCGCCCTGCTGGCCGGCGACGTCGACGTGATCGAGAGCGTGCCCTCGGCCGACGTGGCCAAGCTCAAGCAGAACCCCAAGTTCAAGATCGAGCAGCAGGTGTCCTGGCGCACCCTCTTCTGGCAGATGGACCAGGCGCGCGACAACCCGCCCTTCGTCACCGACAAGGCCGGCAAGCCGCTGGGCAAGAACCCGTTCAAGGATGCGCGCGTGCGCGCCGCCATCAGCAAGGCGCTCAACCGCGACGCCATCGTCAGCCGCATCATGGAAGGGCTGGCGGTGCCGGCCTCGTCCATCGTCTCGCCGCAGATCTTCGGCCACCCGGGCACCAGGCCCGACGCCTACGACCCGGAAGGCGCCAAGAAGCTGCTGGCCGCCGCCGGCTACCCCGACGGTTTCGGCCTGACCCTGCACGCCACCAACAACCGCTACCTGAACGACGCGGCGGTGGCGCAGGCCACTGCCGGCATGCTGACGCGCATCGGCATCCAGACCAAGGTGGAGACGATGCCGGTGGCCGCCTACTTCACGCGCGCGCGCCAGGGAGAGTTCGCCTTCGAGATGCTGGGCTGGGGCTCGGCGGCGGCCGATGTGGCGCTACGCTCCATCCTGGGCACACCCAACCCCAAGACCGGCTACGGCACCTGGAACTGGGGCAAGTACAGCAACCCGCAGCTCGACCAGCTGATCGAGAAATCGCTGACCACGGTCAGCAGCGACAAGGCTCGCGAAGAGAACGCCCGCGCGGCGGCCCGCTTCGCGCTGGCCGACCACGGCATCATCCCGTCGCACAGCCAGCTGGCGATGTGGGCGATGCGCAAGGGCGTGCGCTACGAAGCGCGCACGGACGAGTGGTCGCTCGCCCAGTTCTTCCACAAGGAATAGTTGGCGGCCCAGGCCGGTGCGGCGGGGATCGCGCCGCGCCGGCTCGCGCCCCTCTCCCGCCTGCGGGAGAGGGAGTCAAGACGCCATGCTTGACCAGCGGCGTCGGCGCTTCCTGCCGCTCAGATCCGCAGCCGCTCTTCCTGCCGTGCGTTGGCCGCGCGCAGTTTGGCCACCCAGTCGCGCGCCGGCAGCCGCGTGGTGGTTTCCACCACCTTGGCGCGCGCCTCCAGCACCTCCCAGGACACGTCGATCACGGGGCCGTTGAAGGCCAGTGCGATGACATTGCCGTCGTGCACCTCGGGGAAGACCAGCACGCGGTTGTCGAAGGCATCGCAGATGCGCACGATGTTCTTCGGGAAACTGTCATGGTCGCCGAACAGGTTGATGGTCATCACGCCGGGGGCCTTCAGCACGCGCCGGCAGGCGCGGTAGAAGGCGGTGGTGTCGAGCACGGGCCCGCGGGCGGTGGCGTCGTACAGGTCCACCTGCAGCGCGTCGACGCTGCCGGTGTGCGCGGCATCCATCACGTAGTCCCAGGCATCCTGCTCCAGCACGCGCAGCCGCGTGTCGTCCTCGCGCAGGCCGAACATGCTGCGCCCGGCGACGATGACCGCGGGATTCAGCTCGACCGCGGTGACGCGGGCGCGGCTGAACTGGCGGTGATTGAACTTGGTCAGCGCCGCCGCGCCGAGGCCGAGCTGGGCCACGTGGAAGTCGGGCGCGGACGGCGACAGGAACAGCAGCCAAGCCATCATCTGCTGCGCGTACTCCAGCTCGATGGCATCCGGCTTGCGCAGGCGCATGGCGCCCTGCACCCACTCGGTGCCGAAATGCAGGTAGCGCACGCCGTCCATTTCCGAGAACGTGACCGGGGCGAAGCGCGGCGTCATCCGCTTCTCGTCGCCCTGGGCGCCGCGGCGCGCGGGCTTGTCCTCGCGCGGCTCGGCGTCCGGGCCATCGCCTTGCGCCATACGGCGTTGCGCGCGTGCGCCCCGGGCTGGACGGCGGGAGGCCTCGGCCTCGATGGATTTGCGTTTGAGCAGAGTCATGGAATACGGATTCGTATGGTGCTGGCCCGTATCGGCGGGCCGGTTGGAAATCAGGGGAACGTGCCGCGGCGCCGCGGTGCCTCAGGGGGAGAAGGCCCGGCGCTCAGGGCCTGACCTGCGCCGAGCGGGCGCGCTCCAGCCACTCGCGATTGTGCTCGCGCGCATGGCGCGGCCAATGGCGGGCGTCGTGCACGATGTCGGCGTACAAGGTGCGCGCCCGCTCGCGGTCGGCGGCGTCCGGCTGCTGCGCCAGCCAGTCCGCGAACAGGCAGCGCGCTGCCGCATCGCTGGCGCAGGTGAGCGCCGCCTCGAAGGCGGCACGCGTGCCCGCCGCGCCCTGCGCGGCCAGCGCGCGCGCATAGAGCAGTGCCGGGTCGGCCTGCTGGCGCAGCAATGGATTGGCGGCAAACAGACGCTCCAGTGTGGCCACTGCGCCGGCGCTGTCCTGCGTGGCGAACTGCGCCTGGGCCAGCCCGAGCAGCAGTGCCGGATCGCTGGCGAAGGGGCCGCTGGCGGCCTCCTGGTAGTGCTGCAGCGCTTCCTGCGGCTGGCCCGCCTCCAGCAGGGCGGCCGCCAACCGCATGCGGTGGGCCACCGTGGGCGCGCGGTCGAAATCGCTGCGCGCTTCCCGCACCGCGCGGTTCGGGTCGATCAGGTTGGTCAGCGCGCGCGTGGCGACGCGCGCGCCGCGCGACTGGCGCAGCGCCGGCAGGTAGATGGCGAAGAAGTACACCACGCTGCCGAACAGCGGGAAGGCGAACAGGATCAGCAACCAGTACATGTTCTGCTGCGTGCGCACCGCGTGGACGGCGAAATAGATGGCGACGATGACGTGGAGGCTGATTCCCAGGTATGGCATTGCGCAAGAGGAGCCGGCGCCGCTCGCGCGGCCGGCCGATCGGAGGTCGACAGACGGGAATTGTGACAGAACTGCGGTGACAGGACCGCGAAGCGGAACCGCCGCCCGCCTCCGCCGCGCGTCGGCAGGCAAGGAAGGTGAGAGGCGGTTGGAACGGTGCCGCGCCGGACCGGACCGCGGCAGGCAAGAAGCGGGAGGGGAAAAGACCCGCTCCGGCGCGCGCGGCACCGGAGGCGGTGCGCCGCTCAGCGCTGGCGCTTCTGCGTCTCGGGCAGCAGTTGCGAGTCGTCGCCCAGCGAGGACTCGATGCGGCGGATCTCGCCCTGCAGCTTGTCGAGCTGGATGCGCGCCGCGCGGCTCTGGATCTCGGCCGCCTGCGCATCGTTCTGCGAAGTCTTCTGGTCATCGACCATGCGCTTGCGCTGGGCCTGCATGGTGCGCAGGTCGCCCTGCAGGACATCGGCCTGCGCCTGGGCATCCTGGATGGCGCGGTCGTACTGGCGCTGCAAGGTCGTCAGCACCTGCCGGCGGATCCCCTCGGCCGCCATCGCTTCGGCCTGCTTGTTGGCCTTCTGGTACGCGGCCTCGGCTGGCGCCAGCGCGGTGAAACGCAGCACCCGCCAGATCTTGTTCTGGTACAGCTGGCCCACGTAGCAGACCAGTTGCTCGTTGGCGAGCAACAGCGTGGTGCCGTATTCGCCGTTGACCGCCGAGCGCAGCTCCGTGACCGAGCCCTGCTGCAGGCGCTGCTGCAATTCCCCCATCAGGCCGGACGCCGTGACGTCGGCGACCGGCTTCCTGCCCGCGGCATCGTCCGGCTGCGCCGCGGCGCCCTTGGCGATGGCGGCGGAGCCGAACAGCGAGAGTTGGATCGCGACGATGCCGGCGAGAAGCCGGGTACGGCACAGGCTGTCGTACATGCTGTATCTGGTGGTGGGCAGTTTGCTGGGAACGCAGCCGGTCGGCTGCGGCACGGCCTCTTCGGCGCGGCAGCGGCGACGAATCTTAACAAGATTGTGCCAAGGCAGGGAGGTTTCCCCCCTCTTCACCTCAGGCTCGGCTCCGTCCGACAGGCCTTACGGCTGTCCCCGGGGCAAGCTTGAGACACCACAACCCCCACTAAAGAGGGGGGTCAGACAACAATGCCCGCCACAGTTCAAGCTTCTGCGCGAAGCTGCGCGCGGCGTGGGCCGGGCTCGACGAGGGCAGCAGCACGGTCTGGTAGCCGGCCGCGGCGAACTGGGGGGCGAAGCGGCCGGAGGTGCCGCCGTTGAAACCGACACGCCGCAGCGACGGCGCGAGCGCGCGCAGGCGTGCGAAATCATTGGCCTGCGGCTGGCGGATGCTGCTGTCCAGGCTGCCCGCGCGCACGCAGGCGCCGAGCACGTCCCAGACACCGATGCGGTGGGCCAGCAGGCACGCCAGGCGCTCGGCGTAGGGCAGTCCGGCCAGCGGCTCGCCGGTCAGCGCGCCCATCAGCGGCCAGAACTGGTTGCGCGGATGGGCATAGTACTGGCGCGCCGCCAGCGAAGCGGCCCCGGGGAAACTGCCCAGCACCACCACCCGCGTATGGCAATCGAGCACGGGCGGCAGGCCGACCTGCAGGCCGGCCTCGGCGGCGTCAGCCGCGACAGTGGCCCTGGCTGCCGCCACGCCGCTTCAGGCCAGCAAGCGGTTGACGCGCTGCACGTAGGCGGCCGGGTCTTCCAGCATGCCGCCCTCGGCCAGCAGGGCCTGGTCGAACAGCACCTGCACGCGGTCGGTGAAGGCCTCGCCCTCGGGCAGGTCGCGCAGCCGCTTGACCAGCGCGTGCTCGGGGTTCAGCTCCAGGATGGGCTGCACGTCCGGCGCCTTCTGCCCCGCCTGCTTGAGCAGGCGCTGCAGGTAGCCGCTCATCTCGCCCTCGTCCGACACCAGGCAGGAAGCCGAGTCGGTCAGGCGCAGCGTCACGCGCACGTCCTTGGCCTTGCCTTCGAGCGCGGTCTTGGCTCGCGCCACCACGTCCTTCCAGTCGCCTTCGGCCTTCTCCTGCTCGGCCTTCTCGCCGGCATCGGCCAGCGAGCCCAGGTCGAGGCCGCCGCGCGCCACCGAGACCAGTTCCTTGCCGTCGAACTCATGCAGGAAGGACAGCATCCATTCGTCGACGCGCTCGGTCAGCAGCAGCACCTCGATGCCCTTCTTGCGGAACACCTCGAGATGCGGACTCGACTTCGCCGCCAGCCAGGTGTCGGCGGTGACGTAGTAGATCTTGTCCTGGCCTTCCTTCATGCGCGCTACGTAAGCCGCCAGCGAGACGTTCTGCTCGGCATCGTCGTTGTGCGTGGAGGCGAAGCGCAGCAGCTTGGCGACGCGCTCCTGGTTGGCCTGGTCCTCGCCGACGCCCTCCTTCAGCACCTGGCCGAACTGCTGCCAGAAGCTGGCGTACTTGTCGCGTTCGGCCTGCTCTTCGCCGTCGGCCAGCGACTCGAGCACCGACAGCACGCGCTTGGTGCAGCCTTCGCGGATCGCCTTGACGTCGCGGCTCTCCTGCAGCAGCTCGCGCGAGACGTTCAGCGGCAGGTCGGCCGAATCCACCACGCCCTTGACGAAGCGCAGGTAGTTCGGCAGCAACTGCTCGGCCTCGTCCATGATGAAGACGCGCTTCACGTAGAGCTTGAGGCCGCCCTTGTGGTTGCGGTCCCACAGGTCGAACGGCGCGCGCGCGGGGATGTAGAGCAGCTGGGTGTATTCGCTGCGGCCTTCCACGCGGTTGTGGGTCCACGCCAGCGGCGCCTCGTTGTCATGGGCGATGTGCTGGTAGAAGGCGGTGTACTGCTCGTCGCTGATGTCCGACTTGGCGCGCGTCCACAGGGCGCTCGCCTGGTTCACGCTCTCCCACTCGTCGGTGCGCTGGTAGGTGCTGGCCTCGGCATCCCAGACCTCCTTGGGCATGCGGATCGGCAGCGAGATATGGTCCGAGTACTTGCGGATGATCTCCTTGATCTTCCAGGCCGACAGGAAATCGTCCTCGCCCTCGCGCAGGTGCAGCGTGATGGTAGTGCCGCGCGCGGCGCGCTCGATGGCATCCACGGTGAACTCGCCGTCGCCGCGGCTCTCCCAGCGTACCGCCTCGCCGGCGGGCAGGCCGGCACGGCGCGTCTCCACGGTGACCTTGTCGGCCACGATGAAGGCCGAGTAGAAGCCCACGCCGAACTGGCCGATCAGCGCGGCGTCCTTCTGCTGGTCGCCGGAGAGCTGCTGGAAGAATTCCTTGGTGCCCGAGCGGGCGATGGTGCCGAGGTTGCGGATCGCCTCGTCGCGGCTCATGCCGATGCCGTTGTCGGTGAGCTTGAGCGTGCGCGCGGCGCTGTCCACCTCGATGCGGATGGCCAGGTCGGCATCGTTCTCCAGCAGGGCGGGATTCGCGATCGCCTCGAAGCGCAGCTTGTCGGAGGCGTCGGAAGCATTGGAGACCAGCTCGCGCAGGAAGATTTCCTTGTTGCTGTACAGCGAGTGGATCATCAGGTGCAGCAGTTGCTTCACTTCCGCCTGGAAGCTCATCGTTTCGTGCGGTGCGGTCATGGTTCTCCTCTTGGAAATCTCGTCATCCCGGCAAGGCGCCGGGGCTGTGGCATGCGGAACGGCGGGAAAGCGCCTGGCGCGCCGCCGCCGCGCGCCTGCACGGCGGGCACGGCAGCGGCGCCCGTGACCCGACAGATAGGGCCGGACCGGCGGTTTTCAAGCCCGGCCCGCGCGGCTTCGGCGCCGCCCCAGGCTAACGCTCGAGCTGGCGCGCCAGGAAGCGCAGCATGCCCGGATCGGCGCTGCTGGCCACATTGAAGCGCATCCAGCCCGAAGGCAGTTGCGACGGTGAGAACAGGCTGCCGGGCGCGAACAGGAAACCCTCTTCGTGCCCCGCCGTGGCGATCGCATTGGTATCGCGCCCGGTGTCGGCCCACAGGTACATGCCGGCCTGCTGGCCGGGAAACAGCTTCAGGCCGAGGTTCTCCAGGGTGCGCCGGGTATCGTCGCGGGCACGGTCCAGGCGCGTGCGCACGCGCTCGACGTGCTTGCGGTAGTGCCCTTCGGTCAGCACCTTATAGAGCGCGCGCTCGTTGATCTCCGGCGAGGTCAGGCCGGCCAGCAGCTTGCTGTCGGTCAGCGCGGCGACCAGTTCCGGGTGCGCCGCGATGAAGCCCACGCGCAGGTTGGGCGCCAGCGTCTTGGAGAAGCTGCCCAGGTAGATCACCCGGCGCAGCTGGTCGAGGCTGGCCAGCCGCGTGGCGCTCTGGCCCGGCGGCAGCAGGTCGCAGTAGATATCGTCCTCGACGATGAGGAAGTCGTACTGCTCGGCCAGGCGCAGCAGCTGGAAGGCCGTGGCCGGCGACAGCGAGGTGCCGGTGGGGTTGTGCACCACCGAGTTGATCACGAACAGGCGCGGCCGGTGCGCCTGCACGATGCGCTCCAGCGCCTGCAGGTCCGGGCCCTCCGGCGTGTAGGGCACGCCGATGACCTGGGCACCCTGGGCGGCGAAGCGGCCGAACATCACGAACCAGGCGGGATCGCCGACCAGCACCGCGTCGTCGGGCTGCAGGTAGAGCCTGGCGATCAGGTCGAGGGCCTGGGTGATGCCGGAGGTCAGCACGATCTGCTCCGGCGCGGCGCCGATCTCCAGTTCGGCCAGCCGCGTGCGCAGTTGCTGGCGCAGCGGCAGGAAGCCCTGGGGCGAGCCGCTGGCGAGGAAATGGCTGCCGGGCTGCCGCCCCAGCGCGCGCAGGGCGCTGGCGATCAGTTCGCCATCCAGCCAGTCGTTGGGCAGGAAGCCCAGTCCCGGCGCCTTGTGGCTCTCGACCGTGTGGAACATGCTGCGCAGCAGCCAGGTCACGTCGATATGGCGTGCCCGCGCGGGCACCGCCGCCGCCGGCACCTGCGGGGCGGCCGGTTCGCGTACGTAGAAGCCGGAGCCGCGCCGCGATTCCAGGTAACCCAGCGCCACCAGGCGCTCGTAGGCCTCGACCACGGTGAAGCGCGAGATGCCCTTGTCCTGGGCCAGCTGGCGGATCGACGGCATGCGCATGCCGGCGCGGAAGACCCGCTCATCGATGCGCATGCGGGCCCACTCGGTCAGTTGCTCCACCAGCGTCATCTGCGCCGACGGCACCGGGTCGGGCAGGCGGTCGACGCGCGGCACCACCAGCCGCGGCCGCGCCGCCGGCATGCCTTGCGCGCCGCTTCCGCTATCCTTCGGTAACTGGGCCACAGCCTGCTCGCCTTCCATGTCTGCTCCCGCAACTGTACTGAACACGAACAGAGTAACTGTCTAGGTACTGTACTGACAACCTTCTCTACTATCGAAGCCAGATGACACTCGCCCTGGACCATCTCGTGATCGCCGCGCCCGACCTCCACAGCGGAGCGCAATACGTGGCCGACCATCTCGGCGTGGTGCCTCAGCCGGGTGGCAGCCACCCCGGCATGGGCACCCACAACCGACTGCTGGGCCTGTACGGCGACTGCTACCTGGAAGTGATCGCGCCGGATCCGGCTGCGCCCGCCCCCGGGCGGCCGCGCTGGTTCGCGCTCGACAGCGAGACCGTGCGCGCGCGTCTGGCCGGCGGCCCCTTCCTGCTGCACTGGGTGGCGCGCGTGGAGCGCCCGGTCGACCTGGAGCGGTGGCAGGCGCAGTACCCCGGCCGCATCGCCCCGGTGATGCCCATGACGCGCGCGCACCTGCGCTGGCGCATCGCGGTGCCGGACGACGGCGGCCTGCCAGCCTGGCATGGGGAGTCCGGCCCGGCCGGCGACGGCATCCTGCCCACCCTGATCCAGTGGGACAGCGCCGAGCGGCCCGGCATCGCGCTGCCGCGCCAGGACCTGGCATTGCGTGCGCTGCGCGGCCGCCATCCGCGCGCGGCGCTGCTGCAGCAGGGGCTGGACTGGCTCGGGGCGGGCAGCCTGGTGACGCTGGAGCAGAGCGAGGGCGAAGTGGAATTGAGCGCGGAGATCGAGACGCCGCAGGGCGTGCGCACACTGCGCTGAGGCCGGCGGGCCAGGCACCACGACCCGCCAGGACGGTAGAAGACTGAGACAGACGACAGGACGGACCAGCAGGAGACCCCAAGCCATGAGCGCCACCCGCAAGCGATTCGATGACGATGCCTACCTGCAGCAATGCGAGGCCACGGTGGTGGCCGTGCACGCGGAGGGCATCGAACTCGACGAGACGGTCTGCTACGCGCGCAGCGGCGGCCAGGCCGGCGACACCGGCACGCTGACACGGCCCGACGGCAGCGTGGTGGCAGTGGCCGACACCGTCTACAGCGCCGACCGCAGCCGTATCCTGCACGTGCCGGCGCCCGGTGCCGTCCTGCCGCAGCCGGGCGAGCGTGTCACGGTACGCATCGACTGGGAACGCCGCCACCGCCTGATGCGCCTGCACACCTGCCTGCACCTGCTGGGTGCCCTGATCCCGGTGCCGGTGACGGGTTGCGGCATCTCGCCCGACAGCGCCCGCATCGACTTCGACCTGCCCGAGTCCACGCTCGACAAGGCCGATCTCGGCGCCCGCCTGAATGACCTGATCGCGGCCGACACCGCGCTGGCCATCGAGAAGATCACGCCGCAGCAGCTGGCCGCCCAGCCGGAGCTGGTGCGCACGGCCGGCGCTGCGCCGCCGGCCGGCAGCGATTTCATCCGCATCGTCAGCATCCCCGGCGTGGACCGCCAGCCCTGCGGCGGCACCCATGTGGCGCGCACCGGCGAGATCGGCCCCGTGCTGATCAGCAAGATCGAGAAGAAGAGCCGCAGCAATCGCCGCGTGGTGGTGCAGTTCGCGCCGGCGGGCGCCGCCTGAGGCCGCAGCCATGCCGACCGACCTGCTCGCCGGGCTGAGCGCCACGCAGTTCCTTGCGCTGCTGTCACTGATGACGCTGGGCTCCTTCACGCCCGGCCCCAACACCACCATCGCCGCCGTCAGCGGCGCCAATTTCGGCCTGCGCGCAACGCTGCCGCACTGCGCCGGAGTCGCGCTCGGCTTCGCCAGCATCCTGGCGCTGTGCGCGGCCGGCGTGGGCGCGCTGGTGCTCGGCCATCCGCTCGCCGCCGGCCTGCTGCATGCCGGCGGCGTGGCCTACCTGCTGTGGCTGGCGTGGAAGCTGGCGCGCAGCACCGTGCTGGCCGAGCGCCAGGTCCTGCGCCCGCTGCGGCTGTGGCAGTCCGCCGCGCTGCAGTACGCCAATATCAAGGCCTGGATGCTGGCGCTGGCCACCGCCGCCTCCTATATGGCCGGCGCCCCCGCACCCTGGCAGCGCGGCCTGCTGATGTGCGCCGTGTTCGCCATGTTCGGCTTCGTCAGCAACGGCGTCTATGGCGTGCTCGGCGCCTCGCTGCGGCACTGGCTGGCCGCCGGGCAGCGCGTGCGCTGGTTCAATCGCACCATGGGCCTGGCGCTCGGCCTGACCGCGCTGTGGATCGCCGCCGCCAGCCGTCCCGCATGAACCGGCCAGACGCCGTGAACGCAACCCCGGCCGCCACGCCGCCCGCCGCGCGCCGCTCCCGCGCCAGCGGGAGGAGCTTGATGCACCGCCGCAACTGCCGCAACCGCCACGGCGCGGCAGCGGCAAAAGCCTTCGCGAGCGCCACAGGCCGGCTACAATGGCCGCTACCATTCCTGACGCCGCACGGCCCGGCCGCGCTGCCGCATCCGGCACGCGGCGCAGGCCACGGTGCCGGCGCCGCGACGGCCATCGCCGCAGCGGCGGCGCCTGGCCGGCGCGCCGCTGCGCGCGCGCCAGCCCCGCAGGAAGCATCCCCCCGAACTCCCTTGACACACGCACTGACTGGAGACCGTATGTCCGTCTACGATACCCTCGCCCGCCTCGGCATCGAACTGCCCACCGCCAACGCCCCGGCCGCCGCCTACGTGATGGCTGCCCAGACCGGCAACACCGTCTTCGTCTCCGGCCACATCGCACGCAAGGATGGCAAGCCCTGGGCCGGCAAGCTGGGCAAGGACCTGGGCACCGAGGACGGCAAGGCCGCCGCGCGCGCCATCGCCATCGACCTGCTGGCCACGCTGCACGCCCACCTGGGCGACCTGAACCGCGTCACGCGCGTGGTCAAGGTGATGAGCCTGGTCAATTCGACTCCGGAATTCACCGAGCAGCACCTGGTGACCAACGGCGCCTCGGAATTCTTCGTCGAGATCTTCGGCGATGCCGGCAAGCACGCCCGCAGCGCCTTCGGCGTGGCGCAGATCCCGATGGGCGCCTGCGTCGAGATCGAGATGATCGTCGAGGTGAAGTAAGCCGACGCGGCCCGCTGCCACAACCTGAGCACCACGCCATGCGTATCGACAACCTGCCGTTCGGCACCACCGACTGGTCGACCATCGAACCGACCCTCCACCCAGGCGAACACGGCGAGGCCCGCTGGCGCACGCGCCAGTTCGGCGACATCCGCGTACGCATGGTGGAGTATTCCGCCGGCTATCTCGCCGACCACTGGTGCAAGAAGGGCCATATCCTGTTCGTCCTGGAAGGCGAACTGCACACCGAGCTCGAGGACGGCAGGACCTTCGTGCTGGGCGCCGGCACCAGCTACCAGGTCGCCGACCAGGCGGAAGCGCACCGTTCGTCCACACCGGGCGGCGCGCGCTTGTTTATCGTTGACTGAGCCGGTCCGCCGGCTCCCCCAAAACCACAAGAGACCATCATGAACTGGGCCATCTCCCGCCGGGCACAACAGCTCACCAGCTCGGCCATCCGCGAAATCCTCAAAGTCACCGAGCGTCCGGAGGTCATCTCCTTCGCCGGTGGCCTGCCCTCGCCTGCCACCTTCCCGGTAGCGGAGATGGAAGCGGCAGTGGCCCGGGTCTTCGCCGACAACCCCCAGGCGGCGCTGCAGTACGCCGCCACCGAAGGCTACCTGCCGCTGCGCGAGTTCGTCGCCAAGCGCTACCAGGTCGACGTGGAACGCGTGCTGATCACCACCGGCTCGCAGCAGGCGCTAGACCTGATCGCCAAGGTCATGATCGACCCGGGCAGCCCGGTGCTGGTCGAGACGCCCAGCTACCTCGGCGCGCTGCAGGCCTTCTCGCTGTTCGAACCGGAATTCGTCTCGGTGCCGACCGACGACCAGGGCCTGCTCCCCGAGAGCCTGACGGCCGAACTGACCGCCGGCGCGCGTTTTCTCTACGCCCTGCCCAACTTCCAGAACCCGACCGGCCGCCGCCTGCCGCTGGAACGCCGCCAGGCCCTGGTGGCGCGCGCCAGGGAACTGGGCCTGCTGCTGGTCGAGGACGATCCCTACGGCGAGCTGAGCTACGCCGGCAGCCAGCTGCCTTCGCTGCTGTCGATGAACCCGGACGGCGTGATCTACATGGGTTCCTTCTCCAAGATCCTGGCGCCGGGCATGCGCCTGGGCTTCGTGATCGCCCCGCCGGAACTGCACTTCAAGCTGTGCCAGGCCAAGCAGGCCTCCGACCTGCACACGCCGAGCTTCACCCAGCGCATCGCCTACGAGACCATCCGCGACGGCCTGCTGGAGCGCCATATCCCGACCATCCGCGAACTCTACGGCAAGCAGTGCCGCTTCATGCTGGACTCGCTGGCCCGCCACATGCCCGAGGGCGTGCGCTGGAACGCGCCGGAAGGCGGCATGTTCATCTGGGTGGAGCTGCCCGAGGGCCTGGACAGCATGGCCCTGCTGGAGCAGGCGGTACAGCGCAACGTGGCCTATGTGCCGGGCGCGCCGTTCTACGCCAGCAACCCGCGCCGCAACACGCTGCGCCTGGCCTTCGTGACGGTCTCGCCGGAGCGGATCGAACAGGGCGTGGCCATCCTGGGCGAGCTGTTCCGCCAGGCCATCGACGCGGCCGCGCCGCAAGCCAAGGCCGCCTGAGCCCCCGGCCGGCGCCGTCGGGGGCGCCGGCGCAAGCCAACCGGAGAACGAACCGATGCTGCGAATCTGGGGACGCCTGTCGTCGATCAACGTGCAGAAGGTGGTCTGGTGCGCGCGCGAACTGCACCTCGACCATGAACGCGTCGACATCGGCGTGGCGCGGGGCGACCTCGACACCGAGGCCTATGTGCGGCTGAATCCCAACCGCAAGATCCCGGTGATCGAGGATTTCCGCGGCACCGACGTCGGCGGCGAGCCCTTCGTGCTGTGGGAATCCAATGCCATCGTGCGCTACCTGTGCGCCCGCTACGGCGAAGACAGCCTGTGGCCGGCCGATGTGAAGGCGCGCGCCTCGGCCGATCGCTGGATGGACTGGCAGGCCACGGCCTTCAGCCCGGCCATGGTCAACGCCTTCCTGCACCTGGTGCGGCGTCCGCCCGCCGAGCGTGACGAGGCCGTGATCGCCGCCTCCTGCGCGGCCACCGAGCCGCTCGCCGCCCTGCTCGACGAGGCGCTGGCGGAACGCGAATTCATCGGCGGCACGCGCTTCACCATGGCAGACATCCCGCTGGCCTGCGCCGCTCACCGCTGGATGGGCCTGCCGGCCACGCACACGCCGCGCCCCAACCTGGAGCGCTGGCTGGCAGCCATGCGGGCCAGGCCGGCCGCTTCCGGCATCCTCGAGCTGCCGCTGCGCTGAGCCCCGGCGGCGCTGCCGCCGGCGCGCCGCCTTCCTCCTTTCCTCCTCCCGATTTCCCCCTCCCCGCGCCCGCGTCGCCGGGGCATTTCCTGGAACGCCTGTTTCGGGTACGCTGCGCGGGACGCAGCATCGACGCGTCCCCCCAGGCAAACCCTGATCCCTGAATCCGGCTCACGGCCACCGTGACCGGATTTAAGCCGGCAGCGCGCAAGGCCGTTTGTACAATCGGGCACTTTGTCCGCTGCCCGGCGATCCTGCGTGCCGGGCCACCAGAAGAAAACGGGCGGCCGGCCTGCACAGCGGAGCATGGCTGCCGCCAGCCAAGAGGAGGAATCGATCGTGTGGAGTCAAGTCTATGACCCCCTGGGCAATATGGCGCTGTCGACCATTGCCGCCGGGGTTCCGGTCGCGGTGCTGCTGGCCGCGCTCGCCTTCTTTCACCTGCAGGCCCACCTGGCCGCCGGCCTCGCACTGGTGGTCGGCATCGTGGTCGCCTCGGCGGTGTTCGGCATGCCGGCTGCAATGGCCGGCAAGGCGGCCGGGCTCGGCATCGTGTCCGGCCTGTTCCCGATCGGCTGGATCGTGCTGAACATCATCTTCCTGCACCGGCTGACGACCATCAACGGCTCGTTCAAGGTCCTGCAGAACTCGATCTCCGGCATCACCGAGGACCGCCGCCTGCAGCTGCTGCTGGTGGCCTTCAGCTTCGGCGCCTTCTTCGAGGGCGCAGCCGGCTTCGGCACGCCGGTGGCGGTGACCGGCGCCATCCTGATCGGCCTGGGCTTCTCGCCGCTGGCCGCCTCCGGCCTGGCCCTGATCGCCAACACGGCGCCGGTGGCCTACGGCGCGCTGGGCGCGCCCATCATCGGCCTGGCCTCGGTGACGGGCCTCGACCTGTTGCAACTGTCCGCCATGATCGGCCGCCAGCTCCCCTTCTTCTCGGTGCTGGTGCCGTTCTGGCTGATCTGGGCCTTTGCCGGCTTCCGCGGCATGCTGGCGATCTGGCCGGCCATCCTGGTGGCGGGCGTCAGCTTCGCCATCCCGCAGTTCCTGGTCTCCAACTTCCACGGCCCGTGGCTGGTCGACGTCATCGCCGCCCTGGTGTCGATGGGCTCGCTGACGCTCTTCCTCAAGGTGTGGAAGCCCCGGGAGATCTGGACCTCGACCAAGATCCTCGGCCGCCAGGACGACTCCAAGGTCGACCATCCCGAGGCAGTCGCCGCCGAGGCGCGCGCCGGCGCGGCGGCGGCCGGCATCTCGGTGGTCAAGGCCTGGATGCCATGGGTCATCCTGACCGTGTTCGTCTTCATCTGGGGCGTGCCCGAGTTCAAGAAGATGATGGATGGCCTGTGGCAATGGAAGTTCGCCATCCCGGGCCTGGACAAGGCCGTGCAGAAGATGCCGCCGGTGGTGGCCAAGCCGACCGCGGAAGGCGCCGTGTTCGCCTTCAACGTGCTGTCCATGGCCGGCACCGGCATCCTGGCCTCGGCCGTGCTGGGCGGGCTGCTGATGGGCTACTCGGTGCCGCGCCTGTTCAAGGAGTACTTCGAGACCATCAAGCTGGTGCGCTATTCGCTGCTGACCATCTGCGCCATGTTCGGCATCGGCTACCTGACCCGCTACTCGGGCCTGGACGCCACGCTGGGACTGGCCTTCGCCCACACCGGCGTGCTCTACCCGCTGTTCGGCACCCTGCTGGGCTGGCTCGGCGTGGCGCTGACCGGCTCGGACACCGCCTCCAACGTACTGTTCGGCGGCCTGCAGAAGACCACCGCCGAGCAGCTCGGCCTGTCGCCGGTACTGATGGCGGCGGCCAACAGCTCGGGCGGCGTGATGGGCAAGATGATCGATGCCCAGTCCATCGTGGTGGCCTCCACCGCGACCAAGTGGTACGGCCACGAGGGCGATATCCTGCGCTATGTGTTCTTCCACTCGATCGCGCTGGCGATCCTGGTAGGTCTCTTCATCACGCTGCAGGCCTACGTGCATCCGTTCACGCAGTTGGTGATCCACTGACGGCGCTGTACGGCGCGGCGCGGTTCAACCTCTCCGCCGGATGCAAGAAGCCCCGCCTGCGCAGGCGGGGCTTTTTTTCGCGCCATCGGCCGGCGCCGGCGCAGCGGCCGGCGCCGGGACAGGCTTACTTCAGGCGGCGGCCGAGGGTTTCAGGCACCATCGCCAGCCCCAGCAGGGAGACCAGGCCGCAACCGATCACGTAGAAGGCGGGCGCGTTCGGGTTGCCGGTCAGGTGGATCAATTCGGTGGAGAAGAACTGGGCAAAACCGCCGAAGATGGCGATCGCCACGCAGTAGGCGATCGACAGGCCGGTGGCGCGCAGGCGCTGCGGCAGCACCTCGCTGACCAGCACCATCGAGGCCGGCGAGCTCATCGACATCGGCACCGAGAGGCAGCCGACCACCACCAGCAGGCGCGCCAGGCTCGGCTCGGCATTGATCAGGGCGAATGCCGGGTAGATGCCCACCAGCAGTGCGACGCGCGACCACAGCACCACCGGACGGCGGCCCAGGCGATCGCACAGCCAGCCGGCGAACGGCGACAGCAGCACCTGCACCACGGACGCCACGCAACCCGCCCAGATGCCCAGCGAGAGCGGCATGTGCAGTTGGCTGACGGCATAGTTGCTGAGGTAGTACACGACGATGTAGGTCGACGAGGCCACGCCGATCATCAGCAGGATGCTGGCGGCCAGTGCCCGCCGGTGCGCCAGCAGCAATGCCAGTCCCGGGACTTCCTCGCCGTGCTCGCCGGCCGGCGCGGTTTCCTCCAGGCGGCGCCGGATCAGCAGACCCACCGGGATCACCAGGATGCCGATGACGAAGGCCACGCGCCAGCCCCAGGACTCCAGTGCCGCCGGCTCGAGCAGGTTGCTCAGCGCCAGTCCGACCAGGGCGCCGAACAGCGCCGCCAGCCCCTGGCTGAATGGCTGCCAGCTCGTGTAGTAGCCGCGCGAGCGTTCGTCCGCATACTCCAGCAGCAGGGCGGTGGAAGCGCCCATCTCGCCGCCGATGGCGAAGCCCTGCACCAGGCGTGCCAGCAGGATCATCAGCGGCGCGGCCATGCCGATCTGGGCATAGGTCGGCGTCACCACGAAGATCACCGAACTCAGGCCCATCAGCCACAGCGTCAGCGCTACCGCGGGCTTGCGCCCGACGCGGTCGGCATAGATGCCGATCAGCAGGCCGCCGAGCGGCCGCATCAGGAAGCCGACGCCGAAGGTGGCGAAGGACAGCAGCAGCTGGCCGGTCGGATCGGCCACGGGAAAGTAGAGGCGCCCGATCAGCGTGGCGAAGAAGCTGTAGACGACGAAATCGTAGAACTCCAGGCCGTTGCCGATGGTGATGGCAGCGATGGCATGGACCTTGGACAGCGGCGGGCTGGCCACGCCGGCGCCGGTTTCGGCCGGCGGGCTGGACATGGTGCGTTCGATGGACATGGATGGCATCCCGGTAGGTAGAAAAAAGGGGCGCTGCCCGAGCGTGCGGGCGCGGGGTGAAGGCCGCGGGCCGCTCACGGCACGCGGCGGAGCGCTATCGGCGCGGCGGCGCGACAGGCAGGCCGGAGTACGCGCGAGCGCCCTCCGGCCGGATCAACGGATCCTGCATCGGTGTATCTCCTTGGGGTCTTGCCGGCCCGCCGCCGGGGCGGGCCGCCGCAGCCCGGCAGGCAGCCGGGCGCCTGCCTAGAGGCTGGGCAGCAGGCCGTCCGGCATCAGTCCGTTCAGGCAGGCGCTGCCAAGCAAGCCGCTGGCCGCCTCGATATCGGGCGCGAAGAAGCGGTCTTCCTGGTAATACGGCACCTTGGCGCGCAGCAGCGCGCGGGCCTCTTCCAGCCGGGGGGAACTCTTCAGGCCCTCGCGGAAATCCAGGCCCTGGCAGGCGCCGAGCCATTCCACCGCGAGGATGCCGCGCACGTTGTCGGCCATGGCCCACAGGCGCTTGCCGGCATTGGGCGCCATCGACACGTGGTCTTCCTGGTTGGCCGAGGTCGGCAGGCTGTCGACGCTGGCCGGATGCGCCAGCGCCTTGTTGTCGCTGGCCAGCGCGGCGGCTGTGACCTGGGCGATCATGAAGCCGGAATTGACGCCGCCGTTGGCCACCAGGAAGGGCGGCAGCTGCGACATGTGCATGTCCATCATCAGCGAGATGCGCCGCTCCGACAGCGCGCCGGTCTCGGCCAGCGCCAGCGCGATGTTGTCGGCGGCCATCGCCACCGGCTCGGCGTGGAAGTTGCCGCCCGAGATCACGTCGCCCTGCTCGGCGAACACCAGCGGATTGTCGGAGACCGCGTTGGCCTCGATCTCCAGGACCTCGGCGGCCTGGCGCAACTGCGTCAGGCAGGCGCCCATCACCTGCGGCTGGCAGCGCAGCGAGTACGGATCCTGCACCTTGTCGCACTGTGCATGCGAGCGCGCCAGCTCGCTGGTCTCGGTCAGCAGTGAGCGATAGGCGGCGGCGGCGTCGATCTGGCCGCGCTGGCCGCGCACGGCATGGATGCGCGCATCGAAGGGCGCGCGCGAAGCCAGCATGGCCTCCACGCTCAGCGCGCCGCACACGGTGGCGGCGGCATACAGGTCCTCGGCCTCGAACAGGCCGCGCAGTGCATAGGCGGTGGAGACCTGGGTGCCGTTAAGCAGGGCCAGCCCCTCCTTGGCGGCCAGGGTCAGCGGCTGCAGGCCGGCCACGGCCAGCGCCTCGCGGGCCGGCAGCCATTCGCCGCGGTGGCGCGCGCGGCTCTCGCCCAGCAGCACCAGCGACATGTGCGCCAGCGGCGCCAGGTCGCCCGAGGCGCCGACCGAGCCCTTGAGCGGGATATGCGGATAGACCTCGGCATTGACCAGGGAGATCAGGGCTTCGATCACTTCGCGGCGGATGCCCGAGAAGCCACGTGCGAGGCTGTTGATCTTCAACAGCAGGATCAGCCGCACCATGGCGTCGTCGAGCGCCTCGCCCACGCCGGCCGCATGCGACAGGACCAGCGAGCGCTGCAGTTTTTCCAGGTCTTCGGGCGCGATGCGGGTCTGCGCCAGCAGGCCGAAGCCGGTGTTGATACCGTACGCGGTGCGGCCGGCGGCCAGGATGCCCTGCACGCAGGCCACGCTGGCATCGATGGCGGCGCCGGCTTCCGCGTCGAGGCGGATCTGCAGCGGGGCCAGGTAGGCCTGGCGCAGTTGGGCCAGGCGTAGCGTGCCGGGCTTCAGGTTCAGTGATGGCATGTCAGGGGCTCCCATTCTCCCGGCGCGGCTCGCGCCCCGGTACGTGTATAGTCCTGTATATACAGCTTGCGATAAATTAGGGGAAGCCCGGGGGTCTGCGCGACGGCGCACCATGCGGGGAGGCGCCGGCGCCGCATCGGCCGCCGCGTCGACTATGTGTGCAGGCGCCGCAAGGCGCCTGCGTCACCCGCACGCTCGACGATGCGGTCGACGATTGGCCGGCCAGCCGGCTAGGCGCGGCAGACCGACACCCCGCCCTCCGCCAGCAGCAGGCTGCCGGTGGTGAAGCTGGATGCATCCGACACCAGGTACAGCGCCGAGCGGGCGATCTCCTCCGGCGTGGCCAGCCGCTTCAACGCATGCAGGTTCGCCACCGCGGCCCGCGCCGCCTCGCTGTCGGCCACCGTCCGCCCCATCTCGGTATCGGTGCCGCCGGGCAGCAGCGCATTGGCGCGCAGGCCCTGCGCGCCGTACTCGGCGGCCAGCGTCCTGACCAGCCCGAGCAGGCCCGCCTTGCTGGCCGCATAGGCGGCCATGCCGGGGAATCCGACGGTATGGCCGACGAAGGACGAGGTGAACACCAGGGCTCCGCCCCGCCCTCCCGCGAGGATGGCCGGGATCTGGTGGCGCGCGCCGTAGAAGGCGCTGTCCAGGTTCGTGGCGATCACGTCCTGCCACTCGCCTGCCGTGAGCTCGGTGACGGGTTTCAGGCTGCCGAGCGTGCCCGCGTTGTTGAAACCGATATCGAGGCCCCCGAAGCGCTCCAGCGCCATGGCCACGGCAGCCTGCGCGCACGCCTCCTGCCGCACGTTGCCGGCGACCCAGGCGGCCTCTCCGCCGGCCGCCTCGATTTCCCCGGCCAGTTGCCTCAGCCCGGCCTCCCTGCGCGCCACCGCGACCACGCGCGCGCCCTGCGCGGCGAACAGCCGCGCCGCCGCACGGCCGATGCCGGCGCTGGCCCCGGTGACGATCGCCACCTTGCCTTCCAGTTGATGTTGCACGTCAGCTCCTTGTCAGTGCCGGCCGGATGCGCGCAGCCGTGCCGGCGTCGATCGAGTCGGCATGCTAGGCGGCCGGGCCACCCGGCCGCACCCCGTTTCTTGCTTTGCGAGGCAGCGGCAACGGCAGGCAGTTCAGCGAACAATTCGATACATTGCGGGCAAGGCATGCGTGCGAGAATCGAGTTTTCCCATCGCCACGGTGCGGCCCGGCACGCGCCGGACCCCGGCGCTGCGCCCGCCCTCCGGCAGTACGGCCGCCACGCCACAGGCAGCGCGCCACCCGCCCCGACACCGTGTCCACAGTCGGGGCCGCCACCCGGCACCGGGCCAAGCCAGGATCCCCTATGCTGATACGTCGCCTGGAAAGACTGATCGATCCCTTCCGCGCCATGCCCGACCAGCGCCCCCCGGGCGAGGTCTGGCGCTTCTACCTGTACTTCCTGCGCGAAGTGCGCGGCGTGTTCGCGCTGCTGCTGGCGGTGGGGCTGGCCGGCGCGCTGATCGAGGTGGCACTGTTCGACTTCCTCGGCCGCCTGGTCGACATGGCCAGGGAGGGCCCCGGGCCGGGCTTCTTCGCGCGCCACCGCACCGAGCTGCTGTGGATGGCCGTGGTTTCCCTGCTGCTGCGCCCGCTCTTCTTCGGCCTGCACGACATACTGGTACACCAGGTGGTCAACCCCAGCCTGTCCAACCTGGTGCGCTGGCAGAACCACCGCTACGTGCTGCGCCAGAGCCTGTCCTTCTTCCAGAACGACTTCGCCGGCCGCATCGCCCAGCGCATCATGCAGACCGGCTTCTCGCTGCGCGACTCCGCCGTGCAGGCGGTGGATGCCATCTGGCACGTGCTGATCTACGCCGCCGGAGCGCTGGTGCTGTTCGCCAGCGCCGACTGGCGCCTGATGGTGCCGCTGCTGCTGTGGATCGCCGGCTATGTGGCGGCGCTGGCCTGGTTCGTGCCGCGCGTGAAGGCGCGCTCGGTGGCGGCGACCGCGGCGCGCTCGCGCCTGATGGGCCGCATCGTCGACGGCTACACCAATATCGCCACGCTCAAGCTGTTCGCGCACAGCCGGCACGAGGAAGCCTATGCGCGCGAGGCAATGGCAGACCAGGTCGACAAGACCCGGCTGGCCGGCCGCATGGTCAGCGCCATGGACACCACCGTCACCGCCATGAACGGTGCGCTGATCGCCGGCACCACCGGCCTCGCGCTGTGGCTGTGGAACGAGGGCAGCATCACCGTCGGCACCATCGCGCTGACCACCGGCCTGGTGATCCGCATCAACAATATGTCGGGCTGGATCATGTGGGTCGTCAATGGCATCTTCGAGAACGTGGGCCAGGTGCAGGACGGCATGCAGACCATCTCGGCACCCCGCCAGGTACTCGACCGGCCCGGCGCGCCGCCGTTGCAGGTGCCGCGCGGCGAGGTCCGCTTCGAGCAGGTCCGCTTCCACTACGGCAAGGGCGGCGGCGTGATCGACGAGCTGGACCTGACCGTGCGCCCGGGCGAGAAGATCGGCCTGGTCGGCCCGTCGGGCGCCGGCAAGTCGACGCTGGTCAACCTGCTGCTGCGCCTCTACGACGTGGAGAGCGGACGCATCCTGGTGGACGGCCAGGACGTCGCCACGGTGGCGCAGGAAAGCCTGCGCGCCCAGGTCGGCGTGGTCACGCAGGACACCTCGCTGCTGCACCGTTCGATCCGCGACAACCTGCTGTACGGCCGGCCCGGGGCCAGCGAGGAGGAACTGGTGCGCGCGGTGCGCCTGGCGCATGCCGACCAGTTCATCCCGCAACTGGTCGACGGCCACGGCCGCAGCGGCATGGATGCGCTGGTGGGCGAGCGCGGCGTCAAGCTGTCGGGCGGCCAGCGCCAGCGCATCGCCATCGCGCGCGTGCTGCTGAAGGACGCGCCCATCCTGATTCTGGACGAGGCTACCTCGGCACTCGACTCCGAAGTGGAGGCGGCCATCCAGGAAAGCCTGGAGACCCTGATGCGCGGCAAGACCGTGATCGCCATCGCCCACCGGCTTTCCACCATCGCCCGCATGGACCGGCTGGTGGTGCTGGACCGGGGCCGTATCGTCGAGAGCGGCACCCATGCCGAGCTGCTGGCGCGCGACGGGCTCTACGCCCGCCTGTGGGCACACCAGACCGGCGGCTTCGTCGGCGTCGAATGAGCGTGCCGCGCCGCGCGCCGGCCCGGCCGGCCGCGCTCAGTCGGCTGCAGCCTGCTCGCGGAAGGCCAGCAAGGCGGCGAAGCTGACTGCCGAACAGCCCAGCATGTACCAGGCCGGCGCCATCGGATCGCCGCTCAGCTTGAGCAGCCAGGTGACGATGAACTGCGCGAAGCCGCCGAACAGCGTCACGCCGCTGGCGTAGACGATGGCCAGGCCGGTGGCGCGCACCTTGCGCGGGAAGGACTCCATGATCAGCAGGAAGCCCGCCGGGCTGCTGGTCGACAGCAGCGCCACCAGCCCCACCACCACCGCCAGCACGGTGGCCAGCGAAGGCTGGCCCTGCACCGCGGAGAAGGCCGGCCATACCACCAGCAGGGACAGGAGGCTGACCGCCAGCAGCAGCGGCTTGCGGCGCGGCAGGCGGTCGGCCAGCCAGCCCGCCAGCGGCGACAGCACCAGCAGCGTGGCACCGGCGGCGCAGCCCGCCAGCAGCGAGGTCGCCGGCGGCATGTGGGCCATCTTGACCAGGTAGGACGGCATGTAGAACACCACCACGTACATGCTGGCGGTGCCCCCCAGGATCAGCAGCGTGCCGAGCAGCAGCGCGCGGCCGTGCCCGCGCAGCACCTCGGCGAAGGCGCTGCGCTCGCGCGCGTGGTCGCTGTGGGTCTCGTCGAGGTGGCGCCGGATGTAGAAGCCCACCGGGCCGATCATCAGCCCCAGCAGGAAGGGCACGCGCCAGCCCCAGGACTCGAGAGCCTCAGGTGCCAGGCCGCGCGTCAGCAAGGCGCCGCACAGCGCGCCGGCCAGCGCCGAAGCGCCCTGCCCCGCCATCTGCCAGCTCACCATGAAGCCGCGGTTGGCGCGCGTGCCCGACTCCATCAGGAAGCTGGTCGCCGCGCCGACCTCGCCGCCGGCCGAGAAGCCCTGCAGCAGGCGGCCCGCCACGATCAGCAGCGGTGCCGCGATGCCGATCTGGGCGTAGGTGGGGGCCAGGCCGATGATGGCCGTGCCCAGTGCCATCAGGCCGATGGTCAGCGTCAGCGCCGGCTTGCGCCCGGCGCGATCAGCATAGTTGCCGATCACCACGCTGCCGAGCGGCCGCATCACGAAGCCGATGCCGAAGGTGGCCAGCGACAGCAGCAGCGAACCATACTCGCCCTCCACCGGGAAGAACAGCTTGCCGATCAGCACCGCGAAGAAGCTGAACACGGTGAAGTCGAACCATTCCAGCGCATTGCCCAGCGAAGCCGCCACCACGGCGCGCCGTTGCATGGCTCGCTGCGACGCCGGCCGCGCTGCCGCGCCCTGCGCCTTGCCGGCCCCGATCGCGGCCGCCTCCAGACCTTCCTGCATGATTGTCTCCTTCTCTTTGCCTGTCGTTCTTGTCGTTGTCCGTCCGCGCCGGCTGGCGCCGCTCAGGCGCCGGCCACCAGGTAGCGCTCGGTCAGCCGCGCCCACAGCGAAGCGCCCAGCGCCAGCGCCTCGTCATTGAAGTCGTAGCCGGGGTTGTGCACCATGCAGCCGCCATGCGAACCGGTACCGTTGCCCAGCACCACGTAGCAGCCCGGCACGCGCTCCAGCATCCAGGAGAAGTCCTCGCTGCCCATCATGCCCTTGGGCGGCTCGACGATCCGTTCCGCCCCCACCAGTTCCTCGATCACGCTGCGCGCGAAGCGGGTCTGCTCGGGCGCGTTCATCAGCACGCGTGAGATGTGCTGGTAATCGATCTGCGCCGCCACGCCGAAGCTCTTGGCCTGCAGCTCCACCACCTCGCGCAGGCGCTGCTCCAGCGTATCGCGCACCTCGCGGTCCTGCGCGCGCACCGTCAGCAGGATCTGCGCGCTGTCGGGGATCACGTTGTGGGCCTTGCCGGCATGCAGCGCGCCGACGCTGATCACGCCCGCCTCGGTGGCCGGGATATTGCGCGCCACGATGGTCTGCAGCGCCATCACGATGGCCGCCGCCGCCACGATGGGGTCGCGCCCGAAGCTCGGCATGGCGCCGTGCGTGCCCTTGCCGGTCAGCGTCACCGTGACCGAATCGGAGGAGGCCGCCATCACGCCTTCGCGCAGCACGAAGTGGCCGACCGGCACGCCGGGACCGTTGTGCAGCGCGTAGACGGCGTCGCAGGGAAAGCGCTCGAACAGGCCGTCTTCCATCATGCGGGGGGCGCCGCCCAGGCCTTCCTCGGCCGGCTGGAAGATCAGATTGAGGGTGCCATCGAAGCGGCGCGTGCGCGCCAGGTAGTGCGCGGCCGCCAGCAGGATAGCGGTGTGGCCGTCGTGGCCGCAGGCGTGCATCTTGCCCGGCACGGCGCTGGCGTACGGCAGGCCGGTGGTCTCCTGGATCGGCAGCGCATCCATGTCGGCGCGGATGCCGAGCCGGCGCGTGCCGCTGCCCACCTTGAGCTGGCCCACCACGCCGGTGCCGCCGATGCCTTCGGTCACGTCATAGCCCCACTCCCGCAGCTTGGCGGCCACCAGCTTGCTGGTGCGCTCTTCCTCGAAGCCCAGTTCCGGATGGGCGTGGATCTGGCGGCGGATCGCGACGAAATCCGCCTGGCTGGCATGGATCTCGGGAATAATGGCGGGCTGGGTCGACATGCGGATTACCTCGATGGGAACGGATCCGCCATCCTAGGATGCCAGCCGCGGCCTGACTAAGCACAAATATTGATAGCCATAACTCCCGGTTATCCGGGCTTTCCCTAGCCCCTATGAAGCACCACCATCTGCGCGCGCTGGTCGCCATCGCCGACGAAGGCAGCATCAATGCGGCGGCGCGCGCGCTGTGCGTCAGCCAGCCGGCCATCACCAAGGCCATGCGCGAGCTCGAGGCCGACGCCGGCGTGGCGCTGCTGGCGCGCAATTCCTGGGGGGTGACGCTGACCGCGGAAGGCCAGCGGCTGCTGGCGCGGGCGCGCCTGATCGTCAGCGAGCTGGAGCGCGCCGAGCAGGACTTGGCAGGGCTGCGCGGCGCGCGCGAAGGGCGGCTGCAGATCGGCGTGACGCCGCTGGCCGGACTGGCCGTGATGCCGCAGGCGTTCACCCGCTTCCGCCGCGCGATGCCCGAGGTGGCGGTCGATTTCCTCGAGTTCGACCATGCGCGGCTGCTGGAGAACCTGCGCAACGGCCGGCTCGACTTCGCCCTGGCCGCCTTCCAGGCCACGCCCGACGAAGCCTTCGTCACCTGCACCGAACTGTTCGTCTTTCCCACCACCTTCGCCATCCGCCGCACCAGTCCGCTGGCGGGCTGCACCTCGCTGGCGGCATTGCAGGATGCGGAATGGCTGCACGCCGATGCCGGCGACGACTACCCGCGCTACCTGGCGGACCTGTTCGCACGCCACGGCCTGGCACCGCCGCGGCGCGTCACCCGCTGCACTTCGAACCTGCTGTTCTCCACCCTGCTGCTGGAAGCCGATGCGGTGGTGCCGCTGTCGCGTGCCACCCTGCAGGCCAGCGTGACCAGTGCCCGCCTGCAGGCGCTGGCGCTGCCGGAGAACCCGCCCGACCTGCACCTGGCGCTGCTGGTGCGCGAGGGTGCCATTCCCACCGGTCCGGCCGACTACTTCCTGCACTGCATCCGCGCCTCGGCCGCCCAGGGCGCCGAGGCCAGCTGAGCCCCGCCCGCCCGGCAGGCAGGGCGGCCTCAGACCAGGCCGAGCAGGCCCGCTCCCGCGCCCAGCGCCACCAGCACCAGCGGATGCACCCGCGTCTTCAGCATCAGCGCGATGGTGGCCAGGGTGACGGCGGCCCCCGTCCAGCGGTGGTCGACGCTCGCCGCCAGCACCCAGCCGGTGGAGCCCAGCAGGCCGATGGTCAATGCCGCCAGGCCGCGCCGCACCAGGCCGGGCCAGCGCGCCTGCGGCGAACGTCCGGCGAAATACTCGAAGGCCAGCGCAATCACGCTGGATGGCCCGCAGATGGCGACCATGCCGGCAATGGCGCCGGCCAGCCCGGCGATCTGCCAGCCGAACAGGGCGACGAACAGCACATTGGGGCCGGGCGAAGCCTGCGAGATCGCATACATGGCGGAGAACTGCGCGTCGCTCATCCAGCCGTGCGACTCGACCAGGAAGCGGTGCATGTCCGGGATGGTGGTGCCGGCCCCGCCGATGGACAGGAAGGACAGCAGCAGGAAATGGGCGAAGAAGCTGCCGATCACATTGTCCTGGCTCATGGCTGCGGCCCCTCTGTCCTGCCCTCGGCCCGCTCCGGGGCGTCCGCCAGTGCGGCGCGCAGCGCCCGTCCCTCGGCATGCCATTCGAGCAGCAGCCCGAGCGGCACCAGCACGGCCATCACCGGCACCAGCGGCCAGCGCAGCAGGCCGATGGCGACGAAGGCGGCGGCGCCGACCAGCAGGCCGCGCAGCGAAGGCGGCAGGCTCTGCGCCAGCTTGATACCGGTGGCCAGCACCAGGCCCGCCGACACGGCGGTCATGCCGGCCAGCATGTGCTGTACGGCCGCCACGTCGCGATAGTGCTCGTAGAGCAGCATGGCCGACAGCACCACCACCATTGGCACCAGCACCAGCCCGGCGAAGGCCGACAACGCGCCGCGCAGGCCGGCGAAGCGCAGCCCCAGCATCAGCGCGACATTGATGACATTGGGTCCCGGCAGCACCTGGCCCATGCTCAGCAGCTCGATGAACTGGCGGTCGTCCAGCCAGCGGTTGCGCTCCACCACGGCGCGCCGCACGAAGGGCAGCACGCCGCCGAATCCGGACAAGCCCATGCGCGCGAATTCGATGAACAGGCGCCGCGGCGTGGGCGGGGGGGCGAGGTTGGGGTCGATGGGCTCTGACGGGGGCATCGGATCGAACGGTCGGGCTGAAAGAAGGAAAGACGGAAAGACGGGAACGCCGGAAAGGTGGAACGCGGGGGACCCGAAGGCGCAAGGACGGCATGCGGCGCGGCCCCCGCCACGGCCCCGTGCGCATTGTGCGCCGGCCGGCGCGGCGGCGCCTGCGCGAAAGGGACAGGTCGGGACGGGCCGGGACAGGCCGGGACAGGCCGGCGCATGGCGTAAAAAAAGCCCCGCGCGCTGCGCGGGGCCGTTTCGGAGGCCATCGTTCCTGGCCATGCGGTCATACCGCCGGGGCCAGGCAGGCCACCATCATCGCGCCTCAGTTGCCGCCGGGTGCCACCGGCCGCACCGGATCGATGCGCGGCTCCTTGAGCCGGGACTCGAGCGCGCGGCCCTTGCGGGCGCGCTTGCCCACGTAGGGCAGCAGCGCCTGTCCGGCCAGCTTCTGGCTGCTCGGCTTGCCACCCCGGCCGGTGCCGGACAGCACCAGGCCCGGCGCGCCCACGGCGATCGCCTGCAACAGCGCCTCCTTGGGCTCCAGTTCCATCAGGATCACGCCGCGGCCACCGGCGGCCAGCACCTTGATCTCGTCCAGCGCCACCAGCAGCAGGCGCCCGTTGGCCGACAGGCAGGCGGCATGGGTCGCCTCGTCGCCCAGCGGAGCGGGCGGCAGCGGCACGTCGCCCTCATCCACCGTCAGGAAGGCCTTGCCACCCTTGTTGCGGCCGATCATGTCCGCCACCTTGGTCTGGAAGCCGTTGCCGCTGCGCGTGGCGATCAGCATGCGCTGCTCGGCCGCGCCGGCGAAGGTGTGAGCGATCTGCGTGCCCGGCTGCAGGTCGATCAGCGTGGTCAGCGGCACGCCGTCGCCGCGCCCGCCCGGCAGGCCGGACACGGCCACCGAATAGACGCGGCCGTTGCTGCCGAAGGCCAGCAGCGCATCGATGGTGCGGCACTCGAAGGTGCCGTACAGCGCGTCGCCCGCCTTGAAGGTGAACTGCTGCGCATCGTGGCCGTGCCCCTGGCGCGTGCGCACCCAGCCCTTCTGCGATACCACCACCGTGACCGGTTCGTCGACCACGCGCACCTCGGCGGCGGCGCGGCGCTCTTCCTGGATCAGCGTGCGGCGCGGATCCTTGTCTTCCGGGCTGTACTGCTTGGCATCGGCCTCGATCTCCTTGATGATGCGCCGGCGCATCATCGTTTCCGACTTCAGCAGGACGTCGAGGTCACCGCGCTCCTCGCGCAGGTCCTTCAGTTCCTGCTCGATGCGGATGGCCTCCAGCCGCGCCAGCTGGCGCAGCCGGATCTCGAGGATGTCCTCGGCCTGGCGCTCGGACAGGCCGAAGGCCTGCATCAGCGCCGGCTTGGGCTCATCGCTCTCGCGGATGATGCGGATCACCTCGTCGATGTTGAGCAGCACCAGCATCCGGCCTTCCAGGATGTGGATGCGGTCCTCGACCTTGCCCAGGCGGTGGCGCGTGCGCCGCGTCACGGTCTCGAAGCGGAAGGCGATCCATTCGCGCAGGATGTCGCGCAGGCCCTTCTGGCGCGGCCGCCCGTCGGTGCCGATCATGACGAGGTTGATCGGCGCGCCCGACTCCAGGCTGGTGTGGGCCAGCAGCGTCTGCGCGAATTCCTGCTGGTCGATGTTCTTGCTCTTGGGCTCGAACACCAGCCGGACCGGCGCATCCTTGCCGGATTCGTCGCGCACGGCGTCCAGCACCGCCAGCAGGGTCTGCTTGAGCTGGAGCTGCTCGGGCGTCAACGACTTCTTGCCGGCGCGCACCTTCGGATTGGTGATCTCCTCGATCTCCTCCAGCACCTTCTGCGCCGACGTCGCCGGCGGCAGCTCGGTCACCACCAGCTGCCACTGCCCGCGCGCCATCTCTTCGACGGTCCAGCGCGCGCGCACCTTCAGGCTGCCCCGACCGCTTTCATAGATCTGCGCGATATCGGCCGCCGGCGAGATGATCTGGCCGCCGCCCGGGTAGTCCGGCCCCGGCATCAGCGCCAGCAGCTCGGCCAGCGAGATGTCCGGGTTGCGGATCATCGCCACGCTGGCGTGCGCCACTTCGCGCAGGTTGTGCGGCGGGATCTCGGTGGCCATGCCGACCGCGATGCCCGAGGCGCCGTTGAGCAGCACGAAGGGCAGGCGCGCGGGCAGCAGCCGGGGCTCCTCCATCGAGCCGTCGTAGTTCGGCGCGAAATCGACCGTGCCCTGGTCGAGCTCGTCCAGCAGCAGGCGGGAGATCGGCGTCAGGCGCGCTTCGGTGTAGCGCATCGCCGCCGCGCCGTCGCCGTCGCGCGAGCCGAAGTTGCCCTGGCCGTCGATCAGCGGGTAGCGCAGCGAGAAGTCCTGCGCCAGGCGCACCAGCGCGTCATAGGCAGACTGGTCGCCGTGCGGGTGGTACTTGCCCAGCACGTCGCCCACCACGCGGGCCGACTTGACCGGCTTGGCGTCGGCGCGCAGGCCCATCTCGTGCATCGCGAAGAGGATGCGGCGCTGCACCGGCTTCTGGCCATCGGCCACCTCGGGCAGCGCACGTCCCTTGACCACGCTGATGGCGTAGTCCAGGTAGGCACGCTCGGCGTAGTGCGCCAGCGTCAGCGCGTCGGCCGGTTCGTCCGCTTGGAAGGAGATGTCTTGTTGATCCATGGATTCACAGGAAATCGGCGCGCGACGCGGTCATCCGCGCGCGCGCCGGGTTGCATGGGTGCGGGCGCCTCGCCCCGGCGCCGTTCAAGGCAATTCGTCCTGGCCGCCGATCACCATCTTGACGCGCGTCACGCCGGCGCGGCCGACACCGCCCAGCGCGCGCGGCAGCGGGCCTTCGGGCCGGTAAATGCGGTAGAACTGCAGCACCGTGCTGACGTACTGCTGCGTCTCGGGGAAGGGCGGGATCTGGTTGTTGTAGCGCTGCACAGCGCCTTCGCCGGCGTTGTAGGCCGCCAGCACCAGTTCCAGGTTATTGGGGAACATCTGCATCAGCCAGCTCAGGTAGCGCACGCCGGCCGCGATATTGGTACGCGGATCGGCCAGCTTCTGCTCGACGGTGCGCTTGGCGTCGGCCGCCACGCCGAAGCGCGCGCCGGTGTCCGGAATCACCTGCATCAGGCCGATCGCGCCTTTGGGCGACACCGCCTGCGGGTTGAAGCCGGACTCCACCGCCATCACCGCCTTGACCAGCGCCGGATCGACGTTCTGCCGCTGCGCGATCTGCCGGATCATGGGCTCGACCACGGCAATATTGGGATGGTTGATGACGTAGCGGTAAAGCTTGTGGTTCTCGATGTCGATGGCGCCGGCCGCGCCCGCGCCGCCGCCCGTGCCGGCATCCCGGCCCGCGCGCGCGCCCGGGCGCGCCAGCCCCGGCGCGTTGAGCGAACCGCCGCCGCGCAGGAACAGCTGATAGCGCGCGTCGAGCTTGCGGTCGGCGAAGTGGGCCACGCCGTCATCGTCGACATAGCCGTACAACTCGGCGTGGGCGGCGCCGGCGCAGCCGAGCCCGGCAAGCAGCAGGGCCGCGCTCACCGCCGCGCGCCCTGCCCTCGCCATCCGCCCCGTCACTCGCCGACTTGCCGCCATCTCGCCTGCCTCGTCCTCAGATGTCCGCCACCACTTCATTGCCGCGCTCTTCCAGCCAGTTGCGGCGCTGCGCGGCCTCGCCCTTGCCCATCAGCATGTTCATCACACCGACGGTCTCGGCCTGGCCGAAGCCGCCCAGCGACACCGGCAGCAGGCGGCGCGTATCCGGATTCATGGTGGTCTCCCACAATTGCTCCGCGCTCATCTCGCCCAGGCCCTTGAAGCGCGAGATCTGCCAGGCGCCGTCCTTGACGCCGTCCTTGCGCAGCTTGTCCTGGATCGCTTCGAGCTCGCCTTCGTCCAGCGCGTAGAGCTTCTGCGCCGGCTTCTTGCCGCGCGCCGGTGCGTCGACGCGATACAGCGGCGGGCGCGCCACGCACACGTTGCCGCGCTCGATCAGGCGCGGGAAATGGCGGAAGAACAGCGTCAGCAGCAGCACCTGGATGTGCGCGCCGTCGACGTCCGCGTCCGACAGGATGCAGATCTTGCCGTAGCGCAGGTTGGTCAGGTCGGGCTCGTCGTCCGGGCCGTGCGGGTCCACGCCGATCGCCACCGCGATGTCATGCACTTCATTGTTGGCGAAGAGGCGGTCGCGCTCGGTCTCCCAGGTGTTGAGCACCTTGCCGCGCAGCGGCAGGATGGCCTGGAATTCCTTGTCGCGCCCCATCTTGGCCGAGCCGCCGGCGGAATCGCCCTCGACCAGGAACAGTTCATTGCGCTCGGTGTCGGTCGATTCGCAGTCGGTCAGCTTGCCGGGCAGCACGGCCACGCCGGAGCCCTTCTTCTTCTCTACCTTCTGCGCCGCGCGCGTTCGCGCCTGCGCCTGGCGGATCACCAGCTCGGCCAGCTTCTTGCCGTACTCCACATGCTGGTTCAGCCACAGCTCCAACGCCGGGCGGCTGAAGGTGGAGACCAGGCGCACCGCGTCGCGGCTGTTCAGGCGCTCCTTGATCTGGCCCTGGAACTGCGGGTCGAGCACCTTGGCCGACAGCACGAAGGAGGCGCGCGCGAACACGTCTTCGCTCATCAGCTTGACGCCCTTGGGCTGCAGCGCGTGCATCTCGATGAAGCTCTTGACCGCCTGGAACAGCCCCTCGCGCAGCCCCGATTCATGGGTGCCGCCGGCCGGGGTCGGAATCAGGTTGACGTAGGACTCGCGCACCGGCGAGCCTTCCTCGGTCCAGGCCACCACCCACGAGGCGCCCTCGCCCTCGGCGAAGCCCTCCTCGCCGTTGTTGGCCTCGGGATCGGCGAAATGCTCGCCCTCGAACATCGGGATCACCAGTTCAGCGCCGCTGCCTTGCGCCAGCGCCTCGACCAGGTAGCCCTTGAGGCCCTGATCGTACTGCCAGGTCTGGCTCTCACCGCTCTTCTCGGTCACCAGCGTGACCTTGACGCCCGGCAACAGCACGGCCTTGCTGCGCAGCAGGCGCTGCAGTTCCGCCAGCGGGATGGCGGCGGAATCGAAGTACTTGGGATCCGGCCACACCTGCACGCGCGTACCGTTCTTCTTTTCGCCGCGCTCGAGCTTGCGCGAGGACAGCGGCGTGGTGACATCGCCGCCGGAGAAGGTCAGCGCCGAGGCCATGCCGTCGCGCCAGACGCCCACGTCCAGACGCGTCGACAGCGCGTTGGTGACCGACACGCCCACGCCGTGCAGGCCGCCCGAGAAGGCATAGGCACCGCCCTTGCCCTTGTCGAACTTGCCGCCGGCATGCAGCCGGGTGAACACGATCTCGACCACCGGCACGCCTTCCTCGGGGTGGATGCCGACCGGAATGCCGCGGCCATCGTCCTCCACGCTGACGCTGCCGTCCTTGTGCAGGGTGACCAGGATCTCGGAGCCGAAGCCGCCCAGGGCTTCGTCGGACGCGTTGTCGATCACCTCCTGCACGATATGCAGGGGGTTATCGGTGCGCGTGTACATGCCCGGCCGCTGCTTGACCGGCTCCAGGCCCTTCAGGACCCGGATGGAGGATTCGCTGTACTGACTGGTTTTGCTCGCCATGGAGTCGCTACGAAATTGGAGTACCGGCCGGGCGGGCGCCTTGCGCACCGGGCGCGCGCCGGAACGCGTGCCACGGGCCGGGCACCGCATTGTAATGGAAGCCGCCGCGCTGTCGCCCGCACCGGCCGGTGAAAAGTGACTTGAAAAGTGACGCGCCAGCGCGTTCGGGCGCGGCAGAGTACACTCGCCCGGCGGCGGCCCCCTGCCCGGCGCTGCCCCTCCGGCCACCGCGGCCCCCAGGCCAGGTGCCGGTGGCACCACAGCGGAGGCGGACGCGGAAGAAAGCCCGGGACGAAACACGGGCCTGGAACAAGACAAGAACAACGAGAACAACGAGACAACTCCCAGCACAAGAAGAGCCAGACATGCAGAATCGACAACTTTCCCTGGGCTCCGTACTGGTCTGCGGCGGCCTGCTCGTCACGCTCTCGATGGGCATCCGCCACGGTTTCGGCCTGTTCAACCTGCCCATCACCCAGACGCACGGCTGGAGCCGCGAGACCTTCGCCTTCGCCCTGGCCCTGCAGAACCTGATGTGGGGCGCCAGCCAGCCCTTCGCGGGCGCGCTGGCCGACCGCTTCGGCGCGTTGCGCGTGATGCTGGTGGGCGTGGCGCTGTACGTGGCGGGGCTGCTGGTGATGGCCCTGTCGACTTCCGGCACCGCCTTCGCCTCGGGCGCCGGCGTACTGATCGGGCTGGCCCAGTCCGGCACCACCTACAGCGTCGTGTACGGCGTGATCGGCCGCGTGGCCAGCGCCGAGAAGCGCGTCTGGGCCATGGGCATCGCCGCCGCGGCCGGCTCCTTCGGCCAGTTCCTGATGATCCCGGTCGAGCAGACCCTGATTTCCACCATCGGCTGGCAGCATGCGCTCTTCGTGCTGGCCGCGCTGGCCTGCCTGATGCTGCCGCTGGCCTTCACGCTGCGCGAGCCCGACATGGCCGGCGCGCGCTCCGGCGCGCAGCAGACCATCGGCCAGGCCATCCGCGAGGCCTTCGGCAACCGCAACTACCAGTTGCTGACGCTGGGCTACTTCGTGTGCGGCTTCCAGGTCGTGTTCATCGGCGTGCACCTGGCGCCCTACCTGAAGGACCGCGGCCTGGGCGACCCCAAGATCGCCACCGTCGCGCTGGCCTTGATCGGGCTGTTCAACGTGTTCGGCACCTACGGCGCCGGCTCGCTCGGGCAGCGCATGCCCAAGCGCTACCTGCTGGCCTTCATCTACCTGACGCGCTCGCTGGTGATCAGTGCCTACCTGCTGCTGCCGCTATCGGTCGCCAGCACCTGGGTGTTCGCCGCGCTGATGGGCGCCCTGTGGCTGTCCACCGTGCCGCTGACCAACGGCATCATCGCGCAGGTGTTCGGCGTGCAGTACCTGTCCATGCTGTCGGGCGTGGTGTTCTTCTCGCACCAGATCGGCAGCTTCCTCGGCGCCTGGCTGGGCGGCTACCTCTACGACCGCACCGGCAGCTACGACACGGTCTGGATGCTGGCGATCGGGCTGGGCGTGCTGGCCGCCCTGGTCAACCTGCCGATCCGCGAGCACGCGGTGGCGCGCCCGCAGCCGGTGGCGGCATGACGGCGCCCTCGGCGGCCTCGGTATCGGCGCGCCGGCGCCTGCTGCAGGGCGCCGGCCTCGGCGCGCTGGCGGCGGTGGCGGCGCTCGCCTTCCTCGCCTACCTGCGGCCAGCCTTCATGGTGGACCTGTCCAATATGGTGCTGGCCTGGTGCGGATAGCCGCCCGCTGCAGGGGGAACGGCGCTCGCTATGCTCACTGGCTCTCGCCGCGGTGCTTCGCCTCCAGCACTTCCCAGCGCTCGAGCGCCTCCAACAGCTCCATCTCGATCTCGTCGTGGCGGGTGGCCAGCTGTGCCGCGCCGGCCGGGTCGCTGACATAGAGCGAGCCGTCCGCCAGGCGCGCCGAGATGGTCTTTTGCTCCGTTTCCAGGGCAGCGATGCGCTCCGGCAGGCCGTCCAGTTCACGCTGTTCCTTGTAGGAAAGCTTGACGGTGCGGTTGACGCCGCGCGCCTCGCGCCCTTCGCGCGCCTTGGATGCTTCGGCGACGGCCTCGCCGCCGCGCGCCTGCTGGGCCTGCTCGGCCTGGATCCGGGCCGCGCGCGCCGACTGCTGTTCCCAGTCGGCATAGCCGCCCACGTATTCGCGCCAGCGGCCGTCGCCCTCGGCGGCGATGGTGGAGGTCACCACATTGTCGAGGAAGGCGCGGTCGTGGGAGACCAAGAAGACAGTGCCGGCGTATTCCTGCAGCAGTTCCTCCAGCAGTTCCAGCGTATCGATGTCGAGGTCGTTGGTCGGCTCGTCCAGCACCAGCACATTGGCCGGGCGCGCGAACAGGCGCGCCAGCAGCAGGCGGTTGCGCTCGCCCCCGGACAGCGACTTGACCGGCGAGCGCGCGCGCTCGGGGGCGAACAGGAAGTCGCCCAGGTAGCTCATCACGTGCTTGCGCTGGCCGTTGATCTCGACCCAGTCGCTGCCCGGACTGATGGTATCGGCCAGCGAACGCTCCATGTCGAGCTGGCCGCGCATCTGGTCGAAGTAGGCGACCTGCAGGTTGCTGCCGTTGCGCACGGTGCCACTGTCGGGCGGCAGCTCGCCCAGGATCAGGCGCAGCAGCGTGGTCTTGCCGGCGCCATTGGGGCCGATCAGGCCGACCTTGTCGCCGCGCATGATGGTGGCGGAAAACTCGCGCACCACGGTGCGCCCGCCGAAGGCCTTGCTGACGTCGACCAGCTCGGCCACGATCTTGCCCGAGCGCTCGCCCTGCGCCACCTCCAGCTTGACGTTGCCCTGGGCCTCGCGGCGCGCCGCGCGCTCGCTGCGCATCGCCACCAGCCGCTGGATGCGCGACACGCTGCGGGTGCGGCGTGCTTCCACGCCCTTGCGTATCCACACCTCTTCCTGCGCCAGCAGCTTGTCGAACTTGGCCTGCTCGACCTGCTCGGCCGCCAGCAGCTCGGCCTTGCGCGCCTGGTAGGCGGCGAAGTTGCCGGGGAAGGACAGCAGGCGGCCACGGTCCAGCTCGACGATACGCGTGGCCACGCGGTCGAGGAAGGCGCGGTCGTGGGTGATCAGCAGCACGCTGCCGCGGAAGGCCAGCAGCAGGTCTTCCAGCCAGCGGATGGCAGCCACGTCGAGGTGGTTGGTCGGCTCGTCCAGCAGCAGGATGTCCGGCTCGGCCACCAGCGCCTGCGCCAGCGCCACCCGCTTCTGCGTGCCGCCAGAGAGGCCTTCGACGGCCGCCTTGGGATCCAGGCCGAGCTGCGCCAGGGTGGTCTCGACGCGGGTGCGCAACTGCCAGGCGCCGGCGGCATCCAGTTCCGACTGCAGGCGATGCAACTCGGCCAGCGCCGCCGCCTCGTCCGGCCCGCCATGCCCCTCGGCCACCGCTTCGGCCGCCACCTCGTAGCGCAGCAGCAGGTCGTGGGCGGCGCCCATGCCCTGCGAGACCGCGTCGAACACGGTCAGGCCGGGCTCGAACTGAGGCTCCTGCGGCACATAGGCCGACGTCACGCCATTCTGCCGGGAGATCAGGCCGTCGTCCGGCGCGGCGAGGCCGGCCACGATCTTCAGCAGGGACGACTTGCCGGTGCCGTTGCGGCCGATCAGGCCGACGCGCTCGCCGGCCTCCAGCGAAAAATCGGTGTGATCGAGCAATGCCACATGCCCGAAGGCGAGCTGGGCATCGGTAATGGAGAACAGGGCCATCGAAACGTCAGAGAGAATCCGGATCGGCGCGCCTGCCCCGTCCGTCGCGGGGCCTGCACGGTGCAGGCCGCATTGTAGTCGACGCCAGCAGCGCCGCGCCCCACCGCGCCCCGCGGGTGCCGCCCGCCGGCGCCAGGCAAAAAAAAATGGGCCCACGCCGGGGGCCCAAGAGTCTCTCCTCGGTGCCATGCTCGCAAGGCACAAGTCGAGCATAGCAAGCCCCCCTGCCCCCCTCCAGTCGGAAAAGTCCGTAAGGGAAAGCCCCGTCAGCCACCCGAACCGTTCGCGCGTCGGCCGACTTGCCGGGGCCGCCGGCGGATGCCGCAGCGGCCGCCACCGCCCGCAGGGCGCCGCTGGAGCCGCTTCGCAAGTCGTGCGAAGATGGCGGACCCTTCGCTTGCGCCGCCGGCGCCGGCCCTGCCGCCGGCACGCCCTGATCCGATGCCCCCTCGCCCCCTCCGCTTCGCCGACCTGTCCGTTTCCGCGCTGGTCGCGGGGCTGGTCGCCATGCTGACCGGCTATACCAGCTCGCTGGTGCTGATGGTCCAGGCCGGCCAGGCCGCCCACCTGTCCGCCGCGCAGATCGCCTCTTGGATCTGGGCGCTGTCGATCGGCATGGGCGTGACCACCATCGGCCTGTCGCTGCTGACGCGCGTACCCATCGTCATCGCCTGGTCGACGCCGGGCGCTGCGCTGCTGATCGCCAGCCTGCCCGGCGCGCCCTATGCCGAGGCGATCGGCGCCTTCGTGGTCGCGGCGCTGCTGATGGCCGCCGCCGGCCTGACCGGCTGGTTCGACCGGCTGATGCGTGCGTTGCCTGCCAGCATCGCCTCGGCCCTGCTGGCAGGCATCCTGTTCCGCATCAGCGTCGATGTGTTCGTCCAGGCGCAGCAGCAGACGGCACTGTTGCTGGCGATGTTCGCCGCCTACCTGCTGGGCCGGCGCTGGTGGCCGCGCTATGCCGTGCCCGGCGTGCTGCTGGTGGGCGTGGCGCTGGCCGGCGCGCTCGGCCAGCTGCATTTCGAGGGCTTCCGCTTCGCCGTCGCGCAGCCGGTCTGGACCACGCCGGCATTCTCGCTGCAGGCCTGCATCAGCATCGCCATCCCGCTCTTCATCGTCGCCCTCGCCTCGCAGAACATCCCGGGCCTGGCCGTCCTGCGCGCCGACGGCTACCAGGTGAAGGCCTCGCCGCTGATCACCGTGACCGGCCTGGCTTCGGCCTTGCTCGCCCCGTTCGGCTCCCACGGCATCAACCTGGCCGCCATCACCGCCGCCATCTGTACCGGCGTCCAGGCCGACCCCGACCGCGAGCGGCGTTATACGGCCGCGGTGGTGTGCGGCTTCGGCTACCTGGTGGCGGGTGTGCTGGCGGCCAGCATCGCGGCGCTGTTCGCCGCCTTCCCCAAGGCGCTGGTGGTGGCGCTGGCCGCCTTCGCCCTGCTCGGTTCGATCGCCAATGGGCTGACGGTAGCCATGCAGTCGGCGCAGGAGCGGGAGCCGGCCTTGCTGACCTTCATGATCACGGCTTCCGGTATGACGCTGGCGGGCATCGGCTCGGCGTTCTGGGGCGTGGTGGGCGGCATGCTGGCGCTGCTGGTGCTGCGCCAGCGAGAGCCGGGCTGAGCCGGACTGAGCCGGACTGAGCCGGCTCCGGCGCGGCGGCGCCGATCTCGCCGATCGAGTGCCCGTTGGGCGTCTGGGGCAGCACATGCCGCAGCGCGCGGTCGCGACGCTGCGCGAACCACCGGTAGCGAAGGTTTCCACACCAAGGTGGGGAAGGCGATAGCGCGGGAAGTTGGACCGAAGCCACACCCGCCGCGCCATCGCCGCCCTTTCCGCCACAACGCGCCGGGACTGGTCATGGCCCCAGGCACCGCGCCATTTATCATGTCGGGCGACGTTGCCGGCATCCCGCCGGCACGATTCCAGACCGTGGAACAATGAACAGCTACTTGCTCCTGGCCCTCGCCATCGTGGCCGAAGTGATCGCCACCAGCAGCCTGAAGGCCTCGCAGGATTTCACCCGGCTGCTCCCCAGCGTGCTCGTCGTGGCGGGCTACGTATCGGCCTTCTTCCTGCTGATGCAGGTGATGAAGACCATGCCGGTGGGTATCGCCTACGCAATCTGGTGCGGCGCAGGCATCGTCCTGGTCACGTTGATCGCCAGCGTGCTGTACCGCCAGTTGCCGGACCTGGCGGCCTGGCTCGGTATCGGGCTGATCGTCGCCGGCGTCGCGGTGATCCAGCTCTTCTCGAAGATGCAAACGCACTGAGCCAGCCAGTTCCGGTGCATCCCGCCTGGGGCCGGGCGCACGAGAGCATAAAACACCACAGGCTGCAAGCTGGATCATCCCCCGAAAGCTGCGGCTGATCCAGGTGCGGTACGCTGCTCGCCGCGCGAAGATTGCGCCTGGGCCGGTCATCCACGCCCAATTTCCCTTCCACGGCCCCCTCCCGGGGGCCGTCTTTCTCACCGGCGGCATGCCCCACGCCCGTCCCGCACGAACATCCCGGCCAAGACGAGATCATCGGCGGCGGCATTAGCGGCACTTCAGCTATTGGCGTCGATCCAGCGCATTGCCCAGGCGTAGGCCGCGTCCCTCGCCGCCTGCGCGCTCGCATGCTCCCGCCCCACCGAGCGCGTCTCCTGCACGATGGCCGCGTCCTCCCAGATCTCGCAGGAAGCCAGGTAGGAGCCGTCCCGGATCTGGTCGCAGAAGACGTGGACCACATGGCCCTTGTATTCCATCGTGTCGCTTGCCATCTCCATCTCCGCGCCGTGATTCCATCCTAGCACTTCATCCTCGGACGACTGGATTAAGAACTTTCCGAGAGAATTGCCATCCGAAAGCAGGTTGACAGCAAGCGGCTGGCAAAATGCCGGCCGCCGCCGAGGAAGCGGACCGGCGCCGGCATGCCCTCGCCCTCGCCAGACATAACCCGACAAGCACGCAGAGCCCCCGATGCATCAGGTCCCGCCCCCGCACCAGCGCGCCACACTGCCCGCTGCCCAGGTTTCGCTGCTGTCCGGCTGCGCGCTGCTAGGCGCCTGCGCCGCCCTGCTGCTGGAATGCGGTGTCCCCTGGCGGGACGCCGGCAAGACCGTGCTGATGCTGGCCTTGTCGCTGCTGATGACGCGACTGCTCCCCGCCAGTGCATGGGCGCGCATGCCGGCCATGGCCTGGTATGGGCTGCTGCTGGCCGACGCCGGCCTGGAAGCCTTCCTGCAAGGCGCCTACGGACTCTCGTCCGACTCCCCCGCCGTGCTGACCGCGCTCGGCAACACCAACCGCGACGAGGCCGGCGAATTCCTGCGCGCCCTGCCGCTGGGATGGACGGGCGGCGTCATCGCCATGCTGCCGCTGCTCTACCTGGCCTGCTGGCGGCTGGGGCGTCCACGCGCGCACGGCTGGCGGCCGGCGGCGTGCGTGCCGCTGGCCCTGTTCGTGGCCGCCCACTTCAATCCGACCGCGAGGGAGAAGAACCCCATCTTCGGCTGGGCCAGGGCGGTGGCAAAATACCGCGCCTGGCAGGCCGAACTGGCCGGCATGCAGGCACGCCAGCACAGCGCAGGGCAGTGGCTCGCAGCACAGCCGTTCCGCTACACAGGCCCGGAACGGCGCACGGTGGTGCTGGTGGTGGGAGAGAGCATCAATCGCGAGAACTGGCAGATCTATGGCTACGACCGCGCCACCTCCCCGCGGCTGGCCGCGCTGCGCGACGAACTGCTGGTGTTCGATGCCGTGACCTCGGGCGCCGGCACCACGGTGCCCGCCATGCGGGCCATGCTCACACTGGGTCCGGACGACAGCCGCGGGCCGGGCGTCACCGCGCTGGCGCGGCTGGCCGGCTACAAGACCTACTGGCTGAGCAACCAGGCCGACAGCTACCTGTGGACGCGCTACGCCGGCGAGGCCGAAGTGCGCCGGCAAGCCAACCGCGACCAGGACGGGCGCGACGCGGAAAGCCTCGACGAGTCCCTGCTGCCCATGCTCGACGCGGCCCTGGCCGATCCCGCCCCGCGCAAGTTCATCGTGATCCATATGCTCGGCGCGCACCCGCACTACGATATGCGCTATCCGGCCGAGTGGGAACCGTTCGCCGCACCCGACGAGATCGACCGCCAGCTTGCCGACCAGGGCCGCTGGCCCTGGATCCGCCTGGCGCGCCGGCACTACGATCGTGCCCTGCACTACCACGACGCGCTGCTCGGCCGCATGCTCGAATCCCTGCGCCGCCAGCCGCGTGGCGAGGCGGCCCTGCTCTATACCTCGGACCATGGCCAGGAGGTCGGTCATTCGCGCAACTTCGCCGGGCACGCGCCCGGGCGTCCGGCCGGGCATGCCGTGCCGCTACTGGTCTGGCCGCGGCACGCCAGCGCCCCGGAACTCCGCCTCGAATCGCGCCCCTTCAATACCGCCCGCCTGGAAGGCACGCTGGTCCCGCTGCTGCGCATCGAGACGCCGCTGGTGCACCCGCGCGACGATCTGCTGAGCGCACAGTTCGTGGCCGAGCCGCGCCATCCGGCACGGCACGCCTACCTCGAATGAAGGCGCGCACGGCCCGGCGACGCAGCCGCGCCTAGTGCGTCTTCACGAACGCCCACAGCAGGTAAGCCAGGGCCGGCAGGGTCAGGCCGGCGGCCAGGGCAAAGTAATAGCGCGCACCATGATGCGGCACATGTGTGTGGGGCGGATGGGAAACAGGCTTCATCTTGTCTTCCTTGGCAGGCTGTCGCACCGGAAGCGGGACATCGGCCCGGCAAAGGCGCCGCTCCCGGCGGGCCTTGTCACCTAAGCAAGACACAGGCCCGGCGCGCCTGCTCATTGAATTGGACCTGGAAGCCGGCGTGCCGTTGCGCGGCGGACACGTCCCGCCGTACACGGCGCGGAAACACACGTGACAAAGTCCCCACCCATGTAAGCAAGTGTATTCGGCGTTGCTTTGCCAAAGCGGCGCAGCGACAGTAAACCCTGTCGCCGGCAGCGAGGGCCCCGCGCAGCAACATCCGCCGCCTGGCCTTCCTGCCCGCCAGACCCCCTTCCTGTCTTTTCCGTCTTTTCCGTCTTTTCGGCGCGAGCTCCGGCAGCGCCCCGCCCAGGAGACAGCCATGCTCAGTGCACATGAACTCGCCGCGCTGATGATCGTCGACAGCACGCACGACCATCGGCAGCTCAACCCTGTCGACCTGCAGACGCTGGTCGACCGCAAGCTGGTCAGCCTCGAGCGCGACACCGGCAGCTCGCGCCGCCCGCGCCTGACCCACTGCGGCCGCCGCGTGCTCGACGTCGTGGCGCGCGCCGCGTGAGGGCTCCGGACACATCGCCGCGGATACGGCCACCAGGGCCGGACCAGGGAACCCCATGAAACGCAAGACCGCACTCGGCACGCTCGCGCTGCTCGTCACCGCGCTGGCAAGCAGCTACGCCAGCCCCTATTGGACCCTGCGCCAGATGCACGCCGCCATCAAGGCACACGATGCGCAAGCCTTCTCCCGCTACGTCGACTACCCCGCCCTGCGCGAAAGCCTGAAAGCCCAGGCCCTGCTCTCCCTGCAGCAACGCCTGGGCCTGTCCGGGGCCAGCGAGGCTCCGCTGGCAGGCGTGGGCCGCCTGCTTGGCATGGCGATGGTCGGCACGGTGATCGATGCCATGGTTTCGCCCGCCGGCGCGATGGCCCTGATGGCACGGGGCGAAGCCGGAGCGCCGACCGAACCGCCTGCGCAACCCGGCCCCGCCGTCACGCCCGACGACGGCCAGGCCACGCGGCCAGCGCGCGAATCGCTGCGCTACGACGTTTCCTACCGTGCCTGGGACCGTGTCGACGCCTCCGCCACGCGCGCGGATGGCGAGCGCATCGTGGTCGAACTGCGCCGGGATGGCTTGTGGTCGTGGCAATGGTCGGGAGTACGGCTGCCGGGACTGGCGACGCGGCCATGACGGCGCCCGCCTGGCGCCCGCCTTACAAGGCAAGGCGCAAGTCAGAAGTGGAGCGGAACTGTTTGGATGTTGGGAACCACCGCCTGCGATGTGGGGTGGTCCCGCCGACAGGAATCGAACCTGTATCTAGCGCTTAGGAGGCGCTCGTTCTATCCATTGAACTACGGCGAGCGGACAGGAAACAGCTTGCCGGCCGGTGCAGCGCGCTGTGCACCATGGGCCCGCGACCCGGAAGGTACTGTACTATCCCGGGACATGCAAAGCAGCCGGCACGACCGGTGCGGAAGATCCACTCCGGACGGCTTGCCGGCCGTTGGCACATGGCACCGCATGGCACCTGGAGTCCGGTCGGGAAGCAGGCGCGGAGTATAGCAGACTATGCTTGCGCGCCGGCCTGCAAACCCTCTGCTGCGGAGACGGCTGCGGCCGCCCGCAGGGGCCGCGACTGATCAGCAGGACAACAAGAAAAACATCATGTTCCACAGGGTAAGAACGCAGGCAAGATGCGCGGCGGTCGCCGTGCTCGCGCTCGTCGCGGCCGTACTGGTGTCGGCCTGCGCCACGCGCTGGCAGGACAAGCTCAAGATCGAGGCGGAGCAGCACCTGCAGCAGGGCGAGTTTTTCGCCGCGGCGCGCAATGTGGCGGCAATCGACGAACGGTTTCCGGATGATGCCGCGCCGCTCTGGCCAATGCTGACGGCAGAACCGGCCCGTTCACGCCTGGCCGTCACGGCGCCCGCCGAACTGGCCACGCCGGCCTGGCAGACCGAATCCGGCCTGCGCGACGACGCATCGCGCGGCCCATCGACGGACTCAGGGCGGACCTGGTCAACGCAATCGCGACTCAGGATACTGGCGTTCCACCAATGAAAAGCCCGCCAATATCCTGGCGGGCTGGACGTGGACGGGACCGGACCTCCTGGGTCAATACCGGCAGCATTCCGGTTCGCGCTTCACGCCAGCAGGCTACCCATGATTCCGCCCATCACGCGGACGCCCATCCGGACCACCCGGACAGTCGCGGGAAACCTGGCAGTGGCGATACGAATCGTCATGCCGACGGCAAGCAGCAGGCAGATGCTGCAGAAGGTCGTCAGACTTCTCTATGTCCACCTCCGAGCCAGCCCCGATGGGGCCGGGCAAACCCAGTATAGGTCTGCCGCTGCAGGATGCCAACGCCGCCCGGACGGGAGGGGGCAGGCTGCCGTCACCAATTGTCACTTTTTCGCAGCGCAGCATTCTCCAGGATTTCTGCTATAATCCGCGCCGTGAGTTCGCACTGTGAGCTTTCCAGCGCTCCCCGATCCCGCATCGGAACCGCCTCCCGGCTCTCCAGCTCTGCCTCCCGCCTAACCGCCTCCACGGCGAAGACTGCCGGACAGAACGCTTTTCTCACCCGACGTCGCCTCGTCTCCGATCCTGTTGAGCAGCCCTCCGGGCCGCTTGCCTGCCAGGGACCCGCCAGCCAGTTGGTCTGCCGCCCCTGCCTGCCGCCGTACCGTCAGCTGCGTCTGTCGTAACGGCCTCACCGATTGGCGCCGAAGCCTTTTTAAGACTTTGCACTGCGCCCGCCCCGGAACCTTCCATTCACCGGGGTGCCTTGCACTTTGATGATTACGACATGACCCAGCACGATACCCGTGCGGAGCAAGCTATTGCCCCCGCCGCCGACGCCATTGCCACGTCCAGCCCGCTCGACAAGCTCGACGCGATGCTGAACGGCGAGCACGACGGCGCCGCCGCGGCCACCGAAACCGAACTGAGCGGCTTTGCCTCGCTCGGCCTCGATGCCGCCATCCTGCGCGCCCTGGCCGACCAGAACTACACCTCGCCCACGCCGGTGCAGGCGCAGGCCATCCCCGCCTTCCTCGCCGGCCGTGACCTGCTGGTCTCCAGCCAGACCGGCTCCGGCAAGACGGCGGCCTTCATGCTGCCCGCCATCCAGCGCATCAGCGAGAAGCCCGCGCCGAACCGTCCGCGTGCCGAGGAGCCGGTCAAGCGCATCAAGGGTCGCCGCCCCCGTCCGTCGCCGGCCCAGCCCGCGCTGCTGGTGCTGACGCCCACGCGCGAACTGGCGCTGCAGGTGACCGAGGCCGCCGCCAAGTACGGCCGCCACCTGCGCCGCATCGTCTGCGCCAGCATCCTGGGCGGCATGCCCTACCCCAAGCAACTGGCCATGCTGGCCAAGATGCCTGACATCCTGGTGGCCACGCCGGGCCGCCTGCTCGACCACATCGACGCCGGCCGCATCGACCTGTCCGCGCTCGACATGCTGGTCTTCGACGAAGCCGACCGCATGCTCGACATGGGTTTCGCCGATGACATCGACGCCATCGTCGCCGCGACCCCGGCCAGCCGCCAGACGCTGATGTTCTCGGCCACGCTGGATGCCCGCATCGCGCAGCTCGCCTCGCGCCAGCTGCGTGACCCGCAGCGCATCGAGATCGCCGCGGCACGCATGGACCAGAGCCATATCGAGCAGCGCCTGCACTTCACCGACGACATGTCGCACAAGGAACGCCTGCTCGATCACCTGCTGCGCGCCGCGGACCTGAAGCAAGCCATTGTCTTCACCGCCACCAAGCGCGATGCCGACTCGCTGGCCGAGCGCCTGTCCGACACCGGCTTCGCCGCCGGCGCCCTGCACGGCGACATGACCCAGGGCGCGCGCAACCGCACGCTGACGGCACTGCGCCGCGGCAACCTGCGCGTGCTGGTAGCCACCGACGTGGCCGCGCGCGGTATCGACGTGCCCGACATCACCCACGTGGTCAACTTCGACCTGCCCAAGCAGGCCGAGGACTACGTGCACCGCATCGGCCGCACCGGCCGTGCCGGCCGCTCGGGTATCGCCATCAACCTGGTCAACCATGGCGATATGTTCCAGTGGCGTCGCATCGAGCGCTTCACCAACCAGCGCATCGACGCCTCCGTGATCGAAGGCCTGGAACCGCGCCGCACGCCGAAGCCGCGCAGCGGCTTCGGCGGCAAGCCAGGCGGCGGCCGCGGTGACTTCCGCGGCAAGCCCGGCTACCGTGGCGGCCAGGGTGGCCAGGGCAGCGGCCGCGGTTTCGGCGACCGCAACTTTGGCGACCGCAGCTTCGGTGACCGCAATACCGGCGAGCGCAACACCGGTGAGCGCAACTTCGGCGAGCGCCGCTTCGGCGACGGCGACAACCGTGGCTTCGGCAATCGTGGCGGCTTCGGCGGTGGCGAGGGTCGCGGCTTCGGTCCGCGTGAGGGCGGCGAAGGCGGCTACCGCGGCCAGGGCCAGGGCCAGGCACGCGGCGAAGGCGGCTACCGCGGCGGCAATCGCGACGGCAACCGCAGCTTCGGCGACCGTAGCTTCGGCGACCGCAATGGTGGCGAACGCAGCTTCGGCGGCGAGAGCCGTGGCTTCGGCAACCGTGACTTCGGCGACAACAAGCGCGGCGGCTTCGGCGGCCAGCGTCCGGCCGGCCGCAACCGCTACGAGCGCTGAGCGGCGCCCAGCCTGAAGCGGCAATGAAAAAGCACCCCTCGGGGTGCTTTTTTCATGCCTCTGGCCCGCCCTGAATAAGGTTGACACGTTTCCCGCAGTGACGAGGAGCGCGCCTTCGAGACGGAGCGCAGGCGTACTGTGCCCCCCCCCGCGCCCGCCGGCGACGCATTCAGAGCGCGCAGCTGCGGAAGCCGACGAAGGCCAGGTCCGTCTCCGGCAGCAGGGCCGTTCGTGCACGCGGATGACGCTGGCGCCCCGGGCTGACGAAGGAACAGCCGCGCACCGCCTGGCAGATGCCGAACAAGCTGGTCATCCCCGCGTCGGCGGGCTGGGCGACGAAGCCGGCGTAGGGCTCGTAGGGGGTGGCGGTCCATTCCCGCACCATGCCCCAGGCCATGCCGCGGCTCTGCGCGGCAGCCCGCTCCCACTCCGCCTCGGCGGGCAGCCGGCGCCCCGCCCAGGCGCACCAGGCCTGCGCCTCGAACAGGCTGACGTGGCGCACCGGCTCATCCGGATTGAGCGTGCGCAGGGTACCGAAACGCTCGACCATCCAGGCCCGCGACTGCGGGTGGCGAGACCAGTAGCGCGGCGCCGAACGCTCCTGCGACATCAGCCACTGGCAGCCCGAGGCCGACCACCAGGCCGGATGGTCATAACCGCCATCCTCGACGAATTCAAGATACTGGGCATTGCTGACGGGCACCGCATCCATCTCGAAGGCCGGCACATAGGTCGGCTGGGGCGGCAACTCGTCGGGCAAGGCGAAGCCGTCGGCCTCGCTCCAGCCTTGGGTGAATCGCCCGCCGGGGAACTGCAGCGTGCCCGCCCGCAGCGCCGGCACCGTGGCGGCCGGCGTACCGCCCGCCGCACCGGCCGGCGCCACGCCCAGTGCCTGCAGCAGCGCCGCAATGCCTTCGCCCTGCGCGTCTTCGTGAAACAGGGCACGCCGCATGGGATAGAGCGTGGCATCGCCGTCATCGGGCAAGAGCGCCAGCCGGCTCAGCACCCCGTCGAGCACATCCGCGGCGTAGCGCTTGACCACCGAGACATCCGGCAGCGTGACTTCCCAGCGCTCGTCCGGGCCGATGCGTTCCGGGTCGAACCACTCGTCGGCGCCATCCAGCAGCGAGGCGCGGCCGGCCACCAGCAGGCGCGCCTCTCCGCGTTCGATCGTGCGCGCCTCGCGCAGGCACCACCACTCTGCATGCCAGGCGATATGCCCCAGCGTCCACAGCGGCGGATCGGCATCGTACTGGCGCGGCACATCCCAGCCGCGCCGCGTCTGGCCGAAGATGGCCAGCCACGCCAGGGTGCGGTTGCGCGTCTCGACGAGCGCCTGCGCGAGCGCCTCGCGCGGCAGCCGCCGCGCGTCGGCCCAGGCAGACTTGCCGCCGGTGAAATGCAGATCGGGAAGCATCGAGAAGCCGCTCATCCTCTTGCCCTGCCACAGAAGTTGGAATCGGCCCGGCGCGGCTGGCGCGTGGCCGGGTGCCGCGCATTATGACACCGCTGCCGCCGGCGCGCGGTTCAGGCCCGCGCGTGGAAGACCGCGAACCAGCCGCGCGCATCGGTCCAGCAGACCGGATCCTGGAAGCCGGCGGATTCCAGCATGCGGGCGAAGGCTTCCGGCTGGAACTTGTACGAGTCTTCGGTGTGGATGCGCTCCCCGGCGGCAAAGGAGCGCGCGCCGCCCGCCCAGCGCACGGTGAGATCGCGCACGGCCTCGAGATGCATCTGGATGCGCGAGCCGCCGCGCTCGAAGCCAGCCACGTGGCGCCAATCGGGCAGCGCAAAGTCGCTGCCCAGGATGCCGTTCACGTGGCGCAGCACGTTGCGGTTGAAGGCAGCGGTCACGCCCAGCGCGTCGTCATAGGCAGCACACAGCACCTCCTCGTCCTTGACCAGATCGACGCCGATCAGCAGGCCGTCGCCGGCATGTGCCTGGGCACGCAGCCGCCGCAGCAAGGCCACCGCGGCTTCCGGGGCGAAATTGCCGATGCTCGACCCCGGATAGAAGAACAGCCGGCGGCCCCGCGCCACTTCCTCGGGCAGCACCAGTTCCCCGCACAGGTCGGCGCCGAGGCCGAGCATCGGAATCTGCGGATACTGCTGCTGCAGGCAATCCAGCGTGTCCCGCAGGAATTCGACTGAGATATCCAGCGCCACGTATTGCGCCGGCCGCAGGCTGGCGAACAGGCCCGCGGCTTTCTGGCAGTTGCCCGCGCCGAGGTCGACCAGCACGCAGCCGCTGCCGGCGCGCGCCGCGATCGGCACGGCACAGGTTCGGAAGATCGATGCCTCGGTGCGCGTCGGGTAATACTCGTCGAGCGCGGTGATCGCCTCGAACAGGCGCGAGCCGAGCACGTCGTAGAACAACTTGGGACTGAGACTGGCCTGCCTGCGGCCGAGGCCGGCAATGACTTCCTCGCGCAGGGCGCCGTCGTCCTCGCGGTACTGCTGCACGAAGACGGGGCCATCCCGCCGTAGCGGCTCCTGATAGCCGTCGCGGCCATTGGCCAGCGCCAGCAGGCGCCCGCGCGCGGCCTCCGGCACGGTGGCGGCATCGTCCAGCTGCCTGCCATCGCGTTCGGCGCGCTCGTCGGGTTGGGCACCGCGGGGAGAGCGGCGCGAAAGGTGGAGCGGTGTGGGTGCAGCCGGCATGTCATCGTTCCTTATTGTGGGATACGGCACGTGCGAACCCGTCGGCCCCCGGGGCGGGCTCGGGGCCGCCCGGCCGCGGCCCGACCCAACAAGCATAGGTGCCAGGCGGCGGCTGCGCACCCCGGAGGCAGCGCAAGAGGCGGCCAGGCCTGCACTGCCCGCCATGCGGAACCCGTCACGAATCGGACGCCAACTTGCCGCCATGTGCTGGCATCTGGCCAAAAACCTGGGTAAAACCCTCATTCCTGCGCCGCCACAAGCCAGGACGTTCGTTTATAATGCTGCCCAGCGTAGCCGCCACGACATGGCGGCCACGTCCCTTCAAAGGGGAGTAGCTCCGGGGCCATGCCCTTAGCACAATCGTCATTCCGGGACAGTGTCCCCGGTTGTGCTGACGCCTTCACGGTTCGCCCACCGAACCGGCCGGCGTCGAGCAAGACCTTTGCAACCTGGCTTCATGGTTCGCAAAGGCGGTCATTCCTCCCCAGCTTCATGACTCCAGGCGTATCCAACGCAGCTATTCGTACTTGAGGAGTCGAAAATGGAGTGGTTTACCGACCTGTTCACCATGCAGTTCCTGACGGCGCTGGCGTCCATCGTCGTCATCGACCTGGTACTCGCGGGCGATAACGCGATCGTCATCGCGCTGGCCGCGCGCAACCTGCCCCCGCACCTGCAGAAGAAAGCCATCGTATGGGGCACGGTCGGCGCCGTGGTGGTGCGCTCGGCCATGACCATCGGCGTGGTCTGGCTGCTGAAGATCCCGGGCCTGATGCTGGTCGGCGGCCTGGCGCTGGTGTGGATCGCCTACAAGCTGCTGGCCGAGGACGGTGACGGCGACGAACACGGCGCCGGCGCCACCACCCTGTTCGGCGCGATGAAGACCATCATCATCGCCGACGCGGTGATGGGCGTGGACAACGTGCTGGCCGTGGCTGGCGCCGCACACGGCAGCTTCCTGCTGGTGGTGCTGGGCCTGCTGATCAGCATCCCCATCGTGGTCTGGGGCTCGGGCCTGGTGCTCAAGCTGATGGCGCGCTTCCCGGCCGTCATCTATGCCGGCGCCGGCGTGCTGGCCTTCACCGCGGCCAAGATGGTCTCGGGCGAGCCGCTGGCCAAGGCCTTCTTCGAGGCCAACCCGGTGGCGCTGTGGGGCCTGTATGCGCTGATCATCGGCGGCGTGCTGGGCGGCGGCTACCTGGCCAAGAAACGCCAGGCGCAGGCCCCCGAACCCGTCGGCAACTGAGGCGGCACCGGCGGCCGCGCGCGCCGGCCGCCGGCCATGTCGAGCAGCCGCTTGGGATAAAATGCGGGGCTTGCGTGGACACCCTGTCCGCCCCCCCCCCAAATCCGCAACCCCAGCGCCCGCGCCGATGAAACAGTATCTCGACTTCATGCGCCATGTGTACGAGCATGGCACCGACAAGGCCGATCGCACCGGCACCGGCACGCGCTCGGTCTTTGGCTACCAGATGCGCTTCGACCTGCGCGAAGGCTTCCCGGTGGTGACCACCAAGAAGCTGCACCTGAAGTCCATCATCCATGAACTGCTGTGGTTCCTGCAGGGGTCGACCAATGTGCGCTACCTGCAGGAGAACGGCGTCACCATCTGGGACGAATGGGCCGACGAAAACGGCGAGCTCGGCCCGGTCTACGGTTCTCAATGGCGCTCGTGGCCGGCCCCGGACGGCCGTCACATCGACCAGATCACCGAGCTGGTGGCGCAGATCCGCGCCAATCCCGATTCGCGCCGGCTGATCGTCTCCGCCTGGAACGTGGCGGACATCCCGCGCATGAAACTGCCGCCCTGCCACGCCTTCTTCCAGTTCTACGTGGCAGACGGCCGGCTGTCCTGCCAGCTCTACCAGCGCAGCGCGGACATCTTCCTCGGCGTGCCCTTCAATATCGCCAGCTACGCGCTGCTGACCCACATGATGGCGCAGCAGACCGGTCTCGAGGTGGGCGACTTTATCTGGACCGGCGGCGACTGCCACCTCTACAGCAACCACATGGAACAGGTGCGCACCCAGCTGGCGCGCGCGCCGCTGCCGCTGCCGCGCCTGCAGATCGCGCGCAAGCCGGACAGCATCTTCGACTACCGCTACGAGGACTTCTCGCTGGAAGGCTATCAGTCGCACGCAGCGATCAAGGCACCGGTGGCCGTATGACACTGCTGACCCTGATCGTGGCCAAGGCCCGCAACGGCGTGATCGGCCGCGACAATGCCCTGCCCTGGCGCCTGCCGGAGGACCTGGCCCACTTCAAGCGCACCACCATGGGCGCACCGGTGGTCATGGGCCGCAAGACCTGGGATTCGATCGGGCGCCCGCTGCCGGGCCGCCGCAACATCGTCGTCAGCCGCAACCCGGCGCTGCAGCTGGCCGGTGCCGAGGTGGCAACCTCGCTGGAAGAGGCGCAGCGGCTGTGCGTGGGCGCCGAACAGATATTCCTGATCGGCGGCGCCCAGCTCTATGCGGAGGCGCTGCCCAGCGCCGACCGGCTGGTGGTCACCGAGATCGACGCCGACGTGGAAGGCGACGCGCATTTCCCGGCGATCGACCGTTCGCGCTGGCTGGAAGTCTCGCGCGAAACGCACCGCAGCGAAGCCAACGGCTTCGATTACGCCTTCGTCGTCTATGAGCGCCCGCCGTCGGGCGAGGCATAGCCGGGGGAAGCATGGCCAGGCCGGCGCGCAAAGCGCGCCGGCATCAAGCAGAACGGGCGCCAAGGCGCCCGTTCTGCTTGATGCCCGGTGGCAAGCCGGCTTGGGCCGGCCGCCGCTTCAGTTACCGGCGATCGTCATCTGCTCGATCAGGATGGAGCCGGTCTCCTTGGTGCCGCGCACCAGGACGTCGGCGCCCACCGCGGCGATCTGGCGGAACATATCGTTCAGGCTGCCGGCGATCGTGATCTCTTCCACCGGATACTGGATCACGCCGTTCTCGACCCAATAGCCGGAGGCGCCGCGGGAGTAGTCGCCGGTCACGTAGTTGACGCCCTGCCCCATCAGTTCGGTCACCAGCAGGCCGGTACCCATCTTGGCCAGCATCGCGGCGAAGTCGTCGCCGGGCGCCGTCAGCGAGCTGCTGAGCGTCAGGTTGTGCGAGCCGCCCGCGTTGCCGGTGGTCTGCATGCCGAGCTTGCGCGCCGAGTAGGTGGAGAGGAAGTAGCCCTCCACCACGCCGTCGCGCACCACGTCGCGGGCACGCGTGCGCACGCCTTCCTCGTCGAAGGGGGCGCTGCCCATCGCACCCGGCACATGGGGCCGTTCATGGATCTGCACGTGCGGCGCGAATACCGCCTTGCCCAGCGAGTCGTACAGGAAGGTCGACTTGCGGTACAGCGCGCCGCCCGAGACCGCCTGCACGAAAGCGCCCAGCAGCCCCGCCGCCAGCGGTGCCTCGAACAGCACCGGACAGCGGCGCGTGCTCAGCTTGCGCGCATGCAGGCGCGCCAGGGCACGCTCGGCGGCGTAGCGGCCGATCTCCTCGGGCACCGCCAGGGCCTGCGGCGAGCGCTTGGAGGAATACCAGTCGTCGCGCTGCATGGCGCCGCCGCTGCCGGCGATCGGTGCGCAGGAAATGAAATGGCGCGAATACGGATAGCCGCCCATGAAGCCGCGCGAGGTGGCCAGCATGAACTGCGAGTGCTGGGCCGAGACGCTTGCGCCGTCGCTGTTGCGGATGCGTGGCGACACGGCAAAGGCAGCCGCCTCGGCGCGGCGCGCGATCTCGATCGCTTCCTCGGCATCCAGGGCCCAGGGATGGAACAGCTCCAGGTCTCGTGGCGCGTGCTCCAGCAGTTCTTCCTCGGCCAGCCCGGCGCAATCGTCCTCGGCGGTGAAGCGGGCGATGTTGTAGGCCGCCTCCACGGTTGCGCGCAGCGCCGACGGGGAGAAATCGGAAGTGCTGGCATTGCCGCGCCGCTTGCCGATCATTACGGTGACACCGACCACCTTGTCGCGGTTCTGCTCGATGGTCTCGACCTTGCCCTTGCGCACGGTGACCGACAACCCGCCGCCCTCGGAAATCTCGGTAGCGGCATCGGTGGCACCGAGCTCGCGTGCCACACGCAGCACATCGCTGGCCATCTCGCTCAGCTGGGCCGGGGTATAGGTGAAATGGGCGGTGAGATCGGCGGTCTGGTCCACGGTATGGTCCATGCAGTGGGGGCTTATCAAAAGTCCAAACGGCAATCATAGCAAGATAAAATGCGCACCATGACGCGAAACACCCAACACTCCCGCTTCCCCGGCGCCTTCGCGCCCGAACCGGAAGCCGACGACGAACCGAAGAGCAAGTCGCAGAAGAAGCGCGAGATGACCGCGCTGCAGGACCTCGGCGCCGAGCTCGAGGCCCTGCCCAAGGATCGCCTGGCCCGGGTGCCGATGCCCGACACGCTCTCCAGTGCGATCTATGAGGCACGCCGGACCACCAGCCACGAAGGCAAGCGCCGCCAGCTCCAGTATGTCGGCAAGGTGATGCGCACACTGGATGACGATGAGATCGAGGCGATCCGCCAAGCGCTGGAAGGCTTCAAGGGCACCAGCAAGGCGGAGACGGCAAGGCTGCACCTGATCGAACGCTGGCGCACGCTGCTGCTGGCCGACGACGAGGCGCTGACGCGCTTCCTGGCCGAGCACGCGGTCGAGGACGTGCAGGCGCTGCGCAACATCATCCGCAACGCGCGCAAGGAGCAGCAGCAGAACAAGCCGCCGCGCTACTTCCGCGAACTGTTCCAGGCCATCAAGACTGCGCTGGGCGGCGAGAGTCCCGACGCCGGCGCCGAGGAGCCCCAGGCATGACGAATCCGGCCACCCGGGCGGGCACGCAGCCCATCGCCCGCAACCACCCCGACGAACTGGTCGTGGGCCTGGTCTCGATCTCCGACCGTGCGTCGGCCGGCACCTACCAGGACGAGGGCATCCCGGCCCTGCGCGACTGGCTCGGCCACGCCCTCGCCTCGCCCTGGCAGGCCACCGAGAGGCTGATCCCGGATGAGCGGGCGCTGATCTCGCAGACCCTGATCGAACTGGTGGACGTGGCCGGCTGCGACCTGGTGCTGACCACCGGTGGCACCGGGCCGTCGCGGCGCGATGTGACGCCGGAAGCCACGCTGGCGGTCGGCACCAAGGAAATGCCTGGTTTCGGCGAGCAGATGCGGCAGATCAGCCTGCACTTCGTGCCGACGGCCATCCTGTCGAGGCAGGTCGCGGTGATTCGCGAGACACCCGGCCACGCGGCGCTGATCGTCAACCTGCCTGGCCAGCCGCGCGCCATCCGCGAGACGCTGGAGGGCCTGCGCGGCGATGACGGCAAGCCGCTGGTGCCGGGCATCTTCGCCGCCGTGCCCTATTGCATCGACCTGATCGGCGGTCCCTACATCGAGACCGACGAGACCGTGGTCAAGGCCTTCCGCCCGAAGAGCGCGATCCGCACCCAAAGCGCCGGCTGAGCGCCGGCGAGGCCTCAGCGCAGGCCGAGGTAGAGCCCCACCGGCACGAACAGCACGGCGCCGATATTGCCCAGCAGCACGATCGACGCGACCTGGTCCGGCTCCTGCCGGAAATGGTCCGCCACCAGGAAATTCAGCACCGCGGGCGGCAGCGCGGCAAAGACAAACAGCAGGCCGCGCTGCAACTCGGTCAGCGGCACCAGGCGCGCCAGCACGAGCGCGCAGGCCAGGCCGGTCAGCGGGCACAGCACCGCGCCGACCGCGCCCATGCCCCAGTTACGCAGATTGACGTCCTTCATGCGCACCCCGAGCGCGAACAGCATCAGCGGCACGGTGGAATCGCCCAGCAGCTTGATCGACTGGTAGACCGGCCCGGGCAGCGCGAACCACGGCCGCGCCAGCGACAGCCCCACGCCGGCCACCGTGGCCAGCACCATCGGATTGCGCGCGATCTGCGCGAGCGAGGCATGGCGGTTGACGATCTTCATGCCGAGCGTGAAGTGCATCAGGTTTGACGCCGCGAACAGCGCCACCGCCGGCGCCAGCCCGGCCTCGCCAAAGGCGAACACCGACAGCGGCAGCCCCATGTTGCCGCTGTTGTTGAACATCATCGGCGGCACGAAAGTGCGCGCATCGACCCCCATCACGCGGGCCGCCCCCCACGCCAGCAGCCCCGAACCCAGCACCACCGCCACCGCACAGGCCAGCAGCGCGAACTGGTCGGCCAGCACGAAGTCCTTGCTGACGAAGGCGGATACCACCAGCAGCGGCGCGATCACATCGAGCATGGCGCGGTTGATGCCGGCCATGTCGGGCCGCACGCGGCGCCCGTACAGCCAGCCGATCAGGATGATCAGGATGACCGGCGTGATGATGGAAACGATGCGGGCGAACATGGCGCGGGGCGAGGAGGCATGACGCGGTAGGGACCGCGCGCGCTGGCGCGGTGGAACAGGTGCCGCCAGCACCGCAGGGCGGCGGCGCGGCGGCGGCGCGGCGGCAGGGCGGCCCGAAGGCCGCCCGGTTCACTCCCGGGCCGGCGCGGCGCCGGCCGCGGGCGCGGCGGCGGAGGCGTCGGGCGCGACAGGGGCGGCGCTGGACTGGCGGATGAAGTGGGTACGGTAGTAGCGCAGTTCCTCCACCGACTCGAGGATGTCGGCCAGCGCGGTGTGCAGCTGGCGCTTGACGAAGCCCTTGTGCACGGCCGGTTCCCAGCGTTTGCACAGTTCCTTCAAGGTCGACACGTCGAGGTTGCGGTAGTGGAAAAAGGACTCCAGCTTGGGCATGTAGCGCGCCATGAAGCGGCGGTCCTGGCAGATGGAGTTGCCGCACATCGGCGACTTGCCGGCCGGAACCCAGCGCTTGAGGAAGGCCAGCAGCTCCGCCTCGGCCTGCTCCTCGGTCAGGGTGGAGGCCTTGACCTTGTCGATCAGGCCGGAGCGGCCGTGCGTGCCCTTGTTCCAGTTGTCCATGCCGTCGAGCACGGCGTTGTCCTGGTGGATCACCAGGACCGGGCCCTCGGCCAGGATATTGAGCTCGGAATCGGTCACCACCACGGCCACCTCGATGATGCGGTCGTGGTCGGGCGCCAGCCCGGTCATCTCCATGTCCAGCCAGATCAGGTTGTTCTCGCTCTTGACGGATTTGGTGGCGGCGCCGACGTGGGTATTGCTTGTCATCTGGACGATCGGGGAGGGAATCAGGGAAGTGGACGGAAACACCCGGAGCGGGCGGCGCCTCCACGCGGCGCGCGGACGGCGCCAGGGACGCCGGGCGCGAACAATTTATAATTCTCGCATAAGCGCCCGCACCGGGCGTCCGCGCCGCTTCCGCGCGGAGCCGGCGCCGCGGGCACTCCGACCCCAGCGACCCAAGGCCGCCCGATGTTCACCCTACTCTTTCTCGCCGCTCTGACGGTCATGGTGCTGACCAAGCTCTGGCTGGCCGCACGGCAGGTCGCCCATGTCGGCCGCCACCGCGGCACCGTGCCGGCCCGCTTCGCCGACACCATCGCACTGTCGGCACACCAGAAGGCCGCCGACTACACCATCGCGCGCACGCGGCTGTCGATGCTGGAGGTACTGGCCGGCGCGGCCGTGCTGGTCGGCTTCACCATGCTCGGCGGGCTGCAAGCGCTCAACCAGTTCTGGCTGGCCACCTTCGGCCCCGGCTACGCCTATGGCGTGGCGCTGGTCGCCAGCGTGGCGCTGATCGGCGGCCTGGCCGAACTACCGTTCTCGCTGTACGGGCAGTTCGGCATCGAACAGCGCTTCGGCTTCAACAAGATGACCTGGGGCCTGTGGCTGGCCGACATGGTCAAGATGATGGCGGTCGCCTGCATGCTGGGGCTGCCGCTGCTGCTGGCCGTGCTGTGGCTGATGGATCGGGCGGGCCAGTACTGGTGGCTCTGGACCTGGCTGGTCTGGATGGGTTTCAACCTGCTGCTGCTGGTGGTCTTCCCCACCTTCATCGCGCCGCTCTTCAACAAGTTCGAGCCGCTCTCGGACGATGCCCTCAAGACGCGCATCGAAGTGCTGCTGCGCAAATGCGGCTTCGCCAGCAAGGGCCTGTTCGTCATGGACGGCAGCCGCCGCAGCGCGCACGGCAATGCCTACTTCACCGGCTTCGGCGCCGCCAAGCGCATCGTCTTCTTCGATACGCTGCTGGCCCGCCTGTCCGGCGACGAGATCGAAGCCGTGCTGGCGCACGAACTGGGCCATTTCAAGCGCCACCACGTCGCCAAGCGCATCGTCGTCACCTTCGCCCTCAGCCTGGTCTTCCTGGCCTTGCTGGGCTGGCTGTCGACGCGCACGTGGTTCTATACCGGACTGGGCGTGCTGCCCAACCTGGGTGCCTCCAACCATGCACTGGCACTGGTGCTGTTCTTCCTGACGCTGCCGGTGTTCACCTTCCTGCTGGGACCGCTGTCGAGCATCAGCTCGCGCCGCCACGAATTCGAGGCGGACGCCTTCGCCGCCGGCCAGACCGACGCCGGCCACCTGGTCTCGGCCCTGGTCAAGCTGTACAAGGACAATGCCTCGACGCTGACACCCGACCCGCTCTACAGCGCCTTCTACTATTCGCACCCACCGGCAGCGCAGCGCATCGACCGCCTGCTGGCACACGCATGAGCCGCGGCGCACGGCAGCCGCGCGCGGCGCGGGAAACGGCACAGGCCGGCCAGCAGGCCCTGGTGGTGGCGGCGCACGGCCGCCACTACGTGGTCGAGATGGAAGACGGCAGCCTGCTGCACGCCTTCCCGCGCGGCAAGCGCAGCGACTGCGCGGTCGGTGACCGCGTGCGGGTGGAGAGCGCGGCGGCCGACCAGGTCGTGATCGCGGGTACGCAGCCGCGCAAGAACCTGCTGCACCGCTCCGACCAGTTCAAGTCCAAGCTGCTGGCCGCCAACATCGACCAGGTAGTGATCGTGCTGGCGACCGAGCCGAGCTTCTCCGAGGATCTGCTCGGGCGGGCGCTGGTATCGGCCGAGGCGCTGGAGATCCGCCCCCTGATCGTACTCAACAAGGTGGACCTGACCGACCGGCTCGAAGCCGCGCGCGCGCGGCTGGCCCCTTACCGCGAGCTGGGCTACACCGTGCTGGAGCTATCGGTGCACGGCGACCCGGACGGTACGCAGGCGCTGCTGCGCCCGCGCCTGGCGGGGCTGTCCACCATCCTGATCGGGCAGTCCGGCATGGGCAAGTCGTCCCTGCTCAACCTGCTGATCCCCGGCGTCGAGGCGCAGACGCGCGAGATCTCGGCCAAGCTCGATTCCGGCAAGCACACCACCACCTTCACCCGCCTCTATCCGCTGCCGGCGGACTGGGGCACAACCGAGGACCGGCGCGGCTGCCTGATCGATTCGCCGGGCTTCCAGGAGTTCGGGCTCTACCACCTCAGCGAGGGCATGCTCGAGCGCGCCTTCCCGGAATTCCGCCCGCGCCTGACGGGCTGCCGCTTCTACAACTGCCACCACATCAACGAGCCGGGCTGCGGCGTGCTGGAGGCGGTCCAGTCCGGCGACATCTCGCCGCGTCGCCATCAGCTGTACGCCCAGTTGCTGCACGAGTCCAGCCAGCAGAAGCCGTGGTAAGGTAGTCGCGTGGCGGCGTTGCGCCGCCGAGGGTGGCCACGATGAAACTGCTGCTGTCGACCGCTTCCCTGATCCATGCGGCGCACTGCCGCAACCTGCTGGATGCCGCCGGCATCCGTGCGGAACTGCGCAATGTCTGGCTGGCCGGCGCAACCGGCGACATTCCCTTCCAGGAAAGCGCCCCCCAGGTCTGGCTGCTCGATGCGGACCGCGAGGCCGAGGCCCTGGCCGTGCTGGAAGCCGCGGCCCGGCCGGTACCCGGCCCGCCCTGGCGCTGCGGCCGCTGCGGCGAATGGCACGAGGCCCAGTTCGGCGCCTGCTGGCATTGCGGCGCCAGCCGCGAGCCCGCCGGCACCACCGGCGCCGGCTGACGGCACCTCCGCCCGCGCGCAAACAGAAGGGCCGGCGCAAAGGCCGGCCCCATGCCATCGCGAGCGGCGCAGCGGCGTGCTCAGCCGACCCACAGCGCCAGCGACAGCATCGCCAGCAGCAGCATCCACAGCACCACCGCGCGCCACACCAGGCCCACCGCCGACTGCAGCGTACGTACCACGGGCTCGGTACCGAATTCCGGCGGGGCCGGCTCGGGGCCGCCGTCGTCGTCCGGCTCCGGCGCATAGTCCAGCGCCGGCCCTGCCGGGATGGCGCGCAGTACCACGGCGGAATCGTCCTCGGCCAGCGGCGTGCCCAGGCGCACACCGAGCGCGCCGCCGCCGCTGGCGAGCAGGATGCCGTTCACGCTGTCGTTGAACTTGCGCGCATGATTGCGCCAGGCGTAGACCGCGTCCTCGAAATTGCCGACGATGGCAAACCCGATCGAGGTCAGGCGCGAGGGCAGCCAGTCCAGCACATAGAAGGCTCGCGCGGCGAAGCGGCCCAACGCCGGGCTGCGCTCGGTCGACGGCTCGTTCCAGTGGCGGCCCAGGTACTCGGCGGTGCGGTAGAGCACCACGCCGCCCGGGCCGATCGGCACCAGGAACCAGAAGAAGACACCGAAGACATGGCGGTGGGCGGCGACGATGGCCGCCTCCAGCGTGTGGCGCACGATCTCGGTGACCGGCATCTCCATCGTGTCGAGCCCCGTCCACTCATGCAGCAGCGCGCGGGCTGCCGGCAGGTCGTCACGGTTGAGCGCCTCGTGGATATCGGTGAAATAGTGGCTGAACTGGCGGAAGCCCAGTGTCAGGTACAGCAGCAGCACGTTCCAGGCGAGCGTCAGCGCCACGCTGATCGAGGCCAGCAGGTAGTGCACCACCATCACCGCCAGCGTGAGCGGCACCACCACGGTGAGCCACGCCAGCCGCGCATCCCTGGTCCGTCCGGTGTCGAAGGCATGCTCGGCACGCCCGGACAGGACGCGCACGATGTCATAGATCGGATTGTTGCGGCCCAGGGCACGGAACTGCTCGGCGATCAGCGCGAGAAGGACGGAAACGAAGGTCATTGCAGGTCAGGATGGCGACGGCAGCCTGGCGGCGCCGGCAAGTGCCGGCATGGCCGCATGCCGTTAGCGAGAAGATAGCACATGCCCCCCGCCCCCGAACGGGCAAAACGCGCGCGGAATGCCGGAGGAACGCGACCGAGCATGGCATCGGCAGGCGCCGACCGGCCGCCGCAGGCAAAAAACAAGCCCGCCGGCACGACCGGCGGGCTGTTTCGCGACGTCTCCACGGCGCGCGCGGCCGCACATGCTGCATGCGCCGCGCGCCGCCTGGCCTCGCTCAGGGCAGGTCGAAGACCAGCACCTCGGCGCCGCTGCCCTGCGACAGTTCCACCAGCGCCTCGCCCTCGAGGCGGGCCGCGTCGCCGGCCTCGAGCGCACGGCCATTGACGCTCACCCGCCCGCGCGCGACGTGTACGTAGGCGCGGCGTCCAGGCGCGATGTCCAGGCTGGCGCGCTCTTCGCCATCGAACAAGCCGGCGTAGAGCCGCATGTCCTGGTGGACCAGGACCGAACCGTCGGCGCCGTCCGGGCTGGCCACCAGGCGCAGGCGACCCTGCTTGTCGGCAGCCTCGAAGTGCTGCTCCTGGTAGCTCGCCTCGATGCCCGTCCGATCCGGCAGGATCCAGATCTGCAGGAAATGCGTGACCTGCTGCGTGGCATGGTTGTACTCCGAATGGCGCACGCCGGTGCCCGCGCTCATGCGCTGCACGTCGCCCGGGCGGATCACGCTGCCGTTGCCCATGCTGTCGCGATGCGCAAGTTCGCCTTCGAGCACGTAGCTGATGATCTCCATGTCGCGGTGGCCGTGCGTGCCGAAACCCTTGCCCGGCGCGACCCGGTCTTCATTGATGACCCGCAGCGGCCCGAACTGCATGTGCTGCGGATCGTAGTAGTCGGCGAAGGAGAAGGTGTGATACGACTTGAGCCAGCCGTGGTCGGCATAACCGCGTTCGCCCGACTTTCTGATTTCAATCATTTTGACGACTCCGTTCGTAGGTTCCTTGCAGGGCCGCCGGGGCTCCCGGCGCCACAGCAAGCGAGATCTGCTGTTGACGCTAGGCAGTTTAGGGCAGCTGGAGTATAGTCGTCGGCACCACATTAGTAGCAATCATTCAGAATTTCTGAACATGCCTCTTTCCCTCGAATCCCTTGAGGTGCTCGATGCCATCGAGCGCAAGGGCAGCTTCGCCGCCGCCGCGCACGAGATGGGCAAAGTGCCCTCCGCCCTCACCTATGTCGTGCGCAAGCTGGAGGAGGACCTCGATGTCCTGCTGTTCGACCGCCGCCGCCACCGCGCCGAGCTGACGCCGGCCGGGCGCGCCCTGCTGGACGAGGGCCGCCACCTGCTGCACGCGGCAGACGACCTGGAACGGCGCGTCAAGCGCCTCGCCACCGGCTGGGAAGCCACGCTGACGATCGCGGTAGACGACCTGATCAACTTCCGCGCCCTGCTGCCGGTGATCCAGGACTTCTATGCCGAGAACTCCGCCACCCGGCTGCGCTTCTCCAAGGAGGTACTGGGCGGTTCCTGGGATGCGCTGGTCAGCAACCGCGCCGACCTGATCATCGGCGGCGCCTACGATGCGCCCAGCGCCCAGGGCTTCCAGGTGCGGCCGCTGGGCAACCTGCCCTTCGTCTTCGCCGTGGCCGCCCACCATCCCCTGGCGGCCGAACCGGGTCCGCTGACCACCACCCAGATCGCCATGCACCGCAGCGTGGCGGTGGGCGACACCTCGCGCAACCTGCCGACCCGCACCTATGGCGTGCTGGCCGGCCAGGACGTGCTGGTGGTGCCCAGCATGCGCGACAAGCTGGAAGCGCAGATCCGCGGACTCGGCTGCGGCTGGCTGCCGGCACCGATGGCCCAGCCCTTCATCGAAAGCGGGGTGCTGCAGGTCAAGGAAACGGTGGAAGTGCGCGGCACCGGCAACTTCAAGGTCGCCTGGCGCACCAGCACGCGCGGCAAGGCGCTGCAGTGGTGGGCGCGCAAGCTCGACGACCCTCGCCTGGCGCAGGCGCTGCTGCAGTTCCTGCCTGGTCAGCCTGTGACGGAAGACTGACGATGCCTGCCCCCGCCGACGGCGCGGCTCCCTATCGCGGCCGCTTCGCCCCATCGCCCACCGGCCCGCTGCACATGGGCTCGCTGGTCACCGCGCTGGCCAGCTGGCTGGACGCACGCGCGCATGGCGGCACCTGGCTGGTCCGCATCGAGGACATCGATTACCCACGCTGCGTGCGCGACGCCGATACCGGCATCCTGCGCACCCTTGCCGCCCTGGGACTGCACCCGGACGAGCCGCCGCTGTGGCAGAGCCGGCGCGAGCACTGCTACGCGAGCGCGCTGCAGCGGCTGGAAGCGGCCGGCCAGGTCTATCCCTGCGGCTGCTCGCGCAAGGAGATCGCCGACTCGCTGGTGCATGTGCGCGAACGCCACCAGACATTGGCCTACCCCGGCACCTGCCGGCACGGACTGAATGGCAAGCTGCCGCGCGCCTGGCGCGTGCGGGTGCCCGACGGCGACGCCGCCACCATCTGCTTCGACGATCGCTGGCAGGGGCGGCAGTGCCAGAACCTCGCCACCGAACTGGGCGACTTCGTGCTGCGCCGCGCCGACGGGCTATGGGCCTACCAGCTCGCGGTGGTGGTCGATGACGCACTGCAAGGCATCACCCATATCGTGCGCGGCGCCGACCTGCTCGACTCCACACCGCGGCAGATCCATCTGCAGCGCCTGCTCGGCCTGCCGGAGCCTGCCTACCTGCACGTGCCGGTGGTGGTCAATGCCGTCGGCGAGAAGCTGAGCAAGCAGAGCGGGGCACAATCCGTTGACGACCTCGCTCCGCTGGAGGCGCTGCGCGCCGCCGGCGCCCACCTCGGCCTGCGCCATGACGCCACGGACGTCCCGGACTGGCTCGCACGCGCCACCGAGAGCTGGGCCGGGCTGCTGGCTCGGCTGCCCCGGCCGGGCGCAGCCTAGGCGACGGGACGACGGACTGCGCCGGAAGCCACCGGACTCCGGACACCGGGCGAGAACCGCATCACCGATCAGCGCCACCCGGTGCGGCATTGGTGCGCGTCAAGCGACGCCGGCCCCCGCCCACCTTGGATTGGATATCACGTCCGATCCCAGCCTTCGGCTACCTCGGCAATCAGCACATTCCCGAGAAATCGGAAACACGCCTAGATATTCCCCAGAAATATTCCTAATTTATTTGCAGCGATCCCAGGTGACGGCTGATCGCTCATTAGTCCATTCCAATGAATTAGGAAATTTCCCAAGAATGGCACACCCACACTAGGTTTCCAGCAAATGTGCGCAGGATTCCTTGGGATTTTTCCAAGAAAATTCCCGCGCTAAGTTTCGCATTCAATCTGCCGTTTACTGGATTGTTCTGATCAAGATCGAAAAATCGGAAATCAGGACCGGTCCCACAGCAATTCGCGCAACGTTCACTGGAGATGCCCATGCCTTCCCGCCCGATGCCCGCCCGGCTTGTCCTCACCGTCGCCATGCTGGGAGCCGCCTCGCTGTGCGCTGCGCAAAGTGGCGTGATCCGCTTCTCCGGCATGATCGTGGAGCCGCCCTGCTCCTTCCGTTTCAGTAACGATGCCGGAGCCCGGCTGCGTCCCGAGTGCCCGCGTCCGGTCGCCGCGGACCTGTCCCTGGTCGATACCAGCGGGCGCGCGCTGCAGCCGACGGTACGGCTGGCGCAGGCTCCTGGCGCCATCGAACTCCCCGCGCGGCAGGCCGGCCAGGGCGCGCGATGGATCGCGATCGTGACGTATCAGTAGGAAGGGAAAACGAGGCGCGCGAAAGATTCCGCGAAAGATTTCACGGAAGATTTCGCGGAAGACTTCGCGGGAAAGCGCGCGGCCGGCATCGGGCAGGCGCCGTCAATTCCGGTGCCGGCAGCCATCGACGGCGGCACCGATGCGCGCGCTCAGGACTTGCGCGGAACGCCGCCGAGCAGTGCGGCCAGCGGGCGCTTCGGCGCGGTGCGGCCGCGCCCGAGCGCGGCGATGGCGGCCTCCTCCGGCTTCGGCGTGGCGGCGGCACTGCCGGCGCTGGGCTCGTAGGGGCGCGAGAAGAAGGGGTCGTCCGACGGACGGAAGACGGGGCGCTGCCCCGAGCCATTGCCATCCTTGCGGCGCGGGCGCTCCTCGGACTCGCCGCGGGCGCGACGGACTTCCGAGCGGGCACGACGCCGTTCGGCATCTTCGCCGCGCGCACGCTCGCCCGTGGGATCGAAGCCATCCAGCGTGGCACGCGGGATGCTGCGCTTGATCAGCTTCTCGATATCGACGAGCAGGCGCTCGTCGCCAGGCTGGAATACCGACAGCGCGTCGCCGCTGGCACCGGCACGGCCCGTGCGGCCGATCCGGTGCACGTAATCCTCGGCGCTGAACGGCAGGTCGAAGTTGATCACGCAGGGCATGTCGGGAATATCCAGCCCGCGCGCAGCCACATCGGTGGCGACCAGCGCGTCGATGGTGCCGTTCTTGAAGCCTTCGAGCGTCTGCATGCGCTCGGTCTGGGTCTTGTCACCGTGGATGGCGGCGGCGTTGATGCCCTCGCGCTCCAGGTGGCGCGCCAGGCGCGAGCAGCCGATCTTGCTGTTGACGAAGACGATGCACTGGCGCGACAGGCCCTGGGCCGCGCGCTGCTTGAGCAGGTGCACGACGGCGGCCTGCTTCTGGCCATCCTCGACCTGGTAGACGGTCTGCCGCACGTTCTCGTTGGCCGAGTTGCTGCGCGCCACCTCGATGGTGACCGGCTGGGTCAGGTAGCTCGAGGCAAGGCGCTTGATCTCGGGCGAGAAGGTGGCGGAGAACAGCAGCGTCTGGCGCTGGGCCGGCAGCAGGTTGATGATGCGCTGCAGGTCGGGCAGGAAACCCATGTCCAGCATGCGGTCGGCTTCGTCCAGCACCAGCATCTGCACCTGCGACAGGTTGACCGATTTCTGCTGCACGTGGTCGAGCAGGCGACCCGGCGTCGCCACCAGGATTTCCACGCCACGGCGCAGCGCATCGGTCTGCGGATTCATGTCGACGCCGCCGAACACCACCGTGCTGCGCAGGTCGGTGTGCTTGGCGTAGCGCGCGACGTTGTCGTAGACCTGGTCGGCCAGCTCGCGCGTTGGTGTCAGCATCAGCGCGCGCACCGGATGGCGCGCCGGCGAGGCGCTGCCATTGGCCAGCGGCAGCAGGCGCTGGATGATGGGCAGCGCGAAACCGGCGGTCTTGCCGGTACCGGTCTGGGCCGCGCCCATCACGTCCTTGCCCAGCAGCACCACCGGAATCGCCTGCGCCTGGATCGGCGTGGGCTTGGTGTAGCCCTGCTCGGTCAGCGCACGCAGGATGCGCGCATCCAAGCCGAAGCTGTCGAAGGTAATGGCGTTGGCGTTCTGGTCTGCGTTGGCTGCAGTGTCTGCTTGGCTGGTCGTGGTCATGATTTCGGTGTCTGGCGGCAGGAGCGGACCCGGCGCCAGCGGACACGCGTCTCGAAGCGGGCTGGCTGATCGGCACCGCGGCAACGCCGCAGGCCCGCCGGGGCGTGCCGGCAAAATCAATAGCCCATGAGAATCAAAGACTTAGATTTTAGCATCAGAGCCGCATCGATGAACAGCACGACGCGGCAACAGGCGTTCGTGACAGCAGCGAAAATGTCACGCACATGTCACGTTTGACCACCATCATCGCCGCTGCGGCGCTGCAAGCCGGACCTCGGGCACCGAAGCGGCCCGGCAGCGCCCATCCGACTCGAACCGAATCCACGCCACGCTACCGATACCGAAGTACCTGATGGAACTCTCTCGCATCGCCCTGCACCGCTTTCTGCTCATTTCGGGCGTCTTCCTCGGCCTCGGCTGCGCCCCGGAGGCAGCAATGTCCGCGCCGGCGCACGCCGGCGACGGCCAGGCACTGGCCGGCCACCGGCCTGGCCATCAGCCGGCGCCGGAATCGGCACCGGTCGCCGGCAAGGCCTGAGGCCTCTGCCACCGCCCCCGGCGGCAGGCGCGGCGAAGCGTGCCGCAGCCGCCTCATTCACGCAAACAATCCTTCCGACCGGCACCATTCGGTCCGAGCGGGCTCAGTCGCCGCGGATCCCGTTGTCCTGGATCACCTTGCCCCATTTGCGGTCGTCGGCGCGCATGCGCGCCGACATCTGCTCCGGCACCTGGTAGGACGCGACCGTGCCGGCCTTCAGCATCTTGTCCTGCACCGTCGGGTCGGCCAGGGTCGCCTTCAACTCGGCCGACAGGCGGCCGACGATCTCCTTGGAGGTGCCGGCCGGTGCCAGCAGGCCGCCCCAGGCCGTCGCATCGAAGCCGGGAAAGCCCTGCTCTGCCACCGTCTTCACGTCAGGCGTGAAACTCACGCGGCGGGCCGAACCCACTGCGATCGGGCGCAGCTTGCCGGCCTTGATATGCGGCAGCGCGGCAATCATGTCGGAGAACATCATCGGCACCTGCCCGGCCAGCAGGTCCGAGATGGCCGGCGCGCTGCCCTTGTATGGCACGTGCTGCACGTCGAAGTGGCCCAGGCTCTTCAGCAGTTCGGTCGACAGGTGGCCAAAGCTGCCATTGCCGGCGCTGGTGTAGTTCATCGCGCCGGGCTTGGCCTTCGCGCGCGCCATGTAGTCCTGCAGGCTGTGCACGTCGGGCAGCGCCTGGGGATTCACCACCATGACGATGGGCAGGTCATAGGCAGCCCCGACCGGCGTGAAATCCTTGAACAGGTCATAGCCCTTGCGCGGAATCAGGTGCGGCGCCAGCAGGGTGGGCGTGGCCAGCATCAGCAGCGTGTAGCCGTCCGGTGCGCTCTTGGCCACGGCCTCGGCGCCGATGGTGCCGGAGGCACCAGGACGGTTGTCCACCACCACCGGCTGCCCCATCGTTTCGCTGAGCTTCTGCCCGATGATGCGCGCGGCGGTATCGGTCGGCCCGCCCGGCGGGAACGGCACCACCAGGCGGATGGGCTTGGCGGGATAGGACTGGGCCAGCACCGGGGCGGCGCCCAGCGGCAGCATCGCCCCCAGGGCGGCAGCGCCGAGACGGCGCACGAATTGACGTCGGTTGGTCTTCTGCATGATGTCTGGCGGAACTGCGTCTTCAGGGATCGTCAAGAAAAGGTTGGACAGCGGAACAACGGGACAGCGAGACGGCGGGACAGCACGGCGGGCGGGAACAGCGCCGGCCGGCCGCCGCCTCAGGATGGTCAGAGCGACAGCGGGCCGGGCTGGAACAGCCGGGCATCCATCAGGCGCAGGTCCGGCGCGAGCGCGACCTCGGCATCGCACAGCGCGAGCACGTCGCGGCGGGGATCCAGGCCGGGGGCGATCTCCACCAGCGTCAGGCGCTGGGTGCCACGCTCGTCCGCGCGCATCTCGAACACCGCGCGCTCGGTCAGGTAGCGTACCGGCACGCCGTTGCCGGCCACATAAGGGCCGTTGAAGCTCAGGTGCGACACGGCGGGCACGATCTTGCGGATGCGCCCTTCGCGCACGATGCGCAGTGCGCCATCCTCGACCGCCACCTCCAGCCCGCCCGCGGTCAGCGTGCCCATGAAGACCACGGCACGCGCGCTTTGCGTGATGTTGATGAAACCGCCAACACCCGCGATCAGGGCCTGCTCGCCACTGCCGAAGCGGCTCACGTTGACGTTGCCGTCGCCATCCAGCTCGGCCAGCCCGAGGATCGCGAGGTCGATGCCGCCACCCTCGTAGAAATCGAACTGCGCCGGCTGGTCGACCACCGCCTCCGGATAGGCCGAGGCGCCGAAGCTGAGGCCGTCGGCCGGCGTGCCGCCGATCGGCCCGGCCTCCACCGTAAGCGTGAACCCTGCCACGCCGGCCTGCTCGGCCAGCATGCCCACCGCGGCGGGCATGCCGACGCCGAGGTTGACCACGCGCGGGCGGCGCTCGGCCAGCTCCAGCACCGCGCGGCGCTGCACGATGGTGCGGGCATCCAGCACCGTCGCCGGCGCTTCGGCCGCGGCAGGCGCGGCGGAACCGTCCGCGCCGCGCCAGGACGTGACATAGGCCGGGTTGAAGGTCTCGGCGAAGGTCATCTGGTGATGGGCCGGATCTTCGCTGACCACCACGTAGTCGACCAGGATGCCCGGCACGTGGATGGCCTGCAGGTTGTCGTGGCGCTCGACCAGCGACTCTACCTGGGCAATGACGATGCCGCCCGAGTTGTGGGCCGCCTGGGCGATCGCAAGCAACTCGTGATGGAAGGCTTCGCGATGCGTGCTCAGGTTGCCGCGCGGGTCGGCGCTGGTGCAGCGGATCAGCGCGCAGTGGATCGGGAAGCTCGGGTAGAACAGGTATTCCTCGCCGCGCAGGGCGATGGCGTCCACCCAGGCGCGTCCGGACGCCGCGGCCTCGCTGGCGCGCGCATTGAGGGCGCCGCCGTGGTAGCGCGCATCCTGCGCGCTACGCGGGTCGACGAAGGTGTGCAGGCCGATCTTGCTGATCACGCCCGGCTTGCCACCGGCGATGGCGCGGTACAGATGAGTGATCACGCCCTGCGGCAGGTTGAAGGCCTCGCACTCCCCTGCCAGCGCCAGCGCCGCCAGGCGCGTCGCCGAGCGCCAGTGCCCGCCGACGATGCGGGTGGTCATGCCGGCATTGCCGAAGTGGTTGACGCCGCGTGCACCGCGGTCGCCCTGCCCGGCCGAGTAGACCAGGGTCAGGTCGCGCGGCAGTCCGCTCTGCAGGAAGCGCCGTTCGAGCGCTTCGGTCACCGTCTCCGCATGCCCCGCGCCGACAAAACCGGCACTGGCCACGGTCCAGCCGGATTGCACCAGCGCAGCCGCTTGCTGCGCGCTCACCACCTGCATCGCTTGTCTCCGTTTTGTCCTGCTCTTCGCCGCAGCCGCTTGATCTGCCCCGGCTGGTGCCGGGCCGATGGCCCGGACATATTATTCTGCGAACATTTGTTCGCTAAACACTATGATACGGACAGGATCGCCGGTCGCGCAAGCCCTGCCCGGCGCACTAGAATCCAGCGTTTCACGACCCCACCCGCCCGCAATGCCGGAAACCGACGCTGCCAGAAAGGACAAGGAAGAACTGCTCGACTCGCTCAGCAAGGGGCTGGCGCTGCTGCGCCTGTTCGCAACGGGAGTCGGGCGCCTGACCATGCAGGACGTGGCGGAACGCCTGGAGGTCACGCGCGCCGCAGCGCGCCGCCTGCTGCTGACGCTGCAGCACAACGGCTACCTGGAGCAGGACGGGCGCTTCTTCGCCCTGACGCCGCGCGTCATGGAGCTCGGCTATGCCTACTTCGCCTCGATGACGCTGCCGCAACTGGCCCGCCCCTACCTGCAGGCCCTGTGCGCCGACGCCGGCGAAAGCTGCTCGCTGGGTGTCCTGGATGGCGATGCGGTGGTGCTGGTCGCACGCGAGGAACCCCATCAACTGCTGCGCGTGGACATGGCGATCGGCCGCCGCATGCCGGCCTATGCCCATTCGCTCGGGCGCGTGCTGCTGGCCGGCCTGGACCCGCTGGCACGCGAGCACTATCTCGCCGCGACCACCTTGCGCAAGCTGACACCGTTCACGGTCCATTCCCGGCAGGCGCTGACGCGCCTGCTGGCCGAGGTGGAACACCAGGGCTTCTGCGTGCTGGTCAGCGAACTGGTGGACGGCTACGCGGGCATCTCGGTGCCGCTGCGCGACCAGACCGGCAAAGTGGTGGCGGCGCTCGGCCTCAGCATGGTACTGGGCAGCCGCGCGCCGGCCGTGCTGGAAGCGGAGTTCCTGCCGCCGCTGCAGCGCGCCGCCGCGCAGATCGAAGCGATCCTGCGCAGCCGTTGAGCCGGCGGACGGGCGCAGTCGTCTGGCGGGCGAAGAAGCGAGCGGGGCCGGAGACGGCCGAGGCGGCTGCAGCACCGGCCAGGGCAAGCGGCTGAGCCGGGCATCGCACCGGTCCGCTCCGCCCGCATCGCAAGCCGCAAAGAGAAAGGGGCCCGCAGCATCGCTGCGGGCCCCTCGGCAATGGTGGGCCTCCCGTGAGTCGAACACGGCACCAACGGATTATGAGTCCGCTGCTCTAACCAAGCATGAGCTAGAGGCCCGGAAAACGCGACGGACCCGGCCGGGGCCGGGTCCGTCCCTGCATTATCTCAGGATCAGTTGCCTTCCAGGAAGCTCTTCAGCTTGTCGGAGCGGCTCGGATGGCGCAGCTTGCGCAGCGCCTTGGCCTCGATCTGGCGGATCCGTTCGCGCGTCACGTCGAACTGCTTGCCGACCTCTTCCAGCGTATGGTCGGTGCTCATCTCGATGCCGAAGCGCATGCGCAGCACCTTGGCTTCGCGCGGCGTCAGCGAATCCAGCACGTCCTTGACCACGTCGCGCATCGAACCGTGCAGCGCGGCTTCGGCCGGGGCCAGCGTGTTGGTGTCCTCGATGAAGTCGCCCAGATGGGAGTCGTCGTCGTCACCGATCGGCGTTTCCATGGAGATCGGCTCCTTGGCGATCTTCATGATCTTGCGGATCTTGTCCTCGGGCATCTCCATCTTCTCGGCCAGCGTCGCCGGATCCGGCTCGTTGCCGGTCTCCTGCAGGATCTGGCGCGAGATGCGGTTCATCTTGTTGATGGTCTCGATCATGTGCACCGGGATGCGGATGGTGCGCGCCTGGTCGGCGATCGAGCGCGTGATGGCCTGGCGGATCCACCACGTGGCGTAGGTCGAGAACTTGTAGCCGCGGCGATATTCGAACTTGTCCACCGCCTTCATCAGGCCGATATTGCCTTCCTGGATCAGGTCGAGGAACTGCAGGCCGCGGTTGGTGTACTTCTTGGCGATGGAGATCACCAGGCGCAGGTTGGCCTCGGTCATCTCGCGCTTGGCTTCGCGCGCGCGCTTCTCGCCTTCGGACATCTTGCGGTTGACGTCCTTCAGTTCCTTCAGCGGCAGGACCACGCGGGCCTGCAGGTCGATCAGCTTCTGCTGCAGTTCGTGCACGGCCGGCACATTGCGCTCGACGATGCCGCTGTAGGCCTTGCCGTCGGCGATCACGCCGCCGATCCACTCGAGGTTGGTCTCGTTGCCCGGGAAGCGGGCGACGAAATCCGCGCGCGGCATGCCGCACTTGTCGACCACGATGTTCAGGATCGCGCGCTCGAGCTTGCGCACTTCGTCCACCTGGCCGCGCAGCGTGTCGCACAGGCGCTCGACGTTGCGCGCGGTGAAGCGGATGCCCATCAGCTCGGCCTGGATGGCCTCCTGCGCCTTCACATAGGGCTTGGACTTGTAGCCCTCCTTTTCGAAGGCGCGGCGCATCTTGTCGAACTGCTCGGCGATGACGCGGAACTTCTCCATCGCGGCCAGCTTGAGCTCTTCCAGCTGGCGCGCCGACGCACCGGCGCCGCCGGCGTCGTCGTCTTCGTCCTCTTCCTCGTCCTCTTCGGCCTCTTCCTCTTCGAGCTCCTCTTCGTCGGCGGCAGTACCGCCCTGGGCGGCAGCCTCGGCGACGGCATCGGCGTTCGGATCGATCAGGCCGTCGACGAACTCGTCGATCTTGATCTCGTCGTTGGCGACGCGCTCGGCCTGGGCCAGGATCTCGGAGATCGTGACCGGGCAGGCGGAGATGGCCATCACCATGTCTTTCAGGCCGGCCTCGATGCGTTTGGCGATCTCGATCTCGCCCTCGCGCGTCAGCAGCTCGACCGTGCCCATCTCGCGCATGTACATGCGCACGGGGTCGGTGGTGCGGCCGAACTCGGAATCGACGGTGGACAGCGCGGCCTCGGCTTCTTCCTCGGCCTCTTCCTCGCTGGTGGCCGACGGCGCGTTGTCGTTGAGCAGCAGCGTCTCGGCGTCCGGAGCCTGTTCGTAGACGGCGATGCCGATGTCATTCAGCGTGGCGACCAGCGTGTCGATCGTTTCCGAATCGACCATGTCGTCCGGCAGGTGATCGTTGATCTCCGCATAGGTCAGGTAGCCGCGCGACTTGCCCAGCTTGATCAGAGCCTTGAGCTTCTGGCGGCGCGCCTCGAGCTCTTCCTCCGTGCCTTGCTGGGTCGAGGCGAATTCCTTCAGCAGCGCCTTTTCCTTGGCCTTGCGGTCCTTGGCCTTCTGCTTTTCGGTCTTCGGCGCCGCGGCAGGAGCCGCTGCGCGCATCTCGTCTTCGTAAAACTCTTCGCTCACGTCGTCTGTGGTGCTGTCGTCGTGCTGCATCTCGGCCTTGGGCTTGCGGCCGCGCTTCTTGGGTTCCGCAGCGGCGGGGCGCTCGGATGCAGCGGGGGCGGTGGAAGCGGCACCCACCTTGGCCTGCGTGGCCTTGGTTGCGGCGGCCGCCGTACGCTTGGTCTCGACTTCGGGATTCTGCTGTTTCGCCACGGTGATACTCTTGCCTCTCACAGGTACAGGCGCGGCATGGCTGCCGCCCGTGTTTGCGCTTGCATGGACGCCGCTCTCGGCGTTTTCACCGCTCTCGCGTGCCGAAGTCGAGGGCTGTGTCTTCTTCTTGGATGCGCGGGCTCCGGCTGCAGTGGTCGCGACCGATGCCGCGGCCGTCCCGGCCGCCTCGGCATCGCGCGCTGACTTCGCTGGCAAAGGCCTGGCTTGCGTCCCGACCGGCGCGGTTGATCGTACCGCCGTCGTCTTCGTGGACGCCTTGCCGCTCCCGGATTGGGGAGCCTTGGTGGAAACCTTTTCGGTTGCTTTGGCCTTTGCCATTGGCACGCTCACTTTCACCAGAACTGGGAAGAAAGATCTCGCAATCCAAACCGGCTATTGTAGCACGTCGCTACTTGCCGGCCTCCTGTCAGGTGAGGCATTCACCTGAAAAATCAAGGCTTAAGAGCAATTGCACGGCCCCGCTCGCAGCCCTGCCACGCCTGACTACCCACCTCCTGCCGAGGCGCCGCTCATCCCAGCCGGCGACGCCGGTTGATCTCGCCCACCAGCCAGCGCATGCGCGCCTTGGCGGCTTCGTCGGCGACACCATTGGTCACCGCGGTCTCCAGACCATCCAGTTCCCGCCGCAGCGGCTCGGCGAGCAGCTTGGTCACTGCGGCATCGAATTCCAGCCCGGCAGGTTCCTCTTCAATCTCTTCGCGCAGCACCGCCGTGCGCACATTGGCGTAGATCTCCGCATACGGCGACTGCGCCAGCTGCTCGCTGAATGCCGCAAAATTCACTTCTCCCTGCACCTCGCCGCAAGCTTCCAGCAGGTGGGCCAGCACCTCCGCCTGCGGCTGCTCGGCATCCAGCAACAGGGCGCGGCTGTCCTCGTCCAGGCGCGCGGCGAAGTGCGGGTAGCCCATCAGCAATTGCAGCAGCCGCTGTTCCAGCCCGGTCGGAGCCTGGCGCTTGGCGCGCGGCCGCGGCTGGGCGAAGCGGCCAGCGCGTGCCGGATCGCTGCGCAGGCCGCACACCGCTTCGATCTCCGCCGGCGTGGTGCCGGTGGCCTCGGCCAGCTCACGCACGATCTGCAGCCGCAGGCCGCCGGCCGGCATGGCCTGCAGCAGCGGCCTGGCTTCGTACTGGGCCCGGGCGCGCCCCTCGGGCTGGCGCAAGTCCTGTTCCTCGGTCACCACCTGCAGCAGGAAACGCGACAGCGGCATCGCATCGCGCACCTGCGCCGCAAAGGCCTCGGTCCCCTCCTCGCGCACATAGCTGTCCGGGTCATGCTCGGATGGCAGGAAGAGGAAACGGATGGTCTTGTTGTCCGCCACGTGCGGCAGGCAGGCCTCCAGCGCACGCCTGGCCGCGCGGCGCCCCGCGCTATCGCCGTCGAAGGAGAACACCACCGCATCGGTCTGCCGCAGCAGCTTCTGCACGTGCACGGCCGTGCACGCCGTGCCGAGCGTGGCCACGGCATTGGCGAAGCCCAGCTGGGCCAGGGCCACCACGTCCATATAGCCTTCGACCACCAGAACGTAGCCGGTTTCCCGGATCGCATGGCGTGCCTCGAACAAGCCATACAGCTCGGTCCCCTTGCTGAACAGGGGCGTTTCCGGCGAATTCAGGTATTTGGGCTCGCCCTGCCCCAGCACGCGCCCGCCGAAGCCGATCACCTGCCCCTTGGTGTTGCGGATGGGGAACATGATGCGGTCGCGGAAACGGTCGTAGCGGCGCGGCTTGCCGTCGGCATCGCGCCGCTCGGCGTTTTCGATCAGCAGGCCCGCCTCGACCAGGGGCCCGGCCAGCGCGTCATCGCGATAGCTGCCGAATACGGCTTCCAGGCCCTGCCAGTCGTCGGGGGCATAACCCAGGCCGAACTGGGCCGCGATCTCGCCGGTCAGGCCGCGCCCCTTCAGGTACTGGATAGCCTGCTGGGCGCCGCGCAGCTGGCGGCGGTAGAACTCGGTGGCACGCGTCATGGCCTCGGTCAAGGCCAGCGAGCGGGCCTGCTGCTCGGCACGTTGCGCGGGCGGCAGGCGATCGCGCTCTTCCGGCACCGTCATGCCGACCGACTGGGCCAGCTCACGCACGGCATCCGGGTAGGACTGCCCCGAATACTCCATCAGGAAACCGATGGCCGAACCGTGCGCACCACAGCCGAAGCAATGGTAGAACTGCTTGGTCGGCGACACCGTGAAGGAGGGTGATTTCTCGTTGTGGAAGGGACATAGCCCCATGAAATTCGCGCCACCCTTCTTCAACTGCACATACTTTCCCACCACGTCGACGATATCGACACGGTTGAGCAGGTCTTGGATGAAGGATTGGGGAATCACCCGGTTCGTCGTCCTGAGGAGCGGGACCGCCGCCGGCGCGGCGGTCCGTTCTGTGGTGTGGCATACGCACAAGCGGGACAGGGTGTTCCGCTTGTCATCGATATATTGTAGTGCAGGGCTAGCCGCCCGCCGGGGAATGCAGACAATTGCGCACTTCTATGCCGCATCTCCCCGGGATCTGCGGCCAAACCAGGCGGCTGTGGCACGAACGCGACAACCCCCGCAACATGCGCTGCGGGGGTCCGGCACGCCGCCGCCCGGCCAAGGCTTACTTCGGCGCCAGCGCGGCCTTGACCAGCGCGGACACCGCCGTCATGTCGGCACGGCCGGCCAGGCGCGCCTTGACCAGCCCCATGACCTTGCCCATGTCCTGCGGACCGGTGGCACCGCTCTCGGCCACGGCGCGCTGCACTTCGGCGGCCACCTCGGCCTCCGACAGCGCGGCCGGCATATAGGCCTGCAGCACCTCGACCTCGGCGGACTCCTTGGCCACCAGATCGTCGCGTCCCGCCTGCTGGAACTGCGTGATGGCATCCTTGCGCTGCTTGATCAGCTTCTCCACCACCGCCAGCACGGCGCTATCGTCCAGTTCGATGCGCTCGTCGACCTCGCGCTGCTTGATCGCCGCCAGCAGCAGGCGGATGGTGCCGAGACGCTCCGATTCGCGGGCGCGCATGGCGGCCTTCATGTCATCACTGATGCGGGCTTTGAGGGACATGACAATATTCCGTAGTGAAGGGCGTGGAAAGGAAGGGGGGCGGCGGTCAGGCCTTCGGACGGACCGCCACAACGCAAAAACCCGCCGGAGCCGAGCCCGCAGCGGGTTTCGATGCTGACGCAGGAGGTGCGATCAGTACAGCTTCTTCGGCAGCATCTGGCTGCGGATGCGCTTGTAGTGGCGCTTCACGGCGGCGGCCTTCTTGCGCTTGCGCTCGGCCGTCGGCTTTTCGTAAAACTCGCGTGCCCGTAATTCAGTAATCAAACCATTCTTTTCGATGGTGCGCTTGAAGCGACGCATCGCGACTTCAAACGGCTCATTTTCTTTGAGGCGGATGGTGGTCATTTGGCCAGTGGGGGATGGAAGTTTGCTAACTCGCGCGGCTAGCGGTTTTACGAAGATCGTAAGTTTAGCATCGGGCTCCGAGCCATGCGCAAGCAATTTCGGGCCGGCCAAATCGAGGGAAAACCCTTAGGAAAAAACTCCCCCGAACCGCATCGCCAGAGCGGCTACGCGGCCCCGCGCGAGTGCTGCGCCGCCTCGGCCAGTGCCCGCCCGGCGGCCACCGCCGAAGCCCAGGCCCACTGGAAGTTGTAGCCGCCCAGCCAGCCCGTCACGTCGACCACCTCGCCGACGAAATAGAGGTTGGCCACCTCGCGCGCCATCATCGTCGTTGACGACAGATCGCGGGTATCGACGCCGCCCAGCGTCACTTCCGCCTTGCGGTAGCCCTCGGTGCCGGAGGGCACGAGCTGCCAGTGGTTGAGCGCCTCGCCCAGCTTGCGCAATGCCTTGTCCGTCATATCGCGTACCGGCTGGTGACCCTGCAGGCCGGCAGCGGCGCACCAGGCTTCGGCCAGCCGCGCCGGCAAGCGCTCGGCCAGCAGGTTGGCCAGCTGCTTGCGGCTGCCCCCTTTCTGCTCGAGCAGCCAGGCGGCGGCATCCTCGCCGTCGAACATATCGATGGTGATCGGCGCGCCCGGGCGCCAGAAGCTGGAGATCTGCAGCACCGCGGGGCCGGACAGGCCGCGATGGGTCCATAACAGGTCCTCGCGGAAGCTGCCCGCCGCCTTGCCGGCACCGGTTCGGATATCGACCTCCCGGGCCACGCCGGCCAGCGGCGCGAACGGCTGCCAGGCCTGGCCGTCGAAGGTCAGCGGCACCAGCCCCGGCCGGGTCTCGACCACGCCGAGGCCGAACTGGCGCGCGATGCGGTAACCCAGGTCGGTCGCGCCGATCTTGGGGATCGAAAGGCCACCGGTAGCCACCACCAGCGCGCCGGCGCGCAGCGTGCCGTGCGCGGTCAGCAGCAGGAAATCGTCGCCTTCGCGGCGCACCTCCTCCACCGCGCAGCCGGTCTGCCAGCGCACCCCGGCGGCGTCGCACTCGGCGCGCAGCATGGCGATCACGTCTTCCGCGCTGTCGTTGCAGAACAGCTGGCCGCGATGCTTCTCGTGCCATGCGATGCCGTGGCGGCGCATCAGCGCAAGGAAATCCTGCGGGGTGTAGCGCGCCAGTGCGGAGCGGCAGAAGTGCGGATTGGACGACAGATAATTGGCCGGCCCAGCCTGCAGGTTGGTGAAATTGCAGCGCCCCCCGCCCGAGATGCGGATCTTCTCCGCCAGCCGCGTGGCGTGGTCGATCAGGACCACGCGCGCGCCACCCTGCCCGGCCACGGCCGCGCACATCATGCCTGCCGCGCCCGCACCCAGCACGGCCACGTCGAAGCGTCCCGCGGGGCGCGCGCCGCGCGCCGTCCCCGCCGATGCGGCACCTGCTGCGTCCATCGGTTCCCCAGATTGCAAAGAAGGGGCAGATTGTAGCGAAAAGCGCGGCTGGCGCCGGTATGCTACCCTGCGGCCTCGCCAGGCCCGGGTGCGCCCGCGCCGCGACCCTTCCCGCATCGACCTCTACGCTTTCCCCATGCTCGTCCTCGGCATCGAATCCTCCTGCGACGAAACCGGGCTGGCCCTCTACGACACCGGGGCCGGCCTGCTGTCGCACGCCCTGCACTCGCAGATCGCCATGCACCGCGACTATGGCGGCGTGGTACCGGAGCTCGCCTCGCGCGACCACATCCGCCGCGTGCTGCCGCTGCTGCAACAAGTGCTCGACCAGGCCGGGCGCACTCGCCGGGACATCGACGCCATTGCCTACACCCAGGGCCCCGGCCTGGCCGGCGCGCTGCTGGTCGGCGCCTCGGTCGCCAACGCGCTCGGCTTCGCGCTGAACGTGCCGATGCTGGGCGTGCACCACCTGGAGGGCCACCTGCTGTCGCCGCTGCTGACCGACGCACCGCCCCCCTTCCCCTTCGTCGCCCTGCTGGTCTCCGGCGGCCATACCCAGTTGATGGAAGTACGCGGCATCGGCGACTACGCCCTGCTTGGCGAGACCCTGGACGATGCCGCCGGCGAAGCCTTCGACAAGACCGCCAAGCTGCTCGGGCTGGGATATCCGGGTGGCCCGGAAGTCTCGCGCCTGGCCGAGTTCGGCACGCCGGGCGCCTTCGCGCTGCCACGCCCGATGCTGCACTCGGGCAACCTCGATTTCTCTTTCGCCGGCCTGAAGACGGCGGTGCTGACGCAAAGCCGCAAGCTGGGCAGCAACGTCTGCGAGCAGGACCGCGCCAACCTGGCGCGCGCCTTCGTCGACGCCATCGTCGATGTGCTTGCCGCCAAGTCGATGGCGGCGCTGAAACAGACCGGGCACCGCCGCCTGGTGGTGGCCGGCGGCGTGGGCGCCAACCGCCAGCTGCGCGCCCGGCTGGACACGCTCGGCCGCCAGCGCAAGATCGAGGTCCACTATCCGGACCTGGCCTTCTGCACCGACAACGGCGCGATGATCGCCTTCGCCGGCGCCATGCGCCTGCAGGCCGCACCGCAGCTCGCGCGCCACGACTACGGTTATGGCGTGACGCCGCGCTGGGAACTGGCCGATATCCGGCTGCCGGCGCACTGAGCGCCCCCCGCCCCCAGGTCCCCGAGCCCATGAAAAAAGCCACCCTCGGGTGGCTTTTTTCGGGCCTGGAGGCTGGCCGCGGCGCCGCCGCGATGCCCGCCGGACTTACAGCGCCGGCTCTTCGACGCGCTTGTCGCGCTCGATCACGGCATAAGCGCTGTGGTTGTGGATGGACTCGAAATTCTCGGCCTCCAGCACATAGGCGACGATGCGGTCATCGGCGTTCAGGCGCATGGCGATATCGCGCACCAGGTCCTCGACGAACTTGGGATTCTCGTAGGCACGCTCGGTGACGAACTTCTCGTCGGGGCGCTTGAGCAGGCCCCACAGTTCGCACGAGGCCTCTTCCTCGGCCATGCGCACCAGCGCCTCGACCGGCAGGTCTTCCGCCAGCTCCACCTTCATGGTGATGTGCGAGCGCTGGTTGTGCGCGCCGTACTGCGAGATCTTCTTCGAGCAGGGGCACAGGCTGGTCACGGGCACCAGGGCGGTCAGGAACACCTTGGCCTGGCCATCGCGCACCTCGCCCAGCAGCGTGACTTCGTAGTCCATCAGCGACTGCACGCCGGAGATCGGCGCGGTCTTGTTGACGAAGTACGGGAAGGTGACCTCGATCCGGCCGGCATCGGCCTCGAGCTTCTCGAGCATCTTGTCGAGCAGGCCGCGGAAAGCGAGCAGGTCGATCGGAGCGCGCTCCTCTTCCAGCAGCGCCATGAAGCGCGACATATGCGTGCCCTTCTGGTCGGCCGGCAGGTGCACGTCGAGATTGAAGGTACCCACGGTGGCCTGCACGCCGGACGGCGTGTTCAGCGACAGCGGATAGCGGACGCCCTTGACGCCGACCCGTTGAATCGGGATCTGGCGCGTGTCGCGGCTCGACTGCACGTCGGGCATCGCGAAGGCGGGATTGATGTCATTCATTACCGGTTTCCTCCAGAACCACGCAGCATGGCTTGTTGTGATTCTTACGGTCGTGGCACTTTCGCAGTCAACATGCCACGCAACGAGTGTGAAACCACGGGATGGGGTGACGACACCAACCCGCAGCTGCGAACACGGAACGGAAGGGATTCTAAGGGAAAACCGGCATGGCTGCCGGCGAGGGGTCCAATCCCGCACGCGCTATGCGGGTGATTGATTCCGCCTATCCGGCCGGCGCATGGCGCCGGCCGCCCCGCATCCCGGGAGCGCGCGGCGTCAGGCCGCGCGCGTCGCCACGGCGACGGGCGCCTGGCCGAGGCCGAAACGCTGGCGCACCGACGTCTCGATGCCCTTGGCATCCAGTCCGCTCTGCGACAGCAGGAAGGCGGGGTCGCCATGGTCGATGAAGCGGTCGGGCAGGCCGAGTTGCAGCACCGGCACATCGATGCCTGCCTCGGACAGCGCCTCGAGCACCGCGCTGCCGGCACCGCCCATCACGCAACCCTCTTCGACGGTGACGAGGTAGTCGTGCTCGCGCGCCAGCGTCTTGACCAGCTCGACGTCCAGCGGCTTGACGAAGCGCATGTTGGCCACCGTGGCATCGAGCGCTTCGGCCGCGCCCAGCGCCGGCTGCACCATCGAGCCGAAGGCCAGGAAAGCCACGCGCTGACCCTTGCGCGCCGCGCTTTCGCGGCGCACCTCGCCCTTGCCGAGCGGCAGCGGCTCGAGCGCCGGCGCGATCGCCGCGCCCGGGCCGGAGCCGCGCGGATAACGCACCGCGCTCGGCCCGTCGAAATGGAAGGCCGTCGTCAGCAGCTGGCGGCATTCGTTCTCGTCGCAGGGCGTGGCGACCATCATGTTGGGGATGCAGCGCAGGAAGGCGATATCGTAGGCCCCCGCGTGCGTGGCACCGTCGGCGCCGACCAGGCCGGCGCGGTCCAGCGCGAACACCACCGGCAGGTTCTGCAGCGCCACGTCGTGGATCAGCTGGTCGTAGCCGCGCTGCAGGAAGGTCGAATAGATCGCCACCACCGGCTTCAGGCCCTCGCAGGCCAGGCCGCCGGCAAAGGTCACCGCGTGCTGCTCGGCGATACCCACGTCGTAGTAGCGGTCCGGGAAACGCTTTTCGAACTCGACCATGCCCGAGCCTTCGCGCATGGCCGGGGTGATGCCGACCAGGCGCTTGTCGGCGGCAGCCATGTCGCACAGCCAGTCGCCGAAGACCTGGGTGTAGGTCTTGCGTGCCGGCTTGCCCGACGGACGGATGCCTTCGGCCGGGTCGAACTTGCCCGGGCCGTGGTACAGGATGGGGTCGGCCTCGGCCAGCTTGTAGCCCTGCCCCTTCTTGGTCACCACGTGCAGGAAGATCGGGCCCGAGCCTTCCAGGGCGCGCTGGCGGATGTTCTGCAGCGTCGGCACCAGGGCGTTCAGGTCATGGCCGTCGATCGGGCCGATGTAGTTGAAGCCGAATTCCTCGAACAGCGTGGCCGGTCCCACCATGCCCTTGGCATGTTCTTCGAAGCGCTTGGCGAACTCCAGCACCGGCGGCGCCACCGACAGCACGCGCTCGATGCCCTTCTTGGTGGCGGCATAGAACTGGCCGCTCAGCAGTCGCGCCAGGTGGCGGTTCAGCGCGCCGACCGGCGGCGAGATCGACATGTCGTTGTCGTTCAGCACCACCACCAGCGGCAGGTCCTTGTAGACGCCGGCGTTGTTCATGGCCTCGAAGGCCATGCCGGCGGACATCGCGCCATCGCCGATCACGGCGATCGAGACGCGCTTGTCGCCGAGCGTGCGCGCGCCGAGGGCCATGCCCAGCGCAGCGGAAATCGACGTCGAGGAGTGCGCGGTGCCGAAGGTGTCGTACGCGCTCTCGTCGCGGCGCGGGAAGCCGGAGATGCCGCCCCACTGGCGCAGCGTGCTCATGCGGTCGCGGCGGCCGGTCAGGATCTTGTGGGGATAGCTCTGGTGGCCGACGTCCCAGACGATGCGGTCCTCGGGCGTGTGGAAGGCGTAGTGCAGCGCGATGGTCAGCTCGACCGTACCGAGGTTGGACGAGAGGTGGCCGCCGGTCTGCGAGACCGACTCCAGCACATAGGCGCGCAGTTCTTCCGCCAGGGTCTGCAGCTGGCGCCGGTCCAGCTTGCGCAGGTCCGCGGGGTCGTCGATGGTCTTGAGCAGTGCGTAGGTCATGGTTTCGGTTCGGCCGCCAGCTTCTCGCGTCCGGCTTGTCATATCAATGGGTGCGCAGCACGATCAGGTCGGCCAGCCCTGCCAGGCGCGCGCCTTGCGCGCCGAAGCCCGACAGCGCCTCGTGGGCGCTGTCGCGCAGCTTGCCGGCCAGTTCCCGCGCCGGCTCCAGGCCCATCAGCGAGACATAGGTCGGCTTGTCGTTGGCGGCGTCCTTGCCAGCGGTCTTGCCCAGCGTGGCCGTATCCGCGGTCACGTCCAGGATGTCATCCACTACCTGGAAGGCCAGGCCGATCGCCGCGGCATAGCGGTCCAGCGCTTCCAGGCCGGCCGCGTCGATGCGGCCGCACAGGGCGCCCATGCGCACGCTCGCGCGCAGCAGCGCCCCGGTCTTCATGCGGTGCATGCCTTCCAGCTCGGGCAGCGTCATCCCGCGACCGACATGCTGCAGGTCGATCGCCTGACCGCCGCACATGCCGACCGAGCCCGAGGCGTGCGCCAGTTCGCCCACCAGGCGCAGCCGTGCCGCAGGTTCCAGCGCGGGCGTCCCGGCCAGCACGACGAAGGCCTGTGTCTGCAGGGCATCGCCGACCAGCAGCGCGGTCGCCTCGTCGTAGGCTTTGTGCACCGTCGGCCGGCCGCGGCGCAGGTCGTCGTCGTCCATGCAGGGCATGTCGTCGTGCACCAGCGAATAGGCGTGGATCATCTCCACCGCGCAGGCGGCCGCATCGCAGGCCTCGGGGCTGGCCCCGCTCACTTCGCCGGCTGCGTGCACGAGCAACGGGCGGACCCGCTTGCCACCGCCGAGCACAGCATACCGCATGGCTTCATGCAAGGTGTGCGGAATTGTATCTGCGGCAGGAAGTGCCGCTTCGAGCGCCTGCTCGGCCCTGGCGCCGAGCGCCTGCATCCATTGGGGGAAATCGTTCATTCTGTGTCCGCCTGCGTGCCGGCCTCGGCCATCGGTTTGAGTACTTCGCCTTCCAGCACCTTGATCTGCTGCTCGACGCGCTCCAGCTTCTGCTGGCAGTAACGCACCAGTTCGGCACCGCGGCGGTAGGCCGCCAGCGACTCCTCCAGCGGCAGCGCACCGCTCTCCATGCTCGCCACCAGTGCGTCCAGCTCGTCCATGGCCGCCTCGTAGGAGGCGGGCGGCGCTGCTGGCGCCGGGGCGTCGTCGGGCTGGACCGGGGCGGTCTTTTCTCTTGGCATGTCTGGCCTTGCAACAGGGGAAGCCGGGATTTTACGCCAAAGCGCGGACTTGTCCGACTCCCGCGATGGCGGAAACGCCGGTAAAGGGCAGCTTTGAGCCCCCACGAGAGGAAAGTGACTTGTGCGCTCCGGTCGTCTTTCCGAATGCGCCGACAACGGCACCCCCATGACGACCCGGGTCGACTTTTTCGCTAAAAAGGCAAAAAAATCAGACCCTTAACTTTTTGGCTCGGGTACAATCCCGGGCTCGGCAGAAAAAGCGAGCGCCACCTCTTCCGGCTCGCCACCCAGGTGGCGTCCCCCGCGTGCCCACCGCCTCTGTCCGTCTCTTTCCCATATCGATCTTTGTTTCGATGGTTGGGTTGTTCACTGCTTTCACCTGTCATTTGGGAGTGGGGATAATGTCCAATCTCAGCACCGCGCTGAAACTGGCGCCAGCTGACACTCAGCTGCCCGTCGACGCCTACTTCGATGAGGCGTTGCATCAACAAGAACTGGAACGGCTGTTCGACAAGGGCCCCGGCTACGTCGCCCATTCGCTGATGGTGCCGGAAGTGGGCGACTACTACGCCCTCAAGGCCGAGGACGAGGGGCGCATCCTGGTACGCAACCGGGAAGGCATCGAACTGATGTCCAATGTCTGCCGCCACCGCCAGGCCATCATGCTGAACGGCCGCGGCAACGCCCAGAACATCGTCTGCCCGCTGCACCGCTGGACCTACGACCTGAAGGGCGAACTGCTCGGCGCACCGCATTTCGAGCAGCAGCCCTGCCTGCACCTGAAGCGCTCGCCCCTGCAGAACTGGAACGGATTGCTGTTCGAGGGCAAGCGCGACGTGCGCGCCGACCTGGCGCGCCTGGGCGTGTCGGAGGACCTGAACTTCGACGGCTACATGCTCGACCATGTCGAGATCCACGACTGCGACTACAACTGGAAGACCTTCATCGAGGTCTACCTGGAGGACTACCACGTCGTGCCCTTCCACCCGGGCCTCGGCAGCTTCGTCTCCTGCGACGACCTGGCCTGGGAATTCGGTGAGTGGTACAGCGTGCAGACCGTGGGCCTGCACGCGGGCCTGAAGCGCCCGGGCAGCCCGACCTACCGCAAGTGGCATGACGCGGTGTTGCGTTTCAACAACGGCGTGCTGCCCAAGCAGGGCGCGATCTGGCTGACCTACTACCCCAACATCATGGTGGAGTGGTATCCCCACGTACTGGTCGTCTCGACCCTGCATCCGCTGGGGCCGCGCAAGACCCGCAACGTGGTGGAGTTCTACTACCCCGAGGAAATCGCCCTGTTCGAACGCGAATTCGTCGAGGCCGAGCGCGCCGCCTACATGGAAACCTGCATCGAGGACGACGAGATCGCCGAACGCATGGACGCCGGACGCCTGGCGCTCTACAAGCGCGGCACCAGCGAGACCGGGCCGTACCAGTCACCGATGGAAGACGGCATGCAGCACTTCCACGAGTGGTACCGGGGCGCCATGCGTTACACCGGATAAGGCCGGACGCCAGCGCCACCGCGCCCCTCCGGCACGAAAAACGGACCGCCTGTGCGGTCCGTTTTACATTGCGGCGCGGCAGCGCTGTTACAATTCGGCATCCGGCGCAGGCTGCACTTGGCGCTGCCTGGCGCCGGCAGACCATGCCGCGGTACGGGACGCCCAGCCGACGATGCCCCGCCCGCGCGCTGCCCGCCCCCCGCCCTCCCGTCTTGCCATGCAATCGCTCTGGATGCTGTTCGCCGCCTTCTCGTTCTCGTTGATGGGGGTGGGCGTCAAGCTGGCATCCGAGTTCTATACCACCGGCGAGATCGTCTTCTACCGCAGCATCATCGGCGTGCTCATCATGTGGGCCGTGCTCGCCTCCGGCGGCGTCTCGGTGCGCACCCCGCACATGCCGGTGCATATCAAGCGCAGCCTGTTCGGCGTAACCTCGCTGCTGCTGTGGTTCAGCTCCATCACCATGCTGCCGCTGGCCACGGCGATGACGCTGAACTACATGTCGCCGGTCTGGATCGCCCTGATCCTGGGCGCGGGTGCCGCGCTGGCCGGCACCCGCGGGGCCGACCGCAAGCTGATCGGCGCCATCCTGATGTCCTTCGCCGGGGTGCTCTGCCTGCTGCAGCCTTCGGTCGGCAAGGAACAGCTGACCGGCGGCCTGATCGGCCTGATCTCCGGCGTGTTCACCGCGCTGGCCTATGTCGAGGTGCGGCAACTGGGCCAGCTGGGCGAGCCGGAAGGCCGCATCGTGTTCTACTTTTCGCTGGTCGGCGCAGTGGTCGGCCTGGCCTGGATGCTGTGGACCGGCCCGAGCCCGCATACCTGGCATGGTGCCGGCCTGCTGCTCGGCATCGGCGTGCTGGCGACGCTGGGACAGACGGCCATGACGCGCGCCTACAAACGCGGCAACACCCTGCTGACGGCCAACCTGCAGTACGCCGGCATCGTCTTCTCCAGCATCTGGGGCATGCTGATCTGGTCGGACCGCCTCAATGCGCTGTCCTGGCTGGGCATGGCCCTGATCATCGCCAGCGGCATCGCCACCACGCTGACACGTGCGCGGGCCGCCAGCGACCAGCCCGCGACCCCGGCTACGCCGGTGGAATCCGCCGAAGCGGAAGTCCATCCCGAGGTGTAGCATCGGGCCAGGGGACCGGGCGACGGTCCCCTGACGCCAACTTCCGCCCCGAACCCACCGTTTCCGCCATGCCGACCACCCTGATTTCCAGCAAGGACCTCAAGGCGCTGCTAGCCGACACCAGCACCCGCTGCGTGCTGCTCGACTGCACCTTCGACCTGGCCGACCCGGCCGCGGGCCGCGAGGCCTACCATCGCGCGCACCTGCCGGGCGCGCACTATCTGCATCTCGACAATGAGTTGTCCGGGCCGAAGACCGGCAGCAATGGCCGCCACCCGCTACCGGATCCGGACGCCCTGGCGGCACGCCTGCGCGCGCTGGGGGTGGACGACGACACGCAGGTGATCGCCTACGATGCCCAGGGCGGCATGTATGCCGCGCGCGCCTGGTGGCTGCTGCGCTGGCTGGGCCATGAGGCGGTGGCCGTGCTCGACGGCGGCAGCAACGCCTGGATCGCGGATGCGCTGCCGGTCGAGCCAGGCACGACGCCGGAACCCGAGGTCCAGAGCGGCTTCAGCCGCCGCCCGCCGCTGGTGCGCGCGGTCGACGCCGCCGCGCTGCTGGCCAATCTGCAGTCGCCGCGCTGGCTGGTGGTCGACGCCCGCGCGCCGGACCGCTTCCGCGGCGAGAACGAGACGCTCGATCCGGTCGGCGGCCACATCCCGGGTGCCGCCAACCGCTTTTTCAAAGACAACCTGCAATCGGACGGGCGCTTCAAACCCGCGGCCACGCTGCGCGCGGAGTTCGGCGCGGTGCTGGGCGCCACGCCGCCCGAGTTGTCGGTGATGCAGTGCGGCTCCGGCGTGACCGCCTGCCACAACCTGCTGGCGCTGGAAGTGGCCGGGCTGCGCGATGCCGCGCTCTACCCCGGCTCCTGGAGTGAATGGTGCGCCGACCCGGCGCGCCCGGTGGCGACCGGCAACTGAGCCAGGCGGACGGACGCGGTGCCGGCCACCGGTGCCGCGCTCAGTCCAGCGCCGCGGCGGCGTGCGCCGCGCGTGCGCCGTGCCGGTGCTCGTGGTGGATGCCGTTGGTGATGAAGTAGATCGCCGCGATGCCGGCCGCGACCAGCACCATCTGCAGCAACGACTCACGCCAGCGCGGCTTGCGCTGCATCTGCGGCATCAGGTCGCTGACCGCGATGTAGACGAAGCTGCTGGAGGCGATCACCAGGACATAGGGAATCCAGCCGCTCATCTGGTCTAGCAGGAAATAGCCCACCAGGCCGCCGGCGATCGCCGATACGCTGGACAGCAGGTTGAAGGCGAAGGCACGCGTCTTCGAGAAGCCTGCGTTCAGCAGCACGATGAAGTCGCCCACCTCCTGCGGGATCTCGTGGGCGGCGATGGCCAGCGCGGTCACCAGCCCGATGTGCGGATTGGCAAGAAAGGCGGCCGCGATGACGATGCCGTCGGCGAAGTTGTGGAAGCCGTCGCCCACCAGGATGGCCAGGCCGCTGCGGCCGGCCGACTCGCGATCATGCCCGTGGTGGTGGTGATGCCCGTCGCCTTCGTGATGGTGCGAGTGGCGCAGCAGCGAGATCTTCTCCAGCAGGAAGAAGCCCAGCAGCCCGGCCAGCAGCGTGGCGAACAGCGCACGCGGGTCGGCGCCGGATTCGAAGGCCTCGGGCAGGGAATGCAGCAGCGCCGTGGCCAGCAGAACCCCGACCGAGAAGCTCACCATGCGCTCCACCACCCGGGACGCCACCGTCAGGGACAACAGTGCCGCGCCGAAGATGCTGCCGACCCCGGAAATGGTGGCGGCCAGCAGAATGTAGACAAGGGTGGAATCGATGATGGCCTCCGGCTGGAAACGGCGCTCCTGCCCGCTTGCGCCGCACCGGCGAGGCAGCCCGGGCAGAAACGCAACACTGTTGCAAGAGCGAAAAGCCGCATTGTACGGACTTCGGCACCGGCTTTGCAATCCTTGCGCGGCCTGCGCTGGGCACGGCGGCCGGAAGGCGCTCGCCGCGAGCGGCCCCGGTCAGGCCACGCCGTGCTGCTGGAACCAGGCCAGGCAACGCTTCCAGCCGTCCGTGGCATCGGCCTCGCGGTAGCTGGGCCGGTAGTCGGCATGGAAGGCATGGCCGGCATCCGGATAGACCACGAAGACCGAGGCACGCGCATTGGGGTTCGGCGAAGCGGCCAGTTCCGCCTTCATCTTCTCCACCTGCGGCTGGGTGATGCCCGTGTCCTTGCCGCCGTACAGCCCCAGCACCGGCACGTCGAGCTGGTCGACCAGGTCGACCGGATTGCGCGGCTTGAGCGGGTTGGGCTCGCCCACCAGTTGGCCGTACCAGGCCACCGCGGCCTTGAGCTGCTTGTTGCGTGCGGCGTAGAGCCAGCTGATGCGGCCGCCCCAGCAGAAGCCGGTGATGGCCAGCCGCTTCGGGTCGCCGCCATGGGCCATGGCCCAGGCCACGGTCGCATCGAGGTCGCCCATGACCTGGGCATCGGGCACCTTGGAGATCAGCTTGGCCTGCAGTTCCTGGATGGTGCCGAAGCTCGACGGATCGCCCTGGCGTGCGAACAGTTCCGGCGCGATCGCCAGGTAGCCCAGCTTGGCGAAGCGGCGGCAGATGTCGGCGATGTACTCGTGCACGCCGAAGATCTCGCTCACGACCAGCACCACCGGCAGCTTGCTGCCGCCTTCGGGCTGGGCGCGATAGGCCGGCATGTCGAAGCCGGCCGAGGCAATGGTCACCTCGCCCGCGGTCAGTCCGTTGAAATCGGTCTTGATCGCCTGCGCCGTGACCGGCAGCGCCGCCGCGGCAAAGGCCGAGCCGAGCGCGGTCTTGACGAAGGTACGGCGGCTGAAGGCCTGGCCGGGGACGAGGCTTTCCACTTCGGGTTTCAGCATGCGTGCATCTCCTGGATAGCAGGATCGGGGGCTGGCGGAAGATCGGGAACGGGCCGGCCGAAGCCGGCCCGGCAGCGCTCGATTCTATGCCAAGCCCACGCCGCATGCGCGCGCATGCCCAGGGACTCGGATGCTCCGACGCACGTGGACTGCCCGGCATGGCAGTCCACGGTGCGCGGCGGCGGGCCGCGCCGCCTCAATGCAGCTTGACGCGCGGCCGGGTCTTGCTGCGCAGCCAGTGCGTGATGGTGTCCAGCCCCATGCGCAGGGCGCCGTGCAGCGCCATCACGTGCATGCGGTACAAGGACGTGTACATCAGCCGCGCCATCACGCCCTCGATGAACATGGAGCCGCCGATCAGGCCGCCCATCAAGCTGCCGACCGCGCTGAAATGGCCGAGCGAGACCAGCGAACCCAGGTCCTTGAAAGCAAAGGACGGTAGCGGCTTGCCCTCCAGCCGCGCGCGCAGCGCGCCATAGAGAAAGGTCGCCTGCTGGTGGGCCGCCTGCGCGCGCGGCGGCACCGAGCCCTGCTTCTCCGGCCAGGGGCAGCTCGCGCAGTCGCCGAAGGCGAAGATGTCGGGGTCGCCCTCGCTCTGCAGCGTCGGCTTGACCACGATCTGGCCGAGCCGGCTGGTCGGCAGGCCCAGCGTGGCCAGCACCGGCGGCGCCTTGATGCCCGCCGCCCACACCGTCAGGTCGGCATCGATGTGCTTGCCGCTGGCGGTCAGCACGGCATCGGGCGCGATCTCGGTCACGCGCTCGCTGGTGAAGATGTCCACCTCGAGCTTGCGCAGCAGCTTGGCGGTCTCGGTCGAGACCCGCTCGGACAATGCCGGCAGGATGCGCGGGCCGGCCTCGATCAGGTGGATATGGACGTCGCGGCGCGGGTCGAGCCGGTGCAGGCCGTAGGCATTGAGCACCTGCGCCGTGTTGCGCAGCTCGGCGGACAGCTCCACGCCCGTGGCACCGGCGCCGATGATGGCGATGTCCACGCGCGGACGGCCGTCCGCATCGGCTCGGCCGAGGCCGTTCTGCGCACGCACGCAGGCCGACACCAGGCGGCGCCGGAAACGGTCGGCCTGCTCGGCGGTATCGAGTGCGATGGCATGCTCGGCTGCGCCCGGCACGCCGAAGAAATGGGTCACGCTGCCGATCGACAGGACCAGGGTGTCATAGGGCAGCGTGCGCGCCGGCAGCACTTCTTCGCCGTCGGCATCCACGTAGGCGGCGAGCGACACGGTCTTGGCCGCGCGGTCCACGCCCACCATCTCGCCGAGCTGAAACTCGAAGTGGTGCCACAGCGCCTGCGCAGCGTACTCGAGCTGGTGGGTGTTGGGGTCCATGCTGCCGGCCGCGACCTCGTGCAGCAGCGGCTTCCAGATATGCGTGGGCGAGCGGTCGACCAGCACCACCGCGACCGCGCCGCGGCGGCCGAACTTGTCGCCCAGGCGGGTCGCCAGTTCCAGTCCGCCGGCCCCGCCGCCCACCACGATGATGCGATGCGCGCTACCGCTTCCCTCAGTACCCATGTGGCCTACCCAAGATTGTCGTGACCGTCGCGCGGACGTTCACGCCAGTTTGCGGCATGGCAGCAACGGGCACAAGCCCTCGATTCCCGATTCAGCGGTCACTTCAAACTGTACTGCAGTACAGCGCAGGCGCGCTCCGGGGGCGCCGCGGCGCCCCCATTCTCGCTCAGTGCGCCTCTTCCCAGTTGGCGCCGCTGCCGACTTCCGCCACCAGGGGCACGCGCAGCTCGGCCACGCCGCACATCAGCTCGGGCAGCCGGCGCTTGACCAGTTCCAGCTCGGCCTCGGGCACCTCGAGCACCAGTTCGTCGTGCACCTGCATGATCTGCAGCGTCTGCAGCCGGTCGCGCTCGAGCCAGTCCTGCACCGCGATCATCGACAGCTTGATCAGGTCCGCCGCCGTGCCCTGCATCGGCGCGTTGATGGCGGCACGTTCGGCGGCCTGGCGGCGCGGGCCGCTGCCGCCATTGATGTCCGGCAGCCACAGGCGCCGGCCGAACACGGTCTCGACATAGCCCTGCTCGCGCGCGGCCTGCCGGGTGTCCTCCATGTAGCGCGCCACGCCGGGATAGCGCGTGAAGTAGCGGTCGATGTAGTGCTTGGCCGCCTCGCGCTCGATGCCGAGGTTGCCGGCCAGGCCGAAGGCGCTCATGCCGTAGATCAGGCCGAAGTTGATCACCTTGGCGTAGCGGCGCTGCTCGCTGCTGACCGCCTCGCGCTCCACGCCGAAGATCTCGGCGGCGGTGGCGCGGTGGATGTCCTCGCCGCGCGCGAAGGCGCCGAGCAGGTTCTCGTCGCCCGAGATATGGGCCATGATGCGCAGCTCGATCTGCGAGTAGTCGGCCGAGACGATGACGCGGCCCGGCGGCGCGATGAAGGCCTCGCGGATGCGCCGGCCCTCCTCGGTGCGCACCGGGATGTTCTGCAGGTTCGGGTCGGTCGAGGCCAGCCGTCCGGTCACCGCGGTGGCCTGCCCGTAGCTGGTGTGCACGCGGCCGGTGGCCGGGTTCACCATCTTGGGCAGCTTGTCGGTGTAGGTGGACTTCAGCTTGGCCAGGCCGCGGTAGTCCAGCAGCAGCTTGGGCAGCGGATAGTCCTCGGCCAGCTTCTGCAGCACCTCTTCGTCGGTCGAGGGCGCGCCGCTGGCGGTCTTCTTCACCACCGGCAGCTTCATTTGGCCGAACAGGATCTCGCCGATCTGCTTGGGCGAGCCGAGGTTGAACGGCTGGCCGGCCGCATCGTAGGCGGCCTGCTCCAGCTCCAGCATGCGCTGGCCGAGCTGCGCGCTCTGCTCGGCCAGGCGCTGCGCGTCGATCAGCACGCCGTTGCGCTCGATCTTCTGCAGCACCACCGAGACCGGCATCTCGATATGCCGGTACACGTGTTCGAGGCCGGGCACGGCCTGCAGCTGCGGGAACATGGCGCGGTGCAGGCGCAGCGTCACGTCGGCATCCTCGGCCGCGTACTCGGTGGCGCGCGCCAGGTCGATCTGGTCGAAGCCGATCTGGCTCGCGCCCTTGCCGCAGACCTCCTCGTAGGTGATGGTCTTGATGCCGAGCAGGCGCTCGGCCAGGCTGTCCATGCCGTGGTTGCGGTGAGAGGCCAGCACGTAGCTCTGCAGCATCGTGTCGTGGACGATGCCGCGCAGCGTGACACCATGGTTGGCGAACACATGCGCGTCGTACTTGATGTTCTGGCCGAGCTTGGGGCGGGCCGGATCTTCCAGCCAGCCGCGCAGGCGCTCCAGCACGAATTCGCGCGTGAGCTGGCCGTGCTGCTCGATGCCGGCCACGTCGGGACCGCAGTGGCCCACCGGGATGTAGCAGGCCTCGCCCGGCACCAGCGACAGCGAGATGCCAACCAGCCGGGCCTGCATCGGGTCGAGCGAGGTGGTCTCGGTATCGACGGCCACCAGCGCGCCCTCGGCGAGCCGGTCGAGCCAGGCCTGCAGCGCCGCCTCGGTGGTCACGGTCTCGTAGCGGGTCTCGGCGGGCGGCGCATCCGGCGCCGGCACCGGGTCGGCCGGCGTCGCGGCCGGGGCGCTGTCGAACAGGCCGCCCTGTGCCTGCGGCGCGCGCGCGCCGGCGCCCTTGGCGGCCTGCGCGCGCAGGCTGGGCAGGCTCTCGCCGGTCAGTTCGCGCAGCCAGGTCTTGAAGCCATAGCGGGAGAAGAACGCGACCAGCTTGTCCTTGTCCTCGCCCACGTCCTTGAGGGCGTGGAAATCGGACACAGCCGCACCGAGGTCGCAATCGGTCTTCACCGTGACCAGCGTGCGCGCCATCGGCAGCCAGTCCAGGGTCTTGCGCAGGTTCTCGCCGACCACGCCCTTGATACCGTCGGCGCCGGCCATCACCGCATCGAGCGAGCCATGTTCGGTCAGCCACTTGACCGCGGTCTTGGGGCCCACCTTGGGCACGCCCGGCACGTTGTCGACAGCATCGCCGATCAGCGACAGGTAGTCGACGATGCGCTCCGGCGGCACGCCGAACTTGGCCTGCACGCCGGCGGGATCGAGCACTTCGCCGCTCATCGTGTTGACCAGCGTGACCTCGCCGTTGACCAGCTGCGCCAGGTCCTTGTCGCCGGTCGAGACGACCGTGCGCACGCCCTGGGCGGAGGCCTCGCGCGCGAGCGTGCCGATCACGTCGTCGGCCTCCACGCCCTCCACCATCACGATGGGCCAGCCCAGCGCGCGCACCGCTTCGTGGATGGGTTCGATCTGCCGCGCCAGGTCCTCGGGCATCGAGGGCCGGTGCTCCTTGTAGGCCGGATAGAGATCGTCGCGGAAGGTCTTGCCCTTGGCGTCGAACACGCAGGCGCTATACTCTGCCGGGTAATCGTTGCGCAGCTTGCGCAGCATGTTGATCATGCCGTAGATTGCCCCTGTGGGCAGCCCCTCGCCATTCCTCAGGTCCGGCAGAGCGTGATACGCGCGATACAAATAGCTCGAACCATCGACGAGCAAGAGTGTTTTTGGACTATCCGACATTCCCATGGACTCTAAATTGATTGGTGCCGCGGCTGACGGCACCGCCACCGCTCCCGTTTCCGACGCCACCGAAGGCCATCAGGCCACGGCCGGCGCCGCGACCGCTCCCGGCACCCAGGCTGACACGCCGGCGCGTCCCGCCGCGGACGCCAATGCGAATGCGAATACCGGTGGCGCCGGCGCTGGCGCCGCCGGCCTGCGGGCCAATCCGCGCAAGATGATCCCCAGCCTGCGCGCTCTGGCGGACGAAGATCGCGCCACGGCGAAGAAAGCTCGCGCCTCGTGGCAAATGTTCACGATTATGGCAGAGTTCATCGAGGCCACCGAGTACCTGTCGGAGATCCGGCCGGCGGTCTCGATCTACGGCAGCGCGCGCCTGCGCGAGGACTCGCCGTACTACCAGCAGACCATCGAGATCGCGCGCCTGTTCTCCGACGCGGGCTTCGCCGTGATCTCCGGCGGCGGCCCCGGCATCATGGAAGCGGCCAACAAGGGCGCGCATGCCGGCAAGTCCGCCAGCGTCGGCCTGAACATCGAACTGCCGCACGAGCAGCAGGGCAATCCTTACCAGGACATCGCCATGCGCTTCCGCCACTTCTTCACGCGCAAGGTGACCTTCGTCAAGAACTCCGACGCCTTCATCGTGATGCCGGGCGGTTTCGGCACGCTCGACGAGCTGGCGGAGGTGCTGACGCTGGTGCAGACGGGCAAGTCGCGCTCCGTGCCGATCGTGATGTTCGGCAGCCGCTTCTGGAAGGGCCTGCTCGACTGGTTCCGCTTCACGCTGCTGCCGATGGGCCTGATCGCCGAACACGACCTCGACCTGATGAAGATCGTCGACGAGCCGCACGAAGTGCTGGAAGCGGTCTACGAGTACTACGAGCGCCGCGGTGGCGACAAGCCGATCCCGCCCAAGGAAGAGATGTTCTACCTGTAAGGCGGCCGGCAGCATCCCGTCCACGGGCGGCCGTGGTGCATCGGAAGCCACCGCGGCAGCTCCTGCCCGGCGGGACTTGCTAGAATGGAAGCCTGTCACACTGCGTCAGCCCGGCGCCGCCGGGCCGCAGCGGATTTCCGCCGTGCGGCGCCTGGCGCGCCCGCGCGGCACAGGAGCCTCGAATGCACTCCCCTACCCGAATGGCCGCGATGCCCGCGGCGCGACCGACGACCGGCCGCGCCCTGCTGCTTGCCGCCGCCGTGCTGGCGCTAGCCGCGCCGGCGTGGGTACAGGCCCAGGGCAACGCCTTGTCGCAGGAAGAACTGGACCAGATCAACAACCAGCCGATCGCGCCGCAGGCCAAGACCCAGATCAACCGGCCGCGCGAGCCGAGCTTCCAGCTCGACGAGCGTGACGGCACCCAGGTACGCGAGTACCGGAACAAAGGCCAGGCGACCGACATCCAGGTCAAGTCCGGCTTCGGCACCCGCTACCAGATGAGCAAGCCGGAAGACAGTTCGCCCAAGATCCGGGATCACGAGGTCAACCGCGTGCCCTCGGTCAACCTGCAGTTCTGAGCCCGCGCGGCACTGCCGCGGCGGCCCTCCGGCAGTCATGCCGCGGCGGCGGACGCCCTTGCGCCCGCCGCTTCCGTTTTCACCTCACACGACTAGTATGGCCGTATTCACCACGGTCTCGCAGGACGAGATCGCCAGCTGGCTGCTGGACTACGACCTGGGCACGGTACGCGATTTCCGCGGCATTGCCTCGGGTATCGAGAACAGCAACTTCTTCCTGACCACGGAGCGGGACGGGCACACGCAGCAGTACGTGCTGACCATCTTCGAGCGGCTGAGCTTCACCCAGCTGCCCTACTACCTGCACCTGATGGCCCACCTGGCGGCGCGCGGCATCCGCGTGCCGGCGCCGATCCCGGCCCGCGACGGCGAGATCCTGCGCGCGCTCAAGGGCAAGCCCGCCACCATCGTCACGCGCCTGCCCGGCAGCTCGCAGCTCGCGCCGGATGCCGGCCATTGCGCCGAGGTCGGCGACATGCTGGCGCGCATGCACCTGGCCGGCCAGGATTACGGCCGCAGCCAGCCCAATCTGCGCAGCCTGGCCTGGTGGCAGCAGACCGAGCCCGAGATCCTGCCCTTCCTCGACGGGGTGCAGCGCGATCTCCTGCGCGACGAGATCGCCCACCAGGCGGCCTTCTTCGCCAGCGCCGACTACGCCGCGCTGCCGGGCGGCCCCTGCCACTGTGACCTGTTCCGCGACAATGTGCTGTTCGAGGACACGCCGCAGGGCGGGCACCGCCTGGGCGGCTTCTTCGACTTCTACTTCGCGGGCCACGACAAGTGGCTCTTCGATCTCGCCGTCACGGTCAACGACTGGTGTATCGATCTCGCCACCGGCGCCCTGGACGCCGGGCGTGCAAGCGCGCTGCTGCAGGCTTATCATGCCGTGAGGCCGCTCAGTGAGACGGAGGCCGCACACTGGCAAGACATGCTGCGGGCCGGCGCGCTGCGCTTCTGGGTATCCCGCCTGTGGGACTTCTACCTGCCGCGCGAAGCCGACATCCTGCAGCCGCACGACCCGACCCATTTCGAACGCATCCTGCGCCAGCGCCTCGCGACCCAGGCGCTGCCCTGGACCTGAGCCGGATCCGAATCGCCATGCAACTACTGGAAGTCCCCGCCAAGGAAGGCTACGTCTGGTTCCGCCAGGGTATCTGGCTGTTCCGCAAGAACCCGCTCGCCTTCCTGATGCTGCTGTTCATCTACCTGATCGCGGCGCAACTGGCCATCTTCGTGCCCCTGTTCGGCGTGATCGCGCTGCTGGTTGCCACGCCCGGCCTGTCGGTCGGCATCATGACCGCCTGCCGGGAAGTGATCCAGAACAAGCGCGTGCTGCCCACGGTGCTGCTGGCCGGGTTCCGCACCAACGGCAAGCAGGCCACACGCCACCTGCTCGTGCTGGGCGGCATCTACGCGTGCCTGGTGTTCGTGCTCAGCCTGATCGCCGGCGCGGTCGTCAACGTCAGCGACCTGCTGCCCATCCTGCTCAAGGAAGAAGCCCCCTCGGCCGAGGCGGTGCGGCAGATGTACTACGCGCTGGTGGTCGGCGCGGTGCTGTACACGCCGATCGCGATGATGTTCTGGTTCGCGCCGCTGCTGGCCGCCTGGCACAACGTGCCGCCGGTGAAGGCCATGTTCTTCAGCTGGACCGCATGCTGGCGCAACCGCGGCGCCTTCTTCACCTATGCGCTGCTGTTCGCCGTGCTGATGGTCGCCATCCCCTTCTTCCTGGAGGCCGTGTTCAGCGCCTTCGGCGCCGAGACGGTGCTGTCCTTCCTGGTGACGCCGTACTCGCTGCTGATGCTGGCGATCCTCTACTGCTCCTTCTACGCGACCTACCGCGGCTGCTTCAACGTGCCGCCCGCCGAAGCCCCCCCCTCGGCCTGACACGCGGCGCGAGGACCGGCGCCGCCGGTCCTGCCCCCCTTCCCGCCGCTAGTCCACTGAATCACTGAAATCGGTCGGTGCCTGCCATGCCATGCGGGCTCATCGCGTCGCTGCAAAGGCTCGCCATCGCCGTGCGATGGCTGCGCTTTGCGCCTGGCGCTGATTCCCACATGACATGGCCCTCCCCTCTCATTTCCATGATTCTGCGGACTAGGGCTGCCCGCCGGTCCCGCGCCGCAATACGTCGAGCAGTTCCATCGGCAAGGGAAAGACGATGGTCGAGCTCTTGTCGCCGGCGATCTGCGTCAGCGTCTGCAGGTAGCGCAACTGCATGGCCTGCGGCTGGCGCGCCAGCATCTGGGCAGCCTCGAGCAGTTTCTCGGAGGCCTGCAACTCGCCCTCGGCGTGGATCACCTTGGCGCGGCGCTCGCGCTCGGCCTCGGCCTGGCGGGCGATGGCGCGTACCATCGACTCATTGAGATCGACGTGCTTGATCTCCACGTTGGAGACCTTGATGCCCCAGGCATCGGTCTGCGCGTCGAGCACCTTCTGGATATCCAGGTTGAGGCGCTCGCGCTCGGCCAGCATCTCGTCCAGCTCGTGCTTGCCGAGCACGGCGCGCAGCGTGGTCTGCGCGAGCTGGCTGGTCGCTTCCAGGAAATTGGCCACCTGGATGATGGCGCGCTCGGGATCGACCACACGGAAGTAGACCACGGCGTTCACCTTGACCGAGACGTTGTCGTGCGAGATCACGTCCTGCGGCGGCACGTCGAACACGATGGTGCGCAAGTCCACGCGCACCATCTGCTGCACGGCCGGGATCAGCAGCACCAGCCCCGGCCCCTTGACGCGCCAGAAGCGGCCCAGCATGAAGACGACGCCACGCTCGTACTCGCGCAGCACGCGGAAGGCGCTGGCGATCAGCAACACCAGCAGGAAGACGACACCGCCAAAGCTGAAGCCGTAGGCCATGGTCAGGCTCCTTTCTCGATAGAAGCGATGGGCGGCGACGCGTCCGGCGCCTGCCCTCCGGCACCGCCGTCCGCATCCGGCGACACCTCCAGCACCAGGCCCTCGCGCCGCATCACGCGCACGCGCTGGCCGCGCGCCAGCGGCTGCGCGCCGCGGATGCGCCAGCGCTCGCCGCGCACCTCCGCCCAGCCGTCGCCGCGGCAATCCTCCAGCACCACGCCCGACGCGCCGACCAGGATATCGCCACCGCTCACCACCGGCCGCCGTCGTGCGCGCAGCAGCATGGTCGACATGGCCAGCAGGAAGAGCCCGCTGACCAGCGAGAGCGCCACCACCAGGCCCACCGGCACGCCGAAGCCGGGCACATCGGTATTGATCAGCATGACCGCGCCGAAAGCGAAGGCCACGATGCCGCCCACCCCCAGCGTGCCGAAGGTGGGCAGGAACAGCTCCGCCACCATGCAGCCGATACCCAGCGCCACCAGGGCCAGCCCCGCATAGTTGACCGGCAGCATCTGCAGCGCGAACAGCGCCAGCAGCAGGCAGATGGCGCCAGCCACGCCGGGCAGCACCATGCCCGGCGTGGAGAACTCGAAGATCAGTCCATAGATGCCGATCATCATCATGACCAGCGCCACGCTGGGCTCGGTGATGACGGCCAGGAAGCGGTCGCGCCAGTCCGGCGCCAGCATCCGCACCGGCGCATGCGCGGTATGCAGGACCAGCGGCTCGCCACCCGGCGCGAGCCGCACGCTGCGGCCGTCCAGCGCACGCAGCAGCGCCGGCAGGTCGGGCGCGACGAGATCCGCCACGTGCTGCGACACCGCCTCGCCGGCAGACAGGCTGACCGCTTCGCGCACCGCGCGCTCGCCCCAGTCCGCGTTGCGCCCGCGCAGTTGTGCCAGGCCGCGGATATAGGCCGAGGCATCATGCATCTGCTTGCGCTCCATGGTGTCGGCCGGTGCCGCCTGCGGCGCGCTGCCCGGCACGGCGGCGGGCGGGGCGCCGCCCGGCTGCGCGCCGCCCAGGCCGATCTGGACCGGGCTGGCGGCGCCCAGGTTGGTGCCCGGCGCCATCGCCGCGATATGGCTGGCATACAGGATGTAGGTACCGGCGCTGGCGGCGCGCGCGCCGCCCGGGTAGACATAGCTGGCGACGGGCACGCGCGAGGCGAGGATGCCCTGGATGATCTCGCGCATCGACAGGTCGAGCCCGCCGGGCGTATCCATCTCGATCACGACCAGCTGGGCACCGTCCTGCTGCGCGTGCGCCATGCCGCGCAGCAGGTAGCCGGCGCTGGCCGGCCCGATCGCGCCGTGCAGCGGCAGCACATAGACCGGCGCGCCGGCCGGCTCGGCGCCCGCCAGCCAGCCGACGGCGGCCAGCAGCAGGCACAAGGCGACGGCCAGCCGCCGCATCAGGGCAAAGGGAAAGAACGAGTCGGGCATCATCGCGGGCAGCCGCAGCTGCGCAATGCCGTGGCGGCACCACTTCCAGTGTAGGCGACCGGGCACATCGCGGTGCGGGCAGCTTGGTATCCGTCGGCGCTGTCGCCGCCGCGCGCGCAGTCGCCTGAAGCCGCCTCAGGCCGCCTCAGGTTGGCTCAGGCGGCCGCCGCCAAGTCGCTGCCATGCCCCCGCACCACGTCGGCGAGTGCGTCCAGGGCAGCACTCGCCATCGACGGATGCCACACCAGGCGGGTGGTCACGCGGCCGGCCTCGCCCAGGCTGTGCACGCTGACCTTGGGCGGCTCGGGATACAGGCCCAGCACCGAGCGCGGTGCGATGGCGGCACCGATGCCGGCCGCCACGCAAGCGACGATGGCATGGTAGGAGCCCAGTTCCAGCACGCGCAGCGGGGAAGCGCCAGCGCCGGCACACCAGGCCTCGAAGCGGGCGCGGTAGTGGCAGCCGGCCTCGAAGGCCAGCAAGGTGCCGGTCTCGAGATCCGCGGCGCTGCGGATGGGGCGGTGGCGCGCATGCGCGATCACCACCAGTTCTTCCTCGAAGGCCGGCAGCGCCACCAGCCCGGGATCGATCACCGGCTCGGCAACGAAGACGCAGTCCACCTCGAAGCGGGCCAGGGCCAGCAAGGCCTGTCGCGTCGGGCAGGTGACCAGTTCGAGCTGCACGTCGGGCCAGGCCTGGTGATAGCTGGAGAGCACGGCCGGCAGGCGGCTCGCCGCCGTGCTTTCCATCGAGGCGATGCGCAGGCGCCCGCGCGGCCTGGCCGGCTGCACCGCCTGGCGCGCCTCGTCGGCCAACTGCAACATGCGGCGCGCATAGTCGAACAGGGTCTGGCCGGCCGGCGTCAGTACCATGCGCTTGCCATCGCGCACGAACAGTTCCACGCCCAGCGACTGCTCCAGCTGGCGGATGCGGGTGGTGACATTGGACTGCACGCGGTGCAGGCGCTCGGCGGCGCGCGTCACGCCACCCGCCTCCACCACCGTGCGGAAGATTTCCAGGGCGGCCAGGTCCATGTGAAGACTCCTTGCCGGCGCACAGGCCGGCGCATGGCCGGGAACCTTCCGGTGCAGGCCCCGAACCATCTCAAATCAAGATGTAGTCGATCTTAATTATTCATTTATAGGGATGCAAGCCAGAGCGTAGCATGGCAAGGACAGGTTGGCACAGGCCCTCTCGGCTGAGACGGCCCGGCAAACCGACCGATGAGGACGACACGACATGCTGCACACGGATGACAGGAACATTGCCGCGCTGGCCGCCGCCGGCGAGCGGGAAGCCGGCCCGTTCGCCGTCGCGCTGGCGGGACTGGTGGCATTGGCGGTGGCGATGGGCGTGGGCCGCTTCGCCTTCACACCGCTGCTGCCGATGATGCTGCACGACGGCAGCGTCAGCCTGGCGGGCGGTGGCTGGCTGGCCACCTGGAACTACATCGGCTATTTCGCCGGCGCCCTCGCCTGCCTCTTCATCCGCCCCGATGCGGCGCGCATGGTGCGCCTCGGCCTGGCGCTGACCGTGCTGCTCACCTTCGCCATGGCCGCGCCCGGCGGCATGACGGCCTGGTCCGTCTGGCGCGGCATGGCCGGCATCGCCAGCGCGCTGGTGATGGTGTACACCGCCGGCTGGTGCCTGCACCGCCTGGCCGAACTCGGACAGCCGGCGCTGGCCGGTCTGATCTTCTGCGGCCCCGGCCTGGGCATCGTCGTCACCGGGGTGTCGGCCTTCGGCATGGTCGCCGCAGGCTGGCAGGCAAACTGGGGCTGGCTGGCCTTCGGCGCCCTGGGCCTGCTGCTGACGGCCCTGGTCTGGCACGTGTTCACCCCCGAGGCCCGCGCCGCCAGCGAGGGCGCCCGCGCGGCCGCCCCGGACAGCGCGCCGCGCCTGGACGGCGGTACCTGGGCCCTGACCTTCGCCTACGGGCTGGCCGGCTTCGGCTACATCATCACCGCCACCTTCCTGCCGGTGATCGCGCGCCAGGCCATGCCGGGCTCGGTCTGGGCGGACCTGTTCTGGCCGGTGTTCGGCGTCGGCGTGACGGTGGGCGCGCTGCTGGCCACCCGGGTCGGCATTGCCCATGACAACCGGCGCCTGCTGGTGCTGACCTACGCGGTGCAGGCGCTGGGCGTGGCCATCGCGGTGGTCTGGCCCACGGTGGCGGGCTTCGCCCTGAGCAGCCTGCTGGCCGGGCTGCCCTTCACCGCCCTGGTCTCCTTCGCCATGCGCGAGGCGCGCCGGCTGTGGGGCGGGCAGGCCGCGCGCCTGATGGGGCTGATGACCGCCTCCTACGGGCTCGGCCAGATCGCCGGACCGCCGCTGGCGACGGCGCTGGTGGCCCGCGGCGGCGGCTTCGCCTCGTCGTTGTCGGCGGCCGCCGGCGCGCTCGTGCTGGGCGCGCTGATCTTTGCCTGCATGCTGCGGGTCCTGCCGTTGCCGTCGGCACGCTAGCGCGTTCTGCCCGCGCGGCGCAAGGGCGGGGACTGCGCTACAGTATCGCCTTCGCCGCCGCCGCGGTACCGCGGCCGGCGTGCTGCCGGAGCGATACGCCATGTCCTTTGCCTTGCAGCCCGCGCGCGCCGCGGGCGCCGCCCTGCCTGCCACGCCCGAGGAATGGCGCGTGCGCGTCGACCTTGCCGCCGCCTACCGGCTGGCCGCGCTGCAAGGCTGGGACGACCTGATCTACACCCATCTCTCGGCCACGGTACCGGGCGAGCCTGGCCACTTCCTCATCAATCCCTTCGGCTTCGCCTTCGACGAGATCCGCGCCAGCGACCTGGTCAAGATCAACGGCCGCGGCGAGGTGGTGGGCGAGAGCCGCCATCCGGTCAACGTGACCGGCTTCGCGCTGCACGCCGCGGTGCACGCGGCGCGCGCCGATGCCCACTGCGTCATGCACCTGCACAACACCGCCGGCGTGGCGGTCTCGGCCCAGGCCGGCGGCCTGCTGCCGCTGTCGCAGCACGCCATGCGCTTCCATGGCCGGCTCGGCTACCACGACTACGAGGGGCTGGCCTTCACGCCCGCCGAGGGCAGCCGCCTGACCGTCTCCCTGGGCGGCCATCCGGCCATGCTGCTGCGCAACCATGGCACGCTGACGGTGGGCCGCACCGTGGCCGAAGCCTATGTGCTGATGGCCACCCTGATCAAGGCCTGCGAAATCCAGATCGGCGCGCAGGCCGGCGGCGCGGTGGTGGCGGTACCAGAGCCGGTCGCCTCCAGGACCTCGGCGCAACTGCATGACGACGGCGCCGTCGAGGGCGAACTCGAATGGCCCGCGCTGCTGCGCAAACTCGATAGAATCGACGCTGGCTACAGGGACTGAACCGCCCTGGCCGGAGACAAGCAACCCGGCGGCGGCATGCATGCCACCCCGCCGGATCAATGGAGCTGACAAGCCATGCCGACTTACCACGTGGAACTGTTCGAGGGCCGCACCATCGAGCAGAAGCGCAAACTGGTGGAAGAAGTGACCCGCGTGACCTGCGAGACGCTGGGCTGCGCGCCCGGCGCCGTGGACATCATCATCACCGACGTCAAGCGCGAGAACTGGGCCACCGGCGGCGAACTCTGGGCCGACAAGAAGTAGCCGGGCCGCGGCGGAAACGCCCCCCCCCCCGTCCCCGGGGCCGCCTGCGGCGGCCCTCGCCTCCCACAGCGCCACGGCCACCCATGCAGCACTTCGCCTCAGACAACTACGCCGGCTTCTGCCCGGAATCGCTCAAGTACTTCCTCGAAGCCAACGGCAGCGGCCACGAGCAGGCCTACGGCGACGACACCTGGACGCAGAAGGTCTGCGACCGCATCCGCGACCTGTTCCAGACCGACTGCGAGGTCTTCTTCGTCTTCAACGGCACCGCCGCCAACTCGCTGGCCCTGGCCGCCCTGTGCCAGTCCTACCATTCGGTGATCTGCCATGAGCTGGCGCACATCGAGACCGACGAATGCGGCGGTCCGGAGTTTTTCTCCAACGGTTCGAAGCTGCTGACCGCGCCGGGACCCGACGGCAAGCTGACGCCGGACGCGGTGGAGGCGCTGGTCACACGCCGCAGCGACATCCACTACCCCAAGCCCAAGGTGGTCTCGCTGACGCAGTCGAGCGAGGTCGGCACCGTCTACAGCGTGGAGGAAGTGCGCGCCATCGCCGCCATCGCCAAGCGGCGCCAGCTGCGCGTGCATATGGACGGCGCGCGCTTCGCCAACGCCGTGGCCTCGCTGGGCTGCCATCCGTCCGAGGTGACCTGGCGCGCCGGCGTCGACGTGCTGTGCTTCGGCGGCACCAAGAACGGCCTGCCGGTCGGCGAGGCGGTGGTCTTCTTCGACCGCCGGCTGGCCGAGGACTTCGCCTACCGCGTCAAGCAGGCCGGCCAGCTCGCCTCGAAGATGCGCTTCATCTCGGCGCCCTGGCTGGGGCTGCTGGAGAACGACGTGTGGCTGGCCAATGCGCGCCACGCCAACGCCATGGCGCAACTGCTGCATGAGCGCATCGCCGCCATCCCGGGCGTGCGCATCATGTTCCCCACACAGTCCAACGCGGTCTTCGCCGAACTGCCGCTGCCGGCGATCGAGACGCTGCGTGCCAAGGGCTGGCGCTTCTATACCTTCATCGGTGCCGGCGGCTGCCGCTTCATGTGCTCCTGGGACCTGCAGCCGGAGACCGTGGAAGCGCTAGCGCGCGACATGCGCGCCGCCTGCGGCGCCTGAAGCCGGCGGCGGGCGGAACCGGCAGCGGAACGCAGCCCGCAAACCCAACGATACGAGACAAGAACAGACCGGAGAGTCAAGCCATGCAAGCCTATCGATTCTGCCCGCAATGCGGCGCCCCCCTGCAACTGCTGCCCCTGTCGGGCCGCGAGCGCTATGCCTGCATCGAGCACGGATGCGGATTCGTGCACTGGAACAACCCGCTGCCCGTGCTGGCGGCCGTGGTCGAATACGAAGACAAGCTGCTGCTGGCGCGCAACGCGGCCTGGCCGGAGAAGATGTTCGCACTGGTGACCGGCTTCCTGGAGCGCGACGAAACGCCCGAGGAAGGCGTGGCACGCGAGCTCAAGGAGGAGACCAACCTCGACGCCCAGGGCGTGTCGCTGATCGGTGTCTACGAGTTCATGCGCAAGAACGAGCTGATCATCGCCTACCACGTGCAGGCCACGGGCACGGTGGCCCTGTCCGAGGAACTGGCCGAATACAAGCTGGTGGCACCGGAAGACATGCGCATCTGGAGCGCCGGCACCGGTTTCGCCGTGGCCGATTTCCTGGCCCGGCGCGGCTATCCGGTGCGCTTCTTCGATCGCCAGACCGGCGCGGACATCCCCGACCCGCGCCTGCGCGGCGGCGACGCTTCGCTACAATACCGGCTGTAGAACGATCGACATCGCAAGCGAAGCTGAGAGGAAGAGAGGAATGGAGTTCCAGAAAGAAGTGGATGCGCGCGGGCTGAACTGCCCGCTGCCGATCCTGCGGACCAAGAAGGCGCTGGCCGACATGGCCAGCGGCGAGGTGCTCAAGGTGCTGGCCACCGATCCGGGCGCCACGCGCGACTTCCAGGCCTTTGCCAAGCAGACCGGCAACGAGCTGCTGTCGCACCAGGAGGTCGACAAGGTCTTCGTGTTCTACATGCGCCGGCGCTGAGTCCGCCTGCGGCAACCGCCGCGCGGCCGGTCCCAAAGACAAAGCCCCCGCGACGCGGGGGCTTTTGTTTCAGGGCCGGCGTACCTGGCGGCCTGCCGGTACCTGCCGGTACCTGCCGGTACCTGCTGGTACCTACTGGCGGGCCTGCAGGTAGGCACGGAAGTCCGCCCCGACTTCGGCATGCTTGAGCGCGAACTCGACCGTGGCCTTCAGGTAGCCCAGCTTGCTGCCGCAGTCGTAGCGCACGCCGTTGTAGCGGTAGCCGAGCACCTGCTCGTGCGCCAGCAGGTGCTGGATCGCGTCGGTCAGCTGGTACTCGCCGCCGGCGCCCGGCTTCAGCTCGCGGATGTGCTCGAAGATGCGCGGCGTCAGGATATAGCGCCCGACCACGCCCAGGTTGGAGGGTGCGTCCTCGGGTGCTGGCTTCTCGACGATGCCCGACATCTTGATCACCCGCTCATCCCACTCGCGGCCATCGATCACGCCATAGGAACGGCTCTGTTCCGGCGCGATCTCCTCGACGCCCAGCACCGAGCAGTTGTAGTGGTTGTACAGGTCCACCATCTGTTTCATCACCGGCGGATCGCCATCCAGCAGGTCGTCGGCCAGGATGATGGCAAAGGGCTCGTTGCCCACCAGCTTCTGCGCACACAAGACCGCATGGCCGAGGCCGAGCGCCTCCGGCTGGCGGACATAGAAGCACTCCACGTTGGCCGGCTTGATCGAGCGCACCACGTCGAGCAGCGCCTTCTTGTTCTTGGCCTCGAGCTCGGCCTCGAGCTCGTAGGCCTTGTCGAAGTGATCCTCGATGGCACGCTTGGAACGCCCGGTGACGAAAATCATCTCGGTGATGCCGGCGGCCATCGCCTCCTCGACCGCGTACTGGATCAAGGGCTTGTCCACCACTGGCAGCATTTCCTTCGGACTGGCCTTGGTGGCGGGCAGAAAGCGGGTTCCCAGCCCGGCTACCGGAAAGACTGCCTTGGTTACGCGGGTTTCCATGTCAGAGACTCCTATTGTCGTATTGGGGCGCTGCTGACCTGCCAAGCACGGTTCATGCCGGCAAGCGCTGCAGCTGGTCCTGCAACTTGGCCAGGGTCTGCTCGAAGTCGGCCAGGCGCTGCTGCTCCTGGGCCACGACGGCCGGCGGCGCCTTGGCGACAAAACTCTCGTTCGAGAGCTTGCCCCGGCACTTGCCGATCTCACCGCCGATGCGCTCGACCTCCTTGGCCAGGCGCGCCCGCTCGGCGGCGACGTCGATCTCGATCTTCAGCAGCAGACGATTGCCGCCGACGATGGCCACCGGTGCCCCCGCACCTTCGGCCATCAGTTCGCTCTCCTGTTCGAAGACGCGAACCTCGGAAAGTTTCGCCAGCGCCTTCACGTAGTCTGCCACGGACAGCAGGAAGGCACGATCGCCATGGGCGTACAGCGGGATCCGCTGCGCCGGCGATATGTTCATTTCACCGCGCAGGTTGCGGCAGGCATCGACCGCGGCCTTGAGCTGCGCCACCCACTGCTCCGCGTCCTCGTCGATCTTGGCCAGCGCCGGCAGCGGATAGGCCTGGGTGGCGAGGCTCTCGCTGCCATCGCCCTTGGCGCGGCCGGCAAGCGGCGCCACCTTCTGCCACAGCTCCTCGGTGATGAAGGGGATGACCGGGTGGGCCAGGCGCAGCACCGTCTCCAGCACGCGCAGCAACGTGCGGCGCGTGGCGCGCTGCTGCGCCTCGCTGCCGTTCTGGATCTGCACCTTGGCCAGTTCCAGGTACCAGTCGCAGTACTCGTCCCAGACGAACTTGTAGATGGCACTGGCGATGTTGTCGAAGCGGTACTCGGCGAAGCCTTTCTCGACCTCGGCCTCCACGCGCTGCAGCAGCGAAACGATCCAGCGGTCGGCCTGCGAGAAATGCAGGTAGCCGTCGGGGCCGCAGTCGTTGCTGCACGGGCCGAGGCCGCAGTCATGGCCTTCGGTGTTCATCAGCACGAAGCGGGTGGCGTTCCACAGCTTGTTGCAGAAGTTGCGGTAGCCCTCGCAGCGGCCGGTGTCGAAGTTGATGTTGCGGCCCAGCGTGGCCAGCGAAGCGAAGGTGAAGCGCAGCGCATCGGCGCCGAAGGCCGGGATACCCTCGGGGAATTCCTTCTTGGTCTTGGCCTCGATCTTGGGCGCGTCCTTGGGGCGGCGCAGGCCGGTGGTGCGCTTCTTCAGCAGCGGCTCGAGCGCGATGCCGTCGATCAGGTCGACCGGATCCAGTGTGTTGCCCTCGGACTTGCTCATCTTCTTGCCTTCCGAATCGCGCACCAGGCCGTGCACGTAGACGGTATGGAAGGGCACCTTGCCGGTGAAGTGCTTGGTCATCATGACCATGCGCGCCACCCAGAAGAAGATGATGTCGTAGCCGGTGACCAGCACCGACGACGGCAGGAAGTGCTTCAGCTCGGGCGTCTGCTCGGGCCAGCCCAGCGAAGAGAACGGCACCAGCGCGGACGAGAACCAGGTGTCGAGCACATCGTCCTCGCGGCGCAGCGCGCCGTCGTAGCCGGCGGCGCGGGCCTTGGCCAGGGCCTCCTGCTCGTCGCGCGCCACGTAGCAGTTGCCGGCGTCGTCGTACCAGGCGGGGATCTGGTGGCCCCACCAGAGCTGGCGCGAGATGCACCAGTCCTGGATGTTCTCCAGCCACTGGTTGTAGGTGCTGTTCCAGTTCTCCGGCACCAGCTTGATCTCGCCGCTCTGCACCGCCTCCAGCGCGACCTCGGCGATCGAACGGCCCGGATGGAAGGTGCCCTCCGGCGCCGGCTTGCTCATTGCCACGAACCACTGGTCGGTCAGCATCGGCTCGATCACGCTGCCGGTGCGCTCGCTGCGCGGCGTCATCAGCTTGTGCTTCTTGACCTCGGCCAGCAGGCCCTGCGCGTCGAGATCGGCAACGACGCGCTGGCGCGCCTCGAAGCGGTCGAGGCCGGCGTAGGCGGCAGGCGCGTCGGCCACCACCTTGGCATCCAGCGTCAGGATGGAGATCTGCGGCAGCTGGTGGCGCTGGCCCACGGCGTAGTCGTTGAAGTCGTGCGCGGGCGTGACCTTGACCACGCCGGTGCCGAACTCGCGGTCGACGTAGGCATCGGCGATCACCGGGATCTGGCGGCCGGTCAGCGGCAGGTGCACCGACTTGCCGATCAGGTGGGCATAGCGCTCATCCTCGGGGTGGACCATCACGGCGACGTCGCCAAGCATGGTCTCCGGACGGGTGGTGGCGACGGTCAGGTGGGTCAGGCCGGCCTTGGTATCCGCCTCCACCAGCGGGTAGCGGATATGCCACAGCGAACCCTCTTCCTCGACGCTGTCCACCTCCAGGTCCGACACCGCCGTGCCCAGCACCGGATCCCAGTTGACCAGGCGCTTGCCGCGATAGATCAGGCCCTGCTCGTGCAGGCGCACGAAGACCTCGGTGACCGCCTTCGACATCTCCGGCGACATCGTGAAGTACTCGCGCGTCCAGTCGATCGAGGCGCCCATGCGGCGCACCTGGCGCGTGATGGTCGAGCCCGACTCCTCCTTCCACGCCCACACCTTCTCGGTGAACTTCTCGCGGCCCAGGTCATGGCGCGAGACGCCCTGCGCCTCGAGCTGGCGCTCGACCACGATCTGCGTGGCGATGCCCGCGTGGTCCGTGCCCGGCACCCACAGCGTGTTGGCGCCCAGCATGCGCGCGTGCCGCGCCAGGCCATCCATGATGGTCTGGTTGAAGGCATGGCCCATGTGCAGCGTGCCGGTCACGTTCGGCGGCGGCAGCTGGATGGCGAAATCGGGCTTGGCCGGATCGAAGGTCGGCTGGGCGATGCCGCGCCGTTCCCACTCGGGGCCCCACTTGGCCTCGATGGCGGAGGGTTCGAAGCTCTTGGCGAGGGACTGGTCTTGGGAGGTCATGCTCGGGTATCGATGATTGCGTCGGATTCTGCGCCCCCGGGTCGGACAGGCTGGATGCGCCGGGGCAAACCACAAATTATAGGGGAGCCGGCATGGCGGGTGCGCGAAATGGCCCGGCGGCCGGCATCCACGGCAACGCCAGGGCGCGAATCCGGAATCGATCCGAGCCGCATTGTGCACCTCGAAAAGGGATGCAGGTGCCACTTTCCCCTACCTCCTGCGAGGGGATGCCGGACCCCGCACCCCGCCCCGGACGCGTCCGCGGCAGGCCTGCGCGTCCCGCCCCGGCGCAGGCCGCCCGGTATAATCCGCTGGCATTCCACAAGGCCCTCCCGATGCCAGACCTGCTCGCCAATCTCAACGCCGAACAACTCGCCGCCGTCACCCTGCCCGACGAACCGGCCCTGATCCTGGCGGGCGCGGGCAGCGGCAAGACGCGCGTGCTGACCACCCGCATCGCCTGGCTGATCCAGAACGGCCACGTCTCGCCGGCCGGCATCCTGGCGGTGACCTTCACCAACAAGGCCGCCAAGGAAATGCAGACGCGCCTGTCGGCCATGCTGCCCGTCAACACGCGCGCGATGTGGATCGGCACCTTCCACGGCCTGTGCAACCGCATGCTGCGCGCGCACTTCCGCGACGCCGGGCTGCCGCAGACCTTCGCCATCCTGGACAGCCAGGACCAGCTCTCCGCCCTCAAGCGGCTGCTCAAGGCGCACAACGTCGACGACGAGAAGTACCCGGCCAAGAACCTGCAGTACTTCATCAACAATGCCAAGGAGCAGGGGCTGCGCCCGGCCGACGTCGAGGCCAACGACGACTTCAACAAACGCTTCGTCGACCTCTACGCCGCCTACGACGAGCAGTGCCAGCGCGAGGGCGTGGTCGACTTCGCCGAACTGCTGCTGCGCTGCTACGAACTGCTGCGCTACAACGACGCCATCCGCCAGCACTACCAGCACCGCTTCCGCCATATCCTGGTCGACGAGTTCCAGGACACCAACGTGCTGCAGTACCAGTGGCTCAAGCTGCTGGCGGGCTTCGGCACGCAGCATCCGGCGGCGGTGTTCGCGGTGGGCGACGACGACCAGAGCATCTATGCCTTCCGCGGCGCCAACGTCGGCAATATGCGCGACTTCGAACACGAGTTCCGCGTGCGCCGGCTGATCAAGCTGGAACAGAACTACCGCTCGCACGGGCACATCCTGGACTCGGCCAACCACCTGATCTCGCACAATGCGCGCCGCCTCGGCAAGAACCTGCGTACCGACGCCGGCCACGGCGAGCCGGTGCGCGTGTTCCAGGCCGACTCCGACGGGCGCGAAGCGGCCTGGCTGCTCGACGAGATCCGCGACCAGGTGGCACAGGGCGCCAGCCGCTCCGAGATCGCCATCCTCTACCGCAGCAACGCGCAGTCGCGCGTGATCGAGCATGCGCTGTTCTCGGCCGGCATCCCCTACCGGGTCTACGGCGGCCTGCGCTTCTTCGAGCGAGCGGAAATCAAGCACGCGCTGGCCTACCTGCAGCTGCTGGAGAACCCGCGCAACGACGCCGCCTTCGGCCGCGTGGTCAACTTCCCCACGCGCGGCATCGGTGCGCGCTCGCTGGAAACGCTGCAGGACGCCGCGCGCCAGTACAACTGCTCGCTGTTCGAGGCGGTCGCCTACGTGCCGGGCAAGGCCGGCAGCACGCTCGGCGCCTTCGTGCGGCTGATCGAGCAGATGCGCGCCGACACGCGCCGCATGACGCTGCCCGAGACGGTCGAGCACGTCACCAACACGAGCGGCCTGGTCACCCACTACCAGGGTGAGAAGGAAGGCCAGGACCGCATCGAGAACTTGCAGGAACTGGTGACGGCGGCGCAGGCCTTCGTGGTCGAGGAAGGCTACGGCCTGGATGCGCTCGCCGCCGTGCTGTCCGCCGAACCGGCAGGCACGCGGGCCCTCGCCGCGGGCGACCAGGTCCAGCAGGTGCTGGACCCGGAAGCGCTGCCGGTGGTGATGACGCCGCTGGTCGCCTTCCTCACGCACGCCTCGCTGGAGGCGGGCGACAACCAGGCCCAGGCAGGCCAGGACGCGGTGCAGATGATGACCGTGCATGCCGCCAAGGGCCTGGAGTTCGACGTGGTCTTCATCACCGGGCTGGAAGAAGGCCTGTTCCCGCACGAGAACAGCATGATGGACCCGGACGGCCTGGAGGAAGAGCGCCGCCTGATGTATGTGGCCATCACGCGCGCGCGCAAGCGCCTCTACCTGTCCTTCGCGCAGAGCCGCGTGCTGCACGGCCAGATGCGCTACCACGTGCGCTCGCGCTTCTTCGAAGAACTGCCCGACGCGGCACTCAAATGGCTGACTCCGCCCGCCGCCGGCCCCGGCAGCCAGCCGCGCCGGCAGAACGAAGGCGGCTGGGGGCGCGACTGGTTCAAGAAGCCGGAGGACGTGCCCTTCACTGGCAGCAAACCCACTGGCGGCATGGACCGCGGCAACAACTACGCGAACGCGCAGCGCGAGGCCGGCAGTGGCTTCCGCATCGGGCAGGGGGTGTTCCACAACAAGTTCGGCGAGGGTGTGATCACGGCGCTGGAAGGCAGTGGCGCGGATGCGCGCGCCAATATCAACTTCAAGCGGCATGGTGCCAAGTGGCTGGCGTTGGCTGTGGCTAAGCTGGATCCTATTGATTGATTGGGGGTTGGGGCTTGGACCCGACTGCCGGCCGCTATCGGACTGCTTGAGGTGTCGCGCTTTGTCGAGCGGTGTTGGCGGTGTTGGCGGTTGCACCCAACGGCCGGCCGCTCTCGGATTGCTTGAGGTATCGCATTTTGTTGGGTGGCGTTGGCGGTTGGACCCAACGACCGTACGACATCCCCCTGCGGGGGCTGCCGGTCACTTTTCTTTGCGTTCTGCAAAGAAAAGTAACCCAAAGAAAGCAGACCCTGCCGGGGGCAGAGCAATCAGGCTCGCCGGCTTAGTCGCCGGCTGTGGTGGGCGTGTCGGCTCTGCTTGTCTCTGCCGTTCGCGTGGCGGGCCATCACGGCATTACGACCTTCCTGAGTTCTATTGCCTTGCCCCTGATGGCAGGCGGCCTTGGTAGTTCGACCATCTGCCGTTACCGGGGAGGAGCGCCACTTCCTTGGCGGCGTGCCTGGTTGCATTGCAGGCCTGGGGCTCCCGTGCAAGCCGGGCAGCAAGCGTGATTGCCAGCAGGATCTCGACGAAGGAAGGCCCAGGGTGAAGTCCGCTCGGGCCCACCCATGAGGAGTGGCACTCCACGTCGACCACTTTGCGTTTCAATCGCCAGGAACCACAACAGCGCCCCTCACGCCAAACCGGGGGCCACTTCCCGGCAATAAGACCAGCGCCATTCAGTAGAGAGCGACCATCCGCCCCGGTATCGGCAGATGGTCGAACCACCTCGCCGCCCGCCATCAGGGGCCCACCATCCCTGCTCGCGACATCGGCAGCGCCGACCACGTCCGCACCGGCCGCGGCAGCGACCAGCAGAGCCGCCACGCACGCCACAAAGAACAAAGGGCGCCGAAGCGCCCTTTGTTCTATTGCGCCGCGGCACCCTCCCCGCAACACATCACCGGCAAGCCCGAAAACCTCAGACCTTGCCTGCCACCCATTCGCTGACACCCGCCAGCGCCTGCGGCAGCTTGGCCGGCTCGGTGCCACCGGCCTGTGCCATGTCCGGGCGGCCGCCGCCCTTGCCGCCGACCTGCTGGGCGACAAAGTTGACCAGCTCACCCGCCTTCACCTTGGCGGTCGCATCGGCGGTCACGCCGGCGATCAGGCTGACCTTGCCGTCGGCTACCGCGGCCAGCACGATGGCCGCGCTGCCCAGCTTGTCCTTGAGCTTGTCCATGGTCTCGCGCAGCGTCTTGACGTCGGCACCGTCGAGCTGGGCGGCCAGCACCTTCAGGCCCTTGATGTCGACGGCCTGCGCGGCCAGTTCGTCGCCCTGCGAGGCGGCCAGCTTGCTCTTCAGGCGCTCCAGTTCCTTCTCCAGCGCGCGCACCTGCTCCTGCACCTGGCCGATGCGCGGCACCAGTTCGGACGGCTGCGCCTTCAGCGCGGCGGCGGCCTCGTTGAGCTTGGCATCGAGCGCCTGCAGGTAATGCAGCGCGTTGTCGCCGGTGATTGCCTCGACCCGGCGGATGCCGGCGGCCACGCCGCCTTCCACCACGATCTTGAACAGGCCGATGTCGCCGCTGCGGTGCACGTGGGTGCCGCCGCACAGTTCCTTCGAGCTGCCGATCGACAGCACGCGCACGTCGTCGGCGTACTTCTCGCCGAACAGCGCCATGGCGCCGCTCTTGACGGCGTCGTCGAAGGCCATGACCTCGGCGCGCGTGTCTTCGTTCTTCAGGATCTCCGCGTTGACGATCTCCTCGACGCGGCGGATCTCGTCGTCGCTCAGGGGCGCGTTGTGCGAGAAGTCGAAGCGGGTCTTGTCGGCGTCGACCAGCGAGCCCTTCTGCTGCACGTGGGCGCCCAGCACCTCGCGCAGGGCCTTGTGCATCAGGTGGGTGGCCGAGTGGTTGCGCATGGTGCGCGCGCGGCGCAGCGCGTCGACCTCGGCGCGCACGGTGTCGCCCACCTTGAGCGGGGCGCCGGACAGCGTGCCCTGGTGGCCGAACACTTCGGCCTGGATCTTGGTGGTATCGGCCACGGCGAACTGCGCGGCACCGGCCTGCAGCACGCCCCGGTCGCCGGCCTGGCCGCCGGATTCGGCGTAGAAGGGGGTGTTGTCGAGCACGACCACGCCGCTCTGGCCCGGCTGCATGGCATCGACGGCGGCGCCGTCGACATACAGCGCGGTCACGCGGGCACCGTCGACCACCAGCTTGTCATAGCCGTGGAAGGCGGTCTTGTCGCCGTTGTACTCCAGGCCGGCGGCCATCTTGAACTTGCCGGCCGCGCGCGCCTGTTCGCGCTGGCGGCTCATGGCGGCATCGAAGGCGGCCTCGTCCACGCTGAGTTCCTGCTCGCGGCAGACGTCCTGGGTCAGGTCGAGCGGGAAGCCGAAGGTGTCGTGCAGCTTGAAGGCCAGCTCGCCATCGAGCACCTTGCCGCCCTGGGACTTCAGTTCGGCCACGGCCGCGTCGAGGATGGACATGCCGTTCTCGATAGTCTCGAAGAAGCGTTCTTCCTCGGCCTTCAGCACCTCGATCACGCGTGCCTGCGCCTCGGCAAGTTCGGGATAGGCTTCGCCCATCTGCGCCACCAGGTCCGGCACCAGCTTGTGGAAGAACGGGGTCTTCCGGCCCAGCTTGTAGCCGTGGCGGATGGCGCGGCGGATGATCCGGCGCAGCACGTAGCCGCGGCCTTCGTTGCCGGGGATCACGCCGTCGACGATCAGGAAGGAGCAGGCGCGGATGTGGTCGGCGATGACCTTCAGCGAGTTCTGCGCCAGGTCGGCGGTATGCGTCTCGCGGCCGGCGGCCTGGATCAGTGCCTGGAACAGGTCGATCTCGTAGTTGCTGTGCACGTGCTGCAGCACCGCGGCGATGCGCTCCAGGCCCATGCCGGTGTCCACGCACGGCTTGGGCAGGCGCGGCATATTGCCCTGCTCGTCGCGGTTGAACTGCATGAACACCAGGTTCCAGATCTCGATGTAGCGGTCGCCGTCGGCGTCCGGCGATCCCGGCGGGCCGCCCCACACGTCCGGGCCGTGGTCGTAGAAGATTTCCGAGCACGGGCCGCAGGGACCGGTGTCGGCCATCTGCCAGAAGTTGTCCGAGGCGTAGCGCGCGCCCTTGTTGTCACCGATGCGCACGATGCGCTCGACCGGCACGCCGACTTCCTTGGCCCAGATGTCATAGGCCTCGTCGTCTTCCTCGTACACCGTGACCCACAGCTTGTCGGCCGGCAGCTTGTAGACCTGGGTCAGCAGTTCCCAGGCGTACTGGATCGCTTCGCGCTTGAAATAGTCGCCGAAGGAGAAGTTGCCCAGCATCTCGAAGAAGGTGTGGTGCCGCGCGGTGTAGCCCACGTTCTCCAGGTCGTTGTGCTTGCCGCCGGCGCGCACCGAGCGCTGCGCCGAGGTGGCGCGGGTGTAGGGGCGCTTGTCGGTGCCGAGGAAGACGTCCTTGAACTGCACCATGCCGGAGTTGGTGAACAGCAGCGTCGGGTCGTTCGCCGGCACCAGGCTGGACGAGCGGACCACGGTATGGCCCTTCGACTCGAAGTACTGCAGGAACTTGCTGCGGATGTCGGAGACTTTCATGTTGGGGCAAGGGCGTCCCGCGGCGGAGCGGTGAACGGCCGGTCGGATGGAATTTGCAAACTTTTTATTATACGGGCAAGCCAGTTGCCCCGGCAGCCCCGGGCGGATGCGCGCCACGCCGGCCGCCGGCCGCGCCGGCACCGCGCATCCGAGTGCCTTGTTATGCCCTTACCCCAGGCCAGGAAGGCTGCGCCCGCCGCCGCGGATGTTACAGTGGCGCCTGCCCGTGCCGGCTGCGCCTCGACTGCGCTTCGCACCGGCGCCGCCGCTTTCCTCCACCCCTTCCTCGTTTCCGATTCCTGCCTGCCGTCATGGGAGCCTTAAGCCATCTCCGCGTTCTCGACCTGACCCGCGTGCTCGCCGGGCCATGGTGCGCCCAGAACCTCGCCGACTTCGGCGCCGATGTGATCAAGATCGAGCGCCCCGGCGCCGGCGACGACACCCGCACCTGGGGCCCGCCCTGGCTGCAGACTCCGGCCGGCGACGACACCGCCGAGGCCGCCTACTATCTCGCCGCCAACCGCAACAAGCGCTCGGTCACCTGCGACATCAGCACGCCCGAGGGCCAGGCCCTGGTGCGCGCGCTGGCCGCGCAGAGCGATGTGGTGCTGGAGAACTACAAGGTCGGCCAGCTCAAGAAATACGGGCTCGACTACGACTCGCTCAAGGCCGTCAAGCCGGACATCATCTACTGCTCGGTGACCGGCTTCGGCCAGACCGGCCCCTATGCCGCCCGCCCGGGCTACGACTTCATCGTCCAGGGCATGGGCGGCTTCATGAGCCTGACCGGCGAGCGCGACGACCTGCCCGGCGGCGGCCCGCAGAAGGCCGGCGTGGCCATCTCCGACCTGATGACCGGCCAGTACGCCACCATCGCCGTGCTGGCCGCGCTGGCACACCGCGAGCGCACCGGCGAGGGCCAGTACATCGACATGGCCCTGCTCGACGTGCAGGTGGCCATGCTGGCCAATATGAACACCAATTACCTGGCCAGCGGCGTGGCGCCCAAGCGCTGGGGCAATGCCCATCCGAACATCGTGCCCTACCAGACCTTCCAGGCGGCCGACGGCTGGATCATCGTGGCGGTGGGCAACGACGGCCAGTTCCGCAAGTTCGTCAATGCCGGCGGCCGCCCCGAACTGGCCGACGACGCGCGCTTCGCCACCAACCCCCAGCGCGTCGCGCAGCGCGATACGCTGGTGCCGATCCTGGCCGAGATGGTGCGCCCGCGCACGCGCGCGCAGTGGATCGCCGACCTGGAGGCGGCCGGCGTGCCGTGCGGCCCGATCAATACGCTCGACGACGTCTTCGACGACGAGCAGGTCAAGGCGCGCGGCCTGCGCGTGGACCTGCCCCACCCGAGCGCGGGCACGGTCAAGCTGGTCGGCAGCCCGATCAAGATGAGCGCCACCCCGCCCGAGGCAGTACGCCACCCGCCGCTGCTGGGCGAGCACACCGATGACGTGCTGGCGGACGTGCTTGGCTATGCGCCGGAGCAGATTGCCGCGCTGCGCGACAAAGGCGTGGTATAAGTCACACGAATACGCCGCACGAGCAAGCGGCGCCGGTAAGCCTCACGGGCCGGCCCGGCCGCCGCGGCCGGGCCGGCCCCGCACACGCCGTCGCCGCGCGCGCCGGATCCCTACCGCAGTCCGTACCGCAGCCCCGCCGTCCGCCGTCGCGCCGCCACGCCCAAAGGAGACCGTAGCCATGCTGACCGATGCCCTGCTGGCCTTTCTGCATTTCACCGCCATCTTCGCGCTGATCACCTTCCTGGCCGCCGAGGCGGTGGTGCTGAGGCCCGGGCTGACGCCGGCCGCGCTCAAGCGGCTGTCCGTCTACGACCTGCTCTATTTCCTGTGCGCCATGCTGGTGCTGGCAAGCGGCCTGCTGCGCCTGTTCTTCGGCGCCAAGGGCGCCGGCTTCTACCTGCCCAACCCCTGGTTCCACGCCAAGATGACGGTGTTCGTGGTGATCGCGCTGTGCTCGCTGCCGCCGACCCGCGCCTTCTCGCGCTGGCGCAAGCGGGCGCGCAGCGAGCCCGGCTTCGTGCCGGCCGAGGCCGAGCTGAAACGCGCACGCCGCTGGGTCATGATCGAGGCCCACCTGCTGATCCTGCTGCCGCTGTGCGCCGTGATGATGGCGCGCGGCATCGGCATCAAATAGAACCGGCCCGCCCCTCCAGGCGCGCGTCCCGGCTGCCGGGACCTGCGCCCCGCTATTCCAATCGAGACCAGACCTCATGCTGAAAAAAGTGTTCGCCGCCGCGCTGGTGGCCACCGCCCTGCCGCTGTCCTGGACCGCGCCCGCCGCCGCCGCGCCGGCCTGGCCGGCCCGCCCGATCAAGTTCGTCGTGCCCTACCCGGCCGGCGGCCCGCTCGACACCGTGGCGCGCGCCATCGGCGACAAGCTCAAGGACAGCCTGGGCCAGCCCGTGATCGTGGAGAACCGGCCGGGCGCCGGCGGCAACCTGGGGGCCGACTACGTCGCCAAGCAGGCCCCGGACGGCTACACCATCGTCATGGGCGCTGTCGCCACCCATGCCATCAACCCGACCCTGTTCTCCAAGCTGCCCTACGACCCGGTCAAGGACTTCGCGCCCATCACCCTGGTGGCCGACGTGCCGAACGTGCTGCTGATGCATCCCGGCAAGGCGGCCGAGCTGCATATCAACAATGTGCGCGACCTGGTGGAATACGCGCGCAAGCACCCGGGCAAGCTCGACTACGCCTCGGGCGGCAACGGCAGCGCCGGCCACCTGTCGGGCGAGCTGTTCAAGAGCATGGCCCATGTCAGCATGGTCCATATCCCGTACAACGGTGCCGCGCCGGCCGAGTTGTCGGTGCTGTCGGGCCAGACCGACGTGATCTTCGATAACCTCGCCTCGGCCTCGGCCAATATCAAGGCGGGCAAGCTCAAGGCCTTCGCGGTCACCACGGCCGCGCGCGCCGCCGCTTTCCCCGAGCTGCCCACCATCGCCGAGGCCGGCAAGGGCCTGGGGCTCGAAGGCTTCGACATCTCCACCTGGTTCGGCGTGCTGGCGCCGGCGCGCACGCCGCGCGAGATCGTCGAGCGGCTCAACCATGACATCGTAGCCATCCTCAAGACCGACGACATGAAAGCCATGCTGGCGCGCATCGGCGCCCAGCCGGCGCCGACCACGCCCGAGCAGTTCGGCGCGCTGATCCAGCGCGAACTGAAGAAGTACGGCCAGGTGGTCAAGGTGTCCGGCGCCAAGGTCGACTGAGGCCCGGCCCGGGGCCGCAGGCCAGGCCGCAATTCAGGCCGCCGCAGGCTCCCCGCCGCCGCCCCGCGGCGGCCGCGCGCCGGGCTTGCGCGGCAGCAGCAGGCCGACCTGCAGGATACGCGGCCCTTCCATGCGCACCGCAGTCAGCCTCAGGCCGGCAATCTCCACCGCGTCGCCCTCGACCGGTGGCGAGGCGAAGGCGCGCAGCATGGCTGCGCCCAGGGTCAGTGGTGCCTCGGCCGGCGTCAGCGCGCGGCTGCCGTAGAGTGCCGCCACATCGCGCAGGAAGGCATCGCCTGACAGCAGGAAGTCATGCGAGGCATGGGCCCAGGCGGGCGCCGGCCCGGGCGCCTGGAACAGCATCGACAGCATCGGCACGCTGGCGGCAGGTGCCAGGACCGAGACCAGGTCGCCCGCCCGCAGCAGGGTCTGCTCCGGGGCGGCCAGCGCTGCATCCCGCACCACCGTCAGCAGCCGGCAGCGCGGCGGCAACTCCAGCTGGTCGGCCCGCACATTCTCTACCGGCGCCTCCGCCCCTACCTTGAACTGCATCAGGTCCAGCGCCGGCGCCCGCGTGCCGTGCAGCCGCGCGCGCGCCAGCGGCTCGGGATAGGGCTGGCGCAGCACGCGTGCCAGCCGCGCCGCCAGCGCCACCGTCGTACCCTGGAACAGCAGGCTGGCCAGCACCACGGCGAAGGCGATGCGGAACAGCAACCCGGCGTCGGGCAGGCCATGCAGCATCGGGAACAGTGCCAGCACGATCGGCACTGCGCCGCGCAGTCCCATCCAGGCCACGAAACCCTTCTCGCGCGCGCTGAAGCGGAACGGCAGCAGCGCGGCGAACACCGCCAGCGGACGGGCCACCAGCATCAGGAAGGCCGCCACGGCGACGGCGGGCAGGGCCACATCCCAGATCCTGTGCGGCGCCACCAGCAGGCCGAGCAGCAGGAACATGGCCGACTGTGCCAGCCAGGCCATGCCGTCCATGGCGCGCATGGTGTCCGCGCTGACCGCGCGCTCGCGGTTGCCCACCAGCATGCCGGCCAGGTAGACCGCCAGGAAACCGCTGCCTCCGGCGCTCTGCACGATGGCGAAGACCATGGCGCCGCCGGCGCACAGCAGGATCGCCTGCAGGCCTTCGGCCACCTGCACGCGCTCCAGCACATTGGCCAGGCAATATCCGAGGCCGAGGCCGAGCGCTCCGCCCACGCCGAACTGCACCAGCAGGCGCCAGGCGAGGCCGCCCGCGGACAGGCCCGCCGGCGAGGCGATCCACTCCATCAGCGTCAGGGTCAGGAAGATCGCCATCGGGTCGTTGATGCCCGACTCGATCTCGAGCACGCTGGCGACGCGCTCCTTGAGCCGCACACCGCTGCTGTTGAGCAGCGAGAACACCGCCGCCGCGTCGGTCGAGCCGACGATGGCGCCCAGCAGCAGGCCCAGCTTCCAGTCGATGCCGAGCAGCCAGGCCGCGAACAGCCCCACCACTCCGGTGGTGATCAGCACACCCACGGTGGCCAGTGACAACGAGGGCCGCAATGCCACGCGGAAGGTGGTGTAGCGCGTACGCAGGCCGCCGTCGAGCAGGATCACCGCCAGGGCGAGATTGCCGACCAGAAAGCTGAGCCAGGTATCGGCGAAGCGGATGCCGCCCGGGCCATCCACCCCGGCCAGCATGCCGACGGCCAGGAATACCAGCAGGAAGGGCACGCCCCAGCGTGCCGAGAAGGCGCCCACCACGATGCCCAGCGACATCACGATGGCGCCGATCAGGATGATGTGCTCGATGCTGTCCAATCCGCGCCCCGGGGATGTTTGATGGTTCGGGCCGGCCCGGGCGGGCCGGCCAACTACCGGCCAACTACCGGCCAACTACCGGCTGATGATAGCGCAGCCTCCGTGACGCTTTCCGCATGCCAGGCCTGCCTCGGGCACCCATTCCTACGGATGTTTCCGCATGTCTTATAGGTACATACCCTTGTATTGACCAAGTTTGAATACATCCGAAAGGTATCTGAAAGGTATGCCCCTTAATTTCCACCCTGCCTCGCGGCCGGGCCGGCAACACTGCAATGCTGCGCCGCACAAACCGCACGGATTTCAAGCGTTACTTCGAGGAGAATCAATTTGCGCATACGTAGCCAAAAGGACTTTGCCTCCGGCCTGATGTTCATTCTGGTCGGTCTGGGCTTTTCCTGGGTCGCACGCGGCTATTCCATGGGAACCGCCGCCAAGATGGGACCTGGATACTTTCCGTTCTGGCTCGGCATCGTCCTGGCCCTGCTCGGCTCGCTGGTTCTGACCGGCGCGCTGTCGAGCAAGAGCGAGAAAGACCACCTGGCCCGCTGGGACCTGAAGATCCTGCTGTGGATCCTGGGTTCGGTGGTGCTGTTCGGCTTGCTGCTCAAGCCGCTCGGCATGGTGCTGTCGGTGGTGGTGCTGGTGCTGGTGTCGTCGATGGCCAGCCATGAATTCAGCTGGAAGGGCGCGATCCTGAACGCCTTCATCCTGGTGCTGATCAGCATGGGCGCCTTCGTGTACGGCATCAATCTTCAGATGCCGGTGTGGCCGGCATTCCTGGCAGGTTAAGGAGACGGCCTGATGGAACTACTCGCCAACCTCGGACTGGGCTTCTCGACCGCCCTGTCCTTCCAGAACCTCGCGTACGCCTTCCTGGGCTGCGTGCTGGGCACCCTGATCGGCGTGCTGCCGGGCCTGGGGCCGCTGGCCACCATCGCCATGCTGCTGCCGGTGACCTACACGCTGCCGCCGGTGGCCGCGCTGATCATGCTGGCCGGCATCTACTACGGCGCCCAGTACGGCGGCTCGACCACCGCCATCCTGGTCAACCTGCCCGGTGAATCGTCCTCGGTGGTGACCACCATCGACGGCTACCAGATGGCGCGGCGCGGCCGCGCCGGGGTGGCGCTGGCCACCGCCGGCCTGGGCTCGTTCTTCGCCGGCTGCGTGGCCACGCTGATCCTGGCCGCCTTCGCCGCGCCGCTGTCGGAACTGGCCTTCAAGTTCGGTCCCGCCGAGTACTTCTCGCTGATGGTGCTGGGCCTGATCGGTGCCGTGGTGCTGGCCTCGGGCTCGCTGGTCAAGGCAATCGCCATGATCGTGCTGGGCCTGCTGCTCGGCCTGGTCGGCACCGACGTGAATTCGGGCGCCGCGCGCTTCTCCTTCGACGTGCCCGAACTCACCGACGGCCTCAACTTCGTCTCGGTCGCCATGGGCGTGTTCGGCTTCGCGGAGATCATCGCGAACCTGGAGCAGAAGGAAGCCCGCGAGACCTTCACCGACCACGTGACCAACCTGTTCCCGACCAAGGAAGACTTCAAGCGCATGATCCCGGCCGTGCTGCGCGGCACCGCCCTGGGTTCGGCGCTGGGCATCCTGCCGGGTGGCGGCGCGGCACTGGCCTCGTTCGCGGCGTACTCGCTGGAGAAGAAGACCTCCAAGTTCGCGCATGAATTCGGCAAGGGCGCGATCGAAGGCGTGGCGGGTCCGGAATCGGCCAACAACGCCGCGGCGCAGACCTCCTTCATCCCGCTGCTGACGCTGGGCATCCCGCCCAACGCGGTGATGGCGCTGATGGTGGGGGCGATGACCATCCACAACATCCAGCCGGGCCCGCAGGTGATGACCAGCAACCCCGCGCTGTTCTGGGGCCTGATCGCCTCGATGTGGATCGGCAACCTGATGCTGATCATCCTGAACCTGCCGATGATCGGCGTCTGGGTGAAGCTGCTGAAGGTCCCCTACCGCTACCTATTCCCGGCCATCCTGACGTTCTGCTGCATCGGCGTCTACTCGGTCCAGAACACCACCTTCGACGTGTTCCAGACCGCCGCCTTCGGCGTGATCGGCTACCTCTTCATCAAGCTGCGCTGCGAGCCGGCGCCGCTGCTGCTCGGCTTCGTGCTGGGACCGATGATGGAAGAGAACTTCCGCCGCTCGCTGCTGCTGTCGCGTGGTGACTTCAGCGTGTTCGTCACCCGCCCGCTGTCGCTCGGCCTGCTGATCGGCGCCGCGCTGCTGGTGCTGGTGGTGGCCATGCCTTCGATCAAGGCCAAGCGCGAAGAAGCGTTCCAGGAAGAGTAATAGCGCTGATACCGGCCTGCCCGGACCGCTGCACGGGTCCGGTCGCCAGGATGATGAAGGGGGCCACACGGCCCCCTTTTTTTTCACCTGCCCGGCGCTCGGCCGCCGCAGGTGCCTCAGGTGCCTCAGGTGCCGAACAGCTCCGCACAGGCCACGCGCACCGCCTCGGTGACGTGGCGGCGTGCATGGTCGCGCCGCTCCAGCATGCCGACGGTGCGCATCACCGGCGCGCCGGCCTGCAGCGGCAGCACCCGCAGCGCCTCGTCCTCCGGCCAGCGCGCACGCCGCAGCAACGGCACCACCGTCACCCCCACCTGCTGGCGCACCAGTTCGACCAGGGCCTCGATCGCGTTCAGCTCCAGGAACTCGTTGACGCGCAGGTGGGCACGGCGCAGCGCCCGCTCCACCAGCATGCCGGTGCGCTGGCCGCGGTCGAAGCGCAGGAAGGGGCTGGCGGCGAGCGCCTCGCGCGCGCTCTGGCCGGGATGGTCGCGCGCGACGATGGCCACCAGCGGTTCCTGGTAGAGCGGCGTCCAGCGCAGCGTGCCAGGCAGGCGCCCCGCGCCCTCCACCAGCACCGCCGCATCCAGCTCGCCAGACTCCACCAGCGCCGCCAGCTCGATCGACTTGGCGCCGACCAGCCGTATGTCCAGCGCGGGATAGGCCTGCTTCATGCGCGCCACCACCTGCGACAGGCCGCCCATCACCGACACCACCGCCCCCACCGCGACCGCGCCGGCCATGGCCTCCGGCGGCGCCAGCGGCAGGCGCATTTCATCGTAGAGGGCGAGCAGGCGGCGCGCCTGCGGCAGCAGCTCGCGGCCGTCGGCATTGAGTACCGCCACCCGTCCGCCGCGGTCGAACAGCTCGCGCCGCAACTCGGCCTCGAGCGCGCGCATCTGCAGGCTGACGGCAGCCTGGGTCAGTGCCACGGGACCGGCGGCGGCAGCGAAGGAGCCATGCTCGGCCACGGCGACGAAGGTGCGGAGAAAGCGGATGGTGCTCATGGCAGACAGGGAGAAAAGCAGGCGGGCTGCGCGGCCCCTCGGCTGCCGGACGGGGTCCCGCGGCATTGCGGCCGGCTTCGCGCGGCTATCGCGCAAGGAGTGGCAAGAGGTGACGAGACACGGCACAAGACACGCACAAGACATGGCACAAGACATGGCGGGACACCGCCACCCTGCTTGGCGATGCACCGCCACAGTGCCAGGCATACACAAGAAAAGCTTGTGACAGCGAAAAGAAATATTAGCTTTTATTGTTTGGCAGTGCGCGGAATAATGATCCCGAGCCAGGCGCCGCGCCTCCTGCGGCACATCGGCACGCCATCCTGCCATTCCGATCCGGAGACCTTCATGAGCCCCTGGTTGCGCCGCGCCGGCACCGGCCTCGCCACCGCCCTCGCGCTTTCCCTGGCCGCCACCCCGGCACTGGCCGACAGCTATCCAAGCAAGCCGATCCGGCTGATCGTGCCCTTCCCCGCCAGCGGCGCCACCGACCTGCTGGCGCGCGCGATCGCGCAGAAGGTCAGCACCAGCATCGGCCAGCAGATCGTGGTCGACAACCGTCCCGGCGCCGGCGGCGCGATCGGCTCCGACATGGCTGCCAAGGCGCCCGCCGACGGCTACACGCTGCTGATCGCCACCACCAGCACGCATGCGATCGGCCCACACATCACGCCGCGCCTGCCCTACAACACCGAGACCGATTTCACCCCGGTCAGCCAGGTGGCGACCGCCACCAACCTGCTGCTGGTGCCCAACAGCCTGCCGGTCAAGAACGTCACCGAGCTGATCGACTACGCCAAGAAGCACCCCGGCCAATTGAACTACGCCTCCAGCGGCCCCGGCACGGTGGTCCACCTGACCGCCGAAGCCTTCAAGGCACAGGCCGGCGTCTTCATCACCCACATTCCCTACAAGGGCACCGCGCTGGCCATTCCCGACCTGATGTCCGGCAAGGTCCACGTGCTGTTCGACAGCATCGTGTCCGGCCTGCCGCACGTGAAGGACGGCAAGCTCAAGGGACTGGCCGTGACCAGCCTGAAGCGCTCGCCGCTGGTACCGGACATCCCGACCGTCAGCGAATCCGGCCTGCCCGGCTTCGAGTCCGACACCTGGTTCGGCATCTACGGGCCCAAGGGCCTGCCGGCCGAGATCGTCAACCGCCTGAACGCGGAGTTCAACAAGGCCATCCAGGCCCCCGAGGTCAAGGACCGCCTGGCCAGGCTCGGCGCAGAACCGGTCGGCGGCACCCCGGCCCAGTTCGCCGCCATGGTGAAAAAGGACAGCGCGCGCTGGGGCAAGCTGATCAAGGAACGTAAGATCGTGGTGGATTGAAGCCATAGCCAGGAGATGTGCCAAGACCGAGCGCCAAGCGCACCAACACCGAGCGCCAAGCACGAGGTCTTGGCTCCCTCTCCCCTGATGGGGAGAGGGTGGGGGAGAGGGGTGGTCTAGCAAGGCACCACGCACAGACGAAGCCGTCGGTGTTGTCCAACACGCCAGGTCAAGGACGAAGCCGTCGGTGTTGTCCAGCACGTCGCCGCCAGCCAGCGCCCGCCCTCACCCCGGCCCCTCTCCCGCAAGCGGGAGAGGGGAGCGAACCGACAGCAAGCCAAACCGACACCGAACGATCAAACAGGCAGCACTCACGAGACCGCCATGCAAGACTTCAACTGGACCAACCCCTACCCCACCCCGCGCACGCCGCTGTTCGCGCGCAACGTCGTCTCGACCTCGCATCCGCTCGCCGCGCAGGCCGGCCTGCGCATGCTGCTCAAGGGCGGCAATGCGGTCGATGCGGCCATCGCCGCGGCGGCCGCCATCACCATTGTCGAGCCGGTCTCCTGCGGCCTGGGCAGCGATGCCTTCGCCATCCTGTGGGACGGCAAGCAGCTGCATGGCCTGAACTCCTCCGGCGTGGCGCCGGCGGCCTGGAACCCGGAGTACTTCAAGAACAAGTACGGCACCGAGGCCGACGGCCTGGCCAAGCGGCCGATCCGCGGCTGGGACGCGGTCACCGTGCCGGGCGTGATCGCCGGCTGGGCGGCGCTGCATGAGCGCTTCGGCAAGCTGCCGTTCGCCGATCTGCTGGAGCCCGCCATCGAGATCGCCGAGCGCGGCTATGCCGTGCCGCCGATGGTGGCGCACAAGTGGAACCTGGCGGTGCCGGAACTGAAGGACCAGCCCGGCTATGCCGAGACCTTCATGCCGCACGGCCGCGCGCCGCACGTGGGCGAGAAGTTCGTCATGAAGGCCGCTGCCGACACGCTGCGCAAGATCGGCGAGACCCGGGGCCGCGCCTACTACGAAGGCGAGATCGCCGAGAAGATCGCCGCCTTCAGCAAACAGTGCGGCGGCGCCATGACGCTGGACGACCTGCGCAACTACCGCCCCGACTGGGTCACCCCGATCGCCAAGGACTACCGCGGCTACACCGTCCACGAGATCCCGCCCAACGGCCAGGGCATCGCCGCGCTGATGGCGCTGGGCATCCTGGAGCAGTTCGACGTGGCCTCGCTGCCGGTGGACAGCGTGGATTCGCAGCACCTGCAGATCGAGGCCATGAAGCTGGCCTTCGCCGACCTGTACAAGTACGTGGCAGATCCGCGCAGCATGGAAGTCACGCCCGGGCAGATGCTGGACGACGCCTACCTGAAGTCGCGCGCGCGGCTGATCGACATGCAGCGCGCCACCCATTTCAACTTCGGCATGCCCAGGAGCGGCGGCACCATCTACCTGAGCGCCGCCGATGAGAACGGCATGATGATCTCCTTCATCCAGTCGAACTACATGGGCTTCGGCTCTGGCGTAGTCGTGCCCGGCACCGGCATCAGCCTGCAGAACCGCGGCGTGGGCTTCTCGATGGATCCGAAATCGGCCAATGTGGTCGCCGGCGGCAAGCGCCCCTTCCACACCATCATCCCGGCCTTCCTGACCAAGGATGGCCGCCCGGTGATGAGCTTCGGCGTGATGGGCGGCGACATGCAGCCGCAGGGCCACCTGCAGACCATCGTGCGCATGCTGGACTACCGCCAGCAGCCGCAGGCAGCCTGCTGCGCGCCGCGCTGGAAGGTCAACCGCGACTTCACCGTGGACCTGGAGGCGAGCATGAACCGCGCGGTGGTCGCCGGACTGAAGGAACGCGGGCACCAGCTCAAGTCGGTCGACGACCCTTATATGGACTTCGGTTCCGGCCAGTTCATCTGGCGCCTGTCCGACGACGCGGACCATGGCTACGTGGCCGCCAGCGACAGCCGCCGCGACGGCCAGGCAGTCGGCTTCTGAAACCGGCATGGCGGCGCCCGCATGCGGGCGCCGCATCCGGCCGCGCGCTGTTCTGTGGTCGGCGCGCAAAACTGTCGCTTGCACCGCCCCGGCAAGGGCCTAGACTGGCGCTTCCCCTCCCCTCGCGCACGCCCTGCCCGCCATGCCGACCTACGCCTTCCGCCTCGTCAACGTCTTCGCCGAATCGACCTTCGGCGGCAATCCGCTGTGTGTCTTCGAGGATGCGCGCGGCATGGACGAGGCCACCATGCAGGCGCTGGCCCTGCAGTTCAACCTGTCCGAAACCACCTTCCTGCTGCCCTCGACCGAGGCCGACGCCGCCGTGCGCATCTTCACGCCGGGCGCGGAGATGCGCTTCGCCGGCCATCCCACGCTGGGCACCGCCCATGTGCTGCGCGCCCTGCGCGGCGCCGACTCGCTGCGCCTGGCGCTCAAGGCCGGCATGGTACCGGTACACGCCCAGGGCGATCGCTGGACCCTGACCGCGCCCCATGCCGGCCAGCCGCGCACGGCGCCGGCGGGGCTGCCCGACGCGGCCGTGGCGTCGCTGCTCGGCCTGGACGCCGCCGATCTCGCCGGCCCGCCCCTGTGGGTGGACACCGGCGCCGACCAGTTGCTGGTGCCGCTCAGGCACGCTGAAGCGGTGCGGCGGGCGCGCCCCGACAGCAGCCGCCTCGAGGCCTGGCCGCAGAGCAGCCTGGGCCGCCGCAGCGCCTATCTGTTCGCCTTCGACGAGCAACGGCGGGGCAGCGTGCTGGCGCGCTACTTCTTCGCCCGGCAGGGTGGCGGCGTGGCGGAGGACCCCGGTACCGGCTCGGCCTGCGCCAACCTCGGCGGCTGGCTGCTGGCCACCGGCCGCGCGCTGCCGGCCGCCTACACCATCGAGCAGGGCGAAGCGGTCGGCCGGCCCTGCCGGCTGCAATTGCAGGTCGGGCGCGATGGCGCCATCCAGGTCGGCGGGCGCGTGATCGAGATCGGGCGCGGCACGGTCACGCTGTAGCGCATGAGGGCAGCCTTGCGGCGAGCGTGTGCAACGGACGCCACCTGCATGCGGTAGAGTGCGGGCTGGTGTCCCGCAGGCGCCTCGCCATCCCCCTCCCCCGCCACGCTGCCATGACCGCACACACCCTGACCACGCTCGAAGCACTCGAAGCCCGCTACGCCGAGCCGGGCGCCGCCTCGCTCGCCAAGGAAGTCGACTACCTGCACCCGCACTACCGCGCCTTCGTCGAGGCCTCGCCCTTCTGCCTGTTGTCGACGGTGGCGGGCGGGCAGGCGGAGTGCTCGCCGCGCGGCGACGCGCCCGGCTTCGTGCAGGTGCTGGACGAGCGCACGCTGCTGCTGCCCGACCGCCGCGGCAACAACCGCATCGACAGCCTGCGCAATATCATCGCCGACCCGCGCGTCGGCCTGCTGTTCCTGGTGCCGGGCGTGGACGAGACCCTGCGCGTGGCCGGCACCGCGCAGATCTCGGTCGACCCGGCGCTGATCGCGCGCTGCGAGGTCGATGGCAAGGCCCCCGCCACGGTGCTGGTGATCGCGATCCGCTCGGTATTCTTCCAGTGCGCGCGCGCGCTGGTGCGCTCGCAGCTGTGGTCGCCGCAGGCGCAGATCCCACGCAGCGCCCTGCCGAGCAACGGCACCATCCTGGCCGACCTCAGCCGCGGCGGCATCGACGGCCACGCCTACGACGAGGCACAGCCGGAGCGCCTGCGCGGCACGCTGTACTGAAGCCGTCGCCGCTCCGTACGGCGCGGCGTGCTTGCGGCGTGCTTGCGGCGTGCTTGCGGCGTGCTTGCGGCGTGCTTGCGGCGTGCTTGCGGCGTGCTTGCGGCGTATTGGCGGCGTCTTTGCGCCGGGCACCGTACCGGCGTCAGCCGCGCGGCAGCCACTCGGCGGCATGCGTGCCGAGCGGCACCGACGGCAGCACCCAGCGCGCAGGGGTCTGCGCCAGCTGCCCCGCATGGCGCACCACGGTCAGTTCGCCAAAGCCCGACGGCAGCGTCATCAGCAGGTCGCCGATGTCCTCGAAACGTTGCTCCGGCGCTGCCAGGCCTTGCGGAATCCGGCCCATGCCGCGCAGCCACTGCCCCACCTGCGCCAGCGACACCCGCACGTGCCAGCTGCCGCCTTCCGCGGCGCGGCGCCACAGCGCCGCCATCGCGCCGAAGGCCAGCAGGTAGCCGGCGGCATGGTCCAGTACCTGCGCCGGCAGCGGCCGCGGCGCCCCGCCGCCGCCGGCCTCCGCCTCGGCATGGTTGAAGCCGGTGGCCGTCTGCACCAGCGAATCGAAGCCGCGCCGGCCCGCCCACGGGCCCGCATGCCCGTAAGCCGACAGCGACACATAGACGATGCCGGGCCGGGCCCGTGCCGCCGCCGCAGGCCCGGCGCCCAGGCCCTCCAGGGCACCGGGACGGTAGGCTTGCAGCACCACGTCCGCGCCGTGCAGCAGCTTGTGCCAGGTGCGCGCGTCCTCGGCATCACGCAGGTCGAGCTGGCAGGAGCGCTTGCCGCGGCCGGTGTCGATCACCAGCGGCGCGATGGCCGGCAGGTGGGCCGCCGTGACCAGCAGCACATCTGCGCCGTGGGCGGCCAGCGTGCGCCCGGCGACCGGGCCGGCGATGATGCGGGTCAGGTCGAGCACGCGCAGGCCGGACAGCGGCCGTGCGGCCTCCGCGTCGTCCGGCAGGGGCGGTGGCGCGGCGGGCGGCGCCTCGCCGATGCGTTCCAGCGTCAGCGGCGGCCAGCCGCGCAGCGCCTGCGCCTGGGGATGGCGGTCCCAGGCCTCGAAGGAGCGCATCGCCGCCACCGCCAGGCCGGCCTCGGCCGCTTCGCGCTCGACCTCCTCGGCCCGCCGCTGCGCCAGCGCGACGGCCACCGCGTCGCGCTCGTGCGCGCAGCCGAGCAGACGCAGCACGCCATCGCGATGGTGGGGGAAATTGGTATGCAGCCGCACCCAGCCACCGTCGCCACAGCGGTACAGGCCAGCGATGCTGTCATGGAATTCGGGGGCCGGGCGGCCATCGACGCGCAGGTAGCGCTCGCTGCGGAACTCGGCCAGCGCGTGGCGCATATCCACCGCCACCGGCTGCCAGCTGCCGCTGCGCAGCTGCCAGAGCGCCGCGGCGGCCAGCGCGGATGCCGCCAGGCTGGCCTGGGCGGCCGCACCGACGGCGAAGCTGGACGGCAGCAAGGGGTCGCTGCCGCTCAGGCGCAGGTGCGCCAGCGCCTCGCCCGGCAGGCCGGCGTCCTGCCACAGGCTGGCCAGCGCGGCGGCGGAAAGGGAAGAGGCGGATTCCATGGTCGGATCCTCGATCGGTTGGCGCAAGGCGCGCGGCCGGCGACGGCGTGGCCGGCAGGCAACACCGCAAGACGTCGCCATGTCGCCATGGCGGCCCCCGCGCGCTTCCATGCTAGTCCGGCGCGGCCGCTTCTGCCGCCCCGCCCGCGGGTGCCGGCCACGAATGCGGCGCCGCCCCCGCCGGCGCGGTAAAATCCCGCCTCTAGACCCGCTGGCCCGGCCAGCAACGATCCAGCAGCGTTTCCAGCCGCCCCGGCGGCGCCACCATGAGCCACGATCCCAAGACCACCGACAGCACCCCCGCCGCTTCCAACTTCCTGCGGAGCATCATCGACCAGGACCTCGCCTCCGGCACCTATGCCGGCCGCCAGGACAAGCAGGGCCAGGCGCTGCCGACCGTCATCACGCGCTTCCCGCCGGAGCCCAACGGCTACCTGCACATCGGCCATGCCAAGAGCATCTGCGTGAACTTCGGTCTCGCGCGGGACTATGGCGGCCGCTGCCACCTGCGTTTCGATGACACCAACCCGGTCAAGGAAGACACCGAGTACGTCGACTCCATCATCGACGCGGTGCGCTGGCTGGGCTTCTCCTGGGACAACGGCGGCCAGGCCCACCTGTACTACGCCAGCGACTATTTCGACCAGCTCTATGCCTTCGCCGAGAAGCTGATCGAGCGCGGCGCGGCCTATGTCGACAGCCAGAGCGCCGAGCAGATCGCCAGCAATCGTGGCGACTTCTCGCGCCCGGGCACGCCCTCGCCCTTCCGCGAGCGCAGCGCCGAGGAAAACCTGCAGCTGTTCCGCGACATGCGCGCCGGCAAGTACGCCGACGGCGAGCACGTGCTGCGCGCCAGGATCGACATGAGCGCGCCCAACATCGTGATGCGCGACCCGGTGCTCTACCGCATCCGCCACGCCCATCACCACCGCACCGGCGACAAGTGGTGCATCTACCCGATGTACGACTTCACGCACTGCATCTCGGACGCGCTGGAGAACATCACGCACTCGCTGTGCACGCTGGAATTCGAGAACAACCGCCCGCTCTATGACTGGGTGCTGCACCAGCTGCGCGACTGCGGCGCGTTCCATGACCCGCTGCCGCACCAGTACGAGTTCGCCCGCCTGAACCTGACCTATGCCATCACCAGCAAGCGCAAGCTGCTGCAGCTGGTCAACGAGGGCCGCGTGGACGGCTGGGACGATCCCCGCATGCCCACCATCGTCGGCGTGCGCCGGCGCGGCTTCACGCCCGAATCGATCCAGCTCTTCTGCGACCGCGTAGGCGTGGCCAAGTCCGACAGCTGGATCGACATGAGCACGCTGGAAGGCGCCGTGCGCGACGACCTCGACGCGCGCGCGCCGCGCTCGGTGGCCGTGCTCGACCCGCTCAAGCTGATCCTGGACAACTACCCCGAAGGCCAGAGCGAAGAGTGCTCGGCACCGGTGCACCCGAAGCAGCCCGAGCTGGGCCGCCGCGTGTTCCCGCTGTCGCGCGAGCTGTGGATCGAGCGCGAGGACTTCAACGAGACGCCGCCCAAGGGCTACTTCCGCCTGTTCCCCGGCAACAAGGTGCGCCTGCGCTACGGCTATGTGATCGAGTGCACCGGCGTGGACAAGGATGCCGACGGCAATGTCGTCGCCGTCCATGCCAATTACCTGCCCGACACCAAGAGCGGCACGCCCGGCGCCGACAGCGTCAAGGTCAAGGGCAATATCCACTGGGTCAGCGCGGCGCATGCCTGCGAGGCCGAGGTGCGCCTGTACGACCGCCTGTTCAGCGACCCGCAGCCGGATGCCGGCGGCAAGAACTTCCTCGACGCGCTCAATCCCGCGTCGAAGAAGGTCGTCACCGCCTACCTGGAGCCGGGGCTGCGCGAAGCGGCTCCCGAGGCCCGCTTCCAGTTCGAGCGGCACGGCTACTTCGTCGCCGACCGTGTCGATTCGCAGCCGGGCAAGCCTGTCTTCAACCGCATCGTCGGGCTGAAGGACAGCTGGGGCAAGTGAGCGGGAACCACCAGGAGCGACACGAGATGACAGGCAAGCAGACGATCACCTTCCCGCTCGAGGGTGAGCACATCGCCCTAAACGACCTGCTCAAGGTGGCGGGCGTATGCGACAGCGGCGGCGCCGGCAAGGCGCTGGTGGCGGCCGGCGAGGTCACCGTCGACGGCACCCAGGAACTGCGCAAGACCGCCAAGATCCGCGCCGGCCAGGTGGTCGGCATCGGCCCCATCCGCATCCGCGTCGTGGCCGCCTGAGGCGAGGAGGAGTCATGCCGATCGCCTTCTGGTGCGTGCTGTTGGCGGGCATCCTGCCGGTGCTGACGGTGGCCGTCGCCAAGGGCGGCGGCAAGTCCTACGACAACCACGACCCGCGCGCCTGGCTGGAGCAGCAGAGCGGGCGCGCGCGGCGCGCGGACCTGGCCCACCGCAACCACTTCGAGGCCTTCCCCTTCTTCGCCGCCGCCGTGCTGAGCGCCAGCTACCTGCACGCCAATCCGGCGCGCATCGACGAGCTCGCGCTGACCTTCATCGCCGCGCGCGTGCTCTACACGCTGTGCTATCTCGCCGACCGCGCCACGCTGCGCACGCTGTGCTGGACCGTGGGCTTCCTGTCGGTGATCGGCATCTTCCTGCTGCCGGTCTTCGTCCGCTGAGCGCGCCATGGCGACCGGCCACCCCGCCCGGCTGCTGCCCCGCCTGGCCGTCGCCGCGGCAACGGCCGCGCTGGGCATGCTGCCAATGCCGGTCGTGCTGGCAATGCTGGCCGGCAGCCCTGGCGCCGCGCACGCCCAGGCACGGCCCTATGCCGTGGACGGCACGCACACCACGGTCTACTTCGGCGCCACGCATTTCGGCCGCAGCACCGTGCGCGGCCGCTTCAACCGCATCGACGGGCGCATCCTCTACGACCCCGCCAGCGGCAGCGGCTCGCTCGACGTCACCGTCGACACCGCCTCGGTCGACAGCGGCCTGCCGCCGCTGGACGGCGTGCTGCGCTCGCCACAGTTCCTCGATGCCCAGGGCTTCCCATACGCGCGCCTGCGCGCGCAGCGCTTCATCGTCGAACAGGGCCGGCTGGTAGCCGTCGAGGGCGAGCTCAGCCTGCACGGCGTCACGCACCCGGTGCGCCTCGAGGCCGAGCGTTTCAGCTGCGGCGAGGAAGCCGTGTTCGGGATCCGCCGCGAAGCCTGCGGCGGCGACTTCCGCCTCACCCTCTCGCGCAGCGCCTTCGGCATGACGCGCTTCCTGCCCGATGTCGGCGACATGGTAACGCTGCAGATCGCCATCGAAGCGACGCCGGCGGGGCCGGCCGAGGCGCCGGCCATGCCACCCATATCGCCCGCGTCACCCGCATCGGACAGCCAGCCGGCCCGCTAGCCGGGCTCCGCGCCGGCCCGCCGCAGGTTTCGCCGCAGGTTTCGCGTATGATGCGGCCTTTCGCATCGTCGCAGGCCACACCGCCGCAATCCGCCCATGGCGCTCAAGTCCACCATCTTCAAGGCCGAGTTGTCCATCTCTGACATGGACCGCCCCTACTACGGCAGCCACGCGCTGACCATCGCCCGGCATCCGTCGGAAAACGACGCGCGCATGATGGTGCGCGTGCTCGCCTTCGCCTGCGAGGCCAGCGAGACGCTGGCCTTCACGCGCGGGCTGGACGAACCCGACGAACCGGACCTGTGGGACAAGGACCTGACCGGCGAGATCGTGCACTGGATCGACCTGGGCCAGCCGGACGAGACGCGGCTGAAGCGCGCCGCGGCGCGTGCACGCCGCGTCACGGTCTTCACCTACCAGGGCGCGAGCGCGCGCGAGTGGTGGAAGAGCATCGCCGGCAAGGCGGGCAAGCTGCGCAACGTCACCATCTACAATGTGCACGATGACGCGGTAGAGGCGCTGGCCGGCATGGCCGAGCGCGCCATGCGGCTGACGGTGACGATCCAGGACGGCGAGATCTGGGTCAGCAGCGACGACCGCAACGTGCAGCTGACGCTCGACGCGCTCCAGCGCGCCGACGCTTGAACCCGGCGGGACATCCGGTCCCGCCGCCGATGACGCCAACCGAGGCAATCAAGGAAACCACCATGCAAACGACTCCCTCCGGCCTGCAGTTCGAAGACACCGTGATCGGCGCGGGCACCGAGGCCACCGCCGGCAAGCACGTGACCGTGCACTACACCGGCTGGCTCTACGAGAACGGCCAGGCCGGCCGCAAGTTCGATTCGAGCAAGGACCGCAACGACCCCTTCGTCTTCCCGCTGGGCGCCGGCCACGTGATCCGCGGCTGGGACGAGGGTGTGCAGGGCATGAAGGTGGGCGGTACCCGCCGCCTGGTGATCCCGGCCGACCTGGGCTACGGCGCGCGCGGCGCGGGCGGCGTGATCCCCCCCAACGCCACGCTGCTGTTCGAAGTGGAACTGCTGTCGGTCTGATCCGGCACCGGCGCAGGGGTGCCGGCCAAGCGGGCCGGCCAGCCCCCGCGCCATACCGCGGCGGCGCTCAGAAGCTGATCGCGGCGTTGCTGACGTCGACCCGCACCTTGTCCCGGTCGAGCAGGCGCGCCGCATGACGGGCATAGTTCGCCGCCCAGGCGGCATCTTCGGTGAAGCGCGATTCGCCGGAGAACTTGGCGACGCTGAGTATCTTGTCGATCACCAGCACCTTGCCCACCGGACTGGAGGCCTGGCAATCCAGCTCCGCATACTCGCGGTCGAACCAGCGCCAGCCCGCCTCCTCGCTGAGCGCCGCCAGTTCGGCATCGCCGACCGTGAACGCGAATTCCTTGCCGTTGCCGAAAACCACCGTTAGCGTACGCGCCATTGCGTGTTCTCCTGGTTGAGGCCCCCATTGTACGGACAGCCGGGCCACGGCGGCCAGCCCACCGGACCCTGCCTGCCAGGCGTCGGCCTGGTTCCAGCCGGCCGGAGCCGCGCGGCCGTCCCGCTTCGCGGGCCCGAGCGTTGTCCAGGACCGACAGACGTGTGCGTCCCGGCACGATTTCCGCTGCCGCGAAGTGGTTTGGCTGCCGCATCCCGACCGCCTTTGCATTATGCTTGCAGCATGGCCATCACCCGACAGGATCTCGAAGCAGATCGGCTGCGCACAACGCTGTGCAGCACGCCGGTGGCTGCCTCCCTGCTGCCCGAGGAAGCGCTCGAGAGTTCGCTGCACGAGACCCTGGTACGGCATCCCGATCCGGGAGCGCTGGACGGTGACGTCTGGCTGTTCGGCTACGGCTCCCTGATCTGGAACCCGATGGTGGTCCACACCGACCGCCGCGTCGCCACCGCGCATGGCTACCATCGCGGTTTCTACCTCTACTCCCGCATCAATCGCGGCACCTGGGACAACCCCGGCCTGGTGCTGGGCCTGGACCGCGGCGGCAGCTGCCACGGCATGGTCTTCCGCATCCCGCGCCATGTGATCGAGCAGGAATTCCGCGTGCTCTGGCGCCGCGAGATGATGACCGGCGCCTATCACCCGCGCTGGCTGCGCGTGCGCATCGGCGGCGAGTTCGCCGGCCGGCCCCAGCGAGCCTTGGCCTTCGTGATGAACCGCGCACACGAAGCCTATGCCGGACGCCTGCCCGACGAGCGCGTGGTGGACTGCCTGCGGCATGCTTGCGGCCTGTACGGCCCGGCGCGCGAATACCTGCAGCAGACCATGCTCGGCCTGGCCACCAACGGCGTCGGCGACCCCTACCTGGACCGGCTGTGGCGCCGCTTGCAGCACGAGGACAGCGCCGCCGGCTCGTGCGTGGCGGCAGCCGGCTGAGAGACGGGATCGCCATGCCGCGCGCCGCCGTCCGTTCCCGCAGCCTGATGCTGGCCGAGGTCCTCGGCCTGGCCGGACTGCTGATGGGCAGCGGCCTGATCGCCAGCCCGGGCGGCTCGTCCCAGGCCGCGCGCGCGCCGGCCAGCGCGGCACCGGCCGGCTTGCACGCCGCGCCGGCGCTCAACCACCATCCCCTGCGCGGCGGCATCTCCACGCTCGACCGCAACCTGATCACGGCATCCGGCGCGGGCGACCTCGAACTGGTGACCCGCCTGCTGACGGCTGGCGCATCAGCGCAGGCGGTCGACGAACGCGGACGCAGCGCACTGCTGGCGTCCATCTACGGCCAGCACAAGGAAGTGGCACGCGTGCTGATCCTGGCCGGCGCCGATGTCAACCGCAAGGACGGCGAGGCCAACAGCCCTTTCCTGCAGTCGGCGTCGAGCGGACAGGCCGACCTGGTGCGGCTGGAGATCGCCCACGGGGCCGACCTGCGCAGCACCGACCGCTATGACGGCACCGCGCTGATCGCCGCCAGCGAGCATGGCCACGTGGACGTGGTCAAGCTGCTGCTGCAGGCGGGCGTGCCGGTCGACCACGTCAACCAGCTCGGCTGGACGGCCCTGCTGGAGGCCATCATCCTGGGCGACGGCAGCCAGCGCTACGAGGACATCGTGCAGCTGCTGCTCGATGCCGGCGCCGACCCCAACCTTGCCGACCGCGAAGGCAACACGCCGACGCGCCATGCGCGCGAGCGTGGCTACAAGGCCATCGTGAAGAGCCTGATGCGCGTGCGCGGGCACTGACGGGCCGGCGGCGGCGCGGCGCCACCAGCCCGGGCCCCCCGGGGCCGTCAGGCGGAGGTGGCCTTGCCCTGGGCGGCTGCGCGCGCGTTCTCGGTTTCCTGCAGCTGGCGCCACATCACCTTGCCCGTGCCCGACTTGGGCAGCGCATCGACGAACTCGACCACGCGCGGATACTTGTAGGCCGCCATGTTCTCCTTGGCCCACTCGACGATCTGCTCCTCGGTGGTCTTGCCCTTGGCATGGGCACGCAGCACCACCACGGCCTTGACAGTCTCGCCGCGGTAGGGGTCGCGCGTGCCGATGATGCAGGCTTCCTGGATGTCGGGATGCTTGTACAGCAGGTTCTCCACCTCGGCCGGCCACACCTTGAAGCCGGACGCGTTGATCATGCGCTTGAGGCGGTCGGTGATGAAGTAATAGCCTTCCTCGTCCATGCGGCCCAGGTCGCCGGTGCGGAAATAGGTGCGCCCCTCGAACTCGATGAAGGCCTCCTTGGTCGCCTCCGGCTTGCCCCAGTAGCCCTTGAACACCTGCGGGCCGCTGACGATGATCTCGCCGATCTCGTTGGGCGGCAGTTCGGCGAGCGTGACGGGATCGATCACGCGCGCCTCGGTGTTGAAGGTCGGCACGCCCAGGCACTGCAGCTTGGGCCGCTCGGAGGGATTGCTGTGCGTCGGCGCCATGGTCTCCGACAAGCCGTAGCCCTCCAGGTAGCTCAGGCCGAACTGCTGTTTCAAACGCTCGGCCACGGCCTGCGGCATGGCCGCGCCGCCGCCGCCGATATAGCGCAGGCTGGACAGGTCGAACTGCTCCAGGTTCGGGCTGGCCAGGAAATCGATGACCATGGTCGGGATGTTGGTCCAGTGCGTGACCTGGTAGCGCGAAATCAACCGGCCGGCCACCTCGCGATCCCAGCGCGGCAGCATCACCACGGTGGCACCGCTGAAGATGGGCCCGTTCATGCCGTACTGCATGCCGGTCACGTGGAACAGCGGCAGCACCGACAGGATCACCGACTCGGCGCCGCTGCCCGACCAGGTGGAGCCACCGACGACGTTGTGCATCACCGAGCGGTGGGTATGGATGCAGCCCTTGGGGAAGCCGGTGGTGCCCGAGGTGTAGGGCATCACCGCCATGTCGTCCGGTCCGGCGGTGTGCTCGCGCGGCGCCGGCGCGCCGGCCAGCGCATCCTGCCAGGCGGTGGCGCCGGGCGGCAGCGCGTGCGTCGCGGTCAGCCAGGCCGGCGGAGCGTCCTCGGGATGCTCGTGGGCCGGCGGCAACGCATCGGCATATTGCGTGACCAGCAGGTGCTGGAGGCGCTGTTCGGCGGGCAGTTCGGCATCGGCCGCGGCGGCGCCGGCGGCCAGGTCGGCCGTGCAGATGGCCACGCGCGCCTGGGCATCGGTCACGTAGTGCTTGAATTCCTCGGCCCGGTTCATCGGGTTGACCGGCACCACCACCGCATCGGCGCGCAGGATGGCGTAGTAGCTGATGATGAACTGCGGGCAGTTCTGCATGTACAGCAGCACGCGGTCGCCCTTCTTGACGCCGGCCTTGTGCTGCAGCCAGCCGGCCAGCGCCTCGGCCTGGTCGCGCAGCGCGCGGAAGGTGATGGCATTGCCGAAATAGCGGATCGCCGCCTTGTCGGCATAGCGGTGGGCCGAGACCTCCAGGTTGTACCAGAGCGAGGTCTCCGGCAGGACGATCTCGGTCGGCACGCGCTTGGGCCAGAACTGCAGGTGCGGACGCGCGGGCTGTTTGTTCTGCATCATGTCTCCTAGTAGGTCGGGCGACCCGATATTGACGAATCCGGTCAAGCAATATAACCGAACGACCGTTCTATTTTCAATCGGTAGCTGCCCGGCCCTGCCCGACCCCACCCCCGGTGGCTTGCAAATGACGCAGGCGCCCCCAGAATAGGGGGAAGACAGGACGGGCCACGGCCCGCCGCAAGACGAGAACCGAGAAGCGAGATGAGCGACACGACCCTGCAGACCTTCGAAGCCGACGTCATCGAGATGTCGCGCCAGGTACCGGTACTGGTGGATTTCTGGGCGCCCTGGTGCGGCCCCTGCCGCACGCTGGGCCCGATGCTGGAAAAGCTGGAGCACGAGGCAGCCGGCAAGTGGAAGCTGGTCAAGATCAACGTGGACGAGCACCAGCCACTCGCGGCGCACTTCGGCGTGCGCAGCATTCCACATGTGATCGCCTTCGTGGATGGCAAGCCGGTGGACCAGTTCGTCGGTGTGCTGCCCGAGAGCGGGCTGCGCGAGTTCCTGGCGCGCGTGACGCCGGCGCCCAGCGCGCTGGCGCTGCGCCAGGCACGTGAACTGGCGGCGGACGGCCAGCGCGAGGCGGCGCTGGCGGCCTTCCAGGCCGCACTGGCGCTCGACCCGGGCGCGGATGCAGCGCGCATCGAATATGCCGGCTTCCTGCTCGACGGCAACGCGATTACCGAGGCCGAGGCCGAATTCGGCATGCTGTCGGCGCGCGCGCCGCAGCAAGACGGCTATGACGCCCTGCGCACGCGGCTGCAGACCGTGCGCGAGGCCTCGGCCCTGCCCGATGCTTCGGTGCTGTCCGCCCGCGTCGCCGCCGACCCGGGCGACCTGGCCGCGCGCCTGGACCTGGCCCGCCAGCACATCGCCCACCATGACTACGAGGCGGCGCTGGAGCAGTTGCTGGCCATCGTGCGTGCCGACCGCGCCTATGAGGACGGCGTGGCGCGCAAGACCATGCTGGCGGTGTTCGACCTGATGGCCGACCGGCCGGACGCGGTATCGCGCTGGCGCCGCCAGCTCAGCACGGCGCTGAACTGAAGCGGACGGGCCGGGCGCGGCAGGCGGTAAACTGTCGGCCCGCGGCCCCGCCCGCCATCTGCCGTTCCGCTCCGACACCGTGACCGCTCCCCAGCCACCCCAGCCGCAACCGCCCGCCCTGGTCGACTTCCGCGCCAGCCCCGAACCCAGCCACGACCGTCCACGCCCCGACCGCCTGGTGCAGGGCAATCCGGCCCGCACCACCTGGACGCACTACGGCGCGCCGTCCGGCGATTTCGATTGCGGCATCTGGGCCTGTGAGCCGGGCGCCTGGCGCATCGCCTTCCCGCCCGGCAAGGAGGAGTTCTTCCACGTGATCAGCGGTCGCCTGCGCATCCGCGACGAGGCCGGCAACGCGCGCGAGTTCGGCCCGGGCGACGCCTGCGTGATCCCGGCCGGGTTCCAGGGCGTATTCGAAGTGATCGAGCCGGTGCGCAAGCATTTCGTGGTGATCGACCGCGCCGCCGCGCGGCCGGCCTGAAGACAGCCGCGCCGCTTGAGTGCCCCCGGCCCGAGGGCCGCGGCAGCGCGGGCGGCACCGCTCAGGCCTGCGCCTCGACCAGGGAGAAGCCGTTCTCGCGCATATGCGAGACCATCATGGCGTCCATGCTCCTGACATGATGGGCGAACCAGCCCGACAGCTCGGCCACCAGCCGGCGCCCCAGTTCCAGTTCGCCCGCCTCCGCCACCTTGGCCCGCACCGCCTCGGCCACCGCCAGCACCTGCTTGTGCTCGCCCGCGTGGCAGTGGCGCGGCCCGAAGTCCATCGCTTCCATCCAGGCCTCTTCCTGGCCGAAATGATGGCGGGTGTGGTCGATCCACTCGTCGAAGGCCGCCAGGAAGGCGTCGTCCGTGGCGCGCGCGGTGGCTGCCAGCAGCAAGGTGAATTCGGCGTGCGTGGCATCGGTCACGGGTTCGCCCAGGTGCAGTTCGGGCGCCAGGCCGGCGGAAGACAGCGGAGTGGGATCGGTCATGGATCGAGCGGCAGGTATGAGGGCCGGTCGATGCGCCGGCCAGCCTGAAGGATACCCAATCGGGCACGGGCCGCCCTGATCTGGCGCAAGGCTGGCCATGCCCGGGGAAACGGCCGGCGCTGGCGCCGGGTTATCCTTGCGGAGCATTTCCATGCATTTCCATGCATTTCCTTGCGTTTCCGCTCTCCGACCTCGGCCACGATGCCCCGACTGATCTTCTTCTGCGGCCATGCCGGCACCGGCAAGACCACGCTGGCGCACCGCCTGATCGGCCCGCTCATGCGCGCCACCGGCGATCCCTTCTGCCTGCTCGACAAGGACACTCTCTACGGCCGCTACAGTGCGGCGGCCATGGCCGCGCTGACCGGCGATCCCAACGATCGCGACAGTCCCACCTACCTTGCCCACCTGCGCGACCCGGAGTACGAGGGCCTGCTCGACACCGCGCGCGAGAACCTGTCTCTGGGCATCAGCGTGATCGTGGTGGGACCGCTGTCGCGCGAGGTACGCGCCCACCAGCTCGACGATCCCGCCTGGCTGCGGGCGCCGGCGGGCACGGACACGCGCGTCGTCTGGGTCCACCTGCCGGAAGACGAGGCGCACGCGCGTATCGTGCGGCGCGCCAACCCCAACGATGCCTACAAGCTGGCGCACTGGGAGACATACCGCACGCGCCGCTTCCTGCCACCTCCCGCGGATTACCCGGAGCTGATCTACTTCGACAACAGCGCGCCTGGCCCGGCCGAGTTCGACGCTTTACTGGCCACGCTGGCCGCTTAGCCGCTTAGCCGCTTAGCCGCTTAGCCGCTTAATTCGCCACGACCCCGCCCACCGGCACGCTGCCGTCGGCCAGGGCGCCGATCGCGGCCGAGGCCGCGACGAAGCCGAACACCGCCGTCACCGCGACCGAGGAGCCGAAGCCCGCGCAGGCCAGCCCCTGGGGGCCCTGCGCGACGGGCGGCGCCTCGCCGGGCGCGCAGGCCGCCTCGTGCGGCCCCGGATAGCGCAGCGGCTCGTCGGAATAGACCGCCGCGATCCCGAACTTCTTCTTGGGGTCGCGCGGGAAGCCCCATTGCTTGCGCAGGCCGGCTCGCACCTTGGACAGCAGCGGGTCCTGGATGGTGCGCGCCAGGTCGTCGATGCGCACGCGCGTGGGATCGAGCTGGCCGCCGGCGCCGCCGCAGGTGATCAGCGGCAGGCCCTGGCGGCGCGCCCAGCCCAGCATGGCGATCTTGACCCGCACCGAGTCGATGGCATCGATCACGTAGTCGTGGCCGGCGCCCAGCAGCTCCACGACGTTGTCCGTGGTGACGAAATCGTCGACCTGCCGCACCGTGCAGCGCGGATTGATCTGCAGGATGCGCTCCGCCATCGCCTCCACCTTGGCGCGGCCGTAGGCGTCGCCCAGGGCATGGATCTGGCGGTTGGTGTTGGACAGGGCGATGTGATCCAGGTCGACCAGCGTGATGCGCCCGACCGCATTGCGCGCCAGCGCCTCGGCGGCCCAGCTGCCCACGCCGCCGATGCCCACCACGCACACGCTGGCCTGCTGCAGCCGTGCCAGGCCGGCATCGCCGTACAGGCGGGCCACACCACCGAAGCGGCGCTCCCAGTCATCGTCCGCGGGCACGCCGGCGGTATTCGGCCAGGACAGGGAGGGAGCGGACTGGGACATGGCAGAGGTGTTGGAATCACAGGGAAATCTTGCCGCGAGGCGCGAATCGGAGGCAATCCGACAGGCGCCGGCGGCGCGCAACTATACAATAGATGGAATCGTGGCCTGCTCGCCACACCATGGTGAGCGCCCGTTCCCCGCCCAGGAGTCCGTCCCCATGTCCCTGCGCCGCAAGGCTGTCGCCTGGAGCCTGCTGACACCACTGGTGCTGGTCGGCCTGATCGTCATCCTGCTGCTCACCTTCGACTGGAACCGCCTCAAGCCCTGGCTCAACCAGAAGGTGTCCGACGCCATCGGCCGGCCCTTCGCCATCAACGGGGACCTCGTCCTGACCTGGCGCAGCGCCGTCGGCGAAATCGGCTGGCGCACCTGGGTGCCGTGGCCACGCCTGTCGGCCCGCGACATCACCGTCGGCAACCCGGACTGGGCGCGCGAGCCCAACCTGCTCAGCATCGGCGAACTGGTCTTCGTCCTGCGTCCGTTACCGCTGCTGGCGCGCCGCATCGAAATTCCCCGCCTGGTACTGGACAGCCCCACGGTCTGGCTCGAACGCCTGGCCGACCAGCGCAACAACTGGACCTTCACGCTCGGCGGTGGCGGCACCGCGCCGCACTGGGGCCTGGACGTCGATGAGGTGGTGCTGACGCGCGGCAACCTGGCCCTGTCGGACAAGGTGCAGAAGATCGAACTGCAGGCCGCCGTGGACACCATCGGCGACGACGGCCTGTACGGCGACCGCGCGCGCGACGCGCAGAGCGCCTCCGCCACCCTGGCGGGCCCGGCCGCCTCATCCGCCGCGGCGGCGGCCCCGCCCGCCGCCTCCGCCGCCGGCAGCAGCGCGGCCGCCGCCGAGCCCGGGGACTCGCCCTACGGCATCCGCTGGAAAGCCAGCGGACGCTACAACCAGGCCACCATCAGCGGCAGCGGCAAGGCCGGCAGCGTGCTCAGCCTGCGCGACAGCGACACCCCCTTCCCGCTGCAGGCCGATGTCCGCATCGGTAACACGCGCGTGGCCCTCGAAGGCACCCTGACCAACCCGGCCCACCTCGCAGCGCTCGACGTCCGGCTGCAGTTGAGCGGCGACAACCTGGCCCGGCTCTATCCGCTGACCGGCATCACCCTGCCCACGACCCCGCCCTACGAGACGCGCGGGAGACTGCGCGCCACGCTGCAGACTGGCGCTTCGGTGTACCGCTACGAGAACTTCAGCGGGCGGCTCGGCGGCAGCGACCTGTCGGGCTCGCTTACCTTCGCCCAGCACGAGCCGCGCCCGCTGCTGTCCGGCAAGGTCGCTTCGTCCGAGTTGCGGCTGGTCGACCTGGCGCCGCTGATCGGTGCCGACGCCAAGCCGGGCAGGGCTGCGGTAGACAGCCCGGTCAAGCAGCCGGCCGGCAAGGCCCTGCCGGTGGCGCCCTTCCGCACCGAGCGCTGGGACAGCATCGATGCCGACGTGACCTTCGCCGGCAAGCGCATCGTGCGCGACAAGGCGCTGCCTGTCACTGACCTGCACGGCCACCTGCTGCTGCGCGATGGCGTAGTGACCCTGGATCCGCTCGATTTCGGCGTGGCCGGCGGCAGCCTGGTTTCCACACTGAAGCTGGATGGCAAGCGTGCGCCGCTGGCCGCCAACATCGACGTGACCGCACGCCACCTGAAACTCAAGCAGCTCTTTCCTACCTTCGAATCGATGAAGGCCAGCCTCGGCGAGCTCAACGGCAGCGCGCGCCTGGGGGCGCGCGGCAACTCCGTGGCGGCCATGCTGGGCAGCGCCAACGGCGAGGCCCGGCTGCTGGTCGAGGATGGCACCATCAGCAAGTTCCTGCTGGAAGCGATGGGCCTGAACGTAGGCAGCGTGGTTCTGACCAAGCTGTTCGGCGACAAGCCGGTGCGCATCCGATGCGGTGTCAGCGATTTCGGCTTCGACAAGGGCATTGCCACCGCCCGCACCTTCGTGCTCGATACCGACGCCGCCGTGATCCGCACCACCGGCGCCATCGACCTCAGCGACGAGAAACTGGCCCTGACGGTGCGCCCCGAGGCCAAGGGCGTGCGGCTCCTCTCGCTGAACGCTCCGCTTTACGTCGGCGGCACCTTCCAGCATCCCTCGGTCAGCCCCGATGCCGGCGTGCTGGCGCTGCGCGCCGGCAGCGTCATCGCGCTCGCCGTGCTGGCGCCGGTGGCCACGGCCATCCTGCCCCTGACCGAGCTGTCATCCAGGCAGGACAGCCAATGCAGCAAGCTGCTGGGCGAGCTGCAGCACCGTCCGGGCACCCCCGTGCCACCGCGCCCCGCGTCTGGCCCCAGCCACGACCCCAGGCCGGACAAGGGGGCAGACCCGCCTGCGCCGCCCCCGCCGATCCGGCAAGGCCGGGCGGATACGTATACCCAGGGCGGCTGACCGGAGCATGCCATGCCGCTAGGCAAGATCGCTCCCGCTGTCGGACACCGCCGCGCACCAATGGCCCCCGCAGCACTTGCGCCTGCGCAAATCCGCCCGCGGTGCTTTCGCTATACTCGAAGAGCGGATGTGGCCGGCACGCTTGCCGGCTCCGGCGCCGCGCCGATCTCCCATTGAATCCGACATGACTCAACTTGCTGACCTGCGCCGCACCTACGTGCTGGGCGCGCTCTCCGAAACCGATGTGGCCGCCGATGCCATGCAGCAGTTCCAGCGCTGGTTCGACGAAGCCATCAACGCGAAACTGCCGGAGCCGAACGCCATGACGCTGGCCACGGTCGACGCCGACGGACAGCCGTCCGCGCGCATCGTGCTGCTCAAGGGCCTGGACCAGCAGGGTTTCACCTTCTTCACCAACTACGAAAGCCGCAAGGGCCTGGACCTCGCCGTCAACCCGCGCGCGGCCCTGCTCTTCCACTGGGTGCAACTGGAGCGCCAGGTGCGCGTGGAAGGCCGCGTCGAGAAGGTCACCGAGGCCGAAAGCGATGCCTATTACGCCACCCGGCCGCTGGGTTCGCGCCTGGGAGCCTGGGCGTCCGAGCAAAGCCGGGAAGTGAGCGGCCGCGAGGTATTGGAACAGCGCGAGGCCGACTTCCGCGCGAAGTTCGGCGAAAACCCGCCGCGCCCCACGCACTGGGGCGGCTACCGGCTGGTGCCGAACTGGATCGAATTCTGGCAGGGACGCCCGTCGCGCCTGCATGACCGCATCGGCTACCGGCGCCAGGACGATGGCAGCTGGCATATCGTGCGGCTTTCGCCCTGAGCGCCTTCCCTTCCGAGAGCGGGCATCGGGTTGATCCGGATTGTTGCTGGGGCGGTCTCTGCACAAGAAAAAGAATTGGCGTAAAGTGCCATCCATATTGCTTTACCGACTTGTTGGCAACACCCCACGGCGGCGTGCGGGTTTCGTGCCTGCGCGCGTGGCAGTGGTCGCGGGGAGTGCGCCGTAACCCTCCGGAGGATGGCCGCATGTTTTTCAAGCAAGCATTCGACAAGCAGCTGGACAAGCAACTGGATCACTGGATCTCCGACCTGCGCGAGAATGCCGACATTCCCGTGCAACTCCGCTTGTGGAACGGCATGGAATATGCGCTGGGCAGGTTCGAGCGCCCGGCCGTCACCCTGACCGTGCGCGAGGCCGCCGCCCTGCCCTTCCTGCTGACCCCGAGCCTGGACAACCTGGGCGAAGCCTACGTCCAGGAAAAGATCGACCTCGACGGCAAGCTGGCCGACATCATCTCGGTCGGCTACCAGTTGTCCGCGGCGGCGACCCGGCGCGCCGGCGGCGCGCTGGCCAAGGTGGCGCACCACTTCACGCACAGCAAGCAGGAAGACAAGGCGTCGATCCAGTACCACTACGACGTCTCCAACGACTTCTACAAGCTGTGGCTGGATCCCGGCATGGTCTATTCCTGCGCCTACTTTGAGCGCGGCGACGAAGACCTCGCCACCGCCCAGCTGCAGAAGATCGACCACATCCTGACCAAGATCCGCCTGCAGCCGGGACAGACCCTGCTCGATATCGGCTGCGGCTGGGGCGCGCTGGTACTGCGCGCAGCGCAGAAATTCGGCGCACGCTGCGTCGGCATCACCCTGTCGCAGAACCAGTTCGACCTGGCCACGGAGCGCGTCAAGGCAGCAGGCCTGGCGGACCGCGTCGAGATCCGCCTGCAGGACTACCGCGACATCCGGGGCACCTTCGACCGCATCACCAGCGTCGGCATGTTCGAGCACGTAGGTAAGAAGAACCTGATCGCCTACTTCAGCCGCATCCGCGAGCTGCTGGCCGACGATGGCTTCGCCATGAACCACGGCATCACCTCGCCCGACCCCGACATCGGTACCTCGCCGATGGATGGTTCCGAGTTCATGGACCGTTACGTGTTCCCGCAAGGCGAGCTGCCGCATATCGGCCTGGTGCTGACCACCATGCAGAAGGGCGGCCTCGAGGCGCTGGACGTGGAGGGACTGCGCCGGCACTATATGAAAACGCTGCACAACTGGGCGGACCGCTTCGAGCAGCAGGGCGAAACCATCCGCGCCATGGTCGGCGAGAAGAAATACCGCATCTGGCGCATCTACCTGGCGGGCTGCGCGCACGCCTTCGAGACCGACCAGATGGCGCTGTTCCAGGTGGTGTGCCGCAAGGCAGGCAGGTCCGCCACCACGCTGCCGTGGTCGCGCCGCTATATGTACGACAAGTCCTGAGCCGGGCCCGCCCGCGACGGACGCGACTCCGACCGACGATTTGACCGCTGACCTGTTCGGCGACCTGCCGCCCGGCGCGGCGGGCGCCCCTTCCGGCCCCGATCCGGCCATCCCCTCCCCCGTCCCGCCGCCCCGCGCCGCACGCGGCAAGGCGGTGCTGCCGATGCCGCCCGACCCGGCGCTGGCGGCGCTCGCCGCGCGCCTGCCGCCTGGCCTGCACCTGGGGACATCCACGTGGTCCTACCCCGGCTGGGACGGGCTGGTCTACCAGGGCGAATACAGCGAGAGCCTGCTTTCACGCAAGGGGCTGGCCGCTTATTCGCACCATCCGCTGCTGCGCGCGGCGGGCGTCGACCGCGGATTCTACGCTCCCATCCCGCTGGCCGACCACCTGGCCTACGCGGCGCAGGTACCCGAGCATTTCCGCTTCCTGGTCAAGGCGCCGGCCAGCGTCTGCGACGCCTGGCTGCGCGGCCCCGACGGTGCGGGCCGGCTGGCCAACGCCGCCTTCCTGGACAGCGCCAGCGCGATCCGCGATTTCATCGAACCGGCCACCGCCGGGCTGGGTGCGAAATGCGGCCCGCTGCTGTTCCAGCTATCGCCGCTGGCAGCCATGGCCGACGATGCTTGCGCCTTCCTGACGCGCCTGGACGCCTTCCTCTCGGCCTTGCCGCCGCTCGACCCCAGCCTCACGCCGCATGCCTGCTACGCGGTGGAGCTGCGCGACGCCGCGCTGCTGACGCCGCGCTACATCAAGCTGCTGCGCGCGCGCGGCGTGCGCTTCTGCCTGTCGGCGCGCGACCGCCTGCCGCCGGTGGCACGCCAGGCCGCGGCCCAGGCCCTGCTCGACGAAGGCCGGCCCGGCCCGCTGGTGCTGCGCTGGATGCTGCATGGCGGCCGGCCGTACGAGCTGGCGGAATCGATCTACGCGCCCTTCGACAAGCTGGTGGAAGAAGATGTGCCGACGCGCGAGGCCATCGCGGACGTAGTGGTGCGCACGCTGCGCGCCGGCCAGCCGGCCTACGTGATCGTCAGCAACAAGGCCGAGGGCTCGGCCCCGCTGAGCTGTATCCGGCTGGCCGAAGCCATCGCCGCGCGCTGGCAGGGCTGAAGCCGGGGCTACCGGACACGGCGGCCCCGGCCGGGCGCTTCAGCGCCGCAGCAACTCGGCGAAGCGGGCGCGGAACTTGGCCAGCTTGGGCGAGATCACCACGGCGCAATAGCCCTGCCCCGGATGGTCCTGGTAGTAGTTCTGGTGGCCCTCCTCGGCACGCCAGTACGGCTGTTCGGGCTCGACCTGGGTCACGATGGGAGCATCGAACACCTTGCCCGCCTCCAGTTCGTGGAGCACATGCTCGGCGGTGGCGCGCTGGGCCTGCGAATGGGTGAAGATCACCGAGCGGTACTGCGTGCCGACATCGTTGCCCTGGCGGTTCAAGGTGGTCGGGTCATGGATGGCGAAGAAGATCTCGAGGATCTCGCGGTAGGTGACCACGGACGGATCGAAGCTGACGCGCACCACCTCCGCATGTCCGCTGTCACCGCTGCACACCTCCTCGTAGCTCGGCTGGCGCAGATGGCCGCCGCTGTAGCCGGACTCGACCGCCTTGACGCCACGCACCTGCTGGTACACGGCCTCCAGGCACCAAAAACAGCCGCCACCCAGCGTGGCGATCTCCAGTCCGTTTTCCATAGACTTCGCTCCCTTGGCAATGCCTCTAGCATAGCCGCTTGCCCCGCGCAGCGTCAGGCATCAGCCGCGCGGCCGCGCCGGTCGGGCCAGCAGCGCCAGCAGTTGCGGCTTGAGCACCTTGCCCAGCGCGCTGCGCGGCAGCGCGTCCAGCAGCACGGCCTCGCGCGGCAGCTTGAAGCGGGCGATGCGGCCATCCAGCGCGGCACGCAGGCGCTCGCCGCCGAGCGCCTCGCGGTCGGCGTCCGGTGCCGGCACGATGGCGGCCACCGGCACCTCGCCCCAGCGCGGATCGGGCAGGCCCACCACCGCGCACTCCTGCACGCCTGGCAGGGCCAGCAGCGCATTCTCGATCTCGGCCGGATAGATGTTCTCGCCGCCCGAAATGATCATGTCCTTGCTGCGGCCCACCACCGTCAGGCAGCCATCGGCATCGCGCCGCGCCAGGTCGCCCGAGCGGAACCAGCCGTCGACGAAGTCGGGATGCGCGGGCTCGCGCCAGTAGCCTTGCATCAGGTTGTCGCCGCGCAGCCACAGTTCGCCCACCTCGCCCGGCTCGGCCTCGCCGCCGGCATGCGTCACCAGGCGCACCTCGGCGCCGGCGTGCGGCCAGCCTGCGGCGCCGGCGCGTGCCATGGCCTGCGGCAGGCGCAGCGCTACCGACACCGGGCCGGTCTCGGTGGCGCCATAGACCTGTCCGAGCGGCACGCCGCGCCGGTGGAAGGCCTCGAGATAGGACAGCGGGATCGGCGAGGAACCGGCCATCACGCCGCGCAGCGAGGACAGGTCGGCCGCCGGCCAGTCCGGATGCTCCAGCACCGCGCGCAAGGTGGCCGGCACCATCAGGGCCAGGGTCGGCCGCTGCAGCGCCAGCGCCTGCAGCCAGCCCTCCGGCGTGAAGCGGTCGTGCAGCGTGACCTGTGCGCCGGCCAGCAGCGCCGGCAGCGTCTGGATGCACAGGCCGCCGACGTGGAACAGCGGCAGCACCGACAGTACGTGGTCCTGCGGCTGCAGGGCGTGCGCCCACCAGCTCGCGCGCGCGTTGGCCAGCATGCCCGCCTGCGTGTGCAGCGCGCCCTTGGGCTGGCCGGTGGTGCCCGAGGTGTAGGCCAGCAGCAGCGGCGTGGCACCGTCCACGGCGCCACCAGGGCCGCCCGAGCCGCCGGCCGCGGGATCCGGCAGCGCCTCGCCCAGCCCGCCGAGCGGCCCGTGCCGGCACAGGCCTTGCGCAACCTCCCGCGCCTGCGCGGCATGCATGTCGTCGTGGAACAGCACGGCAAGCTGCGCATGCTGCGCCACCGCTTGCAGTTCTGGCACGGCCAGCCGGTAATTCAGCGGCACCAGGATGGCCCCCAGCCGCGCGCAGGCGAAGAGCAGGGCCAGCTGCCGTTCGTGGTTCAGGCACAGCGTGGCGACGCGGTCGCCATGGCCTATGCCCCAATCGCGCGCGAGGCTGGCCGCCACCGCCTGCGCCCGCTGCCACAATGCGCCGTACGACAAGGTCTGGCCGCGATGATGCAGCGCCGGGCGCTGCGGCGCGGCCAGCGCCTGCGCCTGCAGCGCCTCGGCCAGGGTGGCTGCCTGCCCGGCCCCGCCGGCGGCAGCGGAAGCGCTCACGGCGGCGCTCATTCGTCGCGCTCGCCGGCTTCGTACAGCGTTTCGCGGCCCATGCGGTCGAGCACCAGTTCGGCGGTCCAGGGCAGCATCAGGGCGCCGCAGCGCGAGTCGCGGTAGAGGCGCTCGAGCGGCAGGTCCTTGAGCATCGACTGGCCGCCGCAGGTGCGGATCGCCAGCCGCGCGATGTCGTTGGCGCCCTCCATCACCGTGTACTGCGCGGCGTACAGGCGCAGGCGCTCGTCCTTGGACGGATCGGGGCGCGCCTCGTGGATGACGCGCCAGAAGATCGAGCGCATGTTTTCCAGCTGGATGCGCATCTGCGCCACCGCGATCTGCTTGGTCGGGTACATGCGCCGCTTGACCGGCGGCTGGCCCGGCACCTCGCCGCGCAGGTACTGCACGGTGAAGTCGTAGGCGGCCTGCGCCACGCCGAGGTAGGTCGGCGCCAGCGTGAAGAACATCGCCGGCCAGGTCTGCGCCGCCTTGTGGTAGACGCCGCGCGGCATCAGCTGCTCGGCATCGGGCACGAACACATCCTTGAGCAGCAGCGTGCGCGATACCGTGCCGCGCATGCCCAGCGGATCCCACTCGCCGGTGACGCTCACGCCCTCGGCCCTGCCCGGCACGGCGATGTAGAGCGTGTCGCGCATGTCGGGATGCTGGTCGCCGCGGTCTTCCGTGCAGAGGATGCCGTAATAGTCCGCCGCGCCCGACAGCGAAGCGAAGATCTTGCGCCCGTTCAGCACCCAGCCACCCTCGACCTTGCGCGCGCTGGTGCCGAACGGTGCCTTGCCGGCAGCGGCGGCCGAGCCTTCGGAGAAGGGCTGGGCGTAGATCGCGCCATCACGCACCACGCGCGCGAAATGCAGCTCGCGGCGCGCCTCGTGCTCGGCTCGCTGCCCGGGCGTCATGCCGATGCCGTCGGCCAGCACGCCGGTCCACATCGTTGAGCAGATGTGCATGTTGTAGGTCAGCGCGGTGGCGCCGCAGAAGCGGCCGATCTCGGCACCGACCATGCAGTAGGTGGCGAAATCCGCGCCCTCGCCGCCGAAGGCGCGCGGCACGCACAGGCGCAGCAGGCCGGCCTCGCGCAAGTCGTCGTAGTTGGCGAAGGGAAAGCTGGCTTCGCGATCCCAGGTCGCGGCGCGCGGCGCGAAGGACTCGCGGCCGAGGCGATTGGCCAGCGCCAGCAGGCGCGCCTGCGCTTCGGTGAAATCGGCGCCGCCGACGGCGGGAGTGAAATCCAAGGGCATGTCGCGGTCTCCTGTAGGCGCCGCCGGCGAGGGCCGGCGCCAGTTCTGGTGGTGGCCGGCAAGGCCGGCACGGGGTGAGGTGTACGCCCTGCCAGCGCAGGGCAGTCGCCGGAAGGCAGCGGATGCAGCCGCTCAAGCCGGCCAGGCAGGCCGCTCAGGCGGGAGGGAAGCGCCGCGCGAGGAAGTCGAGCACCGCCGCATTGAACAGCGCCGGCTGCTCCATGCAGGCGAGATGGCCCACGCCGGGCAGGCAGTGGTACTCGGCACCGGCAATGCGCTGCGCCATGCGCTCCATCACCGCGGGCGCGGCATTGTTGTCGTGCTCGCCGGCCAGCGCCAGCACCGGCACGGCGATGCGTGCCAGCGCCTCGCGCTGGTCGAAGCGCACCAGCGCGCCAAGCGCGGCACGGTAGGTAGCGGGTGGCACCGCGGCCATCACGGCGGTGGCGAACGCCACCCCGTCCGGCGGCGCATCCGGTGCCACCATGGCCCGCACCAGCCCCGCCGCCATCTCGGCCATGCTGCGGCCGGCGTCCAGGGGCGCGGTGCGCGCGGCGACGAAGTCGCGCTGCCAGTCGCCGCCGGGCTTGCCGAAGGCGGGCGAGGTGCCTGACAGCACCATGCCGTCGATCAGCGCCGGCGTGGCGGCGCAGGCCTGCTGCGCCACCATGCCGCCCATGCTGTGGCCGAGCAGCACCACGCGCCGGCCGGCCGCACGCTCGGCCTGCAGCAGCGGCGCCAGGGCGGCGGCGAGCCCGTCGAAGTCGTAGGGGTCGATGAGGGCGCTGTCGCCGTAGCCGGGCATGTCCCAGGCCAGCGCACGGTAGCCGGCCCGGGCCAGCGCGGCGAGCTGCTCGGGCCAGGCGGCCTTGCCGCCGCCGATGCCGTGCAGCAGGACCACGGTCACGGTGCCCTCGCCCTGCTCCAGCGTGGCGATGCCGTTGGCATGGAGGCGGCGTGCCGGCGCGCCGGCCGGCGTGGATGGCGCCGGGCTCATGCGGCGGCCTCCGTCAGGCGGCCCTGCTCGACCTCGGGGTGCCCGTCCAGCGTGATGGTGCAATGGCGCAGCGGCAGGTCGAAGTGTCCCAGGGTATGCCGCCCGGCCACCTCGTTGGCGCCGGTCGAATAGAGGAAATTGCCGGCGAAGGCGCGCAGCTCGGTACCGTTGCAGTCGCGCTTGTCGTAGAAGGTCATGGCGTCCCAGCGCGCGGCCGGATTCAGGCCCCAGCCCACGTGCGAGACGGCGTAGGCGTCGCGGTTGCCCTCGCGCTGCGCCCAGGCGTCGTAATAGCCACGCATCATGTCGGCATCCACGCCCTGGCCCTCGATGGCGAGGATGTAGTCATCCTCGATATGACAGACCACGGTATCGCGCAGATAGGTCTTGAAGGTCAGGTTGACATCGCCCGGCGCCAGCACCAGGGTGCCGTTGACCTGGCCGCGTGCCGGGAAGGCCAGGCACAGGCCGCCTGGCCAGTGCGCGACCTGCCCGGGTTTGTTGCAGTAGCCCCAGACGCCGCCCACGCGTGCCTCGCCCAGCCCGATGCGCAGCTCGGTGCCGGCGGCGCTGTGGACGCGCATCTCGCGCGCGCCGCGCAGCCGTTTCATGGCGGCGCGCACGCTGCCTTCCAGCGCCGGGTCGGGCAGGCAGCGCTCCAGGATCTCGGGGTGCTCGTTGCTGATCATCAGCAGGCGCGGCACCACGCCATCGGCCCCGCGCAGGATGTGCGGCAGTTCGGGCGCGTGCAGCAGGCCTTCGACGGTACAGTCCAGCACCAGGTGGCAGCGCGACAGGGCGGCCACCACCGGTGCCAGTTGCTGCAGCGCGTCGCTCGCGCCGGTGGAGCGCACCGGTGCCGGCGCGCTCAGTGCCGGCGTCGGCACCTGGATCCGCACCGGCGTGGCGCCAAGCGACTGCACCGCCAGCTCGGCCAATTCCACGTTGACGCGCCGGGATTGGGACTCCGTTACAATGCCCACGACCTCCGTGCCGGTCAGGCCGCAAAGTTCAAGGGTACGCCGGAACGCCGCCAGCCAGCGGTGTTCGATCTGCTCGACGAGCATGTCATCTCCTCCTGCCTTGTGTGCGCGATCCCACCGATGGCGGGCGGCCAGCGCCTTGGCGTGTGCTTAGCTTGTGCTTGTGATTCCTGGCCCTGGCGCAAATAATATATGAAATTTCATGGATTCCAGTGGAGCCCGAGACATGGGCATGCCTGAGCCCGAGCCGCACGCCCCCCGCCACGCCGGCCGCGCCGCCTCTCCCGACTTCGACGCCAAGCACTTCCGCCGCGCCCTGTCCCAGTTCGCCACCGGGGTGACGATCATCACCACGCGCGCGGCATCCGGCGCCGGCACGCCCTTCGTCGGCATCACCGCGAGCTCGTTCAACTCGGTCTCGATGGACCCGCCCCTGGTGCTGTGGAGCATGGCCACCACCGCCAACAGCCTGCCGATGTTCCGCGACGGTTCGCACTACATCATCAATGTGCTGTCGGCCTCCCAGCTCGACCTGTGCCAGCGCTTCGCCACGCTCAAAGGCGACCGTTTCGCCGGCGTCGACTACCGCCTGTCCGAGACCGGACTGCCCGTGCTGGCCAATGCCCTGGCCTGGTTCGAATGCCATAACCGCAGCCGCTACGACGAGGGCGACCACATCATCTTCGTCGGCGAAGTGGAACGCTGCGGCGTGCCGGGCAGCGGCGGGCACCCCCTGGTGTTCCACGGCGGCGCCTTCTCCACCACCTCCCCGCTCGGCGACTGAGCCGGCCCGGCCATGGCGGACGACGCCCGCGAGCCCTTCGTCGACGGCTACCTGGCCTACTTGCTGGCGCGCGCCAGCCACCTGGTGTCGGGGGAATTCCACCGCCAGGTGGAAGCGGCCGGGCTGAGCGTGGCCGAATGGCGGGTGCTGGCGACCCTGGCCGACCGCAGCGGCTGCCCGGTCGGCGAACTGGCGCAGATCACGCTGAACAAACAGCCCACGCTGACCAAGCTGCTCGACCGCATGGCTGCCGAAGGCCTGGTCGAGCGCCGCAGCGGCGAAACCGACCGCCGCACCGCCCTGGTGTGGATCACGGCGGCGGGCCGCGCGCGCGCGCGGCCGCTGCTGGCCAAGGCCGCCGCCCATGAGCGCGCCGTGCTGGAAGACTTCGGCACGCAGCAGGGACAGCAGCTCAAGGACACCCTGCGCCGCCTGATCGCGCTGCACACCGGGCGCTGACACCTGCCACCCGCCGCCTCGCGGAACGGGACCATCAGGCCTTCAGCACATCCAGCGGCGAGCCGCCGGTCTTGATCCGCTGCAGCACGATATTGGAGCGGATGTCCATCACGCCACGCGTGCGGTACAGCCGGTTGACGATGAAATCCGAGTAGTGCTTCAGGTTGCGCGCCTGCACGCGCAAGATGTAGTTGCTGTCGCCGGTGATGATGTAGGCGGACACCACCTCGGGCCAGGACTGCACGGCGGCATTGAAGGTGTCGTGCCAGTCGTCGACGTCGTGGCGCATCGATACCTGCACGATCGCCTCGATCTCCAGGCCGAGCTGCTCGGCATCGAACCAAGCGCGATAGCCGCCGATCACCCCGCCCTCCTCCAGCAGGCGCACGCGCCGCAGGCAGGCCGAAGGCGACAGCGCCACGCGCTCGGCGAGGTCCTGGTTGCTGATACGGCCGTTCTCCTGCAGGCAGGCGAGGATGCGCAGATCGGTGGGGTCGAGTTGCATTCGCAGAAAATTCTATTTTGACGCTGTTATTTCGAATTCTATGCGATAGGACATCGCATTCATAGTGGAAATAGCAAGCATCTTGCCTGCATTTTTGCTTATCATGCCGACATCGACAGCCTGCGCGCGCCCCTGCGGCGACCCACCGTCATGACCGACCACGCCACCTCCCGCCAGCTCTGGGACATCAGCCCGCCGCTCTCGCCGGCCACGCCCGTCTGGCCCGGCGACACCCCGTTCCAGCAGCAGCCGGCCTGGGAAATGGGCCCGGGCTGCCCGGTCAACGTCGGCCGCATCACGCTGTCACCGCACACCGGTGCCCATGCCGACGCCCCCCTGCACTACGCGGCCGACGGCGCGCCGATCGGCGCGGTGCCGCTGGAGCCCTACCTGGGCCCCTGCCGCGTCATCCACTGCCTGGATGCCTCCCCCCTGGTCGAGCCCCGCCACATCGAGCACGCGCTGACCGGCACGCCGCCGCGCGTGCTGCTGCGCTGCTACCGGAGCGCGCCGCTGGCGCAGTGGGATCCCGGCTTCTGCGCCATCGCGCCGCAGACCATCGAGCTGCTGGCCGCGCACCGCGTGCGCCTGGTCGGCATCGACACGCCCTCGGTCGACCCGCAGGAGTCCAAGACCATGGATGCGCACCGTACCGTGCGCCGCCACGGCATGGCCATTCTCGAAGGCCTGCTGCTCGATGCGGTGCCCGAGGGCGACTACGAATTGATCGCGCTGCCGCTGCGCCTGGCCGGCCTCGACGCCAGCCCGGTGCGCGCGGTGCTGCGCGCGCTCGGCTGAGCGCACCTTTGCGCCGCCGCCCGGCGGCCCCTTCCAACCCTGCCCAACCCTGCCGCGTCCCTCTCCGATACCGGCCCGTTCCGCCAGACCAGACCTGTCCCTGCCATGACCACATTGACCCGCGAGCATTGCCTCGCACTCGACCGTGACGACACGCTGCGTCACCTGCGCGAGCAGTTCGCGCTGCCCGAAGGCGTGATCTACCTCGACGGCAACTCGCTCGGCGCGCGTCCGCGCGCGGCGGCCGAACGCGCCGCCGCGGTGGTGGCCGACGAATGGGGCGACGGCCTGATCCGCAGCTGGAACAGCGCCGGCTGGTTCGAACTGCCGCAGCGGCTGGGCAACAAGCTGGCGCCGCTGGTCGGTGCCGGCCAGGACGAGGTGGTGGTGACCGACACCACCTCGATCAACCTGTTCAAGGTGCTGGCGGCGGCGCTGCGCGTGCAGGCCTCGCGCGATCCCGCGCGCAAGGTGATCGTCTCCGAGTCGAGCAACTTCCCCACCGATCTCTACATCGCCCAGGGCCTGGCCGACCTGCTGCAGCAGGGCTACTCGCTCAAGCTGGTGGACTCGCCCGAGCAGATCGAGGCGGCGCTCGGCGCCGACACCGCCGTGCTGATGGTGACCCACGTCAACTACAAGACCGGCGAGATGCTGGACATGGCCCGGCTGACCGCGCTGGCCCATGCCAAGGGCGCGCTGGCGGTGTGGGACCTGTGCCATTCGGCCGGCGCGGTGCCGGTCGACCTGGCCGCAGCCGGGGCCGACTACGCCATCGGCTGCACCTACAAGTACCTGAACGGCGGCCCCGGCTCGCCGGCCTTCGTCTGGGTCGCGCCGGGGCTGCGCGATGCCTTCTGGCAGCCGCTGTCGGGCTGGTGGGGCCATGCCGCGCCCTTCGCCATGGAACCCGGCTACCGTCCGCGTTCCGGCGTGGCGCGCTACCTGTGCGGCACCCAGCCGATCACCTCGATGGCGCTGGTGGAGTGCGGCCTGGACATCTACGCGCAGACTGACATGCAGGCGCTGCGCGCCAAGTCGCTGCAACTGACCGACCTGTTCATTACACTGGTGGAAACGCGCTGCGGCCACCACCCGCTCGAACTCATCACGCCGCGCGAGCACGGCCGCCGCGGCAGCCAGGTCAGCTTCGCCCACCCGGATGGCTATGCCGTGATGGCCAACCTGATCGACCGCGGCGTGATCGGCGACTATCGCGAGCCGCGCATCGCGCGCTTCGGCTTCACCCCGCTCTACACCAGCTTCACCGAGGTGTGGGACGCGGTCGAGGTGCTGCGCGACGTGCTCGACAGCGGCAGCTACCGCGACGCCCGCTTCCAGATCCGCAGCACGGTGACCTGAGGGAGGCGCAGCATGACTCAGCACAAGGGATGCCCGATGTCGGGCGCGGCCGCCCAGGGCGGCCAGGGCGGTGCCGACGGCTGGCACGGCGCGCAGATGGACTTCGCCAAGGACATGAGCTACGGCGACTACCTGGGCCTGGACCAGATCCTCAGCGCCCAGCACCCGCTCTCGCCCGACCACAACGAGATGCTTTTCATCGTGCAGCACCAGACCACGGAACTGTGGATGAAGCTGATGCTGCACGAGCTGCGCGCCGCGCGCGACTGCGTGAAGGAAGACCGGCTGCCGCCGGCGTTCAAGATGCTGACGCGCGTGTCGCGCATCATGGACCAGCTGGTGCAGGCCTGGAACGTGCTCGCCACCATGACGCCGCCGGAATATTCGGCGATGCGGCCCTACCTCGGCATGTCGTCCGGCTTCCAGTCCTACCAGTACCGCGAGATCGAGTTCATCCTCGGCAACAAGAACGCGGCCATGCTGCGGCCGCACGCGCACCGTCCGGAACACCTGGCACTGGTGGAAACGGCCCTGCACACGCCGTCCCTCTACGACGAGGCGGTGCGCCTGATGGCGCGGCGCGGCTTCGCCATCGACGCGGACTGCGTGGAACGCGACTGGACCCAGCCGACCGCCTACAACGCCTCGGTCGAGGCCGCCTGGCTCGAGGTCTACCGCAAGCCGGACGCGCACTGGGAACTGTACGAACTGGGCGAGAAATTCGTCGACCTCGAAGATGCCTTCCGCCAATGGCGCTTCCGCCATGTGACCACGGTCGAGCGCGTGATCGGCTTCAAGCGCGGTACCGGCGGCACCGAAGGCGTCAGCTACCTGCGCAGGATGCTCGACGTGGTGCTGTTCCCCGAGCTCTGGAAACTGCGCACCGACCTGTAAGACACGCTCCGCTCGCGACGGCCCGCCGGCTCAGGCCGCCGGGTCCGACAACCTGGCCGCCAGCGCCTGCAGCGCGGGCGCCAGGGTATCGCGGAACAACGCCTCGGGCACCGACCCGTACGAAGCGCTGCAGCTCAGCATGTGCAGTTCCTTTTCCCCCACCGGGCGGAAGGCCACCGCGCAGGCGTGGATGGCCGGATGCCAGTCGCGGAACGAGGCTGCGTAGCCGTCCTGCCCGGCCTGCGCCAGCGCGGCGCGCATCGGCGCCTCCTGCTGCTTCCATTGCTCCGGGAAGGCCTGCGCGAACTCGGCCAGCACCCGCTCGCGCCGCGCCTGCGGCAGGGCCGCCAGGTAAGCGCGCCCCATCGAGCTGGACACCAGCGACAAGCGCGACCCCACCCCCAGCCCCAGCATCACGCCCGCATCATTGCGGATCGACTCCAGGTAGATCACCTCCAGCCGCTCGCGCTTGCCGAGCGACACCGACACGCCGTAGGCCTGCGCAAAGGCCAGCATGTGCGGCCGCGCCAGCGCCACCACGTCGGACGCCGACAGGTAGGCGTAGCCGAGCGCCAGCACGCCGGCATCGAGTGCGTACTTACCCAGGCTGTCGTCGTAGCGCAGGTAGCCGAGCTGCACCAGCGTGCCCGCCAGGCGGCTGACCGTGGCCTTCGGCAGGCCGGTGCGGCGCACGAAGTCCTGGTTGCCCAGCATGGCCTCGCCGGTGCGGAAACAACGCAGCAGCTCGAGTCCGCGCGCCAGCGCGGTGACGAAGTTGGGATCGCTTTCGCGCGCAGGCGGCTCGGCAGCGGCAAGGGTGGCGGGGGTGGATTGGCGGTTGGACAAGATGGCGCTCCTGCGCTCGGATTGGAACGGTCCCGCAAGCATTCGGCCGGCGCCGCATCTCACCATATGCCGCAGACAGCGCATGCATGGGCCTCGGCCGGCGCCGGGACTGGCCGGCCCACGACACTATTGCCGGCCGGTATCTTTACGCTATACTAACTCATCGGAACAAAGTTCCGCAATGCGGAACTACGCAAGACCAGCAGGCTACCGCATTCCCATCCTGGCCGGCACGCCGGCCATCTGACCCGACTGCATTACCGAAGGAGACATCCATGGCCGCAAACGCCGAATTCCACTGGGCCGACCCGCTGCTGCTCGACCAGCAACTGAGCGCCGACGAACGCATGGTGCGCGACGCCGCCGCCGCCTACTGCCAGGACAAGCTGGCACCGCGCGTGCTGGAATCGTTCCGCAACGAGAAGACCGACGTGGCCATCTTCCGCGAGATGGGCGAACTCGGGCTGCTCGGCCCCACCATCCCCGAGCAGTACGGCGGCCCTGGCCTGAACTACGTCAGCTATGGCCTGATCGCCCGCGAGGTCGAGCGTGTCGACTCGGGCTATCGTTCGATGATGAGCGTGCAGTCGTCGCTGGTGATGGTGCCGATCTATGAATTCGGCAGCGAAGCGCAGAAGCAGAAGTATCTGCCCAAGCTGGCCACCGGCGAGTGGATCGGCTGTTTCGGCCTGACCGAGCCGAACCACGGTTCCGACCCGGGCTCGATGATCACGCGCGCCAAGAAGGTCGCGGGCGGCTACGAGCTGAGCGGCGCCAAGATGTGGATCACCAACTCGCCGATCGCCGATGTCTTCGTCGTGTGGGCCAAGCTGACCGGCGACGACGGCAAGGAAGCCATCCGCGGCTTCATCCTGGAAAAGGGCTGGAAGGGCCTGAGCGCGCCCGCCATCCACGGCAAGGTCGGCCTGCGCACCTCGATCACCGGTGAAATCGTGCTGGACCAGGTCTTCGTGCCGGAAGAGAACCTGATGCCCGGCGTGGCCGGCCTGAAGGGACCGTTCACCTGCCTGAACTCGGCCCGCTACGGCATCGCCTGGGGCGCGCTGGGCGCCGCCGAATTCTGCTGGCACACCGCCCGCCAGTACACGCTGGACCGCAAGCAGTTCGGCCGCCCGCTGGCCGCCAACCAGCTGATCCAGAAGAAGCTGGCCGACATGCAGACCGAGATCACGCTGGGCCTGCAAGGCTGCCTGCGCCTGGGCCGCATGAAGGACGAAGGCACCGCCGCGGTGGAAATCACCTCGATCATGAAGCGCAATTCCTGCGGCAAGTCGCTGGACATCGCCCGCGTGGCGCGCGACATGCTCGGCGGCAACGGCATCTCGGACGAGTTCGGCGTGATCCGCCATGTGGTGAACCTGGAAGTGGTCAATACCTACGAAGGCACCCACGACATCCACGCCCTGATCCTGGGCCGCGCCCAGACCGGCATCCAGGCCTTCTTCTGAAACCTGCCGCCGGCATGAAAAATGGCCCGGCAGCGCCGGGCCGAACACACACTACCAAGGAGACGACGGGCTGCCCCGTCGTTGACTGCACCGATCGCGGCGCGCGCGGGCCCAGGCCCGGCGCGCCGCTGCCGTTTCGCAGAGCGCGCAGCTTATGCCTGGCACGCCGGCATCATTTGCCGGGTTGCGGGGTCAGGCGCAGGTATGGCCTGACCGCCCGGTAGCCCTTCGGGAATTTCTGGCGGATCACTTCCTCGTCCTTCAGCGACGGCACGATGACCACATCGTCGCCGTCCTGCCAGTTGCCCGGCGTCGCCACGCTGTGGCTGTCGGTCAACTGCAGCGAATCGATCACGCGCAGGATCTCGTTGAAATTGCGTCCGGTGCTGGCGGGATAGGTGATGGTCAGCCGCACCTTCTTGTTCGGGTCGATCACGAACAGCGAGCGCACGGTGAAGGTCTCGCTCGCGTTCGGGTGGATCATGTCGTACAGCGTGGCCACCTTGCGGTCCGCGTCGGCCAGGATGGGGAAGTTGACCGAGGTACCCTGCGTTTCGTCGATATCGCGGATCCAGCCGCGGTGCGACTCCACCCCGTCCACCGACAGCGCGATCACCTTGACGTTACGCCGCGCGAACTCGTCCTTCAACTTGGCCGTCAGGCCGAGTTCGGTGGTGCAGACCGGCGTGAAGTCGGCCGGATGCGAAAACAGCACCCCCCAGTCGCTGCCCAGCCACTGATGGAAGCGGATCGGGCCTTCGCTGGAATCCTGCTCAAAGTCGGGGGCGATATCGCCCAGGCGCAATGTCATGTTTTCCCTCCTGATTACAGAAATGGCGCAAGCAAAAATCAGATGGGAACCAGCGTAGCCGGATTGCGATCCAACCCGAACGAATATAAAGTCACGACAAAATCACTCCAGCGCATAAGGGCATGTGTCAGCCATCTGCCACCGTGCTGCGCGCAGCACTGGGCCGTGACCCCGCATCGCGTGGTCTTGAAACCACGCCGGGGTGCCACATATGCTAGGAAGCACGCGAGAATCCGCCCAAGGCGGCGCGAGGCAGGCACAATGTCAATATCCGTACCAACCGCCCGCAAACAGGAGAAACTGATGAGCGATGTCAAGACCGTTTTGTCCGATGCCGAAGAACTGCTCAAGCAAGCGGCCTCGACCACTGGCGAAAAAGCTGCCGAGCTGCGTGAACGCGGCATGGGGCTGCTGAAGCAAGCGAAGGAAAAGGCGCAGGACCTGCAGGATGCCGTCGTCACCAAGAGCAAGGCTGCGGCCCGCGCCACCGACGACTACGTGCACGACCATCCCTGGCGCGCCGTGGGCGTGGCCGCCGGCGTCGGCCTGCTGATCGGCCTGCTGCTCAACCGCAAGTGATCACGCGCGGCCGCGGCGCGCCCCGGGCGGCGGCGGCCGCGGCTCGCCATCCACATGCCGACGGGCCTCGCCCGCGGCCCTTCCTGCCCGTGGCCGGCCGCGCCGGGTCCGGGCGCACGTAGCCACGCCCCATCCGCATGAGCGCATGAGCGAATCGCCCACCCCACCCAAATTCCTGGAGTCGCTGCGCAACCTGGCCGGCTCGGTCGTGGCCATGCTGCAGACGCGCCTGGAACTCGCCAGCGTCGAGCTGGCCGAGGAGCGCGCAAGATTGCTGCGGGTCGCCCTGCTCGCCTGTTTCGGCCTGGTCTTCTTCGGCCTGGCAATGGTGACGCTGACCGTGCTGATCGCGATCGTCTTCTGGGACACCTACCGCTGGCAGGCGCTCGGCGCACTGGTGCTGATCGACGGCGCCGCCTGTGCCGCCTGCCTGCTGGCGGCACGCAATATCGTGCGGCGTGCGCCGCCGCTGTTCGAGGCCACGCTGGCCGAGATCGACAAAGACCGCGAGGTGCTACGCCAATGAGCGCACCGGACCACAAGGCCGACACCGCCAGCAACACCGCAGCGGAGCGCCGGCCGCACGCCCGCCCGGTGCGCCTGTCGCGCGAAGCCAAGCTGCCGCTGGCGGTGCGCAAGGAACTCCTGCTCACCCGAGCCGCGCTCGAGCGCTATGACTTCTCCCAGGCCGTCAGCCAGGTGCGCGGCAGCACCGGACGACTGGCCCGCCTGCGCCACTGGCTGCCCGGCACCGGCAACGCGCCGACCGTGCTCAAGGTACTGGGCGTAGCGCGCGACCACCCGCTGCTGAGCTCGGCCGTCTCGCTGGCCCTGCCGCTGCTGCGCAAGACACCGCTGGCGCGCTGGGCCTGGAACCTGTCCAAGGTGGGCATGCTGGCCGGCGCCGGCTACCTGGCCTACCAGCGCTGGAGCGAAGGGCAGCAGGGCAATGCCGACGGCAGCCCGGCCCCGGAAACGCCGGCCGACGCGCCGGCTCCGGGCCGGCAACCCTGAGCGCAGGCGCAGGCGGTCGCCTGCCCTGCCGATGTGCGACGCGACGGTCCACCATTCGACGATCCGCGCGATTCGACGATCCGCTTCACCCGGCACCGCAAACAAAAAAGCCCGTGGCTTGCGCCACGGGCTTTTTGCAATTCTGGTGGGTCGTGCGTGACTCGAACACGCGACCAACGGATTAAAAGTCCGCTGCTCTACCGACTGAGCTAACGACCCGAAAAAACTGAAGCAGCGATTATAGTCATGCGCCCGGCGTACTGTCAACAGAAAGAGTCCGCCAACAACCATCGATCGATGACAGGCTGATTACACCATCCGTTCGAGGCGCCACATCTGGTAGCGGAACGCCAGCATCGCGCCGGCCAGGATGCCGGCCAGCGCGATGAAGGAGCCCAGCGCCAGCGTCGACACCCCTGACAGTCCCTGGCCGATGGTGCAACCCAGCGCGGTCACGCCGCCGGCGCCCATCAGCAGGCCGCCGACGATATGGTTGGCGACATCCTCGGCACCGGCGAAGCCTTCCCAGCGGAAGGTGCGCGTCGCCAGCGCGTAGGCCGCGGCGCCGGCGATCACGCCGAACACGCTGACGATGCCGACGGTCAGCACCTTGCTCTTGTCGCTGAACATCGTCAGCCAGTCCATCGTGTAGGCATAGGGCGCGACGAAGCTGAGGCTCTCCATGCGGCCGCTGTTGGTGCCGATGAACAGCTCCTCCAGGGTATTGGGATCCTCCGAAACATAGCCGAGGTGGCCGGACACGTACCACATGCCGACGATGATCAGGCCGACCGCGATGCCGCCCAGCAGGTTGTCAAAGGTGCGGAAGCCCTTGCCGGCCAGTGCCCACAGCGACAGCGCGCCCCCCAGCACCAGGCCCAGGCCGAGCTGCAGCGCACCGCGCGACAGCCCGCTGCCCTGCGCCAGCAGCGACGGCAGGTCCTGGGTCGTGGGCAGGGTGAGCGCCACCGCGTCCACGGTGTTGACGCGCACCACGCCGAACAGCCCGCGCAGCGTCATCAGCGCCGACAGGCCGAGGAAGACGAACACCACCAGCGACTTCAGGTTGCCGGCCCCGATGCGCACCAGCGTCTTGCTGCCGCAGCCGGAGGCCAGCACCATGCCGAAGCCGAACATCAGCCCGCCCGCCAGCGCCGACAGCCACGACAGCTTGCTGGCCGTGTAGATGGTCTTGGTCGGGTCGATCAGCCCGGCCGCGGCCAGCGCCCCGGTACCGATCATGGCGACGCCGATAGCCAGCGCCCACATGCGCATGCGGCTCCAGTCACCGATGTTGACCACGTCGGAGACCGCTCCCATGGTGCAGAAGTGTGTGCGCTGCAGGACGGCGCCGAACAGGAAGGTCAGGGCGAAGGTGCTCAGCAGCACCGTGTGCGTAAGCGCGGGGATGTCGATATCGGGCATTGGCGTGGGGGCGCGCGGAGGGTGGCAGCAGTAGGATCGGAGTCGCGGCGCCGGTCTCAGCCGGCCTGCTGGTAGCGGGTGGGATCGGGCACGCCAGCGGCCTCGAAGCCGGCGCGGCGGATGCGGCAGGAATCGCAGACGCCGCAGGCGCGGCCGTCGTCGTCCGCCTGGTAGCAGGACACCGTCAGGCCGTAGTCGACGCCCAGGCGGATGCCCTCGCGGATGATGTCGGCCTTGCTCATGTCGATGATGGGGGCGTGCACATGGATACGCTGCCCCTCCACGCCGGCCTTGGTGGCAAGGTTGGCGAGCGTCTCGTAGGCCGCCACGTACTCGGGCCGGCAGTCCGGATAGCCGGAGTAATCGACCGCGTTGGCGCCGAAGAACAGGTCACGCCCGCCCACCGCCTCGGCCCAGCCGAGCGCGAGCGACAGCATGATGGTGTTGCGTGCCGGCACGTAGGTCACGGGAATGCCCTCGCTGGCGCCATCGGTCGGCACGGCCAGCGCGTCGTCGGTCAGCGCGGAACCGCCGAAGCGGCGCAGGTCCAGGTCGATGATCTCGTGGCGCTTGGCGCCGAGCGCGGCGGCCACCCGCTTGGCCGCCTCCAGTTCGGAGGAGTGGCGCTGGCCGTAGCGCATCGACAGGGCATAGGTCTCGAATCCCTGGTCGCGTGCCATGGCGAGCACGGTGGCGGAGTCCAGGCCGCCGGAAAGCAGGACGATGGCGCGTTGGGTCATGATGGTTGCGCGGCGCTGGGCACGCCGGTTAGGGAAATTGGGGTAACCGGGTATTTTAGCCTGCCTCGGCGGGGCCGGCCCCTGCCCCGCACGGCAACGCCTGCCCAAGAAAAAAGCCCGCGCACGGCGCGGGCTGTCCAGCTTGTCCAACTGCGGGCGGCCACCGCCGCCACACGGTTACTTCAGCGTCTTCAGACGGTTGCTGGCCACCTGCGCTCCTTCGGTGCCCGGGTACTTGGCCACCACCAGCTCCAGCGTCTTGCGCCCGGCGGCTTTCTGGCCGGACTCGATCTGGTCGTTGGCGATGACGATCAGGGCATCCGGTGCCTTGGGATGCGAAGGATTGTCCTGCACCATGTTCTGCAGCACGCTGATGGAACCGCGGTAGTCGCGCTGCGCATACAGCGAGTTGCCCAGCCAGTACTGCGCCAGCGGCAGGTAAGGACTCTGCGGATACTTCTTGGCGAAAGCGGCGAAGGCCTGGCCGGCCCCCTTGAAGTCGCCGCCCTGGAAACGCTGCAGCGCCGCGTCGTATTCCGGCTTCTCGGTCGGCTGCGACAGCCCTTCCCTGCCGTCAACCGTCACCTGCTGCGGCTCGAACTTCTTCAGCCGTGCATCCAGGTCCGCATAGTAGTCCTTCTGCTGCTTCTGCAGCGTCTCCAACTGGTTCTGCAAGACCTCATTCTGCCCGCGCAGCCGCGCCACTTCCTGGCGCAGGCTCTCGAGCTGGTTCTGCATGTCGAGCTGGACGCGGCTGTTCTGGTCGATGCGCTGCGAAGCCGTGGCCTGGAAGGCGTTGAACTGGTCGCGCATGGTGACGATGGCGCGGCGCGCCTCGTCATCGTCGAACACGCCGGCGTGCGCCGGGCCCGTGGCGCACAACAGGCCGGCACAGGACAGCGCGGCCAGGCAGGACAGTTTGGAGACGCGTGCATTCATGGCGTGGATCGTCCGATCAGTAGACGATGTCCGCGCGGCGGTTTTCCGCCCACGAGGCTTCGTCGTGGCCGGTCGCCTTCGGCTTCTCCTTGCCCAGGCTGACCGATTCCATCTGGCTGTCGGGCACGCCCAGCGAGCTCAGCGAGCGCAGCACCGCTTCGGCGCGCTTCTGGCCCAGCGCGAGGTTGTACTCGCTGGTGCCGCGTTCGTCGGTGTTGCCCTGGATCAGGATCTTGCGGTCACGATGGGCCGCCAGGTACTTGGCATGCTCGGTCAGCGTGCCCTGGTACTCCGGCTTGACCGAGTAGCTGTCGAAATCGAAGTAGACGCTGCGCTTGGCCAGCGGGCTGTTCGGGTCGTTCAGCGCGTCGCGCGAGACGTCGACCGGCGCCACGGCGCGCGCGTCGGTGGTCGCACCGCCCTTGCCGGCGCCGGCGTTGGCGGTGTCATCGAGCTTGACACCCGAGCTGCAGGCGCCGAGCGCCAGCAGCGCGGCGACGGCAAGGGTCTTGGTCATCAGTTGGGACATGGCAGAACACTCCTGTTATTGCATGAATGGGCCCCAGGACGGCTCACGGACTTCGCCGGACTGGAGGGACAGAACCTGGCGGGTACGCCCGTCAGTGGACACCGCCGCCAGCACCGAGCGACCGCCGACTCGGGTGGCGTAGAGAATGTACTTGCCGTTGGCGGCGAAGCTCGGCGCCTCGTCGTTGCCGGTGTCGGTGAGCGAGGTCACGTCGCCCGTGCCGAGATCCAGCAGCTGCAGTTTGAAGCCGCCTGCGCGCGTGATGTAGGCCAGTTGCTTGCCGTCCGGCGAGATGCGCGGGCTGACGTTGTAGCTGCCCTTGAAGGTGACGCGCTGGGCCGCCCCGCTCGATTCGCCATCGGCAGGCATGCGATAGATCTGCGGGCCGCCGCCGCGGTCGCTGGTGAAGTAGATGCTGCGGCCGTCCGGCGAGTACATCGGCTCGGTGTCGATGGCGCTGCTGCGGCTCAGGCGCTTGAGTCCGGTGCCATCCGCGTTGACCTGGTAGACCTGGGTATTGCCGTCGCGCGACAGCGCCACGGCCAGGTGCTGGCCGTCCGGCGACCACGCCGGCGCGCTGTTGTTGCCCTTGAAGTCCGCCACCTTGGAGCGGCGGCCCGTGGCCAGGTCATGCACATAGACCACCGGCTTGCGCGACTCGAAGGAAACGTAGGCGACACGGCGGCCGTCGGGCGACCACGAGGGCGAGATGATCGGTTCGATACTGGTCAGCGCCACCTGCGGGCTCTGCCCGTCGGAGTCGGAGATCAGCAGCTGGTAGCGGTTGCCGACGCGCGAAACATAGGACAGCCGCGTGGCGAAGATGCCGCGTTCGCCCAGCAGCTTCTCATAGATGTAGTCGGCGATCTTGTGCGCGGTGACACGCAGCTGGCCCTGGTTGACGTTGAAGACGAGCCCGCCCAGGCTCTGCCCCTTGACGGTGTCGTAGAGGCGGAAGCGCACATCGTACTGGCCGCCGCCGGTGGGGGTCACGGTACCGGCGACGAAGGCATCGGCACCGCGCGTCTTCCAGCTGCCCAGGTCCACCTGCGCCGATTCGGCGACGGTGGCGCCGGACGGATCGACATTGCGGATGCGGCCGCTGCGCTGCAGGTCGGAACGGATGATGGCGGTCAGGCTCAACGGCGCCTGCGCCTCGCCCTGGAAGTTGGCGGTGGCCACCGGGAACTGGCTGGAGCCAACCCCGCTGATTTCGACATTGAGCTGCGCCTGTGCGCCACCGGCGGTGAACGCCAGCGTCACGGACAGCAGGATGGGGGCCCAGAGCTTTCGCATGCTGCTCCTCAATCAAGATCTAGATTCATGGGGCGCGGCCGGCGGGCGGCACGGCGCGGCGTAGCGCGCACCACGCGGGCATCGATATACCGCATGCTCGCGTTGGGCTGCGTCAGGCAACCCGAAATGGTAGCGATGGGACAGACCCCCGATATTGATAGTTGCACAAAGTTGCAAATCATAGGGGGCCGTGTCTGCCTCAGTCCTTGGGACGGAAAGTGATGGTGAAGTTGCCCGGCGCCTTGCCGTTCTCATCGCGCGGCAACGGGTCCGAACGCTCGACCGCGCGCAGCACGGCGTTGTCCCAGGCGGCATTGCCGCTCGACTTGCTGAGGCGGGCCGACATCAGCGAACCATCCGGCGCCAGTTGCACCGTCACCACGGCGGCCGGGTTGCCGGCGACGTCTTCGGTGAAGATGATGTTCGGCTTGACGCGGCGGCGCACGCGATCCGCATAGCCCGGCGAGGCCTTGCCGCCACTGCCGGCACCGGAGCCGGCCTGGCTGCCGACCCCGCCTCCGCCAGCGCCGCCGCCACCGGCCGCCATGGCCTGCAGGCGTGCCAGCTCGCCGCGGCGCTGGGCGTTGGCGGCCGCCTCGGCCTTGGCCTTGGCCTCGGCGTCGGCCTTTGCCTTGGCCTTGGCTTCGGCATCCGCCTTGGCCTTCGCTTCTGCCTTGGCCTCTGCCTTGGCCTTGGCATCCGCCTTGGCCTTGGCATCGGCTTCCGCCCGGGCCTTCGCTTCCGCGTCGGCCTTCGCCTTGGCGTCCGCCTCCTTGCGCTGCTGTTCCTTCAGCTGTTGCTGCTTGAGCTGCTGCTCTTTCAGCTGCTGCTCTTTCAGCTGCTGCTCTTTCAGCTGCTGCGCCCTGAGCTGCTGTTCCTTGAGCTGCTCCTTGCGCTGCTGCTCCTGCTGGGCCGCGAGCTGGGCCGCCTGCTGGGCCGCCTTGCGGCGTTCGTCTTCCTTGCGCTGGGCCGCCTGGCGCTCGGCCTCCTCGCGCGCCTGGCGCTCGCGCCGTTCCGCCTGCTTGCGCGCCTCTTCGCGCGCCGCGGCCTCGGCCTGCCGGCGCTTGAGCTGCTGCAGGGCGATGTCGGCCTCTTCCTCGGCCTGCTGGCGTGCCGACGGCGCGGGCGCAACCGGCGCAGGCTGCGTGACGGGCTGCGGGGGTGGCGGTGCCGGCGTGGGTGCGGGAGCGGGCGCCAGGTCGGCGGCCGTCCACAATTCGGCCTCGGAGCCGACCGGGGTGCTGCTCTGCCAGTGCACGCCGTAGTACAGCACCAGCCCCAGCAGCAGGTGCATCAGCAGGGCCAGCAGGAAGGAACGCAGGGTCCCCTTCTCGCGCACCGGCTGGTATGGATAGGCGGCCTTCTTCATCGACGCTTCGACACTCGCGGCAGGCGGGTTACGTTAGTGGGTCCCGGCGGGACGCCTTACTTGGACTTCACCATCAGGCCGACACGCTTGACGCCATCCGCCTTCAGCTCGGACATCACGTCCAGCACCGCCTCGTAGCGTACCGAGCGGTCGGCGGCGATCACCACCGGCTGGTCGGGATTCTCTTCCTGGCGCTGGTTGACGAAGGCGATCAGGCCGGCCTTGTCGAGCTTGCGGTCGAAGGCCTTGCCGGCACTGTCCTGGCCGCGCGCGCTCAACGCACCGTCCTCGTGCACGGTGACGACGATGGGCGGCGTCTTCTGCTGCGGGGTGGCGTTGGCCACCGTGGGCAGGTCGACCACGGCAGGGCTCACGATCGGCGCGGCCACCATGAAGATGACGAGCAGCACGAGCATCACGTCGATGTACGGCACGACGTTGATCTCGGCACTGGCGCGGCGGCGCGAGCCGCCGCGACGCTGGATGGCTGCCATAGCTTGGCTCCTTGCTGGCGATCAGCGCGTCTGGCGCTGCAGGATGTTCAGGAACTCTTCCATGAAGCTCTCGAAACGGATTGCCAGCCGATCGATCTCGGTCGCATAACGGTTGTAGGCGATCACCGCGGGAATGGCGGCAAACAGGCCGATGGCCGTGGCCACCAGCGCTTCGGCGATGCCGGGCGCCACCGAGGCCAGGGTGGCCTGCTGCACATTGGACAGGCCGCGGAAGGCGTTCATGATGCCCCACACGGTGCCGAACAGGCCGATATAGGGGCTGACCGAGCCGACCGAGGCCAGGAAGGGAAGATGCGATTCCAGCACATCCATCTCGCGCTGGTAGGCCGCGCGCATGGCGCGGCGGGCAGCGTCGAGCAGCGCTCCGGCGTCGTTGCTGCGCTCGCGCGCCTTCAGGAATTCACCCATGCCGGACTCGAAGATGCGTTCCAGCGCCCCGGTGTTGTGGCGGTTGTTGACCGCGCTGTTATACAGCGCCTGCAGGTCGCCGCCGGCCCAGAAATCGCGCTCGAAGCCTTCGGTCTGGCTGCGCGCGGCGCGCAGCGCCATGTGCTTGCGGAAGATGTAGGTCCACGAGAACAGGGACATCACCAGCAGCAGCGCCATGACGGCCTGCGCCAGCAGGCTGGCATGCAGCACCAGCGAAACGATGGACAGGTCTTGCGAGACGGTCACGGGATTCATCGGGCGGTCTTGATAGTTGCGAGGACGGGGGCGGGGATGGGGGCGGGTCGAAATGTGGACTTATCTACACAGCCGACCCGGATGGCGCCGGTCGCCAGCTGCTGCTCCCCGCGCCACGCTTCTTGGGCGAATTGGACCGAGGCCGGCCCGACCCGTTCAATCCGGGTCCGGATCTCGATCTGGTCGTCCAGGCGGGCGGGCGCATTGTATTCCACCGCCGTGCTCCTGACGACGAAGACCACGCCGGCCTCGTCGGACAGGGCCTGCTGGCCGATGCCGAGCGACCGCAGCCATTCGGTGCGGGCGCGTTCGAAGAATTTCAGGTAGTTGGCGTAGAACACTACGCCGCCCGCGTCGGTATCTTCCCAATACACGCGCAGGGTCCAGACAAAGTTCGTCATGGCCGCGATTGTAGCGGAGCCGTGCGCGACATTGACGTAAACCCTTGGCCTGCCCGCCACAGCCATGCCGCGCCGCTTGCGGCCGGCCCGAGGCTCGCGTAGACTCGCGCCAACCATTCCATCTTGCGCGACTGGCGAAGTCAGTGGGCACTACCACGAGGAAGCGCAAGTTCTCTGGCGTGAAGTTCAGACGCCTGCCGCTCGCCTGGGCAGCGAATGGGAAGCAGGGTGCGCCCTGCGCCGGCCGCAACCAGGCCGGTGCAGGTCGCATGTGCCTTCCCCCGCGCGCCCTACCCCCGAAGCCAAGTCGGATCCCCTTTTCAAGACGAATCCCGCCATGTTCGAACGCAGCCGCTATACGATCGACCAGATCGATCCGGAACTCTTCGCCGCCATCCAGAAGGAAGACCAGCGCCAGGAAGATCACATCGAGCTGATCGCCTCGGAAAACTACACCTCGCCGGCCGTGATGGCCGCGCAGGGCTCGCAGCTGACCAACAAGTACGCCGAGGGCTATCCCGGCAAGCGCTACTACGGCGGCTGCGAGTACGTCGACGTCGTCGAGCAACTGGCGATCGACCGCGTCAAGCAACTGTTTGGCGCCGAAGCCGCCAACGTGCAGCCGAATTCCGGCTCGCAGGCCAACCAGGGCGTGTTCTTCGCCGTGCTGAAGCCGGGCGACACCATCATGGGCATGAGCCTGGCCGAAGGCGGTCACCTGACCCACGGCATGGCCCTCAATATGAGCGGCAAGTGGTTCAACGTGGTCAGCTACGGCCTGAACGCCCAGGAAGACATCGACTACGACGCACTGGAAAAACTGGCCCAGGAAAAGAAGCCCAAGCTGATCATCGCCGGCGCGTCCGCCTTCGCCCTGCGCATCGACTTCGAGCGCATCGCCCGCGTGGCCAAGTCCATCGGCGCCTACTTCATGGTCGACATGGCCCACTACGCCGGCCTGATCGCCGCCGGCGTCTATCCGAACCCGGTGCCGCATGCCGACTTCGTCACCACCACCACGCACAAGAGCCTGCGCGGCCCGCGCGGCGGCGTGATCCTGATGAAGGCCGAGCACGAGAAGGCCATCAACTCGGCCATCTTCCCCGGCATCCAGGGCGGCCCGCTGATGCACGTGATCGCCGGCAAGGCCGTGGCCTTCAAGGAAGCACTGGCGCCCGAGTTCAAGGCCTACCAGCAACAGGTGGTGAAGAACGCCGCTGTGCTGGCCGAGACCCTGATCGCGCGCGGCCTGCGCATCGTCTCCGGCCGCACCGAGAGCCACGTGATGCTGGTCGACCTGCGCGCCAAGCAGATCACCGGCAAGGAAGCCGAGAAGATCCTCGGCGACGCGCACATCACCGTCAACAAGAACGCCATCCCCAACGACCCGGAAAAGCCCTTCGTCACCTCGGGCATCCGCCTGGGCTCGCCGGCCATGACCACCCGCGGCTTCAAGGAAGAAGAAGCCCGCCAGGTCGCCAACCTGATCGCCGACGTGCTGGACAACCCGCACGACGAGGCCAATATCGCGCGCGTGCGCGAGCAGGTCGCCGCGCTGACCAAGCGCTTCCCGGTCTACGGTTGAGGCATTAAGACCGCCTGCCCCGCCGCCCGCCCGGGCGGTGCCAGGCTCGGGCATGCCGGCAGCCGGCATGCCCGCCCGCCCCCTCGTCAAGGCGGGCGCGCCATGACAGAATCACAATACGGCCGGCGCAGCCGCTCCATACATCCCAAGGTGGTCAGGCATGAAATGTCCCTTCTGCGGTCATTCCAACACGCAGGTGCTTGACACCCGCATGTCCGAAGAGGGCGACACCGTGCGCCGCCGCCGGCGCTGCGAATCCTGCGACCGCCGCTTCACCACCTACGAGCGCATCGAACTGTTCTTCCCCGCCATCGTCAAGAAGAACGGCTCGCGCGAGGACTACGTCCGCGCCAAGCTCAAGGACTCCATGCGCACCGCGCTGCGCAAGCGCCCGGTCTCGGCCGAGGCCATCGACGATGCCATCACCCGCATCGAGGAAAAACTGCTGTCGCTGGGCCAGAAGGAACTGCTCAGCAGCCAGGTCGGCGAACTGGTGATGCGCGAGCTGCGCAAGCTGGACAAGATCGCCTACATCCGCTTTGCCTCGGTCTACCGGAGCTTCGAGGACGTGTCGGAATTCCGCGAAGTGCTGGAAGAGATTTCCGCCAGCCCGGCCCGCAAGGCCTGAGCGCCGCCTCCCTTCAATCCTTTCGCTTCACGCTTCTGACTGCCGTCGCCAGCGCCGGCTCGTGGCTGGTGTTGATGCTTCAGCCCGGCAGGCTGGCGTCGGCGCAGGTGTTGACCTCGTGCCCGCGCTGACGCAGTTGCGGTTCACGCCATGCGTGACATGGGAGTAGCTGCCGGCGCTGCCCAGGTTCTTGAAGTGGCGGATGCCGGGTAGTGTACCGGCCGACCCGGGGCAGGTCTTGCCGGCATGCCTCCATCGCATCCTGGTCCTCGGCGACAGGCCGGCGGGCGCAACATGATGACGCCAACTCGTGACAGGCCGACACGTCGGTCCGGCAGCCAGTCCCTATGCTGACCGGTAACCAGATCGACGGAGGCTGCCATGCCAGGTCCTGCTCCCATCCGCACCCACTGTCCCGGCGGCACCGACGGCGCCGGCCATCGCTATCGCCCCATCCGCAGCGGCCGGGCAGGCCTGTTCCGGCGCAGCGGGATGGCCGGCCGCCGCGGCCGTCGCCACCTGGTGCCCCCAGCGCACCCCGGCGCGCATGCGCGCCGCTTGCCATGCCGCCGGCACCCACGCAAGCGGCCCGGATACGTCCTGACTGAAAGCCTGGCTGCGCTTGCCCTGGCCATCATGGCCATGCTGCCGCTCGCCGGGCTCTCGCCGCATGCACTGCAGGCCTTGCGCCATGCCGAGGCCTTCGGCGCCGCCACCCGCGCCGCGGTCGAGCTGATCGAAGCCGACGCGCCGGAGCGGGCACTCCCCCCGCTCCAGGGCGCGGGCGTACTGGCGCTGCGCTCCTGCGACCGCCTCGACAGCCTCGGCTGCGCTGCCGGGCGCCGGCTGGCGGTCGCGCGGCTGGCCCGCGCCGGCCTGGCGCCGCAGGATATGGCGCTCGTGCTGTGGAGCCGCCCGTGACCGGCGGCGCCCGCCGAAACTCCCAAGCCAGGTCGCGGACGTCGCCGGCTCCCGCTGCGCGCCGCCACCACGGCGGGCACGGCATGCGGACCGGGCAATATCGCGGCCTGTCGCTGGTCGAGCTGCTGGTCGGACTGGTACTCGGCCTGCTGGTGATGGGCCTGGCCGCCGTCACTTTCCAGGCGCTGCAGGCCGCCTACCGGCTGGCGGTGGACCGCATCCTGCTCGAGGAACGCGGCCAGCGCGCGCTGGCAGCCGTGGCGCACCTGGTCCGCCACGCCGGCTGGCGTCCGGCCGACGCCCCCGCGCTGCCACCCGGCGCGCCGCCGGTGCTCAGCGGGCGCGACGACTGCGGCCAGCCGGCGATCGGCCAGGCACTTTCCTGCGGGCGGCGCGCCACGGGCGCGAGCGACGCCCTGCTGGTTCGCCTGAGCGGCAGCGCGCAAGGCAGCGACCCGACCGTCCCGGACGGGACCATGACCGACTGCGGCGGCTACCCGCTTGCCATGCAGGCGGTCGACGAAGCCGGTGCCCCGGTCGCCGGACATGCCGCGGCCAACCTGCTCTATCTCGGCGTCGGCAACGATGGCGAGCCCCAATTGCTGTGCCGCTACCCCAGCCGGCGGGCCGGGCGGGCACTGGCCGGCGCGTGGACCTCCGGCGCGCTCGTGCGCGGTGTGGAAACGCTGCAGTTCCGCTACGGCGTGGACCGCGATGGCGACGGCGCCGTCGACGACTTCCTTTCCGCCGCGGAGATCGAGGACGGCGGTGCCGCCTGGAACCAGGTACGTGCCGTGCAGGTGGCCATGGTCCTGCGCGGCGAACGGCCGCAGGCCGGCGCCGGCCCGGCCGCCCCCCTGCTCCTGTTGCCGCGCCGTCCGCAGGACGTGCCCGCCGCGCCCGGTAGCGACACCGTATTCCTGCCAGCCGATGGTCACGGACTGGTGCGCAAGGTCTTCGCCGCCACCTTCCGCCTGCGCAACCCGATGGAGCACGGCGCACCATGAGCCCGTCGCCTCGACACCACCCCAGCCCGGCCCTGCGCCGATGCCGAGCGTGCGACCGCGGCGGCGCCACCTTGCTGGCGACGGCAGTCCTGCTGCTATCGGCAGCAGGCTGCGCGCTCGCCCTGCTGTCCTTCCTGCTTTCAGCCAGGCAACTCGCCACGCTGCAGTTGGAGCGCGAGATCGCCCTGCACGCGGCGGAGGCAGCCCTGCTCGACGCCGAGGCCGACATCGCCCAGTCGCTGCGCGCGGTGGCCAGCGGCGACGGCACACGCCTGGCGGATTGGCCGCTCCCCGGACAATGCGGCAGCGGTCCGCTGCGAGGGCTGTGCCGCACCGAACGCGGCGGCGTGCCAGCCTGGCGGGCCTGGCTCGAGGCCGGCCAGGGCCTGCACGAAATGGGCGTCGGCTTCGGCGACATCACTGGCAACCGATTGCCGCAGCTGCCGCCGGAGGCTGCCGGCGTCACCCTGCGGCCGCGCTACCTGATCGAGCGCCTGCCCGACAGCGCGGGAGACAGCCCCCCGGCTTCCGGCTACGGCGAGACACTCCCGCTGCCACGCCTGCGCTTTACCGCCATCGGCCTGGGCCGCGGCGCCGTGGCGCGCGCCGTGCTGCAGAGCGAGTTCCAGCCATGAGCGCCATCGTCATCGTGCGTTTCGTCGGGGCGGCCATGCCGACGCTGGGTGCGCTGGGCGTGGCGGCGGGCCTGGCCTGCCTGCCCTCCCCGGCCTGTCGCGCGACCGCCGGCCCCGGCCCAGACGGACGGCCGACGCCGGCGGTGCCGGCCGGCCTGGTGTTCCTGGCAGGAGCGGACGGACGCCTGACGGCGCGCGCCCTGCCTGCGGACGACAAGGCCGGGCCGGCGCCAGCCCGCTGGCAGGTGACGGTAGCGGTCCCGCGCCAGGCCGGAGCCGGCGAGCGCCGTCCTGCGCGACCGGTGAGCCTGCCTCCGCCCGCCTGGCTGCCGGGACAGCAGGGACACGCCGCTTTCGTGGCACGCCAGGCCGACCGCCCCGCCCTGGTCTGGCTCGGCGCCGGCGACGGCCGGCTGCGCGCCTTCGACGCCGCCACCGGCGCGGTGCTTGCCGCGGTCGCCCCACCCCGCTTCACCACCGGCGCCGGGGAGGCACCGCCGAGCGGCCCGCCCTGCCCGGCTCCGCAGGCCGCCGACGTCCGCCTGCTCGACGGCGCCTGGCGCACCGTCCTGCTTTGCAGCGTGCAACTCGGTGGTACGCCGGCGGCCGCCTTCGCCCTCTACGTGCTCGATGTCACCCGCGTCGTCGCCGGCAGCCCGCCCCCCGCGGTGCTGCTGGCACGCGCCGCCTCGCCAGCGCTGGCATTGACCGCCACCGGGCCGCTGCGCGCGCTCGCCCTCGGCAAGCCGCAACAGCCCCGCTGGCACGTGATGGCCACGACCGGCCCGTCGGCCAGCGGAGATGGTCCCGGCCTCGCCATGCTGCCACTGGACGTGGGCGCGCCGGACCTTACCCTGCCCCTCCCGCGCGAGGCCTGCCCTGGCGGGCAGCAAGCCACAGCCATCCTCGCCGCCGATGTGCTGGAAGACACGGACGGCCTAGCGCGGGCAGCGTATGCGGTGGACGATCAAGCACAGCTATGGCGATGGGACCTGCCGGTCGCCGAGACGCCCGGCACCGGCAAGCCTGCCGCCTGCCTGCATGCCCGGCCGGCCCCGGCTGACCCGCTCGCGCCGCAGGGCACCGCGGCGGCACCGCTGATCTTCCCCACCGCGAGCGGGCCTCTGGTGGTCTACGGCCACGGCAGCACCGTGCGCGCCGTGGCCGACACGGGCACACCCGCGCAGGAAGCCCGGCCACTCGCAACAGTGCTGGCCGAAACGACTGGCGCCGGCAGCGTACTGCGGCGCGCCGGCGGCACCCCGGCATCCGCTGCTTCCGGCTGGCAACTGGTATTGCCGCACCCCGGCGAACGCGTACGGCACCTGCTGAAGGCGGGACCGGCCCATGTCGCCATCCTCACCGTGGACGCTGCCCGGCAACCACGCGGCTACCTGGCCGGCGCCGGTCTCGGCGAGTCGATCGGCAGCCTGGGACCGGGACAGGCCGCGGCGCATTACACGACCGGCCGCGCCGTCGGCCCGGATGCCCACCTGCTGGTCGCGCAGGCAGCGCCGCGGCGACGTGGCGATACGCCCGCCCGGGCGGAGGCGCCGCAATGGGAAGATGCCGCCTACACCCTGTGGTCCATCGACGGCGGCCATGCCACCCCCTTGAACCGCATCTATGCCTCCCGGCGCAAGGGGCGCCTGGGCTGGCGCGAGCTGATCCCTGCGCCGGCCGTGGAGACCGCGCCGTGAGAGGCCACCCGGTCAGGCCTGCCGCACGGCCCCGCCATGCCGCCTTCACAGTGCTGGAACTACTGTTCGCGCTGGCCATCGTGGCCGTGCTGGCGGCCATCGCGATGCCGGCCTGGCAGCAGCACATCGAACGGGGCCGCCGCCAGGAAGCCAAGGCTGCCCTCGTCGCCGCCATGCTGGAACTGGAACGCCACGCGCTCGCCACGGCGAGCTACGCTGCGCCTGACGCGCCGGCAACGGTCGCGGGGCAATGGCCGCGCGCGGTGCCGCCGCCGCCCGCCGCCGCGCGGCACATGCTGCTGGCCGCCGCCTGCCCACAGGCCGGCATCGACCGTTGCGTGGAGTTGCATGCGGTACCGATGCAGGCGGATCCCCGCTGCGGCACGCTGATCCTGCGCAGCACCGGCGAATGGCTGGTGCAGGACGGCGCCGCCGGACCGCCTCAGCCCTTGCCTGGAGACTGCTGAGATGCGCCCCTGCCTCTGCTCCGGCCCACCCCGGGCAGCTCGCGGCGCCACGCTGGTTGAACTGCTCTGCTGCCTGGCGCTGCTCGCCATCCTGGCCGCAACGGCCTATCCCGCCTGGCAGGCGTGGCTGGCACGCCAGCGGGTGGTGTATGCCGCGGACCGCCTGGCCGGCTCGCTGGCGCTGGCTCGTTCGACCGCGGCGGCACGGCGCCAGGAGGTCCTGCTCGAAGCGCTGCCCGGCGCCACCGGTTTCGACCGCGGCTGGCGCCTGCGCCTGGCCGACGCCGACGCCGACGGCACGCTGGCTGTGGTGCCGCTGCAGCAGGCCTGTCTGCGCGTGCGCCTGCGCGGCGCCGGCGAGGGTGCCGCCTTGCGTGTGAGCGCTGTGGGATACTCTCGGTCTGAGCACGGCGGCTTCTTCGCTGCCACCTTCGCGCTGCGCTGCCAGGACGAGCAGCGGCATCTCAAGGTCGGCGCGCAGGGCCGGATCCGCATCTGCACGCCGGGTCGGGATATCGACTGCGGCAACGCAGACCCGCCCTGAGCCTGCGGCCCCCCCGGCCCATCCGCCGCGCCAGCCGAACCGGAACCCAAGCGATTTCTCTCATGTTCTCCGATACCGACCACGCCGCCATGCAACAGGCGCTGGCGCTCGCCACGCTCGGCCTGTATATCACCACGCCCAATCCCCGCGTGGGCTGCGTACTGATCAAGCATGGACAGGTCATCGGGCAGGGATCCACCCAGCCCGCCGGGCAGGACCACGCCGAAGTCCAGGCCCTGAAGGACGCCGCCGCGCGCGGCTTCGACCCGAGCGGCGCCACCGCCTACGTCACGCTGGAGCCTTGCAGCCATTTCGGGCGCACGCCGCCCTGCGCCGACGCCCTGGTCCGCGCCGGCGTGGCACGGGTGGTCGCCGCCATGGAGGATCCGAATCCGAGCGTGTCAGGACGCGGCCTGCAGCGCTTGCGCGCGGCCGGCATCGACGTCCGCTGCGGCCTGCTGGAAAAAGAGGCGCGCGAGCTGAACATCGGTTTCGTTTCGCGCATGACGCGCGGCCTGCCCTGGGTCCGCGTCAAGGTGGCGGCCTCGCTCGACGGCCGCACCGCACTGCATGACGGCACCAGCCAGTGGATCACCGGCCAGGCGGCACGGGACGACGGCCATGCCTGGCGCGCCCGCGCGTGCGCCATCCTGACCGGCATCGGCACCGTGCGCGACGACGATCCGCAATTGACCGTGCGCGCCGTCGAGACACCGCGCCAGCCGCAGCGCGTGCTGGTCGATTCGCGGCTGGAAGTCCCGCTGGACGCTCGCATGCTGGCCCCCCAGCACGGCCCCTTCGGCAGGCCGGCACTGGTCTTCTGCGCGGTGGACGCGCCGGAGCGCCGCCGCGAGCTGGAAGCGCGCGGTGTCGAGGTGATCGTGCTGGCCAATGCGCAAGGGAAGGTCGACCTGCACCAGATGATGGTGGAACTGGGCCGGCGCGGCATCAACGAGCTGCACGCCGAGGCCGGTAACAAGCTGAATGGCTCGCTGGTGCGCGAACACTGCGCCGATGAGTTGCTGGTCTACCTGGCGCCGAGGCTGCTGGGTGACGCACAAGGCATGTTCAACCTGCCCGCCCTGGCGCGTCTGGAAGATGCGCCCGCTTTCCGCTGGCATGAGGTGCGCCAGATCGGCGACGACCTGCGCCTGCTCGCCCGCCGCGCCGACCACGCCTGACGGCGCGCCGCCGCCCTGTCGCGCCGGGCTTCGGCCCGACGTGGCCGCTCAGGCGGGCGCGGAGCCTGCTGCGGTCCGGGCGCGGGACCGGCCGCATCGGCACGCCCGGGAAGCCGGAGCGGCCCGCTTGGCGTACAATACCGGCCTTGACCGCGCCCGCCCCGCCAGCGGCCGACCGTTCGGCCCGGCCTCTTGCCGGGCACGCCCGTCCGCCTCCTGCCCGTTTCCGTTTCAGCTTCGTCCAGCTTCCATGACAATCGCCCGTACCGAAGACATCATTGCCGAAATCCGTGCCGGCCGCATGGTCATCCTGGTCGACGAAGAGGACCGCGAAAACGAGGGCGACCTGGTTCTGGCAGCGGATTTCGTCACGCCGGAAGCCATCAATTTCATGGCCAGGTTCGGCCGCGGCCTGATCTGCCTGACGCTGACCGCCGAGCGCTGCGCGCAGCTCGAGCTGCATCCGATGGTGTCCCGCAACGGCACCCAGCACGGCACCAACTTCACCGTATCGATCGAAGCGGCCGAGGGCGTGACCACCGGCATCTCGGCAGCCGACCGCGCCCGCACCGTGCAGGCGGCGGTGGCCCGGGACGCCAGGCCGTCGGACCTGGTCCAGCCCGGCCACATCTTCCCGCTCAAGGCCCAGCCCGGCGGCGTGCTGATCCGTGCCGGGCACACCGAGGCCGGCTGCGACCTGGCGGGCCTGGCGGGCCTGACCCCGGCGGCCGTGATCTGCGAAATCATGAAGGACGACGGCACGATGGCGCGCCTGCCGGACCTGATCGAGTTCGCCCAGGAGCACGGCATCAAGATCGGCACCATTGCCGACCTGATCCACTACCGCAGCCGCACCGAGAGCATCATCGAGCGCGTGGGCGAACGCAGCATGCAGACGCCGCAGGGCACCTTCCACTGCATCGCCTACCGCGACAAGCCGAGCGGCAGCGCCCACCTGGCGATGGTCAAGGGCCAGCCGCACCCCGATCGCGAGACGCTGGTGCGCGTGCACGAACCGCTGTCGGTCCTGGACCTGCTGGAAGTGGCGCGCACGACGCACTCGTGGAGCGTTCCCGCGGCGCTGGAGGTGATCGCCCAGGCTGAGCACGGCGTGATGGTGATGCTCAACTGCGGCGATACGCCCGAGCAGCTGTTCCGCCAGTTCAGCGCGCTCGACGCACCGCAGGACCGCCCGCGCCAGAAGCACGACCTGCGTACCTATGGCACCGGCGCGCAGATCCTCAAGGACCTGGGCGTGGGCAAGATGCGCGTGCTGGCATCGCCGCAGAAGATGCCCAGCATGACCGGCTACGATCTCGAGGTCACCGGCTACCAGCCGATGGGCGCCGGCTGCGCGGACTGAGCGGCCTCCCCCAAGACACCGGCGGCCGCGCCTGGCACGGCCGCCTACCGAATACAGGAGAATTACGATGGATCACGGTTTCTATCCCAGCAACCTCGAAGGCGAGGGACTGCGTATCGGCATCGTGCAGGCACGCTTCAACGAGCCCGTCTGCGACGAATTGCGCGAAGCCTGCGTGGCCGAGCTGGAAAAGCTCGGCGTGGAAGGCGAGGATACTCTGGTCGTCACCGTCCCCGGCGCGCTGGAAGTGCCGCTGGCGCTGCAGAAGATGGCCGAGAGCGGCCAGTTCGACGCCCTGATCGCGCTGGGCGCGGTCGTGCGCGGCGAGACCTACCACTTCGAGCTGGTCTCGAACGAATCCGGCGCCGGCATCACCCGCGTCGGCCTCGACTTCAACATGCCGATCGCCAACGGCATCCTGACCGTCGACACCGACGCCCAGGCGCACGCCCGCACGCGCGAAAAGGGCCGCGACTGCGCCCGCGCCGCGGTCGAGATGGCCAACCTGGTAGTGGCGCTCGATTCGCTGCGCCATGACCAGGACGAGGAAGAAGACGAGGAAGACGATGAGTGACGCGCCCCAAGCCGGCAAGCCGGCCGCAAAGGCTCCGCCCAAGAGCGCACGCCGCCGCTCGCGCGAACTGGCGCTGCAGGGCCTGTACCAGTGGCTGCTGAACCGCAACGACATCGGCGCGATCCAGGCGCACCTGCATGATGCGCAAGGCTTCAGCAAGGCCGACCGCGAGCACTTCGACGCGCTGCTCAACGGCGCCACGCGCGAGGAAGCCCGCCTGACGGCCGCCTTCGAGCCCTTCCTGGACCGTGGTGTCGACGAACTGTCGCCGGTCGAGCGGGCCGCCCTGCTGATCGGCTGCTACGAGCTGGTGCACTGCGTGGACATCCCCTACCGGGTCGTCATCAACGAGGCCGTCGAACTGACCAAGACCTTTGGCGGCGTCGAGGGCTACAAGTACGTCAACGGCGTGCTCGACAAGGTCGCCGCCCAGGTGCGCGCCCCCGAGGTCGCCGCCCGGCGCTGAACGGCTGATGGCGGCGGCCCGCCAACGGTGCCGTCCGCATGAACCGGCCAGTCACAGCACCCGCCACGGCGGGTGTTGTCTTTTCTCCCGCTTGAACCGCCGCATCGTCGAATCGTCGAATCGTCGAACTGTCGGCGTTCCAACTCTAATGGGCCGTCAAGGGCCCCCAGACCCATGGACCTGCAGCAGCGCATCGCCACCGCCTCCCGCCTCGCCCACATCGCCCCCTTCCACGTGATGGAACTGGCCAAGCAGGCCGCCGAGCTGGAGCGCGCCGGCCGCCATATCGTGCACATGGGCATCGGCGAGCCCGACTTCACGGCGGCCGAACCGGTCGTGCGCGCGGCCGAGGCGGCCATGCGACGCGGCGTCACGCAATATACCGGCGCGCTGGGCATCCCCGCCCTGCGCGAGGCCATCGCCGGCTACTACCGGACCGCCTATGGCATCGATGTGCCCGCCCGGCGCGTGATCGTCACCGCCGGCGCCTCTGGCGCCCTGCTGCTGGCCTGCGCGGTACTGGTGGAAATCGGCGCCGAGGTGCTGATGCCGGACCCGAGCTATCCGTGCAACCGCCATTTCGTCGCCGCCTTCGACGGTGCGGCGCGGATGATCCCGAGCGGCCCGGCCGAGCGCTTCCAGCTCACCGCGGCACAGGTAGAGACCAATTGGGGCGAGCGCACGCGCGGCGTGCTGCTGGCCTCGCCGTCCAACCCCACCGGCACCTCCATCCTGCCCGACGAACTGCGGCGGATCCTGGCGGCGGTGCGCGAGCGCCAGGGCTTCGCCATCCTCGACGAGATCTACCAGGGCCTGTCCTACGACGCCCCGCCGGTCTCGGCCCTGTCGCTGGACGACCAGGTGGTGACGGTGAACAGCTTCTCCAAGTACTTCAACATGACCGGCTGGCGCCTGGGCTGGCTGGTGGTACCCGACGCATTGGTCGACGCCTTCGAGAAAGTCGCGCAGAACCTCTTTATCTGCGCCTCGGCGGTCGCCCAGCACGCCGCGCTCGCCTGCTTCACGCCGGAAGCAATGGCCATCTACGATGCGCGCAAGGCCGAATTCCACCGCCGCCGCGATGCCATCGTGCCGGCCTTGGAAGCCCTGGGCTTCCGCGTGCCGGTCAAGCCCGACGGCGCCTTCTACGTCTACGCGGACTGCCGCGGCGTCAACCATGCGGCGGCCGGCGACGCCGACCGCCTCACCCAGGCCATGCTGCAGGAGGCAGGCGTGGTGCTGGTGCCGGGGCAGGACTTCGGTGCCCACACGGCCAGCGACTACATCCGTGTTTCGTATGCCACCTCGATGGAAAACATCGAACTGGCCATGGAGCGGCTCGGCAAGCTGTTCGCCGCCTAGTCTCCCGGGTGCCGCCGGCCAGGCAAAGGCCACGCCGGCACGACCGGCGACAAACGGAAACGCCGATGGAAACAGGGAGAGAGAGAAAAGGGGAAAGGAACGGCGCGTAGCCGCCGGGCGGTCCGACTGGCCGGTCGACAGCCAGCGGGAACGGCTCATCCGGGATGGAATGAGCACGGCCCCGGAAAGACCGGGGCCGTGCGAAGCCAGAGCCGATGTCGAGCGACGCCGGGCTCAGGCCGAGCCGTGCGGGCCGCTGACCGCCGGCGGCGCACCGGCCGCCTCGAGCTTCTCGGCACCCTGCCCGCGCTCGGTGGTCTTGACCGTGACCGCAGCGGGCTTGCCCACCGGCTCCGGCGCGGCGCGCACGCCCAGCACCTGGCGCAGGCGGGCACGCTCGGCCAGCACCTTGGCGCCGTAGCCGCCGTCGGTGCTGGTGGTGGCGCCCACATAGAACTTGAGCCCGCCCTCGATCGAACCGGCGCGGGCGATGCAGTCCTTCAGCACCAGCGCACCGATCTTGATGTTTGCGTACGGGTTCAGCGCGGCGGTCACGCCGCCCACGGCTTCGTACTTGTCCTGGTGGACCTTGGTCATCACCTGCATCAGGCCCTGCGCACCCACGCCGCTCTCGGCATAAGGGTTGAAGCTGGACTCGATGGCAATCACGCCGAGAATCAGCAGCGGATCGATACCGACCTCGCGGCCCGTCATATAGGCGGCCTTGACCAGCTGTGCGGTCGCCTCAGCCGCCACGCGGTACTTGCGGGCGATGTACTCGGCCACCGCCGCCTGCTCGCGCGCCGTGCCCAGCACGCCTGCCTTGTCGCGTGCGTCCTGCGCCACCCGCTGCAGCGGGATCTGTGCCGCCAGATGCGCCACCGAGGGCACTCTGCCGGCAGCGCTCAGGCTCCACTCGTCCACGCCGGTCACGGTCGGCAGGCCACCACGCGGATAGCCAAGCGCGGCCGCGGCCGTATCCGCGCTGCTGGACGGCGTGGCGGCCGACTCCAGCAGCACCGACGGTGCCTGCTCGCCGGCCAGCAGGCCGGCCAGCGCGGTGCGCCATTCCTGGCTCAACGACAGCGAGACGGCGGCCACCACGGCCATCACGCCCACACTGTTCAAGGCGTACTTCAAGGTCAGGCGGCCACCGCGCAACGCGCGTCCCGCCACAGGGTGCGCCAGTCGCACCTGCAGCGACCGGGTCACACCCGGAACCGGCGTTCGAAGGCGGACCTGCAATGCCCGCCCGACACCGGGAAGATGAAGGGTTTTCCAACCACTCATGCTTACCTCCATCCGTTGTCCGCTGCGGGCGGCCGATGAAGGCCACACGCCCGATCCCAACGTACTCAAGTAAGGATGCTGCGCCGTCTAGCAGGGACGGCCGGCACCTGTTGGTGGACGCTCCCCATGCGTCCAACGAGAAACAGGGTACGCTCTTGGGGGAACGCACCCTGCTGCGAATGGCTCAAACGCCCCGGCGACACCGGGATGACCGCTGCGAGCATCGTGCCAGATACTTTTGCATTACCGGTCCGAAATGGAAGATTCCGCTGCTTCCCCTCTTGACAGCGGGGCGGAATCCATGTTGCGACGCAACACTCCATTGAGCAGACCGGATTGTAGGAACCGTTTTATACCCCGTCAATAATAACGATGCAAAAAAACAAAACTTTTAGCTATATGTAACAGACCTATTGTCGCTGCCTTGAGAGCACCTGGGCGCCCGGAATCGGCGTACTGTCTTGGGCTGGCGGGTGGTGGCCCCTGACCTGTGGGTACAAAAAACTTACAATTCGCCCCCGCACCAATCCCTAAAAAATTTGCGCGATCTTTACGTAAAGTGCGCTAAAAGACATATCAATGACTCGAGGCAAGGTGGCCTCATGCCGCCGAGCCCTATCAATTCATCATGAAATACAAGGACTTGCGCGACTTCCTCGGCAAACTCGAGGCGCAGGGCGAGTTGAAGCGCGTTGCCGCGCCGGTATCGCCCAACCTGGAGATGACCGAGATCTGCGATCGGCTGCTGCGAGCCGGCGGGCCGGCGGTACTGTTCGAACGTCCTGCCCGCGATGGCGGCCCTGAGCCGGTTTATAAGGTGCCGGTGCTGGCCAATCTGTTCGGGACCCCACGCAGGGTCGCGCTCGGCATGGGCGCGGAATCGCTGTCCGACCTGCGCGACATCGGCCGCGTGCTGTCGGCACTGAAGGAACCCGATCCGCCGCGCGGCCTGCGCGAGGCCGGCAAGCTGCTGACGCTGGCCAAGTCGGTATGGGACATGGCGCCCAAGCGCATCTCGTCCCCGGCCTGCCAGGAGATCGTGTGGGAAGGAGCGGACGTAGACCTGTCGCGCCTGCCGATCCAGACCTGCTGGCCGGGCGACGCCGCGCCGCTGATCACCTGGGGCCTGGTGGTGACGCGCGGCCCGCACAAGAAGCGCCAGAATCTCGGTATCTACCGCCAGCAGGTGATCGGCCGCAACCAGGTCATCATGCGCTGGCTGGCACACCGCGGCGGCGCGCTGGACTTCCGCGAGCACGCGCTGGCCAACCCCGGCAAGCCCTTCCCGATCGCGGTGGCGCTCGGCGCCGACCCGGCCACCATCCTCGGCGCGGTGACGCCCGTACCCGATACGCTGTCGGAGTACCAGTTCGCCGGCCTGCTGCGCGGCAGCCGCACCGAACTGGCGTCCTGCCTCACGCCGACGCTGTCCGAGCTGAACGTGCCGGCCAGCGCGGAAATCGTCCTCGAAGGCCACATCCAGCCCGACCCATCCCATCCGTCCGGCTACCAGCATGCGCTGGAAGGGCCGTACGGCGACCATACCGGCTACTACAACGAGCAGGACTGGTTCCCCGTCTTCACCATCGACCGCATCACCATGCGGCGCGACCCGATCTACCACTCCACCTACACCGGCAAGCCGCCCGACGAGCCGGCCGTGCTCGGCGTGGCGCTCAACGAAGTGTTCGTGCCGCTGCTGCAGAAGCAGTTCCCCGAGATCACCGACTTCTACCTGCCGCCGGAAGGCTGCAGCTACCGCATGGCCCTGGTGCGCATGAAGAAGCAGTACGCCGGCCACGCCAAGCGGGTCATGTTCGGCGTCTGGAGCTTCCTGCGCCAGTTCATGTATACGAAGTTCATCGTGGTGGTGGACGACGACATCGACGTGCGCGACTGGAAGGAAGTGATCTGGGCCATCACCACGCGCGTCGATCCCAGCCGCGACACGGTGATGGTGGACAACACGCCGATCGACTACCTGGACTTCGCCTCGCCGGTCTCCGGCCTGGGCTCGAAGATGGGCATCGACGCCACCGATAAATGGCCGGGCGAGACCACGCGGGAATGGGGCCGTGCCATCGAGATGGACGAGGCCGTCAAGGCGCGCGTGGACGGCATGTGGGAGACCTTGTTCGCGGCCCCGGCGGGCGGCCGCTGACACCGCCGGCAGCGCCGGGTGCGCTGCCGGTATCATGGAGCATCGCGCAGGCACCTGCCGCCGGCAGCGCGCCGCGCATCCGGTCCGGAGACCGGCCCGCCAACCACCCGCGTCCGCGCCAAGACGGACCACGGAGGAGACAAGCATGACCACGCTGGAAGAAGGAAAACTGATGTGGACGCCGTCCGCGGCGTTCCGTGACGGCAGCCAGATCGCACAGTTCATGCGCTGGCTGGCCGACGAGCGCGGCCTCGCCTTTGCCGACTACGCCAGCCTGTGGCAGTGGTCGGTGACCGAGATCGAGGCCTTCTGGGACGCCGTGCGCGCCTATTTCGACCTGCGCTTCGACAGCCCGCCGCAGGCGGTGCTGGCACGCCGCGAGATGCCGGGCGCGCGCTGGTTCGAGGGCGCCACCCTCAACTATGTGCAGCAGGTCTTCCGCCACGGCGGCACCGGCGCGGCACGCCGGCGCGCGGCGGTCCGCTTCGCCGGCGAGGCACAGCCGCTGGCCGAACTGAGCTGGGAGGAACTGGAGCGCCAGGTCGCGGCGCTGGCCCACGCGCTGCGCGGCATGGGCGTGGGGCGCGGCGATCGCGTGGCGGGCTACCTGCCCAATATTCCCGCCACCCTGGTCGCCTTCCTGGCCACCGCCAGCCTCGGCGCGATCTGGTCGGGCTGCGCACCCGACATGGGTCAGGTCGCGGTGGCCGACCGTTTCCGCCAGATCGAACCCAAGGTGCTGGTGGCCGTCGACGGCTACCGCTACGGCGGCAAGGCCTTCGACCGCACGCCGGTGCTGGCCGACCTGCTGGCCGCCCTGCCCTCGCTCGAGCATGTGGTGCTGGTACCGCAGCTGGGCATCGCGCCGAACCTGCCGGCGGGCGTGCGCCTGCACGCCTGGCAGGACGTGCTGGCGCACACCGTGCCGCTGGCGGTCGAGCCGGTGCCATTCGACCACCCGCTGTGGATCGTCTATTCGTCGGGTACCACCGGCAGCCCCAAACCCATCGTCCATGGCCACGGCGGCGTGGTCATCGAGCAGCTCAAGCTGATGGCCTTCCACAACAACCTGGGGACCGACGACGTCTTCCACTGGTACAGCAGCAGCGGCTGGATCATGTGGAATGCCCAGGTGGCAGGGCTGCTGCTGGGCACCACCATCGCCATCTACGACGGCAACCCGGCCTGGCCCGATGCCGGCGTGCTGTGGCGCTTCGTCGAGCAGGCCGGCGTGACCGCCTTCGGCGCGGGTGCAGCCTTCTTCACCGGCGGCATGAAGGCCGGCATCCGGCCCGCCCAGGTCGCCGACCTGTCGCGCCTGCGCATGCTGGGCGCGACCGGCTCGCCGCTGCCGGCCGAAGCCTACGATTGGATCTACCGAGAGGTGCGCGAAGACATCTGGCTCGCGCCGATGTCCGGCGGCACCGACTTCGCCGGCTCCTTCGTGGCCGGCTGCCCGCTGCTGCCCGTCTATTCCGGCGAGATGCAGTGCCGCTGCCTGGGTGCCAAGGTGGAAGCCTTCGACGAGCACGGCAAGACGCTGATCGACGAAGTCGGCGAGCTGGTCTGCACCGAGCCCATGCCTTCGATGCCGCTCTATCTCTGGGGCGACCGCGACGGCCAGCGCTACCGCGACAGCTATTTCGACGTCTACCCCGGCGTCTGGCGCCACGGCGACTGGATCAAGATCACCGCGCGCGGCGGCGCCATCATCTACGGGCGCTCCGATGCCACCATCAACCGGCACGGCATCCGCATGGGCACCAGCGAGCTGTACCGGGTGGTGGAAGAACTGCCGCAGGTGCTCGACAGCCTGGTGGTCGACCTCGAATACCTCGGCCGCGAGTCCTACATGCCGCTGTTCGTGGTCCTGCGCGAGGGTATGGCCCTGGACGATGCGCTGCGCGACACCCTGCGCGCCCGCATCCGCGAGGCATTGTCCGCGCGCCACGTGCCCAACGAGATACTGCAGGTACCGGCGGTGCCGCGCACGCTCTCGGGCAAGAAGATGGAGGTACCGGTCAAGAAGCTGCTGCTGGGCCACCCGGAGGACAAGATCGCCAATCGCGATGCCATGGCCAACCCGGACTGCCTGGCCTGGTACTTCGCCTACGCGCGAACCTACCTGGCCGCGCGCGGCGCCCAGGCCTGAGCAGCCGGCCGCGCGACGGCACTTCAGAACTCCACGTCCAGTTCGCTGATCTCGTCCGGCTCCTGCTTGGCCGCGGCGGTCCACTCCTGCAACTCGGGCATCGCCAGGATCTGCTTGCAGTAGGCGAGCGGCAGCGGATCGACCTGCACGCCGTAGGTGACGAAACGCGTCACCACCGGCGCGTACATGGCATCGGCCATGGTGCGTGAGCCGAACAGGTAGGGGCCGCCGTAGCGATCCAGGCACTCGCTCCAGATCGCGCAGATGCGGTCGATGTCGGCCTGCGCGCGCGACCACACCTTGAGCCCGGGGAAGTGTCCCTTGAGGTTCATCGGCAAGGCCGCGCGCATGGCCGCGAAACCCGAGTGCATCTCGCCGCAGATGGCGCGGCAGTGCGCGCGCGCGGCGCGATCGGCCGGCAGCAGCCCGGCCTTCGGCTTGACCTCGTTGAGATATTCGGCGATGGCCAGCGTATCCCATACCGTGACGCCCTGATGGCGCAGGCAGGGCACCAGGATGGAGGGGGACAGCAGCAGCAGTTCGGCCCGCACCGCGGCATCATCCGGCGGCACCAGCACCTCTTCGAACTCCAGGCCGGCGAAACGGGCCAGCAGCCAGCCCCGCAGTGACCAGGACGAATAAGTCTTGCTGCTGATGGTGAGCGTCGTCTTTGCCATGGCGCCTCCTTTGCCGCGCGGGCGTGCTCCGGGTGGAAGGGCTCCGGGCCGGCGGTCCAGCCTGCCTGAAGCGTAGCAGTTGCGTGGCGGTTCGCCTGCGCCGCGCGCCGGTCGGAACGGGTTCCGGTCCTTGCGGGCGGGTGGGCCACGCCTGCCGCTGCACCTGTCGCAAACGGCGTGCCAACTTTCGCGCCGGGCATGTATATTGCACATCAGCGGCCACAGCATGACGGGGCCAAGCGATGCTATACGAGGCATACCAAACCTATGCGGACCTGACCCATCCGGCCTGCGCGCTGGCGGGGCTGGCCGCCGCGACGCTGGCGAGCGGCGCCCGCGGCACCAACTGCGACGCGGCCAGGGCCATGCGCGCCGCCTGCGAAGTGGTGGCGCTGGCCCGGCTGACGCACCAGCGCCCGCCCTTCGGCATCGAAGGCGTGGTGGTGGACGGCATGCCGGTGCAGGTCAGCGAGGAGGTGACCATGCGCACCCCCTTCTGCTCGCTGCTGCACCTGCGCCGCCACGGCATCAGCGGCCAGCCGCGCGTGCTGCTGGTGGCCCCCATGTCCGGCCACTTCGCCACGCTGCTGCGCGGCACCGCGCAGACCATGCTGCGCGACCACGACGTCTACATCACCGATTGGCACAACCCGCGCGATATCCCGCTGCTGTACGGCCGCTTCGGCTTCGACCAGTTCGTGCAGCACGTGGCGGCCTGCCTGCGCGAGCTCGGCCCCGGCACCCACGTCGTAGCGGTGTGCCAGCCCACCGTGGCGGTGCTGGCGGCAGCCGCGCTGATGGCCGAGGACGACGACCCGGCGCAGCCGGCCAGCCTGACGCTGATGGCCGGCCCCATCGATGCGCGCGTCAACCCGACCAAGGTCAACGCGCTCGCCACCAGCCGCCCCATCGAATGGTTCGAAACCACGCTGATCGGCACCGTGCCGCTGCGCTATCCCGGCGCGCTGCGCCGGGTCTACCCGGGTTTCGTCCAGCTGCTGGCCTTCATGACCATGAACCTGGAGCGCCACGAGCAGGCGCTGCGCAACCTGTACGCGCTGCGCGCGCGCGGCGAGCACGCGCAGGCCGACGCCATCCAGTTCTTCTACGAGGAGTACTTCGCCACCATGGACCTGGCGGCGGACTTCTACCTGGAAACCGTCGACCAGGTCTTCCAGCGCTTCCTGCTGGCCCAGGGCGAACTCGACGTAGCCGGGCGGCGCGTGCAGACCGGCGCCATCCGCCGCATCCCGCTGCTCACCATCGAGGGCGAGCGCGACGACATCTGCGCGATCGGCCAGACCATGGCGGCGCAGGATCTGTGCAACAGCCTGCCACCCTATATGCGCATGCACCACGTGCAGACCGGCGTCGGCCACTACGGCGTGTTCAACGGCAAGCGCTGGGAGGGCCAGGTCTATCCGCTGGTGCGTAACCATATCTACACCTGCACGGGCGCCTGAGCGCGGCCCGCCACGGACACCGCCAAACGACGCCAGTGGCGCGCCCGGAGCCGGATCGCAGCGGGAGCGCGCATGCACCAGAATGGAACACCGCCGCCCCGACGATCACCATCCTGGTGCCGTCGCGCGAGGCGGGCGCTATCATGGGGCCCCGCCGGCAACGTGGACGGCCCCGCCCGGCGACCAGCAATCGACACCCGTGCAGACGCGCCCCATCCCTGATATGACGACCGCCCCCGCCTTGCCGACCACCATCCGCTTCCAGGGCCAGGACCTGCTGCGCCTCGGGGACGACACCAGCTACCTGCTGCTGGCCCCTGTGCACGGCGGACGGCTGGTACGCTGGGTCCACCGTGGCGAGGACATCCTCTACTGGCCGGATGGCGCAGACTGGTCGGCCGCGGGCAAGGTCCGCGGCGGCAACCCGCTGTTGTTCCCCTTTATCGGCCGGCACTTCGCCGACGGCGCGGCCGGGCGCTGGCGCGACGCCGCCGGCACGGTCCACGCCTTGCCGCAGCACGGCTTCGCGCGCGACCTGCCCTTCCAGGTCGACACCGGCGAGTCCGGCACCGATGCCCGCGCCGTCACCATGTCGCTGCAGGCCTCGGACACGACCCGCACCGGCTACCCTTACGACTTCCGCTTCAGCGCCGGCTACCGCCTGCTGCCCGACGGCCTGGAAGCCACGCTCGCCATCCGCAACACCGGCACGGCGCCGCTGCCGCACTACGCCGGCCATCACTTCTACTTCTCCCTGCCGGTCCAGGCACGCGCCGGCAGCACGCTGGCCATGCCGCCCGCGCAATGCCGGCGCCAGCAGCCCGACGGCAGCCTCGCGCCGGCCCGGCCGGGCGCGGCCAGCTACCGCCTGGACGATCCCGCCCTGCACGACACCTTCCACGTGCTGGCGCCCACCAACGGCACCGCCCGTACCGTCGAGCTCGCCGTGCCGCCGCATGCCGGCGCCGCGCGCGGCCGCCGCCTCGCCATCGAGCTGGACGCCGGCGGCAGCGCCCCGTGGCATGCCGTGACCACCTGGAGCGAGCACGGGCAGACCGACTACTACTGCATCGAACCCTGGCTGGGCCTGCCCAACGCCATCGGCCACGGCGCCGGCCTGCGCTGGCTGGCGCCGGGGGAAGCCGAATGTGCCGTGTGCCGCCTCATCGTGCGGGATTGAGGCCCGGGGCTGAGCGCGGCTCACATGCGCCGGGAGAAGCACACCGCACACCGCCTTGCGCACGGGCGTGGATCCCGCGTAGAATGGCGTGCTCTGCGGGCGTCGTATAATGGCTATTACCTTAGCTTCCCAAGCTAAAGACGTGGGTTCGATTCCCATCGCCCGCTCCACTTCGACTTTCCAGGGACTTCCACCGAACGCCAGGGAACGTCGTAAGTCATTGTCAGGATTGAGGATTTTCACCCAACCTCGATCCACTGACATCCAGCGAGAACCACTGACAGCCAGCTCAAACTGGTACAAAAAGTGGCCCAAACAATGTGCGAGGTTCCCAATCCGCATTGTTGCTGGAGGAGCCGGGGCTAGAAGAGAACGATTGCATTCAACTCGCCTTCTGGAGTTGGACATATGCTCTCGGACCTCATGGCTCGACAAGCCAAGGCCACCGGCAAGCCGTACTCGCTTGCCGACTTCGACGGCCTTTACCTCTACGTTTCCGCCATCGGCAGCAAGGTATGGCACTTCCGCTATTCCTGGCTGGGCAAGCGTGAGCGCATCACCTTTGGCGGCTATCCGGCCCTCTCCTTGAAACAGGCTCGCGACTTGCGTGAAGAGGCGCGGGCGCTGCTGGCCAAGGACATCAACCCTCACTCGGAACGCAAGCGCAAACGCCACGTGATTGTCCTGGCTGGCGAGCACACCTTCCAGGCCATCTACGACAAGTGGCTGGCCCACCGCAGCCTCTCCCTGGAAAATGAGGGCCGCCAAAGTACGCCCAAGCAGATCGGGCGCGTCTTCGCCAAGGACGTGTTTCCCGTATTGCGCCACCTGACCATCTACGACGTCACCCGCGCCCACCTGCTGGACATCATCGGCAGAGTGGAAAAGCGTGGCTCGCTGTCGGTGGCCGAGAAGCTGCGCACCTGGTTCAGCCAGCTATTCACCTACGCCTCGGTGGTGGTGCCCAACATGGGCGACAACCCGGCCAAGGATTTGGATGTGGTGGCGATGCCGCTGCCGCCGGTGGAGAACAACCCCTTTTTGCGCATGCCCGAGCTGCCGGCCATGCTGCAGACGTTGCGCAAGTACAGCGGTCGCCTGAATACGCAACTGGGTCTACGTCTGCTGCTGCTCACGGGCGTGCGCACCGGTGAATTGCGCTACGCCACGCCCGATCAGTTCGATCTAGAGCGCGGTCTGTGGATCATCCCGGTTGTCAGGCTCAAGCAACGCAAGCAGCTCACCAAGAAGAAGCGCCAGCGTTTCGCCGACATCCCACCGTACATCGTGCCACTGTCGTTGCAGGCACAAGAAGTCGTTCGTCATCTGCTGGGAAATCTGAAGCCAGCGCAGGTCTATCTCATCCCTGGTGATTGGTGCCTGAAAAACCCTCTCAGCGAGAACACGCTCAATGGCGCGCTCAAGCGCATGGGATATGAAGACCAGCTCACTGGGCACGGCGTTCGCGCCACAATCTCGACTGCGCTCAATGAATTGGGCTATCCGCCCAAGTGGGTAGACGCCCAGCTTTCGCATGCCGATCCGGATCGGATCAGCGCGACCTACAACCACGCCGAGTACGTCGAGCAGCGCCGCGTCATGATGCAGGACTGGGCCGATCGCCTGGACTTGTTCGAGCAGAATCAGGTCGAAGTTGCCAGCACGCACCTGACCATCACGCTGCAGGGCCTGCCCACGATTGCCGGGCAGGCGGTCGCGCAGCCGCCAGCCCTGAACCCGAACGCCCCTCAGTTGATCGTTGCGCCTGCGCCGGATGCGCCAGCGGTTCCAGCTTCCGTCTATCGACTTTCGGCGGTGCATCTGCCCGAGTACGCGCGCCCCACGCTGTCAGAGATGCAGCGCGAGCGCTTGCAATTGCTGGAGATGTTCGACGCAGCCCACAACCTGTCGGTGGCCGATTACGCCAAGCTGGTTGGCAAGTCCCGCCGCTGGATCACTTACGAGATTCAGGCCGGCAATCTCCTGTCGATTCATCTGGGGCACCGTGGGCAGCGCGTCCCGGACTGGCAACTCGACCCCATCAAACGCAAGCTGATTCAGGCTGTCCTGAAGCTGGTGCCGCGCGGTATCGACACCTGGCACATCTATCACGCACTGCTGCGGCCATACGATGCCCTGGGCAAGTGTCCAGTCATCGAGGCCGTCGATCCGACCAACCTGCATCTTGCAGCTCGACTGGTCGCCGCACATGCCATAGAAACCGATGAACTTGCAGAGCAATCGGAGGCGTCTCCGGTGCTGGCCAGGCAGACTGTAGAGCGCCTGGTAAAAACGGCAATGTTGGTTGATATGCCCGAAGATCCCGTCGCCCGTTGAGCTGAGGCCGGGCGGCAGCACCGTCCGGTCAAGGTCAAAGGAGGGAACGTCGATCGCTTCGCATGGCCGCCCATCCGTCTTCTGCGCGGCCAACTCGCAATTTCCACGTTTTGGCAGGCAGCGTTTAGCGTCGGATCAGCGCTCGGCAGTCACCATAGGCGACTTCTCGGTAATGCTATCTCGCTATATCAGTATCTCGATCGGATATGACACCAGCGGATTTTCGTTGCCAATCTCAAGCCCCGATCAATAGATTCCGAGCGTTCGCCGCTTTTTGAAACCGCTGGCGCATCAGACCATACCGATACGGTTTTGCGAGAGCAGCCACTTCTCACGATCCTGATAGCGCAAGCGTCACTGTCGAGCCGCGACAGACGCTCGGTTTTCTTGTGCCCGATGGATTTTTGCACATCGAGCACACAACGCCTACTCGTTGCGCGAACTGATCAGAAGTCATCAAAAGCGGGCGTCATCACTCGCGTCTTGCGCGGACAACAGGCCGACCATGAGGACGGCTGCAAAAGCAGTCGGCCCTGTAGTTCTTCTCCTGGAAGGAGACGGAGCATGCACGAGAACAAAAATGATGCACCAACATCAAAGGTGTTCTACCGCCCGCTCGAAGCGTCCATCCGCTGGGCCGGACTGCTGCGATACGAGCAGGTGATCCTGGCTTCGGTCTCGTCGCCTATGGATCTGCCGCAGTCGCTGGACTGCCCGCGTTTGGGCGAACTGCGGCTGTACACCGACCGCATCTATGACGGCATCCTCAACGGGGAACTGCCCTTCGGGCAGCATGGCATCACGACACGCGACACCGCGTTGATCGAATCGCCTGATCTGACGGTACGTCATGTCGATCTGAAGTGCTGGATGCGCCAGCACTACCCCGAGCAGCGGCCCGGCTTTCTCTTCTCCCGCAGCGAGCGCATCATCCATCCCTTCATCTCCCTAGAAACAGGGCAAGCCATGCTGGTCGAACGCCAGGGTTTGAAATCCGCCCTGGAACAGACCAAACGTCAGCTTCGCGAGTTGCAGGACAAGCATGACGCGCTGCTCAAGCAGTCCACGGTGATTTCGGCATGCGCGCAGTGTCCGATCAGTGATCGGGCCGAGGCCACCTACCTGAACATCGTTGGCGGCCTGTTAGAGCTGATGCTCGGCCAGTCGCCATCGGGCACGCCGTACTCCAGCTTCAAGACGCAGGAGGCCGTGGTCAGCGCGCTGGTCGCCCATCACAGCGGCGCCATGGGTATCGCGGAGCGGACATTGAACGGCAAGTTCGCCACCGCCAGGCGCCGGTTGCGTAGCGCCTCCCGCTGAGATTTGCCAGCTTGTATGTGCAGTCGCGGAGATTGCATTTGCAATGTCTTTTCGCTGCCGTGTCTATTGAATAGAGGTCACGCCAACAAACGCCACTGAGCGTTCAGGAGTGACCGCCATGTCGCAAACACCTGTACTGCCGCCAAACGAGCGCCGCATCCTGCGCCTGGAAGAAGTCGAAGCGAAATCCGGTTTCAAGCGCGCCCACATCTACAACCTGATGAAGAAACGCCAGTTCCCGCAGGCGCTGCGTCTGGGCGTGCGCGCCGTGGGCTGGGACTCCATCGAAATCGATCAGTGGATCGACGAGCGCGTCAACAACAGGGCCTGACCCGTTCTCCCGCGGACTTCCCATCCTCACACGGAGAACGCCATGCAGGTCGTATCCATCATTTCAACCAAAGGTGGCGTGGGCAAGACCACCACGGCCGCGAACCTGGGTGGGCTTGCCGCCGACGCGGGGCTGCGCGTGCTGCTGCTCGATCTCGACGTGCAGCCCACCTTGTCGTCCTACTACGAGTTGGGCCACCGCGCGCCTGGCGGCATCTATGAATTGCTGGCCTTCAACGAGCGCGACCTCGGCCAGCTCGTGTCCCGCACGATCATCGCGGGCCTCGATCTGGTGCTCTCCAACGACCACCGGGGCGAGTTGAACACCTTGCTGCTACACGCGCCGGATGGGCGCCTGCGGCTGCGGCACCTGCTGCCGGTCCTGGCTCCCCTCTATGACCTGGTGCTGATCGACACCCAGGGCGCGCGCTCGGTGCTGCTGGAGATGGCGGTGCTCGCCTCCGACGTTGCGCTGTCGCCCGTGACCCCGGAAATCCTCGCGGCACGAGAGCTGCGGCGCGGCACCATGCAGTTGCTCGAAGACATCGCGCCGTATCGGCACCTGGGCATCGAACCACCGCCGCTGCACCTGCTCATCAACCGCGTCCACCCGGTGTCGGCGAACGCCCGGCTGATTCAGCAGGCCTTGCGCGACCTGTTCCAGGACCACACCGGCATCTGCGTGCTGGCCACCGACGTGCCGGCCATCGAAGCCTATCCGCGCGCCGCGACGCGCGGCCTGCCGGTGCATCGGGTCGAGTACCGCCAGCCACCGGGCAGAGTCGCCCCCGCCGCGCTCGACACCATGCGCGGCCTCGCTGGCGAGCTGTTCCCGCAATGGCAGCACCGATTTGCCACGGTGTCCGGCCGTTCACCAGCCCCTCTTGATACCGGGAGGCCTCATGGCGAACGCACATGAACTGGCCCGAGGCCACAAGCGTCTGCGCGCCCTGATCGAGTTCGCCGTCGGCGAGGGCTGGCACGTCAAGCGCACATCTGGCGGGCACTTGAAATTCACCAAGGCTGGCTGCGCTGCGATCTACACCAGTTCGACCGCCAGCGACCACCGGGCGGCCCTCAATGCCCGGGCGCAGATCCGCCGCGCCGAGCGCGAGGCCCGGTCCCCAGCGCAGGGAGGCCGCCATGGCTGAGATGACCTCCCAGCAGATGGCCGGCAAGCTGCTCGCGGCCGGGTTCGAGCGCAGCGGCCCGTCCACCTCGGCCTTGAGCGATCCGATCGCCGACACGCCCATGGTCGTGACCCTGGACCAGTTGCGCCCCTACGACCACGATCCCAGGAAGAAGCGCAACCCGGCCTACGAGGACATCAAGGCGTCCATCCGCGAGCGCGGCTTGGACGCGGCACCGGCCATCACGCGCCGTCCCGGCGAGGATCACTACATCATCCGCAACGGCGGCAACACACGTTTGGCGATCCTGCGCGAACTGTGGTCGGAGACCAAGGACGAGCGATTCTTCCGCATATCGTGCCTGTTCCGCCCGTGGCCCAGTCGCGGCGAAGTCGTGATGCTGACCGGCCACCTGGCCGAGAACGAATTGCGCGGGGGCCTGACGTTCATCGAGCGCGCCCTCGGCGTCGAGAAGGCGCGTGAGTTCTACGAGCAGGAAAGCGGCGCCGCCCTGAGCCAGTCCGAGCTGGCCCGCCGCCTCGCCGCCGATGGCTTCCCTGTCCAGCAGTCGCACATCAGCCGGATGAACGACGCGGTGCGCTACCTCCTGCCGGCGATCCCGACCGTGCTCTACGGCGGGCTCGGCCGCCACCAAGTCGAACGCCTGTCGGTCATGCGCAAGGCCTGCATGCTCGCGTGGGAGCGCTACGCCAAGGGCCACACACTGGTACAGGACTTCGACGACTTCTTTCAGGAGGTGCTGTCGCAGTTCGACACGCAGGCCGACGAGTTCGCCCCCCAGCGCGTGCAGGATGAACTGATCGGCCAGATGTCCGAGTTGCTCGGCATCGACTACGACGTGCTGGCGCTCGACCTCACCGAATCCGAAAGCCGCCATCGCGCCCTGGTCAGCGACCCGACCCCGCCATCGGCACCGCCCGCGCTGCCTGAGCCTGGCACCATGGCACGCCCGCCCGCCGCACCAGCCCCATCGGCCCTGGCGCCGCCGGCCACGCCTGGGTCGCGCGAACGCGAGGGCGGCTCGGGGACAGACGGCTCGCCCGCAGGAAGTCCCGTGGCGGCTCCTGATGATCTGCTGCAGGGGCACATCGTTTCGCCTGCACCGACGACGGAGCGGCTGCAATCCATTCAGCGGATGGTCGCCGACGAGCTGGGCGATGCGCTGCCCGATTTCTCGGCCAATGTCTTGCAGTCCATTCCCGTCCAGGCAGGCGGTCTCTACCCGATTTCCGACGTCTGGCACATCGACGCGGGCCTGGACACGCCCGACCGCCTGCGCATCCACATCGCGCAGTTCGCACGCGAGATCGCGGGCGAGGCAGGACTTGATCAGTGCATCGAGGAACGCGCGGACGGTGTTGGCTTCGCATGCCATGCCAGCGCGCAGCCCCCATCACCGCAGGGCCGCGCCGTGCTGACATTGCTGGCGAGCCTGGCAGGCCAGAGCTTCACCGATGCTGATCTGGACGGCGGGCAGCTTGCCGCCGAGCTGCCGGCGCTGCTGCACGGCCAAGGCGATGCGAACCGGCGATTGAGCGACACCGCGCTGGTCAAGCTGTTCCGATTGCTGCGCCTGGCCCGGCGCCTGCTGGACCTGGAGTTCGGTGCCGCAAGCCCTGGGGCATGAAGGAAGGAGACCAGCATGTCCGCCCCGCACCCGCTCAATCAGGCCGTCATCGCCCAGGCGCTCTACGACCTGCGCAACGGCCAACTGCGCCGCTGCAAGGCGATGGGCTTCAGCGAGGCCGAGCTGGATGCGCTCAAGCATCCCGCCATGGTGAGCGTACTGGCCAACGCCAATGTCTCGTGGTGTTCCGTGTCCGTGAACCGCGAGGTGCTCCGGCGTCTGCTCTCGCAGGCGCAGGACGTGGAGAAGGAAATCGCGACCGTCGATCGCATGTTGCGACTGGGGGCCAGCACGGAGATGGTCAGCCGCTTTTATGGCCTGACCCATCAGGAAATCGCCCTGCGCCGTGAGGTGCTGGGCCTGCCCAAGCGCAAGGGGCGTCACCCTGTCCTGGACGAGAAGCAGGACGTCGAACTGTGGCGGCGCTGGAAAGCCATCACCAGCAGCAGGAATGTGGACTTGGAGGACGAGACCTCGATTCTCGACGCGGCCATGGACCTCGCCGAAGGCATGGATTTGCCGCTGTCGGTGGTCTGGGCCGCGATCAAGTCGTGGGTCGATCAAGGATTGGGTTGAGCCATGGCCGTGGACGACACCGCACCACGCCATGGCCCCGTCGCACTCGCTGATCTGTTCGACGCGGCGCTGAAAGACCTTGCGCCCAGGCCCGGCCCACCCACGCCCACGCGCATGCCTATACCTGCGCCGTCACCTGCGACACCGGCCGCGTCCGGCGATGCGTTCCTCTTCAGCGGCAACCGACATGAGACCGTACCGCGACGACTGTTCCTCGACCGCCGCCTGACGCCGCTGGAGCGCAACGCCTGGCAGGTGTTCCGGCTGATGCTCAACGACGATGGCGTGACGGCATTCCCGACGTATGAGCAGCTTCGGCCCTGGCTGGCCTCGATGCCCTGCGCCGGGCAGGCCTCGCATGAAACCGTGGCCCGAGCACTGACGCTGTTGCGCCTCACCCGATGGTTGAGCCTGGTGCGGCGACGGCGCGACCCCAAGACCGGACGCATCCTAGGCAACCTCTACGTTCTGCACGATGAACCCCTGACGCCCTTCGAGGCCATGCAGCTCGACGCCGACTACCTGGCGCTGGTCAGCCAGTCCCTCGGCCATTCGGCCAAGGCCATCCAGATGGTGGGGCTGAACACTCTCCGGGAGATCGCGGAAGACCCGCTGTTGTCCGGCCGCACGCTGCCGTCGCGGCTGCAGGTCCTGGCCGAACGTCTCGCCAGCCAAGGCATCACGGCCACCGAAAGTTATCCACAGGAGGCCGCGACTCACGAATCCGAAGAAGGGGCATCAAGCCTTCTTCGGAATGCCGATGGCCCGTCTTCGGAATCCGAAGCAGGGCCGAAACCCGCGCCAGACGCCTCTCTTCGGAATCCGAAGCAGGCCCGTACAGTACGTAGTAGTTGTATTAATGAAGTACGTACTACCGCGCAGGTACAAGCGCAGGCGCGTGCGCTAGGCGACCTGCAATGGCCCAAACGCTTCGCGGAACTGAAGGCGGAACAACAGGCAGGCGTCAAGGTGGCATTGCAGCAGGTCGATGCAGCGCTGAGGCAGGCCGTGCTGGACGAATGGGCCACTCGATGCAGCAGCCATGGCATCCGCAATCCTGCGGGGTATCTGTTCGGCATCATCCAGCGGGCCATCCATGGCGAGTTCAACGCCTGGGCCAAGAAAGACGCGCCATCGGCACCCGTGCTGCCGAATGAGCGGCCACCACCGGCACCACCGCCATCTCAGCCACAGGGCAAGCCTGTGCCGCCGGAAGTCGCCAAGCAGCACATCGAACGGCTGCGCAACCTGCTTGCCAGCAAGTGAGCGGGCCTGCATGGCGGTGTAGTGGATGCCGGTGGCTTCCAGTAGAGCTATCCCCTGGGGATAGTTCCACTAACGGCTACGACATCGAACCGCTGCACGCCAGGCCTCGATCGCCTGCCGCGGGATCGGCCTTGTCCGCGCTGATCCGGGCGTGCAGCGTTCCTTGGCGCTCCATGGAGCTATCCCCTGGGGATAGCTCACGCCGCATGCACCCGCCGCGCCTTGAACCGGGGACTGGCGGGTTTCGGTTTGTTGACTGACTGCCTTCCGCTTCCTGCCGAAGCTGGCCGCTCTTTTCCAACAACGAGCGGACACCATGGCAACCACCAACGAACCCCTGCAACTGAATCTCGGCTCCTTGCGCAGCGCGATGTCGCTGACGCTGCACACGCACCACGCCTCGCGCATCTGGCACGGCCGCGCCGCCGCCGAGGGGCGACCGGGCATCGTCGGCCTGAACGGCTACATCGCCCAGATGAACAAGATGCGGCGCGGCTCGGAGCAGGACGATCCGTACAGCGATTTCTGGATGCTGCGCATCGAGGACAAGCTCGACCAAACGAAGGCCACGCTGCAATCGCTGCGCGAACAGGTGGACCAGGCGCTGGCGAGCGTGCCGCCGGCACTCACCTTGGGCGAAAACCTCAATGTTCAGCCCGTCAAACTGCCGCTGTTCGTCAATGCGCAGCTCGGCTTTGCCGCCGTGTATCTGCTGGCCGACTACGACGACGTCGCCCGCAAGCTGATCCTCGCGCACCACACCGCGCTCATCGACCGCAGCACCTTGGAGCGCTGGCTCAACGAAGGCGCCCATGCACTGCGCAGCTTGTTCTCGCTGGCACAGCAATACCGCTACTCGGGCTGCACCCGCGACGACTTCGCCGCGAAGAATGCCGCAGCACGGGCAGCGCTGGAGAAGTTCGGCGAGCTGCCGCAGGACGTGCTGGAAGGCACGCGCCGCTCGAAGTTCGCGCCGCCCATCGTGCGCCGTAGCCTGCAGCAGCCCGGTGATGGTCCCGCCCCAGCACCTTCCCCCAGCGACGAGGCCGCAGCCACCGCGGCGCACGAAGCGACGGCCGGCGAGGACGCGCGGGCATGATCGACCCGAACCGCGACACCCGCTACTTCCGTCCCCTGCAACAGACAGCCTTCATGAAGCTGGAACACGCAGGCTCTCAAAAAGGCCTTTTAAAGCCCTTTAAAGGTAAAGGGGACTTGGAGGCCTGGGCCAGCCAGTGCTTCGCCATGCGCGACGAATTGATGGACTTGGCGCAGCGACAGGTGCTGCAACAGGCAGTCGGGCATCCCTTCCATCTGCTACCCATCGAACTGGCCCAGCAGACCACTGGCGCAGGCACAGCGTTTCTTCGCTGGCGCAAGCACGACAGGTCAGCCATGGGCGTGGCCCTGTGGCAGGAGCTGATGGCGAGTACCAGCACGCCGGTCAACCTCCTGGCCGACCTGCACGCCATCGAGCTTCAGCGCATCACGCTGAACATGCAGATCAGCCTGTTGCACACCTTGGGCAGGCAGGCCCAGGAGTGCGCCAGCAAGGCCGCCGAGGCGGAAGACGCCTACCTGCGCCGGCTCAAGTCCACGCCACCCGCCATGCGTGATCGGTGATCGCGCCAGGCACCCCAGCACGCGCCCGCCGCCGACCAGGTGCGGGTATTTCAACCACCACGGAGATTGCAACATGAGCACGCATTTTTCTGGCGAGGGCAACATCGGTTCGCCCCCCGAGTACCGGGAGTTCCCCAACGGCAACGACGAGCCCAGCCGCCTTCTGCGCCTGAACGTCTATTTCGACAACCCCATTCCCAAGAAGGATGGCACCTTCGAGGACCGCGGCGGCTTCTGGGCGCCGGTGGAAATCTGGCACCGCGACGCCGCGCACTGGAAGGAGCTGTACCAGAAAGGCATGCGCGTGCTGGTCGTCGGCCGCATGGAGCGCGAACCCTGGACGGACAACGAGGATCAGCCGCGCGAGACCTGGCAGATCAACGCACGCAGCGTCGGCATCCTGCCCTTCCGCATCGAGTCCGTGACCCTCAGCCCCAGGCAGCAGGAGACCGCGCAGGACGCGCAGCCGAAATCCCAAGCCGCCCAGGAACCGACCGCGCCGAAGGAGCCGAAGCGCAGGAAGTGATGCGGCATGGGGCGGCGGCAGTCGTTCGTCGCCCCATGCCCTTGTGAGCTATCCCCGGGGATAGCTCCATCAACGTCCACCGGCTGCCACGCGCTCCCGAAAATCGCGGCTCCCGGCCCGCACATCCCCGGCCGCACGCCACTCCCGTCCCCGCCATTCCATCCCGTGAAAGTGGTCGCCACCGCATGCGGCTTGTTTGCTGCTGCCCCTGGTGGTGCTCGGCATCCTCGATTCCAGCAACTCGATGAACCACGGGAATCGGATGGACGGACATGCGGCTGTTTTTGTGCGAGAAGCCCTCCCAGGGCAAGGATATTGGCCGGATTCTCGGCGCGACGCAGCGCGGTGAAGGCTGTCTCAGCGGCTCCGGCGTCACCGTCACCTGGTGCATCGGCCATCTTGTAGAAGCGGCAGCTCCCGAGGTCTATGACGCAGCGCTCAAGCGCTGGTCGCTGGAGCAGTTGCCCATCATTCCCCAGCAGTGGCAGGTCGAGGTCAAGCCCAAGACCGCCCCGCAATTCAAGGTCGTCAAGGCGCTTCTGGCGAAGGCGACCCACCTCGTTATCGCCACCGATGCCGACCGCGAGGGCGAGCTGATCGCCCGCGAGATCATCGACCTGTGCGGCTACCGCGGCTCCATCGAGCGGCTATGGCTGTCGGCGCTCAACGATGCGTCGATCCGCACCGCGCTCGGCAAGCTGCGACCTTCATCCGACACGCTGCCGATGTACTACTCGGCGCTGGCGCGCTCGCGCGCCGACTGGCTCGTGGGCATGAACCTAAGCCGGTTGTTCACCATGCTGGGTCGGCAGGCCGGCTACGACGGCGTGTTGTCGGTCGGGCGCGTACAGACGCCGACTCTCAAACTGGTCGTGGACCGCGACCGCGAAATCGCGGCCTTCAAGTCGGTGCCGTTCTGGACCATCGACGTGTCCCTTTCCGCAGGTGGACAGGCTTTCAGCGCGCAGTGGGTTGCGCCCAATGGCTGCACTGACGACGCTGGCCGCTGCCTGCAGCAGCCGGTCGCCCAGCAGGCCGAGCAGCAGATCCGCGCTGCAGGCAGTGCCCAGGTGGTATCAGTCGAGACCGAGCGCGTGCGCGAAGGTCCGCCGCTGCTGTTCGACCTGGGCACGCTTCAGGAGGTTTGTTCCAAGCAGCTTGGGCTGGACGTGCAGGAGACTCTGGAGATCGCTCAGGCCCTGTACGAAACGCACAAAGCCACCACGTACCCGCGTTCGGATTCCGGCTATCTGCCTGAAAGCATGTTTGCCGAGGTGCCCACGGTTCTGGACAGCCTGCTCAAGACCGACCCGTCGCTGCATCCCATCATGGGCCAGCTCGACCGCTCCCAGCGCTCACGCGCATGGAACGACGGCAAAGTGACCGCCCACCACGGCATCATCCCGACGCTCGAACCCGCGAACCTCTCTGCCATGAGCGAGAAGGAACTGGCGGTGTACCGGCTGATCCGCGCGCACTACCTCGCGCAGTTCCTCCCTCACCACGAGTTCGACCGCACCGTGGCTCAGCTTTCCAGCGGCCAGCAGAAGCTGGTGGCCACCGGAAAGCAGGTGATCGCCCAGGATTGGCGTCTGGTGCTGGCCGAGCCGCAAGCGGACGAGGACGGCGACGCCGCCGTGCGCAGCCAGGTGCTGCCCGCGCTGCGCGAAGGCATGGCGTGCCAGGTGGCCGAGGCCGAGATCAAGGCGCTGAAGACGACGCCGCCCAAGCCCTACACGCAGGGCGAACTGGTCAAGTCGATGAAAGGCGTGGCGCGCTTCGTAACCGACCCGCGCTTAAAACAGAAGTTGAAGGACACGACGGGCATCGGCACCGAAGCCACGCGCGCCAACATCATCACCGGCCTGCTGACGCGGGGCTATCTCGTGAAGAAAGGACGCTCCATTCGCGCATCGGATGCGGCGTTCACGCTGATCGACGCCGTGCCCGCGGCGATTGCAGACCCCGGAACCACCGCTGTGTGGGAGCAGGCACTCGACATGATCGAGGCCGGACAGCTCACCCTGAACGTGTTCATCGGCAAGCAGGCTGCATGGATTTCGCAACTGATCGCGCAGTACGGCAGCACCTCGCTGTCCATCAAGGTTCCCCAGGGACCCGCTTGCCCGCAGTGCGGCGCACCGACGCGCCAGCGCACTGGCAAGACCGGCCCCTTCTGGTCATGCAGTCGCTACCCCGACTGCAAAGGCACGCTGCCGGTCGAAACCGGCGCGTCCAAGCGCGGTGCCTCGCGCCCACGCAGTAGCGGCCGCAAGGGCTTCTGACCGACCCCACTCCCCGAGAGCCGTGCCCGCCATCGGCGGTACGGCCTGTGTCCCGCACGCCCTGCGGGACGCCCAGCGCGCAACGCCTTCTCTTGTCCGTGTGCGCGTCCCGCCCAGCCGTCCCCGGCTGCGGGGCCTGAAGGTAGCTTCTCCGCGAACCATGTCCGGGGTTTCCCGGCGCGTTCTGCTGATCTGCATTTTTCCGCCTCTGCGAAGGGTCCCCCGATGGCTTGCCAGGCTGCGCGAGCCACCCGGAGACCCTTCGTGGTCAGCGGTATTCAATGCCGTGCCCAACGGCGAAAAACTGGGCTCCTTTTGTGCGCGGATGTGCGCCAGAAGATGCCGGCGCCAACCACGACATGCGCCGGGTGCGATTGCTGACAGCAGACGGTTCTAGCGACGACCGGGCCTGCCAATCAGCCCACGGGTGGTTCCGTCCTCCCGAGCCGAAGGCCGCAGGGCCTTCGGCGCCTTTCTCCCGCCGATCAACATTCTGGCCCGATAGCGGGCCACACCAACAGGAAACCGACGCATGCAACAACCGGAGAAAGTACGAGCCGCATTCGAGCGCGACCTTGGCAACAAGGTGCTGTTCATCAAGGGCGGCAAGCTGCTGTTTATCGATGGCATCAACCTCAAGGCCATCGCCGACCGTAAGGCGTATTTCGCTTCGCTGCGTGCGCGGCAGGAGCAGCCCATTGTGGTCCTGGCCGAACTGGGACAGGACGAGGCATTCGCCCTGTGGAAGCAGCATGTCCTGGGCGACGCGCCCGAGTGAGCCAACGCACCCGCACACCACCCTGACAACCCGCACTCGATGCGGGTTTTCTGTCTCTGCGCCGATCAATCCGGGCTGGGCCGAATGCCGTTTTGCAACTGACGCAGCGCGGCCCCCGCATGAAGCTGCCCGCATGTTCGCTGATTCGTCAGCACATGCCAGCAGCCATGGGTTCCAGGCTGCCGCGGGTTCTTCCCGCGTAACCCGCCAGTCCGTATCGCATCAAGTCTGCGGACGCGCGTCCCCGTGACGCCGATGCTTTTTATCCACCGCGTGCGGGAGCTGCCATCCCGTGAGGGACAAGGCCTCGCTTTTCCAAGGAACCTACCCATGTCCCACAAAGCCTCTTTCGGCCAGTTGGCCTTGACCTATTGCGGCAAGTTCCTGCCGCTCGAAGTCCTGCAAAGCGCCGCCGGCCACTACATCGGCACGCGCGATACCGAAGGTCCCGTTTCGCGGGAATCGCACGAGTACTTCCGCAGCCATGCGGCGGCTCAACGTGCCCTCGAAAGAGGCGGCTGGTCCCAGCTCGCCATTCCCTGATCCAACTGGAGGAATCACGCCATGAATCAACTGCTGCCGCAGGAAGTCGTCGATCAGATCATGCGGGAAGAGCAGCATTTCGCTGCCGCGCCCCAAGCCTTCTTCGAGGCCTGGAAGCGTGGTGCCGAGATCGCTGGCCCCGAATGGTTCGGCGACGGCACCCGTGACGGCCTGAACCAGGCCAAAAGCAAGTGGGATCTGCGTCCCAACATGCTGCGGCTCAACGATGCCCTCGGTGTCCTGAGCAGCGGGCAACGCATGTTTCTGTCCGCCATGGTCAGCTTCTACAACGCGCACGAGGGCGGTGCCATGCTCAAACGCTGCCATTTCCACGGGCTGTCGGATTTCGACGGTCTCGACCTGGAACGCCGCCAGGTCATTGCCGACTTGATGCTGAACTACAGCGGCTGGTGAGCCCGTTTCTGGCACACCCCCGTCTTTTCGTTCCCCACGAGGGACATGCACCTACACGGTCATGTCCCTCGATTTCCTTTCCGTTGCCCAGCGTAAGGCGGCTGAATCAAAGCCAAAGATCACCTCTGCCTGACGCATTTTCCCCTTTCAACCCACCGGGTCCAATTCCCGGTGGCGGGAATTGGCTCCATTATTCAATCTGGAGCGTCCCCATGTCTCAGAATCCCAATCCCTTTGTTCGCGGCTACTGGAATTTGAAAATCGTCCGCACGCTGTCCATCAGCTACGAGGACGGAAGCCCGCCTGTCTGGCGAAATATCCACCCGAGCCAGCAACACCTGTCCGACCAGGAACTGATTTCATCGTCCTGCATCGTCATCAGCGATTTCGCGGTGGTCACGAACGGCTCTGAACCTGTGAGTGCCGAGGTACTGGCCGAATGCGATGCCGATGAAGGTGTTAACGGCGAAGGCGTGATCGGTGCCGTGGTCTATGCCATTCATGGCGAGGACTTCGACGGTCGCCTGATCCACGTTGGTGACAGCTATTCGGTCGAGGCCGCGCGGGAAGTTGTGCGGCGCCTGAGTTTCGAGACCGGCTACTACAGCCGATGCTGGGAGATCAGCAGCGCACACATCAGCCCGGAAACCGGCCAGTACCTCGCCAATCTGGCGGACCTTGCCACGCCGGAGGCCTTTTTGTTCATCGCCTTTCGGGTTCCGTACAGCCCGGCGATCGGCGTCAAGCTGATCTCCACGCCCTGGACGGACAAGAACCTGGAGTACGCCGATGGCATCACCGCCGAGCAGCTTCGGCAGGAGCACCGCAGCAAGGGCATGCCCGACGACCTGGCGAACATCCTGGAACTGGCTGGCCAGGCCGATGTGCGCATCCTCATCCTCGACGCTGACGCGCCCGTGTTGCTGGGCCTGCCGCTGGCCGAGTCCTAGCAAACACACCACGCGCCCACCTTCCTCTTTGCCCTCCATGCCAGCCTGTCTCCTTTCTGGGAGCCAGGCTGGTCCTATTTCATAGGAGCACTTTATGTTCCCCGACCTCATCTCGCCCGCACGCGACTTCGAGCATCAGCTTGGAGCCTGCGTCAACGCCATGAGCCAGGACGACGCCATCGGCCAGATCCTGGTATTCGAGCGCTTGAGCGGCATGCTGCACATGCGCCATCTCGCCAGCGCCGATCTGGCAGACACCGACATTGATGCCTACGAAATGGTTGTCTTCGACGGTGGTAACACCGGCGGTGACACGTGGAAGCACGTGTTCTTTCCACGCCAGCGCGAACACTACTTCGTGTACCAAGCCTGACCACTCAGCCCCTTTCGAGGGGCCTTTTCTTGTCGCGACGCAGGAAAGCGGGTGCGGCGCGGTGCGGTTTCCTGAGCGCAGGCGGCTCACTCAAGGGCCATCCTTGCCCCATGTTCGTCGGCGTTGCCGACACATGCCCAGGCAGTCAAGACCTTCAAGGCTGCAAGCGCGGGAAACCGTGCTGGTTGTTTCTTCCTACGGACGCATCGCGCCCATTCACCCACAAGGGACCTCTCCCTTGCGGGCGGGGAATCCCTTGTTCTTCCTCAAGGAGATTCACATGGATCGCTCTCTTATCAAGACCCTGATGCCTTCGCTGGTCGCAGGCCATGTGCCCCGCAACGTGCGGTCGTTCAAGTACCGCGTGTTCGATGATCAGCCACAGTCCTCGACACTGGGCTTTGTCATCGATCCCCAGCCCTTCGACGGCAAGGTGGTCGCAGCCAGCGAGGACGCCATCGTCGTCAAGCTCAAGCCCAGCGAGTTCGCGGTACTCGATCCCAACCTGGTGACCAGCATTCCCAGCGAGGGCACCAAGGTGCATGTCCAACCCTATGCCCGTCGTCGTTTCGACGGTCTGCGTGCGGACACGCCAGAAGAGCGCACCGAGATGATGTCCGACGGCACTCCCTACACCGTCAAGACACACATCCTCGGCTCCGCGCCGGCCAAGCTGCCCATTCCCGAGCCGCAGTGTATGGAACTGGGTCAGCTCATCGAGCAGTTGGAGGAAATGTCGGCGCCCGACGGGTTCCGGCGCATCACCCACATGCTGGTCGATGCGGGCGCCCACGACTTCACCTGGGTCGATCCGAAGCCGGCCAAGATCATCGAAACGCCTCCGGCGATCAGTTTCACGGTTTCGACCGCGAAGTTCGACGGTCGGGTGACGATCCTCTACCAGCGCGGCAGCGATACCTATGCGGTGGAGCTGTGCCGCGACGGCGAGTTGGTCGATCGGCACGACGAGGTGTATTTCGACATGCTCGGCGAAGTGCTGGAGCGGCTCATCGACGACGGGCGCTGGCGTCTGATCGATGTGAGCGTGATCGGCGCGGAGACGTCCCGACGGCGCCGCGCTGTACCGGCGTAACACCACGAAAAGAACCAGGCGACATGCCCCCCACAGGCTCTCCCTCCATTCGGAAGGAGGGCCTTTTTTCTGCCGTGTGAGATTTCATCAAAGGGAATCGCCCGAATGCCGATTGATGGCTGTCTCGCGCGCGAGGCCCGGCCATGCTGAGCCCATGCCTGCTGACGTTGTCAGCGACATGCCAGGCAACCATCGGTCTTCGAGGTTGCGGCGCAGTTCCCACTGCGTGACCGAGCCAGCTCGCACCGCATCCATCCGCGAGCGGCCACCAGTCTCTGGTGGTGGATGCTTTCGCCTTATCAACCCATCGCGGGGTTACGCACCTTTCCCCGCAGCGTGGGGCCGGTGTGTCTCCGCTTCATCCCTATGGAGATTCACCATGAGCACCACGTCCAACGAGAAATCGTATTTCGACCTCCACACCTCGGGCATCGGTTACATCCAGCGTGTCCGTGAAGTGCCTGTTCGAGGCGGCCGCCGTGCGCAGCCTTTCCTGGCATGCACCATCGCCGCGTTGGTCGGTTCCGCAAAGGACCCCAGCTATCGCTATTTCGACGTCAAGGTCTCGGGTGCCGAGGCCAAGAAGCTGGTCGAGCGCTACATCGGCGTTGACGATCCCAAGCAGCGCCCACTGGTGCGCTTTCGCCTCGGCGACCTGTGGGGCGATGCGTACATCCGCGACAAGGGTGAGCAGAAAGGCCAAGCCGCCGCGTCCCTCAAGGCGCGACTGCTCAAGGCCGAGCCGCTTGACCGGGCCGAACTGGCTTCGATCAGGCAGCACGAGCTGGTCACCCGCGGCATCGGCTACCTCAGCCGTCCGAAGGACGTCACGCCCAAAGATGGCGACCCGTTCCTCTCTTGCACCGTCGCCGCTCTGGCCGGGCCTGTCGATGAACCGGAGTATCGGTACTTCGACACCATCGTCACCACCCCTGAAGCCGAGCATCTGGTTCGCCGGTGCGTGCAGGCCATCGAAGGGGACTGCAAGGTGCTGATCGCCTTCCGTCTCAACGACATGAAGATCGATCCGTACATCCGCACCAAGGGTGAGCGTGCCGGAGAACCGGCCGCAAGCCTGGAATCGACACTGATCCACATTGGCCTGATCAAGATCGACGGCACCAAGGTCTATCCGACGAGCCCCGCGCAAGCCGATACGCCGCCGGCCCAGGACGCTCCCGCGCCCGAAGCCGAGGACGCCGACACCGCTGCCGATCAGCCTGCCGAGCCCGCCGAGCGCGAGCCCGAAGGTGAAGTCGAGGAGCAGGAGCCGGCATTGGCTGCTTCGTTCTGATCGGCAAGGCCCTCGCGGGCCTTGTCGTTTTCCCAATCGCTAAGGAGAACCATCATGGCAGCCACATCGGCATCCGAGAGATCGGTTTCGCCCATCGTCGTCCCCGGCCAGCTCACGCTGCGTACCATCCGCGGCAAGAACGGCCCCTTCACGGTCGGACGCCTCGCCACGCACCTCGGTACGTTCGAGGTCAAGGATCCGGAGCTGGAGCAATACCCCGAAGGCAAGTACGACGGGGAGTTCATCATCAGGTACATCTTCCCGAAGTCCTACCCGGTCGGTGGCGGCATGCGCTTCGAGATCCGTGCCAGCCTGGACGGAATGACGCTCTACGACATCGACAAACTGAGCCGTGACGAGGCACGCAGCTTCGCCACCCAGGACCTCGATCCACTTGATGAAGAGTTGGGCGCACAGCCTGCAGTAACGCCGGCAACACCGGCCAAGCCCACCAAAACCTCCAAGCCCGCCAAGCCCGCACCCGTGCAGGCATCCACGGACCCGCTGGTCGATACCACGCCCTTCGGCGTGGATGCGCCGACGCCCGCTGCGGCAACTGCTCCCGGCAGTACCGAAGATGGCGACGTCGCGCTGTTCAGCTTGCTTTGGCCGCTGGGCGAGTCCGTGAAACTGGATTCGACCATCGACCGCCGCACCCTGCGCACGCAGATCGCCCGCCTGGGCGAACTGGGCTACGCGCTGGACTTCAAGACGCAGGAGTGGAGCCGCCAGGCCGAACTGCAACCTGCGTAGTACTGGGCACCGCATCTGCCGTGTTCATCCACCCGCCGGGGGTCTTCCCCACCGGGGAGGCTTCTGGCTCAATTTTTCCAGGAGGCCTCTCATGGGCTGGTATTTCTCACCCCAATCGCGGTCTGAACTGATCGCGGAGCTGATCGCACCGCAAGAGACCGAGCGCGCCAGCGTCAAGGTCATCGCCCACGCGCTGCGTGGCAACGTCCTCTGGTCCGTTGCGCAAGTCACAGCCAAGGCCGAAGGCGTACACCGTGATCTCACACCGGGCCAATCCCTGTGCACCATCCGCTGCGATCTTCTGGAACGCAGCGGCGGCCAGTGGGGCTACAAGCCGCTGGACGAATCCATGCACCCGTACTACTACTCGTGCCCGCTGTCCTATCTGGACCTCGCACCGGAGCAGTCCGCCGAATGGCGTGCAGGCGTTCGCGCCTACCACGCACGGCGGCGCACATCCAAGGCGACCACCGCTCCAGATGCGACGCTGACGGTCTGAACCAGGGCGTTTTTCCTTCCACCCCAAGGGCAGCACTTGCCCCCTGCGGGCGGTGCTGTTCCCGTTCATCCGAGGACACCACCATGCCCGCAAACACTTCTTCCACCACGCTGTACCGCATCGACGAATGCCCGGACGTGATGGCCGACGCTTGCGTCGGCGATGACCAGGGCAACCTGATCTTTCTGTCGATCTGGGCGCGAGACACCGCCGCCCAGCAGTTCCTGGCTCGCCTGACCCTCGGGCGCGACGAACAGGGGCTGGAGCAGTTCCACGTCATCACCGACCAGGGCGGCAGCGTCCCGGTGTTCGTCGGCAACGTCGATCGCCTGGAAAAGCGCATGACCCGCGCCTACCGGCGAACGCTGTTCGGTTCGCTGTCCAACGTGTGGCTGTTCGATCGGCGCTGCGTCAAGCCCGACAAAGCCAACGCCAGCGCACTGGCATTGCTGCCCCGCGATAGCGACCACCGGCTTGACCGCCTGTGGACATTGGTGCAGGACACCTGCCCACTGCCATTGCTCGACCACTGGCGCGAAACCGTGCTGGAACTGCTGCAAAGCCACGAGATGCTGACCCGCCTGCCATTCGCCCTCGGGCCTTTGGTGGGCCATCAGCTCGCCATCGACGTGCCGGCGCTGACCCAGGCGCTCGGCTCGCTGATCCGCAGTGACGTGCTCACCGCCTACCCATACCCGGCCAAGATTTGGACGCCGGAAACGGCAGCGGCTTGAAGCACCTGCGCAGGCACGCCAAGGCCCGCCTGCGCCATTCATCCCGCCAACCAGGAGACTTCCATGGCGCTCATGTTCCCGCGGCTCGCCCGCAACTTTGTGAAGAACGGGTACTTCCCGACCGACGAACCGACGCTCGAAAGAGCCCTCAATGCACTGATGCCCAGTGCGCCTGAATCCAATGGGCCGATGTGCATCCTCGACCCCTGTGCCGGCGAAGGCGTGGCAATCGCCGAAGCGGCTCATGCCCTCGGGCGCGAGCAGGCCAGGGCGTTCGCCGTCGAGTTCGACGCAGAGCGGGCGCGCCATGCCCGCAGCCTGGTCGATCACTGCCTGCACGCGGACCTGATGGATACGATGATCTCCAAACAGTCCTTTGGGCTGCTCTGGCTCAATCCGCCGTATGGCGACCTGTCCAAGGACGTCAACGGCAACATTGGCTATCAGGGTCAGGGCCGTGCCCGCCTCGAAAAGCTGTTCTACCAGCGCACGCTGCCCCTGCTGCAGTACGGCGGCGTGCTGGTCTTCATTGTCCCCGGCTACGTGCTCGACGCGGAGCTGGTCGGCTGGCTGACGCGCCACTACACAGACCTGCGGATCTACCGAGCGGTGGAAACGCAGTTCAAGCAGGTGGTGATCTTCGGACGCCGGGTGCGCCAGCGCGAGCAGACGCCCGATGGCATCAAGGCCGTGCGCAATCTGCTGCTGCAGGTTGGGCTTGGCGAAGTCGAAGCCGAGGAGCTGCCGAGCGAATGGCCGTTCCTGCCGTACATCGTCCCCGCCAGCCCGGCGGAGCCGGGGCATTTCTTCCGCGTGACGATGGAGCCGGAGCAGTTCGCCGATGAGGTTGGCAGGCTGCAAGGCCTCTGGCCGTCGCGGGATACGCAGTTGGGGTCTGCGCAGCAGACGCTGCGTCCACCGGCGCGGGCCTTGTCCCACTGGCATCTCGCCCTGGCTCTGGCCGCAGGCGCGATCTCGGGAGTCGTGCAATCCAAGACGGGGCGCGTGCTCGTCGTTAAAGGTGACACCCACAAGGACAAGACGCTCCAGCGGGAATTCACCGAACGCGAAGACGGCTCGATTGCCGAGACGCGCATCCTCACCGACAAGTTCGTTCCCGTCATCCGTGCATGGGACATGACGCCTGGCTCCGCCACGCGGGGCGAGGTGTTGACCATTCGCTGATCGTTTCTCCACCGCCGGCGGTTCGCCGTCGATTTTTTCCACCCACCGGGGTCCAGTCGCCCCGATGGGGTGCCGTGGCCCCTCCATCTCCAGGAGCCTTCCATGGCAGCCCAAGCACTTTCCATCAGCCAGACCCCGAGCCTGCGCTTCTCGCCCGGCCAGGTGGTCATGACCTGCGGCGTCGATGACCTGATCCAACAGGGCCAATTCAACCCGATTCCGTATCTGCGCCGCCACCTCGGTGGCGACTGGGGCGACCTCGACGACAGCGACAGGCGGCAGAACGATGCCGCGCTGAAGTCCGGTGAGGATCGCCTGTTCTCTTCCTACCAGGTCACACCCGGCCTGAAGCTCTGGATCATCACCGAATGGGATCGCAGCGTCACCACGCTGCTGTTGCCCAGCGAGTACTGATCTTCTCCAACGCGGGGCCACCGACACCCCTCAAGGGTGCTGTAGCCCCTCTACTCAGAAGAAAGCCACATGACATCCAACCAACATGACAAGCATCGCCGCAAACGGCTGTTCGAGATCGGTGCACTGGAGTTCAGCGAAGGCGTCGAACGCCTGATGAACGAAGGCCGGCTCGATCCCATGCCGTTTTTCGAACGCCACATGCGTGGCGACTGGGGCGACGTCGCGGACTACCAATGGCAGCAGAACAACGCTGCGTTGGAGTCTGGCGAACGCCTCGATTCGTTTTACGTCGTCACCCGTGACCTGAGCATCCATATCTTCACCGAAGCAGATCGCAGAGCGACCCGCATCGTGCTGCCGTCCGAGTACTGACCGCGAGTTGTCACCGCAGGCCACGAGTGCCTGCACTGTCCAAGCACCGACGGTTCGCCGTCTCTCTTCCCACCACGGGGCATGTCATCGCTCCGCTGGGGTGGTGCATGCCTCATTCTTTTTTTGGAGCACCACCATGTCTACCGATCTTGAAACCACTGCCATCGAGACTGCACCCGCACAAGGCGATCTGCTTGAAGCGGAATCCAACCATCTCACCCTGAGCCTTCAGGATTTTGTCGGCGAGTTCGGCGACGAACTGCTTGACTCTCTCAACCGCGCCAACCCGCCGGTCTATGTTGGTCAAGCACAGGCGCTGCGACAGCTCGTCGTTGCCAGCCTCAAGCGCAAGCTGTTCCAGGCCCAGGCCGACGTTGTCCATGCCGCAGCCGAGCTGCTGGTCGATCAAGGCGAACGCGCTGCGATCGTCAATGGCGAAATGGGCTGCGGCAAGACGACCGTCGGCATCGCCACGGCCGCGGTGCTCAACGCCGAAGGCTACCGCCGCACCCTGGTGCTTTCGCCTCCCCACCTGGTCTACAAGTGGCGGCGCGAGATCCAGGAGACGGTGGCCGGCGCCAAGGTCTGGGTGCTCAATGGCCCGGACACGCTGGTCAAGCTCATCAAGCTGCGCGAGCAGTTGGGTGTGCAGCCCACAGGCCAGGAGTTTTTCATCCTGGGGCGCGTCAGAATGCGGATGGGCTTCCACTGGAAGCCGGTCTTCACCCAGCGGCGCACCCGCCACGGCGACGTGGCAGCCTGCCCGGACTGCGGCACGCTCATCACCGACCTCGACGGCGAGCCGGCCAACCCGGTCGCGCTCGAAGCCGAGGAGTCCCGCAGGAAGTGCAGCCACTGCGCCGCGCCCCTGTGGACGCTGATCCGCCCGCGTAGTCTGTCCGGCAGCGACCAGTCCTCGGTCGTCCTCAAAGCCTTGAAGCGCATCCCGACTATCGGGGAGGTTACCGCGCAGAAGCTGATGCAGAAGTTCGGTGACGGTTTCCTGGCGTCGATGCTCGGCGACAACATCCACGAGTTCATCAACCTCATGGATGGCAACGGCGAGCTGGTGTTTTCTGACCGTCAGGCCACGCGCATGGAACGTGCGATGGCCAACATGGAGTTTGGCTTTGGCGAGGGCGGCTACCAACCGTCCGAGTTCATCAAACGCTACCTGCCGCAAGGCACGTTCGACCTGCTCATCGCCGACGAGGCACACGAGTACAAGAACGGTGGCAGTGCCCAGGGCCAAGCCATGGGCGTGCTGGCGGCGAAGGCTCGCAAGACCTTGCTGCTGACCGGCACGCTGATGGGCGGCTACGGCGATGATCTGTTCTATCTGCTGTTCCGGGCATTGCCTGGACGGATGATCGAAGACGGCTACCGCCCGACCACGAGCGGCAGCATGACCTCGGCTGCGATGGCGTTCATGCGCGATCACGGCGTCCTCAAGGACATCTACTCCGAGAGCGCCGGCACGGCGCACAAGACGGCCAAGGGCACCAAGGTATCGGTGCGCACGGTCAAGGCTCCCGGCTTCGGGCCGAAAGGCGTCTTGCGCTGCATCCTGCCGTTCACGATCTTTCTCAAGCTCAAGGACATCGGTGGCAACGTCCTGCCGCCGTATGACGAGGAGTTTCGTGAAGTCCAGATGGACGTGGCGCAAGCTGCGGCCTACCGCGATTTGGCGGGTCGGCTGACCGCAGAGCTGAAACAGGCTCTGGCGCGACGCGACACGACCTTGCTGGGCGTGGTCCTCAACGTGCTGCTGGCCTGGCCGGATTGCTGCTTCCGGTCGGAGACCGTGGTGCATCCACGCACGCGCAACACCTTGGCGTTTGTCCCGGCTCAGTTCAATGAGTTCGAGATCAGTCCCAAGGAGCGTGAGCTGATCGATATCTGCAAAGCGGAGAAGGAGCAGGGCCGCAAGGTTCTGGCATACACGGTCTATACCGGCACGCGCGACACCACGTCGCGCCTGAAGGGGCTGCTGGAGCAGGAAGGCTTCAAGGTGGCGGTGCTGCGCGCAAGCGTGGATGCCAGCCGCCGCGAGGACTGGATCGCCGAGCAACTGGACCGCGGCATCGACGTGCTCGTCACCAATCCCGAGCTGGTCAAGACGGGGCTGGACCTGCTGGAGTTCCCGACGATTGTGTTCATGCAAAGTGGCTACAACGTGTACTCGCTCCAACAGGCAGCACGCCGCTCCTGGCGCATCGGGCAGAAACAGCCCGTGCGCGTGATCTACCTCGGCTATGCCGGTTCCTCGCAGATGACCTGCCTGGAACTGATGGCCAAGAAGATCATGGTCTCGCAGTCCACCTCGGGCGATGTGCCCGAATCGGGGCTGGATGTTCTGAACCAGGACGGTGATTCCGTCGAGGTTGCACTGGCCCGGCAGTTGGTCACCGCCTGATTTCCACGCCATCGTCGGCCTAGCGCCGCCGGCTTTCTGTTGTTCCCACCTTGCAGCCTCGTCCGCGTTCTTCGTGGGCGGAGCTGCGTTTTTCAAGGTTCTTTGCGTACTGGTCCTGCTATCATTGCCCTCAATTTGAATCATCAGGTAAGATTCGGCACAATTTATCTGCCTCCGCACAATATTCGACATCGACCATCAAGGAGATTTGACTTATGATTTCGAGCGCGATTCAGCTGCCGCAGCACAAGGATTCCGCCCAGCAGAGCCAGTTGCGTGACGTAATTGTGCGTGGAGAGTATGCCAATCCCGCCTTGCAGCGCCTCCAAGCACGGATCTTGAAAAGTGCAGACGCTAGTGACGTCATCACGAGCTATGACCGGATGCATCACAGACACAACCGCTCGTGATGCCTGCTTCAGCCGACGAAATTCGACTGACCTCATTCCTCGTTAAAGTCGCGTCCAGATGCAATCTGGATTGCGACTATTGCTACGTCTATCATCATGAGGATCAGAGCTGGCGGTCGATGCCTAAGTTTCTGTCTACTCAGGATCGCGAAGCATTTTCCTTGAGGCTAGCATCGTACCTGCGTGACGCTGGCATACGGCACTGCGTTGTTATTTTCCACGGGGGTGAACCTCTATTAATGGGTAGCGCTGAACTCGTGAATTTTGCAGCTAGGCTGCGCGAGGCTGTGGGTGATGACGTGCAGTTGGACATTGGGATGCAAACCAATGGACTCTTGCTTACGAAAGAAGTGATCGCTCAATTCGCAAACGCCAACATTGGCATTTCATTAAGTTTGGACGGCCCGAAGGCTGCGAATGATCTGCACCGAACATCTCGTCGCGGTCGATCAAGTTTCGACCGAACCTATCGGGCGCTGCAACTTTTACGAAGCACGCCGGATGTGTTTTCTGGTGTGATTGCTGTCATTGACCCTCGTGTACCGCCGAGCCATCTATTAAAATTTTTTAGTGAGCAGCAAGTACCCCAGGTTGATTTTCTATTACCGGATGCGCATCATCTTCGCCTGCCGCCGGGACGACTAGAACAACCGGACATCTACGAGAAATGGCTCATTAACGCTTTTGATCTCTGGTTCGATGAATACCCCGGCTTACAGGTGCGCACTTTCGAGGCGTTACTTGATGCTGTTACAGGTATGCCATCGCAGACTGATGCTTTTGGCTTCGGTGATGTGAGTCTCATCACAATAGAAACCGACGGAACCTACCATGACCTGGATGTGCTCAAGGTAGTATCCCACGGCGCGACTCGACTTAACGGCAACGTAAAAGACACGCCCATTTCAGATGTGGCTGCTTCCGCGGCCCTCGCGACTCATCGCTCACTACTGAAAAAAGACGGCCTGTGCGCTAGCTGCCGCAGTTGTGATGTTGTTGATTTGTGCGGTGGAGGTTCCCTTCCGCACAGGTACGGATCGAACGGGTTCATGAATCCAACGATCTATTGCAAGGAGATGCGAGCCCTGATTCATCATGTACAGGAGCGCATCGTCAACTCGCTTGATCAACCAAAGCCAGTAGACACGCCAGTACATTATGACTGTGATTTGAAAGCGTTTGAGTGTGCGGAAACTTCCGGAGAGATCGTTAAATCTCTTTGGGAAAGCGCAATATTGGAGCAGTCTTCAGAGTTGCAACGAGCATTACTTTTGCTTGAAGGCTCCGACAGCGGTTCCGAGGAGTGCGCAGGCGCAAAAGCGCTGCTTGAATCACCATCTACTATCAACATCCTTGCACAGAGGCCTGGAGTGATTGCATGGAGCAATGCCATGCTGACTATCGCTGCCGGCCGCCCAGTAAGTTCCGTTGATGGGAATCCTCTTAGCTGGGACGATGGATACATACATTGGATGCTGGCTAGAGTGCAAGGTTCACTTGAGCAGTCGCCTGAAGTTCATGCTAACGATCCATGGCTGCGTCGCCCCTTTGGTAACGCTATTTATTTTGAGGATCAGGACATCCTGTCTGCGGTAGAGCCATTGCTGGATGAAGCCCTTGATATCCTACATGCTTGGCGCCCAGCTATCGCGCGAGAGCTACGAGGAATCTGTCGGGCGGTTCAATTTATCCGAGATCCAGCAGCTGATCCGGAAAAGATCGTGTCTTTCAGCGATAACGCTGTACCTGGTACGCTTTATGTCTCGGTGATGCAAGGGGGCAAGCTAATAGACGCCTACGACCTCGCAGATTCTCTCCTCCATGAATACCGCCATCAGAAGCTTTATCTTTTAGAGCGACTTGCACCTATGGTTGAACCGACTAACCTCAAGGTGGACTCTCCTTGGCGCGAAGACCTTCGCCCGCCGTCAGGATTGTTTCATGCCGTTTTCGTTTTTGTCGAACTTCGTCGCTTCTGGAAATATGTCCGCTCCTTAGAACTAGATCGAATGAAAATGCGTGCAGAAAATCAGCTGATGGATACTGATGCCCGTTTGAAGGAAGCGTTCCGCACTCTGGCCGGATGTCCTCTGACTGCTACGGGTCGCGCATTGGCTGCTGTATTAAGAGCCGGAGCACAGGAGTAGCGTGTGCGCGTACCAAGAACCTTACTCCCAGAAAATCGCGCCACTTGGCATGGCTTTTTGCGAGACTACTTCTGCGACAAGGATGCAATTACGATCGAGTCTGGCAACGATGTCCTTCTTCACCTATGTTGGCCCAACGATTCGAAGCGGCATGTTGATCCCGCCTTAGACGTCGGCCTGCACTGGTGGCAACGAGGAGTCTCGTTAAGTTCCATGTGGTCAGAGCGGTGGCGCGAGGGTCGCATTATCACCTCGCTCTATGACACGTGGACGCTTTTGAGCTGGTGTGAATGGCTGACTCAAGTTCCATCCAGTACAAGCGAGCAAGCCGTCATCCTACACGTAGACGATCACCGTGATCTGGGGTCGCCGCGACTACATGTGATCAACGGCACACTAATTGACGCTATCACAAACGAAGAGGTGCGCTTGACGGCTCCCTCAACAGTTGAGCGAGCCATTCAAAGCGGTGCTATTGGGATGGGCAGTTTCATGACACCATTTTTATGGCAGTGCCCGAAAGTAAACATACGACACCTCTGCCAGCCGCCGAAGATGCACGCCGACGTGCGGCAAACTCTCTCTCTCACCAGTGTCTCTGACACACTACTAGATCCAAACGCCAAACGGCTTGTTATTGAAGCCAGTGAGGGCACGCCAGATACTGAGAATTATCTAGGAACCAGTGATGCCGCGAAGTGGTCACGCAACATTGAAGGTCGTCCTGCGCTTGTTCATATTGATATGGACTACTTTAACAATCGATATGATGGTGATTCGGATTGGCCTCTAAATCCGTTCCGACTTGATCCGGGCCTACCAACAATGCTCGTCAAAGTTGATGAGCTGATTAATGCTCTAGCTGAATCAAAAGCAATCATTGAAGATGTATCTATTGCGTACTCCCCAGGATTCTTCCCGGCAGAGTTCTGGCAACCTGTTGACCGGCATTTGCGGGCTGGTCTAATGAAAATCCTGTGACTCCTACCCGCTCCAATTTGCCTAAACGTAGACGTCCGGCTAAGGAGACGCCAAAGCCTCGGATCGTCAAACCAAAAATCGCAGCAGCAAAGGTTTCACCCAATGAAGTGCAGCTGATATCGGTCGCAGGAACACAAGGGAAAGGCAAAGGCCCAGGTGGTGAAAAGTGGCGAATTGAAGTCGGCGGTATTCGAGCCGGAGAAATCTTCATCAACGTGATTGATGAGCCTCCGATAGGTCGACATGCGTCGCTGCAAATTTACTTGAACATTAAGAGCCAAGGGCGAGGAATTGGCCGTGTTGCCTATGCGAAAGCCTGCTCGCTAAGTGCCCACGATATCATCTACGCCCATATGCGTCGGTCGAATATCGCGTCACGAACCGCTGCGCAGGTGGCTGGATTCATCGATGCCACCCCGACAGGATTCACACAGCTCATCCTTTGCTGGATAAGATTAAAGACAGACTCCCGTCCTACCTGAGTTTAGTTTTCAGGAAAGCAAAGGACAGCAGCTGCGTGTCTACAACACGACCTGTCCGCCATCTCAATCTCTGGAACCAAAAATCGCTCAAGGATGACGGTTTGAAAGCCTTCCAAAATCCTGGGAGGTCCATCGCCGAAATGCGGATGACAAACCACTCCCGTGGTACCCACAAGCTGCCGTAGCAAGCTTGCTTCGCTGATCATATCGTCTGGATCAGAGGAATAATCAAACGGGTCATAGAACACCAAATCGAAGGGAGTGGCAAGAGATGTGCTGCGCCAGTCTCCGAGATACGAAAAAATCCCAAATCGTTCCCCCGCAAACTGCAGAAGGTCGGCATAAATCCCTTTGTCGATCTCAACAATGTGATGTTCGGCAGGGCACAGGTAATGTTGGATCAGATCCGCTGAAATTCCCAAACCAAACCCAACTTCCAAGATGCGTTTCGGGCGCAGTTTTTTTGCGAGACACGCGAACAACTGACGAAAGTACGGCTCTTCTGAACGGGACATCACGATCTGCCCCTGCCATACAAGGTAATCGTCATTTTTGACGTCGAACGTCAAGCTAGTACTCGTCATGTTGGGGGCCAACCTCAATCAATTATTTTTGCCAGTTTACTCGCTGCGCGCAGCGTGTGCATATTCCGACGATCGTGATCGCGGCCACGTCGAGCGATATCCGGCCTCCATCAAAAAACGGGCACCACCCAGTTCGCATTCCTGGCTGACCGCGCTGCGGCGCGCCGCCAAGGTATCGGCATCGCAACAGAAGAGCCGATGCCATGCCCGCAACCCATGTATCCCGGCGTCTGGTCGGCGCTGGTCTCCTGGCCGCAGCGCTGGCCAGCGGCTGCGCGACCACCACCGTGCCGCTGGCGCCGGACGCCATAGAAGAAGTCTCAACCGTTCCCGAACCCGAGGCACCCGAGTTCATTCCCGTCGTGCGCTATGGCCGCTACACGCTGGTCGAACTGGCACCCACGGCGGCGCAGCGTGACTTGCTGTTGCAGACCATCGACGTGTCCATGCCCGAGGATGCACGCGCCACGGTGGGCGATGGCCTGCGGCATGTGCTCAAACGCAGCGGCTACCAGCTTTGCGAAACGCCCAGCGCCGTGACCGAGTTGTATGCGCTCCCGCTGCCGGCGGCGCACCTGCATCTTGGCCCCATGACCTTGCGCGATGCGCTGCTCACCCTGGCTGGCCCAGCCTGGGAACTGCACGCGAATGATCGGGCACGGCAGATTTGCTTTGAGCAGCCTGGAGGCAGTGCGACCGCCGAGCACGCACACGAGCCGCCTGTTGCCGAGGCGGTGCAGACGTTTCCGCTGATGCCTTCGGTTTCGGGAGGCCAGCCATGAATGCCGCGCAGTCTCCCCGCCGCCCGATCACCGCCGTGGTTTTGCAGAGCCTGATGTGGCTCTGGCTGATCAGCCTCAGCGTTTTCGTCGCTCTCGGCTACCGGGCGGTGAACGAGCAGGCCGACCAGAAGCGGCTTGATACTCGCCTGCAACGTCTCGAAGCGCAGGCGGTGGGCCTGGCCGAGGCCATTGAGGCCATCCAGCAGCGTCCAGCCGTCGCAACAGCGGCAGACCTCAAAGACACCCGCGAACTCCTGGAAGCACGCGCAGCCCAGGTCGAGACAACGCTGAGCGGCTATGCCGCTGCTGACGACCTTCAGGCGCTGCGCACCGAGGTCGAGCAAATCAAGACGCGCCAGACCGTTGCGCGCGCCGCAGCACCCGCTCAGCCGCGCTCACCGAGCAGGCCCACCGCCAAACCAGAACCGCCGCCACTGCCATTTCGAATCGTCGGTGCCGAGCTTCGCGCTGGTCAACGCAGCCTTTCCGTTGCGCCGAGCGCCGGGTCTTACACGCCCGACCAGCTTGAGGTGCTGTTGCCCGGCGATGCGCTCGGCCCGTGGCGCTTGCAGGCGGTCGAAGGCAACACCGCCGTGTTCCAGGCCGACGACCAGACCCGTCGCGTGGCGATCCCTTGAACGGAGCACGCGACATGAAGCCAACCATCATCCTTTCTGCGCTCCTGCTGGCGTCTGCCCAGTTTCCCGCCTGGGCGCAGCAGCCGGCCACGGCCCCCGCCCGCAATGCGCAGAGCCAGGAGCGCCCCGTTGCCACCCGCACCCTTGACGACCGAGTGGCAGGCGACTGGGGCCTGCAACCGCAGGAGTGGGCTCGCTATCGCGAACTGATGGACGGGCCGCTGGGCATCTACTCGCCCAACTTGGATCCACTGTCCGCCCTGGGCATCGAGGCGCGCACCGACGAGGAACGGAGCCGCTACGCAGAGCTGCAGGTGCAGGTCGAAGCGCGCCGCGTCGAAAAGCTGCTCGCCTACCAACGTGCCTACGACGCGGCCTGGCAGCGCCTCAATCCCGGCATGCAACGGGTGAACCTGCCTGACGACAAGCCCAGCGCCGACATAAACGCCAATTCTTTGCGCGGTTCAGGCCGCACGGCCGTGTTCGTCAAGGACGGCTGCGCGGCCTGCGGGCAACTCGTGCAGCGCCTGCAATCCTCTGGTACCGAGTTCGACCTGTACATGGTCGGCAGCCGCCAGGACGACACACGCATCCGCGACTGGGCCAAGCGTGCGAACGTCGATCCGGCGCGCGTGCGCAGCGGTGGCATCACGCTCAACCATGATGGCGGGCGGTGGCTGTCGCTGAGCTTGCCCGGAGACCTTCCAGCAGTCGTGCGCGAGGTGAACGGCGAATGGCAACGTCAGCCGTAATGGTGCCGTTGCGCGCAATGGTGCTCGCTGCTGGGCTGTGCGTCTGCGCCGCCCATGCCCAGGAAGTTCCGCCACCGGCCTATCAGCTTGCCGCCCAGCGCGCTGGCATTCCCTCGACGGTGCTCTACGCGGTGGCCTTGCAGGAGAGCGGCATCCGGCGCAACGGGCGCATCGTCCCGTGGCCGTGGTCCCTCAACGTCGCCGGCCAGTCGCACCGCTTCACCACTCGTGCCGACGCCTGCGCCGGTTTGCAGCAGGCGATGCGCTCCACGCCGCACACGCGCATCGACGCGGGCCTGGGTCAGATCAACCTCGGCTACCACCAGCAGCGCTACGCCAGCCCGTGCGACCTGCTCGACCCATACAGCAACCTCGCCATCGCCGCTGAAATTCTGAAGGAGCAGCACACCACTGGCGAGGACTGGTTGCTGGCGATCGGTCGCTACCACCGTCCTGCGGGCGGAGAACCTGCTGCCCGCTATCGGCGCAGCGTGTCGCGCCACCTTGCTCGTGTGCAGGGCACGCGCCCAACCGCTGCAGCCCTCGCTGCGCACCAGGAGACATCCCCATGACGAAGTTCCATCTGGCCAATCTCACGCTGAAGGGCCTGCTCGTGCTGCTGGCGGCTCTGCCACTGGCCTCGCGCGCCGGAGAGCCCCTGATCGTGGTCGAAGACCGTGGCGGCACGTCGGCGCTGCCGTACTACGAGGCTCTGCACCTCCAGCCGCGCGCCAATGCCCCGGCCCGACCGCCCATCCCGATGCTCCCGGTGTCCGCCACGCCCATGGACGAGGCCGCGATGTTGCCGGTGCGCAGTGCCAAGCTCACGCCTGGGACCGTCGCGCGGCGGGTGATCGAGGCACCGGGCTTGCGGCCTTTCGTGGTCGTCGGCGACGACGAGGCGTCCCAAGCCTGGCTGCGCCGCCAGGCGGGCTCGCTGCGCGGGCGCGGCGCAGTCGGCCTGGTGGTTAACGTCGAGACCCTGCAGGGCCTGGCACGGCTGCGCGCCCTGGTGCCGGGCGTGCCCCTTGCGCCTGTGGTCGGTGACGACCTGGCCGAGCGCCTGGGTCTGCAGCATTACCCGGTGCTGATCACAGCCACCGGCATCGAGCAATGAAGCCATGTCGGGGAAACAGCCGGTCGAGGTTTTGCTGCGCCCAGCGGTGGAGTTCTATACCGTCGCGGCGTGTGCAGGCGCCGCGTTTATGTCCCTGGTGGCCCCGTGGTCGCTCGCGCTGAGCCCGGCCATGGGCGTCGGCAGTGCGCTGGCGTTCTGCGCCTACGGCGCCATCCGCTACCGCGATGCCCGCGTCATCCTGCGCTACCGGCGCAACATTCGCCGCTTGCCGCGCTACGTGATGACCAGCAAGGACGTGCCGGTCAGCCAGCAGCGTCTGTTCGTGGGACGCGGGTTTCTGTGGGAGCAGAAACACACCCATCGGCTGATGCAAACGTACCGACCGGAATTTCGCCGCTACGTCGAGCTGACGCCGGCCTACCGGCTGGCACGCAGGCTGGAGGAGCGGCTGGAGTTCGCGCCGTTCCCGCTGTCCCGGCTGCCCGCGCTCACGGGCTGGGATGTGCCTTTCAACCCGGTGCGCCCGCTGCCGCCTGTGGGCGGCCTGCCGCGCCTGCACGGCATCGAACCCGACGAGGTGGACGTCAGCCTGCCGCTGGGTGAGCGCGTCGGGCATTCGCTGGTTCTGGGCACCACGCGCGTGGGCAAGACGCGGCTGGCCGAGTTGTTCGTGACCCAGGACATCCGGCGCAAGAACGCCGACGGCGAGCACGAGGTCGTCATCGTCATCGACCCCAAGGGCGACGCCGATCTTTTGAAACGGGTGTACGTCGAGGCCAAGCGTGCGGGCCGCGAGGGCGAGTTCTATGTCTTCCATTTGGGCTGGCCGGACATTTCTGCGCGCTACAACGCCGTGGGCCGCTTTGGGCGCATCAGCGAGGTGGCCACCCGTGTTGCCGGGCAGCTCTCCGGAGAAGGCAACAGCGCGGCATTTCGCGAGTTTGCGTGGCGCTTCGTCAACATCATCGCCCGCGCCCTGGTAGAACTGGGGCAGCGCCCGGACTACATGCTGATCCAGCGCCATGTGATCAACATCGACGCGCTGTTCATAGAGTACGCCCAACACTACTTCGCCAAGACCGAGCCCAAGGCCTGGGAGGTCATCGTCCAGATCGAGGCCAAGCTCAACGAGAAGAACATCCCACGCAACATGATCGGGCGCGAAAAGCGCGTGGTGGCGCTGGAGCAGTACCTCTCGCAGGCTCGCAACTACGACCCGGTGCTCGACGGCCTGCGTTCGGCAGTGCGCTACGACAAGACCTACTTCGACAAGATCGTCGCATCGCTGCTGCCGCTGCTGGAGAAGCTCACCAGCGGCAAGATCGCCCAGCTTCTGGCCCCGAACTACTCCGACCTGGCCGACCCGCGTCCGATCTTCGATTGGATGCAGGTGATCCGAAAGCGCGCCGTGGTCTATGTCGGCCTCGATGCGCTATCCGATGCCGAGGTCGCCGCAGCGGTCGGCAATTCCATGTTCTCCGACCTGGTTTCGGTCGCCGGCCACATCTACAAGCACGGGATCGACGACGGCCTGCCGGGCGCATCGGCTGGCTCGCGCGTGCCGATCAACGTCCATGCCGATGAGTTCAACGAGTTGATGGGCGACGAGTTCATCCCGCTGATCAACAAGGGCGGCGGCGCTGGCCTGCAAGTCACAGCGTACACGCAGACCCTCTCGGACATCGAAGCACGCATCGGCAACCGCGCGAAGGCCGGTCAGGTGATCGGCAACTTCAACAACCTGTTCATGCTGCGCGTGCGCGAGACGGCTACCGCTGAATTGCTAACCCGGCAATTGCCGAAGGTCGAGGTCTATACGACCACCATCGTCAGCGGCGCAACCGACAGCTCCGACATTCGTGGAGCGACAGACTTTACGTCAAACACCCAAGACCGCATCAGCATGTCCAGCGTGCCGATGATCGAGCCATCGCACGTCGTCGGCCTGCCCAAAGGCCAGTGCTTTGCGCTGCTGCAGGGCGGCCAGCTTTGGAAGGTGCGCATGCCGTTGCCGGCGCCAGACCCGGATGAAGTGATGCCGGCGGACTTGCAGCAACTGGCCGGGCACATGCGCCAGAGCTACAGCGAGGCCACGCAGTGGTGGGAGTTCACCAGCTCCCCGGTCTTGCAGGACGCAGCCTTGCCGGACGACCTGCTCGATGAGGCGGCCATCGCCACACCCATCACCGACACGGGCGACACGGCCAGCGAAGAGGCCGCGCCATGAGCGACGCCGCCTCGACTGCGCAGCGTGAGCAGAACCGCCGCCAGGGCCTGATCGTCGGCACCATCACCTTGCCGTTCCGCCTGCTCGGGATACTGGTCGGCTCGCTGCTGTTCTCGATCCTGATGGAGTGCATCGGCATGCACCTGTTCTGGAAGGAGCAGGGCTGGCAGCACTCCCAGCAGATGTTGCAGTACGAGTTGGGGCACCTGTCCAATCACTTCACGCGCAGCGTGGTCGTGCAGGAACCGGGGCGCACGGCGCATGCGCTGGTGGACACTGGCTACGAATGGGTGTTCGTGCGCTCAGGACTGCTGGAGCGCATGAGCCAGACCGCAGAGCGCGCCCGTGCGCCCAGCCAAGGGCAGGCGCGGAACTTCCGTTACTTCATCAGCCAGGTCTATGTCTGGGCCGAAAGCTACCTGATCGCCGCCGCCTTCACTACGCTTACTTTCCTGGTGCGTCTGTTGGTCCTGGTGCTTACGCTGCCGCTGATCTTCACGGCGGCATTTGTTGGTTTAATCGACGGCCTGGTGAGGCGTGACGTGCGCCGGTTCGGCGCGGGCCGGGAATCCGGCTTTATCTACCACCGAGCAAAAGCCAGTCTGATGCCGCTGGCCGTGCTGCCCTGGGTCACGTACCTGGCGCTACCGATCTCGGTGCATCCTCTGCTGATCCTGCTGCCGAGCGCGGCCTTGCTGGGACTGGCCGTGAGCCTGACTGCAGGGAGCTTCAAGAAGTACCTCTAGGCCATCAATCCGGTCATCCGCAGGTTCTTATTGTTTGCGGCCTGAATTCGCCCTGCTCTCCACGATCAAGCCATTGCTGATCACACTGGAATGGCGCGATGGTGGCTTCAATCTGGCTGTGCGCCGCGCATCGCGGCGTGCCCCTTCTTCCCCTTGTTCTCGTGATGCTCCTCCTGTTGGGGCCATCCTCGATGGCGCTGGCCGAGTCCCCGACGCAACGTCAAGAGCTGGTCGCCGCGCTGCGCCTGCTCGACGCGCTGGAGCGCAGCGTCGAGCACAGCGCCGCGCATGCCCCCATCACACCGGGCGAGCGCTACCACTTCGACTACCCACGGCTCCTGGCTGACCTGGCGCGCGTGCGCGCTGGCATCCAGGGCCACCTCACGCCGTCCCGCGCCCAGCCGCGCGACCCCTCCGAACTGGCCGGCGACTACCGCACCGAGCGGGTCGCCGAGCCGACGACGACCACGGAGGGCAAGCCATGAACGGCGCGCAGCTCTCCGCATTCCAGGCCAACAGCGGTGTCGCGCCCGGCGCGATGACGGTTGTGCTGGTCGGCACCGTCTTCGCCGTGCTGCTGGTGTGGGGTGTGTGGGCCATCCGCACGGCCTATGTCGGCTGGGCGGAGAACCGCCTCAACCAGCGCCAGTTCCTCGGCGTCTGCATCCGCTTCGTCGCGATGTACCTCGTGCTGAGTTTCTTCCTCCTCTCCTGATCTGAAAGGACTGACCATGCAACACCGCATCCTCACCTCCCGCCTTGCCCAGCGCGCCACCGTGGCCCTGGGTGCCGCCATGCTGCCCGCGCTTTCGTTCGCACAGGGCCTGCCGACGATCGAGAACCCGACCCGGGGCACCGGCAGCGGCATCATGGAGACCATCCGCAACTACGGCTACGACATCATCATGCTCGTGGCGCTGCTGGTGGTGGCGTCCATGTTCATCGGCGTCTGCTACCACGCCTATGGGACCTACGCGGAAATCCACACCGGCCGCAAGACCTGGGGGCAGTTCGGCCTCACCGTCGCCATCGGCGCCGTGCTGCTCGTGATCGGCATCTGGCTGCTCACCGAAGCCACCGGCATCCTGTAAGCAGGTGCTGGCCATGTCCGAGCACCAGCACATCCGTGCGGACGGAACGGTCACGTTCCTGCCGCACCGGCTCAACCGCCACCCGGTGGTCGTGCGCGGCCTCACGGCGGACGAGCTGTGGGTCTGCTGCGGCCTGTCCGGCAGCGCCGGCCTGCTGGTCGGCGCGCCGCTGTCGTGGGTGTTCCGCACGATTGCGATCGCGCCGACGTTCGTTGTCCTGGGCGTGGCCTTCGGCGTGTTCGTAGGCGGCGGTATCCTGCGCCGGCTCAAGCGCGGTCGCCCCGATACCTGGCTGTACCGGCAGTTGCAGTGGCGCATCGCGACACGCCATCCGCTGATGGCGGGCTGGGTGGGCGGCCATGTGTTGATTTCGCGCTCGGGCTTCTGGACCACACGCAGGAGCACCCGATGAGCCGTTTCAAGAACGAGATCACCCACCTGCAGGCGCACATCAAGACCTTGCGCCTGGGCGCTGGCGCTCTGGTCATCGTCGCGCTGGTGATGGGCGGCGGCTGGTGGAGCGCGCCTCGCGACCTGACGATCCACGTCCCGCCGGATCTGCGCTCCGGCAGTACCCGCAAGTGGTGGGAGGTACCGCCCGAATCGGTCTATTCCTTCACGTTCTATGTGTTCCAGCAACTCAACCGCTGGCCGACGAATGGCGAGGAGGACTACCCGCGCAACCTGTACGCGCTGTCGGCCTACCTCACACCGTCCTGCCAAGCCTTCCTGCGGGCTGACTACGACTATCGGCGCAGCACGGGCGAGCTGCGGCAGCGCGTGCGCGGCATCTACGAAATCCCCGGCCGCGGCTTCGGCGATGACCCTACGGCGCGCGTGCGCGTGGTCTCCGATCGCGACTGGGTGGTGACGCTGGACATCAGCGCCGATGAGTACTACGGCGCGGAGCAGGTCAAGCGAGCCCTGGTGCGTTATCCCATCAAGGTCACGCGCGTGGACATCGATCCCGCCCGCAACCCGTTCGGCTTGCTGCTGGACTGCTATGAGGGCGCGCCGCAGCGCATCAGCGCCCCGGAACCGACGCGCCCGGCACCCGGTGGTCTGGCGCCGCAAGTGCCCCAAGGAGAAACCCCATGAAGCACCCTGTACTCGCATTGCTGGGGCTGCTGGTCGTGGTCACAGCACCTGTTGCCCATGCGGTGGAGATCCTGCGCTGGGAACGCATGCCGCTGGCGGTGCCGCTGAAGGTCGGCCAGGAACGCATCGTGTTCATCGACCGGAACGTCCGCGTGGGCGTGCCTGCCGGCGTGGGCGAACGCCTGCGCGTGCAGAGCGCGGGCGGCGCGGTGTACCTGCGCGCCAGCGAGCCGATCGAACCCACGCGACTGCAGTTGCAGGACGCCGATACGGGCGCATTGATCCTGCTGGACATCGCCGCCGAGCCGGCCAGGGACGGCGAAGCCGAGCTGGAGCCGGTGCGTATCGTCGAGGGCAACAGCACCTCGGCACGCTATGGGGATCGGCCGGAAGGTGCCGATGCGGCCTCGACGCGCACCCAGGGGCAGGCGAACGCGCGGGCAGCGCGGCGTGAAACCCCGGTGCCGGTCGTGCTGACGCGCTTCGCCGCGCAGAATCTCTACGCACCGCTGCGCACGGTCGATCCGCTGCCGGGCGTCATGCGGGTCAATCTGCGCCGCGACCTGGACTTGGGCACACTGATGCCGACACTGCCGGTGCGTGCGGTCGCGCTCGCATCGTGGCGGCTGGAAGACCAGTGGGTCACCGCCGTGCGTCTCACCAACGGCAGCAGCGGCTGGATCACCCTCGATCCCCGCGTGCTGCAAGGCGAATTCCTCACGGCCACCTTCCAGCACGAGGCCCTCGGCCCGCGCGGCACGCCCGAGGACACCACTGTCCTGTACCTGGTGACGCGCGGGCGCGGACTCGCACAGTCGCTGCTGCCGGCCATCCACCGCTTCGATCCGGCTGTGCATCTGCCGCATGCGCAATTCGATGTACGGGACAGCGAGGCGGTGGACGGCAAGGAGGCTCGCCATGCGCAGTAACGGACTCCTGAAGTGGCTGATGATCCCCGTGGCCCTGCTGGTGCTGTTCGTCGCCATCCGACTGTTCTCAGGTGGCAGCACCTCGGCACCACCCGCCGCCGATGCCGGTGCCCAGCTCACGCCCGAGGAGATGAAGGCGCTGGGCATCGAGGGCGATACCCCCCGGGACACGGTGGCGACCCTGGTGGCGCAGGTGAAGCAGTTGCGCACCGAGCTTCAGACCGCGCTCTCGGACAACCGGTCCCAGCGCGAAGAGAACCAGCGCCTGCGCCAGCGCGAGAACGCCATCGACCAGCGCATCAGTTCAGCGCTGGAGTCCGAACGCTCCAACCTGCGCCGCGACCAACAGCACGTGGCCAGCGAGCGCCAGCAGACCGAAGGGCTGCTGGCCGACCTGCAGCGGCGCCTTGACAGCATCGGCGGTCGCGGCGGCCATGCCGACTTGCCCGTGGGTCTGGGCCTGCGCGACGGCGACGAGGCCGGGATGGAGGGCGGCACGCATTGGGTCGAGCCGGACGACGCGAAGCCGTCCGATGGGCGCAATGGCAGTCGCGGCACGGGCAGCGGGATGAACTTTCCGACGAGCTTCGGTCCCGCGCAGAGCGCGCTGGAAGCGACGGTGGAAACCGTGGCGAGCACCGGCTCTCGCGCCGCTGGTGTCAAGAGCGCCAAGGCCGTCTATACCGTACCGACCAACTCGACGCTGATGGGGTCGGTCGCGATGACGGCGCTGATCGGCCGCGTGCCGATCGACGGCACGGTGAATGACCCGTATCCGTTTAAGGTGCTGGTCGGCCCCGACAACCTCACCGCGAATGGCATCGACATCCCCGACGTGGCCGGCGCCGTGTTCTCCGGCACCGCCTCGGGCGACTGGACGCTCTCGTGCGTGCGCGGCCAGGTGCGCAGCATCACCTTCGTCTTTCACGACGGCACGATCCGCACCATCCCCGAGGACAGCGAAGGTAACCAGCAGAACAGCCAGCAGCAGAACTCGCACAGTGGGGGCCTGGGCTGGATCAGCGATCCTCACGGCATTCCATGCGTCAGCGGCGAGCGGCGCAGCAATGCCCAGCAGTACCTCGGCTCGCAGGCCCTGATCACGGCAGCCGGTGCCGGTGTGGCATCGCTCATCGAAAGCGACAGCGGGCGCATGTCCTATGTCGGCTCGGACGGCACCATCGGCACCGTGGGCATCAGCGGCCAGGAAGCGGTCGGCCAGATTCTGGCGGGGGGCGTCCGGGACATGTCGAACTGGGTCAACAAGCTCTACGGCCAGGCCTTCGCCGCAGTCTATGTCCAGCCCGGCGCGAAGGTCGCCGTCCACCTCGAAAAGCCGCTCGCCATCGACTTCGATCCCGAAGGCCGCAAGGTCGATCACCGCGCAGGAGAAAGCCATGCTCTCGAACTTGATTAACTGGGGCAAGGCCCTGGCACTGGTTCTCGCCGTCGCAGCGCTCGGCGGCTGCGCCACCAGTAAGGAAAAAATGCTGTCTCACGGCGACAGCACAATGATAGACATCTGGCAGCAGGAAGCCGGCGACGGCGGTGGCGGTGGCAGCACGGGACATATGACGCGCCGCCAGTTGCTCGACGCACGCCAGAGCCTGCGTCGGCCCCTGACCGAAGCCGACGTGCATGCCGCGCCCGCCGAGCAGATGCGCTACACGCGCACCGCGCGCAATGAGGTGCAGCGCCAGTTTCAGCGCCTGCCCAACCCCGACCTGGTGATGTACGTCTTCCCCCACCTGGCGGGAACGGACCCCGTGCCCGTGCCAGGCTACACGACGGTTTTCCCGCTGTACCAGCGCGTGCAGTACGCCATGCCGGGCGAGCGCGTGGAGGACTACTGATGCGCTGGAAACTCCCCTGGCCGAAGCGGGCCACCGGCGGCGCCAGCAGCCCGGCCGATGCCGAACAGCCGGACGGCTGGCAGCGCCATGTCGAGGCCTTGCTTCACGCTGGCGTCCCCGAACCAGGCGCAGCGGTTCAGGGCCGCCGGCAAGCGACCGTGGCAGACGAACAGGCGCTGTACGGTGTTTCACCGTCGTTCGTGGAGTTGCTGCCCTGGGTGGAGTTCCTGCCTGAGTCGAAGTCCATGTTGCTCGAAGATGGCCAGTCCGTGGCCGCCTTCTTTGAACTGGTGCCGCTCGCCACCGAGGGCCGGGAGCCCGGCTGGCTCGCACACGCCCGCGATGCGCTCGAAAACGCACTTCAGGACAGCTTCGACGAACTGGACGAGAACCCCTGGGTGCTCCAGCTCTACGCCCAGGACGAGCCCAGCTTCGACCAATACATGCAGACCCTGCGCGACTACGTGCAGCCGCGCGCCCGCGGCACGGCGTTCACCGAGTTCTATCTGCGCTTCTTCGGCCACCACCTGCGCGCGGTGGCCAAGCCAGGTGGCCTGTTCGAGGACACAGTGGTCACACGACTGCGCTGGCGCGGTCAGACGCGGCGTGTGCGCATGGTGGTCTATCGCCGTGCCGCCGGTCAGGCGAACCGCCGCGGCCAGACACCCGAGCAGATGCTGAACATCGTCTGCGACCGCCTGTGCGGCGGGCTGGCGAACGCCGGCATTCAGGCTCGCCGCATGGTCGCGGCAGATGTCCACGACTGGCTGCTGCGCTGGTTCAATCCGCGTCCCACGCTGCTGGGTACCGACGCCGAGGACCGGGAGCGCTTCTATGCGCTGGCGAGCTATCCGCAAGAGGTCGAAGGCGGCGAGATCGAACTGGCGAGCGGGCGCGATTTCAGCCAGCGGCTGTTCTTCGCGCAGCCGCGCTCCGACGTTGCACAAGGAGCCTGGTACTTCGACGGCATGCCGCACCGCGTCCTGACCACCGACCGGCTGCGCATGCCACCCGGCACCGGGCACCTGACCGGCGAAACCCGCAAAGGGGACGCCATCAACACGCTGTTCGACCAGATGCCCGAGGACACGACCCTTTGCCTGACGATGGTCGCGACGCCCCAGGACATCCTCGAATCGCATTTGAACCATCTGGCGAGGAAAGCCGTCGGCGAGACCCTGGCGTCCGAGCAGGCGCTCAAGGACGTGCATGAGGCCCGCTCCCTGATCGGCAGCGCGCACAAGCTCTACCGCGGAACCCTGGCGTTCTATCTGCGCGGACATGATGAAGCCGAACTGGACCGGCGTGGCCTGGATCTCGCAAACGTGATGCTCAATGCTGGGCTGCAGCCCGTGCGGGAGGATGATGAAGTCGCACCGTTGAACAGCTACCTGCGCTGGCTGCCGTGCAGCTACAACCCCGCGCAGGATCGGCGGAACTGGTTCACCCAACTGATGTTCGCACAGCACGTGGCGAATCTCTCGCCGGCCTGGGGCCGCAGCCAGGGCACGGGACATCCCGGCAACACGTTCTTCAACCGCGGTGGCGGGCCGATCACCTTCGACCCTTTGAACCGGTTGGACAGGCAGATGAATGCCCACCTGTTCCTTTTTGGCCCCACGGGGTCGGGCAAGAGCGCCACGCTCAACAACCTGCTGAACCAGGTCATGGCGATCTACCGGCCACGTCTATTCATCGTGGAGGCAGGCAACAGCTTCGGCTTGTTCAGCGATTTCGCGAAGCGCTTGGGCCTGACCGTGAACCGCGTGAAGCTGGCACCCGGCTCGGGCGTGACCCTGGCACCGTTCGCCGACGCGCGCCGGCTGATCGAAACACCTAGCGATGTGCAGACACTCGACGCCGATGCGCTCGACGAAGACCTGCCACCGGATGCCGCAGCCTTGGACGCTGACGAGCAGCGCGACGTGCTGGGCGAACTGGAGATCACCGCGCGACTGATGATCACCGGCGGCGAGGACAAGGAGGAAGCCCGAATGACGCGAGCGGATCGCTCGCTGATCCGCCAGTGCATCCTGGATGCTGCCGAGCAGTGTGTGGCCGCGAAGCGCACGGTGCTCACGCGCGACGTACGCAACGCATTGCGTGAGCGCGGGCAGGACTCGACGCTGCCCGAGATGCGCCGCGTGCGCCTGATGGAGATGGCGGACGCGATGGATATGTTCTGCCAGGGCAGCGATGGCGAAATGTTCGATCGCGACGGCACACCGTGGCCCGAGGCCGACATCACCCTGGTCGATCTGGCGACCTATGCCCGCGAGGGCTACAACGCGCAGCTCTCCATCGCCTACATCAGCCTGATCAGCACGGTGAACAACATCGCCGAGCGCGACCAGTACCTCGGCCGCCCGATCATCAACGTCACCGATGAAGGCCACATCATCACCAAGAACCCGCTGCTCGCGCCCTACGTGGTCAAGATCACGAAGATGTGGCGCAAATTGGGGGCCTGGTTCTGGCTGGCGACGCAGAACATCGACGACCTGCCGCGTGCTGCGGAGCCCATGCTCAACATGATTGAATGGTGGCTGTGCCTGTCGATGCCACCGGACGAAGTGGAGAAGATCGCCCGGTTCCGCGAACTCTCGCCTGCGCAGAAGGCGCTGATGCTGTCCGCGCGCAAAGAGGCAGGGAAGTTCACCGAGGGCGTGATTCTGTCCAAGAGCATGGAGGTGCTGTTCCGTGCCGTGCCGCCGAGCCTGTATCTCGCGCTGGCACAAACCGAGCCCGAAGAGAAGGCTGAGCGCTACCAGCTCATGCAGCAGTTCGGCGTCGGTGAGCTGGAGGCGGCATTCAAGGTCGCACAAAAGATCGATCAGGCACGGGGCATCGAGTCCCCGGCCCTGGACCTGCCGCAGTAGCAGCCGGAGAACGCCATGCAACAGAAACACCCATCCATTCCACTGCAGGTGCAGGCGTTCCGCCGCCAGCGCTCGCGGCCTCTGTGGCCCTGGGTCTTGGCCGCCACGCTGATTGCGCTGCTGCTGATCTGGCTTGTGTCCCGGACGCCAGGCGAATCCTCAGAGCAAGCTCCCGCACCGGCCAGTACTGTGCAGGTGGCCGGGCCGCCCTGGCAGATGGGCAACACGGAGGGCCGTTTCGTGCTGACGTTCTACGCGGACCTCGAATGCCCGTTCTGCCGGGATTACTTTCCGCTGCTCAAGCGCTGGGTGGGCGACAACACGGACGTGGTCCTGCAATGGCACCACCAGCCGCTGGCCGCGCACGAGCCGGCTGCGTCAGCCGGGGCACGCCTGGCGGAATGCGCCGCCGAAGCAGGCGGACATGCTGCGTTCTGGCAGGCGATCGAATGGGTCTATGCGCACACGCGCAGCGACGGCCAGGGCGTGCCCGATGACCTGCGCTATCCAGGCCTTACACCCGCCATGGAGCAGTGCCTGGCCAGCGAGCGGCCCGACGCAAGCATTCGCGCTAAAGCCGCGGAAGCCACCAACAGCGGTGTGACCGCCACGCCGTCGCTGCGCCTGCATGATCGCAAGACGAGCCAGGCAATCCTATTACGGGGACCTATCGAGGGCGATGCCTTGCTGTCGGCCATGGACATGCTGGCGGCTGAGGACACGGCCAGCGATTCGGCGATCACACCCGTCACGCCCACATCCGAAATGCCTGCCGACGTTGTCGGCGACATGCCCAGGTAGCCCTCGGTCTTGGAGGCTACGGCGCGGCTTGCCGCGCTGACCGCTACCCGTTCGCTTCGCATCCCGGTGGCGAACAATCACCGCTGCGCGGTGGTGGATGCAACTTGTTCCGCTGTTTCCATTCCCAGGAGGGCTTGCCCTCCCTGGGTGGCGTCCTCCGTTCACATTCTGGAGGTTCGCCATGTCTCTCATCGTCAATGACTCCTGCGTGGAGCCACGTTTTCCCCCAGCGTCCCAATCTGATGATTGGATCATCCGGCAAGCCATCGCGTTGCTGGAGCAACGTGTTTTCAAGGCTGGACCGCTTCTTGACCAGCCACAGGCGGTGAAGGACTACCTGCGCCTGAAGCTCGTCGCCGAGCCAAACGAAGTGTTCGCCATTGTGTTCATGGACAGCCAGCACCGGGCCCTGGCCTACGAGCCGATGTTCAAAGGCACGCTCGATTCGACTGCGGTTTATCCGCGTGTTGTCGTGCAGCGGGCATTGGAGTTGAATGCGGGCGCGGTGATTCTTTCGCACCAACACCCCTCAGGATGCACTGAACCGTCGAGTGCAGATCGCGTTCTGACCGACCGACTGAAGGCAGCGTTGGCGCTCATCGACGTACGCGTGTTGGACCACATCATCGTCGGTCAAGGTACGCCGTACTCGTTCGCGGAATCCGGTCTGCTGTAGCGACGGCATCTGCTCCTTGATCCACGCGGAGGCTTCGGCCTCCGATTTTTCATGGGGGCGAGACAAGCAGGTATGCGGGCAGTCCACGATGCGCATTGTTTGTTGGGATCGCATCGGCTTCGCGTTTGACTATGGCCCTGATCCACTTCCGGGGCGCGCGTCATGCCAGCATCTTTCTCCAGGTTCGCGTCAGGCTGGCGAACCTTCGGCCTTGCCGTTACGCTGCCGGCGGCCCTGGCCGTGTTCAGCCCGGCCACCGTGGCCGCCGACGTGGTGGTCGTCACCGACAGCCACCACCCGGTCAAGACCATGGGTGGCGAGCAGCTGATCGAGCTGGACGAAGCACCCCGGCTTGAAGCGGACCTTTCTGCGCAACTGCCGGCCGATCCCGAACAGGCCGCGGCCATCGTCAAGCGCCGGATCAACGACGGCGGCACGGGTCTCCAGCGCCGCATCGCTTCTGCCTACCAGGGTGTCACCGACGCATGGAGCCTGGGGATCACCAGCATCCCGGCGGTCGTGGTGGATCAGCGCTACTTGGTCTATGGCGAGCCGGACGTGGCCCGCGCTGTCGCGCGCATCGAGCAGCATCGGAGGAAGCAGCCGTGACCCGTCCCTTCGATCTGATGCGCCGCCTGCGCGTCGCGGTGGCCTCGCTGCTGCTCTTCAGCGCCACAGGAAGTTACGCCATCAATACCGCAACCATTGTCGGCTCGGTGGCGTCCCCCGATTGCCTGGAGTATCGGGTGGTCGGCATCTGCTACTGGCTCTACTGCACCTGGACAGGCTGCACCGTGCGTACATCCGTCAAGGTGCGGCACTACGTACCCGATGCGGTCGTCTCCAGCTACAGCAACACGGGCGAGAACCCGTGGCTGGAAGTGCGTGCCATGAGCCTGCCCAACCCATCGGCCCAAGCCGGTGGCGATGGCACCACCAACGAAGACCACGAGAACAATCTCGCCAAGTTCAAGAACGCGGACGTTATCGGCCATCCCGGTGGCGAGGTGTTCAACCAGTTTGCGTCGTCATCGGGCTACTTCTGCGAGGGTGCGGGAACGGCGTTCATGCCGTATCTGCTCAGCACCCTGGATACGCTGGCCTGGCGCTACAACGTGCCCGAGATGGTCTACCCGGAGGCCTTGATCCCCGGCCTGCGCGAGATCGGTGCGCGCACCAGGCTTAACCTGTGGGGGAACGTCTATCCGCGCGGCGGCTTCCTGCACCAGGTTGACGACCACAAGGCTGGCGCGGTCGTGGCACAGCGCGCGGGCGATGTCGTCACGCGACGCGGGCAGATCCATGTCTACCAGCCGCTGCTGGCGAACTCGCGGCCCGGCTACTGGCCTGCCGGTGCGCTGATGGAGGGCGATGCCTCGACCGGCAAGTGGCAAGAACTCACGCCCGTCCTGTCCTCGTCCTGCACGGTATTCCCACGCAGTGGCTTCCTGACGCAGGCCCAGCAAGGCGACTACGCCTGGGCGTTGTGGCGGCCCTATGCGTGTTGCCAACGCCGCGGTCAGGTGTTCCTCGGCAGCGTCGATTTCCAATAGGGGTACAGCGATGAAGCGTCCCGAACTGATGAACCTTCCCAGCAGGGCATGCCGCCTGCTGCGCCCCTCGGTGATGGCCGTCGCGCTTGCTCTCGGCAGCGGGCTTGTGTGGGCACAGCCCAGCTACCAGACCAGCGGCACAGTCCTCGGCGATGAGGTCATGTACTCCATTGGTGGAGGCAGTGCGGTGTCCATGGGGCGTGCGGCCGGCATGCACTCGATTGGTGTCGGCGTAGGCTGGAACAGCAATCTGATCTGTGGCGACATGAGTATCCAGACGACGCTGCGCAACCAGCTCAACGGCATCACGAATGGCTTCCAGCAGATCATGAGCAACGTGATCCAGAGTGCCACCAGTGCCGTGGCGTCGTTGCCTGCGCTGATCATCCAGCGCGCTGATCCGGGCCTGTACAACCTGCTGACCAATGGTGTGCTGCAGGCGCGGCTGGACTTTGATCGCTCGAAGCTAACATGCCGCGCGATGGCCGAAAAGATGGCCGACACGGCGGGTGGCCAGCTTGGCTGGAGCCAGGTGGCCGAAGGCATGGCGCTGCGCGATGCGGTGTCGAGCACGGATGCCGTCTCTGCGATCGAACAGGCCGAAACGCGCCGCGGCAACGACGGCGTGCCCTGGGTGGGCGGCAGCAATGCCGGTGGCGCGGGACAGCCTGCCGTCCGGGTGGTTGGCGACGTGACCCGCGCGGGCTACAACCTGGTCAACGGCCGCGGCGTGACCGACACGTCCGCCATCTCGCCCAACAGTTGCGCGAGCCTGTCCTGCCAGACCTGGACGTCGCCGCAGCAGGCCACTGAATGGGCGACACGGGTGCTTGGGGAACAGGTGCAGCGCACCTGCGATGCCTGCACCAAGACCGAGACGGTGCCCGGCGTCGGACTGACGCCGCTGATCCAGGAAGAGTACGAGACCAAGCTGGAAGCCCTGCAGGAACTGGTTTCGGGGGCGCGCAACACGACGTTCGAGCACTTGCTTGCGGCCGGCAGCACCTCGCTGCCCATCACGCGGGGCGTGATCGAGGCGCTGCGTGACGAACCGGACAAGGAGCTGCTGGCGCGGCGCCTGGCATCGGAGGTGGCGCTGTCGTCGGTGTTGGAGAAGGCGTTGCTACTCCAGCGCACGCTGCTGACCGGCAAGAAGGAACCCAACGTGGCGGCGAACCAGCTGGCGGTCGCGGCGGTGAACCACGAAAGCGACACGCTCGACCAGGAGATCCGCAACCTCAAGACCGAACTGGAACTGCGCCGCGAGCTGGCGAACAACTCGCCGATGGCCATCATCCAGCGCCACGGCACGCGCGCCGCCGGCTCGCGCGGAATCTACGAAGGCGATCCGGTGCCCGATCGCCTCGACCGACTCCAGAAGGGCAATCCCGGAGGCACGCCATGAGCCCGATGCGCGCAACCTGGCTGCGTCAGCGCGGGTTGTTCAGCCGCCGCGTGGTGAAGGCGCTGCTGTGGACGGTGGCGATCGTCGCTGCGGCCCTGGGTGCCAACATCGCCGGGATCTATCTCGTCGGCAGCGTTGCCGGCTGGGAGCGGTGGCTGATGGCGGCCGCGGGCTACTTTCTGGTGTGGCGGTTGTGCCTGTACGGCGCGACGGCCTATGGCTGGGTCTGGATGCGGCGCCGGCTGCTGGCGCGCGAGGCGCAGAACGGGACGGAGGTTCAGGCACGGCGCCGCCTGCTGCGCAGCGAGATCGCCGGCGTCGTCGCCATCGTGGCGCTGGAAGCCAGCCTGCTGATGCAGGGCTGAGGGGAGATTCGGGCCATGACGCTTTTCACCACCGACTACCTGGAGTACTACCTCACCCTCGTGTCCTGGATCGTCCATAACGGCATCTGGGCCGTGCTGGTGTCCAGCGGGGTGTTCGCGCTGCCGTTCGTGGCGATCATCGTGCAGGAATGGCTGAAGGCGCGCGCGGAAGGCGCCGACGAAGGCAACAAGGGCGTGCTCTCGGCAGCGCGCATCGAGAACCGGGTGTTCGTCGCCATCGTGGTGGTGATGTTCGCCGGCATCCCGTTCATCGACGTGGATCTGAACACCATCCGGTACGACAACTCGCGTTCGGCCCAGTGCCAGGTCAGCGTGCCGCAGCCCACGGATACCGGCTGGTCGCAGTCCTTCAGCACCATCAACAACCAGAGTGCCAAGGTGCCGGTCTGGTGGGGTTTCATGCACGCGCTCTCGCGTGCCGTCACGGGCGCCTCGGTGGCCGCGATCCCGTGCGGCACCGATCTGCGGCAGATGCGCATGGAGATCGATGCCACGCGCATCGACGATCCGGTGCTGGCTCAGGAGGTGGCGGACTTCTCGCGCGACTGCTACGGGCCGGCGCGCGCCAAGCTGTTCATGCAGCGCCCGAACCTCGATGAGACGCAGATGCACGACGTGACCTGGATCGGCTCGCGCTTCTTCACGGACACGGGCGGCTACTACGACACCTACCGCTCCAGCACGCCGCGCGACGACTGGCCCTACGACAGCACCCGCGATGCGGGGCTTGCGCAGGTGGCCAGCGGTGGCGGCTACCCGAACTGCAGGCAGTGGTGGGCCGACGGCAGCAACGGCCTGCGCGCGCGGCTGCTGGGCCAGGTGGACCCCAGCCTGCTGAATCGCCTGGCGGGCTGGGCCGGATTCCTGAGCCGTGCCGAGGTGGACGATTCCGTGATCCGCGCCATTGCCTCGCCACGCCAACAGAAGCTCAACCAGGGTTCGGTCTATACCGACTACGGCGGCCAGATCGACAAGACCTTGCCGAACATCGTGACGCGCGCGGCTGGCGACGTCGGGATGGCCGTGGGTGCGATTGCGGCGTTCCCTGCCATGGACGTCGTGCGCCAGGCGTTGCCCATGGTGCTTGCCTTGCTCAAGATGGCGCTGGTCATCTGTATCCCGCTGGTGCTGGTCGTGGGCACCTATGACCTGAAGACGGTAATCACCGTGAGCGTCGTGCAGTTCGCGCTGTTCTTCGTGGATTTCTGGTTCCAACTCGCTCGCTGGGTCGACAGCACTATCCTCGATGCGCTCTATGGCTGGGGATTCGGCTGGAACCGGCCGCACAGCAACTTCGACCCATTGGTGGGGCTGAACAATGCCTTCGGTGACATGCTTCTAATGTTCGTGATGGGGACGATGTTCCTGGTCCTGCCGGGATTCTGGCTGGCGAGCCTGACATGGGTCGGAATTCGAGCAGGACATGCCATCCAGGGGCTTTCAGATGGCAGCAAGAGCGCCGGCCAGGCGGGTGGCAAGGGTGCCGGGGCGCTAACCGGCGGCAAGCTGAAGTAGCACGGCATCGGTCAGTCGTCCGTGTACAACTCGTGCGAAGTATCGTTGTACAGGTTGGGATCGTAGCCCGGTGTCTTCCGCAGTTCGGTGAGATCGGTGAAAGGCCACTCTTCCTCGCCAGAGTTGTTGGCAGCAGCAGCCCATCCCGCCACTGCCACGCCCAGCAACACGAGTCCGATCCAGAAAGCGACGTAGAGCAGTAGTCCTAGCGCAGCCAGCTTGACCACCCACAACAGTACGGTGGCCACAGCCACCGGCATCCCCTTGGATGCCAACCGTTTCGACATCCGCCGCTCGCCACGTATATACGCGCGCCATACCCTGCCGAAGCTGCGGCCAAGGCGTTCTGCGGTGCTGATGCGAGCTGTCGTGTTCATGATCGTCTCCTGCTACAGCGGCATACCTATTCCAGTTTGCTCCAATCCTGCTTGCTTGCCTGTACCAATGCGTTCCAGTCGTCTGGCGGGTTTCCGCGTCCAAGCATCTTCTCGAACACGGCATACGGGTCGGACTTGCTGCCCGAAGACCGTAGGGTCTGCTCGTCGTTAACCCAGGCGTACATGATGACCTTCGCCTTCGAGTCGTACCGGAAGAACAGCCGGTAACGCCTTCCGAGCTTGGCCCGCCGCCAGTGGCGATAGTCCGACCCCATAGTGTTGCCCTGACGGTACTCGTCGCGTCCCGGATCACCCGGCACCACGTCTTGTATCAACTGGACCAAGGCCCGGAAGAACTTGACGTTGGCGTTGGACGCGAACCCTTGCGGGTCGTTCTCCTGGGCACGCAGCACAGCTGCGCGCAGCTTCATCATCTGCTCGATCAGGTTGTCGTGGAACAGCAGTGTCCAGCCATGCTGTTGCATCAGATTTCCACGTCCTCAGCGAAATCATCGCCCAGGTCCACCTTGTGGCCGGCGTGCTCCAGCATCGTGCGAGCCAGATCCTCGGGCAGACCGCGAACATTCCGGCCTGCTTCAATGTCGCGCGCCAGCAGGGCCAGGAACGCGGCAATGGCCGGGTCCTCGTGCTCCGCATCGGCACGGGTCACGACCACTTCACCGCCGCGAAGCTCGAACGCGAGCTTGCTGCCGGTATCGGCACCAAGCGCCTGGCGGATGGACTTGGGCAGCGTGATCTGCCCCTTGGATGTCAGCGTGGCAACTTCGTGAATGGCAGGCATGGCGGCTCTCCTGATAGCAATGCCTGCATTGTAAGGATTATTCCTTACCAAATCAATGCAAGGTTTCATGATGTTCTCCGCATTCAACATTGAACCTCATCGTAGGGAGGGAACAGTGAGCCTTCCCGCATCAATCCGGCCTTGGTGAAGCCCGATTTGATGGTGGACGGTCAATGTTCGCTGCCCTATACCCAAAGGCTGTAACTGCCAAAGAGCCAAAAGGGCAAGGGAACGGGGGGACAAGGGGAAAGGCTCTACCTCGAAAAGGCGAAAAGGCCTCCCGGTAAGCCCACCACCAGGACACCCGGATGCTCTCTCTGTTCCAACGAAAACGGGCCTCGGGGGCAGTCGCTCCGTTGCCAGCACCCGCTACCGATCTCCCGAAAGGGCTGATGCGGCCGCAGTCGGCCGCATCGCTGCTGGCCACGCCGCGGCGACAGATACTGCTGGAACACATTTGGCAGAGAACCTCGCTGTCTCGCCGTCAGTTCGCCACGCTGTACTTGGCGCCATTGCACCGCTATGCCGAGCTGGTCCAGGCTTTCCCGGCATCCGAAGCGCATCACCATGCCTACCCAGGCGGCATGCTCGACCACGGCCTGGAAATCGTCGCCTACGCGCTCAAGCTGCGGCAGTCCCATCTGCTTCCCATCGGCGCCAGCCCCGAAGACCAGGCAGCGCAAGCCGAAGCCTGGACCGCCGCCGTTGCCTATGCCGCACTGCTGCACGACATCGGCAAGATCGCCGTCGATCTGCACATCGAACTGGCCGACGGCAGCATCTGGCACCCGTGGCACGGCCCGCTGCTGCACCAGCCATACCGCTTCCGCTACCGCGATGATCGCGAGTACCGGCTCCACAGCGCCGCGACAGGCTTGCTCTACCGGCAACTGCTCGACCGCGAAATCCTGGACTGGCTCAGCGGCTATCCGTCCCTGTGGGCGCCGCTGCTCTACGTCCTGGCCGGGCAGTACGAGCACGCCGGGGTGCTGGGCGAACTGGTTGTGCAGGCAGACCGCGCCTCCGTCGCTCAGGAGTTGGGCGGCGATCCCGCGCGAGCCATGACCGCACCCAAGCACGCACTGCAACGCAAGCTGCTCGATGGGCTGCGCTACCTGCTCAAGGAAGAGCTGAAACTGAACCAGCCCGAAGCCTCCGACGGCTGGCTCACCGAGGATGCGCTATGGCTGGTGAGCAAGACAGCCTCGGACAAGCTGCGAGCGCATCTGCTGTCCCAGGGAATCGACGGCATCCCGGCGAACAACACCGCCGTGTTCAACGTGCTTCAGGACCACGGTATGTTGCAGCCGACGCCCGATGGTAAAGCGATCTGGCGCGCGAGCGTGACCAGTTCAACCGGCTGGTCCCATTCGTTCACCCTGTTGCGGCTTGCACCTGCGCTGATTTGGGAGCCTGGAGAGCGGCCGGCGTCGTTCGCTGGGTCGGTGGCGATCGACACGACACCGGTCGACAAAGATGCAGATGCCTCGGGGCAAACGCCGGCAATCGCGGCAATGCCTCCTGCCGAAGATTGGCAGTCCGCTCCGTGGAAGGACGTCGGCGGCGGCTCTGCCACGCTTCAACAGCCCGTTGCCCAAGCAGTGCCAGATGTCATGGAAGACATGCTCGCGATGGTGGGAATGGGGGATTTGCCTACCCTCCGGAAGGATGCAGAAGCCGCCTCGGTCGAAGTGCCTGCTGCAGGCCGTTCAACGCCTGCACCGCACCTGGCGGAGCCTTTGCCTCTTTCACCAGCGCCCGCGTACACGGCCGCGCAGCCATCCGGTGAGCACTTCGTGGCATGGCTGCAACAGGGCATCGCCTCACGGCGGCTCATCATCAACGATGCAAAAGCGCTGGTGCATTCCGTCAGCGATACCGCGTACCTGGTCAGTCCTGGTGTGTTTCAGCGCTACGCACAAGAGCATCCCCAGGTAGGCAGGCTGGCCAAACAGGAAAGCCAGCAGGATTGGCAATGGGTGCAAAAGCGCTTTGAACGGCTGCAACTGCATCGCAAGCAGCCCAACGGGCTGAACATCTGGACCTGCGAAGTCACAGGGCCTCGCAAGTCGCGGAGGCTGCATGGATATCTGTTGCTTGAACCTCGTTCGATATTCAATGATCAGCCGCCAAACAACCCATTCTTGAAGTTGGCATAGTCAACCAAGAAAGGCAGATTGAAGCCAATAATCTACTGCTGTGCAGCACTGCTGTCCGTAGCCCCTTGAGAAGATGTAGCGCCTTCTGCCTTCTTGGCGGTGGCGTCGCGTTGAGCGGCTTCCAGATCCGCGATGCGCGCCCCAAGGACGTGTACTTGTTCTCGAAGTATTTCGTTCTCATGTTCCGCTACAGAACGCTGCTGATTACCTTGCTCGACGGCGGTCAGTAGCTTCACTTGCCACTGATCCTCGGAGGAACTGCTGTCCCGGTCTTGGACGTAAGCGAAACCAGAGACGATCAAGGCAAACAAGGCCAAAACCGCCGAGATGCCAACCGACCACACCGCGATGGTGATCTGCGTGCGCGTGGACTGATCGGTTCTTCGGTCGCGCTCGTCCATCTGCTCCATCAGGGTCGTCGCTGCTTCCGCCAAGTCCTTGAGCGTCTTGGCCGACTCTGCAGTCATCTGTCCGGTGAGGCGCGTCAACTCCATTTCTTCGGCGCGCTCTTTCACGCGCTCGTGCGCTTGCTGCACCATCTGCCTGTTCAAAGCATCGAAGTGATCCGTGCGAATCGGCTGGATTTCCAATGGCGCTGGCTTTGAAAATTTCGTCAATTCCTCGTAGGCGCTCAAGGTTGATCCCAAGACCGACGTGCTCTTACGGACGTGATCAAAAAGGCCACGATTGGAACCGAGCAACGACTCGTGCATTCGCTTCGCACTCTGGCGATAGTCATCGACTTCCGCCTTGAGTAGTCGCACCAGATAGGCCGACGCCGTTTCACGCGTTTCTCGCACGGCAGGTTTCCGCTCTTGCGAGTTTTCGCGAGTAGTCAGCAATGCTGACGACTGCGCATAGGCATCAGCAATCCGCTCGATCTCGTCGTTCGAGAGACCTGCAACAATCGCGGCATCAAGAGGGACGCGCTCCGGGGCCTCGTCGGATTCAACGGCCAAGCTGCCAATGCTCGGCAAGAAAGCCCTGATCTGGCTGACCACATCGCCAGGTTCGAGCTTCCCGAAATCGGTAATGTCGCGCACACGCAGCGGATACAAATAGATTCTTCCTGCTGATGTTTCGATATCGGTGACTGGCTTTGATCGAAGTAGAGGGTCGGCAGGGATTCATGTAAAAAACCGCAGAAACGACCTTAAGCCTATGATTCCATTGGAATTATGGTGGCATCGAAATTCAAAGGACCGATCTTCCTTTTGAAGTCCAGCGTGTAGTCCCCAAACCGATTGATGTGCGCCGTGCGAAACGGCGCCAGGCCCCCCAGGATCTCCAGCGTGATCTCGGCACCCTCGTCCCGCAGCTCCTGCAGAACCCGCGTCATGCCCACCACGTTGTGCAGAATGATCATGTTGGCCACCAGGTGGTTGTACTTGATCACCTTGCGCTGCTCGTGGCGGATGTTCTCCGCAATGATCCCCTCTCCCCCGAAGAAGGACCAGCCGGTAAAGCTGTTGAATTGCTCGCTCTTGTTGGTTTCGGCATGGATCACCTTGCGCAGACCGACATCGCCGATGTAGCTCAGCAAGAACATGGTTCGGATCACCTTGCCGAGTTCCACAAACGCGAAGTACAGCTTGTTCTTGCGGCTGTAGGTGCCGAGCCGGCGCAGGATGGCCGACGGCGTGATCTTGCCGGTCTTGATGGAAACCGCCACCCGCAGCATTGCCGGCAAATGCAGTTCAATCAACCGCCAGTCGATCACATCGCTGAACAGCGCATTGATGTTCCGATAAGAATTTCCCGGCTCGGGGCGATGGAATTTGAGGTCCTGGATACCCCGGATGCGCGGCATGAGCTGGATGCCCAGGAGGTGCGCCAGCGCGAAGACCGGGTAGCTCTGGGCCTGCGTGTCCCCGTGAATCGTGTCCGGCCGGATGTCCGATTCGTTGGTCATCAGCCCATCCAGGATGTGGATGCCCTCATAGGTGCCGCAGGAAATGAAGTGGCTGAACAGCGCGATGAACTTGTCGGACACATGGTAGTAGCCGACGCCACCGTACCCGCCATAGCGGATATGGTGCTCGGATAGCAAGTTCTGCTCGTAAAGATTCCACTTCGTACCGTCGGCCGACGCGTGCTTGCCGGTGCCCCAGTAGCCTGGCAGTTCAAACTTGTTGTACGCATTGATGACCTTGACAATGGCCTTGTCCAGAAGGTCCTCGCTGACGTATTTCAGGTTCAACCAGGAAATCTGGCGGCGGCTCAGCCCTTTGATGGATTTGGCGGTCTGCACCGGCCCGAGGTTGCAGCCGTAGCAAAACAGCGTCGTGATGACGCGCATGCGCAGGTCCGCAAGGCGGCTGTCCGTCCCGGCCAATGGCCGGAACAGCTTGTGCAGGTCGAGCCAGCGTTCGGCGTCGATCATCACGTCCACGATGCTGGCCGCTTCCATCCGCTCGGTGATCAAGGCGTCGATCCGCGCGGCGGCCTCGACGATTTCGGAGCGCGGCGGTTTGCGCAGGATCAGGCGGCCATCGACGATCTCGGCATGGGCGTTTTCCGGGAAAGTGGCGTCGATGTCCCGTGCCCGCTGAGCCATGGCGGATTTGAGCATCGTCACAAAGGTGCCGGGATCTGTCTCGATGCCGGTGACCTGGCCATAGTCGCCCACCTCCTTTTCAAAGGTTTCGTCATCGACCAGTTGCTCGCGGTAGTCGTCATAACGCTCGCCGTACTTGATGAAGAGATCACCCGACTTCAGGTCATCCTTGACGGCATGCATGACTGCCAGTTCAAAATACCGGCGGTGGACGGCCTCTGCCCGGCCTTTGCCTGCTGGCCGGACCAACACCAGCCTCCTCCACTGGGCTGACATCCAGCGGAGGTCCTTGTCTTCACTCAGGCCCAGCACGTCCAGCAATACGATGTCCGCGCGGTTATCGCGCAGCTTGTAAAGGGCCTCGATCAGCCGTTCCACCACTTGGTCCTCGCTGCTGGCCTTGGGCGAGGCGATGCCAATGCAATTTAGCAGCTGAGCCCGGACCATCTTGTAGGGTTGCAGCAGGAAAGGCAGATGGTTGCGGCCGGCGTAGGCCAGGTGCTGCTCGCATTCGTTCAGCAGCTCGTCCACCTCGGCCACCAGGGTGGTGCTGATGGCCTCAACGCGCTGGGTGTCCGTCCCCTCCAACTGGTAGGCGCCCAGGATGTCTTTGAGCTGGCCGACCAGCATGTCGGTTTTCTGGACCCGCTCCTGCTGGAAGGAGAGCAATTTCTGCCTGGCATTGTTTTCCAGGTTCTGCATCAGGCGAATAAACAGATCGGCAGCATCGTCCAGAGACTGGGCATGCTGCGCCCGGATGAAGATCACTGCCAAGGCGTAGCGCTTTTGCGGCTTGAGTTCGGCCATCTCGGCCGCATCGAGGGCGCGCGCCAGGTGCCGGAACTGCTTGAGCTTGGGCACCGGCACGTCAGGCTTTGGAAGCAGCTCCACCAGGTATTGCAGGCGCCGGATGTGCTGAATGTAGGTGCGCGTTTCCTTGTTGGTCGGCCGCTTGGGTTCGCGTTTGAGCATTTGCCATGCGGAAACCGACTCACCCATGGCGGTTTTTAACAAGCCGTCGATCAGGGCCTTGGTATGAGCCGTCAACTGGCTGGTGATCGCTGAAAAATACCGGCTGTTGCTCTTTTCCCGGGCCCGAAACGCCATTCGGTCCAGCGTCGAGAAGGCAGGCAGCTCGTAGCGATGGTGGACCAGCTCTTCCAGCATCACGTTGATGATGTCGGCTACCGCGTGTTTGGTCTCGGCAGCCGTGTCGGCCACAACCTCCAGCCAGACATGACCCGCCGGGTTCAAGGGTTTGACATTCAGGTGCCGGCGCAAAGCTGCGAAAAGCGCCGTGCGCGAGCCCGATGCCTCGAAGCGCTTGAGGTCCGCTGCCAGGGGCGGTCGAGCCGAACCCGCCTGCTGCGCAATGTGCTCTCGGATCACCGGTGGCACCTCGGCCAGGGGGATGAAATAGCCCAGGCGCTGGAATACCTTCAGGTGGATCAGCGCCGCCATGCGCGGCAAGGCGCGCTTGCCGACGCCTGCAGCCAGGAGTTGTTCATCCTCGGTCGGTGTGTAAAGCTCCGCCAGCTCACGCGGTGTCGGATCGGGTTTCAGGCTGGGATAGGCCGTCTCATGGAGTGAGGTCATTCGCGGGGACTACCCCGCCTGGCGGCTTTGCTACCCATCGCCTCAATCCCAATAGGTGTCGGTGGCCGGTTCGTGAAACGAGGTTTCCAGCAGGCAGTGGTTGTCCTCTGCGATGCGGTACATGTCATCCAGCAGCGAGGCGATCACCTCGTCCAGCAAGTCGCGGGACAGGTAAGGAACCGCCAGCTCGTAGAGCGTGCCCTCGGTGTTCAGGCGTTGCATGGCAAAACGCTCAAAGCAGGTCCGCTCGATCAGCCGGTGGCCGCGGGCCAGGCCGCGCGACTGCTTGCTGAAACGGGACAGCACCATCGTGATGCGCAGGACCGCCACGGGCGTGGGTCCTTCGGCCGGCAGGCGGGCAACTTCGGCCTGTTCGATCAGCAACAACAAAGGCGGCGGGGACTGCGGAGTTGCCGGCGCAAGTGCTGTCAGGCCCTGCTCGAACCGGGCTTGCAGGCTGGAATCCGACGCGTCGAGATAGCGCATGGCTGATTTGACATCCTTCCAGCCGACGTATTCCATCAGCTCCTTGATATCCCAGCCGCTGGCGCGGGCCCAGCCCGCAAAGCCGCGGCGCATGGAGTGGCTGCTGTATTCCTCGGGCGACTCCATGCCGGATTCGGCGAACAGGCTGCGCAGCAAAGGGATCAAGCTGTTGGCATGCAGGCTTTCGTCGGCCACATGTCCCCAGCGGTCAATCTTGCGGAACGCCGGTCCCTCGGTCAATCCAGCTAGGTTGACCCAGGCATTGAAAGCCGTCACGGGACATAGGCGGGACAGCGCCGGGCATCTGAAAACGCGGCCCTGACGCTGCCTGTCGCCTTTGCCGCGGCCCAGGTAGCAGGTCATGCCTTGGCCGAGGGTGACCTCGATGTTCTCAACGCGCAGATTCACCACTTCGTCGGAGCGAAAGCCACGCCAAAATCCCAGCAGCATCAGGCTGCGGTCGCGCGTGTGGCGCAGCAAGGCGGGCTGGTCGCCGGACCACTGCGCATTGGTGATGGCGGTATCGAGCCATTGATCGACCTGCTGAAGCACGGCCAGTTCCAGGGGGCGGGCGCGCTTTTCTGGAACGCTGTGCACCGAGCGAATGCCCTTGAAGACCTGGCGCACCAAGGCCGATTTGGTGGGGTCGGGAAAGCCGTGGTCGGTGTGCCACCGCGACAGCGCCGCCAGACGCAGGCGCAGGGTGTTGATGGACTGGGTAGCCGCGTGATCGGCCAGATAGCGGGCGATGGCATCCGCCGTGGAAGGCAGCAAACCTTTCCACTCAACTTCAAAATGGCGAATCGCAGAAGCGTAGCTCCGGCGCGTGTTGTCACTTTCAGCGGCCTCAATATATTGAGCAAGACGGGTCATGTATCGGTTGTCAGGGCTGTTTTCACGTCAGGATGATTGACGGCGGTTTACGTTTTTCTGGCTGCGATCTTCGCTTCGTACTCCGAGATGACCAATGCCTCCGCCTATTCGGTGCTGAGCTCTCCTCTGTCGTACTGCGTCAGCCAGAGCTGAATCAGATTGGTCGACAGGGTGTACTTCCTCGCCGCATCGCGCCGGCCGATAGCGCCGCTTCGGATGTCCTGGCAAAGCTGGATCTTGAACTCCGGCGCATGGCGCCGATACGTGCCTCTTGATGACATGACCCTCTCCTGGTTGAAGGCCCGGCCAGCGTATCAGTTCTACTTTGCCCGGTGGTCCAGCCGCATGGGGTCACTCCACCGGTGGCTCAGATTTCGATCGGCGCCGACATCTTGGCGTCAAAAGCGACCACGGCATATAGCCATCACAGCAACATCACCGACCTCATGTGCTCGCTTCGCGTTGAGCAGTTTCCGATGCTTCGCGCAGAATCTCCCGCCCGCCGTTCGCTGCGATCCCCGCCACGACGACACCCAGCGCCAGGTCCGGGACGTTCGATCCCAGCCACATGACCAACGCCCCGGACAGCACAATGGCTGCGTTGACGATGGAATCGTTGCTCGTGAAGATCGCCGACGCCTTGAAGTTCACATCCTCCCCGCGATGGCGGCGCAGCAGCCTCAGGCACACCAGGTTCAAAGCCGCGTTTGCCGCGGCCATCGCCATCATCGCAGGGCCCACAGGCTCCTCACCCCCGGCGAAGCGGCGCAGGACTTCCACCAACAGCAGCACGGCAAGCCCGATGAGCAAGAAACCCGACAGGCGCGCCGCGCGCACCTTGACCATGGCCGCGCGCCCGACCGCGTACAGGCTGACCGCATAGACCGACGCGTCAGCGAGGTTGTCCAGACCGGCGCCCATGAGCGCGGTGGAGGCAGCCCATATGCCAAGGCCGATGCCCGCGGCGGACTGTCCCAAGTTGATCAGCAACACGGACCGCAAGATCTTGCGGTCTGCCGCGTTGCTCGCGTCCAGGCCGCCGAGCTCGTCGTCTTCGTCGTTTTCAGCCATGCGTGTTCCTTCCACATCCCTGCATCGTGAGGCCTCTAGCGGCTTGCGAGTCAAACATTGATGATGCAATGCCATTACGGCGCGATCGCGGAGCGGAACGTGGGCGGCCGCTGAGTTGTTGGCGAAGACGCCAACGGCACGGCCGAGAGTGCCGCCTTCAGTTCAGACGGACTCAGTATCTCGGACAGAACTCGCGGAGCCGCGTTGCCGGTATAGAGCACGTAGAGGGGGACGCCGCTGCGCCCGAGTGCCCCCAGTGCGACAGTTATCGCCGGGTCTCGAAGCGTCCAGTCGGCTCGCAACAGGGCGACATCCCTGGCCGCGAAGTCGGCCAACACCTCAGGCTTCTGCAGCACCGTCTTCTTGTTGTACTGACAAGTGACGCACCAGGCAGCGGTGAAATCGACAAACACTGGGCGGCCGCCGGCCAGGAACCGCTCCACTTGGCCAGGCTCCCAGACCTGCCAGGCGGACTCGTTGACCGCCATGGCCTGCTGCGGCCTCGGTGCGCCAATCTGGCCCGCGAGCAGCCAAGTGAACCCGGCCGCCCAAGCGACCGCGATCATACCGACGATCACCCTCGTACGACCCGCCAAGCCAAGGCTCCATGCGAGCATGCTGGTGGCGATCAAGACCACCAACAGGGCGCTCGCTGCATCAATCCCGCTTTGCTGCCCCAACACCCACAACAGCCACACCACCGCCGCGAACATCGGATAAGCCATCAGTTTGCGGAAAGTCACCAACCACTCGCCAGGACGGGGCAGCAGGCGCCCAACGGCTGGGACCCAACTGGCGACCAAGTACGGCAGCGCCATGCCAGCGCCCAGCGTCGCGAAGATCAAGAGCGCCTGCGAGGCGGGCAGCCCTACAGCGAAACCCAACGCGGCGCCCATGAAAGGGGCCGTACACGGGGACGCCACCACCACCGCAAGCACACCAGACAGGAAGGCGTTCAGCACCGGGTGGTTGCTCTGCAGTGAAGCCAAGCGGGTGGGGATGAATTGGCGGACCTCGAATACGCCCGCCAGGTTCAGACCGATAAGCGTGAACAAAACGGCCAGCGCGGCGACCACTCCGGGAATCTGCAACTGGAACCCCCAGCCGAGCTGCTGCCCAGCGCTGCGAAGCGCGACGACAAGCAGTCCCAACGCAGCGAACGAAGCAACAACCCCTACGGAATACGCCGCACCGTCCAGGCGCCGAGCCCGCTGGTCGCTGGCATGCTGGGTGAAGCTGACCACCTTGATCGCCAGAACAGGGAAGACGCAAGGCATCAGGTTCAGGATCAGCCCGCCAAGCAATGCACCCACCAAGGCAGCAGTGAACGTCAGCCCGGCGCGCGACTTGGCCGCAGCAGCGTTGTCGCGAAGCGCTTCTTGCAAGTCTGGAGACACGGACGGCAGCGCGGCGGTCGGAGGCCAAGTGCCTTGCAACTTGGCATCGATGCTCCAGCTATCGTTGCCCTGTGTCAGCACAATTGGCATCACATCGGGACTCAGGCCGCGGTAAGGCGAGAGCGGTACCCGAGCGGTCCAGTGCTGACCTTCCCACGCCTGGCTCCATTGCGCGGAAGATTCAATCACTCCCGAAGTCTCCGGAAAGAAGTCCAACTGCTTGCCCCGAAGGCCCGCAGGCAGCCCGCTGACCCGAAGCCGAAGGGCATTTTCATCAATGGTGGCGGTTGCCTGGCCTGCCAGCGGCTTGGGTTGAGCATCGAAGCTCGCCTGGAAGACGGGGCCGTTTGAGGCCATTGCGCTCTGTGTAGGAATGGCTATCGAGAATTCGCCCTCCTCGGGGACGCACAACTCGCGGCAAATTAACCACTGCGCTTTGAGCTTGATCTCCAGCGTGTCGCCCAAAAGCGAGGGCTTGAAGTCCGGCGTGATGGTCAGAGGTACCGGCAGCAGCACCGTGTTCTCATATCCATAGTTGATCAGTGTGCCGAGCGAGTATTTGCGGGGCATTGGCCACGCGATTTCCCCAGCTTGTACCCCAGTGGGAAGCTGCCATTCGAGTTTGGTGGGAAGGCCCGAGTCACCAGAGTTTTTCCAATACGAGTGCCACTCCGGCTGGTGCGCGAGCTGCAGACCGACCCAGACAGGCTTACCCGGTTCTACGCCCTCGGGCGTATGAGCCAGCAGTTCGGCGCGGGTTCGCTCGGTGACCACCACACCTTTGCTGCCGAACTGCGCCGAGGCTGCACCGCTCCACAGCAAGCAGAGCAGCACGAGAAAGCGGGCGGTGAGGGACGTGGGTAGCGTGAACATAGAGAGGTGATCCGATTGAAAAGCGCGCGAAGGTCGCCGCCGGGCGGAACTATAGGGGCATTCTGGGGATGGATTGACAGCAGCCGCAGCCTGCCGGGGGTCACTACTCAGGCCCGCTTGACTCTACTGTAACTAGAGGGTTTCCAATCTCAGCTGAACCTTTGAATCGCACCGGGTTTGGTGGAGGCTAGTTTGTTGAAGTGCAGGCGCTAGCCTGCACGGTATTGGCAACTTGCCGCCAGTAGTTTGCCTCAGCTTCCGCTGGCGGTATATGCCCTATGGACTCCAGCAATCTGCCGTGGTTGAACCAGTGCACCCATTGCAGTGTTGCCAGCTCCAGTGATTCCCGTGTTTTCCACGGTCCTCGCTTGTAGATGACCTCCGTTTTGTAAAGACCATTGATGGTTTCGGCCAAGGCGTTGTCATAGGAATCGCCGGTACTGCCCACCGAAGGCATCAGGCCAGCTTCCTCCAAACGCTCTGTGTAGCAAATAGACACATACTGGCTCCCCCTATCGGAGTGGTGAATCAGTTTCGTATCGCTTGAAGGTTGTCTGGCATACAGCGCCTGCTCCAGCGCATCCACCACAAAGTCCGTACGCATGTGGCTGCTGACCCGCCAGCCCACTATGCGGCGGGCATAGACATCAATCACAAAGGCCACAAACATTTGCCCTTGCCATGTTGATATATAGGTGAAGTCTGCAACCCAAAGCTGGTCAGGGCGCTGGGCTGTGAACTGGCGGTTGACCAGGTCTAGCGGGCTTGGCCGTGCCACATCTGGGCGTGTCGTACGTACCTTCTTGCCTCGCCTTGCACCTTCAAGGCCCAGCTTGCGCATCAGGCGTTGCACTGTGCAGCGGGCAATCGGCAAACCCTCTCGGTGCATCTGCTTCCAGACTTTGACGCTGCCATACACCTGCCAATTGGCATGCCACACCCGTTGAATATGACTGCAACGTTCTTCATCTGATTGGCTGCGCTTGCAGCGCAGCCAAGGGCAGTTTCTTTGTTGAACCCTGCGCCTGTAGCCCGATGGGGCAATTTGCAGCAACCTACAAATTGGCTCGACCCCATAGGCATCACGATACTGGTCTACAAAGTCAATTAACTCTTGATGCGACGGTCCAGCTCCGCCTGCGCAAAAAAAGCGCTCGCAGCCTTGAGGATGTCATTGGCTCGGCGCAGTTCCTTGTTCTCTCGCTCCAGTTGCTTGAGCCGCTCACGTTCATCCGTGGTCAATCCTGGGCGTTGGCCTGCATCTATTTCTTTGCGCTGAACCCATCCATGCAAGGTGCTGACAGAGCAGCCAATCTTGGGGGCTATCGATTCACATGCGCCCCACAGCGATGCGTAATCCGCTTGGCATTCCTGCACCAAACGTACGGCACGTTCACGTACCTCAGGGCTAAAACGAGCAGCTTTAGTGTTCATGACTCAATCCTCACAGGAGTTGAGCCTCCACGGAAGCCGGTGTGATTCACCTTTGTGAGGAAAGAAGATGAGTGCGAAAAACCGCCCCTTCATGGAGACTGTCATCCGGTATGGCAGCTACCAGTTGATCCTTGGCGCCACCGCCCTGGTGCTCTTCGGTGGGCTCGCGGCCGGCTGGCCGTATTTCCCCACGGTGCCGCTGACGGTGGCCGCCGCCCTCGCTTCCGTCGCCCTGTTGGAGCGGAGGCTGCCCTTTCATGCGGCCTGGGCTCGTGACCACCGGGACAGCGTTTGCGACGCGATCCACACAGTTGTCAATCTTGTCGTGCTCCTCGCCGTCCACGGCGTTATTGCTGCCCTGGCGCCTCTGTGGTCGGCCGGGACAGGGTGGCCGGATCAGTGGCCGCTGTGGGCGCAGGCCCTCGCCGTCGGTGTGGTGCTCGATCTCAGCCTCTACAGCGTTCACTGGCTGAGTCACCGCGTGGCCTGGCTGTGGCGGTTCCACGCGATTCACCACAGCTCGGAACGCCTCTACTGGCTCAACGGGGAGCGCCGACACCCCCTGCATGCCGGGATGATGGCCGCGCCCGGCTTGATCGCCGTGGTCCTGATGGGGGCACCGGCACTGGCCGTCGGAGCATGGCTCGGCCTGCTGGCCGTACACCTGGCCTTCCAGCACTCCAACCTCGACTACCGGGTCGGGCCGCTGCGCTTCGTGATCGGTGCTGCCGAAGTCCACCGCTGGCACCACAAGCGCGAGTACGAGGACGCCCAGGTCAACTACGGCGAGTTCTGGATGTTCTGGGACCACCTCTTCGGCACCTTCCGATTGCCCAAGCACCAGCTGGGCGCCAACGAAGTGGGCCTGAAGGAAACGGATTTTCCGATGGACTACGGCCCGCAGCTGATCTACCCTTTCCGCAGCCAGCCGGCGGCGGCAGACGCTTCCGCCGGCGACTATGTGTTCGCCCGCGCCGCTTTCCTGCGCGAGATAGGCCTCGCGGCCTCTCGCGAGGCCGCCGGCGATCTGCGCGCAGCCTGGCGTGCGCATGAGCTTGCACACATCGTGTCCCAGCCCTACCTTGGCCTGCACCTGCGTAGCCACGCGGCGATGCTGGGTCTGGCGTGGAGGACTCGCGATTATTCGGAGGTGCTGGCCCAAGTCGTTCGTCTCGCGCTGGCGCCCGTGGGCCATGCCCTTGGCCGCACCCCGCCTCAGAACGTCGGCACCGGTCGTTTTGGCGTGATGGAGCACGGCACGTGGCCGTCGGAACTGGACCCCATCACTTTTCAGCGCCGATAACATCCGCCCATGAAGGAAGAACAAAGCCACATCGCCGCCGAGCTGGGCGTCGACCCTCACTTCGAGGCATCAGCGGAGATCGCCAGGCGCACGCAGTTCCTCGTGGAGTACGCGCGAGCCGCCGCAGCAGGATCGCTTGTGCTTGGGATCAGCGGTGGTGTGGATTCGAGCGTGGCAGGGCGCCTTTGCCAACTCGCGGCAGAGCAGCTGCGCTCTTCGGGGATGCAGCTCCGCTTCATCGCGATGCGGTTGCCGTATGGGGTGCAGGCCGACCAGGCGGATGCACAGCGGGCCATATCTTTCATCGACCCGGACGAGACACTGTACGTCGACATCAAGCCGGCCGCCGACGCGATGCTTGCGCAGTTGCAAGCCAGCGGACTCAGGTTCAACGACCACTGGCAGGAAGACTTCGTGCTCGGCAACATCAAAGCGCGGCAGCGCATGATCGCGCAGTACGCAGTTGCAGGCGCGACGGGCGGTCTGGTGGTCGGAACCGACCACGCCGCCGAGGCGGTCATGGGCTTCTTCACCAAGTTCGGCGATGGCGGGTTCGACCTGAGTCCGCTGGGCGGTCTCACCAAGCGTCGAGTTCGCGCACTGGCTGTGGCGCTCGGAGGCGACGAGCAACTGGCGAACAAGGTCCCCACGGCCGATCTGGAATCCATGCGGCCATTGCGCCCCGATGAAGCAGCGATGGGTGTCAGCTACGACGCGATCGACGACTTCCTGGAAGGCAAGGAGGTGGACCTGGCAAGCGCCGAGGTCGTCGTGCAGATCTTCCGCCGCACGGCCCACAAGCGGGCGCTGCCTGCCGTCCCGGTTCCCAAGCGCGGCGCTTGAGCTTCAGGCGGGCTCGGCCAAACCGTTGAGAATGCCGCATTCGCGCGCGGTGCGGGCGGTGTCGCAGGAGCGCCGCAGATCGGTCAACTCACGCTCCAGTGCCCGCAATTCCTTGATCTTGGCCCGCACCTGGGCGATATGGGAGTCCACCAGCGCATTCACCTCGCCGCAATCGAGCTCCGGCCGATCTCGGAAGCTCAGCAGTTGCCGGATCTCATCCAGCGTCATGTCCTTGGCACGGCAACGGCGGATGAAAAGCAAGCGCTGCAGGTGGGGAACGTCATACAGCCTGAAATTGCCCTCGCTGCGCGTGGGCTCGGGTAGCAGGCCCTCGGACTCGTAAAAGCGCACCGTCTGCACCAGGCAGTCCGCCCTTTTGGCCAGTTCACCGATCCGCAGCATGGTTGTTCTCCGCAAAAGCTTGACTCTATATCAACTAGAGGTTGTTCAATGGTGGCATGTGGGGAAAACCTCTGCCAACGAAGAGTGAGCGATCTATGAACAATGACCCCTCCAATTCTTGCGGCTGCTCGGGCGGCGATGACCAACAGGCGGGCTGCGCCAAGAAGCAAGCCAGCACTGAGAGAACGGTGTTCCATGTGAGCAACATGGACTGCCGCAACGAAGAAGCACTGGTGCGGCGCACGCTGGAAGACCTGCCCGGCGTCGAGCGGCTGGAATTCGATCTTCCGCAGCGCAAGCTGACCGTTTCGCACAGTCTGGTCGCAGCCGATGCCTTGGCGCAGGCACTGAACGCGGTCGGCATGAAGGCGCAGGCCGTCCGTGATGCGGCGGTGCTGACGACCTACCGCATCGAGAACATGGACTGCCCAAGCGAAGAGAAACTCATTCGCTCGCACCTCGGGGCTCTCGAAGGGATTCAGGACCTGGACTTCGACCTGGACGAGCGCACCCTCTCGGTGAAGCACCTCGCTCAGGCGCGCGCGCAGATGGAGCAGGTCCTGGCCTCAATCGGCATGCACGCCAAGGAGCAGCCCGCGAGCACCGGCAGGCCGGTGGCAGCTGCGGCGCTGGCCAAATCTCCGGTGGCCCAACCCCAGCAGCCTCAGCCGTCCGCCTCGGCGTTGTCGATGCCGGCCGGGGAGCGCGTGACGTACCGGATCGAGAACATGGATTGTCCGACGGAGGAAGCGCTGATCCGCGACCGCTTGGGCAAGGAGCCAGGCGTGACCGGGCTGGACTTCAACCTGATGCAGCGGGTGTTGGGCGTGCAGCACACGCTGCCCTCGACGCAGCCGATCGAGAAGGCGCTTGCTTCCATTGGAATGCGGGCCGAGCGACAGGACCTCCAGACGGTCACCACACTGCTGCGAATCGCCAAGATGGACTGCCCGACCGAAGAAAGCCTGATCCGCGGCAAGCTCCAAGGCATGCCGGGTGTGCAAGGCCTGGACTTCAACCTGATGCAGCGCACGCTCACCGTCCGGCACACGCCTGATTCGATAAAGCAGGCGGTCGAAGCCATCGAGTCGCTGGGCCTGGAAACCGAGGTGCAAAAGACCGATGCGCCGCGCGATCCCCAGTCGCCCGTGCAGAAGACCAGTTGGTGGCCAATGGCGGTTTCCGGCATCGCGGCTGTGCTCGCCGAAAGCGTGTATTGGGTCAACGATGGGAACCACTGGGCGGTGATCGTACTGGCTCTGGTCTCGATCTTCACGGGCGGACTCAGCACCTACAAGAAGGGCTGGATCGCGCTGAAGAACCGCAACCTGAACATGAACGCCCTGATGTCCATCGCGGTCACGGGCGGCATGGCCATTGGCCACTGGCCCGAAGCGGCGATGGTCATGTTCCTCTTCGCGCTGGCCGAGGTGATCGAGGCGAAGTCGCTGGACCGCGCCCGCAATGCCATTCGCGGGCTGATGGACCTGGCACCAGAGACCGCGACCGTGCGGCAGGCCGATGGCTCGTGGACGGAACTGCCGGCCAAGGAGGTCGCCAAGGGCGCGGTGGTCCGCGTGCGTCCCGGTGAGCGCATCGCACTGGACGGCCTGATCACGGCCGGCCGCTCGGCCATCAATCAGGCCCCCATCACCGGCGAGAGCCTTCCCGTCGAGAAGGCCGAAGGCGACCAAGTGTTCGCGGGCACCATCAACGAGACCGGCTCCTTTGAGTACAAGGTCACCGCCGGCGCCAACGACTCGACACTTGCACGCATCATCCATGCCGTGGAGTCCGCGCAGGGCAGCCGCGCGCCCACGCAGCGCTTCGTCGACCAGTTTGCGCGGGTTTACACCCCGGCCGTGTTCGTGGTGGCCGTGCTGGTCGCCATTGTTCCGCCGCTTGCTTTCGGCGGAGCCTGGTTCGACTGGATCTACAAGGCGCTGGTGCTGCTGGTGATCGCGTGCCCCTGCGCCTTGGTGATCTCCACCCCCGTCACCATCGTCAGCGGTCTGGCCGCCGCCGCCAGGCGCGGCATCCTGATCAAGGGCGGCGTGTACCTGGAGGGCGGGCGCAAGCTCAAGGCCCTGGCCCTGGACAAGACCGGCACGCTCACCCACGGCAAGCCCGAGCAGACCGACTTTTTGCCACTGATCGGCGATGCGAAGGACGTTGCTACGTGGGCTGCAAGCTTGGCTGCGCGTTCGGACCATCCGGTGTCCCAAGCCATCGCCCGCAAGGCGAACCGCGACGGCGTCGCTCTGCACGAAGTCGACGACTTCGCGGCGTTGCCCGGGCGCGGCGTGCGCGGCCGCATTGCCGGCCGCATGCTGCAGATGGGCAATCACCGACTCGCGAAGGAGCTCGGCCTCAGCGAAGTCGCGTTGCAATCGCGGCTGGAAGCCCTTGAGCGCCAAGGCAAGACGGCCATCCTGCTGATGGACGAAAGCACGGTGCTCGGCATCTTCGCTGTCGCGGACACGGTGAAGGAAACCAGCCGTGAAGCCGTGGCCGACTTGCAGGCGCTTGGCGTGCGCACGCTGATGCTCACCGGGGACAACCAGCACACGGCCGACGCCATCGCGGCCCAGGTCGGGATCTCCGAGGCCCGTGGCGACCAGCTGCCCGAAGACAAGCTCAAGACCATCGAGAGCCTCTTAGGTGGTGAGGGCCAGGTCGGTATGGTGGGCGATGGCATCAACGACTCGCCGGCTCTTGCGCGTTCCGATATCGGCTTCGCCATGGGCGCGGCCGGCACCGACACCGCCATTGAAACGGCCGACGTCGCTCTGATGGACGACGACCTGCGCAAGATTCCGACGTTCATCCGCTTGTCGCGCACCACCGCCTTGATCTTGACCCAGAACATCGTGCTGGCCCTGGGCATCAAGGCGGTTTTCCTGGTGCTGACGTTCACGGGTCATGCCACGATGTGGATGGCGGTGTTCGCTGACATGGGAGCGAGCATGCTCGTCGTCTTCAATGGTCTTCGCCTGTTGAAACTCAAGACAGTGTGAATTGACATTCAGGCGCCGGAACCCGCGCGAAACAGGCCGGCATCAGGAGCCAGGTCCCTCAACCCGAGAAGAAGTAGATGAACCATAACCCCAGCAAAGCGCAGTGGTACTCACTCGCGATCGTGGTATTTGCCGCCGACCAGGCTGCCAAGACCGGCATCGACATGACGACTCCCTTGGGGTGGTCGCGGGAGGTCACGTCCTTTTTCAACCTGGTTCACGTTCTCAATCCCGGTGCGGCGTTCAGCTTCCTCGCTGGCGCCGGCGGCTGGCAGCGATGGTTCTTCCTCGCAATCGCCCTCGTAGCGTCGGCGTGGCTGGTATGGCTGCTGTCCCGCCCGCTGCAGAAACTGGAAGGCCTTTCGTACAGCCTCATCCTGGGGGGCGCCCTGGGTAATGCGTTCGACCGCGCCGTGCGCGGGCAGGTCGTCGACTACCTCGACTTCCATCTGCGCGGCTGGCACTGGCCGGCCTTCAACATCGCCGACATGGCCATCGTGGGCGGGGCAATCGCGCTGGTGGTCGTTTCACTGCTGAGTGCGGAGAAGCCTACTGCAACGAAAGCGTCAAGGTGAACCGAGAGCACCCTGAAGGTTCAAAATGGGCATCCCCTCGATTTCAATCAAACAAACCTTGGAGTACACATGAAGAGTCTCCGAAATCGACTGGCTTTCTTCGCAGTCCCACTGTCACTCGCAGGCTGCATGAACTCCTCGCTTGCCCCGCAGAGCTCTTTCACGCTGCTGGACGGTTCGGCACGAACCACTACCGACCTCAGAGGCAAAGTGGCGTTGATCAATTTCTGGGCGACCAGCTGCACCACTTGTGTGGCCGAGATGCCCATGCTGGTGGCTACCTATGAAAAATTTCATGGCCGCGGTTACGAAACGATCGCGGTGGCCATGAATTACGACCCGCCGGCCTACGTTGTCAATTTTGCGCAAACTCGCCAGTTGCCGTTCCCGGTCGCCATCGACAACACTGGAGCGGTTGCCAAATCGTGGGGTGACGTCAGAGTCACCCCCACATCATTTCTCGTGAACAAGCGAGGGGAGATCGTCAAGCGCATTGTGGGAAAACCGGACTTCGCCGAACTTCACCAAATCATCGACCAGCTGCTCACCGAAAGTTGAGCGGGATCATTTTTTTCGCTCCGTTTCAATCATGATCAAAAGACGCGTTTTTTGTAGCCTGGCGTTCCCATTGACCCTCACCGTGCATACCGCCTTGAAGGCCCAGGAGCAGTTCGTTCCAGGCAAGCACTATGTGGTGGTGTCTCCCCGACAACCAACCAAGGATTCGAAGCAAGTCGAGGTGCTTGAGTTCTTCGCCTACAGCTGTTCGCACTGCAGTGCATTTGAGCCAGCGCTAGAGGCCTGGCTGAAGAAATTGCCGCAGGATGTCCTGTTCCGCCGCATCCCGGTCGCCTTCCGCGAGGACTTTGTGATCCATCAGCAGCTCTACTTCGCACTGGAGACGATGGGCCTTGTTGAGCAGTTGCATGGGAAGGTGTTCCAGGCCATCCACGGTGGCAAGCAACGGCTTGCAACGCCCGCAGATATCGCGGCCTTCGCCGCGAAGAACGGTGCCGACGGCAAACGCCTCGTGGAGACCATGAGCTCGTTCGCTGTCGCCGGCAAGGTCAAGCAGGCAACCGCATTGGCGGGTGGCTACAAAATCGAAGGCACGCCTTCGCTCGGCGTGGACGGCAGATGGCTTACCTCCGGTCCCCAAGCCGGCTCGAACGCACGCTCGATGGATGTCGCCGACCATCTGATCGCGCTGGCCAAGAAGGCGCGATGAGGAGGGTGTGCCGCTTTGGGGCGACGCCACGCGCACGCTCGCTGGACCTAGGCGACCAGCAAACGTGTCTGGACAAATTTGACCCTAGTGAAGTGGACGCGCTGTATTGAGCCTCGTCCTTGATCGTGCTGCCGTTTGGGCAGGTGCAGGCGACAGAGATTGGGTGGCCGTGGAGTGCCTCATTGCTCACCTGAACAGCACTGGCTCGCAATTCCGGACCAACGTATGCAGCAACTCCGAGATTCTCTCGAAAGCCGCCAGATTGCGATCTACTTCGCCACCGTGATTGCGGCTGCGGTCTTCGCGATCACTGCAGCACCAGCGACTACAGGCTGGGAGGAGGTGGTCAATCCAGCCCTGGCGCTCATGCTTTTTGTGACGTTTCTCCAAGTCCCCATTGCGGATCTCAAGAGATCTTTCGGCAATGGGCGCTTTCTCGGTGCTCTTGTCGTTGCGAACTTTGTCATCGTCCCGCTCGTGGTGGCGCTGCTGTTGACATTCGCTCCCGACGAACCGATTGTTCGGCTGGGAATCCTGCTCGTGCTGCTGACGCCCTGCATCGACTACGTCGTTACTTTCTCCCACCTTGGCCGTGCGGATGCGCAGTCACTGCTCGCAGCGACGCCCGTGCTGCTCATTGTTCAAATGCTCCTGCTGCCCGCTTACCTGGGTCTCTTCCTTGGCAACGACGCCAAAGGACTGGTGCAGATGGGGCCGTTCGTCCACGCGTTCGCGTGGCTGATCGCAGTGCCGCTGCTGCTAGCGGGTCTCGTTCAAGTGTGGGCCTCTCGCAAGGCGGAGGGCGCGAAGGCGGTGGCGCTGTTGGGGGTGTTGCCGGTGCCTGCAACAGCGTTGGTGCTTTTCGTCGTGATTGCCGCTTTTGTTCCGCAGCTCGGACCAGCATTCCAAGTTGCCCTTAGCGTAACGCCGTTGTACGTCGCCTTTGCTGCCGTCGCTCCGTTGGTGGGCTGGTCAGTCGCAAGAACGTTTCGGCTTGAGACGGCGCAAGCCCGATCCGTCGCCTTCAGCGCCGGCACCCGGAACTCCTTGGTGGTCTTGCCCTTTGCACTCTCGATTCCCGAGGCGATCCCTGTGCTGCCTGCAGTGATCGTCACGCAGACGCTGATTGAACTGCTCGCCGAACTAGTCTACGTGCGCATCATGCCGAGATTCGGAGTAAAAACACTGAAACTGAATCGCACCGGGTTTGGTGGAGGCTAGTTTGTTGAAGTGCAGGCGTTAGCCTGCACGGTATTGGCAACTTGCCGCCAGTAGTTTGCCTCAGCTTCCGCTGGCGGTATATGCCCTATGGATTCCAGCAGCCTGTCATGGTTGAACCAGTGCACCCATTGCAGGGTTGCCAGCTCCAGTGATTCCCGTGTTTTCCACGGCCCTCGTTTGTAGATCACCTCCGTTTTGTACAAGCCGTTGATGGTTTCGGCCAAGGCGTTGTCATAAGAGTCGCCAGTGCTACCCACCGAAGGCATCAGGCCAGCTTCCTCTAAACGTTCTGTGTAGCGAATGGAAACGTACTGACTGCCCCTGTCGGAGTGATGAATGAGCTCCGTGTCACTTGAAGGCCGCCTTGCATACAGGCAGGCAGAATGACCGACTGCTGCCGCAGGTGCTCGATCAAGGTGCTGGCCAGCACGATGCCCTTGTCGGTCTGCAAGGCCATCTCGGTCAGCAACTGGACGGCCTGCCGGTAGTGGCCCATGGTAAAGGGCTGGAAGCCGAACACCGTTTGCAGTTCGACCAGGTGCTCGCGCCGGGTCTGCTCCCGCTGCCCGTATTCGTCCCAGCTTTCGACGCTGACCTTGAGCTGGTCGGCGACCAGTTTCAACAAGGGCGGAAACGGCGGCTCATCGACGCCCAGGATGACACCAGGAAAGCGCAGGTAACAGAGCTGCACGGCGAAGCCCAGCCGGTTGGCCGGGCCGCGCCGCTGCCGGATGATGGAGAGGTCGGTTTCGCTGAACGTGTAGTGACGGATCAACTCATCCTTGGTGTCCGGCAACGCCAGCAGGCTTTCGCGCTCGGCGGCGGACAGGATTGAACGACGTGGCATATTTACTGATCCGTTCTCAAGTATTGATACAGGGTTTCGCGACTGATTCCGAATTCACGAGCCAGCTTGGTCTTTTGCTCGCCAGCCTCGACACGTTGGCGCAGTTCGGCAATACGCTCAGACGACAGGGATTTCTTCCTGCCACGGTAGGCCCCGCGCTGCTTGGCGAGCGCGATGCCCTCGCGCTGCCGCTCGCGGATCAAGGCGCGTTCGAACTCGGCGAACGCGCCCATTACCGACAGCATCAGGTTCGCCATCGGCGAGTCCTCGCCGGTGAAGGTCAAATGCTCCTTAAGGAACTCGATGCGTACGCCGCGCTGGGTGAGGCCCTGCACCAGGCGGCGCAGGTCGTCGAGGTTGCGCGCCAGACGATCCATGCTGTGCACCACGACCGTGTCGCCTTCGCGCACGAAGGCGAGCAGCCGTTCCAGTTCGGGCCGCCGTGTGTCCTTGCCCGACGCCTTGTCGGTGAACACTTTATCCACCTGGATCTGTTCGAGCTGCCGTTCTGGGTTCTGGTCGAAGCTGTCATTTTCAGAAGACGACTGCACCAATCAACGAGACATGAAGCCTGCTGTGCATACGGCTCCTGACAGCCCGATATCAGGACTCCTCTGCACGAAACTCGTCTATGCTCAATACTCGTGTGCACCAAAGCGAGGCGAGCATGGCGACCGATACCGTACCGATTGCCGAGCGCGGCGTAGCCACCCTGTCAGAACAGGCATGGGAGCGTGCTCGCTGCCGCGCGGAGATCATTGGGCCGTTGGCGCAGTCGGAGACGGTCGGGCATGAAGCGGCCGACGCAGCAGCCCAGGCGCTGGGTCTGTCCCGGCGGCAGGTCTACGTCCTGATCCGCCGTGCCCGGCAAGGTTCGGGGCTGGTCACTGATTTGGCTCTTGGACAGTCGAGCGGTGGCAAAGGTAAAGGCCGCTTGCCGGAGTCGGTCGAACGAATCATCCGCGAGCTACTGCAAAAGCGCTTCCTGACCAAGCAGAAGCGCAGCTTGGCGGCGTTCCACCGTGAAGTTGCGCGGGTGTGCAAGCTGCAAAAGCTGCGGATGCCGGCGCGCAACACGGTCGCGTTGCGGATCGCCAGCCTTGATCCACTCAAGACCACTCGACTTCGGGAAGGCCAGGATGCGTCCCGCATCCTGCAAGGTGTTGGCGGTGTTCCTCCGCCAGTCTCCGCACCGCTGGAGCAGGTACAGATCGACCACACAGTCATCGACCTGATCGTGGTGGACGAGCGCGACCGGCAACCGATTGGCCGTCCGTACCTGACCCTCGCCATCGACGTGTTCACCCGCTGCGTGGTTGGCATGGTGGTCACGTTAGAAGCGCCATCTGCCGTCTCGGTCGGCCTGTGCCTCGCACACGCCGGTTGCGACAAGCGCCCTTGGTTGGAAAGGTTGGACGTGGAAATGGACTGGCCGATGAGCGGCAAGCCCGCGCTGCTCTACCTGGACAACGCGGCCGAATTCAAGAGCGAGGCGCTACGCCGTGGCTGCGAGCAGCATGGCATCCGGTTGGACTATCGGCCTCTCGGGCAGCCGCACTATGGCGGCATCGTGGAACGGATCATCGGCACGGCGATGCAAATGATCCACGACGAATTGCCGGGGACGACCTTCTCCAACCCTGACCAGCGCGGGGAATACGCCTCCGAGAAGATGGCCGCCCTGACACTGCGCGAGCTGGAACGCTGGCTCGCATTGGCGGTTGGCACCTATCACGGCTCCGTGCACAACGGCCTGCTCCAACCGCCGGCCGCACGCTGGGCCGAAGCTGTCGCGCGTACCGGCGTTCCAACCGTCATCACTCGCACCACGGCTTTTCTGGTCGATTTCCTGCCCGTCCTCCGCCGCACCCTGACCCGCACTGGCTTCGTCATCGACCACATCCACTACTACGCCGATGCGCTCAAGCCGTGGATAGCTCGGCGCGACCGCCTGCCTGCGTTCCTGATCCGGCGCGACCCACGCGACATCAGCCGCATTTGGGTGCTGGAGCCGGAGGGGCAGCACTATCTGGAAATTCCATACCGTACCTTGTCGCACCCGGCTGTCACCCTCTGGGAACAACGGCAGGCGCTGGCGAAATTGCGGCAGCAAGGGCGCGAACAGGTGGATGAGTCGGCGCTGTTCCGCATGATCGGGCAGATGCGCGAAATCGTGACCACTGCGCAGAAAGCCACGCGCAAGGCGCGGCGCGACGCGGATCGACGCCAGCATCTCAAGTCAACGGAACAACCTGTCAAAACCACGCCACCAGCGGACACGGACATGGCAGACCCGCAGGCGGACAACCAGCCACCTGCCAAACCGTTCGACCAGATTGAGGAGTGGTAGCCGTGGACGAATATCCCATCATCGACCTGTCCCACCTGCTGCCGGCGGCCCAGGGCTTGGCCCGTCTCCCGGCGGACGAGCGCATCCATCGCCTTCGCGCCGACCGCTGGATCGGCTATCCGCGAGCAGTCGAGGCGTTGAACCGGCTGGAAGCCCTGTATACGTGGCCAAACAAACAACGCATGCCCAACCTGCTGTTGGTCGGTCCAACCAACAACGGCAAGTCGATGATCGTCGAGAAGTTCCGCCGCGCCCACCCGGCCAGCTCCGACGCCGACCAGGAGCACATCCCGGTATTGGTCGTGCAGATGCCGTCCGAGCCATCGGTGATCCGCTTCTACGTCGCGCTGCTCGCGGCGATGGGAGCACCATTGCGACCGCGCCCACGGCTGCCGGAAATAGAGCAACTGGCGCTGACACTGCTGCGCAAGCTCGGTGTGCGTTTGCTGGTGATCGACGAGCTGCACAACGTCCTGGCCGGCAACAGCGTCAACCGCCGGGAATTCCTCAACCTGCTGCGCTTCCTCGGCAACGAATTGCGCATCCCGCTGGTCGGTGTGGGCACACGCGACGCCTACCTGGCCATCCGCTCGGATGACCAGTTGGAAAATCGCTTCGAGCCGATGATGCTGCCGGTGTGGGAGGCCAACGACGATTGCTGTTCACTGCTGGCCAGCTTCGCGGCTTCGCTCCCGCTGCGGCGACCTTCGTCGATTGCCACGCTGGACATGGCTCGCTACCTGCTCACGCGCAGCGAGGGCACTATTGGCGAGCTGGCGCACCTATTGATGGCGGCGGCCGTGGCCGCCGTGGAGAGTAGTGAGGAAGCGATCAACCACCGCACGCTCAGCATGGCCGATTACACCGGTCCCAGCGAGCGGCGGCGGCAATTCGAGCGGGAACTGATGTGAAGCCAGCGCCACGCTGGCCACTGCATCCGGCACCCAGGGAAGCCGAAGCCCTGTCTTCGTGGCTCAACCGCGTGGCCCTTTGCTATCACATGGAAGTGTCCGAGCTGCTGGAGCACGATCTTGGTCACGGCCAGGTTGATGACCTGGACACCGCGCCACCACTGGCGCTGCTGGCGATGCTCTCCCAGCGGAGCGGTATCGAGCTGGATCGGCTGCGCTGCATGAGTTTCGCCGGCTGGGTGCCTTGGCTACTGGACAGCCTTGATGATCAGATTCCAGCCGCATTGGAAACCTATGCGTTCCAGCTCTCGGTACTGCTGCCGAGACTCCGCCGTAAGACGCGATCCATCACGAGCTGGCGTGCCTGGCTGCCCACCCAACCGATACACCGCGCCTGTCCGCTCTGCCTGAACGATCCGGAGAACCAAGCCGTACTGCTCGCGTGGAAGCTGCCCCTGATGCTGAGCTGCCCACTGCATGGCTGCTGGCTGGAATCCTATTGGGGCGTGCCAGGGCGGTTTCTCGGCTGGGAGAACGCCGACGCCGAACCGCGCACTGCCAGCGACGCGATTGCGGCGATGGACCAGCGTACCTGGCAGGCACTGACGACCGGCCACGTGGAGTTGCCGCGCCGACGCATCCACGCCGGATTGTGGTTTAGGCTGCTACGCACGCTGCTCGATGAGCTGAACACCCCGCTTTCGACGTGCGGCACCTACGCGGGGTATCTCCGCCAAATCTGGGAATGCTGCGGGCATCCGCTGCGTGCTGGGCAAAGTCTGTGGCGACCGTATGAAACCCTGAACCCGGCAGTACGGTTGCAGATGCTGGAGGCGGCGGCAACGGCAATCAGCTTGATTGAGGTGAGGGATATAAGCCCGCCAGGCGAGCACGCAAAGCTATTCTGGTCCGAGCCCCAAACCGGGTTCACCAGTGGCCTGCCGGCGAAAGCGCCGAAGCCCGAACCCGTCGATCACTGGCAGCGTGCAATCCAGGCCATTGATGAGGCCATCATTGAAGCACGACACAACCCCGAGACGGCACGCTCGCTGTTCGCGTTGGCTTCCTATGGTCGGCGCGACCCCGCTTCCTTGGAACAGTTGCGCGCCACCTTCGCGAAGGAAGGCATCCCCCCGGAATTTCTGTCACATTATGAGCCTAGCCTACCCTTTGCATGCCTTAGACAGAATGACGGGTTAAGTGACAAATTTTGACGTGCAGAGCTTCCCGATGCAAACTGTCACATAATCGAACGTATATGTGACAGGTACAAGATGCTGATTGGCTACATGCGAGTATCGAAGGCGGATGGCTCCCAGGCGACGGACTTGCAGCGCGATGCGCTGGTCGCGGCCGGTGTTGATCCGGCGCATCTCTATGAAGACCAAGCGTCCGGAAAACGCGAGGATCGTCCCGGTCTGGCGAGCTGTCTGAAGGCACTACTGTCGGCGCCGATCCAAATCTGAGCCACCGTGCCGACCGAATATTGAGCCAGGGGTGGGGGCCGGCCTTCAGAGGGCCGGCGGTGGATAAGTGTAGGTCTGTCCTGGCTCTTTGACCTCCTCGATGTTGAGTTGAGCGCGCGGGGGAAGCCGCGCAGGGCGTAGCCCGTAGCGGATTTCCCCGCGCGGCGCCGCTTCAGAAGTCGTCCTGCGGCAGCTCGGACTTGCTGCCCTTGCGGGCCTGCTCGCGCGCCTTGATGCGCTTCTTGGCCTCTGCCGTACTGCGGCTGAAGCGGATCGACTCGTTGCCCGTCTCCACGATGTGGCAGTGGTGCGTGAGCCGGTCCAGCAACGCGGTGGTCATCTTCGCGTCGCCGAACACGCTGGACCACTCCGCGAAGTCCAGGTTGGTCGTGATCATCACGCTGGTGTGTTCATACAGGCGACTGAGCAGGTGGAACAGCAACGCCCCGCCGGCCTGGCTGAACGGCAGGTAGCCCAACTCGTCCAGGATGACGAGGTCCATGCGCAGCAAGCTCAATGCAATGCGCCCGGCCTTGCCTTGCGCCTTCTCCTGCTCCAGTGCATTGACCAGGTCGACCGTCGAGAAGAACCGCACGCGCTTGCCATGCCGGGTGATGCCCGATACGCCGATGGCCGTGGCCAGATGCGTCTTGCCCGTGCCCGGCCCACCCACCAACACGACGTTGTGTGCGTCGTCTGTGAAGTTGGTTGCGGCCAGTGTGCTCACAAGCTTGCGATCTACCGGCGAGACCTCGAAGTCGAAGCCGGCGATGTCGCGATGCACCGGGAACTTCGCGGCGTGCATCTGGTGGCTGACCGAGCGCATGGCGCGATCCGTGCCCTCGGCCTGCAGCAAGTGCTCGATCAACCAGCGCGAGGAGTCCACCCCTGCGTTCGTTCCTTGCTCCACCAGGTCGGCCCAGGCGCCGGCCATGCCATGCAGACGCAACGCCTTGAGTTCAACCGTCACGTCACGCGTCATGGCCGGCCTCCTCGGTGGCGTTGTCGGCACGCAGGCTGTCGTAGCGCGCCGTGTTGGCCAGCGGCGGTGTGCTCACCTTCAGCTGCGTCGCAGCCGTCTGCGGCATCGGCACCGCATTCAGGCGCCCCAGCACGTTGACCACGTGCTCCACGCTCACCTTGCCGGGCGGCCCGGTCTCCAGCGCCAGTTCCACCGCCACCAGCACCGCGTCCAGCCCGGCGCTCAGCACGATGGCCAGCACCTGCGCCATCACGCGGTCGCCGCCCGGGTTGCGCAGCAGCCCACGGCGCAGCCTCTGCAGCGGCTCGGGCATGTCGGCGAACGGCGCGCCATTCCTCAGCGCGCCGGGCTTCCTCTGCAGCAGCGGGATGTAGTGCTGCCAGTCATACCGCGTCTCGCCGGCGTTGCTCAGGCGGTCGTGGCGCGCGACGATGTGGTCGTTGGCCACCACGACGACGCTGCCCGGGTACAGCCTGGTGCTGACCATTTGCCCGAACAGCTCGCACGGCACCGAGTAGCGGTTGCGCGCCACCGATACCAGGCAGGTGCTGGACACGCGCGCGGGCTTCTCGACGTAGCCATCGAACGGCGCCGGCATGGGCATCAGATGCGCCCGCTCGTGTTCGAGCATCTCGGCCACGCTGAACTGCTCGTGCTCGGGGTGGCGCACCTCGTCCCACAACGCCCGGCACCGCTGGCCCAGCCAGGCGTTGAGTTCGCTGAAGCTGCCGAAGCGCTGCTTGGCCGCGTCGATCCAGATGCGCCGGCGGCTGTCCTGCACGTTCTTCTCGACGACGCCCTTCTCCCAGCCGCTGGCGACGTTGCAGAAGTCCGGGTCGTACAGGTAGTGCGCACACATGGTCGCGAAGCGCTCATTGACGATCCGGCCCTTACCCTTCTTGACCTTGTCCACCGCGGTCTTCATGTTGTCGTAGATGCCGCGCCGGGCCACGCCGCCCAGGGCTGCAAAGCTGCGGGTATGGGCATCGAACAACATCTCATGGCCTTGGCTCGGATAGGCCACCAGCCAGAAGGCCCGCGAAGCGCATAGCTTCATGTGCGAGACCTGCATGCGGTAGTAGATCCCGCCCACCACCAGCCCTTCCTCGCTCCAGTCGAACTGGAAGGCTTCGCCGAGCTCGAAGGCCAGCGGCACGAAGGCGTTGGCGCTCGCAGATTGACCTTCGCCCTGGCGCCACGCCCGGATGAAGTCGGTCACCCGCGTGTAGCCACCGTCGTAGCCAGCGCCCCTGATCTCGGCGTACAGCGCCTTGGCCGTGCGACGCTCGCGCTTGGGCCGCCGGGCGTCGGCCTTCAACGCCTGCCTGAGCGCCTCGTGGAACGCAGTGAGCTTGTTCGGCTGCTCCCCGCGCCGGTACTTCGGCGGGCCATCCACCTCGCCGTGCAGCCACTTCGCAACCGTGTTGCGCGACAGCCCCGTCATGCGCGAGATCTCGCGCTCCGATTTGTTCTTCCGGGCATGCAAACGCCGGATCCTGCCAATCATGTCCATGGTGATCACTCCTCGTCCTCTGCTGCACAAAAAAACAGCAGAGTAGGTTGAACACCTGGCTCAATTTTGGGTCGGCACAACCCTCATAAGTGGCTCAGTTTTCGGTCGGCGCCAACAGCCACGACATTGGACGCCGCGCGCTCGCGCGCCTGCCGGCTGAAGTCGGCACTTGAAAGCCGCAAAGTCCATGCTGAAGTACTCAACTACTGTCGCGCCGAACTGCTGGATGAAAACTATTTCCATGCCGTCTTCGAGTCGACCAAAGGTGTCGCCGAGCGCATCCGTTCCATGTCTGGCCTGACCATGGATGGCGCCGAGTTAGTGAGCCGGACGTTTTCGACGCAAAACCCGATCCTGGTTTTCGGTTCGCTCGCCACCGAATCTGAGAAGAGCGAGCAAAAAGGCTTCGCCCATCTGCTGGTGGGCCTCTTCGGCGCCGTGCGCAACCCACTCGCCCATGCCCCCAAGACAAACTGGCCGATGTCCGAACAAGATGCCCTGGACATCCTGACACTGGTATCACTCATTCACCGCAAGCTGGATCGCACGCTGAAAGCGAATACCGCGGCGTTGTAGCGGCTCCCCGTGTCTCCAGAGGATGGGGGTACTACCCTTTCGCGGGTGATCGGTCGGCGCCAAGACAGCCATCACGTAAGCCGTAAGCGCAACCGCTCGACAAGTTCTTCCAACTCGACGAGCCCTGCAGTGCGGCATTCCGGACTCTGTGCGATGGCGAGCATGTCGGTGAGCACACAGGCCACGCGCCATGTCTGGTTGAACCTCTCGCTCGTTTTCTCCTCGCTGCAGTACCCGGCGTGAACCGCGGCCCCGATCGATGGGCCGAGGCCATCGGCGCAGATCGAGCGCCGGGTGGCTGAAATACGCATCGCCGAAGTCGATGAGGCCAGTCAACTGCCTAGTCTGCGGATCGACGAAGACGTGTTCGGGGCCGGGGTTGCTGTGCAAGGCCACCCAGGCGTCTGCGTCCGGCAAGGCGCGCATCGCGAGGCGCGCCAACTGCAACGGGTCGAGCGCGAACGGCCAGGGCTGGGCCGCCCGCGCCACGGCTGTGACGGCGTCGTCGAAGAGGCCGCCGAACCGTGTGCGAACGTCGGCCGCCGTGTGGTCGCCGGGGATCAGGCGCGCCTCGAACAGGGGTTGCTGAGGGATTGCGTGAATGCGACGCAGCATGCGCCCCAGGTCAACCAGCGTACGCCGGCGGAGGTCACCGTCGAACCTTGCCGAGTGCATCGGCACGCCGGGCATGCGCGTCATCAAGGTGTACTCGATCCCGGGTTCGGCGACGCCCCCACCAAGGACTCGTGGAACGCGTACGCCCTCCAGGCCTGCCAGCTGCTCCAACAGGAAACGCTCCTTGTCCAGGCTCGTTCGCGCGCGCAGCTGTTGTGGTCTCTGAACCTTCAGGATCAGGCCGTCGTCGATCGCATAGGTGCGCGCCTCGCCGCCGCTCTCGTCGACGGCCCTGACGGCCTTCGCGCCCGCCGCATGCAGGCGCACGATCGCGAGCACCGCGTCGGGATCGAGCACCGGGTCGGCCGCGTCGGGTTGTATGTAGAAGTCCTTGCCCATGTCTGTCCTCCAACGTCAACGTTGATGCCAATCCCAGCCTGCCGTCTCCATGGCCAGCAGCGCGGCGAAGCGACCCCGGCACCGAATCAACTCGTCCGGCGCGCCTTGTTCGAGGATGCGACCGTCCTCGATCACGATGATGCGATCGGCCTCCAGCGCCGTTGACAGCCGATGCGCCACGATCAGAACGGCACGGCTCGAGTCGTGCGCGTCGCGGCGAAGAGCGGCGCGGAACGCAGCGTCGCTGGCGTGGTCGATCGCGGCTGTCGCTTCGTCGAGCAGCAGCACGCGAGGCTGGCGCACCAGCGCGCGCGTGAGCGCGAGCAATTGCCGTTGGCCCGCAGACAACGCGGCGCCGGCCTCGCCCGCGTCCAGGGGCGTGTCGTAGCCCTGCGGCAGTGCCTGGATGAACGCATGCGCGCCCGTTGCCTTGGCTGCCGCTTCGCAAGCAGTCCGGGTCACGAGGACGTCGCCCATCGTGAGGTTGTCGAGCACGCTGCCGCTGAACAGTTGCAGCGTCTGCGGCACGACGCCCAGGCACTGACGGCGTTCCTCGTCCGTCATGGCGCGTGGATCCGCGCCCGCCACGCGAATTTCGCCGGACCAGGGCGCATACAGGCCACCGGCGAGGTGCATCAGGCTGCTCTTGCCGGCACCGGTGCGCCCGACCAGCGCGACGTGCTCGCCTGCGCGAACGCTCAAGGAGACGCCGTTCAGCACGAGGCGATCGGCGACGTAGCCGAAGATCACATCCTTCAACTGGATCAACGGCTCCGGTTCGCTCCTTGCCTGTTGCACGGAATGGGCGACCGGTGTTTCCTCGACCGGCAGCGCCAAGACCTGGAACACGCGCTCCGCCCCGGACAGCGCGCTCTGCACGGTCTGCCATTCCTCGCCCAGCGTCGTTATCGGCGCGAAGAAGCGGCGAAACAGCAGCACGAAGGCCGTGAGCGTGCCGATAGAAACACCCCAGCCCGCCAGCGCGCCCTCGGCGCCTGCCCACAGCAGGCCGCAGACGATCAGCGACGCCAGGATGGCCATCAGCGGCGTGTAGATCGTTGAATAGCGTGTGGCCGCGAGATAGGCGTGTTGCGTGGCCTGCAGAGCGCCACGAAAGCGGTGCTCGAAGAACCCCGTTCGTCCGAAAGCACGAATGACCTCCGCGCCACCGAGGGTCTCCACGAGTGCCGTGTTGACGCTTCCCACGGCCTCCCGGCTGGCCCGTTCAGCGGCCAATACCCGCAGCTGGAACCAGCGCGTGAACCACAGCAGGGGCGGCACGGCCAGTCCGCAGAGCAGCGTCAGCGAGGGACTGAGCACGAGCATCGTCACCGTGATCGTGACCAGTCGCACGAGGTCGGCGACAAGGCTCGCGATGCCCGACGAGAACAGGCGGTCGATGGTGTCGATGTCTGCGGTGCAGCGACTGACGGTGTCACCCAACGGGGTCGTGTCGAAGTAGCGCGCAGGCAGCCGTTGCAGATGGCCAAACAGGCGCGCGCGCAGGTCGCGCAACGCCCGTTGGGCTGCGATCGCGGTGCCGTACGCAGACGCGAAGCCCAACGCCTGCTGCCCGGCCACGACCAGCAGGTAGAGCACGCCCAGCAGCATCAGGCCGTCGCCACGGCCCACGGCCAAGTGGGCGTCCACGGCCTGCCGCACGAGGAGCGGCGGCAGCACCTCCAGCGCCGCACCGGCAAGCACGCAGGCTGCGATGGCCACGAGCAGGCGTCTCTGCGGCGCCAGTAGCGAGCCCACCTGGGCGGTCGTGAGTCCTCGGCGTGTTGTCGGTGCCGGCTGTGACTGTGTTGCGGTCATGCGTCCTCCGGCTGTGCCATCGCGACCTGCGCCGCGTAGATCCGTGCATACAGGCCGCCCGCCAGCATCAGCTGTTCATGAGAGCCTCGTTCGACTATGCGTCCTCCATCCAACACGACGACGAGATCCGCCTGCGGGAAGGCCGCCAGCCGGTGCGAGCACAGGACGATGGTGGCCTGTCGCGCGGCCGGCGCCCCGCGGCCGAACTCCGCGCGCAGGCTGGCAATGATCTGAGCCTCCGTCGCGACGTCGACCGCCGAGAACGGATCGTCCAGCACCAGCAGCCGAGGTCCCGCCGCCGCCGCGCGTGCCAGTGCGACGCGCTGCCGCTGACCGCCGGAAATGCGAATGCCGCGCTCGCCGATCTCGGCATCGACGCCGTGCTCGAAGCCCGCTACGTCCTTCGCAAGCGCGGCGATTTCCAGGGCGCTCATCGTGGCGAGGTCGGCCTGCTCACGTCCCATGGTGATGTTCTCGCGCACCGTACCCGAGAACAGGAAGGGCTCCTGCGGCAGGTAACCGATGTCACCGCGATGTCGTGCGGGCGCGTCGCCGTCCAGGGAAACGGTACCGCCGGCGAGCGGGTACAGGCCCAGCAGAGCCTTCGCCAGCGCACTCTTGCCCGAGCCGACCGGCCCGGTCACTGCTACGAACGCGCCTGCCGAAATCTCGAGCGAGACCTGGTTCAGCGCCGTGACGGCGGCGTCGGCGTTGCCGTGAGAGAAGCTCACGTTGTGCAGGGATACGGCGAGCCCGCGTTCAACTCGTGACGCCGGCTCGGTGAGAGTCGAGCGCGGAGTCGTTCCGGCCAGGTAGCCGGCGCGAAACGAAGCGAACCGATGCTCGCCGCGAGCAGGCAGGGCCGCAGCGAGCAAGGGGGCGAGCCGCGCGTAGGCTGCGCCGCCTGCTTGCACCGAGTTCACGAGCTGCGGCACCCGAAATCCGCGCCCGGTGAAGCGCAGAAAAAGGTCCAGATAGGTCACGAACGCCCCCAGCGTCCACGCGCCTGCGATGACTTTTTCGCCGCCTTGCCACAACACCAGCACGATGCCGGCCGCCATCAGCGTGGTGTAGACCGCGGGCAGGCCGGCGCGGGGCCGCGCCACCGCGAGATTGGTGTGCGCCTGTGCATCTGCGAGCCGCTCGATCCGCGTCTGTGCGGCCTGCTTCATCCCCAGTAGCCTCGCGACGCGGATGCCGGACAGTTGCTCCTGCAGTCCCGCGGTCAACGCGCCGTTGGCTTGTCGAGCCGCCGTCGTACGTTGGTGAATAAAGCGTCCGGCGGCCCAGGCCAGCACCATCGCGAAGGGCACGGGAATCAGCGCCTGCAGGGTCAACGACCAGTCCAGCACCAGCATGGCGACGAAGAACGACATCAAGAACAGGAGCGTGTCCCAGGTCTCGACGATCACCTCGCGGATACCGACGCCCAGCACTTCGACGTCACCGATGACGCGCGCCATGGTGTCGCCAACAGGCGTGGCAGTCAGCTTTGCCATCGGCCAGGCGAGCACCCCGCGCAGGGCATCCGCGCGCAGATTGGCGCGGATGCGCGCGTTGGCCGTCATCAACCACCAGCGCTTGCCCAGTCGCGGCAGTTCTGTGGCCAGGGTTGCGGCGGCGAACAGCGCGACGGCCTGCAGTAGCGTCGCGCGCGTCGCCTGGCCCTGCGCGAAGTGCGTCGCGGCGTCGATCGCGCGCCCGAGGCACACGGCGGGCAGGACCACGGCCGTGTTCATGACGACGCCTGCCAGGGAGCCGAGGACAAGCTGCCCGGCGGTCTGCCGATAGTAGGGACGCAGTTTCCAGAGGTAGTGCGCCATGTCAGTCGCCTGCGTGCATGCAATCCCTAGCCATTCGCGCCCCCGTTCACGGCTCTCGTTTGGGCATGGGCCGCACCAGCCCCCTATACACCACGAACTGCGCATCGTCCTTGTACTGCAGCTCCTGTCCGTCGCGCAGGACGCTGTAGCAGATCGGTTCGTCCTTGCTGATTTCCGGCTGCAGCAGGCATAGCTGATTGCCTTTGACGGACCAGCGCGCAGACCGCTGGCGGCCGTTCTCCGATCGCTCGACGCGCCCGTCCGCGAAATACTTGTGCCCCCAATGGCGTTCATCGGTCACATACTTGCCGCTGATGGTCGCACGAATCTGCGGGCCGGTCAGCGGCACCTCCCTGGCGGTTGCGGCAAGTGCGGGAAACATGGCCCCGGCGATGATGAAGCGCATGAGGTGCCGGGTAGAGCTTGTTGAGAGGCGTTGCGTAACCGAGCTGAAGGTCTTCTTTGTCACTTCGCCGCCTTCTGCGCATCCAGCGCCTTCTTCACTGACTGAGCCAGATCCACGGCCTTGCCCTTTCCCCAGTAGTGCAGAAAGACGTAGCGCGGTTCCTCGTAGGTCATGTGCTGGTGGATTGCCACGATGTTGATGCTCTGGCCACGCATGGTTTTCAGGACCGTCTGCAGTTCGTTTTCATGCATGGCGAAGTCGCCATCGACTACCGCATGCTCATCGTCGCCAGCAAAGGCCGCCCAGGTATTGATGCCCATTTCATTGCCGACGGTGGTTCCATGCATCTTGGCTGTGCGGCCAAGGGTTACTTTCACCATGCCATCCTTGACCTGCGCCTTGCTGCCCAGAATCTCCTCGATGGGCGCAGCAGTGACATGGCTTGGCGATGCGATGTCGCCCGCGAAGCTGCTGGCCGGCGTGCCTTGGGCGGCGCGCACCTGCGCGATGCGGTCGTACACCGCCTTCACGCCTGTGGCGAGCTTGCGTGCATCCCCCATGCCGCCGATGTGCATGAAGAAGACCTTGGGTTGGTCGAAGAAGAAGTGGTTGTGCAGCGCAGTCACTTCCAGGCCGTTGTCCAGCGCGACGCTCATCGCCGGGTTGACTTCATCCTCGAACAGCACCGTATCGCCCATCATCATGGTGGACGAGCCCATTGGCGTGAACGCGGCCCAGGAGGTGAGCCCCATGAACGGTGGCATGGTCCAGCGATCGACATTGATCTTCACGTCGTCGCGTGGCTTGCTGACCTTGAAGACGTTTTCCGCCTGGTTGTAGCTGCCCTTGAGGCCGGTGGCCGTTTCGATGGCAGCGGTGTCGATGGCCTGGGCCATGGCCGGGGCGCCTGTAGTGAGCAGGCCCGCGGCCAGGGCCAGTGTGGAGAGGGTTAGACGCAGCATGGAGTTTCCTTGGTAGTTGGCGGGATGCAGCTCCGGGGGCTGGCCGGAGCGGGTAATCGAGGCAGGTGCCGGTCAATCGAACGGGTATTTCGACGACAGAGGTTCCGGAGTGACCTCGTAGAGGTCTTGGCCGTGGGCGCGCAGCAGATAGGCCTTGCCTTTGCGCAGTACCGTCCAGCATTCGGGCTCTACACCCGTGCTGATGCTTACGCACAATTCCTTGCCCACGATCTTCCAATGCCCCTGGTGCGGCCGCCCCAGTTCAATGGACTTCGTGCGTCCATCGGGAAGGAGGTAAGCGGACCAGTGCGCGCCTTCGGATATGACATTGCCGACGAAGACTGTCTTGATCTGCGCGCCGGTGAGTTCGCTGGGGCCGGGCGCTGCCGATGCCGCCACCAGGCTCAGGGACTGAATGAGTGTGGCGAAGGCAAGACGGGGGATTGCGGACATTTGGTGCATTTTCAGTTGGGCGGATCAGGCTGGCATGACCGGCGGCCAGTTGTGTGTCTCGGCCTGGCATGCGCGGCACCACGCATAGAGGGCGTCGTACATCACCATGCCGTGCTGGAGCATTTCGTGGTCGTCGCTAAAGTTGTGCGACAGCCCGAGCGAGAGCGCATAGAGCCCTGCTGATTGCGGCGTCAGGTCGAGCCGGGAGGTGTCGGCACCGCGCACGATCTCGGCCAACTGGCGCAGCGCTGGGTCGTCCAGGTGGTACTTCGACAGGAAGGAATCGAAACTGCACAGCTCGCCCACATGGCTTAGTTCGACATTCGGGATGTCGTAGGGGATGGCGCCGGTAGCGTTGGCGGTTTTCAGCACCTCGCTGGCCGGCACATAGAGAAATTCCGCCTGCTGGTCGATGAAGCGCGCAACCAGCCAGGGACAGGCGATGCGGTCGATCTTGGGGCGTTCGCGTGTAATCCACTTCATGGTGCTACTCCTTTGCTTCAAATGTCACGCCAGCAGCGCGACAGGCTTCGATGCCTCCGGCCACGAAGCGTGCGTCGAGGCCATGCGCTCGTAGCGCGAGCGCCACCGACTGGCTGACTTCATGGCCGTGCACGCAATACACAAGGACGGGTTTAGAGGTATCGATTTCACGGCTCCAATTTGCCAACTGCACGGGATCGCGCCGAATGGCCCCGGCGATGCGATCAGGCGCTTGTGCGTAGCCTGCCGTGCGTCGCACGTCGATCAGTTGGAGGTCACCGCCGACTTCCTCTGGTGCGGCCGACCAGGGCAGTGCATCAGCCTCGACGGCGGCAGCGTAGCGCTGCATCACGGCATTCCAGCGGATGTTTTGCATGAAGGCGTCAACATACGCGGCCGCCTTGGCACCGAAATCCATGTGGTAGGCGTGCTCGTACATGTCCAGTGCCAGCAGCGGTGTGGCGCCGGCCAGCAGGTTCGTATGGTCTGCCGCCCAATGGTTGATCAGCCGCGCCTCGCGTGTGGACCATGACAGCAGCGCCCACCCCGAGCCGCCGCCCATGGCCTTGGCCAGTGCGGAGAATTCCGTGCGCCAGCGGTCAACGCTGCCAAAGTCGCGGGCCAAGGCAACTGCCAGGCCGGAGTCCGGCAATGCACCGTCGCCTCCCAGCGTGTCGAAGTACAGCTCGTGGAGCCAAGCGGAATTGGCGGCGATCAGCTCTTCGCGCTTCAGGCCATTGATCATGAAGACCGGAGCGGTCGGCCAATCCAGGTGCGCCAGTTGCTGGCGAATAGCATCCAGGCGCTTGACTGCGCCGGTGTAGTTATTCGCGTGATGGCTGAGGATGAGTTTCTCGGACAGCCCGTTGAGGGCAGCGAGGTTGATGGTAAGGGGGCGTAGTTGTAAATCCATTGGAGTGTTCCTAGAAATGTGGCAAGTCATGGGTTAAGGCGTGGACTCCTCTCGCTTCTATTCAGCTGCGGGTCACCAGCGGGTAGACGACCAGCCCAATCAGTGCCGCGGCAGCGACAACGATCGGCTCCGGCAACTTCTTGAATTTCCAAAGCAAGGCAGCAGTCCCCAGGGCGAGTAGCGCCGTGGGAACGTCCTTGATCGAGCGCACCCCGATAACTACCACGGCTCCGGCCAACGATCCGATGGCGGCTGCCGTCACGCCATCGACGAATGCCACGATTCCCGGTTTCTTTCCATATTTCTTGAAGTACGGGGCTGGCAGGACTGTGAAGAGATAGCACGGCAGGAAGGTTGCCAGCGCCGCAGCAACCGCGCCCCAGAAGTCCGCGACCAGAAAGCCGATGAACCCGGTAGTGATGACGACAGGACCGGGAGTGATCATGGCGACTGCGACAGCGTCAAGGAACTGGTGATCGGTCAACCATCCGTACTCCTTGACCACTCCGCTGTACAGAAACGGGACGATAGCTAGGCCGCTACCAAAAACAAAACTGCCCGCGTAGAAGAAATACTTGGTGATCTGCCACAGCTTGGTCCAGTCGACGTTGGACAAGCCAAGCAAGGCCAGCAAAGGAATAGCACTGCTGTGCAGCGTGCTGGACGGCTTAATAAATTTCGGCGGCGCGCGCAACAACCACACGAGAACGCCTGCGCCCAGGAACAGCCACAGTTCCTCGGATTGGGTGATGATCGTCACCGCCGCCGCTACTGCAAAGATGGCCCATTGCAGTTTGTCTTTGCCGATGTTCTTGGTAGAGAGCTTCCAGGTGCTGATAGCAATGATCCCAATGACAGCGGAACTCACGCCATAAAACACGGCCTGCATCCAACCCAGACCGCCGAAATGCGTATAGGCCCAACCCAGTCCGATCACCATCAGAAACGAGGGCAGCACAAAAGCGAGGCCCACCAGGGTGGCCCCTAGGAAGCTGTAGTGAACAAAGCCCAGGTAGATGGCCAACTGCGCGGCTAACGGTCCTGGCGCGAGCTGCGCCAAGGCCAGCCCTTCCTTGTAGTCTGCCTCGGTGAACCATTGGCGCCGTTCCACCAAGTCGCGATCCATGTAGCCGGCCAGGGCTACGGGTCCGCCGAAGCCCAGTGCTCCGAGCCGTAAGAAATAAGCAATCAATTGCCACAGCGTATAGCTGCGAGGCGCCGCACTGCTGATGGCTGCAGCTGAAGTGGTCTCGTTCATGAAGATTCGTTCCTAAAAAAGTGATCTGAGTTAAAGAAGTGATCTGAGGTGGGTCGTCACGTTTTGCGACTACTGGAGAAATGGGCATGGAGCGAATCCAGCACGCCGCCGATGTCGACCAGCAGCGCGTCGTCGTCCGGCCAGCGCTTGCGTGCGCCGGCCAGCACGGCCTCGAAGCCGCTGGCCTCGGGTGTGGTCGCGCCACCCACGTCGAGCGCATGCACCATGGCTCCCAGGCGCGAGAGACCCCGATCGTCCTCCAGGCCGAAGCTCGCCAGCAGTACCTCGAACGTCACCCGCTCGCCCACGTGCGAGAAAGTCGCGCCGTCGAAATCGAAACCCAGCGCATCGGACGGGCAGTCTGCTGCGGTGTTCAGCCACAGGAAGCGCGCGTGAGGGTCGATAAAACGCTGGATCAGCCAGGCACTCGCCACGCGGTCCACCCAGAGATGGCGGCGTGTGGCCCAGACTCGCCCCTGGTACTGCATGCGATCACGCCGAGCAATGCGGCCGGCCATAGGCTGCGGCTCGCCGGGTGACTGCATAGATTCGAGGGCGTTGGCGAAATCGCGCCACTGGGCGTCGGCGCGGATCGACGTCTCGCCGGGAAAGAAGTCGATTTTGCGGATGACCTCATAGGCACGCGCATGCTTGCGCTGTGTACGCTGGAGTTCGGCTGCGCTCAGAGCGGAAAGCGTCTGGCGTGCTTGCGCCAGTTCCTCCAGCCAGGGGGTGTAATCGGCCGTCCGGTCGAACAGCGCCTGAAAGGTGGCCTGCTCAGCCAGGTCAAGGGCTTGTACCTGCAGCAGCCAGGCTTGGCCACCTTCCTGCAGCGCTTCATCGGCCAGCATTTGTAGCTGCGCAGCCTGTTCGGCCTGAGCGGGCAGTAGGTAGGCGCCGTCGCGCAAGGCGGCACAGCCGAGCGCCTTGACGGCGCGCCAAATCCGCATGCGTGCCGTGGCGCTCGCGGAGGGGAGGCTGACGATGAGGGTCAGCCAAGAGTCGGAGGTGAGAGTCATGGCAACAGCTTAAATCCCTGTCACGGTCGTTGCAATGATGTAGCGATCTCTACAAAACAGTAACTACTGGGTTCAGAAGATTTGCACCCCTGTCGGCGCCAACAGGCACTACGGCCAGGCGACACGTTGGTCGTTTGGAAACTGGATCGGCTCGGGCGCGACCTGCGCCATCTGATCAATACCGTCCATGACCTGACCGGACGCGGCATCGGCCTCAAGGTGCTGACCGGGCACGGCGCGGCCATTGACACCACGACCGCCGCCGGCAAGCTGGTCTTCGGTATCTTCGCCGCGCTGGCCGAGTTCGAGCGCGAGTTGATCGCCGAGCGCACCGTGGCGGGCCTGGCCTCAGCACGGGCACGCGGCCGGAAAGGCGGCCGGCCGTTCAAGATGACCGCCGCCAAGCTGCGGCTGGCGATGGCGGCAATGGGGCAGTCAGAGACCAAGGTCGGCGACCTGTGCCAGGAACTTGGCATCACGCGGCAGACCCTGTATCGGCATATTTCACCCAAGGGCGAGCTACGTCCAGATGGCGAGAAGCTACTCAGCCGAATTTGATGCCGACATGAGGCGACGTAGCGAAAGCGTGGTTTGTCTCAATTTGACGGCGGCGAACCGCAAGCGTTCGGTTCGCCGCTCGTTTCGGTCGCAGTGCTGGCCCGCGCCTGGAAACGTTGATAACACTCCAGCCCGCAGAAGTGCTCGACGTACTCCGCGCCTTCCGGTGTGAAGGCGGCATCGAGCGGAATTTCCTTGCAGCACACGCAGCAACTGGTGGCGGTCGGATCATTTGCATTCATGGTGGCACCCCTCCATTGACTGACGAAGACGGCGAATGCCGCCGCCGGCATCGGCTTTGCGAACAGAAAGCCTTGCCCGCGCTCGAACGCTTGGGCCCTCCGCCGTAGTCCATCCATCCGGCCGGGAAGCGCTCATGATCTTTCCCTGAATGCCCGCAACGCCCGCGCCAGTGACAGAAGAAACAGGCCGGTCAAACCGAGCGCCGTGATGACCCAATACTCGACAAGGAATGCACCGGCGGTTGTGCCGGCCAGCACGGCAGCGAGGATGGACAGGTGGCAGGGGCAAGTCAGCACGGCCAGCGTGCCCCACAGGTAGCCGGTGAACGGTTTGTGCGTCTCGGCCGGCATGCGCTCGGGGCTGTTCATGGCAAACTCTCCGCATGCTGTGCCGGCGCGGTCGGCATGGCGGCCAACTGCACTTCCAGATTGGCCAACGCTTCGCGCCGGCGTTCGACGAACTGACGCAGCACAGCAAGCTGCGCGGCAGTTTCATCGCAGTTCGCCGCATCCAGCGCCCGGCACAGCCGCGCCAATGCGCCGAGGCCGATGCCCGCCTCGAAGGCGGCCCGCACGAAGCACAGTCGCTGCAAGGCGGCGTCATCGAACAGGCCGTAGCCACCCGTGGTGCAGGCGACTGGCCGCAGCAATCCACGCAGCAGGTAATCGCGCACGATATGCACACTCACCCCGGCATCAAGAGCCAGCCGGGACACCGTGTAGGCGTTCATCGAACACCTCCTTTTCCTCATCCGGCACAACACGAAAGCTGCTTCACGTCCTTGCTGAAGGTCTGCGCCGCGAGCTTCAACCCCTCGACCATCGTCAGGTAGGGGAACAACTGGTCGGCCAGTTCCTGCACCGTCATGCGGTTGCGAATGGCGAGAACAGCCGTCTGGATCAATTCGCCGGCTTCCGGGGCGACCGCCTGTACGCCGATCAGCCGATGGCTGCCTTCCTCGATAACCAACTTGATGAAGCCGCGTGTGTCGAAGTTGGCAAGCGCACGCGGCACGTTGTCGAGCGTGAGCGTGCGACTGTCGGTTTCGATCCCGTCGTGATGCGCTTCCGCTTCGCTGTAGCCCACGGTTGCTACTTGCGGATCGGTGAACACCACGGCCGGCATCGCGGTTAGATTGATGGCAGCATCCCCTCCGGTCATGTTGATCGCGGCACGGGTGCCGGCCGCTGCCGCCACATAGACGAATTGTGGCTGGTCCGTGCAGTCGCCGGCCGCGTAAATGTGTGGCGTGCTGGTGCGCATGCCCTTGTCGATGACGATGGCACCCTGCGCATTGACGGTGACTCCCGCCGCGTCGAGTGCCAGGCTGCGCGTGTTCGGTGTCCGTCCGGTAGCGACCAGCAGCTTGTCGGCACGTACTTCACCGTGTCCTGTGGTCAGCACGAATTCGCCGTTCACATGCGCGACCTGGCTGGCTTGCGTGTGTTCCAGTACCTTGATCCCTTCGGCACGGAAGGCCGCTGTGACGGCCTCGCCGATGGACGGGTCGTCGCGGAAGAACAGCGTGTTGCGAGCTAGGATCGTGACCTGGCTGCCCAGCCGGGCGAAGGCTTGCGCCAGTTCCAGCGCGACCACCGACGAGCCGATCACGGCTAGGCGTTCGGGAAGGGTGTCGCTGACCAGGGCCTCGGTGGAAGTCCAGTAGGGTGACTCTTTCAGGCCCGGAATCGGCGGCACGGCCGGGCTGGCACCCGTGGCGACTAAGCAGCGGTCGAAAGCTACCACGCGCTCGCCACCATCGTTTAAACGGACGACCAGGCTCTGCTCATCCTTGAAACGCGCCTCACCATGTACAACGGTGATGGCCGGGTTGCCGTCCAGAATGCCTTCGTACTTGGCGTGCCGCAGTTCGTCGACGCGGGCCTGCTGCTGGGCCAGTAGTTTGCTGCGGTCAATCGTAGGCACAGTTGCCGCAATACCGCCATCGAACGGGCTTTCCCGGCGCAGATGGGCGATGTGGGCGGCGCGGATCATGATCTTGGACGGCACACAGCCGACATTGACGCAGGTGCCGCCGATGGTGCCGCGCTCGATCAGCGAGACGTGCGCGCCTTGCTCGACGGCCTTCAGTGCTGCCGCCATTGCCGCGCCACCGCTACCAATGACGACGACCTGCAACGGGCGTTCGTTGCCACTGGGCTTATCAGCGGCCCCTATCCAGCCGCGCATCTTGTCGAGCAGGCCGGCGCGGTTGTCCGTCGGTGGCGCATCGGCAAGCGTTGCCTCGTAGCCCAGTCCGGCCACGGCGGTAGTCAGCGCATCCGATGACGTGCCCGCCTCAATGGCGAGTTGCGCTGCGCCCTTCGGATAGGACACCAGCGCCGATTGCACGCCGGGCACTTTCTCCAAGGCTTCCTTGACGTGAGCCGCGCACGAGTCGCAGGTCATCCCGGTGATTTTCAGGGTGGTCATGTATTTTTCCTTTTCTGTGGTGGCTACGGCTGTTGCCGTCAGCCACGTTGTTCTGGCAATTCACAGCTGTCCGGCCCGCAGCGGCGATGTGCTGGCGAGATGAAATCCCAGACCGACACCCCAACCATCAAGGCCAGGCCGACATAGAGCAGTCCACCGCTCTGCCAGCCGTAAGCCCGCATTAAAAACACCGCTGCCAGCACCAAGATCGGGCCTATCGTGCCGAGCGCCGTGCGTCGCCACTGTCGATGATTGAGCCAAGCGATAGCATTGGCGAGTAACGCGATGCCGGCGAACATCGGCAGCAGGATGCCAATGAATAGCCCCTCGTACTGGCTCAAGAAGCCCAGTCCGATGGCCGCGCCAAAGCTGGCGATGGCAGGAAAACAGGCGGCGCAGCCCATCGCGGAAACGACGCTGCCGAGCGCGCCGGTTTTGCCAGCGATGCGCGTGATGAGTCCCATGTGTCGCTCCCGAGTTCGGTTAACGGATCAGCGTTTGAGGCTGGACGGATAGCCCGCGTCCTCGGTCGCCTTGGTCAACTTCTGGACGTTGGTCTTGGCATCGTCGAAGGTGACGACGGCCTGGCGCTTGTCGAAACTTACGTCGGTCTTGCTCACGCCCTCAACCTTGGAAAGCGCGTGCTTGACAGTGATCGGGCAAGAGGCGCAGGTCATGCCAGGCACGGACAGCGTGACGGTCTGAGTGGCGGCGAACACGGGGGCAACGAAAGCGGCGAGAGCGAGGGAGGCAAACAGCTTTTTCATGATGAACTCCTGATTAGTAGAAAAATGGCATGACGTAGGGAAAACCAAGCGCGACCAAGACCAACACGGCGACGAACCAGAAAATGAGCTTGTAGGTGGTGCGCACTTGCGGAATCGCGCACACCTCGCCCGGCTTGCAGGCTGCGGTCGGTCGGACGATGCGCCGCCAGGCAAAGAACAGTGCAACCAGCGCCGCGCCGATGAAGATCGGCCGATACGGCTCCAATACCGTCAGGTTGCCGATCCAAGCGCCGCTGAACCCCAAGGTGACCAGAACCAGCGGCCCCAGGCAGCAGGCCGAGGCGAGGATGGCAGCCAGCCCGCCGGCGAAGAGCGCCCCGCGCCCGTTTTGTGGTTCAGACATGCGCGTGTCCTTTCGAATTTAAATTGGATAGCGTAACCTTACTTCCGTAGTCATGTACGGAGTCAAGCAATATGGAAAACAATTTGGAAAATCTGACCATCGGCGTTTTCGCCAAGGCGGCCGGGGTCAACGTAGAGACCATCCGGTTCTATCAGCGCAAGGGCTTGTTGCCGGAGCCGGACAAGCCTTACGGCAGCATCCGCCGCTATGGCGAGGCGGATGTAACGCGGGTGCGGTTCGTGAAATCAGCCCAGCGGCTGGGCTTCAGTCTGGATGAAATAGCCGAACTGCTGCGGCTGGAGGATGGCACCCATTGCGAGGAAGCCAGTAGTCTGGCCGAGCACAAGCTCAAGGACGTGCGCGAAAAAATGACTGACTTGGCGCGTATGGAGTCGGTGCTTTCCGAACTTGTGTGTGCCTGCCACCTGCGGCAGGGGAATGTTTCTTGCCCGCTGATTGCTTCACTGCAAGGGAAGAAAGAACCGCGCAGTACCGACGCGGTGTAGCCAAGGGAACTACGCCTAAGCGTGCTTTATTTTCCGTTTTCTGAGGTGACGTCAACCGTCAGAAAAAACCGTGCGGCCGACTTTTGATAATTCGTGCTATCGCCTTCTGAAAATGACATATACATTGCAGATTCATTCAAAGAGCTATGCCGGGGAGCATGGCTCTTTTGTCTATACCCTATGTATCTATGAAAGGAACGTATGGCGCTCTTCTATGGTTTGGCCTCGGGGTTTGTTGTCATTGGCGTGATATGGCTGATACGCAAGATGCTGCAGCAGAGCTATATCGACAGCATGAAAGACATGCTTGCGCTAGTCGGCATGGTTTCTGGCTTGGCATGGGTGATGGTGCAAGCGCTTGATGCGCCGGAAGGCAGCGCAGGCCCAGCAACAGCATTCTTGCAATCAATCCCTTGGGGGTTGATTTGGGTAGTCGATGGGGTTTTGCTGGCAGTCCTGCTACTCGTTATTCGCAAGTGGAGAGGCCAACATGCTGCCGATAACTGAACCCCTCTCAGAGCCTCAAAAAGTGCAGTGGCAAGTGCTTTGCCGCCGCATGATGCTGGGAAACTTTCTGCTTGCTATTGGTGCGTTTGTGTCTGTGGCCATCTATGTGCGGCTTGTGCCAGGCACGAATGAACCACTCATTCATGCATTGAGCGATACCCTGTTAAATGCGGCTCCAGCTGGGCTTGCAGGGCTCTTGTATGCCATTGGATTGCTGATCTTTACCAGGCGCATAGCGGGCGGCTTTCATCGCTTCTATGTTGATGCCCTGTATTTCCGCGCAATAGGTAGCGCCATTGCCGGTGCCATCGCAGCGATTGGGTTTTACTTGCTTGCAAGGTAGGGGCTGCATGTCCGAAAAACTGACTGGCCGATGGGGGCCATACGACCCCAAAACACCGGAAGATAAGAAGAAGGCCCAAGGGCAGGCACAGAAGCGCCGAGAGCGCCAGGCTGCGCAGCTGGCATGGCTAGACAAGCATAAGAGCTGTGCGAACGGCTGCGGCAAGCCTGTGGCCTTCTACGAGGACTCGCCATCATTGGCGCTAAAGCATGGCGGCTGCTGTTCGCGTGAATGCGAAGAGGCTTGGAAGGCCAACCACCACCAACCCGCCGCCGCCAGGGGGGCGAAAAAAAGAACCATGGCCAAGGCCCCGCAATCTCTCCAGAAGATTGCCCGCGTTTACCTGCGGGTGAGCACAGAAGCCCAGGATTTAGAGCGGCAAGAGGCCATCGTCTTGCAGGCGAAAGCCAGCGGGTACTACGTGGCCGGGGTGTACCGCGAGAAGGCATCAGGAGCCCGCGCAGACCGGCCCGAGCTGCTGCGCATGGTTGCCGATCTGCAGGCCGGTGAAGTAGTCATATCGGAGCGCATCGACCGTATCAGCCGCTTGCCGTTGGCCGACGCCGAAAAGCTGATCCATACCATTCAGGCCAAAGGCGCGCGCCTAGCCGTGCCTGGCGTGTTTGACCTGTCGGAGCTGGCGACCGACGCCCAGGGGACGGCCAAAATCGTTCTGGAGGCCTTGCAAGGGATGTTGCTGCGCATGGCGCTGCAGATCGCGCGGGAAGAGTACGAGACACGCCGAGAGCGGCAGGCCCAGGGGATCGAGCTGGCCAAGAGTGCAGGCCGCTACAAAGGCCGCCAGCCCAACCAGGCACAACATGCGCGGATTGTTGCCCTGCGCCTGGCTGGCTACAGCATCCAGAAGACCGCAGACATGACGGAGAGCAGCACAGCTCAGGTCAAGCGGGTATGGGCCGAGCACAAGAAGAAGACCGAGTAGCGAAAAATTTTTGACAGGTGCCACGACTCATGAAAAGCCGCCTGCTTGATTCATAAGGCTTTTTTCATCTTGTGTGGCACTGGTCAACAAGCAAATGCTGCAGATTCCAGTTAAATTGGTTCGCTGTCCACGAAATATTGGAACGGGTGTCCATATAAAGTGGAATCTGCACAAATGCCATGGATGGTGAAAAAAATACTGTGCTTTGCCACAGATGATGAAAAAAATTGGGCTCATAGGGACACCGAATATGCAAATCAAGATCAACAGACGCAGCGCCTATGCACCTATTCGCTATGAGGCAACAAGGCCTTTTGCAGTGCCTATCAGTAAGGCTTATGTCGCAGCAAGTAAACGAGGCGAAGAGGCCCGCATTGCCTTTGTGAAAAGGCAATTGCTGCCATTGCTGCGCACCGCTGCAGTCAATTTAGGGAGGGAACAAGGGCCAGGCCCGCTGCAAAGCGAGGCGGTGAACATCCAAGTTTTCGGCTCTTATGTTGACAGTGGCAAGGTCATCTGGGCGTGTCCGAATTTTTGTGTAAACGGTTCGGACTTCAATTGACGGAGATGCGGTCTCCGAACTGAATGGTAAAGCGGGTCAGCGCAGCCTTCCAATCCCGGATGGGCATGGTCCACTTCTGACTGATGTTGCGCAGGGCCAGATAGAACAGTTTGGTCAGCGCTTCGTCACTGGGGAACGAGCCCCGGTTCTTGGTCAGCTTCCTCAGGCTCATGTTGACCGACTCGATGGCGTTGGTGGTGTAGATGACCTTGCGGATTTCGGGTGGGTAGTCAAAGAACGGAATCAGCCGGCTCCAGTTCCTGCGCCAGGACTGGCCGATGGGTTGGTACTCGGCATCCCAGCGGGCCTCGAATTCACCGAGCATCAGCTCGGCCTCCTCGGCGGTGGTTGCCGTGTAGATGCGTCGCAGGTCGGCGGCCACTTCTTTGCGACGCTTCCACGAGACGTAGTTCAGGCTGTGGCGCACCATGTGCACGATGCACAGTTGCACCACCGCCTTGGGGAATACCGCCTCAATGGCGTCGGGGAAGCCTTTAAGCCCGTCGACGCAGGCGATGAAGATGTCCTGCACGCCCCGGTTGCGAAGTTCGGTGACGACCTGCAGCCAGAACTTGGCACCCTCGGTTTGCGCCAGCCACAGGCCCAGCACCTCCTTGTCACCCGTCATGGTGATGCCGATGGCCAAGTACACCGCCTTGACCCGCACAGCGCCCTCGCGCACCTTCACATGGATGCAGTCCAGATAGACGATGGGGTAGATTGCATCGAGCGGGCGGGCTTGCCAGGTCTTGACCTCATCGGCCACGGCGTCGGTCACCGAGGAAATCAGGCTGGGCGAGACCTCGGTGCCGTACATCTCCTCCAGGTGGGCCTGTATCTCGCGCACCGTCATGCCGCGGGCGTACAGCGAGATGATTTTGTCGTCGAAGCCGGCCCAGCGGGTCTGGTGCTTGGGGATGAGCTGGGGCTCGAAGCTGCCATGGCGGTCACGTGGCACCTCGATGGGCAACTCGCCGAAATCGCCCTTGAGGGTCTTCTTGCTCTTGCCATTGCGGGTGTTGCCAGTGGTGTTGGCTACCGCTTCGTTGCGTTCGTGGCCCAGATGCTCGGTCAGTTCGGCGTCTAGGGCTCGCTCCACCAGCAGCTTGGTCAACTGCTTGAGCAGGCCGTTCTCGCCGATGAGGTCTTCGGGCTTCTTGTAGTTGGCCAGCAGGCCAGACAGCAGTTCTTCGGGTACGTCGTGTTTCTTGGTGCTCATTGTGCTTACGGACAGGCCGGCTTGCGCCGGCGGTTGATTGTCCGTTTACACAAAATTCTGCACACCCTCTGTCCTCCAGAAAAATTGAATCAATTGATAAAGAAAAACTTAACAATAGTTGCCTGCTTTGCAGCGAAGACAGGCCCCATCACTGCCATCGGAGACTTGTGGCCGAGTACCTTGCTGGCAAGTGGTCGAATGTCGAAATCGTGCATCTTTAGGGCCGAAGGCACGTATCGTGAATGGAAGTACATCACACATTTCGCATCAAGCTCGGGGCCTCCAATCACAGCTCGATCTCGACGGTTCATGAGGCATGCAGCCCCAGGTACAGACAGCTCTCAGAAAGCTGCTCGCAAATGTCGTGGCACTCCTAGGATGCACTAGGAGATCGACCCATGTGTGGGCTATCATGAGCGACGCCTAGGCCCACATGGGGCTCGTCCGGATCACCGCCATTCGCGTCTCGGTTTGGCACTGCTATAGGTCTTCTGAAATAGCTGACGCATCAGGCCAAGTTGAAGTGCTTCAATTAGGAGATGTTCCATGTCAACCGGTATGTTCATACTGCACTCCAACTATACGCCGGCGGGGGACCAGCCAGAAGCGATAGCGCGCCTGCTATCTGACCTAGAAGAAGGTGCGACACACCAAACGCTGAAGGGGATCACTGGCTCAGGCAAGACCTTTACGATGGCCAATGTGATCCATCGTCTGAAGCGGCCTACATTGATCTTGGCTCCTAACAAGACATTGACCGCGCAGCTTTATAGTGAAATGAAGCATTTCTTCCCAGAAAATGCGGTCGAGTATTTTGTTTCCTACTATGACTATTTCCAGCCCGAGGTCTATATACCGGGCAGTGATCGCTTCATTCAAAAGGACTCGGCGATCAATGATCATCTTGAGCGTCTGCGTCTATCCACGACCAAATCCTTGATTGAGCGCCGCGACGTGATTGTCGTTGCTTCGGTTTCTTCAATCTACGGCCTGGGTGATCCAGATGCATACCGAGCGCTGCAGATGGCTCTGTCCCCTGGGGCCAACCTAAATCAGCGGGAGCTGATTCGTCGCCTGGTTCTACTGCAATATGAGCGTACTGAGCGCACCCTCAAGCGTGCAACGTTCCGAGTTCGAGGTGAGGTGATTGATATTTTCCCTGCCGATTCAGAACACAGGGCGGTTCGGGTGGAACTGCTGGACGACTCTGTTGAGTCTGTTCAATGGCTAGACCCTGTTACGGGTAAAACACTGGGGAAAATTGACCACTACTTGGTTTCTCCAAAGACGCTTTTCGCGACACCTACGAACAAGATCGAATCCGCGTCCGAGAAGATTCTCGCTGAAATGGAAGAGCGCGTTGCCCAACTAAACAGGGACAATCGCTTGGTCGAGGCCAACCGTCTGTACGAGCGGATCACAAACGACGTAGAGATGATGCGGGAGCTTGGCTACTGCTCGGGGATGGAGAATTATTCCTGCTACTTCAGTGACCGGGACTCGGCTGCGCCTCCGATCACCTTGCTGGATTACCTGCCGAAAGACGGGCTCCTGTTCGTTGATGAATCCCACGTCATGGTGCCGCAGATATCCGCAATGTACCGGGGGGATCAGGCACGCAAGGATACGTTGATCGATTACGGGTTCCGTTTGCCTTCATCGAAGAACAACCGGCCATTGAACTTTGGCGAATTCGAGAAGGTCAAGCCACAGACCATCTTTGTTTCGGCCACTCCTGGTGAATACGAGTTGAGGGTATCGAAAGGCCGGGTTGTCGAGCAGATCATCCGGCCCACAGGGCTGCTTGATCCCAAGGTGGAGGTGCGAAAGGCGGACGGGCGCATGAACGATCTGCTTGCCGAAATATCGACGTGCGTGAAGAGAAAAGACCGCGTGCTCGTGACCACGCTGACAAAGGTCGGCGCGGAAGAGTTGACGGATTTCTTGACGGACAGCGGAATCCGAGCGCGCTACATGCATTCGGACATCAAGGCGGAGGATCGTGTTGAAATCATCAATGGCCTGCGCGCTGGGGAGTTTGATGTTCTGATCGGCGTGAGCCTTTTGCGCGAGGGGCTGGATATCCCCGAGGCGTCATTGGTAGCCATTCTCGATGCGGACCGTGCGGGCTTCCTGAGGTCGGCCCAGGCGCTCATTCAGATGATAGGCCGAGTCGCCCGGAATGAGAACGGAAAAGCGATCTTGTATGCGGATGCGATGACTCCTGCGATGCAGCAAGCAATTGATGAGACAAATCGGCGCAGGGAACTTCAAATTGCCTTTAACGAAGAAAACGGAATCTCTCCGACCTCTTCTGTGCGAAAGCTGGCAGGAAAAGAGACGAATGCGGAGGAACCCACAGTTCACTCCGAGGCTTTCTGCAAGAGTTTGTCCGACCTTTGCGACCAAATCACTGCCAAGGAACAATTACTACTCGAATTTACCGACGCTGGTGACGAGCAACACGTGGAAGAAATCCGTAGTCAATTGGATGTTTTGTACCGGCAATTCATTTATATCTAATCTTTAGCCGGCTTTAATAGCAACTAAGTTGTACGGTCGACCGATCTGCATCTAGTTTAAGCGAGCAGAAGGTCGACTAACAATTCGGGCATACGTAATGAGCCACCAAGGCTCGGTGCTTTGCTTTCCGAAGCTGATGCCCTACGACGCTTGGTCGCGTGTCACCTCAATGCCGGCAACGATTTAACGGCAGCCAGCATTTCATCAAATACCGCCCGAACTCTTCCCGAGACCGGGCCGCGCTGCGGCCGATAAACGTACAAACCCCATGCTGAAGATTCTTCTTTCTCCAGCACGCGCACGAGCTTTCCGCTGGCAATGTATGGGGCGACTACGTAGTCTGGCAGTTGTGCAAAGGCGATGCCTGCCAACGCCGCCCCCAATTCCATGTCGGCATTGTCGACGACGATTGCGGCAGCAATGGGTGTCCACTGGCGTCCCGCTTTGAAATACCAAGGCCAGGGGCGGCCGGTATTGAGATCCATAGACGCAGTGGTCGGCAGTCTGCTGAGGGCATCAATGGTGTCAGGTACGCCAACTTTTCTAATCAAATGCGGTGCGGCAACGATTGGAAATTTCATGTCGGCGGCCTTTCGCGCGACGAAGCGGCTATCGCGCATAAATCCGAGCCTGACGCCAACGTCAATCCCTTCTTCAACCGTATTGCTGATGCGATCGGACAGACGGACATCCAGTGTGATTGCGGGATGACGCGCGGCCACGCGCTCCAGTGCAGGCAGAACCGCCCGGGTGCCTAAGCTGAGCGGTGCCGTGATGCGAACCGTGCCAGAGAGGGATGTCTGTTCGTCACGCCCAGGAACTCGCCAGAGTTCCTCGAACCGCTCCAATGCGGGGCGCACCTGGTCTAACAAACCTTCACCAAACGCACTGATGCGTACCTGGCGCGTGCTTCTATGAAACAACACCTCGCCGTAGTGTTGCTCCAGTTGCTGGATGGCGCGTGTAACGCCTTGCGGGGAAGTACTGAGCCGGACGGCCGCATCGCGAAAACTGCTGCTTTCGGCCGCCACTCGAAAGATACGCAGCAGTTCAATTTCCTTGTTCATGACGAGCGCCTCACCTGGTCGGTTCCACTGCGTGTTTATTATTCCAGAAATTGGAATTAATAAATCGAAACAATTCCATATACAAGAGTTTTGCGAAATCACATACTTCGATTCCAGAGCAACTCCACAGGAACCGCGCATGAATACTTCGGCATAGATCACCACCTACTACGGCACCTTGCACTGCAGCGATCGCGAAGCCAGTTGCGTTCTTGGCGGCGCTTGATGTGCTCAATATTCATCATCGCTGACGTCAAATTTAGTTAGTAAAGGAAACAACATCATGAAATCACGTGCAGCAGTGGCCTTCGGGCCTGGTAAGCCTCTGGAAATCGTCGAGATCGACGTTGAGCCGCCGCGTAAGGGCGAGGTGCTCATCAAGATCACGAACACTGGCGTTTGCCATACCGACGCTTTCACCCTGTCGGGCGATGACCCCGAAGGACTCTTCCCGGTCGTGTTGGGTCATGAAGGCGCGGGCATCGTCGTGGAGGTGGGTGAAGGTGTCACCAGCGTGAAGCCTGGCGATCATGTCATCCCGCTCTATACAGCCGAATGCGGCGAGTGCCTGTTCTGCAAGTCGGGGAAGACCAACCTGTGCGTCGCCGTTCGCGCCACACAGGGCAAGGGCCTGATGCCCGATGGTACGACCCGTTTTTCGTACAACGGTCAGCCGCTTTATCACTACATGGGCTGCTCGACCTTCAGCGAATACACAGTCGTCGCCGAAGTCTCGCTGGCCAAAATCAACCCGGACGCGAATCCGGAGCATGTCTGCTTGCTCGGTTGCGGTGTTACCACCGGCATCGGCGCTGTGCACAACACGGCCAAGGTGCAGCCAGGTGATTCCGTCGCTATCTTCGGCTTGGGCGGTATTGGTCTGGCAGCTATTCAGGGGGCACGCCAAGCCAAAGCGGGTCGCATCATCGCCATCGACACGAATCCTGCCAAGTTTGAGCTGGCTCGTACCTTCGGGGCGACCGAATGCATCAACCCGAAAGACTTCGAGAAGCCAATTCACGAAGTGCTTATCGAAATGACTGGCTGGGGGGTTGATCACACTTTCGAGTGCATTGGCAACGTCAATGTGATGCGTTCCGCATTGGAAGCAGCCCACCGTGGCTGGGGCCAATCGATCGTCATCGGCGTGGCAGGTGCCGGCAAGGAAATCTCGACCCGCCCATTCCAGTTGGTCACTGGTCGTACCTGGAAGGGCTCCGCTTTTGGTGGCGTCAAGGGACGCACCCAACTTCCCGGCATGGTGGAGGACGCGATGAAAGGTGAGATTGATCTCGCCCCGTTCGTCACCCACACCATGGGTCTGGACGACATCAACAAAGCCTTCGACCTGATGCATGAAGGCAAGTCGATTCGTACCGTGATTCATTACTAACCCACGGATCAATAACGATCTTTTCAACAGCAAATATCAAGGAAAACTTCCATGTCTACTCCTGTTATCTCCGGTGACGGCATTTTCTCCCACGTCTTTATCGGTGCAGCCGATGTTCAAAAGTCGGCCGCGTTTTACGATGCAGCGCTGGGTGCTCTCGGCATCAATAACCTCGGTCCTTTCGGCAATGGCTGGGTACTCTATGGCCGCGAAAAGCCAGCCTTCATCATTGCCCGCCCCGGCAATGGCGAAGCTCCCTCCAGCAATGGCGTGACAGTAGGCTTCGCAGCTGCCTCTCCTGCTGAAGTGGATGCTTTCCATGCAGCCGGCCTTGCAGCTGGTGGCACTGACGAGGGTCAACCTGGTCCTCGCGGACATCTGCCTGGCGCTTATGCGGCGTATCTGCGCGATCCCGCTGGCAACAAGGTCTGCTCTTACACCTTCATCTAAGCTGAAATAGCTCTGACAAAGCCGGTACTGGGTCTACTTGTAGCGCCGGTACCGGCCAAATCCCAGAGCATGAAGCATCTGAAGACTGGCCCATGGCCACGCACCTTGTGCTTGGTCCTGGGCAATAAATGTGAAGCGTGGTGATTTTCAAACTATGAGAGATGAGGTCGGTATGAAAGATCCAGCAAACGTCAATGCGACCGCAGAACCCACTCACACCGCCACCGTGTATGGCATGCCAGCTTATGCCGATCGTGATGCTGCGGTCGGTGAAGTGCATGCGCGCCCACATCTGCTGATAGAAGCCCCTCGGGGCATATTGCAGTTCGCCTTCATGACCGAAGGCGACGCTGCAAAGGACCAAGCTGCGATGAGTGAGCTGTCTCATCGCTTCGGCGTTGCAGAGCCCGATCATGCCACTCCTCTTCACGGATTGACATGGGACGAGGGAGATCTGCACTGCGAAAAACACACTGAATTTTCTACGTACCTCTGGTGCGCAGCGCTGGATGCTGAGAGTGGTGAGCCATGCGGTGCAAACCCCTTCAAGCACGGATTTGTTCCTCCCGGTCCGGTGGTGTCCGGCATTAGCTTGAGGCTACTTCCATGGACTTCGGAAACTGAGAAGGAAGCTGAGCGCTTTGATCCAGCCAGCTTGTGCTACTCGCTGGTGGAGAATGGCTCTGCCGCTGTCTTGACCGACTTTCGTCAGGATGAGGATGGTCTAACGCACATTCTCATACTCGCTCGAGATTTGAATCCTGCGCGTGCTGGAGCACTTTCTCAACGTCTGTTGGAGATAGAGACTTATCGGACGTTGGCATTGTTATCCCTTCCGTTGACTCGTTCGATGACGCACGAACTTCGACGCATGGAGTCAAGACTGGCAGCCATCACAGACGAGATGTGCACCAGTTTGGCCGGACGGAGGGACAGTGACGTTTTGCTGGCCGAATTGACTCGCCTAGCTGCGGAACTGGAAGCCGGTGTTGCGGCAAACCTCTATCGTTTTGGCGCAAGCCGTGCTTACTACGAGATCGTCGAGGAAAGACTGGCTTCTCTTTCGGAAGAGGCAGTGTCCGGTTACTGCACATGGGCAGATTTTCTACAGCGTCGCATCGCTCCAGCGATGCGGACCTGCCAGTCCGTAAAGGAGCGCCAGGCAAAGCTCTCAGACAAGTTGAATCGATCCATTTCGCTACTGCGTTCCTGGATAGACGTTGAGCTCGAACGACAAAATCGGGACCTACTCGCGTCGATGAATGACCGGGCCAAGATGCAGCTGCGCCTTCAGCAAACGGTTGAAGGTCTGTCGGTCGCGGCAATTTCTTATTACGTCGTGAGTCTGCTGGGCTATCTGCTCAAAGGCATTCCCGTCATTCACGACGTGGTTGCGCCAGTAACGGCTGTCCTGGTGCCTGTGGTGATGCTGGCCATCTGGTGGACGGTCCGCAGGATTAGGCACGCCCACGGCGACCCGGCAGCAGAAGTGAAATCCTCCTGACAGCGCAGCTGTCTTGGTGCGCAATGGCTGCGCAGTTATGAATATTGGAAACAACATGGAACGCATTGAACATCACGCCAGCTCTGAAGGCTGGCAGGACGTCTATCAGCACGCATCGACGACACTCGGTTGCACGATGAAGGTCGGTGTCTATCTGCCTCCACAGGCGCAGCACGGCAAAGTGCCGGTGCTTTACTGGCTATCGGGCCTCACCTGTACGGAGCAAAACTTCATCACCAAGTCCGCTGTCCAGCGCTTCGCTGCTGAGTATGGCATTGCCGTTGTCGCACCGGATACTAGTCCTCGCGGTGAAGGTGTTGCCAACGATGCGGCCTATGACCTCGGGCAAGGGGCAGGCTTCTATGTCAATGCGACACAGGAGCCCTGGGCGGCGAACTATCGGATGTATGACTACGTGGTGCATGAGTTGCCTGCACGTATCGAGGCGCAGTTTCCTGTAACGACGGAACGCGGCATCAGTGGCCATTCCATGGGTGGACATGGGGCTCTAGTCATCGCCCTGCGCAATCCTGGCCGTTATCGCAGCGTATCTGCCTTCTCCCCCATCGTGGCTCCCACTCAAGTGCCCTGGGGACAAAAGGCCTTTGGAGCCTACCTGGGCGGTGATCAGGAGGCATGGAAGCAATACGACTCGGTGGAATTGATCCGTACCGCACGGGAACGTTTGCCGTTACTGGTAGACCAGGGCTTGAACGATGAGTTCATTGAAAGTCAATTGCGTCCCGAACTGCTGCGCAAAGTGTGTGAAGAAACGGGGCATCCGCTGACATTGAACCTGCGGCCGGGCCACGACCACAGCTACTACTTCATTGCCAGCTTCATCGGCGAACACATGGCACACCATGCGTCAGCGTTGAACCGCTGACTAAGAGGAGATCAGATCATGTTAAGGACCTCTACAGACCGACATCACGTCGTCATCATTGGGGCAGGCTTCGGTGGGATCGAAGTTGCCAACGAGCTAGCTGGCACCGAGGTCGATGTGACGATCATTGATCGGCGCAATCATCATCTGTTCCAGCCATTGCTTTACCAAGTCGCAGGGGCGTCCCTATCTACCTCGGAGATCGCTTGGCCTATACGCTATCTCTTCCGCAATCGGCCGGAAGTGAACACGTTGATGGCCGAAGTGGAAGGTGTAGACACTGACGCACGTGAAGTCATTCTCAGCAATGGATCGCGCCAGCCCTATGACACGCTCGTGCTCGCTACAGGCGCGACCCACGCTTATTTCGGGCATGACGAATGGGAGCCTTTTGCCCCAGGCCTGAAAACTCTTGAGGATGCCACGACCATCCGAGGCCGAATTCTCGCTGCATTCGAAGAAGCCGAGCGCACGAGCGATCCGCAACGACGCGCTGCGTTGCAGACCTTCGTCATCATCGGTGGCGGCCCCACCGGGGTGGAATTGGCGGGCACCATCGCGGAGCTTGCACGAGACACGCTGGCGCGAGACTTTCGCTCCATCGATCCAAGCACGTCGCGGGTTGTACTGATCGAGGCTGGTCAACGCCTGTTGTCCGTCTTTCCAGAGGATCTTTCGGCCTATACGCGCCAGGCGCTCGAAAAGCTCGGGGTCGAGGTCGTGCTGGGTACGCCGGTCACCGAATGCTCGGCGGACGGCGTGGTGTATGGCGGCAACCCCCTTTCGGCCAAGACCATCGTCTGGGCCGCCGGAGTCCAAGCGTCTCCTGCAGCCCGCTGGTTGGGTGCTGCATCTGATCGTGCTGGCCGAGTTGTCGTAGGGGCCGACCTGACGGTGGCGGGATACCCTGAGATCTTTGCCATCGGCGATACGGCCTCGTGCACTATGCCTGATGGAAAGCCTGTCCCAGGAATTGCACCAGCAGCAAAACAGCAAGGCAAGTACGTTGCTAGCCTGATTGGGCGACGCTTGAAGGGTAAGCCCAGCGATGGTGCCTTTAAATACCGACATCAGGGGAACCTAGCAACCATAGGCCGTAGCCTGGCGGTCATTGACATGGGACGAGTGAAGCTGCGCGGAGCGTTTGCATGGTGGATTTGGAAACTCGCGCATATCTACTTTCTTATTGGTACTCGAAATCGCCTTAGCGTTGCCTTGAGTTGGGTATGGAACCACAGCATTGGCTACCGAGGCTCTCGCATCATCCTTCGGACAAGCCCGGACAAGGACCACCCCCCTAAGCCTATGGCGTTGGGTAAATCCGGACCTTCGGATTAGAGGACCATGCTCCGGAGTAGGCAAGACCACGTTTGGGTGCAGTACGGATTCTTGATCGTCTTGCTTAATCGACGTTGATCGTCAGTAGCCTGGATAAGACAGCTGGTTGTTCTAAACAGCGCGCAAGGCCGCGCAGTTAAGTAGCCAGCAGGCAATTCAGGCAAGACAGCTGCTCTTTCACATCCATTGGCCTACTAACTACGTACAAAATCTATGTCACTGATGATCGTCATCCTGGCAACGCTGGCCGCGGGCATAGGGAGCGTCTGGATAGCCTATCTGTTGGTCGCCCGTACCAGGGCAAGCAATGGACAGACTAGTTACGCGCAGCAAGGCTTTCTTGGTTTGGCAGCTGGCGCACTTTTAACTACAAGCCTCACTCATCTGCTGCCTGAAGCGCTTGAAAGCAATGTAGATGCGCATGAGCTCTTCTTGGTCATTCTGGCGGGCTTGGTTTTCTTTTTTCTTTTGGGCAAGGCAGAGCTATGGCATCACCCGCACGACCATGAACATACAAGCCCTTCTCACAGAGGCTCCAGTTGGGCATTGCTGATTGGCGATGGTGTTCATTGTTTCGGTGACGGCGTTCTGATCGCTTCTATGTTCATCGTGGACATTCGATTGGGCGCGATTGCTGCCGCATCAGTATTAGCGCATGAGATACCTCACCACATGGGTGATCTGGCCGTTCTACGGGAGGGGAGTTATCGAGGTTCTGCGGTTCTGAAACTCACCATGGCTGGCGGGATGACAGCATTAGGAGGTGTAAGTGGATATCTTCTGCTTGCAAAGCTACAGCATTGGCAACCATTCTTGATGGCTGTGGCTGGGAGCAGCTTTATCTATGTGGCGCTCTCAGACGTAATACCTCGGATGCAGCAACGCCGAACGGCGAAGGACGCCACGATACAAGTGGCTTGGCTTCTGCTTGGGATCGCGATAGTTGCCGTAGTGAGCTCGCTGTCTCATGGCAATAGCGCCTTGTGAACCAAGGGGTGATCCAGCGCAGTCGCTGGCTGGTTCCAGTCAACTCAAATGTTGGGTTTGAAGAAATACGCGTACTTACACAAGAACCTGCGCCATCGGAATCATTTTCTTGAAATGCCTGGGAGACGAACTTGACCGATCTATTCACGACAAAGCCCAAGCCTCCCTTGGCCGAACTCCTGCGCCCCAAGACGCTGGATGAATTCGTCGGGCAAAGGCACTTGCTTGGCCCCGGCAAGCCGCTGCGCCTCGCATTCGAGTCGTGCAAGCTGCACTCGTTCATCCTCTGGGGGCCACCGGGCGTGGGCAAGACCACCCTGGGCCGCCTAGCCGCCAGCGTGACCGACAGCCGCTTCATCGCCATCTCCGCCGTGCTGGCCGGGGTGAAGGACATTCGGCAAGCCATCGACGAAGCCCAGGCTGAACTGGACAACCACGGTCGTTCTACAGTCCTTTTCGTTGATGAAATCCATCGCTTCAACAAGGCGCAGCAGGATGCGTTGTTACCCCATGTCGAGTCGGGTCTGCTTACCCTGGTGGGAGGGACTACGGAGCATCCGGGGTTGGCTGTCAATTCCGCCCTTCTCTCTCGTGCTCAGGTCTACACACTGGAGCCGCTGTCTGGCGAAGAGATGCAGCAGCTCTATGCACGCGCACTGCCGCATCTGCAGGGCATCAGGTTGGATGCGGACGCGCTGGACTTGCTCAAGGGCTTCGCCGATGGCGATGGCAGGCGCTTCCTCAATCTGCTTGAGCAGGTGACAAATGCGGCGGCGGGCGCCGGCAAACCTCTGGTCGATGGCGAGTTCACCAGGTTGTCCACCAGTCCGTCGCTGCGCCGCTTCGATAAGGGCGGCGACGAGTTCTACTGGCAGCTCTCGGCATTTCACAAATCGCTGCGGGGTTCCGACCCCGATGCGGCCCTGTATTGGCTGGCTCGCATCCTCGATGGCAGCGGTGATGTGAGTCAGGTGACCCGTCGCATGGTGGTGATGGCCAGCGAAGACATCGGCAATGCAGACCCGCAGGCGCTGCAATTGGCACTCAATGCCGCGTTGGCCTACGACAGGTTGGGCTCGCCCGAAGGCGAGATACCGCTGGCCCAGGCGGTGACTTACCTTGCTCTGGCCCCCAAGTCGAATGCCGCATATGCCGCGTGGGACCAGGCCAAGGCGTTCGTCAAGCGCAGCGGCTCCCAGCCTGTACCACTTCATCTTCGCAATGCGCCGACGAAGCTGATGAAGCAGATGGGATATCGCGAAGGCTACCGCTACGCCCATGATGAGCCCAATGGCTATGCCGCTGGGCAAACCTATTTTCCTGAAGGGGTGGCGCGGCCGGGTTGGTATCAACCAACCGACAGAGGCGTTGAGCGCAAGCTGGGAGAACGGCTCACTTGGCTACGTTCGCTCGACGATGAGATGCCGCCAGAGGCGGAATCTTGACCGATCGCCCCCCGAAATCGGCTCATGAACTACAGGATAAGAACATGCCCAACCCTTCTTTCGGTGAATCCTCTTGTACTGCCGCCGCCAGCGGCCTCGTGCAGGTGCGGGGAGCGCGTGAGCACAATCTCAAGGACGTGGACGTCGACATCCCGCGCAACGCGCTGGTTGTGTTCTCGGGTGTGTCCGGCTCCGGGAAGTCCTCGCTGGCCTTCGGCACCATCTATGCAGAAGCCCAGCGGCGCTACTTCGAGTCGGTGGCTCCCTATGCACGACGCCTGATCGACCAGGCCGGCGTACCCGATGTCGATGCGATCGACGGCCTGCCTCCAGCGGTGGCGCTGCAGCAGCAGCGCGGAGCCAGTAATGCGCGTTCTTCTGTGGGCAGCGTCACGACATTGTCCAGCCTGGTCCGGATGATGTATTCCCGCGCCGGAGCCTATCCGGCCGGTCAGCCGATGCTGTACGCCGAGGATTTTTCCCCCAACACGCCGCAGGGGGCATGTCCGACCTGCCACGGCCTGGGTCATGTGTACGAGGTGACCGAGGCCATCATGGTGCCCGATCCATCGCTCACCATCCGCGAGCGGGCGATTGCCTCGTGGCCGCCCGCCTGGCAGGGGCAGAACCTGCGCGACATCCTGGTCAGTATGGGCTACGACGTGGACCGACCGTGGAAGGACTTGCCGAAGACGGATCGTGACTGGATTCTGTTCACCGAGGAAACACCGACGGTGCCGGTGTACGCGGGCTTCACACCTGCTGAGACCCGCGCCGCGCTCAAGCGCAAGATGGAGCCGAGCTACATGGGTACCTTCACCGGCGCCCGTCGGTATGTGCTACACACCTTCGCGAACACCCAGAGCGCGCTAATGAGAAAGCGTGTGTCCCGGTTCATGGAGGGCAAGCCGTGCCCCACGTGCCAAGGCAAGCGGCTCAAGCCTGAGGCACTGTCGATCACTTTCGCCGGTGTGGACATCGGCGCGTTCATGCAGATGCCGCTGGACCGACTGGCGGCCTTGCTCGAACCCATCGCCCAGGGCGATTTCCGCGCCCATGCAGCGGGAGCGGCCACGGACAAAGAGGCAACCCGGCGCGACCGTGCAGAACGCGCGACCTCCGGCCGTGCCGTGCATGCGGTATCGCCCGACGTGCGCCGCACCTCCGCGCTGTCGGAAGAAAAGCGTCTCGCCGCGCAGCGCTTGGCCGGTGGCGTGATGGCACGACTGCGTCAGCTGCGCGGGCTGGGCCTAGGCTACCTGACGCTGGACCGGGCCACGCCGACGCTTTCGGCTGGCGAATTGCAACGCCTGCGGCTGGCCACGCAGCTGAGTTCCCTGCTGTTTGGCGTCGTGTATGTCCTCGACGAACCCTCGGCGGGGCTTCACCCCTCCGACAGCCAAGCCCTGTACGACGCGCTCGACCGGCTGCGCGACGCCGGCAACTCGGTGTTCGTGGTGGAGCACGATCTGGACCTGATGCGCCGCGCGCAATGGCTGGTGGATGTCGGGCCGGATGCCGGAGAGCGTGGCGGCCACGTGCTCTACAGCGGCGAGCCGGATGGCCTGCGCAAGATTGCCGAATCGCGCACCGCCCGATATCTGTTCGACGAGATCCCCGCGCCGGGGAGCCGGGCACGCGAAGCGACGAGCTGGCTGGAGCTACAGGGCATCCACCGCCACAATCTGCATGGTGTGGATGCACGGATTCCGCTGGGCGTGCTGACAGCCGTCACCGGCATCTCCGGCTCCGGCAAGTCTAGCCTTGTAGCGCAGGCCTTGCCGGAGTTGATGCTGCTGCACCTGGGCCACGAGCCTGAAGACGATGCGGCCGAAAACGCCTCCAGCGAAGGGCCGGCCGTAATCGAAGCGACCGGCGGTCGTCTGGCGGGCGACGTGGACGCCATTCAGCGCCTGGTGCAAGTGGACCAGAAGCCGATTGGGCGTACGCCGCGCTCGAACCTGGCTACCTACACCGGCCTGTTCGACCACGTGCGCAAGCTGTTCGCCGCCACGCCCGATGCTCGACGCCGACGCTATGACGCCGGACGGTTCTCATTCAATGTTGCCAAGGGGCGCTGCGAAACTTGCGAGGGCGAGGGTTTCGTCAGCGTGGAACTGCTGTTCATGCCCAGCGTGTACGCGCCGTGCCCGACATGCCATGGCGCACGCTACAACCAGGCCACGCTGAAGGTGCAATGGCACGGGCGCAATATCGCTGAAGTGCTGCAGATGACCGTGGACGAGGCCAGCGAATTCTTCACGGATGAAGGCGCAGTGGCAAGGACACTACAACTGCTGCGTGATATCGGACTGGGCTATCTTCGCCTGGGGCAACCAGCCACAGAGCTTTCCGGTGGTGAGGCGCAGCGCATTAAGCTGGCTACCGAGCTTCAGCGCAGTCAGCGCGGACGCAACCTGTACGTGCTCGACGAGCCGACCACCGGTCTGCATGCATCGGATGCGGACCGGCTGCTAGTGCAGTTGCAGCGCCTGGTCGATGCCGGCAATACCGTGGTGATGATCGAGCATGACATGCGTGCGGTGGCCCAGGCCGACTGGGTGATTGATGTGGGGCCGGGCGCAGGCGATGCCGGCGGCCGCATCGTGATAGCCGGTTCTCCGGGACAGGTGGCGCGAATGCCCGACAGCCGGACTGCGCCGTTTCTCGCGCAGGAGTTGACGCGGGCCCGGACGTGAGGCTGGGTTTTGTCTACGGGATCAGTCCATGTCCGAAGTCGGTCAGAGCGGAATTGGGCAGGCCAGAACCGAATGACTCAGTTCAGCCTAGACCTGCCGCTCACTGCTACCGACCGGACGCCAGCTTCTGGCCGATCCCAAGCCGGTCACGACCAGCAGGCTGGTCAGCCGCGACCGGCACAGGCGGTCAATGCAACCGGAATCCGCACTAAAAACTGAATCTTGCCCATCTGGGGATAGCCAAAGTAGCCAGGGGACGGTGCGGCCTCACATAAGGCGTGCTCATTGGCACGGGTACTGGCTTGGCCCCAGGGAGGGGTCGCCTCAGAAAACGGAAAATAAAGCACGCTAAGCCGGTTGCAGCGGTCGTAGCGGCCTGAACTTGCCCGCGCCGATCTTGGCGCTGCTGCGCCAGAGGTAATCGCCGGTGAGGTTGATGTGCTCCCAACCGAGCGGCGACAGGTACTGCAACAGCGCGTCATCAACGGCATGGCCGTTGCCACGCAGCGCGTGCGCAGCCCGTTCCAGATAGACCGTGTTCCACAACACGACGGCAGCCGTTACCAGATTGAGGCCGCTAGCCCGGTAGGGGTCTCCTCGTTTTCAGTGCAATAAGTGACGGTACGAAAAGCTAGCACTGGCGCGGAGGTGGTGTTGGTAGATCGTTGATTTCATTGACTTTCCTGTTCACTTTCAAATCTGCGATTCGTGGCGTCAAACCGTGGTCGGTTTCATCCATTGGTGCCAGTTATCGATGCATTTGGCCGCGAAGGCAGGATTTGGTCAGCATAGCGGTCAACCGGGAAGCGAAACACACCCCGCAAGTTGATGCTCTCCAGCCTGGTGGGCGCAATCTTCCCGATCAGTTCCGGTGGAATGACCTGGCGGCGGTTCGACCAGCGATCCAGGACCGCCTGCATCTGTGAGGTATTCCACGCCATCACGATGTTGGCCATCAGGCTCAACGCATCGGCCACAGCCTGCATTTCATCGACACGTTTGGCCTGCGCCGGGCTGATCCGGCCGGTATAAATGGCGCGCTTGAGGGCGTTAACAGCCTCGCCCCGATTGAGCACCCGGCGCAACTCGTTCCTGAAAGCGTCCTTGACAAAGTAGTCAGCCAAAAACGCCGTACGCAGCAACCGCCCCAATTGCACGCCAGCCTCATAGATTGGATCGCCCTGGGCGGCAGAACCGAACCGCGCAAGAGCTGCCACCGCACTGGCATGTCCGCTCATGACCGAGGCTGCCAGGTGCACCAGACTATCCCAATGCTTTTCGATCAAAGCGACGTCGACATTGGCTTCGCACACCGCAGCGATTTCTGCGGGCACTTTGGTGCCGCGTGGCACAAAGAGGTGGCGCTGTTTGAGTTCCTTCAACCGCGGGCAAAGATCAAAACCAAGCAAACGGGCATGTGACATGGCAAAGTCGGTGTAGCCATGGGTATCCACAGCAAGCTGGCTGGTCTCCAGCTTTTCTTGGCGGATGACACCTTCAATGGCCACGCCCGCCTGGCGCTCATTGAGCACAAAGGGCTGCGCATGGAAGATGCCCCACCGGTCTTTTACATGGGAGTAGATTCCAATGGAAGGTGTGTTGCGCCGAGGATCAAGCCGGGCTTGCCACACCCGTTTGGTGGTCTCCATGCTCATCATGTCAGAAGATGCCAAATCGGACCGCCCCCAGGTGGCGGCAATCGGGTGTCGCTGCATGAATTCCAGCACAGCCTGGCAGGCCTGGCTCAGACGCCGTTCGTCCCGCGCCCAGCGCATGGCCTGGCGAATGCTGGTGGCAGACAATTGCGGAATCATGCGCGCGCATTCGACCGCAGTCAGACTGGTGCCGTGGGCCATGATGCCGGCATAGACCATCAGCAGCTCGTCGGTAGAGCGCGGCTCACGTCCGAGCATGATCCAGCTAAAGCGCACCTGGGCGTCAACGGCCAGAATCACTTCCGGCAATTGAACCTCACCGATGCGGTGATCCAAAGCCGCGCGCAGCTTGGTCACTTCTGGGTCTTCGTCCTCTGCGGGCAATGGCGACAAATGGAGTTCATCATCCACGCGCAGTACGCCACTGCGGGCTGCAGCGGCCACCGCATCGACACCGGCAGTTACTCTGGCCAGCAAAGGCTTCAAGAAAGTGGCAGCCTTGCTGGGTAACGATAGACGGGCATAGTGTTTCTTGGACTCTGCCTGCCAACGCTCGTCCGTGAAGAACAAGCGCGCACGACCCCGAAAGCTCAGGCTGTGCTCAATCCAGACCGAGCCATTGCGCACCGCGCGGCGCAGGGCAAACAGGGTGGCCACCTCCAACGCCTGAAACGCCCGTTCCCGGTCTGGGCTGGAGATCGAAACCTGCCAGATCATTCCCAGACTTGGTGCCACCACTTCAACTGGCAGCTTTCTGGATCCTTTGAGATATAAAGCTTGCAGCTTGGCAAGGTACTCGATGGCAGGATGCTCGCCGGTGGCCTGCCAGGGCAGCTTTGCAATGGCGACGAGCAACGACCGCACGGGGCGAATTCCATCAATCAATCCCTCGCGGACCAGGGAGGCCCTGCTCGGTGGTTTGCGTTTCTGGGTTTCGGTGATCAAGGCTTCAAGACGGGCACGCAACTCAGCATCTGGCACCGCACCTTGCGCGCTCAAGGCAACAAGTTCGCCGAGCAGCGTTTTGTACATTGCGGCCCAATTGACGGTAGCGGGGACATCGGCGGCAGCCTGACGCCACAGATCGGCGATCCGGCGCTGCACCATAAGGATCAACTGGTCTGTGGTGGTGAACAGGCAATACCGAAGAAAGCATGCGACCTCCACGGTGCGCGCTGGCTCTTTGATCTTGGCTCCGGCTGAGGGCGGCCTGGAGACAAGTCGGCGCGCGTAGCGGCGCAAGATGAGATCGGGGATGTCTGCCAGGTGCTTATGAACGTCCAGCGTGTAAAGCAGGTCGATGCGCTCCAGTACCTCGCTGATTTGGCGGGTTGAGTGTTTCGCCGGTGCAGCCCATAGCCAACTCTGCTGGGTTTGTCCATCTGGGCGCAGCTCTGAAACTGAGGCTCGCCAGCGATCAAGTGTTGCTGGATCAACGCTGGCGGCGATGGCGGTGCCTGTTTCAACTTCAAGCTGGGCAAGTGCCGCCGCAATCAGTGTCCGAATTGCCCGCTCGTGCACGATCACCAGCTTGTTCTTGTACAGCCATTGACGCGCCCGCACGAGTAGCTGATCGCGGTCGGCGCAGCGCGCCACTTCGTCGCGCAGTTCACGTACCAGTGAGCGGCGCTGGTGCTCGCTCATCCACTGGAATCCAAGGACCGTGCAGGCTACTTGTTGGTGATCGAATAGCGTGCGCCCGCGTTCATACATGGCTCTCAGCGAGGCGACTTCTGGTGCTGCAATGCCAAGCTCGTTGCCAAGGTGGCGCCACAAGGCTACTGGAATTACCCGAAAGGCACCGAGCAAACGCCCACTCATGCGCAGGAAACCAATATGGAGCGCCAGACCAAGCTTGTGGGAATCACCTCGGCGTGCATTGATTGCGTCGCGCTCGGCACCATCGAAGGTGAAAAATGCCTTCATCTCGAAGTCGCTGATATCGCGGGGGAGCCCACGCATCCCCAAAAACGTTGTGTGCCAACCCTGCATCGTGAACCTCAAAAGTGGGAGGCCACCATACCCGTTTACAAAGCGAACAGGAAAGTCAATGAAATCAACGGTCTACCCAGACCACCCCCGCGCCAGTGCTAGCTTTGCGTACCGTCACTTATTGCACTGAAAACGAGGAGACCCCCAGCAAGCCGTCTTCGCTCCAGTCGAACTGGAAGGCCTCGCCCAGTTCGAAGGCCAGTGGCATAAAGGCGTTGCCCGCAGACCCCTGGCCTTCGCCCTGGCGCCACGCCCGGATGAAGTCGGTCACCCGCGTGTAACCCCCCTCGTAGCCCGCACGCCTGATCTCGGCGTACAGCGCTTTGGCCGTGCGCCGCTCGTGTTTGGGCCGACGTGCATCGGCCTTCAAGGCCAGCCTGAGCGCGTCATGGAACGCCGTGAGTTTGTTGGGTTGTTCGCCGCGCCGGTACTTCGGTGGGCCGTCCACCTCCCCGTGCAGCCACTTCGCCACCGTGTTGCGCGAGAGCCCTGTCATGCGAGATATCTCGCGCTCCGATTTGTTCTTCCGGGCATGCAAATGCCGGATCCTGCCAATCATGTCCATGGTGATCACTCCTTGTCCTCTGCTGCACAAAAAAACAGCAGAGTAGGTTGTTCACCTGGCTCAGTTTTCGGTCGGCACGACCCTCAAAAGTGGCTCAGTTTTCGGTCGGCGCCAACACATGTTGAATCACGAGCAAAACTGAGCCAGGCGTCACGTCCAAAACTGAGCCACTAAGTTGACGAAGAAATGGACTGTTCGGATGTGGATAAGTCTACTGCGTGATCTGTCTGGGGTGCTCCTTTGGCCGTTTTGGTTCGTGTGGCTCTGATGATCGAAGACGGTTGTGCAGTCGAGTGCCTGAAGCGCCAGCTCTGGTTGCCGGTTTCGACGATGTGGCAGTGATGGGTGAGTCGGTCGAGTAGCGCGGTGGTCATCTTGGCGTCGCCGAACACGCTGGCCCACTCCGAGAACGACAGGTTGGTGGTGACGACCACGCTGGTGCGCTCGTACAGCTTGGACAGCAGGTGGAACAGCAAGGCCCCACCGGCTTGACTGAAGGGCAAATAGCCCATCTCGTCGAGGATGACGAGATCCACGTACATGAGCCGATGTGCCAGTTGCCCGGCCTTACCTTGAGCTTTCTCGGCCTCCAGCAGATTGACCAGCTCGACGGTCGAGAAGAAGCGCACCCGCTTACCATGTGCACGGATGGCATGAACGCCCAGGCTTGTGGCAAGGTGTGTTTTGCCCGTGCCAGGGCCGCCCACGAAGACCACGTTGTGGGCTGAGTCGATGAACTTGAACTCGTGCAGCTGACGCACCAGCGCCTCGTCCACCTGCGCCTGATCAAAGGCAAAGCCAGCCAGGTCGCGGTGGTGCGGGAATCGGGCCGCCCGCATCTGGTAGGCCATGGAGCGCACTTCCCGATGTGCACCCTCGGCCTTGATGAGCTGATGCAGCAGGGCTTCGTGGTCGAGCGATTTGAGCCGGGCGATGCCCAGCAGTTCCGGCCAGGCACTGGCCATGCCGTGCAGGCTCAAGCCCTTGAGGCTTGCTGCGATGTCATTGGACATGGTCATCCTCCTGGGACTGGCGCAGGCTGTCGTAGCGCGACACGTCGGCCTGAGGCGGCTCGTGCAGCGTCAGTGAAGGCAAGGCTGCTTCAGGCAGGCTTTGCACGGCTTGGGGCTCCTTGAGCCTGGCCAGCACGTTGAGCACATGGTCTGCGCTCACGCGGCCCGATTGCAGCGCCAACTCCACGGCCACCAGCACGTCATCGAGCCCGTGCAGGGTGATGGCCATGAGCACCTGGGCCATCACCCGGTCGCCGCCAGGGTGGCGAAGCAGGTGCGCTTGCAGATGCTGCAAGGGCTCGGGCATGGTCTTGAAGGGGGCGCCGTTGCGCAAAGCGCCGGGCTTGCGTTCGAGCAAGCTGACGTAGTGCCGCCAGTCGTACAAGGTCTGGCCACGCTCGAAGCTGCGCGGCAGGCTCACCGGCTGTTCTGGCGATTCCGAGTTGGCACCGACCACCACCAGGCGATCGGGATAAGCCCGCACGCTGACACTGGTGTGGGCCCACTCGCATGGCACGCTGTAGCGATTGCGCTGGTAGTGGATCAGCGAGGTGGCTGTGACCCTGGCCATCTGCTCGACATAGCCATCAAATGGCGCAGGGTTGGGCATCAGGTGCGTCTGCTCTTGCTGCCAGACGTCGGCGATCGTCAGCTCTGGCCACTCGGGGTGAGGCAGCTCATGCCAGGCGTCCAGGCAAGCCTGGTGCAGCCACGCATTGAGGCTCTCCAGGTCGGGCCAGCGGCGTTCCGCTGCCTCCATCCAGATGCCACGACGGCGATCCTGCACGTTCTTCTCGACGATACCCTTCTCCCAGCCAGCGGCGCGGTTGCAGAACTCTGGCTCGAACAGGTAGTGACCCGTCATGGCCTCGAAGCGCGCATTGACGGTGCGGCTCTTGCCCTGACCAACCTTGTCGACGGCGGTCTTCATGTTGTCGTAGATGCCCCGGCGCGGCACGCCACCAAAAGCCGCAAAGGCTCGGGCATGGGCGTCGAACAACATCTCGTGGGCCTGGCTGAAATAGGCGGTGAGCATGAAGGCCCGACTGGCCGCCAGCTTGGTGTGCGAAGCCTCCAGGCGTTTGCGCAGGCCGCCCACGAACAGGTACTCGCAGCTCCAGTCGAACTGGAAGGCCTCGCCCATCTCGAAACTCATGGGTACGAAGGCCATTCGGGTTGGCGCGTCGGACTGTGCCTGCTGCCAGCGCTTGGCGAACTCATAGACCGGGCCTCGGCTGCCAGGGTAGCCCACGGCCTGCAGTGCCCGGAACATGGCCTTGATGCCACGGCGCTCGCGCTTGTTGCGGTGGCTGTCGGCCTTTAGCCAGGTGGCCAGCTGTTCCTTGTAGGGATCGAGAACGCTGGGAAGAGAGGCCCGCTTGGGGTAGCGGGGCTCGACCATCTCGTCGGCCTCGAGCCACTTGGCGGCTGTATTGCGGGAGATGCCCAGCCTTCGGCTGGCTTCGCGCACGCTCAGGTGGTCACGGTGGACCATGCGGCGCAATTTGCTCAATGTGCTCACGTTGATCACTCCTGCACCCCACTGCTGCAAAAAACAGCAGGGTAGGTGGATAACGTGGCTCAAAATTGGGCGTGACGGATGCCCTTTAGTGGCTCAGTTTTGCTCGTGATTCAACAGCGCCACAAACTCCGCCAGCCATGGATTCGGGCAGGCGGTGTAGTACGGCGGGTCGGACATGGCGAGGATGGCTTCGTCCGAGCCCTGCGGGAAACCTTCCTGCTTGCGGAATGCCGGGTCTTTCAACTTGTCGGCCAGCAGCCCAAGAAAATGCGTGCGGCGTGCGTCGTCGCTGGCGAAGGTCTGGCCGAGGCATTCGACGGGGCCTGCCAAGGCGTCATTTGTTTGGAAAAAATCACTCATCATACTTTTGCCTTATTCTGTTTCTATTGCTTTGAGTCGCTGTTGAAGCGAGGGATATGCATAGTGATCGGAGGCATCCCTACTATCAGCGATCCGAGCATCTATAAATGCTTGCCAATGAGGATGAGACCCAGGCAGAAGATTTCGTGTGGCGTCGAATACGGCATCCAGGATCGTAGATGTTCCGCTTGCACCCCATATTTGGCCATTCCCCTGCACAGCTTCAAGCATGGAACGCACATCATCCACACCCATTAAATGTGCAAGTGGAATCATCAATGCTCGCCCACGATGCTCTGCGCTTCGCCAGCCACTAGACTCACCATAGATGCGGATGGCCTGCGAAATAAACTCGCGCCTTGGAATTTGGGAAATAATTCCAATCTGAACATCTTGTTCAAAAGAATCGAATCGTGCCAACAGAATATTAGCCAGTTCGGGAATGCCAAACACCTCGAAGGCAGAATGCGCTTTGAGGGTTTCAGCATCGGCAATCCCAAGCAACTGCTTAAATCTAATTCGGGTCGGCTCCGCGAGCCAGTCCCAAACGCGGGAATCGCACTCAACAAAAGCGCTGATGCTGAGCAGCAGTGCGTCTGGAATCGCATCGAATTTACGTGCGATGTGATCCCTAGCTGTTACGTCGTAAATTGCTGTCTTAGCTTTGGCAACTTCCCGCAGCGTTCGGGCAACTTGACGAAGTTGCCCGATATATTGGGCAGACTCAGCGCCGAAAGGTGCACTCATCAGGGACTTGATCAAGTTGACGACCATCACATCTTTCGCTCGGTCAAGATACTTGGTGCGAACGAATGTGCCGATACTGTCGCCATCCACGGGGAAAGAAGGACTCAGCAGATCGGTGTGGAACCGCTCAATCGCGCTCTTGCCTTGAAGCGGCGCGTTGATCAGCAGGTGCTTCAGTGCATGGGTGATGTGGGTCCGCACCAGTTCTGGTGTCGGCTGAAACAGGGAGTCTTCCGTGGCAAAGGCAGGATGCGCGCACAGGTGCCGATCCCTCTGCAAACGATTCAAATCTTCAAACTCGTGTGGAGCGAATAGTTGGAGCTTTTCATTTGCCGTAGCCAGGACAGCAGACTCTATAGCCTGCATCTTTTTCACATCGCTGTTCTGTATCGCTTGCTCGACTTCCCGCACGAACGCGATGGCTGCGGCATCGCCATGCGCAGCCAACTCCTTGGCCTTGGCGATGATGTCGTAGTCGACAGCGATCCATGTGGAAACGATGGCGGAACGAAACGCTCCGCCGCGATAAGCTGACAGAGCCTCGCCAATCAGCCGTTTTGACTCGGGGTCGCGCACAACCAGCGCCAGAGAATCTATGTCCGTCAGGCCTTGAGCCGCGAAGGTGCTCATAGCGGCTCTCCTTCCGAACCCGTGGCGTGCTGTTCGGCATATTTCTTCATACCATCACGCAGAATCTCAAGGAATGTGTGATTTCTGCACTCGGCATCCGCAACAATCGCATCAAAGGACACCACAAACGTTGGCGTGGGAATGATTCTCCCATCGGGATGTGGGGTTTCGAATTCCTGATAGTAGACTTTGCCTTTGGAGAAAAAGGGCGTCCACTTGAATTGCCGCAGCCGAAAGGCAGTGGTGTCATTGATATCCATGATTGCGTAATACCAAACCCGTTGGATATTCGGGCAGTAAGCCACCAGTTTTCCAGCGCGATCAAGCAGTTGATTTACCGCATAAAAATTATCTTTTTCTTCGTCGGTCTTCTTCTTTATTTCAACTACCACGACATCGACCGGCGCAGCGTCACTCGGATCGGCTGAGAAGATCATGGCAATGTCTGGCCGGCCAGTATCTCCCACGCTTTCGTCATCCAGGCGGATGGCATTGATGACAGCATCCATACTTTTCTCGCTCAGTATCGTGCGAAAAACCATGAACTTGTCGTCCAGCAACCAAGCATTGTTCTGGTAAATCTCGGTAGACAAGGTATCTTGGGAAAACTCCTTAAACCTCGGGACGATCAGGTTGTGTATCTCAGCCTCGGCATTATCGGCCGTCATCTCCTTCATCCGGCCAATGATCTTGTCGCGATACAGGATGTACTCTGTCAAAGTCCGAGAAGAAAGCTCCATAGATTTTTCATAAGCAGTCTCACTCAACTTCTCACTCTGAAGGATCTCTTTTTGGACCCGGAAGAATCGTTGCTGGGCGATCGCTAGAGCATCGTCCCGATCAATCAGGCCGACGGTATCGTTTTCAAAAAATCCAAGCAAATGAGGAAACTGCTCTTCGAACTTTTCTTTTATTTTTCCGTTTCTTTCGGTGATCTGCGGAATTTTCTGAGCAAGTACTTTTCCAAGCTCACGACGCAGCACTCGGAAGAGCCGTGCCTCTTGAACCCCTTCGGGCAACACCAACTTCTGACGCGAGCTATCGGCATTGGAGTGGAAAATTTCAGATTCAAATAGAAAAACACATAGATAGCCCGCCGGAAATGATGCCGGAGGTATCAGGTTGGCCGGAATCGTGCGTCCGTCGATGCTGAATGCCGTTAGAGCGCTGCCTTTTCCCGCCACAGACTCAATGTGGTAGTACATATCAATAGCCGAAATCGCATCCAGAGAATCATCCTGGATCGTGATTTTTGTCATTGATGGCAAGTCATCTGCTGTAATGACCGTTTCGTGTGGGAAGAACTCTTTTTGGACGTTGCTTTCTTTGGTGTTCAAGTTGATCGAAATTTTGAATGCCGTACCGTCGCGCTTGCGCGCATCCAGCGTCGGCAGGAATTGCTCGATCAAGAGTGGCTTGAGTGCGTCAGGTTTCAAATCGTCATAGGACTTGACGCGATCTTTTGCAAAGCCATTGAAGGCCAAAGCTGTTTTGGCGGGCTGCTCATCTTTCAGGATTTCAAGTGGTGCATTGCCATCGAATCCATCTTTGAAGATAAAGCTCCTGCGCCACTTGTCGCGGGTGCTGTTGACCTCTACCCGGCTAAAGTAGTTGAGGAATACCAGGCGGCCGATGCCTTTATGGAACTTATCTCTTGGCCTTAGCAGTTTTCTAAAGCGCTCAAAGTTCTCGTCCGTGAATCCATCGCCGTTGTCTGATACCGTAATTTTCAGTGTGTCTGGCTTGTCAAATGCCTGTACATCAATATCGATGGACACATCGGTCGCACCCGCATCCAGCGCATTGGCTAGCGCCTCGAAATAAACCAAGGTCAATGATGGGTTGGGGAAAAACAGCCTGATGGCCCCAGCGGTTTCAATATCCATTGCCGTCTTCCTTGCCAATTTCCGCTTGACTGGGTGCGGCGAGCCGGCAGCGATGAACCAATTGCTCAGCCAGATCTAGCAAGTTACTGGTTGCATTCGTTGTCATAGGCATAGGTTGCACCTCAAACATCCATTTTCTTGCGCAATTCATCTACGAACCGCTTGGCCCATGGCGATGCCTGAATTACTTTGGCCGGGTCGATCTTCGTCAGCAGCTTGAACGAGTGCTCGCCCTTGCCGTAAACGGCTTTGGTCTTGCAGTTACTGGTGGCCTGCTCCAGGGATCTATAGACCTGCTGCTTCGCGATGCCTTCGATGGCGTTGTCGGCAGCAGGCAAGGCGTTTTCCTTGAAACCCTGTCCGAAAAATGCTTTGAGTGCATCCCTGTCCGCGAGGAACCAGCTTTCCATGATTTTCACCATGAGGTGACAATCCGTGTCGGCGGAATGCTGCGGTTTGTCCCAGCCGTCTCCCTGCCTGGTTTTCAGGTGTGCCCATGGTTGCCAGGTATCCGGCTGTCCTTGCTGGTGTTGAGCATTGACGAGATCTTCACTGTCCACGAGCAGAAAAGCTTCTTCGCCACTGGCAATTGCTGTGCAAAAGGAATCGAACGCATCGCGTCTGCTCCCGCATGCCACGATTCGTGGGCGGTTCTTCAATCCGGCCTTGGTGACGAATGTCGTAAATCCTTCGCGGCAGGCAGTTTTCAATGCTGCCGTATCACCGCCACCTTCGACGTACAACTTCACCATCTCGTCCCCCCAATCTCGCCGCGTGTCCACAGTTGGCCCAGCCGGTATTTTTCCAGCCAAGGTTTTAACTTGTCGGCATCGAGTCGGGTCAGTGTGGTTCCCTGCGGGCCGCGCTCAGCAACGATGACCGCTTCTGGTTGGTCTGTCAGGGCATCGACAAGCACATCAGAATGGGTGGTGACGATCAGTTGGGTGCGATCTGACGCATCTTTGAGCAGGTCGGCCAGCGTTGGCAGAACGTCGGGGTGCAGGCCCAACTCGGGTTCTTCAATACAGATCAGTGGCGGCGGATTGGGGTGGCAAAGGATGGCCAGCAAGCACAGGTAACGCAGGGTACCGTCCGAAAGCCGTGTGGCGGGGACGATGTACTTGCCTTCCTGAAAGAACACCTGCACCGTTCCACCTTCGATCTGCACATCGAAGTCGTCGATACCGTCGTACAGCGCGCGCAGTGCGTCGAGCAGCTTCTTTTTGACCTCTGGATCGCGGCGCAGCCGGTTGAGCACCAAGCCCAGATTGCTGGCGTCCGGCTCCAGCAGGTCGTTTGGCAAGTCAGCCTTTTGCGGCAGTCTTGGTGTGGTGTAGCGCCCAAAGGTCCACTCGCGGTAGAGCCGCATCTTTCCGAAAGAATTACCTAGCCAAGTCAGTTCTGGATACTGATCGGGGTCTTTGCGCTGAGACAAAATTGACGCGGTGGAGTCAATGTCTTCGTGCTGCAAGCGTCGCTCATTGCCTTTGATGTTGAGCACACCATGACCGTTCTGGAAACGGTAGTAAAAATAGGGGTTGGTATGTCCATAGTCCGGCTGCTCGTGTTCGACACGCTCATCTAGGATCTCAAAGCGTTGCCCCACTTCAGAAAAACTCAACACATAGCGCAAATTTTGGGACGCTCTTGGGTTGTCGAATACCGCATCAATGGTTGCGTGTGGTGTTTTGATTGCGCCTTTCCACAACCAGTCACGCACACCACCGCCATCGCGGATGGCCGCCAGCAGGTTGGATTTCTCCGAGGTGCTTGGCGTGGAGCGAATCAGGTCGATGGCTTCGATCAAGTTGGATTTGCCCGACCCATTGGGGCCGATCACCACATTGAGCGGGCGCAGTTCTAGCACCTGCGCGGACTCGCCAAAGCTCAGGAAATTGGTCAGTTTCAGTGATTTGAGCAGCATGCTGTTCTCCTTCACTCGATCACGAAGCGCAGCTTGGTGGCATCTTTGCCTTTGCTACGGTCACTGATCAGTGCATCAAAGCGTTTGCGCAGGTCGTCCGGCGTGGCGGGTGAGCCGCCTTGCAGCAGCGCCTGCTTGATCTCGTCGCTCTTGACTTCGATCTTCTCCAATCCCGACAGCGCCTCTTGCACGGCGTTGGCGAACTCTTGGGTCAATGGGGCCGGCAGCGTGCGTGAGGCTAGGAAGGCGTCGATCAGCTTTTTGCTGGCGGTGGGCAACAGGCCCAGGCTCTCCTGGGTGAACGGGTCTTCCAGGTTCTCCAGCAGGGTTTGCTGCCAGTTGGCCAGCAATTCGTCCAGATCGTCGTCCAGCTTGTGCAGGCGGTTGGCGGCGGGCAGCAGTTCCAGTTGCTCAGCGGACGGGCGGAACTGGCAGTGCGGGCAGACGGCGGTCGTGACCAGCGTCGGCTCATCCAGCGACGAGCAGCTCTTCAGGCCATTGAGGGATTCCTCGAACGCGGTGAGTTGGCTAGTGGGCATCAACGACACGCCGGCCAATACGCGCAGTGCCAGCAGGCGCTCGTCGCGACGCAGGGCATTGCGGGTCTTGTCTTCGGCCACGCCAAGCCGTGCCTTGCTGTGGCTGGCGATGTAAGCAGCGATGTAGTCCTTCTTGAGCTGGCCCAGGGTTTGCCGGTACTCAGAAGCGTGCTCAGCCGTGCGGTCCTGGCTCAGCTTGTCTTGTAGGGCTTTGCGGGCTGCCTCGGCTTGCTTCACCCACGGATGCTCGGTGGGCAGCACCATCTCGGCCTGGGAGAGGTAAGACGCCGTGCCACCCAGATCCGCGACCAATTCGAGCAGGCGCTCAACGGCGGCGAGAATCTCCAGATTCTTCTTCTGGCTATCCAGATCATCCAGCGTCACGCGCAGGTTCTTGAGCTTGCCGACGGTGTTGTACGGCGTCAGCGACTCGGTGAACTTTTTCAGCGAGTCGAGTCGGGCGTACCAGTCTTTGGCTTCTTCTTCGCGCAGCAGGTTCTGGCCCCAGAAGCCGAGCTTGCCTTGCTGCAGGTCGGAACCGGCCTTGAGCATCCGGGCTACCTGCGCGCTGACCTTCTCTTGCAGCTTGATGACGGGTTCGGTATCGCCTTGGCTGGCCTTCTGAGCCAGGCCGGATGGCAGGTCGAACAGCTCGAACAAGGCGCGTAGCACGGCGAGGTTGATCTCCTTGGGGGCCTCGACATGCTTGAACTGCTTGAGTTCTTCCAGCGAGCGCTCTGCGAGTTGCGCCAGCTTGCCGGAGTCGATCTTGTCGCCAGTGATGGACAGCACGAGGTCACCGGAATAGACCAGGCCGCCCAGCACGGTGACCAGCAGGTCGGGCTCCAGCCGGTACTTGATCGGCGCGAAATACTCGATGTCGGACGAGCCAGACAGCAGTTCGTTGCGGTTGAGCACCTGGCCGTGGCCTTTAGCCTTGAGGCAGCTCAGCACCTCTTTCGCGTAGCGGGAGTTGGCGGGATCAACGCGGTCGCCATCGAGCAGTTCCAGCGCATCGAGAATGGCAACGGCATCCTTGGTTCGCGTTCCACCTGCCAGTGCGCGCAGTGCGTTGCCCACCAATTGCTTGCGGTTGGCTTCGGTGACCAGCACCGAGAACGTGGGGTATTCAGGCGCGATGTCAGCAAAGCGCTGGCCCAGTGCCAAGCCAGAGACTATGTTCACCACGTCGCGGAAGTTGATGCGTTCTTCCGGACCCAGGCGTGCCCGCTCGCGCAGGGACACGCCCTTGGCCCAGTCCTGTAGCGTCTTGGTCTTGCCTTGGTAGGTGACCTCGAACGCGGTCATCTGCTTTTCTTGCAGCCACTTGCTCATGGACCGCAGCGAGTCCTGGGCTTTGGATAGGTAGACGGCCTTCGCGCCGCCGCTGGCGGTGGATGCCAGGTCCAGTGCCGCAGCGTATTGCGACAGATAGCGTTTGTAGTCTTCGTCGGGTGACTTCAGACGGAAGAACACCTCGTCCGCCAGGTTGGCATCGCTGAACTTCGGCCTGTCGAATGGCTGGATGAAGTAAATGTAGAAGTCACGCTCAGGCTGTGCCGTGGGCCGGTCGTTCGGCGCGCCAAAGAACAGGTAGCCCATGCGCTCGACGCGACGTTCTTGCCATTCGACCTGGTACTGCCAGATCTGGAAACCGGGGTAGCGTAGGTCGTCGCTGCACTCCATCAGCGCCTTGATGGCGCTGTAGTAGGCGCGATCCAGCGCGTCGTCGGACAAGGCTTCGGCGCGTTTTTCGATCTGCGCGTCGTAGTCGATGTCTTTCTTGAGATCGAGGTAGTACTGCTCGGTGTCCGGCGCCTTGGAGATGAACTGGCCGTTGACGGTCTTCAGCACTTCCCGCATCACGGTTTGCACCATCGACAGCAGGTTCTCGGCCGGGTCGCCGGGCATGTCCTCCACGCCAGGCTGGAACAGACACAGGGCGTCGCGCAGTTCGGCTGCGGTGGGGCCGATGGGGATGTGGATGTCGCCACCGGTGGTCAAGCGGTGGACGGCCAACGCATTGATGACGCGCAGTGCCATCGGCTTGTAGGCCGGGCGCGTGAAAGCCTGCTGCACGCGGGACTCCAGCACTTCGGACACGCGCATCACTTCCTTGATGTTCGGGTCGGCGCGCAAGACAGAGTTGGCCTTGATGGTGTTCCAGAAACTCTCGTAGCTGATGAACAGCGGCTTGTCGGCGGGCACTTCCTGGTCGAGGATGGCCAGCATGGCGGCCTCGATGGTCTTGAGTGCACCGCGCTTCTCGGTGAAGTGGATCTGCTCAAAGGTCTTCAGGTAGTCCGGGTGCACCGGGAACAGCCGCACGTACTCGTCCATGCGCTCGTTCATGGAGCCGTAGAACTTGGCGAACGGCGTGAGGTATTCGCGGATCTTGTTCTGCTGGTCAGCCGTCTTCTTGAGCAGGCGCGCGGAGACGACGAAGCTGACGTCCTGGCGGTCGATGAGGATTTGGGTGAAGCGCTCGTTGACTCGGCGCATGCTGTCGGCGACGTGCTGGAAGCGCACGCTGTCGAAGATGGCTTCCTGCACGCCGGCCACGAAGCGGAACTTGAGATGTTTGGTGACTTCGCCGATCTGACGGAGGATTGCCAAGTCGCGAATCAGTTCGTTGTCTTTGCGCGATTGCAGGTATTCCAGGAACTCATCGACCACCAGCAGCAGGCCCTGGTCTGGGTAGACCTCATGGAAGGCCGCCATCATTTCTTCAAGAGACTCTTTGTTGTTGAGTTCTTGATCTGCCGGCGGGAAGCTGTAGCTGACGCCCAGTTTGTCGAGGAAGCGCTCAAGCTGCTGGGTGATGACCTGGCGCAGCGGCATTTCCAGACCGCCCACCTCGATGCGAAGAACCTTGAATTTTCCGGCGATGGAGGCAACCGCCTCGGCGACCTTGGGGTGGCGAATCATCGGCGCATAAGCGGCGTCTTCTGCCACCAGCGACAGCACCGACATCAAGTGCGATTTACCGGTGCCGTAGTTGCCGACGATCAGCACGCCCTTGTGATCGACCGAATCCTCGAAACTGAGCTGGGGAACCATGAGCTTGGAGATCCGCTCGGCCATGTCGTCGGAGATGACATAGGTGGCGACGAGCTTCTTGGCTTCGTCCGGGCGTCCGGCATCGAGCAGTTGAATGACTGACTCGATCTGCTCGAACTGGATCAAATCTCCGTATTTCATGTTCGTGCCCATAGGTTTCTCTCTTCCCGCAGTTTTCGTAAATTCGGTCAAATTTCGAGTACGACCACACCGTCCTGGCTGTAGTCACGATGTTCTGGATGGCTCATGTCGGCGTAGATCAGCCGATCACCGCGCAGCTCGCCAGGCCAGACGGCCACGACGCGCTTGGAGTGAGCCAGCCGCCTGACGAGGTCAAGCGGGTTGATCTGCAAGCTGGGCTCGAACAGCAACTCCAGGTTGTCGAGCAGCAGCGGGGTTTCGGTTCGTTCCCCGAATTGTTCAAGCAGCGCGATCTCGCGCAGCAGTTCGCCTGCCGAGAAGCTGCGCTTGTTGTTCGGCGTGGCGGCCAGCCGGCGCCCCAGCTCCAGGCCAACGTTGAGCGGCTCGATGTTGAGCTTGGCGCTGAGCTGGCGCAGCAGTTGGGTCTTGCCACTGCGGCTGGGGCCGACCAGCAGGATCAACTTGCTGTTGAGGTCGCCGATTTCGCCGATGAGTCGTTCCAGTTTTGCGAGCATGCTCATCCAATCAGTCTGTCTCGGCTTCGAGCCGGTGTTGATCAGGGGAGCGATAACCCGGCGCCAGCACCGCACTGCGCACACCATAGATGGCGAGGTGGTTCCTCAACCAAAGCCGGTACTCAGGGCCGCGCAGGCTATGGTCGGGGGAGCAGTCCACACTCCATTTGCGCAGGATGTAGCCGGCGGTGGCGGCGCGTAGCTTCATGTGCAACACGCCGCCCTGCATGCCGTAGTCCATTTCGGTGATTTCTGGCCGGGGCTGATCCGGGTGAGGAACCAGCTCCAGCTCGACAATCCGTGTCCACTGAATGTCCTGATCGTTCATTTCGTGGGGCGCCACGGGCTGCCCCTTGCGCACCACAGGGCGCTTGATGCGGGTGATGACGAAATCCCGGAACTCCTGCGATTTGCGGTCGAAGGCGCGGACGTGCCAGCGCAGGCCGTTGTCGATCAACGCGAACGGGACGATCTCGCGTGTGGTGCGGCCACTGGAGATGGAGTGGTACTCGATACCCAGCGGGCATTCGTGGTGGATGGCACGAGTCACGCTCGCCAGGATGTCCAGGTCAGGATGGGTGAGCCGGGACGGGCTCTCGCTGGCCACCCACGCCTTGATGTGCATTGGTTCACCGTCGCCAAACCCCTGCGTCAGCCACGACAACGCCCGCTCGGGCGGGAAGGTGAAGATCGGCTGGAAGCTCGGCCCAAGGACGTAGCACTTGCCTTTGCCGTCGTAGTCGATGTTGCCCGGGGCAAGCTCCTTGTACAGCGCCAGATCCCTGGACGCAGCAGCGGACTGGATAGCAAAGCGCGTGACCAGATCCTGGCGGCGCATCTCCCCCATGAAGCGCAGGCGCAACTCCACGAACGCGAGGCGGTCGCGTTGTGGCTGGGTTAGATCGGTAAGTTGTTCGTGGGGCATTCTGGTTGACTCGTTCGGAATAACGAATGCTTATGCGGGTTTCTGCAGAAAGTATATGAGCTGCTTGAAAAGACGTCTATAAATCTAAGTTGATTTGCTAGTATGCTGCATTATGATAACCATTTTTTAAGGCGCAAATGAGAGATCTGATGTGGACGAGTAGGCAATCAGCCCAGCGGAGCGCACCAGGATCGGCGTGGAATGGGGTGCATCCAGCAGGCCATCGCGGACGAAGACTGGTGCGAATAGATCCTTGATAGGGAGCAGGAGCACGGCCCATGGAACTGCGACACCTTCGCTGCTTTGTGGCTCTCGCAGAGGAGCTGCACTTCACACGGGCCGCCGAGCGCCTACATATCGAACAACCACCCTTGTCCCGCGCCATCAAGGAGCTTGAGGACGACCTGGGTGCAGTGCTCTTCGTGCGCAACCGCCGAGGTACGGTGCTTACCGAGGCGGGCGCAACTTTCCTGCAAGACGTGCGCAGGGTGTTCGCCGCGCTGAAGCAGGCTCAGGAGAACGTCCAGGCGGTCGCCTCGGGCCTGAGCGGAAGCCTTCGCATTGCAGTGTCCGACGGCGCCATCGATCCCCGGCTGTCAGCCCTCCTGGCCCGTTGCCGCGAGGAAGAGCCGGAGATCGAGATTCGTCTGTCCGAAGTGCCGTTGGCCGAGCAGTTGCGCGGGCTACGCTCGGGCGACTTCTCGATCGGGTTCGCGCACACGGCGGAGGTCGGCGATGACATCGTGACCGAGCCGCTCTGGCACGACTCGCTGGTGGTCGCCGTACCTGCCCGGCACCCTTTGCTTTCACACAAGGCCGTTCCGCTGCACCAGCTTGCGAGCTACCCACTGGTCTTATGCGACCCGCAGACATGCGAAGGCTGCTACCGCGAACTGACGCGGCTGCTGCGGCCGTTGGAGCGTGAGCCCGACGTTGTCGAGCATGTGTCCTCGCTGGATATGATGCTCACCCTGGTCGGTGCTGGCTACGGCGTTGGCTTCATCACGGCAACCAGGGTCGCGGCGAGCCCGCGCCCCGATGTGGTAATCCGTCCCCTGGCTATGGATTCCGCGATCATCACGACCTACTTGCTGCGGCCCGTCAGCGAGGATTTGCCGGTATCGGTGGAGCGGTTCATTGCGCGCCTGCGCGAGCACTCGGGCGATTGATGCGGCGGCACGAGCTGTAACTGAAGTTCGCGGCTGTTTATGGCGAGTCTTGCGGCTCACTGCCAGAGTTGAGGTTCTTTTCAGTCGCCGCCATCAACTCGCTGGCGCTGATCCCGAGCGCGGCGGCAATTTTCAGTATCAGGGGAAGCGTCGGCACATGCTCCCCGCGTTCGATCTTGCCCATGTGTGAACGCGATATTCCAGCCTGAAATGCAAAGTCGTCTTGAGCGACGCCGTGCGCGACGCGGGCCGCGCGCACGGCCCGCCCGAAAGCTAATGCTGGTTCGGATTCATAGGTGGGTGTGCCAGGTGGACGACCTGGCTGAATAGTAAGCTTCTGCATCGGCAGAAGCGTCAAACAATCCTCTTAAATTAACCACGTTAAATATATAGACGTTAAAGTTCTCTCTTTACTATGATGCTGGTTTGCCCTTGACCTGCTTTGTCGCTTCTGTGGGTTCTCCATGGACAACATCACCAGCCAGCCCGCCCACCTCAGGTTTGCGATAGCGCCAGGCGTATCGTCATCTCGGCTTTCGGCGCTGCTCGCGCTGCAACGTGCGCAAGAACCAGAGGTCAGCATCGGGTTCTTTGAGGTTGCAGGTGACGAGTTGCTTGATGGACTTCGTGAAGGCCGCTACGACGTAGGGGTGTCGCTTCAAGAGGCGAGCGATCCGGTCATCCAAACCCAGCCCTTGTGGGTTGAGAGCATGGCCGTTGCGATGCCGCTGCGGTTTCCATTGCTGGATCAGGCATCGCTCACCATCGCTGACCTACAGAACTACCCGATCTTTCGCTTGCAGGCTGAGGCCTGTTCTTCACTGGACCATCGGCTGCTCTCGCTCCCGTCCGCCGACCCGCAAAAACTTCAATACGTGACGTCTTTCGAGATGATGGCGCTATGGGTTTCTGCCGGCTACGGTGTCGGGCTATCCGCGCAATCGCGCATCAAGCACGCCCATGGATGGGGAGTCAGCATGCGCCCCCTGGACGACGGCCCCTACGAGATCGTGACGCACCTGCATAGGCCCCAGGGGCAAGCGAACTCTGTTTCCGTGCGATTCGAGAGCAGAGCTCTGCATGTAGCACAAGCTCAGGGCGCCTGATGCCGCTTCGCTTAGGAGCAGGCCGCTGGGCACACAACTCAGTGGCTGTCAGTGGCTGCCCTAAGACCGCAGTGGATGCATCTATCCATCAGGAGGGCAAAACTGGTATCATTTACGGCCCAAACCGGACATCCGAACTTGGGAAACCCGTTATTAATCAATGGGTTGAATGATTGGATCGATTCCCATCGCCCGCTCCACCGCATACTGAACCAGGCCGCCAGAGGCAGCCGGTCCCGGCCCACCGCGCCGCACGGCGCGCCGTGCGCACCCGCCGGACCGGGGATCCGCCCGGCGGCTTTCTTGTTGCCATGCTTCCCGAATCCACCCCCACCGACCCGACGCCGGACCCGGGCGCCGCGCCTGAAGCCGATCTCGCGCCCGAGGCCGCCGACATCGAGGGCGTGGCCCACCCGCGCCGCATCCGCTCTTTCGTGCGCCGCGCCGGCCGCACCTCGACCGGCCAGCAGCGCGCCATCGACGAACAGGGCCCGCGCTTCCTGCTGCCCTACACCGCAGAACCGCTGGACTGGCAGGCCGCCTTCGGCCGCGAAGCGCCCGCCATCCTGGAAATCGGTTTCGGCATGGGCGAGACCACCGCGCATATCGCCGCGCTGCGCCCGCAGGACAACTTCCTCGGCTGCGAGGTGCACGAACCCGGCGTGGGCGCCCTGCTCAAGCTGCTCGGCGAGCGCGACATCGGCAACGTGCGCATCCTGCAGCACGATGCGGTCGAAGTGATCGCGCACATGCTGGACGAGGCGAGCCTCGACGGCGTGCACATCTTCTTCCCCGATCCCTGGCACAAGAAGCGCCACAACAAGCGGCGCCTGGTGCAGCCGCCGCTGGTCAAGCTGCTGGCCTCGCGCCTGAAGCCCGGCGGCTACATCCACTGCGCCACCGACTGGGAAGAATATGCGCACCAGATGGTGGAAGTGCTGGCGGGCGAGCCATTGCTGCGCAATACCTCGGATGCGCCCGGCGGCTTCGCGCCGCGCCCGGACTACCGCCCGGTCACCAAGTTCGAGCGCCGCGGCCTGCGCCTCGGCCATGGCGTCTGGGACGTCGTGTTCCGCCGGCAGGACTGAGTACGGCTGCGCACATGCGTGGCGCCATCGGCGCCCACGCCCGCGTCAGCGGCAAGCCGAACGCAAAGAGGCCTTCCCTTGGGAAGGCCTCTTTGCTTTGGCGGAGTGCCCGGACGGGCGGCAGGCCCCGGCGCCGGCCTCAGTCGCGCGTTTCCAGTGCCCGGTTGATACGCAGCGCCACCAGCGTGCAGGCGGTGCCGGACAGCAGGTAAGCGCTGACGGCCACCAGTCCGAACGTGGACGACAGGCCGAGCGCGACCAGCGGCGCGAAGGCGGCACCGAACAGCCAGGCGAAATCGGAACTCAAGGCCGCACCGGTGTAGCGGAAGCGCCGCTCGAAATTGGCGGTCACGGTGCCTGCGGCCTGCCCATAGGACAGGCCGAGCAGGGCGAAGCCGACCAGGATGAAGATGTCCTGGCGCACCGCGCTGCCGCCCATCAGGTAGGGCGCGAACAGCGCGAACACGCCGATCAGCGCCGCCATCAGGCCGAGTGTGGTGCGCCGCCCGATGCGGTCGGCAAGGCGGCCCGAGGCCAGCGTGCACACGATCGCGATGAAGCCGCCGACGATCTGCACCGCCAGCACGTTGGCCACGTCCTGGGTGGCGCCGATCACCACCCACGACAGCGGAAACACCGTCACCAGGTGGAACAGGGCATAGCTGGCCAGTGCGGCGAAGGCACCGATAAAGAGGTTGTAACCTTGGCTGCGCAACATTTCCGCGGTGCTGATCGGTTCCAGCTCCCCTTCTTCCAGCAACTGGGTGTACTCTTCCGTGACCACCAGCCGCAGGCGGGCGAACAAGGCCACCACGTTGATGGCGAAGGCGACGTAGAAGGGGTAGCGCCAGCCCCAGTCGAGGAAGTCGCCGCCGTCCAGGCTGGTGTAGAGGAACAGGAACAGCGCACTGGCCACGATGAAGCCGATCGGCGCGCCGAGCTGGCCGATCATGGCATACCAGCCGCGCCGCTGCGACGGCGCGTTGAGCGCAAGCAGCGACGGCAGCCCGTCCCACGAGCCGCCGAAGCCGATGCCCTGCAGCACGCGGAAGAAGGACAGCAGCACGATGGACGAGAAGCCCAGGCTGTTGTAGCCGGGCAGGAAGGCGATCCCCGCGGTGGCCGTGCCCAGCACGAACAGCGCGGCCGTCAGCTTGATGCCGCGTCCCCAGCGGCGCTGGATCTTCATGAACAGGGCCGTGCCGAACGGCCTGGCGATGAAGGCGAAGGAGAAGATCGTGAAGGCGTACAGCATGCCCTCGAGCCGCTCCATGGTCGGGAAGAAGACCGACGGGAAGACCAGTACCGAGGCGAGCCCGTAGACGAAGAAATCGAAGTACTCGGAAGCGCGGCCGATGACCACTCCGGTAGCGATCTCCCCCGGGGCCACCTGCGCTCGATGCGCGGGATCGGGCGCGGCGGGTGAAGCAGAAGACGATGGGTGCTTGTGAGTGATGCTGGTCATCATCAGGCCCTCGCTCAGATCGGATGCGGTATCCGGTTACGGTTTCTCGCCGCACCCATAAGAATGGCATCTGCCGCACGACTTTGCCATAGGGAATATGTCCAGTACTCGCTACTCCCGCCCAGGCGTAAATTCGGCGCTCTCCACCACGGCTAAGGTGTCGCCTATGACGACGAGGCCTGTACCCAAAGTCCGGCGCGGCTGGCTGCTGCTGCCCGCCCTGACCCTGTTGGCAGGATGCAACGCCGTCCTGCTCTCGCCTGCCGGCGATCTCGCCACCCGGCAGCGCGACATCATCATCATCTCCACCTGCCTGATGCTGCTGATCATCATCCCGGTGATCGCGCTGACGCTGCTGTTCGCGTGGCGGTACCGGGCCTCGAACACGCAGGCGGCCTACGAACCCGACTGGGACCACTCGACGCTGCTGGAGCTGCTGATCTGGGCCGCGCCGCTGCTGATCATCATCGCGCTGGGCGCGCTGACCTGGGTCAGCACCCACAAGCTCGATCCCTACCGCCCGCTGGCGCGCATCGACGAGGCGCGCGAAGTGCCGGTCGGCACCGAGCCGCTGACCGTGGAAGTGGTCGCGATGGACTGGAAATGGCTGTTCCTGTATCCGGACCAGGGCATCGCCACGGTCAACGAGCTGGTCGCGCCGGTCGACCAGCCGATCCGCTTCCGCATCACCTCCACCTCGGTGATGAACTCCTTCTTCATCCCCTCGCTGGCCGGCCAGATCTACGCGATGCCCGGCATGGAAACCAAGCTGCATGCGGTGATCAACCAGCCGGGCGTCTACGAAGGCTTCTCGGCCAACTACAGCGGCGCGGGATTCTCCAGCATGCGCTTCCAGTTCCGCGGCATGAGCTCCGGCGAGTTCGAGCAATGGGTGAAGCAGGTCAGGGCGGACGGCGGCGCGCTCAGCCGCGATGCCTACCTGCGGCTCGAGCGGCCGAGCGAGCACGAGCCGGTACGGCGCTATGCCAGCGTGGACAAGGGCCTCTACGACGCCATCCTGAACCGGTGCGTGGCGCCCGGCCAGGCCTGCATGCGCGACGTGATGGCCGCCGATGCGCGCCGCCGCTACGAGACGGCGATGGCCCTCTACGGGCGTGCGCCGCAGGACCTGGCGCTGCGCAGGCCGGCCTACCTCGACGCGATCTGCACCGCTGCCGACACGGCCCGCCTCGCCGGCGACCCCACTCCTTCCGCCGTCACCGGCAGCCTGCAGCGATAGCGATCGCGCGGGCATTCCGATGAAGCGTCCCTGGTTCCGTTGACCTGCTGCAGCCGACGACTATGCAAGAGCGCCTCGATCTCACCCAGCTGATATTCGGTCGCCTGACATGGGAGGCGATCCCCTTCCACGAGCCCATCCTGCTGGCGACCTTCGCCGCGGTCGCCATCGGCGGCGTGGCGGTCGTCGGAGGGATCACGTACTTCCGCCTGTGGGGCTACCTGTGGCGGGAATGGTTCACCAGCATCGACCACAAGAAGATCGGGATCATGTACGTGATCCTCGGCATCGTGATGCTGCTGCGCGGCTTCGCCGATGCCGTGATGATGCGGCTGCAGCAGGCGGTCGCCTTCGGCGACAACCTGGGCTACCTGCCGCCGCACCACTACGACCAGATCTTCACCGCGCACGGCGTGATCATGATCTTCTTCGTGGCCATGCCGCTGGTCACCGGGTTCATGAACTTCGTGGTGCCGCTGCAGATCGGCGCGCGCGACGTGGCCTTCCCCTTCCTCAACAACTTCAGCTTCTGGATGACCACCGGCGGCGCGGTGCTGGTGATGGCCTCGCTGTTCGTCGGCGAGTTCGCCCGCACCGGCTGGCTGGCCTATCCGCCGCTGTCCGGCATCCTGCAGAGTCCGGACGTCGGGGTCGACTACTACATCTGGGCCTTGCAGGTGGCAGGCATCGGCACCTTGCTGTCAGGCATCAACCTGCTGGTCACCATCGTCAAGATGCGCGCCCCGGGCATGACCCTGATGAAGATGCCGGTCTTCACCTGGACCGCGCTGTGCACCAACGTGCTGATCATCGCCGCCTTCCCCGTGCTGACCGCGGTGCTGGCGATGCTGGCGCTGGACCGCTACGTCGGCACCAACTTCTTCACCAGCGACCTTGGCGGCAGCGCCATGATGTACGTGAACCTGATCTGGATCTGGGGCCACCCCGAGGTCTACATCCTGGTGCTGCCGGTGTTCGGCATCTTCTCCGAGGTGGTGTCCACCTTCACCGGCAAGCGGCTGTTCGGCTACGCCTCGATGGTGTATGCGACGGTGGTGATCACGGTGCTGTCCTACCTGGTCTGGCTGCACCACTTCTTCACCATGGGCTCGGGCGCCAGCGTCAATTCCTTCTTCGGCATCACGACGATGATCATCTCGATCCCGACCGGGGCGAAGATGTTCAACTGGCTCTTCACCATGTACAAGGGCCGCATCCGCTACGAGGTGCCGATGCTGTGGACGATCGGCTTCATGGTGACCTTCGTCATCGGCGGCATGACGGGTGTGCTGCTGGCGGTGCCACCGGCCGACTTCCTGCTGCACAACAGCTTGTTCCTGATCGCCCACTTCCACAACGTGATCATCGGCGGCGTGCTGTTCGGGCTGATGGCCGGCATCAGCTTCTGGTTTCCCAAGGCCTTCGGCTACCGTCTCGATCCCTTCTGGGGCAAGTGCTCGTTCTGGTTCTGGCTGATCGGCTTCTACTTCGCCTTCATGCCACTGTACGTGCTGGGCCTGAAAGGGGTGACGCGCCGCCTGAGCCATTTCATCGATCCTTCGCTGCAGATCTGGTTCCAGCTCGCCGCCTTCGGCGCCCTGCTGATCGCACTGGGCATCGCCTGCTTCCTGATCCAGCTGGTGGTCAGCTTCCGCCGGCGCGAGGCGCTGCGCGACACCACCGGCGACCCCTGGAACGCCCGCACGCTGGAATGGTCGACCTCCTCGCCCCCACCGCAGTACAACTTCGCCTTCACCCCGATCGTCCATGACAGCGACGCCTGGTGGCAGATGAAGGAGCAGGGCTTCGTGCGGCCGCAGCAGGACTTCATTCCCATCCACATGCCGAAGAACACCGGCGCCGGCATCATCCTGGCGGGCCTGAGCACGCTGTGCGGCTTCGCGCTGATCTGGCACATGTGGCTGGTGGCAGCCCTCTCCTTTGCCGCCACGCTGGTGGTGGCGATCGGCCACACCTTCAACTACAAGCGCGACTACTACATCCCGGCCGACGAGGTCACCCACACGGAGGCGGCGCGCACGCGCCTGCTCGCCAACCATGTCTGAGACGACCGCCCTCGATCCCCGCTTCCCGTCCGCCGGCACGGCGCCGGCGGACAGCGCGCGCGCCTCGGCCCCGCTGCGCTTCTACGCCACCAGCGAGGTCCACCCGCCCAACGGCACCTTGCTGGGCTTCTGGATCTACCTGATGAGCGACTGCCTGATCTTCGCCTGCCTGTTCGCCGCCTACGGCGTGCTGGGCCGGCACTACGCGGGCGGGCCGACCGGGGCCGAAGTGTTCGAGCTGCCGCTGGTGGCGCTGAATACCTCCTTCCTGCTGCTGTCGTCGATCACCTACGGCTTCGCCATGCTGGCGACGCAGCGCAACCAGGTCGGCAGCACCCAGCTGTGGCTGGCCATCACCGGCCTGTTCGGCGCGGCCTTCCTCGGCGTGGAGCTGTACGAGTTCGCCAACCTGATCCACGAAGGCAACGGCCCGCAGCGCAGCGCCTTCCTGACGTCCTTCTTCGCCCTGGTCGGCACCCACGGGCTGCACGTGACCTGCGGCATCATCTGGCTGCTGACCCTGATGACACAGGTCGGCAAGCACGGGCTGATCCGCGAGAACAAGCGGCGCCTGATGTGCCTGTCCATGTTCTGGCACTTCCTGGACGTGGTCTGGATCGGGGTATTTACCTTCGTCTACCTGATGGGAGTGTTACCATGAGCGCGCACGACAATACGCTTGCCGATGCCGGAGGCGCCCACGGCCATGACGACCATCACGGTCACCATGACCACGAGGACGACGGCTTCCACATCAGCTTCGGGGGCTACGCGACCGGTTTCCTGCTGTCGGTGGTACTGACCGCGCTCCCCTTCTGGCTGGTGATGGGCAAGGTATTCGACAAATCCAGTACCACTGCGTTGTTCCTCCTCGCCTTTGCCGCCGTGCAGATCGTCGTGCACATGATCTATTTCCTGCACATGAACGCCAAGGTCGAGGGCGGCTGGTCGATGCTGGCGCTGATCTTCACCATCGTACTGGTGGTGATCGCGCTCAGCGGCTCGCTCTGGGTCATGTTCCACCTCGACCAGAACATGATGCCGACGACAACGCGCGACTTGAAGAACCTGCCTTGACCAGCAATTCCCGCGACACCGACGGCCGGCTCGACCGGCCTGCCCAACCCCGCCGTCCCGCCACCCTCGTCCTGCTCGCCCTGATCGGCCTGCTCGCCTTCAGCACGCTCTGCGCGCTGGGCACCTGGCAGGTCCACCGGCGCGCCTGGAAACTCGACCTGATCGCACACGTCGACCAGCGCGTGCACGCGCCGCCGGTCGACGCGCCCGCCCCCGCGCGATGGCCGGCAGTCAGCGCCGCCAGCGACGAGTACCGCCATGTGCGGGTCAGCGGCACCTTCCTCAACGACCGCGAAACGCTGGTGCAGGCCAGCACCGACCTCGGCACCGGCTTCTGGGTGATCACGCCGCTGCGCCAGGCCGACGGCAGCATCGTGCTGGTCAACCGCGGCTTCGTGCCGCCCGAGCAGCGCGAGCCGGCCAGCCGCAACACCCCCGCGCCGTCGACGGCGGTCACGGTGACCGGCCTGCTGCGCATCAGCGAGCCAGGTAGCCGCTTCCTGCGCACGAACGATCCGGCGCGCGGCATCTGGTACGCGCGCGACGTCGCGGAAATCGCCGCGGCGCGCGGCCTCGACGCCAGCCGCGTCGCCCCCTACTTCATCGATGCCGAGGCCGCGCCGGCGGCCCCGGGCGCGGCCCCCGCCTATCCGGCCGGCGGCCTGACGGTGATCGCCTTCCCCAACAACCACCTGGTCTATGCCCTGACCTGGTACGGCCTGGCGCTGATGCTGGCCGGCGGCGCCTGGCTGGTGGTGCGCGAGGAACGGCGGCTGCGGCGTGGCAGCCGGGACGGTGGCGCATCGGGCAAAGGCCACCCGACCCGTACCTGACTGCCCGCGCAGCACCTCGCGGCGAAAAAAAACCTCCCCAGCCGGGGAGGTTCTCGTTTCTGCTCTGCGACAGGGTGCCCGGCTTACGCGCTCCAGGCCACCAGCCCGCTGTAGGCCGTGCCGAGCACGATCAGGCCGAAGGCAATGCGATACCAGGCAAAGGGCTTGAAATCGTGCGTGGCGACGAAGCGCAGCAGCCAGCGCACGCACAGGAAGGCCGAAATGAAGGCGAACACGAAGCCGATGCCGAAGATACCGAAGTCGTCGGCCGACAGCAGCGCGCGCGCCTTGTAGAGTTCGTAGACGGTGGCGCCGAAGATCACCGGGATGGCCAGGAAGAAGGAGAATTCGGTGGCCACCTGGCGCGACAGGCCGAACAGCATGCCGCCGATGATGGTCGCGCCGGAGCGCGAGGTGCCGGGAATCAGCGCGAAGCACTGGGCGAAGCCGATCTTGACTGCGTCGCGCCAGTTCAGGTCGTCGACCGATTCGATGCGCGGCGCGCCGGCCTTGGCCGCCTCCAGCAGGGCGTTGCCGCGCGGATGCGAGACCTGGCCGCGGCGCGCGTCGCGCCGTTCCGCCCACAGGATCACCAGGCCGCCGATGATGAAGGCGGTCGCCACCGTGATCGGGCTGAACAGATGGGCCTTGATCCATTTGCCGAACACCAGGGCCAGCACGATGGCCGGCAGCGTGGCGACGATGACATTGACGGCGAAGCGCTGGGCATTGCGGTCGGACGACAGGCCGGCCACCACCTTGCCGATGCGCTGGCGGAACTCCCAGCAGACGGCCAGGATCGCACCGAACTGGATGACGATCTCGAAGATCTTGCCCTTTTCGTCGTTGAAATTCAGCAACTGGCCGGCCAGGATCAGGTGGCCGGTGCTGGAGATGGGCAGGAACTCGGTCAGGCCTTCGACGATGCCGAGGATCACGGCCTTCAGGGCGATTGCAATATCCATGCTGGAGCGGATTGGGTTGATGGAGAGCGCCGCACGGCCCCGCCGGGACGGTCCGGACCGGACGATGCGCCGGCCTCAGGGCCGGTTGATCTTGACGTTGATGCCGTTGGGCAAGACGGTGATTGTACCGGGCTCGACCTCGGTTCCGGCCAGCCGCAGCTGTTCCGGCTTGAACGTGTAGAGGGGATAGCCCTGCAGCAGCTGTTCGGCGAGGATCGCGCCCAGTGCATTGAGCTGCCGCGAGAACTGCCCCGGCAGGCCGGCCACGTCGAACTGCTGCACCTGCGGATCCTGCAGCACCAGCGAGCGCGTGGGCTGGTCGTAGCGCAGGCCGCTGTCCAGCGCGAAGCGGCCCTTCAGCGGCTGGTTGAAGAACAGCCGGTTATCGACCGTGGCGTCGAACTGCACGCTGACACGGTTGCGCTGCGGATCGAGCAAGAGCTGCGGGTGGGCGAGCTGGATGTCGAACAACTCCATGTAGCGCTTGTTGAAGGGGAACTTGCGCTCGAGCGCGGCCTGCAGCTGGGCCTGCGAGAAGGTGTAGTCGCTGCCGATGCCGGCGCAGCCGCCCAGCCACACGGCCAGGCCTGCGGCGGCGGCGGTGAGGGTGGCGGCCATCCAGCGGCGGCGGTTGAAGTGGATCATGTCGTTTCCCCTGGCTGTATCCCTGACTCTTTCCCGGACCCTGTTCCCGGCAGCGTCGCCGTCCCGCCCGTCCAGGCCGGGCAAGGCCGCCCGCGTCCTCAGCACGCCGCCGCGCCGCTCGCGGGAGCGGTATCGGCTTCGAGCCGCGCCAGCCAGGCGAGCGCTTCGCCGCGCGAGGCGCCGCACATGTCGGCGGCCGGGCGCAGGCCGGCGCAGAAGGCGGGCCGCTCCGGCCGGCCGAAGATGGCGCAGCGCTGGTCGGGCAGCAGCTGCGCGCACGGCACGCCCGCCGGCTTGCCCTCCGGCATGCCCGGGATGGGCGAGCGGATGGACGGCGCGATGCAGCAGGCGCCGCATCCCGGGCGGCAGGCAAGGTCAGACTGGTGGTTCATGGCAAAGGTTCAGGACGGCGCCGGACGGCGCGCCAGCCCGCCATTTTGCCGCAGCCGGCTCGCCTTGGCCCGCCCATGGCGCCAGCCACCCCGCCGCGCATGCGGTATAGGGCACAAATCGCGCCGGCCGGCGCAAAACGTGCGTGGCCTCCCCTCGCACAATTGACCACAAATGACCACAAATGTGCGCTTGACCGAGCCTGAGCCCTCCCCTACATTACTGACCCATTGGTTATTAACGAAAACAACGCGCTCCGCCCGGCGCCGCGCGCCCCTCGTGAACTCGACTCCCAGCAAAGACAAGCCAGGCGCCCCGGCCAAGCGCTGGAGCCGGCGCAAGGCCGCCCGCCCGCAGGAACTGGTGGCGGCAGCCCTGGCACTGTTCGTCGAACGCGGCTATGCGGCCACGCGCCTGGAAGACGTCGCCGCGGCGGCCGGGGTCTCCAAGGGTACGGTCTATCTCTACTTCGCCAACAAGGAGGAGTTGTTCAAGACGGTGGTGCGCGAAAGCCTGGTGCCCGCGCTGGCAAAGGGCGTGGACCTGGTGGAGGGCTACCAGGGCTCCACCCCTGAGCTGCTGCGCGAGCTGCTGCGCGGGTGGTGGGGCCTGATCGGGGCCACGCCGGTGGCCGGGCTGACCAAGCTGATCCTGGCCGAGGCGGGCAATTTCCCTGACATCGCCGCCTTCTACCATCGTGAGGTCACGGTGCCCGGTGACGAATTATTCGCCCGCGTGCTGGCGCGCGGCGTGGCACGCGGGGAACTGCGGGCGCTGCCGCCTAACCCGGCCACCTCGCTGATCTGCGCGCCGCTGGTGTTCCTGATGCTGTGGCAGCACGGCCTGGGCGCCGGCTCCGCGATCGAGATCGATCCGGAAGCCTACCTGGACAACCTGCTCGAAGTACTGCTGTTCGGCCTGACCACGGGCGCCGCGCGCGACACGCCGCTGCCGCCCCAGTCCGGCCCCTATTTCTGGGAGCAGTTCCGGCCTGCTGCCGGCCCCGCCCCGCTGCCGGACGGCCGGCAAGGAGACGAGACGTGAGACGTGGCAAGGTAGTCGCCCTGGCAGTCCTCGCGCTGGCGCTGGCACTGGGCGCCGGCGCAGCGGTGCGCAAGAGCCGGGGCGCCAAGGCCCCGGCACCCGCGGCGCCGGCGACCGTGGAATTCCTGCAGACCGACCTGATCGACGCCGCCCGGCGCGACCTGCAGGTGGCCCTGCCGCTGTCGGGCAGCCTGCGCGCGCTGAACCAGTCGTCGGTCAAGGCCAAGGTGGCTGGCGAGGTCCTGCAGGTACTGGTGCGCGAGGGCGAAGCCGTGCGTGCCGGGCAGGTCATCGCCCGCATCGATCCCACCGAGTTCGAGGCCAAGGCCGCGCAGGCGCGCGGCCAGATGCTGGCCGCGCGCGGGCAGTACGAGAATGCCCGCCAGACCTACGAGCGCAACCGCACCCTGGTCGACAAGGGTTTCATCTCGCAGACTGCCTTCGATAACTTCCAGTCCAGCCTCGACGTGGCGCGCGCCAACCTTGATGCGGCCCAGGCCGGGCTGGCGCTGACACAGAAATCGCTGGCCGACACCATGGTCAGGTCTCCGCTCGACGGCACCGTCTCCGCGCGCGCGGTGCAGCCTGGCGAGAAGGTCTCGCCCGACACCCGGCTGATCGACGTGGTCGACCTGCGCGTGCTGGAGCTGGAGGCCCCGATCCCGATGGCCGACGTGGCACGCGCCGCCATCGGCCAGCGCGTGCTGCTCGAGATCGAGGGACACGGCCGCCACGAAGGACGGCTGGCGCGCATCAACCCGGCCGTGACCACCGGCACCCGCAGCGTGATGGTCTATGTGCGCGTGGACAATGCCGGAACCGCGCTGCGCTCGGGCATGTTCGCGCGCGGCGCGCTGGTGCTGGGCAACCGCGCCGATGTGCTGGCGGTGCCGGCCGGCGCGGTGCGCAGCGAGGGCCAGCGCGCCTTCGTCTACGTGATCGAGAACGGCCTGCTGGCCGAGCGCGCGGTGCAGACCGGCGTGCGCGACGAAGACGGCGGCCTGGTCGAGATCACCGGCGGCCTCAACCCGGGCGAGCGCATCGTGCGCAACAACCTGGGCACGCTGCGGGCCGGCAGCCGCGTCAAGCTGGTACAGGACTGAGGTCGCCGCCGCCATGTGGTTCACGCGCCTGTCGATTCGCAATCCGGTCCTGGCCACCATGATGATGATGGCCTTCATCGTGGTCGGCCTGTTCTCCTATCAGCGCCTGCCGGTGGACCAGTTCCCCGACATCACCTTCCCCATCGTGGTGGTGCAGACCGAATACCCCGGCGCCGCGCCGGAATCGGTCGAGTCGGACGTGACCCGCAAGGTCGAAGAGATCGTCAACACCATTTCCGGCATCGACGAGATTTTCTCGCACTCCTACCAGGGCACCTCGGTGGTGGTGATCAAGTTCGACCTGAGCGTCGACGTGGGCCAGGCCGCGCAGGACGTGCGCGACAAGATCGCCCTGATCCGGCCCCAGCTGCGCGACGAGGTCAAGGAGCCGCGCGTGCTGCGCTACGACCCGTCGGACGCGCCCATCTTCTACCTGTCGGTCTCCAACGCGCCCGGCGCCACGCGCAGCCAGCGCGAGCTGACCACCATCGCCGACCAGATCGTGCGCAAGCGGCTGGAAACCGTGCGCGGCGTCGGCGCCATCAATCTCGTCGGCGGCACCAAGCGCGAGGTGGAGATCCGCATCCGCCCGGCCCAGCTCGAAGCGCTGGGCATCGGCGTGGACCAGGTGATGAACGCCATCCGCAACGAGAACCAGGAACTGCCGGCCGGCGAACTGCGTTCCTCGTCCACGGAATCGGTGGTGCAGATCAAGGGCCGGGTGCTTTCGCCGGAAGCCTTCCGCCACATCATCGTCGCGCGCCGCGCCGGCCACCCGGTCACGCTGGGGCAGGTGGCCGAGGTGCGCGACGGCGAGGAGGAACGTGAAAGCCTGGCCCTGCTGGATGGCAAGCGCGCCCTCTTCCTCTCGGTGGTCAAGGCCCAGGGGCAGAACACCGTCGACACGGTCGACGGCCTGGTGCGCATGACCGAGGAGACACGCAAGCTGGTGCCGGCCGACGTGCGCCTGACCGTCGTCAACGATACCGCGCGCGGCATCCGCAGCAGCGTCAAGGAGGTCCGCTCCACGCTGCTGGAAGGCGCGCTGCTGACGGTGGCCATCGTCTTTCTCTTCCTCGGCTCCTGGCGCAGCACGGTGATCACCGGCCTGACACTGCCGATCGCGCTGGTCGGCACCTTCGGCGTGATGTACATGTGCGGCTTCACGCTGAACGTGATCACGCTGATGGCGCTGTCGCTGTGCGTGGGCCTGCTGATCGACGACGCCATCGTGGTGCGCGAGAACATCGTGCGCCACAACCTGATGGGCAAGGACCACCACGCCGCGGCGCTCGACGGCACCAACGAGATCGGCCTGGCGGTGCTCGCCACCACGCTCTCCATCGTCGCGGTGTTCCTGCCGGTGGGCTTCATGGGCGGCATCATCGGCCGCTTCTTCCACCAGTTCGGCATCACCGTGGTGGCGGCGGTGCTGATCTCGATGTTCGTGTCCTTCACGCTGGACCCGATGCTGTCCTCGGTCTGGCACGACCCCGACCTGCACGGCACCGCAGACAAGCGCAGCTGGTACGGACGCACGGTGGGACGGTTGCTCGACTGGTTCTCCGCGCGCATGGACCGGCTCGGCGACGGTTACGCCGGCATGCTCGCCTGGTCGCTGCGCCACCGCCTGGCCACCGCCATCATCGCCGTGGTCGCCTTCTTCGGCAGCTTCGCGCTGGTGCCGCTGATCGGCACCGAGTTCGTGCCGGCGGCCGACCTGGGCGAAACCCAGATCGGCTTCACCACCCCGGTCGGCACCGCACTGGAGGTGACCGAGGCCAAGGTGCGCCAGGTCGAGGCGGCGCTGCGCGAGTTCCCCGAGGTGGACTACACCTATGCCACCATCAACTCGGGCAACGCCTCCGGGCGCAACAACGCCCTGGTGTCAGTGCGGCTGACCGATCGGCGCGCCCGCACGCGCACCACCGTCCAGCTCAATCCGCTGATCCGCGAGCGCCTGGCGAGCATCGCCGGCATCACGCTGACCCTGGTCGGCATGCCGGACGGCGCCGGCGGCCAGAAGGCGATCCAGATCTCGATCCAGGGCGACGACCTCGAAGAGCTGCGGCGGCTGTCGCAGGAGGCCAGCCGCCGGCTGGCGGCCATCCCGGGCCTGGTCGACCTCGACTCCAGCATGAAGGACGACCGTCCCACCATCGAGGTGCGCGTGCGCCGCGAACTGGCCTCGGACCTGGGCATCGGCGTGGCGCAGGTCGGCAACGCCCTGCGCCCGCTGCTGGCCGGCGACGCCATCAGCTCCTGGCGCGGGCCGGACGACCAGAACTACGACGTGCGCGTGCGCCTGCCCAAGGACGCGCGCACCGGGCTGGCCGACCTGAACGCATTGATGATCGCCAGCAGCCAGACCAATGCCGACGGCTCGCCCCGGATGGTGCCGCTGCGCCAGGTGGCCGAACTGGTGCCGACCACCGGCGCCAACCAGATCAGCCGGCGCGACCTGAACCGCGAAGTGGAACTGACCGCCAACACGGCCGGGCGCTCGGCCGGCGAGGTGGCGCGCGACGTCAAGCGCACGCTGGATGCCATGGGCTGGCCGGCCGGCTACAAGTACCGCTTCGGCGGCTCGACCAAGTCGATGAATGAATCGTTCGGCTACGCCGTGTCGGCGCTGGCGCTGGCCATCATCTTCATCTACATGATCCTGGCCTCGCAGTTCGCCAGCTTCTTCCAGCCGCTGGCCATCATGAGCTCGCTGCCGCTGACGCTGGTCGGGGTGTTCACCGCGCTGCTGCTGTTCCGCTCGACGCTGAACATGTTCTCCATCATCGGCTTCATCATGCTGATGGGACTGGTGACCAAGAACGCCATCCTGCTGGTGGACTTCGCCAACCAGGCGCGCCAGGGCGCCGACGGCCAGCCCGGCCTGACGCGCGAGGCGGCCCTGGTGGAAGCGGCGCGGGTGCGCCTGCGGCCGATCCTGATGACGACGCTGGCGATGATCTTCGGCATGGTGCCGCTGGCCTTCAGCCTGGGCGAGGGCGCCGAGCAGCGCGCCCCGATGGGGCAGACCGTGATCGGCGGCATCATCACCTCGTCGATCCTGACCCTGGTCGTGGTGCCGGTGATCTACACCTACCTGGACGACTTCGGCGCGTGGCTGGCAAGGCGCTGGCGCGGCGAGCCGCGCCAGCGGGCGGCAGCAGCCGCACGCCCGGGCGAAGTGGCGGCGGAATGAACCGTGTCACACATGCGGAGTTAGAATAAGAGGTTTGACAAAATTCAGGGTCCGGATACGCCACCCCGGCGCGGCCGGACCACAAGGTGGAACCGCCCGGAACCGTGTGCGGTCGGCAATCGAAGGAATGGCAAGATGGATATCGAGAAAGCCCGATTCAATATGATCGAACAGCAGATCCGCCCGTGGGATGTGCTGGACCAGGAAATCCTGGACCTGTTGGCCGTGGTCAAGCGCGAGCAGTTCGTGCCGCCCGAGCACGCGGCCCTGGCCTTCGTCGATATGGAAATCCCGCTGCCGGGCGGCCAGCGCATGCTGCCCCCGCGCGTCGAGGCCCGCATCCTGCAGGACCTGTCCGTGCGCAAGCACGAGAACGTGCTCGAGATCGGCACCGGCTCGGGCTACATGGCGGCCCTGCTGGCCCAGCGCGCTCGCCATGTGCTGTCGGTGGAGATCCGCCCCGAACTGGTGACCATGGCGCGCCTCAACCTGGCCCGTGCCGGCGTCGGCAACGTCGAGGTGGTCGAGGGCAATGCGGCGGCCGGCTGGGACGCCGCCGCCCCCTATGACGTCATCTGCATCTCGGGCTCGCTGCCGGTGCTGCCCAAGAGCATCCTGGCCCAGCTCAAGGTGGGCGGCCGCATCGCCGCCTTCGTCGGCACGCTGCCGGTGATGGAGGCCCGCCTGGTCACGCGCGTGTCCGAGACCGAATACCAGGTCACCAACCTGTTCGAGACCGCCGTGCAGCCGCTGGATGGCGCCGAGCAGCCCTCGCGCTTCCAGTTCTGAGACAGGCGCGGCCATGCAGTTCATCAAGGCAAGCGAGCTGGCCCAGTGGCTGGCCGACGGCAGCCGGCCGCGGCCGGTGCTGCTGGATGTGCGCGAAGGCTGGGAGGTGCAGACCTGCGCCCTGCCCGGCATCACCCACATCCCGATGGGGCAGATCCCGGCGCGCGCCGCGGAGCTGGACGAAGACGCGGACATCGTCTGCATCTGCCACCACGGCATGCGCAGCATGCAGGTGGCCAGCTTCCTCGAGCGCCAGGGCTTCGCCAAGGTCTACAACCTGACCGGCGGTGTCGATGCCTGGGCCCACGAGGTGGACCCGGCCATGCCGAAGTACTGAGTCAGGTCCGGGCCGATCCCCCGCCTCCGCCGGCGTGCGCGCCGGCGGCCGGCCGCCGCGTGGCGGCAAATCTGGAGATGTCATGACATTCGCGCTACCCGCCGTGCCTGGCAGTCCCCAGGCATGCCTGGCCCTGCTGCTGCCCCTGCTGGCACTGCTGCAGCCGGCCACCGCCACCGCCGCGGACCTGCTGCAGGTCTACCGCGACGCCCAGGCCAACGACGCGCAGTTCGCCAGCGCGCGGGCCCAGCTCGAGGCGACGCGCGAGAAGCTGCCGCAGGCGCGCTCCGGGCTGCTGCCGCAGATCGCCGGCACGGCGGGCGCCACGCGCACCAACATCGACCAGAGCCAGCCGATCGCGGCCAACCGCTTCTTCAACGCCAATACCTGGGCGCTGCAGCTGACCCAGCCGCTGTTCCGCTGGGACCGCTGGGAATCCTACAAGCAGGGCGAACTGGCGGTGCTGGCCGGCGAGGTCACCTTCAACCAGGCCCGGCTTGACCTGATCCTGCGCACCTCACAAGCCTACTTCGACGTGCTGGCCGCGCAGGACAACCTCTATCTGGCGGGCGCGCAGAAGAAGGCCATCTCCGAACAGCTGGCCCAGGCCAAGCGCAACTTCGAGGTCGGCACGGCCACCATCACCGACGCCAACGACGCCCAGGCCCGCTATGACCTGGCCGTCTCCAGCGAGATCGCCGCGCAGAACGACCTGGAGATCAAGCGCGCCACGCTGCAGCAGATCACCGCCAAGCCGGTCGACGCGCTGCTCGGGCTGCGCGGGGGCGCTGCCATCCCCGGCCCGCAGCCGGCTGACGTGGGCGCCTGGACCGCCCAGGCCGAGGCCGACAACCTGCAGGTCGGGCTGGCGCGCTACAACCTGGAGAGCGCGCAGCGGGAGACCAACAAGGCGCGTGCGGCCCACTTGCCCACGGTCGACCTGGTAGCCGGCTACGGCTTCACCAACCAGACCGGCACGGCGACGCAGCAGGTCAATGTCGCCAGCCGCTACAACAGCTCGCAGATCGGCGTTCAGCTCAATATTCCGCTCTACTCCGGCGGCCAGATCCAGTCGCGCGTGCGCGAAACGATCGCCCTGGCGGACAAGGCGGCCAGCGACCTGGAATACGCCCGCCGCACGGCGGCACAGACCGCCCGCCAGAGCTATTCGGGCGTATCCAACGGACTGGCGCAGGTGAAGGCGCTCGAAGCCGCCGAACGCTCGGCGCAGAGCGCGGTCGAGTCCAACCAGCTCGGCTACGAGGTCGGCGTGCGCATCAACATCGACGTGCTGAACGCCGAGGCCCAGCTCTTCTCGACCCGGCGCGACCTGGCCCGCGCGCGCTACGACACGATCATGAACGGCCTGCGCCTGAAGGCCGCTGCGGCCTCCCTGCAGGAAGACGATGTGGTGCAGATCAATACACTGCTGACCTCGGCGCCGGGATCGATGTACCAGCTGCCGGCCGCCCCCAAGCTGGGCGAGGCCACGCGCCGGGCCGCGCCGCGCGGCAAGCGCGAGGCCATGGCGACGGCGACGCCGCGCATCTGAGGGTGCCGGCCGTCAAGGCCGGCGAACGGGAGGAGCCGCCGCGCGCTATTGCCCGCGCGAACTCGACTCCACGCGGATGAGCTCCCAGCGGATCGAAGAGGCATCGGCCGGCGGGTTGGCGACGCGGGTCTCGCGCACGCGCAGCCGGTAACGGGTTCCCGGCTCGAAGTCGAAGCCCTCGATGGCGCCATACCACAGCGTCCACGGCGCATCGGGCGCCTGCCTGACGCGATAGCACTGCTGCGGCGCGACCCCGGTACAGGCCACGCGCTGGGCATCGACCTCGATGGTCTTCTCGACCGCGCCCGCCGGGGCCGCCGGCTGCTCGGCGCGTCCGCCCAGTCCCGCACGCTCGACGAACTGCAGCAGGTCGCCCGCGGCCGTCTTCCAGATCACCTGGCGGCCCGCCGGGCCGGCCGAGGGTTGCACGCCGACCGTGCTGAACGGCGATTGCATCGCCTGGTACAGGGCGGACTCCAGCGCCATGCGCGACGGCTCGCAGGCCATGCGCGTGCCGGCCACGGGGCCGAAGACGATGCCGGCGGCAACCTTGCCGTAGCTGCCGCGGAAACGGTTGCAGCCGCTGTAGCCGCTGACGAGGCCCTGCGCGGCATCGATGCCGGCGCTGAACTCGAAGGTCACGGGCTCGCCGTTGTCGCCGTGCGGGATCGGCTTGAGTGTGCCGTCCGCCTGCTGCCAGCGCGTCAGTTCCCAACGGCTGGGGCCTTCAGCACGGCTCTGGTTCAGGCCGGCCTCGGCTGCCGGCGGTGCCTCGGGCACGCCCGGCGCCGTCGCCGGGGCGCAGGCGCCCAGCACACCGCTCAACAGCACCACGGCGCCGGCAGCGCTCAATCGGATGGGCAGCGTCATGATTCGGACTCCTTGAAAACGACAAGCGGATTAGAGGCAGCGGCACGGCGCCGGGTTCAATGGGGCTCCGGCACGTACGGCGCAATGGCTGGCGCCAGCGCGGCCACCGTGCGCACCGTGGCGCCCCGATGCAGGGCCGCGAAGGCACGCGCGTGCTCGCCCATGGCGGCCAGGCGCGCGCCATCGCCTAGCAGCGCGGCGGCGGCGCGCACCAGCGTCTCGGCATCGGCCACCCGCTCGCAGGCGCCGGCGGCAATCGCGTCCTCGGTGGCCTGGGCGAAATTGAAGGTATGGGGGCCGATCAGCACCGGCGTGCCGACCGCGCAGGCCTCGATCAGGTTCTGCCCGCCCAGCGGCAGCAGGCTGCCGCCGATAAAGGCCAGGTCGGAGGCGGCGAAGTACATCGCCATCTCGCCCATCGAATCGCCCAGCAGCACGTCAGCCTGCAGCGCCCCCGCCTCGCCGGCGCCCGGCCGATCGGCCGCATCGGCCACATCGGCCACATCGACGGTCAGAGCGCTGCGCCGCTGCAGCGACAGGCCCGCGCGCGCGACCAGGGCGGCCACTTCGTCGAAGCGCTGCGGATGGCGCGGCACCAGCAGCAGCGCCGGCCGTGGCACGCCGCCGGCAAGCGGCTCCCAACGCGCCAAGGCGTCGAGCAGCAGCGCTTCCTCGCCCTCGCGCGTGCTGGCCGCGGCCAGCACCGCGCGCGCGCCGAAGGCATGGCGCAGGCGGTGGCCGCGCTCGACCAGCTCGGGGGCTGCCTGCATGTCGAACTTCAGGTTGCCGGTCACCTGCACGCCAGCCACGCCGAGCGCGCGGAAGCGGCCGGCATCGCCTTCGGTCTGGGCCAGCACCCCGCGGAAGTCGGCATACATGGCCGCCGCCGCGCGGCCGAAGCGCGCCGTGCGGCGGAAGCTGCGCGGCGACAGCCGCGCATTGACCAGGAACAGCGGCACGCCCGCGCGGCGCGCGCCGCGCACCAGGTTGGGCCACACTTCGGTCTCCATCAGCATGCCGGCCTCCGGCTGGAAATGCCGCAGGAAGCGGCGCACCAGCCAGGGCAGGTCATAGGGGATGTAGCACTGCGCCACGCGCGGCTCGCCGCCGAACAGCTGGGCACCGGTCTGGCGGCCGGTCGGCGTCATATGGGTCAGCAGCAGGCGGTGGCCAGGGTAGCGCTCCAGCAGCGCCTGCACCAGCGGCTGCGCCGCGCGCGTCTCGCCCACCGAGACCGCGTGCACCCAGAGCCAGGGTCCCGCGCCCGGGCTGTGCGGATAGCGGCCCAGCCGCTCGCCCACGTGCTGCAGGTAGCCCGGCTCGCGCCGTGCGCGCCAGGCCAGGCGCAGCAGCGCCAGCGGCAGCACCGCCAGCCACAGCAAGGTATAGAGCAGGCGCAGCATCAGGCGGTCATCCCGCGTACATGGCGCGCGGCCTCATAGACCTCGTCCACGGTGGGCACCACGCCGTCGTCGCCGACGTTGGCGACGGCATCCGACCAGTAGCCCTCGGTCTTCCAGCGCCAGGTGGCGGTGTAGATCTCCACCGTGGGCCGGCACAGCGCCGCGGCGATGTGGACCAGGCCGGTATCCACGCCCACCACCACCTCGGCGCGGTTGATCAGGCCGAAGCCCTGCATCACCGAGAAGCGCGGCAGCACCTGCGCCTGCGGCACGCCGGCGGCGATCTCCTCGGCCACCCGGCGCTCCGCCTCATTGCCCCACGGCAGCAGCACCGCCAGCCCTTCGGCGCGCAGGCGCTGCCCCAGCGCGTGCCAGCTCGCCAGCGGCCAGCGCTTCCTGGCGCCTGCGGTCGCGTGGAAGCAGACCGCATAGCGCGCCGGCAGGCCGGCCCAGTGCGGATCGTCGACGTGCAGGCTGCGTGCCTGCGGCCCGAAGAAGCGGGGCGGCTCGGGCGGCGCCATGCCGGTCAGCGCGGCGCCGAGCAGGCGCGAGCGGCGCACCGAGTGGGTCTGGCGCGGCACGCGCACGTCGAGCGTGTAGAACAGCCTGGCCGCCGGCTCGTAGCCCGAGCCCTGGGTGGCATTGGCCAGCCCGATCACCGGCGCGCCGGGCCGGCGCCGCGCGGCGCGCGCCACCACGGCGGTCTTCAGCAGGCCCTGGCTTTCGATCACCGCGTCGTAGGCCGACTCGCGCAGGGCCGCGCGCAGCGCCGCCACCTCGCGCCAGGTACCGCCCTGGTAGAAGCGCTTGCGCCAGCGGCGCAGCGCGAAGGGAATCACGCGGCGCACTTCGGGCAGCAGGCGCACCAGGTCGACGTAGCCTTCCTCCACCACCCAGTCGATCTCGCAACCGGGCCAGCGCGCGCGCAGGTCGTGGACCAGCGGCATGTTGTGCACCACGTCGCCCAGCGACGAGACCTTGACGATCAGGATGCGCGGCCGCGCCGGCAAGGGGAAACCGCCCACGGCGTCGGCCGCGGGCACCGGCAAGTGGCCCATATCGGACCGGGAATTCTCTCGCATCCGCTCAGAATCTCAGAAGGGCAGTTGCGCGTCCGGCTTCTCGGCCAGGATCGCGCGCTTGAACTGGGCCTGGATGCGCGCCAGCGCGGCATCGTTATCGGCTTCGAAACGCATCACCACCACCGGCGTGGTGTTGGACGGGCGCGCCAGGCCGAAGCCGTCGGCGTACTCGACGCGCACGCCGTCGATCTTGTTGACCTCGCGTGCGCCTTCGAACGTCGCGTTGGCGCGGATCTTGTCGAGCAGCGCGAAGGGTTCGCCCTCGGCGCACTTGAGCTGCAGCTCCGGCGTGCTGTTGGAATTCGGCAGCGCGTTGAGCACCGCGCTGGGGTCGGCATGGCGCGACAGGATCTCCAGCAGGCGCGCGCCGGTGTAGAGGCCGTCGTCGAAGCCGTACCAGCGGTCCTTGAAGAAGACGTGGCCGCTCATCTCGCCGGCGATCGGCGCACCGGTCTCGCGCAGCTTGGCCTTGATCAGCGAATGGCCGGTCTTCCACATCAGCGGCTCGCCGCCGTGCTGGCGGATCCAGGGGGCCAGCTTGCCGGTGCACTTGACGTCGTAGATCACCTGCTGGCCCGGGTTGCGCGCCAGGATCTCCTCGGCGAACAGCATCAGCTGGCGGTCGGGGAAGATGACCTGGCCGTCCTTGGTCACCACGCCGAGGCGGTCGCCGTCGCCGTCGAAGGCCAGGCCCAGCTCGCAGTCGGTCTCGCGCAGGCTGCGCATCAGGTCCTGCAGGTTCTCGACGTGGGCCGGGTCCGGGTGGTGGTTGGGGAAGCTGCCGTCGACCTCGCAGAACAGCTCGGTCACCTCGCAGCCAAGGCCGCGGAAAAGCTCGCCGACGAAGGCGCCGGCCACGCCGTTGCCGGCGTCCAGCGCGATCTTCATCGGCCGCGCCAGCTTGACGTCGGCCAGGATGCGGTCGATGTACTGACGGCGGATGTCGAGCTGCCGGTAACCGCCGGCGCCGCTGGTGAAGGTGCCGGCCTCGATGCGCTGGCGCAGGCCCTGGATGGCGTCGCCGTAGATGGCCTCGCCGGCCAGCACCATCTTCAGGCCGTTGTAGTCGGGCGGGTTGTGGCTGCCGGTGACCATGATGCCGGACGTGGCGCGCTGGCCATCGAGCTCGACATAGGTACCGAAGTAGACCATCGGCGTGGCGACCATGCCCAGGTCGATGACATCGAGACCTGCCGCGCGCAGGCCCTCGACCAGGCCGCCGAGCAGGTCAGGGCCGGACAGGCGGCCGTCGCGGCCGACCACCACGGCCCGCTCGCCCTTCTCGACGGCGGTGGAACCGAAGGCGAGGCCGACGGCGCGGGCCACCTCGCGGGTCAGCGTCTTGCCGACGATGCCGCGGATGTCATAGGCTTTGAAGATGGTGGGATCGAGTTGCATGGTTCGTCCTTCCTGTCCTGGGTATGCGTGATCGCGGCGTCCGGCCCGCTGCCATGGCAGGGCGGACGCCAAAGGTGATATTTTGCCGGAATGCGACGGGCGCGCCAGTTTATAATCGCTTGCCCGCATCGCCCGCCTGGTTGGGTTGACATGCCTCCCAGCCTAGCGCCTGTGCCGCCAGGGGCCCGACCCCGCACCCCGGGACAGCCCGATGCGCCGCCCCCGGCGCCCCGGAGCGATCCGGCGCGCCCCGGAGCAACCCGGCGCGCATGTCGCAGTGCCGGCGGATGAGGCGCCGGCCCGACACACGAACGCCTATCCGATCACGTCGATCACGTCAGAGACACTGGCATTGCCGTCCACCAACCCGCCTGACCGCCGGCTTCGCGTCGCCTTCCTGATCACCCAGTCGGAGATCGGAGGCGCGCAGGCCCACGTCCTCGACCTCCTGCGCGCGCTGCGCGGCCGCGTCGCCGCCACGCTGCTGGCCGGCGGCGACGGCCCGCTGCTGGAGCGCGCACGCGCAGCGGGCGCCACCGTGGTACGCCTGCCCTTGCTCGACAACGCCCTGTCGCCGCTGCGCGCGGCCGCCGCCCTGCGCCAGCTCCTGCGCGCCCTGCGCGAGGCCCGCCCCGATCTGGTCCACGCGCACAGCGCGAAGGCCGGCGCGCTCGGACGCGTGGCCGCGCGCCTGCTCGGCCTGCCCGTGGTCTACACCGTGCACGGCTTCGCCTTCAAGCCGGCCGCGCCGACGCGCCAGCGGCTCGCCGCGCGCGCCAGCGAATGCGTGCTGGCACCGCTCACCACCCGCATGATCTGCGTGGCGGAGGCCGAACGCGAGCTGTCGCGCGGCCTGCCCGTCGCGCAGGACAAGGTCAGCGTGATCCGCAACGGCATCGGCGACACGGCCCTGCAGGCGGATACCTCCCGACCGCTGCGCCGCATCGTCATGGTGGCGCGCTTCGCCGCACCCAAACGCCCCGACCTGGCCATGCGCGCCTTCGCGCGGGCGGCCCTGCCCGACTGCGAGCTCGTCATCGCCGGCGAAGGGCCGCGGCTCGAAGCCATGCGTACCCTGGCCGCCGGCCTCGCCCCGGCACGGATCCGCCTGCCCGGCGCGGAACAGGACGTCCCCGCGCTGCTGGCGAGCGCCCAGGCCTTCGTACTGGCCTCCGACCATGAAGGCTTCCCGCTCTCCGTGCTGGAAGCGATGCGCGCCGGGCTGCCGGTGGTCGCCACCGACCTGCCTGGCATCCGCGAGCAGCTCGACGGCGGCCGGTGCGGCCTCCTGGTGCCGGCAGACGACGAGGAAGCGCTGGCCCAGGCGCTGCGGCGCCTGGCCGACGACGCCGAGCGCATGCGCCTGGGACAGACGGGCCAGGCGCGCTGGCGCAGCCACTTCGGACTCGACGCGATGGCCGACGCGACCTGGGCCGTCTATCAGCAAGCCGTCGGCAGCGGGGCTGCGGCCCTGCGCCGTGCAGGTTCCACACGATGAACGAAAGCCCCCCGCTCCCCCGCAAGGACCACCGGCCGGCAGCCACGCGCTCCGAGACCGTGCGACGCGTCAGCCACATGCTCAGCTGGGCCCTGATCGGCCTGCTGCTCTACGCCGTCAACGCCTTCGTGGCGGAGGCCGCACATCACGCCGGCCTGGTCACCTATGTCTTCACCCGCACCCTGATCTGGTCGATCGCACCCTACCTGTGCGCCTTCGCCCTGCTGCAGCGCGCCCTGCACCTGCCGGCGATGGAAGGCAACAGCCTGATCGGCGTCGCCGTCACGCTGCCGTTCGCCGCACTGCTGTTCGTCTTCGCCGCCTTCCACATCGAATACTCGCGCGGCGCCCTGCTGCTGGGCTTCCTGACCACGCTGGTCTGGACCTGGAGCGGTTACCGCCGCTACGTCAGCAACTACGTCCCGGTGTTCGGCTATACCGACCCCAATGCCCTGCGGCAGTTGGAGGAGATCCTGCAGGTCGCGGGACCGGACGGCGCCATGCCGACGGGGCTGGCCCGCTTCGAGCCGATCGCCACGCTGGAAGCCGCCGCCAGCTGCGACGGCCTGATGCTCGACCGCAATGCCGCGGCCGATCCGGAGCGCACCCGCATGCTGGCCAAGCTCAAGCTCAGCCACGTGCGCATGTATTCGGTGGAAAAGATCGGCGAGATGCTGACCGGCCGCGTCGGCCTCAGCCATATCGACGACAACTTCCTCGACGACTACGCCAGCCACTACCTGTATGGCTATGCCAAGCGCGCGCTCGACCTCGCCGCCGTGGCCTGCCTGGCGCCGCTGGCCCTGCCGCTGGCCCTGGGCACGGCGCTGGCGGTCCGGCTCGACTCGCCCGGCCCGGTACTGTTCCGCCAGGTACGCGCCGGCCTCTACGGCAAACCCTTCACCATCCTCAAGTTCCGCAGCATGAGTTTCGACGCCGGCGCGCCGGCCCGCTTCGCCGCGCGCCAGGATCCCCGCGTGACGCGCGTCGGTCGCATCATCCGCAAGTACCGGCTCGACGAGATCCCGCAGCTGTGGAACGTGCTGTGTGGGCACATGAGCCTGATCGGCCCGCGGCCGGAGCAGATTCCCATGGTAGAGCAGTTCTCGGACACCATTCCTTACTATCCGTACCGGCACCTGGTGCGGCCTGGGCTGTCGGGATGGGCGCAGGTCGAGCAGGGGTATGTGGGCAGCATGGAAGAGACCGTCACCAAGCTCAGCTACGACCTCTACTACGTCAAGCATTGCTCGTTTGCGCTCGACCTGCTGATTGCGGTGAAGACGTTGCGGACGATGATGACTGGGTATGGGGCGCGGTGATGGTAGCGGCTGCCCCCGCCGGCGGACCAATGCGGATCCTGTTACTGACCACCGGCCTCAAGCTCGGGGGCGCCGAGCAGCAGGTCGCGGCGCTCGCGCGGCAGTTCATCGCCATGGGGCACGCTGTTGCGGTCGTCAGTCTGACCCCCGGCCAAGGCGTCAGACTGCCGGATGCGGCCACTCTGCTGCAGTTGCAGATGAGCAAGACACCCATGTCGATGGCGAAGGCACTGTGGCAACTACACGCATTTGTGCGAAAGTGGCGGCCGGAAATCATTCACGCCCATATGGTCCACGCCAACCTTCTCGCCCGCGCACTTGCGGCGACCGGGAATACACCACCGGTCATCTGCACGGCACATAGCGCCCGGGAAGGCGGCCGTCTTCGCATGCTCGCTTACCGCGTGACGGATCGCTGGGCCAACCTGACCACCCACGTCAGCCCGCAGGGAAGACTCGCCATGGTTTCTGCTGGCGCGGTTCCCGCCGCACGCATTGCCGTCATGCCGAATGGCATCGATACTTCGCTGTTTCGCCCGGATCCCGCCGCACGCAGCGACGCCAGGGCGGCACTGGGCCTGAGCGGCGACACGCGGCTGCTACTCAATGTCGGCCGTCTCGCCCGGGAAAAGGCGCAAACTGTATTGATCGATGCCTTTGCGCGCTTGCTGAGCGAGCCAGGGACACACGCCCGACTGATGATCGTCGGCGAAGGCCCCGAGCGCCCTGCCCTCGAACAACGCATCTGCCAGCACCGGCTGGATGGCCTCGTCACGCTCGCGGGTGTGCGCCACGATGTGCCGGCCCTGCTCAATGCAGCCGACCTGTTCGTTCTGTCTTCCGAAATCGAGGGCATGCCGCTGGTCGTGGGCGAGGCGCTGTCCTGTGGGCGCCCCGTGGTCTCCACCGATGCCGCAGGCGTGGCGGAGCTGCTCGGTGAATGCGGCGAAATCGTGCCCAGAGGCGATGTTCCTGCCCTGGCTGCGGCGATGCACCGAGCTCTCGCCGCCGGGCTTGGCAGCGCCCAAGAGCAGACCAGTCGCCGTCAGCGCGTGCTGTCGCACTTCAGCCTTGAAGCAGTCGCCACCGAATGGCTGGCTTGCTATGAGCATCTGGCACGCACGGAGCCCGACTGATGCAACGCAAGGTCGCACACAACCTGCTGTGGATGCTGGTCGAGCGAGGCCTGCAGGTCGGTGCCGGCATTGGCATCGTAGCCATGCTCGCGCGTGGGTTGGGGCCGGAGGGCTTCGCGCATATCCAGTATGCGCAGGCCGTGGTGTACATCGCCTCTTCGATTGCATTGATCTGCGGTGGTGAAGTCGTGATTCCACGCCTTGTCGCCAATCAGGATCTGCTTGTGCAGCATCGTCTGCTAGCCCATGCATTCGGGCTCAGATTGACGGCAGGTGTGCTCGGCTACCTGCTGATGTGTGCCTTCCTTGTCGTCACCGGGCAGACCGTTGAATTCTGGATTCCGGCCCTGATCATCGGCGTGGCCGTAGTGCTGCGCGAGCCATTCGGCATCGTCACGGCATGGATGCAGGCCCACACCCGGACTCGACCCAACACGCTGTTCAACCTGGCCTCGTTGACAGTAAAGGCGGCCGGAGTTGCATTGCTGTTTGCCGCGGGCATCCATAGCGTGCCTGCCTATGCGATAGCCTTCTCGCTCGAGCCGGTCGTCATGGCTGTCTTGTTGACCAGCTTCTACTTGGCACGTGCTCCACGTGCCCGCGTCGTGTACGAGCCGGCGCTGGCCAAGGAGCTGATCAGCAGCGGGCTGCTGTTCTGGGCCAGCTTCATGCTCATGATGGGCTCGCGCCGGGTCGACCAGTTGCTGCTCAAGCCGCTCGTCCCCCTCGGAGAACTGGGGGCGTATGCTGCATCGATGCAGATCCTCGACAACTTTGTCATGGTTGCCACCATTCTCGCAGCCGGCATTGCGCCCATCTACGTCTATGCGCAACCCACACTGCCCCAGGCGCGACGCAACATCCTCAAGATTACCGCCGCCATGATGGCCGTCGGCATCGCCGGCGGCACGCTGATCGCGCTGAGCGCACGCTGGATCATCCATCTGCTCTACGGCTCTGCCTTCGCCTCCGCGACGGGCCTGCTGCAGCTCGCCGCGCTGGCCTCCACGCTTGTCTTCGCCGATGTCGGACTCACCCTCCTGCCTATATACCTGCGGCGCCCACGACTGGTTGCAATCAAATGGGGTATGGTGTTTGCCATCACGATCGGCATTGACATGGTAGCCATTCCGCGCTTCGGCGTGTACGGCGCCATCCTGGGCTTCGCCGTCGCCAACCTGCTCTCGGTGCTGTTCGGCATTGCCACCTGGCTGCGCTGCGCGACGGCAAAGCCCGCTGCGCAGGAGGCCCGGGCATGACACCAACCCCGCTCCGGTTGTGCTTCCTTACCGGAACGTTGAATGCGGTGGCCGGTGCAGAACGAATGACCGCCACGATGGCCAATGCACTCGCATCGCAGGGGTATGCCGTCACGATCCTCAGCCTGTGGGACTCGGCGAGCTGCTTCCCGCTGCACCCGGCGGTCAATCACCAAGCGCTATTCGCACACCGCCCCTCCTTCAAGCGCGCTTATGCCACCACCGTGGCAGGCATCCGACACCATCTCCGGGAAAACAAAACGGCCGTGCTTGTCGAGGTGGACCCGATGCTCTCATTCTTTGCCCTGCCTGCCGCGCTCGGCTTAGGCGTGCGCCATATTGCATGGGAACATTGCCACTTTGACGAAGACCTCGGCAAGCCGGCTCGCAGGCTGGCGCGCCGCCTAGCCGCGCGATTTTACGAGGCCGTGGTGGTCCTGACTGAGCGAGACCGGCGCCGCTGGCTCCAAGCACTGCGGCCTCGCAGCAGGATCGCCTGCATCCCGAATCCCTTGCCCTTCTCGATGCCCGAGCAAGCCTCGTCCAGGACAGCCAAGACCGTGCTCGCAGTTGGCAGGCTCGTTGCAGCGAAGGGTTTCGATGTCCTGTTGCGCGCATGGGCGGAGGTTGCACCGCTGGCACCGGACTGGCGGCTGACGATTGTCGGAGAGGGCGACGAGCGCGTTGCATTGGAAGCGCTGCGAGACGAACTTGGGCTAGGCGCCTGCGTCACGCTACCCGGCATTTGCGCAGATGTAACGGCGGCTTACAGCCAGGCCTCGGTTTTCTGCCTCAGCTCGCGCTACGAGGGATTTGGCCTGGTACTGGTCGAAGCGATGGCATTCGGCCTGCCAATCGTAGCGACGGACTGTGAGACAGGGCCTCGCGAGCTGCTTGAGCCGGGACGTGATGCAATCGTGGTTCCGGTTGGGCAGCCAGCCCCGCTTGCCCGCGCACTTGCACACATGATCAGCCACCCAGGAGAAGCCGCCATACTGGGCGAGGCAGCCAGGCAGAAGGCCAGTGGCTTCCTGCCCGAGCCGATCATCCAACGCTGGGAAGCACTGCTTGATCGCTGCGATGCGGGCAACGAAAGGTGGCAGCGCGGGGACCTGAAGTTTCCTGGTGACGAGAATAAATAAGGCGAAACATTCTCCCTCTGTTCCTGCCTTGCTCGCCTGTCAGGGCAAGGTATAAAGAGGAAGTCCCCACAATATAATGCAGCTCGCCAGTGTGCGCGCCACAGATGCATGGCGAGCCCTTTCCGACGATGACACATCGGATCTTTGCACGGCATGGGAGCACAGTCTCAGCGCCTGCTTGTACGCTGCTTGAAGCGCTGCCGCTTACAGTGTGGCTGACGGGCCTGAGTGGTGCAGGCAAGTCGACGTTGGCCGACGGAGCACAGCGCTGGCTGAGCAGGCTGGGCATCCGCTCACTGCGCATTGATGGCGATCAGTTGCGAGCAGGTATTTGCCAGGACCTACGGTTCTCAGCCGAGGATCGCCATGAAAATGTGCGCCGAGCAGCTCATATCGCAAAGCTCATCAATGAGCAGGGGTTGCTGGTCCTCGTCTCGATGATCTCACCGACCGAACTCGATCGGCAGACCGCCCGCAGCATAGTGGGTGCCGATCATTTCCTAGAAGTCTACGTGAGGGCCGACCTTGAGCAGTGTCGTGCGCGCGACCCCAAAGGACTCTATGCCCGCGTCCAGCGTGGCGAGATCGCCCAATTCACCGGTATCAGTGCACCCTATGAGCCGCCGCGGACGCCAGACCTGACCATCGACACCACGACAGCCGACGAAACGTACTGCGCCAGCTTGCTGGCCCGGCTGGTCCTCGCCCGCAGCACCCGGCAGGACGCGACCTTTCTGCAACTGGCCTCACCATCCCCTTGAAGGATTTGGGGGCGATGCGAAGCACACCATCGCCCCCCTGCCGACCCACAGCCCCTCGCCTACGCGAGCCGCCGTCACCACCATGCATCGCAACCTCGCGCATCCACAACGATCATGACCAACGCCGTCAGGGATGTCATTGTCCACTACCACATCTTCAAGAATGCGGGCACCACCGTCGACGCCATCCTGCACGCCAACTTCCCCGGCTCCAATGGAGCCATCGAGGGCGAGTACCCCTGGGACACGCTGACAAGCCAGGACCTGCTCAACTTCATCCTGGACAATCCTCGGCTCGATGTTGTTTCCAGTCATCAGGCCAGATTGCCGGTGCCGATGCATCCGGGTTTGCGCATTCATCCTATCGTCTTCCTTCGTCACCCGATCGACCGGGTCGAGTCGGTCTACAAGTTCGAACGGCGCCAGGCACCGGACAGCCTCAGCCCCAGCGTACGTATTGCTCAGAACACAGATCTTAGAGGGTTCGTGGAGTGGGGCCTATCGGATGCGGGTACCGCCGTCTTCCGCAATTTCCAGACCATCCATCTCGCCGGACGACAACGGGATATGCGTAGCGCCCGCGCAACCAGCGCCGACCACCTGGTAGCCGCTGCCCGACTGAGCGAGTTGCCGTTCGTGGGCCTTGTGGACAGCTTCGAGGAATCGGTATCCGCATTGCAGCGCAAGCTGCGGCCGGCCTTTCCCGCCATCGCTCTTCCCGCCGAGACGGCGCTAAACCGCAGCGAAGGCAGAGCGGACAGACTCTCCGTCCGCATCGAGCGCATCGCGACGGAACTGGGAGACTCGCTGTTCGATGACTTGTTGAGCCAGAACGGCTTCGACCTCGATCTGTATCGGCAGGCCACCTTCCTGAGTGCGGACCGGAATGGACGAGACGTGCGCTGACGACCAGCGCCACTGGGCGCTGGGATGCTTCAATCATTAGACTAACGACTAGCAAAACGCCGCCCCACTGGCACGCAGATTGCCCGCACCGGGCGAGCGCACCCACGGGTCGGTGCGAGGCTCCCTCGCCAAATCCAGGGGGAGACTCCGGGTGCGTGCTAAATCGACCGGGCTGGCGATTGGCCTGTGACATAATCCCCCCCTGGCCGCATCCTGCGGGCTACCCGACGTACCGGCTCGGCCCTAGCCCCAATGTGCGCTCCCAATAACAGGAACAGAACACGAATGCCACGCCCGGAAAGCCCCCCTTTTGCTCCGGCCTTCTCGAACGCAGAATCGGAGGGGAGGAAAACGGCCACGTGCATTGGACTGCTCGTCGCGCTGAGCATTGTCGGAGTGACTTATCTACGCTTCGCGCCCTGGGTGCCGTCCGCCTTCTATGGTGACGACCTTTACAACCTGCTCGCAACCCGCCCCGAAGGGGATTTTGTGCACAGTTGGGAGCAAGCATTGGTCGGCGTCTTTTATGAGAAGTACCGACCGGTATTCGTCACTATCTGGTTTGCACTGACCAGAATTTCCCATGAAGATCTTCGCGCATTTCTGATTTTCAATGGGTTAGTTCACACCCTGAACGCAACGATCTTCTATTTTCTGGCGCTCGCCCTGTCGAGGAACAACAGGATGACAAGCATCGCCCTGACGCTTGTCTTCGCCAGTTCTCGCTTTGCCTTGTACCAAGTGACTCAAGGCACCGGTCCGGTCGAATCCGTAGCGCTCACCTTCTTCCTGCTCATGCTACTGGCAATCAGCCAGGCGCTGCAACAGCCGGAGCGCGGCCGTTGGCAATGGCTCGCACTGAGTGCGCTGATTCTCGCCCTGCACACCCACGAACGCTATCTTGCGGTATCCCCTTGGCTGGCGATCGTACTCTTCGTCCTTGCTCTGAAGCGGCCTGGCCGGCAAGCGGCGGCATTCATTCCAGCACTATTGAGTCTACTGACTCCTGTCGCCAATTTCCTTGTCAAAACCTGCCTGCTAGGTAGTTCATTCTTTGTGGGCACCGGTTCGACCCACCTCGCGCCGGATGTCCGGTCCAGTCTCGACCGCTTCCTGCAGGCGCTCCTTTCCGTCTGCGGGATCAACCATGGTCCTGACTTTCTGGCTGGTCATGATGTCCTCTCTGGACTCGCTTCCGGCAACCCTATGGACGGCGCCGTCCTGGCGACCGCGGCGGTAGTGCTCGGCCTCTGGATATGGCTCATGATGCGAGCCGTATCTGCAATGAAGGCAAGCGGGTCGGGGCGTATATATATCCCATTGTTCTTTCTCGGCCTGCTTCTTCTTATTCTGTTGCCGCCGGCCTTGACCATCCGAATGGAACAGCGATGGATATACGCACCGTTCTGCCTTTTCCTTCTCTGCTTTGCCTGGGCTTGCGGGGCGACCAACTCACGAAAATGGCTGCCAACGCTGGCATGTGTCCTCGCCTGCCTGTCTCTATTTGGAATCGACACCTATCTATCGAGATACTTTGAGAATATCTACATGATGAGTGCTTCGGCCGCAGCAACTCTGGCCAAGCGCGACATCATCGATACCAAGGCCGCTCCCCAAGGAGCACCTTTGCTCCTGATGGCTTCACGGGATCATTGCCAATGGACTTTCATCGACGGGCGTTTCTTCGAGCTTTATGAAGGCAGCCCTCGCAAAATCCATTGCGAACAGGACCCGCAAGCCTTCGCGAGGCTGCTAGCTATCCATTCTTCCGCATACGCATTTACCTATATGCCAGACGTAGGCTTCAAGCCTGAGCAGAGGCAGACGGAAAAAGCCACCCGAGGTCACTCATGATTCAAGACAAGAAACTGGATCCCCAACTCCTGCTGGAGATCCGCCGGCGTCTCGTTCGTATGCACTATGAGAGCGGTGTGGGTCACGCTGGCGGGAACCTGTCTGCCATCGACGCGCTGGCTCTTCTGTTCAAGGAATACATCGGCAAGGACGATCATTTCGTTCTTTCGAAAGGCCATTCCGCGGGCGCACTCTATGTTGCCCTGTGGAGTGCAGGCAAGTTGCCGGAAGAGGCGCTGAGCACCTTTCATAAGGACGACACGCTACTGGCAGGCCACCCCCCTGCCAAAGGCATTAAGGACATCATGTTCGCTACCGGCAGCCTGGGTCATGGCCTGTCGCTCGCGACCGGCACGGCGCTGGCACTGCGGCTGGGCAATAAGGAAGGGCGGGTCTTTTGCCTGACCTCGGATGGCGAATGGCAGGAAGGCTCCACCTGGGAAGCCCTGATCTTCACCCACCACCAGCAATTGACGAACCTGACAGTTCTCATCGACCACAATCAGTTGCAGGGATTCGGCACTACCACGCATGTGGCGTCGATGGCGCCGCTGTGGGAAAAGCTGCGTGGCTTCGATATCGAACTGGACGTGGTGCCCGGCCACAACCTTGACCAGATGCGCAAGGCGTTGGACAAACGACCTGGCCGGCCACATTTCATATTTCTGGAAACCACCAAGGGAAAGGGTGTTTCCTTCATGGAGGATCGCATGGAGTGGCATTACCTTCCCCTCACTGAAGACAACTACAAGAAAGCGATCGAGGAACTTACCAAGCCATGAGAAAGCAACTATGCGACGCCCTGGTTGCCAGGGCAGCAGCCGAAGACTCGAACATGGTCTTTCTGACCGGCGACCTCGGCTTCATGGCCCTGGAGCCCTTGCAAACAGTAATGGGCGAGCGCTTCATCAATGCCGGAGTTGCCGAGCAGAATATGATCTCGGTGGCCGCAGCGCTGGCGCGCCAGGGCCTGGATGCATGGGCCTACAGCATCGCCCCGTTCTGCTATGCCCGCCCCTTCGAACAGATCCGGAACGACATCTGCTTCCACAATTTGCCGGTGCGGCTGATCGGTAATGGCGGTGGCTACGGCTACGGCGTGATGGGCCCCACTCACCATGCCATCGAGGATTACGGCATCCTGCTGACCCTCCCCAATATGATGGCATTCACGCCGGTGTTCGATGAAGATATCCCGGCTGTGGTAGCGCGCGCCGGTGGCTCATCTCTATCCGCCTATCTGCGCCTTGGCCGCGGCGAAGCACCCAAGGGCTACACGGCACCACCGTATGCGCCCTGGCGCCAGCTCGTAGCCGGGGTGGGCACGCCGGTGGTAGCGGTAGGTCCCCTTGCGGGCACTTATATCGAGGCGCTTGCCGCGCAGCCCGAGAACGTGCGCCCGGCCCTGTGGGCCGTCAGCGAACTGCCGCTCAGCCAGAATCCTGTCCCCAGGGAGCTGATGGACCAGATTGAGCGCACCGGCACGCTCTGCGTCGCCGAGGAGCACGTCGCCCGAGGAAGCCTTGCGTCCGAGCTTGCCTTGTACCTGATGAAAGAAGGCGTCGCCGCGCGCGTGACGCATCTCTGCGCCAAGTCTCATCACTATGCGCGTTACGGTTCGCAAACCTATCTGCGCAAGGCCTCTGGACTCGATACAAGCCACCTGCTTTCGGCTTTGAATCTCGCCTGACTGCGAAAGACATAGATACCAATGCTTGATCTGAGCTCGGAAATCCGCGCGCTGCGTGGCCCCATTGTCATCACCGGCGCAGCAGGATTTGTCGGTGCGAATCTCTTCAGGAAGATTTTCGCAATACGCCGCGATGTCTATGCCGTGGTTCGCGGCGGGAACTTCTGGCGACTGTCGGATATACCCGACAGCAACTTGCTGCGCACCGATGTCAACGACCCGGCGGCCGTCAAGCACCTGATCGATACGATTGCGCCGCAAACCGTCATGGACTGCGTGGCGTATGGAGCCTACTCGTTCGAGCAGGATCCCAATCTAATCTATCAGACGAATTTCAACTCCATTGTGAGCCTGGTAAGCCAGTTGGCCAGGCAGGGAATTTCCGCGTTCGTGCATGCGGGAAGCTCTTCGGAATACGGAAACAATAGCGCAGCCCCCCGCGAAGATGCCGTAACGGAACCCAACAGCCACTATGCGGTCTCCAAGGCCGCAGTCGCAGAGTATCTGCGGTATATGGGCAAGCAGCAGAACTTCCCCTGCGTGAACCTGCGCCTGTATTCTGTCTACGGACCGCTCGAAGACGGCTCGCGCCTGATTCCCAATCTGCTGCGCAAGGCACTGTCGGGCGACCTTCCCCCTTTCGTCGCTCCGGAAACTTCTCGGGACTTCATCCACGTCGACGATGTGTGTGCGGCATTCATCAGCGCCGCCATCCGCATGAACCCGTCGCTGTATGGCGAGAGCTTCAACATCGGCTCGGGAAAGAAGACGACTATTCGTGAGTTGGCGACGCTGACGCGCGAATTGTTCAAGGTAGAGCAAGAACCCGAATTCGGCTCGATGGAGGGCCGTGCGTGGGACCTCGCCGATTGGTATGCAAATGCCGAAAAGGCCGCGCTCCAGCTCGGGTGGAAGGCCAGCATCGCGCTCGACGACGGCCTGCAGGCAACCGCCCGGTGGGTGCAGACACTCAGCCCGGCAGACCTTGCCGAGCGCTCGAAGCTATCCGTACGCAACCGTAGGCGCAGCGTGACCGCCATCATTGCCTGCTATAAGGATGAGCCGGCGATCCCAATCATGTATCGCCGGCTCACGGATACCTTCCAGAAGCTGGAGATCGACTACGAGATCATCTTTGTCAATGACTGCAGCCCCGACAACTCCGAAGAGGTGATTCGCGACATCTCGAAGAGCGACCCTCGCGTCATTGGCATTTCGCATTCTAGGAATTTCGGCTCGCAGATGGCCTTCCGTAGCGGCATGGAACTGGCGTCCAAGGATGCCGTGGTCCTGCTCGACGGCGATCTGCAGGACCCGCCCGAACTCATCGAGGCGTTCTATGCCCAGTGGGAGAAGGGTTTTGACGTTGTGTACGGCCGGCGCATCCAGCGCGAGATGCCATGGCATTGGGGCCTGCTGTATAAGGCCTTCTACCGTGTCTTTGCGGCGTTCAGCTACGTGAAGATCCCCCTCGATGCAGGCGACTTCTCACTGATCGACCGCAAGGTCGTGCACTGGTTGCTGGCCTGTGAGGAGCGGGATCTCTTCATGCGCGGGCTGCGCGCCTATGTCGGATTCCGTCAGACCGGCGTCGACTATGTCCGCCCCGAGCGCATGTTCGGGCATACCACCAATTCTTTTACCAAGAATATCGACTGGGCCAAGAAGGGGATCTTTTCGTTCAGTAACGTTCCACTCACCATGCTGACCACGGCGGGCCTGCTGTTGCTGACGCTGTCGATTCTTGCAGCTTTTATCATCGGCGTACTTCGCATCGCTTTCCCAGATATCGCACCACGTGGCGTCACAACCATGCTGATCGCCATACTTATGTTCGGATCCCTGAACCTGTTCGGAATCGGCCTAGTGGGCGAATATATTGGAAAGATCATGCTCGAGGTCAAGGGCAGGCCACGACTCATACGCGCTGCGCTGATCCGCAACGGGAAGGTTTCAGAGCAGACGGCAAGACCATGAGGAAGCCGGCCCTTCCTGAGCTCGCGCCATCACGCCCATCCGAAACGTACACGCGCGGCGGTCGGTTAACCTTCCGCCCACAGATGACTCAAATGCAACTGGAAAACCGTCACGAGAGGCTTTGCCCAGTCTGTGGCAGTAGCCCCGAGGCCGCGAAGATCTACTTCGAGGAGCACATCGACACCTCAAAGCTGAACGAGTTCAGCTTCGCCTCCCGCAAGGCGCCGGAGTACCTCTGCTACCAGATGGTTCAATGCCATCGGTGCGACCTCGTTTATGTGGACCGCCCACCATCGCAGAGCGCACTCGCAGAGGTGTACCACGCGGCGGAGTACGACAGCAGCGAAGAGGCTGCTGATGCTGCCCGCGCTTATGCCGGCATTGTCAGCGGCCTCGCCAAGAAGCGCCCGCTCAAGGACGCGCTGGAAATTGGAACGGGTACCGGCGTCTTCCTGGATGTGCTCAAGTCGTTCGGATGTGAAAACGTGGCGGGCATCGAGCCCTCCTCTGCCGCTATCGCCGCTGCCCCCGAGTATCGGCGCCCCTGGATCAGGGAAGGCATCTTCAGGGAGAGCGACTACGCACCGGAATCGTTCGACTTGATCTGCTGTTTCATGACCCTCGAGCATGTCCGCGAACCAAAGGAGATTGCCAGTTCGGTGATGAACCTGCTTCGCCCCGGCGGCGCATTCGTCACTGTCACGCACGACTACCGCAGCCCGGTCAACAAGTTGATGGGCAAGCGTTCGCCGATCATCGACATCGAGCACATGCAACTCTTCTCCCAGCGCAGCATCGGGACACTGTTCGACTCGACAGGCTATGTCGACGTGACCGTCCGCCCCTTCGCCAACAGGTATGCCCTGCGATACTGGACGCGTCTTGCCCCACTAAGTCCCCGCCTCAAGAAGATGGCGAGCTCGCTACTGAGCACGCTCGGCATCGATGGACTGAAGCTTTCCGTCAATGTCGGCAATACCGCCGCCATCGGTTTCAAACCGACCCGCTAACGTGCCAGCGTTCCATTTCAACCGGCTCGGGCGGTTCCCGCGCTTTCTCGCGGTGGGCGCGCTGAACTCGCTATTCGGCTTCTGTGCCTACTCGGCGTGCATACTTCTTGGGCTCCCTCCCTGGGCCGCGCTCATCGCCGGCAACGTGGCGGGCATTGGCTTTAATTTCCTGACCACGGGCGGCCTGGTCTTTGCCGACCTTTCGCGCAAGCGCTTTCCCCGTTTCGTGCTGTCCTACCTCGCGCTTTACCTCCTGAATCTGGGACTCGCTCATGAGATCATCCCATTGGTCGGAGGACCGATCGCCTGCCAGGCATTGCTGACGCCTCCGCTGGCCTGCCTCTCATTCCTCTTGATGTCCCGGTTCGTTTTCAACAGGAGAACCGGCCCGTGAGGCGCCGGCCAGCCTTGCCGCTGGTAACTTGAACAGGCGGCCACCGGCGACGATGACGCGCGGCAAGGCCACCCCGTACCAACGACACATCGACACGTGCGATATGCCGCAAGAAAGACGAGTTCTACAACCCGCTGCGTTTGAAGCCATCTCGCTTGCGACGATATTCCTGGCCGTGCATGCCGTGGTGCTGGCCTGCATCTTCCCAGGCTTCTATGACCCATTCTGGCCGCACCACTCCGACTACTACATTGCCCAGGCACTTGCCTACAGCGAGGGCGGTGCCCTGCAGATCCTGACACAGCCCAGGCCACTAGCACTGCTGCTGTTTTCCCTGTTCGGGCGATTGGGCATCCACGGATCCGTCATCGCGTCATTTGGCGTCGTCGTGGCAAACTACATAGGCATCGCCATGATGATGCGCCGAGCATTCCAGCTCGAGATCAAGCTGCCATTCTTTGCCGCCGCATCGGCCTTCGCCTATCTGCTGGCGTCGCATCCGTACCAGTATGAATTCTCGACTTGGGATGTCTTTTCCCAGTTGTCATTTCTGTTCCTGCTGCTAGCAGCGAACCTCAAGCTCCGCGGGCATGCCGACTGGCAGGTGTTCCTGCTGGCCCTGCTGGGTTTCCTCATCAAAGAAACCTATGCAGCATCGGCAGCAATGCTCGCGGCTGCCTGGCTGCTCTACCACATGAAGTCGAACGTGCGGGCAGCGCTCGCACCGCTCGCCATCGTGCTCTCGGCATTCCTACTTGCCTTCGTGATCAACCGGATCAACGGATCTCCCTTCACCGGAAGTGCGAACTTCGACGGCTCGCCCTATCAGATCATCCTGCGCCCGGCATCGATCCTCGCGCAGTGGGCACAGTACTCCGTAGAGGGTATGTCGCTGATCAGCGCGGCCATCATCACACTAACCCTCTTGAGTATTTCGCTGGCCTTCGGCAGCACGAGCGCCATCGCCCTGACGGCATTGGCGATCGTTGCCGCCGGCGCCCTCGCGTGGCTGCCCAATTCCGTGCTGCCCAATCATCACCATGCCGCCTATTCGTGGAACGGCGCATATCTGCTTTACGCGCCAGTGCTGCTTCTGGCAGCAGTCTTCCAGCGCGGCACAACCGGATTCCGGCTTATCGTCGCGGCTATCTTTGCTCTTGCCATCGGCAGCCCTAGCGGATTCGCAGGCACGTACACCAGAGAGAAATGGATCGTTGACAACCAACTCCGACAGAAGCGCCTTGTGATAGAACTCCAACACCTGATCGCGGGTCTTCCTAGCGGACCATCTACCGTCGTCGTTTCCGGCCTGAACGGGCCTTTCAGCCCCTACGACCACTGGCAGGCCATCTTGTCCATGCACCCCCCCGCCGGTGTTCACTTCTATGTGCTGCGCTACCCGGAATGGCTGCCGTCCAACAGTCCATCCGTGTCGGCAATCGAGGGGATCAACGCCGAGCGCGGGATAGTGAGTTGGATCAATCCGGATCAACTGGAGCGCAATCGCCCAGACCAAGCATGGCTGTTCCGCTCGGATGGGAGCGTCGCCCGTGTCATGGATAAACAGAGCCCTCTTGCGGAGGTGTCGGAGTTTGGCATCAGTTCCGAGGACCTTGTGAAATACCCGGATCTCCTGGAGTTCACATCACCGCCACAAGTCGGTCACGCGGGGGACGCTGCAGGATTCCGCTTTCTCAAATGCGGAACCACGTTTCTCTCCTACAATGCACCGGACCGTGCTGAATTCTGCCTGCGGCGCAGCGCTGAATTGATTCCTCGGAATCCCTACAGCCACTTTTACCTGGGCAAGGCGCTCGAAGCGCTCGGATGCCTGGACGAAGCGCGAGACGCGTATGCCGAGGCAGTCGCGAATGCCGGCACCTCGCCCAACCCGGCCTTCAACCAGGCCTTGGAGACTGTGCGACGAGACGACAGATCTTGAGCGACGCATCGACGCGAATCAGCCGGCGTCAGGCTGGCGGAACGAAGGCGGCGCTTGTCCCCCTGCCGCAGGTCGCAGAAACGATGTCTGCGGCAAACAACCAAGACCAGAACATGCAAGATTCAGTGGCCGCCTTCCGGTGGCATAACCTGCTCCGTGGCACGAAGCTCTCATCCATCCTGGATAGGGATGGCAACAACTTCGACCTGCTGAGGCTGTGCGCAGCACTGGCCGTCATGTTCGGCCATTCGTTCTGGCTGCAACCGGCACACGGACGCATAGAACCCATCCTTCAACACACGGGCCTGGAATACTCGGGAAGCCTCGCCGTCTACACCTTCTTCTTGATCAGCGGCATGCTGGTATCCGCCAGCTATGAGCGCCAGCAGTCGCTGAAACGTTTCGTCCCGCTCCGGCTCGCTCGCATTTATCCTGCGCTGATTGCCTGCGTTTTCCTGACTGCCTTTCTGCTATACCCGCTCCTATCCACGGGAAGCTTTGCCAGCGCGGTGCTCGGCGAAGAGACGCGTGACTACTTCTTCAAGAACGTCGGGCTGTTCTGGGGGATCCAGTGGACGCTGCCCCATATCTTTGAGCACAATGCGATCAAGTCGGTTGTAAACGGATCCCTCTGGACGTTGCCACTCGAGCTGATGTGCTACCTGATGGTCGTTGGCGCGGGGCTTATTTCGGCCTATTCCTCTCGGCTGAGACTCGTCGCGCTTCTGGCCATTCTTGGCGCGGGCATCGCCTACCTTGCCACCCACACCTCCAATTACGAACTGCTACGAAGCATTGTCAACAAGCCGACCGGGTACTCGTTCTACGCCCCACCGTTCTTTATGGCTGGCATGCTGCTATATGCTTTCCGAGATCGTGTCATTGTCAGTTGGAGGATCGGAATCATCCTTGCGCTCGCCTACGTGGCAGGACGGCACTCGGCAATTGCCGCTCCACTGTTCCATCTAGCGTTCGCATATGTCCTTCTGTGCCTTTCCGGCGACAGGATCTTGCGACGCATCCGCCTCAGGAATGACTACTCGTACGGCGTCTACCTCTGGGCCTTCCCTATCCAGCAGATAGTGGCTGCATACGCACCGGAGATGGACAACCTGGTCGGCCTGACGATCGCGATTCCGCTGACTTTCGCAGCAGCGGTGCTTTCCTGGCATCTCGTGGAGAAGCCGTCGATCCGGTTTGCCAGACGGCACGCCTTCTCCCGACCCGTCGTATTGAGCGACAAGCGCTCCGCCACTCTTTAGCGGAACCGGGAAGCGAACGGGGAAACAATCGTGGCTCGCCCTGCCTCTCAGACGAGCCACCTTTGCCTGCAACACGGACTACCGCCTCACTGCGCCGTGCAGTGATCCTTATGGATATGGCTTGCCGCCAGCAGCTTGTGCGTGTGGCTTTCCACCAGTACAAACAAGAGCCCTTCCTTCGCCCACGGGCCTGTCAGTTGCCGGCCCTCCTGCCCGCCGCGCTCCCAGAGCTGGGACTTGCCATCCGGCGTTTGAATCCACAACTCGACCGCACGCACCCCCGATTCGACCACATTCCATTGCGCTTCGGCAACGGCACCATGCTGCAAGGCCGTGCATTCAGTCTCGGGCATCAACCTGATATCGAATCCGACACCTGGCATTGCCGCCACACCCACTGCCGCCTGCAATAGCGCCGCACCCGGCACCGCATCGGGCCCGGGTGCACGGTACTTCCCGACCATGATTCCCGCTGCCAGCAATACCGCTATCGAAGCGACGAAAGTGAATTTCTTCATGGCGCGCTCCTATTGCCCCCGAAACGGCCAGATCTGATGGCGCGCGGCACCACGCACATTGAGCAAAGTCGGCACCGCATCTGGCCCGCGACCGGGAATCGCCCACAGGGTCACTTCGCGAAGGCTCACAACCGGCACCGCATGCATGCTATCGACTGCCGCCAGCACTGCCCTGCTCGAACCGGGCCCGGTGACGACATGACTCACGCCCGTCGCACGCACCAAACGCTCCCATAGCACGCCACTGACATCCTCATCCGCCTTGCGGGAAGCCGCCAGCATCGAAGGGTCATACCATGCAGTGGTGAATGCCCGCCCTGCAAATGGGGCAATATAGGGACGCTCACGATCAGTCAGAATGACGCTCGCCTCGGGCCCGCCCTGCTCGAGCAGGTAGTCTGCCAGCACCTTCTCCGGTGCAAAGTTCTGTTCAATTTGTCTGGTTCCGCTATTCAGCCGGAACGTGTCCCAGATGATGCGCTCGCGATAGTGATAGGAGCCACTGGGCAAGAAGGATAGATTGAGCAAGACCATCGCGCCGACAACGGCAACCAACTCCCTGTCGCGAATCCCCCAGCACCGAAAACCGGCAAGCGACAGTGGCACCAGGAGAGTGAGTGCGGGAAAGATATATCGCAAGTACTGGATGCTCGCGAAAGTCGCAAGCAGGCTGATCGCTACCACCAGAAGTGCCGGCAACACCTTGCGCGACCATGCGGCCAATACTGCGCCGCCAAGCAGGCCCAGAAATAGGAAACCCGCGGCACCATCATAGGCCTCCATGTAACGCTTGCTATGGAACGCAAGATCCCACGGCGTAGACAAGCCCATCGCCGTATGCCAACGCATATCGTTGAATCGGGCGAGGTCATAGTACGGGGAACGGAAGACGTCATTGAATACCGGGAGAACGGGATTCCCTGTAATCAGCGCACCATAGAAATAGCTTGAACCCGCAATCAGCAGCACCAGCGGAAACCACCTGGCAACGACCGCCAGATCGCGCCCAAGCTGCCGCCCCCAAAGCGTCCAGACGACCAGCGGACCAACAAGCAGCACCTGTGTCGCTTTGAACGCCATCAGGGTGGCGCACAGGAGGACAACTGCGACGATCGAACGATGGCGTCCCGTTCCCTGCTTGAGATACAGTACCGCCGCAACGGCCGCAGCACTGGCCGCGGTGAGGGACGTCTCTGCTTGCATGCTGCCCAGCAGAGGCAAGATCAGTGGCTGGCTGGCAAAGGCAGCGACCGAGAGCCAGCGCAATCGGCTGGAAAGGCCCAGGCTCCGGCTGATATCCCACAGAAAGTACGCTGCCAAGACAAACCAAACCGCATTGACCAGGCCACGGGCCTCCTGAGTGGCTACCACGGCCACCATTGCCTGGACAATGTCGGCCACCCAGGGGGTCATTGCCCAGACCTGAGTGGCGGCGTCCATTCTGTAGTAGCCGAGTTGACGCAACTGGTCCGTCAAGGACAGATGCAGCACCATATCGTCATATTGCACGGTCGGCAGCCAAAGGCTGGTTGACGAGATACAAAGCACGACGACAGCAAAAAATGACGCATGGGGCGCATCGCGAACCGCAAGTTGCCAGCCGGCCAGGGAATCGCGCACAGCGCGGGCGATCACGCGGTATCGCAGTAGGCAGATTGACAGCATTGCGGCCACATAGATCAGTGGCTTGTGGATCGGGAAGGGCAGGAGCCAACCTGCGGCTCCGCCCAATACGACCATGCCGATGAGCAAGGCAAGCGCCCAGCGCCTCCGCCCCATGGTCGGCACCAGCGCAGAACCGACACCCAGCGCCGCACCACCGAACAGCATCATGGCAGCTGCCGGACCAAAGCCAGCATGCGTGCACAGCAGGACGACGGCAATCCCGGCCAGCGCCGTGCTAGCCGAGCAGCGCTTCACCTTGGTCAGAACCGCTGCAATTGCCAGCAAAGTGCCGGCAATTGCAAGGAATTCCACAATGCGATTGCCCTGCCATTCCGTTCTCACGGTGGTCGTGGCAAATCCTGCCACGATCAGGACCGGCCCCAACCAAAGCAGAAACCTGGCTGGCAGATAGCGGGCGATTGAAGTCATGTCAAGGAAGTCAAATGGATAGCGCCCCAGTCAGGCCAGACTGGGCGCGGCACGGCAGCATGCCGCAATACTTGCACGCCAGCGACGCCCTCGCTCGCTATGGGTTGATCGTCATTGCCAGGACGATCGGCCCTGAGCAGCAAGGACCTGTCGATTCAAACGGGATCGAGAATGCAGACTTGGGCTACTCGCCGATCGACATGTTGGCCACGTCAGCCGCTTGCCCAGATCGCTTGCGCAGCGCCCTGCGTATCGTGAACAAGCGATGAATGGGCCGCCTGGGTACGCTGGCAATGTCATATCCGACGAACGCCAGCAACAGTTGCAGACCGAACAACAGCGACAGGGCAACGATCATCAAGGTGCCCATCGGCGTTGCGATGCCCGTCGACGTCGAGTGTTGCCAATGGTAGGCACCGAATATCAGGCCAAAGCAGAAGATCAGCACCCCGAATACCAGTTCCAGCGACGCCAGCGAAACATCTCGCAGAAAATAATTGTAGAAGAGGCGTTTCCCGAAATTTCTCAGATGCTTGCGAAGGAATTCACCCAGGATGCGCGAGATCTTCAGGTTGCTGACCTCCTCCCCGTATACAGCATCCATCGGGACGTCTACCACCACGGCACGGTAGGTGCAAAGACGAAACAGGATATCGGTCTCGAAGAAATAGCGCTCGCTAATCTTGTCGAACGGCAGTTTCGCTGCCACGTCAGCGTGAATCGCAGTATAGCCATTGGTCGGGTCAAAGATGTTCCAGTATCCCGTCGAGAGCTTGGCCAGGAACGACAAACCTGCGTTGCCGAACAACCGCACCGCCGGCATGCGGCTGATATTGGATAGATCGTAAAAGCGGTTACCCTTGGTGTAGTCGGCCTCGCCGCCTAGGATCGGCATAACAAATTCGCGCAACAGCGACGGATCCATCTGGCCGTCACCATCGATCTTGACGATTACCTTAGCACCGTCCGCAATCGCTGCGCGATAGCCGGTCATCACGGCACCGCCAACACCCTTGTTCTTCTCATGCTTGACAACGATCACACGCGGATCGGTGCAATGCTCCCTCACGTAGTCGCCGGACCCCTCTGGGCAGGCGTCGTCGACAACATAGATAGCCGACACCAGACCATCGATACGCTCGATGACGGACAAGATGAACCTCTTCACCTTGAAGCAAGGAATGACGACGGCTATACCAGATTCATCGCCAGCGATATTAAAATTTCTGTCAATCATGCCGCGAATCTCTTAAATTTATTCAGCGATAAATCCAATACCTGGATACTAAGAAACCTGCCGCAGCCAGCAATCCATCGGCAACCGGCTTTACCAGCCAGGCCAGCTGAATCCCCCGCATCAAATCTACCGAGGCAATAATCAAGGTACTGATCAGCGCAGTACCCAACCACAGCACAACATATCTAAAAAAATGCCTAAACCCAAGCTCGCTCTCGATTTGGGCAGAGAAAGTATTTCTGCCATTCAACCAAAAACCCAGCAATGCCCCAAGTATTCTGCCAGCAATATTGGCCTTCACCGCACCTATACCGGACGAGGTCAACAAAAAGAAGCAGAGCCAGTCCACTCCTAACTGAATGCCTCCGATGACTCCATACGAAGCACCCTGTCTTATCAAGCTCATCTCGCCTCTCCACGGCGACTCCCTGTATCCGGTGCCGCACTACACAACTCACCCCACAACCCAGTCAGAGGCGCCTACATCACAATCGATGTTGAGCTTCCAGGGCTACATCGGCCGAAATCTTGTGGATACGGGAAAAACGCATCGGAAGAAGCGGCGCATCGCCCTATTGGGCAACCCGTGATTCTAGCGTATCTGATGTCCCGCTGGCCCTTGACATGCGTCGAATCCAACATCGAGCCGGTCTAGCAGGCAATGCGCGGCTCACCCGAGGACAAGGTTCGGAAGCGACCGGGGCCTAATTGGGAATTAGGTGCTCTCAAGCGCCAAGGGCAGCACTTCGGCAACGCTACCCTTTCGGCTCCTGGACCATCGTTTCCTCATGAGCATTCCGCTCGGGACCCGAAGGACCCAACCGTTATACGATTGGGTAATGCTATTGAGTTGAATCCAGACGATGATCAGATCAGAAACGGGAAGCAACAGAAAGAATATTGGCATTCCTTTATTGCTGTGCAGCCAATGCACATGCTGATCGGCAATGCAGAGCTATCGTGGGGGGCGCCACGGGACAGGATGACTACAGCCCTCCCATCACATACCCCGATGCAGCACCGAGATCCACGGGCACTCATCCGGGAAGCCCGTCAAAAATAGGTTATCGATTGAGTACTCCGCCTACAGCACTCACTGCCACCATCAGACCCGCATAACCCAACTCTTTCAAGTTGCGTGCGCATCAGCTTGATTTTGACACTGACCGCTACCCGCGGAGATCAATGCAAATTCGACAAAATCGCGCGCGTCGACGCTGCCCTGACCACCTTAGCTAGTGCCCTGCAGCGCAAATCGCTGCCAAGAGGATGGCGCCGGCTTCCTGCGTAGCGCACACACAAACGAAATTGCATCCCCTGACCACGATCCCTCCTAATCAGTGCGCCGGCGCTGCGCCACTAGCCTGCGACCACGCCGCAGGAATCGCGCGGCATTGTGCATGATCATCATATGAATCACCGCCACCACCAGAAAACCAAGGAACAGCCAATTATCGGGAACACCCGCCTTCCATGCGACCACACCGATGAGTCCGAGCAACGCATTGCTGGCAAGAATGATCCACACGACCAGCACCGGCGGCAAATCCATGCGAATCAGTACATGGTGCAAATGCGTGCGATCGGCCGACAACGGATTGCGACCTGAAACCATACGCCGTGTCACCACTGCCAGCAGATCGATCAGTAGGAATCCAGCGATCCACAGCATCAACACCGGCGGGACATGACGGCCTGCATTGTAGACGGGCTGCGACAACTCGACCGCAAACCAGACAATGCCGAAGCCCAGCATCAGACTGCCAGCATCGCCAAGAAAAACACGCTTCCGACCACGCAGCGGGTTCGGCATATTGAACAAGAGGAAGCCCAGCAGCGCACCGCACAGCACCACGCATAGCCGCTGCGCGGAGTTACTGCCGATTTCGCCCGCAAGATAGCCAAACCACGCGAAAATGATAAATGCCAGACCGCCCGCCAGGCCGTCAAGGCCATCCATCATATTCATGGCATTAATGACGGCAACGACGGCGAACAGGGTCAGCGGGATCCCCCAGTTAGCCAGCTCGATCTCACGCTTGCCCATCAGATCGCCCAGGGACATCAGGAACACGCCCCCCCACGACGTCATCAGGATGGCGGCGAAGATCTGGAATCCGAGCTTGGTCAATGGCGTCATGCCCTTCAGATCGTCGACCACGCCGACCATCGCCAGCACGGTCAGGCCGCCCAGCAAGGCGATGTAGTGCCCCTGTTCCCGCATAAAGACGATGGCACCCACCCAGACCGCAAAAGTGATTGCAATGCCCCCCACCAGAGGCACATCGCCATAGTGCCGCTTGCGGCCACCCGGCCGGTCAAGCAAGCCGCCTCGCAGAGCCAGCGGCCGCAGGCTCAGCGTCGCCACGGCGCTGACCAGCGCCACCATCAGCGGCACCCAGAAGAAATCGAACATTGCGCGCTCTACGAATACCTGCTCGTGGGAAAAAGACGGAAACTCCAATAGCTTGCCGATGTCATCAGCCGAACCAGGCTTTTGACATGCCAATGGAGATAGCGGAGGTCGCGATGGCTCTGCCTCTGCGCATCGTGAATCACGCGGGCAGATTGTACCCATGCGACGCTGCGCCCCAGGCGATGCAAGCGCAGGCAGACGTCGATATCCTCGCAATAGAGGTGGTAGCGCTCATCGAAGCCGGACACGGCCGCGAAGCTCGGGCTATCGAACAACATGCACATGCCGGCGATCCAGTCTACCTGCTGCACCGGCGTGCCGACCGCGTAGTCGGGCTCGGAAACCCCGCGCAGGCGGCGCAACACCAGGCGCAGCAGCCCGGGAACGCGCCGCGCGCTGTCCTCTACCCGTCCATCCGGCGACAGCACGCGCGGGCCCGCCACGCCAGGGTGGGCCGCGACCTGTGCCATCAGGGCTTCGAGTCCCGCATCCGGAGGGAAGCGCACGTCGGGATTCAGCACCATGAACAAAGGCGTCGTGCATTCGCGGAACGCAGCATTATGGTTGGCGCCGAATCCTTTCGGCTGCTCGTTCACCTTCCACTGGATCGGGCAACTCGGGCAGTCGGGCAGTCCGGGCCGGCTGTCCGGGATGTTCTCAGTGACGATGACCCGCAGCGACACCGTTGCCGAGAGCACTTGCAACTGCTCCAGCAACGGAGGCAGCAGTGCCGACTGGCCGTGGCTGACGATGGAGAAAGTGATCTGCATTCCGTAATACGCGCACAAGCGCAGCGGGCACCCTTGCGCGCTGCGCGACTTCCCGTCGGTTGGCGGCGAGAGACGCTCGCGCACCAGTGTGTTTCGCTTGGAGACTCAGGGCCGCCGAGCCAGCGCGATGGCCGGATCGATCTCCTCCAGGGCGCTGACAACCGTGCAGCTTACCTCAGCCTCCCCCGGCGCAGCAGTACCGCCGGCGTGGCGAAAAAACCAGCGCTGGCCTATCCCGGCAGCAGCAGCGGCCTGCATGTCCGTCGCCGTGTCGCCGACCATCGCCGAATTGCCCATCTCCAGCCCGTAGGCATCACGCGCAGCCAACAGCATGCCCGCAGCGGGCTTGCGGCAATCACAGACCCGCAGATAGTCGCCGAGTCCGGCGGTCGGGTGATGCGGGCAGTGGTAAACCCGCTCGATCCTGGCGCCCTGCTCCGCGAAACGCTGCAGCATCCAGCCCGTGAACGCCTGGTACTGTTCCTCGTCGTAGTAGCCACGCGCGATCCCGGCCTGGTTCGTTACCACGAACACCAGCATGCCGGCCGCATTGGCGCGCCGAACCAGCTCGAAGATACCACTGACGAACACACAGTCTTGCGGGCGGTGCACGTAGCCCGTGTCCACATTGATGACTCCGTCCCGGTCCAGAAACAAAGCCGGTACGCCCATCACATCTCCGCAATCAGCGCAGGCACCTTGGTCTGGGCCGCCGCATAGTCATCGGGTACGCCAATATCGATGAAATCCCTGACACCGGGGAAGGCACCGAGGTATATCTCATCGATGAAGCGGCCGAGGAAATCCTGCTCGAACGAGAAGCGCTGCGGCAGGTCGGCCCGATCGGCCAAGGCTGCCTTGCGCAGGTGGTAGACGCCCGCGTTGATCAGACCCGGGCCCTCGCGGCCTTTCTCGATGAAGGCGCGAATGCGCCTGTCCTCGTCAATTTCCACGGTGCCGTAGCGGGTAGCATCCGGCACGCTGGCTGCTGCCAGTGCGACATCCGTCCCCCTCGCTTCCGCGTCCGCGACGAAGGCGGCCAGGTCGACGACCGCCAGCGTGTCGCCATTGAACACCAGCACGTCCTCACCGGGAATGCCGGAAATCGCCTTCCGGATCGCCCCTCCCGTGCCGAGCGGTTCGTCCTCGATGATGTAGTGCAGCCGCATGTCGCCGAAGCGCTCACCCATGCCTGCGCGAACCTGCTCGTGCCGGTATCCGACGGAGAGATAGACGTCGCGCAGCCCCTGGTTTTCGAGTTGCTTCAGCAGCCACCACAGGAACGGCTTGCCGGCGACATCGGCCATCGGCTTGGGCAGGTCGCCCACCACGGGACGCAGACGGGTGCCGAGTCCACCGGCAAGGATGATGGCAGGCTTCATAAACGTGGGAAGATAGCGGCTTCGACAAGACCGCAGATGATATGGCCCAGCAGCAGGTGCCCCTCCTGGATCTTCGGCGTCGCGGCGGCCGGAATCTCGATCGAGAGATCGCACAACTCGGGCCGGGCCCAGCCATTCTGACCGGTGAAGCCGATCACCAGCAAGCCGGCCTTGCGCGCCTCCTCCATGGCCAGCAGCACATTGGGTGACTTGCCGGACGTCGAGTAGGCCCAAAAGACGTCCCCCTTGGCACCGACGGCCTGAACCTGGCGGGCAAACAGCTTCTCGTAGCCGTAGTCGTTGCCGATCGCGGTCATCACCGAGGAGTCCACGGTCAGCGCGAACGCGCACAGGCCGGGCCGGTCATAGTTGAAACGGCTGACGAACTCGCCGGCAATATGCTGGGCATCGGCGGCGCTGCCACCGTTGCCGGCCAGCAGCACCTTGTTGCCTCGCTTGAGCGCCTCGCAGATCTGTAGTGCGCATTGCTCGGCGCGCGAAATCAGCTCCTCATCCGCCCGGATCCTGGCAAAAGTGCTGATCGTCTTATCGATTTCCTGCTCAATGAATGCTCTCACGCCATCCTCCAGGATTGAGCACCGCTTTCAGTGAAGTTGCAGGTGAAGACCTGCCCACTGAATTCTGCCAGGGTTCGCATCACGTCCGGTCTTCGGGCCGGATCGACGAAGAACATCATGAAGCCGCCGCCGCCGGCACCGGAGACCTTGCCGGCCAGCGCACCAGCGGCTATCGCCGCATCGTAGATTTCGTCGATGAAGGCATTGCTGATACTGTCCGCCATCTTCTTCTTCGACGCCCAACCAGTGCGCATCGAGTCCGCGAACCCATCGAAGTCCGCCTTCAGGATCGCCTCCTTCATGCGCACAGCCTCTTCTTTTACCGCATGCAGCGCGTTCAGCGATTTCTGCTCGCCGCTCTTCACATGCGCGGTCTGCTGGGCAATGATCTTCGCCGACTCGCGGGAGACGCCGGTGTAGAACAGCACCAGCGACGACTCCAGCTCAGCCTTGATATTGGCCTTTATGCGCAGCGGGTTCACGATGACCCGGTCACCGTAGAACTCCATGAAGTTCAGACCGCCGAAGGCCGCCGCGTACTGGTCCTGCTTACCGCCGGCCATGTCGAGATCCACGCGCTCGATCTGGTAGGCCAGGTGCGCGATCTCGTACTCGCCCAGCGGCAGGGACAGCAATTCACAGAATGCATGGACCAGGGCAACCACCATGGTCGACGAGGAGCCGAGGCCGGACCCCGGGGGCGCTTCCGAGTGTGTCGTGATGGACACGGGAATCGGCTGCCCCTGGTTGAAGTCCTTGACGATGCGGTTGTAGACGCCGACGTGCAGGTCGAGCCCGTCGACGCGCTGGAGTACCGGAGAGCACTGGCCGGTCCACCTACGCTTGCTGTCGGCCGCTATCAGTTCGACCCGGCCATCGTCGCGCGGCGCGATGGTCGCATAGGCGAACTTATCAATGGTGACATTCAGCACCAGGCCGCCGAAATCGTCGGAGTAAGGAGAAACGTCAGTGCCGCCGCCAGCAAGGCCGAGACGGAGCGGTGCGCGAGCGCGGACGAGAGAGAATTGCGACATCGTTGAGCTCATCTTGCAGGATTGTGTACAGCGGGGCCCGGGTCGATGTCGAGCCGGAAGACATCCTCCATCGCCTGCGCGGAAAAACGACCGGAGATGTAGGCGCTGCCCTTCTCCGCGACGTCACGCCAGCGATCGTCGTTTCCAAGCAATGCCACGACCTCCATGGCCACCTTGCAAGGATCGTCGGAAACGGGCACGGCGTCCGTCAGGCCATCCAGGCCCTGCGCACCCACGGGCGTCGTCACCAGCGGCAAGCCATAGTTCATCGCTTCCACAACCTTGCTCTTCACGCCTGCGCCGAAACGCAGCGGAACGATCGCAACGCGCGCGATGCGGTAGTACTCCAGCAATTGCTCGTCGGTCACGTATCCCGTTACGGTGATGTCATCCGCGGCCAGTCGCTGGACTTCCGCGGTCGGGTTGGAACCGACCAGCCAGAGATGGACACCCGGCATGCTTGCCCTGATCAGCGGCATGATGTCGTGCACCAGCCATTTCGCCGCATCGACATTGGGCGGATGGCCGAATCCCGCGACGAACAGGATGCCGCTGCGCCCTTGCGGCGACAGCTCGGACAGGCCGGCCGGCGCCGCGTCAAAGAAATATGGCGGTACCGTGTGCGCCTTTGCCCCCGGCAAGGCTTCCAGCACCGTCTGGGTCTCGGTGGGCGACGGATAGTAAACCACGTCCACGCTCTTCCACAGCGTCAGCTCCAGCTCGCGCATGGCGGCAGCCTCCCTGCGAGCAGCCTCCGAGCCCGTCAGTTCTGCTTCATTCAGCAGGCGCGCATAGTGCAGGTCATGGCCGTAGAACAGGACCTTGGCACGGCTGCAGGCGCGCACCGCAGACAAAAACTCCTTGGCGACGGAAGGCCGGCTCAGCAGCACATAGTCGAGCAGCGAGCCATGCTCCGCGATCCAGCCACCGAAGTCGTTCTGGAACTCCCCGCCATAGAACACTTCAATGCCTGCCTGCTGCAGGGCCGAGACATAGTCGGGGTCGTACCAGAGATTCTGAGGCCAGAACTTCACGTTCAGGCCCATGCCTTGTAGCACACGCAGAAAACACCACATCGAACGGGACCCGGCATCGCGATCCGGCTGCGGCACATAGTGGTCAATGACCAGGATGGTCTTCTTACCGGCCGAGCGTTCGTGGGCATGGAACACGTTGGTGCCGTTGTCGAAATGCTCGCGGTTCAGCACCTCGCGCCAGCGCTCGTGGAACTTCTTCTGGTTCTCCACCTGGTAGGCCTTGATGCCGCCACCGGTATCGGTGCCATGCGAAATGCCTTCATAGTGGACGATCACCGACCTCGGTTGGTAGAGTACACGCTTGCCGGCCGCTCGCACGCGGAACGCCAGATCCGAGTCTTCACAATAGGCGGGAACATACCATTCGTCGAAGCCGTTCAGTTCGCGGAACAATGCCGTCGGGATCAGCAGCGATGCGCCAGAGCAGTAATCGGTGTCCTTGACGTAGTTGTAGACACTGCGGGTCGGCTCGTCGAGGCGACCGAAATTCCAGGCGGAACCATCACGCCACAGGATGCCTCCGGCTTCCTGCAAGCGGCCGTCCGGATACACCAGCTTGGAGCCGACCATGCCGCAGTCCGGCTCCTTGTCGAACAGCGCCAGCATGGTGTCGAGCCATCCCGGCGTCACCTCTGTGTCGTTGTTCAGGAAATACAGGTATTTTCCGCGCGCCAGGCTTGCGGCATGGTTGCACGAGCGGATAAAGCCGAGATTCACCTCGTTCATCACGAAGCGCAGGCCGGGGATTTCCTGCATGCGCAGGATTTCCTGGTCGCCGGAAACGTCTTCGGCAACGATGACCTCGATCGGCACGCTCGGCATATGCGCGCAGATGGAGCGCACGCACGATAGGGTGTGGCTGATATTGCCGTAGGTCGGGATGATCACCGACACCACCGGCTCCGCCACCTCTTCCAGCTTCAGGCTGGCGAGCACCTCGTCGACATCACCGGCCGCGACCGGACCCAGCCCGACCGGAGTCAGCGCCATGCCGGCGCGATGGCGCCGCCACACCTCATAGTGGACCATGCCCTTGAATAACGGGCCGGCGACGCGGTAGGCAACACCGACGCTACGATCCTTCCACTTCTTGGACAGCGGAGCGCGCTGGTAGACCTCGCGACCGATCCGGATCAGCGAGGAACGCAGGTTGTCGAGCACTGCGGGGAAGTCGCCCCGCGCGAGCCGCGAAGCAAACCGCAGCGGACCCGTCATCCGCCAGGAAAGCGAGCGGCGCATGGCTTTCAGTTCGGTCTCTCCGGCCGCGATCTTGCCGAGCAGCCGGTCGTGCTCCAGACGCGCCAGCTCGAGCTCGTGCTTGAAATAGGCCGCCGCATCCAACGCCTCCACCGGCCACGACAGGCCGCCCGATTGCGGAGCCGGCATGGCGGGAGCTGGAGCGGAGTCAGACACACTCGGGCCGGCCGCCGCCGCACGGCGGCGGAACCGCTTTTGCAACCGCCGCAGGCCCGTATTCTCATACTTGGCCCGAAGCGACGAAACTTGCTGGTCGAGCGACAACGCCCAAGCCGTGCGCTCGTCGAACTCGGCCTGCAGCTCGCCAAGGCGCTTGCGCACCGAGGCTTCCTCCTCGCTGAGGCGCCCCGCCCACCTGGCGACCTCCTCCCGCTCGGCGTAGAGATCCACGCCCTCCTCGAAGAACACCGAAGCCGGGCCTGCCGGCAACTCCACCTCCGCGGCGGAGCAGATGGCGACGAAGTACATCATATCGTCGGCCGACACCGTGGTTGCCTTGACCACGTCGCCGCGCATCGTCAGCGCCTGGTACGCTGCCTGGCTCCCATCCAGCGGCAGCAGCACCGAGCTGGTGGCAAGCCGCTGGCCATAGTAGCTGACCTTGGCAAAACACGAGCGCAGCAAGGCATCGAACTCGTCGAAGTAGAGTTCCTTGACGTGATACTCGTTGTGGTAATCGCGGTCGTCGGAATAGACCTTCTTGTTCGGTGAAGACATGACCAGCACGCCGTCGGGACGAAGCACCCGGCGGACCTCCTTGATCATCTCCTCGTGCCCGAGCAGATGCTCGATCGTCTCGAACGACACCACCACATCCACACTGGCATCGGGCAGGGGAATCGCCGTGGCGCTGCCCGCCACGAAACGCAGGTTCTGGTGCTGCTGGTAGCGTTCGCGCGCGTGCGCGACCGCCTCATCGGAAATGTCCACGCCAACAACCGACTTCGCGCGGGTCGCCATGAGGGCGGATCCATATCCCTCGCCGCAGGCGATGTCGAGCACGTCCTTGCCGGCAGCTATATCCAGCGACCAGCTGTAGCGGTGCATATGCTCGTAGCGGATCGCCCCTTCTTCGGTGGGAACGAATCGTTCGCCGGTAAAGTTAAGCACTGACTATTCTTCCTCAGAAATTGCGATGTCGAGCATCGGGATACCGACCAGTCCATGCCGCATGGAGCTGTCCACCGCGCGCAGGGTCAGAGCGTCGTGCACCCAATGCTGCTGTGTATGGTCTTGCTGCGTGCCCGAAGCGACGGCTGCATCCACGGAATAGGCACCGACCGGCAAGGTCGGCATACGGAAGAGGAAGGACGCGCGATAACGCTTGCCGGCCTCACCTGACAGGGCGTCTTCGAGCGTGGCCAGGAAGGTGTTGTCGCCGAACAGACGCTGGCCCAGCCGGTCCTTCAGGTAGAAGCCGAAAATGAGGCCATCCAGCGCGGCATGGAGCTCGGCAGTGATGCGCAGCTCGACCAGCTCGCCGCCGTGGACCAGCTTCAGTTGCTCGCCATGCTCGTCCACCAGCACGGCATCGACGATGGACGCACCGCGTGCGCCGAACTCGCTGTCAGCCTGCTCGGGATCAAACTCGAATACTTCGATCTGCGTGCCGCCCCCTTGCGCGCGGAGCTTCTCCCAGCGGGCGTCCACCACATCGAGCTCGGTCTTCTTGCGTGGCTTCCTCTGCTTGGCGGCTCCGACCTTGACGGACACGCCAAGCGCACCGCGGTCCAGCGCATGCTGCTCCGCCAGGTATGCCTCGACGGTTTCCTTGGCGTTGCCGTCCATCTTCAGCTCGCCATGGTCGAGCCAAATCGCGCGCGAACACAGGCTGGTCACCGCCCCCACGTCATGACTGACGAACAGCAGCGTGCCGGTCTTCTGGAACTCCCGCAGGAAACGCATGCACTTCTGCGTAAAGCGCACGTCCCCCACCGAGAGCGCTTCGTCCACCACCAGCACATCGGCATCGACGTGCGCGGCGATGGCAAATGCCAGCCGCACATACATGCCACTGGAATAGGTTTTCACCGGCTGGTTGATAAAGTCACCGATCTCGGCGAAAGCAACGATGGAATCGAAGCGCTTGGCGAGTTCGTCCTGCTCGATGCCATATAGCAGCCCGCTCAGGTAAACATTCTCCTCACCGGTGAACTCCGGGTTGAAGCCGGCCCCCAGTTCGAGCAGCGCGGCGATGCGGCCGCTGACGCTGACCTCGCCCGAGGTTGGGAAAAGCGTGCCGCACACCAGTTGTAGCAGGGTCGATTTGCCCGAGCCGTTCTGGCCGATGATCGCAACGGTCTCGCCCTGCTGGACGTCGAAGCTGACGCCGCGCAGAGCCCAGAATTCACGGAAATACTCCGGCGGATGCATGCCGACCATGCGCTTGAGGCGCGGCACGACCATCTGTTTGAGGCGGTCCTTGGGCTGCGCGTAGATCTCGTAGCGCTTGCCCAGCTTGTCGACGCGAATCACGGACTTAGAGGACATCGGAGAACCCCTTGCGCGTCTTCTGGAACCAGGCCAGTCCGCCCCATGCCACGCAGTAGCCGACGGCCAGGTAGAGCAGCCAGCCCAGCCAGTCGATGCCGTTTCCCCAGATCGCGGCGTTGCGGATCTGCTCGACGATGAAGGTGATCGGATTCAGGTACAAGAGCGGGCGCAACCGCTCCGGCACCGATTGCAGCGGATAGAACACCGGTGCCATGAACATCAGCAGCGACGTGACGATGCCCATCACCTGCCCGAGATCGCGCAGGTAAACGCCAAGCGAAGCGAGCAGCCACACCAGGCCGGCAATCAGGATCACGAAGGGCAGCAGCACCACCGGCACCAGTAGCGCGGTCAGCGGCAGGTGGCCCTGCCAGATGAAGATCGCGCCGATCAGGATCACCGATGCCACCAGCGTATGGAACAGTGCCGAGCCGATGGCAATCCAGGGCAATGTCTCAAGCGGAAATACCACCTTCTTGACGAAGTTCGGGTTGTTCACCACCAGGGTCGGCGCGCGCTGCAGGCACTCGGCGATCAGGCCGTGCACCAGCACCCCGGCGAACATGACCACGGCGAACTCCAGGTGATCGGTCGAAGTCGGGCGCCAGCGCGACTTGAACACCACGCCGAAGACGAAGGTGTAGATCAGCAGCATCAGCAGCGGATTGATGAAGGTCCACAGCAGTCCCAGGAACGATCCCTTGTAACGGCCGGCGACCTCGCGCTTGACGAACTGGGTGATGATGCTGCGGTTCGCCACAACGGACTGCACCACGATCAGCGGGTGCAGGCTGGGTTTCTCCTTCATGAGCGGTGCCCCCGCCGGCTCGTCATCGGGACCTGGCGGCAGTCACCGGCGCCACGTGCTCGGGATGGCAGGATCATGCGAATACCTCGGCATCGGGCAGGCGCTTTCCGGCCGCGTCCTTGGCCGCAAGCACGGGCTCGCCGCCAGCCAGCGGCCATTGGATCCCCAGCGCGGGATCGTTCCAGGCCAGGCTGCGCTCATGCTCCGGGTACCAATAGTCAGTGGTCTTGTACAGGAACTCTGCCGATTCCGAGGTCACCACGAAACCATGGGCGAAACCCTCCGGCACCCACAGCTGCCGTTTGTTCTCGGCCGACAGCATCGCGCCGACCCATTTGCCGAAGGTAGGCGAGCTCTTGCGCAGGTCGACGGCCACATCGAAAACCTCGCCGGCGACCACGCGCACCAGCTTTCCTTGCGGATGCTGGATCTGATAATGCAGGCCACGCAATACGTTGCGCACGGAACGAGAATGATTGTCCTGGACGAATTCGCGCTTGAGGCCGGTAGCGGCTTCAAACGCCTTGGAATTGAAACTCTCGAAAAAAAAACCGCGGTCGTCGCCGAATACTCTCGGCTCGAGGACCAGCACCTCGGGTATCGCGGTGGCGATGGCTTTCAGGTTCATGACGTGGCTTACTTGATCGTTTCCGAGACTATGCGCTGCAGATACTTCCCATATCCGTTCTTCGCCAGCGGCGCCGCCAGCGCCGCCACCTGCTCGGCGCTGATCCATTTGCTGCGGTACGCGATCTCCTCCGGGCAAGCCACCATCAGCCCCTGGCGGTTCTGCAGCGTGGCGATGAAGCTGGCCGCCTCCAGCAGCGAGTCGTGCGTGCCGGTGTCCAGCCAGGCATAGCCACGGCCCATGATCTCCACGTCGAGTTGCCCCAGCGCCAGGTAGTGCTTATTGACATCGGTGATCTCGAGCTCGCCGCGGGCTGACGGCTTGATATCGGCAGCAATGTCACAAACCTGTCGATCATAGAAGTAAAGTCCGGTAACCGCGTAGTTCGAACGCGGCTTCTGCGGCTTTTCTTCAAGCGAAAGCGCACGGAAACCCTCGTCGAACTCCACCACGCCATAGCGCTCCGGATCGTGCACGTGATAGGCGAACACGGTGGCGCCTGCCTGCTGGCCGGCGGCACTCTCCAGCTGGCGCACCAGGTCATGCCCATGGAAGATGTTATCGCCCAGGATCAGCGTGGACGGATCGTTGCCGATGAAGTCACGGCCGATGATGAAGGCCTGCGCCAGCCCGTCGGGACTGGGCTGCACCGCGTACTGCAGGTTGATGCCCCACTTGCTGCCATCGCCCAGCATGTCCGCAAAGCGCGGCGTGTCTTCCGGCGTGGAAATCACCAGGATGTCACGGATCCCTGCCAGCATCAGCGTGGACAGCGGATAGTAGATCATCGGCTTGTCGTACACCGGCAGCAGTTGCTTGGAGACAGACCGCGTGATGGGGTAAAGCCGGGTGCCGGAGCCACCGGCCAGGATAATGCCTTTGCGCATGGTGTTCTGGTCAGGTAAGGATCTGATCGAGCAGGAGATGGACACCCTGCTGCCAATCCGGAAGATAGATGCCGAAGGTCTCGCGCAGCTTGCCCGTATCCAGCCGCGAGTTGGACGGGCGCGGCGCCGGCAGCGGGTAGGCGGTCGCCGGGATCGCCTCGATGGCCGCCGGGTCCACCTTGAGTTCGACGCCCTTGGCGGCGGCATAGCGGACCACCTCGCTGGCGTAGCCATGCCAGCTCGTCTCTCCGGCCGCGGCCAGGTGGTAGATGCCGCCGGCAAACTCTGCGCGCTCGCCGAACAGCCAGTGCCGCGCGATGATCTGCGCGGTCACGTCGGCAATCAATGCGGCCGTGGTGGGCGCGCCGAACTGGTCGGCGATCACGCGCAGGCTGTCGCGCTCGCGCGCCAGCTTGAGCATGGTCTTGGCGAAGTTGCCGCCATGCGCGCCGGCCACCCAGCAGGTGCGCAGCACCAGCGCCGCCGCGCCGGTCGCCGCGACGGCCAGTTCACCGGCCAGCTTGCTCTTGCCGTAGACGGACTGCGGCGCTACCGCATCGGTCTCGACGTAGGGGCCTTCCTTGCGGCCGTCGAAGACGTAGTCGGTCGAGTAGTGCACCAGCAGGCTGCCGAGCACCTTGGCTTCCTCGGCCAGCACGCCGGCCGCGGTCGCATTGATGGCGAAGGCCGTCTCGGCGTCGGCTTCGGCCTTGTCCACCGCCGTGTAGGCCGCCGGGTTGACGATCACGTCCGGCCGCAGTTCGCGCACGCGGCGGCGGATCTCGTCCGGACGCGACAGGTCGCAGCCGGAGCGGTCCAGTGCGACCACCCGGCCCAGCGGCGCGAGGCTGCGGCGCAGCTCGAATCCGACCTGGCCGTTACAACCGGTGACAAGGAGTGTGGGGATGCGGGAAGCCTTAAACTGCATATTGCTTGGCTACCCAGTTGCGGTATTCCCCCGACATCACATCCTGCACCCAGGCCTGGTTGTCCAGATACCACTGCACGGTCTTGCGCAGGCCGGTCTCGAAGGTCTCGGCCGGCTTCCAGCCCAGTTCGCGCTCGAGCTTGCGGGCGTCGATGGCGTAGCGCCGGTCATGGCCCGGGCGGTCCTTGACGAAGGTGATCTGATCCCGGTAGGAGCCGGCCGCGCGCGGCTTGAGCTCGTCCAGCAGGTCGCACAGGGTGTGCACCACGTCGAGGTTGGTCTTCTCGTTCCAGCCGCCGACGTTGTAGGTCTCGCCCAGGCGGCCGCGTGCCAGCACTTCGCGGATGGCCGCGCAGTGGTCGCCCACATAGAGCCAGTCGCGCACGTTGAGCCCGTCGCCGTACACCGGCAGGGGCTTGCCCGCGAGCGCGTTGGCGATCATCAGCGGGATCAGCTTCTCGGGGAAGTGGTACGGGCCGTAGTTGTTCGAGCAGTTGGTGGTCAGCACCGGCAGCCCGTAGGTGTGGTGGTAGGCGCGCACCAGATGGTCTGAGGCCGCCTTGGAGGCCGAGTACGGGCTGTTGGGCGCGTAAGCCGTGGTCTCCGAGAACTGCGGGTCGGTAGGGCTCAGCGAGCCGAACACCTCGTCGGTGGAGACATGCAGGAAGCGGAAGGCCGCCTTGGCATCGGCGTCGAGCGCGCCCCAGTAGGCGCGCGTGGCCTCCAGCAGCGTGAAGGTGCCGACGATATTGGTCTGGATGAACTCGGCCGGGCCATGGATGGAGCGGTCCACATGGCTCTCGGCGGCGAAATGCACGACCGCGCGCGGACGGTAGGCAGCAAACAGGCGGTCGATCGCCTCGCGATCGCAGATATCGGTCTGCGAGAACACATGGCGTGCGTCGCCTTCCAGCGAGGCGAGCGTCTTGCGGTTGCCTGCGTAGGTCAGCTTGTCGATGTTGACGACGGCATCCGCGCCTGTGTCACGCAGCCAGCCGAGCACGAAGTTCGCACCGATGAACCCCGCCCCGCCCGTTACGAAGATATAGGACAACTCTTTTGCTCCCTGCCTATCGATATATATGTTCGAGAACCCGGCCAAAGCCGGGCGTCCGCCATATTCCATTGTGGGTTGGCGGGGATCCGTTTGTGCTTGGAAGTGGCGGTATTCTATCTGACAGGCAGTCCCCTCCTGCTGTACCCCCCTAACTTTTTGTACCATGTTGTAACGCAACACTGACTTATTGTCGCTACATCCAAACAATAACCCGCTCTATTCTGGCCTTTCTCGATGCCCGCCTCGCCCACCCCAACCGGCCGCCCTTTCGCCATCGGCGACCTCCAGGGATGCCTGCCTTCCCTCAATGTGCTGCTCAACCGACTTCCGGAGGATGCTCCCCTGCGCTTCGTCGGCGACCTCGTCAACCGCGGCCCCGCCTCCCTGCAGACCCTAAGGGCCATCCAGGGCTTCGGCGCGCGCGCCCGCACTGTGCTCGGCAACCACGATATCCACCTGTTGGCGGTCGCCGCCGGCGTGCGCAAGAAGGGACGCAGTGACACCCTGGATGACATCCTGGCGGCGCCCGACCGCGACGCCCTGCTGGACTGGCTGCGCCATCAGCCGCTCGCCCTGGAAGAGGATGGCTTCCTGCTGGTGCATGCGGGCGTGCTGCCCCAGTGGACGGCCACGCAGGTGCTGGAACTGGCCCGCGAGGTCGAGAAGCAGCTGCAGGGCCCGGGCTGGCAGGATTTCCTCGCCAACGTGTTCGGCAACACGGCGGATCGCTGGCAGGACGGCCTGCGCGGCATCGAACGGCAGCGGGTGGTGGTCAACGCCTTGACACGCCTGCGCTTCTGCAGCGCGGAGGGCGTGATGGACTTCAAGACCAAGGAAGGCGCCGACGGTGCGCCGCAGGGCTTCATGCCCTGGTTCGAGGTGCCAGGGCGGCGCAGCAGCGATGTGACCGTCGTCTGCGGCCACTGGTCGACACTGGGACTGGTGATGCGGCCGAACCTGCTGGCGCTGGACACCGGCTGCGTCTGGGGAGGCCGGCTCAGCGCCGTGCGCCTGGCGCACGACCCGTCGGCACGCGACCTCGTGCAGGTGGACTGCCGGCCTTACTGCGACCCGCTGGCGTAAGTCCCGGCACGGTGGCGCCGGGCGGAGCGGCGGGCCCTCGCAGTCCGCTTCAGCGCGCTGGCGCCGGCACGGCCTCGCCGTCGGGCGTGGTGCCCGCCGCAGCCATGCCATTGACCCGTGCGGCCACGCCATGGGCCTGCTCGTGCGCGCCCTGGGTCAGGTGCATGACCACCTCGCGCGCGGCTTCACCGAGCTCGCGCCGGCTGGCCGAGGCGGCATGCAGGGCCGGGGCGAACGACAGGCGCGCGACGATGGGGGGCGCGGACAACACCGCGTTCAGGCACTGCAGCAGGCTGAGGTCGCCGATATAGGCCGGCGCCAGGGTCGGCTGCCGCGTGGCGGCATCGAGATAAGCCAGCCCCAGGGGCTGCACCGGCAAGCCGGCCGAGAGCGGGGCCTGCATCAGGTTGGCGTGGAAAGGCAGCACGCTGCTGCCGTCGCTGGTGGTGCCTTCGGGGAACACGCACACCAGGTCGCCCTGCCGCATCACCCCGGTGATGTCGTGCAGCACGCGATGTGCGTCGCGCTTGCGCCCGCGCTCGATGAAGATGGTACCGGTCTGCTGGCACAGCCAGCCGATCAGCGGCCAGCTGCGGATCTCCGACTTGGCGACGAAGCGCACCGGCTGCCAGCAATTGATCACGTAGATGTCCAGCCACGAGATATGGTTGCACACCACCATCGCGCCATGGCCCGCGCCGGTCGCAGGCGGCTCGCCCTGCAGCTCGACCGTGATGCCGCACAGGCGCAGCAGGCGCCGCGACCAGCGCCGGATGTGCCATTGGCGCGCGGCCGGCCCCAACCAGGGGAACAGCAGCGCGCAGGTCAGTGCCCCCCGCACCAGGTGCAGCACCAGTCCCAGCTTGCGCAGCCAGACCATGATCGTCGCCCGTCAGTGCGCGTCGTGCACGATGTGGCCGCCGACCAGCGTCGTGCGCACCTTGCCCTGCATCTCGTAGCCCAGCCACGGCGAGTTCTTGCCCTGGCTCTTGAGCGAGCGTCGCTCCACCTTCCAGGCCTGCTCGGGATCGAACAGGCACACGTCGGCGGCGGCACCGACGGCCAGCGTGCCGGCCGGCAGGCCGACCGCGCGCGCCGGCTCGCTGGTGATGCGGGCCAGCGCCTGCGCCAGCGGCACCTTGTGCTCGCGCGCCCAGCGCAGCGTCAGCGGCAGCAGCAGTTCGAGGCCGGTGGCGCCCGGCGTTGCCTCGGCGAAGGGCAGCAGCTTCTCGTCGTCGTCCACCGGGGTGTGGTCCGAGCACAGCGCGTCGATGGTGCCGTCGGCCAGGGCGGCGACGATGGCGTCGCGGTCGCGCGCGCTGCGCAGCGGCGGCGTGAAACGCATCTGCGCGTTGAAGTAGCCGATGTCCACATCGGTCAGCGAGACGTGGTGGATATTGACGTCGCAGCTCACGCGCAGGCCTTCGCGCTTGGCCTGGCGTACCAGTTCCAGGCCCGCCGCGGTGGACAGGCGGCAAAGGTGCACGCGGGCGCCGGTGGCGCGCAGCAGTTCGAAGATGGTGTGCAGGCGCACCGTTTCCGCGAACACCGACACGCCCGACAGGCCCAGGCGCGAGGCGACCGCCCCGCTGGCCGCCACGCCGCCGCCCAGGAAGGGGTCCTCCGGGCGCAGCCAGACCGTGAAGCCGAAGGTCTGTGCGTATTGCAGTGCGCGCAGCAGCACCTGGGTGTTGTGGATGGGTGCCTCGGCCTGGCTGAAGCCGACGCAGCCGGCCTCGGTCAGCTGCGACATCTCGGTCAGCACTTCGCCCTTCAGGCCCAGGGTCAGCGCGCCGAGCGGGTAGACATGGGTCTGGTTCAGCGTGCGGGCGCGGAACTTGAGCATTTCCACCAGGCCAGGCTCGTCGAGCACGGGATCGGTATCGGGCGGGCACACCAGGCTGGTGACGCCGCCCGCGGCGGCGGCGGCCACCTCGGATTCCAGCGTGGCCTTGTATTCGTAGCCCGGCTCACGCAGGCGCGCCGACAGGTCGACCAGTCCGGGGCAAACGACCAGGCCGCTGGCGTCGATGGTCTTGTTGGCATGGAAATCGGCCGGGGCATCGCCCACGCCGACGATCTTGCCGGCGGCGATGTACAGGTCCTGGCGGGCATCGATGTTGCCGGCCGGGTCGATCAGGCGGCCACCCTTGATGTGAATCTTCATATCGCGTCGCTTGCTGTGTTCGCTATGTTCGCTTTGCGCCTCGCGCCCTGTGCGGCGCGGCCTCGCTGCTGCTTCAGTCGTTGTTGCCCGCCACGATGCCCATCACGGCCATGCGTACGGCGATGCCGAAGGTGACCTGGTTCAGGATCACCGACTGCGGGCCGTCGGCCACGGCGGAATCGATCTCGACGCCGCGGTTCATCGGGCCGGGGTGCATCACGATGGCGTCCGGCTTGGCCAGCGCCAGGCGTTCCGGGGTCAGGCCGTAGGCCTTGAAGTACTCCTGCGCCGAGGGCAGCAGCGCGCCGCTCATGCGTTCGTTCTGCAGCCGCAGCATGATCACCACGTCGACGCCCTTGAGGCCTGCCTCCATGTCGTGGAAGACCTTCACGCCCATCTGCTCCAGCCCCGAGGGCAGCAGTGTGCGCGGGCCGATGGCGCGCAGCTCGGGCACGCCAAGCGTGGTCAGCGCGTGGATGTCGGAGCGGGCCACGCGCGAATGGAGGATGTCGCCCACGATCGCCACCGTCAGCTGCGTGAAGTCCTTCTTGTAGTGACGGATGGTGTACATATCGAGCAGCCCCTGCGTCGGGTGCGCATGGCGGCCGTCGCCCGCGTTGATCACGTGCACGTGGGGCGCGACGTGCTCGGCGATCAGGTAGGGCGCACCCGAACTGGCGTGGCGCACCACGAACATGTCGGCGGACATCGCCGACAGGTTGTTGATGGTGTCCAGCAGCGATTCGCCCTTGCTGGTCGACGAAGCGTTGATGTTCAGGTTGAGCACGTCGGCCGACAGGCGCTTGGCGGCGATCTCGAAGGTCGTGCGGGTGCGCGTCGAGTTCTCGAAGAACAGGTTGAACACGCTCTTGCCCCGCAGCAGCGGCACCTTCTTGACCTCACGGTCGGAATCGGAGAGGGAGACGAACTGGCTGGCGGTGTCGAGGATGTGGGTGATCATCTCGCGCGACAGCCCCTCGATCGACAAGAGGTGCTTCAGTTCACCGTTCTTGGTCAGCTGCGGGTTGCGGAACATCTTGGTCATGGCGGGTCGGACCTGGGCAGGAATCGGGTCGGGTTCTTCTTCGGCGCACCGGCAGCGTGGGCCGGGCGCGGGGGGACATCAGCTGGCGGCAGCCTCGGTGGCGAAGGCGAAGCGCATGCCGGCGCCCTCGCCCTGGCGCGACAGCACCAGCGTGCGTTCGCGCGGCAGTTCCAGGCGCTCGGCCACGATGTCGGCGGCGATCGGCAGCTCGCGGCCGCCGCGGTCGACCAGCGCGGCCAGCACCACACGGGCCGGCCGGCCGTAGTCGAACAGTTCATTGACGGCCGCGCGGATGGTGCGGCCGGTCGCCAGCACGTCGTCGATCAGCAATACGTTGCGGTCCTGCACCTCGAACGGCAGCGTGGTTGGCTGGGCCTGGCTGTGCAGGCCCTTCTTGGCGTAGTCGTCGCGGTGGAAGGCGACATTGACCACGCCGTGGCCCGCCAGCCCGAGGTCGGCGGCGAGGCGCTCGGCGATCCAGGCGCCACCGGAGTGGATGCCGGCCACGCCCCATTGCGCGCGGGCCTCGGGGGCCGCGGGCAGCAGGGCCTGGACCTGGTCGCGCAGCGAACGATAGAGCACTTCGGCGTCGGGGGTGGAGGACTGGGTCATGGCGGGATGGTTGTCGGTATTCGGATCGGCGGGTCAGGCGCAGATTCGGCAGGCAGCGGCGCGCGACCGTCAGGCGCCGCCCCGGTCGGGCGGCATGTCAGGCCGCTCGCATGCCTCCGGCTGGTCGAAATATTGCTGCAGGATGATGCGGGCGGCCTCCGCGTCGAGGGCACCCGGACGCGCGCCGGCCATCTGCGCCAGGCGCGATGTGTAGCGTTCGTCGACCCAGCTCACCGGCAGCCCGAAGCGGCCGTTCAACTGGTTGCCGAAGCGGCGCGCCAGCCGCATCGACGGCTGCTCGCCGCCGTCGGGATTGAGCGGCATGCCCACCACCAGCTGGACCGGCGACCACTCCGCGATCAGTGCGGCGACGGCCGCAAAGCGGCCGTCCACGGTCAGGTTCGGGAGGATGGTCAGGGCGCGCGCCTCGCGCGTGACGAAATTCCCCAGGGCAACGCCGATCTTGCGCTCGCCGTAGTCGAAAGCCAGCACGGTACCGTCGCGGGGCCGGCCAAGGCCCGGCTGCTCAGGCATGCCCGGCCTCACCCGAGAGCATGGTCAGGTCGATGCCCAGCAGGCGGATGGCGGCGGCGAAGCGTTCCTCGGGAGGAATGCTGAAGATGATTTCGGGATCGGAGTGGACGGTCAGCCAGCCATTGCGGGACAACTCTTCCTCGAGTTGGCCGGCGCCCCAGCCGGAATAGCCCAGCGTCAGCAGGAAGCGCCTTGGCCCGTCGCCATTGGCGACAGCTTCCAGCACGTCCTTGGAGGTGGTCATTTCCAGGCCACCGGGCACGGTCAGCGAAGAGACATAGCGGCCGACCGGGTCGTGCAGCACGAAGCCACGCTCGGTCTGCACCGGCCCGCCGAAATAGACGGGCTGACTGGCGACCGGCTGGATCTCGAGCTTGAGGTCGATCTTGTCGAACAGCGTGCCCATGTCGATATCGATGGGCCGGTTGATCACCAGGCCCAGGGCGCCACGTTCGTTGTGCTCGCACACATAGACGACGGAACCCGCAAAGGTCGGATCGGCCATGCCTGGCATGGCAATCAGGAACTGATTGGTCAGATTGATCTGGGCTTCGGGCTTCGCCATGCCTTGCATTTTATCAAATCGCCGCGCTTGTTCTGTAAAACTTTGGCGTCAATGCCGCCGCGCGGCCGGGTTCGGTTCCGGGATGGGGTGGGTTGCGCAGGGGCGGGACGCGCCCTCAATCCTTGCGCGTCAGCTGCGCGACTTCTTCGGCGTGCAGCCAGCGCCAGCCGCCCGGCGCCAGGCCGGGATCGAGGCTGACCGGCCCGACCGCGCTGCGGTGCAGGGCGGTCACGTGATTCCCGGCGGCCACCACCATGCGCTTGACCTGATGGTACTTACCCTGCACCAGCGTCAGGCGCATGCTGTGCTCGCCGGTGCCCATGCAGTCGGCCGCCGCCAGCGGCGCCGGTTCGTCATCGAGCTGCACGCCGTTGCGCAGCGCCTCGATCTGCGCCAGCGTCACCGGCTCGGCGGTGGTCACCTCGTAGACCTTGGGCACCTTGCGCTTGGGCGAGGTCTGGGCATGGATGAACTGGCCATCGTCGGACAGCAGCAACAGGCCGGTGGTGTCCTGGTCGAGCCGGCCCACGGCCTGCACGCCGCGCTCGCGCAAGGGCACCGGCAGCAGCGTGTAGACGCTGGGATGGTGCAGCGGCCGCTGCGAGCACTCGTAGCCAGCCGGCTTGTTCAGCATCAGGTAGGCCTTGACGTGGCAGATCCAGGCCTCGCCGTCCACCACCAGGCGCAGTCCCTCCGGCTCGAAGCGCGCGCGCGGGTCGTCGCAGGCCTCGCCGTCGACCTCGACCAGGCCGGCATAGACCAGGTCGCCGCAGTAGCGGCGCGTGCCGAAGCCTTGGGATTGGAGAATACGGTCGAGTGTCATCATGTCGTCATGCGGGAGCCATCGCCCCCAGGAAAAGCCAACCGCGGCGCACCTCGGCGCCAACGGCACTATGGTAGGTTATCGAGCCCATCGCCGACAGCCTGGCGTCCTGAATCCCAAATTCGTTGACTCAGTCCGCCGATCAGTCGCGCGATGCGTTGTCACGAAACACTAGCTGCCACCGACCATGTCCACCACACGACAGCCCTATCGGATCGGCCGCCGCTTTGCGCGCGGCCTGGTCTGGTTTCGCCGTGACCTGCGCCTCGACGACCATGCGGCGCTGCATTATGCCCTCAAGCACTGCGCGCGGGTATGGTGCGTGTTCGTGCTCGACCGGGACATCCTCGATCCCCTGCTCGCCCGCGGCCTGCAGGCCGACCGGCGCGTGGCGTTCATCCTGGCCTCGCTGCGCGCGCTGGATGCCGCGCTGCGGGCCGCAGGCGGCGGCCTGATCGTGCGCCATGCGCGCGCGGCCGAGGCGCTGCCGGCACTGGCCCGCGAACTGGATGCCGAAGCGGTCTTCGCCAACCACGACTACGAACCTTCCGCCCGCGCGCGTGACGCGGCGGTCGCCGCGGCGCTGGCCGCGCAATCGCGCGCCCTCTTCCACTTCAAGGACCAGGTGGTATTCGAGGAGGACGAGATCCTGAACGGTCAGGGCAGGCCGTTCGGGGTCTTCACACCGTACAAGAACGCCTGGCTCAAGACCCTGCAGCCGTTCGACCTGCGGCCCTACCCGGTTGCGCCCTACCTGGGCGCGCTGGCGCCGGCGGACGGGCATGCCGGCCCGCTGCCATCGCTGGCAGCGCTGGGCTTCGCCCCGACCAACCTGGCCGCCCTGCCGCTGCCCCCCGGCAGTGAGGGGGCCCATGCCCTGTTCGACGACTTTCTGGCCCGCCTCGGCGACTACGGCCGCCGCCGCGACTTTCCCGCCCTGCGCGGCCCCAGCTACTTGTCGGTGCACCTGCGCTTCGGCACCATCTCCATCCGCACCCTGGCGCGCGCCGCACACGAGGCAGCGCTGCGCGGCGGCGCCGATGCCGACGGCGCCGCTGTGTGGCTGTCGGAACTGATCTGGCGCGAGTTCTACTTCATGATCCTGCACCACCATCCGCAGGTGGCGCAGGGCCGCAGCTTCCATCCGGCCTACGACGCCATCCGCTGGCTCGACGGCCCGCTCGCCGACGACTACTTCGCTGCCTGGCGCGATGGCCGCACCGGCTACCCGCTCGTCGATGCCGCCATGCTCCAGCTCGCTCAGAGTGGCTACATGCACAACCGCCTGCGCATGGTCAGTGCCAGCTTCCTGTGCAAGGACCTGGGGATCGACTGGCGGCGCGGCGAGCAGCTGTTCGCCGACCGGCTCAATGACTTCGACCTGGCGGCCAACAACGGCGGCTGGCAATGGGCGTCGTCGAGCGGCTGCGATGCGCAGCCCTACTTCCGCATCTTCAACCCGGTCACGCAATCGCAGAAGTTCGACCCGCAGGGCCGCTTCATCCGCAAGTACCTGCCCCAGCTGGCGGCGCTGCCGGACAAGTACCTGCATGCACCGTGGACCGCGCCGGACGACGTGTTGGCCGCGGCGCGCGTGCGCCTGGGCGAGACCTATCCGCGCCCCATCGTGCAGCACGATGTCGCGCGCAGGCAGACGCTGGAGCGCTATGCGGTGGTCAAGGCCCGCGCGGCCGGCACCGGCGCGCAGGCATGAAGCGGATGGCGCTCAGGCCGCCAGCATCGCGCTTTCGCGGTAGTGGCGCTGCGCTTCCTCGAGCCGGTCGGTTTCTTCGAACAGACGCCCCAGCGCCAGGTGGGAACGCACGCGCAGCCGCACCTGCTGCGCCGTATCGGCATATTTCAGCGCGCGCTCGAAGTTGGATTGCGCCTTGCCCCACAGTTGCTCGCCCAGGCACAGCACGCCCAGCGTGTAGTACAGGTCGGCGTCGGCCGGATGCTGGACCAGCCATTTCTCCGCCTGCTGGATCAGCGGCAGGGCCTGGCCAGGCGCCGCACACTCGGCGTAGCGCTGCACCAGGCGCGCATCCCAGTTCACCTTGAGCGCTTCCTCGACGATCTTGCGCGCCTCGTCCTGCTTGCCCAGCGCGGCGAAATAGCGCGCCGCCGGCTCGGCGATGCGCACCGCGCGGCGCTCGTCGGCCGACAGGGTACGCCAGAAGTCCTGCAGCGCCTCGGCATCCTGGCGCCGTTCCTCCAGCATCGCTTCGCAGGCCATCTGCTTGAGCCGCAGCGCCAGCACCGGGTGCAGGGCGTTGCGCTTCTCCAGAGCGCGCGCCAGGCGCAGCACTTCGGACCAGTTCTTCAGGTGCTGGTGGGCGCGCAGCGCGATGCGCTGCACGTGGATCTGCCGCCCGCCCTGGGCCTGCAGCTGCGCGATGGTCTCCAGCGCGCCCTCGGCATCGCGCGCGTCGACCAGCAGCTCGGCCATCGACACCAGCCGGGCCTGCTCGCGCTCCGGATCGGTGACCTGCTCCATCCACTTGTCGCGCCGCTCCGACTCCTGCATGCGGTGCGCCGCGCGCGCGCCGATCAGTGCCGCCGTCTGTGCCTGCGCGGGCCATGCCTGGGCTTCCCGTGCCGCGCGCTCGGCGCGGGCGAAGCGGCCCGCGAACAGGTTCTCGATGGCCTCGCGCAGCGCCGCCTGGGCGCCCGACATGCGCTTGCGCTCACGGTAGGCAGCGGCACGGCGCGGCATTTCCGAGAGGTGCCGCGCCGCCGAGAACAGCGTCCACAGCACGAAGAAGACCAGCAGCAGCAGTGCCAGCGCCAGGTTCAGCGACAGCTCGACCCGGTACGGCGGGTAGAACAGCACCACATTGCTTTGGTTGAACTGCGTGAACAACGCCAGGCCGACCGCGCCGCCGAACAGCAGCGCCACCCAGAACAGAAGCCGCATGCGCTACTCCTTCTTGAGCGCGTGCAGCGCGCCGAGGCTGTCGGCCATGGTCGGCAGCTGTACCGTGACGGCGCCGGCCTGCGCCTGCTTGAGCAGGGTCTGCACACCCTGGACACGGCGCGCGTGGCCGTCGAAGTAGCGTGCGATCATGGCCTGCGCCGCCGCCAGGTCGTTGCGGAACACCGGTTCGTTGCGCGACAGCAGGGCCAGGCGCGCGTTGAGCAGGCGCAGCTTGACGTTCTCGCGCAGGAACCAGCCCTGGTCGCCGGACAGCAGCAGGGCCTCAGCGTCGTCCACGCGGCGCACCCGCACCACGCTGGCGAGTTCCTCGCGCAGGTCGCCCCACAGGCCGCCGAACCAGCCGGCGATCGCATGGCCGGCCTGCTGGGCCGGCGTCGCCGGGCCGCCCGGGCCGCCGTCCTTCGCTGCCTTGCGGGCAGCCTTGCGCGCGTCGGCTTCGCTGCGCTCGAGCATGCGCTCGCTCGACAGCAGCGGCAGCGCGTCGACCTGGTTGATGGCTTCGTCGAGCTTGATCGCGGCGCCGGTCAGGTCGGTATCGGGCACCGCCTTCATGCGGGCGATATCGCGCGCGAGGGCCCGGCGCAGCAGGTTGTACTGCGGCTTGTCGGTACGCGCCAGGCGCGCGTCGGCGCTCTGCAGCGCGGCCAGCGCGACCTGCACGTTGCCCGTGAACTGCAGTTGCTGACCGGCATTGGTCAGCAACTGCTGGATCTCAGCGATCTCCCAGTCGTCGCGGTTGCGCATCAGGTCCTGGTAGACCTGCTCGAGGGCGGCCTGCTTGTCACGCGTCTCGGCGACCTCGCCTTCCAACCCGCCCACCTTGCCCTGCAGGTCCTTGACGGTGTCCTGCGCATTGCGCGTCAGCACGCGCGACTCCTGCACCAGCGCGTCGTTGCTCTGCTGGCGTCGCGCCAGTTCCTGGGTCAGGTGGTCGATGCGCTGCTGAAGCCACCAGAAGCCGCCGCCGGTAGCCAGCAGCAGCACCACGAGCAGCAGCCACCAGGGATTGGCCCGGGAACTGCCGGCGGCCGGCGGCGCGGCCGCGGAGCCGGGAACGGAGGCGGTGGAGGACGGGTTGTCTTGCGTCACGCGTTCGACCTTGATGGAGGTTGCCGACAGCGGCTGCGCTGCCGGCGCGGGCTGGGGCGGGCCCGCATAGGATTCGGCCCACTGCCGGCAGGCGGCCAGCAGGCCGTCGTCCCCGGGCGCCGCGCGCAGCAGCCGTGCGAAGCCCAGTGCGCCGGCCTGTTCGGCAATTCTCGCATGCGGCGCGATGCACTGCACCTGGTGCAGGCAGGCAAGTTCCTGCGGCGACAGGTGCTGGCGCGCCAGGGCATCGAGGTTGCGCACCGCTTCCGAGCTGGTCAGCAGCCAGGCCTGCGGCGGCGCACCGGGACGCAGGCCGTCCCGCACCGCTTGCCATTGCAGGGGGCCGGGCTCGGGCACGGCCCGCCGGTAGGCTTCGACCGCTTGCACCTCGGCGCCGGCCTCGCGCAAGCGCTCGGCCAGCCAGTCGCGCCCGCCGTTGCCGCGCACCAGCAGCACCTCGCGCCCGGCCAGCGCCGCCAGGTCGAGCGCGCTGCCGAGCTGCGCCCACAGTGCCTCGGAATCGAAGCGCGGCGCGTCGGCGGCCTCACCGCCCTGGGCCGCGTGCTCGCCCGGGCCATTGTCGTCCGCGCCGCCGTCGGCGGCGCCCGCCGGCGCGATCACCTGCTCGCGCGGCGCGCCGATGCCACGCTGCGCCAGTGCCGCGACGCTGGCGGGCCCGACCACCGCGATGGGCACGCCCACCGGCCATTGCGGCACGGCCGCGCCCTGCACTTCGGCCAGCGCGTCCAGCGCATGGCTGATCGCGTTCGGACTGACGAAGACCACCAGCGCGAAGTCGGCCAGCCGGGCCAGTGCGGCGCGCAGCGGTGCCGGGTCGGCGGCCGGCCCGATCGCCAGCAGCGGGAAGCCCAGCACGTCCAGGCCCGCGGCCTGCAAGGCCTCGGTCAGGTGCCGGGACTGCCCGGCGGGTCGTGTCACGACGACGGTCGGGCGAGGCATGCGACGAACCTCAGGTGGGGGAATCGGAAGGGGCAGGGGCAGCGGCGGAACCGGCCGGGCCGGCCGGATCGGCCAGCGCGGCCAGGATGTCGCCGGCCCCCTGCGCCAGCAGTTCATCGCCCACGCCGGCGCCGAGGCGCTCGGCCTCCGCTGCGCTGGCGGCCGGACCGGCCGCGCTCGCCCGCAGGCAGCGCGTGCCGTCCGGCAGCGCGACGAAGGCATCGAGGCGCAGCTGCGTGCCGTCCCAGCGTGCATGGGCGGCCAGCGGCACCTGGCAGGAGCCGCCGAGCGCGCGCGAGACGGCCCGCTCGGCCGTCACCGCCAGGAACGTGGGGTTGTCGTTGAGCGGTGCCAGCCAGGCGGCCAGCCCGGGCCGGTCGGCGCGGATCTCGATGCCCAGCGCCCCCTGCCCGGCGGCGGGCAGCGAATCTTCCGGTGCCAGCAGCGCACGGATGCGTGCCCCCAGGCCGAGCCGCTTGAGGCCTGCCGCGGCCAGGATGATGGCGCCGTAGTCGCCGCGGTCCAGCTTGGCCAGGCGCGTGTCGAGATTGCCGCGCAGCGGCCGGATCTCCAGATGCGGGTAGCGCGCGCGCAGGGCCGCTTCGCGGCGCAGGCTGGAGGTGCCGACCACGGTGCCCGGCGGCATCTCTGCGAGCGAGGCGAAGCGCTCGCTGACCAGCGCGTCGCGCGGATCCTCGCGTGTCATCACCGCCGCCAGGGTGAAGCCCGCCGGCAGTTCCATCGGTACGTCCTTGAGCGAATGCACCGCCAGGTCGGCACGGCCCTCGGCCATCGCCACCTCCAGCTCCTTGACGAACAGGCCCTTGCCGCCGACCTTGGACAGAGTCCGGTCTAGAATCTGGTCGCCGCGCGTGGTCATGCCCAGAATGGACACATCGCACGCGGGGTAGTATTGTTGCAACGCAGCACGCACATGTTCGGCCTGCCAGAGTGCCAGACGGCTTTCACGGGAGGCGATCACGAGCTTGCGCGGCACAGCAGTTGCGGTATCGGTGGTAGACGGCGGGGTGGCGGATGCATGCATCCGGCAATGGTAGCACGCACCCCCTGCGCCACCCGGCGCCGACAGATCACAGAAGACCACGAGGAGATTGCATGACGCAGCCCGCTGCGCGCCCCGCCGGCCGAGGAGCCGCCTCGGCCGCCCGTAGCCCCGCCCCCGCTTCCGGCCAACCCGCCGACCCCCAGGAATCCAAACCCTCCCCGCGCCGCAGGACAGCGAAATCCGCCAAGGCAAGCGGCACGGCGACCACCGCCAAGGTGACCGGTAAGACACCCGCCGCCAATGCGGCGTCGATCGGCAAGGCTGCCGGCGCGACCCGTGCCGCAGTGGAAGGCACCACCGGCTCCGCTGCGCGCCGCAGCGCCGACAAGGACCTGCCGCTGCGCGAGGACATCCGCTTCCTCGGCCGCCTGCTCGGCGACTGCCTGCGCGAGCAGGAAGGCGAGGCGGCCTTCGACGTGGTCGAAACCATCCGCCAGACCGCGGTGCGCTTCCGCCGCGAGAACGACCGCGCCGCGGGTGCCGAACTCGACCGCCTGCTCAAGCGGCTGTCGCGCGACCAGACCAACTCGGTGGTGCGCGCCTTCAGCTACTTCTCGCACCTGGCCAATATCGCCGAGGACCAGCACCACAACCGCCGCCGCCGCGTGCACGCGCTGGCCGGCTCGCCACCGCAGCCGGGCAGCCTGGAGCGCGCGCTGGCCGATATCGATGCCGCCGGAGTGACCGGGAAGGCACTGCGCAAGTTCTTCGACGAGGCACTGATCGTGCCGGTGCTGACCGCCCACCCGACCGAGGTGCAGCGCAAGAGCATCCTCGACGCCGAACGCGAGATCGCCCGCCTGCTGGCCGAGCGCGACCTGCCCATGACCGCGCGTGAGCGCGAACAGAACACGGCGCGCCTGCGCGCCTGCGTGACCACGCTGTGGCAGACCCGCATGCTGCGCAACACGCGCCTGATGGTGGTCGACGAGATCGAGAACGCGCTGTCGTACTACCGCACGACCTTCCTGCGCGGCATCCCGCAACTCGTCAGCGAGCTGGAGGACGATATCGCCAAGGCCTTCCCGGCCGCCCGCAAGGGCCAGGGCAATGTCCCCGCGCGCCGGCTGCCGCCCTTCTTCCAGATGGGCACGTGGATCGGCGGCGACCGCGACGGCAATCCCAACGTCACCGCCGAGACGCTGAATTACGCGGCGCGGCAGCAGTCGATGCTGATCCTGGAGTGGTATCTCGACGAGCTGCACGCGCTGGGCGCCGAACTGTCGATGTCGAGCCTGATGGTGGAGGCCAGCCCCGCCTTGCTGGCCCTGGCCGAAGCCTCGCCCGACCGCTCCGAACACCGCGCCGACGAGCCCTACCGCCGCGCGCTGATCGGCATCTACGCGCGCCTTGCCGCCACCAGCCAGGCCCTGACAGGCCACGCCGCGCCGCGCCACCCGGTGGCCGACGCCGAACCATACGCCAATGCCGAGGCGCTGGCCGCCGACGTGCAGGTGGTGATCGATTCGCTGCGCGCCCACCACGGCGAGGCACTGGCGCGCACCCGCATCGACGCGCTGGCGCGCGCCATCGACATCTTCGGCTTCCATCTGGCCTCGATCGACATGCGCCAGGTCTCCGACGTGCACGAGGCGGTGGTTGCCGAGCTGTTCGCCACCGCCGGGGTGGAGGCCGATTACGCCGCCCTGCCCGAGGCGCGCAAGCTCGAGCTGCTGCTCGCCGAACTGCGCCAGCCGCGCCTGCTGACCCTGCCCTGGCACGCTTATTCCGAGCAGACCCGCAACGAGCTGGCCATCTTCGCCAAGGCGCGCGAACTGCGTGCCCGCTACGGCAAGCGCGTGGCGCGCAACTACATCATCTCGCACACCGAGACGCTGTCCGACCTGATCGAGGTGATGCTGCTGCAGAAGGAAACCGGCCTGCTGACCGGCGCACTGGGCGACCGGCGCGACCCGGCGCGCATGGAACTGATGGTGATCCCCCTGTTCGAGACCATCGAGGACTTGCGCAATGCCGCCGGCATCATGCAGTCGCTGCTGGACCTGCCGGGCTTCGCCTCGGTGCTGGCCCACCACGGCGGCGAGCAGGAAGTGATGCTGGGCTATTCGGATTCCAACAAGGACGGCGGCTTCCTCACCTCGAACTGGGAGCTCTACCAGGCCGAGCTGGCCCTGGTCCAGCTGTTCGAGGCGCGCAAGGTCAAGCTGCGCCTGTTCCACGGCCGCGGCGGCACCGTCGGACGCGGCGGTGGCCCGACCTACCAGGCCATCCTGTCGCAGCCGCCAGGCACGGTCAACGGCCAGATCCGCCTGACCGAGCAGGGCGAGATCATCAACAGCAAGTTCGCCAACGCCGAGATCGGCCGGCGCAACCTGGAGACGGTGATCGCCGCCACGCTGGAGGCCTCGCTGCTGCCGACACAGAACGCTCCCAAGGACCTGGCCGCCTTCGAGGCGGCAATGCAGCAGTTGTCCGACCACGCCTTCCGCGCCTACCGCGACCTGGTCTACGAGACGCCGGGCTTCAAGGACTACTTCTTCTCCACCACGCCGATCACCGAGATCGCCGACCTGAACCTGGGTTCGCGGCCGGCTTCGCGCAAGCTGATGGACAAGAAAGGCCGCCGCATCGAAGACCTGCGCGCCATTCCCTGGGGCTTCTCCTGGGGCCAGTGCCGCCTGCTGCTGCCGGGCTGGTACGGCTTCGGCAGCGCGGTCAAGGCCATGCTCGACGGCTGCGCCGACGAGCGCGCCCACAAGGCTGCGCTGGGTACCCTGCGGCGCATGGTCAAGCAATGGCCGTTCTTCTCCACGCTGCTGTCCAATATGGACATGGTGCTGTCCAAGACGGACCTGGCGGTGGCCTCGCGCTACGCCCAGCTGTGCGATGACGCGGCGCTGCGCAAGAAGGTGTTCTCGCGCATCAGCGCCGAATGGCACCTGACCTGCGAGATGCTGGCGCTGATCACGGGCCGCCAGGAACGGCTGGCGGAGAACCCGCTGCTGGCGCGCTCGATCAAGAACCGCTTCGCCTACCTCGATCCGCTGAACCACCTGCAGGTCGAGCTGCTCAAGCGCTTCCGCTCGGGCAAGGACGGCGACGATATCCGCGTCCGGCGCGGCATCCACCTGACCATCAACGGCGTCGCGGCCGGCCTGCGCAACACAGGCTGACGCAAGATCCCCGGCCCGCCCCCGCCCCGGCAAGGAAGCGGACCGGGGGCGCCGGGCCCTGCCCCATGCGCCTTGCAGCCCCCCCCCGGCGGCGGGCGCGCCCTCAATCCACGAAAGCCCCTGGCACCGGGTCCTCGCCCAGCGCGGACAGCAGGATGGCCCGGTGCATGGCTTCGTCGCCCAGGATGCTGCCGGCCGCCTTGGCCAGGTGCCGGCTGTGGAAGCTGGGCAGCACCCCCAGCTAGGCCGCGGTCGCGCCTTTTTCCAGCCGGCGGCAAAGCGCAGCACATCGGCCGGCGTCTTGAGCTGCGAACGCCCGTGCCGGGGAAACCGTGGTGAGGCGCCTGGAGCACCTTTCCCTGGATCCCGCGCGGGCCCTGCAGCTCTGGGCGCTGCCTGCCCTGGAGCGCCCGCCCGCGCTGGCCGTCAGCATCGAGCCGCCGGCAGGCTCGCCCAGCCCCGATGATCCGAGCGGCCCGATCGTCTTCCAGGGCCAGGTGATCGACAGCGCGCTCTGAGCGCGCGCGGCTGGCCTTCGCTGCATCTCCTTTCTCCGGTGGGCACGATGGCGGCCGGCCACGGCGATATAATCGCGCTTTCCGCAATTTCCGCCGCCTGCCGGGCTTCGTGCCGGCGCCGCGGCGACATTCCGCACCGACCGCCCATGACCTCCCAACTTGCCAAGAAAGGCGAAGCCTGGTCCGCCCGCTTCTCCGAACCGATGTCCGACCTGGTGAAGCGCTACACCGCCTCGGTGTTCTTCGACAAGCGCCTGGCGCTGTTCGACATCCAGGGCTCGCTCGCGCACGCGGCCATGCTGGCCAGGCAGGGGATCATCGCCGAGGCGGACCGCGCCGCCATCGAGCGCGGCATGACGCAGATCCGCGGCGAGATCGAGGCGGGCAGCTTCGAGTGGAAGCTGGACCTGGAGGACGTGCACCTGAACATCGAGGCACGCCTGACCGCACTGGTCGGCGACGCCGGCAAGCGCCTGCACACCGGCCGCTCGCGCAACGACCAGGTGGCGACCGATATCCGCCTGTGGCTGCGCAGCGAGATCGACACCATCATCGGCCTGCTGGGCGCGCTGCGCGGCGCGCTGCTGGACCTGGCCGAGAAGAACGCCGATACCATCCTGCCGGGCTTCACCCATCTGCAGGTGGCCCAGCCCGTGACCTTCGGCCACCACCTGCTGGCCTACGTGGAAATGTTCACGCGCGACGCCGAGCGCATGGCCGACTGCCGCCGTCGCGTCAATCGCCTGCCGCTGGGCGCGGCCGCGCTGGCCGGCACCAGCTACCCGATCGACCGCGAGTTCGTCGCGCAGCAGCTCGGCTTCGAGGGCGTGTGCCGCAACTCGCTGGACGCCGTCTCGGATCGCGACTTCGCCATCGAGTTCTGCGCCGCCGCCGCGCTGGTGATGACCCACGTGTCGCGCTTCTCGGAGGAACTGGTGCTGTGGATGAGCCCGCGCGTCGGCTTCATCGACATCGCCGACCGCTTCTGCACCGGCAGCTCGATCATGCCGCAGAAGAAGAACCCGGACGTGCCCGAGCTGGCGCGCGGCAAGACCGGCCGCGTCAACGGCCACCTGATCGGCCTGCTGACCCTGATGAAGGGCCAGCCGCTGGCCTACAACAAGGACAACCAGGAAGACAAGGAGCCGCTGTTCGACACGGTCGACACCGTGGTCGATACGCTGCGCATCTTCGCCGACATGGTGCCTGGCATCACGGTCAAGCCCGAAGCCATGCGCGCCGCCGCGCTGCAAGGCTACGCCACCGCCACCGACCTGGCCGACTACCTGGTCAAGCGCGGCCTGCCCTTCCGCGATGCCCACGAAGCCGTGGCGCACGCGGTGCGCGCCTGCGACGGGCGCGGCTGTGACCTGGCCGACCTGAGCGTGGCCGAGCTGCGCGAAGTCTCCGGCCTGGGCGACAAGGCCGCGCTGATCGGCGACGACGTGCACGCCGTGCTGACGCTGGAAGGCTCGGTCGCCGCGCGCGACCACATCGGCGGCACCGCCCCCGCCCAGGTGCGCGCGGCCATCGCCGCGGCGCGCGCCGCCCTGCAGTAAGGCCGCGCGGCCGGGCCGGGCCCGGCCATGCCGCCCCGGCCCGCGGGCTGGATGGCGGGGGCAATGCAGCCGGCCCGCGTAGGTTTCACATAAGTTCTCTGCAAGAAAAAAGCCGCCGAGGCAATCGCCCGGCGGCTTTTTTCTTGCGCGCAATTCTTGCGCATTGCGGTAGGTATTAGCCCCAAGCGCCGATAGATTTTGTTACAGATAAACTAATCGGCGCAAAAAAACCCCGGGGAGACAACCCATGCAATACTTGCTTGGTCTGTCACGACAGATCGACAGGTTAAACCAGCACACGGGCAGGCTTGCAAACATCATGATCCTGCTGTCGTGCCTGGTAAGCGCCGGCAACGCCCTGCTGCGCTACGGCTTCAACCTCAGTGACAACTGGCCGCTCGAGCTGCAGTGGTATATGTTCGCCGTGGCCGTGATGTTCGGTGCCGCCTATACCTTCCAGCGCAATGAACACGTACGCGTGGACCTGATCTACGGCAACGTTTCGGAGCGCGCCCAGCACTGGATCGACATCTTCGGCATCCTGGTCTTCCTGCTGCCGTCCTGCGTCCTCTTCGCCTGGCTTTCCTGGGAATCGCTGTTCCTGCCCTCGTGGCGCATCCTCGAGCAATCGGGCAATTCCGGCGGCCTGCCGCGCTACCCGATCAAGCTGGTGGTGCCCGTCGGCTTCGCCCTGCTTGCGCTGCAGGGCGTGTCCGAGCTGATCAAGCGCGTCGCCGCCCTCAAGGGCCTGGTGCGCATCGAATCGAAATACGAGAGGCCGGTGCAATGATTCCCGTCGAGTATATGCCGCCGCTGATGTTCGGCGGCCTGGTGGTATTCATGCTCATCGGCTTCCCGGTGGCATTTTCGCTGTCGGCGGTGGGCCTGGCCTTCGGCTTCCTCGCCATCGAATGGGGCTATTTTCCCGTCAGCTTCCTGCAGGCAGTGCCGAGCCGGGTGTTCGGCAGCGTGCTGGCCAACGAACTGCTGCTGGCCATTCCCTTCTTCACCTTCATGGGAGCCATCCTGGAGAAGTGCGGGCTGGCCGAGGACATGCTGGACTCGATGGGCCAGCTGTTCGGCCCCGTGCGCGGCGGCCTGGGCTACTCCGTGATCATCGTCGGCTTCATCCTGGGCGCGATCACCGGCACGGTGGCCGCGCAGGTGATCGCCATGGCGATGATCTCGCTGCCGGTGATGATGCGCTACCGCTACAACATGAAGTACGCCACCGGCGTGCTGGCGGCCTCGGGCACCATCACCCAGCTGGTGCCGCCGTCGCTGGTGCTGGTGGTGCTGGCCGACCAGCTCAAGACCCCCGCCGGCAGCGCCGACGTGGGCAGCATGTACCTGGGCGCCTGGGGCCCCTCGGTGGTGCAGATCGCGCTGTTCGCCCTCTACACCTTCGTGCTGGCCCGCATCAAGCCCGACTGGCTGCCGCCAGTCCCGCCCGAGGCGCGCACGCTGCAAGGCTGGGCCCTGTGGAAGAAGTGCCTGCGCGGCATCATTCCCTGCGCCGTGCTGATCTTCCTGGTGCTGGGCACCATCATGCTGGGCATCGCCACCCCGACCGAGTCGGGTGCCATGGGCGCGGTCGGCGCCCTGGTGCTGGCCGTGCTCCGCGACAAGGGCTTCAACCGCATCGACCGCAACATCTATCGCCTCGGCCTGGCCGCGACCGGCATCACCGTGATCGCCGGCATCGTCGCCTTCGGCTCGCACGCCTTCCGCATCCCGCTGGCGCTGGTCTACCTGGTGATCGTCTGGCTGCTGCTGCGTGCGGGCCAGCTGAGCGAACTGCGCGGACTGATCGTCGAGGCCTACCAGTCGACCTCCCGCATCACCGCCATGGTGGTCTTCATCCTGATCGGCTCCACCTGCTTCTCGGTGGTGTTCCAGGGCGTCGACGGCGGCGCCTGGGTCGAGCACCTGTTCAGCTCGCTGCCCGGCGGCTGGATCGGCTTCCTGATCGTCGTCAACCTGTTCATCTTCTTCCTGGCCTTCTTCCTCGACTTCTTCGAGATCGCCTTCATCGTGGTCCCGATGCTGGCGCCGGTGGCGGTCAAGGTGCTGGCACCGGTGGTAGCCGACTCGATGGGCGGCAACCCGGAAGCAGCGGCCACCGCCGCGCTGGTGTGGTTCGGCGTGATGCTGTGCGTGAACATGCAGACGTCCTTCATGCATCCGCCGTTCGGCTTCGCGCTGTTCTACCTGCGCGGCATCGCCCCCAAGGAGGTCAAGAGTTCGGACATCTACTGGGGCGCCCTGCCCTGGGTGGTGCTGCAGCTGGTGATGGTGCTGCTGGTGATGTTCTGGCCCGGCATGGTGACGGGCCTGCTCGACAAGGGTTCGCTGCACCATAGCAATTCGGCGGAGGTCAGTATTCCGTTGGGCAATGACGCGGACAAGGGCGGCGGCTCGGGGGCGGCGTCTGCACCGGGCTCGCTCGAGTTGCCTGCGGCGCCGACGCAGGAGGAACCGGCTGCGCCGCAGTTCGATTTCGAGAAGAAGAAATGACGGTGCGGGTGTCGCCGGGTTGCGGCGATGCCGGGGATTTGAGCTGTTGAGGAAAATGCCGCCCGGTTTGGACTGGGCGGCATTTTTCTTTTTGGGGGTGGTGCTTACTGCGGGCTTGCGCGTTTGTGTGGGCGGCTTTGGTCTGCGGGGCAACGGCCTGTTTCGGCTCCCCCTGCGGGGAGCCGGCCAACCATCGTGGCTCGGTGCTTGCGGCATGAGTTCGAGCGATGTCGGTCTGCGAGGGAACGGCCTGTTTCGGCTCTCGTGACTTGGTGCTTTGGTTGGGGCGATGTCGGTGTGCGAGGCAAAAGCCTGTTTCGACTCCCCTGCGGGGAGCCGACCTACTTTCTTGTCTTGCCAAGAAAGTAGGCAAAGAAGGCGCGCCGGGTGCGGCTCAACCCCCCCTCGCGTGCTGGGGCAAAGAGCGGCCGGGCCCCAACTCGGATCGCCTTAAGGCGATCCTCAGACAGGGGGCCCTCTTTTCCGCTCCTTGCCCCAGCCCGCGAGGCGCCGCACACGGCAGGGAACAGACGCCACGCCTCGCTTCGCTTCGGGTTGAGGGGTGTTCGGCCAGCTTGCTGGCCGAACACGAAAGCTCAGCAGACCAAGCCTTCACGCTATATCGAATTCGTTGGCAGACCGATGGCTTGGCTTTCGCTTTTGCACTCTGAAAGTGCTCGGCAAGCTTAGCCGTCACGCAAAAGCGAGCCCGCTCGTAGACCAACGGTTGGCCTTTCCCTCCCGTGTGCGGCGCCTCGCGAATTAGCCCCGGCCGCCGATGAAGCCCGTCCGCTGTCTGAGCGGCCGCAGGCCGCGAGTTCGGACGGGCGCGGCGGCCGGGGCTGATTCGCGAGGGGGAGTCGCCGCACCCGGGTCGCCTTTCTTTGCCTACTTTCTTTGGCGAGATGTATAGACCGGGGACATGGTGGACAGGTGTGCGAGGACATGGTTGACACTTCACGGCAGAGTTTCTGCCGGAGTCCGTCATGCCCTGGAGCCCACGCGACACCATGAGCCTGCGCCACGAATTCGTCCTGCTCGCCCAGCAAGAGGGCTGCAATCGCCGCCAGCTATGCCAACGCTACGGCATCTCCCCGCAGACCGGCTATAAGTGGATTGCTCGGTACACCGAACAGGAGATGGCTGGCTTGGTCGAGCGGTCGCGCCGGCCCGCGACCAGTCCGACCCGAACGGCGGAGGAACTGGAGCGACTGGTCGTCGACCTGCGCCTGCAGCACCCGGCTTGGGGCGGGCGCAAGATCAGCCGACGGCTTCAGGATCTGGGCCACACACCGGTGCCGGCTCCGAGCACCGTGACGTCCATCCTGCATCGACATGGCCTGATCTCACCCGAAGCCTCGGTCAAGGCCCAGCCCTGGCAACGCTTTGAACATGCGGCGCCCAATCAGCTGTGGCAAATGGATTTCAAGGGCGGCTTTCGCACGCACGATGGCCAGATGTGCTCGCCATTGACGGTACTGGACGATCATTCCCGCTTCGCCGTCACGCTGGCCGCCTGTACGCAGACCCACACCGCTGTGGTCCAGGAGCACCTGGCCCAGGCCTTTCGCCACTTCGGACTGCCTTGGCGCATCAACGCCGACAATGGGGCGCCGTGGGGCAGTCCCTCACAACCGGGGCAGCTCACCGGCCTGGGGGTCTGGCTCATCCGGCTAGGCGTGCGCCTGACCCATAGCCGTCCGGCCCATCCTCAAACCAATGGCAAGGACGAACGCTTTCACCGCACCCTCAAAGCCGAAGTGATCAATGCCCGTGGCTTTGCCTCCAGCCTGCAAGCCCAGCATGCGTTTGATGCCTGGCGCGATATCTACAACTTGCAGCGCCCACATGAGGCACTCGGCCTGGCGACGCCGGTGACACGCTATCAGCCCAGTCCTCGCTCCTATCCGGAGGTGCTACCGGAGATCGAATACGGCCCTGACGATCTGGTAGTGAAGATCAAATGGGACGGACAACTGCGCTTTCGCGGGCAAACCTTCAAAGTGTCCAATGCCCTACGAGATTTCCCGGTCGCCTTGCGCCCACAACCCAACCACGATGGACGATTCGATCTGTATTTCGTCGATCACTGCTTCGGCTACATCGATTTGAACGACCACCAGGCGGCCTAATATGTGTCAACCATGTCCTCGCACAGGTGTCACCTATGTCCCCGGTCTATACAGCGAGACAAAGAAAGTAGGTCGGCTCCCCGCAGGGGAGTCGAAACAGGCTGTTGTCTCGCACACCAAAGCCGCCCACACAAACGCGCTAGCCCGCACCAAGCGCCAGCCCCAGAAAAGAAAAATGCCACCCAGCCCGAACTGAGTGGCACCCTCCGGTCAATACCATCACGCCCGCCGCCTGCAGCAAACAGGCAAACGACCGTCTTACTTCACGCAGTCAACGAAATAAGCCTTCTGCCCATCGACCACTTCTTCCACCAACCCGTGGATATCGGTCTCAAAGCCAGGGAACAGCTTATTGAATTCCCGCGCGAACTGCAGGTACTGCACGATCGTGCGGTTGAAACGCTCACCCGGGATCAGCAGCGGAATGCCCGGCGGATACGGCGTCAGCAGGATGGCAGTGACGCGGCCTTCCAGCTCGTCGACCGGCACACGCTCGATCTCGCGATGCGCCATCATGGCCCATGCGTCCGACGGCTTCATCGCCGGCTCCATGTCCGACAGGTACATCTCGGTGGTCACGCGGGCCACGTCATTGGCCTTGTAGACACTGTGGATGGCATCGCACAGGTCGCGCAGGCCCATGCGCTCGTACTGCGGATGCTTGCCGACGAACTCCGGCAGCACGCGCCACAGCGGCTGGTTCTGGTCGTAGTCGTCCTTGAACTGCTGCAACTCGGTCACCAGCGAGTTCCAGCGGCCCTTGGTGATACCGATGGTGAACATGATGAAGAAGGAATACAGTCCCGTCTTCTCGATGATGATGCCGTGCTCGGCCAGGTACTTGGTGACGATGGCCGCGGGGATGCCGCGCTCACTGAACTCGCCGTCCACGTCCAGGCCCGGGGTGATGAGGGTGGCCTTGATCGGGTCCAGCAGATTGAAGCCGTCGGCGAGGTCGCCGAAGCCGTGCCAGCGGTCATTGGCCTGCAGCATCCACTCTTCGCGGTCGCCGATACCATCTTCGATCAGCGCGTCCGGGCCCCACACCTTGAACCACCAGTCGCCGTTCTTGCCGGCGACATAGTCGCCTTCGACCTTGCGCATGGCGCGGCGGAAGTCCAGCGCTTCCTGGATGCTTTCCTCCACCAGCGCGGTGCCGCCGGGCGCTTCCATCATCGCCGCGGCCACGTCGCAGGAGGCGATGATCGAGTACTGCGGGCTGGTCGAGGTGTGCATCAGGTACGCCTCGTTGAAGCGATGGCGGTCCAGCTTGCGCGTCTCGGAATCCTGCACGAGGATCTGCGAGGCCTGCGACAGGCCGGCCAGCAGCTTGTGCGTGGACTGCGTGGCGAATACCAGCGCGTCCTGGCTGCGCGGGCGATCACGGCCGATCGCGTGCATGTCGCGGTAGAAATCGTGGAAAGCGGCGTGCGGCAGCCAGGCCTCGTCGAAATGCAGCGTGTCGATCTCCGTGGCCAGCATCTGCTTGATCTGCTCGGCGTTGTACAGCACGCCGTCGTAGGTGCCCTGGGTGATGGTCAGGATGCGCGGCTTCTGGTTCTTGGCCTTGCTGGCGAACGGGTGCGCGGCGATCTTCCGGCGGATCGTCTCCGGGTCGAACTCGCTCTTCGGAATCGGGCCGATGATGCCGTAGTGGTTGCGCGTGGGCATCAGGAAGACCGGGATCGCGCCGGTCATCATGATGGCGTGCAGGATGGACTTGTGGCAGTTGCGGTCCACCACCACGATGTCGCCGGGCGCCACATTGGCGTGCCAGACCATCTTGTTCGAGGTCGAGGTGCCGTTGGTGACGAAGAACATGTGGTCGGAATTGAAGATGCGCGCGGCATTGCGCTCCGAAGCCGCCACCGGGCCGGTGTGGTCGAGCAGCTGGCCGAGTTCGTCCACCGCATTGCAGACGTCGGCGCGCAGCATGTTCTCGCCGAAGAACTGGTGGAAGACCTGGCCGACCGGGCTCTTCAGGAAGGCCACGCCGCCGGAGTGGCCGGGGCAGTGCCAGGAATAGGAGCTGTCCTGCGCATAGTCGATCAGCGCCTTGAAGAACGGCGGCGCCAGCGAGTCGAGGTAGACCTTGGCCTCGCGGATGATGTGGCGCGCGACGAATTCCGGCGTGTCCTCGAACATGTGGATGAAGCCGTGCAGTTCGCGCAGGATATCGTTGGGGATATGGCGGGAGGTGCGGGTCTCGCCATACAGGAAGATCGGCAGGTCGGTGTTGCGGCGGCGCACTTCGCTGACGAAGGCACGCAGCTTCTCGATGGCATCCGCTTCGGGACGGTCGTCCTCGCTGACGAACTCGTCATCGTCGATCGAGACGATGAAGGTCGAGGCGCGGCTCGACTGCTGGGCGAAGGAAGTCAGGTCGCCGTAGCTGGTCAGCCCCATGACCTCCATGCCTTCCGCCTCGATGGCCTGGGCCAGCGCCCGGATGCCCGAGCCGGAGATGTTCTCGGAGCGGAAGTCTTCGTCGATGATGATGACGGGAAAGCGGAATTTCATCGGGGCATCCTTGCTAGACGTAAAGCACAAAGGACTTGAGCCACATGGCCGCGGGGTGGTTCCCGCCAGCGGCTGCATGTGGCTCCTGAGTCAGGTCGCGCCGGCTGCCCGGGGATCTCCCGGACCGGCACCGCCGGCATGAGCGCCGGCATTGTATGCGATCAGGTTTTCGGCAGTGTGACACCGTGCTGGCCCTGATACTTGCCGCCACGGTCTCGGTAGGAGGTCTCGCAGACCTCGTCGCTCTCGAAGAACAGCACCTGGGCACAGCCTTCGCCGGCATAGATCTTGGCCGGCAGCGGCGTCGTGTTGGAGAACTCCAGGGTCACATAGCCTTCCCACTCGGGCTCGAACGGCGTCACGTTGACGATGATGCCGCAGCGCGCGTAGGTGCTCTTGCCCAGGCAGATCGTCAGCACGCTGCGCGGGATGCGGAAATACTCCATGGTGCGCGCCAGCGCGAACGAGTTCGGCGGGATGATGCAGACGTCGCCCTTGAAATCGACGAAGGATTTCTCGTCAAAGTTCTTGGGATCGACGATGGTGCTATTGATATTGGTGAAGATCTTGAATTCGTCGGCACAGCGGATGTCGTAGCCGTAGCTCGAGGTGCCGTAGGAGACGATCTTGCGCCCGTCGGCCTCACGGACCTGGCCGGGCTCGAACGGCTCGATCATGCCGTGCTGCTCCGCCATGCGGCGGATCCATTTGTCGGATTTGATGCTCATCGAAGGTGGGCGATCTGCGGGTGGGAGGCAGCGCCGCGCAAGGGCGGCGGGCCGGCGATGGGGCGCATTGTACAACCAATCGGTGCGCGCTCCGCGCGGGTTCCGGCGCCCGGCCGGCCCGGTTGCCGGGCACCACCCGGCCAGGCTGCGCCGGCCTCAGGAGGCCGCGATCACGCCGCAGGCGATGCGCGCGCCGGAATTGCCGGCGGGCTGCGACTTGTAGTCGTCCGGATCCTTGTGCACCACCACCGCGCGCCCGATGACACCGTCCTTGCCGGTCCCGACCGACATGCCGTGCAGCATGAATTCCGCGCGCGCGGTGCCGTTGGCATCGGCCTTCAGGTTGGGGATGTCGCCGGCGTGGTGGTCCGGCGAGGCGGTCGAGCCGTGCGGACGGCCTTCCGGATTGAAATGGCCGCCCGCGCTCATGGCATCGGGCGCCGAGCAGTCGCCCTTCTCGTGCACGTGGAAGCCGTGCTCGCTGCCGGGTGCCAGGCCTGTCACCACGGCCTTGACCATCACCATGTCGCCTTGTTGGGTAAAGGTGACCGTACCCCCGGTCTGGGTACCGCTTTTCGCCGCCAGCGTCGCCGCTGCGGTGGAGGGTCCGATCAGATTGCCGGTGCTGCAGGCGGCCAGTGCCGCCGCGGCGCCTGCCATGGCCAGGCCGAAGAATACACGGGTCATGCGTCGCCTCCTTGCGCAGAAATGGAGCGGGAAATGATGCGGTGATCGAGCAGCCGAATTGTAACGCGGGAATCCCCCCGCCTTGGCCGGCCGCGGAAAAAACGGCACGGCCGGACAGCGGCGGAATCAGGTGTTCTGCACCACGATGCTGGGAAACTTACTGCTCATGTCGCGCGCCTTGTCGGCGACCTTGATCGCCACCTTGCGCGCGATCGCACGATAGATGCCGGCCACCTGGCCGTCGGGATCGGCCACCACGGTGGGCCGGCCGGAATCGGCCTGCTCGCGGATGGACAGGTTCAGCGGCAGGCTGCCGAGCAGCTCGACGCCGTACTCGGCGCACATGCGCTCGCCGCCGCCCTGGCCGAAGATGTGCTCGACGTGGCCGCAGTTCGGGCAGCAGTAGACCGCCATGTTCTCGACGATGCCGAGGATCGGGATGCCGACCTTCTCGAACATCTTCAGGCCTTTCTTGGCATCGAGCAGGGCGATGTCCTGCGGCGTGGTGACGATCACCGCGCCGGTGACCGGCACCTTCTGCGACAGCGTCAGCTGGATGTCGCCGGTACCCGGCGGCATGTCGACGATCAGGTAGTCGAGGTCATGCCAGTTGGTCTGGCGCAGCAGTTGCTCGAGCGCCGAGGTCACCATCGGGCCGCGCCACACCATCGGATTGTCCTGCTCGATCAGGAAACCGATCGAGTTCGCCTGCAGGCCGTGGCCCTCCAGCGGCTCCATGGTCTGGCCGTCGGTCGATTGCGGACGGCCATCGATGCCCAGCATCATCGGCAGGCTGGGCCCGTAGATGTCGGCATCCAGCATGCCCACGCGCGCGCCCTCGGCTGCCAGCGCCAGTGCCAGGTTGACGGCCGTGGTCGACTTACCCACTCCGCCCTTGCCCGAGGCCACCGCGATCACGTTCTTGACGCCCGGCAGCAGCTTGACCCCGCGCTGCACGGTGTGGGCGACGATCTTCATCGTCACCGCCACGCTGGCATTGCCCAGGCCGGGAATTTGCCGCAGCGCAGCAAGCACCATCTGCCGGATCGGTTCCATCTGGCTCTTGCCCGGGTAGCCCAGCTCGACCTCGAGCGACACGTCGGCGCCGTCGACCCGCACATTGCGGACCGCTCGCGTCGACACCAGATCCTTGCCCGTATTGGGGTCGATGACGCTGCGCAGGACTTCGGTAACCTGGTCGAGGGTGAGGCTCAAGGCAATCTCCGCTTCGGAAATGGGGAAAGGCGCGTACTGTATCAAAGTCTCCGCGCGCCTTCCTGGCACGCCGCGCACCGGGCGATCAACCCCGGCGGCACCAGGGAATTACAGACACTTACAACTGTCACAGGCTTAGGCTTGTGCCGACACAGCCATCTCCCTATTGTAGTTCGGCCTGGGGGATGTGCGGTCCGGCTCGCCCGGCGCCACGGCCACCGCATTCGGATACGGCCGGCGCACAGGTTTGGGCTAGGATGGCAATGTTGGCAAACCGCCGCATCCATCGGCTTTTTCACGGGAAACAATCAGAAGGAGAGAACATGAACTTTAAGATCCACGTCGTCTCGCTCGCGGCTGTCGCCGTGCTGGCAGCCGGCTGCGCCACCGAACAAGGCACGCACACCGCCGTGGGCAGCGGCGTGGGCGCGGCGGTCGGCGCCGGCCTGGGCAGCCTGATCGGCGGCAACCGCACCGGCGCGCTGGTCGGCGCGGCAGTAGGCGCGGCGGCAGGCGGCGCGGTCGGCTACAACTGGAACGCGATCCGCGGCAAGCTGGACCAGGATACGGCAGGCACGGGCACGCAGATCACGGAACAGCCGGACGGCTCGCTGAAGGTCAACATTCCCAGCCAGGTCACCTTCGACACCGACAGCTCCGCCATCAAGCCGAGCTTCCGCTCGGTGCTGGACAAGGTCGCCCAGACCCTGTCGCAGCACCCGGACGTCGCCGCCACGGTGGTCGGCCATACCGACAGCACCGGCAACCCGAACTACAACCTGCAACTGTCGCAGCGCCGGGCCCAGAGCGTGGCCGGCTACCTGGGTGACCGCGGCATCCCGCGGGCCCGCCTGGCAGCCGAGGGACGGGGCCAGACTCAGCCCGTCGCGGACAACGCCACCGAGGCCGGACGCGCCCAGAATCGACGGGTCGAAATTTTTTTGAAACCAATTCAAGGATAAGGGAGTCATAGAAAACAGGTACCGCTTGCCACCGTTGCTGGCTCGCGATGGGTGGCTGACCTCCCGGGCGGTGCCTGATTTCTCCTCCTTTTCCGTTGTGGAAAGCTGCGCCGGTCTTGACCGGCGCTTTTTTTTGCCCACGCGGCCTGCAACATTTCATCATGTGCAATCGAGTGGCCGATGGTGGGGCCGGCGCCGCACCCCCGGTTCTTGGCGCTTGCTAAAATAGCCGGTCCAAGGTGCCAGGCCGCCCACCGCCGGCGGCACTGGCGCGCCGACCTCGATTCCCGCTCCTCACCGGCTCTTTCCCATGACAGCACGTCGTATCCTCGTCACATCTGCCCTGCCATACGCCAACGGCCAGATCCATATCGGCCACCTGGTGGAGTACATCCAGACCGACGTCTGGGTGCGCTTCCAGCGCATGATGGGCAACGAGGTCTACTACGTCGGCGCCGACGACACCCACGGCACCCCGGTGATGCTGCGGGCCGAGAAGGAAGGCATCACCCCGAAACAGCTGATCGACCGCGTGTGGGCCGAGCACAAGCGCGATTTCGACAGTTTCCTGGTTTCGTTCGACAACTACTACAGCACCGACTCCGATGAGAACAAGCAGCTCTCGGAGCAGATCTACCTGGCCTTGAAGGCCCAGGACCTGATCGCCGAGCGCGAGGTCGAGCAGTTCTACGACCCGGTCAAGAACATGTTCCTGCCGGACCGCTTCATCAAGGGCGAATGCCCGAAGTGCGGCGCCAAGGACCAGTACGGCGACTCCTGCGAGGTCTGCGGCACCACCTATGCGCCGACCGACCTGAAGAACCCGTACTCCGTGGTATCGGGCGCCACTCCGGTGCGCAAGAGCTCCACCCACTACTTCTTCAAGCTGTCCGACCCGCGCTGCGAAACCTTCCTGCGCGAGTGGGTGGCCGACCTGGCGCAGCCCGAGGCCGCCAACAAGATGCAGGAGTGGCTGGGCGCCGAAGGCGAGGCCTCGACCCTGTCGGACTGGGACATCTCGCGCGACGCGCCCTACTTCGGCTTCGAGATCCCCGGCGCCCCCGGCAAGTATTTCTACGTCTGGCTGGATGCTCCGATCGGCTACTACGCCAGCTTCAAGAACCTGGCCGAGAAGAAGGGCCTGGATTTCGACGCCTGGGTCGGCCCGCACTCCACCACCGAGCAGTACCACTTCATCGGCAAGGACATCCTCTATTTCCACACGCTGTTCTGGCCGGCCATGCTGCGCTTCTCGGGCCACCGCACGCCGACCAACGTCTTCGCCCACGGCTTCCTGACTGTCGACGGCGCCAAGATGAGCAAGTCGCGCGGCACCTTCATCACCGCGCAGAGCTATATCGACACCGGCATGAACCCGGAATGGCTGCGCTATTACTTCGCCGCCAAGCTCAACGCCAGCATGGAAGACCTCGACCTGAACCTCGAGGACTTCATCGCCCGCGTCAACAGCGACCTGATCGGCAAGTACGTCAACATCGCCAGCCGCGCGGCCGGTTTCCTGGTCAAGCGCTTCGACGGCGTGGTCGACGAGGCCGCCCTGGCCCACCCGCTGCTGGCCCAGCTGCGCCAGGCCGCGGCCCAGGTCGCCCATTTCTACGAGCACCGCGAGTACAGCAAGGCGGTGCGCCTGGTGATGGAGCTGACCGACGCGGTCAATGCCTTCGTCGACACGCAGAAGCCGTGGGAACTGGCCAAGGACGAGAGCAAGCGCGCGGCGCTGCACGCGGCCTGCTCGGTCTCGCTGGAAGCCTTCCGCCTGCTGACCATCTTCCTGAAGCCGGTGGTGCCGCAAATGGCGGCCGGCGTCGAGCGCTTCCTCAACATCGAAGCGCTCGACTGGCGCGCCGTCGACCAGCAACTGTCGGCCGCGCGCCCGGTGCAGCCCTACGCCCACCTGATGACGCGCGTCGACGCCAAGCAGGTCGAGGCCCTGCTGGCGGCCAACCGCGACTCGCTGCAGGCTGCCGCCGCGCCCCAGGCCGCCGCCGACACGCCCGCCATCGAGCCGATCGCCGACACCATCACCATCGACGACTTCGCCAAGATCGACCTGCGCGTGGCAAAGATCGTCCAGTGCGAGAAAGTGGAAGGCTCGAACAAGCTGCTGCAGCTCACGCTGGACCTGGGCGAAGGCCGCACCCGCAACGTCTTCTCGGGCATCCAGTCGGCCTACACGCCCGAGCAGCTGGTCGGCAAGCTGACCGTGGTGGTCGCCAACCTGGCGCCGCGCAAGATGAAGTTCGGCGTGTCCGAAGGCATGGTGCTGGCAGCCTCGGCGGCCGACGAGAAGAAGGCGCCTGGCCTTTACATCCTGGAGCCGCATTCGGGGGCGGTGCCGGGGATGAGGATCGGTTGAGCGCGGGGGGTCGCGCGCCATCGTGCGATGCCGGTCGGGTGATGCCGATCGGCATTTTTGTTTCTGGGCGTTCGGCGTTCGGGGCTGCTGGACTTGTTTTGAGCGGCTTTGGTGTGCGAGACAACGGCCTGTTTCGGCTCCCCCGCAGGGGGAGTCGAAACGGTTGTTGTCACGCAGACCGATGCGGCCCAGTCCAGCCCCCAGCCCCCCTACCCCCCCTGCACCCTAGCCGGATCATCACTCCGCGAAGTCGTCGTCACCAGCCCGCTCCCCTGGTCGAAGTGCACATTGAAAAAAGCCTTCTCCTGCGGCTGCTCCCACCAGCGATAACCCCACACCTCTTCCTTCTTCAGCGCGAAGGCCTCGACCTTGGTCGGCTTGCCCAACAGGCGCCGCACCGCATCGCGGCTCATGCCAGGACGCACGCGCGCGAAGTTCTCGGCGGTCAGTACCTGCTCGATCTTCGCCACCTTGCCGTCGGCGCCGATGCTGACCATCCAGGTGGTGGCGCCCTCCGGCCCGCGCGGATACTCGAGCCGCCGGCTGCCGTCCTCTTCCTCCCAGACGATGTCCGGGCGGCCCGCCTGCTCGCGCAGCTCGGCCTCGGTCGAGACACCGGGCTGGATGCCCTGGAACAGCTGGCTGTCCGGCTTGATGGTGTTCCAGGCCGCGCGCGCCTTGTCGCCGGCCTGCTTCATGGCCTGGTCGACCTTCTGCTGGTCGCAGCCGAACAAGGCGAGGAGCGAGGAGATCAGTCCCATGGCGGCAAGGTGTCGGGCCGACGCGCGGTGGCGGGTATTGGCATGCGGGATGGCGTCAGGATGCCGGCGCGCTGGCACCGGCGGCAGGCTCGCCGTCGCTTTCCGTTGCTTCATTCTGCTGGCTCTCCCTGGTGCCGCGTCGATTGGAACGACCCAGGAACAGGTCGGACCAACGGTCGAAGCGGCGGTTGAACAAGACGGACAGGCCGTTGATGGACCCTCCGCGGGCAATCAGCGACCAGCGCCGCGACAGGGCCCAGGTCAGCTTGACCACGTTGCTGGCCGAAGTCAGGCTCTGTTCGTAGCCGACCGAGATCTTCTCCGTCACGGACCTGCCGATGCTGACCACCTGCTGGTCGTTCAGGCCGGCCGTGCTCGGGCCGATGGAAAACTCGTCGAAGCCGAAATGCTGCACGATGTTCTTGCCCACGCGCCCACCGATCATGCCGAGCGCGGCCCCGCCGAGCGCGCCACCGCTGAGCTGGCTCTGCTGCCCGGCGCTGGCGCTGTCCGCGCCGTAGCCGAACATCAGCCACGACAGCTTGTCCTCCTGCGGCACATCAGGCTCGGAGACCAGTTGCACGCGCGGCAGCCGTACGGTACCGGTCACCTCCACACCGGCCGAGACCTCCTGGTTGCGCCGCATCGCGCGGATATTGAGGTTGGGGTTGTCGATCGGCCCGTTGAAATTGACGATGCCGCGGTCGATTTCCAGCCTGCGCCCGAACGCCTCGTAGGTGCCTTCGGCGACGCGGATGGTGCCATTGGCGCGCAGCGGCGTCAGCGGCGCGCTCTTGACCTCGAGTTGCCCGGTCAGGCGCAGGTCGGCGCCGCCGCCGCGGAAGCGGAAATCGTTGCCCAGGTCCAGCGTCAGCTCGACGAGCGGACTGAAGCGGCTGGCCGGCCGGCTTTCCGGCGGCGGCGTGGCAGCGGTACGCAGCGCGCGCTGGTCCTTGCGGCGCACCACCACCACGTCGTCGCCCAGTTCGGGAGCACCGGCCTTAGGCAGGTCGAAGAGGCCACGGTCGACCTTGAACTTGCCGCGGATCACGATCTGCCGGTTCTCGTTCAGGATGGCCGCGTCGCCCGACACGATCAGCGTACGCTCCGGGCTGGAGAACAGCTCCAACTTATCGGCGACGATCCTGCCGCGCAGGTTGGGGTTGGCATCGCCCAGCTGGACGCTGCCGCTGGCTGTCAGCTTGCCGTCGCCACCGTGGAATTCCACCTGGCGCAGCTCGACCGAGTTCTGGTCCAGGGCGATCCGCACCTTGCCATCGGTCAGGCGGATGCCCAGGTCGTACAGCGTCACGCCCAGGCCGTCGCCGTTGAGCTCGCCGGTCAGCAGTGGCGCAGCCACGCTGCCGGCCAGGCGCATCCTGGCGTCGGCACGGCCCTCGAATGCGTACTGCGGTCCGGCCAGCGCCTCGATTGCCTTGAGGCGGGGCACCTCCAGCGCCACCTGGCCTGCCAGCTTCGAGGCGGGGCCGATGGTCGCCAGGCCCTGCTCCTGCAGCAGGCCGGCCGAGGCATCGACCGACAGCTTGCCGACGCGCCCTGAGACGATGCCGCCGCGCAGTGCCAGCCGGCGGCCTTCGAATTCCGCGCGCAGCGCGGTCTGCCCGAGCTCGAGCGTGGTGAAGCCGCGCCCCGCGCTGACCGACAGGTCGCCGCTGCGCCGGCTCAGCTCGGCGAAGCCGGTGGCGTTCTCGGCCAGCACCACGTTCCAGCGGCCGTCGATCACCAGGTCGGAACGCAGCGGCAGCTTGTCGCCGCTGAAGGCCTCGGCCAGGTCCAGCACATGACCGATCTGCACGCCGTCCAGCCGCCCCTGGCTGCGGAGCCGGCCGTGGTCCCAGTCGAACGACTCGATCGCCACCGTGGCGCGCTGGACCTGAAGACGCGTGCTGCCGAGCGCAATATGCTGGTCGGCCACCGCCAGCGGGGCCGGCGCCAGCAGCCGCAGGCTGATCGTGCCGCGCTCCTCGAGCCGGTCGATGGTGCCGCGCCAGCCCTTGTCGCCCTGCCAGGCGCCGTGCCCGGCCAGCGTGGCGTCGAGCGCCCGCCCGTTGACAGCGCCGGTGCTGTTGAGCGCGAAGCGGTGGCTGGCCTGGGTGCCGTCGAGACTGGCGTCGATGGTGTGCAGCGTCGCCTCGGGCCCGTGGAAGTCGCGTGCGGCAAGCTTGAAGGAGAGCGGTCCGTCGAGGGTACCGCCGGCGCCCGGCCGCAGGTGTGCCTCGCCTGCAGCGCTGGCCAGCCGGCGCGGACCGAAGACCAGTGAGCGCGCCTGGTAGCTGGCGTCGATCTCGGGACGCTTCAGCGTGCCGCCAATGTCGGCGTCCAGCTTGAGCGCGCCGGCCAGCCCGAAGCGCAGCCGCTCGAGCTGCGGCGCGTCGACGGCCAGTTTGAGCCGGTCGCCGCGCGCGCCGAAGCTGCCGCGCAGTTCGGCGCGGTTGCCGGCCATCTCGAGCGTGGCGCTGCTGGGCAGCAGGCGCTCGCCGGCCACCTGCACCTTGCCGCCACCGCGCATCGGCAAACCCGCGTATTCGCTGTCGCGCACGGTGAAGTCGACGGCGGCACGCACGGTGCCGGCCAGGCTGCCGGCAGCCCTGAAATCGGCGTTGATGCGGCCCGCCGCCACCTTGGCCAGGCGCGCCGGATCGAAGTTGGCCAGGCGCCCCTGGAAACGGAACGCCTGCTCGCCGGCCAGGCCGAGCTCACCTTCGGCGGTCAGCTGCCCGGGCCCGACGCCGGCGCGCAGCGTGCTCAGCGTCAGCTTGTCCTGGGTCAGGCTGGCGTCGGCAAACAACTTGAGCGGACCGTCGGCGAGATCGAGGGCCACGCTCTGCCGGCCCGGCTCCAGCCGCACGGCCAGCGGCCCGGACAGCCTGGCGCTTTGCAGGGCCCCATGCAGGGCGCGTGGATCGAGCCGGCGCACGTCGAGGTCGAAGCCGCCGCGGCCGTCGTGCAAGGATCCGCCACCGACGATCTGGCCCTGGCCCGCGAGCACCACGCGCAGGTCGCTGACGGCCTGCTCGGCGCTGCTCAGGCGCACGCGGGCCTGTACCGACTCCACCGGCAGGCGCTCGGCATCGAGCGCGCCTGCCAGGCCGTTGCGGATCGTCACCTCGCCTGCCACGGTCAAGGACGGCGGCACGCCCGCCGGCGGGCCGGCCGTGACAGCGGAAGCCGGGACGGATGAGCCCGCCGGCCGCGCCGCCGAGGCAGCCACGGCTGGCGGCTCCGCCGCGCGCTCCTGCACCGGTTTCAGCGCCGCCTGCACCGACAGGTCGGCACTCGGCGCCGACGGGCTGAACAGGCGGGGGTTGATGTGCTCGCCCTGCACGTCGAGATGGCTGAACGGCACCTTGCCGAAGAGCGTCAGGCCGGCGCTGGCGCGGCCGCGCATGCGGTCGCCGCTCGCCTGCAGGCTGGCATCGATGGTCTCCAGCGTACCGCCCGCGCTGGCCGTGACGTTATAGGCCTCTTTTTCCCAGCGCCCCTCGAGCAGGGCCCGTGCACTCAGCGGGAACGGTGCCTGCGCGCCGAGCTGCGCATCGGCGGCCAGCTTGCCATACGGCGTGACGAGCCGGTCGATACCGAGGCGATGGTGCAGGCCATCGGTATGCAGCGACGCCGACAGGTCCGAGAACACCATCGGCTCGGCGGAGACCTGGCCGCCCTCGTGCAGCGCCAGCCGCCGCAGCGTCAGCGCGTCGATATCGACGGCCAGCGGCAGCGCCAGCGAGGTCGGCAGCGTGAGGGGCTTGTTCGACGGCTCGGAGGGGCCGAGGCGGACGTCGACGGCGCCCACGCTCAGCCACTGCACATGCAGCCGCGCCGGCGACCAGGAAAAGGACCATTGGCCGTCCAGGCTGTCGAGCGCGACGCGCGTCTGCCCGCTGGCGAACACCACCTGGCGCAGGCGCAGGCCGCTGGCGAGCGTACCGCCTTCCAGCCGGCCCGACAGCATGCCGGCCGACAGCCGCGTGGCCAGCGCCCACAGCTGGCGCGTACCGGCCTCGCTGTGCAGCGCCGCCGCCAGCAGGCCGGCCAGCATGATCGCCAGTGCCAGCAGCCCGGCCAGGCTCCAGCCCAGCGCGCGCCGCAACCGGCGCCAGGCGCCGTCCGCGCGCGGCGGCGGTGCATCGGGCCCGGGCGCGGGAACCGGGGGCATGTCGGGGCGGCTCATTTCGGCTGCTCGGGCAGGTGCGGGGACAGGAGGGGCGGGAGCAGAGTCGGCACGCGCATCAGAATGCCACCCCCAGGGAAACATGCGGACGGAACTGCTGCTTCTGGATGCCGTAGCCGAGGTCGAGCTGGACCGGGCCGACCGGGCTGCGCCAGCGCGCGCCGATGCCCACGCCATGGAAGATGGTGATGCCGTGCAGGTCGTTGGTGGCGGTGCCGGCATCCCAGAACAGCGCCACGCCCCACTCGGGACGGAACCAGTGCTGGTACTCGAGACCCGTCGTGCCGAGGTAGCGCGCCGGCAGCACGCTGGCGCCGCTGGGCGTGCCGATCGACTGGTAGCCGTAACCGCGCACCGAGTCCGTGCCGCCGGCACGGAAGCGCAGCGTGGCGGGCACGTTCTGCGGGCTGGCGCCGGTCATGTCCGCGCCCAGTTCCAGGCGGGCCACCACGAGGTCGCGCGAGCCCACCGGGATGTACTGGCGGATACGCCCGTACAGCCGCAGGAAGGTGGCGTCCGACATCAGGTTCTTGACCGCCACGCCGACCTGGGTGTTGATCACATTACCGCGGCGCGGGAAGACGGGATTGTCGACGTCGCGCCGTGTCCAGGCGAAGGCCGGCACCAGCGCGCGCGCGATCTGCTGCTGTTCCCCGAGCGGCATCAGCCGGTCGTAGTAATAGTCGAGCGAGAAGGTGACGTCGTAGTTCTCGCGCGAGCGCGAGCGCTTGAGGCCGGTGCGCAGGCTGGTGGTGTCGGTGCTTTCGACGTCGATGGTGCGCTCATAGCTGCCATAGACGCTGTTGCGGTACGACTTGCCGTCGGGCGGCATCGCCACCTCGCCCAGTGCGTACTGCCGCTTCTGTTCGAGGCTGAGCTGGGAGTCGAAGGTCCAGGCGCGGTTGAACAGGTTCAGATAGGTATAGCGCCCGGTGGCCTGGGCGCCGGTGTCGGTGGTATAGCCCACGCCGGCGCCGAGCCGGTTCTCCGGGTACTCGCGCACATGCACGTTGACCGGCGCGGTCACGCTGTCCGCGCCTTCGGCCGGCGGCGCGTCCTCCAGATCGACCTGCACGTTCGAGAAGTAGGGCTGGCGCTGGATCGCGCGCTGCAGCTCCAGCAGCCGTTCCACGCGATAGGGTTCGCCCACGCTGAGCGGGTTGACGTTGCGGACGATGCCCTCCGGATAGCGGCTGGTGCCGGTGATGCGCAGGGGGCCGAGCAGGTAGGCCGGCCCGCTGTCGTAGCGCACCGACAGGTCGGCGGCCTGTTCATCGGGCTCGATGTACGCCTGCGAATGCCCGAGCCTGGCGCCGTAGTAGCGGTTGGACTGCAGTTGCGCCAGCGCGTCGCCCTTGGCCTTGTCCCAGTCAGACTGGCGGAAAGGCTGGCCGGCCGGGAGCTCCCAGCCATTGCGTAATGCCTCCACCTGCGCGGGCGCCTGGCTGGCTGCCGGCCCCTGTACCGCCACGTCGACGCGGCGGATCAGCGTGCGCGCCCCGGCGTCCACCGTCAGGCGGACCACGCGCTTGTCGCCTTCGCCGTCCACCCGCGCGGTGGCGGTGGCATCGAAATAGCCTTCGGTCGAGGCCAGCTGGCGCACCTGGTCGCCGACGGTCTCGACCATGTACGCGAACTGGTCCTGGGACAGGTCGGTGCGATCCGCATAGCGGGTCAGGTCGAGGTGGGCCTTGAGCAGGTCGCGCAGCGCTCCGGGTGCCTCAACCTCCACTTTGTAGACGGCACCGGCCGGCAGCGGCGCCAGCAACAGGGCCAGGCCTGCCGGAGCCAGGCCGCGCAGTGCCAGCGCATGGGATAGCCGCCACCAGGCGCCGCGTCCGTGCTTGCTTCGGAAACGCATCCTCATCCGTCGTCAGCGATTTCGCAAAGTTGACATTTGACCACAACCGGCGGACATCTCTGGCATCCGCCGCAGGAATGCCGCGCATTTCCGACGGCACCGGGCTCCGATACGGTAAAATCGCGCCGGTTCCCGCCTTACCTGATAGACAATCCCCGCCATGGCACTCTACGAATCGGACATCACCCAGTTCCTGAAGACCCTCAAGAAAGAGCAGCCCTCGCTCGAGGCCGAGCAGCGCGAAGGCCGCGCCCTGCTGTGGGACAAGGCACCGATCGACCTGGACGAACGCGCGCGCGCCGATGCCTCGCGCGTGGCGCAGAAGCCCTACGTCTACTCGCTGGACTGAACACGGCACTGCCCGGCCGCCGGCCCATGAGCCCTGACGACCAGGACAAGCTCGCGCCTCCGACCGAGCTGCCCAGCGTCGCGCCAGAGCGCGACGCCACCCCCGACACCATTGACGGGATGGCGTTCGCGCGCCTGTACGGCGAGCCGCTGTTCCAGGTCCCGAACGACCTCTACATCCCGCCCGATGCGCTCGAGGTCTTCCTCGAGGCCTTCGAGGGTCCGCTCGACCTGCTGCTGTACCTGATCCGCAAGCAGAACTTCAACGTCCTCGACATCCCGATGGCGCAGGTGACGCGCCAGTACCTGAGCTACGTCGAAGAGATCCGCAAGCGCAATCTGGAGCTGGCGGCGGAGTACCTGCTGATGGCGGCCATGCTGATCGAGATCAAGTCGCGCATGCTGCTGCCGGTGAAGAAGGCCGACAGCGAGGAAGAAGTCGAGGATCCGCGCGCCGAACTGGTACGCCGCCTGCTCGAATACGAGCAGATGAAGCTCGCCGCGCAGCGCCTGGACCAGTTGCCGCAGCTCGGCCGCGACTTCCTGCGCACGCAGGTATATATCGAGCAGAGCCTGACGCCGCGCTTCCCCGACGTCGACTGCGGCGACCTGCAGGCCGCCTGGGCCGACGTGCTCAGGCGCGCCAAGCTGAACCAGAATCACAAGATCTCGCGCGAAACCCTCTCGGTGCGCGAGCACATGAGCCAGATCCTGCGGCGGCTGCAGCATGCCCGCTTCATGGAGTTCTCCGAACTGTTCGAGGACGCGATCCGCTCGGGCCAGGGCGCCCCGGTGGTGGTGGTCAACTTCATCGCCATCCTCGAGCTGGCGCGCGAATCCCTGCTCGAGATCACGCAGGCCGAGCCGTTCGCGCCGATCTACGTCCGCCTCGCCTATACGCCAACCTGAGCGCCAACCTGAGCGCCGGCCTGAGCACCCATTCCGCGGCGGCAAAGGGGCCCTTCCCCAATCGCGAACGGATTCCGGCGCCGCCATGCCGCCGCGGCGAGGGTCCATCGGCCCGCACCGCGCCCACATGCTCTACAATCCGCCGACAGCCGGCACTCAGACCGGCCTGCCCGGCGGCTCCGGCCCGGGCACTAGGGTCTCTCCGATCACGACCAGCACGCCAAGTTCATGAAAGTCATTTCCTCCATCCACGAGCTGCGCGATCAGTTGCGCGGCCAGAACCGCGTCGCCTTCGTGCCCACCATGGGCAACCTGCACGAAGGCCATCTGTCGCTGATGCGGCTGGCGCGGCAGCACGGCGACCCGGTGGTGGCGTCGATCTTCGTCAACCGCCTGCAGTTCGGCCCCAACGAGGACTTCGACAAGTACCCGCGCACGCTGCAGGAGGACATCGAAAAGCTGCAGAAGGAAGGCGTCTACGTACTGTTCGCGCCCACCGAGCGCGACATGTACCCCGAGCCGCAGGAATACCGCGTCGAGCCGCCGCACGACCTGGGCGACATCCTCGAGGGCGAGTTCCGTCCGGGCTTCTTCAAGGGCGTGTGCACGGTGGTGATGAAGCTGTTCTCCTGCGCGCAGCCGCGCGTGGCGGTGTTCGGCAAGAAGGACTACCAGCAGCTGATGATCGTGCGCCGCATGGCCCACCAGTTCGCGCTGCCGATCGACATCGTGCCGGCCGAGACGGTGCGGGCCGAGGACGGCCTGGCGTTGTCCTCCCGCAACCGCTACCTGGCGCCGGACGAGCGCGCCGAGGCACCGGTGCTCTATCGCACGCTGCATGAGGTGCGCGATACCGTGCTGGCGAGCAATCCCGCTGCCACCGACCTGGCGGCAGTCGAGGCCCAGGCGCAGGCCAGCCTGGCCGCGCGCGGCTGGAAGCCCGACTACGTGGCCATCCGCAAGCGCAGCAACCTGCAGGCGCCGACCCGCGAGGAATTCGTCGCGGGCGAGCCGCTGGTGGTGCTGACCGCCGCCAAGCTGGGTGCGACCCGGCTGATCGACAACCTCGAGATCTGACGCAGCGCGCGCGCCGGCGGCTCCGCCCGGCGCACGCCGCAAGGCAGAACGCAAAACGCCCGGCATCAGCCGGGCGTTTTCTTGCCTCCCTGGCGCCCAGCCAGCCGCGTCAGGCCAGGCGCACGCCGGCGCGCTGGCGCTCGCGCGCGAGATGGCGCCGCTGCCCGCGCCGGCGCTTGAGCCAGATCAGCAGGCCGGTCACGGCGAAGGCCAGCGGCGCCAGGCCGAAGACCGTGATCAGGATCCTCCCCGGCAGCCCGAAGGCCTCGCCGGTATGCAGCGGATACAGCCAGTTCAGCAGGGTATCGCCGGCCGGCGCGCGCAGCGGGTCGCGCAGCCTCAGCACGGTGCCGCGGCGGGCATCGATCCAGACCCGGGTCGAGCCGCCGCCCTGGCGCACCTCGCCCGGCTGGCGCAGGCGCACCTCGTAGGCATCGTCCGGCTTGCGCGGCGGGCTGACGCGGGTCACGCGCGCCTGCGGAAAGGCGGCCTGAGCCGCTGCCATCGCCTGCCCGATCCCCAGCGGCACCGCACCGTCGGCACCGTCCACGGCGGGTGCCGAGAGCGGTTTCGCTCCGGACGGCGTCACCGTCATCACCGCCCCCACCAGCGGCGTCACCCACTTGGGCAGGTTGAGATACCAGCCGGAAAAGGCCACCACCAGCACGATCGGTGCGACAAAGACGCCGCCGGCGCGGTGCAGCGAGTAGTTGAAGCGCGACCAGGAGCCGCCGTGGCGGATCGTGAGCGCCTGCCGCAGGGCGCCCCAGCGCAGCTTGGGCAGCCACAGCAGCAGCCCGCCCAGCGTGGTCAGCAGCATCAGCATGCCGGTGATGCCGGTGATGGTCTTGCCGGTCTCGCCCGCCAGCAGATAGCGGTGCAGGTGGAACAGCGTGGGCATCAGCAAGGGGCGCGACAGGCCGGGCTGGCCCCAGATGCGTTCGCCCTGGATCGCCAGCGTGGCCGGATCGACCATGACCTGGCGCGAGCGTCCCGGCACGGCGCCGTCCGCGCCCTTGACTGCATACGAGGCGACGAAGACGCCGGACGGCCCGTCGGGCAGCATCAACAGGCGCGGCTTGCCATAGCGCGGATCCGCCGCGAGCCTGGCGGCCACCGCCTCCGCCTGGGCCGGCGTGACCGGCCCCGCGGCGGGTGCCGAAGCGCGCAGCAGCTCGGGATTGAGTACCGCATCCAGCTCATCGCGCCAGGCGATCACCGTGCCGGTCAGGCCCAGCAGCACGAAAACCAGCCCGAAGCTCAGGCCGAGGTAGAGATGGATCTTTTGCAGGACGGTACGGAGGCGGCCGGTGACCATGATGGAAAGGCGGCCGCCTGGCGTACCGCGAATGAGAATGCGAAGGATTTGCGATTCTAGCAGCAGCCCGGGACCGCGCGGGACCGCTGCGTGCGCAGGCTAGCCGCAATACTGTTCAGATAGTATTTTTAAAGCCATAATCCTCATCCATCGAAGCTTCAATGGATGAGGGTGATGGCCAGAACACGCAAGACGCTGCCGTCGAGAGTTGACGTTGCGCATTTGATCAGCGCCGGGGTGCTGGCCAGCGTGTGTCCACGGACGTTGATCGAAGAAGTGTTGGCCGAGACCGGCAAGGCCAGCCAGCGGGAGCGGCTGCTGCCCGCGCCGGCAGTGGTGTATTACGTGATGGCGCTGGCGCTGTGGCGCGAAGCGCCGCTGGAGGAAGTGCTGCGCGTGGTGTGCGAAGGCCTGCAATGGCTCGGCGGCGGCCACACTGAGGCGGTGCAGGCCAGCAAGTCCGCGATCTCGCAGGCGCGCAGCCGGCTGGGCCCCGAGGTCATGCGCCAATTGGCCGATCGGGTGCTGCGCCCGCTGGCCGCGCCGGGGGCGCCAGGGGCGTGGTACCGGGGATTGCGCGTGATGGCCCTGGACGGCAGCTGCATGGACGTGGCCGACGAGGCGGCCAACGCCAAGTTCTTCGGCTACCCGGGCGCCTCGCGCGGCCAAAGCGCCTTCCCGCAGGCGCGCGTTCTGGGCCTGGTGGAATGCGGCACGCACGCGGTGGTGGCAGCCGGCATCGCACCCTACGGCCACAGCGAGCAGGTCATGGCCGCCCAGTTGCTGCCCGCCAAGCTCACGCCCGAGATGCTGGTGCTGGCCGACCGCAACTTCTACGGCTTCAAGCTCTGGCAGACCGCCTGCGCTACGGGCGCCAAGCTGGCCTGGCGGGTCAAATCCAACCTCAAGCTGCCGGTAGAGCAGATGTTGCCCGATGGCTCGTACCTGAGCCGCGTGTTCGACAGCGACGACCGCGCGCGGCGCGCAGGGCAAACGGTGCGTGTGATCGACTACGCGCTCGAGGGCTCGGCCACGCCGGCGCAGGGCAGCTACCGGCTGCTGACCAACCTCCTGGACCCCGATGCGGCGCCGGCCCTGGAGCTGGCCGCGCTGTACCACGAGCGCTGGGAGATCGAGGGGGTGTTCGATGAGTTCAAGACGCATTTGCGCGCCAACAGCACGGTGCTGCGCAGCAAGACGCCCGAGCTGGTGCAGCAGGAGCTGTGGGGGCTGCTGCTGGCGCACTTTGCGATTCGCCAGTTGATGGCGCAGGCGGCCTGGGCGCGCGAACTCGATCCGGATCGCCTGAGCTTCATGCACGCCGTGCGCGTGATCAAGCGCAAGATGCCGCAAGCTGCGGCCGTTTCCCCCTGAGCGTTTGCCTGCCTGGCGCGAGGCCCTGCTGGCCGAGATCGCGCGCGGGCGCTGCGTGAGCAGTCGTGGGCGCCTGAACCCGCGCGGCGTCAAGCGCAAGATGAGCAACTTCAATGTTCGGCATCGCGGCGCAGCGCTCCATTTGCGGCATCAGCCAGTGCCGGTGCTTCGTATCTGAACAGTATTTAGGCTAGCCGTGCAGCGGCGCCAGCAGCCGGTCCAAGTCGAGATGGGCGGCCAGGGTATCGGCCAGCCGTTCGATGGAAGCCTCGCGCAGCGCCGCCAGGTCCACGCCCTCGGCCCCCGCCAGGCCGGCCCAGCGCAGCAGCGCGGCGCAGCCGGAGGGGTCGTCGAACAGGCCGTGCACATAGGTGGCCAGTACCTGCCCGTCGGCCGACAGGGCGCCGTCGACGCGCCCGTCGTCCAGCGCCAGCGCGGGCCGCGCCAGGCCGGCCCCGGCGCTGACGCCCATGTGGATCTCGTAGCCCGTCACCGCGGCGGCGCCCCCCGGTGGCGCGCCCGGCTCGAGCAGCAGGCGGCCACCGACACGGCGCAGCTGCTTGCGCGCGGCCAGCGTGGTCTCGTAGTCGAGCAGGCCCAGGCCCGGACTGCTGCCCGCGCGCCCCTCCCGGCCGTCGGGATCGTGCAGGGCCCGGCCCAGCATCTGCATGCCCCCGCAGATGCCGATCACCTTGCCGCCATAGCGCAGGTGGCGCAGGATCGCCGCCTCCCAGCCTTCGGCGCGCAGATGCTCCAGGTCGGCGCGCACGCTCTTGCTGCCGGGCAGCACGATCAGGTCGGCCGGCGGCACCGGCATGCCCGGCCCGACGAAGCGCAGGTCGACCTGCGGATGGGCGCGCAGCGCATCGAAATCGGTATGGTTGGAGATGCGCGGCAGCACCGGCACGATCACGCGCAGCAAAGCCGTGCCGGTGCCGCGCTTGGCTCCCTGCGCGCTGGCGATGGCATCCTCGGCATCCAGGTGCAGGCCGTGCAGGTAGGGCAGCACGCCCAGCACCGGCTTGCCGGTGCGCGCCTCCAGCCAGTCCAGCCCTGGCTGCAGCAGCCCGATATCGCCGCGGAAGCGATTGATGACGAAGCCGGTCACGCGCGCGCGTTCGCTCTCCGACAGGCAGTCGAGCGTGCCGACCAGGTGAGCGAACACGCCGCCCCGGTCGATGTCGGCCACCAGCACCACCGGGCAGTCGACCGCCTCGGCAAATCCCATGTTCGCGATGTCGCGGTCACGCAGGTTGATCTCGGCCGGGCTGCCGGCGCCTTCCACCACCACCACCGCATAGGCCGTGCGCAAGCGCGCGTGCGAGGCCAGCACGGCCTTCATGGCCTCGGGCTTGTAGGCATGGTAGGCGCGCGCGTCGAGATCGAGGCGGGCACGGCCGTGGATGATGACCTGGGCGCCGGTGTCGCTGCTGGGCTTGAGCAGCACCGGATTCATGTCGGTGTGCGGCGCCAGTCCGGCGGCCTGGGCCTGCAGCGCCTGGGCCCGGCCGATCTCGCCGCCGTCGGCCGTGACCGCGCTGTTGAGCGCCATGTTCTGCGGCTTGAAGGGCGCCACCCGGATGCCGCGGCGCGCCAGCACGCGGCACAGCCCGGCCACCAGCGTGCTCTTGCCGGCGTCGGAGGTGGTGCCCTGCACCATCAGGGTGCCGTGCAAGGCGCCCGCCTTGATCGGAGCGGCTGCATCGGCTGCAACGTCGTCTGGGGAGTCTGGATCTCGCATGGCGCGGATTATCGCACCGGCCCCTCCCGCCGCGCGGCCGGACGGCCGCGTGCCGGCCGCGTGCCGGCCGCGTGCCGGCCGGATAGGCGGCGGCTACAATACCCGGATGGAAACCCCGGCAACCGCTCTCGATGTCCCGCCCCAAGCCGCCGCGTCCCCTGCCACGGAGAACGGCCGCGCCGCGCGCGAGCTGACACTGGTACTGGGCGGCGCGCGCTCGGGCAAGAGCCACTTCGCCGAGCAGTTGGCCAGCGACCATGCGGCGCGCCACGGCGGCCCGGTCACCTACATCGCTACCGCCCGCCACGAAAGCGCCAGTGGCGACGAGGAAATGGAGTTGCGCATCGCGTTGCACCGTGCCCGCCGCCCCGCCAGCTGGAAGCTGGTGGAAGAGCCGCTGCACCTGGCCGACGCGCTCTACGCGCACGCCCGGCACGACGGCTGCATCCTGGTCGACTGCGCCACGCTGTGGCTGAACAACCTGCTCTTCCTCGACGCGCGCGGCTATCCCGAGCACGGCCTGATCACGCCGCCGGCCGCCTTCAGCGAGGAAATCGAGGCACTGCTGTCCGCCCTGCCCACACTGCCGGGCCACACCATCCTGGTCTCCAACGAGATCGGCTTCGGCGTGGTGCCGATGGGAGCGATCACCCGCTTCTATGTCGACGAGCTGGGCCGGCTCAACCAGAAGCTGGCTGCCGCCGCCGACCGCGTGCGGCTGCTGGTGGCCGGTATCCCGGTGGCGGTGAAAGGCGCGGACCCGGCATGATCCTGTTGTCCTGGCCGGCCTGCGTGGCCGCCGCGCTGGCAGGCGTCTGGCTGGACCGCCTGCTGGGCGAACCGCCGCGCTGGCACCCGCTGGTGGGCTTCGGCCGCCTCGCCGCCGCGCTCGAGTCCCGCCTGAACCGCCCCGCGCCGCCGCTGCGCCAGCGCCTGGCAGGGTTGGTGGCCTGGAGCCTGCTGGTGCTCGGGCCGGCCGCGCTGGCCTGGCTGCTGGTGACTGCCGCGCAACGCGCCAGTCCCTGGCTGGCGCTGGCGCTGCACGCGCTGGCCCTGTATGCCGCGCTGGGCGCGCGCAGCCTGCAGCAGCATATCGCGCCGATCGCCGACGCCCTGAGCGCGCGGCACCTGGACGAGGCACGCCGCCTGACCGCCCGCATCGTCTCACGCGACACGGCCGACGCCGATACCGAGGCGCTCGCGCGCGCGGCCTGCGAATCGGCGCTGGAAAACGGCAACGATGCCATCTTCGGCGCGCTGTTCTGGTTCCTGGTAGGCGGCGCGCCCGCCGTGGTGCTGTTCCGCCTGGCCAATACGCTCGATGCCATGTGGGGCTACCGCACGCCGCGCCTGCTGCATTTCGGCTGGGCTGCCGCCCGCCTCGACGACCTGCTGAACCTGCTGCCGGCGCGCCTGACGGCGCTGTCCTACGCGCTGCTGGGTGCCACCGGCCCGGCGCTGCGCTGCTGGCGCACACAGGCGCCGGCCTGGTCCTCGCCCAATGCCGGCCCGGTGATGGCGGCCGGCGCAGGCGCGGTGGGCGTCGCCCTGGGCGGCCCGGCGCGCTACCACGGCGCCTGGGAGGACCGTCCGCCGCTCGGCGCCGGCGTCGCCCCCGGCGCCGCCGAAGTGCGCGCCTGCCTGCGCCTGGTGCGGCACACGCTGTGGCTGTGGCTGGCCCTCGCCGCGGCAGGCGCGCTCGCCTGCCTCGCGCTGGATCTCCGCGCCACGCTGGCCGCCACCTCCTGCCCTGCCGCCCACGCGTTCGCGCCGGCCCGCGCATGAAGACCGCATGAACACCAACACGACCGCACCGATCCGCCACGGCGGCGACCTGCGCGCCGCGTCACAGCGCTACGGCCGTCCGCTGCCGGACTGGCTCGACCTGTCGACCGGCATCAATCCCGACGGCTATCCGGTGCCGCCGCTGCCGGCCGACGCCTGGCAGCGCCTGCCCGAGGAGGATGACGGACTGGCCGAGGCCGCCGCACGCGCCTACGGCGCGCCGCTGGCGCTGCCGGTGGCCGGCTCGCAGGCCGCCATCCGCGCGCTGCCCGCGCTGCTGCCACCGGGCCGGGTCGGCATCGCCGCGCTCGGCTACAGCGAGTACGCCCCCGCCTTCGCCTTCGCCGGCCACACCGTGGTGCCGCTCGACGAAGCGACCCTGCACGACTCCGGCCTCGGCGGCACCCTGGCGGCGCTCGATCACCTCGTCGTGGTCAATCCCAACAATCCGACCGGGCGCCTGCTGCCACCCGCCACGCTGGCCGCCTGGCACGCGGCGCTGGCCGCGCGCGGCGGCACGCTGCTGCTGGACGAGGCCTTCATGGACTGCCTCGGGCACGGCTCGCTGGCCGCGCAGGCGCATCTGCCGGGCCTGGTGGTACTGCGCTCGCTGGGCAAGTTCTATGGGCTGGCCGGCCTGCGCTGCGGCTTCGTGCTGGCGGCGCCCGCCCTGCTGGCGGCGCTGCGCGAGCGGCTCGGGCACTGGAGCGTGTCGGGCCCGGCGCGGGCCGTCGCTCGGCTGGCGCTGCAAGACAGCGCCTGGCAGGCCGCCACGCGCCTGCGGCTGGCCCAGGCCGGCGCGCGCCTGGGCAGCGTGCTGTGCGCAGCCGGCCTGGCGCCGGTCGGCCAGCCCTTGTTCCAATGGGTACCCTGCCAGCAGGCCGGCGCCCTGCACGTGGCGCTGGCCCGGCAAGGCATCTGGACCCGCCTGTTCGACGCCGCCGGTGGCTGCCCGCCGAGCCTGCGCCTGGGCCTGCCGCCCGATCGCGCGCAGGACTGGGCGCGCCTGCGCCAGGGCCTGGACGCGGCCCTGGCCGACACCGGCAGCACCGGCCATGTCGATTCCCTGCCGCCCGCCGCCGGCGCGGCGGACTGAACCCTCCCGACCCTCCGCATGCCCAAGCCCCCGCTCCTTGTCCTGCCGCGCGCCCGCGCGCCACGCCGTCTTGCCGCCGCGCTGCTGGCGCTGTCCCTGTACCAGGCCGCGCCGGCCGCCCGGGCCGCGCTCAGCGTGGTCGACGACGCCGGCCAGACCGTGACGCTGGCCGCGCCCGCCAGGCGCGTGGTATCGCTGGCGCCGCACGTCACCGAGCTGCTGTACGCGGCCGGCGGCGGCGAGCGCATCGTCGGCACCGTCAGCTACAGCGACTACCCGCCGGCCGCGCGGGACATCCCGCGCGTGGGCGACAACAAGGCGCTCGACCTGGAGCGCATCGCCGCGCTCAAGCCCGACCTGATCGTGGTCTGGCGCCACGGCAATGCCCAGCAGCAGATCGACCGGCTGCGCGCGCTCGGCCTGCCGCTGTTCTTCAGCGAGCCGCGCCGCCTCGACACCATCGCCGAGGACATCGAGAAACTCGGCACCCTGCTCGGTACCGCGCCGGTGGCGGCGCGCGCCGCCACCGACTTCCGCGGACGCATCGAGAGCCTGCGCAAGACCTATGCGGCCCGGCCGCCGGTGACGGTGTTCTACCAGGTATGGCAGCGCCCTCTGATGACGCTCAACGGCCGCCACCTGGTCAGCGACATGCTGGCCCTGTGCGGCGGCCGCAATCTCTTCGCCGACGCCACGCCGCTGGTGCCGACGGTGACCGAGGAGGCCGTGGTAGCCGGCAATCCCGAGGCCATGGTCACGGCCGGCATGGGCGCAACCCGTGCCGACCGGCCGCTGGCCGACTTCTCGATGTGGGAGCGCTGGAAGCAGGTGACGGCGGTCGCGCGCGGCAACCTCTTCGTGATCGACGGCGACCTGATCAACCGCGCCGGCCCGCGCGTGGCGCAGGGGGCGGAAATCCTCTGCAAGGACCTGGAGCAGGCGCGCGCCCGGCGGCCCGCGCGCTGAGCGCGCTCAACTCTCCGAGCGCGCCCGGGCTTCAGCCGGCGGGCAGGCGGTTCCACCACCCGAGCACCGGCGCGCCGGCGCCGAGCCGGAAGCCGGCGCTGGCGCCGAAGCCGATCGGCCAGCCCAGCGTGCGCGCCAGCGGCAGGCCGAGCCAGTGGGCCGCCAGCATGCGCATGGGCCCGGCGTGGCAGACCACCCAGATGCAGCCCTGCCCTGCACCGTCCGCCGCCAGCGCGTCGGCCCAGCCGGCCACGCGCGCCAGCGCGTTCCCGGCGCTTTCGCCGCCGTGCGGCCGCGCGCCGAGCAGGTCGGCCGCCCACGCATCGAGCTGCGCGCGGGCAATGCCATCCCAGGGGCGGCCCTCCCAGGCACCGAAATCCATCTCGCGCAAGGCAGGCTCCAGCTCGACGGCAGGCAGCGCCGTGGCCTCGGGCCACCCCGCCGGCCACGCTTCGCGCAGCAGGGCCGCGGTCTGCGCGGCGCGCGCCAGCGGGCTGGCGATGATGCGCACGGGCGCCCGCCCGCCCAGCGCCGCCGCCATGCCGGCGGGGGCCGGCGTGGTCGGCTGCGCCAGTTCGAGGTCGAGGCTGCCATAGCAGATGCCTTCGGCCACGGCGGGACGCGCGTGGCGGATCAGGACCACGTCCATGCAGCCGCCAGCAGGTAGATCAGTAGTTCGGCGAGTTGCTGGGCCATGCCCAGGCAATCGCCGGTATAGCCGCCGATGCGACGCACGAAATAGCGCCCCAGGCTCCAGCGCAGCGCCAGCAAGGCCAGCAGCGCGGCCGCGGCGAAGGCCGGCGCCAGGGCCAGCAGCGGCAGCACCCCGCAGGCCAGCGCGAAGGCCAGGCCGAAGCCGGCCAGCCGCTGCGCCACCGGCTTGGCCTTGCCTTCGGCGCGCACATAGTCGAGCGTGGCCAGGTAGCTGGCGGCGAGCGCGCGGCTGGCGCCATGCGCGGCCACCAGCACGGCGAGCAGTACCGGCGTGCCGCCGCGCGCGTGGACCGCCAGCAGCAACTGCCACTTGAGCAGCAGCGCGAGCACCAGCGCGATCGCGCCGAAGGCACCGATGCGCGAATCGTGCATGATGCGCAGCACGTCTTCGCGCGCGAAGGCTCCGCCGAAGGCATCGACGCAATCGGCCAGGCCGTCCTCGTGGAAGGCGCCGGTCAGCAGCAACGTCAGCGCCATGCCGAGCAGCACGGCCACCGCGGGCGGCCACCACTGCAGGGCTCCCCAGGTCGCGAGCGCGCCCAGCGCGCCGACCAGCAGGCCGACCAGCGGGAAATAGCGCGCAGCCGCGTTCAGGTAGTGCGGCGCGAAACCGACCCAGCGCGCCAGCGGCGCCGGCAGCGGCAAGCGCGTGAAGTAGCCCAGCGCGGTGAGGAAATAGCGCAGTTCATCAGCCATCGGCACCTGCCTTCCCGGCATGCCCGGGCACCGTCGCCGGGCCGCACGGCGGCTGCAGCGCGACGGTCCCCGCGGCGCTCATCCCGCGGTGCTCACGCCGGCGCTGCCGAAGGTGGCCATCTCGCGCAGGAAGGCCGTGGCCGAGACCAGCAGCGGCCACGCCAGCGCAGCGCCGGTGCCCTCGCCCAGGCGCAGGTCGAGCGCCAGCAGCGGCTGGGCACCGAAGTGCGCCAGCAGCGCGCGATGGCCCTGCTCATGCGAGCAATGCGAGAACACGCAATAGTCCAGCACCGCGGGCTCGAGGCGCTGCGCCACCAGCAGCGCGGCCGAAGCGATGAAGCCGTCGACCACGATCACCATGCGGCTGGCGGCGGCGGCCAGGAAGGCGCCGGTCATCATGGCGATCTCGAAGCCGCCGAAGGCCGCCAGCGCATCGAGCGGCTCGACCGCGTCGGCATGCCGCGCCAGCGCGCCGGCCAGCACTTCGCGCTTGTGCGCCAGCCCGGCGTCGTCCAGGCCGGTGCCGCGCCCGATGCACTGCTCGATCGGCGTCCCCGTCAGCCGGCTCATCAGGCAGGCGGCGGAGGAGGTATTGCCGATGCCCATCTCACCGAAGGCGATGGCGTTGCTGCCCAGGCGTGCGTGGCTCAGCACGCGTGCCATGCCGGTGGTCAAGGCCAGCTCCAGCTGGCCCGGGTCCATGGCGCGCACCTCGGCGAAATTGCGCGTGCCGTTGGCGATGCGCGCATTGACCAGGCCCGGCGCCGGCGGCAGCGGCGCGCGCACGCCGGCATCGACCACCTCCAGCGCGATGCCGTGCTGGCGCGTGAAGACGTTGATAGCCGCGCCGCCGGCGACGAAGTTGCGCACCATCTGCGCCGTGACCTCGGGCGGATAGGCGCTGACGCCGGCGGCGGCGATGCCGTGGTCGGCAGCGAACACGAGCAATGCCGGACGCTTGAGCTCGGGCTTGGCGCCGCCCAGGATCATGCCGAGGCGCAGCGCCAGCGTCTCGAGCTGTCCGAGGGCGCCGAGCGGCTTGGTCTTGTCGTCGATGGCGGCCTGCAGCACGGGGCGCAGCGAGGCGTCGAGCGGGGCGATGTGGGGAAGCTGCATGGGTAAGGCTCTTGCTATGGCTCTTGCGGAAAAGGTTGCCGGCGCCCGGGCTACATCTCGATGCCCTTCTGCGCCTTGATGCCTTGCTGGAAGGCGTGCTTGACCGGCGTCATCTCGGTCACCGTGTCGGCCGCCTCGATCAGCGCCGGCGGCGCACCACGCCCGGTGATGACGACGTGCTGCATGGGCGGGCGCGCACGCAGGTCGGCGATCACGCGGTCCACGTCAAGATAGTGCAGCTTGAGGGCGATGTTCAACTCGTCGAGCAGGACCAGGCTGATGGCGGGGTCGCGCAGCATGCCGCGCGCGATCTCCCAGGCGGCCTCGGCCTTGGCCACGTCGCGCGCTCGGTCCTGCGTCTCCCAGGTGTAGCCCTCGCCCATCACGTGGAAGGCACAGACATCCGGGAAGCGGCGCAGGAACATCTCCTCGCCGCTGGGAAAAGCGCCCTTGATGAACTGCACCACGCCGGCGCGCATGCCATGGCCCAGCGCCCGCACCACCATGCCGAAGCCCGAGCTGGACTTGCCCTTGCCATTGCCGGTGGTGATGACGATGACCCCGCGTTCGGCCTGGGCGGCGGCGATCTTGGCATCCACCACCTCCTTCTTGCGCACCATGCGTGCCTTGTGGCGCGCATCGCGGCCCGCGTCGTCGGGGGTGTCGGAGGTGCCGGGCGTGTTCTCTTCGTGTTCTGCTTGCGTCATATCGGTTCTGCGGAATCCAGGTAGTCTAGCGGGTGCCGTGGCCGTCCGGCGCGGCGTCGGGGTGGCCGTCGGCAACCAGCGCGGTGCGGTATCCATCGCTCACCGCGACGATCGGCGTGCGCAGCGCGGTGGAACAATGTCCGGGCGTCAGCACTTCGGCCGCCGGGCCGTGCAGCGCGCGGCCATCCTCGGCCATCAGCAGCGCGTGGCTGGCATAGCGCCGTGCCAGGTTGAGGTCATGCAGGATCACCAAGACGGCGTGGCTGCCGGCGCGCGCCAGCGCGGCCAGCGTGTCGAGCACGAGGATCTGGTGGCGCAGGTCGAGATGGGACACCGGCTCATCGAGCAGCAGCAGCGGCGCCTGCTGCGCCAGCACCGCGGCCAGCGCCACGCGCTGGCGCTCGCCGCCCGACAGGGTCAGCACGTCGCGCGCGGCCAGGCCGGACAGGTCGAGCGCGGCGAGCGCCGCCTCGACCACCAGCTCGTCTTCGCGCCGGGCGAAGCCCCAGCCGGCCAGGTGCGGGTAGCGGCCCACCCGCACGGCGTCGCGCACGCGCATCGAAAATGTGTCATGCACGGTCTGCGGCAGGTAGGCGCGCTGCCTGGCCAGCACGGCCGGCGACACCTCGCCCAGTGCCTGGCCGTCGATCGCCACCGCGCCGCCGTCGGGCCGGCGCAGGCCGGCCAGCACGGCCATCAGGGTGGACTTGCCGACGCCGTTGGGCCCAACCAGGCACCACAGCTCGCCCGGCCGGATCTCCAGGTCGAGCGCCGGCAGCAGCTCGCGCGCCCCGGCCCGCAGGGACAGGCCGCGCGCCGTCAGCACCGGGCAGGCAGCCAGCGGCTGCCGCCAGGGCGTGTCGGCGGCCCCGGCCGGGGCATGGCTCGGGTGCGTCATCGCGGCCTCCGCAGCAGCAGGAAGAGGAAGGTCGGCACGCCCAGCAAGGCCGTGATCACGCCCACCGGCAGTTGCGCCGGCGCGATCACCGTGCGCGCGGCCAGGTCGGCCGCCATCAGCAAGGTACCGCCCAGCAGCGCCGAAGCCGGCAACAGCAGGCGCTGGTCGTTGCCCCAGGCCAGCCGCACCAGGTGCGGCACGACCAGCCCGATGAAGCCGATCGAGCCGGCCGTGGTGATGGCCGCGGCGATCGCCAGCGAGGCCACCAGGAAGGCGCCCAGGCGCACCAGGCCGACACGCACGCCGAGCGACTGCGCCACGGTCTCGCCGAGCAGCATCACATTGAGCGCGCGCGCCATCGGCATGGCCAGCAGCAGTCCCGCCGCCAGCGCCAGCAGCGCCGGCCAGAACACCGCCGCACCGCCCAGGTCGCCGGTCAGCCAGAACAGCATGCCGCGCAAGCGCGATTCCGGCGCCACCGACAGGATCAGCGTGATCAGCGCACCCCAGCCGGCGGCCAGGATGACCCCCGTCAGCAACAGCCGCGTACCCGCCTCCTGGTGGCCGCCCTGGACCTGCGGATGCAGCAGGTCGCGGCGCGCCAGCGCCGCCACCAGCAGCATCGAGCCGAGCGCGCCGGCGGCGGCGCCGGCCTGCACCATCCACCAGGGCAGCATCAGCAGCATGGCCAGCAGCGCGCCGGTGGAGGCCCCGCCGGACACGCCCAGCACATAAGGCTCGGCCAGCGGATTGCGCAGCAGCACCTGCATCAGCGCGCCGGCCAGCGCCAGCAGGCCGCCGCAGGCGAAGGCCGCAGCCGCGCGCGGCAGGCGCAGCTCGCGCACGATGGCACCGGCGGTGCCGGCGCCATCGGCCAGCGCGTGCCACAGTTCGGCGGGCGCCAGCGAGACGCTGCCGAGCGCCAGCGACAGCGCGAACACGGCCGCGCCGGCCAGCGCCAGCACGCCCCAGATCCGCAGGGCGCGGCGCAGCTCAGGCATGCGCCCCCCGGGCGGCCGCGTTCACTGGCGCCAGCCCAGCGTGATAAAGCCGGCCCGGCCCTGCGTGTTGTAGGGATAGGCAAGCTGGTAGTTCTTGTCGAACAGGTTTTCCACGCGGGCGGCGACGAACCATTGCTTGTTGATGTTGTAGCGAGCGTTGAGGTTGACGATACCGTATCCGCCCAGCGTGATCGAGTTGTTGTCAAGGCGCGCCGAAGACACGATCCACTGGCCACCGAAACGCCACGCGCCGAAGCTGCGCCCCACGTCGAACGAAGCATAGCGCCGCGCACGCCGGATCAACTGCGTGTTGCTGCCCTCGTTGACGGGATTCTGGATGGTCACGCTGGCGCCGAGGTCGGTACCCCACACGCTGCCGCGCCACGATGTCTCCAGGCCCTGCACCTTGGCACTAGCCACGTTCTGCGCCAGATACAACAGGCCGCCCGAGCCGGGCACCACGGAGCTGACGATCAGGTCGCTATAGCGGGTCTCGAACACCGACATGCGCAGCACCCCGACGCTGCCGCCATCGTACTGCGCGGCGGCCTCGAGCGACCTGGCGCGCTCCGGCTTCAGGTTGGGCTGCCCGAAGTTCGGGTAGTACAACTCGTTGAAGGTGGGCGCATGGAAGGCGTCGCTGGCATTGGCGATCAGCTTGAGCGCGGGCGTCACGTTGAAGCCGTAGCCGGCGAAATAGCTGGCCTGGTTGCCGAAATCCGAATAGTGGTCGTTGCGCGCGTTGAGCTGCAGCTGGTGCGCGCCGATGCGTCCCTCATAGCCGCCGAACACCGACACCACGTTGCGCGCTGGTGCGTTGTAGGCGCTGGAATCGATCTCCTGGCGCAGCAGGTCGGTGCCGAACAGCAGCGTGTGGTTCGGCGCCAGCGCATACTCGTTCTGCCAGGTGAACTGGCGGTTGCGGGTGTTGAAGCGGCTGTTGAAGGCGCCGTTCAGCGTGGTGGTGCTGCGGTCCTCGCTCTGCGACAGCTTGAAGTGCGTGGCCCAGTCGGGTAAAAGCTTGCCGTTGGCGAAGGCAGAGATCGTGTACAGATCGCTGTCCGTACGGTTGTCGTCGGTCGGCCTACCGAGTGTCGATGAGCTGTCGAACGACAGTCTGCCATGTGAGTAGTAGCCGCTGAATCCCGCGTCCCAGCCCCCGTTGAAACGGTGCTTGATCTGGCCCGATACGCTCTGGTTTTCGTACGGGTTGTCGTTTGGATTGGGGCCAAAGCCGAGAGCCGCGCGCCTGGGGTTGTTGGCGTTCCACTGCGCGGTATTGATCGCCGAGAAACCGTCCGTCTTGAACGCCGAGCCCGTGATGTTGAACGAGGTATCGCCGACCTGGCCACCATAGCCGACCGAGCCCTGGCGCGTATTGTTGCTGCCGTACTCGATCTGCGCATTGGCCGCCGGTACATGGCCGGCGCCGCTCCTGGTGAAGATCTGCACCACGCCGCCGATCGCGTCGGAGCCGTACAGCGCCGAGACATTGCCGCGCACGATCTCGATATGGTCGATCTGGTCGGGCAGGATGTTAGCGAGTTGCGCGGTGCCCGAGCTGACCGAGCCGATGCGCATGCCGTCGACCAGGATCAGCACCTGGTCCGAGTTGGCGCCGCGCATGAACAAGGTGGTGTTGCTCCCCATGCCTCCTGTGGCGGCCAGTTCCAGGCCGGCCTGGCCGCGCAGCAGCGTGCGCAGGTCGGGGGCCTGGCTGTTGTCGATGTCGGCGCGCGTGACCACCGTGGTGGCCGGCAGGGTCTCGGTGATGGCCTGGGCGGTGCGGCTGGCGCTGACCACCACCGGCGCGAGCGTGGTGGCCGGGGCCGCGGCAGTGTCCGCGGCAGCCGCGGCCGGCTCGGCGGCAGCGTCGGTGGCCCGGGCCTGGACACTATAGACGGCGAAGGGAATGGCGAGGGGCGCGGCGCACAGGGCGGCCACGAACGGGCGCAGCGGCGACGAAGGCGCTCGGCTGCCGGACCCGCGTGTCTGAGAACGCATGATGCAGATTGTGGGATAGAACTTGCCGGGGCCCGTTCCCCCGCGGTCCCAGTGGCGATCAGCGACGGGCATGGCACGCCGCCCGCGTCCAGGCCGGTATCCGGGCTGGCGACCTCAGCACGGCCGCCTTCCCGGGCCCATGCGGACCCAGTGGCTGGTTGACCGGCCTTGCGAAACCGGGATGCGGATTCGCGTCGCTTACCGTTGCGGGGGCAGCACAGGTTGGCCCGTCCCGACCTGGCGTCGGTGCGGCTCCCTGTTTCCCGTTGAACTGCCCCCGCGTGGCGACGAGGGGGCGAGCACCTGAAGCGTGCGCGAGTGTAGGCAGTTTCCCCGCCAGCGTCAATGCGCGCCGCGGAACCGCCGCCACGGTGGCGGTTGGCCGACGTTGCAAGGGCGATGCCAATACAATGCTGGCAACTTCGCCGCGGTTGCGGGGTCACAACGGCGTCTCGCGCATCGCTGGCATGGCGGCGCTTGGGCTAGAATCCGGATACTCCGACACCATGCACCCGACAGGCACTATGCTCAACGAACTCGAACAACTCGCCGCCAAGATCGGCCGCGTGCTGCATCACGCGGACACCCTGGCGGCGGAAAACCAGCGGCTGCGCGAGGAGATCGGACGCCTGCGTGCCGAAGCCGACCAACTGCGCGGCGAGCGCGAGGCCATGGCGGCCGACCGCGAGCTGCTGAACATCAAGATCGAGGAAGCGCAGTTGCGCATCCAGTCCATCCTCGACAAGCTGCCCACGGCAGGCGATGCGCGCCAGCTCGACCTGCTCGGCGAGGGCGAAGCCGCCCAGGCCCGGCAGCAAGCCTCCGGAGAACATGCATGAGCAACAAGCAAGTCGAAGTCAATATCGCCGGCCAGGCTTACCGCTTCGCCATCGCGGCAGAAAACGAGGCCGCGCTGCTGGAGGCGGTTTCGCTGGTCGATGGGCGCATGACCCGCCTCAAGTCCGGCGGCGGCGCCAAGGGTGTGGAGCGTGTGGCAGTGATGGCGGCCATCAGCCTCGCCTCCGACCTGCTGGCGGCGCAGCGCAAGCAGCAGGAGGAAGGCGCGATCCCGGTGGACGCCGTACGTGCCCGCATCCGCGAACTCAACGAGCGTGCCGACGAGGCACTGCGGCAGTACGCACACGTGGGAACCGACGCGCCGGCCGCGCGGAGCTGAAGCCGGCCGCGGCGGGATGTGGAGCGGATGTCGCGCACCGTGCGCAAAATGTAACGGTCCGGTACGACGGGCTTGGTCTGCGAGACAGTGCGGTGTATAGTGTAGCCAGACTGCACGACGCCACACAGGTGCAGCAAAATGGTCGGGTTACCGCGCCTGGCCGCCGTTCTCATCCCATCCTAGTTAGAAACGGCAAACGTCTGACATCGCACTTGGTGCTCCGCTCCGGGTGATCTTCGAAAGTCAGACGTTTGACAGTTTCCCTGCCTGGTTCGTAAGGGTCATAAACTCCTTGAACCGATATGCATTGCATGGTGCGGGATCATGTCGCGTGGGCGAGCGCGTCACAACATTCATAGTCCGGGCCGAGCCTGGACTCCCTGAGTGGGTGATGTACCCGAAATGCGACTTCCGCAGCCACTCTGAACCTCACTTGGGTTCAGGATGCCGACCCAGCGGCCGAGGCGGGGACCCCCTTCAACAAGGCGGTGGTGCAGACCACCGCCTTTTTTCTTGCCTGCGTTCTTGCCTGCGTTCTTGCCTGCGGCCGGCTCGGCGGTCGTCACTTGCGGCCCGCCGCCGCGCCACCAGAGGATCTGCTGATGAGCCGTTCCGCCACGCCCGCCGCCGAAACCCGCGCCCGCCAGTACTGGCTGATGAAATCGGAGCCAGACGAGGCCAGCATCGACACGCTCGCCGAACGGGGCACCCTGCCCTGGACCGGCGTGCGCAACTACCAGGCGCGCAACTTCATGCGCGATGCCATGCGCGTCGGCGACGGCGTGCTGTTCTATCACTCCTCGTGCCCGGAGCCCGGCATTGCCGGCCTGGCCGAGGTCTGCTCGACGCCCTACCCTGACCCGACGCAGTTCGAGCGGGCCAGCCACTACTACGACGCCGCCTCCAAGCCGGAAGCGCCACGCTGGATGCTGGTGGACGTGCGCTTCGTGCAGAAGAGCGCGCTGATATCCCTGCCCGAGCTGCGCGCGCACGAGGCGCTGGCCGACATGGTCGTGCTCCGGCGCGGCAACCGGCTCTCGATCACGCCGGTGACCCCGGCCGAATGGCGCTACATCACCACGCGCCTGATGCGCTGACGCCCGCCGCATGGCGCCCCTTCCGCCGAGCCCCCGCTCCCGGCCATGAGCCTAGCCGACCTGCCCGTCCTGATTCCCGCCCTGCTGCTGCTCGGCGCCTTCACCGGCTTCTGCGCCGGACTGCTCGGCGTGGGTGGCGGCATGATGATGGTGCCCTTCCTGACGCTGCTCTTCACCGTGCTGCGCTTTCCCGCCGAGGTCATCGTGCACATGGCCATCGCCACCGCGATGTCGACCATCCTGTTCACCTCGCTGTCGTCGGTACGGGCCCACCATCGGCGCGGCGCCGTACGCTGGCCGTTAGCCTGTGCGCTCGCGCCGGGCATCCTGGTGGGCGGCCTGATCGGCAGCGGCAAGGTCTTCGCCGCGCTCAAGACCGGCTGGCTGTCGCTGCTGTTCGCCGGCTTCGTCGGTTTCTCGGCGCTGCAGATGCTGCGCGCGCGCAAGCCGGCGCCCTCGCGCCAGTTGCCCGGGCCCGGCGGCATGGTCGGCGCCGGCACGGTGATCGGCTTCGTGTCGAGCCTGGTCGGCGCGGGCGGCGGCTTCGTCTCGGTGCCCTTCATGACCTGGTGCAACGTGCCGATCCACAATGCGGTGGCCACCTCCGCCGCGCTCGGCTTCCCCATCGCGGTGGCGAGCGTGATCGGCTACGTGTGGAGCGGCCTCGGCCTGGCAGGCATGCCGGCGGGATCGTTCGGCTACGTCTACCTGCCGGCCCTGGCGGTGGTGGCGACGGCCAGCGTGCTGACCGCGCCGCTGGGCGCGCGCGCCGCGCACCGCATGGACGTGGCGCAGCTGCGCCGCGCCTTCGCTGTATTGCTTGCCTGCCTGGCCGGCTACATGCTGTGGAAGGGGCTGCAGGCCCTGCAGGCATAGCGCCCGCGTGACGGCTGCATGACGGCCGCCTCGGTCCGCCCGGATACAAGTCGATACAAGGTGGGGATGGCCGGCACGGAACGTTGGCCGCCATCCCGCGTCTGAACACGCGTGACTTCGAACGGGAGAACAAGATGAAGAAAATGATCGCCGCCACCCTGCTGGGTTCCACGGCCATGGTCGCCGCCGCCCAGGGCGGACCGGTCCATGCGGAGGGCCTGCCGGCCCCTGCGGGCGTGCTGTCGCTGTCCGCCGATGCCGCCACCGATGTGCCGACCGACACCGTGCGCATGACGCTCGCAGCCGAACAGGAAGGCAGCGAGCCGGCCGCAATCTCGTCCGCACTGTCGGCGCGCGCGCAGGAGGTGATCGCGCAGGCCAAGCGCACCGCGGGCGTGCAGGCGGAATCGGGCGGATTCACCATCCACCCGACCACCGACCGCAACGGCCGCATCAATGCCTGGCGCGGACGTGCCGAGGTCGTGCTGCAATCGCGGGATTTCGCCGCCGTGTCCAAGCTGGCCGGCCAGCTGGCCAGCCAGATGCAGGTGCAGAGCATCGCCTTCTCGCTGTCGCGCGAAGCACGCCAGGCCGCCGAGACCAAGCTGGTCGAACAGGCCGTGTCCAGCTTCCGCGACAAGGCGCAGGCCACCGCCAGGCTGTTCGGCTACGGCAGCTACACCATCCGCGAGGTCTCGCTCAACGAAGGCGGCGCGGTCATGCCGATGCCGCGCATGTACGCAGCCAAGGCCATGGTCTCGGATGCGGCGCCGGTACCGGTCGAGGGCGGCAAGGCCCAGGTCACGGTGACCGTCAGCGGCACCGTGCAGATGCTCAAGTAAGGCGCCCCCCCGGCCCCGCCGCCACCATGGCGGGGCCGGGAGGCCGTCTGGCGCGGCCTTACAGCGCGGCGAACTGCTGCCGCAGCACGTTCTTCTGCACCTTGCCCATGGTATTGCGCGGCAGCTCCTCGACCACGTGCACGCGCTTGGGCACCTTGAAGTTCGCGATACGCGCCTTGAGCGTGCCGATCATGGCCGCCTCGTCGATCTGCGCACCGGGCCTGCCCACCACCACCGCCACCACCGCTTCGCCGAAGTCCGCGTGCGGCACGCCGATCACGGCGCTCTCCACCACGCCGGGCATCTCGTCGATGAAGCTCTCGATTTCCTTCGGGTAGACGTTGTAGCCCCCCGAGATGATCAGGTCCTTGCTGCGCCCGACGATGGTCAGGTAGTTGTCCGGCACCACGCGCTCGCCGGCCTGGCTGACGATGGCGCCGCCGAAGCGCCCGACGTCGCCGGTCTTGAACCAGCCGTCCGCGGTGAATTCCTCACGGGTCTTCTCCGGCATGCGCCAGTAACCGTGGAACACATTGGGACCCCGCACTTCCACATTGCCGATCTCGCCGGCGGCGCAGGGCCTGCCTTCGCCGTCGACCACGCGCACCGACACGCCGGGCAGCGGCATGCCGACGGTGCCGCCGATGCGCTCGCCGAGGGCGGGGTCATAGGGATTGGAGACCAGCATCACGGTCTCGCTCATGCCGTAGCGCTCGAGGATGGTGTGGCCGGTGCGCTCGCGGAAACTGTCGAAGGTCTCCAGCAGCAGCGGCGCCGAGCCCGACACGAACAGGCGCATGCGGCGGCAGGTATCGTCATCGAAGCGCGGCTCCTGCAGCAGGCGCACGTAGTAGGTCGGCACGCCCATCATCACGGTCGAGCGCGGCAGGTGCCTGAGCGCCTGGGCCATGTCCAGCTTCGGCAGCCAGATCATCTTGGCGCCTGCCAGCAAGGCACCGTGCGAAGCGACGAAGAGGCCGTGCACGTGGAAGATCGGCAGCATGTGCAGCAGCACGTCGTCGGCGCGCCAGCCCCAGTACTCGTGCAGCGTCTGCGCGTTCGATGACAGGTTGCCGTGGCTCAGCATGGCGCCCTTGCTGCGTCCGGTCGTGCCCGAGGTGTAGAGGATGGCCGCCAGGTCGTCCGGCGCGCGCTGCACGGTCTCGAAGGTGTCGGGTTGGGCGGCGGCGCGATCCAGCAGCGAACCCGAGCGGTGCTCGTCGAGCGTGAAGACCTTGGCGCTGCCATGGCGGAAGGCCAGCTTGGAGACCCAGTGGAAATTCGCGCTGCTGCACACCACCACGGCAGGCTCGGCATTGCCGAGGAAATAGTCGATCTCCGCCTCCTGGTACGCCGTATTCAACGGCAGGTAGACGTAGCCGGCGCGCAGCGTGGCGAGGTAGAGGAAGAGGGCCTCGGGCGACTTCTCCACTTGCACGGCGACGCGCGAGCCCTCCGGCAACTGCAGCGAGGCCAGCAGGTTGGCCAGCTTGGCGGTGGCCCGGTCGAGGTCATCCCAACTGTAGTAGAGGCCGTCGTGGGTCTCGATGCAGCAGGCGCTGCGGTCCGCCGGGAAGCGGGATTCGAACAGGGCGAACAGGTTGGCGTTCATGGTGCGATCGGATGCAAAAGGACGTGCGAAAGGAGGTGCGGAAGAAGAACGGGAAGCGGAAAAGGACAATAGCAGATGACTCCCCTGCGCGGCGCGCGGCGCTGTCAGTCGCCGGTGAAGCGCGGCGGCCGGCGCGCCAGGAAGGCGGCCACGCCCTCGGCATGGTCGTGCCCCGGCACATAGGCGAAATGCGCCGCCAGCTCGGCTTCGGAGAGCGGCTCCGGCTGTGGCGCCAGGCGCCGGATGGTAGCCTTGTTGATGCGGGCCGCTGCCGGCGCGCCGGCAGCGATGCGGGCCACCGTGGCCTCGACCTCGGCGGCCAGTGCGTCCGCTGCCACCACGCGCGTCAGCAGCCCCTTGGCCTGGGCCTCGGCCGCGCCGAACACCCGTCCCTCGAGCAGGATCTCCAGAGTGACCGCACGCCCCGCCAGGGCCAGCAATCCCTGCAGCTCGCCCGGCGCCATGGGGAAGCCGAGCCGGTTGATGGGCACGCCGAAGCGCGCGTCGGCAGCGGCCACGCGCAGGTCGCAATGGCAGGCGATCTCGAGGCCGCCGCCGACGCAGACGCCTTCGATCATCGCCACGGTGGGCAACGGACAATGCGCCACGGCAGCCAGGGCCGGGGCGATGATGTCCATATGGTAGCGGCGCACGGCGGCGGTGTCGGCGCGTTCCACCGGGAACTCGGCGATGTCGGCACCGGCGGCGAAATGGCCGCCGTCGCCACGCACCACCACGCAGCGCAGCGCGCGCTCCCCGGCCAGCGTGGCAAAGGCCGCGGCCAGCTCGCGCCACATCGCGGCCGAGATCGCGTTGAGCCTGCCAGGATGAGACAGCGTGACGGTCGCGACCTGCCCGGCGCGCGCCAGGGTGACATGGCCGCTCATCGGCGCTCTCCCGCCTGCGTTACGGGACGGCATGCGATGCACGGCAAGAGCGGTTTCTGCATGGTAGCCACCGGCATCAGTCGATGGTGGCGCCGGACTGCTGTACCACCTGGGCCCAGCGCCGCACCTCGGCATGCAGGAACTTGCCGAACTGCTCCGGCGTGTAGGCCGGCGTCTCGGAGCCGTTGTTGAGCCAGATCTGCTTCAGTTCAGGGGTATTCAAGGCCTTCTCCACTTCGGCATGGAGCCGCTCGACGACTTCGCGCGGCGTTCCCTTCGGCGCCCACAGCGCGTACCAGGTCGAGACATCATAGTTCGCCACACCCGCCTCGGCCGCGGTGGGCACGTTGGGGAAGGCTGCCGAGCGCTTGCTCGCGGCCACCGCCAGCGCCTTGATGCGGCCGGAGCGGATGTGCTGCGCGGAGGAGCCGAGCCCGTCGAACATCATGTCGACCTGGCCCGCCATCAGGTCGGACAGCGCGGGGCCGGCTCCCTTGTAGGGCACGTGCGCGATATCGGTCTTGGTCTGCAGCTTGAACAGCTCGCCCGCCAGGTGGTGGGCGGAACCGTTGCCCGCCGAACCGTAGTTCAGCTTGCCGGGATTCTTGCGCGCGAAATCGACCAGCTCGGCCAGCGTGCCGGCACGCACCTTGGCGGGATTCACCACGATCACCTGCGGCGGCTGCGCGATCAGCGTGACCGGCACGAAGTCGCGCTCGATGTCGTAGTCGAGCTTCTTGTAGAAGGACGGCGCGATCGCATGGTGGGCACCGCCGATGAACAAGGTGTAGCCGTCCGGCGCGGCCTTGGCCGCCAGGCTGGCGCCGACGGTACCGCCCGCGCCGCCGCGGTTGTCGATCACGAACTGCTTGCCGAGCTGCTTGGACAACTGTGCGGTCAGCGGCCGCGCGAAGGCATCGGTGCCGCCTCCGGCGGGGAATGGCACGATCACCGTGACCGGCCTGGCCGGCCACGCTTCGGCCTGTGCCGCCGGCGCGGCCAGGCCCAGGCAGGCGGCCCCCGCGGCGGCGAGCGCGGCCACGCGCGCGCCCAGTCTCGACTGGCGTTGCATCATCTTGTCTCCTCGCATCGTTATGGTCGTTCTTGTCGTTGCACTGCGGACTACCGATTACCGACTGCCAACTGCCAACTGCCAACCGCGAACCGCCAAAACCAAAACCAGCTGCAGACACCGGTGGGCACGCCCGAGACGAGCCGCGACCCGTCTCGGGCCCCTTGCCGGCCTACAACAGCTTGGCCACCGCGCGGCTCATGCGCGGGTTGCCCTCGCCCAGGCGCGCCAGATTGTCGTCGAGCGCGTCGGGCACGTAGAGATAATTGACCATCATGCCGCAGGACTGGGCCCGCCCTTTCTTGGAGAGATCGGCGGCCCAATTGAGGCGCTCCACGCAAGCGCCGTTGCCCAGGTGAAAGCGTGCCACCGGATCGGCCGGCGCCTCGCGGCTGCGCTCGCGCACGAGGAAATGTGCGGCCAGTGCCATGCCCGCCTCCCGTGCCGGCGCTTCGTCTCCGGCGGCGGCGCACTCAGTCAGCGCGGCCACCCAGCCTGCGCCGTCGGCGGGCGTGCCGCCATGGCGCTCGCGCCAGCGCGCCAGGCGCTTCTCGCCCAGCACGGTGGCCACGGCGGCGCTGTCCTGCTTGCGCAGCCAGTCGGCAAAGCCCGGGATCGGCGACAGCGTGGCGAACTGCTTGAGCTTGGGAAACTCGCGCTGCAACTCCTCGATCACGCGCTTGAGCAGGAAGTTGCCGAAGCTGACGCCGCGCAGACCCGCCTGCGTGTTCGAGATCGAGTAGAAGATGGCCCACTTGACGCGGCGCAGGTCCTCCAGGGGCGCCGCCTCGTCGAGCAGCGCCTGCACATTGGCCGACATCTCGGGCGCGAAGGCCACTTCGACGAAGATCAACGGCTCACGCGGGATACGCGGGTGGAAGAAGGCGTAGCAGCGGCGATCGGAATCGAGACGGTTGCGCAGGTCGGCCCACGAGGCGATCTCGTGTACGGCCTCATAACGGATCAGCTTTTCCAACAGCGACGCGGGAGAGTCCCAGGTGATGGGCTGCAGCTCGAGCAGGCCGACGTCGAACCAGTTGGAGAACATCGCCTCCAGGTCCTCGTCGAGCGCGCGCAGGCCGGGCATGCGCTTATGCCAGCGCAGCATGTCGGCGCGCAGTGCGATGAGGAAATGCAGCCCGCACGCCGAGCCGTCCGGCCCCGGCTGGCCATGCAGCGCGGCCATGCGCTTGAAGAAGCGGATGCGCGCGTTCGACAGGGCCTGCGACAGCGCCGTGCCCCCCTTGCCACCTTCGGGCTCTGCGGTGCTGCCGCTGGCCGCCACCTCCGCCAGCACCGCGAGCATGGCCTGGCGCAACGCTTCCGAGGCCGCCTCGTACTCGGCACGCCAGGATTGTGCCGCCGCGTTGGCGGCACTGTCGGTGAGGCGGGCGTCGAAGCACAGGCGCAACTGCTCGCGCTGACGGCGCTGCGCGCGCGTGGACAGCAGCTCCGGCTGAGCCTCGGCCGGCGCCGTGCGCGCCGGCGCGTCCTTGCGCTGCCACCAGCGCCCGAAGCGCGAAAGCAGGGAGGCGGACGGGGCGCCTCCTTCACTGAGCGGCGCGCTGACCGTGGTGCCGCCGATATCCTTGTCGCCAGTATCGAGAGAGCTCATGGAATGCCTGTCGTCGGTGCGTTGCAGGAAATGAAGGAAGGGGAGGAATGGAAACCTCGCGGCAGGGCAGCTAGGCCTGCGCCGCCCGGGCCGGCGGCACGTGCGGCGCCTCCGCGTCGAGGGTCTTGAGCGCGGCGCGCTGGCGCAGCAGGTGGGTCTTCATCAGCGCCTCGGCGCCTTCGGGATCGTGTGCCTTGAGCGCTGAAAAGACCGACAGGTGCTCCGCGCAGGATTCCTGGATGCGGCCCGGCAATTTCAGGCTCTTGTGACGGGACAGGCGCAGCACCTTGCGCAGGTCGCTGATCAGTCCGCTCAGCCAGCGGTTGCCGGCGAGGCGCTGGATGGCCTCGTGGATCTGGTAGTTGGTTTCATAGTAGGCATCGATGCGCCCGGCACGCGCGTGATCTGCGAGTTCAGCGTGCAGGCCCTCAAGCGCGTCGAGATCGGCGGCGCTGGCCTTGCGCGCCGCCTCATAGGCGCAGCGCCCTTCGAGCAGCGCCATCAGCGGGAAGATCTCGTCCAGATCCTGCTCGGACAGTTCGTTGACCACGCAGCCGCGGCGCGGCTCCAGGCGCACCAGACCTTCGGCCGCCAGCACCTTGAGCGCTTCCCGCAGCGGCGTGCGCGAGATGCCCAGTTCGCCCGCCAGCGCCACTTCGTCGATCCAGGCGCCCGAGGGCAAGGCGTGTTCGCCGATCATGGCGCGCAGCCGCTCGGCGACTTCGAGATACAGGGCTTGCTGCACGATGCGCACGGATTTTCCCCCGGTGTCGCGCCAGGCTGCGCGGGCCGGCATGCCCGCGTGCGGCTCTGCCCGCCGCACCGCATCGATGCGGTGCCTCAGGCGCAATAATTCATAATTATGAATAACGCCAGACATCCGGCAAGCGATTTCGATGATGCAGCGCACCAGGATCCGGACAGCTCCGCGCCGCGGGCGCAGGCTGGATGGCGGATTCGAGCCAAGATGGAAGAAGGCGGGAAGAGACGGTAAAAGAAAGTGATGCGAAGCAGGGTGGCCAGACAAGCACAGCGAACAGAAGGCGGGACGGATACCGCCTCCCGGCGGCATCCGCCCGCGCCCACAAGTGCTCACCCGTTCATCGCTGCCCGGCTCGGCGGCCGGACCTGGCGTGGGCCGTGCAATGCGATGCCGGCCCGGCACCTACCCCCGTCATACCGCAATGCGCTCCGTTGCCGGGGCGCGTCCCCGTTCCAATGATGATGAGTGTGGACGCGGTCTGCTCCCTGCGCGTCTCGTTTGTTGTAGCGGTAACTTAGCGATTCGCGTGCCAGGGTGCATAAGCCCCTGATTTCCTTGGGGGAAGGCCGCGCCAAGTTGTTACAAACAGATAAATATGTAACAACATGTATCTATGCTGCAACGCCCGCGGACGCGGCAAGTGAGAAGTTTCCAACAGCGGAAACGACTGTTTTCCGTCCAGCACCGTCCACCGGGTGCGACAATGTGCGCGCACCGGCGCTCCTGCAGCGATCCAATCGGTTGCATCCATGCAACCCTTGCCGCCCGGCTGCGCCCGTTTACCGAAACCGCCAGTCAGGCAGAGGAACGCACCATGTCATCCAGCCCCGACACGATCGCCGCGGACCACGAGACGCCCGCAACATCGCATGCCCTGCCCCTGCGCTTTACCGGGTCCGGCTCCGAGTACTTCCGCATCTGGATCGTCAATGCGCTGCTCAGCGTGGTCACGCTGGGCATCTACTCGGCCTGGGCCAAGGTCCGCACGCTGCAGTACTTCTATCGGAACACCGAGCTCGACGGCGCCACCTTCGACTATCACGGCCGCCCGCTGGCGATCCTGAAAGGCCGCGCCATCGTCCTCGTGCTGATGCTGGCCTTCAATATGGCCGGCCAGTTCTCCGTGTGGCTGCCGCTGCTGCTGGGCCTGGCCCTGGTCCTGGTATTCCCGCCGCTGCTGGTGCGCTCGCTGCGCTTCCGCCTGGCCAATTCGAGCTACCGCGGCCTGCGCTTCGCCTTCACCGGCGGCGATGCCGGCGGCTACCGGGTCTTCCTGCTGTGGCCGCTCGCCACGGCGGCCACGCTCGGCATGCTGGCGCCGCTGGCCCACCAGCGCTTCAAGCAGTACCAGCACGAGCATACCCGCTACGGCACCGTACCCTTTGCCTTCTCGGCCCATGCGGGCGCGTTCTACGGCGTGTACCTGCGCACTTTTGCCATGATGCTGGGCCTGGTCGTGATCGCCGCGCTATGCGGCATCGCCATCGGCGTCGGCCTCGGTTCGCTGCTGGGTCATGGGCCCCAGCGTGCCATGCTCGCTACGGCGCTGTCAGTGGGCGCCTTCTACGTTGCCTCGCTGGCGATAGGTCCTTTCTTCCTGGCACGGCTGCAGAACCTGGTGTGGAACCACACCACGCTCGGCCCGCACCGCTTCCGCAGCGAAGTCGGTGCGTTCCGCTATTTCTGCCTCGTGCTGAGCAACCTGGTCGGCATCGTGCTGACGCTCGGGCTGTTCGCGCCCTTCGCCCGCGTGCGCGCGCTGCGCTACCGCCTGGCCTGCGTCACCCTGCTGGCAGCCGGGCCGCTTGACAGCTTCGTCGCCGGCGAGGCCGAGCAGGTCGGCGCGCTGGGCGATGCGGCGGTGGACTGGTACGACATCGACATCGCCCTCTGAGCCCGCCGCCGCCGCCATGGTCGCCGCCACCTATTTCGATGGGCGCTCCTCCCGCGCGCAGCCTGCCAGCCTGACGGTGGACGGGAAGCAGGCCGTGCTGCGCGACAGCGAGGGCACGGAACTGCGCCGCGAGCCGCTGTCCGCCCTGCGCGTGTCGGAGCGAGTGCGGCGCGCCCCGCGCCTGGTCACCTTCGCCGACGGCGCGCACTGCGAGATCGCCGACCACGCCGCCTTCGACGCGCTTCTGGCCGCCACCGGCCACCGCGAGGGCTGGGTGGTGCGGGCGCAGAACAGCTGGCGCCTGGCCACGGCAGCGCTGCTGGGCCTGCTTGCCGTGCTGGTGCTGTCCTATACCCTGCTGCTGCCCTGGGCCGCGGCCCGGCTGGCAAGGTCGGTCCCGGTCGCGCTCGAGGACAGCATCGGCCAGGCCGCGCTGCGCAGCCTCGATGAAGGATGGGTTGCACCGTCGAAACTGCCGGCGGCCGAACAACAGCGCATCCGCGACGACTTTGCCGCCCTGCGCCTGCCGGCCGACCCCGGCCACCGCTATCGCATCCTGTTCCGCCAGGGCGGGCGGCTGGGGGCCAACGCCCTGGCATTGCCGGGCGGCACCATCGTGGTCACCGACGAACTGGTGCGCCTGGCCGGCACCGGTCCGGGCCTGATGGGCGTGCTGGCGCACGAGGCCGGACATGTGGCACGCCGGCACGGCCTGCAGCAACTGATCCAGGCTTCGGCGGTGGGCGCGGTGGCGGCCTATTTCCTCGGTGATTTCTCTTCGGTGCTGGCCAGCGCGCCGGCGGCGTTGCTGACACTGCGCTACTCGCGCACGCATGAGCGCGAGGCCGACGCCTACGCGGTCGAGGTCATGCGCGCGAACCAGCTGCGGGTGGCTGCGCTCGCCGACGTGCTGCAGGCCCTGGAAGATGCGCACGGCGCCCGTTCCGCCACATCTTCCGCCTCCGCTGCGACCGGCACCGCCGACGAAGGCGGCAGCGATTTCTTCTCCTCGCACCCGCTTACGCGCGAGCGTATCGCCGCGCTGCGCGAGGCGCGTTAGCGTCCTGCTTCTTGAATTCGCTGGACAACTGAGTCTATCGAGACGTCACGCGCGGCCGGGAACGAAGCGCCGCAAGGCTGGGGCCTTGCGGGCGCTCATGACAACGCATGGCGCGGGCCTGCCCGCGAACTCAGGACGAACTTAATACGAACTAGGGCGGACTTCGGGTGGGCCGGCTCCGCGCACGATTGAGGCAGGGCAACGCGGGCTTGCCGAGGAGGCACGAAGGACGCGGCCCGAGCCTCCGCCTTCAGCCGCGCGACACCCCGGCCGCCTCCGCGCGCGCCTGGCGGCGATAGGCCCAGACCATCATCAGGAGGCCGGCGACGATCATCGGCAGGCTCAGCCACTGGCCCATGGACAGGTGCAGCGCCAGCAGGCCGAGGAAGCTGTCGGGCTCGCGTGCGAATTCAGCCAGGAAGCGGAAACTGCCATAGCCGACCAGGAACAGGCCGGACACCGCGCCCATCGGCCGCGGCTTGCGCGCGAACAGCCACAGGATGATGAACAACGCCACGCCTTCGCCGGCGAACTGGTAGAGCTGCGAAGGATGGCGCGGGATGCTGTCGCCGGCCTGCGGGAAGACCATGCCCCAGGGCAGCGTGGTCGGCCGGCCCCACAATTCACCGTTGATGAAGTTGCCGATGCGGCCGGCCGCCAGGCCGCAGGGGATCATCGGCGCGATGAAGTCGGTCACCTCCATCCAGTGGCGGTGCCTCAGCTTCGCAAACAGCCACATCGCGATGATCACGCCGAGGAAGCCGCCGTGGAAGGCCATGCCCCCTTCCCACACGCGCACGATCTCCAGCGGATGGCTCAGGTAGTACTCGGGCTTGTAGAACAGCACATAGCCCAGCCGCCCGCCCAGGATCACGCCGAGCACGCCGAAGAACAGCATGTCGTCGAGATCCTTGGCGTTCCAGCCCTGCGCCGCCATCTGCGGCTGCTGGATGCGCCGCCGCCCGAACACCAGGAACAGGATGAAGCCGACCAGGTACATCAGGCCGTACCAGCGGATGGCCAGCGGGCCCAGGTGGATGGCGACCGGGTCGAATTGCGGATGAATCAGCATGGTGGGTTCAGGATTGTCGCGGGAAGTTGGCGGGGTCGGTGGAATGGGTCTGCGGCCGCGCGGGCGCCGTCTTTGCGCTGCTTATGCCATCCCCGTGCGACACGCCGATGGCAGGCGAGGTCGCGATCTCGATGAAAGCACGCAGCACCGGACCGATGCCGGCGCCACTCGCGCGCCACGCCAGGCCGGTCTCGATCGGCGGCAGGTCGCCGTGCAGCGGCAGGTAGGACACACCGGTACGGCGAAGGTTGCACAAGGAGGCCGGTACCAGCGCCACGCCCATGCCGGCCGACACGAGGCTGACGATGGTCTGCATCTGGATGGCTTCCTGCGCGATCGCTGGATGGATGCCTTCGCGCGCATAGCAGCCCGTAATGATGTCATAAAACGCCGGCGCGCTGCGGCGCGGAAAGATGATCAGTGGCTCGTTCGCCACCTCGCGCAAGGACACGGGCGCCTCGCCCCCGAGGCTGTCGCGCCGGCCGCGCCAGCCTTCGGGCACCGCCAGCACCAGGGGCTCGCGCATCAGCGGCACATAGGACAGGCCGGCCGGCAGGGCCGCCATCTGGGGGCGGATCACCAGGCCGGCATCGATGCTGCCCTCGGCCAGCGCTTCGAACTGGACGTCGCTGGTGGCCTCGCGCAGTTGCAGCTGCACCTCGGGATGGCGGGCACGGAAGCGGCGCAGCAGGTCCGGCAGGATGCCGTAGTCGGCCGTGCTGACGAAGGCCAGCGCCAGCGAGCCGAGCTCGCCGCGCGCGAGCCGCTGCGCCAGGCCGGGCAGTGCCGCGGCATCGGCCAGCACGCGCCGCACCTCCGGCAGCCATTGCTGGCCGACCGGCGTCAGCGCCACCGAACGCCGCGTGCGCTGGAACAGCGGCACTCCGATCTCCTCCTCGAGTGCCTGGATCTGCTGCGACAGCGGCGGCTGGGTCATCGCCAGGCGACGGGCGGCACGGCCGAAGTGCAGCTCCTCCGCCACCGTCACGAAATAGCGCAACTGGCGCAGGTCCACCTCGCGTGCTCCTTCCGATCCTCGATCATTGATATGGATTTCGACTCAATAGGGATCGAATAATATATTTGACAGGCAAAAATGCAAGTCGCATGCTGTCTGCCACACAACATCCCCGTGCGCCCCGCGCAGAGCCTTACGTCCCCGGAGATCCCCGCCATGGCAGACAACAAACGCTCGCAGCACATCACGCAAGGCGTGGCGCGCTCGCCCAACCGCTCGATGTACTACGCGCTGGGTTACAGGAAGGAGGACTTCGACAAGCCGATGGTGGGCATCGCCAACGGCCATTCCACCATCACGCCGTGCAATGCCGGCCTGCAGCGCCTGGCAGACGCCGCCATCGGCGCGCTCAAGGAGGCCGGCGCCAACCCGCAGGTGTTCGGCACGCCGACCATCTCGGACGGCATGTCGATGGGCACCGAGGGCATGAAGTACTCGCTGATCTCGCGCGAGGTCATCGCCGACTGCATCGAAACGGCCGCCCAGGGCCAGTGGATGGACGGCGTGGTGGTGATCGGCGGCTGCGACAAGAACATGCCGGGCGGCATGATGGCGCTGGCGCGCACCAACGTGCCGGGCATCTATGTCTATGGCGGCACGATCAGGCCAGGCCACTGGAAAGGCAAGGACCTGACCATCGTCTCGTCCTTCGAGGCGGTGGGCGAGTTCACCGCGGGGCGCATGAGCGAGGAGGACTTCGAAGGCATCGAGCGCAATGCCTGTCCGAGCACCGGCTCCTGCGGCGGCATGTACACAGCCAACACCATGAGCTCCTCCTTCGAAGCGCTCGGCATGTCGCTGCTGTATTCCTCCACCATGGCCAATCCCGACCAGGAGAAGGTCGACAGCGCTGCGGCATCGGCGCGCGTGCTGGTAGAGGCCATCCGCTGCGACATCAAGCCGCGCGACATCATCACGCGCCGCTCGATCGAGAACGCCGTCTCGCTGATCATGGCCACCGGCGGCTCGACCAATGCGGTCCTGCATTACCTGGCCATCGCCCATTCGGCCGAGGTGGAATGGAGCATCGACGACTTCGAGCGCATCCGCCGCCGCGTGCCCGTGATCTGCAACCTGAAGCCCTCCGGCCAGTACGTGGCGACCGACCTGCACCGTGCCGGCGGTATTCCGCAGGTGATGAAGATCCTGCTCAAGGCGGGCCTGCTGCACGGCGATTGCCTGACCATCACCGGGCGCACGCTGGCGGAGGAACTGGAACACGTGCCGGACACCCCGCGCGCGGACCAGGACGTGATCCTGCCGATCGAGAAGGCGCTGTACCGGGAAGGCCACCTTGCCATCCTCAAGGGCAACCTCGCCGAAGAGGGGGCGGTGGCCAAGATCACCGGCCTGAAGAATCCGGTCATCACCGGCCCGGCGCGCGTCTTCGAGGACGAGCAGAGCGCGATGGACGCCATCCTGGGCGACCGCATCCAGGCCGGCGACGTGCTGGTGCTGCGCTATCTCGGCCCCAAGGGCGGCCCCGGCATGCCGGAGATGCTGGCACCGACCTCGGCCATCATCGGCAAAGGCCTGGGAGAGTCGGTCGGCTTCATCACCGACGGTCGCTTCTCGGGCGGAACCTGGGGCATGGTGGTCGGCCACGTCGCGCCGGAGGCCTACGTGGGCGGCACCATCGCGCTGGTGCACGAGGGCGATTCCATTACCATCGATGCGCACAAGCTGGTGCTGCAGCTGAACGTCAGCGACGAGGAACTGGCGCGCCGCCGCGCCGCCTGGCAGCCGCCCACGCCCCGCTATACGCGTGGCGTGCTGGCCAAGTTCGCCCGCCTGGCCTCCACCGCCAGCAAGGGGGCGGTAACGGACTGAACCGGGGTGCCGCAACGAAGAAAAAGCCCGCATGCGGGCTTTTTCTTTCTTCGTCTGCTACCTGCCACCGCCTGCTGCCGGCTCGATCGACTCAGGCTCAATGGACTCCGGTTCAATAGGTTCAGTAGGCTCAGTAGCCGCCCGGATCGCCTTCGATCTCCTCCAGCGTGGCATCCAGCCACTCCACCAGCCTGGCCTCGAGCGAACGGGTCAGCTCGGCGGCGAGCTGGGCGGTAAGGGGAGCCAGGCGCGCGTGCAGCGTGGCTTCGGTGTGCGCCTCCACCACCTGTGGCCACTCGGCACGGAAGCGCATCATCACGCGCGTCAGCAGTTCGCTGCGCATGGCGCGCAGCTCTTCGTCCCCCGCCGGCCCGGCCGCTACCTGCTGTTGCGCGGCGTACGCGCCGGCAATCGCCTCCACCGGCGCATGCACCGGCTGCGAAAGCGGCGGGACCGCCTCGCCATCGTCCTCGGCCCCCGTATCGCCGACCTGCGTGACCAGTCCGGACGGCGCCATGCCCGAGGTGTCGACCACGCCGGCCGACGGCGCCGCCTGCCGCGACGAGCGCAGCGGGATGTCGGGCGGCAGCTCGATCACCTCGGTCAGCAGCGGAATGCTGTCGTGGGCGCTGGCGGGAGGGATCACCCGCGAGGTGGTGCGTTCGCTCATGCGGACTCCTGCCCCTTGGGCTGGCCGACATCGTGGTGGGTGAGCGCATAGCCGCGCTCACGGTAGAAGCGGTAGCGCTCGCGCCCGGCGGCGCGGTCGGCGGAATCGGTCCCGACCACCTCGATCAGGCGCTCGAAGCTGGCGAACTGCTCCGGCGCCTGCGCCGTCAGGTTGATCAGCACCTGGTGGTGCGGCACGCGCTCCAGGCCGGCGGCCAGCACGATCGGCGTGACTGCCGCGCGCGGGTGCTCGGCGCCACAGTGCGGCAGGAAGTCGAGCTGGGAGAAGGTCCACAGGCGCGCGTCCAGTTCGGCCAGCTGTGTCGGCACGCCATGCACCACCAGTTTGAGCCCCGCGCCGTAGGCCTTGCGCACCAGCCGGCAGACGTAGCCCAGCTTGTCGGGCACGTTGCTATGGAAGTCGATGCGCGTCATCGGCCCCTGCCTCAGCCGGCCCGATCCATCAGGAACTGCGCCAGCAGCGGCACCGGTCGCCCGGTCGCGCCCTTGGCCGCGCCGCTCTTCCAGGCGGTGCCGGCGATGTCCAGGTGCGCCCAGTCATACTTCTCGGTGAAGCGCGACAGGTAGCAGGCGGCGGTGACGCTGCCGGCCGGGCGGCCGCCGATATTGGCCATGTCGGCGAAGTTGGACTTGAGCTGGTCCTGGTACTCGTCGTCGAGCGGCAGGCGCCACGCGCTGTCCAGCGCCTTGCGCCCGGCCGCCAGCAGCTGGTCGGCCAGCGCGTCGCTGCGCGAGAACAGGCCCGAATTGACGTGGCCGAGGGCGATGATGCAGGCGCCGGTCAAGGTCGCCACGTCGACCACCGCGGCTGGCTTGAAGCGCTCGACATAGGTCAGCGCGTCGCACAGGATCAGGCGGCCCTCGGCGTCGGTGTTGAGGATCTCGACGGTCTGCCCCGACATCGTGGTGACCACGTCGCCCGGCTTGGTGGCGATGCCGCTGGGCATGTTCTCGCAGGTCGGCACCACCGCGATCACATTGAGCTTCAGGCCCATCTCGGCGACCGCCTGCAGCGTGCCCAGCACCGAAGCGGCGCCGCACATGTCGTACTTCATCTCGTCCATGCCCTCGCCCGGCTTCAGCGAGATGCCGCCGGTATCGAAGGTGATGCCCTTGCCGACCAGAACCACCGGCGCCTGGCGCGCGCCGGCGCCTTCGTAGCGCAACACGATGAACTGGGGCGGCTCGACCGAACCCTTGGTCACAGCCAGGAAGGCGCCCATGTTCAGCGCCTCGATCTGCTTGCGGCCCAGTACCTCGACCTTCAGCTTGAAACGCTTGGCGATGCCACGCGCGGTATTGGCGAGATAGGTCGGAGTGCACACATTGGAAGGCAGATTGCCGAGGTCGCGCGCCAGCTCGACGCCGTTGGCGATGGCGGCGCCGCGCAGCACGGCGGCGGCGGCCGCCTTGGCGTCGCCGGCATCGACGGCGATGACCACCTTGCGCAGCGCGGACTTGCCGTTACCGTTGCCGCCGGCGCCCTTGACCGCGGCCGGCTTGAGCTCGGGGTGGCGGTCCAGCAGGCGGTAGGTCGCCTCGCGCAGCAGCGTGACGGTGGTGACCAGGCCCCAGGCCAGGTCGCGGCCCGGCGGCAGGTGCTGGGTGTGCAGGCACCACAGCGCCGAGGCCGAGCGCGTGTCGGAGACGGCACGCACGGCGGCGCGCACCGCGTCGACGTAGGCCTTGTCGCTGAAGGCGGATTCCTTGCCCAGGCCGACCAGCAGCACGCGCGCCGCGCCCACGCCGGCCACCTCGTGCAGCATCAGGTGGGTACCGCGCTTGCCTTCGAAATCGCCCTGCTTGAGCAGGCGCGCCACCAAGCCCTTGGTCGCCACGTCCAGCGCCTTGGCCGCGCCGTCCAGGCTCTGGCCCTCGAACAGGCCGACCACCAGGCAGTCGGTCTTGGTCGCCAGGAAACCATTTTGGCCGGCTTTGCTCCAATCCAGGGCTTTTGTGCTAAATTCCATCGCGCTTCCTTCCAGGGGCTGGTCCAAGATAGAAAGCCCCTATTATCCGCGATTTTTGACCGCGACCTGCCGCCGCCCCGCGCTGCGGACCGCCGGCGCGCCGCGCTCGCCGGCGCCAGGTGGCATCGCCCGCGCCGGCCGGCAGCCCGGAACCGACACCGCATGATCTTTCAACAAGCCTTGCGACGCGAGCTCGCCTACACCGCCGGCGCGGTGTTCCTGGTCATGCTGACCTTCATGCTGACCTCGCTCGTGATCCGCATCCTCGGCATGGCCGCGAACGGGCAGGCCAGCCCCAACGACGTGCTGATGCTGATCGGGCTGGCCACCGTGGGCTACCTGTCCATCCTGTTGTCCGCCACGCTGTTCATCTCCATCCTGATCGTGCTGACACGCTGGTACAAGGATTCGGAGATGGTGGTGTGGTTCTCGGCCGGCATCTCGCTGCGCGACCTCGTCAAGCCGGTGCTGCAGTTCGCCGCCCCCTTCATCGTGATGGCGCTGCTGCTGGGCCTGTTCGCGTGGCCCTGGGCCAACCAGCAGAGCGCGCTGTTCCGCGACCGCTTCGAGCAGCGCGGCGTGCTGTCGATGATTGCCGCGGGCCGCTTCATCGAACCCACCAACGCCAATTACGTGCTGTTCATCGAAGGCATCGACGGCGACATGAAGAACGCGCGCAACGTGTTTGTCGCCAGCGCCGAGTCCGACAAGATCGGCGTGGCCCTGGCCCACCAGGGCCGCTTCGAGTCCATGCCCAACGGCGACCGCCTGGTGGTGATGGAGAACGGGCGCCGCTATACCGGCACGCCCGGCCAGCTCGACTACCGCATCGTCGAGTTCGACCGCTATGCGGTCAAGGTGGACAACAAGCCGCCCGAGGCCGACGCCAACCTGCCGACCAAGAGCCGCGACACCATGGACCTGGTGCACAACCCGACCCGCGAGAACCTCGGCGAGCTGCTGTGGCGCCTGTCGCTGCCGATCCTGGCCTTCAACTTCGCCATGATCGCCATTCCGCTCGCCTACGTGAATCCGCGCCTGGGCCGCTACACCCCCCTCGTCTTCGCCGTGCTGATCTACCTGACCTATAGCAACCTGATCAACCTGGCACAGTCCTGGGTGCGCTCCGGCAGCCTGTCCTTCGGCATGGCCCTGTGGCCTTTCCACCTGGCCGCCTTCCTGGGCGCGCTGCTGCTGTTCCGCTATCGCCAGAACCGCAGCCTGGGTGGCTGGCGCGCGGTGTTCGGCCTGGGCCGTGCCCGCAAGGGAGGCCAGGCATGACGGTGCTGCGCGTCTATGAACGCTATCTCGGCCGGCTGATCTACGGCGTCTTCGTCTTCATCCTGTTCGCGGTGCTGGCGCTGTTCATCTTCTTCGACATGCTCAGCGAACTGGAGAGCGTGAGCGGCAAGTACACCACGCTGGTCGCCTTCATCCACGTGATGCTGGAGGCACCGACGCGCATCTACGAGGTGCTGCCGATCGCCGTACTGATCAGCGCCATCTACGTGCTGTCCCAGCTCGCCAGCCAGTCCGAGTTCACCATCCTGCGCGTGGCCGGCCTGAACACCCGGCAGGCCTTGTTCTCGCTGTTCAAGCTGGCCGTGCCCCTGGTGCTCGTCACCTTCGTCTTCGGCGAGTTCATCGGCCCGCGCGCCGAGGAATTCGCGCAGAAGGTCAAGCTCGAGGCGATCGGCGCCACCGTCTCCTCCGGCTTCCGCTCCGGTGTCTGGGTCAAGGACCGCGACAAAGAACCGGAGGGCGAGGTGACCCGCTTTGTCAACGTGGCGGGGCTGCGCCCGGACCAGAGCATCACCGGCGTCACCATCTACGAGTTCGACCCCAGCTATCGCCTCAGCGTGATCCGCGTGGCCAAGGAAGGGCGCTACCAGGGATCCCAGTCCTGGCAGCTCAGCGACGTCAGCGAGACACGCTTCATCGAGCTGCCGCGCGCCGCCGGCAACGGGGCCGATGCCCTGGTGCCGCATTTCCGCGCGCAGAAGGTCTCCTTCCCCACGCAGACGATGCGCTCCGAACTGACGCCGCAGATCCTCGCGGTGCTGCTGGTCAGCCCGGAACGCATGTCCACGCTGGACCTGTTCCGCTACATCCGCCACCTGCGCGACAACAAGCAGGACACGCAGCGCTACGAGATCGCCTTCTGGAAGAAGGTGGTGTATCCGCTCACGCTGTTCGTCATGGTGGCGCTGGCCCTGCCCTTCGCCTACCTGCACGCGCGCGCCGGCGCGGTCGGCATCAAGGTGTTCGGCGGCATCATGCTCGGCCTGTCCTTCCACCTGGCCAACACACTGTTCTCGCACGTCGGCCTGCTGCACACCTGGCCGCCGATCGTCTCGGCCCTGGTGCCCGGCACGCTCTACCTGCTGATCGCCCTCGGCGCGCTGCGCTGGGTGGACCGCCACTGACGGGACGGCAAGGCATGGTCTCAGCCGCCCAGGAACAGCCCCGCCAGGCCCTCGTGCTGTTCGCCCACGGTGCGCGCGACGCCCGCTGGCGCGAGCCCTTCGACCGCCTGCAAGCCAAGCTGGCAGCGGCGCTGCCCCAGGGCACGGTGCGCCTGGCCTTTCTCGAACTGATGCAGCCGTCGCTGCCCGACACGCTGGACGCGCTGGCGGCGGAGGGCATCACCGGCGTGACCGTGGTGCCGGTCTTCTTCGGCCAGGGCGGCCATCTGCGGCGGGATCTGCCGCTGCTGATCGAGCAATGCCGCCAGCGGCACCCTGGACTCCGTATCGGCTGCGCGGATGCCGTCGGCGAATCCGACCGCGTGCTGGACGCGATCGCCGCTTATTGCCTGGCCAGCCTGGCCAGCCTGCCGGCCGCCCCCGGCACCTGAGGCGCCGGGCGCCCCGCGACTTCCGCCCGCCCACCCCTCACCCTCACCCGCGTGTAGCGCCGCAATGAAAAACGCCGGGCGATGCCCGGCGTTGCCTCGATGCAAGGATGAAAACGGCCGCGGGCCGCTCAGGCGGCCCTCGCCTGCTCGCCCGCCGGCGCCTGCGGCGCGGCTTGCGTGGCGCGCGCGGCCAGTGCCTCGCCGATCATCAGCAGGCTGGGCTGCGCCGCATCGATCCAGGACGCGGCCTCGCCCGCTGCCATCTGGGCCAGCGTGAAGGCCCGGCTGCGTTGCCGCGGCGTGCTGACGGACTCGACCACCCAGGCCGGCGTGGCGGCAGGCTTGCCATGCGCGATCAGCTGCGCGGCGATCGTGGCGGCCTGGTCGCGGCCCATGTAGTAGACCAGGGTATCGGCCTTGACATCGGCTTCGATGCGGGCCGCCGGTCCGGGATCCAGGTCTTCGGCCGCCTTGGCCTGCGTGGCGAAGGCCACGCTGCGCGCGACCCCGCGCTTGGTCAGCGGCTTGCCGATGGCCGAGGCGGCCGCCAGCGCGGCGGTGATGCCCGGCACGATCTCGAAGTCGATGCCGGCCGCCTCCAGCGCCTGCAGTTCCTCGTCGGCACGGCCGAACAGCATCGGGTCGCCGCCCTTGAGGCGCACCACGCGCTGGTACTTGCCGGCCAGGTCGACGATCTGGCGATTGATGAAGAGCTGGGCGGTGGAGCGCTGGCCGCAGCGCTTGCCCACCTCGACCAGGCGGGCCTGCGGACACCAGGCCAGCATCTCGGGTGCGACCAGCGCATCGTGCAGCACGACTTCGGCTTCACCCAGAAGCCGTGCACCGCGCACCGTGATGAGGTCCGCGGCGCCGGGACCCGCGCCGATCAGGTAGACCTTGCCCATGCCATGCTCCTTACTTGCCATTCGGCGAATGCCGGTTCCAGACAACCTCAAGCATAAGCACGGATCATGCCCGCCGCCACCGTATGGTTGCTGGCCTCATCGATCAGCACGAAGGCGCCGGTCGCCGGATTATCGCCATAGGTGTCGCACACCACCGGTTTCTGCAGCGAGATCTGCACCGAGCCGATATCGTTCAGGCGGATCTCGTGGCGGCCGGTTTCGTGCGACAGAGTGTGCACGTCGAGCACGCGCTCGACCGCGGCCACGCGCGCGAACACGCTGGCAGTGGTGTGCTTCAGCACATACTTGCGCGCCGGATTCAGCGCTTCGTCGTCGAACCAGCACAGGTCGGCCTGCAGCTTGCGGGCCGGCTGGGCGGTCGCTTCGGCGGCCACGAACATGTCGCCACGCGACACGTCCACGTCCTCGGCGAGGCGCACCGTGATGGTCTCGCCCGCACCGGCGGACTCGGCCGCGCCGTTGGGGGTCAGCACCTCGGCCACCACCGCTTCGCGGTTGGCCGGCAGCACGCGCAGCTTCTGGCCGACGCGCACGGTGCCGGCTTCCACGCGGCCGGCATAGCCGCGGAAGTCGTCCGACTGCGAACCGTCCTGGCGGATCACCAGCTGCACCGGGAAGCGCAGCGCGGCTTCGCCTTCGGGCGCCGCTTCTTCCACCGGCAACGCTTCCAGCAGCGGCAGCAGCGCTTCGCCCTGGTACCAGGGCATGGTCTCGCTGGCATGGACGATGTTGTCGCCACGCAGCGCCGACACCGGCACATAGCGCACGTCCTTCAGGCCGAGCTGGGCTGCCAGCTCGGTGTAGGCGGCACGGATCTCGTTGAAGCGCTGTTCGCTGTAGTCGACCAGGTCCATCTTGTTGACGGCGACGATCACGTGCTGCAGCTCCAGCAGCTTGAGGATGGCCGAGTGGCGCTTGGTCTGCGCCAGCAGTTCGGCGCGGCCGTTCTCGATCGTCACGCGGGTGGCATCCACCAGCACGATGGCAGCGTGCGCGGTCGATGCGCCGGTCACCATATTGCGGGTGTACTGTTCGTGGCCGGGCGTGTCGGCGATGATGAACTTGCGGCGCGCCGTGGAGAAGTAGCGGTAGGCCACGTCGATGGTGATGCCCTGCTCGCGCTCGGCCTCGAGGCCGTCGGTCAGCAGCGAGAAGTCGATCTCCTCGCCGGCGGTGCGCTTGTGCTTGGCGTTGGCCAGCGCGGTCAGCTGGTCCGACAGCACGGCCTTGCTGTCGAACAGCAGGCGGCCGATCAGCGTGCTCTTGCCGTCATCGACCGAGCCGGCGGTGATGAAGCGCAGCAGGCCTTGGTGGGTGGCTTGGTGGGTGGTCATGGTGCAAATCCTGTCTGGTGGGTCGCGCGGGCAAGCGGAACGGGCGGCTTAGAAATAGCCTTCCTTCTTGCGGCGCTCCATCGACGCCTCGCTGGTCTGGTCGTCCATGCGGGTGGCGCCGCGCTCGGTGATCTCGGTCACCGCAGTCTCAGCGATGATCTCGTCGGGCGTGGCCGCGGTGCTGGCCACCGGGCAGGTGCAGCTGATGTCGCCGACCGTGCGGAAGCGCACCGACAGCACCTCGCTGACGTCGCCGTCCTGCTTGGGGGTGATCGGCGTGACCGGCACCAGCAGGCCGTTCTTGCGCACCACTTCGCGCTGGTGCGCGTAATAGATCGGGGGCAGTGCCAGGTTCTCGCGGGCGATGTACTGCCACACGTCCAGTTCGGTCCAGTTCGAGATGGGGAACACGCGCATCTGCTCGCCCTGGGCCATGCGGCCGTTGTACAGGCTCCACAGCTCGGGGCGCTGGGCCTTCGGGTCCCATTGGCCGAACTCGTCGCGGAAGGAGAAGATGCGTTCCTTGGCGCGCGCCTTCTCTTCGTCGCGGCGGGCACCGCCCATCAGCGCGTCGAACTGGTGCTCGGCGATGGTTTCCAGCAGCGTGACGGCCTGCGCGGCGTTGCGCGAATCGGTTTCCTTGCGCAGGCGCACGGTACCGCGCCGGATCGAGTCCTCGACATGGCCGACCACCAGGCGTGCGCCGAGCTCGGCCACGCGCTGGTCACGGAAGTCGATCACTTCCGGATAGTTGTGGCCGGTGTCGATGTGCACCAGCGGGAACGGCAGTTCGATCTTGCGCTCGCCCAGGCGGAAGGCCTTCAGCGCGAGGTGCAGCATCACGATCGAATCCTTGCCGCCGGAGAACAGCAGTGCCGGGTTGCGGCACTCGGCCACCACCTCGCGGATGATGTAGATCGACTCGGCTTCCAGCTTGTCCAGGTGGTCGTTCTGCACTTGCAGCAGATGCGCGACGTCGGCGCCTGCGATTTCGTTCATGATGCCCATGTCGTGTGGCCTCGATGTCAATGCTTCAATGCTTGATGTTCTGTTCGTGGAGCCCGCACTCTTTCGAGTCCTTGCTCTCCCACCACCAGCGCCCGGCGCGCACATCCTCGCCGGCACGCACGGCGCGCGTACAGGGTTCGCAACCGATGCTGGGATAGCCCTTGGCATGCAGCGCGTTGACCGGTACCCGGTGGCGCTTCAGGTAGGCCCAGACCTCGGCCTCGCTCCAGTCCGCCAGCGGATTGAACTTGGGGATGCCGCGCCCTTCGTCGACTTCCTCGAAGGGCAGGTCGGCGCGCGTCACCGCCTGCTCGCGGCGCTGGCCGGTCAGCCAGGCGTCGGCGTGCGAAAGTGCGCGGTTGAGCGGCTCCACCTTGCGGATGCCGCAGCACAGCTTGCGCGCGTCCAGGCTGTCGTAGAAGCCGTTCAGGCCATGCTTGCGCACGTAGTTCTCGACCGCCTCGGGATCGGGCGTGAACTGCTCGATCTTGTAGCCGTAGTGCTTGTCGACCGCCTCCAGCACCGCCATCGTCTCGGCGTGCAGGCGGCCGGTCTGCAGCGTGAAGACCCGGATGCCGGCCCGCACGGCGGGGGAACCGCGCAGGATGGCATCGGTCACGACCATGTCCTCGGCCGCCAGGCTGGAGGCGAAGCGCGCGCGGAAGAAGCGCGCCGCGATGCCGGCCAGCCGTTCCGACAGCTCGGCCTCCTTGGCTTGCAGGGCCTCCAGGCTGCCGCTGTATTCCGGCGGCGCCCACAGTGCGGGCGGGCGCAGCGAGGACAGTTCGCCCTCGGCCAGCACCGGGATCTCGTTCAGCAGCGCGCTCATACCGCTTCCTTGTGCACGATGCCGGCCTCGGCACGCGCGCGGCGGAACAGCGGCAGCGGCTCGTCGACCGAGGCCTGGTAGGCCACGGTGAACTCGGTGAAGCCCTTGAGCGCGTCGTCGACGCTCTTGTCGGCGCGCACCGCATAGGTATCGAAGCCGCAGCGCTTCATGAAGTTGAGCTGGTCGCGCAGCACGTCGCCGATGGCGCGCAGCTGGCCCTTCCACTGGTAGCGGGTGCGCAGCAGGTAGGCCGTGGAGAAGCCGCGGCCATCGCGGAACACCGGGAAGTCCACCGCCACCACGGCCACGTGGGCGAGCGCGGCCTGCGCGTCGGCGGGCTCGTCTTCGGGCGCCAGCCAGATACCGGTGACGTCGGCTGCACGGCCGGCCAGCAGGCCGTCCTTGTGCGCCAGCCAGGCCGACAGCGGGAACAGCACCGGTGCCTGGCCCTGGGCGGCCTCGGCGACCTGCGCCTCGCTCACCGGCTGGCCCTCGGCACCGCGCAGCACGGTCCAGGCGTCGTCGACGATGACCGGAACGCCGGCCTGCAGTTGGATGATCTTTGCCATGTTTTTTCCTCCCAGGCCTCAGGCTTCGGCGCGCTCGCGCTGCTTGTCGGCGTAGACGCGCTCCTTGAACGGCGCGATGCCGATGCGGGCGAAGGTCTCGATGAAGCGTTCGTCATCGTGGCGGTTGGCCACGAAGGTGTCGATGACGCGGCTGACCACGTCGGGCATTTCCTCGGCCTTGAACGAGGGGCCGATCACTTTGCCCAGCGCGGTGTCGTTGCCCTGCGCGCCGCCCAGCGTGACCTGGTACCACTCCTCGCCGTCCTTGTCGACGCCGAGCACGCCGATATTGCCGACGTGGTGGTGGCCGCAGGCGTTGATGCAGCCCGAGATGTTCAGCGAGATCTCGCCCAGGTCGTGCACGTAGTCGAGATCCTCGAAGCGCTGCTGGATGGCCTGCGCGATCGGGATCGACTTGGCGTTGGCCAGCGAGCAGAAGTCGCCGCCGGGGCAGGCGATGATGTCGGTCAGCAGGCCGATGTTGGCGGTGGCCAGGCCGGCGGTGCGGGCTTCCTGCCACAGCGCGTAGAGGTCGCGCTTCTTCACGTCGGGCAGCACCAGGTTCTGCTCGTGCGCCACGCGCAGCTCGCCGAAGCCGTAGCGGTCGGCGAAGCCGGCCACGGCCTCCATCTGCTCGGCGGTGGCGTCGCCCGGGGGCGACACGATGCCGGGCTTGGTCGACAGCGTCACGGCGGCATAGCCCGGCACCTTGTGCGCGTGCACGCTGCGGCTGACCCAGCGCGCGAAGGCCTTGTCCTCGAGCAGGTGCTTTTCGTAGCCGGCGTCGGTGTCGGCCAGCTTCTCGTAGACGGGCGGGGCGAAGTACTGCGCGACGCGATCGAACTCGGCCTGCGTCAGCGTGGCGGGGCCGTCCTTGCTGAACTGCCACTCCTCTTCGACTTCCTGCGCGAAGGTCTCCACGCCGATGGCCTTGACCAGGATCTTGATGCGCGCCTTGTACTTGTTGTCGCGGCGGCCGTAGCGGTTGTAGACGCGGATGGCCGATTCGACATAGGTCAGCAGGTGCTGCCAGGGCAGGTCTTCCTTGATCACCGAGCCCAGGATCGGCGTGCGGCCCAGGCCGCCGCCGGCCAGGATGCGCAGGCGCGTCTCGCCGGCTTCGTTCTGGTAGGCATAGATGCCGATATCGTGCATCTGCACCACGGCGCGGTCGTCGGCCGAGGCGGAGATGGCGATCTTGAACTTGCGCGGCAGGAAGGCGAACTCGGGCTGGAAGGTGCTCCACTGGCGCAGCAGTTCGGCCAGCACGCGCGGATCGACGGCCTCGTCCGGCGCCACGCCGGCGAAGTGGTCGGTGGTGATGTTGCGCACGCAGTTGCCCGAGGTCTGGATGCCGTGCATCTCCACGCTGGCCAGTTCGGCCAGCGCGTCGGGCACGCGTTCCAGCTCCATCCAGTTGAACTGGATGTTCTGGCGGGTCGAGAAGTGGCCATAGCCGCGGTCGAACTCGCGCGCGATATGGGCCAGCTTGCGCAGCTGCCGGCTGGCCAGCAGGCCGTAGGGAATGGCTACGCGCAGCATGTAGGCGTGACGCTGCATGTACAGGCCGTTCTGCAGCCGCAGCGGCAGGAATTCCTCTTCGCTCAGCTCGCCGCTGAGGCGGCGGCGCACCTGGTCGCGGAACTGGGCCACGCGCTCGTTGACGATGCGCTGGTCGTATTGGTCGTACTGATACATGGTGTGGGTCCGTTCAGTATGCGTTGAATGCGTCAGGAAACGAGCTTGATGGCCACCAGCGTCAGCGTGGTGGCCAGCGCGGCGCGCGTCAGGCGTTCGGGCAGCGCCCGCGACAGTTGCGCGCCCGCCCAGATGCCGGGGATCGAGCCCACCAGCAGCGAGACAAGCAGAGTCCAGTCCACGGTGCCGAGCCAGACATGGCCCAGACCGGCCAGCGCCGTCAGCGGAACGGCGTAGGCGATGTCCGTGCCGGCCACCTCGGCCGGCTTCAGGCGGGGGTAGAGCAGCAGGATCAGGGTGGCGCCGACCGCGCCCGCGCCGATCGACGAGACCGTCACCAGCACGCCCAGCAAGGCGCCGACCACCACGGTGGCGACGGCCTGCGTACGCCCCTCCAGCTGGAAACGCGGATGGCGTTCCAGCCAGGCCAGCATCTGCTTGCGCAGCAGCAGCGAAGCGACCGTCAGCAGCACGGAGACGCCGATGGTCACGCGGATGGCATGCAGCCATCCGGCATCCAGCTCGCCGGCACTCTTGAGCACCAGGATGGTGGCGGCCGCCGCCGGCAGGCTGCCCAGGCACAGGCGGCGCACCACCTGCCAGTGCACATGGCCGTGGGCGCGGTGCGCCAGCGTGCCGAAACTCTTGGTGATGGCGGCAAAGGCCAGGTCCGTGCCGACCGCGGTGGCCGGCGAGAAGCCGAACAGCAGGGTCAGCAGCGGCGTCATCAGCGACCCCCCTCCCACGCCGGTCAGGCCGACGAGGACGCCTACGAGCAGACCGGATACGGTATAGGCAAGGGACATGGGGAGCGCACCGCCTCGAGGCCTTGCCCGTCCGCTGGGCACCACGCGCGCGGGAGGGTCTGGCCGTTCATTAACAAAGTCCGCAAATCGTAATAAACTGGCCTCATATCTCAAACTAATAAGAAGTTGTTTGTTTATACGAGCCGAGTTATATGAATCTGCACCAGTTCCGCTTTGTGCGTGAGGCGGTCCGGCAGAACTTCAATCTGACCGAGGCCGCGAAAGCGCTCTATACATCACAACCAGGCGTCTCCAAAGCCATCATCGAGCTGGAAGAGGAGCTGGGTGTCGATATCTTCACCCGCCATGGCAAGCGCATCCGCAGCCTGACGGAGCCGGGCCGGCGCATCCTCGCCTCGGTGGAGAAGATCCTGCAGGAGGTGGAAAGCCTGAAGCGCGTCGGCAAGGACTACGCTGCCCAGGACCAGGGCAACTTCACCATCGCGACCACCCATACCCAGGCCCGCTACGCCCTGCCGCGCGTGATCGCCGAGTTCACCAAGCGCTACCCCAAGGTGCGGCTGTCGATCCAGCAGGGCAACCCGGCCCAGATCGCCGACATGGTGCTGCACGACCAGGCCGACCTGGCCATCGCCACCGAGGGCATCTCGGCCGACAAGAACCTGGTCTCGCTGCCCGGCTACCAGTGGCAGCACATCGTGGTGACGCCGCCGGACCATCCGCTGCTGGAGAAGAAACACCTGGCGCTGGAAGACCTGATGGCCTACCCGCTGATCACCTACGACCCCAACTTCGCCGGCCGGCCCAAGATCGACAAGGCCTTCGAGCTGCGCCACCTGCAGCCGGACATCGTGCTCGAAGCGATCGATGCCGACGTGATCAAGACCTATGTGGAGGTCGGGCTCGGCGTGGGCATCGTGGCGGGCGTCGCCTTCGACCCCGAGCGCGACCGTAACCTGCGCGGCATCCCGGCCGGCCACCTGTTCGGCACCAATGTGACGCACCTGGCAGTCAAGCAGGGCGCCTACCTGCGCAGCTTCGTCTATACCTTCATCGAACTGTTCTCACCGACGCTGAACCGCAAGCTGGTGGAACAGGCCATGTCGGGCGAGCACGAGGCCTACGAGCTCTGATTCCACCGGGCGGCGGCCGCCCGGCCCGCCCCCGGTTTTTGCGCACACTTCATCACTTCATGACCCAACGCATTTCCCTACGCATTCACACCGGCGCGCCCGCAGGCCGCCTGCAGGAGTCCCGCCGATGAACACGCCGCAGCTGATCCACTGGACCGAGGACGGCGCCGAACACAACGCCCGCTGGCGTTCGGAGGCCGGCATGCCGGCGCCGCGCCGCGTGGTCGTCGCCGACGACACCACCAGTGCCGATACCGCCTACCAGCTGGCCTGCGAAGGCACCGCCCTGCTCTGGCGCGGCGACTTCCAGAATGCGCGCCAGCTGTTGCAGGCCATGGCGCGCCGCGCCGACAAACCCAAGAAGGCGCATCGTACCCGGGCCGCCAAGTCGGCCCGGGCGGACACGCCGCCCGCGCCTGCCGAAGCCTTCCACCTGCATCGCCTGGCACAATCGCAGCGGGCACGCACGCTGGGCATGCTGCTGCTGCCCTTCGAGGCCGGCCACGTGCTGCCGCTGCGGCGCGCGCCCGATGTGCGCCAGGCGTGCAGCGAGGCCTACGGTGAGGCGGATGCTCCCTACGTCGCTTCGCTGCGCGAGCTGCAGGGCCTGATCGGCGCCCACGAATGGCGCAAGAAGGGGGTCGAGATCCCGGCGCTGGGCGCGCGCATCCATCCGTACTACGGGGTGTTCTCGCCGGTACGCGGCGAGTACATCGACCTGGCCGCCAAGGCACCGCTGCCGGCCGGCGCCGAGGCGCTGGCCTTCGACATCGGCGCCGGCACCGGGGTGCTGGCGGCCCTGCTGGCCCAACGCGGCGTGCGCCGCGTGGTGGCCACCGACCAGGATGCGCGGGCGCTGGCCTGCGCCCGCGACAATATCACCCGGCTGGGCCTGGGCAAGCAGGTGGAAGTGATCGAGGCCGACCTGTTCCCGCCGGGGCGCGCGCCGCTGGTGGTATGCAATCCGCCCTGGGTACCGGCGCGGCCCAGTTCGGCCATCGAACATGCCGTCTACGATCCCGACAGCCGCATGCTCAAGGGCTTCCTGGCCGGGCTGGCGGCTCATCTCGAAGCGGGCGGCGAAGGCTGGCTGCTGCTGTCGGACCTGGCCGAGCACCTGGGACTGCGCACGCGCGAAGAACTGCTGGGCTGGATCGACGCCGCCGGACTGCAGGTACTGGGCCGGCTGGAGATCCGGCCGCGCCACCCCAAGGCGGCCGACCAGGCCGATGCGCTGCACGCGGCACGCAGCGCCGAAGTCACCTCGCTCTGGCGGCTGGGCGCGCGCTAGCGGCGTTGCCGCCGCCCGGGGCCGCGGCCGATGGCCAGGCCCGGGCCCAGCCTGCCGGGATCCTGCCCGGTGGTGTGCCGAAACCGCCCCGACCGCTCCTCGCCGGCATGGGGCGCCGCTGCGCGCCCTATCCTGGAGATTCCTCCCCCGACCGAATGGAGCGCGACATGAGCTATATCGAAGGATTCGTCGTCCCCGTCCCCACCGCCAACCGCGAGATCTACCGCAAGATGGCCGAGGATGCCGCCGTGGTGTTCAAGGACCACGGCGCGCTGGGCCTGGTCGAATGCTGGGGCGATGACGTGCCGGAAGGCAAGCTGACCTCCTTCCCGCTGGCGGTGCAGCGCAAGGCGGACGAGACCGTGGTGTTCTCGTGGATCACCTGGCCCTCGCGCGAGGCGCGCGACCGGGGCATGCGCGCGGCCATGGAGGATCCCCGCCTCAAGCAGCAGCAATCCATGCCATTTGATGGCCGGCGCATGATCTTCGGCGGCTTCGAGGTGATCGTCGACGCCTAGCCGTCGGCGACTGCCAGCGACGACCGCCGGCTCCCCCGGCACGCCCCGGATGGCGTGCAAGGCCCACCCTCGGCTATCCTCTTCCGGCAGCAACGCGCAGCCACAAGCAACCACAAGCGCCCGCCGCGCCGGTCCGCGGCGCACGGGCCGACAAAACAGACCGAAGAGGAGACCCGCATGCCCCGTCCCGCCGTCCGCCGCGCCCTGCTCGCGGCTGCCCTGAGCCTGGCCGCCGCCGTGCCCGCCCGCGCCGACATCCGCGTCGGCATCGACGTGTCCACCACCGGCCCGGCCGCCTCCATCGGCATCCCGTCCAAGAACACGGTGCTGATGTGGCCGGCCACCCTGGGCGGGCAGAAGGCGCAGTACATCGTGCTGGACGATGCCTCCGATCCCGCCGGCGCGGTACGCAATGTGCGCAAACTCATCTCCGAGGACAAGGTCGACGTGATCGTCGGCCCCAACATCACGCCGACCGCGCTGGCGGCCCTGGACGCGGTCTCGGAAGGCGAGACGCCGATGGTGGCGCTGGCGGCGTCGGCCGCCATCGTCGAACCGCAGAGCGATCCCAAGCGGCGCTGGGCGTTCAAGATGCCGCAGAACGACTCCCACATGGCCACCGTGCTCACCGAATACATGAGTAACCACGGCATCAGGACGGTCGGCTTCATCGGCTTCAACGACGCCTACGGCGAAAGCTGGTGGCGCGAGTTCTCCAAGCTGGCCGAGGTGCGCAAGATCAAGGTGGTGGCCAACGAGCGCTTCTCGCGCAACGACACCTCGGTAACCGGCCAGGTGCTCAAGCTGATGGCGGCCAATCCCGACGCCATCCTGATCGCCGGCGCCGGCACGCCCTCGGTGCTGCCGCAGAAGACGCTGGGCGAGCGCGGCTACAAGGGCCGCGTCTACCAGACCCACGGCATCGCCACCTGGGACTTCCTGCGCGTGGGCGGCAAGGACGTCGAGGGCACGCTGTTCCCCACCGGCCCGGTGGTGGTCGCGCGCCAGCTGCCCGACAGCCATCCGGTCAAGAAGGTGGCGCTCGATTTCGCCAAGCGCTACGAGGCCCGCTACGGCGCCGACAGCGTGACCCAGTTCGCCGGCGACGCCTGGGGCGCCTGGATGCTGCTGGACGACGCCGCGCGCCGCGCCCTCAAGAGCGGCGCCCAGCCGGGCACGCGCGAGTTCCGCCAGGCCATGCGCGATGCCATCGAAAGCACCGCTGGCCTGACCATCCCCAACGGCGTGATGAACATGAGCGCCAACGACCACCAGGGCTTCGACCAGCGCTCGCGCGTGATGGGCGTGATCCGCGACGGCAAGTTCGCCTACGCCGCCGGGCAATGAGCCGGCCGCGCCGCCGGGCGCGCGGCACATGCCACAATGCGGCACCGCAGGCGCTGCGGGCGGCCGTGCGGGCCGCCGCGCACCCTTCCCGCAACCCCCGGATCAAGGATTTCCCGACATGACCACCGTCGCCTTCATCGGCCTCGGCGCCATGGGCACGCCCATGGTGCGCCACCTGCTCGCCGCCGGCCACTCCGTGCGCGCCTTCGTGCGCCGTCCCGAGGCCGCCGAAGCGGCCCGCGCACTTGGCGCCGAGCCGTTCTTCACACCGGCCGAGGCCGCCCGGGGCGCCGCCGTCGTCTTCACCAACGTGACCTCGTCCGAGGACGTGCGCGCCGTACTGCTCGGCGCGCAGGGTGTGGTCGAAGGTGCGTCCGCCGGCACCATCTGCGTCGACCACAGCACCATCTCGCCGATCGTCACGCGCGAGATCGCCGTGCAGCTCGCCGAACGCGGCATCGAGGCGCTCGACTGCCCGGTCTCGGGCGGCACCGCCGGCGCCGAGGCGGCCAGCCTGACCATCATGGTGGGTGGCAAGGCCGAGGTCCTGGAACGCGTGCGCCCGTTGCTGGCGCTGCTGGGCAAGACCATCACCCATATCGGCGACCATGGCGCAGGCCAGGTGGCCAAGCTGTGCAACCAGATCGCCCAGGTGGTCAATATCGAGGGCATCGCCGAAGCCATGCGCTTCGCGCGGGCCCAGCAGGTCGACACCGGCCGCGTGCTGCAGGCGATGGCCACCGGCATGGCGGGCAGCCGCATGCTCGACCTGTGCGGCCCCAAGATGGTCGCGCAGGACTTCCGCGCCGGCATCGAGGCCAGGCTGCACGACAAGGACTTCGGCCTGGCCAGCGACATCGCCGCCGAGCTGGGGCTGGCCCTGCCGGCCATGCAGGCCACCGCCGGGCAGCTCGCCAGGTTGATGGACAGCGGCTGGGGCAAGGATGACACCTCCTCGCTGCTGCGCGTGCTTGAACTGGACACGGCGCCGAAGCGGGGCTGAGTGGCACGCGGAAGCGCAGCGTGCGGCGGTATCCGGCGCGATAATCCGCCCATGCCCCCTCCTTCGCCCCGCTTCCGCCCATGGTAGTCAAGCGACACCTGCGCGCCGGGCACGACGCGCAGCAGGGCCCGCCGCTTGCGGCGGCGCCGGCGGCGCCGGCCAGCTGTCCGCTGTGCGGCCGGCTGCTGGTGCCCGGCCCCAGCACCGACCTGCACCACCCGGTGCCGCGCAGCCAGGGCGGGCGCGAGGTGGTCGAGATGCACCGGGTCTGCCACCAGAAGATCCACTCCGTCTTCAGCGAAGCCGAGCTCGCCGCCACCTACCACGACTGGAGGCGCCTGCGCAGCCACCCCGCCATCGCCGACTTCATCCGCTGGATCGCCCGCAAGCCGCCGGAGTTCTACGACCGCAGCCGCACCACGCTGGCACGGCGCGGGCGCTAGGCCCGCCCCCGGCTTCTGTTGTGGGTCCAGGCGAAATCGGGCATAATCCCCGGCTCGGCATGGCACCAGCGTGGTGCCGACAGCCACCGCCCGGGTGGTGAAACAGGTAGACGCAGGGGACTCAAAATCCCCCGCCGCAAGGCGTGCCGGTTCGAGTCCGGCCCCGGGCACCAGAATCCAGGCCCTTCCGCAAGGAAGGGCCTTTTCATTGGCGCCCTCATCATTGGCGGCCTCATCATTGGTGCCTTGATCGGCACGCCGGCCGCCTCACAGCGGCCCGGGCAAGGCCTTCAGGCCGATCCACATGGCGCCGATGACCACGTTGATCGGCACGCTCAGGACGCCCGGCACGTAGAAGACGGCCGACAGCCCCGGCGCGCTCAGCATCAGTTCGACGAAGCCACCCAGGGCGTAGCACAGCAGCCCGCAGCCCAGCCATCGCCGCATATAGGTCGGCAGCCAGCGTGACTGCGACTGGTTGAAGCGCCAGGCCGCGGAGCGCTCGAGCAGGTTGCCGCGGCTGGCGTCCTTGAACAGCCAGCTGAAGAAGAAATAGCGATACAGCAGGGTGCGGAAGGCAAGGTCTTGCATGATGGCTCCTTGGGGCCGGACACCCATGGCGTTGCCGCCACGCATCCGCACCCGCGCCGACACGCCGCCCGGCCGTGCAGGGCCCGGGGGGCGGCCCCTGGAGATGGCGCGGACGCGCCCATCCCGATCGCTTGCAGGATCGCGGCGGCCCGTGCATCCCGCCGCTTGCCGCAAGACGATGGCAGCGTGCCCGCGCCAGGCTCCGGCGGGCCCGAGCCTGGCCGCCGCGGGCATGCCGCTGCCTCGTATGCTTCAGCCTATCAAGGATTTGCCGCCTCGGCGGGCTTGGTTACAGGATGCGGGGCACGCCCCCCGGCCTGCACCACGAGCGCGCATGAAAAAGGCCCTTGCCAGGCAAGGGCCCTGCTCCGGCCTGGCGCGCAGCGGCCGCGCCGGCGCCCTCAGCGCGCCCGGCCCGGCTCGGTGATGGCGCTGTAGACCAGCGTGCGCAACTGACGCCGCACCGGATAGGCGGACGAAGGCAGCAACTGGGTCAGGAACAGGCCGATCAGGTCCTCCTTGGGGTCCACCCAGAAGAAGGTGCTGGCCGCTCCGCCCCAGAAGAAATCGCCCTCGCTGCCCGGGATCAGCGTGGTGGCCGGGGTCACCGTGGTGGCGAAACCGAGGCCGAAGCCGACGCCGTCATAGGTGGCTTCGCTGAACATCGAGCGCGACATGCTCGGCAGGTCGGCGCCGCCGGGCAGGTGGTTGGCCGTCATCAGGGCCAGCGTCTTCGGTCCCAGCAGGCGCACCCCATCCAGTTCGCCACCCTGCAGCAGCATGCGGGCGAAGCGCATATAGTCGGCCGCGGTCGAAACCAGGCCACCGCCGCCGGAGACGAAGCCGGGTGGCTTCAGATAAGGACTGGTGCGGGGATCGTCCTGCAGCACCGGCCCCTTGTCCGACAACACCTTCGAGCCCAGCGCGCCGACCGCGTAACAGGCGCAGAAGCGCGCGGCCTTCTCTTCCGGCACGTGGAACGCGGTGTCGATCATGCCCAGGGGATCGAAGATGCGCTCCTTCAGGAAGGTCTCGAACGGCATGCCGCTGACCTTGCCGACCAGGTAGCCCAGCACGTCGGTGGAGACCGAGTAGTTCCAGGCTTCGCCGGGCGAGAATTCGAGCGGCAGCGTGGCCAGCTTCTCGATCATCTCGTCGAGGGTACCGGCGGTGGCCAGCTCGCCCAGCTTGAGCTTGCGGTAGGCGGCATCGACGTTGGAGTTCTGCTGGAAGCCATAGGTCAGGCCGGAGGTGTGGCGCAGCAGGTCCACCACCAGCATGGGACGGGCCGCCGGGCGCGTCTGGAAGCTCTCCATGAAGCCGCCCGCGTACACGCCCAGGTTCGCCCACGCGGGAATGTACTTGCTGACGGGATCGTCCAGCGCGATCTTGCACTCCTCGACCAGCATCATGATCGCCACCGAGGTGACGGGCTTGCTCATCGAATAGATGCGGAAGATGGAATCCTCGGCCAGCGGCACCTGGCGCTCGCGATCAGCCAGCCCCAGCACCGAATTCAGCGCCAGTTCACCGCGCCGCCATACCTGGACCAGGGCGCCGGGGAGCTTGCCGCTGGCGACATAGGCGTCGTCGATGAAACGTTCGATCCGGCCCAGCCGCTCGCGGGACATCCCTTGCGTTTCCCTGCCTTGCATATCCATGTCTCCTCCATATCCTTGCCTTCACGCCCTCGCCGCCGGCACCGGCGCGGGTGCCGGCGTGGTACGGGCCGCCCCTTGTGGTGCACGCGGCGGCCCGTCCCGCGTGCATGGCACGCAGTCGCGAGGACACCGTTGATGCGAATGTGAATGCGAGCGGGCGGATCGCCGGCCGTTGCGCACCCCGCCATCATGACATCGGCAGCCCTCCCGCGCCAAGCGCGGCGCGAGCGGCACCGCGACGGTGCATGCGCGCGGCCTGGGAGGCGGAGGGGAATCGCCCGTTGGGCTGCCGCGGGACAGTGGCGGCAGGCGGCCCGCCGATGCGGTCGAAAGGGCTGACCCAGGCAATGCAGCCGATGGAGCCGATGGAGCCGATGGAGCCGATGCGCCGGGATGCCGCCGCCGGCAGGTGAAGGACCGCTCAACCCCGCAAATTCTCGACAGTCCTCCGGGCTGCCCCGGCGGCCGGCTCTCGGGCCGGCTCACCGGCCCCGCCTGCCTTGACGGCGGCGGAACCGCAACCTGTCCGACCTGCCTTGCCCGATGTCGGCATCCCGGCGCGTTGCCAGTATGCGCAGGGCCGGTCCTCAGGTAAAGCAAGGAAAGCTGATGGCATGCACAAGACCTCCTTATGCGAGGGGACGGCAACGCGCGCCCTGCGCGGTCGCCGCCCCGCCCGCAGGGCAGGGTCCCGGCGCGATCTCCGGCCTCACTTGCCTTCGACGAAGGCCAGCATGGTGCCGAGCATGTCGCGCAGCACCGGCTGCAGCGCAGTGGCGCGCGGCGCGTCGTAGGCGAAGGGGTATTGCTCGCTCATATAGGCACACTGCGCCAGTTCGAGCTGCACGGCATGCACGCCTTGCTGCGGCTGGCCGTAGAAGCGCGTGATGTGGCCGCCCTTGTAGCGGCCGTTGAGCACTGCGGTGTGGCCCGGCACGGCCTGTGCGATGGCCAGCAGGCGATCGGCCAGGCCCTTGTCGCAACTGGCGCCGTTGGCGCTGCCCAGGTTGAAGTCGGGCAGCCTGCCCTCGAAGAAGCGCGGCAGCACCGAGCGGATCGAGTGCGCTTCCCACAACGCCACGGTGCCATGCTCGGCGCGCAGGCGGGCCAGTTCTCCGGCCAGCGCGGCATGATAGGGATGCCAGACCGCATCGCGGCGCGCGGCGATCTCGGCGTCGTCCGGGCCGGCGCCCGTACCGGCGTAGACCGGCGTCTTGTCGAAAGTATCGACCGGGCACAGGCCGGTGGTGTCCTGCCCGGGATAGAGATTGGCGTTGTCGGGCGGACGGTTCAGGTCGATCACATAGCGCGAGTGCGTGGCGGCCAGGATGGAGGCGCCCATCTCGCGCGCGAAGTCGTACAGGCGTTCCAGGTGCCAGTCGGTATCCGGCACGGTGCGCGCCTCGTCGGTGAAGCGCTCGGCCAGCGCAGCCGGCACGTAGGTGCCGACGTGCGGCATCGACACCAGCAGCGGACGCGTGCCACGGTGCAGCGTGAAAGCGGGCTTGTCGGTGGAAAAGAGAGGCTGGGTGGACATCTTGTTCTCGGTGGAGTGCGGCGGCCCGGAGGCCGCCGCGGCCGGTTTCAATCGGTCAGCAGGCCGGCGCGCGCGGCGGCGAAGGCACGGCCGGCCTCCGCCTGCAGCGGGTGGACGCCGTGCCGCACGCGGCTGCGGCCGGCGGTGCGGACGTCTGCTAGTGTCTCATGACCGTGGTTGGCGAACACATGGGCCGCCAGTGCCTGCGCCCCGCCCAGCCCGGCCAGCGCCGGGTGCGCGCCATCCAGCACGACGAAATCGGCGCGCTGGCCCGGAGCCAGCCCCGCCACGGAGCGGCCGGCCGCCCGCGCGCCGCCGGCGACGGCCTCCAGGTAGAGGCGGTCCGCCACCTGGGGATGGGTCTCCGATGCCAGCACGTTGCGCCGCTGCAGCGCCAGGCGCTGGCCATACTCGAACAGGCGCAGTTCCTCGGCCACGCTGACGCTGGCATGGCTGTCCGAGCCGATGCCCCAGGCGCCGCCCTGCGACAGGTAGGGGGCCGCGTCGAACACACCGTCGCCCAGGTTGGCCTCCGTGGTGGGGCAGATGCCGGCCACCGCGCCGCTGTGGGCCAGCCGGCGGCGCTCGTCCCAGTCCATGTGGGTAGCGTGCACCAGGCACCAGCGCGCATCGACCTGGGCATGCTCGAACAGCCAGTCGACCGGACGCGCGCCGGTGGTGGCCAGGCATTCATCGACCTCGCGCTGCTGCTCGGCGATATGGATGTGGACCGGCGCTTGCGCATCCAGCGCATGCAGGCCCGCCACGGCCTCGGCCAGCGCCTGCGGCGGCACCGCGCGCAGCGAATGCGGCGCCAGCCCCAGGCGCGCGCGGTCGCCATCGCACTCGCCTGCCAGCCGCTGCAGCAAGCCCATCATGGCATCGGTGCCAAGCAGGAAGCGGCGCTGCTCCGGCAGCGCCGGCCTGCCGCCGAAGCCGGCGGTCTGGTACAGCACCGGCAGCAGCGTGATGCCGATGCCGGCGCGCTCGGCCGCGCGCAGCAGGCGCAACGACATCTCGGCTGGGTCGGCATAGGGCTGCCCGTCCGGATCGTGATGAACGTAGTGGAACTCGCAGACGCTGGTGTAGCCGGCGCGCAGCATCTCGACATAGAGCTGGGTGGCGATGGCCTCCAGCGCCTCGGGTGTCAGGCGCAGCGCGAAGCGGTACATCAGCGTGCGCCAGCTCCAGAAGGAATCGTCGCTGCCGGTGCGGTGCTCGGTCAGTCCGGCGAAAGCGCGCTGGAAGGCGTGCGAATGCAGGTTGGCCATGCCGGGCAGGACCGCGCCCGCAGCGAGCGGCACGCCGGCCGGCGCAGCCACGCCGGCCTGCACCGTGCTCAGGCGGCCGGCCTCGTCCCAGGCCAGCAGCACATCGCGCGCCCAGCCGGACGGCAGCAGGGCGTCGGCGGCGAACAGCCGCTGTTGCGCGACCTGGCTCATGGGCGGCCTCCGTTGAAGTCGGCGCCCGCGGCCGGGAACACACGGCCCTGGCGCACCACTGCCGCCAGCGGGTTGCGGCCGAACCAGTAGGCCAGTTCGGCCGGCGTGCCGATGCGCCACAAGGCGAAATCGGCCACGCGCCCGGGCGCCAGCAGGCCGTGGCGGTCCGCGGCGCCGAGCGCGCGGGCCGCGTGGACGGTCACGCCGGCCAGGGCCTCGGGCACCGTCATGCGGAACAGGGTGCAGGCCATGTTCATCATCAGCAGCAGCGAAGTGACCGGCGAAGTGCCGGGGTTGTGGTCGGTGGAAACCGCGATCGGGACACCGTGGCGGCGCAGGGCATCGATCGGCGGCAGATGGGTGTCGCGCAGGAAATAGTAGGCGCCCGGCAGCAGCACGGCCACCGTGCCGGCCTCGGCCATGGCGGCCACGCCCGCCTCGTCCAGATGCTCGAGATGGTCCGCCGACAGCGCGCGATGACGCGCGGCCAGCGCGGCGCCACCGAGGTTGCTGAGCTGTTCCGCGTGCAGCTTGACCGGCAGGCCGTGGCGCGCCGCGGCCGCGAACACGCGCTCGGTCTGTGCCGGCGAGAAGCCGATCGATTCGCAGAAGGCATCGACCGCGTCGACCAGGCCCTCTGCGGCCAGCGCCGGCAGCATGGTGTCGCAGACCAGGGCGATGTAGTCGTCGGCACGCCCGGCATACTCGGGCGGCAAGGCATGGGCGCCGAGGAAGGTGGTATGCACGCTGACGCCGCAGGCCTCGCCCAGGCGGCGCGCCACGCGCAGCTGCTTGCGCTCGGCCTCCAGCGACAGGCCGTAGCCCGACTTGATCTCGAGCGCGGTGACGCCCTCGGCCAGCAGGGGCTGCAGGCGCGCGGCGGACTGGGCGAACAGTTCGTCCTCGGTGGCCTCGCGGGTGGCGCGCACCGTGGAGACGATGCCGCCGCCGGCGCGGGCGATCTCGGCATAGTCGGCGCCGGCCAGCCGCATGGCGAACTCGTCGGCGCGCTGGCCGCCGTAGACCAGGTGGGTGTGGCAGTCGACCAGGCCGGGCGTGATCCAGGCCTGCCCGGCATCATGCCGGGTCAGTCCGGCGAAGGCCGGCGGCAGCGCCGCGGCCGTACCCAGCCAGGCGATGCGCCCGTCCTGCACCACCAGCGCGCCATCGCGGATGGCGTGCGCGGGATCGCCGTCGGGCAGCAGGTGGCAACTGTGCCAGACGCCGTCCGCGGACGGCGCCGTGCGGATGCTGGGCAGGATCATGTTCAGCTCTCCGTCTCCGGTTCGGGTTCCATTGTCAATTGCAGGCACAGCGGCACGCCGGGCGCCTGCGCCGGGTCGGCAGGGTCAGGGCGCAGGGCGAGACGGCCTGACCGGCTGCCGCCGGCGAGAAGCCAGCCGGAACCGGCCGCCAGCTCGAACGCGGCGGTCGACGCCTGCGGCGCGGCGCCGTCTTCACCGGCGGCAAGCCAGCGGCCGGCCACGGCCAGCAGCAACACTGCCTGCGGGCCGCCGTCCAGCGCAAAGGGCCCCCGCCGCGGCACGAGGCGCGCGCGGCAACGGCCGCGCCGGGTCATCACATTGAAGTCGCGCGTGGCGCCGTCGACCAGGGTGGCCTGCACGCCGGTCTCGCCGCAAAAAGCGAAGGGCTCGCCGGCGTCGGTCAGCGCATGGTCGAAGCTGCCGTCGTCGGCGCACAGGCGCACGCCGGCGCCGGACAGCAGCACGATCTGGCGGTCGATGCCGGGGAAGGCCGAGAACGGACCGTCGGCGGCGATATCGGCCACGCTGACGCGCCAGTCGAAGTCGTCCATGCCGGCCCCGGGCGGCCACACGGCGATCTCGCGCGTGAGGCCGCCGCCGTTCTTCCACGGCGTCGCGGCAATGTCCGCCAGCGCGAAGACGCGCGGCGGCGCGGCCCCGGGCATGCTCATGCGCCCTTCACCATCGGCAGGTCGAGGCCCTTCTCGTGCGCGCAGTCGATGGCGATGTCGTAGCCGGCGTCCGCATGGCGCATCACGCCGGTGGCCGGATCGTTCCACAGCACGCGCGCCAGGCGGCGGTCGGCGGCCTCGCTGCCGTCGCAGACGATGACCACGCCGGAATGCTGGGAGAAGCCCATGCCGACGCCGCCGCCGTGGTGCAGGCTGACCCAGGTGGCGCCGCCGGCGGTGTTGAGCAGGGCATTGAGCAGCGGCCAGTCGGAGACGGCGTCGGAACCGTCGCGCATGGCCTCGGTCTCGCGGTTGGGGCTGGCCACCGAACCGCAGTCGAGATGGTCGCGGCCGATCACCACGGGCGCCTTCAGCTCACCCTTGCGCACCATCTCGTTGAAGGCCAGGCCGGCGCGGTGGCGCTCGTCCAGGCCGACCCAGCAGATGCGCGCCGGCAGGCCCTGGAAGGCGATGCGCTCGCGCGCCATGTCGAGCCAGCGGTGCAGGTGCGTGTCCTCGGGGAACAGCTCCTTCATCTTCGCGTCGGTCTTGTAGATATCCTCGGGATCGCCGGACAGCGCCACCCAGCGGAACGGGCCCTTGCCGCGGCAGAACAGGGGACGGATGTAGGCCGGCACGAAGCCCGGGAAGTCGAAGGCATTCTCGACGCCTTCGTCGAAGGCGACCTGGCGGATGTTGTTGCCATAGTCCAGCGTGGGCACGCCCATCTGCTGGAAGGCCAGCATGGCCTTCACGTGGGCGACGATGGAAGGCCGCGCGGCCGCCTCCACCGACTTGGGATCGGCCTTGCGTGCCGCCTCCCACTGCGCCACCGTCCAGCCGACGGGGAGGTAGCCGTTGACCAGGTCGTGCGCCGAGGTCTGGTCGGTGACGATATCGGGGCGCATGCCGCCGGCCTGGGCACGTTTGACCAGTTCGGGCAGCACCTCGGCGGCATTGCCCAGCAGGCCCACGGAGATGGCCTGCTTGTTGCGGGTGGCCTCGGCGATCATGGCCAGCGCCTCGTCGATGCTGGTGGCCTTCTTGTCCAGGTAGCGGGTGCGCAGGCGGAAGTCGATGCTCGACTCCTGGCACTCGACGGCCAGCACGCTGGCACCGGCCAGCACGCCGGCCAGCGGCTGCGCGCCGCCCATGCCGCCCAGGCCGGCGGTCAGGATCCACTTGCCCGACAGGTCGCCGCCGAAATGCTGGCGGCCGGCCTCGACGAAAGTCTCGTAGGTGCCCTGCACGATGCCCTGCGAGCCGATGTAGATCCACGAGCCGGCGGTCATCTGGCCGTACATCATCAGGCCGGCGCGGTCGAGCTCGTTGAATTTGTCCCAGGTGGCCCAGTGCGGCACCAGGTTGGAATTGGCGATCAGCACGCGCGGCGCGTCGGCATGGGTCTTGAACACGCCGACCGGCTTGCCCGACTGCACCAGCAGCGACTCGTCCTCGCCCAGGCGGCGCAGGGTGTCCAGGATGGCGTCGAAGCACTCCCAGTTGCGCGCGGCCTTGCCGATGCCGCCATAGACGACCAGGTCCTGCGGCCGTTCCGCCACTTCGGGATCGAGGTTGTTCTGGATCATGCGGTAGGCGGCTTCGATCAGCCAGTTGCGGCAGTGCAGCTGGCTGCCATGCGGCGCGCGGATCTCACGGGGTCCGCGCTGGGCGACGGCATGCTGGAAGAGTTGCTCGTTGGCGTTCATCTGGGGCTCCTTTGATAGGGCGGCCGCGACAGCCTCGCGGTACCTGTATGTTCCTGTATATACAGGTTAAACCAAATCGTCCGGTGAATCCATGCCACCGGCGGAAAATCCGTCTAGGGGTCTACCCGGAGTCTGGCGTCCTGGATCGCAAATTCGTCACAAATCCGCGGAATCGGGACACCGGCCGGGCATCACCCGAAGGCCGGATTGCCCTCGGCGCGGAAACGGCTGCCCAGGCGGTAGCGGTTGCCGGGATGCAGGCAGCGCACGAAGGTCACCGGCGTGCCATGGGTCCAGGTGCGCCGCGTCAGCAGCAGGCAGGGCTGGGCCGGCGGCATGTCCAGCAGGGCCGCCTGCTCGGGGGTGGCCGAAATCGCGTCGACCACATGCTCCACTTCATCGTAGGGCACGTGCCGCAGCAGGTACTCGCCCGGCTGGGTCTGGCTGAAATCCTGGCTGATGAAGGCCGGCGCCAGGCGCGGATTGACATAGCGGTCTTCGAGCTGCACCGGCACGCCGTCCTCGCGATGCACGCAGACCGAGTGGAAAACGGATTCGCCGGTGTGCAGCTCGAGCGCCGCCGCCACCTCGATCGAGGCCGCCACCCGTTCGACCAGCACCACGTCGCAGGCGTAGTCGTGGCCGCGCATGCGGATCTCGTCCTGCAGGTTGACCACCGACAGCAGCGTCGACTGCGGCCGGTGCTCGGCCACGAAGGTGCCCACACCGGCCACCCGCACCACCCTGCCCTGCTCGGCCAGTTCGCGCAGCGCGCGGTTGGCCGTCATGCGCGACACATTGAACTGGTTGACCAGTTCCTGTTCGGAAGGCACGCGGTCGCCCGGCCGCCACGCGCCGCTCTGGATCTGGCGCGCGATGTATTCCTTGACCTGCTGGTAGCGGGCGGCGGGCGCGGCTTCATGCTGCGCGCGCGACGGGCGCGCATTGGCGCCGGCGGTTTGGTTCATACGTTCAATGCTCGGCCGCGGCCAGGGCCTCGGCACGGATTTCCTCGGTTAGCCGGGCCTTCAGGGTAGAGAACTCCGGCGAGGTCTTGATGGTGTAGTGGCGCGGATGGGGGAAATCCACCGCGATCTCGCTCTTGATCCGACCCGGCCGCGCGGAGAAGACCGCGACCCGGTTGGCCATGAAGATGGCCTCGTCGATATCGTGCGTGACGAATAATACCGTCTTGCGCGAGGCCTCCCATATCCCGAGCAGCAGTTCCTGCATCAGCACGCGCGTCTGGTTGTCGAGCGCGCCGAAGGGTTCGTCGAGCAGCAGGATCTTGGGGTCGTTGGCCAGCGCCCGCGCAATCGCGGTGCGCTGCTGCATGCCGCCCGAGAGCTGCTTGGGGAAGTGCTGCTCGAAGCCGCGCAGGCCGACGCGCTGGATGAAGAAGTCGCTGCGCTCGCGCTGCTCGGCCTCGCTCATGCCGCGCTCACGCAGGCCGAAGCGCACGTTCTGCTCGATGGTCAGCCAGGGAAACAGCGTATAGGACTGGAACACCATGCCGCGGTCGGCGCCCGGGCCCGCCACCGGCTGGCCGTCGAGCAGCACGCGCCCGCCGGAAGGCGAGTCCAGGCCTGCCACGATGCGCAGCAGGGTCGACTTGCCGCAGCCCGAAGGCCCGAGGATGGTGACGAAATCGTTGTCGCGCACTTCGAAATCGACCGGCTGCAGCGCCTGCAGCGGCGCGTGGCCGGCGCCGCGCGGGCTCGGGAAACTGCGCGAGACCTGCTGGATGGACAAGGCGCTCATTGGATCGCACTCCAGGGAAAGAGGCGCTGGTTGGCCTGCTTGAAGAACAGGTCCGATACCAGGCCGATGCAGCCGATCACGATGATGCCGAAGATGATCTGGCCGGTATTGAGCAGCGCCTGGCTGTCGGTGATCATGTGGCCGATGCCCGAGGACGAGCCGATCAGTTCGGCCACGATCACGTAGGTCCAGGCCCAGCCCAGCACCAGGCGCAGGATCTCCGCGATCTCCGGCGCGGCGCCGGGAATCAGCACCCGGCGTACGATGCCGCGGCTGTTGGCGCCGAGCGTGTAGGCCGCCTCGACCAGGTCGCGGCGGGCCCCGCCCACCGCCACCGCCACCATCAGCACGATCTGGAAGAAGGAGCCGATGAAGATGACCAGCAGCTTCTGTGTCTCGCCGATGCCCGCCCACAGGATCAGCAGCGGAATGAAGGCCGAGGCCGGCAGGTAGCGGCAGAAGGAGACGAAAGGCTCGAAGAAGGCTTCGGCCGCCTTGTAGGCGCCCATCAGGATGCCCAGCGGCACCGCCAGCACCGCGGCCAGCGCGAAGCCGCCGAGCACGCGCCACACGGTCATGCCGATGTCGCCCAGGAAGCCGTACTGCGTGAACAGCAGCCAGCCCTCGTGCGCCATCGCCAGGGGGTCGGCGAGGAAGGTGCGCGGCACGAAGCCGCCCAGCGTCGCCAGCGCCCAGATGGCGAAGAACAGCACGAAGAAGGACAGCCCCAGCAGCCAGCGCGTGCGCGGCGAGACCGGCACCAGCGGCGCCAGCCACGGATGGCGGCGCCGCACGGACGCCGCCGCGGGCACGGCCGAGGCGGCCAGTGGTGCCGGGGCCGGAGAGGAACCGGTATGCGCTTGCGTCATGGCCTCACCATCCGATCAGCGCAGGAAACGCGCGTCATACAGCGCCGTCACGTCCGGCACCTGGCGGATCACGCCGATCTCGAGCAGTACCGCGGCCGCCTCCTTGCTGAAACTGGCCAGCTCGCCGCCGAAGAACTTGCGGTTGGCCTCGCGGTCCTGCCAGCGCAGGTAGGCGGACGACTTGGCAAACTGCTCACCGGTCTGCTTGACGGCGGCTCCCATGATCTCGTTGGACTTTTCCGGTTCCTTGCGGATCATCTCCAGCGCCTCGAAATAGCTGTCCACCAGCGCCTGGGCCGCCTTGGGATTGTCCTTGAGCCACTTGGGTGCGCAGCCCAGCGTGTCGGTCACCATCGGGTAGTCGAGCGTGGTAGCCAGGATCTTGCCCTTGTCGGGATTCTGGCGCACCGAGGAGAGGTAGGGCTCGTAGGTCATGGCGGCGTCGTTCTGGCCGCTGACGAAGGCCTGCGCGGCCGCCTGCGGCGACAGCGTGACGGTCTTCACGTCCTTCAGCGTCATGCCGTTCTTGCGCAGCATCCAGGCCAGGCCGAAGTAAGGCGCGGTACCCGGTGCATCGACACCGACCGTCTTGCCCTTCAGGTCGGCGAAGCCCTTGACGTCGGCCCGCACCGCCAGGCCGTCGGCACCATAAGACTTGTCGAGCTGGACGATCTGCGTGATCGGCACGCCGTTGGCATTCCACGCCACATGCGTCTCCACCGTGGTGGCGGCGCACTGGATGGCTCCCGAGGCCAGCGCCAGGTGGCGGTCCTTCTGCGGGATCATCTTGATCTCCACATCCACGCCGTGCTTCTTGAAGATGCCGGCGCGCTCGGCCAGCGTCAGCGGTGCAAAGCCGGTCCAGCCGCTCATGCCCAGCGTCACCGGAGTGTTCTGGGCGTGGGCGGCGCCAGCGGCCGCGGACAGGACGAAGGCCGCGCAGGCGGCACGGCGAAGACTGCGAATTCCCATGGTTGGCTCTCCTAGGCTGGTGTGCGGGCAACGCCGGCACCCCTTCGGGCGGCGTGCTCCGCGGCGGCGCCGTCGCGGCGGCGCCTTCTGTTTCCGGGCAATCTAGCAAGCCTGTATATACAAAACAATTTCGGACTTTCCCGGGTGCTTTTCCGGGAAATAACCGATATGAGCCGAAAGTCATGCTGTATGCGGCACGTATCGTGCACCAGTCCGGCGCTGGCCCTGTGCCCGCGCACCGCTCCGAAGCGCACCGGCACCACGCCAGCTGTGTTGTATAGACAGGAATGGCAAACCCGGCAATCCCAGCAAGAGGCATGCCCGGCCAGCGCCGGGGGAGGCTCAGGTGCCGAGGAAATCCGCCACCGTGGGGTAACGCAGGCGCACGCGCAGTTCGCGCTTCAGGCGGGTGTTGTCGAGGCGGCGCGACTCGCTCATGAAGCTCAGCAGGCTCGGCTCCACCTGCTCGGCCAGCAGCCGGCGCGTCAGGCGCGGCGGGCGTGGCAGCCCGCGGCGGTCGGCGACGAGATCGAAGTAGTCGCCCATGCGCAGCTCGGAATCGTCGCTGGCGTGGACGACACGCTGGGGCCGGCCGCGGAACAGGGCAGCCACCAGCACGCGGGCAAGGTCGTCGGCATGGATATGGTTGGTGTAGACGTCTTCCTGCGCCACCAGCGCGGGCGTGCCGCGCGCCAGGCGGGCCAGCGGCAGCCGCTCGGCGGCGTAGATGCCGGGAATGCGCACGATGCCGGCCCGCCAGCCGGCGGCGGCACCGAAGCGGCGCACGGCACGCTCGGCCGCTACCCGGCGGCGTGCCCGCGGCGTGGTCGGGCTGAGACGCCGCGTCTCATCCACGCGCGCGCCACCGAGGTCGCCGTAGACGCCCGAGGTGCTGGCATAGACCAGCGCCGGCCGGCCCGCCCGCCCCGGTTCAAACGCCCGGTGCCCGGCCCGCTCGGGTAGAATACCGGGCTTGCCCCGGCGGGGGGCGCCGGCATGCCGGGCACGCCGCCAGGGACGGCGGCGCAGCACGCCCAGCAGCGCCCGGGTGCGCGGATCGTCCTCGCCCTGCGGCGGCGGCGGCGCCAGGTGCAGCACCCGCCCGGCCAGTCCGCGCAGGCGCGCCAGGCTTGCCGGCCGGTCCAGGTCCGCCACCAGCGGCACGGCGCCGGCCGCGCGCAAGGCGTCGCGACGCCCGGGTTGGGAAGTGACGGCAAAGATGCGCAGGCGCGCCGCCAGCAGTGCGAGGCAGCGCCCCCCCACATCGCCACAACCGACAATCAGCAGGCGCGGGCGCCGCAGGCGCGAAGGCTTAGGATTCTTGCTCATCAAGTGATTATGGCTTATCAAGTTACCGTCATGCCAAGCGGCCGCCAATTCGAGGCGGCAGCCGACGAAACCATCCTGAGCGCGGCCCTGCGCCAGGGCATCGGCCTGCCCTACGGCTGCAAGAACGGCGCCTGCGGCTCCTGCAAGGGCCAGGTGGTGAACGGCTCCGTGGTCCAGGGCGATCACGCCGCTTCCGCGCTGACGCAGCAGGAACAGACCGAAGGCGGTGCCCTGTTCTGCTGCGCCACGGCCAGCTCGGACATCACCATCGAGTGCCGCGAAGTACACGGCGCCGGCGACATCCCTATCAAAAAGGTGCCCTGCCGCGTGGTCGGGCTAGAACGCGCTGCCGACGACGTGGTCGTGGTCCGGCTGCAACTGCCGGCCACCGAGCGCCTGCAATTCCTGGCCGGCCAGTATGTCGAATTCCTGTTGCGCGACGGCAAGCGCCGCAGCTACTCGATCGCCACCCCGCCGCACGAGGAAGGCCCGCTCGAACTGCACATCCGCCACATGCCGGGCGGCGTGTTCACCGACTATGTGTTCGGTGCCAAGGAAGGTGCGCCGGTCATGAAGGAGCGCGACATCCTGCGCTTCGAAGGCCCGCTCGGCAGCTTCTTCCTGCGCGAGGAGTCGGACAAGCCCATCATCCTGCTGGCCTCCGGCACCGGCTTCGCGCCGATCAAGGCCATCGTCGAGCATGCCGCCTACACCGGCATCACCCGGCCGATGACCTTGTACTGGGGCGGACGACGCCCGCGCGACCTGTATCTGCACGCGCTGTGCGAGAAATGGGCGCGGGAACTGCCCAACTTCCGCTACGTGCCGGTGGTGTCCGATGCGCTGGCCGAGGATCAGTGGCAGGGCCGCACGGGCTTCGTGCACCAGGCAGTGATGGCCGACCACCCGGACCTGTCCGGCCACGAGGTGTACGCCTGCGGCGCGCCGGTGATGGTCAACGCCGCCCGCCGCGACTTCACCTCGACGTGCTGCCTGCATGAGGACGCCTTCTTCGCCGACTCGTTCACCTCGGAAGCGGACCTGCATCCGGCGGGCGACAAGCCGGCCGCCTGAGCGCCCCGGCGCAGGTGCAGGCGTCCCCTTCACGCAACAGCACGGCCGCGATGCCCGGGACCGCCAACATTCGCTTTGACACCCGGGCGCATGCGCCTTATATTTGCCGCCATGAACTACGCAACCAATACCCGACGCAGCTTCCGTACGTCGCTCCCCACCGGGGTGCCGCGCGGCTGACCGTCGACAGCGTCTGTTCAGGTCAACAAGCCACGGGCAACCCCCGTGGCTTTTTGTTTTTGTTTCCGCTTTCTTCGCTGGCTTTCCGCCTCTCCCGACCCACGCCGACCCCTGGAGTCCGCCATGGCATTTGCTGATGAGTTTCCCGTCCAATCCCTGATGTACATCACCAACCGGCCCGAACTGGTCTTCACCGAAGGCAAGGGCTCGTGGCTGACGGACCAGCACGGCAAGCGCTATCTGGATTTCGTGCAGGGCTGGGCGGTCAACTGCCTGGGCCACTCGAACCCCGGCATGATCGAGGCACTGACCAAGCAGGCGCACAAGATCATCAACCCGAGCCCGGCCTTCTACAACGAGCCGATGATCGCGCTGGCCAAGCTGCTGACCGACCACAGTGGCTTCGACAAGGTCTTCTTCGCCAACAGCGGCGCCGAGGCCAACGAAGGTGCGATCAAGCTGGCGCGCAAGTGGGGCCGCAAGCACAAGGACGGCGCCTACGAGATCATCACGATGGACCACAGCTTCCACGGCCGCACGCTCGCCACCATGAGCGCGTCGGGCAAGGCAGGCTGGGACACCATCTTCGCGCCGCAGGTGCCGGGCTTCCCCAAGGCCGAGCTGAATGACCTGGCGTCGGTCGAGGCGCTGATCAACGACAAGACCGTGGGTATCATGCTCGAGCCGGTGCAGGGCGAGGGCGGCGTGATCCCCGCCACGCGCGAGTTCATGCAAGGCCTGCGCGCGCTCGCCGACAAGCACAAGCTGCTGTTCATCGTCGACGAAGTGCAGACCGGCTGCGGCCGCTGCGGCACGCTGTTCGCGCACGAACTGTCCGGCGTGCAGCCGGACATCATGACGCTGGGCAAGGGCATCGGCGGCGGTGTGCCGCTGTCGGCCCTGATGTGCACGGCGGCCGTGGCCAGCTTCGAAGCCGGCGACCAGGGCGGCACCTACAACGGCAATCCGCTGATGACCGCGGTGGGCTGCTCGGTGATCGAGCAGCTGACCGCGCCGGGCTTCCTGCAGAGCGTGCAGGACAAGGGCGCCTACCTGCGCGAACAGCTGCTGGCCCTGTCCGGCGAGTTCGGCCTCGGCGGCGAGCGCGGCGAAGGCCTGCTGCGCGCGCTGGTGCTGAACCGCGACATCGGCCCGCAACTGGTGGAGGAAGCACGCGAACTGCAGCCGCAGGGCCTGCTGCTGAACGCGCCGCGCCCCAACCTGCTGCGCTTCATGCCGGCCCTGAACGTCGAACGCGAAGAGATCGACCTGATGATCGGCATGCTGCGCGGCCTGCTGAAGAAGCTGGCCTGAAGCGCGCCACGCCAAGACCGAGCGTCAAGCACAAGGTCTTGGCTCCCTCTCCCGCAAGCGGGACAGGGAGCAGGCCTGCGGCGGGCGGAAAACCGCCCGCCCTCACTCTCCCAGATACGCCGCCCGTACCTTCGGGTCGTCCAGCATCTGCTTGGCGTCGCCGCTCATGGTGATCAGCCCCGACTCCATCACATAGCCGCGGTGCGCCGCCTGCAGCGCCAGGCGCGCGTTCTGCTCGACCAGCAGCACCGTCACGCCCTGGCCGGAGATGTCGCGCACCACCTCGAAGATCTTCTCGACCATGATGGGCGACAGGCCCATCGAAGGCTCGTCCAGCAGCAGCAGCTTGGGCTGGCTCATCAGCGCGCGCGCCATCGCCAGCATCTGCTGCTCGCCACCCGACATGGTGCCCGCGAGCTGGTTGGCGCGCTCCTTCAGGCGCGGGAAAATGCCGAACATGCGCTCGATGTCGGCCTTGATGCCGGCGTCGTCGTTGCGCGTGTAGGCCCCCATCTGCAGGTTCTCGGTGATGGTCATGCGCGCGAACACTCCGCGCCCTTCCGGCACCATGGCCAGCCCCTGCTTGAGCAGCTGGTAGCTGGGCACGCCCTTGATGGACTTGCCCATGTACTCGACGTCGCCGCCGGCCCAGCCCTGCATGCCGGTGATGGCCTTCATCGTGGTGGTCTTGCCGGCGCCGTTGGCACCGATCAGCGTGACCAGTTCGCCGTCGGCGATCTCCAGGTCGACGCCCTTGACCGCCTGGATGCCGCCGTAGGCGACCTTCAGGCCCGAAATCTTCAGCATTGTCTGTTTCATTTGCCGTCTCCCGCCCTCAATGCGCCGACGCGCCGAGGTAGGCCTCGATCACGGCAGGATTGCTCTGCACCTCCTGCGGCAACCCTTGCGCGATGACCTTGCCGTAGTCCAGCACGGTCAGGCGGTTGCACAGGCCCATCACCAGCTTCACGTCGTGCTCGATCAGCAGGATGGTCTTGCCGTCGCTGCGGATCTTGTCGAGTAGGCCGCGCAACTCGACCTTCTCGGTCGCGTTCATGCCGGCGGCCGGTTCGTCCAGCGCCAGCAGCTTGGGCTCGGTGGCCAGCGCGCGGGCGATCTCCAGGCGGCGCTGGTGGCCGTAGGAGAGATTGCGCGAGGTGAAGTTGGCATACTTGGAGATGCCGACGTATTCCAGCAGATCGTGGGCCATGTCCTCGACCGATTCCTCTTCGCGCCGCACCGAAGGCGGGCGGAAGATGGCACCGAACAGGCCGGCCTTGGTGCGCACGTGACGGCCGACCATCACGTTCTCCAGGGCCGTCATGTCACCGAACAGGCGGATGTTCTGGAAGGTGCGGGCGATGCCGGCCTTGGCCACTTCGTGCACGGCGGTGGGCTGGTAGGGCTGGCCGCCCAGGCGGAATTCGCCCGAGTCGGGTGTGTACAAGCCGGTGATGACGTTGAAGAAGGTCGTCTTGCCGGCACCGTTCGGGCCGATCAGGCCGTAGATCTCGCCCTGCTTGATCTGCAGGCCCACATCGGACAGCGCCTGCAGGCCGCCGAAACGCTTGTTGACCCCCTGCACGGACAGGAGGGTGTTGTCTTGGCTCATCTTGTCCTCCTGTTCAGAAACGGCCTACGTTGCCGGCACGACGCGCCACGGGGCGGTCTTCCTTGCGCGGCGAAGGCCACAGGCCCGCGGGGCGGTACAGCATCACACCCACCATGGCGAGACCGAAGAGCAGTTGACGCAAGACTTCGGCATCGACCAGCACGGTGCCGAACAGCATGTTCTGCACCGGCCCTGCCGTCGCGCGCAGCAGTTCCTGGAAGCCCACCAGCAGGATGCCGCCGAGGATCACACCCGGGATATGGCCCATGCCGCCGAGCACCACGATGGCGAGGACGTAGATGGATTCCCACAGCACGAAGGACTCGGGCGAGACGAAGCCCTGGAAGGAGCCGAACACCGCGCCCGACACGCCGCCGAAGGAGGCGCCCATGGCGAAGGCGAGCAGCTTGATGTTGCGGGTGTTGATGCCCATCGCCTTGGCCGCGATCTCGTCCTCGCGGATGGCCACCCAGGCACGACCGATGCGGGAGTTCTGCAGGCGCAGGCAGATGAAGACGATCACCACCACCAGCGCCACCAGAAGGTAGTAGTACAGGAACACCGGTGTGAGCTTGAGCCCGAAGATCTCGTGCGCCTTGGAGAAATCGAATCCGAACAGGTGGACGGGATCGACCGCGGTGATGCCCTTGGGCCCGTTGGTGATGTTGACCGGGCGGTCCAGGTTGTTCATGAAGATGCGGATGATCTCGCCGAAGCCCAGCGTGACGATGGCGAGGTAGTCGCCGCGCAGCTTGAGCGTCGGTGCACCGAGCAGCACGCCGAAGGTGGCCGCCACCAGCACCGCCAGCGGCAGCACCAGCCAGACGCTGAGGTGCAGTCCGTTGGGGAACAGCTGATGGATCCATTCGAACTGGTTGCTGAGGTGCGGCGAGCCCAGCAGCGCCATCAGGTAGGCACCCACCGCGTAGAAAGCGATGTAGCCGAGGTCGAGCAGGCCGGCGAAGCCCACCACGATGTTCAGGCCCAGCGCCAGCATGATGTAGATCAGCGCGAAATCCATCACGCGGACCCAATAGTTGCCACCGAGCGTCTGCACGATGAACGGCGCGAACAGCGCTACCGCGAGGAAGGCCAGCAGCGCTGCCAGCGTCTTGGCCGGCGTTCGCGACGGCGCGGCTGCCTGCGCGGCGGACGAGGGGATCTGGGTAGTCATGATGCAATCCTCCTCAAGCCCGGTCGGCGACACGTTCGCCCATGATGCCGGACGGACGGAACACCAGCACGATGATCAGCACGATGAAGGCGAACACGTCCTGGTAGTTCGACCCGAACACGCCGTTGGTCAGGTCGCCGATATAGCCGGCGCCGAGCGCTTCGATCATGCCCAGCAGCATGCCGCCGACCATGGCGCCCGCCAGGTTGCCGATGCCGCCCAGCACTGCGGCGGTGAAGGCCTTCAGGCCGGGAATGAAGCCCATGTAGAAGTGCGCGTTGCCGTAGTTCGTCGCCATCATCACGCCGGCCAGCGCCGCCAGCGTCGCGCCGATCATGAACGTGGCCGAGATCACGAAGTTGGGGTTCACCCCCATCAGTCCGGCCACCTTCTGGTTCTCGGCGGTGGCGCGCATGGCGCGGCCCAGCTTGGTACGGTTGACCAGCGCCAGCAGGCCCGACATCACGATCAGGGCCATGCCGATGATGACGATCTCCTTGCCGGTGATGGTGGCACCGGTCGAGCCGATGTCGATCGGATCGGACGGCAGCAGTTGCGGGAAGGTCAGCGGGTTGCGCGACCAGATCATCATCGCCAGCGTCTGCAGGATGATGGAGACACCGATCGCAGTGATCAGCGGCGCCAGCCTGGGCGCGTTGCGCAGCGGCCGGTAGGCGACCCGCTCGATGGTGTAGGCGACCAGCGCGCAGACCGGCATCGCGACCAGCGTGGCGATCACCAGCATCAGCCAGTCGGGCAGGCCGGGGGCGAATTTCTGCAGGCCGAGGATGACCGACAGCGCGGTCATGGCGCCGAACATCAGGACGTCGCCGTGGGCGAAGTTGATGATGCCGAGAATACCGTAGACCATGGTGTAGCCGAGCGCGATCAGAGCATAGATGCTGCCGAGCACGAGGCCGTTCACGATCTGCTGGATAAGGATATCCATGAAAAGCTCCTACTTCAGCCCCTGGCCTTGCGGCACGGCATGGTGTGGATGCCGGGGGCGATGGTACGTGACGGGTTGGGTAGCGGAAAGTCGATAGCTGGTAAGCGGCCTGCCCTGCGCCGCCCCGGTAAGGGCGGCGCCACAAGGAGCAAGGCTAAAAAAACGGCACCGCAAGGTATGTACGGTGCCGTCCATTCGGGCCGATAAACCCCGGTTTACATCTTCACGACGTCGAGCACAGTCTTCTTCTTGTCCTTGTACTCGTACAGCGTGATGGTGCCCTCCTTCATGTCGCCCTTCTCGTCGAAGGCGATATTACCGATCAGGCCCTTGTAGTTGGTCTTGGGCATCTCGGCCAGGATGGCCGCCGCATCGGTCGAGTTGGCGCGCTTCATGGCGTCGACGATGACCATCACGGCGTCATAGGTGAACGGCGCGTAGATCTGCACCGGCGACTTGAAGCGCGCTTCGTAGCGCTTCTCGAAGTCGGCGCCCTGCTCCATCTTGGACAGCGCCAGGCCGGCCTCCGAGCAGATGATGTTGGAGACCGCGTCGCCGGCCAGCTCGGCCACCTTGTCGGTACAGACGCCATCGCCGCCGACGATCTTGGCGCCGATGCCCAGTTCCTTCGCTTGCTTGGCGAAGGGACCGCCCGTGGCATCCATGCCGCCGTACATGATCACGTCGGGCTTCTTGCCCTTGATCTTGGTCAGAATGGCCTTGAAGTCCGTGGCCTTGTCATTGGTCGCCTCGCGGGCGACCACGTTGACACCGGCCGCCTTGATGGTCTTCTCGAACTCGTCGGCCAGACCCTTGCCGTAGGCGGTGGCGTCGTCGACGATGGCCACGCTCTTGGCATGCAGGTTCTTGGCCGCGTAGTTGGCCAGCGCCGGCCCCTGCTGGGCATCGGTCGCCACCACACGGAAGGTGGTCTTGAAGCCCTGCTTGGTGTAGTCGGGGTTGGTCGAGGACGGCGAGATCTGCACGATGCCGGCATCGCTGTAGATCTTGGAGGCCGGGATCGACACGCCCGAGTTCAGGTGGCCGACCACGGCCACGACCTTCTCGTCGACCAGCTTCTGCGCGACGGCGGTGCCGGTCTTCGGGTCCGCTGCGTCGTCTTCGCCGACCAGCTCGAGCTTGATCTTCTTGCCGCCGATCTCCAGGCCCTTCGCGTTGACTTCCTCCACGGCCAGGCGGGCGCCGTTTTCGTTGTCCTTGCCCAGGTGTGCGATGCCGCCGGTCAGAGGCGCCGCATGACCGATCTTGACGACCGTCTCGCCGCCGGCCTGCGCGGCTGCCGCCGGTGCCGAGGCGGCCGATTCGGCGGGCTTTTCCTCTTTCTTGCCACAACCTGCGACCAGTGCCACAGCTGCTGCGATCGGCACAATCTTGGCCAACGTGATTTGCATGAGTGATCTCCTAGGATTCACAAGAGCAGGGAACAGCAACGCCTCCCGGACGTTTTCCCTGGACCGCCTTTTGTCTTGTTTCAATTTGAAACGCGCGCATTGTATCCCCTTTCTTCGCGGACGCAATATGCGACGCAACAAGTTGATTCAATAACCCGTTAATTGAGCTAGGGAATTTCCCCAATGCCCAGATTGGGGCAATTCCCGCTCAACCGGCGGGTCCCCGCCTCAAACCTAACAAGATTCGTGCCTACCGCCTCCAAACATGGGTTTTGTAAAGAAAGAAGCACTCAGATTGAGCTTAATTAGTCGGCCCTGAACAATCCCGGAAAGCCAGGCGTAGCAAGGCATTGAGGGAAGAAGCGGATATCAGGAATTGCAAGGATGAGGCATATTGGCACACAGAATCCTGCAAATTCCGACGAGGTCTGAATGGGCCCAACGCCGATCACGCCGCAGACTGGCGAGTTGTTCAAGCAGCCGCTGGCTGAGCAAATCAACATGCGCCACCCCTTGGTGCAACTGGCGGGGCTGATCGACTGGCAGGCCCTGGAGCAAGCGCTGTCGGAGAGCTTCATTTCGAAGCGTGGCCGCCCGGCGACACGCCCGCGACTGATCGCCGGCCTGCTGTACCTGCAGCATGCATTCGACCTGTCCGATGAAGACGTGGTGTGGGGCTGGGTGGAGAATCCCTATTGGCAGTTCTTCACAGGCGAGACGTACTTGCAGACCGATCCGCCGGTTGATCCGTCCAGCCTGTCACGCTGGCGTCGCCGGCTGGGTGAGGCGGGCGTCGAGGAATTGCTGGCGCACACGATTGAGGCGGCCCGGCGTGCCGGTGCAGTCAGGGAGTCGAGTTTGCGACGCGTGATCGTTGACACCACCGTCATGGAGAAGGCGGTGGCACATCCGACGGATTCGCGCCTGCTGGAACGAGGCCGAGTGCACTTGGTGAAGGCAGCGAAGCGGCTGGGCTTGAAACTGCGGCAGAACTACAACCGCGAGGCACCGAGACTCGCCGCACAGATCGGGCGTTACGCCCATGCGAAGCAATACACGCGCATGCGGCGCACCCTGCGGACCCTGCGTTCGCGCGTCGGGCGGGTGTATCGGGATGTGGAGCGCCAACTTGGTGCCGTGCCCGAACCGCAGCGCAACGCACTGCAAGACCTCCTGGCACGAGTACACCGACTGCTGACACAGCGCACCGACGACAAGAACAAGCTGTACGCCTTGCATGCGCCGGAGGTTGAGTGCATCAGCAAGGGCAAAGCCCGCAAGCCGTATGAATTCGGTGTGAAGGTGTCGATCACGACGACGCACAAGGAAGGGCTGGTGATTGGCTCTCGCTCCATGCCCGGCAACCCGTATGACGGTCACACGCTCTACGAGGCGCTCGAGCAGGCCCAGATTCTCTCTAACGTCCGTCCGGAGATTGCCGTGGTGGACCGCGGCTATCGCGGTGCAGAGGTGGATGGCATCCGCATCCTGCGCTCAGGCCAAAAGCGAGGTGTTACCCGAGTCATCAAAGCGATGATTAGGCGGCGCAGTGCGATCGAGCCTGCCATTGGGCACATGAAGGCCGACGGCAAGCTCGATCGCAATTGGCTGAAGGGCACACTCGGCGATGCCCTGCATGCAGTCCTCTGCGGCGCAGGCCATAACATCCGGTTGATCTTGCGGAAGCTGCGGCTTCTTTTTGCCTGGTTTCTTTGCTCCCTACATCTCGAGCAGCTCGCCACATCACTTCGCTGAAGCGCTCGGCGAGCCCGCAGAGGGAATTATTCAGGGCCGACTAATTAAATATGTGCTCCATTCCTATATAGCTGAAGCTATTCCTAATGTGCAGAATGTTCCGCCCGCACCATAATAGGGAAAACCCGATAAATGGGGATTACCCTTATTTGTCTTTCCCCACAGACAGGTGGATATAATCCGGCTGCGATCCGGTGCATTCAGCGGCATTTACCAGGCAGCCGCTGCGCACGCCATGCACCATTCCGGCGCAGCGCACTGGAATGGCGAACCGGGGAATCAGGCATCACATGCCGGCCGGCAACGGCAGTCATCGTGGCGGGCGCCAGGCGGAGGGGAAAGGCGAGGAGCGTGGGGAGGGCGTGGGCGGGAACGCGGCAAGGGGCAGGAGGACGCGGAGTCCGACTGACGGCGCCTGCCCCGCCTGCTGTCGATGCACGGGCAGCCGTGCGCTTAAAGCAGGCGGCGGCCGGGCCGGATGCCCGGCCCGGAAGATTCGTGCAGATTCAGGCGAGATCGGCCTGCAGGCCGCGCGGCAGCGGGAACGACATGTTCTCCTCGATGCCTTCCAGCGCGCGCACCTGCCTGGCCCCCAGGGCACGCAGGCGTTCGACGATGGACTGGGCCAGCGCCTCGGGCGCCGACGCGCCCGCGGTCAGGCCGATGCGGCGCTTGCCCGCCACCCATTCGGGCTGCACCTGGTCAGGCGAGTCCACCATGTAGGCTGGCACGCCGAGACGCGCGGCCAGTTCGCGCAGGCGGTTGGAGTTGGAGCTGTTCGGGCTGCCGACGACGATCACCACCTCCACCTGGGGCGCCATGAACTTGACGGCATCCTGGCGGTTCTGCGTGGCATAGCAGATGTCCTGCTTCTTCGGTTCCTTGACCAGCGGGAAACGCTCCTTCAGGGCCGCCACGATCTCCTGGGTCTCGTCGACCGACAGCGTGGTCTGGGTCACGTAGGCGAGGCGGGCCGGGTCGGACACCTGCAGGCGCGCCACGTCCTCGGCGGACTCCACCAGCAGCATGCCGCCTTCGACCTGGCCCATGGTGCCCTCCACCTCCGGGTGGCCCTTGTGCCCGATCATGATGATCTCGCAGCCCTCGGCGCGCATCTTGCCAACCTCGACGTGGACCTTGGTCACCAGCGGACAGGTTGCATCGAACACGGTCAGGCCGCGTGAGGCGGCCTCGTCGCGCACCTGGCGCGAGACGCCGTGCGCGCTGAAGATCACCGTCGAGCCCTCGGGCACTTCCGCCAGGTCGTCGATGAAGATGGCACCCTTCTCGCGCAGTTGTGCCACCACGTAGGCGTTGTGCACGATCTCGTGGCGCACGTAGATGGGGGCGCCGAAGCGCAGCAGCGCGCGCTCGACGATCTCGATGGCGCGGTCGACGCCCGCGCAGAAGCCTCGCGGCTGGGCCAGCAGGATCTCGGCGTCGTTGGCGGTGTTGAGTTCAGACATGCTGCAGTTCTTAGAGGAGAGCCGCCGGCGCAGGGCGCGGATGCCGCGCTCCGGCCGCCGGACGGCGAAGCATCAAAGGATCCCGATCAGCTGGACGTCGAACAGGATGGTCTGCCCCGCCAGCGGATGGTTGAAGTCGAACAGGGCCGAGGTCGGGCCGATCTCCTTGAGCACGCCGGCGTACTTGCCGCCGCCCGGCGCATTGAATTCCACCAGGTCGCCCGGCGCATAGTCTTCCTCGAAGGAACTGTTCTCGCGCAGGGTCGCCAGCGAGACCCGCTGCAGCAGTTCCGGATTGCGCGGACCGAACCCATGCTCCGGCGCCAGCCGGTAGGTGGTGCGGTCGCCCTCGGCCATGCCCAGCAGTGCCTGCTCCAGCGTCGGGGCCATCTGGCCCTGGCCGAGCAGGAGGGTGGCGGGCTTGTCCTCGAACGTACTGACGATCTCCGTACCGTTCTCGAGGGAAATGCTGTAGTGGAGCGTCAGGAAGGAGTCCGCCTGCACGGTCTTGCGACCAGGCGCCTGCTCCCCTGCCGCCTCCGAGGCAAAAGTTTGCACATTCATGGGTGTTCAACCGGTAGTAGGGTAGGAGCAGACCATTGCTGGCCTGCTCCCCCCTAAGAACCGTACGTGCGAGTTTCCCCGCATACGGCTCAAGCCTTTACATCGCTTCTCCTACCGGAGAAGCCGGCTTCACAACATCAATACTTCTAGCATGCACCTGGGCGTGGCAGTTCGGGTGTAGCAGAACGCGATTCCCTAAGGCGTCCGAGCCACCGTGCACACGGTACTCGATATGGTGGTCGTGCCACCCCGATTCCTTAGTGATCTTGCACTGACACAACGCGCACAAGCCCCGCTGCGAGACATACAAGCGAATCCACTGCTTTCGGTGCGCCATGCCTTCTAGCATACGCTCCTGACGTAGCGATTCCCCGTACATCTCCTGCGCTGGGTCGAAGGGATGGTAGTCCCCTCGAACCTTCTTGTGTCGCCTGATCGGCGTACCCGCGAGCGAGTACAACTCCGACCAACCTTCACTGCCGTCGCCGTTCACGAGCTTGGTCCCAAACACCCAATTCCGCCTTCCAACCGTTGCGAAGTACTTGCTTCGCACCCAGTCGGCAGACTTCTGAGGATGCCGCCTTTTCGCCCACCGCCATAGAACATTGAATACGACATGTTCCATGCGTGTGAACGCCGTCTTGGCTACCACGGGGCTGTGATACTGCGCCCAACCCCGTAGCATCGGGTTCAGCATCCGGATCAGATCCGTCTGCCTCACCGTCTTGTTGACACTGACGACCTCCTTGACCTTGCGATAGAACGCTTGTGCGTTCTTCTTGCTTGGCTTGATGAGCAACGTTCCCGAGTACTTCCGGAAATTCCACCCGAGGAAGTCAAAGCCCTTGGCGATGTTGACGACCCGCGTTTTCTCCGTCGACAGCGACAGCCCTCTCACTGCTAGGAACTGTTCTACCCACGGCTTCACCTCGTGTTCCAACACCTCCGGCGTCTCGCCGGTGATCACGAAGTCGTCCGCATAGCGCACAACATTCACCTTGGCCCTTCTTGTGCCGGCAACCCCTCGCTTCGCTCTAAGGAACTCCGCAAGTTGGGCTTCCAACCCATTCAGTGCCACGTTAGCCAGCGTCGGGGAAATGATGCCTCCCTGCGGCGTTCCGGCTTCGGTCGCCTGAAACTGGCCCTGAAATACCACGCCAGCCTTCAACCACTTCCGAAGGACCACCTTGTCCATGGGGACATTGTGTTCCAGCCAGTCGTGACTGATGTGGTCGAAGCAACCCCGGATGTCCGCTTCCAGAATCCATCGGGCCGAGGCCTTTTTGGACAGGTTGAGGAACAGCTGGGACATGGCATCCGCGGTGGACCGATTGATCCGAAACCCGTAGGAGTTCGGATCGCTCGTCCCTTCGGACACCGGTTCCAGCGCCAGCAGATACAGCGCCTGCATGGCTCGGTCCAACATGGTCGGAATGCCCAGAGGGCGCTCCTTCCCGTTGGCTTTGGGGATGTAGACCCTCCGTAATGGCATGGGCCGATACCCCCGGCGCTTCAACCGCCCGATGGCTTCCCATCGGGCTTCAGGCGAGTCCCACAGTTCGCGATCGACGCCTGCCGTTCGCTTACCTTGGTTCTCCGTCACTCGCTTGACCGCCGATGCCTTGGCGGAAAACGAGCGGGTCAGGGATCGCTGCAAGGCTTTCACCCTGCGCCAGTCCCCTTCCTGTGTTGCCTTCGCAATTCGAATCTGCATTGCCCGAACGTTCCGCTCGATACGGCGCCAGTTGATGGCGCCCCAACGTTGCGGCACGCCGGAGAGCGCAGATTCATCCTTACGGATCAATGCTTCCATGCTGCTCTCCTGTCTTGAGAAGTTCCCCTCGACAGCCAGAGACAACATGCCCCCTGAGGGACACATTGCCCCTCAAGGGAAGAAATTTTCACAAGCGAGTTCAGTCAGTCGTCCTGCGACGAAAGACCAGTTGGAAGTCTGCCCGCTTTCGCGTGGAGGAATGTTTCACCCCCTATCCGAACCATTACAGCCCGGCCTTCGCTTTCTCCAACCTCCCATACCCGCACAGCCAACAGCGTCCCTTACGGTCCGCCTGCCGAAGCCGTACTGCGCTCCGGCAGCCATACGGGCTTACCACGTTCCCTGCACGTTACACGGCTGGGTTAGGGCCTGCCTTTCCGCCGGTGGTCGCATTGGCGACGTACCCCGAGTTGCCAGCGAGGTAACCGACCACACACCGTTTGGTTAGTGCCTGTCAGCAGCTTTGGCACTTCAATAGTCACGGCGTTTATCAGCAGTTCACATATGTTGCCCATGCCAGTCAGCCTAGCTCCTCAACCCCGTTGCTGCTCGGAGTCTCTGCCCCTTCGCCTCGCGGCGAGTGGACACCCTTGCGGGGGCTACGTTGTCAGGAGAGCTTCACACCCCACCGTTACCAGTGACGCATGTCTCCCTAGGCTACTGCTAGTCGCATAGCAGGTTCTCTATCGGGCACCTTCACAGGCGTGTCCGACTGAACCATAACGCACAGAGCTTTACGCTCCGGGACCTCACTTTTTTGCCTCATGTGCTCCTGTACCAGCGAGCGCTTGACGGTGGCGGTCTCTTGCGAGCACCAGCCTCCGTCCCAAAGAACGTAGCGCCGATCCATTGGACCGGTTTCAAAGCTATGTGGCGCATGCGCATCAAACTTCATTGCGCATCCACCCGCTCCCTCCGAAGAGGGGCGTTTACAGGTAACCCGCCCAAAGGCGAGCGTCCCCGCCTTTGGGCGATGGCTGGACATTCGTCCAGCAAAAGCAAGCTGCAAGCGAGACCGATGAACTGGTGCCGTTCGCAACAGATGGACACACCCAGGCTTTGCCGGCCGGGGTAGTCTAAGCAAGTAGATGGTTGGGGTTGTGCGGTTCAGGCCGGAGCCCTTTCCGCGTCCCAACAAGGGTCGATGCTCTTAACGGAAAGCTCCCGGACACGATGATGCGTGTCGCACAACAACCGCTATTGTAAGCGACTGCGAAGCAAGCCGCCCCAAGCCGCCCCAAGTCACCGCCAGCGGGTGGATCCCGGTGAACCCCGCGGGCGCCCGCCCGCCCCTGCCACGGAGACCGAGCGATGCCCATCACCGACTGGCCGGCCGACGAACGGCCGCGCGAGAAGCTGCTGCTGAACGGCGCCGCCAGCCTCTCGGACGCCGAGCTGCTGGCCGTCTTCCTGCGCGTGGGGGTGGCCGGCAAGACCGCCGTGGACCTCGCGCGCGAGTTGCTGCGGGGCTTCGGCTCCCTGTCGCGCCTGTTCGGCGCCGACGCGCAAGCGCTGGCGCGCGTGCGCGGCATGGGCCGCGCCAAGTATGCACAACTGCAGGCGGCACTGGAATTGACGCGGCGCGCCCTGGCGGAGGACCTGCGCCTGGCCACCGACCTCTCCTCCCCGCAAGCCGTGCGCGACTACCTGCGCCTGTCGATCGCCCACCTGCCCTACGAGGTCTTCATGTGCCTGTTCCTCGACGCGCGCAACCGGCTGCTGGCCAGCGAGGAGCTGTTCCGCGGCACGCTGACCCACACCAGCGTCTACCCGCGCGAGGTGGCCCGGCATGCCCTGATGCATAATGCGGCCGCGGTGATCGTCGCCCACAACCATCCGTCCGGCACTGCCACGCCGAGCCGCTCCGACCTGGATATGACGCGCAGCCTGGCGCGGGCGCTGGCACTGGTCGACGTCCAGGTGCTCGACCACTTCATCGTCACCAGCAGCACAGCCTACTCGCTGGCCGAGCACCAGCAGATGTAAAGTAAGGCGGGGCGGAGACAGGACGAGAGCACGGCAGGCGCCAGTCAATGCCGAGAGAGCGCCTATCGCAGGACAATGCGCCGCGTTCGTCCCACCACCTGCCATGGCCGAAGTCAAGAAGATCTTGATCTTCCACTCGAAATCGGTTTACAATACTCGTTTTGCTGAAGTCCAAACCGCTGCAGTCCGGGCCCGTGCGCCTTCTGTTGATCTGTTGCGACATTGTCCACGAATAGAGATTTAGGAGTGCTTCATGGCACGCGTCTGTCAAGTGACCGGGAAAGCGCCGATGGTCGGCAACAACGTTTCCCACGCGAACAACAAGACCAAGCGCCGCTTTCTGCCCAATCTGCAGAATCGCCGCTTCTTCGTTGAATCGGAAAACCGCTGGGTGAGCCTGCGCGTCTCGAACGCCGGCCTGCGCCTGATCGACAAGAAAGGCATCGACTCCGTGCTCGCCGACCTGCGCGCACGCGGCGAAGTCTAATAGGAGTACACCATGGCCAGCAAAGGCGGACGCGACAAGATCAAACTGGAATCCACCGCGGGTACCGGTCATTTCTACACCACGACGAAGAACAAGCGCACCATGCCGGAAAAGATGGAGATCATGAAGTTCGATCCCGTCGCCCGCAAGCACGTTGCGTACAAGGAAACCAAGATCAAGTAATCGATCCTGGCCTTCCCCGGCATGCCGCCAGGCATGCCCGGCAAGAAGCCCCGCCTATGCGGGGCTTTTTTGCGTCCGCGGCCGGCATGCGGGTGTACACTTTCAGGCTTTCCCCTCCCCTGCGCACACGCATCAGCTTGCGCCCTTCCCGTATCATGAACTTCGATGTCGCCATCGTCGGCAGCGGACTCGCCGGACTCACGGTCGCGCTGCAACTGGCCGAGACCCATCGGGTCGTCATTCTCTGCAAACGCGCCATGACCCAGGGCGCCAGCGACTGGGCCCAGGGCGGCATCGCCGCCGTGCTCGATTCGGGCGACAGCCACGACGAGCATGTCCAGGACACGCTGGTCGCCGGCGCCGGGCTGTGCGATGAGGAGGCGACCCGCTACATCGTCGAGCACGGGCGCGAAACCATCCAGTGGCTGATCGATCGCGGCGTGCCGTTCACGCGCGACGAGCAGGCGGAGTTGGGCTTTCACCTGACGCGCGAAGGCGGCCACAGCCGGCGACGCATCATCCACGCAGCCGACGCGACCGGGCACGCGGTGGTGAGCACGCTGAGCGAGCAGGCGCGCCGGCATCCCAACATCACCATCCTCGAGGACCATTTCGCCATCGACCTGATCACGGCCGGCAAGCTGGGCCTGCCGGGCAAGCGCTGCTATGGCCTCTATGTACTGGACGATGCCAGCGGCCACGTGCGCACCGTCACGGCGACCCACACCGTGCTGGCCACCGGCGGTGCCGGCAAGGTCTACCTCTACACCACCAATCCGGACACCGCCACCGGCGACGGCATCGCCATGGCGTGGCGCGCGGGCTGCCGGGTGGCGAACATGGAATTCATCCAGTTCCACCCGACCTGCCTGTACCACCCCTATGCCAAGTCCTTCCTGATCTCCGAGGCCGTGCGCGGCGAAGGCGGCCTGCTGCGCCTGCCCGATGGCACCCGCTTCATGCCGGCCCACGATGCGCGCGCCGAGCTGGCACCGCGCGACGTGGTCGCACGCGCCATCGACTTCGAGATGAAGAAGCACGGCCTGGACTACGTCCACCTGGACATCAGCCACCAGCCGGAAGCCTTCCTGCGCGAACACTTCCCCACCATCCACGCACGCTGCCTGGAACTGGGCATCGACATCGCGCGCGAGCCGATCCCGGTGGTGCCGGCGGCGCACTATACCTGCGGCGGCGTGGTCACCGATACCGCCGGGCGCACCGACCTCGCCAACCTCTACGCCGTCGGCGAATCGGCCTGCACCGGGCTGCACGGCGCCAACCGCCTCGCCTCGAATTCCCTGCTGGAGTGCATGGTGATCGGCCGCGCGGCCGCCGCGCATATCGCTGTTCAGGACAAGAGCACGCGCCCGGACGTCGCCCTGCCCGCCTGGGATGAAAGCCGCGTCTCCGACGCGGACGAGGAGGTGGTGGTGTCGCACAACTGGGACGAACTGCGACGCATGATGTGGAACTACGTCGGGATCGTGCGCACCAGCAAGCGGCTCGAACGCGCACAGCACCGCATCGGCCTGCTGCGTGAGGAAATCGGCGAGTACTATGCCAATTTCCGCGTCACGCGCGACCTGCTGGAATTGCGCAACCTGGTCGAGGTCAGCTCGCTGATCGTGGACAGCGCCTACTCGCGTCACGAAAGCCGCGGCTTGCATTTCAGCCGCGACTATCCCGACACCTTGCCCAAGGCGCTGCCGACCGTGATGCAGCCGCCTTCGCGGCAGCGCTAGGAAAACCCCGCACGGCGGCGGGCAACGGGCGCCGCACGGCGCCCGTTACCTACTCGATGATGCGCAGGGAGTAGTCGGTGGCGCGCACGTCCTTGGTCAGCGCGCCGACCGAGATGCGGTCGACACCGGTCTGTGCGAACGCGCGGATGGTCTCGTGATTGACGCCCCCGGAGACTTCCAGCAAGGCGCGGCCGGCATTGATGCGCACGGCGTCGCGCATCATCGGCTCGGTGAAGTTGTCGATCAGGATGGAGCGCGCACCGGCGGCCAGCGCCTCCTCCAGCTCAGCGAGCGTCTCTACTTCGACCTGCACCGACACGCCGCTGCCGAGCTGCTCGGCGGCGCGCAGGGCGGCAGTGATGCCGCCTGCCGCGGCAATGTGGTTTTCCTTGATCAGGATGCCGTCGTACAGCGCCAGGCGCTGGTTCTCGCCACCGCCGACCTTGACCGCGTACTTCTGCGCCAGGCGCAGCCCGGGCAAGGTCTTGCGGGTATCCAGCACGCGCGCATGCGTGCCCGCGACCAGGTCGGCGTAGCGCCGCGTGGCGCTCGCCACGCCGGACAGCAACTGCAGGAAATTCAGCGATGGCCGCTCGGCCGTCAACAGGGAACGCGCCGGCCCGGTAATCTCGCACACCACGGAATCCGCCTCCATCAGCGCGCCCTCCTCCTGCAGCCAGCGCACCTCCAGGGCGGGATCGACCGCGCGCATGCAGGCATCGAACCAGGGCCGGCCGCACAGCACGGCGCGCTCGCGCACGATGACGCGCGCTCGTGCCGGCTTGCCGGCCGGCACCAGCATGCCGGTCAGGTCGCCGCTGCCAACATCCTCGGCGATCGCGGCGCGCACATTGTCCTGCAAGGCCTCGGCCAGCGCTGCTCCGTAGCCGTCGAAAATCGGATTGATGCTGGCGGTGCTCATGCCGGGCCCACTCCCTGGAACAGCGCCTGCTCCTTGGCCAGGTCGGCCGACGGGCGCACATTGGTCTTCTGCGCAGCAGCGAAACCGAGCATGCGGTCGATGCAGGTGTGGGCCTGGCGCCCGAGCTGCGCGTCGACATGGATCTCGTTGCGGCCGGTCTCCAGCACCTCGGCCAGGTTGCTCAGCGCATTCATGGCCATCCACGGGCAGTGCGCGCAGCTCTTGCAGGTGGCGCTGTTGCCGGCAGTCGGTGCCTCGATGAAGTGCTTGCCGGGGGCAGCCATGCGCATCTTGTGGAGGATGCCGTTGTCGGTGGCGACGATGAATTCGGTGGCGTCCAGCGACTGCGCGGCCGCGATCAGCTGCGAGGTCGAACCGACCACGTCGGCCTGGGCCACCACGTTCGCCGGCGACTCGGGGTGCACCAGGATCCTGGCCTTGGGAAACTCGCGGCGCAGCAGATCCAGCTCGATGCCCTTGAACTCGTCGTGGACGAGGCAGGAGCCCTGCCACAGCAGCATGTCGGCGCCGGTCTGCTGCTGGATATAGCTGCCCAGGTGCTTGTCCGGCGCCCACAGGATCTTCTCGCCGCGGGCGTGCAGGTGCTCGACGATCTTGAGGCCGATGCTCGACGTCACCATCCAGTCGGCGCGCGCCTTCACCGCGGCACTGGTGTTGGCATAGACCACCACGGTGCGGTCCGGATGGGCATCGCAGAAGGCGCTGAACTCGTCGGCCGGACAACCGAGATCGAGCGAGCAGGTCGCATCCAGGTCCGGCATCAGGATGGTCTTTTCCGGGCTGAGGATCTTGGCGGTCTCGCCCATGAAGCGCACGCCGGCCACCACCAGGGTCTTGGCCGGGTGATCGCGGCCGAAGCGCGCCATCTCCAGCGAGTCGGACACGCAGCCGCCGGTTTCTTCGGCCAGGTCCTGCAGGTCGGCGTCCACATAATAGTGGGCCACCAGCACGGCATCGCGCGCCTTGAGCAAGGCGCGGATCCGCGCCTTGAGTTCGCTGCGCTCGGCGGCGTTCAGCGCCGGCGGCACCTTGGCCCAGGCATGGGCCACGCAACTGCCGCCGGCGGCGCCGTTGGCATCCGCCACGTTCGGCTTCTCGAACTCGACGGTCTTGATCGTCTGTGGGGTCATTTCGTACTACTCCCTCGGCTACTCCCGGTGCTTCCGGCTCTCCTCCCGAAGCGTCTCCTGCGCCCGCCGCCTGCGGCGTGCCCATGCGACCTGTCGGCAGGATGTGAGGGCAGTCTAGCGAAAAGAAAAGCCCCGCCAGGTGGCGGGGCTTTTCTTGAGCCTTTCGGGCGCGGGCCTGATTGTATCAGGCGTAGCGGCGCAGACGCAGGGAAAAGTCCTGCAGGGCCTGGATGCCGCTGGCCTCGGCGCGGTGGCACCAGGCCTGCAGCTGCTGCAGCAGCTGTTCACGCGTCAGGTTGGAGCGACCCCAGATCGCGGCCAGCTCGCGGCGCATTTCCACGAAGGTGTGCAGCGACTTGTTCTGCTGGACGATGTCGGCCAGCTGCTCGCGCTGCGTGGCAGCCAGCTTGCCCTCCTCGCGGTGGAACCACTTGCGAGCCGGCTTGAAGTCGCGGTAGGCAGGCAGGCTGCCGGCCTTCAGCTTCTGCAGCTCGTCCTTGTAGGCCGCCTTGACGGCCTTGGCGTAGCGGGCCATCACGTCGTAGCGGTTGGCGATGATCGCCTCCAGCGTGTTGTGGTCGACCGGACGGGCCTCGACCAGGCGTGCCTTGGGCGGCGTCTTCTTCACCTTGGCCAGACCCACTGCCTGCATGGCGCGGATATAGCCCCAGCCGATGTCGAACTCGTACCATTTGATCGAGAACTTGGCCGAAGTCGGGTAGGTGTGGTGGTTGTTGTGCAGCTCCTCACCGCCGATGATGATGCCCCAGGGCGACACGTTGGTCGACGCGTCCTCGCAATCATAGTTGCGGTATCCCCAGAAGTGGCCCAGGCCGTTGATGATGCCGGCCGCGTGGATCGGGATCCACAGCATCTGCACGGCCCAGACGGTCAGGCCGATGACGCCGAACAGCGCCACGTCGATGATCAGCATCAGGCCCACGCCCTGCCAGCCGAAGCGCGAGTAGACATTGCGCTCGATCCAGTCATCAGGGGTGCCATGGCCGAACTTGGTGATGGTCTCCTTGTTCTTCGCCTCGGCGCGATACAGTTCGGCACCTTCCAGCAGCACCTTGCGGATGCCGCGGGTCTGCGGGCTGTGCGGATCGTCCTCGGTCTCGCACTTGGCGTGGTGCTTGCGGTGGATCGCAGTCCACTCCTTGGTCACCATACCGGTGGTCAGCCAGAGCCAGAAACGGAAGAAATGCTGAGCGACCGGGTGCAGGTCCAGCGAGCGGTGGGCCATGCAGCGGTGCAGGAAGATGGTGACGCCGCAGATGGTGATGTGGGTCACCACCAGCGTGTAGATCACGATCTCCCACCAGGACCAGTTGGCAAGGCCGTTGGCGGCCCAGTCAAGAATAGAGTCGAACAAACCGTTCTCCATCGATTAAACAGGGTACAGCCATGCGACGCGGTGACGCAGCGCATGCGCGAAGCAGAAAAAGGACTGCAAATACGGTGATTGCGCTATATATCCGGCAGCGTCAGCCACGGGTCCGGCCTGACACGGCGGAGTCCCCTGCTGCGCCGCCCGGCGCCGCTCCCGGCAAGGAACCGGGGCTGGCGAGACGGGGCACGAGCCGCTGCAATCCGGCGGCTGTCTCATGTGGGGGTCGGGATGCCTGGGCAAACCACGACGACCGGCTATTTTACCGGATCGCGCGGTGCCGGACATCCGCTTTTTCCCGAGTTTGACGAAGCGCAACGGATTTCGTTCTATAAGCGCCTCTTATATCACATGAATCCATTACCATCTGCCCGATGCGGCACCTGCGCTGGCACGGCCGGGTCGGTCGCCAGGCCCGGCGCCTGCGCGCCGAGCACGCGCAGCTCGCGCTGCGGATAAGGAATGGAGATCCCGTGTTCGCGCAGCGTGCGCCAGATGGCGCGGTTCATCGCCGACTGCACACCGAGCTTGCCGTTCTGCGGGTCGGCGATGTAGCCGGCCACCTCGTACTCGATGCCGCTGTCGGCAAACTGCACCAGGAAGGCGCTCGGCGCGGGGGTTTCGAGCAGGCGCGGAATGCCCCGCACGCAGTCGGCCAGCAGTGCCAGCACGGTCTCGGGATCGCTGTCGTAGTCGGCCTGCACGCGCGTGGCCACGCGCACATTGGTATTGGAGAAGGAGTGGTTCTGCACCGCCTGCGCCACCAGCTGCTCGTTCGGCACCAGGGTCTCGCCATCGCCGTTGCGGACCACCGTGTAGCGGGTGCGGATCTGCGACACGATGCCGGTGTACTTGTCGACCGTGATCTGGTCGCCCAGCTTGACCGAATGGTCCAGCAGGATGATGAAGCCCGAGATGTAGTTGCTGGCGATCTTCTGCAGGCCCAGGCCCAGCCCCACGCCCAGCGCGCCGCCGAACACCGACAGCACGGTCAGGTCGATACCGACCAGCGACAGGCTCAGCAGCAGGGAAACCAGCAGCAGCAGGGCCTTGGAAATGCGGCTGAGCACCATCTTCAGGTTGCTGTCCAATCCGCGCGAGCGCATCAGCCGTTCTTCCAGCCAGGAGCCGAACCACATCGCGATCAGCACCGTCAGCAGGATCCAGACCACCGCCATCAGGGTGTCGGCGAGGTTGACCTGCTGCTTGCCGCCCACCGAGAAACGCACCGTCTCCATCCAGCCGACCACATCCCACAGCACGCCCAGCACGTAGAGCAGCATGGACGCCCACACCAGCGTAGTCAGCACCTTCTCGACCAGCATCAGCAGCCCGTGCAGCTGTCCCTCCCCGGACAGCACCCGGCGCAGGATATAGAAGGCGATATAGAGGAAGGTGATGCCGAACAGCGGCACCAGCGCGAGCCGCAGCACGCTGACCGACATCAACTGGGCCAGGCTGAAGCGCGCTGCCAGAACCAGCAGCCAGCCGCACAAGGGGAAGATGGCGCGTTCGAGGCTGGCGGCGGCGAAGCGCAGCGCAAAGCTGGACTCCTGGTAGTGCCGCTCCAGGCGGCGCACTACAAGGCGCGCCAGCATCCAGGCGACGCCCAGGCAGGCGGCGAGTACCGCCAGTTGCCAGATGAAGCCCGGGCCGCCCGCATCGCGGATCAGGTCGTCCAGCATCTTGCCGAACATCGAATGCGTGGCCTTCAGGTCGGTCACCTTCAGGTCGGTCAGGGTATTGCTGTTCATGGAGGAGTCCTTGCGGACGTAAGCCGGGACAGGGATCAGGATCAGCGCGCGCCGCCGTCCACCGATGCTCCGTAGGGCAGCGCCTCGTCGGCGTGCCGCTGCCAGTTGCGCGCGTACAGGCGCGCGAGTTCGGCATGGCCGCGCAGCACAAGCACGTTCTCGGCGTTCTTGCGCTGGGCGCCCTGCGTGAAATTGAAACTGCCCGTGACCAGCACGGGCTCATCGCCGTCGGCGTCGATCACCACGACCTTGTTGTGCGCGTTGGCGAAACGCACCTCCAGCCGCACCGGGATGCCGGCGCGCGCCAGCTCCGGCACGCGGCTGCCGCCCTGGCGCATCATCTGCTCACGGTCGGCCAGCACACGGACATCGACGCCGCGCCCGTGCGCCGCCACCAGGGCACGCACGATGGCGCGGTTGGACAGCAGGTAGGCCTGCACCAGCACCTGCCGGCGGGCCTCGCCGATGGCAGCGGCGATCAGGCCTTCGACATCGTCGCCCGGCGTGAAAGCCGCCTGCACGGTGCCTCGCGCCGGCAACTCCGGCGGCGCGGCCACGGCCGGCAGGGCGGCGGCCGCCAGCAGCAGCCAGCCCGCGCCCAGCAGTGCCGGCAGGCCCGCCGCACGGATGCGCTTTCTCTGACGCAATGGACTAGCGCAGGCGCTCGAGCACCGCGGCAAAGAAGCCGTCGGTCTGGTGCAGCTGCGGGTACAGGGCGAACATCTCCCCGTCGGCCGCGGACGGGGCCAGCGCGATCTTCTGCTCGGCCAGCACCTCGGCGGCCGGCACCAGGCGGAAGTCCGGATGGGCGGCCAGGAAGTCGCGCACGATGGCCTCGTTTTCCGCCTCGAGCACGCTGCAGGTGGCGTAGACGACACGGCCGCCGGCCTTCACCAGGCGTGCGGCGGAGTCCAGGATGGCGCTCTGCTTGGCGCTCAGTTCCAGGACCGACTGCGGCGTCTGGCGCCACTTCAGGTCGGGATTGCGACGCAGGGTACCCAGGCCGCTGCAGGGCGCATCGACCAGCACGCGGTCGATCTTGCCGGCCAGGCGCTTGATCTTGGCATCGTGCTCCGAGTCGATCAGCACCGGGTGCACGTTGGACAGGCCGCTGCGCGCCAGGCGCGGCTTCAGGTTGGCCAGGCGCTTCTCCGACACGTCGAAGGCGTAGAGCCGGCCGGTGGAACGCATCGCGGCGCCCAGGGCCAGCGTCTTGCCGCCGGCGCCGGCGCAGAAGTCCACCACCATCTCGCCGCGGCGCGGCGCCAGCAGCTGGCACAGCAACTGGCTGCCCTCATCCTGCACTTCGACCAGGCCGTTGACGAACAGCGGCAGCTTGTTCAGCGCCGGCTTGCCCGACAGGCGGATGCCGGCCGGCGCCATCGGCGTCGGCTCGGCGCGCAGACCGGCCGCGGCCAGTTCAGCCAGGGCGTCTTCACGCGAGCCCTTGAGCGTGTTGACGCGCAGGTCCAGCGGCGCCGGGCGCAGCCAGGCATCGGCCAGGGCAGCCGTAAAGGCCTCGCCATGGTGCTTGACCAGTTCGTCGAACAGCCATTCCGGCAGGTTGGCGCGCACGCGCGGCGCCAGGCTGGCACGCTCGATGGTGGTGAGGCGGTCGAGCCATTCGGCCTCCTCGGGCGACAGCAGGGACGTCAGGGCGTCACGGCCCTGGGTCGCCGCCAGGCCGAGCAGGGCCAGCCGGCGTGCCGCGGCGCCCGAGCCGCTCTCGGCGAACTGGGCGAACTCGACGCGGCGGCGCAGGACGGCGAACACCGCCTCGGCGATGATGCCGCGCTCGCGGTGCCCCAGCTTGGGGTTCTCGCGGAAATAGTGGCTGACCACGGCATCGGCCGGACGCGCGAACAGCATGACCTTGCCCAGCAGGCGGTCGATGTGCTGGACGTGCGAGGGATGCAGGCCGTGGCCCGCGCGCGTTTCGCCGGCGCCGGCGCCGGCTTCGCGCGGGCGGGCGGGCTGGCGCAGCGGCGAGGCCTTGCGCCCCTTGCCGCGCGAGGGTTGGCGCTCGTCGCGGCCGTCGCGGCTGCGGCGCGCGCCGCCGTTATGGTTGTTGTCCTGGCGGTTCATTGCAGCACCTCCGCGGCTTGCAGTCGGACCAGCAGTTGCGACTCGGGCGGCTCCACCTCCACCCTCCCGTCCTCGACGCGCAGGCGGTCCTGCACGAACCAGCGCACGGCGCGCGGATAGATCCGATGCTCGCAGTCGAGCAGGCGCGCGGCCAGCGACTCGGGCGTGTCGCCCGGCAGTACATCGATGGCCGCCTGCACGACGATGGGACCGTGATCGAGGCGGGGCGTGACGAAATGCACTGAAGCACCGTGCAGCTTGACGCCGGCCTCCAGCGCCTGGCGGTGGGTATGCAGGCCCGGGAAGCTGGGCAGCAGCGAGGGATGGATATTCAGCATGCGGCCGGCGTAGTGCTCCACGAAAGAGGGGGTCAGGATGCGCATGAAGCCGGCCAGCACCACCAGGTCGGGGGCATGGGTGTCGATGACGGCGGCCAGGGCCGTATCGAAGGCTTCACGATCGGAATATTGGCGGTGGTCGACCACCGCGGTGGCGATGCCCTGGGAAGCAGCGAAGGCCAGGCCCGCCGCGTCCGGCCGGCTGGCGATCACGGCCGCCACGCGGGCCGGCCAGCCCTCGCTGGCACAGGCACGGACGATGGCTTCCATATTGGAACCTCGCCCGGAAATCAGAATGACGATGTTTTTCATCGCGCAATTCTACCAAGGCGGCGCCCCATTCCCGCCGCAAATCGCGCGCAAAACCCGCCCGATTACGGCTCAGTAGGCACTTAAAACACCGGAAACCCGCGCCGCAGGCCGGCTTTAGCACAGTGGACACAGTCCGGCTACCCCCGATTGATGGATTGTGACGCCTCGCCCCCTCTGCTAGGATGGCCCTACGTCCACGCGTCAGTTTTGTCTTAGAAATGGGACATTATTGGTAACAAAAAAGGACGAGACGGGAAATTAGACGGGAATAAGCATGTCGAACGCAGCACCGACGTTGTTGGTGGTCGATGATCATCCTATGGCCCTCTCCGGGACTACCGCCTTCCTGGCGGAAGTCATGCCCGATGTCGCCGTCCACGCGGCCGGCAGCGCGCGGGAGGCTCTCAACAGCCTGCATGAAGGCCTGCGGCCGGATATCGTCCTGCTGGACATCTGGCTGAACGACGGCACCGGCTTCGATGCCATGCAGTCGTTCAAGACGGTCATTCCAGGCGCGCGCTTCATTTTCATGTCGGCCGAGGCCACGCCCGAGATCGTCGGGCGCGCCCGCGCCCTGTCGGCGTGCGGCTTCGTCGGCAAGCACCTGGACGCCAATGCCTTCACGGCCGCGGTGCGCAAGGTGCTCGCCGGTGACACCGCCTTTCCGACCGATGAAGCCCTGAACGGTCGAGCCCAGTCCTTCGGGCCGGCGCACGGCATCCCGGTTACCCCGGCCGAGCTCGGCCTGACGCCGCGCCAGGGCGCGGTGCTGGCACTGGTGCTGGAGGGGTTGCCGAACAAGGTGATCGCGCGGCGCCTGGGCCTGACCGAGAACACGGTCAAGGAGCACGTCTCCGCCATCCTGCAGCGCCTCGGCGTGCGTACCCGCATGCAGGTCATGTCGCGCATGGAGCGCTTCCGCCTGCGCCAGTGAGCGCCTGCGCCCCTCCCGGAGGGAGGCGGCGCGCTCCGGACCGTCCCGGACCGATCAGGCCGGACGCAGCCAGCGCCTGAGCAACAGGCGCAGCGAAGCCGGGTCGACCGGCTTGGACAGCACGAAATAGCCCGCCTCTTCGGCCGCCGCCAGCGCGTCGGACTTCAGGTCGCCGGTCAGCAGGGCGCTGCGCGCCTGCGGTTGGGAATTCTGCCAGCGCTCGAGCAGGTCGAGGCCGTTCTCGCTGCCCGGCAGGCGCAGATCGCAGAAGATGATGTCGGGCCGCAGCCCCTGGGCCAGCAGGCGATCGGCATCGGCACCGTGTGCCGCGCAGGCGACACGGATCCCCCAGGCTTCCATCAGCGCGATCCACGCCGTGCGGATCTGGCTGTCGTCGTCGACCACCAGCACGGTGCCGTGCAGGGTCTCGATCCGGGCATCCTCGGCACGGGCGGCGTCGCGCCCGGCACGGATGGTCGCCACGGTGTCGGCCGGCACCGGCGCCAGCGCGAACCAGAACACCGATCCGCGCCCCGGCACCGAGCGCACGCCATAGGTACCGCGCATCAGGCGCACGCATTCCTTGAAGATGGCCAGCCCCAGCCCCAGGCCCTGGGACGGGTCGCGCTGCGGATTGTGGACCTGATAGTAGGGCGAGAAGATGTCGGGCAGGTGCTCGGGCGTGATGCCGGCACCGGTGTCCCACACCTCCACCCGCACGTGCTTGCGCCGCTGCCGCGCGGTCACCAGCACGCCGCCGCGCTTGGTATAGCGCAGCGCGTTCTGCACCAGGTTGAACAGCGCGCGGCGCAGCAGCACCGGCTCCGCCATCGCATACAGTTCGTCGGGGACGCGCGAGGTCAGGGACAGGCCACTCTCGCGCGCGTCGGCGGCGAACTGGTTGATCACGTCGCGGATCAGGCTGCCGACCTCGCAGGGTTCGAGCGTCGGCAGCACCTTGCGTCCCTCCAGCTTCGACAGGTCGAGCAGGGAGCGGAACAGCAGGTCGATGGTCTGGGTGCCCGCTGCCACCTGCTCCACCAGCGGATGCAGCGACGACGACTGGTTGCGTGCGCGCAGCGCCTCGACCAGCATCACCAGCGCATGCACGGGCTGGCGCAGGTCATGGCTGGCGGCGGCCAGGAAACGCGACTTCTCCTCGCTGGCATGCAGCGCCCGCTCCTTTTCTTCCTGGAAGCGCTTGGCCAGGCGCCGGCTGTCGCTCTCGAGCTGGATCGCACGAACCAGCGCATGGTGCAGATTGAGTGCGTGGCGCGCCAGCATCAGCATATAGACCAGCAGCAGCATCTGCACGTAGACGCCGTGGCCGGGAAAGGCCAGTTCCGCCAGCAGCACGTTCGGCACCAGGATCGGCACGCCCGCATAGATCAGGTTGCTGGGCACCGGCGACTGGGCCGTCACGCTGCCGGCCAGCACGCCCAGGGTCAGCAGGTAGAGCACGCTCGAGAAGACGGTCGAGCTGGTATAGAAGTGCAGCAGGGCTGAGCTGCCCCAGGCCAGCCCGGTCAGGAAGGCCAGCACCCGCATATGCGTCCACCACTTGCGCGTGTGCGCCGAGCGGCTCATGGAAGTGGCGTCGCGCCGGTAGCCAAGGTAGAACCAGGCTGCTCCCAGCGACAGGACCAGCATCACCGCGCACCAGGCCAGCAGCGCGCCCTGCACGGCGGCGCGCCAGAAGGCGAAAGTCGTCAGCAGCGGCAGCAGCACGGAGGCTACGATGCCGGTCGGCGTGACGCGATGGACGGTGGCAAGCAGCTTCGCGCGGGTCTCGACGTCGAGCGGAGGGCCTGGCGGCGGCAGGAATCGGTTGAGCAGCGCGTTCAAGAGGAGGCGTGAGCAACAATGCGATCGGCCATATCATGCCCACTTTTGTCGCGGGGCGCCACGCCGGAAGGGCTTGTCCGGCACAAAAATCCCGATTCCGGGGCGCCAGGTCTGGGCACGCGGCGTTGCCGGACTTCCATTCGACTTATAATGCTCGCTTTACCCGAACGCTTGTCGCCGTCCTCGTGAAAGTCTTCCGCGGCCTGCCCAACGCCGAGAGCCGCGCGCCCTGCGCGCTGACCATCGGCAATTTCGACGGTGTGCATCGCGGCCACCAGTCGCTGCTGGCGCGCGCGCGCGCGGCGGCCGACGCGCGCGGCCTGCCGCTGTGCGTGATGACATTCGAGCCGCATCCGCGCGAGTTCTTCATGCCGGAGCGCGCACCGACCCGCATCGCCCTGCTGCGCGACAAGCTGGAGAGCCTGCGCCGCAATGGCGTCGACCGCGTCGTGGTGGAGCACTTCAACGCCCACTTCGCCGGCCAGTCACCACAGCAGTTCGTCGAGAACGTGCTGTGGCACGGCCTGCATGCGCGCTGGGTACTGGTGGGCGACGACTTCCGCTTCGGCGCCAAGCGGGCCGGCGACTTCGCCTACCTGCAGCAGGCCGGCAAGCACTTCGGCTTCGACGTCGAGCAGATGGGCTCGGTGTCCGAGGGCGGCGTGCGCATCTCCAGCTCTGCGGTACGCGAAGCGCTGGCGGCGGGTGACCTGGAACATGCCCGGCGCCTGCTCGGCCATGGCTATGCGATCAGCGGCCACGTCATCCACGGGCGCAAGCTCGGGCGTGACCTGGGCTTTCCCACGCTGAACCTGCGCATCTCGCACAAGCGCCCCGCGGTCAATGGCATCTTCGTGGTCCAGGTGCACGGCCTGGCCGACCATCCGCTGCCGGGCGTGGCCAGCATCGGCGTGCGCCCCACCATCGAGGACGCCGGCCGCGTGCTGCTGGAAGTCCACTTGTTCGATTTCAGCGGCGACCTGTACGGCAAGCTGGTGCGGGTGGAGTTCATGAAGAAGCTGCGCGACGAAGCCCGCTTCGACAATCTCGACCAGCTCACCGCAGCCATTGCCAAGGACAGCGCCGAGGCCCGCGGCTTCTTCGGCCTGACGGTGCCGGGCACGCCCGAACCGGGCGCCGGTCGCGACTTCGCCACCTCCGCGACCGACCGAATTAGCTAGCGGCCGCATCCCGCCAGGCGGCGGGACGCGGAGTCGCCCGCACACGCACCCACAGCCAACTCCGCGCCGGCCCGGGCCGCCAGCCCGCCGCGCGCCAGACGAATTGCCCCGAGAATCGACATGTCCGACGACAAACGCGCCAAGCCCGAGAAAAGCAAGTACCCGGTCAACCTGCTCGACACCCCGTTCCCGATGCGCGGCGACCTGCCCAAGCGCGAACCGCAGTGGGTCAAGCAATGGCAGGAAACGCAGCGCTACCGGAAGATCCGCGAAGCACGCAAGGGCGCCAAGAAGTTCATCCTGCACGACGGCCCGCCGTATGCCAACGGCGACATCCACATCGGACACGCCGTCAACAAGATCCTGAAAGACATGATCGTCAAGGCGCGCGGCCTGTCCGGGCTCGACGCCGTCTACGTGCCTGGCTGGGACTGCCACGGCATGCCGATCGAGATCCAGATCGAGAAGCAGTTCGGCAAGGGGCTTCCGGTGCAGGAGGTGCAGGCCAAGGCGCGCGCCTACGCCACCGAGCAGATTGCCCGCCAGAAAGTCGACTTCCAGCGCCTGGGCGTGCTGGGCGACTGGGACAACCCCTATCTGACCATGAACTTCCGCAACGAGGCCGACGAACTGCGCGCCCTCGGCAAGATCATGGAGAAGGGCTTCGTCTTCCGCGGCCTGAAGCCGGTCAACTGGTGCTTCGACTGCGGCTCGGCGCTGGCCGAGGCCGAAGTCGAGTACAAGGACAAGACCGATCTGTCGATCGACGTCGGCTTCCCCTTCGCCGAGACCGACAAGCTGGCGCACGCCTTCAAGGTGCCGGCCGAGCAGCTCGCCGCCCGCCCCGGCTGGATCGTGATCTGGACCACCACGCCGTGGACCATCCCCTCCAACCAGGCACTGAACGTCCACCCCGAAGTGGAGTACGCACTGGTCGACACCCGGCGCGGCTGGCTGATCCTGGCCACCGAGCGCGTCGAGGAACAACTCAAGATCTACGAACTCGAAGGCAAGGTGGTCGCCACCGCGCGCGGCGCGGCGCTGTCGGAGATCCACTTCCACCATCCGCTGGCCAAGACGGACGCCGGCTACGATCGCCTGTCGCCGATCTACCTGGGCGACTACGTCACCACCGACACCGGCTCGGGCATCGTGCACTCGGCACCGGCCTACGGCGTGGAAGACTTCCAGTCGTGCAAGGCGCACGGCATGCGCGACGCGGACATCATCAGCCCGGTCATGGGCGACGGCGTCTACGCGAGCTGGCTGCCGCTGTTCGGCGGCATGAAGATCTGGGACGCCAACCCGCAGATCGTCGTGGCGCTGAAGGCCTCGGGCAACCTGTTCAACTCGCATAACTACCCGCACAGCTATATGCACTGCTGGCGGCACAAGACCCCGATCATCTACCGCGCTACCTCGCAGTGGTTCGCCGGGATGGACGTGGAGCCCACGGCAGAGAACGGCGAGAGCGGCCCGACCCTGCGCGAGACGGCGCTGGCCGGCATCGAAGCAACCGCCTTCTACCCGTCCTGGGGCAAGCAGCGCCTGCACAATATGATCGCCAACCGGCCCGACTGGACGCTGTCGCGCCAGCGCCAGTGGGGCGTGCCGATGGCTTTCTTCGTCCACAAGGAAACCGGTGCGCTGCATCCGCGCACGCCGGAGCTGCTGGAGGAAGTGGCCAAGCGCGTCGAACAGCACGGCATCGAGGCCTGGCAGGCGCTGGACCCGAAGGAACTGCTGGGCGACGAGGCCGAGCACTATGAGAAGAACCGCGACACGCTGGACGTCTGGTTCGACTCGGGCACCACACACTGGACCGTGATCCGCGGCTCGCACCGGGACGAACTGTACGACCCGTCGGCCGACACGCCGGACGGGCGCCTGGCCGACCTCTACCTGGAAGGCTCGGACCAGCACCGCGGCTGGTTCCACTCCTCACTGCTGACCGCGTCGATGCTGTACGGCAAGCCGCCCTACAAGGCGCTGCTGACGCACGGCTTCACCGTCGACGGCGAAGGCCGCAAGATGTCCAAGTCGATCGGCAATACCGTGTCGCCGCAGGACATCGCCAACAAGATGGGGGCCGAGATCATCCGCCTGTGGGTGGCCTCGACCGACTACTCGGGCGAACTGTCGATCTCCGACGAGATCCTCAAGCGCGTGGTCGAAGGCTACCGCCGCATCCGCAACACGCTGCGCTTCCTGCTGGCCAACCTGACCGACTACGACCATGCCAAGCACGCGCTGCCGCCGTCGGAATGGCTGGAGATCGACCGCTACGCCGTGGCGCTGACTGCCCAGCTGCAGAAGGAAGTGCTGTCGCACTACGACGTGTACGAGTTCCACCCGGTGGTCGCCAAGCTGCAGACCTTCTGCTCGGAAGACCTGGGCGGCTTCTACCTCGACGTGCTGAAGGACCGCCTCTACACCACCGCGCCGGACTCGCGCGCGCGCCGCGCCGCGCAGAACGCGCTGTACCACATCACCCAGTCGATGCTGCACTGGATGGCACCGTTCCTGTCGTTCACCGCCGAGGAGGCGTGGCAGGTGTTCCGCCACGGCACCGGCCACGACGAGACCATCTTCACCAGCACCTACTATGCGACGCCGGCGCTCGACCACGCCGATGGCCTGCTGGAGAAGTGGCACGAAATCCGCACCGTGCGCGCGGAGGTGACCAGGCAGCTCGAGTCGGTGCGCGTGGAGGGCGGTATCGGCTCCTCGCTGCAGGCGGAAGTGTCGATCAGCGCCGGCGGCCCGACCCTGGCCGCGCTGCAAAGCCTGGACGACGACCTGCGCTTCGTGCTGCTGACCTCCGCCGCCACCGTCACGCCGGCGCCGGAAGGCGGTGACCTGCTGGTGACCGTGACGCCGTCGACACACGCCAAGTGCGAGCGCTGCTGGCACTACCGCGAGGATGTCGGCGCCGATACGGCCCACCCCACACTGTGCGGCCGTTGCGTCAGCAACCTGTTCGGCGCCGGCGAACAACGGAGCCACGCCTGATGGCCGCCGCGGGCACGCGCGCGGCGCGTTCGAGCAAGCGCCCGAGCAAGGCGGCAGGCACCACACCCTGGCTGTGGATGGCCTTCGCCCTGCTGGTGGTGATGGCCGACCAGTTCCTCAAGCTGGTCATCGTGCGCAGCTTCGCCTACGGCGAATCGCGCCCGGTGACCGGCTTCTTCAACCTGGTACTGGTCTACAACAAGGGCGCGGCCTTCAGCTTCCTGGCCGACGCCGGCGGCTGGCAGCGCTGGTTCTTCACCGGCCTGGGCGTCGTGGTCGGCCTGTTCATCATCTGGCTGCTGTACCGCCACACCGGCCAGCGGCTGTTCTGCCTGGCCGTGTCGCTGATTCTCGGCGGCGCCGTGGGCAACGTGGTGGACCGCGTGCTCTACGGCCATGTGGTCGACTTCCTCGACTTCTACGCAGGCCGCTACCACTGGCCCGCCTTCAACCTCGCCGACTGCGCCATCACCGTCGGCGCGGCGCTGCTGATCGTCGACGAGCTGCGTCGCGTGCGGCGCCAGTAAGCGCATTGCGGCCCCGGCAACGATGCCCGGGGCCGCGCTCTCCCGACTCCCCTTCCGCGCCGGCGCGGCAGCCCCGGCAGCCCCGGCAGTACCGGCGGCGAGCCGGTATGATGCGGGGTGCCCGGCGCCGCACGCCTGCGGCCATCTTCCCTTTTCCGAGAGCCCACCATGGATTTGCACGGCAAGCACATCGTTCTAGGCCTGACCGGCGGCATCGCCTGCTACAAGTCGGCCGAACTGGTCCGCCTGCTCACCAAGGCCGGGGCCACCGTGCAAGTGGCCATGACCGAGGCGGCAACGCATTTCATCACCCCGGTCACGATGCAGGCGCTGTCGGGACGCCCGGTCTTCCGGTCGCAGTGGGATGACCGCGTCGGCAACAACATGGCCCATATCGACCTCTCGCGGGAAGCCGATGCCATCGTCATCGCGCCCGCCTCCACCGATTTCATGGCGCGCCTGGCCAACGGCCTGTGCGACGACCTGCTCAGCACGCTGTGCATCGCGCGCGACTGCCCGCTGCTGGTGGCGCCGGCCATGAACCGGCAGATGTGGGCCGCGCCGGCCACCCAGCGCAACGTCGCGCAATTGCGCGCGGACGGCGTCACGGTGCTCGGCCCGGGCAGCGGCGACCAGGCCTGCGGCGAGGTCGGCGATGGCCGCATGCTGGAACCCGAGGAACTGCTCGAGGACATCGTCGCTTTCTTCCAACCCAAGGTGCTGGCCGGGCGGCGCGTGCTGATCACCGCCGGCCCCACCTTCGAGGCTATCGACCCGGTTCGCGGCATCACCAACCGCTCGTCCGGCAAGATGGGCTTCGCCATTGCGCGCGCGGCGCGCGAGGCGGGTGCCGAGGTGCACCTGGTGGCCGGCCCGACCGCGCTGCCGACGCCGCGCGGGGTGGCGCGCTCGGATGTGCAGAGCGCGCGCCAGATGCACGATGCCGTGCTGGCCGGGCTGCACGGCAGCGACGTTTTCATCGCGGTGGCGGCCGTGGCCGACTGGCGGCCCGCGCAGGTCGCCGCGCAGAAGCTGAAGAAAGCCAACGACACCGACACGCCGACACTGGAATTCGTGCAGAACCCGGACATTCTCGCCGCCGTCGCCGCGCGGCCCGACGCGCCCTACTGCGTGGGCTTCGCCGCCGAGAGCGAGAACCTGGAGACCTACGGCGAGCAGAAGCGCCAGCGCAAACGCGTGCCCCTGCTGGTCGGCAATATCGGCCATCACACCTTCGGCCTGGACGACAACGAGATCGTGCTGTTCGACGCACAAGGCATGACGCGCCTGCCGCGCGCGGACAAGCTGACGCTGGCACGCCTGCTGGTGGCAGCCATCGCCCAGCGCCTGCCCGCCGGCACCGGAGCGGCATCGTGAGCGCCGCGCCCGTCGGCGACGCCCCGCGGCGCCCCGCCATGCGGCTCTCCGTGCTGGACCAGAGCCCGGTCATCGCCGGGCACAGCGCGCGCGATGCGCTGGCTGCCACCATCGAACTGGCCCAGGCCGCCGACGCGCTCGGCTACACCCGCTACTGGTGCGCCGAGCACCACGGGCTGCATGGCGTCTGCAATCCGGCGCCGGAGGTGATGCTGGCCCGGCTGGGCAGCGTGACCCGGCGCATCCGGCTCGGCTCCGGCGGCGTGATGCTGCCCTACTACAGCCCGTTCAAGGTGGCCGAGCAGTTCCGCATGCTGGAAGCCTTGTTCCCCGGACGCATCGACCTCGGCGTAGGCCGCGCACCCGGCGGCGACATGCGCACGGCCCAGGCCGTGGCCATGGGCGACTACGACCGCGGCGCGCAGTTTGCCGAACAGGTGCGCGACCTGTGCTGGCTGCTCGCCGGAGAAGTCCCGCCGGACCACCTGGCCGAGGGCGTGCTGCTGCAGCCGCAGATCGACACCCGCCCGGAGATCTGGGTGCTGGGCTCGAGCGACTACGGCGGTGCGCTGGCGGCGCAACTCGGCGTGCGCTTTGCCTTCGCCCACTTCATCAACGCGCACGGCGGCCATGCGGTCGCCCGCCATTACCGCGACCATTTCACGCCGGGTTACGAGACGCAGCCCTACAGCGCTGCCGCGGTCTTCGTCATCTGCGCGGACACCGGGGCCGAGGCAGCCGCACTGGAACGCGCCGTCGACCTGCGCCGGCTGCAGATGGCCTACGGTGTCAACGCTCCCATCCCCTCGCTGGCCCAGGCGGCCGGCCATGAGCCCACCGAGCGCGACCGCCTGATCATCGCGCGCGAGCGGCCGCGCACGATCTGCGGCACGCCGGAACAGGTCAGCGAGCGGATGCTGGCGCTGCGCGAGCAGTTCGCGGCCGATGAGCTTGTCGTGCTGAGCGTGGCTGCCAGCTATGCGGCGCGGCTGCGCACCTACGAGTTGCTGGCACAGGCCTTTGCACTGCAGGACGGCGCCTGAGCGCCCCGGCGGCCGCCTACTCTTCCCTCGCTCGGCTATCATCACGGCTCGCCGGCGGCGGGCCGTGCGCCCGCCCCCGCGGCCCCGGGCGACTCGCGCTTCGTGCCGGCCATGTTCCAATCCGCTGCCATTGCGCGGCCTGCCCGCCTTCTGCCCTACACCTTCCGCCCTACCGATTCTCTGCCATGACCGCTGAACTGAACCCGCCCGTCGAAATCAAGGTATTGGACGCTCGTCTGCACGAATGGGGCCTGCCGGCCTACCAGAGCGAGATGGCTGCCGCCATCGACCTGCACGCCTGCCTGGATGCACCGCTCGCGATCGAAGCCGGCACGCCTGCCGTGCTGGTACCGGCTGGCTTCGCCGTGCACATGGGCAATCCCTACATGGCTGCCACCATCGTGCCGCGCTCGGGTCTGGGCCATAAGAAGGGCCTGGTGCTGGGCAATTCGATCGGCGTGATCGATGCCGACTACCAGGGCCAGATCATGGTCAGCGTGTGGAACCGCAATGCCCCCGGCACCGAGCCGATCGTGATCCAGCCGGGCGAGCGCATCGCCCAGATGATGTTCGTGCCGGTACTGCGCCCGGTCTTCTCCACGGTGGAAACCTTCTCGGCCGATACCGAGCGCGGCAGCGGCGGATTCGGCTCCACCGGCGTGCACCACAAGGGAGCATAAGCCCGGGCGCCTGAGCCGGCGCCGGGGGCGCCGGCTCAGGTGGCCTGTTCGAACAGCAGCGCCACCCCGCCGGCCTGGCTGGCCGGCACCAGGCTCTCGTGCGGCCCGAGTTCGGCAGCCTGCACGCCGGCCTCGCGCCACAGGGCACGCGCGGCAGCCAGGTCGGCGGTACGCAGGCGGATCGCCGCGTAGCCCGGCACGCAGCGCTGGACATGCGCCGTACCGGTCGCGGAGGCCAGTGCCTGCGGCGTGCTGATCACCAGCGTCGCGCCGCAGATGGCCAGGCTGCACACATGCTCGCTGAGCTCCGTCAGCTCCGCGCCGGTCAGTTCGGCATAGGCCCGCCCGGTCGCCTCGACCAGCGCAGGCGCCACCACCAGGAACATGGCACCAATAGCGCGCGCCCCGTTGGCGTGTGCCATCCATTCGGGCCGCCACAGCAGTTCGGGGGTACGGTGCTCGCAGGCGAAATAGCGCGCGCCGGGCGCGTCGTCGATGGCCATCACGCGGAAGGTGGCCGGCTGCTCGCTGCCATCCTCCAGCCGCACCGGGCGCGAAAACTCGATCGGATCGGAGGTGTGCCATCCTTCGGCCCGCAGCGCCGCAGCCGTGCCGAAAGCATCGCGGCTCTTGCACGACATGGCGGCACAGCCCCCGCCCGCAGCCTGGGCATCCCAATAGTAGCGCCGGCTGGGGGTGGGTTCGGTCACGTGCAGCAGCTCCAGATAGTCCTGCTCCAGCATGGCGCAGTGATTCTGCGAGCCGAGCGTATGGAAGCCGCGCGGCGTCAGCGTGAAACCGAGCCTGCGCCAGGACTGCGCCGCGGCGTCGAGATCGGGACAGACCACCACGGCGTGGTCGAAGGGTTCCGCACTGCGAGTTGCCATGTCGATACCGTCTCCTCGCCCAGTGAGCTCAATCGAAGCGGATGTTGGCCTTGCGGGCGACGGCCAGCCATTTGTCGTGCTCGCGGCGCACCAGGCGCTCGAGTTCTGCCGGACTGCCCGCCACGATCTCGAAGCCCTGCTGGCCCAAGGCCTCCTGCGCCCGCGGCTGGCGCAGCGCGCCGGCCAGTGCCGCCTGCAGACGGGCCACGGCAGGCGCGGCCATGCCAGCCGGGCCGAACACGCCGATCCAGGAGTAGGCCTCGAAGCCACGAAAGCCCTGCTCGGCCACTGTAGTCACCTGCGCCAGCTCACGCAGGCGGGTGCTGCCGGTGACGCCCAGCACTTTGATGGTCTTGGCGGCAATATGGGCTTGCACGGCCGCATAGCTGCTGAAGAACAGGTCGACTTCGTTCGCCAGCACCGCCTGAACCGCGGGTCCCCCTCCCTTGTAGGGCACATGCAGGAAGCGCACCCCCGCCTCTGTCGCCAGTGCCTCGGCCGCCAGCTGGTTCAGGCTGCCGACGCCGGACGAGGCATAACGCACCGCACCCGGTTCCGCGCGGGCCAGCGCCACCAGCTCCCGCACATTGGCGGCCGGCAGCGACGGATGGGCGGCAATCACCAGGGGGAAGCGCACCAGTTGCGAGATGGGGGTGAAATCGCGGAAGGTGTCGTAGGGCAGGCGCTTGTAGGCAAAGGGATTGATGGCGTGCGTATCGAAAGCCATCAGCAGGGTGTTTCCGTCCGGCCGGGCCCGGGCCACCAGGCTAGAGGCGATCAGCCCGCCCGCGCCAGGCTTGTTGTCGATCACCACGACCTGCCCGAGCGCATTCTTCAAACCCGGCTGCAGTTGCCGCGCGACAATGTCGACGCTCCCGCCGGGAGGAAACGGCAGCACCATCGTGATCGGCCGGCCGTTGCCGGCCCCTGCCTCGCCAACGCCTGAGACGGGGCCCGCCAGGGTCGGCGGCAGGAACGGCAGCGTACCCAGCGGCAGCGATTTGAGCAGCAGGCGGCGCACCTGCCGGCGGTCGTGACTGGACATCGGTGACTCGTGCTAGGAGCGGACGGCGGAGCCGGCGCGAAAAAGCAGGGGCGGCATCACTGCCGCCCCATGTCTCGCCCGAGAATACCACGACTTGCGGGCCACCGGCGCTGAATGCGGCACTTTTGGTGCCCTGGCCGGCCGGAAGAAGCTCAGGCTTCGGCCTTCTGCTCGCTTTCCGGCGCCTCGGGGGGCTCGGCGTCCGCCTCGGCGAAGTCCAGCTTGATGTGTTCTTCGTCGTCGAGGTCCACCATCACCTTGCCGCCGCTCACCAGCTTGCCGAACAGTAATTCGTCGGCCAGCGCCTTGCGGATCATGTCCTGGATCAGGCGCTGCATCGGGCGCGCGCCCATCAGCGGGTCGAAGCCCTTCCTGGCCAGGAACTTGCGCAGCCTGTCGCTGAAGGCGGCGTCCACCTTCTTCTCGTGGAGCTGCTCCTCGAGCTGCATCAGGAACTTGTCCACGACGCGCAGGATGATCTCCTCGTCCAGCGCACGGAAGCTGATGGTGGCATCCAGGCGGTTGCGGAACTCCGGCGTGAACATGCGCTTGATATCTGCCATCTCGTCACCGCGCTCGCGCGTGTTGGTGAAACCGATGGTGGCGCGGTTCATGGTCTCGGCGCCCGCATTGGTGGTCATGATGATGATCACGTTGCGGAAGTCCGCGCGACGGCCGTTGTTGTCCGTCAGCGAGCCATGGTCCATCACCTGCAGCAGGATGTTGAAGATGTCCGGATGCGCCTTTTCGATCTCATCCAGCAGCAGCACGCAGTGCGGCTTCTTGGTGACGGCCTCGGTCAGCAGGCCGCCCTGGTCGAAGCCGACGTAGCCCGGAGGCGCGCCGATCAGGCGGCTGACCGCGTGGCGCTCCATGTACTCCGACATGTCGAAGCGGATCAGCTCGATGCCCATGATGAAGGCAAGCTGCTTGGCCACCTCGGTCTTGCCCACGCCGGTCGGGCCGGAGAACAGGAAGGAGCCGATCGGCTTGTCGGTCTTGCCGAGTCCGGCGCGCGACATCTTGATCGCCGAAGCGAGCGCCTCGATGGCCGGATCCTGCCCGAACACCACCGACTTCAGGTCGCGGTCCAGGGTCTGCAGCTTGCTGCGATCGTCCTGGTTGACGCTCTGCGGCGGGATGCGGGCGATGCGCGAGACGATATCCTCGATCTCGCTCTTGCCGATGGTCTTCTTCTGCTTGGACTTGGGCAGGATGCGCTGGGCGGCGCCTGCTTCGTCGATCACATCGATCGCCTTGTCAGGCAGGTGGCGGTCGGTGATGAAGCGCGCCGACAGTTCGGCCGCCGCGGTCAGCGCCGCTGCCGCGTACTTGACACCGTGGTGCTCCTCGAAGCGTGACTTGAGGCCGCGCAGGATCTGCACGGTCTGGTCGATCGAAGGCTCGACCACATCGATCTTCTGGAAGCGCCGCGACAGCGCCGCGTCCTTCTCGAAGATGCCGCGGTATTCGGTGAAGGTGGTCGCGCCGATGCACTTGAGCTGGCCCGAGGACAGCGCCGGCTTCAGCAGGTTGCTGGCATCCAGCGTGCCGCCCGAAGCGGCGCCGGCACCGATCAGCGTATGGATCTCGTCGATGAAGAGGATCGCATTCGGATTGTCTTTCAGCGACTTCAGCACCCCCTTCAGGCGTTGCTCGAAATCGCCGCGGTACTTGGTCCCGGCGAGCAGCGCGCCCATGTCCAGCGAGTAGACGACCGCTCGCTCGAGGATGTCGGGCACCTCGTTCTTGGTGATGCGCCAGGCCAGGCCCTCGGCGATGGCGGTCTTGCCGACGCCGGCCTCGCCGACCAGCAGCGGATTGTTCTTGCGTCGGCGGCACAGCACCTGGACGACGCGCTCGACCTCGGCCTCGCGGCCGATCAGCGGGTCGATCTTGCCGGCCTTGGCCAGCGCGTTCAGGTTCTGCGTGTACTGCTCCAGCGGGCTTTCCTTGCCGTCGCCGCCCTCGCCCTCGGCATTGCCCTCGCCCTGCTTGGCGGGCTCGGCCTGGTCCTTGCGGATGCCGTGGCTGATGAAATTGACGACGTCCAGCCGGGTCACGCCCTGCTGCTGCAGGTAGTAGACGGCATGGGAGTCCTTCTCGCCGAAGATGGCTACCAGCACGTTGGCGCCGGTGACCTCCTTCTTGCCGTTCGAGGTCGACTGCACATGCATGATGGCGCGCTGGATCACGCGCTGGAAGCCCAGCGTCGGCTGGGTGTCGACCTCGTCGGTGCCTGGCACTACCGGCGTGTTGTCGGCGATGAAGTTCTTCAGACTGGTGCGCAGATCCTCGATATTGGCCGCGCAGGCGCGCAAGACTTCGGCTGCGGTGGGGTTGTCAAGCAACGCCAGCAGCAGATGCTCCACGGTGATGAACTCGTGGCGTGCCTGCCTGGCCTCGACAAACGCCATATGCAGGCTGACTTCCAATTCTTGCGCAATCATGCTTCCTCCATCACACACTGCAGGGGGTGGCCCGCCTGCCGCGCGTGGGTTGACACCAGCTCGACCTTCGTCGCCGCGATATCCCTGGTATAGATACCGCAGACGCCTTTCCCTTCCCGATGCACCGTGAGCATGATCTGCGTCGCCGTTTCTCGGTCCCTGCTGAAATATTGTTGCAGGATCATGACGACAAACTCCATCGGAGTGTAGTCGTCGTTCAGAAGCACCACCTTGTACATGGCGGGCGGTTTGAGCGCCTGCTCTTTCCGCTCCAGTACAGTGTCCGCTCCGCGTTGTGGGACATTCGCCAGCCTCGTAGCCATGGCTTTATTCTAACCCTTACTCACAACTCTGCAATTTGGGGAGAAGCACCGGGATTCAAGGGCCGCCCGGACAAAAGGCAGCCGGCCACACACCGCCTGCCGGGACCGGCACGCCCCGGGGCCGCCGCGCAGGCGCGACGCCGTTCCATTCCTGCCACACCCGCTCAGGAGTGGGGATTCTGCCAGCTTGACAGTGCGAAACTTTGACCGAAGAATCAAAAGTGCATCCTTGTCTGGTTCAACGAGCCAAACGATCCATCCGGACGGGGAGCTTGGTGGGCAGGGAGGCCCATCGACCCCGATCCCTCGGGAACGACCGTCACGCTTCACGCAAGGTCCGAGCCGTCGCCACCGGCCGCGCCCGTCCCGGGCCGCTGCCTTGGCCGGAGCGGGCGTGCGGGCGCCGTGCGGCCGCTCAACAGGCTTCCCCGCTTGATATCTGTTTCTTTGTTGGGGGAGTTTATGGCAAGCGGTATCGTCAAATGGTTCAACGACGCCAAGGGTTTCGGGTTCATCAAGCCCGACGATGGTGAAGAAGAGCTGTTTGCGCATTTCTCGGCGATCCAGATGAATGGCTTCAAGACCCTGAAGGAAGGCCAGCGCGTCTCCTTCGAGATCGTGCAAGGCCCCAAGGGCAAGCAGGCCACCAACATCCAGGACGCGTCCTGAGGGCGCCGGCCGTACCCGCCCGACAGAGCGCGAGACGGCCCAAGGAAATGCGGTACCCCCGGAACGGGAAACGCCGGGAGGCGACAGGCAGGCCCGCGCCGCGATACGCGGCCGGCAGCCCCGACCTTCCAGCGAACATCGGCGGTACGCTGCCGCATCCGACAAGAAAGCCCGGCCCGAGCGGCCGGCTTTTTTATTTCACCATGACTCCAGCCCGGTACTGCGCTGGACTACGCCAAGGCTTGATACAGCAGGTTTATCAATGACTTAGGCGAGTTCATCATATGCCGGTGCTTTCCGAAACTTGACCTGACTTTCCCTCTACTGGCCCCTAGAAGGCTCCTGGGAACCGGGTCTTTCCAAGGAGTCATCATGGCAAAAATCAAACTCACCAAGTCCGCTGTCGATGCGGCACACCCCCAGGCGCAGGCCGTCGAACTCCGGGATACGTTGGTTCCCGGCTTCTTGTGCAAGATTACCCCGTCGGGCCGCAAGGTGTTCATGCTCCAGTACCGGACGAACGCTGGCGAGCGCCGCAAGCCCGCCTTGGGTCAGTACGGGGAACTGACCGTCGAACAGGCCCGTTCGCTCGCGCAAGAATGGCTGGCCCAGGTACGCCGGGGTGGTGATCCCGGCGCAGCCAAGACGGAAGCACGCAAAGCGCCCACCGTCGAAGAGTTGTGCAAGAAGTTCATGGAGGACCACTCCAAGAAGCGCAACAAGCCCAGCACCCGAGTCGGCTATCAAGGTGTCATCGACCGCTGCATCATCCCGTTGTTGGGCCGCAAGAAGGTCCACGACGTGAAGCGGCCTGACATTGCCGGACTGATGGAAAAGCTTTCCTACAAGCAGACCGAGGCGAACAAGGCGTTCAGCATCCTGCGCAAGATGTTCAATTTGGCTGAGGTGTGGGGCTATCGGCCTGACGGCACCAATCCCTGCCGCCATGTCCCAATGTTCCCTGCCGGCAAGTCCACCCACCTTATCAGCGACGAGGACATGGGAAAACTTTTCCGGCAGCTCGACAAGATCGAGGCCGAGGGGCTGGAGAACTACGTCATCCCGTTGGCGATCCGCCTGCAATTCGAGTTTGCCGGCCGCCGTGGCGAAATCGTCTCGCTCGAATGGGAATGGATCGATCTGGAAAACCGCCGCGTCGTCTGGCCTGACAGCAAGACCGGCGGTATGTCCAAGCCCATCAGCGAGGAAGCCTACCGGCTGCTTTCGACGGCGCCGAGGCAGGAAGGCAATCCTTACGTCCTGCCGTCGCCGCGCCATCCAGGGCAACACCTGACCACGGGCGAGTATTACGGCGGCTGGAGCCGTGCGCTCAAAGCGGCGGGGGCAACGCATGTGGGGACGCACGGCATCCGCCACCGCTCGGCGACCGACATTGCCAATTCGGGTATCCCGGTCAAGGTCGGCATGGCCCTGACGGCGCACAAGACCGTGGTGATGTTCATGCGCTACGTCCACACCGAGGACAAGCCCGTGCGGGAAGCCGCCGAACTGGTGGCGAATCGACGCAAGTCGGTCGTCAGCATGCATCAAGAACCGAAAGAGGTGACCGCATGATCAGAGGCCAGCAATCCACCTTGCCGCCCCAATTGTCGTATCACCGCTACGACAATTGGCTCAGTGGCCATCACCGCCTGCGTATCGTACTAAGCACTGGAAAAGTGTGCCCGTTTCGGGTATAGTTTGAAGGTCAAGATGACGCGCATCCTCAAACGAAAGGATTTTGCGCGGTGGCAGGCGGGCGAAAAGCTGTCCGATGCCGCCTTGTGCAAAGCGGTTCAGGAGATGGAAAGCGGTCTGATTGACGCGGACTTGGGCGGCTTCCTTTACAAGAAACGGGTTGCCCGCCCTGGTGGTGGCAAGAGTGGCGGCTACCGCACGTTATTGTCGGCCCGGATCGGCAGCCGCTATGTGTTCCTGCATGGGTTCCCCAAGAGCGACAAGGCGAACATTACGCAGGACGAGAAGAAGGCACTGCAATTCGCCGGCAAGGTGTTCCTGGAACTGTCCGCCGAAGCATTGTCGAAGGCGTTGCAGTCAGGCGTGTTATTGGAGGTGCATTGTGAGCAAGATCATTGAATCCCTGCGTGGCGATCTGGCCGCGCTCCACGAAGCGGGAGCGATCGGCAAGGTAACGATGCGCGAGTTCGACGCAATCTGCCCGCCGCCGGTGCGGGAGTTCAGTGCTTTCGATATCAAGCGGCTGCGTGAAGCCTTGAAGTTTAGCCAGCCGGTGTTCGCTCTTCATCTACACACGTCGGCCTCGACCGTGCGCAAGTGGGAACAAGGCGAAACCCATCCCACGGGGCCAGCGCTCAAACTGCTCAACGTCATCGCCGACAAGGGCCTGCAGGCCATCATCTGATGCCTGACGAGGGAGACAGGCATTGGCGACGCGAATTACCCCTTTCAACTCACAGCATCTTGAAGCCGCCTGCCGCGTGCTCGCCGATACCGAACGCGGTCTGAGCGGTACACAGATCGAGCGGCTGCTGCAGGAAATCGAGGTTGCCGACACGTCGCCCGGCATGACAAAGTGGAAGCGGTTGTTCAATGCGCTGGCCGGTGCGCAGAACCACCACCAGATCGGCAACCATCTCATCATGTTCATCAACCGCGCGATGAACCCGGTGAACTACGCCCGCGATCCCGCGACGTTCGCTTGGCGGCGCGACGAACTCAATGTCGTCCTTGCCTTCTCCGGTTTCTACGTGCGCGATGACGGCAAGGTTGCTCACGCCGATAAGGCCACGACGCTTGATGCCGCCCGCGCCCGCGCGGGACGACTCAAGGCCGCACTGGAAAGCCGCGTCGTCCATGCGGAAGTGCTGAACTACTGCCGCGCCGAGTTGCTGGAGGAAAACTACTTCCATGCCGTGTTCGAGGCAACGAAAGGTGTTGCGGAGCGGATTCGCCTGCTGTCGGGCCTGAACGGCGACGGCGCGGACTTGGTGAACAAGGCATTCGCAGGCCAGCAACCCGTTCTCGCCTTGGGACCGCTCACCACCGAGTCCGAAAAGAGCGAGCAGAAAGGCTTTGCCAACCTGCTGATCGGCTTATTTGGCGCCGTGCGCAATCCGCTGGCCCATGCGCCCAAGACGAATTGGCCCATGTCCGAACAGGACGCACTGGACATCCTGACGCTGGTATCGCTGATTCACCGCAAGCTGGATGGCACCACGAAATTAGCGGCCGTATCGCCGTAAGTGAGAGACAGGAATGGACGAGGCGATCGTTGTCTTCTCTCGAAAAGGGATTTTCCAGACCACGATTGCCGCGCGCGACGTTCGCAGCCGGGAACATGCGCGCAAGCTGTGGCCCTTGGTGTCTCCAGGCGCAGAGCGCCAGATGGTGACATGGGTCAGCCCCTCCTTTGAAAGCGGGAAGCTGCGTCGGCGATCCCATTTCCGCGTACTTCCTGCCCAGCACACCTTTAACCCCAAAGCGCACTTCGACGATGAAGAAGCCAGCCGATGGCGCGCCGTGCAGGAAAGTCCTGAACACCGGCGGGCGAAAGAACTTGTCGCGGCCGAACTCTCACGACGTTTGAATGCCGGGCTTGCGATGCCGTGGGCGTTCAAGGATATGGATGCGTCGGACTATCCGCTGGAAGGCAACTTGTTGCTCGGCGCCGACCAGGTGGCAACCGAGCATCCCCTGGAGACGCCATTCGGCAGCAAATTCCGGCTCGACGTTGCCGTGCTCGGCCCCCCGGTCCAGGCTGAACCGATGGTGCTGGGCGGCGTTGAAATCGAACTCGGCCACGCCTTCGACGGGCGCAAGGCTCTTATCGGGAAGTCGCTCGGATTCCCGCTCATCTCCATCGACATCACCGAGATGACGCTGGACGAACTCACGCCCGAGTGGGCACGGCAGGTATTGACTGCGACCACGCGGAGCCACGAGCAAGGACGCCGGCAGACCTACATCTATCTCCACGACCTGCTGTACCCCCTCTACGCGCAATTGCCGGCGTTTCTGGACGACGAGCAGCGCCATCAGTTCCTTGTGTTTGCCGACGATGAGACCCTGAACAAGTTGGTGCGCTGGATGAACCTGCTCGCCGAAAAGCTGGAGTACCCGAAGGGTACGGTCGCCGTTGCCTTGGTCAATGGCAAGAACGAACAGTCGCGCAAGATGCTGGAACGCGCGGGACAAGTCGTTGGCCCCGACTGGAGCGAGTTCAACGGCCAGCGATGCCTACGACTGACCCTGCCGCGTCCCAAAGGCCCGGCGGATCTCCAGGCCCATCGCTTCCACATGACGATGGCGCGCATCCTGCTGTCGCACACTGATTCGCTCGTTGGCTACAAGTATTGCAACGGCGTAGACAACCACCACCCTGAAGAAGACGTGTGGGTTGCGCATCGCTGGATCGCCGACTTGAAAACCCATACCCAGCATCGCGTCTTGCCGAAGCGGCTGGCTGAACCGATCAACAGATTGATCGCGGTGGTTTCGGACCTGCATCGCAATCACGCGGCTGCCAGCCAAGAGGCGTGACCATCCCCCGTCGGAAGTCAGCCGATAGGCAAGCATTCCTGCGGAGTTACGCGCCTATTTGCAAAGAGCATTGAATCTCAGTCCGTAGTCGGTTTTGAGGCTCTTTTCCGCGGGGCCGAAGAAGGCAAAGACGGCAAGCACTCAAACAAGCGTTCTGCATAGACGAACCCCATCCGTCTGACCGCGCCCTGATCGAAATACAGCAGCCAAGCGGCAAGTAATGCCAGCGAAATGAGCAGTGTCAAGCCTGCGGCAAGCCCCGGATCGGCAAGGTGCTCTAGGTTAAAATGAGGAGGTACTACCTGCAGAATCTTTGCAATCAGCAATCCGTAGACGATGCCCAGGAGGCACGACACGATGCCGGCAGGCTTCATTGCCAGCATATTGCGGTGAAATCCGTAGGCGATGTTCTCTTTCAGCAAGAGCTGCTTGTTGGAACGCGTGAGTTCGCGAAGCCGCTTTGTGGCGCCAACGTAGATGTCGTCTGCCTTGTCAGGGCTTGCTGATTCTTCTTCTGCCGTTGGCATGGCGATGCCCAGCTTGGCCGTGATCGCCGTGTGGTAGCGCTGCTTGCTGACACCATCGAGAAACTTGTCGCGATGGCGTAACGCGATGGTTGTCGGCATACCGCCCCACCTTGCAACCAGGATCTCTTCAAGCTTCTTCCCGCGCCCGCGAGCTACGCTCGCAAGCGCATAAATGGCACCGCAGCCACCAAGCAAGCCGATCACGCCTGTAAGTACCGGGTGCTTTGCGCCGTAGACGCACAACAAAGGAACGAGCAGCGGTAACGCTACAAGAAGTCCTGGGATTACGCGCGCCTTGCGCTCATAGGGGTCTTTGACCAGTTCAAAAATAGTTGTCATGGGCGTTCAGCTTTGGGCCGACAAGGCATCAATATAGGGTTGAATTTCATCGCGGTTCTTTAAAGTGATCTGCTGCGCGAGAGGGTCGGGTGCTTCCTTGGTATGCAAGCCCAAACGCCTCAGCGTGTAATACAAAAACGCTTGGCGGCATGGAAGTTTGACCTGTCCGTCTTCCATTCCATAGTCCAACTCCAGGACTCGTTTCTTGGCAGCGGGCAAATCGGGGTGCGGTGCAAGCACCAGCGTCAAGAGAGTTTGCCAGTGCGAATCTTGGCTGGCGTCCACTTGGCTCGCTTCGAAGCCGTCGATGCGCAGGATTCGGGCGAGGACGAAATCACTGAAGCGCTGGCGTTTGTGGCAAAACGCGCGCATGTGCCAGCGAAAACCGTCATTACCAAGGGCGTGGGGAGACAGCAGACGAACCGATTCGTCCATGGACGTCATGGACTGGTAGCTCACCCAAATGGCTTCCTGCTGCCGAATTGCCCGGACCACTGCTTCGACGGTCTGTTCATTGATCGTGCGCCAGGGGGACGGCGCCCAATCTGCCTCAAGTGCTGAGCCGATAAAGCTGGCCGCAGGCTCGATGACTCCCATCTTGGTGGCCAGCAGCTCCGCTAGATAGTGTTGCGCCGAACTTCGTTGGTAAAGCGGGTGAAAACTCGGCGCTGCCGTGTAGGTCTTGGAACTGCGGTCGTAAGTCAGGTTGCTCGGCGCCAACTCCGTGTACTTGGCAATGTCCAGTGACGCCTGGGGAACCGATATGCCGAAGTGCTCAGTGAGATCCATTCGATTAATGTGCCGTTCCCAGCGCAAACGGAAATCGATGAATTGAAGTCTGCTTTCCAACCCCCAACTTAGCCCTTTGGGCTCAGCAGGATTGGCGGCAGTGACAGAGGGCTCTTGCATCAGTTGCGCCTAAAAAGTAGACGGATATAAAAAATAGTCGTACATTAACTATACGCGATCATCCTTCGGTCGTCTACCCGGAGCCCCAATGCCCACAACCATCACGTTTTTTCCCGTCGACAACGGGGACATGACCCTCATCAAGTTCGGCGACCTCGACGCAACCACCCTGCTGATCGACGTAAACATCAGGCAAGACGCCGACGACCCTGACGGTGAGGCGCGCGATGTCGCCAAGGATCTGCGCGACCGACTGAAGAAAGATGAGAACGGCAGGCCGTATGTCGATGCGTTCCTGCTGAGCCACCCGGACCAGGACCATTGCCGAGGCCTGACGCGGCACTTCCACCTGGGGCCGCTGGACAAGTATCCGGATGACAAGAAGGACGACAAGGACAAGAAGATCGTGATCCGCGAGATATGGTCGTCTCCGATCGTGTTTCGACGCGCCAGCAAGACGCACACCTTGAGTGACGACGCCAAGGCATTCAACACGGAGGCGCGTCGGCGCGTACAGCTGAACCGCGACAAGAATTTCGTCGTCGGGAACGGCGACCGCATTCAGATCATGGGCGAGGACATCGACGGAAAAACCGATGATCTCACCTCGATTGTGCGGAAGGTGGACACGCGCTTCTCGACGATCAATGGCAAGAGTTCCGCATTCTTCTCCGCGATTCTTCTGGCACCCTTGGACGCCCAGGACGACGAAGAAGAGGAAGAGTGCCTGGTCAAGAACCAGTCCAGCGTGATCTTGAACTTCACATTGGCCGCTGATGCTCAGACGCCGGATGGCGCAAAATTCCTTACTGGTGGCGATGCCGAAGTATTTATCTGGAACCGCCAGTGGCAGCGCCACAAGGCCGAAGCCGATGTGCTTGAGTACGACATCATGCAGGCGCCACATCACTGTTCCTGGCATTCGCTGTCCTATGACAGTTGGTCGGACTACCGCGAAAAGGCCAAACTTGATGCCGACGCTCGCAAGGCGCTTTCGCAGACCCGCAACGGTGCCGTCATCGTCGCCAGTTGCAAGCCGATCGCAGACGACGACAGCGATCCGCCCTGCATCCGCGCAAAGCGTGAATACGTAGCAATCGTGGACGAAGTAAAAGGCGACTTTTACTGCACGGGCGAATATCCGAGCGAAAAATCCGTGGAGCCCCTCGTTTTCACCGTCACCGCTCAGGGTGTGCAGCCTCCCTCGAAGAAGGAAGCCGGATCGAAGGCCGCCGCCGTGATCACCTCCGCGCGCGCGCCCATGCCACACGGGGCATCATGACGGGCACCATCGCGGACGCACTGCATCAACTTCAGCGGCACAGGGGCCTTGTCCGCGTTGGCGAGCCAAGGAAAAGTGGTGAATCGACGCAGATTGAAGTCGATGTTGCTGTTGAATTGCCGAGCAGGTCTCGGCGCAATGGCGTATCCGGGACCGGAGTGCGCTCGGTCGAGACATGCGTTCTGGTATTCGGCAGTGACTGGCCCATGTCTGCACCCAAGCCTTTCTTGCGTGCGGACTTCCCACTCAACTTGCCGCACATCAATCCTCATCGCGAAGGCGAGTTGGTCTCGCCTTGTCTGTTCGAGGGATCGTTGGACGAGCTGCTGCATCGGTTTGGTCTGGACGCCATCGTCGATCAGTTGATCGTTTGGTTGCACAAGGCCGCAGCCGGGACGTTGCTGGACCTTGAACAGGGGTGGGAGCCGACTCGTCGAGACAGTTGTCCTTCGACCCTTGTATTCAGTGCCGAGAATGTCGCGGCCGCCGCTCCCGCTGACGGCACGATTTTGGTGGTTCCCGCAGGCTACGTGACGATTGATGGCGGGCTATACGCCATCGTCAATGCCGAACTGACTGCTCAAGTCGATCCTGTGTTCTATCAGGAGGTTCACAACGACAAGTTGGGTAAATGGGGAAATGGCCATACCGCAGCCTTCATTGCGCGGGCTCCAATAACCGACGGCAACCCGCATGTGGTCGGCCACTATCAACCCGAGACGGTTGTCGATCTCGCGACGTTGCTTGATCGAGCAGCGGAACTCGGCGTCGATCGTGACGCTTTGGCTCAAGGCTTGGACGGCTACTATGGACGTTCGATTCTGGATATGCAGCAAGACTCGCGTGGCTGGACGCATGGCTTGTATGCGATTGTGATTCTGACTGTTCAAAGGCCAGCGTCGCTTGTGGGCTCACCGGGGAGAAGTATCGAGGTATTGCCCTACGTGGTGCGCTATGAACTCAACGCTCAATCGCTCCTGGAGCGAAACGCCACGGTTCACCCGGCTTTTCACGCACATGCGTTGTCTCCCGAACTGCTGGCAAGAACGTCCGGCATTCCATCTGCGGCCACATCGCAGCCGCTGGTCTTGCTCGGCTGCGGAAGCGTGGGGTCGAAAATCGCGATGCAACTGGGGCGAGCGGGTTTCGGCTCAATGACCTTCGTCGATAACGAGTCCATGTCGCCTCACAACGCGGCCCGGCATGCACTCATTGAGCGGGCATCGGTGCTGGTCCCACCTCGGAAGTCGGCGCTGATGAAGACGGCCTTTGAGTCGCTGTCGCATCTTCAATCGCAAGCGTTCGACACCGACGCAGTGACTCTCTTGGTCGATGCTGCGCAGTTTGCTGCAACCGTTCCGCAGGATGCGGCCCTCATCGTGGATGCGACAGCCTCACTTCAGGTGTTGGCCGCAGAAACGCAATCAACGGCGCTGAACCAATCCCCTGCGCGGTTGGCACGGATCGTCATGTATGGCCAGGGGCGCTGTGTCGCGGTTTTGCTTGAAGGGCCTGGTCGCGCCGGTCGGGTTGACGATCTTACGGCATTCTTGTTCGAGTGCTGTCGGTTTGTGCCGGAACTGCGGGCGTCGATTGCTGGCGATACGTCTGAGCCGACGCGTATTTTTGTGGGCGACAACTGCCGTTCACTGACGATGCCAATGTCCGATGCCGTTGTTTCGCGTTCTGCTTCATTAGCTGGCCTGCAACTGGAACGCTGGCTCGTTGGCGGACTCCCGAAGGAGGCGACGCTTTGCGCCGGGGTCTCGGATACCGAAGGCCTCGGCATGGCATGGACCAGCACCAGCCTCGGCCCGACCACTGTGCTCAACGTAGCAGACGATGGTGGCTGGAACATTCGGATTCTGCACCCTGTCGTGCAAGCGATCCATGCTGATGCGCTGCGCTGGGGCGCTCTGGAAACAGGTGGAGCCTTGGTCGGTCGTATCTCGTTTGAGAATCGAACCATCACCATTGCTGGCCTCGTGGATGCGCCGCCTGACAGCATTCGGGAGGCCGCCCGCTTCGTCCTTGGGACGAATGGGCTTGTTCAAAATTTGCGCACAGCGAATGGAACCTCTTTGGGGTATCTGGCCTTCATCGGCACTTGGCATAGCCACCCGAAAGGCGGCGCACATTCGGGCATAGACCGAAATACGTTGCGCGGCATCGCCGAGGATGCTGGCGGCCTTCCCGCCGTGTCGTTGGTATGGACTCCGACAGGACTCAGGTGTGCGGTGGATCGCTGGTAAAGGCAAAGCCGCCGGCACTTTCTTGGCATAAAACGAAAGGGATGTATGGCTGACTACTTCGAGATCGATTTTCTTGGCGTCGAAACAGCGAAAAGCGGGGATGCAATCACGCTACGCTATTCGGTGAATGGCACAGAGGGCGTGCACGTCGTTGACGGTGGGTATCTGGATACGGGAGATCAGCTCGTCGAGCACCTGAAGACGTACTATGGAACAACAGTCATCGACCATGTGATCCTCACACACCCCGATCGCGATCACGCCAATGGGCTGCGAAAAGTCCTGGAGCAATGCACAGTCAAAAATCTCTGGATCAACAGGCCGTGGATCTATGCAGATCAGTTGATTGATCGATTCGAGACCTATGAATCAGTTGAAGCACTGAGACGGAAATTGCGCTCCATCTACGATGCCACGGCAATTCTTGAGGATCTTGCGGTTGAGAAGGGAATTCCAATCCATGCCCCTCTTCAGGGGCAGAACATCGGTCCCTTCATGGTGATGGCACCCACACTAGATCGCTACTTCGACCTGATCGTGGACTCCGCGAAGACACCGGAAGCTGTTGAAGAAAGTGCTTTGGATAGCGCGCTGAGCAGCATATTCCGGGTGGTGAAGGCCGCGACCGCCTACATCAAGTCCCTGTGGGGCGAGGAATATTTTCCGCCGGAGCCTACCAGCCGTGAAAATGAAATGAGTGTGGTCCAGTCGGCTGTTCTGAACGGTCATCGTGTCATGCTTACTGGCGATGCCGGGCGTGAAGCGCTGCAAGAGGTTATTGACTACGCGCCTTTTGCCGGACTCGCGTTGCCAGGCATTCGGTATTTCCAGGTGCCTCATCATGGCGGGCGACACAATGTCTCGACTGAAATTCTGGATCAACTGGTTGGTCCACGATTGGACAGCATGCCGGACAAGCATACCTGGAATGCCATTTGCAGTTCTGCCAAAGCCGATGAGGATCACCCGCGGAAGTCCGTAATTCGCGCTGTATTGCACCGGGGTGGGCACTGGGCGGCAACCGAAAGCAAGAATCTCCGCATTGGGGCGGGCATTACCCGCGATGGCTGGGTATCAATTCCTCAAGCAGAGTACCCCGAAGAGCAAGAGAGTTGAGCGGGCAGTTTGAGCGTGACGTGCTGTTCATTGGCTTTCTGCCGCCTACGTTATGAGCGTCCCGGCGTTCCGCCGTCGGACTCGCGGGCTGCGCCCCGCGCCTCATGCCGAGTCGCGGCCACCCGGCTTTGATTCCTGACGCCTCCGGCCTTGCGGGCCTGCGCTTGCCTAACTACCAGGTACTTGCAACCTATGCATGCGATGTCGCTCTCTGAGTTTCCAATTTCTGTGCTTGAACTCCACACATGGCCGTGGTGGCGAAGATTTTGGAATCGACCGCCGGCGCTTGTACGGAAGCGGTGTGAAGCTTGGCGTGAGCTATTGGGGCTCAAGGAGTCGGCAGGAAAAAATGTGCTCCTCAACACCGCAAAATCGAAGATTTTTGATGACTCACGCCGTCGATGGGACATCCTGGACAATCTTAATCGCAGCAACTTTACTTTGCGGAGCCGATTTTCGGGCTTAGCCTCGGGCGCTAAGGAGGCTTTCCAAAGTCCTCATGGATCGCTAGTGCAAGTGACGATGGTGCCTCACTTTGAATGCGACGCAAGCGATATAGAGGGCATCTCCGCAAGCAAGTCGGCAGATATGCCACACGAAAGTGTGGATGTCTTTGGTGCCTACTATATTGATGAGCAGAATCGATATGCCAGAAAAGGAAAGCCCCCGCTCGGACTGGATGATGCGAGCTTAAAAGAGCTTTGTTCTCATGGCGAAATTCGGCTACTGCACGGACGTGGCTCCGACACGTTTAGCGTGCGAGCTTGGGATGGCCGTTTGTTCCTTGACAACAGTGGCGGATCTCACCATCTTGCGGGCGCCGTGCATGTCGCTAAGCGCATTGGCGCGCGCATTCACCTCGCCTCGAAACTCTATCTCTACCAGCTCAACCATTTGACTGTGCAATGGCTGCTCGATGGATTTCATCTGGTATTGCTCCCCAAGGATTTGGCCGGACAGATGCTATGGACTGTGAAGAGCTTGGTAGGTTCTGGTTCGAACATGGAGTTCCCGCCTGTACTGGCCGAAGGCACGCTTTTGGCATTCCCCCGGGGTTCGCAAATCGCCGAGTCCGTGATGGCAGAACTATTGAGTCAGGGGCACCACGATTTGGGCAATGATTTGAGGGAAGCGCTGACTGCGCAACAGCGGTTCTTGACTGAATCGACGGCTCTATGGACAAAGCAATTTTCATCTCCAACCTGCTGACGATGCTCTAAATGCGTGTGGTCACGTCGTTACCTATAGATCGCGAGTTGAAGCTCCACATTTCATAGGAACTTAGCGACAAAAGAGCGTCCCGGCGTTCCGCCGTCGGGCTCGCGGGCTACGCCCCATGCCTCGTACCGAGTCATGGCCATCCGGCTTTGATCCCTGACGCCTCCGGCCCTGTGGGCCTGCGCGCTGCGCTTGCCCATCCGTCGTCTCTGCGGGCGGGGTGTGGGCGGTCTTGCTGTTCCCTTCACCGTATCACGGCGTTCTCGCCGTCAAGGGCTGCGCGCGCCTTGCGCGCTTGCGTCCTGGCGGCCGTCGCTGACCCCTGACCGCTTGCGCTGCGCCGTGCTGAGGCCGGTTCCGGGCAATTCCGCCCGAGCAACCGGAGCATGATCATGTCGCAACTTTCTCTGTCTCTCGATTCCTCGCTGCTGGTGCGTGACGACCAGGGGCGCTATCTGCCGGCGACTGCCGACCAAATTCTGGAAGCTGCGCGGTACGTTATCGACCAGAAAACTCCGCGCGGGACGCTGTTCACTTCGCCGGCGCTGGTCAAGGACTACCTGCGCACCAAGCTGGCCAACTTCGAGCATGAGGTTTTCGCTACGCTGTTCCTCGACAGCCAGAACCGTCTGATCGAATACGTGGAGATGTTTCGCGGCACCATCGACCAGGCATCGGTGTATCCGCGCGAAGTCGTGAAAACGGCACTGCAACACAACGCAGCGGCCGTGATCTTTTCGCACAATCATCCGAGCGGCAATTCCGAGCCGAGCCAGGCGGACAAGCTGCTGACCCAACGCCTCAAGGAAGCCCTGGCGCTGGTGGACGTGCGCACGCTGGATCACATCGTCGTCGGCGGCGAGGCCACTACGTCATTCGCTGAGCGTGGCCTGATCTGACACAGGGGGGCTGCGGCCCCTTTTTTGCTGCGCCCGGTGGCGCAGCTACGGCCCTCGCGGGCCTGCGCTTGCTGAAGACAGGTGTGCGTAGGTGGTGGTGTGAGGCGGTCTTGCTGTTCCCTTCACCGTATCACGGCGTTCTCGCCGTCAAGGGCTGCGCGTGCAAGCACGCTTGCGGCCTCCCGGCCGTCCTTGACCCCTGACCGCTTGCGCTGCGCCGTGCTGGTGACGGTTCCGGGCAATTCCGCCTGTGTAACCGGAGATCGTCATGAACGATAAATCACATGTTTCCCTCGAACAGCACGTTTGCCTGGTCTGCGGCAAAGCGTTCGATACCGGCACCATCCTGCTCGACAAGCGCCTGCGTGCAAGCATGGAGCACCATACGAAGACGGGCTGGGGCCTATGCCCCGAGCACCAGAAGCTGGCCGACGATGGTTTCGTCGCGCTAGTCGAATGCGACCCGCAGCGCAGCGGCTCGCCGGGTGGCCGCCTGAAGCCCGAGCAGGCTTATCGCACGGGCCGGCTGGCGCACCTGAAGCATCATGTGTTCGCCAAGGTGTTCAACGTGCCGATCGAGGCCAACCAGCCTTGCGTCTTCGTTAAGCCGGGCGTCATAGAGCAGCTTGAAGCGATGGTGTCGCCGGCGACGAGCTGATCGCGCTAACAACCCGGCGCGTCGTCCTTTCGGGCGACGCGCCATTCTTTTTGCTGCGCCCGATGCCGATGCCTTCGCGCCCGCGGCGCTTCGCTTGCCTCCAGGGGAAAGCCCTGCGGGCTATCCCCGCCGCGCGATGCTTGGCGCCCCTGGAAGACCGCCGAACCGGCTGCGCCGGATCGGCCAGAAGCCAATCGCAGTCCCAGCAGCAGAAGCAATTTCTCGATGCCTTGTGCATGAGGGCTGTCCTGGGCGTGATGTTCATCGAGCATCGAAGTCAGGGCGTCCCCGGCCAAGAAGACATGGCCGGTCGCGCTGTCGTGCGCGTTGCGCATCGAGCCGCCTGCGGCGTCTCGCCCCTGACGGGCTTCCATCGTTCCCTCGCTCCGCTCGGCTGACGCCTCCGGCCCGGCTTCTAGATCCGGGCCTGCGCGCTTCGCTTGCCGTGCGGTTCGGCACATAGGGATGGCCGTTGCCATGTCCAGCCGTCTTCCCTGACCTCATCACCTTGTCTGCGACTGTAGCCCGCGCCCGTGTGCCGTCAAGGCACGCAGGGCCGTGTCCTCGGCTGCGCCTGCGGGCCGCACCAACCCTGCGCTTGCCTCCTTGACGGCACCCGTTCGCGCGCTCCTGACCGTCGCGGGCGATGAACTCAGGAAAGACGGTGGCAACAGGGCTAACCGGGTTCCTCGTGCCGACCGCACCGAACAGCTGAAAGGCTGGGCTCCGAATCTAGGAATCCGGTGTGCGGTGTGAACAGCAAACCTCTTTTTGTCAGGAGAAAGACCATGCAACTCGCATCCCGTTTCGCTTCCCGTTCCCCGGCACTGCGCAGCGAATACCCGCTGACCGATGACCAGATTCACCGTGTCGCGCCGTCCATCTTCGCGGACGCCCCGCATGAGAGCCGTTCGCAGCGGTACGCCTACATCCCCACCGCCGCCGTGCTGACCGAGCTTCGGAAAGAAGGCTTCCAGCCCTTCATGGTGACGCAGACCCGCGTGCGCGATGAAGGCAAGCGCGAGCACACGAAACACATGATTCGCCTGCGCCACGCCAGCCAGATCAACGGCGCGGAGGCTAACGAAATCGTGCTGCTGAACTCGCATGACGGCACCAGCAGCTATCAGATGCTGGCCGGCATGTTCCGGTTCGTGTGCAGCAATGGTCTTGTCTGCGGCGACACCGTGGCGGACGTGCGCGTGCCCCACAAAGGCGACGTAGCCGGCTCCGTCATCGAAGGCGCTTTCGAGGTGTTGAGCGGCTTCGAGCGGGTGAAGGAATCCCGCGATGCCATGCGCGCGATCACGCTGGACGAAGGCGAGGCCGAAGTGTTCGCCCGTTCCGCGCTGGCCCTCAAGTACGACCCCACCGACAACAAGCCAGCGCCCATCACCGAATCGCAAATCCTGATGCCGCGCCGGTTCGACGACCGCCGCCCGGACTTGTGGAGCGTGTTCAACCGCACCCAAGAAAACCTGACCAAAGGCGGATTGCATGGCCGCAGCGCCAACGGGCGCCGCCAGCAGACCCGCCCGGTGCAAGGCATTGATTCCGATGTGCGCCTCAATCGCGCCCTCTGGATGCTGGCCGATGGCCTGCGCCAGTTGAAAGCCTGAACCCTTCCGATCTTTTACCCGCCGGAGGGGCGGTTCCCCTCCATTCCCTTGTTTCACTTGATTGGAGATACACCATGAACGCCGTTACCACTACCGAAGCCCGCGCCATCCAAGCCCCCGCGCTGGAAGCTGCCGACCCGACCAAGAACCTGATTCTGGTTCCGCTGTCGCGGCTGGTGTTGCGCCCCACGGGCCGCAACGTGCGCAAGACCCCGCGCATGTCCATCCCCGAACTCGCCGCATCCATCCAGCGTGTCGGCCTGCTGCAAAACCTGATCGTGATTGCATCCGCCGATGGCGAGCATTACGAAGTCGTCGCCGGTGGCCGTCGCCTCGCCGCGTTGAAGCTGCTGGCGAAAAAGCACCGCATCAGCAAGGAATGGGAGGTTCCTTGCCTGCTGGTAGCCGATGGCACCGCCCGCACGGCCAGCCTCACCGAGAACGTACAGCGCGAAGCCATGCACCCCGCCGACCAGTTCGAGGCATTCGCCGCGCTGGTGGCCGAAGGCCGGCCCATCGAGGACATTGCGGCGGATTTCAGCGTCACGCCGCTGGTGGTGCAACGCCGCTTGAAGCTGGCGAACGTGTCGCCGCGCCTGATGGCCGACTATCGCGCCGATGCCGTCACGCTCGATCAGTTGATGGCGCTTGCCATCACCGATGACCACGCCGCACAGGAAGCCGCGTTCTACGATGCCCCGCAGTGGCAGCGGCATCCGTCCCACTTGCGCGAACGCCTGACCGAGCGCGAAATCGACGCCTACCGGCATCCGCTGGTGCGGTTCGTAGGGCTGGACACCTACGAAGCCGCAGGCGGTGGCATCCGCCGCGACCTGTTTGCGGAAGGCGATGCGGGCGTGTATCTGACCGATGCCGCGCTGCTGGAACGACTGGCGCAAACCCGGCTGGCAGGCATTGCCGCCAATGTTCGCGCCGAAGGTTGGGCGTGGGTGGATGCCACGCCGGGCGCGACCCATGCCGACCTGCACACCTTCCAACGCGCCCCGAGGGAGCGCCGCGAACCGAACAAGCGCGAAGCCGCACGCATCGAGAAGCTGCAAGCCCGGATGCACGAACTGGCCGAAGCCGTGGATGCCGCATTGGACGCCGACGACGAGGAAAAGGCCGATGCCTTGCAGGAGGAAGGCGAAGCCGTGGGCGAGCAGTTGCAAGCGCTAGAAGATGGCTTGCAAGACTACGGCGCGAACGTGAAGGCCGCAGCCGGAGCCATCGTCACCATCGACCGCAACGGCGAGGCCGTCATTCATCGCGGCCTGATGCGCGAAGCCGAAGCCAAGGCGCTGCGCACACTGGAAAGGATTCGGCAGGGTTTCGGCGGCGAAGGCGAAGCCGCGAACGACGAGGAAGGCGAGGACGGAGACGACGACAGGCAGCCCAAGGCCGCCGCCATGTCCGACCGGCTGGCGCAGAAGTTGAGCGCCCACCGCACCGCCGCGCTGCAAATCGAAGTCGCCCGGCATCCGCAAGCCGCGCTGGCCGCCGTGGTGCATGGCATGGTGCAGACCGTTTTGCAGGGCAGCCACTACGGCCACGACTTGCCGCTGGGCGTAAGCCTCAAAGTGCAAGACCGGCTGGAAGGCATGGCCCCGGACTTGCCCGAATCGCCCGCCGCCGTGGCGCTGCGCGAACTGCAACAGGTGGCGGGCGAAGCCTTGCCGGAGGACAGCGCCGAACTGTTCGCCGTGCTGCTGGCGAAGCCGCAAGATGAACTGGTGCGGCTGCTGGCCGTGTGCGTGGCTTCCACGGTGGACGTGGTGACACCCCGCGCCACGCCGCACCAGCGCGGCGCAGAACTGGCGCAGGCCGTGGGCCTCGACATGGCCGCATGGTGGAAGCCGACCGCAGAAGGCTACTTCAAGCATGTTTCCAAGGCCGTGATTCTGGATGCCGTGGCCGTGTTTGCACCGGATTCTGTAACCCGGCTGGCGAAGTTGAAGAAGGCCGACATTGCCAGCGAGGCCGAGCGGCTGGCCGATGGCACGGGCTGGATGCCCGCCATCTTCAAGGCCGCAGGCCCGCAGGATGCCGTGCAGGAAGAAGGCCCGGAGCAAAACGCCCCGGAGGATGCCGAGGCAATGGCGGATGAACCCGCCGAAGCACTGGCCGCTTGACCCGCACGGAAGGCAAGCGCCCCGGCCTCGACCGGGGCGCTTCGCTGCAAGGAGAAACCCCAATGACCCGCACCACGACCAGCCGCCCACGCATGGCGGCGACCTATGCCCCCGGTACGGTACGCGCCCGCCGCTGGCACGGCGAAGGCGACGTGCGCGGCTACCGTCCGCCTCGCGGCTGGACAGCCCGAGCCGACCTGACCGACTTTCACCCCATCACGGGCCGCGCCTTGCCGCGTGCCGTGTGGTGGATTATCGAAACCAAGGACTAACCCATCATTCACGCCAGCCCCAGTCCGTTCCGCCCTGGGGCTGGTGGTCAAAAATCCGGGCGCGGCGGTGGCCGCGCCCGGTTTCAAGGCCCAAAACCAAAACGCCCCTTCGCCGCCTTCGGGCGGGCGGCGAAGGGGCCGCGCACAAGCGGCCTTGTGCGCGAGAAACCACGAAGCCCACAAGTGCGGCGGCGCACCCCGCCGCCGGTGTTTGGACTGCGCCCCGCCGCAATGGGCGGGGCTTGTGGGGCTACGCCCCGGCTTGCTGCGGCAGGTTGTGCGAAAGCGTGCCGTCCTCGACGCTGGCGGTTCGTTGCCTGTATGTCACGAAGGACGGTTCACCGACACACCGCCCGGCCTCGCCCGATGGAGCCTCCACGCCACGCCTCAAGCATGTGCCGCGAGCTGCGGCAGGGGCGCTCCGGCCTTGTCGTCGGGGCATTGACCTGGCCCGCGTCAGGGCGCAAGCCGGTGAAGCCGTCACGCGGGGATGCCGAGTCGGCCATGTCTCCATTCGGGAGCGGTCGGCCTGTACGTCCTTGTCTTGTTGTGAATCCTGGCGGTGGCGCGGCTGCGCCTTGGGCTTCATGGCCGCAACCTTCCAGCAAAAATAATTTCCCCTGCGCTGCGCGCATTCCTCGCGGGACAAATTATTTTTGCTTCCAGGTTCTCCACTTCGTTCCGACCGCAAGCGGTGCGGCCAGCCCATCCCCGCCGGACGGATCACAACAAGGACGCACTGGCGCGACCTTGTTCAACCCGAAAGGAGAAATCATCATGGCAAACATCGGCACCTTCACCGCAGAGAAAGACGGCTTCACCGGCACGCTCCGCACCCTGACGCTCAACGTCAAAGTCAAGCTGGTTCCCAACGACAAGGGCGACAACGAGAACGCCCCCGACTACCGCCTGCAAGCGGCAAGTCATGACATCGGCGCGGCGTGGAAGAAGACCAGCGAGGCCGGACGGCCCTATGTGTCCGTGACCCTGGACGATCCTTCGTTCCCAGCCACCGTTTATGCCCGCCTGATCGAAGGCGAGAACGGCACGCACGACCTGATCTGGTCGCGCAACAAGCCCAAGGCGGCCTGACGGCCGCCCACAGCGCCCCGCCCATTGCGGCGGGGCACTGTGCTGCTCATCGCATCACCGCACGCATAGGGTTTCGGCAGTCGCTCCGCGCTGGGTACGTCCACCAGGGCCGGTATCGCATGGGTGCTGACTGGAGGGTTCGCAACCCTTGGCAGCCGCAGGCACAAGATGGCGTGTCGGCGCTGGAAGCGCCGCCGGGCTTTCGGGCTGCGCCCCGTGCCGGCTACGCCGTCACGGCCAATCGGCTTCAATCCCTCACGCCTTCGCGCCTGCGGCGCTGCGCGCTTCGCTTGCGGAGATCCGGCACTACGCGCCGACGCGCTACGGCGTATCCGACTCCTTCAGCACGGCCTCAAGCTCCTGGCGCACGCGCGCCAGCAGCTCGTCGGCCTGGTGCGCGCTGTCGCCGACGTAGGCCAGCGTCAGCAGCGTGAGCGGATGCACGTCCATGACCTCGCACAGCTCGGCCAGCTTGTGGATGGTCGGGCTTTTCAGGTCGCGTTCCAGCGAACTCATGTAGGTGCGGCTGGACACGTCAGAGAACGCTTCCTGGCTCAAGCCACGCGCTTTCCTGACCGTCCGTATCGCCGCTGCCAATGAGTTCTTCGCTGCCACCTATGGTTTCCCCCCAAAAACCAAGATGACAGCCCATTGCGCTCTATAGGGCTACAATCTATAGTGTTCATTTTGTGCTACTGCTTTCCTCTTTCGTGCCTTTACGGAAATCCGTATCTGCGGATTTCTTCAAACCCAGGGAACCGCATCCGTGTCTTTCCTGACTTCCGGCAATGCGCTTTCGTGCCTCTACGCTTCTATGGATTCGTGCGCAAGCACAGAGGCGCTTCGGCGGTTCCGTGCATTCGTGGAAGGCACGCGGCCGTGATCCCGCTTGCGACCGAGGAAGAACGGACGCGGCTGCTGGCCCACGGCCAAGCCCGCGCCGCCGGGCAGGATATCGACCCGTTGCCGGCCGTGCGGCTGTTCACCCCGGACGCGCATGCAACATGGCTGCTGGCCTCGCTCGATCCTGCCGATGGCGATACGGCCTACGGCCTGATCGACTTGGGGATCGGAATGCCCGCTCTGGGCACGGTGAGGCTGTCCGATCTCGCGTCCATCGTCGGCCCGCGTCAGCGGCCGGTGATGCGCGATCGCTACTTTCAGCCGACGCGGAGGCTGTCGGAGTATGTCCGGCTGGCGCAGGAAGACGGTTCGATCCCGGACTGATACCGGCCAGCGCAGCAGGGCCAAACGGGACGCATTGTGACTATTTCAGTCTTGTTCAAGACCGGACAAGTCTGAATCCGCACGCTTGCGCCGAAGCGGTGCGATCCAGATGCAAACAGTCATGATGCCGGGCGCTGGATGCGGCACGTTGCTCAATGCTGCGCACCATTTTTACGGCGGCGCAGCCGTCGCATTCAGACGATTTCAGCAATGCTCCGGAGCGAATCTGTCTTGACACCAGCAGTTACAGCTTACCTTGATTCGATGACGACTTGATGGCGTTTCGATAGCTCCCGCACGGCGGAATCCGTAGCGACGTTCCTGCTGATCGACAGGAGGTTGCGTTATGGCTGATCTGAACGCCGAGCATTGGTATCCAACCGCCGCGTATCTCTACACGCTGCACCTCGACGGCCCCGCGCTGGCCTGGGAATACCTGCGTAGAAACCCCGATTACCGGCTCGACTGGTTGCGCCGTCGCCGCCGACCGGATACGGCGCATCGATGGGGCTTGCGCCTGCTGGAAGACCCGGCCCTGGATGCGCGCGATGCGCATCCAGCCTGGTTCCCCGATCACGATGGCGTGATCCAGCTCTATCCAGACGACGACCCGCCGCCGGATGCCGACGCCTTCGAGTTCTGGCGCGTGCCTGGCCGCAAGCAACTGATCCACGACGGCAAGCGCCTGGTGCTGGTGTCGCACTGGCCGGGTTGCTGCGTGCGGCTGGCACTCGCGCCCGGCCTGGAAGACGGCATGGCCTACCTCTACGCCACCCGCGCCTGCGCCACGCCCTGCACGCGCTATCGCACGCTCGCGGCCGAACTGGATGCGCTGTCCGCCGCGACCGTGGCCACGCCTGCGGCGGCGGCTCGATCCCGGCCCACGCCCGCCGCGGTGCTGGAACTGCACACCTTGCAGGCGCTCGACGCGACCCTCTCGGGCGCGTCCTTGCGCGAGGTGGCCGAAGGGCTGTTCGGCGCGGATGCCGTCGCAGCCGACTGGCACAAAGACAGCGCCTTGCGTGCTCGCGTGCGGCGGCTGGTGCGCCGTGGCGATGCGCTGATGCGCGGCGGCTACCGCCGCCTGGCACAGCTTCCGCCACCGTTGCACTAGGGGGGACGTTTCGCGTCCCTTGAAGAACGTCCCTTAGCAAGAAGCCTTGCTTTCTTGAAAGTGCCTCTATCCGGCCGCGTGGTGTGGCCGGGCTTGATGGAGGTACACCCCATGCGACCCGCTCCCTTGCGGCCTGCCGCCGCTGCTGTCGCTGCGCCCGCGCAGCCCCAACGCTACCTGACCAACGACGAAGCCGCCGAATACCTGCGGCTGTCGCCGCGCACGCTGGAGAAACAGCGCGTGATCGGCGGAGGGCCGAAGTTCCGCAAGTTCGGCCGCCGCGTCATGTACGCGGTAAGCGACCTCGATGCCTGGGCCGACCAGCGCAGCTACGAGGCGACTTCCGACCCGGAATATGCCCAACGCCACGCGGGTGACTACCGTGATGGCCGCTGAACGCCGGTGCGTGGGTGGCCTTTGCCATGTCCAGCCCGCCAGGGCAAGCCTTGCAGCAGCGCGAACAGCTCGACCTGTTCCGGGCGCTGCCGGGCGACATGGCACCACGCGACAGCCAGGACTTGATGGCCTTTCCGTTCTTCTCGCTGGCGAAGTCGCGGCGCACCGCGCCGATCGACTTTCGCGCAGGCGGCATCACCATCCGCGTGGAGGGCACGCAGGAGCACGGCATCGCAACGATATGGGATGCCGACGTGCTGATATGGGCCGCTTCGCAGATCGCGGAGGCGCGCGACGCGGGCATCCGCCCGTCGCGCTGGATACGCGCCACGCCCTACGAAATCCTGCGCTTCATCGGGCGCGGCACATCGCTCAACGACTACCAGCGCCTGAAAGCGGCGCTCGACCGGCTGCAATCGACCAGTGTGGCCACGTCCATCCGAGAAACCACGGGCAGGCGCTTGCATCGCTTCTCGTGGATCAACGAGTGGAAGGAACTGGCCGACGCCAGCGGCGTGCCGCTGGGCATCGAGCTGATCTTGCCCGATTGGTTCTATGCGGGCGTGCTCGATGCCGCCTTGGTGCTGACCATCGACCCGGCCTATTTCCGCTTGAAGGGCGGCATCGAACGCTGGCTGTACCGCTTGGTACGCAAGCACGGCGGGCGGCAGGAACACGGCTGGCAATTCGACTTCCGGCATCTGCATCGCAAATCCGGCAGCGCGGCTCGCTTCTCGGACTTCGCCTACGACCTGCGCGTGCTGGTGGCACGGCAGTCGTTACCCGGCTACGTCCTCGGCATCGAGCGCATGCCGGACGACAACACCGAACTGCTGACCTTCCGGCCCGTGCTGCATACGGCACGGGGATAACTGCGGGAAAAGCTGTGGACGGCCTCGTGCTATCAGGAGTACCCGGTATCGTGCTATCGGGAGTACGCCTATCGTGCTATCAGGAGTACGAAAACGCCGCAAAGCCAGTAATGGCGCGGGTTTTCAGCCTCTCTAACTTACCTAACTATAAATCTCTAACTTTTAGTAGAAGCGCACCGTTTCGGTGGACAACCGCCAAACGGCACAGCGAACAGCGTTTTGCAGGGCAGGCGAATCCCGGCTTTCCAGCATGGGAGGCCGCGTCATGATCTTCGCGCTTCTCAATCAGAAAGGCGGCGTCGGCAAGACCACGCTCGCCACGCACATCGCGGGCGAACTGGCGATGCGCGGTCTGCACGTCATCCTGCTGGATGCCGACCCGCAGGGTTCCTCACTGGACTGGACGCAGCGCAGAAGCCAGCAGGGCTTGCCCCGGCTGTTCAGCACCGTGGGCCTCGCCCGCGAGACGCTGCATCAGGAAGCGCCGGAGCTGGCCCGCCGCGCCGATCACGTCATCATCGACGGCCCGCCGCGCATCGCCGCATTGGCGCGTTCCGCGCTGCTGGCGGCCGAGCGCGTGCTGATTCCCGTGCAGCCCAGTCCGTATGACCTGTGGGCCAGCGCCGAGATGGTGGCGCTGATCCGCGAAGCGCAGGTGTTCCGGCCTGCGCTGCACGCGGCCTTCGTCATCAACCGGCGCGTCAGCACCACCATCATCGGCAGGGAAGCGCGGCAATCGCTGGCCGAACAGCCGCTGCCGGCGCTGCGCAGCGAAGTGCGCCAGCGCATCGTCTTCGCCGACAGCGTGGCCGCTGGCCGGCTCGCCCGCGAGACGGCGCCCGACAGCGCCGCCGCCCGCGAGATCGCCGTGCTCACCGATGAACTGCTGCGGTGGCCGACATGAGCATCCCGCGCAGCAAGCGCGTCGGCATCGGCGCACGTCCGCCCGCGAATCCGCACGCCGAGGCGTGGATTCGCCAGGGCGATGCCGATGCGCTCAACAAGGGCGACCTTTATACGGCCCGCCTGACGCTCGACGTGACGCCCGCGCTACGTGCACGCATCAAGATCGCCGCCTTCGGCCAGGGCGTGACCGTGGCCGAGTTGCTGCGCGGCTTGCTGGAACGGGAGTTCCCCGACAAGCGCCCGGAGAACCTGCCATGAACGCATCCGCCTTGCCTGCCGCTCACGCGGCGACGGCTGCACCGGCTGCTGCGCCGCCGCCTTCGCTTTCGACGCTCGCCGGCCAGGCCGGCAGCGTGCCGCTGACGCGCGTATCGCTCGCCTACATCGAACCGCGCTTCAAGCTCTACCTGCGTTTCGGCGAACCGGCACGCACGTTGCGGCTCGACCGCTGGCGGCGCTGCGCGGTGTTCCTGCCGCGTGCAATGTTCTGCCGCGTGCGCTGGGAAGCAAACGACTACGGCACGATCCGCTGGCAGCTCATGGTGATGCAAGCCGCCACGCCGCTGGACGACATGCAGCGCATCCCCGGCGTGCGGCCCGGCGCACGCCTGCTGCTGCACGCCGAAGGCGAAAACGCGGTGCGTGCCGTGCTGGAACGCATCGACGGCATCGAAGGGCAAGGCATCGCCGCCATCGACGTGTCGCCAGCGTACTGGCGCACGCTGGGCAACCGTCTGGCGGCCCGCCTGGCGCTGCCCGAATACACCGCCGAGCGGCACGCCGCCTGGCTGGCCGGAAAGGCGCTGCCATGACGACCCAATCCAACACCCCATGCACGCACGAAGTCGCGCCGCAACCTCGCTCGCGCCTGCGCGTTCGCATCGTGCTGGCGGGCTTCGCCGCCGTCGGCCTCGCTGCGCTGGCCTGGGCGGCTTTCGTGTCGCCGCTGCCGCGTCTGACCTACAACCCGTCCGACAGCGTGGCGGTCGGCTGGTATCGCATCGAACCGTTCGACCCGCGCACCGCCTCGCTGCCACGTCCGTTGTCCGTGGACAGCATCGTGCTGGTGCCGCTGCCCGACAGGGCCGCCATGCTGGCTGCGCAGCGCGGCTACCTGCCGACCCGCGTTCCGCTGCTCAAACGTGTGGGCGCGGTCGCGCCGCAACACGTTTGCATCGTCGCCGGGCAGGTACGCATCGACGGCGTGCCTGCGGCCGCCGCGCTGCCTGCCGACCGGCTGGGCCGGCCGCTGCCATCCTTGCAGCTTTGCCGCCGCCTCGAATCGGGCGAGCTGTTCCTGTTGAGCGTGACCAATCCAGCGTCGTTCGACAGCCGCTATTTCGGGCCGGTCAGCGCATCCGCCGTGATCGGCGTCGCGTATCCGGTCTGGCTGGAAACACGCCCATGATGGCCGCCGATTCGCTGCACGTTGCCGTGCATCTCATCGTGCCATCGGGCATGTCGTTCCGGTGGCTGCCGCCGTGTCGTCGCGCGTGCAGCGCGGGCGCATCCGCGCCGCGCCTCGCGCAACATCCGGCGCAGCCGTCCAACGTGCAGGCGTCTTGCCTCGAACGCGCCCGGCCTGCAGCCATTGGCGCGTTCGCCGGCGGGCGGGTTGCAAGCAGCGCAGCGCCGCCGGGCCGCCGACGCCCGGAGCGACAGCGAAGGGCAAAGGCGGAAGGCAAGATTGAAGGGCGCGGCACCACGGCGCGCGCAAAGCCAGTCTGCACGTGGGTTGGGGGCGGCACTCGCCACAAGGTGGCTTCGTGCCGCCAGCAGCCCCAAGGCCTTGCGGGCATTGGGAATACCGTGTGCCGCATGCGCTCGGGCGCGATGGGCTTGGTGGGGACTGCATCATGAGCCAGCGCGGAAATCCCGGTGACGATGACCGTTTTCGCGTGCGGCCCAGCAAGCCCAGGCAGCGCGGCGACACCTTCATTGCCCAGGTGCTGCGCCAGACGAGCAAGGCCGCTGGCGTCTCTGGCCGGGGGCGCAAGACCACCGGCAAGCCCCCCGGTTCGCGCCTGGGGCGCGGTCATGTCGCAGCCCGCTTCACGGGCCAGTCGTTGACGGCGCTTTCTCGCCGGGCCACGGTCAAGGTGCGGCTGGTGTATTTGCAGCAGGCCAGCGGCCGCTCCACCGTGCAGCACCTGCGCTACATCGAGCGCGAAGGCGTGGACCGCCAGGGTGGACAGGGCCGTGCCTATGGCGCCATCACCGACGAGGCGGACACGGCCGCCTTCGAGGAGCGTGGCAAGGGCGACCGCCACCAGTTCCGCTTCATCGTCTCGCCCGAGGATGCGGAGCAGCTCGAAGACCTGCGCACCTACACCCGGCACCTGATGCAGCGCATGGAGGCCGACCTGGGCACCCGCCTGGATTGGGTGGCGGTCGATCACTGGAATACCGACAACCCGCACACCCATGTCGTGCTGTGCGGCAAGGACGACACTGGCAAGGATCTCATCATTTCGCAGGAGTACATCACCCGCGGCATGCGCGAGCGGGCGATGGAACTGGCCACCGAATGGCTGGGGCCGCGCACCGAGCTGGAGATCCAGCGCACCCTAGCCCGCGAAGTGGAACAGGAGCGGTGGACGAGCCTGGATCGCACCCTCCAGCGCGAGGCGGTGGACGGCCTGGTGAAGGTCGAGCGCTTCAACGAACCCAAACTGCAACGCCAGCGTCTGCTGCTGGTCGGGCGCTTGCAGCGGCTTCAACGCATGGGGCTTGCCACGCAGACCCAGCCCGGCACTTGGGCCGTGCATGCCGATGCCGAGAAAACCTTGCGGGCCATGGGAGAACGTGGCGACATCATCCGCACCATGCAGCGCGCGATGGGCGGCAAGCAGCGTGACCTGGCCGTGTTCCAACCGGGCGAGGATGGACACTCCATCATCGGCCGCGTGGCGGGCAAAGGACTGGCCGACGAACTGTACGACCGGGGCTATCTGGTGGTCGATGGCATCGACGGCAAGGCCCACTATGTGGCGCTGCCGCCCAGGACGGAACTGGAGCAGTACCCCATGAGCGCAGTGGTCGAGGTGAAAGGCTCCGCCGAGGTGCGCGCAGCGGACAAGACCATCACCGCGCTGGCGACCAATGGGCTGTACCGCACCGACCATCACTTGGCCATTGCACAAGGCCAGGCCAAGGATGGCCGCGACCCGCATGAAGTGGTTGCGGCCCATGTCCGCCGCCTTGAAGCCCTGCGCCGAGCGGGCATCGTGGAGCGCGTCGCTGAGGGACTATGGAAGGTGCCCGGTGACTTGCCTGAGCGTGGCCGCCAGTACGACGCGCAGCGCCTGGGCGGCGTGGCCGTGGAGCTGAAATCGCACCTGCCCATCGAGCGGCAGGCCCGCGTGATCGGTGCCACCTGGCTGGATCAGCAGTTGATCGGCGGCGGCTCCGGTCTGGGTGACCTGGGCTTTGGCGGCGAGGCCAAGCAGGCGCTACAGCAGCGCGCCGATTTCCTGGCCGAACAGGGACTGGCCGAGCGGCGCGGCCAGCGCGTGATCCTGGCGCGCAATCTGCTGGGCGCGTTGCGCAATCGGGAAGTGGCGCAGGCCGCGAAGGACATTGCCGCTGATACGGGCTTGGAGCATCGTCCGGTAGCTGAGGGGCAGCGCGTGGCGGGTATCTACCGCCGCAGCCTCATGCTGGCCAGCGGGCGCTACGCGATGCTGGATGACGGTATGGGGTTCAGCCTGGTGCCGTGGAAGCCGGTCATCGAACAACGACTCGGCATGCTGATTTCTGCACAGATACATGGTGGCACTGTATCCTGGCAAATCCGACGCCAGTTGGGTTTATCCATTACCTGACGCCAACGGCAATTGAACTCCACCAACTGGATGCGTCTACAACCGATCAGCGTCCGGTAAACTGAGGCACTCGCTTTGCGACGAACGCGTGGACCGCTTCCAGCGAATCCGTGGTTTTCGAGGCCCGATTCATTTCGGCCGCCTCTAACCTCAATGAGGTCACCAGACCGCTCTCGAAGGCAGCAAGTTGCAGGCGCTTGGCGCCCGCATAACCATGCGTAGGACCGGTCGAGAATTGCACCGTCATGCGCTGCGCTTCGTCCAGCAGGCTCTCGCCCGGAACTACTTTCTCGACCAATCCCCAGGCCAAGGCTTCATCCGAACCGACCACGCGGTTGGTCAGGATCATGTCGCGTGCGCGTCGTCCGCCCACTGCGCGCGGCAGGAGCCAGCTGATGCCGAAATCCCCCGCGTATCCAAGGCCGGTGTGGGCCGCCACGAATTTCGTCCCACTTGCGGCAATCAGGTAGTCAGAGGCCAATGCTAGTCCGAGGCCGCCTCCAGCGACCGCGCCTTGTACGGCGCAGACCACCGGGAATGGCAGGCTGGCGAATTGAGGAATCATGCGTTCGACCACCCTCAATTCGTCATCGACCAAGGTAGACAACGCTTCGCCTGCTGCCGCCATTTCGTCGATGTCGCCGCCGCAACTGAACATCCGGCCCTCGCCGCGCAGCAGCAAAGCGCGAATCGAGCCGTCACGTTCGACGTCTGCAATGACGCCAGCTAGCACGTTGACGACAGACGTGCTCAGCGCATTCTTTTTCTGAGGCGCATTGAGTGTGATGGTCGCAACAGCACCATGCTTTTCGAGAATGACAGAATTTTCGGACATGACGCTTCCTGATGGGCCAAGATTTCAGGCGTCAGCGCGGCGCCATGCGAATAGCGCCATCCACCCGAATGGACTCGGCGTTCATGTAGCCGCAGGTGACGAGAAACTCGACGGCCTGCGCGAATTCATCGGGATCGCCCAAACGCTTGGGAAAGGGCACGCTGGCCGCCAGCGCCTGCTTGACGTTGTCCGGCAGGCCCAGCAGCAATGGTGTTCCGAAGATCCCCGGCATGATGGTGTTGACCCGGATCCCTTCGTCCATCATGTCGCGCGCAATCGGCAAGGCCATGCCCACGATGGCAGCCTTACTGGCAGCATAGCTGGCCTGGCCAACCTGGCCATCCTGTGCGGCGGCCGACGCAGTGTTGACGATGGCGCCGCGGTCGCCATCGGCCAGCGGCGCGAGCGTCAACATGCCCGCGGCTGACTTGGCGATGCAGCGGAAGGTGCCCACTAGGTTGATCTGAATGATGCGATTGAAACGATCTGTTGGGCATGGGCGGATTTCGCCGGTTTTCTTGTCGCGGCTGACCGTCTTGACGGCATCGGCAGTACCGGCGCAGTTGACCAGAATGCGTTCCTGTCCAATGGCCGCGCGGGCCTTGGCGAAGGCGGCGTCCACTTGCTCCTCGGACGTCACGTCCACGTTGCAGTAAACACCGTCAAGTTCGCTGGCCAACGCCTGGCCGATGGCTTCGTTCATGTCAAAGATGGCGACTTTGACACCATGGCTGGCCAAGCGCCTGGCCGTGGCAGCTCCTAGGCCGGAAGCGCCCCCGGTGATGACGGCGGAGATGTCGGAATTGAGTTGCATGATTTTTGCTCGATGGATGAGAGACAGGCGCTATTGGCCCGTGAAGTGGGGGAGGCGCTTGCCGAGGAATGCGGCTTGCCCCTCCAGGTTGTCGGCCGAATGCAAAGCGACGAGGAAATTACGCTTCTCATGCTCCAGGCCTTGCGCGAGCGGAGTTTCAAAGCTGGCCAGTGCCGCATCTTTCGCCAGTGCCACGGCCAGCGGCGAATTGGATGCAATCCGGTTGGCCATCGCCAACGCCGTCGGCAGGGCCTGGCCGTCAGCCGTCACCTCGGCGACCATGCCCGCATCGCAGGCTTTGCGGGCGTCGATGAAATCGCCGGTCAGCAGCAGGGCCATAGCCTTGGACTTGCCGATGGCATGGATCAGACGCTGGGTGCCCCCGGCCCCGGGAATGGCGCCCAGCTTGACTTCAGGCACGCCGAACTTGGTGGACTCGCCAGCGATAGCAATGTCACAGGCCAACGCCAGTTCCGTGCCGCCGCCCAGCGCGAGCTTTTCCACGGCTGCGATGACGGGCTTAGGGAAGCGCTCCAGTTCCGCCCAGAAGTGGCCACCTGCCGCCGCACGGTCGCCCAGCAGCGGTTCGGCGCGCAGAGAGTCGAAGGCCGTGATGTCGGCCCCTGCACAAAACACGCCCTCGGCGCCGGTGATGATGACCGCGCGTACGGCATCGTCGTCGCGCAGTTGCACGAGCTGTGCACGCAGGCCATCGAATACTGCGCGGTTCAAGCTGTTCTTCGCGCGCGGGCGGTTGATGATCAAGGTGACGATGGCGCCTTCGCGGCTGACGAGCACTTCGCTGGCTTCGCTCATGGTGGCCTCGTTCATGCCAGGCGCTCGATGATGGTGGTGTTGGCCGTGCCCGAAGCCTCGCAGATGGTCTGCAAGCCATAGCGGCCGCCTCGGCGCTCCAGCTCGCACAGCAGGTCGGTGAGCATGCGCGCGCCAGTGGAGCCCAGCGGATGGCCGATGGCCACCGAGCCGCCATTGACGTTGAGGCGGTCGTCCGGAATGCCGAATTCCTGCTGGAACATCAGCGGCACGCCGCCGAATGCCTCATTGACTTCAAACAGGTCGATGTCGGCCGGGGTCAGCCCCGATTCCTTCAACGCCTTGCGGGTGGCATCGAGCACAGCAGTGAACTGGATGACAGGGTCGGCTGCCGCCACTGCGGTGCTGACGAAGCGCGCACGCGGCTTCAGGCCGTGCTGCTGGGCGTAGGCGCGGCTGGCGATCAGCAGCGCGGCGGCGCCGTCGCTGATCTGCGAGGAGTTAGCAGCCGTTGTAGCGCCGTCTGCGGCAAACACGGGCTTAAGCGTAGCCATCTTCTCGGGGTTGGGGTCGGCGCGCATGCCCTCGTCGGCGGTGACGAGCGGGCTGTCTGGGTCGGTCGGATCCTCATGCAGCCGCACGAGTTGGTCTTGGACACGACCAGCCCGCGAAGCCTCAATGGCGCGCCGATGGCTGCGCACGGCGAAGGCGTCCAGCGCCTCGCGCGTGAGGCCGAAGCGCTTGTTCATCAACTCCGACGAAGCGCCTTGCGGTATCAGCGGGTTGCCCTGGTAGCGCGCCAGCTCACGCGGGCTGTATTGCGCGCCGAGCGGCGCGCCGGGCTTGAATGACGGCGGCATGGGCGCCTGCGACATCGACTCTACCCCGGCGCCGATGGCCAGTTGGTAGGCGCCCGCTTGAATACCGTGCACGACAAAGCTCACCGCCTGCTGGCCGGAGCCGCATTGCCGGTCGACCGTCACCGCCGGGACGGATTCTGGCAGCCCCGCCGCCAGCACGGCATGCCGGCCCAGATTGCCGTGCTGCTGGTCCCACTGCAGCACGCAACCGACGATCACATCGTCCAGATCGGCGGGGTTGATGCCGGAGCGCTCGACCAGCTGACGCAGCGTCTCACCCAGCAGATCAACGGGGTGCCATTTCTGCAAGCGCCCGCCGCGCTTGCCCACGGGGGTGCGCAGCGCACCGACGATGACGGGTTCATGGTCATTCATGTTGTTTTCCTGTAGCAAAAGGTTGGCTCACTCGGCGTAGCGGTCCGCATGCTCAACGCGTATGCGCTTCTTGTCGAGCTTGCCGACGCTGGTCTTGGGGATGGCTTCGACGAACAGAACCTGGTCCGGCAACTGCCACTTGGCGAACGCGCTGCTCAGGTGTTCCTGCAGTTGTTCCTGGGTCGCCTGCTGACCGGGCTTCAGCACCACCAGGGCCAGCGGCCGTTCCTGCCACTTAGCATGCGGAATGCCGACCACTGCGGCGTCACGCACAGCCGGATGGCCCATGAGCAGGTTCTCCATGTCAATGGATGAGATCCATTCACCGCCGCTCTTGATCACGTCCTTGATGCGGTCGGTAACCTTGAGGTAGCCGTTCTCGTCCACCGTGCCGACATCGCCCGAGCGCCACCAGCCGCCCTCCAGGAAGCGGTCGCCTGAATCCGGCATGTCGTGATAGCTGGTCGTGATCCAGGGGCCGCGCAGGCAGATCTCGCCAGCCGACTGTCCGTCGTGCGGGAGGTCCTGGTCGTCTGCATCGAGAATGCGGATGTCCACCCCGGTAAGGATCAGGCCCTGCTTGCGCTTGAGGTTCCACTGCTCGTCCTGGGTCAGGCGCTTCTTGAGCGTGGACTTGAGGCGGTTGACCGCCACCAGCGTCGTGGCTTCGGTGGCGCCGTAGCCGTGCACCACCTCGGCACCCGTCAGTTCGTAAAAGCCGATCATCATCGACAGAGGTGGCTCGGTGGCGCCGGACAGCATGCGCATGCGGCTGAAGTCCGGCTTGACCGGCAACGTCTCGATGTACTGCAGCATAGGCTGGAAGATGGCCGGTGCGCCGTTGGTGATGGTCACGCCCTCGGCGATCATGGTGTCGACCAATGGCTTGGTGTCCTCGGCGGCGTAGCGGCCCGGCAGCACGATCTTGTCGCCCAGCAGCGTGGCCGCCTGCGGCAGGCCCCAGCACTGCCCGTGGAACATGGGCGTGATGAGCATGACGCAGTCGTCCAGCGTCATGCCCATGTTGGTGGCCATGCCCGTGGAATGCAGGTAGATTCCGCGGTGCGAGTAGTACACGCCCTTGGGCTTGCCCGTGGTGCCGGTGGTGTAGCAGGCGCTGTAAGCCGAGGTTTCGTCGATCTCGGGCCAGTCGATCTTGGCGTCGGCGGCGGCCAGCAGGTCTTCGTAGTGCAGCAGCGGCGCCAGCGTGGTCTTGACCTGGTCCAGCGGCTTTTCGGTCATAACGATCCAGCCCTTGATCTGGGGCGAGTTCGCTGCGACGGATTCGGCAATAGGCAGCAATGATTCGTCCACGCAAACGTAGGACACGTCGCTATGGCCGACAACGTAGCCCAGGTCCTCGGGGCCCAGGCGCAGGTTCATCTGCAGCATGACCGCGCCCAGGCCGGGGATGGACCAGTACAGCTCGAAGTGGCGCCGGCTGTTCCAGTCCAGGACGCCGACCCGGTCGCCCGGCTCGACGCCGAGCGCGCGCAGCGCATTGGCGCTGCGGCAGACGCGTGCGTAGCAGTCGGCATAGGTGTAGCGGTCCCAGCCGCCGCCGGGTGTGCGATACACGATCTCCTGATCCCCATGGGTGCGTGCAGCGTGGCGGATCAGCGTCGTGGTGTTCAGTTGGCGCTCGTTGCCCGTGGTGGACGGGCAGCCGCGGACAGGCTTGGTGGGCTGGACGGTTTCGGTCATGTGCTTGTCTCCTAGGTAGTTGTGTCGAGTGCCTGGAACCGTGGGGCCGGGGCCGCTTCGATGGCGCCGGAGGGGGTGATCTGGTAGATGCCCCGTGCCGCGTTATGCGGATGCTGCACCGACTCGGCGAGGCTGAGCACGGGTGCAAAGCAAGCGTCGCTGCCTTCGAGCAGCGCGCACCAGTGCGCTCGGGGCTGGCTGCGGATGAGGGCTGCGATGCGCTCTTTCAGCGCCGGCCACGTTGCCGTGTCGTACTGGTCGGCAGGCTCCACGTCCGCCAGGCCCAGCTTCGACAGCAGCAAGGCGTAGAAAGGCGGCTCGATCGCGCCGAGGCTGATGAAGCCGCCGTCGGCGCAGGCGTACACGTCATAAAACGGCGAATCGTGAAACGGACTCGGCTGCGCGCCATCGATCTGCCCATTGGCGCGAATCCAGTGCACCAGGGTGCCCAGCATTGCCACGATGTCAACGATGGCGGCGTCCACGACCCGGCCGCGGCCGGTGGCGCGCGCATCGACCAGCGCGCAGGCGACGCCGAAAGCCATGCCCAGCGCCCCGGCCGCGTCCCCGAGTACCGTGGGCGGAACGATGGGCGCTTGCCCTTTGTGTGCCGACAGCGACAGCAGGCCGGTCAGCGCGACGTAGTTCATGTCGTGTCCGGCGGCCTGGGCGAGCGGGCCGTCCTGGCCCCAGCCCGTCATGCGGCCGTAGACCAGCCTGGGGTTGCGCGCCGCACACTCGGCGGGGCCGAAGCCCAACCGTTCCATCACACCGGGGCGAAAGCCTTCGATCAAGGCGTCTGCCTGAGCGATCAGGTCCAGGGCACGCGCCTTGCCTTCGGGCGACTTCAGGTCGATGACCTCGACCGTCTTGCCGCGGCGCAGCGGGTTCTCCACCGCCCCGCCCAGCCGCCGCGCCGCAGCGGCCTGCTCGGCGCGTGTCAGCGTAATCACCTCGGCGCCCATGTCAGCTAGCATCCTGGCGGCCAGCGGGCCTGGCCCTATGCCCTCGAACTCCACCACGCGGACGCCGTGCAGCGGCATCTGCAGCGTATGCAACGTGTGCGACATGTTCACAGCTTCCTCGAAACCAGGTCTTTCAGGACCTCGTTGGCGCCGCCATAGATCTTCTGCACTCGCGAAGCGGCATACATCCGCGCGATCGGGTACTCGGCCATGTAGCCGTAGCCGCCGAACAATTGGAGGCATTCGTCCACCACGCGGCACTGCTGCTCGGTGCACCACCACTTGGCCATATAGGCGGCCTCGTTATCCAGCGTGCCGTCCAACAGGCGCTGGGTGCAGTCGTTGACGAAGCTGCGCACCACATGCGCGGTAGTGGCCACCTCAGCCAGTTTCTGGCGCGTGAGCTGCATATCGAAGAGGGGCGCACCGAAGGCCTTGCGCTGCTTCGTGTACTCCACCGTGACGGCCAGTGCCTGCTCGATAGTGGCGGCCGCCGGCACGGCAATGAGCATGCGCTCGTAGGGCAACGCGCCCATCAACTGCCCGAAGCCCTTGCCTTCGACCTCGCCCAGCAGTTGGTCGGCTGGCACGCGCACGCCGTCGAAGAACAACTCCGCCGTGTCCGATGCCTGCATGCCGATCTTCTCCAGTAGTCGGCCAACGCGAAAGCCGGGCAGATTCTCGGTTTCCAGCACAAACAGCGACACCCCCTTGCTGCCCGCGCCGCTGGTGCGCGCCGCGACGATCAGCAGGTTGCCAGTGAAGCCGTTGGTGATGAAGGTTTTGGCGCCGTCGATCACGTAGTGGTCTCCGTCACGGCGGGCCCGGGTGGAAATGGCCTTTAGATCCGAGCCGCAACCCGGCTCGGTCATCGCGATGGCGGCCAGCATCTCGCCGTTCGTCACCTTGGGCAGCCAGCGCTGCTTTTGCGCTTCCGTGCCGAAGTCCAGGATGTAGTGCGAAGCGATGGTGTGCACCGCGATATTGACTGGCATCTCGGCCTTGGCTAGCTCGTCCTGCACCACCAACTGGTAGGCAAGGCTGGCGCCGGCGCCTCCATAGGTCTCGGGCATCTCGGGCAGCAGAAAGCTCATCTCGCCGAATGGACGCCAGACCTCGCGCGGGATGTAGCCCTGACGGCGCCATTCATCGAGCCGGGGCGTGAATTCGGCGGCAACGTAGCGGCGCACCTGCTCGCGAAATGCGTCGATCTCGCCGTCCATCCAGGCGTGGCGATAAAGCTGTGGCAACATGAGAGCGTCTCCTTATATGTTGGCTTCTGTCCCCGCATCGGACGTTCCGCGCAGTGCCACTGCCGAAATGTTTTGGGGATGACACAATCGTAGTAATTGGCCCCTGCAAGGGCAATGGCGGATTACCTCAATCAACTGACAATTAACTTCTTTCGGCCTATGCGACCGGCGTTGGCCCCTTAGAATCACACGCCATGCTGGAACCCGTCTTAACCGCTCCCATCTTTGCCGTGCATGGCCTGCTGGACGGTGCGCGCGGCAAGGGGCTGGCCACGCCAGAATGGCTGGTAGGTGTGCTGGGGCGCGCGGGCATCAGTGAATCGCTGCTGGAGTTGGAGGAGTCGCGCGTGACCGTGGAGCAGTTCAACGCGCTGTTCATCGCCGTCAAGGACAGCCTGAACGACGAGTGCCTGGGCTACCTGCATGGGCGGCCGATGCGCCCGGGCAGCTTCGCACTGATGGTGCGCAGTGCGTTCACTGCCCACTCATTGTCGTTCGCCCTGCGCCGCCTGGGTGAATCCTTTGCTTTGCTGCAGGACGATGTGGCGCTAGTCCCCGTGACTGAGGGCAGGCTGACGGGTGTCGCGCTCGATATGCGTGGCGGCCCGGGCGCGCATGCCGACTTCCTGCACGCACATCTGCTGCGCGTGTTCTGGCGACTGCTGGTATGGCTGCACGGCGGCCGACTGGTGCCGCAGCGCTTCGACTTCAACTTTGCGCCGCCACCTCACGCGCAGAACTACCAACGCATCTTTTCCGGCACGTTGTGCTTTGGGCAGCCGCGCACGGCCGCCTGGTTCGACGCCGATGCCTTCAAACAGCCGGTGCGGCGCGATCGGGACGCGCTGCAGTCCTTCCTGCGCGCCACGCCAGGCAACGTGGTGGGGCCGTACCTGAACGAGCGCAGCGCCAGCGCGCGGGTCCGCATGGTGCTGCAGCGGGCCAGTCCCGAATGGCCTGATCTGGCCATCACTGCGCAGCGCCTGCACATGTCGGTGAGTGCGTTGCAGAGGCACTTGGCCTCCGAGGGCACTTCTTTCCAGGCGCTAAAGGACCAACTGCGGCGCGACATGGCGATCGTACGCCTGACCAGCAGCGAAGCCTCGCTCGCCGCCATCGCCGCTGACCTGGGCTTCACCGACAGCACCGCCTTCCAACGCGCCTTCAAGGTCTGGACCGGCAGCGCGCCGGGAGCCTACCGTGCCCGCTCGCGCACCAAGCAGTACCTTACATAGAGGTATCCGACCAATTTCAGCTTGGCCGCCGAGGAGATCGGCGCCTTCATGGCTACCGGGGCCGTGGCCTGCTTCGGGCGAGGCTCTTGTGCGCTCAAGAGACTGTTGACCGCCGTTGGGGGTTGCACCGACGGCAGCGCAGTGACTGGCTGCGCCAGGACGCAGACGTTTTCCGTCAGCCTATCGAGGTCATTCGTCATTGTCACTTGTCAGTGCTGACCTTAAGCTAAAAATGAACTCGCACAGCATAAGAGTGATGGCTGTGCACCATTGAAGCGGCATTGCCAGAATGTAAACCAAGCATCATGACCGACGCAGCCCCGGCACTCTCGTATCCGTTCTCTCATCTCCCGCTGCCTGGTCAAGCCATTGAAATCAAGCCAGGTGTGCTGTGGCTACGCATGCCGCTGCCGTTTTCCCTGGATCACATCAACCTCTGGGTATTGAGCGATGGTTCTGGTTGGGCGGTCGTGGACACCGGAATTCGTAGCGTGGACGTAATGAACGCATGGTTCGCCTTGTTCGCTCCTCAGGGGCCGCTAGCAGGCCGTCCTGTCTCCCGTGTAATGGCGACGCACATGCACCCGGATCACGTGGGCATGGCGGGATGGTTGACACGTCGCTTCGAATGCGCGCTGTGGATGACACGAGACGAGTATTTAAGCTGTCGGGTGATGCTTGCCGATTCAGGGCGGGAAGCGCCAGTCGATGGTGTTCGCTTCTACCGGAGAGCCGGATGGAGCGACACCGAGGTCGATGAGTATCGCACTCGGTTTGGTGACTTCGGCAAAATGATTCATCCTTTGCCTGACAGCTTTGTACGGCTCACGGATGGTCAGATGTTGCGGATCGGGAATCAGGAATGGGAGGTCATTGTTGGCACAGGACATTCTCCCGAGCACGCGTGCTTTTACTCGCGCGAACTGGATTTGCTGATATCGGGAGATCAGGTTCTTCCCAGGATCAGTTCCAATACCTCCGTGTACGCCACCGAGCCGCATGCTAATCCTTTGCAGGGCTGGCTCGACTCCATCGACCGATTGCTGCAACGCGTACCTGGGAGCGTCTTGGTTCTGCCTGCCCACAACGAACCTTTCTATGGCCTGCACCTACGGTTGGAGCAACTACGTGCGAGCGCCGTGAAAGGCACAGACCGTGTCAGGCAACAACTTGCGCAGCCTTTAAGGGTCATCGACCTAGTTCGCGTCTTGTACCGTTCGTCCACTGTTGCGGAGCAAATGCACCTCAACCTCGCGACCGGAGAGACACTCGCCCACCTGAACTATCTCGACCAGCGTGGGGAAATCGTGTCTGCAGAGGATGAAGACGGCGCCATGCGCTATCGGCTCGCCTGATGCGCTAATTTGCCCTCAAGGATGTAGAAGCAACCCAATCAAGCCCAGTCATTGACTGGGTTCTTTGTGGGGGGGTGTTTCGAGAGCAATGGGTATTTGCACCAGCGCGCCGTGTATGGCCTTCGGTCCTTTGAACACCTTGTTTGCGAACTGGTCTTGAAGTGGCACCTTTCACAGATGCTCGACAGGGTTCATCTCAATTTTGCTTGACGCTTGACCTCTTGGCGCACTTGACGGGGCCCTCAGAAAGGGGCCGTTTGTCATTCGATCGGGGCGCTTCGTCATCGCGGATTGCTGCACCGGCACCTACGATTCCTTGCGTGCGCTGGACGATATGTAGCGGTGCGGCGATGACCGCCGTCCCCACGATCCGGAGCCAAGTTCAAAGGAGACAAACACGTGTGCCAAATCGACATGCAGAAGCTCGCCGACGACGCTCGCTTCAACCGCTTTCATGCCAAGGTGCTTCTATGGTGCCTGTTGATTCTCATCATTGACGGCTATGACATCGCCGTGGTGGGCATCGCCCTGCCGTCCATCATGCAGCAGATGGGCGTGAACGCATCGACTGCCGGTTTCATGGCCAGTTCGGCGCTGTTTGGCATGATGTTCGGTGCTATGGTTCTGGGCACGCTGTCCGACCGGATTGGTCGTCGCTGGGCCCTCTCCATTGGTGTCATGCTGTTCAGTGTGTTCACTGCGGCCGCCGGATTCACCAAGGACCCCATCAGCTTCAGCGTGGTGCGCTTCATTGCTGGCTTGGGGATTGGTGGCGTGCTCCCGGTCATCGTGGCACAGATGGTCGAGTATTCGCCCAAGAAGATCCGCAGCCTGATGACGGCACTGATGACTTCGGGCTACGCACTGGGCGGCATCCTGGCTGCGGTGCTGGGCAAGCAACTGATCGGCGAGTATGGCTGGCAGGCCGTGTTCATCGCGGCGGGGGTGCCCGTGCTGCTAGTTCCGTTCATCCTGAAGTTGGTGCCGGAGTCCATGACCTACCTGATCGCTCAGCGTCGCAATGGTGAGCTAGCCGAAGTGGCACGCCATCTCCAGCCGGGCGGCAAGCACCCGGCGGACGCCCAGTTCTTCGTGCCGGCAGCTGACCGCATGGCAGGTGCACCGGTTACCCGCCTTTTCCAGGACGGGCGGGGCCTGAGCACGGCGCTGTTCTGGGTCGCCTTCTTCTCGGGTCTGTTCATGGTCTATGCGCTCAGTAGCTGGCTGACCAAGCTGATGGCGATGGCTGGCTACAGCCTGGGGTCTGCCCTCAGCTTCGTGATCGCGCTGAATGTTGGCGCGATCATCGGTGCCGTGTGCGGCGGGTGGCTCGCCGACAAGTTCAACATCAAGTGGGTGCTGGTGGCGATGTATGCGCTGGGCGGCGTGCTGCTGTACCTGATGACGTTCCAGACCTTGACCGAGGTGCGCTATCTGATCATTGGCGCGGTCGGCGCCTGCACCACTGGTGCGCAACTGGTGGCCTATGCCTTCTGCGGGCAGTTCTACCCGATGTCCATCCGCTCGACCGGTATCGGCATGGCCTCCGGCGTAGGGCGCCTGGGTGCTATTGCGGCGCCTCTGCTGATCGGCCAGATCGTCGCACTGGAACTACCGCTGGAACAGAACTTCCTGGTGATCGGCGGTTTCGGAGTCCTCGGCGCAATCGCCCTGGCGTTTATCAAGTACGGCGGCCCGACGTCGGCGACTCCGCAAGAGGCCGTGCCAGAACTGCGCCCGTTGCAGCCGACACCGCAAAACGCTTGATCGCTACCATCAAAGGAGTCCGCCATGTCTGTCTATACCGCGCCCTTGCGCGACATGCTGTTCACGATGAAGGAAGTCGGAGGCCTGGAAGCGATCTGCGCCCAGCCCGGCCATGAAGAGACCACACCCGACCTGGTCGAGGCCATCCTGCAGGAGGCAGCCCACTATGCCGCCGGCGTGCTGGATTCACTCAACCGTACGGGCGATGTGCAGGGCGCGCGCTGGCACGATGGCGAGGTCACGCCCGCCGATGGCTTTCGCGAGGCCTGGTCCAGCTTCTGCGAGAACGGCTGGATTGGAATGCCGGCCTCCACAGAGTGGGGCGGTCAAGGACTGCCCACGCTGGTGTCCACCGCCGTGCTGGAGATGTGGAAATCGTCCAACCTGGCCTTCAGCCTGTGCCAGATGCTCACGCTCGGTGCCGTGGAGGCGATTGCCCACCACGGCAGCGAGGCGCTCAAGCAGCGCTTTCTGGAGCCCATGGTCGCCGGCCGCTGGACCGGCACCATGAATCTCACCGAGCCGCAGGCCGGATCCGATCTGGCCGCGCTGCGCAGCCGCGCCGTGCCCGAGGGGGATCACTACCGCATCAGCGGCAACAAGATCTTCATCACCTGGGGCGAGCACGACATGACCGAGAACATCGTGCACTTGGTGCTTGCCCGGCTGCCCGATGCGCCGCCGGGCGTGAAAGGCATCTCGCTGTTTCTGTGCCCGAAGTTCCTGGTCAATGACGACGGCTCCCTGGGCGAACGCAACGACCTGGCCTGCACCTCGATCGAGCACAAGCTGGGCATCCACGGCAGCCCCACGGCCTCTATGACTTTCGGCGACAACGGGGGCGCGATCGGTTATCTCGTCGGCGAGCCGCACCAGGGGCTGGCGTGCATGTTCACCATGATGAACCACGCACGGCTGAACGTCGGGCTGGAGGGCGTGGGCGTTTCCGAGCGTGCCTACCAGCATGCCCGGGCCTATGCGCTCGAGCGCGTGCAGGGCAAGCCGGCGCTGGCCGGCAGCAGCACCATCGCTGGCCACCCCGACGTGCGGCGCATGCTGATGGACATGAAGGCGCGCACCGAGGCCATGCGCGCGCTGGCCTATTTCTGTGCCGGCCAGATGGACCGCGTCGCCGGACACCCCGATGCGCAGGAGCGCGCGCAGGCACAGGCCCTGGTTGGCCTGCTGACGCCTGTGGTCAAAGGCTGGTGCACCGACAGCGCACAGGGCATCACCTCCGATGGCCTGCAGATTCATGGCGGCATGGGCTATATCGAGGAAACCGGGGCCGCGCAGTACTTCCGCGATGCCCGCATCACGACGATCTATGAAGGTACCACCGGCATCCAGGCCAACGACCTGATCGGCCGCAAGCTGGCACGCGAGGGGGGACGCACGCTGAAGGGCTTGTTGACACGTATCGACAGCGATGCGCGCCAGTTGATGGATGCGCGCGACCCGGAGCTCTCGTCCATCGGCGACGCGTTGATGAGAGCAGTTCGGGCTCTGGAGGACGGGGCTGACTGGCAGCTGGCCCACAGTGACGCGCAGCCGCAGGACTGCGCCGCGGGGGCGGTGCCTTTCCTGCGATTGGCGGGCACCGTGATCGGTGGCTGGCTGTCGGCGCGCATGGCCGAAGCCGCCACGGCGCAGTTGGCGGCGGATTCCAGCGATGCGGGCTTTCTGCGGGCCAAGCGCATCACGGCCAGCCACTATGCGACGCACATCCTGGTGGAGGCCTCCGCGCTGCGCGACATCGTGGTCCATGGCGCGGCCAGCACGTTGGCATTGTCGGACGACCAGCTCTGAGAGATATAGACGATGAACGACCTGAATGGCTACGACGTCGAGGATCTGCAGCCGGGCATGAACGCCTGCTTCTCGAAGACCATTACCGAAGCGGACATCGTGATGTTTGCTGGCGTCTCCGGCGATACCAATGCGGTACATCTCAACGAAGAGTTCGCGGCCACGACGCGATTTGGCGCACGCATCGCGCACGGCTTTCTGACGGCCAGCGTGATTTCTGCAGCGGTCGCAAACCGGCTGCCGGGGCCAGGTACGGTCTATCTGGGGCAGCAATTGCGCTTCAAGGTGCCTGTCAAACCGGGCGACACCGTTCATGCCGCGGTCACCGTACTGTCGGTGGAGGTGGCCAAGGCACGGGCAGTGCTGTCCACGGTCTGCCGAGTCAAGGACACCGTAGTCATCGAGGGCGAGGCAACGGTGATGATCACTTCGCGTGCGCAGCGCGCAGCAAGCGAGCTCCAGGCCATGCCCTCGGTGGCCTGAACCTCAATAGGAAATCCTCTCATGAAAATTCTCGTATCCGTAAAACGCGTGGTGGACTACAACGTCAAGGTGCGTGTGAAGTCCGACGGCAGCGGCGTGGACATCGCCAACGTCAAGATGAGCATGAACCCCTTCGACGAGATTGCTGTTGAGGAAGCCGTGCGCCTGAAAGAAAAAGGCGTGGTCACCGAAGTGATCGCCGTCTCCTGCGGCGTGGCCCAGTGCCAGGAAACGCTGCGCACTGCCATGGCCATCGGCGCCGACCGCGGCATCCTGGTCGAGACCAATGAAGAACTGCAGCCGCTGGCCGTGGCCAAGCTGCTCAAGGCTCTGATCGAAAAGGAACAGCCCGGCCTCGTGATCCTGGGCAAGCAGGCCATCGACGACGACTGCAACCAGACGGGTCAGATGCTGGCGGCGCTGGCCGACCTGCCGCAAGCCACCTTCGCCTCCAAGGTCGAGATCGCTGGCGACAAGGTGAACGTGACCCGCGAAGTGGACGGCGGCCTCGAAACCCTGGCGCTGAACATACCTGCGGTCATCACCACCGACCTGCGCCTGAACGAGCCGCGCTACGTCACGCTGCCCAACATCATGAAGGCCAAGAAGAAACAGCTGGACACCTTCAAGCCCGAGGAACTGGGCGTGGACGTGGCACCCCGCATCAAGACGCTGAAGGTCAGCGAGCCGCCCAAGCGCGGCGCCGGAGTCAAGGTGCCCGACGCGGCCACCCTCATTGACAAGCTCAAGAACGAAGCCAAGGTCATCTAAGGCTCATCACAACAACATCGAAAGGACACCAGCCATGACCGCACTCGTTATTGCAGATCACGACAACGCAAGCATCAAGAGCGCCACCCTCAACACCGTCACGGCCGCCAAGGCCTGCGTCGGTGACGTGCACGTGCTCGTCGCCGGCGAGAACGCCGCCGCCGCCGCTGCCGCCGCCGCCCAGATCGCTGGCGTCGCCAAGGTCATCCACGCCGACGGCGCGAGCCTGAAGCACGGCCTGGCCGAGAACATCGCCGCCCAGGTGCTGGCCATCGCGGGCAACTACAGCCACATCCTGTTCCCAGCCACCGCCGGCGGCAAGAACGTGGCCCCCCGCGTGGCCGCCAAGCTCGACGTGGCGCAGATCAGCGACATCACCAAGGTCGACGGCCCCGACACCTTCGAGCGCCCCATCTACGCCGGCAACGCCATCGCCACCGTGCAATCGGGCGACGCCACCAAGGTCATCACCGTGCGCGGCACTGGCTTCGACGCCGCGTCCGCCACCGGTGGCGCAGCAGCGGTCGAGACCGTCGCCGCCGTCGCCGACTCCGGCAAGAGCAGTTTCGTGGGTTCCGAGATCGTCAAGAGCGACCGTCCCGAGCTGACGGCCGCCAAGATCATCGTCTCGGGTGGCCGGGCGCTGGGCAGCGAAGAGAAGTTCAAGGAAGTCATCACCCCGCTGGCCGACAAGCTGGGCGCCGCCATCGGTGCCAGCCGCGCCGCGGTGGACGCGGGCTACGCCCCCAACGACCTGCAGGTCGGCCAGACCGGCAAGATCGTGGCGCCGCAGCTGTACATCGCCTGCGGCATCTCGGGCGCCATCCAGCACCTGGCGGGCATGAAGGACTCCAAGGTGATCGTGGCGATCAACAAGGACCCGGAGGCACCGATCTTCTCGGTGGCCGACTACGGGCTGGAGGCGGACCTGTTTGCCGCCGTGCCGGAGATGACAGCAATTATCTAAATAGGAGCATGACTATGGCCTTGCTGCGCCAGTATTTGTTCGAACTGCGAGCGGCCCTTGAGGCAGGCGCGGCAAGTTGCGATAGCCAAGAAGTGCCGAGTATATTGAATCCCTGTTTTACCGAAATTGCTGCTATCGATCCATCAACCATGGCGGAATCAAATGTGCTATTCAGACCATCTTCGATTGTCAACAAGGTACCACTAGTTCAATGAAGCGGGTCTTGTAGTAATCGCACTCAGTCGCTAACTCGCCGACAACGACTTACAGGCTCGATATATTGGTACATCGGCATTACGACCGGTATTCTCCGCCTTCAAAGTCCCAAGAATCCGGGGGGGGCTTGCGTGTCGCAGGAATGGAAAATTTTCCAATGGAGCTTAGACATTTACGCTACTTTCTCACGGTCGCCGAGGAGCTTCACTTTGCTCGGGCTGCAGAAAAACTGCATATGGATCAGTCACCTCTATCCCGTGCCATCAAAGATCTGGAAGACGAACTAGGAGCAAAGCTATTCACCCGTACCACACGCAACATTCGACTGACTCATGCCGGCAAAGTATTTCTGGAGCGGGTTCCACGTATCTTTGAGGCACTGGAACAAGCGCGCGATGGTGCGAAATCGGCCGCCAGTGGGTTTCATGGCCAGTTGCGCATTGCCCTGTCCGACGGTATCACGCCATCGCGGCTGCCTGCCTTGCTGGCCCGTAGCCGCGAGGAAGAGCCCGAAGTAGAAATCCGCCTGTTCGAGGTACCACTGGATCAGCAGATCAGAGGCTTGCAAGAAGACCTGTACGACGCGGGCTTGTCTATGGCGGACGAGGTAGGCGACGGCATCGTGACGACTCCCGCGTGGGATGACGAATTGATGGTGGCGCTGTCTTTGCGCCACCCCTTGCTGGAGCACCGGCGCATTCCGCTGGAGATGGTGTTGCAGCAACGGTTGGTGCTCGGCGACCCGGCCGCATGCCAGGGGCATACTCGCCAGATAGACCGCATCCTGCAGAAGCGGGACGAGGAGTTGCAGATCCTCCAGCGCGTTGCCACCTTCGACGTGATGATGGCCCTGGTATCCGCAGGACTGGCGGTTGGTCTGGCAGGTGCAGCGCATATCGCATCCAGTAAAGAGCCTGGAGTCAAGGCCCGTCAGTTGGCGGGAACGCCACCCATGCTGACAACTTATCTGCTGCGTCGAGATACTGAACCGTCACCGATGCTGACCCGGTTCATTCAACGTGTCGTCACCATGGATTCGGCTGGTGCCGATAACGTGACCGATTCGTGAATCCGAAATCCAAAGGACGCTCGCCATGAACAAAATCGTGATGTCCGTGATTGCCGTTGTGATGACGGCCTGTGGTCCTGCCAATCCTACAGAGACAGTGGATGAGCTGGTGGCGAACCCCGCACGCATCAAGGAAATCCAGCGCCAATGCAAGGAAGATCGCGCGAAGATCGGCGATGAACTTTGCATGCGCGCAGCCGCAGCCGCCGAACGGCGCTTCTTCGGCGACAGGCCGGAGCAGAAGAAAGCCCCGTAGCCCACGCAAGGCGCACCGGCGTCGCGCTTCTGCGACAGCTTGCGCACTGTTACCTCGATACGCCGCAGCGCCTTTGTGCCTGCGGCATTTTTATTGTCTTCGCCACAGCAAGAACTATGGCTTTTTAAGCCTTAATCCCGGCGATTTCAGTCTTTGACCGGTACTCCCTATGGCATTGATCCTGATAGGGGCGGCACGTTGTTGTGCCGTTCTCGGAGGCAGGATCATGCAAGGGACGAACGTGCTGTTCGGTCAGATTGCCGTCGTATTCGGCATCGTGATCGCCGGAGTGTGGAGCGCCACGCAATGGACGGCAGCGGCTCTGGGGTACCAGCTACGCCTGGGATCGCCGTGGTTCGATTTCCTCGGCACGCCGGTCTATCACCCGTGGCGCCTGTTCGAGTGGTGGTTCTTCTTCGATGCCTACGCGCCGCATGTCTTCGACGTGGGCGGGGTCATTGCAGCGGGCAGTGGCCTGTTCGCGGTGCTGGTCGCCATCGGCATGTCGATCTGGCGCTCGCGCCAGTCCAAGCTGGTCACGACCTATGGCTCTGCGCGCTGGGCCAACGCGGAGGACATTCACAAAGCGGGCCTTGACCAGTCCGCGGGCGTGTTCCTCGGCCTGCATCGCCAGCAGTACCTGCGCCATGAAGGCCCGGAACACGTCCTGACCTTCGCGCCCACCCGCTCGGGCAAGGGTGTGGGCCTAGTGGTGCCGACCCTGCTGTCGTGGCCCGCATCCGCCGTCATCCACGACATCAAGGGCGAGAACTGGAGCATTACCGCAGGTTGGCGTTCGCGCTTCTCGCACTGCCTGCTGTTCAACCCGACGGATAGCCAGTCGGCGGCCTACAACCCGCTGCTCGAAGTGCGGCGCGGCGGGCATGAGGTGCGCGACGTGCAGAACATCGCGGACATCCTGGTCGATCCAGAAGGCGCACTGGAGCGGCGCAACCACTGGGAGAAGACTTCGCATGCGCTGCTGGTTGGAGCCATCCTGCATGTGCTCTACGCGGGCGAAGACAAGACGCTGCGCGGCGTGGCGAACTTCCTTTCCGATCCTGCCTGCCCATTCGATCTGACCTTGCACCGCATGATGACCACGCCCCACCTCGTGAATGAGGAGGGTGGTGGCCCGCATCCGGTGGTGGCTTCAGCGGCGCGCGAAGTGCTCAACAAGAGCGACAACGAGCGCTCGGGCGTGCTGTCCACGGCCATGTCGTTCTTGGGCCTCTACCGCGACCCTACGGTGGCCGAAGTCACGTCGCGCTGCGACTGGCGCATCGCTGACCTGATCGCGGCCGAGCATCCGGTGTCGCTGTACTTGGTGGTGCCGCCTTCGGACATTTCGCGGACGAAGCCGCTGATCCGCCTGATCCTCAACCAGATCGGGCGACGCCTCACCGAATCGCTTGACGGCTCCGATGGCATCGAGCGCCGCCACAAGCTGCTGCTGATGCTCGATGAATTCCCCGCGCTCGGGCGGCTGGATTTCTTCGAGACGGCGCTGGCCTTCATGGCGGGCTACGGCATCCGCAGCTTCCTGATCGCGCAGAGCCTGAACCAGATCGATAAGGCCTACGGCCAGAACCATTCGATCCTGGACAACTGCCATGTGCGCGTGACCTTCGCCACCAACGATGAGCGCACCGCCAAGCGGATATCCGAGACACTGGGAACCGCCACCGAACTGCGCGCGCAGCGCAACTATGCCGGCCATCGGCTCGCGCCCTGGCTGGGGCACCTCATGGTGTCACGGCAGGAGACAGCCCGCCCGCTGCTGACGGCCGGCGAAGTCATGCAGCTACCGCCCGACGAGGCGGTGGTGATGGTCTCCAGCGTGGCGCCGATCAAGGCCAGGAAGCTGCGCTACTACGCGGACGCCAACTTCAAGCGACGGGTGCTGCCGCCGCCGGTGCTCGCCGCGGGGCGCTATGCCGACGTGCCGCCGGCCCGTGCGGATGACTGGAGTGGGCTGGCGATTCCCGCCGTGCCCGTCGCACCGGCCGCGGCATCGGCCGATGGCCTGGAGCACCTGGGTTCGACCGATGACGGCGGCCCGCGCCGTCAGCCCGAACTCTCCGAGACCGTCGCCTACGACCCCGACCTGGTTGCGCCCGCAGCCGACCTCGGGCTGCTCGATGACGACGACATGCCTTTGCCTCTTTCGGTCTCCCTCCCGCGCCAGCTCGACCCGGCCCTGCAGCGCACGGCCCGGCTGGCATCCCTCGACCCTGACGACGGAATCGCGCTATGAGTCAGCACCGCTTGAATCTCTTCATCCAGCCCGAGCACGCCAGGCGGCTCGACGAACTGGCCGCCGCCAAGGGCGTGTCCAAGTCCAGCATCGTCGCGGCAGCGCTTGCATCGTGGCTGTCGCCCGACGCTGGCGACCAGCGCGAAGCCGCCATCGCCAAGCGACTGGATCGCCTGTCGCGCCACGCCGAGCGCCTGGAGCGCGACCAGAACATTGCCATCGAAACGCTGGCGCTGTTCATCCGCTACTTCCTGACCGTCAGCACACCTGTTCCCGAGGCCCATCAGGACGCCGCCCGCGCCCAGGGTAAGGCCCGCTTCGAGCAGTTTGTCGAACAGCTTGGCCGCCACCTGCTGCGTGGGCGCAGTCTGGTGCGCGACGTGGTGGACGAACTGAATCCCGATCCGATGCGGATGGCGGACACGGCCGAAGCACAGGAGCGAGCCTCATGAGCGCCGTTCCTTCCTCCTTCACGGCCACATCGCTGGATCGCCGCATCCAGATGCTGCGCACGGCAATGGGGCCGCTGATCGCTGCCGCGCTCGAAGACCCGGACGTGGTGGAAATCATGCTCAATCCCGACCGGACGCTCTGGGTGGATCGCCTGTCCACGGGCCGCGCGCCGATGGGCGTGGAGCTGTCCGAGGCCGATGGCGAACGCATCATCCGCCTCGTGGCTGCCCACGTCGGCGCCGAAGTGCATCGGGGTCAGCCACTGCTGACAGCCGAGCTGCCGGAAACCGGCGAACGCTTCGAGGGCATCCTGCCGCCCGCTGCACCGGGGCCAGCCTTCGCGCTGCGCAAGCGCGCCTTCGGCGTGATCCCGTTGTCGCGCTACATCGAGGACGGGATGATGACCGCCGCACAGGCGGGCCTGCTGGTGCGCGCTGTGCGCGAGCGCCAGAACATCCTGATCGCCGGTGGGACGAGTACCGGCAAGACCACCCTGGCCAATGCGTTGCTGGCCGAGATCGCCGCCACCGGCGACCGCGTGCTGGTGCTCGAAGACACGGTGGAGCTGCAATGCGCAGCCCGCGACCACGTACCGCTGCGCACACGCCAGGGCGTGGTGTCCATGACCGAGCTGGTGCGGTCTTCGATGCGCCTGCGCCCGGATCGTGTCGTCGTCGGCGAGGTGCGCGGCGCCGAGGCGCTGGATCTCATCAAGGTCTGGGGCACCGGCCATCCAGGCGGCGTCGCCACCATCCACGCCGGCTCCGCGCTGGGCGCATTGCTGCGCCTGGAGCAACTGATTCTCGAAGTGGCGGTGAACCCGCCCCGTGCGCTGATCGCGGAAGCGGTCAATGTGGTCATCCACATCGCCGGGCGCGGGCGCAAGCGCCGCATCGAGAGCATCGCCCGCGTCGTCGGCTTCGATGGCGTGGGCTACCAACTGGCGGATGCACTGGAGGCTCCATTCCCGGAGCTGCTGCCGCAGTCCGACCTTTCCTCCCCGTCCCCTGACCACTCTGGAGAACTGCCATGACGCAGATGATCGTTCCTGCTTTCCGTACTTCCGCAAATCCTCTTCGCCGGCCCGCGCGGCTGGATAACCTGGCTCGCCCGGCCATGCAAGGCTTGATGCTCGCGGCGCTGATGCTGCTGCTTGCGGGCACCGCCCAGGCCGCGGGTTCCTCGATGCCCTGGGAAGGGCCGCTGCAATCCATCCTCGAATCCATCCAGGGGCCGGTGGCCCGGATCATCGCGGTCATCATCATCATCGCCACGGGCCTGGCGCTGGCCTTCGGCGATACCTCGGGCGGGTTCCGCAAGCTGATCCAGATCGTCTTCGGTCTGTCGATCGCGTTTGCCGCGTCCTCGTTCTTCCTGTCGTTCTTCAGCTTCTCGGGCGGGGCCGTCGTATGAACGCGGCCCACGATGGCGTGCAGGGCTTCGCTCCCGGCTTTGAGGTGCCGCTGCATCGCTCGCTGACCGAGCCGATTTTGATGGGCGGCGCTCCGCGCACCGTGGCCATCACCAACGGCACCTTGGCCGCTGCCGTGGGCCTGGGCTTGCAGATGTGGATTCCCGGCGTGGTGCTCTGGATCGTCGGTCATGCGCTGGCGGTTTGGGGCGCGCGCGTCGATCCGCAGTTCATGCAGGTCTTCGCCCGCCACATCAAGCACCGGCCGCTGCTGGACGTGTGAGGGGAATGCCATGCTGAACCTTGCCGAATACCGCCAGCGGCCCGCATTGCTGGCCGACTGGCTGCCCTGGGCCGGGCTGGTTGCGCCGGGCGTCGTGCTGAACAAGGATGGCTCGTTCCAGCGCACGGCGCGCTTTCGTGGCCCCGACCTCGACAGTGCCACGCAGGGCGAGCTGATCTCTACGTCAGCACGATTGAACAACGCGTTGCGCAGGCTGGGTTCGGGCTGGGCCTTGTTCATCGAAGCCGAGCGCCGGCCCGCCGCCAACTACCCGCACTCGGAGTTTCCCGAGCCGCTGTCGTGGCTGGTAGACGAGGAACGCCGCGCCGCCTTCCAGGACTCGGGCAACCACTTCGAGAGCGGCTACCACCTGACGCTGATGTATCTGCCGCCCGAGGAGGCACGCGCCCGCGCGGCGGGCCTGCTCTACGAGAACCGTCCGACCGAAGGCGTGGACTGGCGCGAGCGCCTGACGGCCTTCGTCGCGGAAACGGATCGCATCTTTGACCTGCTCGATGGCGTGATGCCGGAGATCGCGTGGCTCGATGACAGCCAGACGCTGACCTACCTGCACTCGACCATCTCCACGCGGTGCTATCGCGTCGGTGTGCCGGAAGTGCCATTCCATCTCGATGCGCTGCTGGCCGATTCCGCGCTCATTGGCGGGCTGGCGCCCATGCTGGGCGATCAGCACCTGCGCGTGGCGACGGTGCGCGGCTTCCCGACCTCGACCTGGCCGGGGATTCTGGATGACCTCAACCGCCTCGGCTTTGCGTATCGCTGGTCAACCCGGTTCCTGTGCCTCGACAAAGCCGATGCGGAAAAGGAGCTTTCCCGCCTGCGCCGCCAATGGTTCGCCAAGCGCAAGAACGTCATCGCATTGCTGCGCGAAACCATCTTCCAGCAGGAAACCCCGCTGGTCGATACCGACGCGAGCAAAAAATCGGCGGATGCCGATGCGGCGTTGCAGGAGCTGGGCAGCGACCAAGTGGCCTTCGGCTATGTCACCACCACGGTGACGGTGCTCGATGCCGACCCGGCGAAGGCCGATGAGAAGCTGCGCATGGTGGAACGCGTCATCCAGGGGCGCGGCTTTGTGACGATCCCCGAAACGCTCAATGCCGTGGATGCCTGGCTATCGTCGATTCCGGGGCACGCCTACGCGAACGTGCGCCAGCCCATCATCTCGACGCTGAATCTGGCACATCTGATGCCGGTGTCCGCCGTATGGGCCGGGCCGGAGAAGAACGACCACCTCGACGGCCCGCCGCTGATCGTCACGCGCACCGAGGGGGCAACGCCGTTCCGGCTGGTGACGCACATTGGCGACGTGGGCCATACCTTGGTGGCCGGCCCCACGGGCATGGGCAAGTCGGTCTTGCTCGCCACCTTGGCGATGCAGTTCCGTCGTTATCGCGGCTCGCGCATCTTCGCCTTCGACATGGGGCGCTCGATGCGCGCCACCATCCTGGGCCTGGGCGGCGAGCACTACGACCTGGGCACGGATGGAGAAATTGCCTTCCAGCCGCTCGCCCGCATCGACCGCGAGGGCTATCGCACCTGGGCGGCCGAATGGCTCGAAGGCCGCTTGCGGCATGAGGGTGTCGCGGTCGGCCCCGACGAGAAGGTGGCCATCTGGTCGGCACTCGGCAGTCTCGCCGGTGCTCCGCTGGAGCAGCGCACGATGACCGGGCTTTCCGTCTTGCTGCAATCGAACGCACTGCGGCAAGCGCTGGCGCCCTATGTGCTAGGTGGCGCACACGGCAAGTTGCTGGATGCGGATTCGGATCGCCTGGGCGCTGGTTCCGTGCAGTGCTTCGAGATGGAGGAACTGATGCACAGCAAGGCCGCTGTCATGGCCGTGCTGCATTACCTCTTTGCGCGCTTCGATGAACGCTTTGACGGTGCGCCGACGCTGCTGATCCTCGACGAAGCGTGGCTGTTTCTCGATGACCCGGTGTTTGCGGCGCACATCCGCCAGTGGCTCAAGACGCTCAGGAAGAAGAACGTCAGCGTCATCTTTGCCACGCAGAGCCTGGCGGACATCAAGGATTCGAGCATCGCGCCGGCCATCATCGAGAGCTGCGCGAGCCGCATCTTCCTGCCCAACCCGCAGGCGACCGAGCCGCAGATTCGCACGATCTACGAAGGCTTCGGGCTCAACAGCCGCCAGATCGAGATCGTGGCGACTGCACAGCCCAAGCGGGACTACTACTACCAGTCGCGTCTCGGCAATCGCCTGTTCGACCTCGACCTGGGCGCCGCGACCTTGGCCTTCGCGGGTGCGTCCACGCCGCAAGACCAGCGCGACATCGACGCGGTGCTCGCTGCCGCCACCACCTCCACATCTTCCGCTTCCACCCCGTTCGCGGCCACCTGGCTGCGCCATCGCGGCCTGCATTGGGCCGCCGAACTGCTGTCCTCGTTTCCTTCCCACCCGCAGGAGAACTCACCATGAAAACCCGCATCCTTCCCGCCGCAATCGCCGCCGTCCTGACCGGCTCCCTGATGTTCGCCCAGCCCGCGGCGGCCCTCATCGTGTTCGATCCGTCCAACTTCGTGCAGAACATGCTGACGGCCATCCAGACGCTGCAGCAGCTCTACAACCAGATCAAGCAGTTGCAGAACGAGGCCAAGATGTTGGAGAACCAGGCGCGCAACCTGGCGAGCTTGCCATCCAGCGTGGTCGGTCAGTTGCGCGCCAACCTGGCGTTGACCCAGCGGCTGATCGACCAGGCCAAGGGCCTGGCCTACGACGTGACGAACATGGACAAGGAGTTCAAGCGCCTGTATCCCGAGCAGTACGCTGCCACCGTGAGCGGCGACCAGATGTACCGGGACACGCAGGAACGCTGGAAGAACACGCTCACCAGCCTGCAGACCGCGATGCAGATGCAGGCCCAGGCCTCGCAGAACCTCAAGGATGACGAGGCCGTGCTGGCTGACCTCGTGGGTAAGAGCCAATCGGCCGTGGGCGCGCTGCAAGCGATGCAGGCCATGAACCAGTTGCTGGCCCTGCAGGCCAAGCAGTCGATCCAGACGCAACGCTTGCAGCTCACGCAGGATCGCGCCGTATCGCTGGAGCAGGCGCGGCAGGCCGCGGCCACGGAGCGCGGGCGCGAAATCACGCGGCGCTTTCTGGGCTCTGGAACGCCATACACGCCGCACCCCGTCGATTTCTACAACCGCTGACGGGGCCGGGCCATGAACGACGTATCGGTCATCGACCGCTTTCTCGATGTTTTCTCGCGCTACATCGACTCGGGCTTTGGGCTGCTGCAGGGCGAGGTGGCGTTTCTGACAGCCACGCTGATCGTCATCGACATGACGCTCGCCGGACTGTTCTGGGCGATGGGCCATGCCAGCGGCCAGGGCGAGGACGTGATCGCCAAGCTGATCCGCAAGGTGCTCTATGTGGGCGCCTTCGCCTACATCATCGGCAACTTCAACATGCTCGCGGGCGTGGTGTTTCGCTCTTTCGCGGGGCTGGGCCTGACGGCCAGCGGTTCCAGCGTGAGCATGGGCAACTTCCTGCAGCCGGGGCGGCTGGCCAAGACCGGCATCGACGCGGCGGCCCCCATCCTGGAGCAGATCAAGCAGATGGCGGGCTTCCCGGAGGTGTTCGTCAACATCACCTCCATCGTGGTGCTGTTCCTCGCGTGGGGCATCGTCCTCCTGTGCTTCTTCGTGCTGGCGGTGCAGCTCTTCGTGACGCTGATCGAGTTCAAGCTGACCACGCTCGCGGGCTTCGTGTTGGTGCCGTTCGCCCTCTGGAACAAGACGGCGTTCCTGGCCGAGAAGGTGCTGGGCAATGTGGTGTCTTCGGGCATCAAGGTGCTGGTGCTCGCGGTCATCGTGGGGATCGGCACCGGGCTGTTTGCCGAGTTCAGGATTCCCGCAGGTGCCGAGCCCTCCATCGACCAGGCGCTGGTCATCATGCTGGCTTCGCTGTCCATGCTGGCCCTGGGCATCTTCGGGCCGGGCATTGCCACCGGGCTGGTGTCCGGCGGGCCACAGCTTGGAGCCGGTGCGATGGCCGGAGCAACGCTGGGGGCCGCAGGCGCTGCCATTGGCGTCGGGGCTGCGGCTGCTGGCGTCGGCAGCGCCGTGGCTGCAGGGGCGCGGATGGCACCTGGTGCAGCCCGCCTTGCGGCCGGCGGCGCGCGCGGCGCCAAGGCGGCTTTCGATGCTGGCTCTACGGCCGCAGGCAGTGGCATCCAAGGCGCTGCCGCTGGCGCGGGCAACGTGGCCAAGACCGCCGGGCAAAAGGTAGCCGACGGCGCACGCTCGATGAAGGAGCGCGTGGCAGCGGCCTTCCGGCCGGATGAGGCGCCGGCATCTGGCGCTGATGCCGCAGATGCGCCTCCATCCAACGAACAGCCTGCCTGGGCCAAGCGCCTGCACCGCAGGCAGCAGCTCACCCATGCCGCGACCACGGCCGCCCACACGCTGCGCGGCGGCGACGGCGGAAGCTCCAGCCAGGGGCCAAGCCTTCGTGATTCCGATTCATAAGGAGAACTCCCATGCGATTCAAACGACCGCAGGTGCGCTACGCCGATACGCCGCAGCCTGCCACCCCGTACCAATCCGCCGCCCAGGTCTGGGACGACCGCATCGGCTCGGCCCGCGTGCAGGCGAAGAACTGGCGGCTTATGGCCTTCGGCTGCCTCACGCTGGCGGTGCTGATGGCCGGCGGCCTGGTCTGGCGCTCGGCGCAGTCCATCGTCACGCCCTACGTGATCGAGGTGGACAACGCGGGCCAGGTGCGCGCTGTCGGCGAAGCCGCCACGCCGTACCAGCCCAGCGATGCGCAGATTGCTTACCACCTGGGCCGCTTCATCGGCCTGGTGCGCTCGCTGTCCATCGACCCCATCGTGGTGCGGCAGAACTGGCTCGATGCCTATGACTACACCACGGACAAGGGCGCCGTGGTGCTCAATGAGTACGCGCGGGTGGCTGATCCGTTCTCGCGCATCGGCAAGGAGTCGGTGACGGTGCAGGTGTCCAGCGTGACCCGCGCCAGCGACCAGTCCTTCAACGTGCGCTGGACCGAGACGCGCTTCGTCAACGGCGCGCTGGATCGCACCGAGCGCTGGAACGCGGTGATCTCCACGGTGCTGCAGACCCCGCGCACGGAGCAGCGCGTGCGCAAGAACCCGCTGGGTATCTACGTCAACGGGCTGGCGTGGAGCCGCGAGCTGGAAGGAAACGAAGGAGCAAAACCATGAATGGACATTTCCGTAAACCCGCCTTGCCTGTGATCCTACTGGCATCCACCGTTTTGTTCTCGGGCTGCGCCACGCAGGGGACTCCGCCGCCATCCATCTCGTTGGATGGGCCGGTGCAGGCCCAGCCGCTGCCCGAGGCGCCGAAGCCCGTGGAGGTCGTGACCGTGCCCGAGGTGCTGGCACTGCCTGGACAGATGAAGCCGCTGGCCGGTGATGCCAAGGCCACACTGGAATCGCCCGACGAGAAGGTGCGCGTGACCCGTGCGAACACGGAGGCCCGTGTTGCGCCCACACGCGAGGGCTATGTGAACGCCATCCAGGTCTGGCCGTTCACTGATGGCGCGCTGTACCAGGTCTATGCGGCCGTGGGTCGCGTGACCGTGATCGCGCTCCAGCCGGGCGAGGAACTGGTGACGGTGGCTGCCGGTGACACGGTGCGCTGGATCGTGGGCGACACATCGAGCGGCAGCGGCGATGCGCTGCGCGTCAATGTGATGGTCAAGCCCATCCGCTCGGGCCTCAAGACCAATTTGGTCATCACGACCAGTCGGCGCACCTACCTGCTAGAACTGACTTCGACCGAGAAGACATGGATGGCTTCGGTGTCCTGGGAATACCCCAAGGACAGGATGCTGGCCCTGCAGCGCCAGGCACAAGCGGCCAGCGCCGCCGCGCCGGTCGATGCCGGGCTGTCGCTGGAGAAGATCCGTTTCCGCTACGCGGTCAGCGGCAGCAATCCGCCGTGGAAGCCGTTGCGGGCCTTTGACGATGGCGAGAAGGTCTATATCCAGTTTCCGGCGGGCATCGCTCAAGGCGAGCTACCGCCAATGTTCGTGATCGGCGCGCAAGGCGACGGACAACTGGTGAACTACCGCTTCCGCTCGCCGTACTACATCGTGGATCGGCTGTTTGGTGCGGCCGAGCTGCGCCTGGGTGGCGATAAGGGCGCCGTGGTGCGAATTGAGCGCACCGATGGCGTGGCACGGAGGAATTGAGCATGAGCCAAGACAACACCCCCGACCATGCCACTTCTCAGGGGGGCAAGGCGGCGCCCGAAGCGATGGCGTTGCGCGCCCAGCCGCGCCCGGTCACGCGCCTGAACCGGCGCACGCTGGCCATGCTCACCGGCGGCCTGTCGGTCGCCGTGCTCGGGGCCACGATCTGGGCCCTGCAGCCGCACCGGCGCGGCGCAGGCTGGCAGAACGAGCTGTACAACGTGGATCGGGTCTCAAAGTCCGAAGGGCTGGATGGGTTGCCGTCCGATTACTCGAAACTGCCGAAGGCGCCCGAGCTGGGGCCGCCGCTGCCGGGCGACCTGGGGCCGGCCATCGTGGCGGCGCAGCAGCCCACCTACATGCCGCCGGGACATGATCCCAACGACGCCTTGCGCAAGGAGGCCGAAGCGGCGGCGGCTTCGGCGGTGTTCTTCCGCTCGGGAAAGCCGGGCCAAGCCGCTGGCGCTGTCGCGCAGGCGGCGCCCGGAGCACCCGGCATGGCCAACGCCTTGGCAGGGTTCGATCCGCTGGCGGCCGGTCCGGCCTCGACGGCGGCCCAGCCCAGTGATCCCACCACCGTGCAGAACCGGCAAGACCAGAAAGAGGCGTTCCTGAAAGGCGGCTCCAAGGAGACTCGCAATTCCGGCAATCTCCAAATGCCAGCCTCGCCGTACCAGGTGATGGCCGGGACGGTGATCGCAGCGGCGCTGGTCACAGGCATCAAGTCCGACCTGCCGGGCGATGTGATCGCCACGGTGACGGAGCCGGTCTATGACACGGCTACGGGCAGGTTCCTGCTGATTCCGCAGGGCTCGCGCATTTTGGGCAAATACAACAGCCAGGTGAGCTTCGGGCAGAGCCGGGTGCAGATGGTGTGGAACCGGATCATCTTGCCAGACACATCCTCGCTGACGCTCGACAACCTTGTCGGCACCGATCCTGCGGGCTACGCAGGGTTGGAGGATGAAGTGGATCAGCATTGGGGCCGCATCTTTGCCGGGGCGGCGCTGACCACGCTGCTGGGTATCGGCGCCGAGTTGGCCGCGCCGGAGAATCGGCAGAACGGCAACCGCATCGTCATTGCCGGGCGCGATGGTCTGCAGGACAGTGTGAACCAAGTGGGGCAGGAGATGACCCGGCGCAACATGAACATCCAGCCGACGCTGACAGCGCGGCCGGGGTTGCCGGTGCGGATCATCGTGGCAAGGGATTTACAGGTTCGACCTTACCAGCCGCTCTTTCTTCAGCGTGGAGGTGCCCGATGAACATGGCCAGAAAACTCCGGCTTGGGCCGCTGCCATCGACCAGCAGCACCAAGCTGACATTCGCTTGTCCAGCCAGCCTGAAAATGGATCTAGACCGGTACGCCGCTCTTCATGCGCAGACCTATGGCGAAGCGGTCGATGCGGCCACGCTGATCCCGCACATGCTCGAAGCCTTCATGGCGGGGGATCGGGGATTCAAGCGGGGTGGCAAGGCCAAGGCCGTCGCCACCCCGAAGTCAGGATGACGATGCTCCGACATAGATTTAATGAAGAACGCGCGGCTCCAGGCCGTGCGTTCTTCGTTTGGGAAGCCGGTAATATGGGAGTTCAGGTCGGTTGCCGACGCTGCACTCCGTGTCCGATGTAGCGCGATCCGGCTTTCTCTCCCAACGCTCTCATGTGGCACCTAGCCCACACCGCCGAGGTGCCATCGGGTGGCACGATACAGAGCTAACTTGCTGTCTCGTATAAGGTTTCAGGCCAAATGGGATGCCTTGAAAATACTTGACACCGAACATTTTTTATTTGCCGGATCTGGCCCGGCAGGGGCCGCAGCGGTACTGCGGCCAGCCCTGTCCCCCTCACATATTGTCGATCATCACCTGGCCGAAGCCCGAGCACGACACCTGCGTCGCTCCTTCCAGCAGCCGAGCGAAGTCGTAGGTGACGCGCTTCGACAGGATGGACTTCTCCATCGAGCGGATGATCAGGTCGGCGGCTTCGGTCCAGCCCATGTGACGCAGCATCATTTCGGCCGACAGGATCTCCGAGCCCGGGTTCACGTAGTCCTTGCCGGCATACTTCGGCGCGGTACCGTGCGTGGCCTCGAACATGGCCACCGAGTCCGACAGGTTGGCACCCGGAGCGATGCCGATGCCGCCCACCTGGGCCGCCAGCGCGTCGGAGATATAGTCGCCGTTCAGGTTCAGCGTCGCGATCACCGAGTACTCGGCCGGACGCAGCAGGATCTGCTGCAGGAAGGCATCGGCGATGGCGTCCTTGATGACGATGTCGCGGCCGGTCTTCGGGTTCTTGAACTTGCACCACGGGCCGCCGTCGACCAGCTGGGCGCCGAACTCCTGCTGGGCCAGTTCATAGCCCCAGTCGCGGAAGGCACCCTCGGTGTACTTCATGATGTTGCCCTTGTGCACCAGCGTCACCGACGGCTTGTCGTTGTCGATGGCGTACTGGATCGCCTTGCGCACCAGGCGCTGCGTGCCCTGCTTCGAGACCGGCTTGATGCCGATGCCGGAAGTATCGGGGAAACGGATCTTCCTGACCCCCATCTCGTTCTGCAGGAAGGCGATCACCTTGCGCGCCTGCTCGCTCCCGGCTTCCCATTCGATGCCGGCATAAATATCCTCCGAGTTCTCGCGGAAGATCACCATGTCGGTCTTCTCGGGCTCGCGCACCGGCGACGGCACTCCCTTGAAATAGCGCACCGGGCGCAGGCAGACATAGAGATCGAGCTGCTGGCGCAGCGCCACGTTCAGCGAGCGGATGCCGCCGCCGACCGGGGTGGTCAGCGGCCCCTTGATCGACACCACGTATTCCTTCAGGACATCGAGGGTTTCGTCGGGCAGCCACACATCGGGACCGTAGACCTTGGTGGACTTCTCGCCTGCGTAGATCTCCATCCAGGAAATCTTGCGCTGGCCGCCGTAGGCCTTGGCTACCGCGGCGTCCACCACCTTGAGCATCACCGGCGTGATGTCGAAGCCCGTGCCATCCCCCTCGATGAAGGGAATGATGGGATTGTCCGGTACGTTCAGCGAAAAGTCCTGGTTGACCGTGATCTTTTCGCCAGCCGGAACTTTGATGTGTTGATACATGACGTCTCCAGTGCGGAACGGGGTTGTAACGGCCGCCGTCGCTTGCGTGAGCGGACAGCGAGATAGGGACACAGCAGGAGATTGTAGCGGGCGAACGTGTCTTGCATCCGCCACATCGCCGTGCCCCGATCGGTGATCGCGCCGAAAGTCTTATATAAGACATAAGACTATATTTAAATTATGCAGCAATTTCCCGGCAGCCGCCATGGCCCGCCGACAGTGTCCGCGTGCATCGAGCCTCGGGCATACTTCGGCCCCATGACCTTGCTCGCCCTCAACAAGCCGTACAACACCATGAGCCAGTTCTCGCCGCACCCGACGCGGCCGACGCTGGCCGAATGCGTGGCCGTGCCCGGCGTCTACCCGGCCGGCCGGCTCGACGCCGACAGCGAAGGCCTGCTGCTGCTGACCGACGACGGTGCCTTGCAGGCCCGCATCGCCGACCCGCAGCACAAGCTCGTCAAGACCTATCTGGCGCAAGTGGAAGGCGTGCCCGACGAGGCCGCCCTGCAAGCACTGCGCGCAGGCCTCGACCTCGGCGACTTCCGCACGCTGCCGGCGCAGGCGCGCCTGGTGGATACGCCAGACACCCTGTGGCCGCGCGATCCGCCCATCCGCTACCGCGCCGCCATCCCCACCACCTGGGTAGAACTGCGTATCCGCGAAGGCAAGAACCGCCAGGTGCGACGGATGACCGCAGCCGTCGGACACCCGACGCTGCGCCTGGTACGCACGGCGATCGGTGGCCTCGACCTGTTCACGCTCGGGCTGATGCCTGGCGAATGGCGGGAAATCACACCGGCTCTGCTCGGCCTGTCCGGCCCCGCCAGCCCCGGGCGGCAGGCTCGCGCGCCGGTGGTGAGGCGCAAGGGTTACAAACGCTAACAAATGCCGGAAAGATTCCTGTCTCTCTCGCGTCAACCGATCGCGTGGTGGCCCCGTTGTTGATCGTGACACGTCCAATTACGCGTCATCACTTCCGAATGCGTTCAAATTTCGAGGGAATCGCAATGAACAAACTGATCGCTGCTGCTCTGGTTTCCGGCCTGTTCGCCACCGGTGCATTCGCCCAAGCTTCGGCTCCGGCTGCTGCTGACGCTGCAGCGCCCGCTGCCAAGGCTGAAGCGAAGCCCGCCAAGAAGAAGCACAGCAAGAAGAAGCACGCCAAGAAGGCCGCTTCGAAGGCAGAAGCCGCTCCCGCCTCCGCTCCGGCAGAAGGCGCTTCGAAGTAAGACTTCGGAAGTCGCTTCGCACCGCCTCGGCGGTGCGTGCAAAGGCAGGCAGTCCCTCGGACGGCCTGCCTTTTTTCATGCGCGTGCCGCGCGGCACGCAAGCCTGTGTCCGGGTTATCCTTGCGCCTGGCCTTTCCCTTCCCCTAACGCAGTAACGCTGACCCCACGCCTACGCCATGTCTCCCGCGTCCAAGATCCTGCTTCAACTTGCCGCCTTGACCGCCACCACGCTCGCCTTCGCACAAGGCGCAGCCGCGCAGGCGCAGACCGGCCTGCCGGAGATCCAGCTGACCGCCGGCATGTACGCGATCCAGACCGAAGTGGCTGCCACACCGGAGTCGCGCGAGATCGGCTTGATGTACCGCAAGACCATGCCGGCGAGCCACGGCATGCTGTTCGTCTTCGAGCAGAAGGCCGGCAACTGCTTCTGGATGAAGAACACCGACCTGCCGCTGTCGATCGCCTTCCTGGCCGATGACGGCACCATCGTCAATATCGAGGACATGGCGCCGCAGACCGAGGACAACCACTGTCCGCGTGCGGCGGTGCGCTACGCGCTGGAGATGAACCAGGGCTGGTTCAAGCAGAAGGGAATCAAGGCCGGCGCGCGCATCGGCGGCCTGCCGAGGGCGCCGCAGATGCGCTGAGGCGCCCGGACGGGCGCCGCCGCTCAGTCGCGGAAGTTGTTGAAGTCGAGCGGCGCCTCGGAAACGTCCTTGCGCAGCAAGGCGATGACGCTCTGCAGGTCGTCGCGCTTGGTGCCCGACACGCGCACGGCGTCACCCTGGATGCTGGCCTGGACCTTGATCTTGCTGTCCTTGATCATGCGCACGATCTTCTTGGCCAGGTCGCCCGTCACTCCCTTCTTGATGGTGACGACCTGCTTGACCTTGTCGCCGCTGATCTTTTCAACCTTGCCGTAGTCGAGGAAGCGCACGTCCACGTTGCGCTTGGCCATCTTGTTGATCAGCACGTCCTTGACCTGGCCCAGCTTGAAATCGTCGTCGGCGAAAGCGGTCAGCTCACCTTCCTTCTGCTCGACGCGGGCGTCGGATCCCTTGAAGTCGAAGCGCGTCGAGATCTCCTTGTTGGCCTGCTCGACGGCATTCTTCACTTCGACCATATTGGCTTCGCACACTACGTCAAACGACGGCATTTCTTTCTCCTGATAAGCAATTGCCCCGGAAGCGCCGCGCCTGGCGCCAGCGCTTCCGTATAATCCTGCCAACTCCGCAGTCCAGGCCGGCCCTCGTCATTCGGCGGCCGCCTCATCCAGATCCCGCATGGCAGATCTCCACGAATTTTATCCCCTGCGCCGCCACAATACATTCGGATTCGACGTCCGCGCGCGCTTCGCGGCACATGTGCGCAGTGAAGACGACCTGGTGGCGGCGCTCGCCGACCCGCGCGTGGCGGGGTTGCCGGTACTGGTGCTCGGCGGCGGCAGCAATGTGGTGCTGACCGCCGACCTGCAGGCGCTGGTACTGCTGATGGAAATCCCGGGATTTTCGGCCCGCGCCTCCGAAACGGCATGGCTGGTCACGGCCGGCGCCGGCGAGAACTGGCACGCGCTGGTGTGCCGCACCGTGACCGAGGGCATGCCCGGACTGGAAAACCTGGCGCTGATCCCTGGCACGGCGGGCGCCGCTCCCATCCAGAACATCGGGGCCTACGGCGTCGAGTTGCGCGAGCGCTTCGCCTCGCTGCGCGCCTACGACCGCGCCAGCGGCACCTTCGTCGAACTCGATGCGGCGCAATGCGCCTTCGGCTACCGCGACAGCCTGTTCAAGCAGGCAGGCAAGGATCGCTACATCATCACGGCGGTCACGCTGCGCCTGCCGCGGCCGTGGCAGGCGGTGCTCGGCTATGCCGAGCTGGCGCGCGAGCTGCACGACGAACCGGCCCCCGGCGCTGCCGCCATCCTCGACGCCGTGGTAGCCATCCGCTCCCGCAAGCTGCCCGACCCGACGCGCATCGGCAATGCGGGCAGCTTCTTCAAGAATCCGGTGGTCAGTGCCGCGCAAGGCGCGGCACTGCTCGCCGTCCATCCCGGAATGGCGCACTACACGCAGGCCGACGGCCGCATCAAGCTGGCGGCCGGCTGGCTGATCGACCAATGCGGTTTCAAGGGGGTGCGCGACGGCGCGGTCGGTGTCTACGAGAAGCAGGCGCTGGTCCTCGTGCATCATGGCGGCGGCAACGGCGCACAGCTGCTGGCGCTGTCCACCCGCATCGCCGACGCGGTGCAGGCGCGCTTCGGCGTGCGCATCGAGCCCGAGCCCGTCGTCCTGTAGGCCGGGCCACGGAGCCAGACCTGCGTCAAAGAGGGTCGTCGGAGAGAAACTCGCGGCGGATGTCCACCGAGCCGCGCTTGCCGACATCCTTGAAGTGGTTGGCCAGCCAGGCCTGCGCCGCCGTGCGGCCGCGCTCCTTCAGCATGACGAGGAAATTCCAGTGCGTGACCAGCTTGGTCGAGGAGGACAGATCGGCCAGCGCGTCATCGGCGCGGATGGAATGCATCAGCAGGTACTTGAGGCGATCGCGGTATTCCGGTCTCAGCCAGTCTTCGTCGAGCAGCTTCTGCACGAAGGCGATGGCGCGGAACTCGCGCAGCAGCGAGGCGTTGAAGGTGATCTCGTTGAGCCGCTCCATCACCTCCTGCGGCTGCGTGGGGACACCGGGGCGACGGATCGGATTGATATGGACGATCAGGATGTCGCGCGTGTCGGTCTGGTAGAACAGCGGGAACAGGGCCGGATTGCCCATGTAGCCACCATCCCAGTAGTGGCGACCCTCGATCTCGACGGCCGGGTACAGGTAGGGCAGGCAAGCCGAGGCCAGCAGCGCGTCCAGCGTGATGTCCTGCTTCTGGAAGACGCGCACATTGCCGCTGTTGACGTCGGTGGCTGCCACGAACAGCTTGGTGCCGGCGCAACAGCGCACGCGCTCGAAATCGACCTGGGCAGCGAGCAGGTCGCGCAGCGGGTTGTACTTGCCGCCCTGGGCCGAGGCATTCCACCAGCCGGCCCACATCTTCGTCCATTCCTGCAGCGGCCAGCCGCCATGGTGGTTGCCCGCCAGCCAGTCGGCCGTCTGCTGGCCGAAGGTGGAGAACGGCGAGCCCGTGCGGGAAACGCCGTACCAGAATTCATGCAATTTCTCGCGGGCGCGCTCGCGCCCGCCTTCAGCCATGCCATCCACCAACAGCACGGCGTTCATCGAGCCGGCGCTGGTGCCGCTGATGCCGTCGAAGTCCAGCCTGCCGTCTTCCAGCAGGGCGTCAAGCACGCCCCAGCCGAAGGCACCGTGGGCGCCGCCGCCCTGCAGGGCGAGGTTGATCATCTTAGGATCGCGCGACATGGCACTCCCTCCCGCTTGCCAGGCGGCCGGCGGCGCGGCAGGCGCTGCCGGCCCGGCGTGCTCAGCCGTAGTGGCAGACGTAGTCCAGCGTTTCCAGTACTTCGATGTCGAAGTTGCTGTTGCCGGGCACGCTGAACTGCTGGCCGGCGCCGTAGGTCTGCCATGCGTCCGACCCGGCCAGGCGGATGCGGCAGCTGCCGCCATTGATCTCCATGATCTCGGGCGCGGCGGTGCCGAAGTTCAGCTTGGCGGGAAAGATCACGCCGAGCGTCTTGCGGGTGCCGTCCGGGAACAGCACCGTATGGCTGACGCACTTGCCGTCGAAATAGAGATTCGCCTTCTTGACGACGGACACGTTGTCGAACTGGGTCATGCAATCACTCCTTGCTGCTGGCCGGTGGCCGGCGCCTGCCGGTTGCCGGCCGGGTTTTCGAATCCTGGCCCACCGTGTGAAAAGAGGGGCCGCGCGGCCCCTCCCCATTCACTTCATCGACTTCATCGACTCGCCCCGCAACCAGCCGCGCGTGCCGCGCCGCCGGCCTCCTTGCGCCTTCAATAGCGGCCGCAGAGCAGGTATTCCATCAGCGCCTTCTGCACGTGCAGGCGGTTCTCCGCCTCTTCCCAGACCACGCTCTTGGGTCCGTCGATCACCGCTGCCTCGACCTCCTCGCCGCGATGGGCCGGCAGGCAGTGCATGAACAGGGCGTCGGCATTGGCGCGGTCCATCATCGCGGTGGTCACCATCCACTGCTGGAAGGCACGCTTGCGGGTCTCGTTCTCGGCCTCGAAGCCCATGCTGGTCCACACGTCGGTGGTGACCAGGTCCGCGCCCTGGCAGGCCGCCAGCGGGTCGTCGAACACCTTGAGGTGGGGGGCCGCGGTGGCGGGCACCATGGCCGGATCGAGCTGGTAGCCCGGAGGCGCGGAGAAGTGGAACTGGAAGTCCAGCCGCTCGGCCGCCTGGATCCAGGTATAGGCCATGTTGTTGGCGTCGCCGATCCAGGCCACCGTCTTGCCCTGGATGCTGCCGCGCTTCTCGATATAGGTGAAGACGTCGGCCAGCACCTGGCAGGGATGGTACTCGTTGGTCAGGCCGTTGATGACCGGCACGCGCGAATGCGCCGCAAAGCGTTCGATGATGTCCTGGCCGAAGGTGCGGATCATGATGATGTCCACCATGCGGGAGATCACCTGTGCCGCATCCTCGATCGGCTCGCCCCGGCCCAGCTGCGAATCGCGCGTGTTGAGGAACACGGCATGGCCGCCGAGCTGGTGGATGCCGGCCTCGAAGGACAGCCGCGTGCGCGTCGAATTCTTTTCGAAGATCATGGCCAGCGTGCGGTCGTGCAACGGGTGCCATGTCTCGTAGTTCTTGAACTTCGCCTTGAGGATCCGCGCGCGGTCCAGCAGGTACTCGTACTCCTCGGGAGACAGGTCGCTGAACTGGAGGTAATGCTTGATCGGGGTTGAGCTCATAAAACAAAGAAGGCGGCTCGGTGATGACACGCTGCCACCGATGCCGGGTGGCGAGGCGCGTCGCGGAGCCGCCTTTCGCGTCGCTTGCGCAATTTAACTGCAAGAATCATAAGGGATTATTTACCCTTTGGCGAGCCCGGAGGGACCCCGATCCGGCACCCCGGCACCGCCGCAGCCTTATGCGCAGGTCTTATATAAGATATAATACCCGCTGATTCACGCGGGGCGCGGCAACCCCATGCCCCCGCCCGCCACAGGCATCAAAAGTGCCCCTGCAAGCACCGACGCCCCGCAGACCGACCGGCTGGAAGCGAACCAACGCTCGCCGGCCGCGTCAAACCCGGCGCCCGTGCTCGCGGGTCTTACGCCGAGTCACCCTCCAGCCGCAGTCGTCTCATGACCCCCAACGTTCGCGAATATTTCATCCAAGGCATCACCAAGGAAGGCAAGACCTTCCGCCCGAGCGACTGGGCAGAACGGCTGTGCGGCGTGATGGCGCAGTTCCGCCCCGAAGGCGACACCGGCGACCCCCGCCTGACCTATTCACCCTATGTCCGCCCGGTGATTGCCGGCGGCGTCAAAAGCGTGGTCGTGGACGTCCGCCTCAAGGAGATCGAGCCCAAGGCCCTGGATTTCGTGCTGAATTTCGCCCGCGACAACAACCTGCAGCTGGTCGAGGCCTGCTCGCTCGGCTGAGCCCACTCCATCTCCGCCCCCCCCCTTCCCCGCCTCGCGGCCCGGCACCGACCCTCCAGGCCGCGACGAAACACTGCGCACAAGACAAACAAGACACAGCACGCAGGCACGCAATCGTCCGGCAGTCCGGCAACTGAAAGCGGAGGCCAGGAAAACAAAAAGCCCGTCACATGGACGGGCTTTTTGCTGGACGACGACCCTGGCGGATCGCCGCGACCGCGCGACCGGAGCCGCGCGCAAGCTTGCCGGAATCAGGCAGCCATCGACTTGATGGCAGCCGACAGGCGCGACTTGTGGCGTGCAGCCTTGTTCTTGTGCACGATCTTCTTGTCGGCGATGCTGTCGATCACGGCCTGCGAGTTCTTGAAGATCTCGGCAGCAGCAGCCTTGTCGCCAGTGGCGATCGCCTTGCGAACAGCCTTCACGGCGGTACGCAGACGCGAGCGCAGGCTGGAGTTGTGGGCGTTCTGGGCGACGGCTTGGCGCGCGCGCTTGCGGGCTTGTGCGGAATTTGCCATTTACTTAGTTTTCCTGAATTCAGATGCGTGCCCCGGGGACACAGCCAAAAATGCACATCTAGCGGCCCGGGATGCACGGTAAAGCACAGATAACCGAATCCGGAACGCAACTGTCCTTGTGAATCGGCGATTATACACACAGAGCAGCCGTAAACGCAAGAAGGAATCCCGCCCAACGACGGGACGGTCCGCCGCCTGCCCGATCCGTATAATAGGCGCCACTTCGGCCCGCGTGGTCCCGCTGCAACTTCCCCGCGCCCGCGTCGTCTGATTCCTGGCCCGGCGGCCCGCCGGTGCAAGTCCATCCGATTCCGCACCGACGCCGCGGCCGCACGGCCAGCGCCGGCGCTTTGCTCGCTCCAGCCTCCATCTTGAACCTGCTCAAAGCGCTCGCCACCATCAGCAGCCTGACCATGCTCTCGCGCATCACGGGCCTGGTGCGCGAGATCCTCATCGCACGCGCCTTCGGGGCCTCGGACATGACCGATGCCTTCAACGTGGCCTTCCGCATCCCCAACCTGCTGCGCCGCATCTTCGGCGAGGGCGCGTTCTCGCAAGCCTTCGTGCCCATCCTGGGCGAGTACCACAGCAAGCGCGGCGAGGCCGACACCCGGCGCCTGATCGATGCCGTCGGCACAGTGATGACCTGGGTCCTGATGGGAGTCTCGCTGCTGGGCGTGATCGGCGCCCCGGTGGTGATGACCGTGGTGGCGACCGGCTTCCGCGGGCAGAGCGAGACCTATACCGCGGCTGTCTTCATGACGCGGGTGATGTTCCCCTATATCGGCCTGATTTCCCTGGTCGCGCTCGCTTCGGGCATCCTCAACACCTGGCGACGCTTCGCCGTGCCGGCCTTCACCCCGGTGCTGCTCAACCTGTGCCTGATCTTCGCCGCGCTCTTTGTCGGCCCGCACATGCGTGAACCGATCTACGCCCAGGCCTGGGGCGTGCTGGTGGGCGGCATCCTGCAGCTCATCATCCAGATCCCCGCGCTGCGCCGGATGGGCGTGATGCCGCGCATCGGCGTCAATGTCCGCGCCGCCTGGGCCGACGCCGGGGTGCGGCGCATCCTGAAGCAGATGGTGCCGGCGCTGATGGCCGTCTCGGTGGCCCAGATCAGCCTGATCATCAATACCAATATCGCTTCGCGGCTGGCCGCAGGCAGCGTCTCCTACCTGACCTACGCCGACCGCCTGATGGAATTCCCCACGGCGCTGCTGGGCGTGGCGCTGGGGACCATCCTGCTGCCCAGCCTGTCGAAGGCCAGCGCCGAAGCCAACCATCACGAGTATTCCGGCCTGCTCGACTGGGGACTGCGGCTGACCTTTCTGCTGGCCCTGCCCTGCGCGGTCGGGCTGTTCGTGTTCGGCACGCCGCTGACGGCCGTGCTGTTCAACTACGGCAAGTTCAACGGCCACGCGGTGGAAATGACGCGGCAGGCGCTGGTGGCCTACGGCACCGGCCTGCTCGGCCTCATCCTGATCAAGATCCTGGCCCCGGGCTTCTATGCGCGGCAGGACATCCGCACCCCGGTCAAGATCGCGGTGGCCGTGCTGGTCATCACCCAACTCGCCAACCTCGCCTTCGTGCCCCGCTTCGGCCACGCCGGCCTGGCGCTGTCGATCAGCCTGGGCGCCACCCTCAACGCCCTGATGCTGTTCATCGGCCTGCGCCGGCGCGGCCTCTACGAACCGGCACCGGGGTGGACATTGTTCCTCGCGCAACTGCTGGCTGCGGTCACGCTGCTGTCCGGGCTGCTGCTGTGGTTCGCGCGCAGCTTCGACTGGGTCGCCCTGGGCAGCACGCCGCTGCTGCGCGTGGCCCTGCTGGCATCGTGCCTGGTACTTGCGGCGGTCGTCTACTTCGGTACACTGTGGCTCATGGGGCTGAGATTCACTGCCTTCAAGCGCAAGGCCGGCTGATCCGCCGCGCCGAAGGCCACGGCGGAACGTATCCGGCGCGCCAGCCAGGACGCGGCGCCCTGCGCCGCTTCAGGAACCCGATATGACCACCACGAAAGTCCTGGATTACTTCGCCAGCCTCGTGGCCGACGATGGCGGCATCCCGCTGACAGAGACGGCGCTCTCCCTTGCCCAGGACGCCTACCCCGACCTCGACCTGCAGGGCGAACTCGCCGCGCTGGACCTGATGGCCCTGCGGCTCAAGCGCCGGATCGCCGAGGGCACGCCCGCCATCCAGCGCCTGCGCCTGCTCAACCATTTCTTCTATCGCGACCTTGGCTTCGCGGCCAATGCCAACGACTACTACAACCCGGACAACTCCTACCTGAACGCCGTCATCCGGCAACGGCGCGGCATCCCGATCTCGCTCGCGGTGCTGTACATGGAGCTGGGACAGCAGATCGGACTGCCACTCAAGGGGGTGTCCTTCCCCAACCACTTCCTGGTCCGGATGTCGATCCCCGCCGGTGAGGTGGTGCTGGATCCGCTCACCGGTGAAACCCTGTCGAAGGAACAACTGCAGGAGATGCTCGATCCCTACCTCGAGCAGGAGGGCATCCGCGGCAGCGGCGAGGTGCCACTGGGCTTGTTCCTGCAGACGGCCAGCCACCGCGAGATCATCGCGCGCATGCTGCGCAACCTGAAGTCCATCTATCTGCAGGAGTCGCGCTGGCAGCGCCTGCTGGCGGTGCAGAACCGGCTGGTGATCCTGCTGCCCGGCTCGATCGAGGAAGTGCGCGACCGCGGCCTGGCCTACGCCAACCTGGAATGCTTCCGGCCGGCACTGGCCGACCTCGAGGCCTACGTGGCAGCGCGGCCCGATGCCGCCGACAGCACGCAGATCCGCGACCGCATGCCGGCACTGCGGCTGATGAGCCGGAGCTTGAGCTGAATTCCTGACCTGCCCCCCAGGCACTGACCAAGCCAAAAACAAACGGGCCGCTCACGCGGCCCGTCGGCTTGACCGAGGCAGGCCGAGCGTTTCAGCGCTGCGCCCGCGTGGGATTGCCGCGCCCGCCGCGCACCAGCTTCCACAGGCCACCCAGCAGCAGGGGCACCACGGCAGCGCCGATGCCGGCCAGCACGATCAGGTTCAGGTACTGCTTGATGAAAGGCAGGTTGCCGAAGAAGTAGCCGGCAAAGACCAGGCCGGCCACCCAGCCTACGGCGCCGATCACGTTGAACATCTGGAAACGGCCGAAGCTCATCTGCGACACACCGGCCACGAAGGGCGCGAAGGTGCGCACGATGGGGACGAAGCGCGCCATCACCAGCGTCTTGCCGCCGTGGCGTTCGTAGAAATCATGGGTGCGGCGCAGTGCCTTCTGGTCGAGGAAGCGCCAGTGCAGGTCGAACACCTTGGGTCCGATCCAGCTGCCGATCAGGTAATTGACGGTGTTGCCGCCGATGGCCGCAGTCAGCAGCAGCCCGATCAGCACCCATTCGTTCATGGCGCCGGTGGCGCAGAAGGCGCCGGCGATGAACAGCAGCGAGTCGCCCGGCAGGAAGGGCACCACCACCAGGCCCGTCTCGGCGAAGACGATCAGGAACAGCAGGGCGTAGACCCAGGACCCGTACTGCTGGATCACGGTGCCCAGGTATTTGTCGACGTGCAGCAGTATGTCGATGAACTGCAATGCGATATCCAATTCGTTCCCCGTTCTCTATTGATTCTGAAGATTCTGTAATCAGCCCCACATCATACAAGAGCCGCCGGCCATTCCCACGTCGCAGGCCACCCGCTTGGTCCGATGCGCCACACGTATAATCCGCCCATGCCCGCCACCGCTTCCCGCCCCGCGCAACCCGCGCGCCCGATCCGCCCCTTGCCCGACCAGTTGATCAGCCAGATCGCCGCCGGCGAGGTGGTTGAACGGCCGGCCTCGGTCGTCAAGGAACTGCTCGAAAACGCCCTCGACGCGGGCGCGGGACAACTGGCCATCCGGCTGGAGGAAGGCGGCGTGCGCCGCATCGTTATCACAGACAACGGCTGCGGCATTCCGGCAGCCGAGCTGCCGGTGGCACTGATGCGCCACGCGACCAGCAAGATCGCCTCGCTCGACGAGCTGGAGGCCGTGCTGACGCTCGGCTTCCGCGGCGAGGCGCTGGCCTCGATCGCTTCGGTGTCCCACCTGACACTGACCAGCCGCACCGCCGCCGATCCGCATGCCACCCAGTTGAACGCCGAGAACGGCGCGCTGCAACCCGCCTCCGGCGGGGTCGGTACCACCATCGATGTGCAGCACCTCTACTTCAACACGCCAGCACGCAGAAAGTTCCTCAAATCGGAACAGACCGAACTCGGCCATTGCCTGGAGATGGTGCGCCGTGTCGCCCTGGCGCGGCCGGACGTGGCGATCTCGGTCCATCACAATGGCAAGCCGATGGAGCATTGGAATGCCGGCGACGTCGCCACCCGCACCGCCCAGGTGCTGGGCGGCGACTTCGCGCGGGCGCGCCTGCCGCTCGACGAAGAGGCCGGCGACCTGCACCTGTATGGTTTCGCCGGCCTGCCCACCGCCTCGCGCGGCCGGCCGGACCAGCAGTTCTTCTTCGTCAACGGGCGCTTCGTGCGCGACAAGCTGCTGACGCACGCGGTGCGCAGCGCCTACCAGGACGTGCTGCACGGCGACCGCTTCCCGTCCTATGTGCTGTGCCTGGACCTGCCGCCGGAGATGGTGGACGTCAACGTCCACCCCTCCAAGATCGAGGTGCGCTTCCGCGAATCGCGCGCCGTGCACCAGTTCGTCTATCACGCGGTGCAGCGCTGCCTGGCCCGCCAGGCCGGCGAGCAGGGAGACAGCCTGCACAGCGATGCCGGCGGGGCCGCCCTCGATCGCCCGGGCAACGCAGGCGGCGGCAGTGACAGCAGCGTCCGCCCCGCCGGCATGCCGGCGGGCGCGGGACAGGCACGCGGCACGCCCTGGGTCGACTACACGGCCGCCGCGCGCCAGACGGCGCTGGGCATCGAGCAGCCGCGCCAGGCCTACCTGGGCATGGTACGTGAGGCGATGGCGCCGGCGCGGCCGGCCGGCAGCGGCGCAACGGCGCCTTTCACGCCCTCGGCCAATCCGCCGGCCTGGCTGGCCGACGCCGAGGCCGCGCGCGGCGACGAGGCACCGGGCCTGCTCGACGCGCTGGCGGCCGAACCCGCGCCGGCGGCCCGCCCGCCCCTGCCGGCGGCCACCGGCATTGCCGAAGCCGCCGACGGCGCGGACGGCGCCAGCGCGGCCGACGGTCCGCCGCTCGGCTTCGCACTGGCGCAACTGCACGGCATCTACGTGCTGGCACAGAACGCACGCGGACTGGTGCTGGTCGACATGCATGCGGCGCACGAGCGCATTCTCTACGAGCAGATCAAGACCGCGCTGGCCACGCGCGAGCTGGCGGTACAGCCGCTGCTGATCCCCGTCACGCTGCCGGCCAGCCCGGTCGAGATCGGTGCCGCCGAGGAGCACCAGGAAACGCTGGCCCTGCTGGGCTTCGACATCGCGCCGGTCTCGCCCACCACGCTGGCGGTACGCGCCATCCCCGCCCTGCTCAAGCAGGCCGACACCGAAGCGCTCGCGCGCGACGTGCTGCGCGACCTGCAGGCCTTCGGCGGCTCGCGCGTGCTGGCGGAGCGCCAGAACGAACTGCTGGCGACGCTGGCCTGCCACAGCGCGGTGCGCGCCAACCGCCGCCTGACGCTGGAAGAAATGAATGCGCTGCTGCGCCAGATGGAGCAGACCGAGCGCGCCGACCAGTGCAACCACGGCCGCCCGACCTGGGTACAGCTGAGCGTGGGCGAGCTGGACCGGCTCTTCCTGCGCGGCCAGTGATGCCCGCCGCGCCAAACCCGGTCGTCTGCCTGCTCGGCCCCACCGCGTCCGGCAAGACCGCCGCCGCGCTGGCGCTGGCCGCGCGCGCGCCGCTCGAGATCATCAGCCTGGATTCGGCCCTGGTCTACCGTGGCATGGACATCGGCACGGCCAAGCCCAGCGCCGCCGAACTGGCGACCGTGCCGCACCACCTGATCGACATCCTCGACCCCGTCGACAGCTACTCGGCGGCCCAGTTCGTCGCCGATGCCGAGCGCCTGATCGGCGAAATCCGCGCGCGCGGCCGCGAACCGCTGATCGTCGGCGGCACCATGCTGTACTACAAGGCGCTGACGCAGGGCTTGAGCGAGCTGCCCCAGGCCGATGCCGCCGTGCGTGCCGAACTGGACGCGCTGGCGGCCGCGCGCGGCTGGCCCGCGCTGCATGCCATGCTGGCCGAGGTCGACCCGGTCACCGCGGCCCGGCTGGCGCCCAACGATGCGCAGCGCATCCAGCGCGCGCTGGAGATCCACCGCCTCAGCGGTCAACCGATGTCGGCCCTGCTGGCACGCCAGGCCGAAGGCCGCACCTTCGCCGGCAGCGCCGGCGCACGCTTCCGCGTCATCGCGCTCGAGCCCGGCGACCGCGCCGTGCTGCATGCGCGCATCGCCACCCGCTTCGACGCCATGCTCGCCGGCGGCCTGATCGAGGAAGTGGAACGGCTGCGCGCACGCGGCGACCTGCATCCCGGCCTGCCGTCGATCCGCTGCGTCGGCTACCGCCAGGCCTGGGAATACCTGGACGGCGAAAGCGACCGGGACACCATGCGCGAACGTGGCATCGCCGCCACGCGCCAGCTCTGCAAGCGCCAGCTGACCTGGCTGCGCAGCACCCCGGAGCGGCTGGTGGTGGACTGCCTGGCGCCGGACTATGTGCAGCAGGTGGCAGCGCTGGCCGGCCTGGACCGCTGAGCCCGGCACGCCGTGCCAGCCCCGGCGCGGAGCCGAAGTGACGCTTGAGCGATAATCCGGCACTCATTGTTCGCATCCGAGCCTGCCATGTCCGTCGACCGTCCCACCTCCTTCACGCTGCGCGCGGCTACCGCCGCCGACTGCGGCACCCTGTTCCGCCTGATCTCGGCGCTGGCCGAGTACGAGAAGCTGAGCCATCTGGTCGAGGCCACGCCGGCCCGGCTGGAGCAGGCGCTGTTCGGTCCCCAGGCGCACGCCGAGGCCATCCTGGTCGACGCCACCACGCCGGAGGGCAGCCGCAGTGTCGGCTTCGCCCTGTTCTTCCACAACTTCTCCACCTTCCTGGCCAAACCCGGCCTGTATCTGGAAGACCTGTTCGTGGAACCGGCCTGGCGCGGGCACGGCCTCGGCAAGCTGCTGCTCCGGCACCTGGCGGCGCTGGCGCTGGAACGCGGCTGCGGCCGCTTCGAATGGAGCGTGCTGGACTGGAACACGCCGTCCATCGAGTTCTACCGGGCGATGGGCGCCGACGTGATGCCGGACTGGCGCATCTGCCGCGTCACCGGCGACGCGCTGGCCAGGCTGGGCGCACCGGCCGCGGGCATCTGACGGGTCACGGATAAGAAAAAAGCCCGCAGGCCGAAGCTTGCGGGCTCTTGATGGCGCGCCCACGTCGCACCATGCCGGCGCGCAAGGCGCGCCGCCGGTCCGGCCTCAGACCACCACGGTCTGTGCCTGGCCTTCCTCGCGCTCGCGGATCTCGCCGATCTGCCACACCGACTCGCCGGCGGCCTGCAGATGAGCGATGGCACGCTCGGCGTCTTCCTTGGCCACGATCACCACCATGCCGATGCCGCAGTTGAAGACGCGGTGCATCTCGGCATCGGCCACCTGGCCTTGCGCCTGCAGCCACTGGAACAGCGGCGGCAGGGTCCAGGCGTCGCGCTGCAGCACGGCGGTCAGGTTCTGCGCCAGCACGCGCGGCACGTTCTCGGTCAGGCCGCCGCCGGTGATGTGGGCCATGCCCTTGACCGGCAGCGCCTGCATCAGCGACAGCAGCGGCTTCACGTAGATGCGGGTGGGCGCCATGATGGCGTCCTGCAGCCGCTGGCCGTGGAAGTCGGCGTTCAGGTCGGGCTTGGCCACCTCGATGATCTTGCGCACCAGCGAGTAACCGTTCGAATGCGCGCCCGACGAGGCCAGGCCCAGCACCACGTCGCCCGGGGCGATCTTGCTGCCGTCGATGATCTCGCTCTTCTCGACCGCGCCGACGGCGAAGCCGGCCAGGTCGTATTCGCCATCCGGGTACATGCTCGGCATCTCGGCGGTCTCGCCGCCGATCAGCGCGCAGCCGGCCAGTTCGCAGCCCTGGGCGATGCCCTGGATCACGGTGGCGGCGGTGTCGACGTCGAGCTTGCCGCAGGCGAAGTAGTCGAGGAAGAACAGCGGCTCCGCGCCCTGCACCAGGATGTCGTTGACGCTCATGGCGACCAGGTCCTGGCCCACGGTGTCGTGACGCTGCAGCTGGAAGGCCAGCTTGAGCTTGGTACCGACGCCGTCGGTGCCGGAAACCAGCACGGGCTCGCGGAATTTCTTCGACAGCTCGAACAGGGCACCGAACCCGCCGATGCCGGCCATCACGCCTTCGCGCATGGTGCGCTTGGCGAACGGCTTGATGCGGTCGACCAGCGCGTCGCCGGCGTCGATGTCAACACCGGCGTCGCGGTAGGAGAGGCCGGCCTGGCCGGAGGTCGGGGTTGCGCTCATGAGATTCAGCTTGTCTTTGAGGAATTGAGAAGTGCGGCAACGCTCGCGCGGGAACCAATGTGCGGCAACCGGCATGTGCGCCGTGCCGCCGAGTCGGTCGACGGCCGCGAGTCCAGTAGAATCGCAATTTTAACGGATACCGGCTCCCGGCTTCCAGTTTCCGGCACGCACGCCACCGCAAACCGCCCGATGAACGCTCCCCTGCTGTCGCAAGAAGCCAAGCGCATCCTGCTCTGGGTGGTGCTGGCCGCCGCCTTCTTCGCGGCCATCGTGGCGCTGGCGCCGGTGCTGACGCCCTTCCTGTTCGCCTTCATCTTCGCCTACATCCTGAATCCCGGCGTGGACTGGATGGAGCGCCACCGCCTGCCCCGGGCGCTCGGCACCGTGCTGATGATCCTGCTGCTGCTGGTGATCTGCGTGCTGCTGTCGCTGCTGCTGGTGGCCGTGCTCCAGCGCGAGGTGCCGCAGTTGCGCGACCAGCTGCCGGCACTGCTGAAGAAGCTCAATGCCGTGGTGGCACCGCGCCTGGCGGAGATCGGCGTGCGCGTCCGCTTCGACTTCCCGGGGCTGCGCAGCATGCTGTCGGACCGCTTCGCCGCCAGCCCCGAGGACATGTTCTCGACCGTGCTGACCTACGTGAAGCTGTCGGGCTCGGCGCTGATCACCGCCGCCGGCACCCTGTTCATCGTGCCGATCGCCATGTTCTACCTGCTGGTCGACTGGCACCGGCTGATGCGCCGCATCGAGAATGTGGTGCCGCGCCGCTGGGTGCCCAAGGTGCGCGAACTGAGCAGCGAGACCGACGCGCTGCTGTCGCAGTACCTGCGCGGCCAGATCCTGGTGATGCTGATCCTGGCGGCGCTGTATTCGATCGGACTCAGCCTCGCCGGGTTCGACATCGGCGTGCCGGTGGGCGTCTTCACCGGCCTGGCGGTCTTCATCCCCTATATCGGCTTCGGCATGGGCCTGGCGCTGGCCGTGGTCGCCGCCCTGCTGCAGTTCGGCAACTGGTACGGGCTGGCGGCAGTGGCGGTGGTATACGGCATCGGCCAGTTCATCGAGAGCTTCTACCTGACACCGCGCCTGGTCGGCGAGCGCATCGGGCTGCACCCGTTGGTGGTGATCTTCGCCCTGCTCGCCTTCGGCCAGATGTTCGGCTTCTTCGGCGTGCTGCTGGCGCTGCCCACCTGCGCCGTGCTGCTGGTCGGCGCGCGCCAGATCCGGCGCGTTTACCTGGCTAGCGATCTCTACCGCAAGTAGGCATGGCCGCACGAAAGTAACGAATACATCATGTTCCAGCGTCCCAAGCAGCTCTCGCTCGAACTCGGCAGCCCACCGCCGTCCACCTTCGAGAATTTCTTCGTGGCAGCCAACCGCGAGCCGGTGCAACGCCTGCGCGACCTGCCCGCGGCCCTGGCCCAGGAGCGCGCCAGCGACCGCCTGATCTATCTGTGGGGCGAGGCCGGCTCCGGGCGCACCCACCTGCTGCACGCGGTCTGCGACGCCGCCCTGCAGGCCGGCATGCGCTGCCGCTACCTCAGCCCCCACCATGCGCTGGCCGACTTCATCTTCGATCCGGACTGCCAGCTCTACACGGTGGACGACGTCGAGCTGCTGGACGAGGCGCGCCAGATCGCCGTGTTCTCGCTGTACAACGAGGTGCGCGCCTATGCACGCACGGCCCTGGTGGTAGGTGGCGCGGCCGCGCCACGGGCGATGGCGGTACGCGAGGACCTGCGCACCCGGCTGGGCTGGGGCCTGGTCTACCAGCTGGCGCCGCTCTCCGACGAGGATAAGATGGCGGCGCTGCTGCAAGCCGCACGCGAGCGCGGGCTGCAGCTCTCGCCGGAAATCGCCCACTGGCTGGTGACGCGCCACTACCGCGACATGCCCAGCCTGATGGCTCTGCTCGACGCCCTCGACACCTACTCGCTGGAACGCAAGCGGGCGGTCACGCTGCCGCTGCTGCGCGAGATGTTCGCCGAATTCCGCGACTGAGCGGCCTGCGCCGCCTCCGACCCAGGACCGCCGCCCTCGCCGCCAGCCGCTTCCGACCGCCCCGACCCGCTTAATGTAAAATCGCCGCCCATGAATCTGGCACTGTTTGACCTCGACCACACCCTGCTTCCGACCGACAGCGACCACGAATGGGGCCGCTTCCTGGTGCGCCTCGGCGTCGTCGACGAGGATACCTATCGCCGCAAGAACGACGAGTTCTATGGGCAGTACAAGGCGGGCACCCTGGATATCCAGGCCTTCCTGCGCTTCGCGCTGGCGCCGCTGGCGGCCAATCCGCGCGCGCGGCTGGAGGAGTGGCGCAGCCGCTTCATGCACGAGGTGATCGAGCCGGTCATCACGCCGCAGGCGCGTGCGCTGGTCTACAAGCACCTGGAAACCGGCGACCTGTGCGCCGTGGTCACCGCCACCAACAGTTTCGTCACCGCCCCCATCGCGGCCGCCTTCGGCATCCCGCACCTGATCGCCACCGAGCCGGCCACCGCCGACGGCCGTCCGGACGGGCAGTTCACCGGCGAAGTGGCCGGCGTGCCGAGCTTCCGCGAGGGCAAGATCACCCGCGTCGAAAACTGGCTCGAGGCGCTGGGCCACAACTGGGGGAATTTCGACGCCACCACTTTCTACAGCGACTCGGCCAACGACCTGCCGTTGCTGGAGAAGGTCAGCGAACCGGTCGCCGCCAACCCGGACGATCGCCTGCGCCACCACGCCGCCGCAGCTGGCTGGCGCATCATGGACCTGTTCTGACGTGATCAAGAAGCTCATCACCCGGCTGCTCGGCAAGCCGGCGCCGAAGCAGCGCCGGCAAGGCCGCGCCCACGCACCGCGCGTCATCGCGGTCGAAGAGCACGGCATCGATCCGGCGCTGATCTCGCGCAACGCGGTCAAGGTCACTTCGACGCTGCAGCAGGCCGGCTACCAGGCCTTCATCGTCGGCGGCGCCGTGCGCGACCTGCTGCTCGGCATCAAGCCCAAGGACTTCGACGTCGCCACCAACGCCACGCCCGAGCAGGTGCAGGCGCTGTTCCGCCGCTCGCGCATCATCGGCCGGCGCTTCCAGATCGTGCACGTCACCTTCTACGGCGGGCGCGAGCAGGAAATCATCGAAGTCTCCACCTTCCGTGCCCTGGTCGACGCGGTCGCCAGCGAGACGCTGCCCGAGGGCCGCCGCCTGAAGCGCTCCGAGCTCGACAGCAAGACCCACGCCATCGACGCATCCGGCCGCGTGCTGCGCGACAACGTGTGGGGCACGCAGGCAGAAGACGCCGAGCGGCGCGACTTCACCATCAACGCGATGTACTACGACCCGTCGGCGCAGACGGTGCACGACTACCATCACGGCATGGAAGACATGCGCGCGCGCACGCTGCGCATGATCGGCGACCCCGTCACGCGCTACCGCGAGGATCCGGTACGCATGCTGCGCGTGGTGCGCTTCGCGGCCAAGACCGGCTTCGGCATCGACGAAGCCACGCGCCAGCCCATCGCCGGCCTGGCCTCGCTGATCCACAACGTGCCCAGCGCGCGCCTGTTCGACGAGATGCTCAAGCTGCTGATGTCCGGCCACGCCTGGGCTTCGCTGCAGGAACTGCGCAAGGCAGGGCTGCACAAGGGCCTGCTGCCGCTGCTCGACGTCGCGCTGGAACAGCCGCTGGGCCAGCGCTTCGTGCAGCTCGCGCTGGACAACACCGACCGCCGCGTGCAGGCCGGCAAGCCGGTCTCGCCCGGCTTCCTGTTCGCCGCGCTGTTGTGGCACCACGTGCTGCAGCGCTGGACCGCGCTGCGCGAGTCCGGCGAGCATCCGATCGCCGCGCTCAACACGGCCATGGACGACGTGCTCGAGCGCCAGACCGGCCAGCTGGCCATCCAGCGCCGCTTCGTCACCGACATGCGCGATATCTGGGGCATGCAGCCGCGCTTCGAGAAGCGCGTCGGACGCATGCCGTTCCGCCTGCTGGAATCGCCGCGCTTCCGTGCCGGTTTCGACTTCCTGCACCTGCGCTGCCAGTCGGGCGAGCTGCCCGAGGAAATGGCCGGCTGGTGGCAGTCCTTCCAGGATGCGGACTCCGACGGCCGCGAAGCCCTGATCGACTCGGCGCGCAGCGCCCGCGGCCCGGCCGCCGAGGGCGAAGGCGAGGGCGGCGCGCGCAAGAAGCGTCGCCGGCGCGGTCCGCGGAAATCGGATAAAGTGTCCTCCCGAAGCGACTCGGAAGCGGGCGAGCCCCGCAGCCAGCCGGAGGAATCGGAATGACACTTGCCTTTATCGGCATCGGCGCCAACCTGGGCGATGCCCGCCAGGCGCTGAAGGATGCCGTCGTGTGCCTGGCGCAGCAGGTCGGCATCACGGTGCTGGCGAGATCGTCTTTTTACCGCACCGCGCCGATCGACGCGCAGGGCGAGGACTACTACAACGCCGTGGTCAAGGTGGAAACCTCGTTCACGGCGGGGCAGCTGCTGCGCATCTGCCACCACATCGAGGACCAGTTCGGCCGCGAGCGCCCTTTCCACAATGCGCCGCGCACGCTCGACCTCGACCTGCTGCTGTTCGGCGACGAACAGCACGACGACGAGCACCTGACGGTGCCGCACCCGCGCGTGACCGAGCGCGCCTTCACGCTGGTGCCGCTGCTGGAGATCGACCCCGGGCTGGTGATCCCGGGGCGCGGCCGGGCTGCCGACCACCTGCCCGCGGTGGCTGGTCAGCGCATCGAGAAAATGACACCCTGCAAGTGCAAGCGCCAGCAACAGGCCGGCGCCTGAACCTGCCGCACGGGCGCCGCACCGCCTGACCCGTTTCCTTCCCCCATGCTCGACCATCTGCGCCGCATCATCGTCGAAGGCCCCGTCGGCTCCGGCAAGACCGCGCTCGCGCGGCGGCTGGCACAGACCCTGCGCAGCGGCGAACTGCTCGACGGCGTGCGCGACAACCCCTTCCTCGAACGTTTCCTGCGCGACCGCGCGCGCCATGCGCTGCCGCTGCAGCTGGCCTGCCTGACGCAGCGCGCGGCGCAGGCGCAGCGCTGGCAGGAAGCGCTGCTGGCAGGCCAGCGCATGGTGACGAACTGCCTGCACGAGCGCGACCGCCTCTACGCCGAGCTGAACCTGCCCGCCGACGAACTGGCCCTTTATGACGCCATCGCCGCGCGCATCGCCCTGCCTGCCCAGCGCGCCGACCTCGTCATCGTGCTGCACGCGCCCCCGGCGCTGCTGCATGAGCGCATTGCGCGACGCGGCGCTCCCGGCGAAACCGGTCTCGACCTGCCCTACCTGGAGCGCCTGTGCGGCGCCTACGGAGAGCTGTGCCATCGCTACGACGAGGCACCGGTCCTGATCGTCGACACCGCGCATTTCAATCCGGTGGACAATGACGGCGATTTCCGTACACTACTGACGCGCGTCGAAACGATGCGCGGCCGCAAGGCCTTTCTCAATCTCGCTGCGCCCTGACAGGCTCCGCCTGGCAGATTCCAACCATAACGACAGCGACCGCCTCCGTCGCCGGCAGGCAACCTTACGGACCGGAGCGCACCGCGCCCCGGCGGCCCGCCCCGCCGCACCGGCAATCGCTGCAGACAGGCAATGCCATGAGCTATCTCCTCGATCCCTCCCGCAAGACCGTCACCGTCCCCGCGCTGCAGGCGATGCGCGCCGCCGGCGACAAGATCGTCATGCTGACCGCCTACGATTCCAGCTTCGCCGCGCTGCTCGACTATTGCGGCGTCGATGTGATCCTGGTCGGCGATTCGCTCGGCAACGTGATGCAGGGCCAGACCACCACGCTGCCCGTCACGCTCGAGCACATGGTCTACCACACCGCCTGCGCGGCGCGTGGCAACCAGACCGCGCTGCTGGTGGCCGACCTGCCCTTCGGCACCTATCCCACCCCGGAGGCCGCCTATGAGAGCGCCGTCGCGCTGATGCGCGCCGGTGCCCAGATGGTCAAGATCGAGGGCGGCGAATGGCTGGCGCCGACGGTCAAGTTCCTGGTCGAGCGCAGCATCCCGGTGTGCGCCCATATCGGCCTGACGCCGCAATCGGTCCACGCCTTCGGCGGTTTCAAGGTGCAGGGCAAGACCGACGCCGGCGCCGAACAGCTCAGGCGCGATGCAACCGCGCTGCAGGCCGCCGGCGCCCAGCTGGTGGTGATGGAAGCCGTACCCGCCAAGCTGGCGGCCGAGGTCACGGCGCAGCTGACCATCCCCACCATCGGCATCGGCGCGGGCGTGGACTGTTCGGGCCAGGTGCTGGTGCTGCAGGACATGCTGAACATCTACCCGGGCCGCAAAGCCAAGTTCGTGCGCAACTTCATGGATGGCCAGACCTCGATCGAGGCTGCCGTACGCGCCTACGTGGCCGCGGTCAAGGACGGCAGCTTCCCCGCCGTCGAACACACCTTCTCCGCCTGACGCCCCCGCGCCGGGGCCATGCCCCGGCTCCCCGGCCGCGGCCCGCCGGACATGGCCGGCCGCAGCCCGCCTTCAGCGACCCCCTCCACGCCCGCCCCCCCTCCGGGCAAGGGCAGCCATCTCCCGCCCGCCGCGCCGCCAAGAAAGTTAATTGTCACGCACTTTCAAGGGCACCGGCCAGGTTCCTTGTCGTCCGCTTTCTTGATGCAGCGCAGTTCCCGCCGCAAGGGGCCACGGTAAGATGGCCGGGCAGTTCACTCATACCGCAATTGGGAAACCGGTCCGCCAGGACCCCGACAAGGCCCTGATTCTATGACTGATCCCCCTGCCGGCCACTGCGACCCGGTACCGACGCCACCCCCCTGGCACACCCTGTCCGACGTGGAAGTCGCGCGAGTGCTGCGTACGGACCCGGCCGGCGGCCTCACCGACACGGAGGCCACGCGGCGGCTCGCCGAGGTCGGTCCCAACCGACTGGCGCCGCCCAAGCGGCGCGGTCCGCTGATGCGGCTGCTGCTGCAATTCCACAACATCCTCCTCTACGTCATCCTGGCCTCGGCCGTCATCTCGGCCATCCTCGGCCACTGGGTGGATGCCGGCGTGCTGCTGGTGGCGGTGCTGGTCAACGCGGGCATCGGCTTCATCCAGGAAGGCAAGGCGGAGGCGGCCATCGATGCCATCCGCGCCATGCTGTCGCCACACGCCACCGTGGTACGCGACGGTGCACGGCGCGAGATCGACGCGGCAGCGCTGGTTCCCGGCGACGTGGTGGCCCTGGCCTCGGGCGACCGCGTACCCGCCGACCTGCGCCTGCTGACCGTCAAGGAACTGCGCGTGGAAGAGGCCGCACTGACCGGCGAATCGCTGCCGGTGGAGAAAAGCGCCACGCCGGTGGCCGCCGATGCGCCGCTGGGCGACCGCTTCGGCATGGCCTACTCGGGCACGCTGGTGGTGTACGGACAGGCTACCGGTGTGGTGGTGGCCACCGGCAGGGCGACCGAGCTGGGCAAGATCGACGGGATGCTGGGCGACATCGAGAACCTGGCCACGCCGCTGCTGCGCCAGATCGACCGCTTCGGCCGTGGCCTGGCGATCGCCATCCTGCTGCTGTCGGCGCTGACGTTCGTGGCCGGCATCGCCTGGCGCGGCCACGCGCCGGCCGCAATGTTCATGATGGTGGTGGCGCTGGCGGCCTCGGCCATCCCCGAAGGACTGCCGGCCATCATGACGGTCACGCTGGCCCTCGGCGTGCAGCGCATGGCGCGGCGCAACGCCATCGTGCGGCGCCTGCCGGCGGTGGAGACGCTGGGCTCGGTGACGGTGATCTGCTCGGACAAGACCGGCACGCTCACGCGCAACGAGATGACCGTGCAGCGCATGGTCTGCGCCGGCCGCGTCTATGACGTCGGCGGCGTGGGCTACGCGCCCGACGGCGAATTCCGCGTCGACGGCCGCGCGGTCGATCCCGGCGACGCGCCGGCACTGGCGATGGCGCTGCGTGCGGGGGTGCTGTGCAACGACGCCCGCATGCGCCACGAGGACGGCCTGTGGCATGTGGAGGGCGACCCCACCGAAGGTGCGCTGCTGGTCGCCGGCAGCAAGGCCGGACTATCGCAGCAGTCGGCCGGCGAGAGCTGGCCCCGGCTGGATTCTATCCCCTTCGAATCCGAGCACCGCTTCATGGCCACCTACCACCGCGATGCCGGCGGCGCACCGTGGATCCTGGCCAAGGGGGCACCGGAGCGCATCCTCGACATGTGCGCCCTGCAGTGGGACGGCGATGGCGAACACGCGCTCGATGTCGACTACTGGCGCCGCATGGCCACCGACACCGCGGCCCAGGGCCTGCGCCTGCTGGCGCTGGCCTGCAAGCGCGCCGCGCCGGCGGACGCGCGGCTGGATTTTGCCGACATGGAGAGCGGCTACACGCTGCTGGCCCTGGTCGGCATCATCGATCCGCCGCGCGAGGAAGCCATCCGCGCCGTCGACGAATGCCACCGTGCCGGCATCCGCGTCAAGATGATCACCGGCGACCACGCGGAAACCGCCCGCGCGATCGGCGCGCAACTCGCCATCGGGGTCGGCAAGCCGGCGCTGACGGGCAGCGAGGTGGCGCTGATGGACGACGCCGCGCTGCGCCGCGTGGCCATGGAAGTCGACGTGTTCGCGCGCGCCAGCCCCGAGCACAAGCTGCGCCTGGTGGCGGCGCTGCAGCAGGCCGGCCAGGTGGTGTCGATGACCGGCGACGGCGTCAACGATGCCCCCGCGCTCAAGCGTGCCGACGTCGGCGTGGCGATGGGGCTGAAGGGTACCGAGGCCGCCAAGGAGGCCGCCGACGTGGTGCTCGCCGACGACAATTTCGCCGCCATCGCGCGCGCCGTGCGCGAAGGCCGCGCGGTCTACGACAACCTGAAGAAATTCATCCTCTTCATGCTGCCCACCAACGGCGGCGAGGCCCTGATCGTGATCGCAGCCATCCTGTTCGACCTGCCGCTGCCGCTGACCCCGGCCCAGGTACTGTGGATCAATATGGTCACCTCCAGCGCGCTGGGCCTGGCGCTGGCCTTCGAGCCCGCCGAGCCGGGCCTCATGGCGCGGCGCCCGCGCCCGGTCGGCGAGCCGTTGCTGTCGGGCTTCTTCGTCTGGCGCGTACTGATGGTGTCGGTACTGATGATGGCCGGCGCACTCGGGCTGTTCCTGTGGGAACTGGCCGACGGCACCAGCCTGGAGACGGCGCGCACGATGGCGGTCAACGCCGTGGTCGCCGCCGAGATGTTCTACCTGCTCAACAGCCGGCATATCTTCCATACCGTGATCAGCCGCGAGGGCCTGTTCGGCAACCCCTACGTGCTGGCCTCGATCGCCGCCTGCGTGCCGCTGCAGCTCGCCTACACCCACCTGCCGGTCATGCAGACCGTATTCGGCTCGACCGACCTGAGCGCGCTGGAATGGGCCAAGGCGATCGGCGCCGGGCTGCTGGTGTTCTGCGGCTCGGAGCTGGAGAAGACCGTGATCCGCCGCCTGCCGGTCGGCCGGCGGCTGGCAACCCGCTGAGCGCCGTGCCGCGCCTGCCGGCATTCCAAACCCGTGAGAACGCCATGACCACGTCCACCGCCCCCGACCCGACACCATTCCCCGCCCGCCTGCTGCTGGCGACCGACCTTTCCGCGCGCTGCGACCGCGCGCTCGACCGTGCCGCCCAGCTCGCCGGCCAGTGGCAGGCCGGCCTGCTGGTCGGCCACGTGCTCGATCCCGCCGCGCATCCGGACCAGGCCCTGGCCTGGGCCGCCGGCACCGGCGCGGGCGACGCGCTGCGCATCGCCCGCCAGCAGCTCGCGCGCGACCTGGCGGGCCTGCCGGTGCAGGCCGACATGCAGATAGCGAAGTCCAAGGACGTGGCGGCCGGCATCCGGGACATGGCCGACGCGGCCGGCGCAGACCTCGTGGTCACCGGCGTGGCGCGCTTCGAGCTGCTGGGACGCTTCCTGCTCGGCTCCAGCGTCGAGCGGCTGGCACGCAGCCTGCCGCAGCCCCTGCTGGTAGTGCGCAACCGCCCGCACGGCCCCTATCGCGAAATCGTGGTCGCCTGCGACTTCTCGCCGGCCTCGCGCGATGCGCTGCGGTGCGCCGCGCGGCTGTTCCCCGGACAAGAGCTGACCGTCTTCCACGCCTACCAGCAGCCCTATTCCGGAATGGCCGACACCGCGCCGCCGGCGCGCGGCATCCCGCAGGCGGAACAGGATGCCTGCGCCGCCTTCCTCGCCGACAGCAAGCTGCCCGCCTCGACGCGGGTGCGCCCGGTGATCCTGCGCGGTGCGCTGGAGCTGCTGCTGACCCAGCACGTGCGCCGGCACGAAGCCGACCTGGTGGTGATGGGCGCGCAGGGTCGCGGCGCACTGGCCAGCGCGCTGCTCGGCAGCACCGCGGCACGGCTGCTCGACTGCCTGCCGTGCGACGCACTGGTGGTGCATCGGCCGCGCGCGGCGGCCGACTGAGTCTGTGCGACGCCGCTTGGCCCGGTCCGGCCGGGTTCGGAACGGATCCAGGCCGGTTTCAGGCCGGTTTCAGGCATGCCGGCAGCACGCCGCGCAGTGAGTTCACCACCACCAGCGCCTGCGCGCGCGCCAGCATCGCGCGCGTGATCACGCCTTCGGCAGCCGGGCCGTCCAGCAGGGCATCGCCCTGCTCCAGCACCACGGCGCGCATGACCCCGGGCAGGATGTCCGCGGCCAGCGGGGGCGTCAGCCAGCGTCCGTCGACCTTGACGAAGACGCTGCTGCGCCCGCCCTCGAGCAGTTCATCGCGCTGGTTGAAGAAGAGGCGATCGAAAGCGCCGGCGCGCTCGGCCGCCTGCCAGCCCGCGTCATAGACCGCGCGTGCACTGGTCTTGTGGCGGCGCAAGGGATCGGCCCCAGCCAGGGGCTCGGGAGCCTGGTCGAGCCAGACCCGGCCTTCCTCCATGGCCAGCGGGGCCAGCGGCCCGCTCGTCACCTGCAGGGAGCCGGCCTTGTCCAGCGCCAGCCGCACACGCCAGTCCCCGGCGCCCAGGCGCACGGCCTCGGCGGTGGCGGCCTGCGCTGCCGCTGCGGCATCGAAGGCGAAGCCGAAGCAGGCGGCCGACGCCGCCAGCCGTTCCAGGTGCCGCGCCAGGCGCAGGCATTGCCCGCCATTCGCGCGCAAGGTCTCGAACAGGGTGAAACCCGGATCGTATGCGGTCAGGAAGCGCGCCTTCCAGCCACACTCGGCATATTCGTCGGCCGCCACGCTGTCGTGCACGATGCCACCGCCCACGCCCATCTCGCCACGGCGCAGGCCGTCGGCGCCGGGTGCGCCCAGCACCAGCGTGCGGATCGCCACGGACAGCGTGAACGGGCCGATCCCGTCGCCGCTGCCCTGCCCCGCCGCTGCGGCGGGCGGGTCGATCCAGCCGACCGAGCCGGTGTAGAGGCCGCGCGGAGCCGGCTCCAGTTCGGCGATGATCTGCATGGTGCGCCGCTTGGGCGCGCCGGTGATCGAGCCGCAGGGAAACAGCGCGCCCAGCAACTGTGCCAGTGAGGTGCCGGCGCGGGCGCGCGCGGTCACGGTGGAGGTCATCTGCAGCACGCGCCCGAAGGGCTGCACGGTGAAGCGGTCCGGTACCGCCACGCTGCCGGGCACGGCGATGCGGCCCAGGTCGTTGCGCAGCAGGTCGACGATCATCACGTTCTCGGCGCGGTTCTTCGCATCGGCGGCCAGCGCCGACGCGGCGGCCGCGTCGCCGGCGGCGTCGCCCGTGCGCGGAGCGGTCCCCTTCATCGGCCGGGCCAGCAGGCTGCCCGCCCCATCGTGGCTGACGAACAGCTCGGGCGACAGCGACAGGACCCAGCCGTCGCCGGGCAGGCATGCCAGCACGCCGTATGGCACCGGCTGCGCCGCGCGCAGCCCGGCGAACAACGCGGCTGGCGCGCCGAAGGCGGAAAAGCGCAGCCGCTGGGTGTAGTTGACCTGGTAGGTGTCGCCGGCTTCGATCCATTGATGGATGCGCGCGATGGCGTCCTCGAAGGCGGTCCGCGAGGTATCGGAGGCGACCTGCATCACGCCTGCGGGCGCGCCGCCGCCAGTTCCTGCACCGGCCAGCCAGGCGTCGACATCGGCCGCCGGCAGGCGCTGCATGGCACGGAACCACAGCAGCCGCAGGGCACCATCGTGGAAGGGCAGGTCCTGGCCCGTATGCACGGGCACGCCGACCAGCGGCCCGCCGAATTCGTAGGGCGCGAACAACGCCGCATGCCAACCCTGCCGCCAGCCTTGCGCGAGCATGGTGTCCAGCGCGCCCAGGCGGTCCAGCGCCTGCGCGACCTCGATGCGGTCCTCGCGCACGAAACCGGTGTACAGGCGCGAGGACCGGCCCGGTGCCGCGCCAGGGGAGGCGGCCGCATCGTCGAGCAGCACGAAGGGTTCGGACGCGGAAAGCAGGGAGGAAAGCGGGGGAACTGCCACGGCGGAAAACGACGGTGAGGGAGACAGGGGAGGCGAAGCGCCATTATCGCGCCAAGCGGCGTCGGCCGGGGAAAAGGCCGGATGCAGTCGAGCCGAAAGAGTGATCCCGGCCGCCGCGACCGACCGACGCCCGCCCTCTCCCCCAGCCCCTCTCCCGCAAGCGGGAGAGGGCGGGGGAGAGGGGTGGTTTAGCAAGGCGCCACGTATAGACGAAGCCAACGATGTGCTCCAGCGCGCGAGCATAGGGACGAAGCCAACGGTGTGGCCCCAGCCGTCACGGCCGGCCGGCGGGAGAGTGGTCACAAGCCGCGCGGCACGACCACCGGCGCCAGCCAATTCCGCCAGGCGAAAAAAAAGCCGCGCTCGCGCGCGGCCTTGTTGCCACGGGACCGGCCCCGCAGCCGTCAGCTGAAGAAGCTCTTCACCTTGTCCAGCCAGGACTGCTCCTGCGGGCTGTGGCGCGAGCCGCCTTCGTGCACCGAGCGGTCGAACTGGCGCAGCATGTCCTTCTGCGCCTCGGTCAGCTTGACCGGCGTCTCCACGGCGACATGCACGTAGAGGTCGCCCGGATAACCGGAGCGCACCCCCTTGATGCCCTTGCCGCGCAGGCGGAAGGTCTTGCCCGCCTGGGTGCCTTCGGGCACCGGGAAGGTCGCCTTGCCGCCCAGCGTGGGCACTTCCAGGTCGCCGCCCAGCGCCGCGGTAGCGAAGGAAATCGGCATCTGGCAATGCAGGTCGTCGCCGTCGCGCTCGAACACCGCATGGGGCTTGATGTGGACTTCCACGTACAGGTCACCCGGCGGCCCGCCGTTGATGCCAGGTTCGCCGTTGCCGGACGAGCGGATGCGCATGCCCTCGTCGATGCCGGCCGGGATCTTGACCTCCAGCGTCTTCTGCGACTTCAGCCTGCCCTGGCCATGGCACTTGGTGCAGGGCTTGGGAATGTGCTTGCCGCTGCCGTGGCACTTCGGGCAGGTCTGCTGCATGCTGAAGAAGCCCTGCGACACGCGCACCTGGCCCACGCCGTTACAGGTCGGGCAGGTCTCGACATTGGTGCCGGGCTCGGCGCCGTTGCCGTGGCAGCGGTCGCACTCGTCCCAGTGCGGCACGCGGATCTGCGCCTCGTGGCCGTGCGCGGCCTGCTCCAGCGTGATCTCCATGCTGTAGCGCAGGTCGGCGCCGCGGTAGACCTGCGGGCCGCCGCCGCCGCGGCGGCCGCCGCCGGCGCCCTGGCCGAAGATGTCGCCGAAAATATCGCCGAAGGCCTCGGCGAAGCCGCCGTAGCCCTGGCCGCCGCCGAAACCGCCCGCCATATTGGGGTCGACGCCGGCGTGGCCGTACTGGTCGTAGGCGGCCTTCTTTTCCGGATCCGAGAGCATCTCGTAGGCCTCCTTGGCCTCCTTGAACTTCTCCTCGGCATCCTTGCTGTCCGGATTGCGGTCCGGGTGGTACTTCATCGCGAGCTTGCGATAGGACTTCTTAATCTCTTCGTCGCTCGCGTTCTTACCCACCCCGAGCACTTCGTAATAGTCACGTTTTGCCATGGTGGCTGCTTACCTGAGTGGCCGGGTGCGCAAGACGCGCGCACCGGGCGAATAGCAAAAAAGCCGAGCGAGGCATCCGACGGCGGTCACCCGCTTGGTCCGATGTCCGTCGCCCGGCGTCGGGACGGGTCACGGCGGGGCGCCCAGCCCGCGCCGCACCCGCGGTCCCGTTTACTTCTTGTCGTTGACTTCCTTGAACTCGGCATCCACGACGTTGTCGTCCTGCGGCTGCGCCTGCTGCTGCGCGCCGGCCGCACCGGCCGCGGCGCCTTCGCCGGCCTTGGCCTGCATGTCGGCGTAGACCTTCTCGCCCAGCTTCTGGCTGGCTTCCGACAGGGCGTTGATCTTGGCCTCGATGTCGGCCTTGTCGCCGCCGCGCACCGCATCTTCCAGTTCCTTGACGGCAGCCTCGATCTTTTCCTTCTCGCCGGCTTCCAGCTTGTCGCCGTACTCGGTGACCGCCTTCCGGGTCGAGTGGATCAGCGCATCGGCCTGGTTGCGGGCATCCGCCAGCTCACGGGCCTTCTTGTCTTCCTCGGCGTTGGCCTCGGCGTCCTTGACCATGCGTTGGATCTCGTCTTCCGACAGGCCCGAGTTCGCCTTGATGGTGATCCGGTTTTCCTTGCCGGTGGCCTTGTCCTTGGCGCCCACGTGCAGGATGCCGTTGGCGTCGATGTCGAAGGACACTTCGATCTGCGGCGTGCCGCGCGGCGACGGCGGGATGCCCTCGAGGTTGAACTCGCCCAGCAGCTTGTTACCGGAGGCCATCTCACGCTCGCCCTGGTAGACCTTGATGGTCACCGCGGGCTGGTTGTCGTCGGCGGTCGAGAATACCTGCGCGTGCTTGGTCGGGATCGTGGTGTTCTTGCCGATCATCTTGGTCATCACGCCGCCCAGCGTCTCGATGCCCAGCGACAGCGGGGTCACGTCCAGCAGCAGCACGTCCTTGCGGTCGCCCGACAGCACCGAGCCCTGGATCGCGGCACCGACGGCCACGGCCTCGTCGGGGTTGACGTCCTTGCGCGCTTCCTTGCCGAAGAACTCCTTGACCTGCTCCTGCACCTTGGGCATGCGGGTCATGCCGCCGACCAGGATCACGTCATCGATGTCGCTGACCTTGATGCCGGCGTCCTTGATCGCGATGCGGCAAGGCTCGATGGTGCGCGTGATCAGTTCCTCGACCAGCGCTTCCAGCTTGGCGCGGGTGATCTTCAGGTTCAAGTGCTTCGGACCCGAGGCATCCGCCGTGATGTACGGCAGGTTGATCTCGGTCTGCTGCGAGCTCGACAGTTCGATCTTGGCCTTTTCGGCAGCTTCCTTCAGGCGCTGCAGTGCGAGCACGTCCTTGGACAGGTCGACGCCCTGCTCCTTCTTGAACTCACCGATGATGTAGTCGATGATGCGCTGGTCGAAGTCCTCGCCGCCAAGGAAGGTGTCGCCGTTGGTCGACAGCACTTCGAACTGCTTCTCGCCATCCACGTCCGCGATCTCGATGATCGAGATGTCGAAGGTGCCGCCGCCGAGGTCATACACGGCGATCTTGCGGTCGCCCTTCTCGTTCTTGTCCAGGCCGAAGGCCAGCGCGGCCGCGGTCGGCTCGTTGATGATGCGCTTGACGTCCAGGCCGGCGATGCGGCCGGCGTCCTTGGTGGCCTGGCGCTGGCTGTCGTTGAAGTAGGCCGGCACGGTGATGACCGCTTCGGTCACCGGCTCGCCGAGGTAGTCCTCGGCGGTCTTCTTCATCTTGCGCAGCACTTCGGCGGAGACCTGCGGCGGCGCCAGCTTCTGCTCGCGCACCGACACCCATGCGTCGCCGTTGTCGGCCTTGACGATGGAGTACGGCATCAGGCCGATGTCCTTCTGGACTTCCTTCTCTTCGAACTTGCGGCCGATCAGGCGCTTCACCGCATACAGGGTGTTGCGCGGATTGGTGACCGCCTGGCGCTTGGCCGGCGCGCCCACCAGGATCTCGCCGTCTTCCATGTAGGCGATGATCGACGGGGTGGTACGGGCGCCTTCCGAATTCTCGATGACCTTGGGAGTGTTGCCTTCCAGGATCGCCACGCAGCTATTGGTGGTACCGAGGTCGATACCGATGATCTTACCCATTTATTCTCTCCTATTGAGCCATCGCTATCCGCGCGGCTGCAATTCAACCTGAGGCCGAAATTGTGGCACCCAGGGGCTTTTCAAGGGTCTACAGCGTTTTTCCGACTAAATTTCTCGACTTTTCGCGGGGATATCGGCAGGAGGCCGCGCGCCGGAACCCGGACGTGAAGTCCCGGCGCAACAAAGTCGACCTTCCGTCACTCATCCCGGGCGCGCTGCCACAGCACGTCGCTGCCGCCGGCGGACCGGTTGAGCACGCGGGCCAGCACGAACAGCAGGTCCGACAGGCGGTTCAGGTAGTGGCGCGGCGCATCGTTGAGCGCCTCGGCGGCACCGAGGGCGACCAGGCTGCGCTCCGCCCGGCGGCAGACGGCACGGCAGACGTGGGCCTGGGCCGCGCCCCGGCTGCCGCCCGGCAGGATGAACTCGGCCAGGCGCGGCAGGTCGGCGTTGTAATGGGCCAGCCACTCGTCGAGCCGGATCACGTGGGCCTCCTTGAGCAGCGGGTAACCCGGGATGGACAGTTCGCCACCGAGATCGAACAGGTCGTGCTGCACCTGCAGCAGGGCCCCGCGCACCGCCTCCGGCAGGTCCTCGGTCAGCAGCAGGCCGAGTTGCGAATTCAGTTCGTCGACATCGCCGATGGCGCCGATGCGCAGGCTGTCCTTTCCGGTTCGGCTGCCGTCGCCGAGGCCGGTGGTGCCGTCGTCGCCGGTGCGGGTCACGATCTTGGTCAGGCGCTTGCCCATGTTCTGCTCTCTCCTGCGGCGCTTGCCGCGCTATAGCTTGTGAACCGGACATTATGGCGCCGTTCGCGTCGCGCGGGCAGTCCGGCGCGGCCACCGCCTCCGGGCCGCCGGCCCCGGGGCGTAAAATAAACAAATTGACACCCAGACGAAACCGGGCCGCGCCCCTGCCGCCCGCCGGTCCGCTGCCGGCGGCGCGGGCGCCGGGAACGGGCCCGCAGGAGACCGGCATGAACCAACCCGCCCCCCAAGCCGCGCTGGCGCGCCGCCCGCTGCCGCCCGCTGTCGTCCAGGCCCTGCAGGCCCGCTTCGGCGAGCGCTTTTCCACCTCGGCGGGCGTGCGCGAGCACCATGGCCGCGACGAATCGCCGTTCCCGCCCGCCCTGCCGGATGCCGTGGTGTTCGCGCACAGCACCGACGAGGTAGCCGCGGTGGCGCGGCTGTGCCATGACCACGACGTGCCGCTGATCCCCTATGGCGTCGGCTCCTCGCTCGAAGGCCACCTGCTGGCGGTGGCCGGCGGCATCAGCCTGGACCTGTCGCAGATGAACCGCGTCGTCGCGCTGCAGGCCGAAGACCTGACCGTGACCGTGCAGCCCGGCGTGACGCGCAAGCAGTTGAACCAGGAAATCAAGGATAGCGGGCTGTTCTTCCCCATCGACCCGGGCGCCGACGCTTCGCTGGGCGGCATGTGCGCCACGCGCGCCTCGGGCACCAATGCCGTGCGCTACGGCACCATGCGCGAGAACGTGCTGGCGCTGACGGTGGTCACCGCCGACGGCCGCGTGATCAAGACCGGCACGCACGCGCGCAAGTCTTCCGCCGGCTACGACCTGACCCGCCTGTTCATCGGCAGCGAAGGCACGCTCGGCATCCTGACCGAGATCACGGTGCGCCTCTACCCGCAGCCCGAGGCCATCTCGGCCGCGGTGTGCGCCTTCCCCAGCATGCGCAGCGCCGTGCAGGCGGTGATCGAGACCATCCAGCTCGGCGTGCCGGTGGCGCGCGTGGAGTTCGTCGACCCGCTCGCCATCCGCGCCATCAACCGGCACGACAAGCTGGCGCTGCCCGAGCTGCCCCACCTGTTCTTCGAGTTCCACGGCAGCGAGGCCGGCGTGCGCGAGCAGGCCGAGACGGTGCAGCAGATCGCCGCCGACCACGGCGGCCAGGGCTTCGAATGGGCAACCCGCCCCGAAGACCGCAGCCGCCTCTGGAATGCACGCCACAATGCCTATTTCGCCATGCTGCAGCTCAAGCCGGGCTGCCGCGCGGTGACCACCGACGTGTGCGTGCCGATCTCCCGCCTGGCCGACTGCGTGGGTGAGACCGAGCGCGACCTGCGCGCCTCTTCGCTGCCCTGCCCCATCGTCGGCCACGTCGGCGACGGCAATTTCCACGTGGTGATCCTGGTCGACCCGGCACTGCCGCGGGAGATGGAAGAGGCCGAGGCACTCAACCGCCGCATCGTCGAGCGCGCGCTGGCCATGGGCGGCACCTGCACCGGCGAGCACGGCGTGGGGCTGCACAAGATGGACTTCCTGGTGCGCGAGCACGGCGAGGACGCGCTCGACCTGATGCGCGCGATCAAGGATGCGCTCGATCCGAAGCACATCCTGAACCCCGGCAAGATCTTCCGCGCCTCGCGCTGAAGGAGCACGCGCATCCATGGCTTCGCTGTTCAACCGCGTCCCGCCGCTGCACCTGCTGATCGCCTTCGAGGCGGCCGCCCGGCTGGGCAGCTTTGCGCGCGCCGCCGAGGAACTGTCCGTCACGCCCAGCGCGGTCTCGCACCGCATCAAGAACCTCGAAGAGCTGTGGGGCGACGACCTGTTCGTGCGCGCCAACGCCGCGCTGCGCCTGACCGCGGCCGGCACGCGCTACCTGCGCAATGTGCAGGATGCGCTCAAGTCGCTCAACGAACTGGCCCGCCCCGAGTACAACAAGCAGCGCGCGCGCCTGCGCGTGGCGATCCCGCCCACCTTCGGACGCCAGCACCTGGTGCCGCGCCTGCCAGAGTTCGGCGCGCTGTACCCGCACATCGACATCGAACTGCACCTGGCCGTCCCCCTGCTCGACGTCAAGGCCCAGGACACGGATGTGGAGATCCGCTACGGCACCGGCCGCTATCCCGACCTGAAGGCCACCAGGCTGCTGGTCGAACCGGTCTTTCCCGCCTGCGGGCGCGAATACTTCGAGCGCATCGACGGCCGCGCCGTGACGCGCCCGGAGCACCTGCACGGCCTGGTGCTGCTGCGCAGCCCGCTGGAACCGTGGAAACCCTGGTTCGAGACCGCCGGCCTGGACTGGCCCGAACCCCAGACCGGGCCCCAGTTCAACGACATCGGGCTGATGCTCGAAGCCATCGCCACCAACCAGGGCGTGGCGCTGGTGCGCCAGCGCATGGCCAAGCAGTGGCTGTCGCTCGGCCAGATGGTGCGCCTGCTGGACATCGAATCGGTATCGCCGCACGGCTACTACATCGTCGAGCGCGAACAGGCGCCGCTCAATCCCGAGGCCCGCTACTTCGTCGACTGGCTGCTGGGCCTCGACTGGTAGAACCCGGCCCTGCCGCCCTATCATGCCTATGCCTGGGGACGGCGGCCGGCATGCCGCCCCGGCATGAACGGAATTGATCGCCCTGCCGCGCCGAATTCACGTCTGCAGCAGGCGTTTCCGGCGCGCGGCTGCGCTATAGTCAGCGCTCCCGGACACGGCGTGCCGCGCCCGGCCACTACAGGAGTTGCCATGAATGCCCCGCACGAAGCCAAGCCCCTGACCGATGCCGCCCGCCAGGCGCTGCTCGACGGCCTGGCCGCGATCCTGCCCGACGCGGCGCTGCTGACCCGTCCGGAAGATACCGTGCCCTACGAGTGCGATGGCCTGGCCGCCTACCGACAATTGCCGCTGGCGGTGGCCCTGCCGGATACCGAGGACCAGGTGGTGGCCATCCTGCGCCTGTGCCACCGGCTCGGCGTGGCGGTGGTGCCGCGCGGCGCCGGCACCAGCCTGTCAGGCGGCGCCATGCCGGTCGCCGACGGCCTGGTGCTGTCGCTGGCCAAGTTCAAGCGCATCGTCTGCGTGGATGCGCGCGCGCGCACCGCCGTGGTCCAGCCCGGCGTGCGCAACCTGGCCATCTCCGAGGCCGCCGCGCCCCACCAGCTCTACTACGCCCCCGACCCCTCCTCGCAGATCGCCTGCACCATCGGCGGCAACGTCAGCGAGAACTCGGGCGGCGTGCACTGCCTGAAGTACGGACTGACCGTGCACAACGTGTTGCGCGTGCGCGCCGTGACCATGGAAGGCGAAGTGGTCGAATTCGGCTCCGAGGCCCCCGACGCGCCCGGCCTCGACCTGCTGGCGGTGCTGATCGGCTCCGAAGGCATGCTGGCGGTGGTGACCGAGGTCACCGTGCGGCTGATCCCCAAGCCCCAGCTCGCCCAGGTCATCATGGCCAGCTTCGACGACGTGGAGAAAGGCGGCAATGCGGTGGCCGACGTGATCGCCGCCGGCATCATCCCGGCCGGCCTGGAAATGATGGACAAGCCGGCCACGGCCGCGGTCGAGGAATTCGTGCACGCCGGCTACGACCTCGATGCCGCCGCCATCCTGCTGTGCGAGTCCGACGGCACGCCCGAGGAAGTTGCCGAGGAGATCGCACGCATGAGCGAGGTGCTGCGCGCCTCCGGCGCGACCCGCATCACCGTGTCGCAGAGCGAGAGCGAGCGCCTGCGCTTCTGGAGCGGACGCAAGAACGCCTTCCCCGCCGCCGGCCGCATCTCGCCCGACTACTACTGCATGGACGGCACCATCCCGCGCAAGCACATCGGCACCCTGCTCAAGCGCATCGAGCAGATGGAGGGCAAGTACGGCCTGCGCTGCATCAATGTGTTCCATGCCGGCGACGGCAATATGCACCCGCTGGTGCTGTTCGACGGCGCGGACCAGGACGAGTGGCACCGCGCCGAGCTGTTCGGCGCCGACATCCTGGAAGCCTGCGTGGAACTGGGCGGCACCGTCACCGGTGAGCACGGCGTCGGCGTGGAGAAGCTCAATTCGATGTGCGTGCAGTTCGCTCCGGCCGAGCGCGAAGCCTTCTTCGCCGTCAAGGCGGCCTTCGACCCGGCGCGCCTGCTCAATCCCGACAAGGCCATCCCGACCCTGGCGCGCTGCGCCGAGTACGGCAAGATGCACGTGCGCCGCGGGCTGCTGCCCCACCCCGACCTGCCGCGCTTCTGACGCCACCATGTCCCGACCGTTGCAACAGGAAATGCTGCGCCAGCGCCTGGGCAGGCCCGAGGCCGGCTGGCGCCAGCGCTGGTACACCATCATCTTCGAGGCCGACACGCGCGCCGGGCGCCTGTTCGACATCGCGCTGCTGGGCGCCATCGTGGCCAGCGTGCTGGTGGTGGTGCTCGACAGCCTGGCGGCCGTGAACCAGCGCCTGGGCACCTTCTTCACCGTGCTGGAATGGATGTTCACGCTGCTGTTCACCATCGAGTACGCCATGCGCGTGCTGGTGGTGCGGCGGCCGCTGCGCTATGTGTTCAGCTTCTTCGGCATCATCGACTTCATCTCCATCCTGCCGACCTGGCTGGCCTTCTTCGTGCCGGAGCTGGCCTTCCTGATCGACGTGCGGCTGCTGCGGCTGCTGCGCGTGTTCCGCATCCTGAAGCTGACCGTCTACTTCGAGGAGGCGCAGGTCCTCTACCTGGCGCTGGCCAACAGCCGCCGCAAGATCGGTGTGTTCCTGTGCACCGTCTGCATCATCACCGTGATCCTCGGCACCGTGATGTACGTAGTGGAGGGCCCGGAGCACGGCTTCACCAGCATCCCGACCAGCATGTACTGGGCAGTGGTCACGCTGACCACCACCGGCTTCGGCGACATGGTGCCCAAGACGCCGCTGGGCCAGCTCATCACCTCGCTCACCATCCTGCTCGGCTACGGCATCATCGCCTTCCCCACCGGCATCGTCGGCGCGGAGCTGGCGGCGACCATCATCCGGCGCCCCCTCACCACGCGCACCTGCACCCATTGCCTGAGCGAGGGACACGATGCCGACGCGCATTTCTGCAAGCACTGCGGCAGCGCGATGGCACCGCACCAGAATGACGCCGGGATACAGGCGCCGCCGGGTGCCGGTGCCGGGCGCAAGCCCTAGCGGCGCGGCGGCGACCACATCATTCAGAACAGAACAGCCAGACCAGAGACAACCCCACATGGATACCTCGCTCGACGCCTTCCGCGATGCCATCCGCCAGGCCGCCGCCCAGCGCACTCCGCTGCGGCTGCGCGGCGGCGGCAGCAAGGACTTCTACGGCCAGGCCCCCGCCGGCACGCTGCTCGACACGCGCGGATGGCGCGGCATCGTCGAATACGATCCGGCCGAGCTGGTGGTCACGGCGCGCTGCGGCACGCCGCTGGCGGAGCTGGAAGCGGCGCTGGCGGAAAAGCGGCAGATGCTGGCCTTCGAGCCGCCGCATCTCGATGCCGGCGCCGGGCTGGCGACCGTGGGCGGCGCCGTGGCCGCCGGCCTGTCGGGGCCGCGCCGGCAATCGGTCGGCGCGCTGCGTGACTTTGTCCTCGGCGCCCAGCTGATGGACGGGCGCGGCGAGGTGCTGAACTTCGGCGGCCAGGTGATGAAGAACGTGGCCGGCTATGACGTCTCGCGCCTGCTGGCCGGCTCGCTCGGCACATTGGGCCTGATCCTGGAAGTCTCGCTGAAGGTGCTGCCGATCCCCTTCGCCGATACCACGCTGCGCTTCGCCTTCGACCAGCAGCAAGCCCTCGATGCACTCAATACCTGGGGCGGCCGCCCGCTGCCGATCGCGGCCTCGGCCTGGCACGACGGTGCGCTGCACGTGCGCCTGTCGGGCGCCGAGGCGGCGCTGCGCGCGGCTTGCGCCCAGCTCGGCGGCGAGACCGTGGCCGAGAGCGAGTCGGCCGCACTGTGGCAGGCGCTGCGCGAACAGAGCCATGCCTTTTTCGCCCCTGTCGCCGCTGGCCGCGCCTTGTGGCGCATCGCCGTGCCGGGCACCGCCGCGCCACTCGCCCTGCCCGGCGCGCAACTGGTGGAATGGGGCGGCGGGCAGCGCTGGTGGCTGGCCGACGATGACAGCGCGGACACGGCAGCCCATGTGCGCGCGGCCGCGCAGGCGGCGCGCGGACACGCCACGCTGTTCCGCAACGGCGACAAGTCGGTCGGCGTGTTCACGCCGCAACCGGCGCCGCTGGCAGCGATCCACGCGCGCCTGAAGGCTGCCTTCGACCCGGCCGGCATCTTCAATCCGCAGCGGCTCTACCCCGGGCTCTGAGGCCCGCGCCGACGGCAAGCGCCCGACCCCGACCCACACGGCACCGAGACCATGCAAATCACCCTGGCCGATTTTCTCCGCGACACACCCGAGGGCACGGAAGCCCAGTCCATCGTCGGCAAGTGTGTGCACTGCGGCTTCTGCACCGCCACCTGCCCCACCTACCAGCTGCTCGGCGACGAACTGGACGGGCCGCGCGGCCGCATCTACCTGATGAAGCAGGTGCTCGAAGGCCAGCCGGTCAGCGAATCGACGCGCCTGCACCTGGACCGCTGCCTGACCTGCCGCAACTGCGAGTCGACCTGTCCGTCGGGGGTGCGCTACGGCCGCCTGGTCGATATCGGGCGCGAGGTGGTCGAACAACGGCTGGCCGCCGCCGGCAAGCTGCGCCCGGCCGGCGAGCGTGCGCTGCGCTGGGTCCTGCGCGAAGGCCTGACGCGTCCCGCGCTGTTCGGCTCCGCGCTGCGGCTGGGGCAGATGGCGCGGCCGCTGCTGCCCGCCGCGCTGCGCGCCAAGGTGCCGCCGCTGCAGGACGCCGGCGTGCGCCCGCGTCGCAGCCACGCACGCAAGATGCTGCTGCTGGAAGGTTGCGTGCAGCCCGCCATGTCGCCCAATATCAATGCCGCCACCGCGCGCGTGTTCGACCGCCTCGGCATCGAACTGGTGACGGCGCGCGAAGCCGGTTGCTGCGGCGCGATCCGCTACCACACGGGCGACCACGCCGGCGGCCTCGACCATATGCGGCGCAATATCGATGCCTGGTGGCCACACATCGAAGCGGGCGCCGAAGCCATCGTGATGACCGCCTCGGGCTGCGGCGCGCTGGTCAAGGAATACGGCCACCTGCTGCGCGACGACGCGCGCTACGCCGAGCGCGCGCGCCGCGTCTCCGCGCTGACGCGCGACCTCAGCGAGGTCCTGCCCGATTTCGCCGACGAACTGCAGGCCCAGGCCGGCACCGTGCCGCGCGCAGGCCGGCGCGTCGCCTACCACCCACCCTGCACGCTGCAGCACGGCCAGCAGATCCGCGGCAAGGTCGAAGCGCTGCTGGGCCGGCTCGGCATCGAGGTCAGGCTATGCGCGGACAGCCACCTGTGCTGCGGCTCGGCGGGCACCTACTCGGTGCTGCAGCCGGAACTGTCCCTGCGCCTGCGCGATGACAAGCTGGCCAAGCTGCAGGCCTGCGAACCGGAAGCCATCGTCTCGGCCAACATCGGCTGCATCACGCACCTGCAAGGTGGGACCGGGACGCCGGTGATGCACTGGATCGAGCTGGTGGACCGGGTGCTGGGGTAGGCGAAAACGGCGGCGCGGCGCGAAGCCCGTTACGCGGGACGAAGCCGTCGAGATACGCCAACACCACGCGCCAAGCACGAGGTCTTGGCTCCCTCTCCCCGTACGAGGAGCGGCTTGGGGAGAGGGGTGGTCCAGCAAGGCGCCACGCATGACGAAGCCAACCGATTGGCACAGGAACGAGGCCCAGCCCTCACCCCCTGGAGTACCATATCCGCCGATCGCGTCCCTCCGGCTTCCGGCCGGCCAGAATTTTCATGCTCCAGACCTTCGCCATCCTGCTGATCTTCCAATCCATCGGCGAGGTGATCAGCTACGCGCTGCACCTGCCCGTGCCCGGCCCGGTGATCGGCATGATCCTGCTGTTCGGCTGGCTGGTCTTCGACGACCGGCTGCTGCCCGTGATCCAACCCACCACCGGCGAACTGCTCAAGCACCTGTCGCTGCTGTTCGTGCCTGCCGGCGTCGGCATCATGGTGCACGCGCGGCGCATCGAGGGCGAGTGGCTGCCGATCGCCGTCGCCCTGGTGCTGTCGACCTGGCTGGCGATCGCCACCGCCGCGCTGGTCACGCGCATGCTGATGCGCCGTGCCGCGCGCGCCGAGGGAGGGAAGCAGCCATGACCATGACGCCGCGCCTGAACGAGATCTGGGTCTATCTGGCCGCCACGCCGCTGCTGGGGCTGACCGCCACGCTGCTGGCCTATGTCTTCGCGCACCGCATCTACGAGCGCGCGCGCTTCTCGCCGCTGGCCAATCCGGTGATGATCGCCGTGGCACTGCTGGTCACCGTGCTGACGGTGACCGGCACGCCCTACCAGACCTATTTCGACGGCGCCCAGTTCGTGCACTTCCTGCTGGGCCCCGTCACGGTGGCGCTGGCGGTACCGCTCTACCTGCAGCTGCCCAAGCTGCGCACCCATGTGCTGCCGCTGCTGGGCGGCCTGTTCGCCGGCTCGTTGATGGCGGTGGTGTCAGCGGTCGGCATCGGCTGGCTGCTCGGCGCCTCGCCGCAGACGCTGCTGTCGCTGGCGCCCAAGTCGGTCACCATCCCCATCGCCATGGGCGTGGCCGAGAAGATCGGCGGCCTGCCTTCGCTGACGGCCGTGCTGGTGATGCTGACCGGCATCATCGGCGCGGTCAGCGCCTCCGGCGTGCTGGACCTGCTGGGCGTGCGTGACGACAGCGTGCGCGGCTTCGCCACCGGGGTGGCGGCGCACGGCATCGGCACCGCGCGCGCTTTCCAGGTGAACCAGGAAACCGGCGCCTTCTCGGCGCTGGGAATGGGACTGAACGGCGTGCTGACGGCCATCCTGGTCCCCATCCTGGCGGCATGGATGCCACGCTGAAGCGGCGCGCACGATACTGACAGCACGCTGTCAGGAGCCGCCGCGCATGATGCGAACTCCACAACCGCCGACCTCAGGAGGCATCATGCAACACGGTCTGATCAACTGGCTGGAGATCCCGGTCAACGACATGGCGCGCGCCGTGCGCTTCTACGAGCAGGTGCTCGACGTCCGCCTCAAGCGCGAGTCGATGAGCGACCTCGACATGGCGATCTTCCCCAATACCGACCCGGGCGGCGCCCTGGTGGCCGGCGAGGGCTTCCGCCCCAGCACCGGCGGTCCCCTGCCCTACCTGCACGCACCCCGCCTCGACGCCTTGCTGGCGCGCGTGCGCGAGGCCGGCGGCGAGGTGGTGTTCGGACCGCTGCTGCTGCCCGACAACATCGGCCGCATCGCCCACTTCGCCGACAGCGAAGGCAACCGCATCGGCGTGCACGAGCCGCCCGCGGGCGCCGCACAAGGCTGAACGGCTGCCGCATGAGCCGACGCGCCGACCGTCTCTTCCAGATCGTCCAGGTGCTGCGCGGGCGCCGCCTGACCACGGCGGCGCTGCTGGCGCAGCGGCTGGGCGTGTCCGAACGCACCGTCTACCGCGATATCCAGGCGCTGTCGTTGTCGGGCGTGCCGGTGGAGGGCGAGGCCGGCATCGGCTACCGGCTGCGCGCCGACTTCGACGTGCCACCGCTGATGTTCAGCGCGCTCGAGGTCGAGGCCATGGTGGCCGGCCTGCGCCTGCTGAAGGCCTGGGGCGGCGGCGCGCTGGCGGCGGCGGCCGACCCGGCGCTGGAGAAGCTGGTGGCGGCACTACCGCCGGCGCGCCGCATCGCGGCGCAGCAGAGCCGCATCTTCGCGCCGGAATTCGTCAACCCGGCGCACGTGCGCGACACCTTCGACGTGGTCCATGCGGCGCTGGGCGAACAGCGCCTGCTGGAGCTCGACTACAGCGACGCCCAGCAACGCATCACCGAGCGCGTGGTGCAGCCGCTCGGCCTCTTCTTCTGGGGCAACGCCTGGCTGCTGGCCGCCTGGTGCACGGCGCGCACGGACTACCGCAGCTTCCGCCTGGACCGCTGCCGCGCCATCCGCATGCTGGAAGCGCGCTTCCACGAAACGCCCGAGCGCTCGCTGAACGGCTTCCTGCGGGCGGTGCAGGCCAGCGGCGGGTAGCAGCGGGGAGCGGCGGGGGCGCCAGCCAGCGCCGGAGGCAGGCCGGCGGTGCCGGCATGCCGAATCCGGGATTTCAGGACCCTCGCTTCGTCAGGCTGCCGGAGCCGGTTCCGCCAGCAGCGCCTCGATGTCGCGCTTCAGTTCCTCCGGCTTGGTGGTCGGCGCATAGCGCTTGAACACGCTGCCGTCGCGGCGCAGCAGGAACTTGGTGAAATTCCACTTGATGGCCTCGGTGCCCAGCACGCCGGGCTTCTCCGACGTCAGCCAGCGGTACAGCGGGTGGGCAGCCGGCCCCTTGACGTCGATCTTGGCGAACATCGGGAAACTGACGCGGAAGCGCGTGTCGCAGAATTGCGCGATCTGTTCTGCGTCGCCCGGCTCCTGTTTGCCGAACTGGTTGCAGGGGAAGCCGAGCACGTCGAAATCCTGCCCGGCATAGGTTTCCTGCAGCGCCTGCAGGCCGGCGTACTGCGGCGTGAAGCCGCATTCGCTGGCGGTATTGACGATCAGCAGCACCTTGCCGCGGAACTGCGACAGCGGCACCGGCCGGCCGGCCAGCGATTCGGCCTCGAACTGGTAGACATGGCTCATGACGGGGACTCGGGAAGTTGTCGGGATAAAGACGGCCACAGCATAGCGCGGCCGCGCCCCGCGTGCGCGCGGCAGCTCAGATCACGTTCAGGTGCTCGGTGCCGGCGGCCAGGTCGCCGTCGCGGTTCCTGGTGCTGTGCAGCTTGATCATCAGCCGCAGGTCGTTGAGCGAGTCGGCATTGCGCAATGCATCCTCGTAGCTGATCTTGTCTTCCTCGTACAGGTCGAACAGCGCCTGGTCGAAAGAGATCATGCCCTGCTCGCGCGATTTCTTGATGACCTCCTTGAGCTCGTGGATCTCGCCCTTGAAGATCAGGTCGGCCACCAGCGGCGTGCCGATCATGATCTCCACCGCCGGCACCCGGCCCTTGCGCCCCTTGCGCGGCAGCAGGCGCTGCGAAATCATCGCCTTGAGGTTCAGCGACAGGTCGATCAGCAACTGCTGGCGCTTCTCCTCGGGGAAGAAGTTCACCACGCGGTCGATGGCCTGGTTCGCATTGTTGGCGTGCAGCGTAGCCAGGCACAGGTGGCCGGTCTCGGCATACTGCATCGCGTACTCCATGGTCTCGCGGTCGCGGATCTCGCCGATCAGGATCACGTCGGGCGCCTGGCGCAGTGTGTTCTTCAGCGCCACGTGCCAGCTTTCGGTATCGATACCCACCTCGCGCTGCGTGACGATGCAGTTCTGGTGGGCGTGCACGTACTCGATCGGGTCTTCGATGGTGATGATGTGACCGTAGGACTGCGCATTGCGGTGATCGAGCATGGCCGCCAGCGTGGTCGACTTGCCGGAGCCGGTGGCGCCGGTGACGATCACCAGGCCGCGCTTGGACATCACGATCTCGTGCAGCGTGGCGGGCAGGTCGAGGTCGGCCACGGTGGGGATGCGCGTATTGATGGTCCGCAGCACCATGCCGGCCTTGCCCTGCTGGATGAAGGCCGAAGCGCGGAAGCGCCCGGCGTTGGGCACCGACAGGGCGAAGTTGCATTCGTGGCTGTCGTCGAACTCGGCGATCTGCCGCTCGTTCATGATGGCCCGCACCAGCCCGAGCGCCTGGGTGGCGTTGAGCGGCTGCTGCGAGACCGGCGTGATCTTGCCGTCCACCTTGATCGCCGGCGGAAAATCGGCGGTGATGAACAGGTCCGAGCCGCGGTTGCCTACCATCAGCACCAGCAGCTCGTGGATGTACTTGGCGGCGGATTCGCGATCGAGCATGGCGCAGTCCTGCGGTTGTGCGTGGTACGTGTTGCGTAAGGCGGGCGGCAGGTGCCTCGGCGGCACGTCCTCCCGCCGGCCTCAGCCGCCGGTGAAGGCGTCGGGATTCTTGGCGATGGCGCGCGCGTCGCCGTAGTGGATCACGCCGCGCTTGATCAGGTCCGTCAGCCCCTGGTCCAGCGTCTGCATGCCCAGCCCGCTGCTGGTCTGCATCATCGAATACATCTGCGCGATCTTGTTCTCGCGGATCAGGTGGCGGATGGCGGGTGTGGCGATCATGATCTCGTGCACCGCGGTGCGGCCATTGCCGTCGCGCGTCTTCAGCAGCGTCTGCGAGATCACCGCCTCCAGCGATTCCGACAGCATGGTGCGCACCATGTCCTTCTCCTCCGGCGGGAACACGTCGACCACGCGGTCGATGGTCTTGGCCGCGGAGCTGGTATGCAGCGTGCCGAAGACCAGGTGGCCGGTCTCGGCGGCGGTCAAGGCCAGCCGGATGGTCTCCAGGTCGCGCAGCTCGCCGACCAGGATCACGTCCGGATCCTCGCGCAGCGCGGAGCGCAGCGCATTGGCGAAGGAATGGGTGTGCGGCCCGAGTTCGCGCTGGTTGATCAGGCTCTTCTTCGAGTGGTGCACGAACTCGATCGGGTCTTCCACCGTCAGGATGTGGCCCATGTCGTGCTCGTTGCGGTGGTCCACCATGGCCGCGAGCGTGGTCGACTTGCCCGAGCCGGTCGGGCCGGTGACCAGCACCAGGCCGCGTGGCTTCATGCACAGGTCGGCGAACACGGCGGGCGCGCGCAGGTCCTCCAGCGTGAGCACCTTGGACGGAATCGTGCGGAACACAGCGGCAGCGCCGCGCTGCGTGTTGTAGGCGTTGACGCGGAAACGCGACAGGCCGGCGATCTCGAAGGAGAAATCGACCTCGAGGCGCTCTTCATAGGCCTTGCGCTGGGTGTCGCTCATGATGTCGTACACCATGGCGTGCACATCCTTGTGCGCCATCGCGGCGACATTGATGCGGCGCATGTCGCCGTGGATCCGCACCATCGGCGGCATGTCGGCCGACAGATGGAGATCGGAGGCCTTGTTCTTGACGGCGAAAGCCAATAGCTGCGCGATGTCCATCTATAATGACCCCACCCGGAAATTTGCGTGCCGGCACGCGCCTGCGGGTCAGCGCCCCGCGCCCGGAACTGCATTCTTTGGTACAGCTTTTTCGTGTTTTTATGCTGACAGGTCCTGCCGACTTGAACTTCCGCCGCCCGCTTCTCCCTGCCATGTCCGCCGGATTATGTCTGTAATCGCCGCCAACTTGCAAGACGTCAACGGACGCATCGCGGCGGCCGCACAACAAGCCGGCCGACCGGCCGGCGCAGTCGCGCTGCTGGCCGTTTCCAAGACCTTCCCCGACGGGGCCGTGCGCGAGGCCTTCGCTGCCGGCCAGCGCGCCTTCGGCGAGAACTACGTGCAGGAAGGCGTGGCCAAGGTGGTCGCACTCGCCGACCTGCGCGAACAGATCGCCTGGCACTTCATCGGTCCCCTGCAAAGCAACAAGACGAGGCTGGTCGCCGAGCACTTCGACTGGGTCCACGCCATCGACCGCCTGCGCGTCGCCGAGCGGCTCTCGGCGCAGCGTCCGGCCGGGATGGCGCCGCTGCAGGTCTGCATCCAGGTCAATATCAGCGACGAGGCCAGCAAGAGCGGCGTGGCGCCGGAACAGGCGCTGGCGCTGGCGCAGGCGGTGGCGGCCCTGCCCGGACTGCGGCTGCGCGGCCTGATGGCCATCCCGGAACCGGTGGCGGATGCGGCGGCCCAGCGCCTGCCCTTCGCCGCCCTGCGCGAGCTGCTGGGCTCGCTGCGCGCGGCCGGACTGGATCTGGACACCTTGTCGATGGGCATGTCGGGCGACATGGAGGCCGCCATTGCCGAAGGTGCCACGCTGGTCCGCATCGGTACGGCCATCTTCGGTTCGCGCCCCGCGCCCGTGTCGCACGGCTGAGGACGGGCGCGCAATTTCGGCGCCCCCTGCGCTTCCCCACTTTTCTTCGCGAGACACAGCAATGCTCGACACCCTTAGCTTCGGATTCCTCGGCGGCGGCAATATGGCCAGCGCGCTGATCGGCGGCCTCGTCGCGCGCGGCGTGCCTGCCGGCGCCATCCGCGTGGCCGACCCCTTCCCGGAGGCGCAGGCGCGCCTGGCGCGCGATTTCGGCGTACACACGGCGGCAGCGCCCGACGCGGCCTTCGCCGCCAGCGACGTGCTGGTGCTGGCGGTCAAGCCGCAGCAGTTCCGCGACGCCACCGCCCCGCTGCATGACCTGCTGCAGGCCGGCGGCAAGGATCCCCTGATCATCAGCGTGGCCGCCGGCATCCGCCTGCAGGACATGCAGCGCTGGCTGGGCGGCCGCACCCGCCTGGTACGCGCGATGCCCAACACGCCCGCGCTGTCGGGCATGGGCATGACCGGCCTGGCCGCCGCGGCCGGCCTGGGCGAGCGGGAACGCGCCATCGCCACCGCGGTGGCCGAGGCCGTCGGGCAATGCCTGTGGGTGGAGGACGATGCCCGGATCGACGCGGTCACCGCCATCTCGGGCAGCGGCCCGGCCTACGTCTTCTACTTCATCGAAGCCATGCAGCGCGCCGCCACCGAACTCGGCCTGTCGGCCGAGCAGGGCCGCCAGCTGGCGGTCGAGACCTTCCGTGGCGCCGCCACGCTGGCGGGACAGTCGCCCGAACCGGTCGGCACGCTGCGCGAGCGGGTCACGTCCAAGGGTGGTACCACCTACGCGGCGCTGACGGCCATGGAAGGCGCCGGCATCGCCGACGCCTTCGTGCGCGCCATGCACGCGGCGGCTGCGCGCGGCGCGGAGATGGGCGCGGAGTTCGGCAAGGATTGAGGACTCGCGCCGCGCTGCTTGTCTCCCCTCCCCCGCTTGCGGAAGAGGGGCCGGGAGAGAGCGCAGGCGCAGGCGCCACGTACTGGCATCGGCACTGCCCCGATGGTGACGATTGCCTCAGCGCAGGCAGTACGACAACGCCACCCCGGCAAACACGCACGCACCCAGCCAGTTGTTGTGGCGAAAGGCGGCGAAGCACGGCATGCGCTCGCGTCCGCGGATCAGCGTGTAGTGGTACACCGTGCAGGCCGCCGCCGCCGCCAGCCCTGCCCAGTAGGGCCAGCCGAGCGCAAGCTGCAGGCCGGCCCAGGCCATCAGGCCGAGGAAGACCGCATAGCAGATCATGATCGCCGCCACATCGAAGCGGCCGAAGGTGATGGCCGAGGTCTTGATGCCGATCAGCAGGTCATCGTCGCGGTCGACCATCGCGTAGGCAGTATCGTAGGCCACTGCCCAGAACACATTGCCCACCAGCATCACCCACGCCAGCACCGGCACCTGGCCCTGCACGGCGGCGAAGGCCATCGGGATGCCGAAGCCGAAGGCGATGCCCAGGTAGGCCTGCGGGATGGCGAAGAAGCGCTTGAAGAAGGGGTAGCTGCCCGCGATGAACAGCGCGACCACGGCCAGCCACTTGGTCAGGCCGTTGAGCGGGATCACCAGCAGGAAGGCCAGCAGCGACAGCACGCCGGCCACCATCAGCGCCTCCCATCCCGCGATGCGGCCCGCGGTCAGCGGCCGCTCCCTGGTGCGCTTGACGTGCTTGTCGAAATCCCGGTCGGCCCAATCGTTGACCGCGCAGCCGGCCGAGCGCATCAGGAAGGTACCGACGGTGAAGATCCAGAACAACTGCCAGCCCGGCCAGCCGTCGGCCGCCATCCACAGGGCCCACAGCGTGGGCCACAGCAGCAGCAGCGTGCCGATCGGCTTGTCGATGCGGACCAGCCGTATATAGAGGGCAAGGCGTTCGAGCATGGGAGGCTGGGAGGGTATGGCGGAAGACATGGGTGGAAACGACAAGGAGTGCCGCAGGGGCGGAAGCAGACCCTAGCAGGGCCGACAGGAAAAGCAGATCGGCGCGCCCGGCCGGTGCCAGCCAGGGCACCGCGCCGCAACGCCGGCACCCCGCGGCCGTAGCGGCAGCGGGGCGGGAGACCGGCGTGCGGGCGCCGGCCGGGACCTGGCCGTCAGGCCAGCATCGAACGCAGCATCCACGCAGTCTTCTCGTGCGTCTGCATGCGCTGGGTCAGCAGATCGGCCGAGGGCTCGTCGGCAGCGGCATCGACCAGCGGGAAGATCGAGCGGGCCGTGCGCACCACCGCTTCCTGGCCTTCCACCAGCTTGCGGATCATGTCGGTCGCGTCGGGCACGCCCTCCTCTTCGGGAATCGAGGACAGGCGGGCGTATTCCTTGTAGGTGCCGGGCGCCGGGTAGCCGAGCGCACGGATCCGCTCGGCGATGGCGTCCACCGCCAGCGCCAGCTCGTTGTACTGCGTCTCGAACATCAGATGCAGCGTGTTGAACATCGGGCCGGTGACGTTCCAGTGGAAATTGTGCGTCTTGAGGTAGAGGGTGTAGGTATCGGCCAGCAGCTTGGACAAGCCTTCAGCGATCTTCTTGCGGTCCTTGTCGGCGATACCGATGTTCACGCTCATCTCTTTCTTCTTTGCCATGGTTTGCTTCGCTCCATCATTCCGGTAAGGTCACGCGGATGCCGCCGGCTGGCGGCGGGCGGCATCGCCCGTGCATTATGGCACTACTCGATGGCAGGCCCGGGGGCGGCGCTGCTAGCTCAGCACACCGTGCAGGGCCCGGGCCGCGTCGTGCAGCACCACCGCCGCACCCAGCATCGAGACGGCCAGGCCGATCTCCTTGCGCCAGAGCTTGCGGCGCAGGCGCGCCGCCTCCGTGGCGCCCGGCATGGCCGCAACGCGCATCCCGCGCCAGGCATCGATGAAAGTGGCAATCATGAGGTTCCTCCAGTTGGCGACCACGATGGTGGTACGCGGCGCGTACGTTCACTTCGCCGCGGCGTAGCTGGCCAGGCAGTCGGCCAGTCCGCGGCCGATGGCGCGCAAGGAAGGCAGGTGCAAGCGGTTCATGTCGGGCTCCTGATGCCGGCTTGCGCTGGCGGTGTCGATGGAGGAAGTCTAAGGAAACCCGATTGATTGGTAAATTTAAATATTTACCTTAAGTCAATAGCAAAAAACTAAGGAGAACCCGACGTGTTCCGACCGGGCTGAGGCCCGGCGCGGTACGAACCCGCGAGAGTCGGAGAAGAAGCGAAGCAGCCGCAAGCAAGTCCGGCGGGTAGCCGACGAAATACCGGAACATGCGCGCGTGCCGGCGGCGCCGGCTGGATGGCGGCGGCAGGATGACGCCGCCGCCGGGACCGGGCTCAGGCGGCCTCGGCCAGTTCCTTGGAGGCCAGCTTGCGCACGCCGGGCAGTTCGCAGGCAGCTACCGCGGCGGACAGTGCCTGCATCGCGGGCAGGCGCGTGAAGCTCTTGCGCCAGGCCAGCACCACGCGGCGGTCGGGGACCGGGTCGGCGAAGGGCACGTAGGCCAGCATGTCGCTCTTGGGCTTCATGTCGGGCACCGAAGTGCGCGGCAGGACGGTGATGCCCACCCCGCTGGCCACCATATGGCGGATGGTCTCGAGCGACGAACCCTCGAAGGTCTTCTGGATGCCGTCGGCCGCCTGCGAGAAGCGCGACAGTTCCGGGCACACACCCAGCACATGGTCGCGGAAGCAGTGGCCGCTGCCCAGCAGCAGCATGGTCTGCTGCTTCAGCTCGTCCGGATCGACCTGGGACACCTGGGCCAGCTGGTGGCCGCGCGGCACCGCCACCACGAAGGGCTCGTCATACAGCGGCTGCACGGTCAGGCCGGAATCGGCGAAAGGCTCGGCCATGATGGCGCAGTCGATCTCGCCCTGCTTGAGCAGTTCGATCAGCTTGACCGTGTAGTTCTCCTGCAGCATCAGCGGCATCTGCGGCACGGTCTCGATCATCTGCTTGACCAGCGCGGGCAGCAGGTAGGGCCCGATGGTGTAGATCACGCCCACGCGCAGCGGGCCGGCCAGCGGATCCTTGCCCTGCTTGGCGATCTCGCGGATGGCCATGGTCTGCTCGAGCACGCGCTGCGCCTGCGCCACGATCTGTTCGCCCACCGGCGTCACCGACACCTCGGACGTGCCGCGCTCGAAGATCTGCACGTTGAGCTCGTCCTCCAGCTTCTTGATGGCCACGGACAAGGTCGGCTGCGACACGAAGCAGGCCTCGGCCGCCCGGCCGAAGTGGCGCTCGCGCGCGACGGCGACGATGTACTTGAGTTCGGTGAGCGTCATGGCAATCAATTAAATCTGGGTATGCGATAGATTTTACCTTCGATTGCCCGCCTTGTCAGATCGGCGGCCGGCGCGCGGCCGAGGCGGCAGGAATGTGGCGATCCAGTCATCCACGCCACCGACGCGCCACCGGCTCAGGCCTTCAGGAACTGCTCGCGCCCGCCCAGCCAGCGCGCCAGATGGGCCTCCACCGCCTCGGGATGGCGCGCCAGCATCAACTCGGCGGCTTCCTGTGCGTACTCGACCATCCAGGCATCGCGTTCGAGATCGGCGAAACGCAGCATCGCCTCACCCGACTGGCGTGCGCCGAGGAATTCGCCCGGACCGCGGATCTCGAGGTCGCGCCGGGCAATCTCGAAACCGTCGGTGGTCTCGCGCATGGTGCCCAGCCGCTCGCGCGCGGTGGGCGACAGCGGCGCCTGGTACATCAGCAGGCAGACCGACTCGGCGCTGCCCCGCCCGACCCGGCCCCGCAACTGGTGCAGCTGAGCCAGGCCGAAGCGTTCGGCATGCTCGATCACCATCAGCGAGGCATTGGGCACGTCCACGCCCACTTCGATCACGGTGGTGGCCACCAGCACCTGCAGCCGGTTGGCGGAAAACGCCGCCATCACCTCGGCCTTCTCGGCCGGCGGCAGGCGCCCGTGCACCAGGCCCACCTTCAGGTCGGGCAAGGCGGCCGCGAGCGTCTCGTAGGTCTCGACCGCGGTCTGCAGCTGCAGTGCCTCGCTTTCCTCGATCAGGGGGCAGACCCAGTAGACCTGCCGGCCCTCGGCGGCCGCGTGGTGCACGCGCGCGATCACCTCGTCGCGGCGGGCATCGTTGACCAGCCGCGTGACCACCGGCGAGCGCCCCGGCGGCAGTTCATCGATGACTGAGACGTCGAGGTCGGCGTAGTAGGTCATGGCCAGGGTACGGGGGATCGGCGTGGCCGACATCATCAGCTGGTGCGGCACGACCGCCGCGGCACCCGCCCCGTCATCGGCGGCGCCATCGGCCTTGCCGCGCAAGGCGAGGCGCTGCGCCACGCCGAAGCGGTGCTGTTCGTCCACCACCGACAGGCCCAGGCGGGCGAAGCGCACCGTGTCCTGGATCAGCGCGTGGGTGCCGATGGCCAGCTGCGCCTCGCCGGCTTCGACGCGCGCCACCGCCTCGCGCTTGGCGCGCGCCTTCAGGCTGCCGGCGAGCCACACCACGGGCACACCCAGCGGCTCCAGCCAGGCCGAGAGCTTGCGGTAGTGCTGCTCGGCCAGGATCTCGGTCGGTGCCATCAGCGCGGCCTGGTAGCCGGCGTCGATCGCCTGGCAGGCCGCCAGCGCAGCCACGATGGTCTTGCCGCTGCCCACGTCGCCCTGCAGCAGGCGGTGCATCGGATGGGGCGCGGCCATGTCGCCGCCGATCTCCTCGACCACGCGCCGCTGGGCACCGGTCAACTGGAACGGCAAGGCGGCCAGGAAGCGCGTCAGCAGGCCGCCCTCGCGGCGCGGCATGGCCGGCGCATTCTTGTCGCGGCGTGCCGCCTGCGCGCGCTTGAGCGACAGTTGCTGGGCCAGCAGTTCGTCGAACTTGACGCGCTGCCAGGCCGGATGGCTGCGCTCGGCGAGCGCGGCTTCATCCACCTGTTGCGGCGGCGCGTGCAGCAGGCGCAGGCACTCGCTCAGCGGCCGCAGGCGCAGGCGTGCCAGCGGGCCCTGCAGCACCGGCTGCGGCAGCGTCTCGGGCAGGGGCGTGCGGCCGAGCGCGCCGCCGATGGCCTTGCGCAGGTAGGCCTGGGAAATGCCGGCGGTGGCCGGATAGACCGGGGTCAGGCGGTCCGGCAGCGCCTCGCCCTCGCCCACCGTGCGCACCGTGGGGTGCACCATCTCGGCGCCGAAGAAGCCGCCGCGCAGTTCGCCGCGCACGCGCAGGCGCGCGCCCTCGGCCATCAGCTTGACCTGGCTGCCGTAGAAATTGAGGAAGCGCAGCACCAGTTCGCCGCTGTCGTCGGCCAGCTTGACCACCAGTTGCCGGCGCGGGCGCACGGTGACCTCGCTGGAGGTGACCACGCCCTCGACCTGCACCGGCAGCCCGAGGCCGGCGCGGGCGATGGCCTCGGACACGGGCAGCAGCGTGGTCTCGTCCTCGTAGCGCAGCGGCAGGTGCAGCACCAGGTCGACGTCGCGCTTGAGGCCCATCTTGGCCAGGCGTGCCATCGCCGAGGATGGTTTGCCGCCGGCGGCGGCCGGCGCCGGCCGGGCTGGCCGGGCAGCGGCGGCGGGTTCGGTGTCAGGGGTCGGAGCGGTGCCTGGCATCGGGCGGCGATCGATCGCGGTCAAGGACGGTGGAAGACGGTCGGCTGGCCATGGACGCTCGTCGGGCGCGCCCCTTCGCCCGGCGCGGGGCCGGGGCAAATGGGCAATATCACGCGCACCGGAACGGCCTTGGCCGTGCAAGCCTTACAATATCGGATTCGCCGATTGTACCCATGCCTGCCGCCGCCACCGTGCGGCGGCTTCCGCATTGCCGCTTCCACCATGCTGACGCTGTCCGATTTCGACTTCCCGCTGCCACCCGAGCTGATCGCGCAGACCGCCCTGCCCGAGCGCAGCGCAAGCCGCCTGCTGGTGGTGGAGCGGGTCGCCGCGGGAGATGGCCCCGAGGCCACCCGCCTGCTGGACCGCGCCTTCGCCGACATCGTCGACTCCCTGCACCCCGGTGACCTGCTGGTCTTCAACGACACCCGCGTGATCAAGGCGCGCTTCTTCGGCCACAAGGCCAGCGGCGGCAAGGTCGAGGCGCTGGTCGAGCGCCTGCTCGACAGCCATACCGCGCTGGCCCAGGTGCGTGCCTCCAAGACGCCGGCCGAGGGCAGCACGCTGCGCCTGGCGGATGCCTTCGAGGTCACGGTCGGCCCGCGTGCCGGGGAGTTCTTCACGCTGCGCTTCCCCGAACCGGCGCTCGACCTGATCGAGCGCTATGGCCGGCTGCCGCTGCCGCCCTATATCACGCACGATCCCGACGCCTACGACGAGACCCGCTACCAGACGGTCTATGCGCGCAACCCCGGCGCGGTGGCGGCGCCCACCGCCGGCCTGCACTTCGACGACGCGCTGTTCGCCCGGCTCGACGCGATGGGCGTGCGGCGCGCCTTCCTGACCCTGCACGTCGGCGCCGGCACCTTCCAGCCGGTGCGCAGCGAGAACCTGGCCGAGCACAAGATGCACTCGGAGTGGTACGCGGTCTCGCCGGAGCTGGCCGAGGCGGTGCGCGCGACACGTGCCGCCGGCCGCCGCGTGATCGCCGTCGGCACCACCTCGCTGCGCGCGCTGGAATCGGCCGCGCGCGAGGACGGCACGCTGGGTGCCGGCAGCGGCGACACCGACATCTTCATCACGCCGGGCTACCGCTTCCGCCTGGTCGACGCGCTCATCACCAATTTCCACCTGCCGAAATCCACGTTGCTGATGCTGGTCTCGGCCCTGGCCGGCGTGCAGACCATCCGCGCTGCCTACCGCCACGCTATCGCGCAGCACTACCGCTTCTTCAGCTATGGCGACGCCATGCTGCTGACCCGCCAGGACGCGGCCGCCGCACCGGCCGACGCCGCCCGGGACGCTAACTGAGCGGCCGCCCGCGCGCCGCGCCACCTCCCGGAAACCGACCCGCCCCGAACCTGCCATGCTCGAATTCGAACTCCTCACCACCGACGGCAACGCACGCCGCGGCCGCGTCAAACTGAACCACGGTGTGGTCGAGACGCCCATCTTCATGCCGGTGGGCACCTATGGCTCGGTCAAGGCCATGTCGCCGCTCGAACTGAACGAGATCGGCGCGCAGATCATCCTCGGCAACACCTTCCACCTGTGGCTGCGTCCGGGCCTGGACGTGATCGGCGCGCACGAGGGCCTGCACCGCTTCGTCGGCTGGGACAAGCCCATCCTGACCGACTCGGGCGGCTTCCAGGTGTTCTCGCTGGGAGAGTTGCGCAAGATCACCGAGGAAGGCGTGACCTTCGCCTCACCGGTCAACGGCGACAAGCTGTTCCTGTCGCCCGAGATCTCGATGCAGATCCAGCGCGCGCTGAACTCGGACATCGTGATGCAGTTCGACGAGTGCACGCCCTACGAGATCGAAGGCCGCCCCGCCACCCACGCCGAAGCCGCCGCCTCGATGCGCATGAGCCTGCGCTGGGCCAAGCGCTCGCGCGACGAGTTCGAGCGCCTGGCCAACCCCAATGCCCTGTTCGGCATCGTCCAGGGCGGCATGTTCGAAGACCTGCGCGACGAGTCGCTGGCAGGCCTGTCGGAGCTGGACTTCCACGGCTTCGCCATCGGCGGCCTGTCGGTGGGCGAGCCCAAGGAAGACATGATGCGGGTGCTGCAGCACGTGGCCCCGCGCCTGCCGGCCGACAAGCCGCACTACCTGATGGGCGTGGGCACGCCCGAGGACCTGGTGGCCGGCGTCGCCGCCGGCGTCGACATGTTCGACTGCGTGATGCCGACCCGCAATGCGCGCAACGGCTGGTTGTTCACCCGCTTCGGCGACGTCAAGATCAAGAATGCGGCCCACCGCAACGATCCGCGGCCGCTGGACGAAAGTTGCGAATGCTACACCTGCAGGAATTTCTCGCGCGCCTACCTGCACCACCTGCACCGGGTCGGCGAGATCCTCGGCGCACGCCTGAACACCATCCATAATCTCTACTACTACCTGCAGCTGATGCGCGAGATGCGCGAGGCGATCGAGCAGCACCGCTTCGACGCCTTCCGCCTCCAGTTCGCGGCGGACCGCGCGCGCGGCGCGCGCTGAGCACGGGCGGCGCAGCGCCGCTGCCCGGTACGGGCCGGGCGAACTTTCCGCGCCGGGCTGGTCGAATGCCTGGGTCCCGCCGCGTCCGAGACGCGCTCCGGCGGGCACCCCGCACAAACCCCTAGGGCGCCGCAGGCGGCGCCGGAACGGTCATAGTCGGGTGGTAGAATGCCCGATTCATCAAATCTATTTTGTGACGGAGAAGCAACGTGTTCATTTCCAACGCATTTGCCCAGACCGCAGGTGCCGGTGGCGCGGCAGGCGGCCTGATGAGTTTCCTGCCCATCATCCTGATGTTCGCGGTGCTGTGGTTCATCATGATCCGCCCGCAGATGAAGCGCCAGAAGGAAACCAAGGCCATGCTCGAAGCGTTGGCCAAGAACGACGAGGTGGTGACCGCCGGCGGGATCCTCGGCAAGGTGACCAAGGTAGGCGAGCAGTACGTGAGCGTCGAAGTGGCGGAAGGCACCGAGATCACGGTGCAGAAGAATGCCGTCACCACGGTCCTGCCGAAGGGCACGCTGAAGGCGCTCTGATTCCCCTGGCGACGGCGCCCCGGCGCCGTGCCGCTGCACGCCACTTCTCGCCACTTCCGGCAGGTCCGGGCCACACGGCCCGGACGCATGCCCAAGCAGCCGCCTGATCCAGCCCGGGACGTCCCGTGGAGGCCAGGCGGCTGTTTGCCAACCGGATCGGCCCACGCCGCAGCGCCCCTGAACCCGGCGCCGGCCCCGCCGACCGCAGAATGACTGGCCAAAGATGAATCGTTATCCGCTTTGGAAATACCTCGTGATCCTGGTGGCGCTGGCCACCGGCATCATCTACACGCTGCCGAATTTCTTCGGCGAGGCGCCCGCCGTGCAGGTTTCGTCGGGCAAGGCCACCGTCAAGGTCGACCTCGCCATGCAGAAGCAGGTCGAGCAGGTCCTGGCGCAGAACAACCTGCAGCCCGACGGCGTCTTCTTCGACGTCTCGGGTCAGTCTGGCTCCGTCAAGGCGCGCTTCCGCACCCCCGACGACCAGCTCAAGGCCAAGGACGTGCTGAACCGCTCGCTCAACCCTGACCCGAGCGATCCCACCTACATCGTCGCGCTGAACCTGCTGTCGGGCTCGCCGCACTGGTTGACCGCGCTGCACGCGCTGCCGATGTACCTGGGCCTGGACCTGCGCGGCGGCGTGCACTTCCTGCTGCAGGTCGACATGAAGGGCGCCGTCGACAAGAAGCTCGACAGCCTGGCCACCGATGCGCGCACCCTGATGCGCGACAAGAATATCCGCCATGGCGGCGTCGACCGCGACGGCGAGAAGCTGACCATCCACTTCAGCAACGCCGACGATGCCGGCAAGGCCCGCGGCATGCTGTCGGACAACCTGCGCGAGCTGGCCTTCAACGTGGATGGCAACGACGTGGTCGGCCTGTTCACCGATGCGGCGCGCAAAGCCGTGCAGGACGCCGCCGTCAAGCAGAACATCACCACGCTGCACAACCGCGTCAACGAACTGGGCGTGGCCGAACCGGTGATCCAGCAGCAAGGCGCCGACCGCATCGTGGTGCAGCTGCCCGGCGTGCAGGACACCGCCAAGGCCAAGGACATCATCGGCCGCACGGCCACGCTGGAAGCGCGCCTGGTCGACCCCAACGCGCCCCGCCTGCCGCGTCCGGGCGATCCGGTGCCCTATGGCAGCGAACTGTTCACCCAGGGCAATGGCGCCCCCGTGATCCTGAAGAAGCAGGTGATCTTCACCGGCGACCGCATCGAAAGCGCCTCGGCCGGCTTCGACCAGAACCAGCGCCCCTCGGTCAACATCAAGCTCGATGCGCAGGGCGGCCGCGTGCTGCGCGACATCTCGCGCGAGAACATCGGCAAGCCGATGGCCATCGTGCTGTTCGAGAAGGGCAAGGGCGAAGTGCTGACGGTGGCCACCATCCAGTCCGAACTGGGTTCGAGCTTCCAGATCACCGGCTCCTACTCGACCGAGGCCGCCAGCGACCTGGCGCTGCTGCTGCGCGCCGGTTCGCTGGCCGCGCCGATGGACATCATCGAGGAACGCACCATCGGCCCGTCGCTGGGCGCCGACAACATCAAGAAGGGCTTTGACTCGGTGGCCTACGGCTTCGCCGGCATCGCCGTCTTCATGATGCTGTACTACATGCTGTTCGGCGTGTTCTCGGTGGCGGCCCTGGCGATCAACCTGCTGCTGCTGGTGGCCGTGCTGTCGATGCTGCAGGCCACGCTGACGCTGCCGGGCATCGCCGCCATCGCCCTGGTGCTGGGCATGGCGATCGACGCCAACGTGCTGATCAACGAGCGCATCCGCGAGGAACTGCGCGCCGGCGCCGCGCCGCAGACCGCGATCGCCACCGGCTTCTCGCGTGCCTGGGCCACCATCCTGGACTCCAACGTGACCACGCTGATCGCCGGCCTGGCACTGCTGGCCTTCGGTTCCGGCCCGGTGCGCGGCTTCGCCGTGGTGCACTGCCTTGGCATCCTGACCTCGATGTTCTCGGCGGTGTTCTTCAACCGCGGCCTGGTCAACCTCTGGTACGGCCGCAAGAAGCGCCTGCAGGGCCTGGCCATCGGCCAGATCTGGAAGCCGGACACCGACCAGGGCGGCAGCACGGCCAAGTAATCGGCAGGTCCCGCGCGGCGCGCGGGACCGCCAGCAGATAAAAGCAGGACACAACAGGATCCGATATGGAATTCTTCCGCATCCGGCGCGACATTCCGTTCATGAAGCACGCGTTGGTCTTCAACGTCGTCTCCTTCCTGACGTTTGCCGCAGCCGTGTTCTTCCTCTGGCACAAGGGCCTGCACCTGTCGATCGAATTCACGGGCGGCACGGTGATGGAAGTCAATTACCAGCAAGCCGCCGATCTGGAGAAGATCCGCGGCCAGGTGGGCAAGCTGGGCTACGCCGACGTCCAGGTGCAGAACTTCGGCACCTCGCGCGACGTGATGATCCGCCTGCCGCTGCAGAAGGGCCCGGACGGCAAGCAGGTCACCTCCGCCCAGCAGAGCGAGCAGGTCATGGGCGCGCTGAGCGCGGCCTCGCCCGACGTCAAGCTGCAGCGCGTCGAGTTCGTCGGCCCGCAGGTGGGCAAGGAGCTGGCCACCGACGGCCTGCTGGCGCTGCTGTGCGTGGTGATCGGCATCGTCATCTACCTGTCCTTCCGCTTCGAATGGAAGTTCGCGGTGGCCGGCATCATCGCCAACCTGCACGACGTGGTGATCATCCTCGGCTTCTTCGCCTTCTTCCAGTGGGAGTTCTCGCTGTCGGTGCTGGCGGCCATCCTCGCGGTGCTGGGCTACTCGGTCAACGAATCGGTGGTGATCTTCGACCGGATCCGCGAGAACTTCCGCAAGTACCGCAAGATGACCACCCACGAGATCATCGACAACGCGATCACCAGCACCATGTCGCGGACCATCATCACCCACGGCTCGACCGAAATGATGGTGCTGTCGATGTTCTTCTTCGGCGGCCCGACGCTGCACTACTTCGCCCTCGCGCTGACGGTGGGCATCCTGTTCGGCATCTACTCCTCGGTGTTCGTCGCCGCGGCGCTGGCCATGTGGCTGGGCGTCAAGCGCGAAGACCTGGTCAAGAGCGAGAAGAAGACCGACGGCACGGATCGCGGCGATCCGAATTTCGGTGCGCAGGCGTGACCGGCTGAGCCCCGGGCCCGGCGTCGGGCTTCGGGAATGAAAAAGGCGCCCACGGGCGCCTTTTTCATTTGCCGACTGGCGCCGGAAAGCGAGAGGGGCGCCCGCGGGCGCCCCTCTCGCTTTCCGGCCGAGGCCTGGCTCAGAACTGCTCGATCCAGACTGCCAGCCGGTCCGCCGCGAAGCTGTCGGCACGCGCGCCGACACGGCACAGCACCGCATGGCCTTCGCGCACGAACTGCAGCGCCCCGCCCGTCTCTTCCAGCCACAGCAGGCTGGCCAGCCAGGTCACGTGCTGCGCCGACACTGCCTCTCCCACCGGCAGGCTGAGGAACTCGGCGAGAAACTGCGGGCTGGTCCAGACCAGGGCCTCGCCCTCGCGGCGCACGGCGGCATCGCCCAGCACCTCGGCCAGCACCGCGATGGCATCGGCGCCGCCACGGCCCGCCAGCTGCGTGCGCAGCGCACCGAGCCGGGCCGTCAGCGCATGGCCGAAGTCGCCGCAGCGGCGGCTTTCGGCGCTGATCAGGTCGGCGTAATCCATCAGCAGCCAGTCCGGCTCGATATTGCTCGCGCCGCCCAGCACCGCACCGGCCAGGTAGGTCTCCACCGGCTGGAAACGGCCGGGACCGAGCAGGCTGGCGCACAGGGCATGGACCATGCCCACGCGCGAAGCGGTGGTCTGCTTCTGCAGCACGACCAGCTTCTCGCGCACCAGCTGGTCGCGCTCCTTGCGCAGGCCGGCCAGTTCGAGCGCCTGCTTGAGCTCCATGCGCAGCGCGGTGATATCCCAGGGCTTGCGGATGTAGCGGTGGATCTGACCCTGGTTCACGGCCTCGACGGTCTGTTCCAGCTCCGAGTACGCGGTGGTCAGGATCCGCACGATATGCGGATAGCGCTCGCGCGCATAGCGCAGCAGTTCGTTGCCGAACTCGCCCGGCATGCGCTGATCCGAGATCAGCACGGCCAGGCTGTCGGCATGCGCATCGAGCAACGCCTTGCCTTCTTCCACCGATGCGCCGGTCACCACCGGCGCCAGTTGCCCGATGGCGCGCTGGAAGTACTTGACCGCCGTCGCCTCGTCATCGACGAACAGAATCGCCGGTGGAGGGGCCTGCGTGGCAATCGGATCGCTCATCGATCACTCCTATGCATTCGACTTTTGGTATTGGGAAATTCAAGCGTCACGATCGTGCCGGCGCCCGACTGCGAGTCGATCTGGATCCCGCCGCCGAAAGATTGCATGACGCGATTACAGAAAATCATGCCCAGGCCGCTGCCGCCCGCTTCCGCGTATGTCGTCACGGGATCGACCAGCAGCCGCTCCATGACCTCGGGCGGAATGCCCGGGCCGTTGTCGCAGATACGGATCCTTGGGCGCGGAACCGCTTCCACCACGAAGCGCAGCGACGGTGCCGGAACGTCGGCGAGCGCGCGCAGCGCATTGCTCATGACCGAGGACAGCACCAGGGCCACGCAGTTCGGCAGCGTGTAGACGGGAAAGTCTCCAGGCGTCTCGACCTGCACCCAGGCTCGCTGCCCCTCGGCAAAGGGATAGGTATCGAGCAGCGCCATGATCAGGGCGCCGGCGTTGATGTCCGGCGCCGTCTTGGCCGGCGCGCCGCCCGCGGTGTTGCGCACCGACTGCAGGAAGGACGAGATCACGGCGAGGCAGTACTGGGCATTGCTGTACATCGCCGCGGCCGCCTGGCCGATCTCGCCCTGGCGCTGCACGCTGTAGTCGGCCTCGCTGCGATTCTGTACGCCCTGCGCGAAGTTGGCGATGGCCGCCAGCGGTGTGTTCAACTCATGTGCCAGGAACGCCAGGGTCTCGTCGATCGCGGTCAGCCGCTGGTGGCGCACCTCGCGCTCGCGATGGCGTTCGACCGCCGCGCGCAGCACGTCACGCACCTGTGCCAGGCCGAGCGGTTTCTCGAGGATGCGGAAGACCTCGCCGGAATTGACCGTATCCAGCAGCATGTCCTTGTCGGCATAGGCCGTCACCAGGATGCGCACCACCGTGGGAAACTCGCGCGCCACCTGCCGCAGCAGGTCGCCGCCATTGCGCCCCGGCATGCGGAAGTCGGTGACGAGGATGGCGATGCGCGCGCCCTGCCCCCACAGCAGCTCCATCGCCTCCTCGGCGCCGGAGGCCAGCAGGATCTCGTACTCGCCGCCGACGGCGCGAGCGAAGTACTTGCGAGCCATGTCCTCGTCATCGACGTAGAGGATCGTGGCCTTCGCCTGGCCGGAGTCGCTGCTCATGGCATCCTCACTCGGCATCCTCACTCGGCTCGCGGCAGATCGAAGGTGAATGCCGTCCATTGGCCCAGTTCGCTCTCGGCGTAGAGCGTGCCACGGTGGCGCTCGATCACAGCATAGCTGATGGACAGGCCCAGCCCCAGGCCCTGGCCGACCTCCCGGGTGGTGAAGAACGGCTCGAACACGCGGGCGAGGTTCTCCGGCGCGATGCCCGGGCCGTTGTCGCGCACGCTGACGTGCAGGCGGCCATCCTCCCAGTACGCCGAGGTATGGATGGCCGGCTTGGTCGTCTGCGCCTTGCGCATGGCGAGCGCGGCATTGGAGAACAGGTTGATCAGCACGCCGATGATCGCCGCCTCGTCACCCAGCACCAGCGTATCGGCGGGCAGTTCGCGCGTCAGCGCGACGCCGCGCAGTTCGTGCGCCGTCAGCCGGCATGAGGAATCCAGTGCCTTCTCGAACAGGAAGGGCACCCCCTCGGCTTCGGCGCCCGGCTTGCGGTAGGCGAAGGTCTTCAGGTCGGAAACGATATGCTGGATGCGCTGCATGCCCTGCTTCGCATCCACCAGGCACTCTTCCAGCGAAGCATTGGCCTTGGCGACCGGTTCCTCCATGGCCACCTCGATGGCCATCAGGCAGAAGTTGACCGGATTGTTGACCTCGTGCAGCAGCCCGGCCGCCAGCGTGCCGATGGCCGCCATCTTCTCCTGCTGCAGCATCTGGCCCTTGATCTCGGCCAGGTTCCGGTTGATTTCCGCCAGTTCCAGGTTCTTCTCCGCCAGTTGCTCCTTCAGGCGGAAGAGGTGGAAATGGCCACGCTCGTTCATGAAGGTATAGACGGCGCTGGCGGTGATCGAAAAGGCGATGAAGATCGAGTTGACGATGAAGTGGCCGCGATCCGCCAGCCCCAGCGGATGGGCCAGGCAGGCGATCACATAGAACAGATAGGTGACCGCGCCGAAGCCGATGGTCTGCCACAGCCCCATCGGCAAGGCGATGCCCACGGCGAAGATGACCAGGTTGAGCCCGGCATAGTAGATCGACGAAGCCCCTTCGGTCACGCCGATCATCCAGGCGATCATCATCTGCGGCAGGATCAGCCAGGCCAGCGTCAAGGGCTGGACATGGCGCCGGCCGAAGGGCGTGGGCAGCAGCGCGTAGATCCCGCCGATCAGCAGCGCGATGAACGAGCGCGCCAGGAAGAAGCGCAGTTGCTCCTGCGGATAGATGCCGTAGTCCAGCAGCACCCCCGCCATCACCAGCACGACGGCGGTCAATGCGCCAGCCTTGCTGCTTGCCAGCCGGAACTCGCGCAGTTCGGCTTCGTAGTTGGTGTACCGGTGTACGACCCGTCTGAGCATGATGGCCCCGGCTCAGGCGGAAGGGTGGTGCACGGTCGCCTGCACGAACACATTGACGCCTGTGCTGTCGCAGTAGACCTTGGGGTCCTGGCAGTTCGGCGGCAGCAACGACAGCATATTGGCCTCGTCGCGGTAGATCAGGTACCACTCGAGCATGTGTTCCATGCTGAATTTCTCGGGGTTGCTCGCATGCACGTTGGTGGCGAGGACCGAGCCGCCTTCATAGGTACGCGAGGCAAAGTAGCTGATCAGGCGCGAGCACACCTTGTCGGACAGGTAGTCGAACAGGCCCGCGCAGTAGACGGCGTCGAACTCCTGCAGGTTGGGGTCCGGCGCGATGCGCCGCTTCAGCAGATCGTGCACCGACTGGTGCACGTACTCGACCTGCACGCGCGCGCCGGCACGGGCGGCGGCGCCTTCGATGCGCTCGCGCGTATAGGCCAGCGTCTCCTCGCTGAAATCCACCAGCTGGAACGACAGCAGTTCCGGATTCGGGTAGGTCTCGATGAAGCGCTGGATCTCGACCGCCGGTCCGCAGCCCACATTGAGCAGGCGGAACGGCCGCCCGGCGGCGCGCGCCTTCTCTGCCATGCCGTTCAGGTATTCGATCAGCAGCTCGATGCGGTTGCGGTGCGCGGCCGCCACCGCCGACTGCAGGAAGGTGGCATTGACGATCTGGAAATAGGTGCTCGGCCCCTGGCGCGGATCGGACAGCAGCTGGTTGACCATCTCGTAGTCCCCCGCGTAACCGAGCGGCTTGGTGTAGGTGCGGAAGACGAAAGGGGCGCGCAGCAGCAAGGGATGCAGCGCAGACTGCGTGAAGGTGCGGTGCATCGGTGCGAGTTCGGGCTCCACCTGCAGTGCCTCGCCCTCCAGCATCGCGGAATAGTGGCGGATCCTGTCGCCGATCGGCTGGGCCAGTTCCAGGAACACGTCCATGCGCAGCGTCTCGCCTTCCTTCGGCAGCACGGTGGTCATGTCGACCTGTTCGACCCAGCGCGAGACGTCGGAGAGAAAGGCCCGCATCTCGTTGACCACGATCTGGTAGTCGCGGCGGATGCGGAAGCGCTCGGTCCATTCCTGCACGAAGGAACGGGATTCCTGGCCCACCGAGGCGGGCTCGCCCGTCATCTCGGACAGCTCGCGCCACTCCTCGATCAGGGTCACCGACACGACCGCCGTCAGTCCGGTATTGACCAGGCTGATCACCACGGCCTTGCCGAAATAAGCGTTCTTGGTCCCCATCTTGACCGACAGGTCGGACAGCACCTCACTGACCTGGACGATCGAATAGGGATTGTAGATTTCCATCACCAGAGACTTTCTCTGGAGATTGATGATCGTGCCTCGCACCTGCTCGCCCTGCGAGTTGCGGAAGCTGACCACCGGATCGATTTGCGTTTGGGAGTACACGGTATTGCGCCAGGGAAATCCGAGAAACGCTGTGGGCCGGCCGCTTCAGGTCGGGCCGACCCGGCACAGCACATGGGCGAGACGGACGCGCGGCTTGCGCGCCGCTGTCCGACGCTACGTCAGGAACGCATAGGGATAGCCTTCGGCTTTGCCGGGTGCAGCCGCGCGGCGAATGTCCGCTAGCCTGCCGCAGGCCTGCAGCCCGGAGGGAAATTGCAGCGGACCATTGTACTGTGGCGACGGGTGGCGTACAACCGACCTGGCGAGGGGTGCCGAGGCCACCTCGTAGCGTGCTCGCGGCGTGCCTGCCCGCCGTGTTCCGACCAGGACCGCCAACGAAAAACGGGCCGGCAAAGCCGGCCCGTTTCTGGCGCAATGGATCCGGACTCAGTCCGCGCGCACGCCCTCGACCTGGATGGCCAGCTTCACTTCCGGCTTGAAGCCCATCTTCAGCGCGTAGTCGACACCGAAGTCGGCGCGGCTGAAGGTGCCCACGGCGTCGGCGCCGCAGACTTCACGCTTGAGCATCGGGTGCTGGATGCACTTGAAATCGCTGATATTGAGCTGCACCGGCTTGGACACGCCATGCAGCGTCAGCACGCCATCGATCGCGGTCGGCACGTCACCGTTGAACTTGATGAACTTGCCCTTGTAGCTGGCCTCCGGGAAGGCCTGCACGTTGAGCATGTCGGGGCTCTTCACGTGTTCGTTCAGCTTGCTGTTGCCGAAATCGATCGAGGCCGGGTCGATCTTGACGTCGACCGAGCCGGTCTTGGCCTCGCGGTCCAGGGTGACCACGCCGCTCGACTTGGTGAACTTGCCGCGCCACGTCGATACGCCGCCCATGTGGTCGGCCGCGAAGCTCGGGTAGGTATGCGTCGGGTCGAGGTTGTAGGTCACGCTGGCGGCGGAGGCCACGCCGACGGCGGCGGTGGCGGACAGGGCCGCGACGGCGGCGAGGATGGTGCGCAGTTTCATGGGTTCTCCCTGCAGGACGGATAAGACGGGTTGGACGGGTTGGACGGGTTGGAATGGGGAACAGGCCGCGGGTGGATCAGCCCTGCTTCCTGGCCGGGGTGACGATGTGGAACTTGACCTGGACTTCGTCGGCGACCACCGAAGTGTCCTTCCACTCGCCGTCGCCGATATTGAAGGCGTTACGCTTGATCGGCAGCACGCCGTCGAAGACCTGGACGCCGCCCTCCTGGCGATAGCTTGCCGGCACCACGATGTCGACGGTCTTGCCCTTGATGGTCAGCTTGCCGGCCACGTCGTACTTGCCGGCGGCACCGCCCTTGATGCTGGTGGACTGGAAGACGGCCTTCGGATACTTGGCGGCGTCGAACCAGTCGCGCCCCTTCAGTTCCTTGGTGGTCTCGGCATCGCCGATCTCGAAGCTGGCGACGTCGATCTCCATCTTGGCCGACGAGCTGGCCAGCTTGGCGGGATCGAAAGCGACCGTCGCATCGAATTTCTTGAACTTGCCCTCCATGGGTACGCCGATCTGGCGGGCGACCGCCGTGACCGAGCTCTTGGCCGCATCGACCTGGGCCCAGGCGGAAGGAATCGCGGCGCCGGCGGCGGCCAGGACTGCCGCGCCTGCCAGGGCCAGCGCACGGGGACGGAAATTGCGGTTCATCGAATGACTCCTGTCAAAATCGTGGCGCTACGCGCCATTCTGCGTTGGCAATGCGAGGACGTGACCGGGAAACGGCCGACGCCTACTTGAGAAACGGCAGCATGCGGGCCAGCGTGCCGTCCCGGTTGACGAACTGGTGCTTGACGGCGGCGGCGGCATGGACGACGACGATCGCGGCCATCAGGTAGTTCAGCCATTCGTGGGCCGGCTTGAGCGCGGCCTTCAGCGCGTCATTGGGCTCGATCAGCGCGGGCATGTGCCACAGGCCGAGAAAGACCACCGGTACGCCCGCCGCCGAACTGTAGAAATAGCCGGTGAGAGGCACCACGAGGATCAGCAGGTAAAGCAGGTGGTGCGCGCCGGCGGCGGCCTTGACCTGCCACGCGGGCGTGCCCGCGGCCGGGGCCGGCGCACCCTTGGCGCCCCGCCAGAGCACACGGACCAGCGCCAGTGCGAAGATGGTCACGCCCATCCACTTGTGCCAGGAAAAAAGCTTGAGCTTGGTCGGGGTCAGCCCGGGAATACCCGTCATGTAGAGACCCAGGGCGAAAGCCGCGAAGATCAGCAAGGCCACGAGCCAGTGCAGGCTGATGGCGATGGGGCCGTAGGCAGCTTTGGAACGCATGGACTCTCCCTGCCCGTGGCGGGCGTTGCACGATCTTTGAGAATTTGAGAAGGGCCGCCGGAAACCGTTCCTGGCAGCGCCTTGGATTCTCGCATTATTGAGCGCCCGGGGGGATCATGAGCAGGCCGAACTTAATTCAGTTATTCAATATTTTTGAATTGAGCGCGCCGGCGACTCGGCGCACGGCAACATATCGGCCGCCATGAAAAAAGCCACCCTCGCGGGTGGCTTCTCGACGCAGCGGGGCGCAGCCGCTCAGATCCGCTCGGCCAGCGCCACGGCCTTGCCGATGTAGCTGGCGGGCGTCATCGCCAGCAGCAGTTGCTTGGCGTCGTCGGGAATCGCCAGGCCGGTGATGAAGGTCTGCAGCGCCTCGCGCGAAATACCCTTGCCGCGCGTCAGCTCCTTCAACTGCTCGTACGGATTGGGCACGCCGAAACGGCGCATCACGGTCTGCACCGGCTCGGCCAGCACTTCCCAGCAGTTATCGAGGTCTTCGTTCAGGCGCTCGGGATTGGTTTCCAGCTTGCCCAGGCCGCGCAGGCAGGCCTCGTAGGCCAGCAGGCTGTAGCCGAAGGCCACGCCGATATTGCGCAGGACCGTGGAGTCGGTCAGGTCGCGCTGCCAGCGCGAGACGGGCAGCTTCTCCGACAGGTGGCGCAGGACGGCATTGGCCAGGCCGAGGTTGCCTTCCGAGTTCTCGAAGTCGATCGGGTTGACCTTGTGCGGCATGGTCGACGAGCCGATCTCGCCGGCCTTGGTGCGCTGCTTGAAGTAGCCCAGCGAGATGTAGCCCCAGACGTCGCGGTCCAGGTCCAGCAGGATGGTGTTGGCGCGCGCGATGGCATCGAACAGCTCGGCCATGTAGTCGTGCGGCTCGATCTGGATGGTGTAGGGATTGAAGGTCAGGCCCAGGCGGGTCTCGATGACCTGGCTGGAGAAGGCTTCCCAGTCGAAGGCAGGATACGCCGACAGGTGCGCGTTGTAGTTGCCCACCGCACCGTTCATCTTGCCCAGCAGTTCGACGCGCTCGATGCGCTCGATGGCGCGCGCCAGGCGCGCCGCCACGTTGGCCATCTCCTTGCCCAGCGTGGTCGGGCTGGCCGGCTGGCCATGGGTGCGCGACAGCATCGGCTGTGCCGCGTTGGCGCGGGCCAGCTCGACCAGGCGCGCATGCACGCGCTTGAGCGCTGGCACCACCACCTCGTCGCGCGCGCCCTTCAGCATCATGCCGTGCGAGGTGTTGTTGATGTCTTCCGAGGTACAGGCGAAGTGGATGAATTCGCTGGCCGCCTCGAGCTCCGCATTGCCCTTGACCTGCTCCTTGAGCCAGTACTCGACGGCCTTGACGTCATGGTTGGTGACCGCCTCGATTTCCTTGATGCGCGCGGCGTCGGCTTCGGAGAACTTGTCGACCAGGGCCAGCAGCGCCGCCTCGGAGGCCGGCGAGAATTTCGGCATGTCGGGCAGGCCGGTGCGCGCCAGCGCGATCAGCCAGTGCACCTCGACCTTGACGCGGTTGCGCATGAAGGCCGCCTCGGAAAGCCACTCGCGCAGCGCGTCGGCCTTGGCGGCATAGCGGCCATCGATGGGAGACAGGGCGGTGAGTGGCGAAAGGGAGGTGGTGGACATGCTGGAAACCGCAAAGGGGGAGTTGGGAGGGGAGCGCCGTTCCGGCTCCACGGCGCAGGCCGCATGAGACGGATCCGGCACGGATCGGGCACGCGCCGGACCGCAGCGGCCGGACGCAACGCGCGATTTTACCATCGGCCCCGCCCCGCTGTGCAGCAGCCGCGGAGACACCGGACGCGCCCCTGTGCCCGCCCCGCAACGCAAAGTGCGCGGCCGCACGCTCGGCCGCGGCGCGCGGGCTGCGCGGGTATACTCGCGCTCGCCGATCCATTAGCCTGTTACGAAGTGCATCGGGCACGGACGCCAACGCCGGCCGGCCGTGCCACGAGCGCCGATGCACTTCATAACAAGCTCAAGGGGAGCATATGAAGCTGATTGCATCGCAGACGAGCCCTTACGCGCGCAAGGTGCGCGTGGTAATGGCGGAGAAGAAGATCGACTACCAGCTCGTCGAAGAGAACGTCTGGTCGCCCGACACCACCATCGGCCAGTTCAATCCGCTCGGCAAGGTGCCCTGCCTGATGATGGAAGACGGCGGCGCGATCTTCGACTCCCGTGTCATCGTCGAGTATGTGGACACGCTGACACCGGTCAGCCGCCTGATCCCGCAGGGCGGACGCGAACGGCTGGAAGTACGCTGCTGGGAGGCGCTGGCCGACGGCGTGCTCGACGCCGCGCAGCTGGTGCGCCTGGAAGGCACCCAGCGCGAGCCCGGAGAACGCAGCGAGCGCTGGGTCCAACGCCAGCTCGGCAAGATCGACGCGGCGCTGGTCGCCATGGCCAACGGCCTGGCGGATCGCCCCTGGTGCTCGGGCAACCACTATTCGCTGGCCGATATCGCGGTGGGCTGCGCGCTGGGCTACCTGGACTTCCGCTTCCCCGAGATCCCCTGGCGCCAGCGGCATCCGAACCTGGCGGCCTACCAGGACAAGCTGGCCAAGCGCCAGTCCTTCCTCGATACCGGGCCGCCGCGCGGCTGACACCCGGAGCGGGCTGTGCTCTTGCGCACAGCCCTGCGCCCTACTGGATGATGCCGCCGCCCAGGCACACGTCGCCGTCGTACAGCACGGCCGATTGACCCGGCGTCACCGCCCACTGCGGCTCGTCGAAGGCGAGCTCCAGCGTGTCCTCCCCCGCCTGCGCCACCATGCAGGGTGCATCGCTCTGCCGGTAGCGCGTCTTGGCCGACAACCGCCGGCCCGCCGCGGGCGGCTCGCCGGCCACCCACGACAGGTCGGCTGCGGCCAGCTCCGTCGTCTGCAGCCAGGGATGGTCATGCCCCTGCACGACATAGAGCGTATTGGCAGCCATGTCCTTGCGTGCCGCATACCAGGCATCGCCGTTGCCATCGCGGCTGCCGCCCAGGCCGATGCCCTTGCGCTGGCCCAGCGTATAGAAGGCGAGGCCGATGTGCTCGCCCACCACCTTGCCGTCCGCGGTCTTCATCGGGCCCGGCCGGGTCGGCAGGTAGCGGTTGAGGAAGTCTCGGAACGGACGCTCGCCGATGAAGCAGATACCGGTCGAGTCTTTCTTCTTCGCGTTGGGCAGGCCGATCTCGGCCGCGATCTCGCGCACGCGCGTCTTTGGCATCTCGCCCAGCGGGAACAGGGTACGCGACAATTGCGCCTGGTTCAGGCGATGCAGGAAATAGCTCTGGTCCTTGGTGTGATCGAAGGCCTTGAGCAGTTCGAAGCGCCCGCCCGCCGCCTCGCGCACACGCGCATAGTGGCCGGTGGCGATGGTCTGCGCGCCCAGCGACATGGCGTGGTCGAGGAAGGCCTTGAACTTGATCTCGGCGTTGCACAGCACGTCCGGGTTGGGCGTGCGGCCGGCCGAGTACTCGCGCAGGAATTCGGCGAACACGCGGTCCTTGTACTCGGCGGCGAAGTTCACCGCTTCCACATCGACACCGATCAGGTCGGCCACCGACACCACATCGAGCCAGTCCTGGCGCGTCGAGCAATACTCGCCGTCGTCGTCATCCTCCCAGTTCTTCATGAACAGGCCGATGACTTCATAGCCCTGCTGCTTGAGCAGCCAGGCCGTGACCGAGGAATCGACGCCACCGGACATGCCGACCACCACGCGCTTGCCGCTCATGGCTGCCCTGCCTTGCCCAGCGCCGAGCTGTGCGTGAACAGCGCGTCGAGCGCGAAGCGCTTGCCGGCCAGGTAGTCGTCGACACAGGCCTGCACCAGCGGCGTGCGATGACGTTCGGGACAGGCGCGCACCTCGTCCGCGCTCATCCACACCGTGCGCACGATGCCGGTGTCCAGCTTGCGGCCGCTCTCGAGGGCACCCAGCTCGCCGGTAAAGGCGAAGCGCACATAGGTGACGTCCTTGCCGGTGCGCGAAGACCTGGCGCGACCCATGTAGCAGCCGAGCAAGGCGCGCGGCTCGAAGGCGTGCGCGGTTTCCTCCAGCGTTTCGCGGATGACGGCGTGGATCAGGCTCTCACCCTCTTCGAGATGGCCGGCGGGCTGGTTCAGGCGCAGGCCCTCCGGCGTCTCTTCTTCCACCAGCAGGAAGCGGCCGCCGCGCTCGATGACGGCGGCAACGGTGACGCTGGCCTTCCAATCGTTTGACATGATGCTCAATATTTAGGCAATCCGGCATTTTACCGGTTGCCGGGGCATCATGCAGGAAGGCAGCGGCGACCGCTTCAAGCCGGCAGGCCTGCCAGGGCCTGCTCGAGCGCCTTGACCAGGCCCGCGCTGGCAGGCTGCAGCGGGCGCCGCACTTCCGCGCGCACCAGCCCGCACAGCGCCAGCGCGGCCTTCACCGGGACCGGATTGGGCTCGGAGAACAGCAGGCCGACCAGCGGCTGCAGTTGCGCGAACAAGGCGCGGGCCGCTTCGTGGTGTCCGCTGCGCACCAGCCGCGCAAGCCGCACGAACAGGTCGGGACGCACGTGGGCCGAAGCCGGCACGGCGCCGGCGCCGCCGGCCAGCAGGTGCACCAGCATGGCGGCATCCTCGCCGCAGAAGACGTCGAGCGGTGCAGTGCCGGCGCCGCCGAGCGCCGGCGCTTCGCACTGCTTGATGGCAACGATGCGGGGGTGCACGGCGAGCCGGGCGATAAGCGGCGCCGACAGGCTGCAGCCGGTGCGCCCGGGTACGTTATAGAGCATCAGCGGGCGCCAGGTGGCAGCGGCCACCTGCTCGAAATGCCAGGCCATGCCGGCATCGCCGACACGCAGGTAGTAGGGCGGCGGCACCAGGTAGCCGGCCACGTCGCAGCGGTCCAGCTGGCGCACCTGCTCGCACACGGCGGCGGTATCCACGCCGCCCACGCCGGCCATCACGGGCACGGCGCCGTCGAGTGCCTGCGTGACGGCCGCCACCAGCGCGAGGCGCTCCCATGGGCGCAGCAGGCCGCCCTCCCCGGTCGTGCCGAGCAGGATCAGTCCGTCGACGCCCGCCTCCGCGTAATGCAAGGCCAGGCGCTGCGCGCACGCCAGGTCGAGCTCACCGGCGTGCAGCGGCGTCACCATCGGCAGCCACAGGCCGTGCGCCAGCGCCCGGCTGCGCGCGGCCGCCGGCGCTTCGCGCCCGGCGGCCGGGCCGTCGTCGCCAGCGCCGCTGACATGGCACGCAGGGGCCGATCCGGTCTCCGCCTCAGTGCGCCACATGGTCGGGCTCCAGCGCCGTCGTCACACCGAACTCGGCCTCGGGCAGCGCCGCCATGATGGCGTGCATGGCCGCGTCGCGCCCGCCGCGCGCCACCTCCACATGCAGCGTGGCCAGGCCGTGGCGATGATCGACCTCGACCACGTAGACGCGCGCCAGCCCGCCGATCGCACGGTGCAGGGACTGGCGCAAGGCATGCACCTGCGCCGAGGCCAGCGCCAGCCGCAAGCGGATCCAGCTGCCGGGCTGCTTGTCCGTCTCGGCCGCGAGGCGGGGCGCAGGAGCAAGCGCAGGCGCTGCAGCCTGGCTGGCGGCATGGCGCATGGAACGGCGTCGGGGCACGGCGGCAAAGGCCGCGGCTAGGCTTGGCTGTCGCATGGATGGCTGGCCCGCGCTGGGCGGGTCGTCTGTTGGAGTGATTCCATGCTAAGGACGGCGGCCTCAAATTGATGCAGGTTTGGCGTGCTCGCGCGTCAACATGCCGTAAAGATCAGAAATAGTCAGAAGCTCTTGGTGAGCGAGGCCCAGGCGGTGGCGCGGCCCACGTAGCGCCCGCTGGTATTGGTGTACACCGAGCGGTTCGCGTTGGTGTCGATGTACGCCACCGCCAGCGAGAAGCCCTTGCCCAGGTCCTTGGTCAGCCCCACCTTCCAGTCCGTATACGACGCGTCCGTCACGTGCTGCACCTTCTGGTAGCCCACGTGCGCGTTGAACGTCAGGTCCCAGAAATTCAGCGGCACGTTCGCCGACAGGTCGATGTAGAAACTGTTCTTGCTGTCGTTGAAACCGAACAGGTTGGTCAGCGCGTGCGAGTACTTCAGGAACACCGGGCCGCTGCCGATCCCGCCGTACAGCTCCGTCGTGTGCGGCCGCGTGAAGCCCGTCGGGTAGTCGCCCGGGTAGTAGTACTGCAGCACCCCCACGTCATAGTTCCAGTCCAGCCCCGCCAGCGCGAAGGTGTTCTTGAAGCCGCCGTAGAAGTCCATCTCGATCGGCGCCGACACCTGCGAGCTGCTGTCCGAGAGCCAGCTGATGTTCGAGTTCCAGTTGCCCACGTAGAAACCGCTCTCGTGCGCGTAGTCGAAGCCCCCCTGGATCGCCGGATGGCGGTTGGTCTGCATCAGCCCGCGGTAGCGGTACTCGGTGGCCAGCGTCACATTGGCCGTGAACGTGTGCGGCGACGCCGGCGCCGCGTCCGCTGCCGGCGCGGCCGCCGCCGGTGCGGGCGTGGCTGCCGCGTCGCCGCTGCTCTGCGCAAAAGCGCCCGTGGCACCCAGGCAACCGGCCGCCAGCAGGCCGGCCATGGCGGCGCGCCGCGCCGAAGAAAGGAAGAAAGACGTCATCTGCAAGCTCCGAGAAATCCCGGCACATGCCTTGTGGTTGCGCCGGAAGCGCCACTGCCGCGCGCGTGATGCCGCGTCCAAGTGGCGCAGGCGCAACGATACGGAGCAGCGCCTCAAATCGGCGTCAAGATTGGGTGGCGCGGCGAAGTCTTTCGATAAAGGCTGAATGTGCGCTCATTACTACGTCTGCAATCCCCGACCGATGCGTCACCATTGAGCGTCAGATTCCTGTAAGCTGCGGCAAAATTGTGCGCTGCGGCCGGTCGCCGGCAGAGCGCAACGGGCCAGGCAATCCGCCCGCCAACAGAATGGAAGCCAGCCAAAGGAGAAATTGACGATGCACATCGGCATCCCGCAGGAGACGCGGGCAGGTGAGACGCGCGTCGCCGCTACGCCGGAGACGGTCAAGAAGTACCTGGCGCAGGGCCACCAGGTCACGGTCCAGGCGGAGGCTGGTGTGCGCGCCAGCCAGCCGGACGCAGCCTACGAGGCGCTCGGCGCCCGCATCGGCACTGCCGCCGAGGCGCTCGGCGCCGAGCTGGTGCTCAAGGTGCGCGCACCGGACGACGCCGAGCGCGCGCAGATGAAGCCCGGCGCGATACTGGTGGGCATGCTCAATCCCTTCGACGCAGACAACAACGCGCGCATGGCTACGGCGGGCCTGACCGCCTTCGCGCTGGAAGCCGCGCCGCGCACCACGCGCGCCCAGAGCATGGACGTGCTGTCCTCGCAGGCCAATATCGCCGGCTACAAGGCCGTGCTGGAAGCGGCCCACCACTACCAGCGCTTCATGCCGATGCTGATGACCGCGGCCGGCACCGTGAAGGCAGCGCGCGTGCTGATCCTCGGCGCCGGCGTGGCCGGGCTGCAGGCCATCGCGACGGCCAAGCGGCTGGGCGCGGTGATCGAGGCCTCCGACGTGCGGCCCGCGGTCAAGGAGCAGATCGAATCGCTGGGCGCCAAGTTCCTCGACGTGCCCTTCCTCACCGACGAAGAGCGCGAGATCGCCCAAGGCGTGGGCGGCTATGCGCGCCCGATGCCGGCCGACTGGATGCGCCGCCAGGCCGAACTGGTGCACGAACGCGCCCGGCAGGCCGACATCGTCATCACCACCGCGCTGATCCCCGGGCGCGCGGCGCCGGTGCTGCTCAAGGAAGACACCGTGCAGCAGATGAAGCCCGGCTCCGTGGTGGTGGACCTGGCGGCGGCGCAGGGCGGCAACTGCCCGCTGACGGTGCCCGACCAGGTGGTGCAGCGCCACGGCGTCACGCTGGTGGGCCACACCAACCTGGCCAGCATGGTGGCGGCCGACGCGTCCGCCCTGTACGCGCGCAACGTGCTTGACTTCCTCAAGCTGATCGTCGACAAGGAAGGCAAGCCGGTGATCGACCTGTCTGACGACATCGTCGCCGCCTGCCTGATGTGCAAGGGCGGCGAGGTCGTGCGCCAGTCGGCATCCTGAGCTTTTCCACGGCCCTGCGGGGCCCTCTCCCGGTCCCGGCGCCGCGCGCTGCGCGCAGGCGCGCCGGACCTGCATCAACCAAGAAGGACGTATCACCCATGCAACGCATCATGCTCCGCGCCAAGCTGCACCGTGTCACCGTGACGCAGGCGGACCTGAACTACGAAGGCTCGTGCGGCATCGACCAGGACCTGCTCGACGCGGCCGACATGAAGGAATTCGAGAAGATCGAGCTGTACAACGTCAACAACGGCGAGCGCTTCTCGACCTACATCATCAAGGGCGAGCGCGGCAGCGGCGAAATCTCGCTGAACGGCGCCGCCGCGCGCCGCGCGCACCTGGGCGACCAGCTCATCATCTGCACCTATGCGCCGATGAGCGACGAAGAGATCGCCAGCTACAAGCCCAAGGTCATCCTGGTCAACGAGAAGAACGCGATCAAGGAAATCAAGAAGATCTGAGGCCGCCGGCCCATGCCCAGCCTCGCCCCGCATCCCGCCCACGCCAGCCGCACGGCATGGCGCGGGCGACCCGCGGGCCGGGGCGGCGCGCCGCCCTGGCGCGCTGCGCCGCACCGGCCGCGCCGGTATTCGTGACGAGCCACAGCCCCACAACAATGAAGCGGTAGCACGGATTCAAGCAAACGGAGGAGAAGTCGATGGAGATGGTGAACCACACGGTGATCAACCTGATCATCTTCGTGCTGGCGATCTACGTGGGCTACCACGTGGTCTGGACGGTCACGCCGGCCCTGCACACGCCCCTGATGGCGGTGACCAATGCGATCTCGGCCATCATCATCGTCGGCGCCATGCTCGCCGCGGGCCTGACCGAAGGCATGGTCGGACGCACCATGGGCACGCTCGCCGTGGCCCTGGCCGCGGTCAACGTGTTCGGCGGCTTCCTGGTGACCCAGCGCATGCTGGAGATGTTCAAGAAGAAGGAGCCCAAGGCCAAGGCCGACACCAAGGGCAAGGAGGGCGCGCAATGAGCGGCCTCGTCAGCATGAACCTCGTCACCCTGCTCTACCTGCTCGCCTCGGTCTGCTTCATCCAGGCGCTCAAGGGGCTGTCCCACCCTGCCACGGCACGCCGCGGCAATGCCTTCGGCATGGCCGGCATGGCCATCGCCGCACTCACCACGGTGGCGCTGATCGCCAAGCTCAAGGCGGAGTTCCTCGCCGCCGGCGCGGCCCAGTCCTCGATCGCCACCGGCCTGGGCCTGATCCTGCTGTCCCTGGTGGTCGGCGGCGGCATCGGCGCCTATGTGGCGCGCAAGGTCGAGATGACCAAGATGCCCGAACTGGTGGCGGCGATGCACTCGCTGATCGGCCTGGCCGCGGTCTTCATCGCGGTGGCGGCGGTGGCCGAGCCGGCCGCCTTCGGCATCACGCCGCCGGAGTCGCACGAGATCCCGATGGGCAACCGCGTCGAGCTGTTCATCGGCTGCTTCGTCGGTGCCATCACCTTCTCCGGCTCGGTGATCGCCTTCGGCAAGCTGGCCGGACGCTACAAGTTCCGCCTGTTCCAGGGCGCGCCGGTGGTCTTCCCCGGCCAGCACTGGCTGAACCTGCTGCTGGCGCTGGCCATGGTCGGCTTCGGCGTCGGCTTCTTCCTGACGCAGGCCTGGCTGCCCTTCCTGGTGATGCTGGCGCTCGCCTTCGTGCTCGGCGTGATGATCATCATCCCGATCGGCGGTGCCGACATGCCGGTGGTGGTGTCGATGCTGAACTCGTACTCGGGCTGGGCCGCGGCCGGCATCGGCTTCTCGCTGAACAACCCGATGCTGATCATCGCGGGCTCGCTGGTGGGCTCCTCCGGCGCCATCCTCTCGTACATCATGTGCCGGGCGATGAACCGCTCGTTCTTCAACGTGATCCTGGGCGGCTTCGGCGGCGACGCCTCGGCCGTCTCGGCCGGCGGCGCCCAGGCGCAGCGCAACGTCAAGTCCGGCTCGGCCGACGACGCGGCCTTCCTGATGGGCAACGCCGAGACCGTGATCATCGTGCCCGGCTACGGCCTGGCGGTGGCGCGCGCCCAGCACGCGCTGAAGGAGTTGACCGAGATGCTTTCGGAGAAGGGGGTCACGGTCAAGTACGCGATCCACCCGGTAGCCGGGCGCATGCCGGGTCACATGAACGTGCTGCTGGCCGAGGCGGAAGTGCCCTACGACCAGGTCTTTGAGATGGAAGACATCAACAGCGAGTTCGGCCAGGCCGACGTGGTGCTGGTGCTCGGGGCCAACGACGTGGTCAACCCGGCGGCCAAGACCGACCCGAACTCGCCGATCGCCGGCATGCCGATCCTGGAGGCATACAAGGCCAAGACCATCATCGTCAACAAGCGCTCGATGGCGGCCGGCTACGCCGGCCTGGACAACGAGCTGTTCTACATGGACAAGACCATGATGGTGTTCGGCGACGCCAAGAAGGTGGTCGAGGACATGGTCAAGGCGGTCTGAGCGGCGCCGGCGGCGCGTGCGGCCGCCGAGGCCGCCGGCATGCCCGTGCACGGGTCGTGCCGGCGGCACACGTTTGCGCGGGTTCGCGGGCGCGCTATACTGCCTTGCCATCGAGGCTCGCGCGCGCCCGGCTGTGCCTCGGAAGCCGAACCCCTTGCCTGCCGTGCGGCCCGCACGGCCGCCGAACCGCCATGACATTCAGCCAGCACGACCGGAGCCTGTCGGTCTTCCACCACCCGATCCTGACGGTCCTGGTGGACGACAGCAAGTCGTTCATCGACAGCTTGGCCTTCCAGATGGATGCCTCGCGCGCCGTGGTGTCCTTCACCGATCCGCGCGAGGCGCTGCAGTGGATCCGTGATGCCTACACGAGCCGCTTCCCGGGCTTCCTGCCGGTGCGCGTGACGCACGACGACCTGACCTTCCTCAGCGAGCGGCGCACCGTGCAGCTCGATGTCGACCGCATCTACCGCCAGATCCACGACATCCACCGCTTCCTGCAGCCGGGGGTGGTGGTGGTCGACTACTCGATGCCGCAGATGGACGGGCTGAGCTTCTGCCAGGCCTTGCAGGACCTGCCGTGCAAGACCATCCTGCTGACCGGGACGGCCGACGAAAGCATCGCGGTCGAGGGCTTCAACCACGGCCTGATCGACCGCTACGTCAAGAAGCACGAAAGCAATATGGTGGGACGCCTGTGCAAGGAGATCGATGCACTGCAGCAACAGTACTTCACCGTGCTGTCGCGCACGCTGCGCGACCTGCTGACGCGCCACTCGTACTCCTTCCTGTCGGACCCTGCGGTGGCCGACAGGGTGCGGCAGATTGCCGCACGCTACAACTTTGTCGAGTATTACCTCTACCCCAACCCGGTCGGCATCCTGATGCTGACGGCGCAGGGCCAGGCCACGCTGATGGTCATCGAGACCCAGGCCGGCCTGATGAGCCAGGTCGAGTCGGCCGAGGCCTACGATGCGCCGGCGCCGCTGGTCGAGGGCCTGCGCGAGGGCCGCATCGTCCCGTTCTTCTGGCCCGGCAATGGCATGTTCACCCCGGCCTGCATCGACTGGGAGCAGTACTGCCTGCCTGCCGAGCGCTGCGAAGGCCGCGAGACCTATTACTACGCCCTGTTCGACCTGCCACGCCACCTGCTGCAGGAACCGGTGGTCAGCTACCAGTCATTCCTGGCCGATTTCGCGCGCGACCCGGACGCACTGACCGGCCGCAAGCGCGACTGAGCCTGCCGCCCGGGCGCGCTTTCCCTGGCGCAATGGACTAGGCGCTGCGGTTGCCGCCGCGCACCATGTCGAAACGGAACAACCGGCACTCGATATTGCCGTTGTACAGCGGGGTGCGGCGCGATTCCTTCAGTCGCAGCCGCCGCGGCAGGCTCAGGTCGCCGGTGAAGATCCAGGCCTGCCAGCCGGCGAACTGCTGCTTGAGCGTGGCGGCGAAGGCGGCCGCGAACTGGTCGGCCGCCGCTTCCTCCGCCTCGTCGCGCGGCAAGACCTCTTCCGGCTGGCGCCGCGCGCCGCGCACGGCGATACGCTCGCCATAGGGCGGATTCATCAGCAGCAGGCCCGGCTCGGCGAACGGCGGCTGGGTATGGCGGGCATCGACCTGCTTCAGGCGTGCCTCGCCGGGCAGGCCGGCGCGCTGCCAGTTCGCCTGTGCCATCGCCAGCATGTCCGTGGAAATATCGCTGCCGGCGATCTGCAGCCCGTCGCCGCCGGCCAGCATGCGCGCGCGCTGCGCATCGGCCTTCAGCGCCTGCCAGGCCTTGCCGTCCAGGCCCTTGAGCCATTCGAAGGCGAAGCTGCGGCTGGCGCCCGGCGCCAGGCCCAGTGCAACCTGCGCCGCCTCGACCATGAAGGTGCCGCTGCCGCACATCGGGTCGTAGAAGGGCCGCGCGGTGTGGCCGGGCACCCAGCCAGCCAGGCGCAGGATGCCGGCCGCGAGGTTCTCCTTCAGCGGTGCCTCGCCCTTTTCCATGCGCCAGCCGCGCTTGAACAGCGGCTCGCCGGAGGTGTCGAGGTAGAGCGTGCAGTCGCGCTCGGTCAGGTGGGCGTAGATGCGTACGTCCGGACTGGCGGTGTCGACACTGGGCCGCCCCCCCAGGCGTTCCCGCATCGCGTCGCAGATGCCGTCCTTGACCCGCAGCGCAGCGAAGTTCAGGCTGCGCAGCGGTGACTTGTTGGAGGTCACGTCCACGCGCAGGGTCTCGTCCGGCGAGAACCACTGCTCCCAGCGCTGGGCCCGCGCCAGTGCATAGACGTCATCCTCGTGCCGGTAGCCGCGCGCGGCCACGCGCATCAGCACGCGGCTGGCGATGCGCGAATGCAGGTTGACGGCATAGGCGGCCGCCGGCACGCCGGAGAACTCGACCCCGCCCGCCACCTCGCGGTGCACCTGGAACGGCGCGACCGAGGCAATGCCTGGGCGCGCCGCGATCTCGCGCAACTCGTCGGCGAGGGCGGTCTCGAGGCCACGCGGGCAAGGGGCGAAGAAGGCTTGGGTCATGAGGTTCCTGCAAAGAAGAAGAGCGCCGCCGGCGGACAGCGCCGGCGCAAATGAAAACGTCCGCCAGGGCGGACGGTAGCACACCCGCGCCGCCTGTGCGCCGCCGGTGGACATGGGACGGAGCGATCAGCCGGCCGCCAGCGCGCGGTCGAGGAAATCGAGCCGGTCCTGGCCCCAGAACGATTCGCCCTCGTAGACATACCAGGGGGCACCGAACACGCCGGCCGAGATCGCGTCCTGGGTATGCTGGGCATAGGCTGCCTGCACGGCCTGGGCCTCGCTGGCCTTGAGCAGGGCCGCGCCGTCGAGCCCGGCCTCGCCGGCGATCTGCGCCAGCGCGGCACCATCGGCGATATTGCGCTGCTCGGCCCACACCGCACGGCCGATGGCGCCGGTCAGGTCCATCGCGCGCGCGGTACCGTGCGCGAGCTGGGTGGCGATGATCAGCCTGGCTGCGGCGTCGCCCGACACCGGAAAGAAGGTCGGCTGCAGGTTCAGCGGCATGCCCAGATAACGGCTCCAGCGTTCCAGCTCGACCAGGCGATAGGCCTGGCGCTGCGGCGGGCGCTGGGCAAGCGGCAGGCCGCCGGAGACGGCGAAGACCTTGCCCAGGTCACAGGGCTTGAGGTTGACCTGGACGCCGTGCCGCGCCGCGATGGCGGCGAAGCGCTCGTGGCCGAGGTAGACGAAAGGCGAAGGGGCGGTGAAGTAGTAGTCGACCTGCTTGCTCATCGGGTTGGTCTCGCTAAGTCATGCACCGGGCCCGTGGGCACCGGCGGGTTCGTACAGCTGGCTGCAAGGGTATCAGGGCGGGATGACAGGCGACCGCGCGGCTGCCGCTCTCAGAAGGGCTTCACCACCACCAGGATCACCACCGCCAGCAGCACCAGCACCGGCAGTTCGTTGAACCAGCGGTAGAAGGTGTGCGAGCGGGTATTGCGACCCGCCTCGAACTTGCGCAGCAGCACACCGCAGCCGTGGTGGTAGCCGATCAGGACCAGCACCAGTGCGAGCTTGGTGTGCATCCAGCCCTGGCCGGGCCCGCGCCCGATGCCGTAGCCGAGATAGAGCCACAGGCCGAACGCCAGCGCCGGCACCGCCAGGATGGTCATGAAGCGGTACAGCTTGCGTGCCATCAGCAGCAGCCGCTGCAGGGCGGCCGCGTCGGTTTCCATCGCCAGGTTGACGAAGATGCGCGGCAGGTAGAACAGGCCGGCGAACCAGGAGACGACGAAGACGATATGCAGCGCTTTGACCCAGAGCATCGGCAGGCGTGAGTTATCGGTTGGAGATGAAGAAGTCCGCGGCGGCGGGGCAGCGGACCGGTGGGCCGGCGCGGCGCCGGCCGCCCTGCCTCAGGTGCGGATCTCGCCGTGGCCGAACACCACGTACTTGAGCGAAGTCAGGCCTTCCAGTCCAACCGGGCCGCGCGCATGCAGCTTGTCGTTGGAGATGCCGATCTCCGCGCCCAGGCCGTACTCGAAGCCGTCGGCGAAACGGGTCGAGGCATTGATCATCACGCTGGCCGAATCCACCTCGCGCAGGAAGCGCAGACCGGTGGAGTAATTCTCGGTGATGATGGAATCGGTGTGCGCCGAACCGTAGGTATTGATGTGCTCGATGGCGGCATCTACGTCGTCGACGGTGCGGATCGCCAGCACCGGCGCCAGGTACTCGAGCCGCCAGTCTTCGTCGGTGGCATTGACCAGGCCGGAGAAGCCGGCGGCCTCCAGCGTCGCGCGCGTGTCGGCGCACACGCGCAGCTCCACACCCTTGTCCTGATAGATGCGGCACAGCGGCGGCAGCACGGTGGCGGCGATATCGCGCGCCACCAGCAGCGTTTCCATCGTGTTGCACGGCGCATAGCGCTGCGTCTTGGCGTTGTCGCAGACGCGCACCGCCTTCTCGACATCGGCATCGACGTCGATGAAGACGTGGCAGATGCCGTCCAGGTGCTTGATCATCGGCACGCGCGCTTCCTGCATCAGGCGCGCGATCAGGCTCTTGCCGCCGCGCGGCACGATCACGTCGACGTATTCCGTCATGGTGATCATCCGGCCGACCGCTGCGCGGTCGGTGGTCTCGATCACCTGCACGGCCTCGGCCGGGAGGCCGGCCGCGGCCAGCCCCTCTGCCACCAGCCGGGCCAGCGCGGTATTGGATTCGATCGCCTCCGAACCGCCGCGCAGGATGGTGGCATTGCCGGATTTCAGGCACAGCGCCGCCGCATCGATGGTGACGTTGGGACGCGACTCGTAGATGATGCCGATCACGCCCAGCGGCACGCGCATCTGGCCGACCTGGATGCCGGTCGGGCGGAACTTCATATTGCTGATCTCGCCGATCGGGTCCGGCAGCGCGGCGATCTGCTCGAGGCCGGCGGCCATGGTGGCGATGGCCTTGTCCGACAGCGTCAGGCGGTCGACGAAGGCGGCGTCCTGGCCATTGGCGCGCGCACGCTCGACGTCGCGCGCGTTGACGGCCTTGAGCTGCTCGGCGTCGCGGCGGATGGCCGCGGCGATGGTCAGCAGCGCGCGGTTCTTGTCGGCGGTACTGGCGCGCGCCATCGCGCGCGAAGCGGCGCGGGCCTGGCGGCCGACGCGGTCCATGTAGAGGTTGAGATCGAGCTCGTTCATATGTCTGGCCGGGGCGTCCCCTGCCCTCAATGCTTGTCTTCTAATACCTGGAGTCGGCGCGCCGGCGCGTCGCCCGCGCCAGCCGGGCATGGCGCCGCGGCTAGCGCGCGATCATCAGCGCGAGCTGCTGCAGGCCATCCCAGGGTTCGGCCGGCAGCGGCTCGCCCGGACCGGGCGGCAGGCCCTTGACCTGGCGGTCCAGCCGCGCGGCCAGCGCCAGCGCCGCCTCCAGCCGGGCCATCGATAACCGTTGTGCGGCCTGCGGCGCGAGCTTCTCGCGCGCACCCCAGATGCGCAGCTCGCGTGCCAGCACGGCGGCGGGCTTGCCTGCCGCCAGTCCTTGCCGGAGCTTGGATAATACGCGAATTTCCTCGGCCAGCGCCCATAGCACCAGCACCGTCGCCTCGCCCTCGCCGCGCAGCCCTTCGAGCATGCGCACCAGGCGCGGCACATCGCCGGCCAGCATGGCCTCGGACAACTTGAAGACGTCGTAGCGCGCCACATTGAGCACGGCGTCGTGGACCTGCTCGAAGCTCAGCTCACCGGCCGGATAGAGCAGGCCCAGCTTCTGGATCTCCTGGTGGGCCGCCAGCAGGTTGCCTTCGACCTTGTCGGCGATGAACTGCAGCGCGCGCCGGCCGGGTTCGCCGCCCTCCACCCGCTGCTGCTGCAAGGCCAGCCGTTCACCGATCCAGGCCGGCAGGCGCGCGCGGTCCACCATGTCGACCTTGACCGAGACGCCGGCGCCTTCGAGCGCCTGGAACCAGGCCGACTTGGCCGCGGCGAAATCCAGGCGCGGCAGCGTCACCAGCAGCAGCACATCCGGCGACGACTGGGCCGCGACCGCGCGCAAGGCCTCGCCACCGTCCTTGCCCGGCTTGCCGGACGGGATGCGCAGCTCGACCACCTTGCGGTCGCCGAACAGCGACATCGACTGCTGCGCCTCGGTCAGCTGGCTCCAGTGGAAACCGCGCTCGGCCACCAGCACGTCGCGCTCGGTGAAGCCGCTCTCGCGCGCAGCGCGGCGCAGCCGGTCCACGGCCTCGAGCACCAGCAGGTGCTCGTCGCCGTGCACCACGTAGAGCGGGGCCAGCCCCTTGCTCTTGGCCTGGCGCAGGTGCGCTTCGAGGGCGTCTGGCTTGATCTGCATGCCTTGCGTGCGCCGCGGACGGCCCCGCTCAGAGCGACTTGACCGACGCCAGGCGGCGGATCAGCTGCTGCACGATATCGCTCTGCATGTCGCGGTAGAGCTGCTGCTCCTCGTAGTCCTTGGCCAGCGTGTTCGCCTCGTTGTAGGTCAGGTCGCGCGTCAACATCATCTGCGAGGGCGCGATCAGTTCCTTGCCGTCGGCGCCGCGCAGGCGGAAGGTGAAGCGCTGCGTCAGGCGGTATTCGCGCACCACGCCGGCGGTGGTCAGCGACAGCACGGTCTTGACGCGCGAGTCCTGCAGCACGTCGAGCAGGGCGTCGGCCTGCTTCGGATCGTCGACGACGACGGTGTCGGAGCCACCGCGGATGGTGCGACGCAGCTCTGCGCCCATCGGCGAATTGGCCGGAATCCCTACGTACAGCCGCTTGAAGGCGAAATCGCTCTGGCCGCGCAGGTGGAAGCCGCAGCCGCCCAGCAGGCCGGCAGCAGCGCCGGCGAGGATCAGGGCGAGCGCCTTGCGGCGGGACGGGCTCGGGCTATCCATGTCGTTGACGTTCCTTGGAAGATAGGCGGCGCCGCTTACAGCACCACGTTGACCAGGCGGCCCGGCACCACGACGATCTTCTTCGGCGCGGCACCGGCGGCGAACTTCGCCACCGTCTCGCTGGCTGCCGCGGCCGCCTCGATGGCGGCGCGATCGGCACCTGCCGGCACCACGATGCTGCCGCGGACCTTGCCGTTGACCTGCAGGACCAGTTCGATCTCGCTCAGCACCAGCGCCGACTCGTCGACCTGCGGCCAGGGTGCATCGAGCAGGTCGCCGGCGGACGCGGCGTAGCCCAGTTCCTGCCACAGCACATGGGTGACGTGGGGCACCACCGGATAGAGCGCGCGCAGCAGGATGCCGAAGCACTCGCGGCGCGCCGCGGGCGAAGCCACCTTGGCGTCCTCCAGTGCGTTCAGCATCTTCATGGTGGCGGACACCACGGTGTTGTACTGGATGCGCTGGTAATCGTAGTTGGCCTGCTTGAGCACGCTGTGGATCTCGCGGCGCAGCGCGCGGTCGGCTTCCGCCGTCTCCCTGCCGCCGGCGCGGATGGCCTCGGCATGCGCATGGCCGTAGGCCCAGACGCGGCGCAGGAAGCGCGATGCGCCTTCCACGCCGGAGCCGCTCCATTCGAGCTGCTGCTCGGGAGGTGCGGCGAACATCACGAACAGGCGCGCGGTATCGGCGCCATACTGGTCGATCAGTGCCTGCGGGTCGATGCCGTTGTTCTTCGACTTCGACATCTTCTCCACGCCACCGATCACCACCGGCTGGCCGTCGGCCTTCAGCGTGGCGCCGAGCGGGCGACCGCGCTCGTCGGTCTGCAGGTCGACGTCGGCGGGGTTGTACCAGGTCTTCTTGCCGGACGCATCCTCGCGGTAGAAGGTCTCGTTGAGCACCATGCCCTGGGTCAGCAGGTTGGTGAACGGCTCGTCGAACTTGACCAGGCCCAGGTCACGCATGACCTTGGTCCAGAAGCGCGCGTACAGCAGGTGCAGGATCGCGTGCTCGATGCCGCCGATGTACTGGTCCATCGGCATCCAGTAATCGTTGCGCGCGTCGACCATGGTGGCTGCGTCCGGGCAGGTGTAGCGCATGTAGTACCAGCACGAGTCGATGAAGGTGTCCATCGTGTCGGTCTCGCGCCGCGCCGGCTTGCCGCAGGACGGGCAACTGCAGTTGAGGAAGCGCGGGTCCTTGGCCAGCGGATTGCCGCTGCCGTCCGGCACCAGGTCTTCCGGCAGCACCACCGGCAGGTCCTGCTCGGGCACCGGCACCACGCCGCAGCTCTCGCAGTGGATCAGCGGGATCGGCGTGCCCCAGTAGCGCTGGCGCGAGATGCCCCAGTCGCGCAGGCGCCAGGTGATCTTCTTCTCGCCCAGGCCCTGCGCCGCCAGGTCGGCCGCGATGGCGTCGACGGCGGCTTCGTAGCCCAGGCCGTCGTACTTGCCGCTGTGGATGCAGCGGCCATGTTCCTTGTCGCCGTACCACTCGGCCCAGGCCTCGGTCGAATACGCCTGGGCCTTGACGTCGATCACCTGCTTGATCGGCAGGCCGTACTTGCGCGCGAAGGCGAAATCGCGCTCATCGTGCGCCGGCACGCCCATCACGGCACCGTCGCCATAGCTCATCAGCACGTAGTTGCCGACCCAGACGTCGACCGGCTCGCCGGTCAGCGGGTGGGTGACCTGCAGGCCGGTCGGCATGCCCTTCTTTTCCATGGTCGCCATGTCGGCTTCCATCACCGAGCCGCGCTTGCACTCCTCGATGAACGCCGCCAGCTCGGGATTGCCCGCGGCGGCATGGGTCGCCAGCGGGTGCTCAGCGGCCACCGCGCAGAAGGTCACGCCCATGATGGTGTCGGCGCGCGTGGTGAACACGTACAACTTGCCGTCATTGATAGGCTTGCCGTCGTCGCCGGGGATGCTGTGCGGGAAGGCAAAGCGCACGCCGGAGCTCTTGCCGATCCAGTTCTGCTGCATCAGCTTGACGCGCTCGGGCCAGCCCAGGTCGTCCAGGTCGCTCAGCAGTTCCTGCGCGTAGTCGGTGATGCGCAGGTAGTACATGGGGATCTCGCGCTTCTCCACCAGCGCGCCCGAACGCCAGCCGCGCCCGTCGATGACCTGCTCGTTGGCCAGCACGGTCTGGTCGATCGGGTCCCAGTTGACGGTGCCGGTCTTGCGGTAGGCAATGCCCTTTTCCAGCATCTTCAGGAACAGCCACTGGTTCCAGCGGTAGTAGTCCGGGCTGCAGGTGGCAACCTCGCGCGACCAGTCGATGGCCAGGCCCATCGACTGCATCTGCTTCTTCATGTACGCGATGTTGTCATAGGTCCAGGCAGCCGGCGCCACGCCGTTGTTCAGGGCGGCGTTCTCGGCGGGCATGCCGAAGGCATCCCATCCCATCGGCATCAGCACGTTATGGCCGTTCATGCGCAGGTAGCGCGCCATCACGTCGTTGATGGTGTAGTTGCGCACGTGGCCCATGTGCAGCTTGCCCGACGGATACGGCAGCATCGAGCAGGCGTAGAACTTCGACTTCTCCTTGCCGTCGGCGCCCTTCGCATGCTCCGAGACGCGGTAGGCGTCGATGGCTTGCCAGTGCTGCTGGGCGGCTTGTTCAACGGCGGAGGGAAGATATTTGTCTTGCATGGTCAGGACGGCGATCTGGGCGGCGCCCGGCTGCGGGCCGGCGCTGGCGTGCGCGCATGGTGGAAACGTAAGCGGCGGGCGGCCTGGCGGCGCCCGCCTCGATCTGGTGCTGCGAATGCTGCGAATGCGAAAGGCCGATTATAACCGTCGGCCAAGCCACAGCGGCCGGCCGGGGTCCCGCGCCTTACTTCAGGCCCAGCACGTCCTGCATGTCGAACATGCCGCTGGCCTTGTCGGCCAGGAAACGCGCCGCGCGCACCGCACCGTCCGCGTAGGACTGGCGGCTCGACGACTTGTGGCTGATCTCGATGCGCTCGCCGATGCCGGCGAACATGACGGTATGATCGCCGACGATGTCGCCGCCGCGCACGGTGGCGAAACCGATCGAGTCCGGATCGCGCTCGCCGGTGTGGCCTTCGCGCGCGAACACGCCGCAGGTCTTGAGGTCGCGCCCGAGCGCCTTGGCCACCACTTCGCCCATGGCCAGCGCCGTGCCGGAGGGCGCATCGACCTTGAAGCGGTGATGGGCCTCGATGATCTCGATGTCGTAACCGGTCGACAGCAGCCTGGCCGCCACGTCGAGCAGCTTGAAGGTGGCGTTCACGCCCACGCTCATATTGGCGGAAAAGACGATGCCGACGACCTTGGCGGCCTCGGCCAGCGCGGCCTTGCCGGACTCGTCGAAACCTGTCGTGCCCACCACCATCTTGACGCCCAGGCGCTTGGCCACTTCGAGGTGGGCCAGAGTGCCTTCAGGACGGGTGAAATCGATCAGGCAGTCGGCACGCGACAGCACCGCCTCGATGTCGGAGGCGATCTGCACGCCGGTCTGGCGGCCCAGGAAAAGGCCGGCATCCTGGCCCAGCGCGGCCGCGCCCGGCACGTCCAGCGCGCCGGCCAGTTCGACCCCGTCGGTGTTCAGCACATGTTCGATCAGCATGCGGCCCATGCGGCCGGACGCCCCAGCGATAGCGATTTGCATAGCGATATCAGGATGCAAGGAAGATGCCGTCACGCCCCCGCCGCGAAGCGCGCGGCGGACGGGTGGCGGGAAATGGGCGGTGCGGCAGCGCGCCCGCGCCCAGGGAAGACGGCTCAGTTGGCCGGTTTGCCGGCGGCGGCGTCGGCCGACAGCGCGGAAGCGGCGGAGGCGTCCGCCTGCGGCTGTGCCGCGGCAGGTGCAGCCGCCGGGGCGCTGGCGGCGGTCTGCGGCGCGGCCGCCGCCGGCGCGGAAGCGGCGGCTTCGGTACTTTGGCTGAAACTGATCTTGCCGGGGGTCTGCTCCTTCAGTGCCTTCTTCATGCCGTCGATCTCCGCGATCAGCTCGTACTCGGAGGGCAGGTCGTCACCCCCGAACTTGACCAGCTTGTCGCCGTCGAAGAACACCGTGTAGCGGCGCTGCTGCACCACCGGCGTGTTGCCGCGGCGGAACGAGAAGACATAGTCCCAGCGGTCCGTGTGGAAGACATCGGTCAGCAGTGGCGTGCCGAGCAGGAACTTGACCTGGTCGCGCGTCATGCCTTCGTGCAATTGCGCCGCCGCCTCGCGCGAAACGAAGTTGCCCTGGACGATGTTGATCCGGTACGGCGTGATCAGGTTGGTCAGCTTGCGGGAAGTCGTGTCGTAGGTCGAGCAGGCGGCAAGCAGCATCGAGGCCAGCAGCGTGATGGCCAGCGTCGGGCGAACGGCAGACGGAGGGAAAGAACGCATGTGTCTCGCTTCGGGTAACAGGGAAATGTGCCGAATCCGGCGTGCCAGGCCGTCCGGGACGGCCACGTGTGCCGTGGCGCGCATTGCCGCACGGCCAGGGCTGGCGCGGGTACGCCAGGGCGACTTTTGTCGCCAAAACCCTTATGATTCAAGAATCCACACATTGTACTCTAGGGAGTCCAGCCTATGCCGAGTCCGGCGGACCTCAAAAACATCGGCCTCAAAGCAACCGTCCCCCGCCTCAAGATCCTGGAGATCTTCCAGACCAGCGAGGAACGCCACCTGAGCGCGGAAGACGTCTATCGCATCCTGCTGAGCGAGCACATGGACATCGGCCTGGCAACCGTGTACCGGGTGCTGACGCAGTTCGAGCAGGCAGGCCTGCTGTCGCGCAACAACTTCGAGTCCGGCAAGGCCATCTTCGAGTTGAACGAAGGCAAGCACCACGACCATCTGGTGTGCCTGGACTGCGGTCGCGTCGAGGAATTCTTCGACTCGGAAATCGAGCAGCGCCAGCAGAGCATCGCGCGCGAACGGGGCTTCGCGCTGCAGGAACACGCGCTGTCCCTGTACGGCAACTGCACCAAGACCGATTGCCCGCACCGTACCAAGCGCTGACCTTCCCAAGGTAGGAGCGCGGTGCTGGCGGCCGCGCGGATCGCAAGAAAAAACCGGCGCATGACGCCGGTTTTTTCTTAGCCAAGCCAGACGGGCAACCCCTTCAGAGGTCCTGCTCGGCAACCGCCGGCGTGCCCTGCTGCGGCGCCGGCAGGCTCTCGAACTCGCCCACCACCTGGCGGAACAGGCCGCGCGCCCAGACCAGCATCGGATGCGTGTTGCGGCTGCGGTGCCAGAACATATTGAGGCCCAGCGTGGTGTTGATCTCCGCCGGCAGCGGGAAGGCCTTCAGGCCGTAGGTCTCGCAGGCCATGTCCTTGGTCAGGGCGTTGACCGTGAAGATCATGTCCGTCTGCGCTGCCAGTTCTGCCTGCGCACGCCAGGAATGCACAGTCAGCGTGGCATTGCGCTTGAGGCCGCGCTGCTGCAGTGCATAGTCGAGCGGGATCAGCGAGGGCGCGGCACGGCCGGTCGAACCGGATGGCGCCATGAATATGTGGCTGCAATCCAGATACTGGTCGAGCGTGCAGCCGCCCTTCAGCACCGGATGCTGGCTGCGCGCGCAGACCCACAGGTTCAGCGAACTGACCATCTCCTCGACGATTTCCGGATGGCGCGTCGGATACGGCGAGAAAGCCAGGTCCAGCTCGTTCGCTCGCATCGCGGCGATGTCGGCCTCCCAGGAATGGGACTCCACCAGGCGCAGGTGCAGGTCCGGCGCGAGTTGCTTGACGCGCAGCACGAAGCGATTGAAAACCGTGTCGCCAAGTTCGGCGGAAAAACCGATATGCAGCGTACCGGTGGCGATGCCCGGATCGAAATTGTCGGCGTCACCCTCGTTGATCGAGGTCCACAGGTCCAGCATGTCGCGGATTTTCGGCCCCAGTTCCAGGGCGCGTGGCGTCGGCGTGAGGCCGTGCGGCACACGGATGAAAAGCGGATCGTCGAAGATTTCGCGCAGACGACCCAGCGAATGCGAAACCGCTGGCGCCGTCATATGCATCTTTTCGGCGACATAGGTTGCGTTCCGCTTGCTCAGCAGCTCGGTGAAAATCACCAGCAGCTTGGTGTCAACGTTCACCATGGTTGTGCCCGGCTCGGTTCCCTTTTTCCAGATGGCGGCCTCATTTACACGAGCTGCACATCAGATATCAATAAATCAATGTAAACACTGGCAGTGTAAGTTGAATTTTCCACTCCGGAAAGCGGATTTCGCATTCTGAACGTCGAGAAAACCCTGCTTTGGTAGGGATAATATCTTTTCTGTTACGGACATAAGTCTGGAACGGCACCCCGACGCCTGCCGGCGCTGCGCAATATAATGCGCGAAGCGCGGCACGCCAGCCCGGACCGGCAGCCGCCCTCCCTGCCCGACGACCACCATGCCCAGCCACCGCCACCCCGTTGAACTCGCCAAGGCCTACCGACTGTTGAACCATGGCCCCACGGTGCTGGTCAGTGCTGCAGCCGGAGGCCGTCGCAATATCATGGCCGCCGCCTGGGCCATGCCACTCGACTTCGCCCCGCCCAAGGTCGCCGTGGTGCTCGACAAGAGCACGTGGACGCGGGAGCTGCTGGAGGACAGCGGTGAGTTCGCCCTCCAGGTCCCCACGCGCGCCCAGGTCGACCTGACCCAGGCACTCGGTTCGAGCAGCGGGCGCGAACTGGTCGAGCGCGACGGCGCCGACAAGTTCGAAACCTATGGCCTGGCAAGCTTCGCCGTGGCGGAAACCAGCGCGCCGCTGCTGGAGGGCTGCGCGGCCTGGCTGGCCTGCCGCCTGCTGCCCGAGCCCGCCATCCAGCAGCGCTACGACCTGTTCCTGGGGGAAGTCGTGGCGGCCTGGGCGGATGCCCGCGTATTCAGCAAGGGCCGCTGGCATTTCGAAGGGCATGATGCGCTGCGCACCATCCATCATGTGGCCGGCGGACATTTCCTGCTCGACGGTGATGCGATCGATGCGCGTCCCCTGCCCGGCCGGACATGAGTCACGTGCCAGGCACGTCCAACGAAAAACGCGCCCGAGGGCGCGTTTTTCGTTGGACGGCGGCCGCGATGGGCCGCCCCGGGGGCGATGATGCTTACTTCGCCACCACGCGGACCATCTCCAGCACCTTGTTGGAGTAGCCCCACTCATTGTCGTACCAGCTCACGACCTTGATGAAGGTGCCGTCCAGCGCGATACCGGCCTCGGCGTCGAAAATCGAGGTACGGGCGTCACCGCGGAAGTCGGTGGCAACCACCTTGTCCTCGGTGTAGCCCAGCACGCCCTTCAGCGCGCCCTGGCTCTGGGCCTTCATTTCGGCGCAGATCTCGGCGTAGGTCGCGGCCTTGTCCAGCTCGACGGTCAGGTCGACCACCGAGACGTCGGAGGTCGGCACACGGAACGACATGCCGGTCAGCTTCTTGTTCAGCTCGGGGATCACCACGCCAACGGCCTTGGCTGCGCCGGTCGACGACGGGATGATGTTCTCCAGGATGCCGCGGCCGCCGCGCCAGTCCTTGTTGGACGGGCCGTCGACGGTCTTCTGGGTGGCGGTGGCAGCGTGCACGGTGGTCATCAGGCCACGCTTGATGCCCCACTTGTCGTTCAGCACCTTGGCGACCGGCGCCAGGCAGTTGGTGGTGCAGGAGGCGTTCGAGATGATCGCCTCGCCCTTGTAGGTCTTGTCGTTGACGCCGAAGACGAACATCGGGGTGTCGTCCTTCGACGGTGCCGACATGATCACCTTCTTGGCACCCGCATCGATGTGCTTCTGCGCGCCTTCCTTGGTCAGGAAGATGCCGGTGGATTCGACCACCACGTCGGCGCCGATCTCGTCCCACTTCAGTTCAGCCGGATCCTTGACCGCGGTCAGGCGGATCTTCTTGCCATTGACGACCAGGGTGTTGCCCTCGACCGACACCTCGCCGTCGAAGCGGCCGTGCACCGAGTCGTACTTCAGCATGTACGCCAGGTAGTCGGGTTCCAGCAGGTCATTGATGCCGACGACTTCGATGTCGTTGAAGTTGGCGACGGCGGCACGGAACACCATGCGCCCGATACGGCCGAAGCCGTTGATGCCGATCTTGATGGTCATTGTCACTCTCCTGAAATACCTGATCGATGAATGCGACGTGGCCGCCGCGCCTGCCCGGCGGGCGGCGCAGCGGCCGCCCCGGAGGCTCTGCGGCCGCTGATTACGCGAGCGTGGCGCGCACCGTGTCGGCCACGTTTTCCGCCGTGAAACCGAAGTGCTTGAACAGCACGCCGGCCGGCGCGGACTCGCCGAAGGTGTCGATGCCGACCACGGCCTGCACCTGATACTTCCACCAGAAATCGCTCACGCCCGCCTCCACGGCCACGCGCGGCACGCCCGCGGGCAGCACCGAAGCCTTGTAGGCGGCGTCCTGCTTGTCGAACACCGTGGTGGCCGGCACCGACACCACGCGCACGTGCACGCCGTCGATGGCCAGCTGATCGGCGGCGGCGACCGCCAGCGCGACTTCCGAACCCGTGGCCAGGATCACGGCGTCGGGCCGCTTGCTCTTCGGGTTCACGCTGTCGCGCAGCACGTAGCCGCCGCGCGCGATCTGGGCGCGGGTGGCGTCGTCGCGGCGCTGGAACGGCAGGTTCTGGCGACTGAAGATCAGGCAGCTCGGGCCGTCCTCGCGGCGCACCGCGTGAGCCCAGGCCACCGCGGTCTCGGTGGTGTCGGCCGGACGCCAGACATCCATATTGGGGATCAGGCGCAGGCTGGCGACGTGCTCGACCGACTGGTGCGTCGGACCGTCCTCGCCCAGGCCGATGGAATCGTGGGTGAATACGAACAGTGTGCGGATGCGCATCAGCGCCGCCATGCGCAGCGCGTTGCGGCTGTAGTCCGAGAAGGTCAGGAAGGTGCCGCCGTAGGGGATGTAGCCGCCATGCAGCGTGATGCCGTTCATGATCGCGCTCATGCCGAACTCGCGCACACCGTAGTTGATGTGGTTGCCCCAGGCGTCGGCGCGCACGGCCTTGCTGCCGCTCCAGTTGGTCAGGTTCGAGCCGGTCAGGTCGGCAGAGCCGCCGAGGAACTCGGGCAGCACCGGGCCGAAGGCCTCGATGGTGTTCTGGCTGGCCTTGCGGCTGGCAATGGTCTCGGCCTTGTCCTCGCACTTGGCGATGAAGGCTTCCACGGCCGCCTCGAAGGCACCGGGCAGTTCGCCGCGCATGCGGCGCTGGAACTCGCCGGCCTCGTAGGGGAAGCGCTCGGCATAGGCCGCGAACAGGGCGTTCCAGGCCTTCTCCAGCGCCTGGCCGTTGGCCTTGGCGTCCCAGGCCGAATAGACCTCGGCGGGCAGTTCGAACGGCTCGTGGGCCCAGCCCAGCGCCTCGCGCGTAGCCTGGATCTCGGCGCCGCCCAGCGGCGCGCCGTGCACGTCGTGGCCGCCTTCCTTATTGGGCGCGCCCTTGCCGATCACGGTGCGGCAGCAGATCAGGGTCGGCCGGTCGCTGGCCTTGGCCTGGGCGATGGCGGCGTCCACCGCGTCGGTGTCATGGCCGTCGACGGCGCGGATCACGTTCCAGCCATAGGCCTCGAAGCGCTTCGGCGTGTCGTCGGCGAACCAGTGCACGACGTCGCCGTCGATCGAGATGCCGTTGTCGTCCCACAGCGCGATCAGCTTGTTCAGCTTCAGAGTACCCGCCAGCGAGCAAGCCTCGTGGCTGATGCCTTCCATCAGGCAGCCATCGCCAAGGAAGACGAAGGTATGGTGGTTGACGATGTCGAAGCCCGGGCGGTTGAACTCCTCGCCCAGCAGACGTTCGGCCAGCGCCATGCCCACCGCATTGGTGATGCCCTGGCCCAGCGGGCCGGTAGTGGTTTCCACGCCCGGGGTGATCGCATACTCCGGATGGCCGGGGGTCTTGCTGTGCAGCTGGCGGAAGTTCTTCAGTTCCGCGACCGGCAGGTCGTAGCCGGTCAGGTGCAGCAGCGCATACAGCAGCATCGAGCCATGTCCGTTCGACAGCACGAAACGGTCGCGGTCGGCCCACTTCGGATTCGTCGGGTTGTGCTTCAGATGGCGCGCCCACAGCGCTACGGCGATGTCTGCCATCCCCATCGGCATGCCGGGATGGCCGGAATTGGCCTGCTGGACGGCGTCCATGGCGAGCACGCGGATTGCGCTGGCCATCAGCTTGGCGGGCTGAGAAGCGTAGGGACTTGTGGCGGGATGTGCGAGGGCAGACATGCGACGGGAACCTGGCGGGAAAAGCGCGATTTTACCAGAAGGCCGAGGCATTTCCGGGCCTGCCGGGAGCGTTCCCGCCTGCGGCACACCCTGGATGGAATGGCCGGCGCCGGGCCTTGCCGGCGCGCCGGGCGGCGCCACGCGGCCGGCAGCGGCGTGCTCGCCGCACCGCCAGGCGGAAATACCGCAAAGAGCACATTTCAACCGCGTCTCCCGCCTGGGCGGATATGCCGAGCGCAGCAGGTCCCGGACATCCGCACGGATGGCCCCACTGCCGATGGCCGCGCCACGCCGCGCCGCGCCGCCCTGCCGCCCGCGGGCCTGCTTCGACAGCGGCGACGCCAGCGCGTAAGATGCCCACTCGCACCGCGCAAGACGCCCGCCCCGTTCCGGCGTCCGCGCCCGGTTTCCGCTGCACGGAAACGACCACGGAGATGCTCATGACCCGACCGGCCAACACGCCCTGGCTCACCCCCTACCTGACCGTGGCCAATGCCCGCGCTGCCCTGGACTTCTACTCCCGCGCCTTCGGTTTCGCCGCCGGCGACGTGGTCGACGAGAACGGGGTGCCGATCCATGCGGAAATGCGCTACCAGGACGAACTGGTGCTTATGTTCGCGCCGGAAGGCGCCTGGGGCAGCACGGCCCGCTCGCCCCGCTCGCTGGGCGTGGAATGCCCGCAGACCTTCTATGTCTACTGCGACGACGTCGATGCCATGCACGCGCGCGCGGTGGCGGCCGGCGCCACCAGCCTGATGGCGCCGGCCGACCAGTTCTGGGGCGACCGCTACTGCATGGTGGTCGACCCCGACGGCTATCGCTGGGGCTTCGGCAAGCCGCTCGCCAAAGCGGGTGCTGCCTGATGCCGCCCCGCTTCTTCGTCGCCGAGCCGCTGGCGGCCGGCGCCGACCTCGCCTTGCCGGAATCCGTGGTGCGCCACGTCCAGGTGCTGCGCCTCAACCCGGGCGACCCCATCACCCTGTTCGACGGCCGCGGCGGCAGCTACGCGGCCGTACTGCAGGACCTGGGCAAGCGCCAGGCAGTTGCGCGCGTCGGCGCACAGACGCACGACGAGGCCGAGCCCCCGCTGCACGTGACGCTGGCGCAGGGCCTGGCAGGCGGCGACAAGATGGACTGGTTGATCGAAAAGGCGGTCGAACTCGGCGTAGCAGCCGTGCAGCCGCTGCAGGCAGCCCGCAGCGTGGTGCGCCTGGCCGGCGAGCGCGCCGACAAGCGGCGCGCGCACTGGCAGGCCCTGGTCGAGGCGGCGTGCGAGCAGTGTGGACGCAACCGCGTGCCGGCCGTTGCCCCGATCGTGCCGTTCGAGGCCTGGCTGGCCCGGGCCGGCACCGGCGAGCGCCTGCTGCTGACGCCGCGCGCCAGCCAGCCGCTGGTGACGCTGGCCGCACAGCGACGCGAGACCTGGCTGGCCGACGGGCTGACGTTGCTGATCGGCCCGGAAGGCGGGCTCAGCCCGGAAGAAGAGGATGCCGCCCTGCGCGCCGGATTCACCGGCGTGTCACTCGGGCCGCGCATCCTGCGCACCGAAACGGCCGGGCTCGCCTGCCTGGCCGCCTTGAACGCCGTGCTTGGCGGATTCTGACGGCCGCAGGCGGGCCGTCGCTCTCAGTGGAAGGAGTCGATCATGGGACTACTCGATAGCGTGCTGGGCGGAGTGCTGGGGCAACGTGACGCGGCGCAGGCCGGCGGCGGCAATCCCAAGCTGATGCTGGCGCTGGGCTTGCTGGCGATGCTGGCCGCGCGCCACCAGGGCGCCGGCGAGGCGCAGGCCGGCCAGGCGGAAAGCCAGGGCGGGGGCCTGCTCGGCAGCCTGGGGGGCCTGCTGGGCGGCCTGACCGGCGGCAACGGTGCCGCGGCTGGCGGCGCTGGCGCGGGCGGCCTGGGGGATCTCGGCTCACTGCTGGGCGGGCTGCTCGGCGGCCAGGCCGGCGGCGCACCGAGCGAAAGCGCGGCAGCGGGCGGCATCGGCGTGTTGCAGCAGGTGCTCGCGCAGGCCGGCCTCGGTCAGCAGGTGGCGTCCTGGATCGGCACCGGCGCCAACCAGCCCGTCAGCGCTTCCGACCTGAGCAGCGCGCTGGGCCACACCGGCGCACTCGCCTCGCTGGCACAGGCCACCGGCATGTCGACGGACGATGTCGCTGCTCATCTCAGCGAAGGCCTGCCGGAACTGATCGACAAGCTGACGCCGAACGGCCAGGTACCCCCGGCGGCCTGACGGCGGCTCGCCGCCCGCATGCATGAAAACGGCCCGCAGATGCGGGCCGTTCTTCCTTCCGGCTTGCGCCGGTTCAGGCAAAGATCAGGCGAAGGAATAGAAGACGCGGAACTGGACCTTGCGCTCGCCCCAGAATTCGGCCGCGTCGCGGAACACGTCGAGCAGGACCTCGCGTGCTTCCTTGTCGAACTTCTGCGCCACCGGCAAGCCCTCCAGCACGATCACGAAGCCGGGCTGCTGGCCTGCCTTGTAGATCATGTCGGTCAGGCAGTCGGCCAGCGCATCGAAGTTCTTGCCGAAATGCTTGGGGAACAGGAAGGCGGTGGCGATCGTCTCCAGCACTTCCGCCTTGCTCGCGCAGTGCGCGCAGTTGGCATAGAGGAAATGCTGGCCCAGGTCCGCCGCCGCCCTGGCGAGTTCGGGCACGCGGAAGGCTCGGATCGACTGGACGATGTTCGGACGCACCGTCTTGAACAGGTTCATGGCATCCTCGTTGGCGCCCTCGGCGCCGGCCACGGCGCCCGCGGAGGCGGGCGCTGCCGGGGCAGCAGGGGGGAGGTTGTGCGAGAGCTCGGGACGCGGCATCGCCAGCACGTTGTCGTAAAGATTTCGGGCCTGGTTCTGCGCCCGCTGCCAGCCATCTCCGGCGCCGCGCTCTTCGCGGGCGGCAAGGGCGTCGCCCAATCCGAAAATGTCAGTCATCATTTGCTTATCCGTTTGAAGCTGTTGTAGTGGTCTTCCGTGTAGTAGCAATCGTTGGCGGCACGCTGGTCGCCGCCGCAGACGATGCGTTTGGCACCCCGGTTGCGCCCGCCGCTCTTGACCGTGTACTCGCGGTAATAGCCACGCGGCTGCGCCGGCAGGACACGCTCGTAGTTACCGAAGCGGGAGCCGTCCTTGTCATACGGGAACGGTCCACCGGCCTCGATCCGCTCCAGGGTACGCTGTGCTTCCTTGGGCAGTTCCTGCGCGGCGATGGTTCCCACCGCCGTGTCCGGCTGCTGTCGCGCCAGCACCGGCTGGACCAGCAGGCAGGCGGCCAGGGCCAGGCTGCCCGCGAGGCATGCCGCCCGTTTCGCCAGGGACTGCGGTGTCGCGCGCTGCGTCAGAGAATTCTGGGAACCCACTTGGTAGTCTTGGTTGAACCGGCAACCTGCCTGAGGCCCGGACATCGGGGACAGACCGCTCGCCCTGGCCGAGCTTGCAGCAACATCGAGACGCGCATCACGATGCGTATGCATCGAAGGCGTAAGGTTACGCGCATGCGTCCAAATAATCAATCCCTGCGCCAGATGCGGCAGGAATTATTCAATCGTATCAAGATGTTAAATGAAGGTGTGCGCATACTAACCTCCCAAGCGCAGAAACAAAAAAAGCCGGGCGGGCCCGGCTTCGGAAAAGTCAGCGCGACCTAGCGCTTGGCCGCGGCATCGGCCACCACCAGGGCCGTCATGTTGACGATGCGGCGCACCGTCGCCGACGGCGTCAGGATGTGGGCCGGCGCCTTGACACCAAGCAGGATGGGGCCGATCGCCACATTGTTGCCCGCCGCCACCTTCAGCAGGTTGTAGGCGATATTGGCCGAGTCGATGTTCGGGCAGACCAGCAGGTTGGCCTCATCCTTCAGCACGCCGTCCGGCACCAGCGTATTGCGCAGCTTCTCGTCGAGCGCGCAATCGCCGTGCATCTCGCCATCGACCTCCAGGTCCGGCGCGCGCTCGCGCAGGATCGCCAGCGTCTGCCGCATCTTCTGCGCGGACGGGGCCTCGGAGGTGCCGAAGTTGGAATGCGACAGCAGCGCCACCTTGGGCACGATGCCGAAGCGTTTCAGCTCATCGGCCGCCATCAGCGTGATCTCGGCCAGTTCACTGGCGCTCGGATCGATGTTGACGTGCGTGTCGACCAGGAAGATCTGGCGCCCCGGCAGCACCAGTCCGTTCATCGCGGCATAGACCGTATTGGAGCAGCCGAGCACCTGGTCGATGTAGCGCAGGTGGGCGGCGGTGCTGCTGACGGTGCCGCACACCATGCCGTCGGCCTCGCCATTCTTGATCAGCATGGCGCCGATCAGCGTGGTACGGCGGCGCATCTCCAGCTTGGCGTACTGGGGCGTGACGCCCTGGCGCGCCATCATCCGGTAGTAGGACTCGGAATACTCGCGGAAACGCGGATCGTTCTCGGGATTGACGACGGTGAAGTCGATTCCCTCGCGCAGGCGCAGGCCGAAGCGCTCGATGCGATGGGCCAGCACGGCGGGACGGCCGACCAGGATCGGGTTGGCCAGCCGCTCATCGACGATCACCTGCACCGCGCGCAGCACGCGCTCCTCCTCGCCCTCGGCGAAGACGATGCGCTTCTTCTCCGCTTCCAGCTTGCGCGCCGCCGCGTAGATCGGCTTCATCAGCGTACCGGAGTGGTAGACGAACTGCTGCAGTTGCTGGCGGTAGGCATCCATGTCCTCGATCGGGCGCCGGGCGACGCCGGACTGCATGGCCGCCTCGGCCACCGCCGGCGCGATCTTGACGATCAGGCGCGGATCGAAGGGCTTGGGGATCAGGTATTCCGGCCCGAACGACAGGTCCTGGATGCCGTAGGCCGAAGCGACGATGTCGCTCTGCTCCTGGCGCGCCAGGTCGGCCACCGCGTGCGCGACCGCGATTTCCATCTCGCGCGTGATAGTGGTGGCGCCGCAATCGAGTGCGCCGCGGAAGATGAAGGGGAAACACAGGACGTTGTTGACCTGGTTCGGATAGTCGGTGCGGCCGGTGGCGATCACCGCGTCGGGACGCACCTCCTTGACCAGTTCCGGCATGATTTCCGGATTGGGGTTGGCCAGTGCCAGCACCAGCGGCTTGTCGGCCATGCGCTGCACCATGTCCTGCTTGAGCACGCCGGCCGCCGACAGGCCCAGGAAGATGTCGGCCCCGTCGATGACCTCGCCCAGCTTGCGCTTGTCGGTCTTCTGCGCGAAGCGGGCCTTCTCGGGGTCCATCAGCTCGGTACGGCCCGCGTAGACCACGCCGGCCAGATCTGTCACCCAGATGTTCTCGACCGGCAGGCCCAGGTCGACCAGCAGGTCCAGGCAGGCCAGCGCCGCCGCGCCGGCGCCGGAGGCCACCAGCTTGACCTTGGCGATGTCCTTGCCGACCACCTTCAGGCCGTTGATCACCGCGGCGCCGACCACGATGGCAGTGCCGTGCTGGTCGTCGTGGAAGACGGGGATCTTCATGCGCTCGCGCAGCGTACGCTCCACGTAGAAGCACTCCGGCGCCTTGATGTCTTCCAGGTTGATGCCGCCGAAGGTCGGCTCCAGCGAGGCGATGATGTCGACCAGCTTTTCAGGGTCCTTCTCGTCGATCTCGATGTCGAAGACGTCGATGCCGGCGAACTTCTTGAACAGCCCGGCCTTGCCTTCCATCACCGGCTTGGAGGCGGTCGGGCCGATATCGCCCAGGCCCAGCACGGCGGTACCGTTGGTCACCACGCCGACCAGGTTGCCGCGCGCGGTGTAGCGGAAGGAATTGGCGGGATCGGCGACGATCTCCTCGCAGGCGGCGGCCACGCCGGGCGAATAGGCCAGCGCCAGGTCGCGCTGGTTGGATAGCGGCTTGGTCGGCGTGACCGAGATCTTGCCCGGGGTGGGAAACTCGTGGTACTCGAGCGCGGCTTTGCGCAGCGCCTCGCGTTGCTGCTGCTTGAGCTCGTCTTGGGACGTGGGCTGCTGGGAACTGGTCATCGGCGCGTCTTCCGGTCAGCGGAGCCTGGATGGTGAGGACGAGGCGACGGGCCGGCTCCACCCGCCCGCGCCTCCTGCCCGTGCCTGCCACCGGGCCGCCGGCCGCCGCTGCGCATGGTCTGCCAGGGCGCCCGCTTCGCTTGAATCGGAGCGGGAATTTTATATTGTGAAATATTATTTCACAATCAGCATTTCCCACGAGTCGCCATTGCGATTCGGTACAATCTGGCCACCTGCCATGTGGCATGCGCCAGGCGCCGCGGGCGCCCCTGGCGCGTAGCATGGCTGCCTGCCGACGATAGTCCTTTTTAGTCCTTTTGCGGCTGTCGCGCTGCGATTTCCGCTGCGGCGCGCCCCTCTCGCCGGCCGCCTTCCCACCACCGGTCCAGATCCACCATGTCCGACGCCGCCAGCGCCCCGCTCTCCGAATTCGAGCTGATCCGACGCTATTTCACCCGCCCCGCGCAGAAGGCGGCACTGGGCGTCGGCGACGACTGCGCCCTGCTCGAGGCACGGCCGGGCCATCTGCTCGCGATCAGTACGGACATGCTGGTCAGCGGGCGGCATTTCTTCCCCGACGTGTCGCCTGAGGCCCTGGGCCACAAGGCGCTGGCGGTCAACCTGTCCGACCTCGCCGCCATGGGCGCCGAGCCGCGCGCCTTCACCCTGGCGCTGGCGCTGCCCGAGGCCGACCCCGACTGGCTGGCCGGGCTGGCGCGCGGCATGCTGGCCCTGGCCGACGCCCACGGCTGCGAGCTGATCGGCGGCGACACCACGCGCGGGCCGCTCAACCTGTGCCTGACCGTGTTCGGCGACGTACCGCCCCAGGCAGCGCTGCGCCGCGACGCTGCCCGCGCCGGCGACGACATCTGGGTGTCCGGCACGCTCGGCGACGCGCGCCTGGCCCTGGGCGACTGCCGCGGCGAATGGCTGCTGCCCGAGCCGGAATTCACGCAGGTGCGCGAGCGCATGGAACGGCCCACGCCGCGCGTCGCGCTCGGCCTGGCGCTGCGCGGTGTCGCCCATGCCGCACTCGATATTTCCGACGGATTGCTGGGTGACCTCGGCCACATCCTCGAGCGCTCGCAAGTGGGCGCCCTGGTCGATGTCGATGCACTGCCCCGTTCCACGGTACTGGCGCAGCAGCCGGCCGACCTGCAGCTCGAATGCCTGCTGGCCGGCGGCGACGACTACGAGCTCTGCTTCACCGCCCCGGCCGGCGCGCGCGACGCGGTGCGCGCCATCGGCAGGCGCCTCGAGCTGCCCCTGGCGCGCGCCGGCTCGATCACCGCCGAGCCCGGACTGCGCCTGGTCAACCGCTGGGGCAGCCCGATCGCTTATGCGGGCAGGAGCTTCGATCATTTCGCGCCGGGCTGAAGCCCGGCATGCGGCGCCCGGCCAACTGGCACGCGGACGGCCGCCGTGCCATGATGCGGGACGTGCCGCCGGTGGCGGCGCCAGCTGCCGCAAGACACCATAAGACAAGAACCAGACGAGCCAAGCCTTGATGTCCGCCAATCCGTCAGGACCCGCGCCCCGCGATCCTGCCATGACCCTCGACGCCGGCCAGACCGCCAAAGTGATGCGTCCGACCGCCCGCTTCATGCTGTCCCACCCCGCCCACCTGATCGCGATGGGCTTCGGTTCGGGACTGTCCCCGGTCAGCCCGGGCACCGTGGGCACGCTGTACGGATGGCTGTCCTACGTCGTCATTTCGATGTGGGTCCAGCCCTTCACCTGGCTGTGGCTGATTGCCGGCGGCTTCGTGCTGGGCCTGTGGGCCTGCAACCGCACGGCCCGGGACATGGGCGTGCACGACCACGGCAGCATGGTCTGGGACGAGATCGTCGCCATCTGGCTGGTGCTGGCCTTCGTCACGCCGACCAGCTTCTGGGGCCAGTTCGCCGCCTTCCTGTGGTTCCGCCTGTTCGACATCGCCAAACCCGCCCCGATCGGCCACTACGACCGCAGCCTCAAGGGTCCCGGCCTGCGCGGCGCCTTCGGCGTCATGTTCGACGACGTGCTGGCTGCCTTCTATACGCTGCTGGTGTTCGCCATCTGGCGCTCGATCTAGAGGATCCACACGCGCGACGCCCCCCTGCTACCGGCCGCCAAGCCCAGCCAACGCCTCTCTACGCTACTCAACGCCTTCCCGTCTTCCGACCATGCCCGTCAGCCGCCTGCTCGAACAACTCGCCATCCAGGCAGGAACCGTCCTCGCCGATCGCTCGCTGATGCTCGCCACCGCCGAGTCCTGCACCGGCGGCCTGGTGGCGGCGGCCGTCACAGACATCTCCGGCTCGTCGGGCTGGTTTGAGCGCGGCTTCGTCACCTACTCGAACGAGGCCAAGACGACCATGCTGGGCGTGCCGGCCAAGCTGATCCGCGAACACGGCGCGGTCAGCGAGGAAGTCGCGCGGGCGATGGTGGACGGGGCGCTGCTCAACAGCCGTGCCCAGGTGGCCCTGTCGATTACCGGCGTGGCCGGGCCGAACGGCGGCACGCCGGAAAAGCCGGTGGGCATGGTCTGCTTCGGCTGGAGCAACCGCGTCACCACCATCGTGGAAACCCAGCGCTTGCGCGGCGACCGGGCCCAGGTACGCCGCCAGGCCGCCGAGCACGCGCTGCGCGGCCTGATCGAGCTGGTGCGCAGCGAGGCCTGAGCCGCGCCGGCCGGGCCGGCGCGGCCCTCAGCCGTGGCGGTAGCGGTTGATGGTATCGCGCGTCTGCTGCGCGACCGCACGCGCGGCGCTGGCGAAGTCCTTCTCGCGGCTGGCATACAGGATGGCGCGCGAAGAATTGATCATCATGCCGGTACCGTCGGCGGTGCGGCCCGCCTTGACGGTGGCCTCGATATCGCCGCCCTGGGCGCCGATGCCCGGAATCAGCAGCGGCATATCGCCCACGATCTCACGCACCTTGGCGATCTCGTTGGGGAAGGTGGCGCCTACCACCAGGCCCATCTGACCATTGGTATTCCAACGCTCGCGCGCGGACTCGGCCACGATCTGGTAGACCGGCTTGCCGTCCACCTGCAGGAACTGCACGTCGGAGCCGCCGGCATTGGAGGTGCGGCACAGCACGATCACGCCGCGCTCCGGGTAGGCCAGGTAGGGCTGCATCGAATCGAAGCCCATGTAGGGACTGACCGTGACCGCATCAGCCTGGTAGCGCTCGAAGGCCTCGCTGGCGTAGTGTTCGGCGGTGGAGCCGATGTCGCCGCGCTTGGCATCGAGGACCACCGGGATGCCGGGGTGGGCGTCATGGATATAGTGGATCAGCTGCTCGAGCTGGTCCTCGGCGCGCTGGGAATGGAAGTAGGCGATCTGCGGCTTGAAGGCACAGACCAGGTCGGCCGTGGCGTCGACGATCTCGCGGCAGAAGGCGAAGATGGCGCCACCGGTGCCGGTCAGGGAAAGCGGCAGCTTGCCCGGATCCGGATCGAGGCCGACGCACAGCAGGGAATCATTGCGCCGCCACGCTGCGGCGAGCTGCTCGGTGAAGGTCATGGAATGCTCGGTGTCCTGGTTGGCCGGCGGCTGCGCCGGCCGGTTGGCCGCTGGGCGGCGCCGGGGCGCGCCCGTTCCTGCGGCATCGATGCTCATGGCGGGATTTTACCCGCTGCGTGCTATCGTTTCGCGTCTCCTCGCATACAAAGCGTAGCGCGCGCCGGCCTGCTGCGCATCCCCCCTTTGCGCTCATGACCCTCGACCGCCGCGGCCTCGTCCTGCTCGTCCTGCTCACCGTCGCCTGGGGCGTCAACTGGCCGGTCATGAAACTGGGCGTGGCGCATTTCCCGCCGCTGGCCTTCCGCCTGCTGTGCATGGCCGGCGGCGTGGTGGCACTGGGCCTGGCCCTGCGGCTGCGCGGGGAGTCCCTGCGGCTGCCGCGGCGGGACTGGGGCCCGGTGCTGCGCCTGGCCCTGCCCAATATGGTGATCTGGCACCTGTTCGCGATCTGCGCGGTCAAGCTGCTGTCGTCCGGGCGCGCCGCCATCCTCGGCTACACCATGCCGATCTGGGCGGTGCTGTGGGGCCTGCTGCTGTTCCGCGACCGTCTGGCCGCCCCGGCCTGGGCCGGCATTGCCTGCGCGCTGTCGGGCATCGCCCTGCTGCTGTCGGGCGAGCTGGCCACGCTGACGGGCAGCCCGGCCGGCACCCTGCTGATGCTGCTCGCCGCGGCCGGCTGGGGCTACGGCACCCAACTGATGAAGCGCAGCACCCTGGCGCTGCCGGTCGGCGTGCTGACCTTCTGGATGCTGGTCTGCACCCTGCCCTTCCTGCTCGCCGGCACCCTGCTGCTCGAGAGCGGCTGGCGCCTGCCCGATGCCGTCGAATGGGCCGCCATCGCCTACAACGCGGTGGTCGTGTTCGCCTATTGCCACCTCGTCTGGTTTTCGCTGGCGCGCTCGCTGCCGCCCGCCGTGTCCAGCCTGTCGGTGATGTTCATCCCCGTGGTCGGCGTCTTCTCCGGCATGTGGATGCTGGGCGAGCAGCCGCACTGGCAGGACTACGCCGCCGTGGCGCTGATGCTGGCCGCGCTGGCCTCGGTACTGCTGGTGCCGCTGCTCGGCACGCGTCGCTGAAGCCGGCTCCGACGCCACCGCCTACGCACCAAGATTTCACTTAACAAGCCCCCATGCGTTGGGCTACACTCGCGCCCATCCATAATCCCGGAGAGATTACGTGGGCAGTAGCATCGGGTGTTCGAGCCGTCGTGGCAAGGCCGCGGCAGGCACGGATGCCATGTCACTGCGGGCTGCGTAACGACCGTCGCCGGAGCGCGCGCTCCGCCCGGTCGCCCTTGGCCCGCAGCACGCTGCGGGCGAGCGGCATCCGTCCCCGGCAGGCCTCGCACAGGTGCGACGCCGCCCCGGGACCTCACCTCCCCCCGACCGCCGGCCTGACCGGCAAACGCCATCGCCTTGCGCGATGCCGGCGCCGCCGGCATGCACAGCGCGATCACGCTTGCCAGCCGAATCTGCTCGCGCCTGTCTTGGCCGAACGCAACGAGGAACCCCAGGGATGATCAATCTGTTCGTCCTGCAGAAAGGCCGGCTCGCACAGGAGCAGGTCGACGACCGCAACGAACTGCTGCAGCACAAGCCCATCTGGATCGATGTCGTCAATCCGGACGACGAGGAACTCGCCTGGATCAAGGAAGCCTACGGCGTGGCCCTGCCCGAGCTCGAGGATCTCGGCGACCTGGAAGCCTCGGCACGCTACTTCGAAGGCGAGGACGGCCACCTGCATATCCGTACCGACTTCCTGCTCGACGAGGAAGATGCCTCGCACAACGTGCGCGTGGCCTTCGTGCTGACGCGCGACGTCCTCTTCTCCATCCATGACGAGGACCTGCCGGTGTTCCGCCTGGTGCGCCTGCGCGCCCGCATGCGCCCGGGCTCGGTGCGCAATGCCAAGGACGTGCTGATGGACCTGTACGCGACCGACGCCGAGTACTCGGCCGACTCGATCGAGGAGGTCTACGAGCGGCTGGAAGAGGCCAGCCGGCGCGTGCTGGCGGAGAACGTGACCGATGCCGCCGCCGCCGACGTGCTGGAAACCATTGCGCGCGAGGAAGACCTGAACGGGCGCATCCGCCGCAACGTGATGGACACCCGCCGCGCCGTCTCCTTCCTGATGCGCAGCCAGCTGCTGTCGGCCGAGCAGCAGGACGAGGCGCGCCAGATCCTGCGCGACATCGACTCCATCGAGAACCACACGGCCTTCCTGTTCGACAAGATCAACTTCCTGCTGGATGCCACCGTCGGCTTCATCAATATCAACCAGAACAAGATCATCAAGCTGTTCTCGGTGGTGTCGGTGGCACTGATGCCGCCCACCCTGATCGCCAGCATCTATGGCATGAACTTCAAGATCATGCCGGAGATCGACTGGTCGCTCGGCTATCCCTGGGCCATCGCCCTGATGGCCGTGTCCGCCGCGGTGCCGCTGGTGTATTTCCGCCGCAAGGGCTGGCTGAGCTGAACGGCACGCCCGGCGCGGCGCTCAGTCCGGCAGCGTGGCGGCGCCCATGCGGCGCGCGATGATGCCGGCCTTGGCCTTGAAGTTGACGCGCACATTGGCGCAGTATTGCGTCTTGTCGAAGCACTTGGGCGCCGGCAGCGCCGCCGCCAGCCGGGCGGCCTGGCCCACGCTCAGCCGCGCCGCGCTGGTCTTGAAGTAGTGCTGGGCCGCGGCCTCGGCGCCGAACACCCCCTCGCCCCACTCCACCGAGTTCAGGTAGATCTCGAAGATGCGCTGCTTGTCGAGCCAGAACTCGAGCATCCAGGCGATGGCCAGTTCCTGGCCCTTGCGCAGGTAGTGCTGCTCCGGCGACAGGAACAGGTTCTTGGCCAGTTGCTGGGTGATGGTGGAGCCGCCGCGCACGATGTGGCCGCGCTGCTTGTTGCGCTCCCAGGCATTGAGCATGGCGTCGAGCTCGTAGCCGGGATGGTTGACGAAGTCGGCGTCCTCGCTGGCGATCACCGCGCGCTTGAGGTTGCGCGAGATATCGTCGTAGGACACCCAGCGGCGCTCGATGCCACAGCCCCACAGCCTGGCGCCGCAGAGCCGCCAGCGCTCGGCGCGCATGAAGCTGGTGCTCGACGGATTGAGAACCTGCCAGGCCGCGATCTGGCAGAAGAAATAGAGCTGCATGACCAGCACGCCGGCCAGCAGGCAGCCGGCCAGGTAAGCCAGCCAGCGCAGCGGATGCATGGGGTGCCGGCCGGCGGCCGGCGGGCGGGCGCGGCGCAAGGCCACGGCGGGCTCCGGTCCGCTCAGCGGCCGGCTTCGGCGCGCAGCGCCGCGCGCAGCTCGGCCAGCACCGGCGCGGTGCGCGGGCGCACGCCGCGCCAGTTGTAGAAGGCCTCGGCAGCCTGCTCGACCAGCATGCCCAGGCCGTCGCTGACACGTGCCCCGCAGCGCTCGGCAAAGCGCAGGAAGACCGTGGGTTCGGCGCCGTACATCATGTCGTAGGCCAGCACGCCCTCGCCCAGCATCCACTCGGGCACCGGCGGCACCTCGCCGTGCAGGCTGCTGGACGAGGCGTTGATGACGATCTCGCAACCCTCGTCCTCGGCCAGCGCTTCCAGCGCATCCAGGCCGCCGCCCCACAGCTCGACGCCGTACTGGTCCGCCGCCTCGACGAATTCTTCCAGCATGTCGCTGGCCCGCGCCGCGGTACGGTTGGCCACCACGATGCGCGACGGCCGGCACTCGATCAGCGGCAGCATGGCGCCCATGGCCGCGCCGCCGGCGCCCAGCAGCAGCACGCGCCGGCCTTCGAGCAGCACGTCGAGGTTGTCCTGGATATCGCGCACCAGGCCCACGCCGTCGGTGTTGTCGCCATGCAGCAGGCCGTCTTCCTGCCACATGGTGTTGACCGCGCCGGCGGCTTCGGCGCGCTCCGTCAGGCGGTCGGCCAGGTCGTAGGCCTCGAGCTTGAAGGGCACGGTCACATTGAAGCCGTGGCCGCCCTGGGCGAGAAAATCGCGCACGGTCGCGGCGAAGCCGTCCAGCGGGGCTTCGAGCCGGTCGTAGGCGATCGCCTCGCCGGTCTGCCGGGCAAAGGCGGCATGGATGGCGGGCGAGCGGCTGTGCGCGACGGGGTTGCCGATCACCACATAGCGATCGGGGGTCTGGCCGGATGCGGCCGGATCTTGCGGGGAGCTTGTCATCAGCGTGCCTGCAGCCGGGTTTCCAGCCCGCTGCGCGAAAACTTGAAGGTGGAAATGACTTCCAGGATGTCCTGGCGCGCCTGCATCTGCGGCGTGAAGGCGCCGAACGGCGCGGCGGCGCGCACGATGGCCACGGCCTGGCGGTCCAGCGCTGGATCGCCCGAGCTCTTGACCACGTCGACCGCCTCGACATTGTAGCCGTCGCGGTTGTAGCCGAGCCGGCCGGCCCGGTTGACGTTGATCACCAGGATCAGCTGCCCGTACAGCGGCTTGCCGTTGCGCTGGGGAAAGTCTGCAGTACCGCGCGCCTCGATCCTGTGGCGCAGCCGGTCATAGTATTGCGCGTAATCGACCTCCTGCGCGCTGGTGGCGGTCAGCTGGAAGCGCTTGGGCCGCTTGGCGTAGTGGTCGAGGTTGCGGCCGATCTCGGCCTCGAGCTTGGCCATCTCGTCCAGCGAGGTGCGCTCGTCCTGGCCGCGCAGGGTATCGTCGGCCGGATTGTCGCCCGGCTTCAGCGGCTGGCTGCGCAGCGCGGGCGCGGGCTGGCGCGACTGCGTCATCAAGCGCCGCTGTTCGTCTTCGAGCTGCGTCACGCGCCGCTGCATCTGCCGCAGCAGGTCGCCGTCGCGCGCCTCGGTCTGCGACGGCAGCGGCGTGGTGGCGCGCTGGGTCTCGTGCTCGCCGCCGCCATCGAGGTTGGCCTGCGCCAGCACGGTGGGCTTGTGCGGCCGCTCGGCCGACTTGGCGTTGACCAGCACCACGTCCAGCGCGGCATCGGCACGCTTGATCTCGAATACGTCCGGCGCCGCCACGCGCACGGTCAGCAGCAGCGCGTGCGCGGCCAGCGAGATGGCCAGCGCTCGCGTCATCGCGCTGCTGGCGTTCCACCACTGGCGGGGAGCGAGGACGGCTTTCACGATGGCAGGCGAGGCAGCGGTGCGGAAACGAGGCGAAGACGCAGTGGATACGGCGGCAAGGAACAGCCGCGGAAACGGGAGCGAAGACAGGGCAGCGATGCAGGGCGGCCATCCGGTGCCCTGCATGCGGTGGCGCCGACATCACGCGCCATCCGCTTCGATCCGTCCGGCATTGTAAGGGAGTGCCGGACCTTTGCCATGCCTCAGGCGCCGCTGCCGGCGCCGGTGTCGCGCGCGCCCGACGCCTCGCCGGCCGGAGCCCCGTCGGCATCCGCCGACGGTTGCGCAGACGGCTCCGCCACCTGCTCTGCCGCCTGTTCTGCTGCGTCCTCGGCCGCGGCTTCGGCAGCCGCCTCGGCCGACACTTCCGAGGCCTCCTCGTCGAGCTCCAGCATCTCGTCGGTCAGGTCGACATCGCCGGCGAAGACCTCCTGCACACGGCACGACACCTCGAGCGACAGTTCGTCGGTGGAAGCGATCTCCAGCATCACCTGGGTGCCGCGCGCCGCCTGCATCAGCTCGGGTACGCGCGCCACCAGCGGGATGTCGGCGAAGCGGACCGCGCCATCCTTCAGCACCGAAGCCATCATGCGCTGGCGCTTCTCCTGCTCCAGCCAGCGCAGGCACCAGTAGCGCTCCATGGTCGACTGGTGGTCGGCGTAGGCGGCGTAGGTCCCTTCGAAGTCCGCCACGGCGGCCAGCAGGTCGGCATCCTTGGGCTTGAACGGCGCCACCAGCTTGGCGACACCGCCGTGCTGTGCCACCGCGATGATCTGCCACTGGTTGACCAGGTCGACATAGCGGCGCAGCGGCGAGGTGCTCCAGGCGTACTGGGCCACACCCAGGCCCTCGTGCGGCGCCGGATAGGTCTGCATGCGGGTGCGATGCATGCCCCAGGCCTTCTGCGTGCGGTAGATGCCCGGCACGCCGTGGTCGGCCAGCAGCTTGCCCCAGGTGCTGTTGGCCAGGATCATCAGCTCGGCCACGATCTTGTCCAGGGGCGAGCCGCGCCGGCGCTGCTCGATGCGCACGCGTTCGCCGCCACCTTCGAGCTGGTCGATATAGAAGCTGTAGTCGGCGCGGTTGTGCACCTCCGGGCGCAGGCCGCTGGCCAGGCGTGCCTTCTGGCGCTCGTCGTACAGGTAGCCGGCGAACTGCCACAGCTTGGCCAGTTCGTCACGGAAGGGATAGTCGCCGGAACCCTCGGCCAGCGCCTGTTCGGTCACCACGTCTTCGAGCAGGTTGTGGCGCAGATTGGCCGCGATCGGCACCAGCTCGGCGCGCGTCTCGCTGCCCAGGATCATCGGCAGGCTCGGATCGACGGTCACGTACAGCGACAGGGCCGGGCACTGCCGGCCTTCCTGCAGCGTGTAGCGCTCGACCACCGCGTCCGGCAGCATGGTGATCTTGTCACCGGGGAAATAGACCGTGGACAGGCGCTGGCGCGCGATCGCGTCGAGCGCGTCGCCCCGGCGGATGCCCAGGCCTGGCGCGGCGATGTGGATGCCCACGCGCAGCTTGCCGTCCGGCAGCGTGACCACCGACAGCGCGTCGTCGATCTCGGTGGTGGTGACGTCGTCGATCGAGAAGGCCTGCACGTCGGCCACCGGCAGGTCGGCCGGCGGCTCGGACACGTCGACGGCGGGAAAGCCGATGCCCTTGGGGAAGCATTCCGCCAGGAACTTGGCCTCGTGCAGCGCACGCGCGCTCTCCACGCCGCCGCATTCCAGCATCAGGCGCATCGGCGTCATGCCCAGCGCGGTGCAGGCGGCGTCCATCGCCTTGTATTCCAGGCTGTTCTTGTCCGGCTTGAACAGCAAGCCCATCACCTTGCCGCGGAAGGCCTCCGGCAACTGGCGCGCCTTCAGCTGCGCCTCGTACTCGGCCTGCACCAGTGCCTGCTGGCGCTTGCGCTCGAGCGCCGCCAGCGCCGCCTTGAGCTGGTCTTCCGGGGCGCGCAGGTAGCGGCCGCGGCCCTTGCGGCGGAAATAGACGGGACTGCCGTGCAGCGCCATGGCCAGCGCGGCCTGCTGCACCGGACCGGCCTCCGCCCCGTAGTACTCGGCCGCCAGCTCGGCGAAGCCGAATTCCTCTTCCGGTGCGCATTCCCACAGGAAATCGAGGTCGGTCTCGGCCACCAGCGCCTCGGTCTGGCGCATCAGTTCGGCGGCCGACGGCTGGGCGAACTGCAGCAGCACATCGCGGGACTTGACCTTGGTGCGCTTGCCGGCAGGCAGCTCCACCTGGTAGGCCTCGCCCTGCTGGCTCAGTACGGTGCCGGCGCGGATCTCGCCGCCTTCTTCGAACAGCAACTGCATGGATACGGGTCTTTCTGAAATGCCGGGCGCTCCGCCGCTGGCGCCGCAACTGGGCGGCACCCGCGAAGCCGGTCCTGCGGGAGGGAATGGGGCCGGTCGGCGCGCCGCCCGGTCAGAGACGCGATGATACCGCACCGGCGCGGGGCGTCGGCCGGGGCAGGATTGCCGCCCCGGGCAAGGCGCGCCCGCAGTGGCGCTCAGAGCGACATGCCGCCGCTGGCCTCGATCGCGGTGCCGTTGATGTAGCTGGCGTCGTCGCTGGCGAGGAAGGCATAGACGCTGGCGATCTCGGCCGGCTGTGCCAGGCGGCGCAGCCAGCACGACTCCTGCATGCCGTCGAGCACCTTCTGCGGCACGGTCTGCAGGATCTCGGTGGCGACGAAGCCCGGGCACACCGCATTGACCCGCACGCCCTTCGGGCCCAGTTCGCGCGCCCAGGTCTTGGTGAAGCCGATTACGCCGAACTTGCTGGCGGCATAGTTGGTCTGGCCGAAGTTGCCATACAGGCCGACCACGCTGGATGCGTTGAGAATCACTCCGCGGCCCTGCTCGGCCATGATCGACGCCACCGCCTGCGAGCAGTTGAAGACGCCCTTCAGGTTGACGTCGATGACGGCGTCGAACTGGGCCTCGGTCATCTTGGCCAGGCGCGCATCCTTGGTAATGCCGGCGTTGTTGACGAGGACGTCGATGCGGCTATGCTTGGCCAGCGTGGCGGCGACCATGGCATCGACCTCGTCGCGCCGTGTCACGTCCACCTTGAAGGCGTCCACCGTGGCACCGGTGGCGGCCAGGCTGGCAGCCGCCTCGCGCACACGCGCCTCTTGCACGTCGCACAGGATGACGATGGCGCCCTCGGCGGCAAAGCGCTGCGCCGTGGCAAAACCGATGCCGGCCGCCGCGCCGGTGATGATCGCTACACGTCCCTGCAGTTTCATGGGTGTCTTCTCTTTCTCTTGGCTGGTATGGTCAGGATGGAGGGAGGGGCCGCAGTCTGGTGCCGCGATCCCCGGGAGCCGCTCGCCGCAGCAGGTCCGGCAGGAAGACCTCGGTGACGAGCATGACGCCGCCGCCGCGCCGGAACACGGAGCGGCGCGCGGGCAGCATGGTGCCGGCCGCGAGCGCCGGCAACGCCTGGCGCAGGCGCCGCCACAGCGGATGGTGGGGCAGCAGCCGGGCGAACTGGAAGGGCTCGCGCAGCACGCGCGGATCGGTGAACAGCGCGCCGCCCAACGGACGCTCGCCCAGGCCACGCAGGAAAGGCCAGTCGCGCGGCGCATGGCGGGCCTGCACCACGGTATGTGCGAACACGGCCGGCGCATCGTCGCACACCAGCACCACGTCGCGCTCGAGCACCGGCAGCGGTCGTACCGCGCCCAGCGCCCGCCATTCGTCGGCCAGCGGCAGCGCCATGCGCTGCGCCAGCCGGCGCACGCGGAATTCATGGCTGGCGGCCACCAGGCGCGCGGTCAGCGAGCCGCCGCCGCAGACCCAGCGCCGCAGATTGGCGGGAATGGCCTCGTCGGCCGGCAGCACCGTGCTCCAGCCGCAGCGGCGCAGGTGCGGGGTGCTCATGCGCCGGGCCGGACGCCGCCGGGCCCGTAGCCGCAGAACTCCAGCACCTCGTCGAGATAGTCGGCGAACTCGCTGATGCCGTGGTCGCTGCCCTGGATCAGGCGCGTACGCGCACCGGGGAAGGCGGCCAGCATGTCGCGGTAGTCCAGCACTTCGTCGCCGGTGGCGGCCAGCAGCAGGTAGCGCTCGGGCTGGCTGATGGCGTCGACGCGCAGGTCGAGCAGCTCCTGCAGATGGCGGCGCTCGACCAGGATCTCGCCGCCGCCGTGCCACAGCGGCTGCGCGCCCAGGTAGGCCTCCAGGTCGGTCCAAGGATGGACGGCGGGATTGAGCAGCACCGTGCGGCAGCCATGGCGCTCGCCCAGCCAGCGCGCATAGAAGCCGCCCAGCGACGAACCGACGATGGTGAGCGGCTGGCCGGGGTCGCCGCCACGCGCTGCGGCGATGGCCGTCTCGGCCTGCGCGATCGCGCGCGCGGGCGAGACGTCGAGTTGCGGGCAGGCGTAGTAGCGCGCCACGCCCCACTCGCGCATGCGCTGCTGGATCAGCTGCGCCTTGAACGATTGCGGCGAGGAACGGAAGCCGTGCAGGTAGAGCAGCATGGCGCCGGCGGCTGGATCAGGCGGCCCGCAGGGCGAGGGCGTCCAGCAGCTTCTGGTGGACACCGCCGAAGCCGCCGTTGCTCATCACCAGCACATGGTCGCCCGGACGGGTGGCGGCGCTGACCGCCGCCACCAGGGCATCGAGATCGTCGAAGGCGCTCGCGCGGGCGCCCAGCGGCGCCAGCGCCCCGGCCAGGTCCCAGCCCAGCGCATCCTTGCCGCCCGGCGCGCCATAGCCGAACACCAGGTCGGCGCCGGCCAGGCTGGCCGGCAGCTGCGCCTTCATCACGCCCAGCTTCATGGTGTTGGAGCGCGGCTCCAGCACGGCCAGGATGCGCGCCTGGCCCACCCGCTTGCGCAGGCCGTCGATGGTGGTCTGGATGGCGGTGGGATGGTGGGCGAAGTCGTCGTAGACGGTCACGCCGGCGGCTTCGCCGCGCACTTCCATGCGCCGCTTGACGTTGGCGAAGCGGGCCAGCGAAGCGATCGCCTGCGCCGGCGGCACCCCCACGTGGCGCGCGGCGGCGATCGCGGCCAGCGCGTTCATGCGGTTGTGCATGCCTTGCAGGGACCACGCCACGCGGCCCTGCACGGACTCGTCGAGCAGCACGTCGAAGGCTTCGCCATGCGCGTGCGCGGCCGCGGCGTCGCGCTCGGTCCAGTTGCCCGTGCCGAAGGTCTCGACCTCGCTCCAGCATCCGCGCTCGAGCACGCGCGCGAGGCTGTCCTCCATGCCGTTGACCACCAGCCGGCCCTGCCCCGGCACGGTGCGCACGAGGTGGTGGAACTGAGTCTCGATCGCGGCCAGATCGGGGAAGATGTCGGCGTGATCGTATTCCAGGTTGTTCAGGATGGCGGTGCGCGGCCGGTAGTGGACGAACTTGCTGCGCTTGTCGAAGAAGGCCGTGTCGTACTCATCGGCCTCGATGACGAAGAAGTCGGAATCGGTCAGGCGCGCCGAGATACCGAAGTTCTGCGGCACGCCGCCGACCAGGAAGCCGGGCTGGTAGCCGGCATCCTCCAGGATCCAGGCCAGCATCGAGGTGGTGGTGGTCTTGCCGTGCGTGCCGGCCACGGCCAGTACCCAGCGCCCGGCCAGCACATGCTCGCCCAACCATTGGGGCCCAGATATATAGGGCAGGTTGCGGTCGAGGATCGCTTCCATCAGCGGATTGCCTCGCGAGACCACGTTGCCGATCACGAACAGGTCCGGCTGGAGGGCGATCTGCGCCGGGTCGAAGCCTTCGATCAGTTCGATGCCCTGGGCCTGCAGTTGCGTGCTCATGGGCGGGTAGACGTTGGCGTCGCAGCCGGTCACGCGGTGGCCGGCCTGCCTGGCCAGCACGGCCAGGCCACCCATGAAGGTGCCGCAGATGCCGAGGATGTGGATATGCATGGAATCCGGTATCGCTTGGGCCGGCGCAGGCGCCGGACGGTCAGCCATTGTACCCGAGCGCCTGCGCGCTTCGCTGCACTGCGGCATCCGGATCGATCCCGATGGACCGCCCCCATGACAGCACGGCCGCCGCGGCCGGCTCCGGTATCATCGAGGCATGCCAAGACACCTTCCCTCCGACCCCGCCCACCTGCGCGAAGAGATCGCCCAGGCCGCCGCCCGCATGATCGCGGAGGACGGCGCCGACTACGCCACCGCCAAGCGCAAGGCCGTGCGGCAGCTGCTGGGCGACGTACGCGTGGCCGGCGAGTGGCTGCCCGACAACGATATGGTGGAAGAGGAAGTGCGCGCCTACCAGGCGCTCTTCCACAGCGACAGCCAACCGCGCATCCTGGCGCTGCTGCGCCGCCTGGCCGTGCTGGCCATGGCCGAGCTGGCGGGCTTCCGCCCCTACCTGGTCGGGGCCGCCCTCAACGGCACGGCCACCGAGCACTCCGACGTCTACCTGCAGTGCTTCTGCGACAGCCCGAAGGATGTCGCGCTGCACCTGCTCAACGCAGGCGTCGACTTCGAGACCAGCGAGACCCGCCATTTCGCCGGCCGCGGCGAGGTCGAGACTCTCAGCTTCCTGTGGCGCGGCCAGTGGCCGGCGAGCCGCGAGACGCGCGAGCTGTCGGCCGAGGTGCGCGCGGAGCTCGGCACGCCGGTCGGCATCCATATAGCACTGTATGATGCGGACGATGAGCGCGGCGCCGTGCGCGCCGATGCCAGCGGCCGGATCGCCCGGGCCGACCTGAACGCCGTGCGCGCCCTGCTGGCCACGGCTGCCGACTCCGGCCAGGCCGCCACGGCGCCCCGGGATTGACGCGCCCGCCGCGGGCGCTCCAACCACCTAGCTGCAAGACATGACCCTGACCCCCGCCCCGCGGCGCTCGCGCCTGTGGATCTGGCTGCCGGCCATCCTGCTGGCCACGGTGGCCGGCATCCTGGCCGGCCGCCATGTGTTTTCTCCCAAGCCGGCCGCCGACCATGCCGTGGAAACCTTCTTCCAGGCCAAGCTGCCGGATCCGAACGGCGCCAGCCTCGACCTGGCGGCGCTGCGCGGCAAGACCCTGGTGGTCAACTTCTGGGCGCCCTGGTGCGGACCGTGCGTGGAGGAAATGCCCGAACTGACCGCCCTGCACCGCGAATACGCTGGCAAGCCGGTCGAATTCGTCGGCATCGGCATCGATTCGCCCAGCAATATCCAGCAGTTCCTGAAGAAGGTGCCGGTCGACTATCCGCTGGCCGTGGCCGGCTTCACCGGCACCGAACTGGTGCGCAACTTCGGCAATAGCGCCGGCGGCCTCCCTTATACGGTGATCATCTCGCCCGATGGTGCCGTGCAGTTCCGCAAGCTGGGCCGGGTGACGGCCGACGAGTTGCGGGCCGCCCTGCCCAAGACATGAGCGAATCTCGCACAATTGCACCGATTTTTATCGAAACCGAGCCGATCTTTTCGCAATTTTCACAAAGATGCCAAAAAGCGTCGCATTCGGCACGATTCGATAGGGGACAACCCTCGGAATTACCCGAGGCCTTGTATCGCGCGCTAGACAAATCCCTCTAAGCTACGGTAACCTCCGCGCAATTTCGTTGAAATGGTCGAGCTGCCGTGACCGCTACCCGCTCCAACCGACGCTCAGCTGGCTACCGCAAGGTCCTGGTCCTGCACGGACCGAACCTGAACCTGCTGGGAACCCGGGAACCGGAGACCTACGGGCACACGACCCTGGCCGATATCGACGCCGCGCTGGCACAGCGTGCCACGCAGGGTGGCCTGGCGCTGAGCAGCTTCCAGTCGAACCACGAAGGCGCGCTGGTCGACCGCATCCATGCGGCGCGCGGCGAGGGCGTAGACTTCATCATCATCAACCCGGCTGCCTACACGCATACCAGCGTAGCGATCCGGGATGCGCTGGCCGGTGTCGCCATTCCCTTCGTGGAGGTGCACCTGTCCAATGTGCATCGCCGTGAAAGCTTCCGCCATCACTCCTATTTCTCCGACCTGGCGGTCGGCGTGATCTGCGGACTTGGCTGGCAAGGCTACCTGCTGGCGCTGGACTACGCGCTATGGCAGGAAGCGCCCCCGGGAACCTGAACACCCGCTGTTCGCAGCAATAGACGAAAGATGGCGCCCCGAGCGCCTGGTGCCGCCGTGCGCGGCGAGGTCGGAAACGGCCGCAAACAATTTTTTCCGTCGCCGCCATGCCTGGCGGCGGCCGGACAACCGATTGGAGGAAAAGAAGATGGACCTGCGCAAGCTGAAGACGCTGATCGACCTGGTGGCCGAATCCGGCATCTCCGAACTGGAAGTGACCGAAGGCGAAGGCAAGGTACGCATCGTCAAGGCCCCGCCGCAGATCGTGGCCGCGCCGCAAATCCTGCCCCAGATGCAGGCGATCGCCGCCGCACCGGTGGCCCCCGCCGTGGCAGCCCCGGTCGAGCCGGGCGCTCCCCAGTTGCCGGCCGGCCACATCATCACCTCGCCGATGGTGGGTACCTTCTATCGCGCGCCGTCGCCCGGCGCCGCACCCTTCATCAATGTCGGCGACACGGTCAAGGAAGGCCAGACCGTCTGCATCATCGAAGCGATGAAGCTGCTCAACGAAATCGAGGCCGACAAGGCCGGCGTCATCAAGGAAGTCCTGGTCGAGAACGGCCAGGCGGTCGAGTACGGCCAGCCCCTGTTCGTCATCGGCTGATCCTGGCCGGCATGTCCGGGCAGCCGCTCCGCGCGCATTGCCCGGCCCCGCAAACGGGGCTCCGACACGCGGTCGTGCCGAGCCGGCAGCGGGCCCCTGCCAGGGCCGCCGGCCTGGCGGTCCGCCGTGCCATGCGGCTTCGCCGCCCAGTTCTCGCAGAGAGATACCATGTTTGAAAAAATCCTGATCGCGAACCGCGGCGAAATCGCCCTTCGCATCCAGCGCGCCTGCCGCGAACTCGGCATCAAGACCGTCGTGGTCTACTCCGAAGCCGACAAGGAGGCCAAGTACGTCAAGCTGGCCGACGAAGCCGTCTGTATCGGCCCCGCGCCGTCGCCGCAGTCCTACCTGAACATGCCGGCCATCATCTCGGCCGCCGAGGTCACCGACGCCCAGGCCATCCACCCCGGCTACGGCTTCCTGTCGGAGAACGCCGACTTCGCCGAGCGCGTGGAGAAATCCGGCTTCGTCTTCATCGGCCCGACCGCCGACAGCATCCGCCTGATGGGCGACAAGGTCTCGGCCAAGCAGGCCATGATCAAGTCCGGCGTGCCCTGCGTGCCGGGCTCCGAAGGCGCACTGCCCGATGATCCGAAGGAAGTCATGGCCACCGCCCGCCGCGTCGGCTATCCGGTGATCATCAAGGCCGCCGGCGGCGGCGGCGGCCGCGGCATGCGCGTCGTGCACACCGAGGCCGCGCTGATCAATGCCGTCAACATGACGCGTGAGGAAGCCGGCCGGGCCTTCGGCAATCCCGAGGTCTACATGGAGAAGTTCCTGGAGAACCCGCGCCACGTGGAGATCCAGATCCTCGCAGACCAGCACCGGCAGGCCATCTGGCTGGGCGAGCGTGACTGCTCGATGCAGCGCCGCCACCAGAAGGTGATCGAGGAAGCGCCCGCGCCTCACATTCCGCGCCGCCTGATCGAGCGCATCGGCGACCGCTGCGCCGAAGCCTGCAAGAAGATCGGCTACCGCGGCGCCGGTACCTTCGAGTTCCTGTACGAGAACAACGAGTTCTACTTCATCGAGATGAACACGCGCGTGCAGGTCGAGCACCCGGTCACCGAGATGATCACCGGCATCGACATCGTGCAGGAGCAGATCCGCATCGCCTTCGGCGAGAAGCTGCGCTTCCGCCAGAAGGACGTGCAACTGCGCGGCCACGCGATCGAGTGCCGCGTCAATGCCGAGGACCCGTTCAAGTTCACGCCTTCGCCGGGCCGCATCACCGCCTGGCACATGCCGGGCGGCCCCGGTGTGCGCGTCGACTCGCACGCCTACGACGGCTACTTCGTGCCGCCCAACTACGACTCGATGATCGGCAAGATCATCACCTACGGCGCCACCCGCGAGCAGGCCATCGCCCGCATGCGTATCGCGCTGTCGGAAATGGTGGTGGATGGCATCCTGACCAACGTGCCGCTGCATCGCGAACTGATGCTCGACGCCAACTTCGTCGAGGGCGGCACCAGCATCCACTACCTGGAGCACCGCCTGCAGCAGAAGGAAGTCGCCAAGGGCGACAAGTCCTGACATGCTGCTGGCGCACTGACGCGCAGACGTCCCGATGTCCTGAAGCGTCAGCTGGCCGGGCCGGTCGTTTCCCCGGCCCTCCCTCCCGCCGCCATGTCATACTGGCGGCTACGGCCGGCCCGGCAGTGCCCGGGCCGCCATCCGACACAGGCGCCACGCCGCGCGCCGCTCACCGGTTTGAAGAAGGATCATCCGTGGCATTCCAGGAATGTGTGATCGAGATCGCCGAAGAACAGGCGGAAGCCTGGTCCGACGCGCTGTTCGATCTGGGTGCGCTGTCGGTCTCGGTAGAAGATGCCGATGCCGACACGCCCGACGAGCAACCGCTGTTCGGCGAGCCGGGGCTGGAGCCCACGCGCCTGGCCTGGAACCGCTCGCGCGTGGTCGCGCTGTTCGACGACGGCGCGGATCCCGCCCTGGTCGTGGCAGCGGCCGCCAATGCGCTTGGCGTCACGCCCGTCCCCTCCTACCTGCTGCGCAGCGTCGAGGACCAGGACTGGGTGCGCCTGACGCAATCGCAGTTCGAGCCGATCCGCATCGGCGAGCGCATCTGGGTGGTACCGTCCTGGCATGACGCCCCGGAACCCGATGCCGTGGTGCTGGAGCTGGATCCCGGCCTGGCCTTCGGCACCGGCAGCCATCCGACCACGCGCCTGTGCATGCAGTGGCTGGAGCAGAATCTGCGGCCGGGCGAGACCGTGCTCGACTACGGCTGCGGCTCCGGCATCCTGGCCATCGTCGCCAAGAAGCTGGGCGCAGGCAACACCCTCGGCATCGACATCGACCCCAATGCGGTCGAGGCCTCGCGCTACAACGCCGAGCGCAACCGTGTCGAAGCCACCTTCGCGCTGCCGGAAACCGTCTCCGAAGCCACCCACGACCTGGTGGTGGCCAATATCCTTTCCAACCCGCTCAAGCTGATGGCAGCCATGCTCAGCGCGCGCGTGCGCCCTGGCGGCCGCCTGGTGCTGTCGGGCGTGCTCGAACGGCAGGCCGACGAGGTCGCGGCAGCCTATGCGCGCTGGATCGCGCTGAGCGTCTGGCGCAGCGAGGAAGGCTGGGTCTGTCTGCACGGTACCCGCACCTGACATCCCGACGATGGCCGCCGTCAAGCTCGTCACGCGCTGCCCCGCATGCCGCACGGCCTTCCGGCTGGTGGCGGACCAGTTGCGGCTGCGGCAGGGACTGGTGCGCTGCGGCCGCTGCGATACGGTCTTCGATGCCCGCCAGCACCTGATCGAGATTCCCGCCCCGGCCACCGCGCCGGCGCAAGGTGTGCGCGACGCGGCACAGACCGCCACGGCACCGGCGGCCCCCGCGGGTCCTGCCGACGATACCAGCCAGGGTGCTGCGGCAGAGCCGTACCGCGCGCCACCGTTCGACCCGGGCTATGACCCCGGCTATGATGTGCCGGCGCTGGACGCGCCGACCATGATGATGGGCTCACCCGGCTCCACCACCGCTGAAGCCGAGCCCGCGCAATCATCGGTGCCACCGCCGGAAGCGCGGCATGCCGGCGCCCCCGTTGGTTCGCCCGGGCAAGCCGCCACGGCGGAAGGAACACCTCGCCAGCAGGCGCCCGCTGCCTCCGCGCAGGCGCCTGCCCCCACCTGGCCCGCAATCGATGCAGCCGGGCTCGATGAGCCTGGCACCGGCACGACGCCGCGGGACGCTCCACCAGCGGAAGCGCCGCCTGCTGCCGAGGCTGCGGCGGAAGACGTCTCCGCCGGAGCGCCCGGGAAGCCCGGCGTCACGATGGCGGCTCCTCCGGAAGACAACGCCCGGCAGCCGAACGAAGGCATCCCGGATGCCTTCGCCGGCACCCCCACCGCGATCGCCAGCGAGCACGCCACGCGGCGCTGGGCCGCGCGGCAGGACGAAGCGCCCGCCGCTGCGTACGCCCCGGATTTCCTGCGCCATGCGCGCGCACACGAAACACCGCGCGCGCGTGGAGCAGGTCGGCGTGCCTGGCTGCTGGCCGGCGTGGTGGTACTCGCCATCGGCGCCGCCGCGCAGGCCACCTACCTGGCCCGCTCGCAGCTCGCCGGCCGCTTCCCGGCGCTGCGTCCAGCGCTGGAATGGGCCTGTGCGCCACTGGGCTGCACGGTGGCGCCCTGGCGCGACCTCGATGCCCTGCGCATCGACAGCTCGCAGCTGCAGAAGCAGGAAGAAGGCGGCGATACCTATGTGCTCAGCGTCACCCTGCGCAACCAGGGACGCGCCACCACCGCTCTGCCCGCCATCGAACTGGTGATGACGGATCTGCAGGACCAGCTCCTGCTGCGGCGCGTGCTGCAGCCCGCCGAATATCTCTCCCCGGCACAACGCGCCTTCGCCCAGTACGGCATGCGGGCCGGCACCGAGCTGTCGGTTCGGGTACGATTCCGTTCGCAGCAGGCGGCGGCCAACTACCGCGTGCTGCTTTTCTATCCCTGATTTCTGCAGACCCGCCGCACGCCGCCCTGCGCGCGCAGGCGGGCCCGCGCATCCACACAGGAGCCAAACATGAGCAACGTGACCCTCGGCGGTAACCCGATCGAAGTCGGCGGCAAGTTTCCCCAGCCCGGCGACCATGCCGCTTCCTTCTCGCTGGTCGGCAAGGACCTGAAGGACGTCAAGCTGGAAGACTTCGCCGGCAAGCGCAAGATCCTGAACATCGTGCCCAGCCTCGACACGCCCGTGTGCCAGGCTTCCGCGCGCCGCTTCAATGAAGCCGCCGGCAAGCTCGCCAACACCGTGGTGCTGACCATCTCGGCCGACCTGCCCTTCGCCATGGGCCGCTTCTGCACCACCGAAGGCCTCGACCACGTGGTGCCCCTTTCGCTGATGCGCGGTGCCGAGTTCAAGTCCAGCTACGGCGTCGACATCCAGACCGGCCCGCTGGCCGGCCTGACCGCGCGCGCGGTCGTGGTGCTGGACGAGAACAACGTCGTCAAGTACAGCCAGCTGGTGCCCGAGATCAAGACCGAGCCGAGCTACGACGCCGCGCTCGCCGCCCTGCTGTAATCCTCATCCGCCCGGCGCGCCTGCGCGTGCCGGGCCTGCCCCGCCACACCTCAACGCATTCCCTGGAGAAAGCATGGCCAGCCTGATTTGCGGCTCCGTTGCCTACGACACCATCATGACCTTCGAAGGACGGTTCCGCGAACACATCCTTCCGGACCAGATCCACATGCTCAACGTATCCTTCCTGGTCCCGGGCATGCGTCGTGAGTTCGGAGGCTGCGCGGGCAACATCGCCTACACGCTCAAGCTGCTGGGCGGCGATCCACTGGTGATGGCCACGGTGGGCGCCGACGCCGAGCCCTATCTGCAGTACCTGCGCCAGCTGGGCATCCCCACCACCTATATCCGCACGTTGCCCGACACCTTCACGGCCCAGGCAATGATCACGACCGACCTGGACAACAACCAGATCACGGCCTTCCACCCGGGTGCGATGAGCCAGTCGCAACTGTCCAGCGTGCAGGAAGCGATGCAGGGCGACACGCGGCCGGCGCTGGGGATCGTCGCGCCGGACAGCCGCGAGGGCATGCTGCACCATGCCCGCCAGTTCGCCGAAGCGGACGTGCCCTTCATCTTCGACCTGGGCCAGGCCATGCCGCTGTTCAACGGCGACGACCTGCGCCAGTTCGTTGAACTCGCCAGTTACGTGACGGTCAATGACTACGAGGCGCAGGTCCTGCTCTCCCGCACCGGCTGGAGCCACGAGGATGTCGCCGCCCAGGTGCGCGCGTTCATCGTCACGCACGGCGAGCACGGTGCCAGCATCCATGCCGACGGGCGCAAGTATGCGATCCCCGCCGTGCCGGCAGAACGTGTGGTCGACCCCACCGGCTGCGGCGACGCGTTCCGCGGCGGCCTGCTGTACGGCATCGAACACGGCCTCGACTGGGAAACCACGGGGCGCCTCGCCAGCCTGATGGGCTCGCTCAAGATCGCGCATCAGGGACCACAGAACCACAAGCCATCGCGTGACGAAATCCGTGACCGTTTCCAGGCGGCCTTCGGATTCCACTACGCGTAGTCTTCTTTTCGGGACATACCATGAACCAGAAGCTCCGTATCGGCGGCGCCGCCGTCCTCGCAGCCGCCACCCTGCTGGCCGGCTGTGCCGCACAGTCGAACTCGAACAGCGTCTACACCCCCGGCCAGGCTCAGCGCGAGCAGACGGTACGCTACGGCGTGGTCGAATCGGTACGCGAGGTTCTGATCCAGGGTAACCAGACGGGGGCCGGCACCATCGCCGGCGGTGCCATCGGCGGCGTGGCGGCCGGCAGCCTGATCGGCAGCGGCAACGGCTCGGTGGCAGCGGGCATCCTCGGCGCAGTGCTGGGCGGAATCGCCGGCAGCGCCACCGAGAACAAGATCAACCAGCGCCGCGGCCTGGAGATCACCGTGCGGCTGGAGAACGGCGACCTGCGCGCGATCACGCAGGATGCGGACGAGACGTTCCGCCCGGGCGAGCGCGTGCGGCTGCTGTCCTCCGGCGGCGTGACACGCATCACGCACTGAACCGAAGCCCTGCCGCAGCGCAGACCAGGGCGCCGTGTCCCGCAAGGGGCACGGCGCCCTTTTTCATGACGGGATAGCGAGGCCCGGCAGCCCACACGAGGCCGGCAGCGCACAGGACGAAGCGCAAGCGCCGCCCCAAAAGGAAAAGCCCGCCGGGCGCAAGCCTTCGGCGGGCTGGCAAGACGCTGGTCTTGCTGACCGGATACGCAGTATCCGGTCATGATGGCACGCGATGCGTGCCAGGCGGCCTCCGGTGACCGTAAACGGACGCCGGCAAGGCGCGCTTACGGACGGTTGCCCGTCGGAAACGGCCAGGCCGCGGCCGGGTTCAGGGTCGTCTTGGCAGCGGCAGCGGGAGCCACTGCGGGAGCAGCGGCAGGAGCAGCCGGGGCGGCAGCCTTCTTGGCAGCAGCCTTCTTCGGGGCGGCAGCCTTCTTCGGCGCAGCAGCCTTGGGGGCAGCGGCCTTCTTCGGTGCGGCAGCCTTCTTCGCTGCAGCGGCCTTCGGTGCAGCAGCCTTCTTCGGCGCAGCGGCCTTCGGCGCAGCAGCCTTCTTCGGCGCAGCGGCCTTCTTCGGTGCGGCGGCCTTCTTGGCCGGTGCAGCTGCCTTCTTCGCGACGGCAGCCTTCTTGGCCGGTGCAGCCTTCTTGGCAGCAACCTTCTTCACTGCGGCCTTCTTGGCCGGTGCAGCGGCCTTCTTGGCGACAACCTTCTTCGCCGCGACCTTCTTCACTGCAGCCTTCTTGGCCGGTGCTGCCTTCTTGGCGGCAACCTTCTTCACAGCGGCCTTCTTGGCCGGCGCAGCAGCCTTCTTGGCGACAACCTTCTTCGCCGCGACCTTCTTCACTGCAGCCTTCTTGGCCGGTGCTGCCTTCTTGGCGGCAACCTTCTTCACAGCGGCCTTCTTGGCCGGTGCAGCGGCCTTCTTGGCGGCGGGCTTGGCAGCGGCCTTCTTGGCCGCCGGTTTCTTCTTAGCAGTCGTTGCCATGGATAACTCCTTCACTAGCTAGTGAATATCGAATGACCTAGATTGGCGACCCGACCGACCCGAGGCCCGCCGCCTTGCGGCAGCCCCAGTCGAGCGAGCGATTCATCGGCGCGCTGCCGGACCGCAGCCGCACGCTTATGAATTCGGTGTCAGGCGTGCCGGCCCATCCGGCACGATTGCGGCAACAGGAAGCCCGCACCCGGACTTCCGACGCATGCCGCGTCCTGGAAGATTCGATTTGCCTGCGCCGCTCTTCGAGTCGGCGCCCGGCGGGGAATGAGGAGATATCGGTCGGCGTGCCTGTCGTGCGGGCTTGGCCTCGCGCACGGCAGACGGCATTCATTCGGGGGTAGCTGACCCAACCCGTTTCCGGGTCACAGGAGACTGCACGCATTTTGATAAGCCTTCCCGGCCCGGTCTGCGTCAATGTTCTCGTGCTCCTCTGCTACCTGCATCGCTGCATCATCAAGACGCATCGCCTATGTCATTCAATCCTGCGTCTTGCTTCCTTGCAATGAAGTGAGACTCTTGTCAAGGCGAATCATAATTCGTTTGCTCGATGATGTTAAGAAAAAAGTGCAAAAAAACTTGCACGCGAAGACCAGGCAATCTATCTCGCCTTTGCTTCGATACGACGCACGCATCGAGGCACGCGAGCGAGACGAAGTGCCGATGGAAATCCGCATCGCAACCACGCGCTCGCCGATGCCGGAGCACGTCGATGCAGCCTCCTGCTCGACGTGCATCGAGAGGCAAAGCCACACCGCTCACGACGTCATCGCGCATCGCGCGCGCGCCTGCGGAAGAGCGCTCCGCCGACTTGGCCTGTGCGCCGGAAACCCGCATGAATAAAGGCTTTGCGGCTGGCGATGGAATTCGCTCGACGCGCTCGCGTCGATGCCTGCGGCACCGTTCTCGCACGTCGTCGCAGCGCGCACACCGCGTGTGTCGGCACACACAGCGCACGGCTTTCGTCCCGTGCGCGATGCCACGAGGCGGAGCACGCCGGCCTGATGCCGGACCTGGCGCGGGCAAGCGACGCGCGTCGATGAGAGTGATGCATCCACGCAACGGTTTGCACCTCGTCGAACGAGACAGACACGACCGCGCGAGCATGCTCGCGCTCGCTGCCGATCGAGCGCGAGACGATTGGCAAGCTGCGACCCCGCGACAAGGGCAAGCGACAGGGCAGGCGACAGAGCGGGCAACGCAGTCGCGATGTACCGGAACCGCGACGAGTCGATGCGCATGCCATCGCTTCGCTGCGATGGCGCGACGCGGATCACGGCGACGGGCGTGGCGCGCAGATGCCGTGCGCGGACTCCGGGTTTCGCCTGACAAGAGACACGGCAGCCCGCCCCCTCCTCTCCCTCCTCTCCCTCCTCTCCCTCCTCTCCCTCCTCTCCCTCCTCTCCCTCCTCTCCCTCCTCTCCCTCCTCTCCCTCCTCTCCCTCCTCTCCCTCCTCTCCCTCCTCTCCCTCCTCTCCCTCCTCTCCCTCCTCTCCCTCCTCTCCCTCCTCTCCCTCCTCCCCCTCCTCTCCCTCCTCTCCTCGCTCTCTTGCCAAGCTCGCGTCGTGCCGTGGGTGCCGCCGCCCGTGCGGTACCGATGCCCCGGCCGGCAGTCAACTCGCATCTGGGCAAAGCCATGCGACGCGCGCGAAGCCGCCACGGGTGAGCTCCGACGCGGGCGGGGACGCACCGGCGCAACAGCGGCCCCTCGCTTAGAGGGATGCCTCCAGTGCGCAACCGGCTCGGCTTTGCTGCACCACGAGAAGCCCGGAAGCCGCGCCGCACGGCCGTTCCGGGCCAGCGGGTGAAGACCGGGCAGTGCGTTTGCATACGGCGGCCCAGATTGCAGTCCTGCGCCCCCGCCAGTAGATTGGCGAGCGCGCCCCTTCCCGCGCGCCTTGCCAGGCAGGCGAGGCCCGATGGAACGCGGCGCCGGGCCGCGCGCCGGCCATGCAACCAGAACAGGAGATCCCGATGCGTCATCACCCTTCCCATGGCATCACCCGCGGCATGCGCGCCGCGATGTTCGTCGCAGCGCTGCTCGGCAGCGCCGCCGCCTTTGCGCAGTCCAACCCGGCCGGGATCTGGAAGACCATCGACGACAGCACCGGCAAGCCGCGTGGGCTGGTGGAGATCAGCGAGAAGGAAGGCGTCTACAGCGGCAAGGTGATCAAGAGCTTCGTCGAGGACGAGGTGAAGTCGAAGGTGTGCGACAAGTGCACCGACGCGCGCAAGGACCAGCCCATCATCGGCATGACGATCCTGACCGGCCTGCGCAAGTCCGGAGACAACGAATGGAGCGGCGGCGAGATCCTCGACCCGGAGAACGGCAAGGTCTACAAGAGCAAGATGTCGCTCGCCGACAATGGCAGCAAGCTGAACGTGCGCGGCTTCATCGGCATCAGCCTGCTCGGCCGCACCCAGACCTGGGTGCGCGAACGCTGAACGGGGCGCGGCCCGCCGATGCGCCCGCACGCCGCCGCATCGGCAGCGCCGGCCGGTCCGGCCTGGCCGTCCGGGCATTCAGCGGATTGACAGCTTCGCTGGGTAAGATCCCTCGGTCCCGCGCGCGAGCCGCTTCCTGCCCCTCCGGCAATCCTCGCGCGCGGTCATCCCAGAACAGTCCAAGGAGACCCTGATGCGCCTTTCCGCCACCGGCCGTGCCCTGGCCCTCGCCACCCCCATCTTCGCCGCCGCCTTCGTGCCGGGCACCACCGCCCACGCCAGCGATGCCTGGCCGGCGCACGTCGTGAAGTTCGTCGTGCCGTTCACACCCGGTGGCGCCAACGACCTGGTCGCACGCGCGGCGGCGGACGCGGTCAGCAAACGCCTCGGCCAGACCGTGATCATCGAGAACCGTCCGGGCGCCGGCGGCATCGTCGGCGCCGACTATGTCGCCAAGAGCAAGCCGGACGGCTACACCTTCCTGGTCGGCGCGGTCGGCACCGTGACCAACGAACTGATCCGCAGCAAGATGCCGTATGCCTCGGATGACCTGGTGCCGGTGTCGCTGATCGCCGTGAGCCCGTCGGTCATCGTCGCCGCACCGTCGCTGCCGGCCAACAACCTGAAGGAGCTGGTGGCCTACTCGAAGAAACAGCCCGGCGGCGTCAACTTCGCCACCGCCGGCAGCGGCAGCACGCCCCACTTCGTCGAGGAGATGCTCAAGGAGAAGGGCGCGGCGCTGACGCCGGTGCCTTACAAGAGCGGTTCGGAGAGCATCACCGCAGTGATCGGCGGCCAGGTCGCGGCGACGTCCGAAGCCAGCGTGGTGGTACTCCCGCAGATCAAGGCCGGCAAGCTGAAGGCGCTCGGCGCAACCTGGGACAAGCGCATGAGCGCCGCGCCCAATATCCCGACCACCGCCGAGCAGGGCATGCCCGAGGTCCGCATCGGACACTGGGCCGGCATCTTCGCGCCCAAGGGGACCGATCCGGCCATCGTCAAGAAGCTGAATGCCGAGATGACTGCAGCCATGCAGACGCAGGAAACGCGGGAGCGCCTGCTGCCGAACGGTATCGAGCCGGCGGGCGGCTCGGTGGAGAGCTTCGTGGCGTTCATCAAATCCGAACGCGAGCGCCTCGGCCGCATTGCCAAGAATGCGAACATGAGCGCCGATTAATCCGCACCCGAAGCGGCCACAATATGTGGCCCTTGTCTGCACGAGGCCCGCTCCCGAGCGGGCCTTTTCTTTGCCAGCCCGGGCCTGGTGCGGCATGGGAGCAACTCATGGGCCACTTCCAAAAAGCTGCGCTCCCATTTTTGTATCGATATTGACGTCAAATGACCATACATAGATACATTCAAGCACGGATTATATTGTCTGTCTCGTCACCGCAACGCAAATTGCAACGAAAATCATTCGCATTTATATTGCGCTTCGCCGCTTTTGCATACTCCGCCGTTTCCGCCCGCAGCCCGGATCCGTGAGCGCCGCGGGATCGCGATGATCCCGTCGGTCTCGTTCATGACCGGGCAGACGAGACCACCGACATGAACCGCCGCACACCGATCGCCACCGCGCTGCTCGCCCTCTTCGCCGCCCCCGTCGCCGTTCACGCCCAGCAGGACCCATCCACACGGCCGCCCCAAGCGGCGCAGGCCCAGCAGGCGCCCGCCGCAGCCGGTGGCACGCTGAAGGAAGTGACCTTGCCCCTGTTCCACGAATCCCATAACCGAGGGAATTAGGCAGCCCGGTGTTGCTGAGCTGCGGACCAGTTTTTCTCGAACGTCATGGGGCTGACGTAGCCCAGCGTCGAGTGGAGTCGGCTGGCATTATAAAAGCCAAGCCAGTCAATTACCTCGTCCATTGCGGCGCGGCGGGTAGCGAACTGGCGACCGTGCAGGCGAGCGACCTTCAACGACCCCCACAGACTCTCAGTCGGCGCGTTGTCCCAGCAATCGCCCCTGCGGCTCATTGACGAGCGCATGCCATACGCCTTCAGGGCGTCTTGAAACAGATGGCTGCAATACTGGCTTCCCCGGTCGGTGTGCACAATCACACCGGCTTCCGGGCGGCGCCGGAACCAGGCCATGCGCAGCGCGTCCGTGACCAATTCGGCCTTCATGTGTGGTTGCATCGACCAGCCAACCACCTGCCGGCTGAACAGGTCGATGATGACCACCAGGTAGAGCCAGCCTTCGGCGGTCGCCACATAGGTTATGTCGCTCGTCCAGACTTGATTGGGTGCTGCTGGGCTAAAGTCGCGTTGCAGCAGATTGGGGGCCACCGGCAAATCGTGGTTCGAGTTGGTTGTCGCGATGTACTTGCGCTTGTGGCGGGCACGGATGCCGTGCAGCGCCATCAGCTTGCGAACACGCTCCTTGCCCACCCGCACCCCACGCGCCAGCAGTTCCTTCCACATGCGCGGCCAGCCGTACTCCCCCTTGACCCCGGCGTGAATCGCCTTGATGTGGGCCAACAAGGCATCGTCACTGAGTCGGCCTCTATCTGGCCTGTCGGTGCTTACTGTGCGTTGCTTGCGCTGGTGATAGCCGCTGGGGCTGACCCCTAACAGCTCACACAGGACCGAGACCGGCCAGTAACGTCGGTTTCGCTCGATGAACGCATACCTCACACCGACTCCTTCGCAAAGTATGCTGCGGCTTTTTTTAAAATATCGCGCTCCATCTTCAAGCGCGCCACCTCCGCCCGAAGCCGGGCCAGCTCCATCTGCTCCGGGCTGACCGGCTTCATACCCGCACCAGTCAGCTTGCCTTCCCGCTCCGCCTTGACCCAGTTATGCAGCGTCTGCGCTCTGATGCCCAGGGTCGCGCTAACCACTGCCATGCTCTGCCCGCTCTTCACCAGCCGTACCGCTTCCAGCTTGAATTCCAGCGTGTACTGCGCCCGCTTTGTCTTGCTTGTCATCACATCTCTCCTTGCTTCAGTTTAACCTCAGCAAGGGATTCGTTTTGCGGGGGCAAGCTCAAAGTGGTCGTGCAGGGCAGCGGCAGCCGCGACGACTACAACGCCGTCCACAACAGCATCTCCAAGCTGCCCGAGGACCTGCACGACGTGCCGCAGTCGGTCACGGTGGTGAACCAGGCGCTGATGCAGGCACAGGGCGCGAGCTCGCTGGCCGACGCCCTGCGCAACGTGCCCGGCATCACCATCGGTGCCGCAGAAGGCGGCCAGATCGGCAACAACATCAACCTGAACGGCTTCACCGCCCGCACCGACATCTACCTGGACGGCTTCCGCGACCGCGGCCAATACTATCGCGACACCTTCGCGCTGGAAGAAGTGGAAGTGCTGATGGGCCCCTCCTCGATGCTGTTCGGCCGCGGCTCCACCGGCGGCGTGATCAACCAGGTCAGCAAGAAGCCCTCGCTGAAGGCCGCCACCGAAGTCAGCGGCTCGGTCACCACCAACGGCCTGGTGCGCGCCACCGCCGACTACAACACGCCGACCTCGGACACCTCGGCCTTCCGCATCTCGGCCATGGCGCAGAACGGCAAACCCAGCACGCGCGACGAGATGACCGTGCAGGACTTCGGCATCGCCCCGTCCTGGCGCGCAGGCATCGGCACCTCGACCGAGATCACGCTGTCGGCACTGCTGCAGCACAATCACGACATGCCGGACTACGGCCTGCCGAACCTGAACGGACATCCGGTCAACGTCAATCGCAACGCCTTCTACGGCTATACCGATGACCGCACCAACCAGGACATCGCCTCGCTCAGCGCCGGCATCACCCACAAGATCTCGCCCAACCTGAAGCTGCGCAACCAGACGCAGTTCAACTATGTGGAGACGGATGCCCGCGAGACCGCGCCCAATGCGGTCGGCACGGTCGGCACGCGCGGCTTCACTGCACTGACCAGCAGTTCCCTGCCGCTGGACCGGCTGTTCGTGCGCCTGCAGAGCCACGACCGCAAGATCCGCGACTACTCGATCTTCAACCAGACCGAGCTGACCGCCAACTTCGACACCGGACCGGTCAAGCACACGCTGCTGCTCGGCACCGAGTTCGGCCACGACGGCTACAACAACCAGAACTACTACCGCGACGGCAGTTGCAACGGCGTGCCGCTGGTCAGCGGCACCACCGCCGCCACCACCGGCTACGCCGCCTGCGAGCCGCTGGCCAGTCCGGGCTACTCGGCCTCGCCGTCCAGCGTGGCCAGCACGCCCGGCAACCTGCAGGGCGGCTCGTCCAACACCATCGCGGCCTACGTCAACGACTCGATCGAGTTCAACAAGCACTGGAAGGCGGTGGCCGGCCTGCGCTACGACCGCTTCATCGCCAGCGTCACCAACTCGATCAACTCCGGCAACAGCGCGGGCGCGCCTTACTTCAGCACGGCGCTGGCCAACGCCCAGCAGACGGTCAACTTCACCAGCGTGCGCCTGGGCGGCATCTGGCAACCGACCGAGGCACAGTCCTACTATGTCTCCTACGGCACTTCGTTCAACCCGTCGCTGGAGCAACTGACCGCGACCGTCGGCCAGCAGAACCTCGATCCCGAGAAGAACAAGGCCTACGAGGTCGGCGGCAAGTGGGACCTGATGGGCGGCGACCTGTCGCTCAACTCGGCACTGTTCCAGATCACCAAGGACAATGCGCGCACGCAGATCGACTCCACCACCTACGCGCTGACCGGCACGATCCGCGTGCGTGGCTTCCGCGCCGGGGCCACCGGCCGCATCACCAGCAAGTGGCAGGTGTTCGCCGGCTACACCTATCTCGACGCTCAGATCACCAATGGCATCGGCGCGGGTACCCAGGGCATGGTGCCGGCCAACACGCCCAAGCACACGGCGACGGTGTGGAGCAGTTACCGCGTGCTGCCCGACTGGGAGGTCGGCGGCGGCGCATACTATATGTCGCAGCGCTTCGCCAACAATACCGATACCGTGCAGGTGGGCGGCTACGTGCGCTGGGACGCCATGGTGGCGTACCACCAGCCGAAGTACGACGTGCGCCTGAACCTGTTCAATGTGTTCGACAAGAAGTATTACGATGCGCTGATCCCGTCGGACGGCGGGCGCGCGGTGCCAGGCACCGGCCGCACCGCCATGCTGTCCTTCGTCTACCGCATGTAAGCAAGCGCCGCGGCGGGCCGCCACGGCCCGTCCGGCGCCTGCCCGGCCCTCGAGGCCGGAACGCAGCAGAACCCGCGAGAATCCGCATGTTGCTCCGCATTCCCAAAGTGCTCGACGCCGAACAGCTGGCGGCGCTGCGCGGCCGGCTCGACCAGGCCGGCGCGGCCTGGGTCGATGGCCGTGTCTCGGCAGGCTACTCCGGCGCGCCGGTCAAATCCAACCAGCAGATCGACGAGCGCACGGAAGTGGCGCAGGACTGCCAGCGCCTGATCCTCGGCGTGCTCGAGCGGCACCCCTTGTTCATCAGCGCCACGCTGCCGAATATCGTCTACCCGCCGATGTTCAACCGCTACGGCGAGGGCATGACCTTCGGCCCGCACGTGGACGGCGGCGTGCGCATCCACCCGCACGACGGCCGCAAGCTGCGCACCGATATTTCCGCCACGCTGTTCCTGTCCGACGCGGCCAGCTACGACGGTGGCGAATTGCAGGTGGAGGACACCTACGGCATGCACAGCGTCAAGCTCGATGCCGGCGACCTGGTGGTCTACCCGGCCACGAGCCTGCACCAGGTCACGCCGGTCACACGCGGTGTGCGCGTGGCGAGCTTCTTCTGGATCCAGAGCCTGGTGCGCGACGACATGCAGCGCAGCCTGCTGTTCGACCTCGACAATGCCATCCAACGGCTCAATGCCAGCGATGCCGATGCGGTCGCCCGCCGCACCCTGGTGGGCTGCTACCACAACCTGCTGCGCCAGTGGAGCGAGACCTGAGCGAGACCCGGTCAAGGCCTGAGCGTCAGCGCCACGGCGTACCGGCCTGCGCCGGCGTCTAGCCGAGCTGTTCCGCCAGCGCCGCGCGCACCTGCCCGACCAGTGGCGCCTCGCCAGCGCGTGCCGGCAGCAGGAAGAACTCCGCCGGCGGCAAGGGCGGCAGGCGCAGACGCGCCTGCGTGCGCGCATCCAGCGTGGCGATGCCCGGTCCGATCGCCGAGGCATTGAGGCAGGACAGGCCGAGGCCGGCCGCCAGCGCCAGTTGCAGGCCGGCGACACCGGAAGCCGAGTGCATCACCACATACTCGAGCCGGCGCCGCCGCAACAACTGCACCACATACTGGTGCAGGGAGCAGGTGTCCGGCAGCAGCACCAGCGGCAAGGGCACGCCCAATGCCTCGCTATCGCCTGGCGCCGCGACCCAGGCCAGGGTCTCGCGCCGCAGCACCGTGCCCGCCCCGGCCTTGCCCGTGCGACGGCTGCCATCGCGCGGGCGGGCGCGCCCTTGCGCCGCCGGTGCCAGCCGCATCGACAAGCCGATGTCGAAGCTGCCGCCATCCACCTCGGCTTCGATCATCGCGCTTTTCATCACCGTCACGTGCAGCCGCAACTGCGGGTAGCGCTCGCGCAGGCCGCGCAGCATGGCCGCGATCTCGCCGGGCCGGAAGTAGTCGGTGACCGCCAGGCGCAGCTCGCCTTCCAGCCCCTGCCCGCGCAGGTCCTGCAGCGCCATCTCGCTGAGGGCGAGGATACGCCGTGCATGCTCGAGCAGGCGCCGGCCCGCCGGCGTGGGGACTGCGCCCTGCTTGCCGCGCGTCAGCAGCGGCACGCCGGCGCGCGCTTCCAGCTTGCGCAGCTGCTCGCTCACCGAGGACTGCGAAAGGTACAGCCTCGGTGCGGCAGCCGACAGGCTGCCTGCCTCCGCGACCGTGACGAAGGTACGCAACTGGTCGAGATCGAACCCACGCATCGCAGCCCCCATGATCCAGATTCTCCGATAGATGTTATCGCATCTTCCCGCTTTTCCGATGGATATGGCCTCCCTAGAATGAACCCATCCCAACCCACTGCCCGCCAGCGGGCACGCCACCGGAGCCATCACCATGCCGCACATCGACCTGCAGATCTCGGGCACGCCGGACGCCACGCTCACGCGCCGCAGCGCAGCCACAGTGGCCGATCTCACCCAGCGCGTACTCGGCAAGAAGCCCGAGGTGATCGCCATCACGGTCCGCTACGTCGCGCACGCCGACTGGATCATCGGCGGCCGCTCTCTGGCGGAGCAGGACCGTAACGCCTTCCATCTCGACATCAGCGTGACCGACGAGACCAACACCAAGGCCGAGAAGGCCGAGTTCCTGCGCAAGGCGTTCGCGGCCCTGTCCGAGTTGATCGGCAAGGTCCATCCCTGCTCCTACATCCACGTCATCGACGCGCGCGCCGCGGCCTACGGCTACGGCGGGCTCACGCAGGAATACCGCCACCAGCACGGCTGACCCGGCGCGGCGCGCGATCTCGCATCCGACTACCATGTGGGAATGTGCGGCGTGGGCGCGGTGGGCGCGCACGCGCTGCACCGACCTGACAGGAAACCCGTATGCAGACAGTCATCCTGCCCGGAGGGGAGGCGGTGCCCGCGCTCGGCATGGGCACCTGGAACATGGGCGAAGACCCCGGCGCACGCACCGAAGAGCTCGCGGCACTGCGCCTCGGCCTGGACCTGGGCATGACCCTGATCGACACCGCCGAGATGTACGGCGAGGGCCGCTCCGAGCAACTGGTCGGCGAGGCCGTCGCCGGACGCCGGGACGGTGTCTTCCTGGTCAGCAAGGTCTACCCGCACCACGCCGGCCGGCGCGAGGCGGTGGCCGCCTGCGAACGCAGCCTGCGGCGCCTGGGCACCGACCGCATCGATCTCTACCTGCTGCACTGGCGCGGCCAGGTACCGCTGGCCGAGACCATGGAAGCCTTCCTGGCGCTGCGCGCGGCCGGCAAGATCCGCCACTTCGGCGTCAGCAACCTGGGCCTGGACGATATGCAGGAACTATGGGCAGTCCCGGGCGGACGGGACGTCGCCGCCAACCAGTTGCTGTACAACCTGGGTCGACGGGGCATCGAATGGGACCTGCTGCCCTGGCTGCGCGAGCATCAGGTGCCGCTGATGGCCTATTCCCCGCTGGAGCAGGCCCGGCTGCTGCGCCGCCCGGCGCTGGCGGGATTCGCGACGCGGCACGGGATCACCCCCGCGCAGGCGGCACTGGCATGGCTGCTGGCACGCCCGGGCGTGATCGCCATCCCGAAATCGGCCAATCGCGCGAGGGTGCGCGACAACGCCGGCGCGCTGGCGCTCCGGCTGGACGCGGCCCAACTGGCCGAACTCGATACCTTGTTCGTGCCGCCCGCCGGCCCGTCCGCGCTCGCCATGATTTAGAGGCCTGGCCTTGGGTGTTGGGTCTTGAATACATGGACCAGCCCGGCGGGCACAGGGCTCCTCAGGGCTCTTCAGCGCGCGGTACGGGACCGCTCGCTCTCGATATAGCGCACCAGATAGGCACGCGTCTTGGCTTCGGTATCGCGGCCGACCTGGTTGGCGGCCTGGCGTGCCGAATCGCGGCCGTGCGAAGACACCATCTGTGCATCCAGGTAATCGCGGAAGGCGACGCGGACTGCCTCCAGCTGGGCGCGGCAGGCCTTCAGCGCATCGTCGGCCAGTGCCTGGGCCGTGCCGCTGCGCGGGAGTTCGGCATCCGCCTGCCGCCGGGCACAGTCGGTGTAGTCACCGCGCAACGCCTGCCAATGCGCATTGGCGGACTCATTGGCAGACTGTGGAGCCTGCCCATCGACCGGCGGGCGCGACGCGCAGGCGGTCGCCAGCAAGCCGGCGGCGAGGAGTATGGGAGCGAGTTTCATGCTCCATCGACCGGTGCACCGGGGCAGGGTTCCCTGACGGTACAAAGTCTTACCGATCAGGCCCGCGCCGCAGCGCGGCTGGCGCTACCCCACGGGCGTAGGACGCATCCGCGGCCAATTCCAGACACTGTCCTACAGCGCGCCGGCGCACGGCTTTGTAGACTGCGAAGGGCAGATCCGGCCACCGCGGCGGCCGCCCCCTGTCCTGGATCAAACCCAGCCGCCACCGCGGGAACCGGGCCGCGCGAAATGCTGGATACTGGAACCCGTCGCGCTGTGTGGCGGCCCAGGCTCTCGCCATCGCTTCGGGACGCAGGCAGGCCCGGGGCCGGCAGCGTGCCGAAGACATGCAGGAATCAGCGGGGAGCGCGCCGGTGCGCTGGCGGCGGCGCGGCGTGGATTGTGGTTCCATCAACAGGAGAATGACAATGCAACGGAGATCGTTTCTGGCAATCGGCACCGGACTGGCGGTGGCGGCATCCGGCATGCTGCTCGGCGCCTGCACCACCACCTCGAACAGCGCGTCCACGGACAAGGTGGCCAAGCGCCGCGAGATCAATGCCGCCGTCGACGGCTCGCTCGACAAGCTGTATGGCAGCGTGAGCGGCTCGCGCGAACTGGCGGCACGCTCGCGCGGCATCCTGGTCTTCCCCAACGCGGTTTCCGCCGGCTTCATCGTCGGCGGCCAGTACGGCGACGGTGCCTTGCGCGTGGGCGGCAGCACGCGCGGCTACTACAACATCGTGGCCGGCTCGGTGGGCTGGCAGATCGGCGCGCAGTCCAAGGCCATCATCCTGATGTTCATGACCCAGGAGGCGCTCGACAAGTTCGTCGCCAGCCAGGGCTGGACCGCCGGCGTCGACGCCACGGTCGCGCTGGCCAAGGTCGGCGCCAACGGCGTGCTCGACACCAACACCGCGCAGCAGCCGGTGGTGGGCTTCGTCGTCACCAACGCCGGCCTGATGGCTGGCCTGAACCTCGAAGGCAGCAAGATCTCCAAGATGGACCTGTAGCCGGGCCTCCCTCCGTCCCATGCGCGGGACGTTCGCGCGGCGCGGCAAGCACATTGCCGCGCCCGCCGCGCGAACGGATAGAATTCGTCCCTTTGGCCGAATTCTCTATGTGGTTCAAGAACCTGCAGTTGCACCGCCTGAGCGCGCCTTGGTCCCTCAGCGCGGATGACGTCGAAGCCTGCCTGTCGAAGCATGCCTTCTATCCGGGCACCAGCCTGGAGATGCAGACGCAGGGCTGGGCATCGCCGCGCGAGAACGGTGCCCTCGTGCACCAGGTGGGCAAGCAGATGCTGCTGACCATGCGCGCCGAGAAGAAGCTGCTGCCCGCCACCGTCGTCAACCAGGTGACCAAGGCGCGCGCCGCCGAGATCGAGGAACAGCAAGGCTTCAAGCCTGGCCGCAAACAGTTGCGCGAGCTCAAGGACCAGGTCACCGAGGAACTGCTGCCGCGTGCCTTCAGCATCCGGCGCGACACGCGCGTGTGGATCGATCCCGTCAACGGCTGGCTGGCCATCGACGCCGCCGCGCCGGCCAAGGCGGACGAAGTGCGCGGGCTGCTGTTCAAGGCCATCGACGGCCTGGCCATGCAGACCCTGCAGGTCAACCAGTCGCCGGTGGCCGCCATGACCGACTGGCTGGCGACCGACACCGCGCCCGCCGGCTTCTCGGTGGACCAGGAAATCGAGCTGCAATCGAGCAATGAGAGCAAGGCCACGGTGCGCTACGTGCGCCATCCGCTCGACCCGGAAGACCTGCGCCGCCATATCGCCGCCGGCAAGCGCTGCACGCGCCTGGCGATGACCTGGAACGACCGCGTTTCCTTCGTGCTGACCGAGTCGCTGGCGGTCAAGCGCGTGGCACCGCTGGACATCATCAAGGAACAGGCCGACAGCGGCGCCCAGGACGAGGACGAGCGTTTCGACGCCGACTTCACGCTGATGGCCGGCGAACTGTCCGGCCTGCTGGGCGACCTGGTCGGGGCACTGGGCGGCGAGCGCAGCGCCTGAAGTCTGACGCGCGCCGGGGCGTCTGCCCCGGGGGTACTACTACGGGTAGTACCCCGGCCCGCGCTCCACGCGGTTGCTGCGCGGGCCGCCAGCCCTTTGCCCAGGCGGCCCGGCGGCAGCCGGCAGGCGGCCCATAGCCACCACCATCGACACTAGGGATAGTGGCAGAACATCCAGACCAGACTACGGATAGTGTTTATTTCCGCTTTTTTCCTTTTCCGTACCGGACCCCGATGCTAGAATCCCGGCATCCACTTCACGAGGGAGCAGCAATGCGACAAGCCATGCCGTGGTCCCATCCGAGCGCCTGCCACGACCCTCGCCGAAGTGACACCGACACAGGCCGTAGCGGCTAGCACGCCGCACGGACCGCACCGCTGGCACAGGCCGGCGGATAACCGCAGCGACGGCCGCGCCAAGGCGCGCGACACCGTCCGCAACCGAAAAGCATCCACGGAGAGAATCGCCATGCTGAGCTGGGACGATGACGTTCAAGCCACCCCGCAGGCTGCCCCGCAGCCTGCCCCGCAACCCGCGCTGGAAGCGGCGCCGTCTAGCGCCGACCAGCTCGGCACGCTGCCGCCGGCCGCCACGCAGCCGGGTGGCATCCTGGGCGACAACCCGAACGCCGCCGCCGCGCAGAGCAAGCGCCGCGTCAATGCCGCCGACAAGCGCGTCATCAACGGTTCCACCGACGTCAACCAGCTGGTGCCCTTCAAGTACAAGTGGGCCTGGGAAAAGTACCTGGCCGGCTGCGCCAACCACTGGATGCCGCAGGAAATCAACATGTCGCGCGACATCGCGCTGTGGAAGGACCCCAACGGCCTGACCGAGGACGAGCGCCGCATCATCAAGCGCAACCTGGGCTTCTTCGTCACCGCCGACTCGCTGGCCGCCAACAACATCGTGCTGGGCACCTACCGCCAGATCACCGCGCCGGAATGCCGCCAGTACCTGCTGCGCCAGGCCTTCGAGGAGGCCATCCACACCCACGCCTACCAGTACATCGTGGAGTCGCTGGGCCTGGACGAGGCCGAGGTCTTCAACGCCTATCACGAGGTGGCGTCGATCCGCGACAAGGACGAGTTCCTGATCCCCTTCATCGACACGCTGACCGACCCGTCCTTCAAGACCGGCACGCCCGAGAACGACCAGAAGCTGCTGAAGTCGCTGATCGTGTTCGCCTGCATCATGGAAGGCCTGTTCTTCTACGTGGGCTTCACGCAGATCCTGGCGATGGGCCGCCAGAACAAGATGACCGGCGCCGCCGAGCAGTACCAGTACATCCTGCGCGACGAATCGCTGCACTGCAACTTCGGCATCGACCTGATCAACCAGATCAAGCTCGAGAATCCGCACCTGTGGACCGCCGAGTTCAAGGCCGAGATCACCGAGCTGTTCAAGAAGGCCGTCGACCTGGAATACCGCTACGCCGAGGACACCATGCCGCGCGGCGTGCTGGGCCTGAACGCGCCGATGTTCAAGGGCTACCTGCGCTTCATCTGCAACCGCCGCTGCCAGCAGATCGGCCTCGAAGCGCTCTTCCCGAACGAGGAGAACCCGTTCCCCTGGATGAGCGAGATGATCGACCTGAAGAAGGAGCGCAACTTCTTCGAAACGCGCGTGATCGAGTACCAGACCGGCGGCGCGCTGTCCTGGGACTGATCGGCACGGGTCCGGCGCCGCGCCGGACCGGAAGCCCGAACGAGGCGACGCCGTTGGCGTCGCCTTTTTTCTTGTGCCCGCACCGGCCGCTGCCGCCGTTCAGGCTCCCGCCTCCTGGCGGCGATAGGCGTGCGGCGGCTGGCCCACCAGACGCTGAAAATCGCGCGTGAAGTGCGCCTGGTCGTAGTAGCCGAGACTCTGCGCCAGTTGTGCCAGGTCGACCGCTTCGCCGCCCGCCAGCCGGTCGGCGGCTTCATGCAGCCGGTAGCGCCGGACCACCCACTTCGGGCTCACGCCCAGATAGTCGGCAAAGCACTGCTGCAGGGCCCGCACGCTCATGCCGGCCCGCTCCGCCAGCGCTTCCACCCGGGTCAGCAGCCCATCCCCGGCGGCCTGCGCCAGGATGGCCTGCAGTCTCTCCACGCGCGCATCCGGCGGCGGCAGGCGGGGCTGCAGGAAGTCCGCCGCGGCAGCGACCATGGCGGCATCGTCTCCGGCTTCGAGCACCGCGCGCTCGAAGCCGGCAGCCGCCTCGTCATCGAGACCGGCGAATACCGCCGGCAACGGCAGCACGCGGTCGGTGACGGTGTGCACGGGCCGGCCCAGCACGGCGCGGAAGGCGCCGGGACGGAATCGCAGGCCCAGCGCGCGGCCCCGGCCAGCCAAGGTGTAGTCGAAGGCGCCGCGCACCACGCCGAAGAGCGCAGTGCGGCCGGCGTCGAACACGAGATTGACGCAGGGATAGGGCAAGGTTCGCTGCGTGTAGGCAGGCTGGCCGCGCAGATCCCACTCCACCAGCCAGGCATGGTCGAGAAAGGCTGCCAGGCCGGCCGGCGGCTGGTAGCGCGCCAGGCGGAATTTTCGGCTGGCCGACGTTGGCGCGACAACGCCCTTGGGCCGTTCGGTCACGGGCCGCAGCGGCGTGCTCATGCGCATTTTTCCAAGACCGGAAGGACGCGCACGCCTATAAAAACAATCCGGAGTTCTTCCCTCACCTCGTTCCTGCGGAGTCCGCGATGTCTACGAATCGTCATATTACGCTGTTCCACGCCCCTAACAGCCGCTCGGCCGGCGCGCGCATCCTGGTCGAGGAACTCCAGGCCGAGCACACGCTGCAGGTACTCGACCTGAAGGCCATGCAGCAACGCGAACCGGCCTACCTGGCGCTCAACCCGATGGGCAAGGTGCCCGCGCTGCGCCACGGCGACAGCATCGTCACCGAGCAGGCCGCGATCTTCCTGTACCTTGCCGAACTCTACGCGGAGCGGGGCCTGTCGCCCGCGCCGGGGGATCCGCTGCGCGGCGCCTACCTGCGCTGGATGGTGTTCTACGGCTCCTGTTTCGAACCGGCCATGGTCGATCGCGCGATGCAGCGCGAAGCGGGCCCGGCCAGCATGTCGCCCTACGGCAGCTATGAGGCCGTGGTCGGCGCGATCGAACAGCAATTGCAGCCAGGTCCCTGGCTGCTCGGCGAACGCTTCACTGCGGCGGACGTGTTGTGGGGCAGCGCGCTCGGCAGGATCTGCGCTTTCAAGCTGATGCCGCGCTCGCCGGCGGTTGGCGCCTACCTGGAGCGCTTCCAGGCGCGGCCGGCCGTGCAGCGGGCGCAAGCGCTGGATGCGGAGCTGGCCGCAAAAGCCTGAGCAGGGCGGCCCCGTACCAGCCCTGGGACGCGCCTGCCACCCCGGCGACGCCCGGCTCAATGCGCGCGCGCCCCGCCGCCTGCGAGGCCGAACTCCACCGGAGAACGCGTATAGAAGATCTCCACCGGCTCCTCGGCAAGCCGCGCGAACAGGGCATCGGCCTCCGCCGCGGTGGCGATCAGCGTGATCTGCTCCGGCCGGTCGGTCAGTTCGACGAAGTGCCAGCTGTGCAGCCGGTGATGGTGCCCGATGCCCTCGGCCGCCACCAGGTGCGTCGCGCCCTGCAGCTTGAGGTCGCGCATCACCTCCATCAGCCAGTGGGAAAGCTGCTTGCCGCGGTGCCGCCGGCTTTCGACCGTGTACAGGGTGATCTGATAGCCTTCCACGATATGCCCCCATGCCGCCGCGCGGCACGACGCAGGCGCGTGCCCGGCGCGGCTCCTGCTCCAGTCTAGGCGACCCCCGGCCGGCCGACGGCGGGGCCGCCGGCAACCCGAAACCCGGCGCACCAATGGAAACGGGCCGGTGCCGGGAAACCCCGGCACCGGCCCGTGCTGGCTGGGAGCACCGCCGCAGCCGTCCGGCTGCGGCGGGCCCGTGCCCTGCCCTACCGCCTTACTGGCAAGCCTCGCATTCCTCGAAGCCGGGGTCGCCCGGACGCATCGTGCATACCGCGCCCTCGGCCTCCGGCATGGCCGGGGCCGATGCCGCGGCGGCGTCCAGCGCGGAGCCGCCGTCGCTGCCCGACGACACGGCGTTCAGCGAGCCGCGCGTCACCGTGGACTTCTCCACGTGGGTGGCCGCCATGGTGCGCAGGTAGTAGGTGGTCTTCAGGCCGCGCAGCCAGGCATGCTTGTAGGTGTCGTCCAGCTTCTTGCCCGATGCGCCGGCCATGTAGATGTTCAGCGACTGGGCCTGGTCGATCCACTTCTGGCGACGGCTGGCCGCTTCCACCAGCCAGCTCGGCTCCACCTCGAAGGCCGTCGCATAGATATCGCGCAGGTCCTGCGGGATGCGGTCGATGCGGGCCAGCGAGCCGTCGAAGTACTTCAGGTCGGCGACCATCACCTCGTCCCACAGGCCGCGTGCCTTCAGGTCGCGCACCAGGTAGTCGTTGACCACGGTGAACTCGCCCGACAGGTTCGACTTGACGTACAGGTTCTGGAAGGTCGGCTCGATACAGGCCGACACGCCGATGATGTTCGAGATGGTGGCCGTCGGCGCGATCGCGATGCAGTTCGAGTTGCGCATGCCGTGCTGCTTGATGCGCGCGCGCAGGCTGTCCCAGTCCATGGTCGAGGACAGGTCCACGTCGAGGTAGCCGCCGCGCTCCTCGCCCAGCAGCTTGAGCGAGTCCTGCGGCAGGATGCCGCGATCCCACAGCGAGCCGTCGTAGCTGCTGTAGCGGCCGCGCTCTTCGGCCAGTTCGGTCGAGGCCTGGTACGCGTAGTAGCACACCGCTTCCATCGAGGTGTCGGCGAACTGCACCGCGGCGTCGCTGGCATAGGGCAAGCGCAGCACGTGCAGGCAGTCCTGGAAGCCCATGATGCCCATGCCGACCGGACGATGGCGCAGGTTGGAATTGCGCGCCTTGTCCACCGCGTAGTAGTTGATGTCGATCACGTTGTCGAGCATGCGCATCGCGGTGCGGATGGTCTTCTGCAGCTTGGCGTGGTCGAGCACGTAGCTGCCGTCGGCCTGCTGCTTCAGGTGCGCCACCAGGTTGACCGAGCCGAGGTTGCAGACCGCGATCTCGCTCTCATTGGTGTTCAGCGTGATCTCGGTGCACAGGTTGGAGCTGTGCACCACGCCCACGTGCTGCTGCGGGCTGCGGATGTTGCAGGGATCCTTGAAGGTGATCCACGGATGGCCGGTCTCGAACAGCATGCCCAGCATCTTGCGCCACAGCTGCACCGCCGGGATCTTCTTGAACAGCTTCAGCTCGCCGCTGGCGGCCTTGGCCTCGTAGCCCAGGTAGGCCTGCTCGAAGGCCTTGCCGACCTTGTCGTGCAGGTCCGGGCAGGTCGACGGCGAGAACAGCGTCCATTCCGCGTTCTCCATCACGCGCTTCATGAACAGGTCGGGAATCCAGTTCGCCGTGTTCATGTCGTGCGTGCGGCGGCGGTCGTCGCCGGTGTTCTTGCGCAGTTCGAGGAATTCCTCGATGTCGAGGTGCCACGTCTCCAGGTAGGCGCACACCGCGCCCTTGCGCTTGCCGCCCTGGTTGACCGCCACCGCGGTGTCGTTGACCACCTTCAGGAACGGCACCACGCCCTGCGACTTGCCGTTGGTGCCCTTGATGTGCGAGCCGAGCGCGCGCACATTGGTCCAGTCGTTGCCCAGGCCGCCGGCGAACTTCGACAGCAGCGCGTTCTCCTTCAGTGCCTCGTAGATGCCTTCCAGGTCGTCCGACACGGTGGTCAGGTAGCACGAGGACAGCTGCGAGCGCTGGGTGCCCGAGTTGAACAGCGTCGGCGTCGACGACATGAAGTCGAACGAGGACAGCAGCTGGTAGAACTCGATGGCACGCGCCTCGCGGTCGGCCTCGTTCAGCGCCAGGCCCATGGCCACGCGCATGAAGAAGGCCTGCGGCATCTCGATGCGCACTTCATCGATGTGCAGGAAGTAGCGGTCGTACAGCGTCTGCAGGCCGAGGTAGTTGAACTGGAAGTCGCGCGAGGCGTCGAGCGCCGCGCCCAGGCGGGCCAGGTCGAAGGTGGCCAGCTTCTCGTCGAGCAGTTCGGCCTGGATGCCGCGCGCGATGAACTTCGGGAAGTACTCGGCGTAGCGCGTCGCCATCTCGGCCTGGGTCACCTCGGCGCCGAGGATTTCCTTGCGGATGGTGTGCAGCAGGATGCGGGCGGTGACCTGGCTGTAGTCCGGGTCCTTCTCGATCAGGGTACGCGCGGCCAGGATGGCCGAGTCGTAGACCTGGCTCATCGGCACGCCGTCATACAGGTTCTTCAGCGTTTCCCGCAGGATCGGCTCGGCACTGACGCTCTGGCCGAGGCCGCTGCAGGCGTTGTCGATCAGCGCATGCAGCGCGGCCAGGTCCAGCGGCCTGCTCTGGCCGCCGTCGGTGACGTTGACCGTCACGCCGCCCTGCTGCACGCGGGCCACCGCCTGGGCGCTGGCCTGGGCGCGCTCCTGCGTGCGCTTCTCGCGGTAGAGCACGTAGGCACGGGCCACCTCGTGTTCGCCCGAGCGCATCAGCGCCAGCTCGACGTGGTCCTGCACATCCTCGATATGGAAGGTACCGCCGTTCGGACGGCTGCGCAGCAGCGCGCGCACCACGCCCTGCGTCAGCTGCTCGACCAGCTCGCGCACGCGCGCGGAAGCGGCGCCCTGCCCGCCGTTGACGGCGAGGAAGGCCTTGGTCATGGCCACCGTGATCTTGCTGGGCTCGAATGCCACCACGGCGCCGTTGCGCCGGATGATCTTGTGATCCTGGTAGCCGCTGTTAGCGGCGGCAGTCGACTGCTGGGGCGCTGCAGCGCCGGCGGGATTGGCCACGCCGGCTGTGATTTCGTTCTGGGCCGTCTGCATGAAGCACTCCTGTTTCCCGGGGTGAAAACGACAGAGTCCCCAGCAAATGCGCACTGAACAATCCCACCGCCGGCACGGGGCCGGAACGGCAAGCGGCTTGCTACATCTGCAGGGGACTCGAAAGACTGGACGCCCGGTGTCCCGGGCCGCCGGCCGCGCGATGCCTGCATCGCGACGGCTGCGTCCCCTGGGTCACATCCAGGCGAGCACGCTGCCCGACCACTAGATATAGTGGCCGGATCAGAAAACTGGACTAAGTATAGTGAAACGACACGCGTTGACCAGTCTTGACAACTTAGTTTTTGCCGAGCGGTGCCGGCCTTGCGCGCTGCCGCATGGCCGCCAGGCCGCATAGCGCAAGGCTTGGGCGCCGCATGGTGCGGGGGCGCATATTGTAGAGAAATTTTTTCGATTGGCCGACGGCAGCCGATAGCCACAAGCACCGTCAGGATTCACTTGCCAGCCGGCCTCACCGTGCGGTAAGGCAGCAGCGCCGGCGCCAGGCCAGCCTCGCCGGCCAGCCGGTCCCAGTCGAAGTGCGGGCCCGGATCGGTCTTCCGTCCGGGCGCGATGTCGCTGTGACCGGCCAGCGCGCCCACCGAGGGGTAGGCTGCCAGCAGCTCCCGCACCAGGGCGGCCACCGTGTCGTACTGGGCGGCCGTGAACGGCAGGTCGTCGCAGCCCTCGATCTCGATGCCGATGGAGAAATCGTTGCAACGCTCCCGGCCGAAGAAATCGGACAGGCCGGCATGCCAGGCGCGCGCATTGCAGGAGACGAACTGGATCAGCTCGCCATCGCGCGCAACCAGGAAGTGGGCCGACACGCGCACGTCGTGGATGGTGGCGAAGAAGGGATGGCGGGTGGCGTCGAGCCGGTTCTGGAAGAAGGCCTCGATGTCGCCGCTGCCGAACTGCCCGGGCGGCAGGCTGATGTTGTGCAGCACCACCAGCCCGACCGGCATGCCGGCGGGACGCTCGTCGAAATTCGGCGAGTCCACGCGGCGCGCCGCCGCCACCCAGCCGTCGGCGCCGGGACGCAATGCGGGCCGCAGGTACCTGGAACGCCGCTCAGCCATCGTGCCTCCCTGTGGCCAGCGGGTCGGTGCATCCCGATATCTCGGTGCCCTCGATGCCGTCCGCCGCATCTAGGGCCTCGCCCGCTTCCTCGCGCCCGTCGCCGCGGATGCCGAGTTGCTGGATGCGGTAGCGCAGCTGGCGGAAGCTCAGGCCCAGCAGCGGCGCCGCCGCCGTGCGGTTGAAGCCGGTCTGCTGCAGCGCCTGCAGGATCAGGCTGCGCTCCAGCGCCTCCAGCCGCGCCGGCAGGTCGATCGGGAAGACCACGGGCGCGCCGATCGCGCCGATCGCATCGTCGGCCAGCACGACCGACGCGGACGCGGTCGGCACCGGCACCGGCTCCGGTGCCGCCGGCAGTCCGGTGGGCAGGGCGACGGGCGCCAGCGCGGGCGCTGCCACCGGCGCCCACAGCGCGCCGCCCGGCCACGGCGCATAGTAGGCCGCGGGCGCGGCGGGCGGCGCCAGCAGGCCGGGGCGCTCCGTGCCTGCCTCCAGCGGCCCGAGATCGGCCACGTCGATGTGCTCGCCCTCGGCGAAGGCGTAGGCCCGCTCCAGCAGATTCTCCAATTCGCGCACGTTGCCGGGAAAGCGGTAGGCCGACAGCCGCTCGAGCGCCGCCGGCGACAGCCGCTTGGCGCGCGGGTCGCCGTAGCGGCCGGCCAGGTGGGCGAGAATGGCCCGCGCCAGCACCGGCACGTCTTCCGCGCGCTCGCGCAGCGTGGGCATGCGCAGTTCCAGCACGTTGAGGCGGTAGTAGAGATCCTGGCGGAACTGGCCCGCCGCCACCATGGCGGCCAGGTCCTTGTGGCTGGCGCAGACCACCCGCACGTCGACGAGATCCTCGCGGCTGGCGCCGATCTTGCGCACACGCCGCTCCTGCAGCGCACGCAGCAGCTTGACCTGCATCGCCAGCGGCAGGTCGGCCACCTCGTCGAGCATCAGCGTGCCGCCGTTGGCGGCATGGAAGAAGCCGCCGCGTTCGCTGTCGGCCCCGGTGAAGGCGCCCTTGACGTAGCCGAAGAACTCCGACTCCATCAGCGTCTCCGGAATGGCCCCGCAGTTGACTGCCACGAACGGATGCGCCGCGCGCGCGCTGATGGCGTGGATGGCGCGCGCGGCACGCTCCTTGCCGCTGCCGGATTCGCCGCTGATCACGATGGGCGCCATGCTGCGCGCCAGCCGGGCCAGCGCGCGCCGCACCTCCTGCATGGCCGCCGAATGGCCCGGCAGCAGGTCGGCGGCCCGGTTGGCGGCATCGCCCGCCGACACCTCCGCGCCGTCGCGCTGCTGCCGGCCGAGCGCGTTCAGGATCAGGTTGCGCAACTGCTCCAGCGAGACCGGCTTGGCGATGTAGTCGAAAGCACCGGCCTTCAGTGCCTCGACCGCATTGTCGGCGCTGCCGTAGGCCGTCAGCACGGCCACCGGCACGCGCTCGGGCGCGCTCGACAGCTGCCGCACGATCTCGATGCCGAGCCCGTCGCCCAGCCGCATGTCCGTCAGCACCAGGCTGTAGTGCCCGCGGGCCAGCTTTTCGCGCGCCTCGGCCAGCGAGCCGGCCAGCACCACGTCATGGCCCATGCGGCGGATCGAGATGTCGAGCAGTTCGCGCAGATCGGCTTCGTCGTCGATGACGAGGATGGGATCGGGGCCGGAAGGTCGGAACGGCATGGGCGGCGTGCGGTGGAGTGGGCGCTGGGTCGCGTGGTCGGTCTGGACGGGAGGCTCGGCCGGCCTCAGGTGCCGCCGGTCTCCGGCGTGTCGATGCGCAAGGTCAGCACGAAGGCCTTGGACGGCAGTGTATCGCGCGCGGCCGGCGCCAGCATCCCCGTGCGCTCGAGCAGCGCCTCCAGCGAAATGGTGCCGTAGCGCACCTGGGCATCGTTGGCGCCGCACAGCTCGCGCGCCATGAACAATCCCAGGCCGGTACCCTGGGCATTGCTGGTGAAGAAGGGCTCGAACAGGCTGCGCTGGTGCTCGCGCGAGACCTCGCTGCCATCGTTCCAGACGATCAGCTCGGCATGGTGCTGGTCCAGCGCATGCGCCAGCAGGCGGATCGCGCCGGGCCGGCGGCTGCAGTAGCGCCAGGCGTTGTCGAGCAGGTTGCCGACCACCTGTTGCAGCTGCGACGGCTCGAAGATGACCGGCCTGGCCACATCGACCGTCAGGCGGATGGCATTGGCATTGACTTCATGGCCGGGGCCCGCAGGCGGCGCCGCGCCGGCCACCGCCTCGGCGCGCGCCGAGCGCGAGCGCATCTCCGCGCGCCAGCGCGCCACGATTTCCGGCAGCGCCTTGTTCAGGTCCACGGCACTGCGCTCGGTACGCGGGCGGCGCGACATCTGCAGCACGTCCGAGACCACCTGGTCGAGCCGCCGCACGTTGTCGCTGATGATGCGCAGCAGGCGCGCGTCGACGTCGCCCTCGGCCCGCGCGCCGCGCCGTCCGGAGTCCGCCAGCAGCTCGCTGGCCTGGCTGATCGCCGCCAGCGGATTGCGGATCTGATGCGCCACGCTGGCCACCAGCCGTCCCATCGCGGCCAGCTTCTCCTGCTGGACCTGCTCGGCGATGCGCTCCCAGCTCTCGATATGCACCAGCACGGTGTCGCGCATCTCGCTGCGCAGCAGGGCTTCGTCCTCGGGACTCCAGGACATCGCCTCGTTCTGCGCGATGGCCAGGCGCAGGCGCGCAGCCGCCTCGGGCGACATCTCGTTCCAGGCCGCCGTGCGCATCGACGATGCCGAGCCCAGGGTGTGCGTCGACAGGGACGCGGCGAAGGTGGAGCGCAGGCCGGCCACGCCCGGCAGCAGGAAACGCAGGCGCAGGCGGGTGTGCAGGATGGGCCCGCCGCCCGAGGAAGGCCGCAGCGGCAGGGGCAGCAACTGCAGGATGCGCGGCGCGTCGTCGCGGCTGCGCAGCCAGTCGCGCAGCATTTCCGCCAGCGGCTGCAGCCGCGGGATGCGGCGCAGGTCGAACAGGATGGCTTCGCGCTGTGCGCCCGCCGCGCGCGGATCGCCGCCGCGCTCGGCGGGCTGCACGCCGAGCAGCACCACGGCGGCCGGATTGGCCGCTACCACGGCACCATTGGCGCGCAGCAGCATCACGCCGTCCTGCATGTCGTTGACCATCAGCCGGTTGACCAGCTGCTGCAGCCGCAGCTCGCGCTCGCGCGCCAGGGCCAGCTGCTCCTGTGCCAGCTGGCGGTTGGCCAGCAGGTACATCAGCAGCGCCGCGATCATGAACACCAGCCCGTAGAGGCCGGCGCCAAGCAGCGCGGGCGCGGTCTGGCGCGCCACCAGCGTCTGCATCATCGGCTCGCCCAGCACCGTCAGCGCCGACACCGCGGCGGCGAACAGCGCGAACGGCAGGCTGGTCAGCGCACCGGCCTCCAGCGCCGGCAGCAGGAAGATCATGGCCAGCCCGTCACCATGGCGCCCCAGGGCGTGGAACAGCAGCGCCAGCAGCAGCAGGTCGGCCAGCACCTGCAAGCGCACGCGGAAATGAAAGCGGCGGCGCCACAGCGCGGCGGCAGCCATCGCCAGCGCCAGCGCGAGGTAGGACAGCACCAGGCGCATCGGGCTGGCCCAGGTCCACGGCGCCTCCGGCAGGGCCTGCAGCATCTCGCCGCGCTGGGAGGGCAGCCAGATGTAGCCGAGCAGCAGCAGCCCGACGGCCAGACGCGTCCAGCAGAAGTAGTGCAGCAGGCGCCAGTGGAATTCCGGCGGCTCGGCCTGCTGCCAAGTCTGCAGCATGGCATGCAGCACGCCGGCTGGCGGCGCGGCGGGCTGCCGGGTCTTCATGCGGGCGGGCCGCTGTCGTCCGGCAGGTGGCTGCGCCGGCAATAGTGCAGGCCACGATAGGCGATCGCCTCGCTGCGCGGCAGGTGCACCCCGCAGCTCGCGCACGGCACCATCGCCTCGCTGGCACTGCCGTCATCGGGGGAGGGCCTGGCCGAGCGCGCCGCCCGGCGCTCCGCGCGCAGGCGTTCCTCGGCGCGGTTGCGCAGCCACCAGAACATGCCCAGCACCACAGCCAGGAGAAGGAAGATGCGTGCCATGCCGGGCCTCAGACGCGATGCAGGATCACTTCGATGACGAAGCGGCTGCCGACGTAGGCCAGCAGCAGGATGCCGAAGGAGGCGATCACCCAGCGCAGCGCGGCGCGCCCGCGCCAGCCGTAGAAGCGCCGGCCGATCAGGATGCCGCAGAACATGCCCCAGGACAGCAGGGCGAAGACCGTCTTGTGGTCGAGCCGGAAGGCCCGCCCGAACAGTTGCTCGGAGAACAGCAGGCCCGAGGCAATGGTCAGCGTCAGCAGCACGAAGCCGGCGCCGATCAGGCGGAACAGCAGCTTCTCCAGCGTCAGCAGCGGCGGCAGCAGGTCCAGCCAGCGGCCGAGCCAGCGCGGCTCGCCCGCGCCCCCGCCCACCGGACGGTTGAAGCCGTGCAGGCGGCGCTCGGCCAGCAGCATCAGGAAAGCATGGAAGGCGGCCAGGGTGAACAGCCCATAAGCCACGTTGGCGATGATGAAATGCAGCTTGAACAGCGGCTTGGCCGCATAGCCGAGGATCTGCGAGCCGGGAAAGACCAGCGGCATCAGGCTGGCCAGCAGGGCCACCGGGATCACGATCAGGCCGAGCCCGGCCAGCGAGAAGAAGAAACTCTCGATCCAGTAGATGCCCACGCCCAGCCAGAGCATGGCCGACAGCGCGTAGGCGAAGCCGAACATCATGTGGTCGGCGGGAAAGATGGTCTCGTGCAGCAGCAGGCCGTGGCTGGCCAGGGCCCCCACCATCAGCAGGTGCCACCAGGGCGGCTGCGCCTCTCCCGCGCCGGATGCGCCCGCCATCAGCAGGGCCGAGCCGCCACCGCCCTGGGCCAGGGCGGCCAGCTGGGCATGACGCGCCGCCCAGCCGTGATAGGCCAGGCCGCAATAGAGAAGTGCCGTCAAGGCATACAGTACAATGGCCATTTGCACAGTTTACCCTAGCGCCCTGTACTGGTGGCGCCGCGGTAACGCCGCGCCCGGGCGCCAAACCTCCCCCTTTTCTGCCATGCTGGACAATCTCACTCAACGCTTGGCGCGGGTCGTCAAGACCATGCGCGGCGAGGCTCGCCTGACCGAGGCCAATACCGCCGAAATGCTGCGCGAAGTGCGCCTCGCCATGCTCGAGGCCGACGTCGCCCTGCCAGTTGTGCGCGAGTTCATCGCGCGCGTGAAGGAAAAGGCCATGGGCGAGGAGGTGGTCTCCAGCCTCACGCCGGGCCAGGCCCTGGTCGGGGTGGTGCAGCGCGAGCTGACCGCGGTGATCGGCGGCGAGGAAAGCCTCCAGGGCAAGAGCGCCGAACTGAACCTGGCAGTGCAGCCGCCCGCCATCATCCTGATGGCCGGCCTGCAGGGCGCGGGCAAGACCACCACGGTGGGCAAGCTGGCCAAGTGGCTCAAGGAGAACAAGAAGAAGAAGGTGCTGACGGTCTCCTGCGACGTCTACCGCCCCGCCGCGATCGCCCAGTTGAAGACGGTGTCCGAGCAGGTCGGCGCGGAGTTCTTCCCCTCCCAGCCGGACCAGAAACCGGTCGACATCGCACGCGCGGCGCTGGACTGGGCGCGCAAGCACTATGCCGACGTGCTGATCGTCGACACCGCCGGCCGCCTGGGCATCGACGAGGCGATGATGCAGGAGATCGCCGCGCTGCACGCCGAGCTCAAGCCCGCCGAGACCCTGTTCGTGGTCGATGCCATGCTGGGCCAGGACGCGGTCAATACCGCCAAGGCCTTCAATGACGCGCTGCCGCTGACCGGAGTGGTGCTGACCAAGCTCGACGGCGACGCACGCGGCGGCGCTGCGCTGTCGGTGCGCCACATCACCGGCAGGCCGATCAAGTTCGTCGGCGTCGGCGAGAAGCTCGACGGCCTGGAGCCCTTCTACCCCGATCGCATGGCCCAGCGGATCCTGGGCATGGGCGACATCCTCGCCCTGGTCGAGGAGGCGCAGCGCGGCGTCGACATGGAAGCGGCCGAGAAACTGGCCAAGAAGATCAAGAAGACCGGCGACTTCGACCTGGAAGACTTCAAGGCACAGATCGGCCAGATGAAGAAGATGGGTGGACTGGGCAGCCTGGTGGACAAGCTGCCGGCCCAGTTCGCGCAGCAGGCCCAGGGCGCCAACATGGACCAGGCCGAGAAGCAGGTGCGCCGCATGGAGGGCATCATCAACAGCATGACGCCCGCCGAGCGCGCCAAGCCGGACCTGATCAAGGCCAGCCGCAAGCGCCGTATCGCCGCCGGCGCCGGTGTGCCGGTGCAGGAAGTCAACCGGTTGCTCAACCAGTTCGATCAGATGCAGGGCATGATGAAGAAGCTCAAGGGCGGCGGCATGATGAAGCTGATGCGCTCGATGGGCGCCATGAAAGGCGGCATGAAAGGGTTGTTCAACCGCTGATTCCCTGCCCGCGCGGGGCCGCTCCCCGCGCACCGCCCCCACGCCCCCACGCCAAGAAACGAGATAGGAAGAACCATCATGATGACCGCCGAACAGGCCCGCGAACTGTGGGCCAATTCCGAGGAAATCGTCAGCGCAGAAGCCGTGCAGGCCTCACTCGACCGCATGGCAGCCGAGATCACCGCCAAGATCGGCGACACCTTCCCGCTGGTGCTGTCCGTGATGGGCGGCGCCGTGGTCTTCACCGGCATGCTGCTGCCCAAGCTGGCCTTCCCGCTGGAATTCGACTACATCCACCTGTCCCGCTACAACAACAAGACGGTGGGCGGGGAAATGCAATGGCGCGTGGCGCCGCGCGAATCGGTCAAGGACCGCGTGGTACTGGTGCTCGACGACATCCTCGACGAAGGCGAGACCATGGCGGCCATCCGCCAGCGCATCATGGACATGGGCGCGCGCGAGTTCCACGCCGCCGTGCTGTGCGAAAAGACGCTGGCCAAGGCCAAGCCCATGCATCCGGACTTTTGCGGCTTCACCGTGCCGGACCGCTATGTGTTCGGCTGCGGCATGGATGCCAAGGGCTACTGGCGCAATCTCGGCGCCATCAGGGCCTTGCGCTGAGGATAGGCCACAGCGAGGCGAGCAGCAGCAGCGCCATCGCCACATTGAAGACCCGCAGCACCCGCGGGTCGGCCAGCCAGCGGCGCAGCGCCGAGCCGAACACCGCCCACATGGCCACGCTGGGCAGGTTGATCACGGCGAAGATCCCCGACAGCAGCAGGACGTTGACCCACAGGTTGCCGTGCAGCACATAGGTGCTGCACGCGCCCACCGCCATCACCCAGGCCTTGGGATTCACCCACTGGAAGGCCGCCGCGCGCAGGAAGCCCATCGGCCGCGCCACGCTGCGTTCCTGCACGCCGCCGCCCGTCGCGAGCTTCCAGGCCAGCCATGTCAGGTACAGCGCAGCCGCCACGCGCAGGACCTGCCAGGTCCACGGCAATGCCGTGAACAGCGAGCCCAGGCCCAGGCCCACCAGGGCTACCATCAGCGAGAAGCCCAGGCTGATGCCGAGCAGGTGCGGAACCGTGCGGGCGAAGCCGAAGTTGACGCCGGAGGCCAGCACCATCGTATTGTTGGGACCGGGGGTGACCGAGGACACCAGCGCGAAGCCGCAGAAGGCGGCGAAGACGCCGGAGCCGGCAGCGAGCTGAAGCAGTGCCATGAGAGGACTCCGTCTTAGGGGCGAAAAGCAGGGGATGAAAACGACCTGCTCAGTCTAGCGACGGTTACCAGCACAGTACCGGTACACTTTTCCACAAATGTACCGGCATGGATATCGGATGCGACCGGGTTCGGCCTAGCTCCGCCAAGAGCGCACCGCCACGACGGTGGCCAGGCCCCACAAGGCCAATCCCGTGCAGCGGCCGACCGCAGTGGTCGAGCGGGCGAAACGCGAGGCCACGGCCGGGTGTCCGGCTCCGTACGCCACCAGCAGGTCCCAGCCGAACACGGCGCAGAACATCCAGGCCCCGTAGGCGGCCTGGATGGCCGGCGGCGTGTGCTGTGCGGCCAGCATGGCGAACAGGCTGGCATAGAACAGGGCGTTCTTGGGATTGAGCAGCGCCGACAGCAGGCCCGTGCCGAGCTGTGCAGCCCAGGCAACCGGGACCGTCGCCCCGCCCTGCCCCGGCTGCACCCCATCGGGCAGAGCGAAGCCGCCGCGCACGCGCAGGAAGCGCCAGCCCAGCCACACCAGGTAAGCGCAACCGGCCCATTGCAGGCCGTCCAGCCAAGCCTGGCTGGCCCGGCTGGCAGCCAGTCCGGCCAGCGCCAGCAGGATGAAGACCCCGTTGCCGAGGGCGATGCCCAGGCAGACCGCGGCCGTCCGGCGCGGGCCATGCAGCAGGCCGCTGCGCACCACCAGCAGGAAATCCGGGCCCGGGCTCAGCAGGGCCAGCAGGTGGGCGCCGGCCACCATGGCGAATTGCGGCGCGAGGCCGCCGGGCGCATTCAGCAGATCCATCTCCGTCCTCCATCGGATGATGGCAGTGTCGGCCCGCCGCGCCGCGCCGTATTGAAGGAAATTGCGCGGCCGGGGACCGCGGGCGGAAGACTCAGGCGGCCGTCCAGACGGCCAGCTCGTAGCCGTCCGGGTCGGTGAAATGGAAGCGCCGGCCTCCCGGGAATTCGAATACCTCCTGGCTGATGCGCCCGCCGGCGGCCACGATGCGCTGCCGGGCATCAGCCAGGTCCTCGCTGTACAGGATGACCAGCGGCCCGCCCGGCCGGACCGCCGCGCCGGTGGTGAAGCCACCGGTCAGCCGGCCATCGCTGAACTCGCAATAGGCCGGCCCATAGTCAGTGAAGGTCCAGCCGAACACCTCGCCGTAGAAACGCTTGCTGCGTGCGATGTCGCCCACGTTGAATTCGATGTTGTCGATCTGGCTGTCCTTGCCCCGGATTCCCATGGCTGCCTCCTGTGGAATGGAATGGAATGGATTGAATCAATCGGAAGTGCAGGCTACAGCATGAGGGCAGCGCGCGCCGCCGTCTTGAACGAAACGGCCAGCGGCGGGAACGGCACGTGCAGATCGCGCCGCCTCGCGGCTCCCCCCGCAGCGTTGCCGCTAGAGCGCCTGATCCGCCCGCAACTGCTGCCGCAGGCGCGCCGGCGTGATGCCGCAAAGCGCCTGAACCTCGCGGCCGAGGTGGGCCTGGTCGGCATAGCCCGCCTCGGCGGCGAGGAGCGCCAGCGATGCCGCGCCCGGCAGCCCGCGCAGGCGGGCAAAGAAGCGCTGGAAGCGCAGGATACGTTCCAGCGTCTTGGTCCCGTAGCCGAAATGATCGTGGCATAGACGCCGCACGCTACGTTCGCTGAGATCCAGCCGCTTCCGTATCGCCAACGCGCGCGCGCCGTCCTCGACGGGCAGCCCGCACAGGCGGAACAGCTCGGCCGCGCGCACCTCGGCCGGTGCCACGCGGCGGCTTGCCGCAAGCAGTTCCTGGTGGAAGGCGCGCGCCTGGCCAAGCGGATCCCTGGCTTCCTGCACGCGCGCCGCCATGTCCGCGGCGGCCCTCCCCCATAGATCCTCCAGGGCCACGGCGCGCCCGACCAGTTCCGACAGCGGCAGGCCAAGCCAAGCGCGCGCCGCGCCCGCACGAAAGCGGGCACCCAGCACGTGCGCGCCCGGCGCCAGGTCCGGGTGTGCAGCCGTCACATCCGGACCGACCACACGCAGCGCGCCATCGCGCCAGAGGACGTCCACGCAGCCATCGGGCAGCACCGCCACCGCGCGGGCCGGCCCGGGCGGCAGCGTGCTGCTCCAGAAGCAGGAAAAATGCCCGCGCAGCGCCAGGTCCGGCGGCGCCTCGCGATAGCACCCGGTCACGCCGGCGATGCCCGGCTCGGCACCTGGCGTGGCTGGCCCGCCCCGGCGCGGCGGCAGCGCCACGGTCATGGCCGCATTTCGCGCGCGGCGGGCGCGGCGGGCGCGGCGTCTGCCGCGGCGCCACGCCCGCCGCGCTGGTAGGCCAGCGGTGTCATCGCCACGCGCTGCTTGAAGGCTCGCTGGAAGTGGCTCTGGTCGGCGAATCCCAGTTGCAGCGCGACGTCGGCCAGGACACCGCCCGCGCGCAGCAGCCGGCGTGCCTGGTTGATGCGCTGGTCGAGCTGGTAGGCGTGCGGCGTCAGGCCGGTCCCGGCGCGGAAGGCGCGGATCAGGTGATATCGGCTCATGCCGGCTTCGCGCGCCAGTTCGGCCAGCGGCAGGCGCTCGGCGTGACGCGCCTGCAGCAGCGCTTTCAGGTGCGCCAGCCGCGCGGCCGGCAGCATGGGGGCGGTCGGCGCCGGCTGGCGTGTCAAGGCGCCGCGGCCGGCAAGCAGGTCGCCGACCACGCCCACCAGGGCCGCCTCCTTGGTCTCGGCATCGGCCGGGGAGAACAGGATCCCGCCCAGGGTGCGCAGCGCCCGGTAGCTGGCCGCCTCGCGCCGCACGTCGACTTCGTCCAGAGCGTCGATCGCGCCGCCGTGGGCGGCAATCTCCGCCAGCACGCCCCGCACCCAGCACGGTTCAAGGTGCAGCATCTGGTAGCTCCAGCGGCCATCCGGCAAGGGATTGCAGGCATGCACGCGCTCGGCGGGCACGACCACCACCGTACCGGGCGCCAGGTGCTCGACACCGCCGGTCCAGCGGAAAACACTGCCGCCGCCGTCAACCGCGCCGATCGACAGGGTCGGATGCGTATGCGGCAGGTAGGCGGCGCCGCCGTCGCCGGCGCACCGGTACTCGGCGAACGGGAGCGCGGCATCGAACCAGAGGCGCGCGGCCGGCCTGGCCGGACTCAAGGCAGGTTCCGGTACGGACGCTCGCGCAGCCATTTGGTTGCGATCCATTTCTCGCCCGCTGTCACCGGCAGGCCCGCGTGCAGGGTCCGCTCGTCGAGACGTCCGTCCGGCAAGCGGTAGGCGAAGTAGACCGCATTGCCCTGCACCGGCGCCACCTCCAGGCCCAGGCGCGGAAAGGCCGTGGCGCCGCCGGCCGGCGGGCTGTTCAGGTAGATCACCAGGGTGGCGATGCGCTGGCCGCCGACGCGCAGCTGGCGCGCCTCGCCCGGCCGCTCCGGATGGAAATAGTCGTAGTGCGGCTGGTACTGGCCGCCGGGCTTGTAGTTGAGGATCTGCAGGCCTTCGCCATGCTCGGCCGGCACGCCCGTGAGCGCGGCGATACGCGCTTCGATGCGGGCGATCAGGGGGTGCTCGCCCACCTGGAACATGGCGCCCAAGCTGGTGCGCGCATCGATCAGGTTTTCGTCGCCGGTGTCGGGATTGACCACCGGCGAGCGCGCCAGCCGCCCGCGCGCCAGCGCCACCAGGGCGTCGCACTCGGCGGCATCCAGCAAACCCTGGTAGAGCGAAACGCGCGGCGCCTGCAGCGAGAACAGCAGCCGCGTGTCGTGGGCGCCATGCCGGTGCACGTTCTGCATGGCATCGCCCGCAGCCCCGGCCGCCGGCGCGGATGCGGCGGCGTCGCGCGCAGGTGCCACGGCGAGGGCCGCCAGCACGGTGGTGCGGGCGAAGCCGGCCTCGTAGCCGGACAGGCACATCGAGCGCACCAGGGCTTCGACACCGAAGCCGAGTGCAATGTGGCGCACCAGCCAGCGCTCCAGCTCCGGCGACGAGACCGTGTGGCCGGTGGCGCCGGCCGCATTGCCGGGCTGCGCGCTCATGACGGATTGGCGAGGCGCCGCGCAGAGAAGGGGTTGCCGGCGGGGCGCTCGGCCAGGCCGCCCGGCGCGGCGCGCGGCGCGGCAGGCGCCGGATCGCCGGCCACGGTGACCGAGACTTCGGAATACTGCCAGCGCTTCCACGCGGCCAGCACGGCATTCGGGTATTCAGGACGGCCGCGGCTGCCGTTGTAGCGGCCCAGGGCGAGGAACAGGTCGCCCTGCTCGCGGTCGAGGTAGTAACGCAGGATGGTGCAGCCGTAGCGCAGGTTGCTCTGCAGGTGGAACAGTTTGCGGGAATCGCTGTCGCCGATGCTGCGCGTCCAGAACGGCATCACCTGCATCAGGCCGCGCGCGCCGGCGGCACTGATGGCGTACTTGCGGAAATTGCTCTCGACCTGCATCAGGCCGAGCACCAGCGCCGGCTCCAGTCCCGCACGCTTGGCTTCGTAGTAAGCGGTCTCGATCAGCTCGACGCGCGTCTGCGATTCGGGGATGCGGCTCTCCAGCCGGCGCGACATCTCGTCCAGCCATTTCAGGTAGGCCAGCCGCTCCCCGCCGCTGGCGAAGACGGGCCGCACCGGGCGGCCGTCGGCGATGGCGGCGGCCAGCGCGCCGCGCACCGAGTCGGCGAGATCTTCTTCCTTCTGTGCGCCGGCGTGGGCGGCGGCTGCCGCCACCACCAGGAACAGGGCGCCGCCCGCGCGCGCCAGCCGCCCGGCGCCGAGCCGGGTAGCGGACAGGCTGGAAGCTGGGCGTGGCGCGCGCACCGTCAGCCGCGTCAGCCGGCGAGCAGGCCGCGTACGTGGCCGACCACGTCGGCCACCGCCACCGCGGTCGCCTGCGCGTCGCGCCGGCCCTGGTACTCGACTTTGCCCTCCTTCAGGCCGCGATCGCCCACCACCACGCGGTGCGGCACGCCGATCAGCTCCCAGTCGGCGAACATCACGCCGGGACGCTCGCCGCGGTCATCCAGGATCACGTCGACGCCGGCCGCGAGCAGCTCGGCATGGATGCGGTCGGCCTCGGCCTTGACCGCCTCGTTGCGGTCGTAGCCGACCGGGCACACCACCACCTCGAAGGGCGCGATGGCGGCCGGCCAGATGATGCCGCGCTCGTCGAAATTCTGCTCGATGGCGGCACCGAGGATACGCGTGACGCCGATGCCGTAGCAGCCCATCTGCATCGGCTGGGTCTTGCCGTTCTCGTCGAGGAAGTTGGCGTTCATGTCGACCGAGTAGCGCGTGCCGAGCATGAACACGTGGCCCACCTCGATGCCGCGGCAGATGGACAGGCGGCCCTTGCCGTCGGGCGAGGCGTCGCCCTCGACCACGTTGCGCAGGTCGGCCACCTGCGGCTCGGGCAGGTCGCGGCCCCAGTTGACGCCGGTGTAGTGGTAGTCGCGCTCGTTGGCGCCGCAGCAGAAATCGCTCATATTGGCGACGGTGCGGTCCACCACCAGCTTGACCGGCTTCCTGGTGCCCACCGGGCCCAGGTAGCCCGGCGGCGAACCGAAGGCGTCAACGATCTCGTTCTCGGTGGCGAAGCGGAAGTCGGCCAGGCCGGGCACCTTCGATGCCTTGATCTCGTTCAGCTCATGATCGCCGCGGATCAGCAGCAGCCAGACCTGCGTGCCGGCCTCGCCGTCGGTGGCCAGCACGATCGACTTGACGGTACGCTCCAGCGGGATGCCGAGGAACTCGGCCACGTGCTCGCACTTGGCCTTCTCCGGCGTCGACGCCTTCACCAGCGGCTCGGCGGCGGCAGCGCGGCTGACCAGCAGCGGCAGCGCCTCGGCCGCCTCCATGTTGGCGGCGTAGTCGGAGTCCGGGCAGTAGACGATGGCGTCCTCGCCGGTGTCGGCGATCACGTGGAACTCATGCGAGCCCGAACCGCCGATGGCGCCGTTGTCGGCCGCCACCGCGCGGAATTCCAGGCCGAAGCGCTGGAAGATGCGCACGTAGGCGTCATACATCTTCTGGTACGAAGCCTTCATGCCGTCCAGGTCGCGGTCGAAGGAATAGGCGTCCTTCATGGTGAACTCGCGGCCGCGCATGATGCCGAAGCGCGGCCGGCGCTCGTCGCGGAACTTGGTCTGGATCTGGTAGAAGTTGATCGGCAGCTGCTTGTAGCTGCGGATCTCGCTGCGCGCGATGTCGGTCACGACCTCCTCCGAGGTCGGCTGCACGGCGAAATCGCGCTCGTGGCGATCCTTCAGGCGCAGCAGCTCCGGGCCCATCTTGTCCCAGCGGCCGGTCTCCTGCCACAGCTCGGCCGGCTGGATCACGGGCATCGACAACTCGACCGCGCCGGCCCGGTTCATCTCCTCGCGCACGATGTTCTCCACCTTGCGGATCACGCGCAGGCCGATCGGCATGTAGTTGTAGATGCCCGCGCCCAGCTTCTTGATCATGCCGGCGCGCATCATCAGCTTGTGCGAGACGATTTCCGCGTCGGAAGGGGCTTCCTTGAGGGTGGAAATGAAGAATTGCGAGGCTTTCATCCGTAGCTTTCTCTTAGGGTCCGGCCCCCCCGGCCGATTCCGGAGTGCCACCGCACCAAATCCTGTACGCACGCGCCTGAAACGACGCTTCCGCTGGGGAAAACCAGCACCTGCCCACTCAGGCCGTACCGCGCGCTTTATAATCGACGTAATTCTAAAGGATTCGAGGTGCAGTCATGCTCGATCGTGAAGGCTTTCGCCCGAACGTCGGCATTATCCTCATCAACGCACGGAACGAGGTGTTCTGGGGCAAACGTATCGGCGAACATTCGTGGCAGTTTCCTCAAGGCGGCATCAAATACGGCGAGACGCCGGAACAGGCGATGTACCGCGAACTGCATGAAGAGGTCGGACTGCTGCCCGAACATGTCCGAATCGTGGGTCGTACCCGCGACTGGCTGCGTTATGAGGTGCCGGACAAGTTCATCCGCCGCGAAATCCGCGGCCACTACCGGGGCCAGAAGCAGATCTGGTTCCTGCTGCGCATGGCCGCGCGGGATTGCGATATCCGCCTGCGCGCCACCGACCACCCCGAGTTCGACGCCTGGCGCTGGAGCCAGTACTGGGTGCCGCTCGAAGCGGTGATCGAGTTCAAGCGCGAGGTCTACCAGATGGCGCTGACGGAGCTGTCGCGCTTCCTGCAGCGTGGCCGCATGGCCGGCCCCTACGGTGGACACGGCCATCACCTCGGCCACCACGGCGGCCGCCACGGACAGGCGCGCCAGGAAAACGCGGGCCGCGGCAATCCGGGCCCGATCCAGCCGGCGCTGCCGGCAAACCCTGAACGGAGTACCGATGACTGAATTCGCCGGGCGCGGCCTTCGCCCGCGCCTGCGTGCCGCCTGCCTGCTGGCGGCCGCCGCCGCCTGCCTCGGACTGGCCGCGTGCAGCAGCACGCCCAGCAAGCCGCAGACCGCCAACGCTGAAGAGGAAGAGCTCCCCAACAAGAAAGGCGACCTGATCGACGACCTGTTCGGCGGCAAGCCGTTCAAGGAGGTCGAGGTCTCCCTGCCCGCGCTGCCCAGCGACGCCGACCTGATCCCCTTCGAATTCGGCCCGACCAACACCACGCTGAAGTTCGCGGTCGACGCCAAGTCGGTATTGGTCGGAGAAGACGGCGCCGTGCGCTACACCGTGGTGATCACCAGCGCCAGCGGCGTGCGCAATACCAGCTTCGAGGCGCTGCGCTGCGATACCTTCGAGCGCAAGCTGTACGCGACGCTGCCGCCCGGCGCCAAGGGCTGGGTGCGTAACCGCAGCGACGGCCGCGAGGGATGGATCCGCCTCAGCCAGAGCAGCCGCAACAACTACGCCGACGCACTGGGCCGCGACTACCTGTGCGACGGCCGCTCGGCCTACGGCAGCGCCAAGGACATCGTCAAGCGCCTGCGCAGCGACCAGCCGGCGCAGAACGGCTTCCGCTAGCGGCCCCTCGGCAGCCCCGCAGGGGCTGCCGATGAATCTGCGATCCAGGACACCAGGCGCGTCGCCGCGCCCGCGAGGCTGAGCCGCCCAGCCGGCGGCAGCCTTACATCAGGACCAGATTGTCCCGGTGGATGAGTTCGGGCTCGTTGACGTGCCCGAGCACGGCCTCGATCTCCGCGGAGGGCTTGCGCGCGATCAGGCGCGCCTCGGCGCTGGAGTAGTTGCTCATGCCGCGCGCCACCTCGCGCCCCGCCTGGTCGACACAGGCAACCACTTCGCCGCGCACGAACTCGCCCTGCACCTCGACCACGCCGATGGGCAGCAGCGAGGTGCCGCTGGCGGTCAGCTTGGCCACCGCGCCCGCGTCGATGACCAGGCGCCCGCGCAGCTGCAGGTGATCTGTCATCCATTGCTTGCGCGCGGTCAGCCGGCCGGTCGGCGCCAGCAGCTGGGTGCCGATGGCCTCGCCGGCCGCCAGCCGCTCCAGCACGCGGGGCTCCCGCCCCGAAGCGATCACGGTATGGGCGCCCGACTTGGCCGCGCGCTTGGCCGCCAGGATCTTGGTCAGCATGCCGCCGCGACCGATGGCCGTGCCGGCGCCGCCGGCCATGGCCTCCAGCTCGAGCGTACCGGCCAGCGCCTCGTGCACGAACTCGGCCGCCGGGTCCTTGCGCGGATCGGCCGTGTAGAGGCCACGCTGGTCGGTCAGGATCACCAGCGCGTCGCCTTCGATCAGGTTGGTCACCAGCGCGCCCAGCGTGTCGTTGTCGCCGAACTTGATCTCATCGGTGACGACGGTATCGTTCTCGTTGATGATCGGCACCACGCCGAGGCCGAGCAGGGTCACCAGCGTCGAGCGCGCATTCAGGTAGCGCTCGCGATCGGCAAGGTCGGCGTGCGTCAGCAGTACCTGCGCGGTGCGGATGCCATGCAGCCCGAACTGGCTTTCGTAGACCTGCGCCAGGCCCATCTGGCCGACTGCGGCGGCCGCCTGCAACTCGTGGATCTCACTCGGACGCTTGCTCCAGCCCAGCCGCTGCATGCCTTCCGCGATGGCGCCAGAACTGACCAGCACCACTTCCTTGCCACTGGCACGCAGGCTGGCGATCTGCGCCGCCCAACGAGCGATGGCGTCGTGGTCCAGGCCCTTGCCATCATTGGTCACCAGGCTGGATCCGACCTTGGCGACGATGCGCTTTGCCTGCGCGATGACCGATTGCATGGTGAGCTTCCTGTCTCGAGGAGTGGGGGACGCTGCCGCCGGGCAGGCGCCGGGGCGCCGCCCGCATTCCCCCGGAATGGTTATGTTGGTGGTGTCGTCGCCTGCGCCGCGCGGCCCGTCTCAGACCGGCCCGCCGCCGTCCCGTTCGACGTTGTGCAGGCGATCGTCGAGGCGGACGTCCGGCTCGGCCAGCGCGGCAGCTTCCTCGGCCTTGATCGCGGCCAGGTGGTCCTTGATCGCGTAGATCAGCTCACGGCAGCCTTCGCCGGTCAGCGCGGAGATGCGGAACACCGGCCCCTTCCACTTGTAGCGCTTGATGAAGTCCTTGGCGCGGGCCTCGCGCTCGTCTTCCGGCACCATGTCGAGCTTGTTCAGCACCAGCCAGCGCGGCTTCTCGTACAGCGTCGCATCGTACTTCTTCAGCTCGTTGACGATCGCGCGCGCCTCGGCGACCGGGTCGACCGCGTCGTCGAAGGGGGCCAGGTCGACGATATGCAGCAGCAGTCCGGTGCGCTGCAGGTGGCGCAGGAACTGGTGGCCCAGGCCGGCGCCTTCGGCGGCACCCTCGATCAGGCCGGGAATGTCGGCCACCACGAAGGACTGCTCATGGTCGACGCGCACCACGCCCAGGTTGGGGTGCAGCGTGGTGAAGGGATAGTCGGCGATCTTCGGGCGCGCGTTCGAGACGTGCGAGATGAAGGTCGACTTGCCGGCATTGGGCATGCCGAGCAGGCCGACGTCGGCCAGCACCTTCAGCTCCAGCTTGAGCATGCGGCGTTCGCCCGGCTTGCCGTCCACCTGCTGGCGCGGCGCGCGGTTGGTGCTGGACTTGAAGTGCAGGTTGCCCCAGCCGCCCATGCCGCCCTCGGCCAGGCAGACCTTCTGGCCATGCTCGGTCAGGTCCGCGACCAGTTCGCCGCTGTCGAGGTCGGTGATCAGGGTGCCCACCGGCATGCGCAGCGTGACGTCCTCGCCGGCCGCGCCATAGCAGTCCGAGCCGCGGCCGTTCTCGCCGTTGCGCGCCACGTGCTTCTTGGCGTAGCGGAAGTCGATCAGGGTATTGATGTTGCGGTCCGCCACGGCGAACACGCTGCCGCCGCGCCCGCCGTCACCGCCATCCGGACCGCCGAAGGGCACAAACTTCTCGCGCCGGAACGAGGCGCTGCCATTGCCGCCGTTGCCGGCGATGGCTTCGATGCGGGCTTCGTCGATGAACTTCATGATGGGTTTCCGTGGCTGGTGCGGGCCGCCCTGCCTTTCGGCACCAGGCGGCCACGGCGGATGGCGGACATCGGCAATATTGTCGCCAGAAAAGAAAAAGCCCCGCAAGCGTTGCGGGGCCTTCCTGCTGCAAAGGCGGAGATCAGGCTGCCGGAACGACGCTGACCTGCTGCTTCTTCGCAGCGCCCTTGACGGCGAACTGCACGTGGCCGTCAACCAGGGCGAAGAGGGTGTGGTCCTTGCCCACGCCGACGTTGTCGCCGGCATGCACGCGGGTACCGCGCTGGCGCACGATGATGCCGCCTGCATTAATGGCTTGGCCGCCAAACACCTTCACGCCGAGGCGCTTCGATTCGGAATCGCGGCCGTTCCGTGTAGAACCGCCGCCTTTTTTCTGTGCCATGACTTAACTCCTGTCGCTTTACCGGGTTACGTTCGAATTCGATGCAGACTGAGCCGATGCTCAGGCAACGATGGCTTCGATACGCAGTTCGGTGTAATTCTGACGATGGCCTTGACGCTTCTGGTAGTGCTTACGACGGCGCATCTTGAAGATCTTCACCTTGTCGTGACGACCTTGGGAGATAACGGTAGCTTTGACGGAAGCCCCGCTCACCAGCGGCGTACCAAACTTGATCTGGTCGCCTGCGCCCACTGCGAGCACCTGGTCGAGCGTGATTTCAGCGCCAATGTCAGCCGGTATCTGTTCTACTTTCAGTTTTTCGCCAGCAGCAACCTTGTATTGCTTGCCGCCGGTTTTTACGACCGCGTACATTGTCGAACCTCTCGATGTGTATAAAACGCCGAATGCCAGACCGGTGCCACTGCACCATGCCACTGTCATCGACAGGTCGAGGTGCCGGCCGGCTGGCCCGGTTATCTCCCGCCGGTGCACGATCGGCGCATGACCTGCGCACGAACCAGCCGCATCCTGGCGCGAGGCCAGGCTCCGCGCCGGACAGGACACGCTGCTCCGCCGTGACGGAGGTGGCGCGGCCGGCGCAGCTCGCGAAAGCTACCGGAGAGAACTGCGCATTCTATACGAGAATGAAGAAAAGCGCAAAGAAAACAGGTACATAGCCCGGCAGCGACGATCCACGCACATGGCGTCGCCGGCGAGGCTGTGCCGCTCAGGCCAGATCGGCCAGCAGGAAGCCGGCCAGCGCGGCGAAGGCGCACCACCAGGCGGCGCGGCGGGTGCGGCGGGTCGTGTCGCGGGACTTGTCCATGCGCCGATTATAGCCACGCCCGCCGAGGCCCCTCGCACCCGCGCCGCCAGCGCCGCACAGCAACCGGGACACCCGCCTGGAGACGGACATACATACACGCCCATCGCATATAATCGTCCGGTTTTGCGCAACGGTGATCATCTTGTCCCAGTCTTCCGCCACTGCCCTGCTTGCCCCGGTCGCTGCCGACATGCGCGCCGTCGACGCAGTCATCCGCCGGCGCCTCGCCTCGGAAGTGCCCCTGATCGAACAGATCGGCGAATACATCATCGGCGCAGGCGGCAAGCGCCTGCGCCCGGTGATCCTGCTGCTGGTCGCGCGGGCCCTGGGCTACGATGGCCACCGCCACCATGACCTCGCCGCCGTGGTGGAGTTCATCCACACCGCCACCCTGCTGCACGACGACGTGGTCGACGAGTCGGAACTGCGCCGCGGCCGCGAGACCGCCAACGCGGCCTTCGGCAATGCCGCTAGCGTGCTGGTGGGAGACTTCCTCTATTCGCGCGCCTTCCAGATGATGGTGGAGGCCGGCAGCATGCGCATCATGGAGATCCTCTCCAACGCCACCAACGTGATCGCCGAAGGTGAAGTGCTGCAACTGCTGAACATGCACGACCCGGACGTCACCGTCGAGCGCTACCTGAAGGTGATCCGCTACAAGACCGCCAAGCTGTTCGAAGCTTCGGCGCAGATCGGCGCGGTCCTGTCCGGCGCCGACGCGGCGCTGGAAGAGGCCGCCGCCGAATACGGCCGGCGCATCGGCACCGCCTTCCAGCTGATCGACGACATGCTCGACTACACGGCCAGCGCCGAGCAGATGGGCAAGAATGCCGGCGACGACCTGCGCGAAGGCAAGCCGACGCTGCCGCTGCTGCACCTGATCGAGCACGGCACGCCCGAGCAGCGCGCGCTCGCGCGCGAAGCTATCGTGCAGGGCGGCACCGAACACTTCGATGCCGTGTTCTCCGCCATCCACGACAGCGGCGCGCTGGAGGTCACCTTCCAGGCCGCGCAGCGCGAGGCCGCAGCGGCGGAAAAAGCGGCAATGCAATTTCCCCCTTCCCAACTGAAGGAAACGCTGATAGACTTATGTTCTTTCTCGCTGCAACGACAGTCGTAGCGCAGAAAAACAAGAAAACGGGGTGTAGCTTAGCCTGGTAGAGCGCTACGTTCGGGACGTAGAGGCCGGAGGTTCGAATCCTCTCACCCCGACCAGTTTCTGGTCATCGAGACCGCAAAAAGGCCGCACGACAGTGCGGCCTTTTTGTTTTCTGCGTCCGGCATTGCCATCCGTGTCCTGCGCGGCAGGCACGCCCCGCTACAGTCAATGCGGCACGGGATGCCCCCCCCAAGCGGGGTTGCGCTGCTGTCGCGCAAATGCCGACGAGGACCGGCGGCTGCCTTTACAAAAAGTGACCCCGGCTGCAAACTGCCGCGGTCCAGGGCCCGCTCCCTGCCTCGCAGCCCTCGCGGGCCGTCCTGCCTCGCCATGACACTAGGTCTCGCTCTCGCGCAAAGCCGCCGCATCGCTCCGGCCCTTCTCGCCCAGCTCGAACAGGCCGCGCGGGAAAAGAAGTCGCAACTGATCGACGAGATCGTCGGCAGCGGCACCATGAGCGCGCGCGACCTCGCCACCTTCGCCGCCGACAAGTACCAGCTCCCGCTGCTGGACCTCAGCCAGTTCAACTTCGCCACGGTGCCGCCGGCCCTGGTCGGCAACCGCGAGTTCCACGCCCACCGGCTGCTGCCGCTGGGCCGGCGCGACAACCGGCTGGTCGTGGCAACCTCCGATCCGTCCAACCAGGCCGGCCTCGATGCCATCCGCCAGAAACTGAACCTGCCGGTCGACGCGGTCGTGGTCGAGCACGACAAGCTGCTGAAGCACGTGCGCTCGGCCGGCGAGGAAAGCAGTACGCTGCGCGCCGCCGGCCCGGTGGCGGCCGAGCACAAGCTGATCGAGTACGACCCGGTCGCCTCGGCGGGAGCCCAGCGCAACAAGGCGCCCAACGACATCGACGACGCACCGGTCGTGCGCTTCCTGCACAAGCTGCTGACCGAGGCCTTCCACCGGGGCGCATCCGACCTGCACTTCGAGCCGTTCGAGACCTTCTACCGCGTGCGCTTCCGCGTCGACGGCGTGCTGCTGGAGGTGGCCCGCCCCCCGCTGGACATCCGCGACAAGATCGCCACCCGCATCAAGGTGCTGTCGCGCCTGGACATCTCCGAGAAACGCGTGCCGCAGGACGGCCGCATGAAGCTGCTGATCGCGCTGCCGAAGGAAAAGGACAAGGACGGCAAGGACAGCAAGGAGACGGTCGAGAAGGCCATCGATTTCCGTGTGTCGACGCTGCCGACACTGTTCGGCGAGAAGATCGTCATGCGGATCCTCGACTCCTCGACCGACAAGCTCGACATCGACCGGCTCGGCTACGAGCCCGCGCAGAAGGCGCTGCTGCTCGAGACCATCAAGCGCCCCTACGGCATGATCCTGGTCACCGGCCCGACCGGCAGCGGCAAGACGGTCTCGCTCTACACCTTCCTCAACCTGCTCAACCAGGGCGACATCAATATCTCGACGGCCGAGGATCCCGCCGAAATCCAGCTGCCCGGCATCAACCAGGTCAACGTCAACGAGAAGGCCGGCCTGACCTTCGCCGCCGCGCTGCGCTCCTTCCTGCGCCAGGACCCGGACGTCATCATGGTGGGCGAGATCCGCGACCTGGAGACCGCGGACATCGCCATCAAGGCCGCCCAGACCGGCCATCTGGTGCTGTCCACGCTGCATACCAACGATGCGCCGACCACGCTGACGCGGCTGATGAACATGGGCGTGGCGCCGTTCAACATCGCCTCCAGCGTGCTGCTGATCACCGCCCAGCGGCTGGCGCGCCGGCTGTGCAACTGCAAGCGGCCGGGCGCCCTGGCGCGCGACGTGCTGCTTGACGCCGGCTTCCAAGAGAGCGAACTCGACGGCAGCTGGCAGCCTTACCACCCGGCCGGCTGCGAGCGCTGCAGCGGCAGCGGCTACAAGGGGCGTTGCGGCATCTACCAGGTGATGCCCATCTCCGAGGCGATGCAGCAGATCATCCTGTCTCACGGTACGGCGCTGCAGATCGCCGAGCAGGCGCGCCGCGACGGCGTGCTATCGTTGCGGGAAGCCGGCCTGCTGAAGGTGAAGCAAGGCGTCACCTCGCTGGAAGAAGTGCTGGCGACGACCAATATGTAAAACAAAAGCAATCAGTCGGGGGTCAATCATGGCAACGCGTGCACCAGCCGCGGCGGCCCGCACGGCAGCGCCGTCGCGGAGCAAGCCGGGGCGCAAGGCGGCGACGCAGTACATCTTCGAGTGGGAAGGCAAGGACCGCAAGGGCAAGACCTTCACCGGGGAACAGCGCGCGGAGGACCAGGCCGAAGTCAATGCCATGCTGCGCAAGCAGGGCCTGACGGTGGTCAAGATGAAGCGCCGCCGCGCGGCGCGCGGTCGCAAGATCACCGAGAAGGACATCGCCTACTTCACGCGCCAGCTGTCCACCATGCTCAAGGCGGGCGTGCCGCTGCTGCAGTCGATCGACATCATCGCGCGCGGCCATGCCAACCCGAACTTCACCCAGCTGCTGGCGCAGATCCGCTTCGACATCGAGGCCGGCAGCAGCATGGCGCAGGCCTTCCGGCGCCATCCGCGCTACTTCGACACGCTCTACTGCAACCTGATCGACGCCGGCGAACAGGGCGGCATCCTGGATGCGCTGCTCGAACGACTGTCGATGTACATGGAGAAGACGATCGCGCTGAAAAGCCAGATCAAGTCGGCCATGATCTACCCGATCGCGGTGCTGACCGTGGCCTTCGCCGTCACCGTGATCCTGATGCTGTTCGTGATCCCTGCCTTCAAGGGCGTGTTCGCCAGCTTCGGCGCCAACCTGCCGGCGCCGACGCTGTTCGTGATCGCCATCTCCGACTTCTTCGTGGCCTACTGGTACATCGTCATCGGCGTGCCGGTGGCGGCCATCGCACTGTACCTGCGCGCCTTGCGCAAGTCGGAGAAGGTGCAGCGCGCCACCGACCGCGCGCTGCTGAAGATGCCCATCTTCGGCAGCCTGTTCCGCAAGGCGGTGATCGCGCGCTGGACGCGCACCCTGGCCACCATGTTCGCCGCGGGCACGCCGCTGGTGGAGTCGATGGAGTCGGTGGCGGGCGCGGCCGGCAACTGGATCTACCACGACGCCACGCGCGAGGTCGAACAGGCGGTGCGCATCGGCACCAGCCTGACCAACGCCATGCAGGCCACCCACGTGTTCGACAATATGGTGCTGCAGATGACGCAGATCGGCGAGGAATCGGGCGCGCTGGACAATATGCTGCTGAAGGTGGCCGAATTCTACGAGCGCGAGGTCGACGACGCGGTCGCGGCCATCTCCAGCCTGATCGAGCCGCTGATCATCGTGATCCTCGGGGTACTGATCGGCGGCATGGTGATTGCCATGTACCTGCCGATCTTCAAGCTGGGACAGGTGGTCTGAAGCATGGTGTCCGCATTCTCGCCGCAAGGCGCCTTCACCATCGCCACGCTGGCCGCCCTGCCCGGCTGGTTCCTGATGCTGGCGGCCGGCCTGCTGGGCCTGGCGGTCGGCAGCTTCCTCAACGTGGTGATCCACCGCCTGCCGCGCATGATGGAGCACGACGAGGCGAACTACATCGCCGAGCTGCGCGGCGAGCCGCTGCCCCATCCGTCGCGCTACAACCTGGCGGTGCCGGGATCGGCATGCCCGCACTGCGGGCACACGCTGGCGCCATGGGAGAACATCCCCGTGCTCAGCTACCTGCTGCTGCGCGGGCGCTGTTCGGCCTGCCACGCACCGATCGGGGCGCGCTATCCGCTGGTGGAACTCGCCAGCGGGGTGCTGAGCGTGCTGGCCGCCTGGCACTTCGGGCCGACCTGGCAGGGCCTGGCGGCGCTGGTGCTGGTGTGGATGCTGCTGGCGCTGACCATGATCGACGCCGATACCCAGCTGCTGCCCGACCAGCTGACCCAGCCGCTGCTGTGGCTCGGCCTGCTGCTCAACCTGGCGGGCGTGTTCGCCTCGCTGGCCGACGCCGTGATCGGCGCGGCAGCCGGCTACCTGCTGCTGTGGAGCGTCTACTGGCTCTTCAAGCTGGTGCGCGGCAAGGAGGGCATGGGCTACGGCGACTTCAAGCTGATGGCGGCGCTCGGTGCCTGGTTCGGCTGGCAAGCGCTGCCCGCGCTGGTGCTGCTGTCCTCCGTGGTCGGCCTGCTGTTCGGCCTCGTCCGCATCGCACTGCGCCGGCAGCATCGCGACACGCCCTTCCCCTTCGGTCCGTTCATCGCCGGAGCGGGCCTGCTGGTACTGTTCCTGGGGGCCGGCGCGCTGCCGCTCGCGCTGGGCGTGCCGGGCTAGACTCACTGCCACGCGCCCCTTGCTCGGCATACACAGTACACACCGCACATCACCATGCTAGAAATCGGACTGACCGGAGGCATCGGCTCTGGCAAGACCCGCGTGGCCGACCTGTTCGCCGCGCGCGGCGCTGCGATCATCGATACCGACCTGCTCGCCCACGAGATCACGGCGCCGCACGGGCTGGCCATCCCCGCCCTGGTCGAGGCCTTCGGACCGCAGTGCCTGCGCCCTGACGGCGCCATGGACCGCGACGCGATGCGCGCGCTGGTCTTTGCCGACCCGGCGGCGAAAGCGCGCCTGGAAGCCATCACCCACCCGCTGATCCGCCAGCTCACCGAGAGCCGCGCCGCTGCCGTGCGCGCCGGCGGCCGCCATCCCTACCTGATCTATGTGGTGCCGCTGCTGGTCGAGTCGGGAAGCTGGCGCCAGCGGGTCGGGCGCGTCCTGGTGGTCGATTGCAGCGAAGCGACCCAGGTGGCTCGGGTGATGTCCCGCAACGGCTTCACCCGGCCCCAGGTGGAAGCCATCATGGCGCGGCAGGCCACGCGTGCGCAGCGCCTGGCGCAGGCGGACGACGTGATCGACAACGAGGGCCGGCCCGAGGCGCTTGCGCCGCAAGTCGAGCGGCTGGACCGGCTGTACCGCTCGCAAGCGGCGGCGGCACCGCTCCATACGGCCGACTGAAACAGTCGTCCCCCCTGGGGCAGCCTGCATTGTCGCGCAGCGCGGACTCGCATAGAATGCGCTGATCATGGCAGGCAAGGGCCGGCCAGCCGCCGGTACCTGTACCGGATAGACCGGCGCCGGGAATGTTCCCCGCGCCGAATGGTTTTCCACGCGGGCGCCGCGCCGCAAACGGCACGCCAGCCCGCGCGCTGCACGGACATTCCCTTGATTCTGTACGAATATCCTTTCAACGAACGCATCAGGACACTTCTGCGCCTGGAAGACCTGTTCGATCGCCTGGATTTCTTCCTCGCCCAGGATCATGCGCTGCAGCACCACGTCGCCCTGACCACGGTATTCGAGATCATCGACGTAGCCGGCAGGGCCGACCTGAAGACCGACCTGATCAAGGAACTCGAGCGCCAGCGCCAGGCGCTGTCGTCGCTGCGCAGCAATCCGCAGATCGACCAGAAGGCGCTCGACGCAGTGATCGGCGAGATCGAGCAGGCCATGGCGCTGCTGAACCAGACCGTGGGCAAGGCCGGCCAGTTGCTGGTCGACAATGAGTGGCTGACCAGTATCCGCAGCCGCGCCATCATCCCCGGCGGCACCTGCGAGTTCGACCTGCCCGCCTACTATGCCTGGCAGCAACGCCCGGCCGAAGACCGGCGCATCGATGTGGCCAAGTGGGCACGCCCGCTGATGCCGTTGCGGCAGGGCACGACCACTGTGCTGCGCCTGCTGCGCGAATCCAGCCAGAGCGGCAAGGTGATCGCCACCGGCGGGAGCTACCAGCAGATGCTGTCCGGACGCAGCTACCAGCTGATGCAGGTGCTGCTGGATGAATCGCTGCTCGCCTTCATTCCCGAAATGAGCGCCAACAAGTACATGCTGTGGGTGCGCTTCACGCAACAGGACGGGGACCTGAGGCCCAAGTCGGTCGACGCGGACATCCCCTTCCTGCTCAAGCTCTGCAATTTCTGACCACGGCGTCATGCGCCGCCCTGCCCTGCAGGGAGCGGCCGCGACGCACCATCCTGTCGTACACGACTCACAAGACACACCACCATGCCGACCATCGTCAAATGCCCCACTTGCGGCAAGGATGTGGCCTGGGTGCCGGAAAGCCGCTTCCGCCCGTTCTGCTCCGAACGCTGCAAGCAGATCGACCTGGGCGCCTGGGCTGCGGAGAAATATGTGATCGGGGGTAAGCCCGAGGAAACGCCGTCGCCGGACCTGCCGGACGACCAGGACCGCTAGGCACCGCAGTGGCCGCCTGGGGCGTGAATCGGCGCCCTGCTCAGCCGGCCTCGGCGGCCAGCCAGTCCACCACCGGGATGGTCGCCGGCAGCAGCGGGCCGACCGACACCGGCGCCTGCTGCCAGGCGAAGGCCTGGCCCTCGCGGCCGTGGGGCTCGCCGCGCCAGCCGACCACCTTGCAGAAGTGCAGCCGCACATAGGCGTGCGGATAGTCGTGCTCGAGTACCTTCCAGCGCTCGCAGCGGGTCACGTCGAGGCCGAGTTCCTCGTGCAGTTCGCGGGCCAGCGCCGCCTCGACCGATTCGCCAGGCTCCAGCTTGCCGCCCGGAAACTCCCAGTAGCCCTCGTAGGGCTTGCCGGCAGGGCGCTGCGCCAGCAGGAAGCTGCCGTCGGGGCGCATCAGCACCCCGACCGCCACTTCGGTCACCTTGCGCACGCCGTCCGGCGCGATGTCCGTCCCAGCACCCATCACTGCGCCTCGTCGACGGCACGGCGGCCGTGCTTGCCGCCCCAGTCGCGCGCGAACTGCCAGGCCACGCGGCCCGAACGCGAGCCGCGTTCCAGTGCCCACACCAGCGCATCGCCGCGCGCCGCGGCGATATCTTCGTCGCTGCAGCCGAAGTGCTTGAGCCAGTGGCCGACGATGGCCAGGTACTCGTCCTGCTTGGGCGGGTAGAACGACAGCCACAGGCCGAAACGCTCGGACAGCGAAATCTTCTCTTCGACCACCTCGCCCGGATGGATCTCGCCATCCGCGGTATGCCGGTAGCTTTCGTTGTCCTTCATGTACTCCGGCAGCAGGTGGCGCCGGTTCGAGGTGGCGTAGATCAGCACATTGTCCGACTGCGCGGCCACCGAGCCATCCAGCGCCGACTTCAGCGACTTGTAGCCCGACTCGCCTTCCTCGAAAGAGAGATCGTCGCAGAAGATGACGAAGCGCTCGGGACGCTGCGACAGCAGTTCGACGATGTCGCCGAGGTCACCGAGATCGTCCTTGTCCACCTCGACCAGGCGCAGGCCGTCGGCCACGAAGGCGTTCAGGCAAGCCTTGATCAGCGAGGACTTGCCGGTACCGCGCGCGCCGGTCAGCAGTACGTTGTTGGCCGGCAGGCGACCCACGAACTGGCGCGTATTGGCGACGATCGCGTCCTTCTGGCGCTCGATGTTCTTCAGGTCGTCCAGGTGGATCGGCGGCAGCTGGCGGATAGCCTGCAGATAGCCGATCTTGCCGAACAGGCTCTCCCTTTTGCGCCAACGGAACGCTACCGCCTCTTTCCAGTCCGCCTCGCCTAGCTGCGGCGGCAGCCATTGTTCGAGTCGGGACAGGAAGTGATCGAGGCGTGTGGCGAGGTCTGACATGGCAGCGTGGATTCCGTTGGCAGTGGAGGGCGGGGCTCAGGAACGGTAGTCGGCGTTGATCGAAACGTAGTCGTGCGACAGGTCGCAGGTCCAGACAGTCGCGCTGGCATCGCCGCGGCCGAGCGCGATGCGCACGGTGATCTCCGCCTGCTTCATCACGCGCTGGCCGTCTTCTTCGCGGTATTCCGGATGACGGCCGCCATCGCGGGCGACCCAGACGTCGTCCAGCCACAGGTTGACGCGATCGACGTCCAAGTCGTCCACGCCAGCGTAGCCGACTGCGGCCAGGATGCGGCCCAGGTTGGGATCGGAGGCATAGAAGGCCGTCTTCACCAGCGGCGAGTGCGCCACTGCATAGGCGATCTGGCGGCATTCGGCGACGTTCGCACCGCCTTCGACGCAGATCGTCATCAATTTGGTGGCGCCTTCGCCGTCGCGCACGATCATCTGCGCCAGTTCCTGCGCCAGCGAGGTGACCGCTTCGCGCAGCGCCTCGAAGGCCGCGCCGTCGGCGCGCTCCACGGCGACGCCGGCCTTGCCGGTGGCAACCAGCACGAAGGAGTCGTTGGTCGAGGTGTCGCCGTCGATGGTGATGCTGTTGAAGGAATGGTCGGCCGCATACGACACCAGGGCCTGCAGCACCGGCTGCGCGACGGCGGCGTCCATGGCGATGAAGCCCAGCATGGTGGCCATGTTCGGGCGGATCATGCCGGCGCCCTTGCTGATGCCGGACAGCGTGACCGTCTTGCCGTCGATCTGCACCGTGCGCGAAGCCGCCTTGGGCTGGGTGTCGGTGGTCATGATCGATTCGGCCGCGGCCAGCCAGTTGTCGGCGCGCGCGTTGGCGATGGCGGCCGGCAGCCCCGCGACCAGGCGGTCGACCGGCAGCGGCTCGAGGATCACCCCGGTCGAGAAGGGCAGCACCTGTTCCGGCGCGATGCCCAGTGCCTTGGCCAGCGCTTCGCAGGTGGCGCGGGCATTGGCCAGGCCGGGCTCGCCGGTACCGGCGTTGGCATTGCCGGTATTGACCACGATCGCACGGATGCCCTTGCCGGCGGCAAGGTGCTCACGGCAGACCTGCACCGGTGCCGCGCAGAAGCGGTTGCGGGTGAACACGCCGGCCACGGTGCTGCCCTCGGCCACGCGCGCGACCAGCACGTCCTTGCGGTTGGCCTTGCGGATGCCCGCCTCGGCCCAGCCCAGCTCGAAGCCGGCTACGGGTTTCAGGTCTTCCGCGCGGGGCAGCGGCAGGTTGACGGCCATGATGTTTCCTCTGTGTGCTGTGATGCTCGATGTGTCGAATGCGGCGGCACGCGCCCGCGCCCCGCCCTCCTGCTGCCGGGCCGCGGCCGCATCGGCGCGGCGGCACGGCAGCGATACGGCCCGCCTGACGAATATGCCCGCTTGCGCGGGCATATCGGTCCTGCCGTGCGCCTGGCTTCAGCTCAGCTTGCCATGGCACTGCTTGTACTTCTTGCCCGAGCCGCAGGGGCAGGGATCGTTGCGGCCCACCTTCGGCTGGCCGGCGGCCGCTGCCGCGGCCCCGGCGGCAATCGCCGAGCGCGCCGGCTGTCCGTCCTCGAGCGGCTCGCCGCCTTCGCCCAGCTCTTCGTGCTTGAACTGCAGGTTCTCCAGGTGGGACAGGCCCTCCTCGATCTGCTCCGATGCCTGTTCCAGCTCTTCGGGCGACTGGATCTGCACGTTGAAGATCACGCGCGTGACCTCGTTCTTGATCACGTCCAGCAGGCGGCCGAACAGTTCGAACGATTCGCGCTTGTATTCCTGCTTGGGATCCTTCTGTGCGTAGCCGCGCAGGTGGATGCCCTGGCGCAGATGATCCAGCGCCGCCAGGTGCTCGCGCCAGTGCGTGTCGATGCTCTGCAGCATGACCGAGCGCTCGAAGCCGGCGAAGGCCTCGCGGCCGACCTGCGCGACCTTGCCGTCGTAGCGCTCGTTGGCGGCGCCCATCACCATGGTCAGCAGCTGCTCGTCCTCGATGCTCTGCGCGGCTTCGATGGTCTTCGCCAGCGGCAGCTCCAGCCCCCAGTCATCGCGCAGCCGCGTCTCGAGGCCGCTGATGTCCCATTGTTCTTCCATGGTGTCGGCCGGCACGTGCTCGTGGAACAGCTCCTCCAGCACGCTCTCGCGCAGGTTCCGCACCATCTCGCCGACATCCTGCGCCTCGAGCACCTCGTTGCGCAGCTTGTAGATTTCCTTGCGCTGGTCGTTGGCGACGTCATCGTACTGCAGCAGCTGCTTGCGGATGTCGAAGTTGCGGCCTTCCACCTTGCGCTGCGCCGATTCGATCGAACGGGTCACGATGCCGGCCTCGATCGGTTCGCCTTCGGGCATCTTCAGTCGTTCCATGATCGCGCGCACGCGATCACCGGCGAAGATGCGCAGCAGCTGGTCATCCAGCGACAGGTAGAAGCGCGAGGAGCCCGGATCGCCCTGGCGGCCGGCACGGCCGCGCAGCTGGTTGTCGATACGGCGCGACTCGTGGCGCTCGGTGCCGACGATGTGCAGGCCGCCGGAAGCCTTGACCTGCTCGTGCAGCGACTTCCACTCGTCCTTCAGCTTGGCGATGCGCGCCGCCTTTTCGTCGTCCGACAGACCGGCGTCCGCCTCGATGAAGCCGGACTGCTTCTCCACATTGCCGCCCAGCACGATGTCGGTACCGCGGCCGGCCATGTTGGTGGCGATGGTGATCATCTTGGGCCGGCCCGCCTGTGCGACGATCTCGGCCTCGCGCGCGTGCTGCTTGGCGTTGAGCACCTGGTGCGGCAGCTTTTCCTTGTTCAGCAGGTCCGACAGGTACTCCGAGGTCTCGATCGAGGTGGTACCCACCAGCACCGGCTGGCCACGCTCGTAGCAGTCGCGGATGTCGCGCACCACCGCGTCGTAGCGCTCCTTGGAGGTCTTGTAGATCTGGTCCTGCAGATCCTTGCGCTGGGCCGGGCGGTTGGTCGGGATCACCACCACTTCCAGGCCGTAGATCTCCTGGAATTCGTAGGCTTCCGTGTCGGCCGTGCCGGTCATGCCGGCCAGCTTCTCATACATGCGGAAGTAGTTCTGGAAGGTGATGGTGGCCAGCGTCTGGTTTTCCTGCTGGATGGTCACGCCTTCCTTGGCCTCGACCGCCTGGTGCAGGCCATCGGACCAACGGCGGCCGGTCATCAGGCGGCCGGTGAATTCGTCGACGATGATGACCTCGTCGTTCTGCACCACGTAGTGCTGGTCGCGGTGGAACAGGCTGTAGGCGCGCAGCGCGGCGTACAGGTGGTGCATCAGCGTGATGTTCTGCGGCGCGTAGAGCGACTCGCCCTCGCCGATCAGGCCCATCTCGGACATGATGCGCTCGGCCTTCTCGTGCCCGGACTCGGTCAGGTAGACCTGGTGGCCCTTCTCGTCGACATAGTAGTCGCCCGGCTTCTCCACCCCGGTGCCGTCGGCCTTCTCCTCGCCGATCTGGCGTTCCAGCAGCTTGGGAATGCCGTTCATGCGCTGGTACAGGTCGGTATGGTTCTCCGCCTGGCCCGAGATGATCAGCGGCGTGCGCGCCTCGTCGATCAGGATCGAGTCCACTTCGTCGACGATGGCGTAGTGCAGCGGGCGCTGCACGCGCTGCGACGGGTCGTAGACCATGTTGTCGCGCAGGTAGTCGAAGCCGAACTCGTTGTTGGTGCCGTAAGTGATGTCGGCGTTGTAGGCCGACTGCTTCTGGTCGTGCGGCATCTGCGACAGGTTCACGCCCACCGACAGACCGAGGAAGTTATACAGGCGCCCCATCCACTCCGCGTCGCGCTGGGCCAGGTAGTCGTTGACCGTGACCACGTGCACGCCCTTGCCGGTGATGGCGTTCAGGTAGACCGCCAGCGTGGCGGTCAGGGTCTTGCCCTCGCCGGTGCGCATTTCGGCGATCTTGTTGTCGTTGAGCACCATGCCGCCGATCAGCTGCATGTCGAAGTGACGCATCTTCATCACGCGCTTGCTGGCCTCGCGGCACACCGCGAAGGCTTCGGGCAGCAACGCCTGCAGCGACTCGCCGGCGGCGTGGCGCTGGCGGAAAGTCTCCGTCATGCCCCGCAGCGCCTCGTCCGACAGCTTCTCGAACTGGGGCTCCAGCGCATTGATCTGCGCGACGGTCCGGCGATATTGTTTGATCAGCCGCTCGTTGCGGCTGCCGAAGACTTTCTTCAGGAGGCCCGTGATCATCGATTGCTTTCACCTGCGCGGAACCGGCCTGGCCGCCGGCACGACGGCTGGACCGGGGGGTTGGCCGCGCGAGGATATGGAGAGTTGGCGCAAAACGCCGAGTTTATCATGCGCGCGTGGCAATTCCTGGGCAGCCGGCGGCCCGCGCGCCGAGGCCGCCACAGGCGCGCCGCCGGGGGCCGCGGCCCTTGCCGGGACGGCCCCGCGGCGCCTGCCGCTGCGGTGTCCCGATGCACAAATCCGTTGAGCAAATCCGCCGATAAGCCGCGCGATGCGTCGTCACGAATGTTCGCAAGGCCCTAGCCGGGTTGCGCTTCGTTGCTGGCCTCGCACGTCTTCTCGGGTCTTCTCGGGTCTTCTCGTCAGACCGAGTGATGCCACGAACTGAAGAATCAGGACACTAGCTCAGATCGGGGCGCGCCGCCAGGGTTCAAGTGCACCCGCGCCCGTCCCGCCCGCGCCTGGCGAACTGCCACTCGCGCTAGAATGTACGCATGCGCCTGTTCACCCACCACGCCCTCAAGACACCCGCCGCCAAGCCGCTCCACGACTGGCTGGACAAGGCCGGCCCCGTCTCGGTGCTGATGCGGACCGCACGTGAACTGGCCGACCTGGAGGGCGAGGTGCTGGCGCTGCTCCCCCCCGGCCTGCGGGCCGGCATCGCCGTGGCCGGCGTCAAACGGGACAACCGTGGCAATCCGCAGGAGCAGGCCCTGTTGCTGCTGGCCGCCCACGGCGCGGCCGCGGCGCGGGTACGCCAGATCGTGCCGACGCTGCTGACGCGGCTGCAGGAACGCGGCTCGGCCATCACCACCATCCGCGTGCGGGTCCAGCCCGAGGTCGGGCGCCGCGATGAGTGGGACGCTCCGCCGGTCGCACGGCCGCGCACCGGCCGCATGTCGGCCGCGGGGCTGGCCAGCCTCGGCGAGCTGGCCGGTCAGTTGCCGGCATCGCCGCTGCGCGATGCGCTGCAGACCTTGCTGTCGCATCATCGCTGATCCGCTGCCGGTCCACCGCGCGGCATCGAACCGCCGGCGCCGCCCGCCAGCAAAAAAGGCCGATCGCAGGATCGGCCTTTGTCTTTTGCGAGTTCTGTGTACCGGGACCCGCCCGGCACACGCTTCAGCCGAAGGCCGGCTGCGCCTGCGGCAGGAAGGCGTGCGGCGCATCCTCCACACGATCGAAGGTGACGATCTCGTAGGCCTCCTGGTCCGCCAGCAAGGTCCGCAGCAGCTGGTTGTTCATGCCGTGGCCGGACTTGTGCGCTACATAGGCGCCGATCACCGGATGGCCCACCACGTACAGGTCACCGATCGCATCGAGGATCTTGTGGCGCACGAACTCGTCGCCGTAGCGCAACTCCTCGTTGTTGAGCATGCGATGTTCGTCCAGCACGATGGCGTTGTCCAGGCTGCCGCCGCGCGCCAGGCCCATCTCGCGCAGGGCCTCGAACTCGTGGGCGAAGCCGAAGGTGCGCGCGCGCGCGATCTCGCGCACGTAGCTGGTATCGGCGAAATCGATGGAGAAGGTCTGGCCGGTCTTGTCGACCGCCGGGTGGCGGAAGTCGATGGTGAAGCTCAGCTTGAAGCCGAAATAGGGCTCCAGCCGGGCCAGCTTGTCGCCTTCGCGCACTTCCACCGGCTTCTTGACCCGGATGAAGCGCTTGGCCGCCGGCTGCTCTTCGATGCCGGCCGACTGCAGCAGGAACACGAAGGAGGAGGCGCTGCCGTCCAGGATCGGGATCTCTTCGGCATCGACGTCGACATAGAGGTTGTCGATGCCCAGGCCGGCGCAGGCCGACATCAGGTGCTCGACCGTGGAAACGCGCGCACCATCCTTCTGCAGCACCGAGGCCAGGCGCGTGTCGCCGATCGCCATGGCCGAAGCGGGGATTTCCACCGGCTCGGGCAGATCGACGCGGGTGAACACGATGCCGACATCGGCGGCAGCGGGTCTCAGCGTCAGCGTGACCTTGCGCCCCGAGTGCAAACCGATGCCGACCGTCTTCACCAGGGATTTGATGGTGCGCTGTTTGAGCATGACGGCCTCAGTTATTATTAAAATCTATCAACCACTTGATTCAATAAGTAATCTTACCACTGCCTCGCCTCCCGCGCTGCACCATTTTGTTTCGTCGTGTTAGGCGGCTCGGACATGTAGCATATCAGGCACACTCATGTCCTGACCGCCCCGCCGGTGTCTTACCCGCGCAACGCCTCCAGCATGGCCTCAGCGCTGCTGACACGGAACTCGCCCGGTGCTTCCACCTGGAGCACCTTGACGACGCCGTCATCGATCAGCATCGCGTAGCGCTTCGAGCGCACGCCCATGCCGCGCGCATCCAGGTCCTGGTCCAGGCCCAGCGCCCGCGTCCAGTGCGCACTGCCGTCGCCCATCATGCGGACCTTGCCGCCGACCTGTTGCTCACGGCCCCAGGCACCCATCACGAAGGCGTCGTTGACAGACACGCACCAGACCTCGTCGACACCGGCCGCACGCAAGGCCTCGGCCTGCGCCACATAGCCGGGCACGTGCTTGGCCGAACAAGTCGGCGTGAACGCACCCGGGAGTCCGAATACGAGGATCTTGCGGCCGCGCACCAGATCGGACACGGCAAAGGCATTGGGACCGAGGCTGCAGCCTTCGCGCTCGGCGTCCAGGAATTCGGTCAGGGTCGCGTCGGGTACGCGGTCTCCGATGGCAATCATGCGCTCAACTCTGTTCATCAATGTGTGGATCGGAATTGCCGGCGCGACGAGACGGAAAACGGGCGCGCACGACAGCTTTGTCGTGAAGCGACAGTCTGCATCATAGTAGGTCGCTGCTGGCCGCGCTCAAAGCAGCAAGGACGGCATCCCACCTGCGGCGCGGAGCGCATACGCAGGCAATGTGCAGGTCCGGAATGCGCCGCGCGCCGCACCTCTCGGTGCGGCGCGCGGACAGCGGCCCATCCCGGCCAGGAAGGCGGGAAACCGGATCCGGGGAGGCGGCCGTGGCACGCCTGTCCCGGCGACGGGATGGCTCAGGAGGCAGGCTTCAGCACAAGCGGGTGCCGCCGCGCTGGCGAGGCGGGCCAGTACGATCCGGGCCAGGCACGGGCGAGGGAGCGCCTGCGTGCATCGCCGCATCGGATCGCTGGCCAGCCGGCCGGCTGGCGAGCATGCCGCCCTGCCGGGCCGGCTCAGTCAGCCTGCTTGCGCAGGAAGGCCGGGATGTCGTAGGTGTCGACGCCCTTTTCCTGCAGCGCCGCCACGTGAGCCGACGCCGACTCGCGCGAGCTGCGCCACACCGCCGGCGTGTCGAGGCCGCTGTAGTCGGGCGTCTGCGTCATGGTCGGGGCGATGCTGGCCATCATCTGCACCGGCATGTTGTCGGTACCGGTCTTCAGCAGCGTCATCGGCTGCTGCTTCTTCGCCGAGCGGCCCAGGCCGGTCGCCACCACGGTCACGCGCAGTGCGTCGCCCATGGAGTCGTCGTACACCGTGCCGAAGATCACCGTGGCATCTTCCGCCGCGTAGCTGCGGATGGTGTTCATGACTTCCTTGGTCTCCGACAGCTTCAGCGAATGGCTGGCGGTGATGTTGACCAGCACGCCGCGCGCGCCCGACAGGTCCACGCCTTCCAGCAGCGGGCTGGCGACGGCCTGCTCGGCGGCCAGGCGGGCGCGGTCCACGCCGGACACGGTGGCCGTGCCCATCATGGCCTTGCCCTGCTCGCCCATGACCGTCTTGACGTCCTCGAAGTCGACGTTGACCAGGCCATCGACATTGATGATCTCGGCAATGCCGGCCACGGCGTTGTGCAGCACGTCGTCGGCGCACTGGAAGCACTTGTCCATCTCGGCGTCGTCGCCCATCACTTCGAACAGCTTCTCGTTGAGCACGACGATCAGCGAGTCGACGCAGGCCTCGAGCTCGCCCGAGCCGGCTTCGGCGACCTTGGCGCGGCGGGCACCTTCGAACTCGAACGGCTTGCTGACGACACCCACGGTCAGGATGCCCATTTCCTTCGCCACCTGCGCCACGATCGGTGCGGCGCCGGTACCGGTGCCGCCGCCCATGCCGGCAGTGATGAAGACCATGTGCGCGCCGCGCAGGGCATCGGCGATCTGATCGCGCGCCTGCTCGGCGCAGTTGCGGCCGACCTCAGGCTTGGCGCCGGCGCCGAGACCGCTGTTGCCGAGCTGCAGCACGCGCTCCGCCGACGAGCGCTTGAGCGCCTGGGCATCGGTATTCATGCAGATGAACTCCACACCCTGCACGCCGCGGTTGATCATGTGCTGCACGGCGTTGCCGCCCGCGCCGCCCACGCCAACCACCTTGATGATGGTGCCGTCCTGCATTTCCGTTTCGATCATGTCAAAGTCCATCACTGCCTCCAAGAAGAATCAGTCCCCAAACGCTGCGGCCTCCCCGCCGCAGCCCTTGGTTCCTGAACAAGAAACCAAAGATTGAAAAGAAAACTTCTACCTTGCGAACCTGTTGCGTACTGCCGGCCGCGGCAACTCAGAAGTTGCCGACGAACCATTCCTTCATGCGGCCCCATACCTGCTTGACCGAGCCGCTCTGCACGGCGACCTTGCGCCCGCGCATGCGCTGCACGCGCCCTTCGAGCAACAGACCCATCACCGTCGAGTAGCGCGGGCTCTTGACCACCTCGTGCAGGTTGCCGCGATACTCGGGCACACCGACACGCACCGGCTTGAGGAAGATGTCCTCGCCCAGCTCGACCATGCCCGGCATCATCGCCGTGCCACCGGTGATCACCACGCCCGACGACAGCAGTTCTTCATAGCCGGACTCGCGCACCACCTGGTGCACCAGGGAATACAGTTCCTCGATGCGCGGCTCGATCACCGCCGCCAGCGCCTGGCGCGACAGCGTGCGCGTGCCGCGGTCGCCGACGCCCGGCACCTCGATCATGTCGTCCGGATCGGCGATCGCCTGCTTGGCGATGCCGTACTGCATCTTGATGTCCTCGGCATCCGGCGTCGGCGTACGCAGCGCCATCGCGATGTCGTTGGTGATCTGGTCGCCGGCGATGGGAATCACCGCGGTGTGGCGGATCGCCCCTTCGCTGAAGATGGCGATATCGGTGGTGCCGCCGCCGATGTCGACCAGCACCACGCCCAGTTCCTTCTCGTCCTCGGTCAGCACCGCCAGGCTGGAAGCCAGCGGCTGCAGGATCAGGTCGTGCACTTCCAGGCCGCAGCGGCGCACGCACTTGACGATGTTCTGCGCCGCACTGACCGCGCCGGTGACGATGTGCACCTTCACTTCCAGGCGGATGCCGCTCATGCCGATCGGCTCGCGCACATCCTCCTGGCCATCGATGATGAATTCCTGGGTCAGGATGTGCAGGATCTGCTGGTCGGTCGGGATGTTGACCGCCTTGGCCGTCTCGATCACCCGGGCCACGTCCGTCTGCGTGACTTCCTTGTCCTTGATCGCCACCATGCCGCTCGAGTTGAAGCTGCGGATATGGCTGCCGGCGATGCCGGTGAAGACCTCGGAGATCTTGCAGTCGGCCATCAGTTCGGCCTCTTCCAGCGCCCGCTGGATCGACTGCACGGTGGCCTCGATGTTGACCACGACCCCCTTCTTCAGCCCCTTGGACTCGGCCTGGCCCATCCCGATCACTTCGTAGCTGCCGTCGGGGCGCAGTTCCGCGACCACCGCCGCCACCTTCGAGGTGCCGATGTCGAGACCGACCAGGAGGTCCTTGTATTCCTTGCTCATCGCGATTTCTCCGCGTTCTTGCTCTTCAGTCGCGTCGTATTGTTGGGGTTGCTGCTATTGGTAGTGCCCGCCTTCGCCGGCGATGCCTTGGCCTTCGCCGCGGCCGCCACCTGGGCATCGGTCAGGAAGCGGATATTGGCGGCACGGATGGCAAAACCGTTGGGATAGCGCAGGTCGGCGTACTCGACCTGCTTGCCCCACTGCCTGGTGACCTCCGGCCACGCCGCCACGAAACGCTTGACGCGCTGCTCCATGGCGGCGCGATCCTCTTCGTTCTGCTCGCGCCCCAGCTCCACCACCATGCCGTTGGAGAGCTTGGCGCGCCAGGCATAGCGGGCGGACAGCGACACCGCGAGCGGCTCGGCCTGCAGCGGCTTGAACCACTCGCGCATGGTCTCCAGCTTCTCGACCACGTCTTCCTCGCTGTCGGTCGGGCCTTCCAGCGCCAGCAGCTGGGCATCCTCCTCTGCCTCGGCCGTGTTGGCCACGAAGACTTCGCCGTAGGTATTGATCAGCCTGCCGCTGTCGGCGCCGCCCCAGGTACCGAGCGCCTCGTGCTCCTCGACCTCGACCGCCAGGCCGTTGGGCCATTCGCGGCGCACGCTGGCGCGGCGCACCCAGGGCACCGACTCGAACACCTGGCGCGCCGCGTTCAGGTCCAGCGTGAAGAAGTTTCCGTTCAGCTTGCCCAGGGCGTTGGTGCGCACGCTGGGCGCGTTGACGTGGCGCAGCACCGCGCCGTCCAGACCGCTCACGTCGACATGGGTGATGGCGAACACCGGCCGCTGGGCCAGCCACAGCAGGCCGGCCGCGAGCGCCATCAGCGCCACCAGCACATAGAGCGTGGAAGCGATCAGGTTGAGCAGGCGTGCGTTGTGCCACATGTCAGGTGTCGGTCAGATTCGGTCAGGTGTTGGTCGGCTGTCGTTGCTCGGTCCGTTTGCGTCGCGCGGCTTCGGTTCCAGTCATATCGGCTTCGTCTGCGCGCCGCCGTCCGCCGGCCGGCGCCCCCTGCCCTACTCGGGCTTCCAGTGTTCGTTCGGTTGCAGGTCCAGCGTCGCCGCGGCCAGCACCTGCATGACGAAGTCCTCGTAGCTGATGCCCGCGGCACGCGCCGCCATCGGCACCAGCGAATGGCCGGTCATGCCCGGCGAGGTGTTCATCTCCAGCAGGAAGGGCTTGCCGTCGGCGCGCAGCATCACGTCGGCACGCGCCCAGCCGCGGCAACCCAGCACGCGGTAGGCATTGACCGCCAGGTCCTGCACTTCGCGCTCGAGCGCCTCCGGCAGGCCCGACGGGCACAGGTATTGGGTATCGTCAGTAAAGTACTTATTTTGATAGTCGTAGTTGGCGCCGGGCGCGACGATGCGGATGACCGGCAGCGCCGCGGCGTCATCGCCCTCCCCTACCAGCGGGCAGGTCAGCTCCGCGCCATCGATGAAGGTCTCGGCGATGACATCGCGGTCGAGCGCCGCCGCCTTCTCGTAGGCCTCGCGCATCTGCGCCGCGTCGGTCACCTTGGTCAGGCCGATCGACGAACCCTCGCGCGCCGGCTTGACGATCAGCGGCAGCCCCAGCTCGGCCACCACGGCGGTGAAGTCGGAGCCGGCCTGCAGCATGGCGAAGCGCGGCGTCGGCAGGCCGTGGGTCATCCACAGCCGCTTGGTGGCCTGCTTGTCCATCGACAAGGCCGAGGCCAGCACGCCGCTGCCCGTATAGGGAATGCCGAGCTGCTCGAGCAGGCCCTGCATGGTGCCGTCCTCGCCGTAACGGCCGTGCAGCGCGATGAAGACGCGGTCGAATCCCGCCGCGGCCAGCTCGGCCACGCCCTGCACGGCCGGATCGAAGGCATGGGCATCCACGCCGCGCGACTGCAACGCCGCCAGCACGCCGCGGCCGGACATCAGCGATACCTCGCGTTCGGCCGAGCGGCCGCCGAACAGCACGCCGACCTTGCCAAGGGAGCGGGGATCGATCTGGGGATGGGCGACGAAGCTCATGCCTGGCCTCCTGCCGGCTGCTGGCGCGATACCACCTGGCCCGGCACGGCGCCGATCGAACCGGCGCCCATGGTGATCACGACATCGCCGGGACGCGCCGCGCCCAGGATGGCGGCCGGCATCTCCTCGATGTGCTCGACGAAGACTGGCTCGACCTTGGCTGCCACGCGCAGCGCGCGGGTCAGGGCGCGCCCGTCGGCCGCCACCACGGGGGCCTCGCCGGCCGCGTAGACTTCGGCCAGCAGCAGCGCGTCGACGCTGCCCAGCACCTTGACGAAGTCCTCGAAGCAGTCGCGCGTGCGCGTATAGCGGTGGGGCTGGAAGGCCAGCACCAGGCGGCGGCCCGGGAAGGCACCGCGTGCCGCCGCCAGGGTCGCCGCCATCTCGACCGGATGGTGGCCGTAGTCGTCGACCAGCGTGAAGGTGCCGGTGCCGTCGGCCGTGGCCACTTCTCCGTAGCGCTGGAAGCGCCGGCCCACGCCGTGGAACTCGCGCAGCGCCTTCACGATGGCGGCGTCAGGCACCTCCAGCTCGGTGGCGATGGCGATCGCGGCCAGCGCGTTCTGCACGTTGTGCAGGCCCGGCAGGTTCAGCACCACCTCGAGCGGTGGCTCGGCATGGCCGTTGAGCTGGCGCAGCACGGTGAAGTGCATCTGCCCGTCGACCGCGCGCGCGTCGACCGCCCGCACCTGCGCATCCTCGGCGAAGCCATAGCGCACGATGGGCTTGGAGACGAAGGGCAGGATCTCGCGCACATTGGGATCGTCCACGCACAGCACGGCGATGCCATAGAAGGGCAGCCGCTGCGTGAACTCGATGAAAGCCTGCTTCAGGCGCGCGAAGTCATGGCCGTAGGTGGCCATGTGATCGGCATCGATATTGGTGATGACTTCCATCACCGGGAACAGGTTCAGGAAGGAAGCATCGGACTCGTCGGCCTCGGCGACGATGAAGTCGCCGGTGCCCAGGCGCGCGTTGGCGCCGGCCGAATTCAGACGGCCGCCGATGACGAAGGTGGGATCGAGGCCGCCCTCGGCCAGCACCGAGGCGACCAGGCTGGTGGTGGTGGTCTTGCCGTGCGTGCCGGCGATGGCCACGCCTTGCTTCAGGCGCATCAGCTCGGCCAGCATGACGGCGCGCGGCACCACCGGGATGCGGCGCGCGCGCGCGGCGATCACTTCCGGATTGTCGTCGCCCACGGCGGTGGAGATCACCACCGCATTGACGCCGTCGACATTGGCCGCATCATGGCCGTGCATCACCTTGGCACCGAGCGCGCTCAGGCGCTGCGTGGCAGCGTTGCTGCCCATGTCGGAACCGGAGACCTTGTAGCCCAGGTTCAGCAGGACCTCGGCGATGCCGCTCATGCCGGCGCCGCCGATGCCCACGAAGTGAATGTTCTTGACGATATGCTTCATGAATCCATTGCTTCAATGCCTGGCCATGCCGGCGCAGACCTCGGCCACGCGCCGGGTCGCATCCGGCTTGGCCAGGCCGCGCGCCAGGCGCGCCATGTCTTTCAGTTGCGACCGCTGCAGGCCGGCGAGCGTGCGCGCCAGCCCCTCGGGGTTCAGGTCTTGCTGCTGGACCAGCAGGGCCGCGCCCTGCCGCGAGAGGAATTCCGCGTTGGTGGTCTGGTGGTCGTCCACGGCATGCGGGAACGGTACGAACAGCGCCGCCACGCCCGCCGCCGCGACTTCCGATACGGTCATTGCGCCCGAGCGGCAGATCACCAGGTCTGCCTCGTCGTAGGCTCGTGCCATGTCGTCGATGAAGGGCACGGTCTCGGCCTCGACGCCTGCCGCCGCGTAATTCGCGCGCAGGGTGTCGATCTGCTTGACGCCGGCCTGGTGCGTCACGCGCGGCCGCTCGGCCGCCGGCAGCAGCGCCAGCGCCTTGGGCACCACCTCGTTGAGGGCGGCCGCGCCCAGGCTGCCGCCCACCACCAGCACGCGCAGCGGACCGGTGCGCTGCGCATAGCGCGCCTCGGGTGCCGGCAGGCCGGCCACCTCCGCGCGTACCGGATTGCCGGTCCACTCGGCCCCGGGCAGTGCCCCGGGGAAAGCGCACAGCACGCGGTCCGCCACCTTGGCCAGCACCTTGTTGGCCAGGCCGGCGATCGAATTCTGCTCGTGCAGCACCAGCGGCCGGCCGATCAGCGCCGCCATCATGCCCGCGGGGAAGGTGATATAGCCGCCCATGCCCAGCACCACGTCCGGGCGTACCCGGCGCAGCGCACCCAGGCTCTGCCAGAAGGCGCGCAGCAGGTTCAGCGGCAGCAGCAGCTTGGTCACCAGGCCCTTGCCGCGCAGGCCGCCGAACTGCACGAACTCCATCGGGATATCGTGCTTCGGCACCAGCGTCGCCTCCATGCCGGTACGGTTGCCCAGCCAGACCACGCGCCAGCCCTGCTCGCGCAGCGTGCGTGCGACCGCCAGCCCGGGGAAGACGTGCCCCCCGGTGCCGCCGGCCATGACCAGGAGGGTGCGCTGCGCGCTCATACCTTCCCTCCGCGCATCGCAACGAGGTTTTGGTTACGGCCGCTGCGCTTAACTTCCTGCTCACGCAGGAAGTTAGCCTCCACCGAAACCGTGTATTGCCGCGCTCCGGTCATACCTTCCCTCCGCGCATCAATACACGGTTTTCATAATCAATGCGCAGCAGGATCGCGAGCGCCACGCAGTTCATCAGGATGCCCGAGCCGCCGTAGCTGACCAGCGGCAGCGTCAAGCCCTTGGTCGGCAGCAGGCCGAGGTTCACGCCCATATTGATGAAGGTCTGCCAGCCGACCCACACGCCGATGCCCTTGGCCACCAGGCCGGCAAAGGTGCGGTCGAGCTGCAGCGCGGTGCGGCCGATGCCGAAGGCGCGCCGCACCAGCCAGTAGAACAGCACGATCACCACCAGCACGCCGATGAAACCGAATTCCTCGCCGATGACGGCGAGGATGAAGTCTGTGTGGGCTTCGGGCAGGTAGTGCAGCTTCTCGATGCTGCCGCCCAGTCCGACGCCGGCCCATTCGCCGCGCCCGAAGGCGATCAGCGAGTGGGTGAGCTGGTAGGCCTTGCCCAGCGCGTTGCTCTCTTCCCATGGGTTCAGGTAGGCGAAGATCCGCTCGCGCCGCCAGGGCGAAGCCGTGATCAGCAGCGCGAAGGCGCCGATCGCCACGCCGACCAGGCCGGCGAACAGCTTGCCGTTGATCCCGCCCAGGAAAAGGATGGCCATCGCCACCGCGGCCACCACGAGGAAGGCCCCCATGTCCGGCTCCAGCAGCAGCAGCATGCCCACCACGACCACCGCCACTCCCATCGGCAGGAAGCCCTTGGCGACGGTCTGCATCCACTCCTGTTTGCGCACGGTGTAGTTGGCCGCGTACAGCACCACCGCCAGTTTCATCAGCTCGGAGGGCTGGAAGTTCATTACGCCCAGCGGGATCCAGCGACGCGCGCCATTGACGCCCTTGCCGACGTGGGGGATCAGCACCACCACCAGCAGCAGCAGGGCGAGGATGAAGAGCTTGGGCGCGTAGCGGTCCCACACCTTGACCGGGATCTGGAAGGCGACGAGGCCGCACGACAGGCCGATGAACAGCGCGAAGGCGTGGCGGAGCAGGAAGTGGCCCTCGCCGTAGTTGGCATAGCGCGGCGCATCGGGCAGCGCGATCGAGGCCGAGTAGACCATCACCAGGCCGAAGGCGAGCAGCACGATCGACACCCACAGCAGGGGCTGATCGTATTCCATCATGCGCGAGCGCGTCGGCTTGACGCCGGATACCGCGTCACGCAGGCCACCCCAGGCATTGCCGATGGTGGCGCCGATGAAGCCGCTGCGCTTGACCTGCGAATCGCTCATGGCATGATCCCCCGGGACAGGGCGAGTTCCTCCACCGCAGCGCGGAACACCTCGGCGCGGTGCACGTAGTTGCGGAACATGTCGAGGCTGGCACAGGCGGGCGACAGCAGCACGGCGTCGCCCGGCTGGGCCAGGCGCGCGGCCAGCGTGACCGCCTCTTCCAGCGTGCCGGCGTCGACCAGCTGCGCGCCGCTCTCCTCCAGCGCCGCGCGCAATTCACCGGCGGCGCGCCCGATCAGCACCACCGCACGCGCGTACTGCGCGACCGGCGCCGCCAGCGGCGAGAAATCCTGCCCCTTGCCCTCGCCGCCCGCGATCAGCACCACGCGCTTGTCCAGCCCGGACAAGGCGGCCACGGTGGCGCCGACATTGGTGCCCTTGCTGTCGTCGAAGTACTCGACTTCGTCCAGCGTCATCATGTGCTCGACACGATGCGGTTCGCCCTGGTACTCGCGCAGCCCGTGCAGCAGGGCATTGAGCGGCAGGCCGATGGCGCGGCACAGTGCCAGCGCGGCCATCGCATTGGTGGCATTGTGCAGGCCGCGGATCTGCAGCGCGTCCACGGGCATCAGGCGCTTGTGGCGCACCGGCAGCGCCTCCTCCGGCGCGCCCGCGGCGGACTTGCGGCGACGCGGCCTGGACTCCTCGGCCTCGCTGTCGGCCTCCGCCAGCACCAGCCAGGGCATGCCGCCCTCGCGCAGGATGCCGTAGCTGCCGGCCGTCTCGGGCAGGTCGGTGCCGAAGCTGACCGGCACCGAGCCGGGCCGTGCCATCGCCATGGTCACGCGGTCATTGCGGTTCAGCACCTGCACGCAATGTCCCGAGGTGCCGAAGATGCGGGCCTTGGCGGCGGCATAGGCCTCCATGCTGCCGTGCCAGTCGAGGTGGTCCTGCGTCACGTTGAGCACGGTGGCCGCGTGCGGCGCCAGCGTGTGGGTGGTCTCGAGCTGGAAGCTGGAGAGCTCCAGCACCCAGACTTCGGGCAGCGCCCCGGCGGCGATGCAGGCGGCCAGCTTGTCGAGCGCGGAAGGACTGATATTGCCGGCCACGGCCACGCTCTTGCCGGCGCGCTCGGCCAGACGGCCGGTCAGCGCGGTGGTGGTGGTCTTGCCGTTGGTGCCGGTGATGGCGATCACGCTCGGGGTATAGCCGGTGTCGGCCTGCAACTGCACCAGGGCGCGGGCGAACAGCTCGATCTCGCCCCACACCGGGATGCCGCGCGCGCGCGCCGCCGCCAGCAGGGCAGCCGTGCCGGCCTCGTTCGGCGACAGGCCGGGGCTGATCGCCACCAGGCCGATGCCGTCGAGCAGCGTCTCGCCGAAAGCGCCACCGACGAACTCGGCGCCGGTCAGCTCGGCTTGCAGGAAGACAAGGTTGGCGGGCGCCTCGCGCGTGTCGGCCACGCGCACGGCGCAGCCGTGGCGGCCGCACCAGCGCGCCATCGCCAGGCCCGATTCGCCCAGGCCCAGTACCAGCACATGAGGTTGTTGCAACTCGCCGAACACTTTGTTTCCCTGCCTTCGTTCCTGTTGATTACCTGAATTTCCGTCCCGCTGCGCCGCTCAGCGCAGCTTCAGCGAGGACAGCCCGATCAGCACCAGCAGCATGGTGATGATCCAGAAGCGCACGACGACCTGCGTCTCCTTCCAGCCGCTCAGCTCGAAGTGGTGATGCAGCGGTGCCATGCGGAACAAGCGCCGTCCTTCGCCGTAGCGCCGCTTGGTGATCTTGAACCAGGTCACCTGCAGCATCACCGACAGCGTTTCCACCACGAAGATGCCGCCCATCACGAACAGCACGATTTCCTGGCGCACGATCACCGCCACCGTGCCGAGCGCGCCGCCCAGCGCCAGCGCGCCCACGTCGCCCATGAAGACCTGGGCCGGATGGGCGTTGAACCAGAGGAAGGCCAGCCCCGCGCCTGCCATCGCCGAACAGAAGATCAGCAATTCGCCGGCGCCGGGGATGTGCGGGAACAACAGGTACTTGCTGTACACCGCGCTGCCCATCACGTAGGCGAACACACCCAGCGCGCCGCCGACCAGCACCACCGGCATGATGACCAGCCCGTCGAGGCCGTCGGTCAGGTTGACCGCGTTGCTCGAGCCGACGATCACCAGGTAGGTCAGCACGATGAAGCCGGCCACGCCCAGCGGGTAGCTCACCTCCTTGAAGAAGGGCACGATCAGGTTGGACTTGTACGGCATGTCCAGCGACATCCCACCCTCGACCCAGCCGAGGAACAGGTGCCAGACCTTCACGTTGCTGCTTTCCGAGACCGAGAAGGCCAGGTAGACCGCCGCCACCAGGCCGATCAGGGTCTGCCAGAAGAACTTCTCGCGGCTCGACATGCCACGCGGATCGCGATAGACCACCTTGCGGTAGTCATCGACCCAGCCGATCGCGCCATAGCCCAGCGTGACCAGCATCACTACCCAGATGAAGCGGTTGCCCCAGTCGCACCACAGCAGCGTGGAGATGGCGATCGACAGCAGCACCAGCACGCCGCCCATGGTGGGCGTGCCGGCCTTGACCAGGTGGGTCTGCGGGCCGATCGTGCGCACCGCCTGGCCGATCTTCAGGTCGGTCAGCTTGCGGATCACCCACGGGCCGAGCGCGAGCCCGATCACCAGCGCGGTGAGGTTGGCCATCACCGCGCGGAAGGTCAGATAGTTGAAGACCCGCAGGAAGCCGTAGTCGTCTTGCAGCCACTGGGCCAGAGCCAATAACATCGTGTTTCCGTATTCCTTTCGCCAGCCGCCGGTGGATCCGGCGTCTCACTGTGCGATGGGGGATCCGACCAGCGCATCCACCATCCGTTCCATGCGCATGAAGCGCGATCCTTTCACCAGCACCGCGGCTGCCCGCGTCACCACCCCTTCCTCATCCGCCGCCAGCGCCTGCAGCAGGTCTTCCGCGCGGGCGAAATGGCGTCCACCCGGCCCGAAGGCCTGCACCGCATGGGTCGCCAGTTCGCCCGTCGCCCACAGCGCGCCGATGCCGCGCTCACGCGCAAAGGCGCCGACCTCCGCGTGGAACGGCGCGCCCTGGTCGCCGACCTCGCCCATGTCCCCCAGCACCAGCAGGCGCGGGGTGGCGAAGCCGGCCAGCACGTCGATCGCCGCCCGCACTGAGTCCGGATTGGCGTTGTAGCTGTCGTCGATCACCAGTTCGCCGCGCCGGCCATGCTTGACCTGCAGGCGTCCCTTGACCGCGCTGAAGCCGGCCAGGCCACGCTGGATCGCCGCCACTTCGACACCGGCGGCCAGCGCGCACGCGATCGCGCCAAGCGCGTTGCGGGCGTTGTGCGCGCCGAGCAGCGGCAGGCGCACCTCGAATGCGCCGGCCGGCGAGCGTACCTGCAGGCATTGCACGCTGTCCTCGAGCCGGATCTCCGCGCCGACGTCGGCGCCGGCCGCCAGGCCGAAGCTCAGCACGCGGCGCGCGCCGGCAGCTTCGCGCCAGATCGGCGCATGCGCGCTGCCGCCTTCCGCGTCGTGCGGGATCACGGCGACACCGTCGGCCGGCAGCGCGGCGATGGCTGCGGCATGCTCGCGCGCCACCGCCTCGACGCTGACCATGAATTCCTGGTGCTCGCGCTGGGCGTTGGTGATCACCGCCACCGTGGCCTGGGCGATGCCGGCCAGGTAGACCGTCTCGCCCGGATGGTTCATGCCCAGTTCGAGCACGGCCAGCCGGTGCTGCGCACGCAGGCGCAGCACGGTCAGCGGCAGGCCGATATCGTTGTTCAGGTTGCCGCCGGTAGCCAGGCGCTGCTCGGCGCCGACCGCGGCGGCGAAGATCGCCGCGATCATCTCCTTGACCGTGGTCTTGCCGTTGCTGCCGGTCACCGCCACGGTCGGCAGGTGGAAGCGGCGGCGCCAGCCCGCGGCGAGCGCACCCAGCGCCAGCCGCGTGTCGGGCGCCACGATGGCCGGCACGTCCAGGCCGGGCTCGCGCGCGACCAGCACCGCGGCCACGCCGCGCGCCACCACCTCGGGCAGGAAATCGTGCGCATCGAAACGCTCGCCCTTGAGCGCGACGAAGAGGTCGCCGGGCGCCGCAGTGCGGCTGTCGGTATGGACGCGGGTGAAGGCGCGCGCGGCATCGCCGCGCACGCTGGCGCCGTCGATCCAGGCAGTGGCCTGGGCCAGCGAGCACATCGCTTCGCTGTGTTCGGTACGTTCGGTGTTCATGCTGCTCATGCCGAGACTCCGCGCGCGCCCAGGGTCAGGCGCACATGCTCGCGGTCGGAGAAAGGCCGCTTGCGGCCATTCACTTCCTGGGTGGCCTCATGGCCCTTGCCCGCCACCAGCACCACGTCGGCGGCGCCGGCATGGCGGATGGCGTGGAGGATGGCGGCGGCGCGGTCCTCGATCAGGCGCGCGCGCGCGCGCTCCCGCATGCCGTCGGCAATGGCCTCCAGGATGTCCTGCGGGTCTTCGCTGCGCGGGTTGTCGCTGGTGAGGACCACTTCGTCGGCCAGCCGTTCGGCCACGGCGCCCATCAGCGGACGCTTGATCGGATCGCGGTCGCCACCGCAGCCGAACACGCACCAGAGCCGTCCACCGCGTGCCTGCGCCACCGGCCGCAGCGCGACCAGCGTCTGCTCCAGCGCGTCCGGCGTATGTGCGTAGTCGACCACGGCGAGCGGCCCGTCGTGGCCGCCGAACAGCTCCATGCGCCCCTCGACCGGGGTCAGCCCGCGCAGCGCCGCCAGCGCGGCGTCCCAGGGCACGCTGTTGGCGAGCGCGGCACCCAGCACGGCCAGCAGGTTGCTGACATTGAAGGCGCCGATCATCGACGTCACCACCTCGGCGCTGCCGAAGCTGCCGTCGATGTGGAAACTGGTGCCGCCGGTGGTGGCCTGCACGGCGCTGGCGCGCAGCCATTGGCCGCGCGGGCCGGCAAGGCTGGCGCCGGCCGGGCCGTCGATGCCGTACTCGATCACCTGCGGGGCCGACAGCTTGGCGCCGCCGCCGGCCAGCAGGCGGCGCCCCATGGCGTCGTCGCGGTTGACCACTGCGGTGCGCAGGCCGGGCCACTGGAACAGCAGCGCCTTCGCCGCCTCGTACTCGGCCATGGTGCCGTGGTAGTCGAGATGGTCCTGGGTCAGGTTGGTCAACACCGCCACATCGAAGCAGGTCCCGGCCACGCGCCCCTGCTCGAGGCCGTGCGACGACACTTCCATGGCGACGGCGCGCGCACCGGCTGTGCGCAACTCGGCCAGGCTGGCCTGCAGTTGCACCGCATCGGGCGTGGTGAAGCCGGTCATCTTCAGGGCACCGGGGAAGCCGGTGCCGAGCGTGCCGATTGCCGCGCAGGGGGTGCCGGCCGCCTGCAGCAGCCGGGCCAGCCACTGGCTGCACGAGGTCTTGCCATTGGTGCCGGTGATGCCGGTCACCGCCAGCGGCTGCGCCAGGTTGCCGTACCAGCCGGCGGCAACCGGGCCGGCCAGGCGGTGCAGGCCGTCGACGCCGAGATGGGCGACCGCCTCACCGTGCTGCCAGGCGAAGCCGTCGGCCTCGTAGATCACCGCCGAGGCGCCGGCGGCAATGGCCTGGGCGATATGCGGCCGGCCGTCGGTGGACAGGCGCTGGTTGCCGAGCACGTAGGCGAAGAACACATCGCCCGGCGCCAGGCGGCGCGTGTCGCCGGTCAGCCTGGCCGTGGCGGGCGCGTGCGCGCGCAGCCAGGCCAGCGCGTTGTCGGCCTCGGCCGCCAGTTCGATGGGAAGCATGGCCTTGCCGCTCATTGGGATCCGCTCCAGGGTTCGCTTTCCTGCACCCCGTCGGTCACCACCAGCTGGCGGATCGGCGAGTCCGGCTGCACGTTCAGCGCGCGCAGCGCGCCGCTGGTCAGCGCGGCGAAGACCGGGCCGGCGACGGCGCCGCCGTAGTGGCTGCCGGCGGACGGCTCGTCCACGCTGACCGCAACGATCACGCGCGGGTTGGACATCGGCGCCAGGCCGGCGAAGGATGCGCGGTACTTGCTGCGGTCATAGCCGCGACCGACGTGCTTGTAGGCCGTGCCGGTCTTGCCGCCGACGCGGTAGCCCATCACCTGCGCCTGCGGCGCGGTGCCGCCCGGCGCCGTCACGGTTTCCAGCATGGCGCGCACCTGGCGCGCCACCTCCGGCGACAGCACGCGCTCGCCGCCCACCGGACCGCTGGTGCGGAAGATCGACAGCGGGATCAGCTCGCCGTCATGGGCAAAGATGGTGTAGGCATGGGCCATCTGCAACAGGGAGACCGACAGGCCGTAGCCGTAGGACATGGTCGCCTGCTCGATCGGGCGCCAGCTCTTCCACGGCCGCACGCGCCCGGCCACCGCGCCGGGGAAGCCGATCTTGGGCGCCTGGCCGAGGCCGACGCTGGTGAACATGTCCCACATCTCCTGCGGCTTGAGCTGCATCGCGATCTTCATCGTGCCGATGTTGCTCGACTTCTGGATCACGCCGGCCACGGTCAGGGCGCCGTAGTTATGGGTGTCGGAGATGGTCGCGCCTTCGTAGGTGAACTTGCCGCTGGTCTGGATCACGGTCGACGGCGTCACGCGGCCGAGCTGCAGGGCCAGGCCGACGGTGATCGGCTTCATCATCGAGCCCGGCTCGAAGGTGTCGGTCAACACGCGGTTGCGCAACTGTTCGCCCGACAGGCGGGTGCGGTCGTTCGGGTTATAGGTAGGCCAGTTGGCCAGCGCCAGGATCTCGCCGGTCTGCGCGTCGAGCACCACGGCGCTGGCGGCCTTGGCCTTGTTGCGCTCGACCACCGCCTTGACCTCGTTGAAGGCCAGGTACTGGATCTTGGCGTCGATGGAGAGCTGCAGGTCGGCGCCGTCGCGCGGCGTCTTCAGGACGCCGACGTCCTCGACCACCCGGCCGAGCCGGTCCTTGATCACCTGGCGCGCGCCGGGCTTGCCCGCCAGCACGGACTCCTGCGACAGCTCGACGCCCTCCTGCCCCTTGTCCTCGACATTGGTGAAGCCGACCACGTGGGCCATCGCCTCGCCCTCGGGATAGAAGCGCTTGTACTCGCGCATCTGGTGGATGCCGTCGATCTTCAGTTCGGCGATCTTGTCCGCCACGTCGGGCTCCACCTGGCGCTTCAGGTAGACGAAGCTCTTGTCCTCGGACAGCTTCTTGCTCAATTCCTTCTCGGACATGCCGAGCAGCTTGGCCAGGCGCTGGATCTTGTCCAGCTCGACCTGCTCCGGCACGTCCTCCGGCACCGCCCAGATGGCCCGCACCGGCAGGCTGGTGGCCAGCACCAGGCCGTTGCGGTCGAGGATCTTGCCGCGCGTGGCCGGCAGCTCGAGCGTGCGCTGGAAACGCTTCTTGCCTTGCGCCTCGTAGAACTGGTTGCCAGGCCCCTGGATCCACAGCGCGCGCGCGGCCAGCGCCACGAAGGCGGCAAACATCAGGAACACGACGAACTTGGAACGCCACATCGGCAGCCGCAGGCCGAGCACCGGACTGGCCGAGAACTGGCCGCTGCGCGGACGCGCGCGGCCGTTGGCACCGTCGGCGCGCGCACGCGCGCCGACGCCCTGGCCGGAACGGGCGATGGTCATGGCCGGCCCTCCGCGCTGCTGGCCGGCGCCGCCGCAACGCCGCTGGCGGGCGCCAGCACGATGCCGGACAGGTACTGGGTACGCCCGGGGGTGACCGGGGACATCTGCAGCTGGCTGCGCGCCGCATCGGCAATGCGCGCGCTCTTGCTGAGCGCGCTCTGCTGGTATTGCAGGCGCGACCAGTCGACGTCGAGCTGCTTCTCCTCGCTCTGCGCCCGCTCGAGTGCAACGAACAGCGTGCGAGCCTGGTGCTGCGCGCCGACCAGGGACAGCGCGCACAGCATCAGGGCCACGAGCAGGAAGAAGGCCAGGCGGTTCACGCGCGCACTCCCGCCGGCGGCAGTTTCTCCGCCACGCGCATCACCGCCGAGCGCGCGCGCGGGTTGTCCGCGACCTCGGCCTCGCTGGGCTTGTAGCGGCCGAGCAGCTTGAGCGTGGGCTGGGGCAGGTCGGCGGCGCGCAGCGGCGCGCGCCGCAGGGCCGGATCGGCGTCCTGCTGGGGGCGGGCGTGCGCCTGCATGAACCGCTTGACGATGCGATCCTCCAGCGAGTGAAAGCTGATCACCACCAGGCGCCCTCCGACCTCCAGCAACTCGTACGCCGCGCTCAGGCCTCTTTCGAGGTCCGCAAGCTCTTGATTGACGTGAATCCGTAGAGCTTGAAAGGTGCGGGTCGCAGGGTCCTGACCCTTCTCGCGAGTCTTGACGGCTTTCGCCACGAGCGCGGCAAGGTCGGATGTAGTGGCAATGGGTCCGCCATCGCCGGGTTCGCTCCGGCGAGCAACAATCGCCTTTGCAATCTGTACAGCAAACCGTTCTTCCCCATAGTCCCGTATCACCCTCGCGATGTCTTTCTCATCCGCCTGCGCCAGCCACTCGGCGGCGGTGATGCCGCGCGTGGTGTCCATGCGCATGTCCAGCGGCCCCTCGAAACGAAAGGAGAATCCCCGTGACGCCTCGTCGATCTGCGGCGAGCTGATGCCGAGGTCGAGCAGCACGCCCGCCACCGGTGCGCGGCCGGACAGGCACGCGCCCATCTCCGCGAAGCTCGCATGCTCAATGGAGAAGCGGGCATCCTGGATGGTGCCCGCTTCTGCGATTGCTGCCGGATCCTTGTCGAAGGCGACCAGGGCGCCGGCTGGTCCGAGCCGGGCCAGCACGGCCCGGCTATGCCCCCCGCGCCCGAAGGTACCGTCCACATAGACGCCATCCGAGCGCCAGAGCAAAGCCTCGACGGCTTCGTCCAGCATCACGGTGCGATGGCGCAGGGCGGTGGTTCCCGGCGTTGCGGTTGGGCTCATGACCTAATCAGAAAGAGAAATTCTTCAATGCTTCCGGCATGCCCTGCGCCATCGCCTGCTGTTCCTTGGCGGCGTATGTCGCGGCATCCCAGACTTCGAAGTGGCTGCCCATGCCGAGCAGCATCACTTCCTTGTCGAGCATGGCGGCACTGCGCAGTTCCGGTGCGATCAGCACGCGGCCTGCGCCGTCCATGTCCACGTCGGCGGCGTTGCCCAGAAAGATGCGCTTCCACCAGTGCGCATCCATCGGCAGCGCCGCAATCCGGCTACGGAAGGTTTCCCATTCGGGACGAGGAAAGAGCAGCAGGCAGCCATCCGGGTGCTTGGTCAGCGTCACCCGGCCCTCGGCCTGTTGTTGCAGCGCCTCGCGATGCCTCGCCGGAATCGACATCCGGCCCTTGGCATCCAGCGACAGCGCCGAAGCTCCCTGAAACAATTTCGCCCCCGAATGTTACCGGCGCCCTTTTCGCCGGCTACCGCCCAAGCTCTCCGGGTTCAGCTTGCAGGAAATGATCCCACAAACCCCTCGATCCCTCACACAAAAATACACTTCCTCACACTATTTCCCACTTTAGAGGAAGCGTTTTGGCGGGTCAAGGCTCGCCGTGCCGCAGCAAACACGGATTTTCTGAATCAGAACAATGACTTAGCGCGCACACTTCACGCACCTTGATGGTGAATTCCTAATGAAATGAAGGTCTTAGGGAGGAATGCGGAGAAACCACCTGAGAACTGCCGAGGGAGAAACTGCGGCTGGCCGGCGGAATCCGGGTCCGCGCGCCGATTGGAAGGATACAACGTTTTGCAATTCACCCCGGCGGGCGTCCTGGCCGGCACGCCCGCAGGGACACCGGCCGGGCGCCGTCAGAGACGGTAGGCGGCCGTGGTCATCACGCGCGAGGCCAGGCGCATGACGGCCCGCACGGGGTCGGGCAGCGGCATGCCGCCCGCCTCCCTGGCGGCGTCGCCATGGCGCACCTCGTCGTCGCGCATCTGTTCGAGGATGGCCCGCGAGCGCGAGTCGGCCGCGGGCAGGCGCTCGAGGTGGCCGCTCAGGTGCTGCTCGACCTGGCGCTCGGTCTCGGCGACGAAGCCGAGGCTGACCCGGTCGCCGGCACGGCCGGCCGCCCAGCCGATGGCGAAGGCGCCCGCATACCAGAGCGGATTCAGCAGGCTGGGCCGCGAACCGAGCTCGCGCAGGCGATCGGCGCACCAGGCGAGGTGGTCTTCCTCTTCGCGCGCCGCGGTATCCATCTGCGTGCGCACCGCCGGCGTGCGCGCGGTCAGCTTCTGCGCCTGGTAGAGGGCCTGGGCGCAGACCTCGCCGACATGGTTGATGCGCATCAGGCCGGCCACATGGCGGCGCTCGTCCTCGGACAGGGCCGCGTCGTCCGGCGCCAGGGTATCGGCGGGGTTCGGGCGCGCGGCCCGCGTCACGCCGGCGATCGCTCGCAGCGCGACGTCGAATTCTCGAATCAGGGTGTCCATTGTCGTTGTGCTTGCCGCGGGACCGCCCCACCAGCGTGGGGGATCCAGGCCGTCGTGAGGGCCCGGTCATTCCTCGGGATTACCCGTATTGTAGCGCGTCGACAGCGCGCGCCGCCTGGCGCGCAGCCCGCACCGGGCCGAGCCCTGCCCCGCCCGGTGCTCCAAAACCCTGAGTTGTGAAAAGCAGACAAGGGAGGGGAGCCTCTACTGGTGAATCAGGGGTTGTTTGTTACATTACTTGGCAACTTCTTACGAAGTTTGTCGTGCCGGCGAGTGGAGAGGAAACAGGAGGTCTCGCCGTATGACACCAATAATTCTTAAATGGAGATCATCGAGCATGAAGAAATCGCTTATCGCGGCAGCGGCGCTGTGCGCATGTGCCGGTGCGGCTCAAGCGCAATCCAGCGTGACCCTGTACGGCGTGGTGGATGCGCCGATCGAGTACGTCAGCAACATGCCGAAGGCCGGCGGCGGCTCGGCGAACCTGTTCCGCATGGCCAGCGGCGGCGGCCTGTCCGGTTCGCGTTGGGGCCTGCGCGGCACGGAAGACCTGGGCGGCGGCAACCAGGCACTGTTCGTGCTGGAAAGCGGTTTCGGCATTGACAACGGCACCAGCCAGCAGGGCAACCGCCTGTTTGGTCGCCAAGCTTTCGTCGGCCTGAACAACAACCAGTTCGGCAAGATCACCCTGGGCCGCCAGTACACCACGATCTTCGACGTGCTCGCCAACTTCTCGCCGACCGGCTACGCCACGATGTGGGAACCGGTGGTGCAGCAACTGGGCCTGAACTTCCGCTCGGACAACACCGCCAAGTACACCGGCACCTTCGGTCCGGTCACGGCCGAGGGCCACTGGTCGTTCGGCAATGGCGCGCTGGGCGCCGGCGAAGCGCCGGGCCAGTTCCGCCGTGACAGCGGCTACGGTCTCGGTGCCTCCTACATCGCCGGCCCGCTCGGCGTCGGCGTGGCCTACGACCAGTACAACCCGTCGCTCAACGGCGCCGGCGGCGCCACCGGCACGATCCGCAAGGCAGCCGTGGCTGCCAGCTACTCCTTCGGCAGCGCCATCAAGGTCATGGCCGGCTACCGCTGGGGTCAGGCCCAGGCTCAAGCTGGCCTGGCATCGGCCGTCTCGCAGTACCGCGACGACTACTACTGGGCTGGTGTCAACTACCAGGCGACTGCAGCGCTGGGCCTGACGCTGGGCTACTCTTACGACAATCTCAAGAGCATGGCCACCAGTGCCACCACCTCGGTCAATCCGCCCAATCCCTGGCAAGTCCAGCTGGTCGCGGACTACAACCTGTCCAAGCGCACCGACGTCTACGTGATGGGCGCCTACGCCAAGAACGCCGGCCTGGGCCTGGACAACCCGACCATCGCCTTCGCCAACGGCTACCAGCCGGCCACGGGCAAGGACAGCATGGTCGGCGTCGCCGTCGGCCTGCGCCACAAGTTCTAACAAGAACCATCGCTTCATCCTGCAAGGCACCTTCGGGTGCCTTTTTTCATGGCGCGGCCGGCAAGGCCACCTAGGGCATCACCGCATCCGCGCCGTGCGCCGGGCTGCCTACAATGCTGTGCATCCACAACCCGGTCCGAAGAGACCGATTCCGGAGACAGACCTATGCGCAGCAGTCGCAGAACCATCCTGGCGGTGATGCTCGGCGCCGTCGCCAGCCTCGCCGGGGTGTCGGGCCCGGCGGCGGCGGCCGACGCCTATCCGAGCAAGCCGATCCGGCTGGTGGTGCCCTTCCCGGCGGGCGGGACCACCGACATCCTGGCGCGCGCGGTGGCGGCCGAGTTGTCCAAGCTGCCAGGCTGGAACGTCGTGGTCGACAACCGCCCCGGCGCGGGCGGCAATATCGGCGCCGACCTGGTGGCCAAGGCACCGCCCGACGGCTACACGCTGCTGATGGGCACCGTCGGCACGCACGGCATCAACCAGTCGCTCTACGGCAAGCTTCCCTTCGACCCGGTCAAGGATTTCGCGCCGATCACCGAGGTGGCCGCCGTACCCAATGTGCTGGTCGTGAACCCGGCTTTCGCGCAGCAGAACCAGATCAACACGGTCAACGACCTGATCGCCTACGCGCGCGCCCATCCCGGCAAGCTGAATATGGCCTCGAGCGGCAACGGTACCTCGATCCACCTGGCCGGCGAGTTGTTCAAGACGCAGACCCATACCTATATGGTGCACTTCCCCTACAAGGGCAGCGGACCGGCGCTGACCGACCTGGCCGGAGGCACCATGCAGCTGATGTTCGATAACCTGCCCTCCTCGATCACCTTGATCAAGGCGGGCAAGCTCAAGGCGCTGGCGGTGACCAGCGCCAAGCCCTCGGCCGCGCTCCCGGGCGTGGGCACGATCGCGGAGCTGGCCAAGCTGCCGAACTACGAAGCCAGTTCCTGGTTCGGCCTGCTGGCACCGGCAGGCACGCCTCATGAGGTCGTGGTGCGCATCCAGCAGGAGGTGGCCAGGTCGCTGGCCACGCCGGCGATGCGCGACAAGCTGCAGGCCCAGGGCGCCGATCCGGTCGGCAATACGCCCGAGCAGTTCGCCGCCTTCATCCGCGCCGAGCTGGCCAAGTGGTCCAAGGTGGTGAAGGACTCCGGCGCGAAGGTGGATTGACGCGCCTGCGCCGTCGGCGCATATATACTTGAGGCATCAAATAAGCACGCGGCCGCCTGGCGGCCGGCGGTGCCCTCTTGCCGTACAAGATGCCCAATCCTCCCGATATCGAGGCAAGCGCCGAACCGGCGCTGGACCTCGAAACCCGTGCCGACGACAGTGGCCATGAGGCGCTGCGCCTGTGGCTGCGCCTGCTGACCTGCACCAACCTGCTGGAAGGGGATATCCGCTCCCGCCTGCGCCAGGAGTTCGCCTGCACGCTGCCGCGCTTCGACCTGATGGCCCAGCTGGACCGCCACCCAGAAGGCTTGAAAATGGGAGAGCTGTCGCGCCGCCTGATGGTGACCGGCGGCAACGTGACCGGCATCACGGACCAGTTGCAGCAGGAGGGACTGGTCTCGCGCGAAGCGCTGCCCAGCGACCGCCGTGCCTACCTGATCCGGCTGACCCCGGCCGGCCGCACGGCATTCTCGGGCATGGCGCGGGCCCACGAACAGTGGGTCGAGGAATTGTTCGGCGGGCTGGGCGAATCCGACCGCCGCGCGCTGTTCAAGCTGCTCGGCCGCCTGAAGGCCAGCCTGGCCGCGCCCTGACCCGAGGCCGCGGCTGCAGGCGGCGCCGGCGCCGACGTACCGGTCAGGCCGCCTGGCGGTTGTCGCGCAACTCGCGGCGCAGGATCTTGCCCACATTGGTCTTGGGCAGCTCGCTGCGGAACTCGACATACTTCGGCCGCTTGTAGCCGGTCAGGCGTTCCTTGCAGAAGGCGATCACGTCCGCTTCGGTCAGCGCCGGATCCTTCTTCACCACGAACAGCTTGACCACCTCGCCGGAGTGCTGGTCCGGCACGCCGACCGCCGCCACTTCCAGCACCCCCGGGCATTCCGCCACCACGCCCTCGACCTCGTTCGGATAGACGTTGAAGCCCGACACCAGGATCATGTCCTTCTTGCGGTCGACGATCTTGGTGTAGCCGCGCTCGTCCATCACGCCGATGTCGCCGGTCTTGAAGAAGCCGTCCGGCGTCATGACCTTGGCGGTCTCGTCCGGACGGTTCCAGTAGCCGGCCATCACCTGCGGCCCGCGGATGCAGATCTCGCCGGGCTGGCCCAGCGGCAGGTCGCGGCCGTCGTCGTCGCGGATGGCGATATCGGTGGAAGGCAGCGGCAGGCCGATGGTGCCGGAGAAGGCATCGGTGTCGGTCGGGTTACAGGTGGCCGAGGGCGACGTCTCCGACAGGCCGTAGCCCTCGATGATCGGGCAGCCGGTCTTGGCCAGCCATTGCTTGGCGACCGCCTCCTGCACCGCCATGCCGCCGCCGTTGGCGACGCGCAGGTTGGAGAAATCGACCTTGCCGATGTCCGGGCTGTTGAGCAGCGCGTTGTACAGCGTGTTGACCGCCGGGAACATGTGGAAGCGGTACTTCTGCAGTTCCTTGACGAAGCCCGGGATGTCGCGCGGATTCGGGATCAGCACGCTCATGCCGCCGCTGCGCATGCCCAGCAGGCAGCAGACCGTCAGCGCGAAGATGTGGTAGAGCGGCAGCGCGGTGATGGTGATCACCTGGTCGATCTGGCCGCCCTTGTTCAGCGCCGGCTGCATCCAGGCCTCCGACTGCAGCACGTTGGAAACGATGTTCCGGTGCAGCAGCGTCGCTCCCTTCGACACGCCGGTGGTCCCCCCCGTGTATTGCAGGAAGGCGACATCGTCCGGGCCGGTCGAGACCGGCTTGCGCTGCATGCGGCTGCCTTCGCGCAGCACGTCGTTGAAGCGGACGCAGTTGGGCAGCTCCCAGGCCGGCACCATCTTCTTGACGTTGCGCACGACGAAATTGACGATGGCGCCCTTGAGGCCGCCGAGCAGGTCGCCCATGCTGGCCACGACGACATGCTTGACCGGCGTGCTGGCCAGCACCTGCTGCAGCGTGGTGGCGAAATTCTCCAGGATGACGATGGCCTCGGCGCCGCTGTCCTTGAGCTGGTGCTCCAGCTCGCGCGGGGTGTACAGCGGATTGACGTTGACCACGACGAAACCTGCGCGCAGCACCGCGGCGAGCACCACGGGGTACTGCAGCACGTTCGGCATCATGATGGCGACGCGCGCGCCGGCGCGCAGGCCGCGCGCCTGCAGCCAGGCGGCGAACTGCGCCGACATCCGGTCCAGTTCGCCATAGGTGATGGCCTTGTCCATGCAGACGAAAGCCTTGCGGTCCGCATAGGCGCGGAAAGACTCTTCCAGCAGCTCGCCGAGCGAGCGGAACTGGCTGGCATCGATCTCGGCGGGCACGCCCGCCGGGTACTGCTTCAGCCAAAACCTTTCCATAGCCACCGTCTCCTGATTTCTGGATTTCTGAATGATCGTTCGATTTTCGGCATGCTAAACGCGCCGCCGGGCTTTAGACAACCAATTAGATGAAGTCCTCTGGAAACGAGGCCCAGCATAGCGTGATTCCCGTGCCATGGGACGCACACTGACTGGGGAATACCCTGATGCGCGCTTGCAATCGGAAGAGGGCCAGCCGTCTTCGCGAAGGCTCCCAGGAAAATCGCAGCCTCATCCGGCCCGCGGCACGCGCCTCAGTCGCCGGCCGGCAATACCAGCTTCATCATATTGGTGGCCAGCTCGCGCGCCAGCGCCTCGCCGTCGAGGCGGTCCGGATCGTGCCAGGTGTACATGAAGCCGACCACGCTGCCGATGGCGTGCGCGGCCACGCGTGCATCGCCGTAGGCGAACACGCCGGCGCCCTTGCCCTCCTCCAGCAAGGCATAGAGATCCCGGTAGAAGGCGCGCGCCATCTCGCCGAGCCAGGCCACGGTGTCGGGACGCAGGTACTGGTGGTCGCGGAAACTCAGCGTGGCCGGCACATGGCTGGCGATGCAGCGCCGCGCCATCTCCAGCAGGCAGGCCTCGAGACGCTCGCGCACGGGCAGCGCAGGATCGGCGGTTTCGCGGATCACCGGCAGGCAGGTCTGCGCCGACTCGCGGCAGAGGATGTCGAAGATCTCGTACTTGTCGGTGAAGTAGTAATAGACCGCGGGCTTGGTCACGCCCAGCGCCCGGCACAGGTCGTTCATGGTCATGCCCGGATAGCCCTTGGTGTAGAAGAGCTGGGCCGCGGTATCGAGGATCTGGCGGCGCCGCGCTTCCTGGCGCTCGGCGATGTGCGAACGAGCGGGAGTGGCTTCGGCGAGGGCGGAGGGCTGTGGCATGGACATGTCGGAATTCTCGCACGGCGGCACTCTGCCACCGCGCTGCCGCCGCTCGCCGGCAGCGCCGCGCCCGGCTCCCGCTTGACGACTGGCGGCGATCTCCCTAGCATCTTACCAAGAGGTAAATAAATATACCAAAAGGTAGATGCGCTGCATCGCCGGCGCGTCGCACTCGCGAGGAGACCCGCACCGATGGACCATACCGCCCAGGGGCCGGCCGCGGCCGCCGACGAAGCCGCCTATCTCGACGACCTGCACCAGCGCTGGCAGCGCGCATGGCCTGCCGGCACGCCACGCGAGCCGGTCTACCCGCTGGGGCGCCAGCCGCTCAGCGAGATGCTGCGCCACTGGGGCCGCACGCGGCCCGGACAGCCCGCCGTGCTCTTCTACGGGCACCAGACCACCTACGGCGAACTGGATGCGCTGAGCGACCGCTGTGCCGCGCTGCTGGCCGCGCACGGCATCGGCGCCGGCGACCGCGTGGCGGTGCTGCTGCCGAACTGCCCGCAATTCCACGTGGTCTTCTTCGGCATCCTGAAGCTGGGCGCGGTCTACGTGCCGGTCAGCCCGCTCTCCCAGCGCGCCGAGCTGCTGCACGCCCTGCGCGACAGCACGCCGCGCGCGCTGGTCGCGCTGGACCAGTTGCTGCCGCTGGTGCGCGATGCGCGCGGCGCGCTGGGCGCGGAGGATCCCCTCGCCAGCCTGTTCTACACCAGCTTCGCCGACGTGGTGCCGGCCGCACCGACGCTGCCCCTGCCGCCGATGGCCCAGGCGCCGCGCTGCCCGGCCGAACCGCAGGACCATGCCATCGACCTGCTGCCAGCGCTGGCCGCCTGCCAGGCGCCCGCGCCACAGGCCGCGCCCGCGCTCGACGCCGTGGCCGCGCTTAACTACACCGGCGGCACCACCGGCCTGCCCAAGGGCTGCATCCACACCCAGGGCGACATGGTCGACATGGCGGCAGCCTTCGGCGCGGTCTCGCTGCCGCTCGACGAACAGGCCGTGATGCTCGGCTTCTTTCCCGAGTTCTGGATCGCCGGCGAAAACCTGTGCCTGATCTTCCCGGTCTTCTACGGCACGCCGCTGGTCCTGCTAGCACGCTGGGATGCCGAGACCTTCATGGCCGCGGTCGAACGCTACCGCGTCACCAATGCCTCCATGCTGGTCGACAGCGTGGTGGAGGTGATGGACCACCCGCGCGTATCGCAGTATTCGCTGCGCTCCCTGCGGCACGTGGGCGTGTCGTCCTTCGTCAAGAAGCTCAACCTGGACTACCGGCGCCGCTGGCAGGCACTGACCGGCTCGACCATCGCCGAAACCGCCTGGGGCATGACCGAGACCCAGACCTGCAACACCTTCACGCTGGGCATGCAGGGGGACGATCTCGACCTGCGCTCCCAGCCCATCTTCGTCGGCCTGCCGGTCCCGGGCACCGAGTTCAAGATCTGCGACTTCGACAGCGGCGCACTGCTGCCGCCGGGCACGGAGGGCGAACTGTGCGTGCGCACGCCAACGCTGCTCAAGGGCTACTGGAACAAGCCCGAGGCCACGCGCGAGTCGCTGCGCGGCGGCTGGTTCCACACCGGCGACATCGGCGTGATCGACACGCAGGGCTACCTGCACTACCTGGGCCGGCGCAAGGAGATGCTCAAGGTCAACGGCATGAGCGTGTTCCCGGCCGAGATCGAGGCCCTGCTCGGCCAGCACCCGGCGGTGCTCGGCTCCGCCGTGCTGGGGCGCCCGGACGAAGACCGCGGCCAGCTGCCGATAGCCTTCGTGATGCTCAAGCCCGAAGCCGCCGGCACGCTCGACGAAGCCGCGCTGACCGCCTGGTGCCGCGCCAACATGGCTGTCTACAAGGTGCCGCTGCTGCGCATCGTCGACGCCCTGCCGCTGACCGCCACCGGCAAGGTGCGCAAGCAGGACCTGGCCGACCTCGCGGCCGCGGTGCGCTGACGCCCCGCGGGTCCGAGCCGCGCCGCCGGCCAGGGCACCGGCTACGGCGCACCCACCATCGCCCCCGGGGCCGGCTTCCACCGGCCGCCCACGGGCTCCCGACTCCTCCGACCTCTGCATCATGACCACCCCGAAGCTGCTGATCGCCAACCGCGGCGAGATCGCCATCCGCATCGCCCGCGCCGCGGCCGCGCTGGACATCCCCACCGTCGCCCTCTACAGCGAGGATGACCGCGACGCGCTGCACGTGCGCAAGGCCGACCAGGCCGTGGCCTTGCCGGGCAGCGGCCCGCGCGCCTACCTCGATATTGCCCAGGTGGTGGCCGCGGCGCGCGCCGCCGGCTGCACCCTGGTCCATCCGGGTTACGGCTTCCTGTCGGAGAACGCCGACTTCGCCCAGGCCTGCCTGGATGCCGGGCTCGGCTTCGTCGGCCCCGCGCCGGACGTGCTGCGGCTGTTCGGCGACAAGGCACGCGCCCGCGCGCTGGCCCGCGAGCACGACGTGCCGGTGGTGGCAGGAACCACCGGCCCCACCACGCTGGATGGCGCCCGCGCTTTCTTCGCCACGCTGCAGGCCGAGTCGCCCGGCGCCGGCATGATGATCAAGGCGCTCGCCGGGGGCGGCGGGCGTGGCATGCGGGCCGTGCATGACGCGGCGCAGATCGACGAGGCTTACGCGCGCTGCGTCTCGGAAGCCACCGCGGCCTTCGGCAATGGCGCGGTCTACGTCGAGCGCATCGTCGAGGCACCGCGCCACATCGAGGTCCAGGTGGCGGCTGACGCCACCGGTAACGCGATCGCGCTGGGCGAGCGCGAATGCAGCCTGCAGCGGCGCCACCAGAAGCTGGTCGAGATCGCGCCCAGCCCGTCGCTCGATGCGCGCACGCGCGCACGCGTGGCGCAGGCCGCGCTGACGCTGGCGCGCGCGGCGGCCTACCGCGGCATCGGCACCTTCGAGTTCCTGGTGGAGGCGCCGCGCCAGGGACGGCACGAGGCTGCGCTGTGGTTCATGGAGGCCAATCCACGCCTGCAGGTCGAGCACACCGTCACCGAGATGGTCACCGGCGTGGACCTGGTGCAGCTCCAGCTCGCCCTGGCTGGCGATGCCACCCTGGCGCGCCTCGGCCTGGCCACGGCGCCGGCGCCGCGCGGCGTGGCGGTGCAATTGCGCCTGAACGCCGAACAGGTCGACGGCAACGGACAGCTGCGTCCTGCCGCTGGCATGCTGAGCGCCTACGAGCCGCCCAGCGGCCCGGGCGTGCGCGTCGATGGCGCCGGCTTTGCCGGCATGGTGGTCAATCCGCGCTTCGACTCCCTGCTCGCCAAGCTGATCGTGCACGAGCCGGGCGGCGACTACGGCCGCGCGCTCGCCCTCGCCTACCGCGCCCTGTGCGAGTTCCGCATCGAGGGCATCGCCACCAACCGGCGCCTGCTGCAGGAACTGCTGCAGCAGGACGCGGTGCGGGCCAACGCCGTCCACACCCAGTACCTCGACGAGGCCCTGCCCGCGCTGGCCGCCAGGGCCGCGGCGGACGATCCGCATCCCGCCCTGCATGCCCGTGCCGCCGGCGGCATGTACGACACGGCGGCCGCCACCGCCGCCGAACCGCTGCCCGACCATGCCGTCGCCGTGGCCGCGCCGATGGACGGCGCCCTCGCCGCACTGCAGGTCGCCGTCGGCGAGCGCGTGAGGCGCGGGCAATCGCTCGCCGTGATCGAGGCCATGAAGATGGAGCACACGCTCGACGCACCGGCGTCGGGCACCGTGCTGCGCGTGCTCGCGGCGCCCGGCGGCACGGTCCGCGCCGGCGCCCCGGTGCTGTGGCTCGAAGCCGATGGCGACGATGAGACCGGCCACCAGTCGACGCAGCACGAAGCCGCGCCCGACCACATCCGCGCCGACCTGCGCGATGCCCTCGAGCGCATCGCCTTCGGCCTGGACGCGGCGCGGCCGGACGCCGTCGCCAAGCGTCACCGGCAAGGCGGGCGCACCGCGCGCGAGAACATCGAGCAGCTGTGCGACCCGGACTCCTTCATCGAATACGGCGCGCTGGCCATCGCGGCCCAGCGCCAGCGCCGCAGCGTCGACGACCTGGTGCGCGCCACGCCGGCGGACGGCATCGTCACCGGCATCGGCACCGTCAACGCCGGCGCCACCAGTGCAGCCGACACGCGCTGCATGGTACTGGCCTACGACTACACCGTGCTGGCCGGCACCCAGGGCTTCTACGGCCACAAGAAACTGGATCGCATGCTGGCGCTGGCGCGCCAGTGGCGCGTGCCGGTGGTGCTGTTCGCCGAAGGCGGCGGCGGCCGGCCCGGCGACACCGACATGCCGGTGGTGGCCGGCCTCGACTGCACCTCATTCATCCAGTTCGCGCGCTTGTCGGGCCAGGTGCCGCTGGTCGGCATCGTGCACGGGCGCTGCTTCGCCGGCAACGCCGCGCTGCTGGGCTGCGCCGACGTCATCATCGCCACGCGCAGCGCCACCATCGGCATGGGCGGTCCCGCCATGATCGAAGGCGGTGGCCTGGGCGTGTACGCACCCGAGGAAGTCGGCCCGGTCGGCGTGCAGGCGCCCAACGGCGTGATCGACGTGCTGGTCGAGGACGAGCAGCAGGCCGTGGAAGCCGCGCGCCGCTACCTGTCCTATTTCCAGGGCGACGCCACGCATTGGGAGGCCGGCGACGCGCGCCGGCTGCGCCATGTGATCCCGGAGAACCGGCTGCGCAGCTACGACATGCGCGCCGTGATCGAGGCGCTGGCCGACACCGGCTCGGTGCTCGAACTGCGCCCCGCCTTCGGCAGCGGCATCCTGACCGCGCTGATCCGCATCGAAGGGCGCGCCTTCGGCTGCATCGCCAACAACCCGCGCCACCTGGGCGGCGCCATCGACGCGGCCGCCGCCGACAAGGCCGCGCGCTTCATGCAGCTGTGCGACGCGCACGGGCTGCCGCTGCTGTCGCTGTGCGACACGCCGGGCTTCATGGTCGGTCCCGAGGCCGAGAAGACCGCCACCGTGCGCCACGTGTCGCGCCTGTTCGTCACCGCGGGCGCGCTGCGCGTGCCGTTCTTCACCGTGGTGCTGCGCAAGGGCTACGGGCTGGGCGCGCAGGCCATGGCCGGCGGCAGCTTCTCCGCGCCGTTCTTCACGGTGGCCTGGCCCAGCGGCGAGTTCGGCGCGATGGGCATCGAAGGCTCGATCCGGCTCGGCTTCCGCAAGGAGCTGGAAGCGGTGGCCGACCCCGATGAGCGCGAGGCACTGTTCGCGCGCATGGTCGATGCGGCCTACCAGCGCGGGCGGGCGCTGAACATGGCCAGCCATCTCGAGATCGACGCGGTGATCGATCCGGCCGACACGCGCCGCTGGCTGCTGCGCGGCCTGGCCTCGGTGCCGGCCGATGCGCTCGGCGCGCGCGCGCCCGAAGCGCGCCGCTTCATCGACACCTGGTAGGCGCGGTTGCCCTCGCCGGGCGCGCGCAACCGCCATGTGACGACAACGAGAAATAACAAGAGACACAACAAGAGAAAGAGGAGACAAGCCATGCGAAACGCAGCGATGCCGGGCCCCGGCGCGCACCACCGGCAAGGCGCGCTACGACGTCCGGCCGGCCTTGCCCGTGCCGCCAGGGCGGCTGCCCTGGCGCTGGTCGCCGCCGCCCCCCTGCCGGCGCTGGCCGACGATGCCGGCGGCGCGCCGATCAAGGTAGCCTTCATCGACCAGCTGTCGGGGCCGCTGGCCAATGTCGGCGAGCTGTTCCAGGCCAACCTGAAGTTCGCGCTCGACGACGCCAACGCCGGCGGCGGCGTGCTCGGCCGCAAGTACGAGCTGCTCAGCTACGACGACAAGCTCTCGGCCCAGGATGCCCTCACCGCCCTGCAGAGCGCGATCGACGCCGGCGCGCGCGCGGTGTTCACCGGCGGCTCCGGCTCCGCCGTGGTGAGCGCCCTGGTGGAGGCCGCCGGCAAGCACAACGAGCGCAATCCGGAGCACCGGATCCTGATCATCAACTATGCGTCGATCGACCCCGACCTGACCGGCGCGCGCTGCAGCTTCTGGCACTTCGCCACCGAGGCCAACACCGCCATGAAGATGCGCGCGCTGGCCGACTTCACGCGCGGCCAGAAGGACATCCACAAGGTCTACCTGATCAACCAGGACTACGCGCACGGACGCATGTGGGCGGCGCTCGGCCAGCAGATGATCGCCACCGCCCGGCCGGACGTGCAGTTCGTCGGCGCGACGCTGCACCCGCTCGGCAAGGTCAAGGACTTCGCTCCCTATGCGGGCAAGGCCAAGGCCAGCGGCGCCGACACCGTCGTCACCGGCAACTGGGGCCAGGACCTGAACCTGCTGATCAAGGCCGCCGGAGAGATCGGCTACGATGCGCGCTACCTGAACCACAGCGGCGGCGGTGCGCCAGGCACCGTGCAAGCGATCGCCCAGGCAAGAATGGGACGCCTGACCTGGGTCGCGGAAGCCTTGCCCAACAGCGACGATCCCGTGCTGGCGCCGCTGGCCGCGCGCGTGCGGCAAACCCCGGCCGGCGAGTATTTCGCGCCGCGCGTGCTGGTCTCCGTGCAATTGCTGAGCGAAGCCATCCGCCGTGCCGGCAGCGACGATCCGACCAAGGTCGCGTTCGCGCTGGAGGGACTGCGCTACGTCTCGCCGCTGGGCGAAGTGATGATGCGCAAGAGCGACCACCAGTTGCTGCTGCCGCAGGTGGTGTCCACGGTGGTACCGGTCGACGGCAAGACTGTGAAAGTGGGCGCGGAGGGCACCCAGTACGGCTTCCGCCAGGACAGCGTGACACCGGCGCGCGCGCTGGACCTGCCCTCGGCCTGCCGCATGAGGCGCCCGGCCGCCGGCTGAGCACAAAGCCGCGCTGCACCGAGTCCTGCCGGGCCGCGCAAGGCCGTCAGCGCGGTTCGGCCGCGGCGCCGTGCATCTCGCCCTTGGCGCTCCCGGCGACCCCGGCAGAAGCAGCGGCCGCACCGCGCGACTCTCCTCCGCCCGGGACCGCCACGTCGGTCCAGCCGGCATCCTCGGCCGCCGGCGGCGCCAGCGCACGCAGCGCGGCCTGCCGCTCGGGCGGCGGCAGGTCGCCGATGCGCCGGGCCTCGGCATAGAAGCGCTCCCAGTCGCCGCCGCAGCGCGCCAGCAGGGCCAGGAAGGCCGGCACCCACTGCTGGTAGGTCGCGACCGCGGCGAACTGCGGGTTGACCAGCGGCCCGGCGAACCAGCGGTCGTAACCGGCATAGCCGCCCCAGCCCGCCTTCAGGCCGGCGTACTGCTGGCGCAGCTCGGCGAGCAGTTCGGCCTTGCGCCGTCGTTTCTCCGCGTCGCTCAGCGGCGAGCGGTAGAGCGCGTCGAGCCGGTTGCGCGCGGCCAGCACCAGCGCCCGGAACTGCTGGCGGCGCTGGTCGAACTGCCGGTAGCTGGCGCGCTGCTCCGGCGTGGCTTCCTGCGCCATCCAGCGTGCCACGCCGGCGGTCTCGACGGCGGTGGCGAAGGACTCGTTGAAGGCCGTGTCGTTGCGCACGTAGACCACCTGGTGGCCGAGTTCGTGGAAGATCAGGCGCGCCAGCTCGCCGGCTGGCTGGTGGACGAAGGTATTGAGCAGCGGGTCGTCGAAGTAGCCCAGCGTGGAGTAGGCGGGAATGCCGGCCACATAGGCTTCCAGGCCCTCGCTGCGCAGTTGCGCCGCGTAGCGCTCGGCATCGGCCTGGTCGTAGTAGCCGCGGTAGGAGATGCAGCCGACCACGGGGAAGCACCAGGTCTTCAGCGTCATCGACAGCTCGGGCGTGGCGAACACGCTCCACACCACGAAGGAACGGTGCAGGTCGGCGTAGCGCCGGTAGCTGCCGTTGTCGGGCAGCTTGAGTTCGCGCGAGGCATAGGCACGGATCTCGCCGGCCAGCGCCAGCCGCTGGGCCAGCCGTACGTCGTTGGCGGCGCGCGCGTCGGCGATGGCGTCGTCCAGCGGCCTGGCCTGCGCCATCACGCTCAGGTGGCCGTTGACCGATTGCGCGTAGTAGCGGACCGTGTCGCAGCCGGACAGCAGCAGCACAGCCACCAGCGCGCCGGCCAGCGCCACACGCGTGGCCACCTTCGGCACCGAGGCTGCGGCAAGCCCGCGTGCCGGCCGTCCCCTCATGGCGCCGCGGCCATCTCCGCCGCCGGGGCGGACACCACGCCATCGGCGCGCTCCACCTCCACCAGGCAGTCATAGAAGACCGGCGCGCGGCCCAGGTCGGTCAGCCGCTGGCTGGTCAGCTCGTTGGCGTTCTTGCCGTCCGCGGCCAGCTTCTTCCACCAGATCGACAGGCCCACCACCAGGCCCCGGCGCGCGCGATCGGTGACGCGGGCGCGCGCCAGCAGGCTGCCGCGATCGTTGAAGGCGCGCACCATCGTGCCGGCCTCGATGCCGCGCGCCGCCGCGTCTTCCGGGTGGATGTCCAGGTGCGGCTCGCCTTCGGTCGCACGCAGGCTGTCGACGTTGACGAAGGTGCTGTTGAGGAAGTTCCGGGCCGGCGGCGAGATCATCGCCAGCGGGTAGCGCGAGGCCAGCTCCGGTGCGGTGGCGGGTGCCTCGTAAGGCGGCACGTAGGCTGGCAGCGGATCGAGGCCGTCGCGTCGCATCGCCTCCGAGTAGAACTCACACTTGCCGGACGCGGTCGGGAAGCCACCGTCGGCGAACGGTGCCGCTGGCAGGTTCAACTTCTGCCAGCCACGTGCTTTCAGGGTCTCCCAGCTGATGCCTTGGGCACGCGGATCGTCGCGCAGGATGGCCTGCGCGGCGATGTCTTCGTCGCTGTCGGTGAAGCAGGCATCGGCGAAGCCCATGCGCTGCGCCAGCCGGCGGAAGATCTCGGTGTTCGGCAGCGCCTCGCCCAGCGGCGCGACTGCGGCATTGTTGGCAAGGAAGTAGGTATGACCGTAGGCCTTGTGCACGTCGACGTGCTCGAGTTGCGTGGTGGCGGGCAGCAGCACGTCGGCATAGTCGGCAGTATCGGTGCGGAAATGTTCGAGCACCACCGTGAACAGGTCCTCGCGCGCAAAGCCGGCCGCGACCTTGGCCGACTCGGGCGCCACCGCCACCGGATTGCTGTTGTAGACCACCAGCGCCTCGATCTTCGGCCCGCCCGCGCCGTTACCGGTATCCAGCAGTGCGTCGCCGATGGTGGACATATTGACCGTGCGCGGCAGCGCCGGCCAGCCCGGCAGCAGATCCGGGCGCTGCAGCGCCTGGCCGTCGACCGGGAAGAAGCCCGAGGTCGACAGCTGCAGGCCGCCGGCCGGCTGGCGCCAGGCGCCCACCAGAGACGGCAGGCAGGCCACCGCGCGCACCGCCTGGCCGCCGCCGTGGGCGCGCTGCATGCCGTAGTTCAGGCGGATCGCCACCGGCAGGTGCTCGCGCACGGCGAGGCGGCCGTACAGGCCGGCCAGCCATTCGATGTCATCGGCAGCGATGCCGCAGATCTGCGCCGCGCGCGCGGGGGTAAAGGCTTGCGCGCGCTCGCGCAACGCCTCGAAGCCGACGGTGTGGCGTGCGATGTAGTCGTGGTCGAGCAGGTCGTCGCGGATCAGCACATGGATCAGCGCCAGCGCCAGCGCGCCGTCGGTACCCGGCATCGGCGCGATATGGCGGTGGCACTTCTCCGCACTCAGCGAACGGTAGGGATCGATCGCCACCAGCGTAGCGCCGCGCCGCTTGGCTTCCTGCACGCGCGTCCAGAAATGCAGGTTGGAGGCAATCGGATTGCCGCCCCAGATCACGATCAGCTTGGCCTCGGTCACATGCTCGACGTCCATGCCGACGCTGGCGCCATAGGTATAGCGCAGCGCCGTGGCGCCGGCGCTGGCGCAGATGGTGCGGTCCAGCAGCGAGGCGCCCAGCTTGTGGAAGAAACGCGCAGCCATGCTCTCGCCCTGCACCAGGCCCATGGTGCCGGCGTAGCTGTAGGGCAGGATGGCCTGCGCATCGCGCGCGGCGATCTGGCCCAGCCGCGTGGCGATGAGGTCGAGTGCCTCGTCCCAGCCGATCGGCGCGAACTTGCCTTCGCCCTTGCGGCCCACGCGCTTCATCGGCGTCAGCAGCCGGTCCGGGTGGTAGGTGCGCTCGGTGTAGCGCGATACCTTGGTGCACAGCACCCCCTGCGTACCCGGGTGGTCGGGATCGCCCGCCACCTTGACCGCGCGGCCGTCCTCGACAGTGACGAGCAGGGCGCAGGTATCGGGGCAGTCGTGCGGGCAGGCGGCACGGATGATGCGAGTGGCCATGTGATCTCCGGGGCGATGGCGGCACCGTGCGGCGCGTCGCGGCGCCGTCCTTCGGCGTTCGGGTTGTGGGGGAAGTCCGAGCGGCTTCGGCGGGCGGCGCCGGTGGCTGGCGCGGAGCGCGCAGGCGGCGCGGCGGACCAGGGCAGCGGGCGGCGGGTGGAACACGCTCGCGGGAGGCCCGGCCGGGCCTGGCGGACGCCCGCCCGACCGTTCCGGCGCGGGTGCAGCGGCCTGCCCCTGTTGTACGCCGGCGTCGCCGGCCGGCATGCCGCCCGGGGAAGTTTCTCGGCTTCGATTGTATTCGATTATGATGTGCCGGCGCGCCGCGCCCGCCCGGGTGCGGCAGGCTGGGCCAGCACCGGCGCAGAGCGGGCGGCCATGGGTAAAACATCACCGCTTCGACGGGAATACCATGCAATTGCAGATCGGGGTCAAACGCTGGCGCATTGCCGGCCTGCTGGTGGCATGCGCCATCGGCTCGATCGGCGCCGGCGGCTCCTACGCCGCCACCGCCGCCGCCAACCGTAGCAGTGCCGGCAGGGCCGAGGCCGCCGGCGGCGACACCATCTTGCTCGGCCAGTCGGCCGCCCTCAGCGGCCCGACCGCGATGCTGGGCAAGGAGCTGGGCGCGGGGGCCCGCCTCTACTTCGACTACGTCAACCAGCAGGGCGGCATCTACGGCCGCAGGATCGAGCTCAAGTCGCTCGATGACTACAACGAACCCGACACGGCAGCCAAGAACACGCGCGAACTGATCGAGCAGGACCGCGTGCTGGCCCTGTTCGGCTACGTCGATACCGAGCCCAGCCAGGCCGCCTTGCCGCTGGCGACGGAAGCCAAGGTGCCGTTCTTCGCCCCCTTCACCGGGTCGCAGTCCCTGCGCGAGCCCTTCAACCGCTACGCCTTCCACGTGCGCGCCGGCTACAACGAGGAGACCGCGGCCATCGTGCGCCAGATCGAGACCACCGGCCTCAAGCGCGTGGCGGTGGTCTACAACGACGACGCCTACGGCAAGGCCGGCCTGGCCGGCCTGGAACGCGCGCTGAAGACGGCGTCGGGGAGCGGCGTGCAGATCGTGGCGCGCGAAGGCGTGGTGCGCAATACCGCCGAGATCGGCGATGCCATGCAGGGCAGCATGAAGGCCAAGCCGGATGCGGTGGTGATGATCAGCGCGTACCGGACCGCCGGCGCCTTCGTCAAGGAAGCGCTGCGGCGCGGCTACAACGGGCAGTTCTACAACGTGTCCTTCGTCGGCACCCAGGCCCTGGCGCAGCAGGTGGGCGCGCAGGGCAGCGGCGTGATCATCTCGCAGGTGATGCCGCACCCGGGCAATGCCACGCTGCCGGTGGTGCGCGAGTACCTGCGGCTGCTGAAGGCGGCAGGCAAGTCGAACGACTACGACTACGCCAGCATCGAGGGCTTCATCGCCGCCAAGGCCATGGTGGAAGGCCTGCGCCGCGCCGGCCGGGAGCCCTCGCGCGAGAAGCTGGTCAGCGCGCTGGAGACCATGCGCAACGTCGACCTCGGCGGCTACATCATCAACTTCACGCAGGACAACCACGTGGGTTCCAAGTTCGTGGAGATGACCATCATCAACTCGCGCGGCCAGGTGATCCGCTGAGCGGTGCCGCACCGGCGGGCGCTCTATGCCTGGTCGTTCAGGTGGCAGGCCGAGAAGCGCAGCGGCGCGATTTCCCGCAGCGCCGGCACTTCTTCGCGGCAACGCGGCATCGCGTACGGGCAGCGCGGGTGGAAATGGCAGCCGCGCGGCGGATTCAGCGGCGACGGGATCTCGCCCTGGATCGCCACAAAGGTCTTCTTGCCCACCTCCAGCCGGGGCGCCTCGGCCAGCAAGGCCTGCGTATAGGGATGGTTGGGCGCGGCGAAGACCGCTTCGGTGGGCGCCGACTCGACCACCCGCCCCAGGTACATGATCACCACGCGGTCGCTGATGTGCTTGACCACGCCGAGGTCATGGCTGATGAACAGGTAGGTCAGGTTCAGTTCCTCGCGCAGGCGCATGAACAGGTTCAGCACCTGTGCCTGGATCGACACGTCCAGCGCGGCCACCGACTCGTCGCACACCAGGAATTCCGGCCGCACCGCCAGTGCGCGCGCGATGCCGATGCGGGCGCGCTGCCCGCCTGAGAACTGGTGCGGGAAACGGCGCAGCACGGTCGGGTCCATGCCCACCCGCACCAGCATGTCCTCCACGTAGGCGCGCTGCCCGCCCCGCTCCACCAGGCCGTGCACCACCGGCGCCTCGCCGATGATGTCGACCACGCGCAGGCGCGGGTTCAGCGAGGCATAGGGATCCTGGAAGATCATCTGGATGGCGAGCTGCTTCTCGCGCCGGCGCTCGGGCGGCAGGCGATCCAGGTCGACGCCCTTCCACAGGCGTTCGCCTTCGCTCAGTGTATGCAGGCCGACCGCCATGCGTCCGAGCGTCGACTTGCCGCAGCCGGACTCGCCCACCAGGCCCACCACCTCCCCGGGCTGGATGGCCAGGTCGACACGGTCCACCGCGTGCACGATCTCTTCGCGCGCGTGCGCACCGAGCAGGTTGGCTACCTTGGCGGCCACGTCGAGCGACTTGACGAAGCGCTTGGAGACGCCGCGCATCTCCAGCAGGGGTGCGCCCGGCGTGGCGGTAAGAACAGCGGCCGTAGCCGGCGCCGGCCGTGGTGCGGCAGCTGTGCTCATGCGGCCTCCGGTTGCACGACGATGGGGTGGAAGCAGCGCAGGCGGCGGCCGTCGGCCCCCGTCTCCAGCGGCGGTGGCTGCAGGCAGGCCTCGGTGGCAAAGCTGCAGCGGGCGCGGAAGGCGCAGCCCGCCGGCAGGTTCAGCAGCGAAGGCGTCATGCCCGGGATCTGGCGCAGCGGCACGCCGCGCGGATTGCGCGACGGCGCCGAGGCGATCAGCCCGTGCGTGTACGGATGGGCCGGCCGCTCCAGCACCTGGTGCACATCGCCCGCCTCGACGATCTTGCCGGCATACATCACGCAGACCGAGTCGGCCAGCCCGGCCACCACCGACAGGTCATGGGTGATCCAGATCAGCGCCGTGCCCGATTCGCTGCACAGCTTCTGCATCTCATAGAGGATCTGTCCCTGGATGGTGACATCGAGGGCGGTGGTGGGCTCGTCGGCGATGATCAGGTCGGGCTTGTTCAGCAGCGCGATGGCGATCGCCACGCGCTGGCGCATGCCGCCGGAGAACTGGTGCGGATAGGCCAGCAGCCGCTCGTCCGGCGAAGGGATGCCGACCCGCGCCAGCGCATCGCGGGCACGTTCGCGCGCCGCCGCCTTGCCGACCTTCTCGTGTGCCAGCACCGCCTCGATCATCTGGGTATCGATGCGCAGCACCGGGTTGAGCGTCATCATCGGGTCCTGGAAGATCATCGCGATGCGGTTGCCGCGCACGTTGCGCATCTGCTCGGGCGTGAGCTGGCGCAGGTCACGCGTGACGCCGTCGCGGCTGCTCAGTTCGATGCGTCCGCCCACCACGCGTCCGGGCGCGTCGATCAGGCCCATGATCGAGTATCCCGTCATCGACTTGCCCGACCCGGATTCGCCCACCAGGCCCATGATCTCGCCGCGGCCGACCGAGAACGAGACGTCGTCGACCGCGCGCGCCACGCCGGCACGGGTGAAGAACTGCGTTTCGAGGTGCTCGACCAGCAGGGTCGGTTTGTTCATGGACACTCCGGGATCGTCCTCATTGGGTCTGCAGGCGCGGATTGAGCACGTCGCGCAACTGGTCGGCCACCAGGTTCATCGAGACGATGGTGACTAGCAGCGCAATGCCGGGAAAGAAGCTGATCCAGTACTTGCCGGACAGCATGTACTGCTGCCCGTTCGAGATCAGCGAGCCGAGCGAGGGCTGGGTGATGGGCACGCCCAGGCCGAGGAAGGACAGCGTCGCCTCCAGCGTGATGGCGGACGCCACCTGCAGCGCGGCGATCACGATCAGCGGCGGCAGGCAGTTGGGCAGCAGGTGGCGGAACATGATGCGGGCAGGCGACAGGCCCAGGCAGGTGGCAGCCTCGATGTACTCCTTGCGCCGCTCGACCAGCGCCGCGCTGCGCGTGGTGCGGGCGTAGTAGGCCCATTGCACCGCCACCAGCGCGATCACGATGTTGCCGATACCGGGACGCAGGAAGGCCAGCAGGATCAGCGCCAGCAGGATGGGCGGGAACGACAGCTGCAGGTCGGCCACGCGCATGATGAAAGCTTCTGTGCGCCCGCCCAGGAAGCCTGCCAGCAGGCCCAGCGTGGCGCCCAGCAGCAGGGCGATCACCGTGCTGACCAGGCCCACGCCGATGCTGATGCGCAGCCCGTACATCACCGCCGACAGGATATCGCGGCCCTGCTCGTCCGAGCCGAGCAGGAACACCATGCCGTTGCCGGCATGCTCGCCTGGGGCCAGGCGCGCGTCCAGCACATCGAGTGCCGCCAGGTCGTAGGGATCCTGCGGCGCCAGCCACGGCGCCAGCAGCGCCACCAGCACGATCAGGACCAGCACCACCAGGCCGCCCACCGCCAGCTTGCTGGCGAGGAACTGCGCGGCGAAGCGGCGCAGCGGCGTCTGCTCGCGCAGCGCGGCCGGCTGCGGGTCGGGCTTGTCAGCCTGCAGGCTTGCGTCGGTCATGGCTCAGCCCTTGTTGTCGGCGATGCGCACGCGCGGATCGAGCATGCTGTAGGCGATGTCGACCACCAGGTTGATCAGGATGAACAACGTGACAATCACCATCAGGTAGGCCACGATCACCGGCCGGTCGAGCAGCTGGATGGAATCGATGATCAGCTTGCCCATGCCGGGCCAGGCGAAGATGGATTCGGTCACGATGGCGAAGGCGATGATGGAGCCGAACTGCAGCGCGATCACGGTGACGATGGGAATCAGGATGTTCTTGAGCACATGCACGCCGACGATGCGCGTATTGGACAGTCCCTTGGCGCGCGCGAACTTGACGTAGTCCTGCAGCATGGCCTCCTGCGTGCCGGCGCGCGTCAGCCGGATCACCATGGCGACGTTGAGCAGCGCCAGCGTGACCGCCGGCAGCACCAGGTGACGCAGGCCGTCCACGGTCAGGAAGCTGACCGGCACGCCCAGCAGCGGCACGGTCTCGCCACGGCCGTTGGAGGGCAGCCAGCCGAGCTGCACCGCGAACACCATGATCAGCATCAGCCCCACCCAGAAGGTCGGCAGCGAGAAGCCGAGGATGGACACCGTCATGATGGACTTGCTGGCCAGCCCGTGCGGCCGCAGTCCCGCCCACAGGCCGAGCGGGATGCCGAGCACGATCGCCATCAGGATGGCGGCCACTGCCAGCTCCATGGTGGCCGGCATGCGCTCGAAGATCAGCTTGAGCGCCGGCGTGCCGTGCGCGAACGAGATCCCCAGGTTGCCGTGCAGCGCGTTCTGCAGGAACACCAGGTACTGCTCCCACAGCGGCTTGTCCAGGCCGAGCGCGGCGATGGTGCGCTTGATGTCCCCCTGGTCGGCCTGCGGGTTGATCAGGATGTCGACAGGATTGCCGATGGCAAAGACGCCGAGGAAGACAAGCAGCGACATGACGAAGAGCACGACCACGCTCTGCATCAGGCGGCGGATGATGAAGACCAGCATGATCGGATCGTTCCCCTTGCCCGTGGGCGTCAGTCGCAAGCCGCCCGCGGCGGTCCGGAACACGCTTGCGCGCGCGCCGGCGCCGCCGCGGCCGCTTCTGCGGCGCTAGGCGCCGGCCTGCGGGCCGGCCCGGCGCCGGACCTCAAAGCGGGCGGAAGTTGTGCGCATAGGTCCTCTCATCGGTGCGGGGCACGTAGGTGATGCCCTTCTGCGTGGCCCAGGTGGTCACCTGGTGGTGGATGGGGATGATGCCGCCGTCATCGATGGCGATCGCCGTGGCTTCCTGCAGCAGCCTGGAACGCTCCTTGTCGTCCACGGTCGCCAGCGCCTTCTCCAGCACGACGTCCATCTTCGGGTTGCAGTATTCGCCCCAGTTGGTGGTGCCGAAGCCCTTCTTGGAGTCTTCGCAGGCCAGCAGCGCGCGCAGCGGCGAGCTGACTTCACCGGTCTGCGCACCCCAGCCGAGCAGGCCGAAGGAGAACTCATGCTTGATGCCCTTGGCCGAGTAGGTGGCCATCGGCATGGCCTCGACCTTGGTGACGATGCCGACGCGCGTCAGGTTCTGCGCGATGGTCTGCGCGATCTTCTCGTCGTTGACATAGCGGTTGTTGGGCGTATGCAGCGTCACGCCGAAGCCGTTCGGATAGCCGGCCTCGGCCAGCAGCTTCCTGGCGCCTTCCGGATCGTACTTGACCGTCTTGAGATTGGGGTTGTAGCCGAACAGCGTGGGTGGCACCAGGTTGTTGGTCGGCTCCGCCAGGCCCTCCATCAACCGGTCCTTGATGCCTTCACGGTTGATTGCCATGCTGATGGCGCGGCGCACGCGGGCGTCCTTCAGCGGGTTCTTGTCCATCGGCTGCCCGTCCCTTGTGGTGACGTAGGGCGACTTGTCGCGCTTGGCATCGAAGTACAGATAGATCACGCGATGCGAGATCTTGGAGAAGAACGACAGCTTGGGATCGCTGCGCACCTTGGGCAGGTCGGGCGTGGGCACGTTCTCGATCGCCTGCACATCGCCCGACAGCAGCGCCGCCAAGCGCGTGGCGGGGTTGGGGATGAAGCGCAGCGTGACCTTGTCCCAGGCCGGCCGGGTTCCCCAGTAGTCGGGATTGCGCACCAGCTCGACGCGGTCGTCGCGCGCATAGCTGACGAACTTGAACGGCCCGGTGCCGATCATGCCCTTGCCCTGGGCGAAGTCGTCGGAACTCAGGCCCTGCGTGGCCTTCTTCTGCACGATGAAGATGGACGTCAGGTCGTTCAGCATCAGCGGATACGGCTGTGCGGTGCGGAGCTGGATGGTGTATTTGTCGATGACTTTCTTGCCGACGATGGCCTTGGTATAGACATCGAACTTGCCGGGACTGTTCTGGATCGTGGCCGGCCGGTCCAGCGACCACACCACGTCCTCGGTGGTCAGCTCGGCGCCGTCGTGGAACTTGACGCCCTTGCGCAGCTTGAATTCCCAGGTATGGTCGTCGACCAGCTTCCACGATTCGGCCAGGCCGGGGATGACACGGCTGTCCGGATCGAGCTTCACCAGGCTGTCGAAGATGTGCTCCGAGACGTTGATGTTGGAGAACAGGTTATAGAAATGCGGATCCATCGAAGTCGGCGGCGAACTCATCGCGAGCTTCAGGTCCGCGGCCTGCGCCGGCGCGGCGCTGCCCAGGCTCATGGCCCAGGCCAGCATCGCTGCGCCGAATACCTTCTTGACGTTGCGAAGGGACATCGTGCGTTCTCCCTGTGGGAAGCCAAGCAGTCTTGGAATGGAGCGTCGCGCGCGCATTGCCGCATTGCCGCAAGCTGGTGCAGGGCGATGGCCCTGCCATGCCGGTGCGACGCTGTCCGGGTACGTCAAGCATTAACTGTTCCAGCTTGCCGCATCGTCCGGCAATGCGGGGAAACCCCCGCGCGGCGCGGCGGCGCGAGCTGCCTGCTTTGGCACTTTCGGAGCCAGCGTCGTATGATCGGGGTATTCCATCGCCTTATCGCTTATCGCCTAAGTACCGGCACCATGAAGCTCATCCCCGAAATCCAGCAGGCCCAGGCCGACATCCGCGCCATCCGGCGCGACATCCACGCGCACCCCGAACTCTGCTTCGAGGAGCAGCGCACGGCCGACGTGGTCGCCCAGCAACTCGCCGCCTGGGGCATCGAGGTACACCGCGGGCTCGGCACCACCGGGCTGGTCGGCGTGATCCGCAACGGCAACAGCCCGCGCACCATCGGCCTGCGCGCCGACATGGATGCGCTGCCGCTGCAGGAGGCCAATGCCTTCGCCCACCGCTCGCAGCACGAAGGCAAGATGCACGCCTGCGGCCACGATGGCCATACCGCCATGCTGCTGGGCGCAGCGCACTACCTGGCGCAGCACCGCAACTTCGACGGTACCGTGCACCTGATCTTCCAGCCTGCCGAGGAAGGCGGCGGCGGCGCGCGCGAAATGATCAAGGACGGCCTGTTCGAGCGCTTCCCCTGCGACGCCGTGTTCGGCATGCACAACTGGCCGGGCATGCCGGCCGGCAGCTTCGGCACGCGCGCAGGCCCGTTGATGGCCTCCAGCAACGAGTTCCGCATCGTCGTGCGCGGCAAGGGCGCGCACGCGGCAATGCCCCACAACGGCAATGACCCGGTCTTCACCGCGGCACAGATCGTCTCGGCGCTGCAAGGCATCATCACGCGCAACAAGCGGCCGATCGACACCGCGGTGATCTCCGTCACGCAGTTCCACGCAGGCGACGCCACCAACATCGTGCCGAACGAGGCCTGGATCGGCGGCACCGTGCGCACCTTCACCGTGCCCGTGCTCGACCTGATCGAGCGCCGCATGCGTGAAGTTTCGGAAGCCGTGGCCGCCGCCTTCGACTGCACCATCGAGTACACCTTCCATCGCAACTACCCGCCCACCATCAACAGTGCGGCGGAGGCGACCTTCGCCATCGAAGTAGCGCGCGAACTGGTCGGGCCCGAGCTGGTCGATGGCGACGTCGAGCCGACCATGGGCGCGGAGGACTTCTCCTTCATGCTCGAGGCCAGGCCCGGCTGCTATCTGTTCATCGGCAATGGCGACGGGGCGCACCGTGAGCATGGCCACGGCATCGGCCCCTGCATGCTGCACAACCCGAGCTACGACTTCAACGACGAGTTGCTGCCGATCGGTTCGACCTTCTTCGTGCGGCTGGTGGAGAAGTGGCTGGCTCCGGCCTGAACGCCACCGATACGCAGGCGGCCGGCGCGGTGCCGGCGCTCGACCATGCCATGGCGGCCCGCTTCGCGCGGGTCGCGCTGGATAACATCCAGCGGCCCTATCCCTGCAAGGTCGATCACCTGATGACCTCGGCGGACGACCTGGCCCCGCCCGCTGTCCACCACCCGGTGTTCCACGGCAGCTACGACTGGCATTCGAGCGTGCACATGCACTGGCTGCTGGTACGCCTGCTTGCCCTGTTCCCGGACCTGGAGGGCGCCGAATCGATCCGCGAGGCCCTTGACCGTCGCCTGCGCCCGGAAGCGCTCGCGGCCGAGCGCGACTACTTCGCACGGCCCTCGGCCGCCACCTTCGAGCGCCCCTATGGCTGGGCCTGGCTGCTGCGCCTGCAGGCGGAGTCGATCGATCTGGCGCAGCGGGACGCCCGCGCGGTGCCCTGGAGCGCCGCATGCGCGCCGCTGGCCGACCTGCTGGCGATGCGACTGATCGATTACATGGCCATCGCCGACTTCCCGGTCCGTACCGGCACGCACTTCAACAGCGCCTTCGCCCTGGTGATGGCACTGGACTACGCCCATGCACTGCCGCACCCTGCCTTGCGCCAGGCCGTGGTTGCGCGGGCCCACGGGTGGTTCGGCCGCGACCAGCGCTATCCGGCGCGCTACGAACCCGGCGGTGACGAGTTCCTGTCGGGAGGGCTGGTCGAAGCCGTCCTGATGCGGCAGGTCCTTGACGGATGTGGCTTTGCAGAATGGTGGGAGCAGTTCGCGCCGCCTGCAGGCGAACTCGGCCAGTGGCTGATGCCGGTCGCGGTCAGTGATCGCAGCGACCCCAAGCTCAGCCACCTAGACGGGCTGAACCTGTCGCGTGCCTGGTGCTGGGGACGCCTGGAATCCTCGCTGCCGGCCGATCTGGTGCCGCTGGCGCGGCAGGCACGCCTTGACCATCTGGCCGCCGGACTGCCGCACGCAGCGGCCGGCGACTATGCCGGCACGCACTGGCTGGCCTCCTTCGCCACGCTGGCGATGAGCGAGGGGAGCCAGGCCGCAGCTACGTCAGCTACGTAAGCAGCGCAAGCGGCAGCCGGCTCAATCCAGCAGGATGTCGCCATACCAGGACTCGGCTCGTGTCCTGGTGTTGTCCGTGTCGGTCATGATGCCGACCGCGATCACCCGCCCAGGCTCCTGGCCGAAGGCCTTGCGGTAATCGGCACGCAGGTCGCGCTCGTGGCAGCGCCACTCTCCCGTGTGGGCAAGCCCTGAATCGGCTACGATCATGCGCACACGGTCGGTATGCGGATTTGGCAGGATCGAGCCCGCCGGGCGACGGCCGGCCCAGATATACATCAGGGTCGCATACGGCATCTCGCGCCCGGTGGTCAGCCGCGCCATTTCATACATCAACTGGTCCTTCAACGACAGGTTGCCCTTGTCGCCATCGAACGCGACGAAGACGCGCAGCGGTGCATCCTCGCGAGAACCCAGCGTATTGTCGGCAGTGCGGATCACGTCGCGGGTGCGCCAGGCCCAGCGCAGCATGCCCGCGTCACGCGCGGTCAGCGGCACGTAGAGGCCGGACGCCGAGGCATCGGCCTGCGCGTGCATCACGACCTGGTCCTGTTGGGCAACGAGCCCGTAGCGAGTCGGTGTCTTGTTGCGATTGATGCGCCAGGGGTGCCAGCCGGACGGATAAGGCTGGCCCACGGGGGCAGTGGAGAACAGCGGAAGATCCGCGCGTGGAGCCGGCTCGGCCTCGCCAGATTCCTCATCGGCATCGGCGCCGGCCGCCCCTTCGTCCGCCGCGGCAGCCACCTGGGGCGACGCGGTCACCTTCTGCTGATGCTGCGCATGCGTCGCCACGCGCGTGGCAAACGTACTGCATTCCATCGGCGCTACCGAGACCATCCTGTCCGGATCCTGCGGCTGCATAGGAGCCATGCTGGAGCACCCGGTCAGTCCTGCTGCACTCACGATGCCGCTCAGCGCCAGCAGGCACCACTTCGACTCCATCTCAACTCCCTGAACAAGCCTTGATGCACACGCGGCAGGTGCCGAGCGCCAGTCGCGTACGGCGCGCATGCGCCGGCCCCGATCCGGCAGCCAAGGTAGCAGAAGCCCGAAGGCGTCGGAATCCTCGCACACCCTGAGAAACGGACCGTGGAAGCGGACGCGGGTTCCTGATGCGATGCATGGATGAGTCAAAAACTACGTGCTCGCAACGAGTTGTCTACGGCGGGGCAGGGCCCGGTCAGGAAATCGGAAGATGGCGTAGTTGGCGCCATGTGCGCCGCGAGCGCCGCAAAGACAAAACCCCTCGCAGCGTTTGCTGTCGAGGGGTTTTGCGAGAGGGAGAGCCTGGCGATGACCTACTTTCACACGGGTAGTCCGCACTATCATCGGCGCAAAGTCGTTTCACGGTCCTGTTCGGGATGGGAAGGGGTGGTTCCGACTCGCTATGGTCACCAGGCATAAGGGGTTGCTGCGCCGGGGTTGAGCCGTCGCAGCGAATAGGGATGTAGTCTTGGTTGTGAGGTATCGGCACCGTCCTGGGCACACGCGATACGTCAACCAGTGAAACACACTGGTTATAGGATCAAGCCTTACGGGCAATTAGTACTGGTTAGCTTAACGCATTACTGCGCTTCCACACCCAGCCTATCAACGTCCTGGTCTCGAACGACCCTTCAAGGAGGTCAAGCCTCCAGGGAATCCTCATCTTCAGGCGAGTTTCCCGCTTAGATGCTTTCAGCGGTTATCTCTTCCGTACATAGCTACCCTGCGATGCCTCTGGCGAGACAACAGGTACACCAGCGGTACGTCCACTCCGGTCCTCTCGTACTAGGAGCAGCCCCCGTCAAGATTCCAACGCCCACGGCAGATAGGGACCAAACTGTCTCACGACGTTTTAAACCCAGCTCACGTACCTCTTTAAATGGCGAACAGCCATACCCTTGGGACCGGCTACAGCCCCAGGATGAGATGAGCCGACATCGAGGTGCCAAACACCGCCGTCGATATGAACTCTTGGGCGGTATCAGCCTGTTATCCCCAGAGTACCTTTTATCCGTTGAGCGATGGCCCTTCCATACAGAACCACCGGATCACTATGTCCTGCTTTCGCACCTGCTCGACTTGTCGGTCTCGCAGTTAAGCACGCTTTTGCCATTGCACTTTAGGTACGATGTCCGACCGTACCAAGCGTACCTTCGAACTCCTCCGTTACACTTTGGGAGGAGACCGCCCCAGTCAAACTGCCTACCATGCACTGTCCCCGACCCGGATTCACGGGCCAAGGTTAGAACCTCAAACAAACCAGGGTGGTATTTCAAGGACGGCTCCACCGGAACTAGCGTCCCGGTTTCAAAGCCTCCCACCTATCCTACACAGATCGGTTCAAAGTCCAATGCAAAGCTACAGTAAAGGTTCATGGGGTCTTTCCGTCTAGCCGCGGGGAGATTGCATCATCACAAACACTTCAACTTCGCTGAGTCTCGGGAGGAGACAGTGTGGCCATCGTTACGCCATTCGTGCAGGTCGGAACTTACCCGACAAGGAATTTCGCTACCTTAGGACCGTTATAGTTACGGCCGCCGTTTACCGGGACTTCAATCAAGAGCTTGCACCCCATCATTTAATCTTCCGGCACCGGGCAGGCGTCACACCCTATACGTCCACTTTCGTGTTTGCAGAGTGCTGTGTTTTTATTAAACAGTCGCAGCCACCAGTTTATTGCAACCCCTTCACCCTTCTGGCGCAGGCCAGTCAAGCTACCAGGGCGTACCTTATCCCGAAGTTACGGTACCAATTTGCCGAGTTCCTTCTCCCGAGTTCTCTCAAGCGCCTTAGAATACTCATCTCGCCCACCTGTGTCGGTTTGCGGTACGGTCTCGTATGACTGAAGCTTAGAGGCTTTTCTTGGAACCACTTCCGATTGCTTCGCGACGCATGGTCGCTCGCCCCACAGCCTTGAATCCCGCGCCCGGATTTGCCTAAGCGCCTTCTCCACTGCAGGGACCGGGACTTCCAACACCCGGACAACCTTCCGCGATCCGTCCCCCCATCGCATCATACGACGGTGCAGGAATATTAACCTGCTTCCCATCAGCTACGCATCTCTGCCTCGCCTTAGGGGCCGACTCACCCTACGCCGATGAACGTTGCGTAGGAAACCTTGGGCTTACGGCGAGGGGGCCTTTCACCCCCTTTATCGCTACTCATGTCAGCATTCGCACTTCTGATACCTCCAGCATCCTTTACAAGACACCTTCACAGGCTTACAGAACGCTCTCCTACCACGCACTTGCGTGCGTCCGCAGCTTCGGTGACTGGCTTAGCCCCGTTACATCTTCCGCGCAGGACGACTCGATCAGTGAGCTATTACGCTTTCTTTAAAGGGTGGCTGCTTCTAAGCCAACCTCCTGACTGTTTTAGCCTTCCCACTTCGTTTCCCACTTAGCCAATCTTTGGGACCTTAGCTGGCGGTCTGGGTTGTTTCCCTCTTGACACCGGACGTTAGCACCCGATGTCTGTCTCCCGTGATTGCACTCTTCGGTATTCGGAGTTTGCTATGGCGGGGTAATCAGCAATAGACCCCCCAACCATGACAGTGCTCTACCCCCGAAGGTGAGACACGAGGCACTACCTAAATAGTTTTCGGAGAGAACCAGCTATTTCCAGATTTGTTTAGCCTTTCACCCCTATCCACAGCTCATCCCCTAGTTTTTCAACACTAGTGGGTTCGGTCCTCCAGTACGTGTTACCGCACCTTCAACCTGGCCATGGATAGATCATCTGGTTTCGGGTCTACACCCAGCGACTGAACGCCCTGTTCGGACTCGCTTTCGCTACGCCTGCCCTAATCGGTTAAGCTTGCCACTGAATGTAAGTCGCTGACCCATTATACAAAAGGTACGCCGTCACCCGTTTCCAGGCTCCGACTGTTTGTATGCATGCGGTTTCAGGATCTATTTCACTCCCCTCCCGGGGTTCTTTTCGCCTTTCCCTCACGGTACTGGTTCACTATCGGTCGATCACGAGTATTTAGCCTTGGAGGATGGTCCCCCCATCTTCAGACAGGATTTCACGTGTCCCGCCCTACTTGTCGTACACCTAGTTCCACAACGCTGTTTTCGCATACAGGGCTATCACCTGCTATGGCCGGGCTTTCCATCCCGTTCTGCTAACAATGCTGCTAAAGAGTACAAGGCTCTTCCCATTTCGTTCGCCACTACTCTGGGAATCTCGGTTGATTTCTGTTCCTGCAGCTACTTAGATGTTTCAGTTCGCCGCGTTCGCTTCCCTTGCCTATGTATTCAGCAAGGGATGACCCATACGGGCCGGGTTTCCCCATTCGGACATCTCCGGATCAAAGCTCGTTTGCCAGCTCCCCGAAGCTTTTCGCAGGCTACCGCGTCCTTCATCGCCTGTGATCGCCAAGGCATCCACCACATGCACTTGTTCGCTTGACCCTATAACGAGTGTGTCTCAAGCTCGCGCTTGAAACGCTCATTACAGGTTGAGTTCTCGCATTTGTGCCGTATTCCAAGTCATCTTTCGATCACTTAAATACTTTGGTTGATACAATCACAACCCGGTATCACGTTAAACTACTGCGCGTCTCATCAACACGCCGTGACACCTTTACTACATCCCATATTGTTAAAGAACAGCCGATGCTTTCGCATCGCTTGGCCAACGCCAAATGCAAGCGCTCAACGCTAAGCGCTTGCATTTGGCTTGTCCAACCCAAGGTCGATGGTGGAGGATGACGGGATCGAACCGACGACCCCCTGCTTGCAAAGCAGGTGCTCTCCCAGCTGAGCTAATCCCCCTCGGATAACTTGGTGGGTCTGGTAGGACTTGAACCTACGACCCCCGCCTTATCAAGACGGTGCTCTAACCACCTGAGCTACAGACCCTTGGCTGTAACAGCAAACAGACCGATAAGTGTGAACGCTTCACTTGGGAAGCACGCTCTGGAAAGGAGGTGATCCAGCCGCACCTTCCGGTACGGCTACCTTGTTACGACTTCACCCCAGTCATGAACCCTGCCGTGGTAATCGCCCTCCTTGCGGTTAGGCTAACTACTTCTGGCAAAACCCACTCCCATGGTGTGACGGGCGGTGTGTACAAGACCCGGGAACGTATTCACCGCGGCATGCTGATCCGCGATTACTAGCGATTCCAGCTTCACGTAGTCGAGTTGCAGACTACGATCCGGACTACGATGCGTTTTCTGGGATTAGCTCCCCCTCGCGGGTTGGCAACCCTCTGTACGCACCATTGTATGACGTGTGAAGCCCTACCCATAAGGGCCATGAGGACTTGACGTCATCCCCACCTTCCTCCGGTTTGTCACCGGCAGTCTCTCTAGAGTGCCCTTTCGTAGCAACTAGAGACAAGGGTTGCGCTCGTTGCGGGACTTAACCCAACATCTCACGACACGAGCTGACGACAGCCATGCAGCACCTGTGTCCACTTTCCCTTTCGGGCACCTGATGCATCTCTGCTTCGTTAGTGGCATGTCAAGGGTAGGTAAGGTTTTTCGCGTTGCATCGAATTAATCCACATCATCCACCGCTTGTGCGGGTCCCCGTCAATTCCTTTGAGTTTTAATCTTGCGACCGTACTCCCCAGGCGGTCAACTTCACGCGTTAGCTTCGTTACTGAAGAAATGAATCCCCAACAACTAGTTGACATCGTTTAGGGCGTGGACTACCAGGGTATCTAATCCTGTTTGCTCCCCACGCTTTCGTGCATGAGCGTCAGTCACGTCCCAGGGGGCTGCCTTCGCCATCGGTATTCCTCCACATCTCTACGCATTTCACTGCTACACGTGGAATTCTACCCCCCTCTGACGCACTCTAGCCTTGCAGTCACAAGCGCCATTCCCAGGTTGAGCCCGGGGATTTCACGCCTGTCTTACAAAACCGCCTGCGCACGCTTTACGCCCAGTAATTCCGATTAACGCTCGCACCCTACGTATTACCGCGGCTGCTGGCACGTAGTTAGCCGGTGCTTATTCTTCCGGTACCGTCATCCCTCCGGGGTATTAGCCCAAAGGATTTCTTTCCGGACAAAAGTGCTTTACAACCCGAAGGCCTTCTTCACACACGCGGCATTGCTGGATCAGGGTTGCCCCCATTGTCCAAAATTCCCCACTGCTGCCTCCCGTAGGAGTCTGGGCCGTGTCTCAGTCCCAGTGTGGCTGATCGTCCTCTCAGACCAGCTACTGATCGTCGCCTTGGTGAGCCTTTACCTCACCAACTAGCTAATCAGACATCGGCCGCTCCTATTGCGCGAGGCCTTGCGGTCCCCCGCTTTCACCCTCAGGTCGTATGCGGTATTAGCTAATCTTTCGACTAGTTATCCCCCACAACAGGGCACGTTCCGATGTATTACTCACCCGTTCGCCACTCGCCGCCAGACCGAAGTCCGCGCTGCCGTTCGACTTGCATGTGTAAGGCATGCCGCCAGCGTTCAATCTGAGCCAGGATCAAACTCTTCAGTTCAATCTCTGTGTGGTTCCGCGCAGTTGCCTGCGCAAACCTCGCTCTTTCGAGCGGTCGCTCACTCTCAGAAAACTGACTGGCTCCGTCCGAAGACGAAACCAAACATGTTTACTGTGCGAGCACTGATAACTTGTAAGCTAGAAGACCGAGGTCTTCCGCTTCCCGCATCAAGCGCCCACACTTATCGGCTGTTTGTTTGTTAAAGAACTCACGCGATTCGCTTTGCTTACCGCGTCGCTGCGTTGTCAGCAGCAGAGAAACGAGATTATGAAGAACTTTCTGCGTTTCGTCAACAGGTTCGAAGCATCTTTTTCGCTCCGGTCAGTCGCGCTTCGCAGCACCACCCACCATCCTGCCAACCCCGCAACCCGCGTCGCTGCTGGCTTTGCCGCTGCGCTTCGTGTTGCGAGGGGGCGAATAGTAGGCCGGATCCCGCAGCTTGGCAACACATTTGTCATGAAGTCATGGCAGCCCCTCTCGGGGAAACAGCCAAACCATTGAATCTATTGAAAAATGTTTCTCCGGCGAGGATTGGAAAGGAATACCCGAGTGATGATCTCGGGTATTCCCCTATCAAGTTTTAGCGATGCTTGAAGTTCGGGCTGCGCTTTTCCAGGAAGGCTGCCATACCTTCCTTCTGGTCTTCCGTGGCGAAAGTGGAGTGGAAGACGCGCCGCTCGAAATGCACGCCCTCGGCGAGGGTGGTTTCATAGGCGGTGTTGATCGACTCCTTGATCATCATGACCACCGGAAGCGAATAGCTGGCGATGGCCTCAGCAGCGCCGATCGCTTCGTCAAGCAGTTTGTCGGCAGCAACCACGCGCGACACCAGGCCGGCGCGCTCGGCCTCGGCCGCATCCATCATGCGGGCGCTCAGGCACAGGTCCATGGCCTTGGCCTTGGAAACGGCACGCGGCAGGCGCTGGGTGCCGCCCGCACCGGGCATGGTGCCGAGCTTGACTTCGGGTTGGCCGAACCGTGCGGTATCCGCAGCGATGATGATGTCGCACATCATCGCCAGCTCGCAGCCGCCGCCCAGCGCATAGCCGGCCACGGCCGCGATCACGGGCTTGCGGATGCGGCGGATGGTTTCCCAATTGCGCGTGATGTACTCGCCCTTGTACACATCCATATAGGTGTACTGGGCCATCATGCCGATATCGGCCCCCGCAGCAAAGGCGCGCTCGCTACCGGTGATGACGATGCAGCCGACCCCTTCATCGGCATCGAAGGCGCTCAGCGCCGCGCCGAGCTCGTCCATCAGCGCATCGTTGAGCGCGTTGAGCGCCTTGGGCCGGTTCAGGGTGACCAGGCCTACGCGGCCACGCGTCTCGACCAGGATGTTTTCATACGACATGCCATCTCCTCTGGGATTGAATGATGCAGGAACCCGGCGCCGCATCGAAGCAACGCCGGGTGTTGCCCCGGCAGTCTGCCACTTCGAGAGCATTTTTCAAGATGCGTGCAGCATGCGGGCGAGTCCGGCAGGCATGCAAAAAGGCCGGTCGAGATCGACCGGCCCTTGGAAATGCGGCGCCACGCAGAGAAGTCAGGCGGCGCGCGCCATCGGCGCAGACACGTAGTCCATCAACAATTGACCGACCGCATCCAGGCGTTCAGCCGAGCCGAACAGGCGGTTCGACACCAGCGCGTTCTGCAGCGCTGCGTAGATCACCTGGGCCAGTTCATGCGGCGCGGCCGGCAACGACCGCGCATGTTCACGCACAGCCTGCTCCAGCATTTGCGCCAGCCTTTCCTCATGCAGGCGGAAGAAATCGCGCACCACCGCCTGGGTCGCCGGAGACAGGCTCAGGACCTCCGTCGACAGCATCCCGACCAGGCAGATCTGGTCACCATGGCAGGCGGCAGCCCGGAGATTCTGCAGGTAGGCGCGCGCCTGGTCCTGCGCGGTAGGCAAACGATCCAGCTCGCGCAGGCGCTCCATCACCCGTGCGCTGTATTCCGTGACCGCCTCCAGCACCAGGTCGTCCTTGGAGGGAAAGTAATAGTGGATGCTCGAGGTCTTGACCCCGACCAGTTCGGCCAGGTCTCGATAGCTGAAACCGTTCACGCCACGGCGGCGGATCAGCACCAGCGTGTGCTCGAGCAGTTGTTCTCTTACAGATTGGGTTTTCATGGCGTGATCCTCCGCGTCGCGACGGCACTTCAGGCTGGTTGCTGCAACGCTCTGGCCAGATCCTCGCCTGCTCTCGCTCACGCCGGCAGCACTTGCGCCGCCAGGGTCACCAGCGAGCCGCTGGCCAGGCACAGGAACACCCAGCCGGCCAGGATCAGAACGCTATCCCGCAGTCTCATGATCGCTTCTCCACTCACCTGCTAACGCGGGGCGGCGCCGGCCACGGGCCGCCACCACCCCGCCATCCACATCAGGCCAGCGCGCCGTCGGTGTACGGGTCGAACTTACCGACCTTGGCACCATCCGTGTACGGGTCGAACTTGCGGGCCGGTTCCGACGACACGCCGCTGCGGTCAAGGCCTGCCACGATGCGGGCACCATCGGTGTACGGGTCGAACTTGCCGACCTTGGCACCATCCGTGTACGGGTCGAACTTGCGGGCCGGTTCCGACGACACGCCGCTGCGGTCCAGGCCCGCCACGATGCGGGCACCATCGGTGTACGGGTCGAACTTGCCGACCTTGGCACCATCCGTGTACGGATCGAACTTACGAGCCGGTTCCGACGACACGCCGCTGCGGTCCAGGCCCGCCACGATGCGGGCACCGTCGGTGTACGGGTCGAACTTGCCGACCTTGGCGCCGTCCGTGTACGGATCGGCCTTGCCCGCCTTGGCCCCGTCCGTGTAGACGCTGCGCGCGTCATTGCCGCGGAACACGTAGCCGTAGCGGTCGCCCGAGATGCCGCTGTCCTTCGGGCCCGAGGCGTAGGCCTGGCCGCCCAGCACGGCGGCAGCCAGCACGGCGGCGGTGATCAGGGTCTTGGTGAAGGTCTTGTTGGTGCTCATGATGCTCTCCTTGTCTAGCAAGAATCCACGCGATCGGGATCCGGTTGGTCTGCGGCGCGGCGCTTGGTGCCGGGCCGGTTAGGTATCTACTTGCATCTACTTGTAGATAGAGAACCGGTCCTGAAAAAACGGGGAAATCCCCGATGTCGCGCTGGATCCTCTTTTTCTTTCCTGCCGCCGGTGGCGGAGGGGAAGCAGCGATCCATGAACACATGGTATCTACTGGTAGATAGATAGTCAAGGGGTTTTTTGCATTGCCGCAGCCAGGGACGTCCCGACGATCCCGCGCCCTCCCCCTCCTGCCGGATATCGCAGCGCGGGTGAATCCCGCCCCGTCCGCATGCGTCACGCTCCTCAGCCAGGAAAAATAGTGCTACTATTTTCCGACCGACTGGTCGGTTAATTTATCAACCGCCGACACCTGCCTACAATCGAGTTGGCAGGACGGGGCGCACGGCCGCGCCCCGGCAAATAGAACAGAACACCGGCAGGAGACGCCATGCGAGACACGCCCCCGCAGACCACGCTCAATGATGGTCCCGTGCTATTGCGCTGGCACGGCCAGGTTGCCGTGCTGACGCTGAATCGCCCGGACAAGCTCAACAGCTTTACCCGCCAGATGCACGCCGCGCTGCAGTCCGCGCTCGACCTCGCCGAGGCCGGCGGCGCCCGCGCCCTGCTGCTGACGGGGTCCGGACGGGGCTTCTGCGCCGGGCAGGACCTGGCCGATCTCGACTTCACCCCCGGGCACATGAGCGATCTGGGGGAATTGATCGATTCCTGCTTCAATCCACTGATCCGCCGGCTGCAGGCGCTGCCGCTGCCGGTCATCGCCGCGGTCAACGGCACCGCCGCCGGCGCGGGCGCGAACCTGGCGCTGGCCTGCGACATCGTACTGGCGGCTCGCTCGGCCAGCTTCCTGCAGGCCTTCGTCAAGATCGGGCTGGTGCCGGATTCGGGCGGTACCTGGTTCCTGCCTCAGCGGGTCGGCATGGCCCGCGCGCTCGGGCTGGCCCTGACCGGCGACAAATTGTCGGCCGAGGATGCCGAGCGCTGGGGCCTGATCTGGGAGGTGATGGACGACACCCTGCTGGCCGAACAAGCCCTGGCCCTGGCCACGCAGCTGGCGGCCCAGCCGACCCGCGCCCTGGCCGCCATCAAGCAGGCCATGCGCGCCGGCGCGACGCAGACGCTCGACGCCCAGCTCGACCTGGAGCGCGACCTGCAGCGCGAACTGGGCGCATCCCACGACTACGCCGAGGGCGTCAACGCCTTCCTGGCCAGGCGCACACCGCGCTTTACCGGCGCCTAGCCGCCGGCCTCGCGCAGCACCGGCGTCTGCGCTGCGCACCTCGATCCGCCCATCCACCGCTCCAAGGAGATCGCTTGACCTCATCCACAGAAGCCGCCCAGGCACTCGCCGAAGCCGCGGCCGCCAGCATGTACGAGGCCGATGCCTGCAGCCGCTGGCTCGGCATCGTGGTCGAGGCGGTCCGCCCCGGCTACGCCCGCCTGTCGATGCCCGTACGTCCAGAGTTCCTCAACGGCCACGGTATCTGCCACGGCGGCCTGATGTTCACGCTGGCCGACTCGACCTTTGCCTTCGCCTGCAACAGCCACAATATCAACACCGTAGCGGCCGGCTGCAGCATCGAGTTCCTCAAGCCTGTGCACGGTGGTGACGTGCTGTGCGCCGAGGCGGTCGAGCAGACGCTGTCCGGCCGACACGGCATCTACGATGTCCGTCTCAGCAATCGCGCCGGCGAGACGGTGGCAATGTTCCGCGGCAAGTCCGCGCAGATCAAGGGCCACGTGGTGCCGCCGCCCGCCGAGGCCGGCTGAAATCGGCTGAAATCGACAGAAGCCGGCGGAAGCCCCCGCGCCAAGCCCCCCCCTCCTTACGATAACCCGCACCGAAGCGCAGGAGACACCATGAGCACGCGCCTGACCGATCTGCCCCTGGAGCCGATCGAGACCGCCAGCCGCGACGCATTGCAGGACTTGCAGTTGCAGCGCCTGAAATGGTCGCTCGATCACGCCTACCGCAACTCGCCGGTGTACCGGCGCAAGTTCGACGAAGCCGGCGTGCACCCCGATGACCTGCGCTCGCTGGCCGACCTGGCGCGCTTTCCCTTCACCACCAAGCAGGACCTGCGCGACAACTATCCCTTCGGCATGTTCGCCGTGCCGCAGGACCGGGTGGCCCGCATCCATGCCTCCTCCGGCACCACCGGCAAACCCACGGTGGTCGGCTACACGCTGCAGGACATCGATACCTGGGCCACGGTGATGGCGCGCTCGATCCGTGCCGCCGGCGCGCGCCGTGGCGACAAGGTCCACGTCAGCTACGGCTACGGGCTGTTTACCGGCGGCCTGGGCGCGCACTACGGCGTGGAAAAGGCCGGCCTCACCGCCATCCCCTTCGGCGGCGGCCAGACCGAGCGCCAGGTGCAGTTGATCCAGGATTTCAAGCCCGAGGTGATCATGGTCACGCCCAGCTACATGCTGGCGCTGGCCGACGAATTCGAGCGCCAAGGCATCGACCCGGCTTCCACTTCGCTCAAGGTGGGTATCTTCGGCGCCGAGCCCTGGACGCCCGAGATGCGGCTGGCACTGGAAAAGCGCATGGGCATCTCGGCGGTGGACATCTACGGCCTGTCCGAGGTGATGGGGCCGGGCGTGGCCAACGAGTGCGCCGAAACCAAGGATGGCCCGACCATCTGGGAAGACCATTTCTATCCGGAGGTGATCGACCCGATCACCGGCGAGGTGCTGCCGGATGGTGCGTTCGGCGAGCTGGTCTTCACCACGCTGAGCAAGGAAGCGCTGCCGGTGGTGCGTTACCGCACGCGCGACCTGACCCGGCTGCTGCCCGGTACCGCGCGCCCAGCGTTCCGCCGCATGGAGAAGATCACCGGCCGCTCTGACGACATGATGATCATCCGCGGCGTCAACGTCTTCCCCTCACAGATCGAGGAACTGATCCTCAAGCATCCCGAGCTGGCGCCCCACTACCAGTGCGTGCTGGGCAAGGAAGGTCCGCTCGACACCCTGACCGTGCGCGTCGAGTGCGCGCACGGCGCGGTCCCTGCCAACACCGGCGAGGCCCGCGCCAGGCTGGCCCACGACATCAAGGCCTTCATCGGCGTGACGGCGAGCGTGGACGTGCTGCCCGAAGGCGGTGTCGAGCGCTCAGTGGGCAAGGCCCGCCGCATCGTCGACCAGCGTCCGCGCTGAGCGTTGCGCGCCGCGCTCAACTGCGTGGCATCAGCACCCACATGCGCCCGGCCTGCTTCATGCGGCCGGCGGTCTCCCCGGCGGCATCGCCCGCCCCCCAGAAGAAGTCGGCGCGCACCCCGCCCTTGATGGCGGTGCCGGTGTCCTGGGCGAACATGAGCCGCTGGATCGGCTCGCTCGACAGCGGCCGCGTGGTCGACAGGAAGACCGGCACGCCCAGCGGGATGGTGGCCGGATCGACCGCGATCGAGCGCTCCGCCGTCAACGGTACTCCCAGCGCGCCCACCGGCCCCTCGTTGGTCGGCGCCAGCTCGCGGAAGAAGACGAAGCGCGGATTGACGTTGAGCATCTCGTCGACCCGGCCCGGATTGGCACGCGCCCAGGCCTTGATGCCCTGCATGGTGGCCTGGGCCGGCGTGATTTCGCCGCGGTCCAGCAGCCATTTGCCGAAGGATCGGAACGGATGGTCGTTGGTGCCGCCGTAACCGACCCGCATCAGCGTGCCGTCGGCCAGGCGGATGCGGCCCGAACCCTGGATCTGCAGGAAGGCAGCCTCGACCGGGTCGTCCACCCAGGCCAGCTCCTGGCCGCGCAGCCCCGGGTTCTGCAGCAGTTCGGCGCGCGCCGGCAGCGCGCGGCCGTTCCATTGCGGCGGCTTGCGGTACAGCGCGACCTGGTAGGGCCCCTGGCGCGTGCGCGAACCATGGAGGATGGGCTCGTAGTAGCCGGTGATCAGGCCGGAGTCGGAGCCATCGCCGTTGACCACACGGTAGGGCTGGAAATAGGTCTCGAAATAGCTGCGCATCGCGCCCAGGTCGCCAGCGTCGACCATCAGGCCGGCCGAGCAGGCGCGGTTCCAGTCCGCGCGCTTCTTCAGTACCTGGCAGCTTTCCTGCAGCGCCGGCCAGGCGGCGCGCACGTCGTCCTGCTGCCAGCCGGCGACATCGTTCCAGTCGACCGCTTGCAGCCGGCCCTTCTGCGACGACGCGGCCGGCGGCTGGCCGGGCGTGCCGGGTCCCTCGACGCGGGGCGGCGGACCGCTCATGCAGCCGGCCAGCAAGGCCGCGCCGGCGGCCAGGGCCAGCCAGGCTCGCGTGCGCGCTGATGGCAGCACTGGACGCTGCCAGGAGAAACGGGGAAGGGAAGAAAAATCCGGAGTTGCCATCTTGCTCTGTTCAATCGCCGGCCCGCGCGATCCGATGCGCCACCGATGTCCTACAATGCCCAGCGTCCTGTCATCCAACCACGCCCCCGGCACGGATCACGCCATGAGTGCATTCCTCGAAGCCCATCCCATGCTGCTGTTCGCCCTGGAAGCCGGCGTGGCATTGTTCCTGCTGATCTTCATCGTGGTCTGGACCATGGGCACCGCCAAGAAGCATCCCCGCCCGACCCGCGCACCGGCCGATCACCCTTCGCGCAGCGGCCAGCCCGCGCAGCCTGGAGAGGACAACGGCGGCGCCCGATAGGTTCCGCGCGCCGCGCCGGCGGCATCGTGCGCGCGGCGCGGAATCCGCGCCGGCCGACTCAATGCAGCATGCGCGGCAGCACCAGCGCGAACTCGGGAATCGGCACCTCGAAGCGGTGGCCGTCCTCGGCCACGCAGAAGTAGTCGCCCTTCATCGAGCCCACCGGGGTGGAGATGGTGGCCCAGCTGGTGTATTCGAAATGCTCGCCCGGCTTGAGCAGCGGCTGGTGCCCGACCACGCCGAGGCCGGACACTTCCTGCGTGCCGTTGTCGCTGTCGGTGATGATCCAGTGGCGCGAGATCAACTGCGCGGCCACCTCGCCGGTATTGTGGATGGTGATGGTGTAAGCGAAGGCATGGCGCCCGCGCTCGGGATCGGACTGCTCGGGCAGGTACTGGGTGCGTACCGCCACGGAAAACGCGTACTCGCTCATCGTCTGGGGCGTCGGGCCGAGGAAATGGGTAGCCGCATTGTGCGGCAAGGCACCCGGGGCGGCAAGCGCGGCGCCGGACGGGCATGGCCGGCGCCCGCGGCGCCGGCAGCGTAAAATGGCGGCGGTTCCCTCGTTTTATCGCCAATTCCCCACGCCGCCGCCATGAGCACGCCCACGTACCGCATCGCCCCGTCCATCCTGTCCGCCGACTTCGCCCGCCTGGGCGAGGAAGTCCGCCGCGTGACCGAGGCCGGCGCCGACTGGATCCACTTCGACGTGATGGACAATCACTACGTGCCGAACCTGACGGTCGGCCCGATGGTGTGCGAAGCCATCCGCCCGCACGTGACGGCACCGATCGACGTGCACCTGATGGTGCGTCCGGTCGACCGCATCATTCCCGACTTCGCGCGCGCCGGGGCCAACATCATCACCTTCCACCCCGAGGCCAGCGACCACGTCGACCGCTCGCTGGCACTGATCCGCGACCAGGGCTGCCAGGCCGGCCTGGTGTTCAACCCGGCCACGCCGCTGCACCATCTGGACCATGTGATGGACCGCCTCGACGTGATCCTGCTGATGTCGGTCAACCCCGGCTTCGGCGGCCAGTCCTTCATCCCCGAGACGCTCAACAAGCTGCGCGCCGTGCGCGCCCGCATCGACGCCTATGCCGAGCGCACCGGCCGCCCCATCCTGCTGGAAGTCGACGGCGGCGTGAAGGTCGATAACATCGCCGAGATCGCGGCAGCCGGCGCCGACACCTTCGTGGCCGGCTCGGCGGTGTTCGGCAAGCCCGACGCCGACGGTGGCTACCGCGGCGTGCTGTCGGCCCTGCGCGCCGAACTGGCCAAGGTCCCCGCGCAGGCAGCCCGATGAGCGCCGCACAGCCGGCGCGCCGCGACTGGAGCGGCATCCGCGGCGTGATCGTCGACCTCGACGGCACCATGGTCGATACCGCAGGTGACTTCCACGCCGCCGTCAATGCCATGCTGGGCGCGCTCGCGCGCCTGCACCCGCACCTGCCGGCGCCGGCGCCGCTGACGCGCGAAGCCATCGTCAGCTTCGTCGGCAAGGGCTCGGAGAACCTGATCCGGCGCGTGCTCGACGCCCGCTTCACGCCGGCCCACGCCAACGGCCTGTTCGCCGACGCGCTGGCGCTGTACGACCGCGAGTACCTGCGCATCAACGGCCAGTTCTCGCAGGTCTACGCGGGTGTGGCCGAAGGCCTGGCGCGCCTCAAGGCCGCCGGGCTGCGCCTGGCCTGCGTGACCAACAAGCCCTACAGCTTCACCGAGCCGCTGCTGGCCAAGACCGGGCTGGTCCGGTATTTCGAGCTGGTCTACGGTGGCGACGCCTTCCCGCTGCGCAAGCCGGACCCGCTGCCCCTGCTCAAGGTGGCCGAGGCCTTCCGCCTGGAGCCGGCGCAGATGGCAGCCATCGGGGACTCCGAGAACGACGCCCAGGCGGCCCGCGCGGCCGGCATGGGAGTGCTGCTGGTGCCCTATGGCTACAACCACGGCAACCCTGTACAAGGCGTCGACGCCGATGGTATAGTCGGCACCATTGCCCAGGCGGCGTCCCTGTTGACGGCGTAGCGGGCATGACCGAAGCCGGTCCCGACGCATGGCACACGTATTGCACGGATTGCAGTGCGCGGCAGACCGGCCTTCGCTTACCTCCGTCGCAGAACACGACACATGTTTCTGAATCGCAAACGCATCTCTTCTGGCAGTGATCGGCAGGCCTGGCCCTGGCGTCGCTGGCGCGCCTCCCAACAGGCGTAAAGTGCGTTCGCGAGTCTCCTGAGAAGCTTCCCTACACGCGGAAGGTTTCGCCAGGCCGGCAGCAGCCGGGCAATCCCAGCCATCCCCCTCTCGCCAGCCGGCCGTAGCCAACGCCGCAGCAGTCGGCTACGTTTGGTCCACGAACGCACCGCACGCCCCACCAGGCCGTGTGCGGTCTTGTTCGCAAGTCTTCCGCACCACGGCAAGCCACCGGGGCCGGCGACCGTATCGCCTGCCCCTCCCGCCGTACCATGGCGCCGCCGCCCGGCAGCGGGCGCGCCGCCCACGAGGATGGACATGACCGAACTCGAATTCAAATCGCTGGCCGACCAGGGCTACAACCGCATCCCGCTGATCGCCGAGGCCTTCGCCGACCTGGAGACGCCCCTCTCGCTCTACCTGAAGCTGGCCCAGTCGCAGACCCGCGGCATCAACACCTTCTTGCTGGAATCGGTAGTCGGCGGAGAACGCTTCGGCCGCTATTCCTTCATCGGCCTGCACGCCCGCACGCTGCTGCGCGCCTACGGCGAGCGCACCGAGGTGGTGACCGACGGCCGAGTGGTGGAGACGCATGAAGGCAACCCGCTGGACTTCATCGCCGACTTCGAAAAGCGCTTCAAGGTGGCGCTGCGCCCCGGCCTGCCGCGCTTCTGCGGCGGCCTGGCCGGCTATTTCGGCTACGACGCGGTGCGCTATATCGAGAAGAAGCTCGCCGCCACGCAGAAGGCCGACGACCTCGGCCTGCCCGACATCCAGTTGCTGCTGTGCGAAGAGCTGGCGGTGATCGACAACCTGTCGGGCAAGCTCTACCTGATCGTCTACGCCGACCCGAACACACCCGAGGCCTATCCGCGCGCCCGCGCCCGCCTGCGCGACCTGCGCATGAAGCTGCGCCAGCCGGTGGACCTGCCGGTCACCAGCCCGTCGGTGCAGACCGAGGTCTTCCGCGAATTCGACAAGGCCGACTATCTGGCCGCCGTCCACCGCGCCAAGGAGTACATCATGGCCGGCGACATGATGCAGGTGCAGATCGGCCAGCGCCTGACCAAGCCCTACCGCGACGCGCCGCTGTCGCTGTACCGCGCGCTGCGCTCGCTGAACCCCTCGCCGTACATGTACTTCTACAACTTCGGCGACTTCCAGATCGTCGGTGCCTCGCCCGAGATCCTGGTGCGCCAGGAGACCCGCCGCACCGGCACCGCGAACAACGGCGGCGAAGTGCGCGAGGAGCGCGTCATCACCATCCGCCCGCTGGCCGGCACCCGCCCGCGCGGCAATACGCCGGAGAAGGACGCCCAGCTCGCCACCGAACTGCTCAACGACCCCAAGGAAATCGCCGAGCACGTGATGCTGATCGACCTGGCGCGCAACGACATCGGCCGCATCGCCGAGACCGGCAGCGTCAAGGTCACCGACAAGATGGTGATCGAGAAGTACTCGCACGTGCAGCACATCGTCAGCTCGGTCGAAGGCCGCCTCAAGGACGGCATGACCAATCTCGACGTGCTGCGCGCCAGCTTCCCGGCCGGCACGCTGTCGGGCGCACCCAAGGTGCGCGCGATGGAGATCATCGACGAGCTGGAGCCGCGCAAGCGCGGCATCTACGGCGGCGCGGTGGGCTACCTGTCCTTCGGCGGTGAAATGGACCTCGCCATCGCCATCCGCACCGGCATCATCAAGGACGGCAACCTCTACGTGCAGGCGGCCGCCGGCATCGTCGCCGATTCGGACCCCGAAGCCGAATGGCGCGAGACCGAAGCCAAGGCGCGCGCGGTGATCCGCGCCGCCGAGCAGGTCCAGGATGGCCTGGACTCCGACATCTGACCCGGAACAGGACAGGAGAAACGGCCATGCTGCTGATGATCGACAACTACGATTCCTTTACCTACAACCTCGTGCAGTATTTCGGCGAACTCGGCGCCGACGTGCGCACCTTCCGCAACGACGAGATCACGCTGGACGAGATCGAGGCCCTCGGGCCCGACCATATCTGCGTCTCGCCCGGCCCCTGCAGCCCCAGGGAAGCCGGCATCTCGGTGGCCGTGCTGCAGCACTTCGCCGGCAAGGTGCCGCTGCTGGGCGTGTGCCTGGGCCACCAGGCCATCGGCGAGGCCTTCGGCGGCAAGGTGATCCGCGCCAAACAGGTCATGCACGGCAAGGTCAGCACCATCGAGACGACCCAGCAGGGCGTGTTCGCCGGGCTGCCCAGGCACTTCGACGTCACGCGCTATCATTCGCTGGCAATCGAGCGCGAGACCCTGCCCGACTGCCTGGAAGTGACGGCCTGGACGCCGGATGGCGAGATCATGGGCGTGCGCCACAAGACCCTTGCGGTCGAAGGCGTGCAGTTCCACCCCGAATCCATCCTGTCCGAGCACGGACACGCGCTGCTGGCGAACTTCCTCAAGGCGGGCTCGGGCGAGGTACGGCGATGAAGCTGACCGATCCCGCCGCCGGCGCCGGCCCGCTCGCGCAACTGGAACCTGCCAACCATCCGAACGAGAGCCCCATGTCCATCACCCCGCAGGAAGCGCTGACGCGCTGCATCGAACATCGCGAGATCTTCCACGACGAGATGCTGCACCTGATGCGGCAGATCATGCAGGCGCAGGTCTCGCCGGTGATGGCCGCCGCCATCCTGACCGGGCTGCGCGTGAAGAAGGAAACCATCGGCGAGATCTCCGCCGCGGCCCAGGTGATGCGCGAGTTCGCCAACAAGGTGCCGCTGCCCGCCGACGTGGCGCGCGGCAACTTCGTCGACATCGTCGGCACCGGCGGCGACGGCTCGCACACCTTCAATATCTCCACCGCCTCGATGTTCGTCGTGGCCGCGGCCGGCGCGCGCATCGCCAAGCACGGCAATCGCGGCGTCAGCTCCAAGTCGGGCAGCGCCGACGTGCTGGAGGCGCTCGGCGTCAACATCCTGCTGACGCCGGAACAGGTCGGCGAGTGCATCGAGCAGACCGGCATCGGCTTCATGTTCGCGCCGACCCACCACCCGGCGATGAAGAACGTGGCGGCGATCCGCAAGGAGATGGGCGTGCGCACCATCTTCAATATTCTCGGCCCGCTGACCAATCCGGCCGGCGCGCCTAATATCCTGATGGGCGTGTTCCACCCGGACCTGGTAGGCATCCAGGTGCGCGTGATGCAGCGCCTGGGCGCCGAGCACGCGCTGGTGGTGTACGGCAAGGACGGCATGGACGAGGTCTCGCTGGGCGCCGCCACCATGGTCGGCGAACTGAAGGACGGCCAGGTGCGCGAGTACGAGATCCACCCCGAGGACTTCGGCCTGAACATGATCTCCAACCGCGGCCTGAAGGTGGCCGACGCGCTGGAGTCCAAGGCCATGCTGATGGAAGCGCTGGGCAACGTGGCGGGCACGCCGCGCGAGATCGTCTCGCTGAATGCCGGCACCGCGCTGTACGCCGCCAACGTGGCCAGCTCGATCGAGGACGGCATCGCGCGGGCGCGCGAGGCCATCGCCAGCGGCGCGGCGCGCGAGAAGCTCGACCAGTTCGTGCGCGCCACCCAGCAGTTCCAGTAAAACACGCGCGCCGCCCCCGCCCGCGCGGGAGCGGCGGCAGAGAGTCAAGCCATGTCCGATATCCTGCAGAAGATCCTGGCCGTCAAGGCCGATGAAGTCGCCGCCGCGCGCAAGCAACGCGACCTCCACAGCCTGCGGGGCGAGGCCGAAAGCCTGCGCCACGAGGCAGGCCTGGCGCCGCGCGGCTTCGAGAGCGCGCTGCGCGCCAGGATCGGCGCCGGCCAGGCCGGCGTGATCGCCGAGGTCAAGAAGGCCTCGCCGTCCAAGGGCGTGCTGCGCGAGCACTTCGTGCCCGAGGCCATCGCCGAGAGCTATGCCGGCCACGGCGCGGCCTGCCTGTCGGTGCTGACCGACGTCAACTTCTTCCAGGGCCACGCCGACTACCTCAAGCGCGCCCGCGCCGCCTGCGAACTGCCGGCGCTGCGCAAGGACTTCATGGTCGACCTGTACCAGGTCTACGAAGCGCGCACCTGGGGGGCGGACTGCATCCTGCTGATCGTGGCGGCACTCGACCCGGGCCTGATGGCCGAGCTGGAAGCCTGCGCCCACGAACTGGGCATGGACGTGCTGGTGGAAGTGCATGGCGAGGACGAGCTGGAGCGCGCGCTGCGCCTGAAGACGCCGCTGCTGGGCATCAATAACCGCAACCTGCGCACCTTCGAGGTCTCACTGGACAACACCATCGGCCTGCTGCCGCACATCCCGGGCGAGCGCCTGGTGGTGACCGAATCCGGCATCCTCGGCCAGGCCGACGTGCAGCGCATGCGCGATGCCGGCGTGCACGCCTTCCTGGTCGGCGAGGCATTCATGCGCGCCAAGGATCCGGGCGCCGAGCTGGCACGGCTGTTCGCCTGATCAGCGCGCCATGGCCCAGGAAATCGAACTGAAGCTTGCCGTGCCGGACGGTGCGCTGGATGCGCTGGCCGCCTGGCTGGATGCCCATGGCGAAGCGCGCGGCCGCTGGCTGCTGCGCAATGTCTACCTCGACACCCCGGCGCGCGAGCTGGCCGGCGCGCGTGCCGCGCTGCGCCTGCGCAGCCAGGGCGAGCGCTGGCTGCAGACGCTGAAGACCGCCGGCAGCAGCGCGGGCGGCCTGGCCACACGCCACGAGTGGGAAACCGAGGTCGCCGGCGAAGCGCTGGAACCGGCGCGCCTGCCGGCCGAGGCGCAGTCCCTGCTGGCGCCGCTGGCGCAGCGGCTGGCGCCGGTCTTCCGCACCGACTTCGAGCGCCGCGCCTGGCTGGTGCGCCAGGACGGCGCCGAGATCGAGGCCGCGCTCGACGTCGGCACCGTCAGCGCGCCCGGCACCAAGGAGGTGGAGCGCATCCAGGAACTCGAACTCGAATTCCTGGCCGGCGATGCCACCCAGGCCGCCCAGGCACTGCGCGCCCTGGCCGCGCGCCTGCAGGCGGTTGCAGCCCTGGTGCCCTCCGACCTGAGCAAGGCCGCGCGCGGCTATCGCCTGGCCGGCACGCGCCAGGACGAGGCGCCCTGAGCCCCCGGGCGCGGCAGCGCCCGCCCGCTCCACCCCGGGGCCCGGCCCGCCTCAGGCCCGGCCCACCTTGAACCCGGCGCCGGCAAGCCGGCAGGCCGCCCACCCGTTTCCCCTACCCGACCTGATGCAATCCGATCTCTTCGCTGCGGACACGCCCGCCCGATCCACCGCCCAGGCCCCCGCCGCCGCGCTGCAGGCCCAGGCCGACGCCCTGCCGCCGGCCTGGCGCACGCTGCTGGCCCCCTGCCTGTCCGGCGCCGGCTGGCGCGAACTGGCCGCCTTCGTCGACGGCGAGCACGCCAGCGGCAAGCGCGTGTTCCCGCACGACGTGTTCCACGCGCTGCACCTGACGCCGCCCGACTCGGTCAAGGTCGTGATCCTCGGCCAGGATCCCTACCACGGCGTCGAGACCGTGGCCGGCGCCGAGGTGCCGCAGGCCCACGGACTGGCCTTCTCGGTGCCGGACGGCGTGCGTGTACCGCCCAGCCTGCGCAATATCTTCAAGGAAATCGCCGCGGAGTACGGCGAGGCGCCCGCGCGCGGCGCCTCGGGCAACCTCGAGGGCTGGGCCCGCCAGGGCGTGCTGCTGCTCAACACGGTGCTGACCGTCGAGCAGGGCCGCGCGGCCAGCCACGCCAAGCGCGGCTGGGAAGCGGTGACCGACTGCCTGATCCAGGCGCTGGCCGGCAGCCGCCAGAAGCTCGTGTTCCTGCTGTGGGGCAGCCATGCCCAGGCGAAGAAGCCGCTGCTGGGGGCGGGCCACTGCGTGCTGGAGGCGCCGCATCCGTCGCCGCTGTCGGCGCACCGAGGCTTCCTTGGCTGCGGCCACTTCCGCCAGGCCAATGACTGGCTGACGGCCCAGGGGCTGGCAGCGGTCGACTGGCAGGCGCACCGCGCCTGAGCCGGAGTATCCAGTCGATCCGGTCGATCCGGTCGATCCGGCTTATGGCGGCCGCATCACACGGTGGGGCGCCAGATGAAGCCCTGGAATTCCCCCTCCGACAAGGCCACCGCCAGGTCGAGCACCTGTGCCGCCGGCGGTCCGATGCGCATCCAGTCGCACAGGGCCCGCAGTTGCCCCGGGCTGCCGCGCGCCATGACCTCGACCGTGCCGTCGCTGCGGTTGCGCACCCAGCCGCGCAGCGCCAGTTCGCTGGCCCGCGCCGCGCAGGCAGCGCGGTAGCCTACGCCCTGCACGCGCCCGCTGGCCACGATGTGCCAGGTTTCCAGTTGCCGGGTTTCCATCGCCAAAGTCTCTCCTGCAGGATTGGACTGCCTGTCTGCTATCGCTGACAACTGTTGCAGCAGCGAGACGATCTATGCTGAAACGGCGCCGACATGCACACACGGTAAACTAGGCGGCCGCTCTGAGCGTTAGCAAGTAGGGCTTTGCACCGGACGTGATGCGTGCGGCACCGGGCGACCCGAAAGGGCTGCCGGCAGCCGACGCCAGCCACGCCGTTCCAGCGGGCGCCACCCGTAGTCCCAGGCCGACCGAGCCGGCCCCCGATCCGTCTTTCACCATGATGCAGCCCGCCCAATCCGCCGACAGCGACCAGGCCAAGCCGGCCCCTTCCCTCGGCTACGTCAGCCAATTGCTGACGGCTCCGCCCAACCGCTTCGACCTCGCCCTGCTGCCCATCATCCTGGCGGCCATCGTGCTGGTGGCGTTCGCCGCCAAGCAGATGAACGTGCCCTACCAGCCGGGCGAGCCGCTGGATCTCAGCCTCGACGTCGCCTACCTGCCCTACTACCTGATGCGCACCAGCATCCGCATGCTGACGGCACTGGGCGCCTCGCTGCTGTTCTCCTTCGCCTTCGCCGCCATCGCCTCCAAGAGCCGCACGGCGGAAAAGGTCATGGTGCCGGCCCTCGACATCCTGCAGTCGATCCCGGTACTGGGCTTCCTGTCGATCACCGTGACCGGCTTCATCGCGCTGTTCCCCGGCAACCTGATCGGGGTGGAATGCGCGGCGATCTTCGCCATCTTCACTTCGCAGGCCTGGAACATGGCCTTCAGCCTGTACCAGTCCTTCCGCACCATCCCCAGCGACCTGCTGGAGGCGGCCGCCATGTTCCGCCTGTCGTCGTGGCAGCGCTTCTGGCGGCTCGAAGTGCCATTCGCCATGCCGGGCCTGCTGTGGAACATGATGATGTCGATGTCGGGCGGCTGGTTCTTCGTGGTGGCCTCGGAAGCGATCTCCGTGTCGGGCAATGACATCAAGCTGCCCGGCATCGGCTCCTACATTTCGCTGGCCATCCAGCAGCAGAACCTGCCGGCCATCGGCTGGGCCATCGTGGCCATGCTGATCGGCATCCTGTTCTACGACCAGTTGCTGTTCCGCCCGCTGATCGCCTGGGCCGACCGCTTCCGCTTCGAGACCCTGGCGCAGGAGAAGGAGCCGCAGTCCTGGCTGCTCGACCTGCTGCGCCGCTCGGAATGGGTGCGCGTGCTGCTGTCGTGGACCGCCGGCCTGGCCGGCCGCACGCTGTCCTGGGGCGCCCGGCGCGGCACGCTGGCACCGGCCTCGGCAGGCGCCAGCGGCCGCCGCCAGTGGATCGAGCGGGCCTGCAACGTGCTGATCATCGTGGCCGCCCTGCTGGCGCTCTACCGCATCCTGCACTTCGTGCGCTCCGAGGTGGGCTGGAGCGAGTTCGGCCACGTGCTGTGGCTGGGCACGCTGACCATGGTGCGAGTGATCGTGCTGATCGCGCTGGCCGCGCTGGTGTGGGTGCCGATCGGCATCCGCATCGGCATGAATCCGGCCGTGGCGCGTGTCGCCCAGCCGGTCGCGCAGTTCCTGGCCGCCTTCCCGGCCAACCTGATGTTCCCGCTGGCGGTGGTGGTGATCGCGCGCTTCGGCCTGAACCCTGAGATCTGGCTCAGCCCGCTGATGATCTTCGGCACGCAGTGGTACATCCTCTTCAACGTGGTGGCGGGTGCCTCGGGCATTCCCACGGAACTGCGGCTGGCGGCGCGCAATTTCGGCCTGCGCGGCTGGCTGATGTGGAAGCGCTTCCTGATCCCCGCCGTCTTCCCCAGCCTGCTGACCGGACTGGTGACCGCCGCCGGCGGCTCGTGGAATGCCAGCATCGTGTCCGAGTACGTGACCTGGGGCAACCACACCCTGGTGGCTACCGGGCTGGGCAGCTACATTGCCGAGATGACGTCCAAGGGCGACTTCCCCCGCATCGCACTGGGCATCTGCGTGATGGCCCTGTTCGTGGTCGGCTTCAACCGCCTGCTGTGGAACCGCCTGTATCAATTGGCGCAGGAGCGCACCCGTCTATGACGATCGAACGAAAGGACGCCATGTCCAGCAGCACCGCACCAACCGCCGCGCCCGCCGTGATCGAGCTGCGCGGCGTCTCGAAGATCTTCCGCACCGCCGACCACACCGACCGCGCCGTGCTCGAAGGCGTGGACCTGACGCTGCGCCAGGGAGAGATCGTCGCCATGCTGGGCAAGTCCGGCTCGGGCAAGTCCACCCTGCTGCGCATAATGGCCGGCCTGGTCGGCACCGACCGCGGCGAAGTGCGCTTCCGCGGCGAGCGCCTGGCGGGCACGGCCGAAGGCATCGCCATGGTGTTCCAGTCGTTCGCGCTGTTCCCCTGGCTCACCGTGCAGCAGAACGTGGAACTGGGCCTGGAGGCCCAGGGTGTCGACAAGGAGGAGCGCACCCGCCGCGCCGAAGCGGCGATCGACATGATCGGCCTGTCCGGCTTCAACAGCGCGCTGCCGCGCGAGCTGTCCGGCGGCATGCGCCAGCGCGTCGGCATCGCCCGCGCCATGGTGACCGAGCCCGACCTGCTGCTGATGGACGAAGCCTTCTCGGCGCTGGACGTGCTGACCGGCGAGACCCTGCGCGACGAGATGCTCGACCTGTGGGAAGACGGCCGCACCAACATCAAGTGCATCCTGATCGTCTCGCACAATATCGAGGAAGCGGTGATGATGGCCGACCGCATCGTCATCCTGTCGAGCGACCCGGGCCGCATCCGCGCCGAGGTGCGCGTGCCCTTCGCGCGCCCGCGCAACCGCGACTCGACCCAGGTGCGCGCGCTGATCGACGAGGTCTACGCGCTGATGACCTCGCCCGCGGCACTGGGTCCACGCGTGCCCGCGCTGGCGGCCGCCTCGCAGATCGGCTACCGCCTGCCGGATGCCGACATCAGCCAGATGGAGGCCATTCTCGACCTGCTGTGCGAGTCGCCCTTCTTCGGCCGCGCCGACCTGCCCCACCTGGCCGACGAAGCAGGCCTCACCGACGACGAACTGCTGCCCGCCTGCGAAGCGCTGCAACTGGTGCAGTTGGCCACCATCGAGCGCGGCGACATCATCGCCACCCCGCTCGGGCGCACCTACTACGAGACCGAGCCGCCCGAGCGCAAGGTGCTGTTCGGCAAGCAGCTGCTGGAACACGTGGCGCTGGCCGCGCACATCCGCCGCGAGCTGGAGGAAACCGAGGACGGCGAGATCGGCGAAGAGCACGTGCTGCGCGAGCTGGAGGCCTACCTGAAGCCCGACGAAGCCGAGCGCGTGCTGACCCTCGCCATCGAATGGGGCCGCTACGGCGAGATCTACGAATACAGCTACAACAGCGGCATGCTGACGCTGCCGCGCGAAGAACAGGCCGAGGGCACGGCAGGCGGGGAAGGCTAGTCCACTGAATCATTGAAATGGGAGGGGAAAGACATGGCAGGCACCGACCGATTTCAGCGATTCAGTGGACTAGCGGCCGACCGGCGCCGCGCACGGAGCATGCGTCGCGCGCTCACGCCGGGGCGTGCATAGCCTGGTGTGAATTTGACAGCCCGCGCTCCCGGCGAGCGCCTGCCCTCTCCCCCGGCCCCTCTCCCGCAAGCGGGAGAGGGGCGCGAACCGGCGCGGTACGAATCCTGTCGTGCGGAACGAAGCCACCAGGATGCGCCAACACCAATCGCCAAGCATAGTGTCCTGGCTCCCTCTCCCCGCATGGGGAGAGGGCGGGGGTGAGGGGTGGTCTAGCAAGGCGCCACATCCAGCGAAGCCCTCGGTGCGATCCAGCACGCCGCCGCCCACACAAGGCCAACGGTGTGATCCCGCCCGCCAGGCCGGCAACAAGCCAGCCCCCCCTCACTCCTCCACCCGCACCGCCCTCCCGATCGCCCCGGTACGCAGCGCGATCTTGGCGGCGTCCTCGCGCAGCGCGCGCAGGCGGCGCTCCAGCTGGGCGTTGGTACTGCGTCCGCCGGCGCCGTTCGCGGCAATGCTGGCCGCCGCCAGCTCGCCGGACGCGGCGGCCTGCACCAGCACGTCGGCGCGGCGGCGGTCGGCCGAGTCGGCCACGCGTGCGCGGCGCGCGCTGGCGTCTTCCTCGCCGGACTGCGTTTCGGCCACGGCCGCCGCGGGAGCCGGCATGGTGGCGCCGCCGGCCTGGGCGGCCGCCTCGGGCAGGCCCGTCGGTGGCGGACGCAGGAAGCCGACCCCGCGTCCGCCGGCGCGCTCGCCCGCCAGCAGGCGCTCGCGGGCAAGGTCCAGGCTGCGCACGGCCGCGTCAGTGGCCTGTTCGATGGCAGCCTCGGCCGCCGGCAGTTCCAGCTCCTGGTAGTGCTGGCGCACCTGGATGCGCACCGCGGCGACGTGCGCGGCCACCAGGTAGTTCTGCACGATGAAGCGGTTCAGGTTGTCGACCGCGCGATGCCGGCTCTTGGGCTCGTCCTGCATGCGCTGGAAGGCGGAGATCAGTCCCGACAGGCTGTCCATGAACTGCTTTCGCTGCACGCGGTAGGCGAAGTCGTCCTTGGCGCGCCGCAACAGCAGGTCGCGCGTGGCGAGGATGTAGCGCCGGTTGGCCTGCAGCACGTTTTCCACCAGCTTGGGAATGGCGCGGTACTCCCAGCTCGGCAGGACAAAGGAGAAGGCCGAGGCGATCAGCCCGCCGATCACCGTGTCGATCAACCGCTCGCCCGCCACCGTGGGACTGTCGGGCAGCAACAGCTTGAACTGGATCAGCACCTGCACGCAGGCGGCGATCGCCGTGTAGCGGTACTTGATGGTGGAAAAGGCGGCACTGGCCACCAGCGCGGCGAACAGTACCGCCAGCAACAGCAGCGGCTGGTGCACCACCTTGAGTATGCCCAGCGAGATCACGCAGCCGATCAGCGTACCGATCACGCGATCGTTGTAGCGCTGCTTGGTCAGGCTGAAGTTGGGCTTCAGGATGACGATGATGGTCAGCAGGATCCAGTAGCTGTGCGAGGCATAGGGCACGTGGTCCGCCACCCATAGCCCGACCGCCACGGCCAGCGAGATACGCACCGCATAGCGGAAGCCGGGCGAGCGCCAGCGCAGGTTGTCGACCAGCACGCCCAGCTCATACCTCTGCCGGGTCAGGAAAGGTGTCATGTCGGGCCCGGGCAGCACCTTGCTCGGCTCCACCGGCGTGCGCGAGGCCTCGTGCAGCTGCTCCACCAGGGCGATGGCGCCGCGGATCATCTCCAGCGTATCGGCCAGCGCGGTCAATGCGGCCGGCTTGATATGGTGGTGGCGCAGCTGGGCGATCTCCTCCTCCACCGAGCGCAGCACCTGGCGGTATTCCACCGTGGCGTAGGACGGCCGGCCGCGCGTGACCTCGTAGGCGATGCCCGCCAGGTCCTCGCTCATCAGCAGCACCAGGCGGCGCAGGTGGTCCAGCACCGGTGTGCCGCCGAAGGTGTGGCGCAGCAGCGGATAGTCGGTATTGGTCGACAGCATGTACTCGTACAGGTCGAGCATGCGCAGGTGCACCTGCACCAGCAGGCCGTCGTAGGGCGTGCGATTGCCGCGCAGCACCAGGTCGCGCGCGGCCTGCTGGCGCTCGGCCACTACGATCTGCTGCCGCACCAGCTGGCTGAAGCAGGCCTCGTAATCGGTGCCGGCATCGTAGAAGGCCGCCTTGAGTTCGAGATAGGACGCCATCTCGTAGAGCGACTCGGCCAGGATCTGCTGCTTGGTCCGCCGCGCCATGGCCCAGCTCACCGCCATCGAGTACGCCGTGTAGGCCAGCCCGCCCAGGCCGAACAGGCCGGCGTGCTCCAGCGCGCGCCGCACCACGAAGTCCTCGTTGATGGTCATTGTCATGACGAACAGCGCCGAGAACTGCAGCGGCATGGTCTTGTTGCCGTACACCGTCATCATGCCGGCCAGGAAGGTGACCAGCACCAGCACGAAGGGCATCACGCGCGGGAACGGCGTGGCCAGCGCGACCACCAGCGTCACCGCGGTGCACAGCAGCACGCTGGCGATCATCTCGTTGAACTTGTGATTCAACGGACTGGGCAGGTCCATCAGGCTGGTGCACAGCGCGCCGATCGACACCACCATCGCGGTCGGCATGTCGGTGAACTGCAGCGCGACCAGGGTGGCCCCGATCACCCCCGTGGCAGAACGCAGGCCGCGATAGACATAGTGCGAATAGATGAAGGTACGGGTGTCGTGCGCGTATTGCATAGGCCTGCATCAATCCGATCCGGTCGGCGCGACCGCGAGGACGCCGCCGCCATACTGCCGGCGCCGCCGCGCGGCGGCGCCGTGTCTCCCTTATTGTCCCAGCCAGCGCGCGCGTGCGGCCTGCTTGCCCGCGGCCAGCGACAGCCGGTACTGCGTGGCCGGTTCGCGCGCGAACGCCAGCGGCAGGCACATCAGCTCGTCGCGGCGGAACACGTGCAGTTCGGCGCGGTCGCCGGGGCGGTAGCGGCCCAGCAGCTTGTCGAGCTGGCCGGGCGCGACACGCAGGCCGTCCACCGCCGCCAGCAGGTCACCGGCCGACAGGCCGGCCGCCTGCCCGGCCCCGCCGTCCAGCACCTGGGTCACGCGCACCCAGCCGTCTTCGCTCTTGCTCTTGATGCCCAGCGCCGCGCCGGCCTCGGGCTTCTGCGCCTGCACGCCCACGCCGATGGCCTTCAGCAGCGGCGCCAGCGGCAGCTCGGCGGTGCCCTCGGTGAAGCTGCGCAGCGGCGCGCCCAGGCGCAGGCCGGTGACCTCGTCGAACAAGGCATGGACCTCGGCCTCGGTGACGCCTCGCTGCGTCGTGCCGGCCGCGTAGAAGTCGCGGCCGTAGCGCTGCCACAGCGCGCGCATCACATCGTCGAGCGAGCGCCGCCCGCGCGTGCGCTGGCGGATGGTGAGATCGAGCGCCAGCGCCACCAGCGAGCCCTTGGTGTAGTAGCTGACGATGGCGTTGGGCGCGTTCTCGTCCTGGCGGTAGTACTTGGTCCAGGCATCGAAGGAGCTCTCGGCCACGCTCTGCTTGGTGCGGCCGCTGCCACGCAGCACGCCGTTCCAGGTCTTGCCCAGCATCTCCACGTACTGCGCCTCGGTGACGCAGCCCGAGCGCACCAGCATCAGGTCGTCGTAGTAGCTGGTGAAACCCTCGAACAGCCACAGCAGCGGCGTGTAGCTCTCCTCGCGCAGCCGGTACGGCACGAAGGCGGCCGGCTTGATGCGCTTGACGTTCCAGGTATGGAAGTACTCGTGGCTGCACAGTCCCAGGAAGGTGCGGTAGCCTTCGCCGGCATCCGCCTTGCCGAGCGATGGCAGGTCCGCGCGCGCGCACATCAGCGCGGTGCTGGCGCGATGCTCCAGGCCGCCGTAGCCGTCGGTGGTCACCATAGTCATGAAGACATAGCGACGGTTGCTGTCGAGGAAAGGCGCACGCTGTGTCTTCGGCTCGAACAGGCGGATCTGCGCCTCGCAGATGCGCTTGAGGTCGCGGCACACGCGTTCCAGGTCGAGCTGGGGCACGCGCCCGGTGAAGACCACGTCATGCTGGGCGCCGCAGGCCTTGAAGCTGCCCAGCGCGAAGGTGCCCATCTCGACCGGGTGGTCGATCAGCTCGTCGTAGTCGGCAGCTTCGTAGCGGCCGAAGCCGTAGCGCTTGGCGCCCTCGCGGCCGCGGGCCTCGCGCAGCGCGGTGGCCACGCGCCAGCCGCCATAGGCCTCGCCCTCGGGCGGGAAGATGTCGACCGTGCAGGGTCTCTCGGCCTGGCCCTCGACGCACAGGAAGACCGAGCTGCCGTTGAAGAAGCCGTGCGTCTGGTCGAGGTGGGCGGCACGCACCGACAGGTCCCAGGCATAGACCTCGTAGCGCAGCGTCAGCGGGCCGGCGCCGGCCTCGAGCGGCGCGGCCTGCCAGGTCTGCTTGTCCAGCTTGTGCAGGATCACGGCACGGCCGCCGCACTCGGCGCGGACGCGGCCGATGTTGCGGGCGAACTCGCGGATCATGTAGCTGCCCGGGATCCAGGCCGGCAGGAAGAAGCGCTGGCCGGCGGGATCGGGGGCATCGACCGTGACGGTCACGGCGAACAGGTGCGCGTGCGGCGCGAGCGGGGCGATGGCGTAGCGGATGGGCGTCATGGCGAAGATTGTAGCGCCGGGCGCGGCGTGGCCAGCGCAGGGAGCCGGCACCGGGCGCCGGCACGCAGGAAGGCACGCAGCGCAGCCCGTACCGGGCGGCTGCGCCGCAGCCGGGCTCAGGCGTTGACGTCGACCACCACGCGGCCGCGCATGCCGCCTTCGACGATGCGGCGGCCGGCCTCGATCGCCTCGTCCAGCCGGATCTCGCGCGTGATGGCGCGCAGCCGGTCCGGTGCCAGGTCCTGTGCCAGCCGTGCCCACGCGCGCTCGCGCAACGCCATCGGCGCCATCACGCTGTCGACACCGGCCAGCGTCACGCCGCGCAGGATGAAGGGGGCCACGCTGGCGGGGAAGTCCATGCCCTGCGCCAGCCCGCAGGCCGTGACCACGCCGCCGTAGCGCACCTGGGCGCAGGCGTTGGCCAGCGTGTGCGAACCGACCGCATCGACCACCGCGGCCCAGCGCTCCTTCTGCAGCGGCTTGCCGGGCGCGCCCAGCTCGGCGCGGTCGATCACCTCGGCGGCGCCGAGGCCCTTCAGGAAGTCCGCCTCGGCCGCCTTGCCGGTGGAGGCCGTCACGCGGTAGCCGAGCTGCGCCAGGATGGCGATGGCCACCGAGCCGACGCCGCCCGAGGCGCCGGTCACCAGCACGTCGCCGTCGCCCGGCCGCACCGGCCCGTTCATGCCGCCGCGCTCCAGCGCCAGTACCGACAGCATGGCGGTATAGCCGGCCGTGCCGATGGCCATGGCCTGGCTGGCGCTGAAGGCCTGCGGCAGGCGCACCAGCCAGTCGCCCTTCAGGCGCGCCCGCTGCGCCAGGCAGCCCCAGTGCGCCTCGCCCACGCCGAAGCCGTTGAGGATCACCTTGTCGCCGGCGCGCCAGCGCGGATGGCTGGATTCGAGCACGGTGCCGGCACCGTCGATGCCGGCCACCATCGGCCACTTGCGTACCACCGGCGCGCGTCCGGTGATGGCCAGGCCGTCCTTGTAGTTGATAGTGGAATAGTCGACGGCAACCAGCACATCGCCGTCGGCGGGAAGCTGTGCCGTCTCCAGCTCGGCGATCTCGGCACGGGTGGCGCCATCGGCCTGGGTCAGCAGCAGGGCTCGGAAGGTCATGGTGTCTCCTCTTCGGGATTGTAGTGAGCGAGCGGCGCGGCCACGGGCGATGCCCGTGCCGCGCGCTCCGGCCGGGACACCGCCGGCGGCCGGGCCTATTTCTTCAGGCTGGCGAGCTTGCGCTCCAGCGTGGCGGCATCGGCCGCGCCGGGGATGCGGGTACCGTCGGTGAAGAACACCGCCGGCGTGCCGTTGATGTTGAGGCTGCGGCCCAGGGCCAGGTTGTCCTCGACCGGCGTCTTGCAGCTGCCGTTGCCGGTCAGCGCCACCTTGTTCAGCATCCAGTCGCGCCAGGCCTTGGTGCGGTCGGCCGAACACCAGACCTGCCTGGCCTTGGCCTCCGAATCCGGCGACAGCACCGGGAAGAGGAAGGTGTAGACGGTGATGTTGTCCATCTGCTGGAAGGTCTGCTCGATGCGCTTGCAGTAGCCGCAGTTCGGGTCGGAGAAGACCGCCACCTGGCGGCTGCCGTTGCCCTTGGTCCACTTGATGGCACGGTCCAGCGGCAGGTCCGCCCACTTGATGCGGTTGAGCTCGGCCAGGCGCTCCTCGGTCAGGTTGGCGCCGGTCTTGGTGTCGACCAGCTCGCCGTTGAGCACATAGCGGCCGCTGGCATCGGTGTAGACGACCTGTCCGCCGATATTGACCTCGAACAGGCCCGGCACCGGCGTCTTGCCGACAGAGCGCACCTCGGCGCGGCCACCCAAGGCCTTCTGCAGCGTGTCCTTGATGCGGTCGGTGCCCGGCTCGCCCGCAGCCATGGCATGCAGGGCGAAGCCCGCCGCGGCCAGGCCGCTGGCGATGGCGGCAAACCAGTAAGGGCGGCGGCGCAGGGATGACAACATAGAAGGCTCCAGGTAAGGGGTGGGTCGGGGCGCGCGGGTCCGGGGCATCGGTCCGGGGCGATGTGGCGCCCGGCTCAGCCGAGCGCGCGCCCGATCAGGAAGCGTTTGAGCAGGGGCTGGCTGCCCACCGCCCGCATGCCGGCATTGCGCACCAGGGCGGGCAGGCTGCCGGGCAGCGAGAACAGCCGGTGCAGGCCGTCGGTGGCCACCGTCAGCGACAGCAGGTCGGTCGCGCGGGCGCGCTCGTAGCGGCGCAGCAGGCGCAGGTCGCCTTCGCCACGGAATGTCTCTTTGTCCGCCATCACGCGCCCGAGTTCCACCACGTCGCGCAGCCCCAGGTTCACGCCCTGGCCGGCCAGCGGGTGGACCACGTGCGCCGCGTCGCCCACCAGGGCCATGTGCGGCTGCACGAACTGCTCGGCGCGCTGCAGCACCAGCGGGAAGCCCTGGGCCGGCGTGACACAGCGCAGCGCGCCGAAGCGGCGCCCGACCGCGCCGCCGGCGGCCTCGGCCACGGCGGCGCACAGCGCCTCGGGCGGCAACGCCAGCAGCTCGCGCGCATGGGCCTCGTCGGCCGACCACACCATCGAAAGATAGGGCCCGGGCAGCGGCAGCATGGCGAGGATCTCGCCGTTGGCCGGCTCCTCGTCGGCCATCAGCTTGGGCAGCGGCCCGAGGAACCATTGCGACGCGGTGTCGTGGTGCGGCTGCTCGCAGTGGAAATTGGCGACCACGCCGAGCTGGCGGTAGCGCCGCGTGCTGACCGGGATATGGCACTGCCCGCGCAGCCAGGAACGCGCGCCGTCGGCGCCGACCACGCAGGCGGCCCGCAGGCGGGTACCGCCGGCCAGCGTCAGAGTGGCGCCGTCGTCGTCGCGGTCGAAGGCGGAGGCGCTGTCATCGAACCAGTGCAGCTGGGGCTGGAAGCGCAGCGCGGTGTCGAGCACGCGCTCCACATGGTCGGATTCGATGATCCAGGCCAGTTGCGGCACCGCTGCGGCGTAGGCCGAGAAATGCAGGTCGCCATCGATGCCGGCAGCCGCGTCGGCCGCGCTGGCATCGCCGAACACGCGCATGTCGCGCACCGGCTGGATGCGCGCCGGATCCAGCGCCTCCCACACGCGCAGGCGCTCGAACAGAGCCTGCGAGCTGGCCGAGAAGGCATAGATGCGGCTGCCCCACTCGCCCTCGCCCGCCGCCGCCGCCCCCGGCGGACGCGGCGCCACCAGGGCGACCTGCATGCCCTGCTGGGCCAGCAGCAGGGCACAGGCCTTGCCGACGATGCCGCCGCCGACGACGGCGATCTGGAACTGGGAGGAATTGGGCCGCGCAGGCGCGTGGGATCGGATCATGGTGGCTCGATTATAGCGACCCGGGACGACAGCCCGGGCCGGGCCGGGTGACGCCGCCTGCGCGCCGCGCGGCGCCGGGCAGCCGCAGGGCGGCGATGGGGGGCAGCCACGGGGCCGGCCGGCTGCGGCCATCCGCTAGAATAGAGGTTTTGCCATTCTCCGCCTGACACCATGAGCCTCAAATGCGGCATCGTCGGCCTGCCCAACGTCGGCAAGTCCACGCTGTTCAACGCCCTGACCAAGGCCGGCATCGCCGCCGAGAACTATCCGTTCTGCACCATCGAGCCCAATGTCGGCGTGGTGGAAGTGCCGGATCCGAGGCTTGCCAAGCTGTCCGAGATCGTCAAGCCGGAGCGCGTGCTGCCGGCCACCGTCGAATTCGTCGATATCGCCGGCCTGGTGGCGGGCGCCTCCAAGGGTGAAGGCCTCGGCAACCAGTTCCTGGCCAATATCCGCGAGACCGACGCCATCACCCACGTGGTGCGCTGCTTCGAGGATCCCAACGTGATCCACGTGGCCGGCAAGGTCGATCCGCTGTCGGACATCGAGGTCATCAACACCGAACTGGCGCTGGCCGACCTGGCCACCGTCGAAAAAGCCCTGGCCCGCTACATCAAGCCGGCCCGCGCGGGGGACAAGGAAGCGCAGCGCCTGGTGGCGGTGCTGGAAAAGGCACAGACCGTGCTCGACCAGGCCAAGGCCGTGCGCACGCTGGACCTGGCGCCCGAAGAGTGGGACGCACTGCGCCCGTTCTGCCTGATCACCGCCAAGCCGACCATGTATGTAGCCAACGTGCGTGAGGACGGCTTCGAGAACAACCCGCACCTGGACGCCGTGCGCGGCTATGCCGAGCAGACCAAGTCGCCGGTGGTTGCCGTGTGCGCCGCCATCGAGGCCGAGATCGCCGACCTGGACGATGCCGACAAGGCCGAGTTCCTGGCCGACCTGGGCATGGAAGAGCCGGGCCTGGACCGCGTGATCCGCGCCGGCTTCAAGTTGCTCGGCCTGCAGACCTACTTCACCGCCGGCGTCAAGGAAGTGCGCGCCTGGACCATCCACGTGGGCGACACGGCGCCCAAGGCGGCCGGCGTGATCCACACCGACTTCGAGCGCGGCTTCATCCGTGCCCAGACCATCGCCTACGAGGACTACATCAATTTCAAGGGCGAACAGGGAGCCAAGGAAGCGGGCAAGATGCGCGCCGAAGGCAAGGAATACGTGGTGCACGACGGCGACGTGATGAACTTCCTGTTCAACGTTTAAACGTCTGACGATTTCTCGCGGAACTCAGTAGCCCTCAGTAGCGCTCGTTGGACTCGGCTTCTCATTTCAAATCAATGAGTTGCGAGTTAAATACGGTCTACTGAGGTTTCTGTTTATCCGCATCCAGAAAAGTTGGGGGTAGCGTTGGGGGTACTCGTGTTCAACCGTGGGGGTACTTTTCCTGGTACTTTTCCCCGCAGTGGAGTCCGACGATGCCCGAGAATCTGCTCACCGACACGAAGATCAAGTCGGCCAAACCCACCGATCGCGACCGGAAACTATCAGACGGTGGCGGCCTGTTCCTGCTGGTCAAGGCAAACTCTGGCGGTGGAAGTACCGCCTCCAAGGCAAGGAAAACCTCTTTGCCTTCGGCAGCTTTCCTCAAGTAAGCCTTGCGGATGCACGCGCCGCCCGCGAAAAGGCGCGCGCACTCGTCAAGCAAGGCATCCACCCTGCCCATGAGCGGCAGCGGACCAAACAAAGCAACCTGGAAGCGCTGGAAGAACGCATGCGCGCCCGCGCAAGCTCGTTCGCCAAGGTGGCCGAAGCGTACCTGGCCGAGATCAAACCGGTCTTCGCCGCCAGTTCCTACCGCACAAAGGAATCGCGCATCCAGAAGTACCTGTTGCCCAAGTTCGACGAGACGCCTATCAGCGACATTGGCGTCAAGCAGATTCGTCTACTGCTGGAAGAGTGCAAATCACACGGTGCCTGGGCGGCGATCCATGTCAAAGGCGATCTGGGGGCCTGGCTGAGTCAAACCCGCTCCCTAACCTGCGCGGGCTGCTCCGTATCCCGGTCAGCGAGAGCAAAGCCGCCAGACCCGCGAGCAAATTCACGGCTTCTACCAAGCGTTACGGGGGTACAGGGGCTATCCGGAGGCCGCACTTTGCTTGCGCCTGATTGCCCTGACAGCTTGTCGCCCTGGTGAAGCTGCGGATGCCGAGTGGGATGAGTTCGACTACGAGGACGCAGTATGGCGCCGCCCTGCCGCGAAGATGAAAGCGCGCCGCGATTACATTAGTCAGCTTTCTACGCAGGCCATTGCCGTGCTGAAAGACTTGCAGCGCATCACGGGTGGTGGACGCTACCTGTTCCCGCATCGGAGTGGCAAGGGTTTCACAACACCCGATCCGCTGACCTACGCCATGCGCGACAAGAACCTCGGACGAGGCACCACTCCGCATTGCTGGCGGACCATGTTCTCAACATGGGCAAACGAGAACGGCTTCCGTCCGGATGCAATCGAACGGCAACTCGCCCACATTGAAAGCAACAAGGTGCGCGCCACTTACAACAAAGCACTGTTGTTGGATGAAAGAAGGGTCTTGCTCCAGAAATGGGTCAGCTATCTTGATGACGCAGAAGGTGTCTCGACGTCGTGAAGGACCCATTGCATGAGCCCGCGTAATGACTCGGGCCGAAAGGCCTGAGTCATGACATTCCTGCGGAACATCTGCAAGAAGTTCTGGATCGTCTATGTAGTGAAATGGTCTTTAAAACCAAAAGCCGTTTATCGAGGCGAGTGTAAACCGAGTCGATTCCCTTCGGTATCTAGAAATAATGCGAAGAAGCCACTTTCGTCGGCATGTGGTGTTTTGGTAACAAGTATTTTTCCACCATTTTCCTCTACTTTTGATAAGACTACTTGCAGGTCTTCGCCCGCATTCAAATACAGTGTAACTCCGGAGCTGGACGGCAAATAACCATCGCCTTCAATAATAACACCAATCGTAGGCTGTCCCTCATATGGAAACAACCCCATCTTTACCTCCGGAATATCCACGGTCTCAATGGGTACAGAAAAAATTCTGCTATAGAATTTTACAGCACGCTCTAAACTTGTCGCTGGAATCTCAAAAATCGATGCAAAGCCATGCATTCTATTTTCCTCGATATTGTACGCGTCACATGATTATTTTGTGCTTTTATCCGGCACCCATTCAATTTACATCAAGAGTATCGCGATGAATTGTAAAAAAGCGACAGCGCAATTTATTTGTATAACAATGAAGACAGCACCATGCTTTTTTCGCCAAAAAAATCACTCGGCCTTACCCCGGTAAACTCCTTAAAGTCCTTAATGAAATGAGATTGATCATAATAATTGCCTTCGTACGCTATATGAGTCAGGCTTTCTTCCCGATTGATTAACAACTTCAAGGCAGCTTGCAAGCGGATAACCTTGCTCAATTGCTTTGGACTAATACCAATGACGTCCAGGAACTGCCTTTCCAGCTGCCGTTTTTTACTGCGATCTGAGTTTGTAATTTCGTTAATTGATATGCTTCCATTGTTTGAAAAGAGAATTTCCACGGTCGTCTTTACAATATTCTCGATAGTTCGTTGATCACTCATTTTTGAAAAAAGAAATGCTTCCAATATATTAATTCGCTCCCTTGTGCTTAACGCCTTAATAATGCCCCCCTCCAGTTGTTTTGCTTCGTTGTGCTCAAATAACTCATAAATTGACGTCTCCTTATTTATTAGGCTTTTAATGGGCCTGGAAACGAAGTTTGAAAAGCCGTAAGGAAAGAAGCTCGCTGCAAAGGTATAGACATAGCCTGTTGGTTGAATATAAAAAGGAGTAAGTGTCTGTCCAAGCACCATGGCGCGCGGTTGAATTATGTAATCATTCTCCGAGGTATACCTCTTGATATCATCGCCCAATACAAAGGCCAGCTCAATACAGCCGTCCGGCACAATTCTCTGCCTTTCTGCGCTTTCTTCCGGAAAGACTTCCAGTGTCCAAAAGAATTTAACAAAAGAGGCCAAATCTTTACTTGGTTGAAATCTGTTGTAATTCATGAAGCCTCCAAAACCACATAACCATTTGAGCGCTTGCCAAAGCGATCAATTGCCTTGCAACCAGCCGAATAATTCAACAGGGTACGACAACGATAGCTTGCGTTTCGCAGTTGGGTACATGATCGCGCGAAAGTGCCCAAGCGCGTAGTGAGCTACGCAAATTCGAACTTGAGATTGATCAAGTGATCACCTTCCAAGGTACACCGCCGTAATCTGCGTGCGCTCATGCCCCAGCTCGCGGCTAATCGCCTGCCGCGCCTGCGCATCCACGGCACGCTGCGCAGGCGTCAACGACCGCGCCGAAGGCCGCCAGCGGCCGGTGCCTTCCAGCCGTCAGCACCTCATAGCGATCCTGCGCGTACCGGTGCCGCAACCCATGCATATTGCTCAGCCCGGCCGCCTTGCATTGCCCATCGTAGGTGTTGCGCTGCTGGATAAAGCTCTTGTGCGCGGGGATCAATGACCCCGCGCCGGACGGCTCGTGCACCTGGTCCAGCACGCGTCGTTGTTCGGCCGTGGTAATCGGCACGGCGCGAGGCCGTGACGCGCTTTCCCCGTGAAACTTAGCGTTTCCGGGCCTTTGCCGACGGACCAACGTTTAAACGTGTGATCCACGCCTGAGCCCGGCCCGGCACCTTGCCCCGGGCAGGCCCACCGAAAAGCCCGCAATCCCCTCGGAGTTGCGGGCTTTTTGTCGATTTTTCGACACTTTTTCCGTCCTGTTGTCACATGCAGCACCCGCAAGGGCAGCCGGCGCCGCCCGCCGCAGACTCCCTTACGCAGCCTGAGCCACTCCCGGGTACGACACCCCGAAGGCGCGGCCATCCCGGCGCGGGAGAAAACGGCCGGCTCAGTCCGAGCTAAGTCTGCCTCGGTAATGTCTCCACCGTGCAGATCCCTGCACTGCCCCTCCCGGAGACGCGCCATGTCCCGCCGCACCCGGCTTTCCGTGCCGGACCGGCGCCTCGCCATCCTGCCTGCCGGCGCGCGTGCGGGGCACGACGACCACAGCGGGCGGGCCCGAGCGCCCGCCCGCGAGGCCGAGCCGTCCGCGCCGCGGAGGTCCGGCCGGGAGAACCTGGAACCGATGGAAGCCCTCAACCGAACGCTCTTTCTCTGGCTCAACGCGCCTGCGCACCCGCAGGCGTGGCTGGTGGCGCTGGCCACGGTCCTGGCGCAGTGGCTGATCTGGGCCATACCGGCCCTGCTCGCCATCGGCTGGCTGCGTGGCGATGAGCGCACCCGCAAGGCGATGCTGGCGGCCACGGCGTCGGCCTGGCTGGGGCTGCTCGCCGGCCAGCTGATCGGCCTCGCCTGGCCGCACCCCCGGCCCTTCATGATCGGCCTGGGCCACACGCTTCTCGCTCATGCGGCCGATCCGTCCCTCCCCAGCGATCACCTGACGCTGTGGTGGGCGGTCGCCTGCGCTCTCCTGCTGCAGCCAGGCCTGCGCGGCACCGGGGCCGCCCTGGCCTTGTCCGGCCTGGCCATCGCCTGGGCACGCATCTACCTGGGTGTGCATTTTCCCTTCGACATGCTCGGCGCGGCGGGGGTGGCCGCGTCCAGTGCCTGGCTGGCACAGCGCGCCGCGCCCTGGTATCTGGGGCCGGCCTATCGGACCGCCGATGCCGTTCATCGTGTCCTGTTCGGCAGGCTGATCGCGCGCGGCTGGGTCCGCGCATGAGGCGGGCCGCTTGCCAGGCGGCGCTGGCCGATCTGCTGAAAACCTTCGATACTTTCCAGGGCAAAGCCCGAACCGAGAGCGCTTCCGATGAAAACGCCAACTGAACAGGCACTGGCCAAGGTTCCCGAAGTCACGCTGGGCTTCTGGCTGATCAAGATTGCCGCCACCACGCTGGGCGAAACCGGCGGCGACGCGGTTTCGATGTCCATGAACCTGGGCTACCTGGTGAGCACCGGCATTTTCGCCGTGCTCTTCCTGGTCGCCGTGGTCGCGCAGATCCGGGCGAAGCGATTCCATCCGCTGCTGTACTGGGCCACCATCATCGCCACCACCACGGTCGGCACGACGCTGGCGGACTTCGCGGACCGCTCGCTGGGCATCGGCTATGCAGGCGGATCGCTGTTGCTGCTGGCCTTGCTGCTCGGCTCTCTGCTGGCCTGGCATCGCACGCTCGGCTCGGTGTCGGTGGGCACCGTGCACTCGCCCAAGGCGGAGGCGTTCTATTGGGTGACGATCATGTTCTCCCAGACCCTGGGCACCGCGCTGGGCGACTGGACCGCCGACACCGCGGGCCTGGGCTACACCGGCGCGGCCGTCGTCTTCGGCGCACTGCTCGCCTTGATCCTGGCCGCCCGCTACGGCACCCGCGTGTCCCGCACGCTGCTGTTCTGGGCGGCGTTCATCCTGACCCGCCCCCTCGGCGCGGTGGTCGGCGACTTCCTCGACAAGCCGCTGAGCGCCGGCGGGATGGCGCTGAGCCGCTATTCGGCGTCGGCCGCGCTGCTGTCCTTTATGCTGGCCGGCCTCCTGCTGTTCCGTCAGCGAGCGGCCACGACATCGCATTGAACCATCACGCCGCGGGAGGAGGAATGCGGGTATTGCTGGTCGAAGACGACCCCATGATCGGCGCGACGCTGGCCGCGGCGCTGAAGGATGCCTCCTACGCAACCGACTGGGTGCAGGACGGACTGGCCGCCCTGACCACGCTGGATTGCCAGCACTACGACCTGGTCCTGCTCGACCTGGGCCTGCCCGGCAAGGACGGCCTGGAGGTGCTGGCCAGCCTGCGCGCGCGCGATAACCCGGTGCCCCTGCTCATCATCACCGCACGCGATGGCCTGGATGACCGCCTGCGCGGCCTGGACAGCGGCGCGGACGACTACGTGCTCAAGCCGTTCGAACTGGCGGAACTGCTGGCCCGCATGCGCGCCGTGCTGCGGCGCAAGGGCGGCAGCGCCGCGCCGGTTCTCGGCAATGGGGTGGTGTCGCTCGATCCGGCCACGAAGGCAGCGAGCGTCAGCGGCGGCGCGCCGGTACAGCTGTCCAATCGCGAGTTCTCCTTGCTGCGGGCGCTGCTGGTCCGGCCGGGGGCCATCCTCTCGCGCAGCGAGCTGGAGGACCGCATCTACGGCTGGGGCGAAGAAGTCGAGAGCAATGCCGTCGAATTCCTGATCCATGCGCTGCGGCGCAAGCTGGGCAGCGACGTCATCAAGAACGTCAGGGGCGTGGGATGGATGGTCTCAAGAATAGTCTCGGAAGGCGCCTGAACGAGTCGGTACAGCTCAAGCTGTCCTTCACGCTGTCGCTGGCCATACTCGCGCTGGCCATCGTCGCCGGCGCCTTCTCGTTCCTGTCGGCCCTGGGCGAAGCCCATGAACTGCAGGACGATGTCCTGCGCCAGGTGGCGCACCTGGTGGATCGGCAGCACCTGCTGCCGGCGGAGCCGGGGGCCGCCACCGAATTCAAGCAGGGCGATGAAGAAGCACGGGTGATCGTGCAGGGCCTCGGCGATGGCGCCACTTCCCGGCTGAGCGTGGACGAAGGAGGAGCGCTGCCGCTCCCCGCAACCCTGCCCGATGGCCTGCACACGCTTGAGGTCGGCGGCGAGACGTTCCGTGTACTGGTCAAGACCACGCGTGCCGGCGAGCGTATCGCGGTCGCGCAGGAATCGGGCTTCCGCAATGAAATCGCCCGCGATGGCGCGCTGCGCACCGTGATGCCCATCCTCATCCTGGTGCCGATCCTGCTGCTGATCGTCGCCGACCTGGTGCGCAAGATGTTCCGCCCCATCGCGGCGCTCTCCCGGGAGATCGACCAGCGCGCCGAACAGGACCTGCACCCGATCGAAGACCGGCATCTGCCTGCCGAGGTACGGCCCTTCGCCGTGGCCATCAACCGCCTGCTCGCCCGCGTCGGCCAGGCCATGGAGTCCCAGCGCCGCTTCGTCGCGGATGCGGCCCACGAGTTGCGCTCGCCGCTGACCGCCCTGTCGCTGCAGGCGGAGCGGCTCGCAGACGCGGAAATGTCAGCGGCGGCACGGGACAGGCTGGCGGTGCTGCGGCAGGGCATCGAGCGCGGCAGGAACCTGCTGGACCAGTTGCTGACCTTGGCCAGGGCCCAGGCCGTGGCGGCATCGCCGACATCCCCCGTGTCCGTCCAGCAAGTCTTCCGCCGCGTGCTGGAAGACCTGCTGCCGCTGGCCGAGGCCAAGTACATCGACATCGGCGTCGAGGGAACGCAGGACGCGCGGGTATGGGTGAGCGAGCTGGACCTGACCGCCGTGGTGAAGAACCTGGTCGACAATGCCATCCGCTACACGCCGGCGGGCGGACGCGCCGATCTCTCGGTAAGCGTGGTGCCGGGGCATGCCCTGCTGCGCATCCAGGACAGCGGGCCGGGCATCCCGGCGCAAGAGCGGGACCGGGTGTTCGACCCGTTCTACCGGACACTGGGCAACGGGCAGCTCGGCTCGGGCCTGGGGCTGTCCATCGTCCGGACGATCGCCGATCGCATCGGCGCGGAGATCCGCCTCGACTTCGCCGACGAGGCGAAGCAGGCGGGCTTGTGCGTCACGCTGCGGATTCCGCTGGCGGGGCCGCTGCCGCCGGCCTGAGGGCCGTGCTGCCCGCGCCGCGGCGAGCCGGCACCTGACCGTGCGGCGCGCGCTGCCATACAATGCAGTCGAGCCTGCCCGCACCAGCGCGCCGCCCGTGCGGGCGGCCGCCGGCAAAGCCGGGCGAGGCCATCGCCATCCACCGGATGACTGCATCATGTATCGCCCCCGCACCTTTCTTCCCGTTCCGCCGTCCTCCCGCCTGACTCCCTGCCTGGCCGCCCTGGCGACCGTGTTCGCCGCCGCGGGCACGCCCGCCCGGGCCGAGGACGCAGCGCCCGCCAGGGACACCGGCGTCTGCCGCACCGCCTGGTTCGCGCACGGCGGCCACGTGCAGATGGAGGCCGACGGCAATATGCCGCTGTCGCGCCGCTCCACGCAGCAGCCGCCGCGGGCCACGGCCGCGGGCTGCGAGGTCGAGATCGAGATCCGTTCCAAGACCGCGCTGGCAGCCCTGATGGGGCCGCCCATCGTCACCGAGCAGCAGCAGCGCGTGCTGATCCAGCCCCCGGCCGACGGGCAGCAGGCCAGCGTCACCGGCAGCGCCATGGTCAACGCCTGGGGGCCGCATGCCCGCCTGTACGGCATGACCACCATCGACGGCCTCGGCCTGCTGGACTACCAGTACCGCGGCCAAGACCTGCGCGAAGGCAGCATGCTCGACGGGGAAACCGTAGATTCCAGCGCGTCCTTCACCATCTACGCGCGCGAGTCGGGCGAGGAAGTCGGCAAGCTGGTGGCCCCGCACGCCACGGTCGAGATCAGCGTGCGCCAGGTCGGCAAGCGCCGGGTGATCCAGACCGCGCTGGGCCCGTCGGAATGCCTGCCGATCCGTTATGTGCGCACCACCTCGGTCGGGCGCCTGATCGTGGCCGGCGTGCAGGTGCTGACCGAACCATCACGCATGAGCGTCACCGACTGGTTCTGCCCCGCCGAGGGCTTCGTGATGCGCCAGGACATCGTCGAAGGCGGCGAGGCGCAGCGCATCGACACCACCATGGCCGACCGCGCGCAGGCGCCGGCGCCTGCGCCGGCCTCCCCTCGCACCAGCGACTAGCGCCCTGGCGCCGGGCCCGGCGCGTCGGCCCCCGGCGTCGCCGTGCCGCCTGCGGGCACCGCCAGGCGCAGCGCGCTGGCCACGCTGGCCAGTGCGGAGAAGGCCGCGCCCAGGCCCAGCGCCAGGGTCGGGCCGTGGCGCCCGGCGATGCCGAAGCTGGCCGCCACCAGCGCCGCGCCGGTGGCCTGGCCGAGCAGGCGCGCGGTGGCGATCACGCCGCTGGCGCCGCCGCTGCGCTCGCGCGGCGCGCTCGACATCAGGGCCTTCAGGTTAGGCGACTGGAAGAAGCCGAAGCCCGCGCCGCAGATCGCCATGCGGATGCCGATGTCGAACGCCGAGGGCGACACCGGCAGCATGGCCAGCGAGGCCATGCCCACGGCCAGCACCGCCAGGCCGATGCCGCCCAGCAGGCCGGGCGGGTAGCGGTCGGACAGGCGGCCGGCCAGCGGTGCCATCAGCGCCACCACCAGCGACCACGGCGTCATCAGGAAGCCGGTCTCCACCTGGCTGCGGCCGAGCACGGTCTGGAAATAGAACGGCAGCGAGACGAAGGCCAGGCCCTGGGCGGCGAAGGAGCAGATCGCCGTCACCGTGGACAATGCGAACAGCGGCCGCCGGAACAGGTCCACCGGCAGCATCGGCGCCGGGTGGCCGCGCTCGCGGCGCAGCAGCAGCGCGAACGCCACCAGGAATACCGCCAGCGCCGCCAGCGTCCAGTGCAGCGGCGCATGCTGCGAGCCCTCGCCCAGGGCGAAGATCAGCGCGGCGAAGGTGATCACGTTGAGCCCGGCGGCGACCCGGTCGAAGCCGTGCCCGCTGCGTGCCGTCTGTGGCAGCGAGGACCAGGCGATCGACAGCGCCAGCAGGCCGATCGGCAGGTTCACGGCGAACAGCCAGGGCCAGTTGCCGACCGACAGGATCACCGAGGCCACGGTCGGTCCCAGCGCGAAGGACATGCCCACCACCAGCGCGTTCAGCCCGACTCCGCGGCCGAGCCGGTGCATCGGGTAGAGAGCGCTGATCAGCGCCGTGTTGACGCTCATGATGGCGCTCGCGCCGATGCCCTGCAGCACGCGCGCGGCGGCCAGCGTGGGCAGCGACCACGACAGCGCGCATACCAGCGAGGACAGCAGGAACAGCACCACCCCGCCCAGGTAGATGCGCCGGTGGCCGAGGATGCCGCCGAGCGCGGCGAAGGGCAGCAGGGTCGCCACCATGGCGAGCTGGTAAGCGTTGATGACCCATACCGAGGCGGCCGGCGTGGCATGCAGGTCGGCGGCGATCGAAGGCAGCGCGGTGTTGGCGATGGCGGTGTCGAGCGTGGCCAGGGCCACCGCGATCATGATGGCGGCCATGCCGCGGCGCTCGCGCGCATTGAGGGGACGGTCGGCCGGGCGCGCCGTGGCCTGGGGTTCGGGAGTGCTGGGCATAGGGTGCGGCCTGTTGCGTGCTGCTTGCGGCGCGCACCCTGGCGGGCGCCGCCACGTCGCCGTGCGGCGCTGGCTGTCGGGGTCTTTGTCTGACGTCAGACGACACGATAAGGGAAAACACGGAAGTCTGCAGGCGTGGCGCACACGCGCCGGCGCCCACCAAGCGCCGGCACCATCACGTCAAGTCAGGTTGAGGCCGCCGTCGGCCAGCACGATCTCACCGGTCAGGTAGGACGATGACACCAGCATGGCCACGATCTCGGCAATGTCCTCCGGGCTGGCCCCGCGCCGCATCGGCGCGCGCTCGCGCCAGAGCGCGTGCGCCTGCGTCCAGTCGGCCGTCAGCGGAGTATCGACCAGGCCGGGCGCCACCGCGTTGACGCGGATCTCGGGCGCCAGCGCCAGGGCCAGCAGCCGGGTCGTATGGTTGAGTGCGGCCTTGCTCGCCGCATAGGGGATGGAAGCCCCCTTGGGCCGTATCCCGGCGTGGGAGCTGATGTTGACCACGCAGCCCGGCCGGCCCCGCGCGGCGGCCGCGCGCAGCGCCCCCTCCGCCTCGGCCACCAGCCGGAACGGCGCCACCACATTGACCTCGTGCATGGCCTGCCAGACCGCAGCGGTGGCCGCGCCCAGGTCGGCGTGGGGAATCACGCCGCTGATGCCGGCGTTGTTGACCAGGACGTCCAGCCGTCCCCATGCCGCCTGCGCCTCGCCTACCAGGCGCGTCCGCTCGGCGTCGTCGGCCAGGTCTGCCTGGACGTAGACCGCGTGGCCGAGTTCGGCGGCCAGCGCCCTGCCCGCCTCGGCGGAACGGCGCGAATGAAGCACCACGGCAAAGCCGTCGCGCGACAGCCGGCGCGCGACGGCGGCGCCGATGCCGGAGGTGGAGCCGGTGACGAGGGCCACCGGACGGTCAGCAAGGATGGGCGGTTTCATGGGTACGGACATACTCGGGACGGGATCGGAGAGCCGGGCCGCCCCGCTCGGAGCCGCAGCGGGCCGGCACGGCGCACGGGGGGAAGCGGGCCGCATGGCCCGGCCGGGATCGGAGGTGCGATCCGTGAGAGCGGCGGCGGGGGCCGCCATGCCGGCGGATGGCGCCGGAGGCGTGCCCGCAGGCCAGCCCCGCCGGTGGGCCGGGGCTATGCGCGGCAACGGGCTTGGCACCGCCGCGTCACGCCTGCAGGCATCATGCAGCGGATTGTAGCGTGGCGGACAAGCAAGGGATGCTCCCTGCGCCGCACGCCATCCTTGACCATGGACTCAAACGCGGCACCACCCGCCTCCCTGGAACCAGACCGCCAGACGCGCGCTATGCGTGCGTCATGCGCACGTCATGCGCACGTCACGCGCGCTTTGTGCGCGCGGCATAAAGCACCCGCCTTGACTTCGCAGGGACGGCCATTAGTATTTTTTGTGAAGACTCCCTCTTTCCGCGGCCAGAGCGCGGCCGTGCCCTCGCAACGAGGAGCACCACGGCGCGGCGCGGAATCCCCATGTGCGAACGCCACCGCAATCGCCTCGCTTCCCGCACGCCCGCCTGCATGTGCCGGGCGGATGACTTCAGCCACCGTTTACGTTTGCCTGGTGGCTCCCGCCCCTTCCCCCGATGAACAGGAAACAACAATGCACCCTACCGCTCGCACCCTCCGTTCCGCCGCCACGCCGGCCTTGCTGGCCCTGGCCCTGATGGCCGGCCCGGCGCTCGCCCAGAGCAGCGCCAGCGCTCCGATGTCGACGCCCGCCGCGGCGGGCAAGCGCACGCCGGCCCTGCAGCACGAGGCGGCCGTCGAACAGCGCATCAAGCAGTTGCACGACCAGATGCAGATCACCGCCCAGCAGGCGCCGCAGTGGGACGCCTTCGCGCAGGCCATGCGCGACAACGGCAAGCGCGCCGGCGAGGCCTACCAGGAACACGCGCAGAAGCTGTCGACGATGAACGCCGACGAAGCCATGAAGTCCTACGCTTCGCTGGCACAGATGCACGCCGACCATATGCAGAAACTGAGTGCGGCCTTCAGCCCGCTCTATGCCACGCTGTCGGACACGCAGAAGGCGACCGCCGACCGGCTGTTCCGCCATGAGCATGAGCGCCACCATGGCGGCGACATGCACCACGGCATGCGCCACGGCATGCGGCCGGGCGCATCGTCACCGGCGGCAGCCGGCGGTTGAGGAGCGGTTGAGGAGCGGTTGAGGTTCCGCGCCAGGGCCGCGGCCGGAAACCGCGGCAAAGGGCGGCAAGCGGCGGCAGCCAGGGGGAGCGCGCCTACTGCGGCAGCTCGTTCGGCTCGATCAGGTCGTCGAGCGTCAGGCCCTTTTCCTTCAGGATGGCTTCCAGCACGGGCTGCAGCTTGCCCAGGGTTTCCTGCACCGTTTCGCGCACGGTGTCGACCACCACCTGGGTAGCGCGTTCGATCTCGACATTGAGCGCGTCGCCGGGCTGCTTCTGCTCGAACACCGTGGCGCGGCGCGTCTCGGGAATCAGCCACACTTCGAACCAGCCTTCGGCGCGGTTGACCTCCGCCACGGTCAGGCTGGCGCCGTTGACGGCGATATAACCCTTGGCGAAGACGTACTTGCGGAACGCCGGCGGGATACCGATGCGCAGCACGCGGTTGTTGTCCGAGTGGCGCACGCTCAGCAGGGTAGTGGCGAAATCGACGTGCCCGGACAAGGGATGGCCGCCGATCTCTGCGCCGTCCTTGGCCGCGCGCTCGACATTGACCTCGCCGGCCTGGGCATAACCACCCAGCGTGGTGATATTCAGGCTCTGCTGCATCACGTCGAAGGAGGCCGCGGTCGGCGACAGCAGCTCGGTCACGGTCAGGCAGACGCCGTCGACCGAGACGCTGGCGCCGATCGCCAGGTCCTGGCAGAAGCCGGGCGGGAATTCGAGTGCGAAGGTGCGCAGGCCCTCGCGGTCCTGGATGGCGGCGATCTTCGCCACGCCCTGGATGATGCCGGTGAACATGATGCTGTCTTCCCAAACTGGTCGGTGGTCCCGCGGGACCGCGGGGGGATCCGCCGGATCCCCGCCTGGATGCGGCGCCGGCCCGGCGCCGCCGCCATTGTCGCTCAGGCAGGCGGCGCGCGCTGGCGCCCCGCCCGCCGCGCTCATGCCGCGGCCAGGCGGCCGAGGCTGGCGATGGTCTGCACGCAGGCGTTGGCCGCTTCTTTGCCCTTGACGACGAAGTGCTCGGTGAAATAGCGGCGGTGCTCTTCGTGATCGTGGAAGCTCTTCGGCGTCAGCACGGCGGAGAGCACCGGCACCTCGGTGTCGAGCTGCACGCGCATCAGGCCCGAGATCACCGCGTCGGCGACGAACTCGTGGCGGTAGATGCCGCCGTCGACCACCAGCGCGCACGCCACCACGGCATCGTAGCGGCCGCTGGCGGCCAGCTTGCGCGCATGCAGCGGGATCTCGAAGGCGCCCGGCACGTCGATGACATCGATGGCATCGCGCGCCACGCCGAGCCGGACCGCTTCGGCCAGGAAGGCGTCGCGCGCGCTATGGACGATGCCGGCGTGCCATTGGGCACAGATGAGGGCAATGCGGCCGCCCGCTCCGCCGGAGCCCGGCGACGAGGAAGAACGGCCTTCGTGAACGAGTTGATACGAGGGGGTCAGCTGATTCATGGCTTTCCTTGGAGAGGTTTCCAGAATCAGGGCGCACGAGCGCTGCCTCCCGGGCCCGGCAGGCCAGGCAGGCCAGGCAGGAGGCGAACACATCGCGCTCTCTTCCATCCGGACTATGACCGTCGGCTTCGGAATCGCACCGAATCTGCTGACCCCGGCCTGTGGGCAGGCCGGGCGCTCGCGGGCTAATGCGGGCTAGCGCGAGACGCGCGACAACCGCCATTACCGCCGGTGGGGACTTTCACCCCGCCCTGAGAACGCTGTTGCGGCAGTGCCGCAACGGGAAGATTCTGCCTCAAGGCAGCGCCGTCCGGCAAGGCTGGAGGTGATGCCGGCGGCAGAAAACCGAAGACAGGCGGCACATCGTGCGCCTGGCGCCGTGCCGCTGGCGACCGCGGCGGCACGGCGCCTGCAGAGCGGAACGCGATGGCCGCGCCGCTCACTCGGCCGACGCGCCCGATTCCTTCGCCACCTTGCCCCATTTGGCCGTCTCGGTGCGGATGAAGGCGGCCAGCTGCTGCGCGTTCATATTGCCCGCCGTCACGCCCTGCTCCTCGAAGCGCTTCTGCACCTCGGGCTGCTTCAGCACCTTGGCCAGCTCCGCGCCGACGCGCTGCTCGATCTCCGCCGGCGTGCCGTGCGGCGCCACCAGCGCGTACCAGGTGGTCACCTCGAAGCCTTTGACGCCGCTCTCGTCGAGCGTGGGCACCCCCGGATACGCGGAGGAGCGCCTGGCGGTGGTGACGGCCAGCGCTTTCACCGCGCCGCTGCGCACGTGCGGCGCCGCCGACGGGCTGGTCTCGATCGCCATCTGGATCTGGCCGGCGATCAGGTCGGTCATCATCGGCGCACCGCCCTTGTAAGGCACGTGCGAGAGATCGGTGCCCGTCATGGCGCGGAACAGCTCGCCCGACAGGTGCTCGGTGCTGCCGATGCCGGCCGAGCCGTAGTTGACCTTGCCCGGATGCTGCCGGATGTAGGCAATCAGCTCCGGCACCGTCTTGGCCGGGATCGCGGGATTGACCAGCAGCACATTGGGGGTCAGCGCCACCAGGCCGACCGGGTCGAGGTCGCGCGTGAACTCGTAGGGCAGCTTCTTGTAGATTCCCGGCGCCATGGTGTGCGCCACGGTGGCGAGCAGGAAGGTGTAGCCGTCGGGCTGGGCGCGCGCCACCACGCTCGCGCCCAGCGTGCCGCCGGCGCCGGGCCGGTTGTCGATCACCACCGGCTGGCGCAGGGCCTCGCCCAGTTTCTGCCCGACGATGCGGCCGATGATGTCGGTGGTGCCGCCCGCGGCGAAGGGCACCACCAGCGTGACAGGCCGCGCGGGCCAGGCCTGGGCCAGCACCGGCGCGGCGCCGGCGAGCATCAGCGCCGTGCCCAGCAGGCCGGCGAGCACGGTTCTGCGTGCGTGGGTCGTCATGGGTTCGTCTCCTCTTGGCAATGTCGCAATGTCGCAATGTCGCAATGTCGCAATGTCGCGATGTCTTTATCGTGATCGGTGCCGCGCGGCTCTCAGTCCGAGCCCAGCTTCAGCGTGTCCGGCTGGCGCTTCTCGATGGCCGACTTCAGCAGCGCCGCGCTGCGGTAGATGCCGTGCGCGAACTTGCCGTAGGGCAGCGTGGCGAACAGCGCCATCACCACGCCCAGGTGCACCGCCAGCAGCGCGGCCATGGCGCCGCTGTCGCGCCCGGCCAGCAGGGCCAGGCCGCTGAGCGCCGTCAGCAGCAGCAGGGCGATGAAGCCGCGGTCCATCGGTCGCTGGGCCGCGTCGCCGCGTGCCGGGTCGCGGCGCAGGTTCAGCCACAGCAGGCCGGCGCTGCCGATCGAGAGCGCGACGCCGCCGATGGTGCCGAGCAGCACCGGCGCGCTGAGATAGGCGTAGGGGGCGTGCCAGCCGAAGGCGTAGTGGTAGAGCGTCGCCGCCGCGGTGGCGGCGAAGCACAGCAGGAAGCCGTAGAAGGTGCAGTGGTGGAAGCGGCGCCGCGCCAGCGTGAAGCGGTCATCCTCCTCGTTGCAGCCCTCGCCGTGCCCGCCATCCAGGTAGGTCAGCGTGAGCGCGTCGTGCGCGGCCTCGGCCAGCGCCGGCGCGCCGGCGCGGCCGGGCGAAACGCTGCGCCAGAAGCGCGTCACGCCGAGCGCCAGCGCCAGCAGCGCGAAGGCGAAGACCGCGCCGAACATCGCCGCCATCAGGTTGTGCGGGAAGATCGCGTAGAAGTCGCCCGCCAGCGGCGCGTGCCGCAGCGTGCCGTGGCGCGCCAGCGCCAGCAGCAGGAACAGCGCCAGGCCGGCGGCCAGCGCCAGCGCCACGGTGAGCCCGTTGCGCTTGTACAGGGCGCCCAGCGCCGGCGGCCAGGCATAGTCGGCATAGGTCTGGCCGCGCACGCGCGCCATCGCCTGCGGCACGTTGACGCCGAAATCGTGGGGCGGCGCGTACTGGCAGGCGTGGTAGCAGGCGCCGCAGTTGTGGCACAGGTTGGCCAGGTAGTGGATATCGGCCTTGCCGAACTCCAGGCGGCGCGTCATGGCCGGGAACACCGCGCAGAAGCCCTCGCAATAGCGGCAGGCATTGCAGATCTGCATCTGGCGCGCGACCTCTTCTTCATTCTCCGTCAGCGGCAGCACGCGGATCACGCGCCGCGGCGCGGATGCCTCGGCCGGCGCCTGCGCCAGGGCCTGCGCCTCGCGCGTCAGGGCCGACAGCGTGGCCGGCGCGGACAGGGTCTCAGGCTGCTTCATCTTGCTTTCCTCGTTGCTGCGCGGCGGCCTGTGCCGCCTGTGTGCCCGCGATGCGGCCGAAGGCGGTGCCGATCGACATGCCGACGCCGGCCGTGTATCCCTTGCCGAGCACGTTGCCGGCCATCATCTCGCCGGCCACGAACAAGTTGTCGCTCGGCACGCCGCCGAAGTGCACCGCCGCCTGCTCGTTCACCTTGAGGCCGAGGTAGGTGAAGGTGATGCCGGGGCGCAGCGGGTAGCCGTAGAACGGCGCGGTATCGAGCGGGCGCGCCCAGTGCGTCTTGGGCGGCACGATGCCCTCGGTGTGGCAGTCGTCGAGCCGGGTGTGGTCGAAGGTGCCGACGCGGCAGGCCGCGTTATAGGCCTCGATGCTCTGCAGGAAAGGCGCCTCGGGCAGGCCCAGCTTGCGCGCCAGCTCCGGCAGCGTATCGGCCTGGGTGCCGGGAAAGACCGGCGGCATGAAGCGGCCCACCGCCTTGGCATCGATGATGGAATAGCCGATCTGGCCCGGCTGCTGCGCCACCAGCCGGCCCCAGATGGCATAGCGCTTGGGCCAGAAGTCCTCGCCCTCGTCGTAGAAGCGCCGGGCATCGCGGTTCAGCACCACGCCCAGCGAAACGCAATCGATGCGCGTGCAGATGCCGCCGTCGTAGAGCGGCGCGCGCGCGTCGATGGCCACGCAGTGCGACTGCGAGGGATCGCCGATGGCGTCCGCGCCGGCATCGATCATGTAGCGCAGCAGCACGCCCATGTTGTAACGGGTGCCGCGGATCAGGAAATTGTCGGCCGGCCACTCACCGCGCTCGTTGCGGCCCCAGGCCTCGCGCAGCCAGCCGCGGTTGGACTCGAAGCCGCCGGCGGCCAGCACGCAGGCGCGCGCGGCGATGCGCTCGCGGCCGATGCGCGCGGCGACGAAGCGGCCGCCGTCCAGCTCGATGGCATCGACCGGCGCCTGGTAGCGGATCTGCACGCCCAGTGCCTCGGCGCTGCGGTAGTAGGCATTGACCAGGGCCTTGCCGCCGCCCATGAAGAAGGCATTGGTGCGCGCCACGTGCAGTGCGCCGGACAACGGCGGCTGGAAGCGCACGCCATGCTTGCGCATCCAGGGCCGGCAGCTGGAGGAAGCGCGGATCACCAGCCGCGCCAGCGTCTCGTCGGTGAGGCCGCCGGTGACCTTGAGCAGGTCCTGCCAGTACTCCTCCTCGGGATAGGCGTCGACCAGCACATCCTGCGGCGCGTCGTGCATGCAGCGCAGGTTGCGCGTGTGCTGCGAATTGCCGCCGCGCCACGCGCGCGGCGCCGCTTCCAGCATCAGCACGGAAGCACCGGCTTCGCGCGCCATCAAGGCTGCGCACAGGGCAGCGTTGCCGCCGCCGATGACCAGGACGTCCCACATATTCCGCTCCGCCTCCCGCACTGCTTGGTGTCGAAGCGCGGACTGTAGCGAGCGGGGCGAGGCGGCGCCAGACGCGCCGGCTCAAGGGGTCTTCAGGCTTTGTGAAGGGTGGCCCCGGGCCAGCGCCCGGCCTTGACCAGCTCGCGCGTGACGCTGGCCAGCGTGTTGCGCGCCGCCAGCCCGGCCGGCGACAGCTCGTCGTCGGACAGGCTGACCAGCAGGTTGGGACGGTGCACGGCGCGGTCGGCGATGCCGATCATGGCAAGCGGCTCGCCCGCCACCCGGCCGACCGCCGCGCCCGGCTGCACGGTGGCGCCGAGGCCGGCGCGCACCGCGTCCATCAGCATGGCGAGCCCATCGATCTCGGCCACCACATTGGGCTGGCAGCGGCTGCGCAGGAAGGCGGCGTTGAGCACCGAGCGCAGCCCGTGCGGGCTGCTCGGCAGGATCAGCGGCAGATCGCGCAACGCCGACAGCCGCGTGGTGGCGGTGGACGGCAGGCCTGGCAAGCCGGGGCGGGCGATGACGAAGAGGCGTTCGGTCAGCAGCGGAGTCACGCTCCAGCGCTGCCCGGCGGCGGTCTGGAACAGCACCGCGAGGTCGAGTTGGCGCGCGCCGATCATCGCGCCGAGGTTGCCGGACAGGCTCTCGACCAGGTGCAGGCGGATGTCGGGATAGCGCTCGCGCATGGCCTGCAGGAAGGGCAGGCCGAGCACGGTGATGGTGCTGGGCGCCATGCCCACGCTGACGTGGCCGGACAGGCGCGCGAGCTGGGCCGCGCGCACGGCGTCGTCGGCATGGCGCAGGGCCAGCTGCGCCTGGCGCCAGAAGGCCAGCCCGGCGTCGGTCGGCACCACGCCGGTGGAGGTGCGCTGCAGCAGCCGGGTCGACAGCTCGCTCTCCAGCCGGCTGATCTGCTGGCTCAGCGCCGAGGTCACCACGCCCAGCTTCTGCGCGGCCTGGCCCATGCTGCCGAGTTCGACCACCTGTACGAAGTAGCGCAGTTGCCTGAGCTCCATGCCCTTCCCTTGGATATCCGATCCCGCGGATTCTAGCGGCATAGCGCGGGACACGGCACATGCCCTGCCCTGAGCACGCCCGGGGGCGTGCTCAGGGCAGGCTCAGGGCGCCACTTCCTCGATGCGGTCGACCCGGTCGGGATAGAAGGCGAGGTAGCCGGCGATCTGCGCCACCGCCGCATACGGGGCTTCGTACGACCACACTGCGTTGATGGCGCGCGTGCCGCCCACGGGGATGCTGAAGTAGCTGCAATCGCCCTTGTATGGGCAGTAGGTGGCGTGGCCGGTGCGCGCCAGCAGCGCCATGTCGGCATCCTCGCGCGGCAGGTACTGCACCGCCGCGTACGACGCCTCGCGCAGCGTCAGCGCGCGCCGGCTGTCGGCCACCACGCGGCCGGCGACCGTGACGATGACCCGGGCCGGATTGGGCGTCACGGTGATGGGATGGTCGGGTCCGGGAATCTTGACCGGCTTGGCCGTCATGACAGGCCTCCTGCGGGAAGGGGACGGAAGGGGACGCGGGGGCATCGGCAGCGGAAGCCGCGACGGCGCCGCGTCCGCCACAGTATGCGCCGCCCGGCGGCGGCACGCCCCTCAAGAAAAAAACGACTTGCATCTGTGAAATCAAGTCATTTTTGGAATTTCATCCACGGCACTACACTGACGCCAGGGTTAACCCTGAACCGCGTTCTTGTACACGACCAGCCACACGACGCCCCCAGGCCCTGCGGAGACGACGCCCCTCCGCGCTGCGCACGCACCGTTCCTCCGCAACGGGGAACGGTGCGCGGCCCGGCAAGACTCCGGCGCCCCCCTGTCCCGCCCGGGACTGCCATCCCGCCGGGGCCACGACTTGCACCATGAAGACCCAGACCTCCCTCCTCGCCGCCCTGCTGCTGCTGGGCGCCGCCTCTGCCTGGAGTACTCCCGCCGCCGCCATCCCCGCCCCCAGTGCGCCCCCCAGCGCGGATAGCCGCCTGTTCGGCAGCCCCGCCCGTCTCGACACCGTCACCCGCACCATCGACGTCACTCCCGGCACGCGTCGCGTGCTGGTCGGCTCGGGCGAATCGGTCGCCATCCGCGCCGGCGGCCAGACCGTCGGCTGGACCTTCCTGCAGGCCATCGGCGGCAGTTCGATGAAGCTGGCCCTGCTGATGCCCGGCGTGCCGCAGGCCAAGGACGTCTACATCCAGATCGCGCCGAGCGAGATCTACAGCGGCGGCTGAGCGCCGCCCGCCTCGCGCCGCGCCGGCCGCCCGGCGCGGCAGCGTTCCAGCAGGCGCAGCACCGCCGGCGCCTGCACATTGCGCCGGTGCGCCACCGCCAGCGGCGAGCGCACGGCCTGCTGCGCCAGCGGCCGGTACACCACGTCCGGCGGCGCGAAGGCGCGCATCGACTCCGGCACCAGGGCCACGCCGAAGCCCGCCGCCACCATGCTGACGATGGTGGACATCTGCGGCGACAGCGTTTCGACGCGCGGCGCGAAACCGGCGCTGGCGCAGACCGCCTGGGTGATGGCATAGAAGCCCGTGCCCTCCTGCGTGTGGGTACAGAGGAAGGTCTCGCCGCGCAGGCGGGCGGGATCGACCACGGCCTGGCGCGCCAGCGCATGGCCGGCATGCACGGCCAGCACCACCGGCTCGTCGGCCACCTCCAGCAGCGCTACGCCTTCCGGCAACCCCGGCAGCGGCGGCCGCACGAAGCCTAGGTCGAGTTCGCCGTCGGCCAGCCGGGTGAGCTGCAGCGGCATCTCCATCTCGCGCAGGCTGAACTGCACGTCGGGATGATCCTGGCGGAAACGATGGATCAGGCGCGGCAGCAGGCCCGACAGCGCCGCCGAGGCAACGTAGCCGATCGCTATGCTGCCGGTCTCGCCACGGCTGGCGCGCGCGGTCGCCAGCTCGGCCAGTTGCAGGCGGCGCAGCACATCCTGCGCCTCGCGCAGCAGCACCGTCCCCACCTCGGTCAGCGCCAGGCGGCGCCCGCCGCGCGCCAGCAGCGGCGCGCCCACCCGCTGCTCGATCCAGCGCAACTGCTGGCTCAAGGCCGGCTGCGAGATGCCCAGGCGCTCGGCCGCGCGGCCGAAGTGCAAGGCCTCGGCCAGCGCGACGAAATAGCGGTAGTGCCTCACTTCCAGGTCCATGGAGCTCTCCTTGCCTGCCAGGCCGTCTTCATAAGCTCAGCTTATCAATATTTAAGGTGGCTGCCGTTGTGCCTATGCCTGCGGCCGGCACAAGATGCGGCTTCGGCGTGCGCGGCCAGTGCCGCGGCGCCCCCCGTGAGGAAGGCTGATGAAACGAGTGGACAAGCGCGTGGCGCGCTGCAGCGAGGCCGTGGCCGGCCTGCGCGACGGCGCCACGCTGATGGTGGGCGGCTTCGGCAGCGCCGGCCTGCCGGCGGCGCTGATCAACGCCGTGCTGGACCAGGGCGCGCGCGGGCTGACGGTGGTCTCCAACAATGCAGGCTTCGACAACGAAGGCGTGGCCAGCCTGATCGCGGCCGGACGCGTGCGCAAGCTGGTCTGCTCCTACCCGCTCACCGCCGGCGCCACCGCCTTCCGCGATGCCTACCGGCGCGGCGAGGTCGAGCTGGAACTGGTGCCGCAGGGCACCCTGGTCGAACGCATCCGCTGCGCCGGCGCCGGCCTGGGCGGATTCCTCAGCCCGATCACGGTCGGTACGCCGCTGGCCGAGGGCAAGACGGTGCAGGAGGTCGGCGGCGTGGCCTATGTGCTGGAGCTGCCGCTGCGCGCCGACTTCGCGCTGGTCCGTGCGCATTGCGCCGACCGGCTCGGCAACCTGAGCTATCGCCTGGCGGGCCGCAATTTCAACCCGGTCATGGCGACCGCCGCCGAGGTGGTGGTGGCGGAAGTGGACAGCATGGTGGAAGCCGGCGCGCTCGACCCGGAACAGGTCGTGACCCCGGGCATCTTCGTCGACCGCGTCGTGCTGGCCCCGGGAGGCGCGGCATGAGCGGCCAGCCGAACCTTGCCCCCGGCGCCCGGCCCTGGACGCGCGAGGAGATCGCGCGCCGCGCCGCGCAGGACGTCCCGCACGGGGCCTACGTCAACCTGGGCATCGGCCTGCCCACCCAGGTCGCCGACTGGATGCCGCAGGACCGCGAAGTCTTCCTGCACAGCGAGAACGGCATCCTGCACCTCGGGCCGCGCCCGCCCGCCGGCCAGGAGGACGCCGAACTGGTCAATGCCAGCAAGCAGCCGGTCAGCCTGCTGCCGGGCGCATCCCTGTTCGACTCGGCGCTCAGTTTCGCCATGATGCGCGGCGGACACCTCGACCTGGCCATCCTCGGCGCCTACGAAGTGGCGGCCAACGGCGACCTCGCCAACTGGACCCGCGCCGACCCCGGCACGCCGCCGGCCGTCGGCGGTGCGATGGAACTGGCCTTCGGCGCGCGCGCGGTCTGGGTGCTGATGGAGCACACCACGCGCGACGGCCGGCCGCGGCTGCGCGCGCGCTGCAGCCTGCCGCTGACCGCGGCCGGCGTGGTGCGCCGCATCTATACCGACCTGGCGGTGCTGGCGGTGACAGCGGACGGGCTGCGCGTCGAGGCGATGGCGCCCGGCGTGACCTGGTCCGCGCTGCAGGCGCTCACGGAGGCGCCGCTGCTGCGCTGAGGCCGCCGCGGGCGGGCGCCTGCGTGCCGGCGAACGCTGGCGTCGGCGCACTGTCGCACAGCGCCGCCGGCGCCGGGCCGGCCGGAACGTCAGGCCTCCGGCAGCACCTCGTGCACCAGCGCGACGAAGGCGCGCGCGGCCGGCGACAGCGTACGCCCGGCCAGCCACACCGCGCCATAGGGCGCGCGCAGCTCGGTGGCCGGGCGCAGCGGCAGCGCGGCCGCCTCGCCCGCGGCACAGGCACCCGCCATCATCGACCGGGGTACCAGCACGACGGTGTCGGTCGCCTGCATCAGCGTGCGCAGCGCGTGCATGTCGTCGCAGGTGACGGTGAGCAACGCCTCCGGCGCCGCGGCCGGTCCGCCGCGCGCGTCGGCCTCGGCCTGGAGCTGGGCGGCGAAGAAAGCCTGCACGCGAGCCGGCAGGCGCGGCCCGGCCACCGGGAAGCCTGCCAGTTCCGTCAGCGCTACGGCGCGCCGCCCGGCCAGCGGGTGGCCGGCGCGCACGAAGAAGCCGGTCTGCAGCGCGGGCAGGCGATCGATATGCAGGTGCGGCTGGCCGGCCAGGCTCTGGCTCTCGCCGATGAAGACGTCGAGCCGCTCAGCCTCCAGCGCCTGCACCATGCTCTGCGTGTCGGCGATCTCCAGGTCGATGCCAAGGCGCGGGTGGCGCGTCACCAGCGCGGCCAGCACCGGCTCCAGCAGGAAGGCCGCGGCAAAGGGGCCGAAGCCCAGGCGCAGGCTGCCGATCTCGATGTCCTGCAGCAACTGCAGCTCGCGCCGCAGCTCGCGGCCCTCGCGCAGCATGCGGCGGGCCCGCGCCAGCACCATGGTCCCCGCGGCGGTCGTGCCGGCCTTGCCGTAGCTGCGGTCGACCAGCGCGCAACCGTAGTCGGCCTCCAGCGCCTGGATGCTGCGCGACAAGGCGGGCTGCGACAGGTGCAGCGCGTCGGCGGCGCGGGCAAAGCTGCCCTGCTCGATCAGCGTGACGAAGTGATGCAAGCGGCGAAGGCCCATGGTGCCGTCTGGTCTCCTGGAGGGGTTCCTGGAAGCGTTCCTGTGTCGTAACTCGCCGAGGCTGCCACGGGGACACAACCTTCAACTTTGCATGATTTGCATCGAAAACTTAAAAATATGGCATTGGACGTATTTTCTCAAGCCGGGTAGCGTGTGGACGCCACTCGCCCCCACGGCGGTGGCATGGCGACAGACCCGACAGAAAAAGACACGCAGGAGACAAGGCATGTTCAGACGACGCGCGCTGCTCGCGCTCGCCCTCGGCGGCATCACCCTCGGCACCGCCAGCACCGCGGCCGAGGCCCAGGCCGGCGGCTATCCGGCCAAGCCGATCCGCATCGTGGTGCCCTACCCCGCCGGCGGCGGCACCGACATCGTCGCCCGCGCGCTGGGAGAAAAGCTCAGCAAGCGGCTGGGCCAGCCCATCATCGTCGACAACAAGGGCGGCGCCTCCGGCATCATCGGCACCGATGCCGTGGCCAAGGCCGCGCCGGACGGCTACACGCTGCTGGTCACGCTGACGCAGTCCGTGCTGACCAATCAGTTCCTCTACGCCAAGCTGCCCTACGACCCGCGCAAGGACCTGACGCTGATCAACGTGCTGGCCGACGCGCAGCTCGTGCTGGTGACCACGCCCGCGCTGCCCGTACGCAATGCCAGGGAACTGGGCGAGTACGGCCGCAGCCACCGCGGCAAGGTCGGCTACGCCTCCTGGGGCGTGGGCTCCTACGCCCACCTGGCGGGGGCCTACTTCAGCCGGCAGATGCAGGCCGACATGGTGCACGTGCCCTACAAGGGCGAGGCGCCGATGCTGCAGGACCTGATGGGCGGCCAGGTGCAGTTCGGCGTGGCCAGCCTCCTCACCGCCAAGCCCTACATCCAGAACGGCAAGCTCAAGGCGCTGGCGGTGACCGGCGACAGCCGCAACGCCGGCCTGCCCGAGGTGCCCACCTTCGCCGAGTCGGGCCTGCCGGACAACGCCTTCAAGACCATGGGCTGGATCGGCCTGCTGGCGCCGATGGGCACCCCGCCGGCGGTGGTGGCGAAGCTGGACGAAGAGGTCCGCGCCGTGCTGCAGCAGCCCGACATGCAGACCCGCCTGACTTCGCTCGGCCTGCGCCCGCTGGGTACCACGCCGAAGGAATCGCAGGCGCTCTACGCGCGCGACTGGCCGGTGCTCAAGCAACTGGTGGCGGACTCGGGCGCCAGGCTGGATTGAGCGGCACGCCGGCGCGCGTCAGGCGCCGCCCGCGCCGGTCTCGATCTCCGGCTCCACCGACATCCCCACGCGCAGCCGCGCGGCTTCCGGCTGGGCCGGATCGAGCCGGATGCGCGTGGGCAGGCGCTGAACGATCTTGGTGAAGTTGCCGGTCGCGTTCTGCGGCGCGATCGGTGCATAGCTGAGGCTGCTGGCCGGCGCCACGCTGTCGACCCGGCCGCGCAGCACCACGCCCGGCAGCGCGTCGACCTTGATGCGCACCGGCTGGCCGGGCCGCACGTGCGCGAGCTGCGTCTCGCGGTAGTTGGCCTCCACGTACACGGCATCCAGCGGCACCACCACCATCAGCGGCTTGCCCGCGCCGACGAAGGCACCGACGCGCACCGAGCGCTCGCCCACCATGCCGGCCTGCGGCGCGACCACGCGCGTGTAGGACAGGTTCAGTTCGGCGGCGGCCTGCGCGGCGCGGGCCTGCGCCAGCACGGCGCGCGCCTTCTGCAGGTCGGCCCGCAGGATCTCCAGCTGCTGCCGCGCGGCCTCGTGCGTGGCGGCGTTCCGGTCGCGGCCGGCCTGCTGGATGGCGAGCCGCGCTTCGGCCTGCTGCAAGGCCTGCACCGTGCCGGCGCCGTCGGCGGCCAGGTTGCGGTAGCGCGCAGTGTCCGCGCGCGCCAGCCTGAGCGCGGCATCGTCGGCCACCACACTGGCCCGTGCCTCGCGGATGACGCTCTGCTGCCGCGCCTGCTGCGCCTGCAGGCTGTCGATGGCGGCCTCGCTGCTCTGCACCTGGGCGCGTGCGCTGTCGAGCGCGACCACGAAGTCGCGGTCGTCGAGGGTGGCCAGCAGCGTGCCGGCCTGCACCACCTGGTTGTCCTGTACGAGCACCTGGGCGACGCGGCCCGACACCTGCGGCGCCACCACGGTGAAATCGGCGCGCACGTAGGCATTGTCGGTGGACTGGACCGCGGCCTCGGCTTCCGGCTGGTTCAGGTAGGCCAGCGCGCCGAGGGCGATGAGGGCCACCAGGCTGACGGTGGCGATCTGGATCTGTCTGGGGAGTGCCATGGCGATCTCCGGATAAGTTCGTTGCGGTTTCGCTACGGCTTCGTTGCTGTTGCGTTGCGGTGAAGCCGTAGCGAGCGGAATGCAGTGACAGCGGCCCCGCTAGCGCGGCGCGGCCACGGTAGGAGCAGGGATGTACTGCAGGCGCAGCACCACCGGGATCAGCGCCAGCGCGAACCATCCCAGCACGCGGTAGGCGTCGGCGGTGGCGAGCACGAAGGCCTGCCGGGCCACCATGCCGCCCAGCCCCGCCGGCAGCGGCGCGTCGCCGAGGGCACCGCCCAGCCGGCCGACGTGGTCCAGCAGCAGGCTGGTGTGGAAGCGCTCGCGCACGGCCAGGAACTGGCCGAGGCCGGCACCGCCCAGCAGCGTGCCGAACACGCGCAGGGCATTGATGATCCCCGATACATAGGGGCCCTCCTGCGGACGCACCACGCTGGTGGCGAGGAACAGGAGCGGCACCACGGTCATCGGCTGGCCGAGTGCCTGCAATGCCTGGACCCAGGCGAATTGCCGCCACATCCAGTCGGGCGTCAGGCGCGCGGCCAGCAGGCAGGACAGCGCCAGCAGCGCCAGGCCGCACGCGAACACCCAGCGCGCATCCACCCAGCGGCGGTACAGCAGCAGCGCCACCAGCGAGCCCAGCACCATCTGCGGCAGGCCCACGATCAGGCCGATCGGCATGCCCTGCAGCGCGCGGTAGCTCCAGGTCCGCGCCAGGAAGCCCGACGGCAAGGCCGAGCCCGACAGCATCACCACCAGCAGGCAGACGAAGACGGCAAAGCCCAGGCCAAGGTTGCGCCGTGCCAGCAGGCGCAGTTCCATGAAGGGCTCGGGGTGATACCACTCGGTCAGCAGGTAGAGGGCCGTGCAGCCGGCGCCCGCCGCCAGCGCGCAGGTGACCAGCGGCGAGCGGAACCAGTCCAGGCGCACGCCCTGGTCCAGCCCCACCGCCAGCAAGGCCAGCCCCGTCGCGCCGCAGGCCAGGCCCAGCCAGTTGCCGCGCGGGAAGCGGCCGGCCTGGATCGGCTCGCGCGGCAGGCCGCGCGCCACCAGCGCGCCGGCGATGGCGGCCAGCGGCACGATCTGCCAGTAGACCAGGCGCCAGTCATGCAGCGCATCGGTCCACTGCGCCGCCAGCCACATCGCCACATTAGGGGCAAAGGTGGCGGTCATCGCGTACAGCGCCAGGCCATGCAGGCGGACCGGCGCCGGCAGGAACCTGAGCGCGGCCGACATCAGCAGCGGGATCATCGCGCCGCAGGCCAGGCCCTGCAGCGCGCGCAGCGCCAGCAGCAGGTGCAGGTCGCGCACCCAGGGCAGCAGCAAGGCCACGGCCACGCTGGCAAGCAGCAGCCCGAGATGGAAGCGGCGCAGCGTCAGCGTGATGGCGAACCACGAGGCAAAGGGCATGGCCACCAGTTCGCCGGCCGCATAGGCGGTGCCGAGCCAGGAGGCGTCGTCCAGGCCGAAGCCGAGCGCGCCGCGCACGTCGGCCAGCGCGAGCGTGCCCACGCGGTTGTTCAGGCCGGCCATCATCGCGGCCAGGAAGATACCGCCGAGCGCCAGCAGCGGGCGCGTGGTACCGCCGGCAGTACCGGACGCGGCAGCAGGCGCGGCCACCACGGCCGGCACCGCAAGGCCGCCGGACACGGACGCCGCCTCGCCGGAACGGGCGGCGCTCACGAGTTGGCTCCCTGGCCGCGCTCATCGGGCGGCGGCAGGCTGGTATTGGCCGTGGCGGCGGCCTCGCCCGGCGCCGGGTCCGCCGTCGTCCCCGCCGTCGTCCCCGCCTCCCAGCCGCCACCCAGCGCCTTGTACAGCGCGACCACGGTCAGGGTGGCGGTGGTGGCGCTGTCGCTCAGCGCGAGCTGGCCGCCGAGCAGGTTGCGCTGCGCCACCAGCACCGGCAGGTAGTCGGCGGCCCCCTGCTGCCAGGCGCGTTCGGCCGCCTGCAGTGCGACGCGGTTCTGCGCCTCGGCGCGCGCCAGCTCGGCATGGCGGCGCTGCTCGGCGGCCCAGGCGTCGAGCGCATTGTCGATCTCGTGCCAGGCCTGCAGCACCGTCTTCTGGTAGGCGATGGCGGCGGCCTGCTGCCCGGCCTCGGTGAGCGCCAGCGTCTGCTTCAGGCGCCCGCCCTCGAAGATGGGCAGGTAGAGCGTGGGCCCGACCAGGAAGTTGCGCGAGGCCCAGTTGCCCAGGTCGGTGAACTGGAAGGCCTCGGCGCCGAGCCGGGCCTTGAGCGTGAGGCGCGGATAGAAATCGGCCTGGGCGGCGCCCACCGCCGCGGTGGCCGCGTGCAGTTCGGCCTCGGCCTGCAGGATGTCGGGGCGGCGCCGGGCCAGTTCCGAAGGCAGGCCCACCGGCAGCGCCGGCGGCATGGCGGGCAGCGGCATCGCACGCGTGAGCTCGCCGTCCAGCTCGCGCGGCGGCAGCGCCAGCAGCAAGGCCAGCGCATTGAGCAGGGCATCGCGCTGCCGCTCCAGCTCGGGCTCGAGCGCCGTCACCGTGGCCAGCTGCGCCTGCGCGGCGGCAGTATCGAAGCGCGTTGCCACGCCGTTGGCCTCGCGGCTCTGCGCCAGCCGCAGCGCATGTGCGGCGATGGCCCCGTTGGCGCCCGCGATGTCGAGCTGTGCCTGCACGCCGCGCCATTGCAGATAGGTGCGCGCCACCTCGGCCGACAGGCTGACGCGCACGGCCTCGCGGGCCAGCAGCGCGGCCTGCGTGCCCGCCTGCGCCTGTTCGAGCAGGCGGCGCGCGCGGCCCCACAGGTCGATCTCCCAGGCGGCGTCGAAACCGGCCTGCCACAGGTCGATCGCATGGCTGGGCGCGCCCAGCGCGGCGAACAGGCCGTTGGCGCTGACCGCTTGGCGGCCGTAGTTGCCGCCCGCGCCCAGCGCCGGCAGCAGCGCGGCGCCGGCGATGCCCATCCGGGCGCGGCTTTGCGCCACGCGCGCCGAGGCCGCGCGCAGGTCGAGGTTGGCCGCCTGCGCGCGTGCCTGCAGCGCGTCCAGCGTGGCGTCGCCGAACAGGCGCCACCAGGCCGCGGGCGCGGCCTCGGCGGTCAGGCGGGCCGGCAAGCCCTCGGCACGGCGCGGCGACAGCGTCGCGCCGGCCAGCGGCGCCGCGGGGGGAGAGAAGTCAGGGCCGACGGCGCATCCGCCCAGCAGCAAGGCCAGGAGGAGCGCCGGCGCCCGGGGATGCAGGCGTGGCAGTCGGATCATGAGAGCGAGGGGGAAGCCCGCGCAGACCGCATCGACGGACGCGGCCCGGCACGGCGCTTGCGCAAAGGGATGAACACCAGGACACCAGCCGGCGAGAGCCATGCCGGGGCGCCTACCAGGCGCGGACGGCAGGGCATCCGCGCGATAGCCGCATGCTAGGCCGGCGCCCGGCTGGCGCCATGGCGCCATCGTGCCAGAGAATTGCGCAATCCGGCCATTGGCTGGATTGCGAAACGGATTGACCGAGTTGCAAAATGACGCCACCCCAGCCGGCCTCTACAGTCCCGCCATGGACTGCGCCGAGCCATCGCCGGTCCCCGCTCCACGCTCTGCCCTTGTCGACTTCCACACGGACCGCATGCCCGCCAGTACCGACCTGCTCCGCTCCCACCTGCCGCACAGCGTCGCGCGGCCCGTCGCCGCGCTCAGCATCCAGGTGGTGACGGATGGCAACGAGCAGCCGCTGCACGCCCATCGCAAGGCCCAGCTTCTGCTCACGCTGTCCGGCGTGATCACCTTGGAGACCGAGCGCGGCGTATGGATCGCGCCGCCGCAGTGTGCGGTGTGGATCCCGGGCGAGTTACCGCACAAAGCCAGCGGCGCCGGCAAGGTGCTCGGCTACGGCCTGTTCGTCGAGCCCGATGCGGTGCCGGGCCTGCCCACCGTGTGCTGCAGCGTCTCCGTTTCGCCGCTGCTGCAGGCCCTGATCGCGCGCGCGGCGGAAATGCCCGAGCTGTACGACGAGCAAGGACCGGACGGGCGTGCCATTGCCGTGCTGCTCGACGAGTTGGTGAAGGCCCCGCTGGAAGAACTGCACCTGCCGCGGCCGGCGGATGCCCGCCTGCGCCGGCTGACCGAAGCCCTGCTCGCCGAGCCCGCTGACCCTGCCACGCTGGAATGCTGGGCGACGCGCATCGGCATGATGCGAGCGCAGCCTGAGCCGGCTGTTCCGGCAGGAAACCGGCATGAGCGTGGGCCACTGGCGGCGCCAGTTGCACGTGATCACCGGCACCCGCCTGCTGACCGGCGGCCTGTCGGTGCAGGCCGTGGCCTTCGACCTGGGCTACGACAGCCCGAGCGCCTTCGTCACCATGTTCAAGAAGGCCGTGGGCAAGCCGCCGGGGCGCTTCCTCGCCGAGCGGCGCCAGGTGCTGGCGCAGCAGGCCGGGGAACGCGCTGGATGAGGGCGGGATGGGGCCGGGATGGGCCGGGATGGGGCCGGATGAAACGCAGCGGAAGATCCGGCGAGGGCTGGCACGGATCGGGGCACGGCGGAAGTCTCGCTTGCACCGGGGTTGCAACGGCAATCGATACGGCGCGCACCGGGTCATTCATGCGTTCCATCGCTCCATCCGGCTGCGCAGCAGGCAAGCCTGCGCAGCCGGATGGAGACCAGGAACGGCGGGTCGGATCCGGCCCGCCACATCACGCGCAGAGCACTGGACGGCTCCCTCGGACCCGGCGGCAAGGCTGCTGGATCCGGCGTTTCCCCGAGGCAATCCCCAAAAGCCTGCAAGTCGGCCCGCCCGCTGTTGTGATGAGGACGTGGCCGCCAGCGCTCCCTGTCTGCTGCCGCGATGCATCGACGCTGTCGTTGCCCGCGGCGCGCCGCAGGTTGCCGCACGAGGCGGAGCTGCCGCGCCGGGCTGCCGCTGGAACCCAGTATGCCGGGGCGGCGGCAACCGTCCCATCACGCAAACGAGTTAATCTCGCGCGTGCACCGGCGAAGATGACCTGCCGCGAGCCACCGCGCGATACCGGGACAGCACACCACGCATCGCCAGCACCCGGGACGTCGCTCCCCCGGCACACCGTCGTTGCGCCGCCGCGACGGTGGCACGAATCGCCTGGGCAAACGCGCGCCGACTGCCGATACTGGTGGCGGGCCGTTCGCGAAGCGCCCGTCTTTCAAGCCCTGGCCTGTCTGGCAGGGCTTTTTCGTTGGTGACAGATGAGTGACAGTCGTGCCGTCAAACTCAGGCGCGCATTGGCTTGAGAGCGAGCCGTTGCGAGGCCCTGCCTCTGGCCTCCCACAGCGATCAAGCTGGCAAACGCAAAGCTTCCCGCCTGAATTCGCTGCACAACTTGCGGAAAGAGCGACTTCCCGCGTGCGCCTGGTCCAGGTCGATCTCCGCAGAGAAGGCGGGTTGATCGGTCATCACCTGATAGGTTCCGCCCGGCATATGCTGCGTCATCCAGAGCTTGGTGTTGCGCGGCCGCTCGGCTTCGACTTGCTGCGGGGCCATCAGGCTCCTGTCGGGAAGCCAAGGACTGGAGGCGAAGCGTATCTGCAATTCCGTATGGAAAACGTGACGTTCTGATACGGAACGAGCCCATGTCGCGAGGCCGAATCTTGCACGCAATCGGCACAAACGGACACAGAAAGAGAAAGTCAACGCCCACACAATCACAACGCCTACCGGAAGCCGGTCGCGCAAATGCCGCTGACAGGCAGACGTGCCGATGTCGATACGGTCTCTGGTCCGGGCAGGCACTTCTACTTGAGGAAAGTCCAAGCACCCAACGAAGAGGAACCATGCCCCTGTCGCCATTTCAAGTCACTCGGAAAGCCATCGAAAGCAGGCCCGTTGGCGTCCAGAACATGAAGCTACGCTCAGCGCTGATGCTGGCCCTCAAGGACCATCTCGCCAGCACGGCCAGGAATGAGTCACAGGCGGCCACGCTATTCGGCGTACCGCAGGCACGCATCGCAGAACTCATGCGCGGCAGAATCCACCAGTTCGATCTCGAATCGCTCGTCGGCATGGCTGCGATGGCGGGCCTTCGCATCGAGATGCAGATAGTGGATGCCTCTGGAGAACAGCCGCGCTGCGGATCCGGTCAGTGTGTGCCTGCAATGCCGAACCATCGCACCCGACATCGGAACCCGAAGCCGTCGCGCTGAGGCCAAGGGCCCGCGTGGGGCCCTTGGCCTTCCATCAACGCAATGCATCGGATTGGAACGTTCAGGTCCGATTAGCATCCGTCCTGGCCTGCAGGACCGCCATCTCGCTCATCACCAGCGTTTCATGAGCCAGGTCCGCCGCCAGCGACAGGATGCCGTCCTGCGGTTCCGGCTCCAGTGTCTCGAAGGCGCCGTCGCCGGTCGCGCAGTCCCGGAGCAGGTACAGCAGGCCGTGCAGTTGTGCCGCCTTCTCCGCTGCCACGCTCAATGGCGTTTCGAGGGCGAAATGGCGGGTCAGGAAGATGGCCGAGGGGCCTTGCTCGGCAGTGAGGTTGGAACGGGTGTGTTTAAGCATGGTCAGCCATCCCCCACCCAGAGGACGCCCGCGGAACGGGGGGCTCGCTACAAATGATGGGAGCGCTGACACCGGGCAATAGGCAGGTCCGGATCCTGACAGTCAAAGACCGATACATGGCATTTGCCTCCTGGGCTAGACGATTGCCTGTGGATTGCCTGTGTATTCGGGCTGTCAATCCCGGTCGCTTTGCATGCGACGAGATGAAGCGTACTCCCGGAGGGGCCCAGGGAATGTTGCGCTTTGATACGCAAACAGTGTGCGGTGAAAATCCTCTGCGCAGCCTTGGCAAGCGCAGCGCCGCCACATCTCACAACGCCTCCAGCCCCTCCCCCACCACCTTCACCAGCACCGCCGTTCCATCGTCCCCGACACGGAACTCGCCGTACTTCGCGTGCTCGAAACGCGCCGCCTGCCCCTCCTGGAAGAAGAAGGCGTCGGTCGACACCTGGACCTGCACGCCGCCCCAGCGTGTGGGCACGGTCTGGTAGCGCAGCAGCCGTTCGCCGGGCGCGAGCGCTTCGCTGCCGTGCAGGCGCACGAAGACGGCTTCGCGCCGGGCGTCGAGCGTGACCACGGCAACGCCCGCGCGGGCGTCCGGCAGGTCGTGCTGCCGGCGCGCTTCGCGGATGGCGTTGCCGATGGCAAAGTTCAGCGCCATGTAGTCGCCCTGCATCAGCGAGCGCGGGTCCACCGGGGCCAGGCGCAGGTAGATGGTCTGGCCGCCGGCCAGCAGCCGTTCCTTGCCGGCGATGCCAAAAGCGGCCACGCCCAGCGTCAGGGCCCAGGCGATCAGGATCCAGCGTTTCATCGCAGCTCCTTGGTGCCGCCGCGGCGCAGCAGCACGACGCGCGCCAGCAGGACCAGCACGCCGGCGCCGGCCAGCGTGGCCGACTTGGCGAGCAGGGTCCAGCTCAGCGCGCTGTAGTACCAGGTGAAACCCGCCAGCAACGTGGCCACGCCCAATCCGAGCCAGGGCAGCGAGGCACGCCGCAGCGCCAGCCCCAGGGCCAGCACGCCGACGCTGACGGCCGGCGCGCCCGCCATCAGGCCGCCGAGCGCCAGTGCGACGATCACCGCGGGCAGGCCGGCGGCATTGGGCAGTTCGAGGCGGCGCGCTTCCGCGGCCGCGAACACGGCCAGCAGGAAAGCCAGCACGGCGCCGGCGTGCCAGTGCATGCCGATCGGCGCCGCCCCGCCTGTCGCGAGCAGCCAGGGCCGGTCGGCGCCGGTCAGCATCAGGGCGCCGCCCAGGGCGAACAGCAAGGTCGCATCGGCGGCGGGTTCGGCCCAGTCCAGCCGGTCGGCGGTGCACAGCTGTGCCTCGTTGTTGGTGAAGGCGATCAGCAGCACGCAGGCCAGCGGCACCAGCCCCACCAGCGGCCAGGGATAGGCCAGCCAGCCGTCGAGGGCGGACGGTCCGATCAGGCGCTGCGCGGTCACCGCGAGCGCGCCCCAGGCCGTCAAGGCGCACAGCAGCCGGTGCAGGCGGTTGGGCACCACGGCGAACAGCAGCGCCTGGAACGCGGCGATGCCGGCCCAGAAGCCGGCCGACTCCAGCGCGCGCTCGAAGGCGACCCCCTTGGCCGCGCCCAGGATCACCATGCCCTGGCCGCTCAGGCTGATGGCCAGCGCGAACTGTTCCAGCGCGATGCCGCCGAGGCGGCGCCGGTACAGCACGTAGGCCAGTGCGACCATCGCGGCGCCGCACAGCGCCATGGCCCAGCCGTTGTCGCGCGCGGCCAGGAAGACGCTGCCGACCAGGAAGAGCTGGAAGAACAGCGCGCCCAGCCAGCCGGCGCCGCCCATCAGCACGCGCACCGCCCACGGGGCGCGCACGGCTTCGGTATAGGCGCCGCTGGCCATGCCGCGCGCGGAGAAATCGTCCCAGACCTTGCGCACGGCGCGGCGGGTCGAACGGGACGTGTCGTCCGGATGCATCGTGCTCATGCCTGCGCTCCCATCACGTGGCGGCGGTGCGCCCGCAGCAGCCAGCTGGCCGCGCCGCCGGCCAGGGCCACGGTCAGCAGGCCCAGCAGCAGGAAGACGCCGTAGTCGGCGCTGCCGCGCAGCAGCCAGTGGCCGGCCCCGCCGATCCCCAGCACGATGGCGCTGAAGCTCGCCAGACTGAGCAGCACGATATCGAAGGCGCGCAGGTAGACCCAGGCACCGAGCGCGGCCAGCGCGGCCAGGGCACACAGGTAGTAGCCGCCGGCAACCGCGGACTGCAGCAGGCTGGCCAGGCCCAGCCAGGTGGCGTAGGCGCAGGCCAGCGCGCCCGCGATGCGGGCCCCGGCCTGGCCGCGGAAGCCCAGCGCCGGCGCAAGCGCGCACAGGCCGTACCACAGCGCCAGTTGCACCGCGGTGGCCAGCAGCAGCAGCAGGCTGGTGGCAAGGCCGCCACGCTCGCCGAACAGCAGTTCGAACATGCCGCCCACGCCCAGGCGGATGCTGCAGTAGCGCAGCAGCGCCACATTGCCCACCACCAGCACCACCCACCAGTGCGGCGCGGCGCGCGCCGCCAGGGCCCAGGGCACGGCCAGCAGCGCCCACAGGGCGAACAGCTGCCAGGCATCGGCGCCGGTCTGGTAGACCTGCCCGATCACGGCCAGCAGCGCGCCCGTGAGCACCTGCGCGCCGGCCAGCGCCGCCTGGGCCGCGAGGTCGCCGGGCCGGCGCGGCAGGGCGAAGGCCGCCAGAGCGGTGATCAGCGCGGCCAGCAGGCCGAACTTGGCGAACTTGTGCAGGTCCTGCCAGTTGAAGGCGAAGAAGACGATGACGCCGACGCACAACAGCGCCGCGCCCAGCGCGAGCAAGGCGAGGTCGAGCCAGCCGCGCCAGTCGGCCGCGCCGGGCTCGGTGCGGGTCCAGGCCAGCCTGGCGGCCGCCGGCACCAATACGCCGTCGCGGCGCCAGCCGGCCAGGGCCTGGCGGATCGCGCGCCGCTCGCGCAGCAACTGCATCGGAGAGGAAGGCATGGGCAGGGAAGGGATGGACGCGATGAGATGCACTGTAGCAAAGCGACTGCCACTACGCATCCGCCGTCGCATCCGCCTGCCGCATCCAGGGCGCCCGCAGCGGGCCGCCGGTACTTTGCGCGGGCCGCGCCTGCCCGGTATCCTTGGCGCCTTGTCCGATCACTACCGGCGCCTGGCCGCGCCCTGACCTGCCATGACCCTGGGCATCCTTGCCGCCATCCACGACGAAGTCGACGCGCTGATCGCCGCCATGCGGCACGAGGATGCGAAGGCCACGGTACACCGCGTCGGCATGCGCGACTACCACGTCGGCACCCTGCACGGCCAGCCCTGCGTGCTGGTGCTGGCGCGCATGGGCAAGGTGGCGGCGGCGGCCACCACGGTGACGCTGATCCGCGAATTCGGTGCCAGCGAGATCGTCTTCACCGGCCTGGCCGGCGGTGTGGGCGATGCCACGCACGTGGGCGACGTGGTGATCGCCGACGCCACGCTGCAGCACGACCTCGACGCCCGTCCCTTCTTCCCCCGCCACGAGGTGCCGCTGCTGGAACAAGCCAGCTTCGCCACCGATGCCGCCCTCACCGCGGCCCTGCGCCAGGCCACCGAGGACTTCCTGCGCCTGGACCTGGCCGAGGCCGTGCCGGCGCCGGTGCGCGCGCGCTTCGGCGTCAGCGCGCCCGCGCTGCACCTCGGGCTGATCGCCAGCGGCGACCAGTTCATCGGCGCGCCGGCCGCGGTGGCCGAACTGCGCGCGCGCCTGCCCGGGCTGCAGGCCGTGGAGATGGAGGGCGCGGCAGTGGGCCAGGTATGCCATGAGTACGGCGTGCCCTATGCGGTGATGCGCACCATTTCCGACCGTGCCGACGACAGCGCCCATGTGGATTTCGCCGCCTTCCTCAGCGAGGTGGCGAGCCACTATTCCAGCGGCGTGCTGAACCGCTTCCTGGCGGCACGCCGCTGAGGCAGCGGCGGCGGCACGATCCGCCCGCGGGCGGGCGGTGTCACCCGCGCCGGAACACCAGCCCCCACAGCGCCGTCAGCAGGGCGGCGCCCAGGATCGCGGCGCCCCAGCCGATCATCTGCCCGTCGATGAACCAGCGCAGCGCCTGGCCGCCATAGAAGGCCAGCGCCGCCCCCACCGCACCCAGCAGCGGCGCGACGCGCCAGCCGACCACGCGCCGCCCGACCGGGTGCAGTTGGCGCCCCGTGAGGCCGACCAGGGCGCCGACCACCAAGATTCCCACCATATGTTTTCCTGAATGCTGCGGTGCCGGCGGCCGTGGCCTGCCGCCCCCGCCGCCGGATGCAAGGTATCGCAAAAGTCACCCGTTCGGGGGCCTTGCGGCAGTGATGCCGCCCTCCCCCTCGATTCACCGCCGAGCGTGCAAGGATAAGACTTGGCGGACTCCTGAGCCAGATCAAGTCCGCGTCCAGCAATTTGTACCGCCGGCGGTATAATGCAAAGCGGTCCGCGCTGTATACGCCGCCCCGCGCTGTATACGCCGCCTTATACGCGTCCACGCCCTCCGGCATCACCGCGGCCCAGAAAAAAGCCCCCGAAAGCACCCCCGCAAGAATGCAACTGCTCGCGATCGGCATCAATCACACCACGGCACCCGTCTCGCTGCGCGAGCGTGTGGCGTTTCCGCTTGAGCAGATCAAACCCGCGCTGGGCACCTTGCGCAATCACCTTGCGGGCCGCAGCGGCACCGAGGCCGCCATCCTCTCCACCTGCAACCGCACCGAGATCTACTGCGCCACCGACATCCTGGTGAGCGGCTCGGACGGCTTCGAGCACACGCTGCGCTGGCTGGCCCAGCATCACAACGTGCCGGCCGGCGAACTGGCGCCGCACCTGTATGCGCTGCCGCAGTCGGAAGCGGTGCGCCACGCTTTCCGCGTGGCCAGCGGCCTGGATTCGATGGTGCTGGGCGAGACCCAGATCCTCGGCCAGCTGAAGGATGCGGTGCGCACCGCCGGCGAGGCCGGCGCGCTGGGCACCTACCTGAACCAGCTGTTCCAGCGCACCTTCGCCGTGGCCAAGGAAGTGCGCGGCCAGACCGAGATCGGCGCGCATTCGGTGTCGATGGCGGCGGCGGCCGTGCGGCTGGCGCAGCGCATTTTCGAGAGCGTGTCGACGCAGCGTGTGCTGTTCATCGGCGCGGGCGAAATGATCGAACTGTGCGCGACCCACTTCGCCGCGCAGCAGCCGCGCCAGATCGTGGTGGCCAACCGCACCGTCGAACGCGGCGAGAAGCTGGCCGAGCAGCTCTCCGGCCAGGGCCTGACCACCGAGGCGATCCGCCTGTCCGAACTGGGCGAGCGCCTGCACGAGTTCGACATCGTGGTCTCCTGCACCGCCAGCTCGCTGCCCATCATCGGGCTGGGCGCCGTGGAACGCGCGGTCAAGCGCCGCAAGCACCGCCCCATCATGATGGTGGACCTGGCCGTGCCGCGCGACGTGGAGCCCGAGGTGGCGCGCCTGGACGACGTCTTCCTGTACACCGTGGACGACCTCGGCGCCATCGTGCGCGAGGGCAATGCCATGCGCCAGGCGGCGGTGGCCCAGGCCGAGGCGATCATCGAGTCGCGCGTGCAGAACTTCATGCACTGGCTGGAGACCCGCAGCGTGGTACCGGTCATCCGCGACCTGCAGCAGCAAGGCGAGTCGATGCGCCAGGCCGAGCTGGAACGCGCGCGCCGCATGCTGGCGCGCGGCGATGATCCCGAAGCCGTGCTCGAGGCGCTCTCCGGCGCCCTCACCCGCAAGTTCCTGCACGGCCCCACCCACGCCCTGAACCACACCCAGGGCGAGGATCGCGAGGCGCTGCTGCGCCTGGTGCCGGGCCTGTTCCGCCACAGCAGCCACTCCGAGCGCTAGCCGCGCCCGCCCTTCGCGCGCTGCCTCCGCGGCACGCGCCAGCCGCCCAGCCGCCCGCGCGGCGCCAGCCCCGCAGCCATCCTGCCCAGCCTGGCGCGGATGCGGCGGCGATGTCCCAGAACACCCTCCCGGAATTGCCGAACCCCCGATGAAAGCCAGCATGCAAGCCAAGCTCGACCAACTGGCCGAGCGACTCGAAGAGGTCAACGCCCTGCTCGCGCGCGAGAACGCCACGGCCGACATGGAGCAGTACCGCAAGCTGACGCGCGAGCACGCCGAGCTGTCGCCGGTGGCCGAACAGTACGGCCAGTACCGCCAGGCCCAGGACGACCTGGCCACCGCCCAGGCGCTGCTGGACGACCCCGAGATGAAGGACTTCGCCGCCGACGAGATCGCCGTGGCGAAGGAGCGCCTGGAGGGGCTGGAGGGCAGCCTGCAGACGCTGCTGCTGCCCAAGGACCCCAACGACGACCGCAACCTGCTGCTGGAAATCCGCGCCGGCGCCGGCGGCGAGGAAAGCGCGCTGTTCGCCGCCGACCTGCTGCGCATGTACACACGCTACGCCGAGCGCCAGCGCTGGCAGGTCGAGGTGATGAGCGAATCGGAATCCGACCTGGGCGGCTACAAGGAAGTGATCGTGCGCATCGCCGGCGACAAGGCTTTCTCGCGGCTCAAGTTCGAGTCCGGCGGCCACCGCGTGCAGCGCGTGCCGGCCACCGAGGCGCAGGGCCGCATCCATACCTCGGCCTGCACGGTGGCGGTGATGCCCGAGGCCGACGAGGTGGGCGAAGTGCAGATCAACCCGGCCGACCTGCGCATCGACACCTTCCGCGCTTCCGGCGCCGGCGGCCAGCACGTCAACAAGACTGACTCCGCGGTGCGCCTGACCCACCTGCCGACCGGCATCGTGGTCGAGTGCCAGGACGACCGCAGCCAGCACCGCAACAAGGACAAGGCGATGAAGGTGCTGGCGGCGCGCATCAAGGACATGCAGGAGCGCGCCGCCCAGGCCAAGGAAGCCAGCACGCGGCGCAACCTGATCGGCTCGGGCGACCGCAGCGACCGCATCCGCACCTACAACTTCCCGCAGGGCCGCGTCACCGACCACCGCATCAACCTGACGCTGTACAAGATCGACGCCATCATGGACGGCGACCTCGACGAACTGGTGGGCGCACTGGCCGCCGAGCACCAGGCGGACCAGCTCGCAGCCCTGGGGGAAGAGGCCTGAGCGCCCCCCCATGCCGTGCGCTCACCTTTGTTTGCACATCCGGCACGATCGGAAAGCCTTTGTATCTGTTGTAAATGCTTGAAACAGCACTGGCATGGCCTGGGCCGCTTCCTATAATCGAACGCGACTGGACCTGCCGCGCAAGAAGGCAGGCGAACGTCACCTCGAAACGGACAAAAGGATGAAATCATGAAGAAGTTGCTCGCACTGCTGATGGTCGCCGCCGCTCTCACCGCTTGCAGCAAGAAGGAAGAAGCGCCTGCCACCAGCGCCGAAAGCGCGATGCAGAACGCCGCCGATTCCGCCAAGGCCGCTGCCAGCGATGCCGCCGCGGCTGCCAGCAATGCGGCCGACGCGGCCAAGGCCGCCGCCGGCAATGCCGCCAGCCAGGCTTCCGCCGCCGCCGAGCAGGCCAAGTCGGATGCCGCCAGCGCCATGGCCAATGCCAAGGATGCGGCCAAGGACGCCGTCAACGCGGCTGCCGACAAGGCCAAGGACGCCGTCAACAAGTAATCCGGACGTACCGGCCGGCCCCGGGACATGCTCCTGGCCGGCCACCGGCGCGGCCAGGCTGCGCCGCACGGCCCCGCCCCCGCCACGCCGGCGTATGCTGTCCGGCAAGGCTCGGCGGGGTTTTTTGCTGCCGGCCACCGCCCGACCTACCCGTACCCCGAGACACCATGCCGCACCCGGCACCCGCCGCCCCGTCAGCTCCCCAGGCCTCGCCACCCGCCGCCGATAGCGGCCCAGATAACCCAGATAGCGGCCGCTGGCCGTCCTCGCCCACCCTGCGCGAGGCGCAGGCGCTCGCCACCGCGGCCGGCCTGCCGGTGCTGGAGGCGCGCATGCTGCTGGGCCACCTGACCGGCTACAGCCGCACCCAGCTCATCACCCGCGACGACGAGGCGCTCACTCCTGCGCGCCGCGAGGCGCTGGCCGCGCTGGTCGCACGCCGGCTGGCGGGCGAACCGATGGCCTACCTGCTCGGCGAGCGTGAGTTCTTCGGCCGAGTCTTCCGCGTCACGCCGGATGTGCTGATCCCCCGGCCCGACACCGAGATCGCGGTCGAGGCGGCGCTGGCGCGCCTGCACGGCCGCGCGCGGCCGCATCTGCTGGACATGGGCACGGGCTCGGGCATCCTGGCGCTGACCCTGGCGCTGGAGCGGCCCGACGCCGAGGTCTGGGCCACCGATGTCTCGCCGGCGGCGCTGGCGGTGGCGCAGGACAATGCCGCGCGGCTGGGCGCGGGCAATGTGCGCTTCCTGCGCTCCGACTGGTACGCAGCGCTGCCGGAAGCAGTGCGCTTCGACCTGATCATCAGCAACCCGCCCTATATCGCCGCGGCCGACCCGCATCTGGTGCAGGGCGACCTGCGCTTCGAGCCGGTCGATGCCCTGACCGACCATGGCGACGGCCTCGGCGACCTGCGCACGATCGCCGCCGGTGCCCCGGCCCGCCTGGCGCCCGGCGGCTGGCTGCTGGTCGAGCACGGCTACGACCAGGGCGAGGCCGCGCGCGGCCTGCTTGCCGCGGCGGGCTTCGCCGAGATCTCCACCGCACGCGACCTGGGCGGCAACGAGCGCTGCAGCGGCGGGCGGCTGGCCACCTGAGCGGGCCGGCGGTGCCTGCGGCGCCACCCACGCAGGCACCGCCGCGGCGCTCCTGGCCCGGCCCTGAAGGGCCGGCCCGAATCAAGTAAAATCCGCCCCAGCACGGCGCGCCCCCGCGCTTGTTCCGATTTCCCCGTGCGGCATCGGCCCCGGCCGGCATCGCCTCAACCCGATACGTGAAACCATGAGTGACGTGCAACAAAAGATCGACCAGATCGTCAAGGGCAGCCCGGTCGTGCTGTTCATGAAGGGCACCGCCCAGTTCCCGATGTGCGGTTTCTCCGGCCGCGCCATCCAGATCCTGAAGGCCTGCGGCGTCGACGCGCCGACCACGGTCAACGTGCTGGAAGACGACGGCATCCGCCAGGGCATCAAGGAATACGCCAACTGGCCGACCATTCCCCAGCTCTATGTCAACGGCGAATTCATCGGCGGCTCGGACATCATGATGGAGATGTATCAGAGCGGCGAACTGCAGACCCTGCTCAAGGGCTGAACATGACGGCCACGCCCGCGGCCGGCGGCGCCGCGCCGCGGCGCGTGATCGTTGCCATCACCGGGGCCACCGGCGCCGTCTACGGCGTGCGGCTGGCCCAGGTGCTGCGCGGCGCGCCCGGGGTCGAAACCCACCTGCTGGTATCGCCCGCCGGCGTGATGAACCTGCAGCACGAGCTGGACATGGGCAAGGGCGAGGTCGAGGCCCTGGCCGACGTGGTGCATAACGTGCGTGACGTAGGCGCCACCATCGCCAGCGGGTCCTTCCGCGCGCATGCGATGGTGATCGCGCCCTGCTCCATGCGCACCCTCGCCGCCGTGGCGAACGGCTTCTCCGACAACCTGATCACGCGCGCCGCCGACGTCACGCTGAAAGAGCGCCGCCGGCTGGTGCTGCTGGTGCGCGAGACGCCGCTCAACATGGCGCACCTGCGCAATATGACGGCCGTCACCGAGATGGGCGGCATCGTCTTTCCGCCGGTGCCCGGCTTCTACCAGAAGCCGCGCACCATCGCCGAACTGGTCGACCACACGGTCGGCCGCGTGCTCGACCTGATCGACCTGCCCGAACTGGCGCAGGCCCTGGCGCCCAGCTGGCCCGGCCTCAGCGGCCAGGCCTGAGCCGGCCGGCCCGCTCCGGAGCGCGCACCGGCCTGGCCCGCTCAGCGCCAGTGGCGATAGCGCCGGCCACCACCGTAGTAGCCGCCGCCGTAACCGAAATAGACCGAGGGGCCGACGTAGGCAGGCGGGGCCACGTAGGCCGGGCCGCCATAGGCGTCATAGGCCGGATAGGCGGGGTAGGCGGGGTAGGCGGGATAGACGGCACAACCGCCGAGCATTGCCGTGGCGGCAGCGGCCGCCATTCCGATCAACAGCGTCTTCATCGCGAGTCCTTTGGGGCGTTCCTGTTCTTAAGAACGTTATACGGGGACTCCCCGTAATACAGCGTCAAGGCGCTGTAACCCTTGTTACGATTCGCTACGAATCGCGCGCGTCACCCCGGCGCGCGTCACCCCGCGCGTCACCCCCTCCCCGCCATGCTCCGCGCCCGCTCGGACGGACATCCTGCACCGCACTAGATGTCGAAGCGAATCCCCTGCGCGAGCGGCAGCGCATCGCCATAGTTGATGGTATTGGTGGCGCGCCGCATATAGCCCTTCCATGCATCCGAGCCCGATTCGCGACCGCCGCCCGTTTCCTTCTCGCCGCCGAAGGCCCCGCCGATCTCGGCACCGCTGGTGCCGATGTTCACGTTGGCGATGCCGCAGTCGCTGCCCGCCGCCGACAGGAAGGTCTCGGCCTCGCGCAGCGACTCGGTGAAGAGGCAGGACGACAGGCCGTGCCGTGCTGCGTTGTTCAGCGCGATGGCCTCGTCCAGCGAGGTGTAGGGCATCAGGTAGAGGATGGGCGCGAAAGTCTCGGTCAGCATGGTGTCGTGCTGCTCGCCGGTCAGCACCAGCGCCGGCCGCACGTAGCAGGCCTGCGGATAGCGCTCGCCCAGCAGGCGTTCGCCGCCGTGCACCACATTGCCCTGCGCGCGGCAGTCCGCCAGCGCGTTGGCCATGGCATCGCCCGCGTCGCCATCGATCAGCGGCCCCACCAGCGTGCCATCCTCGAGCGGGTCGCCCACTGGCAGCCGGCCCAGTACCTGCACCAGGCGCTCGCCCAGTTGCGGCAGCAGGTCGGCATGCACGAACAGGCGCCGCAGCGAGGTGCAGCGCTGGCCCGCGGTACCGGCCGCGGCGAAGGTGATGGCACGCACCGCCAGCTCCAGGTTGGCGGACGGCGCCACGATGGCGGCATTGTTGCCGCCCAGCTCCAGGATGCTGCGCTTGAAGTGGCGCGCGCAGGCCACACCGACTTCACGCCCCATGCGCGTGGAGCCGGTGGCACTGACCAGGCGCACCGCCGGATGCTCGACCAGGTAGCTGCCCAGCGCCCGGCCGCCGGGCAGCACCGCCGAGATGCCTGCATACTGCGGCGCGGCGTTGGCCACCACGCGTTCGAGCAGGCCATGCGCGGCCAGCGCGCTCAGCGGTGTCTTCTCCGACGGCTTCCACAGCACGCCATTGCCGCACACCAGCGCCAGCGCCGCGTTCCAGGCCCACACCGCGACCGGGAAATTGAACGCCGAGATCACCGCGCACAGGCCGAAGGGGTGCCAGCTCTCGCGCATCACGTGCTGCGGCCGCTCGGAGGCGATGGTCAGGCCGTGCAGCTGGCGCGACAGGCCGACCGCGAAGTCGCAGATATCGATCATCTCCTGCACCTCGCCCAGCCCTTCCTGCAGGATCTTGCCGGCCTCCAGCGAGACCAGGCGCCCCAGCGCCTTCTTGTGCTCGCGCAACACCTCGCCGAAGCGCCGCACCACCTCGCCGCGCGCCGGCGCGGGCAGCAGCGCCCACGCGCTCTGCGCCTCGCGCGCGCGGTGGATGCGCTGCCCGGCCTCGGCCTCGCTGCAGGCGGGCAGGTGCCCGTAGGTCTCGCCGTCGATGGGCGAGCGCAGCGCCAGCGCGGCGCCCGTGCCCGCGCCGTCCGACCACGGGCGCGGCAGGCCCATGGCCTGCCAGCATGCTGCGATGTCCTGCGTCTTCATGCCGTCGTCTCCTGCAAGGGATGGCTTCTGTAGCGCCGGCCGAAACGGTTGGCCAGGAAGGCATCGAGCGCGATCGCCTCCTGCCGCACGAAACCGGCCTGCGGCAGCACGCCCTGTGCCACCAGGTCGAGCGCGGCGCAGATGCCGGCGGCGGTGGTGAGCTGGATCGCGTTCAGGTGGCCAGCCGGCGAGTCGGCGCCGCCGATGCGCGCCGAGAACGAAGCCTGCGTCAGCGGCGCGGCGCCCGCGGCGCCCGCTGCAGGATACCCCGTGGCGCTGGCGAAGACGATCACCACATCCTGCTGCGTGACCGGGATCGCGCTGTCGAAGATCTCGCGCAGCCATTCGCGCCGGTCGCGCAGGCGCAGGTCGTTGAGCAGCAGCTTCATCACCGCGCAATGGCCCGGGTAGCGGATCGACTTGTAGTCGACCTGGCGCGCGCGCCCGGCCAGCGTCTCGGGCAACGTGCCCAGCCCGCCGGACGTATTGAAGGCCTCGTACTCGACGCCGTCCAGCGCGAAGCTCTCCAGCCCTTCCAGCGCGGGGACTTCGACCTGCCGGCCGTCGACGATGGCCTCGCAGGGATTGCAGTACTCGTTGATCAGGCCCTCGGTGCTCCAGGTGAGGTTGTACTTGAGCGCGTTGTTCGGGTACCGCGGCAGCGCGCCGACGCGCATGCGCAGTTCCAGCAGTTCGCCGCCGTCGCGCAGGAAGCGCTGCGCCAGGTCGTGCCCGACGATGCCGATGAAGCCCGGCGCCAGCCCGCACTGGGGCATCAGCACCGAGCGCGCGCCGTCGGCCAGGCGCCGGATGGCCTGGGTCGCGGCGACGTCCTCGGTCAGGTCGAAGTAGTGGACGCCGAGCGCCGCCGCCTGGGTGGCGACACCGACCGCCGCGTGGAAGGGCAGTGCGTTGAGCACCGCATCGGCGCCGGCCAGCAGCGCCGCGCAGGCGGCCGGCTCGGCGGGATCGCCGGCCTGTCCGACGATGCCGGCAGGCAGGCCCTGCAGCCGCGCCGCGTCGCGGTCGACCAGGCGCACGCGGTAGTCGCCGCTGTCATGCAGCATGGCGGCGATGGTGCGGCCGATCTTGCCCGCGCCCAGCACCACCACCTGCCAGGGCCTGCGCCCCGCGCGCGCGCCGCCGCCGCCCGCCACCCCCACCGGATCGGCCGCGCGGGCCAGTTTGCCTTGCATCGTCATGGGACCTCCTCTCGTGCTTGACCTGCCGCTGCATGACGGCCTTCTGGTGTGAAGTATGGGTCGCAGCTCCGTCGGAATGAAGGCACGAGATTGACGATATCCAGTCATAATCCGTCGAAACGACAGACATTCCCGACGAATCGACAAACGTCGACAGTCATCGACATGCAAGCGGCGCGCCGGCCCCGGCGCCTCGCAGGCAAGGAGGAACCCGATGCCGGAACTGGACGCCACCGACCGCCACCTGCTGTCGCTGCTGCAGGCCAACGCGCGCGAGAGCGCCGCCAACCTTGCGCGCAAGCTGGGCATCGCGCGCACCACGGTGGTGGCGCGCATCGCCCGGCTGGAACGCGAAGGCGTGATCGCCGGCTATGGCGTGCGCCTCGGCCAGCAGATGGAAGACAACGCCATCCTGGCCTTCTGCGGCATCTCGGTGCAGCCCAAGGCCGCGCCCGCGGTGGTGCGCGCGCTGCAGCGCCTGCCCGAGGTGGAAGAGCTGAACTCGGTCAGCGGGCCGGTGGACTACCTGGCGGTGATCCGCTGCGACACGCACGCGCGGCTCGACAAGCTGCTCGACGAGATCGGCATGCTGGAGGGGGTGAACCACACCGCCACCTCGATCGTGCTGGCGCGCAAGATCGATCGCAGGCGTGCTGCCGGGTAGTGCCGGGTAGTGCCAGGCAGCACCGCCGCAGGCGCCAGCCGGATCGCCCCGCGGCAGGACGGGCGCGGCGGCGCTATGCTGCCGCATGCGAACGCGCCAGCGGTGCGGCCGCCGCGCCGACCGTCCCCATCAACGAACCTCGAACCGCAACAAGCATCCAGGAGAGACACACCATGAACCCTCGCATCCGAGTCGCCGTCGGCGGCGTGACCGGCTGGGCCGGCAGCGAACTGGCGCGCGGCGTGGCGCATGCGCCCGATATGCAACTGGTGGCCGGCCTGTCGCGCGGCGCCGCCGGACAGCCGCTGGCGCAGCTGACCGGCCATGCCGACACGCCGGGCGTGGCGGCGGCCAGCATCGACGTGCTGGCGCAGACGCCGTGCGACGTCTACGTCGAGTACACCAAGCCGGCGGTAGCCAAGCACAACATCCTGCAGGCACTGCGCCACGGCGCGCACGTGGTGGTGGGCACCTCGGGCCTGTCGGACCAGGACTACGCCGAGATCGACGCCGCCGCGCACCAGGCCGGACGGGGCGTGCTGGCCTGCGGCAACTTCGCCATCACGGTGGTGCTGCTGCAGAAGTTCGCCGAGATGGCCGCACGCCACCTGGACCAGTGGGAGATCATCGACTACGCCAAGGCCGGCAAGGTCGATGCCCCGTCCGGCACCGTGCGCGAACTGGCCTATCGCCTGGGACAGGTCAGGCAGCCCGAACTGACGGTGCCGCTGGACAAGGTCAACGGCCCGGTCGAGACGCGCGGCGCCTCGCTGTCGGGCACCCAGGTGCACGCCGTGCGCCTGCCCGGCTACCAGCTCGGCGTGGAGGTCATCTTCGGCGCCGACGGCCAGCGCCTGCACCTGCGCCACGAGGCGGGCGACGGCTCCAGGCCCTATGTCTCGGGCGCCCTGCTCGCCATCCGCAAGGTGCACACGCTGCGCGGCGTGGTACGCGGACTGGATCACGTGATGGAAGGACTGTAGGACGGTCTGCAGGAACGTCTGCCAGGCAGGCGGTGCGCCGGCCCATGCCGGCAGCGCCGCAGCGCAGGCAGCCGGGCTACCAGGCGGCCTTGCCCTTGGCCTTCGGCTCGGGTGCGGCCTTGGCGGCCGGCGCCGAGGCCGGCGCCAGCTGCTTGGCCATGGCATCGCTCTGGCCCGTCATCAGCTTGCGCGCCTGCGGCAGCAGCATCTCGATAGTGCCCTCGTCGCCCTCTTCCGGGATCGCATACAGCTCCACCGTCAACGGCGCCTTGACCCAGGCCGCGTGCACGGTCTTGAGCGGCTTGCCGTTGCGGTCCTTGACCTCGACTTCGCGCTGACGGAGCGGCTTGCCGTAGCCGGCCACCAGCGACTCCAGCGCGGCCTGCTGGCCGCGCGTGCCGGTGGTCGGCACGATCAGGCCGACCAGCGCGTTACCGTCGACGAAGGCAACCACGTGCGTGCCGTCCATGAAGGACGGGCGCTTGTCGCGCGGCACGCCGATCTGGCGCATCACGCCGTCGCCGCGCAGTTCCACGCAGTAGGCTGTCACGTCGCGGCCATCCGGCGTGCGCTTGTCGGCGCAGTCGGGCAGTGCCGGGATCGGGTTGCCGATCTCCAGCGTGTGCAGCACCGGCGCCAGCGCGTTGCTGCCGGTGCCGGCGGGCGCCGCCTGGGCAGCGGTGGCCGAAGCCGCGGCGGTGGACGGGGCCGGGGTTGCCGCGGGCGCGGCGGCGCGGGCCGCCGGCAGGCAGGCCATCAGGCTGGCGGCAGCCAGCCCGGCAAGGGTCAATCGCATCGATACTCCAGGAATCTCGGACGGCCCGGCGCCATGCACGGGCAGCCAGCAGTATGCCGGCTTCCCGCGCCTGCGCGCCGTGCGCGGCGAACAAGGCAGACAAAACCGGGCACAGACTGGATTGGAGCCCGGCCGGCCCGGGCGGTTCCTGAGCGGCACGGCCGGTCCGTTCCGGTGGCTCCGGCGGCATGTGGCCGCGGGCGCCGGAGGGGCGCTAGGCCGTCATGCGCAGCACCGCGTTGGCCAGTCCGGCCAGCACCGCCAGGAACAAGGCCCACAGCAGCAGGCGCGGCACGCGGCTGGGCGGCAGTTCGCGGCGGCCGGGCCGCGCGCGGGAGGCGTCCTGGCGCACCTCGTGGCGCGGGCCGCGCGTATGCCACACCATGTCGGGATCCGGCCGGGGCGGCGGGTCCTTCGCCTGCTTGCTGGGCGCGGGGCGTCCCGCCGGTCCTTGCGTGGCCATCTGTGCTCCCCGGTGAAGCGAAAGGCTGCCATCCGGCGCGGGCGGCGCCGTCGCGCGCACCGGACAGTGCGCCGGCGCGGGCCCATGGTAAGGCATCCGCCCATGCCCGCAACGGGCGCGGCACACGCTGCCGGGCAGGTGTTTGAACGCCGCCACACCTGGGCGCAGCACGCTCCACCCGGCGCCCGCTCAAGCCGGCGCGGCCTTGCGCTCCAGCCCCACCGCCTCGCGCCGGAAGGCATGGCCGACGTGGTGGTAGAAGGGATGAGGGCAGAACTGGCGGGCCAGGAAGGAGGCCAGCAGCGAGGCGGCCAGCAGGAACAGGGTCAGGTCCTGCGAGCGGGTCATTTCCATCACGATCACGCTGGCGGTGATGGGCGCCTGCGTGGCCGCCGCCAGGAAGGCGGCCATCGATACCAGCGCCAGCACGCGCGGCTCGGCCATGCCGGTGATGAAATGCGCGACGTTGGCGCCGATGCCGGCGCCGATGGCCAGCGACGGCGTGAAGATACCGCCGGGGATACCGGCGAAATACGACACCACGGTGGACACCAGCTTGGCCACGCCGAACCACAGCGTGGTCTCGTGCGGCACGCCGTTGATCAGGCCGGCGGCCTGGCCGTAGCCGGTGCCGAAAGTAGCGCCACCGGTGGCCCAGCCGATCGCGGCGGCCACCAGGCCGCAGCCGAAGGCCACCTGCACCGGGTGGCGCCCCGGCCAGCCGCGCCAGCGCGCCGGCAGCAGCGCGGGCACGCCGCCGATCAGCGCCTTGGCGAACAGGCCACCCAGCACGCCGTTGAGCACCGCGCACAGCAGCACCGGGCCCCAGGCGCTGTGCAGCGCCAGGATCGGCGTGCGCACGGTGAAGTACGGGTTGTTGCCGAAGATGGCCAGCGACAGGAAGCCGGCGGTCAGCACGCCGGTGAGCACCAGCCGGTCCCAGCGCACGGCCGTGCCCTTGCCCAGTTCCTCGATGGCGAACACCACGCCGGCCAGCGGCGTGTTGAAGGCCGCGGCCAGCCCGCCGGCGGCGCCGGCGGCGATCAGCGCATTGGGATGGAAGCCGATGCGGAACTGCAGCCGTTCGTGGCACCAGCGCCCCCACGCCAGCATGGCGGCCGCCCCCACCTGCACCGAGGGTCCCTCGCGGCCGATCGATGCGCCGGCCATCAGGCCGCCGGCGGTGAGCACCACCTTCCACATCGACTGGCGGAACGACACCAGGATGTTCTGCGCGGTGCCCGCCTCGGGCAGGTTGACCGCGGCGATCACCTGCGGGATGCCGCTGCCGCGCGCCTGCGGCGCGAAGCGGATGGTGAGCCAGCGCAGCGCCGCCAGCCCGCAGGGCAGCAGCAGGAAGGCCAGCCACGGCCTGGCCGTGGTGATGCGCTCGTTCCACTGCAGCGCCCATTCGGCGAGCCAGGCGAACACCATCGAGAACAGCGCGACGCAGCCGGCACCGCACATGAAGACGGTGTAGCGCATGGTGGTGCGCGACAGGCGCCCGACCTGGCGCGACTTGCGCGTGGCGGCCGAACGCGCGCGGCGGCCCAGCGCGCGCAGAAGGTCAGGGTCGTCCACGGCGGGGGCATCGTCCGGGTCAGCGTGATCGGGCCCCGCGGCGCGCCGCGCGGCAGTTGCGCCGGGCGCGGCGGCAGGACCGGAGGCAGGGGATGAGGAAGGCGGGGCGGCGGCAGAACCGGCGGGTTCAGCCGAACCGGTCCCGGGCGGGGCGGCGCCGGGACGGGACGCCGGGTTGGTCTCTTGGTCGTTCATGGGGCGGCAGGCGGTTGCAGGGACACCGCAGCCGCTCCCGGGCGCCGGAAACGTCGCGGCATCCCCGGCACTATACGCCCCTCGACGCGGCTCGTGCCGCATGGAATCGCATGGAATCGCATGGAATCGCGTGGAATCGCGTGGAATCGCGTTCGCCCGCACCGAGCCGTGCCGAGCCGCATCAAGCCGTGCCCCCGCCGGCAGCCGCTCAGTCCAGCGCGATGTGGTTGGCCTGGATCACCGCGCCCCAGCGGGCCCGGTCGGCATCGACGTAGCGCTGGATCTCAGCGCTGTCGCGCGGGCGCTGGATCACCAGGCCAAGCTCGGCGAAGGTGCGGCGGAAGCCCGGGTCGGCGGTGACGTGCGCGGCGGCCGCCTGCAGCCGCGCCACCACCTCGGGCGGCGTCTGCGCGGGCACCGCCAGGCCGAACCAGGTCGCAGCCTGGTAGTCGGGATGGCCGCTCTCGGCCACGGTGGGCACGTTGGGCAGCACCTCCAGGCGTTCGCGGCCGGTCACCGCCAGCGCCTTGAGCTTGCCGGCCTTGATGTGCGGCAGCGAGGTGCTCACCACGTCGATCATCAGCTGCACGTCGTTGGCCAGCAGCGCCGACAGCGCCGGCGCGCTGCCGTTGTAGGGCACGTGGGTCAACTGGATGCCCAGCTCCGTCTTCAGCATCTCGGTGGCGAGCTGCAGCGGGTTGCCGAGCCCGACCGAGGCGTAGTTGAGCTTGCCGGCGTTGGCCTTGGCATAGCTGGCGAAGTCACGGATATTGCCGGCCGGCACCTGTGTGTTGGTGACCACCACCAGCGGGATCTCGGCCGCCACCGAGACCACCTTGAAGTCCCGCCTGGCGTCGTAGTTGACCTTCTTGTACAGCATGGGGTTGAGCACCATGCTGGCGTTGCTGGCCAGCAGCATCGTGTAGCCGTCGGCGGACGCGCGTGCCACGGCAGTGGCGGCGATCATGGTGTTGGCGCCGGGCCGGTTCTCCACCACCACCGGCTGCTTGAGGTCGCGGCCCATGCCGTCGGCCAGCGCGCGGGCGAGCTGGTCGGCGGAGCCGCCGGGGGCGTAGGGCACCACCAGCTTGACGGGCCGCTCGGGAAAGGCGGCGGCCCGGGCGGCCGGGATGCCGGCGGGAATGCAGAACGGGGCGGCGCACAGGGCGGCGGCCAGTCCGGCGCGCCAACCCGCGGGAATACGGTGCAGCATGGTGTCTCCTGTTGCTCGTCTTTTTGCTTGTCTTCCTGCTTGTCTTCCTACTTGTCTTTTGGCTCGCCTGCCGGCGCCCGCTCCGCGCATAGCCGATGCGGGCGGCCCGGTGCCGGCGGCGTCAGACCCGGCGCGTGCGCCCGGCCCAGTACTTGTCGCGCAGGCGGCGCTTGGCCAGCTTGCCGGTCTCGTCGCGTGGCAGCTGCGGCTCGATCACGATGGTGCGCGGCACCTTGAAGCCGGACAGCCGGCCGCGCAGCCATTCGACCATGGCGCCCTCATCCAGCTGCGCGCCGGGCACCGGCTGCACCATGGCCAGCAGGCGCTCGCCGTATTCGTCGTCGGGCACGCCGAACACCACGCAGTCGGCCACGCCGGGATAGCGCACCAGTTCATGCTCGATCTCGGCCGGGTAGATGTTGACCCCGCCCGAGATCACCATGTCCGAGGCGCGGTCGCAGATGAACAGGTAGCCGTCGGCGTCGAGGTAACCCATGTCGCCCAGGCTGACCATGCCGTCGCGGTCGATGGCCTGCCGCGCGGCCGCGTTGTGGCGGTAGGTGAAGTCGGGGTAGGCGGGCTGGCGCACGTAGACCAGGCCGACCTCACCGGGCGCGCAGGGGCGGCCGGACTCGTCGAGGATGCGTACCTGCGCGGCGTCGACCGGCCGGCCGGCGGTGCCCGGGCGGGCCGCCGCATCGGCCGGCGTGGCGACGGTGATCATGCCGGCCTCGCTGGAAGCGTAGGTCTCGTGGATGACCGGGCCGAACCACTCGATCATGGCGCGCTTGACCTCGGGCGCGCACGGCGCGCCGGTGGAGGCGACGAAGCGCAGCGAAGAGAGGTCGTAGCGCGCGCGCACCTCCGGCGGCACCTTGAGCATGCGCACGTACATGATGGGCACCAGGTAGAGCACATCGATGCGGTGCTCCTGCACCAGCGCCAGCACCTGCTCCGGATCGAAGCGCGGCGTCAGCACCAGGCGCTCGGCCACCTGCAGCGCGTTCTGGATGAAGACGCCGGGGGCGCTGTGATACAGCGGCGCCGACATCAGCGCGCGGCAACCGGCCACCACGCCCATGGTCTGCTCGACCACCGAGCGCATCTGCGCCAGCTGCGCGTCGAGCCGCTCCAGCGGGATGGGCGCGCGCAGCACGCCCTTGGGCCGGCCGGTGGTGCCCGAGGTATAGGCCATGTGGCCGCGCGGCGCCACGCGCGGGCCGTCGTAGGGCGGCTGCGCGCGCAGCCAGCTCTCGTAGTCGCGCACGCCGGGCGCGCCCGCCGCGCCGGCCTCGCCGTGGCGCCCCGGCGCCAGCGCCAGCACGGTCACGCCGGCCGGCACCGCGTCGCGCGCGGCGTCGAGCAGGTCGGCATGGGCGATCAGCACCTTGGCGCCGCTGTCGCTCAGCAGGAAGCGGATCTCCTCGGTGGTGAAATGCCAGTTGATCGGGCAGTAGTAGCAGCCGGCCGTGCGGCAGGCATGCACGATGTCGGCATAGATGGGATCGTTGCGCAGCAGCACGGCGACCACGTCGCCTTCCTGCACGCCCAGCGCGCGCAGACCGCCGGCCAGGCGCGCGCCGCGCTCGGCGAGCTGCGCGCCGCTGTAGTGGGTGCCTTCGAAGTAGAGATCGGCGGACATCGGTGCTCCTCCTGTTTGCGGTTGGCCTTTGGCTGTTAGCGCCTGGCTGTTTGTCGTGTCTGTCATGCTTGTCATGCCTGCGGTGCCGGCGGCGCCTGGCCGGCATCGGCGTCGGGCGCGCCGACCGTGCGCGCCGCGCGGTCGGCGGCATTGCGTGCCTGGATGCGCTCGCGCGCGGCCTGCCACTCAGCGTCGCCCCAGTCCAGGTACTGCTTGAAATAGGCGCCGTTGGCCAGCCAGTCGCCGCCATCGAGGGCGATGGTCTGGCCGTTGATCCAGCTGTTTTCGCACGCCAGCAGGAAGGCGGCCAGGTTGCCGATGTCTTGCGGGCGGCCGAGCCGGCCGGTCGGGTTCTGCCCACTCATCTCCTCCTGGCGCGCATCGGTCGGCCGCAGCCGCGCGCCGGCGCCCTCGGTGGGAATCACACCCGGGGCGATGGCGTTGCAGCGGATGCCGTGGCGCCCCCACTCCACCGCCAGCGACTTGGTCATGGCATCGACGCCTGCCTTGGACATGGCCGAGGGCACCACGAAGGGGGAGCCGGTCCAGACCCAGGTGACGACGATGGACAGCACCGCGCCGGGCAGGCCGTCGCGGATCCAGCGCTTGCCGACCGCCTGGGTGGTGTAGAAGGTGCCGCGGAAGACGATGTCGGAGATGGCATGGAAGCCATTGGGTGACAGGTCCTCGGTGCGGCTGATGAAGTTGCCCGCCGCGTTGTTGACCAGGCCGTCGAGCGGGCCGTGCGCCTGCCAGATCGACTCGACCATGGCGTCGACGGCGGCAGCGTCGCGGATGTCCACCGCATGGGTGGCGACCATGCCGCCGTGGGCCGCGCGCAGCCGCGCCGCGGCCTCGTCCAGCACCGGCAGGCGCCGCCCGCACAAGTGAAGTTCGGCGCCCAGCGCCGCCAGCTGGTCGGCCATGGCGAATCCCAGGCCGGTGCCGCCGCCGGTGACCAGCACGCGCTGGCCGGCGAACAAATCGCTCTTGAACATCGCTTGTCTCCTGCCGTCTTGCGGTCGTCGTTATCGTGCCTCGCCCGCCCCGCACGAGCGCGGCAGGCAGAAGCAGCCCACTGTAGCGGCGTGGCACCGCATCGACAATTGCCGAGGGCGGAATCACAATGTTGCGCGAGACGCGACAATCCCGCTGGCAATCCCGGATGGACCGGCCAGCCCGCACCATTCCGACCACGATGGACCTCAACCTCATCCAGGCCTTCGCCGACATCGTCGAGGCCGGCAACCTGGCCGAAGCCGGCCGCCGGCGCGGCGTGACGCGCTCGCAGGTCAGCCGCCAGCTGCGCGAACTGGAAACGCAGGCCGGCGCGCAGCTGATGCGCCGCACCACGCGCCGCCTCGAACTGACCGAAGCGGGCCACGCGCTGTACCAGCACGGGCTGCGCATCCTGCGCGAAGTCGCCGCGGCCCAGGCCGAGATCGACAGCCTGGGCAAGACACTGCGCGGCCACGTGCGCCTGAGCGTGCCGACCGGGCTGGGCGACAGCTTCGTGGCGCCGCTGCTGCTGCGCTTCGCGGCGCGGCACCCGGGCATCACGCTGCGCGTGTTCTTCGCCAACCGCGTGGTCGACCTGATCTCGGCCGAGATCGACGTGGCGCTCAAGGTCACCTCCGAACCGCCGCTCGACCACGTGGCGCGCGAGGTCTGCGAGATCGGCTGGCAGCTCTTTGCCTCGCCCGACTACCTGGCACGCGCCGGCACCCCGCTCACGCCGGCCGACCTGGCCAGCTGCCAGTTCCTGTGCCCGCCCTACCCCGGCCGGCGCTTCGCACTGCGGCTGGAACGCGACGGCCAGCGCGAAGAGGTCTCCCTGAGCCCGCACCTGCAGTCGGAGCACTTCCCCTTCCTGCTGCGCGCCGTGCGCGAACACCATGGCGTGGCCCTGCTGCCGGCCTATGCCGGCTGGGAAGACGTGCATGCCGGGCGCCTGGTGCGGGTGCTGCCGGCGTGGCAGCCCGAGGGGCTGGGCAGCCGGCTCTACCTGATCACCACACCCAGCGTCCACCCCACCCTGGCCACGCGCGCGCTGATCGGCTTCCTGCGCGAGGAGATCCCGGCGCTGGACGTGTTCCGGGAAGCGGCTGCGGACTGACGCCGCCCGGGCATGGCCCCGCAAGCCATGCGGCAATCGGCACGGCCACCGAACTTGCAAATTGCAAGCTAAGATGCGGGCTTGCAGATCGCAAGTCGGAACACCACAGCACAACAGGCCGAGCCGGAGGAGACGACGATGGGCCATACCGATTTTGCCGCCATGGCCTGCCCCGTGGCCCGCTCGATGGCGGTGCTGGGCGAGCGCTGGGCCATGCTGGTGCTGCGCGAGGCCTTCTACGGCAGCACCCGCTTCGACGAATTCGAGCGCCACCTGGGCATCGCCCCCAACATCCTCAGCGCGCGGCTGAAGTCGCTGGTCGAGCACGGCCTGATGGCCCGCGTGCCGGGCACGGATGGTGTGCGCCACGTCTACCGCCTGACCGCCAAGGGGCGCGACTTCTTCCCCGCCTTCGTGGCGCTCAAGGCCTGGGCCGACCGCTGGATGACCGACGCCGCCGGCCCCTATGTGGTGCTGCAGGATCGCGCCACAGGGGCAGCCATCGAGCCGCCGGCGCTGGCGCGCGCGGATGGCTCGCCGATCACGCTCGACGACCTGCGCCTGCGGCCGGGCCCCGCGGCTGGCACCTACCTGCAACGGCGCTTCGGTGACGAGGCGGCGCATGCCGATGCTGCCGCGCCGGCCGCCGGCGCACCGGCGCGGGAGGACGGCGATGCGTGAATCCCCGACCGCCGCCGCGCTGCCCCGCGCCGGCGCCGCCCGCGCGGCGCTGCCCACCCCACAGCTGCTGCGCGGCATCCTGCGCCTGGCCGCGCCCACCAGCCTGATCGCACTGCTGCAGGCCAGCGCCCAGCTGATCGAGACCTGGCTGGCGGCACGCCAGGGCACGGCCGCGCTGGCCGGCTGGGCGGTGGTGCTGCCCTTCGCGCTGCTGCTGCAGCAGATGTCCACCGGCGCCATGGGCGGCGGCGTGGTCTCGGCCATCGCGCGCGCCCTGGGCGCGGGCCGGCGCGAGGAGGCCTCTTCCCTGGTGCTGCACGCGCTGATCATCGCCATCACCGCCGGGCTGGCCTTCGCCGTGGCGCTGGCGGGCTTCCCGCGCGGCGTGCTGGGCGCGGTGGCCGGCGCCACCGCGGCGGAGGCCGCCACCACCTATGCGATCTGGCTGTTCGGCGCCGGCGCGGTGCCGGCCTGGCTGGCCAATACGCTGGCCTCGGTGCTGCGCGGCGGCGGCCGCCACGCGCTGGCCGCGCGCGTGCTGTCGCTGATGTGGATCGCCTTCCCGCTGCTGGCCTGGCTGCTGGCGGAACCCGCCGGCATGGGCCTGGCCGGCATCGGCGCGGCGCTGGCGGCAGTGTCGTGGGCGGCCGCGCTGGCCATGGCCGTCGTGGTGGCGCGCGGCGGCGCCGGCTTCACGCCGGTGCTGCGCATGCGGCCCTCGCGCGCGCTCTTCGCGCGCATCCTGTCGGTCGGGCTGGTGGCCTGCGCGCTGGCCTCGGTGGCCAACCTGACCACCATCCTGGTCACCGCCCAGCTGCGCCACCACGGCACCGCCGCGGTGGCGGCCTACGGCATCTCGGCGCGCCTGGAATTCCTGATGATCCCGCTTGCCTTCGGCGTGGGTTCGGCGCTGACCGCGCTGGTCGGCCGCGCGGTCGGCGCCGGCGACTGGGCCACGGCGCGGCGCACGGCCTGGGCCGGCGCGCTGCTGGCACTGGCCGTGGCCGGACTGGTCGGCGCGGCGGTGGGCCTGGCGCCAGCGCGCTTCGCGGCATTCTTCACCCACGATGCACAGGTGGCCGCCATCGCCGCGCGCGCGCTGTCCTGGGTCGGCCCGGCCTTCGGCGGTTTCGGCCTCGGCATGGCGCTCTACTTCGCCTCGATGGGCGCCGGCCGCATGCGCTGGCCGGTGGCAGCCGGCCTGGCCCGCATCGGCCTGGCCGCCGGCGGCGGCTGGCTGCTGGCCAACGTGGCCGGCATGGGGCTGGACGGGCATTTCCTGGGGGTGGCGCTGGGCATCAGCGCCTACGGCCTGGTCACCGCGCTCGGGGTGCGGCCGGGGGCCTGGTCGGCACGCTGAGCCTGCCACGGCGGCCGGATGCGTGCACGATGCGGCATCCGCCCCTCTTGAACTCGGCGCGCCGGGCCCAAAGTAGACTAGAGCGGCCGCCGCGGCCCGGGATCCACGGCGCCGCGCCCGCCTCCCGTCCCCAACCGAGAAGGTGCCATGCCCCCTCGCACCACCATATTCATCGCCGCCCTGCTGATCGGCCTGCTGCACGCCTACGTCGGCGCGCGCGTGCTGCCGGACCTGCCCGTGCCCCTGCTGGCGAAGCTGCTGGGCGGCGCCTGGCTGCTGCTGTCGTGGCCGCTGATCCCCGCCGCGCTGCTGGCGCGCCGCCTCAGCCACCCGTGGTCCGATGCCATCAACTGGGTCGGCATGCTGGCCATGGGCCTGTTCTCCTCCCTGCTGGTGCTGACCGCCGCGCGCGACCTCGTGCTGCTGGGCTGCCGCATCGCCGGCTGGCAGCCACCCTGGCTGCTGCCGGGCAGCGCCGCCGCCGTGCTGCTGCTGGCGCTGGCGGTGACGGCGCTGGGCTTCCTCAACGCGCGCCGGGTGGCGCGCGTGGTCGAGGTGCAGGTGCCGGTGGAGGGGCTGCCGGCCGCGCTGGACGGCTTCACCATCGTGCAGATCAGCGACATCCACGTCGGGCCGACCATCAAGCACAGCTACCTGGCGCGCATCGTCGAGCGCGTCAACAGCCTGCAGCCCGACGCGGTGGCCATCACCGGCGACCTGGTCGATGGCACGGTGCGCGAACTGGCGCCCCACACCGAGCCGCTGGCCCGGCTGCGCGCGGGGCACGGCAGCTTCTTCGTCACCGGCAACCACGAGTACTACTCCGGCGCCGATCCCTGGATCGCCGAGCTGCGCCGCCTCGGCGTGCGCGTGCTGATGAACGAGCACGTGGTGATCGAGCGCGACGGCCACGCGCTGGTGCTGGCCGGGGTCACCGACTATTCGGCGCACCGCTTCGACGAGGCGCACCGCAGCGACCCCGCGCGCGCCATCGACGGCGCGCCGGACCGGGCCGGCGTGCGCGTGCTGCTGGCCCACCAGCCGCGCACCGCACCCGCCGCCGCCGCGGCCGGCTTCCACCTGCAGCTGTCGGGCCATACCCACGGCGGCCAGTTCTGGCCCTGGAACCTCTTCGTGCCGATGCAGCAGCCCTATGTGGCGGGGCTGGACCGCCACCAGGACATGTGGATCTACACCAGCCGCGGCACCGGCTACTGGGGCCCGCCCAAGCGCTTCGGCGCGCCGTCGGAGATCACGCGGATCCGGCTGGTGCGAGCGGGCGCCGGGGCAACGTGACGGGCATCGAGCCGGCGGGTGCCTGCCCTCTCCCACGGCCCCTCTCCCACCAGTGGGAAAGGGGAGCCAACCATCGCTGGGGCGTGCGCATGCCGGGCCCACATCCGCGCCCACAACCGCGCCGCCCAATGAAAAACGCCCTCGCGTGAGCGAGGGCGTTTCCCTTTCCGGCCGGGGCCGCGCTCAGCGCGCGATCGGCTTGTAGCGGATGCGCTTCGGCTTGGCGGCCTCTTCGCCCAGGCGCTTCTTCTTGTCGGCCTCGTACTCCTGGTAGTTGCCGGGGAAGAACTCGACGTGCGAGTCGCCCTCGAAGGCCAGGATGTGGGTGGCGATGCGGTCCAGGAACCAGCGGTCGTGGGAGATCACCATCACGCAGCCGGCGAACTCCAGCAGCGCGTCTTCCAGCGCGCGCAGCGTTTCCACGTCGAGGTCGTTGGACGGTTCGTCCAGCAGCAGCACGTTGCCGCCGGCGATCAGCGTCTTGGCCATGTGCAGGCGGCCGCGCTCGCCGCCGGACAGCGAGCCCACCTGCTTCTGCTGGTCGCCGCCCTTGAAGTTGAAGCGGCCGATGTAGGCGCGCGACGGGGTCTCGTAGCGGCCCACGGTCAGCACGTCGGCACCGCCCGAGATTTCCTCGAACACGGTCTTGCTGCCGTCCAGCGCGTCGCGACTCTGGTCGACATAGGCCAGCTTCACGGTCGGCCCGACCTTGATCTCGCCGCTGTCAGGCTGCTCCTTGCCGGTCAGCATCTTGAAGAAGGTCGACTTGCCGGCGCCGTTCGGGCCGATGATGCCGACGATCGCGCCCGGCGGCACGGTGAAGCTGAGATCGTCGATCAGCAGGCGGTCGCCGAAGCCCTTGGTGACGTTCTTGAACTCGATGACCTCGTTGCCCAGGCGCTCACCCACCGGGATGAAGATTTCCTGGGTCTCGTTGCGTTTCTGGTATTCCTGGCTGTTGAGCTCGTCGAAACGGGCCAGGCGCGCCTTGGACTTGGCCTGGCGGCCCTTGGGGTTCTGGCGCACCCACTCCAGTTCCTTCTTCAGCGCCTTCTGCCGCGCCGATTCGGTCGACTCTTCCTGCTTCAGGCGGTTTTCCTTCTGGTCCAGCCAGGAGCTGTAGTTGCCCTTCCAGGGGATGCCCTGGCCGCGGTCCAGTTCGAGGATCCACTCGGCGGCGTTGTCGAGGAAGTAGCGGTCGTGGGTGACGGCCACCACGGTGCCGGGGAAGCGCGTCAGGAACTGCTCCAGCCAATCCACCGACTCGGCGTCCAGGTGGTTGGTGGGTTCGTCCAGCAGCAGCATGTCGGGGCGCGACAGCAGCAGGCGGCACAGTGCCACGCGGCGCTTCTCGCCGCCCGACAGGTGGCCGACCTTGGCGTCCCACGGCGGCAGGCGCAGTGCGTCGGCGGCGATCTCCAGCTGCAGCTCGGCGTTGTTGCCGTCGCTGGCGGCCAGGATGGCCTCGTACTTGGCCTGCTCGGCGGCCAGGACGTCGAAGTCGACATCCGGCTCGGCGTAGGCGGCGTAGATCTCGTCGAGCTTCTTGCGCGCCTCGAACACTTCGCCCAGGCCGCCTTCCACGGCCTCGCGCACGGTCTGCTCGGGGTCTAGCTGCGGTTCCTGCGACAGGTAGCCGATGTTCAGGTTGGGCATCGGCGTGGCTTCACCCTCGATGTCCTTGTCCAGGCCGGCCATGATCTTCAGCAGCGTGGACTTGCCCGAGCCGTTCAGGCCGAGCACGCCGATCTTGGCGCCGGGGAAGAAGGACAGCGAGATGTCCTTCAGGATGTGACGCTTGGGCGGAACGATCTTGCCCACGCGGTTCATGGTGAAAACGTACTGTGCCATGCGGATTCGCGGGTTGGGTGCTGGGGAATGGCGGCAGTGTAGCAAAGCCGGGCGGGAGCGCGGCCCGCGCGGCGGCCGGCGCGAGCCGGTACAATGCCGGCTGCGCGCACCGCGCCGCGGCAGCACCCGCCGGCCCGCGCCGCGCCAACCCAGACCCTTCCCGCAGCAACCCGCCCAGGCACGCCCCGAACCGGCCGCGCCGGGCCTGACGCCCGGCCCCCGCCGGGCCTCCGGATCTCCCGATGAGCAAACCCGCCCGCACCCTGACCTTCAAGTGCAAGAAGTGCACGAAGCCCGTGACCCTGTTCCTGCAGAAGGTCTCCGCCTGCTCGCATATCACGCCCTACCAGGGCTGGTGCAAATGCGGCGAACTGATGCGCCACGCCACCGGCGACAAGGAGGCCGTCGAGTCCTTCGTCAACTCGCTCGACGCCAACTGGGCGCACCACCACCATCACCACCACTGACCGCCGCGCCAAGCCTGCCGTGAACGACACCTGGCGCCCGGCCGCGCGCGACCCGCTGCGCTTTCTCGCCGGCTATCCGCCCGACCTGCTCGACCAGGTGCGCGCGCTGGTCGGCGCCGGCCGCCTCGGCGAGCACCTGGCGCAGCGCTACCCGGCGCGCCACACAGTGCAGACCGACCGCGCGCTCTACGCGTACGCCAACGACATCAAGCAGGAATACCTGCGCAGCGCGCCGCCGCTGCACAAGGTCGGCTACGACCCCCGCCTGGAAGCCGCGCATCGCGCGCTCGGCCTGCACACCGCCATTTCGCGCGTGCAGGGCGGCAAGCTCAAGGCCAAGAAGGAAATCCGCGTGGCGGCGGTGTTCAAGGACGGCCCGCCCGAGTTCCTGCGCATGATCGTGGTGCACGAACTGGCGCACCTGAAGGAGGCCGACCACGACAAGGCCTTCTACCGCCTGTGCGAGCACATGGAGCCGCGCTACCACCAGTTCGAGTTCGACGCGCGGCTGTTCCTGGCCTGGCGCGAACTGGAGCGGGCGCAGGGCTGAGCCCGGCGGCCCACGCCATGCGGCTGGCCATTGCACGGCTAGGCTGGCGACACCAGGGTCTTGCGATAGGCTCCCGGCGCCACCGCCCGGTGCAGAACGCACACTTGCACCACTCCCTGCGGTGCCGCCGCACGAACCGCTGCCTCGAAGTGGCGCAGCACCAGGGCGGCCAGTTCGGCCTGCACCGGCTCCGGCCTGGGCCGCGTCATCAGCAGATGGACCACCAGGAAGCCGTCGGCCGGCGTGTTGCCGGTCAGGGCGGCCTCGGCAACCAGCAAGCGGCTCTTCAGGTCATCCAGGCGCACATGCCCGGTCGCGGCCAGTGCGCCGTGCAGGGTGGCGCAGACCTCGCCGAAATCCAGGCTGCCGGCCAGCTCGCGCGTGGTTTCCACGATCAGGTGGGGCATGCTCAGTCGGGCCTCACGTTCGCCGCGGTGACCGCTGCGGTCCAGCGCGCCTGGGCCTGCGCCAGGAAGCGGCGGAAAGCCGGAACATCGAGCGGCTGCGCTTCGACCCCCAGGGCCAGCAGGCGCTGGCGCACCTGCGGCTCGGCCAGCACGGCATCGAGCTCGCGATTGAGCCGGACCACGATGTCGGCCGGCACGGCCGCCGGCACCATGATGCCGTACCAGGGCGCGGCGTCGAATCCGCGCATGCCCTGCTCGGCAAGCGTAGGCACGTCGGGCAAGGAGGCGGAGCGGCGCGCGCCGGTCTGCGCCAGCGGCACCACGCTGCCGGCGCGGATGTGGGGCAGCAGCGGCACCGGGCTGTCGAACATGAGCGCAATCTGCCCGCCCAGCAGGTCGTTGATGGCAGGCCCCGAGCCCTTGTAGGGCGAATGCAGCAGGCGCACGCCGCTCGCCTGCGCGAACATGGCGCCGATGATGTGCTGCGGCGTGCCGTTGCCGGCCGATCCATAGGCGATGGTGTCCGGCGCAGCGCGTGCGGCGCTCAGCAGCGCCGGCAGGGAAGCCAGGCGCTGGCCGCGCTTGCCCGCCACCAGGATGAAAGGCACCGAGCCGACCAGGCCGACGCCGGCCAGATCGCGCTGCGGGTCATATGGCAGCGATGGATACAGGGCGCGCCCCACCGACACCGGGCCGACCGCGCCCAGCAGCAGCGTATAGCCGTCGGCCGGCGCCTTGGCCGCATAGTCCGTGCCGATGGTGCCTCCGGCACCCGGCCGGTTCTCCACCACGACCGGCTGCCCGAGCCGCGCCTGCAACGACTGGCCCACCAGCCGGGCCAGCGCGTCGGTGGTGGCACCTGGCGCATACGGCACCACCAGGCGGATGGGCCGCTCGGGATAGGCCGCCGCTGCCGGCGCTGCGGCGGCAAGGGCGGCGGCGCAGACGGCAAGTGCCTGGACGGCCGCGCGAGCGGGTGGAACGGCTCGGCGCCGGATCGGGGTGGCAGTCAATTCTGGTCTCCTTGCCTGCGGGCTTGTGCGGGCTTGTGCGGGCTTGTGCGGGGTCGCAGTCTGCAAGCCCCTTCGTCGAGCAGCATTTCACCAGCACCGCCTCGGCACGTAAAATGATCGATTGATTTTCAATCCATCATCAATTCTTATGATTCAGCGCACGGCCCATCCGGCACTCGACCTGCGTCTGCTGCGCAGCCTGATGGCGGTGGCGCGCCATGGCGGCGTGACCGCGGCCGCCGATGCGCTCGGCCTGACGCAGCCGGCCCTGTCCCAGCACCTGCGCGAGCTGGCGGCACAGCTCGGCGTTCCGCTGTTCGCACGCGTCGGCCGCACCCTGGAGTTGACCGAAGCGGGGCGGCAACTGGTGCAGGCGCTCGAGCCGGTGCTCGAGCAACTGGAGCGGGTGGTGGCCGGCGCGGCTGCGCCGCGCCGGCAGGTGACGGGCATACTGCGCGTCGGCGCCATCCACACCTATCTGTCCGCGCTGGTCATGCCCGCCGTGCAGGCCTTGCTGGCCGCGCACCCGGAACTGGAAGTGCAGGTGTCGGAGTTCTCGGCCGCCGAGGTCGACCGTGCGCTGCTGGATGGCCAGATCGATCTCGGCCTCGCCTTCCGCGAACACCCCGGCCCCCGCCTGGCCGATGCGGTACCGAAACGCATCGCCCGCACAGCCCTGTTCCGCGAAACATTGGCGCTGATCGCTCCCGCACCACGCCTGCCGGCGCCCGAGCCCGCCATGACGCCGCGCGAGCTGGCCGCACTGCCGCTCGCGCTGCTGCCGCGACGCTTCGCCATGCGGCGCCAGCTCGACGCCGCCGCGGCTGCCGCCGGTGTCCAGCTGCACCCGCGGCTCGAAGGCCCCAGCGTCGACGCGCTGCTGCGTGCCGTGCTCGGCGGCAATCTTTACACAGTGGCCAGTCCGCTGGCGCTGCATGTCGCGGGGTCGCGCGGCGGCGGCTTCGCCGGACTGGCGCATCTGCCGCTCGCACTGCCGGGATTTACGCGTACGGCGGCGCTGCACCGCCGGCACGGCCGCCCGGACGGCGCTGCCGCATCTGCCTTTGTCGAGATGCTGGGCACGGCGGTGGCGGGTGCCGCCGCCGGCGGATTCGTGACATCTTGCTGAGCGGGCCGCGTATCGCAGCGCCAGCGCACCTGCACGTCAATGCCGGTGGTTGCGCCGCGCTTTCAAACCTGATTTGAAAAATATCCTTTTTTAACGATCTTTATCCAACAGGGATTGAAATCTACAGTGCGCACTCGATCGGCTGCCATCCCGGCGGCCAGCCAACAGGACGTGCGCCATGCCTACCACTCCTTCTCATCCCGAAGCCCCCGCCCGCCGGCGCTTTCTCGGCCAGGCCGCGCTGCTGGGCGCCGCCTTGCCTGGGCTGGCCGCCGCCCAGGCACAGGACGCGGGCGGCGGATCGCCGCATCGCGCCACCGCGCCAGCCGACCGTGGGCCGTTCTGGCCCGGCGGCTCGCGCCTGGTGATCTCGATCTCCATGCAGTTCGAGGCCGGCGCCCAGCCGGAGCGCGGTGCCAGCGGACCGTTCCCGCCACTGGACCCCAGATATCCCGACTACCCCATGCAGACCTGGTACGCCTATGGCGTGCGCGAAGGCATTCCACGCCTGCTGGACCTGTGGGAACGCACGGGGGTCAAGGTGACGTCCCACATGGTCGGCCAGGCGGTGGAACGCCACCCCGAGCTGGCACGCGAGATCGTGGCGCGCGGGCATGAGGCCGCCGGCCATGGCCAGACCTGGGAACCGCAGTACAGCATGTCCGCCGCGCAGGAGCGGGCCAGTTACGTGCAGAGCATCGCCAGCATCGAGCGCGCCACCGGCGTGCGGCCGGTCGGTTTCAATGCGTTCTGGATGCGCGGCTCGCCCCATACCCTGTCCATCCTGCAGTCGCTCGGCTTCCTCTATCACATCGACGACCTCAGCCGCGATGAACCGTCGCGACTGCAGGTCGGTGGCAAGCCCTTCGTAGTGGTGCCGTACACGGTGCGCAACAACGATATCGTCCGCTTCGATTCGCCGGCCACCAGCGTGGACGATTTTCTCGGCGAACTGAAGGCCGATTTCGACGTGCTCTACGCGGAAGGCGCGACGCGCCGCCGCATGATGTCCATCAGCGCGCACGACCGCATTTCCGGCACCCCGGCGCGGGTGCAGGCGCTGGAACGCTTCATCCGCTACGCGCAGGGGCACCCTGGCGTGGCGTTCCTGCGCAAGGATGAGATCGCACGCTTCATCCTCGGCGCGCGCGATGTACCTGCCGCTTGAACCCTCCCCTGCCCTCCCCGCCTACCGGAATCCATCATGTCCCTTAGCCATCTGCATCCCGCCCGCGTCGCCGCGCACTGCGCCCTGGCCGTCCTTACCCTGTGCGGAACCGCCCCCGCGCCAGCATTGGCCGGCGTGGACGACCACCTGGTCCTGCCGCTGCACGTCGCAGGCGCCGACCTCGAAGCGGCGAACCCGGCCCTGCTCGCCGCGCGCCGCTACGCCACCTTCTGGCACACCGGCGAGCCGCGCTATGCCGAGGCCGCACTGGCCCCGGACTTCCTCGACCGCACGCTGCCCCCCGGACGCACGCAGGGAAGGCAGGGCCCGCTGCAGGCGTCGCTCGCGTTCCGCGCTGCCGTGCCCGACCTGAGCGCCGAACTGGAAGATGTCGTGATTGCCGGCGACCGCGTGTCCGTGCGCCTGCGCTTCCACGGGCATTTCACCGGCCACTTCGGCACGGCCGCCGGCGCGGGCCAGGCCATCGACTTCCAGGCCTTCGACCTGTATCGGATCGCGGAAGGCCGCATCGCGGAAAACTGGCACCTGGAAGACAACCTCGGCCTGATGCAGCAGATGGGACTGGCTGCGCGGCAATAGGGTCGGCGGCAATACGTTGCGCGGCAATCGGGCAGTGGCATCTGGGCGGCAGCCTGATGGTCCCGGACACCTGGTATGCCAAGGGCAGCGCCTACGACGGCAATTGCGTGGCCGGCGCACCGCGCGTGGTGGCCGCCGCGCGGCTGGGCTACCGCGTGCCCTTCGTGCCGGGGCTGCGCGTCGGCGTCGACGGCAAGTTCACGGGCAGCACCCGGTTGCGCCAGGCCAACAACCTGTCGGTGCCGGGCTATATGGTGTTCCATCTCGGCGCGAGCTACACCACGCGCTTGTCCGGCTACGACGTGACGCTGCGCGCCGCTGTCAACAACCTGGCCGACCGCCGTTACGGGGAGTTCCAGTATGCCGACTACATCAAGCCGGGCGATCCGCGCAGCGTCAGCCTGAACGCAAAGATCGACTTCTGAGCGGAGGCCGGCGGGCGCTGCCGCCGGCCCCGCCATTACACCTTCACGCCAGCCGCAGCACCACCGCCCCCAGCAGGATCGCCAGCGCCGCCGCGTGGCGGCTGCGGCCGAAACGCTCCTTCAGCACCAGCGCCGACAGGCCCATGCCGAACACGATCGCGGTCTCGCGCAGCGCCGCCACCATCGCCACCGGCGCGTGCGCCATGGCGAGCAGCACCATGGCGTAGCCGCCGGCGGTGCAGGCGCCGCCCAGCAGGCCGACGCGCCAGCGCTGGCGCAGGTGGCGGCCCAGGTCGGCCGGGCGCCGCAGCAGGGCCCAGGCCAGCAGCGGCAGCGCGCACAGCACGAAGACCCAGCCGGTATAGGCGGCGGCGCTGCCCGCCAGGCGCACGCCGGTGCCGTCGACGAAGGTATAGCCGGCGATCACCACCGCATTGGCCAGCGCGAAAGCGGTCGCGGCGCGCGCCTTGGGCGACGCGGCGGCACTGCGCCGGGACACCAGCATCAGGCTGAGGATGCCCCCGCAGATCAGCAGCACGCCGCCCCAGGCGCCCGCCGGCAGGTGCTCGCCGATCAGCGCGCCGCTGGCCAGTGCCACCAGCAGCGGCGGCAGGCCCCGCATCAACGGGTACGCATAGCTCATGTCGCCGTGGCGGTAGGCCGCGCCCACCAGCGCGAAATAGACCACGTGGATGCCCGCCGAGGCGGCCAGGTGGGGCCAGCTCTGCGGCTGCGGCGCCGGCAGCCAGGGTAGCGCGAAGGCCGACAGCAGCGCCGCGCCGCCGGTCACCAGCACGATGTCCAGCGCCTTGTCGGCGCTGGCCTTGACGGCGGCGTTCCAGCCGGCGTGCAGCAGGGCGGCGCACAAGACCAGCAGGACGATGGGGGTGGACATCCAGGCTCTCCTCGGGTTTCGCTGCAGTATCCCTGCTTGAAGCCGGCCCGGCAAACCAGTAAATTTGGCCTTCCACAGTAGAAAAACTAATACGAGGCTGCGGCCTCTACCCCCTGCCCTCCCCGCCACCGACTGCACGACGACCCCGATGTCCCGCACCCTGCCTCCGCTCAATGCGCTGCGCGCCTTCGAGGCCGCGGCCCGCCTGGGCAGCTTCAAGGCTGCCGCCACCGAGCTGCACGTGTCCCAGGGCGCCATCAGCCAGCATGTGCGGCAGTTGGAGGACTGGTTCGGTCAGCCCCTGTTCGAACGCCACAACCGGCGCGTGGCGCTGACGCCGGCGGCCACCGCCTACCTCGCCGAGATCGGCCCGGCCTTCGACCGCATCGCCTCGGCCACCAGCCGCTACGGCCGCGGCGCAGCGCGCACGCGCACCGTGCTGCGCGTCAGCAGCGTGGCCACCTTCGCGCTGCGCTGGCTGGTGCCCCGGCTGGAGCGTTTCCGCCAGCGCCATCCGCAGGCGGACGTGCGCGTCGACACCTCGAACGAGCCGGTCGACGCGCTGCGCGAAGCCTATGACGTGATCATCCGCGGCGGGCCGGACACCTTCTACGGCTACACCATGCAGCCCTTCCTGGCCGAGCAGCGCTTGCCGGTATGCAGCCCCGCGCTGCCGGCGCACGCGCCGCTGGCGGTGCCCGCCGACCTGTGCCGGCACACGCTGCTGCACGCCTCCACGCTGCCGCGCGCCTGGGACGACTGGCTGGCCGCGGCCGGCGTGCCGGAGCTGGCGCCGGCCGCCGCGCTGACGCTGGACCATTTCTACCTGACGCTGCAGGCCGCGCTCGACGGCATCGGCGTGGCCATGGGCCCTACCGCGCTGGTGGCCGAAGACCTGGCCGCGGGGCGGCTGGTGGCACCGTTCCCGGACCTGCGCCTGCCCTCGCGCAGCTATTGCTGCTACCTGCCGCAGCACAAGGCCGGCGACGCCATCGTGCAAGCCTTCGCGCAGTGGCTGGTGGAGGAAGGCGATGCCGCCGGGGAAAGCCGGGGCAGCTAGGCATTCCGCTCAGCGCGGCGGCGCCAGCTGCTCGCGCAGGAAGTCCAGGAAGGCGCGCACGCCCTCCGGCAAGGTGCGCCCGTTCAGGGTCTGCAGCTCGATGGCGCGGCCGCGCATGCCGCGCTCGCGGAGCTCGGCCGCGTGCAACTCGCCGCGGCGCACGCGATCGCGCACGGTGACCTCGCCGGAGATCGACAGGCCGCCGCCATGCACCACGAAGTTGGTCAGGGTCTCGAAATGGTTGGTCACCAGCACCGGCTCGAAGACGATGCCGCGCTCGCCGCAGGCGAGGTCGAACAGCTGGCGCACGGTGTTGTCGCCCTCCGGCAGCGCCAGCGGGTAGGCCTGCATCTGCGCCAGCGACACCGAGCGAAAGCGCGCCAGCGCATGGTCGGGCCGCATGATGGCGATCACCGGGGCCGGCTGGCGGTGCTCGACGCGGATGCCCTGCTCGGTGGCGCGGCTGTAGGTGATGCCGATATCGGCCTCGCCACGCAGCACGATGGCGGTGGCCTCGGCGGGACTCGCCACCCGCACGTGGAACTGCAGACCCGGAAAGCGCTCGCGGAAGACCGCGATGGCGCGCGGCAGGAACTCGATGGCGAAGCCCGCCGAACTCGCCACGCGCACCCGCCCGCGCCGCAGCCCCTGCAGGGCCTGGATCTCCGCCACCACGCGGTCGGCCTCCAGCGCTCCGCGCAGGGCGAAGGCGGCCAGCAGTTCGCCGGCCGCGCTGGCCACCATGCCGCGCGGCCGGCGCTCGAACAGCGGCACGCCCAGCAAGGCCTCCAGCGCCGCCACCTGGCGGCTGACGGCCGAGGCCGTCACGTTCAGGCGCAGCGCGGCCTCGCTCAGCGAGCCGCTGCGCACCACCTCGAGGAAGTAGCGCAGGGCGGTGTCCTGCAGTTGGTTCGAGAGCATGGCGCGGCCACGTCCAGGTTTGCGTGAAATGCAATGATATTTGGAAAAATCCTCGATTGTCGAAACCCTCGGCCGTCCCTATGCTGTTCTGCATCGCCACGCACACCGCACCCTGACCGCATGACCGCCACCGCCCCCGCCGCCACCGCAGCACACGCCCGCCCGACCCCGAATGCCGCTCCGGAAGGTGGCACCGGAAGCACCATCGTCGCCCTCGACGCCGTCGCCCTGTCGCACGCCATCCACGCGCGCGAGGTGTCGTGCGCCGAGGTGCTCGACGCCTACCTGGCGCAGATCGACCGCCTGAACCCGCTGGTCAACGCCATCGTCGCGCCGGCCGCGCGCGAGGCGCTGGCAGCCCAGGCCGCCGAACGCGACGCCGAGCTGGCGCGCGGCCACAGCCGCGGCCCGCTGCACGGTTTCCCGCAGGCGCCCAAGGACATCATGCCGGTGGCCGGCATGGTCACCACCAAGGGCTCGCCGGTGTTCCGCGACCATGTGCCCACCGCCGATGCCGTGGTGTTCGAGCGCATGCGCGCCGGCGGCGCGCTCTTCGTCGGCCGCACCAACTCGCCCGAGTTCGGCCTCGGCGGCCATACCTACAACCCCATCTACGGCGCCACCCGCAATGCCTTCGACCCCGGCCGCTCGGCCGGCGGCAGCAGCGGCGGCGCCGGCGTGGCGGTGGCGCTGCGCATGCTGCCGGTGGCCGACGGCTCCGACATGATGGGCTCGCTGCGCACGCCGGCCGCCTTCAACAACGTCTACGGCCTGCGCACCTCGTTCGGCTGCGTGCCGCACGGCCCCACCGAAGAAGTGTTCTTCCAGCAGTTCAGCGTGGCCGGCCCGATGGCGCGCAACATCCCCGACCTGGCGCTGCTGCTGTCGGTGCAGGCCGGCTTCGACGCACGCCTGCCGCTGACGCGCCGCGCCGAGACCCCCGGCAGCTTCGCGCCCGCGCTGGAGCGCGACCTGCGCGGCACCCGCATCGGCTGGCTGGGCGACCTCGGCGGCCACCTGCCGACGGAACCCGGCCTGCTCGACACCTGCGCGGCGGCGCTGGCCCACTTCCGTACCATCGGCTGCCACGTCGAGCCGGTGCAGCCGGCCTTCGACCTGGACAGCCTGTGGCGCGCCTGGATCGACCTGCGCAGCTTCTCGGTGGCGGGCGCCAACGCGGCGCTGTACCACGACCCGGCCAAGCGCGCCCTGCTCAAGCCGGAAGCGGTCTGGGAGATCGAGCGCGGCCTCGCCCTGGGCGCCATGCAGGTCTACGACGCGGCGCGCGTGCGCAGCGCCTGGTACCAGGCGCTGCGCACGCTGTTCGAGCGCGTCGACTTCCTGGTCATGCCGGCCACCCAGGTCTTCCCCTTCCCGGTGGACTGGGACTGGCCCAAGGCCATCGACGGGCGCGCCATGGATACCTACCACCGCTGGATGCAGGCCGTGGTGCCGGCCACCATGGCAGGACTGCCGGTGCTGTCCGCACCGGCGGGCTTCGGCCCCGGCGGCCTGCCCTGCGGGCTGCAGATCATCGGCCCGGCGCAGGCCGACGCCGCGGTGCTGCAGCTCGGCCACGCCTACGACCAGGCCAGCGGCTACGCGCGCGTCGCCAGCCCGCTGCTGGGCTGAGCACGGACAGGGACGGGTGGCGGCAAGCACGCCGGCGACCGTCCCGCCCCCGCCGATACCGACTGCTTTCGCTTCCCCCATCCCCCGCCGGCAGGAGTCCGACATGACGAAGATGACGACCGCAGTACCCCGCCCCCGCCTGCGCGCACTGGCCGTCCTGTGCACGCTGGGCGCCCTGTGCGCCGCAGTCCCGCTCGGCGCGCGCGCCGACGCCGCCTACCCGACGCGGCCGATCAAGCTGCTGATCCCCTTCGCCGCCGGCGGCGCCACCGATGTGCTGGGCCGCCTGCTGGCGGTCGGCCTGGGCGAGAAACTGGGGCAGACGGTGGTGGTGGAAAACAAACCCGGCGCCAGCACCGTGGTCGGCGCCACCGTGCTGGCCAAGTCGCCGCCCGATGGCTACACCCTGCTGCTGGCCGCCAGCACCACGCTGACGCTGAACCCCGCCATCCGCCAGAACCTGGCCTACGACCCCGTCAAGAGCTTCACCCCGCTGGGCCTGGTGGCCGACATGGCGCTGGTGCTGGTGGCCAATCCCGCGGTACCCGTCAACTCGCTCAAGGATCTCGTCGCCCAGGCCAGGGCCGAACCGGACAAGTTCTCCTACGGCTCCTTCGGCACCGGCTCCTCGGTCCACTTCGGCGGCGAAATGCTCAAATCCGCCGCCGGCATCCGCATGGTGCACGTGCCCTTCAACGGCAGCGCACCCAGCCTCACCGCGCTGGCCGGCGGCCAGGTGCCGGTGGCGGTCGATACCATCGTCGCCACCCAGCCCCTGATCCAGAGCGGCAAGATCAAGCCGCTGGCGGTGCTGTCATCCCAGCGCCTGCCATCGCTGCCGCAAGTACCCACGGTGGCCGAAAGCGGCTACCCCGGCTTCGAGATGGGCACCTGGTTCGCGCTGCTGGCGCCGGCGGGACTGCCCCAGCCGGTACAGCAGAAACTGGAGAAGGCGCTGGCCGACGTCGCCACCGCGCCGCAGACCAGGCAACGCATGGTCGAACTGGGCCTGAGCCCGGCCTACGGCGACGGCGCGGCCGTGCGCCAGCGCGTCGAGCGCGAACTGCCGCAGATGCGGGCGGTGGCGGCGCGGGCGGCGATACGGGTGGATTGAACGACGGCGGCGCCACTGCTCGCCGGTGCGCGCCGTTCAGCCCCCGCGCCGATACACCACGCCGCGCGGCGTGACGGAGGTCAGGGGCGGCTGCGTTGCCGGCGCGGCTTGCGGAGCCGGCACGGCCTGGGAGGCCTGCGCTGCCTGCGCGGCTTCCGCACGCTGCACCGCGCGCTTGGCATCGCGCCCCTTCTCGATGATGTAGAAGTCGGGGCCGGCCACGGCGGAGAACGAGACGGAAGCGGCGGCCAATGCGGCGCCGATCAGAAGAAAGGATTTCACGATGAGGTCTTGGCTAAGGTAAAGGGAAACGGACGCGCCGGACGCGCGTCACCCCGGAGGCCGGCCACGCCCGCGCGCGCCATGCTGCTGGCGCACGGTCCGGACACGTTGCCGCGGGCCGGCGGTGAAGCGGGATCAGGCGGAGCCGGTTCGGCCCGGCGCAGTGCGACGGGTGCCGGGCCCCAGCGCGACGGCTGAGCGGAACGAGACCGCGTGCGGGAAAGGAGACGGAACGACGGGGCGAACTGCGGGGGCGGTGCGGGCTGCGGGAAGAGCCTCGGCCACTGCCATCACGACGGAGCGTTGCGGATGCATGATGTAGGCTTGGCGCTCGGGGCGGGCCTGGGCTGATCGACTTCAGCGCGCCATGCCGCCTCCGATGCAGGCAGTGTAGGACGTCGCGTGCACGACAAGAAACGACGAATACGCATGCGCTCCAGTCGCTGCGCGCATGCACCGGTTGGGGACATGGCGCATGGGCCCACGTGGTGCATGACGGCAGCTACAGCGTGGCGCGCCTGCCGTCTCGGCTGCCGTCGCACCTGCCGCGGCCTATGGCGCATGCCATGGCAGGCACGCCAGGCGCGCGCATCGCCTGCGTCCGGCAGGGTCTCCGCGTGGCGGCGTCAAGCGATGAAATCGCATGGATGGCAGTCGTTTAAATCCGCCTGCCCGGCAAGCCAGGCGGGGCGCGGCACGGCAGGCTGAGCGATGATCACGGTGTCCGCCAATGGCACGACGCTTGCGCCGCCGCGGGGATCCGCACCAGCCCGGTGCGCCTGCACACGCCGCGGCGAACCTCGCCACCGGCGTGGTGCAAGCCGCGCCGCAGCCGCTGCCATCACGAAGGAAGCCATCCATGAAGATCCCTCTTACCTCCTCCTGCGCCGCAACCGCCGTCGCGCTGGCCATCCTGGGCGCCAGCCCGGCGGCCCGCGCGCAGGACGCCACCATGCCCACCGCACAGCCCGCAACGGCAGAACCCGCGCCCACCGAGCCCACCGAGCCCACCGCGCCAGCCACGCCCGCGCTGCAACCGTCGATCGCCAGCACGCTGAGCGCCGCGCCGGTCCGGGTCGACGCCGGCCCGCTGGGCCCGCTCTGGTTCGGCGGCATCGTCAGCGGCCTGGTCCAGGGACAGAGCCACGCCGCCGCCAACGACCACACCTGGCAAGCCGACCTGGGCAATGCCCAGGTCTTCGTCAACAAGGCCGACGGCATGCTGCAGTTCTTCCTGCAGGCCGGCTACTACTCGGTGCCCGTGCTCGGCGTGCCCTACCAGCGCGCGGACCGCGCCACGCCCGCCCTGTTCAACGCCGTGCCGCAGGGCTACCTCAAGCTCGCACTGAGCGACAGCCTGTCGATCCAGGCCGGCAAGCTGCCGACGCTGATCGGTGCGGAAAGCACCTTCACCTTCCAGAATCTCAACATCCAGCGTGGCCTGCTGTGGAACCAGGAGAACGCCGTCAATCGCGGCGTACAGGTCAACTACGCCTCGGGCCCGCTGACCCTGTCGGCGTCCGTCAACGACGGCTTCTACTCGCAGCGCTACAACTGGGTCTCGGCCCTGGCCAGCTACGCCTTCGACGACAGCAATACCCTCACCTTCAGCGGCGGCGCCAGCACCCGCCGCAGCGATGTCTCCACCACCGCCACCCCGGTGCTGCAGAACAACCAGCAGATCTACAACCTGATCTATGCGCACACCCAGGGGGCCTGGACGCTGCAGCCCTATGTGCAGTTCACCCACGTGCCCAGCCTGCCCACGCAAGGCACCGGCGCCGCCTCCACCTACGGTGCCGCGCTGCTGATGAGCTACGACTTCGGCAACGCCGCCACGCCCGCCGCCCTGCGCCTGCCCGGCTTCAAGCTGCCGCTGCGGCTGGAGTACATCGCCTCCACCGGCGATGCCGCAAGCGGCGCCGCCAACCTGCTGTACGGCCCGGGCAGCGCGGCGTGGTCGCTGACGCTGACGCCGACCTACCAGTACCAGCGCTTCTTCGCGCGGGTCGAACTGTCCTACGTGGGCGCGCGCAAGACGGCGCCCGGACTGGCGTTCGGCGCGGACGGCAACCGGCGCGGGCAGGTGCGGGGGGTGCTGGAGGTGGGGATGTTGATGTAGCGCCTGCAGCGGCTCGGTTCGCCGGCGTCATGCGCCGGGCCAGGAAAGCAAAACGGCCCCGAGAAACTCGGGGCCGCTTCGGAATTGGTGCCGGCTGCAGGACTCGAACCCGCCACCTGATGATTACAAATCAACTGCTCTACCTGATGAGCTAAGCCGGCAAATGTGGTGCAGCCCGCCATTCTACTGCATGCCGGGCGGCTTGTGAGGAAGGCTGGCTTACTTCACCACCTTCAAGGCAGGCTTCTTGCCGCCGATGCGGGGCACGGGCGGGTTGGGATCGTCGTCGCCGTTGCCATCACCGCTGCCTTGCGGGGCGGGCGCGCTGTCGCTGCCGACCGGGGCCAGCTTGGGCGGCGGGTTGTTTTCACGCTCCGTGGCGGCCTGGGTCTCGGGCACGCTGCGCTCCACCGGGAAGGCCATGCCCTGGCCGTTCTCGCGGGCGTAGATGGCGAGCACGTTCTCGACCGGCACGTCGATCTTGCGCGAGACACCGCCGAAGCGGGCACTGAAGGTGATCCACTCGTTGCCCATGTCGAGGCCGCTGGTGGCGTCGAAGCTGACGTTGAGCACGATCTCGTTGTTCTTGACGAACTCGCGCGGCACGTTGGTGTTGGCGTCGACGAAGACCGCGATGTACGGCGTGAAGCCGTTGTCGGTGCACCATTCGTAGATGGCGCGGACCAGGTAGGGCTTGGTGGAGGTTTCAGGCATGGTGCTTCCAGTGGCGCGGGCCGGGCGGGCCGTCCGGTATGAAGCCGGACGGCGCTCCGCTGCTTAGCGGCGCATCACCTTTTCCGACGGGGTGAGTGCTTCGATGTAGGCCGGACGGCTGAAGATACGCTCGGCGTACTTCAGCAGCGGCGCGGCGTTCTTCGACAGTTCGATGCCGTAGTGGTCCAGGCGCCACAGCAGCGGCGCGATGGCGACGTCGAGCATCGAGAACTCTTCGCCCAGCATGTACTTGTTCTTGACGAAGATCGGGGCGAGTTGCGTCAGGCGGTCGCGGATGGCCGCGCGGGCGCGCTCGTGGCTCTTCTCGGCGGCCTTGCCCTTCTCATTCTCGAGGGCGTAGACGTGCGTGAAGAGTTCCTTCTCGAAGTTGAACAGGAACAGGCGGGCGCGGGCTCGCTGCACCGGGTCGGCCGGCATCAGCTGCGGGTGCGGGAAGCGCTCGTCGATATACTCGTTGATGATGTTCGACTCATACAGGATGAGGTCGCGCTCGACCAGGATGGGCACCTGGCCGTAGGGGTTCATCACCGAGATGTCTTCCGGCTTGTTGAACAGGTCGACGTCGCGGATCTCGAAATCCATGCCCTTTTCGAACAGGACGAGGCGGCAACGTTGAGAGAACGGGCAGGTGGTGCCCGAATACAACACCATCATGGTTGGATTCCTTGCGTGCGGGGTCGGTGGACTGGGCCCAGTATTCTGGCAGAAGCGACCAATAGAAAGCAAATTTATGGCATTTGAATCACATTAATGCAATCCAACACGGCACTTCCCGCCAGCGAAGTGCCGCCAGGCCGACAATGAAAAAGGCTGGACCGGCGGCGCCGGTCCAGCCCCTGCAGCGCTGGCCTGCCTTACTTGATGTCTTTCCAGTAGGCCGCGTTCAGGCGCCAGGCGAAGATGGTGAACATGCCCAGGAACAGCAGCACCCACACGCCCAGGCGCTTGCGCTGGTTCTGCGCCGGCTCAGACATCCAGTCGAGGAAGCCGACCAGGTCGGCCACGGCCTGGTCATACTCGACCGTGCTCAGCTTGCCGGGCGTGAGTTGCTCGAAGCCGGCGAACTTGTGCACGGTCTCGCCATGCTCTTCCACTTCCTTGAACTTGGCGGCGCGCTGGCCCTGCAGTTCCCACAGCACGTGCGGCATGCCGACGCTGGGGAACACGAGGTTGTTCCAGCCGGTGGCGCGGTTGTCGTCGCGGTAGAAGGTGCGCAGATAGGTGTAGAGCCAATCGTCGCCGCGGGCGCGGGCGATCACCGACAGGTCCGGCGGGGTCGCGCCGAAGAAGGACTTGGCGTCCTTGGGGTGCATGGCGATGGTCATGGTCTCGCCGACCTTGTCCGCGGAGAACAGCAGGTTTTCGCGGATCTGGTCGTCGGTGAGGCCGATATCCTTGAGGCGGTTGTACCGCATCAGGGAGGCGCCGTGGCAGTTCAGGCAGTAGTTGACGAACAGCTTCGCGCCGCGCTGCAGCGACGACAGGTCGCTGGTCTGCACCGGCGCCGGCTCCAGGGGATAGCCCCCTTCGCTGGCGATGGCAGGAGCGGCGGCAAAGCAGGCGCCCGCGAGTGCGAAGATCGAAAGCAGCTTTTTCATCTTGTGTCCTTGTCCTCTGGTGGGCCTTCGGTCAGTGCGGGGTGAAGGTCACGCGGTCCGGCACCGGCTTGAAGGTGCCGGCGCGGCTCCACAGCGGCATGGTCAGGAAGAAGGCGAAGTACAGCAGGGTGCCGAGCTGCGACACCTTTTCGCCCACCGGCGACGGCGGCTGCACGCCCAGGTAGCCGAGCACCAGGAACACCACCACGAAGACGATCAGGATCGACTTGTGGAAGGCAGGACGGTAGCGGATCGACTTGACCGGCGAGTGGTCCAGCCAGGGCAGGAAGAACAGCACGATGACCGAGCCGCCCATCACCAGCACGCCCCAGAACTTGGCGTCGATGAAGTAGAAGCCGACCGCCAGGATCACGGCGATGGCCAATGCGCCGATCTTGATACGCGCATCCTTGCTGCGCAGGAAGACCAGGCCCAGCAGCAGCGCGAAGAACACCCACAGGATCGGCAGGAAGTTCGAGGTGGTGGCGCGCAGCATCGAGTAGAACGGCGTGAAGTACCAGACCGGGGCAATGTGCGGCGGGGTCTTCAGCGGATCGGCCTGGAAGAAGTTGTTCGATTCCAGGAAGTAGCCGCCGACCTCGGGGAAGAAGAAGATCACCGCCGAGAACACCATCAGGAAGCCGCCCACGCCCAGCAGGTCATGCACCGAGTAGTAGGGGTGGAAGGGGATGCCGTCCAGCGGGATGCCGTTCTCGTCCTTCTTGGCCTTGATCTCGACGCCGTCGGGGTTGTTCGAGCCCACTTCGTGAAGCGCGATGATATGCGCCACCACCAGGCCAAGCAGCACCAGCGGCACGGCGATCACGTGGAAGGAGAAGAAGCGGTTCAGCGTGGCGTCGCTGACCACGTAGTCGCCGCGGATGAACAGTGACAGGTCCTGGCCGATCACCGGGATGGCCGAGAACAGGTTGACGATCACCTGCGCGCCCCAGTAGGACATCTGGCCCCAGGGCAGCAGGTAGCCCATGAAGGCCTCGGCCATCAGGCACAGGAAGATCAGGCAGCCGAAGATCCACACCAGCTCGCGCGGCTTGCGGTAGGAACCATACAGCAGGCCGCGGAACATGTGCAGGTAGACCACGACGAAGAAGGCCGAGGCGCCGGTCGAGTGCATGTAGCGCACCAGCCAGCCCCAGGGCACCTCGCGCATGATGAACTCGACGCTGGCGAAGGCGACCGGGATGCCGGCCGCATTCAGCGTGCCGTCCGGCTTGTAGTTCATCACCAGGAAGATGCCGGTGACGATCTGGATCACCAGCACCAGCAGCGCCAGCGAACCGAAGAAGTACCAGAAGTTGAAGTTCTTTGGCGCGTAGTACTTGGAGAGGTGGTCTTCCCACAGCTGGGTGGCGGGGAAGCGCGCGTCGATCCAGCCCAGCAGGCCGGTCGTCTTGACTTCTTTCTCGGCTGCCATGATCAGGCCTCTCCTTTCTCGTCCTTGCCGATCACGATCTTGGTGTCGGTCAGGAACTGGTATGGGGGAACGTCAAGGTTCTGCGGGGCCGGCTTGTTCTTGAACACGCGCCCGGCGAGATCGAAGGTCGAGCCGTGGCAGGGGCAGAGGAAGCCGGGATCGCTGCCGAGCTGGGGATTGGCGCCGGCGGGGAACGGGCCGGAAGGCGAGCAGCCCAGGTGGGAACAGATGCCGACCACGACCAGGACGTCCTTGTGGTCGGCGCGTGAACGGGTTTCGTTCTTGCAGTACTCGGGCGTCTTCATGGTGAAGGGCACATCCGAGTTCGGATCGGCCACTTCGACGTCGGTCTTCTTGAGAGACGCCAGCATCTCATCGGTGCGCCGCAGGATCCACACAGGCTTGCCGCGCCACTCCACCGTCATCATCTCGCCAGGCTTGAGGGCTCCGATGTCGGCCTCGACCGGGGCGCCGGCCGCTTTGGCCTTCTCCGATGGCGCAAACGTACTGACAAACGGCACCGCCACTGCCACTCCTCCGATGCCGCCAGCCACGGACGTCGCGATCAACCAAGTGCGACGCCCCTTATCCACGCTTTTCACGCTCTGCTGGTCACTCATTCCAAACCCCAGGGGAAGTCAATTTAGATTTTGCGTCAACCGCAAATTGTACCTTAGGCACATTGTTCGACGAAAGGCGCATGACACGCCACCGCCGTACGATAATCGGACGATGCAACAGGGTTCCCTGCTTCACACTTGCGTTCCTGGCGGTGATGCGGCAGGCTTTTGGCATGCGTATAGTACGATACGCGCAACAAATCGGGAGAATGCAATGGGAATGGTTTCGGAATTCAAAACTTTCGCGATGCGCGGCAACGTCATCGACCTCGCGGTCGGTGTGATCATCGGCGCTGCCTTCGGGAAAATCGTGGATTCGGTGGTCAACGACCTGATCATGCCCATCGTGGGCCGCATCATCGGCAAGCTGGACTTCTCCAACCTGTTCGTCACCTTATCGGAGCCACCAGCAGGAACACCGATGACACTGGACGCCCTGAAGAAGGCCGGCGTCCCGGTGTTCGCCTACGGGAATTTCCTGACCATCGTCGTGAATTTCGTCATTCTCGCGTTCATCATTTTCCTGATGGTGCGCGGTTTCAATAAACTGCGCGCCCAGGAGCCGCCTCCCGCACCGGCCCCGACGCCGGAAGAAGTGGTGCTGCTGCGCGAAATCCGCGACAGCCTGAAAGCCAAGTAAGGATTTACCCGTAGGACACGGCCCACAGCCGGTAAAAATATTGCGGCGCCGCATGTTATTGCGGCGCCGCAATATTTAAACACCCGTTCCGACCCGGTTTTCTTGCGCCAGATCAAATGGGATGGATTCTTCGCCCGGCAAGCGACAAACCGGGGCCGCGGGTCGCCGCGCTCAGACCGGATTCGGGATGTCGATGAAGGTGTGGCTGAGGCCGAAGCGGTCGGCCAGGTGCTCACCCAGCGCACGGATGCCGAAGCGCTCGGTGGCATGGTGGCCGGCGGCCAGATAGGCCACGCCGCTCTCGCGCGCCAGGTGCGTGGTCTGCTCGGAGGCCTCGCCGCTCAGGTAAGCGTCGACCCCCGCCGCCACTGCGGCATCGAAATAGCCCTGGGCCCCGCCGGTGCACCAGCCGATGCTGCGGACCATCTGCCCAGGCTCGCCCAGCACCAGCGGCTCGCGCCCCAGCACGCCGCCGACATGGGCAGCGAAGGTCGCGAGCGGCATCGCTTGCGGCAGCGAGCCGGACCAGCACAAGTCGTTGTCGCCGAAACGGCCATGCGGCGTGAGCCCGAGCTGCAGCCCGAGCTGGGCGTTGTTGCCCAGTTCCGGATGGCCGTCCAGCGGCAGGTGGTAGGCGAACAGGTTCAGGTCGGCACCGAGCAGGCGTTTGAGACGGGCGTGTTTCTGCCCGATCACGCGGGCATCCTCGTTCTTCCAGAAGTAACCGTGATGGACCAGCAGGGCATCGGCGCCGGCCTCGATGGCAGCCTCCACCAGCGCCAGGCTGGCAGTCACGCCCGTGACGATATGCCGCACTTCGGCACGCCCTTGCACTTGCAGGCCGTTGGGGCAATAGTCCTTGTAGCGAGACGCCTCGAGCAGATCGTTCAAGTACAATTCCAGCTCTCTGGTTTTCATTTTCCGCTCAAATTCCCAATATGTTGCGCCGATTTTGGCTGTTTTTCGCCCAGGCTGTCACGGTCGTGCTGGCGGTCTGGTTCGTCGTGGCCACGTTGAAGCCGGACTGGCTGCAGCGCGGCCGGGTCGCGGTCCAATCCGGCTCTCCGATCGTCGCGCTGAAGGAAGTCGTGCCCAATGTGAGCGGCGGGTCCGCGGAGGGCTCCTATAGCGAGGCCGCGCAGCAGGCGATGCCGGCGGTGGTGAACATCTTCACCAGCAAGAACGGCCGCAAGCGCAGCCAGAACCCGCAGCAGCAGGAAGATCCCTGGTTCCGCTTCTTCTTCGGCGACCGCCTGCCCGAGCGGCAGGAACCCGTGTCGAGCCTCGGCTCCGGCGTGATCGTCAGTTCCGAAGGTTACATTCTAACCAACCACCATGTGGTGGACGGCGCCGACGAGATCGAGGTGGCGCTGACGGATGGGCGCAAGGCCAATGCCAAGGTGGTGGGCTCCGATCCGGAAACCGACCTGGCGGTGCTGAAGGTGGGCCTGAAGGACCTGCCGGCCATCACGCTGGGACGGATCGAAAACGTCAAGGTGGGCGACATCGTGCTGGCCATCGGCAACCCGTTCGGCGTCGGCCAGACGGTGACGATGGGCATCGTCTCGGCGCTGGGCCGCAGCCATCTGGGTATCAATACCTTCGAGAACTTCATCCAGACCGATGCGGCCATCAACCCGGGCAATTCGGGTGGCGCATTGGTCGATGCGCGCGGCAACCTGCTCGGCATCAATACGGCGATCTATTCGCGCTCGGGCGGCTCGCTGGGGATCGGCTTCGCCATCCCGGTATCGACTGCCAAGCAGGTGATGGAATCGATCATCTCCACCGGCTCGGTCACGCGCGGCTGGATCGGCGTGGAGCCGCAGGACATGACCCCGGAGATCGCCGAATCCTTCGGCCTGGAAGCCAAGGAAGGCGCCCTGATCGCCGCCGTGGTGCAGGGTGGCCCGGCCGACAAGGCAGGGGTGCGTCCCGGCGATATCCTGGTCACGGTCGATGGCCAGCACATTGCCGACAGCACCGCGCTGCTCAATGCGGTGGCCCAGCTCAAGCCGGGGGCGGCGGCCAAGATGCAGGTCATGCGACGCGGCAAGCAGGCCGAGCTGACCGTGATGATCGGCAAGCGCCCGCCGCCGCCGCGCCGAGCCATGCAGCTCGACGAAGAAGAGGAATAAGCGGTACGCCATACGGTCCGCGCGCAGACCTCCGCGCCGGAAATACTGAAGCCCGCTGCCATGGCGGGCTTCTTTCTTGGGCGTCGGGAGCGCGTCGGCGGGAAAACCGCGCCCCCAGGGAAGCTTTGCCCTGAGGGGGCTGCCGACCGGCATTGGCTCATGCCGATCATGGCGGCCGGCGAAGCGGACATCGACGCAGCCGGAACGCCCCGTGGCGACGCCGGCAGGACCGCAGTTGCCACATCGCCGCCCAGCCCTCTGCCCAAGGCCTTCCATGGGCCATCCACGCTCAGGCATGTTGATGCGTTTGCGTGGCTCCAAAGGAACTCGCCACGCGCCAAAAACCTGCCTCCCCTCCCTGCTTCGACGACCCGAGAGGCGGCGCCCTCGGGCAGGCAGCTATGCGCTGCGGTGGGCTGCATCGGCCCCGCCGCACGCCAGGGCAATTGCCAGAGGAAGGGTCAGGCCACATCCGGAATGGGCGCTGCACGATAGCCGTGGCGCCTCCACGCAACGCCGGCGGCAGATGCGGGCCGCAGATGGGGCCGCAGAAATGAGAAAAGCCGGCTTCCTTGCGGAAGCCGGCTTTCGCCTGCAAGTCGATTCGAAGCGGGCTTACACCCGCGTCAAATTAGAACTTGTGACGGACACCAACCACGGCACCGAATTGGTTGCCGCCGGAGATGACGTTCGAAGCCGTGCTGCTGTTGTAACCATCGACGCCCAGCGACGAGCCGCTCTTGTTCTTGGTGTACGAGACCGAGGTGTACAGGTCGGTACGCTTCGACAGAGCGTAGTCGGCGGTCGCGACGAATTGCCACGGATCAGCCGAGGTGTTGCGGAAGTCTTGGTAGTAAGCGGCGCCGGTCAGCGACAGAGCCGGGGTCAGTTGGTAACCCAGACCCAGCCAGTACAGGTTGGCGGTGCTCACGACGCTGCCCGGGGCGGAAGCCACTGCGCCCGGCAGGGTTGCGCCGTTGTAGCCCTTCGCCCAGCGGTAGCCAGCGTAGACCTTGGCCGGACCGAAAGCGTAGGTACCGGCAACGCTTGCGCGGCGGATCGATTGGCCAGCCGAAGCAGCGGTGCTGCCGTTCGATTGGTCATAGGTCGCACCAACCGAGAACGGGCCGGCGCCGTACATGGCGGTGAAGCCGTACTCACGGCCAGCCGAGAACACGCCCGGGATTTCGTTGCCGTTGTTCTGGAAGCTGTACAGAGCGGCGACGGTCAGGCCACCGAAGGTACCAACGTACTTGGCGGCGTTGTCAGCACGCGAAGCGTATTCCGGAGCGATCGAGGTGATCGAGTAGCGGGTCGAGATCGCCATCGGATCGTAGACCAGGCCGAAATCATAGAACAGGGTCTGTTGGCGACCCAGGGTCAGGGTGCCCCACTGGTTCTGCAGGCCGACGTAGGCGTTACGGTTGAACAGACGGCTGGAGTCCGACTGGCCACCGGTGTCAACGTTGAAACCGCTTTCCAGGGTGAAGATGCCCTTCAGGCCGCCGCCCAGGTCTTCCACGCCACGCAGGCCCCAACGCGAACCGGACTGGTTGCCCGAGGTCATGCGCCATGCGTTCGACGATTGGCCGTTCGGACCCGGGGTGCGGTTGGTGTACTCGAGGCCAACGTCAGCCACGCCGTAAAGGGTCACGCTCGACTGGGCATACGCACCGCCGGCGGCCAGAGCGGCGACGGCAGCTGCAAACAGTTTCATCTTCATATCGACACTTTCCTTGTCAACTGATTGGGAAATCTTGGCTTGCCCAAGTGCTTGGGCGACGCACTTACTTAACGTCTGCTGCGTATTATGGGCCAGGCCCCCAGAGGCTCAGAAGGCTTTTTCGCGGTAAACACTGCGAATCAGCCCGATTTGTTGCGAGGGAGCAACAGACAAGTCTCCAATTTTCACCAAAGTGGTGCAAAAAATAGAGGTAAACCGAGGTACCCGTGGCCCTCCCACAGTCGGCTGCCGGCACGGTGGCCAGCGCCTCAGCGAGGGCCGCCGGCGGCTCAATCGGCCGTCGTGCCGCCCACGGCCTCCGGCGATTCCTCCGGCTTCAGGAAGAAGCGCGCCATCAGCAGGCCCAGTTCATACAGGGCGATCAGGGGCACGGCCAGCAGGAGCTGGGAGAGCACGTCGGGCGGCGTCACCACGGCGGCAATGATGAATGCGCCGACGATGACGTAGGGACGCACCTGCTTGAGCTTGTCGAGTTCCACCACGCCGAAGCGCACCAGCACGATCACCACCACCGGCACCTCGAAGGTGATGCCGAAGGCAAGGAACATGGTCATGGCGAAGCTGAGGTACTTGTCGATGTCGGTCGACATGTCCGCCCCGAGCGGCGCGTTGTAGTGCGCCATGAAGTGGAAGACCGTGGGGAAGACCAGGAAGTAGGCAAAGGTGACGCCGCACAGGAACAGCACATAGCTGCTGCTGACCAGCGGCAGGATCAGCCGCTTCTCATGCTGGTACAGGCCCGGCGCGACGAATTTCCAGATCTGGTACAGCACCCAGGGCAGTGCGATCAGGAAGGCGACCAGCAGTGTGACCTTCATCGGCACGAAGAAGGAACCGGTGACGTCGGTGACGATCATCCTGCCCCCCTTGGGCAGGGAGACCATCAGCGGCCGCGCGAAGAGGTTGAAGATTTCGGGCGCCCAGTAGACGAGGCCGAGGAAGATGATCAGCACGCCGGCCACCGCCTTGACCAGCCGCTCGCGCAGTTCGATCAGATGGGAGATGAAGGTTTCCTGCTGGTCGTCCTGCGGATCCGGCTCGGGAGAATGGGAGGAACGCGTATCGCTCATGGCGTGGATCGCTCAGCCGCGCGGGCCGGTAACGAGTAAGACTTGGCGGCGCGGGGCGCCGGGCTGTGGCGTGCCACTCGGGCCGGCCACGTCAATCGAAGAAAGAGCGGCCGGGGCCCGCCGCCGGCCGGTGGCGTTTGACGCGCGCCGCACCCGACTGTGCCCACATGCGCACATTCTGCTGCCGCTTGAACCACAGCGGCCGAGCGCCCTGCTTGACGCGCCAGCTCTTGCGGCCAGTGCGGACCTTGTGCGCCGCGTCCCACGAGGGCACGTAGCCAGTGCCGCCGCCGGGCTCGGCATGGCTTTCGCCGGACAGGGCCTCGTTCAGCGCCTGCGTCTGTTCGCTCACTTCCTTGTGGATGGTCCGCTCGACATCGCGCGCGGCTTCCTCGAACTCGGTGCGCATCTTGCGCAGTTCCTCGAGCTCGACCTCGCGGCTGACCTCGGCCTTCACATCATTGATATAGCGCTGGGCGCGCCCGACCAGCGCGCCGACCGTACGCGCCACCTTCGGCAGCCGCTCAGGGCCGATCACGATCAGCGCCACGGCACCGATCAGCGCGAGCTTGGAAATACCGAGGTCGATCATGCGGGCTTCGGGACAGGAAGAGGGACCGGCGCCGTGGCGCCGGAAGCGGAAAGGATCACGTGCGCCGCCGCGCGAACGTGGGCGGAACGCGCATCACTTCTGCTGCGACGACTTGTCCTTGGCCTCGACATCGATGGTGGTCGAGTCGCGCAGTTCCTTGGGCTGGGCGGACTGGGCCGGCTTATCGGCAGCGTCGCCTTCGCGCATGCCGTCCTTGAAGCCCTTGACCGCGCCACCCAGATCCTGGCCGATGTTGCGCAGCTTCTTGGTGCCGAATACCAGCATCACGATCAGCAGCACGATCAGCCAGTGCCAAATGCTCAACGAACCCATTTTCTATCGCTCCTGATGGCGCCGCGGACAGCCCTCCGGCCGTCCCGCCCCGTTTGTTCCGTCCTCACAAGCCTGCGCCGGGCGACGGTTGCCGGCGCGGCACCCGGCCGCCGTCAAACGGACCGCGGCCTGTACCTCCTTCTCCTGCTCGCTCCCGGCCGGCGCAGCGGCATCTTCCACTGCACGCATGGACCACCCTCGCCTGCGGGTACGGTTGATGGACGGCTTGTCCGTCTTCCGGCCCCGCGCCGATCATGGTACGGCACCGCCGACACTGCGCCAGCCCATGCCAGTCCGGGCACTCTCTACACCATTTTAGCAAGCAAGCCGCCTTCGCCGGGGCCGCAATTGGCCGGCGAGGCGGGATGCCTCCCCGGACCATGCAGGAAGTGTACCGGCGCCTTGAGATGAAGCCACCGGACGTCGGGCATCGCCCCATCCCTGCTGCGCCCTGGCGCCTGGTCCGCCCCGCGCCGGCCGGCTGCGGCCTAGCAGAAGTGACGATTATCCCGCGTGTTCATGAAAATCTCGTGGTTCGGGTGGAGTCGGATCAGGCGGACCGGGGAAGCGAAGCCACGTGGGCAGGCAGGCGGCTCAGAACGAGCCGTCCGGGTACATCGGCTTGCCATCGTTCAGGTAGAGCCAGCCCTTGACGATGCGGTACAACATCCACAGCGACAGCACGCCCCAGACGGCGAAGGCTGCCGGAATCAGCACCACGGTGAAGAACAAGGCCCCACCCAGCACCGCCCAGGCGATCGACCACCAGAAGGAGCGGATCTGCCAGGCGAAATGCGAGGCATAGAGGCTGCCGCGCGCGTCGTCGCGCTTGACGTAGTCGACGATGATGGCGACCAGCGCGGTAATGCCGCCGGTCAGCCAGAAGATGGCGTACAGGGCATACAGGATGTGCAGCAGCTTGCGCAGGCTGTCGAGCTGCGCGCCGGAAGGCAGGACCTGGCCGCTGGATTCGTTGCTCATGTGCGTCCTTCTCCTTGTTGTGCGGGGCAAGTGCCGGCCGGCGCGCGGCTCTCCGCGCGACCAGCGGCGTGGGCCTCGCCGTGGGCCTTATTGCGACCGGCTCGCCTTCTCTTCCAGCCCCGACAGGCCTTCGCGGCGCGCCAGTTCGCGCACCACGTCGTCCGGGGACAGGCCGAAGCGCGCCAGCAGCACCATGGTGTGGAACCACAGGTCGGCCACTTCGTAGACCACCTTGCCCTTGGCCTCGTCCGACAGGCCGGCGGCGCGCGCGTCCTTGGCCGCCATCACGGTCTCGGTCGCTTCCTCGCCGATCTTCTTCAGGATGGCATCGTCGCCCTTGTGGAACAGGCGCGCCACGTAGGACTTGTCGGGATCGCCACCCAGTTCGGGCTTGCGCGACTCCAGCGTGGCGGCGATGCGCGCCAGGATATCGGTGCCGCTCGGGGATGCGCTCATGGCTTGGCCGCGTAGATCTGGGTGGGGTCCTTCAGGACCGGCTCGACCGTCTGCCAGTCGCCGTTCTCCGCATCGCCCTCGAACTTCTGGAAGAAGCAGGCGTGCCGTCCGGTGTGGCAGGCAATGCCGTCGATCTGGGTGACCTTGAGCAGGACCACGTCCTCGTCGCAGTCGAGACGGATCTCATGCACCTTCTGCACATGGCCGGACTCCTCGCCCTTGTGCCACAGGCGTTTGCGCGAACGCGACCAGAACACCGCCTCGCCCAGCTCCACGGTGCGCTGCAGCGCCTCGCGGTTCATGAAGGCAAACATCAGCACGTCATTCGAGCCGACTTCCTGCACGATCACCGGCACCAGGCCGTTGTCGTCCCATTTAACCTTGTTGAGCCACTTCTTTGCCATCTTGCTTCGCCGTGATCAGATCCGCACCGGAATGCCCTCGCGGGCCATGAACGCCTTCGCCTCGCCTACGGTGTGCTGGCCGTAGTGGAAGATGCTGGCCGCCAGCACCGCATCGGCATGGCCCAGGCGGATGCCGTTGGCCAGGTCCTGCAGGCTGCCCACGCCCCCCGATGCGATCACCGGCACCGGCACGGCATCGCTGACGGCACGCGTCAGTTCGAGGTCGAAGCCGCTCTTGGTACCATCGCGGTCCATGCTGGTCAACAACAGTTCGCCCGCGCCACGCTCGGCCATTTCGCGTGCCCACTGCACCGCGTCCAGGCCGGTGGCCTTGCGCCCGCCGTGGGTGAAGACCTCCCAACGCGGCGGCTCACCCGGCGCCGAGCTACGCTTGGCGTCGATGGCGACCACGATGCACTGCGAGCCGTACCTGGCCGTGGCGTCCGACACCAGTTGCGGATTGGCGATGGCGGACGAATTGACACTGATCTTGTCCGCGCCAGCATTGAGCAGCCGGCGTACGTCCTCGACGGCGCGCACACCGCCGCCCACAGTCAGCGGGATGAAGACCTGGGAGGCCACGGCCTCGATGATGTGCAGGATCAGGTCGCGGCCGTCGCTGGTCGCGGTAATGTCGAGAAATGTGATTTCATCGGCACCCTGCTCGTCGTAGCGGCGCGCGATTTCGACCGGGTCGCCTGCGTCGCGCAATTCGACGAAGTTGACTCCCTTGACCACCCGCCCGTTGGTCACGTCCAGGCAGGGGATGATACGTTTGGCTAGCATGAGATTCCTTGTCCGGCCCTGCCCCGGCTCGCAGCCGGGGCGGCCGGCACGGCGCGCCGTGCGCGCGTTGCCCTATTGCTCCGCGCCCAGCTTGTCAGCGCGGGCCTGCGCGTCGGAGAAGTTCAGGTCACCCGAGTAGATCGCGCGGCCGCAGATCACGCCTTCCACGCCATCACCCTCGACCGCGCACAGGTGATCGATGTCGGCCAGGTTGGAGAGGCCGCCACTGGCGATCACCGGGATCGACATCGACTGGGCCAGCTTGACCGTCGCCTCGATGTTGATGCCCTGCAGCATGCCATCGCGACCGATATCGGTATAGATGATGGCTTCGACGCCGTAGTCCTCGTACTTGCGGGCCAGGTCCACCACTTCGTGGCCGGTCAGCTTGCTCCAGCCGTCGGTGGCGACCTTGCCGTCCTTGGCATCGAGGCCAACGATGATGTGGCCGCCGAAGGCCGAGCAGGCATCCTTCAGGAAGCCGGGATTCTTCACTGCCGCGGTGCCGATGATGACGTAGGACAACCCGTCGTCGAGCCAGCGCTCGATCGTGTTCAGGTCACGAATGCCGCCGCCCAGCTGGACGGGGATTTCGCCCCCCACCTCGGCGATGATCGCCTTGATGGCGGCTTCGTTGCGCGGCTTGCCCACGAAGGCGCCATTCAAGTCGACCAGGTGCAGGCGACGAGCGCCCTGCTCCACCCAGTGACGTGCCATGGCGGCGGGATCCTCGGAAAAGACGGTGGCCTGGTCCATGTCGCCTTGTTTGAGGCGTACACACTGACCGTCCTTCAGGTCGATGGCCGGAATGAGCAACATATGCGTGACGAGCGTGGTTGAGTAGAAAAAAGGGAACAAGACCGGCGGACCGGTCGAGTCAGGTCAGGTCAGTTCGGGTCGATTCAAGTCAGAACAGGTCGATCGGTCAAGGGCCGGATCCTCACGGATTCCAATGCACGAAGTTCCTGTACAGCTGCAGACCCATCGCGGCGCTCTTTTCCGGATGGAACTGCGTGGCAAAAATATTATCGCGCGCCACGGCACTGGTAAACACGACGCCATACTGCGTTTCGCCTGCCGTATGGGCCGGGTTGTGCGGCCGCACGTAGTAGCTGTGGACGAAATAGAACCAGCTGTCGTCCGGGATCCCCTCCCACAGCGGGTGGGCGCCGACCTGCCGGACCCGGTTCCATCCCATCTGGGGAACTTTGAAGCGGGAGCCGTCCGGCTGCGTCATGCCGTCCAGCTCGAAGCGGATCACTTCGCCGGGCATCAGTCCGAGGCAGGGGGTGTCGCCCTGTCCGGCGCGGCGCTCGGTACTGCTGTCGAACAGCATCTGCTCGCCCACGCACACGCCCAGCATCGGCTTGCTGGTCGCCGCCTCCAGCACGGCCTGCTGCAGGCCCGAGGCCCCCAGCGCGCCCATGCAGTCCGGCATCGCACCCTGGCCGGGCAGCACCACCCGGTCGGCGGCGCGGATACCCTCGGGGGCATCCACCACCCGCACGTCCGCTTCCGGCGCCGCGGCACGCAGTGCCTGCGCGACCGAGCGCAGGTTGCCCATGCCGTAATCCACAATTGCTATGGTAGTCATGATTTCAAAACAGGCAAAAGGGTCTTCAGCCCGTCCACAATGAATTCCACGGCCAGCGCCGACAGGATCAGGCCCATCAGGCGCGTGCCGATATTGATGCCGGTGCGGCCGATCACCCTGGAAATGGGGTCGGCCGCGCGGAATACCAGATACACCACCGCCCCCAGCACCACGCCGATGGCGACCAGCACCAGCAACTGGTACCAGTGCTGGGTCTTGCCGGCATAGACGATCACCGTGCTGATCGAGCCCGGCCCGGTCAGCAGCGGCAGCGCCAGCGGCACCACCGCCACGCTGGCCTTGGCCTCGGCCTCGTCCTCCTCCTCGGGCGTGGCCTTGGTGCGGCTGGTCTGGGCGTTGAGCATGTTCATGGCCATCATGATCATGATCAGGCCACCGCCGACCTGCAGGGACGCCACCGAGATATTGAAGAACTCGATGATCTGCTGCCCCAGCAGCGCCGACACCGCCACCACCACCGCCACCGAGATCGATGCGATCTTGATCGTGTGCAGCTTCTCGGTCTCGGACTGCTGGTCCGTCAGGCTGATGAAGAACGGGATCGCCCCGATCGGGTTGATCAGCGCCAGCAGCGAGATGAACGACTTGAGGGTATCCATCGGTTGCGTGCGGCCGGCTTGCCGGCCAATCCAGGCGCCTCGCGGCGGTTCCGCCCCCCCGGCGCGCCGGGGGACGGTTCTGCTTACAGCGTCCCCTTGGTGGACGGCACGGTGCCCGCTGCGCGCGGATCCAGTTCCACCGCCATGCGCAGCGCCCGGCCGAAGGCCTTGAACACGGTTTCGCACTGGTGGTGGGCATTGATGCCGCGCAGGTTGTCGATATGCAGCGTGACGCCGGCATGGTTGACGAAACCGCGGAAGAACTCGATGGTCAGGTCGACATCGAAGCTGCCCACGCGGGCGCGCGTGAACGGCACGTGGAATTCCAGGCCCGGGCGGCCCGAGAAATCGATCACCACGCGCGACAGGCATTCGTCCAGCGGCACATAGCTGTGCCCGTAGCGGGTGATGCCCTTCTTGTCGCCGATGGCACGTGCCACGGCCTGGCCGAGCGTGATGCCGACGTCCTCGACCGTATGGTGGTCGTCGATATGCGTATCGCCCTTGGCCTCGACCTCCAGGTCGAACATGCCATGCCGGGCGATCTGGTCCAGCATGTGGTCGAGGAAGGGCACGCCGGAGGCCAGCTTCTGGCGTCCGGTGCCGTCGAGATTGAGCGAAACGCGGATCTGCGTTTCGGAGGTATTGCGGGTGACCTCTGCAACACGCATGGTGTTAATCCTGCAACGAGGCACGGAAGGCCTCGAGAAACTGCGCGTTCTCTTCGGGGGTGCTGACCGTGACGCGCAAACAGTTGGCCAGCAACGGGTGCATTTTACCCACGTTCTTGATCAGCACCTTGCGCGCCAGCACTCGGTCGAAGATCTGTGCGCCATCGGGCACGCGCAGCAGCAGGAAATTGGCCGCGCTGGGGAAGACGGTGACCCCGGGCAGCGCCTGCAACGCCGCCACCAGGTTCGCGCGTTCCGCGCGCAACCGGGCCGCCTGCTCGTCGAGCACGGCGACATGCTCCAGCGCGAACAGCGCGGCGGCCTCGGTCAGCACATTGACGTTGTATGGCGGACGCACCTTGTCGAGCTGCGCCAGCCATTCCGGCGCGCCGGCCACGTAGCCCAGGCGGATGCCAGCCAGGCCAAGCTTGGACACGGTGCGCATCACCAGCAAGTTGCCGAAGTCCGCCAGGCGCGGCATCCAGCTCTGCTGGGCGAAGGGCTGGTAGGCCTCGTCGACCACCACCAGGCTCTGGCAGACGGCGCCGTCGGCGGCGCGCAGGATGGCCTCCATGTCGGCTTCGTCGAACAGGTTACCGGTGGGATTGTTCGGATAAGCCAGGTAGATGATGGCGGGCTGGTGCTCGGCCATGGCCGCCAGCATGGCGTCGCGGTCGAGCGTGAAATCCGCGCGCAGCGGCACGCCGACGAAGCCCAGGCCGGCGAACTGCGCCGACATCGCGTACATGACGAAGCCCGGCACCGGCGCCAGCACCTTGGCGCCCGGCTTGGCGGCGGCCAGCGACAGCATGCTGATGATTTCGTCGGAGCCGTTGCCGAGCAGCACATCCATGCCGGCCGGCACCTGCATCACCGCCTGGAGCCTGGCGCGCAGCGCGTCGCTGCTCGGCACCGGGTAGCGGTTGAGCGCGACCTCGCCCAGGCGGGCGGACAGTTCGGCGCGCAGCGCGGGCGGCAGCAGGTAGGGGTTCTCCATGGCGTCGAGCTTCACCAGACCATGCGCGTCCGGCACGTGGTAGGCGCCCATGGCGCGCACGTCGTCACGGATGATGCGTTCGATCAGGGAAGGCTTTACGGCAGACATGGAAGGTCCTCTCGGGTGGGTTGCCGCCGCCCGGCAGGGCGGCGGCGGGTGGAATCAACTGCGCTTGATACGGTACTCGGCGCTGCGTGCGTGGGCCTGCAACCCCTCGCCGTAGGCCAGTTCGGCGGCGATCTGGCCCAGCATCTGCGCACCGCCCTCGCTGACCTCGATCAGGCTGGAGCGCTTCTGGAAATCGTAGACGCCCAGCGGGGAAGAGAAGCGCGCGGTGCGCGAGGTCGGCAGCACGTGGTTGGGGCCGGCGCAATAGTCACCGAGCGACTCGCTGGTGAAGCGGCCTAGGAAGATGGCGCCGGCATGGCGGATCTTCTCCGCCCACTGGCGCGGATTCTCCGCGGAGATCTCCAGGTGCTCCGGCGCGATCGCGTTGGCGATCTCGCAGGCCTCGTCCATGTCGCGCACCTTGATCAGCGCGCCGCGTCCGGACAGCGAGGCGGCAATGACGTCGCGGCGCGGCATCACATCGAGCTGGCGCTGGATGCTGGCCTCCACCGCGGCGATGTAGCGGGCGTCCGGGCACAGCAGGATCGATTGCGCCAGTTCATCGTGCTCGGCCTGCGAGAACAGGTCCATGGCCACCCAGTCGGGATCGGTGGTGCCGTCGCAGATCACCAGGATCTCGGACGGCCCGGCGATCATGTCGATGCCCACCGTGCCGAACACGCGGCGCTTGGCGGCCGCGACATAGGCATTGCCCGGACCGACGATCTTGTCCACCTGCGGCAGCGTGGCGGTGCCGTAGGCCAACGCCCCGACCGCCTGCGCGCCACCGATGGTGAACACGCGGTCGACGCCGGCGATCTGCGCGGCGGCCAGCACCAGCGGGTTGCGCACGCCGCCCGGCGTCGGCACCACCATGATCACTTCCTTGACGCCGGCCACGCGCGCGGGAATCGCGTTCATCAGCACCGACGAGGGATAGGCGGCCTTGCCGCCCGGCACGTAGAGGCCGACGCGGTCGAGCGGCGTGACCTTCTGGCCGAGCACCGTGCCGTCGGACTCGGTGTACTCCCAGCTGTGGCTGCCGCATTCGATCTTCTGCTTCTCGTGGTAGGCGCGCACGCGCGCCGCCGCCGCCTCCAGCGCCGCGCGGCGCTTGGGCTCGAGCTCGTCGAGCGCGGCTTCCAGCTCCGCCTGCGACAGTTCGAGCGCGCCCAGCGAGGCGGCCTCGACGCGGTCGAAACGCTGCGTGTATTCCAGCACCGCGGCATCGCCGCGCGCCTTCACGTCGGCCAGGATCTGCGCCGCGGCGCGGTCGATGGCTTCGTCTTCCGAAGCCTCGAACGCCAGCACCTCGCGCAACGCGGCGGCGAAGCCCGCCTCGCTCGAATCGAGCTGGCGGATCACCACGTGTTCGGTACGGTTTTCAGTCATGATGGCTATCCCCTGGGGCAAGCGGCGGCTTCAGGCCAGCGCCGCCGAGGCCCGTTCGAATGCGTCGAGAATCGGCGTGAGCCGCTCGCGCTTGAGCTTGAGCGCGGCCTGGTTGACCACCAGCCGCGACGAAATCTGCACGATCTCCTCCACCTCGACGAGGTTGTTGGCGCGCAGCGTGCCGCCGGTGCTGACCAGGTCGACGATGGCGTCGGCCAGGCCCACCAGCGGACCCAGCTCCATCGAGCCGTAGAGCTTGATCAGGTCGACGTGCACGCCCTTCTTGGCGAAGTGCTCGCGCGCGGTCTGCACGTACTTGGTGGCGACCGCCAGGCGCGCGCCCTGGTGCACGGCACTGGCATAGTCGAAACCAGCCGGCACCGCCACCGACATGCGGCACTTGGCGATATTGAGGTCGATCGGTGCATAGAGGCCCGCCATGCCGTGCTCCATCAGCACGTCCTTGCCGGCCACGCCGAAATCGGCGGCACCGTACTGCACGTAGGTCGGCACGTCGGAGGCGCGCACGATGATGACGCGCACGTCCGGATCCGTGGTCGGCAGGATCAGCTTGCGCGACGTCTCCGGATTCTCGGTGACGCGGATGCCTGCAGCCTCCAGCAGCGGCATCGTCTCGGTGAAGATGCGGCCCTTGGACAGAGCCAGCGTCAGCTGGTTGGCGGGGCGGATGGCGAGATTCATGGGTGTCCTCGGGATACTCAGGCGATGCGGCGGATCTTGGCGCCCACCGCCGACAGCTTGTCTTCGATGCGGTCGTAACCGCGGTCCAGATGATAGATACGGTCGATGACGGTCTCGCCTTCGGCCACCAGCCCGGCGATCACCAGGCTGGCCGAAGCGCGCAGGTCGGTGGCCATCACCTTGGCACCGGACAGGCGCGGCACGCCGGTCACCACCGCCGTATTGCCCTCCACCGAGATATTCGCACCCAGCCGGCTCAGTTCCTGCACATGCATGAAGCGGTTCTCGAAGATGGTCTCGGTGACGCGCGACGTACCTTCGGCGACCGCGTCCAGGGCCATGAACTGCGCCTGCATGTCGGTCGGGAAGGCCGGGTACTCCGAGGTACGGAAGCTGACCGCGCGCGGGCGCTGCGGCATCGCCAGGCGGATCCAGTCCTCGCCGCTGTCGATGCGCGCGCCGGCTTCGCGCAGCTTGTCCAGCACCGCGTCGAGAATGGCCGGGCTGATGCCGCGCAGCGTCAGGTCGCCGAGCGTGGCGGCAGCCGCGCACAGGAAGGTGCCGGCCTCGATGCGGTCGGCAACCACGTCATGGCTGGCGCCGTGCAGGCGCTCGACGCCCCGCACCACCAGCCGGTCGGTGCCGATGCCCTCGATCTGCGCGCCCATCTTGACCAGCAGGCGGGCCAGGTCGGTCACCTCGGGCTCGCGCGCGGCGTTCTCCAGCACGGTCTCGCCGTCGGCCAGCGTGGCGGCCATCAGCAGGTTCTCGGTGCCGGTCACGGTGATCATGTCGGTCACCACGCGTGCGCCCTTGAGGCGCTTGGCACGGGCATGGATAAAGCCATGCTCGATGGCGATCTCAGCCCCCATCGCCTGCAGGCCCTTGATGTGCTGGTCCACCGGCCGCGCCCCGATGGCGCAGCCGCCGGGCAGCGACACGCGCGCCTCGCCGAAGCGGGCCACCAGCGGCCCCAGCACCAGGATGGAGGCGCGCATGGTCTTGACCAGCTCGTAGGGTGCCTCGGGCCGGTTGACGCCGCTGCCGTCCAGCGTGACGGCGTGGCCGTCCTGCTCGGCCTTCATGCCCATCTGGCGCAGCAGCTTCAGCGTGGTGCGCACGTCCTGCAGGTCGGGCACGTTGCCCAGCGAGACCGTGTCGGCGCAGAGCAGCCCCGCGCACAGGATCGGCAGCGCGGCGTTCTTGGCCCCGGAGACGCGGATCTCACCGCGCAGCGGGCCGTTGCCCTGGATCTCAAGTTTGTCCATGTTCCGTCGTTTGGTGGAAGGCCGGCGGGCCGGCAAGGGACGCTCGCGCTGCGGCGGCACATGCCGCCCCGTCGCTCCGCCCTGCGTGCCCGCGCGCTTCCGGTTGCTCTTACTTGCCGTCGGCCGCCTGCCATTCGGCGGGCGTCAGGGTCTTCATCGACAGCGCGTGGATCTCGGCCTTCATGCGGTCGCCCAGCGCCGCGTAGACGCGCTGGTGCCGCTGGATGAGGCGCTTGCCCTCGAACTCCCCGCTGACGATGGTGGCGAAGAAGTGCTGACCGTCGCCCTCCACCTGCAGGTGTTCGCATGGCAGACCTTGGGCGATATAGTCCCTGACTTGTTCCGGTGTAGGCAGCATGTCTTTCTCTTTGTTTCGTCTCGTTACGTCTGATCGCTTGGCTTGCGGTATAGGAATCGGCAGCGGCGCGGGGGAGCGCCTCAGCCTCAATGCCGCAGCTTGTAGCCCGACTTCAGCAGCCGCAGCGCCAGCGCCGCCAGCACCAGGAAGGCGGTCCCGACCACGGCCAGGCTGAAGACCGGGTCGGCGTCGGACACGCCGAAGAAGCCGTAGCGGAAGCCGTCGATCATGTAGAAGAACGGGTTCGCATGCGACACCCCTTGCCAGAAGGGGGGCAGCGAGTGGATGGAATAGAACACGCCAGACAGGAAGGTGGCCGGCATGATCAGGAAGTTCTGGAACGCCGCGAGCTGGTCGAATTTCTCCGCCCAGATGCCGGCGATCAGGCCGAGCGTGCCGAGGATGGCGGCGCCCAGCACGGCAAAGGCCAGGATCCAGCCCAGGTGGGCGAAATTCAGGTGCGCGAACCAGGCGGTGACCAGCAGCACGCCGAGCCCGACCGACAGGCCCCGCACCACGGACGCCAGCACGTAGGCACTGAACATCTCCCAGTGCGACAGCGGCGGCAGCAGCACGAACACCAGGTTGCCGGTGATCTTGGACTGGATCAGCGAGGACGAACTGTTGGCGAAGGCGTTCTGCAGCACGCTCATCATTACCAGGCCGGGCACCAGGAAGGCCGTATAGCTGATCTGGTCGTAGACCTTGACGCGGTCTTCCAGCACGTGACCGAAGATCAGCAGGTAAAGGATGGCCGTCAGCACGGGCGCGGCCACGGTCTGGAAGCTGACCTTCCAGAAACGCAGCACTTCCTTGTAGAACAGCGTGCGGAAACCCACCAGGCCGCCGGGCGCCGAGACGGCGGCCGGCAGGCGGCGCGCGGCGTCGCTCACGTCGAATTCCACGGGCGCCTTCATGCTGCCACCTCCATTGCGGACGCCCCCTGGGCGCCGGGCATGTCGGCCTCGCGGCGCATGATCTGGACAAACACGTCTTCCAGGTCGGCCTTGTTGATTTCCATGTCTTCGATCTCGCAGCCGGCCTCGCGGCAAGCCGCCAGGATGGGTTCCACCGCCGCATAGCCCGACAGGCGCAGGCGCACGCCGCGCTCGCCAGGGTTGGCGGGCATGCGCAGCGCCTCGAGCTCCTGTGGCAGCGTGCCGCTGGCCAGCGTCAGCTGGAGCTGCAGGCCGGCGAACTGGGTCAGCAGGTTGCTGGTGCGGTCCAGCGCCACCACCTCGCCGAACTTGAGCATGGCGATGCGGTCGCACAGCGCCTCGGCTTCTTCCAGGTAGTGGGTGGTCAGGATCACCGTGTGGCCCTCGCGATTGAGCCGCGCGATGAACTTCCACAGCGTCTGGCGCAACTCCACGTCGACGCCGGCGGTCGGCTCGTCGAGCACGATCACCGGCGGGCGGTGCACCAGGGCCTGGGCCACCAGCACGCGGCGCTTCATGCCACCGGAGAGCTGGCGCATATTGGCATCGGCCTTGTTGGTCAGGTCCAGGTTGGCCATCACCTCGTCGATCCAGTCGTCATTGCGCGTCAGGCCGAAATAGCCGGACTGCAGGCGCAGGGTCTCGCGCACGGTGAAGAAGGGGTCGAACACCAGTTCCTGCGGGACCACGCCCAGCATGCGGCGCGCCATGCGGTAGTCGGACACCACATCGTGCCCGAGCACGCTGACGCTGCCCGAGTCGGCGCGGTTCAGGCCCGCGAGGATCGAGATCAGCGTCGTCTTGCCTGCGCCGTTGGGACCGAGCAGGCCGAAGAATTCGCCCTGCTCGACGGAGAAGCTGACGCCCTTGAGCGCCTGCAGGTTGCGGTAGCGCTTGCGAACGTCGGTGAGTTCGATGGCTTTCATGGCCGGGTACTGTGGGGCTGGCAGGCTCTGCGGAGCCGGCCGGCCGGGACTGGGCGGGACTGCCGCCGGCATCGGTCGCGCGCGTCTGGCGCGCAACGGGCGAACAACCGGGAATTATAGGGGATGCGGGCGAAGTCCCGCTTTGGACGAGGCGCGCGGCCGGAACCGGCACCCGGGCATCGCACTGGCGGCCGATGCGTCGGTCCGCCACGGATGCCGGGTCAATGTCGGTGGCTGGCGTGGAAGCCGGCGGCACCCGCCGGGATGCCCAGCAGGCCGTCGACGCCGTAGACCTCTGCCAGTGCGGCCAGCTGGCGTGGCACGCCGACGAAAGCCAGCGCCTGGCCACGCGCGTCGGCGGCCCGGCGCAAGGCCAGCAGTACCGCGACAGCGGCCGAATCCACCTGCGCCAGCGCGGCGCAATCGACCTGCGCCTCGCCCTGCGCCAGGCGCGACAGACCGTCACGCAGCACGGCGGCGGCGTTGCGGTTGGTCAGCGAGGTACCGAGCGAGAGCATGCGGAGGGTGTCGGGTATTGTGAACCGCCGCCCATGGCGTCATGGCGCGGCGTTGACGGGTCATTGTAGCAGCTTGGCAGCGGCGTGCTGCACCGCAACCAGAATGTGGCGGAACCGGGTTCCGAAGCCGGCCCGCCCTCTCCCGCTCAGCTCTTGGCGTTGGCCAGCTGGCGGTTGCGGTCCTGCAGCGTCTTGATGACACCGTCGATGCCCTGCTGGCCGACGATGGTGTTGAAGCTGCCCTTGTAGGCCTCGGTCAGCCAGGCGCCCAGCACATTGATGTCATAGACCTTCCAGCCTTGCGGCGTCTTTTCGAGGCGGTAGTCGAGCTGCATCGGCTCGCCCTTGTTGATCACCTGGGTGCGGATGGTGGCGTCGGTGTCGTCGGGCGCACCACGGTAGGGACGGAACTGCACGGTCTGGTCGCGGATCTGGGCGATCGCACCGGCGTAGGTACGGATCAGCAGCGTCTTGAACTCATCGATGATCACCTTCTGCTGCTCGGGCGTGGCCTTGGACCAGTTGCGGCCCATGGCGATCTGGGTCGTCCTCTGGAAATTGGCGTTGGGCAGGATCTTCTGCTCGACCAGCGAGGTGATCTTGTTGATATTGCCCGCCTGCATATCCTTGTCGGCCTTGACGGTGCTCATCACGTCGCCCACGACGGCCTTGACCAGCCCGTCGGGTGTCGAAGCATCCTGCGTCTGAGCATGCGCAGCGCCGCTGAAGGCGAAAACGGTCACGAGGGGAAGCAAGAGTCGCTTGATCATTGGGTTTCCTTGTCTATCGTGGAGGCGGATCGTCGCCGGCACCCGGTGCCTGGCAGCGAGCCCCGCGAACGGGGCTGGCGCAGATCCGCCTTTTACTATTGGAACACGGGCCGCTGGCGGGAGTTCAGGCCAGCCGTGCCGGATGCGCCATATCTAATAATTTGTTGCAGTGCTCACAGGCTGCTCACGCTGCCGCGCAGCCGGCGCTAGTGGCCGCTAGCCCGCTAGCGGCCGATGCGCAGGCTCGGCACGGTAGGCGTGACCGGCAGGGTCTGCCCCTCGGGCTGCGGGCCTGCGGGCGCGGACGCGCCCTGGTTGCCTGACTGGTCCTTATCCTTGTCCTCGTCGCGCGCCGGCGGGTTGCCGTCATAGATCTGGTATTCGCGCCGCTGCAGATAGGCATCGCGCAAGAACGAGTAGCGGTCCAGCGCAGCCTGTTCGAGCAGGTTGGACACGCCCAGCAGTTGCGCGCGGGTGTTGACCAGGCGCAGGCCCGTGAGCGAGTTGCGCAGCCAGATCGGATGCAGGTAGGCCGACGGATCCATGTAGCGGTCGACCAGCATGCCGGCGGTGTCGCGCACGGTACTCGGCCCGAACACCGGGAGTACCAGGTAGGGGCCGGCCGGCACGCCCCACACCCCCAGGGTCTGGCCGAAGTCTTCCTTGTACTTCGGCAGGCCGGCCGGGGTGGCGATGTCGATCAGCCCGCCGATGCCCAGCGTGCTGTTGAAGATCACGCGCAGGCTATCCTCGACCGCCCGCGTAGGCTTGCCCTGCAGCAGGTTGTTGGCGGCCGAGTAAACGTCGCCGATATTGGAGAAGAAGTTGCTGACCGCGGTCTGCACCGGGGATGGCAGCACGAAGTCGTAAGCCTGGGCGACCGGCTTCATCACGTACTTGTCGACTTCGTCGTTGACACGCAGGACGCCGCGGTTGAGCGGCTCCAGCGGGTCCTTGGGATTGGCGTCCGGGCCGGTGGCACAGCCAGCCGTCAGGGCCAAGGCGGTCGCGCAGGCGGCGAGACCGGCGCGCCGCGGGATCGAAAGCGTCCGATTCATTTCGCACCTCCCGCTGCCGGCAGGGCGGCAGCGCTGCTGCTGCCGCTGCTGCCATTGCCACTGCCGGCGCCGGCGTCAGCGGCCTTGTTGTAAAGAAACTGCCCGATCAGGTTCTCCAGCACCACGGCCGACTGCGTCATGGTGATGCGCGAACCATCCGCCAGCATGGCGGTATCGCCGCCCGGCTCGAGGCCGATGTACTGTTCGCCCAGCAGGCCCGAGGTCAGGATCTTGGCCGAGGTGTCCTTGGGAAACTGGAAGCGCTTGTCCAGCTTGAGCAGGGCTGTGGCCTGGTAGGTCTTGTCGTCGAAGCTGATGTCCGCCACGCGGCCTACCACCACGCCGGCGCTCTTGACCGGCGCACGCACCTTCAGGCCGCCGATATTGTCGAAGCGCGCCTGCACCGAATAGGTTTCCTGGAAGGAAAAGGAGCTCATGTTCCCTGCCTTCAGCGCCAGGAACAGCAGGGCCAGGAAGCCCACCACCACGAACAGCCCCACCCAGAAGTCGAGTGCGTTTCTTTTCATCTGTGTCTCTTTTCAAGCGCCGTATGCCTGCCAGGCGCGCCGATGGCGGCGCGGCCTAGCTGAACATCAGCGCGGTCAGCAGGAAATCCAGTCCCAGCACCGCCAGCGATGCGATCACCACGGTGCGCGTGGTCGCGCGCGACACCCCCTCGGGTGTCGGCTTGGCCTCAAAGCCCTGGTACAGCGCGATGAAGGTCACGGCGATGCCGAAGATCACGCTCTTGATCACGCCGTTGAGCACGTCCGCGCGCACGTCCACCCCGTTCTGCATCTGCGACCAGAAGGCGCCGGCGTCGACGCCGATCATCTGCACGCCGACCAGGTAGCCGCCCAGGATGCCGACCGCGCTGAAGATCGCGGCCAGCACCGGCATCGCCACCACGCCGGCCCAGAAGCGGGGCGCGATCACGCGTTGCAGCGGATTGATGGCCATCATTTCCATTGCCGTGAGCTGTTCGCCGGCTTTCATCAGGCCGATCTCAGCCGTCAGCGAGGTGCCCGCACGCCCGGCGAACAGCAGGGCGGTGACCACCGGACCGAGTTCGCGCACCAGCGACAGCGCCACCAACAGCCCGAGCGCCTGCTCGGAGCCGTAGCGATTCAGCGTGTAGTAGCCCTGCAGTCCGAGCACGAAGCCGACGAACAGCCCGGACACGGCGATGATCACCAGCGACAGGTTGCCGACAAAGAAGATCTGGTCCGACACCAGTCGGAAGCGCTTGAACAGCGGCGGCGACAGCACCAGCACGGAGAAGAACATGCGCGTGGCATGGCCGACGCCGACCACGCCCAGGCGCACCGCAGCGCCGATCGCGCTGAAGAAACCGATCACTGCACCGATCATGCCCGCCCGTCTCCCAGCGCGAAGTCCTCGGCCAGCGGCGGCCCGGGATAATGGAAAGGCACCGGACCGTCCGGCTCGGCCAGCACGAACTGCCGCACGAACGGGTCATCGGAGGCCCGCAACGCCTCCGGCTCGCCCTCGGCGGCAATGCGACCGTTGGCGATGAAATAGACGTAGTCGGCGATCTGGAAGGTCTCGTTGACGTCGTGGGAGACGATGATGGTGGTAGCCCCCAGCGCGTCGTTGAGGCTGCGGATCAGGCGCGCGGTCAGGCCGAGCGAGATCGGATCGAGCCCGGCGAACGGCTCGTCGTACATCAGCAGCGCCGGATCGAGCGCGATGGCCCGCGCCAGCGCCACCCGCCGCGCCATGCCGCCCGAGATCTGCGACGGCATCAGGTCGCGCGCGCCGCGCAGGCCGACCGCATTGAGCTTCATCAGGACCAGGTCGCGAATCATCGGCTCGGGCAGGTCGGAATGCTCGCGCAGCGGAAAAGCGACGTTGTCGAAAACGGACAGGTCGGTGAACAGCGCGCCGAACTGGAACAGCATGCCCATCTGCCTGCGCACGGCGTACAGGTCCTTCTGGCCCAGGGTGCCGAGATCGGCACCGTCGAAACTGACCTGGCCGCACTGTGCCCGCACCTGCCCGCCGATCAGGCGCAGCACGGTGGTCTTGCCGCAGCCCGAGCCCCCCATCACCGCAACCACTTTACCGCGCGGGAAACGCATGGTCAGGCCGGACAGGATGGGCTTGGCGCCTGGCGCGTAGGCGAAGTCGACCGCCTCTAGCTCGACGAGGTTTTGCGCTTTATCGATCACATTGGCACCGCATTGGACAGTGCCGCATTATAAGGGCTTGTCCGGATAGCTGCCGTGCGTATGTGGCGCAATACCCATCGGAAATCGGTGAAACAATGTGTGCAGGCGCAGGCGCACCCGCCAGCAGTCGGCGGCCGGCCGACAGCCAGCATCAGGGGCTGCCTTGTCCGCCAGCCTCGCGCAGGATGGCCTGCCACTGCAACTGGTCGGTCCGGATGGCGGTGGCGAAGGCATCCGGCACATCGCTCATCGGCGTCAGCCCGGCCGCCTGCAGGCGCTCGCGCACTTCGCGCTCGGCCATCACCGCGGCAAGTTCTGCGGCCAGGCGCGCCACGATGGCGTGCGGCGTTTTGGCCGGCGCGAGCACGCCGAACCAGGCTGCGGCGGAATAACCGTCCAGCCCGGCCTCTTGCAACGTGGGGACGGCCGGCGCCAGTGGCGAGCGCTTCAGGCCGGTGACGCCGAGCAGGCGCAGCGCACCGTTGCGGACGTGTGCTTGCACCGCCCCATAGGAGCAGAAGCAGGCGCTGATGCGGCCGGCCAGCATCTCCTGCACCACGGCCCCCTCCCCCTTTGCCGTGACCAGGGGCACGCCGTTGCGCAGACCCAGCACGGTGTACTCGGCATACAGGTGCGCAGGCGTGCCCGGCTGGCCGGAGCCGTAGCTGTAAGCGGCGGGATTGGTCCGCACCGCCGTCATCCACTGCTGCACCGTGCGCACCGGCAAGTGCGCGCCGACGGCGAGGAAAAGCGGCATGGTGGCCACCCGCGCCACCGGGGTGAAATCGCGCTGCACATCGTAGGGGACGGGCTCCAGGCCTGGCTGGATCAGCATATTGGCCTGGTGGAACAACAGGGTATGACCGTCGGAGCTGGACTTGGCGACCAGGTCGCCGGCCAGGGTACCGGCCGAACCGGGGCGATTGTCGACGTCGACGGGAACACCCAGGCGGGCGCTCAGGCGCTCGGCCAGCAAGCGCGCCACCGCATCGGCGACGCCACCGGCGGGAAACGGCGCGATCAGGCGGATCGGCCGCGCGGGGTAGCTGATCTGCCTTGGCGCCGAGGCGGGCTGGGCTCCCGGCGCGGACAGGGCGAAGGCGGCAAGGGCGAACCCCAGGACCTTGCCGGCGAGGTAGGCGCCTGCTCGCGCAGGGGTGACGGAAAACCACAACTGCGCCCTACCTCGCCAAAGCCGCGCCAACATGCGTACTTCGGACATCTATTCCTCCCGGGCGCCGTGGATGGTGGCAGCCAATTTGGGTCGAGTGGGAAGCGTTAGCGAGGCAGTCTTTATCGTTGTGCATGGCATTGTACGGACCACCCCCGAGGCGGCACAGACCACGTAAACCATAGCCGGGAGAACCCTGTAGCAGCACCTGCCGGGCCAGCAGAGAAGATGGCAGCGGCACACAACTCCAGGGAATGCCGGCCATCGCTGCCTATAATGCCGGGATGTCCGAATTCCTCCTCCGACCCATGCAGGTCGCCGACCTGCCCGGCGTTCTGGCGGTGCAGGCGCAATGCTACGGCAACATGCTGCTGGAATCCGAGGCGGCGCTGGCCAGCAGGCTGGCCCTGTCGCCCGCCACCTGCTGGGTCGCCCAAGCCGGCAACGAGCCCGCCGCCGGCGCTCCGCTGGCGGCCTACCTGATCACCCATGCCTGGCCACGCAGCACGCTGCCGACGCTCGACGGCGTGCTTCCCGCTGCCGTGCCGGCTGCCGCGGCTGCGGTGGCCGGCCTGACGTGGTTCGTGCACGACATGGCGGTGGCGCCGACCGGACGTGGCGGCGGGCTGGCGCAACGGCTCTACCGGGCCGCGCAGGCGACCGCCCTGCAGGCCGGCCTGCACCATTCACGGCTGATCGCCGTGCAGGCAGCCGGCGCCTGGTGGCAGCGCCTGGGCTACCGGCCGCTGGATGCGGCGCAGACAGCGCCGTTCGCAGCCAAGCTGGCCGGCTATGGCGCCGGCGCCGTCATCATGGAGTGCGCACTGGCGGCGGCACCCGCCTGAGCGGCACGCGGCCCCAAAGAAAAAACCCGCCCGGCTGGCGCGGGGCGGGTTGGGTGCAGCGGCAGCGCAGGCGTCAGCGCGGCAGTTCCGAGTGCCCCATCAGGAAGGCGTCGACCGAGCGCGCGGCCTGGCGGCCTTCGCGGATCGCCCACACCACCAGGGACTGGCCGCGACGCACGTCGCCGGCGGCGAACACCTTGGCCACGTTGGTCTGGTAGGCCCGCTCGCCTTCGGTGGCGGCCTTGGCGTTCTTGCGTGCGTCGGTGTCGACGCCGAACGCTTCCAGCATCGAGCCCACCGGGTTGGTGAAACCCATTGCCAGCAGCACCAGGTCGGCCTTCAGGGTGAACTCGCTGCCCGGCACTTCCTGCATCTTGCCGTCCTTCCACTCGACGCGGCAGGCCTTCAGGCCGGTCACCTTGCCGTTCTCGCCGATCAGTTCCTTGGTGGCCACCGACCAGTCGCGCTCGCAGCCCTCTTCGTGCGACGACGAGGTGCGCAGCTTGATCGGCCAGTACGGCCATACCAGCGGCTTGTTTTCTTCTTCCGGCGGCTGGGGCAGCAGTTCGAACTGGGTCACCGAGATGGCGCCGTGGCGGTTCGAGGTGCCGACGCAGTCGGAACCGGTGTCGCCACCGCCGATCACGATCACGTGCTTGCCTTCGGCGCGGATCTCGTTGGCACCGTCGCCGGCCACTTCCTTGTTCTGCGGGATCAGGAATTCCAGCGCGTAGTGCACGCCGGACAGGTCACGGCCCGGCACCGGCAGGTCGCGCGGCACTTCCGAGCCACCGGCCAGCACCACGGCGTCGAACTGCTCCATCAGGGCCTTGGCCGAGATGGTCTCGCGCGCATAGTTCTTGATCCCCGCCGGCAGTGCGCCGTCGGTCACCATCACGCCCGCGCGGAAGGTCACGCCTTCGGCCTGCATCTGCTCGATGCGGCGGTCGATCAGCGACTTCTCCATCTTGAAGTCGGGGATGCCGTAGCGCAGCAGGCCGCCGATGCGGTCGTTCTTCTCGAACACCGTGACGTCATGGCCGGCACGTGCCAGTTGCTGCGCGGCAGCCAGGCCGGCGGGCCCCGAACCGACCACGGCGACGGTCTTGCCGGTCTTGTGCTTGGGCGCCTGCGGCGCGACCCAGCCCTCTTCCCAGGCCTTGTCGATGATGGCGTGCTCGATCGACTTGATGCCCACCGGCAGCTCGTTGATGCCGAGCGTGCAGGCGGCCTCGCACGGTGCCGGGCAGATGCGGCCGGTGAATTCGGGGAAATTGTTGGTCTGGTGCAGCACTTCGATCGCCGACTTCCAGTCCTGGCGGTACACCAGGTCGTTGAAGTCGGGAATGATGTTGTTGACCGGGCAGCCGTTGTTGCAGAACGGAATGCCGCAGTCCATGCAGCGCGCGCCCTGGATCTTCGCTTCGCTGTCGGACAGCGCGAAGACGAATTCCTTGTAGTGCTTCACGCGCTTGACTACGGATTCGTAGCCTTCGTTCTGGCGCGGAAATTCGAGAAAGCCAGTCGCCTTACCCATGTTGCGTCCTTGGTCTTGCTGCGCGGCGCCGGCGCATCGGCCGGCCCCGCTATGAGGTCAGTATCTGGTCGGATCCGCGGCGCAGCGCGCCGCGGTCCGTGCTGGTCGGAGAGCCCGCTTCAGGCAGCGATCGCTTCGCGGCCGCTGTCCTTGGCTTCCTGCTCCTTGGCATACATCTCGCCCAGCGCGCGCTTGTACTCGGTCGGGAAGACCTTGACGAACTTGCGGCGCGCGGTGGTCCAGTCGGCCAGCAGCGCCTTGGCGCGTTCGGAGCCGGTGAAGCGGAAGTGCTGCTCGATCAGCTGGCGCAGGATGACTTCGTCCACCTGGCGCTCGCCACCGACCTTGTGCCAGGTGGCAGGCGACTGGCCCTTCTCCTGGTCGGCCGCGGCCAGCACCGCTTCCAGCGCCACCATCGAGGTGTTGCAGCGCTTATCGAACAGGCCGTCCTCGTCGTAGACGTAGGCCACGCCGCCCGACATGCCAGCCGCGAAGTTGCGGCCGGTGCCGCCCAGCACAACCACGGTACCGCCGGTCATGTACTCGCAGCCATGGTCGCCGGTGCCTTCCACCACGGCCATCGCGCCGGAGTTGCGCACCGCGAAGCGCTCGCCGGCCACGCCGTTGAAGAAGGCCTCGCCGGCGATGGCGCCGTACAGCACGGTGTTGCCGACGATGATGTTGCGGGTCGGGTCGCCGCGGAACTCGTGCGGGGCACGCACGATCACGCGGCCGCCCGACAGGCCCTTGCCCACGTAGTCATTGCCGTCGCCCACCAGGTCCAGCGTGATGCCGTGCGCCAGGAACGCCCCGAACGACTGGCCGGCGGTGCCCTGCAGCTGGATGTGGATGGTGTCGTCAGGCAGGCCTTCATGGCCGTACTGCTTGGCCACCACGCCCGACAGCATCGCGCCCACGGTGCGGTTGACGTTCTTCACCGGCTGGATGAAGGACACGCGCTCGCCCTTGTCGATGGCGGGGCGGGCCTTGGCGATCAGTACGTGGTCGAGCGCCTTGCCGGCTTCGGCCGAGAGGCCGTGATCCTGCACGTCGGTATGGTAACGCGGCACTTCCGGCGCCAGCGACACCTGGTGGAAGATGCGTGCGAAGTCCAGGCCGCGCGCCTTCCAGTGTTCGACGCCGGCACGGGTGTCGAGCAGGTCGGCACGGCCGATCAGCTCGTCGAAGGTGCGGATGCCCAGCTGGGCCATCAGCTCGCGCGCTTCCTCGGCGACGAAGAAGAAGAAATTGACGACGTGCTCGGGCTTGCCCTGGAATTTCTTGCGCAGCACCGGATCCTGCGTCGCCACGCCCACCGGGCAGGTGTTCAGGTGGCATTTGCGCATCATGATGCAGCCCTCCGCGACCAGAGGCGCGGTGGCGAAGCCGAACTCGTCCGCGCCCAGCAGCGCGCCGATCACGACGTCGCGGCCGGTCTTCATCTGGCCGTCGGCCTGCACGCGGATGCGGTTGCGCAGGCCGTTCAGCAGCAGCGTCTGCTGCGTCTCGGCAAGGCCCAGTTCCCACGGCGTGCCGGCGTGCTTGATCGACGACCACGGCGAAGCACCGGTGCCGCCGTCATGGCCGGCGATCACCACGTGGTCGGCCTTGGCCTTGGCCACGCCAGCCGCCACGGTGCCCACGCCCACTTCCGACACCAGCTTGACCGAGATGTCCGAGACCGGATTGACGTTCTTCAGGTCATGGATCAGCTGCGCCAGATCTTCGATCGAGTAGATGTCGTGGTGCGGCGGCGGCGAGATCAGGCCGACACCCGGCACCGAGTAGCGCAGCTTGCCGATGTAGTCGGACACCTTGTGGCCGGGCAGCTGGCCGCCTTCGCCGGGCTTGGCACCCTGCGCCATCTTGATCTGGATCTGGTCGGCCGAGGCCAGGTACTCGGCGGTGACGCCGAAGCGGCCCGAGGCGACCTGCTTGATCCTGGAACGCAGCGAGTCACCGGCCTGCAGTTCCAGGTCGCGCTCGATCACGTTGTCGCCCAGCAGGCCCTTCAGGGTGTCGCCCTGCTTGATGGGGATGCCGCGCAGTTCATTGCGATAGCGCTTCTCGTCCTCGCCGCCTTCGCCGGTGTTGGACTTGCCGCCGATGCGGTTCATCGCCAGCGCCAGCGTGGTGTGGGCCTCGGTCGAGATCGAGCCCAGCGACATGGCACCGGTGGCGAAGCGCTTGACGATTTCCTTGGCCGGCTCGACTTCCTCCAGCGGAATCGCCTTGGCCGGGTCGACCTTGAACTCGAACAGGCCGCGCAGCGTCATGTGGCGGCGGCTCTGGTCGTTGATCAGGTTGGCGTATTCCTTGTAGGTCTGGTAGGCACCCTTGCCGTCGTTGGCGCGCACCGAGTGCTGCAGCTTGGCGATGGAGTCCGGGGTCCACATATGCTCTTCGCCGCGGATGCGGAAGGCGTACTCGCCGCCCGCGTCCAGCATGTTCGCCAGCACGGGGCTGTCGCCGAAGGCGTCGCGATGCAGGCGCAGCGCTTCCTCGGCCACCTCGAAGATGCCGATGCCCTCGACATTGGAGGGGGTGCCGTGGAAATACTTCTGCACCAGTTCGCGCGACAGGCCGATGGCTTCGAAGATCTGCGCGCCGGTGTACGACATGTAGGTGGAGATGCCCATCTTGGACATCACCTTGTGCAGGCCCTTGCCGATCGCCTTGACGAAGTTCTTGATCGCCTTCTCGGGCGACAGGTCGCCGGACAGGCCCGTGGCCATGTCGGCCAGGGTTTCCATCGCCAGGTAGGGGTGCACGGCTTCCGCGCCGTAGCCGGCCAGCAGGGCAAAGTGGTGCACTTCGCGTGCCGAGCCGGTTTCCACCACCAGGCCGGTGGAGGTGCGCAGACCCTTTTCCACCAGGTGGTGGTGGATGGCCGAGGTGGCCAGCAGCGCGGGGATCGCCACCTGCTCGGTGTCGACGCGGCGGTCCGACACGATCAGGATGTTGTAGCCCGAACGCACGGCATCCACGGCCTCCGCGCACAGCGAGGCCAGGCGCGCCTCGATGCCTTCCTTGCCCCAGGCCTTCGGATAGCAGATGTTCAGTTCGTACGAACGGAACTTGCCGCCGGTGTAGTGCTCGATGTTGCGGATCTTGGCGATGTCCTTGAAGTCCAGCACCGGCTGGGACACTTCGAGACGCATCGGCGGGTTGATGTTGTTCAGCTCGAGCAAGTTGGGCTTGGGACCGATGAAGGACACCAGCGACATCACCATGTTCTCGCGGATCGGATCGATCGGCGGGTTGGTGACCTGCGCGAACAGCTGCTTGAAGTAGTGGTACAGCGTCTTGTTCTTCGACGACAGCACGGCCAGCGGGCTGTCGTTGCCCATCGAGCCGGTGGCTTCCTCGCCGGATACCGCCATCGGCGCCATCAGGAACTTGACGTCTTCCTGGGTGTAGCCGAAGGCCTGCTGGCGGTCCAGCAGCTTGGCGGCCGGCTTCTTCTCGGCGGCCACGTCCTCGGGCTTGGCGTCCAGCTCATCGAGCTTGATGCGCACGGCATCGATCCAGCTCTTGTAGGGCTTGGCGTTGGCCAGGTTGTCCTTGAGCTCCTTGTCGTCGATGATGCGGCCCTGCTCCATGTCGATCAGGAACATCTTGCCCGGCTGCAGGCGCCACTTCTGCACGATGCGCGACTCGGGGAAGGGCAGCACGCCGGCTTCCGAGGCCAGCACGACGAAATCGTCCTCGGTCACGTAGAAACGCGCGGGACGCAGGCCGTTGCGGTCCAGCGTGGCGCCGATCTGGCGGCCGTCGGTGAAGCAGATGGCGGCGGGGCCGTCCCACGGCTCCATCATGGCGGCGTGGTATTCGTAGAAGGCGCGACGGTTGTCGTCCATCAGCGTGTGCTGTTCCCAGGCTTCCGGGATCATCATCATCATCGCGTGGACGAGCGGGTAGCCGGCCATCGTCAGCAGTTCGAGGCAGTTGTCGAACGAGGCGGTGTCGGACTGGCCCGGGTAGATCAGCGGCCACAGCTTGGGCAGGTCGTCGCCGAGCACCGGCGAGGAGATCGCGCCGGTACGGGCGTTGATCCAGTTGACGTTGCCCTTGACGGTGTTGATTTCACCGTTGTGGGCGACCATGCGGTACGGGTGGGCCAGTTCCCAGGCGGGGAAGGTGTTGGTCGAGAAGCGCTGGTGCACCAGGGCCAGGGCCGACACGGCGCGTGCATCCTGCAGGTCCAGGTAGTACTCGCCGACCTGGTTGGCCAGCAGCAGGCCCTTGTACACGACCGTGCGCGCCGACATCGACGGTACGAAGTACTCCTTGCCGTGCTTGAGCTTGAGCGCCTGGATGGCGTGGCTGGCCGTCTTGCGGATCACGTAGAGCTTACGCTCCAGCGCATCCGTGGTCATGATGTCGCGGCCACGGCCGATGAAGATCTGGCGGATCACCGGCTCCGTCGTGCGCACGGTCGGCGACATCGGCATGTTGATATCGACCGGCACGTCGCGCCAGCCCAGCACCACCTGGCCTTCCAGGCGCACGGTGCGCTCGAGCTCCTGCTCGCAGGCCAGGCGCGAGGCGTGCTCCTTCGGCAGGAAGATCATGCCGACGCCATATTCGCCGGCCGGCGGCAGGGTCACGCCCTGCTTGGCCATCTCTTCGCGGTAGTAGGTATCCGGGATCTGGATCAGGATGCCCGCACCGTCGCCCATCAGCGCATCGGCGCCGACCGCGCCCCGGTAATCGAGGTTCTCCAGGATCTTCAGGCCCTGCTGGATGATCTCGTGGCTCTTCTTGCCCTTGATGTGCGCGACCATGCCGACGCCGCAGGCATCGTGCTCGTTGCTCGGGTCGTACATGCCCTGCGCCTGCGGGCGGAGGTCGATGGCGGAGGAAGACTCGCTGGCCTGCGCTTGGGCCGAAGAAGTGTGCAATTGGTCCACGGGCTGGATTCCGGTGAGGGCTGCGCAGCCAGCAAGGCAGACCGAAACGGGACCGTGCGCTGCCTTCTGTCCTGCGCCCGGGAAACCGGCCGGCGGAAAGGCAGCGATCTACGGACCGCAGCGGCGTACACGAGCGTGACGCGCCGCACAATGACTGTGGGTTGAGCAACTATAAGAGAATCGCGCAAGCATCGCAAAAAAATTAAATGGGGTCAGATACCATTTAATCTCGCACCACTTTCGTCATGGGTTTTAAATGGGGACAGATTAATGCTCCACGGCGGTGCCTAGTGCAGTGCCTGGTGCTTCCTCCCCGCCCTCGAGCATGGTGGAACGGCGCGGCCTCCCCTTGGGCAGTGGCTGGATACGCCGTGGCGCATACCGCTCCAGCTGTGCCAGGAAGGCGGCGTCGCCAAGTGGCCAGCCACTGTGGGCGTGCTGGCGCAGCGTGGCGAGCTGGCTGCCCGACAGACCTTCGGCGCTCAGTGCTCGATAGTTGGACTGCCGCTCGAAGGGTGTATTGCCCAGGCTCCAGTAGGCAGAGTGATCGCTTACAAAGGCACTGGCCTCGATGCCGGCATGGTGCCGGTAGCTGCACCAACGATCGACTTCCGGCGACGCGGCTTCGCCGGCTCGCACGGCATTGCCCTCGACGTAGAGCATGGCCGGCAGCATCCAAACCGTCGGGTCGAATACCGCTGAGCGGAAGCGCCCTTCCCACAGCGTGCCGCTGCGACCGGCGGCCCGGTTGAAGTGGCGCGCGTAGCGGCGGCCGACCGCCTGCATGGCCAGGCTCAGCGAGTCAGCCTGGCGCGGCGTGGCGACGAGATGGACGTGGTTGGGGCGCAGCGCATAGGCATGGACGGCCAGATCGTGCTCGCGCGCGGCCATGCGCAGGCAGTCGAGGTAGTGCAGGTAGTCGTCGGCGACGAGGAAGACGGGTTGACGGTTGTTGCCGCGCTGCAACACCAGGACCGGCTGGCCGGCGGGAGAGAAACGGGGGAGTCGTGCCATGGGAGTTCAAGCGGATGCCATGGCGCCATCATAGCCTGATCCGTCCCCATTTTCCCGCCACCGTCCGGGTGGCGGGGCCGTGGCGGGCTCAATGCAGGCTCATGCCCCTTCGGCGACGGCGAAGATACGCCGGTGCTCGCGGATCGCATAGCGATCGGTCATGCCGGCGATGTAGTGGGCGACCAGGCGCGCCTGGTCGCCCCCGGGCCCGGCCTGGTACTGCGGCGGCAGCAGGCGCGGATCGTCGAGGAAGGCGCCGAACAGGTCGCTGACGATGCGCTGGGCCTTGGCCGACATTCGCATGACCTGGTAGTGGCGGTACAGATGGCGGAACAGGAAGCGCTTGAGCGCCGCCGCCTCGTCCTGCATCGGCTTGCTGAAGGCGACCAGCGGCCCGGCCGCGCGCACCGCGTCGATGCTGGCCGGCGCCTGCGCAGCGATGTTGCGGCTGGTGGTTTCGATCAGGTCGACGATCAGCGTATTGATCATGCGCCGCACCGTCTCGTTGATCAGCCGGCGACCGTTGATGCCGGGGAACAGCGCGGCAGCCTCGGCCCGGTGCCTGGTCCACATCGGCACTTCGTCGAGTTGGTCCAGCGTCAGCAGGCCCGAGCGCAGGCCGTCGTCGATATCGTGGTTGTTGTAGGCGATCTCGTCGGCGAGGTTGGCCAGCTGCGCCTCCAGCGAGGGCTGCGTGCCCTCCAGGAAGCGCCGGCCCAGTTCGCCTAGCGCGGCGGCGTTGACGCGCGAGCAATGCTTGAGAATGCCTTCCCGCGTCTCGAAGGTCAGGTTCAAGCCGTTGAAGCCACCGTAGCGCTCCTCCAGCTCGTCCACCACCAGCAGGCTCTGCAGGTTGTGCTCGAAGCCTCCGTGGTTCTTCATGCAGGCGTTCAGCGCATCCTGCCCGGCGTGGCCAAAGGGGGTATGCCCCAGGTCGTGCGCCAGCGAGATGGCCTCGACCAGATCCTCGTTGAGCCGCAGGTTGCGCGCGATCGAACGGGCGATCTGCGCCACCTCCAGGCTGTGCGTCAGCCGGGTGCGGAACAGGTCGCCTTCGTGGTTGACGAAGACCTGGGTCTTGTACTCGAGGCGGCGGAAGGCGGTGCTGTGGATGACCCGGTCGCGGTCGCGCTGGAATTCGCTGCGCGAGGACGATGCGGGTTCGATGTGGACCCGCCCGCGGCTGCGCAGCGAGCGGGCGGCATAGGGGGCAAGGTGGCTTTCAAGGTCGGTCATGCGGCAATCCGGGGGTCCATTGAGGGGATCTCGGGCTGCGAGGCATCACCGTCCGTTCAGGCGACGGTCGCCTCTGCGGGAGGTTTCAATATCGCGTGCTGCAGCGTGGCGCGCAGGTCCGCGTCGGGCACGGTGGTGATGAAGGCATCGCCCAGCTTCTTCAGCAGGATGAACTTGATGCTGCCGGCCTCGGCCTTCTTGTCCACCTTCATCAGTTCGATGTAGCGCTCGGTACCGAGTTCCGGCGCCACCGACGGCAGCATCGCCGCCTCGACCAGCCGGCGCAGGCGCGCACGCGTCTGCACATCGATGAAGCCCAGGCGCAGAGACAGGTCGGCCGCCATCACCATGCCGCAGCCGACAGCCTCGCCGTGCAGCCACTCGCCGTAGCCGAGACCCGCCTCGATGGCGTGGCCGAAGGTGTGGCCGAAGTTCAGGATGGCGCGCAGTCCACCTTCGCGCTCATCTTGCGCCACCACATTTGCCTTGATCTCGCAGGAGCGCTGCACCGCCAGCGCCATCAGTTCGGGATCGCAGGTGTTCAGCGCCTGGATATGCTGCTCGATCCACTCGAAGTAGCCCGCATCGGCAATCGCGCCGTGTTTGATCACCTCGGCCATGCCCGCGGCCAGCTCGCGCGGAGGCAGGGTCTGCAGCGCCTCGATGTCGGCGATCACCGCGCGCGGCTGGTGGAAGGCGCCGATCATGTTCTTGCCGAGGGGATGGTTGATGCCGGTCTTGCCGCCCACCGAGGAATCGACCTGGGCCAGCAGCGTGGTGGGCATCTGCACGAAGGGCACGCCGCGCATGTAGCAGGCCGCGGCAAAGCCGGTCATGTCACCCACCACCCCGCCGCCGAGCGCCACCAGCGTGGTCTTGCGGTCGGCACCAGCGCGCAGCAGCGCGTCGAAGATCAGGTTGAGCGTTTCCCAGTTCTTGAAGGCCTCGCCATCCGGCAGCGTGACGACGCGCACGGTCTTGCCCAGCGAAGCCAGCGCCGCCTCGACGCGCGCCGCATACAGCGGCCCGACGGTCTCGTTGGTGACGATGACGGCGTGCTGGCCGCGCACGTGAGGCTGGAGCAGGTCGGCCCGGCCAAGCAGGCCGCCGCCGATATGGATGGGATAGCTGCGCTCTCCCAGGGAGACTTCAAGCGTGATCATGGGGTCGTGTGTGGCGCCGGACCGGCCGGCACATCGTCGCCGGCAACGTGGAAGCCGGCCATTTCAAGTTGCATCAAGACCATATTAGCAAGCTGCGCGACAGAAGGCTTGCCGGTCTCGATGATGAAGTGGGCCACTTCGCGATAGAGGGGGTCGCGCGCGGTGTACAAGGCTTCGAGCCGCCCCTTGGGATCCTCGGTCTGCAGCAGCGGGCGATTGCGGTCGTGGCGGGTGCGCAGCCACAGGTCGTGCGGACTGGCGCGCAGGTAGACCACGGTGCCGCGCGCATGCAGCAGGGCGCGGTTCTCCGGACGCAGCACCGCGCCACCGCCGGTCGCCAGCACGATGCCGCTGCGCTGCGTCAGCTCGTCGATCATCTGGGCCTCGCGCTCGCGGAAGCCCGCCTCGCCTTCGTGCTCGAAAATCACGGGGATACGCACGCCGCAGCGCGCTTCGATCTCATGGTCGGAATCGAAGAACGGATAATCCAGGCGCCGGGCCACGGCGCGGCCGACGGTGGTCTTGCCGGCGCCCATCAGGCCGACGAAAAAGAGATTCGGGCGGGAGGCTGTCACGGGGGATAGAACGCGGGAGGCCGGTGCGCACCGGGCCTCCCCTGTCTCGAACTGCATCATCTTCGTCTTTTGGCCCGCTCTGGGCAAGTGCCGCATGCGGCAGCAGGGCCGGGGCGATAAAAAAGGCCGCATCAGCGATGCGGCCTGCCAGTCTACTGCATAGCGCGCCGGCGGGGCTATTTCAGGGAGACATTGTCGTTCAGGATGCGCGGCGTCAGGAACACCAGGAGTTCCGAGCGGTTGTTGACGCGGGAGTTGTCCTTGAAGAGGTTGCCGAGTACCGGGATATCCCCCAACCAAGGCACTTTATTGCTGTTGTTGCTCTCCGTCTGCATGAAGATGCCGCCGATCACCACCGTTCCGCCGTTATCCACCAGTACCTGGGTCTGCACGTGCTTGGTGTCGATGGCGAAGCCGGCCGTGGTCTGGATGCCGACGCTGTCCTTGTTGACATCCACGTCCAGCAGCACATTGCCCTCCGGCGTGATCTGCGGCGTCACCTCCAGCTTCAGGTTGGCCTTGCGGAACTGCACGGAAGTCGCACCGCTGGAGGTGGCGGCCTGGTAGGGCAGCTCCGTGCCCTGCTCGATCAGCGCCTTGACGTTGTTGGCCGTCACCACGCGCGGGCTGGAGATGATCTTGCCGAGCCCGTCGGCTTCCAGCGCCGACAGTTCGAGCGCGACGAAGCGGCTGGCACCGGCATTGAACAGGCTGATGGCCGCGGTCGCCGGGTTGACGCCGTTGATCACGGCGGCCGGCAGGCTGACCGCCGGGCTGTTGTCCCAGGTCGCATTGGCCGTCACCGGACTGACCACGTTCGAGTAGGTATTGCCGTAGCCCGCGCCATTGGTCTTGGAGGCAAAGCCCAGTTTCACGCCCAGGTTGCGGCTGAAGGAGTCGGTGGCCTCGACGATGCGCGCCTCGATGATGACCTGGCGTACCGGGATATCGATCTTGCCCAGGAAGTTCTGCACTTCCTCCAGCTTGCTGGCGACGTCGGAGACGAACAGCTGGTTGGTGCGCGCATCCGCGGTCAGCGAGCCGCGCTTGGACAGCATGCGGGTATTGCCCATGGTGCCGCCGACACCGCCGGCGACCGTGGCGGTGGTGCCCAGGCCGGAGCCGGCCGCGCCCGGGCCGCCGACCGCCTGGCCGAGCAGCATGCGACGTACATCGTCGGCGCGCTGGTAGTTGAGCTGGAATACCTGGCTGCGGATCGGCTCCAGCTCGCTGATCTGCTGCTGTGACTCGAGCTCGAGCTTTTCCTTGGTCGCCAGCTCCGACTTGGGCGCCACCCACAGCACGTTGCCGCTGCGGCGCGAAGCCAGGCCCTTGGCGTCCAGCACGATCTGCAGCGCCTGGTCCCACGGCACGTCCTTGAGACGCAGCGTCAGGTTGCCCTGCACGGTATCGCTGGTGATGATGTTCAGGTTGGTGAAGTCGGCGAACACCTGCAGCAAGGAGCGGATATCGATGCTCTGGAAGTTCAGCGAAAGCCGTTCACCACGGTAGCCCGGTCCGCTGATCAGCTTGGCGGGATCTTCCTTGACCGGCCGCACCTCGACCACGAACTGCGTGTCGGTCTGGTAGGAGCTGTATTCCCAGTTGCCACGTGGCGAGATGGTCAGGCGTGCGTTGCCGTCGGCATCGCTGGCGCGCAGCGACTGCACCGGCGTGCCGAAATCCATCACATCGAAGCGGCGGCGCAGGCTTTCGGGCAGCGCGGTACCGATGAAGTCGACCACCACGTTCTGGCCCTGCTGCGCGATGTTGACACCGGAATCGCGCGAGGACAGGTCGACCACCACCCGTCCGGCACCATCGGTGCCGCGGCGGAAATCGATGCTGCGCACGGCAGGGCGCAGGCCCGGCGCAGCCGGGGAAGCCAGCGCGGCGCTCGGGGCGAAGGTCGGCGCGGCCGCCTTGCTCTGCGGCGCGACATTGTCGATGCGCACGAGGAAACGCGATCCGCTCAGCTCGGTGCGATAGGTGGCGGGCCGCCCCAGGTCCAGCACCACGCGCGTGCGATCGCCCGTCTGCACCACGCTGGCACCACGCACCAGCTTGCCGCCGTAGCTGTACTGCGCGCGGCCCGCGGCAAACCCGGTGTTGACGAAGTCGATGGCGATGCGCGCCGGACTCTGCGTGGAGAAATCCACAGGCGGCTGCGCCGGCGGCGCAGCCAGGTCGATGGTGAAGACGGTCTGCTCGCCGACAGTGGCCACGTCCACCGACTTGACGAGATTCGGCGACGTACTGCCTTGCGCCCATGCCGGCGACAGCGCCAGCGACAGCACCATCGCGGCGGCGGCGAAGGCGCGCGTCCAGCGTTGCGCGCTCATGCCGCTCCCTCCAGTTTCAGGCTGGTCATTTTCTGTTTCCACTCCCCTACCCCTTCCCGGACCAATTCACGCAACTCGATCGTCTGATCAGTGATGCGGACCACCCGGCCATAGTTCTGGCCGAGGTACTGACCCACCTTGACGTGGTGGATCTTGTTATCTACCTGGACGATGCCGTAGGTTTCGCCGCGCTTGTGCATGGCCCCCAGCATCTTGAAGTTCTCCAGCGGAAAGTCTTCCAGCGGCTCGCGCCGCCGGCCGGCTTCCGGGGATTCGGAAAGCACCCGGTTGAGATCGCCGATCTTGGTCTGCGAAAAGGGTTCGGGAGCATTGCGCCCCGCGTACTCGCGCGGCACGAAGGGGGTAGGCTGCGGCAGGGGCGCGGGCGGCGGCGCCTTGGCGGTGCGGGTCGAGGCCATCCAATGGCGCAGCGCGTCCTCCTCGCCGTCACCACAGGCGCTGAGCAGCGCGGCCCCCAGCAACGCGGCGCCGAGCACGCGTATGCGGCCGGCAGGAAGGGAGCGGATCAGCCGGATCATTTGGCGCCTCCCGGCTGGCCTGCGCCCTTCTTGTTCTTGGCCGCATCGGCGGCTGCCTTGCGCTGCGCCGCCTGCTCGTCGGCGTCCAGCGTGCGATAGGCCATCGCCTCCGCCTCCATGGTCAGGCCGCTGCCGTCCTTGCCGGCGGTGAGCTGCAGGCCCCGCATGGTGACGATACGCGACAGCGCCGCCACGTCGGCGTTGAACTGTGCCACGTCGTGATAGCGGCCCGTGACCTTCAGGTTCACCGGGATCTCGGCGAAATAGGGCTTGATGACCGCGGCCTGCGGCTTGAACAACTCGAACTGCAGGCCTCGGGCCACGCCCGCATGGTTGACGTCGGCCAGCAGCGCGTCCATCTCGGTCTTGTTCGGGAGCTGGCGCTCCAGCAGGGCGACGCGCTGCTCGACCTCGCGCTTCTGCTCCCGCAGCGCGGCCAGGTTGGCGATCTGCGCCACCTTGGTCTGGTACGCCTGCTTCAGGGTGTTCTGCTCGTTGCGCCTGGCATCGAGCTCGTCGAACTTGCCGCTCCAGTAGAACTGCCAGCCGAGCACCAGCACCAGCAAGCAGGCCAGCAGCGCGAACGCCACCCGCGGCGCCTGCGGCCAGGTCTCGGGCTCGTTCAGGTTCAGGCCGCGGAACTGGCCGGCCAGGTCATTGAGAGCGGCCAGCGAGATTTCGGAATTGAGCGCCATGATCAGCCCTTGTTCGCCGCGGCAGGCACCGTGGGCATGGAGGCGGCAGCACCGCCGGCCCCGCGTCTTGCCTTGCCGGCGTCGGCCGCCTCGGGCGCCCGATAGGCAAAGCGCATCGAGAAGTCGAACAAGCGGCGTTGCTCGCGCAGGTTGTTGGTCATGGTCACCGCCTTGGACTCGACCAGTTCGGCCTTGTCGAGCCAGGCCACCTGGCCGATGTTGCGCAGCAGTTCGGAAACGCGCTCGTTCGACTGGGCCACGCCGGACATGGTGAAGCTGTCGCCGGTCTGCTTGAGGCTGGTCAGGTAGACGCCTTCCGGCACCTGGCGCACCAGTTCCTCCAGCAGTTGCACGGGGCGGTTGCGTTCGGTCTGCAGGCTCTCCACCGCCTGCTGCCGTTGCAGCAGGGAATCGATGTCCTTCTTCAGCGCATCGACTTCGCGGATCTGGCCATCCATGCGCGCGTTCTCCTGGCGCAGCATCTGGTTCAGTCCTTCCTCGGCACTGACGCGGCTGTCGATGTAGAAGCCGCCCAGCAGCACCACCAGCAGGCCACCGCCAGCGGCAGCCGCCAGCATCGTGTAGACCTTCCTGCGCCGGGCGGCCTTGCGTGCTTCGTGGTAGGGCAGCAGGTTGACCGACGGGATCGAATGGATCGGCATGATGTCTCCCGTCGGGCTATTGCAATCCGCGCAGCGCCAGCCCGGCGCCGACGATGTAGGCCGGCAGGTCGCGCTGCAGGTAGCGTTCGTTGACCTTGCCGGCGGTCGCCATATTGGCGAAAGGATTAGCGAGCGTGGTGGTGATGTGGGTCTGCTGCTCGATCGCCGCCTGCACGCCCAGCAGCGAGGCGTGGCCGCCGGACAGCAGGATCTCGTCGACCCGGGCCACGCCGGAGCCGCTGATGAAGTTGCGCACCGCGCCGTCCACTTCCTCGGCCAGCATATGCAGCGAAGGCTTCAGCAACTGGGTGCGCCAGGCTTCCGGCAAGGTGTTCTTGCGCTTCTTGACCTCGGCCTTGAGCGCGTCGAGCGAGAACATGCGGGCCACGCTCTGCGTGAGCTGGTCACCATAGCTGCCCAGCGCCTGCTCGTACAACTCCTGCCAGCCCTGGTAGAAGATGGCCTTGGAACGGCTGCCGCCCAGGTGCACCACCGCCACCACCGGCAGCATGCGCGCATCGGCTTCGGAGAGCGCTTCCGGCACGCCGAGCATGTGGACCACGGAGCGCTGCACGGCGTACTCCTCGATGTCCATCACCTGCGGTTTCAGTCCGGCCATCTCGGCGGCGGTGACGCGTTCCTGCACACGGTCGCTGTTGGCCGCCGTCACGCGCACGCCGATGCCGCCCTCGGTCTCGTTGGGACCGATCACGGCAAAATCGAAGTTGACGGGTTGCGATGGCGGATAGAGGCGGTGCGCCTCGGATTCCACCTGCAGATAGAGTTCGTCGTCCGTCAGGTTGTCGGGCAGGCTGACGGTCTGCGACTCGGTCAGCATGGACGGCACGCCCAGCACCACATCCTTGGTGCGGATGCCGGCCTTGCCCAGCGCACGCTTGAGCGCGGCGCCGACCGCTGCGATATCGACCACGTTGCCATCGGCAACGGCATTGCGGTCCAGCAGTTCGCTGGCGCATTTCTCCAGCCGGTAGTCCTGCTTGCTGCCGCCGACCGACAGCTCCACTACCTTGACGCTGGACGAACCAATATCCACGCCGACCGTAGTCCGGCGCAGAAGCCCCGACAAGATGCCCCGTCGCAAGGTGACCCCCTGACATTTGAACTCGCCCCTGGCATGTCTGCTCTAATTGGACGAATCCTGTTTCTTGGATGAAACGTTTCCCGTTTTCTGTTCGAGGATTCTCACAAAAAGGCGGAGCGCTGGCAATGTGCCGGTCTGGACACGCATTTAATTTGTTTCCGCCCCTGCCAAAGCGTTGCCAAAATCCGACGCCCCTCTCCCGCATGCGCCGCGAAGGCACTTTGCCGACTTCCACGCGGTTTCAGACAGGTTTCCAAGGCATTACATCTTGTAACAGCACTGCTGCGGCGCTTCCGTCACCGGCGAAGCGGAGCGCAGGGACACGGGCGATATAATCCGGGCACCTCAGACTAGGCAAATTCCCCATGGTCACCCCACAACCGACGACGCCCGCCCCCGCCCGCCGCCCCCTCTGGCAGCGCGCGCTGATGTGGGGATTCGGCCTGCTGCTGGCCGGTGCCGTCGCCGTTGCGCTGCTGCTCGGTTATGCCCTGCTGGTGGCAGCCCCGAACCTGCCTTCGCTCGACACCATCACGGACTACCGTCCCAAGATCCCGCTGCGCGTCTACACCGCGGACAACGTGCTGATCGGCGAGTTCGGCGAAGAGCGCCGCAATTTCGTGCCGATCACGCAGATCCCGGACATCATGAAGAAGGCAGTGCTGGCGATCGAGGACGACCGCTTCTATGAGCACGGCGGCGTCGACTTCGTCGGCGTGCTGCGTGCGGGCCTGGCCAACCTGCGCGGCGGCTTGTCGCAGGGCGCCTCGACCATCACCATGCAGGTGGCGCGCAACTTCTTCCTGTCGAGCGAGAAGACCTATACGCGCAAGATCTACGAGATGCTACTGTCGTACAAGATCGAGGCGAACCTGAGCAAGGACCAGATCCTCGAGCTGTACATGAACCAGATCTACCTGGGACAGCGCGCCTACGGCTTCGCCAGCGCGGCGCGCGTGTATTTCGGCAAGTCGATCCAGGACCTCAGCATCGCCGAAGCGGCCATGCTGGCGGGCCTGCCCAAGGCGCCCTCGGCCTACAACCCGGTGGTCAACCCGAAGCGCGCCAAGGTGCGCCAGGAGTACATCCTGCAGCGCATGCGCGACCTGCGCTACATCACGCCGGAGCAATATGAGCAGGCGCTGCACGAGGAGGTGAAGGTACGCAGCGAAGGCAACGAATTCTCGACCCATGCCGAGTACGTGGCCGAGATGGTGCGCCAGCTGATGTACGCCCAGTACCGCGAAGAGACCTATACGCGCGGCCTGACCGTCTACACCACGCTGCGCAAGCCCGATCAGGACGCCGCCTATGAATCCGTGCGCGACGGCATCATGAATTACGAGCGCAAGCACGGCTACCGCGGGCCGGAGGCCTTCATCGACCTGCCGGGCAATGCCGACGACCGCGAGCAGGCCATCGACGACGCGCTGCTGGAACACCCCGGCAGCGACGACCTGCGCTCGGCCGTGGTCACCAGCGTGACGCCGCGCCAGGTCACGGCCACGCTGCTGTCGGGCGAGGTCGCCACCATCGAAGGTGCGGCGCTGCGATTCATCGCCCCCTCGCTGTCGGCCAGCGCCCAGCCGAAAATGAAGATGCGCCCGGGCGCCATCATCCGCGTGACGCAGGATGCCAAGGGCGCCTGGTCGGTCACGCAGCTGCCCGAGGTGTCGGCGGCCTTCATCTCGATCGACCCCAACGATGGCCAGATCCGCTCGATGGTGGGCGGCTTCGACTTCAACCGCAACAAGTTCAACCACGTGACGCAGGCGTGGCGCCAGCCCGGTTCCAGCTTCAAGCCTTTCATCTACTCGGCTGCGCTGGAGAAAGGCTTCTCCCCTGCCACCGTGATCAACGACGCGCCGCTGACCATCGGCCCCGACACCGGCGGCCAGGTCTGGGAGCCGAAGAACTACGACGGCAAGTTCGAAGGCCCGATGACCATGCGCCGCGCGCTGGCCAAGTCGAAGAATCTGGTCTCGGTGCGCATCCTGCGCGCGATCGGCACGCAATACGCCCAGGACTACATCACGCGCTTCGGCTTCGACGCCGACAAGCATCCCGCCTACCTGCCGATGGCGCTGGGCTCGGGCAGCGTGACCCCGCTGCAGATGGCGGCAGCCTATTCGGTATTCGCCAACGGCGGCTACCGCGTCAATCCCTTCCTGATCCAGAAGGTCGTCGACGCGCGCGGCAACGTGCTGTCGGAGACCAGGCCCGCGCGCGCCGGCCAGGATGCCGTGCGCGTGCTCGATGCCCGCACAGCCTTCATCGCCGACAGCATGCTGCGCGATGTGGTGCGCATGGGCACGGCCAACCTCGCCAAGCAGCGCCTTGGCCGCAACGACCTGGCCGGCAAGACCGGTACCACCAACGATGCGGTCGATGCCTGGTTCGCCGGCTATACGCCGGGCCTGGTGGCGATCGCCTGGATGGGCTATGACCAGCCCAAGAGCCTGGGCGTGCGCGAGACCGGCGGCGGCCTGGCACTGCCGATCTGGGTCGGCTACATGAGCCATGCCCTCAAGGGCGTGCCGGAAATCCCCGAGCGCCAGCCGCCGGAGGGGGTGGTGATGGCCGGCGGAGACTGGACCTTCGAGGAAAATGCCGGTGGTGCCGGCGTAGCCTCGGTGGGCCTGGGCGACCCGTGGCCCGGCAAGGCCGACAGCGGCGCCTCGCAGCCGCAGCCGCCGGCCGATGCCGAAGCGGAGAAGAAGCGCGTCCTGGAGATGTTCGGCGGCGCTTGAAACGCTTGAGACAACTGGCAGCCGCCTCCCGCCCATGAAAAAGCCGGCCCTGTGGCCGGCTTTTTCATGGGCATGGCAGCGCAGGCGCGCGCCCGCACGCCTCGGGCCAGGATCAGCCTCAGGCCAGGGTCAGCACCACCCCTGCCTGCTGGCTCAGGTAGCGCGACAGCGCCTCGAACAATTCGCCGCCGCCGCGCGTGTCGACCCAGCGCCCGCCGTCGCGGCGGAAGTGGAAGCCGCCCGCGCGTGCCGCCACCCACAGCTCCTGCATCGGCGCCTGGCTGTTGACGATGATCTTGGAGCCGTCTTCGAATTCCAGCTCCATCACGTTGCCGCTGCGGTTGATCTCGATGTCGGCGCCGGCGGCATCCGCCGCGTCTTCCACGGCGCGTTCCAGACGGTCCAGCTCCTGTTCTGCCAGGGCCAGGAACTCGCTCTCGCTCAAGGGGGGCATGCTAAACTCCAAGGTCCGCCGGCCGCTCTTCCTGCGCCCGCATCATGCAGGCGCGGGCGCGGCCGGCGCTGTATTTGAATGCAATTCCGATGGTCCCGGCCCGTCCCGGCCGGGACGCTTCTTCAAGGACGACCCGATGTTGCGTCGTGTAGCGATTGTATCGGCGTTTGCCGCCAGCCTTGCGATGTCCCTGCTGTCGGGATGCGGCGTGCGCGGCCCGCTGGTGATGCCCAAGCGCCCGCCCGAGCCGACCGCGCCCGCCGCACCCGATCCGGGACTGGGCCGTCCCGACGCCGTCTACGCGCCAGGCGCCCCCGCAGCCGCGGCGCCGGCCGCGAGCGCCCCCGCCTCCAAGTGACCATGAACGCCTTCTTCCAACGTCGCGACGGCGAGCTTGCCGTCGAGCAAGTGCCGCTGTCGCGCATCGCCGCCGAGTTCGGTACGCCGACCTACGTCTACTCGCGCGCCGCGCTGACCGCCGCCTACGAGGCCTACGCCGCCGCCTGCGCCGGCCGCCATGCGCGCGTGCAGTACGCGATGAAGGCCAACTCCAACCTGGCCGTGCTGCAGGTCTTCGCCGCCCTGGGCGCGGGCTTCGATATCGTCTCGGGCGGCGAGCTGATGCGGGTGCTGGCCGCCGGCGGCGATCCGCGCAAGGTGGTGTTCTCCGGCGTGGGCAAGAGCGCGGCGGAGATGGAACTGGCGCTCTCGCACGAGGTGCTGTCGTTCAACGTCGAATCCATTCCCGAACTGGACCGGCTGAACGCCGTGGCCGGCCGGCTGGGCAAGCGCGCGCGCGTGTCGCTGCGCATCAACCCGGACGTCGACGCCAGGACGCACCCCTACATTTCCACCGGCCTGAAGGGCAACAAGTTCGGCATCGCCTTCGAGGACGTGCTGCCGACCTACCGCGCCGCGGCGGCCCTGCCCCACCTTGAGGTGGTGGGCATCGACTGCCATATCGGCTCGCAGATCACCGAAGTGGCGCCCTACCTGGAGGCACTGGACAAGGTGCTGGACGTGGTGGAGGCACTGGCGCAGGAAGGCATCGACCTGGAGCACATCGATGTCGGCGGCGGCCTAGGCATCACCTACGCCGACGAAACGCCGCCGGACATCACGGCCTTCGCCTCGACGCTGCTGTCGCACGTGGCCGCGCGCGGCCACGGCCACCGTGAAGTGCTGTTCGAGCCGGGCCGCTCCCTGGTGGGCAATGCCGGCCTGCTGCTCGCGCGCGTCGAGTACCTGAAGCCGGGTGCCACCAAGAACTTCTGCATCGTTGATGCCGCGATGAACGATCTGGCGCGCCCGGCCATGTACGAGGCCTACCACGCCATCGAAGCGGTCGCGCCGCGCGCCGCGCAGGCCGTGACCTACGACGTGGTCGGCCCGGTCTGCGAGTCTGGCGACTGGCTCGGCCGCGACCGCGCCCTGGCAGTTCAACCGGGCGACCTGCTGGCCATCATGTCGGCTGGCGCCTACGGCTTCGTCATGAGTTCGAACTACAACACGCGCACGCGTGCCGCCGAAGTCATGGTCGACGGCGACACCGTGCACCTGGTGCGCGAGCGCGAACGCGTCGAGGACCTGTACCGCGGCGAGCGACTGCTGCAGGGCTGACGCCTCCACGGGGGGAGCGGCGTCCCGCTCCCCCTGCACCCCGCTCCGCGCCGCCCCTTATGCGTGGCGCACCTCCTGCGCCCGCGGTCTGCGCCACCACAGCCGCAGTCCCAGCAGCACGAACACCACCGTGGCATAGACCGACACCACGGCGAAATCGTGCTTGCCTGATTTGTGCCACCAGTAGTGCAGGATGGCCAGCACCGCGATCGCATAGACGGCCCGGTGCAGGCGCTGCCAGGCCCTGCCGCCAAGGCACCGTACCATCGCGTTGGTGGAGGTCGCGGCCAATGGCACCATCAGCATGAAGGCAGCGAATCCCACCGTGATGAACGGCCGCTTGGCCACGTCCTTCAGCATGTAGGCGAAGTCGAAGCCGCGGTCCACGCCGACCCACAGCAGGAAGTGCTGCAAGCCATAGAAGAAGGCGAACAGGCCCAGCATGCGGCGCAGCCGCACCAGCCAGTTCCAGCCCAGCAGCCGCCGCAGCGGCGTCACCGCCAGCGTCGCGCACAGCATCACCAGGGTCCAGGTACCGGTTGAGCGCGTGACGAATTCCAGGGGGTTGGCGCCGAAGCGGTCGGTCGCCCCCAGGTAGAGCAGGCGTACGAACGGCAGCAGGGCCAGCAGCCATGCCGCCAGCTTGATCGCACGCAGGGCCGCGGGGGTCGGCGCGGCCAGGCTCCAGCGCCCGGCGGCCGTGGCCGGCCCCTGGCCTGCAGGCAGGTCCGGGGCAGCCATCAGAAGTACTTCCTCAGGTCCATGCCCTGGTAGAGCGAGGCCACCTGCTCGGCGTAGCCGTTGAACATCAGCGTCTTGCGCTTGGGCGCGAACAGCGCGGCAAAGCCACCGCCGCCCTTATCCTCGCCAATGCGGCGCTCGGTGGCCTGGCTCCAGCGCGGATGGTCGACCTCCGGATTGACATTCGAGAAGAAGCCGTACTCCTGCGGCGCCGCCTGGTTCCAGCTGGTCGGCGGCTGCCGCTCGACGAAGCGGATGCGCACGATGGACTTGGCCCCCTTGAAGCCGTACTTCCATGGCAACACCATGCGCACCGGCGCGCCGTTCTGCCTGGGCAGCACTTCGCCGTACAGGCCGAAGGCCAGCAGTGCGAGCGGGTGCATGGCTTCGTCCATGCGCAAACCCTCGCTATAGGGCCAGTCCAGCACCGGGCTGGCCAGTCCGGGCATCTGCTTCTTGTCGGCCAGCGTGAGGAACTGCACGTACTTGGCGCTGCCCTGCGGCTCGACGCGGCGCACCAGGTTCGCCAGGGAGTAACCGATCCAGGGGATCACCATCGACCAGCCCTCGACGCAGCGCATCCGGCAGATGCGCTCCTCCAGCGGCGCCAGCTTCAGCAGCTCATCCAGGTCGAACACCTTGGGCTTGTTGACCAGGCCTTCCACCACGACCTGCCAGGGGCGCGGGCGCAGCGTGTCGGCGAAGCGGGCCGGATCGGACTTGTCCGTGCCGAATTCATAGAAATTGTTGTAGGTGGTGATGTCCTCATAGGATGTCTGCCGGTCTGCCACCACATAGCTGCGGTTCAGCACAGCCGCCAGCCGCGGGCCGTGGCCGGCCGGCACCTGGGCACGCGCGTGGCGCGCGGCCCAGGGGCCGAGTGCGCCGATCGCTCCGCCGCCGGCCGCCAGCGCCAGCAGTCGCCGGCGCGACTCGAACAGCGAGCGCGGCGTGATCTCGGAGGCGGGCACATCGGTGCCGCGCAGCCATCGCGGAGGAGGAATCAGCATGGTCTTTCCTTTGTACGGGCCAGCCCGGGGACACACCATCGCGCCGCATCGGGCATCGGACACCAGCCTTGGTCGGACGGTACGCCCCGAACCTGACAGTTTTCTTGCCGTGCCGCCACCAAGCCACCCATCTCCCCAGGGCATGGCGGCCGCGCCGGCTCCGTCACGCCGGCGCGGGCCGCTCGGGCCCGATGCGTCAGGGCGTGGCGACGTGCCAGACGTTGTTGAAGTTGTCGCCGGCGCGGTCCCCCGGGCTGGCATCCTTGGCGAAGCGGTAAAGCGGACGGCCGCGGTAGGCCCACTGCTTGCTGCCATCCTCGCGCGTGATGATGGTGAAGTCACCGCTCGGCGACGTGCCGGGCTGGGCCAGCAGCGGCGGCCAGTTCTTTGCGCAGGCGCCGTTGCAGGCGCTGACGCCAGCCCCGACATTGTCACGGTCGAACACATAGAGGGTCAGGCCCTGGGGATCACTCAGCGCACCATTCGTCACCTTGACCGTGGGCGGCATATTGCCGCTGGAGCTTCCCATTCCCATGCTGGAACAGGCCGCCAGCAGGACAGCCGAGCAGGCCAGGGCCAGGGCGCCGGCGCGCGCGAAGGGAGCGGTACGACAGAAACGGGCCATGATGTCAGTCTCCAGTCAAAAGAAAAAAGCAAAAAAAGGCGCCGCCAGCCGGCGCCGTCCTCTCAGTAAACACCGAATACGGCGCTTTTCATCCTCGGCGCGAAAAAAAACCTGCCCAGGGGGCAGGTTCCTTGCGATGCGTCAAATCCGTCACATCACAACGGTGCGGCCGTGGTACGGGACTACAGCTCGCCGTAGCTGTGCAGGCCGGACAGGAACATGTTCACCCCCAGGAAGGCAAAGGTCGTGACCAACAGGCCGACCAGTGCCCACCAGGCCGCCATGGTGCCGCGCAAGCCCTTCATCAGGCGCATGTGCAACCAGGCTGCGTAGTTCAGCCAGACGATCAGCGCCCAGGTCTCCTTGGGGTCCCAGCTCCAATACCCGCCCCAGGCCTCGGCGGCCCACAACGCTCCCAGGATGGTGGCGATGGTGAAGAAGGCGAAACCGATCGCGATCGCCTTGTACATGACATCGTCCAGCACCTCCAGCGCCGGCAGGCGCTCGGCCAGGATGCCTTTCTGCTTGAGCAGGTAGGCCACTGCTACCATCGCGGCCAGCGCGAAGGTGCCGTAGCCGATAAAGTTCGCCGGCACGTGGATCTTCATCCACCAGCTCTGCAGCGCCGGCACCAGGGGCTGGATCTCCTGCGCATTGCGGCTCACCGTGTACCACAGCAGGAAGCCGACCGCGGCCGACACCACCAGCATCACGAAGGGACCCAGCGCGCGCGTGGCGTAGCGGCCCTCGTAGTACAGGTAGAACAGCGATGTGATCAGCGTGAACAGCACGAACACTTCATACAGGTTCGAGATGGGGATATGCCCGATGTCGGTGCCGATCAGGTAGGACTCGTACCAGCGCACCAGCAAGCCGGTGAAGCCCAGCGCGACTGCCGCCCAGCACAGCTTGTGGCCGATGCTGTAGCCGGTGGCGCTGCGCGCCAGCAGGCCGCCCCAGTAGAACAGCGTAGAAAGGAAGACCAGCGCGCTCATCCACAGGATGGCCGATTGGCTCGAGAGGAAATACTTCAGGAAGAAGGCCTGCTCGGCGCGCGCAAGCTGCCCCTGGTAAAGCTGCAGGGCGGACAGCGCCAGCACGGCCAATACCACCATCAGCAGGCGCACCGGTTTCCAGTGCCAGCCGAGCAGCGCGAAGGTCGGCACCGAGGCGATCAGCACGGCCTTGTCATAGCCGTTCATCCAGTTGCCGTAGCGGGTCAGCGCCACGCCCGCGCCGACGGCGAGCAGCAGGGCGAAGACCCAGTCGAGCCAGCCGAGGCGGCGCAGGAAAGACGGTTCGAGGTAAGGCGCCGGTTCGGCGGCGGCGCCGGGCCGCGCGGCGCCCATGCCGGCGCTGGCCTGGTTCACATTGGACGACATATCTCCTGCCTGCATCATCGCGCGCCGGCCGGACCGGCGCCGCTGTTTTCTCCGGCGCGTGCGGCGCGCCGCCCCGCCCGCCTGGCGCGGGCTGCCCTCGCGGACCTTGCCTGGCCGGCCTAGTGAGCCGGCCGGTCTTCTGCCGCCACCGCGGCCCCGGCCTCCTCGGCCGGCGCGCCTGCGGCGCGGCGCACATCGTCGCGCAAGGCCGTGAACTCCTTCTCGAAGTCCAGCGTGCGGCGCTGGGTCGACATGGCCATCAGCACGTGGCTGCCCGCCCCCTCGGCGCGGTCCTTGATCCAGATCCAGACGCGCCGCTCGCGGATATAGAGCATGGCGAACACGCCCAGCACCAGCAGCAGACAGCCAAGATACACGATGTTCTTGCCCGGCGCACGGGTCAGCTGGAACACGCTGGCCTGGACCTGCTGGAAGTCTTCGAGCTGCAGGAAGACCGGCGCCTGGTAGAAGACGCTGTCGGACAGCGCATTGACCGCCTGCTGCAGGAAGGCGCCGCTCTGCACGCTGTTGGGCACCACCGGTAGCTTGTCGTGCTCGCGCGATATCTGCCACAGCTCCCACATGGAACCGTTCAGGATCTTGAGCAGCACGTCGGCCGCCTTCTGCTGCTCGGCCTGCGGCACGGTCTTTTCCAGGAAGGCGGCCACCGCGGCAAAGCCGCCCGGCGGCGCGTCCGGCGCCGGACGGCCGGCGCCTGCAAACAGGTCGAGCGCGCGCAGGGCGCTTTCGGCAAGTTGCGTGCGCAGCGTGGCCTTGTCCTCGCCGGGCATCGACGCCTGCGCAAAACGGCGCGCTGCCTCGCCGCGCATGCCACGGTCCTGCAGTGCGGCGCGCAGGCGCATCCAGTCGGCCACGCTGCCCTGGTCGTCGGCAGGAATGCGCAGGTAGCGGAAGGGCTCGTTGGGGGAGTCGCGCACGCCGGCCAGGAAGACCGTCTGCCCGTCGAGCTGTACCGGCACCATGTAGTTGTTGAACTCACGCGCCTGGCCATTGCGATCGCGCAGCTTGTACTGCACCGACGGACCGACGTTGCGCAGTTCCTTGGCGCGCTCGGGATTCGCCGCCGCGCCGAGATGGGATTCCAGTTTGGCATTGAGCGACTGGCGCGCCACACCGCGCGCGTCGGGCTTGCCCGAGGCATCGGTGACGTTCTCGATGTTCATTAGCCGGAAATCGCTGAACTCCACCGTCAGGCCATCCTGGTCCGCCGCGGTACCGGTGCCGGCCAGCGGGGCATTGCCGCCGACGCTGCCGGTGAAGGCGAATGTCTTGTCGGACGAGCCCTGCATCGGATAGCCGACGAACTTCAGGTGCGAGCCGCCATCCTCGAAGCTCGACTGGTAGATGGCCACGCCATCCACCACCAGCGGCTCGTTGACCTTGATCGTGGCCTCGGTGCGCTTGCCGGTGGCGCGGTCGGTCACCACCACGTCCGAGGCGAACAGCTTGGGCATGCCGGTGGAATAGTGCTCGATGGTGAATTTCTTCAGCGTGAGCGTGAACGGCAGGTCCTGCACCAGGGCGCCGTCGGCCACGTTGAGAATGGCGGTGGAAACGGTGGCCCCCTCGGGCACGAAGGCATTGCCGCGGAAGCCCGGGTTGCTGGCCGACAGGCGATGCTGCGGCGGAATCTCGCTGATCACGGCATTGCCCGAGATCGGCGTCTTGCCGCCGAACCACATCTGTGCGCGGATCAGCATGTCGCCGTCGATCAGCCCGCCCAGGCAGATCACCACGATGGCGCTGTGAGCGAGGATGTAGCCCAGCTTGTTGGCAGCACCGGCCTTGGCCGCCAGCAGCGTGGCACCCTCGTGGGCCACCGGCCGGATGCGGTAGCCACGGTTGTGCAGCAGTGCCTGCAGGTGAGCGGCAGCATCGGCACGCCCGCGCCCGGTATCGAATTCGCCGCGGTGGTGGAAGGCACGCAGGCTGCGCTCGCGCACATGGTCCTTCCACGAACGCATGTCGGCCACCATCTTGGGGGCGTTGCGCGCGATGCACAGCGAGGTCGAGATGACCAGGAAGGCCAGGATCAACAGGAACCACCAGGAGCTGTAGACCTTCTGCAGCGACAGCGCATGGAACAGGTCGGCCCAGAACGGCCCGAACTGGTTGACGTAGTTCGGGTAGGGCTCGTTCTGCTTGAGCACGGTGCCGATCACGCTGGCGATGGCGATCACCGTCAGCAGCGTGATGGCGAAGCGCATCGAGGACAGCAGCTCGACCGCGTCGCGCAGCAGGCGGTGGGGTGTCTTCAGGTGCAGTCCCGAAGTGGAAGCGGTCGACATGTGCGGTCAGGCCCTACAGCCGGTTGTGGCCAAACTTGTGGCCAGACGGGTGGCCGGATGCTTGGAGCATAGGTTGGCAAGAAAAAGGGCGGACCTGCTCGGCGAGCAGCCCACCCTGTTCGATGATACTCCGCGCGCCGGGCCGCGCCCCGTTCCTGCGTCAGCTTGCCGCAGGGCCTCGGGCCGCTCCGGCGCAGGCCAGCCTCAGCGGACGCCGGCGACGTAGTCGGCCACTGCCTTGATCTCGGCGTCCGACATGCGCGCGGCGATGGCCGTCATCACCGGGTTGTTGGTGCGCGTGCCCTGGCGGAACGCGACCAGCTGCGCCTCGGTGTAGTCGGCCCACTGACCGCCGATGCGCGGATACTGGGCCGGGATGCCGGCGCCGGTCGGGCCGTGGCAGGCGGCGCAGGCCGGCACAGCCTTGGCGGCAATGCCGCCGCGGTAGATCTTCTGGCCGGCCTCGATGGTGTCCTTGTTCTTGGCCGTGGCAGGCTTCAGTCCCTGCTTGGCCAGGTAGGCGCCGACATCGCGCATTTCCTGGTCGCTCAGCGTGGCGGCATAGGCCGACATGATGGCGTTGTTGCGGGTCTTCGCCTTGAAGTTCTGCAGTTCCTTGACGATGTACTCGGGATGCTGGCCGGCGAGCTTCGGATTGGCGGCGGCGCCGCTGTTGCCGTTGGCGCCGTGGCAGCTCAGGCAGGCGGGGACATTGCGATCGGGGGCGCCCTGCGTGTACAGCGTTTCACCCTTGGCGGGGTCCGCTTTCGGTGCCTGTGCGGCTTGTTCTGCAGCGGATGCCAGACTGGTCATGGTGGCGGCCGGCAGGGCCAGTGCCACGATAGCCAGGAATTGCGCAATGCGGTTCATTCGCACACCTTGTCTGATTTGTTATCGAAACCGTGCTGCGTGCCGCTTGCCTGCATGCCGCGGTGAGGACGCGCGGCGTGCAGGGTGGTGATGTCCAGGGTTCTACGCGACCTGCGCCCGGCGCCACCGCCCAGACCCGGCGGCGCGCCCCGCGGGCCCGCCGCGCGCCGGTCCGGGTAGAAGCTTCCGGCCCCCTCCGACCCGCCACGCACACGGCGTCGGGCAGGGACGCAGCGCCGATGGCGAGCGCGCAAAGGCCGCGCTGCTACCACAATGAAACGGACACGCAAGACCTCCTGGAGAAGCCTAGGGCGGCGCAAGGATGCCACGCGTCACCCAATCCGGAGACCGTAAACCGGCTTATTGTACAATAAATCGTCTCCTCGAAAGATGGCGCCGACCCCGGCGCGGCGGCAACGCCACCCGACCCGGCTCCCAAGGCGCGGCCTCGCCGCCGCCGGCCCCAACCCGCGCTGCCCGATGGCGCGAGACGACCTGTCTTGCCATCGTCCAGCCGCTTAGTCCCGACCGCATGTCCCTCCTACACCAGGCCCGCTTCTTCAATACCGTCAACCACCTGCGCGACCTGCCCGCCACGGCCGTGCCGGAAGTGGCGTTCGCCGGTCGCTCCAACGCCGGCAAGTCGACCGCCATCAACGTGTTGTGCAACCAGAAGCGCCTGGCCTTCTCGTCGCGCACACCGGGGCGCACCCAGCACATCAACTATTTCTCGGTGGCACCGGTCAAGGCACCGGAGCCGCTGGCCTTCCTGGTCGACCTTCCCGGCTACGGCTACGCCCAGGTCTCGGGCACCGCCAAGTTCCACTGGCAGGGCCTGCTGAGCGACTACGTGCAGACGCGCACGCAGCTCGCCGGCCTGGTGCTGATGATGGACGCCCGCCGCCCGTTCACCGACCTCGATTGCCAGATGGTCGAGTGGTTCCTGCCCACGGGGCGGCCCATCCACGTGCTGCTGACCAAGGCCGACAAGCTCACCAACAGCGAGAACGCCCTGGCCTTGCGTGAAACCCGGCGCATGCTGGCGGAATACGCGGCACAGCTCGAACAACCGGTGCCGCTGACCGCGCAGTTGTTTTCCAGCCTGAAGCGGCGCGGCATCGAAGAGGCCCAGCGCGTCGTGGCCGGCTGGCTCGGCCTGCCCGAGGCGCAGGCGGCCGACGCCAAGCCCGCGACGCAGCCCGAGGCCCCCGACGCGGCCGGCGGCGAGCAGCCGGTGCCCTGAGCGCCACGGCACGCGGGCAAAAAAAACCCCGTTGCATGCAACGGGGAGGAACATTCCCGCCAAGAAGGGCGACGGGTACCCGCTCAGGGAGGAGTAGCGGGGGACACCGCGCCGCGCATGGCGCAACGCAGAGTGTCCGCGAGTATGATAGCGGGCACGCCCGAAAGTTTAGTTTTTCTCGACTTTCTTTTTCACGGGACCGCCGGCCTGGCCGGCAACATGCCCATGCCGCAGCGCCGGCCAGGCCGGCCGGCGCATCACTCCGCTGATTCCGTTCATGTCCACCTTCCCCGAATACCGTCCCCGCCGCATGCGCCGCGATGACTTCTCGCGCCGCATGATGCGCGAGCATCGCCTGACCCCCGACAACCTGATCTATCCGGTCTTTGTGCTGGATGGCCACGACAAGCGCGAAAGCGTGGCGTCGATGCCGGGCGTCGAGCGCGTCTCGGTCGACCTGCTGCTGCCGGTGGCGCAGGACTGCGTGGAACTGGGGATTCCTGTGATTGCGCTGTTCCCGGTGATCGACCCGTCGCTCAAGACGCCGGACGGCATCGAAGCCACGAACGCCGAGGGCCTGATCCCGCGCGCCGTGCGCGCGCTGAAGGAGCGCTTCCCCGAACTAGGCGTGCTGACCGACGTGGCGCTCGACCCCTACACCAGCCACGGCCAGGACGGCGTACTGGACGAAAACGGCTACGTGATCAACGACGTCACCGTGGAGATCCTGGTCCGGCAGGCGCTGACCCAGGCCGAGGCCGGCGTCGACATCGTGGCGCCGTCCGACATGATGGACGGGCGCATCGGTGCGGTGCGCAGCGCACTCGAGGAAGCCGGCCACATCCACACGCGCATCATGGCCTATTCGGCCAAGTACGCCTCGGCGTTCTATGGTCCTTTCCGCGACGCGGTCGGCTCCGCCGCCAACCTGGGCAAGGGCAACAAGATGACCTACCAGATGGACCCGGCCAACACCGACGAGGCCCTGCGCGAGGTGGCGCAGGACATCATGGAAGGCGCCGACATGGTGATGGTCAAGCCCGGCATGCCCTACCTGGACATCGTGCGCCGCGTGAAGGACGAGTTCCGCTTCCCCACCTACGTCTACCAGGTCAGCGGCGAGTACGCCATGCTGAAGGCCGCCGCGCAGAACGGCTGGCTCGACCACGACAAGGTGATGATGGAGTCCCTGCTGGCCTTCCGGCGAGCGGGCGCCGACGGCATCCTGACCTATTTCGCGCGCGATGCCGCGCGGCTGCTGGCACGCTGAGCGCCGCCGCCGCGCATGCAGCTGCTTGGCTTCTCCGCCAGCCAGGTCCACCCGCTCGACACCGTCGAGGCCGCGCGGGGCTTCCTCGCCGGCCATGCGTCGGCCCGTTTCATCTGGATCGATTGCACCATTGAGGAAGTGACGGCGGCAGCAAGCGCCTGGCGCGACCAGCTGGCCGCGCTGGCGGGCGCATCGGTGCTGGACCTGCATCTGGCGGATGCGACCAATCCCGCCCACCCGTCCTACTTCGATACCACCCATGCCTATGACATGGTGATCTTCCGCAAGCTGACGCTGGAGACCAGCCGCCTGATCGCGGAAGCCGGGGCGGGCAGCACGGAAGCGGGCAACGGCGAGGCAGCCGGGCCCAGGCCGCGCCGGCGCGCGCCGGGCTTCCTGCCGGCGCTGGCGCGCATCGATACGCAGCCGGTGGCCTTCTTCGTCTTCGACAACGTGCTGGCCACGGTCGGGCCGGCCCAGTCGCGCACCATCGAGCAGGTGCGCCAGCGCCTGCTGGAACTCTGCCAGGCGCCGCCGGCGAAGGCCCGCGGCAACGGCCAGGCGGCGCTGGTCCACGGCATCCGCCCGCCGACGCGCCCCGAAGACCTGATGCTGCGGCTGCTCAATGCCATGGTCGACCGCTACCTGGAACTGCGGGCACCGCTGACGCGCCAGCTCGACCGCTGGCAGCGGGCACTGCTGAACGCGCGACGCGGCTTCTCCAGCTGGGAAGGCCTGCTGGATGCACGCATCCAGCTGCGCCGCCTGGAACACCTCAGCGAAGAGCAGCGCGACGCGCTGCAGGAATTCCGCGACAGCCTGCTGGACAACCGCTACAGCGACGCCTCCGAGCCCGGGCCGGGTGCCGCCGCAGCCGGGGGACCGGCCGGGCGCGACGAAGTGCTGCTGGTGCGCATCAACGACCTGATGGAACACATCTCGCGCGTACTCGCCCATGCGCGGCGGTTGGAGGATTCGATCGAGTCGGCGGTGCAGATCCACTTCTCGGCAGTGGCGCATCGCACCAACCGCACCATGCGCACGCTGACGCTGATCACCGCGCTGTTCATGCCGCTGACGCTGATCACCGGCATCTTCGGCATGAACTTCGAGCGCATGCCGTGGCTGCATGAGCCGGACGGCTTCTGGTGGTCGCTCGGCCTGATGGGCGCGGTGGTGGTGGTACTGGGCGCGGTATGGCAGCTCAGCCGCTGGCTGGACCACTGAGCCTGGCTTGCCGCCGCGGCTGGCGCAGCCTCAGGTACGCGTGGCGGAACCGAGCGCCCGCTGCAGGCTGTCGAGAAAGCGCTCGGCGGACTGGTAGCCGATCACCCGTACCGGGCGCTCGCTGCCATCGGCGCCGAACAGGATGATGCCGGGCGGGCCGAACAGGCCGAAACGCTTGAGCAACGCCTTGTCGTCGGCATTGTTGCGGGTCACGTCGGCCTGCAGCAGCACCAGGCCAGACAGGCGCGAACGCACGGCGGTGTCACTGAAGGTCAGGCGCTCCATCTCCTTGCAGCTGACGCACCAGTCGGCATAGAAATCCAGCAGCACCGGCTTGCCCGCCGCCGAGGCTTGCGCGACGCGCGTCTCCAGTTCGGTCACCGAGGCGACGCGCTCGAAGCGGACCTCGGCATGCCCGGCCCCGCCCGGCACGGCGGCGCCCGCACCGCGCACCGCAGCCAGGTGCGACAGGGGCTGCAGCGGATCGCGGCCGCCCGAGGCCAGGCCCACCAGCAGGATGGCACCGGCCAGGGCCGCCAGCAGGCCCAGGCCCTTGCCCAGCCGCGCCAGTCCGTGCGGCTCGCTGCCGAGCTGGTCGAAAGCGCCGAGAAAGACCGCCGCCACCAGCAGCAGGGCGGCCCAGGCCGCCATCAGCAGCCAGGCCGGCAGCACCGGACTCACCATCCAGATCGCCACACCCAGCAGCAGGAAACCGAAGAAGCGCTTGGTCACCTCCATCCAGCGTCCGGCACGCGGCAGCAGGTTGCCAGCCCCGACGCCGACCAGGACCAGAGGCACGCCCATGCCGAGGGCCATGGCGAACAGTGCACCGCCACCAGTGAAGGCATCGCCGGTCTGCGCGATATAGGCAAGCGCGCCGGCCAGCGGCGCCGTCACGCAGGGGCCGACGATCAGCGCCGAGATCGCGCCCATCGCGGCGGCACCGGCGACCTGGCCGCCCTGGCGGCGGTTGGAGGAAGCCGTCAGCCGCGTCTGCCAGCGCTGCGGCAGCTGCAGTTCATAGAGGCCGAACATGGACAATGCCAGCGCCACCATCAGCACGGCGAAGGCGCCCAGCACCCAGGGATTCTGCAGCGCAGCCGACAGCCCCTCGCCGAGCAGGCCGGCGGCCACGCCGACCGCGGTGTACACCACGGCCATGCCGAGCACATAGGCCAGCGACACCGCCAGCGCGCGGCCGCGCGTGACGTGCTCGCCCACCACGATGGACGACAGGATGGGCACCATCGGCAGCACACAGGGCGTGAAGGTCAGCAGCAGGCCGAGGCCGAAGAAGAGCGCGGCGATCAGCGGCAGGTTGCGGCTGGCCAGGGCGCCGGCGATGCGATCGCCATCGTCGCCGCCATCCAGCCTGGCCCCAGCGCTTGCGGCCGGGGCATCCGCGCCCGGCGCACGCGCCGTCGGCGCCTCGCTGCGCGCTGCCTTGCCGAGCAGTCCATCGAGCGCGCTGCCGCCGACCTGGAAGGCATGCTCCATCGGCGGATAGCACAACCCCTTGTCGGCGCAGCCCTGCGACGTCACCACCAGGGTCCAGCCGCCCTCGGGGGCCGACTCCACCGGCACGCGGATGGTGACGCCGTTGTGGTACGTCTCCATCTCCTTGCCGAAGTTCTCGTCGAACTTGACCTTGCCCGGTGGAAACTGGGGCTGACCCAGCTTCACTCCGGCCGGCTGCGCGGCAAAGGCGAAGCGGTCGCGGTACAGGTAGTACCCATCGGCCACGTCGAAGCGCACCTCGATGGCGTGCGCGTCGATCTGGCGGGCGGCGAAGCGGAAGGCCTGCTCGGGTGGCAGGAAGTCATCGCCGGTCGCTGCCACGGCGCCACCGGCCCCGCACAGCCAGGCGAACACCATCAGGCATGCCGCGGCGAAATGCCGCAGCGAGGCTGCGCGAGCCCGGCCTCCCGCCAGGCCTCCCGCTTGTCCGTGCCATGCAGCCACCCACTCCAGAAACATACCTCGTCCTCGTCAGTCCAGTGCGCCGCGGGCGCGCCTCAGCGCCCGCCGGGCGTCGTTTCCGCGCTCACCCAGGCCAGGTAGGGCGCATGGCCGGCCGCCAGCGGCCACGCCACGATCTCCGGCACCTCGTAGGGATGCGCCGCGCGGATCGCCGCTTCCAGTGCCGGATAGCGTGCGGCAGTGGTCTTGATGAGCAACGGCCATTCGGTCGCCTGCTCGATCGCGCCCTGCCACCGGTATTCCGACTCGCATGGAGCCAGCCGGTTCACGCAGGCTGCCAGACCCGCTTCCAACAGCACGTGCGCCATATGCCGTGCGCCGGCCTCATCGGGCAGGGTGGTCATCACCATCCAGATCGCTTCCACCGGCTCCATGTGCCACCTCGTCTCGTCTTGTCGTGCTCGTCCGACGCCAGCGACCAAAGCCCAAAAACAAAAGAGCCAGGCATCAGCCTGGCTCGATTGTAAGCGGTGCGCGCCGGCCCGTCCTCTCGGACGGGCTGCGCCGCGGGCTTATTCCGCTGCTTCCTCGGCCGGAGCCTCGGTCACTTCCGGACGGTCGACCAGCTCGACCAGCGCCATCGGCGCATTGTCGCCCTGGCGGAAGCCGAACTTCAGGATACGGGTGTAGCCGCCCGGACGGGCGTTGTAGCGCGGGCCAAGTTCGGTGAACAGCTTGGTGACCATGTCGCGGTCGCGCAGGCGGGCGAAGGCCAGGCGGCGGTTGGCGACGGTGTCCTTCTTGGCCAGCGTGATGAGGGGCTCGACGACCTTGCGCAGTTCCTTGGCCTTGGGCAGGGTGGTCTTGATCAGCTCGTGCTGGAACAGCGAGTTGGACATGTTGCGCAGCATCGCGAGACGGTGCGACGAGGTGCGGTTCAGTTTCCGCAGACCATGACGGTGACGCATGATGATTCCTTTCTATTTCAGTGTTTGACCAGCTCTTCTATCGCCGCAGGCTTGCCAAAGGCTGCTTCCGACGCGGGCCGGTAGTCGATTGAAGCCGCCGGCACCTGCCGGCGGCCGCGCTTGCACGGGAGGCCGCTCACGCCGCCACCCGACGCAAATTACTTCTCCAGGCCTGCGGGCGGCCAGTTCTCGAGCTTCATGCCGAGGGTCAGGCCGCGCGAGGCAAGGACTTCCTTGATTTCGTTGAGCGACTTGCGACCCAGGTTCGGGGTCTTCAGCAGCTCGTTCTCGGTACGCTGGATCAGGTCGCCGATATAGTAGATGTTCTCGGCCTTCAGGCAGTTGGCCGAGCGCACCGTCAGCTCCAGGTCGTCGACCGGGCGCAGCAGGATCGGATCGATCTGCGGCGCGCGGCTCGAGGCGGCTTCCGCCGACGACTCGGTGCCTTCCAGGGCAGCGAACACGGACAGCTGGTCGACCAGGATGCGGGCCGACTGGCGGATCGCTTCCTCGGGCGAGATCACGCCGTCGGTTTCGATGTTCATCACCAGCTTGTCGAGGTCGGTACGCTGTTCCACGCGGGCCGACTCGACCGCGTACGACACGCGGCGCACCGGCGAGAACGAGGCATCCAGCACGATGCGGCCGATGACCTTGCTCGCTTCGTCGCCGAACTTGCGCACGTTGCCGGGCACGTAGCCACGGCCCTGTTCGACCTTGATCTGCATGTCCAGCTTGCCGCCGGCAGACAGGTGGGCGATCACGTGGCCCGGGTTGATGATCTCGACGTCGTGCGGCAGCTCGATATCGGCAGCCGTCACCACGCCTTCGCCTTCCTTGCGCAGCGAAACCGTGACTTCATCGCGGTTGTGCAGCTTGAAGACCACACCCTTGAGGTTCAGCAGCAGGTTGACCACGTCTTCCTGCACGCCATCAATGGTGGAATACTCGTGGACCACCCCAGCGATCGTCACTTCCGTCGGCGCATAGCCGACCATCGAGGACAGCAGCACGCGACGCAGGGCGTTACCGAGCGTATGCCCGTAGCCACGCTCGAACGGCTCCATCACGACCTTGGCGTGATGATCGCCAAGCGGCTCGACGGCGATGATTTTTGGCTTGAGGAGTGCTGTTTGCATTAGGTTGTCCTTTTCAATACCCTCGGCTCGTTACACCGATAAGGCTGACGTATGGAACCTGAACATCCCATCGTGCGATGGGCAACAAGCCCGGCGCGCCGGGGCGCGTCGGGCTGAAGAGGGAGCTTGGCGAAAATACAAGCGTTGGACCGGTCTTGGGTCGGGCCAATGCCTGGAATTAGCGCGAGTAAAGTTCGACGATCAGGCTTTCGTTGATGTCGCCCGAGATATCGGCACGATCCGGCACTTGCTTGAAGGTGCCTTCGAACTTCTTGGCGTCGACAGCGACCCAGGTCGGGAAACCCGACTGCTCGGCCAGCGACAGCGCTTCGGCGATACGCACTTGCTTCTTCGATTGCTCACGCACCGTCACCACGTCACCGGCCTTGATCTGGGCCGACGGGACATTCAGGGCCTGGCCGTTCACCAGGATGGCCTTGTGCGACACCAGCTGACGCGCTTCGGCGCGGGTCGAACCGAAACCCATGCGGTAGACGACGTTGTCCAGGCGCGATTCCAGCAGTTGCAGCAGGTTTTCGCCGGTGTTGCCCTTGCGGCGGTCAGCCTCGGCGAAGTAGCGGCGGAACTGGCGCTCGAGCACGCCGTAGATGCGCTTGACCTTCTGCTTTTCGCGCAGCTGGTTGCCGTAGTCCGAGGTGCGGGCACCCGAGGTGCGGCCGTGCTGGCCCGGCTTGCTGTCCAGCTTGCACTTGTCGGCCAGCGAGCGACGCGCGCTCTTCAGGAACAGATCAGTGCCTTCGCGGCGGGAGAGTTTGGCCTTCGGGCCGGTATAACGTGCCACTTTATCTTCCTTTGGTCGATCACGGCGCCATGCCGCCAGAAGGCGGTGCGCCGCGAGTCCGCCTGGTCCTGCCGCCTTATCGGCGCGGCTGGGCGAACGGTGGGCTTATCCGGCGCGGCCCTCCGATTGAAGGCCGCGCAAAACAGCATGTACTTGAATGGCCGCCCAGGCCACGACTGCCTGGCGGCGCAAAACGAAAACCTGCCACAAACAACTGGGGCAGGCCAACGCGCGATACTACCACAAGCGGTCGCAGCAGGGGAAGCCCTGCTGCGACCGTGCCTGGCGCTTAGATACGGCGGCGCTTCGGCGGACGGCAGCCGTTGTGCGGCACCGGCGTCACATCTTCGATCACCGCGATCTTGATGCCGAGGGCGTTCAGGGCACGCACGGCCGACTCACGGCCCGGGCCCGGGCCCTTGATGCGCACTTCCAGGTTCTTGATACCCTGGTCTTGCGCCACGCGGCCGGCGTTCTCGGCTGCGACCTGGGCTGCAAACGGGGTCGACTTGCGCGAACCCTTGAAGCCCTGGCCACCGGCGGTCGCCCACGACAGAGCGTTGCCCTGGCGGTCGGTGATGGTGATGATGGTGTTGTTGAACGAAGCGTGGACGTGCGCGATGCCGTCGGCAACGTTCTTCTTGACCTTCTTACGCGCGCGCTGGGCGGCGTTGTTCGGACCTTTTGCCATTGTCTATCTTCCTCTGCCTTCGGCTTTACTTCTTCAGAGCCACGCCGGCCTTGCGCGGACCCTTGCGGGTACGTGCATTGGTGCGGGTACGCTGACCGCGCAGCGGCAGTCCCTTGCGGTGACGCATGCCACGATAGCAACCAAGGTCCATCAGACGCTTGATGTTCATCGTGGTCTCACGACGCAGGTCACCCTCGACCGTGACCTTGCCTACCTCGTCACGGAGCTTTTCCAGGTCGGCGTCGGTCAGGTCCTTGACCTTCTTGTCAAAAGGAACGCCGGTGGCCTCGCAGATTTTGCGGGCGCGCGAGCGGCCGATACCGTAAATGGCGGTCAGGCCGATCTCGGTATGCTTGTGGTTCGGGATGTTAACCCCTGCGATACGTGCCATTCGTCAATCCTCTCTACGATTAGCCTTGGCGTTGCTTGTGGCGGGGATCCGACGAGCAGATCACGCGCACGACACCGTTGCGCTTGATGATTTTGCAGTTGCGGCAAATGCGCTTAACAGAAGCCAGCACTTTCATAATTTTCCTCTTCCTTCAATTCCTGTTCGCTTCACTTCGTCCGGAAGACGATCCGTGCACGCGACAGATCATATGGGGTCAGCTCGACGGTCACCTTGTCACCCGGAAGGATCCGGATGTAATTCATCCGCATTTTTCCGGAGATATGGCCCAGTACCACATGGCCGTTCTCCAGCTTCACACGGAAGGTTGCGTTGGGGAGGTTTTCCAGCACCTCCCCGTGCATCTGGATGACATCGTCTTTTGCCATACCTAGCCCGTACCGACCCGGCTTCAGCGCAAGGTCAGATTACCCTTGAAATTCGCCTTCTTCAGCAGCGACTCATATTGCTGCGACATGACATAGGACTGGACCTGAGCCATGAAGTCCATCGTGACGACCACGATGATCAGCAACGAGGTTCCGCCGAAATAGAACGGAACATTCCAGCGCAGCACCAGGAATTCCGGCAACAGGCAGACCAGTGTGATGTAGATCGCACCAGCCAGCGTCAGGCGCACCAGGATCTTGTCGATATAGCGCGTCGTCTGCTCGCCCGGACGGATGCCAGGAATGAAGGCACCGCTTTTCTTCAGGTTGTCTGCAACTTCACGGCTGTTGTACACCAGGGCCGTATAGAAGAAGCAGAAAAATACGATTGCAGTCGAGTACAGCAGGATGTACACCGGCTGGCCGGGCGACAGGGTTGCGGCCAGGTCCTTGATGAACCGACCGACCGCCCCGGTCGAATCCGAGGTGAACCAACCCGCGATGGTCGCCGGGAACAGGATGATCGACGATGCGAAGATCGGCGGAATCACCCCGGCCATGTTCAGCTTCAGCGGCAGGTGCGACGACTGACCGCCGTACACCTTGTTGCCGACCTGACGCTTGGCATAGTTCACCAGGATCTTGCGCTGGCCACGCTCGATGAACACCACGGCGTAGGTCACGCCGATGATGATCGCCACGATCAGGATCGAGGCGATGATGCTCATCGAACCGGTGCGCACCAGCTCGAACAACCCTCCGATCGCATTGGGCAGGCCCGCTGCGATACCGCCGAAGATGATGATCGAGATGCCGTTGCCCAGACCACGCTCGGTGATCTGCTCACCGAGCCACATCAGGAACATCGTGCCGGTCACCAGCGTGATCACGGCCGTGACCCGGAACATCAGGCCCGGATCCAGCACCAGGCCAGGCTGCGACTCCAGTGCGACCGCGATCGACAGCGCCTGGAAGGTGGCCAGGACCACCGTGCCGTAGCGCGTGTACTGCGTGATCTTCCGCTGCCCTGCCTGCCCTTCCTTCTTCAGCGCTTCCAGCTGCGGCAGCACGATCGTCAGCAACTGCATGATGATCGACGCCGAGATGTACGGCATGATGCCGAGCGCGAAGACGGTAAAGCGCGACAGCGCACCGCCCGAGAACAGGTTGAACATCCCGAGGATGCCACCCGACTGACTCTGGAAAAGCTTCGCCAGCTGGTCCGGATCGATTCCCGGCACCGGAATGTGCGCACCGATGCGGTAGACGATCAGGGCCAGCACCAGGAACATCAGCCGGCGCTTGAGATCGCCGTACTTCGCCGTGTTCTTGGCTAGCGCGCTTGCATTGGGTTTCGCCGTGGCCAAACGATGCTCCGACTGTGACTCGCCTTGACTGCGAAATCAGCTGCTAGTTTATTCCGCGATCTGGCCGCCAGCGGCTTCGATCGCGGCCTTGGCGCCAGCGGTGGCACCCAGACCCTTGATCGTCACCTTGCGGGTCAGCTCGCCGGCCTTGATGACCTTGGCACTCTTGACCAGGTCGCTCACCAGGCCGGCCTGCTTCAGAACCAGCAGGTCCACCTCGGTGGCTTCCAGGCGCTCGATGTCGCGCAGGGTCACTTCAGCGTTGAAGGCCTTGGTCAGCGAGGTGAAGCCACGCTTCGGCAGGCGACGGTACAGGGGCATCTGGCCGCCTTCGAAGCCGACCTTGTGGAAGCCGCCCGAACGCGACTTCTGACCCTTGTGACCGCGACCAGCCGTCTTGCCCAGGCCGGAGCCGATACCGCGGCCGACGCGACGCTTGGCGTGCTTCGAACCGGCGGCCGGTTTCAGGTTGTTCAGTTGCATCTTGCTCTCCGAGTTCCCGGTATCAGGCCAGAACCTTGACCAGGTACGAGACCTTGTTGATCATGCCGCGCACGGCGGGCGTGTCCTGCAGCTCCGAGACGGAGTTCAGGCGACGCAGGCCCAGGCCAATCACGGTGGCGCGATGATCCTGGCGCGTGCCGATCAGGCTCCGCACCAGTTGCACTTTTACGGTTTTCTGCGACATTTGCGGACTCCTTAGCCGAGGATGTCTTCGACCGACTTGCCGCGCTTGGCGGCGATCTCGGACGGAGTGCTCATCTTCTGCAGGCCATCCAGCGTGGCGCGGACCATGTTGTACGGATTCGTCGAACCGTGCGACTTGGTCACCACGTTGGTCACGCCCATCACTTCGAAGATCGCGCGCATCGGACCGCCGGCGATCACGCCGGTACCTTCCTTGGCAGGCATCATCAGCACCTTGGCGGCGCCGTGCTTGCCCACGACTTCGTGCTGCAGCGTGCCGTTCTTCAGTGCGACCTTGACCATCTTGCGACGGGCTTCATCCATCGCCTTCTGCACGGCCACGGGGACTTCCTTAGCCTTGCCCTTGCCCATGCCGATGCGGCCGTCGCCGTCACCTACAACGGTCAGCGCAGCGAAACCGAGAATCCGGCCACCCTTCACCACCTTGGTGACACGGTTGACCGAGATCATCTTCTCGCGGAGGCCGTCGTCGCGTTCGTCCTGCTGGACTTTTGCTTGCATCTTTGCCATGACGTATCTCTCTCTAGCGCTTAGAACTTGAGGCCGGCTTCGCGTGCAGCGTCAGCCAGAGCCTTCACGCGGCCGTGGAAGCGGAAGCCGGCGCGATCGAACGCGACGATTTCCACGCCGGCAGCCTTCGCCTTCTCGGCGATGCGCTTGCCAATCACGGTGGCGGCGGCGGTGGTCGCGCCACTGCCGGTCAGTTCCTTGCGCACTTCTGCTTCGAGGGTCGAAGCCGAGGCCACCACTTGGGTGCCGCACGGCGAGTAGACCTGAGCGTAAATATGCGAGTTCGTGCGGAACACCGTCAGACGATTCACTTTCAGTTCCGCGATCTTCGCGCGGGTCTGACGTGCACGGCGCAAACGAGCGTCTTTCTTGTTCATCTCTGCACCCCTTACTTCTTCTTGGTTTCCTTCAGGATGACGCGCTCGTCGGCGTAGCGCACACCCTTGCCCTTGTAGGGCTCGGGCGGACGGTACGCGCGGACTTCAGCGGCAACCTGACCGACTTTCTGCTTGTCCGCACCCTTGATGATGATCTCGGTCTGCGTCGGCGTTTCCGCCTTCACGCCTTCCGGCATCTCATGGATCACGTCGTGCGAGAAACCAAGCTGGAGCTTCAGCGCAGCGCCTTGGAGCTGGGCACGGTAGCCCACGCCAACCAGGGTCAGCTTGCGCTCGAAACCGGTGGTCACGCCCTTGACCATGTTCGCCGCGAGGGCGCGCATGGTGCCTTGCAGGGCGTTTGCTTCGCGCGATTCATCGGCCGGGGCGAAAGTCAGCGTGTCGTTCTCGACATTGACCTTGACCAGGCTGTGAATCGGCTGGGACAGCGTACCGAGCGGGCCCTTCACAGAGAGCACACCGGCCGCCACGTTCACTTCCGCGCCTTTGGGCAGCGCGATGGGAGCCTTACCTACACGGGACATGGTTCCTCCTTAAGCGACGTAGCAGAGAACTTCGCCGCCCACGCCGGAGGCACGTGCCTTGCGGTCGGTCATCAGACCCTTCGGGGTCGAGATGATCGCCACGCCCAGGCCGTTCATCACCTGCGGGATCTCGCTGCGGCCCTTGTAGACACGCAGGCCAGGCTTGGACACGCGCTCGATGCGCTCGATGACCGGACGGCCTGCGTAATACTTCAGACCGATGGTCAGTTGTGCCTTGCCGCCTTCTTCTTTCACTGCGTAGTCGTCGATGTAGCCTTCGTCCTTCAGGACCTTGGCGATCGCTGCCTTCAGCTTCGACGACGGCATGACAACCGACGCCTTCTGCACGCCTTGGGCGTTGCGGATGCGCGTCAGCATATCGGCGATGGGATCGCTCATGCTCATACTGTTTCTCCTGTAGCCTGTGCGTAATTACCAGCTGGCTTTCGTCAGACCCGGGATTTCGCCACGGAAGGCGATCTCGCGGATCTTGTTACGCGCCAGGCCAAACTTGCGGAAGGTACCGCGGGGACGACCGGTGATCGCGCAGCGATTGCGCTGGCGAGTCGGGTTAGCGTTGCGCGGCAGCTGCTGCAGTGCCAGACGCGCGCCGTAACGCTCTTCTTCCGACTTCTCTTGGTCGTCGATGATGGCCTTGAGGGCTGCGCGCTTAGCGGCGAACTTCGCCACCAGCTTGGCGCGCTTCTTCTCACGTTCAATCAGAGCCAGTTTAGCCACGGTTACCCCTTAATTACGGAACGGGAACTTGAATGCAGCGAGGAGCGCCTTGGCTTCCTCGTCATTCTTCGCCGTCGTCGTGATGCTGATGTTCAGACCACGCAGTGCGTCGATCTTGTCGTACTCGATTTCGGGGAAGATGATCTGCTCTTTCACACCGATGTTGTAGTTGCCGCGACCGTCGAACGAACGGCCCGACACACCACGGAAGTCACGCACACGCGGCAGCGCCACGGTGACGAAACGATCGAGGAATTCGAACATGCGCTCGCCGCGCAGGGTCACCATCGCACCGATGGGGTAGCCCTGGCGGATCTTGAAGCCGGCGATGGCCTTCTTGGCCTTGGTCACCACGGGCTTCTGACCAGCGATCTTGGTCAGGTCGCCAACGGCGAGCTCGATGACCTTCTTGTCGTTGATCGCTTCGCCCAGACCCATGTTCAGGGTGATCTTGGTGATGCGCGGCACTTCCATGATCGACTTGAAACCGAATTGCTCGATCAGCTTCGGAACGACCTGTTCTTTGTAAAACTCTTGCAGACGTGCTGTCATGCTCAACTCCTATCCGTGCCCAGAATCAAGCAGCCACGACGGCGCCGGTGGTCTTCAGGAAGCGCACGCGCTTACCGTCTTCCACCTTGATGCCGACGCGCGACGGCTTGCCATTGGCATCCACGAGCGCAACGTTGGAAATATGCAGGGGCATGACCTTGTCGACCACGCCACCGGTGGTACCCAGCATCGGGTTCGGGCGAGCGTGCTTCTTGGCAACGTTCACGCCTTCGACGGCAACCTTGTCGCCCAGCACGGCTTGCACGGTGCCACGCTTGCCCTTGTCCTTGCCGGTCAGGACGATGACCTCATCGCCTTTGCGAATCTTGTTCATGGCGGCTCCTTACAGCACTTCCGGCGCGAGCGACACGATCTTCATGAAGCGCTCGGTACGGAGTTCACGAGTCACCGGCCCGAAGATACGGGTGCCGATCGGCTCGAGCTTGTTGTTCAGCAGGACGGCGGCATTGCCGTCGAACTTGACGAGCGAACCGTCCGCGCGGCGCACGCCCTTGGCGGTGCGGACCACGACGGCGTTATAGATGTCGCCCTTCTTGACACGGCCACGGGGGGCTGCGTCCTTGACGGTCACCTTGATGATGTCGCCAACGCTCGCATAGCGGCGCTTGGACCCACCCAGCACCTTGATGCACAGCACTTCGCGCGCACCAGTGTTATCGGCCACTTCGAGCCGGCTTTCTGTCTGAATCATGGTGTTATCTTCCCAACTTAATCCGCCTGGCTTGCCGGAATGCAAGCCCGCCGGTCAGTCTTGGTCCCGTCGGAACCGGCTTTGCGCCAGCACCGCTTGGGTTGATCAACTTTGAAGTCGGTAGTCGCCTGGCGACCCTGACTGGAGAGACCCCCAGCCCGGTCCGCCGACCCCGGCTCGCCTCACAGGCCCGCCCGGGTGGTACAGCTAAGGCGAACGCAATAAAGCGGAAGTCCAGGATTATAACATATAACCCTGGACTTGCAAGCTAGGATACGACCGCGTTGTCGTTAGATGACGCGGGCGGCTTCCACCAGACGGGAGACTACCCAGGCCTTGGTCCGGGACATCGGACGGCCTTCCTGGATCTCGACCTTGTCGCCTTCCTTGTACTGGTTGGCTTCGTCGTGTGCGTGGTACTTCTTCGAACGCAGCACGTACTTGCCATACAGCGGGTGCTTGACGCGGTTTTCAACCAGGACCGTCACGGTCTTGTCCATCTTGTCGCTTACAACCCGGCCGACCAGCGTGCGGCGAAGCGACGATTCCGTTTTTGCAGTTTCAGTCATTTCGAGCTCGCCTTTTCACTCAGCACGGTTTGCACCCGCGCGATGTCCTTGCGCACCTTCTTCAGCTGGCTGGTGTTCTGCAGCTGTTGGGTGGCCTTTTGCATGCGCAGGCTAAATTGGGCCTTCAGCAGCTCGGAGAGCTCCTGGTTCAGCCCGGCGGCGTCCTTGCCGCGCAGTTCGGATGCTTTCATTCCTGCTCTCCTTACGTCCCGACCTGACGCACCACGAAGTTGGTGGCGATCGGCAGCTTGGCGGCCGCGAGGCGGAACGCCTCACGTGCCAGCTCTTCGCTCACGCCATCCATTTCGTACAGCATCTTGCCCGGCTGAATCTCAGCCACGTAGTACTCCGGGTTGCCCTTACCGTTACCCATACGGACTTCAGCGGGCTTCTTCGAGATCGGCTTGTCCGGGAAGATCCGGATCCAGATGCGGCCGCCACGCTTGATGTGACGGGTCATCGCACGACGTGCCGACTCGATCTGGCGAGCCGTCAGGCGGCCACGGCCCATTGCCTTCAGGCCGAACTCGCCGAAAGACACGGCGTTGCCACGGGTAGCCTTACCCGTGTTGCGGCCTTTCTGCTCCTTGCGGTACTTTCTGCGCTTAGGTTGCAGCATCGTTATTCTCCACTCTTCCCATCTGCGCCAGGCGCAGCGCGGCGGCCGGCACCGGCACCGCCGCGGCGGTTGCCACCCGGACGGCCTTCACCGTCACGGCGGCGACCATCGGGGCGACCCGGACGGCGGCGACGTTCGTCTTGCGGCTCTTCCACCACCGGCGCTTCGTTGCGGCCGAGGTGATCTCCCTTGTAGACCCACACCTTGACACCGATGATGCCGTAGGTGGTTTCCGCTTCGGAGAAGCCGTAGTCGATGTCAGCACGCAGGGTGTGCAGGGGCACACGGCCTTCGCGGTACCACTCGGTACGGGCGATTTCGATGCCGTTCAGACGGCCCGAGCTCATGATCTTGATGCCCTGGGCGCCCAGACGCATCGCGTTCTGCATCGCGCGCTTCATGGCGCGGCGGAACATGATGCGACGCTCGAGCTGCTGGGTGATCGAGTCGGCGATCAGCTGCGCATCGGTTTCCGGCTTGCGGATTTCCTCGATGTTCACGTGCACGGGCACGCCCATGCGACGCTGCAGCTCGGCCTTCAGCAGTTCGATGTCCTCACCCTTCTTGCCGATCACCACGCCCGGACGCGAGCTGTAAATGGTGATGCGGGCATTGCGGGCGGGACGCTCGATCACGACGCGGCCAACCGATGCGTTCTTGAGCTTCTTCTTCAGGAAGTCGCGAACTTCGATGTCTTCTTTCAGCATGCCGGCGAACTTCGTGTTGGCGGCGTACCAACGCGAGGCCCAGTTACGGCTGACGGCCAGACGGAAGCCAGTCGGATGAATCTTCTGTCCCATCGTGACTCCTTAGTTGCCGAGCGTCACAGTGATGTGACAGGTTTGTTTCTCGATGCGGTTGCCGCGGCCCTTCGCCCGTGCGGTGAAGCGCTTGAGCGAGGTCGCCTTGTCGACGTAGATCGATTTGACCTTCAGTTCGTCGATGTCGGCGCCTTCGTTATGCTCGGCGTTGGCGATGGCCGATTCGACCACCTTCTTCACGATCCCGGCGGCCTTCTTCGGGCTGAACGCCAGGATGTTGAGCGCGCGCTCGATCGGCAGACCACGGATCTGGTCAGCGACCAGGCGCGTCTTCTGGGCGGAGATACGGGCACCGCGATGAATCGCTTTCACTTCCATGATGGCACCTTACCTCTTCGCTTTCTTGTCGGCCGCGTGACCCTTGAACGTGCGAGTGATCGCAAATTCGCCGAGCTTGTGGCCAACCATGTTTTCCGTCACGTACACCGGCACGTGTTGACGGCCGTTGTGCACGGCGATCGTCAGGCCGATGAAGTCCGGCATGATGGTCGAACGACGCGACCAGGTCTTGATGGGCTTCTTGTCCTTGCCGCCTGCAGCCGCTTCCACCTTTTTCAGCAGGTGGGCGTCACAGAACGGACCCTTCTTTGCGGAACGTGTCATGTCTTTAGCTCCTACCTACCGATTAACGCTTGTGGCGCTTCTGCACGATCATGCTGGCAGTGCGCTTGTTGCTGCGGGTGCGGTAGCCCTTGGTCGGGGTACCCCACGGCGACACCGGATCGCGACCAGCAGCGGTCTTGCCTTCACCACCACCGTGCGGGTGATCCACCGGGTTCATCACCACACCGCGGACCGTCGGGCGGATACCGCGCCAGCGGGTCGCACCGGCCTTGCCGATGACGCGCAGGCTGTGCTCTTCGTTACCCACTTCACCAACGGTGGCACGGCATTCGATGTGAATGCGGCGCACTTCGCCGGAGCGCAGGCGGACCTGGGCGTACACGCCTTCGCGGGCCATCAGCACAGCCGAGGCACCGGCGGCACGGGCGATCTGCGCGCCCTTGCCGGGCAGCATTTCCACGTTGTTGATCGTGGTACCGACCGGGATGTTGCGGATCGGCAGGTTGTTACCGGCCTTGATCGGCGCTTCCGAGCCGTTCATCAGCGATTGGCCGGCGACCATGCCCTTGGTGGCGATGATGTAGCGGCGCTCGCCGTCGGCGAACAGCACCAGCGCGATGTTCGCGCTGCGGTTCGGATCGTATTCCAGGCGCTCGACCTTGGCGGCGATGCCGTCCTTGTCGTTGCGCTTGAAGTCGACCACGCGGTAGTGGTGCTTATGACCACCGCCCTTGTGACGGGTGGTGATGTGACCGTTGTTGTTGCGGCCCGACTTCTGGAATTGCTTTTCCAGCAGCGGAGCATGGGGCGCACCCTTGTGCAGGTCGCGGTTGACGACCTTCACCATCGAGCGGCGACCCGGGGAAGTCGGCTTGGTCTTGACGAGTGCCATGATTACTTGGCCTCCGCTTCGAAGTTGATTTCCTGACCCGGCTTCAGCGACACGTACGCCTTCTTGACGTGGTTGCGACGGCCCATGAAGCGGCCGAAGCGCTTTTGCTTGCCCTTCTGGTTCAGGATCTGAACGGACTGCACCTCGACCTTGAACAGCAGTTCGACTGCCGCCTTCACTTCCGCCTTGTTGGCGTCGCGGGCGACTTCGAACACGACCTGTTCATTCTTGTCGGCGACCAGGGTTGCCTTTTCGGAAACCACGGGCGCGAGCAGCACCTGCATCAAACGATGATCGTTCTTGGCTACTTGCGTCATTTCAGCAACTCCTCGATCTGCGCGACGGCCGCCTTGGTGACCAGCACCTTCTTGTAGTGCACCAGCGACAGCGGATCGGCGTGGCGTGCTTCAACCACCGACACGTGCGGCAGGTTGCGAGCGGCCAGGTAGAGGTTCTCGTCGAGGCTGTCGGTGATGACCAGGACCGAGTCCAGGCCCATGGCCTTGAACTTGTCGGCCAGCAGCTTGGTCTTCGGGGCTTCGACGGTCAGACCTTCCACCACGTTGATACGACCTTCACGTGCGAGCTGCGAGTAAATCGAGCGCAGGCCGGCACGGTACATCTTCTTGTTGACCTTCTGGCTGAAGTTCTCTTCCGGCGAGTTCGGGAAGATACGGCCGCCCCCGCGCCACAGCGGCGAGGAGGACATACCGGCACGGGCGCGACCCGTACCCTTCTGGCGCCACGGCTTCTTGGTCGTGTGCTTGACCTCTTCACGATCCTTCTGCTTACGGTTGCCGCTGCGAGCGTTGGCCTGGTAAGCGACGACGATCTGGTGAACGAGGGCTTCGTTGTAGTCACGACCGAAGACTTCGGGCGAGGCGGTAACGCCGGCGCCGATCTGGCCGTTGTCCTGCAGGAGCTTGAGTTCCATTGTTTCCGCTCCTTAAGCTTTGGCTTTGGCCTTGACGGCCGGGGTCACGATAACCTTGCCGCCCTTGGAGCCGGGGATGGCGCCCTTGACCAGCAGCAGCTTGCGCTCTGCGTCGATCTTGGCGATTTCCAGGTTCTGGACGGTGCGGGTGACGTCACCCAGGTGACCGGTCATGCGCTTGCCCGGGAACACGCGGCCCGGATCCTGCGCCATACCGATCGAGCCCGGCACGTTGTGCGAACGCGAGTTACCGTGGGTGGCACGGCCGGAAGCGAAGTGGTAGCGCTTGATGGTACCGGCGTAGCCCTTACCGATGGTCACGCCCTGCACGTCGATCTTCTGACCGACTTCGAACAGGTCGACCGACAGCGAACCGCCAGCTTGCAGTTCGGCAGCCTTGGCTGCATCGATACGGAATTCGCGGATGATTTCGCCGGCTTCCACGCCGGCTTTGGCGAGGTGACCCGCCAGCGGCTTGGTGACGCGGCTGGCGCGTCGCTTGCCGAAGGTGACTTGAACCGCGGTGTAACCGTCGGTCTCGTCCGTCTTGATTTGCGTCACGCGGTTGTCGCCGACCTCGACCACGGTAACGGGGATCGAATCACCGTCGTCCGTGAAAATACGGGTCATGCCAACCTTGCGACCTACAAGGCCAAGGCTCATGGTTTGCTCCATTCCCAGCTGCGATTGGCCGGGGCTGATTGATACACGAAACTGTGTGATCTGCGGAATGCCGCAGGAGTCTGCCGCGGAGCGCATGGCTGCGCGCGGCACGGGCTTGCGCAAAAGAGGACAGCGCGAGGCCAAAACGGCCAGCCCACCACCCAGAGACACGGGTAGCCTTACACTATATCCGACCCAATTGGAAAGGGCAAGAGGTAAACCCGGATTCCGGGCGGGGCCGTTGCGGCGATGCGAAACAGGTGGCAGGCCGGCCGCCCGCTGCACGGAAGGCCGTCCCGGCCGCGATAGGCAATGGGCCGGCGGTCGGGCGATGGAGACCGCCGCCGCAAGCCGGGAACGACGGGGAGCGGTGCATCGATGGAGCCGCCTGCGCCGTGCGCAAAGGGCCTCGGGCCTAGGCAGCGATGCGCACGAAGCCGCCGCCGTAGAAGACCAGCGGCTCGCCCTCCCCCGCTTCGCAGCTTTCGACTTCGCCCACCACCAGCAGGTGGTCTCCGATCGGATCGGCGCGCACCACGCGGCAGGCCAGCGTGGCCAGGGCATCGTCGAGGTAAGGCACACCGGCCGGGCACCGGCGGTGGGCCACGCCGCTGAACTTGTCCGGCGCGGGCGTCGCGAAGTGGCGGGCCAGCGCCCCCTGGCCGGCATGCAGGACGCTGACGCCGAAACCCGCGGCCGGCACGAACAGTCCGGCGTTGGGCGAGTGCAGCGCGAGGCTCCAGAGGATCAGGGGCGGTGCCAGCGACAGGGAGGCGAAGGAGTTCACGGTCAACCCGACCGCCCTGCCCTGCGCGCCAGCCGCCCCGATCACCGCCACGCCGGTGGCGTAGCGCGAGCAAACCCGGCGCAGGGTACGGCCGTCGAGGGTGCCCGGCTGCTTGTCGGCTGCGGCGTCCATGTCAGGCTGCCTGCGGCAGGTACTGCTCGATCAGCGCATGGCAGGCCTGGGCATCGCGCCACCAGGGGAAGAAGTCGGGCGGATTGTCGAAGCCGTTGGCAATGCGGCCCGCCAGCGCCGGCGCCTGGCCAGCCGCGCCCAGCAGTGCCAGGATGTGCGGCGGCGGCGGCGCCAGCAGGGAGTTGGTCCAGTCCACCACATACGAGGCGTAGTCCCAGTAGCGGGCGAAGGTCTGCTCCATCCAGGCGGCGTCGAAGGGGCGGTCGCCGCGGGCGAGGATGGCATCGAGATAGACCTTGCAGCACTTGGCGGCATTGTTCGAGCCCTGTCCGGTGATGGGGTCGTTCACCACCACCGCATCGGCCATGCCGAACACCGGCCGGCCGGACGGCAGCGTCATCACCGGCTTGCGCACCGTGGGAGCGAAGCGCCCGGCCAGGATGCCGTTGGCGTCGGTCAGCTCGACCGCGGCGCAGCGTTCAGCCTCCCAGGGCAGCCAGGTGCGCAGGATGCGCAGGCTCTCCTGCAGGTGCTCCGCGGGCGTACGCGCGTCCTGCCAGCGGTCCATGGGGCCACCCGGCACGCCTTCGAACACCATGATCTCGCAGGGCCCGGACAGGGTCAGCGCGGGAAATACGAAGTATTCGCCCACGCCGGGGATCAGGTTGAAGCAGACCCGGGAGAACGGCTCGCGCGGCGCCATGCCATGCACATAGGTCAGGGCAAGCGAGCGCTGCGGCGCTGCGTAGGGACTGCGCGCGGCATCGCGCTCGAAGCGGCCGACGATCTCTCCCTTGCCGGCAGCCAGCAGCACCAGGTCATGGCTGGCCGCCAGCGCCTCCAGTTCGTCGATGCCGGCGTCACCGATGCGCAGGTCGCCACCACGCGCGGCGAAGGCCTCCATCCATGCCGGCATCTTGAGGCGCTGGTCGACCGCCTGCGCCGGCTTGTCCAGCGGCGCCGCCCAATCGATCAGGCGGGCGCCCGGCTGCTCGGGATGCGGCACGGCCAGGCCGATTCCCTCGACCGGCGGGCAGTCGGCCTCCCACCAGTTCAGGTCGAGGTCGCGCTCAGTCTGCAGCGCACGGTCGAACATGCACTGGCTGGACATGACCTTGCCGGCCCGGACCTGTTCCGGGGTGCGGTTGGTCATCAGGGTCACGTGGTAGCCCCGGGCCTGCAGGCCCAGGGCCATCTGCAGGCCGGACTGGCCGGCCCCGACGATGGCGATGCGTTGGCTCATGGCGTTGTCTCCTCGATGGACGGGTCGCGCGGTCTGGAAAAGGACGAAGGCAGCCGGCCGGCGGCGCGCGACGCCGCGCCGGCAGATAAGGCAACAGAGGGAATGCGGCGCGACGGCCGCGACGGCTCAGCCGGCCAGGCGCGGAATGGCCGGTTCGGCGCGCTCCGGCCCCATGGCCGAGTAACCGCCGTCGACCGCGTAGTCGGCCCCGGTCACGAAGCTGGCATGGTCCGAGCACAGGAACAGCACCACCTGGGCCACCTCGTCGGGCTCGCCGACGCGGCCGAGCAGGTGGAAGTCGGCCGCCACGCGGTCGGTGCGGGCGCGGTCGCCGCCTGACACCTCGTCCATCAAGCGGCACCAGGTCCAGCCGGGCGACACGGCATTGACGCGGATGCGGTCGGGCGCGAGGTCCATGGCCATGTTGCGCGTGAGTTGGCGCAGCGCGGCCTTGGACACCGGGTAGAGCCAGCGGCCGGTCTGGGCGACATTGGCGGAGATGCTGGTGAAGTTGACGATGGCGCCGCCACCGCGCGCGCGCATCAGCGGCTGCACCGCCTGCGCCAGCATCACCGCGGAGACCACGTTGACGTCGAGGGCGGTGCGCCAGTCGGCGCGGCTGGAGCGCAGTCCGTCATCAAGATAGGTGCAGGCCAGGTTGACGAGGAAATCGACCCCGCCGAACTGCTCGGCAACCTGCGCCACGGCCGCTGCGACCTGGGCGTCATCGCTGATGTCGGTACGCAGGAAACGGCAGCGCTCGCCCAGTTCCGCCGCCACCCGCTCACCGCCGGCGGCATCGATGTCCAGGATGGCCACGCGCGTGCCGGCGGCCACGAAAGCACGCGCCACGCCGGCGCCGATCAGCGTCGCGCCACCGGTGATGATGGCGACCTTGTCCTGCAAGCCTTTCATGTCATCGTCTCCTCGTCTGCGGGCGGCGCCTCATGCGGGCGCCGGCTCCGGGGGTTGAAGCGGCCGCACGGCACCTGGCGGTGCCTGGCGGTGCCATGCGGTGGCCATCGCGTCGGCCTTAGTGGTGGTCCTGGCGGTGGTCTTAGCGGTGGCCTACTTGCCTTCGCTGTCCTGCCAACGCGCCATCAGGGTGTTCGATGGCAGCGTTTCGTCGAGCAGCTTGCGCGCGGTCTCGATGCCGGCCACCGGCAGCCCAGCGGGGTCCAGCCTGCCGATCTGCACCAGCACGCTGGCCTGGTCCCAGTAGATGTGTTCGTGATAGAGCTTGTCGCCGCGGAACTTGACGATGGCGACCAGCGGAATCTCCACGCGGCGGCCGGTGGGCGCCACGCCGGGCAGCATCCAGTCGATCTCGCAGGTGTGCGTGAAACAGAACAGCAGCTCGTCGACGATCTGGCTCGCGCCGATGGTGCGCGACAGCGGGATCAGCGCGGTGTCCGGCGGATTGCTGTGCACGAAGTGGTGCTGGTAGAAGCGCTTGAGCTGGCGGTAGCCCACGCCGCCGGTCATGGTCGGAATATGGTTGACGTAGGGCTCGGCGACCATCGTCGCCATGGTGGCGTCGACGTCGCGCGTGGCGAATTCGTACTCGCAGTGCTTGTCCCACAGTGCCGAGAAATCGTAGTGCGGCCCCATCTCGCGACGCAGCGCGGCAATCGAGCGCTGGTGCGCCATCAGGGCGCTGGGCTTGTCGAAGTGCTCGCCGCCGGCGCGCGCGAAGGCGTGGTCCACGCCCGGGTAGACATAGACCTCGATGCCGTCGCGCCCGCCCAGCGCCGCCCCGATGCGCGCCTGAGACTCGGGCGGGCAGAAGCCATCCTGCGCAGCGATGTGCAGCACCAGGCGGCCGCGCACCCTGGCCGCCTCATCGAGGGCATGCTCGATGCCGACCCCGTAATAGGCGACGGCGCAGGCGACGTCCGGCAGCCTGCAGGCAGCCAGGTAAGCCAGCTTGCCGCCGAGGCAGAAGCCCAGCACGCTGGTGCGGCCGACGCATTCCGGGCGCTGGCGCAGGGCCTCGAGGGCAGCGCCGACATCCTTGACCCCCAGGGCCTCGTCGAAGCGCTGGTAGAGGCCCAGCGCGCGCTGGAAGTCTTCGCCGCGATCTCCCAGCTCGATGCCGGGCTCCAGGCGCCAGAACAGGTCCGGCACCAGCACCGTGTAGCCCTCTTCGGCGTAATAGTCAGCTACCTGCCGCATGGTGGCGTTGACGCCGAAGATCTCCTGGCACAGAACGATCCCGGGCCCCTTGCCGGCAGCCGGGGTGGCGAGATAGCCGCTGAAGCTGCCGTCGGGGGTCTGGATCTGGATGGTCTGGCCCATTGCCTGGTCTCCTTGTTGGTGTGGGGGTCGGGCTGCCTGCGGTTGGCGCCGGCGATGACGCCGAAGGGTGACACCGGAACCGGGCCGCGTCGCCACATGGATTCCATCATGGGCGCTCCGCACTGCAGCAAGCTAGCCGCCGCCTGCAGCGGCTATCCGATTAGTGCAGGAAATTGCAGCCGTGCGCAAGCCGGCGCACCCGCGGCCGGTGCGCGGCCCGCGCGCTCCGCTATAGTGGTGCGCAGGGAGTCCACCGCGCGGGCAGAGACCGGGCGTGGCGAGACCATCCCGGGATCGCGCGCGCCACCGGCAGCGCCCGGCCACCTCCAGTGGAGCGAGACATGCTGCTGCCCCCGACCGCCACGGCCACCATGGCCACCCCCGCGCTGGCCGCCGCCCTGCTGGGCGACCCCGGCCGCCTGGTGTTCGCCTCGACCGACCAGGACCAGGCCCGCGCGGCGGTGGGCGCCGTCTTCAAACCCCATCGGCTCGCCATCGGTGGCAACCGCCTGGCCGCCCGCCTGCACCACGCGCCGCTGGGAGCGGTCTCCTTCAACCGCCTCGCCTACGGTGCAGAGGTGGAGATCGACCCCGGGCCCATGGGTGATTTCCTGCTGGTGCAGATGCCGTTGTCGGGCCAGGCCGACGTCGCCTGCGGTACCCAGCGCATCCTGTCCGACGCCGACCTGGCCTCGGTGCTGACGCCGAGCGACCCCGTGCGCATGCGCTGGAGCGCCGACAATGACCAGCTCATCGTGCGGGTGGAACTGGGCGCGCTGGAACGTGTCTGCGCCGCCTACCTGGGACGGCGCCCCGAGCAGGCGTTGCGCTTCGCCCTGGGCATGGCCTGGCGCCGCCAGGCCGGCTGGTACCAGCTGATGCAATACCTGGCCGACCTGCTGGCCTGCTCACCCGAAGCCGCGCAGCATCCCCTGACCGCCTGCCAGCTCGAGCAACTGGTGATCGGCACCCTGCTGACGGTACAGCCGCACAGCTTGTCGGAGGACCTGCGCGGCCGCGGCAAGCCGCTCGCGCCGCGCCATGTGAAGGTGGTCGAGGAATACATCCACGCCCACGCCGACGACGCGCTGACGCCGGCCCACCTGGCCGAGGTCGCCGGCGTCAGCCTGCGCAGCCTGTACGCAGGCTTCCGCGAACACCGGGGCCTGAGCCCGATGGCCTATCTGCGCGCGGTGCGGCTGGAGCGCGTGCGTCATGATCTGCTCAACGTCGCAGCGGTGGGTTCGGTCAGCACGGCTGCGATGCGCTGGGGCTTCACGCATCTCGGGCGCTTCAGCGCCGAGTATCGGCGAGCGTTTGGGGAGTGTCCGGGGGAGACGTTGAGGAGGAGGGGGTGATCTGGCGGGCTGATGCCTGATGCCTGATGCCTGATGCCTGATGCCTGATGCCTGATGCCTGATGCCTGATGCCTGATGCCTGATGCCTGATGCCTGATGCCTGATGCCTGATGCCTGATGCCTGATGCCTGATGCCTGATGCCTGATGCCTGTATGAGCGTAAGCGGTATTCGGGGCAAGAGACTGTTTCGACTCCCCTGCGGGGAGCCGAAACAGGCCGTTGCCTCGCAAACCAACACCTCCGAACAGAGGGCGGAAGGGTATACAACGCACGACCCTGCCCCAAAAACAAAAACGGCGAACTTACGTTCGCCGTTTCCGCTGCAAAAGGCCACATCACTGCGGCCCAAGGCATCAAAACCTTACACCTTGATCTCGACGTCCACGCCGGCCGGCAGGTCGAGCTTCATCAGCGCGTCGACGGTCTTATCGGTCGGGTCGACGATGTCCATCAGGCGCTGGTGGGTACGGATCTCGAACTGATCGCGGCTGGTCTTGTTGACGTGCGGCGAACGCAGGATGTCGAAGCGCTGGATGCGGGTCGGCAGGGGCACGGGACCCTTGACGATCGCGCCGGTGCGCTTGGCGGTATCCACGATTTCAGCGGCCGACTGGTCGATCAGGCGATAGTCGAAAGCCTTCAGGCGGATACGGATCTTCTGGTTCTGCATGATATTTCCTTAAAAGAGCGATGGGCGGATAGCGCCCGGAAACAGGGAACAAGCCGGCGGTATTGTACGCCGACCTGCTCCAGGAAGTTTGCTTAGTCGATGATCTTTGCCACGACGCCGGCGCCGACGGTACGGCCGCCTTCACGGATAGCGAAGCGCAGACCTTCTTCCATGGCGATCGGGGCGATCAGCTTGACGGTGATCGACACGTTGTCGCCCGGCATGACCATTTCCTTGTCCTTCGGCAGCTCGATCGAGCCGGTCACGTCGGTCGTACGGAAGTAGAACTGCGGACGGTAGTTGTTGAAGAACGGGGTGTGACGGCCGCCTTCGTCCTTCGACAGAATGTACACCTCACCGGTGAAGTGGGTGTGCGGCTTGATCGAGCCCGGCTTGCACAGCACTTGGCCGCGTTCCACGTCTTCACGCTTGGTGCCGCGCAGCAGCAGACCGACGTTGTCGCCAGCCTGGCCCTGGTCCAGCAGCTTGCGGAACATTTCCACGCCCGTGCAGGTCGTCTTCACCGTCGGCTTGATACCGACGATTTCGATTTCTTCACCGACCTTGATCACGCCGCGCTCGATACGGCCGGTCACCACGGTGCCGCGACCCGAGATCGAGAACACGTCTTCCACCGGCATCAGGAAGGTACCGTCAACGGCACGCTCCGGCGTCGGGATGTAGGTGTCCAGGGCGTCGGCCAGGTTCATGATGGCCACTTCGCCCAGCTCGCCCTTGTCGCCTTCCAGCGCCAGCTTGGCCGAACCCTTGATGATCGGGGTGTCGTCGCCGGGGAACTCGTACTTCGACAGCAGCTCGCGAACTTCCATCTCGACCAGCTCGAGCAGTTCAGCGTCGTCCACCATGTCGCACTTGTTCAGGAACACGATGATGTAAGGCACGCCAACCTGACGGGCCAGCAGGATGTGCTCGCGGGTCTGCGGCATCGGGCCGTCAGCGGCCGAGCACACCAGGATCGCGCCGTCCATCTGGGCGGCACCCGTGATCATGTTCTTCACGTAGTCGGCGTGGCCCGGGCAGTCAACGTGCGCGTAGTGGCGGTTGGCCGTCTCGTACTCGACGTGGGCGGTATTGATGGTAATACCGCGTGCCTTCTCTTCCGGCGCTGCGTCGATTTCGTCGTACTTCTTGGCGGCACCGCCGAACTTCGCAGCCAGCACCGTCGCGATCGCTGCCGTCAGCGTCGTCTTGCCGTGGTCAACGTGACCAATCGTACCAACGTTCACGTGCGGCTTAGTCCGCTCGAACTTTTCCTTTGCCATGTTTCAGCTCCTAATGGAATACAGTCTGATTCAATTCTTTGCGCCGCCACGCAGGTCGTGCGTGGCGGCGCAGCGTTTATTACTTGCCCTTGGCCGTCATCACGGCTTCGGCGATGTTCTTCGGTGCCTCAGCGTAATGCTTGAATTCCATGGTGTACGTGGCGCGACCTTGCGTGGCCGAGCGCAGCGACGTCGAATAACCGAACATTTCCGACAGCGGGACTTCGGCCTTGATGATCTTGCCACCGCCCACCATGTCGTCCATGCCCTGCACGATGCCGCGGCGGGACGACAAGTCGCCCATCACGGTACCCGTGTAGTCTTCCGGCGTTTCCACTTCCACGGCCATCATCGGCTCGAGCAGGACCGGGCTGGCCTTGCGCATGGCTTCCTTGAAAGCCATCGAGCCGGCCATGCGGAATGCGTTTTCGTTCGAGTCCACGTCGTGGTACGAACCGAACGTCAGCGTGACCTTCACGTCCACCACCGGGAAGCCAGCCAGGATGCCGTTCGGCAGCGTGTCGACGATACCCTTTTCGACCGCCGGGATGTATTCGCGAGGAATCACACCGCCCTTGATGGCATCGATGAACTCGAAGCCCTTGCCCGGCTCTTGCGGTTCCAGCGTGATCACAGCGTGACCGTACTGGCCGCGGCCGCCCGACTGCTTGACGAACTTGCCCTCGACGCCTTCGGCCGTCTTGCGAATGGTTTCGCGGTAGGCCACCTGCGGCGCGCCGATGTTGGCTTCCACGCCGAATTCGCGCTTCATGCGGTCGACCAGAATTTCGAGGTGGAGCTCGCCCATGCCCGAAATGATGGTCTGACCCGATTCTTCATCGGTACGCACGCGGAACGACGGATCTTCAGCGGCCAGGCGGTTCAGGGCGATGCCCATCTTTTCCTGGTCAGCCTTGGTCTTCGGCTCGACAGCCTGCGAGATCACCGGCTCCGGGAACACCATGCGCTCGAGCACGATCGGGGCAGTCGGATCGCACAGCGTATCGCCCGTGGTGGCATCCTTCAGGCCGACCGCAGCGGCGATATCGCCGGCCAGCACTTCCTTGATTTCTTCGCGCTGGTTGGCGTGCATCTGCAGAATACGGCCCAGACGCTCCTTCTTCTGCTTCACCGGGTTGTACACGGTGTCGCCCGAATTGATCTTGCCCGAGTACACGCGGAAGAAGATCAGCTGGCCAACGAACGGGTCGGTCATGATCTTGAACGCCAGTGCCGAGAACTTTTCGTTGTCGTCAGCCTTGCGCTCGAGCTTCTTCTCGCTGTCGTCCTCGTCCGTGCCCTTGACCGGCGGAATGTCGACCGGCGACGGCAGGAAGTCGATCACGGCGTCGAGCATGCGCTGCACGCCCTTGTTCTTGAACGCGGTGCCGCACAGCATCGGCTGGATTTCGCAGGCGATGGTACGGTCACGCAGCGCCTTGACGATCTCGGCGCGGGTCAGCTCTTCGCCGCCCAGGTACTTTTCCATCAGCTCTTCGCTGGCTTCGGCGGCGGACTCGACCATCTTCTCGCGCCATTCGTCAGCGGTGGCTTGCAGCTCGGCCGGGATGTCCTGGTATTCGAACTTCACGCCCTGGCTGGCTTCATCCCAAATGATCGCCTTCATTTCCAGCAGATCGACGACGCCTTGGAAGCCGTCTTCAGCGCCGATAGGCACCACGACGGGCACCGGGTTGGCCTTCAGGCGGGTCTTCAGCTGGTCGTAGACCTTGAAGAAGTTCGCGCCGGTGCGGTCCATCTTGTTGACGAATGCCAGACGCGGCACGCCGTACTTGTTGGCCTGACGCCACACGGTTTCGGACTGCGGCTGCACGCCACCCACTGCGCAGTACACCATGCACGCACCGTCCAGCACGCGCATGGAACGCTCCACCTCGATGGTGAAGTCCACGTGGCCCGGGGTGTCGATGATGTTGAAGCGGTGCTCGGGGTAGTTGCCGCCCATGCCCTTCCAGAAGGCGGTGGTCGCAGCAGACGTGATGGTGATGCCGCGCTCCTGCTCCTGCTCCATCCAGTCCATGGTGGCCGCGCCATCATGCACTTCACCGATCTTGTGGTTCACACCGGTGTAGAACAGGATCCGCTCGGTCGTGGTGGTTTTACCCGCGTCAATGTGAGCCGAAATACCGATGTTACGGTAGCGCTCAATGGGAGTCTTACGAGCCACTTTAATCCTCTATTCGTCCGTGAGACGCCGGCATCTCATCGCCGTCGCCCCTAACACAAACGGGCGAGATGTGTAGGAATACACAGCCCGCCCGGCAACCAACAGCTGTAATCGCGCGCCTTAGAAGCGGAAGTGCGAGAACGCCTTATTGGCTTCGGCCATGCGGTGCACTTCGTCGCGCTTCTTCATCGCGCCGCCGCGGCCTTCGGCAGCTTCCAGCAGCTCACCTGCCAGGCGCAGCGCCATCGACTTCTCGCTGCGTTTCTTCGCGGCCTCGCGCAGCCAACGCATCGCCAATGCCAAACGACGCGACGGACGGACTTCGACCGGAACCTGATAGTTGGCGCCGCCCACGCGACGGCTCTTCACTTCCACCACCGGCTTCACGTTGTTGATTGCAACGGAGAACACTTCGATGGGGGCCTTGCCTGCCTTCTTCTCGATCTGGTCGAACGCGCCGTACACGATGCGTTCGGCAACCGACTTCTTGCCGTCCAGCATCAGCACGTTCATGAACTTGGCAACTTCGACATTGCCGAACTTCGGATCAGGCAGGATCTCCCGCTTGGGGACTTCACGACGACGTGGCATCTTCTTTCCTTTAGATTCAGTTGAGAGCGCGGTAACAGGTTTCCGCTCTCCGGCCACCAACTAGCTTGCCGGCACTGGGCCTGGGCAAATTCGCCGGGTGACCACTTACTCGACGGCACGGCGCTGAACGCTCCGTTGTACCGCCGCCTGGTGACAGCACCATGACGCTGCGCGCCAAGGACCTGCCGCTTGTTGCTTGTCTTACTTCACTGCTTCGCGACGCCTTGCCGGCGCCACGCGGACAGCCTGTCTTAGGCTGCCTTCGGGCGCTTCGCGCCGTACTTCGAACGCGCTTGCTTACGGTCCTTGACGCCTTGCAGGTCGAGGGAGCCGCGCACGATGTGGTAACGCACACCCGGCAGATCCTTCACACGGCCGCCGCGGATCAGCACGACCGAGTGTTCCTGCAGGTTGTGGCCTTCACCGCCGATGTACGAGATGACCTCGAAACCGTTGGTCAGGCGCACCTTGGCGACCTTACGCAGTGCCGAGTTCGGCTTCTTCGGAGTCGTGGTGTACACGCGGGTGCACACGCCACGACGCTGCGGGCAGTTCTCAAGCGCCGGGCTCTTGCTCTTGATGACTTCCGAGACGCGCGGCTTGCGAACCAGTTGGTTGATAGTTGGCATTGTTCAATCCAGCTTGGTTTTTACGACAAAACACCCTTCCGGGCGCCACGTGGCGGAACCGGAACGGCAACTACGGGTTTTGGGCGGGAACAGTGTGAGCGGGCGCTCTTGAGACGATAGACCGGCGGGAACCAGACTGACCAAAGAACGCGAGCTCGACCGGGATCCCCTGTGCCACACCATGCCACCGCCGCATCACGCGACTGGCCGACGGCGCTTGCCGAAAGCGCATCCGGCCTCACAGGCAGGGTGCAAGATCGACGGGCGAGCGAAATCCAAAGCCAAAAACTCGAATCTGACATGCTAGCAGGCAAACCGTAAACGGTCAAGCACGTTTACGTATACCATAAAGCTTGACTCAGACGCCCTCGAGCGTCTCCAGAATCTCTTCGCCATAGCGCTCCAGCTTCGCGGCACCGATGCCCGGCACCTCGGCCAGTTCGTCGAGCGTGGCCGGCGCGCTGCGCGCGATCTCCGCCAGCGTGGCATCGTGGAAGATGACGTAGGCCGGCACGCCGTGCTCGCGCGCGGTGGCGGTGCGCCACTTGCGCAGCGCCTCCCAGTTGGCCAGCGCGTCTTCGTCCATGCCGGCGGTATGGTCGGTGCGGCTGCCGCGCGATGCGGAGCGCTCGCCGCCGCGGGCGGGCTTGCTGGCCTGCCGGCGCAGCGTGATGGTGGTCTCGCCGCGCAGCACCTGGCGCGCCGACTCGCCCAGCAGCAGCGCGCCGTGGCCGCCGTGGTCGATCATCAGCAGGCCGTGGGCGATCAGCTGGCGGAAGATGGCATGCCACTCCGCCACCGAGCGGTCGGCACCGATGCCGAAGGTGGACACCTTGTCGTGTCCCCACTGCCGGATCTTCTCCGACGCATTGCCGCGCAGCACGTCGACCAGGTGGGTGGCACCGAAATGCACGCGGCTGGCCTGGGCCACCCGATAGACGCAGGACAGCGCCATCTGCGCCTCGCGCGTGCCGTCCCAGGTGGCCGGCGGCTCCAGGCAGGTATCGCAGTTGCCGCACGGCTCGGACTGCTCGTCGAAATAGGCCAGGATGCGCACGCGGCGGCAACCTGCCGTTTCGCACAGGCCGAGCAGCGCGTCGAGCTTGGACGAGGACACGCGCTTGTGCGCGTCGTCGGCCTCGGATTCGTCAATCATGCGCTTCTGCTGCACCACGTCGCCCAGGCCATAGGCCATCCAGGCATTGGCGGGCAGGCCGTCGCGGCCGGCACGCCCGGTCTCCTGGTAGTAGCCCTCCATGCTCTTGGGCAGGTCGAGGTGGGCCACGAAGCGCACGTCGGGCTTGTCGATGCCCATGCCGAAGGCGATGGTGGCCACCATCACGATCCCTTCCTCCACGCGGAAGCGCGCCTGATACTGTGCGCGCAGTTGCGCATCCATGCCGGCGTGGTAAGGCAGGGCCTTGAGGCCCTGGGCGCCGAGCCAGGCCGCGGTCTCTTCCACCTTCTTGCGCGACAGGCAGTAGATGATGCCGCTGTCATGGGTGCCGTCGGCGTTGGCATGCTCGGCCTTGATGAAAGCCAGCAGTTGCTGGCGCGCATTGTCCTTCTCGACGATGCGGTAGCGGATATTGGGCCGGTCGAAGCTGGAGAGGAAGACGCGTGCATCCTGCAGCGCCAGGCGCTCGGCGATCTCCTGCCGCGTCAGCGCGTCGGCGGTAGCGGTCAGCGCGATGCGCGGTACCTGCGGGAAACGCTCATGCAGCACCGAGAGCTGGATGTATTCGGGGCGGAAATCGTGCCCCCACTGCGATACGCAGTGCGCCTCGTCGATGGCGAACAGGCCCACGCGGGTGCGCTCGAGCAGGTCGAGGAAGCGCGGCGTCATCAGCCGCTCGGGGGCCACGTAGAGGACCTCGAGCCGCCCGGCCAGCAGGTCGCGCTCGACCGCCGAGGCCTCGCTCGAGGTCAGCGTCGAATTGAGCACGGCAGCACGCACGCCGGCCTCGCTCAGCGCGGCCACCTGGTCCTGCATCAGCGCGATCAGTGGCGACACCACGATGCCCGTGCCCTGGCCTGCACGCTGGCGCAGCAGGGCCGGGACCTGGTAGCAGAGGGACTTGCCACCGCCGGTGGGCATCAGCACCAGGCTGTCGCCGCCGCCGGCCACGTGGTCGATGATTTCGGCCTGCTGTCCGCGGAAGGCGTGGTAGCCAAAGACATCTTTGAGAATGGCCAATGCGGACGACATAGGTGCGGGATCGGGAAAACGGGTGGAGCGGGTACGCCGGAAGGCGTAACCATACCATCAAGCGGGAGACGGATTGCTGCAGATTGTGCCGGCGGCCCGCTGGGCGGCAGGCTGCCGCACGTGCGGCGCTGGCATGAAAAAAGCCCGGCGCGAAGGCCGGGCTGGTTCCGTTCGGCGCCGGGGCAGCGATCGCCGCCCCGGCCGGGAAACGCGTCAGGCCGCGTCGCCCTCGCCTTCGGTGGTGGTCGCCTGCACCACCGGCGGCTCGATGAAGAGCGACTGCTCTTCTTCGGCGATCGCCTGGGCGCGTTCGCGCTCGGCCGCCTCGCGCGCCTTGCGGGCACGGTGGTAGGCCAGGCCGGTACCGGCCGGGATCAGGCGGCCGACGATCACGTTTTCCTTCAGACCGCGCAGGTCGTCCGTCTTGCCCATGATCGCGGCTTCGGTCAGCACGCGGGTGGTTTCCTGGAACGATGCCGCCGAGATGAAGCTGTCGGTCGACAGCGACGCCTTGGTGATACCGAGCAGCAGGTTCTCGTAGGTGGCCGGACGCTTGCCTTCGGCGATCACGCGGTCGTTCTCGTCGAGCAGCTCCGAGCGCTCCACCTGTTCACCCGGGATGAACTTGGTGTCGCCCACATCCGAGATCTGCACGCGGCGCAGCATCTGGCGCACGATCACTTCGATGTGCTTGTCGTTGATCTTCACGCCCTGCAGACGGTACACGTCCTGCACTTCGTCGACGATGTAGTGCGCCAGTTCCTCGATGCCCTTCAGGCGCAGGATGTCGTGCGGGTCCGCCGGACCTTCCACGATCATTTCGCCCTTGTTCACCACCTGGCCATCGTGCACCAGGACCTGCTTTTCCTTGGCGATCAGGAACTCGTGGGCGTTGCCGTCCAGGTCCGTGATCACCAGGCGCTGCTTGCCCTTGGTGTCCTTGCCGAACGAGGTCGTGCCGGTGACTTCCGCCAGCACGGCGGCGTCCTTCGGCGAACGCGCTTCGAACAGCTCGGCCACACGCGGCAGACCACCGGTAATGTCGCGGGTCTTCTGCGATTCGGTCGGGATACGTGCGAGCACTTCACCCACGTGCACCTGCTGGCCGTCCTTCACGGTGATCAGCGCGCCGACCTGGAAGCCGATGGTCACGGAGTGGTCCGTGCCCGGGATCTTCACTTCCTGGTTGTTGGCGTCGAGCAGCTTCACCTGCGGGCGGATGCCCTTGGTGGCGGCCGTGCGGCGCTTGGCGTCGATCACCACGAGGGTCGACAGGCCCGTCACTTCGTCCATCTGCTTGGCGACGGTCACGCCCTCTTCGACGTTCTCGAACTTGATGGTGCCCGAGTACTCCGAAACGATCGGACGCGTCAGCGCATCCCAGGTAGCCAGCTGCGTGCCGGCCTTGATCGCCTGGCCATCCTGCACCAGCAGCGTGGCACCGTACGGGATCTTGTGGCGCTCACGCTCGCGGCCATGGTCGTCGGTGATCAGCGCCTCGCCCGAACGCGAGATGACGATCAGCTCGCCCTTGGCGTTGGTGACGTAGCGCATGGTCGCCGTGAAGCGCACGGTACCGGTCGCCTTGGCTTCCACGCTCGACGCGACTGCCGCACGCGATGCCGCGCCACCGATGTGGAAGGTACGCATGGTCAGCTGCGTGCCCGGCTCGCCGATCGACTGCGCGGCGATCACGCCCACCGCTTCGCCCGAGTTCACCAGCACGCCGCGGCCGAGGTCGCGGCCGTAGCACTTGGCGCACAGGCCGTAGCGCGTGTCGCAGGACAGCGGCGTACGCACCTTGACCTCGTCCACGCCGATGTTGTCGATCAGCTCGACCAGATCTTCGTCCAGCAGGGTGCCGGCCTCGATCGCGGTTTCCTGGGTTTCCGGGTTCACCACGTCGGAGACGGTCACGCGGCCGAGGATACGGTCACGCAGGGCTTCGATCACTTCACCGCCTTCGACCAGGGCCTTCATGGCCACGCCGTTGCTGGTGCCGCAATCGTCTTCCACCACCACCAGATCCTGCGTCACGTCGACCAGACGGCGGGTCAGGTAACCGGAGTTCGCGGTCTTCAGTGCCGTATCGGCCAGACCCTTACGCGCACCGTGGGTCGAGATGAAGTACTGCAGAACGTTCAGGCCTTCGCGGAAGTTCGCCGTGATCGGCGTCTCGATGATCGAGCCGTCCGGCTTTGCCATCAGGCCGCGCATGCCGGCCAGCTGGCGGATCTGCGCCGCGGAACCCCGCGCGCCCGAGTCGGCCATCATGTAGATGGAGTTGAACGACTCTTGCTTGACGGTATTGCCGTTGCGGTCGACCACGTCCTCGTGCTGGAGCTGCTCCATCATCGCCTTGCCCACCTGGTCGCCGGCGGCGCCCCAGATGTCCACGACGTTGTTGTAGCGCTCCTGGTCGGTCACCAGGCCCGACATGTACTGCTTGTCGTATTCCTTCACCTTGGCCGAGGCTTCGGCGATGATCTTTTCCTTCGCGGGCGGCACCAGCATGTCGTCGATCGCGATCGAGATGCCGGCGCGCGTGGCCAGGCGGAAGCCCGACTGCAGCAGCTTGTCAGCGAAGATCACGGTCTCACGCAGGCCGCACTTGCGGAAGGCGGTGTTGATCAGGCGCGAGATCTCCTTCTTCTTCAGCGGCTTGTTCAGCACCGAGAAGGGCAGGCCCTTGGGCAGGATCTCCGACAGGATGGCGCGGCCGACCGTGGTGGCCTGCAGCGTGATCTTGGGCGCGAAGCGGGCGTCGCCCTCGGCGTCCTTGTCCACCAGCTCGAACTCGGTGATACGCACGTTCACGCGGGAAGCCAGCTCGACTTCCTTGTTCTCGTAGGCGCGGATCACTTCGCTGATGTCGGCGAAGGTCATGCCCTCACCGCGGCCGTTGATCTTGTCGCGGGTGGTGTAGTACAGGCCCAGCACCACGTCCTGCGACGGCACGATCGACGGGTCGCCGTTGGCCGGGAACAGCACGTTGTTGGAGGCCAGCATCAGGGTGCGGGCTTCCATCTGCGCTTCCAGCGACAGCGGCACGTGGACGGCCATCTGGTCACCGTCGAAGTCGGCGTTGAACGCCGCGCAGACGAGCGGGTGCAGCTGGATCGCCTTGCCTTCGATCAGCACGGGTTCGAAGGCCTGGATGCCCAGGCGGTGCAGCGTCGGCGCGCGGTTCAGCATCACCGGATGCTCGCGGATCACCTCTTCGAGGATGTCCCACACCACCGGCGTCTGGCTTTCGACTTCCTTCTTCGCCGCCTTGATGGTGGTGGCGATGCCCATCGTCTCCAGCTTGTGGAAGATGAAGGGCTTGAACAGCTCGAGCGCCATCAGCTTGGGCAGGCCGCACTGGTGCAGCTTCAGGGTCGGGCCCACCACGATGACCGAACGGCCCGAGTAGTCGACGCGCTTGCCCAGCAGGTTCTGACGGAAGCGGCCGCCCTTGCCCTTGATCATTTCGGCCAGGGACTTCAGCGGACGCTTGTTGGCGCCGGTCATCGCCTTGCCGCGACGGCCGTTATCCAGCAGCGAATCCACCGCTTCCTGCAGCATGCGCTTCTCATTGCGCACGATGATCTCGGGCGCCTTCAGTTCCAGCAGGCGCTTCAGGCGGTTGTTGCGGTTGATGACGCGGCGATACAGGTCGTTCAGGTCCGAGGTGGCGAAACGACCGCCATCCAGGGGCACCAGCGGACGCAGCTCGGGCGGCAGCACCGGCAGCACTTCCATGATCATCCACTCGGGCTTGATACCCGAGCGCTGGAAGGCCTCCAGCACCTTCAGGCGCTTGGCGAACTTCTTGATCTTGGCTTCGGAGCCGGTGGCCTGCAGCTCGGCGCGGATCTGTTCGATCTGCTTCTCGATATCGATGCCGCGCAGCAGTTCGCGGATGCCCTCGGCACCCATCATGGCGACGAACTCACCCTCGCCGTACTCGTCGCACTTGGCCAGGTAATCGTCCTCGGACATGATCTGGCTCTTCTTGAGCGGGGTCATGCCGGGTTCGATCACCACGAATGCTTCGAAGTACAGCACGCGCTCGATGTCGCGCAGCGTCATGTCGAGCACCATGCCCAGACGCGACGGCAGCGACTTCAGGAACCAGATGTGCGCGGTCGGCGCGGCCAGTTCGATGTGGCCCATGCGCTCGCGGCGCACCTTGGCCAGCGTCACTTCGACGCCGCACTTCTCGCAGATCACGCCACGGTGCTTCAGGCGCTTGTACTTGCCGCACAGGCACTCGTAGTCCTTGATCGGGCCGAAGATCTTGGCGCAGAACAGGCCGTCGCGCTCGGGCTTGAACGTGCGGTAGTTGATCGTTTCCGGCTTCTTCACTTCACCGTACGACCACGAGCGGATCTTCTCGGGCGAGGCCAGGCCGATCTTGATCGCGTCGAACTGCTCTTCCTGCTGTACCTGCTTAAAGAGATCGAGCAATGCTTTCATTGCAACTCCTTGTTTCGCCGCCGTGTCCGGCTCCGGCCGGGCCGGCGGCATTCATCCTGTGGGAAATCCTTCGCTGGCGGGGCCGCACGCGCGGCCCCCGCATCGTCACGATCAGTAGCGATCGAGGTCGATGTCGATACCCAGCGAGCGGATTTCCTTCACCAGCACGTTGAACGACTCCGGCATGCCGGCATCGATCGAGTGCTCGCCCTTGACGATGTTCTCGTACACCTTGGTACGGCCGTTCACGTCATCGGACTTGACCGTCAGCATCTCCTGCAGCACGTAGGAGGCGCCGTAGGCTTCCAGCGCCCACACTTCCATCTCACCGAAACGCTGGCCACCGAACTGCGCCTTGCCGCCCAGCGGCTGCTGGGTCACCAGGGAGTACGGGCCGGTCGAACGCGCGTGCATCTTGTCGTCGACCAAGTGGTGCAGCTTCAGCATGTGCATCACACCCAGCGTGACCGGACGCTCGAACGCCTCGCCGGTGCGGCCGTCATACAGCGTGACTTGCTGCTTGGAGGCGGTCAGGCCCTTCTCCTTGGCCACGTCGCTCGGGTAGGCCAGGTCCAGCATGCGGCGGATCTCGTCCTCATGCGCACCATCGAACACCGGCGTCGCGAACGGCACGCCCTTCTTCAGGTTGGTGGCGAGTTCCAGCACTTCGGCGTCGGACAGGCTGTCCAGGTCTTCCGCCTTGCCGCTCTCGTTGTAGACCTGAGCCAGCAGCGGACGCAGTTCCTGTGCCTTCGCCTGTGCCTTGAGCATCGCGCCGATGCGCTCGCCCAGGCCGCGCGCGGCCCAGCCCAGGTGGGTTTCCAGGATCTGGCCCACGTTCATCCGCGACGGCACGCCGAGCGGGTTCAGCACGATGTCGGCAGGGGTGCCGTCGGCCATGTAGGGCATGTCTTCGATCGGCACGATCTTCGACACCACACCCTTGTTACCGTGGCGGCCTGCCATCTTGTCGCCAGGCTGCAGGCGACGCTTGACGGCAAGGTAGACCTTGACCATCTTGATCACGCCCGGCGGCAGTTCGTCGCCCTGGGTCAGCTTCTTGCGCTTCTCTTCGAAGGCGAGGTCGAACTCGTGGCGCTTCTGCTCGATGGCCTCCTTGACGGCCTCGAGCTGGGCGGCGACTTCCTCGTCGGCCGGACGGATGTCGAACCAGTGGTACTTGTCCAGTTCGGCCAGGTACTCCTTGGTCAGCGTCGCACCCTTCGACAGCTTCTTCGGGCCACCGTTGACGGTCTTGCCGACCAGCAGGCGCTCCAGACGCTGGAAGGCATCGCCTTCCACGATACGCAGCTGGTCGTTCAGGTCCAGGCGGTAACGCTTGAGTTCGTCATCGATGATCGACTGGGCGCGCTTGTCGCGCGTCACGCCTTCACGGGTGAAGACCTGCACGTCGATCACGATGCCGCTCATGCCCGAAGGCACGCGCAGCGAGGTGTCCTTCACGTCCGAGGCCTTCTCCCCGAAGATCGCGCGCAGCAGCTTCTCTTCCGGCGTCAGCTGGGTCTCGCCCTTCGGCGTGACCTTGCCCACCAGCACGTCGCCGGCTTCCACCTCGGCACCGATGTAGGTGATGCCCGACTCGTCCAGGCGCGCCAGCTGGGCTTCGGCCAGGTTCGAAATATCGCGCGTGATTTCCTCGGGTCCGAGCTTGGTGTCGCGGGCCACGACCGACAGTTCCTCGATGTGGATCGAGGTGTAGCGGTCTTCGGCGACCACGCGCTCCGAGATCAGGATCGAATCCTCGAAGTTGTAGCCGTTCCAGGGCATGAACGCGACCAGCATGTTCTGGCCGAGCGCCAGCTCGCCCAGGTCGGTCGACGCGCCGTCGGCGACCACGTCGCCGCGGGCGACGATGTCGCCGACCTTGACCATCGGACGCTGGTTGATGTTCGTGTTCTGGTTCGAACGCGTGTACTTGATCAGGTTGTAGATGTCCACGCCGACTTCGCCGGCCACGGCTTCGTCGTCGTTGACCCGGATCACGATACGCATCGCGTCGACGTAGTCCACCACGCCGCCGCGCATGGCCTGCACGGCAGTACCCGAGTCGACCGCGACGGTGCGCTCGATGCCGGTACCGACCAGGGGCTTGTCCGGACGCAGGCAGGGCACGGCCTGGCGCTGCATGTTCGCGCCCATCAGTGCACGGTTCGCGTCATCGTGCTCGAGGAACGGCACCAGCGAGGCTGCCGCCGAGACGATCTGCGACGGCGCCACGTCGATGTACTGCACGCGGTCCGGCGTGACCATGCGGGTCTCGCGCTCGGATCCTTCGCGCGCCGACACCAGCTCGTCGATCAGGTTGCCCTCGGCATCCACGGTCGCGTTGGCCTGCGCCACAACGTACTTGCCTTCCTCGATCGCGGACAGGTAGTCGACCTGGTCGGTCAGCTTGCTGTTCTCGACCTTGCGGTACGGCGTTTCCAGGAAGCCGTATTCGTTCAGGCGGGCATACAGTGCCAGCGAGTTGATCAGACCGATGTTCGGGCCTTCCGGCGTTTCGATCGGGCAGACGCGGCCGTAGTGGGTCGGGTGCACGTCGCGGACTTCGAAGCCGGCGCGCTCGCGGGTCAGACCGCCCGGGCCCAGTGCGGAGACACGGCGCTTGTGCGTGATCTCGGACAGCGGGTTGGTCTGGTCCATGAACTGCGACAGCTGCGACGAACCGAAGAACTCGCGGATGGCCGACGAGATCGGCTTCGAGTTAATCAGGTCGTGCGGCATCAGATTCTCGGTCTCGGCCTGGCCGAGGCGCTCCTTGACGGCGCGCTCGACGCGCGACAGGCCGGCGCGGAACTGGTTCTCGGCCAGTTCACCGACGCAGCGCACGCGACGGTTGCCCAGGTGGTCGATGTCATCGACCTCGCCCTTGCCGTTGCGCAGGTTGACCAGGATCTTGATGGTCTCGAGGATGTCCTCGTCCTGCAGCACCATGGCGCCTTCGCCGCTGGGGCGGCCCAGACGGCTGTTGACCTTCATGCGGCCCACGCGCGACAGGTCGTACGACTCTTCGCTGTAGAACAGGCGCTGGAACAGCGCTTCGACGGCCTCCTCGGTGGGCGGCTCGCCCGGGCGCATCATGCGGTAGATGGCGATGCGCGCCGCGGTCTGGTCGGCCGTGTCGTCCGTACGCAGGGTCTGCGAAATGTACGGACCCTGGTCCAGGTCGTTGGTGTACAGGGTCTGGATCTGCTTGACGCCGGCTTCGCGCAGGTTTTCCAGCACGGTCTCGGTCAGCTCGTCGTTGGCGTTGGCGATCACCTCGCCCGTGTCGGGGTCGATGATGTTCTTGGCCAGCACGCGGCCCAGCAGGTAGTCTTCCGGCACGCTGATCAGCTTGGTGCCGGCCGAGTCCAGGTCGCGGATGTGCTTGGCGTTGATCCGCTTGTCCTTCTCGACGACCACGCGGCCGTTCTTGTCGACGATGTCGAAGCGGGCGACTTCGCCGCGCAGGCGCTCGGGCACGAACTCGAGCTGCGCACCTTCGGTCTGCAGCGTGAAGTTGTCGAAGACGAAGAAATGCGCGAGGATCTGCTCCGGCGTCAGGCCGATCGATTTGAGCAGGATCGTGACCGGCATCTTGCGACGGCGGTCGACGCGGAAGTACAGGATGTCCTTCGGGTCGAATTCGAAGTCCAGCCACGAACCGCGGTAGGGGATGATGCGCGCGGAGAACAGCAGCTTGCCCGAGCTGTGCGTCTTGCCCTTGTCGTGCTCGAAGAACACGCCCGGCGAACGGTGCAGCTGGGACACGATGACACGCTCGGTGCCGTTGATCACGAAGGAGCCGGTCGAGGTCATGAGCGGAATCTCGCCCATGTACACTTCCTGTTCCTTGACTTCCTTGACCTTGGTCGGGTTCTCGCGATCGTTGATGATCAGGCGCACCTTGGCACGCAGCGCCGAGTGGAAGGTCAGACCGCGCTGTTGACACTCCTTGACGTCGAACGGCGGGTTCGAGAGGTGGTAGGAGACGAACTCCATGCGGGCGAGGCCGTTATGGGACACAATCGGGAAGATTGCGTTGAAGGCGGCCTGCAGGCCTTCGCTCTTGCGACGCGCGGTTGGCGTATCCGCTTGCAAAAACTGGGTGTAGGATTCAATCTGAGTCGCAAGCAGGAATGGAACCTGATGGACCGTCGCGCGCTTCGCAAAGCTTTTGCGAATGCGCTTCTTTTCGGTGAAGCTGTACGCCATGGGATCTCCGAATCATCGCAGGGCTGGCTGGACCTGGCACAGCACCTGAGGTGTTCAGCGACTGGGAGGGGATTTGGCGGTTGGCCGCTACCAACCTCTGGCTGACGGTGCCCGCACGCAGTGGACCGGAGCGATCGTCGCGAAGCGACGCCATGCCTGCACCGGTCCGGGGACACCCGACCAAACTTGTCTTCTGCAGTCGGTTCAGAAGACAAACATCAGCAACCACTTAGTGTGCCACTGATGTTTAGCCTCTGCTGAGCCATCGGGCAAGGTCCGCATAAAAGCGATCCCCACTCCACTCACAGGCCTCTTAAAACGCATTTGCGCGGAGAAAAAACACCCTCCGCTAAAGCGCAAAAAGGCTGGCGCCGGGATTCCCCTTTGCCAGCCCCATTCGCGTGCCCAAAAGGCACGCGAGCACCACTTACTTGACGTCGACCTTCGCGCCAGCGTCTTCCAGCTTCTTCTTGGCTTCGGCAGCAGCAGCCTTGTCCACGCCTTCCTTGACGGGCTTCGGTGCGCCATCGACCAGGTCCTTGGCTTCCTTCAGGCCCAGGCCGGTGATTTCGCGCACGGCCTTGATCACGCCAACCTTGTTGGCGCCGACTTCGGCCAGGATCACGTTGAACTCGGTCTGCTCTTCGGCAGCAGCGGCAGCACCGCCAGCGCCCGGAGCGGCGGCCACGGCCATCGCAGCGGCGGACACGCCAAACTTCTCTTCGAACGCCTTGACCAGGTCGTTCAGTTCCATCACGGACATCGCGCCTACGGCTTCGAGGATGTCGTCTTTGGTGATTGCCATTTGGATTACTCCTAGATGTGATTCGGTATCGGTATTGCGATCGGGTGGTGCGAGGCCTGGATTGCCTTAGGCTTCGGCGGCTTCCGCAGCAGCGGGAGCGCCTTCTTCCTTCTTGGCAGCCAGTGCGGCCAGCAGACGGGCAAAGCCCGACACCGGCGCCTGCATCACGCCAAGCAGCTGAGCGATCAGTTCGTCGCGGCTCGGGATCGTTGCCAGCGCCTTGACGGCGTTGACGTCGAGCACCTTGCCGTCGTACGACCCTGCGCGCAGGACCAGCTTGTCGTTGGTCTTGGCAAAGTCGTTCAGAACCTTGGCCGAGGCCACTGCGTCTTCGGAAATCCCGTAGATCAGCGGACCGGTCATTTGCTCTGCGAGGCCTGCAAACGGCGTACCTTCCACGGCACGGCGAGCCAGCGTGTTCTTCAGAACGCGCAGGTACACGCCTTGCTCACGGGCCTTGGTACGCAGCTTGGTCAGATCGCCAACCGTGATGCCGCGATATTCGGCGACGACGATGGTCTGAGCTTTCGCGACTTGCGCCGAAACCTCAGCAACGACGGCCTTCTTATCTTCAATATTGAGTGGCACGGTTAAGCTCCAAAACGATGCTTGTCTCCCGGAAGACCGGGACACGCACATCAGTCCAAACGAACGGCGTCCGATTGGCCCGAATCACCCGGGCTGGGCCCGGATTCTTCAATCCCTTCGGGTGCGCCATCTGCGCTGGTTGGGCGGTGATTGCCACGGCGGACCGGAGTCCGTCACTGCATGTCGCCCGATTAAGATCACGCTGCGCCAGGCGCGGCACGACCACCAGCGGTCTTTGATAACCAGCGGAAGCCGTCCGTGCTTGCGCATCGGCGGGCTCCACTGCCCAAAGCCTTGCTTCCTTCCCGGCCCGCCGGCGAGGCGGGTACCGTTCCGGAAGAACGCCGCGGCAGTGCCGCGGCTTGCGATTCTGTTCCGACCGGCGTTATCGGGTCCGGTCGGATCGCGCTGTCAGCCTCAGGCTGCCAGCGAAGCCTGCTCGACGCGCACGCCAACGCCCATGGTGGACGAGACGGCGATCTTGCGCAGGTAGACACCCTTGCTGGTGGCCGGCTTGGCCTTGACCAGCGCGTCCAGCAGCGCAGCCAGGTTGCTCTTCAGCGCGGCGTCCTCGAACGAACGGCGGCCGATGGTGGCGTGGATGATACCGGCCTTGTCGACACGGAACTGGACCTGACCGGCCTTGGCGTTCTTCACGGCCTGGGCCACGTCGGGGGTCACGGTACCGACCTTCGGGTTCGGCATCAGGCCGCGCGGGCCCAGGATCTGGCCCAGCGTACCGACGATACGCATGGTGTCGGGCGAAGCGATCACCACGTCGAAGTTCAGGTTGCCGGCCTTGACCTGTTCAGCCAGGTCTTCCATGCCGACCACCTCAGCGCCGGCGGCCTTGGCAGCCTCGGCCTTCTCGCCCTGGGCGAACACGGCCACGCGCACGCTCTTGCCGGTACCGGCAGGCAGCACCACGGAACCACGGACGACCTGGTCCGACTTCTTGGCGTCGATGCCCAGCTGGACGGCGACGTCGATCGACTCGTCGAACTTGGCGCTGGCGCAACCCTTGACCAGGCCCAGGGCCTCGTCGATCGGGTAGAACTTGGTACGCTCGATCTTCGCCTTGTTGGCGGCGACGCGCTTGGAAACCTTAGCCATTTACAGACCCTCCACGGTGATGCCCATCGAGCGAGCCGAGCCGGCGATGGTACGCACGGCCGCGTCCAGGTCGGCGGCGGTGAGGTCAGCGTTCTTCGCCTTGGCGATTTCTTCAGCCTGGGCGCGGGTGATCTTGCCGACCTTGTCGGTATGGGGCTTGGGCGAACCCTTGGTGATGCCTGCTGCCTTCTTGATCAGCACGGTCGCGGGGGGCGACTTCATCACGAAGGTGAAGCTCTTGTCGGCGAAGGCGGTAATCACCACCGGCACCGGCAGACCGGGCTCCATGCCCTGGGTCTGGGCGTTGAACGCCTTGCAGAACTCCATGATGTTCAGACCACGCTGACCCAGTGCCGGGCCCACGGGCGGGGAGGGATTTGCCTTACCAGCCGGAATTTGCAGCTTGATAAAGCCAACGATCTTCTTGGCCATCTTTACTCCAATCCAGACCGCTCCATCGCTGGATACGGTCCTGTTGAGTCGTAACGCGCTGTCGCCTTGCAAACCGTTGCCGGCCTGCCCGACCTCACGCTCCTCTTTCGGCACGCCATCTCTGGCCTGCCACGCTTGCTGCCTACCAGGAGGTCGGCCGCATGCGCAAAATCTTCAAACCGATCAGACCTTCTCGACCTGGCCGAACTCCAGTTCGACCGGAGTGGCGCGACCGAAGATGGTGACCGAGACGCGCAGGCGCGATTTCTCGTAGTTCACTTCCTCGACGTTGCCATTGAAGTCGGTGAACGGACCGTCCTTGACGCGGACCATCTCGCCCACTTCGAACAGCGTCTTGGGGCGCGGCTTCTCGACCCCTTCCTGCATCTGGGTCATGATCTTGTCGACTTCCTTCTGGGAAATCGGGCTCGGGCGGTTGCGTGCACCGCCCACGAAACCGGTCACCTTGCTGGTGTTCTTCACCAGGTGCCAGGTCTCGTCAGTCATTTCCATCTCGACCAGCACGTAGCCGGGGAAGAAACGACGCTCGGTGACCGACTTCTGGCCACCCTTGATTTCCACCACTTCTTCCGACGGCACCAGGATGCGGCCGAACTTGTCCTGCATCTCGGCGCGCTCGATGCGCTCCTGCAGCGCCCGCTGCACGCTCTTTTCCATGCCGGAGTAAGCGTGAACCACATACCAGCGCTTCTTCGACGAAGGCGATTCAGCGGCGGCAGTTTCCTGCTGTGCGTTATCCGTCATGTCCGATTCCTTCATTTCCAGCCGAGCACGAGTGAGAAAATAACCCACTCGATCAGCTTGTCGGCCGACCACAGAAACAGCGCCATGATCACGACGAAGGCGAACACCAGCCCCGTCATCTGCCCCGCTTCCTTACGCGTCGGCCAGACGACTTTGCGGAGCTCCCGATACGATTCCTTGGCGAATCCGATGAATTCCTTGCCCGGCAGGGAGGTCAGGGCAACGGCTGCACCCAGCGCGAGACCGGCGATCAGCGCTGCCGCGCGAACGTAGGACGGCTGCTGCGCCAGAACATAGAAACCGATGACGCCGGCAACCACAAGAAGCACCGCGAGGCCGAGCTGCAATTTGCCGCCCGAGGCGTTGACGGTTTCGACGTTGGGATTGGCCATGTTTCGCAAACGAGATAGGCCGCGCCGCGAGGAAGATCGCGGCGCGGCCAAGGATTTGGCAGGGGCAGAGGGAATCGAACCCCCAACCTTCGGTTTTGGAGACCGACGCTCTGCCAGTTGAGCTATACCCCTAGAACAACTGTGGAGCCGACCGGATCGCCAGCTCCTCTGGCAACGAGCGCGACCGGTTGCTGCCGCGCTCGCCTGTTACAGCCTGTACTACTTAGTCGATGATCTTTGCCACGACGCCGGCGCCGACGGTACGGCCGCCTTCACGGATAGCGAAGCGCAGACCTTCTTCCATGGCGATCGGGGCGATCAGCTTGACGGTGATCGACACGTTGTCGCCCGGCATGACCATTTCCTTGTCCTTCGGCAGCTCGATCGAGCCGGTCACGTCGGTCGTACGGAAGTAGAACTGCGGACGGTAGTTGTTGAAGAACGGGGTGTGACGGCCGCCTTCGTCCTTCGACAGAATGTACACCTCACCGGTGAAGTGGGTGTGCGGCTTGATCGAGCCCGGCTTGCACAGCACTTGGCCGCGTTCCACGTCTTCACGCTTGGTGCCGCGCAGCAGCAGACCGACGTTGTCGCCAGCCTGGCCCTGGTCCAGCAGCTTGCGGAACATTTCCACGCCCGTGCAGGTCGTCTTCACCGTCGGCTTGATACCGACGATTTCGATTTCTTCACCGACCTTGATCACGCCGCGCTCGATACGGCCGGTCACCACGGTGCCGCGACCCGAGATCGAGAACACGTCTTCCACCGGCATCAGGAAGGTACCGTCAACGGCACGCTCCGGCGTCGGGATGTAGGTGTCCAGGGCGTCGGCCAGGTTCATGATGGCCACTTCGCCCAGCTCGCCCTTGTCGCCTTCCAGCGCCAGCTTGGCCGAACCCTTGATGATCGGGGTGTCGTCGCCGGGGAACTCGTACTTCGACAGCAGCTCGCGAACTTCCATCTCGACCAGCTCGAGCAGTTCAGCGTCGTCCACCATGTCGCACTTGTTCAGGAACACGATGATGTAAGGCACGCCAACCTGACGGGCCAGCAGGATGTGCTCGCGGGTCTGCGGCATCGGGCCGTCAGCGGCCGAGCACACCAGGATCGCGCCGTCCATCTGGGCGGCACCCGTGATCATGTTCTTCACGTAGTCGGCGTGGCCCGGGCAGTCAACGTGCGCGTAGTGGCGGTTGGCCGTCTCGTACTCGACGTGGGCGGTATTGATGGTAATACCGCGTGCCTTCTCTTCCGGCGCTGCGTCGATTTCGTCGTACTTCTTGGCGGCACCGCCGAACTTCGCAGCCAGCACCGTCGCGATCGCTGCCGTCAGCGTCGTCTTGCCGTGGTCAACGTGACCAATCGTACCAACGTTCACGTGCGGCTTAGTCCGCTCGAACTTTTCCTTTGCCATTTCGCGACTCCTGTCTTGGTAGCGATATTGCCAGTGCGGTGTATTGGTGCCCATGGGCAGGATCGAACTGCCGACCTCTCCCTTACCAAGGGAGTGCTCTACCACTGAGCCACATGGGCGAAACTTGACTTACTTCGATCGGCAGCGGCGCCTGGAGCGGGTGAAGGGAATCGAACCCTCGTCGTAAGCTTGGAAGGCTTCTGCTCTACCATTGAGCTACACCCGCCCGGTTACTACACTTGCTCACCGACGAGCCACTCGCGCCGCGATACTGCCTTGCGGCTGGCGCAGCGCTTGCTTGGCTCGCTGCCTTGCATTCTGGTGGAGAGGGTTGGATTCGAACCAACGTAGGCGTAAGCCAACAGATTTACAGTCTGCCCCCTTTAGCCACTCGGGCACCTCTCCGCAGAGAACTTGCGATTATGATGGAACTTGCCAGGGGTGTCAAGCACTTTCGGGTCGCGAAACCTGGCAGGTCCTGTGGGACCGCTCTGCTTGGTGGCTTGGCGCCGCTCAGCATTGCGTCACAATCGCACGCATCGAAGTTCGATGCTCTCACCCTATAGGGGCTCTGGAAACGCGCCAGGAGGCGCCGTCAGAGGGCTCGGCAAGGCATCGAGTGCGCCGCTGCGCAGCTCACGACACGCGCTGCGAGCGCCGCAAAGACAAAACCCCTCGCAGCGTTTGCTGTCGAGGGGTTTTGCGGGAGGGAGAGCCTGGCGATGACCTACTTTCACACGGGTAGTCCGCACTATCATCGGCGCAAAGTCGTTTCACGGTCCTGTTCGGGATGGGAAGGGGTGGTTCCGACTCGCTATGGTCACCAGGCATAAGGGGTTGCTGCGCCGGGGTTGAGCCGTCGCAGCGAATAGGGATGTAGTCTTGGTTGTGAGGTATCGGCACCGTCTTGGGCACACGCGATACGTCAACCAGTGAAACACACTGGTTATAGGATCAAGCCTTACGGGCAATTAGTACTGGTTAGCTTAACGCATTACTGCGCTTCCACACCCAGCCTATCAACGTCCTGGTCTCGAACGACCCTTCAAGGAGGTCAAGCCTCCAGGGAATCCTCATCTTCAGGCGAGTTTCCCGCTTAGATGCTTTCAGCGGTTATCTCTTCCGTACATAGCTACCCTGCGATGCCTCTGGCGAGACAACAGGTACACCAGCGGTACGTCCACTCCGGTCCTCTCGTACTAGGAGCAGCCCCCGTCAAGATTCCAACGCCCACGGCAGATAGGGACCAAACTGTCTCACGACGTTTTAAACCCAGCTCACGTACCTCTTTAAATGGCGAACAGCCATACCCTTGGGACCGGCTACAGCCCCAGGATGAGATGAGCCGACATCGAGGTGCCAAACACCGCCGTCGATATGAACTCTTGGGCGGTATCAGCCTGTTATCCCCAGAGTACCTTTTATCCGTTGAGCGATGGCCCTTCCATACAGAACCACCGGATCACTATGTCCTGCTTTCGCACCTGCTCGACTTGTCGGTCTCGCAGTTAAGCACGCTTTTGCCATTGCACTTTAGGTACGATGTCCGACCGTACCAAGCGTACCTTCGAACTCCTCCGTTACACTTTGGGAGGAGACCGCCCCAGTCAAACTGCCTACCATGCACTGTCCCCGACCCGGATTCACGGGCCAAGGTTAGAACCTCAAACAAACCAGGGTGGTATTTCAAGGACGGCTCCACCGGAACTAGCGTCCCGGTTTCAAAGCCTCCCACCTATCCTACACAGATCGGTTCAAAGTCCAATGCAAAGCTACAGTAAAGGTTCATGGGGTCTTTCCGTCTAGCCGCGGGGAGATTGCATCATCACAAACACTTCAACTTCGCTGAGTCTCGGGAGGAGACAGTGTGGCCATCGTTACGCCATTCGTGCAGGTCGGAACTTACCCGACAAGGAATTTCGCTACCTTAGGACCGTTATAGTTACGGCCGCCGTTTACCGGGACTTCAATCAAGAGCTTGCACCCCATCATTTAATCTTCCGGCACCGGGCAGGCGTCACACCCTATACGTCCACTTTCGTGTTTGCAGAGTGCTGTGTTTTTATTAAACAGTCGCAGCCACCAGTTTATTGCAACCCCTTCACCCTTCTGGCGCAGGCCAGTCAAGCTACCAGGGCGTACCTTATCCCGAAGTTACGGTACCAATTTGCCGAGTTCCTTCTCCCGAGTTCTCTCAAGCGCCTTAGAATACTCATCTCGCCCACCTGTGTCGGTTTGCGGTACGGTCTCGTATGACTGAAGCTTAGAGGCTTTTCTTGGAACCACTTCCGATTGCTTCGCGACGCATGGTCGCTCGCCCCACAGCCTTGAATCCCGCGCCCGGATTTGCCTAAGCGCCTTCTCCACTGCAGGGACCGGGACTTCCAACACCCGGACAACCTTCCGCGATCCGTCCCCCCATCGCATCATACGACGGTGCAGGAATATTAACCTGCTTCCCATCAGCTACGCATCTCTGCCTCGCCTTAGGGGCCGACTCACCCTACGCCGATGAACGTTGCGTAGGAAACCTTGGGCTTACGGCGAGGGGGCCTTTCACCCCCTTTATCGCTACTCATGTCAGCATTCGCACTTCTGATACCTCCAGCATCCTTTACAAGACACCTTCACAGGCTTACAGAACGCTCTCCTACCACGCACTTGCGTGCGTCCGCAGCTTCGGTGACTGGCTTAGCCCCGTTACATCTTCCGCGCAGGACGACTCGATCAGTGAGCTATTACGCTTTCTTTAAAGGGTGGCTGCTTCTAAGCCAACCTCCTGACTGTTTTAGCCTTCCCACTTCGTTTCCCACTTAGCCAATCTTTGGGACCTTAGCTGGCGGTCTGGGTTGTTTCCCTCTTGACACCGGACGTTAGCACCCGATGTCTGTCTCCCGTGATTGCACTCTTCGGTATTCGGAGTTTGCTATGGCGGGGTAATCAGCAATAGACCCCCCAACCATGACAGTGCTCTACCCCCGAAGGTGAGACACGAGGCACTACCTAAATAGTTTTCGGAGAGAACCAGCTATTTCCAGATTTGTTTAGCCTTTCACCCCTATCCACAGCTCATCCCCTAGTTTTTCAACACTAGTGGGTTCGGTCCTCCAGTACGTGTTACCGCACCTTCAACCTGGCCATGGATAGATCATCTGGTTTCGGGTCTACACCCAGCGACTGAACGCCCTGTTCGGACTCGCTTTCGCTACGCCTGCCCTAATCGGTTAAGCTTGCCACTGAATGTAAGTCGCTGACCCATTATACAAAAGGTACGCCGTCACCCGTTTCCAGGCTCCGACTGTTTGTATGCATGCGGTTTCAGGATCTATTTCACTCCCCTCCCGGGGTTCTTTTCGCCTTTCCCTCACGGTACTGGTTCACTATCGGTCGATCACGAGTATTTAGCCTTGGAGGATGGTCCCCCCATCTTCAGACAGGATTTCACGTGTCCCGCCCTACTTGTCGTACACCTAGTTCCACAACGCTGTTTTCGCATACAGGGCTATCACCTGCTATGGCCGGGCTTTCCATCCCGTTCTGCTAACAATGCTGCTAAAGAGTACAAGGCTGTTCCCATTTCGTTCGCCACTACTCTGGGAATCTCGGTTGATTTCTGTTCCTGCAGCTACTTAGATGTTTCAGTTCGCCGCGTTCGCTTCCCTTGCCTATGTATTCAGCAAGGGATGACCCATACGGGCCGGGTTTCCCCATTCGGACATCTCCGGATCAAAGCTCGTTTGCCAGCTCCCCGAAGCTTTTCGCAGGCTACCGCGTCCTTCATCGCCTGTGATCGCCAAGGCATCCACCACATGCACTTGTTCGCTTGACCCTATAACGAGTGTGTCTCAAGCTCGCGCTTGAAACGCTCATTACAGGTTGAGTTCTCGCATTTGTGCCGTATTCCAAGTCATCTTTCGATCACTTAAATACTTTGGTTGATACAATCACAACCCGGTATCGTGTTGGTTACTTCAGCCTCTCATCAAGGCTTCACGACACCTTTACTACATCCCATATTGTTAAAGAACAGCCGATGCTTTCACATCGCTTGGCCAACGCCAAATGCAAGCGCTCAACGCTAAGCGCTTGCATTTGGCTTGTCCAACCCAAGGTCGATGGTGGAGGATGACGGGATCGAACCGACGACCCCCTGCTTGCAAAGCAGGTGCTCTCCCAGCTGAGCTAATCCCCCTCGGATAACTTGGTGGGTCTGGTAGGACTTGAACCTACGACCCCCGCCTTATCAAGACGGTGCTCTAACCACCTGAGCTACAGACCCTTGGCTGTAACAGCAAACAGACCGATAAGTGTGAACGCTTCACTTGGGAAGCACGCTCTGGAAAGGAGGTGATCCAGCCGCACCTTCCGGTACGGCTACCTTGTTACGACTTCACCCCAGTCATGAACCCTGCCGTGGTAATCGCCCTCCTTGCGGTTAGGCTAACTACTTCTGGCAAAACCCACTCCCATGGTGTGACGGGCGGTGTGTACAAGACCCGGGAACGTATTCACCGCGGCATGCTGATCCGCGATTACTAGCGATTCCAGCTTCACGTAGTCGAGTTGCAGACTACGATCCGGACTACGATGCGTTTTCTGGGATTAGCTCCCCCTCGCGGGTTGGCAACCCTCTGTACGCACCATTGTATGACGTGTGAAGCCCTACCCATAAGGGCCATGAGGACTTGACGTCATCCCCACCTTCCTCCGGTTTGTCACCGGCAGTCTCTCTAGAGTGCCCTTTCGTAGCAACTAGAGACAAGGGTTGCGCTCGTTGCGGGACTTAACCCAACATCTCACGACACGAGCTGACGACAGCCATGCAGCACCTGTGTCCACTTTCCCTTTCGGGCACCTAATGCATCTCTGCTTCGTTAGTGGCATGTCAAGGGTAGGTAAGGTTTTTCGCGTTGCATCGAATTAATCCACATCATCCACCGCTTGTGCGGGTCCCCGTCAATTCCTTTGAGTTTTAATCTTGCGACCGTACTCCCCAGGCGGTCAACTTCACGCGTTAGCTTCGTTACTGAAGAAATGAATCCCCAACAACTAGTTGACATCGTTTAGGGCGTGGACTACCAGGGTATCTAATCCTGTTTGCTCCCCACGCTTTCGTGCATGAGCGTCAGTCACGTCCCAGGGGGCTGCCTTCGCCATCGGTATTCCTCCACATCTCTACGCATTTCACTGCTACACGTGGAATTCTACCCCCCTCTGACGCACTCTAGCCTTGCAGTCACAAGCGCCATTCCCAGGTTGAGCCCGGGGATTTCACGCCTGTCTTACAAAACCGCCTGCGCACGCTTTACGCCCAGTAATTCCGATTAACGCTCGCACCCTACGTATTACCGCGGCTGCTGGCACGTAGTTAGCCGGTGCTTATTCTTCCGGTACCGTCATCCCTCCGGGGTATTAGCCCAAAGGATTTCTTTCCGGACAAAAGTGCTTTACAACCCGAAGGCCTTCTTCACACACGCGGCATTGCTGGATCAGGGTTGCCCCCATTGTCCAAAATTCCCCACTGCTGCCTCCCGTAGGAGTCTGGGCCGTGTCTCAGTCCCAGTGTGGCTGATCGTCCTCTCAGACCAGCTACTGATCGTCGCCTTGGTGAGCCTTTACCTCACCAACTAGCTAATCAGACATCGGCCGCTCCTATTGCGCGAGGCCTTGCGGTCCCCCGCTTTCACCCTCAGGTCGTATGCGGTATTAGCTAATCTTTCGACTAGTTATCCCCCACAACAGGGCACGTTCCGATGTATTACTCACCCGTTCGCCACTCGCCGCCAGACCGAAGTCCGCGCTGCCGTTCGACTTGCATGTGTAAGGCATGCCGCCAGCGTTCAATCTGAGCCAGGATCAAACTCTTCAGTTCAATCTCTGTGTGGTTCCGCGCAGTTGCCTGCGCAAACCTCGCTCTTTCGAGCGGTCGCTCACTCTCAGAAAACTGACTGGCTCCGTCCGAAGACGAAACCAAACATGTTTACTGTGCGAGCACTGATAACTTGTAAGCTAGAAGACCGAGGTCTTCCGCTTCCCGCATCAAGCGCCCACACTTATCGGCTGTTTGTTTGTTAAAGAACTCACGCGATTCGCTTTGCTTACCGCGTCGCTGCGTTGTCAGCAGCAGAGAAACGAGATTATGAAGAACTTTCTGCGTTTCGTCAACAGGTTCGAAGCATCTTTTTCGCTTCGGTCAGTCGCGCTTCGCAGCACCACCCACCATCCTGCCAACCCCGCAACCCGCGTCGCTGCTGGCTTTGCCGCTGCGCTTCGTGTTGCGAGGGGGCGAATAGTAGGCCAGTCCGGCCGCCTTGGCAAGCCTTTTTGACAAGAAGAAGAAAAGACCCAAAAAAACCAAGAAAAGAAACGCAAGCAGCTCTTTCCCCGGTCGGGTACGCATCGCCTCGCTGCCTGCAAGCCGGTCTCTATATATAGAGATAGAGGCTGGAGTACATCCATAAGCTCGCGACCCGCGTCCGGGGCGCCGCGCGGCAAGGGCCACGGCAGCCTCCAGCGCCGAGGCCGCGGGTATCATGCATTACCGCCGGCGGCGCGGATGCGCGGCGCCCGGGTCAATCCCAAGACTCCGCCCACCCGCGATGGCACTGAATTTCGTCTGGCTGTCCTTTTTCCTGCTCTCCTTCATCGTCGCCTGCGTCCGCCTGGTCGGCGGCGACGATGCCGTCTTTCCGGCCATGATGGCCAGCCTCTTCGACAATGCCCGGAGCGGCTTCGAAATTTCTCTCGGGCTGGCCGGTGTGATGAGCTTGTGGCTGGGCATCATGCGCGTCGGTGAGCGCGCCGGTGTGGTGGACATGTTCGCGCGGCTGGTGAATCCGCTGCTGCGCCACTTCTTTCCCGGCGTACCGCAAGGGCACCCCGCGCAGGGGGCCATGATGATGAATGTGTCGGCCAACCTCCTGGGCCTCGACAACGCCGCCACGCCACTCGGCCTGAACGCCATGCGCGAGCTGCAGTCGCTGAACCGGCAGCCGGACACGGCAACCGACGCGCAGATCATGTTCATCGTACTCAACACCGCCGGCCTGACCCTGATCCCGTCATCGGTCATCGCGATCCGCCAAGCGGTTGCCGTCAAGCAGGGGCTGACCGGCTTCAACGCTGCCGATATCTTCCTGCCCACCCTGCTGGCCACCGCAGCCTCCTGCCTGGCGGGCCTGCTGGCCGTAGCTTGGGCCCAGCGCATCAACCTGTTCAAGCCGCTGGTGCTCGCCAGCTTCGGCCTGACGCTGGCCGCCATGTCCGCGCTCGCGCTGTGGTTGCACCACGCGGCGCCAGGGCGCGCGGCCTGGCTGGCGGCCCAGGCGGGCAGCGGTGTGATCGTTGGGCTGATCGTGCTGTTCCTGGCCTGCGGGGCGTTGCGCCGTGTTTCCGTCTACGAGGCCTTCGTCGACGGGGCGAAAGAAGGCTTCGGCGTGGCGGTGCAGATCATTCCTTATCTGATCGCGATCCTGGTGGCGGTCGGCCTGTTCCGTGCCAGCGGCTGCATGCAGGCATTGATGGACGCGCTGACACGGCTCTTTTCCCACCTGGGCATCGATACCGCCTTTGTACCGGCACTTCCGGTCGGACTCATGAAGATCTTGTCCGGAGCGGGCGCACGGGGCCTCATGATCGACGTCATGAACACCTACGGCGTCGATTCCTTCCAGGCCCGGCTGGCAGCAATCATCCAAGGATCGACCGAAACCACCTTTTACGTGCTGGCGGTCTATTTCGGCAGTGTCAATGTGCGCAAAACAAGACACGCGCTGGCGTGCGCCCTGTTCGCCGACTTCGCCGGCCTCGGCGCCGCCATCGGCATCGCCTACCTGTTCCGGTGATAAGCAAGATTCCGGCGCGGCAAATGCGACAATTACGTCACATGATTGAATGCCAAAGGCATGGAGTGTTGTAATGGAACAACAAAAGATCTTCGCGAGCCACGCCGCCGAACAAATTGCTTGGTGCGTCGCAGCAAAGCTAGTATAGTGAAACCTGTCTCCTCCACCACCTCGGTGGATTCCAACCCGCGCAAGCAATTGCGCGGGTTTTTTTTATCCCGATTCGACCCCGCGGAGGCAGATTCTGCCGAAGTGGCGCCAGCAGCATGCGCATCGCGCGCCGGCCGCAAGACCCTCCCGTGGGGTATCCGCGAGTCCCTTGCAGCCGACTGCAGCCCCACGCGACCCGCCCTTTGATTCGATTTGTTGCATTGCAACAATCCCTATCGTAGGTTGGTACGGAATGCGCGCTGCGCCTTCGTCTCGTATCCACTACTTCCGCAGTCCGCCTCATCATGCTTGCCGCCTTGCGCCTGCCGCGCCCCGGGCCCGATGCCGAAATGCTCCGGCGAGGCGGGATCTACGCCACCGCCTTCCTGATGCTGGCGGGCATGGCCTGGCTGACCGGCCAGCCGGGATTTCTCTGGTCAGCCACAGCATCGCTCTGGACGTGCCTGGCCGACCGGCGCGGCACACCAGCCGAACGGCTCGGCGGGCTTGCCGCGGTAGGCGTCGGCGGCAGCGTGGCCGCAGCACTGGGTGCGGCGGTCGCCCCGATGCCCTGGCTGGCATTCCCGGTCATCCTCATCAGCGGCTTCGCCGCCGGCCTGGCCGAGACCCGCGGTCCTGCCCGCGCGCTCGAAGCCAAGCTGCTCTACGTGGTGCTGATCGCCGCCTGCCTGCAGCCGGCCACGGAGCCCGCGCTGGCGGCGCGGGTATTGGCCAGCGGCGTCGACTTCCTGTGCGGCGGCCTGTTCGCCTGCCTGGTCTGCCTGAGCCTGATCCCTTCCCGTCGCGATACCCGGCCACGGGCAGAAGTGAGCGCCGCCTTCGAAGCTCTCCGGCACCTGGCCGGCACCTTGGCCGCCAGCCCCTACCCGGCCGCCACGGTGATGACCGGCAAGCACGCGGTGCGTACCCGCCTGGAAGCCGCCAGGCAAGCGATCGCGGCCCGCCGCAACCTGCGCGAGACGCCGCAGCTGCTCTACTACGCCTATCTGCTGAAGGCCGCAGACGCTGTCTTCGGCCTGCTGATCGTCGCCGCAGAGTTGCGCGAGCGGGCCCCCGACGGTGCCGGCCTGCCACTGCGGCATATCGTCCGCTGTGCCAGCGATATCCACGAACTGGTGGCCCAGGCCTTGGCGCGGCACGCTCCCGACCTGCCGGCCCTCGCCAGCGCGATCGGGCGCGAACTGCGCCATCTCACCGCCCAGATGCCGAATGCCTGCGCCGCGCCCCCCTACCAGGCCGCGCTCGCCATGCTGGCGCGCTTCCCCGCGTTCGACACTTGGCGCGCCGCGCACCAATGGCCTCGGCCGAGCCTGCGCCATAGCTGGCAGCGCTGGCGCACGGCCGTCGGCGAGCATCTCGCGCGCGACGCCTTGGCCGGCAGGCATGCCTTGCGCTTGGCCCTCGCCGGCGGACTGAGCCTGTTGCCCGCCCAGGTCTGGCGCATGAACCATGGCTATTGGGTGGCCGTTACCGTGATCATGGTACTGAGCCCGCAGCTGACCACCACGCGCCAGATCTCGCTCAAGCGCTTCGCCGGGTCTCTGGCAGGCGCCACGCTGGCTTGCGCCGTCGGTCTGGCACACCCGTCGGAGGGACTGGCCCTGCTGCTGAGCGCCGCCTTTCTGGCCGGTGCCTATGCCTGGCGCCTGGCGGGTCAGCCGGCAGGCTTCGCCTTCTGTCTGACGCCGGCGGTCATCCTGTTTTCCTGGATCGGCACCCCTGCCGCCGACAGCAGCTATTTCGCCGCGCTGCGCGGTCTCGACACCGCACTCGGGTGCCTGATCGCGCTGGCCAGCTACGCCGTGTTGGCGCCCCGCGTGGAGCTTTCGCGCGTGTTCCGGCACAGCCTGGAGGCCTTGGCGGTGAACGCCGTCTACCTGCGCGCCGCCTTCGCCGCCAGCCGCCACGGCAGCGGAGATTCCGCGCGGCTGGAAGCCCTGCGGGTGGCAGCCGGCCGCGCCTCGGTCCGTGCCGAGCAAACCCTGCAGCAAGGACACAGCGCGCTGGCCACCGACATGAGCACTCACTATCAGCGCCTGCACGCCGACACGCGCCGATTGGCGGCCCTGGCCGGGCTGGTACGTACCCGAGTGGAGGGCGACTCCCGCGTGCCACCCGATCCGGCCACGCGATCGATGGTGGAGCAGGTTGAGGCAAGGCTGGCCAAACTGGCCATCCGCCCTGGCGACAACGGTACGGCCACGCCCTCTTTCCCCACGGCCGGCATCGACGCCTTCCTGCTGGAGCAGGCGACCTACGCCCTCGCCCATATCGCCGCGGCGCATGACACCGTGACGTCACTCAGGCAATTGGGGAAGGCCGCGCGGCAGCGCAACACGGCGCGTGCAACCGGCCTGCTCTAGCAGGAAGCCCCCCGCCTGGCGGCCCTAAGGCAAAGTACGGGGCTTCGGGATCGAATGGAATCGCCTAGAATGGTCCGCATCCACCTACCGTCGTGAGGTGCGCCATGGCCGAAATCACCTTCCCCCGCAGCCTTCCGACCTATTGCGCGGCAAGCTTGACGCTGTCATGCCCCGCCACCGTGGATGGGGAGCCCAGCCTTTATTCGGTCACCGCGGAAGCCCTCAAGAGCCAGTTCGGCGCGCGCTCGCCGCGCGAGGAAGACCTGGTCCAGGCCTTCACCGCGCATCGGGAACAGATCGAGAACATCGCCTTGAGCTGGTTCGAGATGACGCAGGCCCACGAGATCGTGCTGCGCAGCGGACATTTCCGCTTTGCCAACTAACTGACGCCAGGCGGGCCGGCGGGATGGTCAGGCTGGCGCGGTGCCACGCACCAGCAGCACGGGCAGCGTCGATTCGCGGATCACCTCCTCGGCCACGCTGCCCAGGACCAGGCGTCGCACGCCACGGCGGCCGTGCGTACCCAGCACGATCAGGTCCGCGCCCCAGGCCTCGGCCGCGCCATTAAGCGAGCCGGCCACGTCGCCGACCACGGCCGGCTCGTCCACCAATCGGGTCTCGTAGGCGACAGCGGCGGCTTTCAGGCGCTGCGCCGCATCCTCCAGCGCGCGCTTGCCGCTTTCGACAAAGGCATTGCGCAGCTGCGTCGGATCGTAGTAGCCCGCGTCGAACAGCACCTGGCCGTTATCGACCACATAGATCGCCAGCACTTGCGCGCCCGACAGACGCGCCACGCGGATCGCTTCGTCGAGCGCGCGCTCCGCCGTGGTGCTGCCGTCGACTGCCACCATGATCTTCTGATACGCCGAATCCGTCATTGCCATTGCCTCCATCATGAGAAAGGAAAAGAGAAAGGAAAAGAGAAAGGGAATAGTCCGCCAGCAGCGCGGCAGCCGCGGCGCCAGGCCTGTCGTCACCCGGCGGCGCTACCGGCGAGGTGATCTTACCTCCGCCTGGCCGAGGTTGCTGGCGGTCTCATTGCATATTGGCCGTCGCGCCGGCCACGCCGCGTGGTGCCTCGCCCCGTACGGCAAGGGCCGCGGACACCTTGCGTGCCGAGTCCACGATGACCAGATAGCGGCCGGGAAAGGACACCGGCGTACGGTCTCGCCGCAGCACCCATAGCGCATCACCACGCGCGACCGCGTCGAGATAGTCGGCATCCAGCAGTCCGAAAGCATCGACGATGCGGTTCAAGGCTGCCGGGATGCGCACACAGCCCTTGGATGCGGCCTGACCCAGCCTGGGCTCCAGGTAGACAGGATCGGTGGCGTGCATCTGCAGCCGGATCTCGCTGCGCCCGCCTTTGCCCCAGCCCCGTTCGGCTTCCACCCAGCCGAAATCGTAGACGCGCATGCCGCGCGCGCCGTAGCCGCGGATACCGTTCTCATTCAGCGTGCCCTCGGCGCGGAAGTCCATGTTGTCCAGGCTGTGCTCGAACACGCCGGTCGGCGTGACGAAGTAGTCGTAACGCCCGGGCCGTCCGGTCGAGATCGGCGCGGCACCCACCCATTGCCAGGGCCCGTCCGGCGCTGCGCGGGTGTAGACCAGGACGGTCTGGATGCGTGGATTACGGTCCACCACCAGCACCCAGCCGCCGGCCCGCGCCTCCAGCCCCTGCCGCGCCAGCGCCGCATCGAGCAGGCCGGCGTAATAGTCCGCCCTGGCGGGCGCCACCGCGCGGTGCCGTTTGATCCCGGCCACCAGCGCGGCGTGGACCCGCTCCAGGTCAGTGGCGGGCAGGGGCGCCGGTGCCGGCCATACGGCGCGCGCGACCAGCATCAGGATCAGGCTCGCCAGCGTGGACGAGCGCCTGGCTGGCGTAGCCAGCCAGTGGCCGGTGCCACTCGAAACGGGCGGGAACGGATGCCACATGGTCGGCCTCATGGTCGGGATGGCGCTTGCTGGGAACGGCGCCTGGACGCCGGGATCCGATTGCCTGCGAGGAGGATGTGCCTGCCACCAGCGGCAGACCTTGAGCAGGGTCACGGAGGGTCGGGACCTTGCGCGCGCCGCGGCGTGCGGCAGGCAACACCCGCGGCGCATTGCCGCCGTTCCCTGCTATGTAGACTGGGAGAACGGGCCCGGATATCCCGCGGGGGACAGAGCCCGTGGCCAGGAGGCCCGCTGCATCACATTCCGGAGCTGGCCGGAGGCGGTGGCAAACAGCCATCCATGGCGCCGTTGCCGAACGCCTGGGCGCTATGGCAATATTGCAACGAAGTTGCATTTAAAAGGGGCTGTCGCCTGCGCCGTCGCCCCCTCCAAGAAGAAATACGAGTCCACCCGATGCGGCGACGCTGGCTACCCCTGCTGCTTGTCCTGTTCCTGCTGTGCGGGCAGGTCGCGGCATCGGTGCATGCGCTCGCCCACCTGCAGGCACAGCGCAGCAATCCCTGTGCGGCACCAGCGGACCTGGAGCAGTGCGGGCCTTCGCACGAAGTCTGCCCCCAGTGCCTGGTGCTGGCGGCGCTGGCCGTCGCGCTGCCGGCCATGGCCCTGCGCCTGCCGGCCTCGGGACGCAGCTGGCACTTTCCTTATCTCGCGCAGCGCCACGCCGCACCGGTATGGCGGCCGCAACCCAGCAGCCGCGGCCCGCCCGTGCGGTCCGGATCGTTCTGTCTCGCTAGCTAGGGTCCTGATTCTTGAGTTCGTCGAGAAAGCGAATTCGTGATTCAGGACACTCGATGCCGGGCGCCCTGGGTGCCCGGCGACCGACGTTTCCGCACCGCCAAGGCTCACCATGTCCAGATTTCCGCTCCGCGCGCTCGCGGCCGGCGCCGCGTCGGCGTTCGCGCTCGCCGCGCAGGCGCAGTCCGCCCCGCCCGCCCCCGCCTCCAGCGCCTCCAGCGCTTCCACCAACCCGCCGGCCCTGCCAGCCGGCGACGGCACGCCGCCGCCCGACAGCAAGACACTGAACGCCGTGGTCGTGTCCGCCAAGCGCCTCGACGAGGCGCGCAACAAACTGTCCCCCGAAACCGGCAGTTCGGTCTACCGCTTCGACAAGGAAGACATCGCCGCACTGCCGCAAGGCGACAACACCGCACTGAACCAGGTCCTGCTGCAGGCCCCCGGGGTCACACAGGACTCCTTCGGGCAACTGCATGTGCGCGGCGACCATGCCAACCTGCAATACCGCATCAACGGCGTCATCGTCCCCGAGCCGATCAGCGGCTTCGGCCAGATGCTGGACACGCGCTTTGCCGACCAGGTCAGCCTGATCACGGGCGCGCTGCCAGCCCAGTACGGCTACCGTACTGCCGGCATCATCGACATCCGGACCAAGGGCGCCGCCGCCGGCGGCGAGGACGAGGAGACGCCGCCGAAGCCCTTCGGCGGCGAAATCGGCACCGTGATCGGCAGCCATGGCGACCGCGAGGTCAACGCTCAGGTGCAGGGCACCGCGGGACGGCTCAGCTACTACCTGAGCGGCTCCTTCATCGAGAACAACCTCGGCATCGAGAATCCGACCGGCTCGCGCAACGCCATCCACGATCACACCGACCAGGGCAAGGCCTTCGGCATGCTGTCCTACCTGATCGACCCCGACCAGCGGGTCAGTTTCGTCTTCGGCAACGCCAACAACCGCTTCGAGATTCCCAACCGGCCCGGGCTGACTCCCGCCTTCACGCTGGATGGTGCCGTCGCGCCAAGCTCCGCGAGCCTGAACGCCAGCCAGCGCGAGAAAACCGACTTCCAGATCCTGTCCTACCAGAACAAGGTCTCCTCGACGCTCGACTACCAGGTGTCGCTGTTCCACCGCACCAGCCGCATCGACTACAACCCGGATCCGATCGGCGATCTGGTCTACAACGGCGTCGCCTCCAACATCATGCGCAGCAACGAGGCCTACGGCATGCAGGCCGACGCCAGCTACGCGCTCAACGGCAGCCACACGCTGCGCAGCGGACTGTTCGTGCAATACGAGCATGCCATCGTCAACAACACCTCCAGCGTGTTTCCGGCCGACGCCGACGGCAACCAGACCAGCAGCGCGCCGTTCAGCATCACCGACAACGGCACCCTCGGCGGCACCACCATGGGCTTCTACCTGCAGGACGAGTGGAAAGCCACCGACAAGCTGACGGTGAACTACGGTGCACGTTACGACCACGTCAACACGGTGGTCAGCGAACAGCAGTTGAGCCCGCGCCTGGGCCTGACCTATGAACTGAGCCATGCCACCCGCCTGCACGCCGGCTATGCGCGCTACTTCACGCCGCCGCCGACCGAACTGATCGATACCACCTCGGTGGCCGCCTTCCAGGGCACCACCAACGCGCTGCCGTCGGGCGCCAACACTTCGGTGCGTTCGGAACGCTCGAACTACTTCGACCTGGGCATCTCGCACCAGGCCACGCGCAACCTGACGCTGGGCCTGGACGCCTACTACCGCGACGTGCGCCACCTGCAGGACGAGGGCCAGTTCGGCAACGCGCTGATCTTCTCTTCCTTCAACTACGCGCGCGGACGCATCTACGGCCTGGAAGGCACGGCCAACTACCGCCAGGGCAACTTCGGCGCCTATGCCAACCTGGCGCTGTCGCGGGCGATGGCCAAGGGCATCGAGAGCGGGCAATTCAACTTCTCCGCCGACGAACTCGCCTACATCGCCAATAACTGGGTGCACCTGGACCACGACCAGACCGTCAGCGGCTCCTTCGGCGCGTCTTACCTGTGGCGCGGCACGCAGTTCAGTGGCGACGCGCTGTTCGGCTCCGGGCTGCGCAACGGCTTCGCCAACACCACCCACCTGCCGGGCTATTTCCAGGTCAACGTGGGCGTGGCGCATACCTTCGATGCACCGGTCATCGGCAAGCTCAAGACGCGCTTCAGCATCGTGAACCTGTTCGACCGCTCCTACGCGCTGCGCGACGGCACTGGCATCGGCGTGGGCGCGCCCCAGTACGCGCCGCGGCGCAGCTTCTACCTGGCGCTGTCCAAGCCGTTCTGACACTTCCCTCCCCGGTGCGGGCCGGGCCGGGAAAAAGCGACGCCCGCTGCGCCGGCCCCTGCCGCGCGGCGGTGCCGCTCCCGCCCTCCCCACGCCGGCGCCGGCACACCCCAAGCCCTTGATTTTCTTATTAATTGACCGACTGGTCGGTTTATATATAATGATGCTACCCGCCCCTGGCCCCAGACCGACATGAAACGGGCGGACCGCCAAAGGAGGCGCCATGTACACACAAAGCCTGGACCTGCCCGCCGCGCCCGGTGCGCAGCCCGCAGTTTCCGAGCCGACCGATGCCGCGCGCCAGGCGGCCTTCGACACGCGCGTCGCAGCCGACGCCAAGATCGAACCGCAGGACTGGATGCCGCCGGCCTACCGCAAGACGCTGGTCCGGCAGATCTCCCAGCATGCGCACTCGGAAATCGTCGGCATGCTCCCCGAGGGCAACTGGATCCTGCGCGCCCCGTCGCTCAAGCGCAAGGCCATCCTGCTGGCCAAGGTGCAGGATGAGGGAGGCCACGGCCTCTATCTCTATTCCGCCGCGGAAACGCTGGACGCCTCGCGCGACGACATGATCGACGCGCTGCACAGCGGCCGCGCCAAGTATTCGTCGATCTTCAACTACCCGACCCTGACCTGGGCCGACGTCGGCGTGATCGGCTGGCTGGTCGACGGCGCGGCAATCATGAACCAGATCCCGCTGTGCCGCTGTTCCTACGGCCCCTACGCGCGGGCCATGATCCGCATCTGCAAGGAGGAGTCCTTCCACCAGCGCCAGGGCTTCGACGCCCTGCTGGCGATGATGCGCGGCACCGACGCACAGCGCGAGATGGTGCAGGACGCGGTGAACCGCTGGTGGTTCCCGGTGCTGATGATGTTCGGCCCTCCCGACGCCGCCTCGCCCAACAGCGCGCAGACCATGGCCTGGGGCATCAAGCGTATTTCCAACGACGACCTGCGCCAGAAGTTCGTCGATGCCACCGTCGAGCAGGCCAGGGTGCTGGGCGTGACCCTGCCCGACCCGGGACTGACCTGGAACGCCGCGCGCGGCCACTATGACTACAGTCCGCTGGACTGGGACGAGTTCTGGCGCGTGGTCAACGGCGAAGGCCCCTGCAACCGCGAGCGGCTGGCCACGCGCGTCAAGGCGCACGAGGATGGCGCCTGGGTCCGCGAAGCGGCGCTGGCGCATGCGGCCAAACAGGCACAGCGCGACGCTGAAGCGTCGCGCCAGGCCGCCTGAGCCCCACACACCGAATGGAGACAACGATGACGCAAAAGGAATGGCCGCTGTGGGAAGTCTTCGTCCGCAGCAAGCAGGGTCTGGAACACAAGCATTGCGGCAGCCTGCATGCCGCCGACGCGCAGCAGGCGCTGCACATGGCGCGCGACGTCTACACGCGGCGCCAGGAAGGCGTATCGATCTGGGTGGTGCCATCGGCGGCGATCACCGCCAGCGCGCCCGAGGAAAAGCCCGAACTGTTCGACCCGATGGCGGACAAGATCTACCGGCACCCGACCTTCTACCAGCTGCCTGCTGAAGTCAACCATATGTAAGGGCCGGCCGCCATGAGCTACCCGACTTCCCCGACCCTGCTGTCGCAATTGCCGCTGGCGCGCAGCGCGGCCTTGCAGTATGTGCTGCGCCTGGCCGACAACGCGCTGGTACTGGGCCAGCGCAACGCCGAGTGGTGCGGCCACGGACCCGTGCTCGAAGAGGACATCGCGCTGGCCAACATCAGCCTGGACCTGATCGGCCAGGCGCGCCTGCTGTACGGCCGGGCCGGCGCGCTCGAGGGCGAGCTGACCGGCCGCGCCTGCCAGGAGGACGACTACGCCTACTGGCGCGCCGAGCGCGAATTCCGCAACTGGACCCTGCTGGAGCTGCCGCACCGGGGACCGCTGGCAGGTACCGCCAGCGCCGACCGCGACTACGCCGTCACCATCGTGCGCAACTTCCTCTACAGCGCGCTGATGGCCGAGCTCTGGAGCCGCCTCGAAGCCAGCGCCGACGCCGAACTGTCCGCCATCGCCGCCAAATCGGTGAAGGAGACGCGCTACCACCTCCATCACGCCGCCGGCTGGCTGGTGCGGCTGGGCGACGGCACCGAGGCCTCGCACGCCCGCGTGCAACGGGCGCTCGACCATCTGCTGCCCTATATGAACGAGTGCTTCTCGCCCGACCCGGTCGAGGACGCCGCCGCCGCGCAGGGCGTCGGCGTGCGGGCCGCCGACTGCCGCGCGGCCTGGGAAGCGACCGTGCGCGACACCGTCGAAGCCGCCACGCTGACCATGCCGCCCGCCTCGGGCTTCCTGACGAGCGGCAAGCACGGCGTACATTCGGAACACATGAGCTACCTGCTGGCCGAGCTGCAGGGACTGGCGCGCGCCCACCCCGGCGCGCAGTGGTAAGCCGCCCGCGCCCGCCGACAGCCGATGGAGACCGCAGCCATGCCGGCAGCCACCCCGAAGCCGACCACCCCTGGCGCTGGCGCGGACCGCACCAGCCTGGCCTGGGCGGTACTGGAGACCGTGCCCGACCCGGAGATCCCCGTCGTCTCCATCCGCGACCTGGGCATCCTGCGCGGGATCGGTACCGATGCCGACGGCACGCTCGAAGTAGTGATCACGCCGACCTATTCGGGCTGTCCGGCCATGGCGCAGATCGCCCAGGACATCGGTGCCGCCCTGGACGGCGCCGGGCTGGCCCCCTGGCGCATCCGCACCGCGCTGGCACCGGCCTGGAGCACTGACTGGATCAGCCCGGCCGGCCGCGCCAGGCTGCGCGACTTCGGCATCGCTCCGCCGGGCGCCTGCGGCAGCGGGCAGGAAGGCGGCGCGGCCCGGCCGCTGCGCTTCGTGCCGGGCGCCGCCGGCACGCGAGAGGCGGTGGCCTGCCCCCGCTGCGGCAGCCTGCATACGCAGGAACTGGCGCGCTTCGCCTCGACCGCCTGCAAGGCGCTGTACCGCTGCCTCGATTGCCGCGAGCCCTTCGACTACTTCAAGCCCTACTGAAAAGGCGGAGAAGCGAAGCAGCGCGAACCCTGAACCCGGTCCGGACGCCCCCCCCCGTTGCAAGGCGCCCGCGCCCCGACCCGCAACCCAGAACCGGCACCAGGCCGGAAGTGCGATGACCCCACAGTTCCATCCGCTGCGCGTGGCGCAGGTCCGCCCGGAAACGGCCGACACCATCTCGATCGCCTTCGACGTACCGCCCGCGCTGCGCGACGCCTACCGCTTCACGCAGGGCCAGTTCCTCACGCTGCGCGCGCCGCTCGACGGCCAGGACGTGCGCCGCTCCTATTCGATCTGCTGCGGTGTGCAGGACTACGAAGAGCGCGGCGAGTTGCGCGTGGCGGTCAAGCGGGTCGAGGACGGCCTGTTCTCGAACTACCTCCACGATAGCCTCGCCCCCGGCCAGGCCCTCGACGTGATGACGCCGGATGGCCGTTTCCACACCCCGCTGGAAGCCGGCGCGGCACGCCACTACGTGGCTTTCGCGGCGGGCAGCGGCATCACTCCGGTGCTGTCGCTGATCCGGACCACGCTGGCACGCGAGCCCGCCAGCCGCTTCACGCTGGTCTACGGCAACCGCAGCGTGGACAGCATCATCTTCTCGGAAGCGCTGGAAGACCTGAAGAACCAGTACCTGTCGCGCTTCACGCTGTACCACGTACTGTCGCGCCAGCCGCAGGAGGTCGAACTGCTGCACGGACGGCTGGACCGCGCCCGCGTGGCCGCCTTCCTCGGCGCGCTGATCCCGCCGCAGGGCATCGACGCCGCCTTCGTCTGCGGGCCGGCCTCGATGATCGATGACGTGGAGGCCGCGCTGCGCGAGGCCGGCATCGATCCGCACCGGATCCACGCCGAGCGCTTCGGCGTGCCGGCTGCCCCCGTGCGCCGAAGCCCCCCCGCGGCCCGCGCCAGCGATGCCGGCACGGCCGAGCTGGTGGTGGTGCTGGACGGCAAGCAGCACGCGATGCGCCTGCCGCTGCAGGATGCCAACGTGCTCGATACCGCGCTGGCGGCCGGGCTGGACCTGCCCTATGCCTGCAAGGGCGGGGTCTGCTGCACCTGCCGCGCCAAGGTGCTGGAGGGCAGGGTCGAGATGGAGAAGAACTACACGCTGGAGCCCTGGGAAATGGAAAAGGGCTTCGTGCTGACCTGCCAGGCGCGCGCGCTGACGCCGCGCGTGGTGGTCAGCTACGACGAGCGCTGAGGCCGCGGCGGACGCCGCCCGGCGCGCGCCCGCCCGCACGGTACGATCGCGCGCGATGACGCACCGCAGCTACAATGCATGGAGGAGAGGGATGCCGGGCCGGAGGTCGCCCGCGGCAACCCGTGCTCGGGTTCGGCGCCGGACCTGCCATCTACAATCTTGCCCATGCAATACATCCATGTCGTCAACGGTGACGTAGCGGGAAACACGATGCGCCAGGCCCTCGCGGAGGCCGCCCGGCCCGACCCGGTGGTGGTGCTGCGCGACGATCTCGCGGTGGGGCCGCTATCGGACATCGACAGTACCGGCCTGATCCGCTCCGGCTTCTGGCAGCGCGTTGCCCCGCACAGCGACATCGACTTCGCCGCCGAGATGCGCCAGGCGCTGGACCAGTTGCAGGACGTGCGCAAGAGCGAGACCGAAGTGGCGATCTGGCACGGCCAGAGCGCCTCCGACCAGCTGATGCTGCGCCGCGTGGTTTTCCACCTCTACCAGGCACCGCAGCGCATCAACGAAGTGGCGCTGGACGTGCGCGAGCTCGACATGCCGGCCCACAGCCATCTGGCCTCGGTCGGCATGTACCCCGCGGCACGGCTGGCGCGGCGCTTCTCCACCATCGCGCCGGTCTCGGTGCTGCGCCTGGGACGGCTGGGCTACGAGTGGCAGCAATGCGTCAAGGAGAACGCCGACGTGCGCCTGTGGAAGGGCAACACGCTGGTGCCGGCCGCCTACCACACGGTGGACGACGTGATCCTGGAGCGCTGCCCGGCCGCATGGACGCCCGCCGCGCAGGTGGTGGGCGGCGTGATGGGCGCGGTCGAGGGCCTGCTGGCCAGCGACTGGTTCGTCTTCTGGCGCTGCCGCGAGCTGATCGGCACCGGCCAGCTGGTGCTGCGCGGCAATGCCGATTCCCTGCAGACCTGCGAACTGCGCCGCAACGTCGTGGCCAGCCCGGAGTAATCGGAGCGACCCGCAACATGGCACGTACCAAGGCGCCCGACTTCGAGGCGCAGCGCGAGCAGATCCTGGAACTGGCGGCCACCGCCTTCGCCGCCAGCAGCTACCCCAGCACCTCGATGGCCGACCTGGCCGCCGCCTGCGGCACTTCCAAGGCGCGCCTGTACCACTACTACGAAAGCAAGGAAGCGATCCTGTTCGACCTGCTCGACCGCTATACCCGGCGGCTGATGCTGATCGTCACCGAGGTCGACGCGGAGGCCGAACGCCGCCACCTCGACGACCGCGCGCGCTTCGCCAACCTGATCCGCGCCTTCCTCGCCGAGTACGAGAATTCGCAGACGCGGCATATCGCCCTGATCAACGACGTCAAGTTCCTGGCCGAGGCACAGCGCGACCTGATCCTCAAGCGCGAGCGCGACGTGGTCTCCGCGTTCTCCCGGCTGCTGCGGCTGGCCTACCCCGAGCGTGTCACCCGGGACAACCAGACGGCCCTGACCATGACCGTGTTCGGCATGATCAACTGGACCTTCACCTGGCTCAAGCCCGGCGGCCGGCTGTCCTATGCGGACTTTGCCGAGATCGTCATCGAACTGCTGGCCGGCGGCCTGCCGGCCGCGGCAGCGGCCGCGGGCCAGCCGCTGACGGGCGGGGACGAAGTCCGCCTGGCGATCGGCGCCGGCAAGACGCAAGCCGGCCGCTGACGGCACGCCGCCCCGCGGCGGCGCGCCTCAGTCCCACTGCGCCCGTTCGCGCTGCCGGCGCTGCTCCCGGTCCTGCCGGAACATCTCTTCCAGCTCCTCGCGCGCCTGCCGCGCCAGCGAGACCAACTTGGTCTGGTCGGTATAGTGCGGGTAGAAGCGGTCGATCGCATCGATATTGTGGCGGCGGAACTTGAGCGCCAGCTCGCGCGCCTCGGCACGGTCGTAGCCCAGCCCTTCCAGCACGCGGCGGCCCAGCGCCAGCGAACCCTCGAACAATTCACGCTCAAAGATTTCCACGCCACGGGCCTTGAGCTGGTAGACATGCGACACATGGCGCGCCCGGGCATAGATCTTCAGGTGGGGGAAGCGCTCGCGCACCCGGTCGATCAGCGCCAGGCCGTCCTCCATGCCGTCGATGGCGACCACCAGGATGCGCGCGTTGGCCGCCCCCGCCGACTCGAGCAGGTCGACGCGGGTGGCGTCGCCATAGAAGACCTTGAAGCCGAACTGGCGCAGGAACTCGATCTGGTCGGGATCATGATCCAGCACGGTCACACCCAGGCCCTGCGCATACAGCAAGCGCCCGACGATCTGGCCGAAGCGGCCGAACCCGGCGATCAGCACGGGGTTGTCCTGCGGTGGGATCACATCGTCCTCGCGCGCCGACAGCCGCGCCAGCCGGGGCGCCAGCAGCCGGTCGTAGGCCAGCAGCAGCAACGGCGTGCAGACCATCGAGAGCGCCACCACCAGTACCAGCAGGTCGGCACTGCCGGCCGGCAGCAGGCCGCCGCCCGCCGCCGCGCCGAACACCACGAAGGCGAACTCGCCACCCTGCGACATCACGCAGGCGAACAACAGGCGCTGGCCGCGCGCGATGGCGAAGCGCGGCGCCAGCAGCGCCAGCACGGCCACCTTGATCGCCACGAAAGCCGCCACCAGGCCTAGCACCTGCCACGGCGCCTGCGCCAGCACGCCGAAGTCGATGGACATGCCGACGGCCATGAAGAACAGGCCCAGCAGCAGTCCCTTGAAGGGCTCGATGTCGGCCTCCAGCGCATGGCGGTACTCGGAGTCGGCCAGCAGCACGCCGGCCAGGAAGGTACCGAGTGCCATCGACAACCCGACCGCGTCCATCATCAGCGCGATGCCGACCACCAGCATCAGCGCGAAGGCGGTGAACATCTCGCGCATGTCCGTACGCGCGATCATGCGCAGCGCCGGCCGCACCAGGTAGCGCCCGCCCACCACCACCGTGCCGATCACCGCGACCGCCTTGAGCGCGGCCAGCCAGGCCGCGCCCGGCGCGGCGGCACCGCCTGCGCCCCCGGCACCCAGCAAGGGCAGCAGCGCGATCATCGGAATCGCCGCGATGTCCTGGAACAGCAGGATACCGAAGCTGGCCGAGCCGGCCGGCGTGGCCAGCAGGCCGCGCTCGGCGAGGGTCGCCAGCGCGATCGCGGTCGATGACAGCGCGAGACCCAGGCCGGCCACCAGCGCCACCTGCCAACTGGCGCCGGCCAGCGCCGCGGCCCCGCCCAGCGCCAGCGCGCAGGCCGCCATCTGCGCACCGCCGAAGCCGAAGATGGATCGACGCAGGGCCCACAGCTTCTTCGGCTGGAGCTCCAGGCCGATCACGAACATCATCAGCACCACACCGAACTCGGAAAAGTGCAGGATGGAATCCACGTTGGTCACCAGGCGCAAGGCCCAGGGCCCGATGGCGGCACCGGCCAGCAGGTAGCCCAGCACCGCGCCGAGGCCGAAACGGCGCGCCAGCGGCACCGCCACCACCGCCGCTGCCAGGAACACCAGCAGGGCGATCAGGAAGTCATGCGGATTCATGCACGGCCTCCTTGCCCGGTACCCGGGCATGGCCGCCCAGGCAGGCCGAGACCCGGTCGATATGCCCCGCCAGGGTCGCGGCATCGGCCGCATTGGCGTCGAGCAGCAGCAGCGGCTCCAGCCAGTCCATGCCGCACAGCCGCGCGGTCTGCTCGAGCGGCAGCAGGAAGCGCTCGATCTCGTGGCCGTGGCTGCCCTGCGGGGAATAGGCATCGGCGCTGCCCCCGGCGCTGGCCACCACCAGCAGCGACTTGCCGCGCAGCGCGGTGCCGCCCGGACCATAGGCCCAGCCCATCTCCAGCACCTCGTCGATCCACAGCTTGAGCAAGGGCGGCACGCTGTACCAGCGCACCGGAAACTGGAACACCACGGTATTGGCCATGGCCAGGGCGCGCTGCTCCGCCACCACGTCGATGTCGTAGTCGGCATAACGGGCGTACAGATCGTGCATCGTCACGCCAGGCAGCCTGGCCAGCGCGGCGGCCAGCGGGCGATTGATCCGCGAATGGCGCGGCAGGGGATGGGCGTAGATCACGAGGACAGGCGGCTCGATCATCGGGCTTGCGGATGGGTGATGTTGCGGATGGAAGATGCAGGGGGAATGGCAGGCGTCCAGGGCCGAGGATGGCTTGCTGCAAAGCAGCAAAACTTCCCCAACCACGCCTGTCGCGCCGACACCACAAGACAGACACCCTTGATTTTGTTGGATTTTTCCAAAATTTACAAAATCGAGCGCCTGTTGCGGCGCACGATTCTTACGTCAAACTGACAAATCCACTACAATAGTTTTTGCGTTGCAGCAAGATGGTGTTTGCCCGTATCGAGCATGCTGGTCTGGCAGACGATACGACAAGTGCCTGGACATCCACCTCCATCCTGCTATTTATATACTGACCGGAACAGCCGGAACCATAAGGAAAGACCGTGAATCCGCTCGAACTGAGCAAGGCCGTCGGAGCCGTCACCGACGAAGACATCCGCAAGGCAGCCGAGGCCGCACAGGCCGCGCAGCGCCCCACCATCCTGGTGCGGGAACTGGCAGCGCATCATCGCTCGCGACTGCTGAAGCATTTCCTCGCCCTCGGCGAGGAGGATCGCCTGCTCCGTTTCGGCCAGTCGGTGGGCGACCATGTGGTCGAGGCCTACGTGGACAGCATCGACTTCGACCACGACTCGGTCTTCGGCGTCTATGACGAGCATCTGGAGCTGGTCGGCGTCGGGCACTTCGCCAACCTGCGCGACAACGCCCAGGGCCGTGTGGCGGAGTTCGGCGTGTCGGTCTCGCGCAGCGCGCGCGGACGCGGCATCGGCAGCGCGCTGTTCGAGCGTGCCGCCATGCACGGGCGCAACACCAGCGTGCGCACGCTCTACATGCACTGCCTGTCGCGCAACGCCGCCATGATGCACATCGCCAAGAAGGCGGGCATGAAGGTGCAGTACGCCTATGGCGAGGCCGACGCCTACCTGGAACTGCCGCCGGCCGACACCGTCAGCCGCCTGACCGAAGCGCTGGACGAGCAGGTCGCCGACCTCGACTATCTGGTGCGCCGCAACCTGCGCGATGCGCGCCGCTTCGGGCTGCGCTTCTGGCGCTCGATGGTGCCCCAGAAGCACACGGCCTGAGTTCCACCCTGACGCCTCCGGCGCGCAAACGCGCCCGCCCATGCTCGCATGGCGGGCCGTTTTGCCTGGATGGGCGAGCCGCGCACGAGGTCGCTCAGGTGCTGCCGGTGCTGCCGACCGGCAAGGCCGTCGTGTCCTTGATGCTTTCCAGCGCAAAGCTGGAGCGCACGTCGATCACCGCCGGATGCGCCAGCAGCTGCTCGTTCATGAAGCGGGCAAAATGCTCCATATTCTCCACGTACACCTTCAGCAGCAGATCCATCTCCCCCGTCATCGTGTGGCAGGCCACCACCTCGGGCCAGACCTCGATGGCAGCGCGAAACTGCTCCAGCGGCGCCTTGCCCTTGGGCGCGCCGCCATGCTTCTCGAGCCGCACGTTGATATAGGCCAGCAGGCCCAGGCCGATCTTGCCCGGCTCGAGCAGCGCCGCATACTGGCGGATCACGCCGATCTCCTCCAGCCGGCGGATGCGCCGCAGGCATGGGCTGGGCGATAGGTTGACCCGTTCCGCCACTTCCAGGTTGGTCAGCCGGCCGTTGGTCTGGAGCACCTCCAGAATCTTCCGGTCGATCTTGTCAAGCTCCACCTTGCTCACGATATTGTTGCTCCGCAATATATTTATCGGCAATTTTTTTGCGCAAATTTAGCAAGTCGTGCATAAGTACGCAATTTCTTGTGCGGGCCAAGCCCGGGCGTCGGCAGCGTCGGCGTGAGCACGCGCCGACCGCACCGGCATGCGGCGGCCGCAGGAGCGCATCGGGCACTATCGCGGGGCTCGGTGCGTTCCGTTGCCGGCCGGCACGCACCGGGAACGGGCAACTGCGGCCGCGCGGCCCGGTCGAGGGTACCGACGAGCCCGGCCGTTGCGCTGCGCCCCTGGTCGCTGGCGCCTGAGGCAAGGACGGTGCCAGGCAAGCTGTGAGGAGCCCCAAAGAAAAACGCGGCCCGCAGGCCGCGTTTTTCTTTGGGGCGGGCATGGGCCCGCCGTGGCATCAGCCCCCCGACGGCGTGGTCGCGCCACCGGGCACCGGCTGCCCGCCGCCATCCTGGCGATGCTGCCAGCGCTGCATGCGCGCCTCGTGCATCTTGCGCATGCCGGCGCGGATCTCGTCCAGCGTCAGCTTGCCATCGTGATTGGCATCGAGCTGGTCGAAATGAGGCGCCAGGCGCGGCAGTCCGGCTTGCACCTCTTCCCGTGTCAGGGCACCGTCGCCGTTCTTGTCGGCAGCCTTGAACCTGGCCTCGAAACGGGCTTCCATCTTGGCCCGCCGCTGCTCCCACATCGCCTTGCGGAAGGCCTGGGCCTCAGCCTTGTCGATCTTGCCGTCGTGATTGGTATCGATGCGCCGGAACAAGGCATCGAACTCCGCCTTGGTGACGGCGCCATCGCCGTTGGCGTCGGCGGCATCGAGCCAGCCGAGGCCATCGCGATGGTGGCCCATATCCATGCCCATCATCGGCTTGGCACCATCGGCCGCCGACGCGGCGGGGTCGACAGCGCTCTGGGCGAAAGCGGCCCCCGTCACCAGGAAAACAGCCGATGCCGCCAGAAATCGCTGAATGTTCTGCTTCATCTTCTTGCCTTGCATGTCCGTGCTCCTTTCATTCAAGTGGGCATATGGCGATTAGAACGCGGACGATACCGACAAGTTGGCGGATTTAATAAGATGTTACGCCCCTCACAGAATAGCCTGAGGGGCGTAAGGAAGCGTAGGGTGCCGAAAGATACGGCGCGGGCGGGGCCGGCCCTCAGTCCTTGGCCGCCCCGGGCTCGCTACCGTGTTCGACCTGCGCAGGCGGCGGCACCGCCGGCGGATTGGCTGGCTGCGGCACGGCTGCCGGCAGGGTCTGGATCGGCGCCGCGGCCCCCGCCGGCGGAGCGGGCTGCGCCGCCGCGCCACGCGCGGGCACCGCGCCGGACTGCACCGGCAGCAGCACCTCCTGACGCACGCCGTTGCGCTCGATGACCACCGCACGGCCGCGGATCTCGACCAGGCGCAACTGAGGCGACAGCACGGCACCGGCGCGCACGGCCTTGGGCGGACCGCCGTCCAGCGAGACGATCGCCGCGCCGGCGCCATTGTCGATGTCGGCCACCACGCCGATCAGTTGTACGTCTCGCACGCCGGATTGCGCAGAGCCGCCGAACAAGGTGCCCAACGCCCCGCTCTCGACCGCCTCGCTCTGGACCACGCGCGCACTCTGCGGCACCGGAATCGTGTTCAGCGCGGCCAGCCGCAGCACCCACCAGGTGGCCAGGGCGCATAGCGCGACGAACAGGGCCACGCCTGCCAGGCGCGGCAGCCAGGCGCCGGGAGGTGCGATGCGCAGGGGGGGCCGGATCGAGAGTTGCACGGGAGCTTCGGCGAATGGTAAAGCGGCAAGGGTACCAGAGCCATGCGACAACTGTCTGACCCGCCGCCCCCCTCGCACGAAGCATCAATCCGTCATACAGCCGCGGTTATACTGAGCGGCTCGACCGGCCGCGGGCGGACGGTGCCGTCGCGTCCCGCCCCCTTCGCCGGTCCCTGCCAGCTCCCTGCCGGTCCGACCGGCTCCGTTCCAAAGACCCATGTCCGCGATGCAACGATTCGCCTCTGCTTCCCTCGCCCGCCGCCCCGGCACGCGCCGCCAGCGTGGCTTTACCCTGATCGAGATCATGGTGGTGATCGTGATCCTCGGCGTGCTGGCCGCCCTGGTCGTGCCGAAAATCATGAGCCGCCCGGACGAGGCCCGCATCGTGGCCGCGCGCCAGGACATCTCGTCCATCATGCAGGCGCTGAAGCTCTACCGCCTGGACAACGGGCGCTACCCGACCACCGAGCAGGGGCTTGCTGCCCTGGTCAGCAAGCCCACCGTCGAGCCGGTGCCCAACAACTGGAAGGGCGGCGGCTACCTGGAGAAGCTGCCCAAGGATCCCTGGGGCCACCCCTACCAGTACCTGAATCCGGGCGTGCGCAGCGAGATCGACGTGTTCAGCTTCGGCGCCGACGGCCAGGCCGGCGGCAGCGGCAACGACGCCGATATCGGCAACTGGGAATAAGCCCGTACGGCCCTCTCCATGCGTCCGGTGCCCATGCGTCCCGCGGCGGCCCGGAACGGGCGCCGGCACGGCTTCACCCTGCTCGAGCTGCTGGTGGTGATGGTGATCGCCGGCATCGTGATCTCGCTGGTGGCAGTCAATGCCTCGCCCAACGAGCGCGGCCGCCTGCTCGATGACGGGCAGCGCATCGCGCGCCTGTTCGAACTGGCGCAGGAAGAAGCGCAGCTGCGCGCGCGGGCGCTGGCCTGGGAAGGCGATGCCGGCGGCTGGCGCTTCCTGGTGGCCACGCCGAACGGCTGGCAGCCGCTGACGCAGGACGTGTTCGCCCCCGCCCGCTGGCGCCTGCCACCCGACCGCGTCAGCGTGCTCGAAGGCGGCGCCATGGAGCGCGGCGTCGCACGCCTGGTATTCGGCCGCGAGCCGCTCGGCGATCCGCAGCGGCTGGTGCTGGTACGCGGCAACCTGCGCGTCGACATCGTGGGCGACGGCAGCGGCCGCTTCAGCGCCACGGCGCCATGACCACCATGACGCACCGCCCTGCGCGCCAGGCCCGGCGCGGCTTCACCCTGATCGAAGTGCTGGTGGCGCTGACCATCCTGGCGGTGGCGCTGACCGCCGCGATGCGCGCGATGGGCTCGATGATCGAAGCCGGCTCCGCCCTGCAGAACCGCATGCTGGCCGAGTGGAGCGCCGAAAACCATCTCGCCAACCTGCGCCTGACCAAGGCCTGGCCCGAACCGGGCACGCGCGGCTACGACTGCCCGCAGGGCGGCGTGGCGCTGTATTGCGAGGAAACGGTCTCGGGCACCCCCAATCCCTTCTTCCGCCGCGTCGAGATCGCGGTCTACCCGTCCGCCGCCGACCGTTCGGTGCGGCTGGCCTGGCTGGTCACCATCCTTCCCAATGAATCGCGCAATCTGCTCTGAGCGCGGGCCGCGCCGCGCCAGTCCGGGCTTCACCCTGCTCGAGATGCTGGTGGCCATCACCTTGCTGGCGGTGATCGCCGTGATCGGCTGGCGCGGCCTCGACGCGATGACGCGCGGGCGCGAACGCCTCGTCGACCACGATGCCCGCCTCGATGCGCTCAAGGTGCTGTACGGCCAGTTCCAGTCCGACTGCGAACACCTGGCGAGCCCGGCCGCGCTGCAGGGCAGCCCGGTGGAGTTCGCTCCCGGCCTGCTGCTGATGGTGCGCGATCGCCGCAGCGAGAACAATCCGACCACCTGGCAGGTGGTCGCCTACCGGCTCGACGGCAATACCGTGGTACGCGCGGCCGCGCCGCCCGCCGACAACCGCGGTGCCGTGCAGGCCGCCCTGCAGGCGCTGCGGCGTCCGGACGGCGGCCCGGCGCGGGCGCTGGTGGCCAACGCCGACGCGCTGACGGTTCGCGCCTGGGTCGAACCCGGCGGCTGGCAGACCGACAGCGCCGCGGTGCGCGGTGCGCTGCTGGCCGGCAGCGTGTCGGCGGTGCCGGCCTCCTCGGTCGTGGTCGCGGCCACCAGCGGCCCGGTGCTGCGCGGGCTGGAACTGACGCTGATGGCACGCATGGGCGACGGCGACACGCCCCGCCGCTTCCAGAAGACCTGCCTGACCGGCCTATGACGACGCGCCGCCTGCCCGCCGCCCTCGCCACACGCCGTGCCGGTGCCCGCCGGCGTGCGCGCGGCGCCGCCGTGGTGACCGCGCTGCTGATCGTGACGCTGGCCGTGGTGGTGGTCTCCGGCATGCTGTGGCGCCAGCAGGTACAGATCCGCTCGGTGGAAAACCAGCGCCTGGTTGCCCAGGCGGCCTGGATCGAGCGCGCCGCGGTCGACTGGGCGCGCCTGATCCTGCGCGACGACCAGCGCCGCACCAGCGTCGACCAGCTCGGCGAGCCGTGGGCCGTTCCAGTCGCCGAGACGCGCCTGTCGGACTTCCTGGGCGCCGCGCTGCGCACCGACCAGGCCGGCGAGACCTCCTTCCTGTCCGGGCGCGTGATGGACGCCCAGGCGCGCTTCAACCTCAACAACCTGGTGATCTGGACCACCGTCGAAGGCCAGGGCAGCGCGGCCACCATCGATACCATCGCGCTGGCCGCCTACCGTCGCCTGCTGCAGACGCTGGGCCAGAACGGCGCCCTGGCCGATGCCACCGCACGCTACCTGCTGGCCGCCCAGCGCGGCCGCCAGGGCGGCGCGCGGTCGCCGCGCCCGCCCGACAGTGCCGAGGACCTGCTGGCGGTGCCCGGCTACACGCCGCAGATCGTGGCCGCGCTCGCGCCTTTCGTCATCCTGCTGCCCGAGCGCACCGTGGTGAATGCGAACACCGCCGACCCGGAAGTGCTGGCCGCCGTCATCGAAAACCTGCCGCTGGATCGCGCGCGCGAACTGGTGCGCCAGCGCGACCGCGCCTATTTCAACAATGTCGGCGACGTGCAGACCCAGTTGCGCACGCTGGCGCCGCAGGCCGATCCCAACAGCGTGGCCAACGCCGTCGACGTGCGCAGCCATTACTTCCTGATCTACGGCCAGGTCCGCCACGAGCGGGCCCTGCGCATGCAGGTCTCGCTGGTCTACCGTGCCGATGCCCAGCCCAACGCCAACAGCACGCGGATACTGTGGGTCCACGATATCGACCGCATGCCTGAATCGCGCTGACGGGCAATCCCCCCTTGGTCGGCCGTCAAAGGCCTGAACAAGGGCCGGAAATGCCTCAGAATTCCGTATTGACGCCAATCAGTCACACAGGCAAGGTATGCTCCGGCCTGGCGCAGGCATGCACCCGTCAGGCCGGCGCCCCAGCCTTGCGCCGGCCTGAGCGGCGCGCCACCGTAAGGGGGAGGCGGCGTTGCTCCCGCCCGGCCCGCCCGCCAGTTTCCGACCCGTTCCAGCCAGCAAGACCGCAAGACCTTGAGCACCTCCCTGTACGTCCGCATTCCGCCGCGCCCGCATGACCAGCCACAACCGTGGCGGTTCGGCGCCCTGCCCTTCGCGCTGGTGCGGGACCCGGCCGCCGCCACGGGCCGGCGTGCCGCCGTCGCGCCGGCGTCCACGGTGTTGCGTGAAGGCAACGCTCGGGTCGAGGAACTGCCGGCGGCCGACCGCCTGGTGCTGATCCTGTCGGCCGGCGACGTGCTGCTGAGCGAGGCCGACGTCCCGCCGCTGGCACCGGCCCGCCTGAAGCTGGCGCTGCCCAACCTGGTCGAGGACATACTCGCGGGCGACGCCCAGCTCAGCCACATCGCGGTCGGCCCGGCGCTGGATGCCGCAGCGGCCGGTACGCCGCGCGCGGCGCGCCGCCGCCTGCTGATGGTGGTCGACCGCGCCTGGCTGCGCGCGGTGCTGGATGCCTTCGCCGAACACAGCCACCGCCGCCGCTGCGTGCTGCCGGCCCAGCTCTGCCTGCCGCTGGCCGAGCCGGCCGCGCCGGACAGCGCCGCCGACGGCGAGGCCGCCACCGAGCCGCCGCCAGCGGCGGCGGCCGCGCCGGCCACGCTGGCGATCGAGGATGCCACCCCGACACTGGAGCAGGCCGACGGCCTGCTCGCCGACGACGCCATTGCCGCGCCCCGCCAGGCGCAGCGGCTATGGCAGTTGACCGTGCGCACCGGACCGCATGCCGGCTACGGCCTGCTGCTCGGCAGCGAGTCGCTGGCCGGCTGGCTCGCGCTGGCGCCGGCAGGCAACTGGATTGCGGACCGTGAAGCGGGCCGCCACGCCGGCCTGCCGGTGGCGCCGGCCGCGCTCGGCTGGCCGCAGTGGCTGGCCGGCGCCCAGGACTGCCTGCGCGACGCGGCGCTCGACCTGGCCCAGTTCGAGTTCGCCCAAGGCCGTGCCGAGCGCTGGAACCTGCGCGCCTGGCGCCTGCCGCTGGCGCTCGCCGCCGGCCTGCTGCTGGTGCAGCTGGCCGGCATGAACATCCTGTGGCTGAAACTGCACCAGGAGCAGCAACGGCTCGCGGCCGCGCAGCTGCAGGCCCTGCGCAGCGCCTTCCCGCAGCTCCCCGTGGTGGTGGACCCGCCGTTGCAGATGCGCCGCCAGGTCGAGCAGCTGCGCCTGGCCAGCGGCCGCAGCGTGCCGGACGATTTCCTGCCGCTGGCCGACCGCTTCGCCCAGGCCGCCCGCCAGTTGCCGCCCGACGGCCTGCTGGGGCTCGAATACCGCAGCCGCACGCTCTATGTGACGCTCAAGGCCGGCACCGACACCGCCACCCTGCGCAGCGCGGCGCGCCAGGCCGGGCTGGCGATGGACGAAGACAACAGCCCGCGGGAAGGCAGCCAGGCCCCGGCCGGCAGCTCGCGCTGGACGGTCAAGCCCGCCCTATGAGCCCGCGCCCCGTCTCGACCGCCACTGCGCCCAGGAACGCCCCGTGATACCGACCAAAGACTCCGCACCCGGCCGCGCGCCGGGCCCGGCCGCGAACGGCGGCAAGCCGCGCAGCGCCCTGAACCGCCTGGCCGGCCTGGCGCGTCCGCGCCTGCCCGCGGCCTGGCGCGAGCGCTTCGACGCCTTCTGGTCGGCACGCAATCCGCGCGAGCAATGGATCCTGGCAGGCGGGGCGGCCGTGCTGCTGGCGGTCGCCGGCTACAGCCTGCTGTGGGAACCGGCCGCCGACGCCAGCGCCCGTCTCGCGCGCAGCCTGCCGCAGCAGCGTGCCGACCTCGCCGAGATGGACACCCTGGCGCAGGAAGCGCGCAGCCTGAACAGCAGCCCGCCGCCGGCGCTGCAGGGCGATGCCCTCACCCAGGCCCTGCAGGCCGGCCTGGCCCAGCAGGGCCTGAAGGCCACCCGGCTGGCCACCAACGGCGACGGCAGTGTGCAGGTCCAGCTCGACAAGGTGCCGTTCGGCGCGCTCGCGGCGTGGCTGCAGGACGTGCGCCAGCAGCAGCGGCTCAAGGTGACCGATGCCAGGCTGAGTTACGTCGGCGCGACCGCGCTGGTCAACATGACGGCCACCTTGCAGGGCCCCACCGCAGGCGGCCAGCGCTGATGGCACGGCTCGAAGCCCTGCGCCTGCGCCGGCCAGCCGCGCCCGCGCCACGCGGCTGGCGCCGCCTGGGCTGGCTGGCGCTCGGCGCGCTGGTGGTGGGCTTGACCACCCTGGCCGCCCTGCCGGCGGCCTGGATCGCAGACAGCGTGGCCGCGCAAAGCGGGCAGAAGCTGCTGCTGGCCGATGCGCAGGGCACGCTGTGGCAGGGCAGCGCCACGCTGGCCCTGTCGGCCGGCAGCGGCAGCGAGACCGCCACCGTGCTGCCCGGACGGCTGCAGTGGACGGTGGCCTTCTGGCCGCTGTTCACCGGCCGCCTGCGCGTGACGGTGCGCCATACCGAGGCCATGGACACGCCGGTGGCGCTGACCGTGGCGCCGGGTGGCTGGCAGGCCCAGGCCGGCGCGCTGCGCCTGCCGGCCACGCTGCTCGAAGGACTGGGCGCGCCATTCAACAGCCTGCGCCCCGACGGGCGCATGCAGCTCGACTGGACGGCGCTGAACGGCAGTTTCTCGGCATCCGGCGGCCAGCCGGCAGGACACCTGACGCTGCGCCTGGACAACCTGTCGTCCGCGGTCAGCCGCCTGCGCCCGCTGGGCAGCTACCGCGCCGAGATCGACTGGAGCGGCGGCGGCGGCAAGCTGCGGCTGCACACCGTCAATGGGCCGCTGCACCTGGAGGGCGACGGCACACTGGGACGGCAGGCGCGTTTCGAGGGCACGGCCTTTGCCGATCCCGATGCCGCCGCACAGCTGGTGGGCCTGCTGAGCCTGCTGGGAAGACGTGAGGACAATGTGACCACGCTGCGCTTCTGACCTGGCAGCCGGTACCAGCCGGCCATGCCCGCAGCCGCTAAACGATGATGAAAAAACAAGCTTTCCGCCCGTTCCTGCACACCGCCACCAAGCACGCCACCGTGCTGCTGTGCGGCCTTTCCCTGCTGGCGCCGGCGCCGCTGTGGGCCCAGCAGCCCGCCGGCGCGAACGGACGCGACCAGGTGGTGCTCAACTTCGTCAACGCCGATCTCGAATCGGTGGTCAAGGCGGTGGGCCAGGCCACCGGCAAGAACTTCGTGGTCGACCCGCGCGTCAAGGGCTCGGTCAACCTCGTCACCGAACAGCCGGTCTCGCGCGAACAGGCGCTGTCCACGCTGGGCTCGGTGCTGCGCATGCAGGGCTACGCCATCGTGGAAAGCAACGGCTTCACCAAGGTGGTGCCGGAGGCCGATGCCAAGCTGCAGGGCTCGCCCACCGTGGTCGGCCCCGCGCCGGCGCGCGGCGGCAGCGGCGGCGAGCAGGTGGTGACCCAGGTGTTCCGGCTGAACTACGAGTCAGCCAACAACCTGGTGCCGGTGCTGCGTCCCATGATCGCGCCGAACAACACCATCACCGCCTACCCGGGCAACAACACGCTGGTCATCACCGACTACGCCGACAACCTGCGCCGCCTTGCCCGCGTGATCGCGGCCATCGACGCGCCGGCCTCCGGCGAGGTGGAGCTGGTGCCGCTGCGCAATGCCATCGCCAGCGACGCCGCCGTGGTGCTGCAGAAGCTGCTCGATCCGGGTGCCGCCGGCGCCTCGGGCGGCGGCGGTGGCGGCCTGGACGCCAGCCTGCGCACCTCGGTGGTGGCCGAACCGCGCAGCAACTCGCTGCTGATCCGCGCCTCCAGCCGTGCACGGCTGCAGCAGGCACGCCAGCTGATCGAACAGCTCGACCAGCCCTTCTCGCGCCCCGGCAACATCTGGGTGGTACCGCTGAAGAACGCCGACGCGGTCAAGCTGGCGCAGACGCTGCGGGCCATCGTCGCCGCCGACAGCAGCTTCAACAGTACGCAGTCCGGCGCCGGCGTCGGCGGCACCGGTGCCACCAATACGCTGCAGAACACCGTCGCCAACACGGCCAGCCAGTACGCCACCAACACCACCAGCAGCACCGGGCGCAGCGGCACGGGCGGCGGCAGCGGCAATTCCGCCTTCAGCGCCTCGTTCGCCAGCCAGCAACTGCCCACCACCGGAGGCATCATCCAGGCCGACCCGGCCACCAACTCGCTGATCATCACCGCCAGCGAGCCGGTCTACCGCAACCTGCGCTCGGTGATCGACGACCTCGACATGCGGCGGGCCCAGGTCTACATCGAGTCGATGATCGTCGAGGTCTCGTCCACGCAGACCTCCAAGCTCGGCATCCAGTGGCAGGGCCTGCTCAACGCGAGCGGCAACACCATCGGCTTCGCCGGCACCAACTTCGGCACCGGCGGCGCCAACATCATCAACCTGGCCGGTGCCGTCGCCGCCGTGCGCGCCGACGGCGCCTCGGCCATCAACTCCGTCTCCGGCCTGGTGCCGGACCTGGCCGGCCTGAACCTCGGCGTGGTCAACAAGGCCGCCGGGCTGGGCGCGCTGCTGAGCGCGCTGAGCGCCGACGGCAGCACCAACCTGCTGTCCACGCCGAACCTGATCACGCTGGAGAACGAGGAAGCCAAGATCCTGATCGGGCAGAACATCCCGGTCACCACCGGCTCCTACGCCCAGACCGGCAGTTCCTCCACGGTCACGCCGTTCACCACCTACGACCGCAAGGACGTCGGCGTCACGCTGCGCGTCAAGCCGCAGATCACCGACGGCGGCCTGGTCAAGATGCAGATCTACCAGGAATCGTCTTCGGTGGTATCGGGCACCGCCACGCTGTCCCAGGGCCCGACCACCAACGTGCGCTCGATCGAGACCAATGTGCTGGTCAACGACGGCCAGATCATCGTGCTCGGCGGCCTGATCGAGGACACCTATGGCGACGGCGTGCAGAAGGTGCCGCTGCTGGGCGACATCCCCTGGATCGGCAACCTGTTCCGCTACGAGAACAAGAACCGCGGCAAGACCAACCTGCTGGTATTCCTGCGCCCCTACGTGATGCGCACCGCCGGCGCCACCGACCGCCTGACGCAGGACCGCTACGACTACATGCGCGCCAAGCAGCAGGGCTTCGTCTCGCCCAACAATATGGTGCGCGACCAGGACACGCCGGTGCTGCCGCCGGCAGACGCGCCGGCGGCGCCCTTCGTCGACCCGCGCGACAAGGGCGTGGCGCCAGCCGGGCCGCTGCCGCTGCCGCAGTCCGTGCCGCTGACGCGGTCCGGGCCGTTGCTGATGCCGATGCCGCAGTCCGGGCAGCCGACCTCGCAAGCGGCACCGCAAGCCTCCGCCCAGGCGCCGCAGGCCGCCGCCTCCGGCAACTGACGATGACGACGACGGCAACCGCATCTCCCGCCGCCGCGGCCCCCGCGCTGGAACCGCCCTCGCCGATGGCGGCCCGGCTGCTGCCCTACGCCTTCGCGCGCGAGGGCCGGCTGCTGGTCGCGCACCAGCGCGCCGACGGGCTCGAGGTCTGGGTCAGCCGCGCCACCGCACCGGCCGCGCTGGCCGAAGTGGCGCGCGTGCACGGCCCGCTGCAGCTGCGGGTACTCGAGCCCGACGCGCTGGAACGCGCCATGTCCGATGCCTACAACCGCCAGGACGGCAGCGCCGCCCAGGTGGTCGGCGAGGTCGAGGGCGAGGTCGACCTGTCGCGGCTGATGCAGGACATTCCCGCGGTGGAAGACCTGCTCGAATCCGAGGACGACGCCCCCATCATCCGCATGATCAACGCGCTGCTGACGCAGGCCGCGCGCGAAGGCGCCTCGGACATCCACATCGAGCCCTTCGAGTCGGCCTCGGTGGTGCGCTTCCGCGTGGACGGCACGCTGCGCGACGTGGTGCGCCCGAAGAAGGCGCTGCACGGCGCGCTGATCTCGCGCATCAAGATCATGGCCCAGCTCGACATCGCCGAGAAGCGCCTGCCGCAGGACGGCCGCATCACCCTGCGCGTGGGCGGCCGCCCGGTCGACGTGCGCGTCTCCACGCTGCCCACCGGCCACGGCGAGCGCGCGGTGCTGCGCCTGCTCGACAAGGAAGCCGGGCGCCTCGACCTGGCCAAGCTCGGCATGGCGCCGGGCACGCTGGCCGGTTTCGACGGCCTGATCCGCCAGCCGCACGGCATCGTGCTGGTGACCGGCCCGACCGGCTCGGGCAAGACCACCACGCTGTACGCGGCGCTCTCGCGGCTGGACGCGCAGAGCACCAACATCATGACGGTGGAAGATCCGATCGAGTACGACCTCGACGGCATCGGCCAGACCCAGGTCAACGCCCGCATCGACATGACCTTCGCCAAGGCCCTGCGCGCCATCCTGCGCCAGGACCCGGACGTGGTGATGATCGGCGAGATCCGCGACCTGGAGACCGCGCAGATCGCCGTGCAGGCCTCCCTCACCGGCCACCTGGTGCTGGCGACGCTGCACACCAACGACTCGGCCTCGGCAGTGACCCGCCTGGTCGACATGGGCATCGAGCCCTTCCTGCTGTCGTCGTCATTGCTTGGCGTGCTGGCGCAGCGCCTGGTACGCCGCCTGTGCCCGCACTGCAAGCGCGAGGAGGTCATCGAGGCCGCGCCGGACGAGGGCGGGGCCCTGCAGCCGCAGGGACGGCCGCTGCAGCGCGTGTGGCACGCGGCAGGCTGCGACAAGTGCGGCCATTCCGGCTATCAGGGCCGCATGGGCGTCTATGAGCTGCTGAGCGTGGACGACCAGATCCGCACCATGATCCACCGCCAGACGCCCGAGGCGGAGATCAAGCAGGCGGCGCTGGCTCGCGGCATGCACACCATGCGCGGCGACGCGCAGCGCTGGATCGACAGCGGTGCCACCTCGCTCGAGGAAGTGCTGCGCGTGACGCGCGACTGAACGGGAGGCCCGCCACATGCCAGCCTTCCGCTATGAAGCCGTCGACGCGGCCGGCAAGACCGACCGCGGCGTGGTCGACGCCGACAGTCCCAAGCAGGCGCGCGCGCAGCTGCGCGCGCGCGGCCTGACCCCGCTCTCGGTCGACGTCCTCGGCGCCGGCAGCGACAGCGGACGCGGCAAGGCCGCCGGCCTGGTGCGGCGCCTGACCAAGCAGGAACAGGCGCTGTTCACGCGCCAGCTCGCCAGCCTGATCGTGGCCGGCCTGCCGCTGGACGAAGCGCTGGGCGCGCTGGCCGACCAGGCAGAGCGCGCCTACGTGCACGAACTGCTGGCCGGCATCCGCGCCGACGTGATGGGCGGCAATTCGCTGTCGGCGGCGCTGTCGCAGCACCCGCGCGACTTTCCCGACATCTACCGCGCCCTGGTCTCGGCCGGCGAGCACTCCGGCCACCTCGGCCTGGTGCTGGAGCGGCTGGCCGACTACGTGGAAGCGCGCAACGCGCTGACCGGCAAGATCCGCCTGGCCTTCACCTACCCCGCCATCGTCACCGTGGTGGCCTTCGCCATCGTCATCTTCCTGCTCTCCTACGTGGTGCCGCAGGTGGTGAGCGTGTTCGCCAACACCAAGCAGAAGCTGCCGACGCTGACCATCATCATGCTGGCGCTGTCGGATTTCGTGCGCAATTGGTGGTGGGCCGCGCTCGCCGCGATCGCCGCGGTGACGTTGGGCATCCGCGCGCTGTTGCGCCAGCCCGGCGTGCGCCTGTCCTGGCACCGCTGGCTGCTGACCGCGCCGCTGGCCGGCAAGCTGATCCGCGGCTACGACTCCGCGCGCTTCGCCAGCACCCTGGCCATCCTGGTCTCGGCCGGGGTGCCGATCCTGCGCAGCCTGCAGGCCGCCGGCGAAACCCTCACCAACGAGGCGCTCAAGGCCAACGTCGACGACGCCACCACGCGCGTGCGCGAAGGCGCCTCGCTGGCGCGTGCGCTGGCGGCGCAGAACCAGTTCCCGCCGGTGCTGGTGCACCTGATCCGCTCCGGCGAAGCCACCGGCAACCTGCCGACCATGCTGGAACGCGCGGCGCAGGGCGAGGCGCAGGAACTGGAGCGGCGCACGATGTTCCTCACCAGCTTGCTGGAGCCGCTGCTGATCCTGACCATGGGGGTGGTGGTGCTGTTGATCGTGCTGGCGGTGTTGATGCCGATTATTGAGATCAATCAGTTGGTGAGGTGAGGGGTTGGTTCTTTAGCGTTTGGGCGTTTGGGCGTTTGGGCGTTTGGGCGTTTGGGCGTTTGGGCGTTTGGGCGTTTGGGCGTTTGGGCGTTTGGGCGTTTGGGCGTTTGGGCGTTTGGGCGTTTGGGCGTTTGGGCGTTTGGGCGTTTGGGCGTTTGGGCGTTTGGGCGTTTGGGCGTTTGGGCGTTTGGGCCGACGGTGTTGGTTTGCGAGGCAACGGCTTGTTTCGACTCCCCCTGCGGGGGAGCCGACCTACTTTCTTGGTCTTGCCCAAGAAAGTGGGCAAAGAAGGCGCGCCGGGTGCGGCTCAACACCCCCTCGCGTGCTGGGGCAAAGAGCGGCCGGGCCCCAACTCGGATCGCCTTAAGGCGATCCTCAGACAGGGGGCCCTCTTTTCCGCTCTTTGCCCCAGCACGCGAGGCGCCGCACACGGCAGGGAACAGATGCCACGCCTCGCTTCGCTTCGGGTGACGGGTGTTCGGCCAGCTCGCTGGCCGAACACGAAAGCTCAGCAGACCAAGCCTTCACGCTATATCGAACTCGTTGGCAGACCGATGGCTTGGCTTGCGCTTTTGCACTCTGTCCAGCGCTTCGGAGATAGATGTTCGGCCAGCGAGCTGGCCGAACACGAAGGCTCAGCCAGCCAAGCCAGCATGCAAGAGCAAGCCCACTCGCATACCAACGGTTTGGCCTTTCCCTCCCGTGTGCGGCGCCTCGCGAATTAGCCCCGGCCGCCGATGAAGCCCGTCCGCTGTCTGAGCGGCCGCAGGCCGCGAGTTCGGACGGGCGCGGCGGCCGGGGCTAATTCGCGAGGGGGGGTCGCCGCACCCGGGTCGCCTTCTTTGCCTACTTTCTTGGGCGAGATGTATAGACCGGGGACATAGGTGACACCTGTGCGAGGACATGGTTGACACATATTAGGCCGCCTGGTGGTCGTTCAAATCGATGTAGCCGAAGCAGTGATCGACGAAATACAGATCGAATCGTCCATCGTGGTTGGGTTGTGGGCGCAAGGCGACCGGGAAATCTCGTAGGGCATTGGACACTTTGAAGGTTTGCCCGCGAAAGCGCAGTTGTCCGTCCCATTTGATCTTCACTACCAGATCGTCAGGGCCGTATTCGATCTCCGGTAGCACCTCCGGATAGGAGCGAGGACTGGGCTGATAGCGTGTCACCGGCGTCGCCAGGCCGAGTGCCTCATGTGGGCGCTGCAAGTTGTAGATATCGCGCCAGGCATCAAACGCATGCTGGGCTTGCAGGCTGGAGGCAAAGCCACGGGCATTGATCACTTCGGCTTTGAGGGTGCGGTGAAAGCGTTCGTCCTTGCCATTGGTTTGAGGATGGGCCGGACGGCTATGGGTCAGGCGCACGCCTAGCCGGATGAGCCAGACCCCCAGGCCGGTGAGCTGCCCCGGTTGTGAGGGACTGCCCCACGGCGCCCCATTGTCGGCGTTGATGCGCCAAGGCAGTCCGAAGTGGCGAAAGGCCTGGGCCAGGTGCTCCTGGACCACAGCGGTGTGGGTCTGCGTACAGGCGGCCAGCGTGACGGCGAAGCGGGAATGATCGTCCAGTACCGTCAATGGCGAGCACATCTGGCCATCGTGCGTGCGAAAGCCGCCCTTGAAATCCATTTGCCACAGCTGATTGGGCGCCGCATGTTCAAAGCGTTGCCAGGGCTGGGCCTTGACCGAGGCTTCGGGTGAGATCAGGCCATGTCGATGCAGGATGGACGTCACGGTGCTCGGAGCCGGCACCGGTGTGTGGCCCAGATCCTGAAGCCGTCGGCTGATCTTGCGCCCGCCCCAAGCCGGGTGCTGCAGGCGCAGGTCGACGACCAGTCGCTCCAGTTCCTCCGCCGTTCGGGTCGGACTGGTCGCGGGCCGGCGCGACCGCTCGACCAAGCCAGCCATCTCCTGTTCGGTGTACCGAGCAATCCACTTATAGCCGGTCTGCGGGGAGATGCCGTAGCGTTGGCATAGCTGGCGGCGATTGCAGCCCTCTTGCTGGGCGAGCAGGACGAATTCGTGGCGCAGGCTCATGGTGTCGCGTGGGCTCCAGGGCATGACGGACTCCGGCAGAAACTCTGCCGTGAAGTGTCAACCATGTCCTCGCACACCTGTCCACCATGTCCCCGGTCTATACAGCGAGACCAAGAAAGTAGGTCGGCTCCCCCGCAGGGGGAGTCGAAACAGGTCGTTGTCTCGCAGACCAACACCGCCCGAACCCACACGACAAGCGTCAAGTCACGAGAGCCAAAACAAGCCGTTGCCCCGCAGACAGACAGCCCCCGAATCCGGGCATCCAATCAACTGCCGATCTACTCCGCAACCTTCTTCACCGCCCGCTTGCGCGGCGCAGCCGCCCGCTTCTTCTTCACCGGCGCAGCCTCGCCCACTACCTCCGTCTCAGCCGCAGCCTCTACGACAGGCGCCGCCACAATCAACTCTTCGCCAGGCACGCCAGCCGTCAGCACGGTCGCCCCGGGCGCGGCGAACACGGTGGCGTCGATCGGCCACGGCGTCTCGCTCAGCACCACATCGGGGCGCTTGGGCGCACGCTTCGGACGCCCCGCCGCCTTGGCCTTGGCGGGAACGGCTTCGGCCGGGGGCTCGCCCGCGTCCGCCGGTGCCGCGATCCCTGCCTCGGGCTCTGCCGCGGCCTCGGCCGGCACGATGGGCGCAGCCTCGGGTACGACCGCCGGCAACGGAGCTTCCTCGGGTTCCTGCAGCGCCGGGACTACCGCAATGGCCGCTGCCTCGGGAGCGGGAGCGGGAGACGGAGCCTGTCGTTGTTGCGCCCCATGGCGGTCGGGCCCGCGCCCTTCGCCGCGCGCGTGGCCGCCATGCTGCGGAGCCGCCGGCTGGGCCGGTGCCTGTGCCTTGCCTTCGCTTTCGGGTGCGTTGCGCGAGCGCTTCTTCAGGCGCACCCAGATGGTCTTGTTGTTGCCGCCGTTGCGCGTCTCCACCTCGAACAGGCCGGTGGCGACGACCAGTTCGGAGAGCTTGCCGTAGCCATAGTTGCGCGAGTCGAATTCCGGCGCCTGCTTGGCGATGTGGCTGCCGATGCCGCCCAGCGTGGCCCAGCCGTCTTCGTCCGACACGGCCTGCGAGGCGCTCTGCAGCAGGCGCACCAGGCGCGAGTCCTGGCGCAGTTCGCCGCCGCTGCGGCGCTTGGCGGGTGCCGCGGCTTCGTCGGTCTCGGCATCGGCACGCAACACGTCGGAGTAGATGAACTTGTCGCAGGCGGTGACGAAGGGCTTGGGCGTCTTGCGCTCGCCGAAGCCGTAGACGATCAGGCCCTGTTCACGGATGCGCGAGGCCAGGCGGGTGAAGTCGCTGTCGCTGGAGACGATGCAGAAGCCATCGAAGCGGCCGGTGTACAGCAGGTCCATCGCGTCGATGATCATCGCGCTGTCGGTGGCGTTCTTGCCGACCGTGTAGCGGAACTGCTGGATCGGCTGGATCGAGTGCGACAGCAGGCGCTCCTTCCAGCCGGCGAGGTTAGGCTTGGTCCAGTCGCCGTAGATGCGCTTGACGGCGGCCACGCCGTACTTGGCCACCTCGGCCAGCAGGCCTTCGACGATGGCGGGCGCCGCATTGTCGGCGTCGATCAGCACGGCCAGGGTCGCGCTGCCCTGGCGGGGGGAATTGGTCATGTCGTTTCCTGGTGTGCCGGGTGCCCCGGATCGGGGCGGGTTGCACCTGGCGCGATGTGGCGCCGGCCCGGCTTGCGCCCCTTCCGGGCGCCTGCTTTGAACGCAACGCAGTGTACACGCGAAGCCGCGTCCATACGGGAAATCACGGTCCCCCCGGGGGCGCATTTTGCTGCGCCGCAGGATATGCCGCGGCCGGGGGCGGTGCTACCATGCCGCGCAGAGACACAGCCGTGCCCCGCCTTCACAAGAGGCGCCAGCGGCTGCCCACAACCGAAGCGCCGGTGATCCCGGCAACACGCCAAGAGAGAGGAGCACGCATGAATGCCCCCCTGACCCCGCCTGTGAGCGACGCCATCCGCGAGGCGCTCGCCAGAGTTTCCCTGGACGACAAGTACACGCTCGAGCGTGGCCGCATCTATATCAGCGGCACGCAGGCGCTGGTACGGCTGCCGATGCTGCAGCAGGAGCGCGACCGCGCCGCCGGCCTCAATACGGCCGGCTTCATCTCGGGCTACCGCGGCTCGCCGCTGGGCGCGCTGGACCAGTCGCTATGGAAGGCCAAGAAGCACCTGGCCGCGCACAACATCGTCTTCCAGGCCGGCCTGAACGAAGACCTGGCCGCCACCTCGGTGTGGGGCTCGCAGCAGGTCAACATGTATCCGGACGCGCAGTTCGATGGCGTGTTCGGCATGTGGTATGGCAAGGGGCCCGGCGTGGACCGCACCGGCGACGTCTTCAAGCACGCCAACTCGGCCGGCTCGTCGAAGCACGGCGGCGTGCTGGTGCTGGCGGGCGACGACCACGCCGCCAAGTCGTCGACGCTGGCGCACCAGTCCGAGCATATCTTCAAGGCCTGCGGCCTGCCGGTGCTCTATCCGTCCAACGTGCAGGAATACCTGGATTACGGCCTGCACGGCTGGGCCATGAGCCGCTACTCCGGCCTGTGGGTGGCAATGAAGTGCGTGACCGACGTGGTCGAGTCGTCGGCTTCGGTGGAACTGGACCCGCACCGCGTGCGCATCGTCCTGCCGGACGACTTCCAGCTGCCGCCGGGCGGCCTCAACATCCGCTGGCCAGATCCGCCACTGGTGCAGGAAGCGCGCCTGCTCGACTACAAGTGGTACGCCGGCCTGGCCTATGTGCGCGCCAACAAGATCGACCGTATCGAGATCGATTCGCCGCACGCGCGCTTCGGCATCATGACCGGCGGCAAGGCCTACCTCGATACCCGCCAGGCGCTGTCCGACCTCGGCCTCGACAACGAGACCTGCGCCCGCATCGGCATCCGCCTGTACAAGGTCGGCTGCGTGTGGCCGCTGGAAGCACAGGGTGCGCGGGCCTTCGCCGAAGGCCTGCAGGAGATCCTGGTGGTGGAGGAAAAGCGCCAGATCATGGAGTACGCGCTCAAGGAAGAGCTGTACAACTGGCGCGACGACGTGCGGCCCAAGGTCTACGGCAAGTTCGACGAGAAGGACAACGCCGGCGGCGAGTGGTCGATCCCGCAGAGCAACTGGCTGCTGCCGGCACACTACGAGCTGTCGCCGGCCATCATCGCCAAGGCGATCGCCACGCGGCTGGAGAAGTTCGAGCTGCCGTCCGACGTGCGCGCGCGCATCGAGGCGCGCCTGGCCATCATCCAGGCCAAGGAGAAGGCGCTGGCCACGCCGCGCGTGGCGGTGGAGCGCAAGCCCTGGTTCTGCTCGGGCTGCCCGCACAACACCTCGACCAACGTGCCCGAGGGCTCGCGCGCGCTGGCCGGCATCGGCTGCCATTACATGACGGTGTGGATGGACCGCAACACCAGCACCTTCAGCCAGATGGGCGGTGAAGGGGTGGCGTGGATCGGCCAGGCGCCGTTCGCCGGCGACAAGCACGTGTTCGCCAACCTGGGCGACGGCACCTACTTCCACTCCGGCCTGCTGGCGATCCGCGCCTCCATCGCCGCCAACGTCAACATCACCTACAAGATCCTCTACAACGATGCGGTGGCCATGACCGGCGGCCAGCCGGTGGACGGCCAGCTGTCGGTGCAGGACATCGCCTTCCAGGTGGCGGCGGAGGGCGCCAAGCGCATCGAGATCGTCACTGACCAGCCGGAGAAGTACCACGGCGCCATCAAGCTGCCGGCCGGCGTGACCGTGCATCACCGCGACGAGCTCGACCGCGTGCAGCGCGAGCTGCGCGAGGTGCCGGGCGCCACCATCCTGATCTACGACCAGACCTGCGCCACCGAGAAGCGCCGCCGCCGCAAGCGCGGCACCATGGCCGACCCGGCCCGGCGCGCCTTCATCAACGACGCGGTGTGCGAAGGCTGCGGCGATTGCTCGGTCAAGTCCAACTGCCTGTCGGTGGAGCCGCTGGAGACGGACCTGGGCACCAAGCGCCGCATCAACCAGTCTTCGTGCAACAAGGACTTCTCCTGCGTCAACGGTTTCTGCCCGAGCTTCGTCACCGCCGAGGGCGCGCAGGTGCGCAAGCCCGAGCAGCACGGCGTGTCGATGGAAGGCCTGCCGGCACTGCCCGCGCCGGCGCTGCCCGGCCTGGCCCATCCCTATGGCGTGCTGGTGACCGGCGTGGGCGGTACCGGCGTGGTCACCATCGGCGGCCTGCTGGGCATGGCGGCCCACCTGGAGAACAAGGGCGTGACCGTGCTCGACATGGCCGGCCTGGCGCAGAAGGGCGGCGCGGTGCTGTCGCACGTGCAGATCGCCGCGCGTCCCGATGACCTGCACGCCACCCGCATCGCCATGGGCGAGGCAGACCTGGTGATCGGCTGCGACGCCATCGTCTCGGCCAGCGACGAGGTCCTGGCCAAGACCCAGTCGGGACGCACGCGCGCCGTGATCAACACCGCGCAAACCCCGACCGCCGACTTCATCAAGAATCCGAAGTGGCAGTTCCCCGGCCTGTCGGCCGAGCAGGACCTGCGCAACGCGGTGGGCGAGGCCTGCGAGTTCATCAATGCCTCCGGCCTGGCCGTCACCCTGCTGGGCGATACCATCTACACCAACCCGCTGGTACTCGGCTTCGCCTGGCAGAAGGGCTGGCTGCCCCTGTCGCTCGACGCCATGCTGCGCGCCATCGAGCTCAACGGCGTGGCGGTGGAGAAGAACCGCGCCGCCTTCGACTGGGGCCGCCACATGGCGCACGATCCCGAGCGCGTGCTGGCACTGGCCGGCAAGCTGCGCAACACGGCCGAAGGCGCCGAGGTGGTCAAGCTGCCGACCTCGTCCGGCGCCCTGCTCGACAAGCTGATCGCCGGCCGTGCCGAGCACCTGACCGCCTACCAGGACGCAGCCTATGCGCAGGCCTACCGCGATGCCATCGCCCAGGTGCGCACGGCCGAAAGCGCACTGGTCGGCGCCGGCAAGCCGCTGCCGCTGACCGAGGCGGCCGCGCGCGGACTGGCCAAGCTGATGGCCTACAAGGATGAGTACGAAGTGGCGCGGCTCTACACCGACCCGGCCTTCCTCGACAAGCTGCGCGCCCAGTTCGAGGGCGAGCCCGGCCGCGACTACCAGCTCAGCTTCTGGCTGGCGCCGCCGCTGCTGGCCAAGCGCGACGACAAGGGGCACCTGGTCAAGCGGCGCTTCGGGCCGTCGACGATGGCGCTGTTCAGGCTGCTGGCCCGCTTCAAGGGCCTGCGCGGCGGTGCGCTCGACATCTTCGGCAAGACCGAGGAACGCCGTACCGAGCGCGCGCTGATCGGCGAGTACCGCGCACTGCTCGACGAACTGCGCGGCGGCCTCAGCGCGGCCAACCACGCCACCGCGGTGACGCTGGCCGCGCTGCCGGACGACATCCGCGGCTTCGGCCACGTCAAGGAGAACAACCTGCAGGCGGTGCGTGGGCGCTGGCAGGCGCTGCTGGCGCAGTTCCGCGACCCGCAGGCCGCGCAGCAGGCAGCATGAGCCGGAGCCGGGACCGGACCGGCGGCCGCATGACGGCATGACCAAGGGGCGCGATTCGCGCCCCTTTTCTTATTCCGGCGTGCGGTGGTGCCGCCGCACCGGCCCGGGTCAGGCCGCGCTGGCCAGCTTGTCCTCGCCCGGCTTCACGTACATCGAATTGCGCGGACGCGCGAGCACGCGCCGCACCATCGGCTCGAAGAAGGACAGCGGCAGCGTGTCGTAGTCGGTCATGAAGGCGGCCGCGTCGTACTTCTGGCAGAACTCGGCGGTGCGCGCGAACAGTTCGGGCTGGTCGCGGAACTGCTCGCGCAGGTTGCGGTCCAGGCCGAGGTGATGGAAGAAGTAGTAGCCCTGGAACACGCCGTGCTTCTCCACCATCCACAGGTTCTCCGGGCTGACGAAGGGCTTGAGGATGGCCGCCGCGATGTCAGGGTGGTTGTAGCTGCCCAGCGTGTCGCCGATATCGTGCAGCAGCGCGCAGACCACGTACTCCTCGTCGCGCCCGTCGCGGTGGGCCAGCGTGGCCGTCTGCAGCGAGTGCGTCAGGCGATCGACGGGGAAGCCGCCGAAGTCGCCGTCGAGCAGGCGCAGGTGGGCCAGCACGCGTTCGGGCAGGGCCTGGGCGTAGGGCATGAACTCGGCGGAGATGGCGGCCCAGTCCTCGCGGGTGCCCTGCTCCATGTGGTGGAAGGTGGCGCGCGCGGCGGCGCCGCCGTGGCCGGCTTCGTTGGTGCTCATGGGGTCTCCTGTTTCTTGTGACGGCCTGGCCGCCTTGTTGTCAGCCTGTCGGGCTTCGGGCATTGTGTCACCAAGCGCACCGCGACACTGTCAATATCCCGACTTTGGCGAGCCCCGACTCGCTGCACCGCACCATGCTGATCCGCTCCTACCGGCCCGCCGACGAGGCCGACATCATCGCCCTGTGGCAGGCCTGCGGCCTGACCCGCCCCTGGAACGACCCGAAGAAGGACATCGCGCGCAAGCTGACCGAGCAGCCCGAGCTGTTCCTGGTCGGCGAGGACGGCGGCCGCCCGGTGGCCTCGGCCATGGTGGGTTTCGACGGACACCGCGGCTGGGTCTACTACCTGGCGGTCGACCCGGCCCAGCAGCGCCTGGGCTGGGGCCGCGCACTGATGGCGCGCGCCGAGCAATTGCTGGTCGAGCGCGGCTGCCCCAAGATCAACCTGCTGGTACGCAAGGGCAACGACGCGGTGCTCGGCTTCTACGACAGCCTGGGCTATGCGCAGGACGAGGCGGTCAGCCTCGGCAAGCGGCTGATCCCGGACCTCTGAGGCGCCCCCGGGGGGCCTGCCGGGACGCTCGACGCCGGCTGCCGCGCCTCGTAGGCTGGTAGGATGACAGGGGCCACCGCGAGACCGCCATGTTCCGCATCCTCGGCATCGACCACCTGGTTCTGCGCAGCGCCGACGTGCCGGCGATGCTGCGTTTCTACGTCGGCGTGCTCGGCTGCACCGTCGAGCGCGAGCAGGCCGCGCTCGGCCTGACCCAGCTGCGCGCCGGCTGCGCCCTGATCGACCTGGTCGCGCTGGACGGCCCCCTCGGGCGCGCCGGCGGCGCCGGACCCGGCGCGCAGGGCCGCAACCTGGATCACTTCTGCCTGCGCATCGACCCGTTCGACAGTGCCAGCCTGTCGGCGTGGCTGCGCGGGCTCGGTATCGAGCCGGCCCCCCCCGAGATGCGCTACGGCGCGGAAGGCCTCGGATTCTCCCTCTACGTGCGCGATCCCGACGGCAATGTGGTGGAACTCAAGGGTCCGGCGCAGCCGCCCGGGGCGAAGCCGGACGGCATGGGCGCCTGACACGCGCCACCGGAAGGCGGCGGCACCCCGTGCCGTGCACGCCACAATCGCCGCCAGCCAACGCGCACCGCCGCTACAATCGACGCTGGCAGGCCGCCGCAGCGGGTCCCCCGAGCCATCCCCGCGCGCGCCCGCTTCCCGACACCCGCACTCCAGCGAGGAAGCCCGCGCCGCCGGCCACCGGCCAGCGTCCGCGTGCCCGCGCGCACCATGACACAACAAGAACACCACACACCTTCCGGCCGGCATGCCGCACCAGCCGACCATAGTGGCAGCGCCCTGCGCAAGCTGGTCTGGGCCCTCGGCATCACCGAGGTGATTTCCTGGGGCACGCTGTACTTCAGTTTCACCGTCTTCATCGGGCCGATGAGCCAGGCCCTGGGCTATTCCAAGCCCTTCCTCGCCGGCGGCTTCTCGCTGGGCCTGCTGGTCTGGGCCCTGTGCTCCTTCGCCGTGGGGCGCCTGCTGGACCGCGTGCCGGCACGCCGCGTGATGTGCGCGGGCTCGCTGCTGGCCGGCGCCGGCATGCTGCTGTGGGCCTGGTCGCCGTCGCCGGCCGCCTTCCTGCTGACCTGGCTGCCGCTCGGCCTGGCGATGTCGAGCACGCTGTATGAGCCGGCCTTCCTGGTGCTGCGCCAGGCCTTCGGCGACGGCTACCAGAAACCCATCCTCAGCCTCACGCTGATCGCCGGCTTCTCCAGCACGATCTTCGTGCCGCTGGCGCAATGGCTGGTGCTGCATCTCGGCTGGCAGCCGACCCTGCTGGTCTTCGCCGCCCTCAACCTGCTGGTCTGCGCCCCGCTGCACGCGCGCCTGCGCTATGCCATCCACCCGAGCTATGCCGCCCCCGCCTCGCCGTTGCCGGAAGGCGCAGCGGGTGCCGGCATCGCCCGCGCCACGCTGCGCCAGCCGGTATTCTGGGCCGTAGTGGCGGCCTTCACGGCGACCGCCGTGATCGCCTCCCTGCTGGGGGCCCACCTGATCCCGATGCTGACCGAGAAGGGCATGCCGTTGTCGCAGCAGCTGATGGTGGCCGCGCTGATCGGACCGGCCCAGGTGGTGGGCCGCACCGTGATGATGCGCCTGCCGGTCAGTCATCCGGTGCGCCTGTCGATGCCTGTCTACGCGGTGATGGCGCTCGGCCTGCTGGGCTTCGCCCTGGGCGCGGGCGGCTGGCTGATGCTGGCCGCCGTCATCTACGGCTGCGCCAACGGCGTCAACACCATGCTGCGCGCGATGGCCATGCCGGAACTGATCTCGCGCCATCACTACGCCACGCTCAACGGCCTGATGATGACACCGGTGCTGCTGATGCAGGCCGCAGCGCCCTGGTTCGGCGCCCTGCTGTGGCGCGCCGCCGGTGGCTACTGGCTGATGCTGTGGCTGATGGTGGCATTGGCGCTGGCGGCGCTGGCCGCCTTCGCCTTCGCGCTGCAGCAGCGCGGCCTGCTGCGCACCGGTGCGGCACCGGCCTGAGCCGCCAGCGGCCGCGGGCGCGGCGCACGCGCGTCACGCGGCTGTGCGACCATGCGGGTCTCGCGCAGGCGGCGCGCCGGAACGGTCCGGCGCGCCACGCATGCGCCGCCGCCATCCGCATGTCCGATCCACATCACAGCCGGCCCTTGCCGGAACTTCCCGCGGGCCCGGTGCCCGCCGCCATGCCTGCCATGGCCGCCACCCGGCGGGTGGAACACGCCGCCTACGCCACCATGGCGCTGTTCTTCGTCAACGGCGCCACCTTCGCCACCTGGGGCGTCCATATCCCTACCATCAAGGCCCGCTTCGGCCTGTCCGATGCCGCGCTGTCGCTGGCCATGCTGGCGGTGGCCGGCGGCGCGATCGCGGCAATGGGGCCGGTCGGCCGCTGGGTGGCGCGCGTGGGCAGCGCGCGCGCCTCGCTGGCCAGCGGTGCGGCCTATGCCCTCGCCACCGCCCTGCTGCTGGCCATGCCGGATTTCCTGCTGCTGGTGCCGGCACTGCTGGCCTTCGGCATGGCCAATGCCGCATTCGACGTCGCCATGAACGCGCAGGCGGCCACGGTGGAAGCCAGCCGCAGCCGTCCCATCATGTCGCGCCTGCACGGCATGTTCAGCCTGGGCGGCATGGCGGGGGCGTCCTTCGGCGGGCTGATGCTGTCGCTGGGCGTGCCGCCGCTTGCGCACGCCGCCCTGATCGCGCTGATGACCGCGGCCACCTCGCTGTGCGCCGCGCCGCGGCTGCTGGACGACCATCCGGTGGCGCCGGCGCAGGCCGGTCACCACCACACCGGCCGTGTGTTGTGGCTGCTGGGTCTGATGGCCTTCCTGGGCCTGATCGGCGAGGGCGCCATGTATGACTGGACCAGCGTCTACATGCGCGAGGTCGCGGCGGCGCCGGCCGACTGGTCCGGCTTCGGCTACGCCGCCTTCTCGGCCGGCATGGCCTGCGGACGCTTCGGTGGCGACTGGCTGCGGGCGCGCTGGTCGGACCCGGCCACGCTGCGCGCCAGCGCCTGGCTGGCCTTCGGCGGCATCGGGCTGGCCCTGCTGCTGCCGTCACCGGCGTGCGCCCTGCTCGGCTTCACGCTGATGGGACTGGGCACCGCGAACATGGTGCCGATCTTCTTCATGGCCGCCTCGCAGCTGCCGGGCGTGGCGCCCGCCGAGGCCATCGCACGGGTGGCGCGCTTCGCCTACACCGGCCTGCTGCTCGGGCCGGTCCTGATCGGCGGCGTGGCGCATCTCGCCAGCCTGCGCCACGGCCTGGCCGTGGTCGCGCTGACCATGGGCTGGATCGCCCTGGCCGGCGTGCGCGTCGCCCGCCCCTACCTGCTGCGAGGCGAACGCTAGGTAGCCAGCAGCCGGGAATCAGGCTGCTGCGGGCTGCCGTTGCGGCGTGCCCAGGCCGTCGAAGACGAAGCTGTCCATGGCGAGCACGCCGTAGGTGACCTCGTCGGCCACGCGCGCAGCCTGGACGTGGGCGGATGCGCCCGCGGACGCATCGCGCGGGCCCAGCGCGGCGCCCAGCGCCACGTAGAAGGGCAGCAGGTGCTCGTCGGTCGGGTGGGCACGGCGCGCGTACGGCGCCTGCGCCCGGTAGTCGGCCAGCCGCGCGGTGTCGCCGGTGGCCAGCGTTTCATCGAGCGCCTCCAGCATCCAGCCGCGGAAGGCCTCGACATAGGGCTCCGGCGCCGGACCGTGCTGCGTGCGGTGGCCGCCGCTGCCGAACACATCCTGCAGGTTGTGGGTGAAGCTGCCCGAGCCGATCACCAGCACGCCCTCGTCGCGCAGCGGCGCCAGTGCGCGGCCGATCTCGATCTGCGTGGCGGGCGGCAGGTAGGGATTCAGCGCCAGTTGCACGACCGGCACGTCGGCAGCGGGAAACAGGTGGCGCAGCGGCAGCCAGGCACCGTGGTCGAGCGGACGGTCCTCGTCCTCGGCGACGAAAGCCGCGCCCGGAATCGCCGCCGCTTCCACCAGTTCCTTGACACGCGCGGCCAGTGCCGGCGCGCCGGGCGCATCGTAGCGCAGCGCGTAGAGCTCGCGCGGGAAGCCGCCGAAGTCGTGCCACGCTTCCTGGCGCTCGCGCGTGCTGACCGCCAGCGTGCTGTAGATCCAGTGCGCCGAGATGACCAGCACGGCGCACGGCGGCGAGCGGCGCAGCTGGTCGCCGAGGGCGTCGAATGCCGCGCCGGTCGGGCCGGGGTCGAGCGCCAGCATGGGAGAACCGTGCGAGAGGTAAAGCGAGGGAAGCATGGCGTCTGTCCTTGGAATCTTCTCTTCAAATGCTTTGTGTGGCTGCATACAAGTTTGGCAAAGAAGAGCAGATCGCACGGTCAAGCGATACGGACACCTCGCTCAATAATTTTGAATCGATTGGCGCAAGCTGCCGCCAGCGCCCCTGCGCCGTCGCCGCGCGCACGGTGCGGTGGCGGCGGACGTGGCGCCTCCGCATCACGTCCGGTGCCGCACCAGGCCGCGGCCCGGCCCCGCTGCGCGGCTGGCGCAATCGGCCTATGATGCAGTCAGGGCCGCCTGCGGCGGCCGCCGATACGGCGCCCGGCGCGCCGGCAGGAGAACAACGTGGCGAAGCGGACCCCACCCTGGCTCAAGTTGCCCCTGGCGCATTGGTGGCAGCCGGGACTGTTCGCCAGCCTGCCTGCGGTGGCGCTGTGGACCATCGCGCGGCTGCCGGCCGACCTGCTGGCTGCGCTCGGCGGCAGCACGCTGTCCGCGCTGCTCAACCATGCGGGCGACACGCTGTTCGTGGCGGGCTGGCTGCTTTCAGGCCTGCGCCTTTGGACAAGCCGCCGGCGCCCCGCCGCCGAGGACGGGCGCCGGCGCGAAGTGCCGCCCGCGGCGCCGTCGCGCCACCGCGCCGGCTGAGACGGCCCGGCTTCCCGACCTCGCCCCTGGCCTCGCACCCCGCACCGCACCTGCCCGCCGGCCGAAGCCGTCCGCGCCGCTCCCGCCATGTGACGGCTGCGCCGGATCGCTTAATATTCCAGGCAGGTGGCCGCGAGGCCCCTGGTTTTCTTCATCGCAGCACACCACAACAACATCATGCAAGGCACTGCCTACCCAACCCAACAAGTCTCGCCCGCCCATCGGCGCAAGGCCATCCTGGCGGCCACCATCGGCAACGGCCTGGAGTGGTTCGATTTCACCGTCTACAGCTTCTTCGCCGTCATCATCGCCAAGCTGTTCTTTCCCACCGGCAATGACCTGACCTCCTTCCTGCTGACCGTGGCGACCTTCGGCGTGGGCTTCTTCATGCGGCCGGTCGGCGCCATCGTGCTGGGCGTCTACGCCGACCGCGTCGGCCGCAAGGCTGCGCTGACCCTGACCATCCTGCTGATGGCGCTGGGCACGGCCATCATCGGCCTGGCACCCACCTATGACCAGATCGGCATGTGGGCCCCGGCGCTGATCGTGCTGGCCCGCCTGATCCAGGGCTTCTCCGCCGGCGGCGAGGTCGGCGGCGCGACCGCCTTCCTGATCGAGAATTCGCCCGATGCCAAGCGCGGCCTCTACGCCAGCTGGCAGCAGGCCAGCCAGGGCATCTCCTTCATGCTGGGCGCGGCCATGGGCGCGCTGGTCATCAATGGCCTGGAGCCGGCACAGGTAGATGCCTGGGGCTGGCGTATCCCCTTCCTGTTCGGCCTGCTGATCGGTCCGGTCGGCATGTACATCCGCTCCCACCTGGAAGAGCCGCCCGCCTTCCAGCAGCAGCGCGCCGAGCGCCAGGCCGCCAAGGTCAAGTTCTCGCCGCTGTCGCAGGTGCTGCGCGACCATCCGCGCGAGGTCGTGGCCGGGCTGGGCGTGACCATCCTGTGGACGGTCTGCACCTATGTGCTGGTGTTCTACATGCCGTCCTACGCCAAGCAGCAGCTGGGCCTGCCGCTGGGCGCGACCTTCAACTCGACCGCCCTGTGCGGCGCCATCATCCTGGTGCTGTGCCCGGTGATGGGTACCCTGTCCGACCGCATCGGCCGCAAGCGCATGCTGGGCGTGGTGGCGCTGGCGATCGGCGTGCTCGCCTACCCGCTGTTCCACTGGCTCAACCTGAGCCCGACCTCGCAGACCCTGCTGCAGGTACAGGTCGTGCTGGGCGTGCTGCTGGCAGCCTTCACCGGTCCCGCGCCGGCGGTGCTGGCCGAGCAGTTCCCGACCGAGGTGCGCTCCACCGGCCTGTCGCTGGCTTACAACTTCGCGGTCACCATCTTCGGCGGCTTCGCCCCGCTGATCGTGACGTGGCTGATCGAGTCCAGCGGCAACAAGCTGGCCCCCGCCTTCTACGTGATCGCGGCCGCCATCGCCAGCTTCATCGCGCTGCTCTTCATGCACGACCGCACCGGCAAGCCGCTGGCCTGAACGCCCGCGCCCCGGCCTTTGCCCAAAGCCAGCCATGCGCTGGCTTTTTTGTTGCCGCGATTCCTGGCGCGGTCCTTGGCATGATCGCGGCGCGGCCGGTGATGCCTGCGCCGCTGCCTGCGGCTACCATGGAAGGCCTGCCAGGAGACGAGCGACCATGAACCAGGACAAGACCCCACCGGCACCGCAACGCTGCGGCTGGTGCGGAACCCTAGAGGACTACTGCCACTACCACGACCACGAATGGGGCTTCCCCGTGGACGACGACCGCCGGCTGTTCGAGAAGCTGTGCCTGGAAGGCTTCCAGGCCGGCCTGAGCTGGCTGACCATCCTGCGCAAGCGCGAGGCCTTCCGCCGCGCCTTCGCCAATTTCGACATCGACAAGATGGCCCGCTTCGGCGAGCGCGACATCCAGCGCTTGCTGGGCGACGCCGGCATCGTGCGCCACCGCGGCAAGATCGAGGCGGCCATCAACAATGCCCAGCGTGCGCGCGAGCTGCTGGAAAGCGAATCCTCGCTGGCTGCATATTTCTGGCGTTTCGAGCCGGACCCGGCCAGCCGCCCGGACCGGCTCACTCCGGAGGTGCTGCGTGCCATGACCACCTCGCCCGAGGCCACCGCCCTGTCCAAGGACCTGAAGCGGCGCGGCTGGCGCTTCGTCGGGCCCACCACCATGTACGCGCTGATGCAAGCGATGGGGCTGGTCAACGATCACCAGGAGGGCTGTGCCGCCGGCGAGGCGGTTCGGCGGGCGCGCAAGGCCTTCAAGGTGCCGAAGTAAACCGGGGTAAACGTCCGGCAGCAGTACATCGCGTAAACCGGCGGCGATGCGCGGGCCAGAACGAAGCCAGGACGCTGAACGTATACGCCGCCGCGCTCCCCGCGCGAGCGGGCCGCAGTAAGACAGATCCTGCCTGCGCCGGCGTATACGGCAACGATTTCTCGTCTGGTTTCAATATTGTTTACGTATACAAAAATAGTAGTAGTAGGTAAACGGCACCCATTGCCGTGGATAAGCCACTTTTTTTGTTTCAATTCAATGACTTGAGTGATCGATAAGTGCTAGGAGCAAAGGCGGGTAAACGCTGATAAGTCTTGCGGATACGGAAGGGCGGCAGGTATACGTGGGGAGTTCTCCGTATACGCCCCACAAGGCGCCCCCAGGCAGGGCACAACTTGTCCAGCGGCTTATCCCCAGCCTGGCGGGGCATCTATCCACAGCCTGCCTGGATGCGGGGTGGCGGTGCGGCGGGCGGGGTATACGGCGGTTGGGGGCATCGCGATGCAGCAGAATGCAGCGAGTGCTGCGCGACGAAGAGGCGCGACAAAGAAAAAAGCCCGCCGATGTTGCCATCGGCGGGCTTCTGGTGCTGGCGGAGTGGACGGGGCTCGAACCCGCGACCCCCGGCGTGACAGGCCGGTATTCTAACCAACTGAACTACCACTCCCTGGCGCGGTGGCTCTCGCCACCGCCGCCACGCGCAAACCGCCTGTTGGCGGCCCGCGCGGATTTGGCGTCCCCTAGGGGATTCGAACCCCTGTACTCACCGTGAAAGGGTGATGTCCTAGGCCTCTAGACGAAGGGGACAGGAACCAGGTCATCGACGCGTTTCGCGCTGTGTTGCGTTTTGCGTCGCGAGGGGCGCGATTGTAACGCGACCTTTTGCGATTGTGAAGCCCCCATGCTCAGGTTTTTGCAGAGACCATGGAAATGCGCCGTACGAGCGGATGCAAACCGGGCCGGGCGCCGCTCAATTCCCTGCCGGCATGCTGTGCGGAAAGCGTCGTGCGCCGGCCTCCAGCGGCAAGCGCAGGGCATTGGTCAGGTAGCTGACGGTGCGATAGGAACCGGCCAGCATCAGCAACGCCAGCATGGCCTCCTCGCTGTAGCGGGTACGCAGGCGCGCCCACAGCGCGTCGTCCACATCGCAGTCGCGATGCAGCGCGTCACACAAGCGGATCAGGGTCGGCTTCCTCGGGCAGCCAGCGGGCATCGCCGGGGCCGCCGCGCGCCGCGCAACGGCTCGACCACGATGGCTCGGTCTATGTGCTGACGGCGCGCTGCGTCGAACTGCTGGAGCTGATGCTGCCGCTCAATGCCTGGGCGCAGCGTTGGGCGAGCGATATCGAGGCGGGAGAGGATCGGCCATGAGGCGGTCACGGGTCTTGCCGGGCCTTCGCCGTCGCGGCGGTGGGAGAGCGTGCGTGGGGATGGTCGCGCGCGCGGCCATCCGCGCTGCGCAGCGGGCGCATGCCGCCCGAATGCCGCCGGGCCTGCCGGCAGAAACGACAACGCCCCGGAACACAGCGTGTTCCGGGGCGTTGAAGGAAATCCTGGTGGACCGAAGGAGGATCGAACTCCCGACCTCTGCATTGCGAACGCAGCGCTCTCCCAGCTGAGCTATCGGCCCGTAGCGGAGGATTGTAGCGCAAGTTTCCGACAGCATTCAAGCCGGCCGCCGCCGGCATGCGACGGCACGCGCTCAGGCCGCCATGCCGGGGTTGCCGTCCATGCCGAGCACGCGCGGCACGTTGAGCGGGCGGGCATCGACCTCGCGCTGGCCGCGCAGCCAGTCGGCCATCACGTCCCAGACCGGGCGGCCGCCGGCCTGGCGCGCTTCCTCGGCCACCGGTGCCCAGCCCGCCACCTTGTAGGTCTTGCCGGCCTCGAGCGGCCGGCCATCGAGGCGCATGTCGCGGATGCGCTTGCCCATCGGCGCATTGGGCTCGATGGCGTACTGCAGGCCGCCCACGCGCACCATGTCGCCGCCTTGCTGGTAGTAGGGGTCGGGGTTGAACAGGTTGTCGGCGACGTCTTCCAGGATGGTCTTGATGGTCTCCCCGCTCATCGGTGTCACCGTGGTGTAGGGGTAGGTGATGGCGGTCTGGTCCATCAGGTGTTCCATCGTGATGGCCTCGCCGGGCAGCAGGCTGGTGCCCCAGCGGAAGCCCGGCGAGAAGGCGATCTGGGCATCCTGCATCTGCATCAGGCCGTCCAGGATCAGCTGGTCGAAGGTGCCGTTGAAATTGCCGCGCCGGTACAGCAGGCCGCGGTTGATCGCCAGCACTTCGCCCAGCTTCGCTTCGTAGGGCGCGCGCAGCTTGCCGATCAGGGCTTCCATGGCGGGATCGGCCGGCAGCGCATCGGAGAAGACCGGCAGCAGGCGGTAGCGGAAATCCCGTACGCGCTTGCCCTGCACGTCGAAGTCGAGCACGCCCAGGAACTTGCCGTTGGAGCCGGCATTGGTGACCAGGGTGACGCCGCCCGGGTTCTTGACCTGCACCGGCGCCGGCACGCCGTCGTGCGTATGGCCGCCGAGGATGGCGTCGAGGCCGCGTACGCGCGAGGCCAGCTTCAGGTCGACGTCCATGCCGTTGTGCGACAGCAGCACCACGGCGGCGGCGCCCTTGGCGCGCGCTTCGTCGATGACCTGCTGCAGGTTCTCTTCCTGGATGCCGAAGGTCCAGTCGGGCACCAGGTAGCGCGGGTTGGCGATCGGCGTATAGGGGAAGGCCTGGCCGATGATGGCGACCGGCACGCCGTTGATCTCGCGCATCACGTAGGCATCGAAGACCGGGTCGCCGAAGTCGTTGGTCTTGATGTTCTGCGCGAGGAACGACACCTTGCCCTTGAAGTCGCCTTCGACGATCTCCTTGACGCGCTCGGCGCCGAGCGTCATTTCCCAGTGCGGCGTCATCACGTCGACGCCCAGCGCCAGCGCCGCCTCGACCATGTCCTGCCCGCGCGTCCACAGGGCCGTGGCCGAGCCCTGCCAGGTATCGCCGCCGTCGAGCAGCAGCGCGCCGGGACGCCCGGCCTTGAGTTGCTTGACCAGCGTGGCCAGGTGGGCGAAGCCGCCGACCTTGCCGTAGCGCCGCGCGGCTTGCGCGAAGTCGAGACAGGTGAAGGCGTAGGCCTGCGCGCTGCCGGGCGCGATGCCGTAGTGGCGCAGCATGGCCGCGCCGACCAGGTGCGGCGGCTTGCCGGCGTAGTCGCCGATACCGAGATTGACGTCCGGCTCGCGGAAATGGACCGGGCGCAGCTGGGCGTGGCAGTCGGTGAAGTGCAGCAGGTGGACGTTGCCGAAGCGCGGCAGCGCGTAGAGATCGCGCAGTTGCTGCGCGGCCTCGGCCTCGCGCGCGGGAAAGGTCATGCCGGCGGCGCCGGCCACGGCCAGCACCTGCAGGAACTCGCGTCGGTTCATCGTCTCTTCCTGTACCAGGGCCGCCGCGTCCGGACCAAGCCGGGCGCGGCAGCGCATGTCGTGCCGCTGCGCAGTGCGCACGCGGTCCTGTCGTGTCGTTGTGTTGTCGTGTTGCCGTCTTCTTGTGCCGCCGGGCCGGCCCGCCGTGCCCAGCGCGCGGCAGGCCACCGGAAGGGGAGCGGCCTCAGGGCCGCGCGTACCTGGCCAGCGCCGCCACGTCGTCGTCCAGCATTTCGCCCACCTCCTTCTGCACCACGCGCCCGTGCGCATCGAGCACGTAGAGCTCGGGCAGGCCCTTGCGCGGCCCGACGACGGCGCGCAGCGCCGGCGTCTCGAGTGCCGCGGGGAAGGTGTAGCCGTGCTTCTTCAGGTAGGCGGCCGCTTCGGCCGGCGTCTTGTCGATGCTGATCGCCAGTACCTGCAGCGGCGTGCCGCGGGTCGCGTCGTAGAGCTTCTGCAGGCGGGGATTCTGCAGCGCGCAGAACGGGCACCAGGAGGCCCACACCTCGATCACCACGGGCTTGCCGGCCCACTGCGAGGCGGGCACGGTGCGGCCGTCCAGCAACTGCAGCGCCGGCAGGCGCACGGTGTCGCCGACCTCGAGCGCCAGTGCCACGCCGGCCTGCAGCAGCGCCAGCGCCGCGGCGCCGCCGGCGAGCGCGCGGCGCAAACCCGCCGCGCGCGCCGACGGCGGGCGCTTGGCGACGGGGGTGGGCATGGCCGTCATCGCCTTATTGGTTGACCGGCGAGGCCGGGTCCAGCAGCAACGCCATCACGTCGCGGATCTGCTGCTCGGTCAGGATGCCCTGGTGGCCGAAGCGCGGCATGTTGGAGCAGGCGGCGTAGGCGCTGGAATCCCAGATCTTGCCCCAGGTGTACTTGAGCACCGCCTCCGAATTGCCGCGCAGCTTGCCATACTGGTACAGCGAGGGCCCGATGTTGCCGAAGGAGATCTCGGCCCTGGTCAGCTGGTGGCAGGCGTAGCAGTTGCCGCCATTGGTGCCGCCGACCGGGTCGCTGAACTGCATGCCGCGGCCGTTCTGCGCGACCTTTTCGCCTTCCTTCCAGTCACCCAGCCAGGTCTTGTCGGCCGGGTACTTGACCTGCTTCAGCTCGGCGGCCTCGATTTTCCTGGCCACCTTTTCCGGCACCTTGCTGCGGTCCGGATACTGGCTGCAGGCCTGCTGCATGGTGTCCTGCTCCAGCACGCCGGCCACCGTGGCCGGTCCCTTGGAGCTGAACGACTGTTCGATCAGGTGCCGCATGTCGGCGTCGCTGACGGCGGGCGCGCGTGCGGCCTTGCCGCTGTCCTGCGCGTGCGCGGCCGTGCCCAGGCAGGCGGCGGCCACGATGGCGGCGGCGAATGCCGCGCGGTGGGTCTGATATGGCTTCATCTCGCGTCTCCCCTGCCTCAGCGTTTCATCGACGGGCCGTCGTAGGCGCCGCCGTTGGCATTGCGCGCCAGGAACAGCGACAGCGCGGTGATCACGTCAGAGCCGTAGGCGGGCTCGGGGAAGCGCTGCTGGCGCAGGCAGTCGTAGAGACGGTGCTGCATGGTGCGTACCTCGCCCTGCGATACCCGGTAGGCCGGCCACGTGGTGTAGGCGGCCTGGGCGCCCTTCTGCGTCAGCAGGTTGGGCAGGTCCTGCAGCCGGATGCGCTGGCCGTCGACGGCATGGCAGGTGGCACAGGCGAAGTCATAGGCGCCGCCGCGGTAGAAGAACATCTTCTGCCCGAGTGCGTAGACCCGCTTCTCTTCCGGGTGCTTGAGCTGCACGTTCATCGGCAGGCCGCGCGATTCGGAGGTGATATAGGCCACCAGCCGCTCGATGTCGGACGACTTGCCCGGCGCCGAGAAGGGATTGCGCATGGCCTCGTCGCGTGTCAGGCCCTGCAGCGTCACGCGGCAGTAGGCCAGGCGCTGCTCCAGGTCCATCACCTTGCCGGTGTCGGGGAAGAAGCGCGGCAGCTCCGCATAGGCACCCTTGACCACACCCGGCCCCTTGCCCAGGTCGCACTGTTCCAGCGAGACGTTCCTGGGGCCGGCGGGCTTCTTCCACAGTTCCTCGCCGGCGGCCTCCCACAGTTCGGCGGGGTTGCCCTCGGCCAGCATCTGGCGGTACTTGGCGATTTCCGCGGCGGTGTTGTCCTGCGCACGCGCGGCGCCGGTCGCCAGCACGGCCGCCGCCGCGGCGGCGAGCGCTGCCGCCGGCAGCAGCGAGGCTCGGATGTGTTTCATGGGGCTTCTCCTCGCGGTCGCGCCGGCTGGCACGCCGCTGCGTTCTTGTCCGTTCTTCCCTGCCGCCAGGCTCGATGGCTCAGGGCTTGATATAAGCGTAGCCTTCGTCGAACTGCAGGCGCGCCACTTCCACCACGCCGGCCGGCACCACCTTGGCCTCCATCAGCAGGCTCGTTTCCGAGATCCTGCGCGCCGCCAGCGTGTTGTGGCAGACGCGGAACTCGACGCCGTCCGAGGCCAGCGCGCTCACCGGCGCCTCGAAGGTATTGCCGCGCGCGTCGCGCGCGCCTTCGACGAGGAAGTCCACCCCGTAGCCGAAGGCCACCACCACGATCTTGGTGCCGGGCGCGCCGTTCAGGTGGTTGCGCAGGTTGGCCATGGCGCGCACCGCCTGGTCGATGCCTTCCGACAACTGGTAGACCACCTTGACCCGCCCGCCCTTGCGTCCTTCCGGGCCGGCCTGGGCCGAGGCCTTGGCCGCCAGGCCGATGGCGGCCAGGGCCGCCGTTGCTCGCATGAATGCTCGCCGCATGCTGTTCCTTTCACACCGACTCCCCCGCGCGACGGCGCGGGACCGGATGGCCGGCAGGAACTGAACCTTAGCAGACGGCGCCGAATCCCGCCGGCATGCCGCCGGGCCCGGCCGGATCAGGAAATGGTGGCCGAGTCGGTACGGCTGTCGTTGTGGTTGTCGACCCAGGTCACGGTGACCTTGTCGCCCTTGTTGCCGCCCTTGAACTTGAAGTTCAGGAACGGGTCCTTCGACACCGCCGGCCCGAACTGGGCGCGGAACACTTCCTTGCCATTGCACTGCGCCACCACGGTCTGGATATGCCAGGCCGGGATGGTCTTGCCGGACGCGTCCTTGCGCTGGCCGGTCTCCATGTCGTGCTTCATCAGGATCTTGACGTCGACGACGCCACCGTTCTCGGTGGCGCGTACGCGCATCGGGTCTGCCATGCTGCTCTCCTGTTACGGCTGAATCCAGGCGGCTCCGCCTGCCTGGGATGACGGTCGCGGGCGCCGGCGTCAGCCGCCGCAGCCGCCCAGCGTCACCTTGATTTCCTTGGACGCCACATACCACTTGCCGCCCGCCTTGACTGCCGCGACCACCACCGAGGTCTGGCCCATCTTCACGCGCGTGGAGACGAAGGGCTCGGTGCCGGCGGGGATGGCGAAGTCGGCCGCCAGCGTGTTCGGGTTCTTTTCCACCAGGATGGCGATCTGCTCGGTGCCGGGGATATTGCTGGTCACCGCCACCGGCACCACGGCGCCGTTCTCGGCGATGTCGGGCGCGGTGAACACGATGGCCGTGCTCTTCTCGGTGCCGCTGCCGCCCAGGGCCTTGATCACGTCGGCGACGCTCTTGCCGTCGAAGGCGACCTTGTTCCACTCGGCGGCCTGCGCTTCGCTGATCAGGCCGGTGGCCGCCATCAGCGACAGCACCGCCGTCATGCGCAGCATGTCTCGTCGTTTCACATTCATTGAGGTTTTCTCCTGCGTCTCCGCTCCCGCCCGTTCCGGGCTCCGCCGCCGCCCGGGATGGCTGCGCGGCCTGTTCATGCTCGATTGATTGTCGTGCCGCGTTATCCCATGGACTTGTGGCGCGGACTTGCCACGTAGGCTTGTTACGCGGTCTCGTCGCATCGTCTGGTCGCGCGGGAACCGGCATGGCGCCGGATCCCGCGCCGGCGGCGCCCCGCACGGGCCGCCGCCGGACTTGCCTTACTTGGCCGGGGCGCCCGCCAGCACCCACTCCACCACGGTCTTCACGTCGGCATCGCTGACGCCGGCGTTGGCCGGCATCGGGATCGGGCCCCAGACGCCGGAGCCGCCGCCCTTGACCTTCTTGATCAGCGCGGCCTCGGCATTCTTGTCGCCCTTGTACTTGGCGGCAACATCCTTGAAGGCGGGGCCGACCAGCTTCTTGTCGACCTGGTGGCAGCCCATGCAGGCGTTCTTATTGGCGATCTCCTGCGCCTTGGCGGCATCGACGGCGTGCGCCGACGCGGCGGCTGCCAGCATCAGCGTGGCGATGACAAACTGCTTCATTCTCTTGTGCTCCGAGATTTTCTAATGGCCGTGGGAACGGCGGGTGGGGCCGCGCGGATCCTGCCTTGCCCCTTGCGGCGCGGCAGCACCGGCCGCCGCGGGGGCGCAATGGCGGCCAGTGCGCTATTTTGCCTGAAGAATCCACCCCACCAGCGCCTGCAGGTCGGCTTCGGGCACCTGCGCCTGCGGCGGCATGGGCAGGCTGCCCCAGGCGCCCTGTCCTCCATCCCTCACCTTGCGCGCCAGCGTGGCCGCCGCGTCCTGGCCGTGGTAGCGGCGCGCGATGTCGGCGAACGACGGTCCGACCAGCTTGTGTCCGGCGGCGTGGCAGGCCACGCACTGGTAGCGGCTCGCCAGGGCATCGACTGGTGAAGCCGGCGCGGCAGGCGCGGTGCCATCGACAGCACCGGCCATCGCCGCGCTGGCGCCGGCCGGTGCCGTATGCAGGCCGCGCGTCGGGCCGAACCCGCGCTGCTGGCGCGCCAGGTCTCCGTGGGCATCGCGCGCGTAGTCGGGCAGCGACGACAGCAGCGTCACCGAGGCCTGGCAGTCGCGCATGCAGGCCGTGTTGTGCGTGTCCGGGCGCCCGCGTCCCGGCCACATGCCGTGGGCCGCGGTCATGCCGTTGCGATTCGGCATGCGTTGCTGCGCCTCGGCGATGCTGGTGTCGCTCAGCACGAAGTCGGCCGGCACGATGTCGCCCAGGTTGAGCAGGTAGGCGGTCACCGCGTAGACCTCGTCGGTCGACAGGCTCTTCGGCGCGTTCCACGGCATGGCACGGCGGATGTAGTCCCACAGTGTGCTGACGGTGCTGACCTTCATCAGCGTGGTGCGGTAGGGCTGGTTGCCGGTCAGCGCTGCCACGCGGCCGCGGCGGATATCGTCCGCACTGGTGCCGCCTACCAGCGGCGAGAAGACGTCGTTGGATTCGCCGAATTCGCCGTGGCAGGCAGCGCACTTGCCGTCCCATACCTGCTGGCCCTGCGCCACGCTGCCCTGCCCGCGCGGCAGGCCCTGGAAATCGCCGCGCACGTCGATATCCCAGGCGCGCACCTCGGCGGGGGTGGCGGCGCGGCCCAGCGCTGTGCGGGCCCCCGCCGTTGCATCCGTGGCTGCCGCCGCGAGCGCCGGCCCGGTTGCGGTCATGGCAACGAGCGAGACGAGCGCGATGCGCACGAGAAGCATCCCCGGCACGGCCAGGGCCGGCGCATGCCGTGCGCCGCGCTCAATCCACCTGGACATTGGACACCTCGCCGCCGGGCGCCACCTGCCAGCTCTGGATGGCGTTGTTGTGGTAGATCGAACGCTTGCCGCGCACCGCGCGCAGTTGCGCCATCTTCGGCTGCACATAGCCGGTCTCGTCGATGGCGCGGCTCTGCAGGATGGCGGGCCCGCCGTCCCAGACCCAGTCCAGGTTGAAGCGTGTCAGGCATTTCGACAGCACGGGCGTCTCCAGCCGCGCCGTGCGCCAGTTGCGGCCGCCATCGGTGGAGACGTCCACGCGGCGGATGCGCCCGCGCCCCGACCAGGCCAGTCCGCTGACGTTGTAGAAGCCCCGCCCGACCAGCACCTGGCCACCCGATGGCGTGGTGATCACCGACTTGCATTCCTGGATCGAGGTGTACTGGCGCTGCATGCCGTCGGGCATCATGTCGACGTAGTGCACCGTCTCGTCCTTGGTATTCCAGGGCTGGTCGCCCAGCTTGAGCCGGCGCAGCCACTTGACCCAGGACACGCCCTGCACGCCCGGCACCACCAGGCGCAGCGGATAGCCGTTCTCGGGGCGCAGCATCTCGCCGTTCATGCCCCAGGCCACCAGGATCTCGTCGGCCAGTTCCATCGGGATGGTGCGCGTCATCGACGAGCCGTCGCCACCCTCGGCCAGCAGGTAGCGCCCGCGGCGCAGGTCCGCGCCTGCGTCCTCGAGCAGCACCTTGAGCGGCACGCCGGTGAACTCGCAGCAGGACAGCATGCCGTGCGTGTACTGCACCGTGGGCACGGCCACATTGCCCCATTCCATGCCGGTATTGGCGCCGCACTCGATGAAGTGGATGCGCGATACCGCGGGCATGCGCATCAGGTCGTCCATGGTGTAGACGCGCGCTTCGCGCACCAGCCCGTTGACCATCAGGCGGTGGCGCGCCGGATCGATGTCCTGCCAGCCCTGGTGGTGCCGCTCGAAGTGCAGACTGTTGGGGGTGATGATGCCGAACAGGCCCTGCAGCGGTGCGAAGGCGACCGAGGCGGCCGCGACGCGGGTCAGCCCGGGAGATTCGCGCCGGACCAGGTTCTGCTCGTACTGCGAAGGCTGGCCATAGGGACGCGCCGCGACCGGCTGGCCGAGCGAGGTGGCCCAGGGTTGCGGGGTCAGGATGGCGGGGTCGCCCTCGCCGGGGGTGGCGGCCGCCTCGGTGTTCCCGGCGGCGTGCGCGCCGCGCGCCAGCCCCGCCGCGGCGACCGCCGCGGCGGTGGCGCCGGCGAAGCTGCGGCGCAGGAAGGCACGCCGCGCGTCGTCGAGCCCGTGGCGCGTGATCTGCTGCTGCAGGGATGCGGGAATGAAGCCTTCCGGCGCGCGCAACACGCGCCCGGGCCTGGCATGGTCCGGCACGGCGGTCTCCTCCGGCACGCTCTGGCGGCGTGCCTTGTCATGCGTGATCGGTGCCGGCCTGCCCGGGGCCGCTCAGCGCCGCGCGGCGCGCTTGCGCGCAGGCGCGGAAGGCGCAGGCTGGCCGGGCATGAAGCGGTCCACCACGGTCGGCGTCAGGGCCTCGTCTTCGAGCTGGCTCGCCACCTGCACGCACACCGAGCGGCACAGCGCCACCACGCTCTCGTCGGCGATCGCGTAGTAGACCAGGTTGGCCTCCTTGCGGCGCGCCAGCACGCCGGCGCGATACATCGCGTTCAGGTGGCGCGACACATTGGTCTGCGACGAACCCACCGTCTCGACCACGGTGCCGACCGGTTTTTCGCCGTCGCACAGCGCGTGCAGGATCTTCAGCCGGGTCGGCTCCGCCAGCAGGCTGAAGTAGCCCGATACCTTCTCGAACACGCGGTCCAGTTCTTCCATGGCGTCCAATATATGCCTATATGCGTGTATGCGCATATATCGTTAACCCCCTGCTGCGCGGCAGCAGGGGCGGCGGCATGCCGGGCGGCTAATCCATTGCGTCAGAGAAGGCGCGCCCCTGGCGGCGATGCCTTTCGAATGACGCCGTGGACTAACCCAGCATCTCGCTCCAGATGCTGCGCGCCCAGGCCTGCGCGTAGATGCCCTCCTGCACATTCGGCGCGGCCGACAGGCCGCCGGCGCCGGGCACGGTCAGCATGGTCCGTTGCGCTGCGTCGTAGCGGTGCACGCTGGCCACGTGCACGGCTTCGGTCGCACTGGTGAAGCTGTAGCAGGTGTTGTTGTAGAGCGGCTCCGGATCCGGAGCCTGTCCCGACAGCAGGGCGACGATGGCGGCCGCCGCGGTCTTGCCGTGCTGGTTGGCCATGTGGCCGGATTTCGGCATCAGCGGTGCGATCTGGATGGCGTCGCCGAGCACGTGGATGCCCGCTGCGGCGCGCGACTCGAAGGTGAGGAAGTCCACCTCGCACCAGCGCCCGTTGGCGGTGGCCAGCCCCGCCGCGACCGCGATGGCGCCGGCACGCTGCGGCGGCAGCAGGTTGAGCACGTCGGCGCGCTCGTCTTCCTGTACCTCGAACTTGAGCGTGCGCGTGGCGGCATCGACCTCGACCGCCGCGTATTGCGGCCGGTATTCGACCATGCCGGCGTACTGTGTGGCCCACACACGCTTGAACAGCTCGCCCTTGGAGGTCACGTCGGGATTGGCGTCGAGGATCAGCACCTTGCTGCGCGGCTTGTGCTGCTTCAGGTAGTGCGCGACCAGGCAGGCGCGCTCGTAGGGGCCGGGCGGGCAGCGGTAGGGCGCCAGCGGGATGGCGATGACGAAGGTGCCGCCATCGCGCATGGCCTCGAGCTGCGCGCGCAGCGCCGCCGTCTGTGGTCCGGCCTTCCAGGCATGCAGGATGTGCTCGCCGCCGGGGCCGGCCAGGCCGGGCAGTTCGGCCGAGAGAAAGTCGACACCGGGCGACAGCACCAGCCGGTCATAGGGCAGCAGCGCGCCGCCGGCCAGGCGGACCTGGCGCCGCTGCGCGTCGATGGCCACCGCGCGGTCGCGTGCCAGGCGCACGCCGTGGCGCGCGGCCAGCGCATCGTAGGGCACGGTGATGTCGGCCATGGTGCGGGCCCCGCCGATCACCAGGTTGGAGAGCGGGCAGGAAACGAAGCTGGTGTCGGGCTCGACCAGGGTCACGTCGATGGCACCCCCGCTCCAGGCGCGCAGGTAGCGCGCCGCGGTGGCGCCGCCGTAGCCGCCGCCCACCACCACCACCTTGGCGTGCGCGGCCGATCGTGCGCGCGCGGCCGACATGCCGGCGGCGAGGGCCGCGGCGGCGGCAAGGAATCGGCGTCTGCGCATCTCAGTCTCCTTGCGGCCGTGCCGCGGCGAACCAGGCGGCGATGGCCGCGATCTGCGCTTCGCTGTAGCCCTTGGCGATCTGCGGCATCACGGTGCCGTCGCGCCGGCCCGCCTTGAAGTCCGCCATCAGCGACGCGATCCGCGCGGCCGGACGCCCGGCCAGCGGCGGGATCGGGCTGCCCGCGGGCGGCTGTCCGCCGAAGCCGTGGCAACTGGCGCAGGCCGCGGCCCAGGCGCGCGCCTGCAGCGGCCGGTCGTCATCGGCGGCCGCGCGGCCGGGCATGGCAAGCGCTGCGATGGCCGCGCACACTGCCAGCAACGCCGGCATGGCCGGCAGGTGGGTCTTGCGCATGGTGTCGCTCCGGGGGCGGATGGGTGATGCGGTCGCGCGTGCCGCCGCGCGTGGCGTGGCAATCCTGGCACATCGCCCCGCGTGCGTGGCGGGGTGTCCGTGCCGCCGCCGGCATGCGCGCCGGCGGTGGCAGGAAACGTCAGGGCAGGTTGCGGCCCGGCGGCAGCGGCACCGGCGAGGTGACCGGGCTGGTGACGGGGCTGGTCACGGCGCCGCCGGGGGCGGCGCTGGCCGGCGAGCCCGTTGCCGCCGGGGCGGGGCCCGCTGCGGGGGCGTTGTCGAGGCCGTTGCGCACGCCGTCGTCGGGCTGCTGGCCCGGCGTCGTCTGGTTCTGCGCGTTGGCCGCCTTGTCGAGTCGGTCGCGTTCGGCCTCGCTGATGTAGTCGAAGGTCTTGACCACCTTGCTGACACCGCCCGCATTGCGCGCCACGTCGGTGGCGCGGTCGCCTTCGGCATTGGTGACGATGCCGAGCAGGTAGACCACGCCCTTTTCCGTCACCACCTTGATGGAGTTGGACGGCACCCCCTCGGCGGTCATCAGCTGGGTCTTGACCTTGCTGGTGATGAAGGCGTCCTCGCTGCGCGTCATGAAGGACGGGGAGGAGACCACCTCGATCTCGTTGATCACTTCGCGCGCATTGGGCAGGCTGCGCACGTACTGGTCGACCTGCTGCTTGACGTCGTTGTTCTGGGCCTCGCCGGTCAACAGCACCTTGCGGTTGAAGACCGTCACGTTGACGCGGGCGCGGTCGCCGAAGCGCGAGTTGATCGTGCTTTCGGACTCGATCTGCAGGCCGCGGTCGACGGTCTGCACGGCGGTGGGCCGCCGGTCGGTGGCGACCAGCACGCCGCCGGCCATGGCGCCGGCCAGGACGGGGAAGCAGCCGGTCAGCTGGGTGGCCGCCGCGGCGAGCGCCGCCACGGTGGCCAGGGTGCGGGCCAGGCGCGGCAGGCCCGCGGGCACGGCGTGGCGCGCTGCCTGCCGGCTGGCCAGGGAGTCTTGCTGGGGATGCGGGTTCGTCGTCATGCGGTCCTTGCTGTGGCTGTGATGCGGATCGGGGGCGGGTGCGGCACGCTCAGCCTTCGCCGAGCAGGGCCTCGTCGATGCCTTCGCAGAGGCAGTGCAGGGTGAGCAGGTGCACTTCCTGGATGCGCGCGGTGCGTTCGCTCGGCACGCACAGGTGCACGTCGAATTCGTCGAGCAATGCGGCGATCTCGCCTCCGCCCTTGCCGGTCAGCGCGATCACCGACATGTCGCGCTGGCGCGCAGCCTGGATGGCGCGGATCACGTTGAGCGAATTGCCGGAGGTGGAGATCGCCAGCAGGATGTCGCCCGGCTGGCCGAGCGCCTCGACCTGCTTGGCGAACACCACGCTGAAATCGTAGTCGTTGCCGATCGCGGTGAGGATGGAGCTGTCGGTGGTCAGGGCCAGCGCGGCCAGGCCGGGCCGTTCGCGCTCGAAGCGGCCGACCAGCTCGGCGGCGAAATGCTGGGCGTCGGCAGCCGAGCCGCCGTTGCCGCAGGCGAGGATCTTGTTGCCGCTGGTCAGCGCGCCGACCACGCGCTCGATCGCGGCCTCGATGTGCGGCGCCATCTCGGCCGCGGCGCGGCGCTTGGTCTCCGCGCTGTCCAGGAACTGCTGGTGAATGCTGTCAATGCTCATGGGGTCCGGCCGGCCTGCTTCGCCTGCTCTGCTTGCTGTCCTGTGCTGTCCTGCGCTGTCCTATCCTATGGTCCGCGCTGCCTGCGCCACCCGGGGCCACCTGCGTGGCCCGCGGCAAGGCGCATTATGACGCAGCGGCCGGCCGCCGGCGGCCTCAGTCGCCGCTCTCCAGGGCTTCCTGCCCGAAGGCACCCTGCAGCCACTCCAGCCTCGCGCCATCGATGGCCACCACGTCGAAGCGGCAGCCCGGCACGGCGGGCCATGCCGCCAGGAAATGGCTGGCGGCGAGCAGCACGCGGCGCTGCTTGGCTGGCGTCACGCTGGCCGCCGCGCCGCCGAAGGCGCGGCTGCTGCGCTGGCGCACCTCCACGAATACCAGCCCGCCATCCGCCTCCTGCATCACCAGGTCGATCTCGCCGCCATTGCAGCGATAATTGCGGGCGGCGAGCACGAGACCGTGCCGCTGCAGGTGCGCCAGCGCCCGGGCCTCGGCCTGGGCGCCGCGCGTCCTTGCGATGGTATTGGATGAGCGATGCAAAGGAAGTTCCCAAGATGAGTGACTGGATCTCGCTGGCGGCCGGCCAGTCCTACCCTGCCGGCACGCTGTACGTGGTGGCGACGCCGATCGGCAACGTGGCGGACCTGTCGCTGCGGGCGCTGCACGTGCTGGGCCTGGTCGATGCCATTGCCTGCGAAGACACCCGCAACACCGGGCAGCTGCTCGCCCGCCTGGGCCTGCAACGCCCGCTGGTGGCGGTGCACGAGCACAACGAGCGCGAGGCGGCCGGGCGCATCGTCGCGCGGCTCGCGGCGGGCGAGCGCATCGCCTACGTGTCCGATGCCGGCACGCCGGGCATTTCCGACCCCGGCGCGCGCCTGGTCGAGGCGGCGCGCGCGGGTGGCCACGCCGTGGTGCCGCTGCCGGGCCCGAGCGCCGCGGTGGCGGCGCTGTCGGTGGCCGGCGGCCTGCTGGATACCGGTGCGGGCCGCTTCACCTTCGTCGGCTTCCTGCCGTCCAAGGCGCGCGCGCGGGCCGAGGCCATCGCCGGACTGGCCGGGCTCGACCATGCCTGGGTCCTCTACGAGGCACCCCACCGCATCGCCGAGACGCTGGCGGCGCTGGCCGAGGGCCTGCCCGGCACGCGCCGCCTGCTGATCGGGCGCGAGCTGACCAAGCTGTTCGAGGAAACGCCGGTGCTGAGCGTGGCCGAGGCGCCGGGCTGGCTGGCGGCCGATGCGGCGCGCGCCAAGGGCGAGTTCGTGCTGGTGGTCGAAGGGGCGGCCGCGGTGGCGGCGGACGGCGCGCCGGATGCGCAGGCGCAGCGGGTGCTCGATCTGCTGCTGGCCGAGCTGCCGGCCAAGCGCGCGGCCAAGCTGGCGGCCGCCATCACCGGTGCGCAGACCGATGCGCTGTACCGGCTGGCGCTGGCGCGGCGTGGCGATGACGGCGCGGCATAGCGGGTGACATAGGGCGCGGCCGCCGTACCGGTGCCGGCGGCGTCGCGGCGCACGCGCGTACGGCAACGGCGTGGGGATGTGCCCGGCCGGGGCCGGAAGGGATGCAGCGCTGGAAGTTATCCACAGGCCGGCAAGCTCCCGCCTGCTGCGCTCAGCGGGCCTTGTGCCTGGGCGCGGCCTTGCGCGTCTTGCTGGTCTTGCGTGCGGCGCGCGAGTGCTTGGTCCTGGTGGTGGTGTCGGCATCGGCATCGTCGGCATCGCCGCCGGCCTCGTCCGCCACGCTGTTGTCCACGCCGGCCTGCGGGCCCAGCGCTGCCACTTCGGTGCGCGACAGGCGGCGGATCTCCACCTGGGTGGCGCCGTGGTCGACGAAGCCGAGGCGCTTGGCCGCCGCGTAGGAGACGTCGAGGATGCGGTTGCCATGATAGGGGCCGCGGTCGTTGATGCGCAGCACGGCTACTTTGTCATTGCGCAGGTTGCGCACCAGCACCCAGCTGTCGAGCGGTAGCGAGGGGTGGGCGGCGGTCATGGCGCGCATGTCGAAACGCTCGCCGGTGGCGGTGCGGCGGCCGTGCAGGCCGCGCCCGTACCAGGAGGCAGAGCCGCGCTCCTCGAAAGTGCCGAGGTCCGCGCGCAGGCCGTCGAGCGAGCCCTGGCGGCCGAGGCCGGCGTCCCCGCCATTGCCGCCGTTGGCAGCGCTGTCGTCGTTGCCCCAGGAGAACAGGTTCCAGCCGCTGCCGCGCTCGTCGCTGGCGCCGGCCTGGGCATGCGCGGAGAGGCCGGACCTGGCCGTCGCGGGACGGTTGGCAGCCGGCGTGCGCTTCGCCGCCAGCGGCTGCGGCGAATCGGCATCGCCCGGGCCGGCGGTAGGCGGCAGCGCGCAGGCGCTCAGCGCGAGCGCGCAGACGCCGTGCGCGCCGAAGCGGGCAAGGCGTCGCAGGTCGGAGGGGAAGCGGAGCAGCGTGCGCATCGGGCGGAGTCTAGCATCATGCGAATGCCGCTACTGCACCGATTTTGTTACGAAATGTCCGGATCGCCAGGGCAATTCCGCGCAATCCACCAGCTGGCGCGGGATTGCGGGGAATCACCCCCCTTTGTCTTGACATGCATCATACGGCACCCGGACGGCCCGCATCCGGCGCGAAACGGGGCCGGAGGCTACAATGCGGCCACAGTTTCCGCGCGTCCGGCGCGGCGCCGACACCCCAGACGTCCACCATGAAAGTCCTGCTGATCCCGGTTACGCCCTTCCAGCAAAACTGCTCGCTGCTGATCGACGAGAGCAGCGGCCGTGCCGCGGTCTGCGACCCGGGCGGCGATCTCGACCGCATCCTGGCCGCGGTCAAGGAACAGGGTGTGACGCTCGAGAAAATCTTTCTGACGCATGGCCACGTCGACCACTGCGCCGGCGCGGCCGCGCTGTCGCGCGAACTGGGGATTCCCATCGAGGGGCCGCAGCGCGACGAGCGTTTCTGGATCGAGCAATTGCCGGAGCAGACGCGGCGTTTCGGCTTCGGCCATGCCGAGGTGTTCGAGCCGGAGCGCTGGCTGGAGAACGGCGACACGGTCCAGTTCGGCAATGAGACGCTCGAGGTCTATCACTGCCCGGGACATACCCCGGGCCACGTGGTGTTCTTCTCGCGGCCGCACCGGCTGGCGATCGTCGGTGACGTGCTGTTCGCCGGCTCGATCGGCCGCACCGACTTCCCGCGCGGCAACCACGCCGACCTGATCCGCGCGATCCGCACGCGCCTGTGGCCGCTGGGCGACGACGTGACCTTCGTGCCCGGGCACGGCCCGGTCTCGACCTTCGGCGAGGAGCGCAAGCACAACCCCTACGTCGCCGACCACCTGATCGACGCCGCCTGAGCCCGGCGGCCAGGCGCATACCCCATGGCCAAGCACCAGGCTCCCGATACGCGGCCCGAGATCTACGTCAGCACCGACATCGAGGCCGACGGCCCGATCCCCGGGCCGCACTCCATGCTCTCCTTCGCCTCGGCGGCCATGCTGGCCGACAAGACCGTGGTGGGGACTTTCTCGGCCAACCTGCACACGCTGCCGGGCGCCAGCGGCCATCCGGTGCAGATGCGCTGGTGGGAGACGCAGCCGGAAGCCTGGGCGGCCTGCCGGCGCGACCTGCAGGCGCCCGAGGAAGCGCTGCCGCGCTACGTCGAATGGGTCGAGAGCCTGCCCGGCAAGCCGGTCTTCGTGGCCTTCCCGGCCGGCTTCGACTTCACCTGGATGTTCTGGTACATGATGCGCTTCGCCGGCCGCTCGCCGTTCGGCTGGGCCGCGCTCGACATCAAGACGCTCGGCTTCGCGCTGACGGGGCTGCCCTACCGCCGTACCGTCAAGCCGGCCCTGCCCGCCGAGTGGAAGGATCCGTTGCCGCATACCCACGTGGCGCTTGATGATGCGCTGGAACAGGGCGCTCTCTTCTGCAATATGCTGGCCGCGCTGCGCACACGGCAGGCCGCCGCGGCGGCCGATGGCGCGGGCGCTGCCGGTGCCACTCCGCTGGCGGCCGATAGCGGCCCGGCGTGAGCCGCCGCCGGGTGGGCCAGCGCTCGCTCCGCCCTTGTGCGCCCTGGGCGAGCGCGCGGATGGCCGCCTATAGTGATAGGGAGAGGCGACGGGCCGGGCGCGGCAGGGTGCCACTGCCGGCCGTTGCGTGCCGCGGCTACGCCTGCGGGCGACCCGGGCGGAGGAGGTGTCCATCATGCGTTTCCACCCCGATCTGCACTGGCGGCAGCTTGCCGAACGGCTGCACCGGGGGCGTCCGAGCCACCCCGCGCCGCACCTGATGCATTCACTGGACGACGATGCGGAAGCCGCCAAGGCCACGCTCTATGTCGCCACCATCGCCCTGCTGGTATTGCTGTTCGTGTTCGCTGGCATCGCTTTCGGTCAGGAGGCCATGCACTGGCTGGGTGTCGGCTAGACGACCCGCCTGAAGCAGACTGTCTGTCTGACCGGGCCGGCCCCCATGAGAATGGGGGCCGGCCTCTTTCTGGGGCAGTGGAAGGGGCAGTGGAAGTGGACCGCAGGGGGGCGGTGGGCGGCGCATGGCGTGCGCCGCCGGGGTTCAGTCCAGCAGTGCCGCGACGTTCTCGGGCGGGCGGCCGATCGCGGCACGGCCCTTGCGTACCACCAGCGGGCGTTGCAACAGGATCGGGTGGTCGGCGACCGCGGCCAGCACCTCGGCATCGGTCAGCCCCGCATCGGCGAGGTCGAGTTCCTGGTAGATGGCCTCGTTGTCGCGCACCATCTGCCGGACCGGCACTCCCAGCATGGCGTGGAGTTGCTTGAGCGTGGCCAGGCTGGGCGGGGTCTTCAGGTATTCGACCACTTCCACCGGCTCGCCGAGGCGGGTGGCCGCGGCCTCGACCAGGGCTAGGGTCTCACGCGACTTGGAGCAGCGCGGGTTGTGGTAGATGGTGATCATGGCCAGGTTCTCCGGATGCGAATACCGGCACTATAACCAAGAGCGGCGTCCCGGGCACCAGGGTGGTGCACCTCGGGGCGGCCGCTTCCAGGCGGCAGCTCAGGGGCCGCGCTCAGCCGCGCTCAGGCATCGCGGCGGGAGGCCGGCGCCAGTGCGGACAGTGCCTCCACGGTGGCGCGCAGCCCGGCCTGCAGCGGCTTGTCACGGCGCAGCACCACGGCCAGCGTGCGTCCCAGCGGGGGGGCCAGCCCGCGCACGGCGATGGCCGCGCCGCGCCGGCCGGGCGGCAGCGCCATCGAGGGCAGTACCGAATAGCCCAGGCCGGCACCCACCAGCTCCTTGATCGCCTCCACGCTGTCCAGCTCCATGACCGGATGGGCCGCCACGCCACCGCGTGCCAGCCAGGCGTCCACCAGGCTGCGCGTATTGCCGCTCGGCGAGAACAGCACCAGCGGGCGGCCGGCCAGGTCGGCGGGCGAGACCTCGGGCGGCAGCGGCTCGCCGTCGGCCGGGCCGATCGCGACAAAGGGATCGTCGACCACCGGGATGACTTCCAGCATGCGCCCGGAAGCCGGCAGCGTGACCAGGGCCAGGTCCAGGCTGTTGTCCTCGACCGCGCGCACCGCCTCGGCCGCATGGCAGGTGCGCACCACGATCTCCAGTCCCGGCAGGCGCCGCCGCAGTTCGCGCAGGACTGCCGGCAGCAGGTAGATGCAGGCCGTGGCGCCGGACCCCAGCCGCACCTGGCCGATCACCTCGGTGCCGTGGCGGGCCATGCCGGCTTCGGTGGCGGCCAGGGCCGCGGCCACGCTCCGTGCGTGGCGCAGCAGTTCTTCGCCCGCGGCGGTGGGACGTGCGCGCCGGCCGACCCGCTCCAGCAGTCGCAGGCCGTAGCGCTGCTCGAGCTGGCGCACCTGCTGGCTCACCGCGGGCTGGCTCAGGCCGAGACGGTCGGCCGCGGCCGAAAAGCTGCCAAGTTCGCAGACCAGCGCGAAGCTGCGCAGGTGATCGGGATGCAGCAGAGGACGCATACCAAAGTTCTGCTAATGCAGTGGATAAGCCGCCAAAGCTTCCCTTATAGCATGGCGCTGCGCTAAGGTTGGACCATGGCCCCGCCTTCCTGCCCGCCAGGTGCGCCAGGGCCGTGCCGGCCACGCGCCGGCTCCATCCTGCCGTCGTCACCACCCGATCATGAACGCCCCGCTGCCCGTCCACGCGCCGGCCTCCGCCGCGCCCAGCACCGCTCCTAGCATCCGCACCGCCGAAGCCGGCGATGTCCCGGCCATCCTGGCCATCTACGCCCACCACGTGCAATTCGGGCGCGCCTCCTTCGAGGAACAGGTGCCGACCCTGGCGGAGATGGAGCGCCGTTTCGCCGACGTGGGCCGCCAGGGCCTGCCCTACCTGGTGGCGCAGCGCGACGGCGTGGTGCTGGGCTACGCCTACGCTTCCGCCTATCGCACACGCAGCGGCTATCGCTTCACCATCGAGGACTCCATCTATATCGACCACCGCCATGCCGGCGCGGGGCTCGGACGGGCGCTGCTGCAGGAACTGCTGGTGCGCTGCGAGCGCGGCCCCTGGCGCCAGATGGTGGCGGTGGTGGCCAGTACCGCCAGCGGCGAAGGCGCCGGCTCGATCGCGCTGCACGAGAAGATGGGCTTCCGCGTGATCGGCCGGCTGGAGGCCGTGGGCTTCAAGCATGGGCAGTGGATCGACACCCTGCTCATGCAGCGCCCGCTCGGTGCCGGCAACGTCGGCTTGCCGGGCGCGGGCTGAAGGCGGCCCCGACTCAATCCCGGCCGGCGGCACCCGCCGCCAGCCGCGCGGCGACTGCTGCGCTCCAGTCGTCGAGCCTGGCGCGGGCGGCCTCGATGGCGGCCGGCTCGCGCCGCAGGTTCTCCAGCCGCAGCACCTCCACCTGCGTCAAGCCCATGCAGCCGAACACGGCGCGCAGGTAGGGCGAGAGGAAATCGACCTGGCTTCCCGGCGCGGCCTCGAAGGCCCCGCCGGCGGCGGCCACCACCAGGACCGGCCGGTCGGCCAGCAGGCCGACCTTGCCTGCCGGCGTGCTGAGGAAGGTGCGGCCAGGCCGCACCACGTGGTCGATCCAGGCCTTCAGCGCCGACGGCACCGTGAAGTTATGCACAGGCGTGCTCAACAGCACCAGGTCGGCCGCTTCGAGCTGCCCGATCCATTGCTCGGAGGCGGCCAGCGCGGCCTCCGCCGCAGGGCTGCGCGCATGCGCCGGCGTCAGGCTGGCCTCGACCATGCGCGCGTCGGGATGCGGTGGCGGCATGGCGCCGAGGTCGCAGTCGAGCACGCGCAGCGGCCCCAGCGCCTGCTGCAGGCGCGCCAGCACGTGATGCCCGGCGGCGCGGCTGTGCGAGGCTCCGCCGCGGCTGCTGGCCGCGACGTGCAGCAAGGTGCGGGACGCTTCCCGCGAAGCAGCCCGCGCGCTCATGCCAGCGCCGTGTAAAAGCGCAGCGCCGAGGCCAGCAGGCCGTTGCGGTAGTAGAAGCGATGGCCCAGCACATTGGTGAGCGGCGTATCCAGCACGAGCTTGGCGCAGCCGAGCGCAGCGGCCTCCTGCTTGAGGCGGGCCATCATGCGCTCGCCGTACCCGCCGCTGCGCAGCGCCCCGTCGGTGACCAGGTCGTCCACATAGAAATGCACGCCATGCACCAGGTTGTCCTGCAGCCGGAAGCCCGCCAGCGCCACCGGCCGGCCATCCTGCCACAGGGCCAGCAGCCGGTAGCCGGCCGCGCGCTGGCGCTGCCAGCGCGACACCAGCTCGTCGGCCGATTCGAGGTGCGGGCGCAGTTGCTGCATCAGGGCGAAGCAGGCACGCACGCCGGCCTCGTCGTCGACATAGCGGATCCCGTCCGCTTCCGGCAGGTCGCGTACCGGTTGCGCGGCGGCGTTCATGCGGCGCTCCCGCGCACCGCCGGCGGCGGCGCGAAGCGGAAGCCCGCGGCGATGCGGTTCCAGGCGTTGATATTGGCCACCGCCGCGCTCAGGTGGGCGAGCTCGGCCGGCGCGAAGGCGGCGCTGGCCTGGGCGTAGACAGCGTCGTCCACCTCGTGCACGGCCACGCGCGTGAGTGCCTCGGCCCAGGCCAGCGCCGCCTGCTCGCGTTCGCTGTAGAGGCCGGCGTCGCGCCAGGCGGCGAGCAGGTCGAGCTTGCGCGGATCGAGGTCCAGCCCGAGCTGGCGCACGATATTGAGGTGGTACTGCAGGCAGAAGGCGCAGCCGTTGATCTGCGACACGCGCAGCTTGACCAGCTCGGTCAGGGCCTTGTCCAGGCCGGAGTCGTCGACCGCCTTGCCGAGGGCAGCGAGTGCGGCATGGACGGCGGGGGCGGCCTGGGCGAACTCCTGGTAGGCAAGGCGGACAGAATGTTGCGGCATGGACGTTCTCCTGTTGGCGAGCAAGGGAAGGGGCATCCGGCAGTCACACCGGAATGCGTTGCACCGGAATAATATCAGAGCACGAATACTATATTCGTACTCTGATACTTTAGGCAAGTCACGGGGTGTTCGATGCGGGCCGGGAAAGCCATGGCGGCGGGAATCACACCCAGATCATTCTTGGTATGGATGCTGAAGGATAGTGGCTTCCTTGTGTATTCGATGCGACGAATAGTCAGGATAGTGCCGTGCGTATTGCGGCACGAATCGCCAGCGCAAAGCAGGACGCCCGCTGGCGCGGGCGTCTCGATGGCCGCCGCTGCTGCGGCGGCCTTGGCAACGCGGGGGCCGGCGCCCCCGCGGGCTCAGCCCAGCAGGTCCGACAGCGCCAGCGCGACCACCTTGGTGGCGCGGTTCAGGTCGTTGAGGCGCAGGTTCTCGTCCGAGTTGTGGCCGCGCGCTTCCATCAGCGTGCGCGGGCCGGCGCCGTACAGCACGGTGGGGATGCCGCGTGCGGTGTAGTGGCGGGCATCGGTGTAGAGCGGCACGCCCTGCACCGGGATCTCCACGCCGAACACGGCTTCCGCGCGGCTCTTGAGCGCGCCGATCAGCTTTTCCACGCCGGGCAGCTCGGACAGCGGTTCGGCCAGGATGATGCGCTCCACCTTGACCTCGATGCCCGGGCGGTCCTTGGCGGCCTGCTCGACCACCGCGCGGATCTCGCCTTCCGCGTCGAAGCCGAGCTCTTCGGGGATCATGCGGCGGTCGATGCGGAAGGTCACCAGGTCCGGCACCACGTTGGTGTTGATGCCGCCCTTGATCAGGCCCACGTTGAGCGTGGCGGTGTCGATGCCCGGCACCTTGGACTTGCGCTTGGCCAGTTCGGCGCGCAGGCCGTAGATGGCCTGCAGGATATGGGTGGCGGCCTCGATGGCGTCGACGCCGGTGTGCGGCATGGCGGCGTGGCCCTGCTTGCCCTTGACCGTCACTTCGACGTGCAGGCAGCCGTTGTGGGCCGAGGTGATGCCGTAGGAAAAGCCGGCCGAGATGGCGTAGTCGGGCTTGGTCAGGCCTTCGTCGAGCAGGAACTTGGGACCGATGTCGCCGCCGGTCTCCTCGTCATAGGTGAACTGCAGCTCGACCGTGCCGTTGAGCGGGACGCCCTGTTTCTCGGCCTCCATCAGCGCCAGCACCGCATAGGTGTAGGTGGCGAAATCGGACTTGGACACCGCCACGCCACGGCCGTACATCACCGGGCCGTGCTCGCTGTCGGCGATCTCGCCGCCGTAAGGGTCCTTGGTCCAGCCCAGGCCCGGCGGCACCACGTCGCCGTGGGCATTCATCGCGATGGTGGGGCCGCCCTGGCCGAAGGTCTTGCGCACGACCAGGTTGGTGGCGCTGATCATGCCGGCCGCCTTGACCTTGTCGTCCGGCACCTTGTGCGCCTCGACCCGGAAGCCCAGGCCTTCGAGCAGTGCCTTGGCACGCTTGCCGTGGGCGTCGCAGTCGCCCGGCGGGTTGTCCGAGGGCACCTTGACCAGTTCGGCCAGGAAGGCCTCCTGCTGCGGGCGGTGCTGGTCGATGAACTGGCTCAGGGTGGCGTCTTTGGCACTCATATTGTCTCGGGCGGTCATGATTTGGCTCGTTCTGTTCTGGGGATGGTAGGACACTTCGCGGCAAGGCGGCCGGGTGCGTTTGGTGCGGCTCAGTGCGGCCGCGCGAAATGCTCGACGAAGTCCGAGAAGACGCGGGCGGCCAGTTCGGCATCGTCGGCGCTCATGGTCTCGGTGGGATGGTGGCTGATGCCGCCGTTGCCGCAGCGCACGAACAGCATGGCGACATCGGCGATGGCGGCGATGGCCATGGCATCGTGGCCGGCACCCGACGGCAGGTGGCGCACCGGCAGGCCCTGGCGGGCGATGGCGTCGGCCCACTGCTGCTGCAGCCACGGGGCGCAGGGCACGCTGGCGGCCTCGTGGGTCTTGCGCACCTGCGCGCGCACCTGGCGCCGCGCGCAGACGCGCTCGATCTCGGCCAGCACATCGGCCACGGCGGCCTGGCGCACGGCATCGTCGCCGGCGCGGATGTCGATGGAGAACTGGGCGCGTCCCGGCACCACGTTGGTGGCGCCGTTGGGCACGTTGAACTGGCCGACCGTGCCGACCAGGCCCGGCGTGCCGCCGCAGCGGCGCTCGATGTAGAGGCCGATCTCGGCGGCCGCCATGGCGGCGTCGCGGCGCATGTCCATCGGCACCGTGCCGGCGTGGCCGGCCAGCCCTTCCAGGTCCACCAGGAAGCGGCTGGCGCCGGAGATGGCGGTGACCACGCCCAGCGGCAGCCCTTCGTTGAGCAGCACCGGGCCCTGTTCGATATGCACCTCGATGAAGCCCAGCACCTGGGCGCGCGGGTGCGCGGCGGCCGGCAGCCGGTCGGGCTCGAAGCCGGCGGCGCGCATCACGTCGCGCATGCTGCGGCCTTCGTCGTCCAGGTTGTCGAGCACCTTGCTGTCGAAGGTGCCGGCGATGGCGCGGCTGCCCAGCAGCGTGGCCTTGAAGCGCACGCCCTCTTCCTCGGCGAAGCCGACCACTTCGACAGCGAAGGGAAAGCGCTTGCCCTGGCGGTGCCAGGCGCCCACGCAGGCGATCGGCAGCAGCACGCCGAGGTTGCCGTCATAGCGGCCGGCGTCGCGCACGGTGTCGAAGTGCGAGCCGGTCAGCAGCGCGGGGGCGCCGGGCTCCAGTCCTTCGTAGCGGCCGATCACGTTGCCCGCGGCATCGCGGCGCACCTGCATGCCGGCTTCCTCCATCCAGCGCGCGAGCTGGGCCGCGGCGCCGTGGTGGGCTTCGGTCAGGTAGGTGCGGGTGAGCATGCCGGGCTGCTCGGTATGCGCGGCCAGGGTGTCGGCCCAGGCCATGATGCGCGTGCCGGTCTCGCCGGCCGGCGAAGGGGATGCTGCCATGCGTGTCTCCTGCTGGAAGTGCGTGAAAGCGACGGCGTGCCGGACGCAAGCACCGTGCCGGGCCCGGCCTTGCCGCCCGGCAATGCACCGCGCGGCGCGCCGGATGGTGGCACCGCGGCGGTCGCGCGCGGGCCCTGGCTCTCTATTCTGTGCGATCCATGGTAGCACAGTGAATTCAAAAATTGCATACAAAAATGATATGCACTATATTGGCCTCCACGCGTCGACAATCCGCCGCGGACAATCCGGTCCGGCGAGCGTATTGCGCGGGTTCCGCCCGTACCCGGGCGGCGCTCGGCGGGGTGGGCCTTCCGGCACCGGGGCCTGGCCCGGCGCCACCCGACCGGCCCCGACGGCCGGCATCACCGACAGAAAAGACGGCAAGCCAGGTGGCGCACCCGCCTCCGTGGACTGGCCGGATGGAGACAACCATGCAGCACGCGAACCTTTCGCGCCCTGGTACCGGCCTGCCCGGCAAAGGACCGGGCGTCCCTTTCCACATCCGCTTCACCCGTTCCCTGTTCGGCCAGGTGCTGATCGCGCTGGCGCTCGGCGCCGTGCTCGGCCTGCTCGCACCCGAGTTCGCCGCCAAGCTCAAGCCGCTCGGAGACGCCTTCATCAAGCTGATCAAGATGCTGATCGGCCCCATCGTGTTCTGCGTGGTGGTGGCCGGCATCTGCGGCGCCGGCGAGCTGAAGAAGGTGGGCCGGGTCGGCATCAAGGCCGTGGTCTACTTCGAGGTGGTCACCACCATCGCGCTGGCGCTGGGCGTGGCGCTGGCCTACCTGTTCGAGCCGGGCACCGGCATGAACGTCAACCCGCACTCGCTCGATGCGTCGGCCATGGCCGCCTACGTGGAGAACGCCGAGAAGATCAAGAGCGCGGGCATGGTCGACTTCCTGCTCAAGCTGATTCCCAACACGGTGATGGGCGCTTTCGCCAGCGGTGACGTGCTGCAGGTGCTGCTGGTCTCGGTGCTGTTCGGCTGCGCGCTGTCGCTGGTGGGCGAGCGCGGCCGCCCGCTGGTGGCGCTGATCGACACCTTCTCGCACACGCTGTTCAAGATGATGGGCTTCATCATCAAGCTGGCGCCGCTCGGCGTGCTCGGCGCGGTGGCCTTCACCGTGGGCAAGTACGGCATCGGCTCGCTCAAGCAGCTTGGCTTCCTGGTGATGCTGTTCTATGGCGCGGTGGCTCTCTTCGTGCTGGTGGTGCTGGGTACCGTGATGCGCCTGTGCGGCTTCTCCGTGCTCAAGCTGATCCGCTACCTGCGCGCCGAGCTGCTGGTGGTGCTGGGCACCGCCTCCTCCGACAGCGTGCTGCCGCAGGTGATGAAGAAGCTGGAGTTCATGGGCATCAAGAAGTCGGTGGTGGGCCTGGTGATACCGACCGGCTATTCCTTCAACCTGGATGCCTTCTCGATTTACCTGACGCTGGCGGCGGTCTTCATCGCGCAGGCCACCAACACCCCGCTGGCCTTCGGCGACCTGCTCGGCATCCTTGCCGTGGCGCTGGTCACCTCCAAGGGCGCGCACGGCGTGCCCGGCTCGGCCATCGTGATCCTCGCCGCCACGCTGTCGGCCCATCCCGCCATTCCCGCCATCGGACTGGTGCTGGTGCTGTCGGTCGACTGGTTCATCGGCATCGCGCGCGCGCTCGGCAACCTGGTCGGCAACTGCGTGGCCACCGTGGTGGTGGCCGCCTGGGAGAAGGATATCGACCGCGAGCGCGCCCATGCCGTGCTCGACGGCCGCGTGCCCGCCGGCGAACTCGACGAAGGCCTGTCGCCGCCGGTGCCCGCCGGGCCCGCGCCGGCGCTGCCCGATACCGTGGGCGGGCGCTAGCGCTAGAATCTCGGCATTCCCCCAACGCGCGCAGCCCCTGCGCCAGCGCATCGCCATGCCCGAGCACATCGATCCCGACATGACCGCCGAAGCGATCGCCGAAGACATCGTCGCGGCGATCGTCTCGCACCGCCTGCCGCCCGGCACCAAGCTGCGCGAGGAGGCCCTGGCCAGCGTCTACCGCGTCAGCCGCACCAAGGTGCGCGCGGCGCTGCTGATGCTGTCCAAGGACAAGGTGATCCAGATCGTGCCGGACAAGGGGGCCTTCGTCGCCAAGCCGAGCGCCGAGGAGGCGCGCGAGGTCTTCGCCGTGCGCCGCATCCTGGAGGCGGCGCTGGCGCGCGAGTTCGTGGCGCGCGCGGGCGCCGCCGACTACAAGCGCATCGACCGCCATCTCGCCGCCGAGAAGAAGGCGCTGGCGGGCAACGATGCCCAGCTGCGCACGCGCTTGCTGGGTGACTTCCACATCCTGCTGGCCGACGTGGTCGGCAACGGCGTGCTGACCGAGATGTTGCGCGAGCTGTCGACGCGCAGCGCGGTCATCACCATGCTCTACCAGTCGCGCCGCGACGCCGCCTGCTCGTCGGAAGAGCACCGCGAGTTCATCGAAGCCGCCCGCGCCGGCGATACCGAGCGCGCCGTGGCGCTGATGGTCGAGCACCTCGGCCACGTGGAAGGCGCGCTGCATTTCGAGGAGCTGCCGGCGGCCAAGGGCAAGGACCTGGTCGCCGCGCTGCTGGCCTGAGCGCGCAGCGCCGGCCGGCGCTGCCACTCCGTTATACGTAGCGCTTGACCTGCGTCAAGGCGGCCCCGGCCGCCATCGGCGATGATGGCATCGCCATGTAGCTGCGGGGGCGCGCTTCATGGCAGTCATGCCCCTCTGGGGCGGCCCGCACACCGCAATGGGTGCGGGCCTTTTTCTTTTCTGCGGCCATGCGCGGCCTTTGTCCTCCCGCCCCGCGCCCCAGCCTGGCTGGCGCCCGGTCGCCCACCGCTTGCGCCCGATCATTTCCCCGCCCGCAACAGCGCATGGTGCACTGCAGCCATGATGGAAGCCGGGCTTCGGGTTACGATGTGGCGGGCCCGCCCCCGCGGCGCCGTCGACAAGACAACGACAAGCAGAAAAAACGGAGACAAGCATGCCGATTCCCCGCGCGCGGCGCCGCCCGGCCGCGCCTGCGCCTGCCCCTGCCCCTGCCTCGTCGGATCCGACGAATCGCCGCCCGCGGTTTGCATGTCCAATGCCATCCATCCAGGACAGGCAGAGGAGGGGAATCGTATGACCAGTGCTTTCAAGGACCAGATGCTCGCCGGCAAGACGGCGTTCGTCGCCGGCGGCTCGTCCGGCATCAATCTCGGCATCGCCCAGGCGCTGGCGCGCGCGGGCGCCCGGGTCGGGCTGATCAGCCGCGACGCGGGTCGCATCGAGGCGGCTGCCGGCACCATCCGCGCGGCCGGCGGCAGCGCGCTGGGGCTGGCGGCCGACGTGCGCGACTTCGATGCGGTCGAGGCCGCGCTGGCGCGCACCCGCGCCGAGCTGGGCGCGATCGACATCGTCGTTTCCGGCGCCGCCGGCAACTTCCTGGCGCCGGCACTGGGCATGTCGGCCAACGGCTTCAAGACCGTGGTCGACATCGACCTGATCGGCACCTTCAATGTGTTCCGCGCCAGCTTCGCCCACCTGAACAAGCCGGGCGCCTCGCTGATCGCCATCACCGCGCCCCAGGCACACAACGCCATGATGTTCCAGGTCCACGCCTGCGCGGCCAAGGCCGGCATCAACATGATGGTCAAGTGCCTGGCGATGGAGTGGGGCCCGGCCGGCGTGCGCGTCAACGGCATCTCGCCCGGGCCGATCGCCGACACCGAGGGCATGGCCCGCCTGGCGCCCACGGCCGAGATGGAACAGCGCTACAAGGCACGCCTGGCGCTGCGCGACTACGGCGACAAGAGCGATATCGCCGACACCGCGCTGTTCCTGTGCAGCGACAACTCCCGCTATATCACCGGCACCATCATCGACTGCGACGGCGGCAGCAAGCTGGGCGACGCCTCCGCCGACGCGCTCCAGCCGCCGCCGCGCGCCTGAACCGATCCGACAGACCATCCGCTACCAGAGGAGACCCCGACCCATGACCTCCCCCGTGCTCTACCACGTCGCCGACGGCGTGGCCACCATCACGCTGAACCGCCCCGACGTGCTCAACGCCCTCAACGCCGACCTGATGCGCGCGCTGCGCGAGGCCGTCGAGCAGGCCGCCGCCGATGAGGCAGTGCGTGCCGTGCTGCTGACCGGCAACGGCCGCGGCTTCTGCGCCGGGGCCGACCTCGCCGACCGCGCCGCCGGCAGCGGCGGCGCGCTGGCCGACTCGGGCACGCTGCTGCGCGAGCGCTACCACCCGATCATCCTGGCGCTGCGCGGCATGGCCAAGCCGGTGGTGAGCGCCGTCAACGGTGTCGCCGCGGGCGCGGGCATGAGCCTGGCGCTGGCTGCCGACGTGGTGCTGGCCGCGCGCGGCGCCAGCTTCCTGCAGGCCTTCTCCAAGATCGGCCTGGTGCCGGATGCCGGCAGCACCTACTTCCTGCCGCGCTATGCCGGCGAGATGCGCGCGCGCGCCCTGGCCATCCTGGCCGACAAGATCAGCGCCGACGAGGCCCACCGCATCGGCCTGGTGTGGCAGGTGCACGACGACGCCGCCCTGCACGAGGAAGCCGGCAAGCTGGCGCGCAGGCTTGCCCAGTCGCCCACTTTCGCCTACGGCCTGATCAAGCAGGCACTCAACGAAAGCCTGGACAACGACCTGCCGGCCCAGCTCGAGCTGGAAGCCACGCTGCAATCGCGCGCCAGCCGCAGCGAGGATTTCCGCGAGGGCGTGGCGGCCTTTCTGGAGAAGCGTCCGCCGGCTTTCAAGGGCCGTTGATCCAGGGCCGCTGAGCCACGCACCGCGCCGGCCGCCCCGGGGCACGGCGCCATGACACGATAAGGAGACACGCATCATGCTGGGCCTCATGCAAGACCACCCGCTGTTGATTTCTTCGCTGATCGAGTACGCCGCCGCCTACCACCCGGAGCAGGAGATCGTGTCGCGCACGGTCGAGGGCGACACGGTGCGCACCAACTACGCACAGGTCGAACGCCGCGCGCGGCGCGTGGCCAACGCGCTCGCCGGCCTCGGCGTGCGCGAGGGCGACCGCGTCGGCACGCTGGCCTGGAACACGCACCGCCACCTGGAGCTGTACTTCGGCGTATCAGGCTCGGGCGCGGTGCTGCACACGGTCAACCCGCGCCTGTTCCCGGAGCAGATCGACTACATCGTCAACCACGCCGAGGACAGCGTGCTGTTCTTCGACACCACCTTCGCCGAGCTGGTGGCGAAGCTGGCGCCGAAGCTGACCACGGTGCGGCACTTCGTCGCGCTGTGCGACCGTGCCCACATGCCCGCGCTCGACCTGCCCAACCTGCTGTGCTACGAGGACCTGCTCGCCGCCAGCAGCGAGGACTACCAGTGGCCGCAGTTCGACGAGCGCACCGCCTCCTCGCTGTGCTACACCTCGGGCACCACCGGCAATCCGAAGGGCGTGCTCTATTCGCACCGCTCCACGGTGCTGCACAGCCTGAAGGCGTGTGCCGCCGACACCTTCTCGGTGGGGGCCGACAGCAGCGTGCTGCTGGTGGTGCCGCTGTTCCACGCCAACGCCTGGGGCATGCCCTACGCGTGCGCGATGACCGGTGCCAAGATGGTGCTGCCCGCACAGCACCTCGACGGCGAGAACGTCTACAAGCTGCTGCGCGACGAGCGCGTGACCTTCTCCACCGCGGTGCCCACGGTGTGGCTGATGCTGTTCCAGTACCTGGATGCCCATCCCGACATCGACCCGCGCGCGCTCGGCCTGAAGATCGCCGGCGTGGGCGGCTCGGCCGCGCCGGCGGCGATGGTCGAGCGCTTCGAGCGGCAGTTCGGCGCGCGCGTGGTGCAGGGCTGGGGCATGACGGAGACCAGCCCGATCGGCGTCATCAACACACTGCTGCCGCGGCTGGAGAGCCTGCCGGCGGCCGAGCAGCTCAAGATCAAGACCAAGCAGGGCCGCGCGGTATGGGGCGTGGAGCTGCGCATCGAGGACGACGAAGGCCGCGCGCTGCCGCATGACGGCGTGGCCTTCGGCCGCCTCAAGGTGCGCGGGCCGTGGATTGCCTCCGGCTACTTCAAGGCCGGGCAGGATGCGCTCGACGCGGACGGCTGGTTCGACACCGGCGACGTCGCCAACATCGACCCAGACGGCTACCTGCAGCTGGTGGACCGTGCCAAGGACGTGATCAAGTCGGGCGGCGAGTGGATTTCGTCGATCGACCTGGAGAACGCCGCCATGGGGCACCCGGCGGTGGCCGAAGCGGCGGTGATCGGCGTCACCCATCCCAAGTGGCAGGAGCGGCCGCTGCTGGTGGTGGTCAAGCGACCGGGCCAGCAGGTGAGTGCAGCCGAGCTGCTGGAATTCGTCGCCGGCAGGGTGGCCAAGTGGTGGGTGCCGGACGACGTGGCCTTCGTCGACGCCCTGCCGCATACCGCCACCGGCAAGCTGCTCAAGCTGAAGCTGCGCGAGCAGTTCCGCGACTACGTGCTGCCGACCGCGCGGGTGGCGTGAGATGACATGAGGCGGCATCCCCGTCTTCAGAAACGATAGGCGAGCAAGGAACCATAGATGAGTGAAGCCAGCAGCCAGCGCATCGCGCTGACCATCGAGGACGGCGTGGCCGAGGTGCGCTTGAACCGTCCCGACAAGATGAACGCGCTGGACCCGGCCATGTTCGCCGCGCTGGTCGAGACCGGCCAGCGCCTGGCGCGCGAGCCGGACCTGCGCGCGGTGGTGCTGTCGGGCGAGGGCAAGGCCTTCTGCGCCGGGCTCGACATGCAGAGCATGTCCGGCCTGGCGGGCAAGGCGCCCGGCGAGGGCGGCAGCATGGGGCGCCTGGCGCCCCGCACCCATGGCATCAGCAACGCGCCGCAGTATGCCTGCATGGTCTGGCGCGAGCTGCCGGTGCCGGTGCTGGCGGCCGTGCACGGCGTGGCCTTCGGCGGCGGGCTGCAGGTCGCGCTCGGCGCCGACCTGCGCTATGTCACCGCCGATGCGCGGCTGTCGGTGATGGAGATCAAGTGGGGCCTGGTGCCCGACATGGCCGGCATGTTGCTGACGCGCGGCCTGGTGCGCGAGGACCTGCTGCGCGAGCTGATCTACACCGGGCGCATCGTCAGCGGCACCGAGGCCTGTGAACTGGGCCTGGCCACGCGCGTGGTCGACGACCCGCGCGCCGCCGCGCTGGCCGCCGCGCGCGAGATCGCCGGCAGGAGCCCCGACGCCATCCGCGCGGCCAAGCGGCTGATGCAGGTGGCCGCCGGCGGCGACGCCGCCGCCATCCTGCAGGCCGAGTCGGTCGAGCAGGAAGCCCTGATCGGCGGCGCCAACCAGCGCGAGGCGGTGCTCGCCAACGTCGAGAAGCGCGCGCCGCGCTTCGTGCCTGCGGCCGGCTGAACGGGGGCGGGCTTGCCCGGCTAGTGCCGCACGGGCCGCACGGGCCGCGCGCCATGCGCGCGCCGCCGCCGCCACTGGCGCCACCACAGGCCGTACCAGGCCAGGTTCAGCGCCAGCGCCAGCACGCCCAGCCACCACTGGATGGCGGGCGTCAGCCCGGCCGGGTAGATCCACGGCAGCAGGTAGCGGGCGATGAAACCGCCGGCGTAGCCGGCCTGCCCGGCAGCGTGGCGCAGCGCATTCTCCAGCGGCGTCAGCGGGCAGATCCAGCCGTTCCACTCCACCAGCACCCCCCAGGCCAGCGCCGGCAGGTGCAGCCAGGCCAGGCGCGGCAAGCGCGGCAGCAGCAGCGCGCCGGCCACGACGAAGGCGATGAAGGCGAAGTGCAGCAGCAGCACCGCGTCGGCCGCCCAGGCGCTCCAGGGGAACGATGCCGCCGCCGGCATGGTCAGCCTTCCTTGCGGCCGGTCCAGTAGCCCGGCTGCGCGAACTGCGCCTTCAGGTGCTCGATGAAGAAGCGGATCTTGGCCGGCACCGGACGCTGCTGCGGGTACACCGCGAGGATGTCGTAGTCGGGCAGCGCGTATTCGTCGAGCACGGTGATCAGCTCGCCGCTTTCCAGCTGCGGCAGGATCTCCCAGGTCGAGCGCCAGCCCAGTCCGAGGCCCTCGCCGGTCCAGCGGTGCAGCAGCTCGCCGTCGTTGCAGTCGAGATTGCCGTTGACGCGCACCGTCACCGTCTTGCCGTTGTGGCGGAAATACCAGCCGCGCTGCTGTCCGCCCTGCAGGTTGAAGGCCAGGCAGTTGTGCTGGGCCAGGTCGTCCAGCGTCAGCGGCACGCCGTGGCGGGCGAAGTAGGCGGGAGTGCCGCACACCACGCGCTTGTTGCTGGCCAGCTTGATGGCGACGAAGTTCGGGTCGATGGCACCGCCGATGCGGATGCCGACGTCATAGCCCTCGCGTACCAGGTCGACCACGCGGTCGGTCAGGTTGAACGAGAGCTGCACCTCGGGATTGGCGGCGAGGAAGGCGGGCGCGTGCGGCGCCACGTGCTTGCGGCCGAAGGCGGCCGGCGCCGACACGATCAGGTGGCCGGTGGCCTTGTGCTTGCCCTCGGCAATCAGCATCTCGGCGCGGTCGAGGTCGGCCAGCGCCTTCTTGCACTGCTCCATGAAGACGGCGCCCTGCTCCGTCACCACGATGCGGCGCGTGGAGCGGTGCAGCAGCTTGACGCCGATGCGTGCTTCCAGCGCGTTGATGCGGCGTCCGATCATCACCGGCGTGACGTCCTGCGTGAGCGCCGCCGCCGCCATGCTGCCGTGCTCCACCACGGCGATGAAGGCCTCGATCTGTTTGAGTTTGTCCATGTTCAGCAAGTCTCCTGGCCGCCATTGTGCGTCATCGGCGCCGCCGCGGCATGCGCACGGGCCGATGCCCGGGATCAGGCCCCGGCGCGCGCGCCGCGCCGCGGCGGCACCATCAGCCGTGCGCGGTGCCGCACTTCCTTGCTGAATTCGGCGCAGGCCTGCGTCATCAGGTCGGCCGAGCGGTAGACCAGGAAGACGCGGAAATCGGGCAGTTCGTCGCGTATCGGCAGCTGCAGCAGCGACTCCTGCACCAGGCGCAGCGGCCCGCCGGTGCCATGGAAGACGAAGTCGGACCACATGCTGATCAGGTCGGTACGCGCAGCGAGCTGCAGGCCCAACAGGTTGGATGCGCTCTGCACGATGCGGCGCGGCATGTCCAGCCGGTGCAGGCGCAGCAGGCTGGGCAGCGGACTGCCCGGATCGTCGAGCGGATCGAGCGTGAGCCAGTCGGCATCGAGCAGCGGGCGCAGCCGGCTGGCGCGCCGCAGCGGATGGCCCGGGCGCACTGCCAGCGACATGCCGACGGCGAACAGCGGCTCCCACTGGAAGGCACCGGTGCCCGGGCCGCTGTTGGTGGAGATCAGTCCCAGGTCGAGCCGCCCCTCGCGCAGCCCCTCCAGGATCTGCTGGGGGCGCAGCTCGAAGGCACACAGGTCGACATTGGGGAAGCGCTGGCGGAAGGCCGCCATGGCCTCGGGCAACGGCCCGCTCGAGGCCACCGCGGTGAAGCCGATATTGAGCCGGGCCTCGGCATGGCCGCGGATGGCCTCGATGTCCTCCAGCGCGTGGCGCAGCTCCTGCTCGACCACGCTGGCACGCTTGACCAGGGCCAGGCCGTAGGCGGTCAGGCTGACGCCGCGCACCGAGCGCGACATCAGCGTGACGCCGAGTTCGCGCTCCAGCTCCGCGATGGCCTTGGACAGTGCCGGCTGCGATACGTGGAGGCTGCGCGAGGCCTCGTGGATGCTGCCATGCTGGGCGACTGCCAGCAGGATGCGCAGTTGATGCAGTTTCACCGTCTCCCCTCTTCCTTGCCTCGTTGCTTCCTTGCCTTTGCCTGGGCACCGTTGTGCGTTGCCGCACGCACCGGCACGGTGCGCCGCCGCCCCGCACCGTGCCGCTCGGTACTTTTCCCGATGGCCCCGAGACGCTGGTTATGACGGCGATTCGATTTGGTTATCAGGATGAAAATATATGATTTTTTACGGCCGCCGGCTTTATCCGATGATTGTCTGAGCCGGCTGGGCGTTCTCCTCGGAACCCGCTCCGGTGTCCCCCGAAAGCCGGCCGCCGCCTGCTGCACGGACCCAGTTCCCACTCCAGCCCCCATTTGGAGATCCGACATGAACGACGCCACCCTGGGCGCCGCCGGCACCGCCGTCCCCCATGCAGCCGCCGGCGCGGCCGCGCCGCGCCAGAGCCAGTTCCGCCTGATCGCCGCCTGCTCGATCGGCAACGCGCTCGAGATGTACGACTTCACCGTCTACAGCTTCTTCGCCATCCTGATCGGCAAGCTGTTCTTCCCCTCCGACAGCGCCTATGGTTCCCTGCTGCTGGCCGTGGCCACCTTCGGCATCGGCTTCGTGATGCGCCCGCTGGGCGGCTTCGTGATCGGCAACTACGCCGACCGCCACGGGCGCAAGGCCGCCATGACGCTCACCATCGGCCTGATGGTGGCCGGCACGCTGTGCCTGGCGCTGGCGCCGACCTATGCCGCGGCCGGCCTGTTCGGCCCGCTGATGATCGTCGCCGGACGCCTGCTGCAGGGCTTCTCGCTGGGCGGCGAGATCGGCGCCTCCACCGCCATGCTGATGGAGGCCGGCGGCGTGCAGGGCCGCGGTTTCCGCATCAGCTGGCAGCTCGGCAGCCAGGGCATCGCCGCGCTGCTGGGCGCGCTGACGGCGGCCATCCTGTACGGCGCACTGCCGCCGGACGCGCTCGAGAGCTGGGGCTGGCGCCTGCCCTTCTTCCTCGGCCTGGCGATCGCGCCGGTGGGCCTCTACATCCGCCGCCACCTCGACGAGACGCACGTGCCCGAGGCGCGCGCCGCGAGCCCGCTCGGCACGCTGTTCCGCGAGCATGGCGGCCTGGTGGCCAAGGGGATCCTGACCATCATCGGCGGCACCGTCGGCACCTACCTGGTGGTCTACTTCATGCCCACCTACATGATCCGCGAACTGCACCTGCCGGCCTCGCTGTCGCTGCTGGCAGGCTGCGTCACCGGTGTCGTGTGCCTGGCCGCCTCGCTGCTGTCGGGCTGGCTCGCCGACCGCCTGCCGCGCCGCAAGCCGCTGGTGGTCTGCGCCATGCTGTTCACGCTGGTGGCGCTCTACCCGTCGTTCTGGCTGATGACGCGCTACCCCAGCGTGCCGCTGGCGCTGGGCCTGTCGGCCATGCTTGCCGCCAGCCTCTACATCGGCGCCACGCCGATGCTGCTGGTGCTGATGGAAGCGCTGCCGGCCAAGGTGCGCGCCAGCGGCCTGTCGGTGATCTACGCCATCGGCGTGACGGTGTTCGGCGGCTCCTGCCAGTTCGTCGTGACGTGGCTGCTGGCCCGCACCCACAACCCGCTCGCGCCCGCCTTCTACATGATGGCCTGCGGCCTCATCACGCTGCTGGCCATCCTCAGCATCCGCGAGCGCCGCACCGATTGAACGACGGAGCGACTGAACAAGCGATCGCTCTTTTGCCCCTGCCGGGCCCGCGCGTCCCGCCGCGCGGCCCGCTCCACCTGCCGACGCCGGCCAAGGACAAGCCATGACACGCGAACCGACCCTGACCCCGTTCCAGTTGCTGCCGCACCTGCTGCCCGATATCCAGATCGATGCCGACACCTTCATCGGCATCCGCCGCCAGATCCATGCCCAGCCGGAACTCGGCTTCGAGGTCGGCGCCACCAGCCGGCTGGTGGCCACGCTGCTGGAGAGCTGGGGCTACGAGGTCCACACCGGCATCGGCAAGAGCGGCGTGGTCGGCCAGCTCAAGCTCGGCGACGGCAAGCGCCGGCTCGGCATCCGCGCCGACATGGACGCGCTGCCCATCGTCGAAGCCACCGGCCTGCCCTATGCGAGCAAGGCGCCCGGCAAGATGCACGCCTGCGGCCATGACGGCCACACCGCCATCCTGCTCGCCGCGGCCAAGGCGCTGGCCGACCGCCGCGATTTCAACGGCACGCTGAACCTGATCTTCCAGCCCGACGAAGAGAATTTGTGCGGCGCGCGCGCGATGATCGAGGACGGCCTGTTCGAGCGCTTTCCCTGCGACGCGGTGTTCGCGCTGCACAATATGCCCGGCGTGCCGGCCGGCACCTTCCGCGTGCTGCCGGGCCCGGTCAGCCTCTCGTCCGACGTGGCGGATGTGACCCTCAAGGGCGTGGGCGGCCACGGCGCCATGCCGCACCGCGCGCGCGACCCCATCGCGGCCGCCGCGGCGGTCGTCACCGCGCTGCAGACCGTGGTGGCGCGCAACGTGGCGCCGGACGACACCGCGGTGCTGTCGGTCGGCTTCATCCGCGGTGGCGCCACCCACAACGTCATCCCCGAGTCGGTCACGCTCGGCCTGAACGTGCGCGCGGCGCGCCCCGAGACGCGCGCAATGGTCGAGCAGCGCATCCGCGAAATCGTCGCGCTGACCGCGCAGGCACATGGCGTGGAAGCCATCATCGATTACCGCCAGCTGACGCCGCCGATGGTCAACGCCGAGGCCGAGACGCAACTGGCGCAGCAGGTCTGCGCCGAACTGGTCGGCGCGGACAAGGTGGTCACGCAGGCGCCCAAGGGCCTGAACGGCAGCGAGGATTTCGCCTGGATGCTGAACGAGGTGCCGGGCTGCTACCTGATCCTCGGCAATGGCGAAGGCGAGTTCGGCGGCTGCATGGTGCATAACCCGGGCTACGACTTCAACGACCAGGTGCTGCCGCTGGGCGCGGCGTGCTGGGTGCGGCTGGCGCAGACGTTCTTGCGTTAAGCGCGCGCGCGCTGCGCCGGATCGCTCCGCTCTCCCGCTTGCGGGAGATGCGGCACACCCGTTGGTTCTGTCGATCAGCGCGAGCGCATCCGGTTGGTTCGTTCGAGCGGCTTCGGTGCACTGCCTTTGCGATTGCCTATCCCCGTGCGGTCGCTTCGACCTTCGCCCGCATTTCCGTCCCTCCCTTCCTCCCTTCCTCCCTCCAGCACGCAGGCCAGTCGCCGCGGCGCTTCGAGCAGTTCCAGCGTCGACGTCAGCCTGGCGTTCAGCGCCATCGCATCCTCGGGACGGTCGGCCGGCGGACTTCCATTGCTGCCTGCGCGCATGACCGCGCCGGAACAAAAAGGCCGTAAATCGGCCCTGGCAGCCTCGTGCGCTGCAGCGCAGCATCCCGATTTCTCGTCAGATTGCTTATCTCAGGTATCGAATCAATAGACCTTGCCTCCCTTTATCGCAACGGACCTGCGGGAATAGCATGGTCCCGAAACGAAATCCGCCAACCTGGACCTTTGGAGACAAGCATGCCGAAGATGAGAGCAGTCGACGCGGCCATCGCCGTGCTGGAAAAAGAGGGCATCACGACCGCGTTCGGCGTGCCCGGCGCCGCCATCAACCCGTTCTACTCGGCCATGCGCAAGGCCGGCAGCATCAGCCACGTGCTGGCCCGCCACGTGGAAGGTGCCTCGCACATGGCCGAGGGCTACACCCGCGCGGCGGCCGGCAATATCGGCCTGTGCATCGGCACCTCGGGCCCGGCCGGCACCGACATGATCACCGGCCTGTACTCGGCCTGGGCCGACTCCATTCCCATCCTGTGCGTGACCGGCCAGGCACCGCGCGCCCGCCTGTACAAGGAGGACTTCCAGGCGGTCGACATCGAGTCGATCGCCAAGCCGGTGACCAAGTGGGCGGTGACGGTGCGCGAGCCGGCGCTGGTGCCCCAGGTGTTCCAGCAGGCCTTTCACCTGATGCGCTCGGGTCGTCCGGGCCCGGTGCTGATCGACCTGCCCTTCGACGTGCAGGTGGCCGAGATCGAATTCGATCCCGATACCTACCAGCCGCTCGAGCCCTACAAGCCGGCCGCCTCGCGCGCGCAGATCGAGAAGGCCATCGCCATGCTGAACGCTTCGGCGCGGCCGCTGATCGTCTGCGGCGGCGGCGTGATCAATGCCGACGCGGCCGAGCTGCTGGTCGAGTTCGCCGAGCTGGTCAACGTGCCGGTGGTGCCCACGCTGATGGGCTGGGGCGTGCTGGCCGACGACCATCCGCTGCAGGCCGGCATGGTCGGCCTGCAGACCTCGCACCGCTACGGCAATGCCAACCTGCTGGCCTCGGACTTCGTGCTGGGCATCGGCAACCGCTGGGCCAATCGCCACACCGGCAGCGTCGACGTCTACACCAAGGGCCGCAAGTTCGTGCACGTGGACATCGAGCCCACGCAGATCGGCCGCGTGTTCGGCCCGGACCTGGGCATCGTCTCCGACGCCAAGGCCGCGCTCGCGCAGTTCGTCGAGGTGGCGCGCGAGATGAAGATGGCGGGACGCCTGGCCTGCCGCAAGGCCTGGGTGGCCGAGGTGCAGCAGCGCCGCCGCACCCTGCATCGCAAGAGCGACTTCGACAACGTGCCGATCAAGCCGCAGCGCGTGTACCGCGAGATGAACCGCTACTTCCCGCGCGACGTGCGCTACGTGTCGACCATCGGCCTGTCGCAGATCGCCGCGGCGCAGTTCCTCTCGGTCAACCAGCCGCGCCACTGGATCAACTGCGGCCAGGCCGGCCCGCTGGGCTGGACCATCCCGGCTGCGATCGGCGTCAAGGTGGCCTCGCCCGACTCCGACGTGGTGGCCATCTCGGGCGACTACGACTTCCAGTTCATGATCGAGGAACTGGCCGTGGCCGCGCAGTTCAACGTGCCCTACATCCACGTGGTGGTGAACAACTCCTACCTCGGGCTGATCCGCCAGGCGCAGCGCAACTTCGACATGGATTACTGCGTGCAGCTCGCCTTCGACAACATCAACGCACCGGAGCTGAACGGCTACGGCGTGGACCACGTCAAGGTGGTCGAGGGCCTGGGCTGCAAGGCGCTGCGCGTGTTCAAGCCCGAGGACATCGAGCCCGCCTTCGCGCAGGCCCGCAAGCTGATGGCCGAGTTCTCGGTGCCGGTGGTGGTGGAGGTGATCCTGGAGCGCGTGACGAACATCGCCATGGGCACCGAGATCGACAACATCAACGAGTTCGAGCCGGTCGAAGACCGCGCCGAAGACGACGACATCCTCAACGAGGAGGCGGAGACCGCCTGAGCGGTCCTGCCCGCGGGCGCTGCCCACAACACGCAGGCGCGCCCGCCACGGCGGGAGCGACCCGGCGGAACTTACCCGGAGATATCGATGACGAAACTTGCCGCCAACCTGACCATGCTGTTCAACGAGGTCGGCTTCCTCGACCGCTTCGAGGCCGCCGCGCGCGCCGGCTTCCGCGGCGTCGAGTTCCTCTTTCCCTATGCCTTCCACGCCGACCAGATCGCGGACCGGCTCAACCGCTTCCAGCTCGACCTGGTGCTGCACAACCTGCCCGCGGGCAAGTGGGAAGCCGGCGAGCGCGGCATCGCCTGCCACCCCGACCGCGTCGGCGAGTTCCAGGACGGCGTGGGCGAAGCGATCAAGTACGCCAAGGTGCTCGGCGTGCGCCAGCTCAATTGCCTGGTCGGCATCCAGCCGCAGAACGTCAAGCGCGAACAGGCGCAGGAAACGCTGGTGGAGAACCTGCGCTTCGCCGCCGGCGCGCTCGCCGCGGAGCAGATCGACCTGCTGGTGGAGCCGATCAATACCTTCGACATCCCCGGCTTCTTCCTCTCGCGCACGCAGCAGGCGCTGGAGCTGATCGAGCAGGTGGCCGCGCCCAACCTCTACGTGCAGTACGACATCTACCACATGCAGCGCATGGAGGGCGAGATCGCCGCCACGCTGAAGACCCACCTGCCGAAGATCAAGCACGTGCAGCTCGCCGACAACCCGGGCCGCAACGAACCCGGCACCGGCGAGCTGAACTACCGCTTCCTGTTCCAGTGGCTGGACGCCATCGGCTACACCGGCTGGGTGGGCTGCGAGTACAAGCCGAAGACCACGACCGAGGCTGGGCTGGGCTGGCGTGGGGAGCATGGGGTGCTGTGAGTTTCCGCCGATGGCCGTGCGGCTTGAAGCGTGAGCCTTGGACAAGGCTGGCGGTTTGCTCCCCTCTTCTTTCGCCATGAGGGGAGAGGGAGCCAGGACGTCGTGCTTGGCGCGCCGGATTGGCGCAACGTTTTTTGCTTTCAACTGAATTTCGATTTCATTCATCGTTCCTTAGGAGACTTCCCATGGCAAACCAACGCAACGTCGGCTTCATCGGTCTGGGCATCATGGGCGCGCCCATGGCGGGCCATCTGCGCGCGGCCGGCCATACGCTGTTCGTGCATGACGTGAACCCGGCGCCGCAGGCCCTGGTCGATGCCGGCGTGACGGTCTGCACCAGCGCCGAGGAGGTGGCCAAGCGTGCCGACATCATCATCATCATGGTGCCGGACACGCCGCACGTGGAAGCCGTGCTGTTCGCCGAGAAGGGCGTGGGCGCGGCGCTGAAGGCGGCCGGCAAGGAGGCTGCGCACGGCAAGATCGTGGTCGACATGAGCTCGATCTCGCCGATCGCCACCAAGGACTTCGCCGCGCGCGTCAACAAGCTGGGCGCGGCCTACCTGGACGCGCCGGTGTCGGGCGGCGAGGTGGGGGCCAAGGCGGCTTCGCTGACCATCATGGTGGGCGGCCCGGCCGAGGCCTTCGACGAGGTCAAGCCGCTGTTCGAGCTGATGGGCAAGAACATCACGCTGGTGGGCGGCAACGGCGACGGCCAGACCACCAAGGTGGCCAACCAGATCATCGTGGCGCTGAACATCCAGGCCGTGTCGGAGGCGCTGCTGTTCGCTTCCAAGGCCGGCGCCGATCCGGCCCGGGTGCGTGCCGCGCTGATGGGTGGCTTCGCCTCGTCGCGCATCCTGGAGGTGCATGGCGAGCGCATGGTCAAGCGCACCTTCGATCCGGGCTTCCGCATCGAGCTGCACCAGAAGGACCTGAACCTGGCGCTGCAGGGCGCCAAGGCGCTGGGCGTGTCGCTGCCCAATACGGCGACCGCGCAAGAACTGTTCAACGCCTGCGCGGCCAACGGCTTCGGCAAGCTCGATCACTCGGCACTGTGCCGCGCCATCGAGCTGATGTCGAACCACGAGATCGCCAAGGCCGCCAAGTAAGGCCTCCAGGTCAAGCCGCCCGGCAAGGCCTCTCCGTCAGGCCGGCCATGCCGGCGCCTCGGGCCGAGGCGCCGGCGCGGCCGCATCACCGCTCAGGGATTCCGTCATGTTCGTTCCCGCTTCACAGGCCGCGCTGCTGGCGCCCCAGCGCGCCCCCGGCCTCTCCGATCCGCGCGCGCTGCTGCGCGACCTGTTCGACACGGCGGTGGCAGCCGTCAGCGCCGGCCACTGCCTGCCGCAGCACCTGCCGGCCCCGCCCAAGGGGCGCACGGTGGTGATCGGTGCCGGCAAGGCCGCCGCCGCGATGGCGCAGGCCGTCGAGGCGCACTGGTCCGGTCCGCTCTCCGGCCTGGTGGTCACGCGCTACGGGCACGGCGCGCCGTGCCGCCGCATCGAGGTGGTGGAAGCCGCCCACCCGGTGCCGGATGCCGCCGGCCAGCGCGCCGCGCAGCGCATGGTGGAACTGGTGCAGGGACTGACGGCCGACGACCTCGTGCTGTGCCTGATCTCCGGCGGCGGCTCCGCGCTGCTGGCCGCGCCCGCGCCCGGGCTGACGCTGGCGGACAAGCAGGCGGTCAACAAGGCGCTGCTGCGCAGCGGCGCCAGCATTGCCGAGATGAACTGCGTGCGCAAGCACCTGTCGGCGCTCAAGGGCGGACGACTGGCGCTGCAGTGCGCGCCGGCGCGGGTGCACACGCTGCTGATCTCCGACATCCCGGGCGACGACCCCACGCTGATCGCCAGCGGCCCCACGCTGCCGGACGTGACCACCTGCGCCGACGCGCTGGCGGTGATCGCCAAGTACGGGATCGAGGTGCCGGCAGCGGTGCGCACCCACCTGGAGAGCGGCGCGGGCGAGACGCCCAAGCCCGGCGATGCGCGTTTCGAGGGCCACCGCAGCGACACGCTGGCCAGCGCGCAGCAGGCGCTGGAAGCGGCCGCGGCGCGCGCGCGCGAACTGGGCCTGGCGGCCCACATCCTGTCGGACTGCATCGAGGGCGAAGCGCGTGACGTGGCGCTGGTGCATGCCGGTCTCGCACGCCAGATCGCGCAGCGCGGCCAGCCGTTCGACAAGCCCTGCGTGCTGCTGTCCGGCGGCGAGACCACGGTCACGGTGCGCGGCAACGGGCGCGGCGGACGCAACGCCGAGTTCCTGCTGGCGCTCGCGGTGGCGCTCGACGGCTTGCCCGGCGTGCATGCCATCGCCTGCGACACCGACGGCATCGACGGCTCGGAGGACAACGCCGGCGCGCTGCTGGGCCCGGACACGCTGGCGCGCGCGGCAGCGCTCGGGCAGTCGGCGCGGGCGCGCCTGGCCGACAACGACGGCTACGGCTTCTTCGCCGCGCTCGGCGACCTGATCGTGACCGGTCCGACGCGCACCAACGTCAACGACTTCCGCGCGATCCTGATCGTCTGAGCGCCTGGCCGCCGGCGCTGGTGCGCCGCGCTCCGCAGAAGATGCGCAGTAGGTCCGCAGTAGGTCCGCAGCACACGAGGGCCAGGGGGCCCGGCCGCGCGCCGGGCGCTGATGGTTCGCATTGATCGATTTGTTCGAGACGGGGCGCGCGGGCGCTCCGGGGATGGGAGGAGACAGCAAGATGAGACGCCAGCGCAAAGCCAAGATCGTGGCCACCCTCGGTCCGGCCAGCACGGAGATCGCGGTGATCCGGCAGTTGTTCGATGCCGGCGCCGATGTGTTCCGGCTCAACTTCAGCCACGGCAGCCACGAGGACCACCGGCGCCGCTACGACGCGGTGCGCGCGGTAGAGCGCGAGCGCGGCCGGCCCATCGCGGTGCTGGCCGACCTGCAGGGGCCGAAGCTGCGCATCGGCACCTTCGCCGCGGGCAAGGTCGCCTTGCAGGCGGGCGATGCCTTCGTGCTCGACAGCGATCCCACCCCAGGCGATGCCGCGCGCGTGCACCTGCCGCATCCGGAACTGTTCCGCACGGCCAACCCGGGCCAGGCGCTGCTGATCGACGATGGCAAGGTGCAGTTGCGCATCGAGTCGGTCGCGCCCGGCAGCCTCGCCACGCGGGTGGTCAACAGCGGCACCCTGTCGGACCGCAAGGGCGTCAACGTGCCCGATGCGGTGATCCCCATCCCCGCCCTCACGGCCAAGGACCGCAAGGACCTGGAGTTCGCCCTGTCGCTGGGGGTCGACTGGATCGCGCTGTCCTTCGTGCAGCGTCCGGCCGACATCGTCGAGGCGCGTGAGCTGGTGGGCACGCGCGCCGGCGTGCTGGCCAAGATCGAGAAGCCGGCCGCGCTGCAGCAGCTCGAGGAGATCGTGCGCGTGTCCGACGCCATCATGGTGGCGCGCGGCGACCTCGGCGTGGAACTGCCGCCCGAGCGCGTGCCGGGCGTGCAGAAGCGCATCCTGCGCTTGTGCCGGCAGCATGGCAAACCCATCGTGATCGCCACGCAGATGCTGGAGTCGATGATCGAGTCGCCGGTGCCCACGCGCGCCGAGGCCTCGGACGTGGCCAGCGCCATCTACGATGGCGCCGACGCCGTGATGCTGTCGGCCGAGTCGGCCAATGGCCGCCACCCGGTGCCGGCGGTGGCGATGATGGACCGCATCATCGGCGAAGTGGAACGCGATCCGCTCTATCGCAAGCTGCTCGATGCGCAGCACGAGGCACCGCTGGCCACGCGCCAGGACGCCATCTGCGCGGCGCTGCGCGAGGTGTCGCACATCATCGGCGCGGCCGCCACGGTGACCTACACCTCGTCCGGCGCCACCGCGCTGCGTGCCGCGCGCGAACGGCCGTGCGCGCCCATCCTGAGCATCACGCCGCACCGGGAGATCGCGCGGCGCCTGGCGCTGGCCTGGGGCGTGCACTCCACGGTCAGCCCCGACGTGCAGAGCGTCGACGAGATGGTGGATGCGGCCATCCGCGCCGCGGTGGCGGAGGACTTCGCCTGCGCCGGCGACCAGATCACCATCGCCGCCGGCACGCCTTTCGGCCAGGGCGGCACCACCAACCTGCTGCGCGTGGCCGAGATTCCCGGCCAGCCGGCGGTAGGCGTGGCGGACGGCGACGCCGCCGAGACGAGCGGCGCGCACCGCGAGGACCTCGCTACGCTTTGACCCCGTGCGCCGACCGGGCCTGGCGCGGAGACGGCCGCGCCAGGCCCGGCCGGCGCTTTTTTTTGCGGCCTTGCCGCATGGCGGCCGGATACTGCCGGTCACACTTTTTTCAAATCGGGACGTGCCATGCCGTTGCTATACTGATCGGCACGCGGCGGCCGCAGAGCCGCCGCGTTCCCCATCAGCATCACGGAGTCATCATGCGTCTTGACGACGAGGCCGAAAGCCAGAACGTGGAAGATCGCCGCGGAGGTGGCGGCGGGTTCGGCGGACCGGGCACCATCGGCATCGGCACCATCATCGTCGCGCTGGCGGCGTCGTATTTCTTCGGCATCGACCCGCGCCTGATCATGCAGGGCGCGCAGGTGATGCAAGGTTCCGGGAACGTACCGCATCAGCAGGCGCCTGCGCACGCACCTGCCAACGACCCGCTCACGGTATTCACGCGCAAGGTGCTGGGCAGTACCGAGCGCACCTGGGAACGCGTGTTCGAGACCGACCTCGGCCGCCGCTACGAGCCGCCCACCCTGGTACTGTTCTCCAACGTCACGCCCACCGCCTGCGGCACCGGCCAGTCGGCGATGGGGCCGTTCTACTGTCCGGGCGACCGCAAGGTCTATATCGACCTGTCGTTCTACAACGAACTGCGCCAGCGCTTCGGCGCCAGCGGCGACTTCGCCCAGGCCTATGTGATCGCGCACGAGGTCGGGCACCATGTGCAGAACCTGCTGGGCGTGTCGGACAAGGTCGACGCCGCGCGCCGGCGCATGGGCGAGGCGCAGGCCAACCAGCTGTCCGTGCGCATGGAGTTGCAGGCCGACTGCCTGGCCGGGGTGTGGGCGGCGAATGCGCAGAAGATCAACCAGAAGCTGATCGAACCCGGCGATTTCGAGGACGGCCTGCGTGCCGCCGCCGCCATCGGCGACGACCGGCTGCAGAAGCAGGCGCAGGGCTATGTGGTGCCGGAGGCGTTCACCCACGGCACCAGCGAGCAGCGCGTGCGCTGGTTGCGCCAGGGCCTGACCACGGGCGATATGCGCCGTTGCGACACCTTCGCCGCCAAGCAGCTCTGACCGGTCTGCCTCAGGCAATCGCCGATCCAGATCTCAGAAACATCCGGGCGTTTGTGTCGTAAACACAACTTTGTGAACATTGTTCACGAAATCAGTGGTGTTTATAATGCACCACATGTCCGCCCTGCCCCAGCCGTCCTCAGCACATTCCGGCCCGTCGCCCGCCCGCTCGCCGGGTGCCGCCGCGCGCCGCGAGGCGGTGCGGCAGGCCTTCTTCGACGCCGCCCGCGCCCTCTTCGCCGAGGCCGGCTACGCAGGCGTCACGCTGCGCCGCGTGGGCGAGCGCTGCGGCTATAGCGCCGCCGCCATCTATCGCCACTTCGAGGACAAGTCCGCGCTGCTGTTCGAGCTGTGCGCGCAGGACTGGGTACGCCTGGCACAGGCCCTGGCCACCGCGCGCGAGGGCTGCCAGCCGGGCCGCACGCTGCCGGCGGTGTTCCAGGCCTACCTGGACTGGGCCCTGGCCAACCGCCATGGCTACCACCTGATGCTGATGATGGGCTTGCCGGCCGAGGCCGAGCGGGCCATCGACCAGCGCTGGCGCCAGCGTTTCCCGCAGGACCCGGTCGGCGCCGTGCTGGAAGCCTGCGTGCAGGACCTGCAGGCCGCCGGCGGCATCGCCACCCACCACCTGCCCGAAGACGTGGCCGATGCGCTGTGGACAGCGGCGCACGGGCTGGCGGCGCTGGAGATCACCTTCGAGCACCTGCCGCGCGAACACTGGCAACCGCTGGCGCACCGGCAGCACGTCTTGCTGGACGCGCTGCTGCGCGGCTTCGCCCCCTCTCCGCCTACCTAGGGTCGGCGGACCCGACAGCCAGCCGCCCCCTCCTGCCGCTCCGTTCCTGGCCTGCCGCACACCTGCGCGGTGACGCGGCCGGCCGCCGCTCGCCGCCGACGGGCGCCGACACCGGCCGTCCCTTGTCGGTCCTGCGTCGGTCCCGTTGTCACGTTGTCGTCTTCTGATCGTTGTTCCATCGTCGCTCATGGCGCAATTCTTCCTTCGCCGCCCCGCCTTCGCCTGGGTGCTGGCCATCCTGACCGTGGTCGCCGGCCTGCTGGCCCTGACCCGCATCCCCATCGCCCAGTATCCGGCGGTGGCGCCGCCCACCGTGATCATCTACGCCGACTATCCCGGCGCCTCCGCGCGCACGGTGGAAGATCGCGTCACGGCCATCCTCGAACAGCAGATGCACGGCATCCCGGGGCTGCTGCACCTGGACTCCAGCAGCGAACCCGGCGCCGCCACCGTGACGCTGGCCTTCCGCCAGGGCACCGATCCGCAACTGGCCCAGGTCAATGTGCGCAACCGCGTGGCCCAGGCCGAGCCGCTGCTGCCCGAGACGGTGCGCCGCGGCGGCGTCTACGTGGACCAGGCCAGCAGCAGCCCTTTCCTCTACGTGTCGCTGGTCAGCGACGGCAACCGCCTCGACGAGACCGCGCTGGGTGACTTCGCCGCCGGCGCCATCCTGCCGATGCTGCGGCGCCTGCCCGGCATCGGCAAGGCCGAGGCCTACGGCTCCGAGTACGCCATGCGCATCTGGTTCGACCCGGACAAGCTGAACGCGCTCGGCCTGAACACCGAGGAGGTCGAGGCGGCCATCAAGGCGCGCAACGGCAACGTCACGCCCGGCCAGCTCGGCGGGGCGCCGGCCGTGCCGGGCCAGCCCTTCCAGGCCACCGTGCGGCCGCCGCCGGCGCTGGCCGACCCCGAGGCCTTCGGCCGCATCGTCGTGCGCGGCAGCAGCGCCGACGGCAGCGCCGTGCTGCTGCGCGACGTCGCCCGCGTCGAGATGGCCGCGGCCGACTACCGCTTCGGCTCCACGCTGGACGGACGCCCGGCCGCCGCGATCGGCCTCAAGCTGGCCGACGGCGCCAATGTGCTGGCCACCTCGCGCGCGGTGCGCGCGGCGCTGGATGCCGCCTCGGCCGGTTTTCCCGACGGCGTGCACTACGAGATCTCCTACGACAATGCCGCCTTCGTGCAACGCTCGATCTCGCGCGTGCTGCTGACGCTGGTGGAAGCGGTGGTGCTGGTCTTCCTGATCCTCTACCTGTTCCTCGGCAAGCTGCGCGCGACGCTGATCCCGGTGGTGGTGGTGCCGGTGTCGCTGCTCGGCACGGTGGCCTGCCTGTACGTGCTGGGCATGTCCCTGAACGCCATCACGCTGTTCGGCGTGGTGCTGGCGATCGGCATCCTGGTCGACGATGCCATCGTGGTGGTGGAGAACGTCGAACGCATCATGGCCGAGCACGGCGTGAGCGCGCGCGAAGCCGCCGCGCGCTCGATGCGCGAGGTCTCGGGCGCCCTGCTGGCGGTCACGCTGGTGTTGTGCGCGGTCTTCGTGCCGATGGCTTTCTTCGGCAGTGCGGTCGGCGTCATCTATCGCCATTTCGCTGTCACGCTGGCTATCTCCATCGCCTTCTCGCTGTTCTTCGCACTGTCGCTGACGCCGGCCATGTGCGCGGGCCTGCTGCGCCATGGCGCGGCGCCGGCGCACGGGCCGCTGGCCTGGTTCGAGCGCCGTTTCACCGCATTGACCGGCCGCTACGGACGCTGGGTGGCGGGCGCGCAGCGCCGCCGCCTGCGCTGGCTCGGCGCCTACCTGGCGCTGGTGCTGGCGTGCGGCTACGGCTTGTCGCAGACGCCCAGCGGCTTCCTGCCCGAGGAGGACACCGGTGAGCTGGTGGTCGATATCGAACTGCCGGCCGGCAGCACGCAGCAGCAGACGCGCGATCTGGTCGCGCGGCTGGAACACTGGTTGCGCGCCGAGGGCTACCCGCTCAAGTCCACCTTCGCCGTGATCGGCTGGGGCAACGGCGGCAACGGTGAACAGCGCGCCAACCTGGTGCTCAGCCTGACCGACTGGGCGCAGCGCGGCAGCCGGCAGCGCGCGGCGGCCGTGCTGGAGCGCCTGTCGGACGGTCTCGATCACTGGCCCGGACGCGGCGATGCCCAGCTGTTCGCCTACAACAGTTCCGCCTTGCCCGAGCTGGGCAGCACCAGCGGGCTCGACATGCGGCTGACCTCGGCCCACGGCGCCAGCCGCGACGCCCTGTTCGCGGCGCGCGACAAGTTGCTGCAAGCCGCCGCGGCCGATCCCGCGCTGCGCGAGGTGCGCGCCACCGCCGCCCAGCCGAGCTCGGCGCTGGACCTGCGCATCGACTACCGCAAGGCGGAGAGCTTCGGCGTCGCGGCCGAGACCATCCACCATGCGCTGGCGTCGACGCTCGGTTCGCGCTATGTCGACGAGGTGACGCGCGACGGGCGCATCCGCCGCGTCATCCTGCAGGCCGATGCTCCGCACCGGATGCAGCCCGAGCAACTGGCGCGCGTGCATGTGCGCAATGCCCAGGGCCGCATGGTCTCGCTGGCCTCGTTCGCCAGCATGGAGTGGGGCAACGGCGAGACCACGCTGGAGCGCTTCAACGGCCTGCCCTCGGTGCGCATCAGCGCCGACAGCGGGAGCGGCTACAGCAGCGGCACCGCGATGGCCCGGCTGAGCGCGCTGGTGCGCGACCTCGGTGCGCCCTTCGGCGTGCGCTGGACCGGCCGCGCCTTCGAGCAGTTGCAGAGCGGCGACCAGGCACCCTGGCTGTTTGCGTGCTCCGCCCTCTTCATCTTCCTGTGCCTGGTGGCGCTGTACGAGAGCTGGACCCTGCCGCTGGCGGTGCTGGCGGTGGTGCCGGCCGGCATGGTCGGCGCGGCCGCGGCGATCTGGCTGGGCGGCTTGCCCAACGACGTCTACTTCAAGGTGGGGCTGGTGGTGGTGATGGGCCTGGCGGCGAAGAATGCCATCCTGGTGGTGGAATATGCGCAGCAGCTGCGCGCGGGCGGCATGGCGCTGGGCGATGCCGCGCAGCAGGCGGCGCGCCAGCGCTTGCGGCCGGTGGTGATGACCTCGCTGGCCTTCATCCTGGGCGTGGTGCCGCTGGTGCTGAGCAGCGGTCCGGGCGCGGCAGCGCAGCGCGCGGTCGGCACCGGCGTGCTGGGCGGCATGCTGGGCGCCACCGTGATCGGCACGCTGGCGGTGCCGCTGCTGTATGCGCTCATCGGCAAGTTGCAGCGCCGGCACTGAGTCCGACCGGCCTGCGCGACCCGCTGCGGCGGGCCGCGCAGGCCTGTGCGGCGGAAGAAAAATCGCCTGCCCGGCGAAGAGAGAAAGAGGAGGAGGTCGAGCGGGCAGGCGGGCGGTAAAACGTGGCGGCCACCGTGAAGGTGGCCGCCGGGCGGGACCGTCCGCGCCAGGCGGACGGAACGGCGTCGAACGTGTCAGACGCGATAGCCGTATAGCGAGCCGTCGCCGGAGCGGGAGTTATCCAGCGACGAGGCAGCGATCTGGCCGGTGAAGGCGCGCGCGCCTTCCGAATACGGATCGAACTTGCCGCTGCGGGTGCCGTCGCTATACGGGTCGTACTTGCCCGACTTGGCGCCATCCGTGAAGCTGTCGAACTTGCCGGCCTTGGCGCCGTCCGTATAGGTGTCGAACTTGCTGCCGACACGCAGCGCGTCGGCGTAGACATCGAACTTACCAACCTTGCTCCGGGCGGGTGCGGCGATCGCCGTGGCCGACACGGCCACGGCGGCAACCATCAGCACGCCGCCAATCAAACGCTTGGCGATCATGTTGGGACTCCTTCAACTGAGATATCGTCTTTTTTATGTTTTCCGGCCAGCATGCACCGACGATATGGCATGTTGCGATGCGAGCGCGGACTGAAGATTAGGGCCTCGACAGGCAAGGAGAAATGCCGCTGCGACGAATGGTGCGTTGCGAGCCGTGAAACGCAGGGGATGGGGACGAACGGAGGCGCGGTGGTGCAGAGGGACGCTAGCGGCACCGGCACGCAAGTGCCCGATACGGCGCTAACACGAGACGAGTTGGCGGGCAAAGTGCCCTTCGAAAGACATTGCTCCGCCGGATCCGGAGCGGCGGCGCCGCCGCTCCGGGAGGCGGGTCAGAGGTTGAACTGGCCGTTGGCCTCCGGCTGGAAGGCGATCTCGATCACCGTCAGCCGCTGCTCGCGGCCGTCCGGCAGGCGATAGGCGACCGTCTCGCCGGCACGCGCTCCCAGCAGGGCCTGGCCGACCGGCGACAGCACGGACAGGCGGCCGGCGTCGAAATCGGCGGTGTCGGGATAGACCAGGGTCCAGTGGCGCGGCTCGGCGTCACCTTCCAGCGCGCAGCGCAGCTGCGAGTTCATCGTCACCACGTCGTGCGGGATGGCTTCGGGCGCCACGATGGCGGCGCGCTCCAGCAGCGCGTCGAGCATGTCGGACAGTTGCGCGCTCCCGGCGCGCTCGGCGATGCGCTCGAGGCGGGTCACATCGAGTTCGGTCAGGTACAGCGTGGTCTTGTTCGCGGAAGACAGGGTCATTTGAGCCTCCTTATGCTTGATGCGGCCGATGCCGTTCGGCGGGCTTCGCTGCCCGGGCGTGAGTCGGGGCGGCGCGCATCGGATCGATCGGATCGCTGGCGGAATCAGCGGCAATGCGGAAAGACGGAGAAGCGGCAATGCGCCGACCGGGACGGCATCGGCGGCCTGCGGCCCGGGCCCGGTCCGGGCCCGTACCCGCAAGCTGCGAAGACGGTCAGGCCGGGAACCGGGCCGGATCAAGCGGCTGGCTGATCCGGTAGCTGGCCGAAGCGGGGGTGGCCCGCATGCCCTCCACGCGCGCACGCGCGCCCGCTTGCCGCGCAAAGCGGGCAGGCATGGCAGCGATCGTCGGCAGGCGGTCGGGCATCATGACAAGGGGAAACTCGGGGTGATCAGGCCATCGCAGCGCCATGCTGGCGCGAGCGAGGGCTCACATACGGTGCCTCGCGATGCCTTGGCCGGCATGCGGGCGTCTGTTGGCGGCGCTTAAGCGCGCGCCCGGCCGTGGCAAAGCCTGCTCATGGCCGGAAGCTCCATCGTAGCACAGCCGCCGCAGCGGGCCGGCGCATCAGCCATGTGCGTGGCATTCGCAACTGGCGCCCGCGGCCGCCTGCTGCAGGTTCTGCAGGATGCCGCATTCGCTGGCCTGGTGCGGCTGCGTGCAGGTATGGCGCAGTGCCCGCAACTGGCCTTCGAGCGTCTCCAGCGCCATGCGCTGCGCGTGGATCTGCTCGATCTGCCGGTCCAGCAAGGCATTGATGTCGTCGCAGGCGAGACTCGGATTCCGCTCGAAGTCGCGCAGGCGGCGCACGTCGGCCAGGCTCATGCCGAGCGAGCGGCAATGGCGCACGAAGTTGAGCTGAACCAGGTGGGGGTCGCCATAGCGGCGGTAGCCGTTGTCCTCGCGCTGCGGTGCGTCCAGCAGACCCTCGCGCTCGTAGTAGCGGATGGTTTCGACGTCGCAGAGGCCGCGGCGTGCCAGTTCTCCGATGCGCATGATGGCTCCTCAGCGGGCAGAACCCTGTAATGACTCAAGACTTCTAACAGTGTAGCCCAGCGTCGTCCGGCGTGCAGGACGTCACGGTACGGCCGTGCTCATCCTGTAGAATCGGCGCACGGCTTCATGCCATGTCATCGTCCTGAGCGACCCTTGCGCCTCCTACGTCCGTTCCGCCTGCTGCTGCTGATCGCGCTGCTCGCCTTCCTGCCCGTACAGGGATGGGCGGCGGCCGGCGCGCGCACGGCCGCCGCCGGCGCGCCGGCGGTGCCGGCCGGCCAGGCGGTCACCGCCGTGGACGAATTCGCACCGCCGGGGGCGGCCACCGCGCTGCCGGCGCCGAACACGTTCATCGAGACGGCCGCCACCGCGGCCGCGGCGGGCGACGCCGACCTGCCCGGCCCGTTCGACGGCAAGGACAACAACACCGAGCGCGCCCAGGCGGGCGCCGATCCGGTCGAACAGTGGCTGCCGCCGACGCTGCCGCGGCTGGCCGCGCTGCCGGCCCGTACCGGCGCGCCGCGCTACACCGGCGCTCGCCTGTCCGACCCGGACCTGCCCCGGCAGCCGCGCCCTCCGCGCGCCTGATCCCCGGCGCGGGCATGTCCGCGCACCCTCCGTTTCTTCCGCCTGCCGCACATCGGTGCGGTGTGCGTTCGCGGCCTGGCCGCATTCCTCCGTCGTCCCCTGCGTTATCCACAACATGAAACGTATCCTGCTCTTCCTGGCGACCAACCTCGCCGTCATGCTCGTTCTCAGCCTCACCGCCAGCCTGCTCGGCGTGAACCGCTTCCTGACCGCCAATGGCCTCAACCTCGGCATGCTGCTCGCCTTCGCCGCGCTGATGGGCTTCGGCGGCGCCTTCATCTCGCTGCTGATGTCCAAGCCCATCGCCAAGTGGTCGACCGGCGCGCAGGTCATCACCCACCCTGGCACCAGCCGCGAACTGTGGCTGGTGCAGACGGTGGAGAAGCTGGCCACCCGCGCCGGCCTGCCGATGCCCGAGGTCGCCATCTACGAGGGCGAGCCCAACGCCTTCGCCACCGGCGCCACCAGGAACAGCTCGCTGGTGGCAGTGTCGACCGGCCTGCTGGAGTCGATGCGCGAGGATGAGGTGGAGGCCGTGCTGGCGCACGAGGTCGCCCACATCGCCAACGGCGACATGGTCACGCTGACGCTGATCCAGGGCGTGGTGAACACCTTCGTGATCTTCCTGGCACGCGTGGTCGGCTACTTTGTCGATTCCATGCTGCGCAAGAACGACGAGGAGTCGAGCGGCCCCGGCATCGGCTACATGGTGACGGTGGTGATCTGCGAGATCGTCTTCGGCATTTTGGCCAGCATCATCGTGGCGGCGTTTTCGCGCCAGCGCGAATACCGCGCCGACGCCGGCGCGGCCAAGCTGCTGGGCACCCCTTCGCCGATGGTGGCGGCGCTGCGCCGCCTGGGCGGCCTGGATGCCGACGGACTGCCGCAGAACATGCAGGCGATGGGCATCGCCGGCGGCAAGTCGTGGATGGAACTGTTCTCCAGCCACCCGCCGATCGAACAGCGCATCGCCGCGCTGCAATCGGCCCGCTGAGGCCGCCGGTGCCGGGGTGCCGATGGCGCCCGCGGCACCTTGCGCGGCGGGCCGTGCCGGCCTGCCGCGTTTTCGCCGATCCGCCGATCCGCCGATCCGCTGATCCGCTGATCCGCTTTTCCCCTTCCCTTTTTCCCCTGGTCCTTCCCGCGCCGCCCGGCGACTCAGGCCGCGCGGCCGTCCGCCGCAGGCACCGCGCGGAAGGCGGCGCGATAGCGTTCCGGCGTGGTCTGCACATGGCGCAGGAAGGCCTGGCGCATCACGTCGGCGTTGCCGAAGCCGGCCAGGCGCGCCACCGCCTCCAGGCGCTGGTCGCCGCTCTCCAGCAGGCGCCGCACCGCTTCCACCCGCAGGCGCTCCACGTACCGCGCCGGTGTTTCGCCGACCTCGCGGGCGAACACCCGCGCGAAGTTGCGGGGGCTCATCGCCACGCGTTCGGCCAGCACAGCCACCGACAGGTCGCGCGCCAGGTGGTCGGCGATCCAGGCCTGCAGTTCGCGCAGCTCCGGCGCCTGCGCGGCCTGGGCCTGCAGCACGGTGGAGAACTGTGCCTGGCTGCCGGGCCGGCGCAGGAACAGCACCAGTTCGCGCGCCACCGCGAGCGAAGCGGCATGGCCCAGGTCTTCCTCGACCAGGGCCAGCGCCAGGTCCATGCCCGCGGTGACGCCCGCCGAGGTGTAGAGCCCGCCCTCCCGGATCCAGATCGGATCCGGATCGACCTGCACGCGCGGGTGGCGGGCGGCCAGCCGGTCGGCGTGGCGCCAGTGGGTGGTGGCGCGGTGGGTGTCGAGCAGGCCGGTGGCGGCCAGCACGAAGGCGCCGGTGCAGACCGCGCCGAGCCGTCGCACGGTCGGCGCCTGCGCACGCAACCAGGTGGTCAGGCGCGCGTCGTCGGCCGCGCTCGCGTGGCCGGCGCCGCCGGCGATCAGCAAGGTGTCGATGGGCCCGTCCAGCCCGGCGGCGATGTCGTGATACGGCGCGTCGGCCAGCATCCTGAGCCCGCTTTCCGTGCGGATCAGGCCATCGTCGCGCACGCTGGCCACCCGCAGCCGGTACGGCGGGCACTCACGCCCGCTCACGCGGTTGGCCTGGCCGAACACGGCGCTGGGGCCGGTGACGTCGAGTTCCTGCGCCGGGTCGGGGGCGACGATGACGACCGTTCGTGGCGTGTCGCTGGCAAGGGAGAGGCGGGCTGGCATGGTGGCGTGGCGGTGGCTGTCACCGATCATACCGGGCCCGGCCCGCGCGGCGCGGCACTGCCACTCAAACCGCCGCGCCGGCCGCCAGCGCGCCGGCCTGCTCGCGCCGCACCTGGCGTTGCCAGGCCAGCGTGAGCGCCAGCGCCACCGCCAGCGCCGGCAGCACGGCCAGGTTGACCGCCTGCCAGCCGTGCCGGTGCAGCACCTGGCCCGCCGCCAGCGTGGCGAGCGCGGTCAGCACCGCGGCGGAAAACTCCGCGGCGGCCTGGGTGCGGGCCCGTTCGCTGGGCCGGTAGGACGCGGCCAGCAGCGCCGTGCCGCCCACGAACATGAAGTTCCAGCCCACGCCCAGGCACAGCAGGGCCAGGTAGAAGGCCGGCAGCGCCGTGGACGCAAGCGCTGCCAGCGCGGCCACGGCACACAGCAGCGTGCCGCAGGCCAGCATGCGCGCGGTGCCGAAACGCTGCAGCAACCAGCCCGAGAAGAAGGACGGCGCATACATGCCGACCAGGTGCCACTCGATGATCTGCGCGCCCTGCCCGATGCTGTGGCCGCAGGCGACGGCGGCGATCGGGGTCGCGGTCATTACGAACATCATCACGGCGTTGCCGATGCCGTTGTTGGCGAAGGCGGCCAGGAACACGGGCCGCCGCACGATCTCGCCGAGCGGACGTGCCGGCAGCACGGCCTCGTCGCCGGCGCCGGCTTCGGTGCGGGCCGGCTCGCGGTAGGCGAGCAGCAGCAGCAGGATGGTCGCGACGCCGAACAGCGCCACCACGAGGTAGGAGCCGGCGAATGGCTCGGCCTGCAGCATGTCGCGGCTCCAGGCGGCGATCGCGGGGCCGCACACGGCGGCCACCACGCCGCCGGTCAGCACGGCGGCGATGGCGCGCGGCTTTTCCGCCACTGCGGCGGCATCGGCTGCGGCCAGGCGGTAGAAGCGTGCGAAGGCCTGGAACACACCGACCAGCGCGGTGCCGACGCAGAAAGCGACGAAGTGCCGGTGCGAGATGGCCCACACCGAGACCAGGCCGCCCGCGGTGCAGGCGAGGCCGCCCAGGCAGAAGGCCAGGCGCCGGCCGCAGCGCTCGATGACGAAGGCGGCGGCGATCGCGGTGAACGCGGAGGCCACGGTGATCAGCGCGAAGGGCAGCGTAGCCAGCGCCTTGTCCGGTGCCAGCGTATAGCCGACCAGGCCGGTCAGGGTCAGGTCGACGGAAAGGGCTGCGGTGAACAGGGCCTGGCAAACCGCCAGTACCCGGGCCTGCGACATCGCCGGCGTGGCCATGGAACGCTCCTTGGGGGAAATGAGGACAGTCCCAAGGCTAAGTCCGGCGCGCCCGGCACGACGGACAACGATCCGTCGAATCCTGCCAGGCCGGCCGCCTGGCCCGGCCTGGCCCGGGCCTAGTTGAACACGTCCTGCCGGTAGCGGCCCTCGGCCACCAGGCCGGCGAACCAGGCCGAGGCGGCATCGCCGTCCAGGCCGCCCTCGGCCACGGCGATGTCCATCAGCGTCTTGCGCACCGCCGGCGCCATCTGGCGCCCGTCGCCGCACAGGTAGGCCACGGCACCGGCGCTGAGCTGGCGCCACAGCTCGGCGCGCTGCTGCCACAGCAGGTCCTGGACGAAGCGCGCGGGGGCGCCGGTGGCAGAGTGCGCCACGTGCAGGCGCGCCACACCCTGCGCCTGCCAGGCCAGCATCTCGTCGCGATACAGCCAGTCGTGCTGCGGGTGGCGGCAGCCGAAGTAGAGCTCGACCGGGGCCACGGCCTGTCCTGCGGCCTGCTGCGCGGCACGCTCTTCGAGGAAGCCGCGGAAGGGGGCGATGCCAGTGCCGGGCCCGATCAGGATCATGGCTTGCGCGGGGTCGGCCTCCGGCGCGAACGGCGGGTTGGGCGTGCGGATGGCGGCCGCCACCGTGGCGCCCGGCGCCAGTCCCTGCAGCCAGTTGGACGCCACGCCGCGGAACTGGCCGCGCCCCGACAGGGCCGGCGCCAGCACGGTGCCGACCGTGAGCGTGGCCACATCGGGCGAGACCAGCGGCGAGGAGGCGATTGAGTAGAAGCGCGGGCGCATCGGCACCACGCAGGCCAGCAGGCCGGCGAGGTCGAGCTCGATGGCCGGGAAGCGCGCCAGCAGGTCGGGCAGGCCGAGGCGGTGCGCCGCCACCTGGGCCGCGTAGCCTTGGGCGGCATCGTCCGAGCCCAGGCGCTCCAGCGACTGCCGCGTGAACGGGCAGCGTGTGCGCTGCGCCAGCAGGCGCAGGGTCTGGCGCGACACCACATCCTGCAGTTCGACGAAGTGCGTGAGCAGCGCGCGCAGTGGCAGGGGCTGTCCCAAGGGCAGGCCGCGCGCCGCGCCGGCGCGTGGCGCCGACAGCGTGACCACCGCTTCGGGATCGAGGTCGAGCCGCTCGCACAGGTCGTGCACCAGTGCCGGACGGTTCTGCGGGTAGACGGCGAGGTGGTCGCCGGCGGCATAGCGGGCTCCCTCGGGCAGGCGCAGCCGGATGTCGCGCGTCGAGGTGCGCGGCGGCTCGACGGCGAAGTCCCACAGGCCGGCGGGATCGCTCACCAGTTCGCGGTTGGCGAGCACGGTGAACGGCTGGGTGTTGGAAGGCAGCACGCTGGCGCGGATCTCGTCGATGCCGCGCAGCGCGACCTCGACCGCCAGCGGCGGCGCGCCCTCGGCGCCCGGGGCCGGGCCGGGCGCGTGCGGCTGCTGCTGCGCGAGCGCGCTCCACAGCGCCGCCAGCCACTGCTCGGCGGCCTGGTCGAAATCGGCATTGCCGTCGGCCTCCCCGCGCGCCAGCAGGGGCCGGGCGCCGGCGGCGGCGAAGAAGGTGTCGAGGCGCTTGGGAAAGGCCTGGTAGGTGGCCCACTGCGAATTGCCGCAGCCGAGCACCGCGTAGCGCAGGCCGCCGGCGCGCCAGTCGCCCGGCGCATCGCCGGCGGCATCCAGCATGGCTTCGAAGCGGCGCGCGTTGTCGGGCGCGCGGCCGTTGTAGGTGGCCGCCACGATCACCGCCAGCCCTTGCGTGGGCAGCTTGCCGAGCGCGTCGTCGAGGTCGTGCAGCGTGGCCTCGTAGCCGGCCGCCAGCGCGCCCGCCTGGACCTGCTCGGCCAGCTCGCGCGCGGTGCCGAGGCTGGAGGCGCACAGCACCGCCAGCGTCTCGCCGCCGGCTGCCACCACCGGGCGCGCCGCCGCGGCCGTGACGGCGCCGGAGGCGGGCGCCGCCACCACGATGCGTTCGTGCGGACGGCGCCGGCGCGCGCGCAGCAGGAAGTGGTCGGGCTTGAGGGTCAGCGTTTCCTTGATGCGGAACTGGTAGTCGTGCGGATCGTGCAGCTGGAAGTGGCGCAGCATCAGCGCCAGCGCCAGCTTGGCCTCGGTCAGCGCGAACTGGCGGCCGATGCAGGCGCGCTCGCCGTTACCGAAGGGCTTGTAGGCATGCGGATGGATGCGTGCCTCGTTCTCGGGCAGGAAGCGGTCGATGTCGAAGCGCTCGGGATCGTCCCACACGGCCGGATCGCGGTGCAGCGCCGTCAGCACCACCGCGACGCGGCGGTCCTTGTGGATGCGGTAGCGTCCGCCGATCACCGTATCCTCGAAGGGCGCCACCGAGAAGGCGGGCGCGGTCGGCCACAGGCGCAGCGTTTCCTTGAGCACGCGGTCCAGCACCTGCAGGCGCGCCAGGTCGGCGTAGGCCGGCGGCGCGTCGCCGGGCAGCACCGCGTCCACTTCGGCATAGGCCTGGGCCAGCACGCCCGGATGGCGCATCAGCTCGTACAGGGCGAAGGTCAGCAGGCCGCTGGTGGTCTCGTGGCCGGCGATCAGGAAGGTGATCACCTGGTTGCGGATATTGACGTCGTCCAGGCGCTGGTCGGTCTCGGGGTCGCGCGCCTCCAGCATCAGGTTGAGCAGGTCGCGCGCGGGCGTGGGCGACTGGCGGCGCTGGCGGATCACGTCGTCGACCAGTTCGCGCATGAAGCGCGTGTCCTCGGCGAACTTGCGGTGCGCCGCGTGCATGAAGCGGTCCTGCAGCGGGAAGCGCGTCAGCTTGCCCATGGCCTCTTCCAGCGCGCCGACCATGGCGTCGATGAAGGGATGGAGCTGCTGGCTGGCGAAGGAGTCGAAGTCGTAGCCGAAACCGGACAGGGCGATGGTGTCCAGCGTCAGCCGCGTCATGTCGTCGGAGACGGCGATGTCGGCATCCGGGCCCTGGCGGTCCCACTTGTCGACCAGGCGCATGGCCACGCGCAGCATCACGTCGAAGTAGCCCTTCATCGCGCGCTGGCTGAAGGCCGGCATCAGGATGCGGTGGGCGCGCCCCCAGTTGGCTTCGTCGGTATGCGCGGTGAACAGGCCGTCGCCGGCCACGTCGCGCAGGAAGGACAGCGGCGGGCCGATGAACTTGCGGAAGCGCGCGGCATCGGCCAGCTCCGCCGCCAGGGCCGCCGACGTGACGAAAGGCACGCGGCGCCCGGCGAAGTCGAGTTCGAAGATGCCCTCGTGCGCCCGCGCGCGCGCCATCAGGTGCTGGGCGAAGGCGCCCGGCTTGATCTGCAGGATATTGCCCACCAGCGGCCAGCCCGGATCGCGCGGGATCGGCTGCAGGGAGGCGGCGGGCCGGCCGGCAACCGGGGCCTGGGACGAGGAAGTGGCGGCTTGCGTCATAGTGGGCGCGCAGGGGCGGCTAGGAGTCGTAGGCGGCCGGCGCGCCTGGCGCGCCGGTGGGAAACATCCTGGGGCGATACCGGTAGACAATACGCACGTGGCAGCCGGTGCGGAGCACGGCAGCGGCACCGGAGATGCCACCGACACCGGAACCGGAGCCGCAGTCGATGTCCGGTAGACATTCGTCTACTTCTGCAGCAAAGTAGACGAATGTAGACAGGATGTCAATGCACATGGCGCGGGGTGCCGCGCGTTTGCATGGCCGGCGCCGCGCGCATGCGCAGGGTGCCGGGCACCGGGCGCGTCTGGTGCACAATTTGTAGATCTGAAGACACACGCGGGCCACCGCCCGCCAAGCTGGCAGCACATGGAAGACATCGCCGACGGCAAACGCAGATTGATCGACGCCGCCCTGCGGCTGGCCGCCGCCAAGCGCAGCTTCGCCGCGCTGGGCCTGCGCGAACTCGCGCGCGAGGCCGGACTCAACCCGAATACCTTCTATCGCCATTTCCGCGACATGGAGGACCTGGCGCTGACCGCCATCGCCGAGGTCAGCGATGCCCTGCGGCCGATGCTGCGCGAGGTGCGCTGGGCGGCCGCGCGCGACAGCTCGCAGGCCGTGGCCGAACGCACCTGCGGCGCCTTCTTCGCCTACGCGCATGGCCATGCCGATGCCTTCCTGCTGGCGCTGTGCGGCAGCACCGGTCCGCAGCCTGGGCTGCGCGCGGCGATCCGCCAGCTGCTGGCCGATATCGCCGCCGAGATCGCCGAGGACATCGAACGCCTGCAACTCATTCCCTCACTGCCGCGCGCGACCGTCGACGCGGCCTGCGCGGAGATCGTCTTCCACCTGTTCCACCTGTCGGCCGAGTACCTGGAGGCGGACGAGGCCGGCCGGCGCGCCCACGTGGGGCGCGCGGTACGCTTCGTCGCCTGGCTGCTGCACGGCGCCGCCGCGACGCAGGCGGGCGAGGCCTGCCGCGCCGCCGAGGCCGCCGGCGCGGCGCGCCTGTCGGCCCGCTGAGACAGCCCTGATGCGGCTTTGATGCGGCGCGCGCGAGGCGCGCCTACTCGACCACCTTGCCGCGCTGCACCTTGAGTGCGCTGCGCTGGCTCTTGCCCTCCAGGCGGCGCCGGCGCGAGGCCAGCGTGGGACGGGTGGCACGGCGCACGCGCGGCGGCGTGGCCACGCTGCGCACCAGTTCGTGCAGGCGGCGCACGGCTTCCTCGCGGTTGGCTTCCAGGCTGCGGTGCTGCTGCGCCTTGATCACCACCACGCCGTCGCGCGTGATGCGGTGGTCGTGCAGCTGCAGCAGGCGCTCCTGGTGGTCGGCGGGCAGTGACGAGGCGCGGATATCGAAGCGCAGGTGGACGGCGTTGGAGACCTTGTTGATGTTCTGGCCGCCCGCGCCCTGGGCGCGGATCGCCATGATCTCGTACTCGTGGTGGGGGATGGTCGGCTCGCCGTGCATGGCCGCATCTTAGCAAGCGGCGAGGCCGATATGGGGTACGGGGTACCGCGCCTGCCGCTCAGCGCGGCACGCTGACCGGATCGACGTGGGTCATCACGTTAAGCACGTCAGCGCGCGCCATGGCGCGGTTGCTGGCCTCGGTGGCGATGGCATGGCCCTGGGCCACGCTCAGGCTGCCGTCGACCTCCAGGTGCACGTCGACCAGGATCATGTCGCCCATCTTGCGCGTCTTCAGGTCGTGCACACCCTGCACGCCGGGCGTGGCGGCGATCAGCACGCGCAGGGCTTCCACCGTCTCGGCGTCGGCGGCGCGATCGGTCAGGTCGCGCAAGGCCTCCCGGCTGAAGCCCCAGCCCATGCGCGCCACCATCAGGCCCACCACGATGGCCGCCACCGGATCGAGCAGGTGGTAGCCAAGCAGATTGCCGCCGATGCCGCACGCGACCACCAGGGAGGAGGCGGCGTCCGAGCGCGCGTGCCAGGCGTTGGCCACCAGCATGCTGGAGCGCACCCGCTGCGCCGCCGCCAGCATGTAGCGGAACAGCGATTCCTTGGCCACCAGCGTGGCCAGCGCCACCCATAGCGCGACCGAGGTGACGTGCAGGATGTCCTCGGGGTGCTGCAGCTTGTGCGCGGCCGACCACAGCATGCCGATGCCGACCGCCAGCAGCAGCAGGCCGAGCGCGAGCGAGGCGGCGTTCTCGTAGCGCTGGTGTCCGTAGTGGTGGTCCTCGTCCGGGGCTTTGCCGCCCTGGTGGCCGGCGAACAGCACGACAAAATCGGCCACCAGATCCGACAGCGTGTGCACGCCGTCGGCCACCAGGCCGCTCGAGCCGGACAGCAGGCCGGCGACGATCTGCACCACGCTCAGCACGCTGTTGACTGCCACGCTCACCAGCGTGCTGAGGCGGGCGGTGGCCTGCCGGGCGGCGAGGCCGTCCTCGGCGTCGCCACGCAACGGCGCCATCGGCACCGTCTCCTGCGCCACGTCTTGCACCACGTCTTGTGCCGCCTGTCTCACTCCGTCTGCCTGCCCCACCCGTTCCGTCCCTTGCGATTCCCGCACCATGTTCCCGATCCTCTGGCGGGCCGTGCTCCGCCGGCGCACGCGCGGCGCCGGTGCCGGCCCTGTCGCCGGCAATGCTACCGCAGCCGCGTGTCGGCCGCGTGTCGGCCGCGCGGCAGGCGCCGCCCTGGCCGGGCGGCCGCGGTCATCGCGCGCGCGCCATCGCGCGTTAATGGCGTGGGAGCGTCGCCACGCGGCGCCTGCCCCACGTGGCGTGGCCGGCCCGGCCGCCCGCCCTGGCCGTTCCGGCCCGTATTCCGCCCCGCATCATGCCTGTCTCTTCCCTTTCCTCCCTGCGCCGGCCCCTGGCCGCCCTGGCCTCGCTCACCCTGCTGGCCGGCTGCCTGGCCTGCGCCACTGCCGCCCGCGCCGCCGAGCCCGTCATCGTGCTCGACTCAGGGGAGGCCTCGCTGACGCTGATCGACCAGGCCACGCACAAGGTGCTGCGCACCGAGCCCACCGGCAAGGAGCCGCACCACCTGCTGGCGACGCCGGACCAGCATGCGCTGATCGTCGCGAACTCGGTATCGAACAGCCTGATGTTCCTGGACCCGCACACCGGCAAGGTGCAGCGCCTGAGCGAAGGCGTGGAGGATCCCTACCAGCTCGGCTTCTCGCCCGACCACAAGTGGTTCCTCACCGCCGGCCTGCGGCTGGACCGGGTCGACATCTACCACTATGACGGGCAGCAGCTCACGCTGGCGCGCCGCCTGCCGCTGGGCCGCACGCCGAGCCACCTGAACTTCACCTCGGACGGCCGCCTCGCCTTCGTCACCCTGCAGGACTCGGGCGAACTGGCGGCGATCGACCTCGCCACGCAGAGCGTGTTGTGGAAGCTGCCGGTCGGCAGCACGCCGGCCGGCCTGTGGATGACGCCGGGTGACCGCTATCTGCTGGTCGGCATGACCGGCGAGGACGACGTCAAGGTGGTGGACTGGCGCGCACGCCAGGTGGTCAAGTCGATCCCGACCGGCCGCGGCGCGCACAATTTCCGCGATCTCGACGACGGCCAGCACGTGGCGGTCAGCAACCGCGTGGCCAGCACCATCAGCCTGATCGACTACCGCACGCTGCAGAAGACCGGCGACATCGCCGGCCTGCTGCCCGGCCCGGACGACATGGCGCTGAGCGCCGACCACCGCTACCTGTGGGTCACCTTCCGCTTCGCCCGCCACGTCGGCGTGATCGACCTGCCCGCGCGCAAGCTGGTCGATACCATCGCGGTCGGCCGCTCCCCGCACGGCATCTTCTTCGCCGACGGCGCGCCGGTGCACGCGCCCAATCCGGACTGAGCGCCGGCGCCGCACCGATCCGCCATCCGCCTTTGCTCCAACCGGCCCGCCCCATGCTGCACTCCTTGCTCGCCCTGCTCGACAACGCGGTCGCCGCGCTGCAGACGCTGCTCTACATCGACATCGTGCAGCCGCTGTGCTTCCACTTCGGCCTGATGAGCTACGACGAGGATGCCTACGATGCGCTGTACTGGGTCATCATCGGCGTACTGCAGGTCGCGGCCATGTACGCGCTGCTGCGGCCGCTCGAGGCGCTGCGACCGATCGAGCGCTGGCCCGACCGCAAGGACGTGCGCGCCGATGTGGTCTACACCTGGATCGGCAAGCTCGGCGTGATCAACCTGACCTTCTTCTTCCTGCTGCAGCCGCTGTTCCACCACTGGCAGAGCCTGCTGGTGATGCACGGCATGCCGGCCATCGCGCTGGACCGCCTGCTGCCGGACGCCGACGAGCGGCCGGTGGCGTCCTTCCTGGTCTACCTGGTGGCGCTGGATTTCGCCGGCTACTGGTACCACCGCTGGCAGCACCGCTTCGGCCTGTGGTGGGAGCTGCATGCCGTGCACCACAGCCAGCAACAGATGTCGCTGTGGACCGATGACCGCAACCACTTCCTCGACGAGCTGCTGCAGGCCGCCTTCTTCGCACTGATTTCGCTCTTCATCGGCATGCAGCCGTCGCAGTTCGTGGTCCTGGTGGCGCTGGGCAACTTCATGCAGAGCGTGCAGCACGTCAACGCCCGCCTGCCCTTCGGCCCGCTGCTGGAGCGGCTGGTGGTCAGCCCCGCCTTCCACCGCCGCCACCATGCCATCGGCTACGGCCACGAAGGCACGCGCTACGGCTGCAACTTCGGCGTGCTGTTCCCCTGGTGGGACATGCTGTTCGGCACGGCTTCCTGGGAGCGCCAGCCGGAGCCGACCGGCATCCGCGAACAGCTCCCGCCGCCGCTGGGCAGCGGGCGCGACTATGGGCGCGGCGTGATGGCGCAGCAGTGGCGCGCCTTCGGCCGCATGGCGCAGCGCCTGCGCGGTGGCCACGGCGCCGCCGTCGTCGTGCAGGACTGAGCGCCCGCCTCCCTCACCCCGGGCAGGCGTTCGCCTGCCCTTTCCTTTCACACCAGGCTTGCCGGATCGGCATCGACCGCGCCGCAGCCAGCCACCGGCCCAGCCCGGCGATCCCCCCACATGCTCAGGGCAGGCCCGCGTGCGGCACATCCACCTCCGCCATCAGGATCTGCCCGAGCCGCGTGGCACGGCGCTCGTGCTCGGCAAAGTTCGGTGCGGCCGCCATGAACAGCGTGGTGCCCCTGGGGCCGCCCAGCGCGGCGGCGAAGATGCCCTGCTCGCCGGTGTCGATCTGCTCCAGGATCCTGCCTCCCTGCTGTACGCGCACGATGCGCTTGCCGATGGCGTCGGCCACCCAGACCGCGCCTTCGGCGTCCAGCGCACCGCCGTCGGGGGCGATCGAGGCGGCGGCCATCAGGGTGCCGATGTCGTCGCTGTCGGGCATGGCGCCGAAGCTGGCCCAGTCGCGCCGCGGCCCGAGGTTGCCGCCGGGCAGGATGTCGAAGGCGGAGACGCGGTTGCCGAAGGTCTCGTTGACGATCAGGGTGCGGCCGTCCGGCGTGATGAAGGAGCCGTTGGGAAACCACAGGCCCTCGGCCACCACGCGCGCGGCGCCATCGGGCTCGACGCAGACCAGTCCGGTGGTGCGGAAGGGCGCGCCGGACATCAGGTCGAAGCCGAAATTGCCGACGTAGGCGCGGCCTGCGCGATCGACCACCATGTCGTTGATATGGCCGCCGGTCAGGGCGGTGAGGTCGGCATGCACGGCCAGCGTGCCGTCGGGCTCGCGGCGCAGTACCTTGCGGTCGCGCATCGACGAGATCAGCAGCCGGCCGTCGGGCAGCCAGCCCAGCCCGGACGGCTGCTGTGGTACCTGCGCCATCTCGGTGACGCGGCCGTCGAGGCCGGCGGCGATGACCTTGCCGGTGTAGAAATCCGACGCCCACAACCTGTCTTCATGCCAGCGCAGCCCTTCGAGGAAGGTATAGCCGGACACCAGAACCGATAACGCTCGCTTCGCCATGCATCGTCTCCTGTTCTTGTTCGTGTCCGGAACGCGCGATGGCGCACGCTCCGGGGAATGCATCAGTCGGGATGGAACGGTTCGCGCAGGCCGCGCGCGGGGCGGGCCTGCCGCGGTGCGACGGCACGGGATGAGGCGGGAAACAGCGGGAGGACGTGGCCAGGCCGGCGCCACGGGAGTACGAAAGCGGCACGTCGCCCGCGTACTGTAGCGGGGCGGTTTTTCAAGCGTCAAGGCGCGCGCATGCTGCAGCGCGGCGCCTCGGGCGGATCGCGCCGCGTTCAGTCCGGGGCGCCTGCCTTGGGTGCCTGGCAGGTGCGGATGCCCAGCAGGCTGTAGGCCGGGCAGACCCGGACGATGCCGGTCAGCAGGGGCACCACGCCGATCCAGCCCCACGGGCCGATCTTTCCGGTGGCGGCCAGGCCGATCAGCAGCAGCCCGGCGATGATGCGGACGGCGCGGTCAATGGTTCCGACATTGGCGTGCATGGCGAGACTCCTCGCAGATATCCTCGCAGATTGGGAGAGGCCGGCACACGCGGGGATCCGCATGGGTCGGCGGTCGGTGCCGGCGGCAGCTTGCCACGAGCACTTATCCACAGGCTACGAGCGTCTCGCCTGCGCGGCCTTGACGCAGCGCAAGCGCAGAGCATGGGGAGGCCCGGCCAGGGCACGCCGCCGCCCGGCTCAGAACCGCTCGGGGATGCGCTTGTCCGAGTGGTCCGCCTCGACGTAGCCTTCCGGCCCCAGCCGCTCGGGCAGCACGGTCTTCTTGTGCGGCAGCTCCTGGTAGGGGATCCGGCCCAGCAGGTGGGCGATGACATTGAGCCGCGCGCGCCGCTTGTCGTCGGCATCGACCACATGCCACGGCGCATGGGCGCTGTGGGAGGCATCGAACATCGCGTCGCGGGCACGCGAATAGTCGTACCAGCGGCGATACGACTGCAGGTCCATGTCGGACAGCTTCCACAGCTTGCGCCCGTCGTCGATGCGCGATTGCAGGCGCCGGGTCTGCTCGGCCTGGCTGATTTCCAGCCAGTATTTGACCAGGATGATGCCGGCATCGATGATCGCCTTTTCCACCAGCGGCACGTCGCGCAGGAAACTCTCGACCTCCTGCTCCGTGCAGAACCCCATCACCCGCTCGACGCCGGCCCGGTTGTACCAGCTGCGGTCGAAAATGACGACCTCGCCACCGGCCGGCATATGCGGCAGGTAGCGCTGCACGTACATCTGCGTGCGCTCGCGCTCCGTGGGTGCAGGCAGGGCCACCACGCGGAACACGCGCGGACTGACGCGCTCGGTGATGGCCTTGATGGTCCCGCCCTTGCCCGCGCCGTCCCGGCCCTCGAACAGCACGCAGACCTTGGCGCCCGTCTGCTGCACCCAGCGCTGCAGCTTGACCAGCTCCACGTGCATGCGGAAGAGCTCCTTGTCGTAGGCCTTGGCGCCCAGCTTCGGCTTGCCTGCAGTGGTCTGGTCCGGCGTGACTGCGGTGGTGTCCTGATCGGACTGGCTTGCCATGGTCGTCCTCCTGGTCTGTGGTCGGCCTGTCCCGGCGGCCTGTCGGTGCCGGGCATGGGCGGCGCGATGATCCTGAAGCATAGCGCCGGCGTCGCCGCGGTAGCCCCTGAGCCGCCCCGCGACACTTGGAGGGCACCCGGGTCGGGCGGGAGGCCGGTGCATCACTCGCGGCGAACGAAGGCATCGGCAGCATGCGAGCGAACTCTTCGGCACATTATGGACGTGCCGGCGGCAATACCAGGGGAGTCGATGCGGAAAAGCGGAAAGCGGCGGTGGCGCGCCCGGCTGGGATCGAACCAGCAACCCCTGCCTTCGGAGGGCAGTACTCTATCCATTGAGCTACGGGCGCGCGGAGCAGGTGGCGAAGGCGACAGCCTCCGCCGGAAAGGCGCATAGCATACCCTGTTTGCCCGGGATCGTCCAATCGGTGCACACCCGGCACTTTGAGCCAGGTCACGCAGCCGTCGCTTTTGCCGCCCCGAATCAGGCAACGCCGCTATAATCGCTAGCTATTTGTGCAAGGACGGGGCTGCTTCGTATCCACTTGGTGCGCCGCAGCCGTCGCGGTGGCGCCGGCGGGAGGAGAACCACGGCTCATCGCTGGCTCGACCGTCGCGCGCGAATCGTGGCGCCAGAAGAACGAGGCCGAGCCGATCAGAACTGAACGCATGCGGCCAGACAGGTTTCCTGCAAAAAACGAGAGTTCAGCATGAGCGACGTCCAACAACCACACGACGAACACGAGTCTCCCATCAAGACGCCCAAGCAGTTGATCGCGGTAGTCATCGCCGCGTTCCTGGTGCCGATCCTGGTCATCATCCTGCTGGTCAACTTCGTCGGCCATGGCGCCAAGGAAGGCGCTGGCGCGACGGACGCCACCGAAGCGGTGATCGACCGCATCAAGCCGGTCGCTTCGCTCGAGCTGAAGGATGCCAACGCGCCGCGCGTCTACAAGACCGGCGAACAGGTCTACAAGGAAGTCTGCTCCGCCTGCCACGCGACCGGCGCGGCGGGTGCGCCCAAGTACGGCACCGCCGGCGACTGGGCCCCGCGCATCGGCCAGGGCTTCGACGGGCTGCTGAATTCGGTGCTGCACGGCAAGGGCGCGATGCAGGCGCGCGCCGGCACCACGCCGGACGACTACAGCGACTACGAACTGGGCCGTGCCGTGGTCTACATGGCCGATGCGGGCGGCGCCAAGTTCCCCGAGCCGGCGGCACCGGCGGCTGCAACCGCCGCGGCTTCCGCGCCGGCGGCCGAGACCGCTGCGGCCGCCCCGGCTCCGGCGGCTGCCCCCGCGCCTGCCGCCGCCGCTGCACCGGCCGCGGCGTCGGCCGATACCGGCAAGAAGGTCTACGAGCAGGTCTGCGCCGCCTGCCATGCGGCCGGCGTGGCCGGTGCGCCGAAGTTCGGCGACAAGGCGGCCTGGGCGCCGCGCCTGAAGGAAGGCATGGACGTGGTGCACAACTATGCGCTGAAGGGCAAGGGCGTGATGCCGCCCAAGGGTGGCTATGCCGGCCCCGATGCCGACGTGCTGGCCGCGGCCGACTACATGGCGGCCGCCGCGAAGTAAGCTCCGCACGGCCGGACGCGGTTCCGGCCGGCGCAGTCGACGCAGTAGAAAAAGCCCGCGGCATGCCGCGGGCTTTTTGCTTTGTCCTGCTGCTTCCCTTCTGATGCTGCTTCCCTTCTGTGCGGTCAATCGTCCGGCCGATCCGCACACTACGCCGGCCGCCAACCCTGCGCAGGCGGCCGCCGGGGGCGCAGCGCGCCGCCCGGCCCCCGCTACACCACGCGCGAGTAGCGCACCAGCGGGGCCGCTACCGCTTCGTTGGCGGCCTCGCCGGCCAGCGCGCGCCGGCGTGCGGCGTCTTCGCGCAGGTGGCGGTCGAATACCATCGCCACGCGGCGCACCAGCAGGCGCCCGAGCGGTGTCACCTCGATGCGGCCGGGCCGGCAGTCCACCAGGCCGTCGGCGGCCAGGCGCTCCAGGTCCGCCAGTTCGGTGGCGAAGGCGGCTGCGAAATCGATGCCGTGGCGTGCCGCCAGCGCAGCGCTGTCGAGCACGCCGTTGCACATCAGCGCGCCGATGATCTCGCGCCGCAGGTGATCGTCGGCGGACATGTGGAAACCGCGGATCACCGGCAACCGGCCGGCGTCGAGCGCGGCGTAGTAGTCGTCCAGCGTGCGCGCGTTCTGCACGTAGCGTCCGGCCACCGCGCCGATCGCCGACACGCCGAGTCCGACCTGGTCGTAGCCGGCGTGCGTCGAATAGCCCTGGAAGTTGCGTTGCAGCTTGCCCTCGCGCTGCGCCACGGCGAGGTCGTCGCCGGGCAAGGCGAAATGGTCCATGCCGATGTAGACGTAGCCGGCGGCGCTCAGTTTCTCGATGGTGGCGACCAGGATCTCGAGCTTTTCGGCCGGCGCCGGCAGCGCCGCTTCGTCGATGCGGCGCTGCGGCTTGAACACATGCGGCAGGTGCGCATAGCTGTAGACCGAGAGCCGCTCGGGCCGCATCTCCAGCACGCGCTCGATGGTCACGGCGAAGCGCCGCGCGTCCTGGTGCGGCAGGCCGTAGATCAGGTCCATGCTGATGGAGCGCATGCCGAGGCGGCGCGCGGCATCGACCACGGCGCGCGTCTGCGCCACGGACTGCTCGCGGTGGATGGCGCGCTGCACCTCGGGATCGAAGTCCTGCACGCCCAGGCTGATGCGGTTGAAACCCAGTTCGGCCAGCAGGGCCATGCGCGCATCATCCACCACGCGCGGGTCGATCTCGATGGAGTGCTCGCCGTAGGCGGACAGTTCGAAGTGCTCCTGCAGCGCGGCCATCACACGGCGCATCTCGTCTTCGTCGAGAAAGGTCGGCGTGCCGCCGCCCCAGTGCGACTGCAGCACCTGGCGGCGCGCGCCCAGCGCCTGCGCCACCTGGGCGGCCTCACGCGCGAGGTAGTCGACGTAGCGCGCGCTGCGCCCATGGTCGCGCGTGATGATCTTGTTGCAGCCGCAGTAGTAGCAGATGTTCTCGCAGAACGGCACGTGCACGTAGAGCGAGAGCGGCGAACCCGTTGGCAGAACCGGCGCGGACGCCCCGCGGCTGCTGTCGGCCAGCGCCGTGCGGTAGTCGGTCTCGCCGATGCCGTCATGGAAGCGGTCGGCGGTCGGATAGGAGGTGTAGCGCGGGCCGTTGCCGTCGATGCGGCCGGCGAGCGCGCGGAAACCTGCCAGTGCGTCGCGGTCGAGCGTCCGCGCGGCGGGCGTGATGGGTGAGGCGGGTGTGAGGCGTGAGGTGGGAGCGGACATGGGGGCGCCCTCGGCGGACGGATTGCTGATGGCCCATGCTAGTCCCGGCGCGGCGCGGGGGGCTTGACCGGCGTCAAGCGCTGGCGGCGACGGCGGGACGGCCGTCGCCGAGCGGTGTCGACTGCCACGCTGGCGTCGCGTGCCGCCTTCGACGCCCCTGGCGCCAGGCCTTCCGGCGTTCCCGAGAGCGCAGGCGCACTCGGAGGCACCTCAAACACACCTCAGCCCGCGTCAGACGCGCGGCAGCACCATGCGCACGCGCAAACCGCCTTCGGGGCGGTTGGCCAGGCTCAGTTCGCCGCCGTGGCGCGCCACGATGTCGGCCGCGATCGACAGGCCCATGCCGACACCGCCGGTGGCGCGGCTGCGCGAGGACTCCACACGGTAGAACGGCTCAAGTACACGCGGCAACTCCTCGTGCGGAATGCCGGGGCCGTCGTCGCAGACGTCGATCACCACGCGCTCGGGCGCGTCGGTCAGGCGGATCTGCGCGGCGCCGCCATAGCGGTGCGCATTCTCGATCAGATTGACCACGGCGCGGCGCAGTTCGGCCGGATAGGCCAGCAGCGGCGCCGCCTGGCCGTCCAGCGTGACGTCCTGGCCGAGTTCGGCGGCGTCGTCGACGATGGCGTGCAGCAGGGCCAGGATGTCGACCCGCTGGCGCGGCTCGCCGCTGTCGCGGTCGCGCAGGTAGTACAGGGTGGAGTCGATCAGGCCGTTCATCTCGGCCAGGTCCTGGCGCAGGCGGTAGCGCACGTCGCGGTCGTCGACGCGCTCGATGCGCAGGCTCATGCGCGTCAGCGGCGTGCGCAGGTCGTGCGATACGGCGGCGAGGAAGCGCGACTGCTGCCCCATCTGCGTGCGGATGCGCTGCTGCATGTGGTTGAACGCCACCGCTGCGGCGCGCGCCTCGACCGGGCCGGTATCCTCGTCGAGCTGCGGTGCATTGACGTCCTGCGCCAGGCGGCCCGCGCCGCTGGCCAGCTGCTGGATCGGCCGCGCCAGCAGGCGGGCACCCACCCAGGAGGCGGCGACGATGGCGGCAAGCTGCAGCAGCAGGCCCGGGCGCGGCGGCCACCAGCCGTGCAGCCGCCGCGGCGGCCCGTGGGGTGGCATCGGCGGTGGCGGCAGGTCGGCGGCGAACAGATCATCGGGCGGCGGCGGTGGCATGCGCCCTACCTCCAGCCCCGGCGGGCCCGGCGGCATCGCGCCGGAGGGCTGGCCGGGGGTGGCGTGGCGCGCGCCGGCGGCGGTGGTGTCGTGGCGCTCCAGGCCGGGGCGCGGGAAGATGCTCTCGATGACCGTGATGCCGAGCAGGTGCACGGCCAGCATGATGGTGGCCATCACCAGGAACAGGCGCACGAACATGGTGTCGTAGCGCGCCAGCGGACCGCGAAGACGCACGCTCAGCTTTCCACGTTGGCGGTGAAGACGTAGCCCTCGCCGCGCACGGTGCGGATCAGCACCGGATCGCGCGGATCGTCGCGCAGCTTCTGGCGCAGGCGCGACACCAGCAGGTCGATGCTGCGGTCGAACACGTCCAGGTCGCGGCCGCGCGCCTGGTTGATCAGCAGCTCGCGGTCGAGCACGCGGTGCGGATGTTCGATGAAGGTCAGCAGCAGGCGGAATTCGGCATTGGACAGCGGCACCACCGTATCCTCGCCGTCGACCAGCTGGCGCAGCGTGGTGTTGAGCCGCCAGGCGCCGAAGCGCAGTTCGTGCCCGGCGGCGGCGGCCGGACGGCGCTGCCCGCCCTGGCTGCGGCGCAGCACGGTGTGGATGCGCGCCACCAGCTCGCGCATCTCGAAGGGCTTGGTGACGTAGTCGTCCGCGCCGACCTCCAGGCCGACCACGCGGTCCGCCAGTTCGGCGCGCGCCGTCAGCATGATCACCGGCGTGTCGCTCTGCTCGCGGATCTCGCGGCACAGCGCCAGGCCGTTCTCGCCCGGCAGCGACAGGTCGAGAATGACCAGGTCATAGGTCTTGCCGGCCATCGCGGCGCGCATGGCGGCACCGCCCTCGGCACCGTCGGCCGCCATGCCGAAGGTCGACAGGTAGTCGGCCAGCATGGTGCGGATCTGGGTATCGTCGTCGACGACAAGTAGTTGCAGCGGAGCGGAGGCGGTAGCGGTGGATTCCATTCTCATGTCGGCAAGGCGGCATCCGCCGCAGCGCTCACTGTAGCAGCACAGCATACTCTGGCTTTGGCCGCTTTGTATCCACACCGATACAGACGAAAGCCAGGGCCGAACCTGTCTGTACAAGCAAGCGTCGGCGGCGTGACCAAGTGCTCAAGCTGGGCACGAAATCGGGGCATACCATCGAAAAAGTCGGCCATGCGCCGCTTGTTCCCGACCCTGCCATCCGGGGCCGACATCCTTCGTTGTTCACGGAGCCAAACCATGACACGCCCGACCCGCCTTCGGGACGCGCTGCGCCGCGTCCGCTTCCTCCTCAGCCTTGCCGTGCTCGGCGGCGCCTGCTCGCTGGCCTTGCCGGCCCATGCGCTGCAGAACGCCTCGTCCGATCCACCCGCCCGGCCCGGGCCGAACCTTGCACCGCGCGAGGCACTCGGCCTGAATGCCGCGCAGAACGCGCTGTGGCAGGCCGCCGAGTCCGCCACGCGTGAAGCACACGCCCATGCGCTGGAGCTGCGCGCGCGCTTCCTGCGTGAAAGCGGCGACCCCGAGGGCATGCGCGACGGCAGCGCACCGCTGCGCCCGCGCGTCCAGGCGATGGAGCGGCTGCACGATGCGCTGGAGAAGGACCGCCGCGCGGTCGATGAACGCTGGCTGGCGCTGGATGAGAGCCTCGATGCGTCCCAGCGGCGCCGCTTGCGCGCGATGCCCCAGGTGGCGCACTGGCTGGGCCTGATGCCGCCGATGCATGCCATGCACGAGCTGGAGATGGGCCGTCCCGGCGGGCCGGAAGGCAGGGACCGGGCGGGCCCCGGCTTCGACGGGCCGCCGCACTGAGCGCTGCCGGGAGTATCGCGGCGCGCGTGCCACGCCTCGCCGCACCCTGCCGACCTGGCTGCTGCATGCGTGGCGCCGCGGCGTGCAGCGATCGGCGGTGACCGGAATGTGGATAAAAGAACGCCCCCGCGCTTTGGGCCGGGGGCGTCAAACAGGGAAGAACCGGGCACGCATGCCCGACCGCGCAGGACAGAAGGGTTAAGCCCCGCACGGTACCCGCAGCACAAGGCCGCGGACGGGGGTGATCCTAGTCGGCGCGCCGGGGCCGGTCTTGTCTATCTCGTATCCCTATGTATCGACTTTGTATCAGACCCCGGCCTTTCCGTTACCGAGCAGCGCCTTGAGTCCGGCCAGGCGGTCCTTGGGGCTCATGGCCGGGGCCGTGTCCTTGGGCGCCGGCGCCTCTTCCAGCTTCATTTCACCGATGAAGCGCGACGGCTGGCAGGAATAGGTGTCGCGCGCGCGCTTGCGCTTCTTGCACCAGCTGATGTGCAGGCTGCGCTGGGCACGCGTGATGCCGACGTACATCAGGCGGCGCTCTTCCTCGACCTTCTCGTCGCTCATGTCCTCGTCCTCGCGGCAATGGGGCAGGATGCCCTCCTCCACGCCGACCAGGAACACATGCGGGTACTCCAGGCCCTTGGAGGCATGCAACGTCGACAGCCGCACCGCGTCGGGATCTTCTTCGCGGCCCTCGAGCATGCTCATCAGTGCCACCGTCTGTGTCAGCTCGAGCAGGTTCTTGCCCTCGTCGCCGAAGCCGTCGGCGGTGTCGTAGCCAGTGGCCTCGCCCGTGCCGTCGCCACCCTCGGGCTTGGTGCCCTTGCGCTTGAGCCAATCGAGGAATTCCAGCGTGGTGGTCCACCTGGACTGTGCCTGGCGCTCGTCGAAGGTGTCGTAGAGGTAGGCCTCGTAGTGGATGCCTTCCATCAGGTCGTCGAGCACCTGCGTGGCCGGGTCTTTGGCGGCGCGCGCGGCCAGCCGCACCATCGACTCGCAGAACACGCGCAGCGGCTCCAGCTGGCGCGGCTGCAGCTTGCCTTCGATGCCGCCCATCATGGCCGCCTCGAACAGCGAGACCTTGGCCTGGCCGGCGAAGGTGCCCAGCACCTCCAATGTGGTATTGCCGACGCCGCGCCGCGGCGTGGTGATGGCGCGGATGAAAGCAGGGTCGTCGTCCGGATTGGCGATCAGGCGCAGGTAGGCGCAGATGTCCTTGATTTCCGCCTTGTCGAAGAAGCTCTGCCCGCCCGACAGCACATAGGGAATGCGTTCGCGGCGCAGGATCTGCTCGAACAGGCGTGCCTGGTGATTGCCGCGGTACAGGATGGCATAGTCGCGGAACTGCGCGCGGCGCTCGAACTTGTGGGCCGACAGGCGGAACACCACGGACTCCGCCTCATGCTCCTCGTCGTTCATCGGGTTGATGGCGACCGGGTCGCCCATGCCGTGCTCGCTCCACAACTTCTTGTCGAACAGCTTCGGATTGTTGGCGATGACGGCGTTGGCCGCTTCGAGGATGCGCACCGTGGAGCGGTAGTTCTGCTCCAGCTTGATCACTTTCAGGTCGGGGAAATCGGTCTGCAGCAGGCGCAGGTTGTCGAGCGTGGCGCCGCGCCAGCCGTAGATGGCCTGGTCATCGTCGCCGACCGCGGTGAAGGCCGGCGCGCGCAGGTGCGAGCCACCCGCCAGCAGCTTGAGCAGCTGGTACTGGCAGGCATTGGTGTCCTGGTACTCGTCGACCAGGAAGTAGCGCAGGCGGTTCTGCCACTTCAGGCGCACCGTCTCGTCGCGCGCGAACAGTTCGGCCGGCAGGCGGATCAGGTCGTCGAAATCCACCGCCTGGTAGGCATGCAGCGTGGCCACGTAGTTGCGGTAGACCAGCGCGGCCTGGTGCTGGTCGGCATCGGCGGCCTGCGCGATGGCCGCTTCGGGATCGACCATGCCGTTCTTCCACAGCGAGATCGTGCCCTGCACGCTGCGGATCAGCTTCTTGTCGGTGGTGCCGAGCTGTTCCTGCACCAGCCCGAAGCAATCGTCCGAGTCCATGATCGAGAACTGCGGCTTCAGGCCCACGTGCTCGGCCTCGGCGCGCAGGATCTGCACGCCGAGGGAGTGGAAGGTACAGACCGTCAGCTGCTTGAGCGGCAGACGCTTGCCTTCGCGCGTGGTCTTGCCTTCCATCAGCTTGCCGATGCGCTCCTGCATCTCCTTCGCCGCCTTGTTGGTGAAGGTGACGGCGGCGATGTGGCGGGGCTCGAAGCCCTTGTCCTCGATCAGGTGGGCGATCTTCTGCGTGATCACCCTGGTCTTGCCCGAGCCGGCGCCGGCCAGTACCAGGCAGGGACCATCGAGATAGCGGACAGCTTCGGATTGGGCGGGATTGAGTCCGTGGGTCATGCGCGGGAAGACAGCGTGGAAGTGTGACGGGAACGGCCGGGCCGCGGATGCGGTGCGGCGTGTGCAGGATCCGGCGCGCCTCGGCACCGTGCAAGCGGAGGATGTTAACACGCGCCGCCGCCGGGCCAGGCTGCTCGACGAGGCCTTTGTCCCCGGCCGTCATGTAACGCGCCGTAATGCTCTGTAATGAAAAGTAATGGCCGGGATCGCGTCCCGGATGGCGGTCTCTAAGAAGGATAGAGAGCTTGTATGACGGCTGCTCCAACACTGCTTCAACCAGGTGTGGCCTCATCATCACAAGGGAGCTGTCCTATGCGAACACAGAAGCGAGCACGTCCGGCTCTGGCCAAGGCCATCCTGATCAGCGCCACGCTGGTGGCGTTCGCCGGCTGCGCGGACATGTCGCCCAAGCAGCGCAACACCGCCATCGGCGCCGGTATCGGCGCGGTCGGGGGTGCAGTGCTGACTGGCGGCGATGCGCTGGGCACCGTCGGCGGCGCGGCCGTGGGCGGTGTCATCGGCAACGTCACCACCCCGAACCGCAGGGGCCGGTGAGCCCTGCCCCGCCGGCCCGGGGCGCGTTGACAAAGCGGGGGGCGTCCCGTACATTGCGCGCATCCGGCCGGGAGAGCGCGCGAGGCATCGCGCCGCCGAAGGGGTATCACCCGAAAACTCTCAGGCACCATGGACTGGTCGGATCGGCGGGCAATATGCACACGATGCACGCCGTACTCTGGAGAGCGACACCCGCCATCGTTCGCATGAATGACGGTGAGCGTGTCCACCGAAGGGGCGCGCAGGGCCCGGTTCCGCCAGGAGCCACCCTGTAATCTCTCAGGTATCGAGGACAGAGGGGTCATCCGCCGCAGCGGATTCGCAGCGCGACGCGCGCGAGCCATGCGGCGGATGGCCCTTTTTTCGTTTTCGCAACCGCAGAGATCCGTCCCCGAGGAACCCATGACGCTCCAGGCCACGCCCCTCAATGCCATCCACCGCGCCCTCGGCGCCCGCATGGTCGACTTCGGCGGCTGGGACATGCCGGTCAACTACGGCTCCCAGATCGAGGAACACCACGCCGTGCGCAGCGACGCCGGCATGTTCGACGTCTCCCACATGTGCGTGGTCGACCTCGCCGGTCCCCACGTGCGCGCCTTCCTGCGCGGCCTGCTGGCCAACAACGTGGACAAGCTGCAGACGCCGGGCAAGGCGCTCTACTCCTGCATGCTCGACGACAAGGGCCACGTCATCGACGACCTGATCGTCTACTTCTTCGCCGAAGACCGCTTCCGCCTGGTGGTCAACGCCAGCACCGCACCCACCGATATCGAATGGATCCGCGCCCGTAATGCCGCCACCGGCAGCGGAGTCGCGATCACGCCGCGGCGCGCCGACAACGCCCCCGCGGGCGTGGCGCCGCTGGCCATCGTCGCGGTGCAGGGCCCGAACGCGCGCGCCAAGGTATGGGGCGCCTTCCCCAGCACCCAGCCGAGCGAAGCGCTCAAGCCCTTCAACGCCCTCGTGGTGCAGGACCCGGCCATCGGCGAAATCATGGTCGCACGCACCGGCTACACCGGCGAGGACGGCTTCGAGCTGGTGGTGCCGGCCGACAACGTCGCCGCGGTGTGGGAAAAGCTGGATGCCGCCGGCGTGCGCCCGGCCGGCCTGGGCGCGCGCGACACGCTGCGCCTGGAAGCGGGCATGAACCTGTATGGACAGGACATGGATATCCACACTTCGCCGCTGGATGCGGGCCTGGCCTGGACCGTCGACCTGCAGAGCGAACGCGACTTCACCGGCAAGGCCGCCCTGCTGGCCGACGGCCAGAAGGCCGCCTTCGCCGGCCTGGTCCTGCGCGACAAGGGCGGCGTGCTGCGCGCCCACCAGACCGTCGTCACGCCCGCTGGCAACGGCGAGACCACCAGCGGCACCTTCAGCCCGACCCTGTCCCTTTCGATCGCCTTCGCCCGCCTGCCGCTGGGCGCGCAACCCGGCGACAGCGTCGAAGTGGAGATCCGCGGCCGCAAGCTGGCGGCGACTGTGGTTAAACTGCCGTTTGTGCGCAATGGCAAGGCACTCGTGAGCTGACGCTCGCAACGGTCAAACAAGGTCAAGAGCCAACGGTCATGGCGCGCCCGCGCGCGGGCGCGCCCAGAACAGACGAACCAACCGAATCCGGAGAATCCACATGAACTTCCCCCCCGAACTCAAGTACACCGAGTCGCATGAGTGGGTGCGCGTCGAAGCCGACGGCACGCTGACCATCGGCATCACGGACCATGCGCAGGACGCGCTGGGCGACATCGTCTTCCTCGAGCTGCCCGAAGTGGGCCGCAGCGTCGGCGCCGGCGACGCGCTGGCCGTGGTCGAGTCGGTCAAGGCCGCCTCCGACATCTACGCGCCGGTGGCCGGCGAGGTCATCGCCATCAACGACGCCGCCAGCGCCGAGCCGGAGAGCGTCAACGCCAACGCCTTCGAGGCCTGGCTGTTCAAGCTGAAGCCGGCCAACGCCGACGACGTCAACGGCCTGATGTCGGCCGACGCCTACAAGGCCAGCGTCGGCGCCTGACGCCGCGCGGCCCCGGCGACGGGGCCGCCGAGACCGAACGACCGCGCGGCGGCCGGCCGACCACCGGCGCCGCGCCTGACGAGACCCCTGCCATGAATGCCCCGCTGCCCATGAACGCCGCCCACGCCCGTCCCACGCTGGCCGAACTGGAGGCGCGCGACGCCTTCGCCGGACGCCACATCGGCCCCGACGCCGCCGAACAACAGCACATGCTGAAGATGCTCGGCTACGACAGCCGCGCCGCGCTGATCGACGCCGTGATCCCCGCCGCCATCCGCCGCCGCGACCCGCTGCCGCTGGGCGAGTTCGCCGAGCCGCTCAGCGAGGAAGCCGCGCTGGCCAGGCTGCGCGCCCTCGCCGGCAAGAACAAGGTGTTCAAGAGCTTCATCGGCCAGGGCTACTACGACACGCATACACCCGCCGTGGTGTTGCGCAATATCTTCGAGAACCCGGCCTGGTACACCGCTTACACGCCCTACCAGCCCGAGATCTCGCAGGGCCGCCTGGAAGCGATGCTGAACTTCCAGCAGATGGTCACCGACCTGACCGGCCTCGACATCGCCAATGCCTCGATGCTGGACGAGGGCACCGCCGCCGCCGAGGCGATGACGCTGCTGCAGCGCGTCAACAAGCATGCCTCGCAGACCTTCTACGTCGCCGACGACGTGCTGCCGCAGACGCTGGAAGTGGTACGCACGCGCGCCAAGCCGCTCGGCATCGAGGTCAAGGTCGGGCCCGCCGCCGAGGCCGCGGGTGCGCATGCCTTCGGCGTGCTGCTGCAATATCCCGGCGTCAACGGCGACGTCAATGACTACCGCGCCATCGCCGACGCCGTGCATGCCGCCGGCGGCCTGGTGGTGGCCGCCGCCGACCTGCTCGCGCTGACCCTGCTGGCCGCGCCCGGCGAATGGGGTGCCGACGTCGCGGTGGGCAACTCGCAGCGTTTCGGCGTGCCGCTCGGCTTCGGCGGCCCGCACGCCGGCTACATGGCGGTCAAGGACGCGTTCAAGCGCTCGATGCCGGGCCGCCTGGTCGGCGTGACCGTCGACGCGCAAGGCAACAAGGCCTACCGCCTGGCCCTGCAGACGCGCGAGCAGCACATCCGCCGCGAGAAAGCCACTTCGAACATCTGCACCGCGCAGGTACTGCTGGCGGTGATGGCCTCGATGTACGCGGTCTACCACGGCCCGGCCGGCCTCAAGCGCATCGCGCAGCGCGTGCACCGCCTGACGGCGACGCTGGCCGCCGGCCTGGAAGCACTTGGCTTCGCGCGCGCCAATGCCACCTTCTTCGACACACTGACGCTCGAGACCGGCTTCAACACCGAGGCCATCCATGCCGCCGCCAGCGCGCGCGGCATCAACCTGCGCCATGCCGGCGCCACCCGCGTCGGCGTATCGCTCGACGAGACCGCCACGCGCGAGGACGTCATCGCGCTGTGGGAGATCTTCTCGCATGGCAAGCCCCTGCCGGCCTCGCTCGCCTTCGATGCCATCGAGGCCGCGGCGCAGGACGCCTTCCCCGACGGCCTGGCCCGCCAGAGCGCCTACCTGACGCACCCGGTGTTCAACACGCACCACGCCGAGCACGAGATGCTGCGCTACCTGCGCATGCTGGCCGACAAGGACCTCGCGCTCGACCGCACCATGATCCCGCTGGGCTCGTGCACGATGAAGCTGAACGCCACCAGCGAGATGATCCCGGTGACGTGGCCCGAGTTCAGCCGTATCCACCCGTTCGCGCCGCTGGACCAGACCGTCGGTTACCGCGAGATGATCGACCAGCTCGAGGCGATGCTGTGCGCCGCCACCGGCTATGCCGCCGTCAGCCTGCAGCCGAACGCCGGCTCGCAGGGCGAGTACGCCGGCCTGCTGATCATCCACGCCTACCATGCCAGCCGCGGCGAGAGCCACCGCGACATCTGCCTGATCCCGTCCTCGGCGCACGGCACCAACCCGGCGTCGGCGCAGATGGCCGGCATGAAGGTGGTGGTGGTGGCCTGCGACGAGAACGGCAACGTCGACCTGGACGACCTGGCGAAGAAGGCCGAGCAGCACAGCAGCAACCTGGCGGCCATCATGATCACCTACCCGTCCACGCACGGCGTGTTCGAGCAGGGCGTGCAGCAGATCTGCGAGATCGTGCACCGCCACGGCGGCCAGGTCTACGTGGACGGCGCCAACATGAACGCCATGGTCGGTACTGCCGCGCCTGGACAGTTCGGCGGCGACGTCTCGCACCTGAACCTGCACAAGACCTTCTGCATCCCGCACGGCGGCGGCGGCCCTGGCGTGGGCCCGGTGGCGGTCGGCGCGCACCTGGCGGACTTCCTGCCCAACCAGGACAGCGTGGGCTACCGCCGCGACGACAACGGCATCGGCGGCGTGTCCGCCGCGCCATTCGGCTCGGCCAGCATCCTGCCGATCTCGTGGATGTACGTCGCCATGATGGGCTCGGCCGGCCTGACCGCCGCCACCGAGAATGCCATCCTCGCCGCCAACTACGTCGCCAAGCGCCTGTCGCCCCACTACCCGGTGCTGTACACGGGCCAGCACGGCCTGGTGGCGCACGAGTGCATCCTGGACCTGCGTCCGCTGCAGAAAGTCACCGGCATCAGCAACGAGGACGTGGCCAAGCGCCTGATGGACTACGGCTTCCACGCGCCGACGATGAGCTTCCCGGTGCCGGGCACGCTGATGATCGAGCCGACCGAAAGCGAAGCGCTGCACGAGCTGGACCGCTTCATCGACGCGATGATCGCCATCCGCAAGGAGATCGCGCGCGTGGAAGACGGCAGCTTCGACCGCGAGGACAACCCGCTCAAGCACGCCCCGCACACCGCCGCGGTGGTGACTGCCGACGCCTGGCCCCACCGGTACACGCGCGAGGAAGCGGCCTACCCGCTGGCGTCGCTGCGCACGCAGAAGTACTGGCCGCCGGTCGGCCGTGCCGACAACGTGTACGGCGACCGCAACCTGTTCTGCAGCTGCGTACCCATCGGCGAGTACGCGCAGGACTGAACGACCGGGGCCGGAGCCGGCTCCGGCCCGGCCCCACGCAGGAATCCGGAGTCAGGAGTCGCGATGTGGAACCTGAGTGCTCCCTGGTGGGAGTTCGTGCTGCGCGGGCTGATCGTCTACGGCAGCGTGCTGGTACTGCTGCGCGTGACCGGCAAGCGCCAGATCGGGCAGCTCACGCCCTTCGACCTGGTACTCCTGCTGGTGCTGTCCAACGCGGTGCAGAACGCCATGAACGCCGGCGACAACTCGGTCACGGCGGGGCTGATCCTGGCCGTCACGCTGGTTGCGGCCAACCTGCTGCTGGCCACGCTGACGGCGCGCAGCCGCCGCTTCGAGCGGGTGGCCGAGGGCCGGCCCGAGGTACTCGTCCACGACGGGCGGGTCTACCATGAACTCATGCAGCGCGAGCGCATCACCCGCGACGACCTGCACAAGGCGCTGCGCCGCGCCGGCTGCGAGCGCCTCGGCGACGTGCACGTGGCCATCCTGGAAACCGACGGCAGCATCAGCGTGCTGGTGCACCGGGAAGCGCCGGCGACGCCGCGCGAGGCCGCCGGCTCGCTGTGGCACCAGGGCGCGGCGGACGACGACACGGTCTGAGGCGGCCAGGGCCCTCACCCACCACCACGGCTGACCGCCATCCGGCGATCCGCCAGGCCATCGAGAAGGAGACTATCGTGGCTGTCAGCGTCTTCGACCTGTTCAAGGTCGGCATCGGCCCCTCGAGTTCGCACACGGTCGGCCCCATGCGCGCGGCCGGCCTGTTCGTCCATGGCCTGGAGCGCGACGGGCTGCTGTCGCGCGTGGCCACGGTGCGCGTCGAGCTGTACGGCTCGCTCGGCGCCACCGGCAAGGGACACGGCACCGACCGCGGCGTCATCCTCGGCCTGATGGGCGAAAGCCCCGACACCGTCGATCCCGACGGCATCGCCGCACGGCTGGCCGCGCTGCGCGCCGGCGGCCGCCTGGCGCTGCTGGGCCGGCACGAGGTGCCCTTCGTCGAGAAGGAACACATCGCGTTCTACCGCCGCGAGGCCATGGCGGAACACCCCAACGGCATGAAGTTCCATGCCTTCGACGCGGCCGGGGCCACGCTGCGCGAGGCGCGCTACCTGTCGGTCGGCGGCGGCTTCGTGGTCACCGCCGGCGCGCCCAATACGCAGGTGCTGGAGGCCGAGCGCCAGCTGCCCCATCCGTTCCGCAGCGGGCGCACCATGCTGGAGATGGCCGCCGCCAGCGGCAAGTCCATCGCGCAGCTGATGCTGGAGAACGAACTGGTCTGGCATGGCGAAGCCGAGGTTCGCGCCGGCCTGCTGCATATCTGGGACGTGATGCAGGCCTGCGTCGCGCGCGGCTGCCGCACCGACGGCCTGCTGCCCGGTCCCTTCCAGGTGCGCCGGCGCGCCCCGGAACTGTTCCGCCACCTGACCGAACGCGCCGAGCGCGCCTTGTCGGATCCCCTCTCCGCGCTGGACTGGGTCAACCTCTACGCCATCGCCGTCAACGAGGAGAACGCCGCCGGCGGCCGCGTGGTGACCGCGCCGACCAATGGCGCCGCCGGCATCATCCCTGCCGTGCTGCACTACTACGACCGCTTCGTGCCGGGAGCCAGCGCACAAGGCGTGGTGGATTTCCTGCTCACCGCCGGCGCCATCGGCCTGCTCTACAAGCTCAACGCCTCCATCTCCGGCGCCGAGGTGGGCTGCCAGGGCGAGGTCGGCGTGGCCTGTTCGATGGCGGCCGGCGCGCTCGCCGCGGTGCTGGGGGGCAGTCCGGCCCAGGTGGAGAATGCCGCCGAGATCGGCATGGAGCACAATCTCGGCCTGACCTGCGATCCGGTCGGCGGCCTGGTGCAGATCCCCTGCATCGAGCGCAACGCGATGGCCGCGGTCAAGGCGGTGAATGCCGCCCGCATGGCCCTGCGCGGCGACGGCATGCACTATGTGTCGCTCGACTCGGTGATCAAGACCATGCGCGAGACCGGCGCCGACATGAAGACCAAGTACAAGGAGACGGCACGCGGCGGCCTGGCCGTGAACATCGTCGAGTGCTGAGCGCCGGCGCTCCGGCGCGCCGGAGCGATGGGCGGCGGGCGCGGCGGAAGCAGGCCAGGCGGGCGGACAGGACGAAGCGGACGAAGCGGACGGAAAGCACGAGTCTGCACTTTTTGCTAGGCTGGCGTCCTGCCCGCCTTCGCCGCGCCGCGGCGGGCAGGTGCAGCACGCGCCCGGCGCGGCCTCTCTTGCGACAACGAACGGGATCACCCCATGATCAAAGTCAGCATTCTCTATCCGTACCAGGAAGGCGGCAGGTTCGATTTCGACTACTACCAGTCGCGCCACATGGCGCGCGCCGACGAGCTGTTCCGCAGCGCGCCAGGCTACCGCGGCTACGCCATCGAACGCGGCCTGGGTGGCGCCGCCCCGGGCTCGGCACCGGCCTACGTGGCCATGGGCCACTTCCTGTTCGACGATGCCAAGGCCTTTGCCGCCGCCTTCGGGCCGCACGCGGCCGAGCTGCAGGGCGACATCCCCAACTACACCGACGCCAGGCCATTGATCCAGCTCAGCGAGGTGCTGCTGCCGCGCTGAGCCGGGACGCGCCGCCGGCCGGCGCCACCTCCCGTGCGGCCTGAAATGGCCCCGCACTGGCCGCCACGCTGGCGCGCGGCGAGTTCGCGCCGACCGTCAATGTCCTTCGCCCGGCCGGCCCTGCCCGGTCGCCTCTGCGCGACCGGGCGCGTGGTCCGGCGCGGCAGGCGTCAGGGACGCAGCAGCCCCGGGAAACTCAGGAGGCCCAGCTGTCGCAGCTCTGCCGCACCGTGTCGCGCAGGCTGCGCGATTCCGCATAGGTCCGGCGCAGCCAGCGCTGGTCGCCGCTGCGGCTTGCCGCCAGCGCGCGGATATTGGCCAGGGCCTCGAGCGAGCCGAGCGCCTCGGCATGCGGCACCAGCGCATCGCAGATCGACAGGATGTGATCGGCGATCGGCACCCGCGTCAGCTCGTTGGGATGCACATACTCGCCCTCCAGGCCGAAGCGGCAGGCCTGGAAACGGTTGAAGGTGTAGACCAGGTAGTCGTCCTCCTGCGGCATGAAAGGGCGCGCCAGCAGCAGGTAGCGCGCCAGCGCCTGGATGTAGGCGGCGATGTCGCAGGCCTGCCGCACCGTCAGCGGCGTGTCCATCACGCGGACTTCGATGGTGCCGAATTCCGGCTTGGGCCGGATGTCCCAATAGAAGTCCTTCATGCTCTCGATCACGCCGGTGGCGTGCATCTTGTTGAAGTAGGCGGTGAAGGCGTCCCAGGTCAGCACGAAGGGCGCGCGCCCGCTCATCGGGAACGCGGAGACCGAGTTCAGGCGCGCCGAGGCGAAGCCGGTATCGACGCCCTGCACATAGGGCGAGGATGCCGCCAGCGCGATGAAGTGCGGCACGTAGCGGCCGATCGCATGCAGCAGGTAGAGCGACTCGTCGGCGCTCGGGCAGCCGATGTGCACATGCTGGCCGAATACCGTGAACTGCTTGGCGAGATAGCCGTACAGCTCGGAGATGTAGCGGTAGCGCGGCGAGTCGGAGATGGTGCGTTCGGACCACTGCTGGAAAGGGTGGGTGCCGCCGCCGCAGATGCCCAGGTTGAGCGCGTGCGAGGCCTCGACCATCAGGTCGCGCATGGTGCCGAGTTCATCCAGCGCCTGCGCGTAGCTGTGGCAGATGCCGGTGCTGATCTCGATCATCGACGGGCTGATCTCTGGCTTGATGTCGCCCTCGTGGCGGGCGCCCTTGAGCGCGCGCAGCAGGTCGGGCGCAAACGGCGCCAGGTCATAGTCGTGCCGGTTGACGAGCTGCAGTTCCAGCTCGACGCCGAAAGTCAGCGCCTCGGAGTGCGTGAACGATTCCAGTGACATCAGTGCGCCCCTCCATTGCCATGGCCATGACTGTTGCCGCCACGCACCTCGCCGGCGAAGCGCAGGCCCAGCGCGGCCAGCGCGGGCGCCAGCAGCTGCTCGATGGCCAGCGTGCACAGGATGATGGCGGCCAACGGCTCGCCGGTGTCGGGATAGAGCCGCGCCACGGCGCTCATCAGCAGGAAGGCCAGCCCGGACATCGGCCCCAGCGCCAGCCCGAGCGCCATGCATTGCTTGAGGCTCAGCCCGGAGAAGGAGCCCAGCGTCACCACCCCGGCCAGCTTGGCGGCGTGGCGCAGCACCACCAGCACCACCGCCGCGGCACCGCCGACGGCCCAGTCGTGGGCCGTCAGCGGCAGGCCCAGCGAGACCACCATGACGATGATCAGCAGGCTGCCCGCACTGCCGAAGTGCGCCGGCCACACATGCGGCTGGCGGTCCTGGTGCTTGAACACCACGCCGGCCAGCATCAGCGTCAGCGGCATGGACAATTTTAGTACCTGCGTCAGCGCCAGCGCGAACAGCACCAGCCCGACCAGTACCAGGAAGCTGTAGTGATCGTCACTCGACATGCGCGCATAGATGGCGTGGCCGGCCTTGCCGACGCCCCAGGCCAGCGCGCAGGAGCCGACCAGCAGGTAGAGCGGGTGCAGCAGCGCGGCGCCCAGGTTGCCGTACTCGGAGTGCAGCCAGCCGGTGGCGAGCTGCACGATGATGGCCGCATAGATGCTGTTGAGCGCGGCCAGGGCCAGCAGGCGCTCGGTCACCTGGCCCTCGGCGCGCAGTTCGTTCTTGAGTTGCAGCACGATGGTGGGCGAGGTGCTCACCGCGATGCCGCCCGCCAGGATCGCCACCGCCGGCACCACGCCCATCCACTGCAGCACCGCCGCCACCAGGCCCCAGGTCAGCAGGCTCTCGAAGGCACTGGTGAAGAGCAGCCAGCGGTTGGCCCGCAACCAGGTGATGGAAAGGCGGTGGCCCAGCTCGAACAGCGCCAGCGCCAGCGCCATGTCGATCAGCACATGGGTCTGGGCCAGCATGTTCTCGTCGAGGATGCCGCGGCCCAGGGTGCCGGCGGCCAGGCCGGCAGCCGCATAGCCGATGATGCGTGGCAGGCGCAGCCAGGCGCGGCAGATCTCGCCGGCCAGGCCCGCGCCCACCAGCGCCAGCCCTACCCAGAACAGCCCGCCGGGGGCTAGCGGCAGGCTGGGAAACAGTTGGCTCAGTCCAGTCATGGCTGCCATGGTACTGGAAGCCCGTGACATTCCGTGTCGGAGTTTGTCCGACACCGCCCCCATCAGTGCGGCAACAGCCGCCAAGTTCGACCAAAAACCAGCCATCCAGCAGAAAAGGCCGGGGCAACGACCACTGTGCGGCCGCTCACACTCCCCACAGCTTCCACTTGGGACGCGTCGCCCGCAGCGCGGTCTCGACCTTGGCGTAGAGACTGCGGCTGCGCCCTTGCGCCGCACCGCGTGCGCGCGCCTTGCCGAAGTACTCCAGCGCAGTCTCGCGCCGCTCCATCCCCAGCGCGGCCTGCACCGCGACCAGGCAGGCCTCGGCATCCCAGTCGTCGCGCACGGCGAAGGCCGCGTCGAAGTCGGCCAGGGCCTCGGCATGGCGCTGCTGCTCGGTCAGGATCAGCGCGCGCTGCACGCGCGGGCCGGCCGCGTCGCGTGCATCGTCGCCGGCCAGCGCAATGGCCTGCTCGAACAGCGGGAACGCCCGCGCGCTGTCGCCGAGGCCGCGCCAGACCAGCCCGAAGCGGTTGAACAGCCAGGCATCCTCGACCAGCAGCGCACGGCGCTGCAGCGCTTCGATCTCCGCACACAGGTCGGCACGGTCGTGTTCGTGGGCGCCGACGGCGGCAGCCTGCAGCAGGGCTGCCAGATGCGCGCGCGCATGAGCCATGGCATGCGCCGACTCGCTGCGCGCCTCCACCGGCAGGCCATCCAGGCGCGTATCCATGTGGGCCAGCGCGATGCGCGCCGACTCGGTGGCCTCGCCGCCGCCGATGGCCAGCCAGGCCGCCATCAGGCGGCTGACCACCCAGCCGACGTTGGCCGGATCGCGCTCGACCGGGTAGCGGTTGAGCACCTCGCCGGCCGCTTCCACCGCCTTGTGGTGGTCGCCCGCCTCGGCGTAGCTGTCGAGCAGGTCGATCCACTGCGCGATGAACTCGCTGGCGGCAATGCCCTTGCGATGCAGTTCGATGCGCTCGGCCACGTGAGCCGCGCCGGCCGGCAGGCTGCGCGCCAGCAGGCGGCACAGCAAGGCGTACAGGTGGGGGTCGGCGTCGCCGCCATGGCCTTCCGCGCTGCCCTCGCCACCGTCGAAATAGTGCTCGAAGCGCTGCTGGCCCAGGCGCAGCGCCTGCACCAGCTGGGGCCGCAGCGCGGTCTCGGCCGCGGGCGTTTCGGCGATCAGGTCGGCCAGCGCCTCGGCCGCGCGGTAGTAGCCGGCCGCGTCCTGGGCCTGGGTATCGAAGGCGAAGCGCTGCCACAGCTCACTGACCGCGGCGGCGTTGCCCGCAGCGGCGGCGGCCTGCTGGCGCCACGCCAGCGCGCGTACCTGCGCCTGCGGGTCGGGCTGCTGGCGCAGATAGGTGTCGAGGTCGTCGAGGGCACCGGCGATGTCGCCGACGCCATGCCGCAGCGGCGCGCGCAGGCGCCTGGCCTGCGGATGGTCCGGCGCTGCCGCCAGCACCTGGCCGGCCTGGTCGAGCGCCACCGCGTCGCCGCCCGCGGCGTCCATGCCGAGCAGGCCGGGGTTGTCCAGCGCGATGCGGCCGAGGCAAACCCGCAGCATCGGCTCGGCGCGCTCGCCCGCCGCGTTGACGTGTTCGACGCACAGCGGCAGGATCTCCTCCACGCCGAGATCGGGTGCGCGATACAGCAGCGCATACCAGAAGCGGCCGGCCTCGGCGAACTCGCCCAGGCGGAAGTGGGCCAGGCCGGCATGCAGCAGCGCGGTCCAGTCGCCCGTGGCGAGGCCGTTGCGGCGGGCCGCCTCGTGCAGCCAGGGCAGCGCTTCCCGGCAGCGGCCCTCGCTCATCAGCAACAGGCCGTAGCGCAGCACCAGCAGGCCGCGCGAGGCCAGGCGGTGGGCCGGCTGCAATGGCTGGCTCGACAGCGCCACCAGCGCCTCGTCGAGGATGGCGTAGGCGCGCGCCTTGTCACCACGGTCGAAGGTCAGCCGCGCCAGCAGCAGCACGTAGTCCACCACTTCCGGATGCGCGCGCGCTAGCTGGCCGGCGATCTGCAGCGCCTCGTCATAGCGCTCCGCGTTGGCCAGTTCGACGGCATGCGCGTAGCTCACTTCCTGCACGGACACGACAACTCCTTCTGCTCAATCTGAATGTGCGAGTGCGGATTATGCGCCAACGGCAGCACCAGCATCGCGAGCAATAGCGGCGAAAAAAAACGCCACCCCCCGCTGGAGTGGCGTTTTATGCCCTTGAGACGTGCGCTGGCTTACTTGCCGCCGACCGTCTGCAGCACGGTCCACTTGCCGCCCACGACCTTGTAGACGGTGATGCCGCCGTCCTTCAGGTCGCCGCGCGCGTCGTACGCCAGGGTCTTGGTGGTGACGCCCTGCATATTGGTCGCCGCCAGTACCGGCAGGTAGCGCGCCGGGTCGGCCGAGCCGGCCTTGATCATGGCCGTCATCATCGCGGTGGCGCCGTCGTAGGCATACGGCGAATAGGTCTGCACCTTGCTGCCGAAGCGCTTCTCGTACTTCTGCTCATATGCCTTGCCGCCCGGCATCTCGTCCAGCGGCAGGCCGGCCAGCGACACCACCGTGCCCTCGGCGGCCGTGCCGGCCAGCTTCAGGAAGTTGTCGGTCTTGGACATCTCGCCCGATACCATCGGCGACTTGATGCCCAGTTCCTTCATCTGCTTGGCCATCGGCGCGGACTGCGTCTCGGCGCCGCCGTAGAAGATGATGTCCGGATTGGCACGCTTGATGTTGGTCAGCACGGCCTTGAAGTCCACCGCCTTGTCGTTGGTGTACTCGCGCCGCACCACCTTGCCGCCGGCCGCCTTGGCCGCCTTCTCGAACTCGTCCGCCAGGCCCTGGCCATAGGCGGTGCGGTCGTCGACGATGGCGATGTTCTTGGCGCCCAGCTTCTTGACCACGAAGGCCCCGATCACCGAACCCTGCTGGGTGTCGGAGGTCATCATGCGGAAGGTCGTCTTGAAGCCCTGGCGCGTATACTCCGGCGCCGTCGCCATGGCGATCTGGGGGATGCCGGCGCGGTTGTAGACCATGGAGGCCGGGATCGTGGTGCCCGAGTTGAAATGGCCGAGCATGCCCTGGATGCCGGAATCCACCAGCTTCTGCGCCACCACCGAACCGGTCTTGGGGTCGGCCTGGTCATCCTCGGAGACCAGCACGAACTTGACCGGCTTGCCGCCGATCTTCGGCTTGGTGGCGTTCATGTCCTCGATGGCGAGCACCACGCCGTTCTGCATGTCCTTGCCATACTGCGCCTGGCCGCCGGTCATCGGCGCGGCGAAGCCCAGCTTGATCTCCTGCGCCTGCGCGAAGGCGGTGGTGGAGGCCATGCCTGCGGCGGCCAGGGCGACGGCCAGCGCCGTCTTGTGCAATGTCGAGTTCATCAGTTCTCCTTGGTCCCTTTGGGTCCCGATTGATGCCGCTTCCGGCAGTATGCGCGGAACGCCTTTGCGGCGCCTCGCTTTCTTGCGCAGGCAGGCAGGATCGCCGCCTGCCCGCGCGGTCCGATGTCCGTTGACGGCCGCAGCCGTTTCAGCCGTTTCAGCCCTTTCAGCCGATGGTCATCAGGCTGGCATTGCCACCCGCCGCGGCCGTGTTGACCGACAGCGAGCGCTCGATCACCAAACGCTCCAGGGCCACATCCGGTTCACCGTGGGCCAGTCCTTGTACGCCGACGATGGGGCCCGTCCGTGCCGCCACCTGCTGGCAGACCGTGCGCAGCCGGTCGGAGTCGCCGTGATGCAGCACGGCGTCGTAGCCACAGTCCGGCGCCGTCCAGTCGGCCACCAGGCGGACGCGCGATTGTACTGCCTGGGGCAGGCGCTCCCGCAGCGCGCGGCTGGCCTTGTCGTCGGGCCACAACGCCGGCGCGCCGACCGCCAGTGCCGCCGCCAGTTCGAGCAGCAGGTCGCCCTCCTCCTGCGCCAGGCACAGCACGCCTTCGCGCGGCAGCACGGTATAGGTATTGCGCTCGCCGGTGGGGCCCGGCAGCGTCACCTCCAGGCCCGCGGGCGAAGCGGCCGCGTAGCTGCGGCAGGCCTCGGCCAGCGCCGGATGCGGCTCGCCTGCCCACGCACCCAGCTCGGCCAGCAAGGCCAGTGCCGCCCGGCCGCCCGCCGTGCGCGGCGCGAGATCGCCCGCCGCGTCGTTGCCGCTGGTGCCGGCGCGCGCATCGGCGCGCGCCACCGCCAGTGCCGCGGCGCCGGCCGGGCGCAGCGCCAGCAGCCGGGGCAGGTAGAGCGGACCGCCGGCCTTGGGCCCGGTGCCCGACAGGCCCTCGCCGCCGAACGGCTGCACGCCGACCACGGCGCCGACCATATTGCGGTTGACGTAGAGGTTGCCGGCATGGATGCGCGCCACGACGTGGGCGATGGTCTCGTCGATGCGGGTATGCACGCCCATGGTCAGGCCGTAGCCGGTGCCGTTGATCTGGTCGATCAGCGCATCGAAATCTTCGCGCGCATAGCGCACCACGTGCAGCACCGGGCCGAATACTTCGCGCTGCAGTTCGTCGATGCTGTCGAGCTCGATCAGCGTCGGCGGCACGAAGGTGCCGTGCCGGCACGCCTCGGTCAGCGCCACGTTCGGCTCGGCCTGGTGCACGCGGCGGCCCTTGGCGCGCATGGCCTCGATATGGGCAACGATGCCGGCACGCGCCTCCTCGTCGATGACCGGCCCGACGTCGGTGGAAAGCCGGTCGGGATTGCCCAGCACGAGGTCCGCCATGGCCCCCTTCAGCATCTTGAGGACCCGCTCGGCCACGTCTTCCTGCAGGCACAGCACGCGCAGCGCCGAACAGCGCTGCCCGGCGGAGTCGAAAGCGGACTGCATCACGTCGGCCACCACCTGCTCGGCCAGCGCCGAGGAGTCGACCACCATCGCGTTCTGGCCGCCGGTCTCCGCGATCAGCGGAATCGGGCGTCCGCCGGCATCGAGGCGGCCGGCCAGGCTGCGCTGCAGCAGGCGCGCCACTTCGGTGGAGCCGGTGAACATCACGCCGCGCACGCGGGCATCGGCCACCAGCGCCGCACCCACGGTCTCGCCGCGGCCCGGCAGCAGCTGCACCGCGCCGGCCGGCACGCCGGCCTCGCGCAGCAGGCGCACCGCCTGGGCCGCGATCAGCGGCGTCTGCTCGGCGGGCTTGGCCAGCACCGGATTGCCGGCTGCCAGCGCGGCCGCCACCTGGCCGGTGAAGATGGCCAGCGGGAAGTTCCACGGGCTGATGCAGACCACCGGCCCGAGCGGGCGGTGCGAATCGTTGGAGAAGTCCGCGCGCACCTGGGCCGCGTAGTAGCGCAGGAAGTCCACCGCCTCGCGCACCTCGGCGATGGCATTGGAGAAGGTCTTGCCGGCCTCGCGCATGATCACGTTCATCAGTGACTGCATCTGCGCTTCCATCAGGTCGGCGGCGCGTTCCAGCGCGGCCGCGCGGGTCGCCGGCGGGGTCGCCTGCCAGATCGGCGCGGCATTGGCGGCGGCCGCGAGCGCGGCCTGCACCTCGGCCTCGCCAGCCTCGACCACGTGGCCGACCACGTCGCGCCGGTCCGCCGGATTGAGTACCGGCACGGGTTCGCCCGCTGCACCCGGCTCCGCCGCCGCGCCCAGCATCGGCTCGGCCAGCGGACGATCGCCCGAGGCCGCCAGCAGGGCCGACGACAGCGACGCCAGGCGCTGCTCGTTCGACAGGTCGATGCCGGCGGAATTGGCGCGCACCGCGCCGTACAGTTCGCGCGGCAGCGGGATGCGCGGATGCGGGCGGCCGAGCACGTTTTCCTCGCGGTGCAGGCGCTCGACCACGGCCACCGGATCGGCGACCAGGTCTTCGATCGGCACCGAGTCGTCGCCGATGCGGTTGACGAAGGAGGTGTTGGCGCCGTTCTCCAGCAGGCGCCGCACCAGGTAGGCCAGCAGCGTCTCGTGCGTGCCTACCGGGGCATAGATGCGGCAGGGGCGGTTCAGCTTGCCCTGTGCGACCGGGCCGACCACCTGCTCATAGAGCGGCTCGCCCATGCCGTGCAGGCACTGGAATTCGTACTGGCCTGGATAGTAGTTGTGTCCGGCGATCTGGTAGATGGCCGCCAGCGTATGCGCGTTGTGGGTGGCGAACTGCGGGAAGATGGCGTCGGGTGCGGCCAGCAGCTTGCGCGCGCAGGCCAGGTAGGACACATCGGTGTAGACCTTGCGCGTGTAGACCGGGTAACCCTCCAGGCCGTCGACCTGCGCCCGCTTGATCTCGCTGTCCCAGTAGGCGCCCTTGACCAGGCGGATCATCAGGCGGTGGCGGCTGCGGCGCGCCAGGTCGATCAGGTAGTCGATGACGAAGGGACAGCGCTTCTGGTACGCCTGCACCACGAAGCCGATCCCGTTCCAGCCGGCCAGCTCCGGCTCGAAGCACAGGCGCTCCAGCAGGTCGAGCGACAGCTCCAGGCGGTCGGCCTCCTCGGCGTCGACGTTGAGGCCGATATCGTAGTGGCGTGCCAGCTGGGTCAGCGACTTGAGGCGGTCGTACAGCTCGTTCATCACGCGCTCGTGCTGGGCCCGGCTGTAGCGCGGATGCAGTGCCGACAGCTTGATCGAGATGCCCGGCCCCTCATAGATGCCGCGCCCGCCCGAGGCCTGGCCGATGGCATGGATGGCCTGTTCGTAGGCGGCGAGGTAGTGCTGCGCGTCGGCCTCGGTCATGGCCGCCTCGCCCAGCATGTCATAGGAGTAGCGGAAGCCGTCGGCTTCGTAGCGGCGCGCGTTGGCCAGCGCCTCGGAAATGGTCTCGCCGGTGACAAACTGCTCGCCCATCAGCCGCATGGCCATGTCCACGCCCTTGCGGATCAGCGGCTCGCCGCCCTTGCCGATCAGGCGCGTGAGGGCATGGGTGAGCCCGGTCTCGGTGTGGGTGGTGACCAGCTTGCCGGTCAGCAGCAGGCCCCAGGTCGCCGCGTTGACGAACAGGGAGCGGCTCTGGCCCAGGTGCGACTGCCAGTTGGCGCCGCTGACCTTGTCGCGGATCAGCGCATCGCGCGTCGCCTTGTCGGGAATGCGCAACAGGGCCTCGGCCAGGCACATCAGCGCCACCCCTTCCTGCGAGGACAGCGAGAACTCCTGCACCAGTCCCTGCACCAGCCCCTGCTTGCTCCAGCCCGGGCTCCCGCCGGCCTTGCGCTCGCGCAGGCGCCGCGCCAGCGCCGCCGCCATGGCCACGGCCGCCTCCGACTGCACCGCTGGCAGGCGAGCCTGTTCCAGCAGCACCGGCACCGACTCTGGCTCGGGCCGGCGATAGGCGGAGGTGATGGCTGCGCGCAGCACCGATTGCGGCTGCACGCTCTGCGCGAATTCGAGGAAGGGCTGGGGCGCGCTCTCGGCGGCCGCGGCGTCCGCGCCGTCGGCCGCGCCCGACTCCGCCGCATCGGCGGCACCGTGCGGCAGCAGGCCGTTCTCGATCTGCTCGAGGTAGCTGAAGATGGCCTGCTTGATCAGCCAGTGCGGCGTGCGGTCGATGCGCTGGGCGGCGCGCTTGAGGCGCTCGCGCGAGGCGTCGTCGAGCTTGACGCCCAGGGTGGTGGTAGCCATGCGTGCGGTTCTCCTGGCTGGGCCGCGACCGGCCGTGGTCGCTGCGGCAATCGTTGGGTTGGCGCCATCTTACGCCGCCCGCAAGCCGCGGTGCAACCAGGTGCAACCAGCGTTTTCATAGGGGTAAACGCGGTTGCACCTCAAATATCCCGCTGGCGTGCAGCCGGGGCCGCTCAGATCCGCAGCGGATCCACCTCCAACTGCCAGCGCACGCCCTTCGCGGCCTCGCCGATGCCATCGAAAGTCAGCACCCATGCGCTGATAAACCTTTGCAGCGCCGCGCGCGAGTGGCTTTCCACCAGCATCTGGGCACGTTCGCGGTTGGCGACCCGCACCATCGACATCGGCACCGGATCGTGCAGTTGCACCTCGGGCGCCGGCACGCCCTGCTCCGCCTGCCGGCGCGCGGCCTGCAGGAAGGCCAGCGCCCGGTCCAGCTGGCCGTGCTCGGCCGTCAGCAAGGCCTGGTAGGCGAAGGGCGGCAGGCCCGCCTGGCGGCGTTCGCGCAATTGGGCGCCAGCGAATCCATCATAGTCATGGCGGGCCAGCGCCTGCAAAGCCGGAGCGTCGGGGTAGCGCGTCTGGATCAGTACCTCGCCCGCCAGGCCGGCCCGTCCGGCGCGCCCGGCCACCTGCATCAGCGAGGCGAACAGGTGCTCGGCGGCGCGGAAGTCGTGGCTGAACATGGCGGCGTCCGGGTGGACGATGCCGACCAGCGTGACGCGCTGGAAGTCATGCCCCTTGGCCACCATCTGCGTGCCGACCAGGATGTCGACCTCGCCGGCGTGGACATCGTCGAACATGGCCTGGGCGCTGCCCTTGCGGCGTGTCGAGTCGGCATCGATGCGGGCGATGCGGGCCTGTGGAAAACGCGCCGCCAGGGCCTCTTCGACCCGCTGCGTGCCGCGCCCCAGCGGAGCGATGTCCATATTGCCGCAGTCGGGACAATGGTGCGGCACCGGCGCCTCCAGCCCGCAATGGTGACAGCGCAGCCGCCGCTCGGGCCGGTGCAGCACCAGGTAGGCGGAACAGCGCGGACAGCCGGACAGCCAGCCGCAGGCATCGCAGGCCAGCACCGGCGCATAGCCGCGCCGGTTGAGGAAGAGCAGGCTCTGCTCGCCGCGCTCGAGGCGCGCCTGCACCGCGTCCAGCAGCGGCACCGACAACCCCTCGTAGAGCGGCCGCTGGCGCTGGCGCTCGTGGTTCAGGTCGACCAGCCGCACCGCTGGCAGCACGGCGTCGGCCTGGGCGCGCTCGCGCAGCACCAGCTTGCGGTAGGCACCTTGCTCGGCGCGCCACCAGGATTCCATCGAAGGCGTGGCCGAACCCAGCACCACCGGAATGCCGAGCTGCTTGGCGCGCCAGACCGCGAGGTCCCGCGCCGAGTAGCGCAGGCCGTCCTGCTGCTTGTAGGAGGTATCGTGCTCCTCATCGACCAGGATCAGCGCCAGGCGCGGCAGGGAGGCCATGATGGCCATGCGCGTGCCCAGCACGATACGCGCCTCGCCGCGATGCGCGGCCAGCCATTGCAGGCTGCGCTCCTGCTCGGCCAGGCCGCTGTGCAGCACCGCCAGCGGCTCGCCCGGAAAGCGCGCGGCCACGCGCGCCTGCAGCTGCGGCGTCAGGTTGATCTCGGGTACCAGCATCAGCACCTGGGCGTGCGGGCCGGCGGCCAGCGCCTGCGCGATGGCGTGCAGGTAGACCTCGGTCTTGCCGCTGCCGGTGACGCCGTGCAGGAGGAACGGGGAAAAGCCCTGCGCCGCGCCGATCGCCTCGACCGCCTGCCGCTGCTCCGCATGTAGCGGCGGCGGCTCCGAGGGCGCCCGCCCGGGCTCGGTTGCCAGCAGCGGGCGGGCACGGGTCTCGGCCTCGATCCATCCAGCCTCTTCCCATTGCGCGAGGCGGGCCGGCGCGGCGCTGCACAAGGCGCGCGCCTCGCTGGCGGACAGGCCCGGCCCGCCATCCTCGCCGGCATCGTCGGCCGCGGCCGTCAGCGCCTGCGCCAATGCCATCACGCTGCGCGCACGCGCCGGCACGCTGTCGAGCAGGGCCTGGCCGGCCCCGGGCAGCAAGCGATAGAACCTGCCCTGCGCCCGCTGCGCGAGCCCCGCCCAGCCGGCGCTCTCGCGCAAAGCGGGAGGAAGGGCCGGCAGCATCACTTCACCGAGGCAGCGATGGTAGTAGCGAGCCGCAAAGACGGCCAGCGCCATCCAGTTCGCATCGAGCGGAGGCAGCCAGTCCACCTGCGCCCTCACCGGGCGCAGCCGCTCTGCCGGCACCTCGCTGCTGTCGGCACGGCCCAACACCACGCCGACCAGCTCGCGGCGGCCGAAGGGCACGCTGACGATCGCGCCGGGGGTGGCAGCGCCGCTGCCGAGGTAGTCGAAGCTGTCGGCCGCCGGCGTATCCAGGGCAACGCGCACGATGCCGGGCTCCGCGGCGGGAAACACCGCAGCCAGCCCCGCCGCGGCCGTTACGACGTCGGCCGCGCAAGCGCTGGCGGTGTCCTCGGTGGCGGGATTCACGGGTGCGTTCCCCGCGCATGCGGCGGGCGGCGCACCAGGGGTGGGCGTCGCGCCGCGCCGCCCTTGTGCGCCGCCGCCGCGGGCAAATTTTGGGTGCGACGCAGCATCAACTTAAAGTAAAACATCAAATGTGCCTCTAAGTCGATGATCGATGACGGCTTTTCCACTGCCCCCCGGCTGCCTGTGGATAACTTTGTTGAAAACTGGGCGCCAGAACCCGCCAAGGCCCGTCAATCAAGGCATCCACCGGCTCGGGGTGTGGCTTAGGCGCAGATCCAATCCTTTTGAAATCAAGCACTTGCAGACACCCCTCAGATGAGTTAGGGAATAACCCGCTCTTGCACTGCGGCAAACCCATCGGTGTGCATAAGTCAAGCCTTGACAAGCAAGAAGCTGCACCGGATTGGCGAAATGGCACAAAAAAGTTTACTTGACAGCGCGTGCGCCGCGCCGTTTACGCCGCCGGCCAGGCAATACAGCCGCTCGCTGCAGCGCATGATCCCGCCGCCGCCTTGCGGCAGGCGGCGTTCCGGGATGTCACGCCTGCGCCGCACGCAGGCGCCGGCTGTGCCGGTGCACCTCGTCAACCAGGATGGTCACGTGCTCGGGCGGCGTGAACTGCGAGATCCCGTGTCCCAGGTTGAACACGTGGCCGTCGCTGCCCCCCGCTGCCGCATAGTCGTCCAGCACGCGCCGGGCCTGTTCGCGGATCGCCGCTTCAGGTGCGAACAGCACGGTCGGATCCAGATTGCCCTGCAGCGCCACGCGCCCGCCGCTGCGCCGGCGCGCCTCGGCGAGGTTGACGGTCCAGTCCAGCCCGACGGCATCGGCGCCGCTGTCGGCGAGCGCTTCCAGCCACAGCCCGCCTCCTTTGGTGAAGACGATGGCTGGCACGCTCTCGCCATCATGGCTGCGGCGGATCCCGGCCAGCACCCGCCGCATATACTCCAGCGAGAAAGCCTGGTAGATCCCGTCGGCCAGGACACCGCCCCAGGTGTCGAACAGCATCACCGCCTGGGCACCCGCCTCGATCTGCGCATTCAGGTAGGCGGTCACGGCCTGGGCGTTGATGTCGAGGATGCGATGCATCAGGTCGGGCCGCGCATACAGCATCGACTTCACGGTGCGGAAGTCGTCCGAGCCGCCGCCCTCCACCATATAACAGGCCAGCGTCCAAGGACTGCCGGAGAAGCCGATCAGCGGCACGCGCTGGCGTCCGTCCTGCACCAGGGCGCGGCGGATCTCGGCCACGGCATCGAAGACGTACTGCAGCGAAGCCATGTCGGGCACGGCGAGTTGCTGGACGTCCGCTTCGGTGCGCAGTGGGCGGGCAAAGCGGGGACCCTCGCCCTGGGCGAAGGACAGGCCCAGGCCCATGGCATCCGGCACGGTCAGGATGTCGGAGAAGAGGATGGCCGCGTCCAGCGGATAGCGGTCGAGCGGCTGCAGGGTGACCTCGGTCGCATAGGCCGGATTCTTGGCCAGGCCGAGAAAGCTGCCGGCGCGCGCGCGCGTGGCGTTGTACTCGGGCAAGTAGCGGCCGGCCTGGCGCATCAGCCACAGCGGCGTGTACTCGGTCGGCTGCCGGCGCAGCGCGCGCAGCAAGGTATCGTTCTGCAAGGCGGTCATGGTCTCCCTCGTAAGACCGCCATTCTAAGGGATAGGCGGCCGGCCACCGGCGCTTCGGCGACGGCGGCGAGCGAACTCAGGCCTCGTCGAGCAGGCTGGTGAAGGACTGGGCCGCGCGGCGCATCCATTCGCGTGCCCGCGCGGCCTCAGGCTGCAGGCGTGCGAAGCCGTGCGTCATACCGGAGGCCTCGATGGTGATCACCGGCGCGCCATGGCGTACAAGGTAGTCGGCATAGGCGAGGCCGTCGTCGCGCAGCACGTCGTGCGCGGCCACCACCACCACGGTAGCGGGGGGCATGTGCCGCGGTGCGGCGCCCATCAGGTGAATGCGCGTGTCTTCCTGCCCGGCGCCGCGTGCGAGCGCCTCGTCGCCGATGAACTGCTGCCAGTACCAGGCCATTTCATCGCGCGTCAGCCCCGGGCCGGCGCCGAAGGCGCGGTAGCTTTCGCTGCTGAAGGCGGGCACCGCGGCCGGATAGATCAGCAGCTGGGCATCGACCAGGCCGGGGTGGGCAAACAGGCTGGCCTGGCTGGCGGCCTGCGCGGCCAGGTGAGCGCCCGCGCTATCGCCAGCGACCGCGAGGAAGGCGGGATCGAAGCCCAGGCGGACGCGTTGCTCGGCCAGCCACAGCAGGGAATCGCTGGCGTCGTCGCAAGGAGCGGGAAAGGGAAACTCGGGAGCCAGGCGGTACTCGACGCTGGCCACGGCGCACCCGGTATCGGCCGCCAGGAAGGCGGCCACGGAATGGTGCGTGTCGCGCGAGCCGACCACCCAGCCGCCGCCATGGAAGTACACCAGCAGCCGCGGGGAGACCTTTCCCTGGGGCCGGAACAGCCGTGCCGCCAGCGTGCGTCCGGGCAGGGGGATCTCGATCTCTTCGGTGCGCAGCATTTCCGCGTCTGGCGCGTGCGACATCAGCGCGATGTCGGCGAAACGGGCCCGCCGGTCCGCGGCATCCCGCGGCACGGGCTGGCCGGCGTAACGTTCGGCGAGGCGCTGGAAATAGGAGAGGAGCTGCGGATCGATGGCCATGGGCGGAAGTGCGAGGACGCTGACTTGGGTACGCGATGGGCAGAGTGTAGCGGTGACGGGGGCGGTACTATGCTCAGCGGCGCATCCATTCGATCTTGCTGCAACGGTCCTGCACCGCCAGCAGGCCGGCCGCCCGGGCCCGCGCCATGGCCAGCTCGTTGACGATGCCGAGCTGCAGCCAGACTCCCCGCAGTCCCAGCGCGATGGCCTCGTCGACGACCGCCAGCGCATCATCCGGCCGGCGGAAGATGTCCACCCAGCCGATCTCGCGCCCCTCGGCGCGCACAGCCGCGACCGCCTCGGCCAGGCTCGCATGGCAAGGTTCGCCCAGGATGCGCTCGCCCGCGTGGCGCGGATTGACCGGCACGATGCGAAAGCCCTGGCGCTGCAGGAAGGCAGCCACCTCGTGGCTGGCCCGCTCCGGCCGGTCGGAAAGACCTGCCACGGCCACCGTCTTCATGGCCAGCATGGCCTGCACCGCGGACTCCATTACCGTCATCGCTCGATCTCCGGCGCGTGCGCGCCTGTCCCGTTGTTTGGTTGGCCAGCCCACATTGTGCGCCGAACGCCTGGAGCCGGCTGGCTCGCCCACCGCCGGCGCAGCAAGGCGATCGTACGCCACATGATATGGGATGAGGATACGCCACAATATCCCGCTTCTGGTGCGGCCTGCTTTGCAACGCATTGCCAAAGCGCAGCATGCACCGCATTTCTGCAACGCTGGATGCCGATTGATGCACGTAACAGGTGTGGCGCCGATCGAGCCGCCACGCGCCAGATACGGCACAAACGGCGCAGATAAGCGGGAATTACGGTCAGATGCGGCTTTCAACTTCTTGCAAAACGATACACTTTGTTACTGCCATCCTAGGAAGTTTCCCCCACAATGGTTTCACAGTAAGCGTTTCGAATGCGCTGGCGCACGCGCCCCTTAGGGGGAGTGGATAAGAAAGCCAGCTGGAAGAAAGCCCAGCAGAATGTCTGAAGTGCCTGGATCGCCCGAACAGATGAGGCTGTCCAGGCTTGCAGGATGACCCGATCGGCGACGCGGCCTTGGCCGGTACGCTCTGATGATGTGATTCCTGAACCGAACCCGTTCCTTCGAATTGACCCCTCGAAGGGATTTTCCCGTCCGCGCGGTGCCTCCCCGGCCCGCGCGTTTTTTTTGCCGGTTCAGGACGAAAGCATAGCGTGCCCGTAAGAAGAAAGGCAGCCTTCCGGCTGCCTTTTTCTCTGTCGCGCAAGAAAACAACAGTCCCGGCGCGCAAGACTCCAGCGACGCCTTAGCGACGCTTGCGGCGCAGGCGCGAGATTGCCGCGAGCTGGGCGGCGGCGACCGCCAGTTCGCTCTGCGCACGCGCCAGATCCAGGTCGCTGCTCTTGTTCTGCAGCGCTTCCTCGGCCGCGCGCTTGGCCTCTTGCGCCTTGGCTTCGTCCAGGTCGGCACCGCGGATAGCGGTATCGGCCAGCACGGTGACGTGCTTGGGCTGGACTTCGAGAATACCGCCGGCAACGAACACGAACTCTTCGCTGCCGTCTTCCTTCTCGATACGCACGGCGCCCGGCTGGATGCGCGTGATCAGCGGCGTGTGGCCGGGCAGGATGCCCAGTTCACCCGCCTCGCCCGGCAGCGCCACGAACTTCGCCTGACCGGAGAAGATCGACGCTTCCGCGCTGACGACGTCTACAAGAATGGTTGCCATGTGAATTCCTTTGTCCCGGTAAGCATCGGCTTCCCGTCGCCGGGAAGCCTGGTTTCCGTCCTGGCGCGCCACCGCTGCCGGCGCGCATCAGGACGAAGACGGTGCTTACTGGAGCTTCTTGGCCTTCTCGAAGGCTTCGTCGATCGAGCCGACCATGTAGAAGGCCTGCTCGGGCAGGTGGTCGCACTCGCCGTCCACCAGCATCTTGAAGCCGCGGATGGTTTCCTTCAGCGGCACGTACTTGCCCGGCGAACCCGTGAACACTTCCGCGACGTGGAAGGGCTGCGACAGGAAACGCTGGATCTTACGAGCGCGCGCCACGGCGAGCTTGTCTTCCGGAGCCAGTTCGTCCATGCCCAGAATCGCGATGATGTCGCGCAGTTCCTTGTAGCGCTGCAGGGTCTGCTGCACGCGGCGGGCGACTTCGTAGTGCTCGGTGCCGACGACTTGCGGGTCGAGCTGGCGCGAGGTCGAGTCGAGCGGATCGACGGCGGGGTAGATACCCAGCGCGGCGATGTCACGCGACAGCACGACGGTCGAGTCCAAGTGCAGGAAGGTGGTGGCCGGCGACGGGTCGGTCAAGTCATCCGCAGGCACGTACACGGCCTGGATCGAGGTGATCGAACCGGTCTTGGTCGAGGTGATGCGTTCCTGCAGCTTGCCCATTTCCTCGGCCAGCGTCGGCTGGTAGCCCACGGCGGAAGGCATACGGCCCAGCAGTGCCGACACTTCGGTACCGGCCAGCGTGTAGCGGTAGATGTTGTCGACGAAGAACAGGATGTCACGGCCTTCGTCGCGGAACTTCTCGGCCATGGTCAGGCCGGAAAGTGCCACGCGCAGACGGTTGCCCGGCGGCTCGTTCATCTGGCCGAACACCATGGCCACCTTGTCGAGCACGTTCGAGTCCTTCATTTCGTGGTAGAAGTCGTTCCCTTCACGGGTACGCTCGCCCACGCCGGCGAACACCGACAGACCGCTGTGCTGCTTGGCGATGTTGTTGATGAGCTCCATCATGTTGACGGTCTTGCCCACGCCGGCGCCACCGAACAGGCCCACCTTGCCGCCCTTGGCGAACGGGCAGACCAGGTCGATCACCTTGATGCCGGTTTCGAGCAGGTCAACCGAGGGCGACAGCTCGTCGAACTTCGGTGCCTTCTGGTGGATCGCGCGCTTCTCGTCCGAAGCGATCGGACCGGCCTCGTCGATGGGGCGGCCCAGCACGTCCATGATGCGGCCCAGGGTACCGTGACCGACCGGCACCGAAATCGGGGCGCCGGTGCCGCGCACGGCCATGCCGCGGCGCAGGCCGTCGGACGAACCCAGCGCGATGGTGCGGACCACGCCGTCACCCAGCTGTTGCTGCACTTCGAAGGTCAGGCCCTTCTCGGCGAACGAGGCCTCGGCGCTGTCTTCCAGCACGAGCGCGTCGTACACCTTGGGCAGCGCGTCGCGGGGGAACTCGATGTCCACCACGGCGCCAATGCACTGCACAATATTTCCGATACTCATTTCGTATCTCCGATAGCTTGAATTCTTGACGCCTCAGACGCGCATCAGACGGCGGCTGCGCCGCTGACGATTTCCGACAGTTCCTTGGTGATCGCGGCCTGGCGGGTCTTGTTGTAGTCCAGCTGCAACTCGCCGATCACGTTCTTGGCATTGTCGGATGCCGCCTTCATGGCCACCATGCGCGCCGACTGCTCGGACGCCATGTTCTCGGCCACGGCCTGGTACACCAGCGCTTCCACGTAGCGGACCAGCAGTTCTTCCACCACGGTCTGGGCGTCGGGCTCGTAGATGTAGTCCCACGAGTACGCGCGCTTTTCTTCCTCGGTCTGGGACAGCTTGTCCGCTGCCAGCGGCAGCAACTGCTCGACCACCGGCTCCTGCTTCATGGTGTTCACGAACTTCGTGTACGCCAGGTACACGGCGTCGATCTCGCCATTGGTGAAGGCATCGAGCTGGACCTTGATCGCGCCGATCAGCTTTTCCAGATGCGGGGTGTCACCGAGATGCACCACGTGCGAAACCACCTTGGCGCCGATACGGCCGAGGAACTGCATGCCCTTGGTACCGATGGCGGTCGCCTGCACCTGCACGCTGCGACCCTGCAGGTCGCGAAGCTCGTTCGTGACCGCGCGCAGCACGTTGGTGTTCAGGCCGCCGCACAGGCCCTTGTCGGTGGTCACCACGATCATGCCGGCACGCTTGACCTCGCGCGCTTCCATGAAGGGGTGCTTGAACTCGGGATTGGCTGCCGCCAGGTGCGCCGCGATATTGCGCACCTTCTCGGCGTAGGGACGGGCATTGCGCATCCGCTCCTGCGCCTTGCGCATCTTGGATGCGGCGACCATCTCCATCGCCTTGGTGATCTTGCGCGTGTTCTGCACGCTCTTGATCTTGGTTCGAATCTCTTTCGTTCCGGCCATATCTTCCTCTCCATTCACGCTGCGCCGGGCGCCACCTTGCGGCGGCGTCCGGCGCAGCGCTGCGGAATCACGTGGTTAGAACGCGGCGGACTTCTTGAAATCCTCGATCGCGGCACGCAGAGCGGCTTCGTCTTCCTTCGAGAGATCCTTGGTGTCCTCGATGCGGTTGACGAGGTCGGCGTACTTCGACTTCAGGTGGTCGTGCAGGCCCTTCTCGAACGGCAGCAGGTCCTTCACTTCCACGTTGTCGAGGAAGCCGTTGTTGGCAGCGTACAGCGACGCGGCCAGCTGCCACACCTGCAGCGGCTGGTACTGCGGCTGCTTCAGCAGTTCGGTCACGCGGCGGCCGCGCTCGAGCTGCTTGCGGGTAGCGTCGTCCAGGTCCGAGGCGAACTGCGCGAACGCAGCCAGTTCACGGTACTGGGCCAGGTCGGTACGGATACCGCCGGACAGCTTCTTGACGACCTTGGTCTGGGCGGCACCGCCGACGCGCGACACCGAGATACCGGCGTTGATAGCGGGGCGGATACCGGCGTTGAACAGGTCGGTTTCCAGGAAGATCTGGCCGTCGGTGATCGAGATCACGTTGGTCGGCACGAATGCGGACACGTCGCCGGCCTGCGTTTCGATCACGGGCAGCGCGGTCAGCGAACCGGTCTTGCCCTTGACGGCGCCATTGGTGAACTTCTCGACGTAGTCGGCGTTCACGCGGGCGGCACGCTCCAGCAGGCGCGAGTGCAGGTAGAACACGTCGCCGGGGTAGGCTTCGCGGCCCGGCGGGCGGCGCAGCAGCAGCGACACCTGACGGTAGGCCCAGGCCTGCTTGGTCAGGTCGTCATAGACGATCAGCGCATCTTCGCCGCGGTCGCGGAAGTATTCGCCCATCGTGCAGCCGGCGTAGGCGGCCAGGTACTGCATGGCGGCCGAGTCCGAAGCGGCGGCGGCGACGACGATGGTGTATTCCATCGCGCCGTGCTCTTCCAGCTTGCGCACCACGTTGGCGATCGTCGAAGCCTTCTGGCCGATTGCCACGTACACGCAGAAGACGCCCTTGCCCTTCTGGTTGATGATCGAGTCGACGGCGACAGCGGTCTTGCCGGTCTGGCGGTCGCCGATGATCAGCTCGCGCTGGCCGCGGCCGATCGGCACCATGGCGTCGATCGACTTCAGGCCGGTCTGCACCGGCTGGCTCACCGACTGGCGCGCGATCACGCCCGGCGCGACCTTCTCGATCACGTCGGTTTCCTTGGCGTTGATCGGGCCCTTGCCGTCGATCGGCTGGCCCAGCGTGTTGACCACGCGGCCCAGCAGTTCCTTGCCCACGGGCACTTCCAGAATGCGGCCGGTGCACTTGACCGTGTCGCCTTCGGAAATGTGTTCGTACTCACCCAGCACCACGGCGCCGACCGAGTCGCGCTCGAGGTTCAGCGCGAGGCCGAAGGTGTTGCCCGGGAATTCCAGCATCTCGCCCTGCATCACGCCGGACAGGCCGTGCACGCGGCAGATACCATCGGTCACGGAAATCACCGTGCCGGTGTTGCGCACTTCAGCGTCGGCGCCAAGGCCCGAGATGCGGGACTTGATCAGCTCGCTGATTTCTGAGGGGTTCAGTTGCATCACAATGCTCCTAATTCTTCAATCCGTCGGCCGGTGCGCTCAATGGCGCATCATGCGGTCAGCGCGGCTTGCATGGAAGCCAGGCGCGCGCGCACCGAGGTGTCGAGCACTTCGTCGCCGACCTTGACGCATACGCCGCCGATCAGGGACGGGTCGACCGCCACCTTGGGTTGCAGCTTGCGGCCGAACTTGCGCTCGAGCGCGGCGACCAGGTCGTTCAACTGGGCACCTTCCATCGGGAAGGCACTGGTGATCTCGACATCGGCCGAACCTTCGCGGGCGTTCTTGAGCACATGGAATTGCTCGGCGATCTCCGGCAGCACGATCAGGCGGTTGTTTTCCACCAGCAGCTGGACGAAGCGCTTGGCTTCGTCGTTGACCGGAGACTTCAGCACCGAGAGGAACGTCTCGGCCAGCTTCTCGCCGGGCACGTTCGGATCGGTGGCGAGCGCCTGCATGTCGGGGTTGGCGGCAACCTGCCCCATCTCCGACATCAGCTCGGACCATGCACCCAGATTGCCTGCGCTCGATTCGCTGGCGGCGCGGAACAGCGCCTCAGCGTAGGGACGGGCAATGGTTGCGGTTTCTGCCATGATTAGAGCTCAGCCTTGAGTTGGTTGAGCAGATCGGCGTGGACCTGCGCATTCACTTCACGCTTGAGGATCTGCTCGGCACCCTTGACGGCCAGCACGGAGACCTGGTCGCGCAATTGCTCGCGCGCCTTGGTGACCTGCTGCTCGGCGTCGGTCTTGGCCTGGGCGATGATGCGCGCGGCTTCGGCCTGAGCGTTCTGCTTGATCTCGTCGGCGACCAGCTGGGCGCGCTTCTCGGCGTCGGCAACGCGCTGCGCGCCTTCCGTGCGGGCTTCGGACATGGCCTGGTCCACGCGCTTGTTGGCGAGTTCGAGCTCAGCCTTGCCCTTCTCGGCGGCGGCGAGGCCATCGGCGATCTTCTTTGCGCGTTCGTCGAGCGCCTTCACCAGCGGCGGCCAAATGAATTTGGCAACAACCCACCACAGGATGAAGAACACGACCATCTGCGCAAGAAACGTTGCGTTCAGATTCATGGTGTGTTCCTTTCGGTAATCAAACTACAGATAAATGCGCAAAAGGCGGCCAGGCTGGTGGCCCGCGCCGCCCGTCAGCATCATGCAGACCGAAAAGAATTACTTGATGACAGCCAGCAGCGGGTTGGCGAAGGCGAACAGCATGGCCACACCCACACCGATCAGGAATGCCGCGTCGATCAGGCCAGCCAGCAGGAACATCTTGGTCTGCAGCGGGTTCATCAGCTCGGGCTGACGTGCGCAGGCTTCGATGTACTTGCCACCCATCAGGGCGATACCCAGGCAGGCGCCGATTGCGCCCAGACCGATGATGATGCCGATGCCGATAGCGGTCAGACCCTGGATGTTGGCGAGAAATGCTTGCATGATGACTCCTTTAATTTAGAGAGACTTAGAACCAAAAAACCAAAAAACCAAAAACCGGAAATCAGTGGTGATCGTGTGCCTGGCCGATGTACACCAGCGTCAGCATCATGAAAATGAAGGCTTGCAGCAGCACGATCAGGATGTGGAAGATCGCCCACACGGCACCCGCCAGCACATGGCCGACGAAGCCCAGCGCGCTCAGGTCGGCGCCGAAGGTCCACATCGAACCCAGCAGTGCGATCAGCAGGAACACCAGTTCGCCGGCGTACATGTTGCCGAACAACCGCATGCCGAGCGAGACGGCCTTGGCCAGGAACTCGATGATGTTGAGGACCAGGTTGAACGGGGCCAGGTACCACTTGGCGCCGAACGGGGCCGAGAACAGCTCGTGCATGAAGCCGCCCGCGCCCTTGATCTTGAAGCTGTAGTAGATCATCAGGATCAGCACCGAGAACGACATGCCCAGCGTGCCGTTCAGGTCGGCCGTGGCGACCGCGCGGTGGTGCGGCAGGTGCAGGTGGAAGATGCCGAGGAAGCTGTTGAGGCCGGTGACCCAGTCGACCGGGATCAGGTCGACCGCGTTCATGATGGTGATCCAGCAGAACACCATCAGGGCCAGCGGGGCGATCCAGGAACGGTCGCCGTGGATGATGCCCTTGGCCTGGTCGTCGACCATCTCGACGATCATCTCGACGAAGGCCTGGAAGCGGCCCGGCACGCCGGCGGTAACGCGGCGCGCGGCGATCATCAGGAAGCCGACGGCGATCAGGCCGCACAGCACCGACCAGAAGATCGTGTCATAGTTGAGAACGCTGAAGTCGACCACGGAGGCTTGCTTGCCGCCGATGGAGTTCAGGTTCTGCAAGTGTTCGGCGATATAGCCGGAGGGTGTCAGCGCGTGTTCCGCGCCCGGGATGGCTTCAGACATGTCGAACGAACGGTATATTGAGAAATCTGCCGCACCGGCGCGGCGCTCTGCCTGCGCCCGGTATGTTTCTTGCTCCGCCTTCGGCCCAGTGGCCGGTCACCGCGTGCAAGACCCTGTTAACCTATCCGTGCCCCGCGTCACCGTGATGACGCGCGCACTGCAACCCTTGAAAATCCACCTGCGCGCCCCATTTCGGAGCAAGGCGCCGCTTCCGGCCCCGGTCGCCCCGGGCAGCGCACTAGCGTATGGCCAGCGCCACCCAATAGGACTTGAGTGCAAGCAGGAACGTGACAAGCATCGGCACCCAGCGCAGATCGTGGTACAGCACTACCACCAGCACGAACAGTGCGGCGGTGCCGAACACCTTGATCGCTTCGCCAACGACCAGACCACTGATCGACGGACGCGCGCGCATCATCCACAGGCGCAGCGCGAAGAAGCCGCTCGGCACGAAGCACACCATGCCGCCGAACCAGGCCGACCAGGCCGATGCCGCACCGGGCCGGCCGAACCAGCCCCACGCCGCTGCCGACAACAGGGTCACCACCACCTGGACCAGTACCACCTTGCCAGGTGTCATGCGCGATGCGCGTAGCGCGCGCTCGCCGAAGAGGTTCACCGCGTCGGCATGCGACAGCGGTTCGACGATGTCGTCCTCTGTCTCCGCCTCGTCCGTCCAGTCTGCCCTGCGGGCCTTGTCTTCCCGATGCACCGCGTCCGCTTGCGGACCTGTCGCGTGATCGGTATCCGGGCCTTGCCGGTGTTGCTGCTGACGGTCTCGAGCCACTACCCTGCCTGCCTCGTTCCAGGCCGGAACTTTTCGGTCCGACCAGAATTCAAACCGCACGATTTTAAGGGGATTCCCCGATTCGAGTCAATCTGCTTACATTTGCCTTGCGAGATCGGCGCGGCAGCCGCGCCACGCCTTTGCCTTCAGCATGGGGCGGAAACGGCGGCGCGACAACGATGTGCGGGGTAATCGCACCGATTGCGATGCGGCCGCTGCATGGCGCCGTCCCTTCAGGACGGACCGGACTCAGGCGACGCGCTGGTCGCCGACCGCGCCACGCAGGCGCACCAGCACTTCATCCAGCGCGTCGTTGCTGGTGAAGCGCACGGTCAACTGGCCCTTGCCACGTGTATTGAGCTTGATCTGCACCGGCAGGCCGAGCGCATCCGAGAGTTCTTCTTCGAGACGGGCCACATCGCGCCCGCCTGCACCGGCACGGTGCTTCAGCGATGTCAGCTCGACCGGTTTCAGTGCGGCGGCAACCAGCTTCTCGGTCTCGCGCACCGACAGCCGCTTGTTGACGACCTGATTCGCCAGTGTGATCTGGGTGGCGCCGTCCACGGCCAGCAGCGCGCGCGCGTGGCCCATGTCGAGATCCCCGGCCATCAGCATGGTCTGCACCGGCTGGGCGAGATTGAGCAGGCGCAGCAGGTTGGAGACCGCGCTGCGCGAGCGGCCCACCGCTTCGGCGGCCTGCTCGTGGGTGAAGCGGAATTCGCGGATCAGGCGCATGATGCCCTGCGCCTCCTCCAGCGGGTTCAGGTCTTCGCGCTGGATGTTCTCGATCAGCGCCATCGCGGCCGCGACTTCGTCGGCCACCTCCTTCACCAGCACCGGTACCTTGTCCAGGCCCGCCAGCTTGGAGGCGCGGAAGCGCCGCTCACCGGCGATGATCTCGTAGCGATCGGGCTCGGCCACGCGGCGCACCAGGATCGGCTGCATCAGGCCCTGGGCGCGGATGCTCGCCGCCAGCTCCTGCAGCGCGCCCTCGTCCATGCGTGTGCGCGGCTGGTACTTGCCGGGCTGCAGCTGGTCCAGCCGCAGCACCTGCGGCGCGCCCTCCTGCCTGGCCGTCTCGACGATTTCGGCAGGGCCGCCCAGCAACGCCTCGAGGCCACGGCCCAGTCCCTTCTTCTTTACGGTACTCATGCTCGCTTCCTTGCTGCGCGCGGCGGACGCCACGCCTGTCCAGCCATCAATGTATGCAAATGTACTCAGCCAAGCTGCTTAACGCGGGCGATCATCTCCGCGCCGAAGTCGAGATAGGCTTTCGCGCCCTTGGACGAGGCATCGAAAGCAACGCCCGGCATGCCGTACGACGGTGCCTCGGCAAGGCGCACATTGCGCGGGATCACGGTCTTGAACACCTTGTCGCCGAAGTGCGCCTCCAGCTGCGCCGATACCTGCTGCTGCAGCGTGACACGGGGATCGAACATGACGCGCAGCAGGCCGATCACCTTGAGGTCGCGGTTCAGGTTGGCGTGGACCTGCTTGATGGTATTGACCAGATCCGACAGGCCCTCGAGCGCGAAGTACTCGCATTGCATCGGCACGATCACGCCATGCGCTGCGCAAAGTCCATTGAGGGTCAGCAGCGACAGCGAGGGCGGGCAGTCGATCAGCACGAAGTCATAATCGGCATCGACCTCGGCGATGGCCTGCTTGAGCCGGCGTTCGCGCTGTTCCAGCTCGACCAGCTCCACCTCGGCACCCGCCAGCTCGCGGTTGGCGGGCAGCACATCGTACTTGCCGGACTCCGAACGCTGGCGCGCCTGTGGAATCGTGGCCAGGCCGACCAGCACCTGGTAGACGCTGTGCTCCAGCGACTGCTTGTCGATGCCCGAGCCCATCGAGGCGTTGCCCTGCGGATCGAGGTCGACCAGCAGCACGCGCTGATCCTGGGCGGCCAGGCCGGCGGCGAGGTTCACCGTGGTGGTGGTCTTGCCCACCCCGCCCTTCTGGTTTGCGATCACGAATACCTTGGCCATATGCTTCAGAGGCTCCTGCTTGTCATTCGATAGGCCGGAACGGGCGGCGCCAGGTGGCCGTGCCCTCTCCGGCATGGGTTCAGCGGCGCGACAGCACCACCAGGTGCCGTTCGGCGTCCAGTTCGGGAACAGCCAGGCGCGGCACGGCGTCCAGTTGCCAGTCGGCCATCAGGCCGGCTGCCTCCATCCGTTCCAGTTCAGCGTGCGGGTAGACGCCCTTCATCGCGACCAGCTTGCCGCCCGGCGCCAGCAGGTGGCCCGACAGGGTGACGAAATCGACCAGCTCGGCAAAAGCACGCGAAGTGATCACGGCGAAGCCCTGGGCATCGTCCAGTTTTTCCACCGGCCCCCAGTGCGCACCGGCATTCGACAGGCCGAGCTGCGCCCGGCACTGGGTCAGGAAGGCGGTCTTCTTCTGCACGATATCGACCATCAGCACCGACAGGTCCGGACAGGAGATAGCCAGCGGCAGGCCCGGCATGCCACCGCCCGAACCGACGTCCAGCACCCTGCCCCGCGCCGGAGGCGTCACGGCGGCTGCGCGCGCGGCCTCGGCCAGCGCCGGCACCGCTGCCAGCGAATCCAGCAGGTGATGGCTCAGCATCTCGTCGGGATGGCGGATGGCGGTCAGGTTGTAGACCCCGTTCCACTTGCGCAGCAGCGCCAGATAGGCGAGCAAGGTATCCACTTGTCCTGGCGCGAGCGCCAGGCCGATGGCCGACAGGCCGGCTTCGAGCCGGCGGCGCAGCGCGGTGTCGTCCGCGCCGGCGAAGGATTTCGGCGCCGTCACTCAGGCCGCCTCTTGCGGAGGCTGGCCCGTGCCGGCCTGGGCGGGCTGGCCGGCCTTGCGTCCCATGCCCTTCTTCTTCAGGTGAACCAGCAGCAGCGAGATCGCAGCAGGTGTGACGCCAGAGATACGCGAAGCCTGGCCCAGCGTTTCCGGGCGATGCTGGTTGAGTTTCTGGCTGACTTCGAAGCCCAGGCCGCGGACTTCGGTGTAGTCGAAGTCCGGTGGCAGCCGGGTTGCCTCATTGGCACCGAGCTTGTCCACCTCGGCCGCCTGGCGGGCGATGTAACCGTGGTACTTGATGCCGATCTCGATCTGCTCACGGATCTGGTCCGCGATCATCGGCTCGGCATCGAGCGGAGCCTCGGCTGCATGGCGCCCGCCCTGCAGCGCCATCAGCGCTTCATAGCTGACACCGGGACGGCGCAGCAGATCGGCCAGGCTGTATTCACGCTCGATGGCCTTGCCCAGCAGCGGCACCGCGTCCTCGGGCGGTAGCAGCGCCGGGTTGACCCAGGTGCTCTTGAGTCGTTCTGTTTCACGTGAAACAGCGTCGCGCTTGCGGTTGAACGCATCCCAACGCACGTCGTCAACCACACCAAGCTCCCGGCCGGCTTCGGTCAGGCGCATATCGGCGTTGTCCTCGCGCAGGCTCAGGCGGAACTCGGCACGGCTGGTGAACATGCGGTAGGGCTCGGTCACGCCGCGCGTGATCAGATCGTCCACCAGCACGCCGAGGTAGGCCTGATCGCGCCGCGGCGTCCACGGATCCCGCTCGCGCGCGAAGCAGCCGGCATTGATGCCAGCCAGCAGGCCCTGGGCCGCGGCTTCTTCGTAGCCGGTGGTGCCATTGATCTGGCCGGCGAAGAACAGGCCTTCGATCGCCTTGCTCTCCAGCGAAGCCTTCAGCGCGCGCGGGTCGAAGTAGTCGTACTCGATGGCATAGCCGGGGCGCAGGATATGTGCGCTTTCCAGGCCACGGATCGAGTGCACCAGTTCCAGCTGCACGTCGAATGGCAGGCTGGTCGAGATGCCATTCGGATAGAACTCGTTCGTGGTCAGCCCTTCCGGCTCGAGGAAGATCTGGTGGCTCTCCTTGCTGGCGAAGCGATGGATCTTGTCCTCGATGGAGGGGCAATAGCGCGGCCCCACTCCTTCGATGACGCCCGTGTACATCGGCGAGCGGTCGAGGCCGCCACGGATGATGTCGTGGGTCAGTCCGTTGGTATGGGTGATCCAGCACGGCAGCTGTTGCGGATGCTGTTCAGGGCGGCCCAGGAAGGAGAACACCGGCACGGGATCAAGATCGCCCGGCTGCTCTTCCATGACCGTGAAATCGATGGTGCGGCCGTCGATCCGGGGCGGTGTGCCGGTCTTCAGGCGGCCCTGCGGCAGCTTCAGCTCCTTGAGGCGTGCCGACAGCGATACCGCGGCGGGATCGCCGGCGCGTCCGCCGGTGTAATTATCCAGGCCGACGTGGATCTTGCCGTCCAGGAAGGTACCCGCAGTCAGCACCACGGCGCGGGCGCGGAAAGCGATGCCGACCTGGGTCATCGCCCCGACCACGCGGTCACCCTCCACCATCAGGTCGTCGACCGCCTGCTGGAACAGCATCAGGTTCGGCTGGTTCTCCAGCCGGGTGCGGATCGCCTTGCGATACAGCACGCGGTCAGCCTGGGCACGCGTGGCGCGCACGGCCGGTCCCTTGCTGGAGTTGAGAATGCGGAACTGGATGCCGGCCTCGTCGGTGGCGGCGGCCATCGCCCCACCCATGGCATCGACTTCCTTGACCAGATGCCCCTTGCCGATGCCGCCAATGGACGGATTGCAGCTCATCTGCCCCAAGGTCTCGATGTTATGGGTCAGCAGCAGGGTCTGGCAGCCCATACGGGCTGCGGCAAGCGCCGCCTCGGTGCCGGCATGGCCACCGCCGACGACGATAACGTCGAACTCTTTCGGGTAAAGCATGGGGACACCTCCTCCAGGAGGTCGCGAGGGAAAACGGGATGTCGAATTATAGCGGCATTCGACTACGCGGCCTTTTCAGCCGGCGTGTGTTTCACGTGAAACATCGCCAATGCGAAGCGGTCGGCACCTCGACTGTGTTCCACGTGAAACATCGAATCCGGACACAAAAAAGCCGGGCATGGAATGCCCGGCCAGTGTTTCACGTGGAACAACGGCTTGCCCCGCTCAGAGCTGCCTGCGCAGGTAGTGCGCGATCTCCTCGGTCAGCAGGCCCAGGTCACGCTGCAGCTTGGCGAAGCCGCCGTTGCGCTCGCGGCTCACCTCGTCCATGTAGAGCGGGCGGCGGATCTCGATCTGCAGACTGTTGCGGCGCTCTGCCGGCCGGCCGATGCGCGCGATCAACTGCACGCCTTTGTAGGGATCATTGCGCGCCACCGTGTATCCCATGCCGCGCAGCACCGTCTCGACCAGGTCCACGATGCCAGGCTCGCAGGTGCTGCCGTCGCGATCGCCCAGCACGAAGTCCGCCAGCGGATGCGGGCTCTGGATCTTCAAGCGCTCGTAGGCATTGTTCGGCATCGAATGCAGGTTCAGGTGCCAGACCGCTCCGAAGCGTCGATGGGCCGCCTCGACGGCCTCCCCCAGTGCGGCATGGTAGGGCCGGTAGTAACGGTCGATCCGTTGCCGGACCTCATCCACGCCGAGCTTGCGCGCATAGATCGGCGTGGACGAGTCCATCCGGCTCCACACCAGGCCATAGCCCAGGCGCGTCTTCTCTCCCGGCGCAAGCGGCTCCGGCCACGCCCCTTCGAGCAGTTCCGGATCGAGATCCTCCAGCGTCCGGTTGGGGTCGATGTAGACGCGCGGGAACGTCGCCGCGAGCAGCGTGCCGCCGACGCGCGGCACATGCTCCCACAAGGCCTCGACGTGGGTATCCTCGCCGCCGCGCAGTCGCTGCGGCGGCAGCACCGAGCCGAAATCGGCCGGGTAGAAGGTCCCGCTGTGCGGTGAATCGCACACCAGCGGCACGCCCTCCCCCTCTTCCGCCTGCCACAGGAGAAACGGTGCCGGCGCCGCCGGCTTGTCGAACGATGCCGTCATGCTCAGTCCAGCTTGATATTGGCGGCCTTGGCCACACGCGCATAGCGCGCCATCGCCTGCTGCATCTGCGCCCTGAACTGCTCCGGCGAGTTCGGGATCAGCGTGCCGCCCGACTCCTCCACACGGCGCTTGAAGTCCGGATTCTGCATCCCCTTGTGGATGGCCGCGTTCAGCCTGGCGACGATCGCGGGGGGCGTACCGGCCGGTGCCACGATGCCGAACCAGCCGCCGTCGCCCATATCCTTGAAGCCCAGCTCCGCATAGGTCGGCACGTTCGGCAGCAGCGGTGAGCGCGCCGCGCCCAGTACCGCCAGCGCACGCAGGCGGCCGGATTTCACGTGTGGCAGCGTCGACGACAGATTGTCGGTGATGGCGCTCACCTGCCCCGCCACCGCATCGTTCAGGGCCAGGCCCGCTCCCTTGTACGGCACGTGCAGCAGGTCGATCTTCGCCAGCATCATGAAGTTCTCGATGTTGACGTGCCCGAGCGAACCCGCCCCCGGGGAAGCGAAGCTGTACTTGCCCGGGTTGGCCTTGGCCAGTGCGATGAACTCCTGCATGGTCTTGGCAGGCACGCTCGGATGCACGGCGAACACGCTGGGGATGGCCACGACATTGGTGATCGGCGCGAAGTCCTTGATCGGGTCGTAGCTCAGCTTGGGGAATACCGCCGGATTCGAGCCATGGGTGCTGACCGTCGCCATGCCGATGGTGTAGCCGTCCGGCGCCGACCGGGCGACCTGCTCCATGCCGAGCGAGCCTCCCGCGCCCCCCTTGTTCTCCACCACCACCGACTGGCCCAGCTCACGGCCGGCATACTCCGAGACCAGGCGTGCGATCAGGTCCGTCGACCCGCCAGCGGCGAACGGTACCACCAACTTGATGGGGCGGCTCGGATACTTGTCCTGCGCCAGCGCGGAAGCCGCGGGCAGTGCGGCGGCCGCGACAGCCGCAACGGCAAAGCAGGACAGGACGAATCGCCGGCGTGGCGCACAGGCTCGGTTCATGGGATATCTCCTTGGCTTTTCCCTGATTGAGCCGGCCAGTGTCGGCAGTTTACCGGCCTGGCACAAACGACTATATTGCACGCTTGCATTACCAACGGGCATCCTCGCCCCCCTCCCCTGCCCCATGCGGATTCGCTCGCCCTCGATGTCGGAACTGCACGCCTTCGCCGCGGCGGCGAAGCTGGGCAGCTTTACCCGCGCGGCAGAGCAGCTGTGCGTGACACAGGGCGCCATCAGCCGTGCCATCGCGCGCCTGGAGGACCATTTCGGCCAGCCCCTGCTGCAGCGCAACGCCCATCGCATCGTGCTGACGGCAAGCGGCCGGCAATTGCTCGAAGCGGTCGCGGGACCGCTGGCGGCAATCGAGAGCGCCAGCACCGCCCTCCTCGCCGGCGACCGGCGCCACGCCCTGACCCTGTCCGCCGTGCCGACCCTGGCCAGCGTCTGGCTGGTGCCGCGGCTGCCCGATTTCCACCGGCGCCACCCCGACATCGTGCTGGACTTCGTGCCCTATCGCCGCAAGGAGGACTTCTCCGGCCCGGCCCCTGACGCCGCCATCCTCGCCGGCACCGCCGGACAGTGGCCGCAATGGCAGGCCGACTACGTGATCGGCAGCGAGATGGTGCCGATCTGCCACCCCAGCCGAGCCGCCCTGCGCAGCGCCGAAGGCCGCTGGCGCCATCCCGCGGAACTGCAGGACGAGCCGCTGCTGCACCACACCACAGCGCCGGCAAACTGGCAGAACTGGCTGCGGGCGGCAGGCGTACCCGACGCTGCGCCCCGCCTGTCCACCGGCTTCGACCAGGTGTCGATCCTGGTGCAGGCGGTCAAGGCCGATATGGGGCTGGCCGTGCTGCAGCGCTGTCTGGTGCGCGACGAGATCGCATCCGGCAGCGTGGCCGTGCCATTCGACCTGCCGATCCGCCTGCAACGCGGCTATTACCTGTGCGCGCCGCGCGGGCGCAGCCATCCGGCGCTGGAGCATTTCCGCGCCTGGCTGCTGGAGATTGCGGGACGGGATCCCGATGTTCTCGATGCCGGACAGTTTATGCACGTGACAGATGAATGAATTGCAAAAAACAACTGTGCAATTTTTCATGCAAATAAACTGCCGTTGATTGCAACGCTCAACCGCTGAACTCCGTGGCTTCCCGGGTGGGAGGCATATGCACAGCGCCACGGATGCCGCTATCCGGTATTGTGCGATCCCATCGCGCCCAAGAGACGCCTCACCAGGGCAAAGCTATCCGCCCGACAAATGAATAACGGCACGCAATGCGTGCCGTTATTCATCAAGCGCATTCAAGGCGCGGTGCAAGCACTCCCCGGAGTGCTATGCCGCCTTCTTGGCCAGCCCCAGGTAGGTTTCGATCACACGCGGATTGGCGGCCAGTTCCGCTGCCGGTCCTTCCATCGACATGTCGCCGGTCTCGATCACGTAGGCGTAGTCGGCCACCTGCAGCGCGGCACGCGCATTCTGCTCGATCAGCAGCGTGGCCACGCCAGTGCGGCGCAGGTCGCTGACGATATGGAAGATCTCCTTGACGATCAGCGGCGCCAGCCCGAGGCTGGGTTCGTCCAGCATCAGCAAGCTGGGCTTGGCCATCAAGGCGCGTCCTACCGCCAGCATCTGCCGCTCGCCGCCGGACAGCGTGCCGGCTTCCTGCTTCGCGCGCTCCTTCAGGCGCGGGAACAGTTCGTAGACCACCTCCTTCTGGTCGAGGAAGTTCTTCTCGCCCGCGCGCTTGCGCCGGTAGGCGCCCAGCAGCAGGTTGTCCTCCACGCTCATGGTGGCGAACAACTCGCGCTTCTCCGGCACCAGGCACATGCCGCGCGAGACGCGCCCCTCGACCGGGATGCCGGCCATGTCGTGGCCCAGGTAGCGCACCTCGCCGGTGGCCGAACCGGTCGACGGCAGCGCCCCCATGATGGCGTTCAGCATGGTCGACTTGCCGGCGCCGTTCGGACCGATCACGGTGACGATGCGGCCCGCTTCCACCTTCAGGTTGGCGCCGTGCACCGCCTCGACCTTGCCGTAGCGCACATGCAGGTCCTTCACTTCCAGGATCAGGCTCATTTCCGCTCCCCCGTCATTCCACGCCGCCCAGGTAGGCTTCCAGCACTGCCGGATCCTTCTGCACCGCCTCCGGCACGCCTTCGGCAATGCGCGTGCCGAATTCCATCACCACCAGCCGGTCCGTCAGGTTCATCACGAAGTCCATGTCGTGCTCGACCAGCAGCACGCTCATGCCCTCGCCCTTGAGCTTCTTCAGCAAGGCCGCCAGCGCCTGCTTCTCCTTGTAGCGCAGGCCCGCGGCCGGCTCGTCGAGCAGCAGCAGCGCCGGATCGCAGCACAGCGCGCGCGCGATCTCCAGGATGCGCTGCTGGCCGAGCGCGAGGCTGCCCGCCTCCATGTACATGCAGTCGGCCAGGCCCACGCGCTCGAGCTGGCGCGCGGCCTCGAACAGCAGCTTCTCCTCCTCGGCGCGGTTGAGCCGCAGCACCGCCGCCGACACGCCCCCCTGCGCACGGAAATCGCCGCGCAGGTGAGCGCCGATGGCCACGTTCTCCAGCACCGTCATGGTCGGCAGCAGGTGCACGTGCTGGAAGGTGCGGCCGATACCGCGCTTGACGATCTCGCGCGAAGGCAGGCTCGATATCACCTCGCCACGGTAGCGCACCTCGCCGCGCGTGACCGGCAGCACGCCCGTCACCAGGTTGAAGGTGGTCGACTTGCCGGCGCCGTTCGGGCCGATCAGGCCGATGATCTCGCCGGCCCGCACCTGGAAGCTGACATCGTTGACGGCCACCAGCCCGCCAAACTCCTTGCGCGCGGCGCGCACGTCGAGCAGCAGCTCGCCGGCCGCCGGCTTCGGCCGTACCGCCAGGGCCGGCGCGTGCTCGGGCGCGACCACCGGCGGCGCGGCCGGGAACAGCTTCTTCAGGAAAGGCCAGATGCCTTCGCGCGCATGCTGCAGCAGCAGGACCAGCAGCACGCCGAAGACGATGATCTCGAAGTTGCCGTTAGCGCCCAGCAGCTTGGGCAGCACGCCCTGCAGCACATCCTTCAGGATGGTCAGCACGCCGGCGCCGAGCACCGCGCCCCAGACGTGGCCGACGCCGCCGACCACCGCCATGAACAGGTACTCGATGCCGTAGTTCAGCCCGAACGGCGTGGGGTTCACCGCGCGCTGCAGGTGCGCGTAGAGGAAGCCGGAGATGCAGGCCAGCATTGCCGCCACCACGAAGATCACCACCTTCATCCACGCGGTGTTGACCCCCATCGCCTCGGCCATCACGCCGCCGCCCTTGAGCGCGCGGATGGCGCGGCCAGGACGCGAGTTGAGCAGGTTCTGCACGGCCAGCACGGCCAGCAGCACCACCGCCCAGATCAGGTAGAACATCGCGCGGCCCGAGCCCAGCTCGATGCCGAACAGGCTCAGCACGGGAATGCCGTTGAGGCCGTCGTACTTGCCGAGAAAGTCCAGGTTGCCGAACAGGAAGAACAGCGACAGGCCCCAGGCAATGGTCGCCAGCGGCAGGTAGTGGCCGGACATGCGCATGGTGATCAGCCCGATCACATAGGCACAGGCCATGGTGACCAGCAGGCCGGCCAGCAGGCCCAGCCACGGCGACAGGCCCACCTGCGTACTCAGGTAGGCCGTGCCGTAGGCCCCCAGGCCGACGAAGGCGGCCTGGCCGAACGAGGTCATGCCGCCGACCCCGGTCAGCAGCACCAGGCCGATGGCCACGATGCTGTAGAGCCCGATGTAGTTGCCCAGCGTGATCCAGTACTCCGGCGTCGGCAGCGCCGGCAGCAGCAGCAGGCACAGCGCGAAGAGGAGCGTCAGCACACGGTTGCGGGTCAGCCCGCCGCGGCTGCCCGCCACGGCCTGCTGCTTGTCGGTCAGCATCGTCATCGCCTATTCCTCTTCCTCGACAGGTTTGCTGTTGAGCGAGCGCCACAGCAGCACCGGAATGATCAGGGTGAAGACGATGACCTCCTTGAAGGCGCTCGCCCAGAACGAGGAGTACGACTCCAGCAGCCCCACCAGCAGCGCACCGGCGGCGGCCACCGGATAGCTTGCCAGGCCGCCCACGATCGCACCCACGAAGCCCTTGAGCCCGATCAGGAAGCCCGACTCGTAGTAGACCGTGGTCAGCGGCGCGATCAGGATGCCGCACAGCGCGCCCATGGCCGCCGCCAGCGTGAACGAGAGCCGGCCGGCCTGCGTGGTGCCGATGCCAACCAGGCGCGCGCCCAGCCGGTTCACCGCGGTGGCGCGCAGCGCCTTGCCGGGAATGGTGCGCTCGAAATAGAAGTACAGGGCTGCGATCAGTACCGCCGACATGCCCACCACCCACAAGCTCTGGCCCGATACCGCCAGGCCGCCCAGGTTCCAGTTGGCATCGGAGAATGCCGTGGTGCGCGACCCCTCGGCGCCGAACATCACCAGGCCCAGGCCGACCATGGCGAAGTGCACGCCGACCGAGACGATCAGCAGCACCAGCGTGCTGGCTTCGGCCAGCGGCTGGTAGGCCAGGCGATACAGCATCGGGCCGATCGGGATCACGATCAGCAAGGTCAGCGCGATCTGCGCCGCCATCGGCATCGGCGTGGCGCCCAAGCGCTGCGCCAGCAGGTGCACGGCCAGCGGGAACAGCAGGTACTTGCCGGCCAGCACGGCAAGGCGGCGGCCGGCGGTGCGCCGCAGTTCGGCGCTGCGCAGGACGGTGGCGCACTCGTAGAGGAAGGTCAGCACACCCATGACGAGCACCAGCCAGCTCGTCTGCGGCGCCTGGCCGGCCTGGATCGCGGCCAGTGTCAGCGCCCCGTAGGCAACGAATTCCCCTTGCGGGATGAAGATGACGCGGGTCACCGAGAACACCAGCACCAGCGCCAGCGCCAGCAGCGCGTAGATCGCGCCCGAGGTGATCCCGTCCTGCGCCAGGATGGCGGCAATCGAGAGGTCCATTGTCTCCCCGTATCGTTGAAATGCCTGCCTGCTTCGGAGGGGGCGGACAGGTCGGGACGGCCCGGGAGGGCCTGACCCGTGATGGGCCGCCCTTGCGTGTGCGACGTGTGCGCAAGGGATTACACAATAGTAAACGACTTACGTATAGCGGAAATCCAGAGCAACCCTAGCATGGCGCAGCGCGGCAAAAGCGTGCCTGCCGGCATCCTGTACCCTGTCCCGGCCGCACCCATCACACCGGGCAGCATGCTCGAGCGCGGCGCAACACCATCATCGCCGATCTTGCCGATGATTTAATTAACACGTTAAGCATTGTGCAGGCAGGCGATGGTGTCAAGCAGGGCTTCCCCGCCCTGCGGCGTGCCGCGCCGGCGCGACCATGCGGAAAAAAAAGGCGCATGGTCTGTCCATGCGCCTCCTGTCCGCCAGCCCGGGTCCGGCGGCCGGCCGTCGTCGCTAGTTGGCCTGCAGCTTCCACGCTCCGTTGACGATCTGCACCATCACGCGCGCACGCTGGTCGAGGCCAAGGTGGTCGGTCGGGCTCATGTTCATGATGCCGTGCGAGATGGCCAGCTCCTTGGTCTGCTCCATGGCATCGCGCAACGCCTTGCGGAACTCGACCGTGCCCGGCTGCGCGCCGCTCTTCAGCGCGATGGGAATGGCCCGTTGCAGCAGCAGGCCGGCATCCCAGGCGTGTCCGCCGAAAGTCGACACCTGTCCGCCGAAGGCCTTCTCGTAGGCCGTCTTGTAGGTCATCGCGGGCTTCTTCACCGCGTTGCTGTCGGGCAGTTGCTCGGCCACCAGCAGCGGGCCGGCAGGCAGGAAGGTGCCTTCGCAATCCTTGCCGCAGACACGCAGGAAGTCGGCGTTGGCGACACCGTGGGTCTGGTAGATCTTGCCCTTCCAGCCGCGTTCCTTGAGCGTCTTGGCAGGCAGGGCCGCGGGCGTGCCGGAGCCGGCGATCAGCACTGCGTCGGGGTTGGCCGCCATCATCTTCAGCACCTGCCCCGTCACCGAGGTATCGGTACGGGCGAAGCGCTCGTTGGCCACCACCTTGATCTTGCGCATGCCGGCCACCTTGCCGAACTCGTCGGCCCAGCTGTCGCCGTAGGCGTCCGCGAAGCCGATGAAAGCCACCGTCTTCACGTTGTGGTTGGTCATGTGCTCGGCGATGGCCGTCGCCATGTGCGAATCGTTCTGCGGCGTCTTGAACGCCCACTTGCGCTTGGCATCCATCGGCTCGATGATGCGCGCCGAGGCCGCCAGCGTGATCATCGGCGTATCGTTCTCGGCCACGATGTCCACCATCGCCAGCGCGTTGGGCGTGACCGTCGAGCCGATCACGGCGTCGACCTTGTCCTCGCTGATCAGCTTGCGCGTGTTCTTGACCGCGGTGGTGGTGTCGGAAGCATCGTCCAGCACGATGTACTCGACCTTCTTGCCGGCGATCTCCTTGGGCAGCAGCGAGATGGTGTTCTTCTCGGGAATGCCGAGCGAGGCAGCCGGCCCGGTGGCCGACACCGTGACACCGATCTTGACCTGGGCGCTCGCCGCGCCGGCGAACAGTGCGGCCGCAGCCATGGCCAGCAAGCTGGCGCGCTTGAATTTCATCGTGTCTCCTTCGTTTGCTGCAAACGGAAAGGCGCCCGTCCGGCTCCGGCCGGGCGGACGCCTTCTTTCTTCTCGAACCGGCCGCATCGCTGGCAGCCGGCTACAGCAGGGAACGATTGTTTCCGTCCCGATTTTCCCGTCCTGCGCGTCTTACCCCGGATGCGCAGCGCGCTATTCACCGACCGATCGGTCGGGAATGCGCATGGAGTCTAGCACAGGGACTTTACGCCGACAGACCGGATTTACCCCAAGCGTCACGCCCGCAACTTGACGTGGCGGCGCCAGTCGCCGGCTTCAGCCCAGGCGCTTGTAAGAGGGCACCAGCATGCGGCACCACAGGCCTGAGGCGTCCACGGCGAATCCCTGTGGCGGCGCGGCGGCGTCGACCAGCGCCGGCGCCAGCAGCAGTTGCCGGATCCCGTGCGCGCGGCACCAGTCGGCCAGCATCGCGCAGCTCGCCGCCAGCGCCGGGGCGGCGTCCGCGCCGTCATGCCACCACTCGAGCGCCAGGGCGGCCAGGCCGCCCTGGGCCAGGCAAGGCACCACGTTGAAGGACAGGCAGCCGACCAGGCGCTCACCCGCCTCGCACAACAGGCAACCACCCTGCTCCGGACGGCTGAGCTGCGACGCCAGCAGCAACTGGCGGCCCCGCTGCGCCGGCACCGGCAAGGGGCGCGCCCGGTCCAGCCAGGACGACAACAGCGGAAGATCGGCGGCGACGGCGGGCCGTACGGACAACCCGGGTGGCAGAAACGGGTCCGGCGGGGGAGAAAGGGACACGGAGGGACCGGGAGGAAGGAATAGTCGGGGGCCGAGGCGGAACGCGGCGTACTGCGCCATCCGGCCCCACGGCGGAGCGAGCATTGTCGCATGGCCGCACATGTCGTCAAATGCACTCGCAAATGCAGCAAATGCAGCAAACGCACTCATCTGGTGCATTCCCAGATGTAGCCACATGCCGGCTACGGCGCATTACTGGAGGTGGAATGGAAAAAGGCGCTGCCGAGGATCACCCGGCAACGCCCTTTATTTTATTGGCACTGCAACCCGACACCGGGTGCGCGCCTGTCGTCTCCTCGCTTCCGCCTCCATTTAACCTGCGAAAACCGTATATGGAATGTAACGAAGCGGTGCGTTCGAGACAAGCTAGCAGAAACCCTAGCCCCAAAATCGGGCATGCCATCGACGGGTCACTTTTTCATCGTCCCGGCGTGGCGCCCGATCAACCCGTCCGGCGCCCGAAGCGGGCCAGCAACTCGCCCATGATGCCACGGCGGAAGGTCAGCACACAGATCACGAAGATCACGCCGGTCACCGTCGTCACCGACTCGCCCAGCGAATTGAACCAGCCGATGCCCGTCATCGAGGCCAGGAAGGTGCCGATGTCGCCCAGCTTGTTCTCCAGCGCGACGACCACGAACGCACCCGCCAGCGGACCCGACAGGGTGCCGAGGCCGCCCACCAGCGTCATCAGGATCACCGAGCCCGACATCGACCAGTGCACGTCGGTCAGCGTGGCGAAGCCCAGCACCAGGGCCTTGATCGCCCCGGCCAGCCCCGACAGCGCCGCGGACAGCACGAAGGCCTGCAGCTTGAAGCGATCGGTGTCGTAGCCGAGCGAGACCGCGCGCGGCTCGTTCTCCTTGATCGCCTTCAGTATCTGGCCGAAGGGCGAATGCACCGTGCGCACGATCAAGGCGAAGGCGGCCACGAAGATCACCAGCGCCACATAGTAGAGCGTGACGTCGCTGTCCAGCGGCAGCACGCCGAACAGCTTGCCGCGCGGCACCCCCTGCAGCCCATCCTCGCCGCCGGTAAACGGCGCCTGCAGGCAGAAGAAGTACAGCATCTGCGCCAGCGCCAGCGTGATCATCGAGAAGTAGATGCCCTGGCGCCGGATCGCCAGCGCCCCCACCACGTAGCCGATGGCCGCGCCGACCACGGTGCCCAGCACCAGCCCGACTTCCGGCGTCACGCCCCAGGCCTTCATGGCATAGCCGGCCGTGTAGGCCGCCCCCCCGAAGAAGGCGGCGTGGCCGAACGACAGCAGCCCCGTGTAGCCGATCAGCAGGTTGAAGGCACAGGCGAACAAGGCGAAGCACAGCACCTTGAGCACGAACACCGGATAGGCACCGGCGAGCGGCGCGACGATCAGTCCCGCCAGCAGCAATCCATACCAAATCTTCTTCTGCACGCCACGCCCCTCTCTTGCCCGATCCGCCCCGGCCACCGCGGCCGCCACGCCAGTCCCCTGCGCTCGTCCGCCAGTCACTTTTCTCTCCCGAACAGGCCGGCCGGCCGCAGCAGCAGCACGATGACCATGATGAAGAACACTACCGTCGACGAGGCCTCGGGATAGAACACCTTGGTCAGCCCCTCGATCACGCCGAGCCCCAGACCGGTGATGATCGAGCCCATGATCGAACCCATGCCGCCGATCACCACCACCGCGAAGACCACGATGATCAGGTGCTGGCCCATCAGCGGCGAGACCTGGATCACGGGCGCCGCCAGCACGCCGGCAAAGGCGGCCAGGGCCACGCCGAAACCGTAGGTCAGCGTGACCATCAACGGCACGTTGATGCCGAAGGCCTCGACCATCTTGGGATTCTCGGTACCCGCGCGCAGGTAGGCGCCGAGCTTGGTCTTCTCGATGACGTACCAGGTCGCCAGGCACACCGCGATCGACGCCACCACCACCCAGGCACGGTAGTTGGGCAGGATCATAAAGCCCAGGTCGGTGGCGCCCTGCAGCGCATCCGGCGGCGAGTAGGGCAGGCCCGACACGCCGAAGATGGAGCGGAACACGCCCTCGACCACCAGCGTGATGCCCAGCGTCAGCAGCAGGCCGTAGATATGGTCGAGCTTGTAGATCCAGCGCAGCATGGTGCGCTCGATCACCACGCCGATCAGCGCCACCGCCAGCGGCGCCAGCACCAGCATCCACCAGTAGCTGAGCCCGGCGTACTCCATGCCCATCCAGGTCAGTACCGCACCGAGCATGAAGAGCGCGCCGTGCGCGAAATTGATGACGTTGAGCAGCCCGAAGATCACCGCCAGGCCCAGGCTCAGCATCGCGTAGAAGGCCCCGTTGACCAGCCCCAGCAGCAGCTGGGACAGCATGGCGGGCAGAGGTATTCCGAAGATGTCCATGGCGGATAGCCGTTTCCATTGCCGAGTGATTGCCACCCTGCTCCCGCGCGGCAGGAGAAGGGATCGGGGAAGCGCGCTGGCCGTCGCGCGCGCCGCCGCCATGCCGCGGCCCGTGCGCGGCACCGGCCGGACCGGCCCGCTTCCCCCGCCCCGCCCGCTTGCGCGGACCGGGCCCGCGACCGGCCGGACCGTCAGGCCCGGCGCGGTCCGCGCCTTACTTCTTCATCAGTGCGCACTTCGACTCGGCCACCGTGGTGAAGGCCTGGTCGCCCGGGATGGTCGCCACCACCTTCAGGTAGTCCCAGGGCTTCTTCGACTCGGCCGGCGACTTCACCTGCATCAGGTACATGTCGTGGATGCCGCGACCGTCCTGGCGGATGTAGCCCTTGGTGTAGAAGTCGTTGATCTTCATCTTCTTCAGCTCGGCCATGACCTTGTCCGGATCGTCCGTCTTGGCCGCTTCCACCGCCTTCAGGTAGGTGCGCGCGGCCGAGTAGTCGGCCGCCTGCAGGCTGCTCGGCATCTTCTTCATCTTGCCGAAGAAACGATTGGCGAACTTGCGCGTCTCGTCGTTCATGTCCCAGTACCAGCTGTCGGTCATCAGCAGGCCTTCGGTGTTCTTCAGCCCGAGGCTGTGGATATCGTTGATGAACATCAGCAGGCCGGCGATCTTCATCGTCTTGGTGATGCCGAATTCCTTGGCCGCCTTGATCGCGTTGATGGTGTCGCCGCCGGCGTTGGCCAGGCCCAGGATCTGCGCCTTCGACGCCTGCGCCTGCAGCAGGAAGGACGAGAAGTCGGAAGCCGACAGCGGATGGCGCACCGAACCCACCACGGTGCCGCCATTGGCCTTGACCACCGCTGCCGTATCGTTCTCCAGCGAGTGGCCGAAGGCGTAGTCGGCGGTCAGGAAGAACCACGACTTGCCGCCCTGCTTGACCACCGCGCTGCCGGTGCCCTTGGCCAGCGCCACCGTGTCATAGGCGTAGTGGACCGTGTAGGGCGTGCATTCCTCGTTGGTCAGGCGCGCGGTGCCGGCGCCGATATTGAAGTAGACCCGCTTCTTCTCCGCCGCGACCTTGTTCATGGCCAGGCCGGTGGCCGAATTGGTGCCGCCGATCAGCACGTCCAGGCCCTGCTGGTCCATCCATTCGCGCGCCTTCGAGGCGGCGATGTCGGCCTTGTTCTGGTGGTCGGCCGAGACCAGCTCGATCGGCTTGCCGAGCACCTTGCCGCCGGCATCCTCGATCGCCATCTTGATCGCCTCGAGGCCGCCCGGGCCGTCGATGTCGGCATACAGGCCCGACATGTCGGTGATGTAGCCGATCTTGACCGTGTCACCCGACACCTGCGCCGCAGCCATACCCGATACCGTGCCCATTGCCAAGGCAGCCATCGCGGCCGCCAGCCGAGTCATCTTCATTGCTTGTCTCCTGAGTTGCGGCGGCCCCTACGCCGCCGGTTGCTGCTCTTGCACCATGCTGCGACCCGCTCGCGGGTCAGACCCCAAGCAGTTCATGCAGCACCGGCATCTTCTGCTGCAGTTCGGCGGCGCCGAAGCGTTCGACGATGGCGCCGTGCTCCATCACGTAGAAGCGGTCCGCCAATGGCGCCGCGAAGCGGAAGTTCTGCTCCACCATCACGACCGTGTAGCCCTTCTTCTTCAGGGTCAGGATCATGCGCGCCAGCGCCTGCACGATCACCGGCGCCAGCCCTTCCGAGATCTCGTCGAGCAGCAGCAGGTTGGCGCCGGTGCGCAGGATGCGCCCGACCGCCAGCATCTGCTGCTCCCCGCCCGACAGGCGCGTGCCCTGGCTCTGGCGGCGCTCCTTCAGGTTGGGGAACATCTCGTAGATCTCGGCCTCGCTCATGCCCGCGCCCTGCCCTTTCAGGTGCGGCGGCAGCAGCAGGTTCTCCTCGCACGACAGGCTGGAGAAGATGCCGCGCTCCTCGGGGCAGTAGCCGATGCCGCAATGCGCGATCTTGTGCGTCGGCAGCTGGATGGTCTCGCGCCCGTTGACCCGGATCGAGCCCTTGCGCGCACCGGTCAGGCCCATGATGGCGCGCAGCGTGGTAGTGCGCCCGGCGCCGTTGCGCCCGAGCAGCGTGACCACCTCGCCGCGGTTCACGGTCAGGTCCACGCCGTGCAGGATGTGAGATTCGCCATACCATGCGTGCAGGTCGCGGATTTCCAGCGCAGGCGTACCGGCCGCGCCCGCTTGTGTACCCACTTCGGTGCTCATGTCGCTGTCCTTTCGCCCTGTCGGCGTGCTCAGTGGGCGCCCTGCAGCTCGGCGTCGGCGGTGCCCATATAGGCTTCCATCACGCGCGGGTCCTTCGACACCTCCGCGTACGGGCCCTCGGCGAGAATGGCCCCGCGCTGCAGCACCGTGATCTTGTCGGCGATCGACGAGACCACGTTCATATTGTGTTCGACCATCAGGATGGTGCGCCCCGCCGACACTTTCTTGATCAATTGCGTGACGCGGTCGACGTCCTCGTGACCCATGCCCTGGGTGGGCTCGTCGAGCAGCATCAGCTCGGGCTCCATCGCCAGCGTAGTGGCAATCTCCAGCGCGCGCTTGCGGCCGTAGGGCATGTTCACCGTGACGGTGTCGGCGAACTCGGTCAGGCCGACCTGCTCGAGCAGTTCCATGGCGCGGTCGTTCAGCACTTCCAGCGAACGCTCGCTGCGCCAGAAGTGCATCGCGGTGTCGAGCTGACGCTGCAGGCCGATGCGCACGTTCTCCAGCGCGGTCAGGTGCGGGAACACCGCCGAGATCTGGAAGGAACGGATCACGCCGCGGCGCGCGATCTGCGCGGGCCTCTCGCGCGTGATGTCGATGCCGTTGAAGAGGATGGTGCCGGAGGTCGGCTCCAGGAACTTGGTCAGCAGATTGAAGCAGGTCGTCTTGCCTGCCCCGTTGGGGCCGATCAGCGCGTGGATGGCGCCGCGCCGCACGCGCAGGCTGACATCGCTGACGGCGGTGAACCCCTTGAACTCCTTGGTGAGGTTCCGTGTTTCCAGGATGGTTTCCTGTTGATTCATAGTCTCCTGCCCGCCCTCTTGCTGGATGCCGGCTCGTGCCCGGCACTGACAAATGGTTGGAACCGTCGCGCGCATCTCTCCCGGAGATGTCGTGTCCGCGCTTCGACCGTTCGCGGCACGCCTGGTCCGCGCGCCGCACGTCTTTTATTCTTCTTGCCGCCATGCAGCGCTGCCCGCTGCCCGCGTCTTCCGTGATCGGCCGGAGAGCGCGTGTGCAGGCTGCTGCACGGATTGAGGCGTCTATTGTGTGCGCCTGCTGCGTCGCAAAACATCCGGGTTTGCACTAATCATGAAACATGAACCACGTGTCATGTTCATGACGTCGGTGCGGCCCCTCCGAAGGACGGGATCGCCGCTCGCGCGCAGGCCGCGCACCGCCCTCGCTCAAGCCGTGCGGCGCCAGTCTTCGCGGATCATGTCACTGGCCCGTTCGGCGATCATGATGGTGGGCGAATTGGTGTTTCCCGAGGTGATCAGCGGCATCACCGAGGCGTCCACCACGCGCAAGCCGGCCACGCCGCGCACCCGCAGGCGCGGATCGACCACGGCCTGCTCATCGTCGGCACGGCCCATGCGGCAGGTACCGACCGGATGGAAGATAGTGGTGCCGATCTTGCCGGCCGCCTCGGCCAGCGCCTCGTCGCTCTCTGCGCCGGGACCCGGCAGCCACTCCTGCGGACGGAACGGCGCCAGCGCGGGCGAGGCCACGATGCGCCGCGTCAGGCGCAGCGAATCGGCCGCCACCTTGCGGTCCTCTTCCGTCGACAGGTAGCGCGGGGCGATGACCGGCGGCCGGCGGAAGTCAGCGGCCTCGATATGCACGCTGCCGCGCGAGCTCGGGCGCAGGTTGCACACGCTGGCGGTGAAGGCGTTGAAGCTGTGCAGCGGCTCGCCGAACTTGTCGAGCGAGAGCGGCTGCACGTGATATTCGAGATTGGGGCGCGCCTGGCCAGGATCGGAGCGCGCAAAGGCACCGAGCTGCGACGGCGCCATGCTCATCGGGCCGCTCTGGTTGACGACGTACTGCAGGCCGATGCCGAGCTTGCCCCACCAGTGCGCGACCTGTGTATTGAGCGTGCGTACGCCGTCCACCTTGACCACCGTGCGCAGCTGCAAGTGGTCCTGCAGGTTCTCGCCGACGCCCGGCAGCGCCTGGCGCACGGCGATGCCGAGCGCGCGCAGGCGTTCCGGCTGGCCGATGCCCGACAGTTCCAGCAGCTGCGGTGTATTGACCGCGCCCGCCGCCAGGATCACCTCGCGCGCGGCGCGGGCCTCGTGCTGCCGGCCGGCGCCGGTGAAGCGCACCCCGGTGCAGCGCTGCCCGTCGAAGGTCAGCTCACTGACCTGGGCACCGGTGATGATGGTCAGGTTGGGCCGATCCGAGGCACCACGCAGGAAGGCCTTCGAAGTGTTCCAGCGGATACCGCGGCGCTGGTTGACCTCGAAATAGCCGACGCCGAAGTTGTCGCCCCGGTTGAAATCGTCGGTGCGCGGAATGCCGGCCTGCTCGGCCGCGTCCATGAAGCGCTCCAGCACTTCCCAGCGCAGCCGCTGCCCTTCGACACGCCATTCACCGCCGGCGCCGTGGAATTCGCTGGCACCGCGATGGTGGTCTTCGCTGCGCTTGAACAACGGCAGCACCTGGTCCCAGCTCCAGCCTTCGTCGCCGCTCAGGCGCGCCCACGCGTCGTAGTCCTCGCGCTGCCCACGCATATAGATCATGCCGTTGATCGAGGACGAGCCGCCCAGCACGCGCCCGCGCGGATAGCCGAGCGAACGCCCGTCCAGCCCGGCCTCGGCCGCGGTGCGGTACAGCCAGTCGGTGCGCGGATTGCCGATGCAGTAGAGATAGCCCACCGGAATATGGATCCAGTGATAGTCGTCCTTGCCGCCGGCCTCCAGCAGCAGCACGTTGACATTGCTGTCCTGGCTCAGGCGGTTGGCCAGCACGCAGCCGGCCGAGCCGGCGCCGACGATGATGTAGTCGTAGGTCTCCATGTTTCCCTTGTCACGTCCTGTCGGTACGGCACCGGAGCGAGTTTGCATTTCCTCATGACCCTGGCGCGCTGCCGCGGTTCCCTGGCAGCGTGCCGTCGCGCGCAGACGGCTGGCATCCCGGCGGGCGACGGCAAGCGTCTCGCATTTGCGCACACCCGTCCAATGATTTATCGTCAAGCCCAATATAAGGATCGCAAAATATTGCAGCGCACTATCGGCTGCTCTCCGCCTGCTGTGGACCTCGTACAACTGCGCGCCTTCGTCGCTGTCGCGCGCGAAGGCAACCTGACCCGCGCCGCGCAGCGGCTGCACCTGACCCAGCCCGCCGTGAGCCTGCAGCTCAAGCACCTGCAGGCGGACTGGCAGCTCCGCCTGTTCCAGCGCACCGCTGCCGGCCTCGTGCTGAGCGCCGACGGCGCCGTGCTGCTGCCGCTGGCCGAACGCATCCTGGAGGCCGCGGGCGACCTGCAGCATACGGTCGGCGCGATGCACCACGCCGTGCGCGGCCAGCTCGCCATCGGCACCATCCTCGATCCCGAATTCACGCGCCTCGGCGTCACGCTGCGCGCCCTGGTCGAGCGCCATCCGCAGATCCGCACCGAACTGCGCCACGGCATGTCGGGCTGGGTGCTGCAGCAGGTACGCGCGGGCGCGCTCGATGCGGGCTTCTACCTCGGGCGTCCGCCCGAGAAGCTGTTCCATGCGCTGGCGCTGACGCCCTTCCGCTACTACGTGGTGGCGCCCAAGGGCTGGCGCGAACGCACCGCCCGGCGCTCCTGGGCGCAGCTTGCCGCGCTGCCGTGGATCTGGACGCCGCCCGAGTCGGCGCACAGCCGGCTGCTGAGCGCGCGCTTCGACAGCGTCGGCGCGGTGCCGGTCAAGGTGGCCCAGGTGGACCAGGAGGCGTCGATGCTGGACCTGGTGCGCTCGGGCGTGGGCCTGTCGCTGGTGCGCGACGCGATCGCACTGCGCGAATCGCACGCGCACGGCCTGGTGGTGCTGGAAGAAATGTCGGTGCAGACCGAGCTGACGCTGGTGACCCTGGCCGCGCGGCGCAACGAGCCGGCCATTGCCGCGCTGTTCGACCTCACCGCCGCGGTGTTCCAGCCCTGAGCCGGGCCATCGGGCAGCCCGGCGGCGTTCCGACGACGCTCAGGTGGCGCTCAGGTGGCGCTCAGGTGACGATCAGGCCGGCGGCGGCTGCAGCCGCTCGCGCAGCCAGCCGGTGAGCGCCGCCATCACTTCGCCGCGCAAGGGCTCGGCCTCGTTCAGCACTTCATGGAAGCCATGGTCGAACCAGGCCATGCGGCGCAGTTCGGGCGGCGCATGGTCGAAGAAGCGGCGGCTGCCCTCGGCATCGACCACGCGGTCGTCACCGCCGACCAGCATCAGCATCGGTGCTTCCAGCAGCGGCGCCTCGGCCTGCGCGCGCGGCATGCCGCGCAGGAAGACCTCCAGCATGCCGGCGGTGATGGTGGTCTGCACCAGCGGATCGGCACGGTAGGCGGCCACCACCGCCGCATCGTGCGAAAGCATGCGTGCATCGATCGGATTGGGAATGCGCAGGCGCGGCACCAGCGTCAGCAGCACCCGCTGCAGCGTCAGCGCGGCGCCGCCCAGCCGCAGCGCCAGCGCCGGCGAGGACAGCACCAGCGCTCGGAGCGGGCGCACGCGCTGGGTGGCGAACCGTGCCGCGACCAGGCCGCCCATGCTGTGGCCGAACAGGAAGGGCAGCTCGTGCCACTGCGCCGTGGCCACGTCGTAGATCTCGGCCAGGTCGTCGACGAAGACATCGGGACGGTCGGCCACCATGCGCGCGCCACCGCTGGCGCCGTGGCCTCGCTGGTCGTAGGCACGCACGCGCAGGCCGAGCCCGCACAAGACCTGCGCCACGTGCTGGTAGCGGCCGCTGTGCTCGGCCAGGCCGTGCACCAGCAGCACGCTGCCGAGGGCGGCGGGAAAGCGGCTTGCATCGGGTTCCCAGGTGCGCAGCAGCAGTTCGGTGCCGTCACGCATGCGCTGGTGGCTGCGCAGCGCCACGCAGGCCGCCGCGGCTTCGTCGGCGGCGGCGCCTTGCGGCGGCACGGTGCCCGCGTCGGTAGTCGATTGCTCCATCCCTCTCCTCTCCCCCCAAGAGTCAGCCACGCGTCCACCGCACGTCCACCACACGCCCAACCTGCGTCGGCGTACCACCTGCATAGCGCCGGCGAGCGGTCTCAGCCGCAGCACCCCGCCTGCCCGGCCCCGTCACGCTCCATGCCGCAGGCCATGTCGGCCAGGATCGGGCAGTCCGGGCGGTCGTCGCCGCTGCAGGCCTGCGCCAGCCGGTCCAGCGTGTCCCGCATCGACTGCAGTTCGGCGATGCGCTGGTCGAGTTCCGCCACATGCCTGAGCGTCAGCGCCTTGACGTCTGCGCTGGCCCGCGCGCGGTCGTGCCACAGCGACAGCAGGCCGCGGATCTCGTCCAGCGAGAAACCGAGGTTACGGGCACGCCGGACGAAACGCAAGGTATGGACCGCGCGTTCGTCGTAGCGGCGGTAGCCGCCGTCGCTGCGCGGCGCGGCATCGAGCAGGCCGATCGCTTCGTAGTGCCGGATCATCTTGGCGGAGACCCCCGAGGCCTGCGCCGCTTCGCCGATGTTCATGCTGCCTCCTGCGCGGGAGCGGACTGGCCGGCGGGAGCGGGCCGCGTGGCGGTGGGCGGCGCCGGGCGCCAGCGCCGCAGCAGCAGCGCGTTGCTGACCACGCTGACGCTGGAGAAGGCCATGGCCGCGCCGGCCAGCATGGGGTTGAGCAGGCCGGCCATCGCCAGCGGGATGCCGACCACGTTGTAGATGAACGCCCAGAACAGGTTCTGCCGGATCTTGCCCACGGTACGGTGCGAGATCGACAGCGCGTCGGCCACCAGCGACGGGTCGCCGCGCATCAGCGTGATGCCGGCCGCCTGCATGGCGACATCGGTACCGGTGGACATGGCGATGCCCACGCTGGCGGCCGCCAGCGCCGGCGCATCGTTGATGCCGTCGCCGACCATCGCCACCACGATGCCGTCGCGCCCGAGCGCGGCCACGCGCTCCGCCTTGTCCTGCGGCAGCACCTCCGCCTGCACCTCGTCCAGCCCCAGCGCGCGGCCCACCTGCGCGGCCGCGCCGCGGTTGTCGCCGGTCAGCATCACCGTGCGGATGCCGGCCGCGCGCAGCCGCGCGATCGCCGCCGGCGCGCCGGGCTTGATCTCGTCGCCGAAGCCCACCAGGCCGAGCACACGCGGCGGCTCGGCCTGCAGCAGCCACGAGACGGTGCGCCCCGCCGCGCGCAGCGCCTCGGCATCGGCCTCCAGCGCGCCGGCCGGCGCGCCCATCGCTGCACGCAGGCCTTCGCTGCCGAGCCGCAGCGCCACACCATCCACGCTGCCGGCCACGCCCTGCCCCGGCAGCGCGCGCAGTTCGTCGGCCGGCACCACGGCCAACCCGCGTGCCTGCGCCGCGGCCAGCACCGCATGGGCCAGCGGATGCTCGCTGCCGGCCTGCAGCGCGGCCAGCCGCGCCAGCAGCGCCGTCTCGGCCTGCGCGTCCTGCCCTGCGGCCGCGCGCAACGCCACCACACGCGGCCGGCCCACCGTCAGCGTGCCGGTCTTGTCGAAGGCCACCACCTTGACGCGGTGCGCCACTTCGAGCGCCTCGGCGTCCTTGATCAGGATGCCGGCGCGTGCGCCGGCCCCGGTGCCGGCCATGATCGCCGCCGGCGTCGCCAGTCCCAGCGCACACGGGCAGGCGATCACCATCACCGCCACGGCGTTGATCAGGCCCGCCTGCCAGTCACTGCCGACGAGGCCCCAGCCCAGCAGCGTCAGCAGCGCCAGCCCCAGCACCACCGGCACGAACACCGCGCTGACCTGGTCGACCAGGCGCTGGATCGGCGCCTTGGCGGCCTGGGCGTGCTCGACCATGCGGATGATGCGCGCCAGCACGGTCTCGGCACCGATCGCCTCGGTGCGCGCCACCAGCAAGCCCTCCTGGTTGATGGCGCCGCCGGTCAGGCGATCGCCGGGCTGCTTCGGCACCGGCAGGCTTTCGCCGGTCAGCATCGACTCGTCGGCATGGCTGCGGCCTTCGATCACCACCGCATCGACCGGGATGCGCTCGCCCGGACGCACCACCACCTCGTCGCCGACGCGCACGGCGGCGAGCGGCAAGGTACTCTCGACCCCATCACGGCGCACGCGCGCCGTATCGGGCCGCAGCGCCGCCAGCGCACGGATGGCGTCGGCGGTCTGGCGCTTGGCGCGCGCCTCCAGCCACTTGCCCAGCCGCACCAGCGTGATGACCACGGCGGCGCTCTCGAAGTACAGGTGCGGCATGGCATCGGCCGGCGCGGCCAGCATCTGCCACAGCGACAAGCCATAGGCCGCCGAGGTGCCCAGCGCGACCAGCAGGTCCATATTGCCGGTACCGGCCCGCACCGCCTTGGCGCCGGCCTTGTAGAAGCGCCAGCCGAACACGAACTGCACCGGCGTGGCCAGCAGCCATTGCACCGCGCCGGGCAGCATCCAGTGCACACCGAACCATTCGAGCACCATCGGCGCCACCAGCGGCAGCGACAGCGCGGCCGACAGCGCCACCGGCCAGGGACCGTCCCAGAAGGCCGGACGCGCCTCGCCCGCGGCCGGCCGGCCGCCGTGCGGCACGGCGCCATAGCCGGCCCGCGCCACCGCCTGCACCAGCGTGTCCGCATCGGCGGTGCCGCGCAGCACCGTCACGCTGGCGCGCTCGGTGGCCAAGTTGACCTGGGCCTCCAGCACGCCGGGCACGGCGCGCAATGCGCGCTCCACCCGGCCCACGCAGGAAGCGCAGCTCATCTCGCTGACGTCGAGCTCGATCTCCTCGTGCGGCACCGCATAACCGGCCTGCTCGACCGCGCGCGCGGCCGCCGGCAGCACGCTGCCGTCGTCGGCGTGCAAGGTGGCCTGCTCGGTCGCCAGATTGATGGCCACGTCGTGCACGCCGGGCACCTTGGCCAGCGCGTTCTCGACACGGCGCACGCAGGAGGCGCAGGTCATGCCTTCGATCGGCAGGCGCCATTCAGAGGGGGACAGGGAGGAAGAAGCGCTGGACATGATGGACCGTCGGTTCCGCTATGGGCGATGGACGTAGCATGGACGTTACCATGATGGGAAGGTCAAGGCTGGCGGACAGCCATGCGGCGCATGCAACGCTTGCGCTTCCCACGATGGGAAGGTCCAGACTAGCATCATCGCGATCCCATCATCCAGTCACCCTTTCATCCCTCCAGGAGAAATCAGATGATCCAGTTCCAGGTAGAAGGCATGTCCTGCGGCCATTGCGTCGGCGCCATCACGCGCGCGGTGCAGGCCGTCGATCCGGCCGCGCAGGTGTCGGCCGACGTGGCCGCCCAGGCCGTCCGCGTGGAAAGCCAGGCCGATGTGCTGGCGCTGCGCCAGGCCATCGAGACGGCCGGCTATCCGGTCAAGTCGGTGGCCTGATCCCACATCGCAGGCAAGAAAAAAAGCGCCCCGCGGGGCGCTTTTTCCGTTGCGTGGCGTCGGGCCGCGTCCGAAGACGGAAGTCAGAAGCGATAGCCGACGTTCAGGTAGGTCACGACCGGATCCAGCTTGATCTTGGTATGCGACACGATGGTCACCGGACCGCGCTGGGTGGTGAAGGTGGCGGTGGTCGACAGCGGCAAGTAGGACACGGAGAGACCCACGAACCACTTGTCGGTGATGGCGTAGTTGGCGCCGATGTTGAAGACCGGGTTCCACGACGACTTGGCGCTCGCGCTAATGGAAGCCCCGGGGCCGTAGGTGCCGGTCACGAAGGACTGGTTGGTCACCTGGGCAGCGGTGAACCACGTGTAGTTCACGCCGATGCCGACATAGGGGCGGAGCTTGGTGGTGGCATCGAAGAAGTGGTACTGCACCAGCACCGCCGGGCTCCACTGCCGCACCGAGCCGAGCTTGCCGTACTGGGCGAACGAGCCCTGGCCGGTGATGTCATGCTTGGGCGGGATGCCGGCGACGATCTCGCCCGCGATGTTGTCGGTAAAGAAATGCGTGAAGGCGAGGCCCAGCGTATCGGCCGACTCCACCTTGGCGCCGGTGCCTGGCTGGGGCTGGCCGAACGGCACGCCGTTGACGCTGTCCAGTGTGAGCGGATCCGCCGATCCCGTCGGCATGACCCGGAACCAGCCCAGGCTGACGATATTGCTACCCGCGGATTGTGCCTGCGCAGCACCGGCCAGCAGCATGGCAGCGCCCGCGATCAGCATCTTCTTGTACTGAAAACTCATTCCTCGCACTCCGTCTTCCGATTTCCGATTTCTTGTTCTGAATTTCTGCTGAATCCTGCTGAATTTCCGCGTTACCGCGAGCGTGCATTATCTCGTCAGAAATCGTATGACTGTTTCAAACGCTGCTAGGAATCATAGAAGAACTCACCTAAACCGAGGGTTAACCATCAAGAACTCCCCGGCTATCCGTACAGATGGATCCCAAACTGTGACTAATTTGCCACGGTCGAATCCGCCGCGTCCTGCTGGCTGGCGAGCACGCAGGCCGCGAGGTCCCACAGCGCATAACCGACGCTCTTGAAGACCAGCGGACTGCCGGCGCGCGCACGGATCGCCTCGGCCTCGAGGACCGCGCTTTCGAACGGCTGCACGCGCGCCCAGTCGACGCCGGCCTGCAGCAGGTCGCCGGCTTCTTCCTCGATGCCGAACAGGGTATCGGCCAGCAGCCGCCCGGCCTGCTGCGCCGCCAGGCAGAGGCGCGCGGGCAGCTCGCACATCTCGGGCCGGAAGGCCCCCACCGCGGCCACGAAATGATCATCGCGCCACAGGCCGCCATCGAGATCCGGCAGCACCGGGCTGAGGCTGGACGTCACCGTGACCACCATCGACACGCGCGGCAGCACCGTCGCCACCGCGTCCGCCACCTCGGCCTCGACACCCAGCGTGCGCGCGTGCGCCACCAGCGCCTGCGCCTTGTCCCGTGTGCGCGAGTGCACCCATACGCGCCGCACCGGCAGGCCGGCCACGAAGGCCTCGAGGTGCGTCAAGGCCTGCACGCCCGCGCCGACGATCAGCAGTTCGCCATCCGGGCGCGCGGCGAAGGACTGGGCTGCCAGCAGCGACACGGCCGCGGTGCGGCGGCCCGTGACGGTCGGGCCGTCCAGCAGGGCGATCCGCTCGCCGGTGCCGGCCCGCGCCACCACCACCTCGCCCAGGATATTGGGCAGGCCGCGGCGCGGGTTGTCCGGATGGACGGTGATGTTCTTGGTCATCACCAGCTCCGCATTGCAGGCGGGCATCACCAGCAGCGTGCCGGCGCCCGCCTCGGCGTCGCCCACCGGCAAGGCGATGCGGGGCGGCGCCTTGGCCGTGCCGGCGCGCAGTTCGGCCAGCATGGCGGCGATGGCGCGCGCCAGTGCGGGATATGGCAGGCGCGCCGCGGTGCTGGCGGCATCGAGAACGGCGAATGACATGACGGGCCTCGCGATGGCAGGAAAAGGAAGACAGGGAAAACGGCGGTCGCCAGGGTGATGCCGGCGCCGCGCGGGGTCGAGCCGCGATTATCGGCGATGCCGCACACAGGCTGCCAGCAGGCAGGCCGCCGCCGAAGCACGTTCAGCCGCCCGGCCGCCCGGCAGGCGCCGGCGTGCGCGCCACGGCCCCGCGCACCTCGACGCCGACGCGGTCGAGCACGCGCCCGTCGGCCGAGACCAGCTCGAACTGATGGCGCCCCGGCCAAGGCAGCCAGGCCACCTCGGCGCCACGCGCCAGCAGCTGGCCGTCCAGGCGCCAGCCAACCCCGCGCGCGGGCGCGCCGCCGGCTGCTTCCGCGCGCAGCCACACGCGCTGCGCGGCCGGCGGGATATCGGGATCCAGCGCGAAGATGGTGCCGTCGGCGGGGCTGGCGATGGCCGCCACGCCGGCATCGACCCCGACGCGCGCGCTCGCCGCCGGCCGGCCCCGCTGCTTCGGCCCGCCTGCGCCCCCATCGACGGCTTCACCAGCCGCGCCGGCGACGCGTACCCATGTCAGCGCCGTGCCTGCCAGGAACACCTCCTCGCGCGCCGGCTCGAGGTCGCCGTCGAAACGCAGCGCCACCCGCTGCACGCCGGCCGGGGGCGCTGGCGGCGCGCTCGGCAGGCTGCGGTGCAGGGTGTCCATCACCTCGTGCCAGACCGGCGCGGCACCCGACACGCCCGATACCTCGTGCATGCTCGCGCCGCTCGCATTGCCCACCCATACGCCCACCGTGTAGCGCTCGGACCAGCCGATGCACCAGTTGTCGCGCATGTCCTTGCTGGTGCCGGTCTTGACCGCGCTCCAGTAGCGCGTGGTCAGCGGGCTGTCGAGACCGAAGGTACGCGCGCGCGCATGGCGGTCGGACAGCACGTCGGCGACCACGTAGCTGGCCGCCGGCGACATCACCTGGCGCAGCTTGCCGGGAGCGGCCTCCAGGCGCATCCGCACCGGTCCGTAGCGGCCGCCGTTGGCCAGCGCGCGGTAGGCGTTGGTCAAGGCCAGCAGCGGCACGTCCGCGCTGCCCAGCGCCAGGCTGTAGCCGTAGTAGTCGCCGGCCTCGCTGAGCGGCAGGCCGAGCGCCACCAGGCGCTGGCGGAAGCGGTGCGGGCTCACCATCACCAGCGTGCGTACCGCCGGCACGTTCAGCGACGAGGCCAGCGCCGCGCGCATGCTGACCCAGCCGGCATAGCGGCGGTCGTAGTTCTGCGGCACGTAGAGGCCCCCGCCGGTGGGCAGGTTGACCGGGCGGTCGTCCAGCAGCGAGGCGGCGGTCAGCCGCTTCTCCTCGAGCGCCTGCTCGTAGAGGAAGGGTTTGAGGGTGGACCCCGCCTGGCGCAGCGCGGCGGCATGGTCGACCTGTGCCGCCGACGACAGCGCGCCGGAAGAACCCACATAGGCGAGCACGTCGCCGCTGGCGTTGTCGAGCACCACCACGGCGCCGTCCTCCACCTGCCGCCCCGCCAGCTCGCGCAGGTGACGCTGCAGGCTGGCCTGCGCCACGCGCTGCAGGCCGGCATCGGCGGTGGTGGCCAGGCGCGCCGGCAGCGCGGAGCGCGGCGCCACGGCGCGCGCCTGTGCCAGCGCGGCGCGCGCCAGGTGCGGTGCCAGCGCGGCACGCGCGGCCTTGTCATCCATACCGCCCATCCCGTCCATACCGTCCAGACTGGCCGCACCGGCCGGCGCCCGCGCACCGCGCAGCAACACCAGTTGGGCGAAGCCCTCCAGGCCGGCGCATTCCTGTGCCCGTCCCATCTCGCGCAGGATGCCGCAGGCGCGCTGCGCCACGCGCCGCGCCGGCGCATTCGGCGCGCGCACCAGCGCCACGGCCAGCGCCGACTCGCGCGCATCGAGCCCGCCCGGCACCTTGCCGAACAGCGCCTGCGACAGCGCCGCCACGCCCACCAGTTCGCCGCGCAGCGGCACCAGGTTGAGGTAGGCCTCGAGGATCTGCGCCTTGCTCCAGCCACGCTCCAGGGCGGCCGCGGCCGCGGCCTGGCCGAGCTTCTGCGCGAGGCTGCGCTGGCCTCCCGGGCGGCGCAGGTTGTCGTCGAGCAGGCCGGCCAGCTGCATGGTCAGCGTCGAGGCACCGCGTGTGCGCGTGTTCCACAGATTGGCCCAGACGGCGGCGGCCACGCCTTGCCAGTCGATGCCGCTGTGGGCGTAGAAGCGGCGGTCCTCGGACAGCACGATGGCATGGCGCATGGCCGGCGAGATCTCCTCCAGCGCGACCCAGTCGCCGCGGCGCGCCTGGAAGTCCTCGCGCACGCGCGCCAGCGTTTCGCCATGACGGTCGAGCACGACCACGTCGGCGCTGCGCCAGCCGGCCTTGACCGCGTCGAAGCCGGGCACCGCATGCGCCATCCGCGCCGCCAGCACGCCTGCCAGCAGGCAGGCGGCGGCCAGCGCGCGCCGCGGCGGCACCATCCGCTTCATCCGTCCCGCCCGGCGGTCACGCCCGCCACCAGCAGCACCTGCGCCGCCGCGTAGGTCCACCAGATACCGAGCTGGTAGCTGTCGAACGGGGAGAGGAAGCGCGCCATGCCGATCATCGCGTCCGACGCGGCGAAGCAGAGCGCGCCCAGCGCCGCCAGCGGCGTGGGCAGGCGCGCCACCAGCGCCGTGCACGCCATCGCCGCCAGCGCGCACACATAGACCGCGACCGGCACGGTCAGCGTGCCGAGGTTGGGCCAGAAGCGCCCCAGCAGCGTGCCCGCCGCGCCCACCACGAGGCCGCAGCCGACCAGGCGCGGCGCGCGCCAGTCGCCGGCCAGCGGCAGCAGCAGCACGATGTAGGCCAGGTGCGCCAGCAGGAAGGCGCCGAGGCCGCCGACGAAGTAGTGCGGCAGGCCCGGCAGGCACAGCAGGAAGTCGCCCAGCGCCGAGCACAGCAGCGCCGCCACCAGCCAGCGGCGCTCGCGGCGCGGCTGGTGGAACCAGGCCGCGCGCGCCAGCATCAGCGCCATGGCGGTCTTCCAGGCCGGCTGCAGCGCGATCTGGCCGGCCAGCGGCGCGCCCTCCGGCAGTTCCATCGCGGCGCTGACCAGCAGGCCGCCGTAGATCACCCCGGCCAGCGCACCGGCCATCCACCATTCGCGCACGCGCGCGGGTATTCTCATCGCCAGCCAGCTCACGGCCGTTCCCCCACCAGCAGTTTGGCGTTCGGCACCGCGCCGAACACATCGGGTGCATACATGGCTTCGACGCGCGTCGGCGGCAGGGCGAACTCACCTGCGTTGTTCAGCCGCACCGTGTACTCCACCGAAGCCGTCCCCTTCGGCACATAGGCGTAGTACTCACGGTAGGCCTGCGGCGTACGCTCGGTAAAGGCCGGCCAGGCGCCGCGGCGCTGCTCGCCCCGTGTGGCGACCTCCGAGTCCCGCCCCAGGCCGCTGCCGAGGATGGTGGCGCCCGCCGGCAGCGGGTCGCTGACCACCACCCAGCTCATGTCTGCCTGCGCATCGAACTCCAGCTTGACCCGGTACACGTCGCCGCGCGACCACTTGCCGGGCACCGCCTGCTCCACTGCCGTGAGCGTGCGGCGGATACGGTAGCCCGCCGCGAGCGGCTCGCGCAGCGGCACCGCCGCCAGCGCGCGCACCGTCGCCCATGGCCGGCCGCCGCCGCCATGCTCGAGGCGCAGCGTGGCGGGCACCCCGTCGGCCGCCGCCGCCGGCCACGGCAACATCACGCTGCCGCGCGCCAAGTCCTGGCCCTCGCCACGCGTGGCGCGCGCCCAGTCGAAGCTGCGCCCGGCCTCACCGCCGCCGTCCAGCGCGATGCGGGTGCTGCCCGTCACCGCACCGTGCTCGAAAGCCTGCGCGAAGCGCGCGATGGCCAGCGTGCCCCAGGCGTTGGCGGTGGTGGTGTCCCAGGCGCCGCGTACCTGCCGCCCCAGCAGGCCGGCCGCGAGACGCGGCGCGTCGTCCTTCCAGCCTGGCAGCTCGGTGGCCAGCGCGAGCAGCCGCGCGGCATTGCTGTCGGCGCCCTGCATCAGCCACCACAGGTGGTCGCCCGACTCGGTCGAGAACGCCAGCCGCGTGCCCTGCACCGTGAGGCGCGCGCGCAGCAGTTGCTGCGCCTGCTCGAGCCGCGCCGCGCGCTGCGGGATGTCGGGCAGGCGCGTGAGCACCGCGATCCAGTCGAGCAGCGCCGAGGTCGGCCACTGCGCGGGCTGGAGCTGGATCGAATCGAGCATGCGCGGCTGCGCGTGGCCGCTGCGCGAGAGCGCCTCGACGGCGGCCAGCTTGCGCAGCTCCAGGTCCTGCGTCGGGGCCCAGCGCTGGCGCTGGATGCGTCCTTCGACGAAGGCGGCCAGGCCGCGCTCCATCTGCTCGCGCTGCGCCTGCGGCAAGCGCAGCGGCAAGCCGGCGCGCGCCGCCTCGTCGGCGATCGACAGCAGGTAGGCGCTCAGCACTTCGCTGCCGCTCTCGCCGTCGTCGCGCAGGGGGAAGTAGGCGGCCAGCCCGTCGCGGTCGAGATAGGTCGGCAACTGCGCCATCAGCGCATTCCACGCCGCCGCATCGCCCAGCCCGATCGCCTGCGAGGCACGCTGCTCCAGGCAGCTGAAGGGATAGGCGCGGAACCACTCGCGCACGCCGGGCATGCCGCCCGCCAGCGACGACTGCAGCGCCACCTGCAGGCCGCCGCGCGGCCGCTGGCTGCCCGGCTCGGCGAGCGCGCCGGCCGGCGCGCGCACCGGCACGGACAGGCTCGGCGCAAGCTGGCCCAGGGTGGCCTGCTGCACGGTGACCGGCACCGCCGGCACCACCTGCTGTGACAACTTGATGCGATCGGCGGCGCCGCCACCGCCCTGTTCGCCGGCCTGTACCTCCCACTGCAGGCTGGCGCTGCGCGTATCGGCCAGGAAGTCGGGCGCCGTCACCTGCCAGCCGATCTCCTGCGCGGCGCCGGCGGCCAGCCGCACCGTCTGCGGCGGCAGCGCCTGCTGCTGGCCCGCCAGGCTGGTGCGCGCCGTGGCCACCACCGTCATCGCGCGTGCGGTGGTATTGCGCAGCGTGAACATGGCGCGGTAGCGGTCGCCTTCGCGCACCAGCTGCGGCAGGCCGGCGATCAGCTGCAGGTCCTGCGTGGCCGCGATGGTGGCGCTGCCGCTGCCGAAGCGGCCCACGCCCTGGTCGGCCACGGCGACGACGCGGAAGCGCGTCAGCGAGTCGTTCAGCGGCACCGTCAGCGTGGCCTTGCCGGCGCTGTCGAGCGTCACGCGCGGGTTCCACAGCAGCAGGGTGTCGAACAGCTCGCGCGTCGGGCTCTTGCCGCCGCCGCCGCCCGCCGGCACCGCCTTGCGGCCATAGTGGCGGCGGCCGATGATCTCCATCTGCGCGGTGGCGGTCTCCACGCCGTAGCCGCGCCGCTGCAGCATGGCGTCGAGAACGTCCCAGCTGCGGTTGGGCATCAGCTCCAGCAGTGCCTCGTCGACCGCGGCGAGCGCCACCTCGCCGCCGGCGGCGGGACGGCCGTCGGGCAGCGTGACCTGTACCGTCACCTGCGCCTTGCCGCGCACCGGGTAGCTGGCCCGGTCGGTGCTGACCTTGACGTCGAGCCGGTGCGCCTCGCTGCCGACGCGGATCTCGGCCAGGCCCAGGCGGAAGGCCGGCTTGGACAGGTCCACCAGCGGCGTCGGCGCGCTCCACGCGCCGCCCTCGTCGCGGAAGGCGCGCCACCATTCGAGCGGCTGGCGCCAGCCCCAGGTGAAGAAGGAATACCAGGGAACCTCGCGCAGGCGGCCGCGCACGGCGAGCACCGAGACGTAGACATTGGGCCCCCACTCGGGCTTGACCTTGAGCCGCACGGTCGGGTCCTTGCCGTCGAGCTCGACCACGCTGGTCTGCAGCACGCCCTCGCGTTCCACCGAGACCAGCGCGGTGGCGTGGCGGAACGGCATGCGCGCCTGGAACACGGCGGTTTCGCCGGCTGCGTAGGACTTCTTCTCGGGCAGCAGGTCGATGCGGTCATGGTCTTCGCCGCCGAACCACAGCTCGCCCTGGCGCGTCACCCACACCGTGGTGGCTGCACGCGAACTGCGTCCGGCATTGTCGCGCGCGCTGGCCACCAGCTCGATCTGGCCGGCCTGCGCCAGCGCCACCTCGCAGCGTACCCGCCCCTGCGCATCGCTGCGGCCCTCGCACACGGTGCCGAGATCGCGGCTTTCGCTGCTGTTGTCGTAGCGGTAGAAGCCGCCCACCACGCGCTTGCGCGCCGAGGTGACGATGCGCGCGTGGGCCTGGACCTGCACCGGCACGCCGGCCTGCGGCCTGCCGGCGGTATCGAGCACCAGGCCATGCACCACGATCTTCTGCTTGACCGAAGCCCAGCCCTCGGTGCGGATGCCCGCCACCACCGCGGCCGGCCACAGCGGCACGGTCTGGCGCAGCGTCTGCAGCTCGCCGTTGGGATCGGCGAAGCCCGCTTCCAGCAGCAGGTCGCGCGGCGCATCCAGCGCCGGCAGCTTGCGCACCGTGACCTTGCCGGCACCGCTCTTGTCCAGCGCCAGCGGCAGCTTGTCGGCCACCAGCTTCTGGCCGTCGTCGCGCGGCGCGGATTCGCCCTCCTCCACGTCCTCGTCGCCGCCCGCCGACTCCTGGCGCGCGCGCGGCGCGGCGAAGGAGTAGTCATCGTAGTCGGGGAAGAACACCGCCTTGTCGCGCAGCAGCGCCGACACGCGTACCGGCAGGCCGGCGGCGGCACCGCCGGCGACATAGTGGACCTCGACGTCGACCGGCAGCTCGGCCGGCGCCACCACCGGCGCGGCCGTGCCCGCCTTCAGCGTGCCGGCCAGCACCGGCAGGCGGAAGGCCTCGACGCGGAAGCTGCCGCTGGAGAGGCTGTCTTCCTGCGCCTGCTGGCCTTCGCCACGGCGCGTCACCAGTTCCACGTCGTAGCTGCCGAGCTTGGCCTCGGGCGGGATCTGGAAGCTGCTTTCGGCGCTGCGCCCGCCGCTGGCGGTGGCGCGCCACTGCAGCGGCAGTTCGTAGGTCTGGTCGCTGCCGACGTGGCGCATCACCACCTTGGCCGGCAGCGCCTGGCCCGCGCCCGGCAGGCCGAAGCCCTGCGCGGTCTCGATGCGGATCAGGTGCTTCATCGACACGGTCTCGCCGACGCGCAGCAGGGTGCGGTCGAAGATGGTGTGCGCGCGCACGGTCGGCGCGGCGCTGGTATCGGTCGGCACGTTGAAGCGCCAGCTCTCGATGCCGCGGTTCCAGTCGGACATGACGAAGGCCATGTCGGCCTGGCCGCGCGCCTGCGGATGATCGGCGCCGATGCGCGCCGAGACGAAGTAGCCCGACAGGCCGGTGTCGTCGCACTGGCGCTCGCGCACGTCGTCGAAGGCGGCGAAGCGCGCCACCCCGTCCGCGCCGCTGCGGCCCTGCGCCAGCAGCCGGCCGCTGCAGTCGCGCAGCGCCAGCACCGCGTCGGCCACCGGCTTGCCATCGTCGAGCGCGGTCACCCAGGCCAGGCCGCTCAGCCTGCCGGCGCCATCGCCGCGCGCCAGCTTGAAATGCACGCCCAGGTTGGTCACCAGCACGGCGGTGCGCACGTACATCGGCGCGGAGCGGCCCAGCAGCGCCTCGCCCAGTGCCGGCGAGGCTACCTCGACCACATGGAAGCCCGCTTCGGGCAGCGGTACGCCGACCACTTCGAAGGGCCGCTTGTCCTTGCCGTCCCCCAGCGGCAGCGCCAGCTGGCGCGCACCCGGCGCGCGCGCCAGCAGCGACACGCTGCGCGTCTCGATCTGCGGCGCGTTGCGCGGGTTGGCGACGGCCGACGGCGAGCGCCCTGCCAGGATGGCGTCGAGCTCGCCGCGCGTCCAGCTGGACTCGTGCAGGCGGCGCACCAGGCCCAGCCAGCGCAGCACCGCGCCATCCTCGTCGACCTTGAGCCGGCTCAGGGTGCCGGCCTGCGCGCGCAGGCCCTTGAGCGCGAGATCGGCCTCGACATTGCGCACGGTCAGCGGCAGCAGCGGCGGGTAGTCGGCCGGGGCCTTGCCCTTGGGCACTTCGCCGAAGCGCTCCACCACGCCGAATGGCGCCGCGGCGAACTTGGCCAGCGGCGGCATGGCGGCGGTCTCGACCCTGAGCGGGAACAGGTCGGCATTGGACAGCGCGCGCCCGCTCTCGTCGCGCAGCTCGCGCGGCACCTCGAGGGTCAGGCTGGCGCGCTCGGGCAGCAGCGCGGGGAAGCTCAGCCGGCTCACGCTCGCGCCGGGCGCGAGGTCGGCGTCGAACTGCGGCGCGCGCGGGCCGGACGGCGTCTTCAGCACGATGTGCTCGGCCGCCTTGCGCGGCACCGGGGCCGAGAAGCTGAGCGTGAGCGGGCGCAGCGGTGTGCAAGGCGCCTGGGCCCGTTCGCGTTCGCAGCTGAAACCGGCCGTGAAGGGCTCGCGCACGGTGTAGTCGAAGCGGCGATCCTCGCGCGTGGCCACGCCGCCGGGCGTGGCGATGCCGGCACCCAGCACCAGTTGCATGCGCGCACCGGAAGGCAGGCGCTGCTGGCAGGCCAGCAGGTGCACGGTGCCGTCGGCCTGCGCATAGCGCTTCCAGCGGATCGCGTCGAGCACGGCATCGCGCTCCTTGCCCTCCAGCAGCCGCACCGGGATGCGCTCGCCCAGCCCCTGTGCCTGGCACCAGGCATGCTCGCGCAGCGAGGCGGCGGAGGCGGCACCGTTGAAGCGCAGCGCGAAGACCTGGTCTTCCTCGATCTCGCCACCTGCCGGCCGGCTCGACAACACCGCCGGGCCGCCGGTCTCGAAGCGGTATTCGCGCTTGCCGGAGAAAGCCTTGCCGGCGACGCTGGCGAGGCCGGCAGCGATGCGCACGGTGCAGTGCACGCCCGGCGCCAGGTCCTGGGGGAAATCGAACACCCAGTTGCGCGCATCGACCCAGCGCGGCTGGCCGCCGGCGTCGGCACCACCGCTGCACGACACGCTGGCGGGCGCGGCCGCCTGCAGGTCGCCCAGCGGCACCATATCTTCGTCGAAACGGATCGCCACCTGGCGCACCTGCGGCACCACCCCCTCGGGAGACAGGCGCGCCACCTGGGCCGCCTGCACCGGGCCGGCGAGCGGCCCCGCCAGCGCCGCCGCCAACAGCAGGGCGAGCGCCGCGCCGGCTTCCCGGCACTGCCGGCCGGCTCCGTGGACGGCCCGACGGACAGCCCGAGCGATGTTCTCCCGCATCTGTGCCTTCTCCCCTGTTGGCATGCGGCGAGGGTGACATGCAGCCGCGGCGAGCGCAAGCCCGTGGCGCATACGCCACGTCGCACTTCAGCGCAGTTGCGACAGCGGCAGCGGCCCGTCCTGCTTCAGCGCGGTCAGCACGATGTTCGAGCGCACGCTCTCCACCCCGGTCACGCGCATCAGCTTCTTCATGGTGAATTCGGCCAGCGTGGGCAGGTCGGCCACCACCACGCGCAGCAGGTAGTCGGCCTCGCCCGCCACCGAGTAGCACTCCTGCACCTCCTCCAGCAGCAGGATGTCCTCGCGGAAGCGCTCGATGATGGCATCGCCGTGGTGGGCCAGCTTGACGCTGACGAAGACCAGGACACCCAGGCCCAGCTTCGCCGGCGCCAGGGCCACCCGGTAGCCGGTGATGACGCCGTCGGCCTCCAGGCGGGCCAGGCGCCGTCCGACCTGGCTGGGCGACAGGTGTACGCGCTCGGCCAGCTGCTGGTGGGTGGAGCGGCCGTCGGCCTGCAGCGCGGCCAGCAGGGCGAGGTCGTAGGGATCGAGCGAAACCATGGCGAAGGGCTCCCGAGGCAGGGCCGGCGGTGCAATGCGGGATTTCCGCATCATTATCTTGTAGTGCGCATATTACGCGCACCACAAAGCGATTCCAAGCCGAATTTGCGGGCAAATTTCGCGGGTGGATGGCTAGACTTTGCAGATAATCCGCAGCGGATACCCGATCGCCGCTGCCCATGCGCGCGACGCCGCGCGGAGACACACCGTATGGACATGCAAAGCACCGCCGCCAGCCAGGCCGGCACCCCCGCCGGCTTCCAGGGCACCCTGACCGACAAGCTCAAGGAACAGTTCGACGCCGGCCTGTTGTCGGGCCAGGAACTGCGCCCCGACTTCACCATCGCCCAGCCGGTGCACCGCTATACCGAGAGCGACCACGCGGTGTGGCGCAAGCTCTACGAGCGCCAGGCCTCGATGCTGCGCGGCCGGGTCTGCGACGAGTTCCTGCAAGGCCTGTCGACCCTGGGCATGGGCAAGGACCGCGTGCCCGACTTCGAGCAGCTCAACGAGACGCTGATGCACGCCACCGGCTGGCAGGTGGTGGCGGTGCCCGGCCTGGTGCCGGACCACGTCTTCTTCGAACACCTGGCCAACCGCCGCTTCCCCGCCAGCTGGTGGATGCGCAAGCCCGAGCAGCTCGACTACCTGCAGGAGCCCGACTGCTTCCACGACGTCTTCGGCCACGTGCCGCTGCTGATCAACCCGGTCTTCGCCGACTACATGGAAGCCTACGGCAAGGGCGGCCTCAAGGCGGCCTCGCTGAACGCGCTCGACATGCTGGCGCGCCTGTACTGGTACACGGTGGAGTTCGGCCTGATCCGCACCGACGCGGGCCTGCGCATCTACGGCGCCGGCATCCTGTCCAGCCAGGGCGAGTCCCTCTACAGCCTGGACTCGGCCAGCCCCAACCGCATCGGCTTCGATGTGCGGCGCATCATGCGCACGCGCTACCGCATCGACACCTTCCAGAAGACCTACTTCGTCATCGACAGCTTCGAACAGCTGTTCGACGCCACCCGTCCCGACTTCGCGCCGCTCTACGAGTCGCTGCGCGCGCTGCCCACGCTGGGCGCGGGCGATGTGGCCGAAGGCGACCTCGTGCTCAATGCCGGCACCCGCGAGGGCTGGAGCGACAGCGACGACGTTTGAGCCGGCGGGGCCCGGCCCCTTGCCTCACTTTGTGAAACAATGCCGGCATGCGCCCGGGTGCCGCCACGGCGGCGCGCGGACGGGCCGGCATGCCCCGTTCCGCCCCTGACGCGATCGCTGCGCGCCTCATCGCGCAGCGCAGCCGTGTCGCCCCTTGTGTCGCCCTTCCCCGATCGAGATCGCTATGACCACCCTGACCGCCCTCTCCCAGCAGGAACGCGCCCCGCTGCTGGCCACGCTGCCCGGCTGGACCGCCGTGCCTGACCGCGACGCCATCCGCAAGCTATTCACCTTCGCCGACTTCAACGCCGCCTTCGCCTTCATGACGCGCGTGGCGCTGGCCGCCGAGAAGGCCGACCACCACCCGGAGTGGTTCAACGTCTACAACCGGGTCGACATCACCCTGTCCACCCATGACGCCAACGGCCTGACCATGCGCGATATCAACCTGGCCCGCTTCATCGAGCAGGCCGCGGCCTCGCTGGGCCAGCGCTGAGCGCTGCCGCGCCGCCGGCGGGGGCGCGGGGGAATTCGCGGCGGGCCGGGCCGGCGCCCTGTACAATCTGCAGCCAGCAGCCGTATCCATCCCCTTTCCCGCTTTTCCCCCTGCCGTTATGCGTATCCTGCTGATCGAGGACGACCGCCAGATCGCCAGTGGCGTCGAAGCCGGCCTGTCCCAGGCCGGCCACCAGGTGCGCGTGGTGCACGATGGCGTCTATGCCACCGAACACCTGATGCGCGAACAGCATGACCTGGTCATCCTGGACCTGGGCCTGCCCGGCATCGACGGCATGACCCTGCTGGCGCGCTACCGCGCCCGCAACCGCACCACCCCCGTCATCATCCTGACCGCGCGCGACGAGCTGGAAGACAAGCTGTCCGGCCTCAACGCCGGCGCCGACGACTACCTGGTCAAGCCCTTCGCGCTGCCCGAACTGGAAGCGCGCGTGCGCGTGCTGCTGCGCCGCAGCCAGCACGGCGAAGCCGCGCCCGAGCGCGACGTGCGCCTGGGCAGCCTGCGCCTGTCGGGCAACGACCGCCGCATGTTCATCGACGGCAAGCCGCTGGAACTGTCGCCGCGCGAGTTCGCCGTGCTGGAACTGCTGCTGCAGCGCCAGGGGCGCGTGGTCAGCAAGGCGCAGCTGCAGGACCACCTGGCCACCTTCGCCCATCCCGCCGGCGAAGGCGGCGATACGGTGGGCGACACCGCCATCGAAGTCTATGTGCACCGCGTGCGCAAGAAGCTCGAGGAAAGCGACGTGGAGATCGTCACCGTGCGCGGCTTCGGCTACCTGCTGCAGATCCGCGCGGGCCAGTAAGCGCCCCGCGCCGTTCCACCATGTGGCTGCGTTCCAGGCCAGGTCCCAGCGCCCCCGCCGAAGGGAGCGCGCCAGCGGCCCGGCCGGCCTCCTCGCAAAGCCTGCGGGTCCACCTGCTGCGCGAGCTGGCCACGCCGCTGTTCGCCCTGGTGCTGACCAGCGGCTCGCTCTCCTACTGGCTGGCCGCCCACTACACCACCCAGGTGTTCGACCGCGCGCTCTACGGCGTGGCCAACAATATCGCCCAGCAGATCCGCATCGCCGGCCCGCGGCTCGAGCAGGACATCCCCATGATCGCCCAGACGCTGGTCGAGGCCGAAGGCAGCGACCGCATCTACTGGCGCATCCACGGCCCCGACGGACTGATCGGCGGCATGGACACCTGGCTGGGCTACGGCACCGGCCAGACCACGCTGCACGATGCCCGGCTGTTCTATGCCTGGTTCAGCGGCCGTCAGGTGCGCGCGGTGCGCCTGCCGGTCAACCTGCCCAGCGCCGCCGCCGACGAGTTCGCCACCAGCGTGCAGGGCAAGCCGCCGCGCGGGCCCATCGTGGTGGAGGTGGCCGAGCTGCTGGACCGGCGCGAGGCGGCCGCCAACGAGATCCTGCTGTCGGTGTCGGTGCCGCTGATCCTGCTGCTGCTGGTGGGCAGCCTGATCCTGTCGCACGTGCTCAAGGAAGAGCTGGTGCCGCTGCAGCTGCTGACCGACAAGCTCAACCGGCAGACCGCGCGCTCGCTGGCGGCGCTGGACGAAACCCAGGTGCCGGCCGAGGTCGAGCCGCTGATCCGTGCCCTCAACGCGCTGCTGTCGCGGCTGCGCGACGCGCTCGATGCGCAGCGCAAGTTCATCGCCGATGCGGCGCACCAGTTGCGCACACCGCTGACCGCGGTCAAGCTGCACGCCGACCGCGCCATGTCGGCCGACAGCCTGGAGGTAGCGCGCCATGCGCTGCGTGAACTGCAGATCTCCTCGGACCGCGCGGTGCGCCTGTCCAACCAGCTGCTGTCCCTGGCGCGCGCCGAGCCGGGCCTGTCGCTGGAGCGGCTCGGTCCGGTCGAGTACTTCGACCTGGCCGAGATGGCCTTCGAAACCGGCGCCGAATGGGTGCCGCAGGCCCTGGCACGCCATATCGACCTGGGCTTCGAGACCCTGCCCGGCCCGACCTTCACCGGCACCGCGCCCTCGGTGGTGCGCGGCAATCGCCTGCTGATGCGCGAAGCGCTCAGCAACCTGCTCGACAACGCGGTCAAGTATGTGCCGCCGGGCGGGCGCATCACAGTGCGCGCCGGCGGCGAGACCCTGGGCCACCGCGGCATGACGGTGGTGATGATCGAAGACGACGGTCCCGGCATCGCGCCGGCGCGGCGCGAAGAGGTGTTCAAGCGCTTCTTCCGCGGCGACCATGGCCCGGCCACGACCACGCCAGGCGCGGCGCCGGGTGGTGCCGGCCTGGGCCTGGCCATCGTCCACGAAATCGTGACCCTGCATCAGGGCACCATCCGCATCGAAGACGTGCCTGCGGCCGAGACCGACGGCACGCCGGCGATGCGTTTCGTCATCCGCGTGCCCTGCGAAGCCCCCGGCACGGCCTGAGACCGGCCGCGCCCGCCCCTTACTTCTTGTTCTTCGGCGCCAGCATGGTGCCCCGGCACTCGGGGCTGCCGCAGCGGCAGGCGTATTCGGCCTTCAGCTTCTTCGTGTAGCGCGCATCGATCACCAGGCCGTAGTCGTAGAACAGCTCCTCGCCCGCCGCCAGGTCGCGCAGTGCATAGATATGCACCTTGCCTTTCTTCTCGCGCGCCTCGCAATTGGGCTCGCAGGCGTGGTTGATCCAGCGCGCGCGATTGCCGCCGAACTTGGCGTCGATCACGTCACCGCCTTCCAGGCTGAAATAGAAGGTGTGATTGGGATCCTCGGGATCGTGCGGGTGGCGTTTGAGGGCCTCCTTCCACGAAATGCGCTCGCCCTTGTACTGGATCACGCGCTCGCCCGCCGCGATCGGCGCGATCGCGTAGACACCCTTGCCGTGCACCCCCGACTGGCGCACCTCAATGCGGTCGCGCGCATCCTTGCGGGCCTTGCCAGGCTTGTCCCCCTTGGCCTGCGCCGCCTGTTGGCCCTGCTGATCCTGCTGTTCCGGTTTCGACTCGTCCACCATTTGCCTTCCCATGCCTTCCCGCCCCTTGCCGGGCGCGCCTGCGCCAGCCCTCCGGCGCGATCGCGATGATAACCGGCCGTGGTTACGACAGCATCCCCGGGGCTACCGGGGCTACCGACACACCACGTATACGTCGAGCCGTCCGCTGCCCCCCCGCACACCGTATACGCCGTACACCGCCCGGCTACGCGGCGGCGCATACCTCACCCAGGCTAAACGTACGGAAAACGCACACGCACCCCGCCCCTCGCGGTGGATAAACCGGGCCATTTCTGTGGATAAGCACGCGCATTGCATGTGGGGCGGCTGGGGTTCGCATGGGGATGGCTCAGGCATAAGTCGGAGTCCGCGCTCCCGTCATCTCATCCAGATGGTTGAGTCATCCACCCCGGCCAACATGCCGTCCGTGCACTTACCGTTAACGCAAGACCTTGATTTACTTGGAGAAAGACGGGTTATCCACAGAAGAGGCAGGCGTTTACCTACTACCACTATCTGTATACATGAAAGAACGATGTAAACCCGATGGGCTTCGCCCTGCCAGCAGGGAAAAACGGGCCCCCGTTCCCGGAGGTCGGCCAAGCGGCCCTGCCTGTTCGATAGGCAACGGGATCGTGAAGGCTCGCCGGGTATACGTGGCGCGACGTATACGCTTTGCGCGGCGAACCCGGATCGGCGCTCGCGGTCGACGTATACGCCCCGCCCGCGCGGTCACGGAGCGGCAAGCGTCCTCCCTCACGTAAACCGTCCGGCTGCCGTTTACCTTCCCGTGGCATCTGTGGACGAGCGGGGCGGCGCGGATTCGCGGCGTGAATAGCTGGCGGGGGGCGTCGTCGCGAAGCTGCAAGATAGTGCAGGTTGCCGATAGCCCGACAGCGCGTTGCGGATTCGGTGCTGCGTCAGGTGCGGCCGCCAGGCCATTCAGGCCCGCCGGGAGGCTGCAACGCTGCCACAGGCCCGCCGGAGTCCCCGGGAGGCCTGTGGAGCCCCTGCGAACGTCTGGGAGGGGCTGGGAGGGGCTGGGAGGGGGCTGGAAGGCGCTGCGCCACGTTTCAGGCCTGGGAGCGTTCCTGGAGCTCCTGTCGCGATCCTGGGCCTGCTGGCGGCCGGATAGGTGTCCGCGACCTGCCGCAGGCGCATCGCACCTCATACGCCGGGCCGGAGATGTATCCGTGCCTGTAACAATCTGTTCCCGGTGCGCTCGGCCCGACACGGTATGATGTGGCCCGCAGCGCCAGGGCCGGCGCCGCTGCCAACGGCATCGGCACGGTCCGGGACACTGTGTTTTATCAACTCGATACGGAGTGAAGCATGACGAAAACCGAACTGATCGACGCCATCGCCGCCGGCGTGGACGGGCTCACCAAGGCCAAGGCAGAACAGGCACTGAACGTGACCCTGTCGGCCATCATGGATGCCGTGGCCAAGGGCGATACGCTCAGCCTGATCGGCTTTGGTACGTTCAGCCAGGGCGAGCGCGGTGAGCGCATGGCACGCAACCCGCGCACCGGCGAAGAAATCAAGGTCGAGGCCGCCAAGACCGTGAAGTTCAAGGCCGGCCAGAAGTTCAAGGACGCCGTCAACCAGTGAGTGGTAGCGGGCCCTGACGGAAGCCCGATCGTATGACCCCGCCGTGCCGCCACCCCCGTGCCTGAAGGCGCAGGAGTGGGCCGGGCGGGGACGTTATCCACAAGACTTATCCCGTTCCGGGTGGATCTGTTGCAGGGGGCGGAAAGGTCGCTCGCACGACTGCGCAGGCCGGTAGTAAAGTCAATCAAATCAAGCGGGTCCGCACGCTTCTCCCCGAGGTGGCCAATGGCGATCCGGTTCTTGCCAAGCCTGCTCCCACAGGCTTATTCACAAGTCTCTCCACAGGCGATTCCACAAAATTTTCCACAGCGAGCCGCGCGCTGGCTGGTGCTCTCTGCCGCCCTGGCCGCCCTGGCGGCCTGCAGTACCGAGCCACCTGCTCCGGCCCGCCCGCAGGCCATCCCCTTGCCGGACCTCGAGCGGCCGGTGACCTCGCCCGGGGCCACGCCGCGCCAGCGCATCGTCGAGATCGCGCTGCAGGAGTGGCGGCGCTGGGGCGGCCAGACCGTGCGCCTGGGACGGGACGATACGGCCTGCGTGATCGCCACGCCCCTGCCCGCGCCGGTCATCGCCTCCCCCGCCTCCGGCGAAGGCCAGGGGGAAGCGGCTTCGGCCGACAGCGAGGCCGAGAACAGCCGCCCCGACGAGGATTGCCCGAACTTTCCCGACGGCACCGGCGTGGAGGCGACCGCCCAGGGCTGTACCATGGCCCAGCGCTACTGGGGCATCGTCGGCAAGCAGCCGAGCTGCGAGCAGGTGACCCAGCCGAACTGGGCGTGGTCGGCAGTGTTCATCTCCTGGGTGCTGCGCAAGGCGGGCCTGGACGATAGCCAGTTCCTGACCGGAGCCTCGCACTCGATGTACGTCACCGATGCGCGCGACCATGTACTGCCGCGGCCGGCGTTCCACGTCGAGGCCGTGCCGGCGATGCCACGCCCCGGCGATCTCATCTGTGCCGCGCGCGGGCGCGACAAATACCTCGGCAGCCCGGCGGAGATCGGTTTCGGCACCACGCCCATGCACTGCGACATCGTGGTGGAGGTCGATCCGGCGGCCGGGCTGGTCAAGGCGATCGGTGGCAATGTCCAGCAGTCGGTGTCGATGGAGCTGGTCGAGCTGGGCGATTCCGGCCAGCTGGACGGCGTGACCAACTCGCACATGCCGTGGCTGCTGGTGATGCGCAACGACCTGCGCTGAAACCGGCTGCGGAGTGCGGCAAGTTTGCCGCCGGCGTCGGGCGCCCCCTATAATGATTAACACATTAACTAAATGTGTCGGAAAGGAGACGGCGCGCCGGCGCGGTTCCGAGCGGGCGCGGTCCGGTTCCCCACCGCTGCGAGGAGACCCGCATGCCTGCATCGTGCCATCCGCTCGAGTGGGAAGCCCGCGTCAAGCTGGCCGCCTGCTATCGCATCTTCGACCGGCTCGGCTGGACCGAGTTGATCTACAACCACATCACGCTGCGCCTGCCGGCCGAGGCCAGCTGCGGCGCTGACGGCGGCGCCCATTTCCTGATCAATCCCTTCGGCCTGCGCTATGCCGAGGTCAAGGCTTCCAACCTGGTCAAGGTCGACCTGGCCGGCAAGGTGGTCGGCGACAGCCGCTGGCCGGTCAATCCGGCAGGCTTCACGGTGCATGCCGCCATCCATGCCGGCATTGCCGGCGCTCACTGCGTGATGCACACGCATACCACCGCCGGCATGGCGGTGGCCTGTTCGGCGGCGGGGCTGTCGATGAGCAACTTCTACGCGGCCCAGCTGTTCGACAAGGTTGCCTACCATCCCTTCGAGGGCATCACCGTCCATGAAGACGAGGGGCCGCGGCTGGTGCGCCATATCGGCGACAAACCGGCGGTGATCCTGCGCAACCACGGCCTGCTGGCCTGGGGCGATACGCTGGCGCGCACCTTCAGCACGCTCTGGCTGCTCAACCGGGCCTGTGAGATCCAGCTCGCCACGCTGTCCATGGGGGCCGCCTTGCCGGTGTCGGAAGACATCCGGCGCAAGTGCACGCGCGATTCCCTGCAGTTCGATCCCCGCTTCGGTGCCGGTGAGGACGTGTTTGCCGCGCTGACCCGGGAAATTGATGCGATTGATTCATCGTACAAGGAATAGATTGTAATGATTCTTCGTGTGAATACTATGAGCGCCGTCGACCGGCGCGGACGGCCATGAGCGGGGTCTGCATCGTGGGGGCCGGCGCCGTCGGCGGTTTTATCGGCGCCCGTTTGGCCAAGTCCGGGCAGGCCGTCCAGGTGCTGGCACGCGGGCACACGCTGGAGGCCTTGCGCAAGCAGGGCCTGACCCTGATCGAGGGCGGCCAGACGGCGGCTTACGCCGTTCGCGCCGAGGACGATCCGGCCCGGCTGGGCGTGCAGGACATCGTCGTGATCGCGGTCAAGGCGCCCGCCTTGCCGGCGCTGGCGAGCGGCATCGGCCCGCTGATCGGGCCCGATACCGTGGTGGTGACGGCGATGAATGGCGTGCCGTGGTGGTTCTTTGCCCGTCCTGGCCCCTGCTCTGGCCTTGCGCTGGCTTCGGTGGATCCCGATGGCGCGATCGGCCGGGCCATTCCCGCGCGGCAGGTGCTCGGCTGCGTGGTGCACCTGACCGCTTCCACGCCGGCGCCCGGCACGGTGCGGCACGGTTTCGGCGCGCGCCTGATCCTGGGGGCTGCCGGCGGGGGGAGCGACGCGCGCGTCGAGCGGGTGGCTGGACTGCTGGCGGCGGCAGGCTTCGAGGTCGAGGCATCCTCTGCCATCCAGCAGGACATCTGGTTCAAGCTGTGGGGCAATATGACCATGAACCCGGTGTCGGTGCTGACCGGGGCCACCTGTGACCGCATTCTCGACGACCCATTGGTCAATCGTTTCTGCCTGGCGCTGATGGAAGAAGCCGGCCGCATCGGCGCGGCCATCGGCTGTCCCATCGCGCAGAGCGGCGAAGAGCGCAACCGGGTCACGCGCAAGCTGGGGGCCTTCAAGACCTCGATGCTGCAGGATGCCGAGGCCGGCAGGCCGCTGGAAATCGATGCGCTGGTCGGCGCGGTGCGCGAGATCGGCAGCCACGTCGGCATCGCCACGCCCAATGTGGATGCCCTGCTCGGCCTGGTGCGCCTGCATGCGCAGGTGCGGGGCTTGTACTGAGGCGGAGGGTCGGTCGGCCGGAGGGCTGGCCGGCTCGGCTGCCGGCCGTGTGCGCCGCCATCCAATTCGCAGTATCAATCAATGCATCGATCTTTTCTTGTATATGATTCGTCGCATTGATTTTTCTGCATTGAGCCACCGCCGGGAAGAAGCCCAGCGGAGGGGGCATTCTTCTGCAATTGCCCCATTTTGATTCACCGGATGAATTTTATTCCGGCTGGGTTTCCACTGCTTGATTCGTGGCATGGATCTTTCGGGGCATGGAGCGACGCGCCATCCAGAAGCCCTCGGCCGCATACAGTGCCAGCGAGAGCCAGATCATGCCGAAGCCGACCTGCTTCGCGGGCGGGAACGGTTCATGCCACAGCCAGACGCCCAGCAGCAGCTGCAGCGTCGGGCCGGTGTACTGCAGCAGGCCCAGCAGCGACAGCGGGATGCGCCGCGCGCCGGCGGCGAACAGCAGCAGCGGCACGGCCGTGATCGGGCCGGCCAGCACCAGCAGCGCCTGCATGCCGGTCCCGGCACCGGCGAAGCCGGCCTGGCCGTGCTGGAACAGGTACCATAGCGCCAGCCCGGCCAGCGGGAACAGCAGCAGGGTTTCGAGCGACAGGCCTTCCAGTGCGCCCAGCGGAGCCATCTTGCGCAGCAGGCCGTAGCCGCCGAAGGTGCCCGCCAGCACCAATGCGATCCAGGGCAACTGGCCGGCGCTGATCGTCAGCCAGCCCACCCCTGCCGCAGCCAGGCCGATCGAAGCCCACTGGCCCGGACGCAGCCGTTCGTGCAGAAAGAGCACGCCCAGCAACACGCTGACCAGCGGATTGATGAAATAGCCCAGGCTGGCGTCGACCACGCGTCCGGCGTCGACGGACCAGATGTAGGTGAACCAGTTGCCGCACAGCAGCAGCGCGCTGATCGCGAACACCGCGAGCACGCGCGGCCGCCCCAGCGCCGCGCCCAGCCAGGCCCAGTTGCGCCGCCAGCTGAGCACCAGGGCGAGGAAGACCAATGACCACACCATCCGGTGCAGCAGGATTTCCAGGGGAGCGATGCCCTGCAGGGTCTTGATGTAGAGCGGAAGCAGGCCCCAGAGCAGGTAGGCCAGGAGTGCGTAGAGAATGCCGATTTGCATGGTGGATCCGGTTGATCGGCAGATTCTAGTGGGCCTCGGCGATTCCTGCCGGAGGCGCCTCCCGTGCCGGGCGCCGGTGCCGGCCGGCCATGAAAAACGGGGGCCAGGGCCCCCGTTTCCATGTGCTGCGGCGATTGCCGTGCTTACAGCTTGCGCGCGTAGCTGAACTGGGCGAAGGCCTGCTCGGCTACATTGAACCAGGCGGCTTCGTTGTTGCGGAACACGCGCCAGTCGTCGTAGATCTTCTTGAACGAGGCGTTCTTGGCGCATTCGTCGGCATAGGCTTCCTGCGTCGCCTTGAAGCAGGCCTCCATGATCTCCTTGGAGAAGGGGCGCAGCTTCACGCCGTTCTCCAGCAGGCGGGCCAGCGCTTGCGGGTTCACGGTGTCGTACTTGGCCATCATGTTGGTGTGCGCCTCGAAGGTGGCTGTTTCCAGCGCGCGCTTGTACAGCGCCGGCAGCTTCTCGTATTCGGACGCCGAGGCGTAGAAGGACAGCTGCGCGCTGCCCTCCCACCAGCCCGGATAGTAGTAGTAAGGCGCGACCTTGTAGAAGCCCAGCTTCTCGTCATCGTAGGGGCCGACCCACTCGGCCGCATCGATGGTGCCTTTCTCCAGTGCCGGGTAAATGTCGCCGCCGGCGATCTGCTGCGGCACCACGCCCAGGCGCTGCAGCACCACGCCGGCGAAGCCCGCCACGCGGTACTTCAGGCCCTGCAGGTCGGCCACGGTCTTGATTTCCTTGCGGAACCAGCCGCCCATCTGGGCATTGGTGTTGCCGCCCAGGAAGTTGACCACGTTGTAGTCCTTGAAGAACTCGCGCATCAGCTTCATGCCGTTGCCCTGCAGCATCCAGGCGTTCTGCTGGCGCGCGGTCAGGCCGAAGGGAATGGTGGTGTCGAAGCACAGCGTCGGGTTCTTGCCGAAGTAGTAGTAGCCGGCGGTGTGGCCGATCTGCACCGTGTTGTTCTGCACGGCGTCCAGCACCTGCAGGCCTGGCACGATCTCGCCCGCGGCGAAGACCTTGATGTTGAACTTGCCGTCGGTCAGTTCCTTGACCCGTGTCGACAGCGTCTCGGCACCGCCGAAGATGGTGTCCAGCGACTTCGGGAAGCTCGAGGCCAGGCGCCATTCCACGGCAGGGTTGCTGCCGACCACTGCCGGCGCCGCGGGCGCATTGGTGGCGGCGGGCTTCTCTTCCTTGCCGCAGGCGGCCAGTGCGCCGGCGGCCGCGGCGGCCGAAGCTTTCAACAGGAAGGAACGACGTTCCATTGGGTTCTCCTCGTCTTTTATCGATATGGTGCGCCGGCGGGGGCAGCGCGCGTCGGCGCTGCCATGGCGCTTTCAAGACCGGTGGCGCGGGCGCGTCGCACCGGCCCTGCCCCGGGCGGACAACGGCACCATCGCTGGCGCCATCGGGGCTGTCTGCGACAATGTCGGACGCGCAATATGTCCGGCCCATAAGGCAAGCCGATCGATTATAGCGGTGGCCCTTTCGCCACGGAGGCCTTCCCACGTCCGGGTTTTCGCTAGGAAATCGTCGAACAACAGCTGTCCCCGGCGCCACCCCACGGTGTCCTGCCGGCAGCGTTCCGCATCATGAGAAGTCCACGGAGCGATGGATTTTGTAACCCGGCTTGCTGTCCAATCGGACGGCTGATACAACCTTCGACCTGCCGGTCCCGCGCCGCCGGCCATTCTGCAGCATGCCTTCCTTTCCGCCTCCCTGCTTCCGCCGACCCGCGATCCTGCGCCTGTGCGCGGTTGCGCTGGCCGTCCACAGCGTGGGCGCCTGCGCACAGGTGGCGCCGGCAGCAGCCGGGGTGGCAGGCGCGTCAGCGGACGCGGATCCGCTCGCTGCCCTGCTCGGCACGGCCGATGCGCCGCCGCGCCCTTCCGCATCTCCGGCGGCACCCCCGGCGCCGGCCAGTGTGGATGCTGCCAAGCCGCTTCCCGAACCGGCCGCCCGCGCTGCCGCGGCGACCGCGCCGGATCCGCTCTCCCAGCTCTTGCAGGCGCAAGGCAGCGGGGCATCGCAGGCGTCCGCCGATGCGGCCACGCCTGCTGGCGTAGCAGCCGGGGCGTCTGCTGCGCCAGCTGTCGCTGCCGGCAGCGATGCCGTCGCACAGCCCGCGCCACAACCCGGGCCGCAGCCCGCGCAGGAAGCCGCCCAAGCGGCGGATGCAGCGAGTGCCGCGGTGGCTCCGGCTCCGCCACCGCCGCCACCGCCGCCGCCGGTGGTGTTGTTCCCGAAGCGCCTTGGTGAATTCCTGCCTGAGCGTCCGCTCCCCCCGCCTCCGCCCCCCGCTGCGACCGTGGCGGTCGATCCTGCCGCCGCCGCAACGGATCCGGCCGCTGCCGGGTCGCCGGACCGGCCGGCCGCGGCCTCCACGGCTGCCACAACTGCGCCCGAGACCGATGGCGCTCCGGTTCCCGCCGTGGCCGCCGGCGTCCCCACCGCACAGGACGCGGCGCAGGCTGCGGCCGCCGGCACCGGCGAAGTGGACACCGCTCCCCCGGTCCTGCGCTCGCAGATCCCGGAGCAGGATCCCGCCGAGGAGTCGGTCTGGCGCTTGAGCTACAGCGGGCGGGCCGCCATCGAGGATGGCATCGCGACCCTGCACGCATGCGCCGGCGGATCGCTGTCCACCGGCATCGGCCACGGCCTGGCCTGCAAGAGCACGGGCCAGGTCAACGTGAAGGAAGCGCTGTTCTCGCTCGACGGCGGTGCGCAGGTCGAGGTGGTCGCCAAGGCCAAGGGTACCGACGTGACGACCATCAACGGGCGTCCCGTCGCCGTCGACCCCTATCAGTTGCTGCCGCAGATCTATACCGCGGTCAGCGGCCTTTCCGTGCTGGACGGCGCCACCATGTGGGCTGGGCGGCGCGAGGAGTCGCCGTTCCTGATGTCGTCCGGCCTGCTGCCGCCGAACTCCCCGGCCATGCGTTTCGGCGTCGACAATGCGCGCTTCGGCGATATCGGCCTCAACTACCAGTACACGACGCGCAACGATATCGGCGGGCAGAGCCTGCCCAGCTACCACTCGGTGCGGACCGGGCCGATTGCCACCAACGAGCAGGGTTCGGTCCAGCTCGGCTTCACCCACGTCGAAGCGCAGCCGCTGGTACAGGCGACCGGCGGCGCCTGGTGGGCCTCGGCCATGCACGAACAGAAGGGCGTGCTGGCCGGCACCAACCGCCTGGGCCTGCAGTTCGGTGAAGGCGCGCGTACCGCCATGACCGGCTACAGCGGCATGGGGCCCGCGCTGTCGCGCGTGCGCATGGCGGAATCGCTCGAATGGAAGCGTGCCGACGGCCTCGGCCTGGCGGGCTCGGTGGAGTCCAGCCTGCAGTTCGACCGCTCGCCGGTCGGCCTGCTGCAATGGACCGCTACGCGGGTGCGGCCCGCCTACGTGGCCAGCGATCGCTTCAAGCTCGCCTTCGAGGTGGCGCACGACCAGATCTCGTCGGGCTTCGGCGTGGCCGGGCAACGCACCGCGCTGACCATTGCCCCCACACTGACGCTGGGCAAGGGGGCCGGCAATGCCAACCTGCGCGCCTTCTATACCTACAGCCGCGCGACCGATGTCGACGGCATCGCCTTCACCGCGCCGGCCGATGCCTGGACCTCGCAGAACTCGGGATCGGTATTCGGCATCCAGCTCAATCGGAGCTGGTAACCGGGCGTGCGGCCATGTGCCGTGCCGTGCTTGATGTCGCGCCTGGTGCCGTGCCTGGTGCCGGGTGGCCCGCCGACGCGGCGCACAGCCAGTCGAACACCAGCGTCGCGCTCAGGGCGCCCGCCAGCTGCGCCAGCACGAAGGCGGGCACGTCGGCCGCGCGGATGCCGGAGAAGCCTGCGGTGAGCGCGCATGCCAGCGTCAGCGCCGGGTTGGCGAAGGCGCTGGATGCCGTGAACCAGTAGCCGGCCATGATGTAGGCCGCCACCACCAGCGGCACCAGCGCGGGCCGGCTGCGCGCGGTGCCCATCGCCACGCCGATCAGGCCGAAGGTGGCGACGAACTCGCTCCACCACATCGGCGCGCCGGTGCGTGCCTGCGTCGACCAGGCGAGCAGCGGCGCGCCGAACATGGCGTGTGCGGCCATCACGCCGGCGATGCCGCCACCCAGCTGCAGCAGGGCATAGCACAGCGCGTCACGCGCAGAGAGGGCGCCGCGCACCAGTGCCGACAGGCTGACCGCCGGGTTCAGGTGGCCGCCCGACACCGGTTCGAGCGCCAGCAGCAGCGCCACCAGGGCGCCGCCCGAGGCCAGCGAATTGGCCAGCAGCGCCAGCGCGGTGTTGTCGCCGGCCAGGTTGCGTGCATGGATGCCCGAGCCGACCACGGCCGCGACCAGCAGCGCTGTGCCCAGGCCTTCCGCGGCCAGCCGCCGCGCCAGCGTGCTCACGGCAGGACGGCCGCGCGGCAGGCGGCGACGGCGCGTGCCGGCGAGGAGGATGGCAAAGCGGCGAGGGGCATGGCGGCGAGGGACATGGCGGTGGCTCGATGATGGACGCGGGAGCGCGCAGTGTTCCGCCTCCACGCGACCCGATCAAGGCGCCGCCAGGCGCTTGTGAATGAACCCTGCGTATCGAATCTGCCGGCGTGCGGCCGTCAGCGCAGCAGGAAGGCGATGTCCTTGGCGCCGATCTCGGCCAGCGGCACGCCCTTGCGGCGCTGGTAGAGGATGTGCTGGAGCACGCGCCGGCGCTGGCCGGAGAACACCACCGGATCGATCGGCAGGCCCAGGCGCGCGTAATGGTCGATCAGCAGCTTGTAGGCGCGATGGCGCATCTGCAGCGACTCACCGTCGGCGCGCAGCCGGCTGGCCTCGGCCGCGCCGTCCTGTTCCTGCTCGCGCGCCATGCGCAGCGCCCGCTGTGCGGCCTCGAGCCGGGCGCGATAGTGGTCGCGCTGGGTGCGGGTCTCGTGCAACTGCGCGCGCAGTTCGCGGACCTTGTTCTGCAGCTTGAGCGCGACGCCGACCGTCTGCTGGATGCGCGTGGCGGCATCGAGCGCCTGGCTCGCTGCCGCGATGGTGGTGCGCCAGATGCCGCGCTCGTGCGTCTCGGCATCGTGCGGCCATCCCTTGCCCGTGTTTCCCATGAATGCCTGTGACCTTTGAAAAGACGCGGTTGCCGGATTGCTCGGGACCTTCCCTCACGATGTGTTGTCGGCAGCCGGCTGTACCCATCTGCCTGGCGCAGTGGACCAGGCTAGCCTCCAGGCTAACGGCCGCCAAGTAGAAGATGCTTAGATCTGAGTTCAGCTGCCCCGGGATGCCGCTGCGGCCGGCAGGGTTACGCCGGTTACGGTGCGCGCGCTTGGCGCTTCGCCGCAGGGCCTCCTATGCTGCGCCTCGTGCGCCAGGCCTGGCCTCTGTCCCGAACGCTATCCAAGCAGGAGTCCGACTTGAGAACCTTAACGATCTTCGCCGCGCTGGGCGCGGCCGTCTTCACCCATGCGGCACGCGCCGAGGTCCTGTGCACCGCGCTGGCCGATGCCGCCACCGGCCAGGTGCTGGTGCAGGAAGGCCGCTGCGACCAGCGCACCAGCCCTGCCTCGACCTTCAAGATCCCGATCGCCCTGATGGGCTTCGACGCCGGGGTCCTGCACGACGAGCACAGTCCTGCGCTGCCCTTCCGCGAGGGCTATACCGACTGGAACCCGGCGTGGCGCCAGACCGTCGATCCGCAGATGTGGATGCGCGACTCCGTGGTGTGGTACTCGCAGCAGGTCACTCAGCAGCTCGGCGCGGCACGATTCGCGCGCTACGTGCAGGCCTTCGGCTACGGCAATGGCGACGTCCGCGGCGATGCGCGCAAGCCCGACGGGCTGACGCAGGCCTGGCTCGGCTCCTCGCTGCAGATCAGTCCGCTCGAACAGCTCGATTTCCTCGGCAAGCTGGTCCGCCGTGCCCTGCCGGTCAACCAGCAGGCCTACCAGATGACAGCGCGCATCACGGCGCTGGGCAGCCTGCCCGGTGGGTGGGAGCTGCACGGCAAGACGGGGGCGTGGAACTGGAGGCCCGGTGATGGCGCTGTCGGGCGTTTCGAGGCGATCGGCTGGTTCGTGGGCTGGGCGACCCGTGCGGACGGGCGCAGCGTGGTCTTCGCCAGGCTGACGCGGGAAGACAGGGAAGAGAAAGGCAGCCCCGGCCTGCGCGCACGTGAGGCCATGATGCGGGAATTGCCGCAGCGCCTGCAGGAGCTGTAGCGCGCGGGCCGACAGGCCTGCCTGAACAGTCTGCCGCCGCATCGAGGCGAGGGCACCAAAGAAAAACGGAGGCCGAAGCCTCCGTTTCTCAGCAAACCTGGTGGCCTGGGACGGAATCGAACCGCCGACACAAGGATTTTCAATCCTCTGCTCTACCGACTGAGCTACCGGGCCAACAAAGAAGCAAAACTATAGCAGCGCGAAAACAACACGTCAAGCGGTTTTTCGCATTACTGTTCAGCCGGCTCCGGCTTGTTGCGGCTCAGCTCGACGCCGAGCTGCTTCAGCTTGCGATACAGGTGGGTGCGTTCCAGCCCGGTCTTCTCGGCTACGCGCGTCATGCTGCCGTGTTCGCGCAGCAGGTGGTATTCGAAATAGGCGCGCTCGAACAGGTCGCGCGCTTCGCGCAGCGGCATGTCGAAGGAGAACTGCATCTCGGCCTCGGGCAGGCGTTGCGGGCTGCCGTTGGCGGGTGCCTCGATGGCGGCCTCGGGTGCCATGCCCTGGGCCGCGGCCTGGGCGGCCGCCGCGGTGCCGGCGCTGGGAGCGGGCGCGGACGCGCGCTCGATGCCGCGGGCCAGGCCCTGCTGCACGGCGGTCAGCAGCTTCTGCAGCGCGATCGGTTTCTCGAGGAAATTGAGCGCGCCGATCTTGGTGGCTTCGACCGCGGTATCGATCGTGGCATGGCCCGACATCATGATCACGGGCATGGTGAGCAGGCCCTGGGCCGACCACTCCTTGAGCAGCGTGACACCATCGGTGTCGGGCATCCAGATGTCGAGCAGCACGAGGTCGGGTGTATTGCCCGCGCGGTACTCGCGCGCCTTCTGCGCGTTCTCCGCCACTTCCACGACATGGCCTTCGTCGCTGAGGATCTCCGAGAGCAGCTCCCGGATACCCATTTCATCATCGACTACGAGGATGGTTGCCATACTTCCCCTCTTAACCCCGCCACCGCATCTTGCGCATGGGACAGCAACATTGACTATGCCAGTTTAACGAACAGGATCGAGATCTGTGCACCGACGATCTCGGTGCCTTCCATGCGATTGCGCAGCTCGATGCGCGCGCCATGTTCATCGATGATCTTCTTCACCATCGCCAGGCCGAGGCCCGTGCCTTTGGCCTTGGTGGTCACATAAGGTTCGAACGCGCGGCTGAGGATGCGCGGAGCGAAACCGGGACCGTTGTCGGCGATGCTGAGCTTGACAGCCTGCCGGTCTTCGCCGGCAGAATCTTTGTATTCTACCGTCTCGGTGTTCAGAGTGATATGGGGCTCGGCCCTAGCCCCGGCCAGGTTCTCCGCCACGGCGTCCTGTGCATTCTGCAGCAGGTTGTGGATCACCTGGCGCAACTGGGTCGGGTCGCCCTTGATGGCCGGCAGATCCTGCGCCAGCGACGGATGAATCACCGCGTGGTCCTGCACGGAGGGATCGTCGATGCCGTACAGGTGCAGCACGTCGGCCACCAGGCCGTTCAGTTGCAGTGACTGCAGCATGGCCGGCGGCGTGCGTGCATAGTCGCGGAAGTCGTCGACCATGCGCTTCATCGCGGCGACCTGGTTGACGATGGTGGCGGCACCCCGCTTGAGCACCTCGGCATCCGGCACATCGAGCTTGGGTGTCAGCTTCATCTGCAGTCGCTCGGCCGACAGCTGGATCGGTGTGAGCGGGTTCTTGATCTCGTGCGCGAGCCGCCGCGCGACCTCGCCCCAGGCGACCGAGCGTTGAGCCGAAATCACATCCGAGATGTCGTCGAACACCACCACGAAGCCAGGCTCGTCACCGCTGTCGCCGCGCCCGGGCAGGCGCGCGCCGCGCACCAGCAGGGTCAGGCTCTGCTCGTCGTCGGCGTGCGGCAGTTCGATCTGTTTCTGCCAGTGCTCGGCGCCGCCCAGCATCTCGCTGGTGCTCTGCTCGGTGAAGGCCTGCCGCACGATCTCGCCGAAGTTGCCGAGTCCCGGGATCTGTTCGATCGGGTGGCCGAGGGCGGTGGCGAAGGTCTGGCCGAAGATGCGCTCCGCGCCCGGGTTGGCGGTGATCAGCTCGAAGCGCCGGCCGAACACCAGCACGCCCGCGGTCAGGTTCTGCAGCACGCTCTCGAGGAAGACCTTCGAGCGCTCCAGCGCCGAGCGGTTCTGCTCCACGGCGATGCGCGCCTCCGACAACTGACGTGTCATCAGGTTGAACTGCTGGGTCAGCATGCCGAGTTCGTCACGACTCTTCAGCTCGCGCTTGGGTGAGAGGTCGCCCTCGGCCACTTCCTTGGTCCCCTGCAGCAGCATCAGCAGCGGGCGCGCGAGCTGGCCGCCCAGCAGCAGGGCCAGCATCACGGCGATGAACACGGCCAGGAACAAGGTCAGCGTCAGCGTGCCGATATACATCTTGCGCAGGCCGGTGCGTCCGAGCGCTTTCTCCTGGTACTCCTGGTAGGCGCGCTGGACCTCGTCGGCATTGCGCGCCAGCACGGTCGGCACCGGTTGCAGCACCTGCAGGTAGCGTTCCTCGCGCACGGTGTCGCCGGTCAGGCCGAAGCCGGTCGCCGGCAGGTCTTCCGGCCGGCGTTCCACCGACAGTCCGGAACCGGCCCAGCGTCCAGGCTTGCGCGCCGGTCCGGCGGCCGGCGTGTCGGCCTGCGCACTGTCCGTGCCGATCGCACTGACCGGCGCGCTGCCCAGCGGAATGATCACGCGCAGCACGTAGAGGTGGTCGCTCTCGTCATCTTTCGAGGACGCATCGCTGCCACCTTCCACCGCCGCATAGCCGCCGGCCAGGCGGGCCTGCTCGGCCAGCATGCCGGAGGGCAGGTCGGGCACGAGCGAGGCGTAGTTGTTGGAGGCGGTGGCGATCACCCGCCCGCTGCCGGTGAAGATGGCGGCCTCGCGCACGCCGTACTGCTCGCGCAGGCGGTTGAGCTGCAGCGAGGTGGCCATCGAGGCCGAGCCGGTCAACTGGTCCGCCATCTGCCGTGCCTTGCCCTGCAGGTCGGCCAGCGCGCTGTCGATGGTGGAGCGGCCCAGGTTGAGGCCGGCTTCCAGCGCGGTCTCCACCCGCACGTCGAACCAGGACTCGATGCTGCGCGAGACGAACTGCAGCGACACCAGGTAGATCAGCACGCCCGGCAGCACGCCGACCACGCCGAAGAAGACCGCCAGCTTGGTCATCAGCCGCGTGCCGAACTTGCCGCGGCGGTAGCGGATCCACAGCGTCAGCGCGAGCGCGCCGATGATCGCCACCAGCAGCACGCCGATCACCAGGTTGATCTTGAACAGCAGCGTGAAGTAGCGATCGAAGAATTCCGTGTTGCCCGAGGCGCCGATCAGCAGGCCCACCAGCACCAGCGCGAGGAAGACGATCACCGCCGCCACGATGCGGTAGAGCACGCGGCGGAACTTGCTGTCCCACAAGCTGTTCATGGCTGGCTCTGCGCGGGAGGCTGGACCAGCAGCGCCGGCGACAGCGCTGTGGAGACCGTCTGCGACAGCGGCTGGGCGCGCGTCTCGCCGCCCGAGACGGTGGCCGATGCGGCGGGCGCTGCCGGAGCCGGCACCGGCAGCGCGGGCGCTGGCGCGGCACCGGGCACGGAAGCCGGCGGCGCGGCGTTCAGTTCGGTGGGCACCGTGTAGTTGAAGCGGCGCCAGTCGGAAGCCAGGTTCCAGTCGCGCGTATTGACCGCATTGATCTGGAAGGGTTTGGGCAATTGGGTCAGGTCCAGCCGCATGCGCACCTCGGCCTGGTAGGTCTCGCCCAGCCTGACCGCATTGCGCTCGAACACGCGCCAGCCGCGCACGCGCTGGATGAACTGCAGCGCGGCCTTCAAACGTGTGAACGGCAGTTGCAGGCCGCCGGTGGAGATGCGGTACTGGCGCGTAAGCGGATGATAGGACAGGCGGATGTTGCGGCTGGTGTTGACCGGCTTCTCATCGAACCAGTACCAGCGCGGCCGGCTGAGCTGGAAGTCGACGACGAAATACAGGGAGATGCCCTTGTTCAGGGCGTCCTCGAGCGGCGCCGGCAGGTCGAATTCGAAATTGGCGGCCAGTTCGAAGCCGCCGTCCTGGTAATCGATGCGCGCGTCGCTGGCTTCGATCACGTCGGCTTGCGTCAGCACCGGCAGCAGTGCCAGCAGCAGTGCCAGGCCCGCCTGCCGTGCCGTCCGCAGCAGGGCGCGCCACAGCGCGGCGCGGCCGCCGTGGAGAGCAGAGGACGCACGCGCATTGTCGCCAAGGGCCGGGAGGACGGACAAGCGAAGCGTGCTCGGCATCGGATCGGGTCAGAGTCGTTTCTGGAAGCGGGCGTAGAAAAATCCATCGTGGTCCGATGGCAGGCTGGCCTGGCCTGGTGCCCCGTCGTGGTGCCCGGTCGAGGGCAGGATCTGGCCGGGTGCCTGCAATCGTATCGCATCTGGCAGTTGCGCACCAAACCAGCGCGCCTGCTCTTCTCCCTCCGTTGGGAAAATAGAACAGGTCACATAGAGCAAGATGCCGCCCGGCTTGAGCAGCGGCCACAGTTGCGACACGATGCGGCGCTGCTCATTGACCAGGCGAGCGATATCGACCTCGCGGCGCAGCCAGCGGATGTCCGGGTGGCGGCGCACGATACCCGAGGCCGAGCATGGCACGTCGGCCAGGATGCGGTCGTACTGGCGGCCGTCCCACCAGTCTGCGGGACGGCTCGCATCGCCGACCACGACCTCGGCCTGCTGGCCCAGGCGGGCCAGGTTCTCGTGGATGCGCTCGGCGCGCTTGGCGTCGCTCTCCAGCGCCGTCACGTCGAGCCGGGCCAGTTCCAGCAGGTGCCCGGTCTTGCCGCCCGGCGCCGCGCAGGCGTCGAGCACACGCATGCCGTCGGCCACTTCGAGCAGCGGTGCCGCCAGCTGGGCGCCGGCATCCTGCACCGACACGTCGCCGCGGGTGAAGCCCGGGATCTGCGATACCGGGAAGGCGCGCACCAGCCGCACGGCCTGGGGCCCGATGGCCTTGCCGGCCAGGCCGGCATTGGCCAGGCGAGTCAGGTAGTCGGCCACCGGCACGCGCGCGGTATTGACGCGCAGGGTCATCGGCGGGCGCACGTTGGCGCTGGCGGCCAGCGCTTCCCACTGCTGCGGATAGGCCTCGCGCAGCGTGCGCAGCCACCAGGACGGCAGGTTCCAGCGCGCCTGCTCGTCGCGCTGCACCGACTGCAGCAGGGCACGCCGTTCGCGCAGGAATCGGCGCAGCACTGCATTGACGAGGCCGCGCGCATGGGCGCTCTTGGGTTCCGAAGCGGCCGCGCTGACGGCCTGGTCCACCACCGTGAAGCTGTTGTAGCCGCTGCGGCCGGGCTTGCCCGCGCTGTCCTGTTCGGCACCGTCGGCCTCGCCGTCGAGCAGCAGCGCCAGCGCCACCGCGAGCAGGGAGTCGACCAGCGCGCCAGGCGGGCGCGCCACCAGATGGGTGACCAGCGCGCGCACGGTGCCGAACTGGCGCACGGTGCGGTAGGCGAGATCCTGCAGGGCGCCGCGCGTGGCACCGTCGCGCTCGAGGTGGTATTGCGCGGCGGCGGCCTCGATGGCCTGCGGCAGCGCGCTGCCCTCGTTCACGCCGCGCACGGCGGCGGCGGCGGCAAGCATCTGGAAGGCGAGGGAGTCGGGTGGCAGGCGCATGGAAAACGGAAACCGATCAGGGGCACGGAGGCGGCGGCGCCGCCCAGAAGGAACGAACCCGCCGGTTCGGGTGGGAACGAGGCGGGCAGTTTACCCCGGATGCGGGGCCGCTTGCCGTTTTCGCGGCCGCGACGGCCGCGCTCAGGCCGGATAGGTGCCGGTGCGGGCCATCTGCATCAGGCGCGCGATGCGCTCCTCGGTGGCCGGGTGGGTCGAGAACAGGTTGGCGATGCCACCGGCCGAGAGCGGGTTCATGATCATCATCTGCGCCGTGGCCGGGTGTTCCTCGGCCGCCTGGAACGGGATGCCCTGCGCGTAGCGGTGGATCTTGTCGAGCGCGCTGGCCAGCGCCTGCGGATCGCCGCTGATCTCGGCGCCGCCGCGGTCGGCTTCGAATTCGCGGGCGCGCGAGATCGCCATCTGGATCAGCGAGGCAGCCAGCGGTGCCAGGATGGCCACGGCAATGGCGGCGATCGGGTTGCTGCGGTTGCCGTTCTCGTCGCGGCCGCCGAAGAACATGGCGAAGTTGGCCAGGGCCGAGATCGCGCCGGCCATGGTCGCGGCGATGGTCGAAGTGAGGATGTCGCGATGGCGCACATGGGCCAGCTCGTGCGCCATCACGCCGCGCAGCTCGCGCTCCGACAGCACGCGCAGGATGCCGGTGGTGGCGGCCACGGCCGCGTGTTCCGGATTGCGCCCGGTGGCGAAGGCGTTGGGGGCGTCCTCGTTGATCAGGTAGACACGCGGCATCGGCAGGCCGGCGCGCTGCGCCAGTTCCTGCACCATGCCGTAGAACTGCGGTGCGGTGCCGGCGTCGACTTCCTGCGCGTTGTACATGCGCAGGACCATCTTGTCCGAGAACCAGTAGGAGAAGAAGTTCATGCCCAGCGCCATCAACAGCGCGAACATCATGCCGTTGCGACCGCCGATCATGCCGCCGATGACGATGAACAGCGCCGTGATCGCCGCCATCAGCATGAAGGTCTTGACCCAGTTGAACATTGTCATGCGCTCCTGTCGTTGCAGTCGGCGCCGGCGTGGCCGGCGTGCTTATCTTAGATGATGGCGGACGGACGGAATTCAATTGGGGCCGGTGGTGCCGGCCAGGATGCCGTGCCGGCGGCGGCTCAGCGCTGCATCATGGCCAGGCGGGCGCCCAGGGCGATGAAGGCGGTGCCCACGGTGCGGTCCAGCCAGCACTTCAGCCGCGGCATGCGGCCGGCACGCCGCGTCAGCGTGCCCGCCAGCCAGGCCACCAGCGTGTTCCAGGCGGTCGACATCAGCACCATCACCGCGCCCAGCAGCAGGAAGGCGGCAGCCTGGTGGCCGGCACGCGCATCGACGAACTGCGGGAAGAAGGAAACGAAGAACAGGATGACCTTGGGGTTCAGCACATTGGTCAGGAAGCCCTGCATGAACAGGCCGCGCAGGCCGCGCCGCGGCGGTGGCGCGGCCTGCGCGGCGACGCCGGGGCGTTGCCACAGCAAGCGCAGTCCCAGCCACACCAGGTAGGCGGCACCGGCGTACTGGATGACACCGAAGGCCGCCGGCGAGGCCGCCAGCAGCGCGGTCAGGCCGAACGCGGTGGCAAGCGAATGCACGCAGCAGCCGGCGCTGACGCCCAGGGCCGACATCACGCCTGCGGCGCGGCCCTGGGCCACGCTGCGGCCGACGATGTAGGCCGTGTCCGGCCCCGGCGTCACATTGAGCAGGAAGACGGCGCCCACGAACAGCGGGAAGGCGGTGATGCCGAACATGGCGGGAACGCTCCGGGTGGAAGGTGGGAGGTGGCTGCGCCGGCTGTGATCATACCTGCCCGTCCGGCAGGGCGCAGCGGCTGCCTGCTGCCAGCGGCATGCCCTGCAGGAAGGACTGTGCCGCCTGGCGCCGTCCGCCCGGTCGCTGCAGTTCCGTGACGCGCAGCGCGCCTTCGCCGCAGGCGATCAGCACGCCATCCGCGTCGGCCGCCAGCACGGTGCCCGCCGGCGCGGCAGGTGCGGCGGGCGCAGGCTCGGCCCGGGCCTGCCAGCACTTGATGACGGTGTCGCCGATCTGCACGGTGGCGCCCGGAAACGGATTGAAGGCCCGCACCTGGCGCGCCAGCACTGCCGCCGGCCGGCGCAGGTCCAGGCGCGCTTCTTCCTTGCCGATCTTCTCCGCATAGGTGACCCCGTCCGCGGGTTGCGGGGTGGCGCCCAGCGTCTCGCCGCGCGCCAGGCGCTCCAGCGCTTGCACCACCATGCGTGCGCCTTGCGCGGCCAGCTTGTCGTGCAGGCTGCCGGTGCTGTCGTCCGCCGCGATCGGCGTGGCCTCGCACGCGAGCATCGCGCCGGTGTCCAGGCCCTCGTCCATCTGCATCAGCGTGATGCCGGTCTCGGCATCGCCCGCCTCGATGGCGCGGTGGATCGGCGCAGCACCGCGCCAGCGCGGCAGCAGCGAGCCATGGATATTGATGCAGCCGTGGCGCGGCAGCGCCAGCACCTCGGCCGGCAGGATCAGGCCGTAGGCGGCCACCACCATCACATCGGGGGCGATGCCGGCCAGCGCATCGACGGCGGCGCCCGCCTCTTCCGGGTACTTGCCCTGGCGGCGCAGGGAGCGCGGCTGCAATACCGGTCCCAGGCCCTGCGCCAGCGCGTACTGCTTGACCGGGCTGGCCTGCAGCTGCATGCCACGTCCGGCCGGGCGGTCGGGCTGGCTGAGCACGGCCACCACGGGGAAACCGGCGGCGTGGATGGCTTCGAGGGCGGCGCGGGCGAATTCGGGCGTGCCGGCGAAGGCGACGCGCAGAGGCTGGACAGGTGGCATGGCAGGTTCGGCTGGTGGCGCCCGGAGGGGCGCGAAGGGGACGCGGCGCATGGCGGCGCGCCCGAGCGCAAGCGGCCGCGCGGCGGCCGGTGCGGACTGGACTTCGACGATGCGGGAAGCGTACTACGAACGGTGCTGAGAAAGCGCTGCGGCGCCGTGCACCGCAGTTGCGCTCACATGCGGCTGCGCGTGCGCTTCTGCAGCTTGGACTTGATGCGGTTGAGCTTGAGCGGCGACAGGTATTCGACGAAGACCTTGCCGCGCAGGTGGTCGATCTCGTGCTGGATGCAGACCGCCAGCAGATCGTCCGCGTCGATCTCGAAGGTCTCGCCCTTCTCGTTGAGCGCACGCACGCGGACCCGGTCCGGACGCTCGACGCGGTCGTAGACCTCGGGCACCGACAGGCACCCTTCTTCCCACACCTTGCGGTTGTCGCTGGCCCACACCACCTCGGGATTGATGAAGACCATCAGCTCGTCGCGGCTCTCCGAGATATCGATGACCACCACCTGCTCGTGCACGTTGACCTGCGTGGCGGCCAAGCCGATGCCGGGTGCTTCGTACATGGTCTCGGCCATGTCCTTGACCAGCTGGCGGATGCGGTCGTCCACCACCGCGACGGGCTTGGCCACGGTGTGCAGGCGGGGATCGGGATAGGTCAGGATATCGAGTTTAGCCATGATGCTCGGGCGCAACGCCGGCAGCACATGCAGACCGGGCCGCGTTGCGGCAGCGGGGGTTTACATGCAGAATCGGGGCGCTAGTACAAAAATTCAAGGCGCGCCGCAGCAGGCACGCTCTCCAGGGTCAATCCGGCCGTCTCGCATGGCCGGTTCAGGAAAATGCGCAATCTTACCAAAGAGCACCGGGCGGCGCGGGGCCGCGGGCAGCATGCGCTTGTGCGCCTGCTGATGAGTGTGGCGGGCCTGGCCGCGGCAACGGGAATGCCGCTCCGGGCCACCTCCGGCGAACTGCCCGAGCGCACCGTGACGCCGGCGCAGCAGCGCACGGCGGAGGCCGCCGTGCAGGGTATACCGGCCACCGACCTGGCACCCGCCGCGCCTTCCCAGTACACGGTGCGCAGCGGCGATACCCTGTGGGACATCTCCGGCCGTTTCCTGCGCCAGCCGTGGCGCTGGCCCGAGCTGTGGGGCATGAACCGGCAGCAGGTGCGCAATCCTCACCTGATCTATCCCGGCCAGGTCCTTTACCTGCACCTGCGCGACGGCCGTGCCTGGCTGTCGACCACGCCGATCGGCGAGGGCGGCACCGTCAGGCTGTCGCCGCGCGTGCGCAGCGACGGCGCCGACGCGGCCGCCATTCCGAGCATCCCCGCCAGGGACATCGAGCCCTTCCTGACCCGGCCGCTGGTGGTGGACCAGGGCACGCTGCAGACGTCGGCCCGTATCGTCGCGCTGCCGGAGGCGCGCGTCTACCTGGGGCGCGGCGAGAATGCCTATGTGCGTGGCATCGCCGCCGCCGACGGCCTGCCCGGCAGTGACTGGCAGGTGTTCAAGCCGGTCGAGCCGGTACGCGACCCGGGTACCGGCAGGGTGCTTGGCTACCAGGCCGACTACCAGGGTAACGCGCGCCTGCTGCGCGGCCCCGAGGGGGCCGACGCCGTCGCCACCGTGAACATCACCCAGGCCCAGCAGGAGATGGGCGTCGGCAGCCTGCTGCTGCCGCAGCCTGCGCGCGAGCCGGTACGCTATGTGCCGCATGCCCCCGACGTCGAGGTGGCTGGCCGCATCGCCGCCGTCTACGGTGGCGTGCAGTACGGCGGCGCCAAGCAGGTGGTGGTGCTCAACGTCGGCGCCAATGCCGGCCTGGAACCCGGCAACGTGCTGGCGCTGTCGCGCACCGGCGAGATGGTCAGGGACCGCACCGCGGACAACCGCAAGATCGTGCTGCCCGACGAGCGCTACGGCCTGGCCTTCGTCTTCCGTGTCTTCCCCGGCGTCTCCTACGCCCTGGTCACCGACGCCTCCAGCGTGGTGCAGGTGGGCGACAGCGCCGCTTCGCCGCGTTGACGGAGACGGGCACGCACGTCGCGCCGGCGGGCGGCACGCGCGAGCCCGCCGAGATCGCCGCCTGGCTGCGCCTGGTGGCGGCACCGGGCCTGGGGCCGGTGGGTGTGCGCCGCTTGTTGTCGGCCTACGGCCTGCCGGAGCGGATCCTGGCGCAGGACGCCGCCGCACTGGCGCAACTGGTGCCGGCTGGCAGCGTACGGGCCCTGCTGGCCGCGCCGGGCCCCGCCCTGGCCGCGCTGGTGGCGCGCACCGCCGAGTGGGCCGCCATGCCCGGCAACCATCTGCTGACGCTGGCCGACGCGGCCTACCCGGCCGCACTGCTCGACCTGGCCGATCCACCTCCCCTGCTCTACCTGCATGGCGATCTCGCGGCGCTGCGGCGGCCGGCCATCGCCCTGGTGGGCGCGCGCAGCGCCAGCGCCCAGGGCGCGCGCGATGCGCAGGCCTTCGCGCGGGCGCTGGCCGGTGCCGGCCTGTGCGTGGTGTCGGGGCTGGCCGCCGGCATCGACGCGGCCGCCCATCTCGGCGCCCTCGAGGGCGCCGGCGGCACGCTGGCCGTGGTCGGCACCGGGATCGACCAGGTCTATCCGGCGCGGCACCGCGCCCTGGCCGGACGCATCGCCGGGCACGGCGCCATGCTCAGCGAGTTCGCGCTGGGCACGCCGCCGCGCAGCCACCATTTTCCGCAGCGCAACCGGCTGATCGCGGCCCTGGCGCGCGGCGTACTGGTGGTGGAGGCGGCAGCGCGCTCGGGCTCGCTGATCACCGCACGGCTGGCGGCCGAGCTGGGGCGCGAGGTCTTCGCCATTCCCGGCTCGATCCATGCACCGTTGTCACGCGGTTGCCACCTGCTGATCCGTGATGGCGCCAAGCTGGTCGAATCGGCGCAGGATGTGCTCGAGGAGCTGGGCACCCCCGGCCAGCCGGCCGCCGAAGCCCGTGGCGCGGTCCCGCGCGGGCGGCACGCTGCCGAGGCGGGGTGCGCGCTGGGGGCTGCCCTGGGATTCGAGCCGGCCAGTCTCGACGAACTGTGCCGGCGCAGCGGCCTGGGCGCCAGCCAGGCTCTCGCCGGCCTGCTCTCGCTCGAACTGGCCGGCCTGGCCGAGCGGCTGCCGGGCAACCTGTTCCGGCGCTTGGCTTGAAGATCCACAGGGAGGCCGGCAAGGCGGCCCGGGTTCGCCCCCTTTTCCGCACAGCCGCTACAATCAAGCCAAGTCAGCCCCAGAAGGGCTTATGTTTCACTTGCCATGACCGTTTACCTCCCCGAACGCGACGCCGACGCGCTGGCGCAGGCCCTCTCCGACCGACCGCAAGGGCGGCTGGTGGCCTGCCTGTGCGCGGCGTGGTGCCGTACCTGCGGGGAGTACCAGGCGGCGTTCGCGGCCGTGGCCGCGCAGTACCCGCGGGATTGCTTCGTCTGGATCGATGTCGAAACCCATGCCGACCGGCTGGGCGACCTCGATATTGAGAACTTTCCAACCATACTGGTGCAACCGATCACTGGTGGCGCGCCGCAATTCTATGGGACGCTGCTGCCACATGCAGAAGTGCTCCAGCGCATGCTGGGGCGCGACGTTTCGATGCAAGGGACGGCGCAGGAGTTGCCGGATGTGCTCGACTGGCTGCTTGAGAGCCGCGCACACTAGATCCGGGCAGCGGCGGTGGCTGGCTTGCACCGTCGTCGAGACCGCGCTTATTATTGGCGCCTCAAAGAAGCCAGCGCCCTGTTTACATACGCCGTAGTGCAATTCGCAGGCTGCCAGAAGGTGGCCGGCAAGGACCCGTTCAATGTCAAAAGCCCTCATCATCGCGGAAAAGCCATCGGTTGCTGCCGATATCGCCCGTGCCCTCGGGGGCTTTACCAAGCACGACGAGTACTTCGAGAACGACGACTTCGTGCTGTCGTCCGCCGTGGGCCACCTGGTGGAGATCGCCGCCCCGGATGAATACGAAGTCAAGCGTGGCAAGTGGAGCTTCGCCAACCTGCCGGTGATCCCGCCGCACTTCGACCTGCGGCCCATCGCCAAGACCGAGTCGCGCCTGAAGGTGCTGAACCGGCTGATCAAGCGCAAGGACGTCACCGGCCTGATCAACGCCTGCGACGCGGGGCGCGAGGGCGAACTGATCTTCCGCCTGATCGCGCAGCAGGCCAAGGCCAAGCAGCCGGTGCGCCGGCTGTGGCTGCAGTCGATGACGCCGCAGGCGATCCGCGACGGCTTCGCGCGCCTGCGCGAGGACGAGGAGATGCTGCCGCTGGCCGACGCCGCGCGCTGCCGCTCAGAGGCCGACTGGCTGGTCGGCATCAACGGCACCCGTGCCATGACCGCCTTCAACAGCAAGGGCGGCGGCTTTTTCCTGACCACGGTGGGCCGGGTGCAGACGCCGACGCTGTCGATCGTGGTCGAGCGCGAGGAGAAGATCAAGCACTTCGTGCCGCGCGACTACTGGGAAGTGCGCGCCGAGTTCATCGCCGCCGCCGGCCTCTACGAGGGCCGCTGGTACGACCCCAAGTTCAAGAAGAGCGAGCTCGACCCCGAGGCGCGCGAATCGCGCCTGTGGAGCGAGGCCGAGGCCATGAGCATCGTCGCGGCCTGCCGCGGCAAGCCCGGCACCGTCAGCGAGGAATCCAAGCCCTCGACGCAGCAGTCGCCGGCCCTGTTCGACCTGACCACGCTGCAGCGCGAGGCCAACTCGCGCTTCGGCTTCTCGGCCAAGAACACGCTCGGGCTGGCGCAGGCGCTGTACGAGAAGCACAAGGTGCTGACCTACCCGCGTACCGATGCGCGCGCGCTGCCCGAGGACTACCTGGGCACGGTCAAGCAGACCATGGACATGCTGGCCGAGAGTTCGCACAACTACCTGCCGCACGCCAAGAAGATCCTGACCAACGGCTGGGTCAAGCCGAACAAGCGCATCTTCGACAACAGCAAGATCAGCGACCACTTCGCCATCATCCCCACGCTGCAGGCGCCGAAGAACCTGTCGGAGCCGGAGCAGAAGCTGTACGACCTGGTGGTGCGCCGCTTCCTGGCGGTGTTCTTCCCGGCCGCGGAATTCCAGGTCACCACGCGTGTCACCGAGGTGGCTGGCCATCACTTCAAGACCGAGGGCAAGGTCCTGGTCAACCCGGGCTGGCTCGAGATCTATGGCCGCGAGGCGCAGGGCAAGGACGACAAAGACGCCAACCTGGTGCCGGTGGCCAAGGGCGAGAAGGTCAAGACCGACAAGGTCGAGGCGGTGGGCCTGACCACCAAGCCGCCGGCGCGCTACAACGAAGCCACGCTGCTGTCCGCCATGGAAGGCGCCGGCAAGCTGGTGGACGACGACGCGCTGCGCGAGGCCATGGCCGGCAAGGGCCTGGGCACGCCGGCCACGCGCGCGGCCATCATCGAAGGCCTGCTGACCGAGAAGTACCTGGTGCGCGAAGGCCGCGAACTGATCCCGACCGCCAAGGCCTTCCAGCTGATGACGCTGCTGCGCGGCCTCGGCGTGGAGGAACTGACCCAGGCCGAACTGACCGGCGAGTGGGAGCACAAGCTCGCACAGATCGAGCGCGGCCGCCTCAAGCGTGACGAGTTCATGCGCGAGATCGCGCAGATGACGCAGCAGATCGTCAAGCGCGCCAAGGAGTACGACAGCGACACCATCCCCGGCGACTACGCCACGCTGGACACGCCGTGCCCGCAGTGCGGCGGCCAGGTCAAGGAGAACTACCGCCGCTTCGCCTGTACCGCCTGCGAGTTCTCCATCAGCAAGATCCCGGGTGGGCGCCAGTTCGAGATCGAGGAAGTCGAGGAACTGCTGCTGAAGAAGGAGATCGGTCCGCTGCAGGGGTTCCGCAGCAAGATGGGCCGGCCCTTCGCCGCCATCCTCAAGCTCGGCAAGGACGACGACGGCCATTACAAGATGGAGTTCGACTTCGGCCAGAACGATGACGAAGGCGATGGCGAACCGGTGGACTTCAGCGGTCAGCAGGCCGTCGGCACATGCCCGAAGTGCGGCGGCGCGGTGTTCGAGCACGGTATGAAGTACGTCTGCGAGAACACGGTGGCCAGTCCCAAGTCCTGCGACTTCACCACCGGCAAGATCATCCTGCAGCAGGAGATCTCGCGCGAGCAGATCGGCAAACTGCTGACCGACGGCCGCACCGACCTGCTGACCGGCTTCAAGTCTTCGCGTACCGGCCGCAATTTCAAGGCCTTCCTGGTCAAGCAGGCCGACGGCAAGATCGGCTTCGAGTTCGAGGCACGCGAGCCGAAGGCCGGGGCCAAGCCGGCGGCCAAGTCCGCGCGCGCGGCGGCGGCGGCGGACGATGGCGTGGCAACGGCCGAGAGTGCGGTGCAGAAGGCGCCGGCGCGCAAGGCGGCGGCCAAAACCACCAAGACCGCAGCGGCCAAGACCACCAAGGCCCCGGCAGCCAAGACGGCAGCGACCAAGAAGAGCAGCAGCGGCAAGGCTGCCGCCTGAGGCCAAGGCGGCTGCCGGGGGAGGATTCCCGGCGGCCCGCCCTGCGCTGCGCCAGTTTCAGGCGCGGCGGTTCTCGCCCTCGCTCAGCAGGAAATCGATGAAGGCCCGTACCTTGGTCGGCAGGAACTTGCGGCTGGGGTAGACCACGCTCACGTCGCGCCGCGGCAGCTGGTATTGCGGCAGGATGTGCGTCAGGCGCCCCGCTTCCACATTGGGACGCGCCAGGTAGGACGACAGCATCGCCACGCCCATGTCGGCCAGGGCCGCCTGGTGCGCCAGTTCGGCGTTGCTGCACAGCAGGCCTGGCCGGATCGGCACGGTCACCTCTCCTTCCGGCCCGGACAGGGTCCATTCGTGCGCCACGTTGGGCAGGCGCAGCAAGATGCAGCGGTGGTTGGCGAGATCCTGCGCGTTGCGCAGTGGCGGGTGCTGGCGCAGGTAGCCGGGCGAGGCACACAGGATGATCTCGGCCGACAGCAGCGGCCGCGCCACCAAGTGCGAGCCCAGGCCCAGGTCCGACAGCACGATGCCGATGTCGCGCCCTTCTTCCACGATGTCGACGATGCGGTCGGACAGCAGCACGTCGAACACCATGTCCGGGTACTGCTTCTGGAAGCGCGCCAGCATCTCGGGCAGCAGGTGCAGCCCGAACATCACCGGCGCGACCAGGCGCAAGGTGCCCGACAGCGACTGGCTGCGCGCGGTGACCAGCGACTCGGCCTCGTCGACGTCCTCCAGGATCTGCTGGCAGCGCTGCAGGTAGGACTCGCCGGCATCGGTCAGCGACAGGCTGCGCGTGGTGCGGTTGAGCAGGCGGGTGCCCAGGTGGCTTTCCAGGTCGGCGACGTAGCGCGTGACGACGGCGTTCGACATCTCCAATTGCTGCGCCGCACGTGCAAAGCTGCCAAGTTCAACCACCTTGGCGAAAACGCGCATCGATTGCAGCCGATCCATGACATAGTCTCCCGTCCGTTTTGCGGATCTTTACGCTATCCGGCCTATTTATTGTGAAAACTACAATCAATCATTGTCGTTGGCAATATTTATTCATATAAGGGGAATGCCTAATATCTAGCCATCGGATGCCGCACCGCAGCGAACCAATGCCGGTGAAGAGGCGTCCCAGCCTGTGGAAAGGATTAGCCATGAAGACCCAACGCTCCGCCCTGATCGCTGTCGCGACCCTCGCCGCCGCCCTGCTGGCCGCCCCCGCCTTTGCCAAGGCAGGCAAGTTCGACCCGTACACCGACGGCGCCAAGGTCGGCAAGTTCGACACCTACACCGATGGCGCCAAGTCGGGCAAGTTCGACACCTTCACCGACGGCGCCAAGTCGGGCAAGTTCGATACCTTCACCGACGGTGCCAAGATCGGCAAGTTCGATCCGTACACCGACGGCGCTGCCCTCTGACCGGTCCTCGCGACCGGCCGGCCTGCATCGCCCGGGGCGCGCCTGCCGCGCGTCCCACCGCTTTCGGCTGATCTCCACAGGCCGGCGGGAGGGGGTCACAAGCCCGCTTCCCGCATCTCATGGAGCCAACGCCCGTGCCTTCGGCACGGGCGTTTTCGTTGGCGCGGGCAAGTCCTGCGCGCCTTGCTGTCGTGCGCGCAGGGGGAGCATACGTCACCACCTCGATCATTATGCCCGACCCCGCACATGAAAAACGGGCCTGTTGGCCCGTTTCCCTGATGCGGAGCAATCGCCCGCTGGTGGTACACGAGGGCGGGAACGGGGATGCCGTTGCCTGCGCCCGCCGTGCCGCCGGCGACGTTCAATCGTCGTGGCGATGCCACTTCTTGCGCTTGCCGTGGTGCCAGCGGTCGTCACGGCGCTCGTCCGCATAGGAGTTGCTGCGCGAGACGTTGCCACCCAGTGCCGCGCCGGCGCCGCCGCCCACGGCCGCGCCGACCAGGCCACCGGCGCGGCCGCCCATGGCATTGCCGGCCGCGGTGCCGGCGCCGCCGCCCAGGGCACCGCCGATGATGGCGCCGGTGCGCTCGCGGCGGTTGGAGGTGACCGCACCGCCGGCGCCGCCGCCGACCGCGCCACCGATCACGGCGCCGGTGCTGCCGCCGAGGGCGCCGCCGACCGCGGCACCGGCTACGCCGCCGAGGGCGCCGCCGAGGGCATTGTTCATATCGCCTGCAAATGCCGGCAGCGCCGGGAACGTGGCAGCGGCCATGGCGATGGCCAGGGTCAGGTGGCGGACGGAGTGGCGGTTCATGGATTTTTCCTTGTTCGGATTGGCTCTTGCCTTACTTGTCGCCAGTGTAGAGAAGCGTTCTCCGCTTTGCTGTAACGACCTGTAAGCCCTGTAACGTCTGCGGATTCTTGCGTGCAAAGAAAAAGACGGCTGCTTGCGCAGCCGTCTTTTCGTCACGTCATCCGCCTTGTGCCGCCCGCGGCGCCTGAGGGGCGGCGCCGCGGCCCGGCTTCAGCAGCACCGGCCGCCCTGCCCGCCGCCGTAGCGCGCCTGCTGGCGCTCGCGGAAGAACTCTTCATAGCTCATCGGCTTGCTGTCTGGGTGGGCGTTCTGCATGTGCGCCACATAGGTCTCGTAGTCGGGCAGCCCGACCATCAGGCGCAGCGACTGGCCGAGGTAGCGGCCGAAGGTCTCCAGTTGCTCCAGCATGGCGATTCTCCCTGCCGCGCTCAGCCGCGTGCCGAGGCACCGGACGGCAGCGGCTCGAACGGCGTTTCCTGGTCGGTGCGGCGTCCGACCTGGCGTGCCTGCAGGGCGGTCTTGAAGCCGTAGAACACGATCGACAGCACTACCACCATGAAGAGCGCGCACAGGCCGGCATCGAGGTAGTCGTTGAAGACGATGCGGTGCATCTGCTCCATCGACTTGGCCGGTGCCAGCACCTTGCCGGCGGCGATGGCATCGCTGAACTTGGCGGCGTGTGTCAGGAAGCTCACCTTGGGATCGGCATCGAACAGCTTCTGCCAGCCCGCGGTCAGCGTGCAGACCAGCAGCCACACGGTCGGCAGCAGCGTGACCCAGGCGTACTGGCCGCGCTTCATCTTGACCAGCACGCAGGTCGACAGCACCAGCGCGACCGCGGCGAGCATCTGGTTGGAGATGCCGAACAGCGGCCACAGCGTGTTGATGCCGCCCAGCGGATCGACCACGCCCTGATAGAGGAAGTAGCCCCAGGCGGCCACGCACAGGGCCGTGGCGATCAGGTTGGCCGGCAGCGAATCGGTGCGGCGCATGGCCGGAACGAAGCTGCCCAGCAAGTCCTGCAGCATGAAGCGGCCGGCGCGCGTGCCGGCGTCCACGGCGGTCAGGATGAAGAGCGCCTCGAACAGGATGGCGAAGTGGTACCAGAAGGCCATCATGGCCTGGCCGCCGACCACCTGGTGCAGGATGTGGGCGATGCCCACCGCCAGCGTCGGCGCGCCGCCGGCGCGCGAGATGATGGTGTTCTCGCCGACGTCCCTGGCGGTCTGCAGCAGCACGTCAGGGGTGATCACGAAGCCCCAGCTCGACACCACCTGCGCCACCGATTCCGGCGAGGTGCCGATCACCGCGGCCGGGCTGTTCATGGCGAAGTAGACGCCCGGCTCGATCACCGAGGCGGCCACCAGCGCCATGATGGCGACGAAGGACTCGGCCAGCATCGCGCCGTAGCCGATGAAGCGCGCATGCGATTCGTTCTCCAGCAGCTTGGGCGTGGTACCCGAGGAGATCAGCGCATGGAAGCCCGACACCGCGCCGCAGGCGATGGTGATGAAGAGGAAGGGGAACAGGTTGCCCGACCACACCGGACCGCCGCCCTGGGCGAACTGGGTGAAGGCCGGCATCTTCAGCTCCGGCGCCACGACCAGGATGCCGATGGCCAGCGCGATGATGGTGCCGATCTTCAGGAAGGTCGACAGGTAGTCGCGCGGCGCCAGCAGCAGCCATACCGGCAGCACGGCGGCGATGAAGCCGTAGACGATCAGCATCCAGGTCAGCGCCTTGCCGTCGAAGGTGAACAGCGGCGCCAGCGCCGGGCTCTCGTGCACGTACTGGCCGCCGATGATGGCCAGCATCAGCAGCACGAAGCCGATCACCGACACTTCGCCGATGCGCCCCGGACGGATGTAGCGCGTGTACAGGCCCATGAAGATGGCGATGGGGATGGTCACGGCGACGGTGAAGGTGCCCCAGGGCGAGCCGGCCAGCGCCTTCACCACGATCAGCGCCAGCACCGCCAGGATGATGATCATGATCATGAAGCAGCCGAACAGCGCGATCAGGCCGGGCACCGTGCCCATCTCGGATTTGACCAGGTCGCCCAGCGAGCGGCCGTCGCGGCGGGTGGAGATGAACAGGACCATGAAGTCCTGCACCGCTCCGGCGAACACCACGCCGGCCAGGATCCACAACATGCCCGGCATATAGCCCATCTGCGCGGCCAGCACCGGGCCGACCAGCGGGCCGGCGCCGGCGATGGCGGCGAAGTGGTGGCCGAACAGCACGGCCTTGTTGGTGGGTACGTAGTCGAGCCCGTCGTTATGGCGCCAGGCCGGCGTCATGCGCTTGGGATCGAGCTGCATCACCTTGTCGGCGATGAACCTGCTGTAGTAGCGGTAGGCGATCAGGTAGATGCAGACCGCGGCGACCACGATCCACAATGCGCTGACGGCCTCGCCGCGTGCGAGCGCCACGGTGGCGAAGGCGAAGGCGCCGAGGACGGCGACGGCCAGCCACACCAGGTGTTCCCCGATGCGATTCATATGAGAGTCTCCTCAATGGGTGCCGATGAATAATAGGTCCGCCACGCCGTCCTGGCTCGCCATCTGGCGCTGAAGCGTCGTTTCCGACGAAACATCGGAATCGCGAGCAATCAGCTAAGGATTTGTACCCTCCGCATTAGGAAAGTACTTGGCAAGATCAGAAATGAACCCGGTCAGACTCAGCTGGGCCGGATTCCGTCGTCGCAGACAACGGACGTGGTCACCCGCCGGGGCAGGTGGCGTCGGGCGGGGTGTAGTATTGACACCCGCTCCGTACCGCACAAGCGCGTAACTACGCAAGTGATCTGCGTAGTACTACGTAGCCCGACGAAGGCAAGCCGCTTCGCCGGCATCCATGTTTACCCGCACGTGATGAAACTCCGCCAGAAAATCCTGCTGCTCGCCGTCGCGCCGCTTGCCGTGGCCATGCTCGGCATCGCGCTGGCCGTGCGCCACCAGGCCACGGCGCTGGTGCGCCACGAGCGGGGCCTGGTCGAGGCGGCCTACCTGCAGAGCAAGGAAACCGAGCTGCGCCATTACGTCGAGCTGGCGCAAAGCGCGATCGCACCGCTGGTGCGCGCCGGGCGCGACGATGCCGCCGCCCGCCAGGCCGCGATGGCGGCCCTGGCCAGGCTCGACTACGGTCCCGATGGCTACTTCTTCCTGTACGACATGCAGGGCCGCAACCTGATGCACCCGCGCCAGCCGGAACTGGTGGGCCAGGACCTGTGGGAGCTGCGCGACCCGCAGGGCGTGCCCACCATCCAGCGCCTGATTGCCACCGCCCGTGCCGGCGGCGGGGCGGTGCGCTACCTGTGGAAGAAGCCGTCCTCGCAGCAGCTCGCGCCCAAGCTCGGCTACGTGGTGGCGGTGCCCGAATGGGGCTGGATGCTGGGCACCGGCATCTACCTCGACGACGTGGAAGAGACGCTGCGCCAGCTCGATGCGCGCGCCGAGACCGATATCCGCGAGACCATGGCCTGGATCGGCGTGATCGCCGCCATCAGCATCCTGCTGGTGGCGGCCGGCGGCCTGGCCCTCAACATCAGCGAGCACCGCGAGGCCGACGCCAAGCTGCGCCAGCTGGCCCAGCGCGTGGTGCAATCGCAGGAGGAGGAGCGCGCGCGCCTGTCGCGCGACCTGCACGACGGCGTGAGCCAGCTGCTGGTGTCGGTCAAGCTGCTGCTGGAGACCGCCGCCAACCGTCTGCGCCAGGCACCCGCGCAGGCCGAGGTGGTGGTGCCGGTGCTCGACACCACGCTGGTGCGGCTGGATGCCGCCTTCAACGAGGTGCGCCGGGTCTCGCGCAACCTGCGCCCCGCCCTGCTCGACGACCTCGGCCTGCTGGCCGCGCTGCGCCACCTGGCGCGCGAGATGGCTGACGAGAGCGGCCTGGCCATCGACGTGGCGCTGGAAGGCACGCCGCGCCCGCTGGCCGACGAGCAGGCCACCGCGCTGTTCCGCATCGCGCAAGAGGCGCTGACCAATGTCGCGCGCCATGCGCACGCGCGCCGCGTCGGCGTGACCCTCTCTTTCCTGCCGGCCCACACGCGCCTGGCCGTGCGGGACGACGGCAGCGGCTTCGACGTCGCGCGCATGCAGAGCGACCCGCGCCGCGGCATCGGCCTGCGCAACCTGCGCGAGCGCGTGGCCGCGCTCGGCGGCCACTTCGATCTCGCCTCCGGGCCCGGCGGCACGTGGCTGTGCGCCACGCTGCCGCTGGCGCCCGATTCACCGGCAAGGATGCCCGCTTGATGATTTCTTCTCCCACGGCACACGACAACGCGCCGGCGCGCGTGCTGCTGATCGACGACCACGGCCTGGTGCGCGACGGCATGCGCCTGCACCTGAGCCTGCAGCCCGGGCTCCAGGTCGTGGGCGAGGCCGACGGTGGCGAAGCCGCGCTGCAATGGCTGCAGGGCGCCGCGGCCGACGCCCTGCCCGACCTGGTGATCACCGATATCGCCATGCGCGGCATGAGCGGCATCGCCCTGGCCGAAGCGCTGCACGAGCGCTACCCGGAGCTGGCCGTGCTGATCGTCTCGATGCATGACAATCTCGAATACGTGCGCCAGGCGGTGCGCGCCGGCGCGCGCGGCTATGTCCTCAAGGATGCGCCCGGTGGTGAACTGCTGGCGGCCATCGAGGCCGTGCTGGCCGGGCGCATGTTCTACAGCGCGCGCATCGCGCGCGGCATGGCCGAGCAGTCGCCGGCGGCCGGGCCGCTCGACGCGCTGACCCCGCGCGAACGCGAGATTCTCGACGGCATCGGCCTCGGACTGGCCAACAAGGAGATGGCCGCGCGCCTGGGCGTATCGGTGCGCACGGTGGAGACGCACCGGCTCAACCTCAAGCGCAAGCTCGGCATCGAGGGGCGTGCGGGGCTGGTGAAATTCGCGGTGGAGCAGTCGGGCGAACCGGGCGAGGGCGGCGGGCCGGCGGGCTGAGCGGCCCGGCGCCTGCCGCGCGCGGAAAAAGAAAAACCCACCGCCGGGGCGGTGGGTTTGTCCATGGCCCCGGCGCCAGGCGCCGCGGCTGGAGTTCAGCCCTGCAGGCGTTCGGCCAGCGTCGCCTTCGCTGCCACCAGCGCCTGCGGCAGGCCGTGGCTGAGCTGCTGGAACAGCTCTTCGTGCAGCGCCAGCTCCTTCAGCCAGGCCTCGCGGTCGATCGAGGTGACCTGCTCGAACTGCTCGCGCGAGAAGTCCAGGCCTTCCCAGTTCAGGTCCTCGTAGCGCGGCGAGGTGCCGAACACGTGCTCGCCGCCCTGGCCCTTGCCTTCGACGCGGTCGATCATCCACGACAGCACGCGCATGTTCTCGCCGAAGCCCGGCCACACGAAGTTGCCGTCGGCATCCTTGCGGAACCAGTTCACGCAGTAGATCTTCGGCAGCTTGGCGCCGGCGGCTTCCAGCTTGGCGCCCAGCGCCAGCCAGTGGCCGAAGTAGTCGCTCATGTTGTAGCCGCAGAACGGCAGCATGGCGAACGGGTCGCGGCGCACCACGCCCTGCTGGCCGGCGGCCGCGGCGGTGGTTTCCGAGCCCATGGTGGCGGCCATGTAGACGCCCTCGGTCCAGTCGCGGGCCTCGGTCACCAGCGGCACCGTGGTGGAACGGCGGCCGCCGAAGATGAAGGCGTCGATCGCCACGCCGGCCGGGTTGTCCCAGTTCTCGTCGATCGACGGGCACTGCGAGGCCGGCGCGGTGAAGCGCGCATTCGGGTGGGCCGCCTTGGCGCCGGTCTGCTTGGCGATCTCGGGCGTCCAGTCCTTGCCCTGCCAGTCGATCAGGTGGGCCGGGGCCTCCTTGGTCATGCCTTCCCACCACACGTCGCCGTCATCGGTCAGTGCGACGTTGGTGAAGATGATGTTCTCCTTCAGCGTCGCCATCGCGTTGAAGTTGGTCTTCTCGCTGGTGCCCGGGGCCACGCCGAAGTAGCCGGCTTCCGGGTTGATGGCGTAGAGGCGGCCGTCCTGGCCGGGCTTGATCCAGGCGATGTCGTCGCCGATGGTGGTGACCTTCCAGCCGCCGAAGGCCTTGGGCGGGATCAGCATGGCGAAGTTGGTCTTGCCGCAGGCCGACGGGAAGGCGGCCGCGACGTGGTACTTCTTGCCCTCGGGCGAGGTCACGCCCAGGATCAGCATGTGCTCGGCCAGCCAGCCCTCATCGCGGCCCATGGTCGAGGCGATGCGCAATGCGAAGCACTTCTTGCCCAGCAGGGCGTTGCCGCCGTAGCCCGAGCCGAACGACCAGATCTCGCGCGAGGCCGGGAAGTGCACGATGTACTTGGTCGGGTTGCACGGCCACGCCACGTCCTTCTCGCCGGCCGCCAGCGGCTTGCCGACGGTGTGCACGCAGGGCACGAACTCGCCGTCGGTGCCGAGCACGTCATACACGGCACGGCCCATGCGGGTCATGATGCGCATATTGACCGCCACATAGGGCGAATCCGACAATTCCACGCCGATGTGGGCGATCGGCGAGCCCAGCGGGCCCATCGAGAACGGCACCACGTACAGGGTGCGGCCGCGCATGCAGCCGTCGAACAGGCCGGACAGCGTCTGGCGCATCTCCGCCGGGGCGACCCAGTTATTGGTGGGGCCGGCGTCTTCCTTCTTGTCGCTGCAGATGAAGGTGCGGTCCTCGACGCGTGCCACGTCGGACGGATCGGACAGGGCCAGGAAGGAGTTCTTGCGCTTGGCCGGGTTCAGGCGCTTCATGGTGCCGGCGGCGACCATCTGTTCGCACAGCCGGTCGTACTCTTCCTGCGAGCCGTCGCACCAGTAGATCTGGTCGGGCTTGGTCAGGGCGGCGATCTCGGCCACCCAGGCCAGCAGTTTCGGGTTCTTGACCCAGGCCGGGGCATTGAGTGCCGGCGTGCCCTGCATGGTGGGGTGATTCATGGTTTGCTCCAAAACAGAAGGGAAATCTGGAAATCCGGCTCAGCCTCCTGGCCGCCGCGGGCTCCTGCGGGGCCTGCTGCGGCATGCGCATCGCTATGACTGTCATTAGTGAACTAAGTGAACTAAGGATCACTAATCGTCACATCCCGTTACAACTCCGGCGAGGGTAATTCCACGCAAAAGTGCGCGGCTTTGCCTGTGGCTGCGCTACAGTTGCGCTTTGCCGGTACGCGGGCCGGTCGAGGCTTTCCCGCCTGCGGCCGGAAGCGGGAGCGAGGCTCTACCGACATACCGGTGCAACGGCGGGGACGGCAAGGATACCACCGCTGCCAGCGTACGTTTTCCGCTGTGCAGCATTGTCATCGCCCGCACGGTATCCGCCACATCGCGCGCAGATTTGCCGCGACAGTTTCTATAACAATAGTATCGAGCGGTGCCGCCGGCCGCTGTTGTCGCGCGCACCGAACCATTGCCAGCCAAGAATTGACCGAGTTGCCGATGAAGATTGCCGTACTCGACGATTACCAGGACGCGGTCCGCAAGCTGTCCTGCTTCAGCCTGCTCGACGGGCACGACGTGAAGGTCTTCAACAACACCGTCAAGGGCGTCGGGCAGCTCGCCGCGCGCCTGTCGGACGTCGAGGCCGTGGTGCTGATCCGCGAGCGCACCCGTATCACGCGGCAGCTGCTGGAAAAGCTGCCCAAGCTGAAGATCATCAGTCAGACCGGCCGCGTCGGCGGCGCCGGCAGCCATATCGACCTGGATGCCTGCACCGAGCGCGGCATCGTGGTGCTCGAGGGCGTCGGTTCGCCGGTGGCGCCCGCCGAGCTGACCTGGGCCCTGATCATGGCGGCCCAGCGCCGCATTCCCCAGTACGTGGCCAGCCTCAAGCACGGCGCCTGGCAGCAGTCCGGCCTGAAGTCGGCCACCATGCCGCCCAATTTCGGCCTCGGCCAGGTGCTGCGTGGCCAGACCCTGGGCATCTGGGGCTACGGCAAGATCGGCAGGATCCTGGCCGGCTTCGGCCGTGCCTTCGGCATGCGCGTGCTGGTCTGGGGCCGCGAGGCCTCGCGCAGCAGCGCCGTCGCGGACGGGCTGGACGTGGCCGCCTCCAAGGACGAACTGTTCGCCGACAGCGACGTGCTGTCGCTGCACCTGCGGCTGAACGACGAGACGCGCGGCATCGTCAAGCTGTCCGACCTCAGCGCCATGAAGCCCACCGCCCTGTTCGTCAACACCAGCCGTGCCGAGCTGGTCGAGGAGAATGCGCTGCTGACTGCGCTCAACCGCGGGCGGCCGGGCATGGCGGCGGTCGATGTGTTCGAGTCCGAGCCCATCCTGCAGGGCCACGCGCTGTTGCGCATGGAGAACTGCATCTGCACGCCCCACCTCGGCTATGTCGAGCGCGACAGCTACGAGCTGTACTTCCGCACGGCGTTCCAGAACATCCTCGACGTGCTGGCGGGCAAGCACGACAGCATCGCCAACCCGAAGGCGCTGGCGCCGGCGCTGGCGCGCTGAGCACGCCGGCGGCCTGGCGCCGCCGCTTGTGCTTCCCTCCCCCGTCATTCCCCGTGCCGGCCGGCTGCGCGCCGGCACGCCGGCGCAGGCAGCCGCCTGCATCCAGGCGTGGCCACGTGCGCCGCTTCCGGCACGCCGGCGGCAAAACCATTACACTCAGCCAATTCCGAAGCCCCGCGCGGTAGCGCCGCCGCCGGCTTCCGTCCATCCATCCTTCCCTGCTCCTTCGATTCGCGCACCGCTGCCCTCAGGCCACCATGGATCCCAGGCTCCTGACCTTGTGCGTCGGCAATTTCGTCATTGGCACCGGCGCGATGATCGTGACCGGCATGCTGAACGACATTGCCGCCGATTTCGGCCTCGGCGCGGCCAGCGCCGGCCAGCTCATCTCGGTGTTCGCGCTGGCCACCTGCGTCGGGGCGCCGCTGTTCGCCACGCTGGGCTCGCGCATCGACCGCCGCAGGCTGCTGGCCGGTGCCCTGCTGGTGTATGGCGTGCTGCACCTGGCTGCCGCGCTGGCGCCTGGCTTCGGCAGCCTGATGGCGATCCGCTTCCTGTGCGCGATCGGCGCCGCCATCTTCACGCCGCAGGCGGCCGCCACCCTGCCCCTGCTGGTCGAGGCGCATACGCGCGGGCGCGCCATCAGCTTCGTCTTCCTGGGCTGGAGCGTGGCCAGCGTGGCAGGCGTGCCGCTCGGCACCTGGATCGCCAGCACGCTGGGCTGGCGCTTCAGCATGGGACTGGTCGGCCTGCTCGCGCTGGCGGTGGCGCTGGCGGTGTGGCGCGTGCTGCCGCGGGGCCTCTATGTGGCGCCGGTCGGGCGCGCCGCCTGGGGCGCGGTGCTGCGCCATGCGCCGATCCTGCTGGTGGTGGCCACCACCATGATCCAGTCGGCCGGCATGTTCACGCTGTTCACCTATATCGCGCCGCTGCTGCGTGACGTGCATGGCATCAGCGGCGGCGCATTGAGCCTGATGTTCCTGGCCTACGGCGCCTGCGGCGTGTGCGGCAACGTGCTGGCGGCGTCCTACATGGACCGCGCCACGCCGAGCCGCATCGTCCACGTCACCCTGCTCACCTCGCTGGCGGCGATGCTGCTATGGCCGCTGGCGGCGCTCGGCGGCACGGCCCTGGTGCTGCTCTTCATGCTGTGGGGCGCGGGCGGCTTCGCCACCAACAGCGCCCAGCAGGCGCGCCTGCTGGGCCTGGCGCCGGAACGCGCGGCCGCCTCGATCTCGCTGAACTCCTCGTCGATCTACCTGGGCCAGGCGCTGGGGGCCATGAGCGGGGCCGGCATCTACACCTTGGCCGGCCCCGATGCGCTGCACTGGGGCGCGGCGGCCCTGCTGCTGCTGGCGCTGGCGGTTTCGCGGCGCGCCAGCGCGCTGTCGGGCCGGCCGGCGGGCTGCGAGCGGCCCCGGCAGGCCTGAGGCGGGGAGGCGGCAGCATGTCGGGGCGGCCCGCAATGCGGAGGGTGAGATGAGCGGCAGCCGCGAGCCGGCGGCCCACGATGGCAGGCAGGCGGCCTGCCTGCTGGCGGTCTGTGTCGGCCAGGCCCTGCCCCTGGTCGTGTCGGGCGCGGGCACCGAGGCCGTGGTGCTGTCCGGCATCCGCAAGCATCCGGCCAGCACCCTGGCCCATCCCTTGCCGGTGGCGCTCGGCCCGCTAGGCCTGGCCGGCGACGAGCAGGCCGACCTCAGCGTGCACGGCGGCCTCGACAAGGCCGTCTACGCCTATCCCGCCGAGCACTATCCCTGGTGGGACGCGCACCGGCGCGCGGCCGGCGTGCCCGGGGCGGAGCGGGCGCTGGCCTTCGGCGCCATGGGCGAGAACCTGGTGCTGCGCGGCTGCCTGGAAGCGGACCTGTGGGTCGGCGATCGCCTGCGGGTCGGCGCCGCGGTGCTGCGCGTCGAAGCGCCACGCCAGCCCTGCTACAAATTCAACGCCGTGCTCGGCTATCGCCATGCGGTGCGCGACATGGTGCAGAGCGGCCATTCCGGCATCTACCTGAGCGTGCTCGAGGCGGCGCCGTTGCAGGCGGGCGACACCGTGCAGGTGACGCCGGGGCCGCGCGAGGTCTCGATCGCCAGCATCAATCTCCGGCGCCGGGCGCCGACCGCGCGATAGGCCCTCCCCGGATGCGGCGCGATAGACGTCGGCTCAGGCTTTTCTGATAATGTTTCGCACCAGATACAAGAAGTGCGCCGGTACTGCGATCCTGGAGCAGACGTTTTCCGCCAGGGTCGCCGGCCGGACGTGGGACCGCGCCGGCCCGGCACGGCGGTGGTCTTTCCGCGGCGGCACCGGCACCCACAAGCCGGGCCGTGGGGAGCGGGCGTGAAAGGCACGGGTTGAGCGAAGGGTCTCGCATGAAAACGAACGGGATCGACCAGGCCAAGGGCTTCGTCGACGAGCAATGGAGTCCGGCGATGGGAACCGGCAAGGGACGCGCGGCACCGTGGCTGGCCGGCCTCGGCCTGGTCGTGCTGGGCGGGGCCGCCTGGTTCGGCTGGCGCCACGCCTTCGCGCCCAAGCCCGCGCCCAAGGCACCGGCCGCTGTCGTGGTGACCACCGCGCTGGCACGCCAGTCCGACGTGCCGCTGCAGGTCTCGGCCAACGGCAATGTCACCGCGCTGTCCACCGTGGAAGTGCGGCCTCAGGTCTCCAGCACCGTGCGTACCGTGCATATCAAGGAGGGCCAGACGGTCAAGCCGGGCGACCTGCTGTTCTCGCTCGATACCCGCATGGACGAGGCCAACCTCGACAAGGCGCGCGCCCAGCTGATGCGCGACCAGGCCGACCTGGCCGACGCGCGGCGCACGCTGGCGCGCAGCCAGGACCTGCTGGAGCGCAACTTCATCTCCAAGAGCGCGGTGGACACCGCGCAGGCCAAGGTGGATGGCTTCGAGGCCACCATCCGCGCCGACCAGGCGGCCATCGAGGCCAGCCGCGTGGCGGTCAGCTATGGCGCCATCCGCGCCACCATCGGCGGGCGCACCGGTGTCATCAATGTCTTCCCCGGCTCGCTGGTCACGCCCACCAGCGGCCTGCCGATGGTGACGGTGGCGCAGATCCAGCCGATCGCCGTCACCTTCAGCCTGCCCGAGCGCCAGCTCGCCGCGCTGCGCGAGGCGCTGCACAAGGGCCCGGTGCAGGTCACGGCACTGCCCAACGATGGCAGCAAGACGCCGGTCAAGGGCGAGATCGCCTTCATCGACAACACCGTCGATCCGCAGTACGGCACCATCCGCGTCAAGGCCCGCTTCGGCAATGAAGAGCAGCGGCTCTGGCCCGGCACCTATGCCAGCGTGCAGGCCGTGGTGCAGGTGCTCAAGGGCGTGCTGTCGGTGCCGCCACAGGCGGTGGTGACGGGGCCGGAGGGGCGCTTCGTCTATGCCGTGCAGGCCGACGGCAAGGTCGCGCGGATGCCGGTGCAGGTGCTCGCCACCACCGCCGAGGCCGCCGTGGTCGAGGGCGTGCCGCCGGGCACGCGGGTGGTGCTGGAAGGGGTGCAGAACCTGCGCCCGGGCAGCACCGTGCGCGAGGCCACGCCGGGCAAGGCCGCCCCGGCCGCCCCGGCCGCTTCTGCTGCTGCCGGGAAGCACTGACACCATGACGCTGTCCGAGCTCTGTATCCGCCGTCCGGTGATGACGGTGCTGCTGTGCCTTGCCGTGATCGTCTCCGGCATCGTGCTCTATCCCACCATCCCGATCGCCGCGCTGCCCAGCTTCAATTCGCCGGTGATCCAGGTCACGGCGACGCTGCCCGGGGCCAGTCCCGAGACCATGGCCGCTTCGGTGGCCACCCAGCTGGAGAAGCAGTTCGCCACCATCCCCGGGGTGACGGTGATCAGCTCATCGAACACGCTGGGCAATTCGAGCATCACCATCGAGTTCAACAACGACCGCGACATCGATGCCGCCGCGGTCGACGTGCAGGCCGCGCTGTTCCGCGCGCAGCGCTCGCTGCCGATCGAGATGACGGTGCCGCCGTCCTACCGCAAGGTCAATCCGGCCGACGCTCCCGTGCTGCTGCTGGCCATCAACTCGCCGGCGATGAGCCTGGGCGAGCTCAATGCCTTCGGCGACAACCTGATCTCGCCCTCGCTGGCCACGCTGCCCGGCGTGGCCCAGGTGCAGGTGTACGGCCAGAAGCGCTTCGCCGTGCGCGTACGCGCCCACCCCGACGCGCTCGCCGCGCGTGGGCTGACCCTGGACGAGCTGGCCACCGCGCTGAACCGCGCCAATGCCAACACGCCGGTGGGGACGCTGGACGGCGCGCGCCAGACGCTGACCATCCAGGCCAACCGCCAGCTCGCCAGCGCCGACGCCTTCCGCAACATCATCGTCGCCAGCCAGCCCAACGGTGCGGTGGTGCGCCTGTCGGACGTGGCCGAGGTCGAGGACAGCGTCGAGACCATCAAGACCGGCAGCTGGCTCAACAACGAGCGCTCCATCGTGCTGGCCGTGCTGCGCCAGCCCGATGCCAACACCGTGGCCGTGGTCGACGCCATCCGCCACGCGCTGCCGCGCCTGCTGCAGCAGATGCCGGCCTCGGTCAACGTCAACGTGGTCAACGATCGCTCGGTGTCGATCCGCGAATCCATCCACGACGTGCAGTTCACGCTGGCCCTGACGGTGGCGCTGGTGGTGATGGTGATCTTCCTGTTCCTGCGCCGCGCCGCCGCCACGCTGATCCCCACCGTGTCGCTGCCGATCTCGCTGATCGGCACCGTGGCCCTGATGAAGGCGCTGGGCTACAGCCTCGACAACGTCTCGCTGCTGGCCATCACGCTCGCGGTCGGCCTGGTGGTGGACGATGCCATCGTGATGCTGGAAAACATCGTGCGCCACATCGAGGAGGGGCTGCCGCCGCTGAAGGCGGCGCTGATCGGCTCGCGCGAGATGGGCTTCACCATCCTGTCGATCTCGATCTCGCTGGTCGCGGTGTTCATCCCGATCTTCTTCATGCCGGGTGTGATCGGCCTGCTGTTCCATGAATTCGCCGCGGTGGTATCGCTCGCCATCCTGGTCTCGGCGCTGGTCTCGCTGACGCTGATCCCGATGCTGTGCGCGCGCTTCCTGTCGGCCGAGAACGTGCCCGTCGACGAATCGCAGCACGCCTATGGCGAGCAGCCGGCGCCGGCGCACCGCCCGGCGCAGCGGCGCACGCTCGGCCTGCGCGCCACGCAATGGTTCGAGGACCTGTTCGAGTTCTCGTTGCATGCCTATGCGCGCGGGCTCGACTGGTGCCTGGCGCACCGCAGGACGGTGCTGGCGGTGGCCGGCCTGACCTTCGTGCTGACCGCCGTGCTGTTCGCCGCCATTCCCAAGGGCTTCTTCCCGGAAGAGGACATCGGCCAGATCCAGGTCAATGCCGAAGGCCCGCAGGACATCTCCTTCGACGCCATGGCCGCGCGCCTGCGCGACGCAGCCGAACGCATGCGCGCCAATCCGGCGGTCAAGAGCATCGTGGTGTCGATCGGCGGCGGCCCGTCGCCGGCCATCAACACCGGGCGCATGTTCGTCGAGCTCAAGCCGCTCGGTGAGCGGCCCAGGATGCCGCAGGTGGTGGAGTCGCTGCGCCGCGACGTGGCTGGCATCGCCGGCCTGGCGGTCTACTTTTCGCCGGTGCAGAACCTGCGCCTGGGCGGGCGCCAGAGCAAGAGCCGCTACCAGTACACCTTGCAGAGCGTGAAGTCGGCCCAGCTGCAGGAGTGGTCCGACAAGCTGATGGCCAGCATGCGCGCCGACCCGATCTTCCGCGACGTCACCAGCGACTCGCAGCAGTCCGGCCTGGAGGCCCATCTCACCATCGACCGCGACAAGGCCAATGCGCTCGGCGTGCAGATGCAGGACGTGCGTACCGCCCTGTACTCGGCCTTCGGCGAGCGCCAGGTGTCGACCATCTACACGCCGATCGACAACTACTACGTGATCCTGCAGGCGGCCGACACCGACCGCGCCGACGAGACCGCCTTCGCCAAGCTCTACGTACGCAGCAAGACCGGCCAGATGGTGCCGCTGTCGGCCTTCGCCACCACCGAGCGCCGCGTCGGCCCGATCGCGGTGAACCACCAGGGCCAGCTGCCCTCGGTGACGGTGTCGTTCAACCTGGCACCGGGCGCGGCGCTGGGTGACGCCTCGGCCAGGATCGCGCGCTTCCAGCAGCAGATCGGCATGCCCGGCTCCATCTTCACCAGCTGGGGCGGCGACGCCGCGGTGTTCCAGTCCTCGCAGGCCACGCAGATCGTGCTGCTGGTGGCGGCCATCGCCGTCATCTACACGCTGCTGGGCGTGCTGTACGAGAGCTACATCCACCCGCTCACCATCCTGGCCGGCCTGCCCTCGGCGGCCGTGGGTGCGCTGCTGACGCTGTTCCTGTTCCAGGTGGAGCTGTCGCTGATCGCCACCATCGGCGTGCTGATGCTGATCGGCATCGTCAAGAAGAACGCGATCATGATGATCGACTTCGCGCTGGCGGCGCAGCGCGAGCAGGGCATGGCCCCCGCGCACGCGATCCGCCAGGCCTGCCTGCTGCGCTACCGGCCCATCATGATGACCACCTTCGCCGCGGTGATGGGCGCGCTGCCGCTGGCGCTCGGCCTGGGCGCCGGGGCGGAACTGCGCCAGCCGCTCGGCCTGGCGGTGGTGGGCGGCCTGCTGTTCTCGCAGGTCATCACGCTGTTCATCACGCCGGTGATCTACCTGGCGCTGGACCGCTTCTCGGGCACGGGGCCGCTGCAGATCGACGCGGAAGGGAACCGGTTGCCGGCAACGGTGGGCGGGGCATAGGCTGGTCCGGCCGGCGTGCGCGTCCTGGTGGCGCGGTCGAGGACGAGTCGTCCCATATCGCGCCGGTTGTCTCCCCTCTCCCGCTTGCGGGAGAGGGGCCGGGGGAGAGGGCAGGCGCTGGCTGAGCGCAGCGGTTGGGATCACACCATCGGCTCCGTTTCCGTGCTCGCGTGCTGGACCACACCGTCGGCTTCGTTTGGGTGTGGCGCCTTGCTAGACCACCCCTCTCCCCCACCCTCTCCCGTGCGGGGAGAGGGAGCCAAGACCTTGTGCTTGGCGAGCGGTGTTGGCGCATCTCGCCGGCTTCGTTCAGCGTGACGGGGTTTGCACCGCGCCGGTTCTTTCCGTCGGCCAGAGTGCATCATCGGCATTGCCTGCCTTATCATCCACGCAGGCGGCCGGTGCCGCGCCTTCCCTGCGATCCATCCGAGGACTTCCGCATGCTTCTCCCGCATCCTTCCCGCCGGGCCGCGCTCGGCACGCTGGCTGCGTTCGGCGGCCTGGCCCTGCTGGGCGGCTGCGCCGGCGTTTCACCCCAGGCGGTCGCGGGTGATGTCGCGCAGCAGTTCCAGGGCAAGACCTATGTGCTGCTGGGCGAGGTGCATGACAACGCCGATGGCCAGAAGCGCCGCCGCATGGCGCTGGTCGATGCGCTGGCGGCGGGCTGGCGGCCCGCGCTCGCGATGGAGCAGTTCGACCGCGAGCGGCAGGCCGATATCGAGCGGGCGCGCCGCGAGCGGCCCGGGGATGCTGCCTACCTGGTGGCGCAGGCCGGTGGCAAGGGTTGGGACTGGGCGCTCTATACGCCGGTGGTGGGGCTGGCGCTGCAGTTCGATCTGCCGTTGCTGGCCGCCAACCTGTCGCGTGACGATGCGCAGCGCATCGTGCGCGGCGGGCTGGGCGAGGTCTTCTCCGCGTCCGAGCAGCGGCGCCTGGGCCTCGACCGGCCGCTGCCGCGCGATCTGGTGCGGGCGCAGACGGCGGTGCTGGACGCGGGCCACTGCGGCCGCTTCCCGGAGGCGATGCTGCCGGGCATGCTGGCCGCCCAGGCGGCGCGCGACGCGGTGATGGCGGACGTGCTGCGCGCCCAGGCCGCGCGCGGCGCGGTGCTGATCGCCGGCAATGGCCATGTGCGGCGCGATCTCGGCGTGCCGCGCTGGCTCGGCGCGGCAGCGGGCGAGATCTACAGCGTGGGCTATCTGGAAGACGCGGGGCCGGGAGAGGCCGGCGCCTACGATCGCGTCGTGCTGGTGCCGGCGCAGGCGCGGCCGGACCCGTGCCGGGACGTGGCACCGATGCCGGCACGCAGCGCGTCCTGAGCCCGGCGCGGCGCCAGCTCTCCTGCATCGCGGTTTCCCGGATCCCAGCCCCGCACGACTTCCCGCGGGCTGGGCTCATCCACGGGGCTCAGGACCTCAGGACCTCAGGACCTCAGCCGAACAGTTCCTCGGCCACCGTCGGGTGCAGCCGTACCGTGGTCTCCAGGTGATGCTCCTTCACGCCCAGGCGCAGCGCCACGGCGAAGGCCTGGATGATCTCGGGCGCGGCGCCGTCCATCATGTGCGCGCCCAGCACGCGGCCGCTGCGCGCGTTGATCACCAGCTTGACCAGCGAGGCCTGCTCGCTGCCGCCGAAGCGGTTCTCCAGCGAGACGAAGCGCTTGACCACGGTGCGGATGCGCTCCGCCTTGCCGGCCGCCTCCGCCGCCGCGGCCTCGCTCAGGCCCACGCTGGCGATGGCCGGCTCGCAGAACACGGCGAAGGGAATGTAGTCGAAATCGGCACGGTCGCCGCGGCGGCCGAACAGGCGGTCGGCCAGCCAGCGGCCCTGGGCGATCGCCACGGGCGTCAGCTGCGGTCCGTCGGTGGCATCGCCGACGGCGTAGAGCCCGCGCACCGAGGTGCGGAGCTGGCGATCCACCGCGATGCCGCCGCGCGTGCCGCGGCGCACGTCCAGCGCCTCCAGCCCCAGGCCGTCGCTGTGCGCGACGCGTCCGATCGCAGCCAGCACGGCCTGCGCGCGCAGCGATTCCGTGCGGCCGCTGCCCTGGTTGCCGTTGCCACCCTCCGTGCCGCCGCGCGGGCGGTAGCAGACCTCGACCGCGCCGTTGGCCGCAGCCAGCAGCGTAACCTCGGCATTCAGGTGGATGCGGATGCCTTGCGCCACCAGTGCGTCATGCAGCGCGGCCGCGAGATCGTGGTCGAAATGCGGCAGCAGCCGCTCGCCACGTACCAGCAGATCGACCTTGACGCCGAAGCGCGCCAGGATGGAGGCCTGCTCGACCGCGATATAGCCGCCGCCGACCACGGCCAGCGAGGCCGGCAGGCTCTTCCAGGTGAAGATGTCGTCCGAGCTGCAGGCCAGCTCTCCGCCCGGCACCGGCAGCCGGCGCGGCGCCGCGCCGGTGGCCAGCAGGATGCGGCGCGCTTGCAGGATCTCGTCGCCCACGTGTACTTCGCCGGGCGCGCCCAGGCGGGCCTCGCCGTGCAGCAGCGTGACGCCGGCCTGCTGCAGGCGCTCGGTGTAGACCACGTTGAGGCGGGCCACCTCGGCGTCCACGCGCACGATGGCATCGCCCCAGTCCTCGCGTGCGCCGGTGTGCGACAGGCAGCCGGACAGGATGGCCGCCAGGCCGGCGCCGTAGGACAGCATCTTCTTGGGCACGCAGCCGCGGTTGACGCAGGTGCCGCCGACGGCATCGCGCTCGACCAGGATCACGCGGGCGCCGTGCGCGGCGGCGCGCCGCGCCGCGGCCACGCCGCCGGAGCCGGCGCCGATCACGATGAAGTCGGCTTCACGCCGGCGCGCGCCGGCTTTGCCGCGCCCGCGCCGGGGCACGCGTTCGGGCACCGGCTCGGCGCTGACCTGCGAGGCACGCTTGCGGGGCGTGGCGGGGTTGGCTTGGCGCTTGCTCATCCGTTCCTCCTGTTGCGGCAGCGGGGACACGGCAGCGCTGCCGGCCCGGATGCCTGGCACATCAAAGAACCGCCGGCAGCCGCCGGCGCGCCCGCCGCTGGCGGCCCTCAGGCCGCGGCGGGCAGCTCGTGGCGGCGGATCGCCGGCCACTCGCGCAGGAAGGCCTCGCCGTCGCGCCGTCCCAGCGCGTAGGCGAGCTCCATGCCCTCGGGCCGCGTGTAGTCCCAGCTCGACACCGGCACGCGCTGCGAGGGTTGCAGATAGAGGCGCCGCTGCCCGCGCCGGGCCAGCACGAAGCGCGGCGGCCGCGGGTACAGGCGCGTGACCAGCACCAGCACATCGCCCTCAGCATCGTCCAAGGCGTCCACCGGCACATTGTCGACCAGGCCGCCGTCCAGTACCGCGCGGCCGGCGCGGCGCAGCACCGGCGTGAAGGGCGGTGTGCAGGACGACTGCAGCAGCAGGTCGGCCAGCGCCTCGGGCGTGGCGCAGTCCTGCGCCAGCACGAATTCGGGGTGGAAGCCGAGCTTGCGCCCCAGGCGCGGATGCAGCGTCTTGAGCAGGTGCTTGTCGATGTTGTAGGCCAGCAGGCCCGCCGCCACCGCCAGGCGCGGACCGCTCCAGCCCGGGATGTGGGCCAGCCCGACGCGGATCTCGGGGGCGTCGCCCAGCCGCGCCAGCCGTTCCTGGCCGAACAGCGTCAGCAGCGCGGCGCGGTAGATGCCGAAGTGCGGGAATACGCGCTTGCCGCGCAGCAGGTTGCCCCAGCAGGCATTGCTGCGGTTGTCGGCCAGCACTTCGCGGTAGTACGCCAGGGTCTCGCGCGAGTCGTGCGCGTACAGCATGCAGGCGGTGGCGGCGCCGGCCGAGATGCCGGCGATCACGCGCGGGCGCAGGCCCAGCTCGGGCGCCACCGTGTCCCACCAGCCGGCCTGCCACCAGCAGCGGTTGCCGCCGCCGGCGAAGACGACCTGGTCGAAGGGGCTGGCTGCCGCGTCGCTCATGGCCGGGTCCTCACAGCAGCGCGTAGGTGGTGGTGGCCTGCACCGCCAGCTTGCCGTCGGTGCCGCTCAGCTCCATCTCGCCGAACACCACGGTCTTGCCCAGGCGCAGCACGTTGGCGCGCACCAGGATGTCGCCCTCGATCACCGGGCGCATGAAGTTGGTGGTCAGCGTGACCGTGGTCATCGGGCGGAAGGCGCCCAGCGCATTGGCCACGGCGACGATCATGGCGGTGTCGGCCGCCGCCATCAGCACCTGGCCGCACACCACGCCGCCGGCATGGCGCAGCGAGGCGTCGAAGGGCAGGCGCAGCGTCACGCCCTGGCCATCCACCTGCTCGGCGCGCAGGCCAAGCTGGCGCACCCAGGGCGCCAGCACGCGCTCCAGGGTGGCATCGATGTCGGCAAGGCTCAGGGTGGGCTCGGGCATGGCTGCTTCTGTCTCCGTTCTTGTTCCGTTCTTGTCGGTGTGCCGGACGGGTGGCGCGGGGCCCCGGACTCGGCGATCCGCCAATCATACAAGGCGGCGGCCGGGCCCGCCGGGAGGGGGGCAACCCTGCCCTTGCCCCGTGCGCCGGGCAGGTCGCCGCGTTGTCCTATTCGGTCTCCGCCGGCGCCACCCGGTGCTTGAGCCAGTGGTACAGCGGCCCGGTGCACAGTACCACGAAGGCCATGCGGATCACATGGAAGGCGGTGACCAGCGGCACGCCCAGTTCCAGCACCTTGGCGGTGATGCACATCTCGGCGATGCCGCCGGGCGTGGTGCCGAGGATGGCGGTGGCCGGATGGACGCCGGACAGGGCCGACAGGCCCCAGCCGAACAGCGCCGACAGCAGCAGCGCCAGCACCGTGTACAGCACCACGCCCGAGAGAAAGCGCGGCGCCGTGTGCAGGAATTCGCGCGAAAAGCGCGCACCCAGCGAGACCCCGATCAGCAGCTGGCCGGCACGGCTCATCCAGCTGGGGATGGCCGACAGTTCGATGCCGGACGCGGTCAGCAGCGCCGCTGCCAGCAGCGTGCCGATGACGAAGGGATTGGGCAGGTTGAGCCGCTTGAGCGCCAGCGCCGCGGCCAGCGTGATGGCGATCAGCACCAGCAGCCCGGGCACGTTGACGCTGCGCGGCCCCGGCACGAAGGGGTCGAGGCCGTGCACGCCGCCGTATTGCAGGATGGCCGGCACCACCACGACCACCAGCAGCACGCGCAGCGAATGCGCGGCGGCCACCTGGTCGATGCGCGCGCCGTTGCGTTCGGCCAGGTTGGCCATCTCGGAGGCGCCGCCGATGGCGGTGGAGAAGTAGGCCGTCTTGAACGCCACCCCGGTGGCGCGGCGCAGCAGCAGCGCGCCGCCGGCGCCCAGCGCCAGCGCGAGCAGCGAGGCGGCGACGATATAGGGCAGGAACTCGACCAGCTTGGCCACCACGTGGGGCGTGAAGTAGAGGCCGAGCGCGGTGCCGATGGCCCACTGGCCGGCGTTGCGTGCCTGGGTCGGCGCGCGCAGGTCGGCGCCCAGCATGCGCGCGGTCGCCACCGACAGCAGCGGGCCGATCATCCAGGGCAGCGGCGTGCGCAGCAGCAAGCAGGTCAGCGCGGCGGCGAGGCCGAGCAGCAGCGTCAGCAGGACCGGACGCCAGCGGTGAAGCAGAGAAGGCATTGGGAGGCGGCCTGGCGGCTGGCGCCGGCGCGTTTCTTCTTGTGGAAGGGTCGGGGGGTGCCGCCGGGGCGGCGCCGGCCGTCCCCGGCAATGGAAAAGGCCCGGCGCGCGCCTGGCGTGCCGGGCCTTGCCGGTGCGTGCGTGCTCAGCCCGCCGGGTCGGCGACGCCGCGGCCGGCGCTGCGCCGGGCCAGCCAGCCCAGCAGGCGCGGGATCAGCACCACGGCCACGGTCATGGCCAGGATGGTGGCGGAGATCGGCTGGGTCACGAAGACCGACCAGTCGCCCTGGCTGATCGACAGCGCGTTGCGCATCTGCTTCTCGGCGATCGGCCCCAGGATCAGGCCGACGATCACCGGCGCGGTGGGGAAGTCGAAGCGGCGCATCGCCATGCCGAGCAGGCCGATCACGAACAGCAGCAGCAGGTCGAACCACGACTGGCGGATGCCGTAGGCGCCCAGGCCGGCGAAGATCAGGATGCCGCCGTACAGCAGCGGCGTGGGGATGCGCAGCATGCGCACCCACAGGCCGATGGCCGGCAGGTTCAGCACCAGCAGCATCACGTTGCCGACGTAGAGCGAGGCGAGCAGGCCCCAGACCAGGTCGCCCGAAGTCTGGAACAGCATCGGGCCCGGCTGCAGGTTGTAGTTCTGGAACGCCGCCAGCAGGATGGCGGTGGTGTTCGAGGTGGGGATGCCCAGCGTCAGCAGCGGTGCCAGCGTGGCGGTCACGGCCGAGTTGTTGGCGGCCTCGGGGCCGGCCACGCCTTCGATCGCCCCCACCTTGCCGAACTCATCCTGGTGCTTGGACAGCTTCTTCTCGGTGGCGTACGACAGGAAGGTCGGGATCTCGGCGCCGCCGGCCGGGATCAGGCCGAAGGGGAAGCCGATGACGGTGCCGCGGATCCAGGCCGGCACCGAGCGCTTCCAGTCGGCACGGTTCATCATCACCGAGCCGACCTTGTTGAAAGTGCCGGCCGGCTGCGGGAAGAAGGCGTTGAAGAGTGCCTCGCCCACGGCGAACAGGCCCACCGCCACCACCACGATGTCGACGCCGTCGTACAGCTCCTGCACGCCCATCGAGTAGCGCGTCTGGCCCGACAGCGAGTCCATGCCGATCAGGCCGATGCCCAGGCCCAGGAACAGGCTGGTCATGCCGCGCAGCAGCGAGGAGCCGAGCACCGCCGAGACCGTGGTGAAGGCCAGCAGCATGATCATGAAGTACTCGCCCGGACCGAACTGCAGGGCCACGTCGGCGGCCACCGGCGCGAACATCGACAGCAGCACGGTGGCGATGGTGCCGGCCACGAAGGAGCCGATCGCCGCGGTGGCCAGCGCCGGGCCGGCGCGGCCGTTCTTGGCCATCAGGTTGCCTTCCATCGCCGTCACCATGGTGGACGACTCGCCCGGGGTGTTCATCAGGATGGACGTGGTGGAGCCGCCGTACATGGCGCCGTAGTAGATGCCGGCGAACATGATCAGGGCGGCGGTCGGGTCGACCTTGGTGGTCAGCGGCAGCAGCATGGCCACGGTCAGCGCCGGCCCGATGCCGGGCAGCACGCCGATGGCGGTGCCGAGGAAGCAGCCCACCAGGGCCCACATCAGGTTCAGCGGTGTGATGGCCACGGCGAAGCCGTGCATCAGCTGGTTCAGGGTATCCATATCAGACTCCGTGCCGGATTCAGGACCGACGAAACGAGGGCTTGGGGATTCGGTCTGAGGCGCGGCTTCAGAAGCCGGCCACCGGCAGCAGCGGCAGGTTGATGCCGAGCAGGAATTCGAACAGCGCCCACATCGGCAGCGTCACCGCCAGGCCGATCAGGGCATCGCGCACCAGGCGGCGGCTGCCGTAGCCGCGCGCCACGCACACCATCAGCAGCGTCGACGACAGCACGAAGCCGAGCGTGCCGATCAGGGCCATATTGGCCACCAGGCCGGCCGACACCCACAGGAAGCCGCGCAGGTTGTGCGGCGCGGAGGGCAGTTCGGCGTCCTCTTCCGGCATGTTGCGGAAGCCGCCGCGCACGCCCTGCCAGGTCAGCAGCGCGCCGCACACGGCCAGGCCGATGGCCACCAGCGTGGGCACGAAGCGCGGCGACAGCCCGGCATAGCCGGCATCGTCGGAGATGCCGGGCAGGCCGGTGAAGAAGAAGACGGAAAGCGCCAGCACGGCGATGCCGATGGCGAGATGCGAGGGCTTCATGGGGTGGGGCTCCTTCAGCCGGCTGGTGCCGGCGGGAGTCGATCGGATCCCGCGCGAGCGGGGGCCCGGCGACGTATATGGTTCTGGTTTTTCGGTATCGCAGGTGGCAGACGCCGGGCCCCGGCCCGTTCTCCACCGGCCGGCGCATGCCGGTCGGGGGCGGGTACGACGGGTGAAACGGTAGAAACGACGGAAACAGCGGCAACGACGGCAACGGCACGGGCGCCGGCGCTGGCGCCCGCGGGACGCGACCTTACTTGGCCACGCCCAGCTCGCGCAGGGTCGAGCCCAGGCGGGCCGATTCGCTGTCGACGAAGCGGGCGAACTCGTCGCCGGTCAGCAGGAAGGGCGTCCAGTCGTTCTTGGCCAGGGTTTCCTTCCACACCGGGCTCTCGGTCGCCTTGACCACCGCGTCGATCAGTGCCTTGCGCTGGGCGTCGCTGATGCCGGGTGCGCCGTACACGCCGCGCCAGTTGTAGATCTCGACGTTGATGCCCTGCTCCTTCAGCGTCGGGATGTCGGCGGTGCGGTCCTTCGAGGTCACGGCCAGCGCGCGCATCTTGCCGCTCTTGATGAAAGGCAGGAACTCCGACACGCCGGCGATGCCGGCGGTCACGTGGCCGCCCAGGATGGAGGCCGAGGCCTCGCCGCCGCCCTGGAAGGGCACGTAGTTGATCTTCTTCGGATCGACGCCGCCTTCCTTGGCGATCAGGCCGGCCAGGATGTGGTCGATCGAACCCTTGGAGCCGCCGCCCCAACTGACGCTGCCCGGGTTGGCCTTGAGCTGGGCCACCAGGTCCTTCATCGACTTGATCGGCGAGGAGGCCGGCACCGTGATCACCATGGTGTCGGCGAACAGGCGCGCGATCGGCGTGGCGTTCTTCAGCGTGACGGGCGGCTTGTTGGTCTCGATGGCGCCCACCATCACCGCGCCGGTCACCACCAGCGCGTTCGGGTTGCCCTTGTCGGTGTTGACGAACTGGGTCAGGCCGATGGTGCCGCCGGCACCGCCCTTGTTGTCGTAGGAGGCCGACTTGGCCACGCCCGCGGCGACCATCGCGGCGCCCAGCGAGCGGCCGGTCTGGTCAAAGCCGCCGCCGGGGTTGGCGCCGATCATGAACTTCACGCTGTCCACCGCATGGGCGGGGGCCGCGGCGATGGTGAGGGTGGCGGACGCCAGCACGGCGTAGGCAAGGCGATGCAGGTTGCGACGCATGGGTTCTCCTCTCGGGTTTGCCGGCCCGCCCGTTTGGGGCCGTGGGGCCGTGGCTTCGGCGGGCGCCGCGGGGGCGGGAGGAGCGATGCCGGCGCCCAGCCGGCACATGCCCGGCACCTGGGTGTCGCGGGTGTCGCGCTGTCTCCCGTCCCGGCATGGTCGACCTGCCGGACTCGTTGTTGTGCTTCTGCTTGTCTGGCCGGTAATACTTGAACCGGACCATGGCCGGATTCTAGGCGGGTGAAACTGTCAATTTGCTGTCAAAGCCGGCCCGATTCCCTAGGGGTTAACCTGGGGTTGAATGTCCTGTGCATAAGACATGGGGTCGTGGCGGCCCGCCGTTGCCGCCATGTCTCCCATTGCTTGGCCCCGAACGGTGCGAGCCGCGCGGGTCAGGCCAGCGGCAGGGTCAGCACGGCCCGCACGCCGCGTCCGCTGGCCGCCTCGCCCAGCACCACGGTGCCGCCGAAGCGCGCCGCCATCTCGCGCGAGATGGCCAGGCCGAGGCCCGAGCCCGGCTCGGTGTGGCCGACGCGGCGATAGAAACGTGCGAAGACCTTCTCGCGCTCCTCGGGTGGAATGCCCGGGCCGTCGTCCTCCACCACCAGGCGGGCGCTGTCGCCGGCGCGGGCGGCGGACAGCGTGATGCGGCTGCCGCGCGGCGAGTACTGGATGGCGTTGTGCACCAGGTTGGCCAGCGCCTCGCGCAGCAGCGCGGCATCGGCGCGCACCGGCAGCGCCAGCCCCTGCTGGCCCTCCCAGCCGAAGTCCTGCTGCTTGCCGCGTGCCAGCGGCAGGTAGTCGAGCGCCACCTGTCCGGCCACGGCCGCCGCGTCGACCACCTCGACCGTGTCGGCCGGCGCCGCCGCGCCGGCGCCTTCGCCATGGTGCTGGCGCACGCGCGCCAGCGCCAGCAGCTGGTTGGTCAGGCGCGCCGCCTGTTCGAGCTGGGCCACCATGCCGCCCACGGCCTCGCCCGCGGCCTGCTGCGCGGGGGCGGGGTCGGCCAGGCTGCCGAGCTGGCGCTGGGCGAACTCCGCCTGGGTCTTCAGCACCGCCAGCGGCGTGCGCAACTGGTGCGCGGCGTCGGCGATGAACTGTGTCTGCGCCTGCGTCAGCGCCGCCGAGCGCGAGACGTGGCGGTTGACCGCGTCGACCAGCGGCCGCACCTCGACCGGCACGTGCTCGAAGGCCAGCGGGGTGAGGTCGTCGGGCGAGCGCGCCTCGACGTCGTCGCGCACCCGCGCCAGCGGGCGCAGCACGAAGGTGACGCCGCCGATCACGATGGCCGCGCTGACCAGGATCAGCAGCAGGTCGCGCGCCAGCGCGCCACGCCACACGGTGCCGATCAGCGCCTGGCGCGGCTCGGCCGTCTCGGCCACCTGGATGACCACGCGCAGATGGGCGTTGGGACGGTAGACCGGATGGGCCAGCACGGCGATGCGGACCGGGTCGCCGCTGTAGCGGGCGTCGTAGAAGCGCGGCTGGTTGCTGACCAGCGGGCCCGCCGGCAGCGGCAGGTCGCCATAGCCGGTGACGGTCTCGATGCGGCCCTCGCGCTCGACCGAGACGCGGTAGAACACGCGCGTCTGGGCCGCCGTCTCGAAGGCTTCCATGGCGGCGTCCGGCAGCGTCAGCTGCACGTTCTCGCCGTCCATGCCGATGGCGTTGTCGATGGCGCGCACCGAGCCGTACAGCGAGCGGTCGTAGGCGGCGTTGGCGGCGTCGCGCAGCGTGCCGTAGGTCAGCCAGGTGTCCAGCGCCATCATGGCGGCAAGCGCCGGCAGCAGCAGGATCAGCAGTTGCCGGCGCAGGCTGCCGCGCAGCCAGCGCCGCACCGGGCGCGCCGGCCGGGCCGGCGCGGAAGCCTCGGCCGCCATCTCAGTGCGCGCCCTCCGGCTCGAGCAGGTAGCCGAAGCCGCGCAGCGTCACGATGGTCACGCCGTGCCCGCTGAGTTTCTTGCGCAGGCGGTAGATCAGCACCTCGATGGCGTCGGGGCTGACATCGGCGTCCAGCGAGAAGACCTTGTCGAGCAGTTGGGCCTTGGTCAGCGGCTGCCCGCTCCTGGCCAGCAGCGCGCCCAGCAGCGTCGATTCGCGCGGGGTCAGCGCGAGCGGCGCGCCGTCCAGCGTGAAGCCGCGCGTCTCGCCGTCGAAGACCAGGGTGCCGCACTGCAGGCGCGGGTGGGCGCGACCGCGGCTGCGCCGGATCAGCGCCAGGATGCGGGCCTCCAGCTCGGCGATGGCGAAGGGCTTGGGCAGGTAGTCGTCGGCGCCCAGGTTGAGACCGCGCACGCGCTCGTCGAGCGTGTCCTGCGCGGTCAGGATCAGCACCGGGGTGCGGTCGTCGCGCGCACGCATCGCCTTGAGCACCGACAGGCCGTCTTTGCCGGGCAGGCGCAGGTCCAGTACGACGGCGTCGTACTCTTCGGCCGCCAGCCGTGCCTCGGCCTTGAGGCCGTCGGCCACGTGCTCGATCACGAAGCCGCCCTGCTCCAGCGCGCGCGCCACCCAGCGCGCCAGTTCGATCTCATCTTCCACCAGCAGGATGCGCATGCCGGACCTCCCTACCACCCGATTGCCAGAAATGCGGGGCGCCGGCCGGGCCGCCGGTGCGCAGGGCGCACCGGGCGGAGGCGCGGCGGGCGCTCCGAGGGCGCCTATAATACCCCCGCCCCGCTCCCCCCGCCGCGCACGGGTCCGAGGCGCGCGGGCACGCCCCCGCTCCGCCGCCACCGCCGATGCCCAGCTCGCCCATCCTTCCGCCCGCCGGCACCCTGCGCCGGCGCTTGCTCGCCGCCGCCGGCGCCACCGTGGCCGGCTCCGCGCTGCCGGTGCTGCCCGCGCTGGCGCAGTCCGGCGCCCCGGCCGTGCCGGCCGGCTATCCCGACGACTACGAGCAGACCATCGCGCGCGGGCAGCGCGAGGGCGCGGTGACGGTGTATGCGACCACTGATCTCGACATCGTGCGGCCGCTGATCCAGGCCTTCGAGGCGCGCTATCCCGGCATCAAGGTCCACTACGAGGACCTGAACTCGCTCGCCCTCAACGACCGCTTCCTGGCCGAGTCGGCCCGCGCGCCGGGCGCCGGCGGCGCCGACGTGCTGTGGAGTGCGGCCATGGACCTGCAGGTCAAGCTGGTCAACGACGGCCACGCGCAGCGCTACGAGTCGCCCGAGCGCGGCGGTCTGCCGGCCCGCGCGGTGTGGCGTGACGAAGCCTGGGGCACCACCTTCGAGCCGGCGGTGATCGTCTACAACCGCCGCCACCTGGCGGGCGTGCGGCTGCCGCGCAGCCGCAGCGGCCTGGCGCGGTTGCTGCAGGACAAGGCGCCGGGCTGGCGCGGGCGGGTGGTCACCTACGATGTGGAGAAATCGGGCGTGGGCTACCTGCTGGCGCAGCAGGACGCGCGCATGGGCAGCGAATTCTGGTACCTGGCGCAGGCGCTGGGACGCTCGCGCGTGCAACTGCAGGCTTCGACCGCGGGCATGATCGAGCGCATCGCCAGCGGCGAGCTGGTGCTCGGCTACAACCTGCTGGGCGCCTATGCCCTGTCGCTGATGGAGCGCGGCGCCGACATCGACGTGATCGCCCCGCGCGACTACACCCTGGTGATCTCGCGGGTGGCCTTCATCGCCCGCCGCGCGCCGCATCCCAATGCCGCGCGGCTGTGGCTGGACTTCCTCTTGTCGGGCGAGGGCCAGGGCCTGCTCGGGCGCTCCAGCTCGCAGCTCTACACCGTGCGCACCGATACCGAGAATCCCTACAACGCCACCGCGCTGGCCGAGCGGCTGGGCTACGCGCTCAAGCCGATCGGCCTGGGCCCCGGGCTGCTGGCGGCCCAGGATGCGATGCGCAAGCGGGCCTTCCTGGCGCGTTGGCGCGCGGCGCTGGCCGGATAGGCCGGCGCGGGCCGGCGCGCCGGCTCAGGGCTGTGGCGGCGTGCCGCCGCCGTGGCCCGATGCCTCCGGTTGGTCGCCGATCGGGTTGGCGGGGCGCGGCACGTAGCCCCGGCGCAGCGCGGGCGACAGGCGCAGCATATCGATGATGCCGTCGGCCAGGCGCTCGGCGCTGGCGTCCAGGTCGAAGCTCTCGGGGGCAAACAGCCAGTGCGCCAGCAGGCCGTGCACCGAGGCGTGGAACAGCTGGGTGGCGGCGTCCAGGTCGAGTTCGGCCGGCAATTGGCCGCGCTCGCGCGCCAGGCGCAGGTGGTCGCGGATCTTGATGTTGCCGTCCTCGTGCGACTGGCGCTGGCGCTCGAAGATGGCGCCGTTCTCCTGCACCATCTCGCACTTGTGGAAGATGATCTCGTAGACGCGCCGCCATTGGGCGTTGCGCACGGTCTGGCGCATCACGAAGACGCAGATGTCGCGTACGCCGCCCAGCGGGTCTTCCTGGCGCTCGATATGCTCGGGCTCGCACAGGGTCTCGATCGGCAGGTGCACGCGGTCGCACATGGCGGCGAACACATCGCTCTTGTTCTTGAAGTGCCAGTAGATGGCACCGCGCGTCACGCCGGCGGCCTCGGCGATGTCGGCCAGCGAGGGGCGGGCCACGCCGCGGGCGTGAAAGACGGCTTCGGCGGCATCGAGAATGCGATTGCGCGTCTCCTGCGCCTCTTCCTTTGTGCGTCTGACCATATTCCTTTCTCTGCGGCCACGCGGACCGCGTCGGTTCCTCTCCCCAGGTCACGCCAGTGCCGGCGCGTGACGTCCGTTTCCTTGGTTGCGTCAAGCCTGCGCCGAAGCGGCACGGCGAATGGCGCGCATGCTAACGCATGCCAACTCCTTTGCGCACAAAAACATTGCGCCATGTGCAAAGCCCCGCACTGCAACAGGACTTTTACATACATGCTTGGATGTATATATAATACGCGCTTGCCTGGCATCCGGCAAAGCCGATCTGCCCGGCAGCCTGCCCCATCCATCGGGCAGGTCGTCACCTGAAAGCCGCCGTTCGTCGCATGTGCCGTGCCTGCATCACGGATCGTGGCTAGCATTGCGCTTTTTGCTTGTTTCCGCCGCCGTCCGCGCGGCGGTCGCGGCGTTTCCGCGACCGGCAGTAAAAGTCACCTGTCCGGGCGCCGCCGATTTCAATTGCCATCATGGGGTTATCGATGAGGAAGTCCCAACGAATCACCTGCGTTGCCGCTGCCGCGCTGACGGTACTGGCGTTGTCCGCCTGCGGTGACAAGAAGCCCCAGGCCGGGGCCGCCATGCCGCCGCCCGAAGTCGGCGTCGTCACCGTCACGCCGTCGCCGGTGGCGGTCGTCAATGAACTGCCGGGCCGCCTGGAAGGCGTGCGCACGGCCGAAGTGCGCGCCCGTGTCGAGGGTATCGTGCTGTCGCGCAACTACCAGGAAGGCGGCGAGGTCAAGGCCGGCCAGGTGCTGTTCCGCATCGACCCGGCGCCCTACCAGGCCCAGCTCGCTTCCGCCAAGGCCAGCCTGCAGCGCGCCGAGGCCAATGCCGTGACCGCGCGCCAGAAGGCCGAGCGCTACAAGCCGCTGGTCGCCGTCAATGCCGTCAGCAAGCAGGAGTACGCCGACGCCGTGGCCGCCGCCGGCCAGGCCGACGCCGACGTCGCCGCGGCCCAGGCCGCGGTGACCACCGCCCAGATCAACCTGGGCTACACCACGGTGACGGCGCCCATCGGCGGCCGTGCCGGCCGCGCGCTGGTGACCGAAGGGGCGCTGGTCGGCAAGGGCGAGGCGACCCAGCTGGCGCTGGTCGAGCAGGTCGACCCGATCCGCGTGACCTTCACCCAGCCCGCCAGCGAGGTGGCCAAGCTGCGCCGCGCCATCGAGTCGGGCCAGATCAAGGGCGTCGACGGCGGCGCGCGCGTGCATCTGTTCGTCGAGGACGGCCGCGAGTACGAGCACACCGGCAAGCTGCTGTTCTCCGACATGACGGTGGACCCGACCACGGGCGCCATCACGCTGCGTGCGCAGTTCCCCAATCCGAAGCGCGAGCTGCTGTCGGGCACCTTCGTGCGCGTGCGCATCGAGCAGGGCCTGAACGAGCAGGCGCTGACCGTGCCGCAGCGCGCGCTGATCCGCAATGCCCAGGGCGCCAGCGTGCTGGTGGTGGGCCAGGACGGCAAGGTCGCCGCCATGCCGGTCAAGGCGCCGCAGGCGGTGGACGATCGCTGGATCGTCACCGAAGGCCTGAAGGGCGGCGAGCAGGTCATCGTCGAGGGCCTGCAGAAGGTCAAGGTGGGCGCGCCCGCCAAGGCCGTGCCGTTCGTGCCCCAGGGCGCTGCGCAAGGCGCTTCGGCGCCGGCCGCGCCGGCCAAGAAGATCGAAGCCGAGGCCGGCGGCGCAGCCAAGCAGGGTTAATCCAAGCGGAACCAGAAGGGAGCCAGTTTTATGGCCAAGTTTTTTATCGACCGGCCGGTGTTCGCCTGGGTGGTCGCGCTGATCATCGTGCTGGGCGGGATCTTGTCGATCCTGCAGCTGCCGATCGCGCAATACCCCAACATCGCGCCGCCCACGGTGTCGGTGACCGCCACCTACCCGGGCGCTTCGGCGAAGACCCTGGAGGATTCGGTCACCACCGTGATCGAGCAGGAACTGAACGGCGCGCCCGGCCTGCTCTACTACAACTCCACCAGTGAGGCCACCGGCCTGGCGACGATCACCATCGCCTTCGAGCCGGGTTCGAACAACGACCTGAACTCGGTCGAAGTGCAGAACCGCCTCAAGCGCGTGGAAGCCCGCCTGCCGGCCGAGGTGCGCCAGCAGGGCGTGCGCGTGGACAAGGCCGGGAACAACTACATGATGTTCCTGACCGTGTCGTCGAAGTCGGGCCGGACCGATGCCATCACGCTGGGCAACTACGTGTCGGCCAACCTGCTCGACTCGATCCGCCGCGTGCCCGGCGTCGGCCAGGCCGACCTGTTCGGTACCGAGTACGCGATGCGCGTCTGGCTGGACCCGGCCAAGCTGACCGGCTTCAACCTGACGCCCAAGGACGTCACCGCGGCCATCTCCGAGCAGAACGTCCAGGTCGCCGTGGGCGAGCTGGGCGGCACCCCCTCGCCCAAGGGCACCGAGCTGAACGCCACGGTGACCACCGAGAGCCGCCTGACCACGCCCGAGCAGTTCGCCAACATCCTGCTGCGCGTGAATCCGGACGGCTCCTCGGTGCGCATCCGCGACATCGGCCGCGTCGAACTGGGCGGTGCCGACTACTCCACGCTGGCCCGCACCAACGGCAAGCCGTCGGCCGCGATCGCCATCAAGCTGTCGCCCAGCGGCAACGCGCTGGCCACCGCCACCGCGGTGCGCGCCAAGATGGAAGAGCTGTCGAAGATCTTCCCCGACGACTACCAGTACTCGGTGCCTTACGACACCTCCGCCTTCGTCAAGATCTCGATCGAGGAAGTGGTCAAGACGCTGCTGGAAGCCGTGGTGCTGGTGTTCCTGGTGATGTACCTGTTCCTGCAGAACATCCGCGCCACGCTGATTCCCACGCTGGTGGTGCCGATCGCGCTGCTGGGCACCTTCGGCACGCTGCTGGCCTTCGGCTTCTCGATCAACGTGCTGACCATGTTCGGCATGGTGCTGGCCATCGGTATCCTGGTGGACGACGCCATCGTGGTGGTGGAGAACGTCGAGCGCATCATGAGCGAGGAAGGGCTGTCGCCACGACAGGCCACCCGCAAGGCTATGGGCCAGATCACCGGCGCCATCGTCGGTATCACGCTGGTGCTGACCGCGGTGTTCATCCCGATGGCCTTCTTCTCGGGCTCGGTGGGCAATATCTACCGCCAGTTCTCGGTGTCGCTGATCGCCTCGATGGCCTTCTCGGCGCTGATGGCACTGTCGCTGACGCCGGCGCTGTGCGCCACGCTGCTCAAGCCGGTGCAGGCGGGCCACCATCATGAGAAGACCGGCTTCTTCGGCTGGTTCAACCGCACCTTCGCACGCGGTGCCAGCAGCTACCAGAGCGTGGTCGGCCGCGTGCTGGCGCGTACCGGCCGCTACCTGATCGTCTATGCGCTGATCGTCGGTGCGATGGTGGTGCTGTTCAAGCGCCTGCCCTCCTCCTTCCTGCCCGACGAAGACCAGGGCTACATGATCACGGTCGTGCAGCTGCCCAACGGCGCCACCCAGGAGCGCACGCTGGGCGTGCTCAAGCAGATCGAGGACTACTACCTGACCAAGGAATCGAAGGTGGTGGACCAGATGATCACGGTGGCGGGCTTCTCCTTCTTCGGCCGCGGCCAGAACGGCGGTATCGCCTTCGTGCGCCTGAAGGACTGGAAGGAGCGCACGGGCCCGGGCGAGACCGCGCAGGCGATGGTCGGCCGTGCCTTCGGCGCGCTGTCGGGCATCAAGGACGCCATCATCTTCCCGCTCAACCCGCCGGCGATCTCTGAGCTGGGCAACTCCTCGGGCTTCGACTTCCGCCTGCAGGACCGCTCCGGCCAGGGCCACGCCAAGCTGATGGAAGCCCGCAACATGATGCTCGGCATGGCGGCCAAGAATCCCGCCCTGGCCGGCGTGCGTCCGGAAGGGCAGGAAGATGCGCCGCAGCTGCAGATCGACATCGACCGCGAGAAGGCACGCGCGCTCGGCGTCGCCGTGGCCGACATCAACAGCACGCTGTCGGTCGCCTTCGGCTCGCTGTACGTCAACGACTTCATCTACGAAGGCCGCGTGCGCAAGGTGATCGCGCAGGCCGAAGGCAACGACCGCAAGCTGCCCGACGACCTGAGCAAGCTGCGCGTGCGCAATGCCAACGGCGACATGGTGGCGTTCTCGGCCTTCTCCACCTCGAAGTGGGTGATGGGTTCGCCGCGCCTGGAGCGCTACAACGGCCTGCCCGCGGTGAAGATCGCCGGCCAGCCGGCGCCGGGGCACAGCACCGGCGAGGCGATGAAGGAGATGGAGGCGATGTTCGCCAAGCTGCCGCCTGGCTTCAGCTACGAGTGGTCCGGCCAGTCGTACGAAGAGCGCCTGGCGGGTTCGCAGGAGCCGATGCTGTACACGCTGTCGATGATCATCGTGTTCCTGTGCCTGGCCGCGCTGTACGAGAGCTGGACGATCCCGGTGGCGGTGCTGCTGGTGGTGCCGCTGGGCGTGCTCGGCGCGCTGCTCGGCGTGACGCTGCGCGGCATGCCCAACGACGTGTACTTCAAGGTCGGCCTGATCGCCACCATCGGCCTGTCGGCCAAGAACGCGATCCTGATCGTGGAGTTCGCCAAGGACCTGCAGGCGCAGGGCAAGGGCCTGGTCGAAGCCACGCTGGAAGCGGTGCACCTGCGCTTCCGCCCCATCCTGATGACCTCGATGGCCTTCATCCTGGGCGTGCTGCCGCTGGCGATCGCCACCGGCGCGGGTTCGGGCAGCCAGCGCGCCATCGGTACCGGCGTGATCGGCGGCATGTTCACTGCCACGGTGCTGGCCATCTTCCTGGTGCCGGTCTTCTTCGTGGTGATCCGCAAGCGCTTCGGCAGCAAGCCGCAGCCGGAGCTGGAACACGGACAGGGCTGGAACGAGCCGCAAAAGGAAATCTGATATGACCAAGACTCTGACCGCACTGCTGCTGGTGGCCGGCGTCCTGTCCGGCTGCACGATGGCGCCGCGCTATGAGCGTCCCGAGGCGCCCGTGGCCGGCGGCTATCCGGCCGCGCCGGAAGGCTATGCCGCCGCCGAGGTGAAGAGCGGCGAGACCCGCCGCGCCACCGAGATCGGCTGGCGCGAGTTCTTCCGCGATGCGCGCCTGCAGGCGCTGATCGCCGCCGCGCTGGAGAACAACCGCGACCTGCGCACCGCGGCGCTGCGCATCGAAGAAGCGCGCGCCCAGTACCAGGTGCAGCGCGCCGACCTGCTGCCCACGCTGAATGCCCAGGCGGGCTACACCCGCCAGCGCTACGCGGCGGCGCAATCGGCCACCGGCCAGCCCTATGTGGCGCAGTTCTACCAGGTCGGCGGCGCCGTCGCCTCGTACGAGCTGGACTTCTTCGGCCGCGTGCGCAGCCTGTCCAACGCCGCGCTGGCGCAGTACTTCTCCACCGAGGAGGCACGCCGCGCCGCGCAGGTCTCGCTGGTGTCGGAAGTGGCCAAGGCCTACCTGTCCGAGCGTTCCTACGCCGAGCAGTACGACCTTGCCGCCGATACGCTGAAGACGCGCCAGGACACCTACGAGTTGTCCAAGCAGCGCTTCGCCGCCGGCGCCACCTCGGCGCTGGACCTGCGCGACAACGAGTCGCTGGTGGCGCAGGCACGCGTGTCGGCCGCGCAGCTGGCGCGCCAGCGCGCGCAGGCGCAGAACGCGCTGGAAGTGCTGGTGGGCAAGCCGATCGCGTCCATCGCCGGCCTGCCCGCGCCGATGCGCCTGTCCGACGAGCGCATCATCAGCGACATCCCGGCCGGGCTGCCGTCCGACCTGCTGGAACAGCGTCCCGATGTGCGCCAGGCCGAGCAGGCGCTGCTGTCGGCCAACGCCAACATCGGCGCGGCGCGCGCGGCCTTCTTCCCGCGCATCACGCTGACCGCCAATGCCGGCACCATCAGTCCGGGCTTCAAGAGCCTGTTCGATGCCGGTACCGGTGCCTGGTCGTTCGCGCCGCAGCTCGTGCTGCCTATCTTCGACTACGGCCGCAACCTCTCCAACCTGGACCTGGCCAATGTGCGCAAGAACATCCAGGTGGCCAACTACGAGAAGACGATCCAGAACGCCTTCGCGGAAGTGGCCGATGCGCTGGTGGCGCGCGGCACGCTGGAAGAGCAGGTGGCAGGACAGGAGCAGGTGCGCGAGGCCGAGGCGGCACGCTACGAGCTGTCGACCATGCGCTTCAAGAACGGTGTGTCGAGCGAGCTGGACCGGCTCGACGCGCAGCGCCAGCTGTTCACCGCGGAGCAGGCACTGGTGCAGGCGCGGCAACTGCGCCTGAACAATGCCATCGACCTGTATCGCGCGCTGGGCGGCGGCCTGGTGGAGACGGGCACGGTGGCCGCCGCGCCGGCGCCGCAGGCCGGCACCGCCACGCAATAAGCAACAGGCAGCAAGTCACAGGCAAGACGGCGCGGCCCGCAGCGCGGGCCGTGCAACCAGGCTGGGCGGAGCGCGCGAGCGCTCCGCCCTTTTTTTTCCGGCGCGCCACCACGCCACCGCGCCGTACCCTACCCCCCCATACCGGGCGGCTATCATCATGGTCATCATGGCAGGACCATCGCGGCGCCCCGCTCGCGGCACCACGATCCTCCAGCACCCGCCAGCGTGGCGGACAGATCACCGGAGACTTCCGTCATGCCGACCCTCCTACCGATGCCCGAACCGTCCGGCCCCGACGCGCCATGAGCGGCAGCCCGGACGGCCATGCGCCGCAGGCAAGCGCCGCGCGCGAGGCGGTACGGCGTGCCGTCGCCACGGTCTGGCGCGAGGAATCGGCCCGCATCGTCGGGGCGCTGGCGCGCCTGGTGCGCGATCTCGGCCTGGCCGAGGAGCTGGCGCAGGATGCTCTGGTCGCCGCGCTGGAACACTGGCCGGCGGACGGCCTGCCGGACAATCCCGGTGCCTGGCTGATGGCCGCCGCCAGGCACCGCGCGCTCGACCAGCTGCGCCACGGCAAGATGCGCGCGGCCAGGCTGGAACAGCTCGGGCAGGAACTGGAGGCGCAGCAGGCCGCGATCGTGCCCGATTTCGTCGATGCGCTCGATGCCGCGCGCGCGGACCCGATCGGCGACGACGTGCTGCGTCTCATCTTCACCGCCTGTCATCCGCTGCTGCCCGCCGCATCGCGCGTGGCGCTGACCCTGAAAGTGGTGGCCGGGCTGAGCACGGCGGAGATCGCGCGCGCCGGGCTGGTGCCGGAGGCCACCGTCGCGCAGCGCATCGTGCGCGCCAAGCGCACGCTGTCCGAGGCGCGCGTGCCGTTCGCGCTGCCGCCGGCGGCAGCGCTGGGCGAGCGCCTGGCCTCGGTGCTGGAGGTGATCTACCTGATCTACAACGAGGGCTACACCGCCACCGCCGGCAGCCACTGGATGCGGCCTGACCTGACCGCGGAGGCGCTGCGGCTGGGCCATATGCTGGCGGCGCTGGCGCCGCAGCGCGCCGAGGTGCACGGCCTGCTGGCGCTGATGGAGCTGCAGGCTTCGCGCGCGGCGGCGCGCACCGATGATGCGGGGCGTCCGGTGCTGCTCGCCGAGCAGGACCGCGCGCGCTGGGACCGCGTGCAGATCCAGCGCGGGCTGGCAGCGCTGGCACATGCCGAGGCGCTGGCGGCGGCGCAGGAGGATGGCCCGGGGCCCTACCAGCTGCAGGCCGCCATCGCCGCCTGCCACGCGCGCGCGGCCAGCGCGGCGCAGACCGACTGGGCCCGGATCGCCGCGCTCTACAGCCTGCTGGGGCGCGTGGCACCCTCGCCGGTGGTGGAGCTCAACCGCGCGGTGGCGGTCGGCATGGCCGAAGGGCCGCAGGCGGCGCTGGAGATCGTCGACACCCTGTGCGGCGACAAGTCGCTGCAGGCCTACCAGTGGCTGCCGAGCGTGCGCGGCGACCTGCTCGCCAAGCTGGGCCGCGAGGCCGAAGCCCGTGCCGAGTTCGAACGTGCGGCCGCGCTGGCCGGCAACGCGCGCGAGCGGGAACTGCTGCTGGCGCGCGCGGCCGCCATGCGCGGCTGAGGCAGGCCGGAGCCGCTCAGAACTTGTAGGAGGCGGCCACGAAGACGATCAGCGGGTTCGGTTCCAGGCGCGTGGTCGAGGACGACAGGATGGTGCCGTTCGAGGCCTTGATGGTCATGGTCGAATCCGTCTTCAGCGGGATGTAGGTCAGCGCCGCGGTCAGGCCCCAGTGTTCGGTGAAGTTGTAGGTGCCGCCGATATTGAAGATCGGCGCCCACGAGGGCGAGGCGCTGGCTTCCACCGAGGTCGGGCCGGGGATGCCGGCACCGGCTGCCAGGATGGCGCCGAGGTTGTTGTTGACCGAGCTGGCGAAGGCCGGGTTCACCGTGATGTTGGTGAAGAAGTTGTACGACACGCCCAGGCCCAGGAAGGGGCGGAACTTCGAGGTCGGCTCGAGGAAGTGGTACTGCACCATCGCCGCCGGGCTCCACTGGCGCGCCTTGGTGACGATCGGGTTGAGCGAGGGGTCGCCCAGGCTCTGGCGGCCGAGCGCGCCGGCCGGTCCCGGCGGGATCAGCTCGCCGTGGCCGTACAGCTTGAACTCGGGCGGGATGCCGCCCACCCCCGTCACCGCGATGTGGTCGGTGAAGAAGTGGCTGAAGGTCAGGCCCAGCGTATTGGCGTTCGAGCTGGAGATGCCGCTGCCCGGGGCGCTGAAGGTGCTGGGCAGGCCGAGCGGATAGTTGATCGGCGTGTCGGCCAGGCTGGTGGTCAGCGGGCCGCTGGTGCCGCGCGTGTTGATGTAGAACCAGCCGGCCGATACCACGTTGTCGCCGGCCTTCTGGGCGAAGGCGGCGGGAATGGCGGCGCAGGCGGCCAGGCCGGCGAGCAGGCAGTTCAGGGCGAGGCGTCGGATGTTCTTCATGGTCTTGTCTCCCGCGTGAAGCGTGGTTCAGGCTTTCTGTCGTTTTCTGTTGTCGTCAGGCCGGCGGGCGGCGTGGCGCCGCCCGCGCTCTCATTGCACGAAGGCGCCGATGGTGAAGTAGGGGCCGCTGCTCTGCGCCTCGAGGAAACCGAACACGCCCCCGGTGAAGACCAGCTTGCCGAAGGGGCCGCTGCCGGCGGCGGCGTCGCGGCGCGTGGTGGTGACCACGCCCGCCACCGTCTGCGTGTAGTTGAGCGTGTAGGGAGTCGCCAGCGAGGCATTCGAGGCCTGGAACGGGTCGAGCATGGTCGCCGCGGCATCGACCAGCGCGGTGGTGCGGTAGGCGAAGTTGCTGTCGACGCCCACGTACTCGCCGTTGACCGAGCCCACCCCGATGCGCGATGCCGGCGCCATCATGCCGATGCCGATCTCGTCGTCGGCGCCGAACGGGCCGCCGCCGAGCAGGCTGCCCGACAGATTGTCGTTGGCATAGCCGACGCGGATCATGACCGGCACCAGCTGGCCGCGCAGCTTGCCCACGATCAGGTAGGCGCGCCCCTGCACGGTGCCGATCGAAGGCGACACCTCGCCGGCGTAGTTGGTCGACAGCAGGGTGCCGCTGGCCGCCTGCGCCACGAAGTTGTTGCCGCGCTGCGAGCAGGTACCGGTGGCGTTCTGGCATACGGAGAACGAGCCGTTGGAGGCGAGCGCCATCGTGTAGTCCTGGCTGACCTGCTTGAAGTTCTGCGACGGCACTTCGTGGAAGCCCAGGCCGTTGTAGTAGCCGGCCACCTTGGACAGGTCGGTCTCGGTCTGCGTGAAACCGATGAACTGGAAGTAGTTGAAGGTGGTGTCTGGCACGTTCACGGTGCCCGGCAGGCCGGTGTACTGGATGCGCGCGCCGGGAATGGTGCCGCCCGCCACGCCCATGCCGACGAACATGCGGGCCGGCTTCGAAGCGTCGAGGCTGGCGCCGTTGAGGCGGAAGGCGCACTGGTTGAGCTTGTCGGTGGGCAGCCCGGTCTCTTGGGACAGCGTGCCGGACATCACGTTGGAGCCGCTGCTGGTATCGCTGCGCGATGGCTGCACGGTGCCGGTCTTGCGCGGCACCGACGAGTCGAGGAAGGTGACCTGCCAGGTCATCCTGGCGGTGTCGAGCTGCACCTTGACCAGTTCGCCCGCGCCGCTGCCGCCGATATAGGGCGTGGAGTAGTCGATCGCGGCCGGGCACAGCCGGTCCTGCGTGGTGGCGGCGGTGCTCGTGCCGCCATTGCTGCCGCTGCTGCTGGATGCGGCGGTGCTGCCGCCACCGCCATCGCCGCCGCCGCCGCAGGCGCACAGCGCGGCGGCCGCCAGCAGGGCGGCGGCGCGTGCGGCCAGCCCGTGCCTGGCGGCACCCGGCGTGGCGATGGTGGATGTGGAACGGTGCTGCGGATTCGTGTCGCGCTGCATGGTATGGGTCTCCTCTCCTCTAGGTTCCAGGCGTTCGGTACGGAACGGGCTGTCCTGCCGTCTGCGCGGCCGCCTGGTGTGCGGCGACTCTCGCCGCCGCCTCAATGCAGCGTCAATAGAGCGCGCGTTCCAAACATCGGGCCGGCGCACGGCACGCGGCGCGAGGCTTGCCGCAGGCCGGCGCCGGAGGCACCGCGCGCCCGCTGTTCAAACGCAGCGCGCGCCGGCCCGTTGCCTCCGTTTGAATGGCCGCCGCTGCCGCGCGGCGGTCCGGCTCAGAAGCGGTACTCGCTGTTGGCCGGATCGAAGGCCGCGGCGTCGAAGGTCTTGCGCACGGCTTTCTCGAAGACGATCTTCTCGACCATCTCGCCGTTCTCGTTCCACGCGGTTTCCACGCGCGGCCAGGGATTGCGCAGGTCCAGCATCAGCTGCACCTTCTTGGCGTAGTAGGCCGGCGCGCCGGCCGGCAGGTCCCAGGTCAGCGCCACCATGCGCGTGCCCTGCTCCTGCACGATGTCCACGCGGCTGTATTTCTCGCTCAGGCCCGCGGCGCGCAGCGAGCGGGCGTCGCGCTCGAGCATGGACAGCACGAACTGGAAGCCGAGGTCGCGCACGGTATGGTTGGACTGGCCGCGCGCCAGCGAGCCGTCGAGCGCGATCCACATCGAGGCGAAGCTCATCAGCCCGCCGAGATGGCCGTACATCTCGTCCTTGCGCCTGGTCTCGTCGTAGACGATCTCCTGGCCGGCCTGCGCGCCGCCGGGCAGCCACTTCGCGTACAGCTGGCGCGGCTGGTGGCGGTAGCGGATCATCATGCGCGCGGGCTGTTCCTGCCACTGGCCGTTGAGCCGCTCCTGGCGGCTCATCCAGTACTCGTATTCCGGATAGCGGTTCATCTCGGCGCGTGCCCACAGCAGCAGGGTCCCGGGCTGCAGCGCGTGGAAGGTCGCGAGCAGCTGGGCGTCGTCGAGCTTGCGCAGCTCGCCGCTGGCGACCTGGCGCGAGAACAGGCTCGCCTGCTGGCCGGCGGGCAGGCCATCGTAGGGGGTGCCCTGCGCCGGCGCGGCAGCGGGCGCAGCGGCGGCTGTGGCGGCGGGCGCCGGCTGGGCGAAGGCCGCGGGCGGCACGGCCAGCGGGGCGGCCATCAGGCCCAGGGCGCAGCCGATGGCGGCGGCGATGAACAACGGTCTCATCTGAAGTCTCCTGTGTCTTGGTGCGTCCTGCTGCGGCTTCGACTTCGGCTTCGGCTTCTGCGGCCACTACGGTGCAGCTTCGGGCGATGCAGGCCGCCGTCGGGCGACAGCGGGGCGACAGCGGGGCGACAGCGGGCGGCAAGCGCCCGTGCGCCTGGCGCGCGGCGCCATCGCAGTCGGATTGCGGTTGGGGAAGACGGGCCGGCGAGGCGGCGCGGACGGCGCCGCCGTGGCGGCCCTAGTTCCTGGAGCGCGTGCGCATCCAGTCGTCGAGCGGATTGCTCGGGAACGGCGGTGGCCGCTCGCGCGAGCTGCCGCGTACCGGCAGGCTCGTCACGGCGGCGCGCGCGGCTCCCTCGCTGCGCGTGCTGGTGCGCACGCGCCGCGCGGGCTCGGCCGCGGCCCTGGTGGACGGCTGGGATGGCGCCGACCCTTCAGGCTGCGCCGGCTGCCGCACGCTCTCGTCGGCGTGCTGGCGCTCGCCGATCTCGAACACCGCGTGCAGCGCGCCGAGCTGCTGCTCGGCCGGCGCGGGAGCCTTCAGCGCAGCCACGACCATCGCGCTGAGCTGGGCCAGCACATGCGCGTCGCTCATGGTCTTGCCCTGCGTGAAGGCGGGCATCAGGTTGCCCAGGTCGTCGCCGGCCAGCACGCCGGCGAGCGCCTTGAGGGCGAAGTGCAGGCGCCAGCCGAGTTCCTGGCGCGGCAGCTCGGGCAGGGCCCGTGCGAAGGCGTCGAAGAAGCGGCCGAACACCGGGGCGTAGTGCCCCATCAGGTAGGACTGGATGAAGGGCGAGGTATCCGAGTAGACCCGGCCCAGCAGGCGCAGGAAGGCCGGCCCGCCGATGCCGGGCTCGCGCGCCATCTGCAGCGCGGGCACGAACAGCGCGCCCATCACGTGCTCGCAGCGGATCTGCTCGCCGGGCCAGCTGGCCTCGCAGGCGTCGAGCAGGGCCAGCCGCCGCGCGTTGAGCGGATCGAGGCGGCGGCTCAGCACCGCCTGCATCATGATGTCCTTGCTGCGGAAATGGTAGTTGACGGCGGCCAGGTTGACGATCGCGCGCGACGTGACCTGCCGTAGTGAGGTGCCTTCGTAACCGACTTCGATGAACAAGCGCTCGGTGGCATCCAGTATCCGAGCCTTGGTGTCTCCCGCCGTGCTTCTCCCGGTCTTCATGGGGGGCGTCTCTCTGCTTGTGCTGCGTGAACCCCAAGCAACAAACACTGCAACTGTCCCGCTCCATGCTCTTGTCGGCGAACGGATGCTTGAAACAGTTGTACGAAGCCTAGCGACGCAATCGAGCGTTTCACAAGCCCGAAATTCGAAGAATCCTTCTAGGCTTCGCGGTGCACCGGCGGATGCCGCCAAGGACCGCGGCACGCGGCCCGGCGGCCGCTGCGGCCTCTGCGCCGGCGCGTGGCACGGCGTTCCGGGCGGCCCCGGGCACTGCTACGCGGCCAGCCGCTGCACCAGCGCATGGGCATTCTGCGCCGTCAGCGCGAACACTGACAACTGCGGATTGGCCCCGATACTGGTGGGGAATGCCGATCCGTCGAAGACCGACAGGTTGCCCAGCTGGTGATGGCTGCCGTGGCTGTCCACCACGCCCTGGCGCGGGTCGTCGCTCATGCCGCAGCCGCCCATCAGATGCGCGCTGAACAGCGCGGCGCGGAAGGCCTTCAGCGGCAGCGCGGGAATGGCCTGCCGGGCCTCGGCCCAGCTCGTGTAGTAGGGTGCGTCGAGGTGGGCCGGCCGCACGCGCGCCGCGCCGCCGGCGAACTGGGCCTCGGCCATCGACAGCCAGGCGCGGCGCACGCCGTCCCACAGGTAGTCGCTGACCTCGTAGTCGAGGATGGGGCTGCCGTCGGCCGCCACGCGCACGCGCCCGCCTGCGCTCTGCGGCACGAAGCCGTCGCGCAGCAGCGCCAGCATCGCGCTGGTATTCGGCAGCGCCGCCATGTCGTGCCGCAGCGGTTCGCCGATCGCATTGAAGACGCCGGCGCTGATGCCGGGGAACAGCGGCGGCACCTCCAGCTTGTAGCCGGCCGGCCCGGTCGCGCCGTCCTTCCACTGGAAATGGTCGGAGGCGATCGACTGCGGTGCGCCATAAAAGGGATCGATGCGATCTGGCATCTGTGCGATGCTGAGATTCACCGGATGGATAAAGGTGCGCTGTCCCAGCCGCTCGTGCGGGTCCGGCGCGCCCGAGCGCAGCAGCAGCGCGGGCGTGTTGATGGCACCGCCGGCGGCGACGTAGTGGCGGGCCTTGACGGTGATGGTGACGCCGGTCGGCGTGACCCCGTCGGCGCCGAGTGCCGCGCCGGCCAGCCCCTGCACGCGCTTGCCGTCGTGCTGCAGCGCGCGCACGCGCACGCGGTGGACCAGGGTGGCGCCCTTGGCCAGCGCCGCCGGGATGGTCGAGACCAGCATCGACTGCTTGGCATTGACCGGGCAGCCCAGGCCGCAGTAGCCCGAGTTCCAGCAGCCCTTCACATTGCGCGGGATCACGTGCCATTCCCAGCCGAGCTGCTCGCAGCCGCGGCGCAGCACGTCATTGTTGGCGTTGGGCGCCATGGCCCAGGGTGCCACGCCCAGGCGCTCCTCCATGCGCGCGAACCAGGGCGCCATGTCCTGCGCGGAGTGGCCGCTGACCGCATGCTGCTCGGCCCAGTGCGCCAGCGTCTGCGGCGGCGTGCGGAAGCTCGACGACCAATTGACCGTGGTGCTGCCGCCGACCGAGCGGCCCTGCAGGATGGCGATGGCGCCATCGGAGGTGGCGCGCCCGGCTGCCTCCTGGTACAGCTCGCGGTAGGCGCGCCCCTCGTCCATGTCGCGGAAGCTGTCCGAGGTGCGCAGCGCGCCCTCCTCCAGCAGCACCACGCGCAGGCCGGCGGCGCTGAGGGTCTCGGCGGTCACGCCGCCGCCGGCGCCGCTGCCGATGATGGCCACGTCCGCCTCGAAGTGGCGCGGGGCGGTGAAGGTGGAGGCGTCGTGCACCTGCCAGCCGGAGGCGATGCCGGCCGTGTAGAGATCGTCGATGGGCATGGCGGGATCAGGCGTGGATGGCGCGGTAGACCGCGGCGTTGGGACCGGGATAGCCGCTACCGCTCCAGGCAGCCGGCGTGACGAAGTAAGCGACGCTGGAGAGCTTGACCAGCACCACCGCGCCCGCGTTGAGCGTGGCGAAGCGGCTGGCGCGCCAGCGTGCGAGGAAATCCTGCACGCGCGCGTTGTCCGCATCCGCCCAGTCGCTGCCGACGCCGGTCAGCGCCCAGCGCAGCGCGCGGTTGTCGAGCAGGCCGAGCAGCTTGCGCAGCTCGCCCTGGGCATGGCTGCCCATGGCCGCGCAGGTGCGGTCGATATTGGACAGCGCGAGCTGCAGGTGCGCCTCGCGCGTCTTGGCGTCGAGGGCGGACAGTTCGCTGACTACGGCGCCGAGCAGCGCGCGGAACAGCGCCGTGTCGGCCTCGCGCAGGAAGGCCAGGCCGGGCGCCGCCGTCGTGCTGGACGGCGCGCAGCCCGACAGTGCCGGCAGCAGCGAGGCACAGGCCAGCGCGGCGGAAAAGCCGAAGCCGACCTTGAGGAAGCCGCGGCGCGACAGGCCGGCGGCGGTGGCTGCGAGGCCGGCGGCGCCAGGGTGGCCGGCGGCGGCCGGCCCGGCACCGCGCCGCGCGGGCGAAGGGGTTGGCATGGTTGTCTCCTGTGGCGTCATCGGCGCAGGCCGGCGGTGGCCGGCTGCGCGCTTTCTTTCTGCTTCGACTGATGCGGACTGTGCGTCCTGCGGCGGCACGGCGGAACCTGCGGCGGCCCCGCATTGACGCTCGCCGGAGTTTGGATAAAGATCGGCTCCCGGTCTTGATTCCCGATGACAGGTGATTTGATGCCACGCGCCAACGCAAGGCCAGGCGGGGCGGCCTTCCCAGACAGCGGCGCTGCCGCGAGCGGCGGCACGGTGTCGGCCGCCTATCTGCGCACCGTGCTCGACTATGGCGAGGCCGCGGGCGTTTCCACCGCCGAGCAGCTCGCCGCGGCGGGCATCGACGGGCAGGCGCTGGCGCTGCCCGCTGCGCGCGTGCCCTGCGCACGCTACCTGGCCCTGCTCGACTGGCTCGAGGCCCGCACCGGCGATCCTCATGTCGGCCTGCATGCGGGCGCGCAGTTCCGCCCGCGCCACTACGCCGAGATGGGCTACGTGGTGCTGACCACGCCGACCGTGCGCGAGGCCGTCCTGCAAGGCATCCGCTATGAGGCGCTCGCCAACGACATCGGCCGCACGCGGCTGGTGGAGAGTGCCGAGGGCGGGGAAATGCGCTGGGCGCCGCTGCACGGCCCGCTGTCGCGCCACGCGCACGAACTGCACATGGCCACCTGGAGCGTTTTCGCACAATGGCTGCTGGGCGATAGCGTGCATGCACGCCTGGTGTTGTTCCCGCACGCCGCCCCGCCCGATGTGCGCGAGCATGAACGCGTGTTCGGCTGCCCGGTGGTGTTCGGCGCTGACCGGCACGCCATGCAGCTCGATGCCGCGCTGCTGGCGCGGCCCTCGCTGCAGGCCGACGCCGAGATGCAGGCGCAGATGACGCGCATCGCCGACGCCCAGCTGCGCCAGCACGCCGCCGCCGATGCCGGCAGCGACGAGATCGCGCGCATGCGCGCTTTCGTGCGTGGCGCGCTGGCCCAGGGCGAGCCCACCCTGGCGGCCGCCGCGGCCTGCCTGCGGCTGCCGGTGCGCACGTTGCAGCGCCGGCTGCAGGCGCGCGGCCTCAGCTACAGCATCCTGGTGGACGGCGAGCGCCATGCCCTGGCCGTGCAGTACCTGGCCGATCCCGCCATGCCGCTGGCGCAGCTCGCGATGCAGCTCGGCTTCTCCGAACAGAGCGCGTTCACCCACGCATTCAAACGCTGGACGCAGCAGACGCCGACGGCATGGCGCCAGCATCACGTTCTCGGCGCGCGCGACTGAAAGCGGGCCGGCACTGACACGGCAATGCGACATTGCTGCATCGCCGCAAGAAAAATTCCAAGCCAGCGTTCCGGTTTCAAACGCACGGGGCCATGCCCCGCCAGAGGCGCCTCATCACGCACGAACGGCGTTTAATGTGATGCGAACGACGCTGGAAAAGAGCGAAAAATAGAGTAATCCTTCAAATCACGGCATTGACCCGACCTGGGCGGCTACCTACGATGACATTCATCAATGTCACAATAAACAGTGTTGCAAAGCCGTTCCCGTCTCATCCGCCCTAGCGGCGGCCAGGCGACCGGGGCGGCGGCGCGGCACGAGGAGCGCCCATGAATGCCCCCCGCGTGGACTTCCCGATCGACAGCGTGCCGGCGGCCGCCGGCAGCGAGCACATCGACATCGCCATCGTCGGCAGTGGTTTCGCCGGCCTGGCCATGGCGATCCGCCTCAAGCAGAGCGGCCAGCACGATTTCGCCATCCTCGAGAAGGCCGACGCGGTCGGCGGCACCTGGCGCGACAACCACTATCCCGGCTGCGCCTGCGATGTGCAGTCCCACCTCTACTCCTTCTCCTTCGCGCCCAACCCGGGCTGGTCGCGCATGTTCTCCACGCAGCCGGAGATCCGCGCCTACCTGGAGCACTGCGCCGACCGCTTCGGCCTGCGCCCGCACCTGCGCCTGTCGCATGAGCTGCGCCGTGCCGCCTGGGACGAGGCCGGCGCCTGCTGGCGCCTGGAGATGGCCGATGGGCGCCGCCTCAGCGCGCGCGTGCTGGTATCGGGCATGGGCGGGCTGAGCCGCCCGGCCTACCCGCGCATTCCGGGCCTGGACAGCTTCGCAGGCGAGGCCTTCCACTCGCAGCACTGGAACCACGGCTACGACTTCCGCGGCAAGCGCGTGGCCGTGATCGGCACCGGCGCCAGCGCCATCCAGTTCGTGCCGCAGGTGGCACCGCGCGCGGGCCACCTCGATCTCTACCAGCGCACGCCGCCGTGGATCATGCCCAAGCCGGACCGCCGCGTGACGGCGGCCGAGCGCTGGCTGTTCCGCCACCTGCCGTTCACGCAGAAGCTCGTGCGCACCGGCATCTACTGGGCGCTGGAATCTCGCGTGCTCGGCTTCGTGGTGCATCCCGGGCTGATGAAGCTGGTCGAGCGCGTGGCCCGGCGCCATATCCAGCGCCAGGTGCCCGATGCCGCGCTGCGCGCCAGGCTCACGCCCGACTACACCATCGGCTGCAAGCGCGTGCTGATCTCCAACGACTACTACCCGGCGCTGACGCGCGCCAACGTCGACGTGGTGAGCACCGGCATCGCACGCGTCGAGCCCGACGCCATCGTGCTGGCCGACGGCACGCGCCGCGAGACCGACTGCATCATCTTCGGCACAGGCTTCCACGCCACCGACCCGATCCCGCGCGGCGTCATCCTCGGCCGCGACGGCGTCGACATCCTCGATGCCTGGCGCGACGGCGCGCAGGCCTATCTCGGTACCACGGTGGCGGGCTTCCCCAATTTCTTCATGGTGGTGGGCCCCAATACCGGACTGGGGCACAGCTCGATGGTGTTCATGATCGAGTCGCAGGTCGCCTACATCCTCGATGCCCTGCAGCGCATGCGGGCGGGCCACGTGCACGCTGTCGACGTGCGTGCCGAGGTGCAGCGCGACTTCAACGACGGCCTGCAGGCGCGGCTCGGCCACGCGGTGTGGTCGGCCGGCGGCTGCGCCAGCTGGTACCTCGATCCCAGGACCGGGCGCAACACCACGCTGTGGCCAGGCTTCACCTGGCAGTTCCGCCGCGCCACCGCCACCTTCCGCCTGGCCGACTACCACACCCTGCCGCAGCGGCGCAGCGCCGTGCGCCCGGGCGAGGAGCGGCATGCGGGCGCGGCGCAGGTGCAGGGCGCCTGAGGCAGCCCGGGGGGAGGAGCGCCGCTTTCGCAGCCCGCCACGCGTCACCACATCGCCACCCATCGCCACACATTGCCACCCATCGCACTCGCCGCGGCCGCGCCATGCGCAGCCGTGCCGGGGGCACGAACCCGATCCGGACCCGATCCAGACCCAACACTGACAAGAACCAGGAGACCCGTCATGAAGGACTTCCGCAACAAGGTCGCCGCCATCACCGGCGCCGGCTCGGGCATCGGCCGCGCGCTGGCGCTGGCGCTGGCGCGCGAGGGCTGCCACCTGGCCCTGTCGGACCGCAACGAGAGCGGGCTGGCCCAGACCGTCGGCGAGGTGGCGCGCGCGGCGCCGGGGCTGCCGGTCAGCCAGCACTGCGTCGACGTGGCCGACCGCGCCGCCGTCTATGCCTGGGCCGAAGAGACGGTGCGTGTGCACGGCCGTGCCAACCTGATCTTCAACAACGCCGGCGTGGCGCTGTCGAGCACCATCGAGGGCATGGACTACGACGACCTGGAATGGATCATGGGCATCAACTTCTGGGGCGTGGTCCACGGCACCAAGGCCTTCCTGCCCTACCTGAAGGCCAGCGGCGAAGGGCACGTGGTCAACACCTCCAGCATCTTCGGCATCTTCGCCCAGCCCGGCATGGGGGCCTACAACGCCAGCAAGTACGCGGTGCGCGGCTTTACCGAAGCGCTGCGCCAGGAGCTGGACCTGATGGACTGCGGCGTGTCGGCCACCACCGTGCACCCCGGCGGCATCAAGACCAATATCGCACAGGCCAGCCGGGTCTCGTCCAACCTGAACGGCTTCCTGGTGCGCGACGCGCAGCAGGGACGCGAGCAGTTCGAGAAGTTCTTCATCACCTCGCCCGACACGGCCGCGCGCGTGATCCTGCAAGGCGTGCGGCATAACCGCCGGCGCGTGCTGATCGGGCCCGATGCCTATGCCGCCGACGCGATGGCCCGCCTGCTGCCGGCCGCCTACCAGGCGCTGGTGGTGCGCGAGACGCGCCGCACGCGCCAGGTCGGCGACGCATCGGCGCCCGGCACGGCCGCGGCGGCGCAGCGCGGAGAGCGCGCATGAGCCGCGCCGCCCTCGCCCGCCCGGCCGCGCCGTCCGACGCGCTGGCGGCGCCGCCCGGAGTGCTGGCGCGCTGGTTCGGCCAGGGCCGTGTCGGCCTGTTCAGCCTCGCGCGCGAGACGCTGGCCCGCCGCTACGCCCTGCCCGCCTCGCGCTGGCTGCCGGTCATGGACACGCTGGTGCACTACACCGAAGAAGGCCCGGCCGACGGCGAGCCGCTGGTGCTGATCCACGGCTTCGGCGCCTCGCTGCACACCTGGGAAGGGGTGATGCCGGCGCTCACCGCACGCTACCGCGTGCTGCGCCTCGACCTGCCGCCCTTCGGCCTGACCGGCCCGCTGCGCGACACGCGCGGGCGCATCGTGACCATGGACGTCGATCGCTACCGCGCCTTCATCGACGCCTTCTTCGCCGCGCTCAAGCTGCCGCGCGCCAGCGTGATCGGCAACTCGCTGGGCGGCCTGATCGCCTGGGACCTGGCCGCGCGCCATCCGCACCGGGTCGACAAGCTGGTGCTGATCGACGCCGCCGGCTTCCCGATGAAGCTGCCGATCTACATCGGCCTGTTCAACCACGCGCCGGTGCGCTGGTCGGCGCCGTGGGTGCTGCCCGAGTGCATCATCCGCGCCGCCACGCGCGACGTGTATGGCAACGCGCGGCGCGTGCCGGAGGCCACCTTCCGGCGCTACGTCGATTTCTTCTACGCCGAAGGCGCGCGCGAAGCGATCGGCCGCATGGTGCCCCGGCTCGACTTCGACGCCCTCGACACCGCGCGGTTGGCGCGCATCGGCTCACCCACCCTGGTGCTGTGGGGCGAGCGCGACCGCTGGATACCGCCCGCGCACGCGCAAGCCTTCGCCGCGCAGATACCCGATGCCACCCTGGTGCGCTATGCCGGGCTCGGGCACATCCCGATGGAGGAGGACCCGCGGCGCGTCGGCGCCGACCTGCTGGCCTTCCTCGCGGGCAAGACCGCGGCCGCCCGCCGGGCGGCCCCCGCAGCAGACGCCACGCCGGCCACGGCGGGCGCAACCGAAACGACAGGAGAACCCTCATGATGCCAATCCGCCGCGACGTGCATCCCCACCTGCCGCCCGAGCGCATCGGCGACTGGCACCGGCTGGGCCCGCACGTGACCCACTTCGTCAACGCGCTGTCGATCTTCTTCCCGGCAGGCGAGCGCTTCTTCATGGACAGCGTGCGCAACTACCGCGACCAGGTCGACGATCCCGAGCTCAAGCGCGCCATCGCCGGATTCATCGGCCAGGAAGCGATGCACACGCGCGAGCACATGCTCTACAACAAGCTGATGGACGACGCCGGCCTGCCCGCCTCGCGCCTGGACGGCATGGTGTGGAAGCTGCTCGACCTGCTGCGCAAGATCCTGCCGAAGTCCTGGCAGCTCGCGCATACCATCGCGCTCGAACACTACACCGCCATGCTGGCCGGCGGCCTGCTCGCCGACGAACGGCACCTAGGCGGCTCCGAGCCCGGCTACCGGCAGGTGTGGACCTGGCACGCACTCGAAGAGACCGAGCACAAGGCGGTGGCCTACGACGTCTGGAACGCGGTGATCAAGCCCGGTCCCTACCGCTATTTCCTGCGCACCTTCACCATGCTGACCACCACCGTCACCTTCTGGGCCATGGTGTTCGTCTTCCACGTGCGGCTGGTGATGGCGGACAAGCAGTGCAAGCACAAGCTGCTCGGCTTCGGCCGCGTGATGCACTTCCTGTGGGGCTCGCCCGGCGTGCTGCGCAAGATGATTCCCGAATGGTTCGATTACTTCCGGCCGGGCTTCCATCCGTGGGACGACGACAACCGTGCCCAGCTGGCGCGCATCGACCCGCTGATCGCCGAGATCGAGGCCAATGCGATCCGCCATGGGGCTTCCACCAGGGCGCCTTCGGTGAGGGCGGCATGACGGTGTGGCAATGCAGGATCTGCGGCTTCGTCTACGACGAAGCCGCGGGGATGCCTGAGCACGGCATCGTGGCTGGGACGCCTTGGCAGGCGGTGCCGGAATCCTGGAGTTGTCCTGAGTGTGGGGTCAGGAAGGGGGATTTTGAGATGGTGGAGGTGTAGGGTTGCCGTTGTTGCGGTGTCGCCTTGGCTTTGGCGGTGTTGGTGTGCGAGGCAACGGCTTGTTTGGGCTCTCGTGACTTGATGCTTTGGCGCTTGTTTTTTGGCGGTGTTGGTTTGCGAGACAACGGCCTGTTTCGACTCCCCCTGCGGGGGAGCCGACCTACTTTCTTGGTCTTGCCCAGGAAAGTAGGCAAAGAAGGCGCGCCGGGTGCGGCTCAACCCCCCCTCGCGGGCTGAGGCAAAGAGCGGCCGGGCCCCAACTCGGATCGCCTTAAGGCGATCCTCAGACAGGGGGCCCTCTAATCCGCTCTTTGCCTCAGCCCGCGAGGCGCCGCACACGGCAGGGAAAAGATGCCACGCCTCGCTTCGCTTCGGGTGGGCTGTGTTCGGCCAGCTGCTGGCCGAACACAAAGGCTCAGCCAGCCAACCAAGTCAGCATGCGAGAGCAAGCCCGCTCGCATACCAACGGTTGGCCTTTCCCTCCCGTGTGCGGCGCCTTTCTTTGCTTACTTTCTTTGGCGAGACAAAGAAAGTGAGTCGGCTCCCCGCAGGGGAGTCGAAACAGGCTTTTGCCTCGCACACCGACATCGCCCAAGTCAAAGCGCCAAGGCATCAATTCACTGGCGAAGAAGCAGACCACGATCGCCAACACCAAGGCGAGAAGTTTCAATGCATCGAAACGCGCAGACCCCCGCCTACGCCGCAGGCGTACCACCACCGCCTGAACCGCCGCCACCCCCCTCCCCATCATGCAAATGCTCAATAATCGCCGCCACCCGATCCCCCAGGTACTTATTGGCCGACTGCTCCAGCGCCCGCATCATCTCCGCCTCCACCGCTGCCATCGCCAGCGGCCGGATGCGCCATAGGATGTCGACCAGCCGCGGCACATCCTGCGGCGGCGGCAGCTTGCCTTCGCCGAAGCGGTCGAGTTCGCCTACCACCATGGCGACGAGGCGGTCCGATACCGCTTCGAAGTGGCTGCGTGCGTGTTCGATGATGCCCAGCACTTCTTCCAGCGGGAAGCCCGCGCGCGCGATCTCGGCGCCGGCCTGCAGCACGCGCGGGCTGCGCGCGAGGTAGCCGAGGCCGTCGGGTTCGAGCAGGCCGAGGGCGATGGCCTTGGCCAGCGCCGGGCGCGAGACCGAGCGGCCGAACAGCCGCGCCAGCGCCAGGGGCGAGTAGTGCCGTGGCGTTTCGTTGGACCAGGGACTGGCGATGGCCGATTCGAGGCCGAGGATGGAGCGCAGGTCGTGGCCTTCGACGATGGCCTTGAGCAGCTCCATGATGTTGGCCAGCGTGTAGCCGCGTGCCAGCAGATGGTTGATCAGCTTGAGCCGGCCCAGGTGGGCCTGGGTGTAGATGCCGACGCGGCCGCGCCGTTCGGGCGGGTCGATCAGGCCGCGGTCCTGGTAGGAGCGCACATTGCGCACGGTGGTGCCGGCGGCGCGCGCCAGTTCGTCGATGGTGTACTCGGCTGCCGGCGGGCCGCCGGCCTTGCCGTCTTGCGCGGCGGCCGGGCTGGCGGGCGGTTGCGGGGAGCTGCGCTTGAAGAGGGCCATGTGGAAAATTCTACCGCGAGCGCCGTGGCGGCGCCGCTACAATGGACCGGCCCGTTCTCCCATGCCAGCCCACAACCCGCGCCGCGGCGCGGGGCGCGTCTCATGCACATCCATTGGCTCGAAGACTTCGTCTGCCTCGCCCAGGCCGGCAGCCTCGCGCGCGCCGCCGAGCTGCGCAACGTCACGCCGCCGGCCTTCGGCCGCCGCATCCAGGCGCTGGAGGTGTGGGCGGGCGCGCCGTTGATCGACCGCGGCGCCTTCCCGGTGCGGCTCACCGCCGAGGGGCGGCAGTTCCTCGAAGCGGCGCAGGAGGCCCTGGCCACGCTGGAGCAGGCGCGCGTGGCGCTGCGCGCCAGCCACCATGCCGATGCCGCCACGCTGACCATCGCCACCGGCAAGACGCTGGCGCGTTCGCTGGTGCCGGGCTGGCTGGCGGGCTTGCGCCAGGTCCTGCGGCAGGACCCGGAGGCGGCCGGGTTCCGCACGCGGCTGTCGACGTTCCCGATGCATGACGCGCTGGCCATGTTCGTCGAGGGCGATGCCGACTTCCTGCTGTGCTACAGCCCGCCCGACCTGCCCGTGACGCTGGACGATGCGCGCTACCGCTTCCACGCGGTCGGCGTCGAGCGGCTGGTGTGCGTGAGCGCGGCGGATGCCGGCGGCGGGCCCTTGTTCCGGCTGCAGGCGCGCGGCAAGGGCGCGGCGGTGCCGATGATCGCCTATGCCGAGACCTTGACGCTGGGCCGCATCGTCAACCAGGAGATCGCGCGGCGCAAGCTGGCGCCGCGCCTGGAGGTGATCGCCGTCAGCGATTTCGCCGAATCGGTGCACGAGATGGTGCGCCAGCGCATGGGCCTGGCCTGGCTGCCCGCCCGCCTGATCGCCGACGACCTGCACGCGGGCCGGCTGGTGCGCGCGGGTGCCGAGGCCGGCGGCGAGGCCGACCTGGCGCTCGACATCCGCCTCTACCGTCCGCGCGCGCCGATGCGCCCGCTTGCCGAGGCCTTCTGGCGCGCCGCCTCGGCCGGCTGAGCCGCGCATCACACCTTCGCGCGGGCCATTGCCGGATCGGCAAGGCGGCTTGCCAAAGCGGCATGGCCGGCTGCCCCGTGCTCACTAAGATCGGCGCTGAGCCAATTCCAAGAGCCGAGGAGCATCCCACATGAGCCGACTGCTGCGCGCCACCGGCGCCGCCACCCTGACCGTCCTTGCCATTGCCGCCAGCGCCAGCGCCCAGGCCGGCACCTGGCCGTCCAAGCCGATCAACCTGGTGGTGGGCTACACCGCCGGCGGCAGCGTCGACCTGGTCGCGCGCACCATCGCGCCAGAGCTGGGCAAGCGCCTCGGCCAGAGCGTGGTGATCGAGAACCTGGGCGGCGCCGGCGGCACCATCGGCGCGGCCCGCGTGATCAAGGCCGAGCCCGACGGCTATACCCTGCTGATGGGCTCGGGCAGCGAGGTGTCGATCGCCCGCCTGACCAATCCCGCGGTGCGCTACGACGGCGAGAAGGACCTCGCGCCGATCACCTTCGTCGGCACGCAGCCGATGGTGCTGGTGGGCAAGAACGGGCTGCCGGCCAGGAATGCCGACGAGCTGATCGCGCTGGCCAGGTCCCAGCCCGGCAAGCTGTCCTATGCCTCCTCCGGCGTGGGCACGCCGCTGAACCTGGCCGGCGAACTGATCAAGCAGCAGGGCAAGGTCAACATCACGCACGTGCCGTACAAGGGCGCCTCGGCCATGGCGACCGACCTGCTCGGCGGCCAGATCGACCTGGCGGTGATGGTGCTGTCCTCGGCGCTGCCGCATATCCAGGCGGGGCGCGTCCACGCCTACGGCGTGACCGAGGCCAAGCGCTCGACGGCCGCGCCCAACGTGCCGGCACTGGCCGAGAGCCAGGCGCTCAAGGGCGTGAACATGGGCGTCTGGTTCGGCCTGATGGCGCCGGCCGGCACGCCGCGTCCGGTGATCGACCGGCTCAACGGCGAGATGCAGGCCGTGCTGGCCCTGCCCGAGGTGAAGAAGAAGCTGGCCGAAGCCGGCGTCGAAGTGGCGCCGCGCCCGCCCGCCCAGTTCGCCGCCTTCGTCAAGAGCGAGACGGCGCGCTACCGCACCATCGTGCAGGCAGCGGGAATCCACGAGTAAGGTAAGTGGCGGGTGGTTTCGTCCAGTGCCATGAGCATCGCACTGCGCCGGTGTGCTCCCCTCTCCCGCCTGCGGGAGAGGGGCCGGGGGTGAGGGCCGGCGCTGGCCGGCCGCAGTGGTTTGGATCACACTGTCGGCTTCGCCCTAGTGCTCGCGTGCTGGACAACGCTGTCGGCTTCGTCCTGAGGCTCGCGTGCTGGACCACACCGGCGGCTTCGTCATGCGTGGCGCCTTGCTAGACCACCCCTCTCCCCCACCCTCTCCCCATGCGGGGAGAGGGAGCCAAGACCTTGTGCTTGGCGCGCGGTGTTGGTGCATCTCGCCGGCTTCGTCCAGCGTGATGGGATCCCCGCCCGCGATGGAATGCGCTATAGCTCGCTATAACCCGCTACAACCCGCTATAACCCTCTACACACCGCAGCAATCCGCATCCAGGCCGCCAGCGAGCGGCCGGTAACCCCTCCCGGCACTTCCGAACCCGATTCCTACCATGAGCCAAGACCAGGTCCGTCCCGCCTTCGATGCCTATCCCGTCGAGGTCGAGTTCCCCGATATCCAGCCCTATGCCGCGGGCAACACCGGCATCCCTTTCGTCTATACCTTCGACAGCGGCGTGGCCGGCCCGCATGTAATGGTCAACGCGCTCACGCACGGCAATGAAGTGTGCGGCGCCATCGCCGTCAAGGGCCTGCTCGATGCCGGCCTGCGCCCGCGCTGCGGCCGCCTGACGCTGTCCTTCGCCAACGTCGAGGCCTACGGGCGATTCGATCCGGCCAGGCCGGATGCCTCGCGCTTCGTCGACCAGGACTTCAACCGCGTCTGGAGCGCGGCCATCCTCGATGACGCCGGCCGCGACTCGTCCGAGCTGCGCCGCGCGCGCGCCATGCGCCCGGTGGTCGACACGGCCGACCTGCTGCTGGACCTGCATTCGATGCACGAGAAGAGCCGCCCGCTGATCGTCTCGGGGCCGCTCGACAAGGGTGTGGCGCTGGCGCGCGCGCTGGGCACGCCGGCCGATGTCATCGTCGACGAGGGCCATCCCGAGGGCCGGCGCATGCGTGACTATGCCGATTTCGGCGATGCCGCCAGCGCGCGCAACGCCCTGCTGATCGAGTGCGGCCAGCACTGGGAAACGGCGGCGGTGGAGGTGGCGCGCGACAGCACGGCGCGCTTCCTGCTGCTGGCCGGCGTGGTCGACGAGGCCGACCTGCCGGCCGGCTGGCTGCGCCCGCTGCCGGCCGCGCAGCGCGTGGTGCGCGTGACCGAGCCGGTGGTCGCCACCAGCATGGATTTCCGTTTCGCCGGTCCCTACACCGGCCTGGAGACCTTCGCCGAGGCCGGGACCGTGATCGGCTGGAGCAACGGCGAACCGGTGCGCACGCCCTACCCCAACTGCGTGCTGGTGATGCCTTCGCTGCGCCAGCTGCGTCCCGGCGTGACCGTGGTGCGGCTGGGCCGGCTGGAGGCCTGAGCGGCCATGCCCGGCAGCCGCCGGGCATCGGGCCGCCGCGGAATCAGGACGGCTGCGCGGCCGCGGCCGAGGCGCCGGCCGGGTTCTGCTGCACGCGCGGCGAGTCGGGAAACAGCTGGCCGACCAGGTCGTCGATCTTGGACCCCGGCGGCACCAGGTTGCTGAGGTTGGTGCCGCCCGCGCTGCGGTTGGCGTTGTAGATGGCCTTGCCCGCCCGCAGGCCGTCGCGGTAGATCGTGATGTCGGCCGAGTCGAGGAAGTTGGTCCAGTAGTTCTGGCCGCTGGCCAGGTAGACCGCCGTCATCTGGCAGGATTCCAGCGGTGCGCCAGGCGACAGCATGCGCACGTCGAAGCCGCGCGCCTTCAGCGCGTCGCGGAACTCGGGCAGGTAGGCATTGCGGGCCGACGAGCCGCTGATGACGCAGATCAGGGTATTGTCGGCGGCCGGCTGCTGCATCGCCGCGATGGGATCGATGCGTGCCAGGCCTTCCACCGGGGTGACGGCCTGGTAGGTCGAGCAGCCGGCGAGGATCAGGCCGAGGCCGGCGGCAAGCAGTGCTTTTTGCATGGGATGTCCTGGGGTCGGTCGGCGGGCGTCCAGCCGGGCCCGGCCCCCTGCCGGGACGCCGCACGGTCGCCTCCAGCCTGCACTGTATGTCCGCGCCGGCGGCGCCAATGGGCGGAACAGAGGGCAAAAGCCGACGCAATCGCCAGGGTGGCCGCGGCATGTCCGCGGCATGTCCGCTGCAAGCAGTGCCCGGCCCGCGCCCGGCCGTCAGTTGGCCCCGCCGCGCACCAGGCAATCGACCAGCAGCGGCGCCGCGTCCACCAGGCCGGCGCCATTGCACTCCACCGCCACCTTCTGTCCGCGCCGCACCATCGAGGCGCGCTGCTCCACCACGCAGGAGCGGGTGCCGGGGCCGCAGATCTGCCGCTCGCGCAGGCGCGCGCGCACCACCTGGTTGGGATCGCTGCTGCGGATCTCCAGGTAGACGGCGTCGTTCTCGTCGCGCCGCACGCCGCTGGCGACTCCCTCGACGATGAAGTAGCTGCCGCGGTAGCGGTCGTCGGCCGCGCCGCCATTGTCGCGGTAGTCGTTCAGGATGGTGTCGGCCTGGTACTCCGGCAAGCGGTCGGCGGGCCGCGCCGGGTCGATGCTGACCGGATCCAGCACGCCGTTGCGCGGCACGCCGCGCGGCTGGCTGGCCGGGGTCTGCTCGCTCGCCGCTTCGTCATTGAGCGGGTCGGTGGTGCCCTGGTCCTTGCCGTTGCCGGCAAACCACAACATGGCCAGCACCGCCGCGCCGACGGCGAGAATGAGGCGCTGCTGCGTACGATTCAACATCTGCGATTCCTGTCTCGTCTCGATTCCCGGCGTGCTTCATGCGGCGCGCCTTCTCCTTGTCTTCACGCGGCCGCTGCCGGCCGCCGTGCCACTGCCCGGGTCTCCCGCCTGCCCTGTTCCACCCGGTGCCGCCTGCAGGTCGCCGGCATGGCGCCGGCCGGTGCCGCGGCGGGTCAGCCCCGATACTAAAGCGCGCTGGCTTCAAATTCCTTTCGATGCGCGCCGGCTTGGCCGCTGCCGGCATGTTCCGTGGCCGCAAGTGCTGCACGGGACGCACCTCGCGGACGCCGGAACGATGGCAAGTGTACAGAACGGCATAAGACAGGGGCCGGATGGCCTGCGCCGGCATGCTGCCGGCGGCCGCCGGCGGTCTGAAGCGCCGGCAACGGCGAAGAGAGGCGGAAAGCGGAGAGCCGGAACAAGCGGAAAAAAAGGGCTGCGTCGCCGCAGCCCCCGGTATGCGTCGGCGGGTGCGGCCGAGGCCGCACCGCCCGTCTCAGCGCGCCTGCGCCGGCACGCCGCCGCGGTTGGCCTTGATCACCGTCAGCGCCGCCATATTGACGATGCGGCGCACCGTGGCGCTGTTGGTCAGGATGTTGACCGGCGCGTTGGCGCCCAGCAGGAAGGGGCCGACGGCGACGTTGTTGCCGGCGGCGGTCTTCAGCAGGTTGTAGGCGATGTTGCCGGCGTCCACGTTGGGGCAGACCAGCAGGTTGGCCGCGCCCTTGAGCGAGGACATCGGCAGCACGCGCGCGCGCAGCGCCTCGTCCAGCGCGCAGTCGCCGTGCATCTCGCCGTCCACTTCCAGCTCCGGCGCCTGCGCCCGGATCAGCTCCAGCGCCTGCTGCATCTTCGAGCCGGAAGCCGAGCTGCCCGAACCGAAGTTGGAGCGCGACAGCAGCGCCGCCTTGGGCGCCAGGTTCATGCGCGCCATTTCCTGCGCGGCGGCGACCGTGAACTCGGCGATCTGCTCCGCGTTCGGGTCGTCGTTGACGTGGGTGTCGACCAGCGCCAGCGTGCGGTCGTCCAGCAGCAGGATGTTCATTGCCGCGTAGGTGCGCGCGCCCGGCTGGTGGCCGATGACCTGGTCGATGAAGCGCAGGTGGTCGTGGTAGGCGCCCACGGTGCCGCAGATCATGCCGTCGGCGTCGCCCAGGTGCACCATCATCGCGCCGATCAGCGTCAGCCGGCGGCGCATTTCCACGCGCGCCATCTCCTTGGTCACGCCCTTGCGGCACATCAGTTCCCAGTAGGTGGTCCAGTACTGGTGGAAGCGCTCGTCGTACTCGGGGTTGGTGACTTCCACGTCCTGGCCCAGGCGCAGGCGCAGGCCGTACTTCTCGATGCGCGACAGCAGCACCTCGGGGCGGCCCACCAGGATGGGGCGCGCCAGCTTTTCGTCCACCAGCACCTGCACCGCGCGCAGCACGCGCTCGTCCTCGCCTTCGGTGAAGACGATGCGGGCGCGGCCGCCCTCGCGCACGATCTGCTTGGCGGCGGCGAACAGCGGCTTCATGAAGGCGCCGGAACGGTAGACGAACTGCTGCAGCTGCTCGGTGTAGGCGTCCAGGTCGGCGATCGGGCGCGTGGCCACGCCGCTCTCCATGGCCGCCTTGGCCACCGCCGGCGCGATGCGCACGATCAGGCGCGGATCGAACGGCTTCGGGATCAGGTACTCGGGGCCGAAGGCCACGCCGTAGCCGCCGTAGGCCGCGGCCACCACCTCGTTCTGCTCTTCCTCGGCCAGCGCGGCGATGGCGTACACCGCGGCGTGTTCCATCTCCGGCGTGATGCTGGTCGCGCCCACGTCGAGCGCGCCGCGGAAGATGTAGGGGAAGCACAGCACGTTGTTGACCTGGTTGGGGAAGTCCGAACGCCCCGTGGCCACCACCGCGTCGTCGCGCACCGCGTGCACCTCGGCGGGCAGGATCTCGGGATTCGGGTTGGCCAGCGCCAGGATCAGCGGGCGCGCCGCCATCTTCACCACCATGTCCTGCTTGAGCACGCCGCCGGCCGACAGGCCGAGGAAGACGTCGGCGCCTTCGATCACTTCGGACAGCCGGCGTGCCTCGGTCTTCTGCGCGTAGCGGGCCTTGTGCGGGTCCATCAGCTCGGTGCGGCCCTCGTAGACCACGCCGGCCAGGTCGGTCACCCAGATGTTCTCGCGCGGCAGGCCCAGGTCCACCATCAGGTCCAGGCAGGCCAGCGCCGCCGCGCCCGCGCCCGAGGTGACCACCTTGATCTCGCGGATGTCCTTGCCCACCACCTTCAGGCCGTTGATGAAGGCGGCCGAGACGGTGATGGCGGTGCCGTGCTGGTCATCGTGGAAGACGGGGATCTTCATGCGCTCGCGCAGCTTCTGCTCGACGTAGAAGCACTCGGGTGCCTTGATGTCCTCCAGGTTGATGCCGCCGAAGGTGGCTTCCAGGCCGGCGATGATGTCGACCAGCTTGTCCGGGTCGGTCTCGTTGATCTCGATGTCGAAGACGTCGATGCCGGCGAATTTCTTGAACAGCACCGCCTTGCCTTCCATCACCGGCTTGGAGGCCAGCGCGCCGATATTGCCCAGGCCCAGCACCGCGGTGCCGTTGCTGATCACGCCCACCAGGTTGCCGCGCCCGGTGTAGCGGAAGGCGTTCATCGGATCGGCGACGATTTCCTCGCAGGGTGCGGCCACGCCAGGCGAATAGGCCAGGGCCAGGTCGGTCTGGGTCACCAGCGGCTTGCTGGCGACCACCGTGGTCTTGCCGGGCACGGGGTACTGGTGATAGTCGAGCGCGGCCTGGCGGAAAGTGGTCTGGCGATCCGTATCGGACATGGTCTGATCTCCTGTCGGGGGGGCGCCGGGGTGGCGGCGCGGGTCGGTCCCGCCGGCGCGGCGCAGGCGGAAAAGTGGTGCAGCCGGCTTTTCTTGGGATTTTCCGTGGGGTCGGCTGCACGGATTGCCATCATTCTAGGCAGCAGGCATAAGAACAACATTTTGATTTGCTATGCTTCCATCATCTTTACCTGATGGCTGGGTGGCGGGCGATGGAAGCTTTGGAGCATTTCGATGCGGATGAGGTGGGCAGGCGCCTGGGCGGGCGCCTCAAGATGCGCCATCTCAAGCTGCTGCTGGCCATCGAGCGGCACGGCTCGCTGACGCGCGCGGCCGAGGCCATGGCCAGCAGCCAGCCGGCGGTGACCAATGCCCTGGCCGAGCTGGAGTCCATGTTCGGCGCGCCGCTGTTCGCGCGTGGCGCGCGCGGCATGTCGCCCACCGAGCTGGGCCGCGTGGTGCTGGACCGGGCCCGCGCCATGACGCAGGACCTGGACCACCTGGTGCGCGACATGCAGGCGGTGGTGGCCGGCCATGCCGCCCACCTGCACATCGGCGTGATTCCCTTCGTCTCCGGGCAGATGCTGTCGGCCGCCATCCGCCGCACCCGCCCCGAGGGCGGGCGCCGCCTCACCGTGACCCTGCACGAAGGCACCAGCGACCAGCTGCTGCCCATGCTGCGCGACCACGTGCTCGACATCGTGGTGGCGCGCGCGTCCTCGGCGGTGCCGCGCGACGAGGCCAGTTTCGAAGTGCTGTACCACCAGCAGCCGCGCCTGATCGCCAACCGGCGGCTGGCGGCGCGGCTGGCGCGCACGGCGCTGGACTGGGGCAGGCTGGCCGAACTGGACTGGATCCTGGGCGCGCCCAATACCCCCATGCGCGAGCAGGTCGCCGACCTGTTCCTTGGCGCCGGCGTGGCGCCGCCCACGCCCATCGTCGAGAGCTACTCGTCCAAGCTGATCGCCGAGATGATCGCCGCCAGCGAGACGGCGGTGACCATCGTGCCGGCCGATATCGCCGAGGAACTGGTGCGCATTGCCGGCGTCGCCATCGTGCCCTACTCCTTCGGCTGGACCCTGCCGCCGGTGGCCATGTTCGTGCGCGCCGACCGTCCCGGGCGCCCGGTCGACCTGCTGTTCGCCGAGTCGCTGCGGCAGGTGTGCCGCGAGGGGCCGCTGCGCGTGGCGGCGCCGCCACTGACGCCGACGCCGGCGGGCGGCCCGCTATGAGCGCGGCCAGCGCGCGGGCGCCCGTGCCGCCCTGCCGCGCCCGTCAGTACACCCAGGGAATCAGGCGCCAGGTGCGCGCCCGGTAGACGGCGTATTCGTCGCCGAAGTGCGTGCCCAGCAGGGCTTCCTCCGCATGCATGCGCGCCACCAGCGGCGGCACCATCAGCAGCGCCAGCGCCACGCCGGCCAGCGAGCGGAACACCAGCGCCCAGCCCAGCGCATTGACCAGCAGGCCGAGATAGCTGGGATTGCGGATGGTGCCGTAGAGGCCCTCGGTCACCAGCGTGTGGCCGGGCTGGATCGCCACCAGCCCGCTGAAGCGCCGGCCCAGCACGAACACCGGCCACAAGCGCAGCACACCGCCGGCGACGAACAGCGCCAGGCCGAGCCAGCGCACGCCGTCGCCGCCGAAGACCCAGCGCTCGTGGTGGTCGCACCAGGCAGGCAGCCAGGCGGACAGCAGGCCGAGCACGCCGAACACCGGCAGCACCCAGCGGTTGGCGCGGTCCTCGCGCTCGCCCGCGCTGACATTGCCCTCGCTGAACAGCGCGGTGACGGCGAGCGCCAGCAGGAAGGCCGCCGCGCCCACCACCGCGGGATGCGACAGGAAGGCCGCGAGTCCGCCGGCGCCCAGCACGGCCAGGCCGAGATAGGCCAGCGTGCCGGCCGCGTTGAACAGGGCGAGCCTGGGGGTGGTGTGCAGGGCGAGATGCATGGTCGTCAGCGCGAAACCGGCAGGATCCAGGCGCTGCGGCGCCGCCGGCCGCGCGCAGCGGCCTGAGGCACCTGAAGCACCTGAAGCACCTGAAGCACCGGCCGCACCCTTCATCGTAGTACGCGCGCCCACCCGCGGCGAGGGCCGGGCGCGACCGCCGCTCCCGCCGTCAATCCAGGCTCAGGTGCGCATTGCGGATGACCGCGGCCCAGCGTTCGCGCTCGGCGGCAACGAAGGCGGCGAAGTTCTCGGGCGACTGGCCGCCGGGAAGTCCCCCCAGCTTGCGGATCTGTGCCTGCAGATCGGGATCCTGCATCGTCCCGGTCAGCAGCGTCTTCCATTGCGAGACGATGGCCGGCGGCGTATTGGCGGCGACGAAGATCCCGACCCAGGCGGTCGACAGGAAATCGTCGAAGCCGGCCTGCGCCATGGTGGGTACCTCAGGCAAGGCGGGCACGCGCTGCGCGGCCGTGACGGCCAGCGCGCGCAGCTTGCCGGCGCGGATATGCGGCAGCGCCTGCGTCAGGTTGTCGAACTGGAAGGTGGTCTCTCCTGCCAGCAAGGCCGTGGTGGCCGGCGTCGAACCCTTGTAGGGCACGTGGATGGGATCGGTGCCCGTGCGCATCTTGAGCAGCTCGCCCGCCAGGTGGCTGGTCTGGCCGATGCCGGCCGAGCCGAAGGAGAGCCGCCCGGGCTGCTGCTTCAGCTGCGCGACCAGGTCGGCGACGCTGCGCACGGGCGATTGCGCATTGACCACCAGCACATTGGGAAAGGCGATCACGTCGGTGATCGGCAGCAGGTCGGACGGACGGTAGGCGAGGCGTTGGTAGGCGCTGTAGTTGATGGCCTGCGGACCGACATTGCCGGCCAGCAGCGTATAGCCGTCGGCCGGAGCGTGCAGGAAGACCTGCGTGCCGATGATGCCGCCGCTGCCGGGACGGTTGTCGATGACGACGGGTTGGCCGATGCGCGCGCCGAGCTTCTGCGCCAGCATGCGGATGGGGATATCGATGGTACCGCCGGCCGCGCCGGGAACGATGACGGTGACCGGCCGCGCCGGCCAGGCGGGTTCGGCGGCACCGGTGGCGGCCAGCGGGGCCAGCGGGGCGAGGGCGCACCACAGCGCCAGGGTGGCGCGCTTCGCGCGATGGACTGTCTGCATGTTGCTGTCTCCTCCAGGGGGCTCGTTCAACGCGTGCCGGCTCGGTCCGGCTTGCCGTGGACGGTGTCCGTGGCCGCCACGAAGCGGCCCAGGTGGGTCGACGCGTTGCCCAGCAGCAGGTCGTTGCCGACCAGCCGCTTGCTGTAGTGGCTGATCGGCGTTTCGTCCTGCAGCCCGATGGCGCCGTGCAATTGCAGGACATCGAGCGCGATCGCGCGGCCGGCCGTGCCGCACAGATGCTTGGCGGCACTGACGCCGCGCGCGCGTTCGGCGCCGCAGGCGGTGTGCCAGCCGGACAGCACGTGCCCCAGCAGATGGCGCGCGCCGTTCCATGCGCGATAGTGGTCGACCACGCGGTGCCGCAGGACCTGCTGCTCGGCCAGGGCGCGATCGAACTGCCGGCGTGTGCGCAGGTAGTCGACCGTGATGCCGAGCGCGCGGCGGGCGGCGCCGATGCTGTCCGCGCACAGGGCCAGGGTGGCGATGGCCAGGGCCTCCTCGAGGATGGCGGTGGCGTGTTCCGGGCCGCACAGCAGGGCGGAGGCGGGCAGGCGGACGTCATCGAGGCGGATCTCGGCGGCGCTGCGTCCATCGTGGAGCGGATAGGCGCGCGTGACGACACCCGCGCAAGCGGCCGGCACGGCGAACAGGCCGAGGCCGCCGTGTTCGAGCCCGGCCGCGACCAGCAGGTGGTCGGCCTGGGCGCCGCCCATCACCAGCGGGCACGCGCCGTCGAGCCGCCACGCCTCGCCGGCACGCCGCGCGGTGTAGGCCGGGCGAGGCGAACGCGCGAAGTCGGTGCCGGCGTCGCAGGCAAGCGCGCAGCGTGCTTCGCCGCTCGCCAGCGCGGCCAGCAGCGCGTCGCGCGCGGCTCCCTGCGGTACCGCAAGGAGGGCGTGGGTCGCCAGCGCCGCGCTCCAGACCAGGGGTTCCAGGACCAGCGCTTCGCCCGCCGTTTCGAGCAGCGGCAGCAGGTCTGCCACCGCGTGGCCCAGGCCGCCTGCCGCCTCCGGCACCAGCAGGCCGGTCAGGCCGAGCGCCGCGAAGCCGGCCCAGACCGAGGGGTCGAAGCCGCCGCGCGCGCCGAGGATTTCCTGCCGGCGCTCGAAGCGGTAGTGCTTGTCCAGCCAGCGGCGCATGGCATCGACCATCATGGCCTGCTGCGCGCCGAGGTGGCCGTGGCGCGCAACCTCCAGTTCCGTCCTGCCGCCGAAGATGGCCTTGGCGATGATCTCGCGCTGGATCTCCGTCGAGCCGCCGGCCAGCGAGCTGCCGCGATAGCGCCACAGATGGAGGGCATGGTTGCCGGCCGCGCCGTCGGCGCCGGACGGTCCGTCGAGCCGGCCCTCCACCGCGGCGGCATCGAAGGGCAGGGCGGCGGCCCCGTGCGCGTCCATGCGGAACAGGTGCAGGTCCTGCAACAGCTGGATACCCTCGATCTTCAGCAGGGAGGCTTCCAGTTCCGGGCTGCCGCCCTCGGCGGCCTGCCGCACGGCCGGCCACCAGGCGGCTTCGAGCGCGCGCATGCGGATGTCCAGTTCGCCGTGCCGGCGCGCCAGCATGCCGGCCTCGGCGCGGCTGTCCGGCTCCGCTTCCCGGCGCCGCAGGTGGACCAGCTCGGCGGTGTGGGCAAGCTCCGCCTTGCATTCGGCGACCCGCGCGACGAAGAGGCGCTCGATCACCAGCAGGCCCTTGGCGACGGCCCAGCCCTGGTCGACCTCGCCGACCACGTCGCCGGCCGGCACGCGCACATCGTCGAAGAACATCTGCACGTGAAAGTGCGCCCCGTTCATGTAGCGGATCGGCCGTACCGTCACGCCGGGCAGGCCCAGGTCGACCAGCAGCACCGAGATGCCGTCCTGCTTGCGCCGCGCGCCGGGATCGGTGCGGGCCAGCACCAGGGCCCGGTTCGCCCAGTGGCCCAGGCTTTGCCAGATCTTGCTGCCATTGAGGATCCAGGCATCGCCGTCACGGCGGGCCGTGGTGCGCATCGAGGCCAGGTCGGAGCCGGCATCCGGCTCGGAGTATCCCTGCGCCCAGAAGTCGTCGAAGGACAGCATGCCGGGCAGGAAGCGACGGCACTGGTCCGGCGTGCCATGGCGGATCAGCGTCGGCCCGATGGTGTCGATGCCGAGGTTCTCGACGTTGGGCGCATCGCTGGCGGCCAGCTCCTCGCGGAAGATGGCCTGCTGCACCAGCGACCAGCCCGGGCCGCCATGCTCGCGCGGCCAGCCGGGCGCGGCCCAGCCGCGCGCGTGCAGGATGCGGTGCCAGCGCGCGGCCTGCTCGCGGGTGATCAGGCAATGCGCGCGCTTGGCGGCACGGATGTCGGGCGGCACCGCCTCCTGCAGAAAACGACGGACTTCCTGGCGGAACACGTTGTCGGCGCAGCCGACGGCGTCATGGTCCACGGCAATCGGCATGACTTGTCTCCTCATCGATGCGTTGGTTTCGGCGGGGCCATCGTGGCCCCTCAGCGCAAGTTGGCGGGCGTGTCGTGATGCAGGCTGCGACGCGGCGCCGCGCGCGGCGGGCGTCTTCCGGCCGGCCCTGCGCGCGGGGCTCGGTCCTGCCCTCAGTCCGGCCCTCAGTCTTGCCCTCAGTCTTGCCAGTAAGGCTTGCGCTTCTCGACGAAAGCAGCGATGCCTTCGCGCGCGTCATCGGTGGCCGCGACGTTGCCGAAGCTCTCGACGGCGCCGGCCACGCCGCGCCGGTAGTCGGCGTCGTTGGCCCGGTGGAAGGCCATGCGTCCCATGCGCATCACCACCGGCGACTTGGCGCACAGCGTGCGCGCCAGCGCGCGCGCCTGCTCCATGACGTCGGCGTCGGGCACCACCCGGCTGACCAGGCCGAGCGACATCGCTTCGGTGGCGCCGAAGGTGCGTCCGGTGAAGAGCAGGTCGAAGGCACGGTGCCGGCCGACGATGCGCGGCAGGTGCGTGTAGTGGATGGCGGGCGTCAGCCCCACGTCGATCTCCGGATAGCCGAAGGTGGCGCTCTCGGCGGCGACGATCAGGTCGCAGTGGATGGCCAGCGTCATGCCGCCGCCGCGCGCGGTGCCGCCGACCGCGGCGATGGAAGGCTTGCCCAGGTGGAACTGCGCCTCGCACAGCCCGTTGTACAGCTTGTCGACCAGCGCATAGGCGCGCGCCGGCGGCGCGCCGTGCAGCGCGTCGAGCTGCAGCCCGGCGCAGAAGCGGCGCGGCACCGCGCTGCCGAGGATGACCGCGCGCACGTCGTCGTCCTGCGCGGCGCGGCGCAGGGCCTGCAGCAGGGCATCGATCATGCCTTCATTGAGTGCGTTGACGGGCGGGCTGTCGAGCAGGATCTCGGCGACCCGGTCGCGGACTTCGTAGGTGACGGTGGACATGGAGGCTTCCTCGAGTCAGGCGCCGGCAGGCCGTGCAGCCGGCGCCATGGCGGTATCGATATGGGTATCGATGCTGGGACCGATGTCGGGATCGGCAGGGTCGGGAACGGAGCGGCCGGCATCGGCATCGTCGCCGTCGCCGCAGCAGCCGGCCGAGGCCACCACGCCGCCGGCCTTCAGCCTGGCGATCGCCGCGGCGCCGTAGCCGGCCTGACGCAAGATCTCGTCGGTGTGCTCGCCGAGCAGCGGCGGCGCGCGGTGCGCCTGGCGCGCCTCGCCGCGGAAGCGCACCGGCAGGCCGATGTTGCGGACCTTGCCCAGCAGCGGATGCTCGGACTCCACCACCAGCCCGCGCGCGGCGAGTTGCGGGTGGGCCAGCGCCTGGTCCAGCGTGTGGATGGGCGCGCAGGCCACGCCGGCGCGCCGCAGCGCCTCCAGCCAGTAGGCGACCGGCTGCGTGGCGATGCGGGCCTGCACCAGGGCCACGGTCTCGTCGAAATGCGCGACGCGCGCCGCATTGGTGGCGAAGCGCGGCGAGTCGGCCACCTCCTGCAGGCCGGCCACCGGGCAGAAGCGCTGCCACTGGGCATCGTTGCCGACGCCGATCATGACCGGGCCGTCGGCCGCCTCGAAGACCTGGTACGGCGCCATGGCGGGATGAGCGGTGCCCATCGGGCGCGGCGGCTTGCCGCTGCACCAGTAGTTCTGCGCAAGATAGCCCATGAAGCCCATCGCCGTGTCGAGCAGCGAGACCTCCAGGTGCATGCCGCGCCCGCTCCGCTGGCGTTCCAGCAGCGCGGCCAGGATGCCGCTGAAGGCATGCATGCCGGTGCCGAGATCGACCGGCGAGAAGCTGGCGCGCGCCAGCCTGCCGCCCGGCTCGCCCATGCTGCTGATCATGCCGCTGAAGGCTTGCAGCATGACGTCGTAGCCGGGCTCCTGGCCGAGCGGGCCGCTGCGTCCATAGCCGGAGATCTCGCAGTAGATCAGGCCCGGGTTGGTGGCAGAGAGCGTCTCGTAGTCCACCCCCAGCCGCCTGGCGGCGCCACTGCCGAAGCCCTGCAGCACCACGTCGGCCTTGGCCGCCAGCGCCTGCACGACCTGCCGGCCCTCGGCGGTCTTGAGGTCGACGGCGAGGCTGCGCTTGTTGTGGTTGACGGCCAGGAAGGTGGCGGACTGGCCACGGTCCTGCGGCAGCCAGGCGCGTGTGTCGTCGCCGCGGCCGACCGGTTCGACCTTGATGACCTCGGCGCCCAGTTCGCCGAGGTACTGGCCGCACAGCGGGCCGGCCAGCACCTTGCTCAGGTCGAGCACGCGGATTCCTTGCAATGCAATCATGTCTGTCGAGGGAAAAGAGGGAGGGGGCGGAGACGGGGCCGGAAGGCCTACTCGGGCTTGATGTCGATCGAGCGCGCCAGCGCGGTCCAGCGCGCGGCGTCGCGGTTCACATAGGCCTGCACCTCGGCCGGGGCGAGGTGGAAGGGCTCGGCGCCGCGCGCCACCAGCGACTGGCCGTAGCCGGCGTCGCGCGTGCATGCCGCCACCGCCTGCCGCAGGGCCTCGACGATGGCCGGCGGGGTCTTGGCCGACACCTGCAGCGACAGCCAGAACTTCAGGTCGAGCGCGGGATAGCCGGCCTCCTTCAGCGTCGGCACCTCGGGCAGCAGCGGCGAGCGCGCGGCCGAGGTGATGGCCAGCCCCTTGAGCTTGCCGCCGCGGATCTGGCCGATGCAGGTGGTCATGCTGTCGAAGAGGAAATCCACATTGCCCGCCATCACATCGCTGCTGGCCGGCGCGCTGCCCTTGTACGGCACCGCCACCGCGGTGAAGCCCGCGGCCTTCTGCAGCAGCGCGCCGTAGATATGCGGCGAGCTGCCCGCGCCGTAGGTGGCGTAGCTGAGGTAGTTCGGGCGCTGGCGGCCGAGCCGCACCAGCTCGGCCAGGCTGTGCACGCCGAGCTTGCTCGGATGCACCACCAGCACGTTCGGCACCGCCGCCACCACGCCGATGGCGGTGAGGTCGCGCTGCGGCTGGAAGCGCAGGTCGGGGAACATCAGCGGGTTGACCGCATGCATGCCGACCGTGTTCAGCAGGAGGGTATAGCCGTCGGCATTGGCATCGAGCACGCTCTGCGTGCCCAGGTTGCCGCCGGCGCCCGGCTTGTTCTCCACCACCACCGCCTGCCCGAGGCGCTGCGCCAGCGGGATCGCGATCAGGCGCGCGACGAAATCGCCCGGGCCGCCCGCGGCGAACGGCACCACCAGCCGGATCGGCCGCGCGGGCCACTGATCGGCCAGCAGCGGTGGCGTGAGCAAGGCGGCGCCTGCGCCAGCCAGGAAGGTACGGCGGTTGAGTCCCATCTTGTCTCCTGCGAGGGTCTGTGCCCGGCTCCGCGTGCATGGCGCGGGGCTGCCGCCACTATCGCGTGCGCTGGCATATATGTCCAAGATAGGTTATTGATGCAGGGTATCGTGGATTGATATACCCACATCCGGCCGCAGCGGCCCGCACGGTGCGCGCGGCGAAGGTGCGGGACGGGCTCACGGAGACACAAGGAGACGACGATGGGAATGCCCGTGGACGTGCGCGGCCTGCGCTGCTTTCTTGCCGTGGCCGCATCCGGCTCGATCTCGCGCGCGGCCGAGGTGCTGCACCTGGCGCAGCCGGCGCTGAGCCTGCAGATCAAGCACCTGGAAGAGGCCCTGGGCGTGGCGCTGTTCACGCGCAGCCACAAGGGCGTGGTGCCGACCGCCGCCGGCCAGCGCTTCGAGAGCCATGCCAGGGAGATCCTGAAGCGGCTCGACCTGGCCTGCGAGGACGTGCGCGATCTGGTCACCGATCCCGAGGGCCGCGTCGCCATCGGCCTGCCGCAGTCGATGGCCAAGATCCTGACCGTGCCGCTGGTGCGCGAAACCATCCGGCGCTGGCCCAAGGTGCGGCTGCAGGTGATCGAACTGAGCACCGGCTATATCCCCAGCCACCTGCTGAGCGGGCATATCGACATCGGCCTGACCTTCCAGGCCGGCAGCGGCTCCGGCCTGCTGTTCGACCACGTGGTCGACGAGGACCTGGTGCTGGTGGCGGCGCCGGGCCGCCTCGGCGCCGGCCGCGGGCGTGCAGCACCCGGTGCGCATGGTGCGCACGGTGCATCCGGCGAACCCCTGGCGGGCACCGTGCGCCTGCGCGACCTGCGGCGTTACCCGATGATCCTGCCGGCCGGCGAGCATGGCCTGCGCGCGCTGATCGACGGCTACCTGCGCACCCACGAGGTGGAACTGGACGTGCTGGCGGAAGTGAATGCCATCCCCGAACTGATCGCGCTGGCGGCGGCGGGCGTCGGCTGCACCATCCTGTCCTATGCCTCGGTCCACGCCGAGGTGCGCAACGGCTGGCTGTCGGCCGCCCGCATCAGCCACCCGGCCGTGTCGCGGCCGGTCTACCTGTGCCGCTCGGCCACCATGCCGCTGTCGATCGCGGCCTCGGCGGTGCTGGACCTGCTGGGCGAGATCGTGGCCGCGCAGATCGCCGACGGCAGCTGGCCGGCGCGCGTCGGCAGCGCGGCGCGCTGACGCCGCACGGGGGCGGGGAAGAAGACGGCGCCGCCACCCGCCCCCCGCACGGCGACGCGCGGGCCGCGCTCAGCGCGCGGCGGGCGCGCTCCGCGCCGCGGTCTTTCCCGCAGCCTCACCCGCCGCGCAGCCCCAGTCCAGGTCCTCGTGCAGGATGCGCCGGATCTCCAGGATGGCCGCGGCGGTCTCCTGCACGCTGTGCCCCGAGGGGATGATCTTTTCCGACGCCGCACCGTCCAGGTGGGCGCTGCGGTAGGGCACCACCCCGTCGTCGGAATCGGCCAGGGGCACCTTGGGGTCGCGCCGGGCGATGATGGAGTGGTAGCAGACGCGCGGCGAGATCGGCAGCGTGGCGGCGGTCTTGACGAAGGGATCGCCGGCGTTGAGGTTGTCGATGCTGCTGGGGATGCGCGGCATCTCGCCGTCGGGCCGGCCGGGGCGCGCGCCGGCCAGCGCGCGGGCCACGTCGTCGAAGCCTTCCAGCACGGTCAGCGGCAGCCGGATCAGGCTGGAGAACCAGCGCGCGATGCGGTTGCCGGCGATGTCGGTGCCGCGGTGCGGGGCGGCGATGAAGATGGCGCGCTCCACGCCCGGCAGCGGCGTGAAGCTCAACGCCGGCTCGATGCGGTCGCGGATCGCCGCCATCTTGTCGCTGTCGGCGTCGATCTCGTACTGGGTCGAGAACCAGTCCCACAGCTGCCCGCCCGACGACGACACCAGCAGCCGCGACAGCACGCCGCCCATGCTGTGGCCGATCAGCACGATGTCGTGCGAGGCCGCGGCGCGGCCCTGCGGGTCGAAGTGCGCCAGCGTTTCGGTGATGGCGTGGCGGATGGTGGCTTGGTTGATGGCCAGCGGCAGGTTGGTCGGGTAGTAGACCTGCCAGACCTGGAAGCGCTGGCGCAGCGTCTCGTCGCCCAGCACTTCGTTGGCCACGTTGACCCAGGCCTCGGGGCTGCTGGCCAGGCCGTGCAGCATCACGATGACACGGCGGTCCGGATCGTAGGGCTGCATCATGTACAGGTGCGGGCGGTCGATGCCGCGCCGCAGGCCCAGCAGCGTGCGCAGCGATTGCCCGGCGAAGTCCGAGCGCGCCAGCCACAGGCCGTAGCCCGCGGTGTAGTTGGCCGCCAGCGGCACCTGCTGGCCGTGCAGGGCGAAGAAGGCGTCCTTGTAGGGGTCATGCGCGCTGATGAGTACGTCGCGCGTGGTGAGCACGTCCTCGAGGTCGTCGCCGGGAAAGCGCAGCAGCAGCGTCAGCGACGGCGACGGCATCTCGCTGAAATCGCGCGTGCGGTCGCGGTGCCAGCGCGCGCCGCGCGCCGCCGTGCCGTCCTCGCTCGCGGTGTCGGGCGCCTCGCCGCGGCTGGCCGACGAGGCCACCGGGTCGTCCTCCAGCACCGCCACCAGCTCCGCGCCGAAGCCGTCGCGCCGGTAGGTGCTGCGCAGGCCCGCAAAGGACAGCGAGGCAGCCGGGATCAGCTCGCGCGGCACGGTCACCCCCTCGGGCAGGCGCAGGCCGGTGATGTCCTTGTGGATGGTCCAGGCGCCGTGGCGCATCGGCGCCGTGGATTCGGCCGTGCCCTGCGTCGTGCTGGCGCGGAACAGCGCGATGGCGGCCTCCTGTGCCGCATAGTTGTAGTAGTCGCGCACCTGGGTCTGGCGTTCCTCGAAGGCACGCTCGCCCGGTCCGCGCGCGGTGAAGAACAGGTAGGCGTAGGCGAAGCGCGCGGTCTCCAGCCAGGCGTCGATGGCAGCCGCCTGCGTGGTGCCGGCGGCGTCCGGCGCGGCCTTCGCCAGCGTCATGGCCTGCTGCAGCCACAGCTCCGACAAGGTCGCCAGGCGGCGTTCGTCGCCGAGGACGGTGGTGCGCGCCAGTGCGTCGATGCAAGCGGTCGACGGCTTGCTGCACGGCCCCTGCTCGAGCCCCGCCACCCGCAGCGTCTCCTCGCTGGCGTCGCTGAGCCGTCCGCGCGTGAGGATGTCGCCGCGCTTCTGCGCGATGAACTGGCTGGCGCTGACCGACTTCACCTCGACCATCGCGCAGCCGTCGAGCAGCGCGGCGGCGGCCACCAGCAACACCAGCAGGACACCGCGCCAGCCGGGACGGCGCAGCCGGCCCCGGGCCGGGAACGTCATGGCGGCGCCCCTCACAGCCCGGCCTCCGCCGGCGCGATGCCCGGCACGCCGCGCCGGATCGCCTGCGAGAACGGCAGCGCGGGATGCGCATCGGCCTGCAGCGCGCGCGCATTGATATGGCCCAGCGCGTGCAGGGTGGCGTAATCGAAGCCGGGTGCGAGGCCGCCCTGGTCGTAGGCATACTCGGCGAAATAGCCGGACAGCAGCAAGCGGTAGTCGAGCGGCAGCCCCGGCACGATCTGGCGGGCGAGATCGAACACGATGGTGGTGCAGTTACTGGTGAGGGTGTTGTAGAAGGCCGGCGCGCGGCGCAAGGCCTCGGCGCGCGCCATATAGCCGAGGAAAAGCTGGCGCAGCGCCTGCGGCGAGGCCGCCAGCCGGTACAGGTAGACGTCCTCGCCGCGCGCATTGCTGCGCGTGCGCACGATGTCGCGCTCGTCGGCGGCGATGATCACCGACTCGAAGCGGCGGAAGAAACCGCCGATGGCCGAGAAACTCTCGTGCCGCTCCTTGCGGATCTCCAGCGACAGCACCACGCGCCCGCCCGCGCCGAAGTCGAAGGAAACCAGCGTGTGCGCGATCGCCGGCCCCATCCAGTACGACAGGATCAGGTCGGCCGAGCGCAGTTGCGACAGGTCATACTCGCGGGTCTCCCAGCGCGGCGTGTAGTCGGTCTCGCTGCGCCAGTCGAAGTTGCGCACATTGCGCAGCACCACGCGGTCGCCCTCGACCCGCGCCTCCAGCAGGCGCGCCACGTCGTCGGCCCAGACGCGCTCGTGCGAAGGCTTGATGGTGTGCCACCAGCCCAGCAATGCCAGCAGCGCGGCGCCGAAGGCGGCCAGCCACAAGCGCCGGGCGCGCGCACTGCGGCCCAGGCAGAGCGTGCCCAGGCAGACCAGGCCCAGCAGCGTCCACGCGGCCACGGGCGGAACGCGCAGCGCACCGGCGGCGGGGAGCTGGAACCACAACGCCAGCGCGCCCCAGGCGGTGGCGGCAGCGACGGCGATGGCCAGCAGCGTGCGCAGCGGCCAGGGCAGGCGGCTGTGCGTTGGTGTGTCGGGCAGGGGCGGCTGGAACGGCTGGAACGGGGATCGGCTCACGAGGGTGGTTGGGATGGCGGATGGCGCATAGTGTAAAGGCTGGCCGGGGCGGTACCGTCCGCGTGAACTGCTTGTGGAAGCCGCGAAGCGGCTTGCGCCGGTCGGGGCGTGGGTATGGCCAGGTCGTGCGATGCGCGATTGGGTCCGCCATCAGCCGTGCAATGGAGGGGCGGCAGGCCCGGTTCTTGTCGCCGGTCGGTAGCGGCTCGAGCGTGTCTGGGGCGGCGATCGGCGCATTCCCGTCGGCATCGCTGACGTGCCGGTGCCGGTCGAACGTCATCGGGGGCTTGCTCGTCGGCCACGGCATGTCGTAGCGCGTGGCCGGCATTGTGTGCCGCACCGCGGGCAGCGAAGCATGGGAAGCGCAAGGGCGGCGCTCGGCGACGTGTCGGGACAGATCTACAAGGCGTTCTGGTATGTGCCGGAAATCGGGCGCTGGGTGAAGTCGGTCGAGGAGTACTACGCCAGCAATGGCGTGTGCACGCAACGGATTTCCAGTAAACGGGAGTCCTTCATACACGCGGTGAACTGAGGGGCAGGGCATCGCCGCTCGTGATTGGCAGCGCCGCGGAAGAGGGACGCCGCCCGGAAGTCATGGCGCGCGATGCCTCGTGTGATCATGCGGGGCCGCGCGCGGCCCGAGATTCTTCACTTGCCGATACGGGAGCTTTCCGAGGCGCGTTGGCTTGTGTATGGGTTCCTGTATCAGACAGCCGATGCGCCCCAGTTATCCACAGGCTTGTCCATCTCTGCCAAGTTGATGCCGACGCGCACGGCGACTGCCCAGATCCAACCGCCAGGCTTCCCACGGATCAAAGGTGAGCGCCGATGACTCGCTGACGGAATAGACATGGCTGTTGTGCTGGCGCCAGCTGCTGCACGATCGATAAGCGGGAAAAACGGACAACGGTAGAATCCTCTTGCGAGGTCGCCGGAGGTTTAAGCTAGCCCGCCCTGGCAGCGGGATGTACCTTACTTAAACGGCGGCCCCGCCGCGTGCGGCAACCGGAGGTTCAAACCATCCCGCCCTGGCAGCGTGCGAGGTACCTTACTCAAACGGTTGGCCGCACACCTTCAAGCCTTGCCACCCGCGCGCCTCGCATCTGTGCCCGGCGCTCCCGCCGCGATGCGGCAGCCCGGCGCTGGGCTCGGGGCCGGCTCCTGGTAGTGCGGAGAGGCCGGCACCGACGGCCACTCGACTGCGGCAAGCGGACGTGTCGCCCGGACAGCGCGCACAAGTTCCTGGGAAAGCCGGCTAGGGTAAGCACCAGGCCCTTCGGAGGGGTGTATTCGGTCGACCGTGCATGCAACGCTCGGGGCACCAATACAACAAGGAGGGACCATGAAAACACTGCTTGCGCTGCTGATCGCCGCAGGACTTGTTGCGTCACCGCTCGCTCAGGCGAAGGGAGGCGGCAAAGGCGGCGGCGCCAGACCCTCCTATTCCGGCAGCAAGCATAGCGGCAGCCATGGCGGCCACTATGCCGGGGGGCGCGGCTCGTCGCACAAAGGGGGCGACTACAAGAACGCCAAGTCAGATGATCGATATGGCAAGCACCAAGGCGGCAATTGAAGCTTCAAGCCCCGCGGGGCAGTAGCGTTTCCCCATGGTCCGGCGCATCGCCAATGCCGATGCGCCGCCTTCATGCCTGTGGTGTGAGGTTCGATGTGGTGTCACCGCATGAGCGCGCCGATCGCGCTGCGTCAGCGGGCCGCGCACACGGCCCGCTGCCCCTCCGATACAGAAGCTAGCGATATTCCGTAAGTAACTGATTTTGCTAGGGAATCTGTGCCAGTCATTTTGGTTGTGTACTTACCTGTGTACTAAAGGCTGCGGGTGATCTGACTTATCCACAGGGAAGGTCGTCGTGCGGCGACGACTGGCGACCATCTGACCAAGCAATCTATCCAGGTTGATCTGGTGATTTCGCAGAATCGTCAGGCGGCCACAGCTATAATTGGCCGAAAACGTCCGTCACCGCCCACAGGCGTTCGCAATCACTCCACTCAACCATGCCCGCACGCGCCGCACAAGCATTGCTCGATCGGTACTGGGACCGCAAATTGCCGGTCGATCCAGTGGCCATCGCACGTGCTGCTGGTGCACGAGTTGTCGGGGAGGCACTAGGTACGCTCTCCGGGAAATTCGATGTTTTGGAGGGTAACTCAGAGACCCCTGGTGGCCCGGTTATTGCCTTCAATGCCTTCGATCCGCCTGTCCGGCAGCGCTTCACAATCGCACATGAGTTGGGGCACTTCGCGCTCAGGCATGGCCCACGCTTCCGCGATTCGACGCAGAGCTTTTCCTTGTCCAACTACGATCCAATCGAGACAGCCGCAAATAAGTTTGCAGCGGAACTCCTGATGCCAGCCACCGTGGTTAATGGGTTGATCACCGGGCGTGGCATATCGGACTTCAACACTCTGGCCGCAATGTTCAATGTGTCGCCGGCTGCAATGCGGTTTCGCCTCAAGAACCTAGGTTGGCTATAACCTTAATGAGTGACGACAACAAAGGTACGCCGAATGACGGTGTAGAGGAAAAAGCGCGTCCAGCGAAGGGGATTACTTGGGAACAGCTTGGCGAGGGTAGCCTCGATGATCTATCCGGGAGCGGCATTCTCCCCGAAGATGTGAGCGGGTTACTCTCGGAGCAAATCAAGGATCGCAAGCAGTTCCGGCACTTTCGGTATGTTGCGTTCTATGGTGTCGCAATGCTCGTTATTGGCGCGGTCGCGGCATTGATTGCGTGGACATGGTGCGTTGGTCGGCACGTTGCTGAATCATCCTCGACGGCAACCTATCAAGCTTCACTCTTCATTACGCCGCTGATCGTCCTGGCGTCGTTCGCAGCCTTGCTCGTGCTAGCACTTCTGCGATTTGCCTTCCGCTCCTTGGACAGTAAGGAGAAGGATGATTCGCCCGACGCACTGGGGGTCGTACACGCACTCGGCCGGGAGGCGCTAGCGGTGCTAAAAGACTACCTCGGCAAGAAGGTAGGCTGATATGCGGCAGACGCTACGCGCTTGACCACACAACGAAAGAGCCGGCACTTGGCCGGCTCTAGTGTCTCGATGTGCCGAAAGTTGCGGAAAAGCGACAGTCGCCATCAGCGCGAAGTGCTCACTAGGTAACTACAGAGTTACCAGGGAAGGGCTCGCGCGTAGGACGTCAGGCCATCAAGGAACCTGATCTTCCGCTCAGTCTCGACAGTTGGCTTGGGGTCTTCGTTAGGTCGGGAATAGGCCAATACCAACGTTGCAGGGCGATCTTGCGCCGAACGACGTGCTGAGCTTGAGAAGTCGAGTTCGAGTTGTTCGAAGGGACGGTTCTTCATGATGCTCCTCACTAGGTGGCGCGAGGGTAGTGGGTACTGCAGATCCAGTCAAGAGTCAGCTTCGTGTCTACTTGGCGGCAAGATCTCAGCCAAGTGTGCCACAACCTTTGCCTCAAAGTCACGGTAGTCGTCAAGGTACTCATTGACCGCTTTTGACGCTTGAGTTGGCACAATCTTGATGACCCTACCTCCTGAATCCTTCCGTGAGTTCATTGTGAAGAATCGCAGATATTGCCTTGGCGCTATGCCTTCGAAGTGAATGAACTTCACATGTTCGCTGTCGGCGCTGCGCTTCACTCCTGCAATGGATTCCTCCGTATCGAACTGAATTGCATCCGAATGGAGGTTTTTTGCCAAGCTCTTCTCATAGGGTTCAATGTAGTACACACGCTTGATCCCCGCGGCGACAATGTGCCTGGCGCAGCTATGACATGGAAAGGTCGTTGTGTACAGAACCGCATCCGTAAGCCCGCTGCTACCGCCACGGGCGAGCGAGATGATGGCCTCCATTTCGGCGTGGACAGCCCTTGAGAACTCAATTAGGTCCTTGATCCTTGATGCGCCATAGATTGCCTCCACGATTGCCTCAAGCACCTCAGGCTTGGCTGCCAGATCAGTTGCGACCTCAGCGAGTTTGGTGCTCAAGGAAGTCCGCATTGCTTCGCGCAACACGGTCTTTTCTCGGTCATTGAAGCAAACTTGCTCCTCGCGGTGGACGCAGCGGTGGTCGTTTGATCCGTCCTCCGTCTCGTATAGCCCACCGCCAGCCTTGGGCACATCATTGCAGCCTGTCGCGATTATCTCTCCGTCTGCATTAGCAATTGCTGCCCCAACTTGACGTGACATACATGCCGACTTTAGCCCCGCTGCATAGGCCACGTACATTCCGTACTCTTGGCGGGTTGGCGTGACACCATTCTCACCATGCAGAAGCGCTAGGAATCTAGTTATTTGTTCACGGATTGGATCTAAGCTGCCTCGATCATTTCGAATAAAGAAATCAGCAAGTTGCAATGCCTTATCGAGTTGCTGGCCATTATCATCCTCTTGTCTGCGATCACGCTCCATTAGCTCCGATACGCGCGCTTTTGGTACGCCCTCTTGTTCTAGGCGATTTCCGCGACTGGCTGCTACGCTGACAACCCCGACGAGATAAAAGAGGTTTCGGTAGACAGCGCGAAGTAGCTGGACTTCTGCGGGATGCTTAATTTGATCTATAAGATATGCTATGCGATCTGGGATGAACTCCTTTGGCTTTGTATCGAATTCCGGTGGCATATCTTCTGCGCGGACACCTACGATTTCCCGAACCGCCCATTCGGCTAGAATGTCTGGGGCAAATTGCTTGCGCAATGCTGAGCCTCCATCTTGAAGGCGAATATACCTGTCAGCCTTGTCTAGGCTTGGAAGTTTGCCAATATTGACGATATTCTTCTTTAGCGCATCATCAATGAGTTGGCTGATTTTTATTCTGTGAACCGTATAATTTAAGGCTTTGAGTTGTTGCTCTGCTTGGTTGATGACGCTCGTAATTCCAGAGCCGATGGGCCCTGCGAAGGCAATGACAAGCTCGGAGGATTCACGTCCCTTGAACTGATGGATCGGCTTATTTTTATCCGCCTGGGTGGGTTTCCGCTTTTCTGTGGGAAGCTCTGTCGGGATCGTGGCCGGTGTGTTCATATAATATGGGCGAGCTAATTTGTTTCTAGATTTACCAGTCCCAATTGGGCGCCGCCGGCCAAAATTGGGGGCGGTTTTTAGTCATCGGGCCTAATGCTTCTGGCTCGGAACATTATCTGGTAAGAGGTTGGCGTCCAGTATTGCTCCACTCCGATTGACAAAGTTCCGGACTTGATAGGTCGGTGCTAGTGCCCCCGCGGGAGCCATCCTTTTCTGTTTCGCTTGGGAATCGGAAGGCCTCGCTCTTTAAGGTGAGCGAGAAGCAGCGGTTCTAGGTGGGCTGCCCAGCCATCTGCATTCGCTTCCCAGCAGGCGCTGCAGACCATGATCTGACCGTAGGTTGCTAAAGACTTCCCATCATATTGGTGAATGCCAAATTGAAAGCTAGACCCACAGGAAAAGCAGCTGTACATGAACTTCGGTCTGGACATTGGCGGGCCCCTTGAAAATGTCCCGATGATTTGCATGGCAAGGTGGGCACCTATGTCTTCTGGTCCCACCCAGTGACATACCCGTCCTCAACCGTCACTCGAAGGCCGTAGCGGTTTGCTCCACGGTGGTTATATTTCCAGACTTCGCGAGTCTTGGTTTTCAGTAGCTTTTGATCGATAGACAAGGGCCGACCAATAGAGTCGATAAGCTGTTCTGCACTTTGTGTCTGCCATATCTGGCCTCCGACAATGCGCTGGACAACAACTTCGTCCTGATACTTGACCCGAAGATACTCTAGGCGAGCTTTGCGCCTGGATGCGCGTTGAGCCAAAACCAGTGCGACAACCGCGGCGATGGCGCATAAGGGGGCTATCCATCCGACGGTCTCATTGACCTTACTCACAACGTAGATGGGCACGCCAATGAAGAGAGCGGCGGCAGCGAGGCCAGCAATCTCCTTGTCCTTTCTTTTCCCCATGTCATCACTCCCGTCCGTGATGCGACCGCGTTGGCTCTCTCCGGCCACTTCTGCTAGCTGCACCATGGTGCGTGGTTCAGGCATGCATCGCATATCCCACTTTGGTGTGGAAATGGGGAGAGAGGACTCGGCCTGGAATGCTGCGAAGCAGCAGGGATCTCCAGCATCTATCTTTGCGCGAGTTTTGAGTGCCAAGTCGGCTATTGGCGAACTTCAGGGCTTCTTTGACTACCTTGTCGGCCATCTTCTGCGCGCTACGACTTGCGCCGCCCGCTGATCGACAGTTGCTAATTGGTCAACGTTGACCGATTTAGGCTTCCCAACCGTCTGTGCCTTCGCCCAGTCCTGTCCTTAGCGACGATGGCGGCCTGCTGGATTCATGTCACGAGGTGGCAGTTCCGTCCGCCGACGAAAGGCAATGATCTCACCGCAGGCAACGAGATCCGACTGCTACAGGATCGCTCGCGCGGGACCAGCGAATCTCCCGCTCGGGCAAAAGGTCGTCGGCTTTGGGCACTATGAGCGGTAGGAGTCAGCCTGGAGCCACCACCGACCGACATGGTTTAAGCCTGCGTAGGCCCGTTCATCTGCCTCCGGATAGCTTCTTCTTCCCCTACCGTCTGCGTGGCGGAGCCTGAATGTGACTACCTGCCTATACGTTCTAAGCGGGGTGGTCATCAGTTCACTTCGGCGGCATGCTCGTCAAGCCCGAGTCAGGGATGTCGCATCGGGTCTGGACGTACGTATTGATGCAACAAGGCGCGCCGCCGGCTAGCGGCCATCTTTGCGAGGAATTCCTATGGAAGTCAGCAGCGTGTTGAGTGCCAGTGCTAAGGAGTGGGTGTCGTTTTACGACTATGGTGCCATCGGTGACGGCGTGGCGGATGATACTGCCGCGTGTCAGGCCATGCTAAACAGTGGAAGCAATCTGGTACTGTTCGACGGGATTTTTAAGATTTCTGCTCAGCTCGTTCGAAGCTCCACGATCTGCATCGTAGTCCTCGGAACGGCGAAAATCACTGTTGCAAGCGGCGCCAACCCGGCGAGTGCGTTGAAGATCGATGGTGACGATGTAAAGATTTATCGTCTTGGTGTCGAGGGTATCTGTACCTCGGAAGTGGTGAGCGTAAGCGGGCAGCGCCCGCTTATCGTTGATCTGAGGATCGATGGCCAGGGCGGATCAAAATGTGGTCTGTATCTGAATAACCCGGTCGGAGGGGTAGTTGAGAGGCCGTCAGTTAAGAATATCGTTGGCCCGGCGACCGTCTATAGCGCGATAGGGATCTACGCCTACGGCAACGTGGATAAATTGCATATCCTTCATGCTGATATCTCCAATATCGTTGCGCCGGTGACGGGGAGTATGGGGGATTCGGCAGGGGCAAGTCGGGCAATTAATGTGCAAACGACGCTTTCAAGTGGTTATTTGAAAATTGAAGGCGGCCGCTACGATCGGATTGTCGGTCGTGAAGGGGATTCTATCAATGTGCAAAGCTCGTCTCTCACCGACGAGTTTATTTTGATTGTTGATGGTGCTGTCTGTACAGACTTCAATCGACGGGCAATCAAGGCACAATGTGGAGAGGCCCGGATTCGGAATCTGGATGCGAAAATTCAATCACTCGGACAGAGCGAAATTCCTGCTGGTTACGCACCAATCACGACGTTTGGTCCAAAGGTCTCAATTGCAGATTGTGACATTGACGCAAGGTACTTTGATTTTGCTATCGTCGTTTCTGGAGCCGCCAAGGGTCACATATCAAACAATACTATCCTTGTTGGTGTAAACCGATCATCTGATCCTTCGTGGGCGGGTAGAAGCTCTCAAACAGGGATTTATATTCGGGGTTCGGCAAAGATTAATGCTGTCAGTAATTCCATAACTGGCGGAGTTTATGGTGTTCGCTTTGTAACGGCCTCGAATTGCTCAGCAACGGGCAATGACTTGTACGGGCAGAAGGACTATGGAATTGTTCAGGAGGCGGATGCTCCTGTTGCCGTGATATCGGAGAATAGGTTCTACGATGAGGCCGGCATCGCTCCAGCCTACGCCGTCTGGATGAAAGGGGTGGGCGGCGCTGCGGAGCGGAACAAGGTACACCTGTCGAATCCCTCGCTTGTCTGTCAGGCTGTGCGCGCCGAAAGTACTTCCTCATTGCTTAGTGTCAGAGGAAATGCAGGGGCATCGGATGCGATTCCTGCTGTTGTTGATAATGGCGGCACATCCAATCTCTTCGAAGGAAATATAACTCTCGGCTCTGCAGGTTCTGGCAGCCAGTCGGGAGTTTTCTCCGCAGGGAACAACAGCAGTACTGCTGGGCGCGGTGAACGTTATACGATAGTTTACAAGACACCCATTACAGCAAACCGTGATGTAAGCACAAATAGCCGCTTTCCATCGTCGAGCGATGTATTGCGTGTTATTCGGGCGGCTAGCTGCACAGGCGATTTCAGTGTCAACGTGGCCAGCCTGAAATCGCTTACTGTACCGGGTCAGTGGTGCGAGGCCACATATAACGGCAGCACATGGGAGCTAACGGCCTATGGCGTCTTGTAGAGGCGTTCGATCTCAGTGAACTGCCCGGGCAAGGATAGCAGGCTAAGTAAAGTGCGACACGAAGGCAAGCGTCAAAGTTCGCACAGAACTTCTGTAGACAGCTAGGGCACCAACTCATGTGCGACCGGTGCGTAATCAGGAGGGGTTATATCGGCACCTTTGGGCGCATGGTCGCGGTGCGTAGATGTGCCTGATATTTTGGCTGGGGTAAGCACCAAGCCCTTCGAAGGGGTGTATTCGGTCGACTGTGCATGCAACGCTCGGGGTACCAATACAACGAGGAGGGACCATGAAAACGCTGTTCGCGCTGCTGATCGCCGCATGACTTGTTGCGCCACCGCTTGCTCAGGCGAAGGGAGGCAGTAAAGGCGGCGGCGCCCGACCTTCCTATTCCGGCAGCAAGCATAGCGGCAGCCATGGCGGCCACTATGCCGGGGGCCGCGGCTCGTCGCACAAGGGCGGCGACCACAAGAGCGCCAAGTCAGGCGACCGATATGGCAAGCATCAAGGCGGCAACTGACGTTGCGAGAGCCTCAGAGCATCAGCGCACCTACGTAGGGCCGTGAAGCCACGCCGGGACGTGAGCCGTCTCTAGCGATCGCTGGCTATCCTGTACCGGATTCGTTGGTTGTCTGCGGAGAGGATATCAACCGTGAAATTCTGGAATCGAACGGTCCTTGACTGAGCCAAGTCATATCGCACGCTCTGATAGAAAGCCGGTGCTGCGTATCCTTGCCGGAACTCGCGATAACTGAGTTCGATCGTTGTGCCCGCGATTCCGGAGTAGATCAATTCCTTCCGAATGTAGTCAGCGGAGGGCTGCTCCAATTCCCTCCAGCCATCTGGTGAGTTCAGTAGCCCCACCCACACGCGCCGCTTGGTGATGTAGCCATTCTGATCCACCAGCATGACACTTCCGGTCGTGGTGGAGACCTCCCTGCCAACGGCGTACGATTTGAAGGCGCGCTGCTCGACGACAGTGGACGCACATGCGCTCACAAGTGCTGCGCCAGCCAGGATAACGAAGTACTTGCGATCCATGACCCTCTCCCGCTGTTGTTTTCCATCGATGATGGAACGGGACGGTCATAACCGAAATCGGCCAAAGGTATAGAGCTTCCCTCATACATCTGGAGGTAGGGGATCACGTTCTAGCGGCCGCCTTTGGCCAATCCATTCTCCTCCGTCCACGCGGCAACAACCCCGATGTCCCGCACCAGCAATTCCGCGGCCGTCTGTCCCAAATCGAACAGCACATCCATGGTGGCCGGACTGAGCGAGCCGAGCGCTCTATCGCCATCATCGGCTTGTTCCTCTTCATGCTGTTCGACGGCGTTGTTGCGCGCAAGCGTGAATAGCATGTCCAAGCCTCTGGCAACCCGCACGGCGCGGTTCAGGCATTCGACGAGTGGGCCGGTATTTGCCAGTTTGCCCAGGTAGGCGGCTCGCTCAATGTGCTCATCGAATACGTTATCGCGATGCTCAAAGAGGCTTCGCTTGCATGAAGGAAATCCGGTGCCTGGGTGCTCAGAACGTGCGTGGGTCTTGCGCATTGCGGCCTCCAACGTTGGTTGCGAAGACCCGCCGCTCATCGCCAAATGAGGGGGGCGGGCCGAAGCGGGGTTGGCGAACCGGAACGTTGGCACCGGCCAGCCCGAAGGCTGCCCCACCCGGCCCGCCATTGAAAAGGCGCGCGCGAGCGCAAACGGACATGGAAATGCCGCACCGATGCGGCTGTCCGCCAACGTTGTTCAGGTCGCCAAACCTGGCCCCTGTTGTTTCAGGGGCGAATGGAGAATAGCACGCTGCGCCGCGCCGGCAACGGCGCCAGGCGCACGGAACGCAAAGTGTTTCATCGCTGGAGAGCGATGGTCCGGTGCATCGTCAAATCCGATGCGCCGCTCCCGTGCCAGTGGTGCGCGGGCCGCACACCCGGCCCGCCACCCCTCACTTGCCGATACAGAACCGCGTAAAAATCGTCCCCAGCAGGTCATCGCTGGTGAACTCCCCGGTGATGCTGTTCAGGTGGTCCTGCGCCAGCCGCAGTTCCTCGGCGAAGAGGTCGAGTGCCTGGGCCTGCTGGTCGGCCTGTTCGGCGGCCATGTCGAGGTGGGACTGGGCGTTGCGCAGCGCCGTCAGGTGGCGTTCGCGGGCGAGGAAGGTGCCTTCGTTGCCGGACGATTGCCAGCCGACCAGGCGCAGCAGGTGGGCGCGCAGCAGTTCGATGCCGGCGCCGCTGCGCGCGGAGATCCAGACTTCGCTGGGATTGGGGCCGTTGGCGGCGACCACGTGCGGGCGGTTGCTGCTGAAGTGCGCGTCGCCGGCGGCGGGGGCGAGGTCGATCTTGTTGACCACGCGCAGGATGGGCGAGCCCGGCGGCAGCACGCCGCTGAGGCGGTCGTCGATCTGGTCGTCGATGGGGGACAGGCCGTTGCGCACGTAGTCGGTGGCGTCGACCAGGTGCAGCACGATGTCGGCGCGGCCGACGGCGTCCCAGGTGCGTTGGATGCCGATGCGCTCGACTTCGTCGTCGGTGTCGTCGCGCAGGCCGGCGGTGTCGATGATATGCAGCGGGATGCCTTCGATCTGGATGGTCTCGCGCACGCGGTCGCGCGTGGTGCCGGGGATGGGCGTGACGATGGCCAGCTCGGCGCCGGCCAGCGCGTTGAGCAGCGAGGACTTGCCGACGTTGGGCTGGCCGGCCAGCACCACCGACAGGCCTTCGCGCAGCAGCGCGCCCTGGCGTGCCTGCGCCAGCACGCCGGCGAGGTTGGCGCGGATCACGGCGAGCTGGCCGCGCGCGTCGGAGGCTTCGAGGAAGTCGAGTTCTTCCTCGGGGAAGTCGAGCGTGGCTTCCACCAGCATGCGCAGGTGGATGACCTTGTCGACCAGTTCGTGGATGGCCTTGGAGAAGACGCCTTCCATCGAGCGCGCGGCCGAGCGCGCGGCGGCTTCGGTGCTGGCTTCGATCAGGTCGGCCACGGCTTCGGCCTGGGCCAGGTCGAGCTTGTCGTTGAGGAAGGCGCGGCGGGTGAACTCGCCGGGCTCGGCCAGGCGCAGGCCGATGCCGCGGCCGGCTTCCAGGCAGCGCGCCAGCAGCATCTGCATCACCACCGGGCCGCCGTGGCCCTGCAGTTCGAGCACGTCTTCGCCGGTGTAGGAGTTCGGCGCGGGGAAGTACAGCGCGATGCCGTGGTCGATGACGTCGCCGGTGGCGTCGAGGAAGGGCAGGTAGGTGGCGTGGCGCGGCTTGAGCGTCTGGCCGCAGAGGGCGCGCGCGATGGGGGCCACGTCGGGGCCCGAGACGCGCACCACGCCGATGCCGCCGCGTCCGGGCGCGGTGGCGATGGCGGCGATGGGAGGCTGGGAGGCAGTCATGGGCATATTGTCGCAGAAGGTGTGGCGGGCGGCGCCTGGCCGCCGGTGCGCCGGTGCGCCGGTGGCGGCGGGCAGGGCGGGGCAGGGCGTGGGCAGGGCGTGGGCCTGGTGCTGTCAGGCCGGCTGGCCCGGCGCGGGCGCCTGGCCCAGGCATTCGCACAGCAGGCGGCGCGCCACGGCTGCGTCGATGACGCGGCCGAGCCGGGTCTGGCGCTTGACCAGCTTCGCGTGGAGGGCTGCGGTGCGGCGCGCCGGCAGCACCTCGGCCAGCGCTTCCAGGGTGTAGCGCAGCAGCTTGCCGCGGATGCGCAGCTTGTGCAGCCTGGCGGTGTCGTTCTCATGTGCGGCGCGCTTCAGCTGGCGCAGCCGCTTGCGCGTGCTCGCCACGCGCTGGCGGGCGAAGGGGCCCAGCGCGGGCGCCGCCGGCAGGTGCGGTCCCACGCCGCCGCGCAGGTGGACCAGGTCGCGCTGCAGTGCCGGCAGCGGCCAGTGGCGGCATTGGGCCAGCCGTGCCCGCATCTCCCCGTGCGCCTCGGCGCGGCGCGCGGCGGCGGTGTCCAGTACCGCCAGCAGCACCGGGTCGCCGGGCTGGCGGTCGAGCGCGGGTTTGAGCGTTTCCAGCGCGAACACGTCCCAGTCGCGTACGGGGCCGGCGGCATCGGCCAGCTCGCCGACCAGCTGGCGCCAGCGCCGCGCCATGCCGGCCGGCAGCGCGGGCGCGAAGGTCCAGGCCAGCGCGCGCAGGTGGCGGGTGGCCACGCGCAGCGCGTGCACGTCTTCCACCGCGTTGCGGCTGGCAAGCACCTCCAGGCACTCGCCGATGGCGGCGAGGTCCGCCTCGGCCAGGTCGGCGAAGGCGGCGTGCGGGCGCATCTTGCGGTCAAGCCGGAGCGGATCGGAGCGGGTGCGCATGGGTGGCGGAGATACGGCGGCTGATTGCGGCGGCGGAGTGCGGCGCTGGAAGGCACCAATGGGTACCAACATTATCCAGTGTAGACGATGGGGCACAGCCGGCAGTGTGGGGTGCGGCACCCTGGACGGCGGCGGCGCTGCCAGGCGGCGGTGGCGCGCCGGTTGACGGCGATTGACGGCGATTGACAGCGCGCCCGCGCGCGGTTGCAATGGCCGCCATCGCCCCGGAAGGCAAGGAGACAGCGAAGATGATCGACCATACCGGCGTGCTCGTCGGCGATTTCGCCCGCAGCCGCGCGTTCTACACCGAGGCGCTGGGCGCCATCGGCTTCCTCAAGAACATGGAGTTGCCGGCCAGCGTCACCGGCCATACCGACATGGCGGGTTTCGGGCCGCCGGACAAGCCCGAGTTCTGGATCAGCGCCGGCACGCCCAACCGGCCGCCGGTGCATGTGGCCTTCCGCGTCGACAGCCGGGCGGCGGTCGATGCCTTCTATCGCGCGGCGCTGGCCGCCGGTGGCCGCGACAACGGCGCGCCGGGCATCCGCGCGCACTACCACCCAGACTACTACGGCGCCTTCGTGCTGGACCCGGACGGCCACAATATCGAGGCGGTCTGCCACCTGCCGGCCTGAGGCGCGGGCCTGTGGCGCCGGCCATCGCGCGCGCATCAACGGGTACGGCGGCCGGGGCAGCCGAGGCGGCCTGGGCGAGGCCGGGCGACGCTCAGCGGGTCGCGACGATGAACAGGCGCGGGAAGGGCAGCAGCACCGAGCCGTCGGGCAGCGTCGGGTAGGCCTGCGCCACGGCGTCCTGGTAGCGCGCCAGGTAGTCGGCGCGCTCGGCCTCGTCGAGGGCCTGCACGAAGGGGCGCAGGCCGCTGCCCTTGAACCATTCCACGATGGCCGCAGGCCCCGCCGCCAGCGGGTGGTGGTAGACCGTCAGCCACACGTCCACGCGCGCCGCATGCGGACGCAGCATGGCGTAGTACTCGGTCGGCGTGAACAGGCCGGTGCGGGCATTGGCGGCATCCGCCAGCTTGGCCGCCCAGGGGCCGGCGGCGGCCACCTCGCGCATCAGCCGGTGGGCGGGTTCGTCGAGCGAGTCGGGCATCTGCACCGCCAGGCTGCCGCCGGGGGCGAGCTTGCCGATCAGTTCCGGCAGCACCTTGCGATGGTCCGGCACCCACTGCAGCACGGCGTTGGCCAGGATCACGTCGACCGGCGCAGCCGGCTGCCAGTCCTCGATGCCGGCCAGGGTGAACGGTACCTGGGGCAGGCGCTGGCGCGCCGCCGCGATCATGTCGTCGGAGTTATCCACACCGGCGACCTCCGCGCCGGGAAAGCGCTGCATCAGCACCTCGGTGGAATTGCCGGGGCCGCAGCCCAGGTCGACGGCGCGCCGCACGTCCTGCGTCGGCACTGCCGCCAGCAGATCCCGTACCGGGCGGGTGCGTTCATCCTCGAACGCCACATATTGTCTGGCAGACCAGCTCATCTTGCTTCCTCTTCTAGCGGATTTCCTGCGGAGGCTGCCGCCCGGCAATGGCTTTGGGGGGCGTTGCGGGCGCTGCGGGCCTTGCCGGCCGTGTCAGGCCCCGGCAAGGGATGGCGCAAGCATAGGCCCGCTCATCTATGATTTCCAGCTCATCCCGAGCACAATATCCATACCCTGATGGTATGGATAAAGCAGGATGGTGAACCAGGTCCTGCGGGAGATGGCTGGATGATCGATCTGCGCCGCCTGCGCGCCTTCGTGGCGCTGGCCGAAGAAGGCAATATCACGCGTGCCGCCGAGCGGCTGGACATGCAGCAGCCGCCGCTGACGCGGCTGCTGCGCGGGCTGGAGGCCGAGCTGGGCACGCGCCTGATGCAGCGCTTGCCGCGCGGCGTGCGGCCGACCGAGGCCGGCCAGGCGCTGCTGGAGGAGGCGCGCGTGCTGTTGGCGCGCGCCGAGGCCCTGCCCGGCGTGGTGCAGCGCGCCGCGCGCGGCGAACTGGGGCGGCTGGCGCTGGGCTTCACCAGCTCGGCCAGCTTCCACCCCTTCGTGCCGGCGGTGCTGCGCGCCTTCCGCGCGCGCATGCCGGGCGTGGCGGTGGCGCTGGAGGAGGCCGGCACCGTCGAGCTGGCCGACGCGGTGCTGCACGAGCGGCTCGATGCCGCCTTCGTGCGCTCCCCGGCGGGCGGCCTGCCCGACCTGCTGCTCGATCCAGTGCTCGACGAGCCCATGCTGGCCGCCTTGCCCGCCCATCACCCGCTGGCGGCCGATGCCGGCAGCGCGGCCGCGCCGCTGCCGCTGACCGCGCTGGAGCGCGAGCCCTTCATCCTGTACCGGCGCCCGACCGGCCCCGGCCTCTACGACAGCATCCTCGCCGCCTGCCGCGCGGCCGGCTTCAGCCCGCTGGTGGCGCAGGAAGCGCCGCGCCTGCCGGCCACGCTCAGCCTGGTGGCCGCCGGGCTCGGGGTGTCGGTGGTGCCTGCTTCGATGCGCCGGCTGGGTGGGGAGGACATCGTCTACCGCGACCTGGACTGCCCCGCGCTGTCCGCCCCGCTGCACCTGGCGCTGCGGCGGGGCAACCCGTCGCCTGCGCTGGCGCGGCTGCGGGAGCTGGTGCGGGAGTTGGCGACAGCACAAGCGGGCACGGTCCAGACGCCCCGCTGAGTCGTGTCGCCCCCCGCGTGGCGGGCCGGTCAACACGTTGCTTGCAAGTAGATCGCGCGCGACCTATATTTTGCCCATGGATACGCAAGACACCCCGCTCAAGCTGCCGGCGACGGCGCAACTGCTGGACCACCAGTTCTGCTTCTCGGTGTACGCCACCTCGCTCGCCTTGAACAAGCTGTATCGCAAGCTGCTGCGTCCGTTAGGACTGACTTACCCGCAATACCTTGTGATGCTGGTGTTGTGGGAGCAGGACGAGGTGACGGTCTCCGATATCGGCGCCCGCCTGAACCTCGATTCGGCCACCCTGACGCCCCTGCTCAAGCGGCTCGAAGCGCAGGGCTTGCTGAAACGGGCACGCGCCGCGGCCGACGAACGGCAGGTGATCGTCAGCCTGACCGAAGCGGGCCGGGCGATGAAGGCGCCGGCGCGGCAGGTACCGGAATCGCTGCTGTGCGCCTCGGCCTGCAGCATCGATGAGCTGGTCACGCTGAAGCGGGAGCTGGACACGCTGCGTGAACGCTTCGCCAAGGAGGCGATGCAACCTTAGGGGCGGCAAGGCCGGCGGCGGCCCAGGCTGCCGTTGGCTGGCAGATCATATGTAGTGCGCGATTCAATCGCTAGCAATTCAAAGCGGGTGCGGTGCCTCCCCGGCGATGGCGGTGACTCCCGTGACCTCGGCAGCAATCAGCAGCAATCAGCAATCAGCAACAAAAACCCAGACCCACTCTAGCCAACCAAGGAGTCCACCATGTCGATCGAAAAAGTCCTCTACCGCGCCCAGGCCCAGGCAACCGGCGGCCGCGACGGCCGCGCCGTCTCGTCCGACGGCGTGCTTGACGTCAAGCTGACCACCCCGCGCGAACTCGGCGGCGCCGGCGGCGACGGCACCAATCCCGAGCAGCTGTTCGCCGCGGGTTACTCGGCCTGCTTCATCGGCGCGCTGAAGTACGTGGCCGCGCAGCAGAAGATCGCCTTGCCGGCCGAGACGTCGATCACCGGCAAGGTCGGCATCGGTGCCATCTCCAGCGGCTTCGGCATCGAGGTGGAACTGCAGATCTCGCTGCCGGGCATCGACCGCGCGGTGGCCCAGGGCCTGGTCGACAAGGCGCACACCGTGTGCCCCTACTCCAACGCCACGCGCGGCAATATCGACGTGACGCTGACCCTGGCCTGAGGCGACCGACGCGATCGGCGTGATGGCGTGATGGCGTGATGGCGGTGCCGCCAGGCGCGGCACGCAACGGCCGCCGCCCGGCGCGCAAAGAAAAAGCCCGGCACGAGCCGGGCTTTTTTGCACGTCAGGGGAGGCGCGCTCAGCTCTTGGCTGCCGCCGCGGCCCTGCCCTTGCCGAGCATGCGGTTGATCTGCCACTGCTGGGCGATCGACAGCACGTTGTTCACCACCCAGTACAGCACCAGGCCGGCCGGGAAGAAGAAGAACATGAAGGAGAACACCAGCGGCATGACCATCATGACCTTGGCCTGCACGGGGTCCGGCGGGGTCGGGTTCAGCTTGGTCTGCACGAACATCGACACGGCCATCACGATCGGCAGGATGTAGAACGGATCCGGCACCGACAGGTCATGGATCCAGCCCAGCCACGGCGCGCCGCGCATTTCCACCGACGACAGCAGCACCCAGTACAGCGCGATGAACACCGGGATCTGGATCACGATGGGCAGGCAGCCGCCGAGCGGGTTGACCTTCTCGGTGCGGTACAGCGCCATCATCTCCTGGTTCATCTTCTGCGGATCGCCCTTGTGGCGCTCGCGGATGGCCGTCATGCGCGGCTGCAGGTCCTTCATCTTGCCCATCGAGCGGTAGCTCGCGGCCGACAGCGGGAAGAACACCAGCTTGATCAGCACCGTCAGCAGGATGATCGACCAGCCCCAGTTGCCGAGGAAGCCATGCAGCTTCTCCAGCAGCCAGAAGATCGGCTTGGCCAGCACGGTCAGCCAGCCGTAGTCCTTCACCAGTTCCAGGCCCGGGGTGATCTTCTCCAGCATGCGCTCTTCCTGCGGGCCGGCGAACAGGCGCGCATCGGTGGTCACCGTGGCGCCCGGCGCGATCTGGCCCAGCGGCTGCTGGATGCCCACGCGGAACAGGTTGGCGTCGATCGCTTCCACGTAGAAGCTGTGCTGCTTGCCGGTCTGCGGGATCCAGGCCGAGGCGAAGTAGTGCTGCACCATCGCCACCCAGCCGTTGTCGGCCGCGGCCGGCACGTCGGCCTTGCCCTTGGCGATGTCCTCGAACTTGATCTTGTGGTACTTGTTCGCGTCGCTGTAGACCGCCGGACCGGTGAAGGTGCTGTAGAACTGCGACTGCTCGATCTTGCTGCCGTCGCGCACCAGTTCCAGGTACAGCGTCGGCGAGATCGCCTGGGTGCCGTCGTTGGTCACCGCGAAGCGCGTGTCGACGACGTAGCTGCCCTTGCGGAAGATGTACGTCTTGACCAGCTTGATGCCGCCCTTGTCGGCCGTCAGCGCCACTTCCAGCGTGTCCGCGCTGCCGAGGGTGCGCGGGCCGGGAGCGGCCGTGAACACCGTGGTGTGGTTCGGCAGGTCGCCGCCGATCAGGCCCGAGCGGGCCACGTAGGTGCGCACGCTGTCGCGTTCGAACAGCACCACCGGCTTGCCGTCCTTCTCATGCTGGTTCAGCAGTTCCAGGCGCGACAGGATGCCGCCCGCGGTGTCGATGGTGGCACGCACCTCATCGGTGGTCACCACGATCTGCTCGCCGGCGGGCTGGGCCGCGGCCTGCGGCGCGGCAGCGGGCGCGGCCGCCGCGGAGGCGCCGGCGGCCTTGGGCACGTCGCCCTGGGTGGCCGCGTTGGCGGCCTGGCCCGAAGCGGCTGCCTGCTGCTGGTTGGCGCTCGGGAAGAACATCGACGGATGACCCGTGGCGCGCTGCCAGTTGTCGTAGAGCAGCACGAGGGACATCGCGAAGATGACCCACAGTATGGTGCGTTTGATATCCATGTCTCGCAGTGGTCAGGGGGATTCAGGGTCGGGGCAGCCGGACGGTGATGCGCGCCGCCGGCTCGGAGGCGCTCGCTTCGGGCATGACGCCAGGCACGGGATCATACCCGCCCTGTGCGAACGGATGACAACGGCAGAGCCGGCGGGCAGCCATCCAGCTGCCGCGGCCGGCGCCGTGGCGTTCGATCGCCTCGCGGGCGTAGTCGGAACAGGTCGGCAGGAAGCGGCACTGCGAGCCGAAAAACGGGCTCAGGGCGATCTTGTAGACGCGCAGCAGGGCTAGCAGGAGTCGCTTCATGATGACGGCTCGTTCGGGCGGCGGCTAGGCGGTCGGCGCCGCGGCCGGCGGGTGCGCGCCCGCGGGGGCGGGCTGCACCGGTGGCGGCAGCGGCCGCGCGGCCACATCCAGCAGCGCGCCGATCTCGGCCAGGCAGGCCCGGCGGATGGCGGCGCGGCTGGAAAAGTCCGCGCGTGGGAACTTGGCCTGCAGGCGCAGCAGTACGTCGCGGCCGGCAAGTTGGTCCTGCCGCAGGCGGAACAGTTCCCTCGCCATGCGCTTGACCAGGTTGCGCTCGGCCGCGCGCGGGGCGAATTTCTTGCCCGTCACCAGCCCCAGTCGTGCCTGCGGGAGCCCGTTGGGGCGCACGTAGAGCACGAAGTGCTGGCTGCGGCGACGGGGCCGCAAAGCAAAAACGGATGAAAACTCATCCGTCTTTGTCAGCCTTACGGCTTTGGGAAAGGCATGGGCGGGCACGCTGGGCAAAGCTAGCGGATTGCTGCGCTTGGCTGCAGTGCTCCCGGCCGTCCTGCAGGCGAGGCGGCGGCCGGACGCGGCGCAGGCTGCGCCGCTCCGGCCGGTCGCCCGGCCCTTAGACTGCCAGGCGCTTGCGGCCCTTGGCGCGACGCGCGTTGATGACGGCACGGCCGCCACGGGTCTTCATGCGCACACGGAAACCATGGGTACGCTTGCGGCGGGTAACGGAAGGTTGGTAGGTACGTTTCATGTTGCACTCTCTGGTTGATCCGGGCTCGCCCGGGCACCGGCCGGTGGCCGGGGCGCCATGGCCGCCGCATATGGTTCGCTTGGGGCTGCCGCGTAGGCGGACTTGCCGACGTCTGCGGTTGTCTTTTGCTGCCGGCCGTGCGTCTTGCGACGCTGCTGACCTGTCGGGATCGAGCCGGCGTGCCGGCCTTGCTGTCTCTTCCTGGTCAGGCTGCTTCGGCCTGCTGTCCGTCCCGGCCATCCGGCCCGCGGGCGCGGACGGTACGGATCAGGTCAGACCCGGCGATGCGCATACGTGATCCCCTGCCGCATCGCAGAACCCGCCATTTAAACGATTTTTGCCGGAAGTGTCAAGGTGAGGAGCTGAGTATACGACGTATACGTCGCCTGGCGTGGCGTCAGGTAAACGCGTTGCGTGTGTCATTGTCCACAATGCCCGGTGGGTAAGTGAGCACGTCGCGGGCCGCGCTCCACAGGCCTGTCCACAGGAGAAAAAGCAGTCTTTCCATTTGTTTACGGGACCTTGCGCGCACCGCCAGGTCGCGTCAAATCAAGGGTTGTGCACAACGATCCACTGCTTCTACACAACTTGTCCACAGACTTATCCTTTGTGGATAACTTGGAGCGAGGGGTACAATCCGGGTCCAAACATCAGACGGGGTGGCGTGGCTCACGCGCAGCCCGGGTCCGCGCATGGCGCGCCAGCATTGGGAGAGGTGGCGAGGCGATCGCCCGTATACCCGTATACGAAGTTGTATACGTGTGGTTTACGGTCCGGTCGCCCCGCCATTTCCTATTTCCCATCTGCCGGCGGCGAAGGTCACCATGCAAGGTCCCGGACGGGAAGCGCAGGCGTGAGCCGCATCGGTCGTCGGGATCGCAAAACAAAACAATGCAAGATTTCTGGCAGGCGGCAGCCGCGCAACTCGAGCGCGAACTGACGCCGCAACAATTCAAGACCTGGATCAAGCCGCTGGCGCCGGTCGCCTTCGACGAGGAGGCGCACACGCTGCGCATCGCCGCGCCCAACCGCTTCAAGCTGGATTGGGTCAAGAGCCAGTTCGCCAGCCGCATCACGGCACTCGCCTGCGAGTACTGGGAGGCGGATGTGAGCGTGCACTTCGTGCTCGACCCCACGGCCTCGGGGCGGGCGGCGGCGTACGCGCAGGCGAACGGCCTGGCCGGCACGCACCTGGTACCGCCGGCGGGCGTGCCGGGCGGTGGCTATCCGGGCGCGGCGCCGGTCCAGCCCGGCCAGATGCAGGCGGGCATGCCGGGCGGCCAGTACCCGGCAGGCGGCCCCGGCTTCGCCCAGGGCGCGCAGCCGTTCGGCCAGGGCGGCCAGGGTGGCCATCCGGCCGGCGCAGCCGGCTTCGGCGGCGGCGCCTACCCCGCCGGCATGGGCGGGGCGGTCGGCCATGGCGCCATGAACCCGATGGGCGGCATGGGCGGCATGGGCGGTGCGGCCATGGCCGATATCGACGTGGCCCAGATGGACCCGGCGGAGGCCGCCGCGCGTTCCTACCGCGTGCCGGCCCAGCCGGGCGGCGCGGGCATGGGCGGCATGGGGCCCGGTGGCGCCGGCATGGGCGGCGCCCAGCAGCCGTCGGACACCGTGCACGAGCGCTCGCGCCTGAATCCCATCCTGACCTTCGACAACTTCGTCACCGGTAAGGCCAACCAGCTCGCGCGCGCCGCTGCCATCCAGGTGGCCAACAACCCGGGCAAGTCCTACAACCCGCTGTATCTCTATGGCGGCGTGGGCCTGGGCAAGACCCACCTGATCCACGCCATCGGCAACTTCATGCTGATGGAGAACCCGCGCGCGCGCATCCGCTACATCCATGCCGAGCAGTACGTCTCCGACGTGGTCAAGGCCTACCAGCGCAAGGCCTTCGACGAGTTCAAGCGCTACTACCACTCGCTCGACCTGCTGCTGATCGACGATATCCAGTTCTTCTCGGGCAAGAACCGCACGCAGGAAGAGTTCTTCTACGCCTTCGAGGCCCTGATCGCCAACCGGGCGCAGGTGATCATCACCAGCGATACCTATCCCAAGGAGATCACCGGCATCGACGATCGCCTGATCTCGCGCTTCGACTCCGGGCTGACCGTGGCCATCGAGCCGCCCGAGCTGGAGATGCGCGTGGCGATCCTGATGAAGAAGGCCGCCGCCGAGAACGTCAGCGTGCCGGAGGAGGTCGCCTTCTTCGTCGCCAAGCACCTGCGCTCCAACGTGCGCGAGCTGGAAGGCGCGCTGCGCAAGATCCTGGCCTTCTCCAACTTCCATGGCAAGGACATCACCATCGAGGTCACGCGCGAGGCGCTCAAGGACCTGCTGACGGTGCAGAACCGCCAGATCTCGGTGGAGAACATCCAGAAGACCTGCGCGGACTTCTACAACATCAAGGTCGCGGACATGTACAGCAAGAAGCGGCCCGCCAATATCGCGCGGCCGCGCCAGATCGCCATGTACCTGGCCAAGGAACTGACGCAGAAGAGCCTGCCCGAGATCGGCGAGCTGTTCGGCGGGCGCGATCACACCACCGTGCTGCACGCGGTGCGCAAGATCGCCGACGAGCGCAGCAAGGACGCGCAGCTCAACCACGAGCTGCACGTGCTGGAGCAGACGCTGAAGGGCTGAGCACCGGGCACGGACCATGTGCATGGAATGTGCATGGGATGCAAAGAATCTGCACCCCCGGCTCCCCCCGGGAGCGAGGGTGCGAATTTGCCTGAACCGCCATGCGGGGCTGGCATACTGTAGGGTGCGCGCCGGCCTTGCGGGCCGGCTGCCCCGAATGGGATAGCAGTACGCGGAATCAACCAGAAGCACCGCCGGCACGGGTGCCATGGTCGCCAGAGCTAAGGCTTTGCGGTGAGTCGGGACGAACTGCCGGGAAATCCACCAATAAATGCCTCATGGGGCATTTTGTTCGTGGAAAATCGTGATGCACGGAGCACATATCGCCTGCGGCATGTGCCCGGCGCACGGCCCGGCGAGCGTCGCCCCGCTTCACCGCAGCGGCTTATCCTTTGGTACAATGGCACATTAACTCCTTGATTCCAAAGTAAATTTGGATCGATGTGAATCACGGAGCCAATGGCCCTGCGGTCGCCGACGACAAACGACGAAGGATAAACTCAATGCAATTGGTCAAAACCTCGCGAGACAACCTGCTGCGACCGCTGCAAATCGTGAGCGGCATCGTGGAGCGCCGCCACACCCTCCCGATCCTGGCCAACCTGCTGATCCGCAAGTCGGGGGCCAACGTTTCCTTCCTCTCGACCGATATCGAGATCCAGATCACCACCCATGCCGAGTGCGGCGTGGGCAGTGACAGCGTGGCCACCACCGTGGCCGCGCGCAAGCTGCTCGACATCCTGCGCGCCATGCCCGACGGCGACGTCGCCCTGTCGCTCAACGACAAGCGCATGACCGTGCAGTCCGGCAAGAGCCGCTTCGCGCTGCAGACGCTGGCCGCCGAGGAATTTCCCACCGTGGCCGAGGCGAGCGAGTTCAACGCCACCGTCACGCTGCCGCAGAAGACCTTCAAGCACCTGCTCGCCATGGTCCACTTCGCCATGGCCCAGCAGGACATCCGCTACTACCTGAACGGCATGCTGCTGGTGGTGGACGGCAAGAAGGTCATGGCCGTGGCCACCGACGGCCACCGCCTGGCCTACTGCGGCGTGGAGCTGGATCAGGAAGCGGCGGGCGCCGGCGCGCGCCAGGAAGTCATCATCCCGCGCAAGACCATCCTGGAACTGCAGCGCCTGCTCGAGGACACCGACGATCCCGTGCAGGTCCAGCTCGCCGCCAACCAGATCAAGTTCACCTTCGCCAACGTGGAGCTGATCTCCAAGCTGGTGGAAGGCAAGTTCCCCGATTTCCAGCGCGTGATCCCGAAGGGCTACAAGAACGCCTTCGCGATCGACCGCGTGCAGCTGCAGCAGGCGCTGCAGCGCACCGCCATCCTGACCACCGACAAGTTCAAGGGTGTGCGCTGCATCCTCAGCACCCACACGCTGAAGATCAGCTCCACCAACGCGGACCAGGAAGAAGCCCAGGAAGAACTCGAACTCGACTATTCGGGCGACGCCCTGGATATCGGCTTCAACGTGACCTACCTGCTCGACGTGCTCGGCAACCTCAAGAGCGAGCAGGTGCAGGTCTCCCTCGGCGACTCGAATTCGAGCGCGCTGATCACCGTGCCGGATGACGACAACTTCAAGTACGTCGTCATGCCGATGCGCATCTGATGCGACGGCAGCAGTCGAGCCTGGACGACACAAGGAACGACGAGATTCGCCACACCGGAGCATCCAACGGCACGCCACGGCAGCCGGCCCGCAGGGCCGGACATGCCGCCGCAGCAGGGGCCGGATCCGCGGGATCCGCCCCTTTTGCCGTTTTTAAGTAACCCGCACGCGGACCGACCGACGCCCGCCCCGGCCCACGACGCCGGCGCCGGCCCGGTTCCCGCCATTGCCGTGAGTAGGAAAACATGACCGAACAGCAGAAACCGCAACAGGAAAACAGCTACGGAGCCTCCTCGATCCAGATCCTGGAAGGCCTGGAGGCGGTGCGCAAGCGTCCCGGCATGTACATCGGCGACACCTCCGACGGCACCGGCCTGCACCACCTCGTGTTCGAGGTGCTGGACAACTCCATCGACGAGGCGCTGGCCGGCTACTGCACCGAGATCCAGGTCACCATCCACACCGACAACTCGATCTCGATCGTCGACAACGGCCGCGGCATCCCGCCCGACGTCAAGTTCGACGACAAGCACGAGCCCAAGCGCAGCGCGGCCGAGATCGCCATGACCGAGCTGCACGCCGGCGGCAAGTTCAACCAGAACAGCTACAAGGTCTCCGGCGGCCTGCACGGCGTGGGCGTGTCCTGCGTCAACGCGCTGTCCAAGTGGCTGCGCCTGACCGTGCGCCGCGACGGCAAGGTCCACCTGCTCGAGTTCGCCCAGGGCGCGGTGCAGAACCGCCTGGTCGAGAGCGCCACCGGCACCGACGGCCAGCCGGTCGAAGTCTCGCCGATGAAGGTGACCGGCGCCACCGACAAGCGCGGCACCGAAGTGCACTTCCTCGCCGACGAGGCCATCTTCACCAACGTCGAGTTCCACTACGAGGTGCTGTCCAAGCGCATCCGCGAGCTCTCCTTCCTCAACAACGGTGTGCACATCCGGCTGACCGACCAGCGCACCGGCAAGGAAGAGGACTTCGCCTTCTCGGGCGGGGTCAAGGGCTTCGTCGAGTACATCAACCGCGCCAAGACCACGCTGCACCCGACCATCTTCTACGCCAATGCCGAGAAGGACGGCATCGCGGTGGAAGTGGCCATGCAGTGGAACGACGGCTACAACGAGCAGGTGCTCTGCTTCACCAACAACATTCCGCAGCGCGATGGCGGCACCCACCTGACCGGCCTGCGCGCGGCGATGACGCGCGTCATCAACAAGTACATCGAAGAGAACGAGATCGCCAAGAAGGCCAAGGTCGAGACCACCGGCGACGACATGCGCGAAGGCCTGGCCTGCGTGCTGTCGGTCAAGGTGCCCGAGCCCAAGTTCAGCTCGCAGACCAAGGACAAGCTGGTCTCGTCCGAAGTGCGCCTGCCGGTGGAAGAGCTGGTCTCCAAGGCGCTGACCGACTTCCTGCTGGAAACGCCGGCCGACGCCAAGATCATCTGCAGCAAGATCGTCGACTCGGCGCGCGCGCGCGAAGCCGCGCGCAAGGCGCGCGAGATGACGCGCCGCAAGGGCGTGCTGGACGGCATCGGCCTGCCCGGCAAGCTGGCCGACTGCCAGGAGAAGGACCCGGCCATGTCCGAACTGTTCCTGGTCGAGGGTGACTCCGCAGGCGGCTCCGCCAAGCAGGGCCGCGACCGGAAGTTCCAGGCTATCCTGCCGCTCAAGGGCAAGATCCTCAACGTCGAGCGCGCCCGCTTCGACAAGATGCTGTCGAGCCAGGAGGTGCTGACGCTGATCACCGCGCTCGGCACCGGCATCGGCAAGGACGACTACAACCTCGACAAGCTGCGCTACCACCGCATCATCATCATGACCGATGCGGACGTCGACGGCTCGCACATCCGCACGCTGCTGCTGACCTTCTTCTACCGCCAGATGCCCGACATCATCGAGCGCGGCTACGTCTACATCGCGCAGCCGCCGCTGTACAAGGTCAAGCACGGCAAGGAAGAGCGCTACATCAAGGACGACACCGAGCTCAACGCCTACATGCTGCGCCTGGCGCTGGAGAAGGCCGCCCTGGCGCGCCCCGACGGCAGCGAGATCAGCGGCGAGGCGCTGGGTGAACTGGCCCGCCAGTACCAGCTCGCCGAAGGCGTGATCGGCCGCCTGTCGCGCATCGTCGACAGCGACGCGCTGCGCGCCATCGCCGACGGCATCACGCTCGACCTCGACAGCGCCGCCGCCGCCGAGGCCTCCGCCGTGGCGCTCAAGGCCAAGCTCGCCGAGATGCACGCCAAGACGCTCAGCGGCGCCGCCGTCAACAACGATGGCACCGCCGACGTCTACGCCCAGTTCGACGAGAAGACCGACAAGCACCGCCTGATGATCGCGCGCCGCCAGCACGGCAACGTGCGCCTGTCGCACCTGGACGCCGACTTCGTCCACGGCGCCGACTACGCCGCGCTGGCCAAGGCCGCCCAGACCTTCCAGGGCCTGATCCCCGACGGCACCAAGGTGCGCCGCGGCGAGGGCGACAAGCAGCGCGACCAGACCGTGGGCGACTTCCACGCCGCCATGACCTGGCTGCTGTCCGAAGCCGAACGCGGCGTCTCGCGCCAGCGCTACAAGGGCCTGGGCGAGATGAACCCCGAGCAGCTCTACGAAACCACGCTGGACGTGACCCAGCGCCGCCTGCTCAAGGTGCAGATCGAAGACGCCATCGCGGCCGACCAGATCTTCACCACGCTGATGGGCGACGAGGTGGAACCGCGCCGCAACTTCATCGAGAGCAATGCGCTGGTGGCGCGGAATATTGACGTTTGATGTCGACCCGGCCTTAGGGTGCCAAAGCCATCGCAACTGGCGCCACAACGCTGCTACAGCCGGACCTTGGTCAGTGCTATTGGCCTGCAGAGGACAACAGGTCGACGGTTTCGGAAGCGGCAGGATCCGTAGTTGACCTGCAAGCGAGATGAGCCCAGCCAGAATTGGCTGGGCTTTTTTTCGGGCGCGGCGGCACTATGGGCGACTTTCCAGGCCGGTCTTTGGTGAACCGACCCCTTCAGCAGGGCCAGCAGGCTTCCAGCAACGTCCCTTTAAACCAGCTCCTGGAAAGCGGCAGGAGCATCCGCTGTTGCCCGTGTTTCGCTGCCAACTCCGCTGGCGGAAGATCGTTCAGCCTCAAGGTCCTTCAACCGGCGCGCCTCCGACACGTCCATGCCGCCGAACCTTGCGCGCCAAGTGCAGAACGACGCGTCACGGAACCCGTGCTTCCTGCACAGTCCCTTGACCGGCATACCAGCCTCGGCTTCCTTCGGAAACCCAATGATCTGCGCTTCCGTGAAGCGCTTCTCGATGTTCGTCTTCTTCTCCGAAAAGGAACCTTACTAGACTCCGGCTCGCCCTGTTTGCAGGGGGCAGGTCACCAGGGCAATGCCTATTGACAAGAGTGCCGGGCAACTTGCATCGTGACGCACCTGTCTTCGGGCCCAACAAAAAATAGAGAGACACACGCCATGAAAGCCGCCCCCGCCGACGCCCGCCACGCCACAGAAGCTCCCGAGCCGGTTGTCTACGTCGTCGATGACGATGGCGGCGTCAGGACTTCGCTGAAGTGGCTGCTGGAGTCCGTGGGCCTGTGCGTACACGCCTACGCCAATGGCCGCGAATTTCTTGATGCCGCAGATCCCTCTGTGCCGGGATGCATCCTGCTTGACGTCCGCATGCCGTACATGGGTGGCTTCGATCTGCAGGAAGGCCTCGCGCCCAGAGGCTTCCTGCTGCCGGTCATCTTCCTCACCGCGCATGGCGACATCCCCATGACCGTGCGCGCCATGAAGGGCGGTGCTCACGATTTCCTCGAAAAGCCCTTCAACGACCAGGCTCTGATCGACCGGGTCCAGGTCGCCTTGCAACTATCGCTGCGCCAGCACGCCGCGGCCACGACACGTGGCAGCCTCCGCAGCAGGCTGGGCCAGTTGTCGGCGCGCGAACGCGAGGTCTTCGAGAAGATGGTCGAGGGGAAGGCATCGAAAGTGATCGCCACGGAACTCGACATCAGCTACAAGACCGTCGAGGTGCATCGCGCGCATATCCGCGAAAAGCTCGGTGTCACTTCACTCGCGGAGCTGGTCCGCCTTGCGGTGGAAGACAGGTCCGCGAACGATTCCGGCCCACCCGTGCGGGAGTAAGTGCTCCCCCTTATTCCCCTAGGTGGGTGAACGAATTTACCCGCACCATGCCGTCACTTAACCTTGATTCCGAGATAACACGATCGGAACGAGGAGAGACAAGGCATGAAGAAGTTCGCAATCATCGGTGGCGGCCAGTGCGGGCTGCATCTCGCATTCGGCCTGCTGGACCGCGGCCACGACGTCACCCTTTACAACGATCGTAATCCCGAGCAGCTGCTCGCCAGCCGCATTCAGAGCACCGCCTTCCTGTTCAACCGCACCCTGGAGATGGAGCGCCGCCTGGGCCTCAACTTCTGGGAGCATGAGGCTCCGCTTGGCGAAGGCATGCTGGTCGATTTTCGCGACCCTGGCGGCAAGAGCATGCTGTCCGTCGCGGGCCGCCTGCACGAGAAGTCCGGGCAGGCGCTGGACCAGCGCACCAAGTTCGCGCGGTGGATGCAGGAGTTCGAGCGGCGCGGCGGCAAGCTCGTGATCCGGACCGTCTCACTCGATGAGCTCGAACAGGTTGCTGCCGAACACACTCTGACGTTCATTGCCGCCGGCAAGGGCGCCGTCAACGCCCTGTTCGAGCGCGATGCCGAACGCAGCCGCCACCACACGCCGCCGCGCCAGCTGGCCGCGCTGCTGCTGCGCGGCCCCAAGCTGCTTGGCGAGCGCCCCTGGCCCAAGGCCGACTTCCGCCCGCTACGCTTCAACTTCATCATGGGCGTGGGCGAGTTCTTCTCGCTGCCGTTCTATACGCATACGGCAGGGGAATGCCGCAGTTTCCTCTTCGAAGCCCGCCCCGGCGGCCCGATGGACCGCTTCGGCGATGCAGCGGATGGGCAGGAGATGCTTGCCGTCGCCAGGCAGGTGCTGCGCGAGTACGCACCCGATGACGCCGCGCACCTCGAAGACGCCAAGCTGACGGACCCGAACGCGTGGCTCAAGGGCGCGTTCACCCCCACCATCCGCAAGCCGGTCGGTACCCTGCCCTCCGGGCGCGTGGTAATGGGAGTCGGCGACACGGTCTGCCTGAACGATCCGATTGCCGGCCAGGGCGCCAACAACGCCTCGCGCATGGCGGAGCACCTGCTCCATGCCATCTCCGAGGCGCAAGGCGAGGGCCTGGATGCGGCGTGGATCCAATCGACCTTCGACGCCTTCTGGGAGAACTCCGCCAGTTACACGTCGGCCTTCTCGAACTTGCTGCTCGAGCCGCCAGGCGAGGCGGCGATGGAAGTGCTCGGCGCCGCGGCTCGCCACCGCGAGGTCGCCGATGCCTTCATGGCGTGCTTCGAAACGCCGCGGGATTTCTGGCCGTGGATCGACGACCGCGACGCGGCCCGGCAGTTCGTGGCGCGGAGGGTCCACGATGCAGCCTGACCTTCCCATGCTCTCGCCATTCGATCGCGCCGATCTGCGGCGGGCCCTTGGCACCTTCCCGACCGGCGTGACGGTCGTGACCGCGCGCGGCCCCGACGGGCAACGCCTTGGCGTGACCGCCAACTCGTTCACCTCGGTCTCCATGGATCCGCCCCTGGTGCTGTGGAACCTGGCGCTGAGTTCGCCCAATCTGGCTGCCTTCCAACGTTGCGGGCACTTCGCCATCAACGTGCTGGCCGGCGACCAGGCCGCCATCTGCCGGCAGTTCGCGACACCGTCGGCGGACAAGTTCGACGGCGTGGCGACGCTTGATGGCATCGAAGGCGTACCGCTCATCGAAGGCGCAGCGACGCAATTCGAATGCCGTACCGCCACGTCGCATCCGGCGGGCGACCACTTGATCCTGATCGGACAGATCGTCCGCTACCGGTCGCAGCAAGCATCGCCGCTGCTCTTTTGCCAGGGCCGCCTGCAGGCTTACCCGAGGCACCCGGGCGAAGCGCGCACCGTGGGCTGACGATTTCCGGAGACATCATCATGAAAGGCATACAGGACAAGGTCGCGATCGTCAGCGGCAGCGCAACCCTGATCGGCGCTGCGATTGCCCGCGAATTCCTGCGTTATGGCGCCAGCGTGGTCATCGCGGACATCGACGCGCAGCGTGGCGAAGCCTTGCAGGCCGAGCTCGGCGGCAAGGCCCGCTTCGTGCGCACCGACCTGCTGCAGGACCAGGAGATCCTGCACTGCGTTGAGGAGACGGTGGCCGCATTCGGCCGTATCGACTTCCTCGTCAATGTCGCGTGCAGCTATGTCGACGACGCGATCAGCTCGGACCGGCTGGCGTGGACGCAGGCGCTGAACGTCAACCTGATCGGCGCCGCCATGCTGCTGCGCGCAGCTCATCCGCACCTTGCGGCAAAGGGTGGCGCCGTCGTCAACCTCGGTTCCACCAGCGCGCGTGCGGCGCAGGCTGGCCGCTGGCTTTACCCCGCGTCCAAGGCGGCCATCCTGCAGCTCACGCGCAGCCAGGCGCTGGACCTCGCCGGCGATGGTATTCGCGTCAACAGCGTGTCGCCCGGTTGGACCTGGTCCGGCGTGCTGGACACCCTGTCGGGCGGCGACAAGGCCCGCACCAACGCCATTGCAGCGCCCTTCCACATGCTCGGGCGCGTGGGGGAGCCGGAGGAAGTCGCCGCCGCGGTGGTGTTCCTCTGCTCCGACCATGCGTCCTTCATCACGGGTGCCGACCTGCCGGTCGACGGTGGCTATAGCGCAATGGGGCCGGAACAGCGGCTGTCACCGATCGCCGCGCTGGTTGCATAGCCATCACGCCAGGCCGATACCGGGCCAATACGGCACCGGCGGCCTCATCGACGCAGTTTGTACGAGATCGATCCCATGGAAACCGCTGTCCACTCCCTGCACTTTCTTTGCCGCGCCGAGGAAGTCCCCGCCAACACCGTTCGCCGGGTCGACATTCCCGGCTTTCCCGCACTTGCCGTCTTCAACCTGGACGGCAGTTTCTTCGTCACCGACGACCGCTGTACCCATGGTGAAGCCTCGCTGTGCGAAGGCGAGATCGATGGCGACCTGGTCGAATGCCCGTTCCACCAGGGCACCTTCGATATCCGCACCGGCAAGCCGACCGGGGCACCGTGCCGCATTGCGCTCAAGACCTACGACGTGACGGTCGAGCAAGGCGGTGTCCACATCCGCCAACCGGAATGAGGTCGCCTTGATGTTCCGTATCCAACTTGAAGGCGCCGCCGGCGGCTTTGCGTGCCACGCCGGCGATACGGTGCTGCGCGCCGGCCTGCGCGCAGGTCTCGCCCTGCCCTATGAATGCAATGTCGGCGCCTGCGGGACCTGCAAGTTCGAACTGCTGCAGGGTGAGGTCCTCAACCTGCGCGAGAACGCGCCGGGCCTTTCGGCGCGTGACCGCGCCAAGGGCCGGCTGCTGGGCTGCCAGGCCCGTCCGCTTGGCGACTGCACCATCAAGCTGCGCCTGGATGAGGCCTGCCGCCCGGCTGTGCTGCCTGCCATGCGGCTGGCGGAACTGACCGGGACACAGGACCTGACACACGACATCCGCGAGTTCCACTTCCGGGCGCAAGGGCGTGCGCAGTTCCTGCCGGGCCAGTACGCCCTGCTGCATCTGCCCGACGTCAACGCGCCGCGTGCGTACTCCATGTCGAATATTGCGAACGCGGACGGTCACTGGCAATTCCAGATCCGCCGCACGCCCGCTGGCGCCGCGACCGGGGTGTTGTTCGACCAAATGCGCATCGGCGACCGCATCGAGATCGATGGGCCATACGGCATCGCATACCTGCGCACCGACATAGCGCGCGACGTGGTCTGTATCGCCGGCGGCTCGGGCCTGGCGCCTATGCTGTCGGTTGCCCGCGGCCTTGCGGACAGCCAGGCCATGCACGCGCGCCGGCTCCATTTCTTCTATGGTGCACGCACGCCGCGGGACATCTGCGGCGCAGACCTGTTGCAGCAGCTGCCGGGGTTCGGCGAACGGATGGCCTACTACGCGACTGTCTCAGCCCCCGCCGCCGGGAATCCGCCATGGCATGGCCACACCGGCTTTGTCCATGAACTGGTGCGCGACACGCTGGCGCCAGCCCTCGCAGACCACGAGTTCTACCTCGCCGGTCCCCCGCCCATGATCGAGGCCGTCGAGCACCTGCTGCTGGTGGAGCACGGCGTGCCGCAGGGCCAGATCCATTTCGATCGCTACTTCTGATGCTTGCGCTGAGCCTGCTCGATGGCGTCGGCCTGCTTGCCGCCGCCCTGACGACGGGCGCCTTTGTCCCGCAACTGCTCAAGATCTGGCGCTCGCGTTCCGCCGCTGACATCTCATACGGGATGTATATCGCGTTCATTGCCGGCGTCATGCTCTGGCTCGGCTATGGCGTCGCCATCGGATCGATGCCGATGGTGGTCTCGAACGCCGCCGTCCTGCTGCAGGCCGTCGCCATCCTCGTGCTCAAGCGCCGCTTCGAAGCGTGAAGCCCGCGCGCGGGCCAGGCGTGCTGCGGATACGTGTTTCACCTTATCCCCGTAGATAGCCGGCCGGATTCTCCGCAGCGCCCCCCACGCCTAAGCTGACCATTCGACAAGCCAGACAGGAGGAAGACCACATGTCCCCGGATACGCCCACTGCGACCATCACCGTCCCGCCTGTGGACCACGTCCATGTCAGCCGCTACACGCGCGGCGTGATCGGCCCCAGCCTCGAGATGCTGGGCCCGGTCCGCGACGGCGGCCGCATCTCCACCGGCACTCCGCCGGGCTGCTGGGGCCCGATGATCACGCCCATCTTCGAGGGCGGGCACGAGGTCACGCAGCCCGTCGCGATCGAAGGCGCCGAAGTCGGTGATGCCGTCGCGCTCAAGATCCTGCGCTGCGACGTGACGTCCGAAGCCACCTCTTCCGGCGTCATGGAGTTCGTGGAAGGACGCTATCTCGGCGATCCCTTCGTCGCCAAGCTGTGTTCGGCCTGCGGCACGCCGAGCCCGGCCAGCCACGTCGAAGGCATCGGCGACACGGCGATCCGCTGCAATACCTGCGGTGCCGAGGTCAACGCCTTCCGCTTCAGCAACGGCTATGTGATCGTGCTGGACCGGACCAATGGTGTGTCGCTGACCGTGGACCGCGCAGCCGCCCAGCGCATCGCCGCCATGCCGGGCGCGCACGCCTTGCTGCCGGAGCGCTCCGAGCAGCATTCGATCCTGTCGCTGGCACGCGCCGACATGGCCGGCGTGGCCGCCCACATGCAGCCATTCCTCGGCAATATCGGCACGCTGCCGTCTACCGATATTCCGGACTCGCACAACGCCGGCGATTTCGGCGCCTACCTGGTCGCCGCGCCGCACCGCTTTTCGCTGACTCAGGAGCAGCTCGACCAGCACAAGACCGATGGCCATATGGACACCAACTCGGTACGCGCGGGCGCGATCGTGATCTGCCCGGTCAAGGTGCCCGGCGCCGGCGTCTACATGGGCGATATGCATGCCCAGCAGGGCAACGGCGAAATCGCCGGGCATGCGACCGACGTTGCCGGCGAGGTCGAGCTGGAAGTCGAGGTGATCAAGGATCTCGCGCTGGACGGCCCGATCCTGCTGCAGCGTCCCGATGACCTGCCGCCGATGGCCCGCCCGATGAGCGCGGCGCAGCGCGCCCACGTACGAGCACTCGCCGCGCGCTATGGCCAGGGTGAGATCGAATGCAATGGTCCGATCACCTTCATCGGCTCCGGCACGACGCTGAATGCGGCAACCAAGAACGGGCTCGATCGCGCAGCGAAGGTCACGGGCCTGCCCTACGACGAGATCCTCAACCGCGCCACGATTGCCGGGTCGATCGAAATCAGCCGCTTGCCGGGCGTCGTACGCGTGACCTTCCTGTGCCCGATGGCGGTGCTGGACCGCCTGGGCATCGGTCACCTGGTACGCCGCCAGTATGGATTGGAGGATGCGCCCGCGCAGCACGCCTGAGCGGGCCGCCTGATCATTGCACGAGAAAAAACGAGGAGCAACAATGAACGTACCCCATGAGCAATTGCGCTGGGCAAGCAAGTTTCCCGAGCTGGGACTGGAGCCCATTCCGGTCGAGCCATGCATCTCGCCGGAATACTTCGAAAAGGAAAAGGAGCAGGTCTTCATGAAGACCTGGCTCAAGGCGGGCCGCGTGGAAGAGATTCCCAATGCTGGCGATTACAAGGTCAAGAAGATCCATTTCGCCAAGACCTCGGTGATCCTGATCCACGGCAAGGATGGCAAGATCCGCGGTTTCCACAACACTTGCTCGCACCGGGGCAACAAGGTGATCGTGGAAAGCGGCGAGGAGACCTTCGGCCGCAGCAAGGCAGCCGTGGTGACCTGCCGCTTCCACGGCTGGGTCTACGACGCGCAAGGCCAGATCGCCCACGTGCCGGAGGAAGAACGCTTCTCACCGTGCTGGGAGAAGGCCTCCAATGGCCTGACCCCGGTCCATACCGACGTCTGGGAAGGCTTCATCTTCATCAATCTGTCCAAGGAGCCGGTCGACTCGCTGCAGAACTACCTGGGCGGCATGGGCAAGCACCTGGCAGGCTATCCCTTTGCTTCGATGAACCGGTGCTTCAGCTATCACACGACGCTCGACTGCAACTGGAAGATCGCGCTCGATGCGTTCTCCGAGGCGTACCACGTCTCGACGATCCACGCCGGCTCCTTCCCCAATGCCTTCTCGACCGGCCTGGCGGACGTGGAGCTGTTCGGCGACCACCGTACCACCGGCATCTGCCTGACGCTGGACGCCACGCCGACACCGATTGCCGCGATGGCCAACGAGATCACAGGTGCCTCCCTGGTTGCCAAGCGCGGTGCTTCGATGCTGCCCGCCTCGGTCAACCCGAGCCGCCGCGAGGATTTCTCTTTCGAGCTCAGCGTGGTGTTCCCCAACATCCTGATCCACATCTCCGAAGGCATCTGGTTCACGCACCAGTTCTGGCCGATTGCCCACAACCGTACGCTGTGGGAAGGCAAGTACTACGTGCCGGCCCCCAAGACCAACAGCGAGCGCTGGGCGGTGGAGTTCGCGCAGGTCCTGCAGCGCAACGCCTGGCTGGAAGATACCGCCACGATGGAGGATACGCACGCAGCGCTGGAGTCCGGCGCGAAGACACATATGGTTCTGCAGGACGAGGAGATCCTGCTGCGCCATGGGTACAAGGTGCTGGAGCAATACATGACCGCCAAGCAGGAGTGAAGACAGCATGAACGCCGTGAACGCCATGAACACGAGTTTGCCGAAGGATTTCGAGATGCTGGAGCCCCTGGTGGCCGATTGGGCCCTGCAGACGCAGGATGCGCGCCAGGCGCGGCGCAAAGCCTCCAGCCGTGGGGAACTGCAGTACTTCTACGACAACATGCTGCCGCGGATGCCGGCGATCCTGAAGTACCTGGATCGTTATCCGCTGGGTGAACTGCCGCTCGACGTGTCGCGTCTGCTTGCGCTGTCGCTGTCGATGGCCGAGGTGGCGCCTCACATCGAGTTGTACGGCGGCAGTCCGGGCGTGCCCTACGCCTTCGAGGAGTCGCGCTTCGTGGCCGAGCACGGACAGTCCGTGCTGTAGGCGGCCGCCAGGCATCCACTTCGCCACCACCTGCCGCCGGCTTTGGCCGGCGGCCTTTCATCCCGCCATGACATAGCCCGCCATGACATCCGCGACCCTTTCACAGCGCCTGCGCAGGCTGGAAGCCATCGAGGCCATACGCCGGCTCGTTGGCGAGTACGCACGCGGGGCCGACCGTCGCAACGATCCCGGCATCCTGGGCCCACTGTTTCATGAGGACGCGGTCTGGGAAGCGGAAGGCTTCGGCCGATGCGTGGGCCGCGAGGCCATCGCCGCGCACCTGGCGCAGATCGGCACGGAGCAGATCGTCTGGAGCCTGCACTACATGGTCTCGCCGGTGGTCGAAGTCAACCCGGATCTGCGCTCCGCCCGCTGCCATTGGTACCTGTGGGAACTGGCGCAGGTCAAGGAAGACGGCGCACACCGCGCCCACTGGATCGGCGGTTGGTACCACAGCGAACTGACCGAGGCCGACGGTATCTGGCGCTTCCGGCACGTGCAGCTGGACCTGCGGCTCGTGCATCCGAACGGAGAGGACTGGGTGCCCACGGCGGCATGAGATGCCGTCCGCGAGGCCCGCTTGTTGCGCTAGGCGGCCTGCGCGGCGCAGCCGGGCAACAATACGTGGCAGCGGGTTTCGCGGACCCCGCCGTTCTCACGCGCGGCTGCCTCGGTCATCCAAAGGTGTCCGCCATGTGATTCAACGATCGACCGGCACAGCGACAGGCCGATTCCCAAGCCCTCGCGCTTGGTTGTGAAGAAGGCGCCGAACATCTTGTCCGGGCTGATGCGCGGCAGGCCGTGGCCCGTGTCTGCGAGTGTCATCTTGATGCGGCCCGAGGATTGCCGTCCCACGGAGATCCGCAGGCGCCGGCAGTCGCCCTGTGCCTGTTCGATCGACTCGATGCCATTGACGGCAAGGTTCACCACAACCTGCTGGATCAGCACGTCGTCGCACTCCACCCAGCATGGCTGCGCATCCATGTCGTACTCGAGCGTCACGCCCGCATGCCTGGCGCGCACACCGATCAGTTCGCCCATATCCGCCGCAAGCCGGCGCAGGTCGGCTGTGCGGCGTTGATAGTCGCTCTTGCAGGTGAAGTTCCGCACGGTATTGACGATCTTGCCGGCGCGTTCCGCCTCGTTCTGCGCGAGTTCGAGCGCCCGCAGGATGCCCGCTTCGGAATAGCTGCCCGACTGGATCTGGCGCCGGCAGCCGGCCACGAAATTGAGAATGGCAAAGAACGGCTGGTTCAACTCATGCGCCAAGGCCGCAGCCATCTCCCCGGTGGTCGACAACCTGGCGATATGGCCGAACTGGCGCTCGCGTGCGTGGGCCAGTTCCTCGTCCTGCACGCGGCTGGTGATATCGCGGAAATTGATCAGGATGCCCGCCACGGCGGGATCGCGCACGAGGTTCCGGCATGTGGCTTCGTGGACGCGCCAGAGGCCGTTCCGGTGCAGGATCCGATAGGTCAGCGTGGTGTCCGCCTCCGGTGGCAGGCTGCCCAGGATTTCGCGGAACCGCTCGCCCTCTGCCTCGCTGACGAAGTCATAGACCGAACGGCCCGTGGCAAAGCGCGGCGGCACGCCCAGGAGCGGCAGGATGGACGGGCCCGCAAACCGTATGATGCCGTCGACCGACAGGATCGCGATGCCGTCGGCGGAGCGTTCGATGAGGCGGCGATAGTAGCGCTCTTTTTGCCGCAACGCAGCCTCTGCCTGCTTGCGTTCGGTGATGTCGCGCGCAATGGCGAGGACCCGGACCACGCCATCCAGCGTGATGGGCTTGAGGCTGACCTCCACCGCCGTCTCCGCGCCGGCACGGTCCCGGATCACCCATTCGAACAGCTTGTCCTCCGGGGTGGTCGCGGCCTCGCGGACGAGCCGCAATCCCTCGTCGTTGTCGTACGGAAAGTGGTTGCGCGTCAAGTCGCCGATCGCCATCCGGCGCAGTTCCTCGACGCTGCAGCCATACACCTCGCAGGCCTTGCGGTTGGCATGAAGGATCTCACCGCTGTCCTTGTCATGGATGACCATGACGTCGTTCGCGTAGTCGAACACGTCCCGATAGTTGGTGGAGGCGGTCATGTGTGAATCCGGAATAGCTACGGACAACTGGCGCGGCGTGCCGCTGGCGCGTCAAGCGTATGCCAGAAGCCGTCGTCCGCGCAAGCCGGTGTGGCGCTGCCCGCACCGGACGGAGGCTGCATTCGCGACGATCCCATAGCGCGATAAGGGATAGCGCTTATCGCCGTACATGGACGGACCGATCCCAAACTGCGCGAGCGCCGCGTACGCTCACGTCAGGCCTCGCATATGTCTGGGCCGGAAAAAATCATAACCATTCCATGGAGGAGACAATGCAGGCAAAGAGGGATCTTGCCGCCAGCGTGGAAGACCACGCGCTGGAGGCTGTACCGGAAGGCAGCCGCAAGGGCTGGCTATCGCTGTCATGGAGCACCGTGGGGATCGTCACGACACTGGTGCAGCTGTTCATCGGCGCCCTGACCACGTTCGTGGCCGGGCTCCATATCGCAGTGCTGGCTGGCATCACCGTGGCGGTGATCGGCGCCCTGCTTGGCTGGGGCGTCGGCCATGTTGCGTATCGCACGGGCCTGTCAAGCACCGTGCTGTCTCGCCACCATGGTTTTGGCAGCAAGGGATCGGTACTGACCGCCGCGGTGTTCGGCTTCATGATCATCGGCTTCCTTGCGCTGGAAAACGCCTTGCTCTACAAGGGTTTTCTGTTCTACCTGAACCGGCCGGACACACTGTCCAACCGCGTGATGATCTACGGCGGGCTGACGTTGGCATGGGTGGTCATCACCGCCTTCGGGTTCGGCCTTGTCTCACGCGTGTCCTCGTGGATGCTGGTCGCCTTCCTGGCCGTGCTGGCGTACATGGTGTTGGAAGTGATCGCCGTCTCCGGACAGAGCTGGAGCGCCGTCTTTGCATTCGGCGCACAGTTCCCGCCGAATGCCCTCAAGGCGCTCGGCGCCGCGACGGATTTCGGCAAGTTCGCTTTCTGCGTCAATGTCATGGTGGGATCGGCCGGGGCGCTGGCCCTGATCGATGCCGATCTCGGGCGCTATGCCCGACGCTCGCGCGATATCGCGATCGCGGCGCTGCTCGGCAATCTCTTCATGGATGTGATCATGCTGGTGGTCGGCGGTGTCGTCATGTACGCCGGCATGGCGGCATTGACGGAGTACTACGTCGGCACCGGCATGTCACGCAGTGCGGCCCAGGCAGCCGCGCTGCAAAGCCCGGACAGCGTCGCGGCCGCCTTCATCGTCTTCGGCGGCGTTGCCGGCACCGTGCTGATGGTACTGGCGCAGTCGAAGGCTCAGGTGCTCAATGTCTACAGCGCGTCGCTGTCGCTCACCAACCTGTTTGATGCTGCGTTCTCGTGGCGTCCCGGCAGGCTCGTGTTCGTGGTACTGGCCAATGCCATTGCCCTGGTGATGCTTGCTGGCTCCATCCTTGCGTGGTTCAACACCTTCATCACGGTGCTTGGCATCCTGACCACGAGCTTCGCCGGCATCATCGTCGCTGACTACTTCCTGGTGCACCGCTTCGTTTCCTGCGCCGGCCCGCAGGCCGGCAGCCGGTCCGGCTTCAACTGGGCGGGCATCGTCACCTGCGCCGTCGCCTTTGTGCTTGCGCACTATGTGCTGGTTGAATGGATGCCGGTCGAGTTCTTCGTCTCCATCAGCGTCTCACTACTTCTCTACCCGGTGCTGCGCATCGCTTCCGTGCGGCGTCAACGGGATACCGCGTCTTCCGTCAGCCTCGGCTAGCCCGGGCACTCCTGCCAGTGGCGATCCTCCCGGCCGCTGGTCCACCCATCGGTAACGTGCTGGTGCGCTCCGCCCCTATCTGCGCACAGTCGAAACATAAAGCCATGACGATGATTTCAAGAAAACTGCTCGGCCGGCTCCTGCCTGGCCTGGCCGTGACGTGCGCCGCAACCGCGCACGCCCAGTCCTCGGTCACACTCTATGGTGTGATGGATGCCGGCATTACCTACGTCAACAACCAAGGCGGCCACGCCAACTGGCTGCTGGACACCGGCATGCTCTCCCCCAACCTGTTCGGGCTGCGCGGCAGCGAATCGCTTGGCGGTGGCCTCAAGGCGGTGTTCACGATCGAAGGCCAGTATGCGCTCGACAACGGGGCCAGCATCGGTGGCCTGTTCGGCAGGCAGACGTTCGTCGGCCTGTCATCGCCCTGGGGCACGCTGACGCTCGGCAGGCACTACGACTTCAGCTTCGACATGCTGGCCGTACTGCGCTATGGCCCCTCCTTTCCGTTTGTCAGCCTGCACAACCTCAGGCATGGGCCGTTCGGGGGGCTGGGCATTCCCAACATGCCAGGCGGCGCGATGGACTTCGACCGCGTCGGCGGAGCCGAGCGCATCCCCAACTCCATCAAGTTCAGCAGTGCCAACTATGGCGGACTCACGTTCGGCGCCTTGTATGGCCTGGGCGAGCAACCCGGCAGCTTCAGCCGCGACCGCGCCTACAGCGCCGGTGTCGGCTACGAGCGCGGACCGTTCGCGCTCAGCGCGGCGATCACCGAGGTCCGCTACGCCGCCATCAACAATGGCAACGACGGCATTCGCACCTGGGGCCTCGGCGGGCGCTACGCACTGGGCACGAGCAACATCAACGCGCTGTACACGAACACGCGCAATACCTTCACCGGGGGCGGCGTGCAGGTACTGCAGGCAGGCGTAACCATGCCGGTCGCACCCGCAACCACCGTGCTTGCGGACTATCAGTACCAGTGGGCCAATGCCGCGCTGAATCGCAACCACGCGCATCAGGTCGGCCTGACCTTGGACTACGCCTTCTCGCGCCGCACCGACACCTATCTCGGCGCCGTCTACCAGCGTGGCAGCGGCACAGGTGCCGCTGCCTGGATCCCGGGGTTGATGATCGGCTCCGACAACAAGAGCCAGGTGCTGGTACGAGCCGGGATCCGGCATGTCTTCTGACCGTGAATGACTCTGTTTTCCCGCAATGCGCGGCGCGCATCCGCTGCGTCTGACTCTTTATTACTCACACAAGAAGGAGGAACAGCCATGGCTGAACTGAATGCCAAACAACTGCTCGATCTGGTGAACAGCCGTCGCGTCGCCGACGGCAACGAACGCGTGCGCGCCATCACGGCGCGTATCGTCGGCGACCTGTTTCGCACCATCGACGAGTGCAACGTCTCGCCCGACGAGTTCTGGGCCGCGGTCAAGTGGCTGACGCGCCTTGGCCAGGCCGACATGATCGGCCTCATTACCGCAGGTCTCGGCTTCGACCGCCTGCTCGATATCCGCGAGGACGAGATCGACCGCGCCGCCAGCCGCTCCCTGGGCACCCCCCGCGCGATCGAAGGCCCGCTCTACATTGCCGGCGCGCCGCTGCACCAACGCGAGGTACGTCTTGATGCCGGCAACGAGGACAGCGGCACGCCCTTCGTCATGGAAGGCCAGGTGCTGGGCACGGATGGCCGCCCTGTGCCGCATGCCATGGTCGATGTCTGGCACTGCAACGCCTCCGGCCGCTACTCGCACTTCGACCCGTCCCAGCCGGCCTACAACCTGCGACGCCGCATCGAAGCCGACGAGCAGGGCCGCTACCGCTTCCGGAGTTTCCTGCCGCCCGGCTACGCAATTCCGCCCAACAGCCCGGTTTCGGAACTGTTCGAGAAACTGGGCCGCCATGGAAACCGGCCGGCTCACATCCACTTCCTGATCTCGGGCCAGGACAAGCGGACCCTGACCACCCAGATCAATCTGCCCGGCGATACCTACCTGGACGATGACTTTGCCTTCGCCACCCGCGATGGCCTTGTGGTGGAACTGCAGCAGGTACAGGACCCGACCGGCTATGAGTCGCTCGGCATCAGTTCGCCTTTCGCCCGGGTGCAGTTCGACTTCCGGCTCCAGGATGCAGCCAGCGATCGCGAAACGCGCGCCGCCAGCCGCTACGAGACGGCGCTCGGCTAGGCGTCGAGCGCACGCCCGGGCCGCCTTGACACTACCTGGGTACGACTCTCTTCCATGGCCGGCGTGCCCCGCCGGCAGAGATTTCCCGCCCGTTGGTTCCGACAACAACAATAACAACAGCGTGTTCATACCGTACTCGCCGGGATGGTCGGCTCTACGGCAGGCGATCGCCGGTGAAATTGCGATGCATGCGGCAGCAGCACCCGCCTGAGCGGTGCAATGGTGTCCGGGTCCGGGTCCGGGTCCGGGTCCGGGTCCGTGGCCGGGCTGGGGCGCGGCATCATCCAAGTACTTGCTTTGCCAGGTACCGCGAGAGCCCGATCTGTGGCGCCTTACGCCGGCCAGGCCTTCCCCGCCACCGAGCCATTCGCCCCGCCAACAAAAAACGCCCCGCACAAGCGGGGCGTTTTTCCAGGCACCGGCAGCCCTCACTGCGACAACCGCATCACCTTCAGCGCCGGATCGGCCGCGATGGCCGCTTCGGAGAACGGCAGCCGGTTCCAGTGCTTGCCCGAGTACGCACGCATCTGGTCGAACGCGTGCGGCGAGGCGTGGTCGGTCGATTCGCCGTAGGTGAGGATGGCGTCGGCGACCGGGCCCTGGTCGTCGAAGGTCACGGTCTGGATGTAGCTGGTGCCGAAATACACCGGCAGCCCCTTCGGCCCGATCGGCAGGGTTTGCAGCTTGTTGAGCACGCCTTCGTATTCCTCGCCGCCGTGCAGGGCGATGGAGCCGTCCGGTGCGTGCGCGGCCTGTACCGTGCCCAGCGGCGCATCCAGCGCGAAGCCCGCCTTGCGCACCGCGCCCACGGCTTCCTTCAGCGCCTTGAACACCGCCGTGCGTACCGTCGCGTCGTTCATGCGCAGGCCGCGCGGCGTGTGGACCGGGTCGGCCGGGTCGAACTCGACGGCGTGCACCTGCGCGATGTCCTTGGCGCGCATCCAGAACTCGCGGAACAGGTGCGCGGCGCGGGCGTCGGCGTTGCTGGTGCGGTTCCACTGGCCGAGGGCGGCGCAGCCGTCGCGCACGTCGGCATCCGGGGCCGGCGTGGCCTTGCATGCCGCGAGCAGGTCGCCCAGCACCAGTTGCCCCGCCAGGTTGGCATTGCTGAAGATCATCGCCTGCAGGTTCGGCAGGTCGATGCGGTTGCCGGGCAGTCCGTCGGTGCCGGCCAGGCGGCGGCCGATCTCGATCAGGCCGATGCGCGTGCGCAGCCGCTGCGGTACGTCGACCGAGCCCATCACCGGCGAGAAGCCGGTCAGTTTCTGCGCGGGGTTGGTCAGCCACGAGCTGTCATTGCTGTTGGCGACGTAGTCGTCGCGCTCGAGCACCGGCATGCGCGCGGGCGCCACCAGCCCGGGTACCGGCGAAGCCGGATCGACCTGCCAGTTGCAGGTGCCGCGCGAGCCGTCGAGCAGCACCAGGCCCGCGTCCTTGAAGAGTTTGCCGGCCAGCGGCGACGGGGCACAGCGCTGGAGCTCCGCGGCCGGCACGTCCGGCGTGGTCGACACGTCGGCGAACAGCGCGCGGCCGTTGCGGTCGGTGGCGATGGTGTTGACCCAGGGAATGCCCAGGTTGCCGATGGCCTGGCGGATGCCGGCCACGTCCCGGGCCTGCCCGATATGCAGCCAGCTGTCGACCGAGCGCGTGTTGTTGCGGTTGGCGTCGCGCAGGGCGTAGGCCTTCTGCGTGGTCCACGGCATGCCGCCGCTCGGCATCGACAGCACCGGGCCGTAGATGGTGTCGTAGAAGGTGTGCGTGCGGCGCTCGAGGCGGCCGTCCGGCAGCTTCACGTCGAAGGCGACCGTGCGGGTGGTCATCTTGTGCGGCGTGCCGTCGACCAGGTAGGTGGTCGGGTCGCCTTCGGCCAGCTTCAGTTCGAACAAGGTGAAGCGGCGGCCGGTGGAGACGGTGTGCGTCCACGCCACGTCCTTGTTGAAGCCGATGCTCACCACCGGGAAGGCCGCGATCGAGGCGCCCATCACGTCGAGCTTGCCGGGCACCGTCAGGTGGACCTGGTAGAAGCGGTTGGTGGTCGTCCACGGGAAGTGCGGATTGCCGAGCAGCACGCCGCGCCGGTTGGCGGTGGCGTCAGCGCCGAAGGCCCAGCCGTTGGAGCCGATCGGCATGTCGCGCAGCTGCAGTTCGCGGTCCAGCGCCACGGTGTCGACGGCCTGCGGCGGAATCTCGCGCTCGGCCACCGGCGTGCGGCCCGGCGGCTGCGCGGCGACGATGCCCGCCAGCATGGCGCCGGCGCTGGCCTGGATCGCCTTCTCTTCGCCCATGCGCATCATGTCGCCCAGCGTGAGCGGACGCACCCAGGCGGCATTGCGGCAGGCGGCCGGGAAGTTGGCGGGCGGCGTGTCCTTGAGATAGCGGTTGAAGCCGGCGATGTAGCCGCGCAGCAGCTCGCGCGCCTCGGGCGACATCTGCGCATAACCGGCGCGCAGGCCGTCCTCGTCGAAGATGCCCTTGAAGAAGGCGTCCGACTGCAGGTTGGGGATCGGCTTGAACGAGACCGTCACGGTGCCCTCTGGCCCGAAGGTCTTCGAGCGCTCGCCGTTGACGGTGACCACCTGGTCGGCCAGCAGGCACAGGTTGTCCTGCGCGTAGGCATAGGCCATGCCATAGCCGAGGCTGGCGTAGTCGTTGGCGCGGATGTGCGGAATGCCGAAGCCGGTGCGGCGGATCTCGGCGGACAGGCCGGTGTCGCTGAGCGACCCCCAGCGGCCATCGGTGGAACTGGCGCAGCCGGCCAGCGCCGCGAGCGCGGCCATGGCGAGCGTGCCGCGCAGCGCGAATCCCTGCATCATGCGTTGTCTCCTGTTGTCGGTCTTGTCTTGTGTCGCTCTAGTCTTGCGGCGGCGCGCAGGCGCAGCCACCGCCGTATCGTCGACTGGGGCCCGCCCGGAGGAAAGAGGTATTCCCGCCAGAGTTGGGGTCAATCCCGCCACGCAGGAGGCCTCCGCCCCGCCTCCCCCTATACTCTGCGGCATGCCGACCATCGACCTGCTGACCTTTCCCGACGCCGGCCTCTCCACGCTGGCGACCGTCGCCGACACCCTCGGCGTGGCCAATGCGCTCGCCTCCATGCATGCCGGCAAGCGTGCCGATGCCGCCAGCCCGGTGTTCGGGTGGCGGCTGGTCGCGCGCGACCCGGCCCGCTGGCAGGCCGCCGCCGAGACCCTGGCCTGCCGCTGCCAGCCGCTGCCGGCGGACGACGCCGCGCTGGGCGACGCGCTGGTCGTCCCGCCCCTGCATTTCGACCACATCAGCACGCTGGAGCAGCGCCTGGCCCTGCTGGAGTGGGAACGCGCCACCATCCGGCGCTACCTGGACGCCGGCAGGCTGGTGGCCTCGTCCTTCACCGGCGTGGCGCTGCTGGCCGGCGCGCTGCCCTCCGGCCGGCGCCTGACGGTGACGTGGCTGATCGCCGGCTGGCTGCACGGCAACTACCCGCAGCTGAAGGTGGTGGCGGAGCAGGCCATCGTCAGCAGCGGCAACGTGCTGACGGCGCGCGCGATGGAGCACGGCGTGGCGCTCACGCAGCGCCTGGTCGGCCGCCTGGCCGACACCCGGCTGGCACGCACCCTCGGCAAGGCCGTGCTCGACCACCCGTCGCGCGGCGAGTCCACCGCCATCTGGCTGCGCAGCAAGCCCGCCATCCGCACCAGCGTGGTACTGCGGGCGCGGCGCTACCTGCAGCAGCACCTGCACGAGCCGTTCGACCTGGCCAGGCTGGCCGCCGCCGCCTCGACCAGCGAGCGCACGCTGCTGCGGCATTTCACCAAGACCCTGGGCACCTCGCCGCTGCAATTGCTGCACCGGCTGCGCGTGGAGCGCGCCTGCCACCTGCTGGAAGTCAGCACGCTGAGCCTGACGGCGATCGCCGAACAGTGCGGTTATCACGACATGTCCGCCTTCCGGCGCCTGATCCGGCGCCACACCGGCCAGCCGCCGGGCGCCCACCGGCGCGCGCATTCGGTGCGCGCCGAGCTGCGCGGCTGAGGGGCGGGGCGCTGCACAGCGCGCTCCCGTCTTCCCCACCCCCTGATCAGGGAAACCTATAAGCCAGAACTACCCGGACGGGTGGGAGCGGGCCGGCCGCCCGCTGCCTACACTGCAGGCACAACGATAAGCCACCGGAGACAGCCATGACCGACCACCCCGCCCGCCACGGTCCCTGAGCGGCCGCCCCGCGCCGGCCGCAGCGCCGGCTGCCTGACGCACCAGACGTACCGCTTGCCACCTGCCACGCGCTCCGCCTTCGCGCCGGAGCGAAGGCGTCCTTTTGCTCCTCGAAAAGCGAGACTGCGCATGAGCACCTCATACGATCCCGACCCCGCCGCCGGCACGCCGCCGGCGCCTGCCCACGCCGGCGCGGCGCGGAAGCTGCTGATCAACATCGACAACGGCGGCACCCTCACCGACATCTGCGTGATGGGCGGCGGCGAGGTGGTCCGCACCAAGACGCTGACCACGCCGCACGACCTGTCCCAATGCCTGTTCGACGGCCTGCGCAAGGCCTCGGAAGCCGTCTACGGCCGCGAGGACCTGGAAGCCTTGCTGCTGTCCACGGCCGCCATCCGCTATTCCACCACGCAGGGCACCAACGCCCTGGTCGAGCGCAAGGGGCCGCGCCTGGGCCTGGTGGTGGGCGGCACGCTGTCGGTCGAGCAGGTGCGCGCCGCCGACGGCGCCGCCGCGCTGTTCGACAGCGTGCTCGGCGACCGTGCCGTGGCGCTGCCGACCGGCCTGCAGGACGATGCGCTGGACGACGAAGCGGTGCGCCAGGTCGGCGAGCTGGCGGCGGCGGGGGCCAACCGCCTGGTGGTGGCGATCGGCGGCCCGCGCCGCGCCGTCCTGGAGCAGCAGATCAAGCGCAAGCTGCTGCGCACCTTCCCGCCGCATCTGCTGGGCGCGCTGCCCATCCTCTACGCCCACGAAGTGGCCGACGACGCGGACGACGCCCGCCGTACCTGGACCGCGCTGCTCAACGCTTTCCTGCACCCGGCCATGGAGCGCTTCCTGTACAGCGCCGAGCAGAAGCTGCGCGAGGCGCGCGCGCAGAGCCCGCTGCTGGTCTTCCGCAACGACGGCCTGGCCGGGCGGGTGGCCAAGACCATCGCGCTGAAGACCTACAGCTCGGGGCCGCGCGGCGGCATGGAGGGCACGCGCGTGCTGGCCGCGCACTACGGCTTCGGCCACCTGCTGTCGATGGACATCGGCGGCACCACCACGGACATCGGCCTGGTCGATGCCGACGGCGTGCGCGCCGACCGGCGCGGCCGCGTCGAGGGCGTGGCCACGGCCTTCCCTCTGTGCGACGTGGTCAGCGCGGGCGTGGGGGGCAGTTCCATCCTGCGCGCCGACGGCGAGGCGATCCGCGTGGGGCCCGACAGCGTGGGCAGCGCGCCCGGACCGGCCTGCTTCGGGCTGGGCGGCACGCTCGCCACCATCACCGACGCCTTCCTGCTGTCCGGCCTGCTCGATCCGGATTCCTTCTTCGGCGGCAAGCTGCGCCTGGACCAGGAGCGTGCCCGGCAGGCCGTGCACACCCATATCGCCGATCCGCTGCGCATGGGCGGCCAGGAGGCCATCGCGGCGATGGAAGCGGCCTGGGTGGCCAAGGTGGCCGACAGCCTCAAGGCCTATGCAGAGATCCGCCCGGACACCACGCTGGCGGCCTTCGGCGGCGCCGGCGCGCTGGTGGCCTGCCGCGTGGCCGAGGCGATCGGCGTGCGCCAGGTGCTGATCCCGGGCCTGGCAGCCGTGTTCTCGGCCTACGGCATCGGCTTCTCGGACGTCGGCCACACCGTGTCGGCGCCGCTGGCGCAGGCCAGCGACGCCGCCCTGCAGGAGGCCGCGACGGTCCTGCGTGCGCAGGCCGAGCGCGCCATGTTCGGCGAGGACGCCGCCATCGACGACTGCGCGCTGCGCTACACCCTCGAAGCAGTGACGGCCGACGGCGAGGTCCAGGCCCATGCGCTGCCGGACGGCGCGGCCCGGACGCTGCCGCGTGGCCTGCCCGTGGGCGCGGCACTGTCGCTCTCGCTGACGGCGGTCAAGCCGATGGACCGCCCCGCCATGACGGGACGCTTCGGCGGCACCAGCCAGCCGGCCGTGCCCGGTGGCAGCCGCCGCGTGGCCGTGGGCGGCCGCGAGTCCGAGCTGCCGCTGTACCGCGTGGAAGACCAGCCCAAGGGCGTGGCGGTGCGCGCCGCCGGTCCCGCGGTGCTGGAGGAAGCCTTCTTCACCGGCCGCATCGATGCCGGCTGGACCTTCGAAATCAACGCCAGCGGCGACATCCTGCTCAGCCGCGGCACGGAGAGCGTGCAATGAACGTCCTGATCACCGAGACCCTGCGCATCAACCTCGACAGCGAGCAGTGGGAGTGCCGCCGCTGCGGCCATGTGCACGGCAGCGCGCGCGACAACTACAAGCGCGGCCTGCTGGTGTACGACCGCGATCCGCGCGAGATCCACAAGCCGCTGCTGGATACGCGCCTGTACGCCCGCACCTATTCGCCCGATCCCGACTGGTGCCGCATCCTGGAGTACTACTGCCCCGACTGCGGCACGCTGGTGGAGGCCGAATACCTGCCGCCCGGCCATCCGCCGCTGCACGACATCGAACTCGACATCGACGCCCTCAAGGCGCAGTGGAAGGACCGCCCCGAGATGCAGGAGCCCGCGCAGGCGCCCGACCTGGCGCTGGAGCGCGTCAAGCTGCAGCGTGCGCTGCACGCCGCCGCGCACCATCCGCGCCACCTCGGTGCGCCGGCGGACGCCGGCTCCGCGCCTTCCACGCCCGATACCCCCACCCCCTGACCCGACCACGGAGCCACAGATGAAACGCGTTTCCGTCGACATTGGCGGCACCTTCACCGACTGCTTCGTCGCCTGGGGCGAGCAGTGCGTGGAAGGCAAGGCCCTCACCACGCACCACAACCTCGCCGTGGGCTTCAACGACGCGCTGGCCGATGCCTGCCGGCAGCTCGCGCTGACGCCCCAGCAGCTGCTGCCCGAGGTGGACTCGGTGCGCTACGCCACCACGCTGGGCACCAACGCGCTGATCGAGCGCAAGGGCCCGCGCGTGGGCCTGCTGGTCACCACCGGGTTCAAGCACACCGTACCGCTGTCGCGTGCACGCGGCTATGGCGAGGGCTTGAGCGAGCCGGAACAGATGGACATCCCGAACGCCGCCCGCCCCGATGCCCTGGTTCCCATCCCGATGATCCGCGAGGTGCGCGAGCGCGTCGACTACCTGGGCCAGGTGTTCTGGGCGCTGGACGAAGACGATGTGCGGCTGCGCATCCGCGAGCTGGTCGACGCCGGCGCCCAGGCGCTGGTGGTCATGTTCACCAACAGCGTGGTCAACCCCGCGCACGAACTGCGCGTGCGCGAGATCTTCCTGGAGGAATACCCGGCCCACATGCTGGGCGCGGTGCCGGTGCTGCTGTCGCACCAGGTGGTGGGGCGCAAGGGCGAGTACGCGCGCGCCACCTCCACCATCGTCGACGCCTTCCTGCACCAGATCATGTATCACGGCCTGGGCACGCTCGAACTCAACCTGCGCCAGCAGGGCTACCTCAAGCCGATGCTGGTCAACCACAATTCGGGCGGCATGGCCCAGCTCAACTCCACCGATGCGCTGCAGACGGTGCACTCGGGGCCGGTTTCCGGCATCGCCGCCAGCGAGTACCTGGCGGCCGCGGCCGAGCTGGGCAATGTGGTGGCCACCGACATGGGCGGCACCAGCTTCGACATCGGCATCGTGGTGCAGGGCGGGCTGAAGTTCTATGACTTCAACCCGGTGATCGACCGCTGGCTGGTCAGCGTGCCGATGGTGCACCTGGTGGCGCTGGGCGCCGGCGGCGGCTCCATCGCGCGCTACGAGCGCATGTACAAGACCGTGGAGATCGGGCCGCAGTCGGCCGGCTCCGATCCCGGTCCGGCCTGCTATGACCGCGGCGGCCAGCATCCCACCGTGACCGATGCCGACCTGCTGCTGGGCTACCTCGACCCGAAGCACTACGCCAACGGCCGCATTCCGCTCAATGTGCGGCGCGCCCGCCAGGTCATGCGCGACGCCCTGTGCGATGAGCTCGGCCTCGACGTGATCGAGGCCGCCAAGCTGGTCAAGAAGCAGGTCGACGCCGCCATGGCCAACGGCATCGCCACCGAGCTGCGCACGCGCGGCTACGAGCCCAAGGACTTCACCGTGCTGGCCTACGGCGGCAACGGTCCGCTGCATGCCTGCGGCATCGCTTCCGCGCTGGGCGTCAGCAAGGTGCTGGCACCGCCGTACTCTTCGACCTTCTCGGCCTGCGGCGCCGGCACCGTGAACCAGATGCACATCCACGAGATGAACACCTGGACCGTGCTGTTCAACCCGAATACGCGCAGCTTCTTCGGCGACTTCGACGCCTTCAACCGCGGCGTCGAGGAACTGGAGCGGCGCGGGCGCGAGGACCTGGTGCGCCAGGGGCTCGACCCGGCACTGATCCGCTACCGGCTGGAGCTGGACATGCGCTACGGCAACCAGCGCGTGCAGACCGCGGTGGTCACGCCGCTGGCGCGGCTGCGCTCGCAGCGCGACGTGCTGCAGCTGATGGAGCTGTTCCACGCGCGCTATGGCGAGCGCTTCGGCGAAGGCTCGCAGAGCCCGGAGACCGGCGTGCGCATCAATACCCTGCGCGTGTGCGCCTATGTCGAGCAGCCCTCGGTCCGCTTCGCCAGCCTGGCCATCCGCGGCGAGCCGCTGGCCCCGCCGGAGCCGGTGGCCTGGCGCGAGTGCCACTTCGTCGGCCACGACGCACCGCTGCAGACCGCGGTGTACGACGACCGCGCGCGCGCCGAAGGCACGCAGATCGATGGCCCCGCCGTGATCACCACGCGCGCCACCACCTATCTGGTCGAACCCGGCTGGACCTACCGCGCCGTGGCGCAGGGCGGTGCCTGGTTCCTGCGCCGGTAGGCGCCGCACGACACCTTGCGCAAGGCCGTGCGCACGACGTCGCACACGATGCATAAGACGATGCAGGCGACGATGCCCACGGCGGCGCACACGACAGAACAGATGGAGACGGAGTTCAGCATGTCACACGAAAGCAATGCCGAAGAGCGCGCCCTGCTCGACAAATTCCTCGCCGACAACACGCTCTTCCTCGGCCCGGATCCCGAGATCATGCGCAACCACAGCGTCCTGCCGCGCTCGCCGCAGGAGGATGCGGTGCTGCGCCGCGGCCTCGACCCGCACCAGGTCCACCATGTGCGCGGCCTGATCAACGCGGCCCTGTCCGAGGCCTTCACCATGGTCAACCAGATGGGCGCCGCCCCGGGCGCCAAGTGGGGTGACCTGGTCACCGCCATCTATACCGCGCAGGGCGACCTGTCGATGATCGCGCCGCACGGCATCATCGCCTTCGCCGCCTGCTGCTTCTATCCGATCCGCTTCATCGTCAAGAACTGGACCAACGACCCGACCGTGGGTGTGCGCGACGGCGACGGCTTCATCCACAACGACGCGCGCTACGGAGGCATCCACAACACCGACCAGTCGATGATGATGCCGCTGTACTACCGCGGCGAACTGGTGTGCTGGCTGTCCTCGACCATCCACGAAGGCGAGAACGGCGCCACCGAGCCCGGTGGCCTGCCGGCCGCGGCGGAGAGCAAGTACGACGAGGGCATCAAGATGCCGCCGTTCAAGATCGTCGAGAACTTCGAGCTCAAGCGCGACCTCGTCACCTTCCTGCAGAACTCGGTGCGCGATCCGCGCCTGCAGCTCGAGGACATGAAGGTCAAGCTGCACGCCGTGCTGCGCCTGCGCGAGCGCATCATCGCCATCCTCGACCAGTACGGCCGCGACGCGCTGATCGGCACGCTGCGCACCCACCTGGAGGATGTCGAGGGCGAGATGCGGCGGCGCATCGGCGAGCTGCCCGACGGCACCACGCGCGTGCTGCAGTTCATGGACTCCACGCTGCGCGAGAACGCGCTGCAGAAGATCTCGTGCGCCATCACCGTCAAGGGCGAGCGCATGACCATGGACTTCCGCGGCTCCTCGCCGCAGTTCCTCAACCGCTCGGTCAACACCAACCTGGCCTCCTTCAAGGCCGCGCTGTGCACCGGCCTGCTGCAGAACATCTGGCCGGACCTGCCGCACACCATGGCGGTGCTGTCGCCCATCGAGATCCTGACCGACCGCAACTCCATCCTCGATGCCGAGGGCGAGATGCCGCAGGCGATGAGCCTGATGCCGCTGTTCAAGGGCTGCGTGGTGTGGACCATCCCGATGAACAAGCTGAGCTACAGCCTGCCGCACCGCTACTCGGCCATCATCGCCTCGCAGTACGACCAGGCCGCCACCTTCATCTATGGCGGCCTGACCCAGCACGGCGACGTCACCGGCAACTTCTGCGCCGACATCAACGGCAACGGCCAGGGCGCGCGCAGCCATGCCGACGGCGAGCACTCGATCTCGCCGGTGTTCGGCTTCATGTGCGATACCGGCGAGCACGAGGTGGCCGAGGAAGACACGCCCATCATCCGGCTCGGCGCCCAGCGCCTGGCCAAGGACCGCATCGGCTGGGGCAAGTACCGCGGCGGCATGGGCTACGAGCAGATCGCCACCGCGCGCGGGTCCGGCCTGTGGGGCTTCATGACCGGTTGCGAGGGCTCCAAGTTCCCGTCGGCGCAGGGCCTGTTCGGCGGCTATTCCTGCCCCAGCTACCAGCTGATGAAGATCAAGGGCATCAATATCTTCGAGGTGCTGAAGGCGGCGCCGAAGACGGTCGAGGTGTTCGACATCGTCGAGCTGATGAACAAGCGGCCGATCCCTGGCGCGCAGTACAGCAGCCACGACATGGGCATGACCTTCGAGCTCTGCAACGAGGGCGAGATCTACATGATCTGCCAGGGCTCGGGCGGCGGCTACGGCGACGTGCTCGAACGCGATCCGGAGCTGGTCATGCAGGACCTGCGCGAGGACCTGATGTCGCACGAGAACGCGCGCGACATCTACCGCGTGGCCTACGACGCGCAGACCCTGGTGGTGGATGCCGAGGCCACCGCGGAACTGCGCGCGGCGGCGCGCCGCGAGCGCATCGCGCGCGGCAAGCCCTTCGATGCCTTCTGCCGTGAATGGGTCAAGCCGGAACCGCCGGCGGGCCTGCCTTACTTCGGCAGCTGGGACGATCCGAAGACCATCTACATGACCACCATGGGGCAGCGCGTGAAGGTGCCGGCCGAGCAGATGCAGGGCGCCTTCATGCTCAACCCCAAGGATGTGCGCATCGCCGAACTGGAGGCGCGGCTGGCCGCGCTCGAGGGCGGCGCGCCGGCGCTGCCGCGCTGAGGCGCGGCGCATCCGGTCCATTCCACGGGCCCGCCGCATGCTGGTGCAGCGCACAGGAAGCGAGGCAGGCGGCAGGCCCTGGCAACGAAACAGGTGAGACATCATGGATAGCTTGAAGCAAGCCGCGCAGGCGCGGCGGCTGCTGTGGCTCGAGCATGGCGGCTACGCCGCCCGGCTGCTGGCCGGCGGCGAGGCGCCCTGGCGCGACGTGGCGGCGACGCTGGCCTGGATGCGCCAGGCACAGGGCCTGTTGCGCTCCGACGTCGTCACGCTGCCGGCCGGCGAGGTGGCGCGCGCGCTGCTCGCGCAGGCGCCGGGTGCGCCTGCCGCGTCGGCCTCGTCGAGCTTAAGGCAGGCGATGGCGGACAAGGCGGCACGGCCGGCCGGCCCGCTGCGCGTGTGGCTTGCCGACACCGCCTTGCGCGAACAGGTGGCGGCGCTGCTGGCCGGGCTGCGCGCCGCGCTGCCCGGCACGCTCATCGCGCTGGCCTTGCCCGCACCACGCCAGTGGCTGCGGCTCGCGGCGGCCGCGGCCGGCGTGGCGGGGGAGGGCCAAGGCGGGGACGATGAGTCCGATGAGGCCGATGAGGACAGCCTCGACGCCGCCGCCTCCTACAGCGCCGACTTCCTGCGCCACTTCGGCGCCAGCGGCATCGATGCGGTGCTGCTGAAGGAAGACCGCCGCTGGCCGGATGCGGACAGCGCCGCGCTGTGCCTGGAGCTGTACCAGCCGGTCGCCAATGTGGCCGCGCACTACGGCTGGAGCTACGGGCTGCAACTGCCCGAGGCGATCGCGCTGCCGGGCGGACATCTGCCCGGTTTCGTCATCGCGCCGGCGCCGCTCGAAGGCGTGCTGAGCGGCGTGGCGGTGCCGGCCGGCTTCTGGCAGGGCGAGCCGCTGCCCGCGGCGCCCGCCGGTGCCTTCGACCACGCCACGATTCCGCCCACGGCCGAGCCGGAGTCGGTACTGGCCGCGCTGGCGCGGCTGCGCGAGAGGAGCGGGGCATGGTGAGCGAAGGCCAGTGGCTGTGGAGCCCCGCCGCGGAGCAGGCGCGCGCCTCCAACCTGCAGCGCTACATGGACTGGCTCGGCGAGGCACGCGGCCAGCCGTGCCAGGACTACGCCGCGCTCCACTGCTGGTCGGTGCAGCAGCCCGATGCCTTCTGGCGCTCGATCTGGGACTGGTGCGGCGTGCGCTACGACGGCGATGCGACACGCGTCACCGACGGCGCGCCGATGCCGCATACGCGCTGGTTTCCCGACGCGCGCGTCAACTATGCCGAGCACGTGCTGCGGCACGAGGAACAGGCGGAGGCCGATGGCGAGGGCGGGCGCATCGCCTTCCATCACGCCACCGAAGCGCAGCCGCTGCGCGCCATGAGCCTGCGCGAGCTGGGCAGCCAGGTGCGCCGCCTCGCCACCCGCCTGCGCGAACTCGGCGTGCAGCCGGGCGACCGCGTCGCCGCCTACCTGCCCAATGTGCCCGCCTGCGCCGTCGCCATGCTGGCCACGGCCAGCATCGGCGCGGTGTGGTCGTCGGCGGCGATCGACTTCGGCGTGCGCTCGGTGGTGGACCGCCTGCGCCAGATCGCTCCCAAGGTGCTGATCGCCGCCGACGGCTACCGCTTCGGCGGCAAGGACTTCGCCCGCCGCGACGAAGTGGTGCAGATCGCGCAGGCGCTGCCGTCGCTGCAGCAGCTGGTGTGGCTGCCGGTGCTGGGCAGCGGCGTGCCGGCCGACCTGCCGGCCCTGCCTTGCCGCGTGCAGGCCTGGGACGCGCTGCTGGCCGGGCCCGAGGTGCCGCGCGCGGCCTTCTGCTATGCGCGCGTGGATACCGCCCACCCGCTGTGGATCGTGTTCTCGTCCGGTACCACCGGCCTGCCCAAGCCCATCGTCCATGGCCACACCGGCGTGCTGGTCGAGCACCTGAAGCTGATGCACCTGCATATGGACCTGCGCGCCGGCGACGTGATGTTCTTCTACAGCACCACCGGCTGGATGATGTGGAACCTGCTGGTGGCCGCGCTGATGACCGGAGCCGCGGCCGTGCTGTACGACGGCAGCCCGGTGCATGGCGGCCCCGGCTGCCTGTGGCGGCTGGCGGCGGACGCCGGCGCCACCAGCTTCGGCGCCAGCCCCACCTATGTGCAGATGATGGAGAAGGACGGGCTCGAGCCGGGCCGGCACTTCGACCTCGCGCGCCTGCGCAGCGTGGTGCTGAGCGGGGCGCCCAGCACGCCGGAGACCTTCGACTGGTTCTACCGCAGCGTCAAGCGCGACCTCTGGGTGACCTCGCAATCGGGCGGCACCGAGTTGTGCAGCGGCCTGGTCGGCGCCGTGCCGCTGCTGCCGGTGCATGCCGGCGAGATCCAGGCGCGCATGCTCGGCATGGCGGTCGAGGTGTGGAACGACGCCGGCGAACCGGTCGTCGACGAGGTCGGCGAACTGGTGGTCACGCGGCCGGCGCCCTCCATGCCCATCGGCTTCTGGAACGACGCGGACGGGGCACGCTACCGCGAGTCCTACTTCGAGGTCTTCCCCGGCACCTGGCGCCATGGCGACTTCATGCGCCTGACGCCGCAGGGCGGTTGCTACATCTACGGCCGCTCCGATTCCACTCTCAACCGCTACGGCGTGCGCATCGGCTCGGCCGAGATCTATCGCGTGGTGGAAGAGATGGAGGAGGTGGCCGACAGCCTGGTGGTCTGCTGCGAGCTGCCGGGCGGGCGTTTCTTCATGCCCTTGTTCCTGCGGCTGCGCGACGGCGTGCCGCTCGACGACGCGCTGCGCGCGCGCATCGCGCAGCGCTTGCGCACCCTGTGCAGCCCGCGCCATGTGCCGGACGTGATGGTGGCGATGGCGCGCATCCCCTACACCCTGACCGGCAAGAAGATGGAGGTGCCCGTGCGCAAGATCCTGATGGGCCGCCCGCCCGAGCAGGCGGCCAGCCGCGATGCCATGGCCGACCCGGCGGCGCTGGATGCCTATGTCGCCTTCGCGCGCACGGAGGTGCCGGCATGAGCGCGGTGGAAGCCATGGCCGCCATGGCAGAGCCGGCCGGACCCGGTGCGGCCTGCCCGCAGGAGCATCCGCGCGCCGGCTACGCCGGGCTGGCACCGTTGTGCTGCAACCCCCTCGCCGCCTTGGCCGCCTTCGCGCGCGTGGGCGGCTGGTCGCCGCCGCTGCCCGAGCGCGGTGAGGCGGCGGATGCCGCCGCCGGCGCGCCGGCCCGGGTCCCGCGGGAAACCCCGCTTGCCCCCGCGCAGGGCGGCCGCTAAGCTCGTTGGCGAGCCTGCCCGCCCGCCATCCCCTCCCGCACTGACCGTGGCCGACCTTCCCGCCCCTCCGCAACGCGGCAGCCGTACCGGCGCGCCGCGCCGCCGTGCGTCCGGCTCGGGCGTGGAGATCCGCGAACACAAGCTGTTCGCGCCACCGGCACGGCCCGGCGCCATCGTGCGCCATGCCTTGCTGGAGCGCGTGCTGGCGCTGGGCGCGCCGCGCGTGGTGATCGTGCAGGCCTCGCTGGGCGGGGGCAAGTCCACCTTCCTGCAGCAGGCCATGGACACGTGCCGCGCCCGCCGCTGGGCCACCGGCTGGCTCACGCTGGACGAGGACGACGACGACCCGCACCGCTTCGAAGTCCATTTCGCCGCGCTGGTCGCCCGCCTGGCCGAGCAGGCCGGCGCCGCCGTGGCCGGCGGGGCGGCGCGCGTGGCGGCCGACAAGATGCTGGACTGGACGCTGGGGCAGCTCGCGCGCATCGCCACGCCGGCAGCCTTGTGCCTGGACGATGTGCAATGCCTGCACAACCCGGTGATCCTGCGTTTCCTGCGCGACCTGCTGCGCGCGCTGCCGCCGCGCTGCCGCGTCTTCATCGGTTCGCGCAGCCTGCCCGACATCGGCCTCAGCTCGCTGCTGGTCGCCGAGCAGGCCATGGTGCTGCGCACCGAGGACCTGCGCTTTTCCGCCGCCGAGTCCGCGGCCTTCCTGGGGGCGGAGGGGGGCCGCGCGCAGGCCGACGCGGACGCGGACGGCATCGACGCCGAGACCGCCGCCGCGATCCATCGCCGCACCGAAGGCTGGCCCGCCGGCCTGCAACTGTTCCGGCTGTCGATGGCGCGGCCCGGCATGGCGCGCGCCCTCGACGAACTGCACGCCCTGCGCGAGCGCGAGCCGCTGGCGCTGGCCGGATACCTGTCGGAGAACGTGCTGTCGATGCAGCCGCCGGAGATGCAGGATTTCCTGCAGAAGACAGCGCTGCTGCGGCGCCTGAGCGGTCCGCTGTGCGACGAGGTGGCCGGCGGCGCGGACGGCACCGCCAGGCTGCGCCAGCTGGAGCAGTCCGGCCTGTTCCTGGAGGCCCTGCAGGGCAGCCCCGGCTGGTACCGCTACCACAGCCTGTTCGCCAGCTTCCTCGCCGAGCGGCTGACGCGCGAGGATCCGGACCAGGCCAGCGCCGTGCACCGGCGCGCGGCCCACTGGCATGCGCGGCACGGCACGCCGGAAGAGGCGATGTTCCATGCGGTGGAGGCACGCGAATTCGCGCTCGCCATGGAGATCCTCGACGGGTGGGCACCGCGCCTGATCACCAGCGCCGAGCTGGTCACGGTGGTGGACTGGTTCGACCGCCTGCCGCCGCACGAGATCGTCCAGCGCGAGGGGCTGGCCATCAAGATCGCCTGGGCGCTGGTGTTCCTGCGCCGCGCCGCCGGCCCGCACCCGCTGCTGGCCCACCTGGCGCGCAGCGGCGCGGAAGATGGGCGCGACGGGAAGGCAGGAGACAGCGGGGATAGCGGAGACAGCGGGGACGGGGGAGCGGGCGCCGGCGCGGCCGGGCACAGTCCGGTCGTCGTGCTGGCCATGGCCGCCATGTTCGGCGGCGACCTGCGCGGGGCCGCCCGGCTGGCCGACGTGCCCGCGGTGCAGGAGCCGGCGCCGGATCGCTTCGTCGCCTTCGAGCGTGGCGCCGCGGCCAACCTGCTGGCCTTCCGCGCGATGGCCCAATGGCAGGAAGAGGACATCCGCCGGCTGCTGGTGCTGGCCGACAGCCACAACGAACGCGCCCAGGCCGCCTTCAGCCAGGGCTACACGCTCGCCTTGCGCTGCCTGCTGCAGGTCATCCGCGCCCGGCCCCTGGAGGCCACCGGCGCGCCGCCCTATCCGCCGGGCCTGCGGCCGCGCCTGGAACGCGGCATGGCCGCCGCCGCGCTGGGGGCGGTACGCATCTGGGCCAGCTACGAGGCCGACCAGCTCGATGCCGCGGAGGCCCTGGCCGCCCAGTTCGAACAGGACATCACGTGCGCCGCGGTGCCGGAGTTCGTCGCCCTCTCGATGGTGGCGATCGCGCGCCTGCACCAGCTGCGCGGACGCCCCGCGCGCGCCAGCGACACGCTCGACACGCTGGAACGGATCGGTTTCGAAAGCCGCTGGAGCGTGGTGCGCGAGATGGTGGCCTGGGAGCGGCTGCGCATGGCGGCCGCCGCGGGCGACGCCACGCTGGTGGACAAGCTGCTGCGCCAGGCGCCCGGCCAGGAGGCGCCGCCCGACGGCAGCTGGCTATCGGTCACGGAGCTGTTGAGCGGGCCGGTGCTCGGACGCATCCGCCTGGCGCTGTACCAGCGCCATTTCAGCCAGGCCGCCGGATTGCTGGAGGCGGCCCAGGCCATGGCGCCGGCGCGGCCGTTGCTGAGCCTCAAGCTGTCCGTGCTGCAGGCGCAGCTGCTGCACTACCAGGGCCAGCCGCGCCAGGCCGGCCGCCTGCTGCTGCAGGCCCGCGAGACGGCGCGCGCCGGCGGCTGCCTGCGCGCCCTGCTCGACGAAGGCGCCGAAGTCGCCAGCCTGCTGGCGCCGCCGCCCGAGCCCGCCGCCGTGGCGGCGGCACTGCCGGCAGCATTCCCGGCTGCGGGATTGGCCGCTGGCCTGGCCGACCCGTTCCCCGCCGGTGGCGCCGGCAACGGCGAACTCTCGCAGCGCGAGCGCGAGATCCTGCGCCTGCTGTGCAGCGGCGCATCGAACCGGGAAATGTCGCAGCAGCTCTACCTGTCCGAGAACACCGTCAAGTTCCACCTGAAGAACCTCTACCTCAAGCTCGGCGTCAAGAACCGCGCGCAAGCCATCCTGCGTGTGCGTCCGCCGGGCCCGTCAGGGCCATCAGGGCCGTCAGGGCCGTCAGGGCCATCAGGCCGCTAGGGGTGGTCCGCCACACGACCTTCACCTGCATCGGCCCTGCCGCCCCCGCATGGGGCCGCACCGCTTACTCCGCCTGCTCGCCGTCCCGCGCGCCGCCGTAGTGCCGCATCTCCAGCGGCGCCATGCCATAAGCCCGCCGGAACGCGCGCGTGAAATCCGACGCGCTCTGGAAGCCCACGGCATAGGCCACCTCCTGCACCGTCAGGCCGGGGTAGCGCACCAGGTCGTCGGCCGCCGCGCGCAGGCGCAGGTGGCGGATGTAGGCGCCCAGGCCGCCTTCGTGCTGGAACAGGCGGTACAGGCTGGGGCGTGACAGGCCGAGCGCCTGCAGCACGGACTCGGGGGTCAGCTCGCTGTCGGTCAGGTGGGCGTGCACGAAGCGGCGGGCGTGGTCGAAGGCCATGGCGCGGGCGATGGCACGCTTGCCGCCGCGCAGCCCGGCGGCCTCGGCGTAGGCGGCCGCGATCAGCTCCACCAGGGCGAGCAGCTCGCGGCAGGCGGCCTCGGCGGGCAGGTGGCGGATGCCGTCGGCCAGGCGCAGCGCGCGCGCGAGGATCAGGCGCACGGTGGGCTGGTGCGGGCCGAGCACTCGCCCGTGCAGCGCGCCGGGGTCGGGGAACAGGTGCTGCAGGCGTGTGCCCGGCACGAACAAGGTGGCGTGGCGGCAGGCGTCGCGCTGCGCGAAGATGGGCTGGTCGAGGTCGATCGCCAGGATGCCGACTTCCTGCGCTGAACCGGCACGGTTGGCCGGCCGCCCCACCACGCAGCCGTTGGCGCCGCTGAGCACCATGTGGAAGGCGATGCGGCGCAGGTTGTCGCGCGAGATGCGGGCGATGGTGCGTTCCTGCGTGACCTGGTCGGTCTCGGAGTCGGTGAACAGCAGGTCGCCGACCTCGTAGCGGTCCATCACGCCGCGGAACGGCAGGGCGATGGTCGCGCGCGAAGGCAGCACGTCGATGATCATGCCCAGCCGCTCGCGCCAGGCCAGCAGCTGGCCGGCCGCCGGCGCGACGCTCACGTCGAAGTGCCCATGCACGATGGCCAGCGGTGGCGCCGGTCCGGCGCCCGTCTGGCTGGGCGGAGGCGGTGTGTCGTCTGCCATGGCGGGGGCGATGTGGGGCGGCGCTCAGGGACGGCGCTCAAGGACGGCGCTCAAGGACGGCGGTAAGCGGTCCGGCAAGGTGCCCGCTAAAGGGGTGCCGCAAGAGCGCGGGACGCTGCCGGCAACGATGATACTGCGCTGCATGCCGGCGCCGCTGGCGCGCCGGGCGGGTGCCGGGCCGGCTGTGTCCCGCCGGTGCTGCAGCCGCTCAGCCGCTCAGCCGGCGCGGGCCGTGTCCAGCTGGCGCGCCAGTGCCGCGTCCACGCCCCCGGCGCAGCGGCGCGCCGCTTCCCAGATCTCGCGCGTCAGGTCGCCCGCATCCGTCTCGCGCGCCAGCGCGGCCGCCTCGCCCGACCACAGCACCGAGAAGTCGTCGCGGCCCGCTTTCTCGAAGGCCGCGCGCAGCGGGTCGACGGCGCCGGTGGCGAGCGGAAAGGCGGGCGCCACCTCGCTCATCGGGCCCTGCTCGCGCATGAAGCGCGTCAGCAGGCCGCGCGCGGGCCGGCCGGTGTAGAGGTTGGTCAGGCGCGTGGTGTCGTCGCGTCCCGCGCGCACCGCGGCGCGATGCAGCGCCGAGCGCCCGGCCTGCGGCGTCAGCAGGTAGGCGGTGCCGATCTGGGCGGCGCTCGCGCCCAGCGCGAAGGCAGCGGCCACGCCGCGCCCGTCGGCGATGGCGCCGGCAGCGATCACCGGCACGCGCACCGCGTCGACGATCTGCGGCAGCAGCGCGAACAGGCCCGGCTGCGCATGGATATCCCCGGTCAGGAACATGCCGCGGTGGCCGCCCGCCTCGTTGCCCTGCGCGATGATGGCGTCGACCCCGCGCGCTTCCAGCCAGCGCGCCTCTTCCACCGTGGTGGCGGACGACAGGATCATGGCCCCGGTGGCCCGTACCCGTTGCAGCAGGCCGGCTTCCGGCAGGCCGAAATGAAAGCTGACCACGGGCGGCCGGGTCTCCTCCACGACCGCGCACATGGCCTCGTCGAAGGGCGCCCGGCCCGGGCCGCTGCCGGCCGCCGACAGCTCGAGGCCGATCTCGCCGTAGTAGGGCGCCAGCTGCTCGCGCCAGCGCGCCTGGGCGGCGTCGTCGGGCGGCGGCGCGGTGTGGCTGAAGAAATTGACGTTGAAGGGCGCCGGCGTGGCCGCGCGGATCGCCGCGATCTGCTCGCGCAGCTGCGCCGGCGACAGCGCCGCGCAGGCCAGCGAGCCGAGGCCGCCGGCCTCGCACACGGCGATGGCGAGCGGGCTCAGGGAGCCCACCATCGGGGCCTGGATGATGGGGAGACGGGAGGGCAGGAAGGACATGGCGACTCGCTGGGGGTGGCGTCGAGGGAGTGGGCGGTGGCGGCCCTGCTTCAATCCGGGTTCAGCTCGCAGAAGCGCAGCCGGTTGCCGAAGGGGTCGGCCACCTGCAGCTGGCGTCCCCAGTCCAGCGTGTCGATGCCGGGACGGGCATAGGGATAGTCCTTGGCGGCCAGTTCCGCATGCAGCGCGTCGATGTCCTGCACCGGCACGAACACCGTCGAGCCCGGCGTGCTGTCGCCGTGATGCTCGCTCAGGTGCAGCGTCAGGCCGTCGCGGCGGATCTGCGCGTACAGCGGGAAGCTGGCCTCGAAGCGGTGCTCCCAGTCGAGCGTGAAGCCGAGGAAGTCGAGGTAGAAGGCCTTGGCGTGCTCGACCGAGAAGATGCGCAGGATGGGGATGGCGGACGACAGGTGCATGGCGCGGGTCCTGGGAGAGGAGAGCGTGGGTGCCGGCTGGCGGGAGCGAGGCAGTGGCTGCCGCGTCCTTGCCGCCTGCGGGCGGGGTTTGCCCGAGGCGTGCCGTCGGCGCGCCAGGCGAGGCAATCGCCACATTCTAGCCGTGCCGCGTGGCCGCCGCTTGCGGCCGTCTCCGCATTCCCGCTCCGGCACAGGCTGTGCCGGCGGCAGCGGCAGGTGCGCCTGCCGCTACCAGCCGCTGCCAGCCGCTACCAGCCGCTCCCGGCCGGCGCCGTGCCCGCCGTGCCCGCCCGTCGTCAGTTGCCGCCCGAGCTGGCCGCCACGGTGGTGGTGGCGCCCGCCGCCGGCACGGCGGGGATCGCCTGGCCGGCCACGGCCAGGCGCGCGGTCGGCGTCAGCACGATCTTGATCGGCCTGCGCGCCAGGGGCTGGGCCTGGGCCAGCGTTTGCGACTGTGCCGTGGCGGCGGCCGGCGCAGCCGGTGCCGGCTGGGCCGGCGGCACCGAGTTGGCCGAGTTGGCCGAGTTGGCCGAACGAGCCTCCTGCGCCGCGCGCAGGGCCTGCTTCCTGACCGCCTGCGCCACCAGCGCCGATTCCTTGTCGACCTCGCGCCGCGCCGCCGCCGGCAGCTTGGCCACGCGTACCAGCGACTGCGCATCGTGGCGGCGGCCGCTGGCCGTCAGCCAGATCGCCGCGCGGCTCACCGCCACCGGGCTGGCGCCGTCCAGCTCCAGCGCCTGCATCACCGGCGCCTTGGCCTCCTGGAGCGCGCCCGCGCGCATCAGCGCATAGCCCAGCGCGCTGGCGATCTGCGGGTTCAGCGGCTCCAGCGCCAGCGCCTGGCGCAGCTCGCCGGCCGCCAGCGCGAAGTCGCCCTGGCGCGTGGCGATCATGCCCAGGCCATAGTGGCTGTCCACCGCCTTGCCCTGGCGGTTCAGGTCGCGGTAGGCCTGCGCCGCCTCGGCTTCCTGCCCGGTCTCGCGCAGCGCGGCGGCGCGCAGCGCCAGCAGGTCGGCGTCGGCGCCGAAGCGCTGCTGGTAGGCCGCGATATGCGCCAGCGAGGCGTAGTAGCGCCGCTCGCGCTGCAGCGCCTGGATCTGCTCCAGCGTGCGCCCCCGTTCGGCGCGTGCCGCCGCCGAGGTGGCCAGCGCCGCCTCGTCGGGCCTGGCGGCGTTGGCCGTGCCGCCCGCCGCCGGCCGGGCGGCGGGCGCGCCGTCGTTCTGCACAGCGCTGCCGGCGCAACCGGCCAGCAAGGCCGCCGCCATGGCGGCGGCCATCCAGAGCCCCTTGGGTCCTCTGGGTCCTCTGGGTCCTTTGGGTCCCTTGCGGCCCGGCTTGTCGTTCCTGTTCATGATGCTTCCCTTTGTCCTGATCCGTAGTATCGGTGAGTCGGCTCGCCGCGGCGGACGTTCCAAGGGAAAGGAGAATCGCAATATGCGTGCCATTGCCCCGGCCGGCGGCCGCGCCTGTCCGCGCTCCGCCGCCGGCAGGCGCCAGGCAAGGCATGGCGGGCACCGGGTATGGGCTAGCGCTTAGACGGATACGTGTTACGCGTTACGTAACATGGCGATGGGGCGCCGTCTGCGCGCACGCAGCGGACGGGCGACGATGGCGTCGTGCTGGCGAGCGGTCGTGGCCCGGACAGGGGGGCGAGAGCCGCGCGGGGCTGCGCGGCCATCGCTTCAGCCGCGCGCCTCGCCGCGGGCCCGCGCCGCCAGTGCCACCACCAGCGCCAGGCCCACCAGCCCGGCCGCCACCGAGAAGGTCGCCCGCATGCCTGCCGCCACCGCGGCGGGTGGCGCGGCAGTGATATCGCCGCCGCCGGCGGCATGGGCGAACACCGCGCCCATCACCGCGGCGCCGGTGACCAGCCCGAGGTTGCGCGCCAGGTTCAGCAGGCCGGAGACGACACCGCGCCGGTCCGCGCCGATGCCGCGCATCACCGCGGTATTGTTGGCCGCCTGGAACAGCGCGTAGCCCACCGTCACCACCACGATCGCGGCCAGGTAGGCGGCCACGCCCAGCGTGGCCGGCAGCAGTGCCAGCAGCGCCGTGCCGATTACCATCGCCGCCAGCCCGGCCGCGACCGCACGCGCGGCGCCGTAGCGGTCGACCAGGCGTCCCGCGGGCAGGCCGCCCAGCGCCGACACCAGCGGACCGGCGGACAGCGCCAGCCCCACCCGCGCCGCATCCAGGCCCAGGCCGCGCGCCAGGTAGAAGGGGCCCACCACCAGCGTCGCCATCATCACCGTGGCCACCAGCGCGCTGGCCAGCAGCCCCGCGCGCAGCACGGGCTCGCGCAGCATGCCCAGGCGCAGCAGCGGCGCCGCCGCGCGCGCCTGGACCCGCACGAAGAGCGCGCCGATGGCCAGCGCCGCCGCCAGCAGTGCGCCATTGCGCGGGCCGAAGCGGCCGTGGCCGGTGGTCATGGCGAGCGCATAGGCGGCCAGCGCCAGCGCCAGCAGCAGCGTGCCGAGCGGATCGAGCTGGCCGGCGCCGCCTTGCCTGCGGTCGGGATCGGGCGGCAGGCCGCGCCGTGCCAGCCACCACGCCAGCAGCCCCAGCGGCACGTTGGCCAGGAACAGGGCACGCCAGCCGCCGCCGGCGATCAGCAGGCCGCCCAGCGAAGGCCCCAGCGCCGTGCCCACCGCCGACATGGTGCCGAGCAGGCCCATGGCGCTGCCGGCGCGTTCCTGCGGCACGGCCTCGCCCACCAGCGCCAGCGTCAGCGCCATCAGGATGGCCGCGCCCAGCCCCTGCAGCGCGCGCGCCGCCACCAGCCACCCCAGCGCCGGCGCGGCCCCGCCCAGCCCCGAGGCCGCGGCGAAGAGGAGCAGGCCGGCCAGCAGCAGGCGCCGGCGTCCGGCCAGGTCGCCCAGCCGGCCCATGCTGACCACCAGCGCGGTCACCGCCAGCAGGTAGGCCAGCACCACCCACTGCACGGCCTGGAACGGCGCGGCGAAGGCCTGCGCCAGCGCCGGCAGGGCCACGTTGGCGCTGCTGGTGCCGAGCGAGGACAGCAGCATGGACAAGGACAGCCCGGCCAGCGCCAGCCGCGGCGAAGCGCGGTCCCGGTTGCGTCCGGATGCCGGTGGCTCGCTGCCGGCGTCGATCGATCGGAAAGTGGTCATCAGGTCTCCACGCCTGCGGGGGCAGGCCATGGGGCAACAGCCTAGGCCTCGGCGAGCGCAGGCGGAAGGCGCATGGATCGCAAGGTATTCCTGCATTTGACGCCATCTCATGGCGGCGCCAAGATGGCGCCATGAGCACGCCCGACTTCAATCTCCTCCTCACCCTGCACGTGCTGCTGGACGAAGGCAGCGTGGCGCGCGCCGCGCAACGCCTGGGCCTCAGCGCCTCGGCCATGAGCCGCGCGCTGGCGCGCCTGCGCGCCACCACCGGCGATCCGCTGCTGGTGCGCGCCGGGCGCGGCCTGGTGCCCACGCCGCGCGCGCTGGCGCTGCGCGAGCAGGCCGGGCAGCTGGTGCAGGAGGTCGAAGCGGTGCTGCGCCCCGCCGCGCGGCCCCGCCTGGCGCAGGTCGAGCGCACCTTCACGCTGCGCACCAGCGAAGGCTTCGTCGAGAACTTCGGCCCTGGCCTGCTCGCGCGCATCGCGCAGCAGGCCCCCGGCGTGCGGCTGCGTTTCGTGCAGAAGCCCGACAAGGACAGCGCGCCGCTGCGCGACGGCACGGTCGACCTGGAGACCGGCGTGGTCAGCGAGGAAAGCGGCCCCGAGCTGCGCGTGCAGGCCCTGTTCCGCGACCGCTTCATCGGCGTGGTGCGCCAGGGGCATCCGCTCAGCCGCGGCAAGGTCACCGCCGCGCGCTACGCCGCCGGCCAGCACATCAGCGTCTCGCGGCGCGGGCGCGACAAGGGCGCCATCGACGACGCGCTGCAGGCCATGGGCCTGGCGCGCCACGTCGCCACCATCGTCGGCGGCTTCGCCACCGCGCTCGCGCTGGCGCGCGCCACCGATCTCATCGCCAGCGTGCCCGAGCGCCACACCGGCAACCTGCGCGCCGGCCTGCACAGCTTCGCGCTGCCGGTGGCCACGCCCGAGCTGACCGTTTCCATGCTGTGGCATCCGCGCCTGCACGCCGACCCGGTGCACCAGTGGCTGCGCGGCTGCGTGCGCGAGGTGTGCACCGGGCAGGTGGGCGAGCTGGCGCCACGCGAGAAGGAGGCGACGGGCGGGAAGGATGGGAAGGGCGGTGGCAAGGGCGGCAAGGGTGGCAAAGGCAGGGCGCGCGGCTAGCGTGAGCCTGATGCCGCGCCGCCTGCGCGGCCCGCGGCGTGCCTGCTAAAGCATCCTGAAACCCGGCTTTCGCAAAGCGAAATTGGCCGCCGGGGGGAAATCGCCGATGCTTGTGGCCTGCATCCGCGCGCGGGCATGGCGCCGCGACGGCCACCGCCACCGCTTCGATGGCCGTTTCCATGGCCGCTGCCCGCCGCGGATGCCCGCACAGAACAAGCCAGGAGACACTGCCCCATGATGCAGTCCCGCACCATCGGCGACCTCAAGGTCACCCGCATCCTCGAATACGCCGGCCCCACCCACGATCCCGCCTTCCTGTTTCCCGACATCGACCGCTCGGTGCTGGACGCCAATGCCGGCCTGATGGCGCCGCACCACTGGATCCCGCACATGAACAAGCTCATCGTGACGATCCAGTTCTGGGTGGTGCACGCGGGCAACCACATCATCGTGGTCGATACCGGGGTGGGCAACTTCAAGCCGCGGCCCGGCATCGCGCGCATGAACATGCTGAACACCCTGGTGCGCGAATGGATGACCGCGGCCGGCGCGCCGCCGGAGCGGGTCACCCACGTCGTCATGACGCACCTGCACGCCGACCACGTGGGCTGGAACACCACCTGGCAGGACAACCGCTGGGTGCCCACCTTCCCCAATGCGCGCTACTACATTCCCAAGGACGACTTCGTCTTCTGCGAGCAGGGCCGCAACAAGGAGCCCGGCGTGGTCGACGTGTTCGGCGAGTCCTTCTTCGACAGCGTGATGCCGGTGGTCAACGAGGGCCTGGCCGAGATGATCGTGCCCGGGCAGGAGATCGCCGACTGCCTGCAGGTGGAGGACGCCGCCGGCCACAGCCCGGGCCAGGTCGCCTTCCGCGTGCGCTCGCGCGGCGAGGAGGCCGTGTTCTGCGGCGACATCCTGCACAGCCCGCTGCAGATCGTGCGCCCGGACGTGAACTCCGGCTACTGCATCCGCCCGGACCTGGCGCGCAGCACGCGCCTGGGCTTCCTGCACCAGGCCGCCGACAGCGGCGCGCTGGTGCTGCCGGTGCACTTCGGCGAGCCGTACTGCGGCTACGTGCGCCGCGAAGGGCAGGGCTTCCGCTTCGAGCCGGCCGGCTGGTAGCGCGGCGCGGCCCCGCGTATTGCCGCAGCTTTCCGCGTCTTCCCGCATGTTGCCGCGGCGGGTCGCGCGGTTATCATCCGGGCAATACGATCGAGCCGCGAGACCTGCAGCATGGCTGTTCCCTTCGATATCACCGACTTCCGCCTCTTCGTCAACGTGGCGGAGTCGCGCAGCCTGACGCGCGGCGCCGAGCGCTCCTTCCTGTCGGTGCCGGCGGTCAGCAACCGCATCAAGAACCTGGAAGACACGCTGGGCGTGCGCCTGCTGGAGCGCTCGCCGCAGGGCGTGGCGCTGACCGCGGCCGGCGAGGTCTACCTGCAGCACGCGCGCGTGGTGCTGGCCGAGCTGGAGCGCCTGACCGGCAACCTGCAGCCCTACACCGCGGGCCTGAGCGGGCAGCTCAAGCTGGTGGGCAACACCACGGCCATCACCGAATACCTGCCGCCGGTGATCGGCGACTACCTCGCCACCCACCCCGACGTGCGCATCGACGTGCGCGAGCGCCTCAGCGACGACATCGTGCGCGTGGTGCGCGAGGGCGGCGCCGACCTCGGCATCATCTCCGGCAACGTGCCCACGGCCGGCCTGCAGGCGGTGCCCTTCGTCAAGAGCGCGCTGATCCTGGTGGCGCCGCTCGGTCATCCGCTGCTGGCCCGGCCCGCGGTGTGGTTCGAGCAGTCGCTCGAGTACGCCTTCGTGGCCCTGCTCGAAGCCACCGCCTACCAGATGTTCCTGACGCGCGCGGCGGGCGCGCTGCACAAGCCGATGACCATCCGCGTCCACGTGGCCAGCTACGACGCCACCTGCCGCATGGTGGCCGCCGGCGCCGGCATCGCCATCATGCCCAAGGCCGCCTTCGCGCGCCTGCGCGGCGAGCAGCCGCTCGGCAGCTGCGACCTGCTCGACGACTGGGCCGTGCGCACCTTCCAGCTCTGCGCGCGCGATCTCGAAGGCCTGTCCAGCTTCGCGCGCGAGTTCGCCAACCGCCTGATCGGGCGCTACGCGCCGGGTGGCGGCGCGGCGTAGCGGAGCAACGGTGTAGCGGTTTAGCGGTGTAGAACCGTAGCGGCGTTGCCTGACGGGGTGGCGCCGCGCTGACACCGTCCTTCGCCGCGCGCCCGCGCGGCGTCGCGTGCCGGCCATCGGGGCCGGCGCTTCCATGATCGCCACGATCTCCGCTTACGTTGCCATCCGAACTGCCAAGGCATCCTGGCGCGCGCTGCGCCGCGTATCGCCACGCGTCGGCGTGCCATGTCACTGCCTGCCGGCAGCCTGGCCTTAACGCGGCGCTAAGGGTGCTTGTCGATCGCGAAATTGTGAGTCGCGCGGCGCGGTGGCAACCTTCTCGCATCCACAGAACAACGACGCGAGACATGATCGACAAGCTTTACGAAACGGCGCGCGCGGCCGTGGCCGACGTGGCCGACGGTGCCACCGTCGCCATCGGCGGGTTCGGCGGCGCCGGCATGCCGGACGAACTGATCGATGCCCTGATCGAGCAGGGCGCGCGGGATCTCACCGTGGTCAGCAACAACGCCGGCAATGGCGACACGGGCCTCGCCGCGCTGCTGGCGGCGCGCCGCGTGCGCAAGCTGATGTGCTCCTTCCCGCGCCAGCGCGATGCCCATGTGTTCGAGGGCCTGTACCGCGCCGGCGAGATCGAGCTGGAGGTGATCCCGCAAGGCACGCTGGCCGAGCGCCTGCGCGCGGCCGGCTGCGGCATCGGCGGCTTCTACACGCCGACCGGCCACGGCACGCTGCTGGCCGAAGGCAAGGAAGCGCGCCGCATCGGCACGCGCGACTACGTGCTCGAATTTCCCATCGCCGTCGACGTCGCCCTGATCAACGCCGAGGCGGCGGACCGCTGGGGCAACCTGGTCTACCGCAAGACCGCGCGCAACTTCGCGCCGGTGATGGCCATGGCCGCCACCACCACCATCGCCGCGGTCCGGCGCGTGTGCGAGCTGGGCGAACTGGATCCCGAGACCGTCGTCACGCCCGGCATCTTCGTCAAGCGCGTGGTGCTGCGCGACGGCGCGCCGCCGGCCGCGGAGCCGGCCGTGCGCGTGCCGGCCGTCGTGCCGGCCGGCGTGGCCATCAATACTTGGGGGAGGTGAGGCGCATGGACCAAGTGGCAAGAAACCTGCTGGCCGCGCGCGTGGCGCGCGATATCCCCAACGGGGCCTACGTGAACCTCGGCATCGGCCTGCCCACCCTGGTGGCCAACCACCTGCCCAAGCATCGCGAGGTGATCCTGCACAGCGAGAACGGCGTGCTCGGCCAATGGTCGGCGGCCGAGCCCGGGCAGGAAGACTGGGACCTGATCAACGCCGGCAAGGAAGCCATCCGCCTGGAGCGCGGCGCGGCCTTTTTCCACCATGCCGACTCCTTCGGCATGATGCGCGGCGGCCATCTCGACATCTGCGTGCTCGGCGCCTTCCAGGTCTCGGAGCGCGGCGACCTCGCCAACTGGCATACCGGCGCGCCCGATGCCATTCCGGCGGTGGGCGGCGCCATGGACCTGGCCATCGGCGCCAAGCAGGTGTTCGTGATGATGGACCACCTGAGCAAGGACGGCGCCAGCAAGCTGCGCCGCCAGTGCAGCTATCCGCTGACCGGCCTCGCCTGCGTGAGCCGCGTCTACACCGAACTGGGCACCTTCGCCATCGGTCCGCACGGCGTGGCGGTGCTGGAACTCGTCGGCGACATGTCGCCGCAGGCCCTGCAGTCGGTCACCGACGTGGCGCTCGACTTCACGCGCCTGGCATCGCCCGAGTACGCCTGAACGCCCGGACGCATGAATGCCCGGACGCCGGCGTGGCAGCCGCTGCCGCGCCGGCTGTCGGGAGCACACCTGGCAGTACACAAGACGGGCCGAAAATCAGGCCGCAAGACAGGCCGCAAGACAGGCCGCAAGACAGGCCGCAGCAGCGGCTACAAGACAGACAAGACAGACAGGAGACGACAATGATGGATTGGTACAAGTCCGGCACGCCGCAGCAGAAGAAGACCTTCTGGGCCTGCTATTCCGGCTGGGCACTCGATTCCTTCGACATGCAGATGTTCAGCTTCCTGCTGCCCGCGCTGACCGCGGCCTGGGGGCTGGGCAAGGCGGAAGTCGGCGTGCTCGGCACCGTGGCGCTGGTGGTCACCGCCATCGGCGGCTGGGGCGCCGGCATTCTCGCCGACCGCTACGGCCGCGCGCGCATCCTGGTGTTCGCCATCGTCTGGTTCACCTTCTTCGGTGTGCTGGCCGGCTTCGCGCAGACCTACAACCAGCTGCTGGTGGCGCGCACGCTGCAGGGGCTCGGCTTCGGCGGCGAGTGGGCGGTGGGCGCGGCGCTGATGGCCGAGGTGATCGATCCCCGCCACCGCGGCAAGGCCATGGGCTACGTGCAATCCGGCTTCGCCGTGGGCTGGGCGCTGGCGGTGGTGGTGGCCACCGCGCTGCTGGCCTGGCTGCCGCACGACATGGCGTGGCGCATGGCCTTCTGGTTCGGCGTGATCCCCGCGTCGATCGTGCTCTTCATCCGCCGCCATATCCGCGACTCGGCCATGTTCGAGCGCGCCCGCCGCAGCCGCGCGCCGCGCGCTTCGCTGGCCTCGGTGTTCAACCGCCAGTACGCCCGCTCGCTGATCCTCGCCAGCGTGCTGGTGATCGGCCTGCAGGCCGGCTGCTACGCCATCCTGGTGTGGCTGCCCTCGCTGCTGGCGCAGCGCCAGGTGGCTGCCTCGTCGATGATCGTCACCGTCTTCATCATGGCCTTCGGCTCGTTCTGCGGCTTCGCCGTCGCCGCCGACCTGGCCGACCGCATCGGCCGCCGGCCCACGCTGATCGGCCTGGCGGTGTGCGCCTGGATCGTCACCGCCAGCTACATGCTGCTGCCGCTCAACCCGGTGCTGGCCGCCGTGCTCGGCTTCCTGGTCGGCTTCTCCGCCATCGGCATGTTCGCCGCGCTCGGCCCCTTCCTCAGCGAGCTGTTCCCCACCCATGTGCGCACCACCTGCATGGGCTTCGCCTACAACGTCGGCAAGTCGGTCGGCGCGGGCTCGGTGGTCGGCGTCGGCGTGCTGTCCACCCACATCGGGCTGGCCAATGCCATGGGCGCGTTCTGCCTGGTCGCCTACGCCATCGCCGTGTTCGGCATCCTGCTGCTGCCCGAGACGCGCGGCATCGCCATCGAAGCGATCGGCGCGGCGGAGGACGAGCCGGCCGCGGTGGCCCTCGCCGATGCCGCGCGGGCGCATACTTGAACACCTGAAAGAGACGGTCGGTACGGCGACGCTATGCGATGCCACGCAGCGCTGCCAGGTGCCGGCCCACCGATTCCACCCTGAGGAGACACGATGATCCGCATGCTGTACCTGCTGGTGAAGCCTGAAGGCATGTCCGACGCCACCTTCCGCGCCGAATGCCAGCGCCACTACGACATGTCGCACGGCATTCCCGGCCTGCACCGCTACGAGGTGCGCCTGGTCGCCGAGCAGCCCACCGACACGCACGTGCCGTTCTTCGACATCGGCCACGTGGACGCCATCGGCGAATGCTGGTTCGAGAACGAAGCGGCCTATGCCACCTACCTGGCCTCGGACGTCCGCAAGGCATGGTTCGAGCACGGCAAGACCTTCATCGGCCGGCTCAAGCCGTTCCGCACCGAAACCGTCGGCGGCGACGACACGGCCTGAGCACGGCGGGCGCCGGCCAGGCTTGCCGATATCCACGAGCCCGACGACTGCCTCGACGAAGACGCCAGCCATCGACAACGCCGACCCCATCGACCCCATCGAAACCACCCAGGAGACACCATGCTGTTCCACGTACAGATGGACGTGAAGATTCCCGACACCCTGCCGGCCGAGCAGGCCGACGCCATCAAGGCCGCCGAGAAGGCGCGCGCCATCGAGATCCAGCAGGCCGGCAAGTGGCCGCACCTGTGGCGCGTGGTGGGCCGCTACGCCAACGTCAGCATCTTCGACGTGGAGAGCAACGACGAGCTGCACGCGCTGCTGTCGTCGCTGCCGCTGTTCCCCTACATGACCATCCAGGTCACGCCGCTGGCGCGGCATCCGTCGGCGATCTGAGCGCGGGCGGGCATGGTGCGCCGGGGCGGCGCGCCTGCCAGCTGTCCCGACGCATTGGTGCCTGCGTGGTAATCGGCAGGTGGAAGCACGACGCTGCCATCGGCCGTACTTTGGTGCCTACAATCCGGATTGTGTATCAGGAAAAAACAGCCTATGCTTTGTAAAGTAAAAATACAGGCCATAGACTGTATGCGCGAATTCACGGTCCGCACGCCCGAGCAACTCCCAGCCATGCTCCGAGGCTTCCGCAAGCAAGCCGGCCTGACCCAGGCCGAACTGGCTGCCCGTCTGGGCGTACGCCAGCAGACATTGTCGGGGCTGGAGCGCAACGCGGAAAGCGTCAGCGCCGGGCGCCTGTTGACGCTGCTGTCGGTATTGGGTGTCGAACTCGTGCTTCGGCAAGCGGACGCTGCCGCGCAGGCCGCGCCCCCGCCAACCGATCTTCCTCAGTGGTGACGCCGATGGGGCGCCGCTCTCGCACGCGCAGCCTCGGACTCTGGATGAACGGCGTCTATGTCGGCAACTGGCAGTTCCAGCCGCAACACGGGGACGTACTGCAATATGCGGAGGCCTGGCTTTCGGCGCCCGAAGGGCGTCCGCTGTCCTTGTCGCTGCCGTTCACGCCGGGCAACGCCGCGCATCGGGGTGACGCCGTGCGCGCCTACTTCGAAAACCTGCTGCCCGACAGTCGGGAGATACGCGATCGCATTGCACGGCGTTTCCGCACGGAAACGACCGATGCCTTCGATCTGTTGGCACAAGTCGGGCGCGACTGTGTGGGCGCACTGCAATTGCTGCCGGACGGCATGGCGCCGACAGGCGTCGCCACGATCGATGGGGAACCACTGAACGAAGCGCAGATGGCGAGGGCATTGCGCGGAGCGGTCATGCAGCAGCCGCCAGCCGAGGCCGATGATGGTGAGTTCCGCATATCGATCGCCGGCGCCCAGGAGAAGACTGCTTTCCTGTGGGCGGACGGTCAATGGTTGCGCCCCAGAGGCTCCACGCCCACCAGTCATATCTTCAAGCTCCCCATGGGACTGGTCGGCAATATGCAACTGGACCTGGGCGAATCGGTCGAGAATGAATGGCTGTGCGCACAGATCCTCGCGGCCTATGGCATGCCCGTGGCCGCTTGCCGGCCGCTCATGTTCGAGAACCAGAAGGTGCTCTGTGTCGAACGCTTCGATCGCATGTGGTCGAAGGGAAGCAAGCCCTGGCTCATCCGCCTGCCTCAGGAGGACATGTGCCAGGCCACCGCCACGCCGCCATATCGGAAGCACGAAGCCGATGGTGGCCCGGGGATCGACCGCATCATGCGTCTGCTCGATGGCTCGATGCATCGTGAGGCGGATCGCCTGCGCTTTTTCCAGGCACAGGTTCTGTTCTGGATGCTGTGCGCCCCCGACGGACATGCCAAGAATTTCAGCTTGGCGTTGCGTCCTGGTGGCGCCTACCAGCTGACACCCCTATACGATGTGATGTCGGCCTATCCACTGCTTGGCGAAGGACCAGGGAAACTCTCGCCGCACAAGGTCCGCCTGGCGATGGCGGTCCGTTCCAGCAACGCACATTGGCGAGTACGGGACATCCGGCGGCGGCACTGGCTGGAACTGGGGCGCCGCCACGCCATCGTCACGCCGGAGGGCGGCGACGCGGAGTCCGTGGTCAACGGTCTCGCAGCAAGCACGCCTGCGGTAGTCACCCGCGTGCGCAGCCTGTTGCCAGCGGGGTTCCCTTCGGCACTGGCCGACACCATCCTTGGTGGATTGCAGGCGGCGGCGGACAAGCTTGCGGCCTGAGTCCAGAGCGCGTCTCCGGATACCGTTCCCGCCCATCCCCGAAATGGCGCGCTATGCCAGCGCGTCGTCGAAAGCGGGCCCTCTCCGGCGTCAGCAGCGGCCCGATGTCCGTTTCGTAGACATGGTGCCCGCTGTCGATGAGCAAGCCGGGTCGTCCAACATCGACTCGCCGGTCTTGTGGCCGCATCTGCCTTTCGATGCGATGGCCATGAGGATGCGGGGCTCGAAGCCGTGCACCGCACAGGGCGTCATGTGCATGAAGCAAAGCCAGCCCCGCAGGGCTGGCTTTTTTTCCGGGTGCAATCGATGCACCGCCGGCAGTTCAGTCATGCGCCCCGTCGGTGTACGGGTCGCGCGGATCATTGGTCCTGGCGCTGTCGGCATAGACATCGAACTTGCCGGCCTTCGCGCCATCGGTGTAGGGATCGCGCGCGCCGGTGCGATAGGTGATGCCGGCGCGGTTGTCGGCGGCGCGCGTGCCGTCGTGCAGGCCGGCGGCATTGGCATCGGCGGCGATGGCCGCCAGGGCGGCGATGGCGATCGGGATCAGGATTTTCATGATGCGCTCCAGGTGAGTGGTGATGACTTCCGCGGTGCGCTGCCTCGACCTTGTCGCGGGCATCGCGCCGGGGCATGGCGGCCGCGCCGGTTGCCGCGGGTGTCGCAGCGCGCGGCGGCGGGTGGGCCATGCATCCGTAGGACCGGGCCGGCGGCGGACTTATTCCCTCGGATCGCCGACGGCGTCGCGCAAGGCCTGCGCGAACGCGCGCACGTGCGCCGGCTCGGCGTCGCTGATGGCCCAGAAGTCCATGCCGGCCGCGCACCAGCGCACCATCGCGTAGCCGTCCGCCGAGCGGTTGGCGGGCGTGCAGGCGCCCTCGGCGGCGGGCAGGACATAGAGGTCGATCGGGTGCCGCTGGTCGCGATAGACCAGCACCGCGACACGGCGATGCGCCACGTAGTCCATGCGACCCCCTGTCAGCGGGAAGCCGCGGGTCGCCAGGTCGACCACGGGCGGCGCATAGTCGAGGCGGCCGTTGAACCATGGCTTCACGGTATGCTGGTCCGTCGACACCACGTCGACCGCATGCTGGGACAGCAGCGCGCGCACATGGCTCGCCACGATCTCCTGGCCGAGCCGTTCGTCGTGCCGCGCCGGCACCGGCGCGAGCAGGGCGAACAGCAGCGCGGAGGCGGCAAGCCCGGCCAGGCCGCCGCCTGCCCAGGGCAGCGCGGGGCCGATGGCCGGACGCAGCCATGGTGTCCCGCGCGGCCATTGCTGCAATGGCCGTGATGGCTGCCATTGCGGGCGTTGCCATTGCGGCCAGCGCAGCCAGCGCAGCCAGCGCAGCCAGCGTGTGCGGCGCGGCTGGCGTGCCGGATCCGCCTGATCTGCCTGATGTGGCAGGTCGTCCCGGCGGGCATCGCCGGCCAGCCGCGCCATCACGCGCGCGCGCAAATCCGGCGGCGCGCGATGATAGAGCGAGTCGTCGCGCAACAGTTCATGCAGCAGTCCGTGCAGTGGTTGGTTCAGCCGCTCATGCTGCTGCGCAGGCAGCGGGCGGCCGGTGGGGTCATGGCTCATGATTTGCTCCCATCGGATGGCCGGATGCCGGCGCGCGCGCCAGCGCGGCGCCGTCCGCCTGCGCGGCACGCAGCGCGGCGCAGAGCAGGTGGCGGCCGCGCGACAGCCGCGACATCACGGTGCCGAGCGGAATGCCGGCGATGCCGGCGATATCCCTGTAGCTGAGGTCTTCCAATTCGCGCAGCACCAGGACCTCGCGGTACTCCACCGGCAGTTGTTCGAGCGCGTGGTGCACCAGGCGGCTAGCTTCCCGGCGCATCACCAGGACCTCGGGATCGCTGCCGATGCCGTCGACCCAGCCCGGCAGGCGCGTGTCGCCGTGCAGGGTGTCGTCGTAAGGCGTGCCGTCGGCGGCATCGCTGCGCCGCCGCCATTCGGTAAACCAGGTATTGCGCACGATGGCGAGCAGCCAGGCGCGCGCGTTGTCGCCGCGGAAGCTGTCGAAGAAGCGGAAGGCGCGCAGGCAGGCTTCCTGCACGATATCGTCCGCCTCGCTGGCGCTGCCGCTCAGCCAGCGCGCCAGGTTGTAGGCGGCATCCAGGTGCGGCAACGCCACCTGCTCGAAGCGGCGGGACTCGTCGGTCGGGGCCACGGCATTCTCCTGTCCCTCATACCTGTCTTACCGGGCGCGGCCGCGCGCTATTCCCGCAGCGGCCGCCACAGCCGGCACCGGCGCGTGCGGGGCGCCGCTTGCGGCGCCCCGCACGATGGACTACGACTCAAGCAGGTAGTCCGGCACCACCTGGGTGAGCCGCAGCACGCCCTGCGGATCGAAGTAGAAATGCATGGTCGCGTACGACACGTTGTCCTCGGCAAAGCGGTAGCTCCATACTTGGCGCCGCATGCGCGGGAAGCGGCTGGTGTCGACCGGCTTGCCGTAGTGGGCCAGCACGTCCTGCATGGTCCACTCGCCGACCTTGGCTTCGCCGGCCTCCGCGCCGCTCAGCATCGGATGCACGCGGATCACGTGCCCGGAGGGGTCGAGGCTGGCGGACCACTTGGTCTGGCTCGGCCCGGGGTAGAGCCAGCGCTGGGAGCCGTCGGGCAGGCGATAGGTTTCGCGCGGCGGTCCGAGCCTGGCCTGCAGCGCGTCGCTGCCGGCGCCGGGCGCCACCGTGCGCCAGGCGGGATCCGCGCAGGCGAACAGCAGCGGCAGGGCGCACAGCGCCAGCCACAGTCCCGCGCGGCGGGGGCGCGGCGCATGGGTGGATCGGGTCAGGGAAGCGGGCTTCATGATGGCACTCCGACGGTCTCAGTCTGGTTGAGGAAGGCCTCCCCCGTGGCCGCGTGAAGGCCCGGCTGCCTGGTGGCGGCGCGGGCGGGCAGCAGCCGCACGCCGGCGCCTGCCGGTGGCCGCTTGCCGCGATAGGCCTCGCGATAGGCCTCGCGATACGCCTGGACCAGCCGCACCGCCCGGCAGAGCGCCGCGCGCGGATGGCAGTGCCAGTCCCGCACCTGCTCGCTGCGGCTTTCGCCGGACAGGCACCAGGTGCAGAAGTGCTCGCAGTTGTTGCTCAGGAGCCGGTAGTCGTTCTCGTCGAGCCGGGAACGCGCACGCCGCACCACCTCCGGGCCCGGGTAGCCGGGCCGGGGATCGGCGTCGATCCACACGGGCTGGCCGGCGGTGAAGCCGGCCAGGGCCACTTCCTCCACCGGTCCGCGCTGCAGCGCGCCGCCGAATCCCGCGTAATGCACGACCTTGCCGTCTCCCACGTAGATGCCGTGGTGGCAATAGCCGCAGCGCAGCGTGACGAGGTGGGTGCCGGGGGCCGGGGGGAAGTGGGGGTCGGGCATGGTGCGCTCCTCGCGGGTGGAGGTGGCCGGCACCGACGGCGGCATCGCCATGGCGGCGTTGCTGTCCGTGCCGGCACCTGTATGACGCCGGCAGGACGGGATTTATTCGCGCGGCGGTTCAGGCTGGCGGGGCCGCGCCGCCCTCCGCCGCCCTGCGCCGGCGCCGCTCAGCCCAGGTGCTGCACGAACCAGTCCCGCGCCGCCGCGATGGCGCGCCCGGCATGCGTGGTGTAGGGATCGAAGTGCCCGCCCGGCAGCAGGCACAGCCGCTTCGGCTCCAGCGCCCGTTCGTAGGCCGCCAGCGCCAGGTCGGTCGGGGTCACCGTGTCGTGCCCGGCCACCACCATCAGCAGCGGGGTCGGGCTGACGCGGTCGATCCACGCGCCCGGCTCGTACTCGCTGGCCAGCTCGCTGGAGCGCAGCGTGACGCGGTTGTCCCAGCCATCGGCCAGCGTCCAGGCCGCGCTGTAGAAGGCCTGCGCGTCATCGCTGCCGTAGATGCCCGCCTCGCCGTCCTGGTCGATCACGCGCCGGTAGCGCGGCGGCTCGCCGCGGTAGCGCGCCGCGCGGTCCTGCGCGAAGGCCGCGCGCACCGCGTGGAGCTGCGGCCCGGCGCGGCGCAGCAGGCTCTGGTAGCCGCTGATGGTCGGCACCTGTGCCACCACGCAGCGCACGCGGCGGTCGTGCGCGCCCACGGAGATGGCGTGGCCGCCGCTGTAGCTGGAGCCCCACACGCCCACGCGCGCCGGATCCACCTGCGGCAGCGCCATGGCCCAGCTGATGACGTCGCGCAGGTCGTCCACCTGCTGACGCGGATCGATTTCGCCGCGCAGCGCGCCGCCGCTGCGGCCGAAGTTGCGGTGGTCGTACAGCACCACCGCGAAGCCAGCCTCGGCGAAGGCCGCGGCGAAGCGGTCGAGATACAGCTCCTTGACCGCCGCGAAGCCGTGGCTCATGACGATCAGCGGGGCCGCTGCCGCGGATGTAGTCGATGCTGCTGCGGTCGCTGCGGCCGGCAGCGCCGGGAGGTAAAGCCAGCCATCCAGCTCGATGCCGTTGGCCGGGATGCGGTGCGATTCACGGGTGGGTCCTGCCATGTCGGCTCCTGCTTGCGTGGGTAGCGAAGGGATGCCGCCGCGCGGCGGGCCCGTGCCGAAGAGGCCGGCCCACGCGGCGAAGCGATACCCCGCAGCATAGGCCGCCGCGCCCGCCCCGTCTGCCGCCGGCGCGCCACGAACTTGCGCGGATCAGCCAGCCTGGCGCCGCAGCTCGCGCGGCGAGTACCCGGTCAGCCGCCGGAAGGCCGTGGCGAACGCCCCCGCCGAGCCATAGCCCAGGTCCGCCGCCACGCGCGCCACCGCCTCGCCCTCGCGCAGGCGCGGCATGGCGGCGAACACCCGCGCCTGCTGCCGCCACAAGGCGAAGCTGGTACCGAACTCCGCCTGGAACAAGCGCGACAAGGTGCGCGTCGACGCCCCCACCAGCCGCCCCCACGCCTCCAGGCCACGCTCGTCGCCCGGATCGTGCAGCAGGCCCAGGCAGATCTTCTGCAGGCGGCCGTCTCTGGGCATGGCAAGCTGCAGCGGGATCGCCGGCGCCAGCGCCAGCTCGTCCAGCAGCAACTGCATCAGGTGCGCCTCGCGCCCATCCGCCGGCGTCGCCCGCGTCACCGGCCGCGCCTGCAGCACCAGCTCGCGCAGCAGCGGCGCCACCACCAGGCTGCGCGGCTGCGCCGGCATGCGCGCCGCGCACAAGGCCGGCGCCACGTACACCGTGCGCAACGCCACCGCACCCCGCGCGCGCAAGCGGTGCGGCACGCCGGCCGGCATCCACAAGGCCTGCTGCGGCGAGATCACCCAGAAGCCGTCTGCGCAGCGCAGCTCCATCACGCCGCTCACCGCATGGATCAGCTGCGGCGCCTCATGCCAGTGCTCGGGCATCTCGTGGCCGTCGGGGTAGGCGCGGGCGACCGGCTGGAGCAGGGTGTCGGGGGTGGGGAGGACGGGGAGGTGGGTGGGTGGGGGCATGGTCGGCGGGGCGGATGGGGCGCGACTATCGTCTCATGGCTTGGCAGGGGCTGTCGTGCGTTCAGGGAGCGCTCGGATGCGGTGGAGGGCGCCCTGCCGGGCGTGTCTCGCTCGCACACTGCCGCGGCATCGTCGCCGTGCCGATAGTCCGATGCACCCCCCCGATCAGGAGGGGGCCGATTCCCCTAAAGCCGCACGCCCGGCCACCGATACTAAATGCCGAGCCCACGGCATTCCGCCCGGCATCCCGCCGTACCAGGGCCTAGCCAAAGACCTGCCATGGCCACCTCTTCCCTCTGGCCCGAGCTCGAGAACGACATCCTCGCGCGCATGCCCTCCGCGGCCGAGCAACCGATCGCCTCGGGCGAGCTGATCGACCGCGTCCAGCAGCTGCATCCGCGCCAGCCGCCCAGCCGCGACACCATCCGCCGCGCGCTGGAGCAACTGGAGCTGGAGGGCTATGTCGGCAAATCCGGCGAGGCACGTGCCCGCAAGTGGTGGAAGACCGGCAAGCCGCGCGCCGCGAACGGTGTGGCGCGGCGCCCGCCGCTCGAACTGGCGATCGCGCTGCTGACTCTGCAGCGCCACGCGCCCAATCACCTGCCCAGCCACGTGACCGGCCTGCTCACCGAGTACTTCACCGGCGCCGAGAAGGTGCTGCAGGAGAGCCCGGTCGATCCCACCCTGGTCGACGCGCGCGCCTGGGCCACCAAGACGGTGCGCATCGATGCCGGCTATCCCTTCGTCTCGCCGCCCGTCGAGAGCGGGATCCTGAACGAGATCCGCCGCGCCCTGTACGCGACCAAGGTGCTGTCGGTGTCCTACCGCAACTCGCGGCTGGAGACCGCGGCGCCGGCTTCGTACGAGGTGGTGCCGCTGGCGCTGGTCGAACGCGGCCCGGTGCTCTACGTGGTGGCGAGCCGGCGCAGCAGCAGCACCGGCGCCTTCCGCCGCTACCAGCTGCGCCTGGACCGTTTCGTCGACGCCACCTGCACGGATGTGCCCGGCGAGCCCGATCCCGCCTTCGACCTGGACGCCTACGTGCGCCACAACCAGTTCTTCTCCTTCTTTCCGCAGGAGCCGATCCGCATCGCGCTGCGCGTGCGCGAGGACGTGGGCCTGCGCGACCGCTTCCGCGAGCAGCGTCTGTCCGACGACCAGTGCATCGAGGAAGAGGCCGGCGGCTTCCGCCTGAGCGCGACCGTGATCCCCTCGGTGGAACTGCGCAACCTGCTGATGGAGCGCGCCGCGCGGGTCGAGGTGCTGGCCCCGGCCGAGCTGCGCGCGGAAATCGCGCAGGGCCTGCGGCAGGCCTGCCGCTACTACGACGACCTGCCGGCGCAGCCGTGAAGCGCGCGCGGCCACCCTGCTCAGAACGGTGCCAGCGGGGTGGCGGGCCAGGGATAGACCACGGTGAACTCGGCCGACAGGTCGAGCGAACCGGTCTGGCGCCGATGCAGGCGCAGGCGTTCCCGCATCTGCGGGCGGAAGGTCTCGACCAGGTCCACCACATGCGTCTGCGCGGCCACCAGCACGCGGCGCGGCGCGGCGTAGGCGCGCTCGCAGGCGGTCCACAGCACCTCCATGGTGCGCTTGGCCAGCGCGTCGCGGTCGGTGCCCTGTTCCCGCGTCAGCACGCACAAGGCATTGGTGGCGGCCAGTTCCTCCAGGCCCACGGGCAGGCCGGGCTCGGCCGACAGCATCGGCTCGATCGCCGTGCGCGCCAGGATGTTCAGCGCCGTGGCCAGGCTGCGCTCGCCCGCCAGCACCCAGCAGCCGACCCGGTCGAGCGGCAGGTGCTGGGTCGAGCCCAGCACCAGGGCGATCTCGACAGTGCGGCGCTGGCGCGCCTTGCGCATGGCGTCCACCGGGCCCATCGCGTTCCAGCGCGCACCGCCGAACACGCCGCTCAGGCGTGTGGCATCCACCAGGTGGATGACGATATCGGGCCGGCGCGCCGCGCGCTCCTCGACGCCCCATTGCAGCCGGCCGTCGAGCGAGTCCAGGTCCGGCAGCAGGCCGGCGGCCTCGGCCTCGGAGAAGCCCCAGCGGCGCAGCAGGATGCGCTGCGCGACGGCTTGCGGTTGGACGTTGTGTACGGTGAGATGGGCATCGATGCGCGACATAGACGGATTGGCTCTCCCTCGGATTGGATGAGGCCAGTGTGGCGCGGCATCTGCGCAAGGCGTGCGCAGATATCCGCGCAGAATGCAGGGCAGGCGGGAGAGGGCGGACAGGTACCGCCAGGCACGACCGAGGGCACTACCGAGGGCACTACCGAGGACACCAGCGGGCGCATGCCGGTGACGCTGCCGGAGCGCCGGTCCATGCCGCCGGTACAGAAGACGCAGCCAACGCAGCCAACGCAGCCAACGCGGAACATGCCGGCCACGCCATCGCGCGGGGCCGGCCAGGAGGACAGCTTGTGAACACCAGACCACGGCATACCATCGTCACGCAAGGGCGCCTCGCCCTGCGCGGGCAGCGCCTGCGCGCCGCGCGGACGCGCGCACAGGGCGTGCAGATCGTCGATATCGAACAGCTCGCCGCGCGCCTGGCCGGCGGCTTCATCGCGCCGCTGGACGACGACACCCTGCGCGCCGCCATCCAGGCCGTGCTGCCCGGCACGCCGCTCGGCGAACTCGACGCCATCAAGGACCTGCCCGGCATGGTGGGCGCCGCCGCCGACACGCTGCGCAAGGCCTGGCGCGCCGGCATCGACCTGCAGGCGCGCGCCGGCGAACACGCGCGGTTGCAGGCCATGGCTGCCCTGGAGCGCGCCGTGCTGGCCCAACTGCCGCCGGGCATGCTCCACCCGCCCGCGCTGGCCGCCGCCGCCCAGGCACGCCTGGCGCACGCCCCGGCGCTGCTCGGCCGCGTCGACGTGGATGGCCTGGCCGACCTGCCGCCCTGCTGGCGCCCGCTGCTGCTGGCGCTGGCCGCCGTGCTGCCGCTGCGCTGGCTGGCCGGTCCGCGTCCGCTGCCGGACTGGCTGGACGGCAGTGCGGTGGCGGTCGAGCGCAGCGCGCCCTGCACGCCGGCGCGCAGCGTGGTCAGTGCCGCCACCGCGCAGCACGAGGCCATCGAAGCAATGCGCTGGGCGCGCGCGCTGCTGGCCTCCGGGCAGGCGCGCCCGGAGGAGATCGCCATCGCCGCGGTGACCCCGGCCGACTATGACGACCACTTCCTCGCGCTGCGCGCCGACAGCGGGCTAGACCTGCACTTCGTGCATGGCGTGACGGTTGCCGCCAGCCGCGACGGCCAGGCCGCCGCCGCGCTGGCCGACGTCCTGCTGCGCGGCCTGAGCCAGGCGCGCCTGCGCCGCCTCGCCACCCTGTGCGCCGGCGGCGCGGGCCTGCTGGGCCGCCTGCCCGAGAACTGGGCGCGGGCGCTGCCGGCCGACGCGCCGCTCAGCAGCGCCGCCGCCTGGACGCGGCTGCTGGACCGCCTCGGCGCCACCGGCACCACCGACGGCACCGACGCCACCGGCGCCAGCGAGTGGCCGGAGGCCAAGGCACTCGGCGCCACGCTGCGCGCCGTGGTGGCGCTGCTGTCGCGCGGCCATGACGGCGCGGCCGAGGCCGGCGAGGCGCTGCTCGGCGGGCGCGCGCTCGCCATCTGGCGCCGCGCCCTGCTGGCCGGCCCGGCGGCAGCGCTCGACGTCACGCTGGCCGGGCTCAAGCAGGACGACGGCCTGGAGGCCTGCGTGTGCGCCGCCTGGATGCCCGCCAGCGCGCTGGCGTCGGCGCCGCGCCGCTTCGTGCGGCTGCTCGGCCTCAACTCCTCGCACTGGCCGCGCGGCCGCGCGGAAGACCGCCTGCTGTCCGATCACATCGTGCCGGCGGCCGAGCTCGATCCGCTGCCCGTCGCCGCCGCCGACCGGCGCGACTTCGGCATCATCCTCGCCACCACCGAGAGCGAGGTGGTGCTGTCGCGCGCACGCCGCGACGGCGAGGGGCGCCTGCTGGGCCGCAGCCCGCTGCTGCACGGCCAGCCCGACGAAACCTATCTGCGCCGCAACGCGGCACCGGCACAGGCCTGCAGCGAGGGCGACCGCCTGCTGGCCCGCCCCGACGAATTCGCGCGGCTGCCGCAGGCCGAGGCCGCGCAGCGCTGCTGGCTCGACTGGCAGCTCGCCGAGCTCACGCCGCACGACGGCCTGGTGCGCGCCGGCCATCCCGCGCTGGCCGCCGTGCTGGCGCGCCCGCAGTCGGCCAGTTCGCTCAGCCGCCTGCTGCGCAATCCGCTCGGCTACCTGTGGCAGTACGGTCTGGGCTGGCGCGCGCCGGAAGACGGCACGGAGCGGCTCACGCTCGATCCGCCCAGCCTGGGCAACCTGGTCCACCTGACACTGGACCTGGCCCTGCAGGCGCTGGAGGCACAGGGAACGCAGGGAACGGAGGAAGGGGGGCTGGCTGCCGCCAGCCCGCAGCGCATCGCCGCCGCCGTGCAAGCGGCCGCGGCCGAGGCCGCGCGGCAATGGGAGGCCGGCGAGGCCGTGCCGCCGGCGCTGATCTGGCGCCGCACCCTGGAAGACGTGCGCGCCATCAGCACCACCGCGCTGGCCGCCAGCCAGGGGCGGCTGCCCGCCGCGCGCGCCTTCGGTGAAGTCCCGTTCGGCGGCATGGCGCCCAAGACCGGCAGCGCCGTGCCCTGGGACCACCAGGCCAGCGTCGAGATCCCCGGCACCGGCCTGCGCATCCGCGGCTATATCGACCGCCTCGATATCTCCGGCGACGGCCGCCGCGCGCTGGTGCTCGACTACAAGACCGGCGCCGTCCCGGACACCGGCAGCGAGGGCAAGGAGAAGCCCTTCGTGCTCAACGGCGGCAAGGAACTGCAGCGCTGCCTGTACGCCTTCGCCGTGCAGGCCCTGCTGGGCGACGGCGTCGAGATCAGCGCCGCGCTGCTCTACCCGCGCGACGGCGTCGAGCTGGTGCTGGACGATCCGCAGGGCACGCTGGATACCGTGGTGGCCAGCCTGCAGGCCGCGCGCGACGCGCTGCTGGGCGGTGCCACCGTGATCGGCATCGACAGCGGCAGCGACTACGACGACCTGGGCTTCGCCCTGCCGGCCAATGCCAAGGCCGGCTACCTGCGGCGCAAGCTCGCCGCCGCCACCGCACGCCTGGGCGACGCCGCCCGCATCTGGGAAGCCGCATGATGACCACCGCCACGCCTGTCCTCCTCGACCAAGCCGCCCGCCGCACCGCCATCGCCGCGCATGAGCGCTCCCTGCTGGTGGAAGCCGGCGCGGGCTCCGGCAAGACTGCCGTGATGGCCGGCCGCATCGCGCTGCTGCTGGCGCGGGGCATCGCGCCCGCGCACATCGCCGCGGTGACCTTCACCGAGCTGGCGGCCAGCGAATTGCTGATCCGCGTGCGCGAGTTCGTCGCCGCGCTGGCCTCGGGCCACGTGCCGGCCGAGATGCGCGCCGCGCTGCCCGCCGGTCCGGATGCCCGCCAGCTCGAACACCTGCAGGCCGCCAGCCACGCCATCGACGAGATGACGTGCTCCACCATCCACGGCTTCTGCCAGCGCCTGATCCGGCCCTATCCGGTGGAGGCCGGCATCGACCCCGGCGCCACGCTGATGGACCGCGACCAGGCCGACCTGGTCTACCGCGAACTGGCCGACGCCTGGCTGCGCGCGGCCCTCGCCGATGCCGGCGCAGCGGGAGCGGCCGACCCGCATGGCGGCAGCCTGCTCGCCCAGCTGGCCTGGCGCGAGCCGGCGGCCACCGTGGCGCTGGCCGGCAAGGTGCTGGACCTGCTGCGCCAGCATCGCCAGGCCGGCGTGCGCGCGCCCGAGGCACTGGCGCCGCGGCTGGCGGCCTTCCGCGCCGCGGTGCAGGACTTCCAGGCCTTGCTGGCCGAGTGCGCAACGGTGGACGAAGCCGAGACCGCCGCCATCGTCGCGGGGTTTGCCGGGATGGCGCAGGCCATTCCCGCGCGCTGGGAAGGACACGGCAACGAGCACGCCGCCCAGCAACTGGCCGCGCTGGTGCTCACGCGGCCCGCCGCCGTGCTGCTGACGGCCAGCGGCGGCTTTGCCGCCTACAAGAAAAAGGGCAAGTGGAGCGCCGCCGCGCGCGCCGCCGGCCTGCGTGCCGCCGACGGCGAGGCCATGGCCCAGCGTGCCACCGCCTGCTATGCCGCCTGCCGCGATGCCTGGCTGGCGCTGCAGCAGCACACCGCCTCGTGGGTGCTGGCCGGCCTGGTCGAGGCCCTGCGCCCGGTCGCCGACCAGTTCCGCGACTACAAGCGCCAGGCCGGCCTGCTCGACTTCGATGACCTGATCCACGCCGCGCGCGACCTGCTGCGCGACCACGAGCCGGTGCGCCGCGCGCTGGCCGGGCGCTTCACCCACGTGCTGGTCGACGAGTTCCAGGACACCGACCCGCTGCAGTCGGAGATCTTCTGGCGCCTGTGCGGCGAGCCCGACGCCGGTGGCGATGGCGCAGATGGCAGCGAAGGTGGCGAAGGCGACGCGGACTGGCGCGGCTACCGCATCCGCCCGGGCGCGCTGTTCCTGGTGGGCGATCCCAAGCAGGCCATCTACCGCTTCCGCGGCGCCGACGTGGCCGCCTACGTGGAGGCGCGCACCGCCTTCGCGCGCCAGGACGGCGACAGCGTGCTCGCCATCGCCACCAACTTCCGCTCGCGCGCCACCATCCTCGACTGGGTCAACGCGCGCTTCGCCGACCTGCTGTCGGAGGCGCAGGGCCAGCCCGGCTTCACCGCCCTGCAGCCCTTCCATGCCGATGCCGGCGAGCGGCCCTGCGTGGCCGCGCTGGACGTGGCGGCCGCCGACGAGGACGGCGCCGCCAGCGCCGAGCAGCAGCGCGATGCCGAGGCCGAAGCCGTGGCCGAGCTGTGCGCCCGCCTGATCGGCAGCGAGCCCGTCGTCGACCGCCGCAGCGGCCAGGCCCGCCCCTGCCGCCCCGGCGACATCGCCCTGCTGGCCCCCACCGGCAGCGAACTGTGGCGCTACGAAGAAGCGCTGGAGCGGCGCGGCGTGCCGGTCGCCACGCAGGCCGGCAAGGGCCTGTACCGGCGCCAGGAGATCCAGGACCTGATCGCCGTCACGCGCGTGCTGGCCGACCCGCGCGACACGCTCGCGCTGGGCGCGCTGCTGCGCGGGCCGCTGGTCGGCCTGAGCGAGGAAGAGCTGCTCGATATCGTGTGGGCGCTGCCGCGCACCGACGAGGAGATCGCCGCCGGCAAGCTGGCCGCGCTCACCCTCCACCTCGAGGCGCAGGCCATCGTCCATCCGCTCGCACGCCACATCGTCGAGACCCTGCAGGCGCTGCGCCGCCGCGCCAACGCCACCACCCCGCACGCGCTGATCGCGCAGGCGGTCGAGGCGCTGCGCGTGCGCCCGCTGCTGCAGCAGCGCCACCGCGGCCAGGCCGAGCGCGCGCTGGCCAACGTCGACCTCTACCTCAATCTCTGCCGCGCCTACGCGGTGCGCGGCCTGCGCGCGCTGGCCCAGGCCATGACCGCCGCCTGGAGCGACGAAGCGCGCGCCCCGGAAGGCCGCCCCGACGCGCAGGAAGAGGCGGTGGCGCTCTACACCATGCACGCCGCCAAGGGCCTCGAATGGCCGGTGGTGGTGCCGATCAACACCATGACCCAGGTGAAGGCGGCCGACAGCACCGTGGTGGAGCGCCATACCGGCCATCTCTTCTGCCCCGTCTTCGGCACCGACCCGGTCGGCCTGGAGGCCGCGCGCCAGGCCGAGCAGGACGAGCTGCAGCGCGAGCGCCTGCGCCTCTGGTACGTGGCCGCCACCCGCGCGCGCGAACTGCTGGTGCTGCCGCGCCTGGACGTGCCGCCGCCGCGCAGCAACGCGTGGATCGCGCTGCCGCAGTTCCCGCTGCAGGCACTGCCCGCGCTCGACCTGTCCCACCTGCCTGCCGACCCCGGCGCTGGCGGCCTCGGCGCCGCCGAAACCGCCAGCGCGCAGACGCTTGAGGTCTTCGCGCAGCAGGCCGCAACCATCGCCGCCGGCCGGCGCCGGCTCGCCTGGGTGGCGCCCAGCCGCGACGAAGGCGCCGGCACGCCGCTGCTGCGCCCGGTCGACACGGAGCGCATCGCCAGCAGCCTCGACGACGCGCCGCCCGCCGCCGCGTCCGATTGCGCGCAGGCGACGGGGCCGGACGAGGTGCAAGGGCCCAAGGTGCAGGGCGGCCGCGAGCGCGGCCTGCTGATCCACAAGCTGCTCGAAGAAGTGCTGAACGGCGAAACCGCCGACGCCCCCGACACGCTCGCCGCGCGCGCCGCCGAGCTGATCGGCATGCTGGGCCTGCCGCCGTGCGCCGACCCCGCCCGGGGTCCGGCGGCCGTGGAGATCGCCGCCAGCGTCGCCCGCACCCTGGCCCTGCCCGAGATCGCCGCGCTGCGGCCCGCACTGGTGCCCGAGTACGCGCTGTACGCGGCCACCGCCTGGGACGACCAGGAAGAAGCCACCGCCGGCATCGCCGACGCCATCGCCTTCGGCGACGACGGCCGCCCGCAGGTGGTCATCGACTGGAAGAGCGACGTCGATCCCGCGCCGCAGACCGTCGAGCACTACCGCGCGCAGGTGCGGCAGTACCTGGCCATGAGCGGGGCGCGGCGGGGGCTGATCGTGATGGTGACGTCGGGGCGGGTGATCCAGGTGGAGAGCTTCCGCGCATGACAAGCACACCACGCCAGAGCGCCAGCAGGAGAACACCATGCCCCAACTGATCGAACACATCGACGCCATCGCCCGCCGCAAGCAGCGTGACGTCCTCTATCTCTCCTTCTTCGACGACGACGCCGACTGGCGCCGGCCGGGCAACTGGCGGGCCAACCCCACGCGTGCCCAGGTCATCGACTGGCTGGACGCCAACGGCGTCGGCTGGTGCGAGTGCGGCGAGATCGCCAGCGAAACGGCCATGCGCAGCTATGGCGGCACGCTCTATCTCGACGTGCCCTTCGATCTCGCCGACCCGGCCTACCAGGCGCTGGCCGCCTTCTTCGAGCATCCCGATGGAACGTTGCGCCTGCCCGGCATGAAGTTCTGGGCGGTGTCGCTCGAAGCGGCCATGCGCAATGCGCACCATGACGAGCCGGGGTTCTGGGAGGCTTGGGCGGAGCGGTTCTGAGGGAGGTTGGACTTGGTGATGCGTTTGCCTGCACCGGGATCGCAGCGAGACATCGCAGCGATCGCCTGGTGGGTTGATCCGGGCCTGACAAGGCCGATTTTCCAAGAGGAGACAAGAAGATGAGTCAATGCCGATTCTGCGGTTCGCGCAGCTATGGCAGTGGTTGCACCTACAGTCCGCACAAGCGTCACGAACACAATGGCGACGAAAAGAAGTGCGAGTTCTGTGGATCGAGCAGCCATGGGCGGGGTTGTACCTACAGCCCGACCAAAACGCACCGACATGGCAGTGGCAACAACAAGTGCCGCTGGTGCGGTTCCAGTGCCACCGGCTCAGGGTGCACCTACAGTCCGAGCCGGACGCACGAACGCTGATCGCGCGGGACGGTGGGCAGGGGGCTGGCTACAGCCGCTCCACCAGGATTCCCGCCGCCCGCTCCGACAACACCAGCACCAGCTTCATCGTCGCCCGCGTGGCGCCGACGAAGAGCCGGCGCACGGCCTGGTCGTCCAGCGTTTCGAAGTCGACCTCGGCCAGCACCACGGCCGGTGCCGACTGGCCCTTGAAGCGATGGACCGTCTCGGCCAGCACGTCGCCGTCGGAGTAGACCGGCCGGCCGTGCACGTCGTACTCGCCGGTGAAGGTGCGCAGCGTATGCGGGCCGAGCTGGTTGAAGCCCAGCAGGCGCGAGCTCTCGCGGCCGCGGTAGCTGAGCAGCGCCACGTCGCCCTTGCGGAAGCCCGCCGCATAGCATTGGCGGATGCCGTCCTTCACGCATTCGCGCAGGGTGGCGTCGTCGCGGTAGACCAGGAATTCCACCTCGGCGGCCGCGATCGGCGCCGCCGCTTCGATCTTCACCTCGGGCGGCACGATGGCCTGCAGCAGCTTCACCACCGGGCGCGGGCTGCGGAAGTTGCTCTCCGCGCGCAGCCGCACCCAGCCGGGCAGCTCCACCGGCGGCTGGCCGTACAGGTTCTGCAGCGGGTCTTCCAGCCACAGCACGCGGCCGTCGGGGCGGGCGTGGCGCAGCACCAGGTCGCGCCAGGCGGGAGCGAAGTCCTGGCCCTCGTCCACGATCACGCTGTCGAACAGGAAGGCCGGCGTCACCTCCCGCTCCGCGGCGGCGGCCACCAGGCGCCCGAAGGCGTCCGGCTGCTGGAAGTCCGGCGTGATGCCGGCCGCGCGCAGCAACTGGTCGCACAGCATGTGGAAGGTGCCGACATGGCCGCCGGCCGGCGCGATGCGCGCGAAGTGGTCGGCCAGCGGGCGGTTGAAGCAGACATAGAGCGGGCGCTTGCCGGCCTCGATGGCGGCGCGGTACTCGGCCAGCGCCAGCTGCGTCTTGCCCGATCCCGCCGTGCCGGTCACGCGCAGGCGGAAGGGCTCCAGATCGAGCTGGCGCGCCCAGTGCGCCAGCCCGCCCGAGACGCGCGTGACCATGGCGCGCGCCTGGCCCACCAGGGCGCTGACGTCGGTCTCGAGCTGGATGATGTCGCACAGGAAGCGGTCGACGCGCGCCGCCAGCGCATCGTCCTCGCCCACCGGCAGCACCTGCTGGATCCACTGGCACAACGCCTCGCGCCGCTGCGCATCGATGATGCGCTCGGGCGACAGCCCGGCCGTGGCCGGCGAGCGCACCACGTGGTCCGGGCAGTACAGCAGGTGCTCCAGCCGGATCGGCTGCCCCGGCAGCGCGCGCCCCAGCTTGCCGCGCAGGCCGTCCGCGGTGCGGCCCATCTGCACCGGCACCGACTTCAGCCTGCCGCCATAGTTCTTGGCCAGCCCTTCGTCGGTCTCGACCAGGTAGCCGCTCTTCTGCTCGATCAGCATCAGGTGGCCGGCGCGGTTCATCACCACGAAATCGATCTCGCCGTAGATCGCGTGGGCGCGTTCCACATTGGTCCAGTGCACCGCGTGGTAGACGGTGTAGCCGTCCGGCAGGCCCGCGGCCAGCACCGCCAGCGTATCGAGCTCTCGCTGCAGCGGACCGTCCGCCTCCATGGTCTCCCAGCCGTCGGGAACGACGCGTGCCATCTGGATTCTCCGTCTTGGTGATGTGGCCGATGATGATGTGGCGGGAGGATACCGCATGGCGTGAGGGGGTGCGTGCCATGCGATGGTGCAAGGTCATCCATCGCGCTTCTGCTTTCGATGCCGTGCCTCCGCCCAGCGACACATCCTGTCGCACCCCCGTGGAGAATGGCCTGCCATGCCCACGGAGAACCGCCCCATGCTGCGTCACCACCGAAGCCGCTCCCACCGCGATCCCCAGGACGTCTCGCCCGCCGTGCGGCTCTGGCTGCTGCGCCTGCTGGTGCCGCTCGGCGCGCATCGGGAGTTCATCCAGCGCTCGGGCTTCGGCAACGATGCGCTGGCCCACGCGATCGGCCTCGGTGCCTTTGTCGACCCGGAAGACCTGGAGTTCGACGCGGAGGCGGTGCGCCGCCGGCTGCGCAAGCTGCACCAGGAGGCCGAGCGCAACGCCGGTGATGCTGGCGCCGGCGGCGATCGCGACATGCCCGCCTTCCTGGCGCGCAATATCGCCCGCCTGGCCGAGGTGGTCGGCTTGTCGGCGCTGGACTGCCGCATCCTGGCCTTCGTGGTCCTGCTCAAGAACGAGCGCCTGCTCGACGACACCGCCGACTGGCTCGGTTCCCTGTCGGCCGCCAAGGTCTTCGACACCCTCGCCGTGCTGCTCGACGAGCCCGAGCCCGCGGTGCGCGCCGCGCTCGGCCCGCACGGCGTGCTGGCCCGTTCCGGCCTGGTGTCGATCGACCGCAGCTGCCGCTACACCCTGAACGGCAAGCTCGAACTGCTCTCGGACAGCTTCGCCGACCACATCGTCTCCACCGATGCCGACCCCATCGGCCTGCTGCGCGACACCGTCGCGGTGGCGGCGCCGGCCACGCTGCGGCTGGACGACTACGAACACGTGCGCAGCTCGCTCGCGGTGCTGCTGCCCTATCTGCGGCAGGCCATGGCGGCAGGCCGCCCGGGCGTCAACGTCTTCCTCTACGGCCCGCCCGGCACCGGCAAGAGCCAGCTGGCCAAGGTGCTGGCGCGGGAGATCGGCACCGAGCTGTTCGAGGTGGCCAGCGAAGACGACGACGGCGACCCCATCAGCGGCGAGCGCCGCCTGCGCGCCTACCGCGCCGGGCAGAGCTTCCTCGGCCAGCGCCGCGCGCTGATCCTGTTCGACGAAGTCGAAGACGTGTTCCAGGATGGCGACGGCCTGTTCGGCCTGGGCGGGCGCAAAAGCACCGCGCAGACGCGCAAGGCATGGATCAACCGCACGCTGGAAGGCAACCCGGTGCCCACGCTGTGGCTGTCCAACTCGGCGCGCGGCCTGGATGGCGCCTTCCTGCGCCGCTTCGACATGGTGATGGAACTGCCGGTGCCGCCGCGCCGGCAGCGTACCCGTATCATCGAGGGCGCCTGCGCCGGCCTGCTGGACGCCCGCGCCGTGGCCCGCATGGCCGAGTCCGAAGTGCTGGCGCCCGCCGTCGTCACGCGCGCCGCCGCGGTGGTGCAGGCCATCCGCCAGGAGCTCGGCCCGGACGGCACCGCCAGCGCGATGGCACTGCTGATCGGCAACACCCTGCGCGCGCAAGGCCACCCGGACCTCGCCCAGCCCGGCGCCGAGCGCCTGCCCGAGCTCTACGATCCCGCCCTGGTCCACGCCGATGCCGATCTCGACGCCCTGGCCGCCGGCCTGCAGCGCACCCGTGCCGGCCGCCTGTGCTTGTATGGCCCGCCGGGCACCGGCAAGACCGCCTTCGGGCGCTGGCTGGCCGAGCGGCTCGCGGTGCCGCTGCACGTCAAGCGCGTCTCGGACCTGGTCTCGCCCTACGTCGGCGAAAGCGAGCAGAACCTCGCCCACGCCTTCCGCCGCGCGGCCGAAGACGGCGCGCTGCTGCTGATCGACGAAGTCGACAGCTTCCTGCAGGACCGCCGCGGCGCGCAGCGCAGTTGGGAAGTCAGCCTGGTCAACGAAATGCTCACGCAGATGGAAGCCTTTCCCGGCGTCTTCGTCGCCTCCACCAACCTGATGGACGGCCTCGATCCCGCCGCGCTGCGCCGCTTCGACCTCAAGGTGGCATTCCACCCCCTGAAATCCGATCAAGCCTGGACGCTGCTGTGCCGATATGCAGAGCAGCTCGCGCTGCCGGCGCCGGAAGCCGCGCTGCTGCCCCGCGTGTCGCAGCTGGCGCGCCTGGCCACGCTGACGCCCGGCGACTACGCCGCGGTGGCGCGGCGGCACCGCTTCAACGCGCTGGCCTCGGCCGCCGATTTCGTCGCGGCGCTGGAGGGCGAATGCGTGCTCAAGGACGGCGGCAAGGCGGCGATCGGGTTCCGCTAGCCGCGGCGCGATCGCACATGGAATAATGAAAAAACGGGTTCCATGCCACGGGAACCCGACCACAACAACGACACGCCATCCGCCTTCGCGCGAATGGCGGGCAAGCTCCCACGCACCGCACATGCCCAAGCGACCGGATACGCTGGAGACCACCCTGCTGGCCGTGGAACTGCTGCGCCGCATCCCGCGCCACCGCAAGATCTCCGCCGTCGAACTGCACGAACAGCTCAAGCACGCCGGCATCGAACGCGAACTGCGCACCATCCAGCGCCAGCTGGAAAAACTCAGCGAACAGTTCGACATCGAACGCGACGACCGCAGCAAGCCCTTCGGCTACCGCTGGAAAGAACGCGCCAGCGGGCTCTCGCTGCCGGTGCTCAGCGAACAGGAATCGCTGATGCTGATGCTGGCCGAACAGCACCTGCGCCACCTGCTGCCCAGCAGCCTGATGCAGTCCATGGACGGCTTCTTCCAGCAGGCCCGCGCCAACCTTTCACCGCACGGCGGCAGCGCCACGGGCAATGTCACAGGCAAGGGCAACCGGCGCGAGCGCGAATGGCTCAACAAGGTGCGCGTGGTCAGCACCACCCAGCCCCTGCTGCCGCCCAAGATCCGGCCGGGCGTGTTCGAAACGGTGAGCAACGCCCTCTACGCCAACCGCTGGCTGGCGCTCGACTACAAGAACGCCGCCGGCAAGCGCAAGACCGCCAACGTGATGCCGCTCGGCCTCGCCCAGCAGGGCGTGCGCCTCTACCTGATATGCCGCTACGAAGGCTATGACAACGAACGCATCCTGGCCCTGCACCGCATCCTGTCGGCCGAAGCGTCGGTGCACACCTTCGAGCGTCCGCGCGATTTCGACCTGCAGCGATACGATGCCGACGGGCACTTCGGCTTCGGCGATGGCAAGCGGATCCGGCTCACTTTCCGCATCGCCAAGGAAGCCGGCCTGCATCTGCTGGAGTCGCCGTTGTCGAGCGATCAGCAGGTGCGGGAGGTGGGGGATGGTTTCGAGATTTCCGCGACCGTCGTGGAGACGGCGCAGTTGGAGTGGTGGTTGCGGGGGTTCGGGGAGGCGGTGGGGGAGGTCAGGCGAATGCCTCTGGAGGCCGACGTGATCCGGAGAGAGAGACAGGAGACAGGCGGGGCGACCGAGCGAAGTCGCACTTCATCTAACGAGTAGTCGAGATTCAGCGGCTTACCCAGGACAGACCCCCTGTAGCGCTATCACGTGCCCCCGGGGTCTTGATTCAATAGTGAAAGAGGAACGGCGTGTCAAACCAGAAAACAATCAATCAGCTCTTTGCGGGGAAATTCTTCGAGATTCCGAAGTACCAGCGTAGCTACGCGTGGGAAAAGCAGAACGTCCGGGAGTTGTTCGAGGACATCAGGGAGGCCCTCGAGACCACATCCAGTCATTACATCGGGACTGTGGTGCTGGCAAAGACGGACAAAGCCGATGTCTTCAACATCGTCGATGGTCAGCAACGACTCACTACCATCGTCATGTTCATCAGCGTGATCGCCGCCAGGCTGGGGGATGCCGAAGAGAGTGCGTTCACGCGCCGGTCCTACGTCAAGCAGAAGGATCAGCTCAAGCTATCCCCGTTGGAGCGGGATCGCGACTTCTATCTGCAGATCCTGAGCGGGGACATCACCTCGGAGCCGCAAAGCAAGAGCCAGCGGTACATGATGGACGCGTATCACGAGATGGTGAACATCGTGGACCATCATGTGCCGGACCCGGAGGCGCTGCTGAGCGCGATCGAGAAACTCTCCATCCTGGAGTTCGTCGAGGAGAGAGAATCGGACGCGATCCGGATCTTCCAGACGGTGAATGACCGCGGCAGGGATCTATCGCGGATGGACAAGATGAAAAGTCTCTTGTTCTACTTCTCGAATAAGTACCTGGCGCAGAAATATGATGACGCCATCAACGACAAGTTCGGCGAGATCTTTGAACTGTACGACGATATCAAGCTGGGCGGAGAAGAGCAGAAGATCAACATCATCAGCTCTCGTCAATTCAGCGAAGATGACTTGCTGCGCCACCACCATATCTGCTTTTCGGGTGAGAGCTTCGACCCGACCGCACAGCAGGTGCTGGATAACGTCAAGTCGCAACTGGCGGAGCTGCGGAAGGGCGGGGATGCCGCAGCGCTCGACGCGTATCTTTCCGGCTATCTCGATAGCCTGCTGAGCTATGTGCGAGCCTTCGCGGAAATCGTCGGCAAGACGCGTACCGATGTGGACTACTTCAAGCTGTTTTCCGTGCTTGGTCTTTCCGCTGTGTACTACCCGGCGATCACCCAGCTGCAGAAGAACGGCTTTCTCGAGCAAGTGCTCCCGACCAGGAACATCAGCGTCCTGAAGATGGTCGAGATCATCGATGTCCGAGTACTCAAGGTCCGCGAATATGCCGGCAGAAAACACATTGCCGAGTTCGCCTACAGCCTGAACCATGAAACCTGGTCGCTGGCGGATGTCGAGAACCATCTGCTGTGGTTCAACTCCCACGAGATCAGCGACGAGCGCTTCAAGGACTACCTCGCCAACTACGACTACTACAAGCAGACCGGCTTGCTGCGGACACTCTTCATCGACTACTGCGAAAGATTGCGCGGCAAGACGTACGTGCTCCAGGAGCTGGAGAAGATCATGGAGGCGGATCCAACGATTGAGCACATTCTGTCGCAGACGCCGATGTTCCGGCCCAGGGCCTTCGGTTTCAGGGATGAAGAGGACTTCGAGGACCACAAGAACCTGCTTGGCAACCTGACCTTGCTGGAGAAGTCGATCAACAGCCGGATCAAGAACGACGACCTCGTCGTCAAGCGGGATGGATACAGCACCAGCAAGTTTCCGATGACAGGGCAGCTTGCCACTGCGCTGGCCGCCAATGGCGCGTTCAAGAAGGCGGACCTGATCGCGCGCGGACAGAAGCTGGTGGAGGACTTTGCCGTTCGCTGGTGGGCGTAGCAGCGGCATCCGTTCGCTGAAGTGGTGCGGTGAAGGCTGGTCGCACCATGGATCGACGGGAACCCGTCTATGGTGAGTTGGGGCGCGGTTGCATCCACGTTCCTTCCTGGGCGGCGCCAGGCGCCGCCCGCCGCCCATCAGCAGGGCGAGCTTCTCGTCGCGCCGGCCACTGTCGGACCGAGGCTGCGGACTGCGACTGGTCCAGGAACCTATCGGCCTCGGCGCGCTTCCAGTGGGGCTGTGGGGCTGTAGGGCTGTGATTGGCCAAGACGCTCGCTGGGTGACGCGTGGGCGCGTTGCCTGAGAGCGCACCCGTGAAGAGCGAGGGAGCAAATCGTTGGGAAATCAGCAGACGATTTTGAGAATTTCCTGAGAAGCGAAGCGCTGTGCAGGGAGCAAAGTACCGGGCTGCATGCTGTGCCCAGGGACGCCCAGGGCTCGCATGGCCGTTCGCCGCCTGGTCCGTCGATGGAATGTCCCGCGGCATGAGCACGCCTGCCACCGCAACGTCCGGTGGACAGCCTGCCATGCAAGCAGCAGGTGCTGCCCCATTCCATGCGCGGAATGCCAAGCGCTCACTCAGGAAACCACCACCGTGCGCAAGCCCATCAAATCGACCTCCTTCCTCGCTTCGCTCTGCCTCGCTGCCGGCGTCACAGCACTCTCCGCCCAGGCGCTCGCCGCGCCGCCTGCCGCCCAGGGAACGGCAGGGGCAGGGGCAATGGCAGCGGCAGCGGCAGAGGCGGAATATGTCCCCACCGCGCAGGACTTCATCGGCCGATGGGAACTCACCGGCGCAGGCCTGCGCCGGCCGCCGGATCTCAAGAGCCCGGAAACGCCGGAGCAGAAGAACGGCGCCGCGGCCTGGCAGCAGACCACGCTGGCCTTCTACCGCGCCTTCGACTACCTGGAAATCAAGCCGGACGGCAGCTTCAATTTTCACCAGCCCGGCGACGGCGCTGCCGCGCGCTGCGTCTGGTGCGGCAAGTGGACGTTCCACGACGGATCGCTCTGGCTGGACCAGGGCACCGGTCCCAGGCTCGACATCTTCGCCCGCCAAGGCGACATGCGCATGAGCTACACGAAGGAGACCGCCGAGGTCTCGTACTACAAATGGCTGGTCTGGTCCTGGACGAAGCTGCCCTGAGCCTGTGACGGTGGTTCACCAGCGGCCGTGGAGGGTTTTGCCGTGCCGCCGGGCTGCATGGCCTTCGGCCCGCCGTGTCGAAGCGGGCGCCAGCTAGCCCGGCAGTTAGCGGTAGTTGGCGGCAGCAGGCGGCAGCCGTGGCCGGAGCCGTTGGCCCGGGTGCGCCTGGGCGACAACTACTCGATCCACACCCGGTTCCGCCCCGCCTCCTTGGCCCGGTACAACGCCCGGTCCGCCACCACGAAGGCCTCGCGATACCCCCGATCGCACGGCCCGTTGCGCAAGGTGTGCGAGCCGCCGATGCTCAGCGTCACCCGCCCATACGGCGAGCCCCGATGCGCGATGGCGAAGCGCTCCACACCGGCGCGCACGCTCTCCAGCACCGCGCCCAGCGCCGGCCGCTGCGCCGCGCCCACCAGCAGCGCGAACTCCTCGCCGCCGACGCGGCCGGCCACCATCTGGTGCTTCTCGGCCTCTTCGCGCAGCAGCGCTGACACCTGCCGCAGGCAGGCGTCGCCGGCTGGGTGACCGTAGGCGTCGTTGTACTGCTTGAACCAGTCCACGTCGATCATCACCGCGCCCAGCCCCTCGCCGGCGCGCGTGTCCTGCCACTGGCGGTGGATGCGCTCCAGCGTCTGGCGGCGGTTGAAGAGCTGCGTGAGCGGATCGACGGCGGCCGCGGTGCGCAGCTTCAGGTCGTTCTCGATCATCGCGCCCAGGTGGCGCAGCGCGTCCACCTGGCGCGGCTCCAGCCGGCGCGGCTGCGGATCGAGCGCGGCCAGCGCGCCCACCACCTCGCCGTCCGGCAGGCGGATCGGCACCGCCGCATAGAAACGCGCATGCGGCGCCTCCTGCACCAGCATGCACTCCTGCACCTCGGGCCGCAGCATCGTGTCCTCCACCACGAAGACCCCGCCCGAACGGATCGCGTACTCGCACAAGGAGTTGTGGCGCGGGATGGGCCGCACCGCCAGGCCCGCCTCGCCGCGGTAGTGCTGGTGGTTGCGGTCGATCAGCGTCACCAGCGCCAGCGACGCGCCGGTCGCCACCTTGATGATCTCCGCCGCGTGGCGGAAGCACTCGCGCATCACCTGGTCGTCATGCAGCAGCCACTCGGTGACGGAAGGGGCGGGGTTGTCGCTGGCGGAATCCGAGGCATGTGCTTCAGGAGGCGCTAGGGCGAAGGAGGGCAGCATCTGGCAGCGAGGGCGGGGAGGGCGGGAGTCCGGGTGCCTAACGGCAGTGGGGGGCGAAAGTTTAGCGACGGTGGGGCTGTGCTGGTCGGGGCGGGGGAACGGGCGCGGCAGGGGAGCGGCAGCCGCTGAGATGCTGAGGGGGTCCGGCGTCACAACCGTCCGGCGTCTGGCGTCGGTTGGCAGACATTTGCGAGGGACGCCATTCCTTGGATTGCCGATGCCGTCGCCGCAGTAGTCGCCTTCCATCCGGCCGGTCTCGCCGGCCCCCTTCACCGGAGCCCGGGGGCCTGATGACCGAATGCCGTCGCGGCAGGCCCTACCTCACCGGATGCTGGGCCAGATACAGCAACCACGTCAGCGCCAGCATCAGCAGCAAGGACGCGCAGGCCCAAGCCAGCAGGACCCTTCCCGCGCGAGGCTTGCTGCCCGCAATGGCCAGAAGCACCCCCCAACCGAGCGGCATGGCCACGTACACGGCCAGCGAGGCGCTGGTCAACCAGGGCGGACACGACTCCCGGCACACATCGGTGCCCGCCAGGCGCTCGACAACGCCGACCACCATGTCGAAGACAAGGCCGAGCAACAGCCCGACCAGGAAAAGGAACGCCCGCAGCAAAGCCCGCAGGAGCACGCGAAGGAAAGCCCGCTTCATCATCGGATCTCGAAAAAGAGAATGGTCTTCGCCCGGCGCAGGTCGGAGTACAGCGGAATCCACGGATCCTGGATGCCCAGCGCGAAACGCAGCCCGTTCAGCAAGGAACCCGCCATGCCGTGGTTCGTCAGCCGCGAGCCGTTCCACAGATCGATATGGCCCCCACTCGCCCGCGCCGCCGACTCCCCGGTCCGCGCCCAATAGCCATCGAAGGCAATAATCCCCGTCCGGCCCCGGATGCGCGCCTGCCAGTCCCTGCCGGTGATGTCCTCCGGCCGCGCCGGCAAGCCGCAGAACGGCCGCCTGGCCAGCCACGAGCCCATCTGGTCGGCACGCACCGCGGTGAACTTGCCATCGAGCAGGATGCGCCCGAACACATTGCCCGGCTTCACCGTGACGTTGGCCGGCGTGAACGACCGCATCTCCACGCCCAGCCGATGCAAGGTCACGCTCAAGCGGATCGCGCACTGGTTGCCGAAGCCGGGGGGCACCCCGCCGTTGGCGGGGTCGCGATACGGGTTGCCGGTGACGTAGCCCTGCCAGAGGTCGGCGAAGGTCACCGTTGGCGTGGAAGGTGGGCAGGCGGGGGCGGCGGAAGCGAGGGTGATTGTTGAGCAGGCCAGGGCGAAGAGAGCGAGTCTGCGGAGGAGCATGGATGACATCCCGCTTGCAGTTGGTGTCGGCATGACGACGTGCGGAGTTTGTGGCCGGCGCACCTAGGCCGGCGACGCCGTTCCGCGGCGCTCGCCGTTGCCGCAGCAATCGTTCGGGCAAGCCGGCAGCAGGGAAATCTCCACACGCTTGCCGTTCGATACCGTCCCCGCAGGATAGACACCGTAGTGGGTCGCGATGGGCACCTGATTGAATCGCCACCTGGTCAACAGGCGGTGCACCGCATCGAGGCGAAGACGTGAGAGCTCGCGCGCCCTGGGCTCAGCGGAATCCGCGTAGCCGCTCATGGCAAAGACTTGCTGCGTCGGCACGTCGCGGCGCAGTTCCGCAACCCAGAGCGCAAGCCGCCTCGCCTCGGTGGCCGATGGAACAACGGACCCCGCAGAGAAATAGAGATCGAAGTGCTTGCCGGGAAGGCAGGCCAGCGCGGGACTGGCGAATGAACAGGCAAGAACGAGAGGCAGGTACCAAGCGAGGTTCATCGATGCAAGCTGCCGAGCAGCCATGGCGAGCCGGATGGGAAAGGCGTCCTGTGCGACCAGGACCGGCGTCCATTCTCGTCGCGCCTGCGGCCGTGGAAATGACGAAGATTCCCCCCTTCCTTGCGAATCCAGCCAATCGCCTGTCGGGCGAGTCAATGCCACAGTGGCAACTGTGTGGACCACTATGCGTACCGCCAGCTCGACCCCAGGAGATCTGCATGGAGGACTTTCGAGAAGTGCCGAAGCATGGCGACGCCACGGGCAACAGCGTTGTGCTCCATGCCCAGGTCATCGGCGCTACGTATGACGGCGTCGCCGTGGCGGGCGAATCCCTGATGTCTTGACAACGTAGATAACGCGGACAGCTATGTCATTCTCTAGACTTCTCCTTGCGGTCGGTATCGTGGCCGGGCTTCTCGTGCAACCGGCGCTGGCCTGCAGCTTCAGCATCGCATTCAAGACGCAGTTCGACCCCGGCGCGGATCGCCTGCCGGCATCAGAAGTGCGCAGGCTTGCAGAGTGGTTGATCGACTCGCCGGGAAAGTACGAGCACCACGAAATGTTCCTCGTGGTCCTGTACGCCGCGCCCACCACCGGCATCAGCGAAGCACTGGCGCGCAAGCGTGCTGCCCACTTGAGGCACTGGTTGACGACGCTCCGTGTACCCGACGGCAAGATCGTCCTGGAGGTTGCTCGCTACAAGCCTGGGAAGACGTATGAGCCACCAAACTTCGCGCAAGTGGATTTCCTGCCGGGGTGCCCGCATCCGTGCTGTCCCGGCATGGTGCCAATCGTGAAGCCGCCCCAGGCAACGGACAGCATGGCGCGCGGGGCTCAAGGGCTATGACGATCGTGACGGCGCGCTTGCCCAAGGCACTTCACGTTGTCTCCGGCATCGCCATGCTGCTGGCGATGCCCGCGCTGGCCTGCAGCTTCGATATCTCCTTCAACTCCGAATTCGAACCAGGCAAGGCGCGCCTGTCCGCCGCTGAAGTCCGTCGCATGGCGGAGTGGATGATCGATGAACCCAGGCGGTTCGAAAACCAGGAAGCGTTTCACATCGCGCTCTACCAGGCGCCAGGTTCAGGCATCAGCCCTGCCATGGCACACAGGCGAGTGGCTCACTTGCAGGGTTTGCTGGAGATGCTTGGTGTGCCGGCCAGCATGCTCTCCAGCGAGATCGCTTCATACCGGCCGGGCAGGTCCGGGCTACCGCCGAACTTCGTGCAAGTGAATTTCTTGCCGGGATGCCCACATCCATGCTGTCCGGGGCCGCAGCCGATCGAGCGGCCCCGGTAGAGGAGCGCAGCGGAAGCGTTCAGCCTCTTCCGCAATGTCGGACACTATTTCGTACTGCATCGCGAACAGAAAGCTGCAGGCCACGCAGGTCGCCTGGGCCCGCAACGGGTCACGCACGGTTCCACCCAGCACCGGTGAAGAACAGCCTGTCCAACGCGCCAGCGGATTCAGGAACAAGCGCGATCAGTTTCCGACGATTCCGAATTTTGGTCGAATGCGATGGACGTAAAAGGACCGCATTGTCTTTGCGACAGGAGCGCGCTGCGATGCGGAAACCCAAACCGACCAGCCGGCCTTGCGGCCATGTCCTCCACACCGATCCCCACCTCTACGTGCTCGCGCGCTACGCGCCCCGCCCGGATGAGCCGGACTACTGCAGGGCCTCATGCGAAGCCCTGGATGCCGAAAACCCGGAACTGGGAAACGGACTGGTCTTCTACCTCTCGCCGTTCGACGCGTACCTGGACGCGGCATTCCGGTCCGCCCCAGGCGAGCCCTTCCACGTCGTCCCCGCGGTGGCCTTCGACCCGCGCGAGATGATCTGCGAGCACGGCGGCAAACTCCACTACTTCCTGCACTTCGGCTGGTGCGCCAGCGACGGCAAGCTGGTCATGCGCCGCCACGGCAGCCTGGCGAGCGTGTACCTGCGCGAGACCCTGCAGGTGCCGCCGGCCAAGCTGCACACCATCGACCTGAAGATCCGCACCGACGACCTGGCGCACCACCGCTACACGCGCGAACAAGCCGGGCTATACGCCTACACCGAGACCTTCGAGCAGATCCTGGCGCTGGACGAGCGCAGCCGGAGGCAACAGGTGGGACGCGCCATCGAGAACATGCCGGAAAGGACGACGGCGGATGCGCTGGTCAACCAGTTGGCCATGTATGACCCGGAGGCTGCGCAGTGGCATTTCATTCCGTTTGAGGTGTTTGTGTCGAGGTTGGGTGAGGGGAGGAGGAGGGCATGACGGGCATGCTGGAGCTCAAGGCACGTCAATTGTTAGGCTATTGATTCTTGCCGTTTTCTTGAGCGTTTCCACACCCGGTTCCGCCCCGCCTCCTTGGCCCGGTACAAAGCCCGGTCCGCCACCACGAAGGCCTCGCGATACCCCCGGTCGCAAGGCCCGTTGCGGAAGGTGTGCGAGCCACCGATGCTCAGCGTCACCCGCCCATACGGCGAGCCCCGATGCGCGATGGCGAAGCGCTCTACGCCGGCGCGCACGCTTTCCAGCACGGCGCCCAGCGCCGGCCGCTGCGCCGCGCCCACCGGCAGCGCGAACTCCTCACCGCCGACGCGGCCGGCCACCATCTGGTGCTTCTCGGCCTCGTCGCGCAGCAGCGCCGACACCTGACGCAGGCAGGTATCCCCGGCCGGACGGGTGTAGGCGTCGTTGTACTGCTTGAACCAGTCCATGTCGATCTAAATTCATTGTGTTGCTCGATACGCACTCCAAACGCACAAAAAAAGTACCAACACAGTGACTTCTCCAAGCAAAGTCCATCGACGTCGCACTACTGCCGGCCAACTACTTACCGCGACGCCTCAGACGCGGGCACAATGAAGAAGGTAACGAAGCCACAATTTAGATGATGGCGATTTGCTTCTACCACGGCACGGTTGCATGGCTCATTGGGCACACAAACTATCATGGCCGACAACGTATCCCCTGAAAAGCGTTCAAAAATCATGCGATCCATCAAGGGCAGTGGAACGCGTCCTGAGATGGCAGTGCGTAAGCTTGTTCGAGATATAGGCCGCGGGTACAGACTCCGGCGCCCGAGCTTGCCTGGGCGGCCGGATCTCATTTTTCCGGGTATGCGGAAAGCTATCTTTGTCAATGGATGTTTTTGGCATGCGCATTTTTTTGAGGCAAGTTGTCGCATCGCGCGTAATCCGGGTGGGGAAAAGTGGCAGCGTAAGTTGGCTGAAAATCGAGAAAGAGACGCGAGGAGTATCCGCTTACTCGAACAGGCTGGTTGGGCGAGCCTGGTAATCTGGGAGTGCGAGCTTGCTAAGCCCGACCTCGTTCGCCAACGATTGATGACGTTCCTCGGAACTCTAGATACTGAGCCTCCTACAACAGTGCGCTGTGACTAACAACTGGTTGGGAACACCCCCTGGTACTCACCGAAGAATCATGGCAAAATATTGCGCCAGGATCCTCCAGAGCTCATCTCGTGAAAAAGAAAAACCCGCCCAAGTTTATCGACGTTTTCGCAGGATGTGGAGGCCTCTCCCTTGGTCTTATAAATGCGGGCTGGCACGGACGGTTCGCGATTGAAAAAAGTCCGCTCGCTTTTTCCACCCTCCAGCATAATTTACTCGGCGCCAAGAAAAACCACTTCGATTGGCCCACGTGGCTCCCAAAAGAAGCGACTACGATCGAGGAGGCACTGGCAAATCACGCCGACAATCTCGGTAAAATGGGTGGTCGAGTAGACCTGATAGTTGGTGGGCCCCCGTGCCAAGGGTTTTCAGTAGCGGGGAAGCGAGACCCAAACGATCCTCGGAACAAACTAACCGAGCAATATCTGTCACTTGTGGGGCTTGTTAAGCCACGCTTCCTTGTGATCGAGAATGTTTCGGGTTTCGATATGAGTTTCGACGCGAATGTCGAGGCGCCTGCGAAGCGCAATGGGAAAAAGGAATCCTATGCTAATTATGTTGCAAATCGCCTCGCCGCCATGGGTTATCGCGTCTACAAAGGCTTAATAAATTGTGCGGACTTCGGTGTGCCGCAGAACAGGCTTAGATTCCTAATGCTATGTGAGCTCAATGTTCCCAATGTCAAGCATGTCGATTTGTTTGATAAACTCCGGAATCATCGTGCTCGCTTTCTCAGAAGCCGGAGGCTACCTCTCGATCGCCAAGTCGCCGTCGCCGAGGCGATCGGCGACTTGGAAACAGCTGGTTGCAAGCTCCTGCCCGCAAGCGATTCGCCTGCACCGGGATTCATGGAGGCCGAGTATCAGACTCCCAAGAATCCCAACGCCTATCTCACGCTGATGCGAAGGGGGATGCAGCAGCTTGCGCCAAACAGTCGTAGACTGGCGAACCACCGCCCAGAGACGATTAAAAAATTCCGGCTGACGCAAGTCGTCTGCGAGCCCGGCCACTGCCTTTCAGTAAGTCAGCGAAAGCTACTAGGTACTCAGAAACATGCAAGGACAGTTCTGAATCGCACAATGCCCTCTGCGACGGTCACAACGCTACCGGATGACATCCTGCATTACTCCGAACCTCGCATTCTCACCGTTCGGGAGAATGCCCGTCTGCAATCATTCCCCGATTGGTTTGCTTTTCAAGGGAAATACACAACGGGAGGGTCTAGCCGGAAAAATGAATGCCCCCGTTACACCCAAGTGGGAAATGCGGTGCCACCGCTACTCGCCGAGGCCATCGGAGAAGTGCTGCAAAAACGTATCGCAGAGTTGAAACGAGAGCAACGGGCGAAAAACCCTCACGGTACAATCGCCGAAAAAATGACGGGTTAATCCAATCCCTAGAATGTCGGCGGGAGATGGGCTCCCGCCCTAAATATTGAAATTGCGTGGAGAGCTAAGCTGGGTATAGGCCATCTGGTTTGTTGATGACTAAACCCATATTCATTAAAGTTGTCACGAGGTACGGGATATTCAATCGCGTTGCGTCCACTCCGGGCACCTCGAGCCTTTCCAGTGGAGTTCCTGGTCGCTGCTGAATTGCATCAAGGGCAAGCATCATTGGGTAGCCTATCGTCTTAATGATAGTGGGCGCGTACTGGGCATTGGTAATTATTGCCTCAAACAGTGTGAGCTCCTCGATCCTCCCATCCTCTATCGAGCCGCCGATAAGGCGTGATATATCTCGAACGCGATCGCGATCAGCACCATTGCCATGAATAATCTTGGTATTCAGCGATGCAGACACGTCTTGGGGAAAATCGGTCGGATACTGGGATGATAAAAGCACACCCACTCCGTAAGCGCGACACTCCCTAACGAACTGAAGCAAAAAATCGGAGTCAAGCACACGGTGAGCCTCATCAAAGACAAAGAACTGTCTTAGGCTGCCGGTGTGAGGCCGAGCATTATAGTACCGATGCGCAGACATTATCAATATCTTTGCGATGGCATTCTTTATCCGATCGCTTTGAATTTGGCTGAGGTCGACGATGACTGGATCCGCCAGCATCGCATCAAATCGCGCCATGCGGGCCTCTTGCGGGAAAATAGCAAGATCAAACAGGGGGTCTAGTCGATTGTATGCCGCCGGATTCATCACCCGCAGCTTCTCACCAACATCATTGAAATCGGGATAGTCGAGGTTGCCAACCACCTGTACGGTGCCTCGCGATTGAATTCCCCGATCCTCAAAGCACTCTCGAATGGCGTTCTTCACTGCCACTTCTTGTTGATCTCCCAAGCCAAATGCTTTTTTGAGGATGTCAGATAGACCGTTTATGTGCTCCGAAATCTGAATATGTTCTACGGTAGCGCCAGGTCTTCTGATGGGCATTGGGATCAATGGATTAAATGGCAGCCCATCAAAGACAACATGGAGAGGTCGAAGTTGTGCGCGGGCGACAAAATGATCGTCACTGGCAAAATCATTCTTGAAATCCAATAAGAACGCACTTCTACCTTGATCACGTAGCCGCGAAACGAGCATCTTCACATACTGGGTTTTTCCCTTTCCGGAGGAGCCGGTAACCATCATATTATAATTATCGAGGGGTGTTTGCACGTCCTGCGGGTTATAATAATGTGATACTGACGCTGTCCTTCCAAGCAATATTGGTTTAAGTGTTGATGTCAATGGGGTTTCTATTGGCGGTTGGCTGATTCTCGAGAAAAAATTATCATCGTGGAGCCCTTTAGTCTCGCCTGGCTGAATGAGATCAGTCTTGGTGTCCCGAAGTAACTCATCGGGAGTTAGGGCTTGCCCTTCGGTTTCTTCGTGTTCAGGCTCTTCCTGCTCTGCTAGCTTGCTACTGGATGCCTCCGCAAGGGGCGTCACATTGTTAAATAGGGTAGAAAATAGCCTCGACAAGTGCTGTCGCACGGAAAGCAGCGCATTTGATTCACTAATGCCTGGCCAGTCTCCTGGCGTGACTGTTACCAAAAGCCCTTTCTTTTGTGACCACGAGGCTTTCTGTGACGCACAGTCGGTGACAATCGCAACAGTGCCGGCATTCGCTGGTATTGAAACAAATTTCCCGTCGATCAGATGCTTAAGAATATGCCCTTCAAAATCAATATCGGCACCACCGTTTGCGGAAGTGTGGTCATGCGACAGGCGTAGTCCAAAGGAAATTAGCGACAGTATCGCAAGGCGCTCTGGAATGCCATCTTTCCCGCGAGCCCGGTTGATCAGGGCTGCAAACCTATCGTGCGTTACTTGAGCTTGCTGAAGTGCAGATTCAACGAACTGCGTACTAAAGCCATTGCTGCAATACTTGCACTCAATCGCGCAGAACGAAATGCCGAGGGTTCCATCTCTCAATAGACCAAGCTGGACGGCAAGCAAATCGGCACGCTGATTTGATGCGTGATCAATGTCGTTAAGTCCTCCGCCTAAAATCTCCTGAAAGGAATCCACGGGCAGAAGAAATCCCCTCAAGTTGTGTCCACCGCGTAAGGGTGCCGGAAGAGGCCTCTCCGGAGCGAATAGTCGCGTTGCCGCCAGTACTCCGACTACCCCTAAGGCCTTAGTCCCCGATCGCAAACTCTCACTGCCGATCGCAATACCGATATGTCCAAGCTCGGAAAGGATATCTTTTGCGACATTTTTTTTCTCAAATACCGGGCTTCTGTTTAATTCAAAAATCACGCTCTTGGGGATTTTTGATAATACGAAGTAACTGTTGTATGAGCCCGTTAGGCTCATATTGTAATCCCATAGCGCTGCACCTTCACCTCCCTCCGCAGAGGATCCTACATAATTAACGAAGACCGCCGGGTCTACATGGTTCCCCGGTACCACCGTCCAAAGAAAATCCAGCGAGCGTGGAAGTTCAGCACGCCAGTCAACCACGCGCGCTTCGTTCGGCATACGTGCCAAAACACCTGACGCGGCGGTGAAGGTGCCTCCTAACGAAGAATCTTCACACTCGCCAAAATCCCTCTCGAATGCCTTAGACACTAGGAACCCGTCTGCATTCTTCTGCGTCCTTCTTATCGGGCATATAAAGCTGGCGAGAAGACCACTCCCGCGTGGCAGCCTTGGATGATCACTTCCAGCACGGGCCGAGACTGCTCGTCCAGGGGAAATAAGATTTATGTCTCTATAAGATTTCACGGAAGATTCAGAACTGCCATACAGCGCGACAGGAGGGGTTCTCCATCTTCTGCGCTCCATTGATTCGGCATTCGGTGCAACTATATGAATTCCACCAGGAAGCTGCCTTCCGAGAGGAGTCACTGTTTCACCCTCATAGAGCAAAGCTTCGGCAGATTCTGCGAGACGTTCAGGCGGATAGCTAGCATCGGCGACAACGGAAATGGCTCGCCTCGTGGGATAGGCTTTAAAGAAATCTTGGAGATAGCGACGGGCAACTTGTTCGCGCGACACTGAAACTAGCGTTGTCTCAAGGCCGAAATTATCCCGCATCGCACTAAGAATATGAGAATATTCTTGCCGCCCGATGAGCTCATGAGAAATTGCTACGTGCCAGCCAGGATCAGCTGTGGACGAAATGTAATAGCTTTCAAATGTTCTGCCATCCTCTGACGGACCTGCAAACCAACGAAAAGCATCAACACGGTCCAGCAGCCGTGCTAAACCACCTCCGCGCGCCCCATCACCATGGGCGAGTTGTCGCCGTGCAAATGGGACAAGAGCTGCTTGAACCATAAAGCGTTTGGCGACCACAAGAGGATGCCACGGGCCGATGAGTGCGATTTTTCGTGATTCGATAGTTCCCTCCTCCCAATGAAGGACACAATCAGACCAGGATAGTCGAAAAAGCTCGGCCCAATCTCGGGAAACTGGCTCTCGATCCAAGTACTCTAGAGCATTCAAGTAAGCTCTGACATACGCGCAAATACAGTCTTCTAGATCTGTGCGCCTACTTTCGACAAATACTGGGAGAAAAGCATAATCTGGCCAACCGGTGTTGCGCAACGATGTGCGGATTAGGCTAATTACTGCTTGGCGAGCCAATGTATAACTATCGACGAGTTCCTTTGCTCGTGGGGTTAGCGTTGACACCGCGAAGGTGGGCGGTAGCTGCCCAATACCACAAATGGCAAGGGGGCTAATGGTCTCGTCAAAACGCCTTGCCTCTGCACTAAGCAGATTTGCTAAAATTGGGCGACCAGCATCGTCGTGCTCGAATATAAAGGCAAGATTTGCTCGAGCGCGGGAATTATCATCCATAGGGCTTAGGCCGCCATATGATGTACTCGATTTTCCTAAGAAGACGTCGACTATTTTCGTGATTGCGCTACGCTGCCGAGACTGTCCGTCAAAGCCCGCTAGCTGAGTAACAAGTTCTCTCTCGAGCGTAAATTCTCCTCGAGAGATTTCTTGTGCCTCGATCGCTAGGGCGACCTCGAATCCACTAGCCTGGACACTAAATTCAACTCGCCCACTTCCCGAAGCCGCCGCATCAATTGGCTTCGCGAGTCGCCACAACATTGTGCTATCGCCCAGCGAGACTAGCGCTTCAACTTCACCGTCAATTTCCGCCTCCACACCTTCGAGTCCCTCCCAGGCTGCAACGAAGAATTGTAGCGGCTCATCTGATTCAATTTTCTCAAATGCGTCACCTGTCTCCATAGGTGCCGAAATTGCAGCATGCCCAGAAAATACCTGGAAAGTGGGCTGTGCCACCACCACAAGGGGTTGGTTGGTGCCACAGGGGTAGACATTGAGGCGCACAACAGCCAAGTCAGAATCACCACGACGAATGACCACTCTCAGACTTTTCTTCTTTGTGCTAGAGCCAGGCGGAAAAATAGTCTCGTAGGCAATGCTGGTCTGCACTGTATCGCAGGAATTTACGCAGGGCTGCGAAAAGACTGGATTCGATCTGTTGAATACGAAAAGTGATGCTTGGTTTGCCGTGCTGTCGAGCCCTTCATATTGAATATTGAGAAGTAGGTCGCCATGCTCCAATAACAAGGCGGCTCGCCCACTCTCAGCGCTTATCCCTGCAATCGTGGAGATGCTTGCTGATAATCGAACGCGCTCATCCGGTGGAGGTAAATCCAGTAGGCTTCTTAGTTCTTCTAGATTCCAATCCAACCAGGCACGCGTATCCGGCCAACAACCATAGAGCCCAAGCACTCCGTCCTGGCGCCTAGCGTCGAGCGTCAAATAAGTCCCTAGAATATCCTTCAATGAAGATTCGCGTCTCAAGGCACCTGCTTCGTCGTCTGCGATGTCACGTGCGCGTGACTCCAGCTCCTGAGCCCCATCCACCGCCTCGACTCGCTGACGTAGGGATTTGAGCACATTACGTACACTGTCGAAATGGAGTCGAAGCGCATCAAGGTCCTCCCAATCTACGTTGTCCGAATAAGGAATGCCAAGATGAAAGAATAGTCTTGGTAGCCCACTACTAATAGCAGCCGGCTCCGATGGATTAAACCCGCCGAGGATTGCATCTAGAAAAACCTCTCCTCGTGCAATTGAATCTCTGGAGGCATCCCGGGCTGTTTGTAATACGACCTTGAACGCCTCCCGTTCTTCCCGACTAATTTGCCAACAATCAAGCAATTTATCAAGAACGGGGCCATCAAATCTGAAATGCTCATTCCCCTTGTCGATCCATGGCCACTCATCGTTGAATGCGAAGTTCCGCATTGCGCCGCCTGCTCCAACCACGGAGTCTTGTATTCGCGACATCTCGCCAGGCCATACGACTACGACCATATCCCCCTGACGCTTGCTAGTGAGCCCTTCAGCGCGTATCCAGCGATTTACTTCGTCAGGTGCATGACTGTGCGGCACAACTAGATACGAGGGCATTCCAATCGTAAGAAGTCTGCCATGCAGCGCCGTCGCGATATGCTCAGTTAGTGCTGGAATCACAAGGCGGCACTCGACTCCACCAGTCTTAAGATCATTAAAATAACGGCACACCTCATGGGCAAGCGCGTCTACTAGTGCGTTCGTCATTGTTCAGATTCTGGAATGGATAGTCGGTATTGATTGAATCATGGCAACAGCTCTGCACTGTCTCCAGCGTCGGGCGAGCCCTTAAGGAGGCCGAGTCTAGCCAACTCGAAGACAAGCTTCGGTCGAGCGCCTATACTCGCCGAGAACTCCACGCCATATGCCGAGAACTGTCGCTCCAGATCTGCCAAAACGATTTTTCCGTTTTTCCTTCCTTTCGCTGCTGCTGCGAGCTGCAATACGGTTCTTATCATCCCAGAACCTGGGAAGACACTTACTCGCTGCAGTCCACCCTTCAGGCTGGTGAGCAAATATCCATCGTCATTGTCGCTCGTATGTAATCGTAGTAAAATCCGCAAGAATTCATCTATGTTTTTGCCTTGGCCGCGGGTCGTCGGTTGCAGCCACGCGCCGAACTGCTGCGCAAGAGGTACGAGTTCGGCACGCAAATTCTCGGCATTCGCGCCGGTGAATTGGAGCCGCTCACCTGCGACACGGCAGTGCGCAAGCCAGTCTGTAACAGACAGGTGACTACTATCGCTGCGGTGCACGGCTAATTTCTTTGTATCGAAAAAATATCCGCACGTATTTCTCACTGTATAGACGAGCAGGCTCAGCTCAACCCGAGCTTTTATATATCGCTCTATATGTAGCGCAATTTCATTCGAGCCGGTTTGTGTAGGATGAAAGAGCCCTCTCCAACGGCCCGCGATGACGCTGCTTACTGTGTCTTCGTTCGCCACATTACCGCCGAATGCCTCAAGAGACCAATCCCGCAGGGCGACAGTGAGGCGCATATTCCCAAGGAGCCACGCCGATATTCCTAGTCGAAGATATACCTTAAGATGCTCGATCCAGAGTATTCGAGGAATTTTGCCTTCAAGCTCACATAGGTGATAGAAATCCTCCCCGAGTCGGCTGGCCAGCGGATCACGATCACGACAATCTAAGACCTGGCGTTCTTGATTCTTGAGCGTATCGGAGAGTGAGAGAACGGCTTCTTCCGATGTCATCAGACGAGAAGATCCTGATTGAGGATCGATTCTGCTTGCTACCTCAGAGAGGATGTCTCGGCAACCATCGCCGCGCGGTTTTCCTTGCAGTGCATCGATTATTGTTTCGGAAATAGCTTGCGGTTCCCACTCCGCTACCTTCCCACCGCAATCTCGAACGTGTTGAGCAAGTAGGCCTTCTATGAGCTGAAGCTGGATGACGCGGTCAGCCCCCTTGCGTGGCCAAGAATTGCGAGCTAGTACGGGATATAGTGGTGCATAATAAAGGCTTGCGTTTCCTCGCTGAGTTATTCGCTTCGCACGACCTCGCTCGAGGTGAAGGAGGGCCGACTCTTCTAAAGTATCCTCCGGGCACGGCTGAAGCTCGCGCGCCCCTGCCGGAGCATTTGCCGGTCGTCCCCCAAAAAACAATTCACGAAACAGCTCCGTTATCAAGCGCTCGGGTGCCTCCCGCATGCCCACGGTATTGACGAAAAATGCTGATGCCTTGATTAATTTGGGAACACTCGGTTCGTGTACAGTTTTATCCTGTGCCGTCAGAAGTTGGCGCAGACTCGGGAATCTGCCTCGATCAAGCTGCATCGACATAGACCTCTCCATACATGCGAATCATCCGCACGTCTTGCTCTTCTATTCGATTAACTAGAATTTCTATGTCGTCTTGCTTGTCGTAATTTGACTTCACGGCAACTCGCGATACTGTGTCACGTGCGGTCTCTAGATATTGATCTGGAAAGGTTCCCTGAGACATGGCACGCTCCGCACGCCGCTTGAGCCAGACGAACGCCCTAGTGCTCATTCGAACCTTGTCAGCACCGCTGCCGAACGCCAATTGAACAGACATGCCCGTTGTTGCGCCATTAGCATTGCCGTGAATAATTCTCGGCTTTAGTAATGCAGAGCCGACCCATTCTCCGCGCAACGTGGCCGAGGGGGTCAGTGTAAGACCCTCTCCGCCCCCCCTCAGGCTTTCGGTTAGGATCGCACTAATTGATTTAATCATCCCAAGCTGCTCCATCGTCGGGCGATCGGAAACACCAAGAATTCCTGCCAGTGCATCGAGGTCTTCTGAAAAAGTGGTCACTCCGTCAACGAGGGCGCCTGCCCGCATCGTGAACGATGTAATCCAGCGCGATAGCCAGCGATAAGCGTTAGTTGGTCCGTTGGGGAGCTCTCCCAAGGCCATTTGCAGGTCACTCCAGTGTGAAAAGCAGATAATCTCTAATTCGCTTACCCATGGCCCTCCTGCACGAAGCGCGGGCCACGCTTCACTCCATAAGTCCAGAAAATCCAGTGGCAATACATCGGCCAGCGGATCTAGCTCCCGAAATACACCTTCGGATCCAAGCAGGCGCTGAATACCGACGTCAGTGGAATTTCTGCGGCTGCTATCAATTAGCGCCATTAAAGAGAGTTTTGCCCCCTGAGAGAGGGCGGCGCATTGCGTGGTTATTTCTTTTAGTGCGCGCAGTTGTTCGCGCGCGTCGATGGAGTCACTCTCAATGCCATGAGGGGCGTAAGAGGAGAAAATGATCGCATATATGCGACGTCCTAAGAGCGAAAAGACATCCTGTTCGCTGTGCTTCTGCATCACCCAATTACACGGCTGCCCATCTGTATAATCATGAGGGCATCCGGCTAAGATTAATGAAAGCAAGGCGCGGGCCTCGCGTAAGACTATTGTCTGTCCGTCTAGGAGCTCGCCATGAGTCAGTAGGCGAATAAATTTGCTGCGTAAGCTATTATCTGCTAGCCAGTCGCGATTCGCTCGAAACGGACAGAGCGGCTTGCACGCGCAGTCATTGCAGTTCTCCCAGTCGGGAGCGCCTACAGCAGCAACTATTAATTTATCGAATGTATCTGACCCGAGCAACAGACTCTCGCCATCAAGTACGGTAACACCGACGGCAAGCGAATCAAAAACGCGCTTACGTTCAGCCTTGCCGAGATGAATTGTCTCTGTTCGAGCGTCTCCGACTGCCAGGCGGAGAGCTTTAAACCAGGGCGCATTATTTTTGCTTGGATCTTGATAGCCATGTGCGAAGGCTTTTTCGACGACACCTCGATTTGTACAGACAACGAGCGACGTCCCGCGCCTCTCGGCTTTTTGCAAGAGATTTTCAAGGGCTGATGCTGGGTCCGCGGCGGGATCATATGGATGCGGTACGACAGAGGCATCCTGAGCGATGAATAGATATGGGTAATCCTTATCCAATTCAGACACTGCGAGTAGGTAGGGAACGTCCCCAGACGAGGTCAACTCCTCAAGCGGAAGGTTCGTATAAGCATCCAGGACCCTGTCGCCTTGCTTAATCAGTTCACGCACTAGCATGCCAGCACACGCTGACTTCCCATTGCCGGGCGACCCGACAAAGAAGTGCCAAGCGCCTGCTCCGTGGCCACTCGCTGGCGGGCGAACGGCAACTGCAAGCTCAGCCACCTTGTCATGCAGCCTTGTCGGCACCTCCAGAAATGGTTTTTGCAGCCAATTCGAAGGCCTACTAATTGCGTCGGCGCCATCCTGCTGCAGCGCTAGCAGCTTTGTAAGGAAGGGATTATTTGCCATTGCGCGCACACATCCTGATCGTGGCTGTAAAAGCTCATCCTACTACGGAGACGCGCCCCAGCGCCACGCAAAACCGAGACGTATCTGACCACATAACCTCTCGATCAGATAGGTGAAGGGCCCCGGCGGGGGCGTGATCATTAGCTGTCCAGTTTGGGGGGGGGGCGTCCAGATATGTTGGTTGTCAGTTTTGCGTAATTCGAATGAAAACAAAAAACAACCCCTCGTAAGGGGTGGATGTAACGGTAACTTGCTCGAGCGGTTGTCATTGATGCATCGCAACGAACCTGCCTCATCCAGGCTATGTGCTTCGCACAACTGGGAGGAGACCCCAAAAGGCAAATCGATTCTCGCGGGTAAGCACATCGATGATAACTGGCGAAAATTCTGGCGACGTGGGCATCCTGCGGTTAGTCACGGCGGCCTCAAATCTGAAGTGCAACACCTTGCCATTCGGTAAGGTGTGATGAATGACGAGAACGAAATACCTACAACTACAACCCGAAGAACGCGTGCGCATCGAGATTTGGAAGGCTGAAGATGTCAGCCTGCGAGCCATGGCTCGCAGGCTTGGTCGCGCGCCCTCGACACTGATGCGTGAGCTGCGTCGCAATGCCACCGCCCGTGGCAGCTATGGCGCAATGAGCGCGCAGGCCTGCCGTACCCAACGCCTCAAGGCCAGCCGCCCAGCCCTAAGCTTGCTCCTGATGGCGTGCTGTGGGGCGTGGTGCGCCACTTCCTCGATCAGACGTGGTCGCCCCAGGAAATCTCCGCTACGCTCAAGCGAGCCTTTCCTGACCAACCCGAGCTCAACGTGTCCCAGGAGACCATCTACAACGCCATCTACGCCTATCTGCGAGGTGAGCTGCGCCGCTAACTCATCGCCTGCTTGCGACAAGGCCACACCAGGCGTCTGCCGCGCTCGCGCGGCACCGACCGGCGCGGCCAGATTCCCGGCATGGTCAGCATTCACGTGCGCCCGCCCGAGGTCAACGACCGGCTCATGCCCGGGCACTGGGAGGGCGACCTCATCAAGGGAGCGGGCAACCAATCGGCCGTAGGCGTACTGGTCGAGCGCATGAGCCGCGCCGTACTGCTGGTCAAGATGCCAGACGCCACCGCTGCATCGGCTCTGGCCGGCTTTACCGCGAAGCTGCAATCCTTGGTGGCGCCACTGCGCCAGACCCTGACTTATGACCAGGGCCGAGAGATGGCCCGGCACGCCGAACTAAGCGCCGCCACTGGCGTGCGCGTGTACTTCTGCGACCCGCATAGCCCCTGGCAGCGCGGCACCTGCGAGAACACCAATGGCCTGCTGCGCCAGTACTTACCCAAGGGCACCGACCTGTCCGTCCACTCGCAGGAAGAACTTGACGCCATCGCCGACAGCCTCAACGGCCGGCCGCGCAAAACCCTGAACTGGCACTCCCCGCTACAAGTCCTCGCGCAGGTTCTGGCCAATCCCACGGACCGGCTTCCTGTTCAATAACTGAGGGGTGTTGCACTTCGCACTTGAAACCGCCCACAATAGGCGCGTAGCCGAGGCATCTTCCCCGAAGACTGCTTGCGTCAAGAGTTCAATTTGTTGGAAAGCATATTAGGTCCTGATGAGTGGGAAAAGTACCTCTTTGATTAGGGAAGGCGTGCGATTTCTTTGAACGAGCTCTACCGGAAGTAAGTTTTTGGTGCACTAGCCGCATGGAAGGAGTTTTGTCCTTCAGGGGTGATCCGTTGCGGCCTTGGGGCTGGATACTCGTGATGGACTCGGCAAAGCCGTTGTGCTGGCGCAATTGTGGCCCCTCTTCGGGGGCTTGGAACTGGGTTGGTTTCTCTAGCAAGAACCGGCGCTAGTCGATAGGCGCAGCGCACCAACTATTGCCCGCCCCCTTCCTTCAGCCTCTCCAAATCCCGAGCAATCCGGTCCCGCATCGGCGACGTATGCCCATGCATCTCATCCGTCTTTCCAGTAACGAGCCAGTAAGCATACTGAGGCCATACCACCCCAATCGCCTCAACCATATCCTGCGTCACCCGCTGCTGGTTCCGGCAGGTGTTCTTCCAGTTGTCCGCCTTCACGCCGGTCAACTCTTCCATGCGCTTGTAGCGCCGGTTCCCGCCAGCAACGAAATCTATCAGCTCGACAACGCGATCGCGCATTTCAATTGGGCTATATTAGCCTTGCAAGGTAAATTTAGCCTCGTTGGCCGCTGGAGGTGTGTCCCTCAGGTGGCGCGACGCGGTAGCGCGCTCGTTGTCCGAACGGCGGTGCTTCCGTGCGTCTCGAGGTACCACAGCAAGCCCAGGGAGGCCGCGCCATTTGGCAACGACATAGCCCGCGCTCAGCCTTGGAAAAAGGTGGCGCGGGCTCGGAATCTATTGGGCCTGATCAGTCGCATTATGGACTATGCGGAGGGGGCGCTGCGTCTCGGTGGACCGCTTGCGCTAGCTCCGTCAGGGGGGGAGGAGGTCGCATGACCGCTCATCAACGTCGGCAAGGCCGTGCCGAGCAAGGACACAGGCTGGTCAGTCGGTTTGCGCTTAGTCGATGTTTCTGAGGCTGGGTGCGCGCACGCCTACAGATTCGCAACCGTGGCCAACTCCACCACCGAAACCCCCAACGCCTCCGCAATCGCAACCAAGTGCATCACCCCGATGTTCTGCTCGCCCCGTTCCACCGAGCCCATATAAGACCGGTCAATCCCGGCACGCAGCGCAAGTTCTTCCTGTGACATTCCGTGTTCCTTGCGGATATGTCTGATGGCTTGTCCCAGTTGGACGAGAGGGGCGGCACCGCCGTGCCGAGGGGATGCGATTGGCATCCCGTGATCCTGTCGCTATGATGACGATCTAACCACGGACGATCTTACCCAAAACCTTCCTCAAAGGAGTTGCTCATGACCGCTCGTCAACGCCGCCTACGTGTTGCCACCGCTCCAGCAGATGCCTCCGTGCTGGCCGATCGTCTTGAGACGCTCGACGAGCCCGTACTGGAGCATGAGGAAGACGAACCCCATCGTGACATCATCCTCCAATCCTGCGACGAACTCCTGCGCGTCAGCGCCGGCCTGGATGCCTTGCTGACCTTGCTGGAACTGCAGGCAGGTGAGAGCTTCGACAGCAACGGCCTCCACGCCTTGCTCCTGCCGCTGAAGTTGCAGATGGATGAGGCGGTAGACCGCGTCCAGTCCCTGTACTGAGCCATCGAGCAGACAAACGCGCGGGCCCTGGCCTACCCCAAGCCACCGCCCGCGCGGACCTGCCGCCCTCGTCGACTTCTCCAACGCGACATACCGCCATCCCCGCCGCCCACCGCTCCCGCTTGCTCAGGGCCGCGTCCAACTGCGTCGCCTCGCCCGCTTCCAGCACCGCTAGCAATTCGAGGCCGACAGCCTGTGCCTCAAGACCTATGTCTCATACAGGGCCGCCCTGGCCCGGCGCAGGCCGGGCAACACCGCAGGCCGGACAGGCTGGAGAGCGGCAATAGAAGGCTTCCACCTCTTCAAGATTGCATTCGAAGTTGGCAGTGAGCTTGATGGTGTGTTTCGCGGTCACGATACGAAGCCGTCAGTCACCCTGCGACTTTGGCGGCGCGGCGGCGCTTGATGGCCGAAAGGGCGCTATGCGCGTCTTTGACCTTGCTGGCAGCGACATCGGCAAGGCCACGGCTGCCGTCGTCGATCAGCAGCAGGTGGATGCGTTCGTGTTCCAACTGATGGTAGTAGTCGAGCCGCTGGGCGTCGATGATGGCCACGTAGCTTTCACCGTGCTTGCTGATGATCTTCTCGGCCCCGGCCTTCACCTGGTCAGCCAGTTCGGACAGGTTCGCTCTGGCTTGCGACAGCGGAATCAGGTCTCCGGCAGAAATCGCCATGGCTGGCTCCTTGATGATGTCTGAATAAGAACTTGCACAGCATGCGCGCGCTGGGATCCTCTTGAGGGATCGAAGCCGACCCGCCGTCACCTATGACGGGCCGGTCGCGATGCCCGCTGGGTCGTGTCGCGCTGGCTCTTGGCTTGATGCGGTCAACAAGCCTTGACCACCGTCACCTCTTTTCCATCGGCTCAGGGCCGGGGCAACAAGGGTTCGGGCAGTCCGGCTCGAAGCCAATGCCTGCGATGTCGGTTCGCTCAGGATCCGAGCCTTTGAATGCAAAGGTTCGGATTTCAAGGCGATCTGGCTTGACGCCAAGCTGACCGAGCAGAAGCCTGAGATGACCTTCGCGTTGCTGTGCGAGGCGAGTTGATACCCCGAGAGAGGGCGCGATCTTCAACTCGCCCAGATAGGCCCCCTTGTCATGGAAATTCTCCACGATGGCGGCATGCCAATGCGCGAGCTTGCGGACGTTGGATGCCGTGAGCGTGGTGGCGCTGCGCTCGAACTGCACCTCGGTATCGAGCCCGAGGGGCTTGCAGGCGAGTGCGTTCAGCGAGACGGCCAGGCATGCCGTTGCCATCAGCGGCTTAGATGCGATCATCCCGGAACCCCACGATGTAGGTGGCCACGTTTTCCGCGCTCTCAATACGGAAGCGATTCGAGTCCAAATAAAGCAGGAGCAGAAAAGACAGACAATCAGGCGCTTCCGAATCTGCGGCGAGGTTTGCGGAACATTGCAGACAGGGCCGTGCGCTGCTGGAGAGTGCCGCCCTGTATTGGGACGAGCCATTGGACCGCGTCCTGGCCCCGTGCTGAGCAAACAACCGCGCGGACCCTCGCCTACGCCGAACCCCCACCCCCCTGCCGCCCCCGCCGACTCCCCCCAGCTCGCCGATCCGCCAACGGCAACCCACCCCGCTCCGCCATCCCAGCCGCCCGCTGCTCCAGCTTCCCCAGGATCGCTTCCAGCTGCGCCACTTCCCCGGCTTCCAGCGCCCCGAGCAATTCAAGGTTGACCGCCTGCGTCACCGGAAAGACTTCCCGATACAGCGCCAGCCCTTCGGCCGTCAGTGCCAGCGAGACATGGCGCGCGTCGCCGGCGCGGGTGGTGCGGCTGACCAGTTTTTTCTGCACCAGCTCGGAGACGGTGCGCGAGGCGCGCGGGCGGTCCAGGTGGGCCAGCGTGGCCAGGGCGGATAGCGTGGGGGCGGGGCCGCTGGCGTGGGCGCCTAGCAGGGCCAGCAGCCGCCATTCGCGGCGCGTGATGCCGAAGCGGCCTTCGCATTGGCGGATGACGATGCCGCCGGCGCCGGCCAGCACGGCGCTGAGGCGGTAGAGGAGCAGGTCTTCGATCGACTGGGGCTGGGTCAGGCGCGTGCGGTCCGGCATGGTGGGGTGGGGCGGGTGGCGGGGAGCCATTGGCCGTTGGCATGGGTCGCTGGCCACTGGCCACTGGTTTACACGGGGGATGGTTGTTTTGAACAACTGATTGTGCGCAACGTACATTGCCCTGACAACCCGGGTTGACGGCAGGCCGGCGCGGTGGCGCTGGCTGCCTGGCCCAGGGTGCCCACCAGCCGGTGGAGGAGGGATGTCGTGGCGGCGCGCGGGTTCCGCTGGCCGTCCGTACGCGGTCGGTGGCCTCGTGTGTGGCGATGGGGGCTGCGCATCGCGGATGCGTGGGCCCTGCGCGGGGCGGCTGCGGCATCGCCATCGCTTTCCAACCGGCGCTTAGAGGAGTTGGAGACATGTCTGTTTGCCGTTCCCTGCCCCCTGGCCCGCATGACGGGCTGCGTTCCTGCTGGCGTTCCCGATGGCCTGCCGCGTCGCTGTGCCAGCCGTTGTCGCTTGCGCCGTCCGCGGGCCGTCCGCGTCGCGCGGTGCTGCGCCGCCTGCTGGGCGCGTTGTCGTGGTTGCCGGCGCTGCCCTGGCTGTCGATGGGCCTGCCTGGTGCTGCTGCCGTGGCGCATGCGCAGGACCTGTATCCCAGCAAGCCGGTCCGCTTCGTCAACAACTTCCCGCCGGGCGGGCCGTCGGACATCCTGGCGCGTTCGGTGGCGCAGGTGCTGCAGGGCGAGCTGAAGCAGCCGTTCGTGGTGGAGAACAAGCCCGGTGCGGCCGGCAACCTGGGGGCGGGCGCGGTGGCGCGCAGTCCGGCGGATGGTTATACGGTGCTGTTCGGCATCGATACCACCTTCACGGTGAATCCGCACCTCTACGCCAGCATGCCGTTCCAGCCGGGGGAGATGAAGCCCTTGATGATCCTGGCTACCTCGGGCCTGCTGGTGGGGGTGAATCCGGCCACGGGCATTGGCAGCATGGCCGACCTGCTGGCGCGCGCCAAGGCGAAGACGCTGAACTTCAGTTCGGCGGGGAGCGGCAGCCCGGGGCATATCGCGGTGGAGTCGTTCCGCCGCGCCACGGGGGCTACCTTGAACAACGTGCCGTACAAGGGCAGTTCGCCGGCGGCCACGGCGGTGGTGGCGGGCGAGGTGGATGGCGGCATGCTGGCCACGCCGGCGCTGCTGCCTTTCGTCAAGGCGGGGCGGGTGAAGGCGCTGGCGGTGACGGGCGCGCAGCGCTCGACCTTGCTGCCCGAGGTGCCGACCGTGACGGAGCTGGGCTTCAAGGCGCTGGAGCATGAGGTGCTGTACGTGGCGATGGTGCCGGCGGCCACGCCGGAGCCGGTGCAGCGCGTGCTGGAGCGCGCCATGGCGGATGCGCTGGCGCGGCCGGAGGTGCGCGCGCGGCTGGCGGCGCTGGATATGCGTCCGGATGGCGCGGTGGGCGCGGCGGCGGCGCAGCGCATGGCGGCGCTGTCGGAGCGCTACCGGCAGTTGATCGCTGCCGCCGGCATTCGTGCGGATTGAGGGGCGCGGATTGAGCGGCGCGGATTGAGTGTCGAGGACTGAGCGTCGCCCGGCCGCGGCCGCCACGCGCATGACTTTCTGAACGCCGGCGCGCGTGTTCGTCGCGCCGCGCCGGTTATCGAGTGAACGATGAAACCCAACCTGATCTACATCGTGGCCGACGATCTCGGCTATGCCGACCTGGGCTGCTACGGCGGCCGCGTGCCCGTCTCGCCGGTGCTCGACAGCCTGGCCGCCAATGGCCTGCTGCTGACGCAGGGCTATGCCAATTCGCCGGTGTGCTCGCCCACCCGCTTCGCGTTGATGACGGCGCGCTACCAGTACCGCCTGCGCGGCGCGGCGGAGGAGCCCATCAGCAGCAAGCGCATCGGCCAGCCGCAGGGTTTGCCGCCTTCGCATCCGACGTTGCCGTCGCTGCTGCGCGATGCGGGCTACCACACCGCGCTGATCGGCAAGTGGCACCTGGGCTTCGCGCCGGACTTCGGCCCGCTGTTGTCCGGCTACGACGAGTTCTTCGGGCCGATGGCCGGCGGCGTGGACTACTTCACCCATTGCGATTCCACCGGCCGCCATGACCTGTGGCACAACGACGCGCCGCACCAGGAGCCCGGCTACCTGACCGACCTGCTGTCGCGCCGCGCGGTGGACTTCGTGGAGCGCATGGCGGCGCAGGACGCGCCTTTCTTCCTCAGCCTGCACTACACCGCGCCGCACTGGCCGTGGGAGACGCGCGACGACGCCGCGCTGGCGCCGCAGGTGAAGGACAACCTGTTCCACCTCGACGGCGGCAATATCCACACCTACCGCCGCATGATCCACCACATGGACGAAGGCATCGGCTGGCTGGTGGAGGCGCTGCGCCGGCTCGGCCGGCTCGACAACACGCTGATCGTCTTCACCAGCGACAACGGCGGCGAGCGCTTCTCCGACAACTGGCCGCTGGTGGGCGGCAAGATGGACCTGACCGAAGGCGGCATCCGCGTGCCCTGGATCGCCCACTGGCCCGCGCGGATCGCGCCGGGCGGCAGCAGCGCCCAGCCCTGCATGACCATGGACTGGTCCGCGACGATGCTCGACGCCGCCGGCGTGGCGCCGCATCCCGAGTACCCGCTCGACGGCATCTCGCTGCTGCCGCTGCTGCGCGACGCCGGCCACCGCTTCCCTCGCCCGCTCTACTGGCGCATGAAGCACCGCGACCAGCGCGCCCTGCGCGACGGCGACTGGAAGTACCTGCAGGTGGACGGCCACGACTACCTGTTCGATCTCAGCCAGGACGAACGCGAACGCGCCAACCGCGCCGCGCGCGAGCCCGGGCGGCTGGCGGCGATGCGCGAGGGGTGGCTGGCGTGGAATGCGCAGATGCCGGCGATACCGGAGGAGGCGCTGGTGAGCCTGGGGTATTCGGCGAAGGATATGCCGCAGCGCTGAGGGGAAGCGGCTGCAGGAACCTGCCGCGCGGATGCCGTATGCTCTGCTTCATCACCGTCACGCAGGCCACGCAGAGCAAGATGCCGTTTGCAGGAAATCCGCAGCAAGGAGGGACCGCCCGCGGGCGGTGTATCGAGCGTCTCGAGCGTCTCGGCCGCATCGGCCTGGTCCTGGCGGGCGCGCTGTTGCTGGGCGACGCCGTCGGCCTGATGTCGCTGGGCCTGTTCAACTTCGGTGTGATCCTGCCCACCGCGATCGGCGCGGCCTTCCTGCTGCTGGGCTGGCGCTGGCCCGCCGTGGCGCGTTGGCGCGCGGCGCGGCCGTGGCGGCAGCGCTTGTGGCGGGCGGGGTGGACGGCCTTCGCGCTGTGGCTGGTGTCGGTGGCGCTGTTCTTCCACACGCTGCACGGCGAGATCGTCGCGGCGGCGCCGGAGGCCGCGGCGGCGCGCGCGACGGCGGCGAAGTCCATTGTGATCCTGGGTGCCGGCACGCCTAACTGCGCGGCCTCGCCGACGCTGGCGGCGCGCCTGGACGCGGGCCTGGTGCTGGCGCGCCAGCTGCCGGCCGCCTGGGTGGTGGTGAGCGGCGGCGAGGATTTCCTGCGCGGCTGCCGCGAGGCGGACGTGATGGCCGACTACCTGCTCGCGCGCGGCCTGGCGCCCATCCGCCTGATCCGCGAGGGCCGCGCCACCAGCACCGACGAGAACCTGCGCTTCAGCCGCGAGCTGCTGGCGCAACAGGGCGTGCCGGCCACCGAGCCGGTCATCGTGGTGACCAGCGATTTCCACCTGATGCGCGCCGAGCGCATCGCGCGCAAGGCGGGCTTCACGCAGGTGGCGGGCGCGGCCGCGCCGACGCCGCTATACCTGCGCTATAACGCCTGGCTGCGGGAGTATTTCGCGCTGATCAGCGGGCGGGTGCTGGGGGAGTATTGAAGCAGCCGCCGGGCGCCTCCGGCGTACCCCATCAGGATGCGGATCGATGGCGCTCAGCGCCCCATCCTGCAGCCCCAGCCATGGCCAAACCGTCACTCCGGCGGTCAGCCTTGCGCCCGGCCTCAACGAACCTGCCCTGTCGCGGGCGCAGAAGACCTTCCAATCCCTGATCCGCCAGATCGACAAGCGGCGCCAGCGCCTGCGCGGCTGGGAGGCGACGCTGCCGGTGTTCCAGCAGCGCTATGTCAATGAGCGAGCTGTTCGAGGCGCGTTTCGTGCGCAAGGACGGGACGGACGGGGAGTAAGGCCACACCTGTGGCCGACGGGCGCACCGCGATTCCGCTGGGCATTGCGGAACGCGGTGCGTGGCCACTTGCGCTTAGCGTTCGGCGTACAACAAGCGCACCAGCATCGTCGCCAGATTGGTCTGGGTGGTGGCGTTGTGCACGGCGGTGCTGGTCGGCTGCAGGCCGTCGGTGTCGATGACGCTCTTGTCGGCTTCGATGTTCCACAAGTGGCCGTTTGCCGGGTAGCGCTTGCGTCCGGTGAATGGCGACTCGCTGCCCACCAGGTCCTTGCACACGCCGGGACGCTCCATGGCGTCGACGGCCTTCTGGTTGTACGGGTACTCACGCACTAGTCCGCACATGTCGAGCGTATCGGCACCGGTCTCCACCGCGTAGCGCAACACGAAGAAGTGGAAGGGAGCTGGGGACCAGTAGTCGACGTTGAGCAACCCGGACAAGGTCGCCGGATCTCCGCAGCCGACGGCGTTGCAGTTCGCGAATCCGAGCTGATGCGTCTTGTATGGGCCGAAGTGGCCGATCGTCCTTCCGCTCGAGTCGTCCTCCGGGTGGTCGGGTTGCAGGTTGCCGACGTAGCGGGCGATCGGGTAGGTCCACTTGGTCGCCCAGTCGTCCAGGCTTGTGATGTTCACCCAGGTCGGCTTTCCAGCCGAGGGGGAGAGACGGGCCGGATCCTGGTAGAGGTCGTAGTAGGCATCGGCGCCGATGGCCGCGTTCAAGGTGACGATCAATGCCTTGTCTCCCAGCGGCTGATAGTTCTCGCGGAATTTGGGTAGCAGGGCGCGCGACACCAGCCGGCCGCCGAACGAATGCCCGGTCACCAGCATGCGGCTCGAAGCCGGCCCCGCCTGCACAGCGGCGGCGATGGTGGCGAGGTCCGCGGCAACGGTGCCTTGCGCGATCCGATCTGCGGCGCGGCCACGATCTGCCACCGTGAACACGCTGGGAATCGACGCCTCGATCAGTTCGCCGCGCCAGCCGACATAGATGCCGAGTACGCGGATGTCAGTGCGCCCCGCCCGGGCGAGTGCATCGGCATAGCGCGCAAGCATGTGATCGAAATATTTGACGTTGCCGTCTTCGGTGCTGGCGTTGTGGTGCCAGCCATGCACGTAGACAGCGACCAGCGTGGCCTGGCCGGCGGCGTTCGCGCTCTCGATGCGCTGCCGGATGGCCAGCAGTTGCCCGGGAGCGAACAACTGGCCCGGGGCTTTGCAGGCGGCGCTTTCCAGCTCGCAATATTCGAGGAAGGCCACGCTGAACTTCCGCTCGATGCGCTGGCCTTCTTCACCACGGCTGCTGTCCGGCGGGCAGGTGGCCTCTCGCCCCGAACCGTTCAACGAGCACGACTTGTCGCGGAAGCCGGCAGTCTGGTATTGCTGGTCCGGCACCGTGCTGCATCCCGTAAGCAGCGCGGCAGCGAACAATATGGCGAGAATGGCGCGCATGATCTCTCCCTGTTTCTTATGATCGTTGTCGGATCGGCGCATTCTGTGCCCGCCAATGGGGCAGGCGAATAGCTCGAATGAGGGGCAGTCGTGCTGTCCGGTTTCGAGCATGCTGTCGGGCTTGACTCGCCTGGTTTCGTCGCGGGTGGCGAGGGGCAGGAAATGGCCGTGTTCACTGCTGGCCATGATCTGTGCCGGTTCTCAACGGCGAACGCGCGTCGCCTCGACAAGGGGGGCGCAAGCTTCAGGACGCCCGCCCGCCGCCCCCCTCACGGATGCCAAGTCGCCGGCCGCCCGATCTGCATCGGCTCGCGCTGGCTGCCCGCCATGGCGTACGAGAGCCGGTTGGCGGCGTCCATCACGGTCTGCGCCAGTTCCGTCAGCCGCGTTTCGTCCAGGCGCGCGGTCGGGCCGGAGATGCACATCGAGCCCAGCAGCCGCCAGTGCAGCCCGAACACGGGGGCGGAGACGCTGGAGACTTCGGGCTCGCGTTCGCCCAGCGAGAGGTGGAAGCCGCGCCGGCGGATCATTTCGTAGGGTTCGCCGGATTCGCCGGAGAAGGCCAGGATGACGCGCCCCGGGGAGCCGCTGTCGAGCGGCAGGGCGGAGCCGATGCGCACGTGGTGGCGGATCGCCTGCGGGCCTTCGACGCGTACCAGGCAGATGCGCTGGCCGCCTTCGCGCACGTAGAAGGAGGCGCTTTCGCCGGTCTGGATGGCGAGTTCGCGCAGCACCGGCTCGACCACTTCCTGCACGTTGAAGGTGGCCTGGTAGCAGGCGCCCAGCCAGCCGGCGGCGCGGCCGAGGCGCCAGCCGCCGTCTTCGGTCTGCACCAGGTAGTGGTCGGCGGCCAGGGTGCGGGCCAGGCGCAGCACGGTGGTCTTGTGGATGCCGGTGCGCCGGCTCAGTTCGGCCAGCGAGAGTTGCGGGTCGTTCACGCCGAAGGCTTCCAGCACGCGCAGCGCGCGCGTGACGGCGCCGACGCCGCCGGTGCTGTCTTCCTGTGCGGCGGGCCCGGCGGGCGGGGGCGCGGCGGCGGTCTCGGGCGTGCTGCGTGGCGCCCGGGCAGGCCGGGATGGCGGGGCGGGCGGAGCGGCCGTCTTGGATTTCATCGCGCAGAACGTGTTTCGCTGTGGGAAACGGCATTGTAGGAGATGAAACGCACGGCAACAATCCGGGGCATAACCACCCATAAGATCCGGAGACATCCATGCGCGCATCCCGCCGTAGCCTGTTCGCCCGCGCCTTCGGCGCCACCCTGGGCGTTCCCCTTCCTGTGGTCCTGAGTGCGGCCTTGAGTGCAGCCCTGACCGCGGCCCTGGCCGTCTTTCCCTCGGCCGCCTCTGCCAGCGCCGGCGGCACCGCTTATCCGTCCCGCCCCATCCGCGTGATCGTGCCGTTCCCGCCGGGCGGCGGCACCGACATCATCGCGCGCGAGATCACCAATACCGTGGCGATGTCGACCGGCTGGACCTTCGTGGTGGACAACAAGCCGGGCTCGGGCGGCAACCTGGGCGTGGATGCCGCCGCCAAGTCGCGCGCCGACGGCTACACCATCGCGCTGGGGCAGACCAGCAACCTCGCCATCAATCCCACGCTGTACCCGCGCCTGCCCTATGACCCGCTCAAGGACCTGACGCCGATCGGCCTGGTGGCCAGCGCGCCGCTGGTGCTGGTGACGCCGGCCGGCTCGCCCTACAAGACGCTGGCCGACGTGGTGCGCGCCAGCAAGGCGAAGCCGGGCGCGCTCAACTTCGCCTCGCCGGGCAACGGCACGGTGGCGCACCTGACCGGCGAGCTGCTGCAGAAGGCCGCCGGCATCCACCTGACCCACGTGCCGTACAAGGGGGCCTCGCAGGCGCTCAACGACCTGCTGGGCGGACAGGTGCAGCTCTATATGTCGTCGGTGCCGACGCTGCTGGCGCATATCCAGGGCGGCAAGCTGCGCGCGCTGGCGGTCAGCTCGGCCAGGCGCATCGATGACCTGCCGCAGGTGCCGACCATCGCCGAGTCCGGCTATCCCGGCTTCGACGCCACCACCTGGTTCGGCTTCGTCGCGCCCGGCGACACGCCCAAGGAGGTGGTGGCGCGCCTGAACGCCGCCTTCAACAAGGCACTGCAGTCGCCCGAGCTGGTACGCAAGCTGGGCGACCAGGGTGCCGCGGTGCTGGGCGGCACGCCGGAGCAGTTCGGCGCGCGCGTGCGGCAGGACATCGGGCGCTGGGCCACGGTGATCAAGGAGTCCGGCACCAAGCTGGACTAGGTGGCGGCGGCAGGACGTCTCTCCACCCTCCACCGCAACCCTTTCACCGTAGCCCTTCCGGCGCCGACCCTGGGCGCCGAACCGGCGAGCGCGGCCGCGCTTGCCCTTGCGCCTTACCTCTGCAGCGGGCCCGTCGGTTGTCAGTTGTCCGATATTCGCCCGCTACATGCCCCCCCGCCCCTCGGGCATTCCCTTGGTTGTCAGATTTCGTCAGCTTTGCACTCACGCGAGCGGATAGCATGAAGATCGCTAAGAGGATCGGGGCAGGGTACGGAGGGGTCCCAGAGGAGGCGGCGTTGTCAGCCTCCCGCATGCCACCCTGTGCCGGGTCCCGGGCGTTTCCCGCTGCCCCTCGTTACGCCGCCGCGCGGCCGCGTAACGGGGCGGGCCGGTGGAAACGGCCCGCCGCTTTGCCGGAAGTCCGTCCGCGGCTTGTCCCTTACCTTGCCCGAGAAGAGAGCGAGGGCGGGCGCGCCCCCCCACGGTCGGGCTTCCACAAGCGGCCGCCGGCAGGCGGCGAGTACCGGCGGTGCCGAGGCACCGGCCGGTGGCGCCTGCCCGCGGCGGCTGGTCGCCGGATGGCAGCGGTGCTGCCGGCGGCATCCCCGTCGTGGTGACGCGTCGGCGGGGTCATCCAGCGTGCCTGGCGCGCTGTCGTCGGGCGGCGGTCCCGGCCGTGGTGATATACGGCCGGGGCCGCCTGCTTGCCGGCATGCGGTCCGCGGGTCCGCATGCGGGTCTGCATGCGGGCCTGCATGCGGGCCGGATGGCGGCTGGTCTGGCCGTATCGGGCCGGTCGCTCTCCCGCGACCCGTTTTCCGGCTTCCGGCCCTTCGGCGACGATGTGGTGAAGTCCGCGCTCTTCATGCTCGGCATGACTTCGGCGGCGGTGCTGCTGGTGGACCTGCTGTGGCTGAAGGCGTACCGGCGCGCGGCGGATGCCGGGGCGGCGGGCGTGCACGCCTGAGCTGCGGCTGAGCGGTTGACCCCGGCGGGCCCCGCCGGGCCGGGGCCTGCCCGCGTCCGCGTGACGGTGTCATGGCGCTGCGGCGTCATGGCGTCACGGCGCCGTGGCAGCGCCGGCCGCATCCGGCGCGCTGCGCTCCCGGCCGCTGAGGAAGACGAACACGGCGATCGCGCACAGGGCGGTCACCACCGCCAGTCCGCGCAACAGCAGGCCGAAGGCGTCGGCATAGCCTTGCCGCAGCGTGGCGCCCGCCACCGACGGCAGCCATGCCGCGGCATGGGCGAAGTCCCCGGCGGCAAGTTGCGCTGCGGCTTGTGCGGCGTCATATGCCGTCAGGCCCGCGTCGGCCGTCGGCATGCCCGCCAGCAGGCGCTGCTGCGTCAGCGCGGCCAGCACGGCGCTGACCACCGCCAGCGCGATGCCCTCGCCGGCCACCCGCGTGGTGCTGAAGATGCCGGTGGCCATGCCGGCGCGCTCCTTGGGTACCACGCTGACCGAGAGTCCATCCATCAGGCCCCAGGGCAGGGCGGTGCCGAGGCCGATCAGCAGCAGCGGCGCCAGCGCGGCCGGGCCGGCGCCCGCGCGCAGCGCGAGGCTGAGCCACCAGAGGCCGCCCGCCGCGAGCAGCAGGCCGAGGCCGCAGAGGATGCCGGGCGCGAGCCAGCGCGTGAGCGCGGCGGCCGCCAGCGGTACCACCAGCATCGGGCCCGACAGCGCCAGCATCATCCAGCCGGCATCGATCTCATCGAAGCCCTCGACGCCGATCAGGCGCAGCGGCAGCAGCACCAGCAGCACGATGTAGCCGTAGCAGGTGGCGATCGGCAGCACCTGCACGCCGACGAAGCGCGCATAGCGGAACAGGGAGAGATCCAGCATCGGCCGCGGCGCTCGCCTTTCCACCGCGACGAAGGCGGCCGCCAGCAGCGCGGCGGCGCCGAGCAGCCCGATCACCAGCGGGCTGGACCAGCCGCTCTCGGGCGCCTGGATCAGGCCGAAGGTGAAGCAGGACAGCGCACCGGTGAAGGTGGCCGTGCCGGCGCGGTCCAGCCCGCCGGCGTGCGGGTCGCGCGATTCGCGCAGGCGCGGCACGCCGACGGCCAGCGCCAGCGCGCCGGCTGCCGCGCTGCTGAGGAAGATGGCGCGCCAGCCGACCGTGTGGATCAGCCAGCCGGCCAGCACCGGGCCGAAGGCCAGGCCGATGCCGAAGGTGGTGCCGAGCAGGCTGAAGGCACGTGTGCGCGCCGGGCCGTCGAATTCCTGCGCCAGCGCGGCGGTGCCGCCCGCCAGTGCCGCCGCCGCGGCCACGCCTTGCGCCGCGCGCAGCAGGTCGACCGCCCATAGCGATGGCGCCAGCCCGAGGGCGAGCGAGCACAGGGCGAAAGCGGCCGTGCCGAGCGCGAACAGCCGCTTGCGGCCGTAGCGGTCGGCCAGCGTGCCGGCCGCCATCAGCAGGCTGCCGAAGGTCAGCATGAAGGCATTGGTGATCCAGCGCAGCGCCACCGCGCTGCCGCCCAGATCGCGGCCGATGGCCGGCGTGGCGACGGCACCGCCGGAAAAGCTGAGGGGCAGGGCGAGCGCCGCGAGGCAGACCGCTGCAAGGATGGCGAGCCGGCGCCGCGCGGGGCCGGCCGGGTGGGGGTGATCCATGGTCGCTCCTGGATGGGTTGGAAGGGCCTGGGGAAGGTGGCCGGCGCGCTGTCATGCCCGCTGTCGTGCCTGCCGTCGTGCCTGCCGTCGTGCCATATGGCCGGGGCCGCGCCGGGCGAGCGATGAACGATAGAGGGGAATGAATCAGGGAAAAACCACGCCAGCTTCCGCTGACTGCGGAATAGAATTCCGCAATGCATGCGCGGACCGAAGCCGGGCCGGCCGCGCGCGGGACGGCCGGGCATTGCCGGCCGGCCTGCCGATGTGCCGGCAGTGATCGGAGCGACCATGAATGATCAGGCAGGCGCGGACCCGCTCGGCGGCATCGCCGCCTTCGTCCGCGCGGCCGAGGCGCTCAGCTTCGTGGCCGCGGGCCGCGCGCTGGGCATTTCCGCCTCGGCGGTGGGCAAGACCGTTGCCCGGCTGGAGCGCTCGCTGGGCGTGCGCCTGTTCCATCGCACCACGCGCCGCGTCACGCTGACCGAGGAGGGGCGCCACTTCTACGCCAGCTGCCGGCGCGCGCTCGACGAACTCGACGAGGCGCGCGCCACGCTGTCCGCCGCCGCCGAGCGCCCGCGCGGGCGCCTGCGCGTCAGCCTGCCGGCGATCGGCTACCGCTTCCTGCTGCCGGTGCTGCCGGAATTCGCGCAGCGCTATCCCGAGGTCGAGCTGGACCTCGATTTCAACGATCGGCTGGTGGATGTCATCGAAGGCGGTTTCGACGCGGTGATCCGCAGCGGCACGCTCAGCGACTCCAGCCTGATGGCGCGCCGCCTCGGCCCCTTCCGCTTCAAGCTGTGCGCCACGCCCGGCTATCTCGCCGCCGCCGGCACGCCGCGCACGCTGCGCGAGCTGGCGGCGCATGCCTGCGTGCGCTACCGCTTCCCGACCACCGGCAAGCTGCAGCCCTGGGCGCTGGCGGACGACGGCGGCGAGCCGCCGGACCTGCGCACGGCGATGACCTGCAACAACATGGAAGCCCTGCGCGGCGCGGTGATGGCCGGCTTCGGCATCGGCTACATGCCCGACTTCCTGGTGCGCGACGCGATCGAAGCGGGGCAGCTCGTGCCGGTGCTGGATGCGCACTGCAAGGCCCCGGGGCAGTTCTCCATCCTGTGGCCATCGAGCCGCCAGCTGTCACCCAAGCTCAGGGTGTTCGTCGATTTCGCTTGTGCGAGGTTGTTTCAGGAGGCGTGAGGGGAGGCGGGTTGGGAGCGCGTTGGCGGCTTCGTCTGTGCGCTCGCGTGCTGGACCACACCGAGGGCTTCGCTGGATGTGGCGCCTTGCTAAACCACCCCTCACCCCCACTCTCTCCCCATGCGGGGAGAGGGAGCCAAGACCTCGTGCTTGGCGCGCGGTGTTGGCGTATCTCGTCGGCTTCGTCCAGCGCGACCTGGTTCGCACCGCGCTGTTTCGCTCCCCTCTCCCGCTTGCGGGAGAGGGGCCGGGGGTGAGGGCCGGCGCCCGCACCAAGCGACAACGCGCCGCCGCGCCGCAGCGCCGCCGTGCCGCCGCTGTCTCCAGCCTCAATGCAGCCGGAACCCCCCCACCACGCCCGCCAGGCTGGCGGCCTGCGTCTGCAGTGCTTCGGCGGCGGCGGACGATTGCTCCACCAGCGCGGCGTTCTGCTGCACCATCTGGTCGAGCTGGCTGACGGCCTGGTTCACTTCCTGGATGCCGCGCGTCTGTTCGCCGGCGGCCTGCGAGATCTCGGAGATGATGCGGCTGACCTTGCCGACGTCGCCGACGATGCGCTGCATGGTGTCGCCGGCGCGGCGTACCTGGCCGGAGCCGGTGCTGACGCTGCCCACGGTGCTTTCGATCAGTGTCTTGATCTCCTTGGCGGCCTGGGCGCTGCGCTGGGCCAGCGCGCGCACTTCACCGGCCACCACGGCGAAGCCGCGGCCCTGTTCGCCGGCGCGGGCGGCTTCCACCGCGGCGTTGAGCGCCAGGATATTGGTCTGGAAGGCGATGCCCTCGATCACGCCGATGATGTCCGAGACCTTGACCGCGGCCTGTTCGATGGCGCCCATGGTGACGATGGCGTCCTGGATGGCGCTGCCGCCGTTGCCGGCGCCTTGCGCGGCGGCAACGGCGAGATGGTCGGCCTGCTGGGCGGAGCTGGCGGACTGGCCGACGGTGGCGGTGATCTGCTCCATCGAGGCGGCGGTCTGCTGCAGGCTGGCGGCGGCGGATTCGGTGCGGCGCGACAGGTCGTTGTTGCCGGCGGCGATCTCGTCGGCGGCGGCATGCACGGAGGCGCTGGCGTCGCGGATCTGGCGCATCACGCCGGCGAGCTGGTCGGCGAAGGCGTTGAAGGCCTGGGCGATCTGCGCGGTCTCGTCGCGGCCGTCGGCGGGCAGGCGGCGGGTGAGGTCGGCTTCGCCGCGGCCGATGTCGCGCATGGCGTCGCGGATCTGCGTCAGGCGGCGGAAGGAGACCCCGGTGGCGCCGGCCACGATGATGGCGGCCAGTACCGCGATCACCACCAGCGCCAGCAGCGAGGTCCACAGCACCGAGCGCATGCCGGCGCCGGCCTCGGCCTGGTCCATCGCCAGCACGGCGAGCCAGTCGGTGCCCGGCACCGGGCGCGCGAACAGCAGCTTGGCCACGCCGCCCGCCTGCACCGGCAGCGGCGCCTCGGCGCCGGCCAGCGCGGCGAGCTTGCCGGTGTCCAGCGCGGGCACGAGGTCGGTCACGGGCTTGAGCGTGAGCTTGTCGTCCGGGTGCGCGACGATCTCGCCGCTGCGCGCCACCAGCATGCCGAAGCTGGCCGGGGTGGGGCGGATGGACTTGACGTTGGCCACCACGCTGTCCATGTTGACGTCGCCCGAGACCACGCCCTTGAGCTCGCCGTCCTTCAGCACCGGCACGGCGAAGGCCACCACCAGCTTGCCGGTGCCGGCGTCCACGTAGGGCGGCGTCACCACCGGCTTGCCGGCCTTGGCGGCCTGCTGGTACCAGGGGCGCACGGTGGGGTCGTAGCCGGGCGGGATGCCGGTCGGGTTGGAGAAGCGGGCGGTGTGGTCGGCATAGCCGACGTAGACGTTGGTGAAGCCGCCGGCGGCCGCCACCAGCTTGAGCGCGGCCTCGGGCTCGGGCTGCAGCACGGCGTCCTGCAGCGACACGATCATCTGCACGTGGCCGGCCACCCATTCGCCCATGGCTTCCACGTGGCCGCCTTCGATGGCGGACAGCGTTTCGCTGATGGAGGCGTCGTTGTAGCGGTCGGCGACGACGTAGTTGAGGATGGCATTGATGGTCAGCGCTGCCACCACGATGGCCACGGATAGGGCCACGATGCGGGCGCGAAGGGATGCGAACATGGATGAGTGTTCCTGTGCTGTTGCCCGGGTAGGGCGGGGGGCGCGGCAAATCGGAGGGATTTACGGCCCGCCCGGCGCGGACTTGAGGGGCGACGGCGTAATGTCTGGACATTTTTGCGGCTTCGCCTGAATTCGTGCCATATGCGCCACTTGTTGTGTCTGGTGCGGCGCACTTGTGCTTCCGGCTCCGGCACGAGGCGGCGGTCCTGCTGGGCCAGCGTGCAAGTGGCAATTCCGCCATTTCCAGCCGGCGCGCCTGTCGCTAGACTGAGGCTCATCGCAGCGCATCCCGACCGTCGTCGCCTGCAGTCATCCCCAGGAGCCATCCCCCCGCCATGAGAATCCTGATCGCCCGCCTCAACCACGAGACCAATACCTTCTCGCCCATCGCCACGCCGCTGGCGTCCTTCCATCCGCGCTACGGCGAAGATGCCTGCCGCGCCAGCCGGGGCACGCGCACCGCCATCGCCGCCTTCATCGACCTGGTCGAGGCGGCCGGCCATACGCCGGTGGTGGCACTGGCGGCCGGCGCCAACCCGAGCGGCACGGTGGCGGCCGCGGCCTATACCGCGCTGTGCGATGCCATCGTCGCCGCCGCGCCCGGCTGCGACGCGGTGATGCTGGACCTGCACGGCGCCATGGTGGCGGAGAACAGCGACGACGGCGAAGGCGATCTGCTGGAGCGGCTGCGCGCGGTGCTGCCGCAGGCGCCCATCGCGGTCTCGCTGGACCTGCACGGCAACGTCACGCAGAAGATGGTCGACCACGCCGACGTGATGGTCAGCTTCAAGACCTATCCGCACGTCGACATGTACGAGAGCGGTGCGCACGCCGGCCGCCTGCTGCTGGCCGGGCTGCGCGGCGAGGCGCGTCCCGCGCTGGCGTGGCGGCGCCTGCCGCTGCTCAGCCACACCCTGCGCAGCGCCACCGCCGAAGGCGCGATGCGGCGCGCGGTGGAGGCCGCGCAGCGCATGGAGGCGCAGGGCATGCTGGCGGTGTCGGTGCTGGCCGGCTTCAGCCTGGCCGATATCGCCGCGCCCTGCCTCAGCGTGCTGGCGGTGGCCGATGGCGATGCCGCCGCCGCGCAGGCGGCCGCCGACCGCCTGGCCGCGCAGATCTGGCAGGAGCGCGCCGGCTTCGTCTACGAGAGCGAGCCGCTGGCGCAGTCGATCGCGCGCGCGGCGGCGCTGGCCGCGGGCGGCGGCAGCGGCCCGGTGCTGCTGCTCGACCATGGCGACAACTGCATGTCAGGCGGCACCTGCGACGACATGGCGGTGCTGCGCGAAGCCTTGCGCCAGGGCCTGCACGGCATCGCCGTGGGGCCGCTCAACGATGCGCAGGCGGTGGCCGCGCTGGCCGCGGCCGGCGTCGGCGCCAGCGTCACGCTGCCGGTGGGCAACAAGGTGCCGCTGGCGCAGCTCGGCCTGTTCCCCGAGCCGCTCGTGCTGAGCGGCCGCGTCGCCGCCCTCAGCGACGGCGAGTACACCATCAGCGGCCCCACCTATACCGGCGAGCGCATCCGCATGGGCCGCAGCGCGCTGCTCGACACCGGGGCCGCGCTGGTGATCGTCACCGAGACGCCGCAGGAGCACTGGGACCTCGGCATCTTCACCCATATCGGCGTGGACCCGCGCGCGCAGCGCTTCCTGCTGCTGAAGTCGCGCATGTACTGCCGCCCGGTGTTCGTGCCGATCGCGCGCGCGGTGGTGGAGTGCGACGGCGGCGGCGTGACCAGTTCGCGCTATGCGCAGTTTCCGTTCCGCAAGCTGGCGCGGCCGGTGTATCCGCTGGAGGCGGAGGTGGCCGCCGATGCGGCAATCGCTGCGGCAATCGCTGCGGCAACCGATGCCGCAACCGATGCGGAACCCGGCGCGGCGGCCGGCCGCTGAAGCGCGCCGCGCGTGGCCTTGACGTTGCGCGAAGCGCCATGCTCCAATCGGAAGCCCTGATTCCATGGGGACGGTGGCAACGGCGTTCCGCCCGCGCAGCCGCCCCGGCCGATGCGAGTCCTGCCGTGTCCCCCAACACCACCACCGCTATCGATGCCGCCACGCTCCAGGCCTACCTGGAGACTCACTACCGCGTGCGCGGCGGCATGCCGTTCACGATGCGCATCGGCGAGCGCTGCGAGGCGCTGGCCGTGCTGCACGCCTCGGCGGGCGTGCGCTGCAGCGCCTTCATCACGGCCTGGAATCCCTATAGCCAGCCCGATCCCGACGCCGCCGCCAATGCCTCTGCCAATGCCGTGCGCCAGCAGGCGCTGGCACAGGGGCTGATGCGCACGGGCCTGCGCTATATCGACGGCATCGGCCAGCACCCCAGCAATGGCTGGGCCGGCGAGGAGAGCCTGCTGGTGCTGGGCCTGGCGCGCGAGGCGGCCGAGGCGCTGGGCCGGCACTATGCGCAGAACGCCATCGTCTGGAGCGGCGCCGACGCGGTGCCGCAATTGGTACTGCTGCGGTAGTGCTGCTGAGGTAGTGCTGCTGCGCAGGCAGGGCGGCGCGGGCCAGCCACCGCTCGCCAGCCTCACCACTGCTCACCATCGCTCACCATCGCTCGCCACCGCGCCGCCGGTGCGACAATGCCCGCCTGACTTCCCGCTGGACTTCCCGCTGGACTTCCCGCCGCGTCGCCGATGGACAAGGAAACCGAACTCAAGCGCAGCAAGGCGCGCGCCCTGGCCCTGCTGGGGCTGTCGGCGCTGGTCTTCGCCATTACCGCCTGGCTGCCGCCGGGCTTCGCCGTCGGCTGGATCAAGGCCATCGCCGAGGCCGCCATGGTGGGCGCCCTGGCCGACTGGTTCGCCGTGGTGGCGCTGTTCCGGCGCGTGCCGATTCCGCTGGTGTCGCGCCACACCGCCATCATTCCCGCCCACAAGGATGAGATCGCCGACAACCTGGCGGCCTTCGTCAAGGACCGCTTTCTCGACGATGCCTCGCTGGTGGGGCTGATCCGCAAGCACGATCCCGCGCAGCGGGCGACCGACTGGCTGCAGTCGCCCGACCATGCCGCGCGCCTGGGCACCTATGCCACGCGGCTGCTGGGCGGCGCGCTCGCGGTGATGGACGACGAGCGCATCCAGGGCTTCGTGCGTGCGGCGGTGCGTACCGCCATCGGCAAGGTGGACTGGTCGCGCACCGCCGGCATCGCGCTGGAGAGCCTGACGCGCGGCGGCCGCCACCAGGAGCTGCTGGACGCCGGCATCGAGCAGTTGCTGGCGCTGCTGCGGCAGCCGCAGACCCAGGCCTTCATCGCCGCGCGCATCGTCGAGTGGCTCAAGCGCGAGCATCCGCTCAAGGAGAAGGTGCTGCCGTCGGAGTGGATCGGCGCCAATGGCTCGGAGCTGATCGCCGACGCGCTGCGCAGCGTGCTCGACCAGGTCGGCAACGATCGCGGCCATGTGCTGCGCCAGCGCTTCGACGAAGCGGCGGCGCGGCTGGTCGAGCGTCTCAAGCATGACCCCGCCTTCCTCGAGCGGGCCGAGGCCATCCAGCGCTACGTGCAGGACGATGCCGCCTTCAATGCCTATGTCGGCCAGCTGTGGGACGAACTGCGCGGCTGGCTGCGGCAGGACCTGGAGCGCGACGACTCGCTGCTGCGCGCGCGCGTGCAGGAGGCCGCCGGCTGGCTGGGCGGCGCGCTGGCGCAGGATCCGGCCCTGCGTGCCTCGCTCAACGGCCGGCTGGAGGAGGCGGCGCGCGCCATGGCGCCCGAGTTCGCGCAATTCCTCACGCGCCATATCCGCGATACGGTGCGCAACTGGGACGCGGCCGAGATGTCGCGGCTGATCGAGCTGCATATCGGCAAGGACCTGCAGCGTATCCGCGTCAACGGCACGGTGGTGGGCGCGATGGTCGGCTGCGTGCTGTATCTGCTGTCGCACGCTGCCGAGCTGTGGCGCATGGCGGGGTAGCTACGCGCGGGAGCGACCCGCCGGGCTACTCCACGCCCTGCACCACCACCTTGCCGAAATGCCGCCCCGCCTCCAGGTGGGCATAGGCTTCGGCGGCGGCGTCGAAGGCGAACACGCGGTCCACCACCGGGCGGATGCGGTTCACTTCGACGAAGCGGGCCAGCGCCTCGAGCATGGCGCGGCTGCCGACCAGGATGCCGGCGATGCGCTTGGCGCCGCCGATCAGCGCCAGCGGCGCGATGGTGGTCTCACCGAAGCCGCTGACGCCGCCGATCAGCGCCACTGTGCCGCCCAGGCGCGTGGCCGCCAGCGAACGCGCGAAGGTGCCTTCGCCGCCGACTTCGAGTGTCAGGTCGACGCCGCGGCCACCGGTCAGGCGCAGCACCTCGTGCTGCCAGTCGGGCGTGGTGCGGTAGTTGATGGTGGCGTCGGCGCCGAGTGCGCGGGCGCGCGCCAGCTTGTCGTCGCTGGAGGAGGTCAGCACGGTGCGCAGCCCGGCCGCCTTGGCGATCTGCAGGGCCAGGATGGAGACCCCGCCGGTGCCCAGCAGCAGCACGCTGGCGCCGGGCTGCAGCCCGCCGGCGGCGAACAGGGCGTTCCAGGCCGTGGTGCCGGCGCAGGACAGCGTGGCGGCCTCGGCATAGTCCAGGTGCGCGGGCATGGCCACCAGCGCCTGTTCGGGCACGACGAAGGCCCCGGCCAGCGTGCCATGGAAGTGCGTGCCGAAGGAGCCCGCGGTCTTGGCCGGGTCGGGCTCGCCGTCGATCCAGCCGGGGAAATAGCTGTGGATGACGCGGTCGCCGGGACGGAAGCGGGTCACGGCCGCACCCGTGGCGACCACCTCGCCGGCACCGTCGCCCAGCGGGACCAGCGGCTCCCACCCCCGGTTCAGGTAGTTGCCGCGCGCGAACATCAGGTCGCGGTAGTTGAGGGCGGCGGCACGCATGCGCACCACGACCTCGTGCGGGCCGGGCTGCGGGGTGGGCAGGTCGATGCGTTCCAGGCCGGACAGGCCGGCGCCGGGGGTGAGTCGATAGGCCTTCATGGGGCGCTCCAGGGTGGGTTTGCGGCCGGGCGGGACGTCATCGGGATGGCATCGGGATGACATCGGGATGCCATCGGGACGTGCGCCTGCCGTCGATCTGTTGCTACGATATCGGAGCGCTGTACGATGCATTGGATAGATTTTTTCTGCCAATCGGTTCCATAGAAGATGCAATCCATGAATGACAAGCTGGATGGGGTGGGAGTCTTCGTCGCGGTGGCGGAGGCCGGCAGCTTCGCCGTGGCGGCGCAGCGCCTCGGCGTGACGCGCTCGGCGGTGGGCAAGCAGGTCGCCCGCCTCGAGCAGCGCCTGGGCGTGCGCCTGTTCCACCGCACCACGCGGCGCCAGAGCCTGACCGACGACGGCCAGTCCTACTACGAGCACTGCGTGCGCGCGCTGGCCGAACTGGCGGCGGCCGAGGCCGGCTTCGAAAGCGGGCGCTGCGAGCCGTCCGGCCGGCTGCGCGTCAGCGTGCCGGTCCTGTTCGGGCGGCACTGCGTGGCGCCGGTGCTGCAGGCGCTGGCGCAGCGCCATCCCGCGCTGGAGGTGGAGGTCTGCTTCTCGGACCGCATCGTCGACCTGGTGGAGGATGGCTTCGACCTGGCGGTGCGGGTCGGGCCGCTGCCCGATACCACTGCGCTGGCGGCGCGGCGCCTGGGGGTGCAGCACATGAGCATCTGCGCCGCGCCGGCCTACCTGGCCCGCCACGGGCACCCGCGCAGCGTGGCAGACCTGGACGGCCACGCCGGCATTGCCTACGTGCGGGCCGGGCGGCCGATGCCGTGGCTGCTGCGCGGGGAGGATGGCGCGCCGGTCGAGTCGCGCATCGCCAGCCGGCTGCGCTTCGACGACCTGCAGGCCATCGCCGACGCGGCGATCGCCGGCGCGGGGCTGGCCTGGCTGCCCTGCTGGCTGGTCGCGCCCGCCTTGCGCGACGGCCGGCTGGCGCTGGTGAGCGGCGACGATGCCGTGGTGCCGGCCGATATCCACGCGCTGTGGCCGCATTCGCGCCGCCTGCCGCTGCGCGTGCGCGTGGCCATCGACGCCCTGGTCGAGGAACTGCCGCGGCGCCTGGCCCATGCCTGAACGGGCGGTAACCGCCACCGCGAGGTAGCGTTGCGCCGGATCCGGGTGCTATGGTGGAAGCCGGGCAGGCGGAAGGCCGCTGTGCGCTGCGGACCGGCCTGCGACGGACCACAGGAGAGCCGGCCATGGCATACAACGACCTCATCCTTGCCGCCGCCCGGCACGGACATGCCGAGCCGGCGCCGCACGAGCCGTCGCGGCCCGCGCGCATGGCGGTCCAGCGCTGGGGCTTCTCGGAAGCGGAGACGCTGGGCGTGCTGGCCGATTGGCCGGCGCTCGACGGCGCGCTGGAGTGGCAGCTGGCCGAGCGGGCACGCACGCGCTCCGACGCGATGGTGCACCTGGTCGATGCCGCGCGCCTGGCGGGCGCGGCGGGCGCGGCATGGAGCGCGATGGGGCCGGTCGATGCCATGCGCCGCGCACGCACGGCGGGACGCCTCGAACTGGCGCTGGTGCTGGGGCAGGCCTCGCACCTGCCCATGGTGCGGGCCGGCTGCTGGGTACTGGCCGGCGCGCGCAGCCTGGCCGACGCCATGATGATCCTGGTGCGCGCCACCCTCGGCGAGGCCGCGCCCGCAGGCGCCGCGCGCCAGCGGCTGCACCTGCTGCGCGAACTGGCCGCGCTCGACGCCAGTTGCATCCTGCTGCAGCGCGAGGCGGAAGATGCCGCGCAACTGGCCGATCGCATCCGTACCGATGCCGGCGCCCTGCTGGACGGCTATGCCAAGCCGGCGTGGCTGTGCGCGGCCGGGCCCGACAGCGCGCTGGACGTGTTGCGCAACCATCCGGGCCTGTCGCCGCGCCGGCTGCGCCTGACGCCAGCGCCGCCGGCCACCTGCCGCGTGGACCTGGTGGTGGCGTTTCCCTGGCCGGACCTGATGCGCTGAGCGGAGCCACCAGAGCCACCAACACCGAGCGCCAAGCACGAGGTCTTGGCTCCCTCTCCCCGCATGCGGAGACGGCGGGGGTGAGGGGTGGTTTAGCAAGGTGGCACATCCAGCGAAGCCCTTGGTGTGATCCAGCACGCGAGCCAAGAAACGAAGCCGATGGTGTGATCCCACCCGCCACGGCCTGCCAGCGCCTGCCCTCACCCCCGGCCCCTCTCCCGCAGGCGGGAGAGGGGAGAAAACCAGCGCGGTGCGCGGGCCGCCGCGCGGCACGTTCACGGCACGGCCGGCGTCTGCGTTTGCGCGGCCTCCGTGGCGTCTTCGCCGATGGCGCCGGCGCGGCGGGCTTCGTGGTGGTGGTCGGCGGCCAGGAACATATACATCGCCGGCACCACGAACAGCGTGAACAGCGTGCCGATCGACAGCCCGGTGAAGATCACCAGCCCCATCGCGTGGCGGCCGGCGGCGCCGGCGCCGGAGGCGAACACCAGCGGGGCCACGCCGAGCACCATGGCGAAGGTGGTCATCAGGATCGGGCGCAGGCGTACCGAGGCGGCGTGTTCGAGCGCTTCGCGCTTGCTCTGGCCGGCGCGCTGCAGTTCGTTGGCGAACTGCACGATGAGGATGCCGTGCTTGCTGATCAGTCCCATCAGCGTGACCAGCCCGACCTGGGTGTAGATGTTCAGCGTGGCCAGCCCCAGGTTGATGAAGATCAGCGCGCCGAACAGCGCCATCGGCACCGAGACCAGGATCACCACCGGGTCGCGGAAGCTTTCGAACTGCGCGGCCAGCACCAGGAACACGATGATGGTGGCGAACAGCAGCGTGATGACGAAGCCGCCGGACTCCTGCGCGAACTGGCGCGACGGCCCGGCATAGTCGATCGAGTAGCCGCCCGGCGCCGCTTCCACCGTCATCTGGCGCAGCGCGGCCAGCACCTCGCCCTCGGTGGCGCCGGGCACCGGCACGCCGGAGATGGTGGCGGAATTGAGCTGCTGGAAGTGGTTGATCGACTCCGGCACCACCTTGTGCTCGAGCCGGGCCACGGTGCTGGCCGGCACCACGCCGGCGCCGGGCGTGTTGATGTAGTAGTCGAGGATCTGCGACGGGTTCAGGCGGTCGACCTGCAGCACCTGCGGGATCACCTTGTACGAGCGGCCGGCGATGGAAAAGTAGTTGACGTAGCCGCCGCCGAGCGCGGCGGTCAGCGTGGCGCCGACATCGGCCTGGGTCAGGCCCAGCGAGCCGACCTTGTCGCGGTCGACCACCACCGTGCTCTGCGGCTTGTCGAGCTTGAGGTCGCTGTCGACGAAGAAGAACATGCCGCTGGCGCGCGCCTTGGCCAGCACCGCCTGCGAGACCTCGTTCAGGTTCTGGAAGGGCTCGGTGGTGTTGATGACGAACTGGATCGGCAGGCCCTGCGAGCCGGGCAGCGGCGGGAACTGGAAGGCCGCCACGCGCGCGCCGGCGATGCCGTTCCACTTCTGCTGCAGCACCTGCTGCAGTTCGAGCGCGCCGCGGCTGCGCTTGTCCCAGGGTGTCAGCAGCACGCCGCCGATGCCCTGGTTGAGCGTGGGCGTGCCGGTGAGCTGGAACATCTGCGCATACTCGGGAAGATCCTTGGACAGCGCGAAGACCTGGTCGGCATAGGTCTGCATCTGCTGGATGGTGGCGTTCGGCGGGCCTTGTATCTGCGACAGCACCAGGCCCTGGTCTTCCTGCGGCGCCAGTTCCGTCTTGGAGGTCATGAACAGGTAGACCGTGCCGGCCAGCAGCAGCGCGCCCATCACCACCAGCACCACCCAGGTGTCGAGCAGGCTGGAGAGCATGCGCCGGTAGCCGTGGTGCACGCGGTCGAACTGGCGGTCGATGAACTGCACGAAGGTGCCGGACTCCTGCTCGGCGCTGAAGAAGCGCGCGCACATCATCGGCGACAGCGTCAGCGCCACCACGCCGGAGACCGCCACCGCGCCGGCCAGCGTGAAGGCGAACTCGGTGAACAGCGCGCCGGTCAGCCCGCCCTGGAAGCCGATCGGCACGTACACCGCCACCAGCACCACCGTCATCGCCAGGATGGGGCCGCCCAGCTCGCGCGCCGCGATCAGCGCGGCCTCCAGCGGCGGGCGGCCTTCCACCTTCATGTGGCGGTCGACGTTCTCCACCACGATGATGGCGTCGTCCACCACCAGGCCGATGGCCAGCACCAGCGCCAGCAGCGTCAGCAGGTTGATCGAGTAGCCCAGCGCCAGCATCACGAAGAAGGTGCCGACCAGCGACAGCGGCATGGCGATCACCGGGATGGCCACCGCGCGCAGGCTGCCCAGGAACAGGAAGATCACCAGCGTGACGATCAGCAGCGCTTCCACCAGCGTCTTGATCACTTCGTGGATCGAGGTGGTGACGAACTCGGTGGCGTCGTAGACGATCTTGCCGGTCAGGCCGGTGGGCAGCTGCGCCTGGATCGAGGGGAAGATCCTGCGCACGCGCGCGGCCACGTCGAGCACATTGGCCTGCGGCGCGGTCTTGATGCCGATGAAGACCGAGCGCTTGCCGCTGAAGGCCACGCTGAAGTTGTAGTTGTCGGCGCCCAGCACCACGGTGGCCACGTCCTGCAGCCGCACCAGCGCGCCGTTCTTCGACTTCACCACCAGCTGCTTGAATTCGTCGACGCTGTGCAGGTCGGTGTTGCTGGTGATGTCCACGCTGACCATCTGGCCCTTGGTGTTGCCCAGCGCGGCCAGGTAGTTGTTGTTGCTCAGCGCGGTGTAGACGTCGGCCGCGGTGACGCCGTAGGCGGCCAGCCGTTGCGGGTCGAGCCAGGCGCGCAGCGCGAACTGGCGCGCGCCGAGGATCTCGGCGGTCTGCACGCCTTCGACCGAATCCAGGCGCGGCTTGACCACGCGCAGCAGGTAGTCGGTGACGCTGTTGCCGGGCAGCACGTCGCTGTAGAAGCCCATGTACATGGTGTCGGTGGTCTGCCCCACCTGCACCGTGATGACGGGCTGCTGCGCCTGCGGCGGCAGCTGGTTGCGCACCGAGCTGATCTGCGTGCTGATCTCGGTCAGCGCGCGGTTGGCGTCGTAGTTCAGGCGCAGCGTGCAGGTGATGGTGGAGATGCCGGTGGTGCTGGCCGACGACATGTAGTCGATGCCCTGCGCCTGCGCGATGGCGGCCTCCAGCGGCTGCGTGATGAAGCCGGCCACCGTCTCGGCGTTGGCGCCGTAGTAGGCGGTGGTGATGGTGACCACCGCGTTCTCGGTGTGCGGATACTGGCTGACCGGCAGGCTCGCCAGCGAGCGCAGGCCCAGCACGAGGATCAGCAGGCTGACCACCGAGGCCAGCACGGGGCGCTTGATGAAGAGGTCGGTGAGGTTCATCGCGGCACGCTCGCTATGACGATGTAATGGTGTGGCGGTATGGCGGTGTGGCGGTGTGGCGGTCGGCGCGCGCGGCCGCGCCTACTGTTCCTGCGGCGCCGGGTTGGGCGCGTCCGCCGGCCGCACCGAGTTGTCGATCACCAGGCGCGTGCCGTTCTTCAGCTTGAGCTGGCCGCTGGTGACCACCTGGGTGCCCTCGGCCACGCCTTTCTCGATGGCGACCTGGTCGCCACGCGTGGGACCGACGGTGACGAACACCTGCTGCGCCACCGGCATTGGCGCGGCGGGCTTGCCGCCGGGCGCGGGCGGCGGCGCTTCGCCGGGCCTGGGCGCGGGCGCCGGCTGCACGACGAAGATGGTGGCGCCGTAGGGGTTGTAGGTGATGGCGGTCTGCGGCAGTGTCAGGCGGCGCTGCGGCGTGCCCACGTCGATGCGCACGGTGGCGTACATGCCGGGCAGCAGGCGGCCGTCGTGGTTGTCGAGCAGCGCCTCCACCTGCACGTTGCGGGTGGCGGTGTCGACCTTGGGATTGATCGATGTGATCCTGCCGGGGAAGGGCAGGCCCGGCCAGGCATTGCTTTCGGCGCGCACGGCCTGTCCCACGGCGAGCTGGCCGATGTCCTGCTGCGGCAGCGTGAAGTCGGCGTAGATGGGGTCGATGGCCTGCAGCGTGACGATGGCGTCGCCGGGGTTCAGGTACTGGCCGGGGTTCAGGGTGGTGATGCCCAGCTTGCCGTCGAAGGGCGCGCGGATAGTCTTCTTGGCCACCGTGGCGGCCTGCTGCGCGACCTGGGCGCGCTTGCTCTTGAGATCGGCGGCGTCGGCGTCCAGCGTGGCCTTGGCGATCACCTTGATGTCGTACTGGGCCTTGTCGCGGTCGTAGACCGTCTGCGCCAGCTCGGCGGCGGCCTGCAGCGCCTGCAGCTGCGCCACGTCGGCATCGGCGTTGAGCTGCACCAGCACCTGGCCGGCGCGTGCCTGCGCGCCCGAGGTGAAGTGGACCTGGCGCACCAGGCCGGCGATCTCGGTGGTGACGTCGACGCCGCGCACCGCGCGCAGGCTGCCCACCGCCGACAACTGCGGCTGCCACACCTGGTAGCTCGCGCGCGTGGCGCTGACGGTGGCCGGCGGCGCCGCGTTGCCCGCCATGAACTTCTTGAACATATACGCCTTGAACAGGTTGAAGCCGACCAGCGCCGCCAGCAGCAGGCCGACGCCGAGCAGCATGATCGCCATCCGTTTCTTCATTGCCTGGTCTCCACGGCCGGGCCGGCCGATCTGGCGGATATGGCCGCTGCCGTCGCGGGGGCGCTGCCGGCGGCCGTCGCCCGCGGTGTTGCCAGCTGGGCGGCCTCCGGTGCGGCCTCCGGCGCCGGCACGGTGGCGGGCGGCCGTACGTCCGGGTCCTGGCGGGCATTCCACCAGCCGCCGCCCACGGCCTGGTAGAGCGCGGCGGTATCGGCGTAGCGGGCCGCCTGCGCCTGCACCAGGCTCAGCACCGTCTGCTGGTACTGGCGCTGCGCGTCGAGCAGGGTCAGGTAGCTGACCGCGCCCAGCCGGTACTGCTGCCGGCTCAGTTCCAGCGAGGCCTGCGCGGCGGCGGCGGCGTCCGCCTGGGCCGCCAGCGCGTGCGCGTCGTTGTCGAGCGCGCGCAGCGTGTCGGCCACGTTCTGGAAGGCCAGCAGCACGGTCTGGCGGTACTGGGCGTCGGCCTGCTCGAAGGCGGCCTGGGCCGCGCGCCGCTGCGCGCTGAGCTGGCCGCCGTGGAAGAGCGGCTGCAGCACGCCGGCGCCCAGGCTCCACACGGTGTTGGCCGAGCGGAACAGGCCGGCCGGCGTCAGGGCCTCGGCGCCGTAGCTGCCGGTCAGCGTGAGCTTGGGATAGAGCGCGGCGGTGGCCACCCCCACATTGGCGCTGGCCTGGTGCAGCAGCGCGTCGGCGGCGAGGATGTCGGGCCGCTGCCGCACCAGCTCGGACGGCAGGCTGGCCGGCAGGTCGCGCGGCAGCGAGAAGTCGGCCAGCGCGAAGCGCGGCAGCGTGTCGTCGCTGGGCGGCCTGCCGGCCAGCACGGCGAGCTGGTGGCGGGTCTGCTCCAGCGCCTGGCGCAGCGGCGGCAGGGTCGCCCGCGTCTGCGCCAGCGTGGTGCGCTGCGCCAGCACCGCGGCCTGGTTGACGCCGCCCAGCGCGAACTGCCGTTCCAGCAGGTCGAGCTGCTGCTGCTGGTCGGCGGCGATCTGCAGCGTGGCGTCGATCTGCGCGCGCAGCGAGGCCTCCCTGACGGCGGCGGTGACGAGGTTGGCGGTCAGCGCCAGGTAGGCGGCCTGCCACTGGTACTGCTGGTAGTCGATCCGCGCGCGCAGTCCCTCCAGCTCGCGCCGCGTGCCGCCGAACAGGTCGAGCGTGTAGGAGACGTTGACCGAGGCGTTGTAGAGCGTGAACTCCTCGCTGGCGCCGGGCACGCCGAAGCTCAGCCCGGACACGCGCGAGCGCTGCGCGCCGAGCTGGCCGTCCACGCCCGGCAGCAGCTTGCCGCCGGCGGTGGCGCGGTAGTTCTCGCGCGCCTGGCGCAGCGCGGCGCGCGCGGCATCGAGGTTGGGGCTGTTGGCGAGGGCGTCGCGGATCAGGGCGTCGAGCGGGGCGCTGCGGAACAGCGACCACCAGTCGCCGGGGATGGCCTCGGCGGCGACGAAGCGCTGCGCGGCACCGGCATCGCCCGCCATGCCGGGCGTGGCCACGGTGCGGGCGGGCAGGGGTTGCGGGGTGACGCGGTCACCCGCGGGCGGTGCCGGCGAATGGTAGTCGGGCCCCACGGCGCAGGCTGCCAGCAAGATGCCCGCCGCACCGATCACCGCAGCCTTCCCTGTGCGCTGCCCGAACCGCCGGCAGACGACAACACCCGGCACGTCGTCCATCCGCTTGCCCCCCGCCACGGCATGCCGCGAAGCGGGCCGTGAAAGACACTGCGTTCGGCAAGCCTAGCGCAATTTGGCGGCCCGGGTTAGCTCAAGTCACTCATCGGACGGATTGCGCCGCATCCGGCACGCTGCCCAGCGCAGCGGAGCGTTGCCAGCGGCACACGGCATCGGTCCAGTGTCTCCGTGTGGCGCATGCGGTTCCCCGTGCGCGGTGCGCTGCCTTCAGGCGCCGGCATCGGTGCGCGCCTCGATGGCGCGCACCACGGCCACCATGTCGGCCTGCGCCAGGCCCAGCGCCAGCGTCTCGCCGTAGAGTGCATGGCACACGTCCAGCAGCGGCGAGGCGATGCCGGCGGCGCGCGCGGCCTCGGCCACCAGCCGGTTGTTCTTCAGCACGTCGGGGATCGCGGCCTGCACCTCGAAGTCCTCGGCCACCAGCTTGGCGGCCTTGATGCGCGACACGGCGCTGGCCATCGGGCCGGCATCCAGCACGGCCTGCCAGCGTGCCATGTCGAGGCCGTGGCGGCGGGCGAAATGCGAGGCCTCGGCCAGGCCGGTGACCATGGTGATCAGGAACAGGTTGACGGCCAGCTTCATCAGCAGCGCCGAGGGCACCGCGCCGCATTCCACCACCTGGTGGCACATCGGGCGCAGCAGCGGCAGCACCTCGGCCACGTCGCCGGCCTCGCCCGCCACCATCGCGACCAGCTGGCCGGCCTCGGCCGGCTTGCGCGAGCCGGACACCGGTGCCTCCACGTAGCGGCCGCCGGCGGCGCGGATGTCGTCGCCGAGCGCGCGCGAGTACTGCGCCGAGGTGGTGCCCATATTGACCACCAGGCGGCCGGCCACGCGCGCGGCGAAGGCGGGCGTGGCGCGGCCCAGCGCCGCATCCATCGCCGCGTCGTTGGCGAGCATCAGGATCACGATGGGTGCCTGGCGGAACACTGCCGCGCAGTCCTCCGCCACCGTGGCGCCGGCCTCGCGCAGCGGCGCGCACTTGTCGGCGCTGCGGTTCCACACCACCAGCGGCGTGCCCGCGCGTGCCAGGTTGAGCGCCATGGGCTGCCCCATCACGCCCAGGCCGATGAATCCGATTGCCATGTCTGTCGTCTCCTTGGATGGGCCGGGCCCGGCGCCGCCTGCCCGCATGCTTGCGCCGTGGATTGGCGCTATGCTGGGCAGCCGCGGCGGGCAGACCGTCGAGGACCACTTTAGGCCGGCTTGGAGGAGGTGTCTTGAACGATTGTGCACGGCCGCCCGGCGCGGGCGGCAACCGCATCCGCATGGGCCGCGGCGGCGCCGGCATCGAGCGCGCCGAAGCCTTCTTCCACGGGCAGGCCTTCGCGCCGCACCGCCACGACACCTATGCCATCGGCGTCACCACGGCCGGCGTGCAGACCTTCCGCTACCGCGGCGAGCGCCGCGTCTGCCTGCCGGGGCAATGCCACATCCTGCACCCCGATGAACTGCACGACGGCGGCGCCGGCACCGAGGCGGGCTTCGGCTACCGCATCGTCTACGTCGATCCGGGCCTGGTCCAGCAGGCGCTGGGCGGCCGCCCGCTGCCCTTCGTGCGCGCGCCGGTGGTGGGCGGCGCGCTGCTGCCGGAAGGCTTCTCCAGCGGGGTCTGGGATCTCGACGGCGAGATCGACGCGCTGGCGCGCGTGGAGATCGCGGTGGCGGTGGCCAACCTGCTGGTGGCCGCCTCCGGCGGCACGCCCCTGCGGCCGGGCGCGCGCGCGCTCGATGCCGTCCAGCGCGTGCGCGAACTGATCGCCGCGACCCCGGCCGAACGCCATGCGATGGAGACGCTGGAGCGCGCCAGCGGGCTCGACCGCTGGACCCTCGCGCGCCAGTTCCGCGCCCTGTTCGGCACCAGCCCCGGCCGCTTCCGCACCCAGCGCCAGCTCGACCTGGTGCGGCGCCTGCTGGCCGCCGGCACCCCCGCCGGGGCTGCCGCGCTGGAAGCGGGATTTGCCGACCAGAGTCATATGACGCGGCACTTCAAGCGCGCCTATGGGCTGACGCCGGCGGCGTGGGCGGCGGCGCTGTCGGGGCGGGGGTAGGGTGATGGTGGCTCTGTTGGCTTCGATCAGCACGACAGGATTCGCGCCGCGCTGGTTTGCTCCCCTCTCCCGCCTGCGGGAGAGGGGCCGGGGGAGAGGGCAGGCGCCCGCCAGCCGCGCAGACCATCGCGCCACCACCGCCTTGCCCCGTCCACCGCAAACCATGCTTCAATACGCCCCGAACCGTTGTCTTGCGCGCCCGCCGGGGCGCTTGTCGCCATGTCCCTGATCGATCTCCGCAACCTCCAGCAAGCCGCCGCCGCCTTCGGCGAGGCGCGTGGCTGGGGCAAGTATCACAGTCCCAAGAACCTGGCCATGGCCTTGTCCGTCGAGGTGGCCGAGCTGGTCGAGATCTTCCAGTGGCAGACCGAGGACGAATCGCGCGAGGTGATGGCCGGCGCCGAGCGCGAGCATGTGGAGCAGGAGCTGGCCGACATCACGATCTACCTGGCGCAGCTGGTGACCGCGCTGGGGGTGGACCTGGACGCGGCGGTGCGGGCCAAGATGGAGCGCAACGCGCGCAAATACCCCGCCCCCGCCCCCGCCCCCGGCGGCGAGTAGGCCGGGAGGTGCGGCCCGCGCTCGTGCCTTTCAAGCTTCCAGCGCGGCCGCCAGCGCTTCCACCAGCAGGTCGGCGTGCGCTTCGCCGAACACCAGCGGCGGCCGGATCTTCAGCACGTTGCCGTGCTCGCCGGCGCTGCTGACCAGCACGCCGCGCCGGCGCATGGCATTGACCACGCGCGCGGCGGCCGCGCTATCCGGTGCGCGCGCGGCATCGGTGCCGAGCAGTTCGACGCCGGTGAACAGGCCCGCTCCGCGCACGTCGCCGATGGCCGGGTGCAGGCGCGCCAGGTCGTCCAGCCGCGCGCGCAGGTAGGCGCCGACGCGCAGGGCGTTGGCCATCAGTCCTTCTCCTTCGATCACATCCAGCACCGCCATGCCGGCCGCCACCGCCACCGGGTTGCCGCCGAAGGTGTTGAAGTAGCGGCACTGGCTGCCGAAGGCGGCCATCACTTCGGGCCGCACCGCCACGCCGGCGAGCGGATGGCCGTTGCCCATCGGCTTGCCCATGGTCACCAGGTCGGGCACCACGCCGTGGCGCAGGAAGCCCCACATCGCTTCGCCGGTACGGCCCAGGCCGGGCTGCACCTCGTCGGCGATGAAGAGGCCGCCGGCCGCGCGCATGGCGTCGACGGCTTCGGCCAGGAAGCCGGGCGGGTCGGTCAGGATGCCGTCGCTGGAGAAGACCGTGTCGACCAGCAGGGCGGCGGGACGCAGGCCGCTCGCCTGCAGCTCGGCGATGGCGGCGCGCACGCCGCGCGCGAAGGCCGGGCCGACCTGCTCCGGCGGCAGGCGCGGATCGGGCGCGGGCACGGTGCGCACATGGCTGCCCAGCCGCACCTGCGTGCCCAGCGAGGGCGAGGCCTCGGCCAGCGCGGCGGTGACGCCGTGATAGGCGAAGCGGGTGATGACCAGGCCGTTGCCGCCGGTGTGGGCGGCGGCGATGCGCAGCGCCAGGTCGTTGGCTTCGCTGCCGGTGCAGGTCAGCATCAGGTGGCCGAGCGCGGCCGGCATGGTGCCGAGCAGGCGCTCGGCGTAGTCGAGGATACCGTCGTGCAGGTAGCGCGTGTGCGTGTTGAGCGTGGCGGCCTGGCGCGCGATGGCTGCGACCACGTGCGGATGGCAGTGGCCGACCGCGGCGACGTTGTTGTAGGCGTCGAGATAGCGCCGCCCGTGCGCGTCGACCAGCCACACGCCTTCGCCGCGCACCAGGTGCAGCGGCTCCTGGTAGAACAGCCGGTAGGCGGGGCCGAGCAGGCGCGCGCGGCGCGCCAGCATGGCCTGCGTCCCGGCCGCTTCGTTGGCTTCGTTGGCTTCGTTGGCTTCGTTGGCTTCGTTGGCTTCGTCGGCTTCGCTGGCTTCGTTGGCTTGGCTTGCTGCGCTTGCGTGGAGGGTTGGCATGGCTTGCATGGTTTCCGTGGCTCGCTTCGTTTCACCGGACGGTTGCGTCCGCTGTATCCGGACCGGCGCCGCTGGGGCGCCGCTCATGCCAGCTCGCAGCGGCGCGCCAGCACGCTGGCCGCCTGGCCCGGGGCGATCGCCGTGCAGGCCTCCAGCCGCTGCCAGGAGATGGCGTTGTTGCGCATCAGGTAGGCCGCGTTGGCCGGCTCGCGCGCGGCGCGCCAGCCGCTGATGGCCACCACCATCACCAGGCGCGCCTGCAGCAGGTCGAACAGCACCGCGACCTCGTCGGCGGTGAGCGGCAGCACCTCGTGGTAGGCGCCGACGAAATCGGCCAGCGCGCCCAGCGTGTCGCCCGCGGGGTCGACCTGGTAGGCCGCCGCCACCGCCAGGTCGTTGACCAGGGGCGCGTGCACCATGTCGCCGAAATCGAGGATGCCGGCGATGCGCGCGTGGTCGGCGGGGTCCACCAGCACGTTGTACAGGTTGAGGTCGTTGTGGATGGGCTGGCGCCGCAGTGTCGGCTGCAGCGGCTTGACGCGCATGCTGAAGCGGTCGAGCACGCGCAGCGCCATGGCGCGCCGCTGCGGATCCGCCACGTGTTCGAGCAGCGCGCGCACTTCGTCGGCGCGCTGGATGTCCCACGGCAGCGCGAGTTCGCCGGCGGGGTGGCGCAGCTCGCGCAGCGCCAGGTCCAGCCGCGCCAGCGTGCGCGCCAGCGCGCGCGCCTGGGCGGGGCTGCGTGCGGCCTTGGGCAGCGGCTCGCCGTCCAGGTAGCTGAACAGCCGCACCACGCGCGCGGTGCCGTCGGGCGCGGTGGCCTGCAGCGAGGCGCGCCCGTCGACGGTGGGCTCGATGCGCTGCACCGGCAGCAGCGGGTCGGTGGCGGCGACATGCAGCAGCGCCTGGGTCTGGAAGTCGGCCACCAGCGCGGACTCCGCCGGGTGCGAGATCTTCAGCATGAAGCGGCGCGCACGCGTTCCGCCTGGGCCGCCGTGGCCGGCATCGGCCTCGAGCAGGAAGTTGCTGTCGCGCTCGCCGCTCAGCACGCTCAGGCGTCCGGTCAGCCCGTAGTGCCAGGCGGCCAGCGTCTGCGCCCATTCGAGCGGCACCTTGCGCACGGTGTCGCTCAGCACCGCGGTACCGGCCGCCGTGCCTGCCATGCCTGCCGCGCCAGGTGGCCGCGCCGCCGGTCCCGCCGCCTCTGCCACCTCTGCCCGCGCACTCATGCCGCCCCCTCGAAGCCGCGCAGCGCGCTCGACAGGTTGGGGCCGAGATCGTCGGACAGGTAGCCGCCTTCCTGCACCAGCACCGTGGGCAGGCCGAGCCGGGCGATCTCCGCCGTGATGCGGGCGAAGCCCGGCGTGGTCACCGCCAGGGCCTGGTAGGGGTCGCGTTCGTGGGCGTCGAGCCCGAGCGCCACCACCAGCGCGCCCGGCGCGAAGGCGCGCAGCGTGTCGCAGGCGCCGCGCAGCGCGGCCAGGTAGGCCTCGTCGCCGGTGCCGCGCGCCAGCGGCAGGTTGAGGTTGTAGCCCAGGCCGTCGCCCTCGCCCTTCTCGTGGGCGTGTCCGGTGAAGAAGGGCGTGAACAGGCGCGGATCGCCGTGCAGCGAGATGGTCAGCACGTCGGCGCGGCGGTAGAAGATGCCCTGGGTGCCATTGCCGTGGTGCATGTCGATGTCGAGGATGGCCACGCGTGCGTGCCACTGGCGCAGGTGCTGCGCGGCGATGGCGACGTTGTTCAGGTAGCAGAAGCCGTTGGCGCGGTCGACGTAAGCGTGGTGGCCGGGCGGGCGGCACAGCGCGTAGACGGCGCGCTCGCCGTCGGCGACCAGTTGCGCGGCATGGGTGGCGACCTCGGCCGAGGCGGTGGCCGCACGCCAGGTGGCGGGCCCGATCGAGCAGGCCGCGTCGCCCATGTGGTAGCCGGCCTGGCCGACGATGCTGTCGGGGTAGGTGAAGGGCTGGCCGGGGAAGGGGTGGATGTTGGGCAGCACCTCTTCGGAGGCGTCGCCCAGTTCCTGCCAGCGTGCGTACGCCGTTTCCAGGAAGCGCAGGTACTCGGGCGTGTGCACGGCGGCGCGCGGTCCGGCGCCGTAGGCCGCCGGCGCCACCACGGCGTGGCCGTCGGCCTTCACCGCGGCGAGCAGCCGCTGCGCGCGCTCGGGCTGTTCGTTGCTGCGCTTGAGGCGGCCGCGCACCAGGAACTGGCGCGGATCGTGGTCGAGATGCTGGTCGCTGTAGACGACTTTCATGGGGCGGGCTCCTTGGGGGGGATCGGTGCCGTGCCCTGCTTCTGCATGAACACAGCGCGCAAATGGGTGTGTGCATCCTCGATATGGAAGCGCAGGGCGGCGGCCGCGGCCTGTTCGTCGCGCAGCCCGACCGCGCGCGCGATCGGGCGGTGGGTCTCGGCCACCACGCGCGGATCGGCGTAGACGCGGTCGATCAGCGCCACCACCATGCGGATCTCGGTCTGCATGTTGACGAACACGCGGTGCAGGTAGGCGTTGCCGGACAGCTCGCACAGGTAGGTGTGGAAGCCCAGGTCGCGCGCCACGCGCTCGGACTGGGGCAGCGAGTCGGCGTCGCGCACCATCTCGTCGACCATCTGCATCAGGCGCGCCAGGCCGGCGTCGGAGGCCTGGCGGCAGGCCAGCGACACCGCCATCAGCTCCAGGTTCAGGCGCAGCTGGAACAGGTCGTCGATCTCGCGCGTGGTGATGGTGCGCACCGCGAAGCCGTGGCGCGGGCGCGCCACCAGCACGCCCTGGCGCTCCAGCCGGCGCGCGGCCTCGCGCACCGGCGCGCGGCTGACGTTCATGCGGCGCGCGATCTCGGCCTCGACGATGCGGCTGCCGGGCGGCAGGCGGCCCTCCACGATGGCCTGGGTGAGCTGGGCCTCGACGGCGGCCACCAGGTCGGACACCTCGATCGAGGAGAAGGCGGGCAGGTCGTCAAGCGTTGCGGTAGACATCGTCAATCCTCTCGGCGCGGTGCCAGCGTGCTGCGCCAAGCCAGGAAGCCGCCGGATAGCATGATCAGGGCGATGCCCGCGAGCGCGATGGCATCGGGCGGGCGCTGGAAGACGAAGCTGCTGAGGAGCACCGCGAGCAGCAGTTGAAAGTAGTTCAGCGGCGCCAGCGTGGCGGCCGCGACGCGGCGGAAGGCCGCCAGCAGCAGCAATTGTGCCGCGCCGCTGCACAGGCCGCCGGCGAACATCAGCGCCAGCTCGGGCCAGGGCGGCAGCGGCTCGGGCAGCAGCGCCAGCGCCGGCACGCCGGTCAGCACCAGGCAGGCCAGCGCGGTGGAAGCGTACAGCACCGGCGCCTCCACCTGCGCGGCCAGGCGCCGCGTGAGCAGCTGGAAGACGGCGTAGCAGACCGCCGACACCGCCATCAGCAGCGTGCCCAGCGCCGGCAGGTCGCTGCCGGGACGCACGATCAGCAGCATGCCGACGAAGCCGGCCAGCACCGCCACCCACTGCGCCGGCCGCACGCGCTCGCCGAGCAGCCAGGGCGACAGCGCCACCATGATCAGCGGCGCGGTGAAGTAGATCGCGGTGGCCTCGGCCAGCGGCATCCACAGCAGCGCCGCCATGAAGCAGGTGGCGACGATGGCCAGCGCGGTGCCGCGCGCCAGCAGCAGCCCCTTGCAGGGAATCGCGCGCAGCGGCGGCATGCCGCTGCGCAGCAGCCAGGCCAGGGCGATGGCGCTGACGGCCAGGTAGCGCGTCAGGTTCATCAGGGTGGCGGCGTGCGTGCGCAGCATCCATTTGCAGAAGGCGTCGTAGCTGGCGAAGGCCAGCAGCGCGCAGAAGAACAGCGCGATGCCCTGGCGGCGCCGCGCCGCGGCCTGCGCCGCCGTCAGCGCGGGCGCTGGCGCGGCGGCACCCGCCACAGCGCCCGTCACAGCGCCCGCCGCCAGCGGGACCGCGCCGCCGTGCAGGCTCGCGTCGGGCTTCACGCCGCGGCTCCGCTGGCCGCTGCCTCCCCGGCGAGGGTGGCCTCGAGCCGGTCCAGCGCGCGCCCGAAGCGCGCCAGCATGTCGTCGATCTGCGCGGCGGTGATGATCAGCGGCGGGCAGAAGGCGATGGCGTCGCCCATGGCGCGCACGATCAGGCCCTCTTCCTGCGCGAGCCGGGCCAGGCGCGCGCCGACCTTGGCGGCCGGCGGGAAGGGCCGTCCGCTGGCGCGGTCCGCCACCAGCTCCACCGCGCCGATCAGGCCGATGCCGCGCACCTCGCCCACCCAGGGCCGCTGCGCCAGCGCGCGCAGGCCCTGCTGGAAGCGCGGCGCCACCTCGGCCACGTGCGCCAGGATGTTCTCGTCGGCATAGACGCGCAGCGTCTCCAGCGCCACCGCGGTGGCCACCGGATGGCCCGAATAGGTGAAGCCGTGGCCGAAGGTGCCGAGGCGCCCGCTGTTGGCGGCGATGGCTTCGTGCACGCGCGCGCTGACCATCACCGCCGAGATCGGCTGGTAGCCGGAGGACAGTGCCTTGGCGCAGGTGAGGATGTCGGGGCGCAGGCCGAAGGTGGTCGAGCCGAACATGGCGCCGGTGCGGCCGAAGCCGCAGATCACCTCGTCGGCGATCAGCAGCACGTCGTGGCGGCGCAGCACGGCCTGGATCTTGTCGAAGTAGGTGGCGGGCGGCACGATCACGCCGCCCGCGCCCATCACCGGCTCGGCGATGAAGGCGCCGACGGTGTCGGGGCCTTCGGCGAGGATGCGCGCCTCCAGCTCCTCGGCCAGGCGCGTGGCGAAGGCTTCCTCGCTCTCGCCGGGGCCGGCTTCCCGGTAGTGGTGCGGGCAGCCCACGTGCAGGATGCGCGCGATCGGCAGGTCGAAGTCCTGGTGGTTGGCGGGCAGGCCGCTCAGGCTGGCGGCCGCCACCGTCACGCCGTGGTAGGCGCGCCGGCGCGAGATGATCTTCTTCTTGGCCGGGCGGCCGCTCGCGTTGTGGTAGTACCAGACCAGCTTGACGGCGCTGTCGTTGGCTTCCGAACCGGAGTTGGCGAAGAACACCTTGGACATCGGTACCGGCGCCAGCGCCAGCAGCGCCTGCGCCAGCTCGATGGCGGCCGGGTTCGAGCGGTGGTTGAAGGTGTGGTAGTAGGGCAGCGTGCGCAGCGCGCGCACGCCGGCCTCGATGACGCGCGCGTGGCTGAAGCCGAGCGCGCTGCACCACAGCCCGGACATGCCCTCCAGGTAGCGCCGGCCCTGGTCGTCTTCGACGAAGATGCCGTCGCCGCGCGTGATCACCAGCGGGCCCACCTCGGGGTGCGCCGCCAGGTTGGTGAAGGGATGCAGGTGGGCGGCGATGTCGCCGGCGGCGAGGCTGGCATGTCGGTCGGCGCGTTGGTCGGCACGTTGGTCGGGGGCGGTGTCCATGCTGGCGGGTCTCCTTGTGGTTGGCATCGCGGATCGCGGTTGGTGGTCCTCAGGCGTCAGGCGTCAGTCATCGGTCGTCGCGGGCCGCCGTCAATAGCCTTGCGCGGGGTCGACCGCGGCGGGCGGCCGCAGGCCGCGGCGCGCCAGCGCGAGGTTGTCCAGCGTCTGGCGCGCGATGACGGCGGCATCGGTGCGCGTGGCCACGTGCGGCGTGACGACGATGCGCGGGTGATGCCAGAACGGATGGCCGGCCGGCAGCGGCTCCTGCACGAAGGCGTCCAGCGTGGCGGCGCCGAGCTGGCCCGTGGCGAGTGCGGCCAGCAGGGCGTCCTCGTCCAGGTGGGCGCCGCGCCCGACGTTGACCACGTGCGCGCCGCGCGGCAGCCGTGCGAACACCTCGGCGCCGAGGAAGCCGCGCGTCTGCTCGGTCAGCGGCAGCAGGCACACCAGGGTGTCGCAGCCGGACAGGAAGGCGTCCAGGCCGTCGGCGCCGTGGAAGCACTCGACCTGCGCCGGCGCCGCCGGCCGCGGCGTGCGGCTCCAGCCGCGCACCGCATAGCCCAGCGCCAGCAGCGCGCGCGCGCAGGCTTCGCCGAGCGTGCCGAGGCCGGCGATGCCGACGCGATGGCGCGCCGGCGGCACGATGGGCTCTTCCTGCCAGCGGCCGGCGGCGGCGCTGGCGAGGTAGGCGTCCATGGCGCGCTGGCGGTGGATCACCGCCCAGGCTACATAGGCGGCCATGCCGCCGGCCATGGTGGGGTCGACGATGCGGCACAGCACCGGCGCGCGCCGCGCCTCCTCGGCGGGCAGGTGGTCGATGCCGGCGGCCAGGGACTGCACCAGGCGCAGGCGCGGCAGCGTGGCCAGCAGGCCCGGCGGCGGATACCAGCACACCGCCGCGTCGATGTGCTCGGGCGCGCCGAGCGCGTCGGCATAGCGCAGTTCGGTGCCGGGGCAGGCCGCTTCGAAGGCGGGCGCCAGGTAGCGCATGTCGAGCACGCTGCTGAGCAGGGCGATGACCGGTGGCGCGGCGTCATGCGGCGCCTCGGGCGCCTCGGACGCAGCGGCGGGCGGGGATGCGATGGCGCTGTTCATGCCGCGGCCCTCTCGCGGTACGGTGCGCCGTCCGCCCGCCCGGCCGGCGGCGGCTCGGGCGCCGGGCGCGCCAGGCGCGGGATGGCCTCGATCAGGCGGCGCGTATAGGCATGCTGCGGGTCGCCCAGCACGCGCGCGGTCTCGCCGTACTCGACCATCTCGCCGCGCTGCATGACCGCGATGTGGTCGCACATCTGCGCGGCCACGCGCAGGTCGTGGGTGATGAAGACCATGGCGAGCTGGAACTGCTCGCGCACCTGGGCGAATAGCTCCAGCACCTGGGCTTGCACCGAGACGTCGAGCGCGGACACCGGCTCGTCGGCGATCAGCAGCGCCGGGCGCATGGCCAGCGCGCGCGCGATGCCGATGCGCTGGCGCTGCCCGCCGGAGAACTCGTGCGGATAGCGCTCGGCAGCTTCGGCACCGAGGCCGACCAGGCCCAGCAGCTCGACCGCGCGCGCGCGCGCCTGCTCGCGCGGCACGCCCTGGGCGATCGGGCCGGCGGCGATGGCGGCGCCGATGCGATGGCGCGGATTGAGCGAGGCGTAGGGATCCTGGAACACCATCTGGATCTGCCCGGCGGCATGCCGCGGCACGCTGCCGCCGGCCGCCAGGGTGCGCCCGTTGACCACCACGCGCCCGCCGTTGAACGGCGCCAGCCCGGCGATGCAGCGGCCCACGGTGGACTTGCCCGAGCCCGATTCGCCGACCAGGCCGAGGGTCTGGCCGCGCCACAGCTCGAAGCTGATGCCGCGCGCGGCCTGCACTTCGCGGCCGCGCCGCAGCAGCCCGCCGCCGGAGCGGTAGGTCTTGCACAGGTCCTGCACCTGCAGCACGCGGTTGGCGTCATCGGCGCGCGGCGCCGGCGCGCGTGCCTCGCCGCCGGGGATGGCGGCGATCAGGCGGCGCGTGTACTCGTGCTGCGGGGCGCGCAGCACGCGCGCGGCGGGGCCGCGCTCGACGATGCTGCCGGTCTGCATCACCACCACCTCGTCGGCGATCTCGGAGACCACGCCGAAGTCGTGGGTGATGAACAGCACCGCGGTGCCGCGCCGCTGCTGCAACTCGCGCACCAGCTTGAGGATCTGCGCCTGGGTGGTGACGTCGAGCGCGGTGGTCGGCTCGTCGGCGATCAGCAGGCGCGGCTCCAGCACCATCGCGCTGGCGATCATCACGCGCTGGCGCTGGCCGCCCGACAGGCGGAAGGGATAGCTGTCGCAGAGCGCCTCCGGATCGGGCAGGCCGACGTCGGCGAGCGCGGCGAGGATGCGCCGGCGCTTCTCGGCGGCGGGCAGGCGCTGGTGCGCGTCGAACACCTCGGCGATCTGGTCGCCGATGCGCATGACAGGGTTGAGGGCGGTCATCGGCTCCTGGAACACCATGCCGAGGCGCTGGCCGCGCAGCGCGCGCAGCGCGGACTCGGGCAGCGCCAGCAGGTCCTGGCCTTCGAACAGGATGCGCCCGGCCACCGGTTCCACGTGGGGGCGCGGCAGCAGGCCCATCACCGCGTTGGCGATCATCGACTTGCCGGAGCCGGATTCGCCCACCACGCACAGGGTCTGGCCGGCCTGCAGCGTCAGCGAGGCCTCGCGCACCGCCAGCGCGCGGTCGCCGCCGGCGGGCAGGCGGATGCTCAGGCCTTGGATATCGAGCACGGGTGCGTTCATCGTCCTCTCCCGCCCAGGCGCGTGTTGAGCGCGTCGTTGAGTCCTTCGCCGACCATGTTCAGCGCCAGCACCGTCAGCACGATGGCGGTGCCGGGGAACACCGCCATCCACCAGGCCTGGCGCAGCACCGTGCGCGCCTGGCCGACCATATAGCCCCAGCTCATGTGGTTGGGATCGCCCAGGCCCATGAAGCTCAGGCTGGATTCCAGCAGGATGGCGGTCGCCACCATCAGCGAGGCCATCACCACGATGGGCGAAGTGGCGTTGGGCAGGATCTGCGTGAGGATGATGCGCGGCGTCGATTCGCCGGCCAGGCGCGCGGCGGCGACGAAGTCGCGCTGGCGCAGGGTCAGGAACTCGCTGCGCACCAGGCGCGCCACCGGCGGCCAGGAGACCACCGCGATGGCCGTCACGATGGAGGCGATGGAGGGCTCGAAGATGGCCACCAGCACCAGCGCCAGCGCGAAGCTGGGCACGGCCTGGAACAGCTCGGTGAAGCGCATCAGCGCGGCATCGACCCAGCCGCCGAAATAGCCAGACAGCGCCCCCAGCGTGACGCCGATGGCCAGCGAGACCACGGTGGAGACCAGCCCGATCAGCAGCGAGATGCGCGCGCCGTGGATCACGCCGGACAGGATGTCGCGCCCCATGGTGTCGGTGCCGAGCGCGAAGCCCGGCTGCTGCAGCGGATGCAGGAAGGGCTGCTGCGCCATCTCCCACGGGTCGTTGCCAGCCAGCCAGGGGCCGAACAGCGCCAGCACGGCCACCGCCGCCAGCACGGCGAGGCCCAGCAGCGCGGCCTTGTTGCGGCAGAAGCGCCGCCAGAATGTGTGGTTCATTTCAGTTCAATCCTCGGGTCGACCAGGGTGTAGACGAAGTCGGTGACGAAGTTGAAGGCCACGGCCATGGCGGCGGTCACCAGGAAACAGCCCAGCAGCAGGTTGTAGTCGCGCTGCAGCAGCGCATCGAACATCAGGCGGCCGATGCCGGGCCAGGCGAACACGGTCTCGGTCAGCACCGCGCCGCCGATCATGCCGCCGGCCTGGATGCCGGCCAGCGTGACCACCGGCAGCAGCGCGTTGCGCAGGATGTGGGCGCGCTGGATGCGGCCCGGATGCAGGCCCTTGGCGCGCGCCGTCTTGACGAAGTCCATCTGCGCCACCTCCAGCATCGAGGCGCGCGTCATGCGGGCGTAGACCGCCATGTAGAACAGCGCCAGCGTCAGCGCCGGCAGCACCAGGTGCTGGCCGATGTCGAGCGCGCGCGCCACGCCGTGCAGGTCGGCGCCGACGGTGGCGTAGCCGAAGCCCGGCAGCCAGTCGAAGCGCACCGAGCACAGCAGCACCGCCATCATCGCCAGCCAGTACAGCGGCGTGGCGTAGAACAGCAGCGACAGCACCGTGATGGCGCTGTCGACCCAGGTGCCGGCGCGCCGGCTGGCCAGCGCGCCCAGCACCACGCCGAACAGCAGCGACAGCGCGAAGGCGGTGCCGGTCAGCAGCAGGGTGGCGGGCAGGCGCTCGACGATCAGGTCCAGCACCGGCCGCTGCTGCCGGTAGGAGAAGCCCAGGTCGAGCTGCGCCACGTGCACCAGGTACTTGCCGAGCTGCTGTGGCAGCGGCTGGTCGAGGCCGAACTGTGTGCGCAGCTGGGCCACGAACTGGGCGTCGGAGGCGCCCGATTCGCCGGCCATCACCGAGACCGGGTCGCCTGGCGCGGCACGGATCAGCAGGAAGTTGACGGTGGCGATGATGAGGATGGCGAACACGCCCTGGATCAGGCGGCCCACGAGGCGTTGCGTGCGTTGCATGGCGTGGCTCCCGCGTACGGTGCCGGCCTCAGGCCAGCCAGGCCCGGCCCAGGCTGTCGTTGAGGCCGATGCCGGAGCTGATCAGGTTGTTGACGCGGCTGCGGTACAGGGTGGGGAAGTTGAGTTCGTGCATCCACACCACCGGCATCTCGTCGAGCAGGATCTTCTGCACCTGCTGGTAGATGGCGCCGCGCCTGGCGGGGTCCATCTCGCGCGCGCCGGCATGGAACAGTTCGTCGACCTTGGCGTTGCGGTAGCCCTCCACGTTGTTGAAGGGCGAGCCCTGGGCGATGTTGTCCGAGGTGTAGTTGCGCGCCACGCCCAGCGCCGGATCGCCGTACTGGTAGACGTAGGTGAAGGCGAGGTCGTAGTCCCACTTGTTGAGGCGCTCGCCCCAGCCGGCCACGTCGGTGGGCGTCATCTCGATCTTGATGCCGGCCTGCTGCAGGTTCTGCCGCACCATCTCGGCCGAGCGCTGCCAGGTCTCGCCGTAGGGCAGCGGCAGCAGGCGCAGGGTCTCGCCCTTGTAGCCGGACTCGGCCAGCAGCTGCCTGGCGCGCGCGAGGTCGCGCGGGTACCTGGCCACGTCGGTGCTGTAGAACTTGATGTGGCTGTTGAAGGGGCCGGTGGCGGTCCTGGCGAAGCCCTGCCAGGCCACGCGCGCGATGGCGTCGCGGTCGATGGCGAAGGCCAGCGCCTGGCGGAACTTGATGTTGTCCAGCGGCGCCTTGCGGTTGTTGGCCCACAGCCACGAGTGCGGCGCGAAGAACTCCCAGCCCTTGGTGCTGACCTGCACGCCCGGCAGCTTGGCCAGCCGCGCCACGTCGAAGTACTCGACCGCGCCGCCCGGCACCACGTCGACCTTGCCCGACTCGAAGGCGGCGGCGCGCGCCGCGGCGTCGGGGATCACGTGGAAGTAGACGCTGTCGACCAGCGGCACGTCGGCCTGGTGGTACTGCTCGTTGCGCACCAGCTGGATGTAGGAGCCGCGCACCCACTCCTTGAACTTGAACGGGCCGGTGCCGATCGGTCTGGCGTTGGCCGGGTTGTTGAGGAAATCGGTGCCCTCGTAGAGGTGCTTGGGCACCATCGGCATCGAGCCCACCTCGAAGATGCCGAGGAAGGGGCTGAAGGGGTACTTCAGCTTGAACTCGACGGTGAGCGGGTCGAGCGCGCGGATGCTCTCCACCGCCGCCAGGTTGGCGCGCAGGCGCGCATGGGTCTTGCGCAGGAACACGTCGGCGGAGAACACCACGTCGGCGGCGGTGAAGGGCTTGCCGTCGTGCCAGCTGACGTTGGGCTTGAGCTTGAAGGTGTAGACCGTGCCGTTGCCGCCCACGGTCCAGGAGGTGGCCAGCGCCGGCAGCGGCTCGAGCTTGTCGTCGTAGCGCAGCAGGCCTTCGTAGATGTTGCCGGAGATGAGCTGGGTGGGGCCGTTCTGCGTGATGCCGATCATCAGCCCGGAAGGCTCCGGCTGCACCAGCGCGTTGATGATGCCGCCTTTCTTGCCGGCGGCCAGGACGTGGAGGGGAATGCCTGCGATCGACAGGCCGCTGGTGGCGGCGCCCAGCTTGAGCAGTTGGCGGCGGTTCATGGCGTGACTCTCCTAGGGGGCTGAGGATGGGGACGATGCGGAACAAGCGCCGCGGCGCGCCCGGATGCTGGCGGGCGCCGCGCGGGGTCAGGCGTGATCAAGCGTGGTAGGGCACCGGGGCGGCCGGCTCCAGGCGCTGCAGCAGCGCGCGCCATTCGCGCGCGTACGGGTCGGCGCTGCCGGCCAGGCGGTTGCTGTCGCCGCTCTCGTACTGCCGCGCGGTCTTCTCGCGGATCGCTTCCGGCACCGCGTAGACCGCTTCGCCGCTGGACTGGACGGCGAGCTGCACGCGGCAGGCGCGCTCCAGGTTGTGCATCAGGATGAAGGCCTCGGCGACGCTGCGGCCCAGCGTCAGCAGGCCGTGGTTGCGCAGGATCATGGCGCGCGCGGAGGCGCCGAGGTCGGCCACCAGCCGCTCGCGCTCCTCGTGGTCCAGCGCGATGCCTTCGAAGTCGTGGTAGACCACGCGGTCGTGGAACTGCAGCGCCCACTGGTTGCACGGCTGCAGGCCGCAGGCCAGCGAGGACACCGCCACGCCGGCCACCGTGTGGGTGTGCAGCACGCACAGGGCGTCGGGGCGTGCCGCGTGCACCGCGCTGTGGATGGTGAAGCCGGCCGGGTTGACGTCCTGCCCGGGCGCGCCGTCGACGATGTTGCCGTCGAGATCGATGCACACCAGCGACGAGGCGGTGATGTCGCGGAACAGGGTGCCGAAGGGGTTGATCAGGAAGCGGTCGTGCGTGCCGGGCACGCGCGCGGAGATATGCGTGTAGATGCTGTCGTCCATGCCGTAGTGCGCGACCAGCCGGTAGGCGGCGGCGAGGTCGGCGCGGACCTGCTGCTCGGCGTCGGAGCGGGGGGAGCGCGGGGTGGCGGTGGCGAGTTGGATGCCCATGTCTCGGTTCCTTTCTGGTGCCTTGGTGGTGCCTTGGCGACTGGTCTTCTGGCAGGGTTTTACGTCGATGGTCAACTGTCGACAGGATGATTCAAGACGGTCTGAGTCGAATCGTCAACTGTCGACAGCTACGCGAAGCAATGCAGCAAGGTTCGGGCCAAGCGTTGCCTGGGCGGCCGCCGATCCGCTGGGGATTTCCTTAATCCGTTGATTTGCATGAAAATTTGCGCTAGCGGGCCGACGCCGTCCGGCACGGCCGGCGGGGTGGCGTGCCGGATGGCGATGCCTTGCGATGGTGCGATGCACCAGCTCCAGGTTCCGTCATGGGGCGGTCCGCAGGGGGCTGGCGGGAGGTGAAGGGGGACCGCCGGGGGGGCGGCGAAGGGAGCAGCGAAGGGGCAGCGAAGGGGGGCGCCGGGAGGGGATGCGGCGCGGCTACGGCGCCGCGCAGCGGAGGGGGCTGCGCCGGCGGTGGACGGGGCGGGCGGGAGGCTTCCCGCCGGCGCTCAGATCATCGACAGGAACTGCTTCAGCTCCGGCGTCTGCGGGCTGCCGAAGATGCGCTCGGGCGTGTCCACCTCGTGCACCTTGCCCTGGTGCATGAAGACCACGCGATCGCTGACCTTGCGCGCGAAGTTCATCTCGTGCGTGACCATGATCAGGGTCATGCCGTCGGCGGCGAGGCTCTCGACCACGCCGAGCACCTCGCCCACCAGTTCCGGGTCGAGCGCGGAGGTGATCTCGTCGCACAGCAGCACGGCCGGGTCCATCGCCAGCGCGCGGGCGATGGCCACGCGCTGCTGCTGGCCGCCGGAGAGCTGGTCGGGGTAGCTGTCGAACTTGTCGCCCAGGCCCACGCGCGCCAGCAGCGCGCGGGCGCGCCGCTCGGCCTCGGCCTTCGGCATGTCCTTGACCAGCGCGGGCGCCAGCATCACGTTGCGGCCGGCGCTGAGGTGGGGGAACAGGTTGAAGTTCTGGAAGATCATGCCGACGTTCTGGCGCAGCGCGCGCATCGCCTTGGCATCGTCGTGCCGCAGCGGCTGGCCGTCGACGGCCAGCCCGCCCTGCTGGAAGGCCTCGAGCCCGTTCACGCAGCGCAGCAGCGTGCTCTTGCCCGAGCCGCTGCGGCCGATGATGGTGACCACCTCGCGCCGGCCGATGCGCAGGTCGATGCCCTTGAGCACTTCGTTGTCGCCATAGCGCTTGCGCAGGCCCTGGATGTCGACCAGGGCGAAGGGCGCGGCGGCGGGGACATCGCCCTGCTGCGAGGGGGCGGGGTGCGTGGCGGAAGCGGCCGGGCTGGAGATAGCGTCTTGCATGGGGAAACCTGTCTGCGGATGCGCGGTTGAAGATGGGGGCGAGGGGAGCGTGGGAGGAAGGGAGCGCCGCCTAGCGCTGCGGCCGCAGCCGCCGTTCGAGCTGGCGGCTCCACAGCGACAGCGGGAAGCACAGCGCGAAGTACAGCAGCGCCACGCAGCCGTAGGCGAGGAAGGGCTGGAAGGTGGCGTTCGAGATGATCTGGCCGGCCTTGGTCACCTCGACGAAGCCGATCACCGAGGCCAGCGCGGTGCCCTTGATCACCTGCACCAGGAAGCCCACGGTGGGCGCCACCGCCAGGCGCGCCGCCTGCGGCAGGATGACGTGGCGCAGCTGCTCGCCCAGGCTCATGGCCAGGCTGGCCGATGCCTCCCACTGCCCCTTCGGCACCGCGTTGACGCAGCCGCGCCAGATGTCGGTCAGGTAGGCGCCGGTATAGAGCGACAGGCACAGCGCGGCCGAGAACAGCGGCGAGGCGTCGACGCCGACCAGCGCCAGGCCGAAGTAGGCGAGGAAGAGCTGCATCAGCAGCGGGATGCCCTGGAACAGCTGCACATAGAGGGCCACGCCGCGTTCTGCGCCGGGCAGCCGGGCGATGCGCGCCACCAGCAGCGCCAGCCCCAGCACGCCGCCACCGACGAAGGCGATCAGCGACAGCCCGACGGTCCAGCGCAGCGCCAGCAGCAGGTTGCGCAGGATATCCCAGAGAGAGAATTCGATCATGCCGGCACTCCTTCAGCGGCGGAAAACGAAGCGCGGCCCGATCCAGTTCAGCAGCTGGCGCAGCGCCGCGGCCAGCGCCAGGTAGGCGAGCGTGGCGACGATGTAGGACTCGAAATTACGGAAGGTGCGGCTGGCGATCAGGTTGGCGGCGTACGACAGCTCCTCGGCCGAGATCTGGCTGCACACGGAAGAGCCGAGCATCACGATGATGATCTGGCCCACCAGCGCCGGCCACACGCGCGCCAGCGAGGGCGGCAGCACCACCCGCGTGAAGATCTGCCAGCGGTTCAGCGCCAGGCTCTGCGCGGCCTCGATCTGGCCGCGCGGCGTGGCGTCCAGCCCGGCGCGCACGATCTCGCAGGCATAGGCACCCAGGTTCAGCGTCATCGACAGCACGCAGGCCACTTCCGGCGACAGCCGCACGCCCAGCGAAGGCAGGCCGAAGAAGATGAAGAAGAGCTGGATGATGTAGGGCGTGTTGCGGATCAGCTCGACGTAGGCGCCGGCCAGGAAGCGCGCCCAGCCGGTGCCATGCAGGCGCAGCCAGGCGCAGCCGATGCCGGCGAGCGTGCCCAGCAGCGCCGACAGCGCGGTCAGCAGCACGGTCTGCAGCAGGCCGCGCAGCAGCATCGGCCACTGCGCGAAGACGGGGGTGAAGTCGAAAGAGATCATGCCTGGCATCGATAAGGCGGGGCGGCGCGCGCGGCGCGCCGCCGGGGAAGCGGGCGGGGAAGCGCGCTGGCACGCGGGCGCCGCGCCGTGGCCGCGCACCGCTGGCGGCGGTCCGCGCGGCACGGCGCCGCCCGGCGGCGGCCGTGCTTACTCGGGCAGTTCACCGGTACCACGGCCCAGCCACTTCTGCGCGTAGGTGTTGAGGGTGCCGTCGGTCTTGGCCTGGCGCAGGATGTCGTTGACCTTGGCCAGCAGCGTGGCGTCGCCCTTGCGCACGCCGACGAAGTTGGGCGAGTCCTTCAGCAGCAGCTTGTACTCGGCCTGCACCTGCGGGTGCTTCTGGATCGCCATCGCCGCCACCGCCGCGCCGGTGGCGATCAGCTGCGTCTGCTGCGAGACGAAGGCGGCCACGGTGGAGTTGTCGTCCTCGAAGCGCTGGATCTTCAGCGTGGGCGGCGCCACCTGCTGCAGCGCATCGTCCTGGATGGTGCCGCGCGTCACCGCGATGGTCTTGCCGCCCAGGTCGGCGAAGCTCTTGATGGAGAGCGACTTCGGCCCGAACACGGCCTGGTAGAACGGCGCGTAGGCCACGGAGAAGTCGATCACCTTGGCGCGCTCGGCGTTCTTGCCCAGCGCCGACACGATCAGGTCGATCTTCCGGGTCTGCAGGTAGGGGATGCGGTTGGGCGTGCTGACCGGCACCAGCTCGGCCTTGACGCCCATGCGGTCGGCGATCAGCTGGGCCACTGCCACGTCCAGGCCCTGCGGCTTCAGGTCCGGGCCCATGAAGCCGTAGGGCGCGAAGTCGACGGGGATGCCGATCGCGATCGACTTCCTGGCCATCACGGCCTGGAGCGAATCGTCGGCGCGTGCCGGTGCCATGGCGGTCAGCGCGGCACAGGCGAGCAGGCTGGCGGCGACGGTGAACTCTCTGCGTTTCATGAAAGACCTCTTGCGTTGGAATCGGAAGCAACGAAACCGCTGAGGCAAGTTGTGTGCCACTGCCGCAATGCCACCGCTGCGGCGCTTTCCCGCGAGCCTGCGCCTGCCAGGCGGGGCAAGGCCCGGCGGGGAGATGGCGCGCTGCGGCGAGGACTTGGCATCGAGATTGCTTGTACCGCGGCCAGGCGCTGGAACAGGTGTTTCATGCGGAAGAAACAGCGGGAATTCCCGTTTCAGCGCCGCACCGGCGCGTTCCGCCATGGTGCGCGCGCACAGAAATGAGGCGGCGCGCACCAAGGTATGCAGGCGCGGCCGCAGCGCATGCAAGGGTGCCGACGCTGACGCCTTGCGCGCGGCGGCGTGCAGCGGGGGATGCACCAAGGCACGCACCAAGGCACGCACCAAGGCACGCACCAAGGCACGCACCAAGGCACGCACCAAGGCACGCACCAAGGCACGCACCAAGGCGCGTACCAAGGCCTGGCATGCGGCAACGCCTGCCAGGCCATCCGATGTCCAACCCAAGAGCCACCAATGAGCCACCCATGAGTACACATGAAGTGCTGGAAGCGCTGGAAGCACGCATCCGGCAACGCTATGGCGACCTCTCCGCGGCCGACCGCAAGCTCGCCGACGTGCTGCTGGCGCGCCAGCGGGAGCTGCTCAGCTACTCCGCCACCGAGCTGGCCGGACTGGCCGGTGTGTCCAAGGCGAGCGCGGCGCGTTTCTTCCGCCGCCTCGGCTACGCCGACTTCAGCGCCTTCCGCCAGAACCTGCGCGACCAGGTCTCGGCGCGCTCGCCGCTGCGCCAGCTGGAGCGTGGCGGGCCGCCGTCGGCGGCGCGCGGCGCGCCGTCGGCCCGGAGCGGGCTGGCGGCGCACGTGGAGCGCGATGCGCTGCGCCTGGCGGCGCTGCCCGAGCAGGTTGGCGAGCGCGCGCTGGGCGCGGCGCTCGACGCCCTGGCCGAGGCGCGCCGCGTCTGGGTGGTGGGCTACCGCAACAGCTACCTGGTGGCGATGCACGCGTGCGCGCTGCTGTCGCAAGGACGGCCCGACGTGGCCATGCTCAACGATGCGGCCGGCCAGGACGCCGAGCGCATCGCCGAGATCGAGCCGCGCGATGTGCTGCTGGCGGTGGACTTCCGCCGCCGCGCGCAGCGGCTGCCGGCGGTGGTCGGGCTGGCGCGCGAGGCCGGCGCCGGCTGCATCCTGCTGACCGACACACCGGTCTCCACGCTGGCGGCCGAGGCCGACGCCGTGCTCGGCTGCGCGCACCAGGGCGAACAGGTCTTCGATTCCTACGTGGCCGCGGTGAGCCTGGTCAATTACCTGGCCACGGCGGTGGTGACGCGCACGCGCAAGCGTGCGCGGGCGCGCATGCAGCGCATCGAACGCGCCCACGCCGTGCTGGCCGACCTGGAGGGACTCGCCTAGCGCGGCGTTACCCGTTTTCCCGTTTTCTCTGCTCGACCCGGTTCTCCGTCTTCTCGTTCCTGTCTCTGCCCTAGCCGCAAGCGATACCGATGCCTTCCCTGACTTCCTCGCCGAATCTCTCGCCGAATCTCTCGCCGACTTCCTCGCTGCCCCCGCTGCCGTCGCTGTCCCTGGACTGCTTCCCCAACCCGGCGCTGCGCCGCGACCTGCCCTACGGCGCCGCGCGCAGTGCCATCCTGGGCGAGGCGGCACTGGCCGCCGCGCGCGCCGAGATCACGCGCTGGCCCGGCTACCAGCCCACGCCGCTGGTGGCGCTGCCGGCCCTGGCCGCGCGCCTGGGCGTGGCCGCCATCCACTACAAGGACGAAGGCTCGCGCTTCGGTCTCGGCAGCTTCAAGGCGCTTGGCGGTGCCTATGCGGTGGCGCGCCTGCTGGCGCGCGAGGTGGGCCGCCGCGCCGGCCGCGAGATCGCGCCCGCCGATCTCGCCGAGCCCGCGCTGCGCGCGCTGTGCGCCGACCTCACCGTGACCTGCGCCACCGACGGCAACCACGGCCGCTCGGTGGCCTGGGGCGCGCGCATGTTCGGCTGCCGCTGCGTGATCTACATCCACGCCACCGTCAGCGACGGCCGGCGCGACGCCATCGCGGCCTACGGCGCCGAGGTGGTGCGCACCGCCGGCAACTACGACGAGGCCGTGCAGCAGGCCGACCGCGACGCGCGCGCCCAGGGCTGGCACGTGATCTCCGACACCTCCTACCCCGGCTACATGGACGTGCCGCGCGACGTCATGCAGGGCTACCAGCTGATGGTGGAGGAGGCCGCCCGCGCGCTGCCCGAGGCGCCCACCCATGTCTTCGTGCAGGCCGGCGTGGGCGGCTTCGCCGCCGCGGTGTGCGGCTACTTCTGGGAGCGCGCGGGCGGCGCGCGGCCGGTCTTCGTGGTGGTCGAGCCGGAGCGCGCCGACTGCCTGTACCAGAGCGCGCGCGCCGGCCGGCCGGTGGCCGTCGGCGGCGAGCTCGACACGCTGATGGCCGGGCTGGCCTGCGGCGAGGTCTCGCTGCTGGCCTGGGAAGTGCTGGCGCAGGGCGCCGACGCTTTCTGCCGCATCGGCGACGATGCCGCGGTGGCGGTGATGCGCCTGCTGGCGCGGCCGGGCGGCGCCGACACGCCCATCGTCGCCGGCGAGTCCGCCGTGGCCGGCCTGGCCGCCGCCATCGCCGCCATGCAGGACGAGCAGGCGCGGGCCGCGCTGGGCCTGGGGCCGCACAGCCGCCTGCTGTTCATCGGCAGCGAGGGCGATACCGACCCCGCATGCTATGCGGAACTGGTCGGGCAGAGCGGCGCGGCGGTCCGTGCCGCGGCGCGGGGGGCGGCATGATGGAGCGGCTTCCCGAGATCGACGGCGCGCGCCTGCTGCGCAGCCTCGATGAACTGGCGCAGGTCGGCGCCATCGAGGGCGGCGGCGTGTGCCGGCTGGCGCTCAGCGATGCCGACCGCGCCGGGCGCGACTGGACCGTGGCACGCATGCGCGCGCTGGACATGGCGGTCAGCATCGATGCCATCGGCAACATCACCGGGATTTATGCCGGTAGCGATAGCGGCACCGATAGCGGCACCGACAGCGCCATCGATAGCGGCACCGGCGCCGCGCCGGCCCCCGTGATGACCGGCTCGCACATCGACACGGTGCGCACCGGCGGCCGCTACGACGGCAACTACGGCGTGCTGGCCGGCCTGGAGGTGGTGGCCGCGCTGCGCCAGGCGGGCGTGCGCACGCGCCGGCCGCTGGCGGTGACGGTCTTCACCAACGAGGAAGGCGCGCGCTTCCAGCCCGACATGATGGGCTCCCTGGTCTATGTCGGCGGCCTGCCGCTGGCCGAGGCGCTGGCCACGCGCGGCATCGACGGCGCCACCGTGGGCGAGGAGCTGGCGCGCATCGGCTACCAGGGAACGGCGGCGGTCGGTGCGCCGCGCGTGGACAGCTTCGTCGAGCTGCATATCGAACAGGGGCCGGTGCTGGAGCAGCAGGGCCTGCGCCTCGGCGTGGTGGAGGGCGTGCAGGGCATCTCCTGGAACGAGTACACCATCGAGGGGGTGTCCAACCACGCCGGCACCACGCCGATGGCGCTGCGCCGCGACGCCGGCCACGCCGCCGCGCGCGTGGCCACCTTCGTGCACGACCTGGCGCTGCGCTACGGCGGGCGGCAGATCGGCACGGTCGGCGCCATGCAGTTCGCGCCCAACCTGATCAACGTGATCCCGCACCGCGCCGTCTTCACCGTCGACCTGCGCAATACCGACAACGCCGCGCTGCGTGCCGCCGAGGAAGAGGTGCAGGCCTTCGTCGCGCAGTGCTGCGAGGAGGCCGGGCTGGCATGGTCGCGCCGCGCGCTGGCGCGCTTCGCCCCGGTGGCCTTCGACTGCGCGCTGGTGGACGAGGTGGCGCGGCACGCGCAGGCGCTCGGGCTGCCCGCCATGCGCCTGCCCAGCGGCGCCGGCCACGACGCGCAGATGCTGGCGCGCGCCTGCCCGGCGGCGATGATCTTCGTGCCCAGCGTGGGCGGCCTGAGCCACAACGTGCGCGAATTCACCCGCCCCGAGGACCTGGTCGACGGCGCCCGCGTGCTGATGCGCGTGCTGCTGGCGCGCGCCGACCGGCCGCTCGGCGCGCCTTGAGAGCGCCATCGCCTTCACCAGCGCCCTCACCAGCGCAGATCCCTTTACCGCATCACCGGAGATTCCCTTTGACCCGAATCGTCAACCTGGCCCTGGGCCAGCTCGGTCCCATCGCCCGCGCCGACAGCCGCGCCCAGGTCGTCAAGCGCCTGTGCGCGCTGATGCGCGAGGCGCACGCCAGCGGCGCCCACCTGATCGTCTACCCCGAACTGGCGCTGACCACCTTCTTTCCCCGCTGGTACATCGAGGACGAAGCCGAGCTCGACAGCTTCTTCGAGCGCGAGATGCCGGGCCCCGACACCCTGCCGCTGTTCGAGCTGTCGCGCGAACTCGGCGTGGGCTTCTATCTCGGCTATGCCGAACTGGCCGAGGAGGGGGGGCGCAGGCAACGCTACAACACCTCGATCCTGGTCGACCGCGGCGGCCGCATCGTCGGCAGATACCGCAAGGTCCACCTGCCCGGCCATCGCGAGCACGAGCCGTGGCGCCGCTTCCAGCACCTGGAGAAGCGCTATTTCACCGCCGGCGACGGGTTCGGCGTCAACGAGGCCTTCGGCGGCAAGGTCGGCATGGCCCTGTGCAACGACCGCCGCTGGCCCGAGACCTACCGCGTGATGGGCCTGCAGGGCGTGGAGATGGTGCTGATCGGCTACAACACGCCCGTGCACAACGCCCCCGCACCCGCGCACGATGACCTCTCGCTGTTCCACAACCAGCTCTCGCTGCAGGCCGGCGCCTACCAGAACGGCACCTGGGTCGCGGGCGTGGCCAAGGCCGGGATGGAGGAGGGCGTGGACAGCATCGGCGGCAGCTGCGTGGTGGCGCCATCGGGCGAGGTGGTGGCGCGCTGCGTCACCAAGGACGACGAACTCGCCCTGGCGCGCTGCGACCTGGACTTCTGCGCGGTCTACAAGCGCACCACCTTCAACTTCGACCTGCACCGCCAGCCGCACGCCTACGGCATGATCGTGGCGCGCAAGGGCGAGACGCTGATGGCGGACGGCAGCGCGGTGGCGGGCTGAGGCGCTCGCACGGCCGGCGGCACGCAGGGGCGCGCTTGCGGCTACACTGCCAGCCATCTCCCCGCAGGAGCAGGCGATGGCAGGCAAGGCAGGCAGCGGCAGGGCGGCGGCGGTCACGGCAAGTTCGAAGGAGGCGGCGGCGGCCGCGCGCATCCGCGTCGGCATCGGTGGCTGGGCCTATGCGCCCTGGCGCGACAACTTCTATCCGGCCGGGCTGGCGCAGGCGCGCGAGCTGGAATTCGCCAGCCGGCACCTGAGCGCCATCGAGATCAACAGCACCTACCACGGCACGCAGAAGCGCGCGTCCTTCCTCAAGTGGCGCGAGCAGACGCCGGATGGCTTCGTCTTCTCGGTCAAGGCCTCGCGCTTCGCCACCAACCGCCGCGTGCTCGCGCAAGCGGGCGATTCGGTGGCGCGCTTCCTCGACAGCGGCATCGCCGCGCTGGGCGACAAGCTGGGGCCGGTGGTGTGGCAGTTCGCGCCGGCCAAGCGCTTCGAGGCCGAGGACTTCGAGGCCTTCCTGAACCTGCTGCCGGCGCAGGTGGAGGGCGTGCGCCTGCGGCACGTGCTGGAGGTACGGCACGAGAGCTTCGCCTCGCCGGACTACCTCGCGCTGGCACGCCGCTACCGGATGGCGACGGTATTCGCCGATTCGCCCAGGTTCCCCTCGCTGGCGGACCTCAGCGCGGATTTCGTCTACGCGCGGCTGATGGGCTGCAGCGAGAAGCTCAAGCACGGCTATGCGCCAAAGGCCCTGGACGCCTGGCGCGAGCGCGCCATGGCGTGGTCCGCCGGCGACGAACCGGCCGACCTGCCGCGCGTCCGCGAGGCACCGGCGCCGCGCCGGCAGCGCGAGGTCTTCGTCTTCTTCATCAACGGCGCCAAGGAGCGCGCGCCGGCCGCGGCGCAGGCGCTGCTGGACCGGCTCGGCTGGCGTGGGCCGGGCTGGCCGCCGGCCTGAGGGGGCGGGGGTGAGGGCGGGCACCGGCGCGAAGTGAATGCCGTCGTGCCAGCGAAGGCCTGCCCTCTCCCCCAACCCCTCTCCCGCAGGCGGGAGAGGGGAGCGGACCGGCGCGGTGCGGACCACGTCGCGCTGGACGGAGCCGACGATGCACCAACTCCGAGCGCCAAGCACACGGTCTTGGCTCCCTCTCCCCGCATGGGGAGAGGGTGGGGGTGAGGGGTGGTTTAGCAAGGTGCCACATCCAACGAAGCCAACGGTGTGATCCAGCACGCGAGCGCAAAGACGAAGCCGACGGTGTGATCCCAGCCACTGCGGCACAGCCAGCGCCCGCCCTCACCCCCAACCCCTCTCCCGCAGGCGGGAGAGGGGAGCAAACCGTCGCGGCGCAAATCCCGTAGGCCGGCCGGAGCCGCCGGAACGCACCCAGGCCGGCGGCATCGGCAACACCTGCGCGAGACCGGACGGCATATGTGACGCCCTGGCCCAGGCGCCGGGCTACAATCCGGCATGACCTCGAGCCAGACCCCCCAGCCGTCCGACGGCACCCCCTTCTCCCGCCTGCCCCTGTCGCCCGCCACGCTGGCGACGCTGGCGCAGCTCGGTTACCAGGACATGACGCCGATCCAGGCCGCCGCGCTGCCGCTGGCGCTGGCCGGCCACGACCTGATCGCGCAGGCCAAGACCGGCAGCGGCAAGACCGCCGCCTTCGCGCTGGCGCTGCTGCAACGGCTCGATGCGCGCAGCTTCGCCACCCAGGCGCTGGTGCTGTGCCCCACGCGCGAGCTGGCCGAGCAGGTGACGCAGGAGATCCGCCGGCTGGCGCGCGGTGCCGACAACGTCAAGGTGCTGACCTTGTGCGGCGGCACGCCGATGCGCCCGCAGGTGGAGAGCCTGGCCCACGGCGCGCATATCGCCGTCGGCACGCCGGGCCGCATCCTGGACCACCTGCAGCGCGGCACGCTGCAGCTCGACGCGCTCAACACGCTGGTGCTCGACGAAGCCGACCGCATGCTCGACATGGGCTTCTTCGACGATATCGCCATGGTCGCGAGCGCCTGCCCGAAGGCGCGCCAGACGCTGCTGTTCTCGGCCACCTATCCGGATGGCATCGCCAAGCTGAGCCGGCAGTTCCTGCGCGAGCCGCGCGAAGTGAAGCTGGTCGAGCAGCACGCCGGCGACACCATCCGCCAGCGCTTCTATGAAGTCGAGGAGGGCGAGCGCCTGGCCGCCGTGGGCCGCCTGCTCGACCATTTCCGTCCGGCCAGCACGCTGGCGTTCTGCAATACCAAGGCGCGCTGCCGCGACCTGGTCGAACTGCTGCGCGCGCAGGGCTTCCAGGCGCTGGCGCTGCATGGCGAGCTGGAGCAGCGCGAGCGCGACCAGGTGCTGGTGCAGTTCGCCAACCGCAGCTGCTCGGTGCTGGTGGCCACCGACGTGGCGGCGCGCGGGCTGGACATCGCGCAGCTCGAGGCGGTGATCAACGTCGACGTCACGCCCGATCCCGAGGTGCACGTCCACCGCATCGGCCGTACCGGGCGCGCCGGCGAGGACGGCTGGGCCTTCAGCCTGGCCAGCCTGGGCGAGATGGGCCGCGTCGGCTACATCGAGCAGGCGCAGGGCACCGAGGTGGTCTGGCATCCGCTGGCCGAGCTGACGCCGGCCAGCCCCGAGCGGCTGCTGCCGCCGATGGTCACGCTGCAGATCCTGGGCGGGCGCAAGGAGAAGATCCGCCCTGGCGACGTGCTGGGCGCGCTGACCGGCGACGCCGGCTTCAGCAAGGAGCAGATCGGCAAGATCAACGTGATGGAGATGTCGACCTACGTGGCGGTGGACCGCGCCATCGGACGCGAGGCGATGCGCCGGCTCAACGACGGCAAGCTGAAGGGGCGCAAGGTCAAGGTGCGCATGCTGACCGAGTAAGCCGTTCCGGCCGGCGCGCCGGCGCCGCACACTCAGGTGCGGAAACCGATGCGTTTGTGGGTGCCGTCGCAGAAGGGCTTGTTGCCCGAATGCCCGCAGCGGCACAGCCACGCTTCCTCCATGCGGTCGATCAGCCGGCCGCTTGCGCCCACCAGTTCCAGGTTGCCTTTCACGTGCAGCGGCCCGTTCGGGATCGGGTGGACCGCCAGCGGCCCGCCGCTGCTGGCCAGCACGGCGCAGGGGCCGGGTGGCATGTCTCCCGGTGCCTGGAAGCCGTTCTCGGCATGGCTGCCGTCGCACAGGGGTTTGCGATGCGAGCCGCCGCAGCGGCACAGGCTGACGCGCAGGCCGGCTGGCCGGCCGTCGATCAGCACCGGCGCTCGCACGGCCAGCGGGCCGTTTTCGCACAGACGGACGATATTGACGAGCGTGGCTTCGCTCGCGCCGGCGGCCGCTGGCGCGGCCGTGGAGGCGGGCTTGCCCGCGGCGGTTTCGCTGGCCATGGATGGCGTCTCCTGGTTGCCGCGCGGTGGTCTTTCCGTTATAGCGCCTGACCCCGGCCTTGGGGCAGGAGAATTTCGCCCGCGATCACTCGATCGCGACCGCACCACCACCGCACCACCACCGCACCACCACCGCACCACCACCGCACCACCACCGCACCTCGACCGCACCTCGACCGCACCACGGTCGTGACACGGTCGTGACATGCGGGGCGCGGCGGTCAGCCGCCGAGCCGCACCACATAGCCTTCGCGCGGCTCCGCGCGCCCTTCGGCCAGGCTGGCGATGCGCTCGCGCGCGGCCGCGAAGCCTTGCTCGCGCTCCAGCGTGAGCCAGCCGTGGGCGGGTTCCCTGGCATGGTCGATGAATTGCTGCTGTGCCGCATGGAAACGCCGGTTGACCTCCTCCGGCCCCCAGTCCGCGTTGCGCTTGCGGATCTGCACGGGGGCGAAGAAGAACGCCGGTGCCGGTCCCGGCAAGGCAGCCTCGCGCAGAAAGCCGGTGTTCTGCGCCGAGCCGGCGTAGCAGTCGTAGACCAGCGCATCGCCGAGGTGGCGGTGCACGCGTTCGCGCAGGGCTTCGTCGCCGGAGAAGTCGACGTAGAGCGTGGGCGTGGCGGTATCGATCGATTCGAGTGCGGCATAGTCGCTCACCGCGCCGTAGCAGCCCAGGCCGGCGACGAAGCCGCGGTGGCGCGGCGAGGTCAGCGCGTGCAGCGCGAGGCCGGCCTGTCCGCGCAGGCAGAAGGCGGTGCCGTAGGCGGTCTTGCTGGAGGCGCTGGAGAACAGCAGCCGGGTGGCGCCGAAGAAGCCGTTGTCGGCGAGGAAGTCGGCCAGCATGAAGGAGGTGAGGAAGAGCGGGCGGTACAGCATCTGGTAGTCCTCCAGCTCGCGCCGGTAGGCGGCATCCTGGCTGACCCGGGTGTACTGGTTGTAGGCCGAGGTCAGCGTGCGGCGGTGCGCGCTGGCGTCGTAGAAGCCGCGCGGCGTGACCCGCTCGGGCTGCATGCGCACGTGGCTGGCGATGGGGAAGTAGCCGTAGAAGCGCTCTCCGGCCTCGATGCCCGGCACGCCCGAGGCGACCACGTCGGCGAAGCCCCAGACCGGCATCTGGCCCCAGCCGGCCTGGCCGGTGGGGAAGAACTGCCAGTACTGCATGGCCTCGCCGAAGGCGGCATAGGTGATGTTGTTGGTGGTCAGGGCGAAGCGGTCCAGCCTCAGCAGGACCTCGCCCGCGGCCGCGCCGGCGGGCTCTTGCGCGGCTTCCAGCCGGCTCTCGTTTAAGGCATCCTTGCGCGTGAGCAGCCGCGTCACCTCGAGCTGCCCGTCCGTCTGCGCGTCCCTGTGCGCATCCCTGTGCGCGGGCGCCTGCACCATCGTCTCCGTTGCCATGCCTGCCGTCATCTCTCTCTCCTGGTTGCCGCGCCCGGCCCCTGCGGCCGGTGCGCCCTGTCATCGATGACTCGACTGTATCGCCGCGCCGGCCGCGCCGGGTTCGGAAACGCCGCGGCCACGGACGGCGCGGCCGCACGCCCGGCCAGGCCGCTCAAGCGGCCGTCCCAGCAGCGCGCGCGCTTCACCGTGGCGGCCATCTACGAGGCCTTTGTTCGGATCTGGCAGGCGCGCGGCTGGGCCGGCGTGACCACGCGCGCGGTGGCGCTGGAGGCGGGGTGCTCGGTGGGCACCTTGTACGAATACTTCCCCAACAAGGAAGCCCTGCTGTCGGGTTTCGTGCGCCATGCCATCGAGCGGCTGCTGGCGCGCATCGAGGACGAGGCGGCGCACGCGCCGGCCGCGGACTGGCGCGAACGGGTGGGGCGCCTGGTGCGCTTGTGCTGCAGCGCGGAGGACGGCGCCTGGACCGCCTACGACCGCGACATGATGGCGCTCGAGGCGCGCATCGCCGAGCCCAAGCACCACCAGCGCTTCTTCGAGGAGCTGTGCGCGGCGTGGCTGCGGGTGCTGGCCGCCTGCCCGGACCTGCCGCGCCAGCCGGACGCGGCCGTGGTGGCCAGCCTGGCGCAGGCCGTCTGGGGCGCGCGCCGCTACCGCCTGCTGCTGGCGCCGGTGCCGCCGGCCAGCGACTGGGCGCTGCAGATGGAGCGCTTCTGTGTACTGGCGCTGGAGCAGGCCTGCGGCATTGGTGCCGGGCCACCCCCCGGGCCACACCCCGGGCCGCACCCCAGGCCGCAATGAAGCGGTGCCCGCGCGTGCCCGCCGGAGCGGCCGGCCGCGCGATGGGGGGGCCTCCCGCCGGGCGCGGCATCGGGGGGAGCGGGCCACGCACCGTGGCGCGGTTACAAAGAATCGCCTGCGTCACCCTGCAAGGCGGCGCCAACCTTTGCTAATCTGGAGAAACGAGGCGGCGGCACATCGGGGGAGGGCCCCGTCCGCGCTCCGGCCAGGGCCGGGGTGGGCAGCACTACTCTCTGGGCGCGACAACAAGGAGTCGGGGATGAAAACCGCACGACAGGTTCTGGAAGCGAAGTCCAGCCAGGCGATCTTCAGCATCCAGCCGGGGGCCACGGTCTATTCGGCGCTGCAGCTCATGGCGGAGAAGGGTATCGGCGCACTGCTGGTGATGGAGTACGGCAAGATCGTCGGCATCCTCAGCGAGCGCGATTACGCGCGCAAGGTGATCCTGATGCAGCGCACCTCGCGCGATACGCTGGTGCGCGAGATCATGACCACGGCCGTGATCTACGTGCGCGGCGACCAGAGCACCGACGAGTGCATGGCGCTGATGACCGAGCACCGGCTGCGCCACCTGCCGGTGATGCAGGGCGAGGACCTGATCGGCATGCTGTCGATCGGTGACCTGGTCAAGGACATCATCTCCGAACAGCGCTTCATCATCGAGCAACTCGAGCACTACATCACGGGGACGCATAGCTGACGTCCCGGGCGCCGCACAGCGCTGCGCGCAAGCCGGCCGCCCGGGAGCGGCCGGCGGGTCCCGCCGGTTCCTTCCCGCCTGCCGCTCTTTCACACCTCCGTCTTCCGTCTTTCGTCTTTCGTCTTTCGTCTTTCGTCTTTCGTCTTTCGTTCTTCGCCCCGTCCTGCGTTTCGTCTTCTGCTGCGCCGAGCCGCCGCCTGCTCGTGGCCGGCTTCAGGGCAGCGTGCCGAAGCGCACCCCGTGCGCCGCGAGGTAGCGCCGGTAGGCGCTCGCCATGCGGTCGGCCGGCTGCGGCACTTCCACGCCGGTGGCCAGCGGCAGGCGGCGCGGCCGCTGCGATTCCACGATGGGCTGGTCCTGCAGGAAGATGGTGTCCTGGAAGGCGCGCAGGCTGGCGTCGTCGTCCTCGCTGACCAGCGACATGACGAACCACACGCGGCTGGCCTCCGGCTCGCGCGGGCAGATGAACAGCGCGATGGCGGCGCGGTGGTCGTCGCCGAGGTCGGGCACCTTGGTCAGCACGGCGGTATAGGGCGCCACCACGCGGTATTCGTACTCGACCATGGCGCCGCCCTCGGCGCTGGCATGCGAGCGCGGCTGCCAGGCGCGGCAGCCGATGGTGCGCAGCGCGTCGGGCGCGCGCGGGTCGCCGCTGGCCTCGACCTCGTAGGGCGGCACCTCGGTGTGCTCGGGATCGCCGAGGTAGCCGTCATGGACGTAGCCGAAGTGGGCCATGTCGAGGAAGTTCTCCACCAGGCGCGGGGCCGAGGTGGCGACATCGTAGGGTCCGGCGATGACCTGCCGGCAGCCCGCTGCGCCGGATTCGGGAAAGGGCGGCAGCGCGGGGGGCGGCGCTGCGCCGTCGCCGGCGCGGGCCAGGCGCACCCACAGCAGGCCGTAGGCCTCGCGCACCGCATGGGTGACGGCGCAGGCGCGCGGGGCGGGCACCAGTCCGGGATGGGCGGGATAGCGCGTGCAGCGCCCGCTGCTCTCGAAGCGCCAGCCATGGTAGCCGCAGCGCAGCAGGCCGTCCTGCACCCGGCCCAGCGTGAAGGCGGCGCCGCGGTGCGGGCAGCGGTCGTCCCAGGCATGCCAGCCATCGGCATTGCGCCACAGCACCAGGTCGCGCTCGAGCAGGCGCACGGGATAGGGGCCGTCGCCATCGGCGTGCTCCAGCGCGAGGACGGGGTGCCACTGATCGTGTTCCGGGCCGGTGGCGTCCTGGCCGGCCGCCACCGCGGCATGTTGCGGGGCGGCTTGGGGGTGGTCTTGCGGACGGTCTTGCGGGTGTGCGCTCATGCCGGGATCCTGCCTTCGACGCCGGCCACGTAATAGTTCATCGCCAGCAAGGCCGCGTCGTCGGCGCTGGCGCCCGCGGCGAGCACGGTCTTGCCGGTGTTGTCCTGCAGCGGGCCGCGGAAGATGGCGGCATTGCCCTGCGCGACGATGGCCTGGCGATGGCTGGCCAGGCTGGCGCGGACCGCGGCCGGCAGCTTGTCGTCGAGCGAGACCAGGTCGTTCATCTCCTGCTTGATGCCCCACCAGGTGGTGGCGGGCTGCCAGCGGCCCGCCAGCAGGTCGCCCACGGTCTGCTTGTAATAGACGCCCCAGTTGAAGACCGCCGAGGCCAGGTGCGCCCTGGGCCCGAAGCGCGACATGTCGGAATCCCAGCCGAAGGCGCGCAGGCCCTTTTCCTCGGCGTACTGCAGCACGGCCGGCGAATCGGTGTTCTGGATCAGCACATCGGCGTGCTGGGCGGCCAGCGCTCCCGCCGCCTCGCGCTCCCTGCCGGGGTCGAACCACTTGTTGACCCAGACCACCTTGACCACCGCCTTCGGGTTGACGGCGCGCGCGCCCAGCGTGAAGGCATTGATATTGCGGATCACTTCCGGGATGGGCACCGCGCCGACGAAGCCCAGCACGTTGCTGCGCGTCATCTGGCCGGCGATGACCCCGGCCAGGAAGGCCGGCTCGTGCATGCGGCCGGCGTAGACGCCCAGATTGGACGCGGTCTTGTAGCCGGTGGCGTGCTCGAAGCGCACCTCGGGGAATTGCCTGGCGATCTTCAGCATCGGTTCCATGTAGCCGAAGCTGGTGCCGAAGATCAGTTGCTTGCCCTGGCTGGCGAGATCGAGGAAGACGCGCTCGGCCTCGGCACCGCTTTCGGGCACGTTTTCCACGTAAGTGGTGCGGATACGGTCGCCGAAGGCCTCGATCAGGGCCTGGCGTCCGCGCTCGTGGGCATAGGTCCAGCCGGCATCGCCGACCGGGCCGAGGTAGACGAAGCCGATCTCCAGCGGCTTGCCGGTGACGGCGGCCGCGGCAGCAGGCGCGGACGCGGCCTCGGCGGCGGAGGCGGGCGCCGCGGCGGGCACGTCTTCCTTGCGGCCGCAGGCGGCGAGGGGGGCGGCGGCCAGCGCGGCGGACCATTGCAGCAGGCGGCGGCGGGTGAGCGTCATGGGGTCTCCTGTGAGGGCCGGGAAGCCGGCGCGTCGGTTACGCCACAGGGCGAGCAAGCGCTGTGCCAGCGCGGCCGCGCGCTCCCGCCTGGCGATGGCACGGCCCAGCCCATGCCGTGGCACCATCCATCCGCCCGGATTGGTACCAACGCGATAGCCGCTGCACGCATATAATTATGCGTTCACTGAATAAGCAGGCGGCCAGCGCCACCGTATCCGCACCCGGATGCGCCGGCGGGCGGGAGATCCCGCGTCTCGCCATGCCTTCGCAGCCGTTGGCTGCATCTTGACGGCAGTTCCCCCGATGTCAACGTCTTCCTCCCCCTCCGCCCCAGCCGCGGAGTCCGCCGCGCCCGTGCACGACCACCAGGCCGTGATGCGCGTGATCGGCGGCATCGTACTGTGCATCCTGCTGGCCGCCCTCGACCAGACCGTGGTGATCCCGGCGGTGCCGGCGATCGCCGCCGACCTCAACGGTTTCGGCCACCTGTCGTGGATCGTGACCGCCTACCTGATCGTGTCGACGGTGACCACGCCGCTGTACGGCAAGCTGTCCGACCATTTCGGCCGGCGCCGCCTGCTGCTGGCGGCGATCGCCCTGTTCATGCTGGCCTCGGTGGCCTGCGCCATGGCGCAGTCGCTGGGACAGCTGATCCTGTTCCGCGCGCTGCAGGGCGTGGGCGGCGGCGGCCTGATGTCGCTGGCGCAGGCGGCCATCGCCGACGTGGTGGCGCCGCGCCAGCGCGGCCGCTACCAGGGCTACCTGGCCACGGTGTGGGCGGTGGCGTCGATCGCCGGGCCGCTGGTGGGCGGCTGGGTGTCGGACCATATGTCCTGGCGCTGGCTGTTCTGGATCAACGTGCCGCTCGGCCTGCTGGCCATGCTGATGTGCCACCGGGGCCTGGCGCGGCTGGCGCTGCCGCGCGCCGGCGGCCGGCTGCGCGTCGACTGGCTGGGTGCCATGCTGCTGACGGTGGCCATCGTCACCTTCCTGCTCGCCATGAGCTGGGGCGGCGACCTGTTCGACTGGCTGTCGCCGGAAATGGGCGGGCTCGCCCTGGCCACGCTGGCGGCGCTGGCGGCCCTGGCCTGGCAGGAGCGCCGCGCCGCCGATCCGATGCTGCCGCCGCGGCTGTTCGCCAACCGTGCCTACGTGCTGGGCGCGGCGGCTTCGGCGCTGGCCGCCCTCGACATCTTCCTGTGCATCTTCGCCCTGCCGCTGCAGTTCCAGCTGGTGCGCGGCGCCGACGCCTCGCTGTCCGGCCTGCTGGTGGTGCCCTTCCTGCTGGCGACGGTGGCCGGCAATTTCATCGTGGCCTGGCTGGCGCCGCGCCTGGGCCGCCTGCGCGGCCTGCTGGTGGCGGGCCTGGCCGCCGCCGTGGTGGGCCTGGCCGTGCTGGCCGTGGTGCCGGCGACGATCCCGCTGCCGGTGGTGCTGCTGGCCATGGTGGTGGCCGGTGTCGGCCTCGGCGTGGCCATGGTGGGCACGCTGATGAATGTGCAGAACGCGCTGGAGCGCCGCGACATGGGTGCCGGCACCGGCGCCCTGCTGGTGCTGCGCTCGCTCGGCAGCGCCTTCGGCGGCGCGCTGGCCGGCACGCTGCTGACGCTGGAGTTCCGCCGGGCCCAGGCCGCGGCCGGACTGCCGGCCGAACTGGACCTGGGCGCGCTGCGCCACGGCAGCGAGGCGCTGGCGCAGCTTGCGCCGGCCGTGCGCGACGCGCTCGGCGCGGGAGTGGCCTCCGGATTCCACCTGATCTTCGCCGCCGGCGCCGCCGCCGCGCTGCTGGCCCTGCTGATCGCGCGCCGCGGTCCCGACGTGGAACTGCGCAGCAGCGTGACCGAGCACGCCGCCACCCTGGCGATGGAGTGAGGCGGGCGGCGCGCGGCGCCGTCGCGGCTGCCTGGCGCGCCTTGCCTCCTGCGCGTCCGCGCTTCCGCGCTTTTGCGCCGGTGCGACGGTGCGACGGTGCGCGGCCGCGCACCGGCCGGCATACACTACAGGGCAAACCGACTTCCGGAGCCCCCGCCATGCACGCGTTCCCCCTTGCCCTGCCGCGCGCGCGCCGCGCCGCGCCCGCCGCCAGCCTGCCGGTCCTGCTCGGCGCCACCCTGCTGGCCCTGGCCGCCGCCGCGCTGCCGCGTGCGGCCGCGGCGGCGGACCAGCCCGCGGCCGCACCTGCCGGCGCCCGTCCGGGCACCTGTCCCGCCGCCCTGAACTTCCGCTTCCCGCGCCTGCAGGACGAGGCGCCGCAGGATCTCTGCCAGTACGCCGGCAAGGTGGTGCTGGTGGTCAACACGGCCAGCTATTGCGGATTCACGCCGCAGTACGAAGGCCTGGAAGCCCTGTACAGCAAATACCGCGAGCGCGGCCTGGTGGTGCTCGGCTTCCCCTCCAACGATTTCTCGCAGGAGCCGGGCTCGGCCAAGGAGATCGCCGAGTTCTGCTACAACACCTACGGCGTCAAGTTCCCGATGCTGGGCAAGAGCCATGTGCGCGGCAGCGAGGTCAATCCGATGTATGCGCTGCTGGCCAAGGAGACCGGCACCGCGCCGAAGTGGAACTTCTACAAATACCTGATCGACCGCAACGGACGGGTGGTGGCCAGCTTCAACAGCCTGACCAAGCCCGACGAGGCGCCCTTCGTCGCCCGCATCGAGCAGTTGCTGGACGCATCGCGATAGCGCGCGCGGCCGCCGCGCGCGCCGCTTGACCTGCGTCAAGCCGGCGCCGCGCCCGCCGCATTAGCCTCGACGCTTTGCGCGCCACCGGCCGCCCCCGTCGGCGCCGTTCCCCGGGGAGGCGGCGCGGGCGAGGAAGCGAGACGATGGCAATCACGCTCTACGAGGCGGACGGGCACAGCTGCCTGATGTTCGCCGACCTGGTCGAGGAGGAGCACGGCGAGGTCGTGCAGACCAACCAGTTCCTGGTGGTGGACCATGGCCACGGCGCCCTGATCGACCCTGGCGGCCACATGACCTACGGCGAGCTCTATCTCGCCATCAGCCGCTACTTCCCGCCCAAGCAGCTGGACTACGTGCTGGCCTCGCACGCCGACCCCGACATCGTCGCCTCGGTCGGGCGCTGGCTGACCGCGTCCGACAGCAAGGTGCTGATCTCGCGCGTGTGGGCCCGTTTCCTGCCGCATTTCTGCCAGGCTGGCAAGACTGCCGGGCGCATCGTCACGCTGCCCGACCCGGGCGCCGCCATCCCGCTCGGGCATTGCCACCTGCTGGCGGTGCCGGCCCACTTCCTGCATTCGGAAGGCAACTTCCAGTTCTACGACCCGGTCAGCAAGATCCTGTTCTCGGGCGACCTGGGCGCGGCCATGACCAGCGCGGCCGAGGCCGGCACCGTGGTGACCGACTTCGATGCCCACGTCGCCGCGATGCTGCCCTTCCACCAGCGCTACATGAGCGGCAACCGCGCCTGCCGGCTGTGGGCCGGGATGGCGCGCGGCCTGGACATCGAATGGATCGTGCCGCAGCACGGTCCGCCGCTGCGCGGCAAGGCGATGGTGGCGCGCTTCATCGACTGGGTGGGCTCGCTGGCCTGCGGGCTGGACCTGCTGACCCAGGAGCACTACCGGGTGCCGCGCGTGCCCGGCGCCCACTGAGGCCAGGGCCGGCGCCGGCACGCGCTCCGCTTCAGTCCTTGGCCAGGCCCTCGGCCACCAGCGCCTCGCGTACCTTGGGGCGGGCCGCCACGCGCGCCAGGTAGGCCTGCAGCGAGGGATAGGCGCCCAGCGGGAGGCCGAGCATATTGGCCCAGTTGACCACGGTGAAGCAGTAGGCGTCGGCCACCGTGAAGGTATCGCCCATCAGGTATTCGCGCCGCGCCAGGTGCGCGTCGAGCTCGGCGAAGCGCAGCGCCAGCTTGGCCTTGCAGTCCTCGCGCGTGCTGGCGGCGGTTTCCTTGTGCCACAGCCAGGGGCTGAACACCTTGTGCAGCTCGGTGGCCACCAGCGCCAGCCAGCCGACCGCCTCCATGCGCTCGGGCGTGCCGGGCGCCGGCAGCAGGGCGCGCTCGGGCACGCGGTCCGCCACGTATTCGAGCAGGGCCACGCCCTCGGTGTGGCGCGAGCCGTTGTCGAGCTGCAGCAGCGGCACGTAGCCGCGCGGGCTGATGGCATAGAAATCGTCGCTGCCGTTCTCGGGCTCGGCCAGCTTGTGCGTGGCGAGGTCGACGCGGGCCAGCGTGAAGGGCAGGCCGGCCTCGCGCAGGGCGATGTGAGTGGCGAGCGAGCAGGCGCCGGGCGTGTAGTAGAGCTTCATGTCGGGTTCCGGTTGGCGTTGATTGGCGGAGCGGTGGCGCGCGTGCACGGCAGGGGCGGCGCCTGTTCCGGTGGCCGGGCTTGTGGCGGCAACCGGAGCAGTCTAGGATTGCGGGCCCGCAATCGCAATGCGCATCGCCGCAAATCATGGCTGCAAACTCGCAATACCAGCTGACGCCGGCCGACCTCGACGCAGTGCTCGCGCTGGTGCGCGGCGGCACGCTGGCCGAGGCCGGGCGCCGCCTCGGGGTCGACGCCTCGACCGTGTTCCGCGTGCTGCAACGGGTGGAGAAGGGGCTGGGCCGGCGCCTGTTCGAGCGCAGCCGCGCGGGCTACCTGGCCACCGAACTGGCGCAGCAGTTCGCCCAGCATGCCGAGCGCATCGAGGCCGAGCTGGAGGCCGCGCGCGGCCATGCCGCGGGCAGCGCCGGCACCTTGAGCGGCCTGGTGCGCATCTCCACCACCGACACCGTGCTGCATGCGCTGCTGCTGCCTGCGCTGAGCGATTTCGGCCGCGCCCATCCCGGCCTGCGTTTCGAGCTGGCGGCCACCAACGAACTGGCCAGCCTGAGCCGGCGCGATGCCGACATCGCCGTGCGCGCCACGCGCCAGCCGCCGCCGCACCTGATCGGCCGCCGCCTCGGCCCGCTGCGCGTGGCCGTGTTCGCCGCACGCGGGCTGGCCGAGCAGGTCGCGCCGCTGCCGGCGCAGCAGGACGGCGCGGCGGCGGCGCCCGGCTGGGACGCTGCCGCACTGTCGGCGCTGCCGTGGATCGGGCCCGACGAGGCGCTGCCAGAACATCCCTCGGTGCGCTGGCGCCGCAAGCACCTGCCGCGCGTGGTGCCGCAGTACGGTGTCAACAGCATCGGCAGCCTGGCCGAAGCGGTGGCGGCCGGCCTGGGCGCGGGCGTGATCTCGCTGGCCATCGCCGCGCGCAGCCCGCACCTGGTGGCGCTGACGCCGGCGCTGGAGCCCTGCGAGACCGACCTGTGGCTGCTGACCCATCCCGAGTCGCGCCACCTGCGCCGCATCGCCGCGGTGGTGACGCATCTGGCCGCGCGCATTGCCGTGCCCGAATAGGGAGGGCGGATCGTCACGCCGGGTAGCGCAGGACAGGCCCGTGCCGCCGTGGCCAGCGGCACGATCGTTCGATCCCGCAGTCCCGCAGTCCCGCAGTCCCGCAGTCCCTCAGTCCAGCAGGCGCGCCAGCGCCGGCGGCAGGCCCACGTTCGGCTTGCGCGGCGGCCGCGCGAAACTGCCCTCGCGCGCACCGCGCGGCGCCAGCGCGACCAGCGATTCGCAATGCCGCACCGCGCTCGACACGCCGTCCACCACCGGCACCGGGATGCGCTCCTTCAGCTCGCGCGCCAGACCCGCCAGCGGTGCGCCGGCGACGATGATCACATCGGCGCCATCCTCGCGCACCGCCTGCAGGCTCAACTGTTCCAGCCGTGCGGCGTGGTCCTGCTGCACGCTGCCGATGTCGCGCAGCGGCTCCTGCAGCGAACGCACACTCGCCAGGCGCGACGTCAGGCCGTTGGCCGCCACGCATTCGCGGTACCAGGCTTCGATGCGGTGCGAGATGGCGATGATGGAGAAGCGCTGGCCGAGCAGGCAGGCGCTGGCCAGCGCCGCTTCGGTCATGCCGACCACCGGCACGTCGAACAGCTCCTTGAGCCCGGCCAGGCCGGGATCGCCGAAGGCCGCCACCACCAGGCCGTCGAAGCGGCCCGCATGCTCGGCGGCGGCGCAGGCGGTGGCGTAGCCGCCGACCAGGGCTTCGAAGCGGGTTTCGATGTAGGCGACGCCGAAGGGGGCGGTGGCCATCGTGATCCGGGTGCCTTGGGAGAGGCTGCGCCTGGCTTCGGCTTCGATCAGGTCGGTGACGGATTGGGAGGTGTTGGGGTTGATGATGAGGAGTTGCATGATGGGGGCTCCTTGTTTTGTTTGGGGGCTTGGTTTGCTGGTGTTCTTGGGTTTGGTTTCGGGTGGTGTCGGTTTGCGTGGCAAGGGCTTGAATCGGTTTCTGTGACTCTGTGCTTGTGTTCGGGCGGTGTTGGTTTGCGAGGCAACGGCCTGTTTCGACTCCCCTGCGGGGAGCCGACCTACTTTCTTTGTCTCGCCAAAGAAAGTAGGCAAAGAAAGGCGACCCGGGTGCGGCGACCCCCCCTCGCGAATTAGCCCCGGCCGCCGCGCCCGTCCGAACTCGCGGCCTGCGGCCGCTCAAACAGCGGACGGGCTTCATCGGCGGCCGGGGCTAATTCGCGAGGCGCCGCACACGGGAGGGAAAGGCCAAACCGTTGGTACGCGAACGGGCTCGCTTTCGCGTAGCGGCCAAGCTCGCTAAGGCTTCGTGTTCGGCCAGCTCGCTGGCCGAACATTTCCTCCTGAAGTACGGCGAAGCGTGACGCACAGAAGCCAAAAGCCAAGCCATCGGATTGCCAACCAGTTTGCTGTTCGCGTGACGGCCTGATCTGGTGAACGTTCGTGTTCGGCCAGCGAGCTGGCCGAACACCCGTCACCCGAAGCGAAGCGAGGCGTGGCATCTTTTCCCTGCCGTGTGCGGCGCCTCGCGTGCTGAGGCAAAGAGCGGAAAAGAGGGCCCCCTGTCTGAGGATCGCCTTAAGGCGATCCGAGTTGGGGCCCGGCCGCTCTTTGCCTCAGCACGCGAGGGGGTTTTAAGCCGCACCCGGCGCGCCTTCTTTGCCTACTTTCTTGGGCAAGACCAAGAAAGTAGGTCGGCTCCCCCGCAGGGGGAGTCGAAACAGGTTGTTGCCACGCATATCAACACCGCCCGAAGACAAGCAATGAGTCACGAGAGCCGAAACAGGCCGTTGCCTCGCAAACCGAAATCGCCCGAACCAACACGACAAGCGTCAAGTCACGAGAGCCGAAACAGGCCGTTGCCCCGCAAACCGACACCGCCCGAACCAAGCATCGAACCCCCTCAATCCATCACCGGCACCCCCGCCGCCAAAAACCTCCCCCGCCCCGCCAGGGGCTCCAGATACCTCCCCCCCTCCACCAGCATCTCGCCCCGCGAGAAACAGTGCACCGGCCACCCGGTCACCTCGATCCCCTCATAAGGCGTGTAGTCCACCGCATGATGCAGCTCCGCATTGGCGATGCGCACCTTGCGCGCCGGGTCCCACAGCACGATGTCGGCATCGGCGCCGACCGCGATGGTGCCCTTGCGCGGGTACAGGCCGTACAGCCGCGCCGGCCGGTAGGAGGTCAGGGCGACGAACTGGTGCAGTGTCAGCTTGCCGCGCGCGATGCCGTCGAACAGCAGAGGCAGCCGCGTCTCGATGCCGGGCACGCCGTTGGGGATATGGTCGAAGGACGGGCGTTCGCCGCCAGGCTGCTTGCCGGCCGGGTCGTCGTAGTTGAAGGGCGCGTGGTCGGAGGAGAACACGCTGAACACGCCGCCGGCCAGCGCGCGCCAGACCGCGGCCTGGTTCTCGAAGTCGCGCGGTGGCGGGCTGCACACGCACTTGGCACCTTCATAGCCATGGTCGCCGGACAGGCCCATGTCATCGGCGGTCAGGTAGAGGTACTGCGGGCAGGTCTCGGCGAGGATGCGCAGGCCGCGGCCCTGGGCCCAGCGGATCTGTTCGATGGCTTCCTGGCCGGAGACGTGCACGATCAGGATGGGCACGTCGACCAGTTCGGCGAAGGTGATGGCGCGGTGGGTGGCTTCGCGCTCGACCGCGGCCGGGCGGGCCAGGCCGTGGAAGCGCGGGGCGATGCGTCCTTCGCCGATCAGCTTGTCGGTGAGCCAGGAGATGCAGTCGGCGTTTTCCGCGTGCACCATCACCAGCGCGCCGTTCTCCTTGGCCACCTCGAGCACCGACAGCATCTCGCGGTCGGACAGCTTGAGGTCGTCGTAGGTCATGTAGACCTTGAACGAGGTGTAGCCGCGGCGGATCAGCGCGGGCAGTTCCTCGCGCAGCACCTTCGGCGTGGGGTCGGCGACGATCAGGTGGAAGCCGTAGTCGGCCACGGCGCGTCCTTCGGCGCGGCGGTGGTAGTCGTCCACCGCGGCCTGCAGCGAGCCGCCTTTCTCCTGCGCGGCGAAGGGGATCACGGTGGTGGTGCCGCCGCACACGGCGGCGCGCGTGCCGGTGAAGAAATCGTCGGCCATGCGCAGGCCGTCGGGCATCGGCTGGTCGAGGTGGCAGTGGCCGTCGACGCCGCCGGGCAGCGCGAGCAGGCCGGTGGCATCCACTTCGCGCGCGCCGCGCGGCAGGTCGTGGCCGAGCACCGCGATGCGGCCGTCGCGTACGCCGATGTCGCACTGGAAGCGGTCCGATGCGGTCACCACGTCGGCGTTGCGGATGACGAGATCGAGGGTGTCGTGGGCGGGCATGGTCTGGTCTCCTGTTGCTGTCGTTGCCTGTCGTTGCCTGTCTGCGGCGCGGGCCTATTCGACTTCGCGGAAGAGCCGGCCCCAGCCGGCCAGCGCGCGCGTGTCCACGCCGGCCAGGCGCAGCGATTTCCACACCACGGTGGCGATGGTGTCGTACACCGGGATGCCGGTCTCCGCCTCGAGCGCTTCCACCAGGTGGGCCGCGCGCAGGTTGGTGCAGAAGGTGGTGATGGCCTGCGGGCGCGTCTGCGCCAGCTCGCGCACCATGCGCGCGATGGTGGCTTCCTCGACCTCGGCGAAGCTGTAGTTGACGTGCAGGTCGAGGTGGCGCTCGGCCACGCAGTCGAAGCCGCTGCGCGCGTAGTTGGCGACGATGCGCTGCTGCACGTCGGCCAGGTAGGGCGTGGCCAGGCCGAAGCGGCGTGCCCCGGTCTTGTCGAGGATCTCGTTGAGCGCCAGCACCGAGGTGGTGGCGGGGATGCCGGTGGCCTCGGTGATCTGGCGGCACAGCGCTTCGTCGCGCTCGAAGCCGAGCCAGCCGGACGAGGTGCCGTTCCAGCCGATCACGTCGACGCGCGCATCGGCCAGCAGTTGCGCCGCGCCCAGGATCTTGTCGAGGTCGAACTGTCCCAGGGCCTGGTCGCGCAGCGAGATCTCGGTGACGGTGAAGCGCGAGAAATGCGCGCTGACACCCGGCAGGCCGCTCACCATGGCGCTGGTGATCGGTTCCAGCGCGGTGTTGGAGGACGGCGTCAGCATGCCGAGGCGGATGGGTTTGCTCATGGTTCTGCTCTCAGGAGGTGGCGCGCGGTCGCGGCCGGGAGGGCCGCGCCGCCGCGTTTGTCGTTGTCTCTGTCGTGGAGGTGCCGGGGGGCGCCGGCCGTGGCCGGCGCGGCGTCACACCGGCAGCTTCTTCTCGTAGTCGATGGCGGTCGAGGCGATCAGCAGGCCCACGCCGGCGGCGGCGAAGAACATCAGCGCCAGGAAGTAGGAGCCGGTGTACTGCACGATCATGCCGACGATGATGGGCACCGAGATGCCGCCGATATTGCCGCCCAGGTTCATCACGCCGCCGAGGAAGCCCACCTTGTCGCGGGTGCCGAGGATGGACGGGATGCACCAGAACAGGCCGCACCAGCGCAGGAAGAACAGCGTGGACGACAGCAGCGCCACCACCACCACCGCGTCCTTGACGTAGGCGACCGAGAAGATCGACACGGTGGCCACCACCGCGGCGATGCCGAACAGGGTGCGCATCACGCGGTTGGGCGAGCCGCCGGCGGCCTTCCACTTGTCGGCGATCCAGCCGCCGATCAGTTCGCCGACGAAGCCGGAGAAGAAGATGATGAAGCTGGCGCCGCCCATGGCCTTGATGTCGAAGCCGTGCACCTTGTTCAGGTAGTTCGGCATCCAGGTCAGCAGGCCGTAGAACACGGTGTTGAAGCACATCCAGCCGAGCGCCATGCACCACACCGAGCGGTACTTGAAGAAGTCGAGCGAGCGGCCCGACAGGTTGGCGGGTTCGGCGCGGTGCTCGCTGGCCTGGGCCTCCTCGATGTACTTCGCCTCGATCTCGTTGACGCCCTTGTGTTCGCGCGGATGGTTGCGGATGTAGTACCAGGCCCACATCCCGGCCAGCACCGTGCCGCCGCCGGCCACCACGAAGGACAGCCGCCACGAGCCCAGCGCGGTGATCAGCCAGGTGATGAGGATGGCGCCCAGCGCCGCGCCCAGCGGCGCGCCGCCGTCGAGCAGGGTGGCGCCGCGGCCGCGCTCGTTCTGCGTCATCCAGATCGCGTTGAGCTTGCCGCCGGCCGGGTAGATCGGCGCTTCCGCCGCGCCCAGTCCCAGGCGCGTCAGCAGCAGCGCGGTGGAACTGGTGCAGACCGCGGCCAGGGCCTGGAAGGCACCCCAGAACACGGTGGCGGTGGCGATCACGATGCGCGGCTTGTACTTGTCGGCCAGCATGCCGCCGGGCACCTGCATCAGGGCATAGGTCCAGAAGAAGGCGCTGAGGATCAGGCCCTGCATGGTCGGGCTGAGGTCGAATTCCTTGGCGATCAGCGGCATCGCCACCGAAAGCGAGGCCCGGTCGATGTAGTTGATCGCGATGAGGAACAGCATCATCAGGAAGATCTTCCAGCGCACGGAGCTCCTGGTCTCCGCGAGCGCGCCGGCCCGGCTGGTGGTTTGCATGACGTTTGTCTCCTAGGTTCCTTGGGGTGGAAGGGGGGCTGTTATGGAATGGGTGTCGCGCAACAGGCCGGAGTATAGGATACGTAATCTGTAATTACAATCTATGTAAGTTACTGATTTTATTATGATGCAAGCGCACATTTTTGGTGTGTGATAGCCTTGCGCTGGTGCATTCGCCCCGTCTGTCCCCCTTTTGGTGATGTCTGTGACACAAACGCTTGCTTCCACCCCGCGCCTGCGCACGCTCGGCATGTCGGCCGAAATCGCCGCCCGGCTGCGGACCATGATCGAGGAGGGCGAGCTGCCGCCTGGTGCCCGCGTCGACGAGCGCGCCTTCTGCGAACTGTTCGATGTGTCGAAGACGCCGCTGCGCGAGGCACTCAAGGTGCTGGTCGCGGAGGGGCTGGTGCTGCACCGGCAGTACATCGGCTATCGCGTCGCGCCGCTCGACCTGGACGAACTGCGCGCCACCTTCGAGACCCTGCACGGGCTGGAGGCGCTGGCCGGCGAGCTGGCGGCCGCGCGGCTGTCCGAGGCCGCGCTGGCCAAGCTGGAGCGGCGCCACCAGGCCATGCTCGAAGCCCACGCCGCCGGGCGGCGCACCGAATACTTCCGCATCAACCAGGAGATCCACCAGGTCATCATCGACGGTGCCGCCAACCCGGTGCTGGCCGGCATCTATGCCGCGCTGATGAGCAAGGTGCACCGCGCGCGCGGCGCCGCCAACGCGGACACCCTGCGCTGGCAGGAATCGCATGAGGAACACGAAGCCATCATGGCCGCGCTGCGCGAGCCCGGCCGCCCGCGGCTGGCCGCGGTGCTGCGCCACCATTCCGAGAACACCGCAAGAGAAGTGCTGAGCGTGGTCGAGCGCAGCTTGTCCGAGCCCGCCCGACGCCTGGCCAACGACAACCGAGGACAACGATGAAACTAGTACGAGTGGGCAAGCCCGGCGCCGAGCGCCCAGGCCTGATCGACGCCGAGGGCCGCGTGCGCGACCTGTCGGGCGTGACCGGCGGGATCGGCGCGGCCGACCTGTCGCCGGCCGGGCTGGCCCGGCTGGCGCAGGTGGACGTGGGCGCGCTGCCGGTGGTGGAGGGCGAGCGCTTCGGCGTGCCCTGGAGCGGCATCGGCAAGATCGTGGCGATCGGCCTGAACTATGCCGACCACGCCGCCGAGGCGGGCATGCCGCTGCCGGCCGAGCCCATCGTGTTCCTCAAGGCCAACAGCTCGCTGAACGGTCCGGACGACGCTGTGATGCTGCCCTTCGGCTCGGTCAAGAGCGACTGGGAGGTCGAGCTCGGCGTGGTGATCGGCACCACCGCGCGCAACGTGGCGCGCGAGTCGGCGCTGCAGCATGTGGCCGGCTACTGCGTGGTCAACGACGTCTCCGAGCGCGAGTTCCAGATCGAGCGCGGCGGCACCTGGGACAAGGGCAAGGGCTGCGACACCTTCTGCCCGGTCGGCCCCTGGCTGGTCACCCGCGACGAAGTGGCCGACCCGCAGGCGCTCGGCCTGTGGCTGGAGGTCAACGGCGAGCGTGTGCAGCAGGGCAGCACCGCCACCATGGTGTTCGACGTGGCCACGCTGGTCAGCTACGTCAGCCGCTTCATGACGCTGCACCCCGGCGACCTGATCTGCACCGGCACGCCGCCGGGCGTGGGCATGGGCTTCAAGCCGCCGCGCTTCCTCAAGGCCGGCGACACCATGCGCCTGGGCATCGACGGCCTGGGCGAGCAGCGCCAGGGCGTGGTCGCCTACGGCGAACTCTGAGGCCGCGGCCGGCCGGGTTTCCCACCCGGCCGCCGGGCCCGGGCAAGTTCCGCAGCGAAACGTTTTCACACAAAGCCTGAGGTTTCCACACAAAGCGTGCCGCGGCCGCAACAGTCGCGGCATCGGATGCGCCCCAATCGGATAGAAAGCGGGCCGCGGCATTCCCCTGGCGATTTCAGCGTGAAATACTGTGTTCACAAGTCTCGTCAGAAAGAGCATCGCCATGTCGGAACACGCCCCCGAGCTCGAGACGCTTCTCGAGCGCAATACTCGCAACACCCCCGCCCCCGCCACCGATACCCCTGACGGTCCCCCGCTGCAGCAGGCCCTGGCGCACCACCGCCGCTACTGCGAGCTGGGCGACACGCTCGACAGCCGCGACGAGCTGCAGGCCATCCGCCACCGCATCCACCAGAACCCGGAGCTGGCTTTCCAGGAACTGCAGACCGCCGAACTGGTGGCCAGCCGCCTGGAAGCCTGGGGCTACGAGGTGACACGCGGCGTCGGCGGCACCGGCGTGGTCGGCACCCTGCGCAGCGGCGAGGGCGGGCGCAGCATCGGCATCCGCGCCGACATGGATGCCCTGCCGATCCAGGAACTCACCGGGCTGCCCTACGCCAGCGCCAACGCGGGCCGCATGCACGCCTGCGGCCACGACGGCCACACCACCGTACTGCTGGGCGCGGCGCGCCAGCTGGCCCGCACGCGCCGCTTCCGCGGCACCGTGCACCTGATCTTCCAGCCCGCCGAGGAAATCGGCGCCGGCGGCGGCGCCGAACGGATGCTGGCCGACGGCCTGTTCGAGCGTTTTCCCTGCGATGCCATCTTCGGCCTGCACAACCATCCGGGGGTCGAGACCGGCACCTTCATGTTCCGCACCGGCCCGCTGATGGCCGCCTGCGACACCGTGGTCATCACCATCCGCGGCAAGGGCGGCCATGCCGCCCGCCCGCACCAGTCGGTCGACCCGATCCTGGTGGCCGGCAGCCTGGTGATGGCGCTGCAGTCCGTGGTGGCCCGCAATATCGATCCCAACGAAACCGCCGTGGTCACCATCGGCACGCTGCACGCCGGCCATGCCGCCAATGTGATTCCCGACAGCGCGCGCATGGAACTGAGCGTGCGCTCCTTCTCGCCCGAAGTGCGCGCCGCGCTCGAGAGCCGCATCCGCCAGATCGTCACGGCCCAGGCCGAAAGCTACGGCGCCAGCGCCGAGATCGACTACCAGCGTGGTTATCCGGTGCTGGTCAACAGCGAGGCCGAGACCGAATTCGCGCGCCAGGTGGCGGAGGAACTGGTCGGGCCGGACAAGGTGGTCGCGCCCTGCGCGCGCGTGGCCGGCAGTGAGGACTTTGCTTACTTCCTGCAGCAGCGGCCGGGGTGTTTCGTGCGGTTGGGGAATGGGGTGGGCAAGCCTTTGCTGCACAACGCGGGTTATGACTTCAATGATGCGTTGTTGACGGTGGGGGCGGCGTATTGGACGAGGTTGGTGGAGCGGTATCTGGAGTGAGGGTGGGGTTTGTTGTTTCGCAGTGCGTGGCTTTGTGCTTGGGTTCAGGCGGTGTCGGTGTGCGGGGCAACGGCTTGTTTTGGCTCTCGTGACTTGACGCTTGTCGTGTGGGTTCGGGCGGTGTTGGTCTGCGAGACAACGGCCTGTTTCGACTCCCCTGCGGGGAGCCGACCTACTTTCTTTGTCTCGCTGTATAGACTGGGGACATAGGTGACACCTGTGCGAGGACATGGTTGACACATATTAGGCCGCCTGGTGGTCGTTCAAATCGATGTAGCCGAAGCAGTGATCGACGAAATACAGATCGAATCGTCCATCGTGGTTGGGTTGTGGGCGCAAGGCGACCGGGAAATCTCGTAGGGCATTGGACACTTTGAAGGTTTGCCCGCGAAAGCGCAGTTGTCCGTCCCATTTGATCTTCACTACCAGATCGTCAGGGCCGTATTCGATCTCCGGTAGCACCTCCGGATAGGAGCGAGGACTGGGCTGATAGCGTGTCACCGGCGTCGCCAGGCCGAGTGCCTCGTGTGGGCGCTGCAAGTTGTAGATATCGCGCCAGGCATCAAACGCATGCTGGGCTTGCAGGCTGGAGGCAAAGCCACGGGCATTGATCACTTCGGCTTTGAGGGTGCGGTGAAAGCGTTCGTCCTTGCCATTGGTTTGAGGATGGGCCGGACGGCTATGGGTCAGGCGCACGCCCAGCCGGATGAGCCAGACCCCCAGGCCGGTGAGCTGCCCCGGTTGTGAAGGACTGCCCCACGGCGCCCCATTGTCGGCGTTGATACGCCAAGGCAGTCCGAAGTGGCGAAAGGCCTGAGCCAGGTGCTCCTGGACCACAGCGGTGTGGGTCTGCGTACAGGCGGCCAGCGTGACGGCGAAGCGGGAATGATCGTCCAGTACCGTCAATGGTGAGCACATCTGGCCATCGTGCGTGCGAAAGCCGCCCTTGAAATCCATTTGCCACAGCTGATTGGGCGCCGCATGTTCAAAGCGTTGCCAGGGCTGGGCCTTGACCGAGGCTTCGGGTGAGATCAGGCCATGCCGATGCAGGATGGACGTCACGGTGCTCGGAGCCGGCACCGGTGTGTGGCCCAGATCCTGAAGCCGCCGGCTGATCTTGCGCCCGCCCCAAGCCGGGTGCTGCAGGCGCAGGTCGACGACCAGTCGCTCCAGTTCCTCCGCCGTTCGGGTCGGACTGGTCGCGGGCCGGCGCGACCGCTCGACCAAGCCAGCCATCTCCTGTTCGGTGTACCGAGCAATCCACTTATAGCCGGTCTGCGGGGAGATGCCGTAGCGTTGGCATAGCTGGCGGCGATTGCAGCCCTCTTGCTGGGCGAGCAGGACGAATTCGTGGCGCAGGCTCATGGTGTCGCGTGGGCTCCAGGGCATGACGGACTCCGGCAGAAACTCTGCCGTGAAGTGTCAACCATGTCCTCGCACACCTGTCCACCATGTCCCCGGTCTATACATCTCGCCAAAGAAAGTAGGCAAAGAAAGGCGACCCGGGTGCGGCGCCCCCCCTCGCGAATGGGCCCCGGCCGCCGCGCCCGTCCGAACTCGCGGCCTGCGGCCGCTCAGACAGCGGACGGGCTTCATCGGCGGCCGGGGCCCATTCGCGAGGCGCCGCACACGGGAGGGAAAGGCCAAACCGTTGGTATGCGAGCGGGCTTGCTCTTGCATGCTGGCTTGGCTGGTTGAGCCTTCGTGTTCGGCCAACTCGCTGGCCGAACATCTATCTCCGAAGCGCTGGACAGAGTGCAAAAGCGAAAGCCAAGCCATCGGTCTGCCAACGAGTTCGATATAGCGTGAAGGCTTGGTCTGCTGAGCTTTCGTGTTCGGCCAGCGAGCTGGCCGAACACCCGTCACCCGAAGCGAAGCGAGGCGTGGCGTCTGTTCCCTGCCGTGTGCGGCGCCTCGCGTGCTGGGGCAAAGAGCGGAAAAGAGGGCCCCCTGTCTGAGGATCGCCTTAAGGCGATCCGAGTTGGGGCCCGGCCGCTCTTTGCCCCAGCACGCGAGGGGGGGTTGAGCCGCACCCGGCGCGCCTTCTTTGCCTACTTTCTTGGCAAGACAAGAAAGTAGGTCGGCTCCCCGCAGGGGAGTCGAAACAGGCCGTTGCCTCGCACGCCGACATCGCCCGAACCAAAGCACCAAGTCACGAGAACCGAAACAGGCCGTTGCCCCGCAAACCGACAACGCCCGAATCGAAGCCCCAATCCCCAATCCCCAATCCCATTCCCCCTCACCGAAAAAACCCACTAGGCGGCACCCCGAACTGCCTCCTGAACATCGTAGAAAAAGCACTCGGACTCTCATAACCCAGATCCAACGCCACATCCACCACCTTGACCCCGGCCGCCAGCCGCTCCAGCGCCGCCAGCAGCCGCGCCTGCTGGCGCCACTGCCCGAAGGTCATGCCGGTCTCGCGCGCAAAGCGCCGCTGGATGGTCTTGGGATCGACGCCGAGCCGCCCGCCCCACTGCGCCAGCGTGAGCGCGGTGTCGGGCGTGGCGGTGATGGCTTCGCAGATCTGCCGCAGGCCGGCATCGGCGGGGCGCGGCAGGTGCAGCGGCAGGGTCGGCACCAGCATCACTTCGTCGAGCAGCAGCCGCATCAGGCGCCCGTCGCGCGAGTCCGGCGCGTAGGTGGCGGGGATGTCGATGGCGGCCAGGATCAGTTCGCGCAGCAGGGCGGAGATGCCCAGCACGGTGCAGCTCTGCGGCAGGCCGGCCGCGGCATCGGGGCGCACGTAGGCGGTGCGCATCTGCACGCGGCCGACCATGCGGATCCAGTGCACCGTGCCGCCCGGCATCCACATGCCGCGCGTGGGCGGCACGATCCATTGGCCTTCGCCGGTGGAGACCACCATCACGCCGTGCACGGCGTGGATCAGCTGGGCATGGGGGTGCTGGTGCGGCTTGGTCACATGGCCGGGCAGGTAGTCGGCCGCCATGGCGGTGACCGGCATCGGGCCGCGGTCGTAGCGGACGTAGGCGGGGGTTTCGGCGTAGGTGTCGGCGCGGGCCAGGGCGGCCGGGTCGGGGGCGGGGGCGGGCGGCAGGCGGCGGGTGGGACGGGTCATGTCCGTTTCTCCAATGTTCCGGACCTATTCTCGCAGGACAGGCGTCGCGGCGGCAATTAGCATGGCCGTCACGATTCCCTTGAAGCGACCTCAGAGAGCGCCCCCAATGTCCACGCCTGCCCAATCCGCGCCGCCGGGTGCGGCCCAGCCAGCCCAATCGGCCCAATCGGCCCATCGTGCCGCCGATGCGGCCCATCGTGCCGCCGACGCCGAGCGTACCGGTTTCCGCGTCCTGTCGGCGATCAGCTTCGCCCACTTCCTCAACGACATGATCCAGTCGCTGATCCTGGCGATCTATCCCATGTTGAAGGGGGGCTTCAACCTGAGCTTCGCCCAGATCGGCCTGCTGACGCTGACCTACCAGATCACCGCCTCGCTGCTGCAGCCGGTGGTGGGCCTGTACACCGACCGCCATCCCAAGCCTTTCTCGCTGGCGGTGGGCATGGGCTTCACGCTGTGCGGCCTGCTGCTGCTGTCGGTGGCACCGACCTACGGCGTGCTGCTGGTGGCGGCCGCCCTGGTCGGGACCGGTTCCTCGATCTTCCATCCGGAGTCGTCGCGGGTGGCGCGCATGGCGTCGGGCGGGCAGCACGGGCTGGCGCAGTCGATCTTCCAGGTGGGCGGCAACGGTGGCAGCGCGACCGGGCCGCTGCTGGCGGCGTGGATCGTGCACCAGCAGTCGAACCTGGCCTGGTTCTCGCTGGCGGCGCTGCTGGCCATCGCGGTGCTGTGGCAGATCGGCGGCTGGTATGCGCGCCAGCTCGAGCACGGCGCGCGCAAGCGCAAGGCCGGCGCCGGCACGCTGGCGCCGCTGCCCACCGCCACGGTGGTGCGGGCGATGGTCGTGCTGATGCTGCTGATCTTCTCCAAGTACTTCTACATGGCGAGCCTGAACACCTACTACACCTTCTACCTGATGGAGAAGTTCGGGCTGGCGCGCGAGAGCGCGCAGCTCTACCTGTTCGTGTTCCTGTTCGCGGTGGCCGCCGGCACCATCCTGGGCGGCCCGATCGGCGACCGCATCGGCCGCAAGCGCGTGATCTGGGGCTCGATCCTGGGCGTGGCGCCGTTCACGCTGATGCTGCCGCATGCCAACCTGTTCTGGACCGGCGTGCTGTCCTTCATCATCGGCTTCATCCTGGCCTCGGCCTTCTCGGCCATCCTGGTGTTCGCGCAGGAGCTGATCCCGGGCAAGGTGGGCATGGTGTCCGGGCTGTTTTTCGGCTTCGCCTTCGGCATGGGCGGCATCGGCGCCGCGGTGCTGGGCCGGCTGGCCGATGCGCAGGGCATCGAGTCGGTCTACCAGCTGTGCGCCTTCCTGCCGCTGCTGGGGCTGCTGGCGGTGTTCCTGCCCGACCTGCGGCATCGGCAGGGCAAGGCCTGACGCCGCTGCGGCGGTCAACGGATAACGGAAAACGGGGGCGCCTGCCCCCGTTTTCTTATGCCGGTGCCGGTCCCGCGCGGCGCGTGGCTCAGCGCCCGGTCTTGTCCTGCGACACGTCCATGATCATGCGCGTCAGCAGGTAGAGGCGCGGCGCCACCGAGTTGAGGTCGACGTACTCGGCATCGTTCGAGTGCGCGCCGAAGCCGCGCAGGCCGAAGCGCTCGATCACCGGCGCCTTGGTGGCGGCGGCGGCGAAGGCCGCGTCGGTGCCGCCGCCCTCGGCGGTGTCGAACACCGCCAGCTTCTCGCCGATCTCGGCATAGACCGTCTGTGCGTGCGCGGCCAGTGCGCGCGAGGCCGGCGTGGCTTCCAGCGGCGGGCGGCGGCGCTCGAACCTGACCTCGACCTTGGTGTCGGGGATCAACTGGTTCTTGATGCGTTCCTGCAGCTTGCGTTCGAGCGCGTCGTAGTCGGCCGTGCGCAGCACGCGCACGTCGGCCTGGGCGCTGGCGATGGCGGGGATCACGTTGCGGTTGGTGCCGGCCGAGGCGATGGTCCAGTTGACCTTCAGCCCGCTCGCCGGGTCGGACAGGTCGCGCATCTGCAGCACCTGGTGCGACAGCTCGTAGAGCGCGTTGCGGCCCTGCTCCGGCGCGCCGCCGGCGTGCGAAGCCTTGCCCGTCACCTTGAGCTGGACGGCGCCGATGCCGCTGGTGGCCAGCGACAGGCGGTCGCCGTTGACGCGCGTGGCCTCGCACGAGAACACCGCGTCCTGCTCGGCGCCGAGCCGGCTCAGCATGGCGCGCGCGCCGGGCGAGCTGATCTCCTCGTCGCCGTTGACCAGCACGGTCAGCGTGCCGTAGTCCTGGAAGTTCATCTTCTTCAGCACCGCCAGGGTGTGCAGGATCACCGCCACGCCGTTCTTGTCGTCGGCGATGCCCAGCCCGTAGGCGCGCTCGCCGTCGATGCGGAAGGGTTGCTGCGCCAGCATGCCGCGCAGGTAGACCGTATCCATGTGGGCGATCAGCATGATCTTGCGCGTGCCCTTGCCGTGGAACTGCGCCAGCACCATCTTGCCGACCTTCTGCGGCGTGTCTTCCATGCGGTAGACCTCGCCCGGCTCGACCAGCCTGGCGTCGCCGCCGAGCGCCGCCAGGCGGTCGCGGATCAAGGTGGCGACGCGATCCAGGCCTTCGAGGTCCTTGCTGCCCGACTCGATCGAGACCAGGTCCTTGAGCGTATCGAGCAGGGCCGGCTTCTCCTGCTGCGACAGCTGCCAGGCCGGTTCCACCGGCGCGGCGTAGGCGCCGGCCGCGAGGCTGGCGCACAGCGCGGCGCAGGCGGCCAGCGCGGCGGGGCGCAGGGCGTGGATCAGGCGGGGGGAAGACGAGGGGCGCATGCGTGGGACTCCGTGGGCAGGGTGGAAGGACAGCGGTAAGCAAGAAGCGCGCGCACCCGGCCGCCGCCGCAGCAGCGGCGGCGCGGTCGGCGCGCCGGGGCGCGGCTTCAGGCCGGCGGTTCGAAGGACAGCAGCAGGCGCCGCAGCAAGCCGGCCAGCTGCTCGCGCTCGGCCGGCGCCAGGCCGGCCAGCAGGCGGTGCTCGTTGGCCACGTGGATCTCCAGCGCGCGGTCCACCCGCTCGAAGCCGGCCGGCGTCAGTTCGATGCGCAGGCCGCGGCGGTCGTCCGGGTTGGGGCTGCGGCGCACCAGGCCGGCGCGTTCCAGGTGGTCGAGCCGGTTGGTCATGGTGCCCGAGGTGATCATCAGCGATTCCATCAGCGCGCCCGGCGACAAGGCGTAAGGGGCGCCGCTGCGGCGCAGCGTGGCGAGCACGTCGAACTCCCAGCCGTTCAGGCCCGCGGTGGCCAGCGCGGCTTCGACGGCGCGGTCGGTATGGCGGTCGAGGCGCCACAGGCGGCCGATCACGCCCATCGGCGAGGCATCGAGATCGGGCCGTTCGCGCGCCCATTGCGCCAGGATGCGGTCGACGCGGTCGGCCGGGTCGGACTGGTGGGGGGCAGGTGCGCCGCCGTCGCGGCGCGCGGCGGCGCGGCGTGCGGGGCCGGCGGGGGAGGGTTTGCTGGAGCGTGTGGCCATCGCGGTGGTGGGCCAAAGGTCGTGGCGACGATATGGGAATCTTGACATCGAGATATTCGCTTCGTAAAGTGGTTTTTATCTTGATGTCGAGATTCTTGATATGAATGAAGATCAACTGACACGCGCCCCGCATTCCGCCGGTTCCGCCGGTTCCGCCGGATCGCAAGACATGGCTGGCACGGACGGGCCGGCACCGCCGCGCCGCCATGGCCTGGATACGCTGCTGACGGCCCTTGCGCCGGCGATCTGGGGCAGCACCTACCTGGTCACCAGCCAATGGCTGCCGCCGGGCCAGCCCTTGCTGTCGGGGGTGATCCGCGCGCTGCCGGCCGGCCTGGTGCTGCTGCTGCTGGGGCGGCGCCTGCCGCGCGGCAACTGGTGGTGGAAGGCGGCGCTGCTGGGCGTGCTCAATATCGGTTTCTTCCAGGCCATGCTCTTCATGGCCGCCTACCGCCTGCCGGGCGGGGTGGCGGCGACGGTGGGCGCGATCCAGCCGCTGCTGGTGGTGGCCCTGGCCTGGACGCTGCTCGGCACGCGCCCGGGCGCGCTGGCCTGGGCGGCCGGCGCCGGCGGCCTGCTGGGCGTGGCCCTGCTGGTGCTGGGGCCGGCGGCGCGCCTGGACGCGGTCGGGCTGGCGGCCGCGGCGGCCGGGGCCGTGTCGATGGCGGTGGGAACCGTGCTGACGCGCCGCTGGCGGCCGCCGGTGGCACCGCTGGTGCTGACCGGCTGGCAGTTGTGCAGCGGCGGCCTGTTCCAGCTGCCCTTCGCGCTGGCGCTGGAACCCCTGCCGGCCAGGCTCGGCGCGGTCCAGCTCGCCGCCTATGCCTGGCTCGTCGTGGCCGGCGCGGGGGTGAGCTACGCGCTGTGGTTCCGCGGCATCGCGCGCCTGCCGATACCGGCGGTGTCGGCGCTGGGCCTGCTGAGCCCGGTGGTGGCGACCTTGCTGGGCTATGCCGTGCTCGGCCAGGCATTGACGCCGCTGCAGATGGCCGGCGCGCTGCTGGTGCTGGCCAGCGTCTGGCTCGGCCAGCAAGGCGGCGCCGCGCGCGGTCCCGCGGCCGCGCCGGCGGCGCGCTCAGCCGCGGCGCCGTGAGACCAGCGGCGCGGCGCGCACGAAGCGGCAGGCCGCCGCCTCGTCCAGCATCCAGCGGGCCATGGCCGCATAGGAGACCGGCAGCCAGGAATTGCCGGCGTCGGCCCAGCCGGTGCCGGCGGCCGGTGCCTCGTCGCGTCCGCGCGCATTGACGGCGGCGCGCACCAGGGTCCAGCGCAGCGAGGACAGGGCGCCGGCGCCCAGGCCATCGACCACCGCCTGCAATTCCGCGGCGCCGCGGCCCATGCGTCCGGGCAGCCGGGCGAAGGCGCGCATCAGCCGGCTGGCCGGCTGGCCGGGCGGTGCGCTCAGCAGGGTGTTGACCAGCAGGATGCGATCCACGCCGGCCGCCTGCATCGCGCTTTCGAGTGTGGCCAGGTGCCGCGACAGCAAGGCCGACGGGTCCTGGCTGGTTGCGGTCACACCGACCGCGCTCAGCACGGCGCCGGCGCCCGCGAAGGCGCGCGCCAGGGCGTCGCCGTCGGCCAGCGCCGGCACCACCGCGATACGGGAACCGGTGGGCACCGCGCCGATGCGCTCGGGGCGCGAGCGCACGATGGCGGTGAAGCCAATGCCCAGGGCGCGGCACCTGGCCAGGATGCCCTGGCCGAGGCCTCCGGCGGCACCGAGGACGGCCACGTGCGCGGGACGCAGTGCACAGGGCGCGACGGCAGGCTTGGCAGGCAGGGCAGGCGGGGTGTCGCGGGTGGCTGTCGTCATCGGTCGGAGGGTGTTGCGCGCGGGCGCGGAGCGCGCATTGTGGCATCACTGTGGCGCACGTGGCACTTCCCCGGCGGCCGATCGGGCGCCAACGGCGGGCAACTGCGGCCAATTTCCCATGCAGGCGCGGTATCGGCCACGGCCCGGGCCGTGGCCGCGTGGATGTTGCGGCGCCGCGTTTTGCGGCATCATGCGGACATGAAGTCAGATGCCCCCCCCACCCCGCCGGCCGCGACCGTGTCCGCCTGCGCCCGCTGCCGCGCGCTGGCGGCCGATGCGCGCCGGCGCGAGCCGCATGCCGGCCTGGCCCTGCAGCACACGGCCCCGGTCACGGAGCAATGCGAGGCCGGCGTGGCCTACAGCAAGCTGACCTTCGTCTGCCGTGACTGCGGCACCGAGTGGCGGCTCTACGACCGTGCCGGCGAACCCTTCGTGGCGTGGGCGCCGGCGCGTCCGCTGACCACGTAGGCGAGCGTGCGCGGCGCGGTACGCCCTGCGCGGAGCGCATGATCCCGATCGGCTAAGATAGCGTCCTTGCGCACCGCCGCGCGCGCTGGCCGAGCGCCGCCTGTCACCTATCGCCCAGCGCCCATCGCCGCGCGTCGGCCCCGTCTCCTTCATTCTTGGCAGCATCCTCACCCATGGCTCTTTCCTCCCGCCTCCGCTCGCTGGCCGCCCTGTCGCTCGCGGCCTGCGCGGGCACGGCCCTTGCCGCGCCCGACAATTTCCCCAGCCGCCCGATCCGCCTGATCGTGGCCTATCCGAGCGGCGGCATCAGTGACACGGTGGCGCGCGCACTGGGCGAAAAGCTGTCGGCGCAGCTGGGCACCTCGGTGGTGGTCGAGAACCGCGGCGGCGCGGGCGGCAGCATCGGCATCGATGCCGTGGCCAAGGCACCGGCCGACGGCTACACGCTGGGCTTCTCCTCGACCAGCCCGCTGACGCTGACGCCGCACGTGTCCCACGTCAACTACGATCCGAAGCACGATATCGCGCCGGTGATGAGCGTGATGTATTCCCCGGTGCTGGTGGTGGCGACCCACAGCTTCCAGGGCAAGACCTTCCAGGACCTGCTGGCGCAGGCCAAGGCCAAACCGGGCTCGGTGCGCTGGGCCACCTCCGGACAGGGCACCATCGGCCACGTGATGCTGGAGCAGATCAAGGCCAAGACCAGGACCGACCTGATCATGGTGCCCTACAAGGGTGCGGGCCAGCAGCTCAATGACGCGCTCGGCGGCCAGTTCGAGGTGATGAGCACCAATGCCAGCCCGATGCTGACCCAGCACATGCAGGCCGGCCGCCTGCGGCCGCTGGCGGTGGGCGCGCCCAAGCGCCTGGAATCGCTGCCCGCGGTGCCGACCTTCGCCGAGCTGGGCATTCCCAGGGCCAACCTGACCTCGACCTTCGGCATCTTCGCCCCGGCCAAGACGCCGCCCGCCATCCTCGCCAGGCTCAACACCGAGCTGAACAAGGCGCTGGCCGAGCCGGACGTGCGCGACCGCCTGCTCAAGGGCGGCGTGGTGCCGACCGGTGGCAGCGCAGCCCAGTTCGCCGCGGCCATCCGCGGCGAATACGAGGACAACGCGCGCATCGTGCGCGAGGCGGGTATCAAGGAGGACTGAGTCCGCGCAGCTCCGCCAGGCTGCGCGGCTCGAGCAGGTCGAGGCGGCAGCCGACCGCGCAGATGGCGCTGAGCCGCACGCCGTTGTGCGGCCACAGGCCCAGCTTGGTGCGCACGCGCGACAGGTGGCTGTCGATGGTGCGCGAGGTCTGCGGCACGGCGCGCCGCCACACGCGCTCGCACAGGATCTGGCGCAGCACCAGCTGGCCGGCATGGCGGAACAGCAGCACGGCCAGGTCGAACTCCTTGGGTGCCAGCGGCACGCAGCGGTTGCGCACGTAGGCGCGCCGCTCGGCCAGGGCGAAGCGGAACACGCCCACCACCAGGTCGCCGCAGCCGGCCGCCGGCGCGGTGCGCCGCGCCAGCGCCTGCACGCGCGCGGCCAGCTCGCCATGGCGCAGCGGCTTGGCGACGAAGGCATCGGCCCCGTCGGCGAAGCAGTTGGCGATATGGGCCTCGTCGTCGCGCTCGCTCAGCAGCATGACGGGCAGCGCGGCGCCGAGCGCGCGCCGGATCCACAGCAGCACGTCGCGGCCGGCGATGCCGCGTACTTCCCAGTCGAGCAGCAGCATGTCGAACGACTCCCGGCGCAGCGCCTGCATCAGCGCCTGGCCGCCGCGGAAGCGCACGCAGCTGTGCCCGTTCAGCAGCAGGGTCTGCTCCAGCAGCAGGGCCTGCGTCGGATCGTCCTGCAAGGCAGCGACCTTCATCGAAATCCCTCCTGGCACGCTCGGATCGGTCCGCCATGTTAGACGCGGTCCCGGTGGCGGCCAAAGTCAAAATTTGTCTCCGCAGCCGCGCCACCGGCCTGCCCGGTTCCCCGCAACACAATCGCTGTTCGATTTGAGATTTGTCTCAGTGTGTTTGCCTGGGGCAAGCGCTTGAATGGTGCTGCCCTGCGCCGCCTGCCGTCCGGCGCGCGGCGATGCCGGCGCGGGGCCGGCGCACACGAGGCGGCTGGCAGATGGAGGCAAATCCGATGGAAACGAGAATCGCATCGCTCGAAGACGACCCGGCGCAGGCCGCATGGATCCAGCATGTGCTGCGCAATGCCGGCCTGCACTGCGTCAGCTTCGAAGCCGGGCGCGAGCTGATGCTGAGCCTGCGCGAGCACAGCTTCGATGTCCTGCTGCTCGACTGGCAGCTGCCCGACATGAGCGGCAAGGACCTGCTGTGCTGGGTCCGCGCCAACGTGGACCGGCGCGTGCCCGCCATGTTCCTGAGCTGCCGCGACGCGGAGGAAGACATCGTCGGCGGGCTGCATGCCGGCGCCGACGACTACATGGTCAAGCCGATCCGGCCGGCCGAACTGGTGGCGCGCCTGCAGGCCCTGCTGCGCCGCGCCGCCGCCGGCCCGCGCCCGGGCAACTCGCCCATCGAGCTGGGCGGCTACACGCTCGACTGCGCGGCCCGCTCGGCCGCGCGGCACGGCCGGCCGCTCAAGCTGACGCCGAAGGAGTTCGACCTGGCCGTGCTGCTGTTCCGCAACGAAGGCCGCATCGTCTCGCGCGACCACATCGTGGCGGCCGTGTGGGGGCGCGAGATCTCGCCGCTGTCGCGCACCATCGATACCCATATGTCACGCGTGCGCGGCAAGCTCGGCCTGCATCCGTGCAACGGCATGCAATTGGTGCCGGTGTACACGCACGGCTACCGGCTGGAGTGGCTGGAGCGCGGCGGGTCCGACGGCGCCGAGGCGATGGCCGCGGCCTGAGCGCGCCCGCGCGGGCGCATCCACCATGAAAAAAGGCACCCGCAGGTGCCTTTCTTCGTGGCTTCCGTGCCGCTGGCAGTGCCAGCCGGGCATCAGAAGATGTGGCGGATACCCGTTGCCACGCCGAGCTGGTTGTTGCGGCCCGGCAGTTCGGTGACGGCGCCGCCGGTCACCTTGTTGTAGTCCACGGTGCCGTACAGCTGGGTGCGCTTGGACAGCGAGTACTCGGCCAGCAGCACGCCGGTGTAGCGGTTGCCGGCGTTGTTCGACACACCGTTCACATTGGTGATGTGGTCGGCGTAGAACACGCCCGTCAGCGCCAGGGCCGGGGTGGCCTGGTAGGTCACGCCGAGGAAGCCGGCGGTGTCCTTGCGCGGGTTGTTCTGGAAGTTGCCGCCGGCCGGGACCCGGTTGCCGCTGATCGACGCGTCGGCGTTCATGAAGCCGTTGTCGATGATGCCGGTGCGGTCCTTGCCACCGATGTAGCCCAGGAACAGCTTGGCAGGGCCGATGCCGTACTTGCCGGAGGCGCCCCACATCTGCTGCTTGTTGCCGTTGATGTCGCGGATTTCCTGGTAGACGCCACCGACGGCGAACGGTCCCATGCTGTAGGACGCGCGGGTACCCCAGTACTGGTTGGTGGTGATGCTGCCGGGCTGCTCGCCGAAGCCGTAGCTGGCGCCGACGTTCAGGCCGCCGAACGCGCCGGAGTAGCTGATGACGTTGTCGCGGCGGAACTGGGTCAGGAAGAACGGCCAGGCGTTGGCGGTGTAGTTGCCGATGGTCAGCGGATCGAAGTCGCCGAAGAAGTTGAAGCCTTCGGTGTACTGGCGGCCCAGCTTGACGGTGCCGAAGTCGCCGGCCAGGCCGACGTAGGCCTGACGATTGAACAGGCGCGAGGAGTCGTTCTTGGCGCCGGTGTCGATGCTGTAGCCGTTTTCCAGCTGGAAGATCGCCTTCAGGTTGTTACCCAGGTCTTCCGCGCCCTTCAGGCCCCAGCGGCTTTGCGTCACGGCGCCGTCGGTCATCTGGAACTGGCCGTCGTTCTTGGCGTTCGAGTTGGTCGTGTAGCGGACGCTGACGTCAGCGATGCCGTACAGGGTGACCGAGGAGGACTGGGCGTAGGCGCTGCTGGCCAGCAGGGCGCCCGCTGCGAGGGTCAGGGCTGATTTCTTCATGGTGCTCCTTTTCTGTCGTTCTGATTGCGTGGCACCGGATCGCGGCGGCACACATGGTTACGTCTTGTCATAACGCCGCCAAAATTTATCAAAACGACGGGAACTTAGGAGCAAACCGGACAATTGAGCGTACATTTCCCGGCCAAAACGTTGTCAGGCCGCGACACCAGGCTGCAGGTGTCCCCGCTGGAACGGGTGGGATATGCCCCAAAGGGGGGATAAGAAGGCACGCCGTGGCGCTGGACACGCCGCAGGCGCCACGACGTGCCGCCGCCGCCACAGCCGCCGGCGGGCGCGCGGGGGAGGGGGACGCGGGATGGAGGCGGGAGGGGCGCGGGAGCGGCGCGCGCGGCGGCGCGGGGAAGGCAAAGGGCCGGCCGGGGCCGGCCCGGCCGCCGCGATCAGCCCTGCGGGATCTCGATCTTGACCTCGAGCACTTCGAGGTTGTCCTGGCGCTCCAGGCTCACGCGCAGGTCCTCGTCGCTGATCTTGACGTACTTGGAGATCACCGCCACCAGCTCGCGCTGCAGTGCCGGCAGGTAGTCGGCCGGGGCCGAGTGGCCGGTGCGCTCGTGCGCCAGGATGATCTGCAGGCGCTCCTTGGCCACCGACGCGGACTTTTTCTTCTCCCCCAGCAGGAAGGACAGAATCGACATGGGTACGGTCCTCCTTGGGTTACTTGCTGCCGAAGATGCGGGACAGCAGGCCGGGCTTCTGGTAGTCGGTGAAGCGCATCGGCTTGTCCTTGCCGAGGAAGCGGTCGACCACGTCGGCGTAGGCATCGGCCACGTCGGTGCCTTCCAGGTGGATGGCCGGCGTGCCCTGGTTGGAGGCATGCAGCACCGCCTCGGATTCCGGCACCACGCCGATCAGCTTGATGCGCAGGATTTCCTGGATGTCGGTCAGCGACAGCATCTCGCCGCCATGCACGCGCTTGGCGTTGTAGCGGGTGATCAGCAGGTGTTCCTTGATCGGCTCGCCGCCCTCGGTGGCGCGCTTGGTCTTGGAAGCCAGGATGCCCAGGATGCGGTCGGAGTCGCGCACCGAGGATACTTCGGGGTTGGTGACCACCAGCGCTTCGTCGGCGAAGTACATGGCCATCAGCGCGCCGCTCTCGATACCGGCCGGCGAATCGCAGACGATGTACTCGAAGCCCATGTCGGTCAGGCCGTTGATGACCCGCTCGACGCCGTCACGGGTCAGCGCGTCCTTGTCGCGCGTCTGCGAGGCCGGCAGGATGAACAGGTTCTCGCACTTCTTGTCCTTGATCAGGGCCTGGTTCAGGTTGGCCTCGTTCTGCACCACGTTGATCAGGTCGTAGACCACCCGGCGCTCGCAGCCCATGATCAGGTCGAGGTTGCGCAGGCCGACGTCGAAGTCGATGACGGCCGTCTTGTGGCCGCGCAGGGCCAGGCCCGCCGCAAAGCTGGCGCTGGTGGTGGTCTTGCCGACGCCTCCCTTGCCGGAGGTCACAACGATGATTTTTGCCATGGCTCTTGGTCCAGTAATAGGGTTGCTTGCTTGAGTTCAGGTTCGGCCGGCGGCGCTCACTTCATGCGCAGCGGCTCGAGGATCAGTTTTTCTTGGGCCAGGCGTACCTGGGCGGACTTGCCCAGTACCTCCGCCGGCAGCGTCTGCTCGGCGGTGCGATAGATGCCGGCGATGGAGATCAGTTCGGGCTCCAGGCAGGTGCAGAAGATGCGCGCGTCCGGATTGCCCTTGACACCCGCCAGCGCGCGGCCGCGCAGCGGGGCATAGATATGGATGTTGCCCTCGGCGATGACTTCGGCGCCGTAGCTGACCAGGTCGAGGATGACCACGTCGCCCTGGGCGTAGATCTGCTGGCCCGAGCGCAGCGGCCGGTCGATCACCAGGGTCGGCACCGCCTGCCGCACCGGTTCGGGCGCGGGGGCCGGCGCCGGCGCGGCGGTCTCGGCGGCGGCCGGTGCTGCCTCGTCGGCGTCCTGCGCCGCCCGGGCCGGCTGGCCCGCCCTGGCGCCGCGCCGGCTCTGGCTGTCGAGCAGCGGCAGGCCGAAGGCGCCGGCCCAGCCGCGCTGGTCGGGACGCGCCACCACGCCGATGGCGCGGGCCTTGAGGGTGGACAGCGTATCGATCACCTGTTCCAGCGCGACCGGCGCCTCGTCGGGCAGGCGGCGCAGGTCCAGCGCGACGACGTCGTCGGAGAAGAAATCCGGCGTGGCTTCGAAGCGGGACAGCAGATCGTCCCGGAGCGCGGGCACGTCAGCGGTCTCGAGGGAGAGAAGGAGGGCGTCGACGTTGCCACTGCGCAGCTCGAAGCGTGGCGATTTCTTCTGGGACATGGAGCCGGTGACCGTGGAAATGCCACATTCTAACGTCGTCTGCCGCACGAACTGTAACAATTCCGCCGTGCACGCGGGGCAGTGCCGCAAGCGGCGCGCTGCCGTGCGCTGGCGCAAGGCGCACAACGGGCACAACGTGCGCAACGTGCGCAACGTGCGCAAGGCGGGCAGGACCTGACGGCGGCCACGGCCGGCATGTGCGCTGCGGGCGGCGGGCGGCGCACGCCCGGGCCGCCTGACGCGGCACGCGCCGTCTTTATATCTTCTTTACACCCCCCTCCCGCCTCTCTATCCCGTTTTTACCGTTCCGTCCCTAATCTGCGAGGCGTCAACCACGCACGCTTCATATCTGCCATGGACGGGATCTATTTCATCGTGCTGCTGCTGTTCGGCGCGCTGACCGGCGCGCTGCTCATCCTGTGCGCCGCGCTCGGCGCCAGGACGCCGCCGGGCGGCGATCGACAGGGGGGCGGCGACTCCGGCGCGCCGTCGGGAAAACACAGTGCACAGGACAGGGGGCTGTGATGGACTGGGCTGATCTGCTGGGCGGCGCGCTCGCCGTCGTCGTCTTCGTCTACCTCCTCATCGCGCTGTTCCGGCCGGAGAAATTCTGATGTCCACCGAATTCCTGGGCCTGCTGGCCCTCTACCTGGCCATCCTGCTGGCCGCCGCGCCTTTTCTCGGCCGCTATATCCGCCGCGCGATGGAGGATGGAAGCTACGGCCTGACCGCCTGGGGCCGTCCGCTCGAGCGCTTGCTGTACCGCCTGGGCGGCGTGCGCCCGGGCGCCGAGATGGGCTGGAAGCAGTACGCGGTGGCCGTGATCGCCTTCAACCTGCTGGGCGTGGTGGCGGTCTACGCGCTGCAGCGCGTGCAGGGGCTGCTGCCGCTGAACCCGCAAGGCTTCGGCGCGGTCTCGCCGGATTCCGCCTTCAATACCGCGGTCAGCTTCGTCACCAACACGAACTGGCAGGGCTACGCGGGCGAGTCCACCATGAGCTACCTGACGCAGATGCTGGCGCTGACGGTGCAGAACTTTGTCTCGGCGGCCACCGGCATTGCCGTGGTGTTCGCGCTGATCCGCGGCTTCGCGCGCCAGAACGCGTCCACCATCGGCAACTTCTGGGTCGACATGACGCGCTCCACGCTGTACGTGCTGCTGCCGCTGTCGGTGGTGATGGCGCTGGCGCTGGTCAGCCAGGGCGTGATCCAGAACTTCGACGCCTACCGGGATGTCGGCCTGGTGCAGGCGGTCGAATACAGCCAGCCCAAGGTCGACGCGGCCGGCCAGCCGGTGCTCGACGCCAAGGGCCAGCCGGTCACCGAGCCGGCCCGCACCGACAAGCAGACGCTGGCGATGGGCCCGGTGGCCTCGCAGGAAGCCATCAAGATGCTGGGCACCAACGGCGGCGGCTTCTTCAATGCCAACTCGGCCCACCCCTTCGAGAACCCGACCGAGCTGAGCAACCTGATCGAGATGCTGGCCATCTTCCTGATCCCGGCGGCGCTGTGCTTCAGCTTCGGCGAGATGGTGCGCGACCGGCGCCAGGGGGTGGCGGTGCTGGCCGCGATGACGGTGATCTTCGTCGCCATGGCGTGCGCGGCGGCGCTCTCCGAGCAGCAGGCCAATGCCGCGCTGGCCGGCCTGCCGGTCGACCATGCCGCCTCGCTGCTGCAGGCCGGCGGCAATATGGAAGGCAAGGAATCGCGCTTCGGCATCGCCGCCACCGCGCTGTTCGCCACCATCACCACGGCGGCTTCGTGCGGCGCGGTCAATGCCATGCACGACTCCTTCACCGCCATCGGCGGCGCCGTGCCGATGCTGCTGATGCAGCTCGGCGAGGTGGTGTTCGGCGGCGTCGGCTCCGGCCTGTACGGCATGCTGGTCTACGCGGTGCTGGCGGTCTTCATCGCCGGCCTGATGATCGGGCGCACGCCGGAATACCTGGGCAAGAAGATCGAGGCCTACGAGATGAAGATGACCGCGGTGGCCATCCTCGTCACGCCGCTGCTGGTGCTGCTCGGCACCTCGGTGGCGGTGATGAGCGAGGCCGGGCGCGCCGGCGTGTTCAACCCGGGCACGCACGGCTTCTCGGAGATCCTCTACGCGCTGTCCTCGGCGTCCAACAACAACGGCAGCGCCTTCGCCGGGCTGTCGGCCAACACGCCCTTCTACAACGTGCTGCTGGCCGCGGCGATGTGGTTCGGCCGCTTCTGGATCATCGTGCCCATCCTGGCCATGGCCGGCTCGCTGGCGGCCAAGAAGCGGCTGCCGGCGACGGGCGGCAGCATGCCCACGCACGGCCCGCTGTTCGTGGTGCTGCTGGTCGGCTCGGTGCTGATGGTGGGCGCGCTGACCTATATCCCCGCGCTGGCCCTCGGTCCGGTGGCGGAGCAGCTGCAGGGACCCGTGGCCGCCGCCGCGCCGTGAGCGTCGCCGCTCGCGGCGCAACGAGCCAAGCGGAAAGCGCAAAGCGGAAGAACGGAAACAAGACACAACAGGCAGGAATCCGGCTGCCGGCGGGGTGCCCAGGGCGCACGCCGGCAGCTACCAGGTGATTGCGGAGAAACGCATGCAACAAGACTCCATGACCGCGCAAGCCAAGGCCGGCGGCGCGGCTTCCGCCGATACGGCACAGGCCACCGGCGCGCCCACCCACGGCAGGGCGGGCGGCGGCCACCACCGGCCCGGTCCGCGCGGCATGTTCGCGCCCGAGCTGGTCAAGCCGGCGCTGCTGGAATCCTTCAAGAAGCTGTCGCCGCGCGACCAGCTGCGCAACCCGGTGATGTTCGTCGTCTACGTCGGCAGCATCCTCACCACGGTGCTGTACTTGCGCGCGCTGTTCGCGCCGGCGGCGGCGGGCGGGGAGAGCGCCGCCTTCATCCTGGCGGTGACGGTGTGGCTGTGGTTCACGCTGCTGTTCGCCAACTTCGCCGAGGCGCTGGCCGAGGGCCGCAGCAAGCAGCAGGCCGAGGCGCTGCGCGGGCTGAAGACGACGGTGACGGCCAAGCTGCTCAAGAGCGGTGCCAGGCAGGGGCCGGGCGCCGCCACCGAGCCGCGCGCGGCGACCGCGCTGCGCCGCGGCGACGTGGTGCTGGTCGAGGCGGGCGACATGATCCCCGGCGACGGCGAGGTGATCGAGGGCGTGGCCTCGGTCGACGAGAGCGCCATCACCGGCGAATCGGCGCCCGTGATCCGCGAGTCCGGCGGCGACTTCTCCTCGGTCACCGGCGGCACGCGCGTGCTGTCCGACTGGATCGTGGTGCGCATCACCACCAACCCGGGCGAAAGCTTCATCGACCGCATGATCACCATGGTCGAGGGCGCCAAGCGCCAGAAGACGCCCAACGAACTGGCGCTGACCATCCTGCTGGTGGGCCTGACCATCGTGCTGCTGCTGGCCACCGCCACGCTGCAGCCGTTCTCGGTCTACAGCGTGCTGGTGACCAAGGCCGGCCTGCCGGTCACCATCACCGTGCTGGTGGCGCTGCTGGTGTGCCTGATCCCGACCACCATCGGCGGCCTGCTGTCGGCCATCGGCGTGGCCGGCATGAGCCGCATGATGGAAGCCAATGTGATCGCCACCTCGGGCCGCGCGGTCGAGGCCGCCGGCGACGTCGACGTGCTGCTGCTGGACAAGACCGGCACCATCACGCACGGCAACCGCCAGGCCTCGCGCTTCATCCCGGCGCCCGGCGTCACGCCGCAGCAGCTGGCCGAGGCGGCCTGGCTGTCGTCGCTGGCCGACGAGACCCCGGAAGGGCGCAGCATCGTCATGCTGGCCCGCCAGCAGTCGGGCACTGCGCTGCCGGACGGCGTGGACCCGGCCGGGCACGTGTTCGTGCCGTTCACCGCGCAGACCCGCATGAGCGGCGTCGATGTCGGCGCCGGGGCCGTGGGTGGCGCGGCGCAGCGCAGCGTGCGCAAGGGGGCCGCCGACGCGGTGCGCAAGTACGTCACCGAGCGCGCCGGCAAGTTTCCCGACGCCGTGCTGCAGGCGGTGGATGACGTGGCGCGCGTCGGCAGCACGCCGCTGGTGGTGGCCGAAGCCGCGGCGGGCCCGTCCGGGCGCACCGACGCGCCCGACGCCATCGTGCGCGTGCTCGGCGTGGTGGAGCTGAAGGACATCGTCAAGGCGGGCATCCGCGAGCGCTTCGGCGAGCTGCGCCGCATGGGCATCAAGACCGTCATGATCACCGGCGACAACCGCCTGACCGCGGCCTCGATCGCCGCCGAGGCGGGCGTCGACGACTTCCTCGCCGAAGCCACGCCCGAGGCCAAGCTCAAGCTGATCCGCCAGTACCAGGCCGAAGGCCGGCTGGTGGCGATGACCGGCGACGGCACCAACGACGCTCCCGCGCTGGCCCAGGCCGACGTGGCGGTGGCGATGAACAGCGGCACGCAGGCCGCCAAGGAGGCCGGCAATATGGTCGACCTCGACAGCAACCCGACCAAGCTGATCGAGATCGTCGAGATCGGCAAGCAGATGCTGATGACGCGCGGCTCGCTGACCACCTTCAGCGTGGCCAACGACGTGGCCAAGTACTTCGCCATCATCCCGGCGGCCTTCGCCACCACCTATCCGCAGCTCAACCAGCTCAACGTGATGGGACTGGCGACGCCGGGCTCGGCCATCCTGTCGGCGGTGATCTTCAACGCGCTGATCATCGTGGTGCTGATCCCGCTGGCGCTCAAGGGCGTGGTGTACCGGCCGCTCGGCGCCGCCACGCTGCTGCGCCGCAACCTGCTGATCTACGGCCTGGGCGGCATCGTCGTGCCCTTCGCCGGCATCAAGGTGATCGACATGATCCTCGCCGCGTGCGGCTGGGCCTGAGCGACGTCCGCCGTCCGCGGCCGCCTGGTCCGATCCCACCTATCCGGAGTCTCTTATGCATACGCAAGTCCAAGCCAGTCCCGCCGCCGCCGCGCCCGATGCACCCGACGCGCCCGAAGCGCAACGCGGGCTGCTGCGCCCGCTGCTGACGGTGTTCGTCGCGCTGTCGGTGGTCACCGGCCTGCTCTATCCGGGCGCCGTCACCGGCATCGCCAAGGCGCTGTTCCCGTCGCAGGCCGCCGGCTCGCTGATCGTCAAGGACGGCAAGGCCATCGGCTCCGAGCTGATCGGCCAGCCCTTCTCCGACCCGCGCTACTTCTGGGGCCGGCTCTCGGCCACCGCGCCGATGCCCTACAACGCGAGCGCCTCCAGCGGCTCGAACCTGGGCCCGCGCAATGCCGCGCTGACCGACGCCGCGCACGCGCGCATCGAGGCGCTGCGCGCGGCCGATCCGGGCAATGCCGCGCCGGTGCCGGTCGACCTGGTGACCGCCTCCGGCAGCGGCCTGGATCCGCATATCAGTCCGGCCGCGGCCGACTACCAGGCGGCCCGCGTGGCGCGCCTGCGCGGCCTGCCGCTGGCGCGCGTGCAGGCGCTGGTCATCGCCAATACCGACGCGCCGCTGCTGGCGGTGCTGGGTGACCCGGTGGTCAATGTGCTCAAGCTCAACCTGGCGCTGGATGCCGAGCCGCGGCGCTGAGGCGGCTCGGCGGCGGTGCGGCGGCGGCATGGTGCCGCCGCGCGCGTGCGCCGCCGTGGCACAATCGACGGCATCCTCCCCGCTGCCGGGCGATGGGGCCATCCATGTCTGATTCCTCGCTGCGCGACCCCTCCGAACGACCCGATCCCGATGCGCTGCTGCAGCGCGTGCAGGCCGAGGGCGCGCGCGCCGCGCGCGGCAAGCTGCGCGTCTATTTCGGCGCCTCGGCCGGCGTGGGCAAGACCTACGCCATGCTCAGCGCGGCGCGTGCGCTGCACGGCGACGGGGTCGACGTGCTGGTCGGCGTGGTCGAGACCCATGGCCGTGCCGAGACCGAGGCGCTGCTGGCCGGGCTCGAACGCCTGCCGCCGAAGGTGGTGCCCTACCGCGAGCGCGAGCTGACGGAGTTCGACCTCGACGGCGCGCTGGCGCGGCGGCCCGCGCTGGTCCTGGTCGACGAGCTGGCGCACTCGAACGCGCCGGGCAGCCGCCATCCCAAGCGCTGGCAGGATATCCAGGAACTGCAGGCGGCCGGCATCGATGTCTGGACCACGGTCAACGTCCAGCACCTGGACAGCCTGAACCAGGCGGTGGGCGGCATCACCGGCATCCGCGTATGGGAAACCGTGCCCGACGCGGTGTTCGACGATGCCGACGAGGTGATCCTGGTCGACCTGCCGGCCGATGAACTGCTGCGCCGCCTGCAGGAGGGCAAGGTCTACCTGCCAGAGCAGGCGCGGCACGCCGCACGCAACTTCTTCCGCAAGGGCAACCTGATCGCGCTGCGCGAGCTGGCGCTGCGGCGCACCGCCGATCGCGTCGACGACGACGTGCGCGCCTACCGCCATGCCGAGGCGATCCAGCCGGTGTGGCGCACGCGCGAGGCGGTGCTGGCCTGCATCGGCGCCGGCGACGATGCCGAGCAGGTGGTCCGGAGCGTGCGGCGCATGGCCGGCCAGCTCGACTGCGAGTGGCATGTGGTGACCATCGCCACGCCGCGCCTGGCGCCACTGTCCGAGGCGGCGCGCCTGCGCATGCAGGAAGCCATGCGCCTGGCCGAGGAGATGGGCGCGCGCACCGAGACGCTGGCCGGCAATGACATGGTGCGCGCGGTAGTCGGCTATGTGCGCCGCCACAACCTGACCAAGGTGGTGCTGGGACGCGCGCCGGCCGACTGGCGGCGCGGCGGCGGCACCGTGCTCGAGCGCGCGCGCGCCGTGCTGGCGACCTCGCTGTCGCCCTTCCTGGGCGCGCGCGCCTGGCTGTTCGGGCGGCGCAGCTTCGCCGATGCGCTGGCGGCGGCCTGTCCCGAGATCGACGTGATCCGTGTCGCCGCCGACACCACGCGCGACGACCTGCGCGGGCGCAACCCGCCACCCGGCACGCGCCCGGTGCTCGCCGATGACGAGGCGCAGGCCGAGGTGGCGCTGGCGCATCGCAAGGACTACCTGTGGGCGCTGGTCTGGTGCGGGGCGGCGACCGCGCTCTCGGCGCTGACGCGGCCGTGGTTCGATCTCGTCAACATCGCCATGCTGTTCCTGGCCGCGGTGGTGGCGGTGGCGCTGCGCCACGGGCGCGGTCCGGCGGCGCTGGCCTCGGTGGTGTCGGTGGCGGCCTTCGACTTCTTCTTCGTGCCGCCGCGCATGTCCTTCGCTGTCAGCGACGTGCAGTACCTGCTGACCTTCGCCGTGCTGCTGACGGTGGGGCTGGTGATCGGCCAGCTCACCGCCGGCCTGCGCGAGCAGGCCGAGGTGTCGGTGCAGCGCGAGACCGACGCGCGCACCCTGTACGAGCTGGCGCGCGAGCTGTCGGCGGCGCTGATGACCGAGCAGATCGTCTCCATCGGCAGCCGCTTCCTGCATGCCGCCTTCCAGGCCAACTGCGCTTTCTTCCTGGTCTCGGCGCAGGGCCGCCTCCTGCCGCCGCTGGTGGACCCCGCCCATCGCGACGGCAGCCGCGGCGGTATCGACCCGGTGCTGGCGCAGTGGGTGTTCGACCACGGCCAGCCGGCCGGCACCGGCACCCATACCTTGCCGGGCAGCACGGTGCTCTACCTGCCGTTGAAGGCCCCCATGCAGGTGCGCGGCGTGCTCGCCGTGGAGCCGCAGGCCTGGCGCGCCTTCACCGAGCCCGGCCTGCGCCGCCAGGTGGACGTGTTCGCCACGCTGATCGCCATCGCCATCGAGCGCCTGCACTATGTCGAGGTGGCGCAGCAGGCCCTGGTCTCGATGGAGTCGGAGCGGCTGCGCAGCTCGCTGCTGGCCGCCGTGTCGCACGACCTGCGCACGCCGCTGACGGGGCTGATCGGCATGGCCGAGACCCTGCTGCGCGGGGTCCCGGCGCTGGCGCCGCCGGTGGCCGAGACGGTGGACGCCATGCGCGGCCAGGCGCTGCGCATGCGCACCATGGTGGTCAACCTGCTCGACATGGCGCGCCTGCAGAGCCGCGACGTGCAGATGCAGCAGGAGTGGCAGTCGCTGGAGGAACTGGTGGGCGCGGCGCTGGCGGCGATGCGCGACGCGCTGCGCCAGCACCGCATCACGGTGGCCGACCTGTCGGCGCTGCCGCTGGTGGAGTGCGATGCCGTGCTGATGGAGCGCGTGCTGTGCAATCTGCTGGAGAACGCCGCCAAGTACACGCCGCCGGGCAGCACCGTGGCCATCGCCGGCGAAGTGGCCGGCGAAGAGGTGAGGCTGGCGGTAGAGGACGACGGGCCCGGCGTGCCGGCCGGCAAGGAACGGCTGATCTTCGAGAAATTCACCCGCGGCGAGCGCGAGTCGGCCACCACCGGGGTCGGGCTCGGGCTGGCGGTATGCGAGGCCATCGTGCAGGCGCATGGCGGCCGCATCTGGGTGGAGGGGCGCGGCGATGGCGGCAGCGGGGCGCGCTTCGTGATCGCCCTGCCGCGCGGCAACCCGCCCGCGATCGAGCCGGAGGCACCCGTCGCCGCCGCGCAGGAGGCGCGGGAACACGCGCCGCACGACAAGAGCTAGCTGACTGAGGCTACACAGGAAAGGATCCGGACCGCGATGCCATTCGATTTTTCCCCCACCGTGCTGGTGGTCGAGGACGAACCTCATATCCGCCGCTTCGTGCGCGAGTCGCTGGAAGGCGAGGGCTGCAGCGTGCACGAGGCCGAGACGCTCAAGCGCGGGCTGATCGACGCGGGCACGCGCCAGCCCGACGTGGTCATCCTCGATCTCGGGCTGCCCGACGGCGACGGCATGACGCTGATCCGCGAAATGCGCACCTGGACCGAGGTGCCGGTGCTGGTGCTGTCCGCCCGCACCGGCGAGAACGACAAGATCGCCGCGCTCGACGCCGGCGCCGACGACTACCTGACCAAGCCCTTCGGCGTGGGCGAACTGATCGCGCGCGTGCGCGTGCTGCTGCGCCGGCATGCCCGGCTCAATCCGCAGGGCAGCGCCCAGGTGAGCTTCGGCGAGGTCCAGGTCGATCTCGCCAACCGCCTGGTCACGCGTGGCGGGGAAGCGGTCCACCTGACGCCGATCGAGTACCGCCTGCTGGCCGTGCTGATCGCCAACCGCGGCAAGGTGCTGACGCATCGCGAGCTGCTGCGGCAGGTGTGGGGGCCTTCGCATTCGGAGAGCAGCCATTACCTGCGGGTCTATATGGGGCATCTGCGGCAGAAGCTGGAGGGGGATCCGGCGCAGCCGGTGCATCTGTTGACGGAGGTGGGGGTGGGGTATCGGTTTGTGGGGTAGGGGGTTTTGGGGGCTTTGGGCATCGCGGTTTGTCGAGCGGGGTTGGTGGTTGGACCCAACGGCCGGCCGCTCTCGGATTGCTTGAGGTCTCGCGGTTTGTCGGGTGGCGTTGGCGGTTGCACCCAACGGCCAGCCGCTTTCGGACTGCTTGAGGTCTCGCGTTTTGTTGGGCGGCGTGGGCGGTTGCACTCGACGGCCGGCCGTTCTCGGGCTGCCTGAGATATCGCTTTTTGTTGGGTGGCGTTGGCGGTTGTACCCAACGACCGTACGACATCCCCCTGCGGGGGCTGCCGGTCACTTTTCTTTGCGTTCTGCAAAGAAAAGTAACCCAAAGAAAGCAGACCCTGCCGGGGGCAGAGCAATCAGGCTCGCTGGCTTAGTCGCCGGCCGTGGTGGGCGTGGCGGCTCTGCTGGTCGCTGCCGCGGCCGGTGCGGACGTGGTCGGCGCTGCCGATGTCGCGAGCAGGGATGGTGGGCCCCTGATGGCGGGCGGCGGGGGGTGGTTCGGCCATCTGCCGTTACCGGGGCGGATCGCCGCGCTCTACTGAGCGGCGCTGGTTTCATTGCCGGGAAGTGGCCCCCGGTTTGAGGTTGAGGGCACTATTGCGATCCGTCGCGATAGGAACGCAAAGTGGTCGACGTGGAGTGTCATTCCTCATGCGTGGGCGCCGCGGGTATTCCTTCGTCAAAATCTCCCGTATCGGACTGCTTGAGGTCTCGCGTTTTGTTGGGCGGCGTGGGCGGTTGTACCCAACGACCGTACGACATCCCCCTGCGGGGGCTGCCGGTCACTTTTCTTTGCGTTCTGCAAAGAAAAGTAACCCAAAGAAAGCAGACCCTGCCGGGGGCAGAGCAATCAGGCTCGCCGGCTTAGTCGCCGGCTGTGGTGGGCGTGTCGGCTCTGCTTGTCTCTGCCGTTCGCGTGGCGGGCCATCACGGCATTACGACCTTCCTGAGTTCTATTGCCTTGCCCCTGATGGCAGGCGGCCTTGGTAGTTCGACCATCTGCCGTTACCGGGGAGGAGCGCCACTTCCTTGGCGGCGTGCCTGGTTGCATTGCAGGCCTGGGGCTCCCGTGCAAGCCGGGCAGCAAGCGTGATTGCCAGCAGGATCTCGACGAAGGAAGGCCCAGGGTGAAGTCCGCTCGGGCCCACCCATGAGGAGTGGCACTCCACGTCGACCACTTTGCGTTTCAATCGCCAGGAACCACAACAGCGCCCCTCACGCCAAACCGGGGGCCACTTCCCGGCAATAAGACCAGCGCCATTCAGTAGAGAGCGACCATCCGCCCCGGTATCGGCAGATGGTCGAACTACCTCGCCGCCCGCCATCAGGGGCCCACCATCCCTGCTCGCGACATCGGCAGCGCCGACCACGTCCGCACCGGCCGCGGCAGCGACCAGCAGAGCCGCCACGCCCACCACAGCTGGCGACTAAGCCGGCGAGCCTGATTGCTCTGCCCCCGGCAGGGTCTGCTTTCTTTGGGTCACTTTTCTTTGCAGAACGCAAAGAAAAGTGACCGGCAGCCCCCGCAGGGGGATGTCGTACGGTCGTTGGGTGCAATCGCCCACGCCGCCCAACAAACCGCGAGACCTCAAGCAATCCGATAGCGGCCGGCCGTTGGGTGCAAGCGCCAACACCCCCAGCAAAACGCGATACCTCAAGCAATCCGATCGCGGCCGGCCATTGGGTGCAACGGCCAGCGCCGCTCGATAAAACGCGATGCCACGCGCAGGCCCAATCTCCACCACCCAACCTCACCACACCCCAAAAAACACCCCCGCCTGCTTATAGACATTCGTCTTAGCCGCCACCTCCTCATGACTCACCGTCACGCGCGGCTTGAGCGCAAGGAACCACTCCAGCAGCTTCTGCCGCATGGCCGCGCGCACCGGCTCGTGCCCGGCATCGGTCCCCAGGTCGAAGAACTCGTCGGGGTCGTTGGCGAGGTCGAACAGCTGCGGGCGGAAGCCCTGCCAGTGCACATACTTCCAGCGCGCGTCGCGCACCATCCAGGCACGGCATTCGCCAGGGTGGCGGCCCAGCGCCAGGCGTGCGCCGCGATAGGCGTAGTCGAGCTCGGAGACGACGAAGTCGCGCCAGGCGCCGTCCTGCGCGCCGCGGGCCTGGGTGATGTGCAGCAGCGAGCGGCCTTCGATACGGTGGTCGGCCGGCGGCAGCGAGAGGGCGTCCAGCACGGTGGGCACCACGTCGACGGCGGAGACCATGGCCTCGCTGGCGCTGCCGCGCGTGGCGTCGGCCTGCGGCGAGGGGTCGTAGACGATCAGCGGGATGTTCTGCACGGTGTCGTAGAACTGCTCCTTCTCGCCCAGCCAGTGGTCGCCGAGGAAGTCGCCGTGGTCGGCGGTGAAGACGATCAGGGTGTCCTGCCAGCGTCCCAGGCGCTCCAGCTGTTCCCACAGTTCGCCGAGGCGGTCGTCGATCTGCTGGATCAGGCCCTGATAGGCCGGGCGCACCGTGTCGGAGACTTCGCTGCGCATGAAGTTCGCGCATTCTTCCTGGGTGCGGTAGGCCGACAGCACGGGGTGCGGGTCTTCCAGCTCGGCCGGGTCGCGCTTGAGCGGCAGGCAGTCGTCGAGCGCATAGGCGGCGTGGTAGGGCGCGGGGGCCAGGTAGGGCCAGTGCGGCTTGACCAGCGACAGGTGCAGGACCCAGGGGTCGTCGCCGCGCGTGGCGATGTACTGCATGGCCTGGCCGACGGTGTAGGCGGTCTCCGAATGCGGCTCGGCCACGCGCGCGGGCAGGCCGGCATTGCGCATTTGCCAGCCGGAGACGATCTCGCCCTGGGCGGTCTCGGCACTGATGACATAGTCGGTCCACGGGTCGGCGCTGTCGTAGCCCTGCGCGCGCAGCCAGTCGGCGTAGGCGCTGCGCGGCTCGGCGTGGTGGCCGTCGTGGCGGTCGACTTCGACGAAGTGGCCGCTGCGCAGCAGCTGTTCCAGTTCGCTGCCGCCGTCCAGGTGCAGGCGCTTGAGGCCGGCGTGGTCGGGCATCACATGGGTCTTGCCGGCCAGCGCCAGCGCGCGGCCGCTGTCTTTCAGGTATTCGCCCAGTGTGACCTCGCCCACCGAGAGCGGCACGCGGTTCCAGGTGGCGCCGTGGCTGCTGACGTAGCGGCCGGTGTAGAAGCTCATCCGGCTCGGGCCGCACACGCCCGAGGTGACGAAGGCGCGCTCGAAGCGCACGCCGCGGCGCGCGAGCGCGTCGATGTTGCGGGTGCGCAGGGCGGGGTGGCCATAGCAGCCGAGATGGTCCCGGCGCAGCTGGTCGCACATGATGAAGAGGACGTTGCGTGTCGTCATGGCATTCGATGGAGGAGCGCGCGCCGGCGGGCCCGGGCCTGCCGGCGCTGGTTCGGCGGGGGCTTCAGTCGCCGGTGTAGCCCGAGGCCTTGACGATGGGGCCCCACTTGGCGCGGTCGTCGGCCAGCAGGCGGGCGAACTGCTCCGGCGTGCCGCTCTGCGGGTCCAGTCCCATCTTGACGAAGCGCTCGCGCAGGTCGGGGGCCTGCAGCGCCTTGACGATGGCGGCGTTCAGGCGCGCCACCACCGGCGCGGGCGTGCCCGCCGGCACGAAGATGCCGTTGCGGCCCAGGCCTTCGATGTCCTTGTGGCCGAGTTCGCCGAAGGTCGGCACCTCGGGCAGCGCGGCCGAGCGTTGGGTGCCCGAGCTGGCCAGCACGCGGATCTTGCCGCTGCGGTGCATCTCGGCGAGGTCGCCCAGGGTGTCGATGGCGGCGGGCACCTGGCCGCCGACCAGCGCCGTGATCTCGGGGGTGGAGCCGTTGAAGGGCACGTGCAGCATGGTCACGCCCAGCTGCTTGCCGAACAGCAGGCCGAAGAAGTGGGGCAGGCTGCCCAGCGCGGGCGAGGCGAAGGAGTTGTTCTGCGGGCTGGCGCGCAGCCAGCTGACGTACTCCTGCAGGGTCTTGGCCGGCACGCCCGGGCCGACCGCCAGCGCGAGCTGGAAGTTGGCGGTCTGGGCCACCGGGGTGAAGTCGCGCACGGCGTCGTAGTGCAGCTTGCTGTACACCAGCGGTGCGATGGTCATCACGGCGCTGTTGGCCAGTACCAGGGTGGTGCCGTCGGCCGGCTGGGTGCGCGCATAGTCCATCGCCAGGCGGCCGCCGGCGCCGGGCTTGTTCTCCACCACCACGGTCTGCTTGAGCGACTCGCGCAGCTTGTCGGCGATCAGGCGGGCGGTCAGGTCCGAGGTGCCGCCGCCGGGATAGCCGACCACGATGCGGATCGGCTTGTCGCTGGCCTGGGCACGGGCGCCGGGCGCGGCGAAGGCGGCGATGGCCGTCACCGTGGCGGCGGTCGCGGCGGAAGCCAGCGCGGTGGAGACGGAGGAGGCGGCAGGGCGGGGCAGCAGGGCGCGCAGCGCGCGCGGTATCAGCGTGGCGGGGGTCATGGTTCCTCTGCGGGTCGGGTCCGGACGGGGCCGGCCAATCTATCGAACGCACCCGATGGCGCCAACGAAGCCTTGTGCAGATCGATCTGCGCAAATCTCATGTCGGCGTCCCGGCCCGGCGGCGCGCGCCGGGCGGGTGCGCCGCTCCCGCTGTCTCCTCGGGTGGCGGCGCCTGCCACGCTAACACCGGCCCATATAATCCACCTAGTCAACTAATTGTGCGGGTGCGGCATGGATCAAGCGCGGCAGGGGCAGGGCGGCGGCGGACCGGCGGACACGCTCCGGCAGCCGGCCACGCTGCGCCAGTTCCTCAACTACCGGCTCTACCACCTGACGTGCGCGGCGCTGGGGGCGAGCGCGCTGCACCTGCGCGCCGCGGCCGGCGTCAGCCGGCGCGAGTGGCGCATGATTTCCTTCCTGGGGGAATGCCCGGGCACGCGCTTGACCGAACTGGCCGCCAGCGCCGGACTGGACAAGGTGCTGGCGAGCCGCGCCATGCAGGCCCTGATGGCGCGCGGCCTGGTGCGGCGCGAGGTCGGCGCCGGCGACCGCCGCGCGGCATCCTTCGCCCTGACCGAGGCCGGACAGGCGGTCTACCGCAGCGCCTTCGCCCGCGCGCTCGACTTCAATACGCAGTTGGCGTCCTGCCTGGACGAGGAGGAGGCCGCGCTGCTGTCGCGCTGCCTGGACAAGCTGCAGGCGCACGCCGCGCAACTGCTGGCCGAGGCGCAGTCGCTGCCGCACGCGGCGCCCGCGCCGGCCGGGCCGGCCGATGCCGCGGCGGATCCGCTGCGGCTCTGGCGCGGGCAGGCTCCGACCGATTTCAGGGATTCGGTGGACTAGTCCATTGGGTCAGAGAAAGCGCACCCGGGAGGCGCTGCCGATCGGGGGTGCCTTTCGAATGACGCAGTGGACTATCTCCGGCCTCCTACACTGGAAGCGGAGGGCGCCGCCGGCGGCCTTCGCCGCCCACGCCCCCGGGGAGCCCGTCATGCGTCACATGTTCCGCCGCCACGCTGTTCCCGCTGCAGGGTGCCCGCCGCGGCACGGCACCAGCCATGCATGGCTGCCATGGTGGCGCCTGCTGGCCCTGCTCGTCCTGATCCTGTTGCTGGTCCTGCTGGCGGCGCCGTCGGCCGGCGCCGCGGCCGGCCCGGCCGTGCCGGCGGCCGCGCGCGTGGTGACCGAGCAGGCGCTGGCGGCCTACCAGGCCGGCCGCTTCGAGCAGGCGCTGGCCGGCTTCGGCCGCGCCGCCCGGGAGGGCGACCGCCTGGCCCAGTACGACTACGCGATGATGCTGCTGCGCGGCGAAGGCACGCCGGTGCGTGCCGACGAGGCCATGGTCTGGCTGAAGAAGGCGGCCGACAACGACATGACCCATGCCCAGTACACCTGGGGCGAGATGTACGAGCATGGCGACCTGCTGCCGCGCTCGCTGGAGCAGGCCAACGTCTGGTATGAACGGGCCGCGCGTGGCGGCCATGTGGCGGCGCAGATGGCGCTGGCCACCAACTACTTCACCGGGCGCGGCGTGGCGCGCGACTACGGCAAGGCGTTCCAGTGGTACCGGCGTGCCGCCGACGCGGGCAACGGGGATGCCCAGTACATCGTGGCCAGCTACTACGAGCGCGGCGAGCCCGGCGTGGTCGGCCAGGACGCCGGCCAGGCGCGCATCTGGTACGCGCGCTCGGCCGCGCACGGCGATCCCGCCGCGCTGGCCAAGCTGCGTTCGATGATCGAGCAGGACGTGCGCGAGCGCCAGGCGCGCCAGGACCAGCTCGACCACCGCGGGGAGCGCGCCGGGGCCGGACCCTAGCCGGGCTCCGGGTCAGCTCTGGATCAGCCGCTTCTGGCGCGAGATGCTCATCAGGATGCCGATGCCCATGCCCAGCGTCACCAGGGCGGTGCCGCCATAGCTCATCAGCGGCAGCGGCACGCCCACCACCGGCAGGATGCCGCTCACCATGCCCATGTTGACGAAGGCATAGGTGAAGAAGATCAGCGTCACGGCGCCGGCCAGCAGCCGCGAGAACAGCGTCGGCGCGTTGGCGGCGATATACAGGCCGCGGAAGATCAGCATCAGGTAGAGCACCAGCAGCATGGCGTTGCCGACCAGGCCGAATTCCTCCGAGTAGACCGCGAAGATGAAGTCGGTGTGCTTCTCGGGAATGAACTCCAGGTGCGTCTGCGTGCCCTTGAGCCAGCCCTTGCCGGTGACCCCGCCCGAGCCGATGGCGATGATCGACTGGATGGTGTGGAAGCCCTTGCCGAGCGGGTCGGTGGTGGGATCGAGCAGCGTACAGATGCGGTGCTGCTGGTAGTCGTGCAGGATCGGCCAGTTGACGCCCGGCGCGCAGATCTTGCTCTCGAAGCTGACCAGCAGGGTGATGGCCACCACCACCACGCCCAGCAGCGGCAGGATGATCTTCCAGCTCAGGCCGGCGAAGTAGATCACGTAGAGGCCGGCGGCCATCACCAGCAGCGCGGTGCCGAGGTCGGGCTGCTTGGCGATCAGGCCGACCGGCACGAGCAGCAGCAGCAGCGCGACCAGGAAGTCGAACCACCGGATCACGCCCTCCCGCTTCTGGAAGTACCAGGCCAGCATCAGCGGCATGGCGATCTTCATGATCTCGGAGGGCTGGATCACCATGCCCACGTTGAGCCAGCGGCGCGCGCCCTTGCGGATCAGGCCGAACATGGCCACCGCCACCAGCAGGGCCACGCCGACCGTGTAGAGCGGTACCGCCACCCGCATCAGCGTCTGCGTCGGCAGGTAGGCGATGACCAGCATCACCGCGTACGACAGCAGGATGTTGCGCAACTGGTCCTCGACCCGGCCCGGCATGTCGATGGCGGCCGAGTAGAGCGCGACGATGCCGGTGGCGAAGATCAGGAAGACGATCAGCGCCAGCGGCTTGTCGAAGCCGGTGAGCGCCGATTTGACGAGCGATATGACGCGGCGGCGATCCATGCGCGTCTCCTTCAACGTGCAGCCTCGGGCGCGGCGGCCTTGGCGCGGGGTTTGACGGCGGGGCGGGGCGCGACGTGGGCGGCCGCCGTGGGCGCCGGCGCCGAAGCGGGCTTGGGCTTGCTGTGCCCCAGGGCCTGCTGCATGCGCTGTTCCAGGGTTTCCTCGGCGTCGGCCGGGGCGATGGCGGCGGGATCGAGCGCCGCGGCCATGCCCGCGCTCGCGCGCTCGGGCACGGCCGGGGCTGACGCCGAGGCCGCCGCGGCAGAAGCGCCGGCCGAAGCGGTGGCGGGGGCCGACGCGCCCGCCACCGCGGGCGTGCCGGCCGGGCCGGAGGCGGCCGCCGCCGAAGCGCCGGCATTGGCCATCACGGTGGCGGTGGCGGCGCTGGCGGTGAGGCCGGTGGTGAACACGCTGGGCGTGTCCACCGGCGGCTGGCCGCCCGCGCGCTCGCTGGCCGGCGGGGCGATGTCGGCCAGCTCGGCCGGCCATTTGCCCTGCAGGTAGTAGTCCATCATCTTGCGCGCGATCGGCGCGGCCTCGGCCGCACCCCAGCCGGCGTTCTCCACGATCAGCGCGATGGCGATCCTGGGATGGTCGACCGGCGCGAAGGCCGTGTACAGCGCGTGATCGCGCTTGTGTTCATCCAGCGCGTGATGGTTGTACTTCTCGTTCTTGCCGAGCGAGAAGGTCTGTGCCGTGCCGGTCTTGCCGGCCGACTCGTAGGCGGCGCCGGCGAAGGCGCGCGCCGCCGTGCCCGCGTGCGTGACGCCCACCATGGCACGCTTGATCACGTCGATGTCGGCCTGCTTGAGCGGGATGCGGTAGCTTTCCTTGGGCACCGTCAGCGCGCGGGCGCGCGAGATCGAGTCTTCCACCGCCTTGACCAGGTGAGGCTTCATGGCGACGCCGTTGTTGGCCAGGATGGCGGTGGCGTTGGCCAGCTGCAGGATGGTGAAGTTGTTGTAGCCCTGGCCGATGCCCAGCGAGATGGTCTCGCCGTCATACCACTTCTGCTGCTCGGGACGGCGGTAGGCGCGCCGCTTCCAGTCGGTCGAGGGCAGGATGCCGCGCGCCTCGCCCTCGATGTCGATGCCGGTCAGCTGGCCGAAGCCGAGCGGCTTCATGAAGTCGTGGATGCCGTTGACGCCCATGTCGCGCGCCAGCATGTAGTAGTAGGTGTCGCACGACTGCACGATGGACTGGTACATGTCCACCCAGCCGTGGCCGCCCGGCTTGTCGTCGCGGAAGGTGTGGTTGCCGAGCGTGAACGAGCCGGGATCGTGGAAGCCCCAGGCCGCGGTGCGCTTGCCGGTGGCCAGCGCCGCCAGCGCCATGAAGGGCTTGTAGGTCGAGCCGGGCGGGTAGGTGCCGCGCAGCGGGCGGTTCAGCAGCGGCTTGTCGGGCGAGTTGTTGAGCTCGTTCCAGGTATTGGTGTCGATCCCCTCGACGAACAGGTTGGGGTCGAAGGTCGGCTTGGAGACGAAGGCGAGGATGTCGCCGGTCTCCGGCTCGATCGCCACCAGCGCGCCGCGGCGGTTGCCGAACAGGGCCTCGCCGAGCTGCTGCAGGCGGATGTCGAGCGACAGGATCAGGTTGTTGCCGGGCGTGGCGGGGGAGGTCGACAGCGTCCGCACCGGGCGGCCGCCGGCGGTCACTTCGACCTCCTCGAAGCCGGTCAGCCCGTGCAGCTCGGTCTCGTAGCTCTGCTCGATGCCGATCTTGCCGATGTAGTTGGTGCCCTTGTAGTTGTCCGCATCCTTGCGCGGGTCGTACTTGGCGCCCTCGGCGTCATTGGCCTCGTCCATCGCCTCGATGCGCTCCTGGTCGCGCTGCGAGATGCGGCCCAGGTAGCCGATCACGTGGGAGGCCGCCTCGCCCAGCGGGTACTGGCGGAACAGGCGCGCGCGCACGTCCACGCCGGGGAAGCGGAAGCGCTGGGCGGAGAAGCGCGCCACTTCCTCGTCGGTGAGCTGGCTGCGGATCGGCAGGCTCTCGAAGCTGCGCGATTCCTCCAGCAGCCGCTTGAAGCGGCGCCGGTCGCGCGGCTGGATGTCGATCACCTTGGACAGCGCGTCGATGGTGTCGTCGAGCGATTCGGTCAGCTTGGACGGCGTGATCTCCAGCGTGTAGGCGGAGTAGTTGCGCGCCAGCACGAGGCCGTTGCGGTCCATGATGATGCCGCGGTTGGGCTCGATCGGCGCCACCGAGATGCGGTTGTCCTCGGCCTTGGCCGAGTACTGGTCGTGCTTGTACCACTGCAGCCAGAGGAAGCGCGAAAGCAGCAGGCCGAAGCAGATCACGGCGAAGAAAGCCGCGGCCGCCACGCGGATGCGGAAGCGGCCGATTTCCTGTTCGACGTTGCGGATTTCGGTCATGGTACTGCGACGGTTGCCTGGGCAGGTTGGCGTGGAGGGCGGGACACGGCGGCGGGCCGGGCGCGGGCGGGGCCGCTACAGCGGCCGTGTCTCATCGACATCGCTCGGCCTGCGCTGCGGCGCCAGCAGCAGCGCGGTGGCCATCGGCCACAGCAGCGCCTCGATGCCCGGCGCCAGCAGCACGGTCCAGTCGGGCAGCGGCGCGCCCATGATCAGCCGGATCAGCACCGGCACCGCGTGCGCGATGAACAGCAGCGGCAGCACGTGCAGCGCCTGCGTGTAGACGGTGAACCACAGCACGCGGCGGTGGATGGTGATGGCGAAATAGGCCAGCAGCGTATAGGCCATGGCGTGCTCGCCGAGCAGGCGGGCATCGTGCACGTCCATCAGCAGGCCGAGCAGGAAGGCCACGCCCATGCCGACCTTGCGCGGCTGGTGGATGTTCCAGAACACCAGCACCAGCGCCACCATGTCGGGGATCCACAGCGTGGTGCCCCACGGCAGCAGGTTGAACAGGAAGGCGAGCACGAAGCTCAGCGCGATGAAGATGGGGTTGACCGGCCGCAGCAGGTATTGGGGATTGGTCAACGCTTGGACTCCTTGTCTGCGGCCTTCTCTGCCTTTTCCGCCTTCTCGGCGGCACGCTCGACCGGGGTGCGGGGCTCGGCGCGCGGGCCGCCGCGCTGGCCGGCCTTGGGTTCGCCGCCGCGCGCGTCCGACTTGGCCTGCGCCGCGGCCTTGATCCCGGCGCGCGAACCCTTGGCGTCGGCGGCGGTGCCGTCGTCCTTGGCCTCCAGGTCGCGCACGCCGGACTCGTAGCGCAGCACCAGCAGCTGGCGGTGCGCGCGCACGCCGGCCACCGGCTCGCAGTAGACGCGCGAGAAGGCGGTGTCGGCCTTGCGTTCGATCTTGACGATCTTGGCCACCGGCAGGCCGGCCGGATAGACACCGTCGAGGCCGGAGGTGACCAGCAGGTCGCCCTGCTGCAGGTCGGCCGAGGCCGCCATGAAGCGCAGGTCGAGCAGGCCCGCGCGGGCGCCGCCGAAGGCGACGCTGCGCAGGCCGTTGCGCACCACCTGCACCGGGATGGCCTGGTCCTTGTCGGTCAGCAGCGTGACCTCGGACTGGAAGGGCGAGACGCGCGTGACCTGGCCGACCACGCCGCGCTCGTCGATGACCGGGTAGCCGGGGCGAAGGCCCTGCTGGCTGCCGCGGTCGATCACGATGCGCTGGCTGTAGGGGTCGCGGGCCTCGTAGAGGATCTCGGCGGCGGTCACCGGCGTGGCGGACTGCTGCTGCAGGTCGAGCAGCTTGCGCAGTTGCTGGTTCTCCGCTTCGAGCTGGGCCTGCCGCACCGCGGTCTCGGCCTCCAGCACCGCGCGCTGGCGCAGTTCGCGGTTTTCCGTGGCCAGCGCGGCGGAGGACTGCGCGTAATCCAGCATGGCGCGGATCGCGTCGCGCGGTACCAGTACCAGGCGCTCGACCGGCATCAGCACGGTGGCGGCGACCTGCCGCGCCACGTTCATCGCATTGAAGCGGGCGTCGACCACCAGCAGCACGAGCGAGATCAGCACGTACAGGACGAGGCGCGCGACAGCCGAGGTGCCCTGCTTGAAGAGCGGCGGAGGGGTGTAATCCATTTACCCGTGCACAGGCGTGGACGCCCCGGCCGCCGGTGTCGACGCGGCGGGCGGGGATCGGTGGGCGGCGCGGCGGGGCACGGCGGGGCCCGGGGTGTCAGGCTGGCCGCGTTCCGCCATCGGTGGCTCCTGGGGGGCTTATTCGTACGAGAAGATGCTGCCGAGCTTGTCCATGCGCTCGAGCGCCATGCCCGAGCCGCGCACCACGCAGGTCAGCGGGTCTTCGGCCACCAGCACCGGCAGGCCGGTCTCTTCCGCCAGCAGGCGGTCGAGGTCGCGCAGCAGGGCGCCGCCGCCGGTCAGCATCATGCCGCGCTCGGCGATGTCCGCGCCCAGTTCCGGCGGGGTCTGTTCCAGCGCGATCTTGACCGCCGACACGATCTGGTTGAGGGGGTCGGTCAGGGCTTCCAGGATCTCGTTGGAGGAGACCGTGAAGGCGCGCGGGATGCCCTCGGACAGGTTGCGGCCCTTGACTTCCATCTCGCGCACCTCGGAGCCCGGGAAGGCCGAGCCGATTTCCTTCTTGATGGCCTCGGCGGTCTGCTCGCCGATCAGCATGCCGTAGTTGCGGCGGATGTAGTTGACGATGGCCTCGTCGAACTTGTCGCCGCCGACGCGCACCGAGCCCTTGTAGACCATGCCGCCCAGCGAGATGATGCCCACCTCGGTGGTGCCGCCGCCGATATCGACGACCATCGAGCCGGACGGCTCGGAGACCGGCAGGCCGGCGCCGATCGCGGCGGCCATCGGTTCCTCGATCAGGTAGACCTGGCTGGCGCCGGCGCCCAGCGCCGATTCGCGGATGGCGCGGCGCTCGACCTGGGTCGAGCCGCACGGCACGCAGATGATGATGCGCGGGCTCGGGCGCAGCAGCTTCGAGTCGTGCACCATCTTGATGAACTGCTTGAGCATCTGCTCGGTGACGGTGAAGTCGGCGATCACGCCGTCCTTCATCGGGCGGATGGCCTCGATGTTGCCGGGGACCTTGCCCAGCATCTGCTTGGCTTCCTTGCCGACCGCCGTGATGGTCTTCTTGGCGTTGGGGCCGCCTTCCTGGCGGATGGCGACGACCGAGGGCTCGTCCAGCACGATGCCGCGGTCGCGCATGTAGATCAGGGTGTTGGCGGTACCCAGGTCGATCGCCAGGTCGTTGGAGAAGTAGCTGCGGAGAAATCCGAACATCAGGAATCCTGTCTTGTGTTGGTTCGCGGGTATGCGAAACGGCCGGCGCCGATGGCGGTGCCGGCCGCTATGTGTGCGTGTACGGGGTTTGGCGCAAGGCTGCCTGCCGGTTCGGCCGCATTCCGCCATGCATTCCAGGGCCGCGGCAGGCGGCCCCGGTGCCGGAAGGCTGTCCGGTGCCCGCGCGACCACGCGCGCGAGGCGTTCTGGAACCTTTGATTAAACGCCGCGCAAAAGTTCTTCAGAAGTTTCACGCGGCATGGCACGACATTGCGCGGCTCGATGCCGCGCCCGCCCGCCGGGCCTAATCAGAGGATCCGTGTGCGCGCCGACGGCGGCTCGGGCGGCACGGCCGGATGGTGACTTGGGCGTCACTGCCAGCGGTGCCTGCCAGCTCGTGTGGCGCAGGCGTTGCCGAAGATCGGCAACAGGTAATGATACCTTATAATTCCCCCTGTTTCGGGGGCATTGGCCTCGAAAAAACCTGTAACTTTGTCCAACCGGGGCGCACTGCCCGGCACCTCCGTGGTGCCGGCCGGCTGTCCGCGCCGCGGTCGGTCCCGCACTCTAGCACGCCATGGCCCTCGACCTTTCCGACGTCAAGCGTATCGCCCACCTGGCCCGCATCGAGATCAGCGATGAGGAGGCCGGACAGACGCTGACGCAGCTCAACAATTTCTTCTCCCTGGTCGAACAGATGCAGGCAGTCGACACCGCCGGCCTGGAGCCGCTGGCCCACCCGCTGTCGGCGGTGCGCGAGATGTCCCAGCGCCTGCGCGACGACGCGGTGACCGAGGCCGACCGGCGCGACGACTACCAGCGCCCGGCGCCGGCGGTCGAGCGCGGGCTCTACCTCGTGCCCAAGGTCATCGAGTAAGCCAGGCCGGCGCCCGCGCCGGGGCCGACCGGCCCGCCGCGTTGCGCCGCCACCCGACCCGGCACGCCCCGGACCCGACCGGGCCGCCAGGCCACACCAGACGCCATCCCGATTGTCATGTCCCTTTCCGTCGATACCGTGACTTCCCTGCGCCAGCTCTCCGATGCCCTGGCGGCACGCACCGTTTCCGCCGAGGAACTCGCGCGCGAGTACCTGGCCCGCATCGAGCGCGCCGGCGCGCTGAACGCCTTCGTCGATGTGAATCCCGAGCTGACGCTGGCCCAGGCCCGCGCCGCCGACGAGCGCCGCGCGCGCGGCGAGGCCGGCGCCCTGACCGGCGTGCCCATCGCGCACAAGGACGTCTTCGTCACGCGCGGCTGGCGCGCCACGGCGGGCTCGCGCATGCTGGCCGACTACGAAAGCCCCTTCGATGCCACCGTGGTCGAACGCCTGGCCGCGGCTGGCATGGTGACGCTGGGCAAGACCAATATGGACGAGTTCGCCATGGGCTCGTCCAACGAGAATTCCTACTTCGGCGCCGTGCGCAATCCCTGGGACGCGGCGCGCGTGCCCGGCGGCTCCTCTGGCGGCTCGGCCGCCGCGGTCGCCGCCGGCCTGGCGCCGGCCGCCACCGGCACCGACACCGGCGGCTCGATCCGCCAGCCGGCGTCGTTCTCCGGCATCACGGGCATCAAGCCCACCTATGGCCGCGTCTCGCGCTACGGCATGATCGCCTTCGCCTCCTCGCTCGACCAGGGCGGCCCGATGGCCCGCAGCGCCGAGGACTGCGCGCTGCTGCTGTCGGCGATGGCGGGTTTCGACACGCGCGATTCGACCAGCCTGGCGCCCGAGCAGGGGGGCGTGGACGAGGACTTCACGCGGCTGCTGGGCCGGCCCTGGGCCAGTGCCGACGCCGCCAGGCCGCTGGCCGGCCTGCGCATCGGCCTGCCCAGGGAATACTTCGGCGCCGGCTTGTCGGCCGACGTCGAGCAGGCGGTGCGCGCCGCGCTGGCCGAGTACGAGAAGCTGGGCGCCACGCTGGTCGAGGTGTCGCTGCCCAAGACCGAGCTGTCGATCCCCGTCTACTACGTGATCGCGCCGGCCGAGGCTTCGTCCAACCTGTCGCGCTTCGACGGCGTGCGCTACGGCCACCGCGCCGCCGAGTACCGCGACCTGCTCGACATGTACAAGAAGACCCGCGCCGAAGGCTTCGGCGCCGAGGTCAAGCGCCGCATCCTGGTGGGCGCCTACGTGCTGTCGCACGGCTACTACGACGCCTACTACCTGCAGGCGCAGAAGATCCGCCGCATCATCGCCGACGATTTCCAGCGCGCCTTCGCCCAGTGCGACGTGATCATGGGCCCGGTGGCGCCCACGGTGGCATGGAAGCTGGGCGAGAAGAGCGCCGATCCGGTGCAGATGTACCTGGCCGACATCTTTACGCTGTCGACCAGCCTGGCCGGCCTGCCCGGCATGAGCGTGCCGTGCGGCTTCGGCGAGGCCGGCATGCCGGTCGGCCTGCAGCTGATCGGCAATTACTTCGACGAGGCGCGCCTGCTGCAGGCGGCGCACGCCTTCCAGCAGGCGACCGACTGGCATCTGCGCCAGCCGGCCGAGGCATGATGAAAGCGGGGCGCTGGCCGAGCCGAACGGCGCTGGCGGCGCTGCTGGCGCTGCTCGCCGCGCTGCTGGGCGGCTGCATCCCGCTGCCGCGCATCGGCGGGCCGACCCCGATCGCCTACCGCACCATCGACCTGGCCGGCGATTGCCGCCGCACCGAGGAAGACGGCTTCCGCGAGGATGCGCAGCTGCGCGTGGTCAACAACAATGTGCAGCAGCTCTCGTGGAAGCTGTGGGTGGGCAAGCGCGGTTCCTGCAGCTTCAACCTGGCCGACTTCCACCAGGTCAAGTCGCGGCCGAGCATCGCGCTGCGGGCCAATGACGGCAGCGCCTGCGAACTGATGATCTGGCAGGACCCGCGCCGCGTCACGCTGGCGCACGCCAACTGCCAGCAGCGCTGTACCCCGGGCATCTACGAGGAAGCCTGGCCGGTGCTGTTCGAGCCGGGTGGCGGCGGCTGCGCACAGACGAGGTGACAACGATGGGTGCCCGCCGATCCCGCTCCACCGCCACGCCGTGGCGCCGCCTGCTCCGCCTGGGCGGGAGCGTCGCCGCACTGCTGGGCGCGCTGGTGTGGTGGCAGGAGCCGGCGGCGGCCCACGCGCACGCCCATGCCGGCGCGCCGGGGCCGGCCGTGCAGGCGCTGCAGCTGCCCGGCGCGCCCGGCGAGCCGGACCTGCCCGCCTACTGGTTCCGCCCGTCGGAGCCCGAAGGCGTGCATGCGCCGCCGCAGCCGGTGGTGGTCGCGCTGCACGGCTGCGCGGGCCTGTACCGGCGCAGCGAGATGTCGGCGTCGGCGCTGGACGCGCGCTACCGCGACTACGCCCGCTGGCTGACCGCGCGCGGCTACGCCGTGCTGATGCCGGACAGCTTCGGCGCGCGCGGCAAGCCGCGCGGCATCTGCAGCGAGCGCTTCGACAGCCGCGCCATCGACGCCGCCACGCGCCGCGCCGATGTGCTGGCCGCGCTGCGCTGGGTGGCGCAGCAGCCCGGCGTCGACGCCGGGCACATCGTGCTGCTGGGCTGGTCGAACGGCGCGCAGGCGGTGCTGGCCACGCTCGACGGCAGCCGCGGCTGGCCTGTCGGCACGCCGTCGGTGGAGCGCGCGGTGGCGTTCTACCCGGGCTGCAACCAGGCGCTGCAGCAGCGCGACTTCCGGCTGCGCTCGCCGCTGCTGCTGATGATCGGCGGCGCCGACGACTGGACGCCCGCCACCCGCTGCGTCATGCTGCGCGACGCGGTGAAGGCGCGCCAGCCGGATGTGCGCTTCCAGCTGCAGATCTTTCCCGGCGCCTATCACGGCTTCGATGGCAGCGATGCCCTGCACCTGCGCCGAGACGTCCCTGGCGGCGCCCGGCCCGGCAAGGGCGTCACGGTGGGCGGCGATCCGGCCGCGCGCGATGCGGCGCTGCTGCAGCTCGATGCCTGGCTGGCGGCCGAGGAGCCCTGAGCGCCGGCGGCGACGCGCACGAAGACACGAATGAAGACGCCGCGCGGGCGGATGGCCCGGGCGGAACGAACGATAGTCAAGATCAAGATACGAACAGGAATACCGCCATGCAATGGGAAGTGGTGATCGGCCTCGAGACGCACACGCAGCTGTCGACGGCCTCCAAGATTTTCTCCGGCGCCTCCACCGCCTTCGGCGCGGCGCCCAACACCCAGGCTTCGCCGGTTGACCTGGCGCTGCCGGGCGTGCTGCCGGTGCTCAACCGCGGCGCGGTCGAGCGCGCCATCGAGTTCGGCCTGGCGATCGGCGCCACCATCGCGCCGCGCAGCGTCTTCGCGCGCAAGAATTACTTCTACCCTGACCTGCCCAAGGGCTACCAGATCAGCCAGTACGAGATCCCGGTGGTGCAGGGCGGCGCCATCACGGTCCAGGTCGAGGGCAAGAAGGGCGAGTTCTACGAGAAGACCATCCAGCTGACGCGGGCCCACCTGGAGGAGGATGCGGGCAAGTCGCTGCACGAGGACTTCGCCGGCATGACCGGCATCGACCTGAACCGCGCCGGCACGCCGCTGCTGGAGATCGTCACCGAGCCCGACATGCGCAGCGCGGCCGAGGCGGTCGCCTATGCCAAGGCGCTGCACTCGCTGGTGGTGTGGCTGGGCATCTGCGACGGCAATATGCAGGAAGGCAGCTTCCGCTGCGACGCCAACGTCTCCGTGCGTCCGCTGGGCCAGAAGGAATTCGGCACGCGCCGCGAGATCAAGAACCTGAACTCGTTCCGCTTCCTGCAGCAGGCCATCGAGTACGAAGTGCAGTGGCAGATCGCCGAGATCGAGGACGGCCGCAAGATCCAGCAGGCCACCGTGCTGTTCGATCCGGACACCGGCGAGACGCGCGCGATGCGCACCAAGGAAGACGCGCACGACTACCGCTACTTCCCCGATCCCGACCTGCTGCCGCTGGAGATCGGCGCCGACTGGATCGAACGCGTCCGGAGCGGGCTGCCCGAGCTGCCCGCTGCGATGCAGCAGCGCTTCACCGGCGACTATGGCCTGCCCGCCTATGACGCCAGCATCCTGACCGCCTCGCGCGGCATGGCCGACTACTTCGAGGCGGTGGTGGCGGAGGCCGGCGCGGCCAATGCCAAGCCGGCGGCCAACTGGCTGATGGGCGACGTGGCCTCCCAGCTCAACCGCGAAGGCATCGCGCTGGAAGCCGCGCCGGTCAAGCCGGCGCAGCTGGCCCGGCTGCTGCAGCGCATCGCCGACGGCACGGTGTCGAACAACACGGCCAAGAAGGACGTGTTCCCGGCCATGTGGGCGGGCGAGGCGGGCGGCGATGCCGACGCCATCATCGCCGCCAAGGGCCTCAAGCAGATGTCCGACTCGGGCGAGCTGGAGAAGATCATCGACGAGGTGCTGGCTGCCAACGCCAAGTCGGTCGAGGAATTCCGCGCCGGCAAGGAAAAGGCCTTCAACGCACTGGTGGGCCAGGCCATGAAGGCGACCAAGGGCAAGGCCAACCCGGCCCAGGTCAACGCGCTGCTCAAGCAGAAGCTGGGCTGACGGCAACCGGCGCGGCGGCCAGCGCCGCGCGCCGGCACGATATTGCTAAACTCCTGCGAGACCACCAGCCAGAACGCCATGAACGCCCAAGACGTCGCCGCCTACCTGCAAGCCAATCCGCAGTTCTTCGAGGAGCATGCCGAGCTGCTCGCGACCGTGCAGCTGACCAGCCCGCACAGCCATCGGGCGGTCTCGCTGCAGGAGCGCCAGATGGAGATCCTGCGCGAGAAGAACAAGGGCCTGGAGCTGCGCCTGGCGGACCTGGTCCGGCACGGGCACGACAACGACCGCACCCAGCAGCGCCTGCACGGGTGGCAGTTGCGCCTGCTGGCGGAGGTCGACTCGCATGCGCTGCCGTATGCGGTGCAGGATGGCCTGCAGCAGGCCTTCGACGTGCCGGCGGTGGCGCTGCGGCTGTGGGGCCTGGCCGAGCCCTACCAGCACATGGAGGTGGCGCAGGGCATCCACGACGATGTGCGCCTGTTCGCCGACGGCCTGCGCGCGCCGTACTGCGGTCCCAACAGCGGCTTCGAAGCGGCCGCGTGGCTGGAGCGCGACGACATCGCTTCGCTGGCCATGGTGACGCTGCGCGCCCCGGCGCGCGAGGCCGCCGCCGGCCCGGCCTTCGGGCTGCTGGTGCTGGGCTCGCCCGACGCGCGCCGTTTCCACGAAGGCATGGGCACGGCCTACCTGACCCGCATCGGCGAAGTCGCCGGCGCCGCGCTGGCACGCCTGCGCGACTGAGGCGGAGCGGGACGGGCCGCGCCGGCACCGTCTCCGCCCCCATCCCCGCCACCACGCGCTCCCGGCATGGCCACCCGCAAGCCCACCACCCGCGCCAAGGTCCAGGCAGCACCCGAGACCGCGGCGCCCCCCGCCTCCCCTCCCGCCCCGCTGGTGGTCGCCTACCTCGACTGGCTGGCCACCGGCCGCAAGCTGGCGGCCCACACCCTGTCCAACTACGCGCGCGACCTCTCCGTGCTGCAGGCCCAGGCGGCCCGCCACGCGCCGGGGGTGGCGCTGACGGCCCTGCAGACCCGCCACATCCGCGCCATGGCCGCGCGCCTGCACGGCCGCGGCCTGGCCGGCAGCAGCATTGCGCGCACGCTGTCGGCCTGGCGCGGCTTCTTCCATTGGGCGGCGCTGCATGGCCACGGCGTCGAGGCCAATCCGGTCGACGGCGTGCGCGCGCCCAAGATGGGCAAGCCGCTGCCCAAGGCGCTGGCGGTGGACCAGGTGGTGGCCCTGGTCGAGCACCCGGCCGGCGACGGCGCCGAAGGCCGGCGCGACCAGGCGGTGTTCGAGCTGTTCTATTCGAGCGGGCTGCGGCTGTCCGAACTGGTCCAGCTCGACCTGCGCTATACGGAAGACGGCGACTACCGCTCGGCCGGCTGGCTGGACCTGGCCGGCGCCGAGGTCACCGTGATCGGCAAGGGCTCGCGCCGGCGCACGGTGCCGGTCGGCAGCAAGGCGATGGCAGCCCTGCGCGCCTGGCTGGCCGTGCGCGACACGCTGCTGTCACCCGCCGCATCGCCAGCCGACGCCGCCGCCCTGTTCCTCAGCGCGCGCGGCCGGCGCCTGCCGGCGCGCACCGTGCAACTGCGTCTCAAGCAGCATGCCCTGCGGGCCGGGGTGCCGGCCGATGTGCATCCGCACATGCTGCGGCACTCCTTCGCTACCCATGTGCTGCAATCCTCCGGCGACCTGCGCGCGGTGCAGGAGATGCTGGGGCATGCCAGCGTGGCGACCACGCAGATCTATACGGCGTTGGATTTCCAGCATCTGGCCAAGGTCTATGACCGAGCGCATCCGCGGGCGAAGAGGGAGGGGCCGGCTGCGGCGGTGGGGCAGGAGGATGAGGATTGAGTGGGTTGGGGGGCTTGTTTCGGCTCTCGTAACTTGACGCTTGTCGTGTGGGTTCTGGCGTTGTCGGTTTGCGAGGCAACAGCCTGTTTCGACTCCCCTGCGGGGAGCCGACCTACTTTCTTGTCTTGCCAAGAAAGTAGGCAAAGAAGGCGCGCCGGGTGCGGCTCAAAGACTCCTCGCGTGCTGAGGCAAAGAGCGGCCGGGCCCCAACTCGGATCGCCTTAAGGCGATCCTCAGACAGGGGGCCCTCTAATCCGCTCTTTGCCCCAGCACGCGAGGCGCCGCACACGGCAGGGAACAGACGCCACGCCTCGCTTCGCTTCGGGTGGGGGGTGTGCGGCCAGCTTGCTGGCCGCACACCAATGCACTCGTGACTTGATGCCTTGTCGCTTGTCTTCGGGCGGTGTTGGTTTGCGAGGCAACGACCTGTTTCGACTCCCCCTGCGGGGGAGCCGACCTACTTTCTTGGTCTTGCCCAAGAAAGTAGGCAAAGAAGGCGCGCCGGGTGCGGCTCACCCCCCCCCTCGCGTGCTGGGGCAAAGAGCGGCCGGGCCCCAACTCGGATCGCCTTAAGGCGATCCTCAGACAGGGGGCCCTCTTTTCCGCTCTTTGCCCCAGCACGCGAGGCGCCGCACACGGCAGGGAACAGACGCCACGCCTCGCTTCGCTTCGGGTGGGGGTGTTCGGCCAGCAACTGGCCGAACACAAAGGCTCAGCAAACCTGGCCGCTATGCAAAAGTGAGCCCGCTCGCAGACCAACGGTTGGCCTTTCCCTCCCGTGTGCGGCGCCTCGCGAATGGGCCCCGGCCGCCGATGAAGCCCGTCCGCTGTCTGAGCGGCCGCAGGCCGCGAGTTCGGACGGGCGCGGCGGCCGGGGCCCATTCGCGAGGGGGGGCGCCGCACCCGGGTCGCCTTCTTTGCTTACTTTCTTGGGCGAGACCAAGAAAGTAAGTCGGCTCCCCGCAGGGGAGTCGAAACAGGCTGTTGCCACGCATACCAACACCACCCGAAGACAAGCACAGAGTCACGAGAGCCGAAACAGGCTGTTGCCTCGCAAACCAACACCGCCCGAAGACAAGCACAGAGTCACGAGAGCCGAAACAGGCTGTTGCCACGCATACCAACACCGCCCGAAGACAAGCACAGAGTCACGAGAGCCGAAACAGGCTGTTGCCACGCATACCAACACCACCCGAAGACAAGCACAGAGTCACGAGAGCCGAAACAGGCCGTTGCCTCGCAAACCGACACCGCTCGAACCCACACGACAAGCCCTAAATCACCGGCGCCCAAACACCCCCGAAACTCACCCCTCCCACCGCTTCAACACCTCCCGAAACGCCGCCATCTCCGGCAACAGCCACTCCCGGAACGCCTTCACCTTTGGCAGTTCCAGCGTGCCCGGCGCACAGACGAAATACAGCAGCCAAGGGCAGGGAATGCTGACGTCGAACAGCCGTACCACCCGCCCGGACAGCAGGTCGTTATAGGCCAGCGAGGAGCGGATCAGGGCGATGCCCTGGCCTTCGGCGGCGGCCTGCAGCAGCAGCGAGGAGTCTTCCAGCAGCAGGCCCTTGCGCGGTTCGGGCAGGTCCAGGCCGGCGGCCTCGAACCAGGGCCGCCATGGATCGCCTTCGCCGCGCAGCAGGGGCATCCCGGCCATCTCGCGCGGCGTCCGCGGCAGCTTGCCGCTGTTGAATTGCGGGCTGCATACCGGGAAGAACACATCGTCCAGCAGCTTTTCCACATAGAGGCCCGGATAGTCGCCGCTGCCCATGCGCAGCGCCAGGTCGACCTCTTCGCGTGCGAAGTCGACCAGGCTGTTGGAGGACAGCAGTTCGACGTCGAGTTCGGGATGGCGCTCGATGAAGCTGCCGATGCGCGGCGTCAGCCAGCGCGCGGCGAAGGAGGGCATGGTGCTGATGGTCAGGCGCTTGTCGCGCTTGCCGGCCTGCAGCACGCGGGTGGCGTCGGCGATCTGCAGCAGGGCGTCGCGCACGCGCTCGGCGTAGACGCGCCCGCCGGGCGTCAGGCTGACGCGCTTGCCGTGGCGTTCGAACAGGGGCTGGCCCAGTTCGGCTTCGAGCGCGCGGATCTGGTGGCTGATGGCGCCATGGGTGACGAACAGCTCGGTGGCGGCCCGCGAGAAGCTCTCATGGCGGGCGGCCGCCTCGAAGGCGCGCAGCGCGCCCAGCGCCGGCAGGCGGGGCAGTTCACGATGCCAGCCGCGCGGCAGGTCCTTTTCCGAAGCGCTCTTCCAGGCCATGGCGGTCCCTCTTTTTATGTGAGGATATTTAGCAAGTAGACGGAAAATATATCGTTTTGAGGGTGCGCCGGCAATCACTAGAATCCAATGCACCGATAGCGAAAATGCCTGGAAAAACTGATCAGGCAAATGGACCAGGCCAGTTTCGGCGCGCTATGCCGGTGCCTGCCGTGCGGAGAACATCATGGAAGCCCTGCTCACAACGACCCAGTTCACACTCGCCCCCGGTGAAGTCGCGTCGCTGTCGATCCACGCCGCCCAGCGGCTGCATGTGGAGGACGCGGCGGGTATCGACCTGTGGCTGACCCGCGAGAACGATTCGGAAGACTATTGGCTGCGCTGCGGCGGCAGCCTGCAACTGGCGCACGGCGACCAGGTCGTCCTCAGCGTCGATCCGCGCGCGGCACGCGCCGTGCGCCTGGCGCTGGCGGCCGAGGCGCGCCAGCCGGCCGCCACCCTGGCGGACGTCGCGCATGCCCTGTACCGCATCGTGCGGCGCCTGGTGCGCGGCACCGAATGGACGCCTTCCCAGGACGATCCGAAGGTCGCCTGAGCCCCGTCTGAGCCTCATGAGCCCCACCTGAAGCCCACCTGAGACGCCTGGGCCACACCCCCCGGGCCGTCCCGGCCGCCTCGCGCGGTGGCCGGCGGGGCCTGGGCCGGCGCGCCCACGCCCTTTTCGCTACACTGGCGGCATGCACGAAATCCAAGTCATCGAGCGGGGCCGCGAGGACTACCAGCCCTGCTTCGACGCGATGCGCGCCTTCACCGACGCGCGCAATGCCGATACTCCCGACCAGATCTGGCTGGTCGAGCATCCACCGGTCTACACCCTCGGCCAGGCGGGCGATCCTTCGCACCTGCTGGCGCCGGACCCGTCGATTCCGCTGGTGCGGATCGATCGCGGCGGCCAGATCACTTACCACGGCCCGGGCCAGGTGGTGGCCTACCTGCTGCTCGACCTGCGCCGCCGCAAGCTGATGGTGCGCGAGATGGTCCACGCGATCGAGCAGGCCGTGCTCGATACGCTGGCGGCGTATAATCTGGCCGCCGAACGCAAGTCCGGCGCCCCCGGTATCTACCTGTCCGACGGGCCGCACCGCGGCGCCAAGATCGCCGCGCTGGGCCTGAAGATCCGCAACGGCTGCAGCTATCACGGCGTCAGCCTGAACGTGCAGATGGACCTGGCGCCGTTCCTGCGCATCAATCCTTGCGGCTACGCCGGCCTGGAAACGGTCGACATGGCCAGTGCCGGCGCGACCGTCGCGCTGCCGGACGGGCAGGGCGGCGTGCTGCGCCAGCCTGTCGGGGCGGCGCGGCAGGGCGAGGTGGCGCAGCGCCTGGCCACGGCGCTGTGCGAGGTGCTGGCAGCGGCACAGGCACGCAGCCTGGCGGCGCAGGCCGTGCCGGCTGCACAGGCGGCCGAGGCCTGAGCCGGATCCCGGCCCCGTGTCACCGACCCGAACCCCGAACCGGCCACAGCGGCCGCAGACCGAACAGAACTGGCACGCCGAATGCGTGCGGAGAACATCATGAGCGACGCCCTGAGCGCCCCTTCCAGCCAGGCCCCGCAAGGCCAGGCGGCCCCCCAGCCCGAAGCCCAGACCCAGTACGATCCCACCCGCAAGCAGAAGTCGGCGGACAAGACTGCGCGCATCCCCATCAAGATCGTGCCGGCCGAGAAGCTGAAGAAGCCGGAGTGGATCCGCGTCAAGGCGGCCACCGGCAATTCGCGCTTCTACGAGATCAAGGACATCCTGCGCGCCAACAACCTGGTCACGGTGTGCGAGGAGGCGAGCTGCCCCAATATCGGCGAGTGCTTCGGCAAGGGCACCGCCACCTTCATGATCATGGGCGACAAGTGCACGCGCCGCTGCCCCTTCTGCGACGTGGGCCATGGCCGCCCGGACCCGCTCGATACCAATGAGCCGGGCAACCTGGCGCGCACCATCGCCCAGCTCAAGCTGAACTACGTGGTCATCACCAGCGTCGACCGCGACGACCTGCGCGACGGCGGCGCCCAGCACTTCGCCGACTGCATCGGCCAGACCCGCGAACTGTCGCCGGTGACCCGCATCGAGGTGCTGGTGCCCGACTTCCGCGGCCGCCTGGACAAGGCGCTGGACATCCTGCAGGCCTGCCCGCCGGACGTGATGAACCACAACCTGGAAACGGTGCCCCGCCTGTACAAGCAGGCGCGCCCGGGCGCCGACTATGCGCACTCGCTGACGCTGCTGAAGGAGTTCAAGCAGCGCTGCCCGGATGTGGCGACCAAGTCCGGCCTGATGGTGGGCCTGGGCGAGACCGACCAGGAAATCCTCGAAGTGATGCGCGACATGCGCGCGCATGACATCGACATGCTGACCATCGGCCAATACCTCGCCCCGTCGAACCACCACCTGCCGGTGCTGCGCTACGTCCATCCGGACACCTTCAAGATGTTCGAGGAAGAGGCCTACAAGATGGGCTTCACCCATGCCGCCGTCGGCGCCATGGTGCGCAGCTCGTACCACGCCGACCAGCAGGCCCACCAGGCCGGCTTCGCCTGATCCCCCGCGCCCCGGCGCGCCGTGTGCGCCGGGGCCTGCCGCCTCGCCGGGCCTGCCCGGTCTCTCTCCCCGTTTCTCGCCGTGCCGGCTGGCACTGTCCGCCGACAGCCGCGATGCCGTGATGCCGTGATGCCGCGATGCCGTGATGCACGGTGTCCCTGATCGCACCCCTCATCAGGCACCCCGCCAGATCCCACTCCGCCTTCGGCTGTTGCATTGACGCAACGTCCGCGGCATTGTTTTCCGATCGATCCATCCAGCGCCGTGATCCGGGCCGACTGCCCGGGACATGGGCGCTTGCACCATCCGGGTGCCGTGCGCGCCTGCGCGGGCCCGGGTGGCGAGTCGTGCCCGCGCGCCGCGCACCAGCCCGGTTCGCCCTCCAAGCCCCCTGCACCCACGGCGTGCGCCGTGCCGAAGCGCTGCCCGGACGGCAGGGCCGGGGGCTAGGGTCAATCCCTAGCCCCACCTTGTCATCATTTCGTTATGATTAATTTATCGATAAATTGTCAATTAAACGGATGTGATTCGCTTGGCATGCCGGTCGGGAAGGTGTCCTGCCTGACGACTGCTGTGCTGCCGCCTAGACTGCAGGCAGGCCCTTCACCGCGATGTGCCCATGACCCGATGTTCCGTTCACCGCCTGGCCGAACAGGCGCTGCTGTGCAGCGTGCCGCCGCCGGCTTCCCTCGACGTCCAGCGCCGCATCTGGGCGATGGCGCAGCGGGCGGTCGGCTGGCGCGGCGTGGTGGACGTGGTGCCGGGCATGAACAACCTGATGCTGGTGTTCGATGCCGAGGCCGATGCCGAGGCGCTGGAGCGCAACCTGAAGCTGGCCTGGGCCTCCGGCGAGTCGCGCGAGGCGGTGGGCAGGCTGGTGGAGATCCCGGTGCGCTACGGCGGCGAGGACGGCCCCGACCTCGCCGAGGTGGCCGCCCATACGGGGCTGGCGCCCGAGGAAGTGGTGCGCCGCCACACCGCCGGCGAGTACGTGGTCTATTTCCTCGGCTTCCAGCCCGGCTTCGCCTACCTGGGCGGGCTCGACCCCGCGCTGGCCACGCCGCGCCGGCGCGAGCCGCGCCTGGCGGTGCCGGCCGGTTCGGTCGGCATCGGCGGTGAGCAGACCGGTATCTACCCGGCCAGCGCGCCGGGCGGCTGGCAGCTGATCGGCCGCACCGACAGCGCGCTGTTCGACGCGCGCCGCGATCCGCCTTCGCTGTTCGCGCCCGGCGATACCGTGCGCTTCATCGCCGAGCGGGTGGCCGCGTGATCGAGATCCTGCGCCCCGGTGCGCTCGCCTCGGTCCAGGACCTGGGCCGCAGCGGCTTCCGCCATGTCGGCGTGGGCTTGTCCGGTGCGCTCGACCGCATGGCGCTCGCCACCGGCAACCTGCTGCTGGGCAATCCCCGCGGGGCGGCCGCCATCGAGTTCACGCTGGGCCGCGCGGCGCTGCGTTTCCATGCCGACCTGCGCGTGGCCCTGGCCGGCGCCGACTGCGCTGCCCACCTCGACGGCGAGCCGGTCTGGTCCTGGCATGCCTTCGATGTGCGCCGCGGCGCCACCCTGGTGCTGGCGGCGGCGCAGGGCGGCACGCGCAGTTATCTGTGCGTGGCCGGCGGCATCGACGTGCCGCTCGTGATGGGTTCGCGCAGCACCGACCTGAAGGCGGGCTTCGGCGGTTTCGCCGGGCGCGCGCTGCGCGAAGGCGACCGCCTGGCGGCGGCCGGCCCGGGCCAGCCGGCGGCTGCCGCGCGCGGCGTGGCCGCGCCGGCCTGGGCGATGCCGCGCGCACGCCTGGAGCGGGCCTGGCCGATCCGCCTGCTGCCGGGGCCGGAATACGAGGCGTTCGACGAGGCCGCGCGCGACGCGCTGTGGCAGTCGGCCTGGACCGTCACGCCCAACAGCAACCGCCAGGGCATGCGCCTGCAGGGTCCGGCGCTGGCGCGCACCCCCGGCCGCGACGCCGACCTGCTGTCGCACGGCGTGCTGCCGGGCGTGGTCCAGGTGCCGCCGGCCGGCCAGCCCATCGTGCTGATGGCCGACGCGCAGACCACCGGCGGCTACCCCAAGATCGGCGTGGTGATCGGCGCCGACCTGTGGCGCCTGGCGCAGGTGCCGCTCGGGGCGTCGCTGCGCTTCGTGCCGGCGACGCTGGCGGAGGCTGCCGTGGCGCAGGCGGAACTGGAGCGCTACCTGCAGCAGGTGGCGCAGTCATTGCGCTGGCAGGAGGGCGGCATGGACATTGCAGCGCGCCGCCGCGCGCAGACACGTGCCGCGGCCTGAACGGGGCGCGGCGGATACGGACTGGACGGCGTCGAAGGACGACCGCGGACGACAAAGTACGAAGGAGCAAGGCAATGCAGATCGATTTGAACGCCGACCTGGGCGAAGGCTGCGATAACGACGAAGCGCTGCTCGGCCTGATCAGCTCGGCCAACGTGGCCTGCGGCTGGCACGCGGGCGACGCCGCCACCATGCTGCAGACGGTGCGCTGGGCGATCGAGCGCGGCGTGGCCATCGGCGCCCACCCGAGCTATCCCGACCGCGAGAATTTCGGCCGCACCGAGATGCAGCGCGCCCCCGAGCTGGTGTACGCCGAAGTGCTGTACCAGATTGGCGCGCTGGCCGCGATGGTGCGCGCGCAGGGCGGCGAGCTGGCCCACGTGAAGCCGCACGGCGCGCTCTACAACCAGGCCGCGCGCGATCCGGCGCTGGCCGAGGCGATCGTGCGCGCGGTACGCGATTTCGACTCCGACCTGGTCTTCTTCGGCCTGGCCGGCAGCGCCATGGTCAAGGTCGCGCGCGAGGCCGGCCTGCGCGTCAAGGAGGAAGTGTTCGCCGACCGTGGCTACAACCCCGACGGCTCGCTCGTCAAGCGCGGCACGCCCGGCGCGCTGCACGAGGACGAGGCCGTCGCGCTCGACCAGACGCTGACCATGGTGCGCGAGCAGCGCGTGCGCGCCATCGACGGCAGCTGGGTACCGATCCGCGCCGAGACCGTGTGCCTGCACGGCGACGGCGCGCACGCGCTGGCCTTCGCGCGCCGCATCCGGGAACGGCTCGGCGCCGAGGGCATCGCGATCCGCGCCGGCAACTGAGGCAGGGGGCGCGCCAGCGCCTCCTGCCCCGGCTGCCGGGCTCCCCCCGCGGCGCGCACCCCTGCCGGCCCGCTTTGCAGGCCGGGCGGGCGCTGCGCCTGCTTCCTCCCTCCTTACTGGTGTCTCACATGGAACACGCAGTCAATCTTTGGCCCCTGCTCGGGGTCGGCGTCATCATCCTGGGCTTCGTGCTGCGCTTCAACCCGATGATGGTGGTGGCGATCGCCGCGATCGTCACCGGGCTGGCCGCCTCGATGCCGGTCGTGCAGATCCTCAGCGCGATCGGCACTGCCTTCGTCAAGGCGCGCAATCTGCCGCTGATCATCCTGCTGCCGCTGGCGGTGATCGGCCTGCTGGAACGGCACGGCCTGCGCGAGCACGCGCAGGCGTGGATCTCGCGCATCGCCTCGGCCACGGTGGGCCGGCTGCTGATCGTCTACCTCGGCGTGCGCGAACTGACCGCGGCGGTGGGCCTGACCAGCCTGGGCGGCCACCCGCAGATGGTGCGCCCGCTGCTGGCGCCGATGGCGGAGGGCGCGGCGGAGAACCGCTTCGGCGCCTTGCCCGAACCGGTGCGCCAGCGCGTGCTGGCCTTCTGCGCCGCCACCGACAACGTCGGCCTGTTCTTCGGCGAGGACATCTTCGTGGCCTTCGGTGCCATCGCGCTGATGCACACCTTCCTGCTGTCGTCGAACATCGACGTGGAACCGCTGCACATCGCTGTGTGGGGCATCCCGACCGCGGTGTGCGCCTTCCTGATCCACTCGGTGCGGCTCAGGCGCCTGGACGGCTGGCTCGAGCGTGAACTGGGCGGCCAGCGCGCCGCCGCCGCCGCCGCTGGCGGTAACGGTAACGGCAGCGCTGCCAAGCACACGGCCAAGAGCGGGGAGTAAGCCATCATGATCATTTCCATCGACTACCTCTACTGGCTGGCCGGACTGGTGCTGGCCATCACCGCGCTGCTGACCTTCGCCGACCGCACGCATCCGCGCCGCTTCACCACCGGCCTGTTCTGGCTGCTGTATGCGGCCGTCTTCCTGGTCGGCGACAAGCTGCCGCCGGCGGTGGTCGGCGCCGGTGCCGTGCTGATGGCGCTGATCGCCGGTTTCGGCGGCGTGGGCCTGGGCAAGCACGACACGCTGCCCGAGGCCGAGCGCCGCGCCAGCGCCAAGCGCCTGGGCAACAAGCTGTTCGTTCCCGCGCTGCTGATCCCGGTGGTCACGGTGCTGGGCACGGTGCTGTTCAAGGACGTCAAGATCGCCGGCCTGGCGCTGCTCGATCCGAAGAACGTGACCTTCGTCTCGCTTGGCATCGGCTGCCTGGTCTCGCTGGCCGTGGTGTGCTGGCTGACACGCGACAGCGTGGTCCAGGGCGTGCGCGAATCGCGCCGGCTGACCGAGTCGCTGGGCTGGGCGCTGGTGCTGCCGCAGATGCTGGCCATGCTGGGCCTGGTGTTCGCCGACGCCGGCGTGGGCAAGGCGGTCGCGCACCTGACCACGGCCTACATCAACATGGACTACAAGCTGGTGGCGGTGGCGGTCTACTGCGTCGGCATGGCCCTGTTCACGGTGATCATGGGCAACGGCTTCGCCGCCTTCCCGGTGATGACCGGCGGCGTCGGCGTGCCCATCCTGGTCGGCACCTTCAACGGCAATCCGGCGGTGATGGCGGCCATCGGCATGTTCTCGGGCTACTGCGGCACGCTGATGACGCCGATGGCGGCCAACTTCAACATCGTGCCGGCCGCGCTGCTGGAACTGCAGGACAAGAACGCGGTGATCCGGGCGCAGGTGCCGACCGCGCTGGCGATCCTGGTGGCCAACATCGCGCTGCTCTACTTCCTGATGTGATGCGATGTGAGCTGATGTGACGCGAGGCGATGCGGCGGGCGGGTCCCGCCGCATCGCCTCCGTCGCCCCACCCGACATCAGCAGACATCAGCAGACACCGGCCGACATCCCCTGAGACCACCCGACTGCCCAGCGAGGTCCATCATGCCTACCGTCCTGCTCACCGGCTTCGAACCCTTCGAGGGCGAACCGATCAATCCATCCTGGGAGGCGGTGCGCGCGCTGGACGGCGAGCGCTTCGGCGATGCCGCCATCGCGGTACGCCAGATGCCCTGCGTATTCGGTGCCGCCATCGACGCCATGGCGCAGGCCATCGACGCGCTCGATCCCGTGCTGGTGATCGCGGTGGGGCAGGCGGGCGGGCGCAGCGAGATGTCGGTGGAGCGCGTCGCGATCAATGTCGACGACGCGCGCATCGCCGACAACGCGGGTGCCCGTCCCATCGACGAGCCCGTCGTGGCGGGCGGGCCGGCGGCCTATTTCTCCACGCTGCCGATCAAGGCCATGGTGCGCGACCTGCGCGCGGCCGGTATCCCCGCCGCGGTGTCGCAGACCGCCGGCACCTTTGTCTGCAACCATATCTTCTACGGCCTGATGCACCTGCTCGCCACGCGCGCGTCAGGCGCGTCAGGCGCGCCAGGCATGTCAGGCGCGCCGCGGGCGCGCGGCGGCTTCATCCACATTCCCTATCTGCCCGAACAGGCCGCCCAGCATCCGGGCCAGCCCAGCATGGCGCTGCCGCTCCTGGTGGCGGGCCTGCGCCGCATGGTGCAGACGGCGCTGGCGACCGAGGTCGACGTGCGCGAGCAGGGCGGCCAGACTCACTGAGCGTCGCGCGGCGGACGGTTCGGCTCGCCAGGCTCGCCAGGCTCGCCCGGGGTGTCCGGGGTGCCGGGTGCCGCCGCCGCCGCCGCGGCCGCGGCCGCGGCCTTGCGCCTGGCCTGGCGCCTGGCGCGGCGCAGCGCGTGGCGGTCCAGGTTGAACTGCTCGAAGCGCCAGACCAGGTAGCTGGCCGCCGCGAAGGGCCAGACCCAGCCCAGCCACTGGGCCAGGCTGTTGAAATGGATCAGGCGGCCCATGCGCCAGCCCTGCTCCGAGATCCAGGCATAGGGATTGGGCGGCAGCAGGTTGGTCAGCAGCACCAGGCCGATCAGCGCCAGCAGGGCCAGCAGGCCGCGCAGCCAGCGCGGCAGCTGCAGCAGCAGCGCCAGCACCAGCGAACCCGTCAGCAGCGCGAAGCGGCCGCCTTCGGACAGCCAGTTGAAGGGCGTGTCGTCGGGGAACTGCAATTCCGCCACGGCTGCCTTGAGCAGCAGCGCGCCGGCCAGCAAGGCGGTCAGGATGCGCAGCATCGGCGCATGGCGGCGCATCGCCACCGAGGCGAACAGCCCGGTGCCCACCCAGCTCAGCGCGGTGACCAGCGATTCCAGCAACTGGCGGTTCTGCATGTCGTCGGGGCCCAGGCCGATGTCGGCCTGCCAGTCGGCCAGCGCCGGCACCACCGACTGCAGCACCTGCATCGGCCACGAGTCGGGGTCGGTGAGCCACTCGCGCACGATCGCGCCCATGCCGAACAAGTGTTCCTGCGGGAAGATCTGTGCGAACGGCCACAGCAGGACCAGGATGATGGCGAAGCTGGCATAGGGCTCGAACCAGGCCAGGCGCAGCCGGCGCAGGTTGCTGCGGTCGATCAGCGCGGCGCAGAAGGGGGCGGTCAGCGCCGCGCCCAGCAGCGCGCCCATCGCATTGGTGGCGAGGTCGATATTGGACGGGATGCGCGTCGGCAGCCAGGTCTGCAGTCCCTCCATCACCGCCGACAGCGCCGTGCCTGCCGCCAGCGCGGCCAGCACCGCCGGCACGCCGCGCACGCGCGGGTACAGCGCCAGCACCGCCAGCGCGCCGAAGGGGCTGTAGCCCATCACATTGGTCAGCAGGTCGAAGCTGGTGATGTAGCGCGGCTTGGGTGCGGTCAGGTAGGCCCATGGCGCGATGCCGTTGCCGGTCCAGCCGCTGAACGGGTACAGGCTGGCGTAGATCACCAGCAAGGTGAAGCACAGCAGGCCGACGCGTGCCAGCGGAGAGTGCCGGGGCACCGCATCGTCGCCGCGCGGCGCGGGCGGCGGGACGGTTTCCATCACGGCATCCTCGGCATCCCGGCCGTCCTCAGTTCAGCGGCAGGGTGGCGACCCAGTCGAGCATGGCCCCGACCAGCGCGTCGGACCCCGCGGCCAGCGCCTTGACCCCGCCGGCGCCGTCCGGCGTCGGCGCGGGCTGCTCCACCACGAAGGTCTTCTGCCCGATCATGCGCTCGCGGTACACGGTGGCGCGCGCGCGGATCAGGCCGTGGCTGGCACTCTCGCCGTCGAAGACCTGCTCGAAGGTGATCAGGTCGACGTGCAGCGCGGGCGCGCCGGTGTTGCCCTGCCAGGCCAGCGTGCCGCGCGCGGCGACCGCCTCGCGCAGGCGTTCGTCGAGCAGGCGCGCCGGCGACATGACCCAGCGCTGCGTCGCATAGGGCTGCAGGAGTTCGACCTGGGCATAGCGCAGCCGGTAGAAGATGGAGTTGCTGTCGAGCCAGGCGGGGCTGTCGGTCTGGGTCACGCGCAGCGGTGGCAGCGCATGCGCGGCAGGGGCCGTGCCTGCCGTCGCGGCCGAAGGCGGCGCGCCCGCGGCAGGTCCGAGATCGTAGCTGATGGTGGGGCGGCCGGGCGTCAGCGCGCAGCCGCCGAGCAGGGCCAGCGCGGCAAGGGCTGCGGCGCCGGTGGCCGGGCGCAGGCTGCCGGCGGGGAAGGGGAGGATGCGCATCATGTCGGGCCTCGGGTCGGTGGCTGGCGGCGGTTGGCGGCGGATCAGGGCGCCCGGAAGCCGGGCTCGCCCGGGCCCGGCGCCGGTGCCGGTGCGCCGAACAGCACGCTGCCCGGGCTGTCGTTGAACTGGCTGGCGGCGCGATCGATGCTGCGCACCGCCTGGCGCGCGTCGCGCGCCAGGCCGCCGACCTGCGGCAGCGTGTTCTGCGAGACGTCGCCGGCGGCGGACTGCAGCGATTCGCTGACCGCCTGCACATCGTGCCCGACCTTGTCGACCGTGCGCAGCAGCTGGCCGTTGGGGCTGGCGAGCTGCTCGGCCAGGTGGCGGGTCGCCGCCAGGGTGGCGTTGAGGTTCTCCGCCACCTGCGGCAGTTGCTGCGCGGCGGGCTCCATGGTGCGGGCCAGGTGCGAGTAACTCTCGGCGGCGCTGTGCACCGAGCGGATCGCATCCATCAGTTCGCGGCGGTTGTCGGCCTGGAACATGCTGTTGACCGAGCCCATCACGGAGTCGAGCTGGCTCAGCAGCGAGTCGCCGCGCCGCTCCAGCTCCTCGAAGAAGCCGGGCCGCATGGGGATGCGCGCCACCGCCTTGGCCGAGGTGGCCAGGCGTCCGGCCTGCGGGCCGGCGCCGGTGCGCGCGGCGGTGTCGTCCAGTTGCACGTAGGCGACGCCGGTCACGCCCTGCAGCCCCAGCGTGGCGTAGGTCGTGCCGGTGATCGGCGTGTCGTGGTCGACACTGATGCGCACGATGATCTGGCCCGACACTTCGGGATCGAACTTGATCGACACCACCTTGCCCACGTCCAGGCCGCGGTACTTGACGTCGGCCTGCGGGCCGAGGCCGTTGACGGTCGAGCGGGTGACCAGGTCGTACGGCACGCGCACGGTGTGGTCGCTGCTGAACCAGAAGATGGCGAACACCACCAGGATGGCCAGGCCCAGCGTGAAAACGCCGGCCAGGAAGGCATTCGACTTGTTTTCCATCATGCTTCTCCAGAGGGCGCGTGGGGCGGCGGCAGGGCCGTCAGGGCGCGCCGGGCCCGTTCACCGAGGAAGTACTCGCGGATGAACGGGTGGTCGATGTGCAGCAGCTCCGGGATCGGTGCGGCCGCCAGCACCTTGCGGTCGGCCAGCACGGCCACGCGGTCCGACAGCGCCACCAGCGTGTCGAGGTCGTGCGTGACCATCACCACGGTCAGGCCGAGCTCCTCGCGCAGCTCGCGGATCAGTGCCACGTAGTCGTCGGCGCCCATCGGGTCCAGTCCGGCGGTGGGCTCGTCGAGGAAGACCAGCTCCGGCTCCAGCGCGAGCGCGCGCGCCAGCGCCACGCGCTTGACCATGCCGCCGGACAGGTCGGCCGGCATCTTGTCCGCATCGCGCGCCGACAGTCCGACCAGCTGCAGCTTGAGCAGTGCCGACTGGCAGATCAGATTGTCGGGCAGGGTGCGAAGTTCACGCAGCGGCAGCGCGATATTGTCGATCACCGACAGTGCGGAGAACAGCGCGCCGCGCTGGAACTGCAGGCCCCAGCGGTTGCGCAGCGCCTGCATGCGCGCCGGCGGCAAGGTCATCACGTCCTCGCCGAACACGCGGATGGTGCCCGAGGTCGGGCGCTCCAGGCCGACGATCTGGCGCAGCAGCACGGTCTTGCCGGTGCCGGAGCCGCCGACGATGGACAGCAGCTCGCCGCGGTAGACCTCCAGCTCGAGCCCGTCGTGCACGACGTGGTCGCCGAAGCGCTTGACCAGCTTGTGTACCTCGATGATGGCCTGGCGCCGGGCGGGCGCCGCGCCGGTGCCCGGGACCAGGCCGGCCGGGGCGGGGGCGGTGCTCATAGGCCGATGTCCTTGAACAGGATGGCGAGGACGGCGTCGGCCAGGATCACGGCCGTGATCGACGTCACCACCGAGGCCGTGGTGCCGGTGCCCAGGCTGGTCGTATTGGGTTTGATGCGCAGGCCGAAATGGCAGGCGACCAGGGCGATCAGCATGCCGAACACCACGCCTTTGCCGAGGCCGAACCAGAGATTGGCCACCGGTACCGCGTCGGGCAGCGTGCGCAGGAAGAAGGCGGCGCTGATGCCTAGCTGGGAGTGTGCCGCCAGCATGCCGCCGGCCAGCGCCATCAGGTCGGTCCAGGCCACCAGCAGCGGCATCGAGACCGCCAGCGCCAGCACGCGCGGCATGATCAGCCGGAAGCCGTGCGAGATGCCCATCACGCGCATGGCGTCGAGTTCCTCGGTCACCCGCATCACGCCGATCTGCGCCGTGATGGCCGAGCCCGAGCGGCCGGCGATCAGGATGGCGGCCAGCACCGGGCCGAGCTCGCGGATCACCGCCATGCCGAGGATGTTGACGATGAACAGGCTGGCGCCGAAGGTGCGCAACTGGTTGGCCGACAGGTAGGACAGCACGATGCCGATCAGGAAGCCCACCAGCGCGGTGATGCCCAGTGCCTTGTAGCCGATGCTGTAGATATTGGCCGAGATCTCGCGCCAGGGGCCGAGGTGCGGCGCGCGCGCGAAGCGCAGCAGGTCGAAGGTGAACTGGCCCACCATGGTGACGCCGCTGACCAGCTGGGCCAGCAGCGACAGCGTCGAGCCGCCCAGCAGCGTGACCGGGTTGAAGCGCTCCACCACGTGCTTCTTCCAGCCATCGGGGCGCAGCGACATGATGCGGCCGAACACGCGCCGTTGTTCGGCGCTGACCTCGATGCCGAGCGGCAGCTTGCCGTCCCAGGCCTGCCACATCAGCTGGGCGCCGATATGATCGAGGCGGCCGACGCCGGCCAGCGACCAGCGCGTGGCGCCGTGCGCGCCGGCGCCGTCGAGGCCGCGCATGGCTTCGCGCAGTTCGCCGGCGCGTCCGCATTCGGCCAGCGCGAGCGCCGTCCAGTCGCCGCGCAGTTCCACGCTGGCGGCGCCATCCTGTCGCGTGATGTGGAGGGCAGGCGTGATCAGACTGTCCAAGGCAGGCATGATGTGATGGGACAGTCCCGATTCTAATCCATGCCGCCGGCCAGGCTGCCGCGCTGCAGCAGGGCTACAATGCGGGCTGGATGGCGCCCGCCAGGCCCGCCAGGCCGCGAGCGGGCGCCGCGTCTGTCCGGTGGACCGTCGCGCCCGTCCGCGGCGCACGCTACCGGACCGCCCGACTGCCCGACTGCCCGACTGCTCGACCGCCCGCCCCCCGACCCCCGCCCCCCCTGATCGCCCGACCGCACCTCCATCCCATGACAGCCCCCAGCCCGAACGATGCCGCGCCGCCCGCCAAGACAGCCACCGAGGCCGCCACGCTTGCCGCCTCCGGCGCCTGGCGCATCGATGCCGCCGCCCTGCGCGCCGCGCTCGATGCCGGCGCCGCGCGCGGCTGGGCCGTGGCGCTGGTCGAGGAGACCGGCTCGACCAACGCCGACCTGACCCAGGCCTGCCGCCAGGCCGCCTGGTCGGATACCGCGATGGTGCGCCTGGCCTATCGCCAGACCGCGGGTCGCGGCCGCCAGGGACGTCCGTGGCAGGGGCAGGCAGGCATGACTTTCTCGGTGGCGCTGCCCTTGCCGCTGGCGCCGGCCCGGTTGAGCGGGCTCAGCCTGGGCGTCGGCCTGGCGGTGGCCGAAGCGCTGGCGGACTGCGATGCCGGCCTGGGCGCCGCGGTCGGCCTCAAGTGGCCGAACGACCTGCAGATCGACGGCCGCAAGCTGGCCGGCATCCTGATCGAATCGGTGCCGTCGGGTCCGCAGCAACTGTGGGCGGTGATCGGCATCGGCCTCAACCTGGTGCGCGATGCCGCCATGGAGGCCGCGCTCGGGCGCCAGCTGTCGGGCGTCAGCGAGCGCATGGCGGCCTTCGATCCCGCGCGCGACCCGACCCGCCTGCTGGCTGCCATCCTCGGCCGGCTGGCGGAGATGCGCCAGGCCTTCGTCGCCCATGGCTTCGCGCCGCTGGCGCCGCGCTGGTCGGCGCGCGATGCCTACCGTGACCAGCCGGTGCGCCTGCTGCACGACGGCCGCGTGCTGTGCGAGGGCATCGCGCGCGGTGTCGACGGCGAAGGTCAGCTGCTGCTGGAGACCGCCACGGGGCTGGAACGCATCAACAGCGGCGAGCTGTCGCTGCGGCCGGCCGGAGGCGCGCAAGGATGAGCGTGCGGTCGTCCAACGCCACGGCGGCCGCGGGCCGGCCGCCGCGCCTGCTGATCGATGTCGGCAACACCCGCCTCAAGTGGGCCTGGAGTGTCGCCGGCGCCGGCACCTTGCCCACGCCCTGGCAGCAGGACGGCGCGGTCGCGCATGGCGAGACGGCGGCGCTGGCCGAGCTTGCCGGGCGCTGGCGCACGCTGGCAGGCGCCGGGCCGGCGCCGGAAGTATGGGCCAGCAATGTGGCCGGCCCGGCCATCGCCGGTGAGGTCGACGCCCTGGTGGATGCGGCTTTCGGGGCCGCGGCGAGTGTGCGCTGGGTGCGCGCCGAACCCCGCCACGACGGCCTGGTCAACGGCTACCGCGAGCCGGCGCGGCTCGGCGTCGACCGCTGGGTCGGCTGTATCGGTGCGCGCTGCTGGCAGCCCGATGGCACGCTGCTGATCGTGACCGCCGGCACCGCCACCACGCTTGACGTGGTCAGCGCCGCGCCGGCCAGCGTCGGCGCGGCGGCGCAGGCGGTGCGCGGGCGCTTCGAGGGCGGGCTGATCCTGCCGGGGCTGGAACTGATGTTGTCGTCGCTGGCGCGCAATACCGCGCAGCTGCCGGCGCTGGAGGTGAGCGAGGCCGAGTCGGCGCCGCCCTGGGCCGACAACACGCACGATGCCATCGCGGCGGGTTGCCTGGCCGCGCAGGCCGGCGCGGTCGAACGCACCTGGCGCGTGCTGCAGGCGCGCGGGCCCACGCGCTGCCTGCTGTCCGGCGGCGCGCGGCACGTGCTGGCGCGCGCGCTGTCGATGCCGTTCGAGATGCACGATAATCTGGTGCTGCTCGGCCTGCACACGATGGCGGGGCATCGTCCCGCGGCCCGCTGAGGCGCGCCGCGCCTGTCCGTCTTGTTCCACCGGGACCCCGATCGCGCCATGCCCTTCCGAGGCCTGCTCCCGACGCTGCTGATCCTGCTGTGCCTGCTCAACGCGCTGCTGCTGGCGGCGGCGCTCGGTGCCTTCGGCCGCGAGCCGCTGGCCGGCCGGCTGGAGAGCCCGCGCGAGCCGCAGCGGCTCGGCCAGCAGGTCCGCGCCGAGCGCTTCCTGCCGGCGGCGTCCGAAGCGGCATCCGAAGCGGCATCGGCCGCAGCCGGCGAACCGGCGAGCGCGCCCGCGACCGCGCCGGCAGGCGCTTCAGGTCCGGTCGCGCCGGCGGCGGCCAACCCGGCTGCCCGGCCGGCCGCAGCGGCGCCCTTGGCCGCCTCTGCGATCCAGGCGGTGGCCGCACCGGCCCAGCCGCTTGCGGCGGGGCGTCCGCTGCCGTGCGTGGAGATCGGCGGCTTGAGCGGCGATGCCGCGCGCGAGCTGTCGCAGGCGCTGGCCGGTGCCGGCCGTGTCGAGGCCTTCGAGCGGCAGGAGCAGGTGCGCTGGTGGGTCCACCTGCCGTCGCAACCGAGCCGCGAGCAGGTGCAGCGCAAGCTGGGCGAACTGCGCCGGCGCAACGTTACCGATGTGTCGGTGGTGGCGGCGGGAACGCCGCAAACCTTCACGGTGTCGCTCGGGCTGTTCCGCGAGCGGGAACGCGCCGAGCATTATCTGGAAATCCTGCGTGGCCTCGGCGTACGGACGGCGGTGCTCAGCGACACGCCGCACCAGCTGACCCGGCAGTGGCTGCGCGTACGCGACGTGGATGCGGCGCAGCGCACGCGCCTGGAGGCGATCCGGCGCCGTTTCGGCGCCGCCGACCTGCAGGCCTGCGCCTGAGCGGGCGGCCCGGCGCGGCGGCTTACTGGCCCTGGCGGACCTTGGCCACCAGCTTGGTGGTGGAGCGGTCGTGCAGGAAGGGGATGGCAACCGCATGGCCGCCCCAGCTGCGTACCAGGCGGGTCTCTTCCAGCGTGTCGATGTCGTAGTCACCGCCCTTGACGTAGACGTCGGGGCGCACCAGGCGGATCAGTTCCACCGGCGTACGCTCGCGGAACATCGCCACCAGGTCGACCGAGGCCAGCGCGGCCAGCAGCGCCATGCGGTCGGATTCCTGGTTGAGCGGCCGGTCGTCGCCCTTGCCCAGCATGCGCACCGAGGCGTCGCTGTTGACGCCCACCACCAGGCTGGCGCCCAGTTCGCGGGCCTGCGCCAGATAGGTCGCGTGGCCGCGGTGCAGGATGTCGAAGACGCCATTGGTGAACACCAGCGGACGCGGCAGCGCGGCGATGGCCGCGGCCAGTGCCTGGGTGTCATCGGCGGGGACGAGCTTGGATTCGAAACGGGGTGCGGACATGGCGGAAGGCGGGAAGGCGTTGGCCCGGTGGAAGCCGGGCAAAACAAAGCCCCATCGCGGGATGGGGCTTGTCTGGCTGCCGGCGCGGGCTCAGGCCTGCGCGGGCTGCAGGCGCGCGTTCAGTTCCTTGCGGTAGCGGTTCAGGTCCTGCACGCTTTCGAAGGTGCGCTCCATCAGCAGCGACATATTGTGCAGGATGCGCTCGATCACCTTCTTCTCCCAGCCTTCGTCGAAGCGGATCTGCTCGTCGAGCCAGCGTTCGAGCCAGTCCGGGTCCGGCAGGCGCGACTGGATGGTGTCGTGCGGGAACAGGGACTTGTTGACGTGCAGGTTGGTCGGGTGCAGCGGCTTTTCCGTGCGGCGGGCCGAGGCCATCAGCACGCCGATCTTGGCGAAGGCCGAGCGCGCGCTGTCGCCGAACTGCGTCAGGTACTTCTTCATGTAGCGCAGGTAGGCGCCGCCGTGGCGGGCTTCGTCCTGCGACAGCGTGCGGTAGATATGCTTGATGACCGGTTCGGTGTGCCACTCGGCGGCACGGCGGTACCAGTGGTTCAGACGGATCTCGCCGCAGAAGTGCAGCATCAGCGTTTCCAGCGGCGGGGCCGGATCGAACTCGAAGCGCACCGCGTGCAGCTCTTCCTCGGTCGGCACGAGGTCGGGGCGGAAGCGGCGCAGGTATTCCATCAGTACCAGCGAGTGCTTCTGTTCCTCGAAGAACCAGATGCTCATGAATGCCGAAAAGTCCGAATCGTGCCGGTTGTCGCGCAGGAACATCTCCGTGGCCGGGAGGGCGGACCACTCCGTGATGGCGTTCATGCGGATGGTCTTGGCCTGGTCTTCGGTCAACAGGCTGGCGTCGAAACTATCCCAGGGGATGTCCTTGTCCATGTGCCAACGCACCGATTCAAGCGATTTGAACAGTTCGGGGTAGAGCATGTTAAGCCTTTGAAATTACGGGCAGATTCTACCAGATGCGAATTATTCTCTATTCCCTTTTTTAGGTGGAAAGCGAGTGAATGCAACCGTTTTGATGGTTTTCTGCGAATTTTCCTGGCAATTGGGTCGACCCCGCCGCTTGCAGCGGGCAGCAGATGCCCAATCGGCGCCTGCCTTGGCGCTGGTGTCTCAGGCGAGCGCGGGCGCCGGCGGCTCCCGGTCCAGCTCGGCCTGCGGCCGGTGCGGCGTCGGGATCACGCCATACAGGAAGGCGGCCAGCTCGTCCTCTTGCGCCGCCGCATCACGCTCGCCCAGGGCCAGCAGCGCCTGAGTGAACTCGGGCTCGAACAGCAGGTAGCTGGCGAAGGCGGCGCCACGCGCCTCGGTGCCGCCGAGCGGTGTCAGCAGCGCACGCACCGTGCGCGGCAACCGCTCCACATGCTCGGCGGCGATGGCCTCGATCGGTTCGCTCGGCGAGACGGTCATCACTTCCACGGGGCGCCAGCCCTCGCTGTCGCTGGCCAGCTCCGGCATGCGCGCCAGCAGGCTGTTGATGTGCTGGAGCCGCTCCAGGTCGGCCGACAGGCCGTCGAGGAAGATGCTCGCCAGCGCCTGTCCGCCGACCTGCGCGAGCGAGGGATAGCCGCCGGCCGGCACGGTGTCGAACCAGCCCGGCCGCTGCCGCGAAGCCGCGCCGATGGCGAGGACGCGCGAGGCGCCCAGGTGGATGGCCGGCGACAGCGGCGACATCTGCCGCATGGTGCCGTCGCCGAACCACTCGTGGTGCCCTTCCAGCTCCAGCGGCATGGCCGGGAACAGGAAGGGGATGGAGGACGAGGCCAGCAGGTGGTCGACGCCGATGCGCGCCTCGACCGCCATGCGCTGGCTGCGCCGCCAGGGATGGATGCGGTGGTGCGACTGGTAGAAGGTGACGTGGCGACCGGTGGTATAGGACAGCGCGGTCACGGCGAAGGCCTGCAGCGACCCGGCGTCGAGGCTGGCCTGGACCCGCTCGGTGTCGAACAGCTCGCCCAGCATGGCGCCCAGTGGCGCGTTGTCGAACAGGGCGCGCGGGGCGCGCTGCACGGCCCAGCCCAGCGCCAGCGCGGACAGCCAGCGGGCGCCCGACACGCCCACGCGCAGCACGTCGGTGCGGTAGACGTCATCGGCATGGATGCCATGCCACAGGGCGGCCAGCCGTTCGGCGGCCGCCTGGAAGTCGTGGGCATGGATGGCGAGCCCGGCACCGTTGATGGCGCCTGCCGAGGTGCCGCAGATGATCTCGAAAGGAATGCGCACATGGTCGAGCCCGTGGCGCCGGGCGATGCGCGCCAGTCCCCGCAGCACGCCGGCCTGGTAGGCGGCGCGCGCGCCGCCGCCCATCATCACCAGGGCCGTGAGGCGCGGCGCACCGTTGCGGCGGGGGCTGGCCATGCGTGTCAGGCCTTGCCTCCGGCCTTGCCGCCGGCAGGCTTGGCGGCGCTTTTCCTGGCGGCCGGGCGCTTGGCCGCCGGCTTGCGCGCGGCGGTGCCGCCGGTGGCCTTGGCGGCGGGCTTGGCCTTGCCGGTGTCGCCGGCGGCCTTGCCGGCCCCATCGTCCCCCTTGCCCGCCTCGCCCGCGCCGGATGCCGGCGCGGTCCCGAAGGCCGCCAGGTTGCCGAACGGCGCCAGGCTGGCGGCCGCGGCGCTGCTGGCGATCTGGTTGAACTGGTGCTGCAGCATGTCCCACCAGATGCCGGCGTTGGGCGGCGCCTCGCCGTGGGCGGCGCCGTTGCCCTGATGGGCGCCGGCCGCGCCGGGACGGGCGCCGGCTTCGCTGTCAGGCGCCGGGGCGTCGGGCTCGGGAGCGGGCTCCGGCCGGCTTGCGCTGCGGAAGACGGGCGCCTCGTCCCGGCTGGCGTGCTCGGGCGGTGCGGCGCTCGGCGCAGTGGCCGCGCGCGCTACGTTTTCCATGGCGTTCTGCATGGCTTCGGGCGACAGCGCGCTGCCGAAGGTCTGCAGCGCGACCAGTGTCGCGCGTTGCACTTCGAGGCCCTGGATGGTGGTGCGCAGCAGGTTGGTGTTGAGCTGCAGCCAGCTTTCCACGGCCTTCAGGTCATGGATGCGTTTGTCGAGCTCGTCGAGGTCCATCGGCGGCGTCATGGCCTGCAGGCCGGGCATCAGGCCGCCGGGCAGGCCGCTGGCGTTGCCCCAGAGCTTGCGCAGGAACTCGAAGCCGTTGGTGAAATCGGGAATCTGTCCGAACATGCGCTAACCCTCCTGGTGGGGCGCGCAGCCCGCGCCGGGCTGCGGCCATCGTAGTGTCTCGTGTACCGCTTACCTGAAGCCGGGCGGCCGCTTTTCGCGCAGGCTCGCCATGCCTTCGTGCACATCCGGGCCGGCGAAGCCCATGAATTCCAGGGCCAGCGAGGTATCGAAGGCGGGGCCGGCCATGCGCAGCCAGTTGTTGAGCGCGTACTTGGTCCAGCGGATCGCGCTCTGCGATCCCGCCGCGAGCCGCCGCGCCACCTCGAAGGCGCGCTCGACCAGCTCCGACTCGTCCACCGCCAGCGATACCAGGCCGATCCGCTCGGCTTCCTCGCCGCTGACCGACTCGCACAGCATCAGATAGTACTTGGCCTTGGCCATTCCGCACAGCAGGGGCCACACGATGGCCGCATGGTCGCCCGCGGCCACGCCCAGGCGGGTGTGCCCGTCGACGATGCGCGCGTCCCTGGCCGCGATCGAGATGTCGGCCAGCAGGCCGGCCACCAGGCCGGCGCCGACGGCGGGGCCGTGCATGGCCGAGACCACCGGCTTGTCGCAGTTGATGACGTTGTAGACCAGGTCGCGCGCCTCGTGCCAGACGCGGGTGCGGGTATCGAAGTCGTTGGCCATGTCCTCGACCAGCGACAGGTCGCCGCCCGCCGAGAAGCCTTTGCCCTCGCCGCGGATCAGCGCGACGCGGATGTCCGGGTCGGCCGACACGTCGCGCCAGATCTCGGCCAGCTCGCGGTGCATATTGGCGTCGGCGGTGGCGAGCTTGCGGTTGGCCGATTGCGCCGCGCCCATCACGATCTCGAGGATGGGGCCGTGGCGGCGCAGGGTCAGCGCCTGGTAGCGGTCATAGCGGGGCGACAGCTGGCTGTCGGCGGAAGACGGGGCGGAAGCGGTCATGTCAGCGGGCCTGTGGTCGGGCTTGCGGAAAGCGTGAGGGGAGCCGGGCGGGGCCCGGGGCGTGGCGGTCGCGCACCCCTGGCGGGATTCGTCGACCGAACGGTCGGTGAATTATAGGCAATCCCGCCATGTCGTGTCCCGCCCCGACCGGGGCCGCGCTGCCGGCACTCAGCCCTGCGCCACCGCCTGGTCGATCGCGCCGAAGATGGAAGCGCCCTCGGCATCGAACATCTCGATCTTGACCGCGTCGCCGAACTTCATGAAGTCGGTGACCGGCTTGCCGCCGTCGATGATTTCGAGCATGCGCTTTTCGGCGATGCAGCAATAGCCCTTGCTGCGGTCGACGTTGGAGATGGTGCCGGAACCGACGATGCTGCCGGCGCGCACATTGCGCGTCTTGCAGATATGTGCGATCAGCTGGCCGAAATCGAACACCATATCGGTGCCGCAGTCCGGCGCGCCCACCTTCTTGCTGTTCCACCACACCGTCATGGGCCGGTGCACCTTGCGCTCGCGCCAGGCCCCGCCCAGTTCGTCGGGCGTCACTGCCACCGGCGAGAAGGCGGTGGCGGGCTTGCTCTGGAAGAAGCCGAAGCCCTTGCCCAGTTCCGCGGGGATCAGGTTGCGCAGCGAAACGTCGTTGGCCAGCACCAGCAGGCGGATCGATTCGGCAGCCTGCTCGGGCGTGGCGCCCATGCGCACGTCGCCGGTGATGACCGCGACCTCGGCCTCGAAGTCGATGCCCCAGGCCTCGCTCGCACAGACGATGTCGTCCTCGGGGCCGAGGAAATCGTCGGAGCCGCCCTGGTACATCAGCGGGTCGGTCCAGAACTCGGGCGGCATCTCCGCGCCGCGCGCCTTGCGCACCAGCTCCACGTGGTTGACGTAGGCGGAGCCGTCGGCCCACTGGTAGGCGCGCGGCAGCGGCGCCATGCAGTGGGCCGGCTCGAAGGGGAAGGGATGGCGCGCGCGGCCGGCATTGAGGGCGTCGTACAGGTCCTGCAGCTGCGGCGCGTAGAACTGCCAGTCGTCGAGCGCGGTCTGCAGGCGGCTGGCGATGTCGGTGGCGTAGTGGGCAGTCTTCAGGTCGCGCGAGACGACGGCCAGCTGGCCGTCGCGGGACCCGTCCTTGAGGGTGGCAAGTTTCATGAGTGCAAGGCGAGGAGGATCGGATGGCGCCGGGACCGCGGTCCCGGCGCCTGGACTAGTCTACCGTGATGCCCTTGGCCTTGATCAGCTTGCCCCAGCGCTCGGCCTCGCTGCGCGCGTACTGGGCGAATTCCTCCGGCGTGCTCGACACCGGCTCCACGCCGATGCCCTCGAAGCGCTTCTGCACCTCGGGGCTCTTCAGCGCCTTGACCAGCTCGGCATTGAGCCGCGCCACCACCGGGCGCGGCGTGCCAGCCGGCACCACCACGCCCTGCCAGGCGTAGGCCTGGAAGTCGGCCGTGCCGGCCACGCCGCTTTCGGCGACGGTCGGCACATTGGGCAGCACGCCCAGGCGGCGCGGCGTGGCCACCGCCACCGGACGCAGCTTGCCGGCCAGCACGTTCTGCTGCCCCGAGGCGAGGTCGACGAACATCAGGTCGACCTGGCCGGCCATCAGGTCCTGCACCGCCGGGGCGGCGCCCTTGTACGGCACGTGGGTCATCTTCGTATGGGTCTGGTCCATGAACAGCTCCATGGCCAGGTGGTGCGGCGAGCCCGCACCGGGCGAGGCGAAGTTGACCTTGCCGGGATGCTGCTGCGCATAGGCCACGATGTCCTTGAGCGTGTGCGCGGGGAAGCCGGGCGAGGTCACCAGCACCAGCGGGAAGCGCGCCACCAGGCTGACGTGGGCGAAGTCCTTGTCGGCGCTGTAGGGCAGCTTTTTGTACAGCGACGGGTTGGCGGCCAGGGTGCCGGTGTCGGCGGTCAGCAGCGTGTAGCCGTCGGGCTTGCTGTGGGCGACGGCATCGGCGCCGACGATGGTAGCCGCGCCCGGGCGGTTGTCGACCACCACCGGCTGGCCCAGCGCCGGGCTGATGGCCTGGCCCAGCGCGCGTGCCACCACGTCGGTGCCGCCGCCGGCGGGGTAGGGCACGATCCAGCGCAGCGGCTGGCCGGGCCAGTTGTCGCCGGCGGCGCTGGCCGCGCCCGGCAGGCCCAGCGCGAGCGCGCCCAAGGCCAGCGCGGCCGGTGCGGCCAGGCGCCGCGACAGCAACGGAAGGGACAGCAAGGGAAGGAAAGCGGACAAAGGCCAGGGGTGGCGCGTGCGCGTCATCGGTTGTCTCCAGGGAGGGTTGGGGCATCGTCCGGTGCCGCTGCGTGGCGCGGCAGCCGGGAGCCGTTCTTGTGGTGGGAAAGTCTACCGGCGACTTAAAAATTGGTAAATCGGTTTCGCTATAGTAAATTCGATGTGGATGCCAAGCCGCTCTGCTCTGACGACCCGCCCCGGCCGGCCGGCGACCTGGCGCAGGCCGCACCCCGATGCGGCCGGCTCCTCTTCCTCTTCTGCTACTCTCGCGCGCATGAGTGAAATCGAAGACGACGACTCCAAGCTGCGTTCCGGCATCCAGTCCATCGAGGTCGGGTTCAAGCTGCTGCAGGCCCTGGCCTTGTCGCCTCGCGCCATGATGCTGCGCGACCTCGCCGCCGCCGCCGACATGAACCCCGCCAAGGCCCACCGCTACCTGGTCAGCTTCCAGCGCCTCGGCCTGGTGGCGCAGGATCCGGTCAGCGGGCGCTACGACCTCGGGCCCTTCGCCCTGCAGCTGGGGCTGGCCGGGCTGAACCGGCTCGACCCGGTCAAGAAGGCGCGCCCCATCCTGTCCCAGCTGCGCGATGACACCGACCTGACCGTCGGCATCGCGGTCTGGGGCAATCACGGGCCGACCATCGTGCACTGGGAGGAGTCCAGCCATCCGGTCACGGTCAGCCTGCGCCTGGGCGATGTGATGCCTATGCTCAACTCGGCCACCGGGCGCCTGTTCGGCGCCTTCCTGCCGAAACAACAGACGCTGCCGCTGGTCGAACGGGAACTGGCCGCGCGCGGGCAGGACGATATCCCCGACATGCCGCGCACGATGGCTGCCTACGAGGCGATCTGCAGCGAGGTGCGCGAGCACGGCGCGGCGCTGACCCGCGGTGGCGTGCTGCCGGGCATCAATGCCTTTTCGATGCCGGTGTTCGACGCCAACGGCCATGTCGCCATGGCCCTGATCGCGCTGGGCGCGCAAAGCGTGTTCGACGCCGACTGGGGCGGGGCGGTCGATCGCCGCGTGCGCGCGATCGCCAGCCAGCTTTCCTCGGAACTTGGCTACCTTGGCGCAGACGCCCGGGCCGGGCAAGACGGCCACTCCTGACGGTTTCCCCCGGCGCCGGCTGCGCTGGGTGGCGGTGCTCGTGCTGGTGCTGGCCGCGCACGCGCTGGTGCTGCTCGGCCTGGTCCACATACCAGGGCCGCTGGTTCCATTGCCCGCGACCGACGTGCCGGCACTCGAGGCCATCCTGCTGCCGCCGCCCGCGCCGCCGCAGCCCCAGCAGCAGCCCGCGCGGCCTGCCCCCCGGCCCGCGCCCAGGCCGGCGCCGCGTCCGGCACCGGTGCCGCGCCAGGCGCCCGAGGCGGCGCCCGCGCCGCCCGTGGCCACGGTGCCCGCGGGTGAGACCGAGACGGCCAGCGCCGGCGGCACCAGCGGCACCGCGCCGGCCGCTACCGAGGCCGCCGAGCCCACCCCCCCGGCACCGCCGGCGCCTGCGGTGCACTACGTCGTGCCGCCCCCGGTCACGCTGCACTACGCCAGCTATGTCAATGGCGTGCGCAACCCGGACGGCCTGATCCGCTGGCAGCAGGACGGCGGCCGCTACCAGCTCGCGGTGGAGACGCGCGTGCTGTGGTTCCGTTTCGCTTTCCACAGCGCCGGGGCGCTGGGGCCGGCCGGACTGGTGCCGCAGCGCTACGAGGAGAGCCGGCGCGGCCGTGTGGAAACCGCGCAGTTCGACCCCGCCGCCGGCACCGTGACCTTCGTCCCCGGCAATCGGCAGGTGCCGCTGCCGGCCGGTGCGCAGGACCGCTTCAGCGTGTTCCTGCAGATGGTCGGCCTGGTGCGAGGCAATCCCCGGCGCTATGCCGTGCCGGGCGTCACCGAGCGCTTCCAGGTGGCGGATACCCGCGACATCGAGCCGATGCAGGTACAGTATGTGGGCGAGGAGGAAGTCGAAACCGGCCAGGGTTTCCTGCGCGCCAAGCACTTCGTGCGCCTGCCGCGCCGGGCCGACGACCGCCGCCGCGTCGAGATCTGGCTGGCCGAGCCGCTCGGCTGGATGCCGGTCCAGCTGCGCCAGACCGAGCCGGACGGCACACAGATCGACCTGATCTACCGCGGCAGCGAGGCTGCCGCCGGCGGCGCCTGAGTCCGCAGCGCGTTTTCCGGCGCCGCCCGTCCGCCGTGATTCATCGATGCCAAGGAGGTTTGCCATGAGCGCCGAATCCACTGTCCAGCCGCTGCGCCGCGTGCCGGTCGACGACATCGAGTTGCAGGTCCGCGTCGATGGCAGCGACGGTCCCTGGGTCGTGATGGTCCATGCCCTGGGCGCCAACCATACCTTGTGGGACGCTGCCGCCCGCCACCTGGCGCCGCGTTATCGCGTGGCGCGCCTCGACCTGCGCGGCCACGGCGGCAGCAGCGCGCCGATCGGCGCCTATTCGATGCTGCGTCTTGCCGATGATGTCGCCGCCGCGATGGATGCCCTCCAGATCCCGCAGGCGCACTACGTCGGCATTTCCCTGGGCGGCATGATCGGCCAGGTGATGGGGGTGCGCCATCCGGAGCGCCTGCTCTCGCTGACGCTGGCCGACACGGTCGACCGCACGCCGCTGGAGGCACACCCGATGTGGCACGAGCGCATCGGCCAGGCCGAGGCGCATGGCATGGCGGGCCTGGTCGAGGCGACGCTGGCGCGCTGGCTGACGCCGGAGTTCCGCGCCGCGCAGCCCGAGGAGAGCGAGCGCATCCGGGCCATGATCCTGGACACGCCGGTGCACGGCTACGTCGGCGCCGCGCTGGCCATCCTGGCCTTCGACATGGCGAGCGCCATCCATCGCATCCAATGTCCGGCGCTGGTGGTGGTGGGTGACCAGGATGCCGGTTCGCCGCTGCCTGGCGCGCGGGCCATGGCCGCGGCGATTCCCGGCGCCCGGCTCGAAGTGCTGCCGCAGGCCGCGCACTTGGCGCCGATCGAGCGCGCCGAGCGCTTTCATGCGCTGCTGGACGCATTTCTCGGCCATTCCGCCTGCGGCGCGCAATGCGACATTCCGTGACCCGGCGCGCGTTTCGAGGCGGCATTCAAGAACTTGCACGCGGCGCCGTTGCCCAATGCATGAGGGATGCGATGGAACGATCGCGAGGGCGCCGGCCCCCTGGACTTGAATTGCCGGCGGGCATCCCCAGTTAGGAGAAGAAATCGCGGAAGGTAGCCAGGCTCGCGCTGGCGGCAGCAGTGAACCCCTTCCGCCCACAAGACGCCAGGAGGTATGCCATGCAAATGATCTACAACAGCGACAACTATTGTGTTGTCGAGTTTGGTGCGGACGTCGAGCATGCGCCTCTCGCCTCGGGCGGCTACGAGATCGTCGACAAGAACCTGAAACGCGAGATCTTTCTCGGCGGCTCTCTGGCCGAGCATTTCCGCGCCGACGTGAAACGTCTGATCGAGAGCGAGCCGTCGGTGGAAGAGGTGGACGATTTTCTCGCCAAGTTCGATACCGTGATGACCCATCCGCTGGTCATGCACTGATCCGGCATCGCGCAGCCGGGGACGCGGCCGCTGCCTGTCCCCGGGGAAGCAAAAAGCCCGCGGCCTGCCGCGGGCTTTTTGCTGGGCGACGCTGGCCCGGCTGTCTCGCCCCGCGCTGCCGGGGCATGCTGATCAGTACTGTTCCCAGGGCAGGCCGTCGTGGCGCCAGCCGTTGATCGTGTTGCGGTGGCGCTGGGTGTCGAGGTCGCCCTCGAAGCCGTGCAGCACGTTATAGACGCTGGCGAAGCCGGCGCCCTCCAGCGCGCGCGCCGCGGCCGTCGAGCGGTTGCCGCTGCGGCAGATCAGCAGCACCGGGCGGGCCGACACGTGGCCGGCCAGTTTCTTCACCGCCTGCACGAAATGCGGGTTGACCTCCCAGTCCGGGCCGTCGTTCCAGGGCACGTTGTGGGCGCCCGTGGGGTGGCCCACGAACAGGTATTCCATCTCGCTGCGGCAGTCGATGAACAGGGCGTCGGGGTTGCCCGCCAGCAGGGACTGGGCGTCCGCGGGGCTGAGGTGTTGCATGGTTTCCGGAATGATGTGCGCGACACATTGCAGTGTAGGCCCGCGACGCCCGCGCCGGCAACCGGCGCACCCGCGGCGGCGGCCCGCAAGGCCTTGACGGGACTGATAAAATCGACTCTTTCCGTCAGTCTTCCCGCCACGAGTCCCGCATGAGCGCCCCCTCTCCTTCCGCCGCCCGTCCCGCCGACCGTGCCGCCAGCACGCGCGCCTATACCCGGGCCGCCGACCTGCCCCGCCTGCTGCGCGAGCGCATCCTGATCCTGGACGGCGCCATGGGCACCATGATCCAGCGCTACAAGCTGGGCGAGGCCGAGTACCGCGGCGAGCGCTTCGCCGACCATGCGGTCGACGTCAAGGGCAACAACGAACTGCTGCTGCTGACGCGCCCGCAGGTGATCAGCGAGATCCACGAGCAATACCTGGCGGCGGGCGCCGACCTGATCGAGACCAATACCTTCGGCGCGACCCGGGTGGCGCAGGAAGACTACAAGATGGCCGAGCTGGCCTACGAGATGAACGTCGAGGCGGCACGCCTGGCGCGCGCGGCCTGCGACAAGTACAGCACGCCGGACAAGCCGCGCTTTGTCGCCGGTGCCTTCGGCCCGACGCCCAAGACCGCCAGCATCTCGCCCGACGTCAATGATCCGGGTGCGCGCAATGTCACTTTCGAGGAGCTGCGCGCGTCCTACTACGAACAGGGCAAGGCCCTGCTGGAGGGCGGCGCCGACGTGTTCCTGGTCGAGACCATTTTCGACACCCTGAACGCCAAGGCGGCGTTGTTCGCCATCGACCAGCTGTTCGAGGACAGCGGCGAGCGCGTGCCGGTGATGATCTCCGGCACGGTGACCGATGCCTCCGGCCGCATCCTGTCCGGCCAGACCGTGGAGGCATTCTGGAACAGCCTGCGCCACGCGCGGCCGATCACCTTCGGGCTGAACTGCGCGCTCGGCGCCACGCTGATGCGCCCCTATATCGCCGAGCTGGCCAAGGTGTGCGATACGGCCGTCTCGTGCTACCCGAACGCCGGCCTGCCCAACCCGATGAGCGACACCGGCTTCGACGAGACGCCCGACGTCACTTCGGCCCTGGTCGACGAGTTCGCCGCGTCCGGCCTGGTCAACCTGGTGGGCGGCTGCTGCGGCACCACGCCCGAGCACATCGCCGCCATCGCGCAGCGCGTGGCCGGCAGGGCGCCGCGCGCCTGGCCCGGCCAGTACCGCGACGCCGACCAGCGCGACGCCGCCTGAGCGTCGCTGCGACGCCCGTCCCGCGCATCCCGAATACACCAGGCCGCCCGCGCCTCCCGCATTCCAAGACAACGCTATGACCACCGCCAAGCTGCCGCCGCGCCCGATGCGCCTCTCGGGCCTCGAGCCCTTCACGATCGACGAGGGCACGCTGTTCGTCAACGTCGGCGAACGCACCAACGTGACCGGTTCCAAGGCCTTCGCCCGCATGATCCTGAACGGCCAGTTCGACGAGGCGCTGGCCGTGGCCCGCCAGCAGGTCGAGAACGGCGCCCAGGTCATCGACATCAACATGGACGAGGCCATGCTCGACTCCAAGGCGGCGATGGTGCGCTTCCTGAACCTGATCGCCTCCGAGCCCGATATCGCGCGCGTGCCCATCATGATCGACTCCTCCAAGTGGGAGGTGATCGAAGCCGGGCTGCAGTGCGTGCAGGGCAAGGCGGTGGTGAACTCGATTTCGCTGAAGGAGGGCGAGGAGCAGTTCCGCCACCATGCGGCGCTGATCCGCCGCTATGGCGCCGCCTCGGTGGTGATGGCCTTCGACGAGCAGGGCCAGGCCGACACCTTCGCGCGCAAGACCGAGATCTGCAAGCGCAGCTACGACATCCTGGTCAACGAGGTCGGCTTCCCGCCCGAGGACATCATCTTCGACCCGAACATCTTCGCGGTCGCCACCGGCATCGAGGAACACAACAACTACGCGGTGGACTTCATCGAGGCCACGCGCTGGATCAAGCAGAACCTGCCCTACGCGAAGGTCAGCGGCGGCGTGTCCAACGTGTCGTTCTCCTTCCGCGGCAACGACGCCGTGCGCGAAGCGATCCACACGGTCTTCCTCTACCACGCCATCGCCGCCGGCATGGACATGGGCATCGTCAACGCCGGCCAGCTCGGCGTCTATGACCAGCTCGATGCCGAGCTGCGCGAGCGTGTGGAAGACGTGGTGCTGAACCGCCGCGAGGACGCCACCGACCGCCTGCTGGAGATCGCCGACCGCTTCAAGGGCGGCGGCGCCCGCAAGGAAGAGAACCTGGCCTGGCGCGGCACGCCGGAAGCGCCGGTGGCCGTGGCCGAGCGTCTCGCGCACGCGCTGGTGCACGGCATCACCACCTTCATCGTCGAGGACACCGAGGAAGCGCGCCAGCAGATCGCCGCGCGCGGCGGCCGCCCGATCGAGGTGATCGAGGGCCCGCTGATGGACGGCATGAACGTCGTCGGCGACCTGTTCGGCGCCGGCAAGATGTTCCTGCCGCAGGTGGTCAAGAGCGCGCGCGTGATGAAGCAGGCGGTGGCTCACCTGCTGCCCTTCATCGAGGAAGAGAAGCGCCTGCTGGCCGAGGCCGGCGGCGACGTCAGGGCACGCGGCAAGATCGTCATCGCCACCGTCAAGGGCGACGTGCACGACATCGGCAAGAACATCGTGTCGGTGGTGCTTCAGTGCAACAACTTCGAAGTGGTCAACATGGGCGTGATGGTCCCGTGCAACGAGATCCTGGCCAAGGCCAAGGCCGAGGGCGCGGACATCGTCGGCCTGTCGGGCCTGATCACGCCCTCGCTGGAGGAGATGGCCTATGTTGCCGCGGAGATGCAGCGCGACGACTACTTCCGCCTGAAGAAGATCCCGCTGCTGATCGGCGGCGCCACCACCTCGCGCGTGCACACCGCGGTCAAGATCGCGCCCAACTACGAAGGGCCGGTGGTCTACGTGCCGGATGCCTCGCGCTCGGTCAGCGTGGCCTCCAGCCTGCTGTCCGACGAGGGGGCTGCCAGGTACCTCGACGAGCTGAAGTCCGACTACGACCGCATCCGCGCCCAGCACGCCAACAAGAAGGCCACGCCGATGGTGACGCTGGCCGAGGCGCGCGCCAACAAGACTCCGCTCGACTGGAGCGCCTACGTGCCGCCCAAGCCCAAGTTCGTGGGCCGGCGCGTGTTCCGCAACTACGACCTGGCCGAGCTGGCCAACTACATCGACTGGGGCCCCTTCTTCCAGACCTGGGACCTGGCCGGCCGTTTCCCCGATATCCTCAACGACGAGATCGTCGGCGAGTCGGCGCGGCGCGTGTACTCGGACGGCAAGGCCATGCTGGCGCGCCTGATCCAGGGCCGCTGGCTGAGCGCCAACGGCGTGATCGCGCTGCTGCCGGCCAACACGGTCAACGACGACGATATCGAGATCTATACCGACGAGAGCCGCAGCCAGGTCGCGCTGACCTGGCACAACCTGCGCCAGCAGAGCGAGCGTCCGGTGGTGGATGGCGTGCGCCGCCCCAACCGCTGCCTGGCCGACTTCGTCGCGCCCAAGTCCAGCGGCATCGCCGACTACATCGGCCTGTTCGCCGTCACCGCCGGCATCGGCGTGGACAAGAAGGAGGCGCAGTTCGAGGCCGACCACGACGACTACAGCGCCATCATGCTCAAGGCACTGGCCGACCGCTTCGCCGAAGCCTTCGCCGAATGCCTGCACGAGCGCGTGCGCCGCGACCTGTGGGGCTATGCCGCGCAGGAAACCTTGAGCAACGAGCAGTTGATCGCCGAGTCCTACCGCGGCATCCGTCCGGCTCCGGGCTATCCGGCCTGCCCGGAGCACACCGTCAAGGGCCCGATGTTCTCGCTGCTCGATGCCGGCGACATCGGCATGGGCCTGACCGAGGCGCTGGCGATGACGCCGGCGGCGTCGGTCAGCGGCTTCTACCTCGCGCATCCGGAGTCGACCTACTTCTCAGTGGGCAAGATCGGCCAGGACCAGCTCGACGACATGGTGGCGCGGCGCGGCGAGGAACGCGCTGTGCTCGAGCGCGCGCTCGCGCCCAACCTGTAACCGCATGCAAGGGGCCGTGCGGCGCCGTCGGCACGCGCAGCCCCTTGAATGCGCGGGGAAAACGCGCGAAGCGGCGGGTGCGCCATGCGCACGGGCCCCTCACCACTCCTTACACAGCATTACAACTGCTCACAGACCGCCGCCCGGCGCGTCCCTAGACTGAGGGCTCGTTTCCAAGCAAGCCGCGGCGAATCTCTCCCGCGGTGTAGACCGAAAGGAGTCTTCCGATGAAAAAGCTGCTGCTCTCCCTGTCCGCCCTGTCGATCGCTGCCGCCACCTCGCTGGCCATGGCCCAGGGCGCCGGCGCCCAGGCCGAGGCCGGCCTGAACGCGGCGGCCAAGCCCGCCGTGGCCGCCGCCGCCGACCAGCAGGGCCAGGCCGCGCAGGCGCCCGAGGTTGCTCAGGCGAAGCCGGCCGCCAAGGCCAAGCATGCGAAGACGCACAAGGCACACGAAGCGAAGGCCGGTGCCAAGGCCGAGGCCAAGAGCGAAGCCCTGGGCGACGCCAAGGTCGATGCCGGCACCAAGCTGCAGTAAGCCGGCGGGCGCGCGCCGCCCGTGTGTCGTGCCGGCGCCAGCAGGCGCCGCGCGCGAGGTGGGAGAAGAAGGGGACGGCAGCGCCGTCCCTTTTTTCTTGCTGGCGGACCTGCCGTGCGGCGCGGCTCTGTCGGTGTCAGCCTGACACCGACAGAGCCGCGCCGGCAGCCGCACTACAATGCAGTTTGCCCCCGGGCGAGGGCCGAGTCGCTTTGCCGTCGCGCCGCCTCGCGGGCCAGGGGGCAACCACATCAGACGGAGGCAACCATGATCCGCGTCCTGATCGCCGACGATCACGAGATCGTGCGCGCCGGGCTGCGCCAGTTCATTGCCGATGAGCCCGACATCCAGGTGACCGGCGAGGCCGGCAGCGGCGATGAAGTGATGGCCCTGCTGCGCAATGCCGAGTTCGATGTCGTCGTGCTCGACATCTCCATGCCGCAGCGCAACGGCATCGACGTGCTCAAGCTGCTGCGCCAGCGTTTTGCCGACCTGCCGGTGCTGATCCTGTCGACCTACCCGGAAGACCAGTACGCGATCAACCTGATCCGCGTCGGCGCCTCCGGCTACCTGACCAAGGAGAGCGCCGCGGACGAACTGGTCAAGGCCATCCGCACCGTGGTACAGGGCCGGCGCTACGTCAGTGCCGCAGTGGCCGAGCTGCTGATCGGCGGCCTCGGCAAGCCGACCGAGCTGTCGATGCACCAGTCGCTGTCCGAGCGCGAGTTCCAGATCTTCTGCAAGCTGTCGCGCGGGCAGACCGTGTCGGTGATCGCCGACGAACTGTTCCTGAGCGTGAAGACGGTCAGCACTTATCGCTCGCGCATCCTCGAGAAGATGGGCATGAAGACCAATGCCGACCTGACCTACTACGCGATCAAGAACGGCCTGGTGGAGTAGCCGGCGCGGCCCCCGGCACGCCTCGTCCGCCATGTAGGACGCGCGCCGATAGTGACCCGCCGCATCCCTGCCTATCATCCAACCATGCCTGATCGAGCCACAGTTCCCGCCTTCCCGCCGCTGCGCGTCCTGCTGATCGAGGACTCGGCGATGATCAGGGAGATGTTGCTCGAATATCTGCAGGCGATGCCCTATGTCGAACGGGTGGACTGGGCCGACACGGAACATCTCGGCATCAGCATGTTCGCCGCCGGCGGCTATCAGGTGGCGATCATCGACCTGCAGCTGCGCCAGGGCAACGGTGTCAATGTGCTGCGCGCCATGCAGCGCGCGCGCGCGCCTGGCATCCGCATCGTCTACACCAACCACGCGCAGGTGCCGGCCTACCGGCGCCAGTGTGCCGACGCGGGCGCGGACTATTTCTTCGACAAATCGCTCGAAATGGAAGAAGTGTTTCGCGTCATCGAGGAATACGCCGGCAGCCGGGCTGCCGGCGACCCATCCTGACCGGCCGCGGCGCCGCATCGGGCAGTCGTATCCAGGACGGCGGCAGGAGCCGCCGCATCACAGCAAGGAGGGACCATGAGAAAAGTACTGGCTTGGTTTGCCCTGGCGGGCGTGGTCGTGCTGACCGGCTGCAACACCATGGCGGGAGCGGGCAAGGATATCCAGCGCGGCGGCGAGAAGATGGAGGATGCCGCCCACGATGTGAAGCAGAAGATGTGATGCCTTGATGCCTTGATGCCACCGGGTGCGTCGGTGCGGGCCCGCATGCAGGTACGCGTCGGCGCCCGTCACGGCGCTCCGGTGTTCCGGCCGGCGTTGCCCGCGGTGCCGACATCGCCCTGCCCCTCGCGTTGGCCCTCGTCTTCGCTTTCCCCGGCCTCCTCGGTCTCGGGGGGAGCCACGACGGCATCGGTTAGCGGCACCTCCAGCCGGACGCAGACCCCGGCACCCGGCGGCGACTCCACGCGCAGGTTGCCGCCCAGTGCCGCCACGCGCTGTTCCATGCCGAGCATGCCATGGTGGCCGGCGGTGCGGCGCGCTTCGAAGTCTTCCGGCAGGCCGCGCCCATCGTCGCGCACGACCAGTGTCAGCAGTTCGCCGTGCCGGTGCATGGCGATTTCCACGTGGCGGGCGTGCGCATACTTGCTGGCATTGGTCAATGATTCCTGCACGATGCGGAACAGCGCGATGGCGGCCTCTTCGCGCAGCGCCGGCAGGTCGTCGGGAATATCCACCCGGGTCTGCCATTGGTTGCGCGTGCCGACTTCCTCGGCCAGTTGTCCGATGGCCTCCTTCAATCCCAGGTTGAGCAGGATGGTGGGCCGCAGGTCCTCGATCAGGCGACGCTTGATCTGGATGCCCTGGTCCACGTGCAGCATCACGCGCCCGAGCTTTTCCTGGACTTCCGGCACCGCCTCGCGGGTGCGCTGGCGCACCCAGTGCAGGTCGAGCTTGATGGCGGTGAGGATGGCGCCGAGTTCATCGTGCAATTCGCGCGCCAGGCGCGTCTTTTCGTCTTCGGTCACGCGCTGAAGGTGGGTCGCCAGCGCCGAGAGCTGTCGCGTGCGCGCGCGCACCATGTGCTCCAGGCGCGCGCTTTCCACTTCCAGCTCGCTGCGCTCGGCCTCGGCCGCCGCCAGCCGGCGCGCATGACGCAAGCCCAATACCACCAGCAGCACGATATTGGTGGCGGTCAGCAGGCCGACGCCCAGGCGCGCCATGCCGAGGTCGCGGTCCGCGCCCTCGAGGCTGTGCGAGACCGAGGCGGCCTCGCGCGCCAGCAGCTTCTCCAGCCCGCGCCGCGCATTGTCCATGGTCTGCTTGCCGAAGTCGGTGCGGATCAGGTCCAGCGCCACGCTGACGTCACGCTTGCCATAGACCAGGGTGAGGTCCATCTCGTTGAGCTTGCGGCCGATCAGTTGCGAGGTCTCGCCGAACTGCTTGAGCGCCTCGGGGTCGTCGGCATAGTGAGCGCGGATCTGCGCCATCAGCTGGGTGATGTGCGGCAGGGCGCGATAGTAGGGGTCGAGATAGCCTTCCTTGCCGGTCAGCAGGTAGCCGCGCTGGCCCGCCTCGGCATTGACCAGTTCACCGAGCAGCGTGCTGATGTCGCGCTGCACCTGCTGCGAGCGGATCACCTGGGTATAGCCGTCGCGCAGCCGCTGGTTGCCGGTTTCGGAAGTGATCAGCACGATCACCGTCAGCAGGATGCCTCCGGCCAGCAGCAGGGTGGAGCGCAGCGATGAGGACTTGAACATGATGGCTTCCCGTTGGCTGGCGCCGCGGCGCGGACGTGCCGCCCGCCGCCGCGCCTGGTTGGCGGCCGCCGGCCTTGCCAGGCGCCCCGGCGTCTGCGCGCAGCGGGGATGGCCAGGGCCCGGTTGCGTCGATGGGATCACATTGACGGTAGATGGTCAATTCGTGATCGTTTGCCCGCATCTTGCCGCAAGGCTTGCTTGGTGCAGGGCTCCTTTGACGGCGTAGGACTCCACTGACGCGCGAATCGGTGCCGGGGCGCTGCCGGCGGCCGGCCGCTCTCTCTACAGTAGCCTCATACGCGTGGCCATCCCGGCGGCGCGCTTCATCCTGGCACAGGAGGCGACGATGCGGAAGCGGGCGCTCGTCTTTGCGCTGGCTTCGCTGCTGGCAGGCCTGCTCGGCAGCAGCGGCATCGCGGCCGGCGCGGCGGGCATTGCCAAGTTGCTCTGCCTCATCTTCCTGGTGCTGTTCGCGGTGTGCCAGCTGCTCGGGGTCACGGTCTTCAGGGCGCTGAAATAGCGCGGGCCGCGCAGGCGTCCACGCTCAACTGCAGGGAGTCCAACCATGCTGCACTACGCCGTCGTCTTCTTCGTCATCGCACTGGTCGCGGCCCTGTTCGGCTTCGGCGGCATCGCCGCGGGCGCCGTCGAGATCGCCAAGATCCTGTTCTTCGTGTTCCTGGTGGTCGCAGCCGTCACCCTCGTGCTCGGCCTGGTGAGCCACTGAGGACGGCGGCGCGCTTCGCCTGCCTTTTTCTTCCTGCCACCAAACGAGGTCGACATGCTGAACCGACACCCAGAGATCCGCAAGGAAGTCCGACACCTGGCCGACAGCGCGCAGGACACCGCGCGCGAAGTGCGCCGGGCGGCGCGCGAGGCCCGCGCCGCCGCGCAGCCGGTCTCCGAACAGGCCCGCGATCTGCTGGCCCAGCTCGAGCGCACGATCGCCGTGATGGCCAGCGAGGGCTCGGCCGAGGCCGCGCAGAGCCGCGCGCGGCTGCAGGCGCGCGCGAGCGCACTGGCCGGGCAGCTGGGCGGCCAGGTGCGCGAAGGCGCGCGGCTGGCCGGCGCGCGGGTGAATGATTCGATCGCCGGGGTGGAGCAGCGGGTCGCCACCGCGCCGTGGACGGCGCTGGGGGTGGCTGCGCTGGCAGGGGCCTGCGCGATGCTGCTGCTGTGGTCAGGCCGGCGCGACTGAGCCACGCGCGCCGGCGCCTGCGCTAGACGCCCCACATGACATCCGCGCCTTCGCGCTGGGAGGCGCGCAGCATGTCGAGGAAGGGGAAGGCGCGCTGGCCCAGGTGCAGGGGTTCGTCCTGATCCTCTTCCTGCCCGGGATGGACGGCCGACTCCGCCGGATGCGCGCGCTTGGCGTCGCTGACGGCGGCTTCCAGCTTCTGGATGGCGCGCGGCATCTCTTCGCTGGTGATCACCCCGCGTTCCCCGAGCTGTTTGCCGATGATGCCCAGCAGGGTGATGGCCAGGTCCTTCATCATGATCAGGTCCTGTGCCGCGTGGGATTTGAAGGTGATCAGCATGATGTTTCCTTTCCTGGGGGAGGCGCCCCGGAAGTGCGGCCGGGATGGCTGCGACGGCCGGAGCATGGTGTCAGCATAGCACCTGATAAAATTCCGCGTTCCGCAATTCGAAACCTGCCACGCGACGCGGCGTCCACTTGCCGAGTGGTGCCGCCCAGGGCCAAGACACCCATGCTGCCTGTTCAGACCTCCACTCTCGCCGCCGCGTTCACCGATGCCGTGCGCGCGCTCGCGCCGGCCGACACCGTCCTGCCGGCCGTCGCCTTCGAACGGCCCAAGGCGGCCGCGCATGGCGACCTGGCCTGCAACCTCGCCATGCAGGTGGCGCGCACGCTGAAGACCAACCCGCGCGAGCTGGCCCAGCGCCTGGTCGAGGCCGTGCAGGCCGACCCGCGCGCGGCCGGCCTGGTCGCGGCGATGGAGATCGCCGGCCCCGGCTTCATCAACCTGCGCCTGGCGCCCGCCGCCAAGGCCGCGGTGCTGCGCGCGGTGCTGGACGAGGGCGACCACTACGGCGCGCAGATGCGTGGCGTCAACGGCCAGGTGCTGGTCGAGTTCGTCTCGGCCAACCCGACCGGGCCGCTGCACGTGGGCCACGGCCGCCAGGCGGCACTCGGCGACGCGCTGGCCAACCTGCTGGCATGGCAGGGCTATGCCGTGCACCGCGAGTTCTACTATAACGACGCCGGCGTGCAGATCCAGAACCTGGCCGTGTCGGTGCAGGCGCGCGCGCGTGGCCACAAGCCGGGCGACGCAGCCTGGCCCGAGGCCGCTTACAACGGCGACTACATCGCCGACATCGCCGCCGATTTCCTGGCCGGCAGGACCGTCAGCGCCTCGGATGGCGAGCCGGTCACCGCCTCGGGCAACGTCGAGGACATGGAGTCGATCCGCCGCTTCGCCGTCACCTACCTGCGCAACGAGCAGGACATCGATCTGCAGGCCTTCGGCGTGCGCTTCGACCGCTACTACCTCGAGTCGTCGCTGTACAGCGACGGCCGCGTCGAGGCCGCGGTGCAGTCGCTGGTGGCCAAGGGCAAGACCTACGAGAGCGAAGGCGCGCTGTGGCTGCGTACCACGGACGACGGTGATGACAAGGACCGCGTGATGAAGAAGAGCGACGGTACCTACACCTATTTCGTGCCCGACGTGGCCTACCACACCACCAAGTGGGAGCGTGGCTTCACCAAGGTCATCAACGTGCAGGGCAGCGACCACCACGGCACCATCGCCCGCGTGCGCGCCGGCCTGCAGGGGCTGGACATCGGCATCCCCAAGGGCTACCCCGACTACGTGCTGCACAAGATGGTCACCGTGATGAAGGACGGCCAGGAGGTCAAGATCTCCAAGCGTGCCGGCTCCTACGTGACCGTGCGCGACCTGATCGAGTGGAGCAACGGCGGCGACGAGACCATCCGCGGCTGCCTGGACGCCGGCGTGGCGGAGTGGCCGGCCCACTTCGCGCGCGGGCGCGACGCGGTGCGCTTCTTCCTGCTGTCGCGCAAGGCCGATACCGAGTTCGTCTTCGACATCGACCTGGCGCTCAAGCAGAACGACGAGAACCCGGTGTACTACGTGCAGTACGCACATGCCCGCATCTGCTCGATCTTCGAGTCGTGGGCCGGTGCCGACTGGGAGGCGCGCCTGGTCGAGCTGGCGCGCCTGAGCGACGACGAACTGGCCGCCGTGACCGGCGCCGACGCCGGTCCGCAGGCGCTCGCGCTGGGCCGGCGCCTGGCCGAGTTCCCCGACATGCTGGCCGCCGCCGCCGGCGAGCTGGCGCCGCATGCGGTCGCCTTCTACCTGCGCGACCTGGCCGGCGACTTCCACGCCTTCTACAACGCCGACCGCGTGCTGGTCGACGACGAAGCGGTCAAGCGTGCCCGCCTGGCCCTGCTGGCGGCCACCCGCCAGGTGCTGCGCAACGGCCTGGCGGTGATCGGCGTCTCCGCCCCGCGCCGCATGTAAGGCGCCGCGCCGCGCGGGGCAGCGCGGCCGGTAACGATCTGTCATGATGCCTGCTGCCGGAGTGGCTCTATAATCCCGGCAACATGCAAGAGGACTTCATGCAACAGCAACGCAAGCGCGCCACGCGCCAAGGCCGCCGCGATTCGCAGCGCGGCGGTACGTTCCTGGGCCTGGTGCTCGGCCTGATCATCGGTCTGGCCATCGCGGTGGTGGTGGCCCTGTACATCACCAAGTCGCCCGCGCCCTTCCAGCAGAAGGGGGCGCCGGCGCCCAAGCCCAGCGAGCCGGGCAACGTCGTCAGTACGCTGCCGAGCCCGGCGCAGGCCCCGCAGCAGGCGCCGTCGGACCCGAACACGCCGCTCTGGAGCAAGACGCCGCCCAAGCCGGTCGGCCCTGCCGAGCAGGAGCCGCAGGCCGACCAGGGCAGCACGCCCGGCGCCGGCACCGCTGTGGCGCCGGTGCCCGAGCGGCATGCGCAGCTGACGCCGGCGCGGCCCGCCGACAGGCCTGTCGAGAAGCCTGCCGACAAGCCCGCCGAAAGGCCTGCCGACAGGCCGGTGGAGAAGCCCGCGGAAAAGCCGGCGGAGAAGCCGGCCGACACCCGTCAGGCAGCCCGTCCCGCCGAGAAGCCCGTGGCCGACCCGATCGCCGAGATCGCCATGGCCGACGCCAATCGCTCTTCGGCCGGCTACCTGCTGCAGGTCGGCGCCTTCCGCTCGCCCGACGACGCCGACCGCCAGAAGGCCAACCTCGCCATGCAGGGCTTCGAGGCCAAGGTCACCGACCGCGATGTCAACGGCGTCAAGATGTACCGCGTCCGGCTCGGGCCGTTCAACAAGATCGAGGACATGAACCGCGTGCGCGACCGCCTGCAGGCGGCCGGCTTCGAGGCTTCTGTCATCCGTTTCACCCGGCAGTAGCGTTAGGGGTTTGACGGCGGGGCGCTGAACCGCGGCGCCCCGCCGCTGTCATAGGCTCATCGTCCCAACTCGAGATCCGCGCAACATGAAGAAATTCGCCGCCCTGTTTGCCATGCTTGCCGCTGTCAGCGGCCTGCTGATGTCCGCACCCGCCCAGGCCGTGCCCGTCGAAGGCAAGGACTACCAGGTGCTGAAGAACCCGCAAGCCGCGCCGGCCGGCAAGGTCGAGGTGATCGAGTTCTTCTGGTACGGTTGCCCGCACTGCTTCGACTTCGAGCCCGAACTCGAGGCGTGGGTCAAGCGCCAGGGCAAGGACGTGGTGTTCAAGCGCGTGCCGGTGGCATTCCGCGACGACCTGCTGCCGCACACCAAGATCTTCTATGCGCTGGAGGCGCTCGGCAAGCTCGACGCCATGCACGCCAAGGTCTTCAATGCCATCCACGTCGACCGCAAGCGCATGGTCGATCCCAACGAGATCGCCGACCTGATGGCCAAGAACGGCATCGACCGCAAGGCCTTCCTCGACGCCTACAACTCGTTCTCGGTCAATACCAATTCGCAGCGTGCCAACAAGATTGCCGATGCCTACAAGATCGACGGCGTGCCGACCGTGGTGATCCAGGGCAAGTACGAGACCTCGCCGTCCATCGCAGGCAGCAAGGCCGCGGCCATCCAGGCCATGGACTTCCTGGTCACCGGCGTGCGCGACAAGAAGATGTGATGCGGCGCGGGCCGCGCGACGCGGCCCGCTTTGCCGGTCCGGATTCCGGGATCGCCCCGATCCCCCCGGATCCTCCGGAGTACCCGATCCCGATGCGAGCCCAGAAGGTCTTCCTCACCGGTGCTTCCAGCGGCCTGGGCCAGGCGCTCGCCAGGGAATACGCCGCCCGCGGCGCCATTCTCGGGCTGGTCGGCCGCCGCGAGGCGGCCTTGCGGGAACTCGCCGCGAGCCTGCCCAACCCCAACGCGGCGCGCGTCTACGCCGCCGACGTCCGCGATGCCGATGCGATGGCAGCGGCCGCGCAGGATTTCCTCGACCATTTCGGCTGTCCCGACATCGTCGTCGCCAATGCCGGCGTTTCCGTCGGCACCGTGGCCGGCGAGCGAGAGGACCTGGCTGCCTTCCGCCTGGTGATGGACACCAACTGGTTCGGCGTGCTCACCACCTTCCAGCCGTTCCTGCAGCCGATGCGCGCCGCCGAACGCGGCGCCGGTGGCTGGCGCGGCACGCTGGTCGGCATCGCCAGCGTGGCCGGCGTGCGCGGGCTGCCGGGCGCCGGCGCCTACAGTGCCTCCAAGTCGGCGGTGATCAAGCTGCTGGAAAGCCTGCGGCTGGAAGAGCGCGCCAACGGTATCCGCGTGGTCACCATCGCGCCCGGCTACATCCGCACGCCGATGACGGCGCACAACCCCTACCGCATGCCCTTCCTGATGGATGCGGACGTGTTCGCCCGCAAGGCCGTGCGGGCCATCGCGGCGGGGCGGCGCTTCGCCGTCGTTCCCTGGCAGATGGGCGTGGTGGCGGGCATCCTGCACGTGCTGCCGCGCTGGCTCTACGATGCCCTGGCCGCCCGCGCGCCGCGCAAGCCGCGCAAGCCGGACCCGGGCAGCGCGCCGCCACCCGGCGCTTCCGCCTGATGTGGCGCGACGCCGCCGGCCAGGCGCACGGGCGCGCCGGCGCGGGCGCCCGCATCGCCTCGCTGGTACCGTCCATCACCGAACTGCTGTGGGCGCTCGGCCTGGGGCCGCAACTGGTGGCGCGCACGGGCTTCTGCGTCCATCCGGCGCCACAGGTGCGCGCGGTCCCGAAGGTCGGCGGCACCAAGGACGTGCAGCTGGAGCGCCTGCGCGCGCTGGCGCCGACCCATGTGGTGGTCAATGTCGATGAGAACCGGCGCGAGACGGTGGAGGCCATCCGTGCCTTCGTGCCGCACGTGATCGTCACCCATCCCTGTGCGCCGGAAGATAACCTGACACTGTACCGGCTGCTCGGCGGCATCTTTGCGCGCGAGCGCGAAGCCGAGGCCCTGTGCGGCCGGCTGGAGGCGGCGCTGGCCGCGGTGCGGGCGCAGTCCTGGCCGGCCCGGCGCGTGCTCTACGCGATCTGGCAGGATCCCTGGATGACGGTGTCGCGCGACACCTATATCAGTCGCATGCTGTCCCTGGTCGGCTGGCAGACCTGGCCGCCGGCGGAGCTGGCGGCGGCAGCGGGGGAGGCCTGCGCCGGCGGCGACTGTGCCCGTCCCAATGCGCCCGGCGCGCGCTATCCCAGCTTCCGCTGGAGCGGGGCGCTGGTGCGCCAGCTCGACCTGGTGCTGCTGGCGAGCGAGCCCTACCGCTTCACCGAAGACCACGCCGATGCGCTCGAGCGACAACTCGGCATGCCGGTGCTGCCGATCGATGGCGAGATGGTTTCCTGGTACGGCAGCCGCGCCATCGACGGCATCGCTTACCTGGCGGCCTTCGCGCGCCAGGCCTGAGGGCGGCGGGCCTGAGGGCGCCGGGACCGGCCCGGCGCCGGCGCTCACGCCGCGCTGAAGCGGATCACGCCGTCGGCATCGAGCCGGCGCACCACGCGGCCCTCGTGCCATAACAGATGCAGGTGGGCCAGTGCCTCGCCCATGGCGAAGGTCATCTGGTGGATGTCGAACTGGCGGCGGAACATCACGCCGACGATGTCGTGCGCGCTGCACGGCTTGGCGGCACAGGCTTCCAGGGTCTCGGCCAGCCGCTCGACGTGGTGCTCGCGCAACTGCAGGATGCGCGTGTGCAGGTTGCGGAAGGGGCGGCCGTGCGACGGCAGGATCAGCACCTCCGCGGGCAGTCCCTCGTACTTGCCGAGCGAGTCGAGGTAGAGCTTGAGCGGATTGCCCTCCGGCTCCATGTCGAACACGCTGACATTGGTGGAAATGCGCGGCAGCACCATGTCGCCGGAGATCAGCACCCCGGTGGCGTCGTTGTACAGCGCCACGTGCTCGGGCGCGTGGCCGTAGCCGGTGATCACGCGCCAGCCGGCGCTGGCCGGGTCGGCGCCGATCGCCACGGTGTCGCCATCCATCAGGCGGCGGTATTGGGTGGGCAGGTCAGGCACCAGCGAGGGGTAGTAGCTCTTGCGCGCGCGCAGCTTCTCCAGGCTGTCGGGGTCGTTCAGGCCGTGGCGGGCGAAGTGGCTGGCGGCAAAGTCGCCGCCGGCATTGGAGCCGGCACCATTGCCGCCGCCCATGACGCGCGCGCTCATGTAGTCGCCCAGGCTCATCCACAGGCGCACGTCCCAGCGCTTGCACAGCCAGGCCGCCAGGCCGACGTGGTCGGGGTGGCAGTGCGTGACCAGCACGCGCAGCACCGGCAGGCCCTCCAGTTCGTTCGCGAACACTTTCTCCCAGTTGGCCTGGATGGTGTCGTTGCTGATGCCGCAGTCGACGATGGTCCAGCCGTCGCGCCCGTCGAGGCGGTCGCGCAGCAGCCACAGGTTGATATGGTCGAGCGCGAACGGCAGCGGCATGCGCAGCCAGTACACGCCGGGGGCCACCTGCTGCCGCGTGCCGGGCTCGGGCATGGTGTCGCCGAACGGGTATTGGAGTTGGTGTTCGAGTGCGTTCATGGGGAGTCTCGCTGGTCTTGAGCCCTGCGCTTGCTGGGCCGGCGCTTGCCGGCGGGCGGGCTTCTCGTGGTGCTTGCTGTCGTGGCCGCGGCCGATCCGGGTGGGTTGTCTCCCGCGGTTGCCAGCCGCCGGGCTTGACGCTAACGTTAACGTCAATCCGAACGGCGCGTCGTCCATCTTAAGCGAAAACTTCATTACATATCGAACGACCGTTCATTTTTTCGAAGCCTCATGTCATCCAGCCAGACCACGACCTACACCATCACCGAGCTCTCGCGCGAGTTCGAGGTGACGCCGCGCGCCATCCGTTTCTACGAGGACCAAGGTCTGCTGGCACCGGAGCGGACCGGCTCCGGCGGCCGCACGCGGGTCTACAGCGCGCGTGAGCGGACCCGCCTGAAGTTGACGCTGCGTGGAAAAAGGTTGGGACTCACTCTCAATGAGATCCGCGAGATACTGGATCTGTATGAGTCGCCTGGCGATACGGTGCCGCAGCTCGAGCGTTTCCTGCATGCGTTGGCGGACCATCGCGGCGCGCTCCAGCGGCAGCTGGAAGACCTGCAGGCCCAACTGGCCGAGATCGACCAGCACGAGCGCCATTGCCGTGACCTGCTGCAGGAGCAGCTGCGGGGGCAGCGGCCGGCACGAGCCTGATCCGGCTCTTATCGCTCGGCGCAGAGGTTCTCACGCGCTCTCATGCGGATGCCGGAGGACCGCTCCCGGCCGGCTGCGGCAATCAAGTTGACGTTTACGTAAACGTCAATAAAATAGAGCGGCTTCCACGGATGCCGGACGAACCAGGATTTCCCCATGACCGCCTTGCCCGACGCTTCCATCCCGCCCAAACCCCAGACCCTCGGCGCGCAGCGCGCCGACGCGATCGCCACCAGCTTCGCGCGCCAGGGCCTGATGACCACCTTCGGCGCCACTCTGACACGGGTCGCGCACGGTGAGGTCGAGATCGCGATGCCCTGGTCCGAGCGCGTCACCCAGCAGCACGGTTTCTTCCACGGCGGCGCGGTCGGCGCGCTGGCGGACAGCGCCTGTGGCTATGCGGCGCTGTCGGTGGTGGGCGAGGGCGAGGCCGGGTTGACCGCCGAGTACAAGATCAACCTGCTGTCGCCGGCCCAGGGTGAGCGCCTGGTGGCGGTGGGCCGGGTGGTCAAGCCGGGGCGGACGCTGATCGTGGCCCAGGGCGACGTTTTCACCGAGAGCGGCGGGCGGCGCAAGGCTGTGGCGACCATGTTGATGACCTTGTGCGTGGTGCGCACACTGGATCACGTCTGAGGCAACGCGGCGGACGAGGCGCCGCCGCCGCGCGGGCCGCCGGCCCGGTCCGCACGGCGCGCGCCGGCGCGAAGCCGCGAACGAACCCCATTACAATTCCCGTACCGCCGCCGTTTCCGCGCCCGCCATGTCCCATTTTCCCAAGCTGCTCTCGTCGCAGATCGCCTTCGATGTGGCGCGGACCATGCTCGACGGCTTCGACAAGCATTACCGGCTGTTCCGCGAGGCCGGGCAGCAGGCCAAGGCAAGGTTCGAGGCCGGCGACTGGCAGGGCCTGCAGCAGATCCAGCGTGATCGCATCGACTTCTACAATGAGCGCGTGCGCGAGACCAGCCTGATCCTGGAGGATGAGTACGACGCCGAGCGCATCGAGAACGGTATCTGGCAGCAGATCAAGCTGCACTACATCGGGCTGCTGACCAACCACCACCAGCCCGAACTGGCCGAGACCTTCTTCAACTCGGTGTGCACGCGCCTGCTGCACCGTTCCTATTTCAACAACGACTTCATCTTCGTGCGCCCGGCCATCTCGACCGAGTACATCGAGAACGAGGAGTCGCCGACGCGGCCGACCTACCGCGCCTACTATCCCGGCAGCCGCGAAGGCATGGCCGCCTGCTTCGAGCGCATCGTCCACAATTTCCAGCTCGAGCGGCCGTTCGAAGACCTGCCGCGCGACATCGGCTACGTGGTGCGCGCGATCGGCGAACAGTTCGGCGAGTTCCGCATCGCGCCCAATTTCCAGGTGCATGTGCTGTCCTCGCTGTTCTTCCGCCACAAGACTGCCTTCATCATCGGGCGCGTGCTCAACGGCGACCGCAGCTACCCGCTGGTGATCCCCATCGTGCATGGCCCCTCGGGCGGGCTGGCGCTGGACGCCGTGCTGCTGGACAAGGAGCAGGTGCTGATCCTGTTCTCCTTCTCGCACTCCTACTTCCTGGTCGACATGGAGATCCCGTCGGCCTACGTCACCTTCCTGCGTGACCTGATGCCGCGCAAGCCGCGCGCGGAGATCTACACCTCGCTGGGGCTGCAGAAGCAGGGCAAGAACCTCTTCTATCGCGATTTCCTCCATCACCTGCAGCATTCCTCGGACAAGTTCATTGTCGCGCCGGGCATCAAGGGCCTGGTGATGCTGGTGTTCACGCTGCCGTCGTTTCCCTATGTGTTCAAGGTGATCAAGGACTTCTACCCGGCACCCAAGGAAACCACCCGCGAGCAGGTCAAGTCCAAGTACCAGCTCGTCAAGCAGCACGACCGGGTCGGACGCATGGCCGACACGCTCGAGTATTCCGGCGTGGCGTTCCCGCTGTCGCGCTTCGACGAGGCGCTGGTGCGCGAACTGGAGCGGCATGCGCCGTCGATGGTCGAGTACCAGCGCGCCAAGGACGGCGGCGAGGAAATCGTGGTGCGCCACCTGTACATCGAGCGCCGCATGACCCCGCTGAACCTCTGGCTGCAGGAGGGCAGCGACGCGCAGGTGGAGCACGGCATCATCGAGTACGGCAACGCCGTCAAGGAACTGATCGCCGCCAACATCTTCCCGGGCGACATGTTGTACAAGAACTTCGGCGTCACGCGCCACGGGCGCGTGGTGTTCTACGACTATGACGAGATCGAGTACCTGACCGACTGCAACGTGCGCCATGTGCCGCAGCCCCGCAACGAAGAGGAGGAAATGTCCGGCGAGATCTGGTACACCGTGCGGCCGCACGACATCTTTCCGGAAACGTACCGTACCTTCCTGCTCGGCGACCCGCGCGTGCGCGCCGCCTTCCTGCGGCACCACGAGGACTTCTTCGACCCTGCCATGTGGCAGGCGCAAAAGGACCGGCTGCTGGCCGGCCATCTTCATGATTTCTATGCCTACCAGACATCGGAACGCTTCATCAACCGCTATGGCAGCCCGGCGCCCCGCGCCGGCGGCGAGCCGCAGGCAAGGAGGGCAGCATGAGTGAGGCCATCGCCCAGTTGTTCCGCAACAACCGCGAGTGGGTGGACCGCGTCAATGCCGAAGACCCCGCCTTCTTCACGCGCCTGGCCAACCAGCAGGCGCCGGAGTACCTGTGGATCGGCTGCTCCGACTCGCGCGTGCCCGCCAACCAGATCCTCGGCCTGGCGCCGGGCGAGGTCTTCGTCCACCGCAACATCGCCAATGTGATCGCCCACAGCGACCTGAACGCGCTGGCGGTGATCCAGTTCGCGGTCGATGTGCTCAAGGTGCGCCACATCACCGTGGTCGGCCACTATGGCTGCAGCGGCGTCAAGGTCGCGCTCAAGCGCGAGCGCATCGGCCTGGCCGACAACTGGCTGCGCCATGTGCGCGACGTGGCCGACAAGCACGAGGCCTACCTGGGCACCATCCTGCGTGAGGAGGATGCCCATACGCGGCTGTGCGAGCTCAACGTGATCGAGCAGGTCGGCAATATCTGCCACACCACCGTGCTGCAGGATGCCTGGGCGCGCGGCCAGGAAGTGACGGTGTACGGCTGGATCTACGGCGTATCCGACGGCCTGCTGCGCGACCTCGGCATGGCCGCCAGCAGCAACGAGGAACTGCTGGCGCAGACGCAGGCGGCCTACCGCCAGTTCGGCGAGCCGCCGCAGGCGTCGATCCGCTGAAGGCGCTGCCGGCCGCTCGGTCACCCCCATCCCCCATCCCCCATCCCCCATTCCCCATCCAAAGGAGACAGAAGATGCAAGACCCTATCGTCATCGTATCGGCCGTGCGCACGCCCATGGCCGCTTTCCAGGGCGAGTTCGCCTCGCTCACGGCCCCGCAGCTCGGCGCCGCCGCCATCCGCGCCGCGGTGGAGCGCGCCGGCCTCAAGCCGGAGCAGGTCGAGGAAGTGGTGTTCGGCTGCGTGCTGCCGGCCGGCCAGGGCCAGGCGCCGGCGCGCCAGGCTGCGCTTGGCGCGGGCCTGCCGCTGTCGGTGGGCTGCACCACGGTCAACAAGATGTGCGGCTCCGGCATGCGTGCGGCCATGAACGTGTTCGACGGCCTGCTGGCCGGCTCCTTCGAGATCGCGGTGGCCGGCGGCATGGAAAGCATGACCAATGCGCCCTACCTGATTCCCAAGGGCCGCGGCGGCTACCGCATCGGCCACGGCATGATCTATGACCACATGATGCTGGACGGCCTCGAGGATGCCTACGACAAGGGCCGCGCCATGGGAACCTTCGGCGAGGACTGCGCGGCCAAGTACGGTTTCACGCGCGAGCAGCAGGACACCTTCGCCATCGAGAGCGTGCGCCGCGCCCAGCAGGCCACCGAGGCTGGCGACTTCCGCTGGGAGATCACGCCGGTGACCGTGTCCGGCAAGGGCGGCGACACGGTGATCGACACCGACGAAGGCCCGCGCCGCATCAAGCTCGACAAGATCCCGTCGCTCAAGCCGGCCTTCGCCAAGGACGGCACCATCACCGCCGCTTCGTCCTCGTCGATCAATGACGGCGCCTCGGCGCTGGTGATGATGCGCGAATCCACCGCGGCCCGCCTCGGCCTGGTGCCGCTGGCACGCATGCTCGGCCACACCACCCATGCGCAGGCGCCCGGCTGGTTCACCACCGCGCCGGTCGAGGCGATCGCCAAGCTGTACCGCAAGCTCGACTGGAACACCGGCAGCGTCGACCTGTTCGAGATCAACGAGGCCTTCGCGGTGGTGCCGATGGCGGCCATGCACGACCTGGAGATCCCGCGCGACAAGGTCAATATCCACGGCGGCGCCTGCGCGCTGGGCCATCCGATCGGTGCCTCGGGGGCGCGTATCATGACCACGCTGATCGGCGCGCTGCGCAAGACCGGCGGCAAGCGCGGCGTGGCCAGCCTGTGCATCGGCGGTGGCGAAGCCACCGCGGTCGGCATCGAGCTGGTCTGAGCCAGGTGCGGCGCCGGCCTCAGCGGGCCGGCGCCGTGCGGGCCTTTTCGGCGGGCCGGCGTGCCGCCGGCCCCGTGCAACCCCTTCCCTGATCTAGGAGCCCATCCGTGTCCACAGTCCTCATTCTCGGCGCCTCGCGCGGCATCGGCCTGGAGTTCGTGCGCCAGTACCGCGCCGACGGCCATCGCGTGATCGCCACCGCGCGCAGCGAGGCCGGCATCGAGGCCTTGCAGGCGCTCGGCGCCGAAGCGCATCGCGTCGACCTGACGGATCCGGCCGCGGTGGCCGGCCTGGGCTGGAAGCTCGACGGCGAAGCCGTCGACGTGGCCATCTACAACGCCGGCGTGATCGGCCCGCGCAGCGAGGGCGCGCAGCCCGTGCAGCAGCAGGACTTCGACGAGGTCATGCACGTCAACGTGCTCGGGCCGATGATGGCGCTGCCGCTGCTGCTGCCCCTGGTCGAGGCCGGCCGCGGCGGCCAGGGCGGCGTGCTGGCGGTGCTGTCGTCGCGCATGGGCAGCATCGGCGCCATGGACAGCAACCGCAGCTGGCTTTACCGCACCAGCAAGGCCGCGGTCAATGCCGTGCTCAAGTGCGTGTCGCTGGATGCGCGCCAGGCCACCTGTGTCGCGCTGCATCCGGGCTGGGTGCGCACCGACATGGGCGGGAGCGGGGCCGACCTCGCGGTGGAAGACAGCGTGGGCGGCATGCGGCGCGTGCTGGCCGGCGCGAGCCGGGCCGACAACGGCAGCTTCCACGCCTACGACGGCGCCGAGCTGCCCTGGTGAGCCCGGCACGGCGGGGCCGTGGCGGTCCCGCCTGCCAGCCGCTCTATTTGACGGACAGCGACCCCAAGCGACCCCAAGCGACCCCAAGCGACCCCAAGCGACCGAGAGCAACATGCTGCTGACCCCCGAACAGGAAATGATCCGCGATGCCGTGCGCCAGTTCGCGCAACAGGAGATCGCGCCACGCGCCGCGCAATGGGACCGCGACGGCACCTTTCCCAAGGACGTGCACCGCCAGCTGGCCGCGCTCGGCGCCTATGGCGTGGCGGTGCCGGAAGCCTATGGCGGCGCCGGGCTCGACTACCTGTCGCTGGCGCTGATCCTGGAAGAGATCGCCGCCGGCGACGGCGGCACCTCCACCGTCATCAGCGTCAACAACTGCCCGGTGTGCAGCATGCTGATGGCCTTCGCCAGCGAAGCGCAGAAGCAGCAGTGGCTGGTGCCGCTGGCGCGCGGCGAGATGCTGGGCGCCTTCTGCCTGACCGAGCCCCATGTGGGCTCCGATGCCTCCGCGCTGCGCACCACGGCGCGCCGCGACGGCGACCACTACGTGCTCGACGGCGTCAAGCAGTTCATCACCAGCGGCAAGCATGCCGACGTGGCCATCGTGCTGGCGGTGACCGACAAGACCGCCGGCAAGCGCGGCATCAGTGCCTTCCTGGTGCCGACCGGCACGCCCGGCTACGTGGTGGCGCGGCTGGAGGACAAGCTCGGCCAGCATTCGTCGGACACCGCCCAGATCGTCTTCGAGAACTGCCGCATCCCGGCGGCCAACCTGCTGGGCGAGGAGGGCGGCGGCTACAAGATGGCGCTGTCCGGCCTGGAGGGCGGGCGCATCGGCATCGCTTCGCAGAGCGTCGGCATGGCGCGCGCGGCACTGGAGGCGGCGCTGGCCTACGCCAAGGAGCGCGAGAGCTTCGGCCAGCCGCTGTTCCAGCACCAGGCGGTGCAGTTCCGCCTGGCCGAGATGGCCACGCGCATCGAGGTGGCGCGGCAGATGGTCTGGCATGCCGCTTCCCTGCGCGACGCCGGCCGGCCGTGCCTGAAGGAGGCGGCCATGGCCAAGCTGTTCGCCAGCGAGATGGCCGAGCGCGTCTGCTCGGATGCCATCCAGGTGTTCGGCGGCTATGGCTATGTCAGCGATTTCCCGGTCGAGCGCATCTACCGGGACGTGCGCGTCTGCCAGATCTACGAAGGCACCAGCGACATCCAGAAGATCCTGATCGCACGCGCGCTGGCCTGAGGCCGGCGCCGGCATCGCCGTTTTCACAAGCCCCCGCATGCGGAGCCCCTGACATGACAGCTGCCATCGACTTCTACTTCGACTTCTCCTCCCCCTACGGCTACTTCGCCAGCACGCGCATCGACGAGCTGGCACAGAAGTACGGCCGCATCGTTTCCTGGCACCCCATCCTGCTGGGTGTGGTGTTCAAGACCACGGGCAGCGCGCCGCTGCCGCAGCTGCCGCTCAAGGGTGACTACGCCTGGCGCGACTTCGAGCGCACCGCGCGCTTCCACGGCATCGAGTACCACCGTCCGACGCACTTTCCGCTGCCGACCACGCAGGCCGCGCGGGCCGTGCTGTGGCTGCAGAATCACCATGGCGAAGATCTGGCCGCGGCCTTCGCCAAGGCGGTCTATCATGCGTTCTTCGTCGAGGACGTGAACATCGCCGAGCCGGCCGAGCTGGTCAAGCTTGCCGATGCGCTCGGCATCGATGGCCGCGCCATGGATGCCGGCGCCAGCAGCCCGCAGATCAAGGAACAGCTCAAGGCCGAGATCGAGGTGGCGATGGCCAAGGGCGTGTTCGGCTCGCCCTTCGTCATCATCGACGGCGAGCCCTTCTGGGGCTTCGACCGCTTCGACCAGATCGAGGCCCATCTCAAGAGCGGCCGCCCGACCGCGCTGCGCGCGGTGGCGCCGCCCGATACCAGCAAGGAAAAGAAACCGGCATGAATGCAGTAACTCCCCGGCACGCGCGCAAGTTCGATTGCGTGATCTTCGATTGCGACGGCGTGCTCGTCGACAGCGAGCCCATCGTCAACCGCGTGCTGAACCAGATGCTCAATGAACTGGGCATCGGCATCTCGCTGGAGGAATCCACGCGGATGTTCCTGGGCCGCGCCGTGCGCGAGGAACTGGACACCATTGCACGCCTGCGCGGCGCGCCGCTGCCGGACAACTGGCTGTCGACCTGGCTGGCGCGGCGCAACGCCGTGCTGGAGGCCGAGGTCGAGGCCATCGAGCACGTGCGCGACGCGGTCGCGGCCATTGCCGCCACCGGCATGCCGGTGTGCGTGGCGTCGGGTGCCGACCGCATCAAGGTCAAGCTGCAGCTCGGCCGCACCGGCCTGCTCGAACTGTTCCAGCAGGATGCGCGCGAGCATGTCTTCTCCGCCACCGAGGTCAAGCGCAGCAAGCCCGCGCCCGACGTCTACCTGCTGGCGGCCGAGACCATGGGCGTGGTGCCGGCGCGCTGTGCCGTGGTCGAGGACAGCCCGGCAGGTGCCACCGCCGGTGTCGCGGCGGGCATGACCGTGTTCGGCTACGCGGCGCGCAATGACGCTGTGCAGTTGCGCGATGCCGGCGCCAGCGCGATCTTCGCCGACATGCGCGAGCTGCCCGCGCTGGTGCTGTGAGCGCGGCGATGGCGGGCAAGCACGCGCGCCCGGCCGCGGCGCCGCAGCCCTGTCCCTGCGGCGGTGCGGACTACGCCAGCTGCTGCGGGCGTTTCCATCGCGGGGAGGCCTTGCCCGGCGATGCGCAGACGCTGATGCGCTCGCGCTACAGTGCCTACGTGCTCGGCGAGGTCGAGTGGCTGCGGCAGACCTGGCATCCCTCCACCTGTCCGGCCGATCTCGCCGCCGATCCGGCCACGCGCTGGCTCGGCCTGGCGGTCAAGTCGCACGCCCAGGCGGACGCCGACCACGCCGAAGTGGAGTTCGTCGCCCGCTACAAGGTCGGCGGACGCGCCTGGCGCCTGCATGAACGCAGCCGCTTCGTGCGCGCCGCGCGCGCGCCCGGCGAAGCGCCGTGCTGGCTCTATGTCGACGGCGACATGCTGGGGGAGGGCTGATGGCAGCGCCCGCGGGCCTGCGCCGCGCCTGACCATGTGCCGGAAGCTGGCGATTCCATGACGAGGCGGCGCCGCACCTGTCTTGCACTCTTTGCCTGCGCGGTCCTGGGCTGGGCGGCGGCGGGCGGCGTTGCGCGTGCACAGCCGCCGCGCATCGAGGAGGACGTGGTCAAGGTGCCCAAGCCGGCCGGCCCCTTCATCATCGAACTGGAGGCCACCATCTTCAAGCCGGCGGGCGACGGCCCGTTCCCGCTGGTGGTGATCAACCACGGCAAGACGCACGGCCGGCCGGCCTTCCAGGCGCGCGCGCGCTATGCGGCGCAGAGCGCGGAATTCGTCAAGCGCGGCTACGTCGTGATCCTGCCCATGCGGCAAGGCTTCGCCAAGTCCGGCGGCCCGTATATCGGCGGCGGCTGCAACGTGGCGCGCAACGGCCTGGCGCAGGCCGAAGATGTGATCGCCACGCTCGACTACATGCGTACCCGGCCCTACGTGGACATGAGCCGCATCGTCGTCATCGGGCAGTCGCATGGCGGCCTCACCACGATGGCCTTCGGCACCTTGAGCTACCCGGGCGTGCGCGGCGTCATCAATTTCTCCGGTGGCCTGCGCGACGACGCCTGCCCGGGCTGGCAGGCCGACCTGGTCGAAGCCTTCGCCGGCTATGGCCGCCTGGCGCGCTATCCCTCGCTCTGGTTCTACGGCGACAACGACAGCTTCTGGCCGGCGCCGCTGCCCGCGCGCATGTTCCATGCCTATCGCGCCGAGGCGGAGGGCGCTGGCGCCGATGCGCGCCTAGTCGACTACGGCAATTTCGACGGCGACGCGCACCGGCTGTTCGGCAGCCGCGCCGGCATGGCAGTGTGGCTGCCCGAGGTGGCGCGCTTCTTCCGCGAGCTGGGGCTGCCTTTCGATCCGCTTCCCTGAAAAAAGCTGCCGTGCACGTTGTGCGCAGAAGGCGACGTGTCGCGTCGGCGAAGCATCAACTGCCGATCTTCTTCGCGTAAATCCGAATAAAACGCGTTCAAATCCGCTTTTGGTGAAGGTTTGCCAAGCGCCTGCCGATCTTCCTAACATGGCCCTCCGCAAGCCGTGCGGCGCCGTTCCGGCCGCTGTGCGCGCGCTCAACGAAGGAGGGTCCCCTTGGCACATCCGACAATTCCATCTCCCGCCGCCGCCCCCGGCAGCGACGGCCTGGCGCCGCACCCGACGCTGGGCCAGCGCAGCCTGCAGGCGGTCTGGCATCCCTGCACGCGCCTGCGCCCGGCGCCCGCGGCCGGCGAGCCGCCGCTGGCCATCGCGCGCGGCGAGGGCCCATGGCTGTTCGATGCGCAGGGGCAGCGCTATTTCGATGCCACCAGTTCCTGGTGGGTCAACCTGTTCGGTCACGCGAATCCCGCCATCAACGCCGCGCTGCGCGAGCAGCTCGACACCATCGAGCACGTCATGCTGGCCGGCTGCACCCATGCGCCGGCGGTGGAGCTGGCGGAGCGCCTGCGCGCATTGACCGGTGGCGCGCTCGGCAACGCGTTCTACGCCTCGGACGGTGCTTCGGCGGTGGAGATCGCGCTCAAGATGAGCTTTCACTTCTGGCGCAATACCGGGCTGCCGGCCAAGCGCGAGTTCGTCTGCCTGCGCCACAGCTACCACGGCGAGACCATTGGCGCGCTCGGCGTGACCGACGTGGCGGTCTTCCGCGATGCCTATGCGCCGCTGCTGACGCAGGCCCATGTGGTGATGTCGCCCGATGCACGCCAGGCCGCGCCGGGCGAGAGCGCCGCTGGCGTGGCCGCGCGCGCGCTGGCCGAACTGGAGGCGCTGCTGCGTGAGCGCGGCGGTCAGATCGCGGCGCTGATTATCGAGCCGCTGGTGCAATGCGCCACCGGCATGGCCATGTACGACCCGTCCTACCTGGACGGCGCGCGCGCGTTGTGCGACCGCTACCGCGTGCACCTGATCGCCGACGAGATCGCGGTGGGCTGCGGGCGCACCGGCACCTTCTTCGCCTGGGAGCAGGCGCGCGGCGATGCCGGGCCCGGCGCCGCGCCGCTGGCCGCGCACCTGTGGCCGGATTTCCTGTGCCTGTCCAAGGGCATCAGCGGCGGCTACCTGCCGCTCTCGCTGGTGCTGTCGCGTGACGCCATCCAGCAGGCCTTCGTCGCCGACGACGTGGCGCGCAGCTTCCTGCATTCGCATTCCTATACCGGCAACCCGCTCGCCTGCCGCGCCGCGCTGGCCACGCTCGACCTGTTCGCGCAGCAGGACGTGCTGGTCCGCAACCGCGAGCGCGCGCGCTGGCTGGCCGAAGCGATGGCAGGCCTGGCCGCCGACGCGCGCCTTACGCACGTGCGCCAGCGCGGCCTGATCTGGGCCGCCGACGTGCGCGCCGAACTGGCCGGCGCCGATTTCGCCGCGCGTTTCCACCAGGCCGGCCTGGCGCGCGAGCTGCTGATCCGGCCCCTGGGCCGCACGCTCTACGTGCTGCCACCCTATGTCTTCGATGCCGCGCAGGCCCGTTGGCTGGCCGGGCGGCTGCAATCCACGCTGGACGCCGTGCTGGCGCCCGCTGCCGCCGGCACCGCCCGGCGCGAGCAGAAGGAGAGTCTCGATGCTGCTTGAACACCTGAAACAGGCCGCCCAGGCGCGTGCGGCCAGTGCCCTGACGCGCCGTCGCCGCACCGCGCACAGCGCCTGCGCCCCCTGGCAGGACATCGCCGCTGCCGCCGATGCTGCCGATGCCTCGAACGCATCGGTGGCCGGCCCGGCCCGGCGCCTGCTTACCTTCTGCAGCAACGACTACCTCGGGCTGGCCAACCATGCCGCGGTGGCCGAGGGCTTCATCGACGGCGTGCGCCGCTATGGCGCGGGCAGCGGTGCCTCGCACCTGGTCAGCGGCCACTCGCTGGCGCATGCGCAACTCGAGGCGGAGCTGGCGCGCTGGCTGGCGCCGCACATTCCCGCCGCGCGCGCGCTCTACTTCTGCACCGGCTACATGGCCAATCTCGCCGTGCTGACGGCGCTCGGGAGCGCCGAGGCGACCTTGTTCAGCGAGGCCCTCAACCATGCCTCGCTGATCGACGGCACCCGGCTGGCGCGCGCCGCTGTGCAGCGCTACCCGCATGGCGACCTGGCGGCGCTCGACGCACTGCTGGGCGCGTGTACCAGTCCGCTCAAGCTGATCGTCACCGACAGCGTGTTCAGCATGGACGGCGACATCGCCCCGCTGGCCGGCCTGCTGGCGCTGGCCGAACGGCATGATGCCTGGCTCATCGTCGACGACGCGCACGGCTTCGGCGCGCTGGGCGCGCAGGGCCGCGGCGTGCTCGCCCACCTGGGCCTGGCCTCGGAGCGATTCGTCTACATCGGCACCCTGGGCAAGGCGGCCGGCGTGGCCGGCGCCTTCGTGGCGGCGCACCCGCTGGTGATCGAGCACCTGGTCAATGCCGCGCGTCCCTATATCTATACCACCGCCGCGCCGCCCGCCGTGGCGCACGCGCTGCTGGCCAGCCTGGACCTGATCGCCGGCGCCGAGGGCGATGCCCGGCGCGCCGCGCTGGCCGAGCGCATCGCCGAGCTGCGTGCCGGCCTGGCGCCGCTGGCAGCCGCCGCCGGCTGGCAGCTGCTGCCCAGCGACACGGCGATCCAGCCGCTGATCATCGGCGACAACGACGAGGCGCTGGCGCTGTCCGCCGCGCTGGAGGCCGACGGTATCCGCGTCGGCGCGATCCGGCCGCCTACCGTGGCAGCCGGCACCGCGCGCCTGCGCATCACCTTGTCGGCCGCGCACAGCGCGCAGGACGTGGCTACCCTGCTGGCGGCGCTCGGCCGCCATGCGCGCGCCGCCGGCGCGGTACCGGCACGGGAGGCCGCATGAACGCCAGCCTGCCCGCCGCGCTCCGTCCGGCCTCGCTGGCCTGCTTCGTGACCGGCACCGACACCGGCGTCGGCAAGACCCACGCGAGCGCCACCCTGCTGCACGCGCTGCGCGCCGCCGGCTACCGCGCCGCCGGCATGAAGCCGGTCGCCAGCGGCAGCGAATGGCGCGACGGCGCCTGGCACAACGACGACGTGGCCCGGTTGCGCGCCGCCGGCTCGGTCGAGGTCGCGCTGCACGAGACCTGCCCCTTCCTGCTGCGCACGCCGTGCTCGCCCCACCTGGCCGCGGCCGCGGAAGGCGCGCGCATCGCGCCCGGTCCCATCCGGACCGCCTTCGCCGCCTTGCGCCGCCAGGCCGAAGCGGTGGTGGTGGAAGGGGTCGGCGGCTTCCAGGTGCCGCTGCACCTGCCGGACGGCGGCGACCCGGATGGCGCCAGCGCGGGCTGGGACACCGCCGACCTCGCCGCCATGCTGGGCCTGCCCGTGGTGCTGGTGGTCGGCGTGCGCCTGGGCTGCCTGAACCACGCCATGCTGAGCGCCGCCGCCGTGCGCGCGCGCGGCCTGACCCTGGCCGGCTGGATCGCCAACCGGGTCGACCCGGACATGCTGCTGGCCGAGCAGAACATCGACACGCTGCACCGCACGCTGGGCGCGCCTTGCCTGGGCGAACTGCCCTGGCAGGTGGCACCCGCCGACGCCGCGGCCCGGCTCGACCTGGCGCCGCTGCTGGCGGCCTGGGTGCAGGCCGGCGCGGCGCCACGGCCCTGAGCAAGACATTGCCCCAGGCGCGCGCGCCTGGATCGAAAACCGAACGAGAAAGAGAAAGAAGAGGACCCCGATGAACCCGATCGAGAACACCACCGTCGCCACCATTTCCGCCGACGCGCTGCGCCAGAGCGCGCGCCAGCGCCAGGCCCAGCTGCCGGCCGATGCGCGCTGGAGCGTGGCCGATATCGCCGCGCTGTTCGCGCTGCCCTTCAACGACCTGCTGTTCCGTGCCCAGCAGGTCCACCGCGAGCACTTCGACGCCAATACCGTGCAGCTCTCCACGCTGCTGTCGATCAAGACCGGCGGCTGCGAAGAGGACTGCGGCTACTGCTCGCAGAGCGCTCACCACGACACCGGCCTCAAGGCCAGCAAGCTGATGGCGCTGGACGAGGTGCTGCAGGCCGCGCGCGAGGCCAAGGCCAGCGGCGCCACCCGCTTCTGCATGGGCGCGGCCTGGCGCAGCCCCAAGGAACGCCACCTGGAGCCGGTGATGGACATGGTGCGCGAGGTCAAGGCAATGGGCCTGGAGACCTGCGTCACGCTGGGCATGCTCGAGCCCGGACAGGCCCAGCAGCTCAAGGAGGCGGGGCTGGACTACTACAACCACAACCTGGACACCTCGCCCGAGTACTACGGCAAGATCGTCAGCACCCGCACCTACCAGGACCGGCTCGATACCATCGGCCACGTGCGCGACGCCGGCATCCATGTCTGCAGCGGCGGCATCGTCGGCATGGGCGAGACGCGCGAGGCGCGCGCCGGCCTGATCGCCCAGCTGGCCAACCTGGATCCCTATCCCGAGTCGGTGCCCATCAACAACCTGATGCCGGTGGACGGCACGCCGCTGGCCGGCGCGGACCGGATCGATCCTTTCGAGTTCGTGCGCACCATCGCCGTGGCGCGCATCACCATGCCCAAATCGATGGTGCGTCTTTCGGCCGGACGCGAGACAATGGACGAAGCCTTGCAGGCCCTGTGCTTCATGGCCGGCGCCAACTCCATCTTCTACGGCGACCGGCTGCTGACCACGGGCAACCCGCAGGCCGAGCGCGACCGCGCGCTGCTGGCTCGGCTGGACATCCGCACCGAAGGCTGGGCCGGATGATGCGCTGAGGCGGGCGGCGGGCGGCCTGGCCGGCGTCCGCCGCAGCTTGGCGGTGGCGCCGGGAGACCGGAGGATGGAGGAAACATGTTCCGCAAGATCCTGATCGCCAACCGAGGAGAAATCGCCTGCCGCGTGGCGGCCACCTGCCGCCGGCTGGGCATCCGCACCGTGGCGGTGTACTCGGACGCCGACGCCGACGCGCGCCACGTGGCCTTCTGCGACGAGGCCGTGCACATCGGCGGCGCCGCCGCGCGTGACAGCTACCTGCGCGCCGACCACATCATCGAGGTGGCGCGCGCCACCGGCGCCCAGGCCATCCACCCCGGCTACGGCTTCCTCTCCGAGAACGAGGGCTTCGCCGAGGCCTGCGCGGCCGCCGGCCTGGTCTTCATCGGCCCGCCGGCCTCGGCCATCCGCGCCATGGGCAGCAAGAGCGCGGCCAAGCAGCTGATGGAGACCGCCGCCGTGCCGCTGGTGCCCGGCTACCACGGCGAGGACCAGGACCCGGCGCTGCTGCGCCGCGAGGCCGACCGCATCGGCTACCCGGTGCTGCTCAAGGCCAGCGCCGGCGGCGGCGGCAAGGGCATGCGCGTGGTCGAGGCGCCCGAGGCCTTCGAGGCCGCGCTGGCCTCGGTCAAGCGCGAGGCGCTGGCCAGCTTCGGCGACGAGCGCGTGCTGGTCGAGAAGTACCTGACGCGCCCGCGCCACATCGAGATCCAGGTCTTCGCCGACAGCCAGGGCCACTGTGTCTACCTGTTCGAGCGCGACTGCTCGGTGCAGCGGCGCCACCAGAAGGTGCTGGAAGAGGCGCCGGCGCCGGGCATGAGCGAGGAACGCCGGCGCGCCATGGGCGAGGCGGCGGTGGCCGCGGCGCGCGCGGTGGGCTACGTGGGCGCCGGCACGGTGGAGTTCATCGCCAACCAGGACGGCAGCTTCTACTTCATGGAGATGAACACGCGGCTGCAGGTCGAGCACCCGGTGACCGAGATGATCACCGGGCAGGACCTGGTCGAGTGGCAGCTGCGCGTGGCCGCGGGCGAGCCGCTGCCGCTGGCGCAGGAGCAGCTGCGCATCGACGGCCACGCGCTGGAGGCGCGCATCTACGCCGAGAACCCGGACAAGCAGTTCCTGCCCTCGACCGGCACGCTGCGCTACCTGCGCACGCCGGCGGCGGTGCAGTTCATGCGCGGCGGCGCGGTCGACGGCAACCCGCACGGCCCGGCCGGCGTGCGCATCGACGCGGGTGTGCGCGAGGGCGACACCATCAGCCCCTACTACGACCCGATGATCGCCAAGCTGATCGTGTGGGGGCGCGACCGCGACGAGGCGCTGGCGCGCATGCGCCAGGCGCTGGCGGCCTACCAGGTGGTGGGGCTGTCGACCAACGTGGCCTTCCTGCAGCGGCTGGTGGCGTGCGAGGCCTTCGCGCAGGCGGACCTGGACACCGGGCTGATCGAGCGCAACCGGGCGGTGCTGTTCCCGCCGGCGGCGCCGGTGGGCATGGAGGCCATCGCGCTGGCGGTGGCGGCGCTGCAGGCGCGCGAGGCGGCCGAGCGCCGCGTCGACGAGGCCGATCCTCACTCGCCCTGGGTGCGTGCCGGGGCCTGGCGCCTCAATAGCCGGGCCCGGCGCGAACTGCGCCTGGCCAAGGCCGACGGGACCATCCTGGAGGTCGCGCTGGTCGAGCAGGGCGGCCGTGCCACGCTGTTCTTCGCCGACCAGGCCGCGCCGTTCGCGGCGGCCTGTGCTGCCGCGGACGTCCGCGTGGACCTGGGCACGCGCCGGGTGCACGGCCAGGTGCACGCCGACGGGGAGCGCTTCCACCTCTTCCATGATGGCCGCCACGACGTCCTGACCCTGCTGGACCCGCTCGCCCATGCCGGCGAGGGCGAAGGGGAGGGCGGCAAGCTGACCGCGCCGATGCCGGGCAAGGTCATCGCCGTGCTGGTCGAGGCCGGCGCCAGCGTCGTGCGCGGCACGCCGCTGCTGGTGATGGAGGCGATGAAGATGGAGCACACCATCAGCGCGCCGGTCGACGGTACCGTCGGCGAACTGCTGTACGCGGTCGGCGACCAGGTCAGCGAAGGGGCGCAGCTGCTGACCTTCGCCGGACGTGCCTGATACATGCCCGCGGCGCGCGCCGGCGCGCCAGGGCTGCGTCTGCGGCGCGGGTCTGCCACAATAGCAGGCGGTACGGCGCGCGGCCCGCGGCAGCGCGCGCCGTGCCGGATAGCCCACACAGACAAGACAGGGCGGCGCGCCTGGCTGCCCGGACACGCGTTGGAGAGCCCCAGATGAAGTTGCAGTTGTATGTGCCGGACGGCCGGTATGCACCGTGGATCGAAGGCTTCGCCCAGGCCCTGCCCGAGGCGCAGTGCCTGACCTGGGAAGGCAGCCGGGGCGAGCAGGCGGACTATGCCGTGGTGTGGCGCCCGCCGCTGGAGATGCTGCGCGGGCGCACCGACCTGAAGGCCGTGTTCAACCTGGGCGCCGGCGTCGACGGCATCCTGCGCCTGCGCGACCAGGATCCCGCCGCGCTGCCCGCAGGCGTGCCCATCGTGCGCCTGGACGACGCCGGCATGGCCGCGCAGATGGCCGAGTACGTGACGCATGCGGTGCTGCGCCACTTCCGCCGCCTCGACGACTACGCCGGCCAGCAGCGCGCCGGCGCCTGGAAGTTCCTCAAGCCGTACCGGCGCGAGGAATTCCCCGTCGGCGTGATGGGCATCGGCACGCTCGGCACGCATATCGCGCGCACGCTGGCCGGCTTCGGCTTCCCGGTGCGCGGCTGGAGCCGCAGCGCCAAGACCGTGGAAGGCGTGCAGGGCTTCCATGGCGAGGACGGCCGCGCCGCCTTCCTCGACGGCCTGCGCGTGCTGGTCAACGTGCTGCCGCTGACGCCGGAGACCGAGAACGTCGTCGACGCCGCGCTGCTGGCGCGGCTGGCCAAGGGCGCTTACTTCATCAACGTGGCGCGCGGGCAGCATGTGGTCGAGGAAGACCTGCTCGCCGCCGTCCAGCAGGGGCAGCTCGCCGGCGCCACGCTCGACGTGTTCCGCGTCGAGCCGCTGCCGGCCGAGCATCCTTTCTGGGGCGAGCCCCGCATCACCATCACGCCGCACATCTCGGCGCTCACGCTGCGCGAGGACAGCATCGCGCAGATCGCCGGCAAGATCCGCGCGCTGGCCGAGGGCCGGACGGTCGCCGGCGTGGTGGACCTGCAGCGCGGCTACTGACGCGACGGAATCGAGGAGGGCGGCCACGCGCCCGCACGGCGCATGGAAGCGCATCAGAGGAACGGAGGAGACACAGCATGAACACGCCTGGTTATGTGAAGGTTGTCGAAGTGGGGCCGCGTGACGGCCTGCAGAACGAGAAGGAGATCGTGCCCACCGAGGTCAAGGTGGCGCTGGTGGACCGACTGACCGAGGCCGGCTTCGTCAATATCGAGGCCGCCTCCTTCGTCTCGCCGAAATGGGTGCCGCAGATGGCCGACAGCGCCGACGTGATGGCGCGCATCCAGCGCCGTCCGGGCACGCTGTATTCGGCGCTGACGCCCAATATGAAAGGCTTCGAGGCGGCGGTGGAGGCCGGTGCGGACGAGGTGGTGATCTTCGGCGCGGCCAGCGAGGCCTTCTCGCAGAAGAATATCAACTGCTCGATCGCCGAATCGATCGCGCGCTTCGCGCCGGTCGCGGCCGCGGCCAAGGAACGCGGCCTGCGCCTGCGCGCCAGCGTCTCGTGCGCGCTGGGCTGTCCCTACCAGGGCGAGGTGCCGGTGTCGGCCGTGGTGGACGTGGTGCGCCGCATGCGCGAACTGGGCTGCGACGAGATCGATATCGCCGACACCATCGGTGTGGGCACGCCGGCGCGGGTGCAGGAAGTGATGCGCGCGGCGGCAGCCGAATTCCCCATCGACCGGCTGTCGGGGCACTTCCACGATACGTACGGACAGGCGCTGTCCAATATCCTGGCCAGCCTCGATGTCGGCATCGCCATCTTCCACGCCTCGGTGGCCGGCCTGGGCGGCTGTCCCTATGCCAAGGGCGCCACCGGCAACGTGGCCACCGAAGACGTGCTGTACATGCTGCAGGGCATGGGTATCCACACCGGCATCGACCTGGAGCAGGTGGTACGCGCGGGCGACTTCATCTCGCGCGCCATCGGCCGACCCAACAACTCGCGCGTCGGCCGCGCCCTGCTGACCAAGTGGGGAAGCGCCGAGGCGCCGGCCAGCTGTGTCTGAGCGCATGCGGCCACCGGAGCGCCCGGGCATGAGCGAAGGCAATGCAGCGGCGGCGCCGGAGGCGCTGCCGGAATCCGCGCAGCGTGTGGCCGGCCTGCTGGCCGGGCTCGGCCACGACCGGCCCGTGGTGATGCTGCCGGCCACCGGCAAGACCTCGGCGGAAGCCGCCGCCGGCCTGGGTTGCAGCGTGGCGGAAATCGCCAAGTCCATCCTCTTCCGCCGCCTTGCCGACGATGCGCCGGTGCTGGTCATCGCCAGCGGCAGCAACCGTGTCGACGAGGACAAGGTGGCGGCGCGCGTGGGCGCGCTCGGCAAGGCCGACGCGCGTTTCGTGCGCGAGAAGACGGGCTATGCCATCGGCGGCGTCTGCCCGATCGGCCACCGGGTCGAGCCGCTGATGCTGATCGACCGCGACCTGTTCCGCTACCAGAGCCTGTGGGCGGCGGCAGGGCATCCGCATGCGGTGTTCAATCTGACACCCTCGCAGCTGCAGGCGATGACGGGGGCCGAGGTGGCCGACGTGGCGCAGGACGCGCAGCGCTAGGATCGGCCTCCGCCAGGCCGCTGGTTTGCTCCCCTCTCCCACTTGTGGGAGAGGGGCTGGGGGAGAGGGCGGGCGCTGGCGCGAAGTGAATGCCGTCGTGCTGGCGAAGGCCGGCCCTCTCCCCCGACCTCTCTCCCGCACGCGGGAGAGAGGAGACCACATTCGCAACTGCAACTGCAACTGCAACTGCAACTGCAACTGCAACTGCAACTGCAACTGCAACTGCGATCGCGCCTGTGACAGCCGCCGCCATCGTCGCGGCCGGCCGCGCAGCCGCCTACCCTCAGGAGAATCCGTGCCCTGGACCACCGTGCAACTCGCCGACCTGCAGCGCCAGGCCGAGGCCGCGCAGCGCGCGGTGCCCGTGCCTTCGCCCTGCCGCAATGTCTGCCGCATGGATGCAGCCGGCGGCTGGTGCGAGGGCTGCCTGCGCACCATCGACGAGATCGCGGCGTGGTCGAACGCCACCGAAGCCGACAAGCGGCGCATCTGGGCCAGCCTGCCCGGGCGCGCGCAGCAGCTTGCCGGCAGCGGCACGATGCCACCACAATAGCCCCATGCCCACACCCACCTCTGCTCCTGCCGCACCGTTCGCCCTGCCTGCCACGCTGCGCGTGTTCGAGCGTGGCTGGCTGTCGGCCAACAATATCCTGTTCGTCGACGGCGACGAGACCGCCCTGGTCGATTCCGGCTATGTCACGCACAGCGCGCAGACACTGGCGCTGGTCGAGGCCGGGCTGGGCGGCCGGCCGCTGCGGCGCCTGATCAATACCCATCTGCATTCCGACCACTGCGGCGGCAATGCCGCGCTGCAGGCGCGCTGGCAGCCGCGCACCGCGATTCCTGCCGCCGAGGCGGAGGCGGTGCGGCGTTGGGATGCCGAGGCGCTCAGCTTCGTCGAGACCGGGCAGCAGTGCGATCCCTTCGGCTTCGACGAGCTGCTGCGCGATGGCGATGAACTCATGCTGGGCGGTATCGCCTGGCGCGTGGTAGCCGCGCCGGGGCACGATCCGCATGCGGTCATGCTGTACGCGCCGGACGAGCGCATCCTGATTTCGGGCGACGCCTTGTGGGAAAACGGCTTCGGCGTGATCTTTCCCGAGCTGGACGGCGAGAGCGGCTTCGCCGAGCAGGCCGCGGTGCTGGAGTGCATCGCCGGGCTGGTGCCGAAGCTGGTGATCCCGGGACACGGGCGCCTGTTCAGCGATGTGGAAGGGGCCCTGGCGCGGGCGCGCGGCCGGCTCGGCCACCTGCGCGCCGATCCGCGCCGCAATGCCTCGCATGCGGTCAAGGTGCTGGTCAAGTTCAAGCTGCTGGAACAGGGCAGCATGCGCCTGGACGCGCTGCAGGCCTGGATGGAGGCGGCGCCGCTGATGCAGCGCATCCACGCGCGCTTCCTGTCGGAGCAGCCGCTCGGTGCTATGCTCGACGAAGTGGTGCGGTCGCTGGCGGGCATCGGCGCGCTGGCGCTGCAGGATGGGCTGGTGGTGGATCGCGGCTGAGCGATCGCAGCGGGAGGAGGGCGTATGCCGAGGATGCCATGGTGGCCGGACCTGCACCAGGCGCGGCCTGAGGCAGATCTGCCTGAAAGGGAGGCACGGAATCGCATGATGCAGACGCTGCATGGACAGGGGTTCATGTTGCGGCCGTTCCGGCACGCCGACGTGCCGCAATTCGTGGCTGCCGTGCGCGAGTCGCGCGCCAGCGTGGGCGTCTGGATGCCCTGGGCGCACGAGGGCTACGATGCGCTCGACGCGCAGGCCTGGTTCGATATCTGCGCCGACAACCTGGCCGCCGGGTCCAGCTACGACGTCGGCGTGTATTCGCCCGATGGCCGCGAGCTCTATGGCGGTGTCGCCGTCAGCGATGTCCACAGCGCCTACAACATGGGCAATCTCGGCTACTGGATCCGCGCCAGCCGCCAGCGCCAGGGCCTGGCCTCGCGCGCGGCGGCGATGATGGCCTGCTTCGCCTTCCACCGCCTGCGCCTGACGCGGCTGGAGATCGTGGCGGCCGAGCACAACGCGGCCAGCCGCGGCGTGGCGGAGAAGATCGGCGCGCAGTTCGAATGCATCGCGCGCAACCGCCTGGTCATGCACGGGCTGCCATGCGCGGCTGCGGTCTATTCGCTGGTGCCGGAATCGTTCGGCCCGGCCAGCCTGGGAGGGAGAGGATGAAGGGCAGTTGCCTGCGCGGGGCCGTGCGCTTCGAGATCGACCGGCTCGACGGGCCGATCGTGCATTGCCCGTGCCGGACCTGCCAAAAGGCGCATGCGGCGGCCATCCCCTCCTATCCGTATACGGAGTGGCCGCCCGGCCCGCGCTGAACCGCCGCGCGGACCGGCCCGCCGCCACGCGGGTGCTCAGAAGGTCGTGCGCAGGCCCACCTTGACGCTGCGTCCCGCCAGCGGCGCGATGTCGCGCAGCAGGGAGGTCGCATTGCGCGCGTCCTGGTTGGTCAGGTTATCGCCGCGCAGGTAGACCAGGGTCTGGGTGCCGGCCAGCTTGAACTTGTAGCTCAGCGCGAGGCCCAGCAGCGTATAAGCCTCGGTCGGCGTGTCGTTGGCCGGCACGCGGGTCTGGCGCGCGGCATAGGTGACGTCCACGCGCGCGTTCCAGGGGCCCGCGCCGTAGATCAGCGCGCCGCCCAGGCGCAGCGGCGCCAGGCGCGGCAGCGGCTCGCCGGTGTCGCGGTTCTTGCCGCGTACCAGGTCGACGCGGCCTTCCAGGTCGAGGCTGTCGCCGGCGAAGGCGAGTCGCTCGGCCAGGCGCGTGCGGCCTTCCGCCTCGAAGCCATACAGGGTGGCGGGCACGCCTGCGTAGCGGAACTCCGGCAGGGCGCCTGCGGTGCCCGCGGCGACCACGTCGCCCGCCTCATCACGTGCATGGCCGGTGGCCTGCAGCGCCAGGTAGTTGGCGAAGCGGTTGTAGTAGCCGGACAGGCTGGCGCTGTGGGGCCCGTTCTTGAAGCGCACGCCGAGATCCAGCGAGGTGGCGCGTTCCTTGGCCGCGTTCGGGTCGCCGACTTCCCAGGTGCCGGTGGCCACGTGCGGGCCGTTGGCGAACAGCTCGTAGAAGGTCGGCGCGCGCTCGGTATAGGCCAGGTTGCTGCTCAGCGACCAGGCCGGTGTCAGCTTGTAGAGCAGGCCGGCCGACGCGCTGGCGGCGTTGAAGCTGCGGCTGGCGTCGCTGAAGCGCTCGTTGCCGTTGGCACTGGATCTGACGCGGCTGTGGTCGAGCCGGCCGCCCAGGTCCAGCTTGAGGTCGCCGCCGGCGGCCAGGGGCAGTTCCTCGAACACGAACAGGGCCGCGTTGTCGGTGTCGGTACTGGGCACGAAGGCTTCCTCGCCCAGCGCCGAGAAGCGGGTCTGGCCGAACTGGGCGCCGACCACGCCGCGCAGCGGGCCGATGTTGCCATGGCGTGCTTCCACGCGCGCATCCCAGCCGCGGTTGCGGAAGATGGTGCCGGTCGCGCCGTGCTCGATTTCCTTGTGCTCGTACTCGGTGTGGCTGAAGCTCGCCTTGACCGCCTCCAGCCAGCCGCCGGTGGCGCCGGACAACTCGCGTGCCTCGCCGGCCAGGGCGAAGCGGTCCTGCTTCATCTTCAGGCGCACGTCGGACTCGGCGGGGGTACCGTATTCGTTGCGGTAGGCGCTGTAGTTGGCGCCGACGAAGCCATCGGCCCAGGTATAGGCGCCGCCCAGCGAGCCGCCGTCCTGCTGGGCGCTGGTATTGGGCAGGCGGCCGTAGGCCTCGCTCTCGCCTTCGGCGAGGGGCTGGCTGGCACGCAGCGCGGCGCTGCGCGCGAAGCCGGGAATGCGCTGGTCGCTGGTCTTGCGGGCAAAGGCATCGGCGTGGATGGCGAAGCGGCCGTTGCCGGCCTCGAGCAGGGCGCTGGCGCCGCGCCCCTGGTCGCCGCCGGCGGTGGCGCTGGTGTCGAGCGCGCCGCCGACGCCTTCCACCGGTGCCTTCGGAATGCGGTTGTCGATCACGTTGACCACGCCGCCGATGGCGTTGCCGCCGTACATCAGCGCGGCCGGGCCGCGTACCACTTCGATCCGCTCGGCCACCAGCGGGTCGACCGGCACCGCGTGGTCATAGGACAGCGAGGAGGCGTCGACGGTGCTGCCGCCGTCCTGCAGGATCTTGATGCGGTCGGCGTCGAGGCCGCGGATCACCGGCCGGCTGGCATTGGGTCCGAAACCGGTCGAGGAGACACCGGGCAGGCCATCCAGGGTCTGGCCCAGCGTGCTGCCCTGGCGCAGCGTCAAGGCATCGCCCTGCAGCGCGCTGGCGGGCGCGACCATCTCGTTGAGTTCGCTGCCGAGCGGGTTGGCGGTGACCACCACGGTCTTCAGGGTGTTGCGCTCGGCGCTTTCCGCGGCGTCCGCGCTTTCGGCGGGAGCGCCTTGCGCATAGGCGCCGCCCGAGGCGAGCAGGGCGGTGAGCGCGGAGATGGCGCGCAGGGCGGAGCGTGAGGGGCGCCGCGAGGCGTTCTTCTTGTGGGCTTGCAGGTTGGGCATGGCTCGCAATCGATAGGGGCCGCGCCGGCGCGGTGCCGGCGCGGAGCGACGCGCGGGGCAAGTGTCCTGAATCACAAATTCGTTGACTCGGTGCGTCCTGAGTCCGTCGATAAGCCATGCGATGCGCCGTCACGAATGCCCGCAAGGCTCCAGCCTTGCTGCGCGTCGTTCCTGGCCTCGAACGTCTTCTCTACAGACCGGGCGATCCAACGAATGGAAGAATCAGGACACTAGGCGCCGCCGGGCGCGTGCGGGTATGCGACGGGCCCGGCCGGCGGCGGTCCGCGGGTCGGTGGATGCTGGTGGAGGCGGGGCCGCTCGGGCCCCGGGGATCAGGCGAGTGCGAGCGCTGCCGGTGGGGCGCGCGGATGGAAGGCTGTGAGGGGGGCGAGGTCGGGCCGGGCCGCCTCGGCGCTGGCCGGCGCGTGCGGGTGCCCGTGCGCGAGCACGCCGGGCAGGGCCAGGCTGCAATGCGTGTCGGCCAGGGCCGCCGCATCGAAGAGGACACAAGAGTGGCCGCCGCCCCGCAGGGCGAGCGGGTCGCGCGGGCCTTCATCGAGGGTGCCGTCGGCCAGCGGGTCGGCCAGCGGGTCCGACAGCAGGCCGGCCGCAGCCGGCGCCGCTTCGGCGGCCGCCAGCAGCGGCTGGTTCTGCAGGCCGCCGTGCAGGACGCGGTGCGTCAGGCCGGCATGCTGGGCCAGCAGCAGGCACAACGAGAGCCAGAGCGCGTGCGCCAGGCTCGGCCGGCGCGGCGCGTGCCGTTCAGTGCGCATGCCCGCAGTCGCAGCGGTCCGGATCGTGACCGCAGTCGTCGTCGCCGTCGTCGCCGTCGAGGCCGTCGAAGGTGTCGTCCCAGGCGGGGAAGGGGTCTTGCCAGGCAGCCCAGGCGGACGGGCCGGCGGCCATCTCGGCATCGTCCAGCAGGCAGGCGTCGAGCAGGGCTTCCAGCGCGGCGCGGTCCATGTCCTGGCCGATGAAGACCAGTTCCTGGCGGCGGTCGCCGAAGCGTGCAGGCTGGCCGTCCTCGTCCAGCATGTCGGCCTCGATGGCGGCGCGGGCCTCGTCCTCGGCCGGCCATTCGGCCGGATCGACGGCCGCCCACCAGGCACCGGCGCCGCCATGGCGGCAGACGCCGCCGGCCTGGCTCCAGCTGCCTGCGGTGTCCATGCGGCCGGCCAGCCAGAAGAAGCCCTTGGAGCGCAGCACGTTGCCATGCTCGCGCAGCCAGTCACCATGGATCAGCGCGGCGAAGCGCTGTGGATGGAAGGGGCGGCGGCGGCGGTAGACGAAGCTGCCGATGCCGTAGGCGGCGGTCTCGGGCACATGCTCGCCGCGCAGTTCGGCCAGCCAGCCGGGGGCCGCGGCGGCGGCCTCGAAATCGAAGCGGCCGGTGTCGAGCAGGCGCGCCAGCGGCACCTGGCCGAAGGAGGCGGCCACGATGTCGGCGCGCGGGTTGAGGGTGTGCAGGATGCCGGCCAGGCGCTCGCGTTCGGCTGCGCTGACCAGATCGATCTTGTTCAGCACGATCACGTCGCAGAACTCGACCTGCTCGATCAGCAGGTCGACCACGGTACGGTCGTCGTCTTCGTCGCGCGCCTGGCCGCGGTCGCTCAGGTAGTCGGCTTCGTTGAAATCGCGCAGGAAGTGGGCGGCATCCACCACCGTGACCATGGTGTCGAGGCGGGCGACCTGGTCCAGCGTGGTGCCGTGCTCGTCCTCGAAGGTGAAGGTCTCGGCGATCGGTAGCGGCTCGGCCACGCCGGTGGACTCGACCAGCAGGTAGTCGAAGCGGCCTTCGCGCGCGAGCTTGCCGATCTCGGTCAGCAGGTCCTCGCGCAAGGTGCAGCAGATGCAGCCGTTGGACAGCTCGATCAGCCGCTCGCCGGCCTGGGCCACGCGTCCGTCGCCGACCAGGCGCGCATCGATGTTGACGTCGGCGAGGTCGTTGACGATCACAGCGACCCGCTTGCCCTCGCGGTTGGCGAGCACGTGGTTGAGCAGGGTGGTCTTGCCGGCGCCGAGGAATCCGGACAGCACGGTGACGGGCAGGCGATCGGCCATGACAAGCGGAGCGCCGCGTGGCGCTGGTTATTGCAACAAAGTTGCGACTGTAACAGAAAGCCGGCCCGACGCACAGCCGGGCCCAGGCCTCCATCTTAGGCCGGTGTCGATGACACCACAAAGACAGAATGACTGCCCGCCGCCGGCCAGGTGGCGGGTGGCGGGCGCGCAGGGCGGCCCGCACAAAACAAAACGGCCCGGCAAGCCGGGCCGTGCTCTGGCGGGGGCGCGCTGCCCGCCGGAAGCCGGCAATGCTCAGTCGCCGAACAGCTTCTGGCGCAGTTCGCGGCGCTGCTGGGCTTCCAGCGACAGCGTGGCGGTGGGGCGCGCCAGCAGGCGCGGCACGCCGATCGGCTCGCCGGTTTCCTCGCACCAGCCGTACTCGCCGGATTCGATGCGGACCAGGGCCTGCTCGACCTTCTTCAGCAGCTTGCGCTCGCGATCGCGGGTGCGCAGCTCGAGGGCATGCTCTTCCTCGATGGTGGCGCGGTCGGCCGGATCCGGCACGATGACCGTTTCGCGCAGGTGCTCCGTCGTCTGGTCGGCGTTCTTCAGGATGTCGTCGCGCAGCTGTTCAAGGCGATGCTTGAAGAAAGCGAGTTGCGCTTCATTCATGTAATCCTTGTCGCCCATCTTCAGGATTTCAGCTTCAGTCAGAAGTTTATTGCTGCTCATGGTTGCTGCTGATTCTCTTGTTGATGCGACCGGCGGGGCGGGGCTCCGCTCGGGTGCAGTGTCCGGCTGCTTGCGCGGCGTGGACGTTTCACTCTGGCTGGCTGCAGTCTTGCTGCTTCGCGTGCCTCCCTTGGACCCGCTTGCAGCGGCGCGCGCCGTGTCACTGCGGGATCCCGATGCCGCCTTGCGGGACGGCGCCTCTATCGTCTCGGCCGCAACGCTAGCTGTCTTGCTGCGGCTTTCCTTCGTTTTTGTTGCGGCTGACATGGGACACCTCTCTTTCGCGTCGATCTGGGATGACGCTTGCCGGTGCCCCGGGGCGGAATCAGGCGGTCTCCGCACGAAGCACTGCGACCGCGCCTGGCGACCCACCTCGTACCGACGACGGACGCCGTCCTGCCGAACTCGGGTGGCGAATTCCAAGCCACGCCGCCCGCACTAAATCCGACCTATTGTACTTGAACAAATTTTTCCGAGATACGGGGGAAAACCGGTCGATTTTGGCGGTCTTTTCCGATCCAGACCCCAAATCCCACCCGAAAGGGGGGCATGCGGGGCCGGACCGGCGGGCCGGCGCTCAGGCCAGGCAGTTGGCCAGGCCCTTCAGGATGGCGTCCTTGGGCAGGTCGACGCCGATGAACACCATCTTGGTGCCAGGCGTTTCGTCGCCCCACTTGGCCCCGACATCGCTGCCCATCAACTGGTGCACGCCCTGGAACACGACCTTGCGGTCCACGTTCTGCATGTACAGCACGCCCTTGTAGCGCAGCAGTTTCTCGCCGTACACCGACAGGATGCCGGACAGGAACTCCTCCAGCTTGCCATAGTGGAAAGGTTGCTCGCTGCGGAAGACGAAGGAAGCGATGCGATCGGTGTGATGGTGGTGGTGGTGGTGATCGTGCGCATGGCCATGGTCATGGCCACAGTCGGCGCCGCACTGCTCGCCGTGCTCGTGGTCATGCCCGTGGTCGTGATCGTGCTCGTCGTCGGCGCGCAGGAAGTCGGGGTCGATCTCCAGCTTGGCGTTCAGGTTGAAGCCGCGCAGGTCGAAGATGGCGTCGATCGGCGCTTCGCCGAAGTGCGCGGTGCGGATCGGCGCGCGCGGGTTCATGTGCAGCAGGCGGTGGCGCAGCTCCGCCACCTCGGGCTCGCCGACCAGGTCGGCCTTGGTGATGAAGATGGCGTCGGCGAAGCCTACCTGGCGCTGCGCCTCTTCCTGCTTGTCCAGCTGCTGCTCGGCGTGCTTGGCGTCGACCAGCGTGACCACCGCGTCGAGCAGGTAGCGTTGCGCGATCTCCTCGTCCATGAAGAAGGTCTGCGCCACCGGACCGGGATTGGCCACGCCGGTGGTTTCGATCACGACGCGATCGAAGTCGATCTCGCCGGCATCGCGGCGGCTGATCAGCTGCGACAGCGCGGCCACCAGGTCGCCGCGGATGGTGCAGCAGATGCAGCCGTTGCTCATCTGCACGATCTGCTCGCGGCCGTCCTGCACCAGGATCTCGTTGTCGATGTTCTCTTCGCCGAACTCGTTCTCGATCACGGCGATCTTCATGCCGTGCTGCTCGTTCAGGATGCGCTTGAGCAGCGTGGTCTTGCCGCTGCCGAGGAAGCCCGTCAGGATGGTGACCGGGATCAGTTTGGACATTGTCGTTCTCCGTGGAAGGGGAAAGGCGCGGCGCCGCACGGGCGGGCGGTGCCGCCTCGTTTATTCGGGTTGCGCCGGCGCTGCCTGCCGCGCAGGTTCGGTGCGCGCGCCGCATTCGGCGCAGATGCCATTGACGGTCAGCTCGACGTGTTCGACGGCGAAGCCGCTGGGCACGCGCGGGGCGTCCAGCCCGGCGGGCACGCTGCCGTCGTCCAGGCAGAAGGTGCGGTCGCAGCGCGTGCAGTGGAAATGGCTGTGCCGGCGATGGACCTGGGCGCGCGCCGCCTCGTGCTCGACCAGGCTGAAGCGGAAGACGCGGTCGTTGCCGGCGCGCTTCTGCGCCAGGCCTTGTTCGACCAGCCAGTCGAGCACGCGGTAGACGGTCACGCGGTCGATGGCTTCGCCGGTGGCGGGAATGCGGTCGAGCACCGCCTGGTGGGTCAGGGCTTCGTCGCTGCCGATCAGGCAGGCCAGGATGCACAGGCGCGGCTGCGTCACGCGCGCGCCCAGCCGCCGCAGGCGTTCGCGCGCGTCGTCCAGGGCGGCTGCGGCCGGCGCGCCGGCCGGCCAGGTCTCGGAGGGGTGGGTCATGACCCGATTTAACCATAGCCCCCTGGGTGATGCAATTTAGTTGCAATTCTGGCGGGGCTGGCCATGCCTTGGCTTCCGTCGCGGCGAATGCGCCTATCATCGCCAACAAGAGGCCGGCGTCCCGCCGCGGGGCGCCGCCGCCAGGGAGGAGACCCGAGATGCTCAATGACGCGAGCGCGCTGCTGTATCCCAACTTCGAACCCTTGCGCCTGAAGGTGGGCGGCGCGGAGATCGCCGGCGTGCGGGGCGGCTCCGGCCCGCCGCTGCTGCTGCTGCATGGCTTTCCCCAGAGCCACCTGATCTGGCACAAGGTGGCGCCGGCGCTGGCCGACCACTTCACCGTGATCGCCACCGACCTGCGCGGCTATGGCAGCAGTTCGGCGCCGCCCGGCGGGCCCGGGCATGCCGCCTACAGCAAGCGCGCCATGGCGCAGGACCAGGTCGCGCTGATGGCGGCGCTCGGCTACCCGCGCTTCGCGCTGTGCGCCCACGATCGCGGCGCGCGCGTGGCGCACCGGCTCTGCATGGACCATCCGGAGGCGGTCAGCCGCCTGATGCTGCTCGATATCGCCCCCACGCTGGCCATGTACGAGCGCACCAGCATGACCTTCGCCGCCGCCTACTGGCACTGGTTCTTCCTGATCCAGCCAGAGCCCCTGCCGGAAACCCTGATCAATGCCGAGCCCGACTTCTTCCTGGCGCGCTGCCTGGGCCTGGGCATGCGCCAGGGCGGTCCCGAGCCGTTCGCCGCCGATGCCCTGGCCGCCTATGGCGCAGCCATGCGCGAACCGGCGCGCGTGCATGCCATGTGCGAGGACTACCGTGCCTCGGCCGGCGTCGACCTGGAGCACGACCGCGCCGACCGCGAGGCCGGGCGCCGGCTGGCGCCCCCGCTGCGGGTCCTGTGGGGCGAGCACGGCGTGGTCGCGCGCTGCTTCGAGCCGCTGGCGCTGTGGCAGGAAGTCGCGCAGGACGTCAGCGGGCAGGCGCTGCCCTGCGGTCACTACGTGCCGGAGGAGGCCGCCGAGGCACTGGCCGGGGAGATGCTGGCCTTCTTCCGTTGAGGCGGTTGCGGCGCCGGCACGCCGGAGCGCCAGGGCGGCCAGGCACCCGGTGCAGCGCCGCGACGGCCTGTTTTGTGACGCTTGTTTCTCATATCTCCTGTTTTCCGTTCCACCAGGCAGGCGGCCGCCGCGCCGCCAGGCCGCTCCGCCGCCACAGGCAGCGACCGGGTTAGCACTAATGTGTCTGGATGTCTGCAATTGATAGCATTGCGCTCCGCCCACCCCGGAGCCGGCGCATTGCCGCGGGGTGACGCCGGGGCGAGGCCGGATCTGCGGCGCCTCGCGGCACTGGGCGGCCCGCCGCGAGCGGCGGCGGGCACGCGCCTGGCGAATCCGGCCGGGCGCCATACCGTGGACGGGAACAACAGGGTATCCAGGAGAGAAGATGAAACGAGTTGCACTGAAGGTGGCGGCCGCGCTGGCGGTCGGTCTGGTGTGGGTGACGCCTGGCGCACATGCTGACGAGTATCCGGGCAGCAAGCCGGTGTCGGCCGTGGTGCCGTTCTCCGCCGGCGGTCCGACCGACAAGGTTGCGCGCGAGCTGACCATGATCATGTCCAAGCACCTGGGTACCCAGATCGTCATCGAGAACCTGGGTGGCGCCGGCGGCACCATCGGCGCCAAGAAGGTCGCGCAGGCGCGCAACGACGGCTACACCATCCTGATCCACCACATCGGCATGTCGACCGCGCCGGCGTTGTACCGCAACCTCGGCTTCGACCCGCTCAAGGATTTCGAGATGGTGGGCGAGATCGCCGACGTGCCGATGGTGATGGTCGGCAACAAGAACCTGCCGCCGAGCAACTTCAAGGACCTGCTGCCGTACATCAAGGCCAATGCCAGCAAGCTCTCGCTGGCCAATGCCGGTATCGGCTCGGCTTCGCACCTGTGCGGCCTGCTGTTCCAGAGCGCGATCCAGACCGAGCTGACCACGGTGCCCTACAAGGGCACGGCGCCGGCGCTGACCGACATCCTGGGCGGCCAGGTCAACCTGATATGCGACCAGACCACCAATATCGCCGGCCAGCTCAAGGCCGGCTCGCTCAAGCCCTACGCCGCCATGCAGGCGCGCCGCGTGGAAGCCTTCAAGGACATCCCGACCGCGGGCGAGCAGGGCCTGCCGGGCGTGGAAGTGAAGATCTGGCACGCCATGTACGCGCCCAAGGGCACGCCCAAGCCGGTCATCGACAAGCTGTCGGCGGCCCTGCAGAAGGCCGTGGCCGACCCCAATTTCCGTGCCAAGATGGCCGAACTGGGTGCCGAGGCGGTACCTGCCCAGCGCGCCACGCCGGATTCGCTGCGCACCTTCCTCGCCGGCGAGATCAACAAGTGGACTCCGGTGATCCGCAAGGCCGGCGTCTACGCCGACTGATCCGCGCCCAGGCTGCCCGGCGGGCGGCTTGCCCAGCGCAAAAGGCCACGCCGGCGGCGTGGCCTTTTGCTTTGCGGCGCCGCTGCGCCGCGCCGGCGGGGGGCGTCTATAGTGAGGGAACCGCTGTGCGGCGCGTGCGCCGCGCAGCCTCCCGGGCGCCGGCCCTTGAATTCGCGCCGGCCGCCGCCACTTGCTGGGCAGATCCCCTCTCCGAAGCCATCATGGAACAGTATCACGGCACCACTATTCTCAGCGTACGCCGCGGCAACCAGGTCGCGCTCGGCGGTGACGGGCAGGTCACGCTCGGCAACGTCGTCATGAAGGGCACGGCGCGCAAGGTACGCCGTATCTACAACGGCAAGGTACTGGTCGGCTTCGCCGGCAGCACGGCCGACGCTTTCTCCCTGCTCGACCGTTTCGAGGCCAAGCTGGAGAAACACCAGGGCCAGCTGACGCGCGCTGCCGTGGACCTCGCCAAGGACTGGCGTTCCGACCGCGCCCTGCGCCGCCTGGAGGCCATGCTGATCGTCGCCGACCGCGACACCACGCTGGTGCTGACCGGCAACGGCGACGTGCTCGATCCCGAGGGCGGCGTGGCCGCGATCGGCTCGGGCGGCTCCTACGCCCAGTCGGCGGCCAAGGCCCTGGTCGAGAATACCGACCTGGCCCCCAAGGACATCGTGGAGAAGTCGCTCACCATCGCCGGCGAACTCTGCATCTACACCAACACCAATTTCGTCATCGAGACGCTGGAATGAGCGTCGGGCGGCCCGCCCCCGGCCATCACTGAACGGATACCATGTCGCAAACCATGACCCCGTCGGAAATCGTTTCCGAACTCGACAAGCACATCATCGGCCAGGACAAGGCCAAGAAGGCCGTGGCCGTCGCCCTGCGCAACCGCTGGCGCCGCCAGCAGGTGGCCGAGCCCCTGCGCCAGGAAATCACGCCGAAGAACATCCTGATGATCGGGCCGACCGGCGTCGGCAAGACCGAGATCGCGCGCCGCCTGGCCAAGCTCGCCGACGCGCCCTTCATCAAGATCGAGGCCACCAAGTTCACCGAGGTGGGCTATGTGGGCCGCGACGTCGACACCATCGTGCGCGACCTCGCCGAGATGGCGGTCAAGCAGACGCGCGAATCGGAGATGAAGAAGGTGCGCGTCAAGGCCGAGGAGGCCGCCGAGGACCGCCTGCTCGACGTGCTGCTGCCGCCCGCGCGCGACGTCGGCTTCGCCCAGCCCGAGGAGAAGGACACCAACACCCGCCAGGTCTTCCGCAAGAAGCTGCGCGAGGGCCAGCTCGACGACAAGGAGATCGAGCTCGAGGTGTCGGCCGGCCTGCCGAGCATGGACATCATGGGGCCGCCGGGCATGGAGGAAATGACCGAGCAGATCCGCTCGATGTTCGCCGGCATGGGCCAGGGCAAGAAGGCGCGCCGCAAGATGAAGGTCAAGGAAGCCTTCAAGCTGCTGGTCGACGAGGAAGCCGCCAAGCTCGTCAATGACGAGGAGCTCAAGCACAAGGCCGTGGCCAATGTCGAGCAGAACGGCATCGTGTTCCTGGACGAGATCGACAAGATCGCCAGCCGCAGCGAGATCGGCGGCGGCGAGGTGTCGCGCCAGGGCGTGCAGCGCGACCTGCTGCCGCTGGTCGAGGGCACCACGGTGAGCACCAAGTACGGCATGATCCGGACCGACCATATCCTGTTCATCGCTTCCGGCGCCTTCCACCTGTCCAAGCCCAGCGACCTGATTCCCGAACTGCAGGGCCGCTTCCCCATCCGCGTCGAGCTGGAGTCGCTGTCGGTATCCGACTTCGAGGCCATCCTGACCCAGACCGATGCCAGCCTGACCAAGCAGTACCAGGCGCTGCTGGCCACCGAAGAGGTCAACCTGGTGTTCGCGCCGGACGGCATCCGCCGGCTGGCCGAGATCGCCTTCTCGGTCAACGAGAAGGTCGAGAACATCGGCGCGCGCCGCCTCTACACGGTGATGGAACGCTTGCTGGAAGACCTGTCGTTCCACGCGGCCAAGTCGTCGGGCGAGACGATCACTGTCGACGCCGCTTACGTCGACGCGCGCCTGGGCGACCTGGTCGGCAACGAAGACCTGTCGCGCTACGTGCTCTGAGCGCACGCGGCATCGGGGCCCTGGTCCGCTTACCGCGGCCGACCAGGCCGCAACAAAAGCGCACCGCAAGGTGCGCTTTTTTTTGTTCCTCGTCCTGGTTCCTCACCCTTGACCTCGGTCTTGCGTCCCGGCTGCCCTGTGGGAATCGTCCGACACGCCTTTCGGCGCGGCACGCCTGCTGTGACGTCCGGCGCGCTCCTAAGCTTGTTCTCGCGGGCCGGGCCGGACAACCCGGCTGCGCGCTGTCCATCTATCCATCCATCGCACGTGCGCGCGCGCCGTGCTGTGCCAAGCAGGGGGCTGTCATGAATTGGGACCAGATCGCAGGCAAGTGGGACCAGGCCAAGGGCCGGATCAAGGAGAAGTGGGGCCAGCTGACCGACGATGACCTGGCACGCATCCAGGGCAAGCGCGACCAGCTCGCCGGCCGGATCCAGGAGCGTTACGGCTACACCAAGGAGCGCGTGGAAGAAGAACTCAAGGCCTGGGAGCGTGACTCACGCTGGTAAGCCAGGTAAGCATTGGTAAGTGCGCTGGCGCCTGCCGGCGCGCGCTGCGAAGCTGTGCGGCCGCAGTCGCTTGAGGGCGCTGCGGCCGTCGCCTGTACGGGGCGCACGGCGTGGCCGCCGCGGCCCGCCGTGCCCATTTCCGCCGGCATGGCCCGGCTTCGCCGAGGAGGACGAGATGAAACGCGAACTGATGATTTCCACCGCCGTGCTGTGCGGCCTGGCGGCGGCCACGCTGTTCCTGTGCGCGCGGCCCGGACCGGCGGCGGCGCCGGACGCCGCGGCGGCTTGCAGCGCTGGTGGCGGCGCGCCGGCGGCGCGCTTGCCGGCGCTGGTGACTGCCGCCCACGCCGGCACCGTCGTTCCGGCAGGCACCCCCAGCGGGGCTGCGCCGCTGGCGCAGGCCATGCAGGCCGCCGACCTGGTCTGGCGCGCCGATCGCCATGCCGCGGATGCCTTGCGGCTGGCCGATCGCGTAGGCGACGACGACGGCCTGGCCTGGAACTACGTGCAGTTGCGACTCTGAACGCGGGCACGTCCCGCCGGCACCTCCCGTCAGCGCGAGACCGGCCGCTTGCCCAGCTTGCGCTGCAGCGTGCGGCGATGCATGTTCAGCGCGCGCGCCGTTGCCGAGATATTGCCGCCGTGCTCGTTGAGCACGCGCTGGATGTGCTCCCATTCGAGCCGTGCCACCGACAGCGGCACCGGCTCTTCCAGCGCGGCTTCCGCCGCGTCCTCCGACACCCCCGCCATCAGCGCGGTCAGGATCGAGTCGACGTTGGCCGGCTTGGCCAGGTATTCATCCGCGCCCTGCTTGACCGCCGTGACCGCGGTGGCGATGCTCGCATAGCCGGTCAGGATCAGGATGCGCGCGTGCGGCAGCGCGGTACGCAGCGGGCCGATCAGGTGCAGGCCCGAGTCCGCCGGAGCGGTGCCGCCGGCCTCGGCGGGCGCGTTCAGGTGCAGGTCCAGCGTGACATAGGCGAAGGCGGTGCGTTCGGCCAGTGCCAGCGCCTCCTGGCGGGTGTGCGCCACCTGCACGGCGTAGCCGCGGCGTGCCAGCGCGCGCGCCAGCGTGCCGGCGAAGACGGTGTCGTCGTCGACGACCAGGAAGGGGGCGCCGGCGGGGTCGCCCGGAGCGTCGCCGGCAGCGGTGGGGGGGACTTCATTCATGGCGGATCTCGGGAGATGTCTCGGGAAACAGGCTTGGAGGATTCAGGCGCCGGCGGCCGCGCGCGCGGCCAGGGGCAGGCGCAGCTCGGCGACGGTGCCGCCGCCGGCATGGTCGTGCCAGCTCAGGCGGCCGCCCATGCGCAGCGCCGTGCTTTGCGCCAGGTAGGCGCCGATACCCTGGCCGCCGTGCGAGCTGGCCACCGGGGCTTCGCCCAGGTGCTGGCGCAGCAGCGGTGCGATGCCGCCGCCGTGGTCGGCCACGCGGAAGCACAGCGTGGCGTGCGGGGTGCCGCTTTCCAGCGCGATCGACAATTGCAGCGGCGGGGTGGCGCCCTGCTGGCTGCGCGCCGCGTTGTCGAGCAGGATGGTGAGGATCTGGCCGACCCGGGCCGGCTCGATTTCCTGCGCGGCGGCCGCGGGCGCGGCACTGGCTTGCAGCTGCGCCTGCGGGTGGCGCAATTGCCAGCGCTCGACGAAGGCCGGCAGCCAGGAGGCGATGGCTTGGGGCGCCACCGTGGCATGGTCTTCGCGCAGCCGGGCCAGGATCGACTTGCACAGCTCGATCTGCTGCTCCATGGTCTGCAGGTCGGCCAGGTAGCCTGCCACCGGCGTGGCGCCGTGCTGGCGGTGCTCGGCATCGCCGCGCAGTTCACCGGCGATCACCGCCAGCGTGGACAGCGGCGTGCCGATCTCATGGGCCACCGCGGCGGCCTGCGCATTGAGCGCTTCCACGCGCGCCTCGCGCAGCAACTGCTCCTGCGCCTGGCTGAGCTGGGCGTCGCGCTGGCGCAGCACGCCGGACAGCCGCGCCACGAAAAAGGCGATCATCACCGCGCTGGCGACGAAGTTCAGCCACATGCCGGCCAGGTGGTAGTTGACCGCGTTGTCCGGGTTGATCAGGTTCAGCGGAACGTATTCGAGCAGCAGCACCGAATAGCAGGCCAGCGCGAACAGCGCCAGCGCCATCACCATGCGCCACGGCAGGATGGCCGCCGCGATCGCCAGTCCCGGCAGGTAGAAGGAGACGAAGGGATTGGTGGCGCCGCCGGTGAAGAACAGGATGGCGGACAGCGCGGTCAGGTCGACCATCAGCTGACCCATCAGTTCCGCGTCGCTGGGCGCGGCGTCGTCGCTGGAGTGCAGATGCAGCCGCAGGCCCGTCATCAGGTTGAACAGGGTCTGCAGCGCGAAGATGATCAGCAGCGGGCGGTAGGGCAGGATGACGCCGGCCAGCGCCTCGCAGGTCAGCAGCATGGTCGCCTGCGCGCTCAGCAGCGCCCAGCGCAGCCAGAACAGCCGGCGCAGGCTCACCAGGTTGTGGCGCGCCTGGCCGTCGGCCGCCGGCGCGAAGGGGGCGTACAGGAAGAGAGCGGATGGCATGGCGGCAGTGTAGCAACGCACGCGCCGGTCGGCCGGCGCGTGCGACACCTTGCCGCATTGGTGCGCCGGCGCGGCGCTGCCAGACTGGACGATCCGCCCGCGCGCCGAGATGCCGGACGCTGGCCGCCACCGTCCCGCGTGGTCTAATGTGAGTCCTGCAGCAGAACCAACCAGACCCATCTTCAGGAGAGTCAGTCATGCATGCCAAGTTCCGTGCGGCCCGCGCCGCCGCTTCCTGTGTCGCCCTGTTCGCCGCCCTGGCCTCCGGCGCGGCGCTGGCCCAGGTCGACATCAGCAATGCCTGGGCGCGCGGCACCGTGCCGGCCCAGACCGCCTCCGGGGCTTTCATGACCCTGCACGCCCATGAGGCGGCCAAGCTGGTGGGCGTGTCCTCGCCCGTCGCGGCCAGCGTGGAGCTGCACGAGATGAAGATGGACGGCAGCGTGATGCGCATGCGCCCGGTGGCCTCGATCGACCTGCCCAAGATGCAGGACGTCGAACTGAAGCCGGGCGGCTACCACGTGATGCTGATGGGCCTGAAGAGCCAGCTCAAGGCCGGCGACAAGGTGCCCCTGACGCTGAAGATCGAACAGGGCGGCAAGGTCACCGAGCAGCGCGTCGATGCCGAGGTGCGCGACCTGGGCGCCATGGGGCAGGGAGCCATGGGGCAGGGTGGCCAAGGTGGCCAAGGTGGCCATAGCGGCCACATGCACTGAGCGCCGCCGCAGGGCACGGGCAGCCGCCATGGCCAACAAGCAGCTGGGCACCCGGCAGAAGCTGGTCTACCGTGGCGGCACCGGCGTGCCGGCGCGCGGCGCGGCCCGGCCGCCCGCTCCGCCACCGCGCCGCGGGCGCGCGCCTCTTCCAGCGTCCCCTCCCGCGCCCGGCGCAGGAACCTTGCCGCAGCCCTCGGGTGGCCGGCCAGCCGTCCGCCGCGGCGGCCCGGCCGCGAAGCGGCACGATACGCCGTCGGGCCAGCCCGCCGGGGCAGCCGAGCAGTCTGACGGCTGCGGCGACGCCGACGATGCCGGCGATTCCAGTGCTCAGCCGCGCAGGCTGATCGATTCTCCCGATTCCTGACCCGCGGCCGCGGCCACCACCCGTTCGCGCAGCCACATGTGGCCGGGATCCGCTTCGATGCGCTCGTGCCAGATCATGCTGAAGGTCAGCCCCGGCAGCGCGAACGGCGGGTCGAACACGGCGAAGCGCGGGTCTTCCTGCAGCGCGGCCAGGCTGCGCCGTGCCGTCGTCAGTACCAGGTTGGTCCCGGCGATCAGCGCGGGCGCCACGCTCCAGTGCGGCAGCACGCAGGCGATCTTGCGGCGGCCGCCGAGCTTGGCCACGGCCGCGTCGATGGCGTCGACGCGCTCGCTGTGCGTGGCCACCAGCACATGGGAACGCGCCAGGTAGGCGACCTGGTCGAGCCGGCCGTTGTCGCGTACCGTGGCGGCGTCGACCGCGCAGGCATAGTCATCCTCGAACAGCGTCTGTGCGCGCACGCTTTCCGGCGGATTGGCGAACACGCCCAGCGCGGCGTCGATCTCGCCGTCCGCCACCTTGGCCGTCATTGCCTCACGGCTGGCCTGCGTCACCACCAGGTCGATGCCCGGCGCGGCCTTGCGCACCGCGCGCAGCAGGCGCGGCAGCACCACCATGGCGCCGTAGTCGGACATGGCCAGGCGGAAGGTGCGGCGCGCGGTCGCCGGCTGGAAGCCGGACGGCCCCAGCAGGATGCGCACCTGCGCCAGCGCCTCGGCCAGCGGGCCGGAGAGTTCGTGGGCGCGCGCGGTCAGCACCAGGCCGCCCTGGCCGCGCACCAGCAGCGGATCGTCGAGCAGTTGGCGCAGGCGGCCGAGCGCATGGCTGACGGCCGGCTGGCTCAGGTGCAGGCGCAGCGCCGCGCGCGAGATATGGCGTTCCGCCAGCAGGGCTTCCAGCACCACCAGCAGGTTCAGGTCGATAGCACGTAGATTATTCATGCTGCGAATATTAAATCTTTGAAGTCGGAATTGGAATTTTTAAAGGGAATATTTGAAACTGAGCGCTCTCGGATATTCCTCGGATCGCGCCATGGCTTCGCTTCTCGCTTCCCCCTTCGCCCTGCTGCCGTCGCTGCTGATGGGCGTCGCCGCCGGCGCGGTCATTCCCCTGCAGGCCGGGGCCAACGGCGGGCTGGGCCGCGCGCTGGGCCATCCCTTGTGGGCGACCCTGGTCTCGCTGCTGGTCAGCCTGGTGGCGGTGGTGCTGGTGCTGGCGGCGCTGCGCGTGCCGCTGCCGGCGGTCGGTGCGGCCGCCGGCGTGCGCGGCTGGATGTGGAGCGGTGGCCTGCTCGGTGCCTTCTATATCACCGCCGCGCTGGTGCTGGCGCCGCGGCTGGGCGCGGGCAGCTTCATCGCCGCGGTGGTGGCAGGGCAGATGCTGGCGGCGCTGGCGGCCGACCGGTTCGGCCTGGCCGGGTTTGCCGTGCGCGAACTGAGCGCTGCGCGCCTGGGCGGGGCCTTGCTGGTGGTGCTGGGGGTGGCGGTGATGCAGTGGGGCGGTGCGCCAGGCGTGCGGGCCGCGGCCGGCGCCTGAGCCCGGGCGCCCCGCTCAGTCCTGTCCGGCGCGGCGCTGCCGCAGGCAGTCGGGACAGAGGCAGTGCCGGCCCGGCACGATGGCGCGCGCCGGCAGCAGCGGCTCGCTGGCGCACCAGCAGGCGGGCAGGCCGGCCGCGTGGCCGCAGACGAAACCCTTGCCGCAGCGGCTGCAGTGCTCGACCGGCCGCAACTGGCCGGTCAGCACGGCGCAGGCGGGGGCGGGGGCGGGAGGCGGGGCCGGCCGGTCGCTCATGTGGCGTTTGCCTCAGCCTTCCCGGCGTGGCCCGGCCGCGCCGTCGTCGCGGCCGAGGTGGCGCATGGCGGCGCGCATCAGGCGCATCTGGCCGGCGAATCGGGTGCAGGCGTCGCAGATCGTCAGGTGGCTGCGCACGCGCAGGCGCTGGACCCAGCCGAGTTCGCGGTCCAGCCCCTGCATGGTGAGCTGGTGCACCTCGTGGCAGGTCGGCATCAGGCGGCGGCGTGGCGGCGTATCAGGCATGGTTTCCTAGGAGGGGCGGGCGGGTTCCCGGGCCGGCCGGCATCAGCCCGCGCGCTGGCCGAACCAGTTCAGCTCGAGGCATTCGCGCAGGCGCATGCGGGCACGGTAGAGCATCACCCACAGATTGGTCGCGCTGATCTGCAGATCCTGACAGATTTCTTCCGATTCCAGTTCCAGCCACTCGCGCATCATGAAGACGCGCCCGATCTTGGCCGGCAGCCGGTCCACGCACAGTTGCAGGATTTCGAAGAACTCGCGCCGCTCGAAGGTGCGGTCGGGATCGCCCCAGTCGGACGGCGGGGTCTGGTAGTGGCCGTTGCGGGCGAACAGGGCGTCGAAGGCTTCGAGGTCGGACTGCTCGTCGCCGTCCTCGCCCGCGCTCAGCGCCAGCGTCACTTCGCGGCGGCCGCTGCGCAGCGTGTCGATGATCTTGTGCTTGAGGATGCCGATCAGGTAGGTCTTGAGCGCTGACTGGCCGGCGAAGCGCTCGGGGTGTTCCAGCGCCGCCAGCAGCGTTTCCGACACCGTGTCCTCGGCCAGCGCCTCGTCGCGCAGCTGCAGCAGGGCGAAGCGCAGCAGGTGGGGGCGCAGGGACTGCAGTTCGTCAGGATCGAGGGGCATCGGCGCGGCCTGCGGCAAGGTTGAGGGGGCGGGCGGCGGGCATCGCTCGCTGTTGCGCGCATCGCACGTGCGGGGCGCCGCGCCGGGCCTTCCCGGCCGCCGCCAGCGCTGCGTCGGGCGGTGTGCGCGCGCGGCACGCGGTTTCTTGTAAAATCGGCGCCTGCCGCTCCCGGCGACCGGTGCCACGCCTTCCACGGAAGGCGGCGAACCCGCCGCGCAGCGATTTTGACACGATCATGATACTTGTTGAACCTCTCGGATGTCCCCTGCCATGAACGCCGACGCACCCGGGCCTGCCGTCACCTCGGTAGCCGCCATCGCCCCCTCCCTGAAGGCTGAGATCCTCGCCGAGGCGCTGCCTTATATCCGCAAGTTCCACGGCAAGACCATCGTGGTCAAGTACGGCGGCAACGCCATGACCGAGGAGAAGCTCAAGCACGGCTTCGCGCGCGATGTGATCCTGCTCAAGCTGGTCGGCATGAATCCGGTGGTGGTGCACGGCGGCGGCCCGCAGATCGACGAGGCGCTGAAGAAGGTCGGCAAGGTCGGCACCTTCATCCAGGGCATGCGCGTCACCGACGAAGAGACCATGGAAGTGGTCGAGTGGGTGCTGGGCGGCGAGGTGCAGCAGGATATCGTGATGCTGATCAACCAGTACGGCGGCCAGGCCGTCGGCCTGACCGGCAAGGATGGCGGGCTGATCCGCGCCAAGCGCCTGCAGATGCCGGACCGCGAGAATCCGGGCACCTTCATCGACATCGGCTTCGTCGGCGACATCGAGGCGATCAACCCGGCGGTGGTGCGCGCCCTGCAGGACGACGCCTTCATTCCCGTGATCTCGCCGATCGGCTTCTCCGACGACGGCCAGGCCTACAACATCAACGCCGACGTGGTCGCCGGCAAGATGGCCGAGATCCTGAAGGCCGAGAAGCTGGTGATGATGACCAACATCCCCGGCGTGATGGACAAGAAGGGCAATCTGCTGACCGACCTGTCGGCGCGCGAGATCGAGGAGCTGTTCGCCGACGGCACCATCTCCGGCGGCATGCTGCCGAAGATCTCGTCGGCGCTCGATGCCGCCAAGAGCGGCGTCAATTCGGTGCACATCATCGACGGCCGCATCGAGCACTCGCTGCTGCTGGAAATTCTTACCGAGCAGGCGTTCGGCACCATGATCCGCTCGCACTGAGCGGACCCGTCGCGGCGGCGCCTGCACGCCGCCGCGACCGTTACTCCACTTCTCGACGGCTTGTCCTACCCCTACCCAACGCGAACGCATGGCACGCGCCGCGGCCGCCTGCGCCGCGCCGCCGGCAATACGGCCGGGCCCACCGTCTGGCTGTTCGATCTCGACAATACGCTGCACGATGCCTCGCACGCCATTTTCCCGGCCATCAACCGGCAGATGACGGCCTACGTGGCGCGCGTGCTCGGCTGTGACGAGGCCCGTGCCAGCGAGGTGCGCGTGGCCTACTGGCAGCGCTACGGCGCCACGCTGCTGGGCATGATCCGGCACCACGGCGTCGACGCCGCCGATTTCCTGCGCGCCGCGCACGACTTTCCCGAGCTGGCGCGCATGGTCAAGGTCAGGCGCGGCCTGGCCGCACACCTGCGGCGCCTGCCCGGGCGCAAGATCCTGGTGACCAATGCGCCGCAGGACTATGCGCTGGCGGTGCTGCGCATCGCCGGCATCGCCCAGTATTTCGAACGCGTAGTGGCGATCGAGCAGATGTGGGTGCACGGGCACCTGCGGCCCAAGCCCGATCGCCGCATGCTGCGCCGGTTGCTGGCACAGGAGCGCATCGCGCCGCACCGCGCCGTGCTGGTCGAGGACACGCTGTCGCACCTGAAGCGCTACGCGGGCATGGGCATCGGCACCGCCTGGGTCACCGGCTACCTGCGCGCGCTGGCGCCGGCCCGCCCGCAGGCCTTGCCGGCTCCGGCCGAGGCCGCGGTGCCGGGCGTCACCGCCGACGCCGTGCTGCGTACCACCCTCGCGGCCGAGGATGGCCGCCATGCCCCGCACACCGCGCAGGAGCGCGCCGTGACCCTGGTCGCGGCCGAGGCCCAGGTACCGCCAGCCGGGTCCGAAGGGCGCCAGCCGCCGGCACCGCAGGCGATGCCGGACAGCGCGCCGCGGGTGCGCGCCCGCGTCGTCAATCGTCCCGCCTATGTGAAGGTAAAAGTACAATCCATGCATCAACTCCAACGACAACGACAAACGCGGAGCAAGGGTCATGATGCACAGTAACGGGCACACTAGCGGCCCGGCGCCGGCCGCGCCCGCCGGCGCCGTCCAGGACGGCGGCGACGCCGCCGCGCCCGCGCGCAAGCGTCCCCGCCCGGGCGAGCGCCGCATCCAGATCCTGCAGACCCTGGCCGGCATGCTCGAGCATCCGCGCGGGGAGAAGATCACCACCGCTGCGCTGGCGGCCAAGCTCGGCGTGTCCGAGGCGGCCCTGTACCGGCACTTCGCCAGCAAGGCGCAGATGTTCGAAGGCCTGATCGGCTTCATCGAGCAGTCGGTGTTCGGCCTCATCAACCAGATCACCACGCAGGAAGAGCACGGCCTGCGCCAGGCGCATGCGATCGTGCGCATGCTGCTGTCCTTCGCCGAGAAGAATCCGGGCATGACGCGCGTGCTGACCGGCGAGGCGCTGGTCGGCGAGCACGAGCGCCTGCAGGAGCGCATCAACCAGATGATCGACCGCATCGAGGCCTCGCTGCGCCAGTGCCTGAAGGTCGCCGTCAGCCAGGGCGCCTTCCCGCCCGACGCGGACGTGTCGATGCGCGCCGCGCTGATCGTGTCCGCGGTGCAGGGCCAGTGGCACCGCTATGCCAAGAGCGGTTTCCGCAAGCTGCCGGGCGAGCACGCCGAGGCCCAGCTGCGCGTGCTGCTGGGCTGACGCGCTGTCGCCGGCGGTGCCCCGCCGGGCACCGCTCCGCTTCCCGCGCCGCGATCCACGCGGATTGCTCTATAATGTGCCGGTCGCGCCGATTTGATGACTGGCTTGCGGGCGCGCGGCAGCCAGGTGGTGTCCGGATTCCGGTACCGCCCGCCTGCGAATATAAATGCGGCTAAAGAGGTTGGGCCGGCGCCACTGCAACACTGCAACACTGCGACAGAGCAACACTGCAGAGATGCCGCCGGCACGCGGGAAACCGCGGGAGCCCGACTTGGCTGCGATGAGGTTTGCGCAATGCCGGTCGGGTTTTTTTATGCCCGTGCACCAACGGGCTCCATTCATGACAGACGTTGCTCCGCCGCCTGCCCTGCGCGACCTGCCGCCCGATTCCGTCGGCATCGTCGCGCCGCAGCGCATGCATTTCCCCGAGCCGCTCAAGCTGCGCAACGGTTCTTCGATCGCCGGCTACGACCTGATGGTCGAGACCTACGGCACCCTCAACGCCGAGCGCAGCAACGCCGTGCTGGTCTGCCACGCGCTCAATGCCTCCCACCACGTGGCCGGCATCTATGCCGACGACCCGCGCGACGTGGGCTGGTGGGACAATATGGTCGGTCCGGGCAAGCCGCTCGACACCGACCGTTTCTTCGTCATCGGCGTCAACAATCTCGGTTCCTGCTTCGGCTCGACCGGCCCCATGAGTCCCAATCCGGCCACCGGCCTGCCCTATGGCGCGGCCTTCCCGGTGGTGACGGTGGAGGACTGGGTCAATGCGCAGGCGCGCGTGGCCGATGCGTTCGGCATCCGCCAGTTCGCCGCGGTGATGGGCGGCAGCCTCGGCGGCATGCAGGCGGTGGCCTGGAGCCTGATGTACCCGGAGCGCCTGCGCCACTGCATCGTGGTCGCCTCCACGCCCAAGCTGTCGGCGCAGAACATCGCCTTCAACGAGGTTGCGCGCAGCGCCATCCTGTCCGACCCCGATTTCCACGGCGGCAACTACTACGCGCACGGCGTCAAACCCAAGCGCGGCCTGCGCGTGGCCCGCATGATCGGCCACATCACCTACCTGTCCGACGAGGACATGGCGGAGAAATTCGGCCGCGAGCTGAAGACCGAGGACATCCGCTTCTCCTTCGACGTCGAGTTCCAGGTGGAGAGCTACCTGCGCTACCAGGGCGACAAGTTCGCCGAGTATTTCGACGCCAACACCTACCTGCTGATCACGCGCGCGCTCGACTACTTCGACCCCGCGCTGGCCTTCGGCGGCAACCTGACCCGCGCGATGGCGCAGACCCAGGCGAGCTTCCTGGTGGCCAGCTTCACCACCGACTGGCGCTTCGCCCCCAACCGCAGCCGCGAGATCGTCAAGGCACTGCTCGACAACAAGCGCCCGGTCACCTACGCCGAGATCGACGCACCGCATGGCCACGACGCCTTCCTGCTCGACGACGCGCGCTACCACAACCTGATGCGCGCCTACTACGAGCGCGTCGCTGAGGAGATCGGCGCATGAATGCCGCGGCCAATCCCAATATCCTGGCGCTGCGCCCCGACTTCCGCGCCATCGCGCGCTGGGTCGAGCCGAACTCGACCGTGCTCGATCTCGGCTGCGGCGACGGCAGCCTGCTGCGCGTGCTGCAGGACGAACTGTCGGTGCAGGCCTATGGCGTGGAGATCCGCGACGAGGGCGTGCTGTCGTGCGCGCAGAAGGGTGTGCACGTGATCCAGCAGGACCTGGAGGGCGGGCTCAAGCTGTTCGAGGACAAGAGCTTCGACACGGTGATCCTGTCGCAGACCCTGCAGACCATCCACAACACCGCGCAGGTGCTGCGCGACACGCTGCGCGTGGGACGCGAGTGCATCGTGTCCTTCCCCAACTTCGGCTACTGGCCGCACCGGCTGTCGGTGTTCCGCGGCAGCATGCCGGTGTCGGAGTCGCTGCCCTACCAGTGGTACGACACCCCCAACGTGCGCGTGCTGACCATCAAGGATTTCGAGGCGCTGGCGCCCAAGGTCGGCCTGCGCGTGCTCGACCGCGTGGTCATGCACGAGGGCGTGACGGTCAACTGGGCCGCCAACTGGCGCGGCAGCCTGGCCGTCTACCGCGTCTGCTCGGCCTGAGCCGGCGCGGCCAGGTGGTCGATGAAGGCGCGCACCTTGGGGGCCAGGTGCCGCGTCGGCGTGTACACGGCGTAGGCGGTGCCGGCATAGGGTTCCAGCACGCGCCAGTCGTCGAGCACGCTCACCAGGCTGCCGTCGGCCAGGCCCTGCGCCGCGGCGAAGTCGGGCACCAGCCCGATGCCGGCGCCGGCCGCGGCCATCGCCACGATGGCCGCGCTGTTGTTCACCGTTACCCGCGGCGGCACCCGCACGGTGACCGTCTCGGCCATTTCGGCCGTGGCGTTGCTGTCGCTTTCCGCCCCTGCTGCTTTTCCCGCCTCTGCCGTCTCCCCCTCCGTCGCGCGGTCCTCGCGCCGCAGCGTCCATTGCTCGCCGAATGCGCCGTAGCCCAGGTACAGGCAAGGCAGCGCCGGCAGTGCCGCGGGCGTGCCTGGCACGCCGTGGCGTGCCAGGAAGGCCGGTGCGGCCACCAGCCGGTAGCGCACCGCGCATAGCGGCCGCGCCACCAGGCCCGGCGCCAGGTCGCGCGCGATGCGCACGGCCACGTCGACGCCTTCCTCGACCAGGTCCACCAGGCGATCGGTCAGCGACAGTTGCAGCTCCAGTCCCGCATGGCGCGCCAGCAGCGCGGGCAGGCGCGGGGCCAGCCAGGCCTGGCCGAACGAGACCGGGGCGCTGACGCGCAGCAGGCCGCGCGGCTCGCCCGGCTGGGCGCCGGCCAGCGCCTCGACCTCGCGCGCGCCCGCCAGCATGCGCGTGCAGGCCGCGTAGACCGCACGGCCCGGCTCGGTCAGCGCGACCGCGCGCGTGGTCCGCTGCAGCAGGGCGGTGCCCAGCGCCGCCTCCAGCCGCGACACATGGCGGCTGGCCGCCGAAGGTGTCATGCCGAGCTGGCGCGCGGCCGCTGAGAAACTGCCGGCATCGACCACGCGGGCGAACACGGCCATGGCATTGAGGGAGGGCATCGGCATCCGCAGTCGCTCCTTGGGGTGTCGGATTTTGACTTTTTGTCACATGGTAATTGTTCAGTGGACGGATTGTTGATCTGGATGGCGGGTGGAAGAATGGCCCGCACCGGTCCTCCGCTGACCTCGACGCAAATCCCGACATGACGAATCCCGCATCCGCGCCGCCGGCGCACGCCGCGACAGGCGGCACCTGGCGCATGGTCGCCGCCATGGCGCTGTCCGGCACCATCGGCGCTTTCGTGGTGATGAGCGGCCAGCCGCCCATCGACGTGGTCTGGTTCCGTTGCCTGCTGGGCGGCCTGGCGCTGCTCGGCGCGCTGGCGCTGCAGCGGGGCTGGAGGCCCATGGACACACGCCAGTGGAGCTGGCTGGCGCTCGGCGGCATCGCCCTGATCCTGAACTGGATCTGCCTGTTCTCGGCCTACCGCTACAGCGGCATCTCGATCGCCACCGTGGTCTATCACACCCAGCCCTTCTTCCTGCTGTGGCTGGTGGCGCTGTTCCAGCGCGAGCGCGTGGGCGCCGGGCGGCTGCCGTGGCTGCTGCTGGCCTTTGCCGGTGTCGTGCTGATCACCGGGCTGGAGCACGGCGGCAGCGGCACGCCTGGCCGGCTGCTGGCCGGCGTCGCGCTGTCCCTGGTTGCGGCCCTGCTGTATGCCGTCACCACCTTCGCCACGCGCCGGCTGCAGGGCCTGCCGCCGGCCCAGATCGCCGGCCTGCAGATGCTGCTGGGAGTGCCGCTGCTGCTGCCGCTGGCCCACCCGGCCCCGGGCAGCTACGGCGCGCAGGCCTGGGGGGCGCTGCTGGCGCTGGGGCTGCTGCATACCGGCGTGATGTACACCTGGCTGTATGCCGCCTTCCAGCGCCTCGGCGTGCTGTCGATCGCGACCCTGTCCTTCATCTATCCGCTGGTCGCCATCGCGATCGATGTGCTCGTCTTTCGCGTCGTACTGAGCCCGGCGCAACTGGCGGGCATGGCCCTGGTGCTGCTGGCCGTGGTTGCCAACCAGCGCGGCTGGCAACTGCCGGGCGGACGCCAGGCTGCGGGCCGTTGAAGGCAGCCGGGCCACGGCGGGGTCATGCGGGCGATCTGCCGGCCGTGGCACGCGACCAGGCTTGACGGTCAGGCTGACTACGACTACTGTAGCCATCGTTACCGAACGATCGTACTTTTTTCCATGTCCTCAGTTTCCGCAGACGCGGCCGGAACGCTGGCGCCGCACCCCTTCGACGACGCGCTGGCGCTCGAGCCGGCCGGTCCCGACCGCTTCCTCGGCCGCACCACGCCGGCCTACTGGAACATGATCGGCCCCTTCGGCGGCATCACCGCCGCCACGCTGCTGCAGGCGGTGCTGCAGCATCCGCAGCGGCTGGGCGACCCGATCGCGCTGACCGTGAACTTCGCCGGCCCGATCGCCGAAGGTCCGTTCGAGATCGAGGCGCGGCCCTCGCGCACCAACCGCTCGACCCAGCACTGGAGCCTGGAACTGCGCCAGCAGGGCGTGGTGGCGACCACCGCCAGCGCCGTCTTCGCCGTGCGACGCGAGACCTGGGGTTGCGGCGAGGCCGTGCGTCCGGAGGCGCCGCCGCCGGAGCAGGTGCCGGCGGCGGGCGGCTTCGCCCCGGTGCGCTGGCTCAAGGCCTACGATATGCGCCCGCTGCGCGGTGCCAAGCCGAGCGCCGAGGCAGGCACGGAGCATCCGGACAGCCTGACGCAGTTCTGGCTGCGCGACGCGCCGGCGCGTACGCCCGACTTTGCCGCCGTGGCTTCGTGGTGCGATACCTTCTATCCGCGCATCTTCCTCAAGCGCGCCGGCTTCGTGCCGGCCGGCACGGTGTCGCTGACCACCTATTTCCATGCCGACGCCGCCACGCTGGCGGCGCTGGGCGACAGCCACGTGCTGGCGAGCGCCCGGGCGCAGGTGTTCCGGCAGGGCTACTTCGACCAGAGCGCGCAGATCTGGAGCGCCGCCGGCGAGCTGCTGGCGACCTCGCACCAGATCGTCTACTACAAGGAATAGCCGGCGGCGGGCCCGGTGCCGGTGGAGGTTGCCGGCCCCGGCTGCCGGCTTCAGTTGCCGGCTTCAGTTGCCGGCGCGGGCCTCGGCCTCGTAGCGGTGGATGGTGCCGCGCATGGCGCGCAGCAGCAGCACGCCCGGAATCGCGATGGCCACCGTGCCGAGATAGAAGGGCGCCCAGCCCCAGGCTTCCACCAGGTAGCCCGAACTCGGTCCCACATAGACGCGGCCGATCGAAGCCAGCGCTGACAGCAGTGCATACTGCGTGGCCGAGAAGGAGCGGTTGCACAAGGCCATCAGCAGCGCGACGAAGGCGGCCGTGCCCATGCCGCCGCACAGGTTCTCCACGCCGATGGCGGCGCCCATGGTCCACAGGTGCTGCGGCGTGACCGCCAGCATCCAGTAGCCCAGGTTGGACACGGCCTGCAGCACGCCGAACAGCAGCAGGGAGCGGTACAGGCCCAGGCGCACCATCAGCGTGCCGCCGAACAGGGCGCCGACGATGGTGGCGGCCAGGCCCAGCGTCTTGTTGACGATGCCGACCTCGCCCGCCGAAAAGCCGACGCCGCGGATCAGGAAGGTGGTCGAGAGCGCGCCGGCGAAGGCATCGCCCAGCTTGTACAGCACGATCAGCAGCAGGAGCCACCAGGCCCCGGGGCGCGAGAAGAAGTCGCGCAGCGGGCCGAGCACCGCCTCTTCCAGCGAGCGCGGCGCGCGCGCCGGCGCGTCCGGCTCGGGCGCCCACAGCAGGGACAGCACGCAGGCGGCCATCAGCGCCGCCATCAGCAGGTACATCTGCGGCCAGCCCAGCACGCGGTCGGCCAGCCACAGCGCCAGTCCACCCGAGACCAGCATGGCCAGCCGGTAGCCCAGCACCTTGACCGCCGCGCCCACGCCGCGCTCGGCCGGCTGCAGCACATCGGTGCTGTAGGCGTCGAAGACGATGTCCTGCGAGGCCGACAGGAAGGCCACCAGCGCGGCCAGCGCGGCCAGTGCCCACAGCGCTTCGCGCGGCGGGCAGAAGGCCATGCCGGCGATGGCGGCGGCGAGGCCGAGCTGGGTCAGCAACAGCCAGCCGCGGCGGCGGCCCAGCCGCGGCGGCGTGTAGCGGTCCATCAGCGGCGCCCACAGGAATTTGAAGATATAGGCCTGGCCCACCAGGGAGAAGAAGCCGATCGTCTTGATGTCCAGGCCCTCGACGGTCATCCAGGCCTGCAGCGTGCCGGAGGTCAGCGCCAGCGGCAGGCCGGATGCGAAGCCCAGCGCCAGCATGGCGCCGATACGGCGGTTGCGGAAGATGTCGAGATAGTCGTGGAAGGTCATGAATGCATGGACGGACGTCTGGGCAGGCGTGCCGGGCCGCGGCGGAATCTCGCCTGCGGCCGCGCGGGCGCCGTGTATTATTGCATCACCCTGACCGGCATCCGAACGGCCTTCGCTCCCTTCGCCAGTATGCCGGCCCTTTTTTCATGACCGAGGTTGTGACATGTCCCGTCGCCAGTGTGTTCGGCAGCCCGCCAAGGCCATGCCAGGCCGGCCGCTCTGCGCGGCGCTCGGCCTTGCGCTGGTCCTGCTCCCGCTTCCTCTCCTAGCCCAGGAGGACGGCATCCGGCTCGAAGACCGCAACGCCTCGATCCGCAAGATCGTGCCGCTCGAGGATATCGAGCGGCAGGCGGCGCAGGAGTACGAGCAGATCAAGCAGGAGGCGGTGGCACAGCGCACGCTGATGCCCGACAACAATCCGCAGCTCATCCGCCTGCGCGCGATCGCGCGCCGCCTGCTGCCCGAGACCGTGCGCTGGAACGAGCGCGCGCGGCAGTGGAACTGGGAGGTCAACCTGATCAACACCCGCCAGGTCAATGCCTTCTGCATGCCCGGCGGCAAGATCGCCTTCTACGCGGGCCTGCTCGACCGCCTCAAGCTGACCGACGACGAAGTGGCGATGGCCATGGGGCACGAGATCGCCCACGCGCTGCGCGAGCACGCCCGCGAACGCGCTGCCCAGTCCGAGATCACCAACCTTGGCGCCAACGTGATCTCGCAGCTGTTCGGCTTCGGCAACCTGGGCAATATGGCCCTGGGCACCGGCGCCCACCTGCTGACACTGCGCTTCTCGCGCGCCGACGAGACCGAAGCCGACCTGGTCGGCATGGACATCGCCGCGCGCGCCGGCTATGACCCGCGCTCCTCGGTCTCGCTGTGGCAGAAGATGGGCACGGTCACGCAGTCGCAGGCCGGCGCCGAATTCCTCTCCACCCATCCCTCCGGGCGCAGCCGTATCGCCGAGCTGGAGAAGCACATGCCTGAGGTGCTGCCGCTGTATGTGCAGGCGCGCAATATGACGATGAGTGAGTTGCCGCCTTATCAGGCGAATATGAAGAATCTGGGGGATGCGCCGGTGGATAGCGGGGATGAGGATAAGCAGAGGCCATTGAAGAAGTAGGGGGGGCTGGCGCTGGTTGATCTTGGGTTCTCGTGACTTGATGATTTGGTTTGGACGCTGTTGGTGTGCGGGTCAACGGCCAGTTTCGACTCCCCCTGCGGGGGAGCCGACCTACTTTCTTTGTCTCGCTGTATAGACCGGGGACATGGTGGACAGGTGTGCGAGGACATGGTTGACACTTCACGGCAGAGTTTCTGCCGGAGTCCGTCATGCCCTGGAGCCCACGCGACACCATGAGCCTGCGCCACGAATTCGTCCTGCTCGCCCAGCAAGAGGGCTGCAATCGCCGCCAGCTTTGCCAACGCTACGGCATCTCCCCGCAGACCGGCTATAAGTGGATTGCTCGGTACACCGAACAGGAGATGGCTGGCTTGGTCGAGCGGTCGCGCCGGCCCGCGACCAGTCCGACCCGAACGGCGGAGGAACTGGAGCGACTGGTCGTCGCCCTGCGCCTGCAGCACCCGGCTTGGGGCGGGCGCAAGATCAGCCGGCGGCTTCAGGATCTGGGCCACACACCGGTGCCGGCTCCGAGCACCGTGACGTCCATCCTGCATCGGCATGGCCTGATCTCACCCGAAGCCTCGGTCAAGGCCCAGCCCTGGCAACGCTTTGAACATGCGGCGCCCAATCAGCTGTGGCAAATGGATTTCAAGGGCGGCTTTCGCACGCACGATGGCCAGATGTGCTCACCATTGACGGTACTGGACGATCATTCCCGCTTCGCCGTCACGCTGGCCGCCTGTACGCAGACCCACACCGCTGTGGTCCAGGAGCACCTGGCTCAGGCCTTTCGCCACTTCGGACTGCCTTGGCGCATCAACGCCGACAATGGGGCGCCGTGGGGCAGTCCTTCACAACCGGGGCAGCTCACCGGCCTGGGTGTCTGGCTCATCCGGCTAGGCGTGCGCCTGACCCATAGCCGTCCGGCCCATCCTCAAACCAATGGCAAGGACGAACGCTTTCACCGCACCCTCAAAGCCGAAGTGATCAATGCCCGTGGCTTTGCCTCCAGCCTGCAAGCCCAGCATGCGTTTGATGCCTGGCGCGATATCTACAACTTGCAGCGCCCACATGAGGCACTCGGCCTGGCGACGCCGGTGACACGCTATCAGCCCAGTCCTCGCTCCTATCCGGAGGTGCTACCGGAGATCGAATACGGCCCTGACGATCTGGTAGTGAAGATCAAATGGGACGGACAACTGCGCTTTCGCGGGCAAACCTTCAAAGTGTCCAATGCCCTACGAGATTTCCCGGTCGCCTTGCGCCCACAACCCAACCACGATGGACGATTCGATCTGTATTTCGTCGATCACTGCTTCGGCTACATCGATTTGAACGACCACCAGGCGGCCTAATATGTGTCAACCATGTCCTCGCACAGGTGTCACCTATGTCCCCGGTCTATACATCTCGCCAAAGAAAGTAGGCAAAGAAAGGCGACCCGGGTGCGGCGACTCCCCCTCGCGAATTAGCCCCGGCCGCCGCGCCCGTCCGAACTCGCGGCCTGCGGCCGCTCAGACAGCGGACGGGCTTCATCGGCGGCCGGGGCTAATTCGCGAGGCGCCGCACACGGGAGGGAAAGGCCAAACCGTTGGTATGCGGCTCGGCTCGCTTTTGCGTGACGGCGTGGTTGGCGGAGCCTTTGTGTTCGGCCAGCTTGCTGGCCGAACACCTCCCACCCGAAGCGAAGCGAGGTGTGGCGTCTGTTCCCTGCCGTGTGCGGCGCCTCGCGTGCTGAGGCAAAGAGCGGAAAAGAGGGCCCCCTGTCTGAGGATCGCCTTAAGGCGATCCGAGTTGGGGCCCGGCCGCTCTTTGCCTCAGCACGCGAGGGGGTGTTGAGCCGCACTCGGCGCGCCTTCTTTGCCTACTTTCTTGGGCAAGACCAAGAAAGTAGGTCGACTCCCCGCAGGGGAGTCGAAACAGGTTGTTGACCCGCACACCAACACCGACCGAATCCAGGCACCAAGTCAAGATGTCGAACCCAACCCAATCCCCCAAAAGAAAAATGCCGCCCAGCTCCCGCTGAACGGCATCGATCCGGCATCGGCCCCGCCACCCGCAGGGCCCCGGGGCAGGAAAAGATCAGGCAGTCAGCCCGGTCGCTTCATCCGCCCCCACATGCACGTTCATGCACTGCACCGCCGCACCGGCGGCACCCTTGCCCAGGTTGTCCAGGCGCGCCATCAGCACCACATGCTCCGGCGTGCCGAAGACGAACAGGTCGACCCGGTTGGTGTCATTGCAGCCCTGCACATCGAAGGCCCCGGCGTCGAGGTTGCTGTCGGCGTCGAACGGCAGCACGCGCACGAACTGCTCGCCTTCGTAGTGCTGGCGGTAGATCTCGACGATCTGCTCGGGCGAGACCTTGCGTGCCAGGCGGTCCGGGTAGACCGGCACGGTCACGGCCAGGCCCTTGAGGAAGTTGCCGACCACCGGGGTGAATACCGGCGCCTGCGCCAGGCCGGTCTGCACGCGCATTTCGGGCAGGTGCTTGTGGGTCAGGCCCAGGGCGTAGGGACGCGGGCTGGTCAGCTTGGGGTTATCGCCGGCTTCGTACTCGGCGATCATCTTCTTGCCGCCGCCGCTGTAGCCGGTCAGCGAGAAGGCCGAGACCGGATAGTCGGCCTGCATCACGCCGGCTTCGACCAGCGGGCGCACCGCGGTGATGAAGGCGCTGGCGTGGCAGCCGGGCACGGCGATGCGCTTGCTCTGGCGCACCTTGTCACGCTGGCCGCGCGTCAGTTCGGGCAGGCCGTAGGCCCAGTCGTCGCTGGTGCGGAAGGCCGTGCTGGCGTCGATGATGCAGGTGTCCGGGTTGGTCACCAGGGACACCGCCTCGCGCGAGGCCACGTCGGGCAGGCACAGGAAAGCGACGTCGGCGGCATTCAGGAAGCGCGCGCGTTCGGCCGGGTCCTTGCGCTTGTCCTCGGCGATGCGCAGCAGTTCCACGTCGGGACGACCGGAGAGATAGTCGAGCAGCCGGAGACCGGTGGTGCCTTCCTGACCATCGACGAACACTTTGAAAACCATGGCGGACTCACTGGGGTTGGACGTTGCGGACCCGCCGCGCAAGGCGGGGCCCTGCATTGTAGCGGGGTTGCTGACGCACTGCAGCATGCGATCGCCCGTGGCGGCGGGCGCCGCAGGCGCACGTGCCCTACAAGGCGAAATCGTAGTCGATCGACAGCGGTGCGTGGTCGCTGAACTTCTCGTCCTTGTAGATGGACGTGGCGCTTGCCGTCTCGGCGATCTTCTGCGTGGCCAGGTGGTAATCGATGCGCCACCCCACGTTCTTGGCATAGGCCTGGCCGCGGTTGCTCCACCACGTGTACTGCTCGGGGCGCGGGTCGAGGCGGCGGAACACGTCGACATAGCCGTGCGTGTCGAACAGTTCGCCGATCCAGGCGCGTTCCTCGGGCAGGAAGCCTGAGTTCTTCAGGTTGCCCTTCCAGTTCTTGATGTCGATTTCCTTGTGCGCGATGTTGACGTCTCCGCACAGCACGATCTCGCGCCCGCTGGCCTTGAGCTGCAGCAGGTGGGGCAGGAAGGCTTCCATGAAGCGGAACTTGGCCAGCTGGCGCTCTTCCGAACTGGAACCCGAGGGCACATAGACGGAAATCACCGCCAGGTGCGGATACTGCACCTCGACGTAGCGGCCCTCGTTATCGAACTCGGTGTTGCCGAAGCCGGTGATGACGCGTTCCGGGCGGTGACGGGTGTAGAGGCCGACACCGCTGTAGCCCTTCTTCTCCGCATAGTGGAAGTAGCCGTGGTAGCCATGTGGCGCCAGGAACGCTTCGGTCATGTCGGCGGCCTGCGCCTTGAGTTCCTGTACGCAGACCATGTCGGCGTCCTGCTTGCCCATCCACTCGAAAAACCCCTTCTTGGAGGCGGAGCGGATGCCGTTGAGGTTGGCGCTGATAATCCGTAACATCTCGGGAAATTTCGATATAGAGAGAAAAGATGACGCAGCAGACTACGCCTTCCGCCACGCAGCCGGGGGAAGCGGCCGAACTCAGGCAGACCTTCATCCGCTTCGCGCTCGACGCAGGCGTGCTGTCCTTTGGCGAATTCGTCACCAAGGCCGGCCGCAAGTCGCCGTATTTCTTCAATGCCGGCCTGTTCAACCAGGGCGGCATGCTGGGTCAGGTGGCGCAATTCTACGCGAAGACCCTGCTGGCCTCGGGCCTGGAGTTCGACGTGCTGTTCGGGCCGGCCTACAAGGGCATCACGCTGGCCTCGGCCACGGCGGTGGCGCTGGCCGGCATGGGCCGCGACGTGGGTTTCGCCTATAACCGCAAGGAAGCCAAGGACCATGGCGAGGGCGGCACCCTGGTGGGCGCCAAGCTGCGTGGCAAGGTGGTGATCATCGACGACGTGATCTCGGCCGGCACCTCGGTGCGCGAGTCGATGCAGATGATCCGTGCCGCCGGCGCCGAGCCGGCCGCGGTGCTGATCGCGCTGGACCGCATGGAGAAGAGCGGCACGGCCGACCAGGTCGGGACCCATTCGGCGGTGCAGGACGTGCAGCGCGAGTATGGTGTGCCGGTGATCTCGATCGCCAGCCTGGGCGACCTGCTGGCCTATCTCGACGCCTCCCAGGATCCGGCGCTGGGGGCCTCGCGCGAGGCCGTGGCCGCCTACCGCGCACGCTACGGCGTCTGACGACGCGGCCGCGGGCTTGCCTCGCGGCGGCGTGGCGGCGGCCTGCGCAGGCCGCCGCCGCATGCAGCGTTCCGCGGGAGGAAGAGGTGGTGCGCCGCGTGATGCTGGGCGGTACCGTCGACGGCGTCTTCACCACGGTGGACGATGTCGCGCGCACGGCGCTGTTCCTGTGTGCCTTCCCGACCGCGGCGTTGACCGAGAAGTCCTTCATTGTCAGCCACGGCTGGTATATGCAGTAAATGAGGGCAAGCGTGGCCGGCCGCTCCGGGACGGCCGCCCGGGGTTTGAACGAGGCAGACGGAGGAACGGGCGTGGCAGGGAACGGGCAGGGTGGGGCGCGGCGCGCGCCGGCACGCCGCGGCAACGGTGCACAGGTGCCGGCCGCGGTGAAGAGGGCAAGGGCTGGAGCATCGGCCACAGCCGCCACAGCGGCCACAGCGGCCACAGCGCCGCGGCAGGCGCACGCGGCGCCGGCGGTCCCGCATGCCGCGAGCATCGAAGCACTGGCGCGCGCCTACCGCGTGCGGGCGCTGGTGCTGCAAGGCGGCGGGGCGCTGGGCTCCTACCAGGGCGGTGTCTACCAGGGCCTGGCGGAGCACGGTATCGAGCCGGACTGGGTCGCGGGCATCTCGATCGGCGCGCTCAATGCCGCCGTGATCGCCGGCAATGCGCCCCAGCGGCGCGTCGAACAGCTGCGCAGCTTCTGGGAGTACATCTGCGGGCAGCCCTGGCTGCCGAGCCTCCCGCACGGCTGGATGGACTGGGACGCGGTCGACTGGCCGGATCCGCTGCGCTTGTGGTACGACGGCTGGCATGCCATGCGCGCGGTGCTGGAGGGCCAGCGCGGCTTCTTCGTGCCGCGTTCGCTGCCCAAGCTGCTGTCAGGCCATGTGCCGACCGGGCAGGCCAGCTTCTACGACACCTCGGCGCTGCGCGCCACGCTGGAGCGTTTCGCCGATTTCGACCGCATCAACGACCACCGCGCGATGCGCGTTTCGCTCGGCGCGGTCAATGTGCACACCGGCAACTTCGCCTACTTCGACAACACGCGCGAGACGCTGCGGCCCGAACACTTCATGGCCTCGGGCGCGCTGCCGCCGGGCTTTCCTGCGGTGGAGGTCGACGGTGAGTACTACTGGGACGGCGGTCTCGTCTCCAATACGCCCTTGGCCGAGGTGCTGAGCGCGCAGCCGCGGCGCGATGCGCTGATCTTCCAGGTCGACCTGTGGAGCGCGCGCGGGCACCTGCCGCACAACCTGATGGAAGTGGCGGAGCGGCAGAAGGATATCCAGTATTCGAGCCGCACGCGCGCGGTGACCGATGCCCTGTGCGAGCAGCAGAACCTGCGCCGCCTGCTCAGCGAGGTGCTGGAGCTGGTGCCGCCGGCCGGGCGCGAGGACCCCTGGTACAAGCGCGCGCTCGAGCACGCCTGCACGGCGCGGCGCAACGTGGTCCACCTGATCTACCGCGACAAGAGCTTCGAGGGCAATGCCAAGGACTACCAGTTCGGCCGGCTGGCGATGGAGGAACACTGGGAAAGCGGTCTGGCCGATATCCGCCAGACCCTGCAGCATCCGGAATGGCTGGCCATGCCCAGTGCCGAGCATCCCTTCGTGACCCACGACGTGCACCGGGACCGGGGCCACGGCGAGTAGCGGGTACAGTGGGCCGGGTGCGGCGTTCAGTCGACCTTCAGTCGACCTTCAGTCGACCTTCAGGCCCGCGAGTTCCGGCTTGGCGGGCGGATAGGCCGGCTTCATGGCGCTGAACACGGCGAACAGGATCTCGGCGACCATCAGGTTGCGGTGCGTCTTCGAGTCCGCCGGCACCACGTACCAGGGTGTCTCGGGCGTGCTGGTGGCCGCGATGGCGTCCTCGTAGGCCGCCATGTACTCCTTCCAGTACTTGCGCTCGGCCAGGTCGGTGGTGTCGAATTTCCAGTGCTTCTCGGGATCGGCCAGGCGCGCCTCCAGGCGCGCTTTCTGCTCTTCCTTGGAAATGTGCAGGAAGCACTTGACGACGGTGGTGCCGGTCTCGGTCAGCATTCTCTCGAAGTCGCGCAGCTGCCGGTAGCGGCGCTCGCATTCGGCCTTGTCGATCCAGCCGTGCACGCGCGTGATCAGCACGTCTTCGTAATGGCTGCGGTTGAAGACCACGATTTCGCCGCGCCGCGGCACCTGGGCATGGACGCGCCACAGGTAGTCGTGCGCCAGCTCTTCCGGCGTGGGCGACTTGAAGGCGACCACGCGGATGCCGAGCGGGTCGAAGGTGCGGAACACGCTGCGCACCGTGCCGTCCTTGCCGGCGGTGTCCATGCCTTGCAGCACGACCAGCAGCTTGCGCTGGTGTTCGGCATAGAACACGTCCTGCATGGCGTCGAGTTTCTCGCAGATATCGTCCAGGCGCGCCAGGTCGGCGGCCTTGTCGCCGCTCGAGATGGGCTTGGCGCCGGCGGCGAACTCGGCAAGACGAAAGTCCTTGCCATGGGTGATGCGGAAATTCTCCAGCGTCATCGTGCGCTCCAAGGGCGCGCCCCGCTTGCCGCCAAGTGGCGAAAGGGGCGCCAAGCCCCCATGATCAGACCGGCAGCCGGTCGAGGTCAATGCTGCCTTCGAATACCGTCGTGGCGGGGCCGGTCATCAGTACCGGGCTGGCGCCGCCGGCCCAGGCGATGGTGAGGTCGCCGCCGTGCGTATGCACCTTGACCGGCGAGTCGAGCAGGCCGCGCCGGATGCCGGCCACCACCGCCGCGCAGGCGCCGGTGCCGCAGGCCAGCGTTTCGCCAGCGCCGCGCTCGAACACGCGCAGCCGCACCGTGCCGCGCTCGACGATCTCCATGAAGCCCGCGTTGACGCGCTGCGGGAAGCTGGCGTGGTGCTCGATCAGCGGGCCATCCTGCAGGACCGGGAAGTGCTCCACGTCGTCCACCACCTGCACTGCGTGCGGGTTGCCCATCGACACCGGCGTGATCCATGCGGTACGGCCGTTGACCTCGAGCCCGTACTGGGTGTCCTCGCCTTCGCTGCGCTGCGGCAGGCCGGCCGGAACAAAGGGGACCTGCGCGGGTTCCAGCTCGGGCGCGCCCATGTCGACCGTGACCTGTCCGTCGTCCTGCAGGGTCAGCGTGATCAGCCCTTTCATCACCTGGACGCGCACCGAGCGCTTGTCGGTCATGCCGCGGTCGGACACGAAGCGCACGAAGCAGCGCGCGCCGTTGCCGCAGTGCTCGACCTCGCCGCCGTCGGCGTTGAAGATGCGGTAGCGGAAATCGGCGTCATCGCGCGTGGCGGGCTCGACCACCAGCATCTGGTCGGCGCCCACGCCGAAATGACGGTCGGCGAGCGCGCGCCACTGGGCCGGGCTCAGGTCGATCTTCTGGTGGATGCCGTCCAGCACGACGAAGTCGTTGCCGGCACCCTGCATCTTGGTGAACTGGAGTTTCATGTCAGCGATTGTAGCCCGCGCCCGCCGGCACCGCCGGCGCGGCCGCGGGCCGGTCTCAGTAAACTTCCGGCTCGCCCGGAGGACGGTGCTTGAAACGCTTGTGCACCCAGTAGTATTCGGCGATGCGGGGGCGGATGCAGTCTTCGAAGAAGGCATTCATGCGCCGCGTGTCCTCGCTGACGTTCTCGCCCGGATAGCCGTCCCAGGGCGGGAGGATATGCAGCACATAGCCGCCGTAGTCGGGCAGCATCTCGGTATAGATCGGCACGACCTTGGCGCCGGTCAGCCGCGCCAGGCGCGCCACCGAGGTCAGGGTCAGCGCGGGCACGCCGAAGAACGGCACGAACTCCGAATCGCGTTCGCCGAAGTCCATGTCGGCGATCAGCTGCAGCGCCTCGCCCTTCTTCAGGCAGCGCAGGATATCGCGCGCGCTGTCGCTGCGCGAGATCATATTGGCGCCGAAGCGGCCGCGCGCCTCCTTGAGAAAGGCGTCGAACAGGCGGTTCTTCTGCTGGGTGTAGAGCGAGGCGCCCGAGCGGCCCACGTGGTCGCGCAGGTGGATGGTCAGGCGGATGGCGCCCGCTTCCACGCCCGACAGGTGCATGGTGACGAGGATGTGCGGCGTGCCGTCCAGCGCCACCAGGTCGGCCTGGTCATCGATCTGCACCCAGCGGCGCATCTGTTTCTCGCTGCCGGTCCAGAAGATGCCGCGCTCGGCAAAGCTGCGGAAGACCTGGCGGAAGGTCTGGCGCGACAGCGCCTGGATCTCCGCCTCGCTCTTGTCGGGAAAGCACAGCCGCAGATTGGTCTCGACCACGCGGCGGCGGCTGCTCGGCACGCAGTGCAGCAGGCTGCCGAGCGCTTCGCCGAAGCGCGCGACGAGCGGATAGGGCAGCTTGCCCAGCACGCTCAGCAGGCCGATGCCGAGCCGGGTCAGGACGCGGCTCATGGGGTGCTCGGGTCGGTGGCGGCCTGCGGCGGCAGGCTGGCGCCCGCCGGATGCTTGTAGCGGTTGTAGCCCCACAGGTACTGGGTCGGCGCGTCGGCCACCAGCGATTCCACGGTGCGGTTGATGACGGCGGCGGCGGCCGACGGGTCGTCGGGCAGCATGCCGTCGATCACGCGCAGGTGGGCGCGGTAGCCGCCGCCATGCGGCAGGCGCTCGGCGAACACCATCACGATCGGCGCGCCGGTGAGCTGCTGCAGGCGCTGTACCAGGCTCATGGTGTAGGCAGGCTTGCCGAAGAAGGGCGCCCAGGCGCCCTCGCCGGCGCTCGGTACCTGGTCGGGCAGGATGCCGACTGCCTGGCCGCGCTTGAGTGCCTTGACCAGCATGCGCACGCCGCGCGGGGTGGCCGGCGCCATGGCGATGTTGTCGCGCCCGCGCATGCGTTCGACGAAGTCGCGCAGCCAGGGCTGGTGCGGCGGCTTGAACAGGCAGGTTACGGGACGGCGCAGCGCGTAGGATTGCGGCAGCACTTCGAAGCAGCCCAGGTGGGGCGTCAGGATGATCAGTCCCTTGCCGTGCGCATCCTGCAGCCTGTCCAGCTCGGGCCAGACGCGGTCGTTGAAATCATAGAGCTTCGCCTTGAGGGTCTTGCGGCTCCAGAAGTAGGGCATCTCCAGCATCATGCGGCCCGTCGAGCGCGCGGCATCGGCCAGCATGGCATCGGTGGCGGCCGGGAAGGCCAGGCGGAAGTTCTCGTCGAGCCGGGTGGCATAGCGGCCGGGCAGGCGCGCTGCCAGCAGGCCGAGGATGCCGCCGGCGGCATGCAGCCAGCGCAGCGGCAGCCGGGAGATCAGCCAGAACAGGAAAGTCATCGTTTCGGTAGGCCGGGTAGGTCGGTCTCGCCGCCGCGCTTGCCGCGGGCTGCGCAGGGCGGCGTGGCGGCCGCCGCGCCGGCGAGGGCACGGTGCAAGGCAGCAAACAGGCGCGTATAATAGCGCGTATCGCCGAGTTAACTGACAACTTGCGGGGCGATACCGCTCTACCCGGGCGGAATGTAAATACCGCTAAAGCGTCGCCGCTGGAGCTGACCAGGCTGGCACGCAATAGCCAACCTGGAGAATAAGTTCGTGGCAAACGACTTCCTGTTCACTTCGGAATCCGTTTCCGAAGGCCATCCCGACAAGGTCGCCGACCAGATTTCCGACGCCATCCTGGACGCCATCCTGTCCCAGGACAAGTATGCCCGCGTCGCCGCCGAGACCCTCTGCAACACCGGACTGGTGGTGCTGGCCGGCGAGATCACGACGACCGCCAACGTCGACTACATCCAGGTCGCACGCGATACGATCAAGCGCATCGGTTACGACAACACCGACTACGGCATCGACTACAAGGGCTGTGCAGTGCTGGTCGCCTACGACAAGCAGTCGCCTGACATCGCCCAGGGCGTCGACCGCGCCTCGGACGACTACCTGAACCAGGGTGCCGGCGACCAGGGCCTGATGTTCGGCTACGCCTGCGACGAAACCCCGGAACTGATGCCGTTCCCGATCTACTACGCGCACCGCCTGGTCGAGCGCCAGTCGCTGCTGCGCCGTGACGGCCGCCTGCCCTGGCTGCGCCCGGATGCCAAGTCGCAGGTGACCGTGCGTTATGTGGACGGCAAGCCGCACAGTGTCGATACCGTCGTGCTGTCGACCCAGCACTCGCCCGAGATCAGCCAGGCCCAGATCCGCGAGGCGGTGATCGAGGAGATCATCAAGCCGGTGCTGCCGGCCGAGATGCTGAAGGAAACCAAGTACCTGGTGAACCCGACCGGCCGCTTCGTCATCGGCGGCCCGCAGGGCGACTGCGGCCTGACCGGCCGCAAGATCATCGTCGACACCTATGGCGGCGCCTCGCCGCACGGCGGCGGTGCCTTCTCCGGCAAGGATCCGTCCAAGGTCGACCGCTCGGCCGCCTACGCCGCCCGCTACGTCGCCAAGAACGTGGTGGCCGCAGGCCTGGCGCGCCAGTGCCAGGTGCAGGTCAGCTACGCCATCGGCGTGGCGCGTCCGATCAATATCACGGTCTACACGGAAGGCACGGGCAAGATTTCGGACGAGAAGATCGCCGAACTGGTGCAGGAGCATTTCGACCTGCGTCCGAAGGGCATCGTGCAGATGCTGGACCTGCTGCGCCCGATCTATGAGAAGACCGCCGCCTACGGCCACTTCGGCCGCGAGGAGCCGGAGTTCTCGTGGGAAGCCACCGACAAGGCCGCCGCGCTGCGCGCCGCTGCCGGCCTCTGAGCCGCTGACGGCCTGGCCGGGACTGCTCCGGCCTGACGCCATCAGGCGCGATCAGACGTCACCCGACGCCGCCCCCGGGGCGGCGTTTTCGTTTCAGCCGCGGGCGGCCGGGACGCCGGCGCCCCTCTTGTCCGAGGTCAAGCGGCGCACGCGGCGCCGGCGCCGCTCCGGATAGGGCGGGGTAGAATGCCGCCATCGCGTGGCCGGGCCGCGCCGCCGCGCGCGCGGTGGTTGCCGTGCCCACTGCCGGCCGCCAGCCCATCAAGGATTGCCATGGCTACTGCCCAGACCCGCGCCCCGTCGCCGGCCGATCGTTCCCAGGCCGCCGCGCCCGCGCTCGACCTGATCCGTCCCCAGCCCTACACCGATTGGCAGCCGCAGGTTTCACCGGCGACTGCGGCGGCGTTGCGCCGTGAACTGGAGCAGGGCTGCGTGCTGTACTTTCCCGAGTTGAAGTTCCACTTCGAGCCGGGCGAGGAGCGCTTCCTCGACAGCCGCTGGTCGGACGGCAAGTCCAAGAACATCAACCTGCGTGCCGACAGCGGCGCTGTGCGCGGCGCGGTGGGCAGCGCAGCCGACCTGGCCGCCATGTCGGCGCTGGTGCGGCGCTATGCCGAGTACAGCGAGAAGCTGGTGCTGACCCTGTTCCCCGAGTACGGTCCGCACATGAAGCGCGCCGGCACCTCGCTGCGGCCCAGCGAGATCGCCGGGCGGCCGGTGAGCTGGCGCAAGGACGATACGCGGCTGCACGTGGATTCCTTCCCCTCCAATCCGCTGCTCGGGCAGCGCCTGCTGCGCGTGTTCCACAACATCGACCCGGACGCGCCGCGCGTCTGGCGCGTGGGCGAGCCCTTCGGCGACTTCGCGCGCCGCTTCGTGCCGCAGACGCGCGGCATGTGGCCGGGCCAGGCATGGCTGATGAAGCAGCTCCACATCACCAAGCGCAGGCGTTCGGAATACGACCACCGCATGCTGCAGCTGCACGACCTCGCCAAGGCCGACCTGGACTACCAGGCGCAGGTGCCGCAGCAGGAGTTCCACTTCCCGCCCGGCTCGACCTGGATCGTCTTCAGCGACCAGGTCCTGCATGCGGCGATGCGCGGCCGCGCGATGATGGAACAGACCTTCTACCTGGCGCCCAAGGCCATCTCCGACCACACGCATTCGCCCGAGGCGGTGCTGTCGCGCATGCTCGGACGGCCGATGCTGGCCGGCTGAGCCCGCCCGCGCCGGGCCGGCACCATGCCCCGGCCGGCACCCGTCCCCGGCTTGTTCCTCCCGCCGTGCGAACGCCCGCACAGCGGCGCTCGTGCATGACCCCGGTGCCATTCCCAGCAGCGGCGCGAACGCCTACACTGGTTCTCGTGGCGCATGCGGTCCCGACGGCAAGACCGCGGGGCGGCGCCCGCACCGGATGACTGCCTTGCAGGACAAGGCGGCGCGCAGGCGGGGGAACAGATGGAACGCGAATTCGATTTCGTCATCGTCGGCGCAGGCTCCGCTGGCTGCGCCCTGGCGGGACGCCTGGCGGACAGTGGCGGCGACAGCATCGCCCTGGTGGAGGCCGGAGGGCGCGACCACCACACGCTGGTGTGGACGCCGGCCGGCTACGCCGCGCTGCTGCCCCGCGCGGGGGCACGCAACTATGGCTATGCCACGGTGCCGCAGCCCGGCCTCGACGGCCGCCGCGGCTACCAGCCGCGCGGGCGTGGCCTGGGCGGCAGCTCCTCCCTCAATGGCATGATCTACCTGCGCGGCCGCCCCGGTGACTACGACGACTGGGCCGCGGCGGGGTGCGATGGATGGTCCTGGGACGACGTGCTGCCTTACTTCCGCAGGGCCGAATGCAATGTGCGCGTGGACGGGCGCGACGACCACCCGCTGCACGGCGGCAGCGGACCGCAGCAAGTAAGCGACCTGCGCACGCCCAATCCCTTCGGCCAGCGTTTCATCGAAGCCGCGCAGCAAGCGGGCTATCCGTACAACGACGACTTCAACGGCGAAACCCAGCAAGGCGCCGGCTGGTACCAGGTCACGCAGCACGGCGGCGAACGCTGGAACGCAGCGCGCGCCTATCTGCACGGCGGCCGCGGCGGCGCGGCCTGCAACGGCGGTCGCGCCAACCTGCACGTGCTGGCCGGCCTGCCGGTCCTGCGCATCGCCTTCGCCGGCCGGCGCGCCATCGGCGTGATGGTCCGGCAGGACGGCCGCGAGCAACTGATCCGGGCGCGCCGTGAGGTGATCGTCAGTGCCGGCGCCTTCGGTTCGCCGCAACTGCTGATGGTCTCCGGCGTGGGGCCGGCGCGGCACCTCGGCGAGTTCGGCATTCCCATGGTGCACGACCTGCCGGGCGTTGGCGGCAACCTGCAGGACCACCTCGGGGTGGCGCTGCACAAGCGCGTGGGTTCGCCGGAACTGTTCGGGGTGTCGCTGGGCGGCGTGTTCCGCCTGCTGGGCGAGATCCTGCGCTACCGGCGCGACCGCAGCGGCATGCTCAGCTCCAACTATGCCGAGGCCGGCGCCTTCGTGTGCAGCCGTGCGGGGCTCGACGAGCCGGATCTGCAACTGCATTTCGTCGTCGCCATGGCCGACGACCACCTGCGCAGGATGCACCTCGGCCACGGCTATTCCTGCCACGTCTGCCTGCTGCGGCCGCGCAGCCGCGGCGAGGTCAGGCTGGCCTCGCCCGATATGCGGGCTGCGCCGCGCATCGACCCCGGCTACCTGTCCGACGTGCGCGACCTCGACGATCTCGTCGCCGGCGTGCGCATCGTGCGCAGCATCTTCGCCATGCCGCAGCTGGCCGCACTCGGCGGCAAGGAACTGTATTCCGCCGGCCTGCGCGCCGATGGCAGCGACGACGATGCGGTGCGCGCCTTCATCCGTGCCCGCGCCGACACCATCTACCATCCGGTCGGCACCTGCCGCATGGGCATGGACACGCGGGCGGTGGTCGATCCGCAACTGCGGGTGCGCGGTGTGCAGGCGCTGCGCGTGGTCGATGCGTCGATCATGCCGACGCTGGTCGGCGGCAGCACCAATGCCCCGGCCATCATGATCGGCGAGCGCGCGCACGACCTGATCCGCTTCGCGCCGCACGTCACGCTGCGGCTGCCCGAGCCGGCGCTGGAGGCCTGAGTCGCTACGCCCGGATGCCGACGGAGCGGCGGGGCAGGGTGCTGCGGCACCGCGCCCCATGCCTCGGTCCGGGCCGAGGCTCCGCTCAGGCCGCGGCCAGGCGGAAGGCGCCGACCGCCTCGCGCAGCTTGGCCGCCTGGTCGTCGAGCGACTGCGCCGCGGCCGCGGCTTCCTCCACCAGCGCGGCGTTCTGCTGCGTGACCTGGTCCATCTGGCCGACCGCCTGGTTCACCTGGGTGATGCCCGCGCTCTGTTCGCCGGAAGCGGCGGCGATCTCCGCGATGATGTCCGACACGCGCTTCACCGCCTGGCGGATCTCCTCCATGGTGCCGCCGACGCTCTCCGCCTGCTGCGAGCCTTCACGCACGGTCGTTACCGAGGTGTCGATCAGTTCCTTGATTTCCTTGGCCGCGCTCGACGAGCGCTGGGCCAGGCTGCGCACCTCGCCGGCCACCACGGCGAAGCCGCGCCCCTGCTCGCCCGCGCGCGCGGCTTCCACCGCTGCGTTCAGTGCCAGGATGTTGGTCTGGAAGGCGATGCCCTCGATCAGTCCGGTGATCTCGGCGATGCGGCCGGCGTTGTCGCTGATGGCGGTCATGGTGCTGGCCATCTGCTGCACCGAGGCGCTGCCTTGTTCGGCCACGCTGGCGGCATTGGCGGCCAGCGAGCTGGCCTGGCGCGCGTTGTCGGCATTGTGCTTGACCGTGGTGGTCAGCTCTTCCATGCTCGATGCGGTTTCTTCCAGCGACGCGGCCTGCTGCTCGGTGCGCGAGGAGAGATCGGTGTTGCCCGCGGCGATCTGGCTGGCCGCCACCGTCACCGACTCGGTCGAGCGCCGCACTTCGCCCAGCGTGGCGGCGACGCGCTCCACCAGGCGGTTGAAGGCGTCGGCGGTACGGCCCACCTCGTCCAGCCGGCCCACCGTGGCGCGGTGGCCGAGGTCGAGCGTCGTGCTGACGTGTTCGAGCGAGCCCTGGATCTGTGCCAGGCTGTCATGGATGCGGCGGTAGAGCGAGAAGGCGAGCACGCCGGTGATCAGGATGGCCATCGCGATGGCGATCGAGAAGGCGCGCACCGCGAAGGTGTAGGCGGCCTTGTTGCTGGCGACCAGCTCGGCACCCATGCGCGCATTGTAGTCGCCGTGATCGAGGATGGCCTTGCGCAGCGCGGCGGAGGCCTGGTCGAGTTCGCCGCGCACCAGCATCAGGTGCGTTTCGGCGTCGCCGCTGGCGCGCGATTTCTCCAGGAACGGTCCCTGCGCGGCGCGGTAGCGCGACATGGCTGCGCGGTCGGTCTCGAGCATCTTGCGGTCGGTGTCGTCGGAGATGTCCTCGCGCTCGTACTTGGAGAGGGCGGTCTCGAAGCTCTTGGCGGCATCGGCCAGCATGCCTTCTGCTTCGCTTTTCAGTTCCGGGGTATCGGCGAGCGCATGGCGGTAGAGCGCCACCCGCATGGCCGTGACGGCGCGCTCCATGGTGTCGAGGTCGCGCACGCTGGTGAGGGTGTTGTCGTTGAAGTACTCGAAGCGCTCTTCCGAGCGGCTCATCTGCCAGATGCCGCCAAGGCCGACGAAGAGCAGTGCCAGCAGGGCCAGCGACAGGGTGAGCAACAAGCGTTGGGACAGGTTCATTGGGGGAACGGATGCGAATGCAGCGCCGCCTCGTGTGACGAATGGGATCCAGGCGGCGCTTTTTATTGTTTCAGCTTGCCGCTACCACGTGACGGTTTACGGCGTGCCGCCCCTGCCCCTGAAGTGCCATCTCGTTCCGGATACAAAAGGGCTCGCCGCGCCACAGGAAAACGGGGCGCTCGCGCGCCCCGTCCTCGTCTCATGTCTCAGCGTGGTGTATCGGCGGCAGCCGCGGCCCGCTTCAGGCCGGCCAGGCGCGTGCCGCCACGCGGCGCAGTGTCTCGGGCGGCGCATCCAGCGTGCCGAAGACGCGGCCGTGCTGGTGCCCGAGCCGGCTGGCGACGAACAGTGCGGCGCTTTCGGCATCGGCATGGGCCAGCATCAGCGCCGCCTGCGCGGTCAGCACCAGCCCCTGGGCGAAACGCCGGGCACCGGCTTCGAGCGTGTCGGGCGCGGCGCGCAGCTGCGCCTGCAGCGAAGCCAGCTCGGCCCGCACCGCCGGGTGGCCGCCCGCGCGCTGGGCCAGGTCCTGCAGCAGCCGTGCGCCGTCCTCCGGGCTGCGCTGCAGCGCACGCAGCACATCCAGGCACATGATGTTGCCCGAGCCTTCCCAGATCGAGTTGACCGGCGCCTCGCGGTACAGGCGCGCCATCGGGCTCTCCTCGACGTAACCGTTGCCGCCCCACACCTCCATCGCCTCGCCGGTGGCCTCGATGGTGCGCTTGCAGACCCAGAACTTGGCGGCGGGCGTGACCACGCGCTTCCAGGCCGAGGCCAGCGCGTCGCCGTCGGCGCGCTCGAAGGCATGGGCCAGTTCCATCATCAGCAGCGTGGCGGCGGTGCTTTCTAAGGCCAGGTCGGCCAGCACGTTGTCCATCAGCGGCTGGTCGGCCAGCAGCCGGCCGAAGGCCATGCGGTGGCGCGCGTGATGCAGGGCCTGCACCAGCGCCGCGCGCAGCAGTGCCGCGCTGCCGATCACGCAATCCAGCCGCGTGTAGGTCGCCATCTCGATGATGGTGGGGATGCCGCGCCCTTCCTCGCCGATCAGGATGCCGGTGGCGTCGCGGAACTCGACTTCGCTGCTCGAGTTGGAACGGTTGCCGAGCTTGTCCTTGAGGCGCTGGATCTGCACCGCGTTCTTGCTGCCGTCGTCGCGCCAGCGCGGCACGAAGAAGCACGACAGCGGCCCGTCCTCCGCGCCCACGCGCGCCACCACCAGGTGCGCGTCGCACATCGGCGCGGAGAAGAACCACTTGTGGCCGGTCAGCGCGTATGCGGCGCCGCGTCCCTCGCCGCGCAGCGGGCGCGCCACCGTGGTGTTGCTGCGCACGTCCGAGCCGCCCTGCTTCTCGGTCATGCCCATGCCGATCATGATGGCGCGCTTGTCGCGCCAGGGCAGGTCGCGGGCGTCGTGCTCGGCGCTGTACAGGCGCGGTGCCAGTTCGGCGAACAGCGCGCTCTCCTTGGCCAGCACCGGGATGCTGGCCAGCGTCATGGTGACCGGGCACAGCGAGCCGGCCTCGACCTGGGCCTGCAGGAAATAGCCGGCGGTGCGCGCCGCCCAGGCGCCCTCGCGCGGCTGCGAGAACGGCAGCGCCTGGAGCTGCTGGCCGCGCAGCAGGCCCAGCAGGCTGTGCCAGCTGGCATGGAAGTCGACGCGGTCGATGCGCTCGCCGGTGCGGCTGTGGGTGTGCAGCTCCGGCGGGTGGCGGTTGGCCTGCGCGCCCCACTCCAGCACCTCGGGCTGGCCCAGGCGCGCGCCGAAATCCTCCAGCGCGCCGGCATGCCAGGCGCCGCCCAGCCGGTCCAGCGCGGTCCGCAGCGCCGGGTCGGTGGCGAAGAGGTTGTACCCGGACAGCTCGGGCACCTGGTTGAACACGCGGTGCGTGGCGGCGTCGGTCATCTTGTCCTGTCTCCTGGCTGAGGGGCTGGGGCTGCGTTGCGACGGTCCTGCTGCTGGCATGGTAGGCCATTTGCCGGACATTCCCGTAAGGCGGCGGCCGGCGGCGCGCTGTCCGGCCGCCGCGCGTGGCGGCACTGGTGCCACCGCGCGAGCCTGCATGGGTCCATGGCGGCACGCGGGGTGCCCCCGCAGCCGCTTGGTGGCGGCACCCCCGGCGCGCTGCGTCCCGCGGGCGCGCCGTTTCGAAACAAGGCTGGCGCCTGCACCCCGCTTGTGCTTAAATTGAGCCCGTTGGATGAAACAGGGGTGCCGCGCGGATGGGCCGTGCGGCTGAGAGAGTCCCTTCGAACCCGATCCGGCTAGTACCGGCGTGGGAAGTTTCATGTAAGCCGAACCGCTCTGCCTTTCGCAAGGCACATGCCCCCCGGCCAAGCCGGCACGGCATGCTCACCGCGCTCCTGGTTTCGTCCATCCCCCGCACGAGAGAGGACGACACTATGGCCCGCAACAATTCCGCCCCCGCCGCATCCTTCGAGACGCTCGCCAGCGATCTCGACCAGAAGTTTGCCTACCCGGCTTCCAGCAAGACCTACCTGACCGGCAGCCGGCCCGATATCCGCGTGCCCTCGCGCACCATCCTGCAGACCGCCACGCGCACCGAGAAGGGCGAGATGGCCAACCCGCCGATCCCGGTCTACGACACCTCGGGTCCTTACAGCGATCCCGACGTGCATATCGACCTCAAGGCAGGCCTGCCTTCGGTGCGCGGCAAGTGGATCGAGGAGCGCGGCGACACGGAAATCCTGTCCGGCCTGTCCTCCGAGTACGGGCGCGCACGCGCCAACGATCCCGCCACGGCCCACCTGCGCTTCTCGCAACTGACCAATCCGCGCCGCGCCAAGGCCGGTGCCAATGTCTCCCAGATGCACTATGCGCGCCGCGGCATCGTCACGCCGGAGATGGAGTATGTTGCGCTGCGCGAATCGCTGAACCTGCAGGCGCTGTACGACAAGCCCGAGTACAAGGCGCTGCTGCGCCAGCACCCCGGCAACGCGCTGGGCGCCGGCCTGCCGCTGCGTCCGGAAGACATCACGCCCGAGTTCGTGCGCAAGGAAATCGCCGCCGGCCGCGCCATCATCCCCGCCAACATCAACCACACCGAACTGGAGCCGATGGCGATCGGGCGCAATTTCCGCGTCAAGATTAACGGCAACCTCGGCAATTCGGCCGTGACCTCCTCGCTGGCCGAGGAAGTGGAAAAGATGGTGTGGTCGATCCGCTGGGGCGCGGACACCATCATGGACCTGTCCACCGGCAAGCACATCCACGAAACGCGCGAATGGATCCTGCGCAATTCGCCGGTGCCGATCGGCACGGTGCCGATCTACCAGGCGCTGGACAAGACCGGTGGCATCGCCGAGGACCTGACCTGGGAGATGTTCCGCGACACGCTGATCGAGCAGGCCGAGCAGGGCGTGGACTACTTCACCATCCACGCCGGCGTGCTGCTGCGCTACGTGCCGCTGACCGCTGACCGCGTCACCGGCATCGTTTCGCGCGGCGGCTCGATCATGGCCAAGTGGTGCCTGGCCCACCATAAGGAAAACTTCCTGTACACGCACTTCGACGAGATCTGCGAGATCATGAAGGCGTACGACGTGTCGTTCAGCCTGGGCGACGGCCTGCGTCCGGGCTGCATCGCCGATTCCAACGACGATGCCCAGTTCGGCGAACTGCGCACCCTGGGCGAACTGACCGCCAAGGCGTGGCAGCACGACGTGCAGGTGATGATCGAAGGTCCGGGCCACGTGCCGCTGCAGCGCATCCAGGCCAATATGGACGAGGAGCTGAAGCACTGCTACGAAGCCCCGTTCTACACCCTGGGACCGCTGGTCACCGACATCGCGCCGGGCTACGACCATATCACCAGCGGCATCGGCGCCGCCAACATCGGCTGGATGGGCACCGCCATGCTGTGCTACGTCACGCCCAAGGAGCACCTGGGCCTGCCCGACAAGGAAGACGTGCGCGAAGGCATCATCACCTACAAGATCGCGGCGCACGCGGCCGATCTCGCCAAGGGCTGGCCGGGCGCGCAGCTGCGTGACAACGCGCTGTCCAAGGCCCGCTTCGAGTTCCGCTGGGAAGACCAGTTCAACCTCGGCCTCGATCCGGAGCGCGCGCGCTCGTACCACGATGCCACGCTGCCGGCCGAAGGCGCCAAGATCGCGCACTTCTGCTCGATGTGCGGCCCGAAGTTCTGCTCGATGAAGATCACGCAGGAAGTGCGCGACTACGCCGCCTCGCTGCCCGAGGCCGAGAAGGGCATGCAGGAGAAGTCGATCGAGTTCGTCAAGCAAGGCGGCAAGATCTACTCGTAAGGCTTCGGCCGACACGCCACGCGGGCATGCCCGCGATCCCGGAGCGGTCCGCGCGCCTGGCGCGCCGGCCGCTCCCAGATGCACAGGAGGCCGGCCGCGCGGCGCACAGGCGCCCGCGCGGCCGGCACAACGAATCCCATGACACAGCAGTCGTTTGATGTCGCCATTCTCGGCGCCGGCCTGTCCGGGCGCATCGCCGCCTGGTTGCTTTCACGCGCCGGCGCGCGCGTGGCCCTGGTCGAGCGCATGGGCCCGGATGGCGCGGGCTCGGCCGCCCACGTGGCGGCGGCCATGCTGGCCCCGCTGGCGGAATCCGCCATCGCCGAGCGCCGCATCGTCGAGCTGGGCATTGCCAGCGTCGACCTGTGGCGCGCCTGGGTGGCCGAGCTGCCCGAGCCGGTCTTCTTCCAGGAAGATGGCACGCTGGTCGTATGGCATGCGCGCGACCGCGCCGAGATGTCGCTGTTCACCAGCCGCGTGCGCGCGGTGGCGCCACCGGAACTGGTAGCCGAGCGCATGCGTGCGCTCGACGCGCGCGGCGTGGCCGAACTGGAGCCCGCGCTGGCGGGCCGCTTCCAGCAGGGCCTGCTGCTGGCCGGCGAGGGGCAGCTCGATAATCGCGGTGCCTTGCGCTCACTGCTTCACTGCGCGGTGGCCGAAGGCGTGCATTGCGTGTGGGAGGCTGGCGAAGTGGAGGCCGGAGACCTGCCCGGCCTGGGCATCCGCGCCGATGTGGTGCTCGATTGCCGTGGACTGGGAGCGCGCCGCGACTGGCCGGCCCAGGCCGCCGGTGGCATGCCCGGCCTGCGCGGCCTGCGCGGCGAGGTGGTGCGCGTGCATGCGCCCGAGGTCAAGCTGCACCGCCCGGTGCGCCTGCTGCACCCGCGCTATCCGATCTACATCGCGCCCAAGCCCAACGACCTCTATGTGATCGGCGCCACCGAGCTGGAAAGCGAGGATGATTCGCCGATGAGCGTGCGCTCCGCGCTGGAACTGCTGTCGGCGGCCTACTCGCTCGATCCGGCCTTCGGCGAGGCGCGCGTGCTGGAACTCAATGTGCAGCGGCGTCCCACGCGGCCAGACCACCTGCCGGCCATCCGTGTCGACCAGCAGGCGCGCGTGGTGCGCCTCAACGGCCTGTACCGGCATGGTTTCCTGATCGCCCCGGCGGTGACCGAGGCGGCTTGCGCCGTGGTGCGCGCGCTGCTGGGCGGGGATCCCGCCGCGCACGCCGTGCCGGCGGCGCTGCGCTGGCCCGGCATGATCGAGACCGATGCTTCCAGGCCGCTGGCCACGCTGCACTGACGCCGAATGGAAACCATGGAAATCCTGCTCAACGGCCGTCCCTTCGCCCTCGAAGCGCCGGCCACGCTGGCGGACGCGGCGACGCGCGCCGGCATCGCGCCGCCCTTCGCGGCGGCGCTGAACGGCAACTTCGTGCCGCGTGCCGCCCATGCGGCCACCGCGCTCGCCGCCGGCGACCGCGTCGATCTCGTGCAACCCGTGACGGGAGGCTGAACCGATGACATTGCAAGCAAGCCCCGCCGCGCGCGATCCCTTCGTGCTGTACGGCGAGACCTTTGACTCGCGCCTGCTGCTGGGCACCGCGCGCTATCCCTCGCCGGCCACGCTGCAGGCCGCAGTCGAGGCCTCCCATCCCGCCATGCTGACGGTGGCGCTGCGCCGCCAGGGCGCCGTCGGCGACGGCGAGGGCGGCCATGCCTTCTGGCAGATGCTCAAGTCGCTGGCGGTGCCGGTGCTGCCCAATACCGCCGGCTGCCTGGCGCCGCAGGAAGCGATCACCACCGCCATGATGGCGCGCGAGGTGTTCGAGACCGATTGGATCAAGCTCGAGCTGGTCGGCGACGACTACACGCTGCAGCCCGACACGCTGAACCTGCCGGCGGTTGCCGAGACCTTGATCAAGGAAGGCTTCAAGGTGCTGCCCTATTGCACCGAAGACCTGGTACTGTGCCGCCGCCTGCTCGACGTCGGCTGCCAGGCGCTGATGCCCTGGGCCGCACCCATCGGCACCGGCAAAGGCGCGGTCAACCCGCATGCGATGCGCGTGCTGCGCGAGCGCCTGCCCGATACGCCGCTGATCGTCGATGCCGGCCTGGGCCTGCCTTCGCATGCGGCCCAGGTGCTCGAATGGGGCTATGACGGCGTGCTGCTGAATACGGCGGTCGCGCAGGCGGCCTATCCGGTGGAGATGGCGCGCGCGTTCGCCCTGGCGGTGGCCGCGGGCCGCACTGCCTACCTGGCCGGTCCGATGCCGGAGCGCGAGATCGCGCAGGCCAGCACGCCGGTGGTCGGCATGCCGTTCTGGCATGCCACCGGCACGGGGGGCGCGGCATGAGCGCGCACGGCGTGCAGGCGGCGTGCGACGCCGCATTGCGCCAGCAGCTGCTGGCGCGCCACGGCGCCACCTTCGGCGCCGCCGACCAGGCCTGGCGCGCCTGGCGCCTGCAGGATGCGCCCGCGCTGCTGCAGGACCATGACGTGCTGCTGGCCGATGGCGAGGCCGAGCCGCCGGTGATCGCCCGCGTGGCGGCAGCCGGCGCGGTGCTGATCTGCAGCGAGCGCGAGGGCGGACAGTGGATCGACACCGTGCATTCGCCGATGGGCACCTGGGTGCTGGGCGCTGGCGCGGATAGTGACGCGCCGCATGGCCCCGGCTTCGTCGCCGTGCTGCTGGCCTGCCTGCAGATGCATTTCCCCGCCCATGACGCGCTTTGCCTGGCGCGAGCCTGGCGTACCGGCACGCTGGACTGGCCGGATGCCTTCGCGCGCTTCCCGCAGGTGCGCCATCCCGCGCTGGCCGCGCCCGACCAGTTGCCGCCCGCCTTCCCGCCGTGCCCCGCCCTGGGGCTGTACGCGGTGGTGCCCGACGCCGACTGGATCGAGCGCCTGGTCGCCCTGGCGGTGCCGACCGTGCAGCTGCGCTTCAAGTCGAACGACGTCCAGGCGGTGCAGCGCGAAGTCGAGCGCGCCGCGCTGGCCGCGCGCGGCTCCGCCTCGCGGCTGTTCATCAACGACCACTGGCGCATCGCCGTCGCCTGGCATGCCGCGCACGGCAACGACAGCGCGCGCAGCGGAATCTACGGCATCCACCTCGGCCAGGAAGACCTCGACGAGGCCGACCTCTACGCCCTGCGCGCCAGCGGCCTGCACCTGGGGGTGTCCACCCACGGCTACGCCGAGATGCTGCGCGTAGCGACGCTGCGGCCGAGCTACCTGGCGCTGGGCGCGATCTTCCCCACCACCACCAAGGTCATGCCCACCGCGCCGCAGGGCCTGGGCCGTTTCCAGGCCTATGTGCGCCTGATGCAGCCGGTGGTGCCCTCGCTGGTCGGCATCGGCGGTGTGGATGCCGCGCGCCTGCCGCAGGTGCTGGCGACGGGCGTCGGCAGCGCGGCCGTGGTGCGCGCGATCACCGAGGCGGCCGATGTGCCGGCCGCGGTGGCAAACCTGAAGGGGATGTTCCCGGCGGGGTAGGGCGGGGACTGGCGCTGGCCGGCATGGCTGGCATCGCGGGGGGGCGGGCCATACCGTTGGCTTTGATTCTGTGCTTGCGTGTTGGGCCACACCGCTGGCTTCGTTTGGGAGTGGCGCCTTGTTAGCCCACCCCTCTCCCCGGCCCTCTCCCCGTGAGGGGAGAGGGGGAACACCTGTTGGTTCTGTCGAGCGGCGCGGGTGCGCGTGTTGGCTCTCCCGATCGGCTTGGGCGCATCCGGATGGCTTCGCCCGGCGCGACGAGATTCGCTTCGCGCCGGTTCGCTCCCCTCTCCCGCTTGCGGGAGAGGGGCCGGGGGTGAGGGCAGGCGCCGGCAGGCCGTGGCGGCCTGGCTCACGCCATCGGTTTCGACCCGGCCTCATCCCGGCCTCATCCCTGTCTTCCCATGCCCTACCAGGTCCGCCTCGCCGCCATCGACGACCTCGCCGCCTTGCCGTCCATCGAGCGTGCCGCCGCTGCGCTGTTTCCTGCCGATGACCTGCCGCCCGCGCTGCGCGCGCAGACCTTGCCCGCGCAGGACCTGTGCGATGCCCAGCGGCAGGGCCGCTTGTGGGTGGCGCAGGCCGGCGACGGCACGGTGGCCGGTTTCGCGCTGGCGAGCCGGTCCGGCGCGCAGGCCTTCCTCGACGAGATGGACGTCCATCCGGCGCACGCCCGCCGCGGCATCGGCCGCGCGCTGGTGGCGGCGGTGGTGCAGTGGGCGCGCGCGCAGGGGCTGGTGTCGCTTGGGCTGACCACCTTCTCGCACCTGCCCTGGAACGCGCCGTTCTATGCGAGGCTGGGCTTCGTCGCGCTGGCACCGGCGGCGCTGTGCCCGCACTTGTCGGCGGCGCTCGCGGGCGAGGCCGCACTCGGTCTGCGCCGGCGCGTGGCGATGCGGCTGCCGCTGGACGCGGTCGCGGACTGACGGGGCGGGCCGCGGCGCCGCGCGGCAGCCGCTTCAGGCGCGCTCGCCGCGCGCCAGGATCTGGTACAGGTGGGAGCGCGGGATGCCGAGTGCGTGGGCGGCCTGCTTCTTGTTGCCGCCATGCCGCGTGATGGCCTGCAGCACGGCTTCGTGGGCCAGCGCGCGCAGCGGCGCGTCGGCCTGCGGCGTGGGCGGGGCGTCCACGGGCGCCGGTGCGTCCAGGGCGGTGGCGACCAGGGCGGTGGCGGGCGCCAGGCCGGCCGGCGGTGTTTCGGCCAGTACGGCGGCCAGGCTTCCCTCGCCGCGCGCGAAATCCGCCACGCGCAGCCGGTGGCCGTCGCAGAACACCAGCGCCTCCTCGATCTTCTGGCGCAGCTGGCGCACGTTGCCGGGCCAGCGCCGCGTCGCCAGGTGGCGCGCCACGTCGGGCGCGGTTTCCGGCACCGGCACCTGGTTGCGCTCGCATCAGGCACGCACGAAGTGCTGCAGCAGGGCGGGGATGTCCTCCAGCCGCTGGCCCAGCGCAGGCACGCGCAGCACGACGCCGCTCAGCCCCCCAATTCCACCAAGAGAGGCCTGATGTCCCGAGTGTCCCAGTTCGAAGCCGCCGTCAGCGGCCATGTTTCCTCCATCGCCATCGCCGCAGGCGCTACCATTGCGGCCGGCGACGTCCTGATGGTCATCGAGTCCATGAAGATGGAAATCCCGCTCGAGGCCGAGTCCGGGGGCGTCGTCAAGGCCATCCTGGTGCAGCCCGGCGACGCCGTCGCCGAGGGCCAGCCGGTGGTGGAGATCGAGTAAGGCGCCAGGCGCGCTGCGACGCCGTCCCGCGCGGGACGGCGCGCCCGTGTCCCAGGCAAGCCAAGCCAGCCATGCAGATGAGTTCCTACACCCTCCCCGAGATCGTGCCGGCAGCGCCGGGCACCTCCGACAAGCCCTACTTCGGCATCGACGTTCCGCTGATGCGCTATTTCGGCCTGCAGCCGGTCCGCATGGAGGAGGGCCTGTGCCATACGCGCCTGCCGGCGCATCCAGCGCTGGTGAACAGCCGTGGCGACGTGCATGGCGGCACGCTGATGGCCACGCTCGACTTCACGCTCAGCGGTGCCGCGCGCTCCCACGCGCCGCTGGAGACCGGTGTCATCACCATCGACATGTCCACCCATTTCCTTGCGGCGGCGCGTGGTGAGCTGACGCTGGAGGCACGCTGCATCCGCCGCGGCGCGCGCATCGCTTTCTGTGAGGGCGAGGTGAAGGACGCCGCCGGCAATGTGGTGTGCGTGGCGCGGGCAGCGTTCAAGCTGGTGCCGCTGTCCAGCGGCGGGGATTGAACGGGGGCAGGCTTGGTTCTCGTGCCCGCGTGCTCGATCACACCGTTGGTTCCGGTGTTGGGCTCGTGTGCTGGATCACACCGAGGGCTTCGCTGGATGTGGCGCCTTGCTAGACCACCCCTCACCCCCGCTTCCCCCCATGCGGGGAGAGGGAGCCAAGACCGTGTGCTTGGCGATTGGTGTTGGCGCATCTCGTCGGCTTCGTCCAGCGCGATGGCATTCGCGCCGCGCCGGTTGGCCCCCCTCTCCCGCTTGCGGGAGAGGGGCCGGGGGAGAGGGCTGGCGCCGGCCACCCGTGGCGGGTCGCATAGCCAGCACAGGCCTCGCCGATCCTGTCTGCGGGCGAGGCCGGCAGATCCCTCTTCCCCGCCGCTTCAGCCGGCCTTGACGTACCGTCGGTACACCTGCTCGAAACGCACCCGCTCCGTGATGCCGTAGTCTCCCGGCGCGTACTGCATCAGCCAGTCGCCGGCCTTGCCCGTCAGCACGTCGCCGCCGGCGCTGCGCGCGATGGCGAAGGGGGCGTTCATGGCCTTGGCCAGCACCGGGATCGGTTGGTTGCGGTAGGCGCCGTCCTCGCCATGCGCCAGCGGCGGCACGGCCTCATAGCGGGCGTCGAAGCGTTCGCGCGAGACGCACCAGCGGTCGCCGCCGGCACTGGCGACGATGGCGTCGCCCGGGCGGTAGCGGTTGGGGCCTTCGCGGCTGATCAGTTCTCCGGGCGCGGTGGCGAAGGCCACCGTCACCACTTCGTGCTTGACGTAGTGCGCGGCCTCGGGGTCATGGCGCAGGTCGATGTCGGTCAGGGTCTGCATGCGATGTTCCGTGCAAAAAAGATAGGGCTCAGCCGAGCGTGCGCGGGGCGAAGCCGTGGTTGAGCGGGCCGTTGCCGGCGCCGAGCCGCAGCCCGGCGCCGGCGGCGATGGCCTGGGCGACGAAGTCCAGGCCGCCGGCCACGGCGTCTTCCAGTGCCTGGCCGCGCGCGAGCTGCGCCGTCACCGCGGCAGCCAGCGTGCAGCCGGTGCCGTGCAGGTTGCGGGTGGCGATGCGCGGGTGGGTGAAGACGCGCACACGGCCGTCGGCATGCATCAGCAGGTCGTCCAGTCCTTGGTTCTCGGCGCCGTCTTCGAGGTGACCGCCCTTGAGCAGCACGGCGCGGCAGCCCATCGCCAGCAGTTCGCGCGCGGCGGCTTCCATCTCGGCGCGATGCGCGATGCGCCGGCCCAGCAGGTGGGAGGCTTCGGGCAGGTTCGGGGTGACCAGCATGGCGCGCGGGAACAGCTCGCGCACCATGGCCTCGGCGGTGGCGTCGTCGGACAGCGTGGCGCCCGAGGTGGCGATCATCACCGGGTCCACCACCAGCTTGCCGATACCGTGCCGGTCCACCGCCGCGGCCACGGCCTCCACGATGCCCGCGCTGCCCAGCATGCCTGTCTTGGCCGCATCGACGCCGATATCTCCAGCCACCGCATCGATCTGCGCGGCCACCATGGCCGGCGGGATGGCATGCACGCCGCTTACGCCGAGCGTGTTCTGCGCGGTGATCGCGGTGATCGCGCTCATGCCGTAGCAGCCGAGCGCGGCGAAGGTCTTGAGGTCGGCCTGGATGCCGGCGCCGCCGCCGGAGTCGGAGCCGGCGATGGTCAGGGCGCGGGGTGGCGAGAGGGGGCGAGGTGGCGTCGGATTCATGTCGGGCGTGCGTGCGGCGGCAGGCAAGGGCTGGCGGATGCCAGCAAAGAAATCGGATCCCGGCGGTGCGCACGGCCGCCGGGCACGCTACAATAGCGCCACTCCGAGGAGCGTTGCAACGGATCCGCCTCCTTTCCCCGGTGCCGGCCTGATACTTCCCTTTCAGGCCCGCCGCCAGGATTGGGCGCTTCCGCCAGGCTCGGACTGTCTTCAACGGCGCTCGCTGATCCGTGGTCTGCACGGAGGCGAGTCGACCCATGCGCACGCGCTGCATTCCGCGCCGTGCCGCCTTTCCCGCACTCGTCACCGTCGCCACTCTTCACCGGAGTGATACATGAACGCTGTGACCGAACTCAAGCAAGATTACGTGGTGGCCGACCTTGGCCTGGCCGGCTGGGGCCGCAAGGAAATCGCCATCGCCGAGACCGAAATGCCGGGCCTGATGGCCATCCGCGATGAATTCGCCGCCAGCCAGCCGCTCAAGGGCGCGCGCATCGCCGGTTCGCTGCACATGACCATCCAGACCGCGGTGCTGATCGAGACGCTGAAGGCACTCGGCGCCGATGTGCGCTGGGCTTCCTGCAACATCTTCTCGACCCAGGACCACGCCGCCGCCGCGATCGCCGCGGGCGGCACGCCGGTGTTCGCCTTCAAGGGCGAGTCGCTGAAAGAGTACTGGGACTTCACCCACCGCATCTTCGACTGGGCCGACGGCGGCACCCCGAACATGATCCTGGACGACGGCGGCGATGCCACGCTGCTGCTGCACCTGGGCGCGCGCGCCGAGCAGGACGCTTCGCTGATCGCCAAGCCGGGCAGCGAGGAAGAGACCTTCCTGTTCGCCGCGATCAAGGAAAAGCTGGCCCAGGACCCGTCGTGGTACAGCCGCAACCTGGCCGCCATCCGCGGCGTGACCGAGGAAACCACCACCGGTGTGCACCGCCTGTACCAGATGGCGCAGAAGGGTGAACTGCGCTTCCCGGCCATCAACGTCAACGACTCGGTGACCAAGAGCAAGTTCGACAACCTGTATGGCTGCCGCGAATCGCTGGTGGACGGCATCAAGCGCGCCACCGACGTGATGATCGCCGGCAAGGTCGCGGTGGTGGCCGGCTACGGCGACGTGGGCAAGGGCAGCGCGCAGGCGCTGCGCGCGCTCTCGGCCCAGGTCTGGGTGACCGAGATCGACCCGATCTGCGCGCTGCAGGCGGCGATGGAAGGCTATCGCGTGGTGACCATGGACTACGCGGCCGAGCATGGCGATATCTTCGTCACCTGCACCGGCAACTACCACGTGATCACGCATGAGCACATGGCCAAGATGAAGGACCAGGCCATCGTCTGCAATATCGGCCACTTCGACAACGAGATCGACATCGCCTCGATCGAGAAGTACCAGTGGGACGAGATCAAGCCCCAGGTCGACCACGTGGTGTTCCCCGCGGTCGGTGACAAGCCGAGCAAGAAGCTGATCATCCTGGCCAAGGGCCGCCTGGTGAACCTGGGCTGCGCCACCGGCCACCCGTCCTACGTGATGAGCAGCTCCTTCGCCAACCAGACCATCGCCCAGATCGAACTGTGGCAGGAGCGCGACAGCGGCAAGTACCCGGTCGGTGTCTATACGCTGCCCAAGCACCTGGACGAGAAGGTGGCGCGCCTGCAGCTGAAGAAGCTGAACGCGCAGCTGACCGAGCTGACCGAGCAGCAGGCGGCCTACATCGGCGTCAAGAAGGAAGGCCCGTACAAGGCCGACCACTACCGCTACTGATCCACACGGATCCGCCACGGATCCGTGCCAGCCGCACGTCCTGTTGCCGCGCCTGCGGCAGTGGGGCGGGGAGCGCGCAGGCGCTGCCGCGCGGCGGATGCGTCCGCCCCGCAGCGCCCGCCGCCTCCCCGATGCCCTCTCCGCTGCCGCGCCCGGCCGCGGAGGGGCTGGGAAACCCGAATCAAGGAGCCGCCATGAGATTGCTTGTCGTCTGGGTCATCAACGCCGTCGCGCTGTTCGTCCTGCCCTACCTGGTGCCGTCGATCTATATCCGCAGCTTCGGCTCGGCGATGCTGGCGGCGCTGGTGCTGGGCCTGGTCAATGCGCTGATCCGGCCGGTGCTGGTGATCCTGACGCTGCCGGTCACGCTGCTGACGCTGGGACTGTTCATCTTCGTCATCAACGCGCTGCTGTTCCTGTTCGTCGGCCGGCTGCTGTCGGGCTTCGTGGTCGAGGGCTTCGGCTCGGCGCTGCTCGGCTCGATCCTCTACAGCGTGATCTCCTGGCTGCTCGCCAGCCTGCTGCTGGGCGAACGCCGCGGCTACTGAAGCCACGCGCCCCGGTCCGGAACCTATCCGCGCGCCGCGCCAAAGGCGGCGCGCCACCATCATGCAAGACCGCTACTACAGCTTCGAATTCTTCCCGCCCAAGACGGCGGAAGGGCTGGAGAAACTGCGCAATACGCGCGCGCAGCTCGCGCCGCTCCAGCCCAAGTACATCTCCGTGACCTTCGGTGCCGGCGGCACCACGCAGCAGGGCACGCTCGATACCGTGCTGGAGATCCAGCGCGAGGGCACCGAGGCCGCGCCCCACCTGTCGTGCGTGGGCTCGTCGCGCGAGAGCATCCGCGCCATCCTGGAGGCCTACCGTGCCGGCGGCATCCGCCATATCGTCGCCCTGCGCGGCGACATGCCCTCGGGCATGGGCGAGATCGGCGAATTCCGCTATGCCAACGAGCTGGTGGAGTTCATCCGCGCCGAGACCGGCGACTGGTTCCACATCGAGGTGGCGGCCTACCCGGAATATCATCCGCAGGCGAAGTCGCCGCGCCACGACCTGGACAACTTCGTGCGCAAGGTCAAGGCTGGCGCCGATTCGGCCATCACCCAGTACTTCTACAACGCGGACGCCTATTTCCGCTTCGTCGACGACGCGCGTGCGCAGGGCGTGGAGGTGCCGATCGTGCCGGGCATCATGCCGATCACCAACTACTCGCAGCTGATGCGCTTCTCGGAGATGTGCGGTGCCGAAGTGCCGCGCTGGGTGGCCAAGCGCCTCGAGAGCTTCGGCGACGACCGCGAGTCGATCCGTGCCTTCGGCCTCGACGTGGTCACCGCGCTGTGCGAGCGCCTGCTCGCCGCCGGCGTGCCGGGCCTGCACTTCTACACCCTCAACGCGGCCGGCGCCACCAAGGCGATCTGGCAGCGCCTGAAGCTCTGAACGCGAAGCCGCCGCCATGGCCGCCGGCAAGGGCATGCGCCGACCGGACCCGTTCGTCGAGCACCTGCTCGACCTGATGGCGCCGCTGGCGGCGCGCGTCGGCCCGCTCAGCGCGCGCCGCATGTTCGGCGGGCACGGGCTGTTCTACGATGGCCTGATGTTCGCGCTGGTGGCCGGCGGGCGTTGCTACCTGAAGGCCGACGACGAGACCGCGCCGCGCTTCGCCGCGGCCGGCAGCGAACCCTTCCGCTACCAGACCGCCGCGCGCGAGGTCGCGCTGCGCCACTACCTGAGCCTGCCGCCGGCCTGCCTCGATTCGGCCGCCGAGATGACGCCGTGGGCGCGCATGGCGGTGGAGGCGGCGCTGCGCATGGAGAATGCCAAACGGCGCTGAGCGGCGCTGAGCGGCGCCCGGCGGGATTCGGCCCGCGTGCTCCGGCTCAGTCCAGCAGGTCGGCGTACTCGCCCTGCGCGTAGCCCTGGGCCTTGCTCCACGGCACGGTCCTGGGCAGTGCCAGCGCGCTCACGCGCGTGACCTTCTTCTGCGTGCCGCTGGCATTGCGCGTCTGCACCAGGCGCGGGTACTGGCCGGCCACGTCCCACTGCACCGTCACCTGTTCGTCGCCGCGCCGGGCGCGGTATTCCTGCACGCCGTCGCGCACCGGGCCGCTGGCCTTCATGGTCTTCAGCGCGGCCGGATCGAGCAGGTGGCTGGCGGTGGCCCAGGAGCCGTCGAAGCCGATATTGCCGTATTCGGCGCTGCCCACGGCCAAGGTCTTGCGCTGGTGGTCGTTGACCAGGCGCACCAGCAGCTTGCCGTCCGGCTTGCGCTCGATCCAGCGCGCCGCGGCGGATACGTCCATATGCTTGTGGCCCTTGTCGCCCTTGGCATGCTCGGCCTCGTCGTGCGCGCCGTGCGGCAGCTCGCGCTCGATCCACACCGTATCGGCGGTGCGGTAGACGCGCTCGCTGAAGGAGACGTCGCGCTGCACGCCGTCGCTGCCCAGCGAGGACAGTTCGTGCTGCACGCGCAGGGACAGCGGCTTGGATTGGTCCGCGGGCGCCGCCATGGCGCCGGCGGCGGCCAGCGCCAGCGCCGCGTGCGGGGCCAGGCGGGCCAGGGAGCGGATCGCTTGCTTCATCATCATCAATTCCGTGCAACAGGGGTGAGGCAGTGAAAATGCGCGCGCCGGCAGGGCCGGCGCGCGCAAGCCCGGCCGGGCACGAGCTGCCCGGCCGGCATGGAGGGCGGGATCAGAGTCCCAGGGCCGACTTGACCACGCCGAACACCTTGGTGTTGTCCAGCGTGCCCTTCAGCGCGGCGTTGCCCGGGCCGGAGGAGAACAGCATCACGTCGCCGCCGCCGTGCGTTTCCGAGCCGGGCGAGCCCATGTTCACGCCGACTTCCTGCAGGTAGTCGTTGGCGGTGGTGTCCACCAGCGCGGGATTGTCTCGCGTGGGCTTGCGCGGCGTGCCGCCGTTGCCGAATACCAGGGTGGTGTAGGGCATACCGTCCGCTGCCAGCGCGGTCTGCTTGGTCTTGATGTCGGTGACCGTGCCCAGGATCGGGTTGCCGCGGTGCGAGTAGCCGTTGATGGTCATGGTGTGGTCGTGGTCGGCGGTGACCACGACCAGCGTGTTCGACAGGTCCACCATGGACAGCGCGCGCTTGATGGCGTCGTCGAAGGCGATGGTGTCTTCCAGCGCGCGCTTGGCATTGGTGCCGTGCAGCGCGTGGTCGATGCGGCCGCCCTCGACCATCAGGAAGTAGCCGTTGCCGTTCTTCGACAGCGTCTCGATCGCCTTGGCGGTCATGTCGGCCAGGCTGGGCTGGGTCGCGCCTTCGCCCTTGCCGGCCACGCGGTCGATCTCGTACTCGAGGTGGCTGTTCGAGCTGAACAGGCCGACCAGCTTGCCGCCGCTGGCCTGCATCATCTCGTTGCGGGTCGACAGCACGGTGTAGCCCTTGGCCTGCAGTTCGGTCAGCAGGTTGCGCCCGTCGGCGCGGCCGCGCTTGTTGGTGGTGGCGTCGTACGGCGTCCAGTGGTTGCGGCCGCCGCCCATCAGCACGTCGACGCCGTCGAGCAGCGCCGCGTTGAAGCCGGCGCCGCCCGGCACCGCCTGTGCGGCGATGTCATATTGCGCGTCGCGGTGGCAGATGTGCGAGTAGGTCGCCGCCGGGGTGGCATGCGTCAGCTCGGTGGTGGTGATGGCGCCGACCGCCTTGCCGCGCGCCTTGGCCAGTTCCAGCAGCGTGGGCACCGACTTGCCGTTGGAGGGCAGGCAGTTGTTGATGGTCTTGTTGTTGTTGACATCAAGGCCGGGTGCCACCGCCTTGGTATCGGACGACATCGACAGCACTTCGTTGTTCATCTTGACGCCGGTCATGTAGGCCGCCATCGAGGGCGCGCTGTCGGTGGTCTGCGCGTCGTTCGAGAACGTCTTGATGCGCGCGGTGCGCTTGAGCGACTCCATGTTGAGCCTGCCGGTCTCGCCGTACTTGTAGATGCGCGAGGCGGTGACGGTGGTCGGGCCCATGCCGTCGCCCAGGAAGAAGATGACGTTCTTGGCCTCGCCGGCCGCTTGCGCGGGCAGGCTCAGGCAGGCGCCGGCGGCAGCCGCCAGCAGGCTGGTACGGATCGTGGTGTTCATGGTGTTATTCCGTGTGCAATGGTGGCGGGTTGGCTTAGAGTCCGATCGTTTTCTTGATCAGGCCGAACACATCGGTGTTGTCCATCACACCGGAGAAGCTGGCCGCGCCATTGCCCATGGCGCCGATGAAGACATCGGTGCCGCCGTGGGTCTCGCCGCCCGTCGCCATCGGGATCACGGCCTCCTGGTGGTAGGCCTTGTCGAACACGGCGGCGTCGGTCAGCGCGGTGCGCGTCGCCGGGCGGTTCTCGCCGTTGCCGAAGCCGATGATGGAGAAGGGATTGCCGCTGCTGTCGGGGTTCGCGATGCCGGTGACGTAGTTCTTCACCAGGCCGAGCACGCCCGGGTTGCTGTCGGTGGTCGGGCCGGTGCGCTTGGCGTAGCCGTTCAGGACCAGGGTGTGGTCATGGTCGGCGGTGACCACGATCAGGGTGTTCTTCAGGCCCGGGTCGATCACGTTGAGCTTGTCGATGGCCGCCTTGATCGCGTTGTCGAAGGCGACGGTGTCCTGCAGCGCCTTGCGCGCGGTGGTCTCGTGCAGCGCATGGTCGATGCGGCCGCCTTCCACCATCAGGAAGAAGCCCTTCTTCTTGGCGGCCAGCACGTCGATGGCCTTGCCGGTCATCTCGGCCAGGCTCGGCTCGGCAGCCGGGTCGCGGTCCAGGTCGTAAGCCATGTGGCTCGAGTTGAACAGGCCCACCACCTTGGCGGCGCTGCTGCCGATCTTGTCGAAGTCCGACTTGTTGGCCGCATAGGTGTAGCCGGCGGCCTTGAACTCGGCGACGAGGTCACGGTTGTCGGTGCGGGCACCACCCGCGGCCTTGTTCTGGAAGTGCTTGCGGCCGCCGCCGAAGACTACGTCGACGCCGTCGCCCAGCGCGCCGTTGAAGCCCGCGCCCTTCGGCACCAGCTGGGCGGCGATGGTGTTCTCGCCGTCGCGGTGGCAGATGTGGGCGTAGGTGGCCGCCGGCGTGGCGTGCGTGATACGGGTGGTGGTGACCACGCCGGTGCCGTAGCCGGCTGCCTTCATTTGTTCAAGAAGAGTCGGTACGCTCTTGCCGTTGCCGCTCGACGGGCAGGTGCTGTCGGCGCCGGACAGGTAGTCCTTGCCGTTGGCGTCGAAGGCGCTCGTCTCCGGCGTCATCGAGATGACTTCGTTGTTCATCTTGACGCCGGTCATGTAGGCCGCCATCGACGGCGCGCTGTCGGTGACCTGGGCGTTGTTGGAGTAGGTCCGCACGAAGCCGCTCTCGGGCAGCGTGTCCATGGTCAGGTCACCGTCCTCGCCCACCTTGTAGATGCGCGCGGCGGTCATGGTGGTCATGCCCATGCCGTCGCCGAGGAAGAAGACGACGTTCTTGGTCGGTGGCGTGCTGGCCTGGGGCTTCTCGGTCGACCCCTGCGTGGTCGGGTTGTTGTTGTCGTCGCCGCCGCACGATGCGAGCGCGACCGACATCACTGCCGCCGCGATGACGGAAATCCTTCTCATGGTTGTGTTCTCCCTGTTTGAGACAGACCGGGAGGGTGCCGGAGAAATATGGCAGCGTCGTGAACGGATGTCTGGTCGATGCAGACATTGTGTTGCGGCGGTGCCATACTGCGCGAACGGCCGTGACGAGACGGAAAGCCCGATGGCGTACGCCACCTTCCGCTTCTACGAAGAACTGAACGACTTCCTGCCGCCGGACCAGCGCGGCCGGGAGATCGGCTGCGCCTGCGCGCGCGCCGCCACCGTCAAGCACATGATCGAGGCGCTGGGCGTGCCCCATACCGAGGTCGAGCTGGTGCTGGTGAACGGTGTGTCGTCCGACTTTTCGCGCCGGCTGGCCGACGGCGACCGCGTGTCGGTCTATCCGACCTTCGAACGCCTCGATATCACGCCGCTGCTGCGCGTGCGTGAGCGCCCGCTGCGGGTGCTGCGCTTCGTCGCCGATGCCCACCTCGGCGGGCTGGCCCACCTGCTGCGCATGACCGGCTTCGACACGCTGTACGACAACCACTTCGAGGACCGCGAGATCGCCCGCCTGGCCGCCAGCGAGAACCGCGTGGTGCTGACGCGCGACCGCGAACTGCTCAAGCGCCGCGGCATCGACCATGGCTGCTACGTGCGCACGCTCAAGCCGGCACAGCAGGTGCGCGAGATCTTCGCGCGGCTCGACCTCGCGCGCAGCGCGCGCCCCTTCGCGCTATGCCTGGACTGCAACGTGCCGCTGGCGCCGCTGCCGCGCGCCGAGGCGGACGGGCGCGTGCCGTCGGCGGTGCTGGCGCGTCATGAGCGCTTCGTCACCTGTGCGCATTGCCGGCGCGTCTTCTGGGAGGGCTCGCACTGGCGCCACATGCGGGCGCTGGTCGACGAACTGATGGCGGGAGCGGGCGACGGCGAGGCCGCCTTGAACGTCCCGAACGCCTAGAACGCCCCGCTCTCGCTGACGATCCAGTCCATCGGCAGGTCGTGCGCCTGTGGTGGCAGCACCACGCGGCAGGCATCGAAGCCGATGCCGATGGCGAGCGGCCGTGGCGCGGCCGCCGCCAGCGTGCGGTCGTAGAAGCCGCCGCCATAGCCGAGACGGAACTTTCCGTCGCTGAAGCCGACACACGGTATCAGCAGCGCGTCGGGCGTCGCCGGCGCGCTGCCGTCGGGCACGGGGATGCCGTAGCGCCCGCTGCGCATCGGCGTGGCGGGTTCCCACAGGTGGAAGTCGAGCGGCGCGCCCGGCGCGCTGACCACCGGCAGCGCGGCCTCGCGGCCGGGAGCCTCCGCCAGCCAGCGCGCCAGCAGCGCGCGCGCGTCGAACTCGTGCTGGATGGGCCAGTAGAAGCCGAGGCAGCGCACCGGCAGGCGCGCCAGCAGGGCCGCCAGGGCGGCCTCGATGCGCGCATCGGCTTGCGCACGCTGCGGCAGGGTCTCGCGCAGCGCCAGCAGGCGGCGGCGCAGGGCGGCGCGGTCGGTGCCGGAGGGTGCGGAGGATTCGGCCGGCGCGGCGGAAATCGCGTCGTGTTGCGCGGGCATGGCGTGGGATAATGTCTGCAATCTACCGAACATGGGCGCGACGGCCGCAAGTGCTATGTGCCGTCGCGCCGTCAACCACATCAACAAGGATGTCAAGAATGCTCAAGGGAGTATATCTGCAGCGTGCCGGACGGGTCGCCTGCGTGGCGCTGTCTTGCATGCTGCTCGCCGGCTCGGCATTCGCCCAGAAGCGGCCGCAGCCCCAGGCGGCGGTCATCCCCGGCAATCCGGACGATGCCTTCACCGCGCTGCGCGAGGCCGCGCGCAAGAATGACGCCGACCGCGCCAATGCCTTGTCGGCCACCCTGGTCGACTACCCCATTCCCTCCTACGTCGAGTATTTCCGCATCAAGCCGCAGCTGTTCGATGCCAGCGGCCTGGCGCGCGTGGACGCGCCCGACGATCAGGTGCGGGCCTTCCTGCAGCGCTACCAGGGCGATGCCATCGCCGACCGCATGCGCAACGACTGGCTGCTGGTGCTGGGCAAGCGCCACGACTGGAACGGTTTCGATGCCGAGTACCCGAAGTTCGTGCTGAAGGACGACACCCAGGTCGAGTGCTACGCGCTGCTCTCGCGCGTGCTCAAGGGCCAGGACGTGTCGGCCCAGGCACGCAGCACGCTGACCGACCCGCGCTACTACGGCGAGGGTTGCGTCGACCTGATCGGCACCCTGGCCCAGGGCCGGCAGATGTCGGCCGCGGACGTGGCCTACCAGGCGCGCCTGGCGCTCGAGCAGAACTACGTGACCCTGGCCGGCAAGATCGCCGCCACGCTGCCCGCGCCGGGTGCCGATGGCGATACGCTGGCCATGGTGGTCAAGATGGCGCGCAATGATCCGCGCCAGGCGGCGGCCTATCTCGCCGCCAGCGGCGCGGGACTGTCGCCCGAGCAGCTGGGCGCGGCCTGGGGCGTGGTCGGCCAGTTCGCCGCCAAGAAGCTGATGCCCGAGGCGGTCGACTACTACCGCCGCCAGCTGTCGCTGGGCGGCAACCAGTGGCTGTCGGACGATACCCAGGAATGGCGCGTGCGCGCTGCGCTGCGCCAGGGCGACTGGAGCATGGTGCGCCAGGCGATCGAGCAGATGCGCACCGAACTGCGCGCCAAGGACCCGGCCTGGACCTATTGGTACGGCCGCGCGCTGAAGGCGGCCGGGCGCAACGATGAAGCGCAGCAGCAGTTCCAGTCGATCGCCGGGCAATTCAACTTCTACGGCCAGCTGGCCAACGAGGAACTGGGCAACCGCACCGTGGTGCCGCCCCGTGCCACCGTCAGCGACGCCGACGTCGACAGCATGCGGGCCCGGCCCGGCTTCCTGCGCGCGCAGAAGTTCTACGACCTGAACCTGCGCTTCGAAGGCAACCGCGAATGGAACTGGGAGCTGCGCGGCATGACCGACCGCCAGCTGCTGGCCGCCGCCGAGTACGCGCGCCGCATCGAGCTGCTCGACCGTGCCGTCAATACCGCCGACCGCACCCAGGCGGAGCATGACTTCTCGCTGCGTTTCCTGATGCCTTACCGCGACCTGATGCAGCGCGCCACCGATGACGTCGGCCTGGACCTGGCCTGGGCCTATGGCCTGATCCGGCAGGAGTCCCGCTTCATCATGAACGCACGCTCGTCGGCCGGTGCCCACGGCCTGATGCAGGTGATGCCGGCCACGGCGCGCTACGTCGCGCGCAAGATCGGCATGGCGGACTTCTCGCCGTCGATGATGGGCGACCCCAACATCAACATCGTGCTCGGCACCAACTACCTGAACATGGTCTTCACCGACCTGGACAGCTCGTACACGCTGGCCTCGGCCGGCTACAACGCCGGTCCGGGACGGCCCAAGAACTGGCGCTCCAGCCTGCCGCGGGCGGTGGAGGGCGCGATCTTCGCCGAAACCATCCCGTTCAGCGAGACCCGGGGCTATGTCAAGAATGTGCTTTCGAATGCGACGTACTATGCTGCATTGATGAGCGGTCGGCCTCAGTCGCTCAAGGCCAGGCTGGGCACGATCGCGCCGTCGACGGTCACCGCCACCAACCTGCCCTGAGCGGCCGGCGGGCGGCGTGGACCGGCGGGGCGGGGCGACGGCGCCCCCCCGGTTTCTGCGTCATGGAGGGAGCCTGCCATGCAGACCAGCGCTGTACTCGTCATCGGCGGGGCCGGATTCATCGGCACCCATCTCGTCTCGCGGCTGGCGGGTGTCGCCTGCGCCTCCAGCGCGCCGCTCGAGCCCGGCACACTGACTTCCCCGCCGATCGCGCCGGAACGTATCGTGGTCGCCACCCGCGACGTCGAACATGCCCAGCACCTGCTGCTGCTGCCGCGGGTCGAGGTGGTCGAGCTGGGGCTGGACGATGACGCCGCGCTCGACGCGGCGATCGGCGGGCTCGGTGTCGACGGCATCGTCATCAATCTCGCCGGCGTGCTGCATGGAGAGCGCGCCGATCCCTACGGCCCGGCCTTCGCCGCCGCCCACGTCCAGTTGCCCGAACGCATCCTGGCGTCGTGCGGGCGCACCGGCGTCCGCCGCCTGCTGCACACGAGCGCACTGGGCGCCGACAGCGCCGGCCCTTCGATGTACCTGCGCAGCAAGGGCGACGGCGAGCTGGCGGTGCGCGACAGCGATCTCGACTGGACCATCTTCCGGCCCTCGGTGGTGTTCGGCCCCGACGACCACTTCCTCAATATGTTCGCGCAGATGCAGGAAGTCGTGCCGCTGGTGCCGCTGGCCTGCGCGCAGGCCAGGTTCCAGCCCATCTACGTGCAGGACCTGGCCCAGGCCATGGTCAACGCCGTGGCGAGCAAGGCGACCATCCGCCGCATCTTCGAACTGGGCGGGCCGCAGGTCTACACACTGGAGGAACTGGTGCGTTTCGCCGGCCGCGCCTCGGGCCATCCGCGGCCCGTGCTGGCCCTGCCCGATGCCCTCGCGCGGGTGGAAGCCGCGATGCTCGAGCACATGCCGGGCCAGCCGCTGGTCACGCGCGACAACCTCGACTCGATGCGCCTGGACAATGTGCTGAGCGCACCGATGGCGGCGGAGCTGGGCATCCATCCCGCCAGCCTGGAATCGGTGATGACCGAAGTGCTGGCAGGGCGCACGCGCGATGCCGAACTGCAGGGATGGCGGGGCAGCGTGCACCGTTGAGGCGCGGGCCGGGCGCGGCGATGCGGCCGGCGATGTGACCGGCGATGTGACCGGCATTCACAGCCCTTGCCAATGCAATTCATTTGGCGCGGCCGGCGCGGCTGGCTAGAATGACAGGTCCACGCCACTTGGCGTCGGCCGTCTCCCCCGCCTGCAAGGAAATCCACGATGAAGCTCGTCATCGGCAACAAGAATTATTCGTCCTGGTCGCTGCGTCCCTGGCTGCTGCTGCGCCAGGCCGGCGTCGACTTCGAGGAGATTCCCGTCTCGCTGTTCGCGCCGGGCTCGGCCGAGCAGATCGCACGCTATTCGCCGGCCGCCAAGGTGCCGGTGCTGATCGACGGCAGCGTGGTGGTGTGGGACTCGCTGGCCATTTCCGAGTACGTGGCCGAGCGCCTGCCCGAGAAGCGGCTGTGGCCGGCCGATCCGGCCGAGCGCGCCCATGCGCGCGCCATCTGCGCCGAGATGCATGCCGGTTTCGCCAACCTGCGCAGCCAGCTGCCGATGAACGCCACCGCGGTGCTGCCCGGGCGCGGCTGGAACGTCGCCGTGCAGCGCGACGTGGAGCGCGTCGCGCGCATCTGGGGCGAGCTGCGCGAGCGCAATGCGGCGCGCGGCCCGTTCCTGTTCGGCGACTTCACCGTGGCCGACGCCTACTATGCGCCGGTGGTGAGCCGCTTCGCCACCTATGGCATCCACCTGCCAGACGCGGCCAAGGCCTACGCCGATTTCATCCTGGCGCTGCCGTCGATGCAGCAATGGATCGCCGGCGCGCGCACGGAGCGCGAGTTCGTGGTGGCCGACGAGCCCTATCGTCTGGCGCCCGAGCGGGCCGACGCCATCATCATCGGCTGAGCGGCGCGGGAAGGATTGGCGATGCAGGTCTACGCCGTGGGCGGAGCCATCCGCGACAGCCTGCTGGGACGCCCCAGCCAGGACCGCGACTACGTGGTGGTCGGCGCCACGCCGGCCGAGATGGAAGCGGCCGGCTACAAGCCGGTCGGCAAGGATTTCCCGGTCTTCCTCCACCCGCGCACGCGCGAGGAGTATGCGCTGGCGCGTACCGAGCGCAAGACCGCGGCCGGCTACAAGGGTTTCGATTTCTACTGCGCGCCCGACGTCACGCTGGAGGAAGACCTGGTCCGGCGCGACCTGACCATCAATGCGATGGCGCGCGAGGTGGGCCCGGACGGCGCGCTCACCGGTCCTGTCATCGACCCGTTCGGCGGCCGGCGCGACCTGGAGGCGCGGCTGTTCCGCCACGTGTCCGAGGCCTTCGTCGAGGATCCCGTGCGCATCCTGCGCGTCGGCCGCTTCGCCGCGCGTTTCGCCGATTTCCAGGTGGCGCCGGAGACCGCGCTGCTGATGCGCGCGATGGTCGACGGCGGCGAGGTGGACGCCCTGGTGGCGGAGCGCGTCTGGCAGGAGCTGGCGCGGGGGCTGATGGAGACGCGTCCCTCGCGCATGTTCGAGGTGCTGCGCGCTTGCGGCGCGCTGGCCCGGCTGCTGCCCGAGCTCGACCGCCTGTGGGGCGTGCCGCAGCGTGCCGACCACCATCCCGAGGTGGACACCGGCGTGCATGTGATGATGGTCATCGACACCGCCGCCGCCATGGGCGCACCGCTGCCGGTGCGTTTCGCGGCACTGGCGCATGACCTGGGCAAGGGCACCACGCCCGAGGATGTGCTGCCGCGCCATCTGGGCCACGAGCAGCGCGGCGTCGAACTGCTGACGGCGGTGTGCCAGCGCCTGCGCGTGCCCAACGACTGCCGCGACCTGGCGCTGCTGGTAGCGCGCGAACATGGCAACATCCACCGCTCGGACACCTTCGGCGCTGCCGCGCTGGTGCGGCTGCTGGAGCGCTGCGATGCGCTGCGCAAGCCGGAGCGCTTCGCCCAGGCACTGCAGGCCTGCGAGGCCGACGTGCGCGGCCGCCTCGGCTTCGAGACGCGCGCCTACCCGCAGGCCGCGCGGCTGTCGGCCGCACGCGAAGCCGCGGCCGGCGTCGATGCCGGGGCCATCGCGCGTGCCTGCGGCAACGACGTGGAGCGCATCCGCGAGCGCGTGCATGAAGCGCGCGTGGCCGCCGTGCAGGCGCGCCTGGAGCCTTAGGGCGCGGTCAGGAAGGGAAGGGCGGGAAGCCGGGTCGGTCGCCGGCCTAGAGCAGCCGGCCGAGCATCAGCGCCAGCAGCGACAGCAGGATGGTGGAGGCGAAGGGCAGCACGTACTCGCGGCCGAACAGGCGGAAGCGCACGTCGCCCGGCAGGCGGCCGATGCCCAGCTTCTGCAGCCACGGCAGCGCCGCCGACAGCACGACCACGCTGAGGAAGATGGTGAAGGTCCAGCGCAGCATGGCTCGTCGCCCCCCTGTCCGTGGCCGTTCAGAGCGCGTGGCTGCGGTCGCCGCGCGCGAAGCCTGCCAGCGGCTGCGCCGCCGGCAGGTCCTGCAGCCCGCGCGTCAGCGCGATCACCTTGAACAGCTCGCCCATCTCGGCCTCGGACAGCAGCTTCTGCACGCCGTTGGCCGCCGGCAGGAAGCGGTTCACGTCGGACGGGTCCAGCGCCATCAGCAGCTCGGTGATGCCGGCGTTCATCAGGAAGCGCGCCTGCGAGGCGAAGCCGGCCACTTCCAGTCCGGCATCGACGCCCGCGTGGGCGATGCCGCTGAAATTCACGTGCGCGGTGATGTCCTGCAGGCCGGGATAGAGGAAGGGGTCGGGGTGGGCGTGGTGGCGATAGTGGCACATCAGCGTGCCTTCGGCGCGCTGCGGGTGGTAGTACTCGGCCGCCGGGAAGCCATAGTCGACGAAGAAGGCGGCGCCGCGCGACAGCATGGCGCCGATCGCACGCACGAAGCCCTCGGCCTCGGCATGGGTCTCGGTCACCACATCGTGCGTGCCGGCCAGCGCCAGCAGTTGCGGGGCCACCTCGTCCGGCGCCAGCATGCGGTCGGAGAAGGCGAAGCCGGGCACGTCGGGGTCGGCGTGACGTGCCACGCCACGCTCGTGCCAGCGCCCGTCCAGGCGCGCGAACAGGCGCACCGGCATCGCATCCAGCACCTCGTTGCCGACCACCACGCCGTCGAAATGCGCCGGCAGGGTGTCCAGCCAGTGCACGCGCGCGGCCAGCTGCGGCGCGCGCTCGGCCAGCGTGGCCTGCTGGCGCGCGCGCAGCTCGCCGGACAGCTCGACGATGTCATAGCGTTCCGGCAGCGCGCCTTCCGCCTCCAGCCCCAGCAGCAGGTCGGCCGCCAGCCGGCCCGTGCCGGCGCCGAATTCCATCAGCGCGGGCAGCCCGCCGGCCAGCAGCGGAGCGAACTGGCGCGCCAGCGTGCGGGCGAAGAAGGGGCTCAGTTCCGGGGCGGTGATGAAGTCACTGCCGTCGCGCGCGTCGCGGCCGAACTTGGCGGCGCCGCCGCTGTAATAGCCCAGGCCGGGCTCGTACAGCGCCATCGACATATAGCGGTCGAAGCCGAGCCAGCCGCCGGCGGCATCGATGGCATCGCCGATGCGCACGGACAGCGCCGCCGACGCGGCCAGCGCATCGTCCGGGGGAAGGGGTAAACTAAGGCCTTTCTGCATATCGCGATTGTAGCAATGCCAGATTCAACTTCCCGTTCCGCCGTGAGCGGCAGCGGCGCCGCCGCCGGCACCACCCTGGGCGTGGCCCTCGTCACCGGCGGCGCCCGCCGGCTCGGGCGCGCGATCGCGCTGGAACTGGCCGCGCGCGGCTGGGACGTCGCGGTGCACTGCCACCGCTCGCGCGAGGAGGCCGAAGAGGTGGCCGGGCTGATCCGCGCCGCCGGCCGCCGCGCCGCCGTGCTGCAGGCCGACCTCGCCGACGAGGCCGCCACCGCCGGCCTGATCGCCGCCTGTACCGCCGCGCTGGGCGTGCCGACCTGCCTGGTCAACAATGCCTCGCTGTTCCAGTATGACGTGGCGACCAGCTTTTCCTACGGCTCGCTCGATACGCATATGCGCACCAACGTGGCCGCGCCGCTGCTGCTGGCGCGCGAGCTGCACAAGGCGCTCGGCAGCAACAAGCGCGGCGTGGTGATCAACCTGCTCGACCAGAAGCTGAACAACCTGAACCCGGACTTCCTGTCCTATACGCTGTCCAAGGCGGCCCTGCAGACGGCCACCATGCAGCTGGCGCAGGCGCTGGCGCCCAAGCTGCGCGTGGTCGGCGTGGCGCCGGGCATCACGCTGGTGTCGGGCGAGCAGAGCGGACCGGGTTTCAAGCGCGCCCACCGCATGACGCCGCTCGGCCAGTCGTCCACGCCGGAGGACATCGCCGATGCGGTGGCCTACCTGGCGCAGGCACGTGCCGTCACCGGCACCACCTTGTTCGTCGACGGCGGCCAGCACCTGATGCCGCTGGCCCGCGACGTGATGTTCCTGACCGAATGACCCGCCGGGCGGCCGTCGTGCCGCCCGTCTCTCCTGTTACCCTGGCGTCCGCGCGCGTGCTGCGCCGGCCGCGCTTCCCCCAGCACTCCCCAAGGCTTTCCATCGCATCATGACCATGCCCGCCGCCCTTTCCCATCCCAGCCTGCAGGACTGCCGCCGCCTGTTCCTGCGCAACTACGAGGTCCAGATCAATATCGGCGTGCATGAGTTCGAGAAGAAAGGCGAACAGCGCGTGCTGATCAATATCGACCTCTACGTGCCGCTGGCCCAGAGCACCCCGCAGGACGACAAGCTGCACGAGGTGGTCGACTACGATTTCATGCGCAGCACGGTGTCCGAGCGCATGGCCCAGGGCCATGTGCACCTGCAGGAAACCCTGTGCGACGACGTGGCGCGTGCCATGCTCAAGCATCCCAAAGTGCGCGCCGTGCGGGTGTCGACCGAGAAGCCCGACGTCTATCCGGACTGCGACTCGGTCGGCGTGGAAGTCTTCCACATCAAGAGCGCAGGCGCCTGAAGCGCCTGAAGCGCCATTGCGCTCGCGCAGCCGCGGCCCGGCCGGCGCCATCCGCGCCGGCAGGCTAAAATACGCGGTTCGGCGGCGATCCCTGCTGCCGGGTGCCGTATCGGGCGCTTTTGGCGCCCCGGCCCAGCTCGTCGAGTTCCTACCGCCATGACCACCGCCACCCATTCGAAGAACTTCTACCGCCTGGAGACCTTCCTGCAGTCGCAGACCGGCCGCGCCATCGGCGACTTCAAGATGATCGAGGATGGCGACACGGTGATGGTGTGCCTGTCGGGCGGCAAGGATTCCTACACCCTGTTGTCGGTCCTGATGGCGCTGCAGAAGCGCGCGCCGATCCGCTTCAAGCTGATCGCGATGAACCTGGACCAGAAGCAGCCGGGCTTTCCCGAGCATGTGCTGCCCGAGTACCTGAAGTCGACCGGCGTCGAGTACGTGATCGTCGAAGCCGACACCTATTCCATCGTCAAGGAGAAGGTGCCGGAGGGCAAGACCACCTGCTCGCTGTGCTCGCGCCTGCGCCGCGGCGTGATCTACCGCACGGCCAAGGAACTGGGGGCCAACAAGATCGCGCTGGGCCACCACCGCGATGACATCGTCCAGACCTTCTTCCTGAACATGTTCTTCGGCGGCAAGATGAAGTCCATGCCGCCCAAGCTGGCGACCGACGACGGCCAGCACATCGTGATCCGTCCGCTGGCCTATTGCCCGGAGAAGGATATCGCGGCCTATGCGCGCGCGATGGAATTCCCCATCATCCCTTGCAACCTGTGCGGCTCGCAGGAAAACCTGCAGCGCAAGAAGGTGGCGGAGATGCTGCAGGACTGGGAGCGGCAGAACCCCGGCCGCATCGACAATATCTTCGCGGCGCTGCGCAACGTGGTGCCGTCCCACCTGGCCGATACGGACCTGTTCGATTTCAATGGCCTGGCCACCGGCCTGGCCAAGGTCGACGAGGCGTCGCTGTTCGGCGACAGCACCTTCAGCCAGCAGCCGCTGGTCTTCACCGGCAACGTCGAGTCCAACCGCATGGAGTTCGTGCGCTTCGAGCGCCCGGCGGCCCCGGCGCCGCAGGCAGCGGAGCCGCCGGCGGCGGAAGCCGGCATGGACCGCGTCGCCGGCTAGCGGCGCACGGTCCCTTTCCTGGCCCCTTTCGCGGCCCCTTTCGCGGCCCCTTTCGCGGTTCCCTCTTCCGCTTCCTTCTCCTTTTCTCCCCCTCGGCCGGGGTCGCTCCGCTTGCCTCGGCCGGCCGCGTTTGCGGCTCAGTTGGCGGCCTGGCGCGGCACCACGCGCGCGCCCTCGCGCTGCAGCGCCTGCGCGTCGTCGATCCATCCCTGCAGGCGTTCCACCGCATGCCGGCGCTGCTCCGGCGTGGCCAGGCCGGCGATGGTGGCCGCCAGCGCCAGGCCGGCATCGTTGTAGGCCTGCCGGCGGCTCTCGCGTTCAGCGTCCGGGGCGGTCTGCCAGTGCTCGCCGTAGCGCTTCAGCCACACGATCAGCTGGGCGCGCGGCGGATGTTCGGCCTGCGCGCGCCGCACCAGCGCCAGCCATTCCTGCTGCCGTGCCAGGCGCTCGGCGTAGCGCGCCTGCGCGCCGGCCACCAGCGGTGCCATGGCCCCGCGGATGGCCGCTTCCTGCGTGTCCGAGAAGCGCCCGTAGATCAGCTTGGCGTACTCCATCACCTTGTCGAAGCGGGCGTCCTCGCGATCGTCGGCGCTGCCACCGAGGAACTTCTTGCGGTACTTTTCATTGCCCTCGGCGAGCTTGGCCTGCATGCGCGCGATCTGTCGCGTGTCCAGCGACAGCACCAGGTCGGCCACGTCCGGCAGCGCCCGCTCATAGGCTTCGCGCGCCAGCCGCTGGCTGTCCTGCTGCAGCCGCGCGAGGCCGGCCACATCGACGTTCTGCTGCACCTGCGCCTTGGCCTGCGCCAGCAGGCTGACGATCTCGGGCAATTGTTCCTTGCGGTGCCAGGCGAAGAAGCGCGCGATGGCCTCGCGCGTGGGCGCTGCCTGCGCATCGTTGACGTCCACGTAGTGGTCGACCCACCAGTAGGCGAGCCGGTCCCCTTGCTGGTAGCCGAGCTTGAGCGCGCTGCAGCCCGACAGCGCGAACATTGCAAGAAATGTGATTATCGTGAAAATCAGCGATCGATTCCGATGTGCGCGAGTGTAAATTTCAGCAATACCCGAGGGTCTTCCCGAATGCCCCATGCTAAAATCGCCGCGCACCAAACGCATGTATCCGGGATGCCCGCCAGCCCAAGCCTGGCAAGGCTTTCCGGGAGATGAAAAAGATATTCCCTGTCCCTTCTGGCGGGGGGTATTGCGATAAGTGCACAGAACAGAATTCCAATTCGTCTCGGACTCACTCACTTAGGAATCTCCTTGTGAATATCGTCATTCTCGCCGCGGGCAAAGGCAAGCGGATGCACTCCGATCTGCCCAAGGTACTGCACCCGCTGGCCGGCCGGCCCCTGCTGGCCCATGTGATCGATACCGCGCGCTCCCTGTCGCCCTCGCGCCTGGTCGTGGTAGTCGGCCATGGCGCGCAGCAAGTGCGCACGGCGGTGGCGGCGGACGATGTCGCATTTGCCGAGCAGACCGAGCAGCTCGGTACCGGCCACGCCGTGATGCAGGCGCTGCCGCTGCTCGACCCGGCCCAGCCCACCCTGGTGCTGTATGGCGACGTGCCGCTGACCACGCCGGCGGCGCTGGCCGGGCTGGTCGCCGCAGCCGGCGCGGAGCGCTTCGGCATCCTCACGGTGGAGATGTCCGATCCTACCGGATACGGGCGCATCGTGCGCGATGCCGCCGGCAGCATCGTGCGCATCGTCGAGCAGAAGGACGCCAGCGAGGCCGAGCGCGCCATCGGCGAGATCAACACCGGCATCATCGTCTGCCCGACCGGCCATCTGCAGCGCTGGCTGGCCACCCTGGGCAACGACAATGCCCAGGGCGAGTACTACCTGACCGATACGGTCGCGCGCGCGGCCGCCGATGGTGTAGAGATCGTGTCGGCGCAGCCGGCCGCGCTGTGGGAGACGCTGGGCGTCAACAGCAAGGTGCAGCTCGCCGAGCTGGAGCGCATCCACCAGCGTAACCTGGCGCAGCGCCTGCTGGAGGCCGGCGTCACGCTGCTCGACCCGGCCCGCATCGATGTGCGGGGCGAACTGAGTTGCGGACGCGACGTGGTGATCGACGTCGGCTGCGTGTTCGAGGGGCGCGTGCACCTGGGCGACGGTGTGCAGGTGGGCGCGCACTGTGTGATCCGCGACAGCGTGGTCGATGCCGGGGCCAGGCTGCAGCCGTTCTGCCACCTGGAAGGGGCGCATGTCGGCCCGGCCGGGCGCATCGGCCCCTACGCGCGCCTGCGTCCGGGCGCGGAACTGGGCGAGGACGTGCACATCGGCAACTTCGTCGAGGTGAAGAACAGCCGCATCGCCGCCCATAGCAAGGCCAACCACCTGGCCTACGTGGGCGACGCCACGGTGGGTTCGCGCGTCAACATCGGCGCCGGCACCATCACCTGCAATTACGATGGCGTCAACAAGCATCGCACCGTGATCGAGGACGATGTCTTCATCGGTTCCGATACCCAGCTGGTGGCCCCGGTCACGATCCGGCGCGGCGCCACCATCGGTGCCGGCACCACGCTGACCAAGGAGGCGCCCGCCGACAAGCTGACCCTGTCGCGCGCCAAGCAGATGACCCTGGACGCCTGGCAGCGTCCGGTCAAGCTGCCCAAGCCCTAAGGTCCAATACCGAAGCCTGGCGGCGGCGCCCCGGGGGCGCCGCCGCCAGGCATCCTTACCAAGATCGTGCGCCGTGACGTGGCGCACCGCAGGGAGTTTCTGACATGTGTGGCATCGTCGGCGCGATCTCGTCGCGCAACATCGTTCCGGTCCTGATCGAGGGGCTGCGCCGCCTGGAGTACCGCGGCTATGATTCCTGCGGCGTGGCCGTGGTGCGCGAAGGCGCGCTCGAGCGCGCGCGCACCGTGTCGCGGGTGGCCGAGCTGGACGCCCAGACGCAGGCCTCGGGCCTGGCCGGCACCGTTGGCGTGGCGCACACGCGCTGGGCCACGCACGGCAAGCCGGATACGGCCAACGCCCACCCGCACTTCTCCGGCGAGACCATCGCGCTGGTGCACAACGGCATCATCGAGAACTATGAGCCGCTGCGCGAAGAGCTGCGCGCGGTCGGCTACGGCTTCGAGTCGCAGACGGACACCGAAGTGGTGGCCCACCTGATCCACCAGGCCTACAGCTATCCCAGCAGCGCCACGCGCGGCGACCTGTTCGCCTCGGTGCGCGCGGTCACCAAGCGCCTGCACGGCGCCTACGCCATCGCCGTGGTGTCCAAGGACCAGCCCGACCGCGTGGTCGGCGCGCGCGCCGGCTCGCCGCTGGTGGTGGCGCTGGGCGAGCACGAGGCCTTCCTTGCCTCGGACGCGCTGGCGGTGGCCGGTACCGCCAATCGCGCGATCTACCTCGAAGAGGGCGACGTGGTGGAGCTGACGCGCGACAGCGTGAAGATCCACGACGTGCATGACCGCGCCGTGGTGCGCGAGGCGCGCGAGGTGCAGGCGCATGCAGCCGCGGTCGAGCTCGGGCCCTACCGCCACTTCATGCAGAAGGAGATCTTCGAGCAGCCGCGCGCGCTGGGCGATACCCTGGAGGGCATCGACGCCATCGGGCCCGAGCTGTTCGGCGAACGCGCCGCCGAGATCTTCGCGCAGGTCGACAGCGTGCTGATCCTGGCCTGCGGTACCAGCTACTACTCGGGCTGCACCGCCAAGTACTGGCTGGAATCCATCGCCCGCATCCCGACCCAGGTCGAGGTGGCCAGCGAGTACCGCTACCGCGAGACGGTGCCGAATCCGCGCGCCCTGGTGATCGTGATCTCGCAGTCCGGCGAGACGGCCGACACGCTGGCCGCGCTGCGTCACGCCAAGGCGCTCGGCCACGAGCACACGCTGGCGGTCTGCAACGTGGGCACCAGCGCCATGGTGCGCGAGACCGAGCTGCGCTTCCTGACACGCGCGGGCACCGAAATCGGGGTGGCCTCGACCAAGGCCTTCACCACCCAGCTGGCCGCGCTGTACATGCTGACGCTGGCGCTGGCCAAGGTGCGTGGCCTGCTGGGCGAGCCGGCCGAGGCCGCCGCGCTGGCCAACCTGCGCCACCTGCCGGTGGCGCTGCACGGCGTGCTGGCGCTGGAGCCGCAGATCATGGCCTGGGCCGAGGAATTCGCGCGCCGCGAGAACGCGCTGTTCCTGGGCCGCGGCCTGCATTACCCGATCGCCCTGGAAGGCGCGCTCAAGCTCAAGGAGATCTCCTACATCCACGCCGAGGCCTACCCGGCCGGCGAACTGAAGCACGGTCCGCTGGCGCTGGTCACGGAGGCGATGCCGGTGGTGACGGTGGCGCCCAATGACGCGCTGCTGGAGAAGCTGAAGTCGAACATCCAGGAGGTGCGCGCACGCGGCGGCCGCCTCTATGTGTTTGCCGACAGCGACACCCATATCCAGTCGAGCGATGGCATCCAGGTGATCCGCATGCCCGAGCACTACGGCGCGCTGTCGCCCATCCTGCACGTGGTGCCGCTGCAGTTGCTGGCCTACCATACCGCCTGCGCGCGCGGCACCGACGTCGACAAGCCGCGCAACCTGGCCAAGTCGGTCACGGTGGAATAAGCGCGGCGGGCGCCGGGAGGCGCCCTGGCAACTTGATCAGTTGTTGCGACACACACGGTGGAGTTGTTGCGACGCTTGCGAAAAGCCTTATCGGTCAGGGGTTTGCAGCGTCGCAACAACCAGTCGGTGTTCCAGTCGGTGTTGCAGCAACTCGAGTTCCGCGTCAGGGACCGCATCAAGGAAGGCTACCCTGCAGTGCGGCCAAGCAGCCTACGTCGCTTCGCTATAAGTTGGCTGGTCCGCCAAGAGCGCAACAGAGTGCCGTCAGGTCGCGAATCGTGACATATCGGGCATATTCGCCGGGCGCAGTTTCCTTCGGATGATCCCGGACCAGCCACGCTGCCTGCAGGCCGGCGTTCAGCGCGCCGAGATAGTCGAGATGGAAGTCGTCCCCCACGTGGAGCAGTTCGGACGCTGGGACGCCAGCTGCTAGCGCGGCCGCGTGGAAGATGCCGGCCTGCGGCTTCGCAATTCCCACCGCGCGTGCGCTGAGCGTTTCGCGAAAGAACGCTCCACCACCGGTCAGCCGGAGGTCCGCATTGCCGTTAGTCAGGGCCACGAGAGGAAAGCGAGCGCTCAGCCACGTCAATGCCGGCCAGACATCCTCGAAGAATTCAACTTTCTGCCGGGCGGAGTAGAAGACACCATATGCCTCCTCAGCCAGGCCCATGTCTTCACCCGCGAGCGCTAAAGCCAGTTCGATGGAACCGATACGCAACGCTCGGTAGTTGCCGGCCAGGTCCGGCCTGGAATGCTCATAGTCGTTGCGCAGCTTCCCGAGCATCCCCCGCGCTGGCAATATGCGCGCGGTTCCGGGCGCATGCTTGACCAGCCATGCGTGAAGAGTCGCCTCGGCTCGCTCGACCGCAGGTTGAAACGGCCACAACGTGTCGTCAAGGTCGAGCGAAATGGCTGCTACGCCTGCGAAGCGCATAGGGGATGCAGAAGTGGCTGCGCTATACGCAGGTAATCTACCGAGTCCAGGACGATAGACCGATCAAGCCGGCCGGCGTTGAAGGCGATTTCGTCAACGCTCTCAACCAGGGCTGGGTCGACAACCAGCTTGATGGCTGACGAGAACGAGAAAGGAGGAATGGCTCCGATGACGCAGCCTGTTTCTCGCTGTGCGTCGTCGGGGGAGGCAAGCGTGGCCTTCTTGATGCCGGCCGCCAGAGCGACCTTCTTGAAGTCCAGCTTCCTGTCCCCTGGAAGGATGGCGAGAATCCAGGCCTGGCTATCGTCTTTGCTCTGGCAGAGCATCGCCTTCGCGCCTTGGCCGGGCGATGTCCCGCGAATCGCCGCAACCAGGTCCGACCGTCCTTCGGCGAGATGCTCGATGACGCGATACCTGGCTTGCTCTCGCTCAAGTAATTCGACCAGCTTTTCGTACATCGTCGACATGTTCTTCGTTTGTCTCCGGAGTCTCGCGGTTGCGTTCCAATGGCTGGCTGCCCTGGGCCCGTTCAGCCTTGACGACGGCGAGCCGACGCTAGCCTGCCACCAGTGAGCAGAAGCGTTCAAGGTCGATATTGCCGCCGCTGATGATGATGCCGACACGCTTGCCCTTGAGGGAGTCCTTCAAGTTCAGTGCCGCAGCCAGTCCAAGGCAGCCGGTGGGCTCGACAATCATCTTCATACGCGAAGCGTAGAACTTCATGGCGTTCACCAGTTCTGCGTCGGGTGCGGTGAGGATGTCGTCCACGTCCCGCTTGATGATGCCGAACGTATAGTTGCCGAGATGCTGTGTTTGCGCTCCGTCGGCGATGGTCTTTGGCGCATCGATGTGAACGATCTGGCCACTGCGAAACGACTGCTGGCCATCGTTGCCGGCTTCCGGTTCGACGCCATACAGCACGCATTGCGGTGCCAGTGCGCGAGTCGAGAGTGCCGAGCCCGATAGAAGGCCTCCACCGCCCAAGGGTACGAACAGGTAGTCCAGCTTGCCGACATGCTCGAACAGTTCTTTCGCTGCAGTCCCCTGGCCGGCGAGCACGTCCGGGTGGTCATACGGTGGAATCAGCGTAAGCCCCTGTTCCTGGGCCAGGCGACGCCCGATTGCTTCGCGGTCTTCGCTGTAGCGGTCGTAGATGACCACGTTGGCGCCATAGCCTTTCGTCGCGGCAACCTTGGCTGCGGGGGCGTCATGCGGCATCACGATGGTTGCCGGAATGCCCAGAATCCGGGCCGAGAGAGCAATGCCCTGAGCGTGATTGCCCGACGAGAATGCCACGACGCCGCTCTTGCGCTGTTCCGGAGAGAACTTCGACAGGGCGTTGAACGCTCCTCGGAACTTGAAGGCTCCCATTCGCTGGAAGTTCTCGCACTTGAGGAATACCTCGGCCCCGACCATCTGGTCCAGGGTGCGCGAGGTCTGTACCGGGGTGCGATGCGCAACGCCGGCGATGCGGTCCGCGGCGGCCACCACATCGGCATAAGCGGGGAGGTCAAAATCAGTCATGAAATGCTCGGATGTGTGATGTCGCTTACCATGGCCAAGCGACCTGGGTTCCCGTGCCCTTCGCAAGAGCGTGCTCATAGAGGAAGCGCGCGGCGGTCAGGTCTTGCAGCGCCAGGCCGGTCATGTCAAAGACAGTGATGTCGCTGGCGGAGCGCTCGAAGGGCGCCGTACCGGCCAGGAGGCCGCCGATTTCCGTACAGGGCAACTCCGGCGCCCACTGACACTCCCCGATGGTGCGGGCCTGCTCTTGGTCGTCGACGAAGATACGGGCACGTTGCAGCACGCCTTGCGGAAGCTCCCGCTTTCCTGCGGTGTCGGTACCCACGCAAGTGAGATGCGTGCCAGGCTGGACAGCTGCTGCGTCGAACAGCGCGCCACCACCGGGTGTGGCGGTAATGACCACGTCGCTATCGGCAACAGCTTCATTGCGGTCATGGGCAACGCTGATGGCGCAATGGTCACGAAATGCCATCTCGAATCGAGGTTCGGGCTCCCCCGAAATGCTCACGTAGCGGACGGTGCATCGCCGGGGCAGCATGCTCAGCGCATACTTGAGCTGCACGGTCGCCTGTACTCCAGTGCCAAAGACGCAGATCCTGGTGCTCTCGGGCCGAGCCAGCTGTTGCAGGCCCAGCGCACCCGCCGCCCCGGTTCGGGCCGTGGTGATCGCATTGCCGTCCATGATGCAGAGCGGCCGGCCGGTGTACGGGTCGAACAATGCGATTGTCGCTTGGTGCGGCTCTCCCCCCTTGGCCCGGTTGTTCGGCCAGAAGCCTGCGGCTTTGAAACCAAGCAAGTCCTGGCTCGCGACATCGCCAGACTTGATTCCAAAAACCCCCCTGGTGTGCAGTGTTTCGCGGACAACAGGGAAGACTCGCCCAGCACGCTGGCTGTGCAGGACAAAGGCTTCACGAACGGCGGCCAGGACTTGGTCCCCTTGAAGGGCGGGCTCGACGAAATCACGGTCGAGGAGAAGGAGTTGGGCGTCTGCGGGCATTGGATTGGACGAGCGGGTGGGCAACAGGGCGTTGGCATGCCTCAATGCAGGTCCGACCTGAGCGACTTGCCGGCGCCGGGAGTGCTGCGCCTGATGTGTAAATTATGTCTATAGTTAGATAAAACGTCAAATATAGAGGTCATCACGCGCATGTGCGCGCGATGACGCATTCGCATGCGGGTCGCGTGCGCTGCCTTAGCTGGAAACCGCGACCGTATCGGCGTGCTCCCCAACCGATGCCATCGTCAGTTCTTCCTCCTCCGGCGCTCCGGCAGCTGAGAGTTCGCCTTCCCACTTCGCCACCACGGCGGTGGCGATGCTGTTGCCCAACACGTTGGTCGCGGTGCGCCCCATATCGAGGATCTGGTCGATACCCATCACCAGCAGCAGGCCCGCCTCCGGCAGACCGAACATCGGCAGAATGGCAGCAACCACGACGAGCGAGCCACGCGGAACTGCTGCCATCCCCTTGCTGCTGATCATCAGGATCAGCAGCATCGTGATCTGGGTACCGATGGGCATATGAACGCCAAACGCCTGGGCGATAAAGACGGCGGCGAAGGCCTGGTAGACCATTGACCCATCGAGGTTGAACGAGTAACCCAGCGGCAGCACGAAACCAACCAGGCGCTTACGCACGCCAAAGCGCTGGAGCACTTCCGTGAGCTTCGGATAGGCAGCCTCACTACTGGCCGTCGAGAACGCAATCATCATCGGATCGCGAATGCTCTTGAGCAGCTCGTTCATACGGGAGCGCAAGACCGCACGACCAGCGCAGTACAGCGCAGTCCAGAGAGCGAACAGCGCGACGTAGAACCAACCGATCAGCTTTCCATACGTGAAGATGATGCCCGGGCCCTGCACGGTAACCGCGCCTGCAATGGCGGAGAAGATTCCGAAAGGCGCGAAAGCCATCACTGCATTGGTAGCGCGCAGCATGACTTCCATGACGCCATCAATCGTGCGCTTCAGGAATTCTCCGGCCGGGCCAGGCACTTTGCCCAATGCAATGCCGAAGAACAGCGAGAAGATCAGAATCTGCATGATCTGATTTGTCGCCATCGCCTCAGCAATGCTGCTCGGGAACAAATGGATCAAGAAGTCCTTGACGTTCAGCGCGCTCGTCTTGAGGTGGGTCGCCGCGTCAGCCGCTGGCAGCGGCATGTTCAGATGAGCGCCTGGCTGCGCCAGGTTGACGAATACCAGGCCGATGCCAAGAGACATCAGCGACGCGGCGATGAACCAAGCGAGCGCCTTCGTGCCGATGCGGCCGATGGATCTGCTTCCATCCATGCTCGAAATGCCGGAGACGAGCGTGGCAAAGACCAAGGGTGCAATGATCATCTTGACCATCTTCAGGAAGATGGTTGTCACCACACCGAAGTGAGAGGCGATGGCCTGGGCGGCTGCCTCGTCGACTGCGTATCGGTTGCAGGCAAAGCCAACGGCTACACCCAGGACCATGCTGAGGAGAATCCAGTGGGCAAGCTTCCACTTCTTCATGATGTCACTTCCTTTTCGATAAGGTCACGCAGCAGGTGCCAGGGCAACGGCCTCGATTGCTACGGCGCAGCCGCAGAGATCGAGGCCGTCTGCGCTATTCGTGCCGCCCGGGCGCATCGAGCCCACCGGGATCCTTGGCTTTTGCCGGGTCCTGGGCTGCTGCGCATCAGCGGCCACTGCGCAGTGGCCGACGGGCAGCGCAAGGAGCGCCGCGCATTGGCCCTGCAGCAACATCGACTGGCGCCTGTTCTCCACTTTCATCCTGTGTCTCCTCATTGGGGTGTCTTCGCATCACACGCCACACGGTCGCGTCCCGCAGTGGGCCCTGCTTGAATCGGACTAATTATCTATTATTAGATTTTTTGTAAAATAAGGGATTGCACGAGGAGACACGAAGGGGGCGAATGCCCTATACAATGCGACTAAACTTAGATAGAGAGTCCAGAATGACCAGAGGACGACTTACCAGCGAACAGCAGGCGATTCTTGAGCAGGTCAAGCAGATCGCAGCGGCACTCGGCGAGACGCTGGCACCATTCACAGAGGTTGTGGTCCACGACCTTCGCTCGCCGAAGCACGCGATTCTCGCCATCCATAACAACCTCTCCGGACGCAATGTGGGCGACCCCGCGACGGAGCTCGGCCTGGCTCGGATTGCCGACGACGACTACCCGCAGGTTCTGGCGAACTATGCGAACCGCTTCAGTGATGGGCGCCAGGCAAAGAGCACCTCGATCGGCATCAAAGACTCGGATGGCCACTACTTTGCCGCTCTTTGCTTGAATGTCGACGTGACGCTGTTCCGCAGCATCTCGACCATGCTGGACCAGTTCTCGGTCTCCAAGGGCAGCGCGGTGAAGGAGTCGTTGGATCCATCCACAGCCGACTCGCTTCGCGAGCGAATCGACCGGTTTGCGGTCGGCTTGGCAACTACGCCGCAGGCGCTCCGTACTGACCAGCGGAAGGCCCTGATGCAAGCGCTCAAGGAAGAGGGATACCTCGATCTGCGGCGGTCGATGGAGACGGTCGCGCAACACCTGGGGGTATCGCGCGCCACCGTCTACAACGACGCCCGATAGCGGCGGATGCGGCGGATGCGGCGGATGCCGCGCGAGGCGGCGTCCGCTCTACAGACTTGTCCGTCGCCAGAAGCCTTGGCCCGGCGTTGCGTTCCGCGGTCCCGGACCATGGCCATCCGGCCCGCGTCCACGATCCCACGCATTGACGTACAGGGCGCAGCAGCGTCGCCGGGCAGGTTTGGGCCGGGCGGCAACTGATCTGGTTTCACGATTTGGCCTGCATCCGCCAGTTCCCGGCGATGTCGCGATAACAGGGAGCATGTCGCAATAGGCAATTGAGGTTGCCGGCGCCGCCCCGGCGCGGCTTCCCCGACCCCCGCATCCTGCCGGATGCGGGGGTTTGTTTTTTTGCGGGCCGGATCATGGTGGCATCCTGCCGCCCCCCTTGAACCACTGTGCCGATATGTCGACTTTGTAAGTTCTTGTACATGAGAATGTTAACCATTATCATTTGCATTCTTATTTGTGATCAGGAACTGGCATCGTGCCGCAGGACCCGCTCTTCCTTCCCCGCCGTACGCTTCCCCTTGTCGTGGGTGCGCTCTTCAGCGCATGGGGTGTCCCGGGCGCCGCGCTGGCGCAGGAGGGCGAGGCGCTACCCACCATCGTGGTGACCGGCACGCGCTCGGAAAAACCGGTGGACGAGACGCCGGTGCGCACCGAGGTGGTGACCCGGCAGGAAATCGAGCGCACCCATGCGCGCACGCTCAAGGATGCGCTGGAGAACGTGCCCGGCCTGCAATTGCGCGAGATCCATGGCAAGTCGGGCTACGAGGTCAGCCTGCAGGGCATGACCAGCGACCAGGTGCTGGTGCTGATCGACGGTTTGCCGATCACCGCCAGCACCGGCTCCACCGTGGACGTCTCGCAGTACCTGCTGACCGAAGTCGACCGCATCGAGGTGGTCAAGGGCGCCAGCTCCGCCCAGTACGGCAGTTCGGCCATGGGCGGTGTGATCAACGTCATCACCCGGCCGATCGCGCGCGGCTTCTCCGGCGCGGCGTCGGCCGATGCCGGCAGCTACGGCGCGCAGAACGCCAGCGGCACGCCGGGAGCGCTGCACGGCAATGCCCGCGTCGAGGGCGGCGGCGCACGCTGGCGCGCGCGCCTCGCCGCCGATGCCCTCGACAACAAAGGCTTTGCGGTCGACCCGGACGGCTGGACCCGGCACGGCGACGCGGTGCGCCGCCAGCAGTACGCCGGCCGCCTGGAATGGCTGCCGGGCGCGGCGGGCAGCCTGTGGCTCGACGCCAGCGCCTATCGCGAGAACGACGAGCAGCGCTACCGTTACTACGCGCCGCCGCGCTACGTACCGCAGAGCAAGAGCGAGGATATCTCGCGCAAGCGCTTCGCCGCCGGCGCGCAGTGGCGTTTCGGCAACGGCGTGCAGGCGCGCGCGGCCGGCATGACCGAGGGCTACGACAGCACCACGCAGGAATACTCGAACGACTACCGCACCGCGACCCGTGCCTCGTCGCAGCGCACCGATCACCTGTCCCTGCAGTTCGACATGCCGGCATGGCGTTCGCAGCTCTGGCAGTTCGGCGGCGACCTGCACCGCGAGCGCCTGGAACAGACCGCCAACAACATCTCCGAGCTGCGCGGCAAGGCCGAGCGCAGCAGCGCCGAGCTGTACGCGCAGAACGACATCTTCTTCAACGAAACCTGGGAGATGGTGGTGGGCCTGCGCGGCCAGCGCGACTCGGACTTTGGCAGCCACTTCGCGCCCAAGGTGGGCGTGCGCGCCAACCTGCTTGACGGCCCGGCCTGGAAGGGCGTGCTGCGCGCCAACTTCGGCCAGGGCTACCGCGTGCCCAACCTGAAGGAGCGCCACTACCTGTTCGACCACAGCTCGCTCGGCTACATCGTGCTCGGCAACCCGGACCTGAAGCCGGAATCGTCCAACAGCTTCCAGTTCGGCGGCGCGCTGAGCTGGCAGGACCGCCTGACCCTCGACGCGAACCTCTTCTACAACCGCGTGACCGATCTGATCCAGACCGACATGAGCCACTTCACGGTCGTCAACGGGATCGCCGTCTACACCTACCGCAACGTGGCGCGGGCCAGGACACAGGGCCTGGAGACCTCGCTGCGCTGGCGCGCTACCAGCCGGCTCGACCTGACCGGGGCCTATACCTTCACCGATGCCGAGGACCTCGATACCGGCACCGAGCTGACCCGCCGCGCGCGCCACATGGCACGCCTCGGCGCCAACTGGCGCTTGCTGGCGGGCACCGAGCTGTCCTTGCGCGGCCGCTACCAGAGCAGCGAGCTGGTCGACTCGGGCTCGGGCGCCCGCTCGCCGGGCTGGACCACCGTCGACGTGGCGCTGAACCAGAAACTCGGCCGCGGCGTCACCGCCTTCGTCGGCGTCAACAACCTGTTCAACCGGCAGCGCGACTTCTCCAACGCCAACGACTTCGGGCCGGTCGCGGGCCGCTTTGTCTATCTCGGCGCGCGCTTCAGCGTCGACGCCGCGAAGTAGGCGCGCCGCGCGGCGCGCAGCCTATCCCAAACCACAACACAGGGGAGCATCAAGTGGAAGGAAAGAAGGGATTCACATCGGCACTCGGCGTGTCCATGCTGGCACTGGTGCTGGCGGCCTGCGGCGGTGGCGGAGATGGTGCCGATGGTGGCGGCAGCGCCATCGGCGGAGCGTCCGGCGGCAGCGGACAGTCGGGTGGCAGCGCCGCCACCAACGGCTTCACCCAGTCGGCCACGTGGACGTTCACGCTGCCTGCCTCGGGCAGCGCGGTCTGCTATGACTTCAACGCCAAGGCCGAGGTCGCCGGCTGCACCGGCAGCGCCTGGGACCTGAAGGTCAAGTCGGCCAACCGCTCGGCCACGCTGTGGACCAACAGCGGCAGCAGCGGCAGCGGCGCCGGCGGTGCTTTCGGCGGTCCGTTCGACCATGGCTGGGCCGAACTGCTGGCCTGGAAGAACGCCACCACCGACCCCGTCAGCGGCACCATCCCGGCCACGCTGTTCTTCAAGGACGCGGCCAGCGGCGTGTTCGCCGGCACCAACGACATCGGCTCGGCGGTCTTCGAGTACGGCGTGGGCGGCAGCAGCGACCACCTGCTGTACCCGAACTACCGCACCATCCTGATCACCGCCGACAGCAGCAAGGCCGACCCGGTCGGCACCGCCGCGGCCCCGGTGTTCGCGCTGCAGGTCACCGGCTACTACGGCGGCGCCGGCGGTACCACCTCGGGCAACCCGTCGTTCCGCTGGGTCGACCGCAGCGCGCCCGCCACGGTGCGCACCGCCACCGTCAACGCCGCCGCCGACTGGGTCTACTACGACCTGTCGGCCGGCGCCGTCACCACCGCCAGCGGCAACTGGCACATCGCCTTCAACCGCTACAACATCAAGCTCAACGGCGGCGAATCCGGCAGCGGCAAGGTGGCCGGCTTCCTCGCCAAGACCCCGGCCGGCTTCTACGACGGCAGCGGCAAGCCGGTGGCGGCCAGGTTCACCGATGCGTCCAACCTCGCCGCCACGCAGTCGGACCTGAGCGCGGCCGACCTGGCGCTGCCCACCGACCAGACCAAGTGGGTCAAGGACGGCACCGCGTCGCGGCTGAACCCGGCCTACACCGGCACCTATCCGAATCCGATGAACTTCGGCTGGTACACCTACTACCCGAGCGCCACCGCCGCCGCAGCCGCCGGCTTGCCCGCCGTGGCGCACCTGCTCAAGGCCAATCCCGGGAACGCCAGCCTGCTGCGCGGCGGCGAGGGTTCGACCTATGCGCGCTTCCACGTGACCAGGATCGCGTACGCGGACCCGAACGACTACAACAGCGCCCAGACCTGGACCATCGAATTCGACATCCAGCCCTGACGCGGCCTTCCGTTCCTCCCGGCCGCGGCGCCACCGTCGGGGGCGGGACCTTGAGCAGACAGATATGGAAAACCGACACGCACCCGATTCACTCGACTCAATCGACTCAATCGACAGCCTGCGCGCGCGCCACCAGCAGCTGGCCGCGCAGGAACCCAGGCTGCGCATCCGCGAGCGTGCGCTGCGCCTCGGCGTGCCGGAGGCGGCGCTGGTCGCCGCCGGCTGCGGCGTGCACGCGCGCCCGCTGGCCGGCACCGCGCAAGCGCTGTTCCGCGAACTCGGCACGCTCGGTCCGCTCATGGCGCTGTCGCGCAACGACGCGGCGGTGCACGAGCGCCACGGCCGCTACCTCGACATCCAGGCCGACGGACCGGTCGGCCTGGTGCTGGGGCCGGACATCGACCTGCGCCTGTTCTTCAACAGCTGGAAGCACTTCTATGCCGTCAGCGAGAACGGGCGCCACAGCCTGCAGTTCTTCGACCGGAGCGGCGAGGCCGTGCACAAGGTCTACCGCACCGAGCACACCGACGGCGCGGCCTGGGACGCCTACGTGGAGCGCTTTGCCACCGAGGCCGGCCTGCCCGTGGTGGCGGAGCCGCCGGGCGCGCCGGAGCAGGCCGAGGCGCCGGACGACGCCGGCGCGCTGCGCTCACACTGGCTGGGCCTGACCGATACCCATGACTTCTTCGCCATGCTGCGCCACTTCAAGGTGTCGCGCCTGGGCGCCTTGCGCGCGGCCGGGGCCGACCTGGCCCAGCCGGTCGCCGGCGACGCCGTGGAGGCCATGCTGGGCGCGGCGGCCGCCAGCGGCCTGCCCATCATGTGCTTCGTCGCCAATCGCGGCATCGTGCAGATCCATACCGGCCCGGTCAAGCGCCTGCTGCGCACGGGGCCGTGGTTCAACGTGCTCGACGACACCTTCAACCTGCACCTGAATACCGAGGCGGTGGCTTCAAGCTGGGTGGTCAACAAGCCCACCAGCGATGGCTGGGTCACCTCGCTGGAGCTGTACGGCGCCGACGGCGAACTGATCGTGCAGTTCTTCGGCGAGCGCAAGCCCGGCAAGCCGGAACTGCCGGCCTGGCGCAGCCTGATGGCATCGCTGTGCGCGCAGCCGCTGGCGGCGTGACGCGCGCTTCCGGGGGAGATCCGATGAAGATCCTGCAGAGATGGCGCCGGGCGGCGCTGCTTGGGATGCCGGGGCTGCTGTGCGCGGCCGGCCTGGCGCATGCGGCGGCGCCGGCGCGCGTGGTGGGCCTGGGCGGCCCCGTCACCGAGATCGTCTACGCGCTCGATGCCGGCGCCAGCATGGTCGGCGCCGACGCGTCCAGCCTCTACCCGCCGGCGGCGCTCAAGCTGCCCAAGGTGGGCTACTACCGCGCCTTTTCCGTCGAGGGCGTGGCCAGCCTGAAGCCGGACCTGGTGCTGGCTTCCGACCAGAGCGGCCCGCCGCAGGCCCTGGAACAGCTGCAGCGGCTGGGCAGCAAGGTGGTGGTGGTGCCGTCGGCGCCGACGCTCGCCGCGCTCGACCAGCGCATCCTCGGCGTGGCCGCGGCGCTCGGGGTGGAGGCGCGCGGCAGCGCGCTGGTCGGCCGCATCCATGCCGCCCTGCGCGACATCAGGCCGGTGCCGGCGCCGCTGCGGGTGCTGCTGGTCAGCAGCCATACCGGCAAGCTCGAGGCCGCCGGCGACGACACCGCGGCGGCGGCGATGCTGCGGCTGGTGGGCGCCACCAACGTGCTGCCGGCACAGTCGGGCTACAAGCCGTTCTCCGCCGAGGCGGCGGTGGCGCTGCGGCCCGATGTCATCGTGACCACCACCTTGTCGGTCCAGGCCAGCGGCAGCCTCGATGCCTTTCTCGCCCAGCCCGGCCTGAGCGCGACGCCGGCGGCCAAGGCGCGGCGCGTGGTGGTGATGGACGACCTGCTGCTGCTCGGCTTCGGCCCGCGCCTGCCCGAGGCGCTGCGCCAACTGGAGGCGGGGCTGGCCGCCAGGTCCTCACCGCGCTGAAGCCCGCGCTTCGACGTCCATACCTCGCCGGATCGACCCGTGAACGCTCTCCGCCTCTTGCTGCCGCGCCGGCCGTTGCGCCCGTCGCCACGGCGCGTCCTGGCCGTCCTGTGCGCACTGCTGGCCGTGGTCGCCATCTGCGCCGCCGCCAGCGGCGCGCTGGCCATTCCGCGCAGCCAGGTGCTGCCGCTGCTGTTCGACCCGGCCGCCGCGGGTGAAGCGGCCATGTGGCGCAGCGTGCTGCTGGAGGTGCGCCTGCCGCGCATCGTGCTGGCACTGACCGTCGGCGCCGGGCTGGCGCTGTCCGGCGCCGTCATGCAGGCGCTGTTCCGCAATCCGCTCGCCGAGCCGGGACTGATCGGCATTTCGCCGGGCGGTGCGATGGGCGCGGTGGCGGCCATCGTGCTGGGCGCGCAGGGCCTGGCGGGCATCGCCCCGGCCGCCTTCGCCGGCAGCCTGGCCGCCACGGCCCTGGCCTACCGCCTCGGCAGCCGGCGTCCCGGCGTGGCCAACCTGCTGCTGGCCGGGGTCGCCATCAACGCGATCTGTGCCAGCGTGGTGGGCTTCTTCACCTTCCAGGCCAGCGAGGTGCAGCTGCGCAACCTGACCTTCTGGAACCTGGGCAGCCTGGCCGGCGCGAGCTGGGCGCAGCTGGCCTGGCTGGTGCCGCTGGTGGCCGTGCTGTGCGCGCTGCTGATGCGCGACTGGCGCGCCATGAATGCGCTGCTGCTGGGCGAGCGCGAGGCCCAGCACCTGGGCTTCGACCTGGCGCGCCTGCGCCGCCGCCTGATTGTGCTGACGGCGTTGCTGGTCGGGCCGCTGGTGGCGGTGACCGGCACCATCGGCTTCGTCGGGCTGGTGGTGCCGCACCTGGTGCGCCTGCCGCTCGGCGCCGACCACCGCTGGCTGCTGCCCAATACACTGGCGGGCGGCGCCATCGCCCTGACGCTGGCCGACTGGCTGGCGCGCATGGTGGTGATCCCGGCCGAACTGCCGATCGGCATCGTCACCAGCCTGGTGGGCGGTCCCTTCCTGCTGTGGATGCTGGCGCGGAGGACGGCCTGAGATGCTGGTGCTGCGTGAACTCTGCTGCAGCCGCGGCGGCCGCGCCGTGCTGGCCGGCATCGACCTCGACGTGCGTGCGGGCGAGGTGCTGGGCGTGCTCGGCGCCAATGGCGCCGGCAAGACGACCTTGCTGAGCGTGGTGGCGGGCGAACTGCCCGCCGACCGTGGCGTGCTGGCGCTGGATGGCCGCGCCCTGCGGCAATGGCCGGCGGCGGCCCTCGCGCGCCGCCGCGCGGTGGTGCCGCAGTCGTCCAGCCTGGGCTTCGACCTCTCCGTGGCCGAGGTGGTGGCGATGGGCGCCTATCCGTTCCCCGAACTGGATGCCGGTGCGCTGGCGGCGCTGACGGCACGCGCGCTCGGCCTGGCCGATCTCGCCCGCATGGGCGGGCGCCGCTATCCGGACCTGTCCGGCGGCGAACAACAGCGTGTGCACTTCGCCCGCGCGCTGGTGCAGGCGCTGGCCGCGCGGCAACCGGGCGAATACCGCGCGCTGCTGCTCGACGAACCGATCTCCAGCCTCGATCCGCGCCACCAGTTGCAGCTGCTGCAGGCGGTGCGCGCGCTCAGCCGCGCGGAAGGGCTGGCGGTGCTGGTGGTCCTGCACGACGTCAACCTGGCCGCGCAATGGTGCGACCGGCTATTGTTGCTGGCCGGCGGCCGCGCCGTGGCCGAGGGCAGGCCGGCCGAAGTGCTGACGCCGGCGGTATTGGAGACGGTGTACGGCCTGCCGGCGCGGGTCCTGCCGGACCGGCAGGGGGAAGGGGAGGACGGCTTGCTGGTGCGCTTTGCGCTGCCGTCGCCCTGAGTGATGACCGGGCGGTGCCTGGGCGATGACTGGGTGGGCTCGCAGGCCGCCGCTCAGGTCGACGACCGCCGCGGCGCACCCGAAACGCCTTCGCCGGCGTCGGCCGGCAGCGCCGCGAACATCGGCCACGACGCCAGCACGAGCACGGCGATGGCGAGGAAGGCGCAGGCGAAGTCGAAGTGCTCGGCATGCGTGCGGCCGGATAGCAGCATGGTCAGCTGCATCGAGCCGGCGGCAATGGCCACGCCGACCGCCTTGGTCATCTGCTGCGCCGTGCCCTGGAAAGACGTGGCAGCCGACAGCCGCGCCGGCGGCACGTCGGCGAAGGCGAGCGCGCCCATCGAGGCGAAGCTGAGCGAGCGGCTCAGGCCGCCGCACAGCAGCAGCGCGAAGACGGCGGTCTCGGGCCAGGCCGGCGACAGCGTCGTGCAGACCGCCAGCATCAGCGCGAAGGAGATGCTGCCTGCGATCAACACCGTGCGCATCGGCAGCCAGTGCAGCGCGAAGCGCGTCATCGGCCGCATGCAGAACGAACCCAGCGCGCTGGCCAGCGAGATCAGGCCGCTCACCGACGCGCTCAGGCCGAAGCCGACCTGCAAGGTCAGCGGTAGCAGGAAGGGCAGGGCGCCGGCACCGGCGCGGAACAGGCTGCCGGCCACGGTGGCGGCATGGAAGGTGGGAATGCGCAGCAGCGAGAAGTCGATGGCCGGATGCGCGGTGCGGCGGCAGTGGCGCACGCTCAGCCAGGACAGCAGCAGGCCGGCGGCGATGCACAGCGGTGGCACGTAGCCGGGCAGCAGGCCGCGGCCGATCATCTCCACGCCGACCATCAGCGTGGTCAGCGCGAGCCCGACCAGCGCCATGCCGGTGAGGTCGGGCGCCGGCGGGCGCTCGCCCTGCGCGGGCGGAATCAGCCAGGCACTCAGCAGCAGGCCGGCCAGCCCGAAGGGGACATTGATCCAGAACACGCTGCGCCAGGACATGGCGTCGGTGAGGAAGCCGCCCAGCGGCGGGCCCAGCACGGGGCCCACCAGCGCGGGCATGGTCAGCCAGGTGGTGGCCGACAGCATCTCTTCACGGCGCACCTGGCGGAACAGGATCAGGCGGCCGACCGGCACCATCATGGCGCCGCCGATGCCCTGCAGCACGCGCGCGGCGATCAGGGCGGGCAGGCCGCTTGCCAGGGCGCACAGCACCGAGGCCAGCGTGAAGGTGGCGATGGCCGCCATGAACACGCGCTTGGCGCCGAAGCGGTCGGCGATCCAGCCGCTGATGGGAATGAATACCGTGAGCGCGATCAGGTAGGAGGTGATCGCGCTGCTCAGGTGGACCGGATTGACGCCGAGGTCACGTGCCATGCTGGGCAGCGCCGTGGCCACCACGGTGGCGTCGATGTTCTGCATGAACAGCGCGCTGGCGACGACGGCCGCGATGATGCGGAAATTGTGCTTGCCTGGCATGGAGGGGGGAGCGGGAGCGGCTTCCCGGCCGATTATAAGACGGCCGTGCCGCGGCTTGCCGCGCTCCCCGCGGCCGTCCGGGGCGGCCGCGTGCGGGGCTCAGGCGCGGGCTGCCCGGGGCGTCTGCGGCTCGCCCGCCGCGCCCTCCTTGCGCAGGCGTGCGCCCAGTGCCAGTACCGCCGCCAGCAGGCAGGCACCGCCGGCGACGTAGAGCGCCGGGGTATAGGTCAGCAGCAGTGTGCGGCTCAGGCCGGCGCCGTAGGCCGCGGTGGCCGCGCCGATCTGGTGGGCGGCGAAGATCCAGCCGAACACCATCGGCGCGCGCTCCTTGCCGAAGGCCACGCCGGCCAGCTTGACCGTGGGCGGTACGGTGGCGATCCAGTCCAGGCCATAGAACATGGCGAACAGTGACAGCCCGTACAGCGTGAAGGTGGAGTGTGGCAGCCAGAACAGCGACAGGCCGCGCAGGCCGTAGTACCAGAACAGCAGCTTGCGGCTGTCATAGCGGTCCGACAGCCAGCCCGAGCTGATGGTGCCGACGAAGTCGAACGCGCCCATCATGGCCAGCACCGAGGCGGCGGGCACGGCGCTCAGGCCGAAGTCGCCGCACAGCGTGATGAAGTGGGTCTGGATCAGCCCGTTGGTGCTGAGGCCGCAGATGAAGAAGGTGCCGGCCAGCACCCAGAACGTCTGCGTGCCCATGGCCTCGCGCAGGACCACGAAGGGGGTGCGCAGGTTGACCGCCGCGGGCGCAGGTTCCGGGGCGGCCGCCACGCTGGCCGGCACCTCGCCGAAGGCGGCCAGGCCGAGGTCGCGCGGACGGCTGCGCATCAGCAGCATCACCAGCACCGCCAGCACCGAGCAGGCGAGCAGCACCGGCACCACCGCCGAGCGCCAGCCCAGGTGCTCGATCAGCCAGGCGGCCAGGGGCAGGAAGGCGAGCTGGCCGGTGGCGGCGCTGGCCGTCAGGATGCCGACCACCAGGCCGCGCCGCGCGGTGAACCAGCGGTTGGCCACCAGCGCGGCCAGTACCAGCGCCGTCATGCCCGAACCGATGCCCAGCATCAGGCCCCAGGCGATGAAAAGCTGCCACAGTTCGCGCACCACGGTGGCCAGGGCCATGCCGCCCGCGATCAGCGCCAGCGCGGTGGCCACGACCCGGCGCACGCCGAAGCGCTCCATCAGCATGGCCGAGAATGGCGCCATCAGCCCATACAAGGCGAAGCGCACGGCCAGCACCGAGGAGATCTGCTCGGTGCTCCAGCCATGCTCGCGCGAGAGCGGGAGCAGGAAGGCGCCCGGCAGGCCGAGCGCCGCCGAAGTGGTGAGCATGACCAGGAAGGTCAGGGCGGCGATGAGCCACGCGTAGTGGATGCCGCGCCGGTCGAGCCGGCGGTTGAGTCGTGTCGAGAGCATGGGCGGTGTGCGGGGACTTGCCGCGCGAGGCGTGGTGCCTGCCGCGGCCGGGTTTGCCGGTTTGCCGGGTTTGCGTTATGGGGGACCGCTATGGGGGACCGTTATGGGGGACGGGAGGCGTGGCCTGCGCCGGGGCGCCTGAGCGCCTAGCCGCCTTCGGCGGCCTCGGCGCTGCCCGCGCCGAGGATCAGTTCGCGCATGCCGGCGAGGAAGTCGTCGGCGTCCGGGCTGTCCACGGTGGCACGCGCCAGCATCACGGCTCCGGTCATCGCCGCCAGCTCGGCCATGGCGCGGCGCCGGCGCACGGCCGGGTCGGCCTCGTCGATAGTGCGCTCCCATTGGGCCACCAGCTGCTGCAGCCCGTCGCGGAAGGCCTGGCGCACCGGCTTGTCGGCGGCCTCGCGCGCGACGTCGACGCACATCGCCACCGCCGGGCAGCCGCCACCGGGGTCGTCGCGATGGCGCGCGGAAAGATAGGGGCCGGCGATGCGCTCGCGCATGGCGTGGCGGTCGTCCCCCGCCTCCGCGAGACGACGGTCCCAGCGCTGCGCCGACTCGGCGAAGGCGCGCCCGCAGGCGATCGCGGCGAGTGCGTCCTTCGAATCGAAATGGCTGTAGAAGCCGCCGTGCGTCAGGCCGGCCGAGCCCATCAGTTCCGCTACGCTGATGCCGTTCAGGCCGCGTTCGCGGAACAAGCGCGATGACGCGGCCTCGATGGCTTCGCGATGCTTCTCTGCCTGTTCGCGGGATGATCTTGCCATGGGAGGGCTCCTTCCTTGGGGTTGTCGGGATATTAGATGATGGTTGTCATCTAATCAAGCCGGATCTGCGGTGGGCCTGCAAGGTGGCGGAAGAGGAGGCGGAAGAGGAGGCGGAAGAGGAGGCGGCAGGCGAGGGAAGGCGCGAGGCTCGGCCCAGGCCGCGCCGTGCAGACTTTCCGAATTCCGGCTACACTGCGCCCGCAATGACGCATGTGGCGCTTCGGGATCCCGGCAGCGCACGCTATCCAGCAAAGTCCATCCAAGGCGGGGTGGCAGAGTGGTGATGCGACGGCCTGCAAAGCCGTTCACGACGGTTCGATTCCGTATCCCCGCCTCCAGTTTTCCTTTGGTTTCCCCGTTTCCTGCCGTTATCCCGCTCTTTGCAGTGCCGGGTATGCCGCACGCACGCCGTCGTCTATGGAACAATGGCGCGAAGCGCATCCATGCGGCCGCTCCCGGGCCGTTCGAACGGTAGTTCGAGCCGTGGTTCGAGCCATCGTTGGCGCGATCCGGGAACCCAGAGACAAGAAGCAGATCTCCATCGCGGAGCCCCGCCGGCACGGCGGGTCAAGGAGATGATCCATGACTAGAGACTTGCAGCTCCGCGGGGCGCAGGCGACCGACCTGCACGCCATCGCGGCCTTGCTGGAACGCTGCGGCTTGCACGCGGCGGATATCGAACCGCTGCTGCCGTGGTTCCACGTGGCCGTGATGGATGGCCGCGTGGTCGGTTGCGCCGGCGCCGAGCGCTATGGCAAGAGCGTGGTGGTGCGCTCGGTGGCGGTTCTGCCCGACTACCGCGACCGTGGCATCGCTTCCCATCTCGTGCAGAGCGTGCTGACCCGCGCCCGCGCCGACGGCTGCCGCCATGCGGTGCTGCTGTCGGCCAGCTGCCCCAGCTACTTCGCGCGCTACGGCTTCTCGCTGGTGACGGCTTCGCGTCTGCCGCCCGAGGTGCTGGCGTCGGCGGAATTCCACCGCGACGCCGGGGTGCCGGCGCTGTGCATGCAGTGCGTGCTGTAGCGGCGGCGTGCCCGGCAGCGCCTCCGGCGGTGCCTGCCGGCGTCTAGCGTGCGGCCGCGGCCAGGCGCCCGCGCTTGGGCTCGCAACGGCTGATTTCCACCGTCACGTGTACCAGCTCGGTGTGCACGGACAGGGCCTGGCGCACGCGCTGCGGCGTCAGGGCCCGATCGTGAGTGACCAGGCCGACGATGCAGGCGAAGCGCTCCTTGCCGACACGCCACACATGCAGGTCGGTCACGCGCGTGCCTTCCTCGCCCTCGCCGAAGGCGGCCAGGGCGTCACGCACCTCTTCCACCACCGGGTGGTCCATCTCGCGGTCGAGCAGCACCACGCCGCTCTGCTTCAGCAGGCCCCAGGCCCAGCGCCCGACCAGCACGGCACCCAGCAGGCCCATCGCCGGGTCGAGCCAGCGCCAGCCCAGCCACCAGCCGCCGGCCAGCGCCAGCACCGCGAGCACGGAGGTGGCGGCGTCGGCGATCACGTGCAGATAGGCCGAGCGCAGGTTGATGTCGTGGCCGTGGTGATGGGCATGACCGTGCGCATGTCCGTGGCCGTTCCCATGGTCGGGATCGTGATCGTGCCCATGATCATGGCGATGCCCGTGGTGGGCATGGCCCAGGATCCTCGCGCAGGCGAGGTTGACCAGCAGGCCCAGCACGGTCACCGTCAGCGCTTCGCGGTAATGGATGGCCTGCGGGCTGAACAGGCGCTCGACCGAACCGAAGGCCATCAGCGCCGCCACCCCGAGCAGGAACACGGCGCTGGCGAAGGCGGCCAGGACTTCGATCTTCCAGGTGCCGAAGGCGAAGCGCGCGTCGCCCGCGTGGCGGCGTGCGGCGCCATAGGCGAAGGCCGACAGGCCGATGGCGAGCGCGTGCGAACTCATGTGCCAGCCGTCGGCCAGCAGCGCCATCGAGTTGAACCACAGGCCGGCAGCGATTTCCACCACCATGGTGGCGAGCGTGATCCACATCACCAGCCGCGTGCCGCGCTCGGCCATGCGGTTGCCGGTGTCGAAGACGTGGCTGTGGGTCCACGCGGAGAGGTCCTGGGTATGCATGGAGTGGCTCCGGCGAACGGGCAGCAGGTGCCCCGCATGGAACAGCGTAGCAGTATCCCACGCGCAGTAGCGGGCTTCCTGCGGGCCTGCTACCAGCCGGCGTAGCGCTCGCGCGCGTCGTGCCCGGAGAAGTGCTCGGCGAGGAAGTCGACGAAGGCACGCACCTTGGCCGACAACTGGTCGCGGCTCAGGTAGACCGCGTGGATATCGGCCGGTGGCGCGGCCCAGTCCGGCAGCACCTGGCGCAGGCGGCCCGAGCGCAGCAGGGGCGCCACGTCCCATTCCGAGCGCAGCAGGATGCCGTGTCCCTGCAGGGCCCAGCCGACCGCCACCTCGCCGTCGTTGGTGGCGGCCGGCCCACGCACCTTGACGGTTTCCTGCCGGTTGGCCGACTGCAGCTGCCAGTTGCCGTAGGCGCTGTCGCTCTCGCGGATCACGATGCAGCGGTGGCGTTGCAGTTCACGCGGCGAGGCGGGCGCGCCATGGCGTTCCAGGTAGGCCGGCGCGGCGCACAGCAGGCGCCGGTTCGGCGCCAGCCGGCGTGCGCTCAGGCGCGCGTCCGGCAGGTCGCCGACGCGGATGCCTACGTCGAAGCCTTCCTCCGCCAGGCTGAGCGGGCGGTCGCTGAGCTGCAGCTGCACTTCGACCTCGGGGCAGGCCAGCAGGAAGGTGCCCACGGCCGGAGCCAGGTGGCGGCGCCCGAAGCCCAGCGTGGCGTTGACGCGCAGCAGGCCGCGCGGGGCCACGCGGCTGCCGGCCAGTCCTTGTTCGAGCTCGTCGAGATCCGCGAGGATGCGGCTGCCCTGGGCGAGATAGGCCTCGCCCTCCGGCGTCACGCTGAGGCTGCGCGTGGTGCGATGCAGCAGGCGCACGCCCAGGCGCGCCTCCAGCGCGGCCAGCCGCTTGCTGGCGGCCGACGGCGTCAGGCCGAGCTGCTGGGCGGCACCGGCGAGGCTGCCGCGCTTGACCAGCAGTACGAAGAAGGCGAGATCGGAGAAGCCATCCATGAGATCGAGCTGATTCGTGAATTCAAGGAACGAATGAAAGTCCGTCGCCGAAATTATATCGGTGGATTCCACGCCTACACTGCGGAGCATGCCGCTGGCGCCGGACCCCGTCCCGGCGCTGCCGGCGGGCCGAGGCCGCGCCGCTGTCCTGCTTGTGCCGGCCTGCGCCGGCTTCGCTTCCACGATCTTCTCTTGCACGACCATTTCATGCCAGGCCGCACGCTCTATCGCAAGCTGGTCGATTCGCACACGGTGTCCGTCCTCGACGCGGACAACGTCCTGCTGTACGCGGATCTGCACATCATGAACGAATACACCAGTCCCCAGGCCTTCGCCGGGCTGGCCGCCCGGGCGCGCGCCGTGGCGCGGCCGGGGCAGCAGGTGGCGGTGGTGGACCACATCATTCCCACCCACGCCGAATCGCCGCGGCGCATCGCCGACCCGGCCTCGGCGCTGCAGGCGCGCAACCTCAAGCGCAACTGCGCACGGCACGGCATCGCGCTGTTCGACAGCGACGATCCGCTGCAGGGCATCGAGCACGTGATCGTGCCGGAGCACGGCATGATCCGGCCGGGCATGGTGGTGCTGTGCGGCGACAGCCATACCACCACCTACGGCGCCTTCGGCGCGCTCGGTTTCGGCATCGGGACCTCCGAAGTCGAGCATGTGCTGGCCACGCAGACGCTGGTCTATCGCGTGGCACGCGACATGCGCATCCGTATCGACGGCCGCCTGCCGGCGGGTACCACCGCGAAGGACCTGATCCTGCACGTGATCGGCCGCATCGGCGCCCAGGGCGCGCGCGGCTACGTGGTGGAATTCTGCGGCGAGGCCATCGGCGCGCTGTCGATGGCGGGGCGCATGACCCTGTGCAATATGGCGGTCGAGGCCGGCGCGCGCGGCGCGCTGATCGCTCCCGACGCGGTGGCGACCGACTATGTGCTGGCGCGCGCTTCCGACATCGGCGCGGCGCAGCGGGCCGCCGCGCTGGCTGCCTGGCAGGCGCTCGCATCGGACCCGCAGGCGCGCTTCGCTGCCGAGCTGGCCTTCGATGCCGCCGAGGTGGTCCCCAACGTGACCTGGGGCACCAGCCCCGACCAGGTGATGGCGGTCGATGCCTGCGTGCCGCATCCGGAAGACTTCGCCGATCCCGCCGCGCGCGCCTCCGCCGCACGCGCGCTGGACTACCAGGGCCTGCGCGGCGGCGATGCGCTCGAGGGCCTGCCGGTGCAGCGGGTCTTCATCGGCTCCTGCACCAACGGCCGCATCGAGGACCTGCGCGCGGCCGCCGCCATCGCGCGCGGCCGCAAGGTTGCCGCGGGCGTGCGGGCGATGGTGGTGCCCGGCTCCGGCGCGGTGCGCGAGCAGGCCGAGCGCGAGGGCATCGCCGCCGTGCTGGCCGCGGCCGGCTTCGAGTGGCGCAAGCCGGGCTGCTCGATGTGCCTGGCGATGAACGACGACGTGCTCGCCCCGGGCGAGCGCTGTGCCTCGACCACCAACCGCAATTTCGAGGGACGGCAGGGCCGCGCCGGGCGCACCCACCTGATGAGTCCCGCCATGGCCGCCGCCGCGGCCGTCACCGGGCGCATCACCGACGTGCGCCGCCTGGAGCCCGTCCATGCCTGAGCACACCGTATCCCCGCATCACGCTTGCGCCGGCGGCGCGGCGCTGACCGTCATCGAAGGCGTGGCCGCGCCCTTGCCGCTGCCCAATCTCGACACCGACCAGATCATGCCCAAGCAGTTCCTGCGCATCATCGACAAGTCGGGGCTGGACCGCGGCCTGTTCCACGATATGCGCTTCGACGAGCACGGCGCGCCGCGCGCGGACTTCGTGCTGAACCAGCCGCGCTATCGCCAGGCCAGCGTGCTGGTGGCCGGCCCCAACTTCGGCTGCGGCTCGAGCCGCGAGCACGCCGTGTGGGGCCTGCAGCAGGCCGGCATCGCCGCCGTGATCGCCTCCGGCTTCGGCGAGATCTTCTATTCGAACGCCTTCAACAACCGCCTGCTGCTGGTGATGCTGCCGCAGGCCGAAGTCGAGCAGCTGCTGCAGGCGCTGCAGTCGGCCGAGTCGCCGCGCGTGCGCATCGACCTGGACGACCTGAGCGTGCGCGCGCCCGGCTTCGCGGCGGGCTTCACGCTTGCCGCGCGCCAGCGCGAGATGTTCCGCCGCGGACTGGACATGATCGGCCTGACGCTGACCCAGGCCGAGGCCATCGCCGGCTTCGCGCGCCGCCATCACGCGCACAGCCCTTGGTTGTACGATGTGGCCGCCGCGACCATGGCGCGCCTGCGGGCCCAGGCGGACGGCCAAGGGCGGCACACAGGGGAGGGGACCGATGTTTGAAGGATTCGAAACGCACCGTATCGTGGTCGGACAGCCGGCGGCGGACGGCGAGCAAGGCGTCGCCATCCACGCGCTGGTCGGCGGACAGGGGCCGGCGCTTCTGCTGCTGCACGGGCATCCGCAGACGCATGTGATCTGGCACAAGGTGGCGGGCGAACTGGCCCGGCACTTCACCGTGGTCGCCACCGACCTGCGCGGCTACGGCGACAGCGGCAAGCCGCGCGGCCTGCCCGACCACGGCAACTACAGCAAGCGCGTGATGGCGCAGGACCAGGTCGAGGTGATGCGCACGCTCGGCTTCACGCGCTTCCGCGTGCTGGCGCACGACCGCGGCGCGCGCGTGGCGCACCGCATGGCGCTGGATCACCCGCAGGCGGTGCTCCGCCTGGTCACCCTCGATATCGCGCCCACGCTGGCCATGTACGAGCAGACCAGCGAAGCCTTCGCGCGCGCCTACTGGCACTGGTTCTTCCTGATCCGCCCGGCGCCGTTTCCCGAGACGCTGATCGAGGCCGATCCGGCGCTCTACCTGCGCCAGACCATGGGCGCGCGCAGCGCCGGGCTGGCGCCCTTCACCGAGGCGGCACTGGCCGAGTACCTGCGCTGCCTGCGCTTGCCCGGCGCCGCGCACGGCCTGTGCGAGGACTACCGGGCCAGCGCCGGCATCGACCTGGAGCACGATCGCGCCGACCTCGCCGCCGGCCGCCAGGTCGAGTGCGAGATGCTGGCGCTGTGGGGCGAGCAAGGCGCGGTGGGACAGTGCTTCGCGCCGCTGGAGGCGTGGCGGCGGGTCGCGCGGCGCGTGCAGGGCCGCGCGCTGCCGTGCGGGCACTACATCGCCGAGGAGGCGCCGGAGCGGCTGCTCGCGGAGGCCTTGCCCTTCCTGCTGGCGGACTGAGCACGCCGGGCCGGGCACCGCTGCGGCGCTGCCTTACACTTGCGGTCTTGCTCACCAGACTGCTTGTCCATGCCGCCCAGGAAGACCACCGCGAAGTCCGCGGCGAACACCGCCGACACCTCTGCCCCGGCTGCCCCGGCCGCGGCCGAAGGGCGTGCCGCCAGCGAGCAGGCCGTGCAACTGCTGGACGCGGCCACCGCCCATGTGCTCGCGCACGGGCTGGGCGACCTGTCGCTGCGCGCCATGGCCGAGGTCCTCGGCACCAGCCACCGCATGCTGATCTACTACTTCGGCTCGGCCGACGGCTTCTGGGAGGCGCTGCTGCGCCGCATCCGCCACGCCGAGCAGCGCGTGCGCCCGGCGCTGGCGGAGGAGGCCGCCGATCCCGCGCGGGTGCTGGAGCTGGCATGGGAACGCTATTCGGCCGACAGCTACCTGCCCATCATCCAGCTGCTGTTCGAGATCTATGGCCGCGCCATCCGCGACCGCGAGCGCTTCCAGGCCTTCCTCGACGATGTGGTCGGCAGCTGGATGGGCGCCATGGCCGACCGCCTGCACCGCCAGCTCGGCCTGCCGCCCGCCGAGGCCCGGCTGCGCGCGCGGGTGGAACTGGCCACCATGCGCGGCCTGCTGCTCGACCTCGTCACCACCGGCGACCGCAAGGGCACCACGGCCGCATTGAAGTACTTCGCCGAGCGGCTGGCACCGGCACCACGCTGAGCCGGCGCCGCCAGGCCGGCGGCGCGACACGCCCCCCGGTTCCGGCGTCGAAGCCGCCTTCCCGCCAGCCGCTCTCCGCCTCCATCGCATCCCGACCCGCCGCTACTTGCCCGGCCGCGCGCCGGCTCCCGGCACCGGCATGACTTCTGTTTTCGTTGCGTGTACCATCTGGTACAGTAAGCATGTACCAAGTGGTACGTAATTCGGTCGGCGGTGCCTGGCGCGCCGCGAGTGCGCCACAAGAGGAGAAGAGGAAATGAGGATGAAGAGACGCCAATGGATGTTGGGCGCGGTGCTGGCCGCCGCGCTGGCTGGCCAGGGCCAGGCGTGGGCCGAGACCTGGCCCGCGCGCCCGGTGCGGCTGGTGGTGCCGCAGGCGGGCGGCTCGGGCAACGACGTGCTGGCGCGCGCGCTGGCCGAGCAGCTCGGGCAGCGCTGGGGGCAGGCCGTGGTGGTGGAGAACCGGCCCGGCGCCAACGGCGTGGTGGCGGTCCAGTACGTCAAGGGCCAGCCGGCCGACGGCTATACCTTGTTCTTTGCCGGGGTGTCCAACCTGGCTTTCAATCCGCTGCTGTACCGCAAGCTGTCCTACGATCCCCAGCGCGACCTGGCCGGCGTGGCGATGCTGGCCAACTCGCCCTTCGTGCTGGTGGCCTCGCCCCGGCTCGGGGTGCATAGCTTCGCCGACTTCCTCAAGCTGGCGCGCGCCCAGCCGGGCGCGCTCAGCTATGCCTCGGGCGGCATCGGCAATTCCACCCATCTGGCCATGGCGCTGGTGGCCGAGCGCACCGGCCTGCGCATGCTGCATGTGCCCTTCAACGGCGGCGGCGGCTCCACCAGCCTGATGGCGGGCGATACGCCGGTGATGATGAACGTGGTAGCCGGCGTGCAGCCCTATATCGCGGGCGGCAAGCTGGTGCCGCTGGCGGTCACCGGCGCGCATCGCCTCGGCGCGCTGCCCGGCGTGCCCACCTTCGGCGAGCTGGGCTATGACGTGGCCGTGCCCGGCTGGTATGCCATCGTCGCACGCGCCGGCACGCCGGCCGCGCTGGTCGAGCGCATCAACGCCGACATCAACGCCGTGATCGGCAGCGCCGCCTTCCGCGACAAGCTCGCCAACCAGTTCCTCGAGCCCATCCAGGGCCCGCCGGCCCTGGTGTTCCAGACCATGCAGCGCGATGCCGCGGCCTGGGCCCCGCTGATCCGCCGGCTCGACATTTCGCTGTAAGCCCGCCCCCTCGGAAACCCCTGTACAGGAGACACCCATGCCGAAGATCACCACCGCCGTACGCGATTACCGCGTCGCCATGATGCGCGAACTGATGGACCGCTGCCGGCTCGACGCCCTCGTCTTCACCACGCCGGACTTCTTCCAGTTCGCCACCAATTTCCAGCTCGACGTGTGGCCCTGGGAACGGCCCGTCTTCGCCGTAGTGCCGCGCGACGGCGAGCCGTTCGCGGTGATGAACGAACTGTCGACCAACCATATGCGTTTCGCCACCGAGCAGCAGACCGTCTGGCTGCGCGACGTCACCTACTACGCCGAGCATCCGCGCGTCTCCCAGCGGCTCGCGCTCGCCCCGCAGCTGCCGGAGCTGCTGGCGTCGAGCCTGGCCGCGCGCGGCCTCGGCGCCAGCCGCATCGGCGTCGACGTCGCCCACCCGCTGCTGGCGGCCGCGCAGCGCTACCTGCCGGAACTGGTGCTGCGCCCGGCCCTGGCCGAGATGCGCGCGATGCGCTGGGTCAAGCATGCGGAGGAACTCTCGGTGATGCGCGCACTGGGCGCGCTGACCGACTGGGTGCAGGACCGCTACCGCGAGAACATCCGCCCGGGCCGGCTGACGCAGGAGCTCGACCACGCCATGTCGGCGCTGATGGTCGAGGAGGCCGCGCGCCGCTTCCCGGGCGAGGACTTCGACATCCTCAAGTGCTGGACGCTGGCCGGCCCGGCCTCGGCCTCGCCGCACGGCGACGGTGCCGCCTGCGGCGCGCGCATCGCCGAGGGCGACACCGTCGTCAACCTGATCCTGCCGCGCCTCAACGGCTACTACGTCGAGAACGAGCGCACCTGGTTCTGCGGACGCCCGGATGATCGGCAGGCGCGCCTGTACCAGGTGGCGGCGCAGGCGACCGATGCCGCCGTGCAGGCGGCGGTCACCGGGCAGCGCGTGTGCGACATGGACGCGGCGGCGCAGGCGGTGATCGAGCGCGCGGGCTTCGGCGACTATGTGTTCCACCGCACCGGTCATGCGGTGGGCCTGATGCTGCACGAATACCCCGAGGACATGGCGTTCAACACGCGCGCCCTGCGGGCGGGCGAGGTGTATTCGGCCGAGCCGGGCCTCTACGTCTACGGACTGGGCGGCTTCCGCCTCGACGACACCGTGGTGGTGGGCAGCGAGCCGGAAGTGATCGTGAAGACGCCGAAGACGCTGGAATACGCCACGGTCGGCTGAGCCGGCCCGCCATCGCGGCCGCTCCGTCCCCGGGCGGGGCGGCCGCGGCCGGGGGCGCGATGGCGCGCAGGCCGCACCGCGCTTCCTGGCCTGCCTCCTGCTGCCAAATGCCACCATCGCCACCCGGCTCCCGCCGGCCCTGGCGCGATGTGTCGGCGAGCCGACAGGGTCCCTTGTTGGCAATTCCCCACGTGATCTATGCTTGCCAGACGGGTGTCATCTTCCTGTGGGCGCGGCGAATTACATACATTCATGGCTGGATGTATAATCGCGGAAGAATTTCCCGAGAGTAGTTTCGTTTGTTGTTGTTTCTGATATGACTTATCGTTTTATCGCCGGCTGCCTGGCTGTCTGGATCGCGGTCTGCACGACCGCCAGCTGGGTGGTCGAGCGCCTCTGGAGCTGACGACCGCAGCCACGAGCCCCTGCGGGCAAGCCGGCGCGATCCGCAACCTGGTTTCGATCATGACGCGAAAAGAAGAAGGTCATCCCCCCGTTTCGCAACGTTCCCGCGTGGGCCTGCTGCGTCCGCGCCTCTTCGCCGCGGCGGCCCTGGCCGCCGGCCTTGCCGGCGCCGCCCACGCCGATCCCACCGTGCAGGCGGCATTCGGCCGCGACCCGAGCCACGGCATCAACAAATACGAAGTCGCCCTGAACTGGGATTCCGGCTTCAACTGGGGCAACCCGGACAGCTGGCTGCTGCGCCTGCAGTGGGAAGTCGAACTGGCCGAGTGGTTTCCCCAGAGCGGCACCAATCGCCACAACGTGACCGAGTTCGGTTTCACGCCGCTGCTGCGGCTGGAAAAGCATGGTTTCGCTGGCTTCGTGCCCTTTCTGGAGGTCGGCGCGGGTGCGCGCCTGCTGAGCAGTACCTATACATCGGACGAGCATCGCTCCGGCACCGCGTTCCAGTTCGGCGACATTTTCGGCCTGGGTGCGATGTTCGGGGCGCGCAACCAGTTCGAGGCCGGCTTCCGCTTCCAGCACGTGTCCAATGCCGGCATCAAGGAGCCGAACCCGGGCACGAACTTCTATACCGGCTACGTCCGCTACCGCTTCTGACGCGGCTCGCCGCGGCGGTGCCGCGGCCGCTCAGGCGGCTCGCGTCGCCGGCTCCGCGGCGCGCATCGCATCGAAGAAGCGCCACAGCCCGGGCGCATCGCTGGTGGCCACATTGAAGCGGATCCATGGCGAGTCGGCCTCGTCGGGCTCGAAGTAGGAGCCCGGCGCCAGCCATACCCCGTGTTCCAGCGCCAGCCTGGCGAGGCGGTTGCCCGACAGCGCCGGCGCGGCGCGCGGGCCGTCCTGGGGCCGCAGCCTGGCCCAGGCGAACATGCCCCCCTCCGGCCGCAGCAGCAGTTCCAGCCCATGCCGTTCCATGGTTTCCGCGATGCGGTCCTGCTGGGCCCGCAGCCGTTCGGCCAGCGCGGCGACGTGGCGTCCGTAGTGGCCGCTGGTCAGCACCGAGTAGACGAGCCGCTCGGTCACTTCCGACGAGGTCAGCCCGACGGCCATCTTGGTGCGGGCCAGCGCCTTGGCCAGCTCCGGGCTGGCCGCCAGGTAGCCCACCCGCAGCGAGGGCGCGATGGTCTTGGAGAAGCCGTTGATATAGATCACGTGCGACAGCCCGTCCATGGCCGCCAGCATGGGCGAGCCGGCCGGCGCCAGTTCGCGGTAGATGTCGTCCTCCACCACCAGCAACCGGTGGCGCTCGGCCAGTTGCAGCACGCGGTGCGCGTTCATGCTGGTCAGCGAGGCACCGGTCGGGTTCTGCAGCACGGTGTTGACGAACAGCATGCGCGGCGCGTGCGCGCGGATGGCATCGTCCAGCGCATCGGTGTCGAGCCCGGCCGCGCCGCGCGGCACGCCGATCACGCGCAGGCCGGCCAGGCGCAGGATCTGCAGCAGGTTGCAGTAGCACGGCGCCTCCACCAGCACGGTGTCGCCCGGGCGCAGCAGCGTGCGCACCACCAGGTCGAGCGCCTGGGTGGCGCCCTGGGTCAGTACCACCTGGCGGGCCTGCACCGGCATGCCGTACTGGCCCAGGCCGGCGGCCACGTGTTCACGCAGGGCGCCGAAACCGAAGGGATGGCCGTAGCCGGACACCTGGGCGGCCGGTACGCGCGATGCTGCGCGCATGGCCTGATGCAGCCCCTCCTCGTTGAGCCAGTCGCCCGGCAGCCAGCCGGCGCCGGCCTTGATCGGCACGGAATGGTCGGCGAAGACATCCGACAGCAGCCAGGCGGCATTCAGTTCCGGGGTCTGCCAGTGCGGTGCCGGCGCCAGTCCCGCCGGCGCGTGCCGGTGCGCCACCGTGTAGCCGGAGCCGGCGCGCGCGCTCAGGTAGCCGAGCGCGGTCAGGCGGGCGTAGGCCTCGGCCACCGTGAAGGTGCTGACGCCGTGCTGCATCGCGAAGCGGCGCACCGAGGGCAGGGCGGCGCCGGCACGCAGCGCGCGGCGCTCGATCAGGGCGGCCACGCCGTTGACGATCTGTTCGGTCAGGGTCTCGCCGCCGCGGCGGCTGCGGTGCAGTTGCAGGGGGATCATGGGACGCTGGTCGCGGTGGATGGCGGCGGATTGGCGGGGGACATCGGTGGCACGAGGGGGCAGCGTGCGGCGGCCCGCGGCGGCTTGTGGCGCAAGCGGCCTGTACAGTCTACGCTGAGGGGGCGGTCGCCGTGAAGCCCCGGCACATGGCCCGGCATGGCCATCGGTGTTGATGCGGCGCAGCGTGCAATCTCCCGGCCCGCGGGCTTTCCAGGCAGTGCCGGGGCGCCGGGACCGCTGCGGCGCAGGCGGCCGGCGGCGCCATTGGGGCGAGTCGGGCCTGTACGCTTCGTGGTGCCTAAACTGTACGGTAAGGTGGAGATTTGCCAACCGTATATTCTGCCGGCCGGCGCCCGTCGGTACAGTGGCCGCATCCGGCATTTTCTGCCCCATTCAACGCGCGCCCGCGCATGCAATCGCTCCGAGGAGGACGTATGGACGCTGCCAAGACCGTGATTCCCGATCTCGACGCCCTGTGGATGCCCTTTACCGCCAACCGCCAGTACAAGGCCGCGCCGCGCCTGCTGGCTTCGGCCAGCGGCATGTACTACAGCACCCACGATGGCCGCAAGGTGCTGGACGCCTGTGCCGGGCTGTGGTGCGTGGCGGCCGGCCACTGCCGCACGGAGATCACCGAGGCGGTGGCCCGCCAGGTGCAGACCCTGGACTATGCGCCGCCCTTCCAGATGGGTCACCCGCTCGCCTTCGAGGCGGCCACCAAGGTGGCCGGCATCATGCCGGCGGGCCTGGACCGCATCTTCTTCACCAACTCGGGTTCGGAGTCGGTCGACACGGCGCTGAAGATCGCGCTCGCCTACCACCGCGCGCGCGGCGAAGGCCAGCGCACGCGCATCATCGGCCGCGAGCGCGGCTACCACGGCGTGGGCTTCGGCGGCATGGCGGTGGGCGGCATCGGTCCCAACCGCAAGATGTTCTCGGCCAACCTGATGCCCGGCACCGACCACCTGCCGGCCACCCTCAACATCGCCGAGGCGGGCTTCTCCAAGGGGCAGCCGCAGTGGGGCGCCCACCTGGCCGATGACCTCGAGCGCATCCTGGCGCTGCACGACCCGTCCAACGTCGCCGCGGTGATCGTCGAGCCGCTGGCCGGCTCGGCCGGCGTGCTGGTGCCGCCGGTGGGCTACCTGGAGCGCCTGCGCGAGATCACCAGCAAGCACGGCATCCTGCTGATCTTCGACGAGGTCATCACCGCCTTCGGGCGCCTGGGCGCGGCTACCGCGGCCGAGCGCTTCCAGGTGACCCCGGACCTGATCACCATGGCCAAGGCCATCAACAATGCCGCGGTGCCGATGGGCGCGGTGGCGGTCAAGCGCGAGGTGCATGACGCCGTCGTCAACGCCGCCGCCGCCGGTGCCATCGAACTGCCGCACGGCTATACCTACTCGGCCCATCCGCTGGCCTGCGCGGCCGCCATCGCGGCGCTGGACATCTATGCGCGCGAAAACCTGTTCGGCCGCGCGGCCGCGCTGGCGCCGGCCTTCGAGGCGGCAGTGCATGGCGTGCGCGGTGCGCCGCACGTGAAGGACATCCGCAACCTGGGCATGGTCGCCGGCATCGAGCTGGAACCGCGCGCCGGCCAGCCCGGCGCACGCGGTTACGAGGCCTTCCTCAAGTGCCTGGAGCGCGGCGTGCTGGTGCGCTATACCGGCGACATCCTCGCCTTCTCGCCGCCGCTGATCATCGACGAGGCCCAGATCGGCGAGATCTTCGACACGGTGCGCAAGGTCCTGCAAGAGTTGCCGTAACGCAGCGCGGGCGCCGCGCGCTGCCTCCGGCGGCGCGTCCTCCGCGCCGCCGGCCGATGTGCCTGACACCGCCACGGCGAGTCCCGCCGCGCCGTGGCGGTCGTCCCCCAGCGGGGCTTCCTCCTGCCACCCGCCGTCCTCCCGGCACCGTTTGTCTCCCTTTCTTCCCCCTGCGCGCCCCCTTCCCGCGAGCCTTTCCCTGCCGCCACGATGCCGCGCGGCTGTCATTGGCTGCCATTCCCCGCTTACCCCGCCAATGTGATGCCCGCGCGTCCCGCGCAGGAGTAAACTAGCGCGTTTTTGCCGCCGGCCCGGTTTCCAGGCCGGTGGCGCCGCCGCATCACGTAGCGCATCCGCCGCGATCCGGCCGGGCGCGCCGCGCGCATGCGGCACCAGCCGCCCGGGCCGCTGCGCCGGCCAGGGCGATTTCATTAGATAACCGGGGCCGGCATGCCAACAGCGTGCCGGCGCGACGGACGGTCGACCAGGCTGCCGCGGACCCGGATGCCAATGCGCCCGCCGGACGTGCCGCCTTCACCGGGGCCGTCCCATGCGAACGCGGCGGCGGATGCAGGAGACCCTTTTCATGAGTTTGTTTCGTACCAAGGATATCGACGCCATGCTGGCCGAAAGCCGCGTGGGTGGACTGAAGAAAGTACTGGGTCCGCTGGACCTGGTGCTGATGGGCATCGGCGCCATCGTCGGCACCGGCATCTTCGTGCTGACCGGTACCGGCGCCCTGACCGCCGGCCCCGCGCTGACGGTGTCCTTCGTCATCGCCGCCATGGCCTGCGGCTTCGCCGCGCTGTGCTACGCCGAGTTCGCCTCGGCGATTCCCGTGTCCGGCTCGATCTACACCTATAGCTATGCCACCCTGGGCGAAATCATCGCCTGGATGATCGGCTGGGACCTGCTGCTCGAGTACGGGCTGGCCACCTCGGCGGTATCGGTGGGCTGGTCGGGCTACTTCCAGTCGCTCGCATCCGGCTTCGGCCTGCACCTGCCGGCGGCGCTCACCGCGGCCCCGGGCGCGGTGCCCGGCGTGCACACGGTGTTCAACCTGCCGGCCTTCCTCATCATGCTGGCCATCACCTGGGTGGTGTCCTACGGCGTGCGCGAGTCGGCGCGCATCAACAACCTGATGGTGGCCATCAAGATCGGCGTGGTGCTGCTGTTCATCGCCGTAGGCGTGTGGCACGTCAAGCCGGCCAACTGGCATCCGTTCGCGCCGTTCGGCTTCACTGGCATCTTCAATGCGGCGGCGCTGGTGTTCTTCGCCTTCATCGGCTTCGACGCCGTGACCTCGGCCGCCGAGGAAGTGCGCAACCCGCGCCGCGACCTGCCGATCGGCATCGTCGGCTCGCTTGCGGTCTGCACCGTGCTGTACGTGGTGGTGGCCGCCATCATGACCGGCATCGTGCCCTATGCCCGCTTCGCCGGCATCGACCACCCGGTCTCGCTGGCCTTGCAGGTCGCCGGCGAGAACTGGGTGGCGGGCTTCGTCGACCTCGGCGCCATCGTCGGCATGACCACGGTGATCCTGGTGATGACCTATGGCCAGACCCGCATCATCTTCGCCATGTCGCGCGACGGACTGCTGCCGGCCAGGCTGTCGTCGGTGCATCCGGTCCACGCCACGCCCTTCTTCGCCACCTGGACCGTGGGCATCGTCTTCGCGCTGATCGCAGCCTTCGTGCCGCTGGCGGTGCTGGCCGAGCTGATCAATATCGGCACGCTGTCGGCCTTCTCGCTGATCTCGATCGCGGTGCTGGTGCTGCGGCGCACGCGCCCGGACCTGCCGCGCGCCTTCCGCTGCCCCGGCGTGCCGGTGGTGCCGCTGCTGTCGGTCGCTTTCTGTGTGTTCCTGATGGCGCACCTCGAGCCGCTGACCTGGGTGGCTTTCCTGGTCTGGCTGGCGCTCGGCCTGGCCATCTACTTCCTCTACGCGCGCCGTAACGCCGTCCTGCACGGCAAGGCGCCGGCGCGCTCCGCCGGCTGACGGGCCCGCCCCGCCGCGTCAGCCGCGGGACCCGGCCTCGCGCAGGAAGGCCTGGGCCCGCGGCTCCTCCACATAGGCCGCGTTGATGCGCACCCAGGGCGTGGTCTCGCCGCCCGGGCGGAAGAAGTTGCCCGGCGCCAGCGCGATATCGTAGCGTTCGCCCAGGCGGGTCAGCTCGCGCGAGTCCGCCATGCCCGGCGGCCGCGCCCACAGGAAGTTGCCGCCCGCCGGTTCGCAGAACACCTCCCAGCCGCAGCCGTGCAGCCGCTGTACCGCGCCCGCCAGGGTCTGGCGCACGCGCAGGCGCAGGCGTTCGACATACTTGCGGTAGGCGCCGCGCTCCAGCAGTGCCGCCGTCACCGCCTCGGCGAACTGCGAGCCCGCCACGCTGGTCAGCACCTTGACGTCCACCAGGTCCTTGACCAGGCGCTTGTCCGCCACCACGTAGCCCACCCGCAGCGAAGCTGACACGGTCTTGGAGAAGCCGCCCACGTAGATCACGTGCTCGAGCTGGTCGAGCGTGGCCAGGCGGTCGGTGAAATGGGTCTGGAAGTCCGAGAAGATGTCGTCCTCGACGAAGCGGAAGCCATGGCGGCGCGCCAGTTCCAGCAACCGGAACGCGACCGGCGGCGCCAGCGTGGAGCCGGTCGGGTTCTGCAGCACGCTGTTGGTGAAGAACAGCTTGGGCCGGTGCTCGCGCAGCAGTGCCTCGGCGGCATCCGGGTCGGGGCCGTCCGGCGTCTGCGGCACGCCGACCAGCCGCACGCCGTGCAGCCGCAGCAGGCCGAACAGGTTGTAGTAGCCGGGGTCCTCGACGAAGACAGTGTCGCCAGGCTTGAGCAGGTGGCGCACGATCAGGTCCAGCGCCTGGCTGGCGCCGGTGGTGATCAGCACCTGCGGCAGTTCTGCGCCGATGCCGAGCTGGCGTACCCGCGTCAGGACCTGCTGGCGCAGTTCGGCATGGCCGAGCGGGGTGGCGTAGTGGATCACGCTGTCGATGTCGGTGCGCGACACCTGGCGGATCGCCTGGGTCAGTCCGTCCACGTCGCGCCAGCTCTCGGGGACGAAGCCGCCGGCCAGCTTGAGCGTGCCGCTGGGGTGGTGGAACTGCTCGATGATGTGATCGGAGAGATCCTCGGCCAGGCTGGGATCCGACCAGCCGCGCCCGGCGCGCCGCGTCAGCGGGCTGTCGGCGACGAAGAAGCCGGAGCCCTGGCGCGAGTCGAGCAGGCCCTGCGAGACCAGGCGATCGTAGGCCTCGATCACCGGGAAGCGGCTGATGCCGTGTTCGGACGCCATCTGCCGGATCGAAGGCAGGCGCGTGCCGGGGCGGGCGTCGTGCGAGCCGAGCCAGTTCTTGACGGCGAGGATGATCTGCTCGGTCAGCGGCACGCCGCCGGCGGGGTCGAGGCTCAGTTTCAGCATGGAGGGCGGTGCGCAAGGCCCCGGCAGCGGCCGGCGGCGGAAAGTGTCAGCAGAAACCACTGAACAGTTCATGGAAAACTGTTCGCAACTGTGCATGGGATTGTAGTGTGCCGTATGAATAATGGAAGGCCGGTGAATCAGCAGGCAAGGCGAACGGCAAGGAGGCGATCATGCGCGAACTACGGACCTACGAACTCGACGGAGCGGGGATACCCGTGAGCTGGCGCGTGCGCCACGGCGAGCGCGTCACCGCGCTGGCCGGCCGCCTCTGGCTGACCCTGGAGGGGGGCAGCGCCGACATCTGGCTGCGCCCTGGCGAAAGCTTCGACCCGCCCGAGGGCGACCGCGTGTGGCTGTCGGCCGAGCGCGGCGGCGCCCGCTTCGAGCTGGCCTACACGCCGGCCGCGCTGTCGTGGCGCCGCCTGCTGTTCGCGGCGCTGCTGCTCGCGCGCCGGCTGCGCGCGCCGCGCACGGCCGCTTTCGGCGACTGCCCGCAAAGCGGGCGCTGAAGGGCGAAACGAGGCGCGAACGGAAGCGAGGCGCGAACGGCAGCGCGTACCGGCCCGCTCCCGGCCCCCTGTGACGCTGGCGCCAGCGTCATATAATCGACCGCACAGTCCCACCACGACGAGCCCCGAGCCGCCGCAGAGCGGCGCATCCCGCGCGGATGCGCCCGCCGTGCGCGCGGACCGGCACACCGCACAGGGGTGGAGACATGACCGATCTTTCCAACGCCCGCCCGGCGGGCCGTGGATCACAGGCATCCGGCGCGCCCGCCGCGCCCGCCAACAAGGTCCGCTTCGTCACCGCGGCCGCCCTGTTCGACGGCCACGACGCCTCGATCAACATCATGCGGCGCATCCTGCAGGCGCATGGTTGCGAGGTCATCCACCTCGGCCACAACCGTGCCGTCGACGAGGTGGTCGCCGCCGCCCTGCAGGAAGATGTGCAGGGCATCGCCATCTCCAGCTACCAGGGCGGCCACGTCGAGTACTTCCGCTACATGATCGACCTGCTGCGCCAGCACGGCGGTGAGCACATCCAGGTGTTCGGCGGCGGCGGCGGCGTCATCGTGCCGGAGGAGATCCGCGCGCTGCAGTCCTATGGCGTGGCCCGCATCTACAGTCCCGAAGATGGCCAGCGCATGGGGCTGGACGGCATGATCGCCGACATGGTGCAGCGCTGCGACATCGACCTGGCGCGCTACGCGCCGGCCACGCTGGACGGTGTGCGCGGCGGCGACCGGCGCGCGCTGGCGCAGCTCATCACCGCGCTCGAGAACGGTGCCGCCGATGCCGCCTTGGTGCAGTCCCTGCGCGCGCAGGCGGCCACCGTGGCCACGCCCGTGCTCGGCATCACCGGTACCGGCGGTGCCGGCAAGTCCTCGCTGACCGACGAGCTGGTGCGCCGCATCCGCCTGGACCAGCGCGACGCGCTGTCGATCGCGCTGATCTCGATCGATCCGTCGCGCCGCAAGTCGGGCGGCGCCCTGCTGGGCGACCGCATCCGCATGAACGCGATCCACCATCCGCGCATCTTCATGCGCTCGCTGGCCACGCGCGCCGCCGGCGGCGAGATCTCGCCGGCCCTGCCGGAGGTGATCGCGGCCTGCAAGGTGGCCGGCTTCGACCTGATCCTGGTCGAGACTTCCGGCATCGGCCAGGGCGATGCGGCCATCGTGCCGCATGCCGACCTGACGCTCTATGTGATGACGCCCGAGTTCGGCGCCGCCAGCCAGCTCGAAAAGATCGACATGCTGGACTTCGCCGATTTCGTCGCCATCAACAAGTTCGACCGCAAGGGCGCGCAGGACGCCTGGCGCGACGTCGCCAAGCAGGTGCAGCGCAACCGCGCGCAGTGGCATGCCAGGCCGGAAGAGATGCCGGTCTACGGCACGCAGGCCTCGCGTTTCAACGACGATGGCGTGACCATGCTCTACCAGGGCCTGCGTGAGGCGCTGGCCGCGCGCGGCGTGCGCTTTGCGCCCGGTGCGCTGCCGCAGGTGGCAGGCCGCATCTCCAGCGGGCGCAATGTGATCGTGCCGCCGGCGCGCAGCCGCTACCTGGCCGAACTGGCCGACACCGTGCGCGCCTACCATCGCCGCGTGGCCGCGCAGAGCGTGCTGGCGCGCGAGCGCCAGCAGCTGCGCGAGGCGCGCCGCATGCTGGGTGAGGGCGGTGAGGGCGGTGAGGGCGGCGTGGCTGGCGTGGCTGGCGACGCCGAGGCGGCGGCCGCGCGGCTCGCCGCGCTGGAAGCCGCGCGCGATGCCGCGCTGGGCGACGCCGAGCGTGCGCTGCTGGCGCAGTGGCCGGCGCTGCGGCAGGCCTATGCCGGTGACGAATACGTGGTGCGTATCCGCGGGCGCGAGATCCGTACCGGCCTGGTGAGCACCACGCTGTCGGGCACCAAGGTGCGCAAGGTGGTGCTGCCGCGCTTCGAGGACGAGGGCGAGGTGCTGCGCTGGCTGATGCGCGAGAACGTGCCCGGCAGCTTCCCCTATACCGCCGGCGTGTTCGCCTTCAAGCGCGAGAACGAGGATCCCACCCGCATGTTCGCCGGCGAGGGCGATGCCTTCCGTACCAACCGCCGCTTCAAGCTGGTGTCCGCGGGCATGGAGGCCAAGCGCCTGTCGACCGCCTTCGACTCGGTCACCCTGTATGGCGAGGATCCCGGACTGCGGCCGGACATCTACGGCAAGATCGGCAATTCCGGCGTGTCCATCGCCACGCTCGACGACATGCGGGCGCTGTACGACGGCTTCGACCTGTGCAGCCCGTCGACCTCGGTGTCGATGACCATCAACGGCCCGGCACCGACCCTGCTGGCGATGTTCATGAATACCGCCATCGAGCAGCAGCTCGACAAGTTCCGCGCCGACAACGGCCGCGTGCCGGCCGCCGAGGAAGCGGCCAAGATCCGCGACTGGGTGCTGCAGAACGTGCGCGGCACGGTGCAGGCCGACATCCTCAAGGAAGATCAGGGCCAGAACACCTGCATCTTCTCCACCGAGTTCTCGCTCAAGGTCATGGGCGACATCCAGGAGTACTTCGTGCACCACCAGGTGCGCAATTTCTACTCGGTGTCGATCTCCGGCTACCACATCGCCGAAGCCGGCGCGAACCCGATCTCCCAGCTCGCCTTCACGCTCGCCAACGGCTTCACCTATGTCGAGGCCTACCTGGCGCGCGGCATGCAGGTCGACGACTTCGCGCCCAACCTGTCCTTCTTCTTCTCCAACGGCATGGACCCCGAGTACAGCGTGCTCGGCCGCGTGGCGCGGCGCATCTGGGCGGTGACGATGCGCGACAAGTACGGCGCCAACGAGCGCAGCCAGAAGCTCAAGTACCACATCCAGACCTCGGGCCGCTCGCTGCACGCGCAGGAAGTCGATTTCAACGACATCCGCACCACGCTGCAGGCGCTGATCGCCATCTACGACCACTGCAACTCGCTGCACACCAATGCCTTCGACGAAGCCATCACCACGCCCACGGCGGAGTCGGTGCGGCGCGCGCTGGCCATCCAGCTCATCATCAACCGCGAATGGGGCGTGGCGAAGTGCGAGAATCCCAACCAAGGCAGCTTCCTCATCGAGGAGCTGACCGACCTGGTCGAGGAAGCCGTGCTGCAGGAATTCGAGCGCATCGCCGAGCGCGGCGGCGTGCTGGGGGCGATGGAGACCGGCTACCAGCGCGGCAAGATCCAGGAAGAGTCGCTCTACTACGAGCAGAAGAAGCACGATGGCACGCTGCCCCTGATCGGCGTCAACACATTCCGCAATCCGGAAGGTGATCCCATCCCGCAAAAATTGGAGCTGGCGCGCTCCAGCGAAGACGAGAAGCAGAGCCAGCTGGCGCGTCTGGCGGCCTTCCATGCCGCCCATGCCGAAGCGGCGCCGGCCATGCTGGAACGGCTGCGCGAGGCCGTGGTGGCCGACCGCAATGTCTTTACCGTCCTGATGGACGCGGTACGTGTGTGCTCGCTCGGGCAGATCACCCATGCCCTGTTCGAGGTGGGCGGACAGTACCGCCGCAATATGTAGCTTGCGCCGCCGCGCCCGTGCTGCACTGCGTTAAACTCAGGGTTTGCGCGTGGCGCCGGCACGGGTCTCCTGCCTGCTTGCCTGCCTGTCCGCGCGCCGGCCCGCCAGCGGGCGCATCGAGAACCCAACGCATCCAGGAGTGCCGTGTACGATCCGAACAATGTCTTCGCCAAAATCCTGCGCGGAGAACTGCCCTGCTTCAAGGTGTACGAGGACGACCAGACGTTCGCCTTCATGGACATCATGCCGCAGGCCGACGGTCACCTGCTGGTGCTGCCAAAGGAAGCCGCCGCCGAGATCTTCGAGCTGTCCGAGCCGGCGGCGCAGGCCGCCATGCGCACCACCCAGCGCCTGGCGCGCGCGGTGCGTGCCGCCTTCCAGCCGGACGGCCTGTTCATCGGCCAGTTCAACGGTCCAGCCGCCGGCCAGACCGTGCCGCACGTACATTTCCACGTGATCCCGCGCGCCGAGGGCCAGCCGCTGCGCCGCCACGCCAACGAAAAGCAGGACCCGGCCGTGCTCAAGGCGCACGCCGAGCGCGTCATCGCGGCACTGGCCGAACTGGCCTGACATAGCGCCCGCGCGCGCCGCGCCATCGGCGCGATCGCATCGCAAGCAGAATCCAGCAGAATCCAGCAGGACCAACCAGAAGAGAAGGAAGACAACATGGGTATCAGGACAGTAGGCATCGTCGGCGCGGGCACCATGGGCAACGGCATCGCCCAGGCATGCGCGGTGGCGGGCCTCGACGTGGTGATGGTCGACATCAGCGAAGCCGCGGTGCAGAAGGGTGTGGCCACCGTGGCCGGCAGCCTCGACCGTCTGATCAAGAAGGACAAGATCAGCGAGGCCGACAAGGCCGCCGCGCTGGCGCGCATCAAGGGCTCGACCGCTTATGATGACCTGAAGGCCACCGACATCGTGATCGAGGCCGCCACCGAGAACTACGAGCTCAAGCTCAAGATCCTCAAGCAGATCGATGCGCTGGTCGGCCCGGAGGTGATCATCGCTTCCAACACCTCGTCGATCTCGATCACCAAGCTGGCTGCCGCCACCAGCCGCGCCGACCGCTTCATCGGCATGCACTTCTTCAACCCGGTGCCGGTGATGGCCCTGGTCGAGCTGATCCGCGGCCTGGCGACCAGCGACGAGACCCACGCCAAGGTGGAGGCGCTGGCCAAGGAACTGGGCAAGTATCCGATCACCGTGAAGAACAGCCCGGGCTTCGTCGTCAACCGCATTCTGTGCCCGATGATCAACGAGGCCTTCTGCGTGCTGGGCGAAGGCCTGGCCTCGCCGGAGGAGATCGACGAAGGCATGAAGCTGGGCTGCAACCACCCGATCGGGCCCTTGGCACTGGCCGACATGATCGGCCTGGACACCATGCTGGCCGTGATGGAAGTGCTGTACACCGAGTTCGCCGATCCGAAGTACCGTCCCGCCATGCTGATGCGCGAGATGGTGGCGGCCGGCTACCTGGGCCGCAAGACCGGCCGCGGTGTCTACGTCTACAGCAAGTAAGCCTCAGCGCGGGCCATGGGCCCGCCGCACCATGCAGAACGGCCGCGGGAGCGATCCCGCGGCCGTTTGTCTTCGGGATGGATGGCTGTCGTGCGCGGCGCGCCCGCGGCCACGCGATTGCTACTGCGCCGCGGCCCAGGCCACCTCGTTCGAGGCGCGCCACAGGCGGTAGCGCACCTCGAAGCCGTCCGGCACATAGACCACCAGCGGCAGGCGGCTGTTGTAGCGCAGCAGCTGGGTGTCGCCGCGCACCTGCACGAAGGCGTCGCGGTCTTCCTGGCCGGGGCAGGCACGCATGGTGGCCGCCGGCCCCTTGGCCTCGTCCAGCCGGTAGTAGGTGTAGCCCCAGCCCTGCACGGTTTCCTCGCGCAGGCTGCCGCCGAACCAGTGCTGGTTGCAGTCCACGCGCAGCGTCTTGCCGATCATCAGCTCGACGCGCAGGTCCGCCTCGGACGGGTCGGCCGGCAGAGCGATCACGAAGCGCTTCTGCCCTGCCTGCGCGGCCGGGAACATCTTGATGCTGTCGGCCGTCACCTGATGCGCGGCCGGCTGCGAGGCGGCATCCGCGGCGGCAGCGGCGCCGCTCGCCATGGCCAGCACGGCGCAGGCGGTCCATGCCTGCCAGCGCGGGAGTCGGATAGCGTGGTTCGATTTCATGCCTTGGCTCCATTCATGGTCTATGGGTTCGATGTGGCGGGCGGCTTCCGGTTCCGATGCCGTTGCGATCGTTGACGATTCGGCGCAGGCGCGTCCGCGCCGTCGGTGCCGACGCCCGCGACGCCCGCTATTTATTCGCCGTACTGCCGCAGGCCGTCCAGATCGATGACCTCCACCATGCCGTAATCCACGCGCACCAGGCCCTGCTGTTCCAGCACCTTCAGGGCCTGGTTGGCGCGCTGGCGCGAGATGCCTGCCAGCAGGCCGATCTCCTCCTGCGAAATCTCGATGCGCGTGCCGATGCCCGGATAAAGCTGCTCGTTCAACAGCGAGGACACGGCACGCGCCACGCGCGAGTCGATGTCGAGCAGGCGCTCGTACTCCACCGCGGCAATGAACTGCCCCAGCCGCTCATTGAGCTGGGTCAGCAGGAAACGCGAGAAGGGCAGGCTGGTGTCGAGCAGCCACTGGAAGGTCTCCTGCGGCATGAAGGCGATGCGCGACGCGCGCAGTGCCATCACGTCGTACTTGCGGATCTCCGACTTGAGCACCGCGCCTTCGCCGAACCAGCCGCCGGTGGGCACGCCGGTGAAGGTGACGGACTTGCCCGAGGGCGACACGGTGGTGATCTTGACGATGCCGTCCAGCACGCCGAGCCAGTGCTCGGCGACGTCGCCCTTATGGCAGACGTAGTCGCCCTGGCTGTATTCATTGACGAAGACGGCGCGCCGCACGCGTTCGCGCTGCGCATCGCTGAGTCCGGCTGCCCACACGCAGCGGTCTACGAAATCGTTGAGCATGGCCTGCAAGCACTCCCGTAGGGATTAACCCGGAATTGTCACCGGCGTGACAACCGGTCGAATCGGCATCGACTATCTTACGACCACAACGGAACCGCACAGGCCGCCGCCAGCACAAAGCGCGGCAGGGCAAGCGGGGCGTGATGCGCTGCGGCAACACAGCGCCGCAGCCAAACCGCCCAAGTATAACGATCGGTCAGGGACATGACAGCCGTGGCGGCATCCCGCCCCGGAGGGACAGGAGACAGCGATGCAGGAATCGTCGGCGACGACCTTTCCGCGCCTGCTGCTGGCGCACGCCCAGCAGCGGCCGGCACACCCGGCTTACCGCGAAAAGGACCTCGGCATCTGGCAGACCTTCAGCTGGGAGCAGGCGGCGCAGCAGGTGCGCGCGCTGGCCTGCGGGCTGGCCGCGCTCGGCTTTGCGCGCGGCATGAATCTCGCGGTGGTGGGCGACAACCGCCCGCGCCTGTACTGGGCCATGACCGCCGCGCAGGCGCTCGGCGGCGTGCCGGTGCCGCTCTACCAGGACGCCGTGGCCGCCGAGATGGCCTACGTGCTCGAGGATGCCGAAATCACCTTCGCCGTGGTGGAGGACCAGGAGCAGGTCGACAAGCTGCTGGAGCTCGAGGAACAGCTCGCGCAGAAGGGCGGCACGGTGCGCCACGTGATCTACGAGGACCCGCGCGGCCTGCGTGACTACGACCATCCCTCGCTGCTGTCCTATGAGCGGCTGCTGGAGATCGGCCGCGACTACGACCGCGCCCATCCGGGCTTCTTCGAGGGCGCCGTGCAGGCCGGCTCGCCTGAGGATACGGCGATCATCCTCTATACGTCCGGTACCACCGGCAAGCCCAAGGGCGTCTGCCATGCGCACCGGGGCCTGATCGGCGCGGCGCGCAACGGCTGCGGCTTCGACGGCCTGAGCGCCGCCGACGACGTGCTGTCCTACCTGCCCATGGCCTGGGTCGGCGACAACCTGTTCTCCTACGCGCAGGCCCTGGTGGCCGGCTTCACGGTCAACTGCCCGGAGTCGCGCGAGACGGTGATGACCGACCTGCGCGAGATCGGCCCGACCTACTACTTCGCGCCGCCGCGTATCTACGAGGGGTTGCTGACCCAGGTGATGATCCGCATGGAGGACGCCGGCTGGATCAAGCGCAAGCTCTTCCACTGGGCGATGGGGGTGGCGCGCCGCTGCGGCACCGATATCCTCGACGGACGGCCCGTGCCGCTGGCCGAGCGCGCGCGCTATGCGCTGGGCGAACTGCTGATCTACGGACCGCTGCGCAATGTGCTCGGCATGAGCCGCATCCGCGTCGGCTATACCGCGGGCGAGGCGATCGGTCCCGACCTGTTCCGCTTCTACCGCTCGATCGGCGTCAACCTGAAGCAGTTCTACGGCCAGACCGAGACCTGCGCCTACGTCTGCCTGCAGCCGGACGGCGAGGTCAAGTTCGATTCGGTAGGCCGCGCCGCGCCCGGCATGGAGATCCGCATTGCCGACAACGGCGAGGTGCTGGTGCGCGGCGTGGGGCTGCTCAAGGAGTACTACAAGCGCCCCGAGGCCACGCGCGAGGCCATCAACGACGAGGGCTATTTCCTCACCGGCGATGCGGGTGTGATCGACGCCGACGGCCACCTGAAGATCATCGACCGCGCCAAGGACGTCGGCAAGCTGGCGGACGGCGCCATGTTCGCGCCCAAGTACATCGAGAACAAGCTGAAGTTCTTCCCCTACATCAAGGAAGCGGTGGCCTTCGGCGGCGGGCGCGACCGCGTCTGCGCCTTCCTCAACATCGACTTCGAAGCGGTCGGCAACTGGGCCGAGCGCCGCCACCTGCCGTATGCCGGCTACATCGACCTGGCGGGCCAGCCGGAGGTGATCGCCATGCTCGCCGAGTGCGTGGCGCAGGTGAACGCAGACCTGGCCGGCGATCCCATGCTGGCCGGCTCGCAGATCGCACGCTTCCTGGTCCTGCACAAGGAACTGGATCCGGACGATGACGAGCTGACGCGCACGCGCAAGGTACGGCGCGGCTTCATCGCCGAGAAATACGCGGTGCTGATCGAGGCGTTGTACGCAGGGCACGGCGAGCAGTTCATCGAGACGCGCGTCAAGTTCGAGGACGGGCGCGAGGGCAGCGTGTCGGCCACGCTGAAGCTGGTGGATGTGCAGCGCTTCCCGGCCGGTGCCGGGCGGGCGGCGGCACGGGCGGCATGAACGCCATGAATGGCATCAATCGCATCAATGGCATGGACGGCACGAGCGGGAGCGCGAGCATGGACCGGATGGCTTGGCAGGGCCAAGGGATGACACGGCAGGCCGACGGCCCGCCCGAATGGCGCGGTGCGGCGCGCGGCGCGCTCGGCGCCGGCGGCGGTGCGGCCGGTGGCGCGGATGCCGCCGGCGACGCGCCGGCCGCGGACGCCGCCGCGGGGCTGGCAGGCGGTGCGGCCGGACACGGCGAGCCACGCCCGCACGGCGCGGCACAGGTGCTGCTGGACCTGCAGCACATCTCGCTGTCGTTCGGCGGCGTCAAGGCGCTGACCGACATTTCCTTCGATGTACGCGAGCACGAGATCCGCGCCATCATCGGCCCCAACGGTGCCGGCAAGAGTTCGATGCTCAACGTCATCAACGGTGTCTACCACCCGCAGCAGGGCCGCATCGTGTTCCGCGGCGAAGAGCGCCGCCGCATGCACCCGACCGCGGCGGCGCGCCAGGGCATCGCGCGCACCTTCCAGAACATCGCGCTGTTCAAGGGCATGACGGTGCTGGACAACATCATGACCGGGCGCAACACGCGCGTGCGCAGCGGCCTGCTGGCCAATGCGCTGTGGTGGGGGCCGGCGCGGCGCGAGGAGATGGAGCACCGGCACAAGGTCGAGGAGGTGATCGACTTCCTCGAGATCCAGGCCATCCGCAAGACGCCGGTGGGGCGGCTGCCCTACGGCCTGCAGAAGCGCGTGGAACTGGCGCGCGCGCTGGCGGCCGAGCCTTCGCTGCTGCTGCTCGACGAGCCGATGGCGGGCATGAACGTGGAGGAGAAGCAGGACATGTGCCGCTTCATTCTCGACGTGAACCGGCAGTTCGGCACCACCATCGTGCTGATCGAGCACGACATGGGTGTGGTGATGGACATCTCCGACCGCGTGGTGGTGCTCGACTACGGCAAGAAGATCGGCGACGGCACGCCCGGCGAGGTCAAGTCCAGCCCCGAGGTGATCCGCGCCTACCTGGGCGCGGCGCACTAGGAGCCGGCTTCCCGCGGCGCCGTGCGCCGCAGGCGTGGGGATGCAGGCAATACAGGGAATGCAGGGAATACAGGGAATTCAGGAAGCACAGGGAACCCATGAACTTCTTTTTCGAGATCCTGATCGGCGGCCTGCTGTCCGGCCTGATGTACTCGCTGGTGGCGCTGGGCTTCGTGCTGATCTACAAGGCGTCTGGCGTGTTCAATTTCGCCCAGGGCGCGATGGTCTACTTCGCCGCGCTGGCGGTGGTCGGACTGATGGACAAGGGGCTGCCGATGTGGGCGGCCGTGATCGGCGCCTTCGCCGTGATGATCGTGGTGGGCATCAGCACCGAACGCCTGGTGCTGCGCAAGCTGGTCAACCAGCCGCCCATCACGCTGTTCATGGCCACCATCGGCCTGTCCTTCTTCCTCGAGGGACTGGGGCCGCTGCTGTTCGGCAACGAGGTGCGCCCGATCAACCTGGGCATCGTCGACGAGCCCATCGAGGCCATCCTGACCCGCTTCAATATCGTCGTCTCCAAGTTCGACCTGGCGGCGGCGGCCATCGCCGGCGTGCTGGTCGGGGCGCTGGCGCTGTTCTTCCAGGTCACCAAGGTCGGCCGTGCGCTGCGCGCGGTGGCGGACGACCACCAGGCGGCCTTGTCGCTGGGCATCCCGCTGCAGCATATCTGGGCCGTGGTGTGGGGCGTGGCCGGCTTTGTCGCCCTGGTGGCGGGCATGCTGTGGGGCTCGCGCAACGGCGTGCAGTTCGCGCTGACGCTGACCGCGCTCAAGGCCCTGCCGGTGCTGATCCTCGGTGGCTTCACCTCGGTGCCGGGCGCCATCGTCGGCGGGCTGATCATCGGCGCCTCGGAGAAGCTGGCGGAGATCTACATCCCGCCGCTGTTCCAGTCGGTGTTCGGCGGCAACTTCGGCGGCATCGAGGGATGGTTTCCCTATGTGTTCGCGCTGCTGTTCCTGCTGGTGCGGCCCGAGGGGCTGTTCGGCGAAAAGCATATCGACCGCGTGTGACGCCGGCGTTCACCGCCAGGCCTTACCACGCACCGCATCGCAGTCGAGGAGACATCCATGTTCTACCGTGAAGCCGGCCAGTTCAAGACCAGCTATATCGCCGACAGCCAGATCTTCCCCATCCGCCAGGACCGCATCGGCTTCGCGCTGCTGATGGCGCTGGCGTGCGTGGCGGTGCCGCTGACGGCCACCGAGTACTGGCTCTCGGCCATCCTGATCCCTTTCCTGATCTTCGGCCTGGCCGCGCTCGGCCTCAATATCCTGACCGGCTATGCCGGCCAGCTGTCGCTCGGCACGGCCGCCTTCATGGCAGTCGGGGCCTACGCCGCCTACAACTTCCAGCTGCGCGTGGAAGGCATGCCGGTGCTGCTGACCTTCCTGATGGCCGGCCTCTCGGCCGCCATGGTGGGCGTGCTGTTCGGCCTGCCCTCGCTGCGCATCAAGGGCTTCTACCTGGCGGTGGCGACGCTGGCCGCGCAGTTCTTCGTGGTGTGGGCGCTGACCAAGTTCCCCTGGTTCTCCAACAACAGCTCCTCGGGCGTGATCACCGCCCAGCGCCTCGACCTGTTCGGCCTGCCGATCGACACGCCGGTGCGCAAGTACCTGTTCGTGCTGGGCATCGTCGCGGTGCTGGCGCTGGCCGCCAAGAACCTGGTGCGCTCGGCCACCGGGCGGGCCTGGATGTCGGTGCGCGACATGGACGTGGCGGCCGAGGTGATCGGCATCCCGCTGATGCGCACCAAGCTGCTGGCCTTCGCCGTCAGCTCCTTTTACTGCGGCGTGGCGGGGGCGCTCTATGCCTTCTGCTACCTCGGCTCGGTCGAGCCCGACGGCTTTTCGCTGGACCTGTCCTTCCGCATCCTGTTCATGACCATCATCGGCGGCGTGGGCAGCATCCTCGGTTCCTTCCTCGGCGCCGCCTTCATCCTGCTGCTGCCGATCCTGCTCGACAACGTGCTGCCGGCGCTGGCCGCGCTGCTGCACCTGCCCTTCACCAATGCCGCGGTGTCGCACGTGCAGCTGATGGTGTTCGGCGGACTGATCATCTTCTTCCTGATCGTCGAGCCGCACGGGCTGGCGCGCCTGTGGCAGATCGGCAAGGAGAAGCTGAGGCTGTGGCCGTTCCCGCATTGAAACCGGGCGCCGCCGCCGCGCGGGCGGACGGCGGCGCGCTCGAGACAACAACTAGCAGTGCCTACAAGGTCAAGGAGACAGTCATGACATCACCGATCCTCAATGCGCGGTCCCAGGCGCGGTCCCTGGCGCTGGCGCTCGGCGCCGCCGCCGCCCTGCTGCTGCCGGCCATGCCGGCCGCCGCGCAGGGCAGCGAGCAGTTCGTCGCGCTGCCGAGCTACCGCGTGGGCCCCTATGGCGCCAACGGCCAGTCCTGGTATGGCGGCTTCATCGACTATCTCAACTATGTCAACCTGAAGGAGGGCGGCGTCAACGGCGTCAAGCTGAGCTGGGAAGAGTGCGAGACCGAGTACAACAACGCCAAGGGCGTCGAGTGCTACGAGCGCCTGAAGTCCAAGAGCACGGTCAGCCGCGGCACCGCCTACCACACCATGTCGACCGGCATCTCCTACGCGCTGGTGGACAAGACCGCCGCCGACAAGGTGCCGCTGGTGATGATGGGCTACGGCCGCACCGATGCGGTGGACGGCTCGGTGTTCCCCTATGCCTTCCCGCTGGTGACCACGTACCAGATGCAGGTATCGGCCATCGTCAAGTTCCTGACCGCCAAGAACGGCGGCTCGCTGGCCGGCAAGAAGATCGTCTACCTGTACCACGATTCTGCCTACGGCAAGGAGCCGATCGTGGCGCTGCAGGCGGAGGCCAAGCTGGGCAAGTTCAACCTGGTGGAGATCCCGGTCGCGCATCCGGGCAACGAGCAGGGTGCGCAGTGGCTGAAGATCCGCCAGGAGAATCCCGATTACGTGATCTTCTGGGGCTGGGGCGTGATGAACCAGACCGCGCTGAAGGCGGCGCAGAAGGTCGGCTTCCCGCGCGACAAGATGATCGGCTCGTGGTGGGCCGGCTCCGAGGAGGACACGGTGCCCGCGGGCGAGGCCGCCAAGGGCTATATGAGCGCGACCTGGAACGTCGCCGGCAAGCACGTGCCGCTGATCGCCGACATCGAGAAGGTGCTGTACGGTGCGGGCAAGGGCAATATGCAGGACAAGGCCAAGGTGGGGTCCGTGCTCTATAACCGCGGTGTGTCCGCCGCGGTGGTGACCGTGGAAGCGATCCGCGTGGCGCAGGGCAAGTTCGGCAAGGGCAAGGTGATGAGCGGCGAGGACATGCGCTGGGCCTTCGAGAACCTCGACCTGAGCAATGCCCGGCTGCAGCAGCTCGGTGCCACCGGCCTGCTGCCGGAGCTGAAGACCAGCTGCGAGAACCACGAGGGCTCGGGCAAGGTGAAGATCCAGCAGTGGGACGGCAGCAAGTGGGTAGTCGTGTCCGACTGGGTCGAGGGCAACAAGAACCTGATCCACCCGCTGTTCAAGGCCACCGCGGCGCAGTACGCCAAGGAGAAGGGCATGAAGCCGGCCTGTCTCAAGTCCTGAGCCGGGCCCCGGGGCGTGGCGCCGCTGCGGCGTCGCATCGCCGTCGCGCCCCGGCTTGGCATTGTCCTGGTCGCTTCTTTCCGCACCTTCCGAGCCGCATCATGAGCCTGCTGTCCGTCAACAATATCGAAGTCATCTACGACCACGTGATCCTGGTGCTCAAGGGCGTCTCGCTCGCGGTGCCGGAGGGCAAGATCGTCGCCTTGCTGGGTGCCAACGGCGCCGGCAAGACCACCACGCTCAAGGCCATCTCCAACCTGTTGCGCGCCGAGCGCGGCGACGTCACCAAGGGCACGATCGAGTTCCGCGGCCAGCGCGTCGACCAGCTCACGCCCAACGAACTGGTGCGGCGCGGCGTGATCCAGGTGATGGAGGGGCGCCACTGCTTCGCCCACCTGAGCATCGAGGAGAACCTGCTCACCGGCGCCTATACGCGCGGGCTGTCACGCGCGCAGACGCGCGAGGCGCTGGAACGCATCTATGCCTACTTCCCGCGCCTGAAGACCCGGCGCAAGTCGCAGGCGGGCTATACCTCGGGCGGCGAGCAGCAGATGTGCGCGATCGGGCGGGCCATGATGGCCAATCCCAACATGATCCTGCTCGACGAACCGTCGATGGGGCTGGCGCCGCAGATCGTCGAGGAGATCTTCGAGATCGTGCGCGACCTCAACACGCGCGAGGGCGTGAGCTTCCTGCTGGCCGAGCAGAACACCATGGTGGCGCTGCGCCACGCGGACTACGGCTACATCCTGGAGAACGGCCGCGTGGTGATGGACGGCGCGGCCGAGGCGTTGCGCGACAACGAGGACGTCAAGGAGTTCTACCTGGGCGTGGCGGCCAACGACGCCGACGGCGGGCAGCGGACGTCGTTCCGGGATGTGAAGAGTTACCGCCGCCGCAAACGCTGGCTCGCCTGAGACGGGGGCATGGATCTGCTGCGCGGGCCGTGGCGGGTCCTGCGATGCTCGCCGTACCGATGTACGGCTGCGCTTCTCGGACCCGCCACGACCCGCTCGCTACGATCCCTGCCCCCGTCTCGCGAGCGCTATCCGGTTTTCCCAATGCCGCCCGGCTGCGCCGGCGGAAGGGCTTTCTTTCTGCACCGACCTATCGATCATGGCTGAACATTTCGATTCGCTGGAGACGCGCGCCCCCGAGCTGCGCGAGCGGGAGCTGCTGGCGGCCTTGGCGCGCCAGGTGGCGCATGCGCAGGCGCATGCGCCGTATTTCGCCGAGGCGCTGCGCGGCGTGGATGCGCGTGCGCTGGTGTCGCGCGAAGCGCTGGCGGCATTGCCGGTGACACGCAAGGCGGACCTGGCCGCGCGCCAGGCGGCGCTGTCACCGCTTGGCGGCCTCAACGCGACGCCGCTGGGCCGGCTGCGCCATGTCTACCGCTCGCCGGGACCGATCCATGAGCCGGATGGCCATGGCGAGGACTGGTGGCGCGTGGGCCGGGCCATGTTCGCCGCCGGCTTCCGCGCGGGTGACCTGGTCTACAACACCTTCTCCTATCACTTCACGCCGGCCGGCATGATGATGGAGTCGGGCGCGCACCGGCTCGGCTGCTGCGTGTTCCCGGCCGGCGTGGGCCAGACCGAGTCGCAGGTGCAGGCACTGGCGGAGCTGCAGCCGCAGGCCTACGCCGGCACGCCGTCCTTCCTGAAGATCCTGCTGGAGCGCGCCGACGAACTGGGGCAGCCGTGCGCCGGCCTGCGCAAGGCGCTGGTCTCGGGCGAGGCGCTGCCGCCGTCGCTGCGCGGCTGGTTCACGGCGCGCGGCATCCAGGTGCGGCAGATGTACGGCACCGCCGACGTCGGCCTGATCGCCTACGAGAGCGAAGGTGCCGACGGCTGGGTGGTCGACGAGGGCGTGCTGGTGGAGATCGTCGAGCCGGGCGGCACGCGGCCGATGGCCGAGGGCGAGACCGGCGAGGTGGTGGTGACGGTGCTGGCCAACGGCGACTATCCGCTGGTGCGCTTCGGCACCGGCGACCTGTCGGCGGTGGTGCCCGATTCAGCGCGGCGGCCGAGTGCCTGCGGCCGTACCAACATCCGCCTCAAGGGCTGGCTCGGTCGGGCCGACCAGGCGGCCAAGGTCAAGGGCATGTTCGTGCATCCCGGCCAGGTGGCCGAGATCGTGCGGCGCCATCCGGAGGTGCGTGCCGCGCGGCTGGTGGTGACGGGCGCGGTCGGCGACGACGCCATGACGCTGCACTGCGAAGGCGAGGCCGGCGCGGCGCTGGCCGAGGCGGTCGCGGCTTCGCTGCGGGACATCACGCGCCTGCGTGGCGAAGTCCGTTTCGTTGCCGCCGGCAGCCTGCCGCAGGACGGCAAGCTGATCGAGGATGCGCGCCGCTACGACTGATCCGCGCGGCTGCCGTCGGCCGGCCGGGTCGGCAGCCGCAGCATCCATACGCTGACCGCGGCGGCGCAGGCGATCAGGGTCAGCGAGGCGGCAGGGCGCGCCCGCATCAGCCAGGCGGTGGTGCCCATCGACAGCCACATCATGCTCAGCGCCAGGCACTTGGCGCGGCGCGGGATGCTGCGGTGGACCTGCCAGTCGTACACCAGCGGGCCGAAGCGCGGGTGCGCCAGCAGCCAGCGGTGGAAGCGCGCCGAACCGCGCGCGAAGCAGCCGGCGGCCAGCAGCACGAAAGGCGTGGTCGGCAGCAGCGGGAGGAAGATACCGATCACGCCGAGCGCGAGGCTGAGCAGGCCGAGCGTCACCCATAGCGCGCGCACGGCGCGGGACGCCCCCGATGGATGTCCGGCCGCCGCGGGCAGGCCCGCGGCGCCGTCCAGGCTGCGATCGCCGTCCGTCATGTGCTCCTCGTGTGCACCCGTGGTGTGCTCCTGGTGCTCCTGGCGCGCCCGCTGTCAGCGCACGATGCCCAGGCGCGCCTTGGCCGCATCGTATTCGCGCTTCATGCGTGCCACGATCTCGCCGACGGCGGGGATGTCGGCGATCTGTCCCACGCCCTGGCCGGCGCCCCAGATGTCCTTCCACGCCTTCGCCTTCGAGCTGCCGCTGGAGAAATCCATCTTCGACTTGTCGGCCACCGGCAGGTCCTCCGGGTCCAGCCCGGCGTTCTCGATGCTCTCGCGGATGTAGTTGCCGTGCACGCCGGTGAAGAGGTTGGTGTAGACGATGTCGGCGGCGGCCGACTCGGTGATCGAGCGCTTGTACTGCTCGCTCGCATGCGCCTCCTGCGAAGCGATGAAGCGCGTGCCCACGTAGGCGAAGTCGGCACCCATGGCCTGCGCGGCCAGCACCGCGTCCCCGCTGGCGATGGAGCCGGACAGTGCGATCACGCCATCGAAGATGCGGCGCACCTCGCCGACCAGCGCGAACGGCGACAGCGTGCCGGCATGGCCGCCGGCACCCGCCGCCACCAGGATCAGGCCGTCCACGCCGGCCTCGATGGCCTTCTCGGCGTGGCGCAGGCTGATGACGTCGTGCAGCACGATGCCGCCGTAGCTGTGCACGGCGTCGATCATTTCCTTGACCGGCGCGCGCAGCGAGGTGATGAAGATGGGTACCTTGTGCTCAACGCAGACGCGCACATCCTGCTCCAGGCGCGCGTTGGAAGCATGCACGATCTGGTTGACCGCGATCGGGCCCACCGGCGCGCCGGGGTTGGCGGCGCGGAAGGCGGAAAGATCCTCCTGCATCTGCGTCAGCCACTCGTCGAGCAACTCGGCCGGACGCGCATTCAGCGCGGGAAAGGAGCCGACGATGCCGGCCTTGCACTGCGCCAGCACCAGCTCGGGATAGCTGACGATGAACATCGGCGAAGCGATGACCGGCAAGGCAAGGTTCTGCAGGGCCGGCGGGATTTGCTTGGCGGCGGGCATGGGGTCTCCTGGACTACGTGGCGCACGCATCGCGTACGCAGATGAACGGTCGTTCGATTATAGGGAGTTTTGGCCGCGCGGCGCGAACCCCCGCCGCGCTGGATGAAGCCACCAGGAGACGCCAACCCCATCGGCCAAGCATAGTGTCTTGGCTTCCTCTTCCCCGGCCCCTCTCCCGCATGCGGGAGAGGGGAGACAACCGGCGCGGCGCGGACCTTGCCGCACCGGAAGAAGGACAAAAAAAATGCCCCGCGATACCGCGGGGCAATGACCACGAAGACTGATAGGAAGAGAAGGAGGGACACCTGCCAATGCCGCACTCCCCGATGCGCAATATAGCGGCGCAATGTGACATCCAGGCGACAGGATGGGCGCGGCACCCGGCAGGCGCGGCACGGCCGTGGTGCGGGCCGTGCGCATTGCCGCCTACATCTTCTCCAGCAGCAGTCCCTTCAGGTATTCGCCTTCCGGGAAGGCGGCCAGCATCGGATGGTCGGTGCCGGCGGACAGGCGGCGCAGGATGCGGGCGTCGGCGCGCGCATCGGTGGCGGCGCCGGCCACGATCTTCTGGAACAGCTCCATGCTGATCGCGCCGGAGCAGGAGTAGGTGAACAGCAGGCCGCCCGGGCGCAGCAGCTGCATGCCGACCAGGTTGATTTCCTTGTAGGCGCGCGCGGCGCGGTCGATGTGCTGGGACGACGGGGCGAACTTGGGCGGGTCCAGCACGATCAGGTCGAACTGGCGGCCCTCGGCACGGAACTGGCGCAGGGACTTGAAGACGTCGGCATCCATCCAGGTGGCGCGCGCCGGGTCGAAGCCGTTCAGCGCGACATTGCCCGCGGCGATCTTGAGCGCGTCGCCCGAGGAGTCGATCGAGGTCACGGCGGTCGCGCCGCCGCGCAGCGCGGCCAGCGAGAAGCCGCCGGTGTAGCAGAAGCAGTTCAGCACTTCACGGCCCTGCGCGAGGTCGCCGACCAGGCGGCGGTTGTCGCGCTGGTCGACGTAGAAGCCGGTCTTGTGGCCATTGCGCACGTCGACGTAGTAGCGCACGCCGTGCTCGGTGACGGCGAGCTCGGGATCGGGCTCGGCGCCGGCCAGTACGCCGGTCACCAGCGGCAGTCCTTCGCGCTCGCGCACGGCGGCGTCGGAGCGCTCGTAGACGTTGGGGCAGCCGGTCTCCTTGACCAGCGCCTGCACCAGCGCGTCCTTCCATTGTTCGACGCCGGCGGCGTTGAACTGGCAGACGAGCTGGCCGCGCTCGCCGCTGCCGTAGTAGTCGACGATCAGTCCCGGCAGGCGGTCGGCCTCGCCGAACACCAGGCGCACGGCGTCGGTATCGCTGACCCACTGCCGGCGATGGGCGACGGCGGCGGCGATGCGGCGCTTGAACATGGCGTGGTCGACCGGCTCGTTCTCGTCGAAGGTCCAGACACGCACGCGGATCTGCGACGAGGGGCTGTAGGCACCCTTGGCCAGGAAGCGGCCGTCGGCCGCGCGGATGATGACGGTGGTGCCAGCTTCGCAGCGGCCTTCGGTGGAGGCGATGCCGGTGGCGTAGACCCACGGATGGCGTCGCAGCAGGGACTTTTCCTTGCCTGGCTTGAGGGTGACGATGTTCATCGGAACGGGAAGGGGGCTGGCGCCGCGGCGGATGCGGGCCCAGCGCGAGGGTTGGTGATTATCAGAGGGGGGCGGGCCGGTGGCCGGCCGCGCGGCGGCCGGCCCGGCGCCTTACAGCACGATCTTCACCATCGGGTGCGAGGTCAGCGCGCGGTACAGGTCGTCGAGCTGTTCGCGGCTGGTCACCCAGACGGTGGCGGTCAGGCCGAGGTAGTTGCCGTTGCGCGAGGGCCGCATTTCCATCTTGCCGGCATGGAAGTCGGGATCGAACCCCTGCACCACGGCCACGATGGTCTCGGCGAAATCCTCCTGCATCGTGCCCATGATCTTGATCGGGAAGTGGCAGGGGTATTCGATCAGCGATTCCTGCTGCGCCGGGGCTCCCGGCTTGCCGCCACCGGTTTGGTCGGACGTCATGGCTATATCTCCAGCTTGCTTGCGCTTACTTGCGCTTTTACTTGCGCTTGAACCACAGGCGGATGGTGTCCCACAGGCGGCCGAAGAAGCCGGCCTCGGGCACGTCTTCCAGTGCCACCACGGGGAATTCCGCCACCTTGTTGGCGCCGTCCATCAGCTTGACCGTGCCGACCTGCTGGCCGGCGGCGATCGGCGCCACCAGCAGCTCCTGGCGTTCCAGCACCGGCTTGAGGCGGCCGCCGATGCCCTTGGGCACGGTCACGAAGGTCTCGTTCTGCACGCCGATCTTGACCGTGCCGCTCTTGCCCTTGTAGATCTCGGGCGTGGCCAGCACCTGCCCCTTGTCGTACAGCCGCAGCGTGTCGAAGAACTGGAAGCCGTAGTTCAGGACCTTCAGGCTTTCCTGCGTGCGGATCTGGTCGGTCGCGGTGCCGATCACGATCGAGATCAGGCGGCGCGATCCGTTGGGCACATTGGCCAGCGGCCGCTTGGCCGACGAGATCAGGCAGTAGCCGGCGGATTTGGTGTGGCCGGTCTTGACGCCGTCGACGGTCGGATCGATGTACAGCAGGCGGTTGCGGTTCGGCTGCCTGATCTTGTTATAGGTGAACTCCTTCTGCGAGTACATGGTGTAGTACTCGGGGAAGTCCTTGATCAGGCGCGCGGTCAGCGTGGCCAGGTCGGCCGCGGTGGTGTAGTGGTTCGGGTCGGGGATGCCGTCGGTGTTGGCGAAGTGGGTGTTCTTCATGCCCAGCCGCTGGGCCTCGCGGTTCATCATCGCCACGAAGCCCTCTTCGGAGCCGCCGGTGGCCTCGGCCAGCGCCAGCGAGGCGTCGTTGCCCGATTGCACGATCAGGCCGAGCAGCAGGTCGCGCACGCTGACCGGCTTGTTCGGCTCGATGAACATGCGCGATTCGTCGCTCTTGACCTTGAGCACGATATTGGTCGGCACCACGGTCTGGTCCAGGGTGAGGCGCTTTTCGTGCAGTGCCTCGAACACCAGGTAGGCCGTCATCAGCTTGGTCAGCGAGGCCGGCTCGATGCGCGCGTCGGCGTTCTGCGAGGCCAGGGGCTGGCCGCTGGTGGCGTCGTACAGCATCCATGCCTTGGCGGCCACCTGCGGCACGGGCACGCCCTGGGCGCGCACCGCGACCGGCGCGGCGGCAAGGACGGCGCCGGCCACGAGGGCGGCGGGGGCGATGGCGGACGCGAAAAGCGGCGTGGCTCGATTCAGCATAGTTGAGTTTCCGACAGAGAAAGGTCGCAGGGGAGAACGATCCGCGGGGCTGGCTGCCGCCGTGGCGTCACCGCTCCCATGCGTTGACGACGAGCTGCTTGATCAGGTGCAGCTTGCGGTGAAAGAAGTGATCCGCGCCGGGGATCACGATGACGGGCAGCTCCTGCGGGCGGGCCCAGTCGAACACGCTGCCCAGCGGCACCGTGTCGTCCTGTTCGCCGTGGATGACGATGGTGTCGGCGGGCACCGCGGCGACCTGCCAGCGGCTGGCCGCCGTGCCCACCATCACCAGCCGCTGCGCGGCCGTGCCGGCTTCGGCCAGGCGGCGGGCGACGTGGCTGGCCACGTAGCTGCCGAAGGAGAAGCCGCCCAGCGCCAGCGGCAGCGTGGCCGCCTGCGGCGACCAGGCGGCCTGCGTGCGCATCCACGCGATCACGGCCAGCAGGTCGTCCTGCTCGCCGACGCCGTTGTCATGCTCGCCGGCGCTGCCGCCGACGCCGCGGAAGTTCGGGCGCACGGTGGCGTAGCCGAGCTGCACGAAGCTGCGTGCCAGCGTCTGCGCCACCTTGTTGTCCTTGGTGCCGCCGAACAAGGGATGCGGATGGGCCACCAGCGCGAGTCCGCGCGGCGCTTCGCCCTGCGGCAGGTCGACCGACAGGTCGATGGCGCCGACGGGACCGGCAATGGAGAGAACCTGGGTGTGCGCGTTCATAGAGGCAGGATCTGGCGATGCGAAGGCAAGGTGGAAGGAGGCCGGCGCCGGGCGGGGCTGCGGTCCGGCGCGCGGCGCGGCGGCGGGCTGCCCGGCCGCCGGGCTCAGCGATCGACCATCAGGCGCTCGACCGGCTTGCCGTGCACCAGATGGCTGTCGATGATTTCGTCGATGTCCTGCTCGTCGACGAAGGTGTACCAGACGGCCTCGGGGTAGACCACCAGCACCGGTCCGAGTTCACAGCGGTTCAGGCAGCCGGCCTTGTTGATGCGCACGCGTCCTTCGCCACCGGCGATGCCGAGTTCCTTGCAGCGCTTCTTGGCGTATTCCTGCATGGCCTTGGCATTGTGCGTGGCGCAGCAGGCTTCGCCCGGCGCGCGTTCGTTCAGGCAGAAGAAGACGTGGTGTTGGTAGTAGCTGCTCATGCGTGCTGTGGCGCGTGCGGCGGCACGCGGGCCGCCCGTGCCGCGCGGGACGGTGGTGAGTGTGGAAGGTCGGAATTATACGGCTTGGCGGACGCGGAACCTGCCACTCGCGGCCGCGTCAGGCACGCCGTCCGGTCCCGTGTCGGACCCGCGGCGGGCCGCTGAGATGTATCCAGCGCGCATCCGCCGGGCTCCCCGCCGCCATAAGTGGATGATCGGACGCCCGGATCGGGGCCGTCTCTCCGAAAACCCGGATTGGCGCTTTCCGGATTTCCGGAAAGCCGGAGCCGGCGGCACCTCGCCTGAGTAACATTTCCTTGCAAATCAAAGGCTTGATGCGGCTCCTGGCGCTGGCATGCACGTTGCAAAGAGTCCTGTGGCAGCGCCGCGACCGGAACGGCGCGCGGCCGCGGCGGCTCTCCCGCCGGGCCTAAAGAACCGAGGACGACATCATGAGGAAACCCTTCTACAAGATCCTGTACGTACAGGTGCTGTTCGCCATCCTGGTCGGCATCGTGCTGGGACACTTCTGGCCGGATACCGGCATCTCGATGAAGCCGCTCGGGGATGGCTTCATCAAGCTGATCAAGATGATCATCGGGCCGATCATCTTCTGTACCGTGGTGTCGGGCATCGCCGGCATGCGCGACATGAAGAAGGTCGGCCGGGTCGGCGGCAAGGCGCTGCTGTACTTCGAGGTCATCTCCACCTTCGCGCTGCTGATCGGCCTGGGCGCGGCCCACCTGCTGCAGCCGGGCGCGGGCTTCAACATCGATCCGGCCACGCTGGATACCAAGTCGATCTCGCAGTACGTGTCCAAGGCACATGGCCAGAGCACGGTCGAGTTCCTGATGCACATCATCCCGGACACGATCTTCAGCGCCTTCTCCAACGGCGACATCCTGCAGATCCTGCTGGTCTCGCTGTTCTTCGGCTCCGCGCTGGCCGCCATGGGCGACCGCTCGCGCATCGTCTTCGACCTGGTCGAGCAGGTCTCCAAGGTCTTCTTCCACATCGTCCACGTGATCACCAAGGTCGCCCCGCTGGGCGCCTTCGGCGCGATGGCCTTCACCATCGGCAAGTACGGTCTCGGCTCGCTGGTGCCGCTGCTCAAGCTGATCGGCACCTTCTACTTCACGGCGATCGTGTTCGTGCTGGTGGTGCTCGGCACGGTGGCGCGCCTGACCGGCTTCTCCATCATCCGCTTCGTCGCCTACATCAAGGAAGAACTGCTGATCGTGCTGGGCACCAGCTCGTCGGAAGCGGCGCTGCCCCACCTGATGGAAAAGCTGGAACGGCTCGGCTGCTCCAAGTCGGTGGTCGGCCTGGTGGTGCCCACCGGCTATTCGTTCAACCTGGACGGCACCAATATCTACATGACGATGGCGGTGCTGTTCATCGCGCAGGCCACCGGCATCGAGCTGACGCTGATGCAGCAGCTCACCATCCTGGCCGTGGCCATGATCACCTCCAAGGGCGCCAGCGGCGTGACCGGTTCCGGCTTCATCACGCTGGCGGCAACGCTGGCCGTGGTGCCTGACATCCCGGTGGCCGGCATGGTGCTGATCCTGGGCATCGACCGCTTCATGAGCGAATGCCGCGCGCTGACCAATATCATCGGCAACGGCGTGGCGACGGTGGTGGTGTCGGCCTGGGAGCGCGAGCTCGACCGCACCCAACTGGCCCGCGCGCTGCGCCACGGCGGCGAACTGGCCGACGATCTTGGCGACGCAGGACAGAGCGCCCGCTGAGAGGGCGCAGGGCGGCCGCGCCGACGGGCGCGGCCAGCGGGTATCATCGGCGCGAGATCCTTCGCCCGCGCCGATGCCGCATTCCGACGATTTCCTCGCCGTGCATGACCCCGCTGCCGCACGCCAGGCTTCGGCGCCCGGCGGCGACGGGCGCTGGTGGGGGTTTATCGCCGCGCTCGCCGGCGGCCTGCTGCTGCTGTGCTGCGCCACCTGGCTGCTCTCCGTGCAGCGCGGCATCGGCGCGCTGGAGCGCGACACCGCCACCCGCGCGGACCGCTACGCAGCGACCCTGGAGGCCACGCTGGACCGCTACGAGTTCCTGCCGGCGCTGGTTTCCTTCCATCCCTTCGTCCACCAGCTGCTGGCCGCGCCCGACGACCCCGCGCGCGTGGCGGCGGCCAACCGCTACCTGGACGACGTCAACCGCAATGCCCATGCCTCGGCCACCTATGTGATCGCCGCCAACGGCCGGGCGCTGGCCGCCAGCAACTATGCCGACCCGGGCAGCTTCGTCGGCACCGACTACCGCTTCCGCCCCTATTTCCAGATCGCCTCGCGCGGCCGGGTCGCGCGCTACTACGCCATCGGCGTGACCAGCGACGAGCCGGGCTACTACATCGCCCAGCCGGTCGAGTCCGGCGGGCGCGTGATCGGCGTGACGGTGGTCAAGCTCAACCTCGAATGGTTCCAGCGCGCCGGCGGCGACCGCGCCGAGCCGCTGATGGTCAGCGACGAGCACGGCGTGGTCTTCCTGTCCTCGGTGCCGGCCTGGCAGTACCGTACGCTGCAGCCGCTGTCGCAGGGACTGGAGGCCGAACTGGCGGCCACGCGCCAGTACCACGACCGCGAGGTCTCGCCGCTGGCGCTGCATGCGCTCAGTTCGCCCGTGACCCGCTGGCTCAACAGCACCGTGCTGGGGCCGGGCTCGCGGCTGGTCGGCGTGGCGCGCCAGGCGGCCCCGGGGCATGCGGCAGGCAGCACCGCCGATGCGGTGCGCGTCGGCAGCGAGCGTGCCGACCGCTACCTGGAGGTCAGCCGCAAGGTGGGGCCGGCCGACTGGACCATGCACGTGATGGCCTCGGTCGACCCGGTGCTGGCCGGTGCGCGCAATGCCACCATCGGCGCCGCGCTGGCCTACGCCTGCGCCTGCCTGCTGCTGGTCAACTGGCGCCAGCGCCGCCAGCGCGCGCGCGACATGCAATACAGCCGGCGGCTGCTGGAGGCCGCCTACGACGAGCTGGAGCGCCGCGTCGAGGCGCGGACGGCCGACCTGATGGCCATCAACGAGCAGCTCGAGGGCGAGGTGGTCGAGCGCACGCGTGCCGAGAACGAGTTGCGCGCGACCCAGGACGAGCTGGTGCAGGCCAGCAAGCTGGCCGCGCTCGGCCAGATGGCGGCCGGTATCACCCATGAACTGAACCAGCCGCTGGCCGCGCTGCGCACCTTCTCCGACAACACGCGCGTGCTGCTCGAACGCGGCCAGCTCGATGCCGCGGCCGGCAACCTGGTCGCCATCGCCGACCTTACCGAGCGCATGGGGAAGATCACCGGCCAGCTCAAGCTGTTCGCCGGCAAGGCGCGGCAGCGCCGCCACGCGGTCGCGCTGCAAGGCGCGCTGGACCACGTGCTGGCGCTGCTGGCACCGCGCCTGGCGGGTGTGGGCCTGAGCTGCAGCGGGCTGGAGGCGGAGCCCGGCCTGGCCGTCTGGGCCGATGAACTCAAGCTCGAGCAGGTGCTGCTCAATCTGGTCGCCAATGCGCTCGACGCAGTGGCGGCCGCGGCGCCGGACCAGCCGCGCATCGCGCTGACGGTCAGCGCCGGCGCGGAGACGGTGACGGTGGCGGTGCGCGACAATGGCACTGGCATCGCGCCCGAGGCGCTGCCCCATCTGTTCGAGCCCTTCTTCACCACCAAGGAGATCGGCCAGGGGCTGGGCCTCGGCCTGGCCATCTCCTCGTCCATCGTGCGTGAGTTCGGCGGCCAGCTCAGCGCGGCCGGCGCCGAGGGCGGCGGTGCCGAATTCCTGCTGGTGCTGCGCCGAGCGCCCGGCCAGCAGGTCGCCGCCGTTGGCCGCGATGCCGGGGTCCATCCATGAGAACTGCCATGCAAGAAGGTCTGCGAGTCCTGTTTGTCGAAGACGAGCCCCTGGTGCGCCAGGCCACGGCCCAGAGCCTGGAACTGGCCGGCTTCTCCGTGCTGGCGCTGCCCTCGGCGGAAGCCGCCATGCCGCACCTGGCGGCGGACTTTCCCGGCGTGCTGGTGACGGACGTGCGCCTGTCGGGCGCCAGCGGCCTCGACCTGCTGCATCACTGCCGCAACGCGGCGCCCGGCGTGCCGGTGATTCTGGTCACCGGCCACGGCGATATCACCATGGCGGTGCAGGCCATGCGCGAAGGCGCCTACGATTTCATCGAGAAGCCCTTCGGCGCCGACCGCCTGACCGACACCGTGCGGCGCGCGCTGGAACGGCGCGCGCTGGAGCTGGAGAACCGTGCGTTGCGGCGCGAGCTGGCAGGGCCGGCCGGGAGCACCCGCATCATCGGCCGCTCGCCCGCCATCGAACAGGTACGTGCGCTGGTGGCCAACGTCGCGCCCACCGACGTGCCGGTGATGATCAACGGCGAGACCGGCACCGGCAAGGAACTGGTGGCACGCAGCCTGCACGCGCTCTCGACACGGCACGACGGGCCTTTCATCGCCCTGAACTGCGGCGCGGTGCCGGAGGCCATCTTCGAGAGCGAGATGTTCGGCCACGAGGCCGGAGCCTTCACCGGTGCCGGCAAGCGCCGCATCGGCAAGCTCGAACATGCCTCGGGCGGCACGCTCTTCCTCGACGAGATCGAAAGCATGCCGCTGGCACTGCAGGTCAAGCTGCTGCGGGTGCTGCAGGAAGGCATGCTGGAACGGCTCGGCTCCAATACCTCGATTCCCATCGACGTGCGCATCGTCGCCGCGGCCAAGGGCGATATGGAAGCCCTGGTGGCGCAGGGCGCCTTCCGCCAGGACCTTTACTACCGGCTCAACGTGGTCACCATCCCGCTGCCGCCGCTGCGCGAGCGGCGTGAGGACATCGTGTCCCTGTTCGAGCATTTCATGCTGGTCGCCGCGGTGCGCTACCAGCGCCCGGTGCCGCTGCTGGCCGAAGCGCAGCGCCAGGCGCTGATGCAGCGTCCCTGGCCCGGCAACGTGCGTGAACTGCGCAATGCCGCCGACCGCCTGGTGCTGGGCGTGCCCGAAGGCGGCGCAGCGGCCGCCGCCGCCGACGACGGCATGCCGCTCAAGGAGCGCATGGAGCGCTACGAGCGCGCGCTGATCGCCGACACGCTGGCCCGCACCGGCGGCGCCGTCAGCCAGGCCGCCGACCTGCTGCAGGTGGGCAAGGCGACGCTGTACGAGAAGATCAAGCGCTACGGGTTGTAGCGGTGAGGGTGTGTGCGGGTGAGGTGCGGGTGAGGGTGCACCAACACCAATCGCCAAGCACACTGTCTTGGCTCCCTCTCCCCGCACGGGGCAAGGGCGGGGGAGAGGGGTGGTTTAGCAAGGCGCCACACCCAGCGAAGCCAACGGTGTGATCCAGCACACGAGCGCTAGCGCCACATCTTGCGCATCTTCGCCGCCAGGTCCACCGCCGGCAGCGCGCTGCGTGCCGGTGCGGCATCCACCGGGGGGGGCGGTGGCCAGGCGCGGCTGTGGAAGTTGCCCATCACGCGATTGGGCAGGAAGCGCGTACGCGAGGCGTAGACGTGGCGGTCGCCGTAGCCTGGCTGCTGGTGCACGTAGAAGCGCTGCGGTACCACCACGTCGAGGTGGTCGCGCGCGCGCGTCATCGCCACGTAGAGCAGGCGGCGCTCTTCCTCGATTTCCTCGGTGGTGCCGGTGGCCAGGTCCGAGGGCAGGCAGCCGTCCACGGCATTGAGCAGGTAGACCGCCTTCCATTCCTGTCCCTTGGCCGAGTGGATGGTGGACAGGATCAGGTAGTCCTCGTCGCGCAGCGGCACGCCGGATTCATCGCTGGAGGCGTCGGGCGGATCGAGCGTCAGTTCGGTGAGGAAGCGTTCGCGCGAGGCGTAGGTCGCGGCGATGCGTTCGAGTTGCTGCAGGTCGGCCTGGCGCGCCGCGGCATCGTCATGCATGCGTTCGAGGTGCGGCAGGTACCAGGCCACCACCTGCTCGAACCCGGCAGGCCAGGACGAGGCTGGTGCCAGCAGCGCGCGTGCCAGCGCCAGCAGGTCGGCCCAGGCCGGTTCCGCGGCCGCGGGGGGCGTGAAGGATTCCAGCGCGAACAGCGGTTGGGTGGCCACGGCGATGGCGTCGAGCATGCGCCCGGCGGTCTTGGGGCCGAAGCCCGGCAGCAGCTGCAGCGCGCGGAAGCCGGCGATGCGGTCGCGCGGGTTCTGCAGCCAGCGCAGCATGGCCAGCACATCCTTGACGTGGCCGGACTCGAGGAACTTGAGCCCGCCGAACTTCACGAAGGGGATGTTGCGCCGGGTCAGTTCGATCTCGAGCTGGGCGCTGTGGTCGGCCGCACGGAACAGCACCGCCTGCGACAGCAGCGCCAGCCCGGCCTCGCGCCGCTCCAGGATGCGCTCGACCACATAGCGTGCCTGCTCGGCCTCGTCGGCCACCACCACCACGCCGGGCTTCTCGGCCGAGGCGCGCTCGCTCCACAGCTCCTTGCTGTAGCGTTCCGCGGCCTGGGCGATGACGGCGTTGGCGGCGGCGAGGATGGGCTGGGTGGAACGGTAGTTGCGCTCCAGCGTGACGCGCGCCGCGGGGGGCGAGAAGTGCTCGGGGAAGTCGAGGATGTTGCGCACCGTGGCACCGCGGAAGGCGTAGATCGACTGAGCGTCGTCGCCGACCACGGTCAGGCCGCGCCCGTCGGGCTTGAGCGCGAGCAGGATGGAGGCCTGCAGCGCGTTGGTGTCCTGGTACTCGTCGACCAGCACATGGTCGAAGCGTGCGCCCATGTCCGCCGCCAGCGCGGGCTCGCCCAGCGCCTGCGCCCAGTAGAGCAACAGGTCGTCGTAGTCGAGCACCTGCTGGTCCTGCTTGGCCTCGACGTAGGCGGCGAACAGGGTGCGCAGCGCCTCTTCCCACATCGCATAGCGCGGGAAATGGCGCCGCAGCACCTCGTCCAGCGGCGCCTGGGTATTCACCGCGCGCGAATAGATGGCCAGGCAGGTTTCCTTGCGTGGAAAGCGCGCGGTCTGCTCGGACAGGCCGAGATCGTGGCGCACCATGTGCATCAGGTCGGCGGCGTCGCCGCGGTCGCTGATGGTGAAGGCGGGCGACAGTCCGATCGTCTCCGCGTATTCGCGCAGCAGGCGGGCGCCGATCGCGTGGAAGGTACCCGACCATTGCAGTGCCGCCCGTCCGGCGCCGCTGCCGCCGACGGCACGGTCGACGATGCGTTCGACGCGCCGGCCCATCTCGGCGGCGGCGCGGCGCGAGAAGGTCAGCAGCAGGATGCGGCGCGGGTCGGTTCCCGACAGCACCAGGTGGGCGACACGGTGCGCGAGCGTGTTGGTCTTGCCGGAGCCGGCGCCGGCGATGATCAGCAGCGGGCGCTCGCCATCGTGCTCGGCGGCGGCGCGCTGCTCCGGATTGAGGTCGGCAAGGTGCGCGGCCGGCGCGGGCTCAGGGAGCACGGTCGCGGTGGCGGCGTCCGTGCCGGCGTCGGCAGGAAGTAGATCGAGGTCGGGAGAGGCTGGCATGGCGGCGGCGGGCTGGCGCCAACTGTATATCCATACAGCGGTTCTGCGCAAGCCGGCAGCGTCCGGTGCGGCGTGGCGGCCGCCCGCGGCCGGCCTTCGCATGGCGCCGGCGTCTCACCGGCGGGCGCGTGCCAAAAACAAAGCCGCCCGGGAGGGGCGGCTGGTATGCGCCTGGCGGTCCGGGCCGCCGGGAACCGCTCAGGCCGACTTGGCCAGGGCCCCGTCCAGCAGCTTGTGCAGCGCATCCCACTCGGGCTCGCCCACGTAGCGCTTCAAGATGCGGCCATCCTTGTCGACCACGAAGGTGGTCGGTGTCAGCTGCACGTCGCCGAAGGCCTTGGCGGCCGTGCCGCCGGCGTCCATCGCCACCTTGAAGGGCAGCTGGCGCGTCTGGGCGTAATTCATCACATACATCGGCGGGTCATAGTTCATCGCCACCGCGACGAATTCCAGTCCCTTGTCCTTGTACTGCTGATAGGTGCGCACCATCTCGGGCATCTCCTTGACGCAGGTGGCGCAGCTGGTGGCCCAGAAGTTGACCAGGTAGACCTTGCCCTTCAGGTCGGCGGTGCTGATCTTCTGGCCGGAAAGCAGGGTGAACTCGGCCGCCGGCACGGTTGCGGCGGGCGTGATGGCGCGATAGCCGAACCAGCCGAACAGGGCCACCACGAACAGGGTGGCGATCAGCGGCCAGCGCTTGCGCGTGGCGGGGGAAGCAGGGGTCGTCATATTCCGTCGTGCAAGGCGTCGGTGGCGGGCAGGCGCGGGCTGTGGCAGCGCCGGTTCAGCGGACATTCTAATGCCTCGCGCGCAGGCCTGCCGGCGCGCATCCGGGGGGTGGCGATCCTGCGGCAATCTGCCGCAGCGATGCGCCGCGGACGCGCTGCTTCCGTGTTGCCTAAGCGTTGCCTAAGTGTTGCCTCAGCGCGGCCCGGCGAGGGCGGCGCGCGCGGCTTCCAGGCGCTGTTCGAGGTAGGCGCCGTAGAAGTCCGGCTGCAGGCCGCGTAGCGGGGGCGCCGCCTCGCGGCCGTGGGCGTCGAGGAAGAGCACGGTAGGTGCGAACGCCAGCCCGCGCGCGCGGGCCCAGGCACGTGCGCCGGTTATGGTGCCGTCAGCGTCGCGCAGCGGCGCATCGGTGCCGATGTCCAGTTCGCGCGCCGTGATCTCGCCGGCGGCAGCCATCGGGCCCAGATAGTTGCGCCGCACGGTTTCGCAGTAGCCGCAGCCGGGCAGGGACAGCAGCAGCACCAGCGGCCCGCCGCGGCGCGTGGCCTCGCGCCCCTGGGCGCCGAGATCGGTCGCGCCCGGCAGCGTGCTCGCCGCCAAGGCCGGCAGCGCGGCACCGGCCAGGGCCAGCCCGGCCAGCCAGCGCCGCGCGCGGCCTGCCGGCGCGGCGGGGCGGACAGGGGGCGGGGTGGTAGACAGGGTGGTGGGCAAGGCGGTGGACAAGATGAGGGGCGGCATGATCTGGGCGGAGAAGCGCACGATCCCGGATAATAGCCCTTCGTGCCCTCCGGCCTCGTGCCGCGGGGCTCCCGACCGACCAGGATGTCCCCGTCCGCCGCCATGTCCCGTTCCCGCCGAACCGTCTACCTGCTGGCCGCGCTGGCGCTCGCTGCCGCGGCCTGCTCGCCGCGCTACGACTGGCGCACGGTATTGTCCAATGAGGGCGCCTATGCGGCCCTCTATCCGGGCAAGCCGTCCAGCGCGGCACGCGAAGTGGCCATCGGCGGCCGCCACCTGCCGATGACGATGGAGGCGGCGCGCGTCGACGAGACGCTGTTCGCCGTGGGTGTGGTGACGCTGCCCGATGACGATGCCGTCCGCCGTGGCGAGGCCCTGGCGGCCATGCAGTCCGGCCTGCTGGCCAACCTGGGCGCGCATCCCGTCGAGCCGCCGCACACGCGGGCAATCAAGGTGATGTCGGCGGCACAACCGCCGGTGGCGCTCGATGGGTTGGAGCTGGAGGTGGTGGCAGTCTCGCCGCAGGACCAGTCGCCGCGCCGCTTGACGGCGCGCCTGGTGGGCTCCGGCAGGCACGTCTACCAGGCCGTGGTGCTGGAGGCGGGCGAGGCGGCGCGCGACCGCCGCCAGTCCGAGCAGGTAGGGCAGTTTCTCGACGGCTTCCATCCCTTCTGACGGGAGCCGTTGCTGCCGCGGCCGTGCCGGCATTGCCGGGCGGAGGCGCGCAGCGATCGAATCTTGAATGGCACAAACCAGGAGCAAAGCAATGCGTTGGGAAGTCTGGCTGGCCTATTTCGCCGCCTGTTGGCTGATCGCCCTGTCACCCGGATCGGGTGCCGTGCTGTCGATGAGTCATGGCCTGTCCTATGGTCTGAGGAAGGCCAGCACCACCATCTTCGGCCTGCAGGCCGGGCTGGTGATCATCCTGCTGGTGGCGGGCGGCGGCCTGGGCGCGCTGCTGATCGCCTCCGAGCACGCCTTCGCGGTGGTCAAGACGGTCGGGGCGCTTTACCTGATCTACCTGGGCATCCAGCAATGGCGCGCCAAGGTGGACGCCGCCCCGCAGGCCGAAGGCGGGGCGGTGCGCACCACCGTGATGAGCCCGCGCCGACGCTTCGCCACCGGGTTGCTGACCAATGTCACCAACCCGAAGGGCATCATCTTCATGGTCGCGGTGCTGCCGCAGTTCATCGACCCGACCCATGCGCTGGCGCCGCAGTTGGCGCTGCTGGCCGTCACCATGTGCGGTGTCGACCTGATCGTGATGCACGGCTATGCCTTGCTGGCGTCGCGCATGCAGGGCTTGTTCCGCAATGCCCGCGCCGTACGCTGGCAGAACCGCGTCTTCGGCAGCGTGCTGATGGCGGTGGGCGCCGCGCTGTTCTTCGTGCGTCGCCATCCGGCTGGCTGACGGCCTGCCGCGCGGGCACCAGGGCGCGCGCGCGGCGCGGCCGAGTATTTCCTGTATGGTCTTCTCTGGCGGGGCGTGGCCGGGTTTGCTTCAATGAATGGCATAGGGTCCAACCGGAGAAGCCCGATGCCTCGCTTCACGCTGCCGCGCTCCAGGCCGGCCCATTCCGCACCGCCGATCGAGGAGCCGACGCCACCAGGCATTCCGCCCGACCTGCCTCCGATCGAGGAACCGCCGCCGCCTCCAGTCGAACCGCCCGTCGCCGGGCCGGCGGCCGCCCGCTAGCGGTGGCGGCGCCGGCGACGGCTCATGGCGTGCGCAGTACGCGGCGGTATTGGATGGCTTCCGCCGCGTGCGGCGCGTCCACCTGGCCGGCATCGGCGAGGTCGGCGATGGTGCGGGCGATCTTCAGCGCCCGGAAGTAGGCGCGCGCCGACCAGCCGAAGCCGGCCATCGCCTCACGCAACAGGGATTGCGCCGCTGGCGTCAGCGGGCAATGTGCCTCGGTCTCACCCGGCGCGAGATCGGCGTTGGGCTTGCCCTGGCGCGCCAGCTGGCGCGCGCGCGCCTGCAGCACGCGAGCGCGCACGGCTTCGCTGGCCTCGCCCGGCGGCCCGTCCAACACCTCCTGCTGGCTCTGTGCCGGCACCTCCACCTGCAGGTCGATGCGGTCCAGCAGCGGGCCGGACAGGCGCGACTGGTAGCGCAGCACCTGGTCCGGCGTGCAGCGGCACGGCCGCGTGGGGTGGCCCAGGTAGCCGCAGGGACAGGGGTTCATGGCGGCGATGAAGTGAAAGCGGGCGGGAAAATCGGCCTGGTGGGCGGCACGCGAGATGGTGATGTGGCCGGATTCCAGGGGTTCACGCAGGACTTCCAGCACCCTGCGCTCGAACTCCGGCAGCTCGTCGAGGAACAGCACGCCATGGTGGGCCAGCGAGATCTCTCCGGGGCGCGGTGCGGTGCCGCCGCCGACCAGCGCCGCGGCCGAGGCGGTGTGGTGCGGTGCGCGGAACGGCCGCCGGCCCCAGCGCGCGGCCTGGAAGCCACCCGCGGTGAGGCTCAGCACGGCGGCCGATTCGAGCGCTTCGTCCAGCGTCATCGGTGGCAGCAGCGCGGGGAAGCGCTGCGCCAGCATCGACTTGCCCGTGCCCGGCGGGCCGACCAGCAGCGCGGAGTGCTGGCCGGCCGCCGCCACCTCCAGCGCGCGGCGGGCCTGCACCTGGCCGCGCACTTCGGCCAGGTCGGCCTGGACGGCCGGCTGCGCAGGCAGGGCGAGCGGCATGGCCGGCACCAGCCGCTCGCCGCCGCCGGGCCGCAGGTGGGCGCAGACGGCGAGCAGCGTCGGTGCCGGCAGCACAGCCAGCCCGGCGATCAGGGCCGCTTCTGGCCCGTTCCCCGCAGCGACCACGAAGGCGCGCGGTGCGGCGCCCTGCGCTGCGCGCGCCTGGTTGTCGCGCGCCAGCCCCATCGCCATGGCCAGCGCACCGCGCACCGGACGCAGTTCGCCCGACAGCGACAGTTCGCCGGCGAACTCCAGCCCGTCCAGGCCATTGAGCGGCAGTTGCCCGCTGGCGGCCAGGATGCCCAGGGCGATCGGCAGGTCGAAGCGGCCGGACTCCTTGGGCAGGTCGGCCGGGGCCAGGTTGACCGTGATGCGCCGGTTGGGGAATTCGAAGCCGCTGTTGAGGATGGCGGCGCGCACGCGCTCGCGGCTTTCACGCACCTCGGTCTCGGCCAGCCCCACGATATTGAAGGCCGGCAGGCCGTTGGCCAGGTGGGTCTCGACCGATACCGAGCGGGCTTCGATGCCGGTCAGCGCCCGGCTGTGCAGCAGTGCCAGTCCCATATTGCGGATTCGTTAACGAAAAAGGCCGCCGGCTAGCGGCGGCCTTTGCGAGGGCCGGGGGCGGCGCAAAGGCCGTGGCCTTTCGCTCGCGCGCATCGATCAGGTCCCGCTGGCGTTGCCGGCGCGGCGCTCCAGCTCGGCCACGCGCGCTTCCAGTTCTTCCAGCCGGGCACGCGTGCGCGCCAGCACCTGCGACTGCACGTCGAATTCCTCGCGTGTGACCAGGTCAAGCTTGGCGAAGCCCTGGGTCATCATGCTGCGCACGTTTTTCTCGATGTCCCTGGCGGGGGAATTGCGCAGCGCCTCACTGACCTTGCTCTGCAGGTCGGAGAAGAGATCGGTCGGTTTCATGGTGGTACTCCTTTTCGCACATGCGCACCGCGGTGGTGCGCGCTTACCGGTGGTGCATCGGGTGCCTATGCTGTCCTTTACACCTTTGCACCGCCCTGGGGCGGATGCGGCTAGGACGAACACATGGCGCCGGAAGCCGGCCTGCCCGGATTATGACGCCTGCGAGGTCGCTGTGAAAGCGCCGGCGTGGTGGCGGACACACCTTTTCACCCGTTTTCGGCCCTCGGAGGCCCACCAGAGGCCGCCGGCGGTGTGCATTGCACCATCGGCACCCTCCCGCGGCCCCGGTCGCGATCGCTTGGTTCCTCTCCTGGCACGGCTGTTGCAGTGGTACTGGCGCAGGTATCGCGCAATAAAGAAAAGACACCCATCCACGAGTCTGAGCCAAAGGAGAAGAAATCGATGAAGAAGTTGGCCTTTGCAGTTAGCGCAGCCATTCTTTGCGGTTGTGCCACGGGCGCTTTTGCGCAGAGCAGCGGCGACGCGGCAGCCACGCCCGCACCGGCGGCGGCCGCGCCGGCAGCGGACGCGGCACCGGCGTCGCCGCACACGTTCACGGCCAATGTGACGCTGGCCACCGAGTACCGCTACCGCGGGCTGATGCAGACCAACCGCCATCCGGCGATCCAGGGGGGCTTCGACTACGCGCACGAGAGCGGTTTCTACGTGGGCAACTGGAACTCGAACATCAGCTGGCTCTCGGACAGCAGCTCGCAGGTGTCGGCGCCGATCGAGATGGACTTCTACGGCGGCTTCAAGAACACCTTCGCGCTGGCGGGGCTGGACTGGAACTATGACGTGGGGGTGCTGCAGTACTACTACCCGGGCGACTACCCGACGGGCTTCACGCGGCCGCACACGACGGAGCTGTACGGCGGGATCGGCAGCGGCCCGGTGTTCCTGAAGTACTCGCACGCGCTGACCAACCTGTTCGGTTTCAACGACAGCAAGAACAGTTTCTACATCGACCTGTCGGCGAACGTGCCGCTGAATTTCTGGGACCTGACGTTCAACGCGCACGTGGGCTACCAGAAGGTGCAGCACGTGACGGACGCGTCGTATACGGACTGGAAGGTGGGGCTGACCAAGGACCTGGGCAAGGGCTTCTCGCTGGCGGTGGCGTACATCGACACCAACGCGAACCGCTCGGTGTACACCAATACCAGCGGGCGCTACGTGGGCCGCGCCACCGCCTGGGCCTCGCTCACCAAGACTTTCTGATCCACCGCCTGCTGGCCGGAGCGCCTTGCGGGGACGCTCCAAGGAGAAAACCAATGAAACTCATCATAGCCGTCATCAAGCCGTTCAAGCTCGACGAGGTACGCGAGGCGCTCTCGGACGTGGGCGTGTCCGGCATCACCGTCACCGAGGTCAAGGGCTTCGGCCGCCAGAAGGGACACACCGAGCTGTACCGGGGTGCGGAGTACATTGTCGACTTCCTGCCCAAGGTGAAGATCGAGGTGGCCGTACCGGACGACGTCGTCGAGCGCGCCATCGAGGCCATCGAGAAGGCCGCTCGCACCGGCAAGATCGGCGACGGCAAGATCTTCGTCGCACCCATCGAGCAGGTGATCCGCATCCGCACCGGCGAGACCGGCAGCGATGCCCTGTGATGAACCAACAGACAAGAGACTAGAGGATACGTCAATGAAATCCTGGTTCAAGCGAATCCTGACGGCCGGCGCCTTGTCGCTCGCCGTTGGCGCGGCAAGTTTCAGCCTATCGACCCACGCGGTGGCGCAGGACAAGCCGGCGGCGGAAGCCTCCGCTCCGGCCGCCGCCACGGCCCCGGCTCCGGCCGCGGCTGCAGCGCCTGCCGCTGCGCCGGCCGCCGCGGCAGCGCCTGCGGCCGCACCGGCCGCCGCGGCACCCGCCGCGCCGACGCCCAACAAGGGCGACACCGCCTGGCTGCTGGTCTGCACCGCCTTCGTCATCCTGATGACGCTGCCCGGCCTGGCCCTGTTCTACGGTGGCCTGGTGCGCTCGAAGAACATGCTGTCGGTGCTGATGCAGTGCCTGGTGATCTTCTCGCTGGTGTCGCTGCTGTGGGCAATCTACGGCTACAGCTTCGCCTTCACCGAAGGAAACGCCTTCTTCGGCGGCACGGACCGGCTGTTCATGAAGGGCCTGACCGTCGACGCGGTGGCGGCGACCTTCAGCAAGGGCGTGGTCGTGCCGGAACTGGCCTACTTCGCCTTCCAGCTGGCGTTCGCGGCGATCACCTGCGCGCTGATCATCGGTGCCTTCGCCGAGCGTGCGAAGTTCTCGGCAGTGCTGCTCTTCGTCGTGCTGTGGTTCACCTTCTCCTACCTGCCGATCGCGCACATGGTCTGGTTCTGGCCCGGTCCTGACGCGTACACCGACGCGGCGGCCGGCGCGGCGGCCACGGCCAAGGGCGGCTGGCTGTTCCAGAAGGGTGCGCTCGACTACGCCGGCGGCACGGTGGTGCACATCAACGCCGCGGTCGCGGGCCTGGTCGGTGCCTTCCTGTTCGGCAAGCGTATCGGCTTTGGCCGTGAGGCGATCCGCCCGCACAGCCTGACCTTCACCATGGTCGGTGCCTCGCTGCTGTGGTTCGGCTGGTTCGGCTTCAACGCCGGCTCCGGCCTGGAAGCCAACGGCGCCGCCGGCCTGGCCTTCGTCAACACGCTGCTGGCCACCGCTGCCGCCGTGCTGTCGTGGACCTTCGGCGAGTGGATCGGCAAGGGCAAGCCCTCGATGCTGGGCGGTGCTTCGGGTGCCGTGGCAGGCCTGGTCGCCATCACCCCGGCCGCCGGCTTCGTCGGTCCGATGGGCTCGATCGCGCTCGGCCTGATCGCCGGCCTGTTGTGCCTGTGGGGCGTGACCGGCCTGAAGCGCATGCTGGGCATGGACGACTCGCTGGACGTGTTCGGCGTGCACGGCGTAGGCGGCATCCTGGGTGCCCTGCTGACCGGCGTGTTCGCCGCGCCGAGCCTGGGCGGCACCGGCGTCTACGACTACGTGGCCAACAAGGTCGCCGACGACTACTCGATCGCCGGCCAGGTCTGGATCCAGCTGCAAGGCGTGCTGACCACCATCATCTGGTCCGGCGTGGTGGCCTTCATCGCCTACAAGCTGGTGGATATGCTGATCGGCCTGCGGGTGCCGGAAGAAGAGGAGCGCGAGGGTCTGGACATCACCTCGCACGGCGAAACCGCATATGAGGCCTGATCCGAAAGGTGTTGTGCTGGAGAGCTGATTGGGAATCGTCTCTCAGGAGTTTCGCCCGGCTTCGGCCGGGCTTTTTTGCTTCCAGGGGGATCGTCCCGTCCTGGTGCGGACGGTACTCGCAAGCCGCTTAATTCCGATCTTAAAAAGCTTCAATTGTATTTAGAGGTGCATACAATTACATTGCCATTGAGGCAGTTTCCTCCACCTGCAGAACGCTCCCCGTATCTGTCAGGCTATTCGAAGCGCGGCAGTTGCCGCGCTTTTTTTTCGTTCCGGCCGTCATCCGGCCGTCATCCGGCAGTCGCGGACCGCAGCCCGCCCGCGCTCCACGCCGGGCCGCCCCGGCGCGTGCCAAGGAAGGCCTTCGAAACGAAGGCCTTTACTTCTGCCGGACCGTCCCCATCTGGGTTCCCCTGATGCCCGCCGATGCATATCCTTATTAGGAGCGCTCCTGCAGGCTATTGGCCGTTCCTCTACAATCGGGGCGAACGATAAAGATGATCAATAGGATGGATATGGTCCCGCATCTCATTACCGCGCTGAACGGTCCGCTGCTCGAACTGGAGAAGAAGATCCTGGACGCCACGCCGTCCATCGAGCGCTGGTTCAGGCTGGAGTGGCAGGAGCATACGCCGCCGTTCTACTGTTCGGTGGACCTGCGCAATGCCGGCTTCAAGCTGGCGCCAGTGGACACCAACCTGTTCCCCGGTGGTTTCAACAACCTCGCGCCGGAAATGCTGCCCCTGGCGGTGCAGGCGGCGATGGCGGCGATCGAGAAGATCTGCCCGGACGCCAAGAACCTGCTGTTGATCCCGGAACGCCACACCCGCAACATGTTCTATCTGCAGAACGTCGCGCGGCTGTCGCTGATCATGCGCCAGGCAGGCCTGAACGTGCGCCTGGGCTCCCTTTCCGAGGAAATCACCGAGCCGACCCCGATCGAACTGCCGGACGGCCAGACCCTGGTGGTGGAGCCGCTGGCGCGCCTGGGTGCCAAGGGCCGCCGGCTGGGGCTGAAGGACTTCGATCCGTGTTCGATCCTGCTCAACAACGACCTGTCCGCCGGCATTCCGCCGATCCTGGAGAACATCAACGAGCAGTACCTGCTGCCGCCGCTGCATGCAGGCTGGTCGACGCGGCGCAAGACCAGCCACTTCGCCGCCTACGATGAAGTGGCCAAGAAGTTCGCCAAGCTGATCGATGTCGACCAGTGGATGGTGAATCCCTACTTCGCGCGCTGCTCCGGCATCAATTTCCACGAGCGCGTCGGCGAGGAAGAACTGGCCGACACCGTCGAGGCCGTGCTGAAGAAGATCGCCAAGAAGTATCGCGAGTACGGCATCAAGGAGACGCCCTACGTGGTGGTCAAGGCCGATGCCGGCACCTATGGCATGGGCATCATGACGGTGCGCGACCCGTCCGAGGTCAAGGGGCTGAACCGCAAGGAACGCAACAAGATGAGCGTCGTCAAGGAAGGCCTCGAGGTCAACGACGTCATCGTGCAGGAGGGGGTGCACACCTTCGAGAAGATCAACGAGGCGGTGGCGGAGCCGGTCGTCTACATGATCGACCGCTATGTGGTGGGCGGCTTCTACCGCGTGCACACGGGCCGCGGCAATGACGAGAACCTGAACGCGCCCGGCATGCATTTCGTGCCGCTCGCCTTTGCCGCCAACGGTATCCCGGACACGCACGCCAAGCCGGGCGCCGCCGTGCCGAACCGCTTCTATATGTATGGCGTGGTGGCCCGGCTGGCCCTGCTGGCTGCGTCGGTGGAACTGGAAAAGACCGATCCGAACCCGATCCTCTGACATCCGCCGCGTCCGCAGCGCCGACCCGGCGCGGCGGACGGCACCTCAACCCAGCAACCGGGCAGCACCATGCGTATTCTCTTCATCACCGATCCGCTCGAGACGTTCAAGACGTACAAGGACTCCACCTACGCCATGATGACCGAGGCGGCGGCGCGCGGGCACGAACTGTTCTTCTGCCTGCAGTCGCAGTTGTCGCTGGTGAACCAGCGGGTCGAGGCGCTGGTGCGCCCGCTGTCGCTGCGCGGCGACGGCCACGACTGGTACGAGGTGGGCGAGCCGGCGGCGCAGGCGCTGGCCGCCTTCGACGCCGTGCTGATGCGCAAGGATCCGCCCTTCGACATGGAGTACGTGACCAGCACCTGGCTGCTGGAGCTGGCCGAGGCGCAGGGCGCGCGAGTGTTCAACAAGCCGCGCGCGATCCGCGACCACTCCGAGAAGGTGTCGATCGGCGAATTCCCGCAGTTCACCGCGCCCACACTGGTGTCGCGCGACATGGGCCGCATCCGCGCCTTCCACGCAGAGCACCGTGACATCGTCATCAAGCCGCTGGACGGCATGGGCGGCATGGGCGTGTTCCGCGTCGGCGCCGACGGCATGAACCTGGGTGCCATCGTCGAGACCTTGGGCGACAACGGCGCGCGCACGCTGATGGCGCAACGCTACATCCCCGAGATCAAGGACGGCGACAAGCGCATCCTGCTGATCGGCGGCGAACCGGTCCCCTACGCGCTGGCGCGCGTGCCGATGGCCGGCGAAGTGCGCGGCAACCTGGCGGTCGGCGGCATGGGCCGTGCCCAACCCCTGTCGGCGCGCGACCGCGCCATCGCCGAGGCACTGGCGCCGCGGCTGTGGGAGCGTGGATTGTTGTTGGTCGGTCTGGATGTGATCGGTGATTACCTTACCGAGATCAATGTGACGAGTCCGACCTGCTTCCAGGAAATCACCCAGCAGACCGGCTTCCACGTGGCGTCCATGTTCGTCGACGCGCTCGAGCGTGCCGTGGCGTCGATGCCGCGCTGAGCACTGGCGGTCCCGGGGTGCCTGATACAATCTTAGGCAGTCCAACGGATCCACCATCATGGCAGGCATTCTGATCATCGCGCACGCGCCGCTCGCATCCGCGCTGCGCGATTGCGCGGCCCACGTCTATTGCGGCACGCCGCAACGGCTCGAGGCGATCGACGTCCTGCCGGACGCCGACCCTGCCACGGTGCTGGCCGACGCACGGCGGCGCCTGGCGGCGATCTGCGAAGACAACGGCGCACTGGTGCTGACCGATATCTTCGGCGCCACCCCTGCCAATATCGCCGCCCGCCTGGCCGACCCGGGCCGCGTCAAGGTGCTGGCCGGCGTCAATCTTCCCATGCTGGTGCGCGCCATCTGCTACCGCAGCGAAAAGCTGGACCAGCTCGCCGCCAAGGCGCTGGCCGGCGGCTCGCAAGGCGTGCTGCAGGTCGGCAGCACCTCCGTCCAGAACCAAACCGCCAATCATCCCGACAAATATGCTGCAGAGGGACGTCACCATCATCAATAAGCTCGGGCTGCATGCCCGCGCCTCCGCCAAGCTGACGCAACTGGCCGGCAGCTACGTCAGCCAGATCAAGATGTCGCGAAATGGCCGCCAGGTCGACGCCAAGAGCATCATGGGCGTGATGATGCTGGCCGCCGGCATCGGCTCCACGGTCACCATCGAGATCGAGGGACCCGACGAGCAGGACGCCATGGAAGCGCTGGTGGCCCTGATCGGCAACCGCTTCGGCGAAGGCGAATAAGGCAGGCCAGGCAGCCGGGACCCCGGTTCCACGGTATCCACTTCAACGTTCCACGACGGAGCGGCACATGTCCTTTGCCCTGCACGGCATCCCGGTATCGCGCGGAATCGCCATCGGCCGCGCGCACCTGCTTGCGCCGGCGGCGCTCGACGTGTCGCACTACCTGATCGACGAAGACAAGCTCGAGGCCGAGGTCGAGCGCCTGCGCGCGGCACGCGCCGCGGTGCGCAACGAACTGGCGGCGCTCAAGCGCGACCTGCCGCGCGACGCGCCCGAGGAGATGGGCGCCTTCCTCGATGTGCACGCGATGATCCTCGACGACGCGATGCTGGCGCAGGAGCCCGAGACCCTGATCCGCACGCGCCGCTACAACGCGGAGTGGGCGCTGACCACACGGCTCGAGGAACTGCTGCGCCAGTTCGACGAGATCGAGGACGAATACCTGCGTGAGCGCAAGGCCGACCTGCAGCAGGTGGTCGAGCGCATCCTCAAGGTGCTGGCGGGTGCGCCGATTCTGACGCCGGCCCCGGCTCCGGCCCCGGCGCTCGGCGCGGACGGCGTGGCGACACCCGGTGTCATCGTGGTGGCGCACGATATCTCGCCGGCCGACATGCTGCAGTTCCGCAATACGGCTTTCCATGGCTTCGTCACCGACCTGGGCGGGCGCACCTCGCATACCGCCATCGTGGCACGCAGCCTGGACATCCCCGCAGCTGTCGGCGTGGCCAGCGCCAGCGAGCTGATCCGGCAGGAAGACTGGATCATCATCGACGGCGATGCGGGGCTGGTGATCGTCGATCCGTCCGCCATCATCCTGGAGGAGTACCGGCATCGGCAGAGCGAGCGCATGCTCGAGAAGAAGCGCCTGCAGCGCCTGCGCCACACGCCGGCGGTGACCCTGGACGGGCAGGAAGTCGACCTGCTGGCCAATATCGAGATGGCCGAGGACGCGGGCGCTGCGCTGTCCGCCGGCGCGGTCGGCGTCGGCTTGTTCCGATCCGAGTTCCTGTTCATGAACCGGCGTGGCGAACTGCCCGGCGAGGATGAGCAGTTCGAGGCCTACCGGGCCGCAGTGGAGGCCATGCACGGCCTGCCGGTCACGATCCGCACCATCGATATCGGCGCCGACAAGCCGCTGGAAGGGCGCGAGGAGTTCGAGACCGCGCTCAATCCTGCGCTTGGCCTGCGCGCCATCCGCTGGTCGCTGTCCGAGCCGGCCATGTTCCTGACGCAGTTGCGCGCCCTGCTGCGCGCCTCCGCCTTCGGCCCGGTGCGGATCCTGATCCCGATGCTGTCGCACGCGCGCGAGATCGACCAGACCCTGGAGCTGCTGGCGCAGGCCAAGCGCCAGCTGGACGAGCGCGGCCAGCCCTTCGATGCCAACCTCAAGGTCGGGGCGATGATCGAGATCCCGGCGGCGGTGCTGATGCTGCCGCTGTTCCTCAAGCGCATGGACTTCCTGTCGATCGGCACCAACGACCTGATCCAGTACACCCTGGCCATCGACCGTGCCGACAACGCCGTGGCCCATCTCTACGATCCGCTGCATCCGGCGGTGCTGCAGCTGATCGCCCGTACCATCTGCGAGGCCAACGAGGCTGGCGTGCCGGTGGCCGTGTGCGGCGAGATGGCCGGCGACCCGGCCATGACCCGCTTGCTGCTGGGCATGGGACTGCGCGAGTTCTCCATGCATCCCACCCAGCTGCTGCGCGTCAAGCAGGAAGTGCTGCACGCCGACTGCGGCAGGCTGACGGGCCAGGTCGACCAGCTGCTGGAAGCCTATGACCCGGAGGAGCAGGCGGCCGTGCTGTGCCAGCTCAATCAACCCTGATCGCTCTGCGGGTATTGCGCTGAATCGAGGCCGCCGTGTGCGGCCTTTTCTTCGCTTTTTGTTCGGGATGTGCGTGCGGGAGCCCGTGGTTTTGTGGGCTGTCATCGACATTCAAAGACGTCGGGCAGGGGTCGTCACATGAGGCTTAATGGGAATTGTTATCATTTTCGATCTCTGTTAAGCTGACGTTCATTGGCGGTGACATGCCGGTGTGACCGCCGACCCAAGGAGGGATTTGTGTACGTCTGCATCTGCAACCAGGTCACGGATCGCGAGATCCACGGTGCTGTCCATCTGGGCGTATCCACGCTCGACGAACTGGCGGAAACGCTGGGTGTCGGCACCTGCTGCGGCCGCTGCCGCGAATGCGCGCAGCAGGTCCTGTGCGAAGGCGTGGCGGCAGCCAGCGCCATGAAGGCCACTACCACCGCCGTGATCCAGATTACGGAAATTTCTTCCTGTTCGCAGCCAGGGTCGCGTGCCATAATGGACACTCGGGACCCGGCAGTCGCGAACGACCAGCGCACCGCGCTGGTTGCCTGAACTCGCGCGCGATCATCGCTTCATCGCGCGCGTCCGTACGTCCCCTGGCGTACGTTCCTCCGGTTCGGCACGTTCCCCTTGGATGACTGCATGCGGCGCGTCGGCGCCGCATCGCGTTTCAGCGGGCCCCGATGCAACAGGAGCCGCTAATGAAAGGTGACAAGAAGGTCATCCAGTATCTCAACGCTCAGCTGAAGAACGAGCTGACCGCGATCAACCAGTATTTCCTCCACGCGCGCATGTATCGCCACTGGGGTCTGAAGAAGCTCGGCGACGTGGAATACAAGGAATCGATCGGTGAGATGAAGCACGCCGATCGCCTGATCGACCGCATCCTGATGCTGGACGGGCTGCCCAACCTGCAGGACCTGCACAAGCTGCTGCTGGGCGAGAACACGCCCGAGATGCTCAAGTGCGACCTGAAGCTGGAGCAAGGCGCGCACGCCACCGTCAAGGAAGCCATCGCCTATTGCGAGTCGGTGGGGGACTATGTGAGCCGCGAGATCCTCGTCGATATCCAGACCGATACCGAAGAGCATATCGATTACCTGGAGACGCAGCTCGACCTGATCGACAAGGTCGGCCTGCAGAACTATCTGCAGTCGCAGATGGAGCCGGGCGAGCACTGATCCGCCCCAGGCGGGCCGCCCGGCCCGCTGCTACGCCGCCCGCCAGCGGCAGCGCCCGCCGCGGCGCATCCGCGCCGTCGAACGGGCGCTCGGCCTCCCGCCGTAAGGGTTCTCGTTCCCGCTTCGATTCCCATCCACAGCCGAATTCCCACGCCAGAATTCCGTATCGCCGACAGGAGTCCGTCCATGGCCGATGCCATCCGTCTGACGCAGTACAGCCACGGCGCCGGCTGTGGCTGCAAGATTTCCCCGAAAGTGCTCGATGTCATTCTCGCGGGCAGCGGGGCGCAGCATGCCGATCCGCGCCTGTGGGTGGGCAATGCCTCGCGCGATGATGCCGCGGTCTACGCCCTGGGCGCCCCCGACAGCGAACGCGGCGTGGTTTCGACCACCGACTTCTTCATGCCCATCGTCGACGACCCGTTCGACTTCGGCCGTATCGCCGCCACCAACGCGATCAGCGATATCTATGCGATGGGCGCCGATCCGCTGATGGCCATCGCCATCCTCGGCTGGCCGGTCAACGTGCTGCCGCCGGAGGTGGCGCGCGAAGTGGTCGCCGGTGGACGCAAGGCCTGCGACGAGGCCGGCATTCCGCTCGCGGGCGGACACTCGATCGACGCACCGGAGCCGATCTTCGGCCTCGCCGTGACCGGCGTGGTCGAGCGCGCCCACCTGAAGCGCAACGACACTGCGGTGGCCGGCTGTCGGCTGTACCTGACCAAGCCGCTGGGCATCGGCGTGCTGACCACCGCCGAGAAGAAGGGCGCGCTGCGGCCCGAGGATATCCACCTCGCGCGTGACTGGATGTGCGTGCTCAACCGCGCCGGCAGCCGCTTCGGCCGGCTGTCCGGCGTGCGTGCGATGACCGACGTGACCGGCTTCGGCCTGCTCGGGCACCTGGTCGAGATGGCCGACGGCAGCGGGCTGAGCGCACGCCTGGACTACGCTGCCGTGCCGGTGCTGCCCGAGGTGGCGCGCTATGTCGCGGCAGGCTGCGTGCCCGGCGGCACCCAGCGCAATTTCGACAGCTACGGTCATCGCATCGGCGCGCTCGATACCGCGCGCCGCGCCGTGCTGTGCGATCCGCAGACCAGCGGCGGCCTGCTGGTGGCGGTGGAGCCGGAGGGCGAGCCGGCCTTCCTGGCGGCGTGCGCGGAGTTCGGCCTGTCGCTGGCACCGATCGGCGAACTGGTGGCACGCGGCGAGCATGCGGTCGAGGTGGTTTGATGCGGGCGGATAGCACCGATTATCGCGGAGTCTTGCTGGCCGGCGTGCCGCTGCTCGACGTCCGTGCCCCGGCCGAATTCGCGCGTGGCGCGTTTCCCGGCACGGTGAACCTGCCGCTGATGGACGACGAGGAGCGCCACCAGGTCGGCTTGTCCTACCACCTGCACGGGCCGGCGGCAGCCGTCGCACTTGGCCATCACCTGGTATCGGGCGAGCGCAAGGCCGCGCGCGTGGCCGCGTGGGCCGGCTTCGCCAATGCCCATCCGGACGGTTTCCTCTACTGCTTCCGCGGCGGCATGCGGTCGCAGATCGTGCAGCAGTGGCTGCGCTCGGAAGCCGGCATCGACTACCCGCGCATCGCCGGCGGCTACAAGGCCATGCGCGGCTACCTGATCGGTGTGACCGACCAGGCCGCGCGTGGGAACCTGCTGGTGCTGGGCGGGCTGACCGGCAGCGGCAAGACCGAGATCCTGAGCGACCTCGGTGCCGCGGTCGACCTGGAAGGGCTGGCCCGGCACCGCGGGTCGAGCTTCGGGCGGCGCGCGCAGGCGCAGCCCAGCCAGATCGATTTCGAGAATGCCCTGGCCATCGACCTGCTCCGGCGCCGCGAGGACGGCTGGCGGGCCATCGTGCTGGAGGATGAGGGGCGCTTCGTCGGCAGCCGGGTGTTGCCGCTCGGGCTCTACGATCGCATGCAGCAGAGCCCGCTGGTCTGGGTGGAAGTTTCTTTCGAGGAGCGCGTGCAGCGCGTGCTGCGCGACTATGTGCAGGGCCTGTGCGCTGATTTCATCGCCGCGCGCGGGCCGGAGGCCGGCTTTGCGGCATACGCGGAGCGCTTGCGCGAGGCCATGGCCGGCATCGCGCGCAGGCTGGGCGGGGCGCGCTACGGGCGGCTGTCGGCGCTGCTCGAACAGGCGCTGGCGCACCAGGCCAGCACGGGGGACGTGGAGCTGCACCATGGCTGGATCATGGTGCTGCTGCAGCACTACTACGATCCCATGTATGCCTACCAGCGCGAGTCGCGCGAGGCCCGTATCATCTTCCGCGGCGATCGCGCCGCGGTGACCGACTACCTGCGGGCGCGCAGCGCGCCGGCAGCCTGAGCAGTCGGGCCTCAGTCGGGCCTCAGTCGGGCCTCAGCCGGGCCTCAGGCGCCGCCGCATACCTCGCAGCCCGGCACGCGCATCAGTTTCATCGTGGTCCATTCCATGCGCAACGCATCGACCATCAGCAGGCGGCCGGCCAGGCTGTCGCCGATACCGGCCAGCAGCTTCAGCGCTTCAGCCGCCTGTACCGTTCCCACCATGCCGACCAGCGGCGCGAACACGCCCATGGTGGCGCATGCCACCTCCGGTGCAGGTTCCGACGGCGGGAACAGGCAGGCGTAGCAGGGCGCATCGTCGAGGCGGCGGTCGAACACACTGACCTGGCCATCGAAGCGCAGGGCGGCACCGGACACCAGCGGGACGCGGTGGCGCACGCAGGCGCGGTTGACCGCCTGCCGCGTGGTGAAGTTGTCGCAACAGTCGAGCACCACGTCGGCCTCGGCGGCCAGCGCCGCCAGTTCGGCCTCTCCCACGCGTGCCGCGACGGTGCGGACCGCGATGCCGGGGTTGATGCGCAGCATGCCCTCGCGCGCCGATTCCACCTTGGCGCGGCCGATGCTGGCCGTCGTATGCAGGATCTGCCGCTGCAGGTTGGTCAGGTCGACCGCGTCGTCGTCCACCACCGTGATGGTGCCGACGCCGGCCGAGGCCAGGTAGGGCAGGGCGGCCGTACCAAGGCCGCCGGCGCCGATCACCAGTGCATGCCCGCCCAGCAGGCGCTCCTGGCCCTCGATGCCGAGTTCGTCCAGCAGGATATGGCGCGAGTAGCGCAGCAGTTGGTCGTCGTTCATGGCGGCGGACATGATTTCCCCAAGGTTCGCTGAGGCTCCCGGCCGGGCCGGGAGCCAAAGAAAAAGCGGCCCCGCAGGGCCGCTCGCTCGGTGCGCCTCAGGGCGCCTTGCCGGTCGGCGTGCCCAGCGGCTCGCCGAGCGGGGAGCTGGCCGGCGGCGCGCCGTTGGCGGGGGCGGCCGGCGCCGGGGCCGGCTTGGCCGCGGGAGATTTCCCGGGCTTCTTGTCCACCGGCTTGGCCGCCTTCTCGTCAGCCAGTTCCAGGCGCGACTTGGAGCGCAGGACCGGCTTGCCGGTGAGCTGGTTGATGGCCTGCTGCAGCATGAAGTCGTCGGCCGAACCGAACTCGATCGGCTTCTTCTTGCGTTCCTTCTCGCGTTCTTCCGGCGTCTTCTTCGCGTTCTCTTCTTCCAGGCGGCGCAGTTCCTCGACACGGCGCTGCTCGCGTCCCTGCATTTCCGGCAGCTCGGACTCCTGCTTGTTGTGCAGGTGGTGCTCGGTGTCGATCTCGCGCGTGACCAGCGCGTCGTCCGGGTCGCCATCCGGGTTCTGGTCGACCGGGATGTCCGGACGGATGCCCCAGGCCTGGATCGACTTGCCGCTCGGCGTGTAGTAGTACGCGATGGTCAGCTTGATGCCGGTATCGTTGGGCAGCGGGCGCACGGTCTGCACCGAGCCCTTGCCGAACGTGGTCTTGCCCATGATCAGGGCGCGGTGATGGTCCTTGAGCGCACCGGCGACGATTTCCGAGGCGGAGGCCGAATAGGCGTTGGTCAGCACCACCATCGGCACCGTCTTGTACAGGGCCGGCAGGTCCTTGAGCGGATCGTCGTCCAGCGAGGACAGGCGGTAGTTGCTGAAGGAGGCCTTGTAGACGCGCTTGGCATCCGGTACCTGGCCGTTGGTCGAGACCACCACCGCATCGTTGCCCAGGAAGGCCGCGGCCACGCCGACCGCACCCTGCAGCACGCCGCCGCCGTTGTTGCGCAGATCGAGGATCACGCCCTTGAGGTTCGGGTCCTTCTGCGCCAGCTCGCTCAGCTTGCGGCCCAGGTCGGCCACGGTGCGTTCCTGGAAGCTGGTCAGGCGCACCCAGGCGATGTCATGGTCGAGCAGCTTGGTCTTGACCGATTGCACCTGGATTTCCGCGCGGGTGATCGTCACCGGGAAGGTGCGCTCGTCGCTCTTGCGGTAGATCGTCAGCGTGACCTTGGTGCCCGGCTCGCCGCGCATGCGCTTGACGGCCTGCTCGAGCGGCAGGCCACGCACCGGCTTGTCGTCGATGCGGGTGATCAGGTCGCCCGGCTGGATGCCGGCGCGGAAGGCGGGCGTGTCCTCGATCGGATTGATCACCTTGACCAGGCCGTCTTCCTGCGAGATCTCGATGCCGAGCCCGGCAAAGCGGCCGCGCGTGCCCTCCTGGAGTTCCTTGAAGTCCTTTTCGTCCAGGTAGGCGGAGTGCGGGTCGAGGCTGGATACCATGCCCTTGATGGCGGCAGTCAGCAACTGCTTGTCATCGACCGGTTCCACGTACTCGCGCTTGATCTGGCCGAAGATGTCGGCCATCAGCCGCAGCTGGTCGAGCGGCAGCGGCCCGGACGCGTTCTGCGCGGTGGCGGAGATCTGCAGCGTCGCCAGTACGCCGGCGACGAGGCCGACAGAAACCAGACTGATGTTCTTTAGCGTCTTACGCATGAGGGCTGCCTGAACGAGTAAGGAGTGGGGTTGCGGATCGGGCCGGCCTCAGTGGCTGGCCGGGCGCCGCAATGTCCGACAGTATAAGAGGGTGGCGGGGAAACGGTCGGCGCGCGCCCGCCGGCCGGTGGGCCGGCGCACGCACGCCGTCAGGGGTTCAGCGCGACTTGCCCTGGCTGGCGACAGCGGCCAGCGAAGCGGCGATCGCTTCCTGGTCGCCGAGATAGTAGTGGCGCAGCGGCCGCAGGTCGGCGTCGAGCTCATACACCAGGGGCGTGCCATTGGGGATGTTGAGGCCAACGATGTCGTCATCCGAGATCTGGTCGAGGTATTTCACCAGGGCGCGGATGCTGTTGCCATGGGCGGCGATCACCACGCGCTTGCCCGCTTTGATATCCGGAGCGATGGATTCGTTCCACAGAGGCAGCACGCGCGCCACGGTGTCCTTCAGGCATTCGGTCAGCGGAATCTGTTCGCGCGGCACGCCGGCGTAGCGCGGGTCGGCGTACGAGGCGCGCGGGTCTGCCGGCTCCAGCGCGGGCGGCGGGGTGTCGTAGCTGCGGCGCCAGACCAGCACCTGTTCGTCGCCGAACTTGGCGGCGGTCTCGGACTTGTTCAGGCCGGCCAGGGCGCCATAGTGGCGCTCGTTCAGGCGCCATTCGTTGCGCACCGGGATCCACATCTCGTCCATCTCGTCCTGCACGTGCCACAGGGTGCGGATGGCCCGCTTGAGCACCGAGGTGTAGGCGATGTCGAAGGCAAAACCGGCTTCCTTCAGCAGCTTGCCGGCCTGGCGGGCCTGGGCGGCGCCGGTTTCGGTCAGGTCGACGTCGACCCAGCCGGTGAAGCGGTTTTCGAGGTTCCACGTCGATTCGCCGTGGCGGATGAGGACGAGCTTGTACATGCTGCTTTCCGAGAGAGTGGGTGATCTGGCGCGGCGGCCGCGGCGGCAGGGCCCCATGTGTCAAATAAGAGACAATGGCGGCAGGCCCGTTCGCCGCGGGCGCGAAACTGCGTATTTTATAATGCCGCCGACCCAACCCACCGGAATGCCAACGTGAATTTCTTTGCCGACTACAACAACCTCGCCCTGATCGCCGTCGCCGTGGTGTCGGGTGGCCTGCTGGCCTGGCCGACGATCTCCCGGGGCGCGGGTGGCAAGCGCGTCAACACGACCATTGCCACGCAGATGATCAACAAGCGCAATGCGGTGGTGGTGGACATCCGCGAAGCCGCGGAGTTCGCCAAGGGTCACCTGCCGCAGGCCAAGAGCGCGCCGCTGAGCGACCTGGCGGCTCGTGCCGCCGGCCTTGCAAAGGACAAGTCCGTACCCATCATCGTGGTGTGCCAGACCGGGCAGAGCTCGGGCAAGGCGCATGCAGCCCTGAAGGAAGCCGGTTACAGTGAGGTCTATTCGCTGGACGGCGGCCTGGCCGCCTGGCAGCAGGCTGGTCTTCCGGTGGTGAAGTAATCACCCCGGGGCGCGGATGCCCCCAGCCGCTCAGGCGTCCGCGTCCGGGTCAGGATTTGTCGTGGATCGAGGATCCCGAGTCACAAATCGCAAGCTGAAAACTCGTAAAGTCGTATAGGAGAATGCCGCATGGCACGAGTCGTCATGTACAGCACCGTGGTGTGTCCCTATTGCCAGATGGCTGAGCGCCTGCTCAAGTCCAAGGGTGTCGAGTCGATCGAAAAGATCCTGATCGACCGCGAACCGGGCAAACGCGAGGAAATGATGGCGCGCACCGGCCGTCGTACCGTGCCGCAGATCTACATCGACGACACCCACGTCGGCGGCTTCGACGACCTGTCCGCGCTCGACCGCCAGGGCGGCCTGGTACCGCTGCTGGCTGCCTGAGCGCCGCCGAGCGGGTGAAATCGCCACCCGCGTCATGTACCATATGCCTTTTCCAACCGGGCGCAGGCCCGGCCCGGCCGGCCGCCCGAAGGCGTGCCGGCGGCCGGCCCTGGCGCTCCACGCCAATCCCGGAAGCCTTTCATGAGCGATCAGCAAAACCAGCAGCAAGACGACCAGCCGTTCTTCAACATCCAGCGCGTGTACCTGAAGGACATGTCGCTCGAGCAGCCGAACTCGCCCGCCATCTTCCTGGAAACCGAGGCGCCTTCGGTCGAAGTCCAGGTGAACGTCGGCGCCGCGCAACTGCAGGAAGGCATCTTCGAAGTGGTCGTGACCGGCACCGTGACGACCAAGGTGCAGGACAAGGTGGCATTCCTGGTGGAAGCTCACCAGGCCGGCATCTTCGACATCCGCAACGTGCCGATGGAGCAGCTCGACCCGCTGCTGGGCATCGCCTGCCCGACCATCCTCTATCCGTACCTGCGCGGCAATATCGCTGACGTGATCACGCGCGCCGGCTTCCAGGCCATCCACCTGTCGGAAATCAACTTCCAGGCGCTCTACGAGCAGCGCCTGCAGGCCGCCATGGCCGAGGCGGAAGGTGCCCAGGAAGGCAACAGCGGCATCGTGATGCCCGACGGCAGCCAGGCCCGCCACTGATCGGGGCCACCGGCAGACGCTGTCAGGACGGGGCTGCGGCCCCGTTTTTCATTGCGGCGGCGGCGCGCGGATTCCGCCCGCCGCCATCCCGCGCTACCATCGAACGCGCAGATCTTCCGTTCCGACTGACATGAACATCGCCTTCCTTGGCGCCGGTGCCTGGGGTACCGCGCTCGCCAGCCATGCCGCCGCCGCGCACGAGGTGGTGCTGTGGGGGCGCGACGCCGCGCAGCTCGCCGCCATCGCCTCGACGCGGAGCAATGACGCCTACCTGCCCGGTGTGGCTTTGTCAGCACGATTGGCGGTGGAGCCGGACTTCGAGCGCGCCGCTGCCCATGGTATGGATACGCCCGACAGCCTGGTGATCGTGGCCACGCCGGTAGCCGGGCTGCGCGAGATGACGCGGCGACTGGCCGCGCGCCGCGGCGGGCGCCTGCGCATGCTGTGGCTGTGCAAGGGTTTCGAGGCCGGCACGCAGGCCTTGCCCCACCAGATGGTGCGGGCCGAACTGGCCGCGGCCGGCGTGGCGGACGGCTCGGTCGACTATGGCGTGCTGAGCGGTCCCAGCTTCGCACGGGAGGTGGCCGCGGGGCTGCCTTGCGCACTGACCGTCGCGGGCCGCTCGCCCGGGCTGGCCGACCTGGCACAGGCTGCCTTCCACCACCATGCGATGCGCATCTACGGCAGCGATGACCTGATCGGCGTCGAGGTCGGCGGGGCGGTCAAGAACGTGCTGGCCATCGCGACCGGGGCCAGCGACGGCCTGGGGCTGGGGCTCAACGCGCGGGCGGCGCTGATCACGCGCGGCCTGGCCGAGATGACCCGCCTCGGCCTGGCGCTGGGCGGACGCGCCGAGACTTTCATGGGCCTGGCCGGCGTGGGCGACCTGATCCTGACCGCCACCGGTGACCTGTCGCGCAACCGCAAGGTGGGACGCGAGCTCGCCGCGGGCAAGACACTCGACCAGATCCTGGCCGAACTGGGCCATGTGGCCGAAGGCGTGCGCTGCGCCCAGGCGGTGGCGGCCCTGGCCGAAGCCAGCGGCGTGGAGATGCCGATCACGCGCGCGGTCTGCGCGGTACTGTTCGAAGGGCTGGCCGTGTCTGACGCGGTTTCGCGCCTGCTCCAGCGCGACGCGCGCGACGAGTGACGCCGCGCGCGGCCCGCACGGTCTGGCGTCTTGGCCGGACCGTGCGCAACCTGCTTCCATTTCCTTGAAGGATTTCATGTCCCGCAGCATTGCCCAGATGAACCGCCGCCGCATCCTGCTGGCATTGGCGGCGGCAGGCGTCTGCGCGGCCGCGCCGTTCGCGCGGGCCGAATCCTGGCCCGCCCGTCCCTTGCGCATGGTCGTGCCGTTTCCCCCGGGCTCTTCGCCCGACCTGAACGCCCGCCTGCTGGCCGAGAAGCTGGCGGGCGCACTGGGTCAGCCGGTGGTGGTGGAGAACCGTCCGGGTGCCGGCGGCAATATCGGCACCGGCATGGTGGCGCGCGCGGCGCCGGATGGCTACACGCTGCTGTTCACCATCAACGGTCCGCTCGTGACCGCGCCGATGCTGTGGCGCCACCTGGGCTACGATCCGGTGCGCCAGCTCGCACCCGTCAGCCTGGTGGCCACCTCGCCCAACGTGCTGGTCATCGATGCCCGCCTGCCGGCCAGGAACCTGCGCGAGTTCGTGGCCCTGGCCAAGGCGAAGCCCGGTGCCCTCAACTACGGGTCCGTTGGCAGCGGCAGTGCCGCCCACCTGGCCATGGAGCAGCTCAAGGCGATGGCCGGCATCGAACTGCAGCACGTGCCCTATCCTGGCTTTCCGCAAGTGACGACGGCGATCGCCAGCGGGCAGGTGCAGGCCGGCTTCATGGTGCCGGCGATCGCCATGCCGCTGGTCAGCGCGGGCAAGCTGCGGCTGCTGGCGGTGACCAGCAGCGGGCGGACCGCGCTGTTGCCGGGAGTACCGACGGTGGCCGAGTCGGGCTACCCCGGATTCGAGGCGATCTCGTGGCAGGCGGTGCTGGTGCCAGCCGGTACGCCGGCGCCCATCGTCGAACGGCTTTACCGCGAGGTGGTCGCCATCCTCCAGAGCGAGGACGTGCGCGACAAGCTGCGCGCGCAGTACTTCGCGCCGGCCGGCACGGCGCCGGATTCCCTGCGCCGGACCATGGAAAGCGAGAAGCTGCGCTGGGCCAAGGTGATCCGCGCGGCCGGCGTGCAGCCCGAATAGCCTCCCCGGTATTGCCGCCCGGAGCGGCGCGGAAAAACTCAGGCGCCGCCGGCGAAACCGTTCTGCCGCCAGGCCTCGAACACCACCACGGCGACGGTGTTGGACAGGTTCAGGCTGCGGTTGTCGGGGCGCATCGGCAGCCGGATGCGCTGCGCGGGCGGAAACCACTCGCGCCGCTCCGGCGCCAGGCCGCGCGTCTCCGAACCGAACACGAACCAGTCGCCCGGCGCGAACGCTACCTGGCCGAAGGGCGTCGAGCCCTTGGTGGTCAGCGCGAACATGCGGGCCGGGTCCGGCCGTTCGTCGGTGAGCAGGGCTTCCCAGTTCTCGTGCACGCGCATCGCGGCGTACTCGTGGTAGTCCAGCCCGGCGCGCCGCATGCGGGCATCGTCGAGCGGGAAGCCGAGCGGCTTGACCAGGTGCAGGCGCGCACCGGTATTGGCGCACAGGCGGATGACATTGCCGGTATTGGGGGGGATCTCCGGTTCGACCAGGACGACGTTGAACATGGCAGGTGGCCGGGGCTGTGCCCGGCGCGGCAAGGCGGTGATGAGACGAGGCGCAGCTTACCGCGTGCCGGCGGCCGCTGTCACGCCGGCGGCGTGCTCCGGGCGGGGGCTTGCGCGCGCAGCCCGGCCTGCGACATTTTGCCGCACCCTGCGCCGTTGTGTCGGCGGCGCGCCCGCGATGGCCGGGTGCGCCGTTCGTTCACGGCGTGCGCAGTGCCACCAGCACCGTGACGCGCGCGGCGCCATGGGCCTTGAGCGTGCGTGCCGCCGCCGCCAGCGTGGCCCCCGATGTCATCACATCGTCCACCAGGCCGACATGCAGGCCATCCAGCCGTGCCGGCACGGACAAGGCGAACGCATCCTGCACATTGCGCCCGCGGGCGGCCAGATCCAGTGCGCTCTGCGCCGATGTCTCGCGCCGGCGCCTCAGCAGCACCGGGTCGGCCCGGACGCCGAGCTGCCGTGCCAGCGGCCTGGCGATTTCCCAGGCTTGGTTGAAGCCGCGCGTGGCGAGACGGCGCGGCGCCAGCGGCACGGGCGCCAGCAGTGCCGGCGCTGGAAACCCTGAGCGGACCATCCGCCCGGCGAGCTGCGCGGCGAGCCAGCCGGCCAGCGGCAGGACGCCGCCGAACTTGAGTGCCAGCACCAGGCTGTCCTGCGGCGGCGCGTAGTCGCCAAGGGTCAGTGCCGCGTCGAAGGACGGCGCTGCCTGGCGGCAGCCGGCGCAGGGCAGGGAAGCGCCGCCGGCGGACCGGCCGGCAGGCAGGCCGCACACGGGACAGCGCGGCACCACGGGCAGCAGGTCCTGCGCGCAGCCGGCGCAGACGACCTCCCGCTGGACCTGCCCGCACAGGGCGCAGGCGCACGGCAGCAAGGCATCCAGGCAGGCCCGCCACGCCGCCCGGCCGAGGGCCAGGGCGCGGCCGGCTGCGCGGCCGCCGGCCCGCCCGGCGCATCGCGCGTATACTTGCGCTTCGTCCTCCCGCGCCGCGGCCGGCGCCCTGGCGTCGACGGGTGCGCGCGGTGCCTTGTCGTCTTCCATCCGCTGCCTGGTTTGTCCGTGTCCCTGCATGCCGCTGCTTCTCCCGATGCCTTCCTGCCGTCCACGCGGCTGACCCGCCTCGCCTTCGACAGGCGCAGCGCTGCCTTCGACCAGCTCGATTTCCTCTTCGGCGAGATCGGCCAGCGCATGCAGGAGCGCATGCAACTGATCCGGCTGACGCCCGGCCGGGCGCTCGATATCGGCTGCGGCCATGGCCAGGGCCTGGCCGCGCTGCGCGCGCAGTATCCGGATGCGCAGATCGCGGGCCTCGATGTGTCGGCGGCCATGCTGCGCGAGGCCGGCCAGCGCGACCCCCAGCGCCGGCCGGGCTGGATCGGGCGCATGCTGGGCAAGCGCCCGCTGTTCGAACTGGTGCAGGGCGATCTTGCCACGCTGCCTTTCGCCGCCGACAGCTTTGACATGCTTTGGTCCAATCTGGCCCTGCACTGGCACCCGGAACCGCATCTGGTATTTCCCGAGTGGCACCGCGTGACGCGCACGGACGGGCTGGTGCTGTTCTCGCTGTTCGGGCCGGACACGCTGAAGGAATTGCGCGAGGCCTTCGCCGAGGTCGACGGCGATGTCCACACGCTGCGCTTCGTCGACATGCACGATATCGGCGACATGCTGGTGCACAGCGGCTGGTCCACCCCGGTGATGGACATGGAGACGCTGACGATCACCTACGAGAATCCGCAGACGCTGCTGCGCGAGGTCCATGCCATGGGCGGGCTGCGCCGCCCCGGCGGAGGCCTGCGCGGACGCCGCTGGCATGCGGCGCTGCTGGCCGCGCTGGAGCGCCGGCGCAATGCCCAGGGCGAGATCGCGCTCACCTTCGAGGTCGTCTACGGGCATGCCTGGAAGCTGCCGCCGCGTGCCGGCCAGCCACTCGATGCGCAGGGCAATGCGGTGGTCCCGCTCGATCGCATCGGCCGCGGGCGGCCCCGCGCATAGCTCCGCGCGTTCGTCAAGATACGCAAAGTACAAGCACAATTTCACGCCGGACGCCAGCCCGGAACGCAAGTCGCGGCTTGTTCGAGCCTGGGAAGCGCCCTATAATGCGCCAGTTTGTCGCAGTGGTCCCCTGGCACAATCCACCCGCAGATAACAGCGCTCCGGCGCCTTGAAATTGGGTGACATCGTCCGGGCACGCATCCGATGCAGAGTGGTGGGCGATGCAAGACTTGGGTATCGCATTCCAGATGGCACGAGATGAGTCCGTTGCAGGTCTGAACGGACTTCGACCGGCGCTGTGCACCGACTGGCTGATGAAGCGCAACTGTTCGCTTTCTCCACGCCAGGTCGGCTGGTTCTACCTTTCCATCGTATGCATTTCGTTCGCCATCGCGCTGCTCATTGCGTGGTGGGGGTACTGGCTCGTGCTGCCTTTTGCCGGCCTGGACCTGATCGGGCTGGGGATTGCCCTGCTGGTATATGCGCGGCACGCAGTGGATTATGAGCGTGTCAGCCTTGCAGGCGGAAAACTGGTAGTGGAGACAGCCAGTGCCGGCAAGGTGTCGCGGCAGGAGTTCAACCCGCATTGGGTGCGGGTCGAGTCGGGTGAATCTTCCCGGGCGCTGGTCACATTGCGCTCGGGCGGGCGTGTCGTGCGGGTCGGGAAGTTCCTGGTCCCGAGCGCGCGCCGGAAGTTCGCGCAGGAACTCGCGACTGCCCTGCGCCGCTCCGAGGAGCGGCCGCCGGACCTAGGCGTGGGACAGATTTGAATCTGTAAATTGGGTAGATAACAAAATGAAAATGTGGAAGAAGGCATCCGCAGCATGTCTGGCCGGCGCATCCCTGCTCGTCAGCCAGGCGGCGCCGGCAGTCACCGACATGCCAGGCGGTCCCGCCGTGCGTCAGCTCAATCTCGCAGAGCCGGTCACCAAGATCGCCGAGCAGATCCATTGGTTGAACTGGATGATGCTGATCATCTGCACCGTGATCTTCGTGTGCGTGTTCGGCGTGATGTTCTACTCCGTGTTCAAGCACCGCAAGTCCAAGGGGGCCAAGCCTGCCTCCTTCCACGAGAGCATCACGGTCGAAGTGGTCTGGACCGTGGTCCCCTTCCTGATCGTGATCGCCATGGCCCTGCCGGCGACCAAGACGGTGGTGGCGATGAAGGACACCACCAACTCCGATATCACCATCAAGGCCACCGGCTACCAGTGGAAGTGGGGCTATGACTACCTGAAGGGCGAAGGCGAGGGCATCTCCTTCGTCTCCACCCTGACCACCCCGCGCGAGCAGATCAACAACGAGGCACCCAAGGGCAACACCTACCTGATGGAGGTGGACAACGAAATGGTGGTGCCGGTCAACAAGAAGATCCGCGTCGTCACCACGGCCAACGACGTGATCCACGCCTGGATGATCCCCGCCTTCGGCGTCAAGCAGGATGCGATTCCCGGCTTCGTGCGCGACACCTGGTTCAAGGCGGAGAAGATCGGTGTCTACCGCGGCCAGTGCGCCGAGCTGTGCGGCAAGGAACATGCCTTCATGCCCATCGTCGTGCGCGTGGTCTCGGACGCCGACTACACCAAGTGGGTCGACGGCAAGAAGAAGGAGATGGCGGCCAAGGCGGACGATCCCAACAAGACCTGGACGCTGGATGAAATGAAGGCGCGCGGCGAGAAGGTCTACCTGGCCAACTGCGCGGTCTGCCACCAGCCCAACGGCAAGGGCGGCGGACCGTTCCCGGCACTGGACGGCTCCAAGATCGTCAATGGCCCGGATGCCGGCCAGATGCACATCCTGCTCGAGGGCAAGGGCGCGATGCCCGTGTGGAAGCACCTGTCGGACACGGAGCTGGCGGCGGTGATGACCTTCACCCGCAACAACTGGGGCAACCATACCGGCGAGGTGATCCAGCCGCGCGACTTCGCCGGTGCCCGCACCGGCAAGTTCCCCGAGGGCGGCGGCGCCGCGGGGGCAGGCGAGCCCAAGGCGGACGACAAAGCCGCAGGCAAGCAGGCCAGCCTCGCGGGCAACCGCGTCGCAGGCTGATCGTGGACGCAAGGAAAGAACAGGATTTCAGGAGTTCCGGAATGAGTACTGCTAGCCCTGACGCACTGGCCCATCCGCACGAGCACGGCCACGACGATCACGCCCACGACGATCACGCCCACGACCACCCGCACGGCTGGCGCCGCTGGCTGTTCGCCACCAACCACAAGGACATCGGCACGCTGTACCTGCTGTTCTCCTTCACCATGCTGCTGTCCGGCGGCGTGCTGGCGCTGCTGATCCGCCTCGAGCTGTTCGAGCCGGGCCTGCAGTTCTTCCGCCCCGAACTGTTCAACCAGTTCACCACCATGCACGGCCTGGTCATGGTGTTCGGCGCCATCATGCCGGCCTTCGTGGGGTTCGCGAACTGGATGATCCCGCTGCAGATCGGCGCCTCCGATATGGCCTTCGCGCGGATGAACAACTTCAGCTTCTGGCTGATGCCGCCGGCCGCGCTGCTGCTGGTGCTGTCGTTCTTCGTGCCGGGCGGCGCCACCGCCGCGGGCTGGACCCTCTACGCACCGCTGTCGGTGCAGATGGGCCCGGGCATGGACATGGCCATCTTCGCCATGCACATCATGGGCGCCTCGTCCATCATGGGCTCGATCAACATCATCGTGACCATCCTCAACATGCGTGCCCCGGGCATGACGCTGATGAAGATGCCGATGTTCTGCTGGACCTGGCTGATCACGGCCTACCTGCTGATCGCCGTCATGCCCGTGCTGGCCGGCGCCATCACCATGGTGCTGACCGACCGCCATTTCGGCACCAGCTTCTTCTCCGCCGCGGGCGGCGGCGACCCGGTCATGTACCAGCACATCTTCTGGTTCTTCGGCCACCCCGAGGTCTACATCATGATCCTGCCGGCATTCGGGATCATCTCGCAGGTCGTGCCGGCCTTCTCGCGCAAGCGCCTGTTCGGCTACAGCTCGATGGTGTACGCGACCGCCTCGATCGCCATCCTGTCGTTCATCGTGTGGGCGCACCACATGTTCACCACCGGCATGCCGGTGACCGGCCAGCTGTTCTTCATGTACGCGACCATGCTGATCGCGGTGCCGACGGCGGTGAAGATCTTCAACTGGATCGCCACCATGTGGCGCGGCTCGATGACTTTCGAGACCCCGATGCTGTTCGCGATCGGCTTCATCTTCGTGTTCACCATCGGCGGCTTCACCGGGCTGATGCCGGCCGTCGCGCCGATCGACATCCAGCTGCAGGACACCTACTTCATCGTGGCCCACTTCCACTACGTGCTGGTGGCCGGCTCGCTGTTCGCGCTGTTCTCCGGCTTCTACTACTGGGGCCCGAAGTGGAGCGGCTTCATGTACAACGAGACGCGCGGCCAGATCCACTTCTGGGGCTCGATCATCTTCTTCAACGTCACCTTCTTCCCGATGCACTTCCTCGGCCTGGCCGGCATGCCGCGCCGCTATGCCGACTACCCGGTGCAGTTCGCGGACTTCAACGCGATCGCCTCGATCGGGGCACTGGGCTTCGGCCTGATGCAGGTGTACTTCTTCTTCTTCGTGGTGCTGCCGTCCTACCGTGGCGGCGAGAAGGCAGCCGACAAGCCCTGGGAAGGGGCGGAAGGCCTGGAGTGGACGGTGCCCTCGCCGGCGCCTTTCCACACCTTCGAAGTCCCGCCGCAAGTGAAGTGAGTCCCGCCGCGGGCACCGGGCCGGAATTCGTCGGCGTGGTGCCCGCCCGCGCAACGGAAGTGGTAGAGGCAGTCGGAATGGCAGTCGAGATGCAGCATCCAGACAGAACCCCATCGCAGCCGGATCGCAAGGCCGCCAACCGGCGCCTCGGCTTGATCCTTTTCTCCATCGCGCTGGTTTTCTTCTTGGGTTTCTTTGCCAAGATGGTGCTCTTGGGCTGAGCCTGCGAGGTGGACGGCATGGAAGTGGACCAGCAGCAAGTACAGGCGGAGCGCGACAGCGATCGCCGCTTCAACCGCGGCATGTTGCTGCGCCTGCTCGTGGTGGTGGCGCTGATGTTCAGCTTCGGCTACGCGCTGGTGCCGCTGTACCGCAAGATCTGCGACCTCACCGGCCTGAACGTGCTGACCACGCGCGACCTGTATGGCGGCACGACCAAGAACACGCAGGTCGACAAGAGCCGCACGGTGACGGTGGAGTTCGACTCCAACGCACGCGGGCCGTTCGCCTTCCGGCCGGTGAAGCACAGCATGGAAGTGCATCCGGGCGAGATGACGACGATCGTGTACGAGGTGGCGAACGGGCAGAGCCGCGACATCTCCGCCCAGGCGATCCCGAGCTACGCCCCGAAGCAGGCGACGCAGTACTTCAAGAAGATCGAATGCTTCTGCTTCAAGCAGCAGACGCTGAAGGCGAAGGAGGCGCGCGAGATGCCGGTGGTGTTCGTGATCGACCCGGCGCTGCCGAAGGACGTGAAGAATATCACCCTGTCGTACACCTTCTTCGAGGTGGGTACGCCGGTGGCGCAGGCACCGCAGGGGGCGCTGGATGACGCGCCGGCCCCGGCGGCGAAGGGCGGCTGAACCGGGCCGCGGGCAGCAGGGCACCGGGCCGGGATATGGGCCAGGATACGGGCCAGGATACGGGCCGGCACGCAAGGAGGCAGGGCGGCGTGGATGAACTGAAGGATGCGGTCAAGCGCAAGATGTCGTTCTGGCAGACGCTGCGTGCAGTGTTCTGGTCCTTTATCGGCCTGCGCAAGGGGGCCGAGCACGAGCGTGACATGGCCCGGCTGAATCCGCTTCACGTGATCATCGCAGGCCTGCTCGGCGCGGCGCTCTTCATCGCCGCGCTGATCGTCATCGTGCGGATGGTGGTGGGGTGAGCCGCGGCAAGCCCCGGGGTAGACAAGACATGACAACACGTGGCACCGGCAGCATCCAGGCCGGATGAATAGATAACAACCGCGGTATCTGAGACCAAAGAGCTGGAGAGAAAAGCATGAGTGCGAATCGCGCAAACGCGCCGTACTACTTTGTACCGGGCCCGTCGCGCCACCCGATCACGGCGGCTTTCGGCCTGCTGATGACAGGTGGCGGCGCCGCCGGCTGGGTCAACGGCCAGGCCTGGGCGCCGTACCTGTTCGCGGTCGGCCTTCTGTGGTTCCTGTTCGTGCTCAAGAGTTGGTTCGGCGACGCGATCGGAGAATCCGAGGGCGGGCGCTACGGCAAGAACATCGACCTGTCCTTCCGCTGGTCGATGGGCTGGTTCATCTTCTCCGAAGTGATGTTCTTCGCCGCCTTCTTCGGCGCGCTGTTCTACGCGCGCAGTATCGCCATGCCGTGGCTGGGGGACCTGAACAACAAGATCCTGTGGCCCGATTTTGCCGCGGTGTGGCCGAACAGCGGCCCGGCCGGCACCATCGAGAATTTCCAGACCATGGGGCCGTGGCCGATCCCGACCATCAACACGGCGCTGCTGCTCACCTCGGGCGTGACCCTGACCTGGGCGCACCACGCGCTGCTGGCGGGCAAGCGCAGCCAGGTGATCCAGGGCCTGGTGCTGACCATCCTGCTGGGCGCGGTGTTCATGGGTTTCCAGGCCTACGAATACCACCACGCCTACAGCGAGCTCAATCTCAAGCTGACCTCGGGCATCTACGGTTCCACCTTCTTCCTGCTGACCGGCTTCCACGGCTTCCATGTGACCATGGGTGCGATCATGCTGGCGGTGGTGCTGGGCCGCGTGCTGAAGGGCCATTTCACCCCCGAGCATCACTTCGCCTTCGAGGGCGCCGCATGGTACTGGCACTTCGTCGATGTGGTCTGGCTGTTCCTCTACATCGTCGTGTACTGGCTGTAAGCAGGCATCGCCGTGCCGCCGCACCTGCGGCGGCACGCGCTGGTCGCAGGGAGGCGGCCGGCGAATGCGCGCAGAACTAGAAAAGCAAGCGCCGCAGGCTGGCTGGGATCCTGCGGCGCTTGCTTTTTCGTTTGGGAGGGCCGGTGCTGCAACTGCCCGGCGCAGGCAGGTTCAGGGCCCCATGCGGATGCCGGTGCTCTGGATCCAGCCCATCCAGTGCGAGAACAGGATGAAGAGGAACAATGCCACCGAGAAGCCGACGCGGAACATCAGCGAGCGCATCATGTTGGGGGTCCTGCCGCGATCCCGCATCATGAAGAAGAGCGCGCTGGCAAGGCTGCCGATGATCAGGATGAAGGCAATGACGATGACGATGCGCATGACGGGGGCAGGCGAGCGGTTTCGGCAAGGCGAAAGCGGCCATTATCGCACCGGGCTCGGCCATGGCGGGAGGCTGGTGCGATGAGCGTGCGCTTCTTCCCCGCGCGCTTCTTCCGGCCGGCGCCGACGCTGGCCGCCCTGATGGTGATCGCGCTGACCTGCGCGCTGGGCAACTGGCAGCTCAACCGTGCGCATGAGAAGCTGGCGCGCGCCGCGCGTCAGCAGGCCCTGGCCGCAGCGACACCGCTCTTGCTGGGCCCGGTGCCGCTGGCAGCCTCTGCCGACCTGGCCGACCGGCGGGTGCGCGCGCGCGGCCGTTTCGACGCCGCGCATACGGTGCTGCTGGACAACCGCCCGCATGGCAACGGCACCGATTCGCGCGCTGGCTTCCTGGTGCTGACGCCGCTGCGCATCGCCGCCGAGGGCGGGACGGGGCAGGGTGCCAGCGTGCTGGTCCTGCGCGGCTGGCTGCCGCGTGATGCGCAGGACCGCAGCCGCATCGCGCCCTTTCCCACGCCGGCGGGCGAGGTCGACATCGATGGCATGGCACTGGCTGCCGTGCCGAAGGTCTACAATCTGGGCTCCGCCAGCGAAGCCGGGCAGAAGATACGGCAGAACCTGGATCTCGCGGCTTACGGGGCGGAGCTCGGCGTGACGCTCCAGCCACTGGTGCTGGAGCAGCGCAACGACACAGGAGACGGGCTGGCGCGCGACTGGGCGCCGGCCGATTCCGGCGCCGACCGCCACTACGGCTATGCCTTCCAGTGGTTCGGCCTGGCCGCATTGACCCTCGTACTGCTGCTGGCACTGGGCTGGCGGCGCTCCCGTGCGACGGCGCCGGCGCAAGCATCACGAATGAACTGAGCGACACATGCCAACCCAAGATCCCATTTCCGCGCGCGCGGCCGAACTGGCCCAGGTCGCCTCCGGCCGGGCATCCGGGCCGCGCATCGATGCGCGCACGCGCAGGGGGCGGCTGCAGATGCTGTTCCTGCTGCTCGTGTGCGCCTCGCCTGTGATCGCCTCCTACCTGACCTACTATGTGTTCCGGCCGGCCGGCGGCACCACCAACTATGGCACCTTGATCGATCCGCAGCGCCCGCTGCCGGCCGTGCAGGTGCGCGACGAGCGCGGCGAGGCGGTGCCGCTCGAGCGCTTCAAGGGCAAGTGGCTGCTGTTGAGCGTCGATGCCTCCGGCTGCGACGAGGCCTGCGCCAGGAAGCTGTTCACGGCGCGCCAGCTGCGTGCCGGACAAGGCGAAGGGCGCGAGCGCATCGTGCCGGTGTGGCTTATCCTCGATAACGGTGCCGTCGACCCGCGCCTGTCCGCCGCTTACAACGAGCCTTATGCCGGCACCCGCTTCCTGCGCATCGATGCCGATACCGCGCGGCGCTGGCTGCCGGCCGAGGCGGGCGGGCGCATCGAGGACACGCTGTTCCTGGTCGACCCGCTCGGCAACCTGATGATGCGCTTTCCCAAGGATCCCGACCCCAAGGGCGTCAACGGGGACCTCAAGAAACTGCTGAAGTACTCCCGTATCGGCTGACCGGACCGATGCGCCTGCTGCAACCGATGTCTTACCCATGCTGATCCAACTTGCCACCATCGGGGTCCTGATCGCCCTGATTCCCCTCACCTACGTGCTCGTCAAGGGCGATCGCAACAAGTACCGCAGGCTGGTCTGGATCACCGCTTTCCTGACGCTGGACCTGATCATGTTCGGCAGCTTCACCCGCCTGACCGATTCCGGCCTGGGCTGCCCCGATTGGCCGGGTTGCTACGGGCACTCGAATCCACATGCCGCGCTGGAGCCGATCCGCGCCGCGCAGACGGCTCTGCCGAGCGGACCTGTCACGCTGGCCAAAGCCTGGATCGAGATGGTCCACCGCTACTTCGCCATGGCGGTGGGCGTGCTGATCATCACGCTGGTGGTGCTGGCCTGGGTCAAGCGCCGTGAATTGCGCCAGTCACCCTGGTTCGCCAGCAGTGTGCTGTTGCTGGTGTGCGTGCAGGGCGCTTTCGGCGCCTTCACCGTGACGCAGAAGCTGCAGCCCATCATCGTCGTGACCCACCTGATGCTCGGCATGGGCCTGCTGGCCTCGCTGATCCGGCTCGGCTCGCGCAACGATCCGCCGCATGGAGTGGGCGCGGGTGCGGGGCTGTTGCGCTGGCCGGCCCGCATCGCCTTGCTGCTGCTGGTCGTGCAGATCTTCCTGGGCGGCTGGGTAAGCACCAACTACGCGGTACTGGCCTGTACCGACTTCCCGCTGTGCAACGGCCAGTGGATCCCGCAGATGGATTTCCGCCATGGCTTCACTCTGTGGCGGCAGCTAGGCATGACCGCCGACGGCGACTACATCCCCCATGCGGCGCTGGTGGCCATCCATTGGGTACACCGCGGCTTTGCCTTCGTGGTGCTCGCCTTCCTCGCCTGGTTCGCCCTGCGTGCGCGCCGCGTGGCGGGACTGGAGCGGGCCGCCGGCTGGCTGCTGGCGGTGCTGGCCCTGCAACTGGCCACGGGCCTGTCCAATATCGTGCTCGACTGGCCACTGGTGGCCGCGGTGGCGCACAACGGTGGGGCGGCGGTGCTTCTGCTGCTTCTGGTCCGCCTCCATTACAATATAGGGCTTGCGACCCGGCCTGCCGGCGCCGCCACCCGCGCCACAACCGCTGCGCGCGCGACATGAAGGACAAGACCCCTCCCGTGGCCACAGCTACCCAACCCCACCCAATCAGCCGCTTGCGTCACATGACGCGCCAGTATGCGGCGCTCACCAAACCGCGCGTGACGCAACTGGCCGTCTTCTGCGCCGTCATCGGCATGTTCCTGGCCACGCCGGGCATGGTGCCCTGGCCGGTGCTGCTGGGCGGCGCCGCCGGTATCTGGCTGCTGGCGGGCGCCGCCTTCGCCATCAACTGCCTGGTCGAGCAGAAGATCGACGCGCTGATGCGGCGTACGGCCTGGCGCCCCTCGGCCACCGGCGAGATCGGCACGGCACAGACGCTGGCGTTCTCGGCGGTGCTGGGCGGGGCCGGCATGTGGCTGCTGCACGTCTTCACCAATGACCTGACCATGTGGCTGACGGTGGCCACCTTCGTCGGCTACGCGGTCATCTACACCATCCTGCTGAAGCCGGCCACACCGCAGAACATCGTCATCGGTGGCCTGTCGGGCGCCATGCCGCCGGCCCTGGGCTGGGCCGCGGTAACCGGCACGGTGCCGGCCGAGGCATGGTTCCTGGTGCTGATCATCTTCACCTGGACGCCGCCGCATTTCTGGGCGCTGGCGCTGTACCGCCGCGCCGACTACGCCAAGTCCGGCCTGCCGATGCTGCCGATCACGCATGGCGAGCGCTTCACCCTGCTCAATATCCTGTTGTACACACTGGTGATGATCGCCGCCACGCTGCTGCCGTTCATCTACGGCATGAGCGGCCTGATCTACCTGGTGGCGGCGCTGGTGCTGGGTGGCGGCTTTCTGTCCTACTCCTGGCGGCTGTACCGCAACTACTCGGACGAACTGGCGCAGCGCACCTTCCGCTTCTCGATCCTCTACCTGTCACTGCTGTTCGCTGTGCTGCTGGTGGATCACTATTTCAAGTTCGTGCTGCCGCTCTGAGCCAGCACTGCCCCCGGCGCGACACTTTGTCGCGCCGGGGCGCGCCTGCATGCGGATGGGCGATACTCGCCAGTGTGATGAACCGAGCGGGAAGCGCATGGCCATGCGGATGGCCTGCATCCGGCCCGCTCCCCCGACGAACCCTGCAATGTCCAAGCCCCGCCCCTTCCCGTCTTTCTCCTGCTTCGGCCGCCTGCGGCAATATGCCGCAATGGCGCTGCTGGCTCTGATGCTGGCGGCTTGCGGGCAATCCGCTCCGAAGTTCCAGAACATCGACATCACGGGCGGCAGCGAATTCGGCAAGGATTTCAGCCTGGTCGATCATCACGGCAAGGTGCGCACGCTGGCTGACTTCAAGGGCAAGGCGGTCGTGATGTTCTTCGGCTACACGCATTGCCCCGACGTGTGCCCGACCACGCTGGCCGAACTGAAGGGCGTGATGGAAGCGCTGGGACCCGATGCCGACCGCGTGCAGGTGTTGTTCGTCACGGTCGATCCCGAGCGGGATACCCAGCAGTTGCTGGCGCAATACGTGCCCGCTTTCGATTCGCGTTTCCTGGGCATGCGCCCGGCCGACGAGGCGGCGCTGCAGAAAGTCACCAAGGACTTCAAGGTCTACTACGCCAAGGTGCCCGGCACCTCGCCCGGCAACTATACGATGGACCATTCGGCGGGCAGCTACGTGTTCGATCCGCAGGGACGGCTGCGCCTGTTCATCCGCCACGGCCAGGGGCCCGAGCCGATCGCGCACGACCTGAAACTGCTGCTGTCCTGATTGCGCCGCGCACTCGCGCAGGCAGGGGAAAACGCAGGCAGCGAAAAAGAAAGGGCCGGTTCACGGGGAACCGGCCCTTTGCCATTCCGCCCGGCGGACGCGCTGTGCGCGGCGCCGGCAAGGACGCTCAGGCGAAGGCCTGCAGCGCGCCCTTCATCTTTTTCATGGCCGCCGCCTCGATCTGGCGGATGCGCTCGGCGGAAACGCCGAACTCGTCGGCCAGTTCATGCAGCGTGGCGCCGCCCGAACCGTCGTCGTTGACGTGCAGCCAACGGGCCTCGATGATGCGGCGGCTACGCTGATCGAGCTTGCCGAGCGCCTCTTCCAGGCCTTCCACCTGCATACGGTCGCTGCGCTTGGCTTCGAGCACGCGGGTGGGTTCGTTGTGATTGTCGGCCAGATACGCGATCGGGGCGAATTCCTCTTCGCCGTCGTCGACCTGCCCTTCCAGCGCCAGGTCGCCGCCCGACAACCGGGTTTCCATCTCCATCACTTCCTCGGGCTTGACGTTGAGCTCGCGCGCAACGGCTTCGACCTGCTCGGGCGTGAAGGTGTTGTGGGTTTCCTGCTTGTGGCTGCGCAGGTTGAAGAACAGCTTGCGCTGGGCCTTGGTGGTGGCCACCTTGACCATGCGCCAGTTCTTCAGCACGTACTCGTGGATCTCGGCCTTGATCCAGTGGATGGCGTACGAAACCAGGCGCACGCCCTGGTCGGGATCGAAGCGCTTGACGGCCTTCATCAGGCCGATATTGCCTTCCTGGATCAGGTCGGCGTGGGGCAGGCCGTAGCCCAGGTACTGGCGTGCCACGGATACGACCAGGCGCAGGTGGGACATCACCAGCCGGCGTGCCGCATCGACGGAATCATGGTCGCGCAACTCGCGCGCGAGACGCTGCTCCTCTTCGACGGAGAGCATCGGGACGCGGTGGACCGCCTGGATGTAACTGTCGAGGTTGCCCAGGTTGCCGGGCATGGCCAGCGCAAGGCTGGCGCCGCGCTGCGGCATCGCGGGCAGGGTGGTGGATTGGATCGAATCGGCAGACAGGACTGCGTTCACTCATTGGCTCCTTTTGCGTCCGGCCGGCGGGTTGCCGGGGGTGCTGTTTCCCTCGGGGAAACGCACTGCATTGCAACACATATTAGCACTCAAGCCGGTTGACTGCTAATTCGACTGGCAATGTGGTCAATAGTTCCAGACGATTGCTATTTCAGAATGGATAGCATGAATTTGTATGGCGTATAACGCACTTCCCGGCGCGAGGGCCCGCTCGCAACTAGCATTAGAGATGCAGATCGCCGCCTGGTTCTGCCCTTTCGGCCAATAGAGTGGGAGCGGCGGGCGGGAGCGGCGTTTACACTGCGGATGCGCCACTTCGCCGATGCCGTCTCCACGGTACATTCATTCCCAGGAGGATCTATGTCTGTCATCGAACACCTGCTCAATCCCCATGTCCGGGACCTGGGCGATTTCACCGTGCGCCGCGTCCTGCCCGCGGCGGCCGCGCAGACGGTGGGGCCCTTCATCTTCCTCGACCATATGGGCCCGGTGGCGATGCCGCCCGGCAAGGGGGCGGACGTCCGTCCGCATCCGCACATCGGCCTGGCCACGGTGACCTACCTGTTCGAGGGCGAATTCCTCCATCGTGACAGCCTGGGCAACGAGCAGGTGATCCGCCCCGGCGACGTCAACTGGATGACCGCCGGCCGCGGCATCGCGCATTCGGAGCGCTCGCCGCAATCCGAGCGGCCGGCCGGACCGCACCTGCACGGCATCCAGACCTGGGTGGCACTGCCGAAGGCCTACGAGGACGTGGAGCCCTCGTTTCACCACTTCGGCGCCGCCAGCCTGCCGCGGCTGGAGTTGCCCGGAGTGCGCCTGACGGTGATCGCCGGCGATGCCTTCGGCCAGGAGTCGCCGGTGCGTGTCTTCAGCCGTACGCTCTACGTTGCCCTGGAGATGGAGGCGGGCGCCACGCTGGTGATTCCTCCCGAGCATGTGGAGCGTGGTGTCTATGTCGTCGAAGGCGGCATCGCCGTCGATGGCGAGGCCATTCCGGCCGAGCACCTGGCGACGCTGGTGCAGGGGGAGACGGTGACACTGAGTGCCACGACGCGGGCGCGCGTGATGCTGCTCGGCGGCGAGCCGCTGGACGGCCGCCGCTTCATCTACTGGAACTTCGTGGCCAGCAGCAAGGAGGCCATCGAGGCGGCGGCGCAGCGTTGGGAAGACAATCTCTTTCCGCAAGTGCCAGGCGAGACCGAACGCATCCCGCTGCCGCCGCGCCGCCCGTCCTGACGGGCAGGGCGGCAGCCTTGGCCGGTGTCGCCGCCTGGAGGAGGGCGCAGCCCTAGACCGGGCTGGCCCAATTCACCTGCGCGCCATCGCGCAGGCAGGCGCGGATGGCCTCGACCTGGGCCGCGATGGGCGCCGGCACGGCTAGCTTGCCTTCCAGCACCGCGCGGATCCAGGCCACGGTCTGCTCGACGCTGGTGCCAGCCGGCAGGTCCGGCACGTCGGCAATGGAACCGGAGGCCGGCTCGACCAGCGTGCGCTGGTGCCCGTCGTGCAGCCAGTCGATGCGCCCGCCGCGGCGGGCATCGGCCACCACTTCGCCTTCGGTGCCGCGCGCCAGCAATACGTTGGCCGGCTCGTGCGAAAAGAAGTCGGTCAGCGTCTCGCGGTATTCCGGATGTGTGTAGCTGTACAGGCGCAGGGCTTCGGCCGGGCTGTGGCCACCCACCGGCTGCAGCAGCTTGACCACGGTGTGGGCCGAGTTGCGCAGGCCGACGATGTCGCGCTTGTCGAGCAGGCGGCTCAGTGCCGGCGACAGGACGTCGATCGGCAGCACCGCCAGCGGCAGCCCGCCGCCGCTGCCGCGCAGCCGTGTCGCGGCTTCGGCAGTGCTGGAGCACAGCGGCTCGCCCAGTGCCTCGAACAGTGCCAGGCTGGTCAGGCGTCCGGCGAAGTGCCGGATGCCGTGCACCAGGACCGGGGTGCCGGCGCGTGCCAGCAGCATGGCCAGCAGCGGTACCAGGTTGGGCTGCTTGCGGGCGCCGTTGTAGCTCGGGATCACTACCACCGGTCCATCCGGCCGCGCCGGCAGCGGCGCGCAGTGCGCATGGGCGGCCTCTAGCATGCCGCCCAGCTCGTGTGGCGCTTCGCCCTTGATGCGGTAGGCCATCAGGATGGCGCCCAGTTCGATGTCGGAGACGCGCCCGGCGAGCATGGCGTCGAACAGCGTGCGCACGTCATCGCGCGGCAGGGCCCGCGCGCCCTGCGCGCCGCGCCCGATTTCCTTGATGTATTTCGCCGCTGGAAAGGGCGTGGCGTGGCTTGCGGTGGTGGCGGGCTGGGTCATGATGCGGCGCTCGTGGGGATGCGCTTCATGATAGCGCAGCGCAACTGCGGCGCCGCATGCCGGACAGCACCCGGTGCTTTCGCGCGGTATGGGATTGTGCTGCGCGTGGCAGCGCGTGCCGGTGAGCCTGTCGAGCTTCACGCCGTGCCGAAGGCGTTCGGCGCGGTCCGGCATGCTCGGCATTGTCTGGTAATGCCTTACGTATTTTCCCGTACTCATCATACGTCTGCCTGGGCCGGTGGGTCGCGCGGGTGTATGCTGTGGCCCTGCCGCGCGGCGGGTTTGCGAGACGCCGGTACCGGTGCCGGCGCGCCGCAGGCACAGAACAAGATTGGAGAGATGTATGACCGAATTCGTATTCGCCCCGCCGGCCCCGGTGGGTGTGCCCGTGCGCGGAAGCAGCGCCAGCTTTCCCGTGCGCCGCGTGTACTGCGTGGGCCGCAACTATGCTGCGCACGCGCGCGAAATGGGCTCGGATCCCGACCGCGAGCCGCCGTTCTTTTTCTGCAAGCCGTCGGATGCGGTCAGCTATGTGCCGGATGGTGTGCAGGGTGAGTTTCCCTATCCGCCGGGCACCTCCAACTGCCACTTCGAGATCGAGCTGGTGGTGGCGATCGGCAAGGGCGGCAAGGACATCGCGGTGGAGGATGCCGCGGCCCATGTGTTCGGCTATGCCGTCGGCCTGGACATGACCCGGCGCGACCTGCAGAACGAATCGAAGAAGACCGGCCGCCCCTGGGAGACCGGCAAGGCATTCGACCGCTCGGCCCCGATCGGCCCGATCGTGCCGGTATCGGCGATCGGCCATCCGCACAAGGGGGCCGTGACGCTGAGCGTGGACGGCGCCGAGAAGCAGCGCGGCGACCTCTCCGACCTGATCTGGTCGGTGCCCGAGATGGTGGCCTACCTGTCGCGCCTGTTCGAGCTGCAGCCGGGCGACCTGATCTTCAGCGGCACGCCGGAGGGCGTCGGCGCGGTGGTGAAGGGCGACGTCATGCAGGGCCACGTGGAAGGCGTGGGCGACCTCGTCGTCAAGGTGGTCTGAGCCATGCTGCAGCTGTACAGCTACTTCCGCAGTTCGGCCTCGTTCCGCGTACGCATCGCGCTGCAACTCAAGGGCCTGCCCTATGACTACGTGCCGGTGCACCTGCTCAAGGACGGCGGCCAGCAGCTCAAGCCGGAATACCGCGCGCTGAATGCCGATGCGCTGGTGCCGACGCTGGTCGACGGCGACCATGCGCTGACCCAGTCGCTGGCCATCGTCGAATATCTCGACGAGCTGCATCCGCAGCCGCCGCTGCTGCCGGGCGACGCGCTCGAGCGTGCCTACGTGCGCGCGCTGGCGCTGGAGATCGCCTGCGACATCCATCCGCTCAACAACCTGCGCGTGCTGAAATACCTGAAGCACACGCTGGGTGTGTCGGAGGAGGCCAAGGACGGCTGGTACCGGCACTGGATCGAGCAGGGCTTCGCCGCGCTGGAGATCGCCCTGGCGCGCAGCGGCCGCGTCGGGCGCTTCTGCCTGGGCGACACGCCTACGCTGGCCGATGTCTGCCTGGCCCCGCAGGTCTTCAACGCCCAGCGCTTCAACGTCGACCTGGCGCCGTTCCCGACCGTCGCACGGATCCACGAGGCGTGCATGGCGCTGCCGGCGTTCCAGAACGCCGCGCCCAAGGCCCAGCCCGACGCGGAGTAGGCGGAGCGGGCGCAGCAGGTGGGGCGACCGGCAGGTGCGGCACCTGACGGAAGTCCGATAAAAAACCCGGCAGCTGCCGGGTTTTTTATCGGGGGCGTGCCGGAGCGCCGGTTTCAGCCCAGCAGCGCGTCGGCGAACTCTTCGGCCTTGAACGGCTGCAGATCCTCGACCTTCTCGCCCACGCCGATGAAATAGACCGGCACCGGGCGCTGTCGCGCGATGGCGGCGAGGATGCCGCCCTTGGCGGTGCCGTCCAGCTTGGTCACCAGCAGGCCGGTCAGGCCCAGCGCATCGTCGAAGGCGCGCACCTGGGCCAGCGCGTTCTGGCCTGTGTTGGCGTCGATCACCAGCAGCACCTCGTGCGGCGCCGTCGGCATGGCCTTGGCGATGACGCGCCGGACCTTCTTCAGCTCTTCCATCAGGTGCAGCTGCGTGGGCAGGCGCCCCGCGGTATCGGCCATCACGATGTCGATGCCGCGCGCGCGCGCCGCGTTGACGGCGTCGAAGATCACGGCCGCGGGGTCGCCGCTTTCCTGCGCCACCACCGTGACATTGTTGCGCTCGCCCCAGATCGTCAGCTGCTCCCGCGCGGCGGCGCGGAAGGTGTCGCCGGCGGCCAGCAGCACCGACTGCCCGTAGTGCTGGAAGTGCTTGCACAGCTTGCCGATGCTGGTGGTCTTGCCGGCGCCGTTGACGCCCGCGATCATCATCACCAGCGGCTGTTCGCGGCCCAGCTCCATGGTCTTCTCGAGCGGACGCAGCAGGTCGGTCAGCAGCGTGCGCAGCGCGGCCTTGACGCCTTCGGCATCCTCGATGCGCTCGTTCTTGACGCGGCGGCGCAGCTCGCCCAGCAGGTACTCGGTCGCTTCGACGCCGGCATCGGCCATCAGCAGCGCGGTTTCGAGTTCCTCGAACAGGGCCTCGTCGACCTTGACGCCGAGGAACAGCGTGCCGAGATTGCGGCTGGTCTTGGACAGGCCGGCGCGCAGCCGGCGCATCCAGCCCTGTCGGTCTTCCTGCGTGGGCACCGGCGGCAGGGTCAGTTCATAGGCGTCCGCCGTGGCCGCCGGCTCGGGAACCGGCGCGGGCACGGCGTGCGCCGGCAGGGTTTCCTGCGGCGTGGCGGGGGAGGGCGCAGGCGCGCTGGCGGGTGCCGGGGCGGGTGCGGGAGCCGCTTCCGCCTTGCGCTTCTTCCAGAAACTAAACATTGGGAAAGAGGTCAATAGCCCGGTAGAATCAATCGGCAAAATTCTATCAGACGGGGTCGCATGAACCACTGCGCTGTCAAGTTCCGGACGGGCGCCGCCCGTGCCGCATCCACCCGTTCCCAGGCGTTTTCGGCGGCGGCCAGACGCAGGGCCCGGGGTCTCCTTCCCGCCCTGCTGATCGCGGCGTTGCCCTGGTGCCTGCCTGCCGCGCACGCGCAGGACGCGCCGCAGCAGAAGGCCACCGTCCCGGCGGCATCCGCCACGGCGCCATCGAGCGCCGGCATCACCGAGTTCAAGCTCGCCAACGGGCTGCGCGTGATCGTCAAGGAAGACCATCGCGCACCAACGGTGATGCAGCAGGTCTGGTACCACGTGGGCGGCATGGATGAAGTGACCGGTACCCTGGGCCTGTCGCACATGCTCGAGCACATGATGTTCAAGGGCACGCCCAAGGTCGGGCCGGGCGAGTTCTCCAAGCAGATCGCCGCACTCGGCGGCCGCGAGAACGCCATGACCACGCGCGACTTCACGCTCTACTACCAGCAGATCGGCAAGCAGTACCTGCCCAAGGTGATGGAGCTGGAGGCCGACCGTATGGCGAACCTGATCATCAAGAAGAGCGACTTCGACAGCGAGATGAAGGTGGTGATGGAAGAGCGGCGCATGCGCATCGATGACTCCGCGCGCGGCACCGTCTACGAGCAGTTGCTGGCCACTGTGTACACGGCGGCGCCGTACCGCCATCCGACCATCGGCTGGATGAACGACCTGGTCAATATGCGCGTGGAAGATGTGCAGGCCTGGTATCACCAGTGGTACGCGCCCAACAACGCCATCCTGGTCGTCGCCGGCGACGTCGATCCCGCCCAGGTGCGGTTGCTGGCCGAGCGCACCTACGGCAGGCTCAAGCCGCACGCGCTGCCGCTGCGCAAGAACCAGATCGAAGCGCCGCAGATCGGCGTCAAGCGCATCTGGGTCAAGGCGCCGGCCGAGAATCCCTACGTGGTGATGGCCTATAAGGTGCCGCGCCTGCACGACGTGGAGAAGGACGTCGATCCCTACGCGCTCGAGGTGCTGTCGGCGGTGCTGAACGGCTACGACAATGCCCGCCTGCCGCGCGAGCTGGTGCGCGAGCAGCGGCTGGCCGATGATGTCAACGTCGGCTACGACAGCATCAACCGCGGCGAATCCCTCTTCGTGCTCGACGGCACCCCGGCGAAGGGACACACCACCGAGGAGATCCAGCGTGCGCTGATCGAGCAGGTCCAGCGCATCGCCAAGAGCGGCGTCTCGCCCGAGGAGCTCAAGCGCGTCAAGGCGCAGGTGGTGGCCGGGCAGATCTACAAGCGCGACTCCGTCGCCGGGCAGGGCATGGAGATCGGTGTGGCGGAGATGTCGGGCCTGTCCTGGCGCGACCTGGACCGCATGCTGGAGCGGATCAAGGCCGTCACGCCCGAGCAGGTGCAGGCCGTCGCCGCCAAATACTTCAGCGATGACAACCTGACCGTGGCCACCCTGTTGCCGCAGCCGATCGACCCCAACAAGCCCAAGGTCGCGCTTCCCGCCGATCTGCACTGAGGAGCCACGATGCACTTGTCCGTCCCGGCGCTTCGGTCGCCGCAAATGTCCCGCTGGCTGCGCCAGGCCGCCATGGCCACCGCTGGCGCGCTGGCCCTGTTCGGCACCACGGTGGCGCAGGCAGCGCTGCCCATCGAGCACTGGACCGCCGCCACCGGCGCGCAGGTCTATTTCGTGCCGAGCCCGTCGATTCCGATGCTAGACATCAACGTCGACTTCGATGCGGGCAGCCGCTACGATCCGGCCGGCAAGTCCGGCCTCGCCACCCTGGCGGCGGCGCTGCTGGATAAGGGGGCGGCGGCGGCCGAAGGCCAGCCGGCACGCAACGAGGCGCAGATCGCCGACGCTTTCGCCGATACCGGTGCCGGCTTCGGCGGCTCGGCCGGCGGCGATCGGGGCGGCATCGGCCTGCGTACGCTGACGGCGCAGCCGGAGCTGAAGCAGTCGGTCGACCTGGCAGCGCAACTGATCCATGCGCCGACCTATCCCGATGCCGTGGTAGCGCGCGAGAAGCAGCGCCTGATCACGGCCATCCGCGAGGGGGATGCCCGTCCCGAGGTGATCGCCGACAAGCGCCTGTCCAAGGCGGTCTATCCCAGCCATCCCTATGGCGTGACGGCAACCGAGGCCTCGGTCAACGCCATCACGCGCGAGGACATCCTGCGTTTCTGGCGCGATAACTACGCCGCCTCGCGCGCCGTGGTCACGCTGATCGGCGCCATCGACCGCAAGCAGGCCGAGGCCATTGCCGAGCAGCTTACGCGCGGCCTGCCGGCTGGCGCCGCGCCGCCGACGATGCCGTCGGTGCAGATGACCATCCCCGCCAGCGAACAGCGCATTCCCCACGCGGCGCAGCAGGCCACCGTACTGCTCGGCCAGCCGGCAATCGCGCGCGGCGACCCCGACTACTTCGCGCTGCTGGTGGGCAACTACGTGCTCGGCGGCGGCGGCTTCAGTTCGCGGCTGACCAATGAGGTGCGCGAGAAGCGCGGCCTGACCTACGACGTGGAGAGCTATTTCGCGCCGAGCAAGCAGCCGGGACCGTTCGCCGTCAGCCTGCAGACCAAGAAGGCGCAGACCGACGAGGCATTGGCGCTGGTGCGCAAGGTGCTGACGGACTTCGTGGCCGAAGGCCCGACCGACCTGGAGCTGAAGGCGGCCAAGGACAACCTGGTCAACGGCTTCCCGCTGCGCATCGACAACAACCGCAAGCTGCTGACCAATGTGGCTAATATCGGCTGGTACGGCTTGCCGCTGGACTACCTCGACACCTGGACCGCGCAGATCGCCAAGGTTTCGCGCGAGCAGGTCAAGCAGGCCTTCCAACGCCACGTGCATCCCGATGCCATGGCGACCGTGATCGTCGGCGGGCCGAACTGATCACACGCCGCGGCCGGCGGGCCGCGGCCGCAGGCTCTACAATCACGGGATGAATTCGCGTTCCCGTCCTCCTGCTGCTTCTGGCATGCCGCCCGCTTCGCGCGGGCGGCGTGCTTCCGCCTCCCTGAACACCCCAGCGGCGCCGCGCCGTACGCCGGCACAGGTCCGCATCATCGGCGGGCGCTGGAAGCGCACGCCGCTGCCCGTGCTGGAGGCCGAAGGACTGCGGCCCACCCCCGACCGCGTGCGCGAGACCCTGTTCAACTGGCTCGGGCAGGACCTGACCGGGCTGAGCTGCCTGGACCTGTTCGCGGGCTCCGGCGCGCTCGGCTTCGAGGCCGCTTCCCGCGGCGCAGCACAGGTCACGCTGGTCGAGGCCAATCCGCGCGTGGCCAAGCAGCTGCGTGACAACCAGTACCGCCTGGATGCGGCGCAGGTCCGCGTCATCCAGGGCGATGCCTTTGCCGTGGCGGCCGGCATGCCCACCGCCGGGTTCGACGTGGTCTTCCTCGACCCGCCCTTCGCCGAGGACTGGCTGGGGCCGGCGCTGGAGCATGCCGCGCGGCTGTCGCGGCCCGGCGGGCTGGTCTATGTCGAGACGGACCGCGCGCTCACCGGGCCCCAGGCGCCGGTGCCGGCCAGCCTGGAACTGGTGCGCCAGGCCCGTGCCGGTGCCGTGCATTTCCACCTGCTGGTGCATCGCGGCTGAGCCTGCATGGCGGAACGTCCGACATCGGCGTGCCGCGCGCGCCGCAAATTGTTGCCGGGCCGGCAATGGCCTCTTCTGCTGCGCTGCCGCGAAACAGTCGGCCAGGCGGCTTCCAAGCGGCGGATTTAGCGTTACACTACGCCGCTGTCGCTAACGCTCGCCACGCAGCAACACATTCCACTGGCCCGGGACAGGGCCGGCAGCGGGCAGAACAAGGAGGAAGTATGGTCGTCGCGGTCTATCCCGGCACGTTCGATCCCATGACCCGAGGCCACGAGGATCTCGTGCGCCGTGCCTCGAACATCTTCGACGAACTGGTGGTAGGGGTTGCCCACAGCCCCAACAAGCGTCCGTTCTTTTCGCTGGAAGAACGCATCGGCATTGCGCGCGAGGTGCTGGGCCACTATCCCAACGTGCGCGTCGAGGGTTTCTCGGGCCTGCTCAAGGACTTCGTGCGCAAGAACAATGCGCGCGTGATCGTGCGGGGCCTGCGTGCCGTTTCCGACTTCGAGTACGAGTTCCAGATGGCGGGCATGAACCGCTACCTGCTGCCCGACGTCGAGACCATGTTCCTGACGCCGTCCGACCAGTACCAGTTCATCTCCGGCACCTTCGTGCGTGAGATCGCCGTGCTGGGCGGGGACGTCAGCAAGTTCGTCTTCCCCTCGGTCGAACGCTGGCTGCAGCAGAAGATCGGCAAGACGGAATAAAATACGAATCTGAGACGGCGCAGCCAGCCCGGCGTGTCCGTCGTGCTGGAAAGGAAATGCCATGGCGCTGATGATCACCGACGACTGCATCAACTGCGACGTTTGTGAGCCCGAGTGCCCGAACGAAGCCATATCGATGGGGCCGGAGATCTATGAGATCGACCCCAACAAATGCACGGAATGTGTCGGGCATTTCGATGAACCCCAGTGCCAGCAGGTCTGTCCGGTCTCGTGCATTCCGCACGATCCCAACCGGGTGGAGACGCACGAGGTGCTGATGCAGCGCTACCGGCTGCTGACGGCGGCCAAGCACGCGGCCTGAGCCGTCAGGCGCCCGCACAAAAAACCCGCCGGACGGCGGGTTTTTTGTTGCTTGTCAGGGGCGGCGCAGGAGGCTCCCGCCGCCGGCTTCCAGCGCTGGCCTCAGCGGCCGCTGTGCAGCGCCATCATGGCGCGCTCCGACTCGCCCCGGGCCAGCAGGGCCAGCGGATCCAGGCAGCGCTCGATCGATTCGTCGATGGCCTGCTGTTCCTCGCGCCGAGGCGGCTTCAGCACAAAGTTGACCACTTCCTCGCGCCCGCTGGCGGCATTCTGGTTGCGCGGATGGCCTACGCCGATGCGCAGCCGCCAGTACTCCGGCGTGGTCAGGTGGGCCGAGATGTCCTTCAGCCCATTGTGGCCGCCAGAGCCGCCGCCGCGCTTGAGCTTGACGGTACCTGGCGGCAAGTCCATCTCATCGTGCGCGACCAGGATCTCGTCGGGCAGGATCTTGTAGAAGCGCGCCAGCGATACCACGGACAGGCCCGAGCGGTTCATGAAGGTGGATGGCTTGAGCAGCCAGATTTCCTGGTCCCACAGGCGCGCCCGTGCCGCCAGGCCATGGAAGCGGCTTTCCACGCGCAGGGTCGTGCCGGCCTGGCGGGCCAGCTGGTCGACCAGCCAGAAGCCGGCGTTGTGGCGGGTGGCTTCGTATTCCGCCCCGGGATTGCCGAGGCCGACGATGAGCTTGATCATGCTGTTACCGGTACTACCGTTCGGAATGCGTTCGGGAGGCAGCCATGCCGGCTGGCAGGCGCCCAGCATACGCGAAAAAAAACCGCCGGAGAGCGGCGGTTCTTTCGCTTGCAGGCGCCAGGACCGCTGCCGGCGTGCGGCGCGCTCCTGGCGTCAGGCCGATCGGCCTCAGGCTGCGGGGGCTTCCTCGCCGCCTTCGGCAGCTTCCGAAGCAGCGCCGGCCGGCAGGGTCACGCTGGCGATCGACGGGTTGTCGTCGCCATGGATCACGGCGGTCACGCCCTTCGGCAGGGTGATGTCCGACAGGTGCAGGGTCTGGTTCAGCTCGGCCTTGCCCAGATCCACTTCGATGAACTCGGGCAGGTCGGCCGGCAGGCACGACACTTCCAGTTCGTTCACGATGTGGTTGACGATGCCATGGCCCAGCTTCACGCCAGGAGCGGATTCCTGGTTGATGAAGTGCAGGGGCACCTTGACGTGGATCTTCTCGGTGGCCGACACGCGCTGGAAGTCAACGTGCAGCACCAGGGGCTTGAACGGGTGCATCTGGAAGGCGCGCAGCAGGGCCTTCTCGGACTTGCCGGCCACTTCCAGGTCGAGGATCGACGAGTGGAAGGCTTCCTTCTTCAGGGCATGCCACAGCGCGTTGTGATCCAGTTCGATCATCTTCGGTTCGGCGGCGCCGCCGTAGATGATGCCGGGGGTCTTGCCGGAATTGCGCAGGCGGCGGCTCGCACCCGTTCCCTGTACGCTACGCTCGAAAGCGACGACTTTCATGATTGCTCCACAATGTAAGAAGGCTGTCCGCGACCAGACAGCCTTGGTTGAGACCAGCGGCGTCACTGCCGACGGTCAGTGCAACGTATTCGTTGCATATTCGCTGCATATATTTGCTGCATTTCCGGCACCACATGTGCCGGAAATGCAGCAAAGCTTTGAATTCTATCAGGAATCGGCGAAGAGCGACATGATCGAGTCACCCTTGACGATGCGGGTGAAGGTCTCGGCCAGCAGCGGCGCCGTCGACAGCTGGCGGATCTTGCCGCTCTGCAGGGCATCGTCGCGCAGGGGGATGGTGTCGCACACCACGACTTCGTCGAGCGCCGAAGCGGCGATGCGGGCAGCCGCGCCACCCGACAGCACCGGGTGCGTGCAGTAGGCGAACACGCGCTGGGCGCCGCGCTCCTTCAGCACCTGGGCTGCCTTGCACAGCGTTCCGCCGGTGTCGATCATGTCGTCCATGATCACGCAGTTGCGGCCGTCGACTTCACCGATGATGTTCATCACCTCGGCCACGTTGGCCTTGGGGCGGCGCTTGTCGATGATGGCCAGGTCGCAGTTCAGCTGCTTGGCCAGCGCTCGTGCGCGTACCACGCCGCCGACGTCGGGCGAAACCACCAGCAGATCGCCGTAGTTCTTCTCGCGCAGGTCGCCCAGCAGTACCGGCGACGCGTAGATGTTGTCCACCGGGATGTCGAAGAAGCCCTGGATCTGGTCGGCGTGCAGGTCCATCGTCAGCACGCGGTCCACGCCGGCGACTTCCAGCATGTTGGCGACGACCTTGGCCGAGATCGCCACGCGCGCCGAGCGCGGGCGGCGGTCCTGGCGGGCGTAGCCGAAGTAAGGCATGGCGGCGGTGATGCTGCGTGCCGAGGCGCGCTTGAGCGCGTCGACCATCACCATCAGTTCCATCAGGTTGTCGTTGGTCGGCGCGCAGGTCGATTGCAGCACGATCACGTGCTTGCCGCGCACGTTCTCCTGGATCTCGACCTGGACTTCGCCGTCCGAGAAGCGGCCGACCAGTGCCTTGCCCAGGGGAATGCCGAGGTGCTGAACGACAGCCTCCGCGAGTTTGGGGTTGGCATTGCCGGTAAATACCATCAAGCCTTCGCTGCTCATTCGGGGCACCTGTCTTGCTGCTGGGGAGAGGGGGAGTGCTGTCGGCCGTGCCGGCAGCCAGTCTTGCGGGTCCGTTTGGACACTATAGGAATGTAATGGCAGGGGAGGAAGGATTCGAACCCTCGAATGCCGGAATCAAAATCCGGTGCCTTAACCGACTTGGCGACTCCCCTACACAACCGGATCCGTCGGGACACGATAGGAATCTAATGGCAGGGGAGGAAGGATTCGAACCCTCGAATGCCGGAATCAAAATCCGGTGCCTTAACCGACTTGGCGACTCCCCTACACAACTGGGCCCGTTCATCGTCGCACCAACCACGTGCCACGCCGAACGAAAAACTACTCTGCAAAGTCCGCGAGCGGATGTCGTGACAGACTTCTCACGCACCTGCCATCCCATTCGGGCGGCAACCTGTCCAGAACGCGTTGCGCAGTCGCCGCGTCATCATAACGCGCAAACACGCAGGCTCCGGAGCCGGTCATCCTTGCATGGGGACTATACTGTCTCAGCCATTCAAGGGCTCGGGCGACTTCACCGAACTTCGCTGTTGCTACCGTTTCCAGATCGTTGCGACCGAAAGCGAATTTGTTTTCACAAGCAGCGAAGACCGCAATTATGGAGATGGGTGTATTCCTTGTCAAGCGCTGATCCGAGAAAATTTCCGCGGTCGGCACATGCTGTTTCGGGTGGATCACGACGAACCAGCTGTCGGGCAGCGCGATCGGGCTGAGCTGCTCGCCCACGCCTTCGGCGAAGGCGTTTTCGCCGAACAGAAAGAAGGGCACGTCGGCGCCCAATGCCAATCCCAGTTGCATCAGTTGCGCGCGCGGCAGGTTCACGCCCCACAGGCGGTTCAGGGCCAGCAACGTGGTGGCGGCGTCGGACGAGCCGCCGCCGATGCCGCCGCCCATCGGCAGGCGCTTGTCGACGGCGATATCGACGCCGAAACGCGTGCCGGTGGCCTGTTGCAGCAGGCGCGCCGCGCGGACCACCAGGTCGGTGTCGGCCGGTACCCCGGGGATCTCCGTGGTGCGCACCACGGCGCCGTCCTCGCGGCGCCGGAAATGCAGCGTGTCGCTCCAGTCGATCAGCTGGAAAGCGGTCTGCAGCGTGTGATAGCCGTCCGGGCGGCGCCCGGTGACGTGCAGGAAGAGGTTGAGCTTGGCCGGCGCGGGGCAGTCGCGCAATTCGGCGGGCGGCAGGGCGAGGGTCATGGCTTGTCTTCGGGGTCGAGCACCAGGCGCACGGACAGCGGATGGTCGGAGCCATCCCTGGCGAGGTCGATGCGGCGCGGCTGTGCGCCGGCCGCGGCGGCATCCTGCCAGGAAACATAGCGTACGGTCCAGCCGTTCTGCTGCAGCGTGGCCAGGCGGCCTTGTTCATCGCGCGTGGCGGCGGCCGGGCTGCCACGCGACGGACGGGCGTGGAGCCAGTCGCGCAGGCCGGCGACCGGCAGGGCGAAACCGAGCGCATCCTCCAGCAGCGAGTCGACCTGGGGCGCGTTGCGCGGTGGCTGGTTGGGCAGGTCGAGCGTGGCGCCCGACGGAGTGGCCGTGACGATGGCCAGCGTCTGCCCCAGCGGCGAGATCAGGTCGAGCCGTACGTTGCGGCCCTGCTCCTGCCAGTGGAAGCTGCCTTGCACGCCTTCTTCGCGGCCGTAGCGCACGTAATTGGCGGAGAAGCGGCCGCTGTACTCCTGCAGCCTGGCGGTTTCGCCGGCGTCGAAGCCGCGGCTCGGTTCGAGGTTGGCGCAGGCCGCGAGCCACAGCGGCGCGAGCAGGCAGGCGAGGACGAGACGGGATCTCAGCATCGGGGATGGCGGGTGGACGCGGCCCCGCGCGGGCGGACGGGGCCGGCGGCCGCGCCGGTCCGCGGCGGGACCGGCGCGGCCGGGATTACTTGGTGAGCGTCACGTTGTAGCGGCGCAGGGTATCGATCAGGACTTCATTGTCGGGCTCGGTCTTGGCCGCCTCGGCCCACATCTGTCGTGCTTCCTCGCGCTGGCCGAGCTGCCACAGTACTTCGCCGAGGTGCGCGCCGATCTCGGCTTCCGGCGCCTTGGCGTAGGCATTGCGCAACAGCTCCGCGGCGGGCTGGAGCTGGCCCAGCCTGAACTTGACCCAGCCGAGGCTATCCATGATGTAGGGGTCGTCCGGGCCGAGCTCGGAAGCCTTTTCCAGCAGCTTGAGCGCCTCGGGCAGGCGCTGGTTGCGGTCGGCCAGCGAATAGCCCAGCGCGTTGTAGCCCTGCTTCTGGTCGGGCTGCAGGGCGATCACCTTGCGCAGGCCCTTCTCCATGCTGTCATAGCGCTTTTCGCGCTCGTCCAGCATGGCCAGCTCGTAGATCCAGTCGGCGTTGTCGGGTTCGGCCGCGATGCGCTCGCCGAGCGCCTTGCGGGCCCGGTCGTAGGCCTTGGCGTCGAGCAGCATGGCGATCTCGGCCTGGCGGATCGCGGTCAGGCGTTGGCCGCGCAGCACCGGGTCGGAGATGTCCTCGGTGTCGGCGATCATGTCGGCGTAGACCGCATCCGCCTCGTCGAGCTTGCCCATGCGGGCCAGCAGCTGCGCACGCTTGACGGCGACCGCCGTTTCCAGCCGGCTGTCGTCGATGCGGTCGAGCCAGCCGAGCGCGCCCTGGTAATCCTTGCGCTGCTCGGCGATCTCGGCGAGGTATTGATAGGCCACGTCGGGGCTGGCGCCCGGTACCGTTTCGACCAGGCGCAGGTACTCCTTCAGGTATTGCTCGGCCTCGCCGTAGCGCTTGGCCTGCAGGCTGGTCAGGCCGAGCGCGAGCGGCACGCGTGGATCGGTCGGCGCGATCTTGCGCAGGGTCTCGAATTCCTTGCGTGCCGGGGCGGTTTCGCCGCGCTGCAGGTAGAGGCGCGCCAGCATGATGTGTCCGTTGACGGAGCCCGGGGCCTTGGCCAGGAAGCGCTGCAGGCCCGCGATGGCCTCGCCGGGCGCGCTGTCGGCCCGCAGTTCCGCCGCCATCAGCGCTGCTGCCTCATAGCCGGGGCGCAGGTGCAGGGCCTCGTCCAGGGCGGCCAGCGCGCCGGGCACATCCCCGGCGGTCTCGCGGGCGCGGGCCAGCGCCAGCTGGGTTTCGGGCAGGCGGGCATCATTGGCGGTCAGGCGCTGCAGCATTGCCGCGGCGCCGGCCGGATCGGCGGTGCGCGAGAGCTGCTGCTGCAACTGGAGGATGGCTTCCGGGCGCTGGCTGGCCGGCGTCTCGGCCAACTGGTGGGCCAGCAGGGGCTCGGCATCTTCCCAGCGGCCGCTCAGTACCAGCAGCGTCGACAGCACCTGGCGCGCGGGTCCCGAGCGCGGCGCGAGGTCGGTCCACAGGCGTGCCGCATCGAGCGCCTGTTGCGAGAGCCGCGCACTGAAGGCGATCTCCGTGGCGCGCTGGGCGAAGCGCGGGTCGCGCGTATCGCGCGCCAGGTCCATGTAGGTGCGGTAGGAGGGGCCGATCAGTCCGCGCTGCAGGGAGACTTCCGCGGCCAGCACGCGGTAGAAGATGTCCGAGGTCAGGGGCACGTCCGGCAGCACGGCCTTGGCAGCGCGCTGCGCGGTGGCATTCTCGTCCGCCGCGCGGGCGGCCGGGGCCGCGTGCGCGGTGCCGGCGAGGCCCAGCGTGGCCACGGCACCGAGCAGGAGTGCCTGGCGCAGCGCCTGCGCGCCGGCACGCATCCGGGGGCGGGAGGTTCTGGGAGCGCCTGCGCGAGCTTTGGGCGTGGAGTCGATCGAGTAGCGATCCTGGCGGTCCGACATGTTGGGATGGGCTCCGGCAACCGGTGGTGATCAAATGGTTAGGGGCATTGTAGCGTGCCGCTACAATGCCCGGCTGTGCGCCTGCCGACGGACAGGGCGTGGCGCGCAGGCTTTCCCGGCCGACGCGAGCGGCGCGGGGAACAAGACTTGGAACGCTTGCGGAAGGAGAGGTTCGATGCCCGAGTTGCCCGAGGTCGAAGTGACCCGGCGCGGTCTGCTGCCCCATGTGACGGGGAGGCGCATCGCTGCCGTGACGGTGCGCCACCGCGGCCTGCGCTGGCCGGTGGAGCCCGGGCTGGAAGCGAGGCTGGCGGGCCGCGTGATCCGCCGCATCGAGCGGCGCGGCAAGTACCTGCTGCTCGAGTGTGCCGACCCGGCCGGGAACGCGGGCATGGATACGCAGGCCACGGGCTGGCTCATCATCCACCTCGGCATGACCGGCACCTTGCGTGTCCTGCCCGAGGCCCCGCCGCCGGGGCCGCACGATCACGTCGACCTGGACCTGGAGGCTGCCGAGGCCGAAGGCGTGCCGCCGGCGCCCGTGGTGCTGCGCTTCCGCGATCCGCGGCGCTTCGGCGCGGTGCTGTGGAGCCACTTGCCGGAGTCGGAACTGGCTGCCCATCCGCTGCTGCGCGGGCTCGGCATCGAGCCCTTCGATGCCGGCTTCGATGGCGCGTGGCTGCATCGGCATACGCGCGGGCGCAGCGCCGCCATCAAGACCGTCCTGCTGGCCGGGGACATCGTGGTCGGCGTCGGCAATATCTACGCCTCCGAGAGCCTGTTCCGCGCGGGCATCCATCCGACCACGCCGGCCGGCCGGCTGAGCCGCGCGCGTTGCGAGCGGCTCGCCGCGGCGGTGCGCGAGATCCTGGCCGAGGCCATCGCGCGCGGCGGCAGCACCTTGCGTGACTTCGTCGGCAGCGACGGCTCCAGCGGCTACTTCCAGCTCGACTGCTGCGTTTACGATCGCGCCGGCAAGCCGTGCCGGACCTGCGGCACCCCGATCCGGCAGATCGTGCAGGGCCAGCGCTCCACCTTCTACTGTCCACGCTGCCAGCATTGACCGCGCCCGGTCCCGGGCATGTCGCGCCGGCGCCTCCAGGGGCCGCCGGCGCGCCGCTCCGGCGGGACGATGGCGCGGCGCAACAGTCGGGCGGAATCCGCCCGCAAATCCACCGGGCGGCGCCGTAAACCTGTATCGTGTGCCCTGTCATGGAGTGTTACAAAAAAGTGTCCACGCGGGCTGCCGGTGCCGCGTCGGGCGCCGCCACAGGACATCGAGTCGAGCCACCAAATGACAACGACCCTCGCCCATCAATTCGAACAATACGGCGCCTGGCGGACCGGGGTGCTGAGTGCCCTGGCCGAGTTCCAGTCCTGCCTGCAGCAGTTCGATCTCTATGATGCGCAGGCGGAGGAGCGGGCGCAGCGCATCCAGAACGTACTGAAGAGCGACCGGCTCAAGGTCGCCTTCATCGCAGAGTTCTCGCGCGGCAAGAGCGAACTGATCAACGCCATCTTCTTCGCCGACTACGGCCGCCGTATCCTGCCGTCCTCGGCCGGGCGGACCACCATGTGCCCGACCGAACTGCGCTACGACGAGCAGGAGGCCCCTTGCATCCGCCTGCTGCCCATCGAGACGCGGCTGCAGGACGCTTCCACCGCTGACTTCCTGGAGGCCGGCGCGGCCGCAGGGCACTGGCATACGGTGCCGCTCGACCCGTCCTCGCCCGAGGGGATGCTGTCGGCCTTCCAGCATGTGGTCGAGACCATCCGCGTGACGCGTCCGGTAGCCGAATCGCTGGGCCTGTACCACGAGGACGATCCCGATGCGGCCTATGCGGTCGACGCCGATGGCATGGTCGAGATCTCCCGCTGGCGCCATGCCGTCATCAACTTCCCGCACCCGCTGCTGCGCCAGGGCCTGGTGATCCTCGACACGCCGGGCCTGAACGCCATCGGCACCGAGCCCGAGCTGACGCTGCGGCTGATTCCCGATGCGCACGTGGTGGTCTTCGTGCTGTCCGCCGACGCGGGCGTGACCAAGAGCGACCTGGAGCTGTGGCGCAGCCACGTCGGCGCGGGGCATCGCAAGGGTTGCCTGGCGGTGCTCAACAAGATCGATGGCCTGTGGGATCCGCTGCGCAGCGCCGAGCAGACCGAGCAGGAGATCGCGCGCCAGGTCAGCTCCAGCGCGCAGGTGCTGGGTATCGACGAGGCGCGCGTCTATCCGGTGTCGGCACAGAAGGGCCTGGTGGCCAAGGTCACCCGCGACGACATGTTGCTGGCACGCAGCGGCATCCCGCGCTTCGAACAGGTGCTGTCCGAGCAGTTGATCCCGCAGCGGCGCGAGATCGCTGCCGAGCAGGTCGAGCGCTCGGTCGAGGAAATGGCGCGCGGCGCGCAGCAACTGCTGCAGGGCCGGCGCCGCGATATCGTCGAGCAGCTGTTCGAGCTGCGTGGCCTGCGCGGCAAGAACCACGCGATGGTCAAGCACATGCTGCTGCGCGTGCAGTCAGAGAAGGAGGAGTTCGAGCAGAGCATCGCCAAGTTCCAGGCGCTGCGCATCGTGTTCGGCCGCCACAGCGCGGAAATCATCCGGAGCCTGCAGTTGCGCGACGTGCGCGCCATCATGCGCGGCGCGCGCGAGCAGATGAAGGAGCGCTTTTTCTCGCGCGGCCTGCGCGACGAAATGGAGCTGCTGTTCGAGCGGCTGGGCACCCTGGTGGAGGAGGCCAATGCCCGCATCGTCGAACTGCACCAGCTGATCGACGGCATGTACCGCCGCTTCAACGCAGAGCATGGTTTCACGCTGCCCGCGCCGATCCAGTTCCTGACGGCGCGCTATGCCGGCGAGCTGCGGGACATCCTGGCGCTGACCCACAGCCACTTCGGCGCGGTCAGCATGCTGACGCGCTCGCGTCCGCAACTGGTGCAGGGCGCGTTCGCCGCCATTGCCAGCCGCGTGCTCGATGTCTTCCGCGACCTGAACCGTGACATCGAGGTCTGGCTGAAGTCGGTGATGACGCCGCTCGAGGCACAGGTTCGCGAGCACCAGAAGCAGCTGCGGCGCCGCGTCGACTCGATCGAGCGCATCCACGAGGCGACCGACACGCTGGAGAACCGTATCGCCCAGCTTGAGGAGGTGCTCAACGGGCTCGACGAGCGTAGCGGGCGTATCGCCTATTTCGCGCGGCATGTGCCACGGCCCGAGGCGGAAAACGCATCGAGCGTGCGGGCAGCGTGACGCGCCGGGCGCCTGGCGCCGGCGCGCGCGGCAGGGGCGGGTGAGGCTGTATCATGTGGCGCGCCACGCGGCGGCACCGGCCGTCCCGCGCGGCAGCCCTGCCACCGTAGCCGTTCTTCGCAGCCGTTCTTCGCAGCCGCTTTTCGCAGCCGTTTCCAGTCGCCTCCCGCCATGCCCCGCAAGCCCGCCAGCACAATTCCCGCCGACGCCAACGATCCTGAGGTGCCAGCCGATTTCGGCATGCGCGTGGTGCATTGGCAGCGCGCCCATGGCCGCCACGACCTGCCCTGGCAGAACACCCGCGATCCTTACCGGATCTGGCTGTCCGAGATCATGCTGCAGCAGACCCAGGTCAGCGCCGTGATCGACTACTACCAGCGCTTCATGGCCAGCCTGCCGACCGTCGAGGCGCTGGCGGCCGCGCCGGCCGACGAGGTCATGGCGCTGTGGGCCGGCCTGGGCTACTACTCGCGCGCGCGCAACCTGCACGCTTGTGCCCGGCAGGTCGTGGCCGAGCACCAGGGGCGTTTCCCGACCGATCCCGCCGTGCTGGTCACGCTGCCGGGCATCGGCCGTTCCACCGCGGCGGCGATCGCTGCCTTCAGCGCGGGCGTGCGCACCCCCATTCTCGATGGCAACGTCAAGCGTGTGTTCGCGCGCTTCTTCGGGTTGCACGGGCACCCGGGAGAGCGCGCCGTGGAGGCGTGCATGTGGCGGCTGGCCGATGCCGCCTTGCCACCGGCCGGGGCGGAGCAGGCGCGCGACATGGTGTCCTACACGCAGGGCCTGATGGATCTCGGCGCCACCATCTGCTCGCGCGGCCGGCCGGCCTGCCTGGCCGACGTCTCCGCCTGTCCGCTGGCTGACGGTTGCGTGGCGCGGCGCGACGGCCTGACGGGGGTGCTGCCGAGTCCCAAGCCGCGCGCCGCGCAGCCCGAGCGCAGCACGGTGATGGTGATGCTGCGGCGCGGCCGCGAGATCCTGCTGACGCTGCGCCCCGGCAGCGGCATCTGGGGCGGCCTGTGGAGCCTGCCCGAACTGCCGGTGGAACAGGTCCCCTTTGATGCCGAACAGGCCGAGGATGCCGCGCTCGCCTATGCACACGGCCATGGCACGCCGTCTCGCGCGGTATTCTCCGGTGAATTGACCCACGTTTTCACGCATTTCCGCCTGCTGATCCGGGCGGTCCGCGTCGACATGGCGGCGCCCGCCGTGCGCGATGGCGATGGCCCGGCCGAGGCCGCGGCACCGGCATGGCGCTGGGTCGCGCTGGACCAGCTGGATGGGGTTGGCGTGCCGGCGCCGGTGCGCAAACTGCTGCTGGCACAGGCGGCACCCGGCCTGTTCTGAGCCACGCGGCCGCGCACAGGCCCGGCGTGGCCGGACGGGGCGGGGCGGGGCGGACTAGACGATGTGGTGCTGCCGCATGTAGCGGTGCACGATCTCGATGCGCATGCCGGCATCGGGCAGGGCCATCAGCATCTGCTTGGCCTTGAGCGGAACCGGCAGCAGTTCGCACAGCCGGTTCGCGATCCAGCCCGGATCGTGCCAGCGTTGCGGTTCCGTGAACAGCTTCCTGCCTGACGCCTCGGCGTGGACGGCCGCGACGATGCGGCGCAAGGCGGCGGTGCATTCTCCGAGCAACTCTTCCTTGCAGTCGAGCACGTCGGGCGGCAGCGTTTCGGCGCGCGCCACCAGCAGCCCATCCTCGCGCGTGCCGTGCTCGAGCGTACGGAAGCGCTGGGTGCCGTGCGTCTCGATCAGCAGCACGCCCAGCTGCTCCATATTGCAGTCGACGATCTCGGCCAGGCAGCCGATCGCTTCGGGTACGGTGACGCTGCCGGGTGCGGCCACCTCCTCGCCACTCTGGATCAGGCAGACACCGAAAGGCGTGCCGTCACGCAGGCAGCGGCGCACCATGTCGACATAGCGCGGCTCGAACACGCGCAAGGGCAGGTGGCCATCGGGAAACAGGACGGTGTGCAGCGGAAACAGCGGCAGGGATTCCAGCGTCTGCGTCTCCGTGCCGGAAGCGGCACCGGCGGCGCCGGCGGGACTGCCTGGTTGGGTGGGAGCCATGCGCAAGCCAGCAAGGGCCTGGGGCGGTTGCCGCCTCGGGCCGGGAGCAGGGACGCCGGGCGGCCTTCAGCCGGCCGGCACGAGTTCGCGGTGCCTCACCAGCACATTACCATGGGCGCGGAAATAGCTGGCGAGCCTTTCCACAATATAGACGGAGCGGTGCTGCCCGCCAGTGCATCCGATCGCCACGGTCAGGTAGCTGCGGTTGTCGGCGATGAAACTCGGCAGCCACTTTTCCACATAGCTGCGGATATCTTCCGCCATCTCCAGCACCATCGGCTGGCTTTCCAGGAATTCCATCACCGGCACGTCGCGCCCGGTCAGCGGCCGCAGCGCGAGATCGTAGAAGGGGTTAGGCAGCGAGCGCACGTCGAAGACGAGGTCAGCGTCGCTCGGCACGCCATGCTTGAAGCCGAACGACTCGAACAGCAGGGTCAGCTGCAGCGGCTCGTCGCGGATGATTTCCTTGATCCAGGCGCGCAGGGTATTGGTGCGCACGCTGCTGGTGTCGATGCGGTGGGCAGACTCGGCCAGCGGATTGAGCAGTTCGCGCTCCATCTCGATGGCCTCGATCAGCGAGGTGTCGCTGAGCGCCGGCTCAGGCGCGGGCGACTGCCCGGTATCGTCGGCACGGATCGAGAGCGGGTGGCGCCGCCGCGTTTCCGAGTAGCGCTGCACCAGCGCCTCGGTATTGGCGGTGAGGAAGATGACCTGCACCCGGTGCTCGGCACGCAGGTTGCGCAGCACGTCGGGCAGCTGGTCGAGCGACTCTCGGCTGCGTACGTCGATCGCGACGCCCAGGTGGGTGTGGCCCTGCGATGCCAGATAGCGGGCAAGTTCCGGCAGGAATTGCGCGGGCAGGTTGTCCACGCAGTAATAACCTGCGTCCTCGAGCACATTCAGTGCGACGGACTTGCCGGAGCCGGAGATCCCGGTGATAAGAATGATGCGCATAGCACGGCAAGCATAGCATCAGCGCATGTCGCCGTCATGACCGCCGCCCGGCGCTGCCGCGGGCGTGCCAGGCGGGGCCGGCGGGGGGCTCCGCCAGCGCCCTGAGGTCTTTACTTGGACAGGCAGTCCTTCATGAAGGACTTGTAGTCATCCCCCTTCTTGCCCTTGCCTTGCTTGCTGCAGGCCGACATCTTCTCCTGCTGGGTCATCGGCGCCGCCGCCGCGGCCGGCTTGTTGGACAGGCAATCCTTCATGAAGGTCTTGCGCTCGTCGCCCTTCTTGCCGGAGGCCTGCGTATTGCAGGCTTTCATCTTGTCCTGCTGGGAGTTGGCCGCCGCGGGCGCCGAGCCTTGGGCGAATGCTCCCGTGGCGAACAGCGGGGTCAGCAGTGCACAGATCGCGATCATCTTCTTCATGCTCTTCTCCTGGCTGTGGAAGACTTCATGGCCGCGTGCCATGCCGGCGCCGCGGTGTCTGACTGGGCTCGATGCCCATTACCGCACACAACGGCGCGCCGCCGGCCTGCGTTGACGGCCGCGCCCGTGTTCCTGTAAGCAATTGCAAGCAGCGGCCGGCGGCATGCCGGCCGGCGTCAGAGCAGTCTTCCCTGGCCCCGCGAGACCGCGTCGGCCTGCATCGCGGCCCGCTGGCGGTCCATGAAGTCGCGCAGCGTGTCGATGCCGCGCAGGCGCAGGATGGTGTTGCGCACCGCAGCCTCGACCAGCACCGCCAGGTTGCGGCCGGCCGCAACCTGGATCTTCACCATGTGGATCGGCAGGCCCAGTACGTCCAGGTACTGCGAATCGAGCGGCAGCCGCTCGAACTCGCCGTCGTTGCGGCGCACCAGTTGCACCACCAGCTTGAGCTTCATCTTCCGGCGCACCGCCGTCTCGCCGAAGATGGTCTTGATGTCGAGCAGGCCCAGGCCGCGCACCTCGAGCAGGTTCTGCAGCAATGGCGGGCAGCGTCCTTCGACGAAGTCCGGACCCAGGCGCACGAAGTCGACCGCGTCATCGGCCACCAGGCCGTGGCCGCGCGAGATCAGTTCCAGGCCCAGTTCGCTCTTGCCCAGGCCGGATTCGCCCATGATCAGCACGCCCATGCCGAGAATGTCGAGGAATACCCCGTGCATGGTCACGCGCGGCGCCGAGATGCGCGACAGGTAGAGGCGCAGGTGGTCGATCACGGCCGCCGAGGATACCGGCGTGGTGAACAGCGGTGTGGAAGAGCGCGTGCAGCGCAGTTCCAGGTCGGGCGGTGGCTCCATGCCGTCGGCGACCACCAGGAAGGGCGGCTCGAGCAGGATCAGCTCGCCCATCTGCCGCTTGCGCATCTCGTCGTCCAGCCGCTGGTAGTAGGTGATCTCGGGTTTGCCGAGGACCTGGATGCGGTTGGGGTGGATCAGGTTCAGGTGGCCCACGAGGTCGGCGGCCGAGGTGGCTTCGCGGGCGAAATCCACGTCGAAGGCGCGATCCGCCCCCTCGAGACCCGCCACCCATGAGAGTTTGAGGTCGGCTGCGTTGTCGTCGAAGATGGACTGGGAAGAAACGCCGGTGAGTTCCATGCGGGGGAGTCTGGTGGGGCTGGAAAGCGCTAGGACCCGCCGCCGGTGCCTTGGCCCGCGCCTGCGGGCGGAGCGCCGGTCAGGGATGCCATTCGGTCAGGAGCTGGTGCACGGCTTCGGGCGTCGGCAGGGTGGCCAGGCCTTCGCGCATGTCGCGGTCGGACAGCAACTGGGCGATCTCCGACAGGATCTCGAGATGTTGCTGGGTGGCCTGCTCGGGTACCAGCAGGAAGATCAGCAGCGACACCGGCTTGCCGTCGGGCGATTCGAATGGGATCGGCTCGGCCAGACGCATGAAGGCGGCCAGCGGTTGCTTCAGGCCCTTGATGCGGCCATGCGGGATGGCCACGCCCGCGCCCAGCCCGGTCGAGCCCAGCGACTCGCGCGCGAACAGGTTGTCGGTGACCGTGGCCCGCGCCACGCCATGGTTGTTCTCGAAGAGGAGTCCGGCCTGTTCGAAGACGCGCTTCTTGCTGGTGACGCTGACGTCGAGTGTGATGTTGCCTGGCGGCAGCAATTTGGCCAAACGGTTCATGGCAGGTGCGCAGGGATTCCAGATAAGCGGCCCGGTGCGCTGCGCGCCCGGCCGGGTCAAAGAGGCGGAATATCCGCTCGCTCCGCCGGTCGGGCGCCGGCATGCGGAGTATCGGACCATTATAGAGCAGCCCGCCCGCCTTCTTGTGCGGCGCGCAAGCCGCGGTCCCGGCGGTAGCGGCGACTCATGTATTGGAGAGCATACACTGCGTCGCGCCACTTGCGAACTCCCCCGGACGAGGGCGTGTACGGGGCGTGCACGCGAGCCGGTCCGCCAAAAGCAAAAAACCGCGCTTTATGCGCGGTTCGTGGTCTGGCCCTTGTGCTGGTGGCCGACGGGCGGCCTCAAGGCAGATCAGGCAGATTGTTCTTATTGTTTTCTCTGGCTATTGCTGCATCTGTGCGGCAGCCATCTGGTACTTCACGGATTCCCGGTCGTGGCTCTGCACGCGGTCCTTGTACCGGATGACCTGACGGTCCAGCTTGTCGACCAGTGCGTCGATCGCCGCATACAGGTCTTCGTGGTGCGCCTCGACGAAGATGTCCTTGCCCTTCAGATGCAGATTGATTTCCGCGTACTGACGCCTGTCCTTTTCCTTGTGGTTGTCGACAGAGAGCAGCACGCTAACGCCGATGACTTGATCGAAATGCCTGACGATACGCTCCAGCTTCGTTTCCACGTACTCACGCAGGGGTGGCGTGATGTCCAGGTGGTGTCCACTGATCTTGAAGTTCATAGCGCTTCTCCTTCTGAAAGAGCCACACCAGGCAGGCGATGCGGCTCGGCTACAAAGACTTGCGGAGATTGACTGCCGGGATCTTCAGCGCTTCTCGGTACTTGGCGACCGTCCGGCGCGCCACGACGAAGCCCTGATCGCCCAGCAATTCGGCAATTCGGCTGTCGGACAGGGGATTCTTCGGGTCTTCGGCTCCTATCAGTTGCTTGATCAAGGCTCGGATAGCCGTTGATGAAGCAGCGCCGCCCGTTTCCGTGGACACATGGCTGCCGAAGAAGTACTTCAGCTCGAAAGTGCCCATGGGGGTGGCCATGTATTTGTTAGTCGTCACCCGAGAGATGGTTGACTCGTGTAATCCCAGTGTATCGGCAATCTCCCGCAAAACCAAGGGGCGCATCGCAATTTCACCGTGGCTGAAGAAGTTCTTTTGACGCTCGACAATGGCCTGTGCGACACGCAGGATGGTGTCGAAGCGCTGCTGGATGTTCTTGATCAGCCAGCGGGCTTCCTGCAGTTTCTGCTGCAGGCCGGCGGCACCGGATTCGCCCTTGGCGCCGCGCAGGATCTGCGCGTACATGTCGTTGATGCGCAGGCGCGGCATCACGTCGGGATTGAGTTGGGCGATCCAGCCACTGCCGCTCTTGCGCACGAACACGTCGGGCACGACGAAGTCGGCCTGCGGACGGTTGTAGGCGTGGCCCGGATACGGTGCCAGCGAGCGGATCAGGTCATGTGCTGCCTTCAGCGCCGTCTCGTCCACCTGCAGCGCCTTCTTCAAGCGCGTGTAATCGCGCGCGGCCAGCAGTTCCAGGTGGTGGTTGACGATGCCCAGCGCCAGCTCGCGCTGCGGATGCGACAGCCGCCGCAGCTGCAGCGCCAGGCATTCGGCCGCATTGCGCGCTCCCACGCCGGGTGGATCGAAGCTCTGCAGCAGGGCCAGCATGGCCTGCACTTCCTCGATCTCGAACTCCAGCTCTTCGGGCAGCTCTTCGCAGATCTCCTCGAGCGTGGCGCTGAGGTAGCCGTCGTCGTCGAGCGACTCGATCAGGAAGATGGCCAGGCCCTTGTCGCGCGCCGAGATCTTCAGCGGCGCGAGCTGTTCCATCAGGTGCTCGCGCAGGGTCGGCTCGGCGTCGCGCAGTTGCAGCGGCGCCTTCTCGTCTTCGTCGCCCTGGGGGCGACGCGCGAAGTCGTCCAGGCTCCAGTCGCTGCCGTAGTCGTCGGCGCCGTCGCCGAAGCGCTCTTCATCGCCGCCGCCCTCGTCGCTGCGTGCCTCGCCATTGCCCTGCGCTTCGGCCGGGGCCGGCGCGGGTGCGCTCTGCACGTTGATGCTGCCATCGGCGGCCACCCGCAGCGGGCTCTCGATCCAATCGTTTTCGCGCTCGAGGAGAGGGTTTTCGATCAGGGCCTGCTCGACTTCCTGCTGCAGTTCGAGCGTGGAAAGCTGCAACAGCCGGATCGACTGCTGAAGCTGTGGCGTCAGTGCGAGATGCTGGGAAAGGCGGAGCTGAAGCGAAGGTTTCATGCGGCCTATTCTATGCCCATCCGCAGCGCGATGGAACGAAAATTGCTAACGTTCCTGCCGCTTTGTCGCGGTCCCGCGCCGGCGAGGCGCGGCCACCGCATCACATGCGGAAGTTCTCGCCTAGGTAGACCCGGCGCACCGATTCGTTGGCGATGATTTCCTGCGGGCGGCCCTCGGCCAGCACCGCGCCCTCGCTGATGATGTAGGCGTGGTCGCAGATGCCCAGCGTCTCGCGCACATTGTGGTCGGTGATCAGCACGCCGATGTTGCGCGCCTTGAGGAAGCTGACGATACGCTGGATCTCGCCCACCGCGATCGGGTCGACACCGGCGAACGGTTCGTCGAGCAGGATGAAGCGCGGGGCCGAAGCCAGCGCGCGCGCGATTTCCACGCGCCGGCGCTCGCCGCCCGACAGCGACAGCGCGGGATTCTGGCGCAGGTGGGCGATCTGCAGGTCGTCGAGCAGCGCGTCCAGGCGGCGCTCGATCTCCTGCGCCGACAGCGGCTTGCCGTCGACGATCTGCAGCTCCAGCACCGCGCGGATGTTCTCCTCGACGTTGAGCTTGCGGAACACCGAGGCCTCCTGCGGCAGGTAGGACAGGCCCATGCGCGCGCGCTCGTGGATGGCCAGGCCGCTCAGGTGCAGGCCGTCGAGCACGATGTCGCCTTCGTCCAGCGCCACCAGGCCGACGATCATGTAGAAGGAGGTGGTCTTGCCGGCGCCGTTGGGCCCCAGCAGGCCGACCACCTCGCCGCTCTTGACGTCGAGCGAGACGTCCTTGACCACCGTGCGCGAGCCATAGCGCTTCTTCAGGTGGCGTACCGTCAGCGTGCTGCCGCCGGCGGACTGGCCGTTGCTGGCGGTGGCGGCGGGGGCGGTCTGGGTATCGGTCATGAGGGCAGTGCGTTGGGAGCGCCTGGCGCGCTGGATGCGTTGCGTTCGGCTGGGTTCAGGACTTGGACGGCGCGGGTGCGGGCTTCAGCTCCAGCGGCGGCGCTGCCGGCGCGCTGGCCGGCTGGCGCGGCGAGAGCACGGCGCGCACGCGTCCCGAGGAGGTCACCGCGCCTTTGTCGCCGCTGCTGCTGGCCGTGTAGTACTCGTTGTTGCTGTCGTAGGTGATCACGGCGCCGCGGATCTCGTCGATCTGCTTGCCGCCCGCCAGGCGCGCCATGCGGGCCTGGCCGATCAGCTTGGAGATGCCTTGCTTGCCGTCGTACTCGATGCGGTCGCCCCAGCCGTCGATGTACTCGTCGACGTTGTCGCGCTTCTGGCGGATATAGGCGAGCTTGCCCGGCTTGGCCGTGGCGATGGCGTACTGGTAGCCCTCGGGGTCGGTGCGCAGCTCGGCGGCGTCCGACTTCAGCACCATGGTGCCCTTGGTCAGGACCACGTTGCCGGTCAGCGTGTAGACCTGCTTGACGTCATCGTAGCTGGCGTTGTCGGCCTCGAGCACCAGCGGCTTGTCGCGGTCGGCGCGCTCGGCGTGGGCGGCCGGCGCCAGGCAGAGCGCGGCGGCCGCGGCCAGCAGGGCAGGCGAAATCCGGGCGCGGAACCACGTCTTCAAGGCAGGCATCATGATGGTGAGCGGATGGAGAAAGCGGCGGCTGCGGGTTGCCGCGCGCGGTTGCATGACTTAGGACCTCGGCGCGGGCGCGCCGCGCGGGGTGGTGACGATAGTGCCGCGCACGTTGCCGAACAATTGTACTTCGCGCGTGACGTTGTTGAAGAGCAGGCCGTTGGCGTTCATCACGGAGACGCCGCGGGTGAGCTGCACCGGCTTGTCGGTCTTCACGAGATCGTCGTTGACGAGGATCCGGAAGTACTCGGAGGCCGCGCTCATCTGCGGGTCCTGCGCCGGGTCGGGACCCTGCGCCCGCACGATGAGGCCGTTGTCGTAGAGGTCGATGATCGAGCCGTCCGCGTTCATCTTGCCGCGGTCGGCGCGGCCGCTCACCGGCGGGCGGCCCGGATCGTAGGAGCGCATCGCGGGGCGGGCGAACTCGTAGGTCTGGTCGTCCTCGAAGTGCACCATCTTGTCGCCGTTGAAGCGCAACTTGGTGTCGCCGTTCACGTCGAGCTCGGTGGCCGCGAAGCGGTCCATGTAGTAGTCGGGCTCGTGGCGTGCTGTCTTCGGGCCGGTCGCGGCTTCGCGCGGCGAGTTGATCTGCACGAGCCAGAACGTGCTGCCGGCGACCACCGCCATCAGCAGCATGGGCAGCGCGCGCATGGCGAGCCGGCTGAGGGAAGACAGGATGGATTGCATGGGCGCCCGACGTGCCTCAGATGACCTTGGCGCGGGTCAGGTCGTGGATGTGCAGCGCGCCGACCAGGCGCCCGCCCTCGTCCACCACCAGCAGCTGGTTGATGCGGTTGGCTTCCATCAGCTGTACCGCCTCGACCGCCAGCCGGTCCGGGCCGATGCTGCGCGGATTACGGTGCATGACGTCGCCGATCGGCACCGTCTTCCAGTCGCGCGGGGTCTCCAGCAGGCGGCGCAGGTCGCCGTCGGTGAAGACGCCGATGGCGCGGCCGTCGGCGTCGACCACCGCGGTCATGGCCATGCCTTTGCGCGTGATTTCCATCAGCGCCTGTGCCAGCGGCGTGCTTTCGCGTACCTCGGGCACGGCATTGCCGCTGCGCATCACGTCGCGCACATGGGTCAGCAGCTTGCGCCCGAGCGCCCCGCCCGGGTGCGAGCGGGCGAAGTCCTCTTCGCCGAAACCGCGCGCGTCCAGCACCGCCACCGCGAGCGCGTCGCCCAGCGCCAGTGCCGCGGTGGTGCTGGCGGTCGGGGCCAGGTTCAGCGGGCAGGCTTCCTTCTCGACACCGGCATCCAGGTGCACGTCCGCCAGCTTGGCGAGCGTGGAGGCAGGGTTGCCCGTCACCGAGATCAGGCGGGCACCGATGCGCTTGACGATCGGCACGATGGCGAGCAGCTCGCCGGTCTCGCCGGAATTGGAGAAGGCGACCAGTACGTCGTCGCGCGTCACCATGCCGAGGTCGCCGTGGCTCGCCTCGGCGGGGTGGACGAAGAAGGCGGGCGTGCCGGTGGAGGCCAGGGTGGCGGCCACCTTGCGGCCGATATGGCCCGACTTGCCGATGCCCGAAACGACCACGCGGCCGCTGCAGTGGAGGACGAGCTCCACCGCGCGCGCAAATTCGTGAGTCAGGCGGGCGGACAGTGCCGCCACGGCATCGGCCTCGGTCTGCAGGGTATTGCGAGCGAGCTGAAGTGCTCGATCGGCATCGAAATTGGCTATCATGGCGACGAAGTATACCAACGAATGCGATGGCGTCTGGCCCGTCCCACCAGGGGGGGCGTTCCCGGGCGGCAACCGCGCTTGCCGGGTCCCGCCGGCGGGCGGCCCGCGCCGGGCGGCCCGTGCGCCGGGCCGGCCCACCCAGAGCCTTTCGATGCATTCTCCGCTGGAACTCACTCTTGTGCTGCTGGCAGCCGCCGTATTCGGCGTGGTCGCCTTCCGCATGCTGCAACTGCCTCCCATGCTGGGCTACCTCGCGGTCGGCATCCTGATCGGGCCGCACGCGCTGGCGCTGGCCGGCGATTCGGGGCAGATCCAGTACCTGGCCGAGTTCGGCGTGGTCTTCCTGATGTTCTCGATCGGGCTGGAGTTCAGCCTCGGCAAGCTGCGCGCCATGCGGCGGCTGGTGTTCGGCCTGGGCGGGTCGCAGGTGGTGCTGACCATGCTGGCGGTGCTGCCGGCCAGCCTGCTGTTCAACTGGCTGTTCCACCTGAGCTGGCAGGCGGCCATCGCCATCGGCGGCGCGCTTGCCATGTCCTCCACTGCGATCGTCTCCAAGATGCTGTCCGAGCGCATGGAACTGGAGACCGAGCACGGCCGCAACATCATCAGCGTGCTGCTGTTCCAGGACCTGGCGGTGGTGCCGCTGCTGATCGTGATCCCGGCGCTGTCGCGCGACCCCGGCGATATGGCGGCCGCGCTGACGCTGGCGGCGGTGAAGATCGTGGTGGCGCTGAGCCTGATCTTCTACGTCGGCAAGAACCTGATGAGCCGCTGGTTCCACGTGGTGGCGGCGCGCCGCTCGCAGGAACTGTTCATGCTCAACCTGCTGCTGGTCACGCTCGGCATGGCCGCGCTCACCGAGCGGCTGGGCCTGTCGATGGCACTGGGCGCCTTCATCGCCGGCATGCTGATCTCGGAAACGCCCTACCGCCACCAGGTGGAAGAGGACATCAAGCCCTTCCGCGACGTGCTGCTCGGCCTGTTCTTCGTCACCATCGGCATGCTGCTCAATGTGCGCGTGGTGCTCGATCACCTGTGGCTGGTCCTGTTGCTGCTGCTCTTGCCCATCCTCTTCAAGTTCGTGCTGATCGCGCTGCTGGCGCGCGCCTTCGGCTCGCGCCAGGGCGTGGCCATGCGCACCGGCCTGGGCCTGGCGCAGGCCGGCGAGTTCGGCTTCGTGCTGCTGAACCAGATCGACGGACTGAACCTGCTCGACCCGGTGCTGACCCAGGTGATCCTGGCCTCCATGCTGCTGTCGATGCTGGCGGCGCCGTTCCTGATCCAGTACAGCGACGCCATCGTGCTGCGCTTCGCCGCCAACGAGTGGCTGCTGCAGTCCCTCAACATGACGCGTATCGCGGCGCAGAGCCTGCAGACCGAGAAGCACGCCATCATCTGCGGCTACGGCCGCAGCGGCCAGAACCTGGCGCGCATGCTGGAGCGCGAGGGCATCGGCTACGTCGCGCTGGACCTCGACCCCGACCGCGTGCGCGAGGCCGCCGCCGCGGGCGAGACCGTGGTGTACGGCGATGCCGGCCGGCGCGAGGCCCTGATCGCCGCCGGCATCCACCGCGCCGCGGCGCTGGTCGTCACCTACGCCAACACGCCCTCGGCGCTGCGGGTCCTGCACCATGTGCAGGAGCTGGAGCCGGGCTTGCCGGTGATCGTGCGCACGGTCGACGATTCGGAACTGGATGCCCTGCAGAAGGCCGGCGCCACCGAGGTGGTGCCCGAGATCATCGAAGGCAGCCTGATGCTGGCCTCGCACGCCCTGGTGCTGCTGGGCGTGCCGATGCGGCGCGTGGTGCGCGGTGTGCAGCAGGCGCGCGACGCGCGCTACAGCCTGTTGCGCGGCTACTTCCATGGCCGCGACGACGAGGAAGACATGCTCGAGCGCGATTCGGTGCGGCTGCGCTCGATCTCGCTCGGGGCGCAGGCCAGTTCGGTCGGCCGCCGCCTGGGTGCGCTGGGCCTGGCGCAGATGGGGGTGGAGGTGACCGCGGTGCGCCGCCGCGGTATCCGTGCCTTCGATCCGCAGGACGATACCGTGCTCGAGCCGGGCGACATCCTGGTGCTGCGCGGCCCGTCCGAGGCGCTGGACACCGCCGAACAGAGGCTGCTGGCCGGCTAGGCCGCTCAGGCGCGCTAGACCCGCTAGACCCGCTAGGCAGGCAACTGCCCGGCCTTGGCGCGCGCAACGGGTACGCGGCGGGCGGACCGTCCAGTCGCCGCTGCCGCGGCCGCGGCGGACGAGGGCGGCGTATCGACCCAGCCGGGTGGCAGGTCGCGCAGCACGGCGGCCGCATCGAGCGAACGGATCGGCACGCGCGGGTCGGCGGGGATGCGGCCCTCGCCCTGCAGCATCAGGTACCGCAGGCAGCACACACGCAGGAAGGACGAGAAATTCGCCACCTCGCCCCGGTGGGCGGCGAGTTCGTCATACAGCCGCGCGATCAGTTGGCTGACGCTCATGCCGTCGCGCTGCGCCAGCTCCGCCAGCACTTCCCAGAACAGTTTTTCCAGCCGGATGCTGGTGGCCACGCCATGCAGGCGCAGCGAGCGCGACTGGCATACGTAGGACTCCGGGTTGGCCCGGATGAAGATCTCGCACATCGGCAACTCCCGCGCGGGTGTGGCGCGCCAGGCCGGCGCGCCGCGTTCGGAAGCCCTAATGTACGATCCGCGTGCCCAGTACCGCAAGGAACTGCGCCAGCCAGGCCGGGTGCGCCGGCCAGGCGGGCGCGGTGACCAGCTTGCCGTCGGTATGGGCCTGGTCCACCGCGATCTCGGCATAGGTGCCGCCGGCCAGCCGTACCTCCGGTGCACAGGCAGGATAGGCCGAGCAGCTGCGGCCTTCGAGCACGCCGGCCGCGGCCAGCAGCTGGGCGCCGTGGCAGACCGCCGCGATCGGTTTGTCGGCGCCGGCGAAATGGCGCACGATCTCCAGCACGCGCGCGTTCAGGCGCAGGTACTCGGGGGCCCGGCCGCCGGGGATGAGCAGCGCGTCGTAGGCCGCCGGGTCCACTTCGGCGAAGGTGGCGTTCAGCGTGAAGTTGTGGCCGCGCTTCTCGCTGTAGGTCTGGTCGCCTTCGAAGTCGTGGATCGCGGTGGCGCACTGGTCACCCGCCTTCTTGTCCGGGCAGACGGCGTGCACGGTGTGCCCCACCATCTGCAGCGCCTGGAAGGGAACCATGGTCTCGTAGTCTTCGGCATAGTCGCCGACCAGCATCAAAATCTTCTTGGCCATTGCTGTCTCCTGCTATGGTTACGGGTTGCACGGCCGGTGCCGGACCGATTCCGGCGCCGCGGCTCCGTATCTGACGGTGCAGTCCATTGTGTTGCCGTCCGCCCCGGTGCGGGTGGTAGCCCGATACCGCAGGCGCGGCCACGCCATGGCGGCCAGGCCCGAGGCACCGCGGCCGGACGCCCGCAGACGTTTTCCTAAGGCAATTCACGTACCGCTCCAGGTCCCCCGACACCATGACCGACATCAAGATCGACTCGCCCGAACTGGGCGACGTCTCCAGCTACCTGCGCGACCGCATCCGCACCGTGCCCGACTGGCCGCTGCCCGGCGTGCAGTTCCGCGACATCACGCCGCTGCTGCAGGATCCCAAGACCCTGCGCGTGCTGGTGGACGTCTTCGTGCACCGCTACATGGATGCCCGGCTCGACCTGGTCGCCGGCATCGATGCGCGCGGCTTCATACTGGGCGCGATCGTCGCCTACGAACTGAACCTGGGCTTCGTGCCGATCCGCAAGAAGGGCAAGCTGCCCTACCAGACCGTGGCGGAGGAATACGAGCTGGAATACGGCAGCGCCACCGTCGAGATCCACGCCGACGCCTGCAAGCGCGGCGACCGCGTGCTGCTGATCGACGACCTGATCGCCACCGGCGGCACCATGATGGCCGGCCGCAAGCTGCTGGAGCGCCTGGGCGGCGTGGTGGTGGAGGGGGCGGCCATCGTCGACCTGCCCGAGCTGGGCGGCTCGCGCCTGCTGCGCGACGCCGGCCTGCCGTTGTTCACGGTGTGCGGCTTCGACGGCCACTGATGCCTCAGCCGGCGCGCGGACGGTGTCCCGCGCGCCGGATCGCCACCGCACCAGACCGATCCGCCGATCGCCCTTGCCGGAGCCATTCCCCATGCCTGACCTGCTGCTCTTCTTGATCACCTCGGTGGCCATCACGGTGGCGCCCGGGCCGGACAATCTCCAGGTGCTGGCGCGCGGCATGGCGCAGGGCCGGCGCGCCGGCGTGGCGGCCGGGCTGGGCTTCGCCTCCGGGTGTCTGGTCCACACGGTGGTGGCAGCCGTCGGGCTGGCCGCCGTGCTGCGTTCGTCTCCGCTGGTGTTCGAGGCCATCAAGCTGGCCGGCGCGGCCTACCTGGTCTGGCTCGGCGTCCAGGCCCTGCGCTCGCGCGGTGCGCTGGCCGGCGGCATGGACAGCGCCGCCGTGCCGCTCGGCAAGGTGTTCCGCCAGAGCGTGCTGGCCAACCTGATGAATCCCAAGGTCACGCTCTTCTTCCTGGTGTTCCTGCCGCAGTTCGTCAAGGCCGATGCCGCCGACGCCGGCTGGCAGATGCTGCTGCTGGGCGTGGTGTTCATGCTGCAGACGGCGGTGGTGTTCACCGCCTTCGCGCTGTGCGCCGGCACGCTCGGCGGCTGGCTGCGGCGCCGTCCCGGCGCCGGCCGCTGGCTGGACCGCGTGGCCGGCGCGATCTTCCTCGCGCTCGGCATCAGGGTCGCATTGCCCTGAGGCGGGGCGGCCGCTCCGGCGTGGCGCCGCTGCAACGGTGGTGTGGCGCCGGCCCGGTGCCGGGGCGGGCAAGGGGCACGGGGATTTTCCGACCGGTCCTATGATGTTGCCCCCACCCGGGGGGACGCGCATAATGCCCCCTTGATAACGACACGATGACCGGGCCCGCCTGCGCCCGCAGCCGCCTGGCACCGGTCGCAGAAGGGCTCCCATGGGCGTTCTACTTCATCTCCTCTCGGGCGTCGCCCTGCTGGTCTGGGGAACCAACATCGTCAAGGTCGGCATCCTGCGCGTGTACGGCGCCAACCTGCGCCACGTGCTGTCGGCCAGCATCTCCAACCGCTTCACCGCCTTTCTCGCCGGCCTGGGCGTTACCGGCCTGGTCCAGAGCAGCAATGCGACCGCGGTCATCGTCAGTTCTTTCGTCGGCCAGGGCCTGATCGCCGTGGCGCCGGCGCTGGCCATCATGCTGGGCGCCAACGTCGGCACGGCGCTGATGGTGCAGGTGTTCTCGCTCGACCTGTCGTGGCTGTCACCGCTGCTGATCTTCGTCGGCGTGATCCTTCACTTGTCGTGGAAGGGCAGCAAGCCGGGCCACGTCGGGCGGGTGCTGATCGGGCTGGGGCTGATCACGCTGGCGCTGGAACTGATCTCGATCGCCACCCGTCCCGTGGTGCAGGCGGCCGGCGTCAAGGTGCTGTTCAGCACCCTGACCGGCGACCCTTCGCTGGACATGCTGATCGGCGCGCTGATCACCATCCTGTGCTACTCGAGCCTGGCGGTGGTGCTGTTCTGCGGTGCGCTGGCCTCGGCCGGGGTGGTGTCGATCCACGTGGCCCTGGCGCTGGTGCTGGGCGCCAACCTCGGCTCCGGCATTTCCGCCATGCTGACCACCTCGGGCAACAACCAGCCGGGCAAGCGCGTGGCGCTCGGCAACCTGCTCTCGCGCCTGCTCGGCTGCCTGGTCGCGCTGCCGCTGCTGACGCAGGCACAGGACCTGCTCGCCCTGCTGGGCGCCGATGCGCAGCGGCAGGTGGTCAGCTTCCACCTGCTGTTCAATATCGGGCTGGCCGCGCTGCTGCTGGGCGCCACCGGGCCGCTGGCGCGCCTGTGCGAAGCGGTGCTGCCGGGGCGCAATACGGGAGAAAGCCAGGTCACGCCGCGCTACCTCGACCAGGCCGCGCTGCCGACGCCGACGCTGGCGCTGGCCAATGCCGCGCGCGAGGTGCTGCGCATCGGCGACCGCATCGAGCAGATGCTCGACAATATGCTGCGCGTGCTGCGCAACAACGATGCCAAGCTGGCGGCAGCCACCTGCCGCATCGACAACGAGGTCGACGACCTCTACACCGCGATCAAGCTCTACCTGACCCGCATCAGCCTGGAGGCCCTCGACGAGCGCGACGGCCAGCGCTGGACCGAGATCATCTCGCTGACCATCAACCTGGAGCATGCCGGCGACATCATCGAGCGCCTGCTGCTGGATGCGCGCGACAAGAAGATCGCGCACAACCTGGCCTTCTCCGCGGCCGGCATGCAGGAGATCGCCGAGATGCACGCGCGCCTGGTGGCCAACTTGCGGCTGGGCCTGTCGGTCTTCCTCAACGGCGACCTGAAGAGCGCGCAGCAACTGATGGCGGAGAAGGCCAACTTCCGCGAGCTGGAATTCAAGTTCGCGCGTTCCCACCTGCACCGCGTGGCCGAGCAGACCGCCGAGAGCATCGAGACCAGTTCGCTGCATCTCGACGTGATCAGCGACCTGAAGCGCCTGAATTCGCTGTTCTGCGCGACCGCCTACCCGGTGCTGGAGCAGGCCGGGGTGCTGAATCGCAGCCGCCTGAAGGAAGGCGACGCGCCGCCCGCGGCACCGGTACCGCAGGCGCACTGAACGCAGCACGCCGCCGCCGGCGCAAGCCTACAGCTTGTAGCCGAGCGCGCGCAGCAGGCCCCGCCGTTCGGCAATGTCCGCCTCGGTCTCGAGGCCGAGCGGACCGGCGCCGTCCACCACGCCGAGCACCGCGCGTCCCTGCGCCGTCTGCGCCACGATGACCTGCACCGGGTTGGCCGTGGCGCAGTAGATGCGGCATAGCTCGGGCACCGCCCGCACGGCCGCCAGCACATTGACGGGAAACAGCCCGTCGCCCAGGAAGAGGAAGAAGCTGTGGCCGGCGCCGACCGCCAGGGCGTTCTCGCAGGCCAGGTCGACCAGCGCTTCCTCGGTGCCGGACCAGCGCACCAGGCGCTTGCCGGAGGCCTCGCAGAAGGCCAGCCCGAAGCGTGCGCCGGGCACGGTGCCCGCCACGGCCTCGTGGATGTCTTCCACGGTCTTGATGAAGTGGGATTGGCCGAAGATGAAGTTGGCCGCCTCGGGTTTGGCGACCTGGACCAGGCTCAGGCTGACGGCGGCATCCATGACGGGACTCCTGCTCGGGCGGCGCCGTGGGGCGCCGCTGCAGTCCATGGTAGGTGCCGCCGGCGCGAATGCAAGCGCCATGGCAAGCGCGGCGGCGAACGCCTAGCCGCGCGTCAGCAGCGGTGCCAGGTAGCGGCCGGTGAAGCTCGCCTTGCTGGCCGCGACATCCTCCGGCGTGCCGCGCGCGACGATCTGCCCGCCGCCGGCGCCGCCCTCGGGACCCAGGTCGAGCAGCCAGTCCGCGGTCTTGATCACGTCCAGGTTGTGCTCGATGATGACCACCGTATTGCCCTGGTCGCGCAACTTGTGGATGACCTTGAGCAGCAGCTCGATGTCATGGAAGTGCAGGCCGGTGGTGGGCTCGTCGAGGATGTACAGGGTGCGGCCGGTGTCGCGCTTGGAGAGTTCCAGCGACAGCTTGACGCGCTGCGCCTCGCCGCCGGACAGCGTGGTGGCCGACTGCCCCAGCCGGATGTAGCCCAGGCCGACGTCGAGCAGGGTCTGCAGCTTGCGCCGGATCACCGGCACCGCGCCGAAGAACTCGTGCGCCTGCTCCACCGTCAGTTCGAGCACCTCGGAGATGTTGCGGCCCTTGTACAGCACCTCCAGTGTCTCGCGGTTGTAGCGCTTGCCGTGGCAGACATCGCAGGGCACGTAGACGTCGGGCAGGAAGTGCATCTCCACCTTGATCACGCCGTCGCCCTGGCAGGACTCGCAGCGTCCGCCCTTGACGTTGAAGGAGAAGCGGCCCGGGTCGTAGCCGCGTTCCTTGGCCGACGGCACCCCGGCGAACAACTCGCGGATCGGCGTGAAGAGGCCGGTGTAGGTGGCGGGGTTCGAGCGCGGCGTGCGCCCGATCGGGCTCTGGTCGACGTTGATGACCTTGTCGAAGTGCTCCAGCCCGTCGATGCGCTCGTAGGGGGCCGGCTCCGGCGTGGAGCCGTACAGGTGGCGTGCCACGGCGTTGTACAGCGTATCGTTGATCAGCGTCGACTTGCCCGAGCCGGACACGCCGGTGACGCAGGTCAGCAGCCCGATCGGGATCTCGGCGTTGACGTGCTTCAGGTTGTTGCCGCTGGCGTTGACGATGCGCAGCAGGCGCTCCGCGTCGGGTGCGGCGCGCTCGGCCGGCACCGCGATGCGGCGCGCGCCGGACAGGTACTGGCCGGTCAGCGAGGCGGGCGCCGCCTCGACCTCGCCCGGCGTGCCCTCGGCCACCACCATGCCGCCGTGCACGCCGGCGCCCGGGCCCATGTCGACCACGTAGTCGCTGGCGCGGATCATGTCTTCGTCATGCTCGACCACCAGCACCGAGTTGCCGATGTCGCGCAGGTGCTTGAGGGTGCCGATCAGGCGGTCGTTGTCGCGCTGGTGCAGGCCGATCGACGGCTCGTCCAGCACGTACATCACGCCGGTCAGGCCCGAGCCGATCTGCGAGGCGAGGCGGATGCGCTGGGCCTCGCCGCCCGACAGCGTGTCGGCGCTGCGCTCCAGCGACAGGTAGTCCAGCCCGACGTTGTTGAGGAAGTTCAGCCGCGCAGTGATTTCCTTGACGATCTTGTCGGCGATCTCGCGCTTGGCGCCGTGCAGGTCCAGCGTCAGGAACCAGGTCAGCGCGTCGCGCAGCGGCCAGCCATTGATCTCGAAGATGGCGCGTGCCTGCCCGCCGTCGCCGACCTTGACGTGGCGCGCCTCGGTGCGCAGGCGCGTGCCCTGGCAGGCCGGGCAGGGCTGGTTGTTCTGGTACTTGGCCAGTTCCTCGCGCACCGCCACCGAGTCGGTCTCGCGGTAGCGCCGCTCCAGGTTGGGGATGATGCCCTCGAAGGCATGCTCGCGCACCGTGGTGCGCCCGCGCTCGTTGATGTAGGAGAACGGGATCTGTTGCTCGCCCGAGCCGTGCAGCACCACCTTCTGCACCGTTTCCGGCAGGTCCTCGAAGGGGGTGTCGGTGTCGAAGTCGTAGAAGGCCGCCAGGCTCTGCAGCATCTGGAAGTAGAACTGGTTGCGGCGGTCCCAGCCCTTGATCGCACCCGAGGCCAGCGACAGATTGGGAAAGGCCACCACCCGCTTCGGATCGAAGAAGGTGATCTGGCCCAGGCCATCGCAACTCGGGCAGGCGCCCATCGGGTTGTTGAAGGAGAACAGCCGCGGCTCCAGCTCCTGCAGCGAATAGGAGCAGATCGGGCAGGCGAACTTGGAGCTGAACAGGTGCTCATGCCCGCTGTCGAGCTCCAGCGCGACGGCACGGCCGTCAGCCAGGCGCAGCGCGGTCTCGAAGGACTCGGCCAGGCGCTGCTTGATGTCGGCGCGCACCTTGACGCGGTCCACCACCACTTCGATGGTGTGCTTCTCGGTCTTCTTCAGCTTGGGCAGGGCGTCGGCCTCGTAGACCGCGGCCGGCGCCTCGTGCGCGGCGCCGCCGCCCGAGCGGATGCGGAAGCGCACGAAGCCCTGCGCCTGCATGGCGTCGAACAGGTCGCCGTGCTCGCCCTTGCGATCGGTGACCACCGGCGCCAGGATCATCAGCTTGGTGTCCTCGGGCAGCGCCAGCACGGCATCCACCATCTGCGACACGCTCTGCGCCTCCAGGGCCAGCCCGTGGTCGGGGCAGTACGGGGTGCCGGCGCGCGCAAACAGCAGGCGCAGGTAGTCGTGGATCTCGGTCACCGTGCCCACGGTGGAGCGCGGGTTGTGGCTGGTGGCCTTCTGCTCGATGGAGATGGCAGGGGACAGGCCCTCGATCAGGTCGACGTCGGGCTTTTCCATCATCTGCAGGAACTGGCGCGCGTAGGCCGACAGCGACTCGACGTAGCGCCGCTGGCCTTCGGCATAGAGCGTGTCGAAGGCCAGCGACGACTTGCCCGAGCCCGACAGGCCGGTGATCACGACCAGCTGGTTGCGCGGCAGGTCGAGATTGATGTTCTTCAGGTTATGGGTACGTGCCCCACGGATCTTGATTTCGTCCATACGCCGAGTTCTCACGCATTCAGGCCCGTCCCCGCCAGGCCGCTTCCTTAATGTGCATCATGCGCCATTTCCAGTGCCGCCGGGCAGGCCGGGAGGCGGGGCGGGCCAGCAAGAGGCGAAGCGGGAAAAGTGTGCCCAGGCACGCCTGTTTTCAAGGCAGGGCCGGGGATGTGGCCCGCGAAGCGCGAAGGGGCAAACCTGTTAATATACCGAACTTCGGTTTCCCGGGTTGTCAGCCTGTCCAGGCGCGCCGGATGCCGCCACGAGCGGCAGGCTGCTGCGGCGATCGGTCGCAGGCCGTGCCCGCCGCGAAGCCGGCAACTTCCCGCCGCCGGCGCGATCGAATCTGCCGGCGCCGGTTGGCCGCCGGGCCGGAGTGCGCAGCTGCCGACCTGTCCGAACCTTTCCCCCAACGACCGCGATGCCGTCGATCCCGTCTTCTTCCCAAGGTGCCGCCACGGACGCCCAGGCCGGCGCCGCGCGCGAGCGCATGACCCGCGCCGAACTGCGTGCCAGCCTGTCGCTGGCCAGCATCTTCGCCCTGCGCATGCTGGGCCTGTTCCTGATCCTGCCGGTGTTCGCCGAATACGCGCGCGGCCTGCCCGACGGCCACGACGCCCAGCGCGTCGGCCTGGCGATGGGCATCTATGGCCTGATGCAGGCCTTCCTGCACATTCCGCTCGGCTGGCTGTCCGATCGCATCGGCCGCAAGCCGGTGATGGTCGGCGGCCTGCTGCTGTTCATCGCCGGCGGCGCGGTGGCCGCCTTCTCGGATACGCTGACCGGCATCATCATCGGCCGCGCGCTGCAAGGCATGGGCGCGATCTCGGCGGCCATCACCGCCTGCATTGCCGACCTCACGCGCGAGCGGCACCGCACCAAGGCCATGGCCATGGTCGGCGGCAGCATCGGCTTGACCTTTGCCCTGTCGCTGGTGATCGCCTCGCCGCTGCTGCACTCGATCGGCATGCACGGCATCTTCGCGCTGATGTCGGTGCTGGGCGTGGTGGCGATCGGCGTCACCCTGTTCGTGGTGCCGAGCCCGCCGCCGCCGCATCCGGTGCGCCTGCCGTTCCGCAGCGTGCTGCTCAATGCCGACCTGGCGCGCCTCAACGTCGGCGTGCTGGCCCTGCACGCGAGCCAGGTGGCGATGTTCATGGTGGTGCCGGCCATGCTGACCGAGGCGGGCATGCCGCTGGACCAGCACTGGAAGGTCTACCTGCCGGTGGTGCTGGTGTCCTTCCTGTTGATGCTGGCTCCGATGATGGCGGCCGAACGCTATGGCAAGGTACGTCCCGTGCTGCTCAGCTCGGTGGCGCTGATGACGGTGGTGCAGCTGCTGTTCGCGGGCGTGCACGGTTTCTGGAGCATCGTCGGCGTCCTGCTGCTGTTCTTCGTCGCCTTCAACGTGCTGGAAGCCATGCAGCCCTCGCTGGTGTCGCGCTACGCGGCGGCCTCGCGCGGCGCGGCGCTGGGCGTGTACAACACGACGCAGGCGCTGGGCCTGTTCCTGGGCGGCGCCGTGGGCGGCTGGATCCTCAAGCACGAGGGACATGGCGCCGTGTTCTATGCCTGCGCGGCCGTGCTGGTGCTCTGGCTTATAATCGCCTGGAGCATGAAGCCGCCGCCGGCCCGGGGCCAGGGCGGCACGCCGGCACCGGCGCACTAGCCGGAGCACTGAGCGGCCCGGCCGGCCGCGCCGGCGCATCGATCACATCGAATCGCGTCGTTTTGCAACGTTTCCGGCCAGCCGCAGGCTTTAGCATGACCGCGCGCCCGACTTCCTGGCCGGGTGCGCGTTGTTCGTTTACGTGGCCGCCGATGCGCGTCCGGATGCCGTTGCGCCAGCTGGCGCGCAGCGGCGGCCGCGATGCCGCCACGGCGCCTCGCAGCAATCGTCAGGGTATTGCCACGCCACTTGTCTGGACTCGCAGGGCGTGGTTTTCGGAGATCATCATATGGCATCGGTCAACAAAGTCATTCTCGTCGGCAACCTGGGCGCGGACCCGGAAACCCGCTACATGCCCAGCGGCGACGCCGTGACCAACATCCGCCTGGCTACCACCGACCGCTATCGCGACAAGGCCAGCGGCGACATGAAGGAGCTGACCGAATGGCACCGCGTGGCCTTCTTCGGCAAGCTCGCCGAGATCGCCGGCCAGTACCTGCGCAAGGGCTCCCAGGTCTACATCGAAGGGCGCATCCGCACCCGCAAGTGGCAGGACCAGTCCGGCCAGGACAAGTACAGCACCGAGATCGTCGCCGACCAGATGCAGATGCTGGGGGCGCGCCAGGGTATGGGTGGCGGCGGTGACGACATGGGCGGCGGTGGCGGTGGTGGTGGCTACGGCGGCGGCCGCGAGGCCTCGGGCGGTGGCTACGGCGGTGGCCGCGGCCAGGGCGGCGGTCAGGGCGGCGGTCAGGGCGGCGGTCAGGGCGGTGGCCAGCAGGGCGGCGCACGGCGCCAGCAGCAGGCACCGTCGAACGGCTTCGAGGACATGGACGACGATATCCCGTTCTGAGATTCCGTCACGGAAAGCTGTCAACATCTACCCCGCCTCGTGCGGGGTTTTTGTTTCATCTCAGGCGACCACGAGGCCGTCAACAGATGTTCGCCACACGAAGGAAGGCACCAGATACGCCGGAAGCGATCGCGGCGCGTCTGTCGCAGGTTCCCGATATCCGAGCGGCACCTCAGGCGTCTGGCGATAACACGCCCAGGATCGCAACTGCGACGAGCACCGCGATCGACGTCGCCATCTCCCACTGCAGGCTTCTGCGCAGGGCCCGGCTGGCTCCCACTGCGTTGCCGATCCGGATCTCGGCAGCCAGCCTGGGAGTCAGCCGATACCTGTTCAACGCCGCCATGACGAGCATGGTCCCGAACAGTGCGAGCTTGATCAGCAGCAACATGCCGTAAGACGTGCGCATTGCGGATGCCGAGGGCAACCCGGCGATGAGCCAATAGTTTGCGGTACCGGTTACGACCAGCGTTGCCACGATGACACTCCCTGGCAGCGCGAAACCATGCGCAGTCCGCGCCAGAAGACTCAGCAGGGTCGCATCACGTTGCGTCGCCTTGCCAAGCAGAACGAAGGCGGCGAGCGCGCCGACCCATGCCCCGGCCGCGAGCAGATGCGCGATATCGGCGAGCAGGTGGATGACGCGGCGATCCCCGTCGTCCATGGCGCCGTGCCCCGCCCAGGCCAGCGAGGACAGCGCCACCGCCCCCGTCAGTGCCAGCAGGCGGATCTGAGCGGAGGGTCGCCTTGCCAAGGCGAGCGTGATGAGGAGGCTGGCGAGCAGCCCGATCTGTCGACCGGACCATGCGGTACCGAAGCCGGTTCCGGTCACCATCATCTCGAAGACGTGGACGCTCAGATCCGAGTATGCCGAGGCTCCGGTCATGGCTTTTGCCATCACAAGCATCTCGATTCCAGACAGCATGATGCCCGCCGCGCTGGCCGCGGCGGTCCACTTGATGTACTGGCGCGCGAGCGGGGAGATCCGTTCGGCGCCTTGCAACGCATAGCAGGCAAACAGGGGCAGGCCGAACACGAGCATCAGATCCAGATACAGTGCGAATCGCACCAGTACATTCATCCAGTCGACCTGCATGCGCTCAGTTCACCTTGAAGTTGATGGCGCCCGTGATCGAGTGTGTATCCGAGGACACGGCACGCCACTCCACACGGTAGGTGCCCGGCACCAATGGGCTCTTCGGCGTAATGAGCATGGTCTTCGGATCGTCGCCCCCGGAGACCGAGCTGGCCACCTTCATGGTGGCGTGATCGCTCATTCCCGGCATGCCGGTCATGACCAGATTGGCGCCGGAGAATTGCTTGACCAGGTTCTCGGAGAAGTGCAGTTCGATCCTTTGGGGGGCGGCGCCTTCCGCCCCCTCGGCGGGCGATGAACTGACCAGCCTGGGATGTGCCAGCGCAGCGGTGCTGGCAAGGATGGCGGCGGTCGCCAGCAGCGGCCTAGCCGCGGAGATCATGGATGTCATGGACTTTCCTTCGATGGTGATGATGCGGGAATCAGAACCAGAGCCGTACACCGGCAATAAACCGCGTCTCTCCACTGCGACCGCCGGATGCCCGGACCAAATCCGCCGTATTGCCGAACGCCTGGTAGCGTTCGACGCCGATGTACGGGGCGAACTGCCGGCTGATTTCATAACGCAATCGAATCCCGATGGTGCCGTTTGAAAGGCCGCTTCCGACGCCCACGGCAGGATCGCGCTTGCCGTACAGATTGGCCTCGAGGCGCGGCTGCAGGATCAACCGCTGGGTGATCAGCAGTTCGTATTCGGCGGACAGCCGCAGTGCAGTGCGGCCTTCGGTGCCGACGTATCCCGTTGCGTCCACCTCGAACCAGTAGGGAGCCAGTCCCTGCACACCGAATGCGAGCCAGTTGCGGCCTGGGCGTCCATAGCCGGCATCGTTGCGGAAACCCAGTTGCGTGTCCCAGTACGTTGCCACCGCGTGGCCCCACAGGAGTTCCGTGCGTGCGTCATGGACCTTTCCGCGCTCAGCCTCGCCTTCCGCCTTGATCACGAACTTGTTGTAGGTGCTTCCGAACCAGGCTTGCGCCTCGTACGATGCAGCATTGCTGTCGGCTCCGCGCGTCCATTCGAGTCGATCGACAAGCACCGACGCGAACAGGTGTTCGTCTGCCATATGAAGCTGGCGATGGTCACCGAGCGCGTATTTTCCGACACCGAGTTGGTATCCACCTGAATAGGCATGTGGATCACGAGCATCGGCGGGGGCGCTGCCACCCTGCATCTGCATGTCGCCATGGTCCATGGTCGTCGTCGGCGGTGACGCACCGTCCATGGTCTGGATCGGCTCTCCGTCCATGCCCTGCATCTCGCCGCCATCCATCGTTGGCATGGTGTCGCCATCCATGCCTTGCAGCGGCGCTGCGGACGCACCCTCGGCCCCGGGCGCTGAGGGGGCGGCACCCGCAGCCTGTGGCGCGGCATGGTCGCCATGGGAATGTTGCGCCCATGCCGGCATCGTGGTTGTGCCGGCGACCAGCACGGCAAGCAGTGTCGCTTTCGGATGGCGCATGCGATAAGCCTTCGGGAACTGAAGCATCAGGCCACCACCACTTCGCGGAACATGCCTGCGTCCATATGCAGCATCAGGTGGCAGTGCCATGCCCATCGCCCCAGCGCATCGGCCGTGACCAGAAAGCTGATGCGTTGCGCCGGCTGCACGGGAATGGTGTGGCGCCGCGCCTGAAAAGATCCGTCCGGCGTTTCCAGCTCGCTCCACATGCCGTGCAGGTGCATCGGGTGCGTCATCATCGTGTCGTTGTGCAGGATGACCCGTAGTCGCTCGCCGTGCTTGAAGAAGACAGGCGTCGACTGGCCGAATTCCACGCCGTCGAGCGACCAGGCATAGCGTTCCATGTTTCCCGTCAAGTGCAGCTCCACCTCGCGCCCCGGGCCGCGCGCATCCATCGCGCCGCCAATCGTGTGCTGGTCCGACAGAGTCAGGACGCGTCGCCCGTTGTTGCGCAGTCCGATGCCGGGATCGTCGAGATTGGTCCGTGCCATGTCGACACGCATGTCCGTGCTGGCGCCGTACTCCGTGCGCGCGTGCCGCGCCTTCGTGCTGGGCACCTTGAGCGGATCTGCCACCTCCATGCCTTGCCTGCCGGAGATGGTGTGCTGGCTATGGTCCATCGCCATGCCACCATGCTGGCTGTGCTCCATGGGCAAGGCTCCATGGTTCATCGCGCCATGATCCATGCCGGCCATCATGCCGTGATCCATGCCGCCATGGCCCATGCTCCCCATCATGTCGGCCATGGCGAGCCATTCCACCTTGTCCGGCGCGGGCACCGGCGCCTGAAGCCCCTCACGAGCGGCCAGCGTGCCGCGGGCAAAGCCTGTCCGGTCCATGCTTTGCGCAAAGATGGTGTGAGCTTCGTCGGTCGGTTCGACCAGCACGTCGCATGTCTCGCCAGGCCCGAAGCGGAATTCGTCGATGGTGACCGGTTCGATGTTCTGGCCATCGACCTGGACCACCTTAAGCTTGAGTCCCGGAATGCGCACATCGTAGAAGGTATTGCCCGCACCATTGATGAAGCGGAGCCGCACCTTTTCGCCCGGACGGAAAAGCCCCGTCCAGTTGCCGGCAGGCGTGACCCCGTTCATGAGGTAGGTGAGCGTTGCCCCGGACAGGTCGGCAAGATCCGTCGGGTTCATTCGCATCTGGTTCCACATCTTCCGCTTGTCCAAGGCGGCCTTGAGGCCGTCATGGGAGATGTCACGGAAGAAATCCAGGACCGTGGGCTGGTTGTAGTTGTAATAGTCGCTCCGGACCTTGAGCTTGGAGAGCACCCGCATCGGGTCCTCGTCTGTCCAGTCCGACAACAGCACGGAGTAGTCCCGGTCGGCGCGGACGGGGTCGCCGTCGCCTTCGATGATCAGGCCACCGTAGACGCCCGTCATCTCCTGGAAGCCCGAGTGCGAGTGATACCAGTAGCTGCCCGTTTGCTCGACCTTGAACCGGTATGTGAACGTTTCGCCGGGCGCGATCCCGGCAAAGCTGATGCCGGGCACCCCGTCCATCTGGAACGGCAGGATGATGCCGTGCCAATGGATCGAGGTTGGCTCGTTCAGGCGGTTCGTGACACGAATGGTGACGGTATCGCCCTTGCGCCAGCACAGCGTGGGGCCAGGCAGCATTCCGTTGATGGTCTGCGCAACGCCCGGCCTGCCGGTGAAGTTCACCGCGGCATCCTCGATGACCAGATCGAACTCGCTACCGCGCAGCACGGGCGCAGTACCGCTGCCGGCGTGTGGCCGGGCGGATGTCGCTTGAGGCCAGGCTCCCGTCGGCAATCCGCCTAGTGCTCCCAGTACGCCACCGGCAGCCAGTCCGTGGACGAAGCGACGCCTGGAAAGGCCATGAGGCCCGGGCAGAACGAAGCCCGCGGAGGTTTTCGAACGCATGAAGTGGTTCCTCTTCCCTATTTCTCTGGCACCTCGCAATGGTGCCACGAGCGAAGATTAGAGATCCCGGGCTAACTTTGAAATGACTCGAATATTACATTCCAGTAAGGTGGGCGTAATGTTCCCTCCAGCCCGTACACTGGCGTCGTTTCGGGATCAAGGGAATCCAGGATGCGTGCGGACGGGGAGAGGCGATGAAGCTGCTGGTGGTCGAGGATGAAGCGAAGACGGGCGAATACCTGCGCCAGGGCCTCTCGGAAGCAGGTTTTGTGGTGGATCTCGTGCGCAATGGTCAGGACGGCCTGCATATGGCCTCGACGGAGAGCTATGACCTGTTGATTCTCGATGTCATGCTCCCGGACCTGGATGGCTGGAAAGTCTTGCAGCGCTTGCGTGCCTCGGAGAATCCCGTGCCCGCTCTGTTCCTGACAGCGCGAGACAGCGTCGCCGATCGCGTGAAGGGTCTGGAACTGGGTGCCGATGACTATCTGGTGAAGCCGTTCGCCTTTGCCGAACTGCTTGCCAGGGTCAGGACACTGCTGCGGCGCGGCGCCGGTAGCCAGCCCATCGATCGCGTTCAGGTCGGCGACCTGATACTGGATCTCGCGCGCCGCCGGGCTATCCGGGCCGGTCGCAAGATCGTCTTGACCAACAAGGAGTTCGCACTGCTCGAGCTGCTGGCGAGACGTCGGGGCGAAGTGCTGCCTCGGTCCTTGATCGCCTCCCAGATCTGGGACATGAATTTTGACAGCGACAGCAATGTCATCGACGTTGCCATCCGTCGCCTACGCGCGAAGATCGACGACGAATACGAAACGAAGCTGATCCAGACGATACGCGGCATGGGTTACGTGCTGGAGGCACCCGGGGACGACGCCTGATGCGCAGGTATTCGCTCACCACGCGCCTGACGGCATTGTTCTCCCTGTCGTCGACCTGCGTGCTGCTAGGACTTGGCCTGCTGATCTACACGGCCATGAACCGGCATTTTGCCGACGAAGACTACGTCATGCTGCGCGACAATATGCGCCTGGTGGAAAGCACCATTGCCATGGGTTCGACCGCGACATTGCCAGCACGTCTCACCGAGACCTACCAGCATCACGCAGGGCTGCTGGTATTGGTGCGCGATGCTCCGGGTCGCACACACTTTGCCTCGCCCGGATTCGACACCACGCTCGCCCTCGAGGCGCTGGAGCAGCACGGTGACAAGGGTGACGTCATCCAGTGGACCGACGCCGGCAAGGCGTATCGCGCGCTGCGGGCATCGATGGTGGCGCAGGATGGCCAATCCGTGGAAGTCGTTCTTGCCATGGACACCGAGATCCACGCGCATTTCATGCGGGCATTCCGCAAGTCATTGGTCTTCTATGTCGCGCTGGCGGCGCTTGCCAGCGGCGTCCTCGGCTGGTGGGCGGCGCGGCGCGGCCTGCTGCCGCTGCGGACCATGGCATCGCGCGCGCAGACCGTCACGGGCGAGAAGCTCTCCGAGAGAATGCCGGTCGATGCCGTGCCGGTGGAAATGGCGGACCTGGCATCCGATCTGAATGCCATGCTCGACCGCTTGCAGGACGACTTCCGGCGGCTGTCGGACTTCTCGTCAGACCTGGCACATGACCTGCGCACACCGCTGACAAACCTGATGACCCAGACGCAGGTCGCGCTTTCGCAGCCCCGGGACGCCGCCAGGTATCGCGAGATACTCGCCTCCAATGCCGAGGAGTTGCAACGGCTTTCGCGGATGGTCTCCGACATGCTCTACCTGGCCAAGATGGAGCACGGCCTTGACCTGCCACACAAGGAGGTCATCTCCGTCGAGTCCGAAGTGTCCGCGCTGTTCGAGTTCTACGAGGCATTGGCCGAAGACAAGGGCATTGAATTCGAATGGCGGGGGCAAGCCACGATCGAGGGAGATCGCCTGATGCTGCGACGGGCGCTGAGCAACTTGCTGTCCAACGCATTGCGCCATACGCCGGCTGATGGGAAAGTCCTGATCGAGGCGAGCTCCGATACGCACGAAGTCAGCATCGCCGTGGAGAACACCGGCCCGGAGATTGCCGTCGAGCTGCTGGCATCGTTGTTTGACCGGTTTTTTCGCGGCGACAAGTCGCGGGTGCGCCCGGAATCCGACAGCAGCGGCCTTGGCCTGCCGATCACGCGCGCCATCATGGCCGCGCATGGAGGGGATATATCCGTCGCCTCCGCAAACGGAAAGACGCGCTTCACACTTGTTTTTCCCCGCGCTCTTCCCCGCGCTGCGATCCACCCATGACGCTCCTGTGGGCAAACCATCTGCGCAAGGATCCCGAGCCCGCGCCCACTGTCGCGCGGGCCTTTTCGTGCCCGCACCTGCGACTTCAGCAGGGCAGCTTGGTCGAGCGGCGGGTGCACAGGGTCAGCAGCCCCTTGAGCGTGTAGATCACGATCAGCGTGCCGCTGAGGTCGCCCACGAACATCACCAGCAGGCCCTGCAGCAGGTGTTCCCGCGCGCCGCTGAGGAACAGCCATGCGTGGTACAGCAGCGGGCTGGCGACCGAATAGGCAAGGACGCAGGCGAGCAGGCGCCGCGGTGTCAGGTTGACCAGCGAGGCCTTCAGGCCGAAGCGCAGCTGCGCCAGCCGGTAGACAAGGTAGGGTGCGACGGCGGCGATGATGCCACCCATGAAGGCGCGGCTGAAGTCGTGCGGGAAGAAGTAACCGAAGCAGACCAGCCAGGACGCGAACAGCAGGCCGACCGCGCCGGCTTCGCCGAACAGCAGGGTGCACAGCAGGCGCACGCCTGCCGGCAGGTAGATCCAGTTGATGCCGCGCACGTATTCCGAGCGGGCGAACACGCACTCGTTCAAGGCCAGGGCCGCGACGAACAGCAGCAGCGTCGCCAGCACCATGCCGGCCTGCAGGCGGAGCTTGGTCATTGACATAGAATGGCGGCTGCGCGCGTGAACGGGCGGCCGGAAACGGAGTGCCGATCATAGCGCAAACCAGTCTGACGCCAGCCTCGGAACGACCCCATGACCCGACCCGCTGACATTTATTTGCGTTTCCTGCAACTTGCCGAAGCGGTGCGCGGCCTGCCTTCGCTGCCCGCGCTGGATCCTCTGGAGCAGCGCATCCTGGAGTGTGTCGGCCGTGCCGGCCTGGCCAAGGCACAGCTTTCCGTGCGCGACCTGATCCACCACGCCGAGCTGGGCTCTCCCTCGACCCTGCATGCGCGCTTGAAGTCCATGCGCGAGAAGGGCTGGATCCAGTTGTCCGACACGGAAGACACTCGGCGCAAGCAGGTCGAACTGACCCAGGCCGCCTTGCGGCACTTCGCCAGGCTGTCCGACTGTGTGGTCAGGGCGGCCCGGCGCGACGGCTAGGGCTGCTTCCGGGCCGGGGGGCGGGCGTGCAGCCGGCCGCCTGTCCACACGCTGCGCACAGCGTTTCCACAACTTGCGCACAGCTTGCGCACAGCTTTCCCGGCACTTATCCGGTAGTTTTCCCGCACTTGTCCCACACTTGTCCCGCCACTTATCCAGGGACTTATCCCAAGACTTATCCACAGGATTTTGCGCGGCATGACCGCTTGTGCGCTTGTGCCGCGGCGTCGATCGGGGGGGGCAGCCGGGGCGGGGTGCCGCATCGGCGTGCGCTACCGCCAGGAGATGGTCGGCCTGCCACCGCAAGCGCAGGCACCAAGCGGCAGGCGTCGGTCCGGGCTAGGCGGCTTCGGGCGGCCGCCGCAGATAGCGTTCCGCCACGCCGCGCAGTACCGGCAGGCGCCCGCTGAAGAAATGGTCCGCGCCGGGGATCACCACCACCGGCAGCTGCTGCGGCCGGGCCCACTCGAACACGTGGCCCAGCGGCACGGTTTCGTCGCGTTCGCCGTGCACCACCAGGGCATGGGCCGGCACCGCCGGCGTGTCGTAGTCGCGGCGGCCGGCGATGGCGCCGGCAGGAATGCCGGCCAGGATCAGGTGGTGGATCGCCACGCCTGCCTGCACCAGGCGCCCGGCCACGTGCGACTGCACGAAAGCGCCGAAGGAGAAGCCGGCCAGCGCCAGTTCCCCGTCCGGATGCGCTGCGCGCAGGCTGGCGACCACCGCGAGCAGGTCCTCGGTCTCGCCGATGCCCTGGTCATGCGTGCCCTCGCTGCGGCCCACGCCGCGGAAGTTCGGCCGCAGTGTCAGGAAGCCGAACGATTGCAGCGCCCGCGCCAGTTGCTGCGGCACCTTGTGCAGGGCGGTGCCGCCCAGTTCGGGGTGCGGGTGGGCGACCACCGCCACGCCGCGCATCGGTCCCACGGGCGCATCGCGCAGGACATCGATATGGCCGGCGGGGCCCGCAAGGGCGATGCGTTCGGTCGGCGGGGGCGTGGTGCTGGACATGACGGCGGGGAAACGGCTGCAGGCGCGGGCGGACGGGTCCGCATTGTCGCACGCCTGCCGCCGTCGGCGCGGTGCCCAGGCAGGGTGCATGGGCGGCAGCGTGCACCAGCGCCGGCATCGAGTGAACGATTATTGTGATCCATGTGTTGCTTTCCGCGGATTTCATAACATATGTTTCATGGTTATCCATGATGGAACAGTTGTTGCTCATTGCTTAGCATCCGGATCGCGATGGCTCATCGCGTGGATGCCAACCCAAGGAGCATTGAATGAAAGTCGTGAAGCGCACCAGCCTGGTTGCCGCATGCCTGGCCTCCCTGCTGGCCCAGGGCGTGGCCGGCGCCGCCGACGTGCCGGCCAGCCCGACGCTGGGCAAGATCAAGCAGGCCGGCATGATTTCGATCGGGCACCGCACCTCGTCCATCCCGTTCTCGTACTACGACAGCAACCAGAAGGTGGTGGGCTTCTCGCAGGACATCTGCGACCGCGTCATCGCCCAGGTGAAGAAGGCGACCGGCCTGCCGGCGCTGCAGGTGCGCATGGTGCCGGTCACCTCGCAGAACCGCATCTCGCTGGTGCAGAACGGCACCGTCGACCTCGAGTGCGGCGTGACCACCAACCTGAAGGCGCGCCAGCAGCAGGTCGCCTTTTCCACCACCTTCTTCGTCGCCGGCACGCGCCTGCTGGTGAAGAAGGACGGCCCCGTGCACGATTTCGCCGATCTGTCGGGCCGCACCGTGGTCACCAACGCCGGCACCACGTCCGAGCGTATCCTGCGCCGGCTCAACGACGAGAAGAAGGCCAATATCACCATCCAGAGCGCGAAGGACTACGGCGAGTCCTTCCTGATCCTGCAGTCCGGCCGCGTCGCGGCCTTCATGATGGACGACGTGCTGCTCTCCGGCGCCCGCACGCTGGCGCAGAATCCTGCCGACTGGACCGTGGTGGGCACGCCGCAATCCTTCGAGGCCTACGGTTTCATGATGCCCAAGGACGATCCGGGCTTCAAACAGCTGGTCGACGGCGTGATGACGGGCCTGATGAAGAGCGGCGAGATCGAGGCGCTCTATGACAAGTGGTTCAACAAGCCGGTGCCGCCCAAGGGGATCAACTTCGAATTCCCGATGAGCGACATGGTCAGGAAGGCCTACGCCAACCCGAACGACCAGGCCTTCGAATGAGGCCCGCGGCAGGGGAGGAGGGCGCCGGCGCGCCCGGTGTCCTGCATCGCTGGTGCGCCGGCCCGGTCCGCCGGCAGGCCTGGCACGGTTTCTTGCCGGGCCGCGTGCTTCCGCTGGCTGAGGATCCTGGACGCTAGCGGCCGCCGGCCGGCGCATAGGCGCCGGTCTGGTGGAGCTGGCCTTCGGCCAGTTCCAGGGCGCGGATCGCCCCCTTGCCCTGCTTGGCGAGCAGTTGCTCGACCAGGGCTTCGACGGTCGCCACGCCGGCGCTGACGGAGGGAAAGAAGGACGGGCTCTCCACCGAGAACAGCAGGGTGCAATCGGCCTCCAGTGCGATCGGCGACACCGTGCTGTCGGTCAGGGCGATGACCGTGCAGCCGCTGGCGCGCGCCAGCGTGGCGACGCGGATGCTCTCCTGCGAGTACGGCGCGAAGCTCGCCACGAAGACCGCATCCTCGGGCGCCAGCGCACGCAGTTCCATCTCCAGCGTGCCCGCCTCGCCGCGCACGAGATGCACCGAACTGCGGAACAGCCGGTACACATAGTGGAAGGTGAAGGCGATCGGGAAGCAGGCGCGGAAGCCGGCGATGTGCAGGCTGGGCGCCGCCGCGATCAGCTCGGCCGCGCGCGGCAGCGATTGCGCGTTGGCATTGGCGATGCGGTCCAGGTTCTGGTGCTGCGCTTCCAGCATCTCGGCCAGCATCCTGCCCGACTCGGTCTCACGCACCACCTTGCGGGCACGCTTGGCGTACGGCTGCGGGCCGGCGCGCAGCACGTCGACGAACAACTCGCGCAGGCTCTGCCAGCCGTCGAAACCGAGGAACTGCGACAGGCGTACCAAGGTGGCGGGCTGCACGCCGGCATTGCCGGCCAGCTTGCGCATCGACAGCACCGGAATGTCTTGCGGATGGTCGAGCAGGTAGCGTGCGCCACCCTGGAACTGCGCGCTGAGTTCGGGAAACAGGCTGCGCAGCCGGGCGAGCAGTTCGTCGGGACTGCGTGGCGGTTGAAGGGGGTCGGATGGCATCGGGAATTCCGGGCGATGAGTGCAACGATTGTTGCACAACTTCCATGACAGCCGTGCTGGCCCCCTGCTGCCATCCGGGTTTGAAATGCATGTATCTTGCGTTTTATTGAGGAAACATATGTTGCATTGGCCGGGGCGCTTTCCTATACTGGCGACTTCCAGGCCGCACCGGCGCAAGGCCGGTGCGGCCACGTCCTCTCCGTCTTCTCCATGACCCACGTATTCCACCGCAATCCCCGCCAGGCCCTCCCCATGGCCGTGGGCGGCCAGGGTATCGAACTGATCGACAGCAACGGCAAGCGCTATCTGGATGCCTCCGGTGGCGCGGCCGTTTCCTGCCTGGGGCACGGCCATCCGCGCGTGATCGAGGCGATCCAGCGCCAGGTGCAGACGCTGGCCTATGCGCATACCTCCTTCTTCACCACGGAACCGGCGGAGGCGCTCGCGGCCACGCTGGCGGAGGCGGCACCCGGTGATCTCAACCACGTCTACTTCGTCTCGGGCGGGTCGGAGGCGGTGGAGGCTGCGCTCAAGCTCGCGCGCCAGTATTTCGTCGAGACCGGGCAGGGCACGCGCCGCCATTTCATCGCGCGGCGCCAGAGCTACCACGGCAATACGCTGGGCGCGCTGGCCATCGGCGGCAACGCCTGGCGGCGCGAGCCCTTCCTGCCGCTGCTGGTGCCCGCGCACCATGTCTCGCCGTGCTATGCCTACCGCGACCAGGCCGCGGGCGAGACCGGCACGCAGTATGCGCAGCGGCTGGCCGACGAACTGGAGGCCAAGATCCTCGAACTCGGACCGGACAGCGTGGCTGCCTTCGTGGCCGAGACGGTGGTGGGCGCTACCGCCGGCGCGGTGCCGCCGGTGGCCGACTACCTGAAGCGCATCCGCGCGGTGTGCGACAAGTACGGCGTGCTGCTGATCCTGGACGAGGTGATGTCCGGCATGGGCCGCACCGGCCACCTGTTCGCCTGCGCGGAGGATGGCGTGGTCCCGGACATCGTCACCATCGCCAAGGGGCTGGGCGCCGGCTACCAGCCGATCGGCGCCACCCTGTGCACCGACCGTATCTACGACGCCATCGTGGGCGGCAGCGGCTTCTTCCAGCACGGTCATACCTATATCGGCCATGCCACCGCCTGCGCCGCGGCGCTGGCGGTTCAGCGCACCATCGCCGAGGAGGGGCTGCTGGCCAATGTGCTGGCGCGCGGCGAGCAGCTGCGTGCGCGCCTGCGCGAGGCACTGGGCGCGCATCCCAACCTGGGCGACGTGCGCGGACGCGGCCTGTTCGTCGGCGTGGAGTTCGTCGCCGACCGCGCCAGCAAGGCGACCCTCGATCCGGCGCTGAAGACGCACGCCAGGCTCAAGACGGCGGCCATGCAGCAGGGCCTGCTGGTCTATCCGATGGGCGGCACCGTCGATGGCGTGCATGGCGACCATGTCCTGCTGGCGCCGCCCTTCATCTGCACCGAGGCGGACATCGAGCGCATCGTCGCGCGCTTCGTCGCGGCAGTCGGCGAGGTACTGCCGGCGCAGCGGGCGGCCTGAGGGAGAGCGCGATGACGAATCCCGCAGGCAACACGGCGCAGCCGTTCTCGCTGGCCGTCGCGCCCAACGGCGCGCGCAAGACCCACACCGATCACCCGCGGCTGCCGATGACGCCGGCGGAACTGGCGCAATGCGCCAAGGATTGCCTGGACGCCGGCGCGGCCATGATCCACCTGCATGTGCGCCGCGCCGACGGCACCCACAGCCTGGAAACCGCCGACTATGCGCCGGCCATCGACGCGGTGCGCCGCGCCGTGGGCGAGGCGCTGGTGATCCAGCTTACGACCGAGGCGGTCGGCATCTACCGGCCCGACCAGCAGATCGCCGCGATCCGCGCCTTGCGTCCGGAAGCCGCTTCGGTGGCGGTGCGCGAGCTGCTGCCGCAGGAGGGCGACCCGGCGCAGGCGCGCGACTTCTTCCATTGGATGCACCGCGAGCGCGTGGTGGCGCAGTACATCCTCTACGATGCGGCAGACGTGCGGCGCTACGCCGCGCTGCGGGCCAGCGGCGCGATTCCGCCGGGACGGCACTGGGTGCTGTTCGTGCTCGGCCGCTACGCGGCCGGGCAGACCTCGACCCCGGCCGACCTGCTGCCTTTCCTGCAGGCCTGGCGCGAGCATGGCATGGAGCTGGCGGGCACGCCGTGGGCGGTCTGCGCCTTCGGGCCGCAGGAGGCCGCCTGTGCCACGGCAGCGGTACTGCTGGGCGGGCACGCCCGCATCGGCTTCGAGAACAACATGCAATTGCCGGACGGCAGCGTCGCGCCCGACAACGCGGCCTTGCTGGCCGGCGTGCGCGGTGCGCTGGGTGCGCTGGCGCTGCCGCCGATGGATGCGCACGCGCTGCGCGCGCTGCTGGCGTAGCCGGCCGCGAGCCACCGCGAGCCACCGCGGGCCACCGCGGGCCACCGCGGGCCACCGCCGGAACGGCGCCGCGGTGGCAGCGGACCTGTCACAATGGGGGTCCCGCAATCCGTCCGGAACACAACCGGCAATCCCGCCGTGAGGCCTATCCTTTACATCACCTTGCTGGCATCGCTGGCGGTCCCGCTGGCGTCCGCCGCGGGCGCGCAGCCGGCCGCGGCAAGCGGCCCGGCGGCGAAGGCGCGAAGCCAGCGCGCAGGCGGGTCGGCCTCGCGGCCGCCGGCCAGGGCGGCGCGCACGGACGGCCGCGACGCCGCCAGCAGCTCGAGCCAATACGCGCTGCGGCCGGACTCCGACGGCGGCAGCAGCTTCGGCCTGAAGCCGAAGTTCGGCTTCACGCCACGCGACAGCGGCCGCTAGGGCCCCGCTCCGCACCGGCGGCATGCCCGCGGCGCGGCTTTTGGAGTACGCTTGCTGCGCACCCCAAGCCCAGGAGACCTGCCGATGTCCCAGCCAGCGGTTCCCCCTTCCGCCGAGTTTCCCGCGCAGGCACGTGCGGCCGTGCGCCAGCTGCGCGCCTCGCGCATCCGCGAGGTCGCCAATGCCGGCATCGGCCGGCCCGACGTGCTGCCCTTCTGGTTCGGCGAGTCGGACCAGGTCACGCCAGCCTTCATCCGCGAGGCCGGCAGCCGGGCGCTGGAGGCCGGCGCCACCTTCTACACGCACAATCTCGGCATCACCGCGCTGCGCGGCGCGCTGGCCGAGTATGTCAGCGCGCTGCACGGACCCACCAGCGTGGCGCAGGTCGCCGTGACCAGTTCCGGCGACAGCGGCCTGATGCTGGCGGCCCAGCTGGTGGCCGGCGCTGGCGACCGCATCGTCGCCGTCACGCCGCTTTGGCCCAACCTGGTGGAGATCCCCAAGATCCTCGGCGCCGCGGTGCATACCGTATCGCTCGACTATGGCGCCGACGGCTGGACCCTGGACCTGGAGCGCCTGCTGGCCGCGCTGACGCCGGACACGCGCGCGCTGCTGATCAACTCTCCCAACAACCCGACCGGCTGGACCATGCCACGCGCGGTACAGCAGGCGGTGCTGGCGCACTGCCGCCGCCACGGCATCTGGATCATCGCCGACGAGGTCTACGAGCGGCTGTATTACGGCGACGAACCCGGCGTGGGCGGCGCCGCGCCATCCTTCCTCGACATCGCCAGGCGCGACGAGCGCGTGATCTGCATCAATTCCTTCTCCAAGGCCTGGCTGATGACCGGCTGGCGGCTGGGCTGGATGGTCCTGCCCGAGGCGATGGAGGGCGACCTGGGCAAACTGATCGAGTACAACACCTCGTGCGCCCCCGCCTTCGTGCAGGAAGCCGGCGTGGTGGCGGTGCGCGAGGGCGAGGTCTTCACGCGCGACCTGGTCGGCCGGCTGCGCGCGGCGCGCGATCATCTGGTCGGCGCGCTGTCGGCCTTGCCGGGCGTGGACGCCCATGCCCCCGATGGCGCCATGTACGTGTTCTTCCGCCTGGCCGGCACGCGTGACAGCCTGGACCTGTGCAAGCGCCTGGTGCGCGAGGCCGGCCTCGGCCTGGCGCCCGGCAGCGCCTTTGGCGACGAAGGCGAGGGATTCGTGCGCTGGTGCTATGCCTGCGGCACGGAGCGCCTGGACGAGGGCGTGCGGCGCCTGCGGGACTACCTGGCGCGCTGAGCCATGCTGGCGCCGTCCGCGCCCGCGCGCGGATGTGCGGCGCGAGCGGCGGGTGCCGGTTCCGTTCGCGCTTCCGCTTCCGTTTCCGTTTCCCTCTCCGTCTCCTGCCACCAGCCTCCGCCCAGCGCCTGCAGCAGCGCCGCCGAGTCCGCCAGGCGGGCGGCCTGGGCCTGCACCAGGTCCTGCGCGGCCTGGCGGTACTGGCGTTCGGCATCGAGCAGCGCGAGCTGGCTGACGCCGCCGGCCCGGTACTGCGCCGCGACGATGTCCAGCGTCTCACGCGCCCGCTGCGCGGCATCGGCGCGCGCGCGCAGTGCCAGCGCATCGGCCTCCAGCGCGCGCAGCGCGTCGGCCACCTCCAGCAGGCCCTGCAGCACCACCTGGCGGTAGGCCGCCAGCGATTGCGCGTAGGCGGCCTGCGCACTGCGCCGGCGCTCGAGCAGCTCGCCGCCGTGGAAGACCGGTTGGGCCAGGCCGGCCGCCAGGCTCCACACGTTCAGGCTGCGGAAGAGGTCGCCGGCCGACAGGCCCTGCGTGCCGGCGCTGCCGCTCAGGGTCAGCTGCGGGTAGAGGTTGGCGGTGGCCACGCCGATATTGGCCGAGGCCTGCTGCAGCAGGGCCTGGGCGGCGGCGATGTCGGGACGCCGCTGCGCCAGTGTCGACGGCAGGCTGAGCGGCAGCGCCGCGGGCAGGTGCAGGGTGTCGAGGTCGAAGGCGGGCAGCGCATCCTCGCCGCTACCGCGGTCTGGCGCGCCCTCGTCGTCGCTGGCGCCGGCGGGCGCCAGGCCCAGGTACACCGCCAGCTGGTGGCGGCTGGCGGCAAGCTGGCGCGCCAGGCCGGGCAATTGCGCCTCGGTCTGGTCGAGCACGCCCTGCTGGCGCCGCACGTCGACCTCGGCCACGCCGCCGGCCGCGAGCCGCGCGCGCGTGATGTCCAGGCTGCGCCGTTGCGCGGCCGTCTGTGCGCGCAGTTCGGCAATCTGCGCGCGCAGGCCGGCCTCGCGGATGGCCGCCGTGACCACGTTGGCGGCGAGCGCCAGGCGCGCCGCCTGCCATTCGAAGCGCTGGTAGTCGACCGCCGCGCGCAGGCCCTCCAGCTCGCGCCGCTGCGCGCCGAACAGGTCCAGCACATAGGACACCTGCACCGAGGCCCCGTACAGCGTGAACGGTCCGGGGCTGGGAAAAGCGGTGATGCCCAGGCTCTTGATATCGACCTGCTGGCGCGTGCTGCTGAGCCTGGCGTCGATGGCCGGCCATTGCGTCGCCCCGCTGCGTGCGGCGAGATCGTGGCCGGCCTGCTCCAGGCGCGCGCGGGCCTGGGCGACGCCCGGATTGGCCGCCAGCGCGGCCTCGACGGTGCGGTCCAGCGCGGGACTGCCGAACAAGGTCCACCAGCGCTCGGGCACGTCGGCGCCGTCGTCGAGGACCTGCGCGCCGCCGTGGCGGCCTTCGGCCTGCGCCGTCCGGGGCGGCGCAGGCGGCATCGTGTAGCCGCTGTCCAGTGGGGGCTGCGGCGGCCGGAAGTCCGGTCCGACCGTGCAGCCCGCCGCCAGTGCCAGGCAGGCGGCGAGCACCGCCCGCCGGCGCAGGTGGCGCAGGCGGAGGACGGGGGCGGGACTGGCGTTGACTCCGGCAGGTCGACCCATGCTTGCCTCCTAGTCGAGCGTGCGCCGGTAGAAGCGCAAGGCGATGCCCATCACCACCACGGTGAACAGCGCCAGCGGCCACACATTGGGCCAGAGCTCCGGCCAGCCGTTGCCCTTCAGCAGGATGCCGCGTATCAGGCGGTGGAAGTAGGTCATCGGCAGGACGTTGCCGATGGCCTGGGCCCAGCCCGGCATGCCCTGGAAGGGGAACATGAAGCCGGACAGCAGGATGTTGGGCAGGAAGTAGAAGAAGGTCAGTTGAACCGCCTGCAACTGGTTCTGCGCCAGCGAGGACAGGGTGATGCCCACCGTCAGGTTGGCCGCGATGAACAGCAGCGCGGCCAGGTAGACCGCCAGCACGGAGCCGACGAAGGGCACGTGGAACACCCAGCGCGCCGCCAGCAGGATGATGGTGGCCTGGATCAGGCCGATGAAGATGTAGGGCACGATCTTGCCGGTCATCACTTCCAGCGGCCGCACCGGGGTGGCCAGCAGGTTCTCCATGGTGCCGCGCTCGCGCTCGCGCGTCATCGCCAGCCCGGTCATCATCACCATGGTCATGGTCAGGATCACGCCCATCAGGCCGGGGACGATGTTGTACTGGGTGATGCCTTCCGGGTTGTAGAGGCGCTGCACCTGCACGTCGAAAGGCGGATGGCCGCCGGCCAGCGGCGCCAGCGCGCCTTGCAGGTCCTTGCCGGCCACGTTGTAGGGCAGCTGGGTGAGCGCGGCGATGGCTGCGCTGGTGGCCGACGGGTCGGTGGCGTCCGCTTCCACCAGCAGGGCGGGGCGCTCGCCGCGCAGCAGGCGCCGCGTGAAGTCGGCCGGAATGCTGACCACGAACTGGACCTCCCCCTTCATCAACGCTTCGCGCCCCGCCTGCTCGCCGGGCAGCGTGCCCGCCACGCGGAAGTAGCTGGAATTCTGCAGCCCGGCGATGAAGGAGCGGGTGAACTCGCTCTGGTCGGCGGCGATCACCGCCGTGGTCAGGTGGCGCGGGTCGTTGTTGATGGCGAAACCGAACAGAAGCAACTGCATGATGGGGATGCCGACGATCATGGCGAAGGTGACGCGGTCGCGCCGCAGTTGCAGGAACTCCTTCAGCACGATGCTCCACCAGCGCTGCAGCGAGAAGCCGGGACGGGGCGCGGTGCCGTTCATGGCCGCGCTCCGCCATGCGCCGGAGCCGGCGCGCCGGCCGGCGCCCGCATATTGTCCTCGGAGCGGCTCATCATATGGATGAAGACATCCTCCAGGCTGGTCTCGGTGGCTTCGACGCGGTGCCGGGGCCCGGCCACGCGCGCGAGCGTGGCCGCCAGCGTGTCGGCATCGCGGCCGGTGACGTGCAGCGCGTTGCCGAACACCACGGTCTGCTCCACGCCGGGGGCGCCCTGCAACTGCTGCGACAGCGCGGCGAGGTCGTCGCCCAGCACCGACCAGGTGCTGAGCCGCTGGCCGGCCACCACCTCGGCCGCGGTGCCCTGTGCCAGCAGCTTGCCGTAGGCGATGTAGGCCAGCTTGTGGCAGCGCTCGGCCTCGTCCATGTAATGGGTGCTGACCAGCACCGAGATGCCGCGCGCGGCGAGCTGGTGGAGCTGTTCCCAGAAGTCGCGCCGCGCCTTGGGGTCGACCCCGGCGGTGGGCTCGTCGAGCAGCAGCAGGCGCGGTTCGTGCAGCAGGCAGGCGGCCAGCGCCAGGCGCTGCTTCCAGCCGCCGGACAGTGCGCCCGCGAGCTGGCCGGCGCGCGCCGCCAGGCCGAGATCCTCGAGCGCACGCTCGACCGCCTCGCGCCGGCGCGGCATGCCGTAGACGCGGGCGACGAAGTCCAGGTTCTCGCGGATCGACAGGTCGTCCCAGTAAGAGAACCGCTGCGTCATGTAGCCGACACGGCGCTTGATCTCCGCGCTCTCGCGCAGGATGTCGAAACCCAGGCAGCTGCCCGCGCCGCCGTCAGGAGTCAGCAGGCCGCACATCATGCGGATCGAGGTCGTCTTGCCGCTGCCGTTGGGGCCGAGGAAGCCGAAGATCTCGCCGTGTCCGACCTGCATGGTCAGGCCGTCCACCACCAGGCGGTTGCCGTAGCGCTTGCTCAGGCCGCGCACGTCGATGGCGGGCGCGGCGTGGTCCGGTGCGTCGGTCGGGCTCATGGACGGAAGACCTCCACCGGCTGCCCCGGGTGCAGGGCCGCCGCGTCGGCGAGCGCGGGATGGGCTTCGACGAGGAAGACCAGCTTGCGCCGTGTCTCGTTGCTGTAGATCACCGGCGGGGTGTACTCGGCCTCGTTGGCGATGTAGCTGATGCGCACCTGCAGCGGTCGGGCGCAGCCGTCGCAATGCATCGTGACCGCTTCGCCATTGCGCAGCGCGCCCACCTCGGCCTCGGGCACGAAGAAGCGCACCTTGACGTTGCCCGGCGGCAGCATGCGCACCACCGGGCTGCCGGCCGGGACCCACTCGCCGAGGCGGAACACGGTGTCGTAGACCAGTCCACCCTGCGCGGCGGCGACGCGCTTGCGCGACAGCTTCCATTCCGCCTGGGCCAGCGCCGCGCGCAGCGCTTCCACCTGGCGTGCCTGCGCCTCGCGCTGGGCTTCGCGTCCCGGCAGGCGGGCCACCGCGACGCTGCGCTCCAGCTCGCGCACGCGGGCCGCATCGGCCGCGGCGCCGGCGCGGCTGTCATCGAGCTGGGCCCGGGCGATGCCGCCGGCGGCGAACTGGACCTGGTCGCGCGCGTACTGGGTGGCGCTGCGCTGCGCCTGGGCACGCGCCTGGGCGAGCTGGGCGCGGTTGACGTCGACCTCCGGCCGGCGCTTGCCGGTCGCCAGGTCCGCCAGCTGGGCCTGGGCCGCCTGCAGGGCGGCGGCGGCCTGGTCGCGCGCGGCGCGCTCGTCGTCGTTCTCCAGCGCGAACAGCGGCGCTCCCGCCACGACCTGCTGGCCGCGCGCCACCGACAGCTGGTCGAGCCGGCCGGCGAACGGCGAGGCCACATTGACGAACTCGCCTTCGACATAGCCCTGCCAGGCAGTCGGTGCCGGCTTGCCGCAGCCGCCCAGGGCCGAGGCCGCGGCCGCCAGGACCAGCCAGGTGCGGGCAGGAGAGGCACGCGGCAGGCGCGGGCGGCAGGGCAGGGTGCGCAGGCGGTTCGGCATGGCGGCTCCGGATGGCGGGCTCAGGCGTTGGCGGGTGGCCAGGGCCGTGCTGGCGCGAGGGCATGCGCCAGCAGCGTGCTGACGTGGCGTACCAGGGCCTCGCTGTCGAGCGCGGCGGCGCCGGGCAACTGTCGCCAGATGTGCGCGGTAGCGAGCGGCAGCAGCGTCAGCCCGATCAGCGAAACGATCAGCAGGGGCGGTTCCAGCCCGGGGGCGAGCGCGCCGCGCGACTGGGCTGAGCGCAGCAGCACGATCAGCCGCCCTGCGCGCGGCAGCGCGAAACGCTGCAGCATCCGTTCACGCAGTTGGCCGTCGACGCCGGCGATCTCGCGGATCCACAATCCGGGAAACCATGGCGTCGCGGCCGCGGCGCGGATCAGGCGCTCGGCGATGCCGCACAGCAGGGCCGCGAGGTCGGCGGCGCTATCGCCGGCCTTGGCCGTGCTGCCGTCGGCCAGCACGGCGTCGATCGGGGAAAAGACCTGGTCGACCAGGGGATGCAGGCGTTCGTCGACCACGGCATCGAGCAATTGGCCGCGCTCTCGGAAATAGTAGTGAACCAGGGCCGGCGTGACGCCGGCAGCGGTCGCGATGGCCCGGATCGGCGTGGCGGCGACGCCGCGCTCGGCGAACAGCGAGGTGGCCGTATCGAGGAGGTGGGAGCGCTGGTCCGGGCCGGCGTCGCCGGAAGGGCCGGGCCGGCTCGGCCGCCCCGGCCGGCGGCGACCGGCGCAAAGGGGTGCGGTGAGAGGTGGTGCGGCCATGGCGCCCTCCTGTCGATCGTTTCATATTAATTGTTGGGTTAATTAATTCAAGAACGATCGCCAGGTGCTGCGGACCTGGGCCAGGATGACTGGAAAAGCCCGCTCGGGGTGGCGTTTGTTGCAATGCAGCAATACAAGGTGGACATGTCATGCAGGCTTGGCTATGCTTCGTGCGCCCAATAACCGAGCGGACCCGTGCAAGCCCGCTCCCTGCCCCTCCTGCCGCCATTCCATGCTGTTCCGCCGACTCGCCAACGGGGCGCTGCGTCCCCTGCCTTGCCTGCTGTTGAGCGCCGCCTGCTCGCTGGCCGCCGCGCCGGCATGGGCGCAGAGCACGGCACAGGACGCGCCGCCCGCGGCCGCCGCCCCGGATGCCGCCGTCGCGCCGCCGGCGCAGCGTACGCCGCTGGAGATCCTGGAAGACCGCTTCGCCTTCCACGGCCAGGCCACCTATATCTGGCAGCGCCAGCCGGCCTTCGATGCGGCCTATTCGGGACCGAACAGCCTGATGTCGCAGCGGGCCAAGAGCTATTCGTTCAGCACCACGCTGGATTTCGGCGCCAGGTTGTGGAACGGGGCCGAGTTCCACTTCAACCCCGAGGTCACGCAGGGCGTGCCTTTCTCCGACCTGCACGGCGTAGGCGGCCCCACCAACGGCGAACTGGCCAAGGTATCGAGCACCAACCCGACCATCTACCGTGCGCGCGCCTTCCTGCGCCAGACCTGGGGGCTGGGTGGCGGCAGCGAGGAGCAGGAGGCCGACTTCAACCAGTTTGCCGGTTCGGTCGACAAGCGCCGCCTGGTGCTGACCGCCGGTAACTTCGGCGTGCTCGATGTGTTCGACCAGAACGACTACGGTTCCGACCCGCGCACCCAGTTCATGAACTGGTCCTTCATGGCGCACGGCTCCTTCGACTATCCCGCCGACGCGCGCGGCTACGACTGGGGGTTCGCGCTGGAGTATGTCGGCGACGATTGGTCGGTGCGCTTCGGCCATTTCCTGCAGCCGCGCGAATCGAACGGGCTGCCGCTGGATACGCGCCTGTTCAAGCACTACGGCGATATCCTGGAATTCGAGCGCCGCTACCGCCTGGCCGGGCAGCCCGGCGTGGCGCGCCTGCTGCTGTGGCGCAACCAGGCGCGCATGGGCTCCTTCAGCGATGCCCTCGGCTACGGACAGGCCACCGGCACCACGCCCGACGTCGCCAACGTGCGCGAGGAGCACGCCAAGCTCGGCATCGGCGTATCGCTGATGCAGAAGGTCAATGACTCGCTCGGCGTGTTCCTGCGCGCCAATATGTCGGACGACAAGACCGAGACCTACGCCTTCACGGAGATCGGCCGCCAGGTGGCGGTGGGCGGCATGCTGGCCGGCACGGCCTGGGGCCGGCCGCGCGACAACCTCGGCATGGCGGTGGCGATCAATATGCTGGGGCCGAACCATCGCGCCTACCTGGCCGCGGGCGGGCAGGGCGCCTTCCTGGGCGACGGCGCGCTCGACTATGCGCCGGAACAGGTGTTCGAAGTGTTCTACAGCTTCCAGGCCTTCAAGTACCTGAGCATCAGCCCGGACTTCCAGTACATCCGCAATCCCGGCTACAACGCCGCGCGCGGTCCCGCCAGGTTCTACGGCGTACGCTTCCACAGCGAATTCTGAGCGCCGCGCCGGCGCGCGCGATCAGCCCGGGGCCGGGCCGCGCGTCTCGTCCAGCGTGCTGAGCAGGGTCCGCAACTGGCGCGCCTTGGCCGCGCCGAGGCGGTGCACCAGGCTGTCTTCGTGCGCCTGTACGAGGGCATCCAGCCGCGCCGACAACTCCAGTCCCTGGTCGGTGGCGTAGAGCAGCACGCGGCGGTTGTCTGCGCTGTCGGGACTGCGCATCGCCAGTCCCTGGGCGATCATCTTGTCGACCAGCTTGGTCAGCGTGGGCGGGTGCATCAGCAGCGACTGCGCGACTTCCCCCATCGCATGGCCGTGCGCATCCGCCAGCACGCGCAGCACTTTCCAGTGTTCGACCTGCACGCCTTCCGCGGCCAGCGCGGCTTCGAGCCGCGCCTGCACGGCGGCGTGGGCACGGGCGAGATGCTGGGTGAGGTAGCCGTCGAAGGCGGCCGGGGGCGGAGTGGTGCGGGACATTGCGCTAGTATAGGGGAAAACTTTCCCAGGAAAATATTCCGCCCCAGGCCCACGGCGTGTTCCCGGGCGCGCAAGGAGACGACGCGATGCAATGGAAGCCGCTGCCCGCGAAGCCGGCCGACACCGGCGACGAGCCCGTGGACGATCCCTGTGCCACCTGCCTGGTCGGGCCGCCGCCGCCGCCCCGCACGCGCCATGCGGGCCGGCTGGAAGTGGCCTTGCTGGTGCCGGTGCGTGGAGCCACCGGTATCTGGGGACCGTCGGCGCGCGCCTGTGCCCAGCTCGCCGCCGAGGAACTGAACCGCGCCGGCGGCGTCGGCGGCCGCGAGCTGCGCCTGCACGTGTTCAACGCCGCCGACGAATGCCGCGATATTCCGCAGCAGCTGGGCGCGCTGATCGACGAGGGCGCCCTCGACGCGGTGGTGGGCATGCACACCAGCGCGGTGCGCGGCCGGGTCAGCGCCGCCACGCGCGGACGCGTCCCCTTCGTCTACACGCCGCTTTACGAGGGCGGGGAACGCGCGCCCGGCGTGTATGCCATCGGCGAGACGCCGGATCTGCAGTTGCTGCCCGCGCTGCGCACCCTGTGCCTGCGCTACGGCGCGCGCCGCTGGGTCTTCGTCGGGCACGACTGCGTGTGGCCGCGTGCCTCGCACCGCTTCGCCGGGGCCGCCCTGCAGGCGCTGGGCGCGCAACTGCTGGCCGACCGCTACACCCGTCCGGCCTGTGGAAGCTACCGCGCGGTGCTCGACGAGATCGAACGACTGCGTCCCGATGCCGTGCTGCTGTCGCTGGTCGGCCAGGATGCCATCGACTTCAACCGCGAGTTCGCCGCGCGCGGCCTGGCGCGCCGCATACGGCGCCTGTCCTGCGCGATCGAGGAGAATGCCCTGCTCGCCATCGGCGCCGACAGTACCGCGGGGCTGTTCGCCTGCGCCGGCTACTTCGCCACGCTGGGCCACGATGCCAACATGGCCTTCAAGGAGCGCTATCACGGCCGCTACGGCGAGCGCGCGCCGGTGCTGAACGCGCTGGCCCAGTCGGCCTACGACGGCGTGCATTTCCTGGCCGCGCTGCTGGCAGCGCCGGGCCGCGCGGCGGGACGGCGGGCGCCGCTCGCCTTCCGCAGCGTGCGCGGACTGTCCTGGCAGGGCAACGCGCGCGTGCAGCAGCCGGTCTTCCTGGCCGAGGCCGATGGCCATTTCTTCCAGGTGACTGAGCGCCTCTGACGATACCGGCCAGCATGGCCGTGGCCGGCCGTCAGCGGCCGGCGACAAGGGGGCCGGCGCCCCGGGGCGTGCTTGTCGGGTGTTCCTGGCGTGCTCGTGGTTTCCCCTAGGATCCAATTATTTTCCTTGGAAAATATTTCCAGGGAAAATAATATGCTCGCTGTCGCGGCGGTGCAGGGCGATCGCATGGCGCAGCCCAGGCCCCCGCCGGCCGTCCCTTTCCGGCCGCCCCTTTTCCTGCCGTTCTGTCCCCCCTTCCAAGGAGCCCCCATGCCCGTGAAGCGACCGACCCTCGCCCAGATGCGCGAACTCACCGCCAGCCTGCACATGACGATGAGCGAGGCCGAATGCGCCGACTACCTGGCGCTGATGGAAGGCAGCATGCAGGCGTACGACCGCCTCGAAGCGCTGCCGGACTTCGTTCCCGCGCCGCGCTATCCGCGCGACGCGGGATACGCGCCGCCGCCGCAGGAGAACCCGCTCAATGCCTGGTACGTGAAGACCGAGGTGAAGGGCGCGCCGGCCGGGCCGCTGGCGGGGCGCGCGGTGGTCCTGAAGGACAACATCAGCCTGGCCGGGGTGCCGATGATGAATGGCGCCTCGACGCTGGAGGGCCATGTGCCGTCCATGGACGCCACCGTGGTGACGCGCATCCTCGATGCCGGCGGCACCATCGCCGGCAAGGCGCACTGCGAGTACTTCTGCCTGTCGGGCGGCAGCCACACCAATGCCACCGGCCCGGTGCACAACCCGCACCGCCATGGCTACATCGCCGGCGGCTCGTCCTCGGGCTGCGGCGCGCTGGTGGGCTCGGGCGAGGTCGACATGGCGATCGGCGGCGACCAGGGCGGTTCCATCCGCATCCCGGCTGCCTTCTCCGGCTGCTACGGCATGAAGCCCACGCACGGGCTGGTGCCCTATACGGGCATCATGCCGATCGAATCCACCATCGACCACACCGGGCCGATGACGCGCACGGTGGCCGACAACGCGCTGCTGCTGGAGGTGATCGCCGGCCCGGACGGGCTCGACCCGCGCCAGTACGCGCCGCGCGTGGCGCGCTATACCGAGGCGCTGGGCAAGGGCGTGGCGGGACTGCGCATCGGCGTGGTGCGCGAGGGCTTCGGCCACGCCAACAGCGAACCCGGGGTCGATGCCAAGGTGCGGGCGGCGGCGCGGCGCCTGGCGCAGCTCGGCGCCGAGGTGGAGGAGGTCAGCATTCCGATGCACGCCGACGGCGTCGCCATCTGGACGCCGATCGCCCTCGAAGGCCTGCAGGCGCAGATGATGCACGGCGACGGCATGGGTTTCAACTGGAAGGGCTTGTACGACACCGCGCTGATGGCGCGCCATGCGCGCTGGCGCGAGCAGGCCGACCGGCTCTCGCCCACGCTGAAGCTGTCGATGTTCGTCGGCGAGTTCTACCTGCGCCAGTATGGCGGGCGTTTCTATGCCAAGGCGCAGAACCTGGCGCGCCAGCTGCGGCTGGCCTACGACGCGGAGCTGGAGCGCTTCGACCTGCTGCTGATGCCGACCCTGCCGATCACCGCCAAGCCGATCCCGGCGCCGGACGCGCCGCTGGCCGAGGTGATCCAGCGCGGCTTCGAGATGGTGGCCAACACGGCGCCCTTCGACGCCACCGGCCATCCGGCCATGAGCCTGCCCTGCGGTCTCGACGATGGCCTGCCGGTGGGCCTGATGCTGGTGGGCCGGCACTGGGGCGAAGCCACGATCTACCAGGCCGCGCATGCCTTCGAGCAGGCCGGCGACTGGCGCGGGCTGTAAGGCGTTCGGGCGTTCGGGCGGACCGGCCGCGGCAGCGGCCGTGCCGTCCCGTGGACTACTGGCGCGCGTTGCGCCGGTTGTCCGGCCAGGGCGTGTTGTAGTTGGTGCGGAAGGGGTTGATGTCGAGCCCGCCGCGCCGCGTGTAGCGGGCGTAGACGGCGAGCTTGACCGGCTTGCACTGCCGCAGCACGTCCATGAAGATGCGTTCCACGCACTGCTCGTGGAATTCGTTGTGGTTGCGGAACGAGATCAGGTACTTGAGCAGGCCTTCCTGGTCGATCGGCGCGCCCACGTAGCGGATCTGCACGCTGCCCCAGTCGGGCTGGCCGGTCACCAGGCAGTTCGACTTGAGCAGGTGCGAGACCAGCGTCTCTTCCACCGGCGGCGCTTCCTGGTCCGCGCGCAGCAGATGCGGCGCGGGCTCGTAGACGTCGGTCTCGATGTCGAGGCGGTCCAGCAGCAGGCCGTCCAGCTCGCCCATCTGCTGGCGCGCGAAGTCCCCTTCGGCGGCGAGCCGGACCTGCACGGTGGCGCCGGCGGCTTCCGACAGGTCGTGGTGCAGCAGCTGCTGCAGGGCCTCGGGCGAAGCGATCTTGCTCTGGTTGAACGAGTTCAGGTAGAGCTTGAACGACTTCGACTCGACGATATTCGGCGACTCGGCCGGGATGATGAAGCTGGCCAGGGCGACCTGCGGCTTGCCCTTCATATTGAGCCAGGACAGCTCGTAGGCGTTCCAGATGTCGACGCCGAAGAAGGGCGGCCGCTTGCCTTCGGGCAGGCCGATCTCGGTGCGCTTGGGCTGGCGCGGGATGGGGAAGAGCAGGGTGGGGTCGTACTCGGTCTTGTAGGCCGAGGGCTTGCCCAGCGGGGAATGTTCGGGAAGGCTCATGGTTTGCCTCGCTGGCCGTTCCCGCGCGGGCGGGAACGGCCTGGGGTTGTGCCGGGATCCGGGCAGAACGCGGGCGGAACGCGGGCGAAATGCTCAGGCCAGGAACAGCTTGTAGACGGGATTGTCGGTCTCGTCGGTGTGCGTGTAGCCCAGCGTGGACAGGAAGGCGCGGAAGGCGCGCTTGTCGCTCTTCGGCACCTGGATGCCCACCAGGATATTCGAGGTGTCGCCGCCCTGGTTGCGGTAGTGGAACAGGCTGATGTTCCAGTTCGGGCTCATGCTGGTCAGGAACTTCATCAGCGCGCCGGGACGCTCGGGGAACTCGAAGCGGTACAGCAGCTCGTCCTGCGCCAGCGGCGAATGGCCGCCCACCATGTAGCGGATGTGCTGCTTGGCCAGCTCGTCGTTGGACAGGTCCAGGGTGGCAAAGCCGTGGCGGCGGAAGTTGGCGGCGATCTTGTCGCTCTCCGCGCGGCTGCTGATCTGCACGCCGACGAAGATGTGCGCCACGTCGTTGTCCGCGATGCGATAGTTGAACTCGGTCACGCTGCGCGTGCCCACCAGCTCGCAGAAGCGCTTGAAGCTGCCGCGCTCTTCCGGGATGGTGACCGCGAACACCGCCTCGCGCGCCTCGCCGACCTCGGCGCGCTCGGCGACGAAGCGCAGGCGGTCGAAGTTCATGTTGGCGCCGCAGGCGATGGCCACCAGTGTCTCGCCCTTGAGCTTCTCGCGCTCGGCGTAGGCCTTCAGGCCGGCGACCGCCAGCGCGCCGGCCGGCTCGAGGATGCTGCGGGTGTCCTGGAACACGTCCTTCAGGCCCGCGCAGATGGCGTCGGTGTCCACCAGGATGATGTCGTCGACCAGTTCGCGCGTGATGCGGAAGGTCTCCTTGCCGACCAGCTTGACCGCGGTGCCGTCCGAGAACAGGCCGACGTCCTTGAGCTCGACGCGCTTGCCGGCGTCGACCGAGCGCTTCATGGCGTCCGAGTCCACCGTCTGCACGCCGATGACCTTGATGTCGGGGCGTACCGCCTTGACGTAGGCGGCGATGCCGGAGATCAGGCCGCCGCCGCCGATGGCGACGAAGATGGCGTGGATCGGCGCCGGGTGCTGGCGCAGGATCTCCATGGCGATGGTGCCCTGGCCGGCGATCACCTCGGGATCGTCGAAGGGATGGATGAAGGTCAGCTTGTGCTTCTTCTCCAGCTCGGCGGCGTGCAGGTAGGCGTCGCTGTAGGACTCGCCGTGCAGCACGATTTCCACCCACTTGCCGCCGCGCTCGCGCACCGCATCGATCTTGACCTGGGGCGTGGTGACCGGCATGGCGATGATGGCGCGGCACTGCAGGCGCGCTGCCGACAGTGCCACGCCCTGCGCGTGGTTGCCCGCCGACGCAGCGATCACGCCGCGCTTGAGTTCCTCGGTCGTCAGCGAGGCCATCTTGTTGTACGCGCCGCGCAGCTTGAAGGAGAACACCGGCTGGGTGTCCTCGCGCTTGAACCACACGGCATTGCCGGTGCGGGCCGAGAGCTGGTGGGCGTAGGTCAGGTCGGTCTCCTGCGCCACGTCGTACACCTTGGCGGTCAGGATCTTCTTCAGGTAGTCGGGTTTGCGGGTCATCGTCGGCGCCGGCGGGCGGGTCAGTAGCGGCGGCCGGCGCAAGCGCGGCCGTGTGGCTGGAAAATGCGGAAAGCGCTAATGATAATGGATGGCAGGGTGGGGCGAAGCGGCGGCCGATGCGGCGCCGACGCCATGTCGCCGGCGCCGGCCGTGTAGGACAGCGCCGGGTGGACGATCGCCGGAACCGCATGCTAGGGTGTGCAACGATGCCTTCGCTTCCTCTGATCGAACCGGATACCGCGCTGTTCCTCGACTTCGACGGCACGCTGGCCGACCTGGCGCCGCGCCCCGACCTGGTGCGCGTCGAGCCGGAACTGCTCGGCACGCTGCGGCGCTTGCACGAGGCGCTGGATGGCGCCCTGGCCATTGTCTCGGGACGCCCGATCGCCGAGCTGGACGCTTTCCTGCACCCGCTGCGCCTGCCCGCCGCCGGCGTGCACGGTGCCGAGTACCGCCACGATGGCGAGGCCGCAGCAGTGGCCGCGCCGCCGGCGCTGGCGCTGCTGTGGGAGCGCCTGGCGCCGCTGGCGCGGGCCTATCCCGAGCTGTTGCTGGAGCCGAAATCGGCCGCGCTGGCCGTGCACTACCGCGCCGCGCCGCAGCTCGAGGCCCTGGTGCGCGCGGCCTTGGCCGAGGCGGTGCGCGGGCTGCACGGCCTGGAGATCCTGCCGGGCAAGATGGTGATGGAAGTCAAGCCGGCGGGCATCGACAAGGGCAGCGCCATTGCCGCCTTCATGCGTGCCGAACCGTTCGCTTCGCGCCGGCCGCTGTTCGCCGGCGACGACGTGACCGACGAAGCGGGCTTCGTCGCCGTGCATGCGCTGGGTGGCCTTGGCGTGCTGGTGGGCGAGCGCCCCAGCGCCGCCGGCGTCAGCGTGCCGGGCCCGGCGGCGCTGCGCTGCTGGCTGCACCGATCCGCCGCGGCGCTGGCCGCGCCGCGCGGGGGACCGTTCCGGACCGCGTTCACCTGAAGGAGGCATCCCTGTGACCCAAGCGCCCACCGCAGCTGCCGCGGCTGCCGATCCCTCTGCCCAGCCGGATGCCGGGCCGCATGCGCCGTCCTCGCTCGCGCTCGGCATGATCGGCAACTGTTCGTTCTCGGCGCTGGTCGATGCGCGCGCCCGCATCGTCTGGTGCTGCCTGCCGCGCTTCGACGGCGACCCGGTCTTCAATGCCCTGCTCGATCCCAGCGAGAACGGCGGTCATTTCTCCGTCGAGTTGGAGAATTTCCACCGCTCGCGCCAGTGGTACGAGCCGAACACCGCCGTGCTGCACACGCGCCTGACGGATACCCACGGCAATTGCGTGGAAGTGACCGATTTCGCACCGCGCTTCTTCCGCATGGGGCGCTACTTCCGCCCCATCACCCTGGTGCGGCGCATCCGTCCCGTGCGGGGTGCGCCGCGCGTGCGCGTGGTGGTGGCGCCGCGCTTCGAATGGGGCCGCACGGTGCCGCAGGTCACGCGCGGCAGCAGCCATGTGCGCTTCATCGGCGAGAACATGACGCTGCGCATGACCACCGATGCGCCGCTGACCTATGTGATGTCAGGAACGCCTTTCCTGCTGACCCGGAGCTGCGACTTCATCCTCGGGCCGGACGAGACCCTGGCCGGCGGCGTGGAGCAGACCGCACGCGACTTCGAGCAGGAAACCGTTGCCTACTGGAAGATATGGTCGCGCCGGCTGGCGGTGCCGCGCGAATGGCAGGACGCGGTGATCCGCGCGGCCATCACGCTCAAGCTGTCGCTGTTCGAGGAAACCGGCGCGATCGTGGCCGCCATGACCACCAGCATTCCCGAGGCACCGCACAGCGGCCGCACCTGGGACTACCGCTTCTGCTGGCTGCGCGACGCCTTCTTCGTGATCCGCGCGCTCAACAGCCTGTCCGAGGTCGGCACCATGGAAGACTATCTGCGCTGGCTGTCCAATGTGGTGATGCAGTCGCGTGACGGCCATATCCAGCCGCTCTACGGCATCGGCCTGGAGCGTGAATTGCCCGAGGCCGTGCTGGACTACCTGCCGGGCTATCGCGGCATGGGGCCGGTGCGGGTCGGCAACCAGGCGCAGGAGCATTTCCAGCACGATGTCTACGGCAATGTGGTGCTCGGCGCGGCGCAGGCCTTCCATGACCACCGCCTGCTGCACCGTGGCGGCCCCACCGAGTACCACATCCTCGAGCAGGTGGGCGAACAGGCGGTGCGCGTGTTCGGCACGCCCGATGCCGGCATGTGGGAGCTGCGCACGCGCGCCCGCGTGCATACCTCGTCGGCATTGATGAGCTGGGCGGCCTGCGACCGTCTCGCCAAGATCGGTGACAAGCTGCAGCTGCCCACGCGCGCGGCCTACTGGCGCGAGCACGCCGAGCGCATGCGCGCGCGCATCCTGGCCGAAGCGTGGAGCGAATCGCGCCAGGCCTTCGCCGAGAGCTTCGGCGGGCGCGATCTCGATGCCAGCGCGCTGCTGATGATCGAGGTGGGCTTCATCGACCCGCTCGACCCGCGCTTCGTCGCCACCGTGGACGCGCTCGAGAGGTCGCTGTGCGACGGACCCTTCATGCGTCGCTACGAGGCTCCCGACGACTTCGGCAAGCCCGAGACCGCCTTCAACATCTGCACATTCTGGCGTATCGACGCGCTGGCGCGCATCGGCCGGCGCGAGCAGGCGCGCGAGATTTTCGAAGCCATGCTGGCGGCGCGCAATCCACTCGGACTGCTGTCGGAAGACACGCATCCGGTCAGCGGCGAGATGTGGGGGAACTTTCCGCAGACCTATTCGATGGTCGGCCTGATCAACGGCGCCGTGCGCCTGTCGGCGCCGTGGGACTCGGTGATCTGAGCCCGCGCGAGGCTGCCATGGCGGCCTCGCGCGGGCACGCTCGGCGACTGGAGTGAACGACGACAAGGAAGACGATGGGTAGACTGGTGGCGGTATCGAACCGCGTCGCCGATCCGCGCAACGCGTCGGCCGGCGGCCTGGCCGTCGCGCTGGGCGAGGCGCTGAAGGTGACGGGCGGGCTCTGGTTCGGCTGGAGCGGCAAGGTGGTGGAGACCGCGCAGGGCGGCACGCCCGGCGAGGGCGAACTGCACCAGCAGCAGGCCGGCAATGTCACGCTGGCCACGGTGGACCTGTGCCGGGAGGATCATGATGGCTACTATCTGGGCTACAGCAACGGCGTGTTGTGGCCGGTGTTCCACTATCGGCTGGACCTCGCGGACTTCGACGCCGGCCAGAACCTGAACATCTACCGGCGCGTGAACCAGCTGTTCGCGCGCAAGCTGGCGCCGCTGCTGGAGCCCGACGACGAGATCTGGATCCACGACTACCACCTGATCCCGCTGGCGGCCGAGCTGCGCGCGATCGGCTGCAGCCAGCGCATCGGCTTCTTCCTGCACATACCGCTGCCGCCGCCCTTGATCCTGGCTGCCATTCCGCAGCACGAGTGGCTGATGCGGGCGCTGTTCGCCTACGACCTGGTCGGCTTCCAGAGCCATGCCGACCTCGAGCACTTCGGACGCTACGTCCAGTCCGAGGCCCGCGCCGAGCCGATGGGCGAGCATCGCTACCGGGCCTTCCACCGTACCGTGCGTGCGCAGGCCTTCCCCATCGGCATCGATGTCGACGAGTTCGCCGAGCTCGGCCGCGGCCCGGAAGCGCGCGAAACCTACGAGATGATGATGGCGCAGTATGCGCGCCGGCGGCTGCTGCTGGGGATCGACCGGCTCGACTACTCGAAAGGCCTGCCGCAGCGGCTCAAGGCCTTCCAGATCCTGCTGGCGGAGTATCCGGAGAATCGCATGAGCGCTACGCTGGTGCAGATCGCCGCGCCCTCGCGCGAGAGCGTGGACGCCTATGCGGACCTGCGTCGCGAAATGGAGGGCATTACCGGTGCCATCAACGGCCGCTATGGAGAACTGGACTGGATGCCGGTGCGCTACATCCATCGCACCACTTCGCGCCGGCGCCTGCCGGGCCTGTGCCGCGCCAGCCGCGTGGCCCTGGTCACGCCGCTGCGCGACGGCATGAACCTGGTGGCCAAGGAGTACGTGGCCGCGCAGGACCCGGCCGATCCCGGCGTGCTGGTGCTGTCGCGCTTCGCCGGTGCCGCCGAACAGATGAAAGAAGCGCTGCTGGTCAATCCCTACGACACGCGCGCCACCGCGCAGGCGGTCCAGCAGGCGCTGCACATGCCGCTGGCCGAGCGCCAGGCGCGCCACGGCAAGCTGCTCGAGCGCATCCGCGCGCAGGACGTGCACTGGTGGAGCGGGGAGTTCCTGCGCACGTTGGCCGAGTCCGACTGCGGCTGACCGGGTGGGCGCGGACCGCCGCCAGGGCGCGTGGCTGCGTGCGCTCAGCGCAGGTCGGCGGGCGTATCCACGTCGCGGAAGGCGCCGTCGTCCCCGGTCAGGATGCGCGTCACCGGCTGGGTCTTGAGCAGCGCGCGCGCGCCTTCGTCGCCGTCGAGTTGCAGCAGGGCCTCGCGCCAATGGGGGCCGAAGCCGACCGGGTGTCCGCGCCGGCCGTCGCGCCACGGCGCGGCGATGGTGTCCGGCGTGGTGATGGACAGCGCGACCGCGCGCACCAGTTCGAGGCTGAGCCAGGGCATGTCGGCCAGTGCCACTACCCAGCCGCGCGCCTGCGGGGTCGCCGCCACGGCGGCGCGCAGCGCGGCGCCCATGCCGGCCCGCGCCTCGGGCGCTTCCAGCACGCGGCAGCCGGCGCGGCGCAGCTCCTGCGCCAGCGCCTCGCTGCCCGGGCGCACCACGGCGAGCGCACCCGGCAAGGCCACCGCCAGCGTGCGCGCGCTGCGCCAGGCGACCGTGGTGCGGCCGCCGGGCAGCGTTTCCAGCAGCTTGTCGCGCGCGCCGGCGGGATCGAAGCGCCGGCCGAAGCCGGCCGCCAGCAGGATGCCGGTGGGCAGGTCGGTGCCGTCCGGCGCGCCGTTCATGGCGCCGTGCCGCAGGTACTGGCGGCACCGGCCGCCAGCTCGCGCGCGGCCTTGGCGCCCTCGACCTGCAGGATGTCGGGCAGGGAGACGTGGTTCTTGGCGGCGACCACCTCGGCCAGGATCGAGATGGCGATCTCGGGCGGCGTGCGGCTGCCGATGTAGATGCCGACCGGGCCGTGCAGGCGGGCGAGCTGGAGCTCGCTGAGGTCGAACTCCTTGAGCCGTTCGCGGCGCGCCTGGTTGTTGCGGCGTGAGCCGAGCGCGCCGACGTAGAAAGCCGGGGTGCGCAGCGCCTCCATCAGGGCGAGGTCGTCGAGCTTGGGATCGTGGGTCAGGGCGATCACCGCGCAGCGTTCATCGAGCTGCATCTCGGTGACGGTGTCGTCGGGCATGGTGCGCACCATCGTGATGCCGGGGATGTCCCAGGTCTCGGTGTACTCTTCGCGCGGGTCGCACACGGTGACCTGGAAGCCGAGGCCGACGGCGATCTGGCACAGGTACTTGGAGAGCTGCCCGGCGCCGATGACGAGCATGCGGTAGCGCGGCCCGTGGATGGTCAGCAGGGTCTTGCCGTCGAAGGCGAGGCCGTCGGTGGCCAGGGCCGGGCCGAGGGCCGCGTCGCCGCTGGCCATGTCGAGGCTGCGCGCCACCAGGCGGCCGTTCTCGACCGCGTGCAGCAGGGCGGGCAGGGCGCTGGCGTCGGCGCGTGCGGGGGCGAGGGGCTCGCAGACGAGTTCGATGGTGCCGCCGCAGGGCAGGCCGAAGCGGTGGGCCTCCTCGGCGCTGATGCCGTACTTGACGGCCTCCGGGCGGGCGTGGTCGCTGGCGGGAATGCCTTCGCGGCGCACGCGGTCGATGATGTCGTCCTCGATGCAGCCGCCGGAGACGGAGCCGACCACCAGGCCGTCGTCGCGCACGGCCAGCATGGCGCCTTCGGGGCGGGGCGAGGAGCCCCAGGTTCTGACCACCGTCACCAGCAGCGCGCGGTGGCCCTCGGCCATCCAGCGCACGCTGCTCTTCAGGACTTCGAGATCCACGCTGTCCATGATCGTTTCCGCTTGGGTTCGTCTGACTGTCCGCCGCCGCCCTGGCTGCTGTCCTGGCTGCCGTCCTGGTTCTTGTCCTGGCCGCTGCCTTCGCCTTCCTGCGCGGCGGCTTCCTGCGCGCCGCCGCCGAGCGCTTCGGTGAAGCGGGTGAAGAAACTGTCGGCCATCTTGCGCGCGGCGGCATCGACCAGGCGCGAGCCGATCTGCGCGATCTTGCCGCCCACCTGCGCGTTGACCGTATAGCTCAGCAGCGTTTCCTCGCCTTCGGCATCGAGCCTGACGTGGGCGGAGCCCTTGCCGAAGCCGGCCGCGCCGCCCTGTCCGTCGAACTGGATAGTGTAACTGTCGGGCGCCTGGATGTCCTGCAGGGCCATGCGGCCCTTGAAGCGTGCCTTGACCGGGCCGATCGCCGCGGTCAGCGCCAGCAGGTAGGCGTTGTCGCCATCGGGTTCGATGCTCTCGCAGCCCGGGATGCACTGCTTGAGCAGGGCGGTGTCGTTCAGTGCTTCCCAGGCCACTTGCTTGGGCACCGGCAGGCGCTGGGTCTGGTTCATTTCCATGGTCGGGGTTCCTCCTGGTGCGTCGGCGCCGCGTGCGCGGCAGGTGGGTGCGGGACGGCCGCGCGGCCGGCATCGTCGGTGAGCAGCGCCTCGAGCGCGAACAGGCTGTCCAGGTTGTGGGCCGAGCGCAGCGCGTCGACGTGGGGCAGGATGGCCTGCACCCCGCGCGCGCGCGGCGTGAAGCCGGCGAAGCGCAGCAGCGGGTTGAGCCAGATGATGCGGTGGGCGAAGCGGCGCAGGCGCGCCATCTCGCTGTCGAGCAGGTCGATGTGCTCGTGGTCGAGGCCGTCCGTGACCAGCAGCACGGTGGCGCGGCCGGCCAGTACGCGGCGCGCCCATTCGCGGTTGAAGCTGGCCAGCGCGGCACCGATGCGGGTGCCGCCGGCCCAGTCGCGCACGTGGTTGGAGATGGCCTCGACCGCCTCGTCCGGATCGCGTTCGCGCAGGGAGCGCGTGATATTGGTCAGGCGCGTGCCGAACAGGAAGACCGAGAGGCGCTCGCGCGACTGCATCAGGGCGTGGCAGAAGTAGAGCACCGCGCGCGAGTACTGGCTCATCGAGCCCGAGATGTCGAGCAGCAGCACCAGCGGCGGGCGGCGCTCCACGCGGCGGCGGAACTTCCAGCGCATCCATTCGCCCTGCTGGCGCACCGCCAGGCGCGCGCTGGCGCGCACGTCGGCCCGGCAGCCGCTGGCCGCGGTGCGCAGGCGGCGGGTGTGCTGCATGGCGAGGCGGGTGCGGCGCGCCCGCACCAGGTGGCGCAGGGCACGCCACTCTTCGGCGCTCAGGGTCTCGAAGTCGCGCTGGGCCAGGCGTTCCTGATCGGAGAAGGTGAGCGGCGCGCTGAAGCGCTCGGCCTGTCCGGGCTCCGGCGGGGCGCGCAGGCCGGGCGGCACCTGCGCCGCCAGCGCGTCGGCCAGGCGGTTGCTGCGTCGCGGCGGCGGCGCGCCCGCGTCGACGCGCGGCAGCAGCAACGCGCGCAACTTGCCTTCCCAGTCGGGGTCGCGCCAGAACAGGTCGAAGGCGGCATCGAACAGCGGACGCTGGTCCGGCCCCGATAGCACCAGCGCCGCCAGCGCGGCGCGTACCTCGTCGCGCCTGCCGATGTCGACCAGTTGCAGCGCCTGCAGGGCGTCGGCGGCGTGCGCGGGCGACAGCGGGAAGCCAGCCTCGCGCAGCAGGCGCATGAAATGGGTGACGTTGCGCGCCAGCATCGGCGGACCGTGGCGCTGGCCGGGGGCGGCATGCGGGCGTGCCATGGCGTCAGCGGGCCGGCTCGGGCGCGGCCAGCAGTTCGGCGATGGTGGGGCCGTCCACGCGCGCCAGGTCGTCCTGGTACTTCAGCAGCACGCCGAGCGTATCGCGCACCGACTGCGGGTCGAGCTCGGCGGTGCCGAGCGCGGCCAGCGCACGGGCCCAGTCGATGGCCTCGGCGATGCCCGGCGCCTTGTACAGGTCGAGGGTGCGCAGCCGGTGGATCACGCTGACCACCCGGTGCTGCAGCGCGGTGGCGGCCTCGGGCGCGCGCGCCGCCACGATCTGCAGTTCGCGCTCGCGCGACGGGTAGCCCATCCACTGGTACAGGCAGCGGCGCTTGAGCGCGTCGTGCACCTCGCGCGTGCGGTTCGAGGTGACCAGGATCAGCGGTGGCCGCTCGGCGCGGAGGGTGCCGATCTCGGGGATCGACACCTGGTATTCGGACAGCACTTCGAGCAGGAAGGCCTCGAACGGCTCGTCGGCGCGGTCGATCTCGTCGATCAGCAGCACGCGCGGCACACCCGGCGCCGCGGGATCGGGCAGCAACGCCTCCAGCAGCGGGCGCTTGAGCAGGAAGTCGTCGTGATAGAGCGACTGCGCCTCGGGCCGCTCGCCGCGTGCCTCGGCCAGCCGCAGCGCCATGATCTGGCGCGGGTAGTCCCACTCGTACAGGGCACTGGAGGCATCGAGGCCTTCGTAGCACTGCAGCCGCAGCAGGCGCGTGCCGAGCGTGGCGGCAATGGCCTGGGCCAGCGCGGTCTTGCCGACGCCGGGCTCGCCCTCCAGGAACAGCGGGCGCTGCATGCGCAGGGCCAGGTAGAGCACGGTCGCCGTCTCGCGGTCGGCGAAATACTGCTGGGCTTCGAGCAGGGCGAGGGTCTGGTCGATGGAAGCGGGAAGCATGGATGCGTCAGGTCGGCTTGGCGGCACGTTGGCAATGACCGCCGGTGAGCTCCCCTCTCCCGCAGGCGGGAGAGGGGCCGGAGGCGCGGGCAGGCGGTTTCTATGCGGCAAGGCCCGAAGCGCGCTGGCTCGGGGCTCCGATCCTCCCACGCCCGGCGGAAGCGGGAAGCCCGCGGCGGAGAAGTCAGCAGGCAGGCGCCACTAACCCCGCGTCGCCGCCTCCACCGCCCGCGCCGCCAGCACCGGGATCAGGTGGGCCCGGTACTCCGGCGAGGCATGCAGGTCGCCGTTCAGGCCCGCCGGATCCAGCGTGACCGCGCGTGCCGCCGCCGGCGTGAAGCTGGCGGACAGCGCCTGCTCCAGCGGCTGGCAGCGGAACACGCAGTCGGCCGCCCCGGTCACGGCCACGCGCACGGCGTTGCCGCTGCGCGCCACCATCACGCCGACCAGGGCGAAGCGCGAGGCGGGGTTGCGGAACTTGACGTAGGCCGCCTGCTCGGGCACCGGGAAGCGCACCGACAGGATCAGCTCGTCCGGCTCCAGCGCGGTCTCGTACAGGCCCCGGAAGAAGTCGTCGGCGCCGATCTGGCGGCGGTCGGTTGTCACCGTGGCCCCCAGCGCCAGCACCGCGGCCGGGTAGCACGCGGCAGGGTCGTTGTTGGCGAGCGAGCCGCCCAGCGTGCCCATGGCGCGCACCTGGCGGTCGCCGATGCCGCCGGCGAGCGCGGCCAGCGCCGGGATGCGGCGCCGCACCTCGGCGTCGGCGGCCACGTCGGCATGGCGCGTGGCCGCGCCGATCACCAGCGCGCCGTTCTCCGCGCCGACCCCGGCCAGGCCGGGAATGCGCGTCACGTCGACCAGCGCCGAGGGCGCGGCCAGGCGCAGCTTCATCGCCGCCAGCAGGCTCTGCCCGCCGCCGAGGTACTTGGCGTCGGGATCGGCCTTGAGCTTCGCCACCGCGGCCTGGGTGTCCGCGGCACGTTCGAATTGGAATGCGTACATGTCGGATCCTCGTGCGTCGGGGTCAGGGAGCCTTGGCGGCCTGGATGGCCTGCCAGACGCGGTGCGGCGTGGCGGGCATCTGGATGTCGTGCACGCCCAGCGGCGACAGCGCATCGACCAGGGCATTGATGAAGGCCGGCGGCGAGCCGATCGCGCCGGCCTCGCCGCAGCCCTTGACGCCCAGCGGATTGTGCGTGCAGGGCGTGCCCTTGGCGGTCTCCACGGTGAAGTCGGGCAGGTCGCCGGCGCGCGGCATGGCGTAGTCCATGTAGGAGCCGGTCAGCAGCTGGCCGCTTTCGTCGTCATAGACGCAGCGCTCCAGCATGGCCTGGCCGAGGCCCTGGCCGATGCCGCCGTGCACCTGGCCTTCGACGATCATCGGGTTGATGACGTTGCCGAAGTCATCCACCGCGGTGAACTTGACCACCCACGACTCGCCGGTGTCCGGGTCGACTTCCACCTCGCAGACGTAGGCGCCCGATGGATAGGTGAAGTTGGTCGGGTCGTAGAAGGCGTTCTCGTTCAGGCCGGGCTCGAGCTTGTCGAGCGGGTAGTTGTGCGGCACGTAGGCGGTCAGCGCCACCTCGCCCCAGGTCTTGCTGCGATCGGTGCCGGCCACGCGGAACACGCCGTCCTTGAACTCGATGTCGGCGTCCGAGGCTTCCAGCAGGTGGGCCGCGATCTTCTTGGCCTTGGCTTCGATCTTGTCGAGCGCCTTCATGATGGCCGAGCCGCCCACGGCCAGCGAGCGCGAGCCGTAGGTGCCCATGCCGAAGGGCACGCGGCCGGTGTCGCCGTGCACCACTTCGACCGCTTCCAGCGCGATGCCGAGCCGGTCGGCCACCACCTGGGCGAAGGTGGTCTCGTGGCCCTGGCCGTGGCTGTGGCTGCCGGTGAAGACGGTCACGGTGCCGGTCGGGTCGACGCGGATCTCGCCCACCTCGAACAGGCCCGCGCGTGCGCCCAGCGCGCCGGCGATGTTGGAGGGCGCCAGCCCGCAGGCCTCGATGTAGCAGGAGTAGCCGAGGCCGCGCAGCCGTCCGCGCTGCTTCGCTTCGTCGCGCCGTGCCGGGAAGCCCTTGACGTCGGCCAGTTCCTGCGCGCGCGCCAGGCAGGGCTCGTAGTCGCCGGTGTCGTAGGTCAGGCCCACCGGGGTGGCGTAGGGGAACTGGCGGATGAAGTTCTTGCGGCGCAGCTCGGCGGGGTCGACCTTCAATTCGTGCGCCGCGGCTTCGACCAGGCGCTCCACCACGTAGGTGGCCTCGGGGCGGCCGGCGCCGCGATAGGCATCGACCGGGGCGGTGTTGGTGAAGACCGCCTGCACCTCGGCGTAGATGGCCGGCGTGGCGTACTGGCCGGCCAGCAGCGTGGCATAAAGGATGGTCGGCACGCTGGAGGCGAAGGTGCTCAGGTAGGCGCCCATATTGGCCACCGTGTGCACGCGCATCGCCAGGAACCTGCCGTCGGCGTCGAGCGCCAGCTCGGCGCGCGTCACGTGGTCGCGGCCGTGCGCGTCCGAGAGGAAGGACTCGGAGCGTTCGGCGGTCCACTTGATCGGGCGGCCGACTTTCTTCGCGGCCCAGGTGAGCGCCACGTCTTCCGCGTAGAGGAAGATCTTCGAGCCGAAGCCGCCGCCCACGTCCGGAGCGATGATGCGCAGCCGCGACTCGGGCAGCCCCATCACGAAGGCCGCCATCAGCAGGCGCTCGACGTGCGGGTTCTGGTTGGCCACGTAGACCGTGTAGCTGTCGTCCTGGCGGTGGTAGCTGGCGTTGACCGCGCGCGGCTCGATGGCGTTGGGGATCAGCCGGTTGTTGACGATCTCCAGCGTGGTCACGTGCGCGGCGCGGGCGAAGGCGGCGTCGGTGGCCGCGCGGTCGCCGTGGCCCCAGGTGTAGCAGGTGTTGGCGGGCACGTCGTCGTGCACCAGCGTCCGGCTGGCGGCAGCCTGGGCAGTGTTGACCACGGCCGGCAGTTCGTCGTAGTCGACCTCGATCTTCTCGGCCGCGTCCTTGGCCTGCTGCAGCGTCTCGGCCACCACCAGCGCGACCTGGTCGCCCACGTGGCGCACCTTGTCATGGGCGATCACCGGATGCGGCGGCTCCTTCATGGGGCTGCCGTCGATGCTGTGGATCAGCCAGCCGCAGGGCAGGCCGCCGATCTTGTCGGCCGCCACGTCGGCGCCGGTCAGCACGGCGATCACGCCGGGCGAGGCCTTGGCCTCGGTGGTGTCGATCGAGCGGATGCGCGCGTGCGCGTGCGGCGAGCGCAGGAAGTAGCCGTAACTCTGCTGCGGCAGCGAGACGTCGTCGGTGTACTGGCCATTGCCGGTCAGGAAGCGGTAGTCTTCCTTGCGCTTGACCGCGGCGCCCACCAGGCGCTTGTTGTCGGGTGCGTTCATGGCGTCCTCCTCGCGCTCATTCGGCGCTGGCGGCGGCGCCGGCACCGCGCATGGCGGCCTGGCCCTGCTGCACTGCACGCACGATATTGTGATAGCCGGTACAGCGGCACAGGTTGCCTTCGAGATGGGCGCGGATCGCGTCCGCGCCGGCATCGGGCTGTTCCTGTACCAGCGCGGTGGCGCTCATGACCATGCCGGGCGTGCAGAAGCCGCACTGCAGGCCGTGGCACTCGCGGAAGGCCGCCTGCATCGGATGCAGCTCGCCGTTGCTGCCGGCCAGGCCCTCGATGGTGGTGACCGTGGATCCGTCCGCCTGCGCCGCCAGGATGTTGCACGCCTTCACCGCACGCCCGTCCAGGTGGACGGTGCAGGCGCCGCACTGGGCGGTGTCGCAGCCGACGTGGGTGCCGGTCAGCCGCAGCTGCTCGCGCAGGAACTGGACCAGTAGGGTGTTGGGTTCGACCTGGGCGTCGACGGACCTGCCGTTGACCGTCAGGCGGATCGGAATTGCCATGCTTGTCTCCATGTGGGTGGACGCGCATGGACAGGACCCGGATCCCGAAAGCGACGGCGCGGGACTGGCCACTGCGCGGTACTGCCGTTTGTCGGTACGGCTATTTCGTGATGGTGGTGCCGCCGGCGCTGCCGCCGAGCCCGGGGCGGGCCTTGGCGGGCGGTGGCGCGGCGGCCCGGGCGGCCGGCGAAGGATCGGCCGCGACAGGCTCTAACAGTTAATCACAAATCGCGCGAGGCCGCCATGCGGGCAGGGCCGGAGGTGGGGCACTGATAGAATGTCGCCCCCAACCGTGCCCGCTACCGGCCATACGTTCCATGGAAGGATTCCTCGACTGGCTGTTCGGCATCGTCGCCCTGCCCAAGGTGGGGCTGCCGGCCATCTTCCTGGTCAGCCTGGTGTCGGCCACGCTGCTGCCGCTGGGTTCGGAGCCGGCCGTGTTCGGCTATATCAAGCTGAACCCGCACATGTTCTGGCCGGCGGTGATCGTGGCCGCGATCGGCAATACCATCGGCGGCGCGATCGACTGGTGGATGGGTTATGCCGCCAAGCTGGCGCTGGTACGCTACCGCAAGCATCGCCAGGCGCGGCTGCACGAACAGGAACGCGCCCAGCGTCGCGCCCATGAGAGGCGGCCGCGCAAGCCGGCCCTGGATGAACGCTATTTCCGCTGGATGCGCCGGCTGGGGCCGCCGGCGCTGCTGCTGTCCTGGCTACCGGCCATTGGTGATCCTTTATGCACATTGGCGGGGTGGCTCCGGCTGCGCTTCTGGCCCAGTGTGGCCTATATGGCCATCGGCAAGTTCCTGCGCTACCTGGCCATGACCAGCGCGCTGCTATGGATTCCCGACGGGTTCTGGCATCAGATGGGGGTGTTCCTGAAGCAACTCTTCTAGCCATTCCCGGTTTTCCATTCCCGGATTTCCCCTGGCTTCCGGCCAGTAGAGCACTTCGGGAGAAAAGTTCCCCACGCTTCAAGGGTCTTGTCATGCTGCGGCGCAGCGATTCCAGCCCTTGCAGTACAATTCCCGTTTAAAGACGACTTGCGCACCGTCCCCGTGCGCTGCAGGAAGCGGTCCCCCATGAACGCCCCACTCGTGCTCGACGCCAAGCTCGCTGCGCAGGACGCCCCGCCGCGCCTGCGCGAAATCCCCTACAACTACACCTCGTTCTCGGACCGCGAGATCGTGATCCGCCTGCTCGGCGAGGAAGCCTGGCGCATCCTGGACGAGTTGCGCGGCGAGCGCCGCACCGGGCGTTCCGCGCGCATGCTGTACGAGGTGCTGGGTGATATCTGGGTGGTGCGCCGCAATCCCTACCTGCAGGACGACCTGCTGGAGAATCCCAAGCGCCGCGAGATGCTGGTGGGCGCGCTGCACCATCGCCTCGGCGAAGTGGAGAAGCGCCGCGCCGCCGACCGCGCCGAGCATGCCGAGCCTGCGGCCGAGGGCCGCTCGCACCGGGTCGAGCAGCTGGTCGCCTTCGCCAAGCAGGCCATCGAGGACTTCAAGCAGGAGTTCGCCCACGCCTATGATCTGCGCAAGCGCGCCCAGCGCGTGCTGGGCCGGGTCACGCAGAAGGACAACATCAAGTTCGACGGCCTGTCGCGCGTCTCGCACGTGACCGATGCCACCGACTGGCGCGTGGAGTATCCCTTCGTCGTGCTGACGCCCGACACCGAGGAAGAGATCGCCGGCCTGGTCAAGGGCTGCTTCGAGCTGGGCCTGACCATCATCCCGCGCGGAGGCGGCACCGGCTACACCGGCGGCGCCGTGCCGCTGACGCCGATGAGCGCGGTGATCAACACCGAGAAGCTGGAGCAGCTCGGTCCGGTCGAAGACACCGACCTGCCGGGCGTGGCGGGCAAGGTGGCCACCATCTTCTCCGGCGCCGGCGTGGTCACGCGCCGCGTGGCGGACGCGGCCGACAAGGCCGGGCTGGTGTTCGCGGTCGACCCGACCTCGATCGATGCGTCCTGCATCGGCGGCAACGTGGCGATGAACGCGGGCGGCAAGAAGGCCGTGCTGTGGGGCACCGCGCTGGACAACCTGGCCTGGTGGCGCATGGTCGATGCCGAGGGGAACTGGCTCGAGATCACCCGCCTGAACCACAACCTGGGCAAGATCCACGACGTGCCGGTGGCCGACTTCGAACTGAAGTGGTTCGACGGCAGCCGGGCGCCGGGCGAAAAGCTGCTGCGCACCGAGACCCTGTCCATCGAAGGCCGCAAGTTCCGCAAGGAAGGCCTGGGCAAGGACGTCACCGACAAGTTCCTGGCCGGCCTGCCGGGCATCCAGAAGGAAGGCTGCGACGGCATCATCACCAGCGCGCGCTGGATCCTGCACCGGATGCCGAAGCACATGCGTACCGTGTGCCTCGAGTTCTTCGGCCAGGCGCGCGATGCCATTCCGAGCATCGTCGAGATCAAGGACTTCCTCGACATCGAGTCGAAGACGCCCGGCGGCGCCATCCTGGCCGGCCTGGAGCACCTGGACGAGCGCTACCTGCGCGCGGTCGGCTATGCCACCAAGAGCAAGCGCAATGCCTTCCCCAAGATGGTGCTGATCGGCGACATCGTCGGCGACGATGAAGACGCCGTAGCGCGCGCCACCTCGGAAGTCATCCGCATGGCCAACGGCAAGAGCGGCGAGGGTTTCGTCGCGGTCAGCCCCGAGGCGCGCAAGAAGTTCTGGCTCGACCGTTCGCGCACCGCCGCCATCGCACGCCACACCAACGCCTTCAAGATCAACGAAGACGTGGTGATCCCGCTGCCGCGCATGGGCGAGTACACCGACGGCATCGAGCGCATCAATATCGAGCTGTCGATCAAGAACAAGCTGGTGCTGGTCGACGCGCTGGAAGGCTTCTTCGCGCGCGGCAACCTGCCGCTGGGCCGCAGCGACGACGCCAACGAGATCCCCAGCGCCGAACTGCTGGAAGACCGCGTCCAGCACGCGCTGCAACTGCTGCGCGAGATCCGCGCGCGCTGGCGCTTCCTGCAGGACAGCCTCGACATGCCGCTGGCCGCGGCCAAGGCATCGCTGATCGGCCACGGCCTGGGCCTGCTCGGCCAGGCCTTCGAGGCGCGCCTGGCGCAGCAGCCGGACGCCACCGTGTTCCACCTGCTGCAGGACCGCACCATCCGTGTGTCCTGGAAGAACGAGGTGCGCGCCGAACTGCGCAAGATCTTCAGCGGCGGCGAGTTCAAGCCCATCCTCGACGAGGCGCAGAAGATCCACAAGCAGGTGCTGCGCGGCCGCGTCTTCGTGGCGCTGCACATGCACGCCGGCGACGGCAACGTGCACACCAACATCCCCGTCAACTCGGACGACTACGACATGCTGCAGGACGCCCACCGCGCGGTGGCCCGCATCATGACGCTGGCGCGTTCGCTGGATGGCGTGATTTCGGGCGAGCACGGCATCGGCATCACCAAGCTGGAGTTCCTCACCGAGGACGAGATCGGCGACTTCCGCGCCTACAAGCAGCGCATCGACCCGCAGGGCCGCTTCAACAAGGGCAAGCTGCTGCCCGGCGCCGACCTGCGCAACGCCTACACGCCGTCGTTCGGCCTGATGGGCCACGAATCGCTGATCATGCAGCAGAGCGACATCGGCGCCATCGCCGACAGCGTCAAGGACTGCCTGCGCTGCGGCAAGTGCAAGCCGGTGTGCGCCACCCACGTGCCGCGCGCCAACCTTCTGTACAGCCCGCGCAACAAGATCCTGGCCACCTCGCTGCTGGTCGAGGCCTTCCTGTACGAGGAGCAGACCCGCCGCGGCGTGTCGATCAAGCACTGGGACGAGTTCTCCGACGTGGCCGACCACTGCACGGTCTGCCACAAGTGCGTGACGCCCTGCCCGGTGAAGATCGACTTCGGCGACGTGTCGATGAATATGCGCAACCTGCTGCGCAAGATGGGGCAGAAGAAGTTCAACGCCGGCACTGCCGCGTCGATGTTCTTCCTCAATGCCACCAACCCGCAGACGATCAACCTGGCCCGCAAGGCGATGATCGACTGGGGCTACAAGGCGCAGCGCCTGGGCAACGATGTGCTCAAGACGCTGGCGAAGAAGCAGACCGCCCATCCGCCCGCTTCGGTGGGCCGCCCGCCGGTGCGCGAGCAGGTGATCCACTTCGTCAACAAGAAGATGCCGGGCAACCTGCCCAAGAAGACGGCGCGCGCGCTGCTCGACATCGAGGACAACGAGATCGTGCCGATCATCCGCGACCCGAAGCGGACTTCGCCCGAGACCGAGGCGGTGTTCTACTTCCCGGGCTGCGGCTCGGAGCGGCTGTTCTCGCAGGTCGGCCTGGCCACCCAGGCCATGCTGTGGCATGTCGGCGTGCAGACCGTGCTGCCGCCGGGCTACCTGTGCTGCGGCTATCCGCAGCGCGGCGCCGGCCAGTTCGACAAGGCCGAGAAGATCGTCACCGACAACCGCGTGCTGTTCCACCGCGTGGCCAACACGCTGAACTACCTCGACATCAAGACGGTGGTGGTCAGCTGCGGCACCTGCTACGACCAGCTTGCCGGCTATGAATTCGAGAAGATCTTCCCGGGCTGCCGCATCATCGACATCCACGAGTACCTGCTGGAGAAGGGGGTCAAGCTCGAGGGCGTGACCGGTACGCGCTACATGTACCACGATCCCTGCCACACGCCGATCAAGACCATGGATCCGACCAAGCTGGTCAACGAACTGGTCGGCGGCAACGGCGCGGCGGGCAAGATAGAGAAGAACGAGCGCTGCTGCGGCGAGTCGGGCACGCTGGCAGTGACCCGTCCGGACGTGTCGACGCAGATCCGCTTCCGCAAGGAAGAGGAAATGCGCAAGGGCGCGGACAAGCTGCGCGGCGACGGCTTCGACGGCGACGTCAAGATCCTCACCAGCTGCCCGTCCTGCCTGCAGGGCCTGTCGCGCTACAACGAAGACGCCACGGTGCAGGCCGACTACATCGTGGTCGAGATGGCGCGCCACCTGCTGGGCGAGAACTGGATGCCGGAGTATGTGGAGAAGGCCAACGCCGGCGGTATCGAGCGGGTGCTGGTGTAAGGCATAGCCAGCACCCTTGGTTGGCTCCCCTCTCCCGCTTGCGGGAGAGGGGCAGGGGGAGAGGGCGGGCGCCGGCAGATCGCGACGTGCTCGACCACACCGTGGGCTTTGTTCGGGCCTCGGCGCGCTGGATAACACCGAAGGCTTCGTTATGCGTGGCGCCTTGCTGGACCACCCCTCTCCCCCGCCCTCTCCCCATGAGGGGAGAGGGAGCCCAGACACTATGCTTGGCGATGGGTGTCGGTGCATCCGCACCCACGCCTGCCGACCTCGATCAACAGTCCCCGTCCGATGACCTCAGTCCCGAACTGCCCCCTCTGCGACACCGATGGCGGCGAACTCCTCTGGCGCGGCGCGCGTGCGCGCCTGATCCTGGTCGAGCATGAGCGCTTTCCCGGCTTCTGCCGCATCGTCTGGAACGACCATGTCGCCGAGCTGAGCGACCTGTCGCCCGATGACCAGGCCTGGCTGATGCGGCTGGTGGCCGCGGTGGAGCAGACGCTGCGCGAGGTGATGGCGCCGGACAAGATCAACCTGGCGGCCTTCGGCAATATGGTCCCGCACCTGCACTGGCACGTCATTCCGCGCTACCGCTGGGACACGCACTTCCCCGAGCCGGTATGGGGCAACGCCCAGCGTGAGGCCGATGCGGCCCGGCTGGCGGGCCTCGGCAAGCTGTTGCCGGCGCTGCGCACCGCGCTGGCGCCGCTGCAGGACCTGCGCTGAGCGCGCGTTGCGCGGCCGTCCGAGCGCACCCTTGTGCACGTCCAGGCGGTTTCCGGCGTTGAAGGGAGGGGTGCGGAACCTGGCCCGCCTTCCCGGCTTCTAACAGCGTCCCGCTTTCTGTTCCCACCATACGCGGCCCGTGCCACCATGCCGGCCCGCGTTCGCGAAAGGTCTTATGTCTACACCGACCTCCGTTACCGTGCCGGGTCCGGCCGTTCCTGTCCGTGCCCTCGAGATCCAGAGCCGGCTGCGGCTGGCTGCCACCTGGGCGCTGATCAAGCCCTACTGGAAATCGGAAGACCGCAAGGCCGGGCTGGGCCTGCTGGCCTTCGTGGTCGCGCTCAACCTGGGCATCGTCTACATCAACGTGCTGCTCAACGAGTGGAACCGCGTCTTCTACAACGCGCTGGAGCAGCACGACTACGCCGCCTTCAAGACGCTGCTGATCCGTTTCTCCTGGATCGCCGCCTTCTTCATCGTTGCCGCCATCTCGCGCCAGTACTACACGATGATGCTGCAGATGCGCTGGCGTACCTGGATGACCGGCCGCTTCATGGATCACTGGCTCGGGCACCAGGCCTACTACCGCATCGAGCAGACCCACGCCACCGACAACCCCGACCAGCGTATCGCCGATGACCTGCGCTCCTTCACCGACGGCGCGCTGACGCTGTCGCTGGGGCTGCTCAACTCGGTGGTCACCCTGGTCTCCTTCGTCGGCATCCTGTGGAGCGTGTCGGGTCCGATCAGCTTCGCGCTCGGCGGCGGCGAGATCGTGATTCCCGGCTACATGGTCTGGTTCGCGGTCGGCTACGCGGTGATCGGTTCGCTGGTCGCCCACCTGGTGGGCCGGCCGCTGATCGGCCTGAGCTTCCAGCAGGAGCAGTACGAGGCGGATTTCCGTTTCACCCTGGTGCGCCTGCGCGAGAACAGCGAGCCGGTCGCGCTCTACCGCGGCGAGCCGACGGAAAAGGCCGGACTGGGGGCGCGCTTCGGCCGCATCCGCGCCAACTGGAACCAGCTGATGCGCTACACACGGCGCCTGACCTTCGTCAATTCCGGCTATAGCCAGTTCGCCATCATCTTTCCGCTGATCGTGGCCGCGCCGCGCTACTTCGCCGGCAAGATGACGCTGGGCGGGCTGATGCAGATGAGTTCGGCCTTCGGCCAGGTGCAGGGCGCGCTGTCGTGGTTCGTCGACAGCTATTCCACGCTGGTGGGCTGGAAGGCAGCGGCCAACCGCCTGATCGACTTCCAGGAGGCCATCCGCATCGCCGAGCGGCAGGACCAGGAACATACCGGCGTGCGCGATATCGAGGTGGTTTCCACCGACGACGCCAGCATCCGGCTCGACGCCCTGGCCCTGGCGCTGCCGACGCCGCGCCGCAGTTCCAGCGCCCAGGCAGCGCTGGTGGCGCCGTTCTCGCTGACCATTGCGCCGGGCGAGCGCTGGCTGGTCAACGGTCCTTCCGGCTGCGGCAAGAGCGTGCTGGTACGCGCGCTGGCGGGCATCTGGCCCTATGGCAGCGGCACGGTGGAGCTGCCGCGCGCCGCCCGCATGCTGTTCCTGCCGCAGCGCAGCTACCTGCCGATCGGCACGCTGGCCGACGCGCTCGCTTATCCGGACGCGGGCACCGCGCACAGCAGCGAACGGCTGCAGCAGGTACTGCGCGAGACCCGGCTGGGCCAGCTCACCGGCCAGCTCGACGTGCTCGACAACTGGTCGCTGCGCTTGTCGCCGGGTGAGCAGCAGCGCCTCGCCTTCGCCCGTGCGCTGCTGCAGAAGCCCGACTTCCTCGTGCTGGACGAGGCCACCAGCGCGCTGGACGAGGACACCGAGGCCGCCATGTACGAGCTGGTGGTGGGAGCGCTGCCGCGCTCGGCCATCATCAGCGTGGCGCACCGGAGCACGGTGGCGCGCTTCCATGACAAGCGCCTGCGCTACCTGCCGGCCGACGGTGTGGATGGGCAAGGCCTGGCGCCTGCGGTAAGCTATCGGGTCGTACACGAAGCGTGAGGCCCGCGCCGCCGTGAGCCTGCCGGCTCGCCGCGGCCCGCCGGGCGCCCGCGCCAATCATCATGGCAGGCCTAGAGAAAGACACTCCCCATCCCACGGCGCTGACCGTCCACACCCAGTCCCGCGTGCTGGAGATCGGTTTCGACAACGGCCGCGCCTTCCGCCTGCCGTTCGAGCTGCTGCGCGTCTACTCGCCCTCGGCGGAGGTGCAGGGGCATGGTCCCGGACAGGAAGTGCTGCAGACCGGCAAGCGCGAGGTCGGCATCGACGCGGTGGAGCCGGTGGGCAACTACGCGGTGCTGATCCGCTTCAGCGACGGCCACGATACCGGCATCTATTCCTGGGAGCTGCTGTACCGCCTGGGCGACCAGCAGGAATCGCTGTGGCTGGCCTACCTGGATCGCCTGGCCGCGGCCGGCGCCGATCGCGACACCCCGATGCCGGCGGCTGCCGGCCACGCCTGCGGCCACCACCACTGAGCCGCATCCGCATTCCCCTGGAGTCAGATATATGAGCGAGACCCACTTCGGGTTCGAGAAGGTCGACGAGGCCGAGAAGGCCGGCAAGGTGGCCGGCGTCTTCCACTCGGTGGCCAGCAAGTACGACGTGATGAACGACTTGATGTCGGGTGGGCTGCACCGGCTGTGGAAGACGTTCACCATCGCCCAGGCCGCGGTGCGGCCCGGGTACAAGGTGCTGGACATTGCCGGCGGCACCGGCGACCTGGCGCGGGCCTTTGCCCGCCAGGCCGGTCCCGCCGGCGAGGTCTGGCTGACCGACATCAATGAATCGATGCTGCGCGTCGGCCGTGACCGCCTGCTCGACAAGGGCGTGATGACGCCGGTCTGCCTGTGCGACGCCGAGCGCATTCCTTTCCCGGACAACTATTTCGACGTGGTCACGGTGGCCTTCGGCCTGCGCAACATGACGCACAAGGATGCCGCGCTGGCCGAGATGCGCCGCGTGGTCAAGCCGGGCGGCAAGGTCATGGTGCTGGAGTTCTCCAAGGTATGGAAGCCGCTGGAGAAGGTCTACGATGTCTATTCGTTCAAGGTGCTCCCCTGGCTGGGCGAACGCATCGCCGGGGATGCCCCCAGCTATCGCTACCTGGCTGAATCGATCAGAATGCATCCAGACCAGGATTCACTTGTACGTTTAATGGAACAAGCGGGCCTGGAGAAGGTCGAATACTTCAATCTGACGGCAGGAGTCGTGGCGCTCCACGTCGGGCGAAAGTACTGATCTATCACTTTTTGCTCGCGATGCGCGAATATATTGGGGGATAAATGAAGAAGTCGTCGCTTTACGGGAAATTCCTGGCGGGGTCGTTGGTTGCCGTGCTGGCATTCAGCACCACGTTCGACGCGGAAGCCAAGCGTCTGGGCGGCTCGCGCAGCGTGGGTAAGCAGTCTTCCAATGTGACGCAGCGCCAGCAGCAGGCTCCGGCCCAGCAGACGCCGCCGGCCCAGCAACCGGCGCAGCAGCCCGGCCAGCAGGCGGCACCGGCCACGGCCGGCGCTGCCGCCGCAGCCGCCGCCGCAGCCAAGCCCAAGCGCAACTGGGGCGGCATCCTGGGCGGCATCGCCGCGGGCCTGGGCATCGGCTGGCTGTTGTCGCACTTCGGCCTCGGCGGCGCGGCGCTGAGCTTCCTGTCCAACCTGATCCTGATCGCGCTGGCCGCCTTCGTCGTGATCTGGCTGATCCGCAAGTTCCGTGGCGGCGCCAGCCGTCAGCAGCCGGCCTACGCCGGCGCGGGCGGCCCGGCGGGCAGCTTCGGTGGCGAGCCCACGCTGCGCCAGCAGGAAGCGGCCCCGTCGCCGGCTTCCGTAGCTGCACCGGCGGCGGCTGCCACGGCAGCCGCTGCGACCACCGCAGCCAACGCGGTCTCGGCCGGCCAGCCCTGGGGCGTGCCGGCGGACTTCGACACCGAGGCCTTCCTGCGTAACGCCAAGGTGCACTTCGTCCGCCTGCAGGCGGCCTGGGATGCCGGCAACCTCGATGACATCCGCGAGTTCACCACGCCGGAAATGTTCGCCGAGATCAAGATGGACCTGAGCGAGCGCGGCGGCGAGTCGAACAAAACCGACGTCGTCACGCTCGAGGCGCGCATGCTGGGCATCGAATCGACGGACACGCAGCACATTGCCAGCGTCGAGTTCGCCGGCATGATCCGCGAGCGCGCGGGCGATCCGGCCCAGCCGTTCACCGAAGTCTGGAACCTCGCCAAGCCGACCACCGGCAGCGGCGGCTGGCTGCTGGCCGGTATCCAGCAGGCATCCTGAGCGGCTTTGCCGCCTCTGCGACGGCGACTGGCTTAGAATGGAGGCCCACGCGAAGGCGTGGGCCTTTTTGTTTCCGGCTTGCCTGGCCGGCTTGCCTGGCCGGCTCGCCGTTGCCGTTGCCGCTGCCGTTGCTGTCCTGCAGGCGCCGACGCGGACCGGACGCACGGCATCCGGCAATCCAGTATCCGGCCGTACCCAGCCGTACCCAGCATTCTCTTCCACCGCCATGAGCCAACTTCCCACCCCCCTGGCCTCGCCCGCGATCACGGCACTGAACCACCTGCTGGCACAGGAGCCTTGGGCCCAGCGCATGCTCGCGCCGGCGGCCGGGCGTGTGATCCGCTTCGATGCCGCGGCGTTCACGCTGGGGCTGCGCGTGACCGACGAAGGCCTGGTCGAGGTGGCGGCAGCCGATGCCGAGCCGTCGGTGACCCTGAGCGTGCCGCTGCAGCAATGGCCGCTGGTGGCGGGCGATATCTCGTCGGGCGGTCAGGCGGCGGCGATGAAGCACGTGCGCATCGAGGGCGATGCCGAGCTGGCCAACACCGTGTCGACGCTGGCGCGCAGCCTGCGCTGGGATGCTGCCGAGGATCTGGCGCGCGCGCTGCGCGGCGTGCTCGGCGGCGTGGCGGGCGACAGCCTGGCGCAGCGCCTGGTCGACGGCGCGCGCCGGGCCCACGCGCACGCCGACGGTGTGCGGCGTGCGATGGTGGAAAATGTGACCGAATATCTGCTGGACGAGCGTCCCCTGCTCGTGCGCCATGCCGCGCTCGATACCTTCGGTGCCGAGGTGGCGGCCTTGCGCAATGACCTGGCGCGGCTGGAGAAGCGCCTGGAGAAGCTAGAGCCCGGCAGCGGCAGCGGTATGGGCCCGCGGGCACTGCCGTCGGCGCACCGCTGATGCCCGTGCGCCATACCGCCTCGACCGGCCCCCGGCCGGCCTACCTCCTGCTCCTGACTACCCCTGCATGACCCGTTTCCTGCGCCTCTGCAAGATCGTCTTCGTCGTCCTCTACTACGGGCTCGACGAACTCGTGCTGTCCGGCTTCAAGAGCCGCCGCATCCGCTTCCTGGTCAAGATCATCACCATCGGGCGCCGCCTGGATGCGCCGCGCGGCGAGCGCCTGCGGCTGGCCCTGACGCGGCTGGGCCCGATCTTCGTCAAGTTCGGCCAGGTGCTGTCGACCCGCCGCGACCTGATGCCGCAGGACATTGCCGATGAACTCGCCAAGCTGCAGGACCAGGTGCCGCCCTTCGACCCGGCGCTGGCCGTGAAGATCGTCGAGCGCTCGCTGGGCCGGCCGCTGGCGGAGCTGTTCGAGCAATTCGAGCAGCAGCCGGTGGCCAGCGCGTCGATTGCCCAGGTGCACTTCGCCAAGCTCAAGGGCGGGCCGAACCATGGGCGTGAAGTGGCGGTCAAGGTGCTGCGCCCGGGCATGCTGCCGGTGATCGACAGCGACCTGGCGCTGATGCGCGACGTCGCCACCTGGCTCGAGCGGCTCTGGGCCGACGGCAAGCGCCTCAAGCCGCGCGAGGTGGTGGCCGAGTTCGACAAGTACCTGCACGACGAACTCGACCTGATGATCGAGGCGGCCAACGCCAGCCAGCTGCGCCGCAATTTCTCCCAGACCAATCTGCTGCTGGTGCCCGAGGTGTTCTGGGACTGGTGCAGCAGCGAGGTGTTCGTGATGGAGCGCATGCATGGCATCCCCATCTCGCGCACCGAGGCCCTGCGCGCGGCCGGCGTCGACATGCACAAGCTGGCGGAGGAGGGCGTCGAGATCTTCTTCACCCAGGTGTTCCGCGACGGTTTCTTCCACGCCGACATGCACCCGGGCAATATCCTCGTCTCGGTCCAGCCGGAGACCTTCGGCCGCTATATCGCCCTCGACTTCGGCATCGTCGGCGCGCTCTCCGAATTCGACAAGAACTACCTGGCGCAGAACTTCATCGCCTTCTTCCGGCGTGACTACCACCGCGTGGCGCTGCTGCATGTGGAATCGGGCTGGGTGCCGCCGGAGACACGCGTGGAGGAGCTCGAGAGTGCCGTGCGCGCCTGCTGCGAGCCGTATTTCGACAAGCCGCTCAAGGAAATCTCGCTGGGCATGGTGCTGATGCGCCTGTTCCAGACCTCGCGCCGCTTCAATGTGGAGATCCAGCCGCAGCTGGTGCTGCTGCAGAAGACCCTGCTCAATATCGAAGGGCTGGGGCGCCAGCTCGATCCCGACCTCGACCTGTGGAAGACCGCCAAGCCCTTCCTCGAACGCTGGATGCACGAACAGGTGGGCTGGAAGGGGGCGTGGGAGCGTATCCAGATCGAGGCGCCGCAATGGGCCAAGATGCTGCCCGACTTCCCCCGCCTGGTACATCAGTTCCTGGAGCGGCGCGCGCTCACCAGCGAGGCCGGGCAGGAGAAGCTGCTGGCGGCGCTGCTGCAGGAACAGCGCCGTACCAACCGGCTGGTCGGTGTGGCCGTGCTGCTGCTCGGCGGCTTCGTGGCCGGCGTGGTGCTGACCCAGCTGTTGTCGCTGGCCGGCTACTGGTAGCCGCGGTGCCGCGCGGGCCGCTGTCGCGCCGCCGGCACAGGCCGTGGCCGGAACGCCACGCGCAGGCCTGCCGAATCTCCCGGACCCCTGGTTTTTTCTCCCGAGCGGGCCGGCGTCGCTATAATCCGCGTTTTGATTCGGCTACGACCGCAGGCAGGCGCAATCCCCAGGCGGCCCCGACCGATGAATTGGACTCCGGCGGAGCGGAGCCGGCCAGCAGCCGCTGGCGGCCGCCCGACCCGGCATTCGGTTTCTCGCCAACAGGGCATCTCTGGGCATAGGGCGGCGTCATGCTGATCTGGTTCGTCATCATCTACTGGGTAATCTCGGTCGGCATCGGCCTGTGGGCGGCGCTGCGCGTGCGCAACACCACGGACTTCGCGGTCGCCGGCCGCAGCCTGCCGTTCTACATCGTCACCGCCACCGTCTTCGCCACCTGGTTCGGCTCCGAGACGGTGCTGGGCATCCCCGCCGTGTTCCTGCGCGAGGGCTTGTCCGGCGTGGTGTCCGACCCCTTCGGTTCCTCGCTGTGCCTGATCCTGGTGGGCCTGTTCTTTGCCCGGCCGCTGTACCGGATGAACCTGCTGACCATCGGCGACTACTATCACAACCGCTACGGGCGGCTCGCCGAGATCTTGACCACGCTGTGCATCGTAGTGTCCTACCTGGGCTGGGTGGCGGCGCAGATCAAGGCGCTCGGGCTGGTCTTCTTCACCGTCTCGGACGGCGCGCTGTCGCAGGAGGCCGGCATGATGATCGGCGCCGCCAGCGTGCTGGTCTACACGCTGTTCGGTGGCATGTGGTCGGTCGCGGTAACAGACTTCATCCAGATGATCATCATCGTGGTCGGCATGCTCTACATCGGCTACGAGGTCAGCGGCCAGGCCGGTGGCGTGGCGGCGGTGGTGTCGCACGCGGCGGCGGCCGGCAAGTTCGAGTTCCTGCCCTCGCTCGACCTGCTGCAGATCATCGGCTTCGCCGCGGCGCTGTTCACCATGATGCTGGGCTCCATTCCCCAGCAGGACGTGTTCCAGCGGGTCACCTCCTCGCGTACCGAGCAGATCGCCGGCCGCGCATCGGTGCTGGGCGGCGTGCTGTACTTCTGCTTTGCCTTCGTGCCGATGTTCCTGGCTTACTCGGCCACGCTGATCGACCCGCAGATGGTGGAGAAGTACATCAACGCCGATTCGCAGCTGATCCTGCCGCAACTGATCCTGCAGCATGCGCCGATGTTCGCCCAGGTGATGTTCTTCGGCGCGCTGCTGTCGGCCATCAAGAGCTGCGCCTCGGCTACCCTGCTGGCGCCCTCGGTGACGTTCGCCGAGAACATCCTGCGTCCGTACTTCCGCCATCTCGACGACCGCCGCTTCCTGCGCGTGATGCAGGCCGTGGTGCTGGGGTTCACCACGCTGGTGACGCTGTTCGCGCTCAACTCGCACCTGTCCATCTTCCACATGGTGGAGAACGCCTACAAGGTGACCCTGGTCTCGTCCTTCGTGCCGCTGGCCTTCGGCCTGTTCTGGAAGCCGGCCACGCGCCAGGGCGGCCTGGCCGCGATCCTGCTGGGGCTGGCGTCCTGGCTGGTGTGCGAGGTGTCCTTCGCCGACGCGGCCGTGCCGCCGCAGCTGGTGGGGCTGCTGTTCTCGGTCGGCGGCATGGTGCTGGGCTCGCTGCTGCCGCAGTGGATCGGCGACCATCCGCGCGTGAAGGAAGTGCATATCGCCTGATTCGGCCGGCATCGCGTCGGCCGGCGGCGATGCCGGAAGATGGTGCGCGCGGCCGAAGGGGCTTAGCAGGCGCCTTGTCCCCCCTCTTTTCCCCGGGCCAGCTTTCCCGCGAACGGTTTATAATTCAAGGCTTTGCATCGCCGGTTGCCGTGTCCCCGGGCATCGATCCGCCTTCGCGGCACCGGGGTTTGCCGGAATTCCACCCAGTCTTTCACCATAGAGCCACCATGCCGATCTATGCCTACCGTTGCGACGCCTGCGGCCACGGGCGCGATGTGCTGCAGAAAATGAGCGATGCTCCGCTTACCGACTGCCCTTCGTGCGGTGCGAGCGGCACATTCAAGAAGCAGCTGACCGCGGCCGGCTTCCAGCTGAAAGGCTCGGGCTGGTACGTGACCGATTTCCGTGGCGGCAGCGGCGGTACCAGTGCGCCGGCCAGCTCGTCGACGTCCGCCGCTTCCTCGTCATCCGACGCGGGCGCGGCATCGTCTGCCGGCGCCGGTTCGGACTCGGCGGCCAGCACGCCGGCCGCCTCGGGCGGTTGCGGCAGCGCTTGTGCCTGCCACTGAGCCCAGGTAAGCCGTGGCGAGCAACAAGACGTCGGCCCTGAAGACCTGGTTCCTGACCGGGCTGCTGGTGCTGGTACCGCTGGGCATCACCCTGTGGGTGCTGAACCTCGTCATCAGCACCATGGACCAGAGCCTGGCGCTGCTGCCGCTGTCCTGGCGGCCCGATCGCCTGATCGGCTGGCGCGTGCCCGGGCTGGGCGCGATCCTGACGCTGCTGTTCATTCTGCTGGTGGGCATGCTGGCCCACAACTTCATCGGCCAGCGCCTGGTGCGCTGGTGGGAAGCCCTGCTGCGCCACATTCCCGTGGTCGGCCCCATCTACACGAGCGTCAAGCAGGTCTCGGATACCTTGCTGTCGTCTTCCGGCAATGCCTTCCGCAAGGCGCTGCTGGTGCAGTACCCGCGCGAAGGCTCGTGGACCATCGCCTTCCTGACCGGCCGGCCGGGCGGCGACGTGCAGAACCACCTGCAGGGCGAATACGTGAGCGTCTACGTGCCCACCACGCCCAACCCGACCTCGGGCTTCTTCCTGATGATGCCCAAGGCCGACACCATCGAACTCGACATGACCGTCGATGCCGCGCTCAAGTACATCGTTTCGATGGGCGTGGTGGCACCGGCCGACCTGCCGCGCAAGCATGGTGGCGGCGCCCGCGCCGCCGATGCCGCGGCACCGGCGCATGCCAGGCCGGCCGAAGAAGCGGCCGACCCTTCGCACACCAATTGACCGCGGCCGCCCGGGGCGGCCGCGACATTCCAGGGATCCTTTTATGTCCTCCATGCGTACTCACTACTGCGGTCTGGTGACCGAACAACTGATCGGCCAGGAAGTGGCCCTGACCGGCTGGGTGCAGCGCCGCCGCGACCACGGTGGCGTGATCTTCATCGACCTGCGCGACCGCGAAGGCCTGGTGCAGGTCGTGTGCGACCCTGACCGTCCCGAGATGTTCAAGGTCGCGGAAGAGATCCGCAATGAGTTCTGCATCCGTATCACCGGCAAGGTGCGCGCCCGTCCGGACGGTACCGAGAACAGCAACCTGACCTCGGGCAAGATCGAGGTGCTGTGCCACGAACTGGCCGTGCTGAACCCGTCGGTCACGCCCCCGTTCCAGCTCGATGACGACAACCTGTCCGAGACCACGCGCCTGACGCACCGCGTGCTGGACCTGCGCCGCCCGCAGATGCAGTACAACCTGCGCCTGCGCTACAAGGTGGCGATGGAAGTGCGCAAGTACCTCGATGCCCAGGGCTTCATCGACATCGAGACGCCGATGCTGGGCAAGAGCACGCCGGAAGGCGCGCGCGACTACCTGGTGCCGTCGCGCGTCAACCCGGGCCACTTCTTCGCGCTGCCGCAGTCGCCGCAGCTGTTCAAGCAGATGCTGATGGTGTCGGGCTTCGACCGCTACTACCAGATCACCAAGTGCTTCCGCGACGAAGACCTGCGCGCCGACCGCCAGCCCGAGTTCACGCAGATCGACTGCGAGACTTCCTTCCTGACCGAGCAGGACATCCGCGACATGTTCGAGAACATGATCCGCACCGTGTTCAAGAACACCATGTCGGTGGACCTGGATGCCAAGTTCCCGGTGATGGAGTTCCGCGAGGCCATGGCCCGCTTCGGCTCGGACAAGCCGGACCTGCGTGTCAAGCTCGAATTCACCGAGCTGACGGACGTGATGAAGGACGTCGACTTCAAGGTCTTCTCCGGCCCGGCCAACGCCGAAGGCGGCCGCGTGGTGGCGCTGCGCGTGCCGGGCGGCGCCCAGATCAGCCGCAGCGAGATCGATGCCTATACCCAGTTCGTCGCCATCTACGGTGCCAAGGGCCTGGCCTGGATCAAGGTCAACGAACTGGCCAAGGGCCGTGACGGCCTGCAGTCGCCGATCGTCAAGAACCTGCATGACGCGGCCATCGCCGAGATCCTGAAGCGCACCGGCGCCCAGGACGGCGACGTGATCTTCTTCGGCGCCGACAAGGCCAAGGTCGTCAACGACGCCATCGGCGCGCTGCGCCTGAAGATCGGCCACTCCGAGTTCGGCAAGTCCAGCGGCCTGTTCGAGGACGCCTGGAAGCCGCTGTGGGTGGTGGACTTCCCGATGTTCGAGTACGACGAGGAAGACGCGCGCTGGGTGGCCATGCACCACCCGTTCACCAGCCCGAAGGACGAGCACCTCGAGTACCTGGAGACCGACCCGGGCAAGTGCCTGGCCAAGGCCTACGACATGGTGCTCAACGGCTGGGAGATCGGTGGCGGTTCGGTGCGTATCTTCCGCGCCGACGTGCAGAGCAAGGTGTTCCGCGCGCTCAAGATCAACGACGAGGAAGCCCGCGTCAAGTTCGGCTACCTGCTGGATGCGCTGCAATACGGTGCGCCCCCGCACGGCGGCATCGCCTTCGGCCTGGACCGCATCGTGACCATGATGGCCGGCGCCGACTCGATCCGTGACGTGATCGCCTTCCCGAAGACCCAGCGTGCCCAGGACCTGCTGACCCAGGCCCCGAGCGCGGTCGACGAGAAGCAATTGCGCGAACTGCACATCCGCCTGCGCCAGGCCGAGCCGAAGGCCGGCTGAGCCACGGCGGCATCACGCCGGGCAGGGAAAGGCCGCGCACAAGCGCGGTTTTTTTTTCGCGTGGTGCCGGGCGCTTGGTTTCCAATTGTTACCGTCCGGAACGAAGCGCCGCGCCGCCGTGTCCTTCTGCTTCAGGCACATGCCGTGGGCCCGCGACGAGGCTGCGGGCGGTGCCGCGACGACTGTTGGGAGGACTGCTCGTGAACCTGGATGTTGAACTGATCCGCCAGTTCCTGCTGGCCCATGCCGAGACCTTGCTGGCCTGGCTGGCGGCGGGGCTGGCGATGCTGCAGCTGGCGCGTTTCGAACTGCGGCGTGCCGTGCGCCGCGCCACCCAGGCCATGGCCGAATCGGTGGCCACCACGGTGGCCGCCTGCGTGCCGGATATCGCCCATGCCGTGCGCGGCGATGAGGGCAACGGCGCGGCCGCGCCGGTCGAGGCCCAGCGTGCCGAGGCCCTGCGCCGCGTGGCGCTGGATACCGTGGCGACGGTGATGGCGCGCGAACGCTGGCTGGGCGACCTGGGCAATCTGCGCCTGCCCGACGAGGCGCTGCTGGCCGGCCGCCGCGGCGCCGGCGCGGATCCGCTGCTGGTGGTGGCGCCGCAGCCCGTGGTCCAGGCCTACCTGGCGGCGCAACGCGTGTTCGAGGAAGAAGCCGCCGCGCTGCAGGCGATGCGGCGCGAGGCCCAGGCCCTGCAGGACAGCGTCCAGGCACTGGCTGGCGAGGCCGAGCGCATCGACCAGGAGACCGCTGCCATCGTGCTGCGTTTCGAGCAGGCCAACGCGCAGGCGGCGGGCGCAGACGGGGGCGACTACCAGCGCCTGCTGATCCAGAAGTACAACGCGCTCGGCCTGCGCGAGAAGGAGGTGGCCCAGCAGCGTGGCCGGTGCCGGCAGCAGGCCCATAACAGCGCCGAGACGCTGGCCCGGCGGGCTGTCGAGGGCGCCCGCCGCTACGGGTGGGAACTGCTGCCGCTGATGGAGCAACTGCGCGCGGCCTGGGGGCATGGCGATACGCCGGCCGTGTTCGATACCTGGCTGGGCGAGCCGCCCGCCGTGCCGCCCACCTCGCCGTCCACCTCGCCGTCCGCCGCGTCGTCAGCGCGCGGCGACGCCGCCGCCTGATGCGCGGCGCCGCGCCGGGCCTGGAAAGCCGGCGGAGCCGCCCGAATTTTCCTGGCGCGGTGGCCCATCTGGGGTAAGCTTAGGTTCGCTGTCGCCCGCCGTCGCTGCCGCATCTCCCATGTCCTACAAGATTCCCGAATCCGTACTCGTTGTCATTCACACCCCCGATCTCCAGGTGCTGCTGCTGGAGCGGGCCGACCGGCCGGGTTTCTGGCAGTCCGTGACCGGCAGCCTGGATGCCGTGGACGAGCCGCTGGCCGGGACGGCGGCGCGCGAGGTGGCGGAAGAGACGGGCATCGTGGCCAGCGAGCATGTGCTCACGGACTGGCACCACACCATCGAATACGAGATCTATCCACAGTGGCGCCATCGCTATGCCCCGGGCGTCACCCGCAACACGGAGCATTGGTTCGGCCTGTGCGTGGCGCGGCCGCTGGAACCGAAGCTGGCGCCGCGCGAGCACCTGCAGTGGCAATGGCTGCCCTGGGAGCAGGCGGCTGAGCGCTGCTTTTCGCGCAGCAATGCGGAAGCGGTGCGCCAGCTGGCCTGGCGCGTGGCGCCGTGCGGAGCTGCTTGATGAAGCTGCGCGTCGTCACTTACAACATCCACAAGGGCGTGACGGGCATCGCGCGCCGGCCGCGCATCCAGAACGTGCGCGACGGCTTGCAGGCCATGAATGCCGACATCGTGTTCCTGCAGGAGGTGCAGGACCGCAACGACCGCCTGGTCGCGGCGGCGCTGTTCGATCCCGACCACACGCAGCTCAACTACCTGGCCACCGACGCCTATCCGCACGCGGTCTACGGACGCAACGCGGTCTACGACCATGGCCACCACGGCAACGCCATCCTGTCGCGCCATCCGATCCTGATGTCGGAAAACCTCGACATCTCCGACCATCGCTTCGAGCAGCGCGGCCTGCTGCATGCGGTGGCGGACGTCAACGGCATCGAGGCGCACCTGATCTGCGTGCACTTCGGCCTGTTCGCCCGCAGCCGCGCGCGCCAGGCCGAGGCGCTGGTGGAGCGGGTGCGCAAGGTGGTGCCGCGCGAGGCGCCGCTGGTGATCGCCGGCGATTTCAATGACTGGAACCACCGGCTCGATGCCAGCATCTGCTCCACCCTCGGCGTGCTGGAGGCCTCGCACGCGCGCGGCGCCCGCCTGCACACCTTTCCCAGCCACATGCCCTGGTGGCAGCTCGATCGCATCTACGTGCGCGGCTTCCACATCGAGCGGGCCGCCGCCCTGACCGGGCGCGACTGGGCCCAGCGTTCCGACCATGTGCCGCTGGTGGCCGAACTGGCCCGCGGTGGCGATCCCGGGCTGGCGGACGCGGCCTGACAGGATGCGGTGCCACGCCTTGCCGGGCGTGCCTTGACGGATGTTTCAGTCCGGCTGCGGCCAGGGCGTGGCGTGGGCGCGGACCAGGGCGCAGATGCCGTCGATGTCCGCCAGGTCCAGCACCGGCAGTGCGGTGAGGGTACCCACTTCGGCCACGGCGTCGCTGGCTACCGCGATCACGCCAGGCGTGTCCGGCCAAAGCGGTGGCCGCCCGTGGGCGGGGCGGAAGACCTCCAGCTTCGGGATGCCGCTGCGCTTGTAGCCTTCCACCAGCACCAGGTCGATGTCGGCGGGCAGCACGGCCAGGGCATCGGCCAGCTCCGGCGACGGGTGGTCCTCGGGATAGCGGCGCAGCAGCGTCAGGTGGCGCGCGCCGACCAGGACCACGTTTTCGCAGCCGGCTTCGCGCATGCGCCAGGAGTCCTTGCCCGGCGTATCCGGATCGAAGCCGTGATGGGTGTGCTTGACGCCCGCCACGCGCAGGCCGGTGCCGACCAGGCGCGCGATCAGTTGGTCGAGCAGGGTGGTCTTGCCGCTGCCGGACGTGCCGGCGATGCCGAATACCTTCAAGATGCGTTCCGTGGGGGCGTGGTCGAATGATCCCGACGATAGCAGATTGCGGCCGCGCGGCGCATCCCGCGCCCTGGCCTGCGGCGCCGGCGTGGCCGATAATCACCGCATGTCACGGATAACCAACCCGGCCGGCCCGGCGCGGCCGGAAGTCAAGGCGACGGCGTTCGCGCCCGGTGCCCATGGCCGCCCGGCCGGCCCGCTGCGCTCGGAGTGGCGCCGCGGCCGGCCCGTGGGGGGCAACCACGTGCGTTTGCTGCACGGCGGTGCCGAGTTCTTCCCGGCGCTGATCGGCGCCATCGACCGTGCCCTGTTCTCGGTGGCGCTGGAGACCTATATCTATGCGGACGATGCCGTCGGCGCGGCGGTGACCGACGCGCTGGTGCGTGCCGCGCAGCGCGGCGTGGACGTGCGCGTGGCGGTCGACGGCTTCGGCGCCGGCGACATGCCGGCCACGCTGGCGGCAAGGCTGCGCGAGGCCGGCGCCGGCTTCCGCATCTATCGGCCGCTGCGCGGTTTCCGCCTGGCGCGGCGCCACCTGAGGCGGCTGCACCGCAAGCTGGCGGTGATCGATGGCCGCATCGGCTTCGTCGGCGGCATCAATATCATCGACGACCATAACCACGGCCCGATGGACGACGCCGGCCTGGGACCACGCTACGATTTCGCGGTGGCGGTGGAAGGGCCGCTGGTCGACCAGATCGCCCTGACCACCGAGCGGCTCTGGTGGCAGCTGTCGCTGCGCGACGAGATGCAGATGGTCGGCCTGGCCGGCGCCGCCGCCGAGTTCCCGCTGCTCACCGACCTGCCGCCGGCCCAGCGCCAGGACAGCGCGGGCAGCATGCGCGCGGCGCTGCTGCTGCGCGACAACCTGCGCAACCGCCGTGCCATCGAGCGCGCCTACCTGCAGGCGCTTGGCGCCGCGCGCCGCGATGTCGTCCTTGCCAACGCCTACTTCCTGCCGGGACACAAGCTGCGCCGCGCGCTGCTGTCGTGCCGGCGCCGCGGCGTGCGCGTGCGGCTGCTGCTGCAGGGCAGGGTGGAATACCGCCTGCAGCACTACGCCACCCATGCGCTGTACGCGACGCTGCTGGAGGCGGGCGTGGAGATCCACGAGTACGACGACAGCTTCCTGCACGCCAAGGTGGCCGTGGTCGACGACACCTGGGCCACCGTCGGCTCCAGCAATATGGACCCGTTCAGCCTGCTGCTCGCGCGCGAGGCCAACGTGGCGGTGTACGATGCCGGCTTCTGCGCCGGGCTGCGTGCCGAACTGGAACATGCCATCTCGCAGCGCAGCGTGCCGGTGCGCGCCGACGCGCATGCCAGGCGCTCGCCGCTGCGCCGGCTGGTCAACTGGGCTTCCTACCTGGTGCTCCGGCTCGGTGTCATGATCGCCGGCGTGACCGGCCGCTACTGAGTCTTGCTGCTCTGCCGCATGCACCACCGCAAGCCCTTGCGCGGCAGTCCTGTCGGCCATGCAGCGGCGCGCTCCGTTTAGAAACGGTGATCTAATTAATTGCTTGCTGCCGGACGGGCCCATTCACAATAATCTGAACGACCGTTCTTTTTTGGCTTAGACTGCGTGCATTCGCGGCTGCCAGGGCAGCCGCAAGGTCAACGTCAGATCAACGTCAGATACGTGGCATGCAGCGTGCTGCCACGCAAAAGAACGGAGAAATCAATCATGCGACACCAGTCAGCCCGTCTCGAATCCGCCGCTTCCGCCTCGCCCGCGCCCATGCGCAAGGGCGAGCTGACGCGCGCGGCCATTCTGGACGCCGCACTGGAACTGTCGTCCCGCGACGGGCTCGAAGGGCTGACCATCGGCCTGCTCGCGGAACGCATGCAGATGAGCAAGAGCGGCGTTTTCGCGCATTTCGGTTCGCGCGAAGACCTGCAGGTGGAAGTGGTACGCGAGTATCACCGCCGGTTCGAGCAGGAGGTGTTCTATCCCTCCCTGCAGGAGCCGCGCGGCCTGCCGCGCCTGTGGTCGATGGTTCGCCGGTGGATGGAAAAGCGCATCCAGGAAGTGACCACCGGCTGCATCTACATCAGCGGCGCGGTCGAATATGACGACCGTGCGGGCAGTCCGGTACGTGACGAACTCGTCAAGAGCGTCACCATCTGGCGCGCCGCGCTGACGCGCGCCATCGCCCAGGCCAAGGAAGAGGGGCACCTGCGTGCGGATTGCGATCCGCGCCTGATGCTGTTCGAGATGTACAGCCTTGAACTAGGCTTGCATCATGACGCCCGCTTCCTGCGCCTGCCTGACAGCGCCGAACTTGCCATGGTCGCGTTGAACAAGCTGATCCAGTCGTACCGTACCTGAGGCCGCCGCGGCGTTCCGTGCCCACCATGCGCACGGTCGGCTCGGCGGCATCACAACCTCGAAGGAGTCTTTGATGGGCCAGTACACCGCACCGTTGCGCGACATGCAGTTCGTGCTCCATGAATTGCTCGGCGTGGAAGCCGAACTCAAGGCGATGCCGCCGCACGCCGACATCGACGCGGATACCATCAACCAGGTGCTCGAGGAAGCGGGCAAGTTCTGCTCCGAGGTCATCTTCCCGCTCAACCAGAGCGGCGACCGCGAAGGCTGCACCTACGTCGGCGACGGCGTGGTGCGCGCGCCCAAGGGATTCAAAGAAGCCTACCGGCAGTATGTCGAGGCCGGCTGGCCGGCGCTGGGCTGCGATCCGCAGTACGGCGGCCAGGGCCTGCCCATCCTGGTCAACAATGCGCTGTACGAGATGCTGAACTCGGCCAACCAGGCCTGGACCATGTATCCCGGCCTGTCGCATGGCGCCTACGAGGCCCTGCACGCGCACGGCACGCCCGAACTGCAGCAGCGCTACCTGCCCAAGCTGGTCTCCGGCGAGTGGACCGGCACCATGTGCCTGACCGAGCCGCACTGCGGCACCGACCTGGGCATCCTGCGCACCAAGGCCGAACCGGCCGCCGACGGCTCCTATCGCCTGACCGGCACCAAGATCTTCATCTCGGCCGGCGAGCACGACCTGTCCGAGAACATCATCCACCTGGTGCTGGCGCGCCTGCCGGACGCGCCGCAGGGTACCAAGGGCATCTCGCTGTTCGTGGTGCCCAAGTTCATCCCCGACGCCGACGGCAAGCCGGGCCAGCGCAACGGCATCCAGTGCGGCTCGATCGAGCACAAGATGGGCATCCACGGCAACGCCACCTGCGTGATGAACCTGGACGGTGCGCAGGGCTGGATGGTGGGCGAGCCCAACAAGGGCCTGAATGCCATGTTCGTGATGATGAACGCGGCCCGCCTGGGCGTGGGCATGCAGGGCCTGGGCCTGACCGAGGTGGCCTACCAGAATTCGCTGGCCTACGCCAAGGACCGCCTGCAGATGCGCGCGCTGACCGGTCCCAAGGCGCCGGACAAGCCGGCCGACCCCATCATCGTGCATCCGGACGTGCGCCGCATGCTGCTGACGCAGAAGGCCTACGCCGAAGGCGGCCGCGCCTTCAGCTACTGGGCCGCGCTGCAGATCGACCGCGAACTGTCGCACCCGGACGAGGCCGTGCGCAAGCAGGCCGCCGACCTGGTGGCGCTGCTGACGCCGGTGATCAAGGCTTTCCTGACCGACAACGCGTTCACCGCCACCAACGAGGGCATGCAGGTGTTCGGCGGCCACGGCTACATCTCCGAATGGGGCATGGAGCAGCACGTGCGCGACGCCCGTATCAACATGATCTACGAGGGCACCAACACGATCCAGGCGCTCGACTTGCTGGGCCGCAAGATCCTGGGCGACATGGGCGCCAAGATGAAGGCCTTCGGCAAGATCGTGCAGGACTTCGTCGAGGCCGAAGGCACCAACGAGGCCATGCAGGAGTTCGTCAACCCGCTGGCCGACCTGGGCGACAAGGTGCAGAAGCTGACCATGGAAATCGGCATGAAGGCGATGGGCAACGCCGACGAAGTGGGCGCCGCCGCCGTGCCTTACCTGCGCGTGGTGGGCCACCTGGTGTTCTCGTACTTCTGGGCACGCATGGCCAAGATCGCGCTGGAGAAGGAAGCCGGCGGCGACAAGTTCTACACGTCCAAGCTGGCCACCGCACGGTTCTACTTCGCCAGGCTGCTGCCGGAAACGGCCGCCGAGATCCGCAAGGCGCGCGCCGGTTCGGCCACGCTGATGGCGCTGGACGCCGACCTGTTCTGAGGCGGCGCGGCCCGAGGCGGGAGTTCCTCGCCAGCGCGGGTTTGCTCCCCTCTCCCATGCAATGGGAGAGGGGCCGGGGGTGAGGGCCGGCGGTGCTTGTTGCGATCACGCATGGTCCAGCGCCTGCCCTCACCCCCAACCCCTCTCCCGCAAGCGGGAGAGGGGAGCCGCCAAGCAGGGTACCCGCCGCCAGCCATCGCCTCAGCCACCCCCACACACCTCCAACGCTCACCTCCCAAGGAGCGCGCATGTCCAATTTCATCGTCAAGAAAGTCGCCGTGCTTGGTGCCGGCGTCATGGGCGCGCAGATCGCCGCCCACCTCGTCAACGCGCGCGTGCCAGTCGTGCTGTTCGACCTGCCTGCCAAGGAAGGTCCCAAGAACGGCATCGCGCTGCGTGCCATCGACAACCTCAAGAAGCTGTCTCCCGCCCCGCTGGGCATCAAGGACGAAGCCGGCCTGATCCGCCCCGCCAACTACGAGGACGATCTCGCCCTGCTGGGTGAATGCGACCTGGTCATCGAGGCGATCGCCGAGCGCATGGACTGGAAGCACGACCTGTACAAGAAGGTACAGGGCGCGCTGGCGCCGCATGCGATCTTCGCCACCAACACCTCGGGCCTGTCGATCACGGCGCTGTCCGAAGGCTTCGACGCCGGCCTCAAGGCGCGCTTCTGTGGCGTGCACTTCTTCAACCCGCCGCGCTACATGCACCTGGTGGAGCTGATTCCGACCGCCACTACGCAGCCGGAGATCCTGGACCACCTGGAAGCCTTCCTGACCACCACGCTGGGCAAGGGCGTGGTGCGAGCCAAGGACACGCCCAACTTCATCGCCAACCGCGTTGGCATCTTCTCCATCCTGGCGGTGTTCGCCGAGGCCGAGAAGTACGGCATTCCCTTCGATGTGGTCGATGACCTGACCGGTTCCAAGCTGGGCCGCGCCAAGTCGGCAACCTTCCGCACCGCCGATGTGGTGGGCCTGGACACCATGGCCCACGTGATCAAGACCATGCAGGACAACCTGCAGGATGATCCTTTCGCACCGGTGTACAAGACCCCGGCCGTGCTCAAGGGCCTGGTCGATGCCGGCGCGCTCGGCCAGAAGACCGGCGCCGGTTTCTACAAGAAGGACGGCAAGGCCATCAAGGTGCTCGACGCCAAGACCGGCCAGTACGTCGACTCGGGCAAGAAGGCCGACGAGATCGTGGTGCGCATGCTGAAGAAGGAGCCGGCCGAGCGCATCAAGCTGCTGCGTGAATCGTCCAATCCGCAGGCGCAGTTCCTGTGGAGCGTGTTCCGCGACGTGTTCCACTACATCGCGGTCTACCTTGAGCAGATCGCCGGTTCCGCCGCCGACGTCGACCTGGCGATCCGCTGGGGCTTCGGCTGGAGCAGCGGACCCTTCGAGGACTGGCAGGCGGCCGGCTGGAAGCAGGTGGCCGAATGGGTCAAGGAAGACGTCGAGGGCGGCAAGGCGCTGTCCAAGGCACCGCTGCCGGCCTGGGTGTTCGAAGGTCCGGTGGCCGAGGCGCAGGGCGTGCATACCGCGGCAGGCTCCTGGGCGCCCGCCACGCACTCCTTCGCCGCGCGCAGCGCACTGCCGGTGTACCAGCGCCAGCTGTTCCGTGCCGCGCTGAAGGGCTCGGCGGCGCTCGACCCGCGCCAGGCCGGCCGTACCGTCGAGGAGAACGACGCCGCGCGCATCTGGGTGGCCGAAGGCCAGGATGACGTGCTGGTGATCTCGTTCAAGAGCAAGATGAACACCATCGGGCCGGACGTGATCGACGCGCTGACGCGCGCCGTCGACCTGGCCGAAGCCGGGTACAAGGGCCTGGTGGTATGGCAGCCGACCTCGCTGCAGCTGGGCGCGCCCGGCGGCCCGTTCTCCGCCGGCGCCAACCTGGAGGCGGCCATGCCGGCCTTCATGATGGGCGGTGCCAAGGGCATCGAGCCCTTCGTCAAGAAGTTCCAGGACGGCATGATGCGCGTCAAGTACGCACAGGTGCCGGTGGTGTCGTCGGCTTCCGGCATCGCGCTGGGCGGCGGCTGCGAGCTGATGCTGCATTCGGCACGGCGCGTGGTGGCGCTCGAGACCTACATCGGCCTGGTGGAGGTCGGCGTGGGCCTGGTGCCGGCCGGCGGCGGTCTCAAGGAAGCGGCGCTGGCGGCTGCGCGCGCGGCGCAGGCAGCCGGCAGCACCAACCTGCTGCAGTTCCTCACCAATCGCTTCCAGGCGGCGGCCATGGCCAAGGTCTCCGCGTCGGCGCTCGACGCGCGCAAGATCGGCTACCTGCAGGAATCCGATCCCGTCGTGTTCAACGTGCACGAGCTGCTGCACGTCGCGCTGCAGCAGGTGCGCGCGCTGGCCGACGCCGGCTACCGTCCGCCGGTGGCGGGCGCGCTGGTGCCGGTGGCGGGCCGCTCGGGCATCGCCACCATCAAGGCCTCGCTGGTGAACCTGCGCGACGGCGGCTTTATCTCGGCCCACGATTTCCTGATCGCCAGCCGGATCGCCGAAGCGGTGTGCGGCGGTGACGTCGAGGCGGGTTCGCTGGTCAGCGAGGAATGGCTGCTGGCGCTGGAGCGCCGCGCCTTCGTCGACCTGCTGGGCACGGCCAAGACGCAGGAACGCATCATGGGCATGCTGCAGACCGGCAAGCCGGTGCGCAACTAACAGGCAAGCGAGGAACCGAGATCATGAAACAACTGCAAGACGCCTACATCGTCGCCGCGACCCGCTCGCCGATCGGCAAGGCCCCCAAGGGCATGTTCAAGAACACCCGTCCCGACGACCTGCTGGCCACCGTGCTGAGGGCCGCCGTGGCCCAGGTGCCGGGACTCGATCCCGCGCTGATCGAAGACGCCATCGTCGGCTGCGCCATTCCCGAGGCGCAGCAGGGCCTGAACGTGGCGCGCATCGGCGCGCTGCTGTCCGGCCTGCCCAATACCGTGGGCGGCATCACCGTCAACCGCTTCTGTGCCTCCGGCGTCAGCGCGGTGGCGATGGCGGCCGACCGCATCCGCGTCGGCGAATCGGACGTGATGATCGCCGCCGGCGTGGAATCGATGAGCATGGTGCCGATGATGGGCAACACGCCGTCGATGTCGCCGGCCATCTTCACCCGCGACGAGAACGTCGGCATTGCCTATGGCATGGGCCTGACCGCCGAGAAGGTGGCGCAGCAGTGGAAGGTCAGCCGGGAGGACCAGGATGCCTTCTCGCTGGCTTCGCACCAGAAGGCCGTCAAGGCACAGCAGGCTGGCGAGTTCGCCGACGAGATCACCCCGATCGAGATCAGCGAGCGATTCCCCGACCTGGCCAGCGGCGAGATCACGGTCAAGAACCGCACCGTCGCGCTGGACGAAGGCCCGCGTCCCGACACCTCGCTCGAAGGCCTGGCCAAGCTGCGCCCGGTGTTCGCCAACAAGGGCAGCGTCACCGCCGGCAACAGCTCGCAGACCTCCGACGGCGCCGGCGCGCTGATCCTGGTCTCCGAGAAGATCCTCAAGCAGTTCAACCTGGTGCCGCTGGCCCGCTTCGTCTCCTTCGCGGTGCGCGGCGTGCCGCCGGAGATCATGGGCATCGGCCCCAAGGAAGCGATCCCCGCCGCGCTGAAGGCCGCCGGCCTGACCCAGGACCAGATCGACTGGATCGAACTGAACGAAGCCTTTGCCGCGCAGTCGCTGGCGGTGATGCGCGACCTGCAGCTGGATCCGGCCAAGGTCAATCCGATGGGCGGCGCCATTGCGCTGGGCCACCCGCTCGGCGCCACCGGGGCAATCCGCTCGGCCACCGTGGTGCATGCGCTGCGCCGCCACCAGCTGAAGTACGGTATGGTCACGATGTGCGTGGGCACCGGCATGGGTGCCGCGGGAATCTTCGAGCGCGTCTGAACGCGCCACGCGGGGCCGGGGCTGCCGCGGCCCCTCTCCCTGTCAGGCGAAGAAAGGCAGTGCCTCGGCCGGCAGCGTTCCGGCCGGCAGTGCCTTGCCGCCCGCCGGGCGGTTCACCGGACGGAAGGGGAGACGAGACGAAGGAGACGGTCATCCTGGCGGATGCGGCCTGCGACATGCCGCGCGCGCTGTTCGACACGCTCGGGGTTGGCACGGTGCGAAGGCCTTCGGGCTGAGCTATCTTTCCTTTCCGAGGATCCACCGCCGCTGGACTGAGCGCGGCGGACCCCGGCCACCGCAACACAGACGACGAGAGAGACAAGACAAGCATGAGTATCCAGACCCGAATCGAACAGGGCGTGCTGACCATCGCCTTCGACCGCGCCGACAAGAAGAATGCCATCACCGCAGCGATGTACCAGGCGATGGCCGACGCGCTGCGCGAGGCCGAAGGCGATCCGGCCGTGCGCGCCATCCTGTTCTGCGGCAAACCGGAGATCTTCACCGCGGGCAACGACCTGGAAGACTTCGCACAGCGCCCGCCGGTGGACGGCGCGGACGCGGCCGAGGCCCCGGTGTTCCAGTTCCTGTACCAGATCAGCCATGCCAGCAAGCCGCTGCTGGCTGCCGTGAGCGGTCCCGCAGTGGGCGTGGGCACCACCATGCTGCTGCACTGCGATTTCGTCTACGCCTCCGAGACGGCCAGGCTGTCGCTGCCCTTCGCGCAGCTCGGCCTGTGCCCGGAGGCGGCTTCCAGCCTGCTGCTGCCGCGCCTGCTCGGCTACCAGCGCGCGGCCGAGAAGCTGATGCTGGGCGAGGCGTTCGATGCGGAAGAGGCTTATCGCATCGGCCTGGTCACGCGCGTGCTGCCGGTGGGCGAGCTGGAGGCCTTCGCGCGCAAGCAGGCCGCCAGGCTGGCCGCGCTGCCGGCCTCCTCGCTGCGCGAGACCAAGCGCCTGATGAAGGGCGGCGATATGGCCGCCGTGGAGGCGAGGATGGCCGAGGAGGGGGCGGTGTTCCGCCGCCTGCTGCAGTCGCCCGAGGCGAAGGAAGCCTTCGCAGCCTTCTTCGAGCGCCGCAAGCCGGACTTCACCCGCTTCCAGTGAGGGCCGGGGCAGCCCCTTTGCGCTGCCCCGGTGCGATGTTCCGTTTCTTCCTGGGCGCCGGGCTCGCCGCGCGACCGGCCGATCCGACCAGTCATTCCTGAACCGGTCGGAACCGGTCGGCGCCGGCGCCGGTCCTGCTGCCGTGCCGACACCGCTGCGCCCTGCAGCGATGGCGCAGCTGTGGTAAAAAACCAGTTTCGCGGCCGGGTTTCCCGGCCGCGAAGCATGCCGGAAAACGATACGAACGACGGCAGCAGCGGCGCCGGCCGGCGCCGCCGCGGAACCACCCAGGAGACAAGATGACGACGGCAGCCAGCCTGCTAGAGCAGGCCTTTACCCCGGTCACCGACATGATCCGGCAGTACGCGGTCGAGCGTGCGGCACATCCCGCGCTGATCCTCGACGAGCGGCGCGTGAGCTATGCGGAACTGGACGCGATGACGGATCGCTTCGCCGCTTCGTTGCAGCGCGACGGCTTCGGCCCCGGCGATGCGATCGCCCTGTGCGCGGCTGGCTCGATCGATTACGCCGTGGCCTTCCTCGGCAGCCTGCGCGCCGGGGTCGCCGTGGCGCCGCTGGCGCCATCGTCCACCGCCGCCGGCCTGCTCGGCATGATCGGCAACGCGCAGGCACGACTGCTGTTCCTGGATGCCGAGGTCTCGGCGGCGCTGGCGCCGCACGCGGAGCAGCTGCGCAAGCTCGGCACGCGCCGCGTGCGCCTGGACAGCGGCGCCGCGCCGTCCGAAGCGCCGCTGGCCGACTGGCTGGCCGGCCCCGGGGCCCGTCCTCAGCCGGTGGCGATCCAGCCCGAATGGCCGTTCAACATCATCTATTCCTCCGGCACCACGGGCACGCCCAAGGGCATCGTGCAGTCGCATGGCATGCGCTGGTCGTACGCCAAGCGCGCCGGCGGCGCGGTCTACAGCCCGGAGGCCGTGACGCTGGTGTCCACGCCGCTGTACTCCAACACCACGCTGGTGAGCTTCTTCCCGGCCCTGACCTTCGGCGGCACCGTGGTGCTGATGCCCAAGTTCGATGCCAAGCGCTACCTGGACCTGGCGCAGCAGCACCGCGTCACCCACAGCATGCTGGTGCCGGTGCAATACCAGCGCCTGATGGCGCATCCCGATTTCGACCGCTACGACCTGTCCTCCTTCCAGGCCAAGTTCTGCACCAGCTCGCCGTTCGCCGCCAAGGTCAAGGCCGACGTGCTGCGCCGCTGGCCGGGCCGCCTGACCGAGTACTACGGCATGACCGAAGGCGGCGGCTCGTGCGAACTGCGCGCCCATGACTTCCCGGACAAGCTGCACACCGTGGGCCGGCCGGTCGAGGGCCACGACATCCGCCTGATCGACGACCAGGGCCGCGAGGTGCCGCACGGGGAGGCCGGCGAAGTGGTCGGCCACTCGGCCACCATGATGAGCGGCTACCACCGCGAGCCGGGCAAGACCGCCGACGCGGAGTGGTACGACCCCGCCGGCAAGCGCTTCATCCGCACCGGCGACATGGGCCGCTTCGATGCCGACGGCTTCCTCACGCTGCTGGACCGCAAGAAGGACATGATCATCTCGGGCGGCTTCAACGTGTATCCGAGCGATCTCGAGTCGGAGTTGCGCGAACACCCGGACGTCGGCGACGTCGCGGTGGTCGGCGTGCCTTCCGACGCCTGGGGAGAGACGCCGGTCGGTTTCGTGGTGGCGCGCGAAGGCGCGGGTGCCTCCGAGGCGGAACTGCTGTCCTGGATCAATGCCCGGCTGGGCAAGACGCAGCGGCTGGCCGCGCTGCACTATGTCGAGTCGCTGCCGCGCAGCGCGATCGGCAAGGTGCTCAAGCGGGAGTTGCGGGACGGCTATGGCAAGCGTTTGTGATCTGCCCGCAGCGGGCATCACGCAAAGGGCGCCGGGCGGCGCCCTTTTTTCCGCGCCGGGCACGGCAGGCGCGGCCTGCCGATGGCCCGGCGGACGGCCGCGTCACGGCATCGGCAGGACCCGGGGCTGGCGCTCTTCATCCGTCGCCACGTAGGTCAGCGTCGCCTCCGTCACCTTGACGATCTCGTTGCTGTGGCGCATGCGCTGCGCGTAGACCTCGACCGAGACCGTGATCGAGGTGCGCCCGGTCTTGACGATGTCGGCATAGAAGCTCACCAGGTCGCCGACGAAGACCGGATGCTTGAACAGGAAGCTGTTGACCGCCACCGTGGCCACGCGGCCCTGGGCGCGCTCCACCGCGGGGATGGAGCCGGCGATGTCGACCTGGGACATGATCCAGCCGCCGAACACGTCGCCGTGGACATTGGCGTCGGCGGGCATCGGGACGACGCGCAGCGCGGGGTTCTTGCCTGCCGGCAGTGCAGGGACGACGTGGGAATGGCTCATGATGCTGGAATCGGGAAGATGGCGGCCTGCGCGCAAGGCCGGTGGGTCCGGCCGGGTGGCCGCGGCGCGCGGGGAGCGTGCCAGCCGGGTGCCGCGAACTCTGCGACAATCGGACATCGGCCTGAATTCTAACGTATGAGACGCTTCCCCACATCGTCCGAGCCGGCACCGGCCGCCTCCCATCCGCTGCTGCCCGGCCAAGGCGCGCGGCGCGGCGACTGGCAGACCGTGCGCAACCTGCTGCCCTACGTCTGGCACTACAAATGGCGCGTGCTGCTGGCGCTGGCCTGCCTGGTGACGGCCAAGGTGGCGAACCTGGGCGTGCCGGTGCTGATGAAGAAGCTGGTCGACAGCATGAACATCGCGCCCGGCGACACGCGCGCGCTGCTGGTGGTGCCGGTCGGCCTGATCGTCGGTTACGGCCTGCTGCGCCTGTCCGGCACGCTGTTCACGGAGCTGCGCGAGATCCTCTTCTCCAAGGTGACGCAGAGCGCGGTGCGCGAGATCGCGTTGCAGGTGTTCCGCCACCTGCACGGCCTCTCGCTGCGTTTCCACCTCGAGCGCCAGACCGGCGGCATGAGCCGCGACATCGAGCGCGGCACGCGTGGCATACAGTCGCTGATCTCGTACTCGCTGTACAGCATCCTGCCCACGCTGGTGGAGATGGCGCTGGTGATGGGTTTCTTCATCGTGCGCTACGACATCTGGTTTGCCGGCATCACCGCCGTGGCGCTGGCGGGCTATATCGTGTTCACGGTGGTGGTGACGGAGTGGCGCACCCATTTCCGGCGCCGCATGAACGAGCTGGACTCGCGCGCCAACCAGAAGGCCATCGATTCGCTGCTCAATTTCGAGACCGTCAAGTACTTCGGCAACGAAGAGTACGAGGCGCGCCGCTATGACGAGAACCTGCGCACCTACCGTACCGCGGCGATCCGTTCGCAGAATTCGCTGTCCTTCCTCAACTTCGGCCAGCAGGCCATCATCGCCGTCGGCCTGATCCTGATCCTGTGGCGCGCCACCGTCGGGGTCGCCGCCGGGCGGCTGACGCTGGGTGACCTGGTGCTGGTCAACACCCTGATGATCCAGCTGTATATCCCGCTGAACTTCCTCGGCGTGATCTACCGCGAGATCAAGCAGGCCACCACCGACATGGACCGCATGTTCGTGCTGCTCGGCACCAACCAGGAAGTCGCCGATGCACCCGGCGCGCCGGCGCTGCGCGTCGCGGGCGCCGAGGTGCGTTTCCGCGACGTCGGCTTCGGCTATGAGCGCGACCGCACCATCCTGGACGGCGTCGACTTCACCATCGCCGCCGGCACCACCACCGCCGTGGTCGGGCACAGCGGCTCGGGCAAGTCGACCCTGGCACGGCTGCTGTTCCGCTTCTACGACGTCGGCGCCGGCGCCATCCTGGTCGACGGCCAGGACATCCGCGCGGTTTCGCAGGACAGCCTGCGCCGGGCCATCGGCATCGTGCCGCAGGACACCGTGCTGTTCAACGACAGCATCTACTACAACATCGCCTACGGCCGCCCCGAGGCGAGCCATGACGAGGTCATCGCGGCCGCGCGCGCCGCGCAGATCGACACCTTCATCCGCGAGCTGCCGCAAGGCTACGACACGCCCGTCGGCGAGCGTGGGCTCAAGCTATCGGGTGGCGAGAAGCAGCGCGTGGCGATCGCGCGCACGCTGCTGAAGAACCCGCCCATCCTGGTCTTCGACGAGGCGACCTCCGCGCTCGATTCGCGTACCGAGCAGGCGATCCAGGCCGAGCTGATGCGCTTGGCGCAGGACCGCACCACGCTGCTGATCGCGCACCGCCTCTCCACCGTGGTGCATGCGGACCAGATCCTGGTCATGGACCATGGCCGCATCGTCGAGCGTGGCACCCATGCCGAACTGATGCGCGCCGGCGGCCGCTATGCGGAAATGTGGGAGATCCAGGCGCGCAGCGCGCGCGAGGGCGAGGCCGACGCGGCCTCAGGCGCGGACGCGCGCGCCATCGAGGTCGGCGACGAGACGCAGGACGCCTGAGCCGGCGCGCCTGCCGCGCGGCCGCGTGGCCGTGCTGACGATGGATTGTCGACAATGTGCTGTCGCAATCCGCTGCGGATAGGCCGCTGCACAGATTTGGTTCGACAGTCGCGCAAGCCCACGCCCCGGGGTAGTGCGCGCGTGCATGGCACGGGGCTTGCTGAGACTCTCTCCATCGAGACTAAGGAATGGAGAAGAGAGATGCAGAAAACCCCTGCTGCCGCCGCACCCATCACCGCTTTCCCGCTGGACGGCATGCCCGCTGCTGGCGCGCGCCGCGCGCGCGGGCGCCGTCGCCTGCTGCAGCTCGCCCTGGGGCTGGGCACTGTCATGGTGCTGTCGACACAATTCGCGGCATCCGCGCAGGCACAGACCAAGGTCCGCTTCCAGCTCGACTGGCGCTTCGAGGGACCGTCGGCACTGTTCCTGCTCGGCGAGCAGAAGGGCTACTACAAGGCGGAGAAGCTCGATGTGTCGATCGACGCCGGCAACGGCTCGGGCAACGTCGTCAACCGCGTGGCTTCCGGCACCTATGACATGGGCTTCGCCGACATGGCCTCGGTGATGGAGTTCTACGGCAACAACCCGGACGCGAAGAACAAGCCGGTAGCCGTGATGATGGTCTACAACAACACGCCGGCCGCGGTGCTGGCGCTGAAGAAGTCCGCCATCCGCGCGCCCAGGGACCTGGCTGGCAAGCGCCTGGGCGCACCGGTCTTCGATGCCGGCCGCCGTGCTTTCCCGATCTTCGCCAAGGCCAACGGGCTGCAGGCGGCGGCCTTCAACTGGCAGGCGATGGACCCGACGCTGCGCGAGACCATGCTGGTGCGCGGCGACCTCGATGCCATCACCGGCTTCACCTTCACCTCGATCCTGAATCTCAATGCGCGCGGCGTGAAGGACGAGGACATCGTGGTGCTGCCATATCCGCAGTACGGCGTGAAGATGTACGGCAACGCCGTGGTGGTGTCCGAGGACTTCCTGAAGAAGAACCCCGAGGCGGTCAGGGGCTTCCTGCGTGCCTTCGCCAAGTCGGCGCGCGACGTGATCGCGCATCCGGAAGAGGGCGTCAAGGCGATCAAGGCGCGCGACGGCATCATCGACGAGAAACTCGAGTTGAAACGCCTGAAGATCGCGCTGGATGGCGTGGTCAAGTCGCCCGACGCGCGTGCCGAGGGCTTCGGCCGCATCAGCAAGCCGCGCCTGTCGCTGATGGCCTCGCAGGTAGCCGACGCCTTCGCCACCAAGGGCCGCATCAATCCGGATGCGGTCTGGACCGACGCCTATCTGCCCGGCGCGGCGGAACTGGATGTGCTGCGATGAGCGCGACGTCCGCCATGCTGCGTGCCGGCGCGCCAGCGGCCACGGCTACCTCCACCGTCGCCACCACGCCGTTCGTCGAATTCAACCGGGTCTGGCTGGCTTATAACGACGAGCTGGCCCACCGGGGCGAGTTCGCCGTCGAGGATGTCTCGCTGCGTGTCGAGCCCGGTGAGTTCATCGCCATTGTCGGCCCGTCCGGCTGCGGCAAGTCGACCTTCATGAAGCTGGCCACCGGCCTGCGGCCGGCCACGCGCGGCGTGGTCAAGGTCGCCGGCGAGAAGGTCACGGGGCCGCTGCAGCAGGTCGGCATGGCCTTCCAGGCGCCCACGCTGCTGCCCTGGCGCACCACGCTGGACAACGTCATGCTGCCGCTGGAGATCGTCGAGCCCTATCGCTCGACCTTGCGCGCGCGCCGCGACGAGTACGTGGCGCGTGCGCGCGAACTGCTGCGCACGGTGGGGCTGGCCGGCTACGAGGACAAGTACCCCTGGCAGCTCTCGGGCGGCATGCAGCAGCGCGCCTCGATCTGCCGGGCCTTGATCCACCAGCCGCGCATGCTGCTGCTGGACGAGCCCTTCGGCGCGCTCGACGCCTTCACGCGCGAGGAACTCTGGTGCGTGCTGCGCGACCTGTGGCAGGCCCAGCGCTTCAACGTGATCCTGGTCACGCACGACCTGCGCGAAGCCGTGTTCCTGGCCGACACCGTCTATGTGATGAGCCAGCGGCCGGGCCGCATCCTGCTGCGCAAGGAGATCGACCTGCCGCGCCCGCGTGACCTCGACCTGACCTACACCGAACCCTTCGCCGAACTCGTGCACGCGCTGCGCGAGAAGATCGGCCACGTACGCCAGCACTGATGATGACGATGACCTCCGCCCAGCAACGCCGCGTGCAGCGCGTGGCCCCGTGGATCCTGCTCGGCGCCGTGCTGCTGCTGTGGCAGGGCGCCTGCCTCGTGTTCGACGTGTCGGACTTCATCCTGCCCAGTCCCGCCAGCATCGCCACGGCGCTGTTCCAGTACTGGGATGTGATCGGCGGCCACGCCTGGCGCACCTTCTGGACCACCATGGCGGGCTTCGCGCTGGCCATCGGCGTGGGCGTGGTGCTGGGCCTGGTGATGGGCTCCTCGCGCCTGGCCTATGCCGCGGGCTACCCGCTGATGACGGCCTTCAACGCGCTGCCCAAGGCCGCCTTCGTGCCCATCCTGGTGGTGTGGTTCGGCCTTGGCGTGGGGCCGGCCATCCTGACCGCCTTCCTGATCTCCTTCTTCCCTATCATGGTCAACATCGCCACCGGGCTGGCCACGCTGGAGCCGGAGCTGGAAGACGTGCTGCGGGTGCTCGGCGCCAAGCGCCGCGACGTGCTGTTCAAGGTCGGCCTGCCGCGTGCGATGCCGTTCTTCTTCGCCTCGCTGAAGGTGGCGATCACGCTGGCCTTCGTCGGGACCACCGTTTCCGAGATGAACGCCGCCAACGAGGGGGTCGGCTATCTGCTGGTCTCGGCCGGCTCGGCGATGAAGATGCCGCTGGCCTTCGCCGGCCTGGTGGTGATCGCGGTGATGGCGATGCTGATGTACGAGCTGTTCGCCGTGCTGGAGAAGCGCATGACGGGGTGGGCGCACCGGGGCTAGTGTGCCGGGGCCAGGCATCGGCCCGCAGCGGGAGGGAAGCGAGCTGGCGGCATGGTGAGCCCTGTCGCGCTTGCGCAAGCCGGCCGGTGTGCAGATGCACCAGTGCACCAAAGGCATTGGTCAAGTACAGTGTCTTGGCTCCCTCTCCCGCAAGCAGGAGAGGGAGCCAGCCGGCGCGCTGCAGATCCCGCCGCGCTCGCCGAAGCCGGCCCTAGGCGTAATCCAGCGGCAGCGCGGTGGTGTACTTGATCTGCTCCATCGCGAAACTGGAGCTGACGTCGGCCAGTTCCGCTCCCTGGATCAGCTTCTTGTAGACACGGTCATAGGCGGCGATGTCCGGCACTACCACCCGCAGCAGGTAGTCGGTGTCACCGGCCATGCGATAGAACTCGGTCACTTCGGCGATGGAGGCGACCAGTGCGTGGAATTGCTTCAGCCACCGGTCGTTGTGCTGGCTGGTGCGTACCGAGACGAACACGGTCACGCCGACATTGAGCCGGGCCGGGTCCAGCAGCGCCACCCGCTTGCGGATCACGCCGCTTTCCTCCAGCTTCTGTACGCGGCGCCAGCAGGGCGTCGCGGTCAGTCCGACGCGCTCGCCGAGTTCCGCCACCGGCACGGTGGCGTCGTCCTGCAGGATTTCCAGTATCTGTCTGTCGTAGCGGTCCATGTCCTGGTTCAACGCGTGGCGCGGGTCGCCGGGGTCGGCGGGCGCATTGGAGGGGTACAGGCGTTTATTCTATGGCTTGGATTTCCCGCGGGGTGGAAAATCATTCCTGATATGAGCGAAGATCGGGCATTTCCTTCCCTCGCTGCCGCCCGGTGGATAATGCTGCCCCATGGAAATCAAATGGCTTGAAGACTTCGTCAGCCTGGCGGAAACGCACAGCTTCTCGCGCTCGGCCGAACTGCGCCATGTGACGCAGCCGGCTTTTTCACGGCGTATCCAGTCGCTCGAGGCCTGGGTGGGCACCGAACTGATCGACCGCTCCAGCTATCCGACCCGCCTGACATCGGCGGGGAAAGTCTTCTATGAACAGGCGCTGGCCATGCTGGCCCAGGTCAGCGAGACGCGCGCGCTGATGCGCGGACAGCGGTCGTCCAATGGCCTGGTGCTCGAATTCGCCGTGCCGCATACGCTGTCGCTGACCTTCTTCCCGGAATGGCTCAAGGCATTGGAGGGCAAGCTCGGCACGCTGCCGTGCCGGCTGCGCGCGCTCAACGTGCATGATGCCGTGCTGATGCTGGTGGAGGGAGGTTGCGACCTGGTCATGGTCTATCACCATGCGCGCCAAGCCATCCAGCTCGATCCGGCCCACTACGACATGCTGGTGCTCGGGGTCGAGCGGCTGTCGCCCTACAGCGCGCCGGACGCGGATGGCAAGCCCCTGTACCGGCTGCCCGGCACGGAGCGCAAGCCCGTGCCCTTCCTCAGCTACACCGCCAATGCCTTCCTCGGGCGCATGGTCGACCTCCTGCTGGCCGACAGCGGCGAGGACTTCAAGCTCGACAAATGCTACGAGACGGACATGGCAGAGGCGCTCAAGGTGATGGCGCTGGCCGGCCACGGCATGGCCTTCCTGCCGGAGAGCGCGGTGCGCGACGAGGTGGCGCAGGGCCGCCTGGTGCGTGCCGAAGCGGCGCGCGCGGCACCGCTTTCCATCGAGATGGAGATCCGCCTGTACCGGGCCCGGCCTGGCGAGGGTGGGGTCGAGCGGCGCGGCGGTCCGGCACGGCGCAAGCGGCAACTGGTCGACCAGGTCTGGGCCAGTCTGAGCGAGGCCTGAAGAGAGCGAGCGGAGCCCCGGGAGGCGCCGGCAGCCTGGCTTGGCGGCGGGAGCGCAGGGTGTCAAGGTTATGCAGGATTTGCATGACGGGATGAGCAATCGGCATTGGATTCCGCCTTCGGCGCTCGCCTAAGCTAGCGGCACCTTGTCACCGGAACCCAACGATGTCATCCGCCGTACCGCTTCACGTTCCTTCCCACGAACATGCCCTGCCTTCCTACCTGAATGCGGCCGAACTCGGCCCCTGGGGCATCTATCTCAAGCAAGTCGACCGCGTCACGCCCTACCTGGGCTCGCTGGCGCGCTGGGTCGAGACCCTGAAGCGTCCCAAGCGCGCGCTGATCGTCGACGTGCCCATCGAGCTGGACAACGGTACCATCGCCCACTTCGAGGGCTACCGCGTGCAGCACAACCTGTCGCGCGGCCCTGGCAAGGGCGGCGTGCGCTTCCACCAGGACGTGACCCTGTCGGAAGTGATGGCCCTGTCGGCCTGGATGTCGGTGAAGAACGCGGCGGTCAACGTGCCCTACGGCGGCGCCAAGGGCGGCATCCGTGTCGACCCGCGCACGCTGTCGCACGGTGAGCTGGAGCGCGTCACCCGCCGCTATACCAGCGAGATCAACATCATCATCGGGCCGACCAAGGACATCCCGGCGCCCGACGTCAACACCAATGCCCAGGTGATGGCGTGGATGATGGACACCTATTCGATGAATTCCGGCAGCACCGCCACCGGCGTGGTGACGGGCAAGCCGATCTCGCTGGGCGGCTCGCTGGGCCGCCACGAGGCGACCGGCCGCGGTGTGTTCGTGGTCGGCAGCGAGGCTGCCCGCAACCTGGGCATGGAGATCAAGGGCGCCCGCGTGGCGGTGCAGGGCTTCGGCAACGTGGGCGCGGTCGCGGCCAAGCTGTTCCATGAAGCCGGTGCCAAGGTGGTGGCGGTGCAGGACCACCGCACCACGCTGTACAACCCGGCCGGCCTGGACGTGCCGGCGATGATGGAGTATGCCTCGCACAGCGGCACCATCGAAGGCTTCCGCGGCGAGACGCTCAGCACCGAGCAGTTCTGGCAGGTCGATTGCGACATCCTGATCCCGGCCGCGCTGGAAGGCCAGATCACCGCCAAGAATGCGCCGCAGATCCAGGCCAAGCTGATCATCGAGGGCGCCAACGGCCCGACCACGCCGGAGGCCGACGACATCCTGCGCGAGCGCAACATCCTGGTGGCCCCCGACGTGATCGCCAACGCCGGCGGCGTGACGGTGTCCTACTTCGAGTGGGTGCAGGACTTCTCCAGCTTCTTCTGGACCGAGGAGGAGATCAACCAGCGCCTGGTACGGATCATGCAAGAGGCCTTCCGGGCAATCTGGCAGGTTGCCCAGGACAACAAGGTGACCCTGCGCACGGCGGCGTTTATCGTCGCCTGCACGCGGATCCTGCAGGCGCGCGAGATGCGTGGCCTCTATCCCTGAGCGGAGAGGCCCCACCCGATCGGTTTGATGCAATGCACCATTCCTGATCGTGATGCACAAAAAAGCGGCTGCCGTCCCCCACGGCAGCCGCTTTTCCTTTATGCCGCCACTTTGATGCGGTGCGCAAGCCTTGACCAGGATCGGGGGCAATTAGGGGAAAAACCCGTTGTCTTGAGTGACGCGCTAAGCAATACTATTTCATCGGCGGGATGTGGCTTTATCTGCCCCGTCCAGTCTCTTCATGGTCAAGGAGAACACATGAATTTTGCCAAGTTGGCTACCGCGATGGTGGCGGTCGGTTTGCTGTGCGGTACGGCTCAGGCCGCTGAGGAACTGACGGGCACGCTCAAGAAGATCAAAGATACCGGCGTGATCACGCTTGGCGTGCGGGATTCTTCGATCCCCTTCAACTACAACCTGGGCGGCGTGCGCCAGGTCGGCTATTCCTACGACATCAACATCAAGATCGTCGAAGCCATCAAGGACAAGCTGAAGCTGCCGAACCTGCAGGTCAAGGAAATCCCGATCACCTCGCAGAACCGCATCCCCCTGCTGCAGAACGGCACCATCGATATCGAGTGCGGCTCGACCACCAATAACCTCGAGCGCCAGAAGCAGGTTTCGTTCACCGACACCATCTTCATCATCGGCACCCGCATCATGGTGAAGAAGGACGGCGGCATCAAGGACTGGGCCGACCTGAAGGGCAAGAACGTCGTCACCACCGCCGGCACCACGTCGGAGCGCCTGCTGCGCAAGATGAACGACGACCAGAAGCTGGGCATGAACATCATCAGCACCAAGGACCATGGCCAGTCGTTCCTGACGCTGGAGTCCGGCCGTGCGGTGGCCTTCATGATGGATGACGCGCTGCTGTATGGCGAGCGCGCCAAGGCCAAGAACCCGTCCGACTGGATCGTGGTCGGCAAGCCGCAGTCGCGCGAGGCCTACGGCTGCATGATCCGCAAGGATGACGCACCGTTCAAGAAGGTCGCCGACGGCGTGATCGCCGGCCTGATGAAGGACGGCAGCATCAACACGATGTACACCAAATGGTTCATGCAGCCGGTACCACCGAAGGGCCTGAACCTGGACTTCCCGCTGTCCGACGACATGAAGGCACTCTTCAAGAACCCGAACGACAAGGCACTTGACTGATCGGGGCTGAACGGGAGTGCGAAACGGAAGGCGAGTCCTTCCGTTTCTTTTTGAGGACGCATCATGAACTACACATGGCATTGGGGAGTTTTCCTCGAGCAGGCCGCGCAGAACGAGACCTACCTGGACTGGATGATTTCCGGGCTGAAGGTCACGATCGCGCTGGGCCTGTCCTCGTGGATCATCGCTCTGGTCATCGGCTCCGTGCTCGGCGTGCTGCGCACGGTGCCGAACAAGCTGCTGGCCGGCATCGCGGCGACCTACGTCGAGATCTTCCGCAATATTCCGCTGCTGGTGCAGCTCTTCATCTGGTACTTCGTCGCGCCCGAACTGCTGCCCGGCGGTGAGACCTTCAAGCAGATGAATCCGTTCGCCCAGCAGTTCCTGGCGGCCATGCTCTGCCTGGGTACCTTTACTGCGGCGCGTGTCTGCGAACAGGTCCGCTCGGGCATCAATTCGCTGCCGCGCGGGCAGAAGAATGCCGGCCTGGCGATGGGCTTCACGCTGGCGCAGACCTACCGCTACGTGCTGCTGCCGATGTCCTTCCGCATGATCGTGCCGCCGCTGACCTCGGAATTCCTGAACATCTTCAAGAATTCCGCCGTGGCGTCGACCATCGGCCTGCTCGAGCTGGCCGCGCAGGGCCGCCAGCTGGTGGACTACACCGCGCGCCCGTATGAATCCTTCATCGCGGTGACGGTGATGTACGCGCTGATCAACCTGACCGTGATGCTGTTCATGCGCTGGGTCGAGGCCCGCACCCGCGTGCCCGGCTTCATCAGCAGCAAATAAGGAGAAGCCATGGCCTATCAATTCGACTTCTCCTCGATCAACCCCGAGTCGCTGTCCGTGCTCGGCGAGGGCATGATGCTGTCGCTGAAGATCACCGTCACCGCGGTGGTGGTCGGCATCGTCTGGGGCACGCTGCTGGCGATGATGCGGCTGTCGTCGGTCAAGCCGCTGAGCTGGTTCGCAAAGAGCTACGTGACCCTGTTCCGCTCAGTGCCGCTGGTGATGGTGCTGCTGTGGTTCTTCCTGATCATCCCGCAGGTGCTGCAGAAGGTGTTCAGCCTGTCGGCGGCCTCGGACCTGCGCATGACCTCGGCGCTGGTGGCGTTCTCGCTGTTCGAGGCGGCCTACTATTCCGAGATCATCCGCGCCGGCATCCAGAGCGTGTCGCGCGGCCAGATGTTCGCCGCGCAGGCGCTGGGCATGTCGTACGGGCAGACCATGCGGCTGGTGATCCTGCCCCAGGCCTTCCGCAATATGGTGCCGCTGCTGCTGACCCAGGGCATCATCCTGTTCCAGGACACCTCGCTGGTCTACGTCAGCGCGCTGGCCGACTTCTTCGGGCAGGCCTACGGCATCGGCGAACGTGACGGACGCATCGTCGAGATGCTGCTGTTCGCCGGCCTGGTCTATTTCGTGATCTGTTTCTCTGCCTCGCTGCTGGTCCGGCGCTATCAGAAAAAGGTGGTCGTATGATTGAAATCAACAACGTTTCCAAGTGGTATGGCGCCTTCCAGGTGCTGACCGACTGCACCACCAAGGTAGCCAAGGGCGAGGTGGTGGTGGTGTGCGGGCCGTCGGGCTCGGGCAAGTCCACGCTGATCAAGACCGTCAACGCGCTGGAACCCTTCCAGAAGGGCGACATCCTGGTCGACGGCACCTCGGTGGGCGATCCCAAGACCAACCTGCCCAAGCTGCGCTCGCGCGTCGGCATGGTGTTCCAGAACTTCGAGCTGTTCCCGCACCTGTCGATCACCGATAACCTGACCATCGCGCAGATGAAGGTGCTGGGCCGCTCCAAGGAAGAGGCTACCGCCAAGGGCCTGAAGTACCTGGAGCGGGTCGGCCTGAAGAGCCAGGCGGCCAAGTTCCCGGGCCAGCTCTCGGGCGGCCAGCAGCAGCGCGTGGCGATCGCGCGCGCGCTGTCGATGGATCCGATCTGCATGCTGTTCGACGAGCCCACCTCGGCGCTCGACCCGGAAATGGTCAACGAGGTGCTGGACGTGATGGTGCAGCTGGCGCAGGAAGGCATGACCATGATGTGCGTGACCCACGAGATGGGCTTCGCACGCAAGGTGGCCAACCGCGTGATCTTCATGGACGCCGGCAAGATCGTCGAGGACTGCGCCAAAGAGGAGTTCTTCGGCAATATCGAGGCGCGTTCCGAGCGCGCACGCCAGTTCCTGTCGAAGATCCTGCAGCACTGAAGCGCGGCGGCAGGTCGCGCCGGAATGGAAAAGGGACGCCTCGGCGTCCCTTTTTGCTGCCCGTACTTCAGCGCTTCAGGTGCAGGCGGTATTGGCCGCGTTCTTGGCCTGCACCTCGGGCGGGATCGGCACCGACAGCGTCATGGTCGGCAGGCCGTTCTCGAACATGATCAGCTCGCCCGGTTCGAAGGCGGTCCAGGTCTCGTTGTCCGTCAGCGGCGCGGTGGCGATCACCGCCACGCGGTCCTCCGGCGTGGTGACCTGGGCGAAGTCGATCGACAGGTCGGCGTCGATCAGGTGGGCGGTGGAGAAGGGCCACTGCCGCACCAGACGGTACAGCCGCGTGGAACAGTGGGCGAACAGGGCCTGGCCGTTGCTCAGCAGGTAATTGAAGACGCCGTGCAGGGTGATGTCGCGCGTGATGTCGGCGAGCGCGTGGCACAACTCGTTCAACGGCGGCTGCGAGCCGGGGAAACGCTTGCGCAGGCCCTGCATCAGGGCGCAGAAGGCGAGTTCGCTGTCGGTGTCGCCCACCGGCTGGTAGACCCCGGACAGGAAAGGGTGGTAGCCCTTCAGGTCGCCGTTGTGGGCGAAGATCCAGTGCCGGCCCCACAGCTCGCGCATGAAGGGGTGGCAGTTTTCCAGCAGCACGGTGCCCTGGGTCGCCTTGCGGATATGCGAGATGACGTTCTTCGACTTGATCGGGTAGCGCTTGATCAGGTCGGCCACCGGCGAGGTGCCGGCCGACTGGTTGTCGATGAACAGGCGGCAGGCCTTGTCTTCGAAGAAGGCCACGCCGAAGCCGTCGGCATGGTGGTCGGTGACGCCGCCGCGGGCGGCGAAACCGGTAAAGGAGAACGTCACGTCGGTCGGCGTGGCGCAGTTCATGCCTAGCAGCTGGCACATGGCGGAGCACCGGGGCGGCAGCGGACTGCCGCTTTGCAATAGAATGCAGCTATTATCCCGCGCGGCCGGATCGCTGCCAAGCGCGGCCGCCAGGGCCGTGCCGGCCGGGTTCCCGCCCCCTCCCGACCCCCAGGCCGCCAGGCCTTCCCGCACATGAGCCAATACAAGATCGCCGTGATTCCCGGAGACGGAATCGGAACGGAAGTGATGCCCGAAGGCATCCGCGTGATGGACGCCGCCGCGCGTCGCTTCGGCATCGACCTGCAGTGGGACCACTTCGATTTCTCCAGCTGCGACTATTACGCCCGGCACGGCAAGATGCTGCCCGACGACTGGTTCGACACGCTGGTCAAGTACGACGCGATCTATTTCGGCGCCGTCGGCTGGCCTGCGACCGTGCCCGACCACGTCTCGCTGTGGGGCTCGCTGCTGCAGTTCCGGCGCGCCTTCGACCAGTACGTGAACCTGCGCCCGGTGCGGCTGATGCCCGGTATTCCTTGCCCGCTGGCCAATCGCAAGCCCGGCGACATCGACTTCTACGTGGTGCGCGAGAACACCGAGGGCGAGTATTCCAGCATCGGCGGTCGCATGTTCCCGGGCACCGAGCGCGAGGTGGTGATCCAGGAAACGGTGATGAGCCGGATCGGCGTCGACCGCATCCTGAAGTTCGCCTTCGAACTGGCGCAGAAGCGTCCTAAAAAGCACTTGACGTCGGCGACCAAGTCCAACGGCATCTCGATCACCATGCCCTACTGGGACGAGCGGGTCGAGGCGATGGCCGCCGGCTACCCGGAGTTGAAGGTCGACAAGTACCACATCGACATCCTGACGGCCCATTTCGTGCTGCACCCCGACTGGTTTGACGTGGTGGTGGCCAGCAACCTGTTCGGCGACATCCTGTCCGATCTCGGCCCGGCCTGCACCGGCACCATCGGCGTCGCGCCCTCGGCCAACATCAATCCCGAGCGCACCTTCCCGAGCCTGTTCGAGCCGGTGCATGGCTCCGCGCCGGACATTGCCGGACGTGGCATCGCCAACCCGATCGGCCAGATCTGGTGCGGGGCGATGATGCTCGAGCACCTGGGCCATGCCGAGGCCGGGGCGGCGGTGCTGCAGGCCATCGAATCGGTGCTGGCGGCCGGTCCGCAACATGCGCCGCTGACGCGCGACATCGGCGGCACGGCGGGTACCGCCGATCTGGGCCGCGCGATCGCGGAGGCGCTGTGAGCGGCGCGGCCGGTACCGTAGCCGGTACCGTGCCCGATCCGCGCGCGCTGTTGCTGGAAAGCTTCCAGGCGGCGGTGGCGGCGGCCGATCCGCTGCAGGTGGTGGCCGCGCACCTGCCGCCCCCGCATGCCGGCGGGCGCACCCTGGTGGTGGGCGCCGGCAAGGCCGCGGCTTCGATGGCGCTTGCGGTGGAGCGTGCCTACGCGGGACGCGCGGCGCTGGAGGGACTGGTGGTCACGCGCTATGCGCATGGCCTGCCTACCCGGCATATCCGTGTGATCGAAGCCGGCCATCCGGTGCCCGACGAGGCCGGCGAGCAGGCCGCGGCGGAAATCCTCGCGCGGGTGCAGGCACTGGGTCCCGACGACCGCCTGGTGGTGCTGGTTTCCGGCGGTGGCTCCAGCCTGCTGTCCCTGCCGGCCGACGGCATTGCCATGGCCGATCTCAAGGCCACCACACGCGAGCTGCTGCGCTGCGGCGCGCCCATCACTGACATGAACATCGTGCGCAAGCACCTGTCGCGCATCCAGGGTGGGCGGCTGGCCCAGGCCAGCCGCGCGCCGGTCACCACGCTGATCGTTTCCGACGTGGCTGGCGACGATCCGAGCGCGATCGCCTCGGGGCCGACCGTGGCCGACCCGAGTACCTTCGGCGATGCCCTGGCCATCCTGCGGCGCTACGGCGCGACGGTGCCGGCGGCGGTGCTGCAGCATCTCGAACGCGGTGCGCGCGGTGAGCTGGCGGAGACGCCGAAGCCGGGCGACGCCGTCTTCGCGCGTGTGGACAACCGCATGATCGCCACCGCGCACGGCAGCCTCGAGGCGGCCGCCGCGTGCTTCCGCGCGCACGGCATCCAGCCGGTCCTGCTGGGCGATACGGTGACCGGTGAGGCACGCGAGGTGGCCCAGGTCTATGCCGCGCTGGTGCGCGAGATTCGGGCGTACAATGCGCCTTTCGCCGCGCCGGTGGCCCTGATTTCCGGCGGCGAATGCACCGTCACCCTGCCGGCCGGCGCCAAGGGCGCGCGCGGCGGCCGCTGCTCTGAGTTCCTGTTGTCGCTGGTGCTCGAGCTCGGCGGCCTGGCCGATGTGCATGCCATCGCCGCGGACACCGACGGTATCGACGGTTCCGAGGACAATGCCGGCGCGCTCGCCGCGCCGGACTCGCTGGCGCGGGCCGAGGCGGCCGGTGTGACGGCCCGGCGGCAGCTCGACGCGCATGACGCCTGGGGCTTCTTCGATGCCATCGGCGACCTCGTCGTGACCGGCCCCACGCGCACCAATGTGAACGACTACCGCGCTATCCTGATCGTCTAAGCCCAAGCTCCCGGCCCGTCCCCACTCCGTAAAACCGCGCCCGCCGTCATCGCGGCGGGCCATGCAAGACCCCCGAAGCCATGACCCAGACCCTCACCATCATCCGCCCGGACGACTGGCACCTGCACCTGCGCGACGGCGCTGCCCTGGCCGCCGTGCTGCCCGATACCGCCCGCCAGTTCGCGCGCGCCATCATCATGCCCAACCTGAAGCCGCCGGTGACCACGGTCGAGCAGGCCGCGGCCTATCGCGCGCGCATCCTGGCGGCGCTGCCGGCAGGACTGCAGTTCGAGCCGCTGATGACCCTGTACCTGACCGACAACACGCCGGCCGAAGAGATCGTCGCAGCCAAGGCGAGCGGCTTCGTGCACGGCGTCAAGCTGTATCCGGCCGGCGCCACCACCAACAGCGATGCCGGCGTGACCGACCTGCGGCGCTGTGCGGGTGCGCTGGAAGCGATGCAGCGCGTCGGGCTGCCGCTGCTGGTGCACGGTGAAGTCACCGACGGCGACATCGATATCTTCGACCGCGAGGCGGTCTTCATCGACCGTGTGATGACGCCGCTGCGCCGCGACTTCCCGGAACTGAAGGTGGTGTTCGAACACATCACAACGAAGGACGCCGCACAATACGTGCGCGACGCGGCAGGTCCGGTGGCAGCCACCATCACCGCCCACCACCTGCTGTACAACCGCAACGCCATCTTCACCGGCGGCATCCGCCCGCACTACTACTGCCTGCCGGTGCTCAAGCGCGAGATCCACCGCGAGGCGCTGGTGGCGGCGGCGACCTCGGGCAGCGACCGTTTCTTCCTCGGCACCGACAGCGCGCCGCACGCGCGCGGCCTGAAGGAGCACGCCTGCGGCTGCGCCGGCTGCTACACCGCCTTGCATGCGATGGAACTGTACGCCGAAGCCTTCGATGCGGCCGGCGCGCTCGACAAGCTGGAAGCCTTCGCCAGCTTCAACGGCCCGGCCTTCTACGGCCTGCCGCGCAATGCCGGCACGCTGACGCTGACGCGCGAAGACTGGGAGCTGCCCGCCGAGCTGCCCTACGGCGACACCACGCTGGTACCGCTGCGCGCCGGCGAGGTGCTGCGCTGGAAGGCGAAGTAAGGCGCGTGGCGGGGCAGATGCCGGCCGGCGCGCCGGCTCCGGACGCGACCCTGGCCGCGGCGCTGGCCGCCATCGACTGGTCGCGGCCCTGGTTCGCGCCGCTGCGCGCGCTTGGCCAGCCCCTGGCCTGCGCCGTAGCGGCGGGCGCCGACCTGCGCGGGGCGCTCGATGCCTGCGCGGCGCCGCTGGGCCTGTGCAACGACGCAGGGCTGCCGCTGCACTTCGTGCCTCAGGCCGCGCTGCCCGACGGCTGCGCCTATGAAGCGCACATCCATGCCACCGGCGCGGTGCCCACGCGGGACAATCTGCACGACTTCTTCAATGCGCTGGTGTGGCTGCATTTCCCCACCGCCAAGCGTCTGCTCAATCGGCTGCAGGCGGCCGCCATCGCGCGCGACGGCGTGCAGGCCAGTCGGGGCCCGGTGCGCGACGCGGCCACCCTGTTCGACGAGAACGCCGTGCTGTTCCTGAGCGCAGAGCCCGCCCTGGAGTCCGCCCTGCGCGGCTTCGGCTGGCGCGCGCTGTTCGTCGAGGCGCGCATTGCCTGGCATGACCGCTGCACGGTGCTGCCTTTCGGCCATGCCCTGCTGGAGAAGCTGGTGCGGCCCTACAAGTCGGTCACCGCACACGCCTGGCCGCTGGACCTGGCGCCGGCGGGCGTGGCACATGGTGGAAAATCGCAAGCAGCGCCGCCGGAGGCGCCGGACTGCCGGGCCGTGGACGAGGCCGTCGCCGCGTCCTTGCGGGCGGCCGTGGCGCAAGGCCAGTTCGCGCCGCGCCGTTTCGCGCCGCTGCCGGTGCTGGGCGTGCCCGGCTGGTGCGCGGACAATGGCGATCCCGCCTATTACGAGGACACCGCCGTGTTCCGGCCGGGGCGCCGCGCTGCCTGAGCACGGCGGCGCCGGTCGCGGCGGTCCAGCTGTATCAAGGCCGGGGCGGTGCCTCGGCGGTCGCGGGGAAATCGCCGGCGTAGACCTGGGTCAGCCGGGCCGGGTCGAGATGCGCGCGCAAGGCCGCGTTGACCGCCGCGACGCTTGCCTGGCGGATCTTCTCCTCGCGTTCGGCGGAGACCAGCATGGTGCGGCCCAGATAGCGCTGGTTGGCCAGGTTGGCGGCCAGCGCGCCATCGTCGCTGCGGCCGACCGCGGCCTCCTGCAGCAGGCCGTTCCTGGCCTCGGCCAGTTCTTCCTCGGTGATCCCGTCCTTGACCAGCCGCGCCAGTTCCTCGTTGACCGCGCGACGCAGCTTGTCGAGGTTCTGCGGCGCATATTGCGCCTGCAGCGCGAAGCTGCCGGCATCGTCCAGCGAGCCGATGCGCAGCATGCTGGCGACCGCATAGCTGATGCCGTCGCGCTGGCGCAGCCGGTCGGCCAGCCGGCTCTTCAGGCTGGCACCGCCGAACACGCGGTTGGCGATCAGCAGCAAAGGATAGTCGGCATCCTCGGTGGTCAGCTTGACCGGCAGGTTCGCCACATAAACGGCGCTGGCCTTGTCAGGCGTGCGCAGCACGATGGCGGCCGGGGCGATCTCGAGGTAGGGGCGCGGCACGCGGGTGAACGGTGCCGGCGCGCTCCAGTCGCCGAACAGGGTGGCGAGCTGCTCCTTGGTGGCGGCGGGATCGAAGTCGCCGACCAGCGCGAGCTGGGCGTGGCTGCTGCCGTAGAAGCGGGTGTGGAAGTCCTTGAGGTCTTCGACGCGCACGCGCCGCAGGGCGGCGATACGCTCTTCGAGGGTGTCGGTATGGCGCGGGTCGCCTGCCGGGTAGGGGTCGCCGTGGCGTGCCAGGGCGTTGCGCGCCAGCGCGCCGGGCTCGGTGAGCTGGCCTTCCAGTCCCGCGATCGCCCGGCTGCGCAGGGTTTCCAGCTCGCTGGCCGGGAACTGCGGCGCGCGTAACACGTCACGCAGCAATGCCAGCAGGTCGGGCAGGTAGGCCCGGCGCGTCTGGAAACGCACCGTGACCCGTTCCGCATCGCCGCTGATCGAGACGCCTGCCTTGAGAGCCTCCAGGCGGTCGGCGACCTGGCGGAAGTCCAGCGCCCCCGCGCCGCGCACCAGCATGGCGGCGGTCAGGCCGCCCGCGGCATCCAGTCCCTGCAGGCTGGCCGTGTCGCCCATGCGCAGGTACAGCACGCCGCTCACGCTGCCGCCGCGCGTCGGCTTCGGCAGCAGGCTGAGCTGCATGCCGTTGGCGAGCGTGGGCCGCAGCGTGCCGGCCTCGATATTGGCCGGCGAGGGATCGAACGCGACGATCAGAGCCGCCGCCGGCTTGCCCTGGTAGCCATCGACCATGGCCGCGATCTCGGCCTGGCCGAGCGGTGCCGGAATGGTCGTGCGCTGCGGCTGGGCGGTTGGCACGAACTGGCCCAGGGTGCGGTTGGCCGGCTGCAGATAGTGCAGTGCCACGCGCTGCACGTCTTCCAGGCTGGCTTGCGCGATGCGGTCGCGGCCGATCAGGAACAGGCGCCAGTCGCCCTTGGCGATGGCTTCCGACAAGGCCAGCCCGTAAGCGGCGGGGTCGTTCAGGGTCTCTTCGTAGGCGTTCAGCAGCCGCGTGCGGGCACGCTCCAGCTCGTCGGCCGTGACCGGCCGCGCGGCGAAGCCCTCCAGCTCGGCCAGCAGGGCCTCGCGCGCCGGCGCCAGCGGCTTGTCCTTGCCGGCCACGGCGACGAAGATCGCGGAGCCCGGATCCTTGAGCGCGCGCAGGATGCCGCCCTGCGCCGATGCCTTGCCGCTCTCGACCAGGGCGCGGTAGAGGCGGCCGCCCGGCGCGCTGGTGAGGATGTCGGCCAGCAGCGCCATCGCCGCCGTATCGGCATGGGCGCCCGGAGCGATATGGTAGTGCGCCATCACCGCCGGCACATCGCCGGTCCGGTTCAGGGTCACCTCGCGCGGGCCTTCCTGCGGCGGCTCCACGGTATGCTCGGCGGGCAGCGCCCGTGCCGGCCGCGGCACGGCGCCGAAGTAGCGCGCGACCCGCTCCAGCGTGGCATCCCGGTCGAACTTGCCGGTTATCACCAGCACGGCGTTGTCGGGCTGGTAGTAGCGCCGGTAGAAGGCCTGCAGGCGCTCGATGCCCACCTGTTCGACGTCGCTGCGCGCGCCGATCGGCGCATGGCCGTAGTTGTGCCACTGGTAGGCGGCGGCCACCACCTGCTGCAACAGCACACTGTTCGGATTGTTCTGTCCCATCTCCAGTTCATTGCGCACCACCGTCATCTCGCTGTCCAGCGACGACCTGGCGATGAAGCTGTGGACCATGCGGTCGGCCTCCATGCGCAGGATCCAGTCGAGGTTGTCCTCGCTGGCGGCGAAGGTGGCGAAATAGTTGGTGCGGTCCTGGGCGGTGGTGCCGTTGAACTGCATCCCACGGCGTGCGAACTCGCGCGGGATCGTATCGCCAGGATAGGCCGGCGTGCCCTTGAACAGCAGGTGCTCCAGCAGGTGCGCCATGCCAGTTTCGCCGTAGTTCTCGTGACGGCTGCCGACCAGGTAGGTGACGTTCACGGTGGTGACCGGCTGTGCCGCGTCCGGCGCCAGCAGGATGCGCAGGCCGTTGGGCAGGCGGTATTCTGTGATGCCCTCCACCGAGGTGACCCGGGCGGGCAGCGTGCTCGCCGCGGGCGGGACCGGCACGGAACTGAGCGCGCAGGCGGGGACGGCGTTCAGCAGCAGGCTGCAGGCCAGGGCAAGGGCGGCGAATGGGGTCGTGTTGGCTTGGGTGGGCAGGCGCATGCAGGGTTCGAGGCGATGGCGGGAGTGGCTTCGATGTGGCGTTTGATGTACACGAAGCGGAAGGACATTCTAGACGGAGTGGGGGCGGGCAGAGGGGAAGGACAGGTCCGATCGGATCGTTCGTTGGAAAAGTCAGATGGATCGGGCAGGTGCGGCGGATGCCGGGCCCGGCTGGGCATCCGCCGCGCGCGGGTCGCGCGCGCGGCGCCGCGGTGTTAGACTCCGTCCTCGCAAAGCAGGCCAGACAATCGCTGCTCGCCGCCGTCAGGCGGCGAGGGGAGGAAAGTCCGGACTCCACAGGGCAGGGTGTTGGCTAACAGCCATCCACGGCGACGTGCGGAATAGGGCCACAGAGACGAGTCTTGCCGCCGGGTACGCCTGGCGGCAAGGGTGAAACGCGGTAACCTCCACCTGGAGCAATCCCAAATAGGCAGGCATCGAGGCGGCCCGCTGAGCCTGCGGGTAGGGAGCTGGAGCCGGTCGGTAACGGTCGGCCTAGAGGAATGGTTGTCACGCGTGGCTCGCCGTCAGGCGGGCCGCGCGCACAGAATCCGGCTTATCGGCCTGCTTTGCTTCTCTTTCCAGCGCACGGCCGGGCACGCGCCGGCCGTGTCCGGAGGCGCCTCAGCCTTCGACGATTTCCACGCTGTGGGTGATCTCGGCGGTCTTGGCCAGCATGATCGAGGCCGAGCAGTATTTCTCATGCGATAGCGTCACCGCGCGCTCCACCGCGGCCGGGCTCAGGTTGTGCCCGGTAACGACGAAGTGGAAGTTGATGCGCGTGAACACCTTCGGATCCTCGCCGGCCCGCTCGGCTTCGAGCTTGACGCTGCAGCCGCGCACATCGTGCCGGCCGCGCTTGAGGATCAATACCACGTCATAAGCGGTGCAGCCGCCGGTGCCGAGCAGCACCATCTCCATCGGGCGCGGTGCCAGGTTGTGGCCGCCGCCATCCGGCGCGCCGTCCATGGTCACCAGATGACCACTGCCGGTCTGGGCGATGAAGCTCATCCCCTCCGGGCCCGTCCAAGTTACTTTGCATTCCATGTGAGTCCGTCCTGTGTCCTGGGTTCTGTTCGGTGCGTTCCTGTTCGCAAACGCGTGATGGTCAGGCCTTGCTTTTGCCAGTATATCGTCTACAGCGAGAGTGCCGCTTGAGCCGGTTTACGCCGCACAGTTCGAGGGTTTCTTCTAAGATGACGCTTTGGTGACAAGCATGATTGATATGTAAGTATTTGATAAATAACGGATTCATGTGGCAATGTTGCATCCGCACAATTTTTTACAATGCGGTAAGGCATTTCGCACTGCAAATTTTCTTGCGTCGCACAAGCGCTCATGTATAATGGCTTCCATTGAACGACGGCATCTGCAGCGCGCCAGAGTGCGAAAGCGAACAGCTCAGCCCGCACCGCCCGCCGCCTCCGTCGATCTCCAGGTGTCTCCTCCACCCTCCTCCTTTGGTGGATTCAAACCCAAGCCTAGCGCTTGGGTTTTTTTTCGCCTGTCGGTCGTGCCGAGTCCTGGATGGATGCTATCCGGCGCCGCTCAGTCCTCGGAACTTGACGATGGGGCTCGCTTTTGCTTGTGCGTCGAGCAGTTGCCCGAGTATAATCTACGGTTTTCCGTCATGCCCGCGGAAGAGAATTCAGGGAGAGCCTGCACACACAAGCAGGAAGGCCAGGTCCCAAGGACCGGCCGATCGCCGGCGCATGCGACTGGTCTCGCATGGCACGGCAAGTTTCGGGCAGGTTCTACAAGTCTCAGGAAAAATCATGAAGACCTTTTCCGCCAAGCCTCACGAGGTAAAGCGCGACTGGTACGTGATTGACGCGACGGACAAAGTCCTCGGCCGTGTCGCCAGCGAAGTGGCACGCCGTCTGCGCGGCAAGCACAAGCCGGAATTCACTCCGCACGTCGACACCGGTGATTACATCATCATCGTCAATGCAGCCAAGCTGCGTGTCACGGGTACCAAAGAAACGGACAAGAAGTACTATCGCCACACGGGCTACCCGGGCGGTATCTACGAAACCACGTTCGGCAAGATGCAGCAGCGTTTCCCGGGCCGCGCCCTGGAGAAGGCTGTCAAGGGCATGCTGCCGAAGGGTCCGCTGGGCTACGCGATGATCAAGAAGCTAAAGGTGTACGCCGAAGCCGAGCATCCGCACGAAGCGCAGCAGCCTAAGGCGCTGGAAATCTAAGGGGGCCATCCATGATCGGAAACTGGAATTACGGTACCGGCCGCCGCAAGAGCGCTGTGGCTCGTGTCTTCATCAAGTCGGGCAAGGGCGACATCATCGTCAACGGCAAGCCCATCAAAGAGTATTTCGCTCGCGAAACCTCGCTGATGATCGTGCGCCAGCCGCTGGAACTGACCTCGCACGGCGAGACCTTCGATATCAAGGTCAACGTGAACGGTGGTGGCGAAACCGGCCAGGCCGGTGCCGTGCGCCACGGTATCACCCGTGCCCTGATCGACTACGATGCCACGCTGAAGTCCGCGCTGTCGAAGGCCGGCTACGTCACCCGCGATGCGCGTGAAGTGGAACGTAAGAAGGTCGGTCTGCATAAGGCACGCCGCCGCAAGCAGTTCTCGAAGCGCTGATGCGCGCTTGCCGGGGTTGCTGCCCCGGCAGGTCGAGAGAAAAACCGCACGGTCACCGTGCGGTTTTTTTTTGCCCTGCGCGGGTGGCGGCGCAAGCGCAGGGGCGAAAGCTCGCCAACATGTACCTTGCCGTCATGGCGGTGCCCCGTGCGGCTACAATCGCAGCGCGTTGCCGCGCGGCCGGTGGGAATCCACAGGGCCGGCTCGGCAAGAGGAGGAAGCTATGTTGTTTTCGAAGAAGAAAGGCCTGACGATCGATACCCTGATCGGCCGCGAGGCGGTGATCGACGGAGATCTGTCCTTTGCCGGCGGCCTGCGCCTGGACGGGCGCGTGCGCGGCAACGTGGTGGCGCTGGCAGGCCAGCCCAGCATGCTGGTGCTCAGCGAGAGCGGTCGCGTCGAGGGCGAAGTGCGGGTCGCCCATCTCGTGCTCAACGGCACCGTGGCCGGGCCTGTGTATGCCAGTGAACTGCTGGAGCTGCAGTCGCAGGCCAGGGTGCATGGCGAAGTGCATTATGCAGCTCTCGAGATGCAGCAGGGGGCCCTTGTCGAGGGCCGTCTCGTGCCGCGGGTGCAGGGCGAAACGCGGGCGTTGCCGGCGCCGGCCGAGGCCGGTGCGAGCGATGCCGCCGCCGTGGGCGAGGACGCCGGCCTGGCCAACGTGGCCGATGCGGAGGCTGCGAGCGAAGGGGCCGATCCGGTACCGCCGCCAGCCGTAGCCGAGGCGCGGGCTGTGGCTGGCGCCTCGGACGCCGCACAGGCGGCGCCGCGCGAAGAGTCGGCGCTGACCGCGGTGGCGGGTCTGCGCCAACGGAGTGCCGCTTGAGGCATGCGGGAGGCGGGTGGCGGCCAGAGTCCCTTGAATTCACGGGGTTTCGGCACGATCTCGCCAGAGCGCTTAAAATACCGGCGTATCTAAACAGGAGAACCCCATGAACGCAGTCGCCGAGGCACCCGTTACCGAGGACGTGCCGGCCCCGTTCGTCTTTACCGACAGCGCTGCCGACAAGGTCAAGGAACTGATCGAGGAAGAAGGCAACGCCAACCTGAAGCTGCGCGTGTTCGTGCAGGGCGGCGGTTGCTCCGGCTTCCAGTACGGCTTCACCTTCGATGAAGACGTCAACGAAGACGACACCACGATGCAGAAGAACGGCGTCACCTTGCTGATCGACTCGATGAGCTACCAGTACCTGGTCGGCGCCGAGATCGATTACAAGGAAGACATCAACGGTGCGCAGTTCGTGATCAAGAACCCGAACGCGACCACCACCTGCGGCTGCGGCTCGTCCTTCTCGGTCTGAGTGTCGCCGGCCTGGCCGGCTCGCGGGATCGCCCCGGGGCCGCCAGGACGAGAGGCAGGAATCGAGCGCACTTCGGTGCGCTTTTTCTTTTCTGCTTCCTGTGCCTGCCGTCCGCTACGCCTGGACGGCGGGTGCGCGCCAGACCACGGGGAACCAGTCTTCGCGCAACCGCTCGCCATCGCGCTGGCCGATACCGGGGAAGGGCGGCGAGGTGCGCCCCGGGCGCTCGATGAAGCGTACGTCGTCGCCAAGGAAGCGCGCCGAGAAGGCGCGTCGGCGGCCTGTGCCCTGGTTGCCCGCCGCACCGTGCACGGTGCGGAAATCGAAGACCACGGCATCGCCGGGGGCCAGTTGCGGAGCGACGATCCGATGGCTGCCGTCCTCGACGTCGGGCATGTCCATGAAGCTGTCGCGGCCGGCATAGAAGTTCTCGTTGCTGGCCCAGCGCTTGGGCCGCACCAGCTTGGGCCAGCGGTGCGAACCCAGGACCACGCGCAGGGTGTTGGTGGCGTCGACCGGGTCCAGCGGGATCCAGTAGCTGGCGGTCTGCAGGCCATCCACGCAATAGTAAGGCAGGTCCTGGTGCCAGGGCGTCGGCTTGTCGGTGCCGGGTTCCTTGACCAGGATGTGCTCGTGGAAGACCTGCACCGCACTGGCGCCCATGATGCGGCCGGCGATGGCCGCGGCGGGCGAGCGGCGGATGAAGTCCTCGAACGGCGCGATGCGCTGCCAGTTGCAATAGTCCTCGAAGAAGCGGCCGCGCTCGCCCCCGCGTACATTCTCGATGGCGAAGGGACCGGGCTGCGCCAGGTTCTGCGCGAAGCCCTCGCGCAGGGGCTCGACCCAGTCGCTGAAGGCACCGCGCAGCACGAGCGCGCCATCGCGCTGGTAGGCCTCGATCTGTTGCGTGCTGATTTCCATCAAGCTTTCTCCCTGATCCGACTTTCTCCCTGATCCGACGGCAACGACGACATCGTCCGGTCTCCCGTGCCGGCTGCCGCAAGTATGGTCTGCACGCCTTCATAGGAAAAGCATATATTTCCTATCTTCCAATATAGGAAATCATGATCCCCTTTTCCTTTCGTCAGCTCGAGTACTTCATCGCCGCCGCGGAGCAGGGCAGCATCAGCGCCGCCGCCCGCGCGCGCCACGTTTCGCAGCCCTCGGTATCGCAAGCCATCGCACAACTCGAGCAGGCGCTCGGCGAGCCCTTGTTCCACCGCCGCATCAGCCGCGGGCTGGAGCTGACGCCTGCCGGCCAGCGCCTGCTGGGGCGTGCCCGCGACATCCTGGCGCTGGCGGCGGACCTGGGCGGCGCGGGCGCCGGCCAGGCCGCGCTGTCGGGCCAGCTGGCCATCGCCTGCTTCCAGGACCTCGGGCCGTACTACCTGCCGCGCTTGCTGGCCGGCTTCCGGCAGCGCCACCCGGCGGTGGAGGTGACCTTGCTCGAGTCGGACCTGGCCAGCGTCCACCGCGCACTGGGCAGCGGCAAGGCCGAACTGGCGCTGACCTACGATCTGGGCTTCGATGCCGGCGTGGAGCGCTGGACCCTGGCGCAACTGGCGCCCCATGCCCTGCTGCCGGGCGACCATGCGCTGGCGCGGCTGCCGGCCGTCAGCCTGCAGGAACTGGCCGGGCAGGTGCTGATCCTCGAGGACATCGCGCAGACGCGCGAGTATTTTCTTTCCTTGTTCTGGGCGCAGGGCTTGCGTCCGCGCGCGCTGCAGTACACGCAGACCTTCGAGATGCAGCGCGGGCTGGTCGCGCACGGCTATGGGGTGGCGCTGTCCTGTACGCGCCCGGCGGGGGATCAAAGCTATGACGGCAGGCCGCTTGCCTGCCGTCCATTGCGCGACGCGGTCGAGCCGCAGCGTGTCGTGCTGGCCTGCTCGCCGGCGATGCGGCCGGCACCGCTGGCGCGGGCCTTTCTGGCGTGGGTGCGGCAGACCGTTCCGGAAGCGGCCGAAGGCGGCGCAGCGTGAGGTGCGCCGGTGCGGCCGCTCAGCGGGGGTAGAGCGCGCCCAGCACGCGCGGCCCGGCGGCACCGGTCACGGTCGGCACGTTGCCGGCGGCCCGCTGCAGGCACTGGCGCGCCAGCCACGCGAAGGCGATGCCCTCTACCTGCGAGACCGGCACGCCGAAGTCCGCGCTGGTCTGCACCGAGACGCCGGGCAGTTCCTGCGCCAGGCAGGCCATGACATGCGCATTGCGGGCGCCGCCGCCGCACACGATCAGCCGGCGCGCATCGGGCGCGTAGGCGCGCACGTCGGCGGCGATGGCGCCGGCGGTCAGCGCACCCAGTGTGGCCTGCACGTCGGCTGGCGGCAATTCGCCGGCGGCACCCAGGCGGGCGTCCAGCCAGGCAGGATGGAACAGGTCGCGCCCGGTGCTCTTGGGCGGCGGCGCGCGGAAATAGTCCTCGTCGCGCAGCCGCTGAAGCAGCGCCACGTTGACGCTGCCGCTGGCGCCCCAGGCACCGCCGGCATCGTAGGGCAGGCCGCGCCGGCTGGCGATCCAGTGGTCGAGCAGGGCATTGCCGGGGCCGCAATCGAAGCCGGTCACCGGCCGGCCGCTGTCGGCCGCCGGCAGGATGCTGATGTTGGAGATGCCACCGATATTGCAGGCCACGCGGGTTTCGCCGGCCGCGCCGAACAGGGCGTGGTGCAAGGCCGGCACCAGCGGTGCGCCCTGGCCGCCGGCAGCCACGTCGCGGCTGCGGAAATCGGCCACCACGTCGATGCCGGCCAGCTCGGCCAGCAGGGCCGGATGCTGGCTCTGGCGCGTGTAGCCGATGCCATCATACTGTCCGGGGCGGTGGCGGATGGTCTGGCCATGCGCGCCGATGGCGCAGACATCCTCGCTGCCGAGGCCGGCTTCGCGCAACAGCGTGGCCGTGCAGTCGGCGTAGACGTGCGCCAGTGCATTGGCGGCGAGCGCCTCGCGGTGGACCTCGTCGGGCCCCGGCTGCTGCAGCGCGCCGAAGGCCTCGCGCAGCGCCGGGTCGAAGGGCTGGTGGGCGGCGGCCAGCACCAGCGGGCGCGGACCGGAGAAGTCGACCAGCACGCCGTCGGCCCCATCCATGCTGGTGCCGGACATGATGCCGATAAAGCGTGCATTGAGGGTCATGGTCCGGCTCCGTCCGGTCGGGTGCGGGGCGCCGCCTCGCTCAGTTGCTGGCGGTCAGCACGTTGTAGGTGCGCAGCGCGTTGATGCGGCTGAGCATGCTGCTGGTATAGCTCAGGAACTGCTGGCGAGCGGGTCCGCTCAGCGCGGGCGATTCCATCAGCGCCGTGGTCAGCGGATTCTGCGGTACGTCATTGTGGCGGAATTCGTAGTGCAGGTGCGGTCCGGTGGCCCAGCCGGTCTGGCCGACGAAGGCGATCACCTGGCCCTGGCGCACATGCTGGCCGCGCTGCACGCCGGCAAAGCCCGACAGGTGGGCGTAGTAGGTCGAGTAGCCGTTGGCGTGCTTCAGGATGACCAGGTTGCCGTAGCCGTTCTGCTGGCCGACGAAATCGACCTCGCCATCGCCCGAGGCGAACACCTTGGTGCCGACCGGCGCGGCGAAGTCCACGCCCTTGTGCTGCGCCCAGTAGTGATGCAGCGGGTGGTCGCGCCCGCCGAAGCCGGACGAGATGCGGGTGAACTCGACCGGTGTGCGCAGGAAGGGCCGCTGCATGCTGCGGCCGTCGAAGGTGTAGTAGGCGCCGCTCTTGCTGCCTTCCGGCGCATACCAGAGCGCCTGGTACAGCTCATTGTGGTTGATCAGTTCGACCGCCATCACGCGCCCGTTGCGCACCAGGCTGCCGTCGCGGAAGCCTGCCTCGTAGACGATGCGGAAGCGGTCGCCGCGCGCGATATCGTGCTGGAAGTCAATCACGCCCGAGAAGATCGAGATCATCTGCTCGACGATCTCATCGGGTACGTTGGCGGCGTCCATCGCGTTGAAGAAGCCGCCGCTGCCGATCGCGCCCGACGCCATCTCGTAGCGCGTCTCGTTGCCCACCGTCTGCACGCGTGCGCGGTATTGCGGGTTGAGGTCGTCGCCGCCGGCTCGCTCGATCACCAGCAGGCGGGAGTTGGCCACGTCGCCGCCGAGGTTGGCCTGCAGCGACACCAGCAGGTTGCGCTCGTCGACTTCCGCCTGCACGGCCTGGCCCGGCTCCAGGCCGAACAGGCCGCGCGCGGTCGGATTCCTGGCGATGAAGGCCTGGGCATCGGGATCGTCCACGCCCAGCCGCTTGAGCAGCGTGGCGATGGTGTCGCCACGCAGCATGCGCTCCTGGCGCACGTAGGTGGCGTCGCTGTCGGTCAGCTTGTCGAGCTGCTCGCGCAGGTCGGGCAGGCGCATCGGCTGCAGCACGCGCGGTGCCTGGGGATCGTCGTAGGCCGAGCGCGGGGCCACACCCATGGCGGCGGCCATGCCCAGCGCGAACACCGTGCCTACCGCCGCCGTCAGTTGCTTGCGGCGGCGCGCATGGTGCGCGTTGGTCGGGTCGACGAGTACCACCAGCTCACGCGCGAAAACTTCGCGGAGTCTGGACCACATCACGTAAAATTCACTCTTGGTTTGGCCCCGCTGCCGCGACGATTTGCTTCGTCTGCCTTCGCTCCCCGAGGTGCGGTGCGGGCGCTTTGCATTTGCCGCCTACAATGGCGGTTGGCCGCGGGATTGCTCCCGTCGCGCCGGAAGGGCGGATTGTACCAGATTCCCTGCCGGTGGCCGTGTCGAATTCTCATGTTTTTCAACGACTTACGTCATGACTGAAGTGTCCTCCGGCCCCGCGGCCAACTACCCCCTGACGCCGTCGGTGATGCACGCCCTGGAGGTGTCCAAGCGCGGCTGCGACGAACTGCTGATCGAATCCGAGTGGCTGCAGAAGCTGGCCCGCAGCGAAGCGACCGGCGTACCGCTGCGCATCAAGCTGGGCCTCGATCCGACCGCCCCGGACATCCATATCGGCCACACCGTGGTGCTCAACAAGCTGCGCCAGCTGCAGGACCTCGGCCACCAGGTCATCTTCCTGATCGGCGACTTCACGTCCACCATCGGCGACCCGTCCGGCCGCAACGCCACGCGTCCGCCACTGACGCGCGAGCAGATCGAAGGCAACGCCCAGACCTACTACCGCCAGGCCAGCCTGGTGCTGGACCCGGCCCGCACCGAGATCCGCTACAACAGCGAGTGGTGCGATCCGCTCGGCGCGCGCGGCATGATCCAGCTCGCCGCCAAGTACACCGTCGCCCGCATGATGGAGCGCGATGACTTCACCAAGCGCTTCCGCTCAGGGGTGCCGATCTCGGTTCACGAGTTCCTCTACCCGCTGATGCAGGGCTATGACTCCGTGGCGCTGAAGTCCGACCTGGAGCTGGGCGGCACCGACCAGAAGTTCAACCTGCTGGTGGGCCGCGAGCTGCAGAAGGAATACGGCCAGGAGCCGCAGTGCATCCTGACCATGCCGCTGCTGGTGGGCCTGGACGGCGTCGAGAAGATGTCCAAGTCGAAGGGCAACTACGTCGGCGTCACCGAGGCCCCGGGCGAGATGTTCGGCAAGCTGATGAGCATCTCGGACGACCTGATGTGGCAGTACTACACGCTGCTGTCGTTCCGTCCGCTGGCCGAGATCGAACTGATGAAGCAGGAGATCGCGCTGGGCCGCAATCCGCGCGATTGCAAGGTGATGCTGGCGCAGGAGATCGTGGCGCGCTTCCACAGCGCGGCCGATGCCGAGAAGGCGCTCGAGGACTTCAACCACCGCGCGCGCGGCGGCGTGCCCGACGAGATTCCCGCGGTCAGCCTGGGCGGTGCGCCGCTCGGCATCGCCCAGTTGCTGAAGCAGGCCAATCTCGTGCCCTCGACTTCCGAGGCCAACCGCAATATCGAGCAGGGCGGCGTCAAAATCGACGGCGCCACGGTCAGCGACAAGGGGCTGAAGGTGGCCGCAGGTACCTATGTGGTGCAGGTCGGCAAGCGCCGTTTCGCCCGCGTGACGCTGTCCTGAGCGCGGGGCGCAAGCACATGATCGCCCTGATCCAGCGTGTCTCGCAGGCGCGCGTCACCGTCGGCGAACGGACCACCGGTGCCATCGGCGCCGGTCTGCTGGCCCTGGTGTGCGCCGAGCGCGGCGATACCGAGGCCCAGGCCGAGCGCCTGCTGGCCAAGCTGCTGGCCTACCGGGTCTTTCCCGACGAGGCCGGCAAGATGAACCTGGCCGTGCAGAACATCGATGGCAAGGGCGGCGCCGGCGGGCTGCTGGTCGTGTCCCAGTTCACGCTGGCCGCCGACACCAACAGCGGCACGCGGCCGAGCTTCACCCCGGCGGCGTCGCCCGAGGACGGCCGCCGCCTGTACGAGCATTTCGTGGCGCGGGCCCGGGTCTTGCATCCGCAGGTGGAGACCGGCGAGTTCGGTGCGATGATGCAGGTCAGCCTGACCAACGATGGCCCGGTCACGTTCTGGCTGCGGGTGCCGCCCGCGGCATGAGGGGCGCGGGCTCGTTTCGAGCAAGGAGAGTCAAATGAAGATCTGGAGCAAGTCGTTCGCCGACAACGGTCCGATCCCTGGCGAATACGCCTTCTGCGTGCCCGACGCAGCCAGCCACGTGGCGCTGTCGAGCAACCGCAATCCGGACCTGGAGTGGGACGAGGTACCGGCCGCCACCCGCTCCTATGCGCTGATCTGCCATGACCGCGATGTCCCCAGCCGTGGCGACGACGTCAACCAGGAGGGGCGCGAGGTGCCCGCCGCGCTGCCGCGCGTGGACTTCTACCACTGGGTGCTGATCGACATCCCTTCCGGCCTGCGCTCGATCAGCGCGGGCTCGCACAGCGACGGCGTGATCGCGCGCGGCAAGCCCGGCCCCGAGGCGGCCGGCGGCACGCCCACCGCGGGCGGCCTGCGCCATGGCCTGAACGACTACACCGGCTGGTTCGCCAGCGACCCGGACATGAAGGGCGACTACTTCGGCTATGACGGCCCCTGTCCGCCGTGGAACGACGCCCTGGTGCACCACTATGTGTTCACCGTCTACGCGCTGGACGTCGAACGGTTGCCGCTGGAGGGCAGCTTCACCGGCGCGCAGGTGCTCGCGGCGATGGCCGGCCACGTGCTGGCGCAGGCCAGCCTGACCGGTACCTACACGCTCAATCCGAAATTCGCCAAGTAAAGACCAAGAAGACCGGAAAAGCCGGGCAGGGTGCACTGCACGGCGTCCCGCAACGAGGAAACGGCATGTCGCAGAGCTTCGGGCCGCACGCACTGGCCATGACCCACCTGATCCTGATCCGCCACGGCGAGACGGCCTGGAATCGCGAGCGGCGCCTGCAAGGCCAGCTCGATATCCCGCTCAACGGGACCGGCCAGGCACAGGCCCGCGCGCTTGCCGGCGCGCTCACCGGCGAGCCAATCGATGCCGTTTATTCGAGCGACCTGTCGCGCGCGCTGCAGACCGCCACGCCGCTGGCCGAGGCGCTCGGGCTGGCGGTGCGTCCGGAGCCAAGGCTGCGCGAACGCTGTTACGGCGTGCTCGAGGGCATGAGCTATGCCGAGGTGGCAGAGCGGCGCGCCGAGGACTTCGCGCGCTGGCAGGCGCGCGTGCCGGACTACGCGCCGGAGAACGGCGAAAGCCTGCGCGGTTTTCACCAGCGTGCGGTCGAGATCGCGCTGGCGCTGACGCGCCGCCATCCCGGCGAACGCATCGCGCTGGTGGCGCACGGCGGCGTGCTCGACTGCCTGTACCGCGAGGCCACCGACATGACGCTGGAAGCGCCGCGCCAGCACGAACTGCTCAACGCCAGCATCAACCGGCTGCGCTGCGATGGCGACCGCCTGTCGCTGATGCAGTGGGGGGACATCCAGCACCTGGAGGCGCTGACGCTGGACGAAGTGGACCGGCGCGTGCCCTGAGCGCGCCGCCGGTCGTCGGCCGTGCGCTGCTGCCGCCCGCTCAGACCCGTACGCGGAATGGGGTGAAGTCGGTGCCGCGGTCGAACCAGTCCTCATGCTCCGCCGCCTTGAGGAAGGCGACCACCTTGTAGGTCACCGGCGTCATCACTACTTCCCAGCCGGTCTTCAGCACGTACTGGGCGATGGCCACCTGCACCACCTTCTCCAGTGGCCAGATGCCGTAGAAGGCGATCACGTAGAACAAGGACGAATCGACCAGTTCGCCCGCCAGTGTCGAGCCGATGGTGCGTGTCCACAGCCAGCGGCCGCCGGTCCACAGTTTCATCTTGGCCAGCACATAGCTGTTGGCGAAGCTGCCGCAGCAGAAGGCGATCAGCGAGCCCATGGCGATGCGCCAGGTATTGCCGAACACGTCTTCCAGGCTCTTCTGGTAGTCCGCCATGAAGGGGGCCACCGGCATCCTCAGCACCACCAGGCTCATGAAGGTGGCGAAGGCCAGCGCGGCAAAGCCGGCCCATACCGCGCGCCGGTCGCGGCCGTAGCCATAGACCTCGGTCAGGACGTCGCCGAAGATGTAGGAAACCGGGAAGAACAGTACACCCGCGCCGAAGGTGACCGGGCCCAGCACGGGCAGCGTGACCTGGGCCGCCTTGGCCGCACCGATCAGGTTGGAGCACAGCAGCACCGTGACGAAGGCCGCCATCACGAAATCGTAGTAGCGGTAGACGCGGCCGCCGGTCAGGGTCTGGGCGGTGTTGGCGGTCGAGGAGGGCGGCATGTCGGTCGGCGTTTCCCGGCGATTATGCCAGCCACTGCCGCACCCCGCCTGCATGGGAAAGATCCCGGCCGCGGCCGGGATCTTCTGTGGCGCCGGAGCGACAGCCGACCGCCACAGGGCGACTCCGGCACGGGCTCAGATGTTGAGCTTGCTGATCTTGGAGCCGTTCAGTGACACGTCGACCATCAGCCCGGCATTGGTCTGCACGAAGCCGATCACCGGCTGCTGGCTGACCAGGGTGTCGATGGTACCGTTGGCGCCGACCTTGATCAGCGCCACGTTGGCGTCGACGCCCGCGGTCCAGCCGCTGCTGTTGAGGAACTTGCTATAGGCTTCCGGCGTCATGAACATGATGATGACGGCCTTGGACTGGCCACCGGCGGTCAGGCCGACGGAGGCCGAGGCCGTGCTGTAGTAGCCCACGGTCTGGCCGCGGCTGCGCAGCGCGCCTTCACCGTATTCGCCGCCGACCACCAGGCCGGCGGAGAGCACGCGCGGGAACACCAGGATGCCCTGGGCGCGCTGGGCCAGCTCGCGCGAGCCGCTGACCGAGCCGTACAAGCGGTTCAGGGCACCCTCCACGCCGGCGTTGATCTGCTGGCGCTTGGCTGCGACGTCCGTCGGCGCCTCGCTGCCGGTCGTGGTGCAGCCGGTGGCCACGGCGGTCGTGGCCACGGCCAGCCCGGTGGCCGAGATCCGAAACATAAAACCGCGTCGATCCATTTGAGTCTCCATGTGAAAGACAATGCGCCGGATCCGTAACGCTCAAGCAGCAAGCCGGCTCGACTATTGTGGTCAATCCGTCAATTCCGGGCAACGCACCACAAAAAGTTTTTCAACGGCACTCAAAAACGCTTAACTCGCGCGCGAGGCGGTTCCCGCCGCGCGAGGCGGGCCAAGCCCGGGTTTGCCGCGGCGCGGCAAACCGGTCGGGGATGTAGCGGGGAATGTGGCGGGGAACGTGGCTGGCAATGCGCAGGGGCATGGGCCGTGGGCGGCCCGCATGCCGGCACTCAGACGGTGCCGGCCGGGTCGTACGGCGCCTCGCCGCCAGCGTCGGGTGTGGCCAGGCCGAAGTGGCGGTAGGCGCTGGCCGTCGCCACGCGCCCGCGCGGCGTGCGTTGCAGGTAACCCTGCTGGATCAGGTAGGGCTCCAGCACGTCCTCGATGGTGTCGCGTTCCTCGCCGATGGCGGCGGCGAGGTTATCGACGCCGACCGGGCCGCCGCCGAACTTGTGCAGCACGGCTTCCAGCAGCTTGCGGTCCATCAGGTCGAAGCCGGCGCGGTCCACGTCGAGCATCGACAATGCGGCGTCGGCCATCTCGCGCGTAATGGATCCGTCACCCTTGACCTCGGCGTAGTCGCGCACGCGCCGCAGCAGGCGGTTGGCGATCCGTGGTGTGCCGCGCGCGCGGCGGGCGATCTCCAGCGCGCCGCCGGCCTCGATATGGGCGCCCATCAGCTCGGCCGAGCGCGTGACGATGCGCGCCAGCTCCTGCGCCGTGTAGAACTCCAGGCGCGCGACGATGCCGAAGCGGTCGCGCAGCGGATTGGTCAGCATGCCGGCGCGCGTGGTGGCGCCGACCAGCGTGAACGGCTGCAGGTCGAGCTTGACCGAACGCGCGGCCGGGCCCTCGCCGATCATGATGTCGATCTGGTAGTCCTCCAGCGCCGGATACAGGATCTCCTCGACGACCGGCGACAGCCGGTGGATCTCGTCGATGAAGAGCACATCGTTGGCTTCCAGGTTGGTCAGCAGCGCGGCCAGGTCGCCCGGGCGCTCGAGCACCGGGCCGGAAGTCTGGCGCAGGTTGACGCCCATCTCGCGCGCGATGATGTGGGCCAGCGTGGTCTTGCCCAGGCCAGGCGGCCCGAACAGCAGCACGTGGTCGAGCGCCTCGCGCCGCTTGCGCGCGGCGTGCATGAAGATGTCGAGCTGGCCGCGCACCTTCTCCTGGCCGACGTATTCGTCGAGCAGCTTGGGCCGCAGGGCCCGCTCGAAGGCCTCCTCGTGCTTGGAGGCAGGCGCGGCCGAGATCACGCGCTCGGGGCCGGAAAGCTTGTCGGTTTCAATCATGGTGTTGGCAGGCGGAATGGCGCCATTCTACGCCCCGCGCCCGCGGCGGCAGGCACCGACCGATTTCCGTGATGCAGTGGTCTAGGACTTCGAGAGCGCCTTGAGCGCGAGCTTAATGCCCTCCGAGACGCCGGTGCCGGCCGGCACCTGCTTGATGGCGGCGCCGGCTTCCTTCTCCGAATAGCCGAGCGCCAGCAGGGCGTTGAGGATGTCGACCGCGCTGTCGTGCACCGCGGCGGCTCCCGGTGCATGGCCGAGCTCCGCGCCCAGCTTGCCCTTCAGCTCCAGCAGCAGCCGCTCGGCCGTCTTCTTGCCGATGCCGGGCACGCGCGTGAGCCGGCCGGCTTCCTGCAGCGTGATGGCCTGGGCCAGCTCCGATACCGACATGCCTGACAGCACCGCCAGCGCCATGCGCGCGCCGATGCCGGTGATCTTGATCAGCTCGCGGAAGGTATTGCGTTCGGCAGCCGTGGCGAAGCCGTACAGCAGGTGCGCGTCCTCGCGCACGATCAGCTGCGTCAGCAGCGTCACCGGCTGGCCGGTCTGCGGCAGGTTGTAGAAGGTGCTCATCGGCACGTCGATTTCGTAGCCGACGCCGTGGCAGTCCACCAGCAGGTGGGGCGGGTTCTTCTCCAGCAGCGTGCCGGCAATGCGTCCGATCATGTCTCGTGGGTCTCGAATGGCGAAGCCGGGCGTGTGGGTGCGCCCGTGCGCTTCGGGAAGAAAATCGCCGCCAGTGTAGCCGAGGGCGCGCGCCAAGGCGTCAAGCCTTCAAGGCGTCAGGAGGGCAACGGCCTGCCGGCCGAGCGGGATGCGGGTCCGATGATGACTAGCCGACCAGGCGCCCGCGGCGCACGCGCACGCCGCGCCGCGCCAGCTCCGGCGCGAGCCCGGCCAACGTGCCGAGCGCGTCGCCGCCGTTGGCATGGCAGATGGCAACGCCCAGCGCATCGGAGGCGTCGGTACCCGGCCGGCCGGGCAGGCCGAGCAGGCGCACCACCATCTCCTGCACCTGCTCCTTGTTGGCGCGGCCGTAGCCGACCACCGCCACCTTGAGCTGCATCGGCGTGTACTCGTACACCGGCAGGCCATGGCCCACCAGCCCGCAGATGGCGGCGCCGCGGGCCTGGCCCAGCAGCAGCGTGGATTGCGGATTGACGTTGACGAAAACCTTCTCGATGGCCGCGCAGTCGGGCGCATAGGTGCGCGTGACCTCGGCCACGCCGTCGTACAGGGTCTTCAGCCGCTCGGGCAGGCTGCTGTTGCCATCGCTCTTGATGGTGCCGGAGGCGATGTAGTGGAGCTGGTTGCCGCGCTTTTCCAGCACGCCGAAGCCGGTGGTGCGAAGGCCGGGGTCGATGCCTAGGATGCGCATGGTGGGAGGGGGGATGCCATGGGCACTAGTTTAGCGCCTGGCGCGGGCGGCGGTGGGATTGCCGCGCCGCCCGGTGCCTGCCGGGGCAGGCATCGGTGTGGGGACGTCAGCGGCCGGCGCCGCAAGGGCGCGGCCGGAGACGCCGGCCGTCAGTGCATCAGTGCATCAGTGGCGGAAGTGGCGGGTGCCGGTCAGCACCATGGCGATGTTGCGCTCGTCGGCGGCGGCGATCACCTCGTCGTCGCGCATCGAGCCGCCCGGCTGGATCACGCAGGTCGCGCCGGCATCCACCACCACGTCCAGGCCGTCGCGGAACGGGAAGAAGGCGTCCGATGCCACGGCCGAGCCCGCCAGCGTCAGGCCGGCGTTCTGTGCCTTGATGCTGGCGATGCGTGCCGAGTCGACGCGGCTCATCTGGCCCGCGCCCACGCCCAGCGTCATGCCGCCGCCGCAGAAGACGATGGCATTGGACTTGACGAACTTGGCGACGCGCCAGGCGAACATCAGGTCATCCATTTCCTTGGGCGTCGGGTGGCGCTTGGTCACCACGCGCAGCTCGGCCGGCTGCACGTTCTTGGCGTCCGGGCCCTGCACCAGCAGGCCGCCGCCGACGCGCTTGAAGTCGAACGGGTTGAGGCCCTGGCCCAGCGGGATCTCGAGCAGGCGCACGTTCTGCTTGGCCTCGAACACGGCGCGCGCGCCGGCGGAGAACGACGGCGCGATCAGCACTTCGACGAACTGCTTGGCGACTGCCTGCGCGGCGGCTTCGTCCAGCTCGACGTTGAAGGCGATGATGCCGCCGAAGGCCGAGGTCGAATCGGTCTTGAAGGCCTTCTCATAGGCTTCCAGGGCGGAGACGCCGAGCGCCACGCCGCAGGGGTTGGCGTGCTTGATGATGACGCAGGCCGCGCCGGCGGACGGGGCGAAGGACTTGACGCATTCCCAGGCCGCGTCGGCATCGGCGATGTTGTTGTACGACAGTTCCTTGCCCTGCAGCTGCACGTAGTTGGCCAGCGCGCCGTCCACGGCCTTCAGGTCGCGATAGAAGGCGGCCGACTGGTGCGGGTTCTCGCCGTAGCGCATTTCCTGCACCTTCTCGAAGGCCAGGTTCAGCGTCTGCGGGTAGCGGCTGCGCGCCTGGTGCGACTTCTCCGGGCCGAGGCTGGTCAGGTAGTTGGTGATGGCGCCGTCGTACTGCGCGGTATGCGCGAACACCTTGGTGGCCAGGCGGAAATTGGTGTCGTAGCCGACCTGGTTGCCATGGGCGCGCATCTCGGCCAGCACCGGCGCGTAGTCGGCCGGATCGACGATCACGGTGACGTCGCGGTGGTTCTTGGCTGCCGAGCGCAGCATGGTCGGGCCGCCGATGTCGATGTTCTCGATCGCGTCCGGCAGCGTGCAGTCATCCTTGGCCACGGTCTGCTGGAACGGGTAGAGGTTGACCACCAGCAGGTCGATGGTCGGGATGCCGTGCTCGGCCAGCGCGGCCATGTGCTCGGGCAGGTCGCGGCGCGCCAGGATGCCGCCGTGCACCTTGGGGTGCAGCGTCTTGACGCGGCCGTCGAGCATTTCCGGGAAGCCGGTGTAGTCGGCGACCTCGGTCACGGGCAGGCCGCTGTCGGCCAGCAGCTTGGCGGTGCCGCCCGTGGAAAGCAGCGTCACGCCCAGCGCGTGGAGTTCGCGCGCGAAGTCGACGATGCCGGTCTTGTCGGAAACGGAGAGGAGGGCTTGCTTGATCATGGCTCGGGGGGACTCTTCAAAGTAAACCGTGCTGCTGCAGCTTCTTGCGCAGCGTGTTGCGATTGATGCCGAGGTAGGCGGCGGCCAGCGACTGGTTGCGCTCGGCGCGCGTCATCACTGCCTCCAGCAGGGGGCGCTCGACGGCCTCCAGCACCATGTTGTAGATGTTCGACGGCTCCTCGCCGTCCAGGTCCCGGAAGTAGGCGCTCAGGCTGTCCCGGATGCATTGGTCGATCGCATTGCGGCTCATGCGGCAAGCAACTCCCTGTTCTTGTTGTCGGTTTCGCTGTCCTGCCCGTCCTGGTCGCCCTGCTGCGCCTCGTCCACATAGACCAGCCGGTCCGACAGCTGCGCCTGCTCGTCGAAGAAGGCGTTGACCGCGGCGAGTTGCGCCGTGCTGCTGTCCAGCGTGTTCATGTGGTGGCGGAACAGGTTGGCCCCTTTCAGGCCGCGCGTGTACCAGGCGATATGCTTGCGTGCGGTGCGCACGCCGGTGAATTCCCCGTAGAAGGCGTAGTGGTCGGCCAGGTGCTCGTTCATGATGGCGCGGATCTCGGCCACCTCGGGCGGCGGCAGCAGTTCGCCGGTGGCGAGGAAATGCTCGATCTCGCGGAACAGCCAGGGCCGTCCCTGCGCCGCGCGGCCGATCATCAGCGCGTCGGCGCCGGTCGCTGCCAGCACCTGCCTGGCCTTCTGCGGTGTGGTGATGTCGCCGTTGGCGACGATCGGGATGCCGGCCTGCGCCTTGACTGCGGCGATCGTCTCGTACTCGGCCTCGCCGTGGTAGAGGTCGGCGCGGGTACGGCCGTGGATCGTCAGCATGCTGATGCCGGCGTCTTCGGCCAGGCGCGCCACGCGCAGCGCGTTGCGGTTCTCGCGGTTCCAGCCGGTGCGGATCTTCAGCGTGACCGGCACCTTCGCATCGACCTCGGCCACGGCCGCCACCACCGCCTCGACGATGCGTGCCACCAGCGGCTCGTTCTGCAGCAGCGCCGAACCGGCCGCCACATTGCAGACCTTCTTGGCCGGGCAGCCCATGTTGATGTCGATGATCTGCGCGCCGCGCTCGACGTTGTAGCGGGCCGCCTCGGCCATCATGCCGGGTTCTGCGCCGGCGATCTGCACCGCGATCGGCTCCACTTCCCCGGTATGGTTGGCGCGCCGCATGGTCTTCTCGCTCTTCCACAACTGGGCGTTCGACGCGACCATCTCGGAGACGGCATAGCCGGCCCCGAGCCGCTTGCACAGCTGGCGGAAGGGGCGGTCCGTCACGCCGGCCATGGGCGCGACGAAGAGGTTGTTGCGAAGGCGATGCGGTCCGATCTGCACGATGGCGTTCGAGGATTACCCGCTGGCGTCGGCCTGCCGGGCGGACGGGAAGCAAGATGCAAAAATGGAAAAGCATGCCCGGCCAAAACAGCGTTCGGCTGGCGGTCGGGACATGGGCGAGGGCAGGATTTTACCGCCAAACGGGAGGGGTTGCCCAAGATTTGAGCAAATAATCGCAAGCCCCGGCGCCGGCGCGCCGCCGGGGCCGGCGAGGCGTTGTCCGAGGCCGGGCCTCAGCGCCGCATGCCGTACATCATCTGGTGCGCCAGCGCGTGCTTCAAGGGCGGCAGGCATGCCAGCGCGGCCAGCGAGGCCCCGCGCGCGTGGGCCGCGAGCGGGGAGGGCAGGGCGAACACGCGCGGCAGGAAGTCGGTGACGCCGATGGTGACGGCGCGATCGAGCCGGTGCCGCGCGGCAAAGTCCTGCAGACTGCGCGGCGTGCATCCCGTGCGCAAGGCGTCGGCCAGCACGAAGGCATCGCGCAGGCCCAGGTTCAGGCCCTGGCCGGCGACCGGATGTAGCGTTTGCGCCGCATTGCCGATAGCCACGGTACGTCCGCGCACCGTCACCGGCGCCGCGTTCAGGCCGAGCGGGAAGGCGTGGCGCTTGCCCGCGAGCGTGAAGCGCCCCATGCGCGGGCCGAAGGCCGCGCCGAGTTCGGCAACGAACTCGGCCTCGGGCAAGGCCAGGCGCCGGGAGGCTTCGTCCGGCGCGCAGCACCACACCAGCGCGTAGCCCGCGACGCCGTGGTCGTCATGCGGCAGCAGCGCCAGCGGCCCCTCTTCGGTGAAGCGCTCCCAGGCCCAGCCGGGCCGCGGCGCGCTGCAGCGGACGTGGCCGATGATGGCGGTCTGCCCGTAGTCGCGATGCCAACCGCGCGGGCCCGGTCCTGCCGGCATCTGCCGCTGGAACAGGCCGCCCTCGGCCTGCACCGCGATGCGGGCCGCGAACACGGCGGGCTGGCCGTCGGCACCGGTACCCGACAGGCGCACGATGCCGGCGGCGGCTCCGGCGGCGGCTCCGGCGGCGTCTTCCACAGCATCGATCCGGGTCTGGAAGACCCGGGTCAGCCGCGGCGCGCCGGCCGCGGTCCGGGCCTGTTCCAATGCCCGCTCCAGGGCCTGGCACAAGTCGCCGTAGCGGACCACGTAGCCCAGTGCCGGTACGCCGTAGTCCCCGCGGTGCAGCGCCACGTGGCCGAAACGGCCCTGCTGCGACACGTGGATATGCTCGATCGGGGTGACCTGGGCCGGCCAGGCGCCGAGGGCATCGAGCAGCTCGCGGCTGCCGTGCGACAGGGCCAGCGCGCGCGGATCGTGCGCAGCGCGGGCAGGCGTGGCGGCGTCGATCAGCGTGACGCGCAGGTCGGTGCTGCGCAGCAGCTGGCAGGCCAGGGCCAGGCCGACAGGGCCGCCGCCGGCGATGGCGACGTCGGCGGCATCCAAGGCGACGTCCGAGGGAACATCCGCGGCCGCCCCGGGCGTGCCGAAGGAATCAGGGCTTGCCGGCTTCGTCATGAGGAGGCGGGGAGGCGTCGGAGGCGGGGTGCTCGGCGCCAGCGCCGCGCTTCCAGCAGATGGCGTCGGAGCGGGATTTGCCGGCATCGGCGTCGCGCCGGGCATTGTCCAGCTTGTGCTGGTCGAAGCCGGGCAGGGCTTGCAGCCTGGCCAGCAGCGCGCCGTAGTTGACGGCCGCGGCCGGGACCACGCAACCCTGGCCGCTGTCGGCGGCGCCGACCAGGATCAGCCAGAGAGCACCGTTCCAGGGGGCGCGATCAGAGACACGTATCACCACGCGTTCGAGTGCGTCCCATGTCACTTCTTCGCGTTGGCCGTCGGGGCGGTGGACCACGGCCCGGTCTTCGAACAGGTTGATGACGAAGGGCTCGTCGGGGGTGGCCTGCGGATGCGCGGCGGCCGGCCGGCCGCCGGAAAGCAGGTTGCGCAGCCAGGCAATCATCGCGGCCCGCCTTCGCGCATGAGTGCCTCGATCTCGTCCGCCTTGACCGGCACGCCGCGCGTGATCAGCTCGCAGGCGCCGCCGGTGACGACCGCGTCGTCCTCGATGCGGATGCCGATGTGCCAGTAGCGCTCCGGCACGTCCTCGGCCGGGCGCACGTAGATGCCCGGCTCGACGGTCAGCACCATGCCGGGCTCCAGCGCGCGCCACGGCCGCTCGGTGCCGGCCGCGGCCAGGCCCGGCACGCGGTATTCGCCCACGTCGTGCACGTCCATGCCGAGCCAGTGGCCGGTGCGGTGCATATAGAAGCGGCGGTAGCTGCCATTGGCCAGCACGTCGTCCAGCGTGCCTTCCTGGTTGCGGTCGAGCAGGCCCGTGTCGAGCATGCCTTGCGCCAGCACGCGCACGGCAGCGTCGTGCGGCACGTTGTACGGCACGCCGGCGCGCGTCTCGGCGATGGCCGCTTCCTGTGCCGCCAGCACCAGGTCGTACAGCTCGCGTTGCGCAGCGGAAAAACGGCCGGACACGGGGAAGGTGCGGGTGATGTCGGAGGCGTAGCCGTCGAGTTCGCAGCCGGCATCGATCAGGCACAGGTCGCCGTCGCGCAGTTCGGCCGGGCCGGCGCGATAGTGCAGCACACAGGCGTTGGCACCGGTCGCGACGATAGAGTTGTAGGCCACGCTTTGCGCGCCGTGGCGGCGGAACTCGTACAGCAGCTCGGCCTCCAGGTGGTACTCGCGCAGGCCGGCGCGGCTGGTGCGCATGGCCCGCACGTGAGCCTGCGCTGAGATCTCGCCGGCGCGGCGCATCACCGCCAGCTCGCCCGCGTCCTTGAACAGGCGCATTTCGTCGAGCACGTTGTGCAGGTCCAGCACGGTGGCCGGCACCGCGACACCCGAGCGCGACAGCGCGCGCACGGCATCGAGCCAGCGCCGCACCTGGCGGTCGATGCGCGAGCTGGCGGCCAGCGGATAGGCCAGCACGGCGCGGTCGGCCAGCAGCGCGGGCAGCCGCGCATCGAGTTCCTCGACCGAATGCGCCTCGTCGAAGCCGAACGCCGCGAGTGCGCCCTCGGGACCGTAGCGGAAACCGTCCCAGATCTCGCGCTCTTCATGCTTGGGCCGGCAGAACAGAATGCTGCGGTCGGCGCCGGCCTCGGCGCCGGCGACCAGCACCAGCACGGCCTCGGGCTCGGTGAAGGCGCTCAGGTAGTAGAAGTGGCTGTCGTGCCGGTACGGGTAGTCGCTGTCGCGGTTGCGCATGGCTTCCGGGGCGGTGGGCAGGATCGCCACGCCGCCGCCGGCCGCGCGCAACTGCTGCAGTACGCGTGCGCGGCGTTCGCGGCAGGCCGCGAGGAGGGCAGGTTCGGGTGCGGACATGTGAGGGCCGGGAAGTCTGTTCGATGGATTCGATTCTACCGCCGCCGCTGCGTTCCCTGCACCCGGAGGCGCGCCGGGGGGCCGCGGGCCGGGGGCCGTCAGAGCGGTGCGGCCAGTCCCGCCGCGCGCAGTTCGCGGTCCAGTTCGGCCAGCTGGGCCGGCGTGCCGACGTTCTCCCAGCGCCCCTCGAAGCGCTCGCCGCTGGCCGCGCCGGAGGCGATGGCGGCGCGATAGAGGGGCGTCATCGGCACCTTGTCGCCGGCAGCGATGTGCCGGAACCAGCGCGTGTCGTACAGGCCGATATTGCCGAAGGTGAGCCGCTCGGCGCCGGCGGGGGCGTCCTGCCACAACCGGCCGGCGGCGTCGAGGGCGAAGTCGCCACCCGGATGGAAGGGCGGGTTGGGCACCATCACCAGGTGCATGCGGGGCTGTGCCGCCCCGGCCATGGCGCGCGCGCGCGGCAGCAGGCTGGCGTAGTCGAAGTCGCAGAAAACGTCGCCCGAGACGGCCAGGAAGATCTCCCCCGTCTGCGCTGGCGCGGTGTCGGTGCCGGCACCGCTGCCCGCACCGGTCAGCAAAGGCAGCGCCTGCGCCACCCCGCCCGCCGTCTCCAGGGCGCTGGCTTCCGGCGAGTAGGACAGCTTCACGCCGAAGCGTGCGCCGTCGCCCAGTTCGGCCTCGATGCGGAGGCCGAGCCAGGCGTGGTTGATGACGATCTCGCGCAGGCCGGCGCGCGCCAGCGCCTCGATCTGCCAGACGATCAGGGGTTTGCCGCCCACGGCCAGCAGCGGCTTCGGACAGGTGTCGGTCAGGGGCCGCATGCGTTCGCCGCGTCCGGCGGCGAAGATCATCGCTTTCACAACAGGTACTCCAGGGCTGCCAGCGCGGCCATGCCGCCGGCGATGGTCCAGCCGATGCTGCGCGTGCGCGCGGCGATCAGGATGGCCACCGCGCCGGCAAGCAGGCGCGCGTTGCCGGGGCTGAGGTCGAGGTGACCATCGCGCATCAGCAGGTCGGGGGCGATCAGGGCCGACAGCATGGCCGGCGGCACGAACTGCAGCGAGGTGCGGAACCAGGACGGCAGGCGCACGCGACCCTCGAGCGCGATGAAGGACAGACGGATCAGGAAAGTGGCGAGGCCGGCTCCGACGAACACGGCCAGCAGGACCAGGTCGCTCATGCTGCGCTCCCGCTGCGCCGCCTCGGGCCGTGCCGGTCGCCTTCCGGGGTGCCACCGTGCTCGCGGGGGCGGCCGGAACGCTTGCCGCGGTCGCGCAGCAGCATGCCGGCGGCGATGCCGCCCAGGGCTGCCGCCATCAGCCCCGACTTGTGCGGCAGCCCGTGGCAGGCCACGGCCAGCGCGCTGGCCACCAGGGCCGCGGCGAGCTGGGCGCGGTGCTTGAGCGCCGGCACGATGATGCCGATGAAGGTCAGCGGCAGGAAGAAGTCGAGCGGCCAGTGGCGCGGCACCTGCGCGCCGACCAGTACGCCGGCCAGCGTCGAGACCTGCCATCCGGCCCACAGCGCGAAGCCCGCGCCGAAGAAATACCAGTGGCGATAGGGGCCGGCGCCGCGGTCGGCGCTGCCGCCATCCAGCCGGCGCGTCATGGCGGCGAAGGCTTCGTCGGTCAGCAGGTAGGCGATCAGCGCTTTCCAGCCGCGCGACAGCGGTGCCAGCGCTGGCGCCATGGTGGCCGAGTACAGCGCATGGCGCAGGTTGACCATGGCCACCGTCAGGGCCATCACCAGGGCCGGCGTGCCGGCCGCCCACAGCTGGGTCAGGATCATCTGCGAGGCGCCGCCGAAGACGATGGCGCTCATGGCGCAGGCCAGCCAGGCCGGCATGCCGGCATTGACCGCCAGCACCCCATAGATCAGGCCGAAGGGCGCCACACCCAGCAGCATCGGGGCCAGCGCGCGCACGCCGGCCCACCACTCGCCGGCGCGGGCCGCGCCGGCGGCCGGCCTGGCGGTACTCGGGTCGGGCACGGCGCGCCCTTCAGAAGGTATAGCCGGCGGCCCGCTCGACGCCTTCGAGTGCATCGAACAGGCGGACCAGCTTGCGCAGCTCGCTATAGCGGCCGGCCACCTGGCGCGCGTACTTCAGCACCAGCGGGAGGTTGGCCAGGTAGCCGTCCTTGCCGTCGCGGTGATAGAGGCGGGCGAAGATGCCCAGCACCTTCAGGTGGCGCTGCAGGCCCATCCACTCGAAATCGCGGTAGAAATCGCCGAAGTCGGCCGCCACCGGCAGGCCGGCGCGGCGCGCGCGTTCCCAGTAGCGGATCAGCCAGTCGAGCTGCTCCTCTTCTTCCCATTCGATATACGCGTCGCGCCACAGCGAGACGGCGTCATAGGTGATGGGGCCGATCACCGCGTCCTGGAAGTCCAGGATGCCGGGATTGGCTTCGCCGTCCAGCACCATCAGGTTGCGCGAATGGTAGTCGCGGTGCACGTAGACCTGCGGCTGCGCCAGGTTGTTGGCCAGCAGCGTGTCCATGACCTCGCGCAGGTCGGCCTGCTGGGCGGCGCTCGGCGTGACACCCAGATGCCGCGCCACATACCACTCGGGGAACAGGTCGAGTTCGCGCTGCAGCAGGGCGCGGTCGTAGGCCGGCAGCGCGCCGGGACGGGTCGCGGCCTGGATGCGAACCAGCGCGGTCGCGGCGTCGCCATAGAGCTGGCGCGCATTGGCAGAGTCCAGGCGCGACAGGTAGGTCTGGTGGCCGAGATCGGTCAGCAGCAGGAAGCCTTGCGCCAGGTCCTGTTCCAGCACGCGCGGTACCGTCACGCCCGCCGCGCCGAACAGTTCCGACACGTGGATGAAGGGGCGGCAGTCCTCCTGCGCGGGCGGCGCATCCATCACGATCAGTGTGGCGTGGCCGGGACGCGCGCTGTTGACGCGGAAGTAGCGCCGGAAGCTGGCGTCGGCGGAGGCCGGGGTACAGGAATCGGGGTCGATCGACCAGGCCGGACCCAGTGATGCGACCCAGGATTTGAGCGCGTCCAGGCGTGTGTCGGGGGGAAGTGCTGCCATGCCGGAAGTAGAGGATAGGATGCCCCGTATAATACCCGACCAGACCCGGGCGCCGGGCGCCCGGACCGCGGGCGTCGGGCGGCCCGATAGCCTGTACCGGAAGGGCGCGGCGGTTCGCGCAGGCTGCCCCGACCCGACTGACTACCCGCTCGCATGACCGTCAAACCACGACCACCGAACAAGAAGGCAAACCCAGCGACGTTGCGCATGGCCGGCAGGCTGCCGGCCAGCGCGCTGCGGCCGCTCGTGCTGGCGATGGCCGGATGGTGGTCGGCCGGCCTGCACGCGCAGGCCGTCGGCTCGGGCATTCCCGACCTCCCGGTCGCCGAACCGGCCGTGGAGCAGGCGCCGGAGGTGCCGCCGGTGGCGGGCCAACTGGTGCCGAAGCTGCCCGAGCCGGAAACCGTGCGCAAGGAGCCGGACGCCAGGCCCCCGGTCTTCGTTTCCGGCGACCGCATGGACGGCTACAACGAGCGCGGCGTGGCGGTGCAGGGCGACGCCGAGCTGCGCAACGACGGCAAGGTGATCAAGGGCGACCGCCTGACCTACGACCAGGACACCGACGAGGCCTTCGTCCAGGGCAACGCCCGCCTGTCGCAGAACGGCACGCTGGCCGTGGGCCCGGAGGGGCGCATGCGCGTCGAGGCCAACGAAGGCTACATGCTGTCGCCGGACTACTATTTCCAGCAGACCGGCGGCAACGGCAAGGCCGAACGCATCGACTTCCTCGACAAGGACCACACCAGCATCCAGCGCACCAGCTACACAACCTGCTCGCCGGACAACGCGGACTGGTACTTCAGCGCGCGCCAGGTGGACATCGACAACGACCGGCAGGTCGGGGTCGCCTACGGCGCAGTGATGCGCTTCTTCGACGTGCCGGTGTTCGCCACGCCGATGATGAGTTTCCCGCTGACCGGCGAGCGCCGCAGCGGCGTGCTGGCGCCGCTGTTCTCCTACGGTTCGCGCTCCGGGTTCGACGTCACGGTTCCGTACTACTTCAATATCGCGCCCAACCGCGACCTGACGCTGTACCCGCGTGTGCTGACTTCGCGCGGTTTCCAGCTCGGTGAGGATTTCCGCTACCTGGGTGATGGCTATTCCGGGCGCATCCGCGGCGAATTCCTCCCGGACGATCAGAAGACGGGGACGAACCGTTGGGCCTATTCGGTACAGCACAACCAGACGCTGGCGCCGGGCCTGGGCGCCTATGTCAACGTCAACAAGGTCTCGGACAACACCTACCCGACCGACCTGACGCGCAGCCTGTCGCAGGCCACCACCTTGCAGTACACGCAGGAAGGTGGCGTGACTTACAACTGGAACGGCCTGAGCGTGCTGGCGCGCGTGCAGAGGTTCCAGACCCTGGCGCCCAACCAGCCGTCGTACAACCGCGAGCCGCAGCTCAACGTCAAGTACTCGCGCTATGACCTGGGCGGCTTCGACTTCCAGGTCGAGAGCGACTATTCGCGCTTCCGCATCCCGCTGACGACCACCGGCTTCCAGCAACCCGAAGGGGATCGCCTCTTCATCCAGCCGTCGATCAGCTACCCGATCGTGCGCGCGGGCTGGTACGTCAAGCCCAAGCTCATCTTCAACGCGACGCAGTACCAGATGGAGGCGGCGTCGAACACGCCCGGCAACTCCAATTCGCTGACGCGCACGGTGCCGACCTTCAGCGTCGACTCCGGCATGACCTTCGAGCGTGATGCGCCCGGCATCAGCCGCCTGTTCGGCGTCAACTATGTCCAGACGCTGGAACCGCGCCTGTTCTACGTCTACACGCCATTCCGCGACCAGAGCCAGTTCCCGTTGTTCGATACGGTGCAGTCGGACTTCGGCTACGGCCAGATCTTCACCGAGAATCCGTTCACCGGCTACGACCGCATCGCCGACAACAACAAGGTGACGGTCGGCGTGACCACGCGCCTGATCGAGGCGGAAACCGGGGTGGAGCGCTTCCGCGGCACCCTGGCCCAGCGCGTCAACTTCAAGGGCCAGCAGGTGCAGATCGGGGGCTCGCCGACCATCGACGCCAGCTCCGGCCCGTCCGACCTGCTCGGCGCGGCCACGGTGCAGCTGTTCCGCGGCTACTACCTGGATACCGCGCTCCAGTACAATCCGGACACCGACCGCGTCGACTACACCAATGTCAGCTTCGCGTGGCGGCCCGAGACGCGCAAGCTGTTCAATATCGGCTACCGCTACCGCCGCGCGACCTCGGTGACCGACAACAGCGCGATCGACCAGCTCGAGACGTCCAGCCAGTGGCCGCTGACGCGCCGCCTGTACGGCATCGGCCGGGTCGCCTTCGACCTGAGCGCCAGCCAGCTGGTCGATGCGCTGGTCGGCTTCGAATATGCGGCGGATTGCTGGGTGGGCCGCTTCGTCTACCAGCGTTTCCGCAATACGACGAACGGCTATACCGGCCGCTTCTTCTTCCAGGTCGAGCTGCGCGGCTTGTCCAAGATCGGCACCAATCCGCTGGATCTGCTGCGCCTGAACGTGCCGGGCTACCAGCCCGTGCCGGTGCAGGCCGTGCAGCCCTCCCAGCTCGACCACTACGAATGACGGACCATGATGACACGTCGAGATTTCGCTGCTCTTTCTTCTTCGATCCTGCTTCGTCGCATGCTGGCCTGCCTGTTGCTGGCCACCGTGGCGGCGCCGGCCGGAGCCCAGCTCAAGGCCCCCGCGCCCGGCCGTGCCAGCGGCATCTTCATGCCGCAGGCCGGAGGCGCCAGCGCGCCGGCGGCCCAGCCGGCCCTGGGGGTGACCACGCCTGGCGCCAGCGCCAAGCGCTCGCAGCTGGTCGATGAAGTGGTGGCCATCGTCAACAACAGCGTCATCACCCGGCGTGAACTGCTCGACCGCGTCGACGAGATCGAGAACCAGCTGCGTGCTGCCAACCGCCCGGTGCCGCCGCGCGCCGACCTCTTGTCCGAAGTGCTGGAGCGCCTGGTCACCGAGCGCGTGCAGACGCAGGCGGCACAGGAAGCCGGCATCCGCGTGACCGACCAGGAAGTGGACCGTGCTGTCGAGTCGGTGGCCCAGCAGAACCGCATCGGCGTGAACGACCTGCGCGCCCAGGTCGAGCGTACCGGCATGACCTGGAGCAAGTACCGCGAGGAGCTGCGCAAGCAGGTGGCGGTGATCCGCCTGCGCGAGCGCGAGGTGGACTCCAAGGTGCAGGTCTACGACGGTGAGATCGACAACTACCTGGCCGCGCGCGGGCAGGGTGCCGCCGACAGCGGTCCGACCGAATACAACGTGGCCCAGATCCTGGTGCGCGTGCCCGAAGATGCCAGCGAAGCCCAGAAGGCAGCGTTGAGGACCAAGGCCGAAGGCCTGCTCAAGCAGGCCCAGGCGGGCGCCGATTTCGCCCAGCTGGCCCAGACCAGCTCGGACGGCACGGAGGCCGCCGGCGGCGGCAACCTCGGTTTCCGCGAGATCGGACGGCTGCCGGCGCTGTTTGCCAATGCCATCCTCGACCTGCCGGTGGGCAACGTCGCCCCGCAGGTGATCGAGAGCGGCAACGGCTTCCATATCCTCAAGCTGGTCGCCAAGCGCTCCGCACCGGGCACCGATCCGGCCGCGCCGCAGCATATCCAGCAGACCCAGGTGCGGCACATCCTGATCCGCACCGGCCCCAACATGCCGGAGGCGGAAGCCAAGCGCCAGCTCACCACGCTGCGCGACCGCCTGACCCATGGCGGTGACTTTGCCGATGCGGCCCGACGCTACTCGCAGGACGGTTCGGCACAGGCCGGCGGCGACCTCGGCTGGGTCTCGCCGGGCGAGCTGGTGCCCGAGTTCGAGCAGGCCATGAGCCGCCTGCGTCCGGGCGAGATCTCGGAGCCCATCGTCACGCAGTTCGGCGTGCACCTGATCCAGGTGCTGAACCGCCGCGAGACCGAGGTGTCGCCGGAGAAGCAGCGCGACTTCGCCCGTGCCGAGATCCGCGAGCGCAAGCTGCGCGCCGCCTATGATGACTGGGTGCGCCAGCTGCGCCAGGCCGCCTATGTGGAGTACCGCCTGAACCGCGACCGCTGAGCGGCCGCCGGCCGCTTGCTCAGCGCTCCCCGATCGTCACCGCCATGTCAGAGCCTCTCTCCCTCGCCATCACCACCGGCGAACCCGCCGGCATCGGCCCCGATATCACCATCGGCGCCCTGCTGCAGCTGGCGGCTACGGAAGGTGGCCTGCGCTTCCACGTGCTGGGCGACGCGCGCCTGATGCGCGCGCGCGCCGAGGCGCTCGGGGTCGCGCACGCCTGGGAACGGCTGCAGGCCGAAGGCAAGGTGGTGGCGCAGGACATCGCACTGGCCGTGGCCAGCGAACCCGGACGGCTCGACGCGCGCAATGGCTGCTATGTGCTGGCGCTGCTCGATGCGGCGATGGATGGCTGCCTTGCCGATGGCGGTCCGGCACGCTACGCGGGCATGGTCACGGCACCGGTGCAGAAGAGCACCATCAATGATGCCGGCATTCCCTTCACCGGCCATACCGAATACCTGGCCGAGCGTTCCGGCACCGCGCGCGTGGTGATGATGCTGGCCGGTCCCCAGCCCGCGCACGGCAATGCCATGCTGCGCGTGGCGCTGGCCACCACCCACCTGCCGCTGCGCGCCGTGCCCGATGCGCTCGACGTGCCGATGCTGCTGGAGACGTTGCGCATCATCGACGCTGACCTGCGCCACCGCTTCGGCCTGGCGCGGCCGCGCATCCTGGTCACGGGGCTCAACCCGCATGCCGGCGAGAGCGGCCACCTAGGCCGCGAAGAGATCGACGTCATCGTGCCGGCGCTGCAGCGCGCGGTCGATGCCGGCATCGATGCCCGCGGCCCCTATCCGGCCGATACGCTGTTCCAGCCGCGCCACCTGGGCGAGGCCGACTGCGTGCTGGCCATGTATCACGATCAGGGCCTGGCCCCGCTGAAATACGGCACCTTCGGTCACGGTGTCAACATCACGCTGGGCCTGCCCTTCATCCGGACGTCGGTCGACCACGGCACCGCCCTCGACCTGGCCGCCAGCGGTCGCGCCGAGCACGGCAGCATGATCGAGGCCATCCGCTGCGCCGCCGAGATGGCGGGCCATGCCAGCGGACGCCACCGACGCGCCGGAGCCTGACGAGAATCCATGCGTTCCAACGTGCACCAGGGCCATGTGGCCCGCAAGCGCTTCGGCCAGAACTTCCTGGTCGATGACGGCATCATTCACGGCATCGTCAATGCCATCGATCCCCAGCCGGACGACGTACTGGTCGAGATCGGCCCAGGCCTGGGCGCCCTGACCGGGCCGCTGCTGGAGCGCCTGCCGCGCATGCAGGTGGTCGAGCTCGACCGCGACCTGGTCGAACGCCTGCGGCGCCGCTTCGGCGAGCGCCTGGCCATCCATGCCGGCGACGCGCTGGCCTTCGATTTCGGCAGCCTGTTCCAGGCCGGCCACCCGCTGCGCATCGTCGGCAACCTGCCTTACAACATCTCCAGTCCGCTGCTGTTCCACCTCGCGCAGTTCGCCGATCTCGTGCGCGACCAGCATTTCATGCTGCAGAAGGAGGTGGTGGAGCGCATGGTGGCGCAGCCCGGCAGCAAGGCCTTCGGGCGGCTGTCGATCATGCTGCAGGTGCGCTACTACATGGAGTACGTGCTCGACGTGCCGCCGTCGTCGTTCAACCCGCCGCCCAAGGTCGATTCGGCCGTGGTGCGCATGATTCCCTGGCCGCGCCAGGCCGACGGCAGCCTGCGCTCGCCTTACCCCGCCTGCGACATCACGGTGCTGGGCGACGTGGTGGCGGCCGCCTTCTCGCAGCGGCGCAAGGTGCTGCGCAATACGCTGTCGATGCTGCGCGACCAGGTCGACTTCGAGGGCATGGGATTCGATCTCGGCCGCCGCGCCGAGGAGGTGCCGGTCGAGGAGTACGTCGAACTGGCGCGGCGCATCAGCGCGGCCGCCTGAGCGGCGCGGCCCACGCGCCGCGCAGGCACGTCACTGCCGCCGGTTGACCAGCACGATGCCGGCCAGCACCAGCACAGCCGCCGCAGCGAAGCGCGGGCCCACGGCATCGTGCATCAGCAGCACGCCGAAGGCCACGCCGAACAGCGGGGTCAGGAAGGAGAACACCGACAGCCGCGAGGCCAGGTAGCGGCCGAGCAGCCAGAACCAGGTCAGGTAGCTGAGGAAGGCGATCAGCACCGACTGGTAGAACAGGCTCGCCAGCACCAGGCCGTTGACGCGTGCGTCGGCGGCCTGCCCGCTCGCCAGCGCCATGACCAGCAGCAGCACGGCCGAGACCGCCAGCTGGTAGAGCAGGGTCTTGCTGGCCGGGGCGCTGGACAGGCGCGAGGCGCGCACGACCACCGTGGTCGCCGCCCAGAGCGCGCCGGCCAGGATGCCGAGCGCGTCGCCCAGCAGGGTGCTGCCGCGCTGGCCGTGACCGGCGAGGCCGTCGGCGAAGGCCAGCGCCATGCCGGCGAAGGCCAGCACCACGCCCAGCCACTGTCCGCTGCGCAGTTTCTCGCCGTCCACCGTCAGGTGCAGGCCCAGCGCGGTGAAGATCGGCGCTGTATAGAGGAAGACCGCCATGCGCGAGGCAGTGGTGTGGCCCAGGCCGACGAAGATGCAGTAGAACTCCGCGCCGAACAGCAGCCCGGCCGCCAGGCCGGCGCCCAGCGTGCCGTCGCGCCGCCACAGCGGCGTGCCGCGCCACAGCGCGAAGCCGAGCACCAGCAGCGCCGCGATGGCGGAGCGCAGCCCGGCCTGCAGCACGGCGCCCATCAGCGGCACGGTGGCCTTGATGACCACCTGCTGCAGCCCCCAGACCGCGCACAGCGCCACCATCAGCCCGGTCGCCATGCCGTCGAGCGGGCGCCGCGCCGATGGCGCTGCCGTCATCGTCATGTTCAGGGGCGGCTGCTGTCGCGGGTGGAGTGGCGTTCGATCAGTTCGATCTTGTAGCCATCCGGGTCCTCGACGAAGGCGATCACCGTGGTGCCGCCCTTGACCGGACCGGCCTCGCGCGTGACCTTGCCGCCGACCGCGCGGATGCGCTCGCAGGCGGCCGCGGCGTTATCGGTTTCCAGCGCGATGTGGCCGTAGGCGGTGCCCAGCTCGTACTGGTCGACCCCGTAGTTGTAGGTCAGCTCGAGGACCGCGGTCTCGCTTTCGGGGCCGTAGCCGACGAAGGCCAGGCGGTACTTGTATTCGGGATTGTCGCTTTCGCGCAGCAGGGTCATGCCCAGCACGCGGGTATAGAAGTCGATCGAGCGCTGCAGGTCGCCGACGCGCAGCATGGTGTGGAGGAGTCGCATGAATAGTCCTTCTGCCGTGGGACGGGAGTCGAGGGAGAGGCGCTATTCTAGTCCGGATGCGGGTTTGGCGCCGGCCGTGGCATGGCGGGCGGACCGCTGCGTCACCGCGCGGCTCGGCCGTGTTCAGAAGGTGGGCAGCAGCTCGGGCGGGTGCGCGCGCAGCTGGGCACGCGCGTCGCGGAATTCCGGGAAGATCGACTCCACGGTTTCCCAGAAGCGCGGGCTGTGGTTCATTTCCTTCAGGTGCGACAGCTCGTGCGCGGCCACATAGTCGATCATCGACAGCGGAAAATGCAGCAGCCGCCAGTTCAGGCGGATCTTGCCGTCGGCCGTGCAGCTGCCCCAGCGCGTGGCGGCCGAGGTCAGTGCGAAGGCGTTGTGGCGCACGCCGAGCTTGTCGGCATAGTGGTCGAGCCGCTCGGCCAGCAGGCGGCGCGCCTGCTGCTGCATCCAGCCCTGCACACGGTCCTTGATCTGCTGCTCGTCGGCGTGCGAGGGCAGGGCCAGGTGCAGGGTGGCCTGATCGGCATCGAACAGCAGGATGCCGGCCGGCGATTCCAGCTGCAGCGTGATCGGGCGGCCGAGGAAGGGCAGGCTCGCGCCTTCGCGCCACTGCATGGCGGGCAGCACGCGGCGCGCTTCGCGGTGCCGCCACTCCCCCAGTTTGGTGAAGATCCAGCGTTGCTTCTCGAAGATGGCGGCTTCGACGTCGGCCAGCGTGACCCAGCGCGGCGCCGTGATGGACAGGCCGCGGTCGTCGACGGTGAAGCCGATGGTGCGCCGGCTCGAGCGCTTGAGGGTGTAGTGCAGCAGCCGTTCGCCGACCTGCAGGGCGCGCGCGTTGGGCTGCGGCGCCGGCCACGGTAGCGCGGCCGGCGTCTCCGGCGGCTGGCCTTCGGCCAGCGGCAGCTCGAGCTGCGCGCCTGGCGTTTCGGTGGCCGGCCGCAGCAGCCTCATGCCGCCTCCCGGCGGTAGCTGTCGGCGTCGATGCGGCGCATCTCGGCCTCGACCCATTGCTGGACCGCCTGGTTGACCTGCTCGGCGGTCTGGTTGGCGGTGGCAATGGCGGGGCCGATCGAGATGGTGATCAGGCCGGGATACTTCCGGAAGGAGTTGCGCGGCCAGACCCGGCCGGAGTTCACGGCCATCGGCAGTACCCAGGCGCCGGTCTCGACCGCGAGCCGCGCACCGCCGCTCTTGTAGCGCGGCGCCGCCATGCCGGAAGGCGTGCGCGTGCCTTCGGGGAACATGATGATCCAGGCCCCTTCCTGCAGGCGCTTGCGCCCCTGCTTCACCGCCGACGAAAAGGCGCGCGGGCCTTCCTTGCGGTTGATGTGCACCATCTTGAGCATGCCCAGCGCCCAGCCGAAGAAGGGCACCAGCAGCAATTCGCGCTTGAAGACGAAGCACAGCGGCTTGGGCAGGGTGGCCACGTAGGCGATGGTTTCCCAGGCCGATTGATGCTTGGACAGCAGCACCACCGGCTTGTCGCGCATCGCCTCCAGGTGTTCCCAGCCTTCGAAGCGGTAGCGGATGCCGCAGATCCCGCGCGCCGCCCAGATCACCAGCCTGGGCCAGCCGCGCACGAAGGCGAAGCGGCGCTCGGCACTCATGAAGGGAAAGACGAGGAAGCAGGCGCAGGCGTAGGGCGGCGTCAGCACCAGCAGGTACAGCGTGAACAGCAGGGAGCGGAGAAAGAGCATGGAAGGAGGCTCGGGTTCAGGAGGCGGCCGCCGGCTTGCCGGCACCGGCCAGCAGCCAGCGCGAGAAGGCCTGCAGGTCGTCGTGGACGCGGGTGCCGTCGGGCAGGCCGCCTTTATCGAGGGTGCCGCGCCCCTTGCCGGTCAGCACCAGGTGCGGGCTGCAGCCTACCGCCACGCCGGCCTGCAGGTCGCGCAGCGCGTCGCCGACCACCGGCACGCCCTTGAGCTCGACGCCGTAGCGCGCGGAGATCTGTTCGAGCATGCCGGGGCGCGGCTTGCGGCAGTCGCAGTCGTCGGCAGCCGTGTGAGGGCAGAAGAAGACGGCGTCGATGCGCCCGCCCAGGCCGGCCAGCAGCTTGTGCATCTTCTCGTGCATGGCATTGAGCGTGCTCATCTCGAACAGGCCGCGGCCGATGCCCGACTGGTTGCTCGCCACCAGCACGCGGTAGCCGGCCTGGTTCAGCGCGGCGATCGCCTCCAGGCTGCCCGGAATGGGGATCCACTCGTCGGGCGACTTGATGAACTGGTCGCTGTCGAGATTGATGACCCCGTCGCGGTCCAGGATGATGAACTTGGGAGGCGTCTGCGGCATGGTCGGTGCGGCGTTGTGGGCGGTTCCGGGACGGTGGCGTTCAGGCCGCCAGCTTGGAGATGTCGGCGACGCGGTTGGCCAGCGCGTGCAGCGAGGCCAGCAGGGCCAGGCGGTTGGCGCGCAGCGCCGCGTCCTCGGCCATCACCATCACATCGTTGAAGAAGCGGTCGACCGCCTCGCGCAGTTGCGCCAGGTCGCGCAGCGCCGCGGTGAAGTCGCCGCGCGCGAAGGCTGCCTCGACGCCCGGGCGGGCACGCTCGATGGCGGCATGCAGCGCGCCCTCGGCGTCTTCGCGGAACAGGTCGGCGCGCAGCGCCGGCACTGCTTCGGTGTTCTTGCGCAGGATGTTGGTGATGCGCTTGTTGGCCGCGGCCAGTGCCTCCGCTTCCGGCAGCGCGGCGAAGGTGCGTACGGCCTCGACGCGGCCCAGCACGTCGTCGAGGGTGTCCGGGCGCAGGCTCACCACGGCCTCGACCTCGTTGGTGGTGTAGCCTTTTTCCTTCAGGTAGCCGCGCAGGCGGTCATAGAGGAAGTCGCTGATGGCTTCCCGCGCGGGCTTGACCGCCGGCGCACCGGCGAAGGCCTGTTCGGTCAGTTCCAGCAGGCGGCTCAGCGGCAGCGCCAGCGGCTTCTCGACCAGCATGCGCAGGATGCCCAGGGCGTGGCGGCGCAGCGCGAACGGGTCCTTCTCGCCGGTCGGCTGCAGGCCGATGCCCCAGATGCCGACCAGCGTCTCGAGCTTGTCGGCCAGTGCCACCGCGGTGCTGACCGCGCCGGCCGGCAGCGCATCGCCGGCGAAGCGTGGGCGGTAGTGCTCGGAGCAGGCCAGGGCCACTTCCTCGGCTTCGTCGTCGTGGCGGGCGTAGTAGGTGCCCATGGTGCCCTGCAGTTCGGGGAACTCGCCCACCATGTCGGTCAGCAGGTCGGCCTTGGCCAGTTCGGCGCCGCGCATTGCCGCCGCCTTGTCCACCGCCACGCCGGCCGCGTCCATCGCGTCGGCGATATGGCCGGCGATCTGCTGCAGGCGCTGCACGCGATCGAGCTGGCTGCCGATCTTGTTGTGGTAGACCACGCTGGCGAGCTGCGGCACGCGCGAGGCCAGGGTCCGCTTGCGGTCCTGGTCGAAGAAGAACTTGGCGTCGGCCAGGCGCGGCCGCACCACGCGCTCGTTGCCGCTGATGATCGATTGCGGCGTTTCGGTGGCCAGGTTGGAGACGATCAGGAAGCGGTTGCGCAGGTGGCCGTCGGCATCGGTCAGCGCGAAGTACTTCTGGTTGGTCTGCATGGTCAGGATCAGGCATTCCTGCGGCACGGCGAGGAAGGCCTCCTCGAAGTGGCAGGGATAGACCACCGGCCATTCCACCAGCGAATTCACTTCGTCCAGCAGCGCGTCGGGCATGACCACGCGGTCGGCGCCGGCCTGGGCCAGCAGCTCGCCGCGGATGCGCTCGCGGCGCTCGGCATAGCTGGCCACCACGCGGCCGGTCGATTCGAGCAGGGCCGCGTACCGGGTCGCGTGCGGGATCTCGATGGTGCCTTGCGACAGGAAGCGGTGGCCCTGGGTCAGGTTGCCGGCCTGCAGGCCCAGCACCGACACCGGCACCACTTCGGCGCCGTGCAGCGCGACCAGGCGGTGGGCCGGCCGCACGAAGTGCACGGTGCTGCCGTCCGGGCGCTGGTAGCTCATCAGCTTGGGGATGGGCAGCTTGGCCAGCATGTCGTCCAGCGCGGCCTGCAGGCCCTCGGCCAGCGCTGCGCCGCGTGCCGTGTAGCGATAGAAGAAGGCCTCGGCCTTGCCATCCGAGGCCCGTTCCAGCGTCTGCCAGTCGATGGATTCGACGCCGGTCGACTTGGCCAGCGCGGCCAGCTTCTTGGTCAGCGGTGCGCTGGGAGCACCGGCGGCATCGAGGGCCACCGACAGCGGCAGGACCTTTTCGCGCTGTTCACGGTCCGGCGCGGTGCGGCGCACGCCCGAGACCAGGGCGGCCAGCCGGCGCGGCGTGGCGAAGGGGGTGACCGCAGCGTCGGCCTCCAGCAGCCCGCGCGCGCCGAGACCGGCGAACAGGCCCTCGGCGAAGGCGTCGCCCAGGCGCGCCAGCGCCTTCGGCGGCAGCTCTTCGGTGAACAGTTCGATCAGCAGCGAGTCGGTCATGGGTTGCGACATGAATCGTTTCCAACAGGTTGTGTCCCGCGCTGCGATCAGCAGTGCGGGCCGGTATTAGGTTCTACGCCCGACAGCAGCCACAGGCCGTTCTGCTGACGGAACTGCAGCGTCGTGGCGCACTGGCCGGGCGGGCCGCCGGTGCCGCGCCCCGGCGTGGCCGGGAAGCGCGCGTCCAGGCGCTGCGCGCGCCGGTCGTAGCGGATCTCGTCGATCTGCCCGCCGACCCAGAAGTCGATGCGCGGCGGCAACTGCGCCGCCGAATAGTAGGTCCTCAGCCGCTTGCGCACGTGGCCGTTGCGCACCTCGCTGTCGAGCCAGGTCAGCGGGTAGCGGATCGCGCTTTCGTAGGCGCGCAGCTGCACCCGGTGCCAGCCCAGGTCCTTCGAGCCCGACAGGTCGCAGGAGAAGGAGCGCACCAGCTGGGTCCACTGGTCGATCGCCTTCAGCGAGGGCTGCCAGTGGCGCAGGATGGCCTGCTGCAGCGCCTGCTGGTCGGCCTCGCAGATATTGGACAGCGCGGCGGGCAGGTACAGCGCTTGCGGCGAGGGCATGCCCGTGCTGGCGCGCGCGCCGGCCGCCGGCGCTGCGGCCAGCGCCAGGGCGGCGGCTGCGCAGCACAGCTTGCTGCGCACGGGAGCCATCATGCGCGGGCCTCTTCGCCGTGGCACATCGGGAAACCGAGCGCCTCGCGCGAATCGTGGTAGGCCTGCGCCACCTGGCGCGACAGATTGCGGATGCGGCCGATATAGGCGGCACGCTCGGTCACGGAGATGGCGCCGCGCGCATCGAGCAGGTTGAAGGTATGGGCGGCCTTGAGCACCTGCTCGTAGGCGGGCAGCGCCAGCCGCGGCGCGCCATCGGCGGCTTCCATCAGCCGCTTGGCTTCGCCCTCGTGCTCGGCGAAATGGCGGAACAGGATGTCGGCGTTGCTCTGCTCGAAGTTGTAGGTCGACTGCTCCACTTCGTTCTGGTGGTAGACGTCGCCATAGGTGAGACGGCGGGTCTTGCCGTTCTCCTGCCACTCGGTCCAGACCAGGTCGTAGATGTTCTCGACCTTCTGCAGGTACATGGCCAGGCGTTCGATGCCGTAGGTGATCTCGCCGGTGATGGGCTTGCAGTCCAGGCCGCCGACCTGCTGGAAGTAGGTGAACTGCGTCACTTCCATGCCGTTGAGCCAGACTTCCCAGCCCAGGCCCCAGGCGCCCAGGGTGGGGTTCTCCCAGTCGTCCTCGACGAAGCGGATGTCGTTCTGCTTCAGGTCCAGGCCCAGGGCCTCCAGCGAGCCGAGGTAGAGCTCCAGGATGTTCTCCGGCGCCGGCTTGAGCACCACCTGGTACTGGTAGTAGTGCTGCAGGCGGTTCGGGTTGTCGCCGTAACGGCCGTCCTTGGGGCGGCGCGACGGCTGCACATAGGCGGCGCGCCAGGGCTCGGGCCCGATGGCGCGCAGGAAGGTATGCACGTGCGAGGTGCCGGCGCCGACCTCCAGATCGATGGGTTGCAAGAGAGCGCAGCCCTGCCGGTCCCAGTAGGCCTGCAGGGTGAGGATCATTTGTTGGAAGGTCAGCATAGGCGAAGACTCGGGGTGGGGGCCGCGGGGCGGCCATCACGGCCACGTGCGCCATCAGGCGCGGCAGGCGCGTGCCAAACCCTGAATTCTATCGGTTTTTTCCCCCGCTCCGGCCAAGCCGGGCCAAGGCTCTCGCGGCATGCGCCCGGGCGGCGGCGAAGGGGGCCGCGCGGCTGTCGGGGAATCGCAACGCATGGGGTAAATCCCAGGGGGGGTCAAGACTCTGCCGATACGCGCCGATACCGTTTTTGTATACAGTATTGATGCGCAGCCGGAGATACTGGATACGTCACGCAAACGGTCGGGCCCGGCTGCCCGATAACACCGATAAATGGGGGACAAGCATCATGGCCTTTCTCGCACGCAAGCCTTATCTCGTCGCGATTGCCGTCATGGCAGCGGCTGCGCTGCTGTCGATCGCCGGCGGTATCGCCGCCTGAGCGGCGTCCCGGCGCCGCGCTCAGGTGCGGCGCCGGGCCCGCCAGAACGCCAGCAGCGCCAAGGCCAGGCAGGCCGTCAGAAGCGGCGCATTGCCCCAGCGCACATAGGGCGTCAGCCCCTGCATGCCCTGCACCGTGGCCACCAGCGTGCCGACCGTGAAGGTCGGCAGGCGCTGCGCCACCGTGCCGTCGGGCAGTACCACCGCCGTCATTCCGGTATTGGTGGCGCGCAGCATCGGCCGGCGCGTCTCCAGCGCGCGCATGCGCGAAATCTGCAGGTGCTGGTCGAGCGCGATGGTGTCGCCGAACCAGGCCAGGTTGGTCACGTTGGCGAGCACGTTGGCCGGCACCGCCTGATCGCGCAGCGTCTGCGCGATCTCCTCGCCGAACAAATCCTCGTAGCAGATGTTGGGCGCGACGTGGATGCCGTGCACCGGCAGCGCCGGCTGGTCCAGCCCGCCGCGGCGGAAATCGCCCAGCGGCATCTTCATCATATTGACGAACCAGTGGAAGCCGAAGGGGATGAACTCGCCGAAAGGCACCAGGTGGTGCTTGTTGTAGCGGTATAGCTGCGCGGTCTCCGGCCCCAGGCCGAACACGCTGTTGGTGAAGTCGGTCGGCGAGTCGGCGCCGGCCGCGCCGAACAGCACGGTGCTGCCGCTGTGCTGCACGTAGTCGCGGATGGCGATGGCGATGTCCACCGGCAGGTCCTGCAGGATCAGCGGGAAGGCCGTCTCGGGCGTTACCACCAGGTCCGTCGGGGCTGCCGTGATGAGGTCACGGTAGAGCTCCAGCGAACGTTGCACGCCGACCGGCTCGAATTTCATGTCCTGCGGCACGTTGCCCTGCAGCAGGCGCACGCGGATCGGCTGGCCGGCCGGCTGCGTCCAGGCCAGCGGCACCAGCGCGGCACCGGCCAGCGGCAGGGCCAGCGCGGACGCCAGCGCCACCAGGCCGGTACGGCGGCCGTCCCGGCCGGCGCCCAGCGTCCCGGCCGCCGCAGTCAGCAGCGCTGCGCAGGCGGCCGAGAGGGCGCCGATGCCGTAGACACCGACCAGCGGTGCGTAGCCGGCCAGCGGCCCGTCGGTGTGGGCGTAGCCGCCCGACAGCCAGGGGAAGCCGGTGAAGACCACGCCGCGCAGCCATTCCGACAGGCCCCACAGCGCGCCGAAGGCGAGCGGCAGCAGCAGCGCGGCCGCTGCGGTGGGGACGGCGGGGGCGGCGCGAGCCGGCGGGCGCAGGCGCGTTCCCAGCCAGTGCCAGGCGGCGGCGGCCAGCGCCGGGTAGAGCGAGAGGTAGAGCACGAACAGCAGCACCGCCAGCGAGGCCATCCAGGCCGGCATTTCGCCGTAGACGTGCATGCTGATGTAGAGCCACCAGATGCCGGACAGGAACCAGCCCAGGCCGAAGGCATAGCCGGTCGCGGCCGCGTCGCGCGGGCGCGGGGCGCGTGCCAGCAGCGCACACAGTCCGGCCAGGGACAGCAGTTGCAGCCACCACCACGTATGCGGGGCGAATGCCTGCGTGTGCGCCACGCCCAGTATCGCGGCGAGTGCCAGGCGGCCGGCGGTCTCGCGCGAGCGTACCGCGCCGGAAGCGGCGCCCAGCACCTGGGTGGGCTCCGTCATGCGCCCGCCACGGAGACTGCTGCGGGCTCGGGTTCGCGCTGCACCAGCAGCAGGTGCACCTGGCGCGCGTCGGCGCGCAGCACCTCGAAGTGCATCGGCGGCAGCGTCACCACTTCGCCGCGGTGCGGCACATGGCCCAGGTGGGTGGTCAGCAAGCCGCCCACGGTGTCGACGTCATCGTCCGAGAACTGCGTGCCGAAGGTCTCGTTGAACTGCTCGATCTCGGTCAGGCCATGCACGCGCCAGCCACCGCCGGGCAGCGGCACGATATTGTCCTCGTCCTCGTCGAGGTCGTACTCGTCCTCGATGTCGCCCACGATCTGCTCGAGCACATCCTCGATGGTCACCAGGCCGGCGACGCCGCCGTACTCGTCGACCACCATGGCGATGTGGTTGCGGTTGATGCGGAAATCGCGCAGCAGGATGTTCAGCCGCTTGGACTCGGGGATGAACACCGCCGGGCGCAGCGCCTCGCGCAGGTCGAAGTGTTCGTCGGTGAAGTAGCGCAGCAGGTCTTTCGCCAGCAGGATGCCGATGACATTGTCGCGGCTGCCCTCGTAGACCGGGAAGCGCGAGTGCGCGGTCTGCTGCATGAAGGGGATGAAGGCCTCCGGCGCGTCGGCGATGTTGACCATGTCGATCTGGGCGCGCGGCACCATGATGTCGCGCGCGGTCAACTCGGAAACCTGGAACACGCCCTCGATCATGGAGAGCGAGTCGGCGTCGATCAGGTTGCGCGCGTGCGCATCCTGAAGCACCTCCAGCAATTCGGAACGGGATTCAGGCTCGGGGGAGATGAAGTCCGAGAGGCGTTCGAGCAGGGATCTGGGACGATCTGCAGGCTTCGAACTGGGATAAGGGTCGTTCATGTCGCGACGAGCGCGTAGTGGATATCGCTTGAAGGATACACTAAAAGCCCGTGGCGCCAGATGTCAGCATGTGTGCTTCAAGCGGCATGCCACGGTTGCCGTGCGGGAGGGGCCGCGCGCGAGGCGAGCGCCCCCCGCGCCGGCCGCCGGCCTCAGTCGCGGATGCTGCGGTAGGGGTCGGCGTAGCCGAGCGCCTGCAGCGTCTCGGTCTCGATGGCTTCCATTTCCTCCGCCTCGGCATCGTCCTCGTGTTCGTAGCCCTGGGCGTGCAGCACGCCGTGCACGATCAGGTGCGCATAGTGGGCTTCCAGAGGCTTGCCCTGCTCACGCGCCTCCGCTTCGACCACCGGGCAGCACAGCACGATGTCGGCCGTCACCGGGTCGTCCACGCTTTCGGCGTAGGCGAAGGTCAGCACATTGGTGGCGTAGTCCTTGCCGCGGTAGCTGCGGTTCAGCGCGCGGCCTTCTTCCTCACCGACGAAGCGCAGGGTCAGCGTGGCATCGGCATACAGGGCCGACTTGACCCAGGTCTCGATCCTGCGGCGCGGCGGCAGGCCGGCGCGCTTGCCGATGCCTTCGCCGGTCTGCACCTCGAGTTCCAGCGCCGGCGGCGAGGCAGGCGTGCCGGTGGTGGTGGTCTGGGGCGTGGCGGTGATGGCCACCGCCAGCGCGTCGTGGTTGTCCGGCCGTACCAGCAGGCCGGCCTGCTGGCGGGTGTCGGTGTGCTCGGCGACCAGCGCGACCACGCCGTCGGCGGCCTGCGACAGGTCGATGGTCAGGCTGCGGCCGTCGGGCAACTGCACGCGCAGTGCGTGGGCGGCACTCTTGCGGGCGCGGCCGTCGGCGTCGAACAGCGTCAGGGCCGGGGCGGCGGCAGGGGAAGGCGTGCGGGATTTCAAGTCAGGCGTCCTTGTGCTGGGCGTGGAATTCGTCGTAGGCGTCGACGATGCGCGCCACCAGCGGGTGGCGCACCACATCGGCGCTGGAAAAGCGCGTCGAGGCGATGCCGCGCACGTCGCGCAGCACGTGCTGGGCTTCCACCAACCCGCTCTTCTGCCCGCGCGGCAGGTCGATCTGGGTGGTGTCGCCGGTGATCACCGCCTTGGAGCCGAAGCCGATGCGGGTGAGGAACATCTTCATCTGCTCGGGCGTGGTGTTCTGCGCCTCGTCGAGGATGATGAAGGAATGGTTCAGCGTGCGCCCGCGCATATAGGCCAGCGGTGCGATCTCGATCATCTGGCGCTCGAACATCTTCTGCGTGCGGTCGAAGCCGAGCAGGTCGTAGAGCGCGTCATAGAGCGGGCGCAGGTAGGGATCGACCTTCTGCGCCAGGTCGCCCGGCAGGAAACCGAGGCGCTCGCCGGCCTCCACGGCCGGGCGCGTCAGCACGATGCGCTTGACCGAATCGCGTTCGAGCGCATCCACCGCGCACGCCACCGCCAGGTAGGTCTTGCCGGTGCCGGCCGGCCCGATGCCCATGGTCAGGTCGTGCGACAGGATATTGCGCAGGTAGTCGCGCTGCGCCGGCGTGCGCCCGTGCAGGCCCGCGCGGCGCGTGTGCAGCACCGGCGACTCGTCGGCCGGCGTGCCATCGGCGCTGTCGTCGCCTGCCTCGACCGGCAGGTAGGCGCCGTGCGCCCCCACCTGGCGCGTCTCGACCAGGCCGAGCTGGACGTCGTCGATCGACAGTGAGGTGCGTGCCTGGTTGTAGAAGCGTTCCAGCGCGGCGGCGGCCGCGCTGGCGTTGGCGCCGCGCACTGTCATGCGGTGGGCGCGGCGCTGGATGGTCACGTCGAGCGCCTGCTCGATCTGGCGCAGGTTCTCGTCCAGCGGCCCGCACAGGTTCTGCAGGCGGGTGTTGTCGTCCTTGGGGGCGACGAATTCGGCGGTGGGAATCTTCATCGTGGGCGGATCGCTCCGGCTGTCTTCTTCTGCGGTGTCTTGGTCTGGCGGTCCGGCTGGGCGCGCCGCTTACTGGCGCACCACCAGCTCGCCGCGCAGCGAGTGCGGGAAGGCCTCGGTGATGCTGACCTCCACCATCTGGCCGATCAGGCGCTCGCGGCTGGCCTGCGGCACGCCCGGCAGCGCGAAATTCACCACGCGGTTGTTCTCGGTGCGTCCGTGCAGCTCGGTCGGGTCCTTGCGCGCCGGGCCTTCCACCAGGATGCGCTGGACCGTGCCGACCATGCCCTGGCTGATGCGTTGCACGTTCTCCTCGATGGTGGCCTGCAGGTGTTGCAGGCGGCGCAGCTTGACCTCGTGCGGGGTGTCGTCGTGCAGGCTGGCCGCGGGCGTGCCGGGGCGCGGGCTGAAGATGAAGGAGAAAGAGGTGTCGTAGCCGATCTCCTCGATCATCGCCATCAGCTTGTCGAAGTCGGCCTCGGTCTCGCCGGGGAAGCCGACGATGAAGTCCGAGGACAGCGACAGGTTCGGCCGCAACGTGCGCAGCCGGCGGATGATGCTCTTGTACTCCAGCACGCTGTAGCCGCGCTTCATCGCCATCAGCACGCGGTCGGAGGCGTGCTGCACCGGCAGGTGCAGGTGGTCGACCAGCTTGTCGCAGCGGCCGTACAGCTCGATCAGCCGCGAGGTGAATTCCTTCGGGTGGCTGGTGGTGTAGCGGATGCGCTCGATGCCCGGGATCTCGGCCACGTACTCGATCAGCAGCGCGAAGTCGGCGATCTCGCTGGTGCCGCCCATGGCGCCGCGGTAGGCGTTGACGTTCTGCCCCAGCAGCGTCACTTCGCGCACACCCTGCTCGGCCAGCCCGGCCACCTCGGCCAGCACGTCCTCGAAGGGGCGCGAGACCTCGTCGCCGCGCGTATAAGGCACCACGCAGTAGCTGCAGTACTTGGAGCAGCCTTCCATGATCGAGACGAAGGCGCTGGGGCCTTCCACCCGCGCCGGCGGCAGGTGGTCGAACTTCTCGATCTCGGGGAAGGAGATGTCCACCTGCGAGCGGCCGGTCTCCTTGCGGCGCTCGATCAGCTCGGGCAGGCGGTGCAGCGTCTGCGGGCCGAACACGACATCGACATAGGGCGCGCGCGAGACGATGGCGGCGCCTTCCTGGCTGGCCACGCAGCCGCCCACGCCGATCACGAGGTCCGGCTTGGCCGCCTTCAGGGCCTTCATGCGGCCGAGTTCGGAGAACACCTTCTCCTGCGCCTTCTCACGCACCGAGCAGGTGTTGAACAGGATCACGTCGGCTTCCTCGACGCGGTCGGTGGCTTCCAGCCCTTCGCTGGCGCGGAGTACGTCGACCATCTTGTCGGAGTCGTACTCGTTCATCTGGCAGCCGTAGGTTTTGACGAAGACTTTCTTCATGGTGCCGATCTCAGTGGTTGACCTGGGGGCATCAGGGGTTGCAATGCACCGGCGGCCCGCATGGCGCGGGGCGTAGGCCGGCAATTCGTGGGCCTGCCCGGCGGCGCGTCGGCCGCGGCGGGGCCGGGGTTCAGTTCGCCTGCAGCAGGGCCTTGCGCTCCGGCTCGGTCAGCACCCAGGCGGTCAGCAGCTGGCCGTACAGATCGAGCTTGTAGCGCACCCGCAGCGTCTGGCCGGCCACCGCCGTCACGGTGAGCAGCTGGTTGTCGGGGCCGAACAGGCGCAGGCCCGGGGCGACGCCGACCGTCCTGCCGTCCAGCGCCGCGGTCTGCGGCCCGGTCGACGTGGGCGCGGCCAGCACCAGCTTGGCGGCGGCCGCATCGGCCGGGATCACCCGTGCCGGCTGGGCCCGGGCGGTCGACAGCGGCAGCAGGGCGCCGGCCATCGGCAGCGCCAGCGCCAGCGGCGTCAGCAGGGTGGCCAGGCGAGGCAGGAGGCCGACATGGCGGCGGACGGGACGGTGCGCGGCACGGCCAGCGGGCATGGGGTCTCCGGCGGGGCGACGGGTTGGCTCGGTTGCGGCCCGGCATCAGCGGGCAACCCGATATTGTACCCGCAGCGCCCTGTCGCCGCCGAGCGCCCGGCCGCCGGCTCAGAACATCGTGGAGGCTTCCTGCAGCACTCGGCGCTTGTAGACGATGCCCAGCAGCTCCCGGCTCTGCGCGTCCCGCACCAGGGGGATGCGGTTGAGCGCGTTGGCCGAGAACATGGCGAGTGCGTCGTGCAGCCGGGAGTCCGGTGTCAGGGTCGGGAAATCGCGCTCCATCAGGTCGGCGACGCTGGACTGCGGCCCGTGCGCCAGCGCGCGGTGCAGGGCGTGGATCGAGACCGCGCCCAGCATCTCGCCGCCCGGGGTCACCACATAGAGGTAGCGGGTGCCGGCCTCGGCGAACTTCGCATTGGCCTCGGCCAGGGTCGCCTCCGGCGCGATGGTGGTGTTGGTCGGATCGCACAGGCCGGCCAGCGTCATGTTGCGGGCGCGCTCGGCGGCGGCCGAGGCCTGGGCGCGCTCGGCGACCACGCTGTACAGCGACAGGGTCTGGCAGCGCGATGCCGTGTAGTAGGCGGCCACCGCGCCGATCATCGACGGCAGCAGCAGGGCCGGCGCCAGCGTCATCTCGAACACCATCAGCACCGACATCAAGGGCGCCTGGCTGGTGGCGGCCAGAAAGGCGCTCATGCCGACCAGCGGCAGCGCCGGCGAGCCGCCGCCGACCAGTGGCGCCAGCATCTGCCCCAGCGCGGCGCCGATGAACAGGGAGGGCGTGAACACGCCGCCCACCGCGCCGGAACCGATGCTCAGCACGGTGGCCGCCAGCTTGGCGGCCAGCACCACCGCCACCGGCATGCTGAGGGGGTGCTCCTGCAGGATGGTCTGGATGGTGTAGTAACCGTTGCCGACCACCTCGGGCACCGCCAGCGCCAGCACGCCGACGCAGGCGCCGCCCAGCGCCAGGCGCGCCACCGGTCCACCCGGCAGGCGGCCGAAGATGCGCTTGGCGATGCCGGCCGCGCGCAGGAACAGCGCGCCGCTCACGCCGGCCAGCACGCCCATCAGCGCGGCGGCCAGCAGCAGCGGCGCGTGCAGGTCGGCCGTTACGTTCAGCCCGGGGTAGAGCGGCTCCAGCCCGCTGTGCCACTGGCTGACCATGGCGCCTGCCACGGAGGCGAGGAAGAGCGGCATCAGGCGTTGGACTGCAAGTGCCCCGAATACCACTTCCGCGACGAAGACGGCCGCCGACAGCGGCGTGTGGTAGACCGAGGCCAGGCCGGCTGCGGCACCGCACGCGGTCAGCATGCGCCGCATATTGGTGTCGGCGCCGCCGCGCCCCGAAGGGAACAGCGAGCCACACAGCGCCGCCAGCTGGATCATCGCGCCCTCCTTGCCGACCGAGCTGCCGCTGACGATCGAGCAGAACGAGGACAGGGAGCGCAGCAGGGTGATGCGCACCGGCAGCCGGCCGGTGCCGCTCGCCACCGCGTCCATATAGTCGGTCACGCCGGCGCGGCCGCGGTCGATGCGGGCCGACAGTACCAGCAGCAGGCCGGCCAGCGCGCCGCCGAGCGCCGGAATCACCACGCGCCAGCCCAGTGCAAGGCTGGCGAAGACCAGCACCACGTCGGCGCGGCTGCCGAACAGCAGCAGGCCGGAGCCTTCCAGGGCTTCGCGGAACAAGGTGGTGGCGATGGCGGCGGCGACCCCGACGGGGATCGCCGCGAACAGAATGACTTCCTGGTCTTCTATGAACCTGAACCGCATGGAGCTGGCATCCGGGGAAAGCACTCCGGCGCCCGGCGGTCCCGGGCGGGGACGGACGGCGCCAGTGCCGTGCCGCGGCGCCGATCGGGCCGGCACGGACGGGAAAGGGGCGGGTGGCGTGGCCGCCATGATAGCGCAGCCGCCACCTGATCAGGTCGCGCAGGGCTGGTACACTACCGGCCTTTCCCCCCAAAGAGGCGGGGGGCAGTCGCCCCGTCTCGCCGGCCCCCCGGCCGGAACTCCATTGCAGCCGCCCCGCGATTGGCGCATCTTGATGCGGAACGGGTGGCCGAAGCGTCATTTCATGTCTTTCTCCGAACTAGGCTTGTCCGACAAGCTGGTGCGCGCCGTGGCCGAACAGGGCTACACCACACCGACCCCGATTCAAGCGCAGGCGATTCCCGCCATCCTCAAGGGCGGCGACCTGCTGGCCGGTGCCCAGACAGGCACCGGCAAGACCGCCGGTTTCACCTTGCCGATGCTGCAACTGCTGGCCGGCTCCAACGCCGCGGCGCCCGCGCGCGGCGCCCGCACTCCGGTGCGCGCCCTGGTGCTGACCCCCACGCGCGAACTCGCCGCCCAGGTCGAGGAGAGCGTGCGCAACTACGGCAAATACCTGCGCCTGCGCTCCATGGTGATGTTCGGCGGCGTCGGCATCAATCCGCAGATCGAGCAGCTCAAGCGCGGCGTGGACATCGTCGTGGCCACGCCCGGCCGTCTGCTCGATCACGTGCAGCAGCGCACCATCGACCTGTCGACCATCGAGATCCTGGTGCTGGACGAAGCCGACCGCATGCTCGACATGGGCTTCATCCACGACATCCGCAAGATCCTCAACGTCCTGCCGCCCAAGCGGCAGAACCTGCTGTTCTCGGCCACGTTCTCGGACGAGATCCGCGCGCTGGCCGACCGTCTGCTGGACAACCCGGCCTCGATCGAGGTGGCGCGCCGCAACACCACCGCCGAGACCGTGGAGCAGCGCATCTACCCGGTCGACCGCGAACGCAAGCGTGAACTGCTGGCCCACCTGGTACGCCAGCACGACTGGCACCAGGTGCTGGTGTTCACCCGCACCAAGCACGGCGCCAACCGCCTGGCCGAGCAGCTCAGCAAGGAAGGCCTGTCGGCGCTGGCGATCCACGGCAACAAGAGCCAGTCGGCGCGCACCCGCGCGCTCTCCGAGTTCAAGGCCGGCACGCTGCGCCTGCTGGTGGCCACCGACATCGCCGCGCGCGGCATCGACATCGACCAGTTGCCGCATGTGGTCAACTTCGACCTGCCCAACGTGCCCGAGGACTACGTGCACCGCATCGGCCGCACCGGCCGTGCCGGCGCCGAGGGCGAGGCAGTGTCGCTGGTCTGCGTGGACGAGCATGGCCTGCTGCGCGACATCGAGCGTCTGATCAAGCGCAAGCTCGAGCAGATCGTGCTGCCGGGCTTCGAGGTGGATCCGAGCATCCTGCCCGAACCGATCCAGAAGGCCCGCCAGTCGCGCGGCCAGGGCCAGGGCCAGGGCGGCCGTGGCCGGAGCGGCCAGGAAGCGCGCGCACCGCGTGCGCCGCAAGGCGGCGCGCCGGCCCAGCCAGCGCGCGCACGTGGCGAAGGCCAGGCCGCGCCGCGGCCGGCGGCCGGCGCCAACGGCGCACGTCCGGCCGGCGGCCAGGGCGGCCGCGGTGGCAACGGTGGCGGCCAGGCCGATCGTGCCGGCAATGCCGCGCGTGGCGGCCAGGGCGGTAATGGCCACGGCGGCGCCAACGGTAACGGCGGCAACCGCGGCAATCGCGAAGGAGGCCGCGAGGGTGGTCGTGAAGGCGGCCGTGAAGGTGGCCGCCCCGGCGGCGCGCGCGGCAACGCGACGCCGCGTCCGCCGCAGGATGGCGCGCAGGCGCCTGCCCGCGGCCGCCGCCCCTCGCAGCAGGCCGCGCTGCTCGGCGGCCGTGCCAAGACCACGTCCTGATATCCTGACTGCCTGAACCGCGGAGGCCGGCTGCGATGCGCGATACCGATGGCGACCCGGGCGGCAACGGTACCCCGCAAGGGGCCGGGGCTGACCTGCCCTATGCCGGCCTGACGCCGGAACTGATCCTCGACGCGCTGGAGGGGGCAGGCTTCGCCGCCGATGGCCGCCTGCTCGCCCTCAACAGCTACGAGAACCGTGTCTGGCAGGTCGGCATCGAGGACGGCCCGCCGCTGGTGGCCAAGTTCTACCGCCCGGGGCGGTGGAGCGACGCGGCCATCCTGGAGGAGCACGCCTTCGTCGCCGAACTGGCGGAAGCTGAGGTGCCAGCCGTGCCGGCGCTGGCCGTGGGCGGCAGCACCCTGCTGCACCATGGCGGCTTCCGCTTTGCGGTCTTCCCGCGCTGCGGCGGCCGGGCGCCGGCGCTGGAGCGGTCCGACACGCTGACCTGGCTGGGCCGTTTCATCGGCCGCATCCATGCCATCGGCGCGCGCCTGCCTTACCAGGCACGTCCCGTGCTCGACGTGGATACCTTCGGCGTGGCGCCGCGCGACTGGCTGCTGGCCCACGACTGCCTGCCGCCCGACCTGCTGCCGGCCTGGAAGGCTGCCGCCGATCTCGCCCTCGATGGCGTGCGGCGCTGCTACGAACGCGCCGGCGATGTTTCCCTGCTGCGCCTGCATGGCGATTGCCATCGCGGCAACGTGCTGTGGATCGATCCCGAGGATGCCCGCGGTGCCGAGCCCGGCCCGCACTTCGTGGATTTCGACGACAGCCGCATGGGGCCTGCCGTGCAGGACCTGTGGATGCTGCTGGAGGGCGACCGTGCCGCCATGCAGGGACAACTGGCCGACGTGCTGGCCGGCTACGAGGATTTCGCCGAGTTCTCCCCGCGCGAACTGCACCTGGTGGAAGCCCTGCGCACGCTGCGCCTGCTGCACTACAGCGCCTGGCTGGCCAGCCGCTGGCGCGATCCGGCGTTTCCGGCGGCGTTCCCCTGGTTCGGCACGCAGCGCTACTGGCAGGACCGAATCCTGGAATTGCGCGAGCAGATCGCGCTGATGGACGAGCCGCCACTTTGGAGCTAGTCTCCGGGGCTGGTGAAGGGTGGGCAGTCTCTCCCGGGTCTTCCTGGACGGGCGCGAACCGCACCCATCGTCCGCCACGAGCGAGCTGCCCGCACCGGCGCCGCAATGGACAAGGCGCCGCGAGCCGCGGCGCCTTGTTGATTCCTTCCTTGTATCCCGCCGGCGGCCGCCGGCCGGGACAGCGCCGCGCTACTTCGCGCGCTCTCCCTTGATCAGCAGTACCGGGCACGGTGCCATCGCCAGCACCCGGCCGGCCACCGAGCCGATCACGGCGTCGAAGAAGGTGCCGCGCCCGTGCGTGCCCATGACGATGGCCTCGGCCTTGGTTTCGCCGGCGTGCGCGACGATGCGCTCGGGCGCGAAGCCGCGCAGCGAATGGGCCTCGAAGGGGATGTTGCCGGCCTTGAGGATGTCGCACACCGACTGCATGGCCTTTTCGCTCTCTTCCTTGTGCCACTCGTCGATGGTTTCCTTGCTGACGAAGGCGCGTACCTGGCCGGTGACGTCGGGGGTGACATGGACCACGTGGACGGTGAATCCGGCCTTCAGCAGGCGGCCTTCGACGATGGAACGGGCAGCGGCATCACTGAAGGGCGAACCGTCGGTCGCCAGCACGATATTGCTCATGGCATCTCCTGTCTTGGGGGCTGAGAGGAAGCCGCGGGCGCTTGCGCCCCCGACCTATGGCCATCATCGCAGCTTGCCGGCACGCCTGCCACGATCTGGATCAAATCCCGCCGCGATCACGGCAGCCGCGCGGCGCTGAGCGCTTCGGCTAATCGCCTGACAGATTCGGCCATTGCCGGCGGCGCAGGTCCGCGGCTAGCATCGTGGCAGCCGGCTCGGCCGGAACACAAGCGGAACACAAGGAATCGACGGAGACAACGATGAGCGGACAAGGCGGCATCCGGCCCCTGGGCGGTGTCAAGGTGGTGGAATTCGAGGGGATCGGCCCCGGGCCGCTGTGCGGCAGCATGCTGGCGGGGCTCGGCGCCGAGGTCACGCTGGTGGCGCGGCCGGTGCCGCCGGATGCGCGGCGCGTCCTGAAGGGCGCGGCGGTGCCGCCCCAGATGGAGCAGGAGTACGGCAAGCGCGTGGTCCGCCTGGATCTCAAGCAGGCCGAGGGGGTGGCCGCGGCGCTGGAACTCGTGGCCGGTGCCGACGTGCTGATCGAAGGGCTGCGCCCGGGCACCATGGAGCGCCTGGGCCTCGGGCCGGCCGCGTGCCATGCCCGCAACCCGCGCCTGGTCTACGGCCGCATGACGGGATGGGGGCAGAGCGGCCCGCTGGCCCACAGCGCCGGCCATGACCTCAACTACGTGGCGCTGACCGGCATGCTGTCGCTGGCCGCGCGCGACGGCGCGCTGCCCATGGTGCCGCCGACCATGACCGGCGACGGTGCCGGCGCGCTCGGGCTGGCCTTCGGCATCGTCAGTGCCGTGCTGCATGCGCGCGCCAGCGGGCAAGGCTGCGTGGTCGATGCCGCCATCACCGATATCGCTGCCATGATCGGCTCGCTGGCGCAGGTGGCCCACGCCGCCGGCACCATCGGCGGGCCGCGCCCGAGCCCCTTCCACGATTCACCCTTCTACGATGTCTACCGCTGCGCCGACGGCCGCGCCATCACGCTGGGCGCCCTCGAGCCGCAGTTCTACCGGCTGCTGCTGGAGAAGCTGGAGTTCGACGACGTCGATCCTGCCGCGCAGTACGACAGCAGCCACTGGCCCGCGCTGAAGGCGCGCATCGCCGCGCGCATCGCGCAGCGGCCCAGCGCGTACTGGTGCGAGCGGTTCGAGGGCAGCGATGTCTGCTTCGCCCCCGTGCTGACGCTGGAGGAGGCGGCGCGCCATCCCCACAATGCGGCGCGCGGGACCTTCCTGCGCTATACGCTGGACGGGCGCGAGTTCGCCCGCGCCGCACCGGCGCCGCGCTTCCTGGCTCCGGGCGCGGACTGAGCATCGGTGCACCGGCGGGCGCCGGCCGGGCACGGAACGGTGCCCGGCAGCCAGCGGCGTGCGCCGGCCTTCGGCTATGCTTGCGGCATCCCGGTCCCTTTCCCCTACGCGAGGCATGCCAGCATGAGCACCCTGTCCCCATCGACCACCACCGCGCCGGACGGCTACGCCCCCACGCCTGCATTCCAGGACGGCTTGCGCGTGCGCACCGAAGTGCTCGGCCCGGGCCACGTCCAGCGCGCGCTGGATGCCGCCCAGGCGCAAGGCGACACCAGCCTGCAGCAATTGGTGACCGAATTCGCCTGGGGCACGGTCTGGACCCGGCCCGCGCTGGACCGCAAGCAGCGCAGCCTCGCCACCGTCTCGATGCTGGTCGCGTTGAATCGTCCGCAGGAACTGGCCGGGCATCTGCGCGGTGCGCTCGCCAATGGCGTGACGCCCGAGGAACTGCGCGAGTTGATGGTGCACAGCGCGGTCTACTGCGGCTTCCCTGCCGCCCTCGACGCCAGCCGTAAGTTGACCGAGGTGCTCGAGGCCGCCGCGCATGAGCAGGGCGGAGCCTCCGGGGCGGCGTAGCCGGCGGGCACCCGCCAGGCGCCTGGCCGCCGTGTGGCGCTCGTGCCCGGCGCGGCGTGCTGCGGAGGCGCCCCGCGTCCTCAGTGGCATCGGGCTGATTGAGAATATTCTCGTTGCGTTTCGGAATAACGGCCAATACATTGAGGGAGCTACTCAGGTGGCGGACCCTGCCTGCGTCCTATGCTTGTTCCAGCCTATTTCTCAGCCCTGATGAGGAAAGGCGGATCGCCGCCCGGCCCACCCATCGCCCCCGGCCGGAAGCCCGCCAGTGCGGCGCGCGGGCAAGCAGGCGCATCTCCCCCGGTCCAGCCGCCAGGACGTTCCGCCATGGCCGACGCGCTCATCGTCGACGATCATCCCGCCATCCGACTCGCGGTCAGCGCGCGTCTGGAGCGCGAACTCGGGTTCCACGAGATCCTGGAGAGCGACAATGGCGACGAGGCGTTCGAGCTGGTGCGCCAACACCTGCCCCCCTTGCTTATCGTCGATCTCGGCATTCCCCGCATGTCGGGCATCGACCTGATCGAGCGCGTCGGTGCGGCCCATCCCGAAGTGCGCATGCTGGTCCTGTCCGGTCAGGACGAGGACCTGTCCTGTTCCCGCTCCATGCGGGCGGGCGCGCACGGCTTCGTGGCCAAGCGCCAGAGCCTGGGCGAACTGATCAGCGCCGTACGCAGCCTGCTGGCCGGTTACTCGGTGTTTCCGCTGCACGCGCTCGGGGCGGCCCGCCACCAGGGCTATGCCACCGGGCGCGACGCCCTGACGCTGCTGACCGAGCGCGAGGTCACGGTGCTGCAATACCTGGCGCGCGGCTATTCCAACAAGGACATCGCCCGGGAGCTGCTGATCAGCAGCAAGACGGTCAGCACGCACAAGGTCAATATCATGGAGAAGCTGCACATCGCTTCGCTGATCGAGCTGGCCGACTTCGCGCGCCATCACAACCTGCTGCGCTGACAGCGCGCGCAGGGGCGGGGCGGCGCGCAACGCCTCAGTCCCCGGCGGCTTCCCGCGCGCGCAGTGCCGGCACCGGTTCGGCCGGGACGCTGCGCGCGGCCGGCTGCGTCATATCGCGCCAGCTCGCGTACCGTGCAGGCCGGGACGGGACAGGCCGCGGTGGTCGATAACAAGCCCCCGGCGGCGCCATCGGCGCCGATGCTGGCCGAATGCGGCGCCGACGTGATCACGATCGAGCCGCCCGACGCCGCCGAGGTGATCGGCCGCGCGGTGGCCGGTGCCGACGTCTTCCTGACCAATATGCGCAACCGCGGCGACTGCGCGCCGCGCCTGGGCCAGCATACCCGGCAGATCCTCGCCGAACTGGGCCTGGGCGGATGCGCGCGGGCGCCGGAAGTTGCTCAGCGCCGGTGGTCGAAGCGCCGCGCCAGCCGTTCGCCGCCGAACTGCACCAGCGTCACCAGCACCACCAGGATGGCGATCACGTTGAACATCACAGCGGTCTCGTAGCGCTCGTAGCCGTAGCGGATGGCAAGGTCGCCGAGGCCGCCGGCGCCGACCGCGCCCGCCATCGCCGAGGAGCCGATCATGGCGATCACGGTGACGGTGGCGCCGCCGACCAGGGCCGGCATGGCCTCGGGCAGCAGCACGTGCCGCACGATGTGCCAGCGGCGGCAGCCCATCGCGCGCGCGGCCTCGACCAGGCCGGGATCGACCTCGTTGAGGCCCACCTGCGCGACGCGCGCGAAGAAGGGGATCAGGTGCGCGCTCAGCGGCACCACGGCGGCCCAGGTACCCATGGTGGTGCCGACGATCAGGCGCGTGAGCGGCAGCATCGCCACCAGCAGGATGATGAAGGGGATCGAGCGGAACACATTGACCAGCACCGACAGTACGCGGTGCAGGCGCGGGCGCGGCCACAGCCCGCCCGGCGCGGACAGCGTCAGCACGATGGCCAGCGCCATGCCGCAGACGAACACCACGGCACAGGCGCTGCCGGACATCAGCAGCGTCTCGCCCAGGGCGCGCAGGTACTTGTCAGCCAGCGGCGGAAACATGGCGCGGAATCTCCTGGTAAAGGGCGTGTGCGCCGGCCGCGTGGCCGCTCGCCTCATCCATGGCGCCGCGCGCGGCGCCCGGGTCCGGTTCGTTGGCGGCCGGCGGCAGCGCCTGGTGCAGCGCGCGCAGCGGCCGCAGCAGCGCCAGCGTGGCGTCGGCACGCGGCGCCAGGAAGACCTGGCGCACGGCACCCTGTTCCACCACGCGGCCGTGGTCGAGCACCAGCACGCGATCGCAGGCCTGGCGGATCACCGACATATCGTGCGTGATCAGCACCACGGTCAGGCCGAAGCGCTGGTTGATGTCGCGCAGCAGCGCGAGGATCTGCTCGGTGGTCTCCGGGTCGAGCGCCGAGGTGGCTTCGTCGCACAGCAGGATCTCGGGCTGGTGCACCAGCGCGCGGGCGATGCCGACGCGCTGCTTCTGTCCACCCGAGAGCATGGCGGGATAGGCCTGTGCCTTGCCGGCGAGCCCGACCAGGTCGAGCAGCGCCATCACGCGCGGTGCGATGTCCAACCGTGGCACGCCGGCCACGCGCAGCGGCAGCGCCACGTTCTCGAACACGGTCTTGGCCGACAGCAGGTTGAAGTGCTGGAAGATCATGCCGACGCGGCGCCGCAGCGCCACCAGGCCGTCCTCGTCGAGCCGGCCGATGTCGGCGCCGTCTATCCGCACGTGGCCGCGGCTGGGACGCTCCAGCATATTGACCGTGCGCAGCAGCGTGGACTTGCCGGCGCCGCTGCGGCCGATGATGCCGAAGATCTCACCGCGCGCGACCTGGAACGAGACGTCGTCGAGCGCGGCCGCCGGCGCGCCGGCATAGGTCTTGCCCAGGTGTTCGAAGACGATGTGGGCCGGCGCGGAATCCGGCGGGGGCGGGGAAGGGGCGAAGGTCACGATGGCTCTCCTTGCTCGGGGGCCGGTGGCGGGGCGGGGGGGCGCTGGGCGCTGCGCGCTCAGAATGCCGGGATCACCGATCCCTGGTACTTCGACAGGATGAAGCGCCGCACCTCCTCCGACTGGTAGGCCTTGACCAGCGGCGCCACCCAGGGTGCATTGCGGTCCTGCTCGCGCACCGCGATGACGTTGACGTAGGGATTGTGTTCCTTCCGTTCCACCGCGATGCCGTCGCGCGTGGCGATCAGGCCGGCCTGGTAGGCGAAGGTATTGACGATGGCCGCGGCGTCCACGTCGGGCAGCGAGCGCGCCAGCACCACCGAGGCGCTCTCCACCAGTTCCAGCTTGCGCGGGTTGGCGGTCACGTCGGCCAGCGTGGCGGTGCCGGTGAAGGGGTCGAAGCCCTCGCGCAGCTTGATCAGGCCATGATCGCGCAGGATCACCAGCGCGCGCGTCTGGTTGCTCGGATCGTTGGGGATGCCGATGCGCGCCCCTGCCGGCAGTGCCTCGAGGGATTTGAACTTGCGCGAATAGAAGGCGATCGGCGAGATCAGCGTGTTGCCCACGGTGACCAGCTTGTAGCCGCGCTGCTTGATCTGGTCGCGCAGGAAGGGAATGTGCTGGAAGGAATTGGCATCGAGGTCGCCGTTGTTGAGCGCTTCGTTGGGACTGGCGGTGCCGGTGATGACGATGGGCTGGACGTTCAGGCCCTGCTTCTGTGCCACCTTGGTAACCACTTCCCAGATCTCTTCGTCGACGCCGCCGCGCACGCCTACCTTGATCACCTTGTCGGCAGCGGCCGCCGGCGCGCCGCCGAGCGCGAGGGAGAAGATCGTAGCGCCGGCCAGCAGCGCGGAAAGAAGCGAGCGTCGTTTCATGGGCGGGTTCACCTGGACTGGGAGGGTTTGCGGTGGAAGTCGGCCGGCACCAAGCCGGGAGACCCAGTCTAGGCAGGCACGCGGTGGCGGTCCAAGAAGGAATGCGCACTTGCAAATGCGGCGAGCGCGGCGAAGCGGCGCGCGGCGCGAGGGCGCGCCTGTGGCGATGCCGGAACCGCCGGGAGGCGGGTGGCAATACGGGCGGCCATACAGGCGGCCATACAGGCGGCCATACCGGGCCGCCCTGCATATCCATGCGCGGATTGCTTCGTTGGCGTCGCTGGAGCGGTGCCCTAAGGTGATGGCGCGATACGGCGGACGCAGCGCGCTCCGGACCCATCCGTCCGCGGCCCGTCCGCGCCGACGCAAGCCGATGGCGCCGGATGCGGCTGGTCCGCCCGGTGCCGGTCATACGCTACCGGGAACCTGCCAATGAGCACCACGCCGCCGCGACAACTGCACCTGAACGTCAATATCCTCCACTCGGGCTTCGTGCCTTCGGCCTGGCGCCTGCCGGACAGCGATCCGGCGGCCTTCACCGACGTGCAGCACTATGTGCGCGTGGCCCGCATCGCAGAGGCCGGCAAGCTCGACGCGGTCTTCCTGGCCGACAGCGCGGCCATCATCGACCAGATCCATTTCCGGCCGATCACCGCGCTCGAGCCGACCGTGCTGCTGGCCGCCATCGCCGCCGCCACGACCCGCATCGGCCTGATCGGCACGGCCTCGACCAGCTACAACGAGCCCTACAACATCGCGCGCCGCTTCGCCACGCTGGACCATGTCAGCGGCGGGCGCTCCGGCTGGAACGTGGTCACCACCGCCGACCTGCCGTCGGCACGCAATTTCGGCCGCGACAGCGTGCCCGACCACGCGCAGCGCTACGCGCGCGCCGACGAGTTCACCACCGTGGTCAAGGCGCTCTGGGATAGCTGGGAGGACGATGCCTTCCTCGGCGACAAGGCCGGCGGCCGCTTTGTCGATGCCGGCAAGGTGCATCCGGTGGAGCACCGCGGCGAGCACTTCGCCGTGCACGGGCCGCTCAACCTGCCGCGTTCGCCGCAGGGGTATCCGGTGCTGGTGCAGGCCGGCGGTTCGGCCGACGGGCGTGAGCTGGCCGCGCGCCATGCCGAGGCGGTGTTCTCGGCCTCGCAGTCGTTCGAGGAGGCGCTCGACTACGCGCGCGGGCTGAAGGCGCGCGCGCAGGCGCTGGGACGCGGCCCCGAGGCCGTGCGCGTGCTGCCGGGACTGACCACCATCATCGGCGCGACCGAGGCGCAGGCGCGGCGGCGCCGCGACGAGCTGGTCGATGGCATTCCCTGGGACTACAGCCTGACGCGGCTGGCCGGCACGCTCGGCATCGCGCCGGAGCGGCTCAAGCTGGACCAGGGCCTGCCTGACGACCTGCCCCTGCCGGCGGGCGGCAACGGCAATCACACCTTTTTCCGTGCCACGCTGGCGCGCGGGCGCGGCCTGACCGTGCGCCAGCTGATCCGCGAACTGGCCGGAGGCGGCGGCCATCGTGTCATCGTCGGCACGCCGGAGCAGATCGCCGACGACATCGCCCACTGGTTCCGCCACGGTGCCGCCGACGGCTTCAACCTGATGCCCGATGCGCTGCCGGACGGCCTGCAGGACTTCGTCGACGGGGTGGTGCCGATCCTGCAGCGCCGCGGCCTGTTCCGCAGCGAATACGCAGGCCACACCCTGCGCGAGCATTTCGGGCTGGCGCGCCCGCCCGGCAGGGGGGCACCGCATCGCGCCGCCGCCTAGCGCCGCCCAGTGCCGCCCAGTGCCGCCCAGCGTTGCCTAGGGCCGCCGTACCGGCCCGCCGCCCAGCGGCGGTGCCACTTCCTCGAGCGGCCGCCGTTCGGCATCGATGCCATGCCGCAGGGCGAACAGTCCTGCCGCCACCACCAGCGTCGCGCCGATGGCGTAGCCACCCGCCACGGCGGCGCGGCTGCCGCTCTGGATCAGCAGGCCGAACAGCACCGGCGCGACCAGGCCGCCCGCGCCCGTACCGACGGCGTAGAACAGGGAAATGGCCAGTGCGCGGATCTCCAGCGGGAAGATCTCGCTGGCGGTCAGGTAGGCGGAACTGGCCGCCGCCGATGCGAGGAAGAACACGGCCGCCCAGCACAGCGCCTGGGTGCGCGCATCCAGCCAGCCGGCCAGGAAGGCCCAGCCGGTCAAGGCCAGCCCGACGCCGGACATGACATAGGTGCAGGAGACCATGCGGCGGCGCCCGATCCGGTCGAAGGCGGGGCCGAGCAGCAGGGGCCCGGCGGCGTTGCCGAGCGCGAAGGGGAAGATGTAGAGGGCCGCGCGGGCATCCGGCACGCCGTAGAAGCGCACCAGCACCATGGCATAGGTGAAGAAGACGGCGTTGTAGAGGAAGGCCTGCGACACCATCAGCGACAAGGTCACGGCGCTGCGCATGCGGTAGCGTCGCATCAGCAGCCAGGCCACGTCGCCCAGTGTGGGCGGCGTGCGGCGGGCCGCGGGACGCTCTGCCGGCGCCGGCCGCGCCGGGGCTGCGGCAGCGCGTGCGGCAATGCTCTGCTCGATCTTGCGCAGGGTCGCGTCGGCTTCGTGGAGGCGTCCGTGCATGGCCAGCCAGCGCGGACTTTCCGGCACGTGGCGGCGCACCAGCAGGATGGCCACGGCCAGCGCCGCGCCCAGGCCGAAGCAGGCGCGCCACCCGCGCGCGGGGCCCAGCACGCGGGGATCCAGCAGGAACAGGCTGAGCCCGGCGCCGAGCGCGGCACCCAGCCAGAAGGTCCCGTTGATGGCCAGGTTGACGCGTCCGCGCACGCGCGCGGGGATCAGTTCATCGATGGCGGAATTGATGGCTGCATATTCGCCACCGATGCCCAGCCCGGTGCAGAAGCGGCAGCCTGCGAAGTAGGCGAAGCCGGGGGCGGTGGCAGTGGCAAGCGTGGCCAGCAGGTAGACCAGCAGCGTGAGCAGGAGCAGGCGCTTGCGGCCAAGATTGTCGGCGAGCCGGCCGAACACCAGGGCCCCGCCGATCGCGCCGGCAACATAGAGCGTGCCAGCCAGCCCCACCTGGGCAGCGCTGAGCGACAGGGTATCCGGCCGCTGCAGCACGGCGCCGAGCGAGCCGGCCAGCGTGACTTCCAGTCCGTCCAGCACCCAGGCGATGCCGAGCGCACCGCATACCCGCCAATGCCAGCGCGACCAGGGCAGCCGGTCCAGCCGGGCGGGGATGTCGTGATCGAGCTTGCCGTGCCGGCTGCCTGCGGCGGTGCCGGTCTGGCGTGGGGTCGGGGCATCGGGCATGGCGTCGGCGGGTTCTTGGGGCCGCGCGCGCAGCGCGCTCGCCACCAGGACAACTTACACCATCATCGGCCCGTGTGCCGCCTCCCCGCCCGGATCGCCATGCCGGATGCCGCGTCAACCATGCGGCGCCAGCCGCCCGCCGCCGCGCACGAAGCACATGCCGATCCATCCGCAGCTCATCAGGACCACGATGGCCCCCATGCCGGCCTGCTGCGAGTGGAAGGTCGCGGTGGCGTAGTGCACGAGGAAGGAGCCCAGCCACATGGTGGCGGTACCCGATAGCGCGAAGATGCCGAAGAAGGCCCCGCTTTCCCCCGGCGGCGACAGCCGCAGCAGCAGGGTGCGGCTGGACGAGTAGGATGCCGTGATGAAGGCCGCGTTGGAGAAGCCGATCAGCAGGTAGAGCAGGTCCGGCCAGGTGCGGAAGAAGGGCCCGTTCCACAGCGGCGCCGCGGCGGCGGCGTCGTAGTGCCAGAAGTAGAGGATGCGCTCGGGTGCCATGCCGATCACGCAGACCAGGCCCACCAGCGTCATCAGGACCTCGATGCGTACCGCGACCTTGGGCCCCAGCGCGGCGTCCAGGCGGCTGCCGAGGATGCCGCCGAGCGCCGCGAACACGCTCAGCAGCACGCCGTAGCTCAGCATGGTCAGCGTATGCCACTTCATCACGCCGGCGGCATAGACGCCGGAGAACAGCAGCACGGCGGTCATCGCGTCGACGTACAGCATGCGCGCCAGCAGGAAGGCGGTCATGTCGCGGTGGCCGCGCAGCTTGCCCACCATGCCCAGAAGCGTGCGCAGTCCCTCGCGCAGGGAACGCGCGATGCCGTTGCCCGTGCGCGCGGCATCCGGGGTGAAGAGGAACATGGGCAGGGCACCCAGCACGCACAGCACGCCGGCGATGGGGCCGACGATGCGCTCGGGTTCGTGCGCGGCGGGATCCATGCCGAACAGAGGCTGCGCCGGGATCCAGCCCCAGGGCACCTTGCCGGGCAGGGCGAAGGCCCACAGCACGAACACTAGCACCAGCACGGAGACGGCGTTCGACAGCGCCAGTCCCAGGCCGGAAGCCTTGTGCGCGAGCCGGGGGCCGGCTGCCTGCGCCAGCATGGCATTGTGCAGCACCTCGGTGTAGCCGAACAGCACGTTGATCAGGGTGGCTGCCACCACCACGCCACCGATGCCCAGGCCGGTCAGGTCGGGGCGGGCCCACCACAGGGACATCATCAGCACCGCCATCACCAGCGTCGACACCAGCAGCAGCGGCTTGCGCGGCCCGATGCGGTCGATCGAGGCGCCCAGCAGCGGGGCGGTCAGCGCGATGATCCAGCCGGCCCATTGGCCGTAGGTGGCCACCAGCGCCTGCCCCTTGACCGGATCGCCCACCATCACGGTGGAGAAGTAGGGCATGAACACATAGATGGTCACCAGCATGACGAAGGGATTGCGTCCGGCCTCGAACAGCGACCAGGACACCGCGCCCAGGTCGAGGCGGTCGCCGGAGACCGCCGTGGTGGTCATGGGTGTGGCGCTCATGGTGCGAATCCTTTGCGTTCGGCCAGCAGGCGCTTGCGTTCGTCGCGCGCGCGCTCGGGTTCGGCGGTGACCTGCACGTCGAATGCCGCCAGCTCGGGCGGCACGTACCAGTGCAGCTTGTCCTCGTGATAGGCGGCCCACACGGCCTCGGCCACGGCGACCGGCGGCAGCAGCCGCCACATGCCTTCCGTCGCCGCTCCCGCCCGCACGCGTTCGGGCAGGATGGGCGTGTCGATCAGCCCCGGCAGCACGTCGGCGGCACGGATGCCATGGCGCGACAGTTCGACCGAGAGGGCCTCGGTGAAGCCCTTGACCGCATGCTTGGTGGCCGAATAGACGGCAATGCCGGCGGCGCCGAAGATCGCCGAGGCCGACGAGGTGCTGAAGCACAGCGCGTTCGGCGTGGCCTTCAGCAAGGGCATGGCGGCGTGGATGCCGCCGAGCACGCCCAGCAGGTTGACGCTGACGATACGCTCGATGGTCTCCCACGGCTGCTCGTCGAAGTAGCCGCCGGCGCCGATGCCGGCATTGTTGAAGAGCAGGTCCATGCGTCCGCCGCTGGCGGCACCGAAGCGCTCGATGGCGGCGAGATAGGCGGCGCGGTCGCTCACGTCGAGCGGCGCGAACAGGCCGGCATCGGGGCCCAGTTCGTTCGCCAGGGAGTCGAGCCCGGCCGCATCGATGTCGTAGGCGCCGACGAACCAGCCGCGCGCGGCGAACAGGCGGGCCGTCTCGCGGCCCATGCCGGAGGCGGCCCCGGTGATGAAGATGGCGCGGCGGGTGCTCATGCGCGCACCTCCTCGCTCACGCGGCCGAACTCCAGGCCGGCGCAGTCCCCGCTGGCGCGCCAGGCCTGCAGGATGTCGATGAAGGCGGCGGCGCCCGGCCCGTAGGGGCCGTTGCGGATCTCGCGCGCCGACAGCTTGCCTTCGGCGTTGTAGTAGCCGGGCGTGCACTCGGCCTGGTAGGCGGCGCGTCGCGTGCCGGCGGACACGATGGTGGCGGTCCACGCGGCCTCGCTCGCGGCGCTCGGCTCGACGGTGTCGGCGCCCTCGGCCACGCAGCGCGCGGCGACATAGGCGATGTGATTGGCCTGCTCGTTGAGCATGTGCGGGAAGTTGGGCGATTGCCCCGACTGCGTCACGCTGACGATGAAGCAGTTGGGGAAGTCGCGCGTCAGCAGCCCGTGCAGCGTGGAGGCGCCCTCGGCCCACTTGTCGGACAGCGCCAGGCCGCCGCGCCCATGCAGTTCGAAGCCGGCGCGCCGCTCGAAGCCGGTGCCGACCTCGAAGCCGGTGGCGAAGATCAGGCAGTCCAGCGGATACTCGCGGCCGTCCACCACCGCGCCGGCCGGCGTGATGCGCTCCACGCCGCGGCCCGCCGTGTCGACCAGCGTGACGTTGGCGCGGTTGAACATGTCGAGATAGCCGTCGTGGAAGCAGGGGCGCTTGCAGAACTGGCGATACCAGGGCTTGAGCGCCGCCGCCGTGGCCGGGTCGCGCACGACGTGGTCGACACGGGCGCGGATCTGCTCCATCTTGGCGTAGTCCGCCATCTGCATCGCCTGGACCGGATCGGCGACGCTGCGGTCCGGCCGCACCAGCCGCATGATGTCGGTCCAGCCGTCGTTGACCAGGTCCTCGGCCTGCGGGATCCCGCAGACCAGGTTGTTGAAGTTGTCCATGCGCTGCTGCTGCCAGCCCGGCCCCAGGCTGGCGGCCCAGGCCGGATCGGTGGGCTGGTTGTTGCGCACGTCGATCGACGAGGGGGTGCGCTGGAACACGTAGAGGTGCCCGGCCGCCTCGGCCACGTGCGGAGCGCACTGCACGGCGGTGGCGCCGGTGCCGATGATGCCGACGCGCTTGCCGGCCAGCCCGGCCATGCCGCCGCGATGATCGCCGCCGGTGTAGGCGTAGTCCCAGCGGCTGGTGTGGAAGCTATGCCCGGCGAAGTGCTCCAGGCCCGGGATGCCGGGCAGCTTGGGCTTGTTCAGCGGGCCCGTGGTCAGTACCAGGAAGCGCGCCTGCAGGCGGTCGCCGCGGTCGGTGCCGACCTGCCAGCGCGCGCCGGCTTCGTCCCAGCGCAGCGAGGTCGCCTCGGTCTGGAACAGCGCGTCGCGGTACAGGTCGAAATGCCGGCCGATGGCCTGGGTGTGCGCGAGGATCTCCGGCGCCTTGGCGTACTTCTCCGTGGGCATGGTGCCGACTTCTTCCAGCAGCGGCAGGTACACATAGGACTCGATGTCGCAGGCCGCGCCGGGATAGCGGTTCCAGTACCAGGTGCCGCCGAAATCGGCGCCCTTCTCGATGATGCGGATGCGCGCGAAGCCGGCTTCGCGCAGGCGCGCGGCGGCCAGCAGCCCGCCGAAGCCGCCGCCGATCACGATCGCATCGAAGGTGTCGGACTGCGGTGCACGGCGCAAGGCCGGGTCGGCGTGCGGATCCGCCGCGAAGCGGGACAGTTCGCCCGCGATCTCGACATACTGCGCATTGCCGTCCGCGCGCAGGCGGCGCTCGCGTTCCTGCCGGTACTTTTCCTTCAGCGCGGCCGGGTCGAAGTCCCAGCGCGGGTCGTTGGCTTGCATTGTCTCGTCTCTCCGTGGCAGGTGCGGGGTCTGGTGGGCCGGCAGGCGGGGGCCGTATTGTCGTCTTGCGGCCGCGGCCGTCAAGTGGTGCGGGCCGCCGGCGGGGCGCCGTGCTTCAGGCATCGGCGGAGTGCGATGACCGGCCGCATGGTGGCCGGGGCCCGGGGCGCCCGGCCGGTTGGGCCGGGCATGCGGCGCGCAAGGACGCGGGATGGGGGGCGTGTTCGCTTGTCATGGGGGCGCACTCCAGCGACCCATTCTAGGTGCGCCGCCGCGCTTTTCGTCATGCATATCGCGCATCAGAAAATAGCGCGCCTGCATGCTGCGCTCGCATATCCCCGCGCTGGCGCGGGTAGGCAGGGCTGGCGCCGTGCCGCGCGTGCAATGCAGCAAGGGCGGGGCGCCCGTGTGCGGGCTCAGGCGCCGCCCGTCACCGGCCAGCCGGCATCCCTGCCTGGCTGCTGCGCGAGGCGCCGCGCGGTGCTGCGCAGTTCCTTGACGAAGGCGCGCATGATGGGGGTCTGGCTGCGTCCCTTGAGCAGGTGCACGCCGTCGTTGGTGCTGAGGTGGCGGTCGGCCGTGAGGTAGCGCAGGCGGCCGTCGGCGGCGGCGCGCCGTGCCAGTGACAGCGGCACCAGCGTGAGCGCGGTGCCGCTGCGCGCGAGGTCGAGGCAGGCCGCGGTGGACTGCAGTTGGAACTGCGGGAAGGCGCCGCCGGCGCGCATGGCCACGCTGGCCGGGGTGAAGTCAGGCTCGCCGCCGGCCGGTACCCGGGGCAGCGCCCAGGGATAGGCGGAGAAGTCGATCGCCTCGCCCTGCATGGCGGCGATCTCATGCTCGGCCGAGAAGACCACCGCCAGCGGCTCGGTGGGCAGCGCCAGCATCAGGATGTCCTCGGCGAAGCGCGAGGCGTCGAAGCGGCGGCGATCACATACCACCAGGTCGAGCTCGCGGTCGAGCAGGCGCTGCAGCAGCGGCGTGGTATCGCCGCTGGTCAGCGTGAGGTGCACCAGCGGATGGCTGTGCGCGAAGGCCGTGACGGTCTCGGTCAGCAGGGGCTGCAGCGGATAGGCGCCGCAGCCGACGCGCACGGTGCCCTGGCTGGACGCCTTCAAGCCCGCGGCATCCTCCTTGAGTGCGGCGGCGGCCGCGATCACGGTCTCGGCCTGGTGGATCAGCCGGCGCGCCGCCTCGGTCGGCGTGACCGTGTGCGTGGTGCGGTCGAACAGGCGGCAGTCGAGCGCGCGTTCCAGGTTCTGGATGCTGCGGCTGAGCGCCGGCTGGCTCATCGCCATCTCGTCGGCCGCGCGGGCGAAGCTGCGCAGGCGGTAGAGCGCCTGGAAATGCCGGAGTTGTCGCAGGTCCATGTCGATTCCGCTTGCTGATGCGCGCGATGCATGAGGGAGGACGCGCCGGTGGCGCCGGCGCCTGTCGTGTCCGCCCTGTGCGCCCGACCGGTCTCAGGCCGCCTGCCAGCGGCCGTCCGTCTCGCGCGCACGCCCCTCGGCGGCGAGCTTGAACAGGTGTGCCAGCAAGGAGCGCTGCGCCACCGGATGCATGCGCGGCGGCACGTCGTCGTAGACGCGCGCCAGCAGGGCGCCGAGCTCGGCCGCGCCCAGTTCGGCCAGCGCGTTGACGACCTTGGCCTCGCGCTGCAGGCGGTGGCGCACCAGCACGCGGATGGCGTCGGCGGGGCGCGGGATCAGGAAGCCGTGGCCTGGCGCCAGCCATTCCAGGTCCTCCTGCAGCAGGGCGCGCAGCGAGTCGAGGTAGGCCTGCATGTCGCCGTCGGGCGGATTGATGACGACGGTCGAGCCCTGCATCACGTGATCGCCGGTGAACAGCGTCTTCTCTTCCTCGAGCAGGTAGCACAGGTGATTGGACGCGTGCCCCGGCGTATGTACCACGCGCAGCGTGCAGCCTTCGCCCAGCGCGAGGCGCTCGCCATGCTGCAGCTCGCGTGCCGGGGCGAAGCCGGCATCCTGCCGGGCGCCCGGCGGCGCCGCGCGGCCCAGCACGGTGGCGCCGGTGGCGGCCTGCAGCTTCGGCGTCGCGGGCGAGTGGTCGAGGTGGGTATGGGTGGCGAGGATCCAGCGGATCGGGCCCGGCGCCGCGGCCAGCACGGCCTGCACATGCTTGTCGTCGTCCGGGCCGGGGTCGATCACGGCCCAGGCATCGCTCGCGGCATCGCCTACCAGGTAGGTATTGGTGCCGGGGCCGGTCATCACGCTGCCATTGCCGGCGGTCACGCGCCAGACGCGCTCCGACAGCCGCACCGGCGCGCCGGCTTCCAGCTCATAGCGCGCTTGCGCGCTGCCGTGCGGGTCGATGCGCCCGATCTCGGCGTAGCAGGCCTCGTCCGGCATGACCGGGCGCGGGCCGCCGGCGCCGAGGCCGATGCGCGGCATGATGCAGGCGATGTCGCGCCGCTGCGCGGAAAAGTCGAAGCAGGCCTGCGCGCTCTCGAAGTGCGCGATCGCCGCCAGGTTGCGGCGCGTGGCATTGACGAGCTTGAGGCCATGGTCCGGATGGATTGCTTCGGAGGGCCGGATCCAGCAGTGCTCGACCACCTCGTCGCCGTCGTGCAGCGCAACCTGTCCGGGCGGAGCGATGGCGACGAAGAAGCGGGTATCGAAGCGCTTGGGCAAGCCTGGCGGCGTCAGCCAGTAGCTGTGGTAGGCCAGGCGATCGACCGCCAGCCTCAGGCCGATCTGCGCGCAGGCCTGGGCCAGGCCGGGGCCGCCGCGGCGTGCGGCGGCGCGCAGCAGCGCGAGCTGGTCGGGGAGAAGCTGGTCGGGCACGAGCGGCTCGGGACCGGTGCCGTAGGCGAACAGCAGTCCGGCCTCTTCGAAGCATTCGCGCACCGCGGCGAGATAGAAGTCCAGTCCGCCCGCGGCCAGGCCGAGGCGCTGGCTGGCGCTGCTGTCGTCGAGGCCGGCGGCGTGGGCGTGCAGGTCGCGGTCCTGCGCGTCCAGCGTGCCGCCGGGGAAGACATAGGCACCGCTGCTGCGGTCGTTGTCGCGTTCGGCGCGGCGCACCATCAATACCTCGGGGCCGGCGGGACTGTCGCGCAGCACCAGCACGCTGGCCGCGCTGCGCAGGGAGTGGGGGGTGGTCTGGCTGCCGCTCTTGTCTGTGCTTGTCATGATAGGCGGATTGTCTCCTGGGGTCGGGCCGCGCCGCCGGGGCGGCGCGGCCAGCCCATAGTGTAGTCGGGTTGCCCTGCGCGCGCCCGCGGGGGCCACCGATTCACGCCTAGACAGAATGTATTGAAATGGGAGGTGAAAGACATGGCATGCGGGAATCAGCGCTAGGCGCCAAGCGCAGCCATAGCCCGGCTATGGCGAGCATCGGCAACGACGCGATGAGCCCGCATGCCATGGCAGGCACCGACCGATTTCAGTGATTCAGTGGACTAGAGTCAGGCATCCAGTGCCCCGAACGCTCGCAGCCGGTACGATAGCGCCGGCGCTACCGCCTTCGCATCCAACCGAGGAGACAACACGATGAAGACGCGCATCACCGAACTGTTCGGCATCCGGCACCCGATCATCCAGGGTGGCATGCACTATGTGGGCTTCGCCGAGCTGGCGGCGGCGGTCTCGGCCGCCGGCGGCCTGGGCATCATCACCGGCCTCACGCAGAAGACCCCCGAACTGCTGGCGCGCGAGATCGCGCGCTGCCGCGACATGACCGACCGGCCGATCGGTGTCAACCTGACCTTCCTGCCGACCTTTTCGGCGCCACCGTACGCCGAGTACATCGCGGCCATCGTCGAAGGTGGCGTGCGCATCGTCGAAACCGCCGGGCGCAGCCCCGAGGCCTATATGCCGGCACTGAAGGCGGCCGGCATCAAGGTGATCCACAAATGCACCTCGGTGCGGCATGCGCTGAAGGCGCAGCAGATCGGCTGCGATGCAGTCAGCGTCGATGGCTTCGAATGCGGCGGCCATCCCGGCGAGGACGACGTGCCGAACATGATCCTGCTGCCGCGCGCCGCCGACGAACTCAGCATCCCCTTCGTCGCCTCGGGCGGCATGGCCGATGCGCGCAGCCTGGTGGCGGCGCTGGCGCTCGGCGCCGACGGCATCAATATGGGCACGCGCTTCATCGCCACGCAGGAGGCGCCGGTGCACGAGAAGGTCAAGCAGGCCATCGTGCAGGCGAGCGAGCTCGATACGCGGCTGATCATGCGCCGGCTGCGCAATACCGAACGGGTGCTGCGCAATGCCGGCGTCGACCGCCTGCTGGAGATCGAGCGCGAGAAGGGCGAGGCGCTGCAGATCGCCGACATCTACGACCAGGTGGCCGGGGTCTATCCGAAGGTGATGGCGGAAGGCGAGCTGGACGCCGGGGCGTGGAGCTGCGGCATGGTGGCCGGCCTGATCGACGATGTGCCGACGGTGCAGGCGCTGATCGACGGCATCATGGACGGCGCGCACCGCATCATCCGTGAGCGCCTGGAGGGCATGCTGGGCTGAGGCGGCGGGCTAGGGCTCGGGTGCAGGCTCAGGCTCAGGCCCGCATCGCCGCATCGCATACCGCCACCAGCCGCGCGGCCAGGTCGCGCGTATGGGCGGCGGTCTCGGCCTGCACGTGCAGGCTCAGCTCCAGCGCCGGCGCCGGCGCGAAGCCGTCCGCCGCCTCCAGGATGCGGTGCCCGTCGGCGGCCAGCCGGCGCGGCAGCATGGTGATACCCAGCCCGTCCGCGACGGCCGCGCGGATGCCGGCGAGGCTGGCGCTGGCATAGGCGATGCGCCAGCGGCGGCCGGCGGCATCGAGCAGGTGGGTCATTTCGCCGCGGTAGAGCCCGCCCAGCGGGAAGGCCACCAGGGGCAGCGGGTCGCGCCCGCGCGCGGGGCGCTCGCGGCTGTCGAGCCAGCACAGCGGTTCGGCCCAGCTGGCCAGGCCCGGCGCGCTGCCCACGCGCTGCTTGATCAGCACCAGGTCCAGCTCGCTGCGCTGGAAGCGCTGCCACAGCTCGTGGCTCAGTCCGCTGGTCACTTCCAGGCGCACGCCGGGGTGCGCATCGGCGAAGGCCGCCAGCGCGGGCGTCAAGGCATGGGCGACGAAATCCTCGGGCACGCCCAGCCGGATCTCCCCCTGCGCATCGCCTTGCGCCAGCTGGGCCACGGCCTCGTCCATCAGTTGCAGGATGCGGCGCGCATAGCCGAGCAGGTGCTCGCCCTCGGGCGTGGCCGTCACATAGCGCCCGCCGCGGTGCAGCAGTTCGCAGCCGAACTGGGTCTCCAGCCGGCGCACCTGCTGGCTGACGGTGGATTGCGTCAAGTGGACGCTGTCCGCGGCACGCGTGAAGCTGCCGGTGTCGGCAACCGCCACGAAGCTGCGCAGCAGCACGGGATCGAGCATCGCTGGTATTTGAAAAGCCACTGATCGGCATTTCATCATTTAATTTCCCAATCAGCAAGGCGCTTCCTAGAATGGCCTGCCACGACCGGGCCGGCTGCCGCCAAGCCGTCGCCAAGCCGCTGTCACGCCCGGCCGTCTCATCTCATTTCCGCGGGGAGTTTCCATGTCCACCCATCCAGACCTGCTGCGCGAGGCCGTACGCCTTGCCCAGGACAATCGCGCGCGCGGCGGCCGTCCGTTCGGCGCGGTGCTGGTCAGGCACGGCGAGATCGTCGCCACCGGCGTGAACGGCATCGTGCACAGCCATGATCCGACCACGCATGCCGAGATGGAGGCCCTGCGCGCCGCCAGCCGCCGCCTGGCAACCCCCGACCTGTCCGGCAGCGTGGTCTACGCCAGCGGCCATCCTTGCCCGATGTGCCTGGCGGCGCTGGTCATGGCGGGCGTGGAAGCGGTCTACTACGCCTTCGACAATCCCGATGCCGCGCCCTTCGGCCTGTCCAGCGAAGCCGCCTACCAGAAGCTGCGCCTGCCGCTGGTGCCGCCGCCGCTGGCGCTGACCAAGCTCGATGTGGGCGTCAGCGCGATGGCCGTGTACGGCGCACGGGCCGGCCGTGCCTGAGCGGGCAGTACGCGCGCGGCCCGGGTCGCGCGCCGCCTGGCTCGCGCTGGTGGTGCTGGTCGGCATGAACCTGCGGCCGTTCCTGACCGGCGTGGGGCCGCTCGCCGAGCAGATCCACGACGGCACCGGCCTGACTTTCCGCGGCATGGCCTGGCTCACGCTGCTGCCGATGTGGCTGATGGGGGTGGGTGCCCTGCTGTCGCCGCTGCTGTGGCGCGCCGTGCCGGCGCGCCACGCGGTGTTGGGCGCCCTTGCCTTGCTGGGGCTGGGCTCGGCACTGCGCGCCGCCTGGCCGCAGGGGGGCGCGCTGATTGCCGCCACGGCGGTGTGCGGCGCCGGCGTGGCCGTCATCCAGGCGGTGTTCCCCGGGCTGATCAAGCAGCGTTCGGCGGGGCAGGTCGCTGCCGTGATGGGTTTGTATTCGGCCGCGCTGATGGGGGGCGGTGCGCTCGGTGCCCAGTTGACGCCGTTGCTGGCGCAGTGGTCCGGCAACTGGCGCGGCGCGCTGGCCGCCTGGGCGGCGCCTGCCTGGCTGGCGCTGCTGTTCGCGTGGCGTGCGCTGCCCAGGCCGGCGCCGGCACGTCCGGGGCCGGCACCGGCGGGTGCCCGCTTGCTGCAGCGCCCGCGCACCTGGCTGCTGATGGCCTGCTTCGGCCTGGTCAACGGCGGCTATGCTTCCCTGGTGGCGTGGTTGCCGGCCTTCTACCAGTCGCGTGGCTGGAGCGGTACGCACAGCGGTGGGCTGCTCGCACTGATGGCGTTGGCCCAGGCCGGCGCGGCGCTGTTGCTGCCCGCGCTGACGGCGCGCTGGCGCGACCGCCGGCCCTGGCTGTGGCTGACCCTGGCGCTGCAGGCGGCAGGCTTCGCCGCCTTCGCCGCATGGCCGGACCTGGCGCCGCGTGCCTGGGCCGCCATCTCCGGTGCGGGGCTGGGTGGTTGCTTCGCCTTGTGCTTGATCGTGGCGCTCGATCACCTGCCCGACGCGGAGCAGGCTGGCGAACTGAGCGCGCTGATGCAGGGCGGCGGCTTCCTGATCGCCGCCACGGCGCCCTGGGTCTGCGCCGCCCTGCGTGACGCAAGCGGCGGCTTTACCGCAGGCTGGCTCGCCCACCTCGGCTGTGTCGCCGTGGTGTCCCTGCTGGTCGCACGGCTGGCGCCGCGCGGCTATGGCGCGGCGCTGTCACCGCCGGGGCGTGCCTGGCATCCCCCCGGCGAACCGGGGCGAGCGGGCAACGGCCCCCGCGTGGCAGACCAGCCTCGGGGCTAGTCCATTGCGTCGGAGAAAGCGCACCCGAGCGGCGGGGCCTTTCGAATGACGCAGTGGGTTAATGCACCTGCATGCCCCGCATCGCGTGGATGCGCTCATGGTGTCGCTGCATGCCTTCGTACTGGCGCTGCACCACGTTGCGGATCGCCTCCGGCATATCGAGCTTCAGCGCGGAGCGGTATTCGCGGCGGGCGGCGGCCTCGCCGCGTTCGCATTGCTGCAGCACCACGTCGTCGTTGTTCGGCGCGATCACATGAAGGATTTCCATCCAGCTGCGCAGCATCGTGCCACCCATGGTGCCGCGATCACGCGGCGCGGCGCCGAGTGAAGTCACCAGCGCCTGCAGTTCGCTGACCGAGGTGCGGCAGGACTCGGCGGTCCCGCTCAGGACGGCGCGGATCTCCGCATCCTTCACTTCGCGCGCGCCCGCGCTGCAATTGAGCTCACCATCCTTGCCGACCTCGATCAGGTGGTTCAGAGTGGAAACCAGTTGGCCTTGCGCTTGATCCATGGCAGTCTCCTTTGCTGTCACCGGCTGACGCGATGCGCTGCGCACCCGGCGCCGGGGCGATGCCGGCGCGGCGGCGCTGGCTCGCGCGCCATCGTCAGCACCAGTATAGGCAGCGGGCCGGCGTTCGCGGCGGGGGCATATCGAGAGGGGCGGTGCGCCAGGGGCCTCGGCTGCCGCCCGCAGCGGGCGTTCGGGCCGGTGCTACCGAAATGCGCCAGCAAGCAAGGAGAAGCAAGATGGCAAAGCTCCGCGAAGCCTTGATCCATGATCTGCATCCGACACAGATCACCGTCGGCATGATCGAGGTGCATGACAAGAAGAAGCATCTCGCTGCCTTGAGCGCGGCGGAGCAGAAGGCCTTCATGCAGGCCCATCCGATCCCGGCCGTGGTAGGCCCTGCCGGCAAGCTGTTCATCACCGATCACCACCATCTGGGACGCGCCGCGCTCGAAGCGGGCGTCACCAGCGGCTTTTTCACGGTGGAGGCGGACCTGTCCGACCATGCGATCGATGCATTCTGGGCCGAGATGAACAAGAACCTCTGGGTCCATCCGCTCGACCAGAACGGTGTGCGCCACTACTACGCGCAGATCCCGTCTCACCTCAGCAAGCTGGTCGACGATCCCTACCGCTCCCTGGCGGGTTATGTGCGCGACGCCGGCGGCTACGAGAAGACGCCGACGGCATTCGCGGAGTTCGTCTGGGCGGACTTTTTCCGGCGCGCCATCCCGGTGGAGGACGTCAGCACGGATTTCCAGCGGGCGGTGCAGGCAGGGATCGCCCTGGCCAAGGGCAGCCTGGCCTCCGGACTGCCGGGGTGCAAGACACGCTAGGCAATCTGCCCGGACCTGCCGCAGGTCGCCGCGGCTGGCCTCGCGGCGGCGGGCTTGTTACAGAGTACATAGACAGTTACAAAGCGAACCCGCGTGGCTGTCAGCGGGGCATTTCCGGCCCACGTTAGTTGGGGCATGCCGGGCGATCCGCGCCCGGCATCGACAAACCGGGAGTGCTTCATGCAAACGCGCAAACTGATTGGTGGCCTGACTTTCGCCCTGCTCGCCGCCGGCCTGGCAGGCGGCGCCATGGCAAGCGAGAGCCAATGGGGCAAGAACCATCCGCGCCGCGAAGAGGTGAACCAGCGGCTGGCCAACCAGAACCAGCGCATCCACAAGGAAGTGCGGGAGGGCGAGATCTCGCACGCGCAGGCCGCCAGGCTGCATCGGGAAGATCATCAGATCCGCCAGGAAGAGCGTGTGATGGCCAGCCACGACGGCGGCCACATCACGCGCGCCGACCAGCGCGCGCTCAACCAGCAGGAAAATGCCGTGAGCCGCCTGATCGGCAAGTGACGCGCCGCGGTCCGCCGGCCGGTGCCGGACGCCGGGCGCGCGGACCGGACCACGCGGATGGGAGAAGGGAAGAGGGGCTGCGGCCCCTCTTTTTGTATCCGGCTCAGGGCTGCTTGATGGCATGGGAGGCGGCGTGTGAGGCGGCGTGTGAGGCGATAGAGGGGGCGGCAGTGCCGGATGGTATGCTTGGCGCCACCCAATCCATGGCAGGGACGAGGCCGCCCGGGCCACACAGGCCGCCCGCAAGGCGGAAGGCATCGCCCGGCCATGCCGTCCCTGACCTCCCATGCCGGAACTTAACCAGACGTTCACGCTGCCGCGCTGGCGCTTCACCCGCTGGCTGGTGAAGATCGACGCCGATGTCCCGGACGAGATCCGGCATGCCCTGATCGGCAGCCTGTTCGGCACGCTCTCCATCTTCGTCGGCGGGGTCGTCAACACGCTGCTGGTGGCGGCCCTGATCGCCTGGCATCTCCAGCGTCCGCAGTTCTTCGCCTGGCTGGCACTCGAATGCCTGATCTGCGTCGCGCGTATCGGCGTGCTGCTGTCAGCCTCGCGCCGCGCACGCGCCGGCCGCTCGACGCATACCGATATCCATATCCTGCTCAGCCTGGCGTGGGCGTTCAGCGTCGGGCTGGGGACCTTCCTCAGTATCACCAGCGGCGACTGGCTGGCGGCCGCGCTGGCCTGCTTGTCCTCCGCCGCCATGGTCGGCGGTATCTGTTTCCGTAATTTCGGCGCGCCGCGCATGGCCGGGCTGATGATCCTGCTGGCGCTCGGGCCCTGCTGCCTGGGCGCGGTGGTCGCGCGCGAGCCGCTGTTCCTGCTGACGCTGGTGCAGTTGCCCGTCTACGTGGCCAGCATGACCAGCGCGTCCTTTCGCTTGAACGCGATGGTGGTCGCCACCATGCAGTCAGAGCGTGAAAATGCCTATCGCGCCCGCCACGACTCGCTGACCGGCCTGCTCAATCGTGCCAGCCTGCTGGCGGAGATCGGCGCCGCCATGCGGCGCGGCCGCGCGGTGGCGGTGCGGCCGGTGTTGCTGTATCTGGACCTCGACGGCTTCAAGGCGGTCAACGATGCCTACGGGCATGGCTGCGGCGATGACCTGCTGGAGCAGGTGGCAGTGCGCATGCGCGCTGCCGTGCCTGCCGGCGCGCAGGTCTCGCGCATCGGCGGCGACGAGTTCGTGATCCTGCTCGCCGGCCATGGTGACGATGGGGTGCGGGCGCTGGCAGGAAGGTTGCTGGTGGAGATCGGCGCGCCCTACCAGCTGCACGGTGGCGTGCAGGCGGTCATCGGCGTCAGCATCGGCATCGCGCCGGTGCCGGCCGATGGCCAGAGCGCGGATGCCGTGCTGAAGACCGCAGATCGCGCGCTATACACCGCCAAGGCGCGCGGCAAGGGGCGTTTCCACATGGCTGGCACGGCGTAGCGCCGCGCCTGGACACGCGAAGCCGGTCGGCCAGCCGCCATCCGCGGGCAGGAGAGACGGACTTCCCCTGTCCGGCCGAAGGAAGCGATCCAGCCAACTGCTGCGCTGTGCTAGGTCGTGGACCGCGCCAGTCCGGCGCACAGTGGGCGCATCAGGTCAAGGCTCGCCGAGCGGGGCGTAGGCGACGGCGCCGGAGCGCTGCCAGTTCCTATGGAGGTCGGGGTAGAGGCGCGCGGCCGAGACCAGGCTGTCGCGCAGGGCCTTGTCGTGCCTGGCCTCCTCGTCGAGTGCCGGTGCGGCGGCGCGGCGAGGATGACCAACCGTGGCCGGCCGGCTGGCTTGGGGCGCGGCGCGTGGTCGCTTGCTTGCCGGCAATGCCTTCGCACTCGCGTCCGCTTCCTTCGGCGCGGGCGGGGCTGCCTGCGCCGGCATGGCTTGCGTGGTGCCTTGCGGCGCGGGCGCTACCGCCGCCTTGGCGGAGGGCGATTTGTCGGAGGCCGCCGCCGAAGGCGGCTCGGCTTGCCCGGGCGAGGGCGTGGCGGCTTTGTCCGCATGGACTTCCGCTGCCGCAGCGCCGGCCGTGACAGGTGCCTGCGTTGGCGCTGGTGCTGGTGCTGGTGCTGGTGCTGGTGCTGGTGCTGGTGCTGGTGCTGGTGCTGGTGCTGGTGCTGGCGCGGACGCGGACGCGGACGCGGCCATGGCGGCGTCGCCCGTCGCCGTCTCCTGGGGCACAGCCAGCGTGACCGGGGCAGCAGGAATGCTGGCCGGTTCGGCCGTTGCCGCCGTTGCTGCCATTTCCCCGGTTGCCGCAGTTGCCGCCGTGCCGATTGCCGCCTCGGCCGCCGGGTGCTCCGTGTCCTGGTACCAGACCACGGCCCCGCCGAGGAGGGCAGCGGCGATCGCGGCAAGGGCGGCGAGCTTGCCATAGCGGACCAGGGTACGCCGGCGCCGCTGGCTTCGCTTGTGCGCCTGCTGGCGGCGTGCCGACTCGTGTCTCGCTACCGCATCCGCGCGGATCGCGTTCAACGCTTGCGTGACCTCTTCCGCCGGCCCGTACGGCGGCGGCAGGGGCAAGGTGGAGAACAGCTGAGGAAAGGTGGTGGCGGACACTTGAGTCCCGGCTCCCGAAGCAGAGGTCCGCGCATCACTCGCACGGATCGGTCGATTTCAATGCAGGCCATGCTAGCAGCAGGTTCTGTCTATCCACCATGGGATTCGTCTGATTTTGCGGAGGCCAATATCTGCCATCCAACAGGCGGAGAGCCGGTCCGCGGCCGGGGAGAGCGCGATGTCGAGCCCATGATTTCGTATCGGATTGCTCATCCGACTGCGCATGCGATTGATGGAGCTACTTCCTACTAAAAATCAGAAAACGCTTAATCTGATGCAGGCGCATCTTCGCTAATTTGCACGGACGTCAACTTAGTGAACCGATGCGCCATGAACGTCCTCCCCTCCCCCAGGCGCGCCAGGCTGGCGCACCTCGCGATGGCCGCCGCGGCCTGTGTCATGCTGCATGGTTGTGGCGGTGGCGACGGCGGCTCCACCAGCACGCAGGCCGGCCCCGGCCCGGCTCCGGTCACGCCCGCGCCCGATGGCGGCGGCCGGCCGGATGTCGCAACGCTCGCCGTGCACGACATCACGCCGCAGTCCGGCGTGCCCGGCACCAGCGTCACCATCAGCGGCGAAGGCTTTACCCGCAGCACCAGCCTGTCCTGGGGCGACAAGCCGCTCGACGGCGTGTTCCAGTCTGCCACGCAGATAACCTTCGTGCTGCCGTCCACGCATGCGGCGGCCGACACCAGCCGAGCGCTGACGTTGCGGCGCGAGGATGGTGCCGAAGCGAGCGGGGCGCAGCCGCTCACCATCGAGGCCGTGCCCGAGCCGGTCGCGCTGAGCATCGCCTCGGCAAGTGTCGGCCAGCTGGTGCGTGTGCGCGGCGCCAACCTGCAGCTGGCCACGCGCATCGCCATCGGCGACCAGTCGGTGGCGGCCAGCGCCACCGCGGCCGACGGCACGTGGCTGGATTTCGTCGTACCGGCGCAGGCGGCGAGCGGCTCCGTCGTGGTGATCGATGCCAAGGACCGCCGCTTCGCGGTGGCGCCGCTGGAGGTAGGCGGCACGGGCCTGGCGGTGAAGATTTCGGACGTGCAGGTCGCGCAGGCCCAGCTGCACTCCGTCAGTGGCGCCGTGCCCAGCCGCTATCTGCGGCTGGTGCCGGGCAAGCCGTTGCTGGTGCGGGTGCGCCTGGAACCCGGCGACGGGGCGCAGACGATCGAGCCGGAGGTGCGCCTGACCGTACGCAACGATGCGCTCGGCACGCGCACCGTGGCCATGAAAGGCCCGCCGAAGCTGGGGGCGCAGACCGTGGCCGAGGACGACCTGGCCGGCAGCTATACCTACGAGCTGCCGGGAGAGTGGGTGCAGCGAGGGCTGAAGCTCGACGTCGAGGCCAACGAAAAGCGCTTCCCCGGCGTCACCGCACGCTTTGCCTATGAGCCGCCTGCCGGCGTGCTGGGGGGCGGCACCTCTATCCGCCTGCACCTGGTGCCGATCCAACCCGATTCCGGCGAGACGGTCAACCTGGATCTCGACACCTTCCAGCGCAATGTGCGCGGGCTCTATCCGCTTTCGGAAGTGGAGTTCATCGTCGAGCCGCCGCTGAAGCAGCCTGGCATCCTGCTGAGCGACAGCCTGAAGTGGCTCGGGGCCGTCGCCGAACTGCGCAAGGCCGGCGGAGCGACCAACAGCGACTTCTACTTCGGCATGCTGCCCTGTGACAGCTGCACCAGCTATGCCTATATTGCGGGCCGTACCGCGGTTGCCTCGCACCGCTGGTACGGCAGGGAAGACTACGCCACGGGCGGCGTGATGATGCATGAGCTGGGCCACAACTTCGGTCGCGAGCACAGCTTTGATGACGCAGCCTTCCCCTACCGGACAACGGACGGTGCCGATCGTCTCGGCGGCCCCTGGGTAGTCAACCTGCTGCGCGGCCGCATCCTCTACGATCCGGCCAAGCAGTATGACGTGATGTCCTACAGCTATCCCAAGACCGTTTCGGACTACACATACAGCGGCGCCTATGCCTACCTCGAAAAGGCGGTGCCACTGACCCAGAAGCCTGCGGCGCGCGAAACACGGTCGGCAGACGCCAAGGATGCAGCGGCAAAATCCGCCGACGCGCTCTACATCGCTGGCAGTATCGGCAAGGATGGCGTGGCGGCCACGCTGTCGCCGCTGCTGCGCATGCCGATCGTGCCCGATACCGTGGCGCTCGCTCCGCAGGCGGTCGTGCGGCAGGGAGACCTCGTGGTGGAAATCGACGCGGCCGGCGGCCGCTTCCGCTATCCGGTGCACCCGGTCGGCCTGAGTCACGGCGAGGGGGCGGCAGCGCTTGCCTTCGAGCTGGCCGTGCCGCCCATCGAAGCCATCCGCTCGATCCGGGTCCTGCGCGATGGCAGCCCGCTGCTGACGCGCGACGCCACGCAAGGCGCGCCACGCCCGCTGATGGCCGTGCGGCCGGGTCCGGGGGCCACGTCTACCGACTGGGGCAGCTACCTGCTGCGCGACGGCAAGCTGACGCTGACCTGGGATGCGCGGCGCTGGCCCTGGCTCAGTGTGTGGCAGGACGGTGAGGGCGGCCTCAAGCCGCTCGCGGTGAGCCGCACCGGCGGCAGCCTGGAGGAAGCGCTGCGAGGGCAATCGGTGCGCGGCCTCGTCATCGGTCTGAGCGACGGCCTCAACGGACGGCTCGAACGCATCACGCCGTAAGGGCTCACGGCAGGGTCCACCACGGGCCCGCCATGGGTCCCACATCAGGGTGTCGGCGCAGGCCGGCGCCCTGATGCTCTGAATCACAGAGTCGCGGACTGAGTCCGCCCTCAGTTCACCGATGGGCCGCGCAATGCGTCACCACGAGGGCTCGCAAGGCCTCAGCCTTTCCGCATATCGTCCCTCGCCTCGTACGACATCCCCGAAAGACTGAGTTCTTCCACGAACCCAAGACGCTGGACACCAGCGGTGGATCGCCCTCCAGCCGGCTTCTCGCTTGTGCAGGCGATATAGGGAAAGGCCCTCGAAGTTCATCGCTCGGTGCGGCAATGGCTCACACAATTCCTCCGAAATTCCGGACGCGTCTGATGTGCATCCCTTGTGCCGCTACCTAATATCGTGGTTGCAAACCGATAGCTTTTCCATCGGTATCGCACAAGCGCTTTCCTGTTCATTCCTCCAATAGTCCAAGCAAAAACATCATGAAACCACTGCGCAATATCACCTTGAAGAGCCTGAAGCAGCAGAAGGGCCAGGGCATGACCGAGTACATCATCATCGTCGCGCTGATCGCGGTGTCGGCGATCGGCGTGTACTCGCTGTTCGGCCAGACGATCCGTAACCAGACTGCGGGCCTGACCAAGGAAATGTCCGGTCAGGATGCGGCAGACAACATCAAGAAAGCCCAGAAGAATGCGACTGACGCGACCCAGAACGCGGACAAGACGAAGAACCTGGGTACGTATAACGACAGCAACAACGTGGGCGGCGGCAAGTAAGCCAAGCAATCGCTCATATGCATCGTCCTGCCCACCCGGGCAGGGCAGGCCGCGTCGCCCGCTCCCAGGGCGGGCAGACGCTGGCCTTCGCCCTGGCCTTCCTGCTGACCGGTTGCGTGGCCGTCTACGTGGTCTTCCATGCCTTCCAGGGCACGACCGCCAAGATCAAGCTGCAGAACACCGCGGACGCCGCCGCCTACAGCGCCGCGGTGCTGCAGGCGCGCGACTACAACTTCGCCGCGTACACCAACCGTGCCATGGTGGCCAACCAGGTGACCGTGGCGCAGGCCGTCAGCCTGAGGTCTTGGATCGACGACCTGGACAACACCTATACCCGGGACTGGTCCGACCTCGACGCCCTGATCAACCAGTACGCCGACCATCCCGAACAATGGAATTCACCGAAGCGCGCGGGCAAGCAGCAGATCCGGCCGGTGCGCGAAGCCTTTGACGCCCTGATGCCTACCCTGGTCACCGGCGTGGACAAGATCATCCACGCGCTCAGCCTGGCCCAGGCCAACTACCACGCGGCCACCTTCCTGGCCGTGCCGGAAACGGCCGACCTCGTCGCCCGCGAGAACCAGGGCGATACCCACGTCACCGGCGGCTACTTCTCGAGCGCCCGCAATGCCGCGCAGTTGGCCGAGTGGCAGCAGTACACCATCACGCTCGATCCGCAGCAAGGCGGCATCGACGTGCGCGACCGTTTTGCCGAGGTCACCACCGACGGCAAGACGCTGGACGGCTTCATCAAGGACCGCACCGCGCCGCGCAGCATGCCGCCCGGCTACCAGCAGATCGATGACAGCGCCAACCGGGCCTGTGGCTGGAGTTCGACCGCTTCGCGCATCGTCACCCATACCTCGCACAAGGGTGGCACCCAGTTGCGCATGAACCTGAAGGGTTGGGCCGCGATCGATGCCACCACGGCGAGCAGCCGCATCGAATGTGTCTACTTCGGCTACCCGCGCAATGTGTCGTTCGACATGACCACCGGGCGCGGCGGCGCTGCCAACGGCGAACTGCTGCGCGTCAGCGGCGTGGATTCGTACATGGTCATGCCAGTCCCCTTGCCGGCCAACTGGAAGGGCTACGGTGGCTACTACAACTTCAGCGACCATCGCAGCGGCGTGCCCGGCCGCAACGTGCTGGGCGGCATCGCCGACCAGTTCCAGGCCGGGCCCGGCAAGTCGCTCGACGCGGTGCATGGCGGGCTGCAGCCCTATATGGAGGTGCGCGGCAGCGCCGGCTCGCGTCCTGGGCGGGACCTGCCGCCCAACCGTGCGCCGCGTATCACCATCGAGGTCGAACGCAGCGCCGCGTCGCTGGTCAAGACGCCTGGCCTGAACGGTGGCGGACGCATGCGCGTCGAAGACCGCAGCGCCGGCGGCGTGATGCGCGCGCTGGCGAGCGCCAATGCCTATTTCCTCCGGCCCGACGAGCCGGGCCTGGTGGGCAAGGCGGCCGGCATGCTGGTCACGCCGGCGGGATGGCGGCGCGACGATGCCAAGATCGAGTATCCGAACCTTTTCAGCCCCTATTGGCAGGCGACGCTGGCACCGACCAGCGACGCGGAGCGCCAGGCGGCGATCGCCGCGCAGGCCGGCGGGGCACAGGACGACGGGAAACGCCGATGATCAGGATGCAGAAACCATTGCGCGCCGGCCAGCACGGCCAGGCGATGGCCGAATTCGTCGTGCTGGCCGTGTTCGTGCTGAGCGTGCTGCTGCTCGCCATCGTCTCGCTGGCCAAGCTCAACGATGTCCGCAACAAGGTGCTGATGGGTTCCCGCTACGCGGCCTGGGAACGGACCCTCTGGATCGACGGTAATTTCAACAAGCCGGAGAGCGGGCCGCCGGCCTGGGAGGATCCCGCGACCGACCAGGGCTGGTACAGCCAGTACGGCCCCAACGCGCTGGCGGCGAGAAAGGACGATATCGAGCTCAAGGCGGAGTTCCTGCGCCGCGTCGTCACGGCCAACGGCGAGCCCCTGCGCCAGACCGACCGCGAGGTGAGCTACTCCCTGCCGAAGAACCTGCAGGCCATGTGGCTCGACCACAGCGGCAAGGCGCTGGTCGGCCGCTCGGACGAAGTCCGCGTGGTGTCCGACGTGCGCGATCCCGGCGCGGAAGCGCTGCGGGCGCAGACCGCCGGGCCCTTCGGCTCGGTCAACGACTCCCGCGGCCGCGCCGTCGTTGCGCGCATGAACCTGAGTACCCGCAATCTGCAGCGCGCCGCGGTATCGGTGGATGCCGGCGCACGCAATCCCGCGCTGGTGCGCTTGTGGCCGACCTTCAAGGGGCTGACCTTCACCGACACCACGATCATGCTGAGCAATACGTGGATGCCGGAGGGCACGGACTCCCACCAGGCACTGTTCGCCCAGGCCGTCCCGGCCAGCCGGGCCAACCTGGTGGAGCCGGGCCAGTACCGGCAACTGGCCATCTATGCCCCTGAAATCGCCGATCTGCAGTTCGGGCGCTTGGCCCCGGACGTGGTGCCTTACGAGCGGGTGAGCCAATGAACGCCATGCAGATGAACGCCATGCAGATGCGCGACATGAAATCGGTCGAAGGGCTGCGGGGCGCATGCCGGCGGGCACTGTTGTCCGCCTGCCTGTTGATGCTGCCGTTCGCGGCGCCGGCTCAAGAGCGCTGCGACAAGCAGCCGGTCGCGCCGGAGCGCATCGAAATGGTCGGGCGCGACATGCTGATCAATGGCCTGGAGAGCACGGTGACCGCCGTGACGCTGCCGGGCTCCTCGCAGGACGTGTCGGCCGCCTTCCGTGACTTCTGGTCGCGGGAAGACGTGCCGGCCAAGGGGCGCAGCCTCGGTGCATCGCTGGCGTTGAGCGCGCTCGACGGAGACTGTTTCTACCTGCTGCAGCTTCCGCGGCAGTCCACGGCCGAGGCGGTGCGGGGCATCCTGAGTGTGACGCGCCTGACCCCTCGCGCGCGCCAGCATCAGATCCGCGCGGAGCAGGTCGCCCTGCCGGCCGGTGGCCGCACCCTGTCCGATATCGAAAGCCGCGATATCCGGCAGACGGGCCGTACCTGGGTGCTGGACGTGCCCGGCCGCGGCAAGGAGGGCATGGAGGCCTACCAGCGCCGGCTGGCCGGCGAGGGCTGGCGCCTGGTTGCGCAGGCACCGGCCTATGCGCTGGATGGCAGCAATGCCGTGAACGGCCATGCGCTGGCCATGCAGCGCGGCAAGGACCGGCTCGACGCGGTGTTCTCCGACGGCGGCGCCTCGAGCCGGGCCGTCGTCAATGTGATCCGGAGTTTTTGAATGACGTTCGTTGCAACCCGATCCGGCGCGCCGCGCCGGCGCACCGGCCATGCAAGGTGCGCGGGACCGCGGGCCCAGGCCGGACAGGCCTATGCCGAGTACATCGTGCTGCTGTCCTGCACCGTGTTCGGCTTCCTGCTGTTCTTTCGTTTCGCCTGGACCGAAGAGGCACTGATCACCGCCCTGAAGTCCTTTTTCCAAGCCTACAGCTTTTCCTTGTCGCTGCCCTGAGCGGGGCAGCCCAGTCTTATGCTTAAAAAAATCAAGATCGGGTCCATCCTTGGCAATCCCTGGGCGTTGCTGCTGTTTGCCGCACTGATCGCCTCAGGTCTGACCTACCTGTCCTACCAGTACCTCGCCGCCCGCGAGGAGCGACTGAAGGAGTCGATGGCGCAGCAGCGCCAGGCCGGCGTCCAGGTCGTGGTGCCGGTGCGCGATATCGAAGCCGGCACCTCGCTGGCGTCGGGCGTGTTCGCCATGCGCGAGATTCCCCCTGACCTGGTCTATGACGACATGGTGCGCGCGGAGGATTTCGCCGCGCTCGAGGCCTCGCAGACGATCAAGCCCGTGCTCCGCGGCAGGCCTCTGCGCCGCGCCGATGTGGAGGCCCTGCGCGGGCGCGACTTCTCCGATCGCCTGGCCCCCGGGCAGCGCGCGGTGACGCTGGAGATCGACACTATCAACTCCACGGCCAAGATGGTCAAGCCCGGCGACCGGGTCGACCTCTACTGGACCGGCACGCCACGTGTCGTGAACAGCGAGGGTGCGAGCCGGGAAGAGCCGCGCATGATCCGCCTGATGCTGTCGAACGTGCTGGTACTGGCGGTCGGCCAGGATGTGCGCCCGCGCGATGCCGGCGAGGCGCTCGACGAGCAGGACGGCCGGCGCCGGACGGACTACGACACGGTTACCGTGCAGATCGCCGTCGAGGACGCGCCCCGCGTGGCGCTGGCGCAGCGTATCGGCGGACTGCGCCTGCTGTTGCGCAATGCGGATGAAGAGGGCTTCACCGTTCCCACCGGCCTCAACGAGAGCAACCTGTTCTCGGCGGGTGGGGAAGCCGAGCGCGCGGTGGAGATCATCGCCGGCGGCATGGGACGCCAGATGATGCGCGTGCCGGACGAAGCCGAGCCGGCGCGCCGCACCGGCCCCTCCGCACCCTCCGCGCCATCCACGGCCGCGCCCGCCGCCGCGCCCCAGGCGCCCACCCACAGCCTTGTCGACCAGGCGAACGCCATCGTGCAGCAATTGCAAGAGCGCGCGGCGCCGGGTCAGAACCGATAACGAGTCGCGCTCATGTCATTCGTAGAAAAGAAACCGGTGCGCCAGCCGCGCCGCGGTACCCTGCTGCCGGCGTGCATCGCCGCGGTACTGATCGTCCAGTCGCTGCCCGTGGCCCATGCGGCCGGCAATGCCGGCTGGGTCCAGGCGGTTCCCGCCGCTTTCACGCAGACCTCCGAGGGTGTGCTCGAGATGTTCCGCGGCGAAGCCCGGACGCTGTCCATACCCGGCACCATCAAGCGCATCGCGGTCGGCAACGGCCGCATCCTGTCGGCCAGCGTGGTCGATGGCCGCCTGCTGCTGCTGGGCGATGGGGCGGGCGTGACCTCGCTGATCGTGTGGACGGAGAAGGGGGTCGCCCTGGAGACCAAGGTGCGTGTGGCCAAGGCCAACGTCGAGGAAAACGCGGCCCAGTTGCGCCAGGTGCTCGGCAACATCCCCGGCCTGCGGGTGAGCGCTACCGGCCCCAATATCGTGCTGTCCGGACCGGTGCATCGCGACAAGCTGCCGCTGATCAAGGCGGCGATCGACGGCCTCGAGCACGTGATCGACACCACGACGATCGAGGAAGGCGATGCGCTGAAGAAGACGGTGCACTTCAAGGTGCAGATCGTGGAGATTTCCCGCACCGCACAGAAGAAGCTCGGCATCGCCTGGGATACGCAGATTGCCGGGCCGAACATCGGCGGGCAGGGCCATATCGCCACCGGCATGGCCAGTGCCGCCTTGTCGGGGACCGGCTATTTCCTCGCCGGCATCTCGACGCAGCTCGCTTCCCGCATCAACCTTGCCGTGCTCGACGGCGACGCCTATATCCTGGCCGCCCCCGAGCTCAACGCCAAGAGCGGTGGCGTTGCCACCTTCCTGGCCGGTGGCGAGGTGCCGATCCCGCGCGCCGGCGCGCTCGGCACCATCGATATCCAGTACAAGCCCTACGGCATCAAGCTGGACATCAGCCCGGTGGTCGATTCGAACAACGTGATCTCCGCCAAGCTGCAGACCGAGATCAGCCAGATCGATCCCTCGGTCAGCTACGGCGGCATGCCCGGCTTCCTGACGCGCCGTACCGAATCGGACGTGTCCATCCGCGCGGGCGAGACGCTGGCGATCTCCGGCCTGGTCAGCGCGGATGCCTCCGACATGGCGTCCAAGCTGCCCTTCCTGGGCCAGATTCCCATCCTCGGCCGGCTGTTCCGCTCCGACGACTTCCGCGCCAAGAAGAGCGATCTCGTGATCTTCGTCACGCCGTTGATCTCCGATCCATCGCAGCCGGGGCAGGAGCCGAACGCCGGGCTGATGTCGCGCGCCAGCCAGATCGACGAGAACTACCGATCCCGCTATGGCGATCCGAGCCCCTTGTCGGTCATCAAGCCGGACGGCCAGCGTGCCAAGGCGGTGCCCGTGGAGGCGGCGCCCATGGAAGAGGCCGGGAAGCCCGCGCCAGCGCCGCTTCAGGCCCCCGTGGAGGCACCAGCACCAGCACCGGCACCAGCGGCACCGGCACCGGCACCGGTACCGGCCGAACCGGCCGGTACCTCGGCGGGCATTGCCGCTATCAAGCCGCGCTTGCTCGATGGCGCCATGCCGCGGTCGGCAAGCGCGGACGAGGCACGAGTGACTGCTGTGCGCCAGGGCCAGGGCCAGGAGCAGCCGCAGGCGCGTAGCGCCCAGCGGCCTTTGCTGCCGGGGGGCGCCAAGCGCATGCCGCAGCAGGTCGACGTGCTCGGCGGCGGCGCCGTGCCGATGCGCTGACGCTCAGGAGGAAACGGACTATGTTGACTATCCAGGTGAATCGGCGCAATGAGGCGCCGCAGGAGATCGAGTTCGACCAGGCCTGCGTGATCGGTAAGGACGCATCCTGCGACGTCATCGTCAAGGGGCTGCTGGTCGGCCGTGTGCACGCCCGCATCGCATTGGAGAACGGCGCATACTACATCGAGGACCAGGGCGGCATGGTGGCCACGCTGGTCAACGGCGAGCCGGTGACCCGCTACGGTCCGCTCAATGCCCCGGACACCATCGAGATCGGTACCGCCACTATCCGTGTCCTGCGCTTCTCATCGCGCTCGCACGCCGCGGCCGCCGCGCAGGCTCCAGCCAGCGGGACCGTCGACGCGGTGGCCTATGCCGCGCGGCTGAACGGCGCCGTCCCCGGTCAAGGGGACGCGCCGCAGTTGCCGCGCGACCCCTTTGCCATGCCACGCCCGGCCGATGACCTGCCGGCGCCAGCGCCGGCGGTGGCGCCGAGCGGCGCCACGGCAAGCGTTGCCAAGCCGTCGCCGGCGGTCGCCACCGAGGTGCAGCCGCGCCGACGCGCGACCGCCAGTCCGTCCGCCGAACCGCAGCAGGTAGCGCCGATCAACAGCCCGCTCGGCATTGAACTGCGCAAGCGCGCCCACCAGAAGGTGATCGGCGCGCTCGACCTGCGCCGGCTCAACGTCGCACGCATGGATGAGCGGGAACTGCGCGAAACGGTCGGCGCCACGCTCGACGAGGCACTGGGTGGCGACCCGCGCTTCAAGGTGCCGGAGATCCCTCTGGAGGTGCTGAAGAAGTCAGTGTTCGACGAGATCATCGGACTCGGCCCTTTGGAAGAGCTGTTGGCCGACGACTCCGTGTCGGAAATCATGGTCAACTGCCATGACGAGATCTTCATCGAGCGCTCCGGCAAGCTGCAGCGAACCCCGGTGATATTCACCGACGACCGCGCTGTGGTGGGCGCCATCGAGCGCATCGTCGCGCCGCTGGGGCGGCGCATCGACGAGAGCTCGCCGATGGTCGACGCGCGCCTGGCCGACGGCTCACGCGTCAACGCCGTGATCCCGCCGCTGGCGCTCAAGGGGCCGAACATCACCATCCGGAAGTTCTCCAAGCGCAAGCTGGTCGGCGAGGACCTGATCCGCTTTGGCTCGATGTCACCCGATATGCTCGAGTTCCTCGAGGTGGCGGTCGAGCGACGTGCCAATATCATCATCTCCGGCGGTACCGGCTCGGGCAAGACCACCTTGCTGAACGTGCTGTCCAATTTCATTCCCGATGACGAACGCATCGTCACGGTGGAGGATGCCGCCGAACTGCAGCTCACCCAGCCGAACCTGGTTTCGCTGGAGGCCCGCCCGCCCAATATGGAAGGCAAGGGGGCAGTGCACATCCGCGAACTGGTCAAGAACTGCCTGCGCATGCGCCCGGACCGCATCGTGGTCGGCGAATGCCGCGGCGGCGAGGCGCTGGACATGCTGCAGGCGATGAACACGGGCCACGACGGCTCGCTGACCACCGCGCACGCGAACTCGCCGCGCGACTGCCTGGCCCGTCTCGAAGTCATGACCCTGATGGCCGGGCTCGACCTGCCGGTGACCGCCATCCGCGAGCAGGTCAGCTCCGCCATCGACATCATCGTGCAGCAGACCCGCTTCTCGTGCGGTTCGCGCCGCGTGACGCACATCACCGAGGTCAGCGGCATGGAGTCCGGCGTGATCCTGCTGCAGGATGTCTTCGTGTTCAAGGAAGAGGGCTTCAACCGCGACGGCAAGATCCAGGGCCGCTTCACGCCGACGTCCTACGTGCCGGACTTCTACCAGGATCTCCTGCGTCGCGGCATCCCGGTCAATACGGATATCTTTACCCACACGGGGGAGTGAGGCGCTGCCATGAGTCTGACCGTCGTCCTGCCCGTCATCTTCTGCGGCATCCTGCTGATCGGCTGGATCCTGATCAGCCAGGGCAAGAAGTTATTCACTTCCCGTACCGAGCACGTCGCCGGCGAACTGGCCGCCTCGCTGGCCGACACCTTCGTCTTCGTCAGCCGCCAGAAGGTGCTGGCCTGGACCACCGGGGCGGTGGTCCTGCTGCCGCTCGGCGTCTTCGTCGCCACCGGCAACCTGCTCGCTACCGCGGTGGCCGCGCCGATGGCGTTCATGGTGCCGCGCAAGTACATGGCCTGGATGCGCAAGCGCCGGCTGCAGATGCTGGAGCAGCAGATGCCAGATGCCCTGCTGATGATGGCCGGCGCCATGCGTGCCGGCGCAAGTTTCCCGATCGCGCTGGAGAGCGTGGTGGCGGAAGCGCAGCCGCCCGTTTCCCAGGAGTTCGACCTGCTGCTGCGTGAGCTGCGCCTGGGCGTCGATCTCGGCATCGCCATGCGCAACATGGAGAAGCGCGTGCCGCTGGCGGACTTCATGATGGTCACGGCGGCGATCGCCATCTCGCGCGAGGTCGGCGGCAACCTCGCCGAATCGCTGGAGTCGGTGGCGCGCACCTTGCGCGAGAAGTCGATGATGGAGGGCAAGATCCGCGCCCTCACCGCACAGGGCCGCATGCAGGGCATCGTGATGACCTGCCTGCCCTTGCTGATGATGCTGGTGCTGCGCCACATGGAGCCCGAGGCGATGGTGCCGCTGTTCTCGGAGCCAGTGGGGTGGGCCACGCTCTCGGTCATCGCGGTGATGGAGTTCCTCGGCTACAAGTCGATCACCAAGATCACCCATATCGATGTGTAAGCCATGCTGCTGCTGATCGCCTTTCTTATCGGGGCAGGATCCCTGTCCGCCGTGGTCATTATGTTCCTGTCGATCAAGCGCCTGACCGGCGCGGTCCCGACGGAAGACCGCCTTTACCTCGACCCGCTGCCGCCGATGCTGCGCGCGCTCTGGCCCCTGGTGAATTTCGTCGACCACCATTTCGGCGTCCTCGTGCGTCCTGGCACGCTGAGCCGGATCGAGCAGCAGCTGCGCGTGACGGGCCTGCTCTTCCTGCTGTCGCCGCGCCAGTTCGCCGCGCTGCGCATCCTGTCGACGCTGATCGCCATGATGATGGGCATCCTGCCGATGGTCTTGCTGTCGTCGTTCTCGCCGTGGATCCTGCTCGGCATGGCATTGCTGGGCTGGTATTACCCGCGCATCTGGGTCCACGACATCCGCCGCCGCCACGTTGCCCGCATCCTCAAGCAACTGCCGATCTATCTCGACTTCCTGACCCTGGCGGTGGAGGCCGGCCTCAACCTGAACGGCGCGCTCAAGCATGCGGTGGAGAAGGGGCCGGACGGGCCGCTGCGGCGCGAGTTCGAGCACATGCTGCGCGACCTGAAGTCGGGACTGTCGCGTACCGAGGCGCTGCGCCGGCTCGACGAGCGGGTCGAGATCCGTGAGATCAGCAACTTCGTCGGCGTGGTCATCCAGGCCGACCGCATGGGTTCCGGCATGGCCGCCGCATTGCGCTTCCAGGCAGACCAGCGTCGCGTGGAGCGCTTCCAGCGTGCAGAGAAGCAAGCCATGGAAGCGCCGGTGAAGCTGGTGTTCCCGCTGCTGGTCTTTATTTTTCCCATTACCTTCATCGTGCTGGCGTTCCCCATCGTGATGAAATTCATGCAGGAGGGATTGCTGTGAAGCTGACCTTGTTGAACGTTGCCGGCCGCAGCACGCCGGTGCTGGTCGAGGTGGCGCAGACCTCGGTCGAGCGCATGGTCGGGCTGCTGGGCCGCGACGGCCTGAGCGACGACGCCGGCCTGCTGCTGCGGCCATGCGGCGCGGTGCATACCTTCGGCATGCGCTTTGCCATCGATGTGGTCTTCCTCGACCGCAAGCAGCAGGTGCTGGAAATCCAGCATGAGGTGCCACCGCGCCGCGCGCTGTTCAAGATACGTGCCCTGCAGGTACTCGAACTGGCAGCAGGCGCGGCGGAGCGGCACCGCATCCGGGTCGGCGATACGCTCGCCTTCGAGGAACGGCAATGCGAGCCAATCTGAGGCCTCCCGCCCGGCAGCACGGGCAGGCCGCGGTCGAGTTCATCGTGATCGCGCCGCTGCTGCTGTTCTTCTGCCTGGGCATCCTCCAGTTCGCGCTGCTCTACCAGGCCAAGGCGACGCTCGACTACGCCACGCTGCAGGCTGCGCGCGAGGGGGCCGTCAACCACGGTTCGCTGGAGAGCATGCGCATCGGCCTGGCGCGCGGCCTGGCGCCGCTGTACGCGCGCGCCGCGGATGCCGACGGCAGCCAGGCCGCTTTCGACAAGGCAAGGGCCGACGTGCGCGCGCACAGCGTGATCACGCTGGTCAGCCCGACGCCTGCCATGCTGCGCGACTTCGGCCAGCCGGTCGGCTACGACGGGAAGACCTTCACCGAGATCGCCAACGATACGCTCTATTACCGCAATACGCGGGCGGGACGGGAATCCGGCGTCAACATCCAGGATGCCAACCTGCTCAAGATCCGCGCCCTGTACTGCTACGACATGTACGTGCCACTGGCCAACAAGGTCTTCTACTACGTGGCCAACGTCATCGGCAATATCGGCAGCGGCGGCATTCTGACGCGCGAACCGGCGGAGCCGGGCGATCCCTACGGCAGGCCCGCCAATCCCGATTCGCCTTGCCTGGTGAAGCTGGAAGACGGCATCGAAACCGGCCGCTGGCCGCTGGCGCTCGAATCGGAGGCGCTGGTGCGGATGCAGTCGCCGTTCCGGGGTGGCAAGTGAGGCCGAAGGTGGGAGGGCAATCGGGACGGCAAGCCTGCGGCGTGCGGCAGCTGTGCGGCGGCCGGCGTCTGCCGCGCTGGGCGCTTGCCGTACTGCTGGCCGCTGCCGCTGCGCAAGGTGCGCACGGTGCGACGACTGGCACACCATCGGGCGCGGTTCAGGTTATCCGCGGTGGCCTGGGCGAGGGCGTCGGGCCCATGCGCGAACCGGAGCCGGACGAGCGGCTGGCGCGGATCGTGGAGATTGGCGCGCAGTCTGCTCCGCGCGGCTTAGCGGGCCCGCCCGCCGTGGCCACGGCCGCGCGCATCGGTCGCCTGGCGCCCATCATCAGCGAGGCCGCGCTCGCCACCGCCGTCGACCCGTCGCTGCTGATGGCCGTGATCGACGTGGAATCGCGCGGCAACCCACGCGCGTTGTCGCCCAAGGGGGCGACGGGCCTGATGCAGCTGATGCCGGCCACCGGCGCGGAGCACGGCGCGGCCGATCTCTACGATGCGCGGCAGAACGTGATGGCCGGCGCCCGCCACCTGGCCATGCTGCTCAAGCGCTTCGGCAGCCTGCCGCTGGCGCTGGCCGCCTACAACGCCGGCAGCGGGGCCGTGGCACGGCATGGCGGACGGATCCCCCCGTACACCGAGACGCAGGCCTACGTGCCGATGGTGATGGAGCGCTATGCGTTCTATGACCGCATGAACCTGCGGGCCAGGTAGCCGTCGTCCGGCGGCGGCCTGTCGGCGCATCGTCTTGGGAATCCGGCCTGCGCCGGTCTTCCTTCCGCCCGCCGCCAGCGCACCGTTTCCTCTCGTCTTCCCCCTCGCTCTCCCTTTCCCTTCTCCTCATCCTTTTCCGAGCGCCTGCTTCCGCGGATTCGTATCGGTCTGATGGTTCCCTTCGCCGCGAGGGGCTGGGAAAAGGCGCCGAGGCGCTCGGATCGCGGGCTTCGCATGCCTTGCAGGCCGCGGCTGGACGGCAGGTATGCCCAGGCGCCGGTGCTGCGGCAAATCTCCGTCCGTACCGGTCTTTTCGTAAGACGCTTCGCAGCGAAATCCTCTGCACTTTCAGACTCGTCCAATGCCTTTCCAGCGAGGCTTTCGCTATCGTTTTCATGCCTTGAAGTGGCACTTCCACACGCCGCAGTTCTATTTTCCAAGGCCGACGCAACGATCTCATGCAATGCAATTCGGCCGTTCAGATTAGGGAAGAAACACCTTGAACAAGTCATACAAGATCATCTGGAGCGAAGCCCAGAACGGATGGGCCGTGGCCTCCGAAATCACGGCCGGGCGCGGCAAATGCAAGGGTGGCCGCGCGGCCGTCAGGCGCAGCCGCGCCGCCGGGCTCGCCGCAGGCGGACTGATGCTGGCGGCGGGGAGCGCGCAGGCGGCGCCCGCAAGCGATCAGTTGATCCAGATCCGGCCCGGTCTCGATGCCGGTGCGAGTTCCGTCAAGCCTGCGCAGGCCAGGGATCCCGGCGACATGGCCATCGGTGCCAGTTCCGTCGCGCAAAGCTCGACGCCGAGCGGGAGCGGCGATCCCAACTTCTGGCACGCAGCCACCGCGGTCGGCTATGGCTCCCATGCGATCGGAGACCGCACCTCGGCCTTCGGCCTGCAGGCAGACGCCAGCGCGGAGCACGCCACCTCCATCGGTGCGCAGTCCAAGGCCGTCGGCAAGACCTCCACCGCGCTTGGCGCGCGGGCTCAGGCCAGCGGTGACAGCGCAATCGCAGCGGGCGCGGATGCGCGCGCCAGCGGCTACCGGAGCGTAAGCATCGGCACGCGCTCGTCGGCGACCGCAGACAGTACCTTGTCGCTCGGCAACGATGCCGCCGCGCTGGCGGCCTACAGTGCCGCCATGGGCAACCAGGCTACCGCTACCGGGCGCAACAGTGTGGCGCTCGGCGCCAAGTCCGTGGCGGACCGTGCCGATACCATTTCGGTCGGCACCGACAGCTACAAGCGGCAGATCACCAACGTCAAGGCGGGCGTGCAGGAAACCGACGCCGTCAACGTCGCCCAGCTCAGCGAGGTCGCTGTGCTGGCCGCGCAGGGCAACCGCTACTTCAAGGCGCAGGGTCTCAGCGACGGCTCCGACGACGCCCAGGCCAGCGCCCTGCGCGCCGTGGCCATCGGCGCCGGTGCGCACGCCAACGCCACGAACACCGTCGCGCTCGGCGCCGGGTCCGTAGCCGACCGCGACAACAGCGTATCGGTGGGCACCCAAGGACAGCAGCGCCAGATCACCAACCTGGCGGCGGGGTCCTCGCGCACCGACGCCGTCAACGTCGGCCAGCTGAACGATGCCATCCAGAATGTCACCGGCGGCGGCAACAATTCGATTGCCGATGCGGTCATGTACGACGACGCGGCCAGCCATGCCAGCGTCACCCTGAAGCGCAACGGCGGCGGCAGCGTGGCCCTGCGCAATATCGCTGCCGGCACTGCCGATACCGATGCGGTGAACCTGAAGCAGCTCACCGATGCCGGCCTGAAAGTGGACGGCAACGGTAACGTCAAGGGTGCGTTCGTCGCCTACGACAGCGAAACCAAGGACCTGGTGACGCTGGCCGGCGCCAAGGGCGGCACCACCATCACCAACCTGAAAGCCGGCAAGGCCGATCTCGATGCGGTCAACATCAGGCAACTGAAGGACGCCGGCCTGCTCACCGAGGACCCGGTGACCGGCGACCAGGTCGGGCTGGCCGTGTCCTACGACAACGGCAACCGCGACGACATCACGCTCAAGGGCAAGACCGGCACCATCATCCACAACGTGGCCTCAGGCAAGGCGCAGCACGATGCGGTCAACGTGCTGCAGATGCAGCAGGCGGGCGTTCTCGGTGACGATGGCGTGGCCAACCAGGTGGTGCTGTTCAACGGCGCCAACGGCGAAGCCAATGCCGCCGGCAAGAAGCTGATCAACCTGAGCAAGGGCGAGTCCGACACCGACGCCGTCACCGTCAAGCAGCTCAAGGATGCTGTCGCCAGCGGCATGGTCGAACCCACCAAGCTCGACTTCCTTGCCGTCAACAGCAAGGGAGGCAGTCCGGTGGCAGTGGCCAAGGGCTACGACGGCATCGCCCTCGGCACTGACGCCCAGGTGGCCGAACGCGCTACCAACGGCATCGCCATCGGCGCTGGCGCCTCCGCGGATGGGAGCAATTCCGTCGCCCTCGGTGCAGGCGCCAATACTGCCGGCCGCCAGAACGTGGTATCGGTGGGTTCCATCACCACGTCGAGCAATCCTTCTATTCCGCCGGTGGAAGATACGCGCCAGATCATCCACGTGGCCGCCGGCACCCAGGCTACCGACGCCGTCAACGTCTCGCAGCTCACCGGCGTGACCCAAGCGCTCGGCGGCGGCGCCGGCATCGACAGCGCCACCGGCAAGCTCAACGCGCCCAAGTACACCATCGGCGGCAAGGACTACAGCAACGTCGGCGACGCGCTGCAGGCAGCCAGCACGGCGGGCGGCGCCAATCCGCTGGCCGTCAGCTACGACGACGACACCAAGGCCAAGATCACGCTGAACAGCGGCGGTTCCGCCGCCGCCATCACCAATGTCGCGAATGGCCGCAGCGCATCGGATGCCGTCAACCTGGCCCAGCTCAAGGACACCGTGTCCACGCTGGGCGGCGGCGCCACCATTGACGCCGAAGGCAAGGTCAAGGCACCCACCTATACGGTGAAGGGGCTGGATGGCAAGGATGGCACTTACAGCGACGTGGGTTCGGCGGTTGATGCGCTCAATGCGAATATGAGCAATATGGCGCCGAACCTGAAGTACATCAAGTTCGGGGTCTCTACCGCCGCCCAGGCGCAGGCCACCGGAACCGATGCAGTGGCGCTGGGGGGCAACGCCTTCGCCATGGGCGACCATGCCGTCGCCGTGGGGCGCGGCGCGCGCGCGCAGGGCGACGATGCCATTGCTTTTGGCTACGGATCGAACGTGCCGGCGGAACGTTCGCTGGCATTCGGTGTAGGCGCAGTTGTCACGCAGCCCGGATCGGTGGCGATCGGCTACAACTCCGAGGCGCATGAGGCCAATACGGTGTCGGTGGGCAATAAGGACAATGCCCGACGCATCGTCAATGTCGCCGATGGGGTTGGCGAGAAGGATGCGGTGAACCTCGGGCAGGTTACCAACCTGCTGAAGGAGAAGAAGCCATCACCGGAGCTGGCGGCGGAGTTGGGGCCGCAAGAGCCTGGACTGGTCGCACACGCGACGGGGACGGAGTCCGTTGCGATCGGTGGCAACTCTTTTGCCATGGGGAGTCGTACTATCGCTATCTCCCGCAATGCGCGCGCGCAGGGCGATGACGCGATTGCGATCGGCTACCGAGCAAATGCGCCGGCGGATGGCGCAATGGCCCTTGGCGTGAATAGTAGCGCATCGTATGCCAATTCGGTGGCGCTCGGTTTCAGATCCGTGGCTACCGAGGCGAATACCGTATCGGTAGGCAATTCGACGCTCCAGCGCCGCATTGTCAACGTGGCCGATGGCGTGGGTGACAATGACGCGGTCAACCTCAAGCAAGTCAACAACCTCCTGAAGGATCTGACGCCCCAGTCGGAGCAGCGGGTACTGAGCGCCGAAGTGAAGTCCAGTCTCACGCCGGCTCAGATGCTCTCCGCTGGGCCGACGGACAAGACGGGCACGACTGAGGCGATTGCCTGGGATTCCTTGGCAATCGGTGTGGCTGCCCAGGCTACAGCAGCCAATACATTTGCTGCAGGCTCGAACGTTTCGGCCTCCGCCAAAGGCGGGGTGGGTATCGGTCAGAACGTGGCGGTCGATGGCGAGAATGGCGTCAGCATTGGTAGCACCACCAGCGCGAGCGCGAGAGACTCGCTGAGCATTGGTTCCCAATCGTCTTCGGATGGTGAGCGCTCCGTCGCGATCGGCAGGAGCGTGTCTGTTGGACGCGAGGGCGGTAATCTGGGCGCAGGGACCGTTGCAATTGGCAGCAATATTAGAGCGCTTGGAAATAACAGCATCGTGCTGGGTGCCAACAGCGACGGATCGAAGAGTGACGTTCTGTCGATCGGATCCACTGGCGCCGAGCGCAGGATTATCCATGTGGCGAAGGGCACGGGCGGAACCGATGCCGTCAACGTCGATCAGCTGAATGATGCGCTCAAGTCTGTCCCGACCAATGCGCTGGCGGTATCCTATGACGACGACAAGAAGTCGAAGATCACGTTCAACAAGGGCGGCGAGGCGACGACACTGACCAACGTGGCCACGGCCAAGAACGACACCGATGCGGTGAACCTGAAGCTGCTGAAGGATGCTGGGATCAAGACCGATGACAACGGCAATCCGTCCAACAGCTTCGTGGCCTATGACGACAGCACCAAGACCAAGGTCACCTTCAACAGTGGCGGCGCTGCCACGAAGCTGAGCAATGTGGCGGCTGGCGTGTCGGAGAACGATGCGGTCAACGTCAAGCAATTGACGGACCTGGGTGCGCAGATCGGCAGCGACGGTAAGGTGAAGGGCGAATTCCTCGCCTACGACGACAGCACCAAGACCAAGGTGACGTTGGGCGGTAAGGATGCCAAGACGGCAGTCCAGCTGACCAATGTCGCCACGGCCAAGAGCGACACCGATGCGGTGAACCTGAAGCTGCTGAAGGATGCTGGGATCAAGACCGATGACAATGGCAATCCGTCCAACAGCTTCGTGGCCTATGACGACAGCACCAAGACCAAGGTCACCTTCAACAGTGGCGGCGCTGCCACGAAGCTGAGCAATGTGGCGGCTGGCGTGTCGGAGAACGATGCGGTCAACGTCAAGCAATTGACGGACCTGGGTGCGCAGATCGGCAGCGACGGTAAGGTGAAGGGTGAATTCGTCTCCTACGACGACAGCACCAAGACCAAGGTGACGTTGGGCGGTAAGGATGCCAAGACGGCAGTCCAGCTGACCAATGTCGCCACGGCCAAGAACGACACCGATGCGGTGAACCTGAAGCTGCTGAAGGATGCTGGGATCAAGACCGATGACAACGGCAATCCGTCCAACAGCTTCGTGGCCTATGACGACAGCACCAAGACCAAGGTCACCTTCAACAGTGGCGGCGCTGCCACGAAGCTGAGCAATGTGGCGGCTGGCGTGTCGGAGAACGATGCGGTCAACGTCAAGCAATTGACGGACCTGGGTGCGCAGATCGGCAGCGACGGTAAGGTGAGGGGCGAATTCCTCGCCTACGACGACAGCACCAAGACCAAGGTGACGTTGGGCGGTAAGGATGCCAAGACGGCAGTCCAGCTGACCAACGTGGCCACGGCCAAGAGCGACACCGATGCGGTGAACCTGAAGCTGCTGAAGGATGCTGGGATCAAGACCGATGACAATGGCAATCCGTCCAACAGCTTCGTGGCCTATGACGACAGCACCAAGACCAAGGTCACCTTTAACAGTGGCGGATCTGCCACGACGCTGAGCAATGTCGCCGCGGGCTCCCTTGACAACGATGCAGTCAACCTGAAACAGCTCAATACCGGCATGGGGCAGGTTGCCGCCGCGCTGGGAGGTGGTGCCGCAGCCGACGGCAAGGGTGGGATGACGTCGCCTTCCTATATCATCAACGATGCGAGTGGCACTCCCCACACCTATCAGGACGTCGGATCTGCCCTGTCGGCGGTGACCGAGAGCATGCAGGTCATTGCACCGAACCTCAAGTACATGAAGTTCGGTCCGTCGACGGCGGCACAGGCTCAGGCTACTGGTACCGACGCCGTTGCCATTGGCGGCAACGCCTTTGCGATGGGTCCCCAAACCCTCGCAATCGGTCGGGGCGCGCGAGCGCAAGGTGACCAGGCCATGGCCCTGGGCGCGAGCACGAACGCGAACTCGGAAAGAGCGCTGGCGCTTGGATACGGTGCAGCCGCACTCGATAACAATGCCGTGGCGGTTGGTTTCGGCTCGGTAGCGTCGCAAGCCAATACCTTCTCCGTGGGCGATACCGAGAATCTCCGCCGGGTCGTCAACGTGGCGGCGGGGCAAGGGGATACCGATGCGGTCAACCTCGGACAAGTCAACAAGATGCTGGCCGACTTGAACAAGCCGGCGCACGAAACGCGACAGATCCTGAGTGCGGAGACGCGGTCGAGTGTTCCGATCGAGAAGCTGTTTGCCGTCGGGCCGACGGACAAGGGAAGCGAAACGCAGGCGCTGGGCGCGGATGCGATCGCCATCGGCCTGACCGCGCGCGCGGACGCGGACAAGGCCGTAGCGGTTGGCTCCAATGTCATCGTGGGTACGGCCAACTCAGTCGGTATCGGCAGCAATGTGTCGGTCAATGGAGAGAGCTCGCTTGCGATCGGCGTCCAGGCATCTGCTGACAAGGACCGCGCCCTGGCGCTTGGTCACAAGGCAGCGGCTGACAGCGCGGACTCTATCGTGATCGGATCCAACTCGCGTGCAGCTGCGCAGGCAGAGGGCACAGTACTGATAGGCAATGCCATCGGCTCCGCAACCGGCAAGAACAGTGTCGTCCTCGGCGCCAACAGCAATGGCGCGCTTGACAACGTCATCTCCGTCGGCGCCAAGGGCAACGAACGCCGCATGGTCTTCCTCGCCGCCGGTACCGGTGACACCGACGCCGTCAACGTCTCGCAGCTCAAGGGCGTGACCAAGGCCCTCGGCGGCGGTGCCGAACTGAATGCGGACGGCAGCGTCAAGTCGCCGACCTACAACATCGGCGGCAAGACCTACACGGACGTGGGCTCGGCACTGGCGGCGGCGGCCAACAGCGGCGGTAGCGGCGGTGGCGGCACGGACCCGTTGTCGGTTCTCTATGACAACGACCAGCGCACCACGCTGACCCTGAACAAGGGCGGCAGTGCCACCACGCTGACCAACGTGGCCGCCGGCAAGGCCGACAGCGACGCCGTCAACATGAAGCAGCTCAAGGACCTCGGCGTCACGATCGACGGCGATGGCAATGCGACCAATGCCTTCGTCGCCTACGACGACGCGAGCAAGGAGCACGTGACGTTCAACAAGGGCGGCAAGGCCTCCGTGTTGTCGAACGTGGCCGCCGGCCGCTCGGATGGCGATGCGGTCAACCTGAAGCAGCTGACGGATGCTGGCCTGACGTTTGACGACACCGGCAAGTCGACCAATACCTTTGTCGCCTACGACGACAAGGGCAAGGGTTCGGTGACCTTCAACAAGGGCGGCGATGCGACCAAGCTGAAGAACGTTTCCGCCGGCAAGGACGAGACGGACGCGGTCAACGTCAAGCAGATGAACGATGCCATCCGCGCCAGCGCCGGCACCGGCGATCCGCTCGGTGTGATGTACGACGACGACACGAAGGAGGCGCTCACCCTGGCCGGTACCAAGGGCAAGGGCACCAAGATCCGCAATCTTGCGGCTGGCACGGAAGATACCGATGCAATCAACCTGAAGCAGCTGAAGGATGCCGGTCTGTTGGGCACCGATGGCAAGACCAGCCTGGCGGTGACCTACTCGGACGCCGAAAAGAAGTCCGTCAACTTCGGCACCCTCACCAGCGGTCCGGTCCTGTTGACCAATGTCGCCAATGGCCTTGTCGAAAAAGGCAGCAAGCAGGCCGTGAACGGTGGCCAGTTGTTCGACCTGAAGGAGCGTGTGGACGATCTGGGTAACAAGGTTGACAAATGGAACCCGGGTGGCAACGGCGGCACCGGCGGTGGCAACGGAGGAGGCACCGGCGGTGGCAATGGCGGCAGCAGCGGTACCGGCAGCAACGGGCTGTTCGCCGCACACGGCGATGCCAGCACCGAAGGCGCGGTGGCCACGGGTACCCACTCGACGGCCTCCGGCGCCAACGCCAACGCCACGGGTATGCACGCCACGGCGACCGGTGCGAACTCGGTGGCCAGCGCCACCAAGTCGACGGCGATCGGCCATGGCTCGACCGCCAAGGCGGAGAATTCGGTGGCGATCGGTGCCGGCGCCGTGGCTGACCGTGCCAACACCGTCTCCTTCGGTTCGGCAGGCAACGAGCGGGAGCTGACCAATATCGCCAGCGTCGACCCGACCGTGGCTGCCAACGCGATGAGCGCGGTGAACGCGACGACGATGAATAGCGCGATCGCCCGCAGCGCGGCCGATACGCTGCAGTCGGCCAATCAGTACACGGACCAGGCCGTCAGCGGTCTCAATACCCGCATCGACGGGATGGACCGCACGCTGAGCCGTGGTATCGCTGCGGCTGCCGCGCTGAACAACGTCACGCCTTACCTGCCGGGCCGGACTTCGCTCAACGCTGGCATCGCGGCTTACCGCGGCCATCCGGCGGTGGCGATCACGGTCTCGCGCTGGAACAGCAAGGGGAACATCAACCTGAACGCAGGCGTGTCCTCGGCTGGCGGCAACAGCACCATCGTGCGCGCTGGTGTCGGCGTGGTCTTCGGCCAGTGATCCTCGGTAGAGGTCGATAAGCGAAGGGCCGCGGAAGCTCCGGCTTCCGCGGCAACGCCGTTCGGTCGAGCGGAGCGGCTTGTGTCCCACGCCTATGCAAGACGGTGGCCGCGCAGCCACGGCGCCAATGCCGTGACTGCGCGGCCCGCTTGCCGGGCGTGAACCGCAGGCCCGCTTCCCTCGAATACCTACATCGAACGGCAAGGCCGCCTGCGCGGCCTTTTCTCGACAGGGACAACACGTGATGAAAACACCAATCTTGGTGCTGGCCATGGCGGCGGCGACGCTAGCCGGCTGCACCAGTACGACAGTACGGGACAGCCTGGGCATCCAGGATCCCACCGTGCTGAAAAGGGGGCTGGGCGCCGAGCAGAGCGTCAACGCCGGCGCGGTCACCGATCATTGGGTGGCCGCCTACGGCGCCGTCGGCAAGCCTGCCGAAGCGCTTGCCAATGCCGCCCAGCGCTTCGAAGCGCTGCCGGACGAGGCCAGGGGCAGCTACTTCGCGGCCAAGGGCCGCTGCTGGGTCGAGGCCGGCAAGGCCGAACTGGCGGCCAGCAACCGCTGGGGCTTCGTGGAAGAAAGCATCGGCGAAGCCGCGCGCCAGCTCGCCATGGTGGAAGGCCGCGAGCCGCTGTCGGCCGCCAACCAGGAACTGCGGACCAGTTCCGTCGTGCGGCCCGACCTGTGGCAGGCCATCAACGGCTACAAGGCCGACCCCCGCATCAACGCCTGCCCGACACTGCAGCCGGAGCTCGCCTGCGCCGAGGTCAAGTTGATCCACGCCGGGCATGATGCCTGGGCACGCAATTTCACCAGCGCCAAGCAGCGTGCCGACGACGTTGCGCAAGGGCTCGCCAAGGTCGCCGCCGGCGTCGAGGCGTGCAAGCCGCCGGCACCGCCTCCGGTCGCCGTGGTGCCGCCCAAGATCACGCTGCAGGCCGACGCCACCTTCGGCTTCGACGAAGGCGACGAATCGGGCCTGCTCGCAGCCGGGCGCTCCACGCTCGACAAGCTGGCGACCGACCTGCGAGGGAACCAGGACGTCACGCGTATCGACATGATCGGCTACACCGACCGCATCGGCTCGGCAGCCTACAACCAGCGCCTGTCCGTCCAGCGCGCCGAGACCGTCAAGCGCTACCTGGAGCAGCGTGGCGTCGGCGTGCCGATCAACGCCCGAGGCGCAGGCGCGGGCAACCCGCTCGTGTCCTGCGAGCAGCGCAACCGCACCGCGCTGATCCAATGCCTGGCGCCGAACCGCCGGGTGGAAATGTTCATCCGCAAGGACTGAACGCGGAGCGGACGGGCCCGCGGGGCCTGATCCGCGCCATTTCCCACAGGCCTCCGCCATCCGCCGCGCCCCAGCGGCGCTGGCGCGAGGCCGTCAGCATCCCTTGGTGCGCACCGCACGCCTCGCGGCAGCCGCCGCCAGCGCCAGATGCCACGTCACACCACTCGCATGGAGACCTGATGAAGCACCGCAGGCAACAGCAGCAACAGCACGGCAGGCAAAAGCAGATCGTCTCCCGCCTCGGCTCCGCCCTCATCGCCTTCGGCCTGGCCTACAGCGCCGCTGGCATGCAACTCAAGCGCGAGGGCTCGATGCTGGCCGGGCTCGCGGTGCTGGCATGCGGCTGGCAGATACGGCGGCTGGGGGATTGAAGAGAGAGGTAGTTACGCGGACTTCGCGTTCGCAGGAGGAGGTAAGACACATTCCGCTGTTTCCGTCGAATCTGATCATTCGACACAGTGCCTCTCAGGCAGAGGGGGAGTGGCCTGTGGAGGATAGGGCAATGGGAGGGTGAAGAAGGGTTCAGAAAGAAGAATGGATGCATTGCGCATTTCCCAACTGCGTCGTGTCGTGACGGGCTATGCCCCGCAAGGACGCATGTGAAACAAAGCTCTTGAGACAACCATGCAAAAGAACTCCTGTGCAAGCCTGCTGCTTGCGGCCGCCATCCTCGGCGGTTGCGGCGGCGGAGACGGCGGCAGCCCGTCCCTCGACACCCAATCCTCCCTGCATGCCCCGGCCGGCCTAGCCTACTCCGACGCCAGCATCGTCTACGTGCAGAACCAGGCCATCGCGGCGAATCGCCCGAACGTTGCCGGCAGCAGCCCCATGCGCTACAGCGTCGCGCCGGCCTTGCCGGCGGGGCTTGAGATCGATCCGCAGTCCGGCTTCATCACGGGTGTGCCGTCGGCGGTGACCGCTGCGGCTCACTACACCGTGACGGCGACCAATCCGGCAGGCAGTGCCACCGCGCGCGTGCAGATCGAGGTCAAGGCAGAAGCCGTTGCGCCGGAGCAGCTCCGCTATCAGGACGAATCGGTCGTGTACGAGGCGGGCACCAGCATTCCGCCCAACGCGCCGCGCAATCTTGGTGGCGAAATCACGTCTTACGAGATCAGCCCCGCGCTGCCCGCCGGGCTGGCGCTCCATCGTGGCACCGGCGTCATCAGCGGCACCCCCCGGGCGGCGGCCGCGCCTGTGTCCTACGTCGTCACAGGCAGCAACGCCAAAGGCAGCGTGTCCGTGAGCCTGCGCATCGAAGTGAGCGAGCGCGTGGTGGCGCCGGTATCGCTGCAGTACGGAGCCGCTTCGGTCGTCTACAGCCAGGGGCAGGCCATCGCCGAGAATGTGCCGCAGAGCACAGGGGGCAAGATTACCGCGTACTCGGTGACCCCTGCGCTGCCAGCCGGCCTCAGTCTTCATCCATCGACCGGTGTCATCAGCGGCACCCCCGCGCGGGCGCAGGGGGAGTCTGTCCATACAGTGCTGGGCAAGAACGCCGCCGGTAGCGTCTCGGCAACGGTGCGGATTGCCGTTGCCGCCACCGGCAGGTGGGAGACGGCCGGCAGTCGGCTCCAGGGCCCTCAACGGACGACTGCCACACTGCTGCCCGATGGCAAAGTCCTGGTGGCCGGCGGCGTTGTGTCCGTTCCCGGACCTGGATCGACGCGTGCAGGCCATCAGGCGGGGATATTTCCACCGCAGAGTCTTATCAATACGGCCGACGTGTACGATCCGGCAACGCGACAATGGACGTCGGCCGGTGAAGTGGCAACCATGCGGACCCATCACACTGCGACGCTTCTGCCGAATGGCCTTGTGCTGCTTGTTGGCGGATGGATAGGCCCCTCGGCTACGCTCTACGATCCGGGCACCGGCACCTTCAACACCATCACCGGCAACAAGATCTACGAGCCCCATACAGCAACGCTGCTGCCCAACGGCAAGGTACTCGTCATCGGGAACGTCGATAAGCTGAACGGCGAAGGCGACGGCAACGTGACCATGGCCGAACTCTATGATCCCGCCACGGGCACCTGGTCCCAGGCAGCGGCCATCGATCAGGCGGATCCCGGCTACCGGTCCCACAGGAAGCACACCGCCACGCTCCTGCCCGATGGCAGGGTACTGGTCATGCTTGGCGCGAATGCCAGGCTCTACGATCCGGCAACTGATACCTGGACCAAGACAGCGGGCCCGACGGCAGAGCATTCCATGCATACCGCGACATTGTTGCCGAATGGAAAGGTCTTGATCGTCGGCAACGGTGGCACGCAGACCGAGTTGTATGACCCTGCCTCAGGCCAGTGGGCGAGCGGCGGAACGCTGCCCGATCCCGTTGGCGAACATGCCGCCGTGTTGCTGCCGAACGGCAACGTCCTGATTGCGGGCGGTAGGCGCTCGGTACTGAATCTTCTTGCCCGTGACGACAACTCCGCCTTCTTGTATGAGCCTGATTCGGCAACATGGATCCAGGCCAGCAGCATGGCGGTCAATCGCTCGCAGCATGCAGCGGTATTGTTGACCGACGGGGGAGTCCTCGTCGTCGGCGGGGCGTGGACATCGTCTGCGGAGATCTACCGCTGATCCAGATGGTCCTCGCGAGCGGACATCGTGTGGCATCGGGTGTCCGCTCGTTGCCTTAGGTCTCCCGCTGGCGCGTGCTGGCTGCGGTTGGGGTCCAAGCAAACCGATTGTGCTCCTGGCACGGTACAACGCGGCGGCTAAGCCTTGGTCTACCTGGCCGGGGGCACAGGAGCAGATTGCCAAGTTCTTCGAAGAGGCCGTCCTGACATTCAGTTCGTCGAGAGATGTTGTTTGCCTGGGGGATGGCGCAACTGACTTTGCACTATCAGGTTTGCTGAAGTGCATAAGATCGGTGTTCCCGGAGATGCTGACCATTCCACAGCATCACTACTTGGCCGGTCAGCATGATGCATGGGCATCACGATGGAGGGAACGATGGGATTCGGTTTCCGACTTCCGGCGAAGTTGGCTCAAGGAACTCAACGCTCGCCTCTACGCTCTACGCGACCGTGTTTTCAATGCAATCCAGTCCTGCTGATGGTCGTAAAAGATGAACACATTGAAACTTAATTTTGCATTTATTGTATTAATATTGCTTCAGGTGTGCACTGCTGCGTCGGCCGCATGGGAGGATGCGGCTGCGCAATACGATCTGGCAATTTCCTATGAAAAAATAGCCAACCCTGACATGATCAAAGCTCGTTTCTGGATTGAGCGAGCGGCCCGGAAAGGCTTTGCAAGAGCCCAGTATGCGTTAGCGTCCCTCTATTTGACTGGGCACACTTTGAACGATGATAAGACGGCATTGAGATGGTTTCAGATTGCGACTGACCAGGGTTTTTCGCGAGCCCAATCTCATTTTGGATGGGATCGTAATCACGTAGATCAGCTGTCGCCAGAGTCAAAGGAAGAGGTCATCAACAATTACAGATCTGCCGCATTGCAGGGCGACGCCAAGGCTCAATATGCCTTGGCTTTTTCGTACAAGGAAATTATTGGTAGTTGGGGGGATGCTGTCTACTGGTTCGGTCAGTCGGCAGAGCAAGGTCATATGGCTGGGGAAAACAGAATGGGCATCATCGCCGAGGGCGAGGGGAGATTCGCTGATGCCTTGGCGTGGTACAAGAAATCTGCGGAGCACGGCTACGATGCCGCCATTTACAATATGGGTCGCATGTATATGAACGACTTCTTGCACTCGATGGTCAGGCACGGCCAAATCGTTCCTTATGACTATGATGAGGCTATTCGATTGGAGTCGATAGCCGCCGGGCGAGGATATGTGGTTGCGCAGTATGCGCTTGGAAGTCATTACTTGAGGGGCGGGAATCCGGAGGAGGGGATCCGCTTGCTTAAAGCCGCGGCTAACCAAGATTATGCGGCGGCTGAGGGCCTTCTAGGTGCAGTATATGTTGAAGGGCGGCTTGTGCCGCAGAATCGCGAAGAAGGCCTGCGCTTGCTGCAATTGGCACTTGACCAAGACTCGAACGAGGCCAGAATGATTCTGAGAAGAATCTATTTTGGAGACGGACTGGCAAAGGGTCAGCCGCAACTCACGGAGCAGAAGTAGGGCACCTCGAATTGACGCTTTCTGAGTTGGCGTTGTGGTCTACTCTTGAGCCCGCAGAAGGCCGACCGGCAGGAGAGTTTGCGCGAACGTTGAGGGGCAGGGCGCAGATTCCCGGCTGGCGATGCTGCGCAGGAACGATACGTCGCGCTAGCGGCGGCGAGCAGTGCCTGACGGGCAGGTCGCCGCGCTGCCCGCCCCGAGCAGGAGCGCGGCAGCGACGCGGCGTAGATGCCGCTTGGTAGAGCCTTAGTAAAGCGTACGCGCCAGGAACGTCAACGTACGGTCCCAGGCCATCTCCGACCACACGGGGTCGAACTGCGTCGCCGGCAGGCGGCCGGGGCCGACGGCGGTCTCGTTGGCGAAGGCATGGTGGGCCAGGTAGCGGTGGAAGGTGAAGTCGACCTTGGCTTCGCTGAGCTTGGCTTCCAGCGCGTCGACCGATTCCGGGGTGAAGAAGGTGTCCTGGGTGGCCCAGTGGCCCATCAGCGGCACGCGGATCTTGGCGGGGTCGATGTATTCGAGCGGCGGCAGGCCGTACCATGCCACGCCGGCGGCGAGGTCGGGGTTCTGGCCCAGTGCCAGCAGGGTCAGGGCGCCGCCCATGCAGAAGCCGGTGATGGCGACGCGGCTGGCGCGGGTCTTCAGGTATTGCACGGCGCCGGCGATGTCTTGCGAGGCGGCATCGCCGAAGTCGAGCCCGCTCATCAGGTGGTGGGCTTCTTCGGCCTCGACGGTCGACTTGCCGCGGTACAGGTCGGGCACCAGCGCGAGGTAGCCGCAGCGCGCGAGCCGGTCGGCGACGCCGCGGATCTGGTCGTTCAGGCCCCACCATTCCTGGATGACGACCACCGCGGGCGCGCCTTCGGTCTTTTCCGGGGTGGCCAGGTAGCCCTGGAGTTCTTTGCCGTCGGGGCGCTGGAACGTGATCGTGGTGCCGTTTGCTTGCGTCATGGATGGTCTCCTGTGGCTGTGGGAGCGTTGGGGCGGAGGCCGCGCCTTGGCGCGGGCCGGGGAAGCGCGGCGGTGGCGGATGTGGCGGCCACCGGTTCCCGGGCGATTGTAATGCCCATCGTGCCACGGCGTGGCCGGTCGCGGCGCAGGAGGCGGTGAAGGGGCGGCGGACGAGCCGGCCGGCGCCCGCTACAACACTGAGCCGGCCGCCCGCGCGCCCGGCGCCATGTCAATGGCGGTCGCTTTCCGGGTACCAGTAGACGCGCTTGCGCTTGCCGGCGCCGGCGATCTTCACCTGCTGCACGCCGATCGGCGAGGTGGCATCGCCGCCTCCGGTGGCGGTCTGGCTGCCGCCGCCGATCACGACCGGCACCAGCGTGGTGCTGCTGCCATTGGTTACCGGCACGATGCCGAACACGGCCGAGGGGGGGAAGCCGCCACCGTCGAGCACGATCGAGCGCGCGGTGTTCTGTCCCGCGCCGGTGACGAAGTTGAAGGAATAGGTCCGGGCCGCGCCCAGGTTGGGGAAGCACTGGTTGGGGCTCGGCACCGTCGGCGTGTTGGTGCCGATGGTGGTGTAGCCGGCGACGGTCAGCGCCGCGTTGACGGCTTTTTCGCCGGGATTGGTGAGCGTGATGTAGAAGCCGGAGCCGGCGCCGCTGTAGGGCTGGGTGCTGGTCGTGATGTCGGACAGGCCGGCCTCCGTGATTGGCGTCCAGGCGAACGGCATGCCGGAGATATTGCTGTCCTTGATCATATAGAGCCGGTTGACCACGTTGTAGGCGAGGCCCGGGGTGGGCGAGGTCGAATAGAGCGGATGTTCGCGGTCGCCGGAGCCGATCATGACGGCATCGTAGCCCGCGGTGGATACCACGTCGGGCGGATAGAAGAACTTGCGCGCGTTGTTGCTGCCGGCCGAGCCGCCCAGCGCGGCCAGCTTGGTCATGGTCCAGTTGGCCGGTGCATTGCCGGCCGCAGCCTCGAAGTCGGCCCGCCACAGGTTGCCGCCGAGGTCGCCGACGTAGAGGCGCTCGCTATAGCCGTCGCCGTTGCGGTCGAGCAGGGTAACGTCCGAGGGAATGGCGCGCGTGAGCCCGGCCACCTTGACGCAGGCGCCGCTCATGCCGGTGCAGTCCGGCAGCGCGCTCCAGACGAGGCTGCCGCTGACCGCATCGAAGGCGAACAGGCCGCGCCCCATGGTGTCGCCGCCGGTGCTGGCGTTCGCGTTGTAGGGATCGCTGTCTTCCGTCGAATCGTAGCCCGCCCCCATGATCACCAGCGGGTTCGCGTAGCCGCGCACGCGCAGCACGCGCGGCTGCGACCAGGTCTGGCCGAGTTCGGGCAGGTCCGCGTAGCTGTGCCGCCATAGGAAGCTGGGGCTGAGCGGGTTGGTGACGTCGATGGCGTAGAGGAAGCGGCCGCCGCGCCGGGCGGTCAGGTAGATGACCACGCGGGGGCTGGACGGATTGCGCAGGTCCTGCATCACCGCCGTGCTGCCGTCGAAGAAGTAGTCGCGCGGCAGGGGCGTGGGCGTGATTCCGCCGGGGGTCGTGGACAGCTGGATTTCCGGGGAGTTGACGTAGAGGCGGCCTAGCTTGCCGAAGAAGTCGGGCGCCACGAAGCCCCATAGCTCGCCGCCTGGCCGCACCCCGTTGATACCCGCGCTCTGGTTACCGTTGATGGCGTGGAACACGCCGTCGTTGGTGCCGTAGTACACGACCACGCCGGTGCTGCCATAGTTGACCACCGCGGGGCGCGAGTGCAGCACGTCCGCGTGGATCGAGCTGCGCACGGTGACCGGCGAGCCGGGTCCGGCTTCCGCTTCCTTGCCGGCGATGCTGGTGGAGTCGGCCGCCTTGGTGTCCTGTCCGCGCATCCAGGCGATCAGCTTGGGCAGCTCCGTGCTGGTGATGGTCGGCACGCCGGCTTCGCCGGCATTGATGGCGGCCAGTCCCGCCGAACCGGTCAGCCAGCTGTTGCTGGTGTCGAAGGAGGTAAAGGCGGTGCTGGCCTGGCAGCTGGCGTTGCAGGTCAGCAGCGTGCGCCCTTGCTGGCTGGTCAGGTTGGTGGCGCGCAGCATTTCCCCGGCGCCGCCTTTCTCGACGATCTCGCCGTCGGGGAGATCCAGTTTCCAGCCGGCGCTCGACGGGCTGTTCTGCCAATAGCCCTGCGCCGGCCAGTTGGCCACCGAACCCGTGCCGTAGCCGCTGGCACCGTATGTCGGGGGCGGGTCGGCGGTCCAGAAGCTGACCGCGTTGGGCGAGATGAATCCGGTGGAGGCGTTGCTGATGGCCTTCTGCCTCTTGGCGTCCTGCAGCACGATGTTGCCGTTGCTGTCGTAGCCGATCTGGTACTGCTTGAGGTTGCCCAGCCAGCGCGGTGCCGCGCTGGCATCGGGGCGGAACATGCCGACGTAGACCTGGTTCAGGAACTGTCCCTGGGCGTTGACGGAGGCCGGCAGGCTCACCGAGGCGAACACGCTGTTGACGGCCTGCACTTCATTGAAGATGCTCATCAAGGCGTTCTGCAGGGCCTTGGCGTCGCCCACGCTCACCGTGAAGTTGGAACCGCCGCCGTTGCTGGACATGCTCTTGACCAGCGCGTCGTAGGACGGATTGCTGCCATCGGTCACGTCGATGGTGTAGGTGACGACATTCTGCTTGTAGGCTGTGTTGGCACCGCCGGACAGGTCGCTCTGGTACATGAAGCGCGCCCACTCGTCGCCCCAGTTCTGCTGGTACTTGTTGGCGTTGGACGGCAGGACGAGCTGCGCCTGCTGTGCCGAGGTGGCGCCGGCCGTCTGCAGCGCTGCGAGCGCGGGCGGTGTGCCGTTGGCGGTCTTGGGGGCGTTGTTGTTGAACGACCCGGCGATATAGATGATGAAGGTCTTCTGGCAATGGTCCGTCAGCGGCGAGGTGTACTTGGTGCCGGAGATGCCGGTGCCGCCCGTGAAGTAGGCCCAGGCTTCGGCCATGGACTCGTCCAGCAGGTTCTTGCTGGCCTTGGCAGTCACGTTGATGTTGTTGCGTACCAGTGTCTGGAAGTTGGCGATGGCCGTACTGTCCATCACCGGCAGGGGGCCGGGCGGCACTGGCGACGGGTTCGGATAGTAGAACAGGCCGCCACCCGTGCTGGCCGGTGCGAACATCATCAGCCCGAGGCGGATCTTGCCGAGCAGGGCCGGGTTGGAGCCGATCGCGCCGAGCGCGTTGTACAGCGCGCAGGCCATGAAGTCGGCATCCTTGGCGCTGGACGGGGTCCAGCTCGGGCACCCTGCGCTGCTCGGGATGGTCACGGAGGCGTCCCAGGCGGCGGCATTGTCCATCACCAGCAGGATGTTCGGCTGCCCCGCGCCGGTCTGCAGCCCGGTGTACAGGTCGATGTCGTCGGCATGGGCGGGCGAGGCGGTCGAGAAGGCGAGTGCGGCGACGGCGGCCAGCCGCAAGGCAATGAGGAAGAGGTGGCGCATGGCGGCTAGGGGCGGGCGGCTGGGGGGCGGTGGGCGCGCGGGATCGCAGGCCGGCGCGGCGATGGATCATGGGCATGTGGTGCCGACCGGCACGCGTACGGCAACGCCCTGGTGCAAGGTCACGTTGGCGCCGGTCGTGCTGTCGTTGACGCTCGCCTGCACGTCCCACTGGGTGGAATTGCACAGGGAATTGCCGCCGCTGGCGGTCGAGGTCAGGATGCCGGTGTTCTGGTTGCCATTGCCGAGGTAGCAGGACACGTCGTCGGCATTGGTCGTATCGAGGTCGGTGTCCTTGATCGGCTGGCTGCTGGTGCACACAGGCGCCGAGGCCTGCGCCACGTAGTCCGCGGTGCCGTCGCCGTTCACGTCGACCGCCACGCTGGAGGCCGCCGCGGCCGGGTTGGCGGTGAAGTCCTGGCTGATGGTCTGTTCGATGGCCTGCTGCGCCGCGCTGCGGGCTTCCACTGTGTGCTGCTGGTTGCCGGCCACCTTCACGTTGACCACGCTGGAATGGATCAGGGAGATCACCAGCAGGAGGAAGATGACCATGAAGATCAGCGTGACGACGAGCGTCATGCCCTGCTCGCGCGCCTGCTTGTGCTGTCGCAGCGATGGCATGGCCTACTCCCTCGGGCCGGCTACGTTGGCCAGCCGGGCAACCTGCGCGTAGACATGGCGCTTGTAGCCATCGTTGAACGGCCCGCTCGGGCTGCTCCGCCCGAGGTCGTACTGGCGCGTGTCGGTCCAGCCGTTGGCGCGGGTGGTGGTGCGCGCCAGCAGGCTGATGCGCACGGACGTCACGTTATGCCAGTTGGCCGACGGCGTAGCCCACGAATAGCCGGTGACGCTCGTGCAGGCGCCGCTGTTGTCGATGCCGGGATTGTCGACGTAGCAGTCGGCGGAGCCGTTGTTGTCCTGGTCGACGCCGAAGGAAAAGTGCATATCCTGGATGCCCTGCGCGATGGAGTTGACCTGGAACGCGCCGTTGATGAGTTCGACCATCTTCAGTGTGGGGATCCCGTCGCCGCTGCCGGCGCAGTTGTCGCAAGCGGCGAGATAGAAGATGCGGACCACGGCTGCGCGCAGCGGCGCGAGCGCGCTCGAGGTGCAGGCCTTGGTCTGCAGGGTGAAGGCCGCCGCGCTGGTGTCGAAGACGAAGGGAACCGGGTCGCTGCCGCAGGCGGAGTTCTGCAGGTAGGCCTGGCCCGTGGTGGCCGACGCCGTTGCGGCCGCGGCGCTGGTGGTCGAGACACGGCGGATCGCCAGGATCTCCGATTGTGCGCTGAGGTTCGGCAGGCAGGAGGCGACCGTGCCGGCCGCGAATCCCTGGATGGGCACCGGCATGGTCACCGGGCTGTTGGCGAAGCCGAGCGCGGTACTGGTGGTGGCGCACAGCGACGGCATCGATACCGTTGCGCTCCTGGCCTGGCCGGTCTCGCCATAGAAGCCCGCCAGTTCGGTTTCGTGCCCGATCATGTCGAGCGCATAGCGCGCGCTCTCGATCTGGTCGGAGACGGACGCCAGCAGGGAGCGCGACTGCGTGGTCGAGAAGTAGAGGCTGCCGAGGGCGATGAGCATGAGCATCCCGATCGTGATGCCGATCATCAGCTCGACCAGCGTCCATCCTCGCTGCGAGGGGCGGTGGAGGCGGGGGCGGTTCATGACAAGGTGGCGATCCGGACCTGGATGCTGACGACGCGGCGCGTGGTGTCATCGCCGAAGCTGCCGCTGCCGCACGGCAGCGCGGGCGCCACGGTCTTGGCCAGGCCTTGCCAGGCGACCGAGATGCGGTAGACCTGGTTGACCGGGTCGACGGATTCGATGCAGCCCAGCGCACCGATCATGGCACCGAGGGATTTCCCGCCGCTGGTCTCGGCGCTGCCGAGCAGGGCGTTGTTCCAGGCGGTGAGGTCCGTCGTCGCCAGCGCCTGCTGGGCGGCGTTGCCCAGCGCGCAGGCCGGTACCGAGGTCGAGCCGCTGCCCAGCACCGTCATCGGGGATCCCGCCGCGTAGCAAGGGGCGACCTGGCGATTGGCGTTCAGCCGTGCCGCCATGTCCTGCAGCAGCGTCAGGGCCTGGACACGCTGGTAGGTCTCCATTTCCATCTGGTTCGAGCGGGCCAGCAGCCCGGCGGCACTGAGCAGGGCCACCAGCAGGATCACGACCGAAACGAGGATCTCGATCAGCGCGAAGCCGCGCGCCGGCCTGCGTGGTCGGGGGCGTCCTCGGTGGGAAGGGATGGCCCTCATGCGCAAGCTCCATTGACGACCGAGACGCGCCCGGTGCCGCTCAGTACGACGCAGAGCACGGTCGTGCTCTGCGCGGGGGCGGCCGTGGAAAGCTGGAAGCTGGTTCCGCCGGCGACGGGACGGCCGTCGTTGCCCATGGCCAGGGACGTGCCGCTGGTCGTGGAGATGGCGATGCCCTGGTAGGGGCCGAAGCTGCGCACCTGCGTCGTGCCTGCCGTCACCGCCCAGCCGCCGCTCCAGCTGCTGGATGCATTCACCGAAACGCTCGTATTGCGCGTTACCGCTTCGCTGCGCGCGAGCGTGAGCGCGGCCGCGAGATCGAGCGAGGCATTCTTTATGCGCTGCGTGGCAACGAAGCTGGCAAAGGACGGCGCGGCCATGGACGCGAGGATGGCCAGCACGGACAGCGTCACCAGCAGCTCGATGAGGGTGAAGCCCGCCGGCTTGGCAGGGCGGCGGGTCCGCTCGGCGAGGCGATGGGTCCGATGCGTCATGGCCTACTGCCAGCAATCGGACGCCGGTCCGGAGGCGGACTTGACGCCTGCGTTGGACAGGGAAAGCGTACCGCAGCGCGTGTCGTTGCTGGACTGAGCGCCGATCGGTGTGGCCGTCAGCGTGTACGTGGGCGGCGGGCCGGCATTTGCCGAGACGCTGACCTGGTAGCTGGCGGAAATGCTCGAGGGCAGGGCTGAGTAGCCCAGTGCGGCCAGGCTGGTGCCATAGGCGCGGTTGTCCAGCAGGTAGCGCTCCTGCGTGGCGGAAACCTCTAGCAGGAACGACTCCGCCGCTGCGCGATTGGAGTGCACAACGTACTGGATATACGAAGGGTACGCCACAGCGGCGAGAATGCCGACGATGGCAACCGTCACCATCAACTCAATGAGGGTGAATCCCGGCTGCTTGCGCGGCAGGCCATAGCGCCATCGCGCGACGCCTGGGAGGCGTGCGGCTTTGACCCATGTTTCCCGATAAAAGCGACAGTCATCCCATCGCTGTGGCACTGCCGGGCTTCTTTGGCCCATGCTCGCGCTCCTTGACCCGAAAATCTATCGCGGGCTTGTCATGCAAGCCCGCTTGTAGTTGCAGCGAGTGTAGACGGGAACCTCGTGGTGGTCAAAGTCGAACCGCAAGATGGGTGTGCGCGTTGTATGGATTCAACTGGCGGGGACCGAAGGAGGGCGTGGCTCCTTGCCGCCGTGCTCGCGGCCACCTTCGATCGGGGGCCGTCCGGGTTCGTTCGGGTTCGTTTGGACTGAGGGGCGGTGAATGCCGCGGAGCGGCGCCCGGGAAGAAACGCAAAGGGGCCCGCGCAAAAAACCGGCGGAGCCCCCTAGTGAAAAATGAAAAACCCCGGTAGATCGTGGATCTACCGGGGTTTCATATTTGGTGGCGAATCAGGGACTCGAACCCCGGACCTGCGGATTATGATTCCGTCGCTCTAACCGACTGAGCTAATTCGCCGTTGAAGACCGCAATTATACGTGGACTTCAGAGCCTGTCAACACCTTTGTGCAAAGATTTTTCCTAGGCGTTTTTCCGCCGGGGTGGCCGGGGCCGCCGGCCGCCTCCGGCGCCCCCGTTCGCGCGCGGCGGGGGTGTCGGGGGCCGCGGGGCTCAGTCGTGGGCGTAGATGTTGACGTCCTTGGTTTCGCGGACGAACAGGGCACCGATCACGAAGGTGACGGCGGCGATGATGATCGGGTACCAGAGGCCGTAGTAGATGTTGCCGTTCTGCGCCACCAGCGCGAAGGAGATGGTGGGCAGCAGGCCGCCGAACCAGCCGTTGCCGATGTGGTAGGGCAGCGACATCGAGGTGTAGCGGATCCGGGTCGGGAACATCTCCACCAGCATGGCGGCGATCGGCCCGTAGACCATGGTCACGTAGATCACCAGGATGACCAGCAGCACCAGCACCATGATGGTGTTCATCTGGGCGGGATCCGCCTTGCTCGGGTAGCCGGCGGCGCTCATTGCTTCGCCGACCGACTTCTTGAAGCCGGCGATCTGCTTCTTGCTGTCTTCGCTGAAGCTGTGGCGGTCTTCGGTCAGGCCGGCGTTGAAGGCGGGGATCTCCTTGTCGCCGATCTTCACCGAGGCCACCGTGCCGGCCGGGGCGCTGACCACCTCGTAGCTTGCGCTGGCCTGGGCCAGGGTGCGCTTGACGATGTCGCAGGAGCTGCGGAAGTCGATCTCGCGGGCGATCGGGCTGCCCTGGAAGGAGCACTGCGCCGGGTCGGCGGTGACGACGATCTGCGCGGACTGCTGGGCGCGCTCCAGCGCCGGGTTGGCGTAGTGCGTGATCGCCTTGAAGATCGGGAAGTAGGTCAGCACGGCCAGCGCGCAGCCCGCCATGATGATCCACTTGCGGCCGATCTTGTCCGACAGCGAGCCGAAGAAGATGAAGAAGGGCGTGCCGATCAGCAGGGCGCCGGCGATCAGCAGGTTGGCGGTCTTGGCGTCGACCTTCAGGACCTGGGTGAGGAAGAACAGGGAATAGAACTGGCCGGTGTACCAGACCACGGCCTGGCCGGCGGTCAGGCCGAGCAGCGCCACGATCACGATCTTCAGGTTGCGCCATTGGGCGAAGGACTCGGTCAGCGGCGCCTTGGAGGTCTTGCCCTCGGCCTTCATCTTCTGGAAGGCGGGCGATTCGCTCATCGACAGGCGGATGTAGACCGACATCCCCAGCAGCAGGATGGAGACCAGGAAGGGGATGCGCCAGCCCCAGGTGTCGAAGGCCGGGCCGGTCAGCTCGCGGCACAGCAGGATCACCAGCAGCGACAGGAACAAGCCCAGCGTGGCGGTGGTCTGGATCCACGCCGTATAGGAGCCGCGCTTGCCGTGCGGCGCGTGCTCGGCCACGTAGGTGGCCGCGCCGCCGTACTCGCCGCCGAGGGCCAGGCCCTGCAGCATGCGCAGCGCGATCAGGATCACCGGCGCGGCCCAGCCGATGGTGGCGAAGCCGGGCAGCAGGCCGACGATGAAGGTCGACATGCCCATGATCAGGATGGTCACCAGGAAGGTGTACTTGCGGCCGATCATGTCGCCCAGCCGGCCGAACACCAGCGCGCCGAAGGGACGCACGATGAAGCCGGCGGCGAAGGCGAGCAGGGCGAAGATGAAGGCGGAGGTCGGGTCCAGGCCGGCGAAGAACTGCTTGGCGATGATCGCCGCCAGCGAGCCGTACAGGTAGAAGTCGTACCACTCGAACACCGTGCCGAGCGAGGAGGCCAGGATGACCTTCCTCTCCTCCCTCGTCATGGGTGCGTTCTGAGTGCCGCCCCCCGGCATCGCAACGTGCTGCGCATTGGCCATGATGTCTCCTTCGATTGTCGTAAGGTCTCCGTGCGGGCCGGGGGCGACACTGCGCGAGCACTTGCGGAGGCTCCCGGCCTGCCGAAGTTGCTTGGATTGTGGGAGGCGAAACTTACTGAGTTCTGACAGATTCCCATCGGAAATGGGGAGTTTCGTCGGGGTATACGCTAGGCCGGAAGCAGGCCTGCGCAAGGCCTCCGCCTGCTGCGCCGCGCAAGGAAGAGAGCTTGGAAAACGGGAGGAAAAGACGGCTGGCGCGATGCAGGGGATGCCGCTACGCAGCATCGTCGCGCCAGTTCTCGGGTGCCGCTTGCGCCGCGGCTGCGGCGGCCTCTGCATCGTCGGCGCGGTTCATGCGCCAGGCGTAGATGGCTGCCATCAGCACGTAGACGATCAGGGCGCCCTGGGCGCTGACCCAGAAGGAGAAGGGCCAGCCGAAGAAGTCGAAGCGCAGTTCGCGCGCGAACCAGCTCACCACGAAGGTGACGACGAACCACACGCCCAGCAGCGCGCCGATCCAGCGCACATTGCGGTACCAGGCGCGCCGTTCGTCCGGGGTGTCGCGATGGCCTGCCATGCTCAGTGCTCCGCGTCCTCGGCCGGCCGCCGCAGCGTGATGTGCAGGCGGGCGCCGGCGCGGCGCGGCTCCTGCTGGTAGACATGGTCGAGGATGCGGATCTCGCCGCCGTGCTGCTGCACGATCTCGCGCACGATGGGCAGGCCCAGCCCGCTGCCCTCGGTATTGGTGCCGAGCACGCGGTAGAAGCGCTCCATCACGCGCTCGCGCTCGGCCACGGGGATGCCCGGGCCGGTATCTTCCACGTCGAGGTAGGCGAAGGGTTCGAAGGGGTCGGCGCTGACCCGCACGGTGGCGTGGCCGCCGGGCGGGGTGTAGCGGATGGCATTGTCGATCAGGTTGTTCAGCATCTCGGTCAGCATCAGCCGGTTGCCTTGCACCATGACCGGATGGTCGTCGGCATCCAGGCCCAGGTCGATCTGCCGTTCCCACGCACGCGGCAGCCAGTCCTTGACCACCTCGCGCGCCAGCGCGGCCAGGTCCAGCGGCGCCATGCCGGCGCTGCTGGCCAGGTTCTCCATGCGTGCCAGCGACAGCAGCTGGGTGACCAGGTGGGCAGTGCGCTCCGAACTGCCGGCGATCTGCGCCAGCGAGCGGCGCAGCTCCTCCGGCGATTGCTCGCGCTGGGCCAGCTCGGCCTGCATGCGCAGGCCGGCCAGCGGCGTCTTCATCTGATGGGCGGCGTCGGCGATGAAGCGCTTCTGCGTCTGCACCGACTGGTCGAGGCGCGCCAGCAGTTCATTGAAGGAGGACACCAGCGGCGTGATCTCCTGCGGCGCCGTCCCCTCCTCGATGGGGCTGGTGTCGCCGGGATTGCGCGCGCGGATGCGCTGCTGGATGGCGTTGAGCGGGGCCAGCCCGCGCGTCAGGCCGAACCACACCAGCACCACCGCCAGCGGCAGGATGACGAACTGCGGCAGGATCACGCCCTTGATGATCTCGTTGGCCAGGCGGGCGCGCTTGTCCAGCGTCTCGGCCACCTGCACCAGCACCGGCTGCTCGCCGGACACGTTGCGCAGTTCCACATAGGTGTAGGCCACGCGCACATCGTTGCCCTTGACGCGGTCGTCGCGCAGCGAGACCAGGCCGGCGTGGCCCTGTTCGTCCTCGTTCGGCAGCGGCAGGTCGCGGTCGCCGGCGATGTACTCGCCGCGCGTGCCGACCACCTGGTAATAGATATTGTCGGTTTCGTCGGCACGCAGGATCTCGCGCGCGGACAGCGGCAACTGCAGCGTGACGCGGCCGTTCACCTCGCGCACCTGCTGCGACAGCACGATGGCGCTGGCTTCGAGCGAGCGGTCGTAAGGGCCGTTGGCGATGGACTTGGCGACCAGGTAGGTCACGGCGATGCTCATCGGCCACAGCAGCAGCAGCGGCGCCAGCATCCAGTCGAGGATCTCGCCGAACAGGGAGCGCGCCGCCGGCTGGCGGGCATCGTCCTCCAGGTGCGGCAGGGCGTCGGCCAGGGCGACGTCGTCGGGCAGGGCCGCGCTATCCGCCGCGGCCGGCGGCGGGCTGGCGGCGGCGCGGCGGGCCTGCCGCGCGTGTCCACGCCGCCAGGGCAGTCTGAGCAGGGTCATGTCGCGTGCGGGCAGCCGGCCTGGACGGGGGAGGGCACCAGCGCGGTCCTCAGGCGTGCACGGTGGTCGAGGCGCCGGCCGCGCCGGCCGCGTCCTCCGGTAGCGGCGCGGCCTGGAACTTGTCCAGGCAGTAGCCGAGCCCGCGCACGGTGGCGATGCGGATGCCGCCCACCTCGATCTTCTTGCGCAGCCGGTGCACATACACCTCGATGGCGTTGTTGCTGACTTCCTCGCCCCATTCGCACAGATGGTCGACCAGCTGCTCCTTGGACACCAGGCGGCCGGTGCGGCTCAGCAGGATCTCGAGCAGGCCGAGTTCGCGTGCCGACAGCTCCAGCATCTGCTCGTTCAGGTAGGCCACGCGGCCGACCTGGTCGAAGGCCAGCGGGCCGTGGCGGACCAGGGTGCCGCCGCCGCCGGCGCCGCGCCGCACCAGGGCCCGCACGCGCGCCTCCAGTTCGGTCAGGGCGAAGGGTTTGGCCATGTAGTCGTCGGCGCCCAGGTCCAGCCCCTTGACCCGCTCGTCGACGCTGTCGGCGGCGGTCAGGATCAGCACCGGCAGCATGGCGCCGCGCGCGCGCAGCCGCTTGAGCACTTCCAGGCCGGACATGCGCGGCAGGCCCAGGTCGAGGATGAGCAGGTCGAAGCTCTGGGTGGACAGCGCCGAATCGGCTTCCAGTCCGCTGGCGACATGGTCGACGGCATAGCCCGACTGGCGCAGCGAGCGCGTCAGTCCGTCAGCCAGCACGTCGTCATCTTCGGCGATGAGAATGCGCATAGTCAGTGTCTCCTCCCTGGCCAGGCCCGGGCGCCTTTACTTTTTGCGTCCGTGGCGCGGGCGGGGCTTGCCAAGCATACTGTTTTTTTATACAGTACTCGCACGTTCGGCGAGGACCGGCATCGGGGCGGCATGGCCTGGCGGTCCTGCCGGGTCGGTGCCCCGCGGCGCCCGGCAAGACGGCGGCGCGGGAGCGGGATCGCCCTGGCGCCTGCGCCGGGGCCAGGATGCGCCGGCGGGCCGGCGCGGCACGCACGGAAACCAGGCGCCGCGCCACATGCGGCCTATTTATACACCATTGACGGAAGGACGACCATGGACGACAAGAAGGCGGGTGCAGGCGTGAGCGCGGAGAAGCAGAAGGCGCTTGCCGCGGCGCTTTCCCAGATCGAGAAGCAATTCGGCAAGGGCTCGATCATGCGCCTGGGCGACGGTGACGTCGAGCAGGACATCCAGGTCGTGTCCACCGGTTCGCTGGGCCTGGACGTCGCGCTCGGCGTGGGCGGCCTGCCGCGCGGCCGCGTGGTGGAGATCTACGGTCCGGAATCGTCGGGCAAGACCACGCTGACGCTGCAGGTGGTCGCCGAGATGCAGAAGCTGGGCGGCACCTGCGCCTTCATCGACGCCGAGCACGCGCTCGACGTCAACTATGCCGGCAAGCTGGGCGTCAATGTCGGCGACCTGCTGATCTCGCAGCCCGACACCGGTGAGCAGGCGCTGGAAATCGCCGACGCGCTGGTGCGCTCCGGCTCCATCGACCTGATCGTGATCGACTCGGTCGCCGCGCTGGTGCCGAAGGCCGAAATCGAAGGCGAGATGGGCGATGCGCTGCCCGGCCTGCAGGCCCGCCTGATGAGCCAGGCGCTGCGCAAGCTGACCGGCACCATCAAGCGCACCAACTGCCTGGTGATCTTCATCAACCAGATCCGCATGAAGATCGGTGTGATGTTCGGTTCGCCCGAAACCACCACCGGCGGCAACGCGCTGAAGTTCTACGCCTCGGTGCGCCTCGATATCCGCCGCATCGGCTCGATCAAGAAGGGCGACGACGTGATCGGCAACGAGACCAAGGTCAAGGTGGTCAAGAACAAGGTGTCGCCGCCGTTCCGCGAAGCCTTCTTCGATATCCTCTACGGCCAGGGCATCTCCCGCCAGGGCGAGATCATCGACCTGGGCGTGGATGCCAAGATCGTCGAGAAGTCGGGCGCCTGGTACAGCTACAACGGCGAGAAGATCGGCCAGGGCAAGGACAATGCGCGCGAATTCCTGCGCGAGAATCCCGATATCGCCAACGAGATCGAGAACAAGGTGCGCGTGGCGCTGGGCGTGGCCCCGCTGAACGGCACGGCGGTCGCGGCGCTCGAGGAATGAGCCGGCGCCGGGGCGGTCGGGCGGCGCGCATCGCCGGCTGTCATGCCTCGGACTGCCTGCCCGGACTACCTGAGCCGGGCTGCCACGAGGGCGCCGGCCTTGCCGGTGCCCTCGTTGTACCTTAGTCGCTGTGCCTTTGTTGTACCTCTGGGTAACTTGCAGTGCCTGCGCGATGCCCTCCGCGTGGCATTCCGCTGGAGGCGGCCTCACGCGGAGCCGGCACGCCTTCCGCCACCGCTGTCACCGCTGTCACCGCTGTCACCGCTGTCACCGCTGTCACCGCTGTCACCGCTGAAATCGCTGCAGCCGCTCTATCCAACCTCCGCTTCCTTCCGCTGCCCGGCCTCGGGCATCCCGCCCCGCAGCCATGTCCACCCGTCCCCCGCTCTCCCTCAAGGCCCGTGCCATCGGCTACCTGTCGCGGCGCGAGCACAGCCGTGCCGAACTGGCGCGCAAGCTGGCGCCGCATGCCGAGTCGCCCGAGGAGGTCGAGCAACTGCTGGACGCGCTGGAGCGCGAGAACTGGCTGTCCAATGTCCGTTTCGTCGACAGCCTCGTGCATCGGCGCGCGGCACGCTATGGCGCGGCGCGCGTGATGCAGGAGGCCAAGACCCACCAGCTGGGCGGAGAGCAGTTGCAGGCGCTGAAGGAGCGGCTGGCCGATACCGAACTGGCGCGCGCCCGCGCCGTCTGGCAGAAGCGCTTCGGCGTGGCGCCGGAGTCGCCAGAGGCCCGGGCCAAGCAGATCCGTTTCATGATGGCGCGGGGCTTTTCCCGCAGCGTGATCGGCAAGGTCATCGCGGGGCAGGGCGATGAGCCGTCCGATGAGTGGCCAGGGGACGACTGATTGCCCCTGGCTGCCGGAACGCCGTGGCGGGAAGCGGCCAGCCAGCCAGCCGGCTCCGGTCCTTCCATCCATGTCTGCTGGGAAATACCTATGACGCCGGCAGGTGTATTGTGCACGCCGGTACGCGCCAGTACGCGCCGATGTGCAAGTGGCCGCCGGCGATACCAGCCTGCCGCTGGGCGTCCATCCGCCCGGCATGCCGCGCCGGGCTTCGCCGTGCGACCGGTGTGGCGCGGGTGGCCGGGTAGCGGCCGCGGTGCGCCAATGTGCTGCCGACAGCGCGACCTGCGCGCAGTTCCCGGCCAATGCGGCCCGGCATGTTAAACTCTTCGGGTTTTTCGGCTCCGCCGTCCGATTTCTGCCGTCCATCTGTCCTCGCTTCAGCCTGGTTTCATGCCCCTCTCCCCGCCCGTCAACCGCGCCCTGCGGCATCGCCGTGCCATCACGGCCGAGGCCTATCTCAGGGAAGATGGCCTGTGGGACATCGAGGCGCGCCTGACCGACACCAAGCCGCGCGAGATCGAGCTGGCCGGCGGCCGCGTGCGCCCGGAGGGCCAGCCCTTGCATGACCTGTGGCTGCGCGTGACGATCGACCTGCGCATGAACGTGGTCGACGCCGACGCCTGCTCCGACTGGGTGCCCTATCCCGGCCATTGCGACACCATCGGCCCCGCCTACCGCAAGCTGATCGGCCTGAACCTGATGAAGGGTTTCCGCAAGGCTGTGCGCGAGCGCCTCGGCAGCGTGGCCGGCTGCACGCACCTGACCGAACTGGCCGGAGTGCTGCCCACCACCGCCATCCAGGCCTTCGCGGGCGATGTCATCAGCATCCGCGACGGCGAAGACGATACCCGGACCGATCCCCCCTACCAGTTGCACGGCTGCCATGCCCTGCATTTCGAGGGCGAGGTGGTCCGCCAGTTTTATCCGCGCTGGTATGGCTACCAGCCGAAACCGAAGACCGGGCCCCAGGGGGCGCAGACTCCCACGGTGCCGCGGCCCGAAGCCGGCGAATCCGGCGAAACGCGGTCCACGCCCGGCAGGTCCACGGTGCCCGCCGGCTGACGCCGGCGCCGCGGACCCGCATCAACACTTTCCCTCTTACGCCTACCCGAAAGGAAACACGCATGAATATCCATGAGTACCAAGGCAAGGAAATCCTGCGCAAATACAATGTGCCGGTTCCGCGCGGCATTCCGGCCTTCTCGGTCGACGAGGCCCTGAAGGCCGCTGAAACCCTGGGCGGCCCGGTGTGGGTCGTGAAGGCGCAGATTCATGCGGGTGGCCGCGGCAAGGGCGGTGGCGTCAAGGTTGCCAAGAGCATGGACGAGGTCAAGACCTACGCCAGCAACATCCTGGGCATGCAACTGGTCACGCACCAGACCGGCCCGGAAGGCAAGAAGGTCAACCGCCTGCTGATCGAAGAAGGCGCTGACATCAAGAAGGAACTGTACGTTTCGCTGGTGGTGGACCGCGTGTCGCAGAAGGTGGCCCTGATGGCCTCCAGCGAAGGCGGCATGGACATCGAAGAAGTCGCTGCCCACACCCCGGAAAAGATCCACACCCTGATCATCGACCCGGCTGCCGGCCTGCAGGATGCCGACGCCGACGATATCGCGCGCAAGATCGGCGTGCCCGACGCCAGCGTGGCGCAAGCCCGCCAGGCCCTGCAAGGCCTGTACAAGGCCTTCTGGGAAACCGACGCGTCGCTGGCCGAAATCAACCCGCTGATCCTGACCGGCGACGGCAAGGTCATCGCGCTGGACGCCAAGTTCAACTTCGACTCCAACGCCCTGTTCCGTCATCCGGAAATCGTCGCCTACCGCGACCTGGATGAAGAAGACGCCAACGAAATCGAGGCCTCGAAGTTCGACCTGGCCTACATCTCGCTGGACGGCAACATCGGCTGCCTGGTGAACGGCGCCGGCCTGGCCATGGCCACCATGGACACCATCAAGCTGTTCGGCGGCGAGCCGGCCAACTTCCTCGACGTGGGCGGCGGCGCCACCACCGAGAAGGTGACCGAAGCCTTCAAGCTGATGCTGAAGAACCCCGGCCTGAAGGCCATCCTGGTCAACATCTTCGGCGGCATCATGCGCTGCGACGTGATCGCCGAAGGCGTGATCGCCGCCTCCAAGGCCGTGTCGCTGTCCGTGCCGCTGGTGGTCCGCATGAAGGGCACCAACGAAGAGATCGGCAAGAAGATGCTGGCCGACTCCGGCCTGCCCATCATCGCGGCCGACACCATGGAAGAGGCTGCCCAGAAGGTGGTGGCCGCTGCCGCCGGCAAGTAACAAGCCGCGCAGTCACGCCAACCATTCGCGAACGCACGCGGCGCGCCGGGGCTTGAGCCCGCGCGCTGCCTGAAGCCAAGCAAAGGATTACAGCATGTCGATTCTGATCAACAAAGATACCAAGGTGATCACCCAGGGGATCACCGGCAAGACCGGCCAGTTCCACACCCGCGGCTGCCGCGACTACGCCAACGGCAAGAACTGCTTCGTCGCCGGCGTGAACCCGAAGAAGGCCGGCGAGGACTTCGAGGGCATCCCCATCTACGCCAACGTCAAGGAAGCCAAGGACGCCACCGGCGCGACCGTCTCGGTGATCTACGTGCCGCCCGCAGGCGCCGCCGCCGCGATCTGGGAAGCCGTTGACGCCGACCTCGACCTGGTGGTCTGCATCACCGAAGGCATCCCCGTGCGCGACATGATGGAAGTCAAGGACAAGATGCGCAAGCAGAACAAGAAGACCCTGCTGCTCGGTCCGAACTGCCCCGGCCTGATCACCCCGGACGAAATCAAGATCGGCATCATGCCCGGCCACATCCACCGCAAGGGCCGCATCGGCGTGGTGTCGCGCTCGGGCACGCTGACCTACGAAGCCGTGGGCCAGCTGACCGCGCTGGGCCTGGGCCAGTCGTCGGCCGTCGGCATCGGTGGCGACCCCATCAACGGCCTGAAGCACATCGACGTCATGAAGATGTTCAATGACGATCCCGATACCGACGCCGTCGTCATGATCGGCGAGATCGGTGGTCCGGACGAGGCCAACGCCGCCTACTGGATCAAGGAAAACATGAAGAAGCCGGTGGTCGGCTTCATCGCTGGCGTGACCGCGCCCCCGGGCAAGCGCATGGGCCACGCCGGCGCGCTGATCTCGGGCGGTGCCGACACCGCCCAGGCCAAGCTGGAAATCATGGAAGCGTGCGGCATCAAGGTCACGCGCAACCCGTCCGAAATGGGCCGCCTGCTGAAGGCTGCGCTGTAATTCGGCGTCCGATTCCCGGTGTCCCGCCGCGCCCCGCGCGGCGCCGGCACCGACCGCCGGCCCCGGCCGGCCATGCAATGCCCCCGCCTCATGCGGGGGCATTGTCATTCTGGCGGAGGCAATCCCGTTGTCCTTGACGCCCCGGCCTTGCACGACTTCCCGCCAGACAAAGCGGCTCAACGCACTTGAGACCCAGGACACTAGGGTATCTCCCAGGTCTGCTGGTATCCTGATTGAAACCTAATCGAAAGGTTCATACGGTAAATCTCCATGTCTGAATTTTCAGACATCCGAAATGCCGCAGTCGCGCGCCGAGCCAGCGCGCGGACCTGTCGTTATCCATCAACACCAAGTCATAGAAACCGAGGAGCTTCACCGTGGAATTGCTGTCCTCCACCGCGTTCTGGATCGCGCTGGGATCGATCATCCTGACCAATATCGTCTTGTCGGGCGACAACGCCGTGGTGATCGCCCTGGCCTCGCGCAACCTGCCGCCCGCCCAGCAGAAGAAAGCCATCTTCTGGGGCAGCGCCGCCGCCATCATCATGCGCGTGGTGCTGACCGTGGCGGCCGTCAAGCTGCTGAGCCTGCCCTACCTGAAGATCGTCGGCGCCCTGCTGCTGGTCTACATCGGCGTGCAATTGCTGACCGGCGACGATGACGAGGACGGCCACGATGCCAAGGACAATATCTGGGCCGCCATCCGCACCATCCTGATCGCCGACCTGGTGATGTCGCTCGACAACGTGGTGGCCGTGGCCGCCGCCGCGCAGAAGGGCCCCGAAGGCAGCCAGCTGATGCTGCTGGTGCTGGGCCTGGGCCTGTCGATCCCGCTGATCGTGTTCGGCAGCACCATCCTGCTCAAGGTGATGGAGCGCTTCCCCATCATCATCGTGCTGGGTGCCGCCCTGCTGGGCTACCTGGCCGGCGAGATGCTGGTCAGCGACCCGGTCGACGCCGCCTGGTTCGAGGCCAACGTGCCGCACGCCCACCTCGTGTTCGGCGTCGTCGGCGCCGTGCTGGTGGTGCTGATCGGCAAGCTGCTGCAGCGCCGCGGCGCACAGACCGCCTGACCGACCCGTCCTCTCAGCGGCGACTGGGCGTGAAGCCCGGGCGCCGTCGTTCCGGGCGGCCGCAGCGATGCGGCCGCCCGTTTTTCTGCTGGAGCGGGGAGCGGCGCGCTGCCCGGGAGGCGCCGGATTTCAGTTGGATTCGTTTCTGATCGAAACGGCGCTTCCATCGCCTGCCGCAGCCTGTCAGCCTGGGTGACAAAATTTGCGCCAGCGCAAAGCCATCGGCCGCCCAACTGCCGAAAATTGTCACTTCGTGCCTTCACATACCCTCCAAAAGGCTGGCATGAAGACTGCTTTATATGTCCCGCATCACATGAAACACGATGTTTCATCACATCGGGAAAATACCTTCAAGGGGTCAAATCACCATGCAACGCGTACAACAACTGAAGAAGCTGGGCCGCCGTGCCCAGAAGGGCTTTACGCTGATCGAACTGATGATCGTCGTGGCGATCATCGGTATCCTGGCGGCGATTGCGATTCCGCAGTATCAGGACTACGTGACGCGCGCGCGCTGGGCCGACAACATTGCTTCGATCGCATCAACGAAGATCGCTATTGGACAGTGCCTGCAGGAAAACAGTGGCGACATGACGAAGTGCGCGACGGCAGCTCTGCTGAACACGGCCGTTGGCTATCCTTCGTTGCCCGTACCGAAAAATGGTACCGTTGCTTGGGATGGTACTGTTCCGGCACTTACCATCACCGGCTCGGGTCAGTTGACCGCGTGCGTCGTGACCTTTACGCCTGTTACTACGGACCCGACGCAGATCAAGTGGACCGGCGCTACGTCGGGCAATGGTTGCACGAAGCAACAGACGGGCGTCTGATAGGCTTGTAAGCATTGGAAGAAGGCGCCCCACCCGGGGCGCTTTTTCTTTCCCCACCCCCCAAGCTATCATGCGCCTTTGCCCCCACCAGGCACCCGCATGCCGCCTCTCAGGTTCTCGCTTCCGGCCCTAGCCGTTTTCCTCGCTGTCGCGTTTCCCCCGCTGGTTTCCCGGCATACCCTGCCGCTCGCTACTTTCTACGGCGAATGGGCCTCGCTGCTGCTGTTCGCGTTGAGCGCCTGGCTGTTGTGCAGCCTCGCCACGCGCGCCGGCCAGCGTAGCGAGGCGCCGCTGCTGCCCATCGCCGCCCTGTTCCCCCTCTGGTTGATCTTGACCGGCCTGCTGCAGGCCGCCGCCGGCATGCCCGACATCACCGGCAGCCGCCTGCTGACGCAGCTGGCGCTGGCGCTGGGCGCGGTGGTGATGCTGGCCGCCTGGCGCTACGGGCAGGCCGCGGGCCGCGACGGGCGCCGCCACCTGCTCGATGCGCTGGCCGCCGCCTGGCTGGTGGCGGGGTTGCTGGGCACGCTGGCGCAATGGGCGCAGGTCTTCCACCTGGAGCCGGGCAGCCTGGGCCTGGTCTCTTCCTATTTCTACGATGACAACCGCCGCCTGTGGGGCAACCTGAACCAGCCCAACCACCAGGCCACGGTCGAGGGGCTGGCGCTGGCGGCCTCGGTCTGGCTGGCTGCGCGCGGCCGCCTGGGCGCGCCGGCCTGGCTGGCGGCGGCGCTGCTGCTCGAGAGCGGCATCGTACTGTCCGGCTCGCGCACAGGCGTGCTGCACGTGGGGCTGGCGACCTTGTGCGCCTTGCTGATGGCCTGGCTGGCGCGCGCGGGCGCGATGGATGGCGAGCGTGGCCGACTGGGCGCCAGCGCGCGCCGCGCCGGACCGCTGGCGCGGCCGGCCGGCCTGTTGTTCGCGGCGGTGGCGCTGGTGGCGGGCCTGCTGGTGCTGCAGCCCCTGGTCAAGGCGGCGGGGCAGGCCTTCGGTTGGAACCTGTTCGACACCATCGCCCAGCTGCAGGCGGCCGACCAGATCTCTTCGCGTGGCGCGCTGTGGACGCATGCCTGGGCCATGTTCCGTTCCCACCCCTGGCTGGGGGTGGGCTGGGGCGAGTTCGGCTGGGCCCAGTTCGAGCAGCTGGCGCTGGTCGGGGTGACGGCGGAGATGTCCCTGCACGCGCACAATGCCGTGCTGGACCTGTTGGCCAAGACGGGGCTGGTGGGCACGGTGGGCGTGCTGCTGGTGCTGGCCGGCTGGCTGTGGCGGGTGGTGCGCGCGCGCCTGTGGCGCGGCGATGCCGACGAACGCGCGCAGAGCCTGCTGGCGCTGACGTGGCTGGCCATGCTGTGCGCGCATTCGATGCTCGAATACCCGCTGCACTATGCCTACTTCCTGCTGCCGTTCTGCTTCCTGATTGCCTGGCTGGAGCCGTCCGGCCTGGTGCGCTGGCAGCCGCCGCGCGCCGCGCGCCGGCTGGCGGCGGCCTTGTTCGTGCTGGCGGCCGGCGTGGTACTGGCCACCATGTGGCAGGATTACCGGCGCCTGGAGGCGCGCGAGTATGCCGGCAGCGCCAAGCGTGCCGGCCTGCCGCTGCCGCGCTTCTGGTTCCAGACCCATGCCGGTGCCGAGCGCGCCGAGCTGGCGCGCATCACGCCGGCCAATGCGGCGGCGCTGTTGCCGGGCCACCTGGCCGCCGTGCACCTGCTGCCGACGCCGGAGATGATCGCGCGCACCGCGTGGCTGATGGCGCTGACGGGCAAGGAGGCGCAGGCGCGAGTCTGGCTGATGCGCCTGCGTTTCTACTACGCGGGAGATGAGGCGGCGCAGTATGCCACCGTGAACAAGGCCTGTACCGGCGTGCGCGCCGAGGACCGGCCGGAGGCCTTCTGCGACTGGGTGCGCAAGCAGGCCGCCTCGCACCAGGAAGACTGAGCGGGCCGCCGATTGCGCCGGCAGCGCCGGCCCGCCGTGCGCCGGCAGGCGGCGCTCAGCAGGCCGATATGCCGGGTGCGCCGAGGCTCAGTAGGCCGGCGGGGCGTAGTAGCCCGGCGGCGGAGGCGGCGGCGCGGGCTGGTAGTAGGCGGCGCCGGCCGGCGGCGCGCTGCGGATCGCCATATTGCCGTAGACCGGCACCTTGTTGCCGCTGGCGTACATGCACTGCACGTAGGCCGCGTCGTAGCGTCGCTGGCTGCCATAGCCCGAGTAGTAGGCGTTGTTGGCGCCGATGGCCGAGCCGGTAAGCAGGCCGGCACCGGCACCGATGGCCGCGCCGCGGCCGCCGCCGAAGGCTGCACCGGCGGCCGCGCCGACCGCCGTGCCCAGCACGGCGCTGCCGACCGCGGTATTGGCGGCGGCCTGGTCGGCGCTCACCCCGCCGATTTGCGCATAGGCGAACTGGCGGCAGCTGGCGTCGTCCGCGCGGAACTGGTCGAAATTCTTGCCGGTGCCGGGCAGCGCCATCACGCTTGGGCCGGTGGGCATCACGGTACAGGCGCTCAGGGCCAGTGCCACAAGCGGCAGGCCGAGAAGGGGGAGGGCTTTCATGGCGATTCCTCTGGCATGGGGACGGCGCGTGCGTGGCGCTCCGTCGGGATCGGGCTGGTCAGGCCGGCGGCGGGGCGCCGTCGGCGCGGCTCGACGGCGGCTGCGCGGGCACCTGCTGCCAGCCGCCCGGGCAGGCCTTGATGTAGGGGTAGTAGCCCTCGGGTTTGCTGCAGTGGTACCAGTAGGATGGCCCCTGGTCCGGCGCGCCGCCGGCCGCGGCGGGCGGGATGCCGGCGGGATCGACGTCACCCTGCTCGATATACTGCGGCGGCGCGCTCGGCTCCGCTACCACCGCGGGCGGGTAGTAGTAGCCGGGGTAGTAGTACGGATAAGGGTAAGGGTAGAAGCCGGGCCCGACATAGACACCGACGCCGACCCGCCCGCGGCCGTACCAGCCGTGGGCCTGGGCCGGCAGGCTGGCCCCTGCGGCAGCCGCCAGCGCGGCGGCAAGCAGGCCGATGCGGCCGAGATCTCGCGCGTTCATGTTGCTCACCTTGGTATCTCAGGGCACCGCGTGGTGCGGCTTTCCCGATGTGAATTGAATACCAATTTAACGCGCAAGCCCACGCTCCTGATGGCGTGGAAATGGGCCGTTACGCTTATTACAGAGCGGCCTGTGATGTTGTAAGCCTGTGACATCGGCGCTAAGAATCGCCGACGCCACGCCACACGCGTTCACCGCCCGGGCGCAGGCGGGCGGTGAGCCGGAATGATCGGGAATGGCCCGGAATGATCCGGGTCGTCCGGAGTCGTCCGGAGTCGTCCGGAGTCGTCCGGAGTCGTCCGGAGTCGTCTGGGTAGTCCGGGGTAGTCCGGGCGCGGCCGCCTTCAGCCCGCCACCCAGTCCCCCGACTTGCCGCCATGCTTTTCCAGCAGCCGCACATTGCCCATCACCATGCCCCGGTCCACCGCCTTGCACATGTCATAGATGGTCAGCAGCGCGACCTGCACGCCGGTCAGCGCTTCCATCTCCACGCCGGTCTGGCCGCGGGTCTCGGTGCGCACCGTGCAGGTGACGCTGGCGCCGGCCGCGTCGAGCGCGAAGTCGACCGCGACCTTGGTCAGGCCGATGGGGTGGCAGAGCGGGATCAGGTCCGCGGCGCGCTTGGTGGCCATGATGGCGGCCACGCGTGCGATGCCCAGCACGTCGCCTTTCTTCGCGCTGCCGTCGCGCACCAGCGCGAACGTGTCGGGCTGCATGGTGATGGTGCCGCTGGCCACGGCGACGCGATGGGTGCTGGCCTTGTCGCCGACGTCGACCATATGGGCTTGTCCGGCGGTATCGAAATGCGTGAGCTGGCTCATGGCGGGACTGGAGAGTGGAGGGTGAAGGCCGCGGCGCTGCCGCCGGCGTAGCGGCCTGCGCCGCCGCCGGGCAGGGCAAGCCCCGTGGGAACGGCATGGGAAGGCCGCTATCATAGCAATATGCTACCGTCCCGACCGCTCCGCACCGGCTCCGTCCGCGCCCGCCACGACTCCGGCCATGACCCGCTCCGCCGTATTGCCGCGCGGCCGTGGCGTCTGCGCCGGCCGCTGGCGGCGCTGCTGGCCGTGAGCCTGCTGGCGCCCGGCTGGGCGCAGACCGTCCTGCCGCCCGGGCTTTCGGTGGGCGGTGCGCCGGGCGCCGAGGTGAGCGACCAGGTCTACGACAACCTGAACCGCAGCGTGAAGGCGGGGCAGAAGTCGGACTTCGTGCACGGCGGCAACACCGTGGTCGAGGGCAGCGGGCCGCAGTTGCCGGACCTGGGCGATCCCTCCAGCGCGGCGCTGTCGCCCGATATGGAACGGCGGCTGGGCGATCGCATCATGCGCGAGATCCGCCGCGACCCTGACTACCTGACCGACCCGCTGCTGACGGAGTACCTGAACGCGCTCGGCTTCCGCCTGGTCGAGGCCGCGCGCAAGCAGAACATCTCGGGCGCCAACGGCGCCGGCACCTTTGCCACCGGCTTCGAGCTGTTCGGGGTGCGCGACCGCACCATCAACGCCTTCGCCATGCCCGGCGGCTACGTCGGCGTGCATACCGGGCTGCTGGTGCAGTCGGAGACGGAATCGGAGCTGGCGTCGGTGCTGGGCCACGAGATCGGCCACGTGATGCAGCGGCACATCGCGCGCGGCATCACCAAGCAGGACCAATCGATGTGGATCGCGCTGGCCGCGATGGCGCTGGCCGGCCTGGCTGCCACCAAGAGCGGCGATGCCGCCGCGGCGCTGGCCATCGGTGGCCAGGGCATGGCGGTGGCCAACCAGCTGTCGTTCTCGCGCAGCGCCGAGCGCGAGGCCGATCGCGTGGGTTTCCAGATCATGACCGCGGCCGGTTTCGATCCGCAGGGCATGCCGGACTTCTTCCGCCGCCTGCAGCGCGTGATGGGCATCTCCGAGAACTCGCTGCCGGCCTATGTGCGGACCCACCCGCTGACCTCGGAGCGCATCGCCGACATGCAGGACCGCGCCAGCCACGTCAGCGTGCGCAAGGTGGTCAGCACGCCCGACTATGAGTTTGCCCGCGTGCGCGCCCGCGTGCTGCAGGAAACCACGCCGAGCGACCTGCAGAACGTGCGCAATGCCATGCAGACGCAACTGGCCGGCGCCGCGCCGGCGCGGCAGCCGGCGCTGTGGTACGGCATCGCTTTCGCCGAGCAGCGGCTGGGACGCTATGCCGCCGCCGAGACCGCGCTGACCGAGGCACGCCGCCTGTACGGCAATATCCCGGGCGCGACTTCGGGCACGCCGATGCTGGACGTGATGACCATCGAGCTGGCGCGCGAGCAGGGCCGGACCGCACAGGCGCTGAGCCAGGCGCAGGCGTCGATGCGCGCCTTCCCGCTGTCGCACGCGGTGGCCCTGTGCTATGGCGAGACGCTGTTGTCGGTCGGCCGCTGGAACGAAGCGGTGGCCTATCTGCGCGAGCGCACCCGCGAAGAGAACACCCGTCCCGAGTGGTGGGGCCTGCTGGCGCGCGCCTATGCCGGCAGGGGCCAGCAATTGCTGCAGCACCAGGCACTGGCCGAGCGCTATGCGATGGACGGCTCCTACCAGGAAGCGATCGAGCAATTGCAGATCGCGCGCAAGGCGGGCGACGGCGACTTCTACACCCTGTCCGAGGTCGATGCGCGCCTGCACCAGCTGCAGCGCCTGGCGCGCGAGGATCGCCAGGACAACAAGGGCATGCCGAACTGAGCCCGGGCGGGCGCTGCCGGCTGTCTGCCTTTCTCGCTTATCCCTGCTTTCCCGCCCCTTTCGCTTTCTCGGCTTTCTCGGCTTTCTCGGCCTTCTCCGCCTATCCGGCCGGCTCTGCCTGCGGCATGCGCACGAAGCCGAAGCGCGCTGGCACTTCCTTGTCCAGGATGGGTTCGATCGGCAGGTCCGCGCTGCCGTGATGGAACACGCCCAGCGCCGCGCCGCAGGCTTCGCCGTGCCAGGTGCTGGCGCTGCTGAAGGCATCGAGGTCATGGTCGTGCAGCAGCACGGCCTGCACGCCGCTCGCGCCCGTCAGTTCCTCCTCCATCCGGCATGCCAGCACCACGTTGCCATGCTCGTCGGCGTAGCAGGCGACGGGCGCCAGCGCGTGGCCACTGGTGGTGGCGAGCCGGCCCTGGTGCAGCCGCGCGACCCACGGCGCATAGCCCAGCGCGACGAAGACCCGCTGCGGGCCGTTCTGGAAGTACCAGGCGCCGTGCGCGTCGCGCTGGTAGTTGCGCTCGATGAAGCGGACCAGCGCCTCGTTCCGGACCGGATCGCCGGACAGGCCGTGCTGCTGCGCGTATTCGTTGCGGATGCGCCACTGCCCGCGGCGGTCCAGTGCCAGCCAGCCATAGCAGTTCGGCACGTCGGGCCAGCGGGCCATGGCCTGCTTGACGATCTCATCCATCTGTCTTGTCTCCTGCGCGGGCGTGCCGCCCGCTAGCATGGGCCTCCGGCGCCACCGTGCACCGTGGCGCGCCGGGGCATCGCCGGATCTCAGGCGACGCTGTCGAAGAAGCGCAGCACGCGCTGCGGCAGCCAGCCGATATGCCCAGCATACGGCAGCAGCGGCAGCTGGCGCAGCAGGCCTTCGCGCGGCGTCATGAAGCCGACGTGGCCGCCGTGCTCGGGCTGCTCCAGCCAGACCGCGGCGCTGACCTGCTCCGGGCCGGGCAGGTGGCGCGCCGGCAGGAAGGGGTCGTTGCGCGCATTGAGCACCAGCGTCGGCACGGCCACGCTGCCCAGCACGGGTTTGCTGGCCGCACGCGTCCAGTAGTCATCCGTGTCGCGGAAGCCGTGCAGCGGCGCCGTCACCACGTTGTCGAAGGCATAGAGGTCCTGGCTCGCCAGCACGGCATCGCGGTCGAACAGGCCGGGATACTGCAGCAGCTTGGCCAGCGACTTGCGCTTGAGCGTCTGCAGGAACATGCGCGTGTAGACGCGGTTGAAGCCGCGCGCCAGCGCAGCGCCGCCGGCGGCGAGGTCGAGCGGTGCCGACACCGAGGCGGCCGCGGCGACCAGCCGCCCCGCGGCCTGGCCCTGCTCGCCCAGGTAGCGCAGCAGGGCATTGCCGCCCAGCGAGATGCCGACCGCCAGCAGCCGGCGCGCCGGCGCGCAGTGCTGCGCGTGCAGGCGCTGCAGGATCCAGCCGATCTCCTCGGCATCGCCCGAGTGGTAGAAGCGCGGCGCGAGATTGAGTTCGCCCGAGCAGCCGCGGAAGTGCGGCACCACGCCCTGCCAGCCGCGCGCCGCCAGCGCGTGCATCAGCGCCTGGGCATAGTGGCTGCCCGAGTCGCCCTCCAGTCCATGGAACATCACCACCAGCGGCGCATCGGGCGCGGTGGCATGCGTGGTCCAGTCGAGGTCGATGAAGTCCCGGTCGGGCGTGCTCCAGCGCTCGCGCCGGAAGCCGACCTGCGGACGGCGCGTGAAGCGCGCCGGGATGATGGTCTGGGTATGGCCGTCGCACAGCCACCAGGGCATGCGCTGCCCGGCGCCGAAGCCGGCAGCAGCCTCGGTCTCGGCCTCGGCGGGGGCGGCCGGCGCCGGGGGGCTGGTGAAGGTCGGATGCCGCATGCCTGCAGGGCTGCCGTGGCGGAGCGCCGGGCAGCCCTCCCGTTTCAGTGCAGCGCCTGGCCCGGCACGGCGCTGCTGGCGCCGGCGAGCTGGGCCGCATTGGCCGGGCTGCAGTGGATGTGGGCGATGCGCCAGCCTTCGTGGTTCTGCATCAGCACGTAGGTGGTATGCACGTAGAGGTCGGCCTCGACGCGGTCGCCGCCGAAGCGCAGCGCCTCGGTCACGTCGAAGATGGAGACGCCCAGCGAGGCATGGCTGCTGGCCTCGATCACGTCGACCAGCACCGGTTGCTCCTCCAGCAGCTGCGCGTAGGCCTGGCGCAGCTGTTCATGGCCGATCAGGCGGTGGCCGTCGGGCATCACGCAGGTGATGGAGTCCTCGTCGAGCCAGAGCCGCAGCGCGCCTTCGGCGTCGCGCAGCTTGAGGGCGTCGCGGTAGGCCTCGACGATGTCTTCGGCGGAATCGAACAGGCGGGCGAAGCGGGGCATGGGTGGCGATGGTCTGGGAATCGATCCGGTGGGGTCCGGGCTCAGGGCTGCTGCAGCAGCTTGCGCAGCTCGACGAACACCATCTCGGGCTGGATGTCCTTCAGGCAGCGCAGGTGGCCGAGGGGACACTCGCGCTTGAAGCATGGGCTGCATTCCAACTGGAGCCACATGATACTAGCAGCCTGCGACAGCGGGGGCGTATGGCGCGGGTCGCTGGAGCCGAACACGGCCACCTGGGGCCGGTTCAGGGCGGCGGTGACGTGCATCAGCCCGGAGTCGTTGCAGACCGCGGCCTCGGACAGGGCGAGCAGGTCGACAGCGTCGTCGAGCGAGGTCTGGCCGCACAGGTTGCGCACGAAGGGCGCGCCCTGCACGATCTCGGCGGCGATCTCGGCATCCTTGCCCGAGCCCAGCGTGATCATCTGCGCGTAGGGGAAGGAGCGCCGCAGCATCTGTGCGAGTTCGGCGAAGTGCGCGGCCGGCCAGCGCTTGGCCGGGCCGTATTCGGCACCCGGGCAGAAGGCGATCAGGCGCGTCTGCGGCGGAATGCCGAAGCGCTGCGCGGTGGCGGCCACGCGCTGCGGGTCGATGCGCAGGCGCGGCTCGGGCAGTGCTTCGGGCAGCCGCGCGCCGGGCTTGAGCGCCAGCCGGGCGTAGTGCTCCACCATCGGAGGGCGCTGGTCGCGCGGCGGGTTGGCGTGGCGGATGTTGAGCAGGCCGAAGCGCGCTTCGCCACGATAGCCGATGCGCAGCGGAATGCCGGCCATCCAGGGGATCAGCGCCGACTTGAAGGAATTGGGCAGCACGTAGGCCGCGTCATAGCCTTCGTTCTTGAGCTGCTGGGCGAACAGCAGGCGCGCGGAGAGCTGCAGCTTGCCGTGTGCGAGGTCGGTGGGAAAGACCTTGCCGATCTCGGGCATGCGGGCGAGCACCGGGGCCACCCATTTGGGTGCCAGCGCATCGATCTGCATGCGCGGATGCCGAGCCTTGAGCAGCGCGAACAGCGGCTGCGCCATCAGCGCGTCGCCGATCCAGTTCGGGGCGATGACGAGGGCTTTCTTCATGAGCGGGGGGCGGCAGGCCGGCCGGCGCCCGGCACGCGCGCCGCCAGCACCGATACCCCGGCGCGCCCGCGGGCGCGTCGGGGAAGGGGGCGGGGTACGTGCGCCGGGCGGGGGCGGGATGCGGTCAGTGGTGGCCCTTCAGTACGGTGCCGGGCTTGAGCTTGTACACGGTGCCGCAGTAGGGGCACTTGACTTCACCCGTGTCGGCCACGTCGAGGAAGACGCGCGGATGGTAGTTCCACGCCGGGGTCTTGCTGGTGGGGCAATGCAGCGGAATGTCTTCTGCGCCGATCTCGATGGTGCTGGCGGTTTGCGTCATGGTGTTGCAGGGAGGGGTGTTGTTCGTCGTCGGCTGGCCGGTCCGGGATCAGACCTGGGTGAGCCAGTGCTTGTTGCGTTCGTCGGTGCTGCCCACGGCCGCGCAGAAGATGCCCGGCAGAGGAGGGGAGTCCGGCAACCGTTGGCGCTGCGCCAGTCGATCAGCTTGCCGTCCATCCGGATCCTGCCGGCGGGAGCCGCCATCGACATGGTCTTCTCCCGCACGCCGTAAAAGCTGCAAAACCCACATTGTAAGCCGCGGGAACCGAGGTGCCAACGCACGCGGGCGCGCCGGGCTAGAATCAGCGGTCGGTTGCCGTGCCGCTTGCGTCTCTCGCGCGTGCGCGGGACGGCACCGCCGGGGCGTCCGGACTCCCCCCGCGTCGCGCCCGCCGGTCTTTCCGTTCATTTCGCTTACGTTTATTCCGCTCATCTTGCCCTTCGGTTTTTCTTGACCTTCTTCTTGACCCTCTTTCCCTGTTGCCAGCACCCATGTCCGCATCCCGGCCACCTTCCGCGCTGACGCCGGACCCGTCGTCCGATCCCGGCGCGGGCACGGCACGGACCGATGACTGGCGCGAGGCGCTGCAGGCACTGCGCGCGCTGGCCGGCGAGCCGGGCGCCGCCCCGGAAGACGCGGCCGGCGGCGCGCCCCGCACCCGCCTGCTGTGGATGGTGAGCCTGGAGCCGGACGGGGCGGTGGCCGCCATCGAGCCGCTCGAACAGAGCCAGGGCGCGCGCGGCTGGGGCAAGCCGCGGCCGGTGGCGCTGGCGCGGCTGGCCGAAAGCGAGAGCCTGGGCCCGGACGACGCGCGCGTGGCGCGCGCGATCCGGCCGGCGCGCGGCTACGGGCGGCGCTTCGTGCTGGACCGCGCGGCCGCCATGCTGGCGCTGATCGGGCATCCCGGCGTGGTGCTGGCAGGCCGTCCCGAGCAGCCGCTGGCGGTGGAGGCCGGCGAGCCGGTGCTGGAGGTGGTACGCGAACCCGGGCACTACCTGCTGCGGGCCTGGCCGCCGGTACGCGAATCGCGCCTGCTGGAAGGCTATCTCGACGCGGCGGCGCGCCAGGAAGCGGAGACGCTGCGCCAGATCACCGTGGTACGCGACGGGCCGCAGCGATTGCGCGTGGTCCGCCATACGCCGGCCCAGCTCGCCGCCGGGCGCGTGCTGGCGCGGGGGCTGCCGGTGCCGCTCGAGGCCCAGGCCGAACTGGACGGCGCGTTGCGCGCGCTTGCCGCGCACTTCCAGGTGCAGGCCGACCAAGGTGGCCTGGCCTTCGAAGTGGCGCCCGAGCACCGGCTGCGCGCCGAACTGGCGCCGCACGGCCGCGGCGTGGCCTTGCGCCTGGTGGTCACGCCGCTGGGGCCGCTTGGCCCCCGCCTGGCGCCGGGTGCCGGCCGCGAACGCCTGCTGGCCACCATCCAGGGCGAGACGCGCGCGACGCGGCGCGACCTCGCCGCCGAGCAGGCCCATGTCGCCGAGTGCTTCCACGCGCTGCCCGAGCTGGTGCCGCTGGCGTCGGACGATGGCGAGCTGCAGTGGACGCTGGACGATCCCGAGATCGCGCTGGCCGTGCTGGAGCAGTTGCCCGGGCTGGCCGGCGTGCAGGCGCTGGAATGGCCCAAGGGCCGCGCCATGCGGGTGCTGGGCGCGGGCCTGCCGCAGCTGGCGGTGCGCGTGGCGGCTGCCGGCGAATGGTTCAAGCTGGCCGGCGAGCTGACCGTGGCCGAGGGCATGGTGCTCGAACTGGAACGCCTGCTGGCCTGGGCCGCCGGCCATCCCGGGCGCTTCGTGCCGATGGGCGACGGTCTCTACGTGGCGCTCACGCGCGAACTGCGCGGCCGCCTGCGCGACCTGGCCGCGGTCGCCGCCCCGGCCGCCCGCGACGGCGGCCTGCGCGTGCCCGCCATGGCCGCGCCCTGGCTCGATGACGTGCTGGCCGGTGCCGGCATCGACCCCGACCGTCATTTCCGTGAGCGCGTGGCGCGCCTGCGCCAGGCGCGCGCGGCGGCACCGGCGCCGCTGCCGGCCACGCTGGCGGCCGAGCTGCGCCCCTACCAGCAGGACGGCTACCGCTGGGCCATGCAACTGGCGCAGGCCGGCTTCGGCGCCTGCCTGGCCGACGACATGGGCCTGGGCAAGACCGTGCAGGCGCTGGCCGTACTGGTGGCACGCGCCGGCGGCGGCGCGGCCCTGGTGGTGGCGCCGACCTCGGTATGCGGCAACTGGCTGGAGGAGGCGCGCCGCTTCGCCCCCTCGCTGCGCGTGCACGACTACGCCGGCGACGGCCGCCAGGCGGTGCTGGCGCAGGCCGGCGCGGGTGACCTGGTGGTGGTCTCCTACACCCTGCTGCAGCAGGCGCGCGCCGACTTCTGCGCGCAGGCCTGGCATACCGTGGTGGCCGACGAGGCCCAGTCCTTCAAGAACGCCGGCGCCAAGCGCGCCCAGGCCATGTTCGCGCTGCGGGCCGATTTCCGCCTGGTGCTGAGCGGCACGCCGCTGGAAAACCGCCTGGCCGAGCTGTGGTCGGTGATGCGCTTCTGCAATCCGGGCCTGCTGGGCTCGCTGGTGCGATTCAACGAACACTTCGCCGCGCCGATCGAACAGGCCGGCGCGCGCGAGCCGCGCCTGCGCCTGCGCCGCATGATCGCCCCCTTCGTGCTGCGCCGGACCAAGGCCGAAGTGCTGGAGGAGCTGCCGGCACGCACCGAACGGGTGCTGCGCATCGAGCCCGATCCGCTCGAGGCCGCCCACTACGAGGCGCTGCGCCGCCAGGCCGAGACGGCCGCCGAGCAGGCGCTGCGCGCCGCGGCCCGGGCCAGGCGCCCGGGTGCGCCGTCCGCGGCCGGCGGCACTGCGGCGCCGGCGGCCGGCGCCGCCGCAAGCGAAGCCGAGGCGCGCCTGCACGTGCTGGCCCAGCTGACGCGCATGCGGCGTGCCGCCTGCGATGCCCGGCTGGTCACGCCCGAGCTCGAACGGCCGGGCGCCAAGGTGCGTGCCTTCGTCGCGCTGGCGCAGGAACTGGCCGCCGCCGGCCACCGCGCGCTGGTGTTCAGCCAGTTCGTCGATTTCCTGCAACTGCTGCGCGCCGCGCTCGACGAGGCCGGGCTGCGCTGGCAGTACCTCGACGGGGCCACCCCCGCGGCGGAGCGCACCCGGCGCGTGGCCGCCTTCCAGGCGGGCGAGGGCGACTGCTTCCTGATCAGCCTGAAGGCGGGCGGCTTCGGCCTGAACCTGACCGCGGCCGACTACGTGATCATCACCGACCCGTGGTGGAACCCGGCCGCCGAGGACCAGGCCATGGGGCGCGCCCACCGCATCGGCCAGCAACGCCCGGTGACGGTTTACCGGCTGATCGGCGCCGGCACGGTGGAGGAGGGCATCGTCGCCCTGCACCAGGGCAAGCGCGAACTGGCCGACGGCATCCTGGCGGCGGGCGAGGGCGCGGCGGCGCCGCTGCCGGACGTGGACGAACTGGTGATGCTGCTGCGGCGCTGAGGGGGGGCGTGGTGGCGCCAGGGTGGGCGCGGTGTGGCGATTCCTGGCACAGAGGCCCGGCACGGCTGGCCCGTGGCTTGCGTGACACCAAGGGAGCGCTGGCCATGCCGCCCCGTTCCAGTGCAGCAAGGGGCGCTTATGCCCCGCCGGCATACCTTCAAGCGATATGCATCGTTGGTAATGTGCCCGATCGTTGGTATCTTGCTGCCTTCGGCCCGCTGCGCGGCGGGCCGCATCAGCAGACGCCACGACGAGCCACGACGAGCCACGACGAGCCACGACGAGCCACGACGAGCCACGACGAGCCACGACAAGACAGCCGGTCGGAGCGGTACGCCAGGAAGCGCGCTTGCGCGCCGACGAGCCTGGGCGCACCGGCATCGACACGGCCCGACCGAATACCGCATCACACGATCCACGCATCACACGATCCACTCAGCCAGGCTGCCCCCGACATGATCCGTTCCGCTTCCCGCCTGTATTCCCCGCTCGCCCTGCTGGCCGCCGTGCCGGCTGCCTTGTCGCTTGCCCTGCCGCTCGCCCTGGCGCCGGCTCCGGCGCGGGCGGCGCAATGGCCCGCCCAGCCGGTCACCATCCTGACCGGCTTCACCGCGGGCTCCGGCGTGGACATGGTCGGGCGCACGCTGCAGGAGTCGCTGCAGAAGACGCTGAAGACGACGATCATCTTCGACTACCGCCCGGGCGCGGGCGGCAACGTGGCCTCGGAAGTGGTGGCCCATGCCAGGCCCGACGGCTACACGCTGCTGCTCGGCACGGCGGCCACCCATGGCATCAATCCGGCCCTGTACAAGCACCTGGCCTTCGACGCGGACAAGGACTTCACCCCGATCGCGCCGCTGGTGGAAGTGTCCAATGTGCTGACCATCAATCCGGCCGTGATCGACGTGAAGTCGGTCAAGGAATTCATCGAGAAGGTCAAGGCCAACCCCGGCAAGTACAACTTCGCCTCGACCGGCAATGGCACCGGCACCCACCTGGCCTTCGCCGAGTTCAACGCGCGCGCCGGCCTGGACATGGTGCACGTGCCCTACAAGGGCGGCCCCGACGCGCTGCAGGCCGTGCTCAAGGGCGAGGTCTGCTGCATCTTCAACCAGGTGCAGAGCGTGCTGCCGCAGTACCGCGCCGGCAAGGTGCGCCTGCTCGGCGTCAGCACCGCGCGGCGCGTGCCGGCCATTCCCGAGGTGCCGACCGTGGCGGAGAGCGGGCTGCCCGGCTTCAACAGCGCGATCTGGTTCGGCTTCTTCGGCCCCAAGGGACTGGATCCGAAGGTGGTGCAGAAGGTCAGCGAGGCGGTCAAGGTGGCGCTGGAGGACCCGGCCGTGCGCCAGAAACTGGTCGACGCCGGCAATACCCCGCGCATCGAGACGCCTGAGCAGTTCCGTGCCACCGTCAAGGCCGACCGCCAGAAGTGGGCCGGCGTGGTCAAGTCGGTCGGCGCCTCCATCGACTAAGCGCGCGGGCCGGCATCGCCTGCCCGGGGGCGAGGGCGGGTCCGGTGATCCGCCGCGATCCGCGGCGGTCCGGGCAGGGCGCCATGGCATGGCACACAGGCGCCTTGTCGAATGTGATGTTTTCGCAATAATTTCTTAAGCGGGTGCTTAGCAGGGCCGGCCCTGGCCCTATAATGGTGACGCGTCCGCCGTCCGGCGGGCGACGTCCCCCCGACCGGCCTTGCCAGCCGCTGCGGCCTTCCCGGCCGCGCGGCGGCGCCAGCCATCCGGTCGTGCTGTCTCGCGCCCTCTGCCATGATCCTCCGATTGCGCCAGGCCCTGTTGCGGCCCTGGCACCGCATTGCGCCCGCCGAGCGTTCCGCCTTCGTCGACGGTGCCCGCTATTTCGCGGCGTCGTTGCCGGCCACCTTTTCCTGGGGGCTGGTCACCGGTATCGCCATGAGCAAATCGGTGATGACGGTACCCGAGGCCATCGGCATGTCGCTGCTGGTCTACGCGGGCTCGGCCCAGCTCGCCGTGCTGCCGCTGTTCGCGGCCGGCATGCCGCTGTGGACCGTGTGGATGACGGCGGCCGTGATCAACCTGCGCTTCGTGATCTTCAGCGCGGCGCTGCAGCCTCACTTCAGCTACCTGCCGCTGTGGCGGCGCACGCTGCTGGGCTCGTTCAACGGCGACCTGCATTTCGTCTACTTCATGCGCCGCTACAGCGAGCCGGGCTACGAGCCGGGCAAGGAAGGCTATTTCTGGGGCATGGCGCTGACCAATTTCCTGGCCTGGCAGACCTCCTCGATCGCCGGCATCCTGCTGGCCAGCCTCGTGCCCGATGCCTGGGGGCTGGCCGTGGCCGGCACGCTGGCCCTGATCCCGGTCATGGTGGCCACCATCCAGACCCGCTCCACGCTGCTGGCGGTCGCGGTCTCGGCCGTGCTGGCGCTGCTGTGCTTCGACCTGCCGTACCGCCTGGGACTGGTGGTGGCCGTCTGCGGCGCGCTCGCCGCCGGCATGGCCAGCGACGAGTTCGCCGCGCGCGCCACGCTGCGCGGGCTGCGCCGCCGCCGCGCCGGCAGCGACGCCGGAGACCGCGCATGAGCCATCTCGAGATCTGGATCGCGCTGGTCGGCATGGCCGTGGTGACTATCGTCACGCGCGCCTTCTTCCTGATCGCGGGCGAGCGCGTGACGGTGCCGGACCGCCTGCAGCGTGCGCTGCGCTACGCGCCGGCGGCGGCCCTGGTGGCCATCGTGCTGCCGGACCTGCTGACCTGGCAGGGCCACTTCACGCTGGCGATGGACAACCTCAAGCTGCTGGCCGGCATCGCCGCCACCGCCTTCTACCTGGTGACGCGCAGCATGATCGGCATGATCGTGGCCGGCATGGCCGTCTACACCGGCCTGCGCCTGTTCGGCTGATCGACGGCCGATCAATGATCGGCGGCCGATGACAAACGACTGACGGCCGCCTGCGCCGGTGGTCAGGCGTCGACCAGCGCCGCGCCGAGCTGCGTCAGCAGGTGGGCCAGCCGCGCCTGCGTGCCGGTGCCGGTCTTCTGGAAGATGCTCTTGAGCTGCGAGCGGCTGGTCTCGCGGTGGATGCCCAGGCGGGCGCAGGCCTCCGGCAGGCCGGCACCGCCCGCCAGCGCCGTGGCCAGCCGGATCTCGGCCGGGGTCAGGCCGTAGAGGTCGCGCAGCAGGCTGCCGAGCAGCGGCGGCACCTCCTTGACCTCATGCACCATGACCAGCGCCGCCGGTTGCTGCCAGTCCTGGGCGAGCCGGTGCTGGGGCGGCAGCGGCACCACCACCACGCTGGCCTCGCAGCCGTCGGCCGCGCGGGCGCGGGCGCCGCGCGCCGGGATCGGCGCAGCCGGGTCGCAAGCGGCCTGCAGCATCTCGTGGAAGGAACGCGACAGGGTCCATGCCGTGGTGCGGCCGGCTGCCGGCAGCAGCCGGCGCAGCCAGTCCTTCCCCTGGCGGTTGCCCATCAGCAGCCGGCCGTCGGGCAGCAGTACCAGCACGGCAAAGGCGAACTGGTCGAGCAGCGTGGCCGACAGCGCGCTCATGGCCAGGCAGGCCTGGGCATGCTCGCGCAGGGCGATGGCCTGGCGCAGGTGGGGAATGGCCCAGTCGATCCCCTGGACTTCGTGCGGCAGGTAGCTGTCGCGGCCGGCGGCGCGCTGCAACGCGAGGAAGACATCGTAGTCGGGGCGCCGTTCCACCAGGCAGCCGGCCACCGAGGACATGCCGTAGGCACGGATGAATTCGCCATAGAAGGGCAGGCGGTACATCGCGTGGTGGCCGCCCAGCTCGCGCGTGTCGACGTACCAGTCGCCCGCATTCAGTTCAGCGGTGAAGCGATGGGCCGGGTCCACCGGCTCGAAGTCCCGGTGATAGGCGGCCGCCGCTTCCGGCACCGGGTTGACGACCTGGTTGACGGTGAAGCGGTCGTGGATGGTGTCGAGCACCACCAGCGAGCCGTACGCGCTGTCGGTGGCGCGGCACAGCGCGGCCAGGCTGCGCTGCCAGGCATCGGGTTCGACGATGCCCTGGTAGAGGCCGCGGATCGTCTCGTGCATTTCGGTCTCGTACTTGTCGCGGTGGTCCATGCTGCCGGGCACCTCGTCACGGTGCGCCGGGGCCGCTGGCACCCGGCGGGAGTTCAAGCCTGCGCCAGGGCGGCGGCAAGCTGGGCCAGCAGATGGGCCAGCAGCGCTTGCGAGCCGGTTCCCGTCTTCTGGAAGATGGCCTTGAGCTGCGAGCGCGCGGTCTCGTGCCGGATGTGCAGGCGCGCGGCGGCCTCCGGCAACCCTTTGCCGGTGGCGAGTTCGCAGGCCAGGCGGGTCTCGGCCGGCGTCAGCCCGTACAGGCTGCGCAGCACGTCTGGCAGCAGCGGCGGGGCGCCGCCGCGCTCATGCACCACCGCCAGCGCGGCGGGCTTCTGCCAGGCGCTGGCGAGCCGGTGCGAGGGCGCCAGCGGCAGTACGATCACCTGGGCATCGTTGCCTGCGCCGTCGGTGGCCAGCGCGGCCTGGGCCGCGACGGGCGCGGCAGGGTCGCAGGCCGCGCGCAGCATGGCGTGAAAGGGGCGGGTCAGCTTCCAGTCCGAGACCTTGCCGGCCGGATCGAGCCGGCGCGCCCAGCGCTCGCCGATGCGATTGCACAACAGCACGCGCTGGGCGGGCGAGTAGACGACCACCCCGAAGGCGAGGCGCTCCAGCACCGCGTCGGCCATGCCGGCCAGCGAGGCGACCTCGGCGGTGCGGTCGCGCAGGCGCATGGCGCTGCGCATATGCGGGATGATCCAATCCAGCGCGCGGGCATCCTCGGGCCGCCAGGCCGGCCGCGGGAAGGCGCGTTGCAGCGAGAAATACACCTCGTAGTGCGGCTGGCGTTCGACCAGGCAGGCCGCATAGGAGCGCAGATCGAAGGTGTGGAAGAACTCCTGGTAGAACGGATGCCGCGCCATCGCGCCTTCGCCTAGGTCGCGCGCGTCCACGTACCAGTCGCCGACGCCCAGCCGTGCGGCGAATTCCTTGGCGGGATCGATCGCCTGGTACTGCCGCTCGTAGCGCTCGTGCAACTCGCGCACGGGGTTGTGCGTCTCGCCCAGGGTGACCTGGTCGTGTACCGTGTCGTACACCAGCATCGAGGCATGGGCGCTGCCGGCCATGCCGCTCAGGATGCGCAGGCTCGCCTGCCACGCATCCGGCTCCAGAATGCCGTCGTACAGGCCGCGGATGGCCGCGTGCATGTCCGGCTCAGTCATCATCAACCCCTTGTGCCAATGGCAGTCGCGCTGGGAATCTTCGAGTTGTGTCGCGACTTGACCGGAATATTCTTGGTCATGAGTGCAGCCCTTCTGTGAGGGCTTGCGGATCTGCCTGTACCTATATGCAGACGTTAATTACATTATCCCAACGACCGTGGGGATGCTCGAATTGGTAACCCTTCTTAGGAAGGGTAGGCAGGTTGAGATTGAAAGCGTAACTGCCTCGGTTGTGATGTGGGTAGCACTTTACTGCGAGGGGCACCCCAGGAATCCGCGAATCAGGGGGCTCGTTCGGGTAAAATGCCGGATTCCCGCGATTTCTCTCCCATTTTTCCGTTTCCGTCTTTCTCGAAACTGATATGTCCACTGTCCTGCGTCTTTCCGATCTCATTTCCCAAGGCAAACTCTCCGGCAAGCGTGTCTTCATCCGCGCCGACCTGAACGTGCCGCAGGACGACGCAGGCAACATCACGGAAGACACGCGCATCCGCGCCTCGGTGCCGGCCATCGAGGCCTGCCTGAAGGCCGGCGCAGCCGTCATGGTCACTTCGCACCTGGGCCGCCCGACCGAAGGCGAGTTCAAGCCCGAGGACTCCCTGGCGCCGATCGCCGCGCGCCTGTCCGAGCTGCTGGGCCGCGAGGTGCCGCTGGTGCAGAACTGGGTCGACGGCGTGCAGGTCGCGCCCGGCCAGGTGGTGCTGCTGGAGAACTGCCGCGTCAACAAGGGCGAGAAGAAGAACAGCGACGAGCTGGCGCAGAAGATGGCCAAGCTGTGCGACGTCTACGTCAACGACGCCTTCGGCACCGCGCACCGCGCCGAAGCCACCACGCACGGCATCGCCAAGTACGCGCCGGTGGCCTGCGCGGGCCCGCTGCTGGCCGCCGAGATCGACGCGCTGGGCCGCGCGCTGGGCCAGCCGGCCCGCCCGCTGGTGGCCATCGTGGCCGGCTCCAAGGTGTCGACCAAGCTGACCATCCTCAAGTCGCTGGCCGACAAGGTCGACCAGATGATCGTCGGCGGCGGCATCGCCAACACCTTCATGCTGGCCGCCGGCCTGAACATCGGCAAGTCGCTGGCCGAGGCCGACCTGGTGGCCGAGGCACGCGCCATCATGGACGTGATGAGCGCGCGTGGCGCCTCGGTGCCGATCCCGGTCGACGTGGTCTGCGCCAAGGAGTTCAGCGCCACTGCGACGGCCACCGTCAAGGACGTCAAGGACGTGGCCGACGACGACATGATCCTGGACATCGGCCCCAAGACGGCCGCGCAGCTGGCCGAGCAGCTCAAGGCCGCCGGTACCGTCGTGTGGAACGGCCCGGTCGGCGTGTTCGAGTTCGACCAGTTCGGCAACGGCACCAAGGTGCTGGCCCAGGCCATCGCCGATTCCAAGGCCTTCTCGATCGCCGGCGGCGGCGACACCCTGGCCGCCATCGCCAAGTACAACATCGCCGACCGCGTGGGCTACATCTCCACCGGCGGTGGCGCCTTCCTCGAGTTCCTGGAAGGCAAGAAGCTGCCCGCTTTCGAGGTGCTGGAGCAACGCGCGGCGGGCTGAGCCCGACGCCGGGGCGCCGAGCGGCGTCCCTGGCGCGCCGCACGGGTCCCGCGGGCCCGCGGGCGCGCCGCCTCTTCCACGGAAACCCGGAACCCGTCCATGACCCGTTCGACCAAGATCGTCGCCACCATCGGCCCCGCCTCCAGCACGCTGGAGATGCTCACGCGCATGATCGCGGCCGGTGTCGACGTGGTGCGCCTGAATTTCTCGCACGGCACCGCCGACGATCATCTCGAGCGCGCCCGCATGGTGCGCGAGGCCGCCCATGCCTGCGGCCGCGAGGTGGCCATCATGGCCGACCTGCAGGGGCCCAAGATCCGCGTCGGCAAGTTCGAGCACGGCAAGATCACCCTGAAGCCGGGCGACGCCTTCATCCTCGATGCCGCCTGCACCCTGGGCAACCAGGAGCGCGTCGGGCTCGACTACAAGGACCTGCCGCGCGACGTGGGTCCGGGCGACCTGCTGCTGCTCAATGACGGCCTGATCGTGCTGGTGGTCGAGCGCGTATTCGGCGGCGAGATCTTCACCACCGTCAAGGTGGGCGGCGAGCTGTCCAACAACAAGGGCATCAACCGCCTCGGCGGCGGCCTGTCGGCGCCGGCGCTGACCGCCAAGGACATGGAAGACATCAAGACCGCGATGGCGCTGGGCGCCGACTACGTCGCGGTCAGCTTCCCCAAGAACGCCACCGATATGGAAATGGCCCGCCAGCTCGCGCTGGTGGCAGGTCAGCCGCACAACCACAAGGCCCGCATGATCGCCAAGATCGAGCGCGCCGAGGCGATCCGGCCGGGCGTGCTGGAAGAGATCCTGCAGGCCTGCGACGGCATCATGGTGGCGCGCGGCGACCTCGCGGTCGAGGTCGGCAACGCGGCGGTGCCCGCGCTGCAGAAGCGCATGATCCGCCTGGCGCGCGAGGCCAACAAGCTGGCCATCACCGCCACGCAGATGATGGAAAGCATGATCGTCAACCCGGTGCCGACGCGCGCCGAGGTGTCGGACGTGGCCAATGCCGTGCTGGACGGCACCGACGCGGTGATGCTGTCGGCCGAGACCGCCGCCGGCCGTTTTCCGGTCGAGACCGTCGAGGCGATGGCCGCGGTCTGCATCGAGGCGGAGAAGTCCGAGGTGGTCCAGCTGGACACCGACTTCCTGAACCAGACCTTCACCCGCATCGACCAGTCGATCGCGATGGGCGCGCTGTTCACTGCCTATCATCTGCAGGTGAAGGCCATCGCCGCGCTGACCGATTCGGGCGCCACCGCGCTGTGGATGAGCCGTCACCGCATCCATGTGCCGATCTATGCGATGACGCCCAACCTGACCTCGCAGCGCAAGATGCAGCTCTACCGCAACGTGGTGCCGCTGCCGCTGGACGCCAGTTCGGACCGCGACGTGGCGCTGCAGCAGGCGGAAGACCTGCTGCTGGCGCAGGGCGTGGTGCAGCGCGGCGACTTCATCGTGCTGACGGTGGGCGAGCCGATGGGCCAGCCGGGCGGAACCAATACCTTGAAGATCGTCCGGGTGGGCGGCTGAGCGCGCGGCGCCGGAAGCCAGCGACCGCCACGGACCGCCGCGGACGAATCCGATCAGTAGAAGAAACCCCAGATACCCCAAATCTTTCCCTTTAGGAGTCTGACATGCCACTCGTATCGATGCGCCAGCTGCTCGACCACGCCGCCGAGAACGGCTACGGTCTGCCGGCTTTCAACGTCAACAACCTGGAGCAGGTCCAGGCCATCATGCAGGCGGCCGACGAAGTCAACGCGCCGGTGATCATGCAGGCCTCGGCCGGTGCCCGCAAATACGCCGGCGAGCACTTCCTGCGCCACCTGATCGAGGCGGCGGTGGAAGCCTACCCGCACATCCCGGTGGTGATGCACCAGGATCACGGCCAGTCCCCGGCCATCTGCCAGGCCGCGATCGACCTGGGTTTCTCCTCGGTGATGATGGACGGCTCGCTGCGTGAAGACGGCAAGACCCCGTCCGACTACGAGTACAACATCGAAGTGACCCGCAAGGTGGTGCAGCTGTCGCATGCCATCGGCGTCACCGTGGAAGGCGAACTGGGCTGCCTGGGCTCGCTCGAGACCGGCGAAGCCGGCGAGGAAGACGGCATCGGCGCCGAAGGCAAGCTGGACCATTCCATGCTGCTGACCGACCCGGAACAGGCCGCCGACTTCGTCAAGGCCACCCAGCTCGACGCGCTGGCCATCGCCATCGGTACCTCGCACGGCGCCTACAAGTTCACCCGCAAGCCCACCGGCGACATCCTGGCGATCAACCGCATCAAGGAAATCCACGCCCGCATCCCCAACACCCACCTGGTGATGCACGGTTCCTCCTCGGTGCCGCAGGAACTGCTGGAAGAGATCCGCCAGTTCGGTGGCGACATGAAGGAAACCTACGGCGTGCCGGTCGAGGAGATCCAGGAAGCGATCAAGTACGGCGTGCGCAAGATCAACATCGATACCGACATCCGCCTGGCCATGACCGGCGCGATCCGCCGCTTCTTCGTCGAGAACCCGAGCAAGTTCGACCCGCGCGAGTACCTGAAGCCGGCCCGCGAAGCCGCCAAGCTGGTGTGCAAGGCGCGCTACGTCGCCTTCGGCTGCGAAGGCCAGGCAAGCAAGATCAAGCCGGTCGCGCTGGCCGACATCGCGGCGCAGTACAAGACGGGCAAGGTCGCCCAGGTCGTCCAGTAAGGTAAGGCCTGCCGGCCGCGCCTGCCTCGCCTTGCGGGCAGGTGCGCGGCCCGCCAGTTTTCCGTGTCCCCGCCCGTGCGGGGACGACGCATTTTTGAGCGCCACGCTTTTCCTCCGCGCGACGCAAGATCGGAATCACCATGTCCAACGCTCTCTACCAGTCCTCCATCGACTCGCTGCCCCTGCTGGGCCGCGGCAAGGTCCGCGACAACTACGCCGTCGGCGAAGACAAGCTGCTGATCGTCACCACCGACCGGCTGTCCGCCTTCGACGTCATCCTGGGCGAGCCGATTCCGGCCAAGGGCCGTGTGCTGAACCAGATGGCGAACTTCTGGTTCAAGAAGCTGGCGCACATCGTGCCGAACCATGAGACCGGCGTTGCTGCCGAGAGCGTGGTCAAGCCCGAGGAAGTGGAGCAGGTGCGCGGCCGCGCGGTGGTGGTCAAGCGCCTCAAGCCGATCCTGGTCGAAGCCGTGGTGCGCGGCTACCTGGCCGGCAGCGGCTGGAAGGACTACCAGGCCACCGGCAGCGTGTGCGGCATCGCGCTGCCCGCCGGCCTGCAGAACGCGCAGAAGCTGCCCGAGCCGATCTTCACCCCGGCCGCCAAGGCCGAGATGGGCGAGCATGACGAGAACATCTCCTTCGCCGAGGTGGAAGCCCGCATCGGCAAGGAGCTGGCCGAGAAGATGCGCGACATCTCGATCCGCCTGTACAAGGAAGCCGCCGACTACGCCGCCACGCGCGGCATCATCATCGCCGACACCAAGTTCGAGTTCGGCCTGGACGAGGACGGCACGCTGACGCTGATGGACGAAGTGCTGACCGCCGATTCCTCGCGTTTCTGGCCGGCCGACTCCTACCAGGTCGGTACCAACCCGCCGTCCTTTGACAAGCAGTTCGTGCGCGACTGGCTGGAAGCCGTCCGCATCGACGGCAAGCCCTGGCCGAAGACCGCACCGGCGCCGAAGCTGCCGGAAGACGTGGTCGAGAAGACCGCGGCGAAGTACCGCGAGGCGCTGACGCGCCTCACGGGAGAAGAACTGCAGTAAGGAAAGGATGCGCCAGTGCCGCTAGAACTGGCCGACAGGTGTGCCCCCTCTCCCCTCATGGGGAGAGGGTTGGGGTGAGGGGTGGTCTAGCAAGGCGCCACATACAGACGAAGCCATTGGCATTGTCCAGCACGTCGCCGCCAGCCAGCGCCCACCCTCACCCCCCAACCCCTCTCCCGCAAGCGGGAGAGGGGAGGCCACCGCCGCGATGCCGGACGGGCTCGTGTCGGTGACTGTTTTCTCCCCTCTCCCGCTCAGTGGGAGAGGGGCCGGGGGTGAGGGCCGGCGCCCGCGTAGAGCGAGTCCCTTCGTTCTGGCGAAGGCCCGTCCTCACCCCCACCTCCTCTCCCGCAAGCGGGCGAGGGGAGTAGATTGCCGTAATGCCAACGGCGCCGCTCGAGCCGGCGCCGCCAGAAACTGGAAGGATCCAACGTGAGCAATACCGCGAAGCCGCTGGTCGGCGTGGTGATGGGAAGCAGTTCCGACTGGGACGTGATGCAGCACGCCGTGGCCATGCTGAAGGACTTCGGCGTGCCCTTCGAGGCCCAGGTCGTGTCGGCCCACCGCATGGCTGACGACATGTTCCGCTATGCCGAGACCGCGCGTGCGCGCGGCCTGCGTGCCATCATCGCCGGTGCCGGCGGCGCTGCCCACCTGCCGGGCATGATCGCCGCCAAGACCATCGTGCCGGTATTCGGCGTGCCGGTGCCGTCGAAGTACCTGCGTGGCGAAGATTCGCTGCTGTCCATCGTGCAGATGCCCAAGGGCGTGCCGGTGGCCACTTTCGCCATCGGCGAGGCCGGCGCGGCCAATGCGGCGCTGCATGCCATCGCCACCCTGGCGGCCACCGACGACGCGCTGGCCGCCGCGCTCGAAGCCTTCCGCGCCCGCCAGACCGAGGCCGCGCGCGCCATGACCCTGCCGGTCTGAGGCCGCCGCCCCGCCATCCGTCCACCAGGAACTCCAGCATGCCCACCGATATCCATCCCAACCTGGCCGAAGCCCACACCCCCGAATCGCGCGCCGAGTTCGGCGTCGACCGCCCCGACGCCCCCATCCTGCCGGGCGCCTGGCTGGGCATGCTGGGCGGCGGCCAGCTCGGCCGCATGTTCACACATGCTGCCCAGGCGATGGGCTACAAGGTGTGCGTGCTCGATCCCGACCAGGACAGCCCGGCCGGCACGGTGGCGGAGAAGCATATCTGCGCGCCCTATACCGACGAGGCAGCACTGGCTGAAATGGCTGCGCTGTGCCCGGCGGTGACGACCGAGTTCGAGAACGTGCCATCGATCTCGCTGGACCGGCTCGAACAGCTCGGCGCCTTCGTCGCGCCGCGCGGCTACTGCGTGTCGATCGCGCAGAACCGCATCGGCGAGAAGAAGTTCTTCGCCGCCTGCACCGAGCGCACCGGCGTGCCGCCCGCGCCGCACTGGGTGATCCAGCACGATGCGGACGTCGACCAGCTGCCCGAGGAACTGCTGCCCGGCATCCTCAAGACCGCGCGCATGGGCTACGACGGCAAGGGCCAGGCCCGCGTGAAGTCGCGCGAGGACGTGCGCGCCGCGTGGAAGGCCATGCAGCACGTACCCTGTGTGCTGGAGAAGATGCTGCCGCTGGCCTATGAGGTTTCGGTGCTGGCCGCGCGTGCCGCCAACGGCAGCACGGTGACCTGGCCGCTGGCCGAGAACGTCCACCGCGACGGCATCCTGTTCTCCACCGTGATGCCCTCGACCAGCGTGTCGGACGACATTGCCGACCGGGCCCGCGCCGCCGCCGCCGCCATCGCCTCCGAGATGGGCTACGTCGGCGTGCTGTGCATCGAATTCTTCGTGCTGACCGACGGCACCCTGGTGGCCAACGAGATGGCGCCGCGCCCGCACAATTCCGGCCACATCACGATGGACGCTTGCGAGACCAGCCAGTTCGAGCAGCAGGTGCGCGCCATGGCGCGGCTGCCGCTGGGCCGCACGCGCCAGCATTCGGCCGGCAAGATGCTGAACCTGCTCGGCGACGTCTGGTACGAATTCGGCCTGGAGCGCACGCCTGCCTGGGACGAGGTGATGGCATTGCCGGGAACGAAGCTGCACCTGTACGGCAAGAGCGATGCGCGCCCGGCGCGCAAGATGGGCCATGTCAACTGCATCGGCGACAACGCCGAGGAAGCGGCGGCGGCCTTCGCCGGCGCGGCGGCGGCGCTGCACATCCCGAGCTGACCGCAAGCGGGCCGCGCGCCGCCGCCGTGGCGCGCAGCCCCGCTTTCCTGCCCACCGACCACCGCATCACAAGGATCCCCATGTCGCCGCGCACGCCCACGGCCGCCGAACTGGACGAAGCCGTCCGCCTGCTCGAAGCGGGCCAGCTCGTCGCCTTCCCCACCGAGACCGTCTACGGCCTCGGCGCGGACGCCGAGAACCCGGAGGCGGTGGCGCGCATCTTCGCTGCCAAGGGGCGGCCCTCCAACCATCCGGTGATCGTGCACGTGGTCGACGGGGCCGACATCAGCTACTGGGCCGATGAGGTGCCGGAGGCCGCGCAGAAGCTCATCGACGCCTTCTGGCCGGGACCGCTGACGCTGATCCTCAAGCGCGCGGCCCATATTCCCGCGGCCGTCGCCGGCGGGCAGGACAGCCTCGGCCTGCGCTGTCCCTCCCATCCGGTCGCGCAGGCGCTGCTGTCGCGCTTCAAGCGCGGCCGCGGCGGCATCGCCGCGCCGTCGGCCAACAAATTCGGCCAGGTCAGCCCGACCACCGCCCAGCACGTGCGCGACGAATTCGGCGACAGCGTCTACGTGCTCGAAGGCGATGGCGTGGAGGTCGGCATTGAATCGACCATCGTCGACCTGTCGCGCCTGGCCCAGGGCGTGGGGCCGGTGCTGCTGCGCCCCGGCGCGATCACGCCGGAAATGATGGCCGCCGTGCTCGGCAGCACGCCGCAGCCGCCGGACGCCGCCGCGCCGCGCGCCTCCGGCACGCTCAAGGCTCACTACGCGCCGCGCACGCCGCTGCTGCTGGCCGAGGCCGGCACGCTGGCAGCGCGGCTCGCCGGCTTCCCCGCCGATGCCCGCATCGCCTGGGTCGGCGCTACCGCGCCGGCCGATGCGCGCTGCACCTGGGTGCAGGCCCCGGCCGAGCCCGAGGCCTACGCGCGCGAGCTGTACCGCCTGCTGCGCCGCCTGGACAAGGAAGGCTTCGCCTGCCTGGCCTTCGAACGCGTGCCCCCGGGCCACGCGTGGGACGGCGTGCGCGACCGCCTGCAGCGCGCCGCCGCGGCGTTCGAGTTCGAGTAGCACACGCCGGGAGCATCGGGGCGCGGCATCGCCGTCGCGAGCGCCCGCCCTCTCCCCCGGCGCCTACCGCGCCTCCCGGCGCCTACTGCGCCCCCCGATACACCCACTGCATCAGCGCGTCATGCGCTTCCTGCGCGCGCGCGGCATTCGGGTGGTTGATGTAGGCCACCACCACATAGCGGCTGCCGTCGAGCGCGTCGACATAGCCGGCGAGCGCGCGCACGTCCTGCAGCGTGCCGGTCTTCAGGTAGGCGTTGCCGGCCGCATTGCTGCGCGTGAGCCGGCGGCGCAGCGTGCCGTCCACGCCGAGGATCGGCAGGGAGTCGATCAGCGCCGGGCCGACGTCGCTGGCTACGGCCTGCTGCAGCAGGCGTGCCATGTCATAGGCGCTGATGCGTTCCTCGCGCGACAGGCCGGAGCCGTTGTCGAGCACGAGGTCGGGCATGTCCAGGCCCTGCTTGTGCAGCCAGCGCTGCACCACGCGTGCCGAGCGCGCCGTATTGGCGGGACCGCTGCGGTCCTGTTCGGCGCCGATGGTCAGGAACAGCTGGCGCGCCATCACGTTGTTGGAGAACTTGTTGATGTCGCGCACGATGTCCGACAGCGGGGCGCTGTAGTGCCGTGCCAGCAGGAAGGCGCGCGGCGGCACCTTGCCCAGGCGCAGCGCCGGCGCGTGGGCGAAGCGCCCGCCGGCCTGCTGCCATTCGGCGACGAAGCCTCCCCAGGCGAAGTCGTTGTGCGACAGGGCGGCGATATTGACCACGTGCTCGCCGCACTCGGCCGAGTAGCTGCCGTTGAAGGCGGCCAGCACGGTGCCGTCCGGCTGCGCTGACAGCACCGGGTCGGCGTGGGAGCCGCCGTCGCGGCACTTGCCGCGCGAGAGCGTGAGGCGGTTGTCCAGCTTGAGCTGGGCCAGCGCCGGCGTGACCGAGACGGCGACCGATTGCGTGGCCGGGTCGGGCGCCACGGTGAACGACAGCGTCTTGAAGGCATAGAGCAGCGCATCGGGCTGCACGTTGTAGGCGCGCAGGCTTTCGCCATCGATGGTGCTGCCGTTGTCGAGGCTGCCGTCGAAATAGCTGCGGTCGAGCACCAGGTCGCCATTGATGGTGGTGGCGCCGGCGGTGCGCGCGGTGCCGATCAGCTTGGCCATTTCCTCGGGCACCAGCTTGGGATCGCCGTGGCCGCGCAGGTACACATTGCCGTTGATGGTGCCGTTGTTGTCCGGCTGGTTGTCGGCGTAGAGCGAGGTCTGCCAGCGGAAGCCGGGGCCGAGCAGCTGCAGGCCGGCGAAGGTGGTGACCAGCTTCATGGTCGAGGCCGGATTCATCGGCGCCTGGGCGTTCCAGCTCGCCACCGGCTGGGGCGCGCCGACCTTGATGACATAGAAGCTGGCGGCCGAGGGTGGCACCTGCGCGCGCGTCAGTGCGGCGACCACGGTGGCCGGCAGGCCGCCGAGCCGCTGCGCCGGCTCGGCGCGGCGGGCCTGGCCGGCATGGCGGGTCTTGCCGGCGGCAGCCTTGGCGGTGACGGGCTTGGCAGCGGCGGTGGACAGGTGGCCTGCGCACAGCAGGGCGGCGGCACAGAGCGGCAGCAGGCCGCGGCGGAGCAGGGTGGAGCGATTGGGCATGGTGGCGATGTTAACGCATGCCCACCGGCTTCCGGATGACCGCGCGGTGCGGAACGGCTGCGGGCGTTGCAAAGATGCCGAGACCTTGCCGGCGCGCGTGCGCCAGGCGGCGCAGGCGTCGCCCGGTGCGCCTGGCCGGGCGCCTGTCAGAGCGCCATTCAGGTCGCCGGAGGCGGCATGCCCAGCCGCGACAGCAGTGACTTGAGCGTGGCCTGCTCCTCGGGCGACAGCGCCTGGGCGATGCGCGCATCGTGCGCGCGCACCGCGTCCGTGACCGCCTCCAGGGTCTTGCGTCCGCCATGGGTCAGCGCCAGGCTGTAGGCGCGCCGGTCAGCCGGTGCGGGGCGCCGCTCGACCAGTTGCATGGCCTCCAGCGCGTCGACCAGCAGCACGGCGCCCGAGCGCGCAATGCCGAGGATGCGGGCGAGGTCGGTCAGCTTCAGGTGCGGATTGCGCGCGATGATGATCAGCGCGGAAAAGCGCGGCGGAGTGATCTGCCACGGTGCCAGCGAGGTGACGAAGTCCTCGTAGATGCGGATCTGCGCGCGCCGGATCGCATAGCCCACCAAGCTGTCGAGCACGCCGTAGTCGACGTCGGGCAGGTGCGGGTCGAAGCCGGCATCCTGCAGTGCCGGATCGGGCGCGAGCGCCTCGCGGTTGCCGTGCTGGCGCGGCGTAGCTGGGGCCATGGTGTGAGGAGGGACGGGTCGATGTGAGGCGCGGCCGGCGCGGGGCGGCTAGCGGACGCGGAAGTATCGCATGTCGACCCGGTCCGGATAGCGTGCGCCGGTGGCGACGAACAAGTGCTGCATCAGCCAGGCATAGCGCGGCGCGCCCGTCTCGAAGCGCGGCGTGGTGCGGAAGTAGAGGCGGGCCGGATCGACTGCTTCGCCGGCGGCGAGGCGCGCGACCAGCGCCTGCGGTCCGCTGCGCAGGCCGGCGTTGACGATGTAGATATGCGCGCCGTCATCGGTCTCGAGCACGTAGCGCGCCTCGATGTCGGCCACGCTGATGGCGTCGCTTCCATCGTCGGCGTCCGGCGCGTCGTGGCGCATCAGCTGGAAGTCGGCACCGCCGGGCAGGATGCGCCCGCGCAGCAGCGGTCCCTCGACGGTGCCGTCGAGGATGGGGATCACGCGCCGCCGCCCGAGCACGCTGGTGCCGGCTTCGAGCGCCGGCGCCAGCCGGAAGGAAAAGTCCGCCACGTGTTCCAGCGTGGGCGCGGGCAGGACATGGCCGTCGGCCGCAGCGGCGGCGCTCACGGCAGCAGCTTCCAGTTGCCGTTGTCGATGGTCAGCATGACGCGGCCACGCTGGTCGAAGCCGAAATGATCCTGCGCGCTGTAGTTCAGCACACCGTGCGAGACCACGATGTCGCGCTCGTGCTCCAGCGCGTCCTTCAGCGCCTGGCGGAAGGCCGGCGTGCCGGGGCGCGCCTGCTTCAGCGCGACCGGCACGATGCGCTGCAGCACCAGGCCGGCATCATAGGCGTGCGCCCCGAACTGGGTGCGGCTTTCGGTGCCGTACTGTTTCTCGTAGCGTCCCACGTAATCGAGCCCGGCCGCCTTCGACGGCGTGCCCGCCGCCAGCTGCTCGGCCACGATCACCGGCCCGGCCGGCAGGATGGCGCCGTTGACCGCCTTGCCGCCGATGCGGATCAGGTCCTTGGTGGCTGCGCCGTGCGTGTGGTAGACCGGGCCGTTCCAGCCGCGCTCGCGCAAGGTGGTGTGCGGCAGCGCCGCGCCGGTGCCGGCGCCGGCGATCAGCACGGCATCGGGGCGGGCGGCGATCAGGCGCAGCACCTGTGCGGTGACGCTGCTGTCCGAGCGCGCATAGCGTTCCGTGTCGACGATGCGGATGCCGTTGGCCGCCGCCGCGCTGGTGAACTCCTTGAGCCAGGTCTCGCCATAGGCATCGGCGAAGCCGATGAAGCCGATGGTCTTGACGCCGTTCTTGTGCGCGGCCGCGGCCACCGCCTGGGCCATCAGTCCGGTCGGCTGCGCCAGCCGGTAGGTCCAATCACCGCGCCCGGGGCGCAGTTCGATGGGCGAGAAGGCCAGCTGCACCGTCTTGCTCTCCTCCGCCACCTCGGCGATGGCAATTGACGGCGCCACCGCCGACGAGCCGAGGATGATGTCGACCTTGTCCTCGGTGACGAAGCGGCGCGCCAGCTTGGTCGCCTGGGTCGGGTCGGAGGCGTCGTCGAGCACCACATAGCGGATCGCCTCGCCGCCGATGCGCTCGGGCAGCAGCGGCATGCTGTTGCGCTGGGGAATGCCCAGCGAGGCCGATGGCCCGGTGGTGGACAGGCTGACACCGACGGTGACGTCGGCCAGTGCGGCGCCGCAGGCGAGCGTGGCGGCGAGCGACAGCAACAGGCGGGCAAGGCGGGGGCGCGGCATGGTGGTCTCCTCTTTCATACAGTCTTTCTAGTTGGTCCGGTCCACGGCATTCTCCGCTGCGGTGGGCCGGCCAGGCGTCGCGGCCGGGCGCGGACGTGGCGCCCGCGCCGGCGGCATCAGCGGCCGCCGCCCTGCAGCGACTGGCGGTCGAAGCCGGCAAGCTGCTTGTAGCGCAGCGCGATGGCTTCCAGCTCGCTGTGCGCGATCACCTGCCCGATCTCGGCGAAGCCGGCGGGCGCGCGCTCCTCGGCCAGCTGCATCACCTGCTCGGGGCCGTTGAGGCGGTTGCGCAGCACGATGCCGGCGGTGCGCGGCAGGCGCTCGGCCTCGTACTCGCGCAGCGCGTAGGCGACATCGGTGCTGCCCGCCAGGCAGTCGACCAGGTGGCGCGCGTCCAGGATGGCCTGGGCGCTGCCGTTCGAGCCGATCGGGTACATCGGGTGCGCGGCGTCGCCCAGCAGGGTGACGCGGCCGAAGGTCCAGCGCGGCAGCGGGTCCTTGTCCACCATGGGGAATTCATAGATGGCCGCGGCGCCGTCGATCAGGGCCGGGATGTCGATCCAGTCCCAGCGCCAGCCGGCGAAGGCCTCGCGGAACACGGACTTGTCGACCTGCTTGTTCCAGTCGCTGCGCGGCGGCGTGTCATCCACGTGGTCCGGCACGCGCAGTTCCGCGATCCAGTTCACCAGCGAGCGGCCCTGGCGGCGCAGCGGTTCGGAGATCGGGTAGGCGACGAACTTCTGGTCCTGATGGCCGGCCATGAACATCGAGCGTCCATCCAGGTAGGGCGCGGACTCGGTGACCGCGCGCCACAGCATGCGGCGCGAGAAGCGCGGCAGGTCGCCCTCGGGATAGAAGTGGCGGCGCACCGCCGAGTGGATGCCGTCGGCGCCGACCAGCACATCGGCCTGGGCCAGCACCTCGGCCTGGTCGGCGCGGCGGCGCAGGCGGAAGGTCGCCGCCTCGCCCGGTCCGCGCCGGCGTTCGCCGGTATCGAGCACCGCTTCGAACGCATGTCCGGTGTGAACGCGCGCGGCGCCCAGCCGCTCCACCGCGACGCGGTGCAGCAGCATCTGGAACTCGCCGCGGTGGACCGAGAACTGCGGCCAGTCGTAGCCGGCCGCGCGCCCGCGCGGCTCGTGCCAGATGCGCTGGCCCAGCTTGTTGTAGTAGGACAGGGAAGCGGTCTCGACGGCGATCTCGGCCAGCGCGTCCTGCAGGCCCAGCTCGGCCAGCTCGCGCACGGCGTGCGGCAGCAGGTTGATGCCCACGCCGAGCGGACGCAGGGTCTCGCTGGCTTCCCACACCTCGGCCTCGATGCCGCGGCGATGGCACATCAGCGCCAGCACCAGCCCGCCGATGCCGCCGCCCGCGATGGCGATCTTCATGATGTCTCCCCCTGCCCATGAGCGCACCTGGAACGCAGGACGCGCGGGCTCCGGTTGCTGAAATATTGTTATGCAGTATAACAATCGGAGCCGTGCCCGCAAGGCGTGCGGGGCCTGGGGGAAACCCGCGGGTACGGCGTCAGCCGAGCGCGGCCTTGCCGCCCTTGCCTGTGCCGTCCGCGCCGGCATCGTCCGGCTGGCCGGATTCCAGCGGGAAGACCGCGTCGTAGGCGAGGTTGTAGAAGAAGGCGTAGACCATGTAGAAGATCGCCACCGCGATGTCCATCAGCAGGGCCTGCAGCAGGCTGATGCCCAGGTACCAGGCCACCGCCGGCAGGAACACCACCAGCAGGCCGAGTTCGAACAGGACGGCGTGCAGCACGCGGACCGCCGTCGATTTGCGCAGCTGCCCGGTCAAGCGCAGCATGGCCTTGTCGAACAGCAGGTTGTAGACGTAGTTCCATACCGCGGCGATGGCCGAGGCGACCACGGCCATCAGGCCCATCTGGGGCAGTCCGTAGCCGAACACCCAGCTGGCCAGCGGCGCGAAGATCAGCAGGCCGATCAGCTCGAAGCCGACCGTATGCCGGATCCTGTCCATGGGGGTGCGCATCTTCATGGTCTTGTCCACGCGAAAGCAAAGCGGCCAGTCTATCCGGGCGCAGTGGGAGATCAAGTTAGGTAGTATCCGGAAAACAGATGGATCGGGAATCTGCGTGATGAGTCTTTCACTCGAACAATTGCAGGCCTTTGTCGCCGCGGCCGAATGCGGCTCCTTCTCGGCCGCCGCGCGCCGCCTGGGCAAGGCCCAGTCCGTGGTCAGCACGGCGGTCGCCAATCTCGAGATCGACCTGGGCAATGCCTTGTTCGACCGCAGCGGCCGCTATCCTGTGCCGACCCCGGCCGGTGAACGCCTGCTGGCCGAGGCCAAGGTGATCCTGGAGCGCTGCGAGCATTTCCGTGGTGTGGCCGCGAGCCTGGGCGAGGGGGTCGAGACCCGGCTGGTACTGGCAGTGGACGAGCTCTACCCGGAGGAGACCCTGGGAGTCATGCTGGAGGAGTTCTCGACGCGCTTCCCCGCGGTCGAACTCGAACTGCTGTTCCCGCTGATGGAGGACGTGAGCCGCCTGGTCAGCGAAGGCTGCGCCGACCTGGGCATCATGTGGCGGCAGGAAGTGCTGCCGCCGGCGCTGGCCTTCCATGGCCTGGGCTGGGTGCCGATGCAGATCCTGTGCGCGCCGGACCATGCGCTGGCGGGGCAGCGCGTCGGCTGGGAAGAACTCAAGCGGTACCGCCAGCTGATGGTGGCGACGCGCAGCGACAGCGAGGAGAAGATGCGCCTGCGCGTGGCCGCCGACGTGTGGTGGGTGGAAAGCCAATGGGTCATCGTGGAACTGGTCAAGCGCCGGCTCGGCTGGGCCTTCGTGCCATGGCACGTCGCCGCCAACTCGCCGGCCGCGGCGGCACTGGTGTCGCCCGCGCTCGATTTCGACGAGCAGGACTGGCCGGTGGCGATGGAGCTGGTGTGGCACAAGCAGCGTCCGCTGGGCAAGGCCGCGGCCTGGCTCAAGCAGCGCATCTGCCGCCAGCCGCTGCCCCGTCCCGCCGCGCTGCCGCGCCGCCAGGCGGGATGAGGCGCGCGGCCGTTACCAGACCCGCACCTTGATCTGCAGCGACACGCAGCCGGTGCCCTTCTCCTTGGTGGTCGGCACCACCACCAGGTTGGCGCCGATGCGGCCGAATTCCACGCTCAGCACGGGTACCGCCAGCGGGAACCAGCGGCCATGGTCCACGTCCGGATAGCCGCGTATCGCGCCCACCATCACCCCGAGCCGGAACGGCCCCAGGTGCAGCGGCTGCCAGGCCAGGCCCCCGTAGGTCGACTGGGCGCGCATGCTGTTGCGGTAGGTGCCGGCGACCAGGGTGAAATCCTCGGTGAAACGCCAGGCCGCGCCGAAGCCCCAGTTGAAGGCATTCAGCGTACCCCTGTCCTTGAAGTGGTAGGAGAGGAAGCCAGCGTCCAGCCAGATCTGGCTGTGGAAGGGTTCCTTGGCGGCCTTGGCCGGGGCTGGGGCCGAAGTCTCGGGTTGGGTCTGGGCCGGGGCCTGATCCGGGGGCGGCGCGGTGTCCGCGGCAGCCACCTCACCTGTGGCGGAAGCGTCTGCCGCAGCAACGGAAACGGGTCCGGCGCCCGGTGCGCCCGGTGCTCCGGGTGCTCCGGGTGCTCCGGGTGCGGTCGATGCACTCGACGTGTCTGGTGTGGCCGATGCGTCCGGTGCGCTCGGTGCGTCCGGCGCGCTCGGTGCGTCCGGTGCGGTCGAGGTGGCCGACGCCTCCAGCAGGTCCTCGGCGCGTGCGTTGCTTGCGCCGCTCTCGCCAGCCTCGTTGACCGAGCCTACCGTGTCGGCCGCCCAGGCCGGCGCCGGTGGCAGCGCGACGCACAGGGCCAGGCCGGCCAGGCAGGCACACACGGGTGCGAGGCGATAGGGGATACGCCACGGGCGCGCGCTGGCGCCGTGTCGGGGGGAGCGTTGCATGACGGCTCCTTCAGAAAGCGGATGGTCCGCGGGGACGGCCGGCGGCATGGCCGCGGGCCCCTGGAGCGGGCGTGGTCCGGCTGGCTATGGGAAGGCGCTGGTCATGGCAAGGTCCCCCGGTCGGTCGGCCGGTGCGGGGGTGGCACGTCTGCCGCGTGCCGACCCCGGCAACCGGCATGATGTTGATGGCACAGCCGCGATGCGCGGCTGTGCATGGATGGCATCCGTTGCTGCCTGTGACTGGAGTGTGGTAGACGGGGCGGGGTGTCGCTATCGGCCGGAAGCCTTAAGGCTGGCGTACTAGGCCGAAGCGTCTAGGACGAAGGTGCGGGGCGGGGATGAGCGCTGCGGGGATGCCTGGTGTGCCGGCGGTCAGGCCGCCGGCCTTGGTTGGGGCAGGGCGCTAGTGTCCTGAATCACGAATTCCTGGACTAAGTCAGCCCTGGTTCCGTCGACGGGCCACGCGATGCGCCGTCACGAATGCTCGCAAGGCTCCAGCCTTGCTGCGCTCTGCCCCTGGCCTCGCCCCGATGTCCCGACTTCCAGTATCGAGAAATAACGTCCTGACGCTTCACAACTAGCGACCCAGCCCGATGTCGCGCGCCAACGCATGGTAGCGCGCCACGCGTTCCCGCACATAGGCGGCCAGCGCATCGCCGTGCCGGTCGAAAGGAAAGAGGCCGGCCTGCTCGCGCAGTGCGGCGAAGGCGGGGCTGGCCTGCAGCCGTGCCAGCCGGTCGACCCAGCGGCGGTAGTCGGCCGGTGCCACCTGCGGGCCCATATAGACGCCGCGCGCGATCTCCCAGACGATGTCGTAGCCCTGCTCGCGCGCCGTCGGCACCGCCGCCAGCCGGCCGGGCAGCCTGGCTTCGGACAGCACTGCCAGCAGGCGCACCTGGCCCATGCCGAGCTGGGCCACGGCCTCCGACGCGTCGCCGGAGACCGCCTGCACGAAGCCCGCGCGCAGCGCGGTGAAGGCTTCGCCGCCGCCTTCCACGCCGATGAAGCGGAAGCGCTTGAAGTCGACGCCGGCCGCGCGTGCCACCAGTGCCGCCTTCATCCAGTCCTGGTTGCCGATGGTGCCGCCCGCGGCGAACACCACCCGCGACGGGTCGGCCGCGAGCGCGCGGACCAGGTCGCGCAGCGTGCGGTAGGGCGAGTCGGCGCGCACGGCGATGACGCCATAGTCGGCGCCCAGCGTGCCCACCCAGCGCACGTTGTCGATGCCATAGGTGCCGAACTTGCCTTGCGCCAGCGCCAGCAGCGAGCCGCCGGAGAAGGCCACCAGGGTGTCGGGCTCGGCGGCGCGCTGCGTGATCAGCGTGTTGTAGGCCACCGCGCCGATGCCGCCGGGCAGGTAGCTCACCTGCATGGGCGGCGAGGCCGGCGCCACCAGCGGCAGCGCCGCGCGGGCCAGCTTGCAGGTCAGGTCGAAGCCGCCGCCGGGTTTGGCCGGCACGATGCACTCGGGTGGGGCCACCGCGCCGGCGGCGGGCATGGCGGCCGGCGCCAGCATGGCGCAGGTGGCGAGCAGGAGGCCGGCGGCGCGGCGCGCCGCGGCGGCGGGACGGTGGGTCATCGTGGTATTCCAGACAGGGCGGGCGGGTGCGGCGCCGGCTGCGGCGCCGGCGCGCGTCGGTGCGAGAATAGCGCCTGTCGGCGGCGCGCGCAGCATCGCGTGCGGCGCGCGCCGCATCGCGGCCGGCACCCGGTGCGGGACACCAGGGCACCAGAAGAACGAGGAGGAGCAGCGGGCATGAGAGTACTGTTGGTCGAGGACCACGATGAACTGGCCACCTGGGTGGCGCAGGCGCTGCGCGCCCTGCATTTCACCGTGGAGCACGCGCCCGATGCCGGCAGCGCCGAGGCGCTGCTGTTCAGCACACACGCCGGCGGCGGCGTCGGCGCCGCCGGGCCCGGCAGCGACTATGCGCTGGTGCTGCTCGACCTGACCCTGCCCGATCGCGATGGCCTCGACCTGCTGGCCGCGCTGCGCCGGCGCGGCTGCCGCGTGCCGGTGATGATCCTGACCGCGCGCGGCGCGGTGGGCGAGCGCGTGCGCGGCCTCGACCTGGGTGCCGACGACTACCTCGCCAAGCCGTTCGACCTGGCCGAGTTCGAAGCGCGCGTGAAGGCGCTGCTGCGCCGCTCGCGCCAGACCGAACTGCCGCAGGTCGCCTGCGGCGGGCTGCGCTTCGACACCGTGGCGCGTACCTTCAGCGTGCACGGCGAGCCGCTGCCGCTGACGCCGCGCGAGCATGCCGTGCTGGAGGTGCTGATGAGCCCGCCGGGGCGCACCGCCAGCAAGGACAAGATCTTCGCCAGCATCTTCACGCTGGCCGAGGATACCCAGCCCGACGTGATCGAGGTCTACGTGCACCGCCTGCGGCGCAAGCTGGAGGGCTCGGGCGCGGCCATCGTGACCCTGCGCGGCCTCGGCTACCTGCTGGAGGCGGCCGGTGCCTGAGCGGGTACCTGAGCGGGTACCTGAGCCGGCCGCAGGCGCCGGCGGCGGCGCCCGGCCGCGTCGCGGCACCAGCCTGCGCGCGCGCCTGCTGTGGTGGCTGATCCCGCCCCTGCTGCTGCTGCAGGCTGCCTATGGCGTGGTGGCCTATCGCAAGGCGCTGGCCTCGGCCGACCTGGCCTACGACCGTACCCTGCTGGCCTCCGCGCGCAATATCTCCGAGCGCGTCTCGCTGACGCCAGCCGGCGTGCGCGTCGACGCGCCCTACATCTCGCTCGACACCTTCGAGGTGGGCATGAACGCCACCATGTACTACCGCGTCAGCGGCGTGCACGGCGAATTCGTCTCCGGCTACCGCGACCTGCCGCCCTACGACGACAGCCAGCCGCGCACCGCGCTCTACCCGGCACTGGTCAGCTTCTACGATGCGCAGTACCGCGGCGAGCCGGTGCGGGTGGCGGCACTGCACCAGCCGGTCATGGATGCCACCGGCGCCCATGGCGGCATGGCCCTGATCGAAGTGGCCGAGACGGTCGGCTCGCGCCAGGCACTCACGCGCAAGATCCTGTTCGAGGTGCTGTGGGGCCAGCTGATCCTGACGCTGGCGGCGGTCCTGGTCATCTGGCTGTTCACGCGGCGCGCGCTGGCGCCGCTCGATGCGCTGCGCGATGCCGTGGCCGCCAGCCAGCCCGGCACCACCACGCCGCTGCCGCTGCACGCCGCCCCGCGCGAGGCGTTGCCGCTGGTGCAGGCGCTGAACGGCTATATGGGCCGCCTCGACCAGGCGCTGGCGGCACAGCGGCGCTTCATCGCCGATGCCGCGCACCAGTTGCGCACGCCGGTGACGGTACTGCGCACGCAGGCCCAGCTTGCCGCGCGCGAGACCGATCCGGCCGAACTGCGCCGCATCGCGCAGAGCCTCGCCGACAGCAGCGCGCGCATGGCCGCGCTGGCCGACCAGCTGCTGTCCAGCGCGCGCGCCGCGCACGGTGCCGCCGCGCCCGCCACGCCGCTCGACCTGACGGCGCTGGCGCGCCAGGTCTGCCTCGAACTGATGCCGGCGGCGCGCGCGCGCGGCATCGACCTCGGCCTGGAAGCCGGGGGTGGGCAGTGGGTGGCGGGCACCGAACTGCTGCACGAGCTGCTGGTCAACCTGGTCGACAACGCCTTGCGCCATGCCGCGCAGGGCGGCACGGTCACGGTGCGCACGCTGGCGGAAGACGATGCTTGCGTGCTCGAAGTGGAGGACGACGGTCCGGGCATCCCCGAGGCCGAGCGCGACGCCGTGCTGGAACCCTTCTACCGCGGCAAGGGCGCCGGCCCCGGCGGCAGCGGACTGGGGTTGACGATCGTGCGGGAGATTGCCACGGCCCACGGCGCGGCGCTGCAGCTGCGGGACGGGGCCGGCGGCAGGGGGTTGCGGGTGCGCGTGGCGTTTTCCCCCGCCGTGGGCGACGGGGTGCCGCGCAGCTGAGGGCGACGGCATGCCTGCCCGCGCCGCGTGCTAGCAGCCGGCAGCCGGCGCGGCCCCAGTGCCGCCTCGTTATTCCTTGGTCGTTGCCTGTGCCATGCCCTGCGCCGCGGGCTGATCCGCGCGGGCCAGCGGCGTCCACGCCGGTGTGGCGGCAGCCGGCGCGGCGCCGGCTGGGAGGGCTCCGCCCGCCCCGGCGGGCGCCGCGCCTTCCACGTGCCAGCCGCCGCCCAGCGCGCGCATCAGCACCACGCTGGAGGTGAGCTGGCGCCCGTAGATGGTCAGCGCCGTCACCTCGGCGTTGTAGGCCGTGGTCTGCGCGGTCAGGACGTCGAGCAGCGCGGCGGTGCCGGCGCGATAGCGGTTGTTGACCAGCGACAGCGCCTCGCGCGCCGAGCGCAGGGCGTCGTTCTGCACCGTCGCCTCCTGTGACAGCAGGCGCGCCGCGGCGAGGTTGTCCTCGACTTCCTGGAAGGCGGCCAGCACGGCCTGGCGGTAGTTGGCCACCGACTGGTCGTAGGCGGCCACCGCCTGGGCCTTGGCCGCGCTGCGCAGGCCGCCGTCGAACAGCGTGCCGGCCAGTGCCGGGCCGAGCGACCAGACGCGGTCGGGCAGCGACAGCCAGCGCGCCAGCGTGGCCGCCGACAGGCCGCCCGAGGCTGACAGCGTCAGGGTGGGATAGAAGGCGGCCTGCGCCACGCCGATCTGCGCGTTGGCGGCGGCCATCTGGCGCTCGGCGGCGCCGATGTCGGGGCGGCGCTCGAGCAGGGCGGACGGCAGCGCCAGCGGCACATGCGGCACCCGCGCGGTGAAGTCGCGCGGGGGCAGCGAGAACGAGGCGGGCGGCTTGCCGGTCAGCATGGCGATGGCATGCTCGTACTGCGCACGCGTGATCTGGATGTCGATCTGCTGGGCCTGGGCGCTCTTGAGCTGGGTTTGGGACTGCAGCACGTCGGAGCGCTGGGCGGTGCCGGCCGCATACTGGTTCTGCACGAGCTGCAGCGAGCGCGCGTAGTCGGCCACGGTGTGGTCGAGCAGCGCCTTCTGCTGGTCGGTGATGCGCAGCAGGAAGTAGGTCTGCGCCAGCGTGGCCTGGGTCGACAGCAGGGTCGAGGCCAGCGTCGAGGCGCTCGCCTGCGCGCTGGCTTCGCTGCTCTCCACCTGGCGCCGCACCTTGCCCCACAGGTCGGGCTCCCAGCTCGCCGTCAGCGCGGCGCTCTGGCTGTTGGCGATGCGCGTCGCGTTGCCGCTGATGCCGCCGTTGCCGCTGCTGCTGCGGCTGGCGTTGGCGGAGGCGCCCACGGTGGGGAAGTAGCCCGCGCGCGACGATTGCAGCAAGGCCTGCGCCTGGCGGTACTGCGCCTCGGCCGCCTTGATGTTCTGGTTGGAGATCTGCACCTGCGCCATCAGCCGGTCGAGGTCGGAGTCGCCGAAGATGGACCACCAGCGGCCGCGCTCGCTGGCATCCTGCGGGTCGGCCGGCTTCCACTCACCCCATTGCGACGTGTCGGCCGCCGCCGCCGCGCTGCCGGCGCCGCCGGCCTCCTTGAAGGCGGGGGCGGTCGGCGCGTCGGGCCGGTGATAGTCGGGACCGACCGCGCAGCCGGCCAGGAACAGGGCGCAGGCCAGGGCCAGCGGGGCGTGGCGTCGGAAGGGGCGGAGGGAGGCGTTCATGTATCGCATTCAGGATTCGAGTCCGGCGGGACGCGCGCCGGGGCCGGCACGGCGGCGGCGCCAGGCCAGCACCTTGAGGCGCAGGCGGTCGAGCGTCAGGTAGACGACCGGCGTGGTGTACAGCGTCAGCAGCTGGCTCATCACCAGGCCACCGACGATGGAGATGCCGAGCGGCGCGCGCAGCTCGGCACCGTCGCCGTGGCCCAGCGCCAGCGGCACCGCGCCCAGCAGCGCGGCCATGGTGGTCATCAGGATGGGGCGGAAGCGCAGCAGGCAGGCACGGTAGATCGCCTCCTGCGGCGACAGGCCTTCGCGGCGCTCGGCGTCGATGGCGAAGTCGATCATCATGATCGCGTTCTTCTTGACGATGCCGATCAGCAGGATCACGCCGATCAGCGCGATGATGGTGAAGTCCGTGCCCGTGGCCAGCAGCGCCAGCAGCGCGCCGACCCCGGCCGACGGCAGCGTCGACAGGATGGTCAGCGGGTGCACGTAGCTCTCGTACAGCATGCCGAGCACGATGTAGATCGTGATCAGCGCCGCCAGGATCAGCAGCGGCTGGCTGCTGAGCGAGTCCTGGAAGGCGCGTGCGCTGCCCTGGAAGCTGGCGCGCAGCGTCTCCGGCGCGCCGATGCGCGCCATCGCCTGCTGCACCGCCTCGGTGGCCTGCGACAGCGAGAAGCCTTCGGCCAGGTTGAACGAGATGGTGGAGGCGGCGAACTGGCCCTGGTGGTTGACACCCAGCGGGGTGCTGGTCGGCAGCACCCGCGCGAAGGCCGCCAGCGGCACGCGCTTGCCGCCGCCCGTGACCACGTAGACGTCCTTGAGCGCCTGCGGGCTCTGCAGGTACTCCTGGCTCAGCTCCATCACCACCCGGTACTGGTTCAGCGGGTTGTAGATGGTGGCCACCTGGCGCTGGCCGAAGGCGTCGTTGAGGACGGCATCGACCTGCTGCGTGGTGACGCCCAGCTTGGAGGCGGTGTCGCGGTCGATGATGACCGAGGTCTGCAGGCCCTTGTCGTTGGTGTCGGTGTCGACGTCCTCGATGCCCTTGATATTGGAGAGCGCCGCGCGCACCTTGGGCTCCCAGTCGCGCAGCATCTGCAGGTCGTCAGACTGCAGGGTGAACTGGTACTGCGAGCTGCTCTGGCGCCCGCCGATGCGGATGTCCTGCACCGACTGCAGGAACAGGCTGGCGCCCGGCTCCTTGGCCAGCTTGCCGCGCAGCCGCGCGATCACCTGGTCGGCGCTTTCCTTGCGCTCGGACAAGGGCTTGAGCGTGACGAACATCTGCCCGGTGTTGCGCTGCGAGCCGCCGGTGAAGCCGGTCACGTTGACCACCGCCGGATCGGACTGGACGATGTGGATGAAGTTGTCCAGCTTGATGCGCATGGCCTGGAACGAGGTGGCCTGGTCGGCGCGGATGAAGCCGATCAGGCGCCCGGTGTCCTGCTGCGGGAAGAAGCCCTTGGGCACCGCGGTGTAGAGATAGACGTTCAATCCCACCGTGGCCAGCAGGATCAGCCACACCAGCTTGCTGTGGCGCAGCGCGAGGTCCAGGGAGCGGGCATAGCCTCTGTGCATCCAGTCGAAGGCCCGCTCGCTGGCCTGGAAGAAGCGGCCCTGCTTCTCCGGCTCGGCGCTCTTGAGCAGGCGCGCGCACATCATCGGCGTGGTCGTCAGCGAGATCACCAGCGAGACCAGGATGGCCACCGACAGCGTGATGGCGAATTCCTGGAACAGGCGGCCGACGATGCCGCCCATCATCAGCAGCGGGATGAACACGGCGATCAGCGACAGGCTCATCGACAGCACGGTGAAGCCGACCTCGCGCGCGCCGCGCAGCGCGGCGGCCATCGGCTTCATGCCCGCCTCGATGTGGCGCGAGATGTTCTCCAGCACCACGATGGCATCGTCCACCACGAAGCCGGTGGCGATGGTCAGGGCCATCAGCGACAGGTTGTTCAGGCTGAAGCCGGCCAGGTACATCACGGTGAAGGTGCCGATCAGCGAGACCGGCACCGCCACGCTTGGGATCAGCGTGGCGCGCACATTGCGCAGGAACAGGAAGACCACCATGATGACCAGCGCCACCGAGATCATCAGCGTGTGCTCGACCTCGCGCAGCGAGGCACGGATGGTGGGGGTGCGGTCCATCATCACGTCCATCTGGATGGCCGCGGGGATCATCTTCTGCAGCTGCGGCAGCACGGCGGTGACGCGGTCGACCGTCTCGATGATGTTGGCGCCCGGCGAGCGGTTGAGCACCAGCAGCACCGAGGGCTTGCCATTGGCCGAGCCAGCGTTGCGGATGTCCTCCACCGAGTCGACGATGGTCGCCACGTCGGACAGCCGCACCGGCACCGAGAAGGATCTGGGGCCCTTGCCCGCGGCGTTGCCGCCGGTGGCCCCGCTGCTGATGGTGCTGGTGCCGCTGCTGGTGGTGATGGTGGTGATGGTGACGCCGTTGACCGTCTTGGTGCTGACGCCGCCGCCTGCGGTGGCGTTGGCGGTGCTGGCGATCAGCGCGCCGGCCGAGGTTGACGAGTAGGTGCCCGGCGTGGCGTAGCGGATGATCAGCGGTGCGTACTCGGCCGCCGTGCGGGCCTGGTCGTTGGCGTAGACCTGCCAGTTCCTGGCGGCGCTCTCGACCGTGCCGAGCGGGCGGTTGGCGTTGGTGGCGCTGATGGTGTTGCGCACGTCTTCCAGCGCGATGCCGTACTTGTTCAGCGCGTGCGGGTTCAGCTCCACGCGCACCGCCGGCAGCGAGGCGCCGCCCACCGTGACCTGGCCGACGCCCTCGATCTGTGACAGCTTCTGCGCCAGGATGGTGGACGCGGCGTCGTAGAGCTGCCCCCGCGTCATGGTCGGCGAGGTCAGGCCGATGATCATGATCGGCGCGTCGGCCGGATTGACCTTGCGGTAGGTCGGGTTGCTCGGCAGGCTGGTGGGCAGCGTGCCGCGCGCGGCATTGATGGCGGCCTGCACGTCGCGCGCGGCACCGTCGATGTCGCGCGACAGGTCGAACTGCAGCGTCACGCGGGTCGAGCCGAGCGAGCTCGACGAGGTGATCTCGTTGACGCCGGCGATGGCGCCGAGCGCGCGCTCCAGCGGCGTGGCCACGGTCGCGGCCATGGTTTCGGGGCTGGCGCCCGGCAGCGAGGCCGATACCGAGATGGTGGGGAAGTCCACCTGCGGCAGCGGCGACACCGGCAGCATGCGCAGCGCCGCCAGGCCCGCCAGCAGGATGCCCAGCGTCAGCAGCGCCGTGGCGACCGGGCGGCGGATGAACGGAGCGGACAGGTTCATCGCGGCTCCGCCGGTTCGGGCACGCCGCCGCCCCAGCCACCGTCACCCTCGTCGTCCGGGTTGCCCGGATCGCCGATGTGGCGGCGGCGCCAGGCCGCAAGGCGCGCGGCGATGCGGTCGAAGGCCAGGTAGATGACCGGCGTGGTGAACAGCGTCAGCACCTGGCTGACCAGCAGGCCGCCCACCATGGTGATGCCCAGCGGCCGGCGCAGCTCCGAGCCGATGCCGGTGCCCAGCATCAGCGGCACCGCCGCCAGCAGCGCCGCCATGGTCGTCATCAGGATGGGGCGGAAGCGCAGCAGGCAGGCCTGGAAGATGGCATCGCGCGGCTTCATGCCGCCTTCGCGCTCGGCTTCGAGCGCGAAGTCGATCATCATGATGGCGTTCTTCTTGACGATGCCGATCAGCAGGATGATGCCGATGATGGCGATGATGCCGAGGTCCTGGCCCGACACCAGCAGCGCCAGCAGCGCGCCGACCCCGGCCGAGGGCAGCGTCGACAGGATGGTGACCGGGTGGATGGTGCTTTCGTACAGCACGCCGAGCACGATGTACATGGTCACCACCGCCGCCAGGATCAGCCACAGCGTGTTCGACAGCGAGGCGCGGAAAGCCAGCGCGGCGCCCTGGAAGTCGGTCTGCATCGAGATCGGCAGGCCGATCTCCTGCTCCACCTTGCTGATCTTGTCCACTGCCGCGCCCAGCGAGGCGCCCGGCGCGAGGTTGAACGAGATGGTGGAGGAGGGGAACTGGCCCTGGTGGTTGATCGCCAGCGGGCCGGTGCGTTCGCTGATGCGCGCCACCGAGCCGAGCGGCACCTGGCCGCCCGAGGAGGAGGGCAGGCGCAGCTCGGACAGCGATTGCGGGCCGGTGCGGAACTCGGGCATGGTCTCCAGCACCACGCGGTACTGGTTGGACTGCGTGAAGATGGTGGACACCAGGCGCTGGCCGTAGGCGCTGTACAGCGCGCTGTCGATCACCGCGGTGGTGATGCCGAAGCGCGCGGCGGCGTCGCGGTCGATCTCCACGTAGGCGCGCATGCCGTTGTTCTGCAGGTCGCTGGCGACATCGCGCATCTCCGGCTCCTGCTTGAGCCGCTCGACCAGCCGCGGCACCCAGGTGGCCAGGTTGGCGGGGTCGGGATCCTGCACCGTGAACTGGTACTGCGTGCGTGCCACGCGGTCCTCGATGGTCAGGTCCTGCACCGGCTGCAGGTACAGCGAGATGCCGCCCAGCTTCTCGACCGAGGCCTGCAGGCGGCGCGCGATGTCCTCGATGCTGTCGCTGCGCTGGTCCTTGGGCTTCAGGTTGATCAGCATGCGGCCGGCATTCAGCGTGGCGTTGGTGCCGTCCACGCCGATGAAGGACGACAGGCTCTCCACTGCCGGGTCCTGCAGCACCACCTTGGCCACTGCTTCCTGCTTCTGCGCCATGGCCGGGAACGAGGTGCTCTGCGAAGCTTCGGTGATGGCCTGGATCACGCCGGTGTCCTGCACCGGGAAGAAGCCCTTGGGCACCGCCAGGTACAGCAGCACGGTCAGCACGAGGGTGCCGATGGCCACCAGCAGCGTGCTCTTCTGGCGGTCCAGCACCCACTCGAGCGCGCGGCCGTAGCTGGCGATCACGTCGTCGAAGAAGCGGCCGGTGGCGCGGTGGAAGCGCGACAGCTCTTCTTCCGGCACGTGGTACAGCAGGCGCGCGCACATCATCGGCGTCAGCGTCAGCGATACCACCGCCGAGATCAGGATCGACACCGCCAGCGTGATGGCGAATTCGCGGAACAGGCGGCCGACCACGTCGCCCATGAACAGCAGCGGGATCAGCACGGCCACCAGCGAGAAGGTCAGCGAGATGATGGTGAAGCCGATCTGCCTGGAGCCCTTGAGGGCCGCCGCCATCGGCTTCTCGCCCTCCTCGATGTAGCGCATGATGTTCTCGATCATCACGATCGCATCGTCCACCACGAAGCCGGTGGCGATGGTCAGCGCCATCAGTGTCAGGTTATTGATCGAGAAGCCGGCCAGGTACATCACGCCGAAGGTGCCGACCAGCGACAGCGGCACGGCCACGCCCGGGATGATGGTGGCCGGCACGTTGCGCAGGAAGACGAAGATCACCATCACCACCAGCGCCACCGCCAGCAGCAGTTCGAATTCCACGTCGCGCACCGAGGCGCGGATGGTGGTGGTGCGGTCGGTCAGCAGTTGCACGTGCACCGCCGCCGGCAGGGACTTCTGCAGCTGCGGCAGCAGCGTCTTGATGCGGTCCACCACCTCGATGACGTTGGCGCCGGGCTGGCGCTGGATGTTCATGATGATGGCAGGCTTGTCGTTGGACCAGGCCGCCAGGCGGGTATTCTCGGCGCCGTCGACGATGTTGGCGACGTCGGTGATGCGGATCGGCGCGCCGTTCTGGTAGCCGACGATGATCTGCTTGTATTCGTCGGCCGACTTGAGCTGGTCGTTGGCGTCGATGGTGGAGGCCCGCGCAGGGCCGTCGAAGCTGCCCTTGGAGCCGTTGACGTTGGCGCTGCCGATGGCCGTGCGCAGGTCGTCGATCGACATGCCGAGCGAGGCCAGCGCGGTCGGGTTGGCCTGCACGCGCACCGCCGGGCGCTGGCCGCCGCTGAGCGTGACCAGGCCGACGCCCTGCACCTGCGAGATCTTCTGCGCCACGCGCGTGTCGACCATGTCCTGCAGCTTGGGCAGCGGCAGGGTGTCGGAGGTGATGCCCAGCGTCAGGATCGGCGCGTCGGCCGGGTTGACCTTGCTGTAGACCGGCGGCATCGGCAGGTCGGCCGGCAGCAGGTTGCCGCCGGCGTTGATGGCCGCCTGCACCTCCTGCTCGGCCACGTCGAGCGACAGCGTCAGCTCGAACTGCAGCGTGATCACCGAGGCGCCGCCCGAGGAGGTCGACGACATCTGCTTGAGGCCCGGCATCTGGCCGAACTGGCGCTCCAGCGGGGCCGTGATCGACGAGGTCATCACGTCGGGGCTGGCACCGGGGTAGAGCGTGGTGACCTGGATGGTCGGGTAGTCCACCTCGGGCAGCGCCGACAGCGGCAGCAGCTTGAAGGCCACCAGGCCGGACAGCAGGATGGCGAGCATCAGCAGCGCGGTGGCCACCGGTCGCTCGATGAACAGGCGTGACGGGTTCATGCGCGGTCCTTACTGTCGGGCCGGCGCCGCGCCGCCGTGCGGGGCCGCGGCTGCGGCGGCCGCGGCGGATGCACCGGAGGCCCCGTCGCCGCCGCGGCGGCGACGCTCGGCACCGCCCGTACCAGCCGCCGCGCCCGCGCTGGCACCGCCTGCGCTGGCGCCGCTGGCGCCCTCGCGGCGATGGCGCCGCCCGCGCGGCTGGCTGGCCGGCACCAGCTCGGCGGCGCGCGCCGCCGGGTCGACCGTCTCCACCGTCATGCCGTCCTTGAGCCGGTCGGCGCCGTCGACCACCACGCGCTGGCCCGGCTGCAGGCCCTTGGAGACCGAGACGTGATTGTCGTCGCCCGGGCCCAGCGTGACCGGCTGCGACTTGACCTGGCTGTTGCCGTCCACCACGTAGACGAAGGTGCCCTGCTGGCCGCGCTGCACGGCGGCCACCGGGATCACGGTAGCGTCTTGCAAGGTGTCGACGCGCGTGCGCACGTTGACGAACTGGTTGGGGAACAGCATGCCGTCGGCATTGGGGAAGATGGCCTTGAGCTTGACCGTGCCGGTGGTGGTGTCGATCTGGTTGTCGGTGGTCAGCAGTTCGCCCTCGGCCAGCTTGTTGCGGGCCTGGCGGTCGAAGGCCACCACCGGCAGCTTCTCGCCGGCGTTCAGGCGCCGCAGCACGGTCGGCAGGTTGTCCTCTGGAATGGTGTAGAGCACGGCGATCGGCGCGACCTGGGTGATCAGCGCGATGCCGTTGGTGTCGCTGGGGCTGACGATATTGCCGGGATCGACCTGGCGCAGGCCGATGCGGCCCGATACCGGCGCCAGGATGCGCGTGTAGCCGAGTTGCAGGCGGGCACTGTCCACATTGCCCTGGTCGGTCTTGACCGTGCCCTCGTACTGGCGCACCAGCGCGTCCTGGGTGTCGGCCTGCTGCTTCGAGACCGAATCCTGGGCCAGCAGGGTGCGGTAGCGCTGCTGGTCCAGGCGCGCGTTGTCGAGCAGCGCGCGGTCGCGCGCCAGCGTGCCCACGGCCTGGTCGAGCGTGGCCTGGAAGGGGCGCGGGTCGATCTCGGCCAGCACGTCGCCGGCCTTGACCATCTGCCCTTCCTTGAACAGGACGCGCAGCATCGGGCCCGAGACCTGGACATGGACGGTCACGTTGGCCACCGGTGTGACGTTGCCGAGGCCGTTCAGCACCACCGGCATGTCGCGCTGCAGCACGCGGCTGACCACCACCGGAGAGCGCGGCATACCGCCCGGGCCCCCCGGGCCGCCGGGACCACCGCGGCCGCCCGGCGCGCCGCGCCCCGCCGGGGCCGAGGCGCCGGCGGCGGCATCGGCGCTCTGGCCGGCACGGTGCTTGGCCCAGTACCAGCCGCCTGCCGCCAGCGCGGCCAGCACCACGACGGCGATCAGCTTGCGGCGGGGCGAGCGCGCGCGCTGCCCGGTGGCTGCCGGAGGCGGATTGAGCGACGGGTCTTGTTCAGGTTGAGCCATGTCTGGGATCCAGGGGGCGACGCGCTGGGCGCATCGGCACGGGTTCGAAGAAGGAGGAAGCGGCAGTATGCCGTAACGCAATGGCAGACCGGCCGGACGGACGGTCCGGCCCATGGGGTCTGCGCGCATGTGCCGCATCGACGCTTCGCGGTTGGGGTCGGAAGGGGCCGGGTGTCAGGCGCGGCCGGGCGGCATCGGATATAGCGCTAGCATAATGTGCGGACCCGGGCGCATGTATTTCGAACTCTGAGGCAAATATTACAGACGATTACGCACAGCCCGGGGGTGTAATGTGCGGAAACAAAAGCAACATCCCGTGCCGAGCAGTCTGATTATCATGTGCCTATGCGAGCCACCCAGCCTACCCAGATCCTGGTCGTCGACGACGATCCCGAACTGCGCGACCTGCTGCGCGAATACCTGAGCCAGCAAGGATTCGCCGTATCCGTGCTGCACGATGGAGACGGGCTTGCGGCCCGGCTCGAGCGCGAGCGGCCCGCGCTGATCGTGCTCGACCTGATGATGCCGAAGACCGACGGCCTCACCGCGCTGCGCAACCTGCGCGCCAAGAACGACGACATCCCGGTGATCCTGCTGACCGCGCGCAGCGACGAGATCGATCGCATCGTCGGGCTGGAGATCGGTGCCGACGATTATCTCGGCAAGCCGTTCTCCCCGCGCGAACTGCTGGCCCGCATCAACGCGGTGCTGCGCCGCAAGCTGCCGCGGCCCGCGGCGGCGCCGGAGGACCGCGAATCGATCGGCTTCGGCCCCTTCCGCGTCAATTTCCGCCAGCGCTCGCTGGCGCGCGGCAGCGAGGACGTGGCGATCAGCGACACCGAGTTCGCGCTGTTGAAGCTGCTGCTGATGCATCCGCTCGAAGTGATGTCGCGTGAACGCATCGTCGAGTCGATGTACGGCACCGCCAGCGGCATCAGCGACCGTGGCATCGACGTGCAGATCTGGCGGCTGCGCCGCCTGCTCGACGAGGATGCCCAGCGCCCGCGCTATATCCAGACGGTGCGCGGGCGCGGCTATACCTTTGTTCCGGACGAGGCCGATCCCGGCACGCAATGAAGTTACGCATCGACACGCTTTTCGGCCGCATGGCGCTGCTGATCGCCGCCGTGCTGGTGATCAGCCATTTCTCCTGGCTGGCCATCCTGCGCATGGATCGGCGCCAGCAGCAGGTGGACTATTCGGTCGAACAGATGCTGTTCCAGCTCAACAGCATCGAGCACGCCCTGGACGCTAGGCCGCCGCTGCCGCTGCCCAGCCTGGTCGAGGTGGCCGGCTCGGCCAGCGCGGCCGAGCATGCCACCGCCCCCAAGGGCGGGCGCTCGCGCCGGCTGGTCGAACAGTTCTCGCGCCGCCTGCCGGCCGGAACCCAGTTGCGCGTCGAGGAGGAGAGCACGCCGCGCCTGTGGATCAAGCTGCCGACACGGCACGAGTGGATCGCCATGCCGATGCTGTGGGTGGTCAATCCGCCGCCCGACAACCGGCTGGTGCCGGGTGTGATCCTGGTGGTGGGCGTGGCCATGGTGTTCGCCCTGCTGGTCGCCTGGCAGATCCAGCGGCCGGTGCGCGACATGGCCGGGGCCGCCGAGCGCCTGGCGCGCCAGCAGGGCGGGGTCCAGCCGCTGCGCGAGCGCGGGCCGCACGAACTGCGCCAGCTGATCCAGCGCTTCAACCAGATGGTGTCCGACCTGGCGCGCATCGACCAGGAGCGCAATACCATGCTGGCGGGCATCGCCCATGACCTCAAGACGCCGCTGGCGCGCCTGCGCCTGCGCGCGGAAATGCTGTCCGATCCGAAGGCGGCGGCCGGCGTCACGCGCGACGTGGAGTCGATGTCGGCCATCGTCGAACAATTTCTCACCTTCGCGCAGAGCGGCGAGCCGGCGGCGCGCCCGGTGCCGGTGGACAAGCGCATGACCGAGCTGGCCGCCTCGCTGTCCGAGCAGGACCGCCCGGTGGAACTGGCACTGGCGGCCGGCGAAGGCTTCCGCCTGATCGCCACCCAGCTCGACCGCATCGTCGGCAACCTCGTCGACAACGCCTATGCCTACGGCCTGCCGCCAGTGCGCATCGCCACCCAGCGGCAGGCCGACGGCTGGCACCTGATCGTCGAAGACAGCGGGCCGGGCATCCCGAGCGACGCCGTCGAGCGCGTCACCCTGCCCTTCGTGCGCCTCGATCCCGCGCGCGGCGGCAATGCCCACTCGGGGCTGGGCCTCGCCATCGTCGACCGGCTGGTGCGGCAATCCGGCGGCAAGCTGGCCTTGCGCAACCGGCCCGAAGGCGGGCTGATGGTGGAGATGGTGTTTCCGTTCGCGCCGGTGGCGCAGGCGGCCTGAGGCGTAGGGGAGGGGGCTGGCTGGGGCTGGCCGCCAGCGGCTTCGACCGGCGCAGTGAGGTGTCTCTCGCGTCGGTTCGCGCCCCTCTCCCGCAAGCGGGAGAGGGGCCGGGGGAGAGGGCAGGCGCCCGCAGTCCGCCGGCGCCTTCCCCCCCGATCACTGCGCCTTCTTCTTCTCCCCGATGCGGCTTTCCTTGCCCGCCAGCAGCTTGGCGATGTTCTGCCGGTGCCGCACGATCAGCAGCACGGCGATCAGCAGCACGGCGCCGGCCGTGACGTCGGTGCCGAACATCAGCACATAGAAGAAGGGCGCGAACACCGCCGCGATCAGCGCGGCCAGCGAGGAGTAGCGGAAGAAGAAGGCGATCAGCAGCCAGGTCGCCAGCGTGCCAGCGCCCAGCAGCGGATGGATGGCGAACAGGATGCCGGCCGCGGTGGCCACGCCCTTGCCGCCGGCGAAACGGAAGAAGACGGGGAACAGGTGGCCGAGGAAGACCGCGCCCGCGACCAGCGCGACGCCGGTCTCGTCGACGCCGTAGGCGGGGCCGAACTTCTGCGCCAGCCAGACCGCGACCCAGCCCTTGAGGGCGTCGCCCAGCAGCGTCAGCACGGCGGCCTTCTTGCTGCCCGAGCGCAGCACATTGGTGGCGCCGGGATTGCCGGAGCCGTAGGTATGCGGGTCCGGCAGGCCCATCGCCTTGCTGACGACGACGGCAAAGGAAATCGAACCGATCAGGTAGGCGGCGAGGGCGAAGAGCAGGTTGGCCATGTGGGGAGTCTGTGCTGAAGCTGGGCGCGATTGTAGCGCGGCGGGAAGCACGGCAAGGCCGGCGCGGTCTTGGTGACTTCCCTTAGCCGCGTTTCAGCCGCGCTCCAACCGCGCTTCTTCCGGGCGAAACGGGGGTGCTGCGGCCGGCCGTGCTCAGCCGTCCATCAGCGCGCACTGCACAGGCGTCGCGCCCAGCAGGCCGGTCAGCGCGGCCGGGGCCAGGCTGACCAGGTAGCCGCGCTTGCCGCCGTTGATGTAGATGCGTTCGAGCTCGAGCACGCTGGCTTCCACGTAGACCGGCATGCGCTTGCGCGTGCCGAAGGGCGAGGTGCCGCCCACCAGGTAGCCGCTGTGGCGCTGCGCCACCTCGGGCTTGCATGGCTGCACGCTCTTGCAGCCGATCTGCCGCGCCAGGTTCTTGGTGGAGACCGAGCAGTCGCCGTGCATCAGCACCACCAGCGGCTGCGCGCGCTCGTCCTCCATGATCAGGGTTTTGACCACATCGTGCTCGGGTACGCCGAGCTGGCGCGCGGACTCGCCGGTGCCGCCGTGGTCGACGTAGTCGTAGACGTGCTCGCCGAAGGCGATGCGGTGCTGGCGCAGCATCTGCGTGGCCGGCGTTTCGGAAACGTGCTTGTTCTTGCTCATGGTGCGGTGGGCTGCCCGATCGCGAGAAGGATACACGAGGCGGGCCCGGTGCTCGCGGCCGGCGATCGTCGGCCGCCCGCCGCCTCAGTCCTCGGCGACGAAGCCGGTGGCCTCGACGATGGGCTTCCAGGCGGCGCGCTCCGCCTTGATGCGGCGCTGTGCTTCGCTGCCCGGCTTGGCATCCACCTCCAGGCCCAGGGCTTCCAGCTTGGCGGCCGTGGTGGCGTTGCCGGACGCCGCCACGAACATCTTGCCGACGCTGGCGACCACCTCCGGCGGCGTGCCGGCCGGAAGGAAGGCGCCGTACCAGCTGGTGGCGAACTCGAACTGGTCGAAGCCCTGCTCCTTCAGCGTGGGCACCTCGGGCAAGGCCTTGGCGCGCCGCATGCCGCTGACGCCGAGGAACTGCAGCTTGCCGCCCTTGTACAGCTGCATCATGCTCGCCACCGCGTCCCAGCCGATGGAGACATTGCCGCCCACCACGTCGACCAGCATCGGCGAGGCGCCGCGGTAGGCCACCGGCGTGATCTGCGTCCCGGTCGCCTTGCCGAGCGCCACCGCGCCCAGGTGGCCGGCGCTGCCGATGGTCGCCAGGCCAAGGCTGGCCTTGGACGGGTTCTGCCTGGCCCAGGCCAGGTATTCCTTCATGTTCCGGTACGGCTGGTGCACGCCGGCGGCGACCACGGTCGGCACCTCGGTAAGCAGGGCGGCCGGCACCAGGTCCTTGTCCGCGTCGTAGGAGAGCTTGCGGTAGGTCAGCGGGAAGATGGTGAACAGCGGCGAGGGGCCGATGAAGACCGTCTTGCCGTCCGGCCTGGCGCGCTTGACGTAGTCCAGCGCCAGCCGCGCCGAGGCGCCGGGGCGGTTCTCGACGATGACCGTGCCGTGGCCGTCCTGGCGCAGTTGCTCGGCATAGATGCGGGCCAGGCTGTCGGCGGCGCCGCCCGGCGCATAGCCGACGATGATGCGCATGGGCGTGTCGTCCTCGGCCGCGGCCGGGCGCGGCAGGGTGGCGACGGCGGCCGCGCAGGCGGACAGGGCCACGGCGTGGAGCAGGAATCGGCGACGGATGGGGCGACGGATGGCGGTCTTCATGATGGAGGCGGGGGCGGGCGCTGTGCGGTTGGGCGGAAGGGAGAGGGTGCGGCGGCAGCAGCGTTCAGCCGGGCCAGCGCGCCAGCAGGTCGTGGGTCGATTCGAACAGGGCGGCGGCGCGCAGCAGCATCGCGTCCTGGCGGAAGCGGCCGACCAGCTGCAGGCCGACCGGCAGGCCGTCGTCGCCGAAGCCGCAGGGCAGGCTGATGGCGGGGTGGCCGGTCATGTTGAAGGGCATGGTCCAGGGGAACCAGTGCGCGCGCACGTTCTCCAGCGACTGCCCGTCGATATCGATGGTGCCGAACAGGTCCTGGTCGAGCGGCAGCGCGGTGCGCGTCAGCGTGGGCATGGCCAGCAGGTCGGCGCGCTGCAGCAGGGCCTGCACGCGCAGGAACAGGGCCGAGCGCTCGAACATGGCCTGCTGGTATTGCACGCCGCTGAAGGCCGCCGCCGATTCGATCTGGCGCTTGAAGGTGTCGCTGAGCTGGTCGCCATGGGCCGCCACGATGGGGGCGAAGCGCGTACGCCAGACCGTGTGGTTGATGGCGCGCCAGATCGGCTCGACATCGAAGCCCTCACCGGAGAACGGCTCCAGCTCGGCGCCGAGCGTCTCCAGGCGGTGCAGGCTTGCCTCGAAGGCGCGTGCCACATCGGCCGCCACCGGGCGTCCGGGCGGCGCCAGGCAGTACAGCACGCGGCGGCCGCGCAGGTCGCCGCGCGCCTGCGCGGCCTCGACATAGTCGGGCTTGGGCACGCCGATCGACCAGGGGTCGCACTCGTGCTCGCCAGCCATGACCTGCATCATCAGGCCGGTGTCGGCCACGGTGCGGGTGGTCGGCGTGACATAGGTCTGGTTGCCGAACAGGTCCTGGGCCTGGCTGTGCGGGATCACGCCCTGGCTTTGCTTGATGCCGACCACGCCGTTGCAGGCGGCCGGGATGCGCGTCGAGCCGCCGCCGTCGGTGGCGACCGCCAGCGGCGCGATGCCGCTCGCCACCGCCACCGCGGCACCGCCGCTGGAGCCGCCGCAGGTGCGCGCGGCGCTCCAGGCGTTGCGGGTGCGGCCGAACAGCGGCGAATCGGTCAGGCACTTGGAGCCGAACTCGGGCGTGGTGGTCTTGCCGATCAGGATGGCGCCCTGCGCGCGCAGGCGCGCCACCGAGACCGCGTCCTGCGCCGGCACATTGTGCTGGTGAGGCAGCGCGCCGAAGGTGGTGCGCACCCCCTGCGTGTTGACGATGTCCTTGACGGTGAAGGGGATGCCGTGCAGCGGCCCCGTCGCCCGGCCCGCCATCTGCGCCTGCTCGGCGGCGCGCGCGGCGTCCATGGCCTGCTCGGCGCACAAGGTGATGAAGCAGTTCAGTTCGGGCTGGAGCCGGGCGGCTCGCGCCAGCACGGCTTCGGTCAGCTCCACCGGCGACAGCTCGCGGCGCGCGATGCGCTCGCGCAGCACGGTGGCGGGCAAGAGGCAGGGATCCTCGTGCATCGAGGCAGTCTCCGACGGCGAGGGCGTCCGGCCGGGCGGCTCGCTGGGCACCGCGCTCCCGCCATCCCCTCTTGTTTGTGTATCGCGTTTCTGTATTCTGGATCCAGAATACAGGATTCCGACCTATAGTAGACGCGCGGGCGGCCCTTGTAAACTGTGCGGATCGGCGTCGCCCGCCCGGTCCTGTCCGGTGCCGGATCGCCGGCGCGGACACAGTGGCACGGCGCAATGGCGCAATGGCGCAATGGCAGCAGGGGCACGGCGACAGAGACAAGAAGACGAGGCGAGGGGGAAGATGGACGAAACGTTCGCGTGGCAGAACCGGGTGCGTCTGGTGGAGGAGGTGGCGCAGGTCCTGCGGGAGCGTATCTACCGGGGCGACTATCCGCCCGGCAAGCCACTGCGGCAGGTGGAGATCTCGGCAGACCTGAAGATCAGCCGCACGCCGCTGCGCGAGGCGCTGCGGCTGCTGGAGCGCGAAGGCCTGGTCAGCGCCGAGACGGCGCGCGGCGTCAACGTCGTCAACGCCGACTTCAAGCAGCTGATGGATGCCTACGCCCTGCGCGAGATGGTGGACGGGCTGGCCGCCCGGCTCGCCGCGCAGCGCCTTGGTGAGCGTGCCGGCGCTGCCCTGCGCGCCATCGTCGCGCGCCAGCGCGAGGCCCTGGCGCCGTGGCAGCCGCAGGTGTACACCGCGGCCAATGTGGACTTCCACGCCACCATCATCGAGCTGGCCGACAATGCCTACCTGTCACGTCAGCTGCCGATCGTCCATATGACCTCGCAGGTGTTCGCGCCGCGTGTGCTGTTCGAGGCAGACCGCGCGCGCACGGCGATCGACGAGCACCTGCGCATCGTCGAGTCGATCGAGCAGGGCGACGGCGAGGCGGCCGAGGCACTGGCGCGCGCGCACATCCGCAATTCGATGGCGCGCCTGCGCGCCCTGGGTGCCGGCGGCGAGGACTGGGTCCATCCATCCAAGAACCAGGACTAACCGCGCGGGTGATGGTGGCGGTGCAGTTCGCGCAGCCGCTCGCGCGCGACGTGGGTATAGATCTGCGTGGTGGAGATGTCGGCGTGGCCCAGCAGCAGCTGTACCACGCGCAGGTCGGCGCCATGGTTCAGCAGGTGGGTGGCGAAGGCATGGCGCAGCGTGTGCGGCGACAGCGGCGCATGGATGCCGGCCTCGCGCGCATGGCGCTTGATCAGGTGCCAGAAGGCCTGGCGTGTCATGCCCTCGCCGCGCTGCGTGACGAACAGCGCGTCGCAGGCGCGCCCGGCCAGCAGCGCCGGCCGGGCTTCGGCCAGGTAGCGGCGCAGCCAGTCGCCGGCCTGCAGGCCGAAGGGCACCAGGCGTTCCTTGCCGCCCTTGCCGCCCACCACGCGCGCCACGCCCTCGTTCAGGCCGATCTCCACCGTGCGCATCTGCGTCAGCTCGGACACGCGCAGGCCGCTGGCGTACATCAGCTCCAGCATGGTGCGGTCGCGCAGGCCGAGCGGCGCGGCGGTGTCGGGCGCGTCCAGCAGCGCCTCGACCTGGGCCTCGCTGAGCGTCTTGGGGAAGCGCGGCGGCTGCTTGGCCGGGCGCAGCAGCAGGCAGGGATCGGCCGCGATCAGGTGTTCGCGCAGGGCCCAGCGGAAGAAGCGCTTGAACACCGTCAGCCGCCGGTTGGCCGACGATGCCAGCGTGTCGTGGTGGCGCGCGGCGAAATAGGCCCCGAGCGCCGTATCGTCGACGCCGGTGAGTTCGCCGCCGCCGCTATGGCGCAGCCAGCGCGCCAGCAGGGTCAGGTCGCGGCGGTAAGCATCGATGGTATTGCGCGACAGCCCGTCCTCGAGCCACAGCGCGTCGCAGAAGCGCTCGATCAGCGCGGTGTCGGCGGGGGCCGGCTCCGCCGCGGCCAGCGCCTCGCCCAGGTCCTGCGGATGGTTCATAGCAGCAGCACGCCTTCGTGGCGCAGCAGCCAGTGCTTGACGTCCAGCAGGTAGCCCGAGCTGTGGTGGGCGAAGCCGCCCAGCCCCTGCTGGCTGACCACGCGATGGCAGGGAATCACCAGCGGCAGCGGGTTGTCGCCGCAGGCCTGGCCAACCGCGCGCGGCATGCTGTCGAGCTGTCGGGCGATCGTGCCGTAGGTGGTGGTGGCGCCGCGCGGCACCGCGCGGATGGCCTCCCACACACGCTGGCGGAAACCGGTGCCGGCCAGGGCCAGCGGCAGGTCGAAGGGGGCGTCGGGGTCGGCGTAGTAGGCCTCGAGCTGCGCGGCCAGCCGGCACACCAGCGCGTCCGCGCTCGCCTTGACGGGCGTATCCGGCGGCAGGTAGGCGATCTCGCGGATGCCGGCGGCGTCCGCGCGCACGCCCACCCTGCCGAAGGGGGCCGGCAGGATGGCGTCGAAGCGGGCAGGAATCAGGGATGGCATGCGGGCATTCTAGTCCACTGCATCAGGTGAAGGGCAGCCCCGCTCGACAGCGCCCCGGGCCGCATGCAGCGCCGCAAGGGCTCGCCATCGCCGTGCCATGGCGGCGCTTTGCACCTGGCCTGCGACCTGCACTGCCGCGCGGGTACGTTCTTGGGGGGCGCTTTCGCTCTCCCTGACGCAATGGACCAGAGCGTTCCGCGCTGCCGGCGAACGCCAATGAAAAAAGCCCCCTGCCAAGGGGGCTTCAAAAGGGCCTTGGAGCCTGCAGCCTGGCGGCGCCGAGGCACCGCCAGGCACGGCTAGGGGAGGGCTCTCCCTGCCGGCCCGCTTACTGCTCCAGCTTGATGTTCTGCACCTTGACCAGGTTCTTCATCTTCTCGAATTCCTTCTTGATCTCGGCCGCGTGCTGCGCCGGCGTGTTGCCGGACGGCTCGGCGCCGGCGGCGCGCAGGCGTTCCTGGAAGCCCTTGTCCTGCAGCGCCTTGACGGCGGCGTCATGCAGCTTGGCGATGACTTCGTCGGGCGTGCCGGCCGGTGCCACCAGGCCGTACCAGGCCGGATCGTTCGGCTCCTTCAGGCCGACTTCGGCGAAGGTCGGCACATCGGGCATGGTGTCGATGCGCTTGTTCCAGGCCACCACGATCGGGCGCAGCTTGCCGGCCTTGATGAAGGGCATGGAGGAGGGCAGGTTGTCCATCATGATGGGCACCTGGCCGGCGATCACGTCGTTCAGGGCCGGGCCGGCGCCGCGGTAGGGCACGTGCACGATGAAGGTCTTGGTCGCGACCTTGAACTGCTCGCCGAGCATATGGCCGAAGCCGCAGGTGCCGGACGAGGCGTAGGAATACTTGCCCGGATTGGCCTTCAGCACGGCCAGGAATTCCTTGTAGCTCTTGGCCGGGAAGTTCGGGTTGACGGCGATCACGTTGGCCACGTTGGCCAGGTTGGTGATGGGCTTGAAGTCCTTGATCGGGTCGAACGGCAGGCGCGGGTTGCAGGCGGGGTTGACCGCCATGGTCGACACGGTCGAGATGCCGATGGTGTAGCCGTCCGGCGCCGCCTTGGCGATCGCGTCGGCGCCGATCGAGCCGCCGCCGCCGGCGCGGTTCTCGACCACCACCGGCTGGCCCAGGATGCGGCTCATCTGGTCGGCCGCGCCGCGGCCGACGATGTCGGTGGTGCCGCCGGGTGCGAACGGGATGATGAGGCGGATCGGCTTGCTGGGGTAGCTCTGCGCCTGCGCGAAGGAAGCGCTGGCGGCCAGCGCCAGGGCCAGTGCGATGTTGCTGTGCTTGTGCATGAGATCGTGTCTCCCGTCTGAGGTCCGGGCCAGGGTCGGGCCCGGGGTGTGAAAACCGGCGTGCCGCGTGCGCAGGTGGCGGGTGGCGCGCCGGACCTTTTTCATGCGCCGTTCGGTGCCGCGGAGCTGAGGTCCTGAATCACAAATTCGTGGACTCAGTCAGCCGACAAGCCACGCGATGCGTCGTCACGAATGCTCGCAAGGCTCCAGCCTTGCTGCGTTTCGTTCCTGGCCTCGCACGTCTTCCCGACAGACTTAGTGCTTCCACGAATTCAAGACTCAGGACACTAGCCACCGAGCAGGCCGCGCTTGAGTTCGCGGTCGACCGGGTTGTTGCCCAGGTAGGTGCGCAGCACCGCCTGGTAGAAATCCTCGCCCGGGATCGGCCGGCCGCGCGGCGTGCCGTTGATGGCCACCACCATGCCGGTGTCCGGGGTGAAATCGATATCGATCACATCGCCCTTGTGGGCCGTGCCGATCAGGTTCATGGTGAGGCCGAACTGTGTCAGCCGGTCATGGATCTGCTGGCGCTGCGATTCGCTCAGGTTGATGCGCAGCCCCTTGTCGAGCGCCTTGATGAAGGTGTCGGGCTCGACTTCGCGCAGCGGGCGGATCTGCAGGCGCTTGGGCCCGCTGCCGCCCAGCACCATGGTGGCGTTGTGGACCTTCTCGGGCAGGTAGAGCGCGGCGACATAGCCCTTGTCGAGGAAGCCCGCGCGCAGGCCGGCACCATTGAGCTGCAGTGTCCTGCCGCCGACCCGGGCGGCGTCGTCCAGGCGCAGCCCCGCGATCATGCCGGCGCTTGCGCCGCTTGCCGCCAGGCACAGCAGCGCGGCCGCCGCGCATCGCGCGGCAAGCTGGCGGCGGCTGGCGCGCAGCGGCTTGGGAAGGGTGCTACCGGACGGCATTGCGGCAAGAAAGGTACGGCAAAGTGTGTCATGCTGCCGGAAATCTGGAACAATACCTATCCGTATCTGCCCTAGGGCGCACATTTCAGCAAGTGGCGTGCGCTCATCAGCCAAGGCCCGCCCCCCGGACCACAGCGGCCACACACGGCCCGACCAGAACAATAAAGACAAGAAGGCCGACATGTCCTCCGCCTTGCTGCTGTTGCCCGACTTCAGCCTGATCCTGATCGGATGGCTGCTGGTGCGCTATACCTCGTTCGACCGCGTGTTCTGGTCCGGCGTCGAGCGCCTGGTCTATTTCGTGCTGTTCCCGGCGCTTCTGCTGCAATCGACCAACAGTGCCCAGCTGGATTTCTCCTCCACCTCGGCCATGCTCGGCCTGGGGCTGCTGGTGATGGGTTTCGGCATGGCGGCCGGCTACGCGGTCAGGTGGGTGCTGCGCCCGGACCCGGTCGCCTTCGCCTCCGGCCTGCAGACCGCCTTCCGTTTCAATTCCTACATCGGCCTGGCCCTGGCTGCGCGCCTGGGCGGCGGCACCGGCCTGGCCATGATGGCCCTGCTGGTGGGCTTCACCGTGCCGCTGGCCAATGTGGTGGCGGTGTGGGCGCTGGCGCGCCATGGCGAATCGCGGCTGCTCGCCGAACTGGCGCGCAACCCGCTGATCCTGGCCACCGCGGCGGGGCTGGGCACCAACCTGCTGGGGCTGCACGCGCCGGAGGTGCTGGCGACCACCTTGAACCGGCTCGGCTCGGCCTCGACCGCGCTAGGCCTGATCACCGTCGGCGCGGGCCTGCAGCTGCGCGCCGCGAGCGGCTCGGTGGGCGCCATGACCTGGTGGACCGTGGTGAAGCTGGTCGCCATGCCGGCGTTTGCCTGGCTGGTCGGCCGCCACTTGCCGCTGACCCCCCTGCAACTGCAGATGGTGGTGCTGTACGCCTCGCTGCCGACCGCCTCGAGCTGCTACATCCTGGCAGTGCGCATGGGCGGTAACGGCCCGATGGTGGCGGCCACCATCTCGGCGATGACGGTCGGTGCCATCGTCACGATGCCGTTCTGGATGGCCTTGCTGGTCTAGTTGCCGCCGGGCCCGGCGGCCGCTGCGCGGTCCTGTGCCAGGGCCCAGTCGATGTGCTCGCGCACCAGCGGGCTGGCGCTGTCCCGGCGCGCCGCCAGGGCGGCGCGCAGGCGCGCGGCGAGGGCGGCATCGCCGCCTTCGGCCGCGCTCGCCGCGCGCAGGCTGTTGCCCAGTCCCACCGCCAGGTTGCGCAGCCAGCGCTCGTGGCCGATGCGGCGGATCGGGCTGCCCTCCAGCCGCTGGTTGAATTCCGCCTCGCTCCAGCCGAACAGTTCGGCCATGTCCGGGGCGTCGAAGCCATTGCGCACATCGAAGTCGGGCAGCGTGGCGCGCCGCGCGAACTTGTTCCAGGGGCAGGCCAGCTGGCAGTCGTCGCAGCCGTAGACGCGGTTGCCCATCGGCGCGCGCAGCGCCTCGGGGATCGCGCCCTTGTGCTCGATGGTCAGGTAGGAGATGCAGCGGCGCGCGTCGAGCCGGTAGGGTGCCAGGATGGCCTGGGTCGGGCAGATGTCCAGGCAGCGCCGGCACTGGCCGCAGTGACCGGGTTCCGGCGGGTCGGCCGGTAGCGCGATGTCGACCAGGATCTCGCCCAGGAAGAACATCGAACCGGCGGCGCGGTCGAGCAGCAGCGTATGCTTGCCGCGCCAGCCGAGCCCGCCGTTGCCGGCCAGCGCGACCTCCATCACCGGCGCCGAGTCGGTGAAGACGCGGTAGCCGAACGGCCCGATGGCCGCCTCGATGCGGCTGGCCAGCGCCTGCAGGCGGCTGCGCAGCACCTTGTGGTAGTCGCGTCCGCGCGCATACAGGGAAATCACCGCGGTGGCCGGGTCGTCCAGCCGCGCCAGCTCGCTGCGGCGCCAGCCGTCGCCGGTGCCGGCCGGCAGGTAGGGCATGCGGGCCACGATGGCGCGCACCGTGCCGGGCACCAGTTCGGCCGGCCGCGCGCGCCTGGTGCCGTGGTTCGCCATATAATCCATGTCGCCGTGAAAGCCCTGCGCCAGCCATTCCAGCAGCCCGGCTTCGGCATGGCTGAGGTCGACGTCGGCGATGCGCACCGCATCGAAGCCCAGCTCGGCACCCCAGCCGCGGATGGACTGGGCGAGCGCCGCCAGCCCGGCGGCGGGCACGGTTGCGGTGCCGTGGCCGTCACCGGTCCCGGCCGGCGCGCCGGCGGCGCGTGAAGAGGAGGCGGCTGGCGCTTCTGCGACTCGGTCGATCATCCCTGAATTGTACGCAATGCCCCTGCTCGAAGAACGCTCCCTGCCCCTGCCCGACGAGACGGCCACCGCCGCCCTCGGCGCCGCGCTCGCCCAGGCGGTGCGCATCCTGCCGCCCCAGGCCATCCATGTGCAACTGTCCGGCGACCTCGGCGCGGGCAAGACCACGCTGTCGCGCGCCATCCTGCGGGCGCTGGGCCATGCGGGCAAGGTGCGCAGTCCCACCTACACGCTGTGCGAGCCCTACCAGGTGGCGCGCGCCGACGGCTCGCCGCTGACGGTCTACCACTTCGACCTCTACCGCTTCGCCGACCCCGAGGAGTGGATCGACGCCGGTTTCCGCGACTGCTTCGCGGAGCCGGCCCTGAGCCTGGTCGAATGGCCGGAGAAGGCCGGCACCCTGCTCGGGGAACCAGACCTGCATCTGTTGCTTCAAACGGACACGGCCGCGGCCGATATCGCAGCCGAGGGGCGCATCGCCTTGCTGCGCGCCTATACTCCCACTGGACTGACCTTGCTGAACGCATGCTGATCAAGCGACTCGCCACCGACCGACCCGATGGACCAGACGGCCTGCTGCCGGCCCGCCGCAAATGGATGGCGCAATGCCTGAAGGCGGGCGCCGGCACGGTGGTGCTGACGCTGGCCGGCACGCAGATCGCGCGCGGCGCCGGCATCGTGGCGGTGCGGGTCTGGCCCGCCGAAGACTACACGCGCGTCACCATCGAATCCGATGCGCCGCTGGCGGCGGTGCACCAGATGGTGCGCAATCCGGATCGCCTGGTGGTGGACGTCGACGGCCTCGACCTCTCGCCCACGCTGCGCGAGCTGGTGGCCAAGGTCACCCCCAACGATCCCTATATCCAGAGCGTGCGCGTCGGCCAGAACCGCCCGCGCGTGGTCCGCCTGGTGTTCGACCTGAAGGAAGACGTCACGCCCCAGGTGTTCACGCTGGCGCCGATCGGCAATTACCGCAATCGCCTGGTGTTCGACCTCTACCCGGTCAATCCGCCCGACCCGCTGTGGAAGCTGGTGCGCGAAACCGAGGACAAGCAGCGGCGCTACGCCGAGGCGGCGCCCCCGCTGGCGGACGGCACGGCCGCCGCCGGCGCGGGCGGCCTGGGCAGCGCCGCCATCGCGGGTGCCCAGGGCGCGGGCGAGGAGGATGCCATCGGTGCCCTGGTGCGGCGCTTCGACGAGAAGGGCCCGGCCGGCACGACGGCACCGCCGCCGCTGCCGCCGATGGCCGCGGCCAGGCCGAGGCCCGCACCGGTCCCGGCACCCGAGCGTGCTCCGTCCGCGCCCGCGGCGCCGCCGCCGATGGCGCAGGCCAATATCCCCGCCGAGCGCCCGCTCAAGATGCGCCGCCTGCTGACGGTGGCCATCGACCCCGGCCACGGCGGCGAGGATCCTGGTGCGATCGGCGCGGCCGGCTCGCGCGAGAAGGACGTGGTGCTGCAGATCGCCAGCCGCCTGCGCGCCAAGATCGACGCCCAGCCCAATATGCGCGCGATGATGACGCGCGATGCCGATTTCTTCGTGCCGCTCAACGTGCGCGTGCAGAAGGCCCGCCGCGTGCAGGCCGACCTGTTCGTTTCCATCCACGCCGATGCCTTCCTGTCGCCGGAGGCGCGCGGTGCCTCGGTGTTCGCGCTGTCCGAGCGCGGTGCCTCGAGCAGCGCGGCGCGCTGGCTGGCCAACAAGGAAAACTCCGCCGACCTGATCGGCGGCGCCAATATGAGCAACAAGGATGCACAGGTCGCGCGCGTGCTGCTGGACCTGTCCACCACGGCGCAGATCAACGACAGCCTGCAGCTCGGCAAGTCCGTGCTGGGCGAGATCGGCGGCGTCAACCGGCTGCACAAGGGCAGCGTCGAGCAGGCCGCCTTCGCCGTGCTGAAGGCGCCGGACATCCCGTCCATCCTGGTCGAGACCGCCTTCATCAGCAATCCCGAGGAAGAGCGCAAGCTCAACGACGACAGCCACCAGGAACAGCTGGCCAACGCCATCCTGCGCGGCATCCGCAACTACTTCGCGCGCAATCCGCCGCTGTCCAAGAACCCTTCGGTCTGATGATCTGAGGCGCTGAAGCCCTGGGCCAATCCCAGGACACCGGCCGGCCGTGCGTGGCACAACAAAACAAGACGGGGCGCCCAAGGGCGCCCCGTCCTGCATGCGGCCGGGGCCGCGCGGGAGGGTCGGATTCAGGCGCGCACCGGCGCGGCACCCGGGTTCCTGGCCTCGTCACGGTTGGCGTAGCGCGAGGCGATCACCGAGCAGACGATCAGCTGCAGCTGGTGGTAGACCATCAGCGGCAGCACCAGCAGGCCCAGGGCGGGGTGCCCGGCGAACAGGATCTTGGCCATCGGGATGCCGTTGGCCAGGCTCTTCTTCGAGCCGCAGAACACCGCCGTGATCTCGTCCTCGACCGGGAAGCCCATGCGGCGCGCGGTGAAGGTGGTGGTGCACAGGATCACGAACAGCAGCACGGCGGCCAGGGCCATCACGCTGGCGATCATCTGCCAGTGGTACTTGTGCCAGAGGCCGGCGGCGGTGGCATCGCAGAACGAGGAGTAGACGATCAGCACGATCACGCCGCGGTCGATCTTGTTGGTGACCTGCTTCTTCTTGGCCAGCCAGTTGCCGATCAGCGGGCGCGCAACCTGGCCCAGCGCGAACGGCAGCAGCAGTTGCAGCGCCACGCCGAGCAGGGCCTTGCCCAGCGGCATCGAGGCGCCGCTGGCGCTGATCACCAGGCCCATCAGCAGCGGCGTCACCAGCATGCCGATCAGGCCGGAGATGGTCGCGTTGAAGATGGCGGCCGGCACGTTGCCGCGTGCCATCGAAGTCATCGCCACCGACGACGACACCGTGGACGGCAGCGCGCACAGGTAGAACACGCCGAGCAGCAGCTCGGGCGGCAGCACCTTGCGCAGACCGATCATCAGCGCCACGCCCACGATGGGGAAGACCACGAAGGTGAAGCTCTGCACGAACAGGTGCAGGCGCCAGTGGCGCGCCCCGGCAACCAGCTTGTCGCGCGACAGCGCCGCGCCGTGCAGGAAGAACACCAGTGCGACACCGAGGTTGGTGACCAGGCCGAGATGCAGCGGACCATCACCGGTGCCGATCTCCGGCGCCAGCAGGGCGATGCCGATCGCGGTCAGCATCACCAGGATGAAGCCGTCGATCAACGCATACAGTTTCTTGAAAGGAAAGAGCAGGGTGGACATGTGGGTGGGGCGGCTGAAGATGGCTAAGGACGGCTAAGAACCGCTAAAGAGAGGGAAAGACGGACTGGGTGGTATTGAACGCCATCGATGTCTAGAATGCAAATTCATTTATCGAATCCATTGATGCATTAACCGTATGAATTACACCCTCCGTCAATTGCGTGTTTTCCTCGCGGTGGCCGCGCATGGCAGCTTCAGCCGGGCCGCCGATGCGGTCGGCCTGACGCAGCCCGCCGTCAGCCGCGGCGTGGCGGAGCTGGAAGACGTGCTGGGCGTGCGCCTGCTCGACCGCACCACGCGGGAGGTGGTGCTGACCGAGGCAGGGCAGGCGCTGGTGCCGGCGCTGGAGCGCCTGCTGGAGCAGCTCGACGACACGCTGGAAGAAACGCGTCAGCTTGGCGAACGCTATCGCGGGCGTGTCGTGATAGCCAGCGCACCCACCATCTCGGCCAGGCTGATGCCGCTCTATGTGGCGGAATGTGCCCGGCGCTTCCCCGAGATCCGCCTGACGGTGCGCGACAACGTGCAGGCCGGCGGCCTCGAACAGATCCACGCCGGCGCGGTCGACTTCGGTGTGCTGGTCGACCCGCAGGCGCGCGAGGCGCTGACCATCGAGCCGCTGGCCACCGACCCCTTCTGCTTCGTCTGCCGCCGCGACCACCCGCTGGCGCAGCAGGCCACGGTGCCCTGGCGCGCGCTGGACGGCGTGCCGCTGGCCCTGCTCGACTTCGCCTCGGGCAGCCGGCCGCTGATCGACCGCATCCTGGCGCGGCACGGCGTGGTACCGCAAGTGGTGCAGGAGCTGGGCCACTCGGCGAGCGTGTTCGGCATGGTCGAGGCCGGTATCGGCGCCTCGGTGCTGCCTTCGCTGTCGCTGCCGCTGCCGGAGGCCTCGCCGCTGGTATGGCGGCCGCTGGTGCCGCGCGAGGAGCGCAGCATCGTGATGGTATGCCGCGAAGACCGCTCCTTGTCGCCCGCCGCCGCCGCGGTCTGGGACATGGTCCGTACCCTGCCGCTGCCGCAGGAGCCCGGCGCGGCGTGAGCCGTGCCGGGCCAGGCAGAGCGGAGGCCAGACGATGTCAGTCCTCGCTTACGTTTGCTCCGGTGCGGTGCTCAGCCCGGCTGGGCCGTGACCATCAACGCCTCCAGGGCGAAGCTGCCATCGGGCTGGACCCGATAGTGGCGGCTCACCTCGGCCGGCGCCAGCTGCCACAAGTGGCGGATCGCTTCGACGGCCACCGGCGCCGTGCGCATGCGCTTGACCCAGCTGTCGAACTCGATCTCGATGCGCCAGCCCGGCGACAGCGTGGCGGCGAAGCCGGCCTCGGCAAACATCTCCAGCCAGGCCGGGCCGGTGTAGTCGCGCACGTGCGAGGGATCGCGCAGCAGCTCGACCGACTGCAGCCAGGTGTCGCACAGCGGATCGGTCGAGCCGGCGATATCGATCAGCACCACCTTGCCGCCGGGGGCCAGCACGCGCCGCATCTCGCGCAGCGCGGCCGGCACGTCGCGCCAGTGGTGGGCGCTCATGCGCGAGATCACCGCATCGAAGGCGGCGTCGGCGAAGGGCAGCACCTCGGCCGCGCCGTGGCGCGTGCGGACATTGTCCAGGCCACGGTCGCGCGCGGCCTGCGCCACCACGCCCAGCATGTCCTCGGAGAGATCGTAAGCCGTCACTTCGGCGGCCACGGGCGCGGCGGCGAAGCTGGCATGGCCGGCGCCGCAGCCCAGGTCGAGCACGCGCGGACGCGCCAGCGTCGCCAGCGTCGCCAGCTCGGCGGCCAGGCGCGGCAGGTCCGGGCCCTGCGCATGGACCGTGCTGGTGAGGTAGGCGCTGGCGGTGGCGCCGAACTGGGAGGCGACGAGTTCTTGTTGTTGCATGGCGGATTCCTGGATGGGGTTGCTCGGCGTGGCGTCCCGGCCACGCTGCGGCCTTGCGCATCGCATGGCCTGGAGCTACTGTAGGCAGGCCCGTTTCCCGGGACAAGTCGTCAATTTATCCTGGTATAAGAATCACCAGCCTGCCATGTCCCCGCTGCCTTCCCACCCTGATGCCACAGGGTTCGATCCCGTGCCCGCCGCCGCCCCCGCCGCTGCCGGCGGCCTGCCCGGCACGCTCAGCCGTGAAGCCGCGCTCGGCGGCTTCCTGCGCGCCCACCGCGAGCGGCTGGCGCCGGCCGAGGTCGGCCTGCCGCCCGGGCGCCGGCGCCGCACGCCCGGCCTGCGGCGTGAAGAAGTAGCGCAGCTGGCCGGGCTCAGCGCGACCTGGGTGACCTGGCTGGAGCAGGGGCGTCCGGTGTCGTTGTCGGCGGGGGCGCTGGCCAGCCTCGCCGCGGCGCTGCGGCTGTCGCGCGCCGAACGGGCTTATCTGTTCGAACTGGCGGGGCGGCGGGATCCGCAGCTCGCCGGCGAGGAAGCGGCGCCGCCGGCGGTGCTCGCCAGCGTGCAGTCGATCGTGGGTCCTGCCTACGTTCTGGACCGGCAATGGAACGCGCTGGCCTGGAACGAGGCGGCGGCGGACCTGTTCGTCGGCTGGCTCGACGGCGCCTGCGGTGCCGACGGTGCCGACGGTGCCGACGGTGCCGGCACCGAGCGCAACCTGCTGCGCGCGATGTTCCTGTCGGCGCCGCTGCAGGCCCTGGTGGAGGACTGGCCGCACCGGGCAGCGCGCCTGGTGGCGGAGTTTCGTGCGCACAGCATCCGCTATGCCGGCGAAGCGCCGACGCGCGCGCTGGTCGAAGGCCTGCTGCGCGACAGCGCGGCCTTCCGTGCCGACTGGCTGTCGCAGGACGTGGAGGAGCGCCAGGGCGGGCGGCGCGGCTTCCGTCACCCGCGCCGCGGCCTGCTGCATTTCGAGCAGCTCACGCTGCTGCCGGCGGCGGCGCCGGGCCTGATGCTGGTGATGCTGCTGCCGGCCTGAGCCGGCCTGACCCGTTCCTGCCCGGAGGGTCCGGGGCAGGCACAGCCGGCGCTGCGGCGCCGCCTTACTTCGGCTGCATCCGGATCGCGCCGTCCAGGCGGATCACCTCGCCGTTGAGCATGGTGTTGTCGAGGATGGCGCGTGCCAGCTTGGCGTATTCGGCCGGGCGTCCCAGGCGCGGCGGGAAGGGTACCGAGCGCCCCAGCGCGTCCTGGACTTCCTGCGGCATGCCCAGCAGCATCGGCGTCTCGAAGATGCCGGGGGCGATGGTCATGCAGCGCACGCCGTCGCGCGACAGGTCGCGCGCGATGGCCAGGGTCATGGCCACCACGCCGCCCTTCGAGGCGGCATAAGCGGCCTGGCCGATCTGGCCGTCGAAGGCCGCCACCGAGGCCGTGTTGATGATCACGCCGCGCTCGCCTTCGGCGTTCGGTGCGTTCTGCACCATGGCGGCGGCGGCCAGGCGGATCATATTGAAGGTGCCGACCAGGTTGATGCGGATGGTCTTGTCGAACTGCTCGAGCGGGAGCGGGCCGTTCTTGCCCACGGTCTTGCCGGCGGTGGCGATGCCGGCGCAGTTGACCAGGCCGGCCAGCTTGCCCAATGCCAGGGCCGCCGCGACCACTGCCTGGCCATCGGCCTCGGAGGTGACGTCGCACTTGACGAAGCGGCCGCCGATCTCGGCCGCCAGCGCGCTGCCGGCGGCCTCGTTGAGGTCGGCGATCACGACTTTGCCGCCGGCTTCCGCCAGCATGCGGGCAGTACCGGCGCCCAGCCCGGAGGCGCCGCCGGTGACGATGAATGCGTTGTCGCGGATTTCCATTTGCTGTCTCTTCCTTTCGCTCTGGCGGCGGTTCGCCCGGCCGCTCGGTCCGTCGGATGTGCCGCACGCCGGGTCGGTGCCGGCGCGGCTTCTCGTCTGACGTTTACGTAAACGTCAATGCATCGGTATTGTACGGGGCGGCAGGCGCAGCGCAAGGGGGTGTCGCACGGGCACGGTGCGGGCGGCGACGAAAAAAAAGCGACCCTTGCGGGTCGCTTCGTTCGCGGCGGTGCCGGCTTACTTGAGGGCGTCGAAGGCGCGCGCGGTGATGTCTTCCACGCTGCCCAGGCCCAGGATCTTGCGGTACTGCGGCGGAGCCACCTTGGCGGCGGCGTCGCCCTTGGCGGCCCAGTCCGAGTAATAGTCCACCAGCGGGCGGGTCTGCTGCGAATAGACGTCGAGGCGCTTGCGCACCGTGTCTTCCTTGTCGTCGTCGCGCTGGATCAGGGCCTCGCCGGTCTCGTCGTCGACGTTGTCGACCTTGGGCGGGTTGTACTTGACGTGGTAGGTCCGGCCCGAGGCCACGTGCACGCGGCGGCCGCTCATGCGCTCGATGATGGCGTCGAAGGGGACGTCGATCTCCAGCACGTAGTCGATCGCCACGCCGGCTTCCTTCATGGCCTCGGCCTGGGGAATGGTGCGCGGGAAGCCGTCGAACAGGTACCCGTTCTTGCAGTCGTCTGCCTGCAGGCGATCCTTGACCAGGCCGATGATGATGTCGTCCGACACCAGGCCGCCCGCATCCATCACCTTCTTGGCCGCCACGCCCAGCGGCGTGCCTGCCTTCACTGCGGCGCGCAGCATGTCACCGGTGGAGATCTGCGGGATGCCGAACTTCTCGCAGATGAACTTGGCTTGCGTGCCTTTGCCGGCGCCGGGCGCGCCCAACAGGATCAAACGCATTTACGGGTCCTCAGAGTTTTGAATCTGGTCAGGCGGGGGGAACAAGACGGAGGGTAGCGCCTGAACTTGACGCAGGGCTTACCGCGGGGCTGTTGCCGCGGGCCGCATCGGGTTCAGGTCAGGTGACGGTCGGTACGCCCGCGGCCCGCCGCAAGGGCAGGGGCCGGCGCCGCCGAACGGGCTCGATCTCTATCTCCCCACCGAGCCTTGTCCGGTCGCTCCCGGCGGCCGGCGGCTCTGTATGGTCAAGCATTATGCCACGAGGGCGCGGGAAATCGGCCTGCCGGCGGGAGTTAAGCTGTATTGACAGCAATGTTCCCGCTTGACAGGGCCCCGGCCCGCCAGGAATTTGCGCGCCCCCCGGGCGCTCAGGGCCCTTCCTGGGCCATGGCCTCGGCCCACAGCGCGCGCACGCGTTCCAGGTCGGCCCGGGTGTCGACGCCGGGCGCCGGGGCCGCGTCGGTCTGCAGCACGCCGATACGCTCGCCGTGCCACATGGCGCGCAACTGCTCCAGCGCCTCGGTCTGCTCGACCGGTGCCGCCGCCAGCGCCGGAAAGCGGCGCAGGAAACCGGCCCGGTAGGCGTACAGGCCGATATGGCGCAGCACCGGCATGGCCGGCAGCGGCACCTGGGCGCCGGCCGCCGGCTGGCTGGGCACCTGGCTCCAGGCATCACGTGCCCAGGGGATGGGCGCGCGCGAGAAGTACAGTGCGCGGTCGGCGGCATCGCACACCACCTTGACCACGTTCGGGTTGAAGACTTCGGCCACCTCGTGCAGCGGATGCGCGGCGGTACTGATGGCGCAGTCGGGATGCGCCGCCAGGTGCAGGGCCACTTCGTCGATCAGTTGCGGTGCGATCAGCGGCTCGTCGCCCTGCACGTTGACCACGATGGCATCGTCGGGCAGGCCCAGCAGGCCGACCACCTCGGCCAGCCGGTCGGTGCCGGTGGCATGGTCGGCGCGTGTCAGCAGCGCCTCCACGCCGTGCGCCGCGCAGGCCTGCAGCACGCTGTCGGCGTCGGTGGCCACCACCGTGCGGTGCGCCGACGACGCATGGGCGCGCTCGGCCACCCGCACCACCATCGGCTTGCCGCCGATGTCGGCCAGCGGCTTGTCGGGCAGCCGCGTGGACGCCAGCCGCGCCGGGATCACCACGGTGAAGGCGGGGATGCTCATGGCCGCACGCTCACTCGGGGTTGACCACGCGGCCGGGCACGGTCTGGCGTGCCTCGTCGGCCAGCATGACGGGGATGCCGTCGCGGATCGGGTAGGCCAGCTTGTCGGCGTGGCAGATCAGTTCCTGGGCGGCGCGGTCGTATTCGAGCTTGCCCTTGCACAGGGGGCAGACCAGGATTTCAAGCAGCCGGTTGTCCATCTCGGTGTTCCTTGGTGAGGCTTCCCGCCGCCGCTGCGGCCGCGGCGGCAGCCGGTGCGGCTGCCTGCGCGCGCGCCGCCACGGCGCCGCGGATCTTGTCGATCAGGCCCGCATCGATCACGGGCGTGGTGGGGACGACCCAGATGCGCGGGTCGTCGAAGCGCTCGCATTTTACGGCATCCTTCTCGGTGATCAGGATGGCATCGGCGCTGCGCGCGGCTTCGTCGTCGGCAAAGGGGTCGATGGCGAAGTCATAGTGGTCGGGCAGCGGCAGCGTGGCGGGCGCGAGGCCGGCCGCGCGCAGGCTGGCGAAGAAGCGTTCCGGATTGCCGATGCCCGCCGCAGCCAGCACGCGCTGCCCGGCGAAACCGGAGAGCGGGCGGGCCATGGCCGGGTCGACCAGCTGCCAGGCGTCGCCGGGCTCCAGCCGCATGCCGTAGACATCGGGGCGGTCCGGCGAAGCGCGGAAATCCGGGTCGTTGATCAGGGTGGCGTCACGCCGGCGCGACAGCGGTTCGCGCAGCGGGCCGGCCGGCAGCAGCAAGCCGTTGCCACCCATGCGGGTGTCGAACATGACGATCTCGAAGTCGCGCTGCAGGCGGTAGTGCTGCAGGCCGTCGTCGAGCAGCAGCACGTTGACGCCGGGGTGGCGTACCAGCAGCGTCTGCGCGCAGGCGGCGCGGTCGGGGAAGACCCAGACCGGCACGTCGGTGCTGCGCGCGATCAGCAGCGGCTCGTCGCCGACGTCGGCGGCCCGGGAGCTGGCGCTGACGCGGCGCGGCCGCTCCAGCTTGACGCCGTAGCCGCGCGAGACCACGCCGGGACGCAGCCCGGCTTCCTGCAGTGCCTGCGCCAGGGCGATCACCGCGGGGGTCTTGCCGGTGCCGCCCACGGTCACGTTGCCGACCACCACCACCGGCACCGGCAGCCGCGTCGAGCGCAGCCAGCCGCGCCGGAAGGCCAGCCGCCGCGCGGCGCTGATGGCGCCGAACAGCAGCGACAGGGGCCACATCAGCCAGGCGAAGCCGCCACGGCGCTGCCACTGGGCGGTGACGAAGTCAGCGAGATGGTGGCGTGGAACGGGCATGGTGCGGAGGGCTCGTGGGTGGAAGGGCGGATGGCAAGGCAGGTGGAACCGGCCCGCCCTGCCATGGCAAGGGCTCCGGCGCCGGCGCCGGCAGGCGGCCGGCACGGCGGCTCCAATCATTATGGGCATTGCGCAGCGCATGCTGCAAGCCCGCGGCCGGCGGGTCTCAGCGCGGCTGCTGGCTCTGCGTGGCGAAGGTCAGGCGCGGCAGGCCGGCCAGGCGCGCTGCCTCCAGCACATTGATGACAGCCTGGTGGGTGGCCTGCGCATCGGCGTTGACGACCACCACCGGCGGCTGGCCGCCGTTGTCCGGGCCGGCCGCACTGCGCAGGTGGTCGGCCAGGCTGGTGACATCCTTGAACTCCAGGATTTCCTTGTTGACCGCGTAGACGCCGCGCGCGGAAACCGAGACCAGGATCTCGGCCGGGCGCTGCCGGGTGCGTTCGGCATCGGCGGTGGGCAGCTGGATCTGCAGCTCGCTGAAGCGCGAATAGGTGGTCGTGATCATCAGGAAGATCAGGATCACGAGCAGCACGTCGATGAGCGGGATCAGATTGATCTCCGGCTCCTCGCGCCGCTGGCGGGAACGGAAGCGCATGATGGCGGATATCCGGGGCAGGCGGGGCGGGTGGGGCGGCCGTCAGCCGCGCCGCGGCGGCAGGATCGCGTCGAGGAAGGAGGCGGCGCGGAATTCCAGCTCGGCCACGTAGTCGTCGACGCGGCGGCGGAAGAAGCGCCAGAAGATCAGCGCGGGGATCGCCACGATCAGCCCGAGCGCGGTGTTGTAGAGCGCCACCGAGATGCCGTGCGCGAGTTGCTCGGGGTTGGTGCCGGTGCCGCCCTGGCTGCCGAAGATCTCGATCATGCCGATCACCGTGCCGAGCAGTCCCATCAGCGGGGCGACCGAGGCGATGGTGCCGAGCGCGTTCAGGTAGCGCTCCAGCTCGTGGGCCACTGCCCGGCCGGCTTCCTCGACCACCTCCTTGGCGGCATCGCGCGTGGTGTGCGGCTGCAGCGCCACATGGCGCAGGCCCGCGGCCAGTACGCGGCCGAGCGGCGAACCCTGTTCCAGGGCATTGACCGCCTCCGGCGTGGCGCGCCGCTGCTGCGCCACCGCCAGGGCTTCGTCATAAAGCCTGGGCGGCAGCACCTTGCTGCGCTGGAGGCTCAGGAAGCGCTCGACGATGAGCGCCAGCGCCAGCACCGAGGCCAGTAACAACGGCCAGATCGGCCAGCCGGCCGCTTGAATGATGGAAAACACGTGGAACCCCGGAATCGACTGCAGCATGGCGCCGGCTCCCAAGTCCTGCGCCGGCTGTTATCAAAAAAATCAGGCGCCACTCTAACGCGCGCCCGGATGGTGGGCAAGCCGCCGCGGCGCAGTGTCGGGCCGGCGCATCGCCGCGCGCGGCGCGCTTTCCACACGGGACAGGGACAGTCTTGTGGACGGATTGTGGAAAGCGCCCGGACAAGAGCGCTAAGTCATTGATGCCAAAGGGAAGAGGAATCTCTGCTTAAAAAATAGGCAGGCGCCTTCCCGATGCCGCCCGGGATGGCGGCATGGGCCTTTTCGCCCATCGCGGACCGCTGGCGGCAGCGCGGACGTGCCTGCCGGTGCCGTCAGGCGCCGATTTCCACATGGAAGCGGGACAGTGCTGTGGATCGGTTGTGGAAAGACTTCGGAGAAATAGCCTAAGCCTTTGATTGGAAAGAGTTTGTTTCATCCTGCCTAAATAATGGGCAGTAGCCGGCGCATCGGCGGCAAGACGATGCCCCGCGACGGCCTGCCGTACTTTCCACATCGCTCAGGGACAGTCCTGTGGAGCGGTTGTGGATAAGTTGGGGAGCGGAAACGTAAACCGTTGATTCCCAAGGCGGAAGCCCCTCCCGCTCAAAAATTGGGCAGTGCCTGCCGCGCCGCCCTCGGGGCCGGTCCGGATGCCGCAGCGATTCCCGTCGCCGGCCAGCAAGACGCTTTGAGGTATGTTTTGCGGCACTTGTTTGCCGATCCCCGGGCTGCGTCTCAGGGTTTTCCAGAGATACTGTGGATAACTTTGTGAACAAGCCTTGGGCGCGGCCGGTAAGTCGTTGACGCGTAAGGAATTTGCTTAACTTGCCTAATTTTTGGCTTGGGCGAATCCTCATAAGAATCAAGGGCTTGTCGAGTATCCCGCGGGTTTGCGGGAGATGCTGTCATATTTCGGTAGCCTACTTGACAGACCCGTTATGCTGTGGACATGTCCACTTCCAGCCGCTTGACAGGCCCCGAGCATGACCGATTTCCAGAACTTCCAGCGTGAAACGCGATCTCCCGCACCGGCCGGCGGACGCGAGGTGATCCCGGTCGGGGAGCTCAACCATGCCATCGCCTCGCTGCTGGAACGCAGCTTTCCCCTGGCCTGGGTGCGCGGCGAAATCTCCAACTTCACGCGGGCCGCGAGCGGCCACTGGTATTTCTCGCTGAAGGATGCACGCGCGCAGATCCGCTGCGTTATGTTCCGCGGCCGCAACCAGCATGTCGATTTCGCTCCGCGCGAGGGCGAGGCGGTCGAAGTGCGGGCCCTGGTCTCGATGTACGAGGCGCGTGGCGAGGTCCAGCTCAATGTGGAGGCGATGCGCCGCGCCGGCGTCGGCAACCTGTACGAGGCGTTCCTGCGCCTGAAGGAAAAGCTGGCGGCGCAAGGACTGTTCGATCCCGCGCGCAAGCGCGAACTGCCCGCCCACCCGCGCACCATCGGCGTGGTCACTTCGCTGCAGGCGGCGGCGCTGCGCGACGTGCTGACCACGCTGCGCCGGCGTGCGCCGCACGTGCCGGTGGTGGTCTACCCGGTGCCGGTGCAGGGCGCGGGAGCGGCCGAGAAGATCGCCGCCATGCTCGAACTGGCCGGCCGCCGGGCCGAGTGCGACGTGCTGATCCTGTGCCGTGGCGGCGGCAGCATCGAAGACCTGTGGTCTTTCAACGAAGAGGTGGTGGCGCGCGCGGTGGCGGCCAGCCCGGTGCCGGTGGTATCGGGCGTGGGGCACGAGACCGACTTCACCATTGCCGACTTCGTCGCCGACGTGCGCGCGCCGACGCCGACCGCCGCGGCCGAGCTGGTGAGTCCGGACCGCGCCCAGCTGCTGCGGCAGGCCGCGCGCGAGCGCGAGCGCCTCGTGCGCGCCATGCGCGCGGCCATGGACCGCCGTGCCCAGCACCTCGACTGGCAGGCGCGCCGCCTGCGCAGCCCGCAGGCGCAACTGCAGGAACACCGCGCCCGCGTCGACAACCTGGCGCGCCACCTGCGGGCCGCCCTGCAGAGCGGGCTGGTCGCGCGCCGCCACCGCCAGCAGCTGCTCGGCATGCGCTGGGCGGCGGCCCGTCCCGACGTGGCGCCGGCGCGCGCCGAGCTCGGCCGCCTCGCGCTGCGCCTGCAGGCCGCCGCCGCGCGCGGGCAGGAGCGGGCCGCGCAGCGCCTGCACCGCGCCGCCGGCGCGCTTGAGCTGCTGGCGCCGCAGCGCACGCTCGAGCGCGGCTATGCAGTGCTGCTCGATGCGCGCGGCAAGGCCTTGCGCGCACCCTCCGAATTGCGCGCCGGCAGCGTGGTGGAGGCCCACCTGGCGGAGGGCGTGGCCGATCTCGCCATCGCCAGCGTGCAGCCCAAGCTGTCCGACTTCTGAGGCGCGGCGGGGCGATCCGGAATGAAGGGGATAGGGACGCAGGGGCATTGCCGGGTGCGTTTGCGCGGGTCTGGCAAGTCCCCTACAATCTTTTATTCCTGACCCACAACCCGCAGAGACAGAACAATGGAACATACTCTCCCCCCGCTTCCCTACGCACATGATGCGCTCGCTCCGCACATCTCGAAGGAGACCCTGGAGTTCCATCATGACAAGCATCACCAGACCTACGTCACGAACCTGAATAACCTGATCAAGGGCACCGAGTTCGAGAACGCCACGCTGGAAGAGATCGTCAAGAAGTCGTCCGGCGGTATCTTCAACAACGCCGCCCAGGTCTGGAACCACACCTTCTATTTCAACGGCCTGTCGCCCAAGGGCGGCGGCGCTCCGGCCGGCGCGCTGGCCGACGCCATCAACGCCAAGTGGGGCAGCTTCGACAAGTTCAAGGAAGAGTTCACCAAGACCGCCGTGGGCACCTTCGGTTCGGGCTGGGCCTGGCTGGTCAAGAAGGCCGACGGTTCGCTGGACCTGGTCTCGACCTCGAACGCCGCCACCCCGCTGACCACCGACGCCAAGCCGCTGCTGACCTGCGACGTGTGGGAACACGCCTACTACATCGACTACCGCAATGCCCGTCCGAAGTACGTCGAGGCATTCTGGAACCTGGTCAACTGGGAATTCGTCGGCCAGAACTTCGCCGGCTGATTGCCGCCGGTGTCTCACGGGCCGCCAGCGGCCCGCGAGACACGTGCATGACAATCCTTGGCAATGCCGTCTGCCTTACCTGACGGCTGCCTGTCCGAGAGGCTGTTCACGCCCTCGGCAAAACAGCGCATCGAAGCCCCGGAGATTCCGGGGCTTTTTGTTTGTGCTCCGGCACGCTCCGGGGCCTGCCGTGGCTGAGGTCGCAGTTTGACTGCAGGCGCGCATCTTCCGGTATCTCCATTCGATTGTCTCCAGAAGTCCGTCGATCTGCGCAGAAGCTGCCGGGGGCAGGCGCTGGCCGGCCGCGGCGGCCTGGATCACCCCGTCGGCTTCGTCTCTATGCTCGCGTGCTGGACCACACCGACGGCTTCGCCATGCGTGGCACCTTGCTGAACCACCCCTCTCCCCCACCTTCTCCCCGTGCGGGGAGAGGGAGCCAAGACCTCGTGCTTGGCGATTGGTGTTGGCGCATCGCGTCGTCCCGACTTGCGGCGCAATTCAATTGAGCTTGACCACAGTTGATTTCTAGAATCGTCGCAGGCTGATAAACGGAGGGACACCGTGCGACGAGCAGTGAGAGAAGCCGCTGGCCAGCGCCGCGCCGGCGGCGCACACCGGGATAGCGGTTCGACGCGGGGTGCCAGATGACCGGCGCCATGGAGCAGATGGCCCTGGCCGGCATCCGGGTACTGGATCTGTCACGGATCCTCGCGGGCCCGAGCGCGACGCAGCTGCTGGGCGATCTCGGTGCCGATGTCGTCAAGGTGGAGCGGCCCGGCGAGGGCGATGACACGCGCAAGTGGGGCCCGCCCTATATCCAGGATGCGAACGGCAACCCGACCGACGAGAGCGCCTACTACCTGAGCGCCAACCGCAACAAGCGCTCGATCGCGCTGGACCTGGCGTGCGACGAGGACCAGGCCCTGATCCACCGCTTGCTGGAGCGCGCGGACGTCCTGGTGGAGAACTACAAGGTCGGCGGCCTCGCCCGCTACGGCCTGTCCTACGAGCAGCTCAGGGAGCGGTATCCCAGGCTGGTCTATTGCTCCATCACCGGCTTCGGCCAGACGGGGCCCTATGCGGAGCGGCCCGGCTACGATTTCCTGATCCAGGGCATGGGCGGCATCATGAGCCTGACAGGCGAGCCCGAGGGGCAGCCGATGAAGGTCGGTGTCGGTATTGCGGATGTGATGACGGGAATGTATGCGGCGGTCGGGATCCTGGCAGCGCTGCATCATCGGAACCAGCATGGCGAAGGCCAGCATATCGACATCTCCCTGCTCGATGCGCAGATCGCCTGGCTGGTCAACGGCGCCACCAACTACCTGGCCGACGGGAAGCTGCCGCGGCGCCTGGGCAACGGCCATCCGAACATCGTTCCCTACCAGGTCTTCGACACCGCCGATGCGCCGATGGTCCTTGCCGTGGGCAACGATGCGCAGTTCGAGCGCTTCTGCCGCGTAGCCGACCTGGTGCCGCTGACGTGCGATGCCAGGTTCAGCACCAATCCGGCGCGCGTCGCGCATCGGGAGGCGCTGTGCGAGCGGGTCGCCGCCGCGCTGGGCCGGCGCGGGCGGGCCGACTGGCTGGCGGCGCTGGAAGCGGCCGGCGTGCCGTGCGGCCCCGTGAACAACCTCGAGGAAGTCTTCGGCGATCCCCATGTCAAGGCACGCGGGGCCGAGGTCCGGGTGCCGTGCGAGTGGGCCGGCGATGGACATGTCAGGCTGCTGGCCAACCCGCTGAAGCTGTCGCGCACACCGGCGACCTACCGCAGGCCGCCGCCGCGCCTGGACGAGCATCGCCGCGCGATCCTGAGCGACTGGCTGCCTGACTGACACGAAGACGAAGACGAAAACGAAGGCGAAGGCGAAGACGACGCCGCAGGAGAAGACATGTTCGAACTCACCGCACAACAGAAGGCACTTCAGGGCAGGGCGCGCGAGCTCGCGCAGGGCGTGTTCGCCCCCACCGCCGCCGCCACCGACGAGACGGAGGCCTATCCGTGGGCGAATGTCGAGCGCCTGCGCGCCGAGGGCTTCATGGGGATGACGATCCCCAAGGCGCTCGGCGGGCAGGGCCGCAGCTATCACGACACCGTCATCGTGATCGAGGAGATGGCCAAGGCCTGCGCCACCATGGGGCGCATCACGGTCGAGGCCAACCTGGGCGCGATCGGCGCCATCATGCGCTACGGCACCGACGCGCAGCGCCGGCTCGCGGCCGAGGCCGTGCTCGGCGGCGACAAGCCGGCCATCTGCATCTCCGAGCCGAACGCCGGCAGCGCGGCCAGCGAGATGACGACGCGTGCGGACCGCCTGGGCGATCACTACATCCTCAACGGCGAGAAGTACTGGATCACCGGCGGCGGCGTGTCCCGGCTGCATCTCATCTTTGCCCGCGTCTTCGACGATGGCATGGAGCAGGGTATCGGCGCCTTCCTCTGCATGCGCGACGGCGACAGCCCGCAGGGCCTGGTGGTGGGCCGGCGGCTGTATGCGATGGGGGTGCGGGGCATTCCGGAAACCCATCTCGAGTTCCACGACCTCAAGCTCCACAAAGCCATGCTGGTGGTGCCGCCGGGCGGGCTGCAGCGCGGCTTCGCAGCCCTGATGAACGCCTACAACGCGCAGCGCGTCGGTGCCGGCACGGTGGCATTGGGCATCGCCCAAGGGGCCTATGAAGAGGCCGTGGCCTATGCGAAATCCCGCGAGCAGTTCGGGCGCCCGATCGCGGAGTTCCAGGGCCTCCAGTGGATGATCAGCGATATGTCGATCCAGCTCGAGGCCGCCCGCCTGCTGCTGCACGCGGCCGCATGCAGCGGCGCAGATTTCCCCGACATCGCCATGGCCGCCCGCGCCAAGATCTTCGCCGCCGAGACCGCCAACAAGGTCGCCAGCGATGCCCTGCAGGTCCACGGCTCCTCGGGCTACGGCCGCCACCTGCCGATGGAGCGGCACGTGCGCGACGCCAGGATGTTCACCATCGCCGGCGGGACCGCGCAGATCCTGCGGACGCAGGTGGCCGGGAGCATCCTGGGCATGAAGCTGCCGCAGACCAGGCAGGGGTACCTGGCGCGGTAAGCCGGACGTCGCGGCGCGCCGGAGCGCGCCGCGCAGGCCTCAGGCCGTCTTCTTCGCCGGCAGCGTCTTCGCCTGCTGCCACAGGGCCCACGCCGCGGGCGAGAGGCGCTTCTCGCTCAGGCACGCCAGGCCGATGCGGCGCGATGCGCGCGGCGCGAGGCTGCGATACACCACGCCCTCGAACCTGGCCGGCGCGGCCAGCGCGGCGATGATGGACACGCCTTGCCCGCGCGCCACGAATTCCAGGATCGACAGCAGCTGCGACAGCTCGTGCGTCACCGTGGGGCGTATCTCGGAGCGCGCGAACAGCCGCGAGACCAGCTCCTGGGAACCCGCGTGGGTCAGGACCAGGGGATAGGCGGCGAGATCCTTCAGCGAGACCGTCGCGCGCGCGGCCAGCGGGTGCTGCTCCGGCAGCACCGCGACGAATTCATCGACCGCGAGGGGATGGGTGTCGAACTGCGCCTTGGGCAGCGTCACCACGCCGATCTCGATGCGTTTCTCCACCAGGTCCTGCTCGATCTCCGCATCCGGCTTCTCGGTGACATAGACCTCGATACCCGGATAGCGCGCCTTGAACTTCTCCAGCAGCGGCGGCAGCAGGTTCAGCGAAGAGCTCGGACCGAAGGAGCCGATGCGCAGCTTCCCCGTCTTCAGCCCCGCGCTGGCGGCGGCGGTCGTCTGCACCAGGTGCAGGGCCATGAAGACATCGCGCACATGGGGCAGGATCAGCTGTCCTGCATGGGTCAGCGCCAGGTGGCTCCCATTGCGGTCGACCACCGCGGTCCCGAGCACCGTTTCGAGCGCGCGCAGCGCATGGCTGGTGGCGGAGGGCGTCATGCCCAGCCGCGCGCCGGCACTGGCGATTCCGTCGGAAGAGGCCAGCGAGAGAAAGAGCTCGAGCTGGCGCAGCGTCGGCGTGCTTTGGGCGATGTCTGGCATTGAGTTCATTCTCAATTGAGTGTGACGGACTTGAATTCTAGACTGTGTTCCATCCGATCGCCCAGATCGATTCCAGCCCGGTCCCGGACCGATTCCTGCTGCAGAACCATGGAGAGTTTGAAGATCATGTTTTCGACAATGATGGCGTCGCTGCGACCCTCGCCCATCCAGGAAATGGCGGAACTGAGCCGACGCGCCGTCGCCGCCGGCCAGGACGTGGTCGACATGACGCTCGGCGAGCCCGACTTCCCCACCCCGCCGCACGTGGGCGAGGCCGCCGTGCAGGCCATCGCGGATGGCCAGACCCGCTACACGCCGATCAACGGCACGGTGAGGCTGAGAGAGGCGATCGTGGAGAAGTTCCGGCGCGAGAATGGCATCCACACCACCCCCGGCGAGATCAGCGTCGGCTGCGGCGGCAAGCAGGTGATCTACCAGGCGATGCTCGCCACGCTGAATCCGGGCGACGAGGTCCTGATCCCGGCACCTTACTGGGCATCGTACGGCGACATCGTCACCATGCATGGCGGCGTGCTCAAGCCGATCCGGACCAGCCCCGCGCAGGGCTATGCGATGCAGCCGGAAGAGCTGGAGGCGGCCATCACCGCGCGCACGAAATGGCTGATCCTGAATTCGCCGAGCAATCCCAGCGGCACCGCCTACACGCGTGCGCAGATGGAGGCGTTCTGCGCCGTGCTGCGGCGCAGTCCCAACCAGTCCTTCTTTATCCTGGCCGACGACATCTACGAGCACATCCTGTTCGATGGCGCCGTGTTCTCGACCCTGGCGAACATCGCGCCGGATCTGAAGGACCGCATCCTGACCGTCAACGGTGTGTCCAAGGCCTATGCCATGACCGGGTGGCGCGTCGGCTTCGCATGCGGGCCCAAGCCGCTGATCGAGGCGATGACGAAGATCCAGATGCAGGTGAATTCGCACACGTCCTCGGTTTCGCAGGCCGCGGCCGTGGCCGCGCTGGAAGGCCCGCAGGACGAGGTGCGGCGGCGGTGTGCCGCCTTCCAGGCCAGGCGCGACCTGCTGCTCGAGCGCTTCGCGCACATCGAAGGGCTGCGCACGCCGCGGCCGGAAGGGGCCTTCTATCTCTTCCCCGATGTGCGGGCCTTCATCGGCAGGTCCAGGGCGGACGGCGGCCGCATCGCCAATGACGTGGATTTCGCCGCCTATCTGCTGCAGCACGGCGTCGCCGTCGTGCCGGGGTCGGGCTTCGGCATGCCAGGCTTCATGCGCCTCTCCTACGCCACCTCGGAAGACAAGCTGGAGAGCGCGGCAGCGCGGATCAAGGCAGCCACCGAGCGGCTGCAATAGGCCGGCGCGCCGACCGCTGGCCCCTGGTCGCGCTCGGCGCCGCGCCTTCACTCTTATCGACTGTATCAACCGGACTGCCTGTCCTACCTCGAGGATGCTTCACCATGACCACTGTGTCTGAATTGATTGGCCAACGTCTCCACGCCGCCGGTTGTCGCCGCGCATTCGGCATCCCTGGCGGTGAGGTGCTTGCCGTGATGCAGGGGCTCGACCAGGCCGGCGTCAGGTTCACCCTCGTCAAGCACGAGAACGCGGGCGGCTTCATGGCCGAAGGCGTTCATCACCGCGACGGCGCGCCGGGCGTGCTGGTCGCGACCCTGGGGCCCGGCGTGGCCAATGCCGTGAACGTGGTGGCGAACGCCTGGCAGGACCGCGTGCCCATGCTCTTCCTCACCGGCTGCGTCGACGAAAGCGAAGCGGCGACCTACACGCACCAGGTGTTCGACCACGCCCAGCTCATGCGCCCCATCACCAAGGCCTCGCTGCGCATGACGGCGGAGGCGGCCGAGGCCATCATCGACAAGGCCATCGCGATCGCCATGGACGACCCGCCGGGGCCGGTGCATATCGACGTGCCGATCTCGGTGGCCGTGCAGCCGGCGAAGCCCGCGGCCGGCAGCCGGCGCGCCGTTCCGGCGCCGAGCGTTCCCGCGGACTCGCCGGCCTTCGAGGAAGCCAGGCAATGGCTGGCCGCGGCGAAGCGCCCGGTGATGATCGCCGGCGTCGAGGCGCTGCATCACGGCGCGCAGGATGAAGTGCGCGCGCTGGTGGAGGAACTGGGCATCCCGCTGATCACCACCTACAAGGCCAAGGGCATCGTCGACGAGCGCCATGGCTTCGTCATCGGCGGCGCGGGTTTGTCGCCCATGGCCGACAAGGTGCTGCTGCCGCTGATCCAGGAAGCGGACCTGGTATTGCTGGCCGGCTACGACCCCATCGAGATGCGCGTGAACTGGCGCAATGTATGGGGTGCGGACCAGCGGGTGGTGGAGTTCTCGGCGACGCGCAACACGCACTATATGCACCAGGCTTCCCACACCTTCGTGGGCAGCATCAAGGAAGGCCTGCGCAAGCTGCGCAGCGGGATCCGGCGCGCCTCGACCTGGTCCGCGGCGGAGGTCGGCACCATCGTCGGCGCGCTCGCCGCGATCTGCCGGACTGATGAAACGTGGGGGCCGGGCGCGATCGTCGACGTGGCGCGGCGCGTCCTTCCCGACGATACCGTGGCCTCGGTCGACAGCGGCGCGCACCGGATCCTGCTCAGCCAGAGCTGGAAATGCTATGAGCCGCGCGGCCTGATGCAGTCGTCCGGCCTGTGCACCATGGGCTGTTCGCTGCCGCTGGGCATCGGCGCCAAGCTCGCCGATCCGGCGCGCGCGGTCGCGGTATTCACCGGCGATGCCTGCCTGGAAATGACACTGGGCGAGCTGGCCACCGCCCGCGACGCGCAGACGCCGGTCATCGTCTTTGTCTTCGCGGACGAGTCGCTCTCGCTGATCGAGATCAAGCAGCGCGCCAACGGGCAGGAGAACCTTGGCGTGGACTTCGCCGGCACCGACTTCGCCGCGGTCGGGCGCGCGCTGGGCGGCCTCGGCTTCGACGTCCGGTCCAGAGACGAACTCGAGCATGCGATCGGCCAGAGCCTGGAGGCGGATTGCTTCAGCGTGATCTGCTGCCACATCCCCCGCAAGGCGTACGACGGGCGCATCTGAGGACCGGCGCGCGGGGACGAAGGCGAGGCATGTCCCCGGCGCAAGCCCTGGCACCGGCAAGCTGACGAGGAGACAGAATGAGCAGGACGGAGGAGACAGTCCCGGAGCGCACGCGATACTGGCTGAAGACCCTGATCGGCTTCAAGACCGTATCGGGCAGCGACTCGAACCTGGCGCTGCTCGAATGCGTGGAGGCGGCGCTGGCCCGGTCGGGCTTCCGCACCTTCTACAGCAAGTCGCAGGATGGGGCGCGCGCCAATCTGTTCGCGTCGATCGGAGCCGGGGACGGCGGGCTGCTGCTGTCGGGCCACACGGATGTCGTGCCCGTGGCCGGACAGGCGTGGAGCCGGCCGGCATTCGAGCTCACCGAGGATGCGCAGCGCTTCTATGGGCGCGGAACATGCGATATGAAGGGCTTCATTGCCAGCCTGCTCGGCGCGGTCGAAGCGGTCGAAGCGGCCGACCTGAGCCGGCTGGGCCAGCCCCTGCATATCGCCCTGACCTATGACGAAGAGATCGGCTGCCTCGGCGTGCGCAGGCTGATCGAAGACCTGGCGGCGGCGCGCATACGGCCATCGGCCTGCATCGTGGGGGAGCCCACCGCCATGCAGGTGGTGCGCGCGCACAAGGGACGCCAGGCCTACCGCTGCCATGTGCAAGGCCAGGCGGCGCACTCGTCGCTGTCCGGCGCCGGCGTCAATGCGCTGCTTGCCGCCAGCCGGATCGTCGGCGCGGTGGGCGAGCGCGCGGACCTGCTGCGGCAGACCGAGCACGACGACGGCTTCTACGTGCCGTATTCGACCATGGCGCCCTGCCGCATGATGGCCGGCCACGCCAACAATGTCATCCCGGAGACGGCGGAGTTCGATTTCGATCTCCGCTTCCTGCCATCGACCGATCCGGAGGCGGTGATGGCGCCGATCCTCGACACGGCAGCGGCGATCGAGCGGGAGATGCGGTCCAGGGTGGCCGACGCCAGCGTGCGCATCGAGCGGCGGACCTCGGTTCCCGCGCTCGCGCCGGCAGACGGCGCGAACGGTGTCGCCGCCATGGCGCTGCAGGCGGGTGCGCGGCCCGGCCGGCACGTCGCCTTCACCACCGAGGGCGGGCTCTACCAGCAGGCCGGCATTCCCGCGATCCTCTGCGGCCCGGGGGATATCGCCCAGGCGCATACGGCCGACGAGTTCATCGACAAGTCGCAGATCGCCGCCGCGCACGTTTTCTTCGAGCGTTTGCTGGCGCTGCTCGGGCGCGGGTAGGGCTCGGGCAGGGCGCGGGCAGGGCGCGGGCAGGGCGGCAGGCAGCCCCAGCCTGCCGCCTCTCCCAGCATGCCGGGCGACGTCACGGCGTTCACCTGGGCATGGTTCGCCATGCGGGTGGTTCCCGGCGGATAGTGCGGGCGTTCGCGGTGGGCAATGTCCTCGGTGTCATCCTTCCGCCGTCGGTGCTGAGCCAGATCGACAGCCAGTCGGCAGCGCGATGCTGGCCGCCATCAACGCCGAGCAATCGCCGTGCAAACGCCGTGCCCGGCAGTTGCTCGATCCAGGTCGTGCAGTTCCCTTGGCGCCTGCGGGCGAGCCCCGGCGCGTTGTATGGTGCCGACACTAAGGCCGGCGGCAGCGCCGCGCCAGCCTGCCAGCGCGCGTGCGCGGCGCTGCCGCGTGACAGGCTGCAGGCAGTAGCGCCGGCATCACTGCCGCCCCCTTGAATGTGGTTCCCGCTGCCTGCGCGCCATGCGCAAGTGCCGTTCATGGCGCCTGTGCAGGGTGTACGCATGACAGTGGCAATGTGATGCCGCTGTCATGAATTGCAGCCATCCGCTTCCGATCCGCAATGAAAGCCGGGGAATGCCGGCCAATTCCCCGTTTTGGCGTGTGGGCCCGGCTTGTACAGTACGCCCGCATTCAACGGGTCGGATCAAGTGATGGAAGCAAATCGCATTTCCAATGTCTGTGGCGCCGATGCCCGCCGCGCGGCCGGGTGGCCGCGCCGCCCGCGGCTGCCGGGGCCCGTGTGGCTGGCGGGCGCTGCCGCGCTGCTGGCCATGGCAGGCTGCGCCCAGCTGCCCGGCGAGGCGCCGGAGGGCGCCAAGCGTGGCAGCGAGGTCTTCCGCTTTGCCCTGCCCCCTGACGCGCTGGGCGCGCATGACCCGCAGCTCACCGCCGTGCTGGGCAAGGCGGGCGCGCTGGCGGCCGCGCAGAAGCAGCCCGCGACCATCCTGGTGAGCGCGCTGGGCCAGGATTTCCCTTACCTGAACCAGGCCTTGTGGGCCGGCGTGCCGGCACGTGCGGCGACGCGCGTGCGCCTGGAAAACCTCACCGTCGGCGCGGGCCAGCCCTATAGCGTGGCGATCCGCGTCGCCGAGTGACCGGAGTCCCGCCGATGCCTCGCGTCTTCGTATCCCTGCGTTTCCCCATGCTTGCGCTTGCCGCCTGCCTGACGCTGTGGCGGCCTGCCGTGGCCGCGCCGGCCGATGGCGCGGCGCCGGACCGTGTCTATCCGCCGCTGCCGTCGATGTCCCTGCTGCCCGCCGGCACCGCAGCGGCGCCGGACGATGGCGCGGAGCCCGCGCCGTCTTCGGCGCACGCGCAAGGCCGCAAGCGGCGCGCTCCGGTGCTGCTGCCCGTGGCGCTGGTGCGCAAGCCGGCTGCCGTGCCGGCGCCACGCCTGGTGGTGTCGGAGGCATCGCATGCCTACCTGGCCGGCATCGAACAGCAGCTCGAGCAGGCGCTCAAGCGCTGAGCCGCGCTGAGCCGCGCCGAGCATCCGATGCGCCACACCATTCCCGCCACCCGCCGATCCTGGAGCCCGACCATCATGCCCTGCGCAGCGCCGTCCCGGCCCGAGTCCACGCACCGTCGATTACCGCGCCGCGCCGCCTGCGCGGCAGCCCTGGCCCTGTCCTTGTCCGCCTCGCTATGGAGCTTGTCCGCCCACGCCGGCGACTGCTTCGAGCAGGCCGGGGTCTACCAGGGCGTCAATCCCCTGGTCCTGCGCGCGATCGCCTGGCACGAATCGAAGGGCGATCCCGCGGTCGTGCACCGCAATACCAACGGCTCGGTCGACGTCGGCCAGGCGCAGATCAACTCGGTCCACTTCGGCACCCTGGCGCGCTACGGCGTGCCGCGGCAGGCCCTGACCGATGCCTGCGTCAACATCTACGTGGCCGCCTGGCTGCTCAAGCAGAAGATGGTCAAGTACGGCAACACCTGGCGCGCCATCGGCGCCTATCACTCCGAGTCGCCAGGCCAGCGCGACGACTACGCACGCCGCATCCAGCGCATCCTGGTGGCCTGGGGCGAGCTGCAGGCGGCGCGTTGATCCGGCGCTGACGCCGCGCTCAGGCGGCGCTCAGGCGGCCTCGTCGAGCGCCTCGGCCAGCGCCGCGCGCAGTTCGCGCAGCGGCGGCGCCAGCCGCCCCGGCGTTTCGCGATGCACCAGCCAGGCCCGCACGCGCGGCTGGAAGTCCCGCACCGTCACCACGCGCAGCGCCGGCAGCCAGGCGCTGTCCGCCAGCGCCGCCGCGGTGGTGAGCCCCAGGCCGAGCCCGCGCGCCACCAGCGACAGGCGCAGTTCGTTGGCATGGGCTTCGATGCCGACCCGCAGCGGCAGCCCGGCCGCTGCCAGCCGCTGGCGGATCGCGCTGCGGAAGCCGCAGCCGTCGGGGTTCAGCACCCAGGCCTGCTCGGCCAGGTCCGCCAGTGACGGGTCGGCCGGCAGCGGCAGTTCGCGCGCGGCCACCACCAGCACGGGCTGGCCGCCCAGGTCGCAGGCTTCCAGGCCGGCCGGCAGCGGTGCCCCTTCGGGCAGGCAGAAGGCGGCCGCGTCGATCTCGTGGCGCCGGCACTGCTCGGCCAGCGCCTCCGGCCAGCCCGACTGCACGCGCAGGGCAAGGCGTGGAAAGGTCCGGTGCAGGCGGTCGAGCGGTGCCGCCAGTGCGACTTCCGACAGGTAGGGCGTGATGCCGAGGCGGAACTCGTCGGCGGCATCCTGTTCGCCGGACACGCCGCCGCGCAGCGCCTCGACCGCGTGCAGCACGCGGCGCCCGTGCTCGTAGGCGGTGCGACCGGCCCCGGTGGGACGCAGCGGCTTGGCCTGGCGGTCGAGCAGGACCGCGCCCAGCCGCTCCTCCAGGCTTTGCACGCGCCGGGTGATGCCCGGCTGGGTCAGGTGCAGGCGGGCCGAGGCGCCCACGATGGAGCCGGTCTCCACCACGGCCACGAAGGCTTCGAGATCATGCAGGTTCATGCCACTCTCGCATATCGAACATGACGCGGATTCAATGGCCGGATTATAGGGAGCCGGCCTAAAATCGGCCGCAGCGGCGGGAGGCGCGCAAACCGGCGGATGGGCCGCCGGCCGGCACCGCCGGGAGACCGTGCATGACCCTGCTGTTGGATACCACGATTCCGCGCACGCTGGACGTGCTGCTGGCCCGCTTCGCGCAGCGTCCCGCCACGCGCGTCGAGGCCTGGCTGTTCGAGGACGAGGCGGCCCGCCGCGAGGCCGAGGCAGTCCTGGCGGGCAGCGGTACCGAGGCGCGCTTGTACAGCGCCTACAAGCCGCTGCTGCACCATTTCCTCGAGACGGTGGCGCCGGCGCGGCCGCGCCGCGTGACGGTGCGCACGCCGGCGGGCGACTTCGCCCGCTTCCGCCTCGAAGCGTATCCGCTTGCCGCGCTGTTGCCGGACACCGCGCTGAGTTTCGTGCCGGGCGAGCTGCCGCTGGCGTACGAAGTGGACCTCGACGGGCAGGTGCAGCGCGTCTTCGTGCCGCACCGTGCCGGTGCGCAAGGCGGCTCGTGCGGCTGGCTGCGCGTCTGGGAGGGCGAGGCGCTGGTCGAGGACGGGCCGCTCGAGACCGAGTTCGAGCAGGCCTACCAGGCCGTGATGGCGGCGGTCGGCGCGCATGCCTGGCCCGCGGCGGCGCCGTACTTCGGCACCTTGCAGATCGAGGTGGAAACCGGCGGCATCGAGCGGCGCCTGCCCTGGCAGGACGAGTGCCTGAGCACGCGCGAGGCCCTGCACGAGGAGTTCTATTTCGCCATCCTGGCCGGGTTCCAGCAGCGCGCCGGCAAGCCCGACGGCGACCGCACCCTGCAACCCGGCCAGATCGTGCCGCTGCTGCGCGCCGGCAGCGGCGACACCCACGTGCGCGTGTCCGTGCTGCCGCTGGCGCCCGCCGCGCCGGAGCCCGCGCCGGCATCCGTGCCGGTACCCGCCGAGGCCGCGCCGGGCGGGCTGGCGGCGGCGATCGCGCCGCTCACGCCGGCACAGGCCGACGCCGCCATGGCGGCGCTCGGCGGCGAGCCCTTCCTGCACGCGTCGACGCAGGGCAGGCCGGTGCGCGGAGCCTACTTCGCGGGCGCCGGGCCGGCGCTGGTGGTGACCGGCGGCCAGCATGCCAACGAGACCTCGGGCGTGGTGGGCGCACTGCGTGCTGCGCAGGCGCTCAAGCAGCGCGGTGCCCACTTCGCCGTGGTCGCCAGCGAGAATCCCGATGGCGCGGCGCTGCACCAGCGCCTGCGCCAGGACCATGCGCGCCACATGCTGCATGCCGCGCGCTACACCGCGCTGGGCGACGACCTCGAGGCACGCCAGGCGCCGCCGTACGGCGAGAAGGGCGCCCGCCTCGAAGCCATCGCGCGGACTTCGGCGCGCCTGCACCTGAGCCTGCACGGCTACCCGGCGCACGAGTGGACGCGGCCGCTGAACGGCTACGTGCCGCATGGTTTCAGCCAGTGGACCATCCCCAAGGGCTTTTTCCTGATCCTGCGCTACCACGCCGGCCTCGATGGCACGGCCTTCCTGGACACGCTCACCGCCCGGCTGGCGGCCGATCCGGAGCTGGCCGCGTTCAACGCCGCGCAGCTCGCCGTGTGGGACGCGCATGCGGGCGAACTGCCGTTCGCGGCGCGCCACGGCATCCCCTGCATGCTGATGGAGGACCACCGTTCCACCGTGCCGTTCACGCTGGTGACCGAGTTCCCGGACCAGACCGTCTACGGCGCTGCCTTCCGCCTGGCACACACCACCCATATGCGCACGGTGCTGCATGCGGCGGAACTGCTGCAAGAGGGCTGGCTCAGCTGAGCGGGGCGGGAGGCGCCCCCACGGCGTTCGCGCCGTCATCGGCTCGTGCTAAGGTTGCATATCGCGTTTTCCGGATATGTCGCAATGCATGCTGGCCTGGTCGAATCCAACTATGGCTCGGACCCGGTAGGTCTGGTCAGTGGTTTCCGCTTCCGCGCCGGCCAGCCCGGCGCGGAGATCGACTCCGCGGCCGCCGTGGCCTGGCTCAAGGAAGCCGGCGCGGTGCCGCAGGCTGCGGAGCAGGGCGCAGCGACAGGCGACGAGGCAGCGCAGGACTTCGTCTGGCTGCATTTCAACCTGTCGCACAGCGCCTGCGAGCGCTGGCTGCGCACCACCCTGGGCCTGCCGGAGGCCTTCTTCGAAGCGCTGCGCCAGGGTTCCAGCTCGACCCGTATCGAACGGCTCGAATCCACGCTGCTGGCCGTGGTCAACGACGTCATCTACAACTTCGGCGTGGTCTCGACCGATATCTCCACCCTGTGGGCCTGCGCCGACCGCCGGCTGCTGGTGACCGCGCGCGCCAGGCCGCTGCGCTCGGTCGACCGGCTGCGCGCCTCGGTGCGTGCCGGCGAGCGTTTCCGCTCGCCACTGGATGCGCTGGTGCACCTGTTCCGCGACCAGGCCGACGTGCTGGTGCAGATCGTGCGCGAGACCAGCGCCAACGTCGACAAGATCGAAGACCAGTTGCTGTCGCAGCGGCTGCAGGGCAACCGGTCCGCGCTGGGCGCCATGCGGCGCGGCCTGGTGCGGCTGCAGCGCCTGCTGGCGCCCGAGCCCGGCGCGCTGTTCCGCCTGCTGAACCGGCCGCCCGAGTGGGCGCGCGAGGACGACCTGCTGGAGTTGCGCGCCTCCACCGAAGAATTCTCGCTGGTGCTCAACGACCTCGCCGCGCTGGTCGAGCGCATCAAGCTGCTGCAGGAAGAGATCGCCGCCGCGCTCAACGAGCAGACCAACCGCACGCTGTTCACCCTGACCCTGGTCACCGTGCTGGCGCTGCCCATCAATATCGTGGCCGGCTTCTTCGGCATGAACGTGGGCGGCATCCCGCTGGGCGACCACCCGCACGGTTTCTGGATCCTGGTGGTGCTGGTGGCCACCTTCACGGTATTGGCGGGCCGCTGGGCCTTCCGCCGCAGCGCGGGTTGAGCCGATGGAGCCGCGCCTGCGTCACGCCCCTGCCATCTGCGTCGCTTAGCATCGGCGGAGGCCCGACGGCATCTCTGGGAGAACAATATGGAACAAAACGAAGACGCACTGATCCGGCGCATCTATCGGGAGTTGGCCGACCACTACGACGAGGAAATCGAGCTGGAGCTCGAAGACCGGCTGCCGGAGTCGCTCAGCGATGCCGGCGCCGGACCGGACGAAGCCGAGCGCGAGGCCCGGCACCAGTATTTCCACGAGCTGTTCCGCCTGCAGGGTGAGCTGGTCAAGCTGCAGAACTGGGTGGTGTCCAGCGGCCACAAGGTGGTGATCCTGTTCGAAGGGCGCGACGCCGCCGGCAAGGGCGGCGTGATCAAGCGCATCACGCAGCGCCTCAATCCGCGCGTATGCCGCGTGGCGGCGCTGCCGGCGCCCAACGACCGCGAGCGCACCCAGTGGTACTTCCAGCGCTACGTCTCGCACCTGCCGGCCGCCGGCGAAATGGTGCTGTTCGACCGCAGCTGGTACAACCGCGCCGGCGTCGAGCGCGTGATGGGCTTCTGCACCGACGAGCAGTACGAAGAGTTCTTCCGCTCCGTGCCCGAATTCGAGCGCATGCTGGTGCGCTCCGGCATCCAGGTCATCAAGTACTGGTTCTCGATCTCGGACGACGAGCAGCACCTGCGCTTCCTCAGCCGCATCCATGACCCGCTCAAGCAGTGGAAGCTGAGCCCGATGGACCTGGAATCGCGCCGGCGCTGGGAAGACTACACGCGCGCCAAGGAAGTGATGCTGGAACGCACGCACATCGCCGAAGCGCCATGGTGGGTGGTGCAGGCCGTCGACAAGCGGCGCGCGCGCCTGAACTGCATCCATCACCTGCTGGGCCAGATGCCCTACGTCGACGTCGAGCACGCGGAAGTGGTGCTGCCCGCGCGCGAGCGGCGCAAGGACTACGTGCGCCTGCCGGTGCCGGCCACGATGATCGTGCCGGAAGTGTATTGAACGAGAAGGCCGGCGCGATCGGGTTCGCGCCGCGCCGGGTTGCTCCCCTCTCCCGCTTGCGGGAGAGGGGCTGGGGGAGAGGGCAGGCGCCGGCTGGCCGCGGTGGTTGGGATCACACCGTCGGCTTCATTCTTGAACGGCTTCGATTCTGCGTGGCGCCTTGCTAAACCACCCCTCTCCCCAAACCTCTCCCCGTGCGGGGAGAGGGAGCCGAGACACTATGCTTGGCCGATGGCGTTGGCGATACCCGTTGGCTCTCTCGATCGGCTCAGGCGCATCCCGCCGCTATCCCCCGCTCCCCTCATATCCCGCGAATGCCTGCTCCAGCGTCAGCACCGTGCCTGTCAGCGTCGCGTCGTAGCCGGGCAGGGCGTCCACGCGTTCGCGGAAGCTGTCGCTGCGCAGCGCCGAGACGGCGCGCGCCAGGGCCGGCGTCTGCAGCATCTTTTGTTCGATGGCGAAGAAGTAGCGCTCCTTGAGCACCGGCACGAAGCCGAGGCCGAAGCGGCGCGCGGCGGTTTCCACGCCGAAGCCCACGTCCGCCATGCCGCTGCCGATATAGGCGGCCACCGCCGCATGGGTGAACTCACCGTTGCGGTAGCCGTCGATGCGCGCGGGCGCGATGCCGCGCGCCTGCAGCAGCAGGTCGAGCAGCAGGCGCGTGCCGGAGCCCTCCTGCCGGTTGACGAAGCGCACGCCGGGGCGGCACAGGTCCTCCAGCCCCACGATCCGCCGCGGATTGCCGGCTTCGACGAACAATCCCTGGGTGCGCACGGCCAGGTGCACCAGGCAGTGCGTGTCCGCCCGCAGCCAGGCGCGGAAGCGGGCCAGCACGGGCGCCTCGAACTCACCGACCGGCACGTGGAAGCCGGCGATGTCGCAGCCGCCTGAGGCCAGCGCCGCCACCGCTTCCAGGCTGCCGCAGTACTTCAGGTCATGGCGCACATGATGCTCGTCGAGGAATTCGCGCAGCGCCGCCACGGCGAAACCGTGGCTGGCGTGCAGGCGTACCGCGGGATCGGCGGCGCGCACCAGCTTGTCGAGTTCGATCTCCAGTTCCGAGGCCAGGCTCTCCAGCGTCGGCGACAGGCGCGCGCCGATGCGCTTGCTGGCCCACACCAGCTGCTGCGCCAGCGGCGTCAGCACGCTGCCGCGCCCGCGCGTCTTCTCGATCAGCGCCCCGCCGAACAGCGCCTCCGCGTCGCGCAGGATGCCCCAGGCATAGCGGTAGGACAGCTCCACCGACTCGGCCGAGCTGCGGATGCTGCCGCTCGCCTCGATGGCGTCCAGCAAGGCGACCAGCCGGGAGATATCCAGCGGCGCGCGTGTGTCGCCGTGTTCCTCGCGGAGCTGCAGCTGGGGGTGGATGGCGATGCGAAGCATGTCGTTTATGAAATAAAAAGCCTATTGATAGAGCACAGTTGGCTGCCTATAGTCGCAAAATCAGCCGTTGCTCGTTCGGTTCGAACGAGCAATATGAAAAAAATAGCATATAAGGCCGCCGCAACCCAGCCCGTTCCCGGTCCGCTCCCAGCCCGCCAGCGACTGGCCGCGGATGCGCTCCGGGCGCGGCCTTGCCCATGCCCACGGATGCCCATGCCTGACATCGCCCAGCCGGCCGCGCCGGCTTCGCTCGCCGCCGTGCCGCAGCCCGATGGCGAGCGCGCCGCGCAGATCGCGCGCCTCATCGACGCGCACCGGCAGCGGCCGGGTGCGCTGCTGCCGATGCTGCACGCCCTGCAGGATGCCTTCTCCCACGTGCCGGACGAGGCGGTGCCGCTGCTGGCGCGCGCGCTCAACCTGTCGCGTGCCGAGGTGCACGGCGTGATCACCTTCTACCACCATTTCCGCCAGCAACCGCCGGCCGGGCAGGTGGTGCAACTGTGCCGCGCCGAGGCCTGCCAGGCGGTCGGCGCCGAGGCGCTCGCCACGCACGCCCAGCGCGTGCTGGGCTGCGCCTTCCACCAGCCCAGCGCCGATGGCGCCTTCACGCTGGAGCCGGTCTACTGCCTGGGCCTGTGTGCCAGCGGCCCGGCCATGATGCTCGGCGAGCAACTGCACGGCCGCGTCGACGCGGCACGGTTCGATGCGCTGCTGGACGCCGCGCGCACGGCGCAGGCCGGGGAGGGCGGGGCATGAGCGCAGACCGATTCCTCGAGGCAGGCCGCCTGCCGGTCACCGTCTACGTGCCGCGCGACTCCGCCGCGCTCGCCGTGGGCGCCGATGCCGTGGCCGCCGCCATCGCCCGCGAGGCTGCCGCACGCGGTGAAGCCGTGCGTATCGTGCGCAATGGCTCGCGCGGCATGTTCTGGCTGGAGCCGCTGGTCGAGGTGGCCACCGCGCAGGGCCGGGTGGCCTACGGCCCGGTCGCTCCGGCCGACGTATCCGCGCTGTTCGAGGCAGGCCTCCTGCAGGGTGGGGCCCATCCCCTCGGGCTCGGGCCGACCGGCGAGATTCCTTTCCTCAAGCAGCAGGAACGGCTGACCTTCGCGCGCGTGGGCATCACCGATCCGCTTTCGCTCGACGACTATCGCGCCCACGAGGGCTATGCCGGCCTGGAGCGCGCGCTGGCCATGGCGCCGCGTGAGATCGTGCAGGCCGTGACCGACTCCGGCCTGCGCGGCCGTGGTGGCGCGGCCTTTCCCACCGGCATCAAATGGAACACCGTGCTGGGCGCGCAGGCGCCGCTCAAGTACGTGGTCTGCAACGCCGACGAAGGCGATTCGGGCACCTTCTCCGACCGCATGGTGATGGAAGGCGATCCCTTCCTGCTGATCGAGGGCATGACCATCGCCGGCCTCGCGGTGGGCGCGGAGCAGGGCTACGTCTACGTGCGCTCCGAGTACCCGCACGCCATCGCCATGCTGGAGGCGGCCATCGCCATCGCCACCGCGTCGGGTTGGCTGGGCGACGATCTCCGCGGTTCCGGCCGGCGTTTCCACCTGGAGGTGCGCAAGGGCGCCGGCGCCTACGTCTGCGGCGAGGAGACCGCGCTGCTGGAGAGCCTGGAGGGCAAGCGCGGCGTAGTGCGCGCCAAGCCGCCGCTGCCGGCGCTGCAGGGCCTGTTCGGCCAGCCCACGCTGATCAACAACGTGATCTCGCTGGCCACGGTGCCGGTGATCCTGGCGCGCGGCGCCGCCTACTACCGCGACTTCGGCATGGGCCGCTCGCGCGGCACGCTGCCGTTCCAGCTGGCCGGCAACGTGCGCCAGGGCGGCCTGGTCGAGAAGGCCTTCGGCCTGACGCTGCGCCAGCTGCTGGAGGACTTCGGCGGCGGCACGCGCAGCGGCCGTCCGATCCGCGCAGTGCAGGTGGGCGGGCCGCTGGGCGCCTACCTGCCCGAGGCCCGCTTCGACGAGCCGCTCGACTACGAAGCCTATGCTGCCTTCGGCGGCGTGCTGGGCCACGGCGGCGTGGTGGTGTTCGACGACACCGTCGACATGGCACGCCAGGCGCGCTACGCCATGGAGTTCTGCGCCATCGAATCCTGCGGCAAGTGCACGCCATGCCGGATCGGCTCCACGCGCGGTGTCGAGGTGATCGACAAGCTGGTCGCCGGCCGGCGCGAGCAGGCCGTGCTGCTGCGCGACCTGTGCGACACCATGCTGAACGGCTCGCTGTGCGCGATGGGCGGCATGACCCCCTATCCGGTGCTGTCGGCGCTGGATGCCTTCCCCGAGGACTTCGGCCTCGACGCCGGGGCGCAGCGCGCGGCCTGAGGCCGGGCAGTGCCACAGAGAACGGAACACGAGACACGCATGAAATCGATCGACGACATCGACTACGGCACGCCCCGCAGCGAAGCGGAGCGTGAGGTCACCCTCGAAATCGACGGCGTCGCCGTCACCGTCCCGGCAGGCACGTCGGTGATGCGCGCCGCGATGGAAGCCGGCACCCAGGTGCCCAAGCTGTGCGCCACCGACAGCCTGGAGCCGTTCGGCTCCTGCCGCCTGTGCCTGGTGGAGATCGAGGGCCGGCGGGGCTATCCGGCCTCCTGCACGACGCCGGCCGAGGCCGGCATGAAGGTGCGCACCCACAGCCCCAGGCTGGCCGAGCTGCGCCGCGGCGTGATGGAGCTGTACATCTCCGACCACCCGCTCGATTGCCTCACCTGTCCCACCAACGGCAACTGCGAGCTGCAGGACATGGCCGGCGCGGTCGGCCTGCGCGAGGTGCGCTACGGCTTCGACGGCGCCAGCCATACGGCCATGGCCAAGGACGAGTCGAACCCGTACTTCACCTACGACCCGTCCAAGTGCATCGTCTGCAACCGCTGCGTGCGTGCCTGCGAGGAAACCCAGGGAACCTTCGCCCTCACCATCGGCGGGCGCGGCTTCGAGGCGCGCGTCACCGCGGGCACCGGCGGCAGCTTCATGGACTCGGACTGCGTGTCCTGCGGCGCCTGCGTGCAGGCCTGCCCCACCGCCACGCTGACCGAGACCTCGCTGATCCGCCTGGGCCAGGCCGAGCGCAGCACCGTCACCACCTGCGCCTACTGCGGCGTCGGCTGTACCTTCAAGGCCGAGACCAAGGGCGAGGAAGTGGTGCGCATGGTGCCGTACAAGGACGGCCAGGCCAACGACGGCCACGCCTGCGTCAAGGGCCGTTTCGCCTGGGGCTACGCCACCCACCAGGACCGCATGCTCAAGCCGATGATCCGCGCCCGCATCACCGATCCGTGGCGCGAGGTCTCGTGGGAGGAAGCCATCGCCTACGCCGCCGGCCAGTTCCGCCGCATCCAGGCCGAGCACGGCCGCGATGCCATCGGCGGCATCGTCTCCTCGCGCTGCACCAACGAGGAGGGCTACCTGGTACAGAAGCTGGTGCGCGCCGCCTTCGGCAACAACAACGTCGACACCTGCGCGCGCGTGTGCCACTCGCCCACCGGCTACGGCCTCAAGCAGACCCTGGGCGAGTCGGCCGGCACCCAGACCTTCCGCTCCGTCGAGAAGGCCGACGTGGTGATGGTGATCGGCGCCAACCCGACCGACGGCCATCCGGTGTTCGGCTCGCGCCTGAAGAAACGGCTGCGCGCCGGCGCCCGCCTGATCGTGGTCGATCCGCGCCGCATCGACCTGGTCGAGACCCCGCACGTGCGTGCCGACTACCACCTGCAACTGCGCCCCGGCACCAATGTCGCGCTGCTGAGCGCGCTGGCGCACGTGATCGTCACCGAGGGCCTGCTGGACGAGGCCTTCATCGCCGCGCGCTGCGAGGACCGCGCCTTCCAGCAGTGGCGCGATTTCGCCAGCCTGCCGGAGAACTCGCCGGAAGCGACCGCCGATGTCACCGGCGTGCCCGCCGAGACCGTGCGCGGCGCCGCGCGCCTCTATGCCACCGGCGGCAACGCCGCCATCTACTACGGCCTGGGCGTGACCGAACACGCGCAGGGCTCGACCGCGGTGATGGCCATCGCCAACCTGGCCATGGCCACCGGCAACGTCGGCCGCGAGGGTGTCGGCGTGAATCCGCTGCGCGGCCAGAACAACGTGCAGGGCTCCTGCGACATGGGCTCCTTCCCGCATGAGCTGCCGGGCTACCGCCATGTCTCGGACGCCACCACGCGCGGCCTGTTCGAGTCGGCCTGGAACGTCGACATCCAGCCCGAACCCGGCCTGCGCATCCCCAATATGTTCGAGGCGGCGCTGGCCGGCAGCTTCAAGGGCCTGTACTGCCAGGGCGAGGACATCGTGCAGTCCGACCCCAACACCCAGCACGTGGCGGCGGCCCTGTCGGCGATGGAATGCATCGTGGTGCAGGACATCTTCCTCAACGAGACCGCCAAGTACGCCCACGTCTTCCTGCCCGGCTCCTCCTTCCTGGAAAAGGATGGCACCTTCACCAATGCCGAGCGCCGCATCTCGCGCGTGCGCCGGGTGATGCGCCCGCGCGCCGGCTATGCCGACTGGGAAGTGACCATGCTGCTGTCCAATGCGCTGGGCTATGCCATGGACTACCGCCATCCGTCCGAGATCATGGACGAGATCGCGCGGCTCACGCCCACCTTCCACGGCGTCAGCTACGACCGGCTCGACGAACTGGGCAGCCTCCAGTGGCCCTGCAACGATGCCGCGCCGCAGGGCACGCCGATCATGCACGTGGATGGCTTCGTGCGCGGCAAGGGCCGCTTCATGATCACCCGCTACGTGGCCACCAGCGAACGCGTCAACCGCCGCTATCCGCTGATCCTGACCACCGGGCGCATCCTGTCGCAGTACAACGTGGGCGCGCAGACGCGCCGCACCGACAACGTGCGCTGGCATGACGAGGACCGCCTGGAGATCCATCCGCACGACGCCCAGGAGCGCGGCATCCGCGACGGCGACTGGGTCGGCGTGCACAGCCGCGCGGGCGAGACGGTGCTGCGTGCGCTGGTCAGCGAGCGCATGCAGCCGGGCGTGGTCTACACCACCTTCCACTTCCCCGAGTCCGGCGCCAACGTGATCACCACCGACAACTCCGACTGGGCCACCAACTGTCCCGAATACAAGGTGACCGCGGTGCAGGTGATGCCGGTGGCGCAGCCCTCGGCCTGGCAGCAGCAGTACCGCGATTTCAACGAGCGCCAGTTGCAGCTGCTGCAGGCGGCCGGCGCGGAGGCGGGCTGAGGTGGCGCCGACCGCACGGCCCGCCATGCCATTGTCATTGCCATCGCTATTGCCATCCCCATGAATGTCGACAACCTGATCAAGATGGCCAACCAGATCGGCGGCTTCTTCGAAGCCATGCCCGACCGGGAGGAGGCCCTGGCCGATATCGCCGGCCACATCAAGCGCTTCTGGGCGCCGCGCATGCGCGAGGCGCTGCTGCAGGCCATGGACCGTGGCGATGCGCCGGGCCTGGATGCGATCGTGTGCGAGGCGGTGGGACGCTACCGCGCGGGCTGGTAGCGCGGCGAGGGGGCGCGGGCGACGCCCCCTCGCCCAGTGGTGCCGGAACCGGAGCCGGAACCGGAACGGCTAGCGCAGCCGCAGCGGCTCCAGCAGGGCGGCGTCGTAGTCGCCGCGCGAGATCTTGCCCAGCTCCAGCATGCGCTGCAGGATATAGGCCTGACGCTGGCGCGCGCGGCGCGGGTTGACCACCGGATTGTTGGCCGACGGCGCCTTGGGCAGCCCGGCCAGCATCGCGCACTCGGCCAGCGTGAGTTGGTCGAGCCGCTTGCCGAAATAGGTCTGCGCGGCCTCGGCGAAGCCATTGGCGCCCTCGCCGAGGTAGACCTTGTTCAGGTAGAGCTCCAGGATCTCGTCCTTGCTGAAGGCATGCTCGATGCGGTAGGCCATCAGCGCCTCGTAGAGCTTGCGCGTATAGGTCTTCTGGCGCGACAGGAAGAAGTTGCGCGCCACCTGCATGGTGAGGGTCGAGGCGCCCTGCGACAGGTCGTCGGACAGGTTGGCCACGCCGGCGCGGACCACGCCCACGTAGTCGATGCCGTCGTGCAGGTAGAAGCGGTCATCCTCGATCGCCACCACGGCCTGGGCCAGGTGCGGCGGGAAGTCCGCAATGGATACGTAGCCGGGGGTCTGGCGGAAGGCGTAGAGGGCGTCGAGCGGCGGCAGCTGCCGGCTGGCCACGACGGCGGCCAGCGCGCCCAGCAGCGCCGCTGCCAGCGCCAGCATCGCCACCAGCTTGAGAAAGGCGGACCAGAGTTTCATGGCGCGTATTGTGCCAGCCTCCGCCCGCCAGGGGCACTGCGGATGCCCCGGGGGGGCGGTGCGGCCGGCCTACAGCCAGCCCAGCCAGCGCCAGTAGGTGGCGGCGAACAGCAGCATCAGCGCGTAGCCGATCACCGTCATGGGAATGCCGACCTTGGCGAACTGGCGGCCGTTGAAGGTGTCGGTGCCGAGGCAGACCATGTTCTGCGGTGCATTGATCGGCAGCACGAAGCCGAAGCTCACGGTGAAGCCGAGCAGCATGGTCAGCCCGACCTGGTGGAGGTCGCCCGGCAGGGTCTGCAGCACGGCGATCAGGATCGGCAGCAGCGCGGCGGTCAGCGCCGTGGCGCTGGCGAAGCCGAGGTGGATCAGGATCAGGAAGGCGGCCAGCACGGCGAACACGAACAGCGGTCCCTGCCCGGACAGGCCGGAGTTCGCCACCACGAACCTGCCCAGCCACTGGCCGGCCTGCGTGGTGAGCAGGGCGGTGCCCAGGCTGATGCCCACGCCGAACACGATCAGCGTGCCCCAGGGGGTGCGTTGCTGCATGGTCTTCCAGTCCATCACGCCCACGCGCGGCAGCATCAGGATGACGAGGCCGACGAAGGTGACAGTGGCGGTGTCGAACTGGTGCAGCTTGCCCTCGGTGGCCCAGAACAACAGCAGCCCGAGCGAAACCGCCGCCAGCCGCTTCTGCGGGCCCGTCATCGGGCCCAGCGCGGCCAGTTCCTGCTGCACGGCCTCCTTGCCGCCGGGGATTGCGTCGGCTTCGGCGGGCAGCAGCACGCGCACCAGGAAATAGAGCACCACCGACATCACGATGGCCCACGGCGCGCCGGCGATCAGCCATTGCAGCCAGGTCACGCGCTCGCCCAGCAGCTTGTCCATGAAACCGACGGTGAGCAGGTTCTGCGCGGCGGCGGTCTGGATGCCGACGTTCCAGACACTGGTGGCCTGTGCCACGGTGATCATGATGCCGGCGGCGATATTGGATTTCTTGTCGACACCGAAGGCAGCGATCACGCCCATCATGATCGGCACCACGCAGGCGCTGCGCGCGGTGGCGCTGGGCACCACCAGGCTCAGCGCGATGGTGACGGCGATGGTGCCGATCAGGATGCGCCGCGTGCTGGTGCCGATGGCCGACAGCGTGACCAGCGCGATGCGGCGGTCGAGCGCCGTCACCGTCATCGCCGCGGCGATGAAGAGGGCGGCCGCCACCAGCGCCAGCGCGGTATTGGAAAAGCCGGACAGGGCCATGCCCAGCGCCTTGCCGGTGCCGTACAGCTTGTCGGGTGCCGCCACGTCGGGAGCGAAGCCGATCAGGCCCGCCATCAACGAGGTGATCATGATGGCGCTGGCTTCGTAGGAGACCGCCTCGGTGATCCACACCACCACGGCGAAGGCCAGGATGGCCAGCATGCGGTGGCCGGCGACCGGCAGGTCGGCCGGCAGTGGCAGTGCCAGCACGGCCAGCAGTGCCACGGCGGCGGCATACAGGCCCCAGGGCTGCGCCCTGGCGGCGGTGGACTGCGCGGCAGGCTTGCCCGCCTTGGCATCGGGCAGCGTGGATTGCGGGCTGGGATCGGGCATGGGACTCCTCGCGGTAGCGGCCCGCGCAGCGGGGGCCGGATGGTACGGCCGCGGAGCGCCAGGAAGGCGCGCCCGGCATGGCAAAAAAATTATCCGGCCCGCGCGGTGGCGCTGTCGAGGGCGATGCCGGCGTCCTTTGCGCCAGCGCAAGGGCCGGGGCGATGCGATCGGCGCGATTTCCCGGCATGCGCGGCGATCTGAAATAATTGGGGCGACCTGATGAATGTTTTCGCGCGCGGCGGTCATCGCCGCCGGCTGCGCGTTCCTTTCCAACGATTCTCCTGGCCAAGCACTATGTTCAAGTGGTTCGCATCCTGGCAGGCGCGCGTGGCGCCGGCCATCCTTCCCGACGGTGCCGGCGCCGGCGCTGCATCGACCGACACGCCGCTGCACTTCGAGAAAGTTGCCAACGCGCGCGACCTCGGCGGTCTCACCGGCGCAGGCGGCCGCCGCCTGCGCAGCGGCCGCCTGCTGCGCAGCGGCAACCCGGGCCTGGCCAGCGCCGACGATATCGCGCGGCTGCGTGCGCTGTCGCTCGACCTGGTGGTCGACTTCCGCTCGCCGGGCGAGAAGTCAGCGGAGGAAAGCGGCTTCGGCCAGGTGTTCCACTGGGTCGCCACGCCGGTGCTGGAAGGCAGCATGGCGATGGGCGAACTGCTGCCGCGGCTGCGCACGGCGACGGCGCGGGAGATGGACGATTTCATGCTGCAGGTCTACCGCGATTTCCCCCTCAAGTACCAGGAGGCCTTCGGCGGCTTCATGAAGCATGCCGAAGCCGGCCGCAGCATGCTCTACCACTGCACCGCGGGCAAGGACCGCACCGGCTTCGCCACCCTGCTGCTGCTGTCGGCGCTGGGTGTCGCGCCGGACGTCATCGAAGCCAACTACCTGGAGTCGAACCGCTGGAACGCCGCCTTTATCCAGGGCGTGCTGCAGAAGATGGCGCCGCTGGGCATCGCCGCCGAGGTGATGATGCCGCTGCTCGAGGTCAAGCCCGAGTACCTGCAGGCCTCGCTGCAGGCGATCGAGGAGGGCTGGGGCAGCGTGCCGGCCTATGTCGGCACGGCGCTGGGTGTCGAGGCGGAGCAACTGCGCGCGCATTACCTGGAGGGGTAGGGCGCAGGCATGGGGGGCGAGGCCGGCATGGCGGGCGCCTGCCCTCTCCCGCAAGCGGGAGAGGGGAGCAGACCGGCGCGGTGCGATCCCCGTCGCGCTGGACGAAGCCGAAACGAGATGCGCCAACACCAAGCGCCAAGCACAAGGTCTTGGCTCCCTCTCCGCATGGGGGAGAGGGCGGGGGAGAGGGGTGGTTTAGCAAGGCGCCACATCCAGCGAAGCCATCGGTGTGGTCCAGCACGCGAGCACGGAAACGAAGCCCTCGGTGTGATCCAGCACGCGAGCACAGCAACGAAGCCAACGCTGAGCCCCAGCGCTAGGCCGCCGCCTTCTGCGCCATCGCCTCGCGCATCAGGCGCGCGGTGCTGAGCGCCACGATGCCTTCTTCGTCGGTGGGGAGCACCAGCACCGGGATGCGGCTGCCGTCGTGGGTGATGCGCTGGCGGTTGTCGTCGTTGGCGCCCGGATCGAGCTCGATGCCGAACAGGCCGGTCAGGTGGGCGCAGATGCGCGCGCGGACCTCGGGCGAGTTGGCGCCGATGCCGGCGGTGAAGACCAGGGCGTCGAGCCCGCCCAGGGTGACGGCCAACTTGCCCACTTCCTGCGCGGCGCGATAGGCGTAGAAATCGATCGCCAGGCGCGCGCGCGGTTCGGCGCTGGCCTGCAGCACGCGCATGTCGCTGCTGACGCCGGACAGGCCCTTCAGGCCGGACTCCTGGTACAGCATGGCCTGGATCTCGTCGGCCCGCATGCCCTGTTGCGCCAGCCACAGCACCGCGCCCGGATCGACCGCGCCGCAGCGCGTGCCCATCGGCATGCCATCCAGCGCGGTCAGGCCCATGGTGCTGTCGATGCTGCGCCCGTCGCGCAGGGCGCACAGGCTGGCGCCGTTGCCGAGGTGGGCCACCACCACGCGTCCCTCGGCCAGGTCGGGTGCCACCTGGCGCAGCCGGCGCGCGATGTACTCGTAGGAGAGGCCGTGGAAACCGTAGCGCCGGATGCCCTGCTCGAAGTAGCGGTAAGGCAGGCCCAGCAACTGCGCCATGACGTCGTGGCCGGCGTGGAAGGCCGTGTCGAAGCAGGCCACCTGCAGCAGTTCGGGCGCGGCCTCGCGCACGGCGCGGATGGCGGTCAGGTTGTGCGGCTGGTGCAGCGGCGCCAGCGGTACCAGGGCCTCCAGCTTCGCCAGTACTTCGTCGTCGATGCGCACGGCCTCGGTGAAGTCCGCGCCGCCATGCACCACGCGATGGCCGATCGCAACCGGCGGGTTGTCGCGCAGGCCGATGCTGAGCACCAGCCGGATCAGGCGGAAAGCCGCGTCGTGGTCGGCCACCTGGGCCAGCGGGAAGCGCTCGTCGGCCACCGGGCGGCCATCGGCCATGTGCACGGTCAGGCGCGGCGCCACGCCGATGCCTTCGATCTGTCCGTGGGCGCTCAGCTCGGGATTGACATCACCGTCGCCATGGGCGGCCTCGGGCACCGTGTAGACGGACACCTTGACGCTGGACGAACCGGCATTGACGACGAGGATGGTGGGGGACGGATGGTTCACGCTGCGCAGGCTCCTGTCGGATGGCGGATGGTGGCTGGTGGACACGATGGCGCCGGCCTCAGATGCGCGCCGTGGCCACCGCGGCGCGCCGCGCATGGGCCAGCAGCACCGCCAGCGCGCAGCTGGCGATGCGCGCGCGCACGCTGTCGGCGCGGCTGGTCAGCACGATGGGCACGCGCGCGCCCAGCACGATGCCGGCCGCTTCGGCGCCGGAGAGGAAGGTCAGCTGCTTGGCGAGCATATTGCCGGCCTCCAGGTCGGGCACCAGCAGGATATCGGGGTCGCCCGCCACTTCCGAAGCGATGCCCTTGGCCTCGGCGGCCGCCTGGCTGATGGCATTGTCGAAGGCGAGCGGGCCGTCCAGCACGCCGCCCTCGATCTGCCTGCGCCGGCTCATCATGCACAGCGCGGCGGCGTCGATGGTGGAGGGGATCTTGTCGGTCACCGTTTCGACCGCCGACAGGATGGCCACCTTGGGGCGGTCGATGCCGAGCACGCGCACCAGGTCGATGGCATTGCGGCAGATGTCGGCCTTGTCGTTGAGCGAGGGGAAGATATTGACCGCGGCGTCGGTGATGAAGAGCGCCTTGTGGTAGCTCGGCACGTCCATGGCGAACACGTGCGACAGGCGCCGCTCGGTGCGCAGGCCGCTGCTGGCGCTGGTGACTTCGTGCAGCAGCTCGTCGGTATGCAGGCTGCCCTTCATCAGCAGTTCGGCCTCGCCCGCGCGCACCGCCTGCACCGCGCGTGCGGCGGCGGCGTGGCTGTGCGGTGCGTCGATGATCTGCGCGCCGCCGAGCGCGAGGTCGTGCGTGTCGGCGACCTCGCGGATGCGGGAGGCGGGCCCCACCAGCAGCGGCTCGATCAGGCCGAGGCGCGCGGCCTGGAGCGCGCCGCCGAGCGAGGCGGCGTCGCAAGGATGGGCGACGGCGGTGGGGATGGCGGGTTGGCCGGCGCAGCGTGCCAGCAGGGCGGCGTACTTGTCGGTTGGCGTGTCCATGGTGTCTCGCGGTATTTCACGGATTCGTCATGCTGGCCGGGTGTTCGCGCTGTTCATAGTGCAATGCGCAAAAAGCAGGACCAGTATAGGCCACATGTTGCGCTCCGCGGGGCATGTCTTTGTTGAGATGGCGCAAGAAATGCCCGGATTGCCTCGCTTGTGTGATTGCGGGTGCCATGACAAGCTGGTAGATTGCCAGTTGTTGCATAGCAGCATCCTGCGGCCCGCGACGGCATTGCCAGACCTGCCCGGCACTTGCCGGCCGATGCCACGATAGCCGCCGCAGGGCGCCTGTGTGCTGGATCAAGGAGGCAAGCGAGTGAACGCAAGCGAACCCGTCTCCCGCCACGGCCAGGCGGCCCCGGCGGAGCCCGCGCAGCCGGCGGCGCATGTCACGGCCGGCACAACGGCCCTCACACCCTTCATACCCTTCGCGCCCTTCGGGATGCCCGCCACCCTGCCGCTGCCGGCCTGGCCGCAGGCGGCCTGGGACTATGGCGTCGATGCCTGGCAGCGCATGGTGCTCACGCTCGACATCCTGCGCGAGCGCGGCAACCAGACCGTCGAGCACGAGCGCGAAGGCATGCCGCCGGTGCTGGTGTTCGACTATGAGATCGTGCTCGACGGACGCACGCTGCCCGATCCGGTCAACTACGCCCTGCTGCGCATCGTCGCGCCGGAAGGCGACGAGACCGATGACAGCAAGCGGCCCTTCGTCGTGATCGACCCGCGCGCCGGCCACGGGCCCGGCATCGGCGGCTTCAAGATCGACAGCGAGATCGGTATCGCGCTGCGTGGCGGCCATCCCTGCTACCTGGTGTCCTTCTTCCCCGAGCCCTGTCCCGGACAGACCATCGCGGCGGTGACGCGCGCCGAGGAAGTGTTCCTGCGCACCGTGACCGAGCGCCACCCGCAGTCCGACGTCAAGCCCTTCGTCATCGGCAACTGCCAGGGCGGCTGGGCGCTGATGCTGCTCGCGGCGAGCGCGCCGGACCTGGTCGGCCCCATCCTGCTGGCCGGTTCACCGCTGGCCTACTGGTCCGGCCAGCGCGGGCGCAACCCGATGCGCTACAGCGGCGGGCTGCTGGGCGGTTCGTGGGCCTCGTCGTTCGCCGCCGACCTGGGCAACGGCCATTTCGACGGCGCCTACCTGGTGCAGAACTTCGAGCAGCTCAACCCGGCCAACGCGCTGTGGGAGAAGCTCTACAACCTCTACGCCAAGGCCGATACCGAAGGGCCGCGCTTTCTCGACTTCGAGCGCTGGTGGGGCGGCCACTACCAGCTCAACCGCGACGAGATCGACTGGATCGTGCAGAACCTGTTCGTCGGCAACCGGCTGACCTCGGGCGAGCTGCGCAGCCCCGACGGCAAGTCGGTGATCGACCTGCGCAACGTGCGCTCGCCGATCGTGGTGTTCGCCTCCTGGGGCGACAACATCACGCCGCCGCAGCAGGCGCTGAACTGGATTCCCGATCTCTACGCCGACGTCGATGAGATCGTCGCCAACGAGCAGGTGATCGTCTACTGCCTGCACGATTCGGTGGGCCACCTGGGCATCTTCGTTTCGTCCGGCGTGGCCAATCGCGAGCACACCGAACTGTTTTCAGCACTCGACCTGATCGACGTGCTGCCGCCCGGCCTCTACGAGGCCGTGATCGAGGACATCGCGCCGGACACCCCGCATACCGACCTGATCGAGGGGCGTTACCTGATGCGCTTCGCGCGGCGCACCATCGACGATATCCTGGCCCTGGACGACGGCCGCGACGACGAGCAGGCCTTCCGCGTGGTGCGGCGCGTGGCCGAGATCAACCAGCGCTGCTACGACACCTTCGTCTCGCCGGCCGTGCGCGCGCTGTCGAACGAGGCCAGCGCCCACCTGTTGCGCGGGCTGCAGTCCTCGCGCCTGGAGCGCACGCTGCAGTCGGACGCCAATCCGTGCATGGGCTGGGTCGGCGCCCTGGCGCCCATGGTGCGCGAGCACCGGCGTCCGGTGGCGCGCGACAACCCCCTGCTGGCGCTCGAGCACGTGGTGTCGGCCGCCATCGTGGCGGCACTGAACCAGTACCGCGACACACGCGATGCCTGGTACGAACACGTCTTCGAGACCATCTACCGCTCGCCGCTGGTCCAGGCCATGGTCGGCATGGATGAGCGCGCCGCCGCCACGCAGGCGGCGCCGGCCGCGATCGATGCGTTGCGCCGCGAACTCACCGCGCGCCGCATCCGCGATGCGCAGGGCGATTTCGACCAGGGCGGCCCGGTCGATGCCTTCGTGCGCATCCTGGCCTACGTCAAGAGCGACTATGCCTCGATCGAGGAGCGTCCCTTCAACCTGATGCGCAAGATGGCGCGCGAGCACATGCAGCAGCAGGCCTCGCTGAACGACCTCAAGCAGGCCGCGCGGCAGCAGACCTTCCTGGTCTCGCTCGACGCGCGGCGCGCACTCGAGACGCTGCCGGCGCTGATGCCGGACCTGTCGTTGCGGCCCTTGCTGATGATCGCCATCCATCGCGTGCTGACGCTGCCCGGCCCGTTGCAAGGTGGGGAGCTCGAACGCTATCGCGAGGTGGCGCATGTGCTGGGCACGGACCACAAGGAGGCGCTGCCGCAGGGCGGCGCCGCGGATGGCGGCCAGGCCGGGCGCGACATCCCGGCACCGGGCGCGGAGGTCGATACCCATGCCGATACCCATGCCGATACCCATGCCGATGCGCGTGCCGATACCCATGCCGATACCCATGCCGATGCGCGTGCCGATACCCATGCCGATGCGCGTGCCGATGCCGGCGACAGGCCGGCCGCGGCGGCAGGCGCCAACCGGCGCACCACGCGTCGCGCGGGGACGGCGGCCAAGTCCGCGCAGGCCGGGGCGGGTACCGCCGTGCGCAAGCGCGCGCCGGCGCGCGCGCAGCGCAAGGCTTAGGCGGCATAGGCCCGGCATAGGCCCGGCATAGGCGGCGGGCGTTGCCATCGCGCAGGACCATGAGGCTCGAGGCCGCCCCGGAGGCGGCAGGAGAAACACCATGAACGAAGCAGCCGGACGGCCGCTGGACGGGGCACGCGTGCTGGTGGCAGGCGTTGCCAACGCCGATTCCATCGCCTGGGGATGCGCGCGCGCTTTCCATGAGCTGGGCGCCGAAGTGGCGCTGACCTACCTCAACGACAAGGCCCTGCCGCACGTCGCGCCGCTGGCCGAAGCGATCGGCGCGCCGATCCTGATGCCGCTCGACGTCGAGGACGACAAGCAGGCCGAGGCCCTGTTCGCCCGTATCGGCGAGGCCTGGGGCAGCCTGGACGCGATGGTGCATTCGATCGCCTTCGCGCCCAAGGCCGATCTCCAGGGCGGGTTGCTGGCCTCGTCGGCGGCCGGTTTCGCGCGCGCCATGGATATCTCGTGCCACTCCTTCGTGCGCATGGCCCGTCGCGCGGTGCCGTTGATGTCGCATGGCGGCACGCTGTTCGCCATGAGCTACGAGGGCGCGCGGCGGGTGGTGCCCAACTACGACCTGATGGGGCCGGTCAAGGCCGCGCTCGAGGCCTGCTGCCGTTACCTCGCCTACGAGCTCGGCCCGCGCGGCATCCGCGTGCACGCGATCTCGCCGGGGCCGCTGAAGACGCGCGCGGCCTCCGGCCTGAAGGACTTCGACCTGCTGCTGGCACAGGCGGCGGGGCGCGCGCCGCTGGGCGAACTGGTCGACATCATGGACGTGGGCTTCGCCACTGCCTATCTCGCCACACGCTACGCGCGGCGGCTGTCCGGCAACACCGTCTATGTGGACGGCGGCGTCCACGTCATGGGTTGATGGCGGCCGCCGCGGCGGCGCCTACAATTAAAAACGCAGGGGCGCCGCTTGGAGTACTGCCGTACTGTTCGAGGCGCTGCGCCAGTCAAGGAATATCGACATGCAGGTATTGATCCGCGGGCTTCATCGGGATGTGACCGAGCAGATGCTGCGAGACAAGCTGTCGCCGTACGCGCCGGTCAATTCGGTCGAGCTCGTGCGCGATGGCGATCCCGACCATCCCTGGGCGTTCGTCGATCTCGGCGTCGATGTCTTCTCCGCCTGGAACCTGCTGCGCCGCTTCGACCGGCAATACTTCGCCGGCAGCATGATGCGCTGGTACATCCCCGCCCACCAGGACTGACGGCCGCGACCGCAGCACGCGGGGCGCGGCACCGCGCGGTGTTGCCAGCGTTACCATAGCGTTCCTCCACTGTTCCCGGCGCCGCGCAGGCGCCGTCCTGCCATGGCTTCGATGCTCGAACTCGACGGGGCGATCTGGTTCCGCTCCGGCTCACGCGACTGGGGCGGGCACGACCGCATCGCCTTGCTGGCGGCGATCGGCGAGCAGGGCTCGATCACGGCCGCGGCCAAGGCGGTCGGGCTTAGCTACAAGGCTGCCTGGGACGCCATCGACGCCATGAACAACAGCGCCGGCGAGCCGCTGGTGCTGCGTGCCGCCGGAGGCAAGGGCGGCGGCGGCACCCGCCTGACCGAGCGCGCCGAGCGCCTGATCCGCACCTACCGCGCGCTGGAGGCGGAGCATCGGCGTTTCGTCGAGCACCTGGCGCGGCTGGGCGAGTCGGCCGCCGACGACCTCGACCTGATGCGGCGCTTCCAGGTCAAGACCAGTGCCCGCAACAAGCTGTTCGGCACGGTGGCCCAGGTGCGTGGCGGCGTGGTCAACGACGAGGTGGTGCTGGCGCTGCCGGGCGGGCAGCAGGTGGTCGCCACGGTCACGCGCGAGAGCGTGGAATCGCTCGGCCTGGCGCCCGGCGTGGAAGCCTTCGCGCTGGTCAAGGCGACCTCCGTGCTGCTCGGCCTGCCCGAGCCCGGCCTGCGCCTGTCGGCCCGCAACCAGCTGGCAGGCAAAGTGACCCGGGTGATCGCGGGTGCGGTCAACAGCGAAGTGGTGCTGGAACTGGATGGCGGCGGCACCGTGGCCGCCGTCATCACGCTGGCCAGCGCCGAGGCGCTGGGGCTGCAGCCGGGCCACCGCGCGCACGCCATCTTCAAGGCTTCGAGTGTGATCCTCGGTACCCTGGGCTGAGCGCGCTACGTGCCTGCCGGCCTTCCAGGCACATGCCGACGTACGGCCGACGTACGGGCCGAAGCACGCCCGACGGCGCACCTGTCACAATGCCGGGTCACGCCCGGCGCACTCCCCGTGCTGCCGTGCCGGCGCGCTGCCTGGCGCAAGCACCGGCCCGCCTTCCATCCGCCAGCAAGGTGACACCATGCCACGCAATATCGAAATCAAAGCCCGCCTCGACGACATCGACGCTCTGCTGCCGCGTGTGGCGGCGCTGGATGCTCGCGGCCCGGAACTGCTGCAGCAGGACGACACCTTCTTCGCCTGCGCTGCCGGCCGCCTCAAGCTGCGCGCCTTCGGCCCCGAGCGCGGCGAACTGATCTTCTACCGGCGCGCCGACAGCGCGGGGCCCAAGCTGAGCGACTACCGCATCGTGCCCACCGCCGAGCCGGATGCGCTGCGCGCCGCGCTGGCCGATGCCTATGGCGTCAGCGGCCGCGTGCGCAAGCTGCGCACCTTGTACCTGGCCGGCCGCACCCGCATCCACCTGGACCGCGTGGAGGGACTGGGCGATTTCCTGGAGCTGGAAGTGGTGCTGGCCGACGGCGACAGCGAGGCCGACGGCGTGGCCGAGGCGCACGCCTTGCTGGCGCACCTGGGGGTCGGGCCGGAGCGCCTGCTGGAAGGTGCCTACGTCGACCTGCTGCGCGCCGCGTAGCGCGCGCCGGCGGCGTGCGCGGCTCAGGCCACGCGCGCGTCGGCCGGCGCGTAGACGCGTGCGTGGCCGTTCGTCGCGGCGGCGTGGATGCGGCCGTCGCGGATTTCCAGCACGTGCTCGGCCAGCGCCTCCACGTCCTCGGGATCGTGGGAGATCAGCACCATCGGCACGTCCAGGCTGGCCTGCAGGGCGCGCAGTTCGGCGCGCAGGGTCGCGCGCAGCGCGGGGTCGAGCGCCGAGAACGGTTCATCGAGCAGGATGATGTCGGGCCGCGCCACCAGCGCGCGCGCCAGTGCCACGCGCTGTTTCTGCCCGCCGGAGATCTCGGCCGGATAGTGGCCCACCAGCTGGCGCAGGCCGAAGGCGTCGATCCAGCGTTCGGCCTCGGGGTGGCGCTGCCGGCGGCCCGGGTTGCGCCAGCCGGTGGCGAGCCCGAAGGCGATGTTCTGCCCGACAGTCAGGTGCGGGAACAGCGCGTAGTCCTGGAACAGATAGGCCACGCGCCGCTGCTGCGGGCGCACGTCGATGCGCGCCGCCGTGTCGAACAGCACGCGTTCGCCGAGCACGATGCGGCCGGCGTCGGGCGACAGCAGCCCGGCAATGGCTCGCAGCGTCAGGCTCTTGCCGGCGCCGGAGGGGCCGAACAGGGCGATGCGGCGGCTCGCCGAAGTGAAGGCGATATCGAGCAGGAAGTGCCGCTCGGCGGATTCCATGCGCTTGCGCAGGCTGACTTGCAGGCTCATGGTGGACTCAGCGGAGTGGCTGGCGCGCGGTGGCGGGGACCAGGCGTGCGGCCACCACCAGCAGCACCACGCAGGTGACCGAGGTCACCAGCACCAGCAGGTTGGCGGTGCGGTCGTCGCCGGCCTGCACCGCCTCGTAGATCGCCACCGACAGCGTCTGCGTGCGGCCCGGCAGGTTGCCGGCCACCATCAGCGTGGCGCCGAACTCGCCCAGCGCGCGCGCGAAGGCCAGCAGCACGCCGGCGACGATGCCGCGCATCGCCAGCGGCAGCGTGACGCGGAAGAAGATGCCGGCTTCCGATACGCCCAGCACGCGCGCGGCATTTTCCAACTGGTGGTCGACGCCTTCGAAGGCCGCCCGCGCGGACTTGAGCACCAGCGGGAAGGCGACGATGGTGGAGGCCAGCACGGCTCCCTGCCAGGTGAAGACCAGTTCGATGCCGAGCCGGTCCAGCCAGGCGCCGAGCACGCCGCGCCGGCCCACCAGCACCAGCAGGTAGTAGCCCAGCACGGTGGGCGGCAGCACCAGCGGCAGCGTCAGCAGCGCATCGATCACGTCGCGCGCGCGCGAGCGCCAGCGCGCCAGCGCAAAGGCGGCGGCCACGCCCAGCACGGCGTTCAGCACGGTGGCGCAGCCGGCCACCTTGAGGGACAGGGCGAGCGGTACCCAGGCGGCGTCCATCATCCGGTCCGGTCAGGCCGCCGGAGCAGCCACAGGCACAGGCACAGGCACAGGCACAGGCACAGGCACAGGCGCTCAGGGCTTGTGGAAACCATACTTGGCCAGGATGGCCTGGCCCTCCGGCGACAGCACATAGTTGACGAAGGCGGCGGCCTGCGTGGCCTGCCTGCTCTGGGTGGTGACGGCGATCGGGTAGGTCACCGGGGTGCGCGAGGGCACGCGCACCGCCACCTTGACCTTGTCGGGCATCACGGCCGCGTCGGTGGCGAAGACGAAGCCGGCCTCCACCTCGCCGCGCGCGACGTAGTCCAGGCTCTGCCGCACGTTCTGCGCCAGCACCCCCTTGGCCGAGACCGCGTCCCACAGGCCGGCGGCTTCCAGCGCACCCTTGGTATAGCGGCCCACCGGCACCGAGGCCGGGTTGCCGAAGGCCACGCGCTTGACCTCGGGGCGGGCCAGGTCCTGCAGCGACTCCAGCTTCAGCTTGCTGTCGGCCGGCACGATCATCACCACCTGGTTGGCGGCGAAGTCGCGGCGGCTGGCGGGCTGCACCACGTGCTCGGCCTCGGCCTTGTCCATCGCGGTCTGGTCGGCCGAGGCGAACACGTCGGCCGGCGCGCCCTTGATGATCTGCTGCATCAGCACATCGGAGGCGCCGAAGTTGAGCAGCACCTTGGTGTCGGGGTGGGCGCGCTCGTAGGACTCCGACAGGGTCTTGAAGGCGTTGGTCAGGCTGGCCGCGGCCGACACCACGAGGTCGGCGGCATGGGCCGGCGCGGCGGCGAAGGCCAGCACCGAGAGGGCGGTGGCTGCGGCGGCGCGGAGCGCGCCGAGCGGGCGGCGGGCGGGCAAGGGCGAGCGGAAGGGCATGTCGGGATCCGGTGGCAGGACGAACGGGCCGGCGCCGGCGGAAAGCGGCGTCGCAGGCGCAATATAAATCTGTATATAACGAGGGTCAATGGTAGGGCAGGCCGAGTCCCGCGTCCATGCGGTGCGCCGCAAGATCGACATCACGTCGGCTGAATGGGCTCTTTGCAGCATATTCCCGCCCACGGCAGCCCGGGGCGTGGGCGCGCTTCGCCTGCCAGCTGGTCAAGGCAGGCTGCCGCGCGTTCGTCACGGTCTTGTCACCGGATTGCAAAACGTTTGCCACTCCCGCTGTCCAGAATCCGGGGCTCCGAGCACATCACAACAAAGAAGGGAGCTCATAGATGTCCGATGTTCACTACCAGGTCGCCCGCCTCGCGGTGCTGGCCGCGGCAGCGGCCGCCCTCGCGGCCTGCGGTTCCGATGACAGCGCCGGCGGCAGCGGCGCGGGCGGCAGCGGCGCGGGCGGCAGCGCCGGCACCGCCGGCGGCACCAGCCAGGCCGCCGTCGCGGCCGGTACCAAGACCACGCTGGCCCTGCTGGAAACCACCGACCTGCACACCAACGTACGCAGCTACGACTACTTCAAGCTGGCCGACGACAGCTCGCTCGGCTTCGAGCGCGTCTCCACGCTGATCAAGCAGGCGCGCGCCGAGTTTCCCAATACGGTGCTGCTGGACAACGGCGACACCATCCAGGGCACCGCGCTGGCCGACTACCAGGCCCAGGTCAATCCGCTCAAGTGCAGCGAGACGCTGGCCATGTACAAGGTGATGAACGACGCCGGCTACGATGGCGGCGGCATCGGCAACCATGAGTTCAACTACGGCCTGGCCTACCTGAACCAGGTCACCGGCAACAAGTTCAGCGTCGAAGGGCTGCCCGACCCCGCACAGCAGACCGCGTGCGCCGGCCCGGCCTTCCCGCAGGTGCTGGCCAACGTCTACAGCGTCAAGACGCGCAAGCCGCTGTTCAACCCTTACACCATCATCACCAAGCAGGTGAAGGCCACCGCTCCCGACGGCAAGGCTGTCACGGTGCCGGTCAAGATCGGTATCATCGGCTTCGCGCCGCCGGCCATCATGAGCTGGGACAAGCGCTGGCTCGACGGCAAGGTCTACACCGTCGGCGTCAAGGAAGCCGCCGAACAGTTCGTGCCGGAAATGCGCGCCAAGGGCGCCGACCTGGTGGTGGTGATCTCGCACGGCGGCCTGGACTCGTCCGCCTACTCGCCCGACATGGAGAACGGCAGCTGGCACCTGTCCAAGGTGGCCGGCGTCGACGCCATGCTGATCGGCCACTCGCACCAGATCTTCCCCGACGCCGCCAGCACCGTGCCGCAGTTCAACCTGCCGGGCGTGGACAAGGCCAAGGGCACCGTCAACGGCGTGCCCACCGTGATGGCCAACTACTGGGGCAAGCACCTGGGCGTGATCAAGCTGCAGCTCGCCCACACCGGCTCGCGCTGGACGGTCGACACCAGCGCCACCAAGGTGGAAGCGCGCTCGATCCAGAACGCCGACAAGACCTATGTGGCGGCCGACGCCGCCGTCGCGGCCAAGGTCGATACCGAGCACAAGGCCACCATCACCTACGTGAAGACGCCGATCGGCACCACCGACTACCGCATGAGCAGCTACTTCGCCGACGTCGGCGATCCGGGCGCGATCCAGATCGTCAACCAGGCGCAGGCGGCCTATGTGAAGGACTACATCGACGCCAACCTGCCGGCCCTGAAGTCGCTGCCGGTGCTGTCGGTGTCGGCGCCGTTCAAGAGCGGCTTCGGCGGCGGCAACGACTATACCGACGTGCAGGCCGGCAACCTGGCCATCAACAACGCGGCCGATCTCTACCTGTACCCCAACACGGTCTACGCCGTGAAGGTCAACGGCGACGAGGTCAAGGCCTGGCTGGAGACCGCCGCCAAGCGTTTCAACCAGATCAGCACCACCACCACCGCCGACCAGCAGCTGATCAGCAGCTTCCCCGGCTACAACTTCGACATGTTCACCACGCCCGACCTGCAGTACGAGATCGACGTGACGCAGCCGGTCGGCAGCCGCATCAAGAACCTGACCTACAAGGGCGCACCGCTGACCGCCGCGCAGCAGTTCATCGTGGCCACCAACAACTACCGCGCCAGCGGCGGCGGCAACTTCCCGGGCCTGGACGGCAGCAAGACGGTCTATGCCTCGCCGGATGCCAACCGCGACGTGCTGATCGCCTACATCAAGAAGGCAGCCTCGATCACGCGCGCGGCCAACGGCAACGCGCGCAGCTGGCGCTTCACCAAGGTGGCGACCGCCGGCAAGGTGGTGTTCAGCTCGGCACAGGGACAGTTGCCGCAGGCACAGGCGGCCGGCCTGACCAACATCAGCCTGGACAAGGCCGATGACGGTTCGGGCAAGAACCTGTCGCGCTACCTGGTGGACCTCAATGGCTGAGCGTGCCATGCGCGCCCCGGCCGTGCCGGGCGGGTCCCGGCGCGGCCTGGCCAGCGTGCCGCGGGCGCAGCCTGCGCCCGGGGGGCGCCCGGCGCGCTGGCGCCATCCGCTGCTGGCCGCCGCGCTGGCGGCGGTGGCGGTCGCGGCGGCCGGCGTCGGTGGCGCCGGGGCCTGGCGCCACCACACCGAGACGCGCCGCGCGCAGCTCGCCGAACTGCGCACGCTGGCCGGCTCGGCCGGCGATGCGCAGGCGCTGGCCGCGCTGCGTGCGGCCGCCGCGCGCGGCGAGACGGCGGCGCAGACCGCGCTGGGCGAGGCGTTGTGGGACCGCGCCGAGGCGCAGCCGCTTGCCGAAGGACGCCAGTGGCTGCAGAAGGCGGCACTGGGCGGCGACGTGCGCGCCCACCTGCTGCTCGGCAAGGCGGCCCTGCTCGGCGTGCCGGCCGGCAGCGGCATGGATCCGGCCCGGGCCCGCGCGCACCTGGGCGCCGCCGCGGACGCGGGCGACCCCGGTGCCGCCTACTACCTCGGCCTGCTGCACCGTGGCGGCTACGGCCAGCCCGCCAATCCCAAGGCAGCGGCGCACTGGTTCACGCTGGCCGCCCAGGGCGGGGTGCCGCATGCGATGTTCATGCTCGCCAACGCCTATCGCGAAGGCGACGGCGTGCCGCTCGACCCGGCGCGCGCGCTGGCCTGGTACGAGCAGGCGGCCGAGCGCGAACATCCGGAATCGAGCCAGGCGCTGGCCATGGCCTACCGCAATGGTGAGCTGGGGCTGGCGCGCGACGAGCGCCGCTTCCGCTCGCACCTGGCCGAAGCCGCGCATGCGCTGCGGCATCCGGCGCTGGCGCCTTGAGGGTGCGGCCGGGCCGCCGGGCCCGGCTGCTGGTACTGGCAGTGCTCGCCGCTCAGGCCGGCGGGCTGCCTTCCTTGAAGCAGGCCTTGAGCTGGCTGCGCAGCTCCGGCGTGTCCTGGTGCCGGTGCACCTGCACCGCATGCTGCACGGCAGCCTCCAGCAGTTCTTCTTCGGTGTCGGCGCTGAGCGCGACCGTGCATTGCGACTCGCTGGGATAGTCGCGGCAGTCGATGTACTTGCGTGCCATGCTTGCCTCCTGGAGCGAAGGATCCGGCGCGGATGAGGCGTCTGGGCGGGGGACGGCGGGGGGGCGGGGTGGCGCCCCGCGGCCGGCCTATCCAGTATAGGGGGCGCTCAGGCGACCGGCGTCACCACCTTGCCCCCGGCCAGGAAGGCGGCCAGGTTCTCCAGCACCAGGGCCGCCATGGCGGCGCGCGTCTCGTGCGTGCCGCTGGCCATGTGCGGAGCGAGCACCACATTGTCCAGCGCCAGCAGCGCTTGCGGCACGCGCGGCTCGTCGCGGAAGACATCGAGTCCGGCGCCGCCGAGCCGGCCCGTGCGCAGCGCCTCCACCAGCGCGTCCTCGTCCACCACGCTGCCGCGCGACACATTGACGAGGATGCCGCGGGGGCCCAGCGCCTCGATCACCGCGCGCGACACCAGTCCCTCGGTCTGCGGGCCGCCCACGCAGGTGATGGCGAGGAAGTCGGCCCAGTCCGCCAGCGCCAGCAGGTCCGCCTCGAAGCGCCACGGCGCACCCGCGCGCGGGCCGCGGTTGTGGTACGCGATCTCCATGTCGAAGCCGGCGGCGCGGCGCGCCACCTTCTCGCCGATGCGGCCGAGGCCGAGGATGCCGAGCTTCTTGCCGGACACGCGCGTGGTCAGCGGGAAGGCGCCTTGCAGCCAGCTGCCGGCGCGCACGAAGCGGTCGCCGTGGGCGATGCCGCGCGCGCTGTCCAGCAGCAGGCCGAAGGCCAGGTCGGCCACGCAATCGTTGAGCACGTCGGGCGTGTTGCTGACCACGATGCCGCGTGCGCGCGCAGCCTCGATATCGATGGAGTCATAGCCCACGCCGAAGCTGACGATGGCCTGCAGCTTCGGCAGCGCCGCGATCAGCGCGGCATCGCAGCCATGGCGCGCCGAGGTCACCACCACGCGCACCGAGGCGCCATGCGCGCCCGTCCAGGCGGCGCGGTCGGCCTGCTGCCACAGCGCCACCGCGCCGTACTGCTGTTGCAGGGTGTCGTTGAGTTGCGGCGCCAGCGGGCCGACCTGGAGGATGGCGTTGTCGGACATGGGAGATCTGTGAAGGATTGGGTCCTGAACCGCAGGTTCGTCGACTGAGTCCGCCCCGAGTCCGCCGAGGGGCAGCGCGATCCGTCATCACACAGGCTCGCGCGGCTTCCCGACAGACAGCGCTCTTCAACGAATGCAAGACTCAGGGCATTGGGAGTCGGAAGAAGCGGCACCTGCGCGGTGCTTATTGCGGCCAACCGAGGTGGTCTCCCGCGGCGGCAGGCAATGGTAGCCCAAGTCACCGTTGCGCGCTTGCCGCACTGCGGCCGCCACTCGGGGAAATCCCCACCTATGCGAATTCATCTCCAGTATTAATCTCACGGATTAGTGATTAATCCCTGGGATTAGTCGGCGCGGCAAGGCGAACCGCGCCGCTCGCGCACGGGCGCGGGCATGCCGCCGAGACATGGGAGACCAGGTAATGAAGAAGCTGTTGCTTGCCGCCGCCGCATCCGCGCTGATGGCGCCGGGCGCCCACGCCCAGACCTCCGTGACCCTGTACGGGGTGGTGACCGCCGCCGTGCAGTACGTCAACCACGCGCAGAACACCGTCGGTGGCGTGCTGGCGCCCGGTAGCGGCTCGGCCGTGCTGATGAATTCGTCCGGCATCGCCAACTCGCGCTGGGGCCTGCGCGGCACCGAGGACCTGGGGGGCGGCCTGCAGGGCGTGTTCGTGCTGGAGAACCAGTTCGCCACCGAGAACGGCCAGCTCGCCGGTGGCCTGATGTTCGGCCGCCAGGCCTATGTCGGCCTGAACAGCCGCGCCTACGGCAAGGTCACCTTCGGCCGGCAGTACACCTCGTCCTTCTTCGCGCTGGCGAACTTCATGCCCACCGCCTACGCGCCCGAGTTCGAGCCTGTGGTCGGCTTCGCCGGCCCCAATTTCCGCGAAAGCAATATGGCGCAGTACACCGGCACCTTCGGCCCGGTCACGCTCTACACGCACTGGTCGTTCGGCGAGCGCGCCGGTTCGGTGACGGCGGGCTCGGCCTACGGCGCCGGCGCGACCTACTTCAGCAACGGCTTCGGCATCGGCGTCGGCTACGACGAAGTGAAGACGCTGAACACGGCCGAGGCGACCGGCGCCTCCGGTGGCAGCGACTACGGTCGCGACATGCGCGCCGCCATCGGCCTCAGCTACATGCTGGGCCCGGTCAAGCTGATGGGCGGGTACCGCTGGGGCAATTCGGTGGCGCCGGCCACCGGCACGCCGACACTGCTGCCGCATCGCGACGATATGTACTGGGCCGGCGTGAACTGGCAGGCGTTGCCGGCGCTGCAGCTGACGCTGGCGTGGTACTACGACAACATCAAGCGCGCGAACATCGGCGGCACCGTGGTCAATCCGCCCAACCCGCAGCAATACCTGGCGCTGGCCGACTACAACCTGTCCAAGCGCACCGACCTGTTCGCCGCCGTCATCTACGCGCACAACGCTTCGCTGAACTGGGACAACATCGGCTACCTGCCGAGCGGGCAATCCGTCGGCTACCTGCCTGCCACCGCGCAGACCTACTACAAGACGCCGGGTTCCAGCGGGCAACTGGGCATCTCCCTGGGCATCCGCACCATCTTCTGACCCGGACCGGGCGGACCCAGTCCGGCCTGCCGGCCGGATTCGCAAGGCCTCGCCGGCGATGCCGGCGGGGCCTTTTTTGTGGCTGCGCCGGGCTGGCAAGGTGCGATGGGCAATGTGCCGCGTGGGCGAACGACGGCTTCAGCTATGCCATCGGTTCGCTCCCCTCTCCCACTTGTGGGAGAGGGGCCGGGGGAGAGGGTGGGCGCTGGCACGAAGCGAGCGCCGTCGTATTAGCGAATGCCGGCCCTCACCCCCAACCCCTCTCCCGCAGGCGGGAGAGGGGAGCCCGGTTGCCGCGTGGCGGGTGCTGTCGCGCTGGCGAACGACGGCTTTAGCTATGCCATCGGTTCGCAAGACCGTGTGCTTGGCGCTTGGCGCTTGGCGCTTGGTGTTGGTGCATCTCGTAGGCTTCGTCCAGCGCGACGGGGTTCGCATTGCGCGGGTTCGCTCCCCTCTCCCACTTGCGGGAGAGGGGCCGGGGGTGAGGGCGGGCGCTGGCACGAAGCGAGCGCCGACGTACTGGCGAATGCCGGCCGGCCGAGGTCGCTCAGTCGACCCGCTCGACTTCCGGCATATCGAAGCTGCGGTCTAGCAGCGCGCGCCGGGGCTGGTAGAAGCGCAGTGCCAGCGAGAAGCGGCCGGCCGGCGCCGGCAGCCAGTTGGCACGCGCGTCGGCGCTGTCGGGCGCCGCGTGCTGCAGCCAGATGTCGAAGGAACCATCGGCGTGCCGGACCAGGCCGGGCGTGCGGTCGCCCAGCGCGTAGCGCTGCAGCGGGTTGTCGGTGAAGAAGCGACGCCCGTCGGGCGCGAATTCGTACATCGTCAGTGACCAGAAAGCGTCCACCTGCATGTCGGCGGGAATGGCCAGCCGGTAGCGGTGGGCGCCGTCGAGGGCTTCGCCCCGGCCGTCGGTCAGCGCGGTGAAGTAGATCGCTTCCTCGCGCTCCAGCGCGCCCAGCCCGACCAGGGAGACGAAGGCCCGGTAGGCATAGTCGTCGCCGAAGTTGCCCAGGTGGTCGACCCCGGACGACCAGCTGCCGCCGCGCCCGCTGCGATAGGAGGTGTCGGGCGGCGCCTTGCGCAGGGCGTGCAGGTTGGCGGCGTGGGTCTCGGTCCAGGCCTGGCGCACCGCCGGGTCCAGCGCCTGCCAGGCGTTGCGCGCGCCAGGGCGCAGGCCGAGGTCGGCGTAGCCCGCCACCAGCGCCTGCTCGTGCGCGGGCACGGGGTTGCGGCCCATCACCTCGTTGACCAGTTCCAGGTAGTGCTCGGGCGAGCGCTCGTCGGGCCGCGCCTGCAGCAGCCTGGGCGTGCTGCCGGCGTCGAGCGGCGCGAGGCGCATGGCGTCCTGCAGCGCATGCACGGCGGGCAGGTCTTCCTCGCCGTCGACCAGCACGCGGCCCAGGGCCCAGATGTCGTTGCTGGGCAGCCGCAGCAGCCGGGTGCCGGCCGGCGCCTCGCCCTGCCAGCCGGGGCCGGCCAGCAGGAAGGCGGTGGCGGCCGTGCCGGTGGTGCGCCGGCCGATGCAGGCGGCGTTGTTGGTGAAGATGTCGAGGAAGGCGAAGCTGTAGTAGCGGTCCTGCATATCCGGCAGCGACAGCAGCAGCGGCCCGCCCGACAGGTCCAGCCAGGCGATCGAGTACAGCGTGTCGTTGTTCGGCATGGTGACGGTGCGCGCGCGGTGGTTGAGCAGGCGCCGGTTGTGATGCAGCACATTGGGCGGCGCGCCGCGCTGGCTGTGGTTATCCGGGTTCTGCGTGAACTGCCAGCGGGTCTGCGCCACGTCGTGGACCGGGAAGCTGTAGACCAGCGCGTCGCGGATGCGCGCGTGCAGGGCGGTGTCGTCGTGCATGGATGTCTCTCTCGTCGGTGGTGGGGGATGCGGGGAATGCGGATGGACAAGCGATGGCGCGGCCGGCGGCCCTTACTCCGGCGTGACGCCGGCGGCGCGGATCACGTCGCCCCACATGCGCGTGTCGGCGCGCACGGTGTCGGCGAACTGCTGCACGCTCTTGATCGGCGGCGTGCCCATGTTGTAGGCGGTGAAGCGCTCGCGCAGCGCCGGCGCGGCCAGCGCGCGGTTCATCTCGGCGTTCAGGCGCTGCACGATGGCCGGCGGCGTGCCGGCCGGGACGAACAGGCCGTACCAGCTGTCGGCCTGGAAGGGGTAGCCCTGCTCGGTCATGGTGGCCAGCGCGGGAAAGGCGGGCGCGCGGCGCGTGCCGGAGACGGCGATGGGCCGCAGCTTGCCGGCGCGGATCAGCGGCAGCGGCGAGCTGGCGTCGACGAAGGCGAGCTTGACGATGCCGCCCTGCATATCGGTCAGGATCTGCGAGACGGTCTTGTAGGGCACGTGGCGCAGCTTCAGGCCGGTCTGCGCCTTCAGCGATTCCATGGTCAGGTGGCCGCCCGAGCCGATGCCCCACGAGGCATAGTCCAGCCCCTGCGGCTGTGCGCGCACGTAGGCGGCCAGCTCGCGGATATCGTGCACCGGCAGGTCGGGCGAGACCACCAGCAGGTTGCCGCCCGAGCCGACCTGCGCCACCGGCACGAGGTCCTTCTGCGCATCGTAGGGCAGGGGCGGCTGCAGCGTGGCGTTGATGACGATGGAGGCGGCGTAGGTGAACAGCAGGGTGTAGCCGTCGGGCCTGGCCTTGGCCACCGCGGCGCTGCCGAGGATGCCGTTGGCGCCCGGCTTGTTGTCCACCACCAGCGGCTGGCCGAGCGCCTTGCCGAGCTGTTCGGCGAAGACCCGCGCGAAGATGTCGGTGCCGCTGCCCGCGCCGGAGGCCACCACCAGGCGGATCGGGTGGGACGGCCAGGCCGCTTCCTGCGCGGGCGCGGCGCCGGCCGCCAGGCTGGTGGCGGCCAGCAGTGCGGTGCCGAACCGCCAGGCGTGCGAGGGAGAGCGCCGGCGCGCAGGCGCCCGCGCGGCGCGATGGGACGGGGCAAGGGATGGCGTGGCATGCATGGTTGTCTCCTGTTCGGGGCGGCATCGGGCCGCGATGCCGGCTGTATCGCTGGCTTGCTGGCTTGTGTGTGTGCGTATGTACGTATGTGCGGACGGGCCGGCGCCGGCCCGCGTGCTGCAATCAAGCGGCCGGTCCCGCTGTCGCCGCGGTTCCGGTCACCACCGCATCGAGGGCGAGCGCGCCTGCGCCGGCGGGGTAGGCGAGCAAGGGGTTGATGTCGATCGACTCGAGCGAATCGCCCGCCGCCGCGGCCAGGCGCGACAGCGCGGCGATGGCGTCGGCCAGCGCGTCGAGGTCGGCCGGCGGCTGCCCCCGATGGCCGCGCAGCAGCGGCGCGGCGCGCAGCGCGCCGATCATCTCCAGCGCGCCGGCGCGATCGACCGGCGCCAGGCGGAAGCTGACGTCCTGGAACACCTCGACGTTGACGCCGCCCAGGCCGAACATCACCACCGGCCCCAGCACCGGGTCGCGGTGCGCGCCGAGGATGCACTCGATGCCGCCGCGCGCGGCCATGCGTGCCACCAGGAAGCCTTCGCGCGCGGCCTGCGGCGCGTGGCGCGCGAGGTTGTCCTGCAGGCGCGCGCAGGCGGCGCGCACCGCGCCGGCGTCGGCGAGCCCGAGCGCTACCCCGCCGATATCGCTCTTGTGCAGGATGTCGCGCGACAGCACCTTGAGTGCCACCGGGTAGCCGAGCGCCTCGGCGGCGGCCACGGCGGCATCGGCATCGCGCGCGGCACGGCAGGGCACGCAGGGCAGGCCGTGCGCGCCCAGCAGGGCCATCGAGTCCGCCTCGTTCTGCGTGCCGCGCGCCAGCGCCAGCGCAGGCAGCACCGGTGTCGGCGCGGGCGCTGCGGCGCCGCTGCCCAGGTGGCGGCGGAAGTGGTTGAGCGCGGCCACCACGCGCACCGCGCGGCCGGGCTCGTCGAAGCTGGGGCAGCCCAGCGCGTCCAGCTCGGCGCGCAGCGGCGCATGCGACAGGGTGCTGAACACGATCAGGCGATCGGGCCAGGCGGCACGCAGCGCCGCCGCCATGCGCGTCTGCACCGGCGCCATCGATGGCGACAGCCCGCCGGCGGCGAGGAAAACCAGCAGGCTGCCATAGCCGCCGTCGCCCAGCATGCGCTGCGCGGTGGCTTCGAGCAGGCCCGGGTCGGAGGTGACCTGCCCGGTCACGTCGACCGGGTTGCGCGGCGCCGCGAACGGCACCCGTTCGGTCAGCCAGCGCTGCGCCGCCTCCGGCATGGGCGCCACGTCCAGGCCGGCGTCGGCGGCGTCGTCCGCCATCAGCGCGCCGACGCCGCCGGAGACGGTCAGCAGCCCGAGCTTGTCGTTGGGCGGCAGCCGCCCGACCGAGAGCGCGTAGCCGATGCTGAAGAACTCCTCGATGCCGTGCGCGCGCCACACGCCGTACTGGCGGAACAGCGCATCGTAGACGGCGTCGTCGCCCGCCAGCGAAGCGGTGTGCGAGGCGGCCGCGGCGGCGCCCAGGCCGGTGCGTCCCACCTTGACCGCCACCACCGGCTTGCCGTGCGCGCGCGCCAGCGCCAGCGCGGCCTTGAGGCGCTCGCCGTCGCGGCAGCCTTCGAGATAGGCCAGGATCACGCGCGTGGCGGGGTCGGCGGCCAGCCAGGCGATGCAGTCGGCCACCTGGATGTCAGCCTCGTTGCCGGTGGTGGCCCACCAGGACAGGCCCAGGCCGCGCTCGCGCGCCAGCGCGTAGGCATAGGCGCCGAAGGCGCCGCTCTGGCTGACGATGGCGATCGAGCCCGCGCGTGCCTTGCCGGCGCCGACCACCGGCGAGAAGGTGGCGTAGACATCCTGCGCCACGTTCATGAAGCCCAGGCAGTTCGGTCCGAGCAGGCGGATGCCCGCCGCGCGCGCCTTGTCGGCCAGGCGGCGCTGCATGGCCGCGCCGTCGGCGCCGACCTCGGCGTAGCCGGCCGAGAACAGCACGATATTGCGCACGCCGGCGGCGATGGCATCGTCCAGCGCGCCGTCCACCTGTGCCGACGGCACCGCGAACACGGCCAGGTCGATGGGCGCTTCCACCGCGCGCAGCGACGGCCAGGCACGCACGCCCTGCACTTCGGCGCGGGCCGGGTTGATCGGATAGACTTTGCCCTGGTAGCCGCATTCGAGCTGGTAGCGCAGCGGGATCGCGCCGATCTTGCCGGCGCTGGCCGAGGCGCCGACGATGGCGATGCTGCGCGGCGAGAAGAAGCTGTCGAGGGAGGCGGAGACAGCGGCGGAGGCTGGGGTGGTGGTGTCTGGCATGGGCGTGGACGAATGGGGCGGCGGAAGCGGTTCCGGCCCTGGGCAAGAGGAGGGAAGCCTCCGGGGGCACGCCCCGGGGGCATCGTGCGTGTTCAGCGCATCGTTCAGCGCATCGTTCAGCGCATGCCGAAGGCCGCCGCGCTGCCGTCTTCGATGCGGTCGGCGCAGCCCAGGTAGATGCTGCGCGACACATAGCTGCGCACCTGGCCGGCGCGCTCGCGCAGCCACGCCGCCTTGAGCCGGCGGGCCTGCGCGATCTCGGGTGCTGCACCGGGCCCGCCGTCGGGCACGGTGGCCAGCGCGTCGATGACGTGCAGCGCGAGCTGGTGCTCGCCGCGCGCGGCCAGGGCCTCGGCGTGGCGCAGCAGCGCGCCCTTGTCGGCGATGGCGGCGGCCAGCTCGGCGGCGGCCGCGGCCGGGGGCGCCGGATGCAGGCTGGTCGGGTTGCGGTCCCACCAGCCGTTCTCCGAGCGGTAGATGTCCCGCACGATATAGCTCGGATCACCGTAGGTCGGTTTCATCCAGGGCACGTCGAACCACTCGGGCGGATAGGTGATCTCGGCCAGCAGCTCGCGCTCGCCGCGGCCTTCGTTCATCAGCCGCACCACCTCGGCGTGCAGCCAGCGCAGCGCGCCGGCGGTATGGCCCAGCACGCGCTGCACGGTCTCCTCGCCCTCCAGCACCGCGCCGAACTCGCGCACTACCTTGAGCGGGCGCAGGTCGGCCAGGCGCTCCAGCGTGCCGGCCCAGCGCAGGGTGTCGCGCAGCGTGCGGAAGGGCGTGCCGATGTTCGGAATCGAGTCGATGACCGCGGCGCTGCCGTACAGCACGCGCGCCCCGGGCACCCACACCGCGCTGACGTCGTCGGTCTCCGACGGCGCCCACAGCAGGTGGACACGGCGCGCGCCGCTGCCCAGCACCAGCTGCTCGGCATAGGTCTGGTCCGGATCGTGCAGGCGCAGCAGGCCGGCGGCCTGGTCCGGCTGGCGGCGGAACTGCAGCGCATTGATGCGGTTCTGCAGGCCTTCGGTGCGGCGGTAGCGCGCATAGCGGGCCGGCACGTTGGCATGGGCGACCAGGCGCGGGCGCGCGTGCCCGCGCTGCACCGCATCCTCCAGCCACAACGGCACGCCGGCGTTGTAGCCGACGTGGCCATGGCTATAGCACAGCGCGACCACCGGCCGCGTGCTGACCTCGCGCAGGCTGGCGATCATGCCGGCGGTGACGCGCCCGCCCGGGCCGGCGTCCACCACCACCAGGCCTTCGTCGATCTCGGCCACGAAGCTCTGTCCCTGGCCGCGCAGCAGCCAGACGCCCGCAGCGACCGGCTCGATGCCGCTGCCGGTGTCAAGCGGGGTCCGGTCGGCGCCGGCCTTGCGTGTGTTGTCTGTCATCCGGAGTCTCCTCTTTTTAATACTTTGGATTAAGCATGGAGATTAAATTTACCGGATGGCCCCGCGTTGTCAAGCACATGTGGGGCTCCTGCGGAGCCGCGCCGGGGGCGTATCGGCCGTCAGCCGGCGCCGCGTCTCGGCCGGCGGGCCGTGCCGGGGAAAACCCCAGTGGGCTGAATCCGGGCGACCCTCTACTCTCGGAAGATCAGGTAATCCCCTGCATTAATTCCGGCCGGTGCATGTGTTGCATGCGGTACCGGCAGGCGAGGGGAGACGGGACCAGGCAAGCGCCCGCGGCCGCTCGGCGGCAGGCGCGGCGCCGGCGCCAGGGGGCGGCCGGCGGCACCAGACAGGAGCGCAGGAAGCATGGCAGACACGCTGACGACTTCACCGCCGCAAGGCACCGCCCGGGCCGACGCGGATGGCGCTCCGGCCGCCGCCGCTGGCGTCTACCAGCCGCGCAAGGCCTGGGCCATCGCCACCTGGCTGACCGCCTTCTCGGCCATCAACTTCCTCGACAAGGTCGTGCTCGGCATGGTGGCGGTGCCGCTGATGCGCGACCTGCAACTCACCCCGACCCAGTTCGGCGTGGTTGCCGGCAGCTTCTTCTGGCTGTTCTCGATCTCCGCGGCGGTGGTCGGCTTCGTCGGCAACCGGGTGCCGGCACGCTGGCTGCTGCTGGCGATGGCGGTGTTGTGGTCGCTGGTGCAGTTCCCGGTGGCGCTGGCTTCCAGCGCCACCGCGCTGCTGGTCTCGCGCGTCATCCTCGGCGCGGGCGAGGGGCCCGGCTTCCCGGTCTCGGTCCACGCGCTCTACAAGTGGTTCCCGCACGAGAAGCGCAACCTGCCGGTCTCGCTGATCAACCAGGGCGCCACCATCGGCCTGCTGCTGGCCGGCCTGGGCGTGCCGCTGGTGACCCATCAGTGGGGCTGGCGCGCCAATTTCGTCGTGCTCGCCGCCGCGTCGCTGCTGTGGGCGCTGGGCTGGCTGATCTGGGGGCGCGAAGGCACGCTGCGCACCGAGGTGCAGGCGGGCGGCAGCGAGCCGGCGCGCGCGCAGGCGCCCGTGTCCTACCGGCGCCTGCTGACCGACACCACCGTGCTGTGCGGCTTCCTGACCGGCTTCGCTGCCTACTGGGGGCTGGCCCTGGCCCTCACCTGGCTGCCGTCCTACCTGGAACAGGGCCTGGGCTTCGACGCTGCCGCCGCCGGCCGCATGTTCGCCATCATCGTGGCGGCGGGCGTGCCGGTCAGCATGGGCCTGAGCTGGTGCTCGCAGCGCATGCTGCGCCGCGGCGCCTCCTCGCGCTCCGCGCGCGTGGTGTTCAGCTGCGTCTGTGTCGGCCTCGGCGGCGTGCTGCTGCTGGCACTGCCGCTGCTGCCGCTGCCGCCGGGCGGCAAGGTGGCGCTGCTGGCGGTGTCGGCGGTGCTGCCGCCGATCACCTTCGCGCTCGGACCGGCCGTGCTCGGCGAGATCGTGCCGGACGCGCAGCGCAGCGCGCTCATCGCCATCAGCACTGCGGTCTCCACCAGCGCCGGTGCCGTCGCGCCGGTGGTGATGGGGAAGCTGGTGCAGGCGCAGTCCCACGCCGGCGCCGCGCACGGCTTCGAACTCGGCTTCGGCGTATGCGGCGCGGTGATGGTGGCGGGCTGCCTGGTCGGCATCCTCGGCCAGCACCCGGAGCGCACCAGGCAGCGCCTGCGCGCCTGAGACGCCGGGGCCCCGCCCGCAAAGGGCAGGGGCGACTCCGCACTTGTCCCGGCTTGCCGGTACCAGGGCCTGCGCCGATAATCCTCCGGATTAGCTTATGAGGTATTGGCAGATGAGCCGCGTGCGCAACCGATCGCTCTCCTCCTTCCTGGCCGACGCCAGCGTGATGGACCCGCCGCCCGGCCCGGCGCCTGCCCCGCGCAAGGCGGCGCCCGCCGGCACGCCCGGCGCCCCGGCCGCCAACCCGCTGGAGAACGAGACCGCGCGGCGCATGCTGGAGATCGCCGAGCGCCTCTTTGCCGAGCACGGCGTGGAACTGGTGCCGCTGCGCCAGATCGTGGTGGAGGCGGGCCAGCGCAACCGCTCCGCGCTGCACTATCACTTCGGCTCGCGCGAGGCCCTGGTCAGCCACCTGCTGAACTTCCGCCTGGCCCAGGTCAACGTGCTGCGCGACCGCTACCTGGACGAGGTCGAGGCCGCCGGCCTGGGCGGCGACGTGCGCACCATCGTCGAGGCCTCGATCAGCGCGCTGGCCGATACCATCTGCGACACGCCGTGGGGCGCGCGCTACGTCAAGGTGCTGGCGCAGGCTACCCTGAGCCCGGGCCTGGTCAACGAGGAGATGATCGATCCGGCGGCCATGTCCGGCGTGATCCGCGCGCGCCGCCTGATCGCCGCTGCGCTGCCCGGCATCCCGCGCAAGGTGATGCATCACCGGCAGCAGTGGTTCAACCAGAGCGTGGTCTACGCGCTGGCGCAGTGGTGCCAGCAGTCCGAGGGCAAGCCAGAGCAGCCACCCGTGGCCGACCTGGCCGACTACTGCACCGCCGCGCTGACCGCGCCGGTCAGCAAGGGGCGCCGCGTCTGGCGCAGCAGCAAGGGCCGCGCGGCCTGAGCCCGCACGCCGCACGCCGCGCGCGTATGCTTGCAGCGCAGCGGGCGTGTTCCGCGCCCGCATGACCGGACCCATCAAGATGCCCACCATCTATCTCGCCGGCTTCGACGTGTTCCGCCGCGATGCCATCGCCCACGGCGAAGCGCTCAAGGCGCTGTGCGCCACCTACGGCTGCGACGGCCTCTACCCGCTCGACCATGCCCTGCCGCCCGGGCTGAGCGGTCCCGCCGCGGCGCAGTGGATCTACCAGGCCAATCTCGCGCTGATCCGGCGCGCCGACCTGCTGATGGCCAACCTGGACGACTTCCGCGGCCCGGGCGAGCCGGATGCCGGCACCGCCTTCGAGGTCGGCTACGCGGTGGCGCTGGGCAAGCCGGTGTGGGCCTACAGCGCCGATGCCGGCACGCTGCTGGAGCGCGTGGCGGTGGTGACCGACGCCGAGGGCCGCGGCCTCGACGCGCGCGGCTACGTGGTGGAGGACTTCGGCCTGGGCAAGAACCTGATGCTGGCGTGCGCGGCGCGCATGGTGCAGGGTGGCGCGCGCGAATGCCTGCAGGCGATCGCACGCGCGGCGTCCTAGTGGACAAGCCGCCTGGCTGCTTAGCCCCTTAACCCGCTTAACCCGCTTAACCCGCTTAACTCCGCCTAATCACCTGGCTGCTTGGCCGCCTCCGCGCGGCATCAAGGCTGCAGCGCGCGCACGCCGCCGGCGATGTCGTCGGCCGCGCCCGCCAGGATCTGGCGGTAGGCTGCCACCACGCCGTCCACACCGCTGCCGGCCGGCAGGTCGGCACGGCTCTGGCCGCTGGCCAGCTTGCCGTCCGGCAGCCGCCGCACGGTCCAGTTGATCAGGGCGCCGGCGCGGCCGCCGGGCGCGGCATCCAGGCGCACCACGTCGGCGGTGATACGGTAGACCGGCTCGACGCCGGACAGGCCCTGCCGGTAAGTGTCCTGGGCGTCCAGCGCGGCCTGCAGGCGCTGCGACAGCGCATCGCGCAGCTCATCGGGCAGCGGCGCCGACCAGCGCGCCAGTTCGAGGCGGCGCAGCCGGCTGTCGCCATCGGCGCTGCCGTCCTCGCCCACCACCAGTTCGGCGCGGTTCAGGCGCTCGGGCACGTGTACCGGCGCTACTTCGATCCACACGGGTTTGCCTTGGGGCGTGGCCTGCGGCGCGGCGGCCGCGCCGGTGCCGCTGGCCTGCGCCAGCGTGTAGTAGCGCGGCTCGGGCGAGGCGCAGCCGGCCAGCAGGGCGGCCAGGGCGGCCGCGGCAAGGGTGTTCGCCAGGGTTGCCGCGCCGGTGCGCGCAGTGGCGGCCGGCAGGCGGCGCGGGTCGGTGCGGCGGGCGTCGAATCGGGGGCGGTTCATCACGGCTTCTCCGTCTTGCCGCGCAACAGCGCTTCGGGGTGGCGTTCGAGATAGTCGGTCAGCGCGCGCAGCGAGGCGGCGGTGCGCGTCAGCTCCTGCAGCATGCGGCGCGTGTCCTGCTGCAGCGGTGCGTCCGCAGCCAGCGTGCCGTTGGCCGCGTTCAGCGTCTTGCGCGCGTCCTGCAGCGCCGCGGTGACCTGCGGCGCGACGTCGCCGTTGAGCTGGTTCACCAGCTTGTCGGCATTGGCCATCATCCGGTTGAGCGAGGCCATCGTGGTGCGCAGGTCCTGGCCGATCTGCTCGAACGGGATCTTGTCGATCTTGGCCACGATGTCGCCGAGCTGCGCCTGCAGTTCGTCGAAGGTGCCCGGCGTGGTGGGCAGCTCGGGCAGCGTGGCGTTGCCGTCGAAGGTGGCCGGGGCCGCCTTCGGGAAGAAGTCGAGCGCCACGTAGAGCTGGCCGGTCAGCAGGTTGCCGGTGCGCAGCTGCGCGCGCAGGCCGCGCTTGACCAGGCCCTGCACGATGGCGTGGGCGAGCTGCTCGTCGCGCACGTCGCGCTGGCGGAAGCCCATGCGCGACGGGTAGAACTCCACCACCACCGGCAGGCGGAAGGTCTTTGTCGCGCGCACGTACTCGATGCCGATGGAGCGCACCTGGCCCACCTCCACGCCGCGGAAGTCGACCGGTGCGCCCGGCGCCAGGCCGCGCACCGACTGGTCGAAGTTCAGCACGGCCAGCGTCGGCGCCAGCTCCTCGGGCTCCTTCATGGCCTCGGTCTGGTCGGCGGCGAGCAGGAACTGCGTGTTCTCGGCCGCTGCCTCGGTGGCGGGCGAATGCTCCGGCTGCTGGAAGGCCACGCCGCCCAGCAGCACCGTCACCAGCGACTGGGTGGACAGTTTCAGGCCGCCCGCATCGAGTTTCAGGTCGACGCCGCTGGCGTGCCAGAAGCGGGTGTCGGCCGTAACCAGCTTGTCATAGGGTTTGTTGACGAAGATCCGCAGCGTGATGTCGCGTCCGTTGGGCGCGAGCTGGTAGGCCACCACGTGGCCGACCGGCAGGCGCCGGTAGTAGATCGGCGAGCCGATCTCCAGGGAGCCGAGGTCGGCGGCGCGCAGCACGAACTGCTTGCCGGAGGAGTCGGAGGTCACCACCGGCGGCGCTTCGAGGCCGGTGAAGTCGCGCACGTGCTCGTCGGACTTGCCGGCGTCCACGCCGATGTAGGCGCCCGACAGCAGGGTTTCCAGCCCCGATATGCCGCTGATGGCAAAGCGCGGGCGCACCACCCAGAAACGGGTGTCCTTGACCGCGAAGGACTCGGCGTCCTTGGTCAGCTCGATGATGGCGGCCACGTGCGAGCGGTCGGGGGCCAGCCGTACCGATTTCACCAGCCCGATGTCGACCTCCTTGTAGCGTACCGCGGTCTTGCCCGGCGTCAGCCCCACGGCGGTGTGGAAGGTGACGGTGATCTCCGGCCCGCGCGAGGTGATGGTATGGACCAGCAGGGTGATGCCGACCACCGCCGCCACGATCGGGATCAGCCACACCACCGAGGGCAGCCAGCGCGCGCGGCGCTTGCGCGCGGGCTCGGGTGGCAGCGGTGGCGATGGGGGAGCAGGAGGGCGGGCGGGCGGGGGAGCGTTGCGGTCCGTTTCTTCAGACATGTTCATTTTCCAGCGAATCCCACAGCAGGCGCGGGTCGAAGCTGAGCGAGGCCAGCATCGTCAGTACCACGACCGAGGCGAAGGCGAGGGCGCCGCCTCCGGGGATGATGGTGGCAAGCGCACCGGCCCGCACCAGCGAGGCCAGCAGCGCCACCACGAAGACATCGAGCATCGACCAGCGGCCGATCACTTCCACCAGTTCGTACAGCTTGGTCTGCTGCCGCATGCGCCAGGTGGAGCGGAATTGCACGGACAGCAGCAGGAAGGTGAGGATCGCCATCTTCAGCATCGGCACCACGATGCTGGCCACCAGCACCACGCCGGCCAGCAGGTGCGAACCCGACAGCCACAGGTAGACCACGCCGGAGAAGATGGTGTCGCGCTGGGTGCCGAGGATGGTCTGGGTGATCATCACCGGCAGCAGGTTGGCCGGGATGTAGAGGATGTAGGCCGACAGCAGGAAGGCCCAGGTGCGCGTCAGGCTGGCCGGCTTGCGCACGTGCAGCGTGGCGCCGCAGCGCGGGCACGGCTCGCCGGCCAGGCTGGCCGGGCTGACACCGGCGCAGGCGTGGCAGGACAGCAGCCCCTGCGCGCGCGCTGTCGGCACCTGGGCCAGCGGCGTGCGCTCGTCGTCATCGGTGATCCCGGCCACCACTTCCGCCGCCAGCGCGCGCGAGCGCTGCAGGCGCGAAGGGCCGGCCGCCGTGCCGCGTTCCTCCGCGGGGGAGGGCTTGCCTGCTGGTGTCATGGCGCGGGTGCCTCGTCCAGGTGCTGCCACAGGTCGCGCGGATCGAAGGACAGCAGCGCGGCCAGCACCACCACGAGGGCCCCGAAGGACCACAGCGCGACGCCGGGCAGGACCTCGGCCATGCTCGACAGCTTCACCAGCGTGACCAGCACGCCGATCATGAAGACCTCGATCATGCCCCACGGCCGGGTCTGGCAGATGCCGCGCACGATGCGCTCGAAGCCGGCCGGCATGCGGTGCCGCGTCATCGGCACCAACAGGTAGCACATCATCAGCAGTTCGGTGAGCGGAAACAGGATGGTGGTGGCGAAGACCAGGAAGGCGACCAGCTCCATGTGGTCGGCATACAGGGCTTCCACCGCGCCCAGCAGCGTGGTGTGGGTGCGTACGCCCTGCAGGTCCATCGCCACGATGGGGTAGGCGTTGGAGATGAGGAACAGGATCAGCGCGGTCAGGGTCAGCGGCAGTTGGCGCCGGTAGGCGCGCCGGCTGTCCTGGTAGAGCGGGCTGCCGCAGCGCAGGCAGCAGGCGCGCTCGCCCGGCGCCAGCGCCGCGCGCTGGTAGAGCGCATCGCAATAGTGGCAGGCCACCAGCGCGTTGGTGGTGCCGCTGGCCGCGAGTTCTGCGGCAGCCGAAGGCGGCAGCGCGGGTGGCGCGGCGCTCTGCGGTGGCGCATCGCCCGGCGGTGCGGATGGGGTCGGTGGACGCGGATCCATGGGCGGGCTCAGGGCGCTTCCTTGCGCCCGGGCGGCGCCTCCGCGGCGGCGCCCGGCAGTGCCACCGCCTGGCCCACGGTCCAGTCGCGCAGCAGCGCGTACGCCACCGCCAGCACGGTCGGCCCGATGAAGACGCCGAGGAAGCCGAAGGCGAGGGCGCCGCCCAGCACGCCGAGCATGATCCAGATCAGCGGCATATCGGTGCCCTTGCTGATCAGCAGCGGCTTGATCACGTTATCGGCCATGCCGACCACGCCCATGCCCCAGACCACGATGAAGATGGCCCAGCCGACCGAGCCCGCGTGATAGAGCCACAGTGCCGCCGGGATCCACACCAGCGGCGGGCCGACCGGGATCACCGAGAGGAAGAACGTGACCAGGCCGAGCAGCGCCGGCGTGGGCACGCCCGCGATCCAGAAACCGATGCCGGCGAGCAGGGCCTGCACGAAGGCGGTGCCGAGCACGCCGTAGACCACGCCCTTGATGGTGTTGCCGGCCAGCGAAAGCAGGTGGTCGGCACGCTCGCCGCCGATGCGGCGCATGCCGGCGCGCAGCCAGGCCACGGCGAACTCGCCGCCCGTGTAGAAGAAATAGGCCAGCACGATGGACAGGGCCAGCTGTCCCAGGCCGGCGCCGACCGACAGACCGGCGCCCAGCAGCGCATGGCCCACCGGCGCCAGCAGCTTGCGCACATTGGCCAGCATCTCCGAGTCGGCATGCAACAGCTTGTCCCACGAGGTCTGCAGGTAGCTGCCCAGGTAGGGCAGGCTGGTCAGCCAGTCGGGAAGCTGCGGCAGGCCGTGTTCCACGTAGCGGTCGACCAGGGCCGACATCTCGTCGATATGGGCGGACACGCTCGCACCCGCGTAGACGAAGGGGCCGAGCACCACCACGAAGGCCAGCAGCACGAAGATCAGCGCCGCCACGCCGCGCCGGTTGCCCAGCCAGCGCGACAGCACCGTGTAGGGATACCAGGAGCTGTAGGCCAGGATGGCGCCCCACAGCAGGGCGGTGGTGAAGGGGGCCAGCACCAGCAGCGAGCCGCCGATCAGCACGATCAGGGCGAATACGGCGGCGAGCCTTTCGATCAATTGGCCGGAACTCATTGGATGGCTCTCCCTTGCTGCCGGTGTGACGATTGGAACGTAAATATATCGGAAAACCGTTTCTGGTCCGGAAATGATTGCTGCGGTGCACACCGCCGTGCCGCCGGTGCGCGATGGTGGCTCAGACCGCGCCGGCGCCACTTCGTTCGCGGCCGGCAAGCCATGGCGAAAGCCGCGGCGGCCGCGCCCGCTACGCCTGCCCGTGCCCGGCGCGCAAGGCGGCGCCAGCCGCTGCAGAGACCTTGCCCCCTTGCCCCCTTGCCCCCTTGCCCCCTTGCCCCCTTGCCCCCTTGCCCCCTTGCCCCCTTGCCCCCTTGCCCCCTTGTCCATTGTCCGCCCTTCCACGCCGAGGCAGCGCCAGCGTGCTTCCTTATGGCGTAAGCGAAGCTTTTTAGTGCCAATATATGGGAGTCAATATTATATATTGACACTAAAGGAGTGGCCGCCTAGGATGGCAGCACCAAAGGCATGCCGGGCGCCGCCGCGGCAGACATCCACCGCCACTTAGGAGTGCTCTGATGACAACAGGAGACAAGGTCAAGGTCGCGATCATCGGCTCGGGCAATATCGGCACCGATCTGATGATCAAGGTGCTGCGCCACGGCCAGCATCTGGAAATGGGCGCGATGGTCGGTATCGACCCCGCCTCGGACGGACTGGCGCGCGCCGCGCGCCTGGGCGTTCCCACCACCGCGGAAGGCATCGACGGCCTGCTGGCCCTGCCGGGCTTCCAGGACATCCGCGTGGTGTTCGACGCCACCTCGGCGGGCGCGCACGAGCACCACAACGCCAGGCTGCAGCAGCACGGCGTGCGCGTGATCGACCTGACGCCGGCCGCCATCGGTCCCTACGTGATCCCGGCCATCAACCTGGACCAGCAGCTCGACGCGCCCAACATCAACATGGTCACCTGCGGCGGCCAGGCCACCATTCCCATCGTGGCGGCGGTGTCGCAGGTGGCGACGGTGCACTACGCCGAGATCGTGGCCTCCATCTCCAGCAAGTCGGCCGGTCCCGGCACGCGCGCCAACATCGACGAGTTCACCGAGACCACCTCGCGCGCCATCGAGGTGCTGGGCGGCGCCAAGCGCGGCAAGGCCATCATCGTGCTGAACCCGGCCGAGCCGCCGCTGATCATGCGCGACACCGTGTTCGTGCTGTCCGACCTCACCGAGCAGTCGCGCATCGAAGACAGCGTGCACGCCATGGTCGAGAAGGTGCAGCGCTACGTGCCCGGCTACCGCCTCAAGCAGGCCGTGCAGTTCGACCGCTTCGACGCGGGCAACGCGCCCAACGTCCCGGGCCTGGGCCGCGTGGCCGGCCTCAAGACCTCGGTCTTCCTCGAAGTGGAGGGCGCCGCCCACTACCTGCCGGCCTACGCCGGCAACCTCGACATCATGACCTCGGCCGCGCTGGCCTGCGCCGAGCGCATGGCAGAAACCCAGCTTTGCGCCGCCTGAAAGGAGCCGACATGAGCGACAACAAACTCTATATCTCCGACGTCACGCTGCGCGACGGCAGCCACGCCATCCGCCACCAGTACAGCGTCGAACACGTCAAGGCGATCGCCGCGGCGCTGGATGCCGCCGGCGTCGATTCCATCGAAGTCGCGCACGGCGACGGCCTGTCGGGTGCCAGCTTCAACTACGGCTTCGGCGCCCACACCGACGTGGAGTGGATCAGCGCCGCCGCGCAAAGCGTCAAGCGCGCCAAGATCGCCACCCTGCTGCTGCCCGGCATCGGCACCGTGCACGACCTGCACGCCGCCTACGACGCCGGCGCGCGCGTGGTGCGCGTGGCCACCCACTGCACCGAGGCCGACGTCTCGCGCCAGCACATCGAGAGCGCGCGCAAGCTGGGCATGGACACGGTCGGCTTCCTGATGATGAGCCACATGACCACGCCGCAGAAGCTGGCCGAGCAGGCCAAGCTGATGGAAGGCTACGGCGCCACCTGCATCTACGTGGTGGACTCCGGCGGCGCGCTGACCATGAACGACGCGCGCGACCGCGTGCGTGCGCTGCGCGACACGCTCAAGGCCGAGACCGAGATCGGCGTGCACGCCCACCACAACCTGAGCCTGGGTGTGGCCAACTCGGTGGTGGCGGTGGAAGAAGGCGCCAACCGCGTCGACGCCAGCCTGTCGGGCATGGGCGCGGGCGCCGGCAACGCGCCGCTGGAAGTCTTCATCGCCGTGGCCGACCGCATGGGCTGGAACCACGGCTGCGACGTGCGCGCGCTGATGGACGCTGCCGATGACCTGGTGCGTCCGCTGCAGGACCGCCCGGTGCGGGTGGACCGCGAGACGCTGGCGCTCGGCTACGCGGGGGTCTACTCGAGCTTCCTGCGCCATGCGGAGACGGCTTCGGCCAAGTACGGTGTGCCTACGGTGGATATTCTGGTGGAACTGGGCAAGCGGCGCATGGTCGGTGGTCAGGAGGACATGATCGTCGACGTGGCGCTCGATCTGGCGCGCTGAGCAGCGCTGATCGACTTTCCGGTGTCCCGGTGGCCTGATTTGCATTCGTGACTCGGTGCCCCTTGTCGCTTGTCTTCGAGCGGTGTTGGCGTGCGGGGCAACGGCCTGTCTCGACTCCCCTGCGGGGAGCTGACTCGCTTTCGTGACGCAAGGCTTTTGCGCGTGGATTCGAGTGGTATCGGTCTGTGTGACAACGGCCTGTTTCGACTCCCCCTGCGGGGGAGCCGACCTACTTTCTTGGTCTTGCCCAAGAAAGTAGGCAAAGAAGGCGCGCCGGGTGCGGCTCAACCCCCCCTCGCGTGCTGGGGCAAAGAGCGGCCGGGCCCCAACTCGGATCGCCTTAAGGCGATCCTCAGACAGGGGGCCCTCTTGTCCGCTCTTTGCCCCAGCACGCGAGGCGCCGCACACGGCAGGGAAAAGAAGTCACGCCTCGCTGCGCTTCGGGTGGGGGTGTTCGGCCAGCTCGCTGGCCGAACACCAATGCACGCGTGACTCGATGCCTTGTCGCTTGTTTTCGGGCGGTGTTCGTGTGCGGGGCAACGGCCTGTTTCGACTCCCCTGCGGGGAGCCGACTGGCTTTCGTGACGCAAGGCTTTTGCGCGTGGATTCGAGTGGTATCGGTCTGTGTGACAACGGCCTGTTTCGACTCCCCCTGCGGGGGAGCCGACCTACTTTCTTGGTCTTGCCCAAGAAAGTAGGCAAAGAAGGCGCGCCGGGTGCGGCTCAACCCCCCCTCGCGTGCTGGGGCAAAGAGCGGCCGGGCCCCAACTCGGATCGCCTTAAGGCGATCCTCAGACAGGGGGCCCTCTAATCCGCTCTTTGCCCCAGCACGCGAGGCGCCGCACACGGCAGGGAAAAGAAGTCACGCCTCGCTGCGCTTCGGGTGGGGGTGTTCGGCCAGCTTGCTGGCCGAACACCAATGCACGCGTGACTCGATGCCTTGTCGCTTGTCTTCGGGCGGTGTTGGCGTGCGAGACAACGGCCTGTTTCGACTCCCCTGCGGGGAGCCGACTCGCTTTCGTGACGCAAGGCTTTTGCGCGTGGATTCGAGTGGTATCGGTCTGTGTGACAACGGCCTGTTTCGACTCCCCCTGCGGGGGAGCCGACCTACTTTCTTGGTCTTGCCCAAGAAAGTAGGCAAAGAAGGCGCGCCGGGTGCGGCTCAAAAACCCCTCGCGTGCTGAGGCAAAGAGCGGCCGGGCCCCAACTCGGATCGCCTTAAGGCGATCCTCAGACAGGGGGCCCTCTAATCCGCTCTTTGCCTCAGCCCGCGAGGCGCCGCACACGGCAGGGAAAAGATGCCACGCCTCGCTGCGCTTCGGGTGGGGGGTGTTCGGCCAGCTCGCTGGCCGAACACAAAGAGTCAGCGAACCAAGCCATTACGCAAGAACGAGCCGAGCCGCATACCAACGGTTTGGCCTTTCCCTCCCGTGTGCGGCGCCTCGCGAATTGGCCCCGGCCGCCGATGAAGCCCGTCCGCTGTCTGAGCGGCCGCAGGCCGCGAGTTCGGACGGGCGCGGCGGCCGGGGCCAATTCGCGAGGGGGTTTCGCCGCACCCGGGTCGCCTTTCTTTGCTTACTTTCTTTGGCGAGACAAAGAAAGTGAGTCGGCTCCCCGCAGGGGAGTCGAAACAGGCTTTTGCCTCGCAGACCGATATCGCTCGAAGACAAGCGACAAGCGTCGGGTCACGAGAGTCGAAACAGGCCGTTGCCTCGCAATCCGACATCGCTCGAATCCAAGCCCTCGACCATCACCCCCTCGACCATCACCTCCTCCTCCCCCCCAACTGCCGGCTAACCCCCGCCGCGGCCTCCTTCACCACCCCCACCAACTCCTCCATCCGCTCCGGCCCCATATACTGCACCGCGCTCGTCACGCTGATGGCCGCCACGATGCGCCCGGTGGCGTCGCGCACGGGCGCTGCCACGCAGCGGATCGAGGGCTCGTCCTCGCCGAGGTCGAAGGCGCTGTCGCGCGCCGCATAGCCGCGCATCAGGCGCAGCCATTCCTCTTCGCCCGGCGCGGGTTTGCCGGCGGCGGCTTCGTGCGCGCGGATGCGGCGCCACTCGTCCTCGCCGCGGTCGAGTACCAGGGCCTTGCCGACGCCGGTGGTGGTGATGGGATTGCGCCCGCCGATGCGCGAGCTGATCTCGACCGCGCGCTGTCCGGGCAGCTTGTCGAGATAGATCACTTCCTCGTCGACCAGCGTGGCGAGGTGCACGGTGTCGCGCGTCTGCGCGGCGAGTTGTTCGAGGAAGGGCTTGGCGCTGGCCAGCACGTCGGACTCGCGGTGGGCCTGGAAGCCGAGTTCGATCAGTTTGCTGCCCAGGCTGTAGCCGCGGCGCGGTTCGTGCTGCAGGTAGCGCGCCTCGACCAGCGCGGAGGCGAGCCGGTGCGCGGTGCTGGAGGACAGGCCGGTGTGCTTGACGATCTCGGGCAGCGAGGTGAAGCCCTTGGCGACGGTTTCGACGATCTCCAGGCCGCGGAACAGGGTCTGGCTGGCGCTGGTGCGCTTGGCGGGTTCGTCGGAGTCGGGCGTGCGGGTAGGCATGGATGGGAGCGTGTGGTGCGGGGTGTTCGCCGCGCGTGGCAGGCGGCGCTCCATTCTAGTCCAGTGCGCGCCGCGCGCAGTGCGATGGCACTGGAACGCCGGCGCGGGCGGGAGGATAATCCGCTGCAGCGGATGCGGCGCGCCGCCGTGGCGGGCGCGCCATCAGTGAACGAATCCATGGAGGCATGGATGGCCAGAAGGAGAATACGTTGACCCAAGCCAAGCCCGTCGATCCGATCGACATTCCCGGCACGCTGCGGGAGCCCGCCGACCTGGAGAAGTACCGCGGCGACTGGAGCGGCCTCAAGGGCGGGCTGCCGGCCGTGGTGTATCGGCCGGCCAGCACGGCCGAGGTGGCCGCGATCGTGCGCAGTTGCCGCGCGCAGGGCGCGCGCATCACGGTGCAGGGCGGCCTCACCGGCCTGGCCGGCGGCGCCGCGCCGGATGCCGGCGACGTGGTGATCTCGCTGGAGCGCCTCAACCAGGTCGAGGATTTCGACGACATCGGCGGCACCATCACCGTGCAGGCCGGCGTGCCGCTGGCGAAGCTGGCCGAGATCGTCGAGGCCAGGGACTGGTACTTCCCGCTGGACATCGGCGCGCGCGGCAGCTGCCAGATCGGCGGCAACGTGTCCACCAATGCCGGCGGCAACCGCGTGCTGCGCTACGGGCCGATGCGCGACCTGGTGCTGGGCATGGAAGTGGTGCTGGCCGATGGCACCGTGATGCCGATGCTGAACCGCGTGGTGAAGAACAACACCGGTCCCGACCTCAAGCACCTCTTCATCGGCACCGAAGGCACCTTCGGCATCGTCACCCGCGTGGTGCTGCGCCTGTTCCCGCGTCCGGCGGTGCGGCGCAGCGCGCTGTGCGCGGTGGCATCGTTCGCGCAGGTGGCCCAGCTCCTCAAGCAGGCGCGCGGGCGCCTGCCCGGGCTGTCCTCGTTCGAGGTGATGTGGCAGGAATACCTGGTGGCCGCCGCGCGCGCGCTCGGGCGCGCGGTGCCGCTGGGCGGCGGCCACCCCATCTACGTGCTGGTCGAGGCCGAAGGCAGCACCGCGCCGCAGATGCAGGAGATCTTCGAAGGCTTCCTCGGCGAGATGCTGGAAGAGGGCGTGGTGGCCGACGTGATCGTCGCGCAGACGCAGGAGCAGGCGCAGTCGCTATGGGATTTCCGCGATGCCATCGGCGAGCTGCTCAAGCAGCTTTCGCCCTTCGTCTCCTTCGATGTGGGCATTCCGCTGCGCGTCACCGCCGACTACGTGGAGACGGCGCGCGCGCGGCTGCAGGCGGCCTTCCCGCAGGCCTCGCACCTGTTCTTCGGCCACCTCGGCGACGGCAACCTGCATATCGTCAGCGGCCCGCATGCCAGCGAGGCCGACCAGCTCGCGGTCGACGAGATCGTCTACGGGCTGGTGGCGGAAGTGGGCGGCAGCATCTCCGCCGAGCATGGCATCGGCCGCATCAAGAAGCCCTTCCTGCATCTGAGCCGCAGCGAGACCGAGCTGGAGGTGATGCGCGCGCTGAAGCGCACGCTGGATGCGGGCGACGCGCTGAACGCGGGGCGCATCCTGTAGCTTGCCGGCCCCGCCGCGGCACTACAGTGTCGTCACCAGGCGCATCAGCTCGGCCTGGCGCGTGCAGCCCGTCTTGCGCAGGATGGCCGACAGCTGCTTGCGCAGCGTGTGCAGGCTGACTTCCAGCACCTTGCTGCAGTCGTCCACCGTGAGGCCGGCCGCGAGGTGGTGGCACAGCCGGGCCTCGGCGGGCGTCAGCGCGAACAGTTCGCCGAGCATCTCGGCGTTCGGCACGTCGAAGATATTGCGGCGCTCCACGCGCATGCCGACGCAGCCGCTCAGGCCCTGGTTCAGGTCGTTGTCCACCGGCCGCATGGCCACCCGCAAGGAGCGGCCCCAGCCGTCGGGCATGGCCAGCATGGCGGGCCGGCCGATGGCGGCCACCTGCCGGATGCCGGCAAGCAGGCGCGCCTGCCATGCCGGTTCCCGGTGGACCAGGCGCCTGGCCTGCAGGCTCAGGTAGCTGTCGCCGCACAGCAGGGCCTCCAGCACGGGCATGCAGGCTTGCACGTAGCCGTCGCTGCGGCACACGAGATAGCTCTCGCGGCCGCCATCCAGCACCTGTCCCAGCAGGTCCATGCCGCGTTGCGCGGCGAGGCGCCGCGCCGCGTAGGCGTGCGTCAGCAGGCGTCCGTACTCGGCCAGGTGATCGGCATGCGCGTGGCTGGGCGTGCTCACGCGCGTGCGCTGCACGCTGAGGCCGCACATCACTTCGTCGTCGTTGCAGACCACCACGCCGGTCAGCTGGCGCATCTGGTGGGGCAGCATGAAGTCGGTCCAGAACAGGCGGTCGTGCGCGGTCTCGTGCTCGCGCTCGGCGCACGAATCGCTCCAGGTGCCGGCCGGCGCGTACCAGTAGCGGCGGCGCGAGTCGTCATACTGGAAGAAGTGCTGTCCGTACTCGATGACGGCCTGCTCGTCGACGCCGACGTGCTCCAGGTAGCGCACGGTCTGGCTGGCCTTGTCGTGGCAGACGAAGGAGGCGCTGTCCGCGCCCAGGAAATCCCTCGCGGTCCGTATCACATCCAGCCAGCAGCCCTGGCCGGAGGCGACCGCCTGCACGGCGTCTTTGGCGCGCCGGAAGCTGGTGGTGCTGTGCACGTGGTGTTCCCCTCGTTTTTCTGGTGGATTCTTCCTGCGGGCATTCTGGTGAGCGGTTCGGCACGACGTCAAGCGCTGCTGCGGAGGGGATTGTCAGCGGTGCCGGCCCGGCACGACGGGGCGCGGGGGAGCAGCGAGGGGAGCAACGAGGAGGGCGTGGCGCAGCGCACGCGGTGTGGGTGCCGCGTGCGGGAGGGGCGGAGCGGGGAAGGTACTACTGGTGCTACGGGTACTACTGGCCGGAAGAATCGCCCGGCGATCTGCGCTGCGCGCCGCCGGCGGAGTGCGACAGCGAGCGCGACTGCGACTTCGAGGTCGGCATCTGGTCGAGATCGGGCGGCGCGTTGCGCGCGGCCGCCTTGCTGCCGACGGCACTGTAGCGCTCGCCGATGCCGGCATTGACACCGCCGCGCGTGTACATCTTGATCTGGTCCGGCGTGGTGCGGATGCCGGAATAGGTCGAGTTCGCTGCCTGGCCGTAGACGCCGCCGGCTGCGCCGCCAGCCTCCCCGCCGCCGTACAGCGCGCGTCCGGTCGGACCGAGGCCGGACATCGAGGCATAGGAGCCGTAGGTGCCGGCGTGTGCCCCGGCGCTCAGGGCGAGGAGAATCAGAAGTGCGTGCTGCTTCATATGCGGTATCCCGTGGAGCTGCCGCCACCGATGGCGATCGCGCGCCACCGCCATGCTGTGCTGCCAGGACATTGTGCGCGTTCACGCGGCCGGAATTGCTACTCCTGTCGAGGGGATGCCGAAGCATTGCCCCATCGCGGTGCCATGCCGTCTTTGGCTGTCTTTTGCTGTCTTCGGCCAGGCCCGGGGGCGGCGATGGAGCGCGCCGGCAGCGCCCGGGGTCCGGCGCGGTATGATGGCCGCGCCCGCGGTTGCCCCGTAATCCCGTAATTCCGCCACCCGCCCTTCCCGATGATGAAAGAGCCTTCCGGCCTGCAACTGGCCGGCCGCCATCCCTCCATCGCCGCCTTGCGCGACCTGGTCGCGCGCGTGGCGCGCAGCCAGGCGCGCACGGTGCTGATCTATGGCGAGACCGGCACCGGCAAGAGCCTGGTCGCGCGCATTCTCCATGAGCAGTCGGACCGCGCCGCGCGCGAGTTCATCGACATCAACTGCGCGGCCATCCCGGCGCAGCTGCTCGAATCCGAACTGTTCGGCCATGAGCGCGGCGCTTTCACCGGCGCGGTCGGCAAGAAGGAAGGGCTGGTCGAGGCCGCCAACGGCGGCACCGTGTTCCTGGACGAGGTGCGCGAGCTCGACCCGGTGATGCAGTCCAAGATCCTGACGCTGCTCGACACGCGGCGCTTCCGCCGGGTCGGCGCGGTACGCCCCATCAGCGTGGACGTGCGCTTCATCGCCGCCACCAACAAGATCCTGCTGAGCGAGGTCAAGGATGGCAAGTTCCGCGAAGACCTGTACTACCGCCTGCAGGTGATCGCCATCAACATCCCGCCGCTGCGCGAGCGCGGCGACGACATCTTCCTGCTGGCGCAGCAGGCCCTGGCGCGCTACCGGCAGCAGTACGGCAGCCGCATGGCGCACCTGGACCCCGAGGTCGAGCGCATCTTCCGCGCCTACCGCTGGCCCGGCAACGTGCGCGAGCTGGAACACCTGCTGGAGCGCATCTGCCTGCTGGAGGAGGGCGACTGCGTGCTGCCGCGCCACCTGCCGGCGCGCATCCTGCGCGAGGTCGACGCACGCGCCGATGCGTCCGCCGATGCCTCCGCCGGCACGGACGCCGCCATGGCGGCAGCGCCGGTGCCCGGCGAGGACTACCACGCCGCCACCGCGCGTTTCCAGGCGCGGCTGATCCGCGCGGCGCTCGATGCCTGCGGGCAGAACGCCGGCCAGGCGGCGCAGCGGCTGGGCCTGAGCCGCCACGCCCTGCGCCACCAGATGCTCAAGCTCGGCCTGACAGATGCGTGAAATCAACGCATCTGCGTGGAGATTCTCGCGTGAAATGCACGCAGGCTGCGGGTCGGAATTCCTAAGTGGTTGAATAAAAAGGGAAGTATTTCGCGCCGGCGGATGGCACGGCTTCTGCGTAGGGACAGGCATCCGCGCCAGCCGGCGCTTCTCGGGAGCTTCCTCCATGCAGTCGCTGAAGATCATCTGCCCCAACGGCCATCTCGGCTTTGCGCCGCTGCGCACGGCCAGCTTCGAACTCGGGGTGGCGGCCGGGCCCGACTACATCGCCGCCGATTCGGGCAGCGACGACGTCGGCCCGGTGCCGCTGGGTTCGGACACCTCGACCAGCCCGGAGGCCTGGCAGCGGCATGACCTCGAACAGATGCTGCTGGCCTCGCGCCGGCTGGGGGTGCCGATGATCATCGGCTCGGCCGGCGACACCGGCAGCAACAGCCGCGTCGACCTCTACGTGCGCATCATCCGCGAGCTGGCACAGAAGCACGGGCTCAAGCGCTTCCGCCTGGGCTACTTCTACTCCGAGGTGGACAAGGCCACGCTGCGCGCCGCGCTCGAGCGGGGCCAGGCCATCCGCGGCCTGGACGGCTTCGCCGACCTCACGCGCGCCGAACTCGATGCCACCGACCGCGTGGTTGCCATGGCCGGCGTGCATCCCTACCGCGCGCTGCTGGCGCAGGGCGCGGACGTGATCATCGGCGGGCGCAGCTCGGACGCCGCGCTGTTCGCCGCGCCGGCGCTGCACCACGGCTTCCCGGCCGACCACGCCTACTACCTCGGCAAGGTGCTGGAATGCGCCTCCTTCTGCGCCGAGCCCTATGGCGGCAAGGAGACGGTGATGGGAACCATCTCGCACGATGACGTGCGCGTCACCGCCATGCATCCCGAGCAGCGCTGCACGGTGGCTTCGGTCGCCGGGCACGCCATGTACGAGCGCTCCAATCCCTTCGAGGAATTCGTCGCCGGCGGCCGGCTCGACATGACGCACTGCCGCTACGAACAGGTCGATGCCCGCACCACCCGCATCACCGGCGCGCGCTTCGAGGAGGCCGGCACGGTGCGCGTGAAGCTGGAAGGCGCGGGCAAGGTCGGCGAACGCTACGTCGGCCTGTGCGGCATCCGCGATCCCTACACCATCGCCAACGTCGACCGCGTGATCGCCTGGGCACGCGAGCAGGTGCGCGCGCGCTTCGGCCCCGATGGCTACGCGCTGCACTACAACGTGTACGGGCGCGACGGCGTGATGGGCGAGCTGGAGCCGCTGCGCGACCGGCCCGGCCACGAGCTGTGCGTGATGGTGCAGGGCGTGGCCCCCACCGCCGGGATGGCGGAGGAGGTGGCCATGATCGGCCTGCGCCAGATGTTCTACGCGCGCCTGCCGGACGTGAAGGGCACGGCGGGTTCGGTCTCGTTCCCGCTCGACGAAGTGCTGCGCGCCAGCCCGGCCTACCGCTGGACGCTGAACCACACCATCGAGGTGGCGGATCCGATGGCGCTGTTCCCCACCCACCTGACCGAAGCCGGTATCTGAAGGACCGAGGAAGACCACGATGAGCACCCAGAAACTGCACGAGCTGGCCAAGACCATTCGCAGCAAGAATGCCGGCGTCAACAAGATCACCTTCGATATCATCTTCCGCGATGCCGCCGAATACGAACGCGTGAAGCGCTCGGGCGTGCTGTCGCGCGAGCGTGTGGCAGCGCTGTACGGCATTGCCGGCGAGCGCATCTCCGACTTCGTCGCCTACGATCCGGCCTTCGCCATCAAGTTCACCATCTACCGCAGCCGGCCCAGCGGCAGCGCCGGCGATGGCGACATCTTCGGCGCGCAGCAGTACGCACCGCTGCTCGACCTCGACATTCCCGCCTGAGCGCGCCGCGCCAGGCCAACCAGATCGAAGAGGTAGCCATGCACAAGAACTCCGCTTTGCAGCGGGTGGCGCGCTTCGCGCAAGGCCTTGCGGCCGCCGGTGCCCTGGCGGGCGCCATCGCGCCGCTGCCGGCGCGCGCCGATACCGCCGCGGCCGTGCCGCCGCTGGTGCGCATCGTGGTGCCGTTCTCGGCCGGAGCCAGCAACGACGTCATCGCGCGCGCGCTCGCCCCCGGCCTGGCGCGCCGCCTGGGCGCCAATGTGATCGTCGAGAACAAGCCTGGCGCGGCTGGCGCCATGGGGGCCGACTTCGTCGCCCGCGCGCCGCGCGACGGCTCCGTGCTGCTGTTGACGTCGTCGACCTTCCTGACCGCGGCGGCCACCCAGCCCAGGTCGCCCTACGACGCCATCGCCGCCTTCGCACCGGTCGCGATGGTGGGCAACGGCCCGCTGTTGCTGGCGGTGTCGGCCGCCAAGCCGTTCCACACGCCGGCCGAGTTGCTGGCCGCGGCCAAGGCGCGCCCGGGCGCCATCACCTATGGCTCGGCGGGCATCGGCTCGCTCGGCCAGATGGCGACCGAACTGCTGAGCGACGCTGCCAAGGTGCGCATGATGCATGTGCCCTACAAGGGCGCCTCCAATGCGCTGCTGGACCTGTCGGCCGGCCAGATCGACGTGATGATCGGCAACTACAGCTCGATGGCGCCGCAGATCCGCTCAGGCAAGGTGCGCGCGCTCGCGGTGACATCGCAGCGCCCCAGTGCCGCCTTCCCCGACCTGCCCGCGCTGGGGGCCACCGTGCCGGGCTACGAGATGGACATCTGGGTCGGCGTGCTGGCACCGGCCGGCACGCCGGCGGCGCTGGTGCAGCGGCTCAATCGCGAGATCAACGACACCGCTGCCTCGAGCGAGATGCGTGCCGTGCTCGATCCCGACGGCGCACTGCCGCAGGCGCTCAGCCCGGCGGACTTCGCTGCGCGCATGAAGCAGGAACTGGCGCAGTGGAAGCGGCTGGCGGTCGAGCACAAGATCGTGGTGGAGTAGTCGGGAGGGGGCAGGGCGCGGGTTCGCTCGCCTTTGCCGCTGGTTGTCTCTCCTCTCCCGCTTGCGGGAGAGGCGCTGGGGGAGAGGGCAGGCATTCGCCACAGCGACACCCCGCACGTCGCTCGTGGCAGCCATGCGGCGCTCAGCGTCCGGCGCCGAGCAGGCTGTCCTTGAGCAGGGCCGCCATCAGGTCCGACTGCGTCACCATGCCCACCACGATGCCGCCGGCGTCCACCACCGGCACGTGATGCAGCCCGCCATCGCAGAACGCCTGCGCCAGTTCGATCATCGGCTGGTCGGGGCGTGCCGTGAGCACGGCCGGGGTCATGCGGTCGGCCACGCGCTGGCGCGGGCCGGCGGCGTCGCGGCCGAGCAGGTGGTCGGTGGCGCTCAGCATGCCCCGCAGGCGCCGTTGTTCGTCCACCACCGGCAGCGCCTTGATGCGATGGCGGGCCAGCAGGTCCCAGGCGTCCTCCAGCGCCTGCCCCGGCTGCACGGCAACGACATCGCGCGACATGATGCCGGCGCAGCGCAGTTCGCCGAAGCGGCGCCGGTAGGCGTGCTGCTCGGCGGCGATCAGGATGGCTTCGAGGTCGTCTTCCTCGATGTCGAGGAACTCGCCGCGCTCGGCCAGGGCCTGGTCCAGGTCGGCGCGCGTGATGCCGGCGCGCTGCGCGGGCGGCGGGTCGGCGGTGCCGTGTCCCGGCGCCGCTTCGGGCGGGCGGTGCGGATAGCGGCGGCGGGCGAGGTTGTTGAAGACCAGCGCCAGCAACAGCAGCAGCATGGAGTTGACCAGCACCGGCATCACCACGAAGCCGAAGCCGAGCGCGCGCACCGCCGGGCCGCCGAACACCGCGGTGATGGCGACGGCGCCGCTGGGCGGGTGGATGCAGCGCAGCTGGAACATCAGCGCGATGGCCACCGCCACCGCCACGCCCGCGGCCAGGCCGGGGGCCGGAATCCATTGCGCGCAGGCCACGCCCACCAGGGCCGCCACCAGGTTGCCGCCGATGATCGACCACGGCTGCGCCAGCGGGCTCGACGGCACCGCGAACAGCAGCACGGCGGAGGCGCCCATCGGGGCGACGAACCAGGGATTGAAGCCGGCCAGCAGATGCCGGCTGATCCACTCGGTGCAGAACAGCCCGAGCAGCGCGCCGGCGCAGGACTTGATGCGCTCGCGGCGGCTGGCCGCGATCGGCATGGGCAGGAAGGTGCGCAGCCACGCGGCGGTGCGCTGGGGGGCGAGCGGCAGGGAAGTGGAGGGCGGCACGGTACGGCGGGGAGGATCGGGAGAGGGCGTCGGCGAAATATATCAGAAGATGATATAAGTCGCCGGCGCCCGCACCTGCCGCGGCAGGCAGGTGCCCGCACCGCCACCCCGGCCGGCGCGCACGCGGCGCACCGGCCACACGTCAGCGTCAGTTGGCGCTGATGGTCAGCACCAGCGTGCTCTGCGTGCTCAGGCCGGCGGAATCGGTCGCGCTGAGGACCAGCGTGTAGGTCCCGGCCACCGGGTTCGTCCAGTTGAGCAGGATCCCCTGCCCGCTGGCGGCGAAGGTCATGCTGGGCGGCGCGCCCGAAATCCTCACCAGGATGGCGCTCGCGCCCGGGTCCGACACGCCGATCACGCCGCTCAGGGCACGGCCCGCCACGCCGCGGATCGGCGCCGCGGAGAGCACCGGCCCGATCGGCCTGGTGGAGACCTGCACCGTCAGCACGGCGCTGCCGCTCTTGCCGGTGGTGGTGTCCTTGGCGGTCACCGTCACGCTGTACTTGCCGGCCACCGGCGAGGCCCAGGAGAGCACGCCCGCGCTGCTGATCGTCATGCCGGACGGTGCCCCGCTCAGCGCGAAGGTGACCGGATCCGATGCGCTGAACTGGACCTGGAAGCGCAGCGCGCTGCCCGGCTGGGCCGCGACCGTCGTGGCCTCCACCACGGGCGCCGGGGGCGCGGCGATGCCGATGGTGGCGGTGGCGTGGCCGGCGCTGCCGGTGACCTTGTCGGTCGCCGTCACGGTGACGGCGTAGCTGCCCGCCACCGGCTGAGGCCAGCTGATCAGGCCCGCCGCGCTGACGGTCATGCCCGCCGGCGCATTGGCCAGCGACCAGGTGACCGCGTCCGGCGCGCTCACCGCCATGGTGAAGCTCAGCGCGCTGCCGGCCGTGCCATTCACGGTCACCGGCGTGACCACCGGTGCCGGCGGCTGGGCATTCGCCGTCAACGACGTCAGCAGGCTCGACACATTGGGCGTGCCCAGGCCCGAGGGCTGGTCATAGCCGGTGTGCGCCGCGCAGGTGGCGCAAGCGCCGTCGCTGCCCTGCGTGATGTCGCGGAAGGCCGCGGCATAGGCGCCGGCGTTGGCCCCGACGTTGCCATAGAGCAGCGTCTGCGCCAGGCCCAGCGGCGCCTTGCCGCCTTGCGCGCGCAAGGCGTTGGCGATGGCCGCGATGGCGGCCCACTGGGGCGTGGCGAGGCTGGTGCCGCCGACGCTGTACCAGCTGGCGGTCGACCCTCCCGGCGGGATGACCGCCACGTACTGCCCGGTGTAGGGGTCGGCGTTGAACGCGACGTCGGCGACCGAGCGCATCGACAGCGAGCCGACGCCGGGCACGGCCGGCGTCTGGTACGACGGCACCGTCGTGTACTGGCTGATGCCGCCGCCGGTGCCGCTCCAGACCGACTCCGTGCGGGTGCTGCCGTTCAGCACCAGGTGCGTGCCGCCGACGCCGAGCACGTTCTTCGAGACGGATGGCCACTCCACGCCGGTGCCGCTGTCGCCGGTCGCCGCCATGTAGGTCATGTTGGTGCGCGTGAAGGCCGAGTCGACCGAACTGGTCCAGCTGCCTTCGGCGGCGCCGAAGCTCATCGAGATCACGCCCGGGCCCATGGCGTTGGCCAGGTTGATGGCGCCCAGCAGGCTGGCGGTGGAGGCGTTCGAGGCCTGGATCAGGATGATGCGGGCGAGCGGGGCGGTGGCATGGACCCACTGCACGTCGAGCGCGATCTCGGTGGCCCAGCCGGAATCGTAGGGCGGAGCGATCGAGGTCATGGCGCCGGAGCTGGTGGCATTGACCACCGAGAACTGGCAACCCCCGGTGCTCGCCGCCGGCAGCGGCAGGGTGGCGCCCGGCGCGATCGCGGTGGTGGTGCAGCCGGGCAGGCCGAATTTCTGGCTGAAGGCGGCGAGCTCGGCGGCGATATTGGGATCGCTCATGGCGTCGACGATGTAGACCGTCTGTCCGGCCCCCATCTGCGCGGCCACGCTCGCGCTCAGGCCGGTCCACGAGGCCGGCAGCGCGGGCAGGCCGTAACCCGCGCGGATCTGTGCCGGCGTGTAGGTCGTGACCGTGGTCGAGCCGCTCGCCGCCGGGGCCGCTGCCAACGGGTTGGCGGCCAGCGCCAGGGGCGTGAGCCGGGTGGTGGACGTGGCCGCCAGGGCCGCCGGGACGGCCTGCGTCGCGGCCGGCTGCAGCGCGGAAGCGGACGGGGCCTGGCTGTCGAGGTCGGCGGGCGCGGCCAGCACCACCGGCGCAAGCGAGAAGTGCGGCGTCAGCGCCGCGCTGGCGACGTCGGCCGCAAGCGGCGTCAGGGTGATGCTGGTCGACGTGGCGGGGGCCGCGGCATTGCCCGAGCCGTCGGTGCTGCCGCCGCAGGCGGACAGCAGCGCAGGCAGCAGCAGCGGCACCAGGGCGGATATCGGAGCCGGTAGCAGCGGGCGCTTCGGCAGGGCGGGGCGCTTCATGGGCGGACTCCCGCAGGCGGTTGCACCGGAATCACCAGCACCGGCGGCGCGGCATCGGAAGCGGCATGCGCGGGCGCGCGGCGGACCCAGCCCCCCGCACATTGCTGCACCTCGGGGTAGTAGCCTTCCGGCGCCTGGCACCAGAGCTGCTGGGCGGCGGGCGCCTGGGCCTGCACCGCCGGCGGCGGCGCGTCGGCCGCGCAGCCTCCGGCGAGGGCCGCCGCGGCGAGCGCGCTGCCGCCTGCGACGACCGTCTGGCGCCAGCCGAGCCGGGCCAGCGAATGGCTTGCGCTGGTGCCGCTGGCGTCGGGCGCCGGCGTGGTGGCGGGGGAGTGAACCGTGTCGGGGGCGGGAATCGCCTGTTCCGGGGCGGGCGCGATGCCCGCGTCAATCTGGCTGTGCCTCATGGTGTCTCACCGGGTTTGCCATCGAGGTCGATGGCTGGGTCGGCGCGGCACCGGCCGTCCGCAGCGGACGGCTGCCGGTGTCGTGCGCGGGGAAGATGGCGTGCAGGAAAGCGGGTGCTGCGCAGGTGGCGGGCAATGTATGGCACCGCCAGGCACGGGATGGCCGGACTCGCATGCAAAACAGGCGTCGCGCGGCATGTGGATTCCTCGTGGTGGTGTGGCCCTGGCGCACGCTAGGGATATCGGCGGGCGGGGCAGGGTCTGTAGGCCTGCGTGCTGGATCGCACCGAGGGCTTCGCTGGGCGTTCCTGAGCCGGATCACACCGAGGGCTTCGCTGGATGTGGCACCTTGCTGAACCACCCCTCTCCCCCGCCCTCTCCCCGTGCGGGGAGAGGGAGCCAAGACGTCGTGCTTGGCCGGCGGTGTTGGCGCATCGTTTTGGCTCTATTCAGCGCGAGGGGATTCGCACCGCGCCGGTCTGCTCCCCTCTCCCGCCTGCGGGAGAGGGGGCCCGGGGGTGAGGGCAGGCGCTGGCTGGCCGCGGCGGCTTCCGCTATCGAATTCCGCCGCAGACTTCCGCTACTTCTTCGTCAACCGGTCCACCAGGCTCTTGGCTTTCTGCTCGTTGCGCCGCTCCTGCTCGGCCTTTTCCGCCGGCGTGAGCGCGGCGGTGTTGCAGCCGTTGGCGTAGGTGGGGAAGCGGCTGGCGCATTGCGCGGCCAGTTGCTTGGCGCGGTTCCAGTCGCCGGCCTGGCCGTAGAAGCGGATCGCATCGGGCCAGGCGGCCGGCGCGTCGTTGAAGTAGGTGAAGCCCTGGTCCATCACCGTCTGCGCCGCGCGGCCCTGGCCGGAGCCGAGCAGGCCGTTGGCGCGTGTCACGTAGACGGTCCAGGCGCGGTCCGGCTCGGATTGCAGGTTGCGGTCGAGCACCATGGCGGCGCGCTGCATCTGCATGCCGTTGCCGCCCGGGCCGATCTCGGCCAGGCTCAGCGTCAGCAGCGGCAGCGCCTGGCGTGCGGTCGGGCCCGAGGCGGCGTCCAGCGCCAGCTTGCGCGCGCGGACGAAATCCTGGGCCTGCAGCGCGCCCTGGGCATCGGCCGCGAGCTGGTAGTTCTTCAGCGTGGCGGCGCTGCGCTTCTGCGCCAGGGCGCGCGTCCACGGCTCCACGCTCGGGCGCGGGCGCGGCTTGCCGGCCATCAGCGGCATCACCTGCGCGGTCAGCGAGTCGAGGCGCGCGCTGGTCGACGGGTGCGACTCGGTGAACTGGCCCCACAGGTCGCGCACGCCGCTGTCCACGCTCTGGAACAGGCCGGCGGTGCCCGATTCGAGCGAGGCCTGCATCTCGCGCATGGCGTGGTTGACGGCGTCGTTGCCCTGCGCGGCGCTCTTCTTGCGCGCGTTGTCGGCGGCGGCCAGCTTGACCTGCTCCAGCACGCGCTGCTTCTGCGCCTCGCGGCGCGCCGCGTTCTGCTGCTCCCAGGTGTCCTGGCGCTCCAGGAAAGCCTTGAAGCCCTGCGTGAAGGAGTAGCCCAGGCGCAGGCTGACGGTGGCGCCGAAGCGGTCGGCGTTCTCCTCCTGCTGGCGGCCCCAGGCCGGCACCAGCACGCCCTTGCCGAGCAGGTAGGAGGCCACCATGCTGTCGCCGATGCCCCAGCCGGTGGCATTGCCGGCCTTCTGCGCCAGCACCATGCCGACCGAGGCCCACAGCGCCATCTTGTCTGCGGTGTTGCTCGCGCCCTCGAGCTGGTGGTAGTCGAGATAGACGTGGCCGTACTCGTGCGACAGGATGGCCACGATCTCGTCTTCCGACTCGGCCGACGACAGCCAGCCGAGCGAGAGGTAGATGTTGCCGGCGCCGGTGCAGTAGGCCTCGAGGTCGTTGGAGGCGGTGATATAGACCGCGCCCGGCCAGTTCGGCACGCCGGCGGCGGTCTTGACCTTGGCCAGCAGGCCGTTGAGGTAGGCCTGCATCTCGGGCATCTCGACCAGGCCATTGCCGCGCGCGCGCTGGTTGCGCACGTCCTGCGCGGCATCGGGCCAGGTGCGGCCGGTGGGCACCGGCGGCAGCTCGCCGGTGGTGACGACGAAGCTGTCGCCGCCCGGCAGCGTGGCGCAGGCGCTGGCCAGCAGTGCCGCGGCACCCGCCAGCGCGGTGGCGCGCAGCAGGCGCGTCCAGCCCCTCATGCGTGCCATGCGCGCCATGCGGCCATGGCGCGCCAGGTTCTTGCCGGCTCGCATGGGCTCAGCGGCAAGCGTTCTCGCCGGCACCCGGGGTGGAGCCGGTGGGGCTGTTATTGGTCTTGCCCTGGGTCACGGTGGCGTCGCAGGCCGCCTTGGCGGCGCGCGCCACGCGCACGGTCATGCCGTCGACCCAGTAGTCGCGGCCGCCCACGCGCACGCGGTAGAAGTCGTCCTTGGCCTCCAGGATGGCCCAGGGCAGGTTGTCGGCGGCCACCGTCTGTGCGGCGTTGGCATCGCCCGGATGCGCATACAGCGGCAGCGGCTTCTGCACGGCGGCGGTGACCTGTCCCAGGGTGGCCGGCGTGGCGGCCTGCGCGGCCTGCATGGCAGTGGCGGACAGGCCGGCCAGCAGCGACAGCGAGGCGGCGGCAAGCGTTTGGCGGAGGGCAAAGCGGCGCATGGTTCTACTCCGAGTGGTGCGATTCAGGAAGCGGCGGCTCGTCCGGGTCTTCGCCCAGGGCGACATCGGTGATCTTGCGGGTCCAGCCCAGCCATTCGGCGGCCAGCGCCATGGCGGCGAGGTCGACCACCGGCAGGGTGCCGATGTCGAGCACGCCTTGCGCCAGCAGGATCACCAGCAGGATCACCGCGGTGGAAAAAACGATGCGGCCGAGCTGGCGCGCCAGGAAGTCGGTCAGGCGGCCGGCGGCCAGCAGCGCCTCGGCCAGCAGGTGCTGCGGCGTCCAGCGGGCATGGCCGCGCGCGATCGCTTCGAGCGCATGGCGGCGGCGCGCCAGCCAGGCACGCGCCGCGCGCCACCAGCGCCGGCCCAGCCAGGCGTGGCGCCGCGCCGGGGCGTCGTTGCCGCCGTGGCCGGCGGACAGCAGGTAGCGCCGGTGCAGCAGCCAGTGCGCCAGGATCACCACCGCCGTGCCCAGCAAGGCCAGGCGCCAGGGCGGCAGCAGTTCCCATTCCAGCGCGCGCTTGTAGCGGGTGCCGTAGGTCAGCAGGTTGTCGAGCGCCATCGCATGCAGGAACACGCCCGGGATGGGGCCGTGCACCGGCGAGGCCACCAGGTCGTTGGAGCCGGCCATGGAAGTGCCGATCAGCACGAAGCGGCCGTCCAGGCGCTCGCGCAGCGTGCGCTCGTCGGCCTCGCTCGACGGCTTGAGCTGGCGCATGGCCAGCGCGCGGCTGTAGGGGCAGATCGGCTGGTAGGCTTCCTTGCCTTGCCAGAGCGCGCGCAGCGGCGCCGGCAGGACCTCGGCCAGGCCGGAGGAAGGGCGGCACCACTCGGCGTAGCGCGGCAGGTCGCCGTTGCGCACGCCCCAGACCAGGGCCATCGGCTCCTCCTCGCGCGCCAGCCGCAGGCCGCCGGCATCCTCGGCCATCGCCAATGCCGCGCTGCGCGCGGGCTGGCCGGCGCCGTGGCCGGCCTCGCTACCCGCGTGGCCGCCTTCATGTCCTTCCGCCTCGCGCCACAGCGGATAGCTCCACACCAGGCGGTCGATGCGGTCCGCCTCGTAGTCCACGCCCACCAGCTGGAAGCAGGGCGCCTCGCCGGGCGGCGTTTCCAGCCCCGGCCGCAGGGCCAGCTTGCCGTCGGGGCCGGGCAGCGCGGCCAGGAACACCGGCACGCCGCGGTCGCGCAACCGGCACAGTGACTGCACCAGCGCGGGCAGGGTGGCATCGTCGCGCGCCTGGGTGAAGGTGATGTCGAGGAAGATCGCGCGCGGCTTGTAGACCTGCCCCAGCACCGACAGCCAGCGTGCATGGGTGCGGTAGGGCACCGGCCAGCCCTGGCCCAGTTCGGTCAGCGAGGCGTCGTCGATCAGCAGCACGGTGACGTCGTCGCGGTGGGTAGCGGGATAGAAGGCGCCGACCAGCGCGCTCTGCAGGCGCGCGGTGACATGGGTGATGGCGTCGCTGGACGGCACCACCTTGGGAATGCCCCACAGCATCAGGAAGGAGATCACCAGCGCCACCGGCAGCGAGAAGGCGAAGCGCGTGGCGGGTTTGTGCGGAGCGGTCCGGTCCTGGTCGCCGGCTTCCGGCAGGGCGCCGGCGGCGGCCGGCGCGGCGTGGGAGTGGTGCGAACTGGGCACGTGCTTCTTCTTGTGTCTTGTTGCGGCTCCCGCCATGGCGCCGGCGGCCTGGCTCGGGCCGGAGTGCCAAATGTGTCAGAAGCGATATCAATGCGGGCAATGTGCGCCATCATACTATCGCGGACATTACAAATGCTTACATTTGCCGCCGCTGTGGCATGGCGCCGACACCTCGGCGGGCGGCCCCGGCATGTCGCCGCGGTCTGCGCAGATATATCATGACATGATATATTTCGACGCTTCCGGCCGATGCGCCGCGCCTCGGTCCCCAGGGCGGGCGCCGTGCCGCGCCAGCCGGCGCCCTGCACGACTCCCGCCCTCTCCAGCCGTCCGCACCTAGCCATGTCCTCCCTGCCGCCCCCCGTGCCATCCTCCCCGCCGTCTTACCACCCGCCTGCCGCGCCACCGATCTCCAGGCGCGACTACCACGTCGACCGCCGCATGCTGCTGCTGGCCGGCGTGGCGCTGGGCATCGGCGCCGTCAGCACGCTGGCGGCGGACGTGCTGCTCAAGCTGATCCGCTTCTTCACCAACCTGTTCTTCTTCCAGTCGCTGTCGCTGGCCGAGCGTTCGCCCGCGGGCCACGCGCCGGGCGCCTGGGTGATTGCCGTGCCGGTGCTGGGCGGCCTCATCGTCGGCCTGATGGCGCGCTACGGCAGCGACAGGATCCGCGGCCATGGCATCCCGGAGGCCATCGAGGCGGTGCTGTTCGGCAAGAGCAAGATGTCGCCGCGCGTGGCGGTGCTCAAGCCGCTGGCGTCGGGCATCGTGATCGGCAGCGGCGGCCCCTTCGGCGCCGAAGGGCCGATCATCATGACCGGCGGCTCGATCGCCTCGCTGCTGGCCCAGTACCTGCACCTGACAGCCGCCGAGCGCAAGACGCTGCTGGTGGCCGGCGCCTGTGCCGGCATGACCGCCATCTTCGGCACGCCGGTGGCGGCGGTGCTGCTGGGCGTGGAACTGCTGCTGTTCGAACTGCGCCCGCGCAGCCTGCTGCCGGTGGCGCTCGCCTGCGGCGTGGCCGGCTTCCTGCGGCCCTGGCTGTTCGAGGCGGGGCCGCTGTTCCCGCTGCAGACGGCGCCGGCATCCACGCTGGCGCTGGCCTCCTGCGTGGTGGCCGGCCTGCTGAGCGGCGTGCTCGGTGCGGCGCTCACGCTGGGGCTGTACAAGGTGGAAGATGCCTTCGGCAAGCTGCGCCTGCACTGGATGTGGTGGCCCGCCCTGGGCGGCCTGGCGGTCGGCATCGGAGGCTACTTCGCGCCGCGCGCGCTGGGCGTGGGCTATGACGTCATCGGCGACCTGCTCAACCATCGCCTGCTGCTGGAGGCCGCACTGGCGCTGCTCGCGGTCAAGGCAGTGATCTGGGTGATCGCGCTCGGCTCGGGTACCTCCGGCGGCGTGCTGGCGCCGCTGCTGATGCTCGGCGCCGGCCTCGGCACGGTGCTGTCGCCCTGGCTGCCGGGCGGCTCGCCGCAGCTATGGGCGCTGGTGTGCATGGCGGGGGTGCTGGGCAGCGTGCTGGGCGCGCCGCTCACCGCCATCGTGTTCGCCTTCGGCCTCACGCACGACAGCGAGGCGCTGCTGCCGCTGCTGCTCACCACGGCAGTGGCCTATGGCCTGACGGCGCTGCTGATGAAGCGCTCCATCATGACCGAGAAGATCGCCCGGCGCGGCCTGCACATCTACCGCGAATACAGCGTCGACCCGCTCGCGCGCCAGCATGTGGCGGACCTGATGACGCGCGAGGTGATCTGGATCGACGGGGGCCTGACCCTGGCCCAGGCCGCGCAGGCCTACTTCGGCGAGCACGCCGCGCATCGCGGCTACCCGGTGGTGCAGGACGGCCGCGTGCTGGGCCTGCTGGACCGCGCCCTGCTGCGCGGGCGCGAGCAGGAGGGTACGCCCTGCGCCGCGCTGTTCGCCGGCGCGGCCGCGCCGGCCGTGCTGCTGCCGGAAGAGACGGCGCGCGCGGCGGCGGGGCGCATGGCGGCCCTGGGCGTGGGCCGGCTGGCGGTGGTGGACGATGCGCGGTCGATGCGGCTGGCCGGCATCGTGTCCCTGCGCGACCTGCTGCGCCCGAGCCGGCATCTGTGGCTGGAGGAGACGCAGCGCGAACGGCTGCGCGGCGGGGGTGGCGGCAGTGCCAGCGCCGCGGGCGAGGCGGCGTCGGCAGTGAGCTGAAGCCGCCGGCTCAGATCATCCCCGTCAGGTGCTGCACCAGCAGGCTGCTCACCGCCACGCTGCACCACACCACCAGGCCCAGCAGCAGGGGCTTCCAGCCCGCGCGGCGCAGGCGCTGCACGTCGGTGCTCAGGCCGATGCCGGCCAGGGCCAGCACGATCATGAACGGCGCGAGCTGGCGGATCGCCGCGGTCAGGGCGGGCGGCAGCCATTCATTGACCACCGAGGCCAGCACGAACAGCACGATGAACCAGGGTACGTTCTTGTGCAGCGGCACGGCGGCGGCGCCCCGCCCGCGGCTGAAGAGCAGGCCCAGGACCAGCGTGACGGGCACGATCATCATGGCGCGGGTCAGCTTGACGATGGTGGCGTACTCGCCGGCGAAGTTGTTCCAGGCGTAGGCCGCCGCCACCACCGATGAGGTGTCGTTGATGGCGGTGCCCGCCCACAGGCCGAAGCCGGTGTCGGACATGCCGAAGTGCCGGCCCAGCGCCGGGAAGATCATCACCGCGACGATATTGAACAGGAAGATGGTCGACAGCGCGTAGGCGGTGTCATGGTCGTCGGGACGCAGCACCGGCGTGATGGCCGCGATCGCCGAGCCGCCGCAGATGGCGGTGCCGGCGCCGATCAGGATCTTCAGCTTCTCGGGGATGTGCAGCAGCTTGCCCACCGCCAGCGCCACCGCGAAGGCCACGGCCAGCGTGATCAGGGAGACGGGCAGGGAGGTCAGCCCGGTGCGCACCACCTCATGGATCGGCAGGCTGAAGCCCAGCCCCACGATCGAATACTGCAGCACCTGCTTGGAAGCGAACTGCAGGCCAGGCTGCAGCGCCGCGCCCGGCTGGTAGACGCTGCGGCAGCCCAGGCCCAGCAGCATGGCGATCACCGCCCCGCCCAGCAAGGGGAAGAGATGGCCCAGGAACATGGCAGGAACGGCGATGGCGATCACCAGGGCCAGGCCGGGGGCTTTACCGCTGAGAAGCTTGTTATGCATGGTCGTCGGCTTATGTTCGAATTTTGCATGACGTTATTTGTTTTATGTCTAAGGAGACAAACGAATAAAGTTTCTATCTTCTATCTGAAAAATCGATAAGAAGGCTGGAAAAGTCGACTATAGGGCGCTCAGTCGGCGCGATTCGACCATGCCAGGCGGATCAGCGCCGGGGCGTCTGCCATTCGGGAGGGGGGAATTCTGCGGAGATGGCGGCGCAGCTGTACGCCGCAGGGGGGGGCTGTGGGTCGGGTCGACGGGTTCCGGCAGGGCCCGCCCAGCGGCCACGCCTCGCCCGGCCGGCGCGCATGGGCATCCGGATCGGCTGGCCGGGGTCCGGTGCGTTGCCAGCGGGCCGCTGCCGGGCCGGCGCGCTGACACGATGCTGACCTGTGCTGGCGCCTGCCTTCGGCACGCATGAGGCGGCCTTGCGGTTGACAGGGTAAGTCCTAGTGTGTCGATGTGGCGAGCCGGCCGTTTCTGAAATGCATTTGAAAGCCTTGCTTGCGATAAATGCGCGCGACAAGTCAATAAGAAGGGATACGCGTGTTGAAGCGGATGACGTCTGCCGGCCTCGCGACGGGGATGCTGGCATTGCTGGCCCAGTTCGGCCAGCCGGTTTTTGCTGTGGAGCTGAATGGGGATACCGACCCGGGCGCCGCCATGCGCGCGGGGAAACGCGTGCGCGAAGCCGGCGGCTGGGGCCGCAGCGGCGACAGCGCCGCGCCGGCTTCGGCGGCGGCAGCCGCTCCGGCAAGCGCCGCCGGTGCGCCGGCTGGCGCCGACGGCAGCGTGGCCAAGGGCGTGATCGGCCCCGGCTTCTCGCTGTGGGAACTGACGCAGGAACTGCGCGCCAACAACCCGCAGCTGATCCAGGCGCGCGCGCTGTACCAGGCCGCCAAGGCCCAGGTGCCGCAGATCGCCGCGCCCAACAACCCGCAGGTCGGCTTCATCTGGAACAACCTGCCCAAGAACAGCCCGCTGGCCTTTGCCCGTGCCGAGCAGTTCAGCTACACGCTGACGCAGTCCTTCCCCTTCCCCGGCAAGAAGGCGCTGGCGGCGGAGATCGCCGACACCCAGGCCGAATCGCTGGACGCGCAGCGCGATGCGCTGTTCCTGCAGCTCTACGCCCAGCTCAGCACCACCTACTTCCAGTCGCTGTCGCAGAAGGCCCAGCTCGAGGTGCTGCAGCTCAACCTGAAGCGGCTCGAACAGGTCAAGCAGGTGGCGCGCATCCGCTATGCCAACAACGCCGCCGGCTACGTCGACTACCTGAACGCGCAGGTGGCGCAGAGCAGCGCGCAGAACGATGCCTTCACGCTGGAGCGGCAGTACGAGAACGGCCTGAAGTCGATCAACACGCTGATCGGCAAGGCGCCGGCCTTCCCGCTGGAACTGCGCCAGGACAGCAGCGCGACGCGGCTGCCGGCCGCGCCGCTGCCGGAGCTGGAGGAGATGGCGCTGCGCGAGCACCCGGGCGTGCGCGCCTCGCGCTACCTGGTGGAGGCCGCCGAGAAGGGCGTGCGGCTGGCGCGCAAGGCCTACCTGCCGGACTTCCAGGTGATCGGCACCTTCAACGGCAACAATCCGCCGCTGGGCTTCCGGCCGGCCAGCTACGGCATCGAATTCGACATCATCATTCCCCTGTTCTTCTTCACCAAGGAACGCTACGGGGTGGATGAGGCGGTGGCCAACAAGGTGGCCTCCGATGCCAACGAACAATCCGTGCGCCAGCAGACCCTGCTGGGCGTGAACACCGCGCACAACACCCTGCGCCAGGCCGTCAACCAGATGGAGTTCCTGCGCCGCCGGCAGCTTCCCGAGGCGATGGCCGCCTACAAGATGGCCTTCACCAACTACGCCAACAACAACGCCGCTTTCACCGACCTGCTGACGGCCAGCACCGCCTTGAAGAACGCGGAGCTGGCGGTGGCGCAGGCGGAGGCGGACGCGCGCCAGGCGTACTACACGCTGGCGGCGGCGGTGGGCCGGGAATCTCTTTGATGGAATGCAGGATTAGCGGGATCTGAGCGGATGAACAAGAACCTGATGATGGGCGCCGGCCTGGTGGTGGCGCTGGCATGCGGCGCCGTGGGCGGCAATTTCTGGGCGCAGCGCAATGCCGGACAGGTGCCGGGCGCTGCCGGCAAGCCGACGGCGCTGGCCGACGCGGCGGCCGGACAGGCCGCGCAGCCGCGCGTGCGCGCCATCCCCACCACGCTGGCGCTGCCCGAAGGCGGCTTCGACCCGAAGATCGTGCAGAGCGCGACCTTCAGCGCGCAGCCGGTGCGGGTGGACATGCCGACGCCGGGCCGGCTGGCCTACAACGTGCAGCAGGCCAAGCTGGCCTCGGCGCGGGTGGCGGGCCGGGTGGAACGCATCCTGGTGTACGAGGGCGCCAAGGTGCGCGCCGGCCAGCCGCTGGCCGAGCTGTACTCGCCCGAGTACATCGCGGCGCAGAACGAGTTCCTGCTGTCGCACAATGCCTACCACACCTTGTCGAGCAGCGACCTGAAGGAGCTGCTGGACGATGCGCGCCAGACCATGCAGTCGGCCGAGAACAAGCTGCGCGTGCTGGGCGCGAGCAGCGAGGACATCGCGCGCATCCGCGAGCGCGGCACGGTCAGCGAGACGCTGACGATCCGGGCGCCGATCAGCGGCACCATCGTCAAGCGCGAGATGGACCAGGGTTCCTACCTGAACGTGGGCGACGCGCTGATGAGCGTGATCGACACCAGCTCGGTCTGGTTCACCGGCAACCTGTACGAGCACGATATCCGCAACGTCAAGCTGGGCCAGGCCATCGAGATCGAGACGGCGGCCTACCCGGGGCGGCGCTACACCGGCCGGGTGAGCTTCATCGCGCCGAACGTCGATGCCGACACGCACACGCTGCAGGTGCGCTGCGACGTGCCCAACCCGGACGGGCTGCTCAAGCCGGAGATGTACGCCACCGCGCGCATCGTGACCGGCAGCCGGCAGGCGCTGATGGTGCCGCAGTCGGCCATCGTCAAGGACCAGGGCAAGCTGGTGCTGCTGACGCAGCCGGACGCGCAGCACGTGCGCCGGCAGGTGGTGCAGGGCATGCCGCACGGCGACGGCATGTTCGCCGTGACCGACGGCGTGCCGCTGGCGCAGCCGCTCAAGGTGTTCACGCAAGGGGGCATGCTGCTCAACGAGATGCTGCTCAAGCAGGAGTCCTGAGATGGCGTTCACCCCGATCCGCGCCATCCTCAAGCGCCGCCTGATGATCGTCTTCCTGGCCGTCGCCCTGCTGGTGGCCGGGGTCCTGAGTTTCCTGCGCCTGCCGCTGCAGGCCTATCCCGGCGTGGCGCCGGTGACGGTGCAGGCCATCACGCAATGGCCGGGCCGCAGCACGGTGGAGGTGGAGCAGCAGATCACCATCCCGGTGGAGAACGCGCTGGCCAGCGTGCCGGACGTGCAGTCCTTCCGCTCGGTGTCGCTGTTCGGGCTGTCGGTGGTGACGGTGAAGTTCAAGGAAGGCGTCGACAACTTCAAGGCGCGCCAGAACTTCGTCACCTACCTGTCGCAGGCCAACCTGCCGCAAGGCGTGCAGGCCGCGCTGTCGCCCGACAGCGATGCCACCGGCGAGATCATGCGCTTCCGCCTGGAGGGCGACGGCGTGGACCTGACCACGCTCAAGACCGTCCAGGACTACACCGTCTACAAGGAAATCAAGCACATCCCCGGCGTGGCGGACGTGTCCGCCTTCGGCGGCATGGTCAAGCAGTACCAGATCGTGCCGACGCCGGAGAAGATGCAGGCCTACGGCCTCACGCTCAAGCAGGTCATCGACGCGGTGACCAATGCCAACGCCAACACCGGCGGCGGGCTGATGAAGGCCGGCGAGCAGCAGTTCGTGGTGCGCGGCGTGGGCCTGCTGCAGACGCTGGACGATATCCGCAACGTCACCGTGGCGACGACCAACGGCGTGCCGGTGCGCGTGCGTGACATCGCCGAGGTGCGCGAGGGCCATGCGCAGCGCCTGGGCATGGTGCAGTTCGATCGCCAGGACGATGTGGTCGAGGGCATCGTGCTGCTCAAGCGCGACGACAACGCCTCCGAAGTGCTGGCCCGGGTGCGCGACAAGATCGCGGACCTGAACGAGAACACGCTGCCCAAGCATATCCAGATCAAGCCCTTCTATGACCGGCAGAACCTGCTGGATCTCACCATGGGCACGGTGGAGCATGCGCTGTTCGTCGGCATCTCGCTGGTGCTGATCGTGCTGTTCGTCTTCCTCGGCAGCTTCCGCGCGGCCGCGGTGGTGGCGGCGGTGATTCCGCTGGCGCTGTGCGTGTCCTTCATCAACATGGACCACTTCAAGGTGCCGGCCAACCTGATCTCGCTGGGCGCCATCGACTTCGGCCTGATCGTGGACGCGGCGGTGATCGTGATGGAAAACATCATGCGCCACCTGGAGGAAGGCCAGTCGAACACCGAGGAAGCCATCGTCAAGGCCACCAGCGAAGTGCAGCGGGCCATGATCTTCTCCACCGGCATCATCATCGTGGCCTACTCGCCGCTGTTCTTCATGGGCGGGGTGGAGGGCATCATCTTCAAGCCAATGGCCTTCACCATGGGCTTCGCGCTGCTGGCTTCGATCGTGCTGGCGCTGACCTTCGTGCCGGCGGTGACCTCCTTCGTCTTCAGCGGTTCGCTGCGGCCGCACTCGCCGCGCTTCATCGAGATCATCCTCAACGGCTACAAGCCGCTGCTGCGCGGCCTGCTCAAGCGCCCCGGCATGGTCTTCCTGGCCGCCGCGCTCGGCCTGGGCGCCACCCTGTACAGCTCGCGCTACCTGGGTACCGAGTTCCTGCCCACGCTGGAAGAGAACAACCTGTGGCTGCGCGTGACGCTGCCCAATACCGTCGACCTGGACTATTCGGCCTCGATCGGCCGCGAGCTGCGCGCCTACTTCCGCGAGCAGCCCGAGGTGCGCGCGGTCTCGCTGCAGATCGGCCGCCCCGACGACGGCACCGATTCCACCGGCGTGTTCAACCAGGAATACGCGCTGTACTTCAAGCCGCGCGAAGACTGGCCCAAGGGCACGACCAAGCAGCAGGTGGTCGATCGCCTGACCAAGCGGCTGAACCGCGTGCCGGGCATCGAGTACAACTTCTCGCAGTACATCCAGGACAACGTCAACGAGGCGCTGTCCGGGGTCAAGGGCGAGAACTCGGTCAAGATCTTCGGCCCCGACCTGCTCGCCCTGCAGGACAAGGCCAAGGAAGTGGAGTCCATCCTCAAGCGCGTGCCGGGCCTGGCCGACGTGGGTATCTTCAAGGAGCTGGGCCAGCCCACGCTGAACATCTCGGTGGACCGCGAGAAGACCGCCCGCTTCGGCCTCAGCGTCAACGACATCCAGACCCTGGTGCAGTACGCCATCGGCGGCGACCCGGTCACGCAGATCCTCGACGGCGAGAAGACCTTCGGCCTGACCGTGCGCCTGAACGACAGCGCGCGCAACAACGCCGACGTGATCAACCGCCTGCTGGTGGACACGCCCGACGGGCAGCGCATTCCGCTGTCGATGGTGGCCAAGGTCGAAGTCACCGACGGTCCCTTCTTCATCTACCGCGAATCCGGCAAGCGCTACATCGCCATCAAGTTCGGCGTGCGCGGGCGCGACCTCGGCAGCGCCGTGACGGAGGCGCAGGAGAAGGTCAAGCAGGCGGTCGCGCTGCCGGCCGGCTACACCATGTTCTGGGACGGCCAGTTCAACCAGATGAAGGTGGCGCAGAAGAAGCTGGCGGTGATCGTGCCGCTCACCATCCTGGTGATCTTCCTGCTGCTGTACAGCACCTTCGGCAACTTTAAGGACGCACTGATGGTGGTGCTGAACGTGCCGTTCGCGGCCATCGGCGGCCTGCTGTCGCTGCATATCGCCGGCGAGACGCTGAGCATCTCCGCGGGCATCGGCTTCCTGTCGCTGTTCGGCATCGCCATCCAGGACGGGGTGATCCTGATCTCCTACATCAACCGCCTGTCGCAGTCCGGCGCGGACGACCTGCATGAAGCGGTGGTGGAGGGCGCCTCGCTGCGGCTGCGCCCGGTGGTGATGACGGCCATGCTGGCCGGCCTGGGCCTGCTGCCGGCGGCGCTGTCGCACGGCATCGGCTCGGAGGCGCAGCGGCCGCTGGCGCTGGTGATCGTGGGCGGCATGGTGACCACCACGCTGCTGACGCTGCTGGTGCTGCCGGTGGTGTTCGCCTGGGTCAACCGCCGCCGTGGCGGCCAGGGTGGCGCGGATGCGGCATCGTTGACGCCGGCCGAAGGGGTGTGAGCATGCGCCGGGCAGGAAAACAGTAAGGCAAGGGAACGAGGAAAGCATGTCGGAAGGTTTTCACGTGCATGGCGCGCACGACCACGCCCTGGAGCACGCTGCGGAGGCGGGCCATGCGGACCGCTTCGCCGGCCGCATCGCGGTCATGACGGCGATCTTGTCGACGGCAGGCGCGGTGTTCGGCTACCAGGGCGGCGCCACGCAGAACGAGGCGCTGCTGTTGAAGAACGAGGCCGCCATCCACAAGACCGAGGCGGCCAATCAATGGGCTTACTACCAGGCCAAGGGGCAGAAGCAGGCCATCGCCGAACTGACGGCGCAGTTGCCGGGTGTCGACCAGGCGGCGGCCAGGCGCGAGGCGCAGCGCTACGCCGCCGAGAAGGAGGTGATCCGGCAGAAGGCCGACGCCCAGGAGCAGGCCGCCCGGCAGGCGGACGAGGCCAGCGAGGCCGCGGTGCACCATCACCACCGCTGGGCGCAGGCGGTCGTCGCCATCCAGGTGTCGATCGCGCTGGCCGCCATCACGCTGCTGTCGCGGCGGCGCTGGCTGCAGGCCGTCTCCTATGGCGTGGCGACGGTCGGCGGGATCCTGGCGGTGCTCGCGGCGCTGCACCTGTAATCGGGGCGCAGCCAGTGCGGCGGGCGGTGCGGCAGGAAAGCGGGCGCGCCATGCGAGCCGGCCGAAACAGGGCCGGCCGGCGGGGCCCTGCGCGACCGCCGCCGGCGTGCGTCCCGGCCGAGGGCAGCCGATGCCGTTGAAGCGGATCTCCGGCATCTTCTTCAGCCGGCCGACCCTGTTCATCGTCGGCGCGGTGGCCGGCGCGCTGGCGCTCGCCGGCATCGCCGCCATGGTGCTCTACGAGATGCGCATGGACGCGCTGGGGCGTGCGCGCGACGGCGCCGAGAACCTGGCGCTGATCCTGCAGCGGGATATCGAACGCAACCTCGAGGTCTACGAGCTCTCCATCGACGCCGTGGTGGACGGCGTCAGCGACCCGGCCACCCTGCGCCTGCCGGCGGGGATCCGGCAGCGCGTCTTGTTCGACCGTTCCACCCACGCGCGCGACATGGGGACGCTGCTGGTGGCCGACCGGACAGGCGAGGTCGTGTTCGACTCCGCAGGCTATCCTCCCAGGCGGCGCAATCTCGCCGAGGAGGACTACTTCACCGTCCACCAGCGCGCCGCCGGGGCAGGACTCTTCATCAGCCGTCCCTTCGTGCCGGGCGCGCAGGCAGCAGACCAGGCGATCGCGCTGAGCCGGCGGCTGGCCGGCCCGCACGGGGATTTTGCCGGGGCCGTGGTGGGCACGCTTCGCCTGAACTATTTCCACCGCCTGTTCGATGGCATGACGCTCGGCGACCACGGTTCCCTGACCCTGCTGCGCAGCGACGGCACGGTGCTGATGCGCCGGCCCTACAGCGTGTCGGAGATCGGGCGCAGCATCGCCGCGGCGGCTTCCTTCAAGCCGCTGCTGCTGGCCAGCAGCGGCAGCTTCATCGGCACCGCGGCGCTGGACGGCGAGCGCCGGCTCTACAGCTTCCGCCACATCGGCACCCCGCCGCTGATCATCGTGGTGGGGCTGTCGACGCAGGACATCTATGCCGAATGGCGGCGCCGTGCCTGGGCCATCGGCATGGTGGTGGCCTTGCTCGATGCCTTCTTCATCGCTGTCTCCGTCCTCTTCGCGAGCCAGCTCCGCCAGCGCCTGGCGATGGAAGCGCAGCTGCACCGGCTAGCCAGCACCGACGGCCTGACCGGGGTCGGCACGCGCCGCCTGCTGGACGAGACGCTGGACACTGCCTGGCGCGCCGCCAGGCGGCAGCGGCAGCGCTTGTCCTTGCTGATGGTGGATGCGGACCGCTTCAAGTCGTTCAACGACCGCTTCGGCCATGCGGCGGGCGATGCCGCGCTGCGGGCCATCGCACAATGCATCGCCGCCAGCGCGCGCAGGCCGGGAGACTTCGTCGGCCGCTACGGCGGCGAAGAGTTCTGCGTGCTGTTGCCCGGCACCGGCCTGGACGATGCCATCCGCGTTGCCGAGCGGATCCGCGCCGCCGTGCAGGCCATCGATCCGGCTGCGCTGGGCGCAGGCGAGGACAGGCTGAGCGTCAGCATCGGGGTCGCCTCCTTCGATGGCGATACACAGCGCTATCGCAGCCGGCAGGAACTGCTGCTCGCCGCCGATCATCGCCTGTACGAAGCCAAGGCCGGCGGGCGCAATACGGTGCGGCCGGCGACGGCCGCCGCCACACCAGCCGCCACACCAGCCGCCACACCAGCCGCCACACCAGCCGCCACACCAGCCGCCGGCGGGGGCGCCGCCCATCCTTTCACCGAGCGGGGCTGAACCCCCGCTGTGCCGCTTCCCGCCAGGGGCGGCCAAGGCCCGCCGCGCGCTGCCGGCGGTGCTTGCCGATGGCTCCCGGCGCCGCGCATGTCCATGCCTTTGCGTGCGGGCAGGCCGATTCCCACAAGTATTCCCACAAGTATTCCCACAAGGCCGCCGGCGGTGCGGGGCAACCTTCGCCCCAGCCCTGACCGCCATCCCCATGTCTCATATACCGGGAGTCTATTGTGTAGAATGAGAGTGCTTGGGGGTTACATGTATCGTATTTCTAACAATAATATTTCCAGGTCGGGCGGTGTCGTAGTGCGGTTCGACGTCGTTTTTTCACCCTTTTCGCCGCTTTCGGCTTCCTCGGCCTCCTCGGCCTCCTCGGCCTCCTCGGCCTCCTTGCACCCGGTGGGCGGGCATGCGGGCCTGCCTGCCGAGGCAGGGCAAGGCGAGCAGGTCACCATCCTGACCCCGCGGCAGGCCGAGGTCTACGCCATGCTGCTCGACGGCCAGCCGGATAAACGGATCGCCCAGCGGCTGGTCTTGCAGGAATACACCGTGAAGGAGCACGTCTCGGCGATCTTCGGCAGGCTGGGCGTGGACAACCGCCGGCAGCTGATCCGGCAGGCCTGCCTGCCCGGCTGCCACACGCCGCCGACCCACCTGGCGCGGCGGGAGCCTGCGCGCGGGGAGGCGATCTCCCCGGCCCAGCTCGGCCTGACGGCACGCCAGGCCGATGTGTTGCGGCTGCTGCTCGACGGCGCAGGCAACCGGGGCATCGCGCGGCAGCTCGGGCTGAAAGAGGACACGGGCAAGGGGCACGTCACGGCCATCCTGCGGGCGCTGAACGCCAGTACCCGCTCGCAGGTGATGGTGCTGATGCGGCCGTTCTCGCTGCTTTAGCCGCCAACCACCAGCCGCCAACCACCAGCTAGCGCGCCCCGCCCGCGGCCCCGCGCAGCAGGCGTCCTGGCAGCTCGCCGGTGGCCTGCCCGTGCTCGAAGATCGGCATGCCGGCCACCAGCGTCGCCACGTAGCCGTCCGCGTCCTGCACCAGGCGGCGCCCGCCGGCCGGCAGGTCGTAGACCATGCGCGGCGCGTGCAGGTTCAGGCGCGCGTAGTCGATCACGTTGATGTCTGCCTTCTTGCCCGGCTGCAGCAGGCCGCGGTCATGCAGGCCATAGAGCCGGGCGGTTTCCAGCGTCTGCCGCCGCACCATCGCTTCCACACTCAGGCGCGGGCCGCGCCGGCGGTCGCGGGTCCAGTGGGTGAGCATGAAGGTGGGCATGCTGACGTCGCAGATATAGCCGCAGTGCGCGCCGCCGTCGGCCAGGCTGTTGACGGTGCTCGGGGTCTGCAGCATGGCGTGGATCTGCGACAGTTCGCCGTAGGAGTAGTTGAAGCTGGGGTAGTAGAGGATGGCCTTGCCGTCCTGCTCCAGCATCAGGTCGTAGATCACCTCCAGCGGGTCGCGCCCGCTCTGCCGCGCCAGGCTGGCCACGCTCTTGTCCTCGGCGGGCTCGTAGTCGGGCCGTGCCTCCATCGGGTAGATGCGGGAGAACTGGCTGAACATGCGCTCCAGGTTCTTGTCCGCCAGCGTGCGTTCGCCGTGCAGGATGGCGTGGCGCGTATCGGGCTGCCGCAGCGCGGCGATGCGCTGCGCGAACGGCAGGCCCTGCAGGCGCTGGTAGGCGACCGACTGGATAAAGGGATGCAGGCTGGTCTCCCACGAGAACAGCAATCCCAGCGGACGCCCGCAGATGCCGCCGAAGAGCGGGATGTCCTGCGCCCGGGCGTCTTCCAGCGCCGCCAGCAGCGTCTGCCACAGGTCGGGCTCGGGATCGGTCTGCTGCAGGTTGAACAGCACCGGCAGCCGGTTGTGGCGGGCCAGCTTGCGCAGCCAGGGGATCTCGCCGTCCATCGACACATGGTTGGAGGTCATCTGGAACACGCCGTGGCCGGCCGCGCCCAAGGTCTCGCCGAGCGCGCCGATCTCGGCCAGGGTGGCGAAGGTGCCGGGCGGGTACTTCCTGCCCTCGTATTTGTGCAGGAAGGTGCGCGAGGTGGAGAAGCCGAGCGCGCCCGCGCGCATGGCCTCACCCAGCAGCGCGCACATCTGCTGGATGTCTTTCGGCGTGGCCTCGTCGTGATGCACGCCGCGCTCGCCCATCACGTAGGTGCGCAAGGCCGAGTGCGGCACCTGGGCGCCGATGTCGAGCGCCTTGGGGCGCCGCGCCAGCGCGTCGAGGTACTGCGGAAAGCTCTCCCAGTCCCACTGGATGCCCTCGGAGAGCACCGCGCCGGGAATGTCCTCGACGCCCTCCATCACGCGGATCAGCCAGTCACGGTCCTGCGGCCGCACCGGGGCGAAGCCCACGCCGCAGTTGCCCATGATGGCGGTGGTGACGCCATGCCAGGTGGAGGGCGTCAGGTAGGGGTCCCAGGTGGCCTGGCCGTCGTAGTGGGTGTGGATGTCGACCCAGCCCGGCGTGACCAGGCAGCCGCTGGCGTCGATGACGCGGCGGGCGGGACCCGCGCTGCCGCCGGCCTGCTGGATGATGCCGTCCTGGATGGCCAGGTCTCCGGTGCGCGCCGGGGCGCCGCTGCCGTCGACGAGCGTGCCGCCGCGGATAACGAGATCGTACATAGTGGCTGGTAGTGGTGAGTAGTGCGTAGAGTCTGGTGGTGGTCGATGCCGCAGAGGAGTGACGGATGGCGCTGGAGGGCGATGGAGGGCGCCGCCTCAGTCCAGGCGGATGCCGGCGCGCCGGATCACCTCGCCCCAGCGCTCGTAGTCCTGGCGCACGATCCGGGCGAAGGCGTCCGGTCCGGCGCCGCTCACTTCGTTGCCCTGGGTGCGCACCAGTTCGGCGATCTCGGGTGAGCGCAGCACCTTGTCGAGGCTGCGCGCGATCTTCTCGGCCAGCGGCCTGGGCATGCCGCCCGGGCCGAAGAAGCCCTGCCAGCCCACGATGTCGATGCCCGGCACGCCTTGCTCGGCGATGGTGGGCAGGTCCGGCAGCACCGCCAGCCGCTTGTCCGCGGCCACGCCGAGCAGCTTGAACTTGCCGCCCTTCGCGCTTTCGATGGCCGAGGCGGTGCCGTCGAAGTAGAGCTGCGCGTCGCCCGCCATCACCGCGCGCGTGGCGTCGGTCACGCCCTTGTAGGGCACGTGCACGATGTCCAGGCCGGCGTTGCGCTTCAGGATCTCGGCATTGAGCTGCGAGGTGGAGCCGATGCTGTAGGAGGCGTAGTTCAGCTCGCCGGGATGCTGCCTGGCGTAGGCCACCAGCTCGCGCACGTTGTTGTACGGCGCGTTCGGCTGGGTCACCAGGATGGTGGCCGAGCGCACCGCCTGCACGATCGGCGTGAAGTCCTTGAAGGGGTCGTACGGCAGCTTGCGGTAGAGGTGCGGGTTCTGCGTGTGCGTCACCACGATGGTGTAGAGCAGCGTGTAGCCATCGGGCGCCGCGCGTGCCACGTCCTGCGCGCCGATCAAGGTGCCGGCCCCGGGCTTGTTGTCGACGATGAAGCTGCCGCCGGTCTGCTCCGCCAGCCGCTGCAGGATGACGCGCAGCGAGGCGTCGCTGCCGGCGCCGGCGGGGAAGGGCAGCACCACGCGCACCGGCCGGCCCTTCTGCGGCCAGTCGGCGGCGGAGGCGGATGGGGCGGGCTGCGCCTGTGCCGTTGCGGTGGCGGCGAGCAGCCAGGCCGCGGCTGCCGTCCTGGCGATGCTGGTGGCGGCCCGGGTGGCGGTCCGGGTGGTGGTCCTGGCGGTCGAGCTGCCATGGCTGGCGTGCCGGCCGCCGCCCGGCGCGCAGCCGGGGGCGACACCCGTACCGATGGGGGCGTGGTTCATGTCCTTGTCTCCTCGTTGTGCAACGCAATGTGCATCGTCGGCTTGGCCTTCTGCGAGGCCGTCATGCCGCCCGGGGCCGGGGCGCGAGCCTTGGCGCCTCGGCGCCCTGGTACCGGGGGCATTGCCAGACCATTGTGGTGCCCGCTAGGATTCAAATCCAATGCATATTGCTGGGCGCAAAACAAAATAAAAGTTATGGTCAGCCTCCGCCGCTTGCAACACTTCCTGGTCCTTGCCGAAGAAGGCGCCTTTTCGCGCGCCGCGCGCCACCTGCACCTGACGCAGCCGGCGCTGACGCGCAGCATGCAGACGCTGGAGGAATCCCTCGGCCTGCAGTTGCTGGAGCGGCGCCACGACGGCATCACCCTGACCAGCGCCGGCAGCGCCATGCTGGCGCGCGCCAAGCGCGTGCTGGGCGAGGCCGGCGCCATGCAGTCCGAGGCCGAGCAGATCCGCGGCATCGAGGTGGGGCAGGTCAACTTCGGCGTCGGGGTGCTGCCGGAAGCGGTCTTCCTCGAGGAAGTGCTGGCCAGGCAGGCGGCGGAGCGGCCGCACCTGACCGTGCACGCCGACATCTCCAGCTGGGTGCGCCTGTATGAGCGGCTGCAGCGCGACGAACTGGATTTCGTCGTGGCCATGACGCGCAGCCTGCCGCCCATTTCCGGCTACCGCATCATCCCGCTGCCGCCGCAGCACCAGGGATATTTCGTGCGCGGCAGCCATCCGCTGGCCGGCGCCGGTGCCGGCGAGATCCGCGCGCGCCTGCAGGGCTATCCCCTGCTGTCGCCGGAGATGCCGGCGGCGGCCAAGGAGCGCATCGCGCGGCTGTTCGGCAAGCCCGCCTTCGACGAGATCGGCGGCCTGCGCTGCGACAACGCGCCCATGCTCAAGCGCCTCGCGCTGCGCTCGGACGTGGTGCTGTTCTCCACCCGCGAGAACCTGCGTGAAGAGCTGCTGCGCGGGGAGTTCGTCTGGCTGCCCGTGATGAGCGAAGCCGAGGGGGTGCTGGATCTCTCGCTGGTCTATCCGGAGCACCGCTACCTGTCGCCGGCGGCGCGCTGGATGATGGAGCGGATCCAGGCGTATTTCAGGGAGTAGGGGGCGGGAGCGGGGCGCCGGCGGGGCCGGCTCCGCTCAGGCGGCCGCCGGCGCCAGCCTGGCGCTGCGATCCACCGCCGCCAGCGTCTGCCGGATGCCTTCCGCATAGGGCGTCTTGGGCAGCGGCCCGAGCAGGCGCTGCAGCGCGCTGTCGTCGAGGATCAGCGGGTCGGTCAGCAGATAGTGCATCTCCACCATTTCACGCAGCAAGGGGTTGAACAGGCCGAGCAGGCGCAGCATCGGCTTGCCCACGATGCGCAGCCGCATCGGGCGGCCGCTCTGGCGCTCCATCTCGGCCACCAGCGCGCGCTGGCTGGTCACGCCGGCGCCGGCCAGGTGCCAGATGCGGCCAAAGGCGGCGGGCGTGTCGATCAGCCGCGTCACCACCGGCCCCACGTCCGGCACGAAGACGAACTCGTGCGGACGGTCGATGGGGCCAATCAGGTCGGCCGTGCCGCCGTTGACCGCCGCCAGCGCGGCACGGTGCAGGAAGCTGTTGGCCACGCCGGGGCCGTAGAAGTCCGGCAGGCGCAGCACGGTGGCCTGGATCCTGCCCTCGGCGTGGGCCTGCATCAGCAGGTCTTCCTGCGCCAGGCGCATGCGGCCCTTGAAGGTATGCGGCACGCGCGGATGGTCTTCGCTGACCGGGTTCTGCTGCGCGCGGCCATAGGGGTAGACGGTGCCGATCAGCACCACGCGCTTGACCCCGGCAGCGATGGCCCCATCCAGCGTCTTGCGCATCAGCTCGGGGTGCAGTTCGAACTGCCAGTAGTTGACGCCGACCAGGTAGATCAGCGTGTCGATGCCCTCCGCCGCAGCCCGCACCGATGCCGGCACCTGCGGATCCCAGGCCACGATCTCGGCGAGCGGATCCGCGCCGAAGGCCCGGCGCAGGCTGTCCGCGCTGCGGCCCACCACGCGATAGGGCCGGCCCTGGGCGCGCAGCGCGGCGGCAAGGCTTTGGCCGATGGCACCGGCGGCGCCGATCAATGCAACCTTGGACATGGCAAGACTCCCTTCAGACGACCTGGCGGCCGGGTTGGATGGACGCAGTGTGCGCCGGCGATAGTGAAAAGAAAATCGCCTAGAATCGCGTAGCCACTATAGAAAAATGCATAGCATGTCCGATGCCGAACCGAACTGGGAGTGGTACCGCAGTTTCCTGCAGGTGCTGGAAACGGGCTCGCTGTCGGCCGCCGCCCGCGCCATGGGCCTGACCCAGCCCACCGTCGGCCGCCATATCGACCACCTGGAGGCCACGCTGGGGCTCAAGCTGTTCACGCGCTCCTTCGACGGCTTCGCGCCCACCGATGCCGCGCACGAACTGCGCCCCCATGCCGCCGCCCTGGCCGCCACCGCCGCCTCGCTGCGCCGCGTGGCGAGCGGCCATGGCGACGGCGTGCGCGGCACGGTGCGCCTGACCGCGAGCGAAGTGATCGGTGTCGAAGTGCTGCCCCCGGTCCTGGCCGCGCTGCGCGCAGCGCATCCCGCGCTCACCATCGAAATGGTGCTGTCCAACCAGCCCGACGACCTGCTGCGGCGCGAGGCCGATATCGCCGTGCGCATGTTCCGCCCCGAGCAGGAAGCGCTGGTGGCCCGGCGCGTGGGCGCCATCGAAATCGGCTTGCACGCGCACCGGCGCTACCTGGCCGCGCACGGCACGCCGAAATCGCTGGACCAACTGGCGCACCACACGCTGATCGGCTACGACCGTGAAACCGCCTTCATCCGCCGCCTGCAGCAGCAATACCCGATGCTCGTGCGCGACCGCGTGGCGTTCCGCGCCGACAGCGACCTGGCCCAGCTCAGCGCCATCCGCGCCGGCTTCGGCATCGGCGCGTGCCAGGCCGCGCTGGCGGCGCGCGACGGCGAACTGGTGCGCGTGTTGCCACGCGCGTTCGCGCCGGCCCTGGAGACGTGGGTCGCCATGCACGAAGACCTGCGCGACAGCGCGCGCTGCGCGGCGGTGTTCGCCGCGCTGGTGGCGGGGCTGCAGGCGTATATCGAGGGGGAGCAGCGGCCGGCATGACGCCGTCGGCTGTGCCGTGGTGGCTGGGATCACACCATCGGCTTCGTCTCTATGCTCGCGTGCTGGACTACACCGTTGGCTTCGCTTGGGTGTGGCGCCTTGCTAGACCACCCCTCTCCCCAACCCTTTCCCCATGCGGGGAGAGGGAGCCAAGACCGTGTGCTTGGCGATTGGTGTTGGTGCATCGTCGGCTTTGTCCAGCGCGACGTGATTCGCACCGCGCCGGTCTGCTCCCCTCTCCCGCTTGCGGGAGAGGAGCCGGGTGAGAGGGCCGGCCTTCGCCGGCACCATGGCGCCCGCCTTCCACGAGCGCTCGCCGGCCCTGGTTCAGGTGCCTTGCTGCGTCCGCAAGGCGAGCAGGTCGACCACCTGGGCCGCCACCATTTCCACCCAGCGGCGATACTGCAGCGGCCCGGGATGGAAGCGGTCGCGCGCCATCTCTTCCGGCACCGCCGCCCACTGCAGCGAGACGTAGCGGGCCCGCGCCTCCTGGTCGATCCAGCGCCGCAGCAGGCGGTCGAGGCGCGCGGCGTAGCGGCCCAGGTACCAGCGCAGCGGATGCGGCGCGGCGGGCAGGATGTGCAGCGGGGGCAGGCCGGTGACCACGAGGCCGGCGGCGCCGCTGCGGCGGAACAGCGCTTCGACCAGGGCCTGGTAGTCCTTCAGGAAACGGCCGGGCCGGCGTTGCGAGGTGACGTCGTTGGTGCCCAGCGCGGTGACGATGAAGTCGGCGGGCGCGATCTCGCTGGCCTGGACCAGCTCGATCGCCTCGATCGTATTCACGCCGGATCTGGCCACCAGCTGCCAGGTCACCGCGCGTCCGGTGCGCGCCGCCAGCAGGCGCGCCAGCGGCTGTGCCAGGGCCTCGTGCTGCTGATCGACGCCCACGCCGGCGGCCGACGAATCGCCGACCACCAGCAGGCGCAGCGGCGTTGCTTCCGGCGCTGCTGCGTTCTCCTGGCCCATGCGCGGCCCCGCCGCTTCCGGCAGGCGCAGCGCCGTCTTGCGCAGCTGGTGTGCCTGTCTCAGCAGGATGGGGCCCAGCACCCCTTTGTAGAGCAGCAGCATGGCAGTGAAGGTGAGTGGCGTCCGTGCCCGGATGGTCGCGGCAGCCTGTCGTGGTGCGCGGAAGTGGCCCGTATTCTACCCGGCGCACCCGCGCATCCCGGGGCGGGGGACAGCGCCGTGCGTGCTGCCCTGAGCCACCCTCACAGCCACCCTCAGAGCCACCCTCAGAGCCGCCCTCACAGCCGCGCCAGTCCCTGCATCCCCTGCCAGCCGACGTACAGTCCCACCAGCACGATCAGCGCGCCGGAGAAGTAGGGGGCCTTGCGCGCGAACTCGCCAAAGCCGCCCCAGCGCCGGGAAACGTGCTTCACGCTGAGCGCCGCCAGCGCCCCCGAGGCCACCATCGTCAGCGCCAGGCCGATGCTGAAGCACAGCACCAGCGTCGCGCCGAGCGTGATCTTCTTCAACTGCAGGCACAGCAGCAGCACGGTGATCGACGCCGGGCAGGGAATCAGGCCGCCGGTCAGCCCGAACACGATGATCTGGCCGGTGGTCACCTCGCGGTTGGCGAAGCGGCGGCGGATGTCGTTGGCGTGCGCCAGCTCGTGCGCGTCCTGGTAGCCCGGCGCGGAAATGTCCAGCCCTTCGTAGTCCTTGACCACGTGGTGGTGATCGTCGTGCTCCACGAACTCCACGTCATAGTCATGCCGGTGATGCGGCTCACCCAGGCGCAGGCGGGCAATGAATTCATGCGGCTCGGGGATGGGCTCGGCTGACTCGAGGAAGCCGTCGCGCTGCACGAAGGGGAAGAACTGCCGCGAGCCATCGGCACGCTCCGTCTCCAGCTCGACCTGGCTGGCCGGCCAGGCGTGCGGGTGGCGGCCCTCGGCATAGAGGCGGAAGCACGGCGGCACGCCGTCCTCGAAGATCTCCAGCCGCAGGGTGCCGTGGTGGCCGGTGTCGATGAAGCGGGCCGCGGCATGATGATGGCCGTGACCATCGCCGTGATCGTGGCCGTGATCATGGTCATGCCCATGATCGTGATCGTGATCGTGATCGTGCGCATGCCGCTGTCCCTGCCAGGTACGCCACAGCATCCATGCTGCCACCGCCACGATCAGCACCGCCGAGGCCACCTGGAAATAGGGCTCGGTCGCCTCGGCGCTCCAGTTGCGGCCGAAGTACAGCCCGGCCATGGCCACCGCCCAGACCACCGCCGTATGGGAAATCGTGGCCGACAGCCCGAGCAGCACCGCCTGCGACAGCGTGCCGCGGATGGCCACGATGAAGGCTGCCATCATCGTCTTCGAATGGCCCGGCTCCAGGCCATGCAAGGCACCCAGCAGGATGGCGCTGGGGATGAACAGCCAGGCGTTGCCTTGCTGCAGGAGGGTGGAGAACTCGGTCATGGCGGCGGATGGGCGGCGCGCGTGGCACGCGCTGAATGGATCGGCTTCGGGGTGGGCGCAGTATACTCCCCCCCAGTATAGTCATGCTACCCTCAGGCCTTCCCGAAGCCCCCCCGATCCCGCCCCGGAGCCCCCGACGCCATGCCCCATACCATCCGCGACAAAGCCAAGCTGCTGGCGCGCGTCAAGCGCATCCAGGGGCAAGCCGCAGCGCTGGAGAAACAACTCACGGAAGAGGCGGAATGCGTGGACGTGCTGCAACAGATCGCCGCCATCCGGGGCGCCGTCAACGGACTGATGGCCGCCGTCATCGAGGGTCACCTGACCGACCACGTGGTCAAGGAACCTGACGAGGGGCGTCGGCAGCAGGACCTGGATGCCGTGCTGCAGGTCATCAAGTCCTATCTGAAGTAGGGCGGTCTGCGCGGCGGAGGGTATCCGCTCCCGCTTCCGCTCCCGCATGCACATCCGCATCCGGTGCGATGCGGCGCCCCTGTACACGGCGACGCCGCGACAGGCGGGGGGGGCAAGGCCGCGCGGGGGCTGTGCGGGGCCAGCCCAAAGAGCGCGCCCCTGTCGAGGCAGGGGCGCTGGGCAGGGCAGGCGAGGGGTGTGGCGGGCTCAGGCCGGCGCCAGGCGCGAGGTGCCCGCGTTGCTACCCCCGACCCGGAAGAATGCAATCGCCGTGGCCAGCTCGGCGGCGCGCTCCTGCATCGATTCCGCCGCGGCGGCGGCCTGCTCGACCAGGGCGGCGTTCTGCTGCGTCACCTGGTCCATCTGCGCCACCGCGCCATTGACCTGCTGGATGCCGGTGCTCTGCTCGTCGCTGGCCGCCGTGATCTCGCCCATCAGGTCGGCCACGCGCTTGACCGCACCGACCACGTCGGCCATGGTGCTGCCCGCTTCGCCCACCAGCACGTTGCCGGCATCGACCTGGCCGACCGAAGCCTCGATCAGTGTCTTGATTTCCTTGGCCGCGCCGGCGCTGCGTTGCGCCAGGCTGCGCACCTCGCCCGCCACCACGGCAAAGCCGCGTCCCTGCTCGCCGGCGCGGGCAGCTTCCACCGCGGCGTTGAGCGCCAGGATATTGGTCTGGAAGGCGATGCCGTCGATCACGCCGATGATGTCGGTGATCTTGCTGGCGGAAGCGCTGATCGCGTCCATGGTCGCGACCACGCGCGACACCACTTCGCCGCCCTTGGCGGCGATGTCGGAGGCGCTGGCGACCAGCGTGTGCGCCTGGCGGGCATTGTCGGCGTTCTGCTTGACGGTGGCGGTCATCTGTTCCATCGAGGCCGCGGTCTCTTCCAGCGAGCTGGCCTGCTCCTCGGTGCGGCTCGACAGGTCCAGGTTGCCGCTGGCGATCTCGCGGGCCGCGTTGCCGATGGTGTGCGAGGCCTCGCCGATCTGCCCGATGGTCTGCGCCAGTGCGCTGCGCATGCGGCTCACCGCCGCCAGCAGGCTGTGCTGGTCATCGCCCCGGGTCTCGATGCGCACCGTCAGGTCACCGGCGGCGATCCGATTGACCACATCCGCCGCGTAGGCGGGATCGCCGCCGAGCGTGCGCTCCAGGCTGCGGTTGGCCATCGCCGCCAGCAGTGCCAGCACCACGCCCACCGCCAGCAGCAGGCCGCCGGTCTGGTACAGCGAGTGCAGGAAGGCCGCATTGATATCGTCCATGTAGGCGCCGGTGGACAGGATCCAGTCCCAAGGCTCGTAGCGCAGCACATAGGACAGCTTCGCCACCGGCTCGGTGCCGCCCACATGCGGCCAGACATAGGACACGAAGCCGCCATCCGGCTGCTTCGCCGCCGCCGTGATTTCCACGTACAGGCGCGTGCCGGCGGCGTCCTTGAAATCGGTCTGCTTCTTGCCGACCAGGTCCGCCTTGATCGGGTGCATCACGACCCGCTCCTCGGAGTCGGTGACGGTGAAGTAGCCGTCCTTGTCGTAGCGCATCGCGCGGAAACGGTCCAGCGCCTGCTTCTTCGCCTCCTCCGGGCTGATGGCGCCGCTGCGGGCGAGATCGTCGTATTGCCTGGCCAGGTTGACGGCCTGGGTCGTCACGCTGACCAGGTTGTGCTTGCGTTCCTCGATGCGGATCTGCCGCGCCTGGTAGGCATTGACCACAGACAGCAAGGCGAGGGCGACAAGGCAGAAAACAAGCGGTAGCCAGAGCTTCTGGCGAAACGTAAGCGTGCTCATGATATGGGGGCTCCAAGGTACTTCGCCTGCGCAGAGCGAGGCATGCCGGCCACGTCGGCAGGCACGCGGGGGTTTAACGACGGCCGGCCGGAGGAACTTGAGCAGCGGCGCGGGCGACTCCACTGGCAGGGCAGCAGAAGCGGCGCAAAGGCATCTTGGGGGCAGTCAGCAGGCCTTGCGGCTGGCGACGGACGGCGTGTCGGCCCTCGCTGCGGTGCGAGGGCGCATGCCGAGGCGGGGTGACGAGGATGGGTGACGAGGACGGGTGATGAGGGTGGCTGCAGGGTGGCGGCAGGTGGCTGCAGGGAGGTGCGAAGGATGGGCGATGCGACAGGCTGGCGGGCGATGAACAGTCCGGCCGCGCCTGCGCCGCCGACTATGGCACCAACCGTATCGGACCGGGGTACCGCGCCACCATGCCATCCGACGTCAGCAGCGTGATGCCTTCTACGTTGGCCTGCGCCACCAGCAGGCGGTCGAACGGGTCCCTGTGCAGCGGCGGCAGGCTGTCGACCGTCACCGTGTGCTCGCTGGTGACCGGCAGCTCGCTGTAGCCGTTGTCGAGCAGCCCGCGTCGCAGTACGCGCGGATCGACGCGGAAGTCGCTCCGGCCAAGCCCGCGCTTGATGGCGATCTCCCACAGGCTGGCTGCGCTGAAGAACAGTTCCGAGTCGGGAGAAGCGATCAGCTCGCGGGCCGGCAGGGGAAGGCGTTCCGGCAGCCCGGCGGCCCACAGCAGCAGGTGCGTGTCGAGCAGCAGCTTCATGCGTTGCCGCCGAACAGGGCTTCGATCTCGCCGGCGCCCAGGGTGTCGAAGTCCTCCGGCACCGCGATCTCGCCGGCCAGGAAACCGAGCCGCCGGACCTGGCCGGCATCCGGGGCGGACAAGGGCACCACCTTGACCAGGGGCTTGCCCGCCTTGGCGATCACGAACGGCTCGCCGCGCGCCGCCTGGTCGACCAGGCGCGAGAGATGGGTTTTGGCTTCGTGGATGTTCACGGTTTGCATGGGTTTCACCAACTGGACTAAGTTTGCTTAGTCTAGTCCATATTGGCGGGTTGTTGGGAGCCTGATCCACCACTCTGAGCGGCGGTCGGGCGACGAAGGCACCGCGGGCGGAGACACTCGCGTCTTGGCGTCTTGGCTTCGAAGCGTATCCGGTCAGACGGCCGCAGAACGTTGCCATCGGTGACGATTGCGGCGGCCCTGGCCTCGCCTGCCGGCGATCGCCATGCCATGGGTTTGCTCCCCTCTCCCGCCGGCGGAAGAGGGGAACCCGGTTGCCGCGTGGCGGGTGTTGTCGTCATAGCGAACGCTGGCCTTCGCCTTCGCCTTCGCTATGCCACCGGTTTGCTCCCCTCTCCCACTTGTGGGAGAGGGGCCGGGGGAGAGGGCAGGCGCCCGCAGCAGCCGAGACATCGCATGCACCTGCATCACCAACCACCACCAACCACCACCGCGTCACCCCTTCCCGCCAAGGAAAGTCTGATATCTCGTTTCAGGGATATGACGCAGGGCGCCGCTTTTCTAAGCTTCGGTCATCGCGCTGCATTCTCCCGCAGCCCGAATACTGACCTGGAGACATCGATGCCCCTGTTTCTCAATGAAGTCTGGCTTGGCGACATCCAGCCCAAGGTGATGGAAGACGCGGTCGCGTTCTTCGGCAACCTGAGCGTCGGCACCAAGCCCGGCAACCTGCCACCCGACCTGCGCATGGTCGCCGGCCCCTGGCTGTCCGCCGAGGAAGCCAAGGTGATGTTCATCTTCGAGATCGACGATCCCTCGACCATGTTCGACGCCTACGCCGAGCGCGTGGTCAGTGGACTGTTCGCCCGCCGCAAGCTGACGCTGTTGTCGGGCTGGGACCAGATGAAAGCCTACACCGACCGTGTGTCGGCCGATCAAGCTTGAGCAAGCAGGGAGAAAGATGATGCCGAAGTTCTTCAACGAAGTCTGGTTGCGCGATATGTCCCCGAACACCATGCAGGGGGTGGTGGATTTCCTCGGCAAGCTGCGCCAGGGCGTGCGGCCGCACAACCTGCCGGGCGACCTCAAGCTGCTGGCCGGACCGTGGCTCTCGAACGAGGAGGCCAAGGTCTATTTCGTATTCGAGATCGACGACCCCACCGAGACCTTCGAGGCGTTCGCCGAGCGCGTCGCCGACGGCTTGTTCCTCAAGCGTCGCCTGACGCTGATCCAGGACTGGGATGGCGCGCGGCGCTTCTCGCGGTACCTCTCCAGCCGGCAGGGCGAGGCGGCCTGATCCGCCCGGGTGGCCGCACCGGCCACCATCGCCATGCCGCTGGACACCAATAAAACAGACCACAGGAGACAAGTGATGAGCGGGTTCAACAGCGGGCGCCGCCTGGCGCTCAAGCAGGGGTTTGCCATGGCGGCCGCGTCCGCCGCCTCCGGCCTCATGATCGGCACGCCGGCGCGCGCGGCGGGGCAGGCGTTCCGCTACAAGCTCGGCATCGCGCTCGACGCCACGCATCCGACCACGGTCAACCTGAGCGCGGCGGCGGCCGAGATCGCCCGCGCCTCGAACGGGCGGTTGGAGATCCGCGTCTTCCCGAGCAGCCAGCTCGGCAACGACACCGACATGATCTCGCAGGTCCGCGCCGGCGCCATCGACTTCGTCAGTACCGCGGGCCTGATCTGGGGCACGCTGGTGCCGGTGGCCTCCATCAGCGGCATCGGCTTCGCCTTCCCGGGCTACGAGCAGGTCTGGGCGGCCATGGACGGCGAGCTGGGCGCGCATATCCGCGCGGCCTTCGCCAAGGTCAACCTGATGCCCCTGCCGAAGATCTGGGACCACGGCTTCCGCCAGGTCACCAGCAGCAACCGGCAGATCCATGTGCCGCAAGACCTCAACGGCTTCAAGATCCGGGTGCCGCTGAGCCCGGCGCTGACTTCGATGTTCAAGGCCTTCGGCGCGGCGCCGGCCGGCATCAACATGGCCGAGACCTACACGGCACTGCAGACCAAGGTCGTCGACGGGCAGGAGAACCCGCTGACCATCCTGCAGACGCAGAAGCTGTACGAGGTGCAGAAGTACTGCTCGCTGACCTCGCACGTGTGGGATGGCTTCTGGCTGGTGGCCAACCAGCGCGCCTGGAACGCGCTGCCGGAAGACCTGCGGCAGCTCGCCGCCACCACCTTCGATGCCTGCGCCATCAAGCAGCGCCAGGCGGTGGATGCCTTGAACACCCGCCTGCGCGAGGAGCTGAAGGGGCGCGGCATGGCCTTCAACCAGCCCGACGTGAAGGCCTTCCGCAACTACCTGAGCCAGGCCGGTTTCTACAAGGGCTGGCAGCAGAAATTCCCGGCCGAGAGCTGGGCGCTGCTGGAGAAGTACGCGGGCAAGCTGGCCTAGCCGCGCCGCCGCGCCGCCGCGCCGCCGCGCCATCGCGCTGTTGCCACCGGCGGTCTCTCACCGATGGCTGCGCCGCGATGCCCGTTCTCCCTTGAGCGTTCCCCCTTGAGCGTTCCCCCTTGAACGCCGCTCCCCGATGGCCGGTGGCCACGCGCCACCGCCGTGGGCGCACTCACCCCCAACCTACCAAGAGACCCGATCATGATCCTCAAGCAAGCCCTCTCGCTGCTGACGCTGACCCTCACGCTCTCCGTGATGGGAACGCAGGCCGCCGCCGCCGCTGACCTGAAAGGCAAGGTCATGAAGACCCCCACCGGCTACCTGGTGGTGCTGCGCCACGGCGACAACGTGCTGCAGAGCCTGGAGCAACTGGCGCGCGACGAGCAGATCCCCAGCGCCAGCTTCGTCGGCATCGGCTTCATGTCGGAGGCCACCTTCGGCTTCTACGACTTCCAGCGCAAGCAGTTCGACCCGAAGACCTACCGCAACGTCGAAATGGCCAATATGACCGGCTCCATCGCCTGGAAGGAAGGCAAGCCGTCCATCCATGCCCACGGCACCGTGACGGACGGCAGCTTCAACGGCGCCGGTGGCCACCTGCTGGGCCTGACCGTGGGCACCGGCTCGTGCGAGATCACCGTCACGGTGTATCCGCAGCGCCTGGAGCGTTTCACCGATCCCGAGATCCAGGCCAATGTCCTCGGCCTGCCGCAACAGTAGGGGAGGTGCGTCATGTCCACCCGAATGTTCGAAGGCGACCCGCGCGCCATGGAGAGTCCCGCCAACGCGCCGGCGAGCGGGGCGCCGGCACGCGCGCTGCAGCTGGCCGACAAAGTGCTCGGCGTGCTGTCGGAGGTGCCGGCCGCCTTGCTGGTGGTGGCCGAGGTCGCCGTGCTGTTCTGCGGCGTGCTGAGCCGCTACGTGCTGCACACGCCGCTGGTGTGGGTCGATGAAGTGGCGTCGCTGCTGTTCATCTGGCTCATCATGCTTGGCTCGGCGATCGCATTCCGGCGCGGCAGCCACATGCGCATGACGGCGCTGGTCGACAAGGCAGGCCCGCAGTGGCGCGGCGTGTTCGAGCTGGTGGCGACGGTGGCCGCGCTGGCGTGGCTGGCGCTGGTGGCCTATCCGGCCTACGCCTTCGCCAGCGAGGAGGCGCTCGTCACCTTGCCCACGCTGGACATCTCCAATGCCTGGCGCGCCGCCGCGCTGCCGGTCGGCATCGTGCTGATCCTGCTGATGGGCGTGGTGCGGCTGCTGTCCACCGCCAGCCGGCGCGCGGTGGTGGTGGCGCTGCTGGCCTGCGGCGCGGTGGCCGGTGGCCTGGTCGCGCTGCAGCCGGTGCTGCAAGACCTGGGCAATGCCAACCTGCTGCTGTTCTTCGTCGGCATCGTCGGCCTGCTGATCCTGGGCGGGGTGCCCATCGCCTTCTCCTTCGGCCTGGCCACGGTGGGCTATCTCTCGCTGACCACCTCGACGCCGACCATCGTCGTGATCGGGCGCATGGATGAAGGCATGTCGCACCTGATCCTGCTGGCGGTGCCGCTGTTCGTCTTCCTCGGCATGCTGATCGAGATGACGTCGATGGCGCGCGCCATGGTGCAGTTCCTGTCCAACCTGCTCGGCCAACTCCGCGGCGGCCTGTCGTACGTGCTGATCGGCGCCATGTACCTGGTGTCCGGCATCTCGGGCGCCAAGGCGGCGGACATGGCGGCGGTCGCGCCGGCGCTGTTCCCGGAGATGAAGCAGCGCGGCGCCGACGAAGGCGACATGCTGGCGCTGCTGGCCGCCACCGGCGCGCAGACCGAGACCGTGCCGCCGAGCCTGGTGCTGATCACCATCGGCTCGGTCACCGGCATCTCGATCGCCGACCTGTTCACCGCCGGCCTGCTGCCGGGCGTGGTGCTGGCCCTGATGCTCGGGCTGCTGGTGTGGTGGCGCGCGCGCAAGACCTGCGCGCCCTGCACCCCGCGCGCCAGCCGCGCGGCGGTGGGCAAGAGCCTGCTGGTGGCGCTGCCGGCGCTGGCCTTGCCCTTCGTCATCCGCGCGGCGGTGGTGGAGGGCGTGGCGACGGCGACGGAGGTGTCCACCATCGGCATCGTGTACGCCATGCTCGCCGGCCTGCTGGTGTACCGCCGCTTCGACCTGCGCCGGATCTGGCCCGCGCTGGTGGACACGGCGGCGCTGTCGGGCGCCATCCTGCTGATCATCGGCGCCGCTACCGGCATGGCCTGGTCGCTCACGCAATCGGGTTTCTCCAGCGACCTGGCGGCGGCCATGGCGCGCCTGCCGGGCGGCGCGGCGGCCTTCATGGCGGTGTCGATCGTGGCCTTCGTGCTGCTCGGCAGCGTGCTGGAGGGCATTCCCGCCATCGTCCTGTTCGGGCCGCTGCTGTTCCCCATCGCGCGGCAGCTCGGCATCCACGATGTGCACTACGCCATCGTCGTCGTGCTGGCCATGGGCATCGGCCTGTTCGCGCCGCCGTTCGGGGTCGGCTACTACGCCGCCTGCGCCATCAGCCGCACCCCGCCGAGCCGGGGCGTGCGGCACATCTGGCGCTACATGGCATCGCTGGCGGCCGGCACGGTGCTGGTGGCTGCCGTGCCGTGGATTTCCACCGGCTTCCTTCCGCACTGAAGCACTGAAGTACTGAAGCACTGAAGTACTGAAGCACTGAAGTACTGAAGCACTGAAGCACTGAAGCACTGAAGCACTGAAGCACTGAAGCACTGAAGCACTGAAGCACTGAAGCACTGAAGCACCGGGGCGCCGCGCCCCGGTGCATGGATGTGGCGATCCCTTCAGCGACGCATCCATGCATCCACTGACTGATCTCCCGACGCATCGAGCACAACCATGAAATTCGCAGCCTTCGTCGAGTACGCCAACGAGCCCGAGCGGCTTGCCCAGCTCCGCCCGCTTCATCGGGCCTACCTGCAGGACCTGCTGCAACAAGGGCGGCTGGTGGTCGCCGGTCCGTTCGCCGACGGCAGCGGCGCGCTGTTCGTCTACGAAGTCGCCAACGAGAGCGAGGCGGCAAAGCTTGCCGCCAACGATCCCTTCGCCAAGGCCGCGCTGTTCCGCGCCGTCGTCATGAAGCCGTGGAAGCTCGTCTTCGCGAGTCCCGACAACCTCAACCCGCCGCTGTGAGGTGCCGCCGATGACCGAGACGATGACCCAGGCGATGACCAAGACGACCCACGCGGGCATGGACACTGCCGTGCTGCAACGGCTGGCCGCATCGCTGCGCCAGGCCGCCCAGGACGGCCAGCCGGTGCCGCCGCTGCGGGATGACCTCGCGGCCATGGGCGAGGCGGGCGCCTATGCCGTGCAAGACATCAACACGCAGCACGCGCTGGCCGCCGGGCGCCGCCTGTCCGGCCGCAAGATCGGCCTGACCTCCAAGGCCGTGCAGCAGCAGCTCGGCGTCGACGCACCGGATTTCGGCATGCTGTTCGCCGACATGGAACTCGCCCCGGATGAGCCGGTGGTCCTCGGGCGCGTGCTGCAGCCGAAGGTCGAGGCCGAAGTGGCCGTCGTGCTGGAGCGCGACCTGGGCGACACCGGCGACGGGCCGGTCACGCTGGCGCGCTTGATCTCGGCCATCGCCTATGTGCTGCCCGCCGTCGAGATCGTCGGCAGCCGCATCCGCCACTGGGACATCCGCCTGCTGGACACGGTGGCCGACAACGCCTCGGCAGGCCTCTACGCCCTCGGCACCCGGCCGCGCAAGCTGTCGGAGGTGGACCTGCGCACCTGCGGCATGCTGATGGAGCGCCGGGGCGAGGTGGTGTCGCTCGGCGTGGGCGCGGCCTGCCTGGGCCATCCGCTCCATGCCGCGCTGTGGCTGGCCCGCAAGATGGCCGAAGTCGGCAGGCCGCTGCTGGCCGGCGACGTCATCATGAGCGGCGCCCTCGGGCCCATGGTCACGGTATCGCCGGGCGACGTCATTGACACCACCATCGCCGGACTGGGCACGGTGCGTACTGCTTTCTCGGCGGCTTGATTGCGCAGCTTGATGGCGTGACTTGACGGCGTGTCTGGATGGCGTGCCTGGATGGCGTGGGGCACGGCCTGCGCGTTCGCGCAGGCCGGCCGCCCTATGTTTCCTTGCCGGGGCGCTTGCCCTTGGCCGGCGCGCTGGCCGTCGTGGCCTGTGATGTGGCCTGCGGTGCGGCTTGCGGCGTGCCTTGGGCCGTGGCGGCCCGCGTCAGCTTGCGGATCAGGTCGATCACGGTGCGGCTGGCATGGGTCAGCGGCCGCTGCGTGCTGATGGCCAGCACCAGCGTGCGCGTCAGCACCGGCTCCACGATGCGGCTGACGCCGATGCGCCCGAGCCGCATGTCGACGTCCACCGCCTGCCGCGTCAGGATGGTATAGGCCGCGTGATTGGCCACGATCTCGCGCATGGCCGTCAGCGAATCCACCTCGATCTGCGTGTTCAGCGGCACGCCCGCTTTCTTCGCCTCGTCCAGCAGCATCATGTGGAAGCCGTCCGGCGCGCCCGGCAGCACCAGCGGCAAGGCGGCGGCCTCGGCAAAGCGGCAACTCAGCCCGGCCACGCGCGGGTCGCCCGCCGGGGCGATCAGGTAGAGCTCATCCGTGGCGAGCGGTTCGTCCGTCTTGTGCAGGCGGTCGCCATAGCGCGAGAACACGCCCACGTCGGCGCGCCCGCTCGCCAGCGCCTCTTCGATATTGCCGGCGAAGCCCTCCATCAGGCGCAGGTCGATCTTCGGGAAATCCGCCCGCACCCGCTGGAACAGCGGCCCGACGATCTGCTGGGTGATGGACGCCTGCAGCGCCAGCCGCACCGGCCCGCTGGGCACGTCGGCCCGATCCCTGACCTCGTTCTTCAGCTGCTCGAACTCGCCCAGCAGCGACTTCACCCGCGGCATGATCGACTGCCCGAACTCCGTCAGCACCACGCCCCGCCCGGTGCGGTAGAACAGCTTCGCGCCGAACTCGCTCTCCATCGAGGCAATGTGCTTGCTCAAGGCCGACTGGGCCATGCCCCGCGCGGCGCAGACCTTGCTGAGGCTGCCCGCCTCGACGATGTCGGATAACAGTTGCAGGTGCTTGATGTCCATCGCCTGTCCGCGCCAGGAGAAACAGAAGCGTGCGCTGCCGCACCGGCTGGCAGGGCATGGCCCGCGCCTGCGTGCGCGGCCGCACGGTGGCCAGATTGTAGCGAGATTCCCCGGCGGGGATGGGGTGTCCGGCAATTGCCGGCGCGCACGCCAGACTCGTGCACGGGAGAGGTCCCATGCCCCTGGCTCTTCCCCTCGCGCAAGCCGTTGGATGGTGAAGGCGCGCCGAAGCGTATCCCGAAGCGTATCCCGAAGCGTATCCCGAAGCGTATCCCGAAGCGTATCCCGATGCGTATGCCGATGCGTATGCCGATGCGTATGCCGATGCGTATGCCGATGCGTACGCCGATGCGTATGCCGATGCGTATGCCGATGCGTATGCCGATGCGTATGCCGAAGCGTATGCCGAAGCGAATGGCGCCAGCAGGCACCCTGAGCCGCCCACACCGCAACCTGCCGCTCTGCTGCCGTTCTCCCGCGTCCGGCTGGCTTTCTTACAAAGCATTACATCTGCCGGTAAGCGGAAACCTATGCTCAAACTACGAGATCGGTTGGAGAAGAAGGCCATGTCAGCAAACCATATCAACCTGCCCGGCTTGACCTTGATCGCATTGTCCGGCGCCGTGCTGCTTGCCGCCTGTGGAGGCGGAGGAGACGGCGGCTCCGGTGGTGGCACCGGGACCCTCAGCGTCGCCATGACCGACGCGCCCAGTTGCGGCTTCGATCACGTGTTCGTCACGGTCGACCGGGTGCGGGTGCATGCGGATCCGAATGCCGACGTGAAGGGCAGTGGCTGGACGGACATCACGCTGAATCCGGCGCGCCGCATCGATTTGTTGAGCCTGACCAATGGCGTGCTCACCACACTAGGCCAAGCTGTGTTGCCTGCCGGCGACTTTCAGCAGATCCGGCTCGTACTGGTTCCGAACGCCGGCGGGGCGCCGGCAAATTCCGTGGTGCCGACGAATGGCAGCGAACAGGCGCTCGACACGCCAAGCGCCGTGCAGTCCGGCATCAAGATCATTCGTCCGTTCACCGTCGCGCCCAACACGCTGACCGATCTTATCCTCGACTTCGACGCGTGCAAGTCCATCGTGGCACGGGGTAACGGCTCGTTCGCCCTCAAGCCGGTCGTGACGGCCCTGCCGACCAGCGTCAGCGGCGCCGTGACAGGCGTGGTGAGCGGCGGTCCGGGCGCCAACGTCTACGCGGAACGCCATGGCGTCGTCGTCAAGGCGACGGTGGCAGACGGCAGTGGCAGCTTCACGCTGTCGCCGATCGAGCAAAGCAGCACGGCAGGCAATGTCGACGTCGTCATCGTGCCCATCGCATCGAATGGCCTGAGCACGGGCATCATCAAGGGGGTTCCCGTCGTGGCGGGCGGCAGCACGGCGGTCGCTACCGCTGCTACGCCGATCTCGCTGCCGCAATCGTTGTTCCGCACGGTTTCCGGGACGGTCACGCCAGCCAGCGCGCAGGCAACCATTCGCGCGCTGCAGCAGACTGGCGGCGCGACGTTCGAAATCGCTGCGACTGCCGCGGCGTCCGATACCGGCGCATACAGCCTGTTCCCAACCCAGCCGGCGCTGCCCGCGAGCGCGCCCATGGTGGGCAGCTTCCAGGCGATGCTACCCATCCCGCTCCAAGCGGACGGCACCGCCGCCGGCAAATACAGCATCCAGGCCACCAGCGCCACCGGCGCGGTCAGCACGCAACAGGTGAATGTCAGCAGCAGTAACGTCGTGCAGAACTTTGCCTTCTAGGCAGCGGCGCAGAACGGGCTTCCGTCCACACGGCCAGGCCAGCGAAGGCCATGGCCGCGGGGGGCGATGACCTCCATCGCTCTGCGCGTCGTGCAGCGCATCGAGAATTGTCAGACGTCAGGGGACTTGCCATGAGCAAACATCGCACTGCAGTCTTGGCCGCCACTGTCCTGGTGGCTTGCCTGTCAATTGCCGCGTACGGCCGGGACAAAGGTGGCGGCGGGGGTGGGGCAATGGGAGGCGGCATGGGAGGCGGCATGGGGGCACCGGGCAGGATGGGCAGTGAGCCCGGTGGTCAATCCGGCAGCCACATGAGCAGTTCCGGCCAGCTCAACACCAATGGGCCGGAATCCACCGACCGCGACAAGGGCAGGGCGCGCGCGGAAGACCGCAGGGACATGGACCGTGGCGACATGGACCGCGACAAGACGGACCGCGACAAGGCAGACCGCGACAAGGCAGATCGCGACACGGATCGCGACACGGATCGCGACACGGACCGCGACACAGACCGCGACCATCACTCGCAAAAACCGCTGGCGCCTCGGCAAGACAAGCGCTAGTCCGTTGCGTCAGGCAAAGCGCTCCCGAGCGGCGGCACATCCAGGTCGCAGGCTTTGCCACGACACGTAGGCCTGGAGGCGCAGTCGATCGGGGGGCTTTCGAATGACGCAGCGGACTAGGCTCGCTCCATCTCGTGCTCCGCCGCCAGGGCGAGGAAGGCCGAGCGCGACAGGCGCCGCTGCCTGGCGGCCGCGTCGATCTGCTGAAGAAGCCGTTCCGGCAGGCTGATATTCAGCCGCACCGCCTTGGATCTCAGCTTGGACAGATCGATGTCGAACAGCATCCAGACGCCGCCTTCGAACTCGGGCGATGCGGTCAGGGATTCCAACGGCGTTGGCCGGGGAATGGGTGTCTCGCTGCCGGCGAAATGGGCTTCGGCGGCCTCCTGCACGGCGGCGGGCAGATCTTCCCAGTCGTCTGCCGCGGCAAAGCAGCCCGGGAAGTCGGGGAATGAGACGCCGTGCGCGTGCCTGGCGTCTCCCACGTGGACATACAGGGGATAGAGCATCCTTCTTCCTTACCTCAAGCCAGCCTGTTTCTGGAGTCTGCGCACCGTGCCTATCGGGAGATCCTTGTTCGGATGCGGGACCGTTACCTTTCCCGGCGTCGTCGGGTACCTGAACTGATGGTGGGAACCCACGGTGTAGACGAGTTGCCAGCCATCCGCCTTGAGTTGCCGGATCAGGTCTGCGCTATGCATCGATGTCGTGTTTTATATCTTACACAAGAATGTGTAATCGGGCTGCGTCGTGCCGGCAACGGCTCTAGCTATGCCACTGGTTTGCTCCCCTCTCCCACTTGTGGGAGAGGGGCCGGGGGAGAGGGCAGGCGCTGGCGCGAAGTGAATGCCGTCGTGCTGGCGAATGCCGGCCCTCACCCCCAGCCCCTCTCCCGCAGGCGGGAGAGGGGAGCCCGGTTGTCGCGAGGCGGGTGCTGTCGCGCTGACGAACGACGGCCTTCGCCATGCCACTGGTTTGCCCGGTTGTCGCAAGGGAGGGTGTCCCCGTTATGGCGAACGCCATCCCTAGCGATGCCACCTGTTTGCTCCCCTCTCCCACTTGTGGGAGAGGGGCCGGGGGTGAGGGCAGGCGCCAGCAAGAAGCGAGCGCCGTCGTACACACGAATGCCGGCGCGAAGCCGATGCACTGCATCGAACCATCAACCGCAGTACACAGGCGAGACTTTCCGGAAAGAAGTCCGGCAAGCCAGACAGACGAGACATTGCAAGCTGTCAATGCGCACAAACGCACGCCTGCCCCGCACAAGCAACCTGCATCATCTTTCGTCATCTTTCCATGCTCAGATGGCAACCGAACGCGCCGCTATACTCCCGTGGGGGTGGAATGTGGCGGAACGCACCCTCGTACGCATTGCGGCCGGCTATGCTGTCGGGACAGGGCCGGCGTACATGTGAATACAACGCTAACCAGAGAGAACAAGAATGAAAATCGGGGTCTTATCTCGCGCAGTCACGGCAACGCTTGCGGCGGCATGTCTCGCCACTGCCGCCGGCGCGGCGCAGGCGCAAGGCATCTACGCGCCCTTTGTCTATCTCCCCATGACCCCGGTGCCGCTGATCGACCAGATCGGCGTGCAGCAAGGAATCCAGCAGTTCAATCTCGCCTTCGTGGTGGCCGGCAGCGGATGCCAGCCTTCCTGGGGCGGCGTGCAGCCGATCGGCGCGAACGCCAGCGGCTCGCTGCTGAGCACCATCGCCACGTCGATCGCCAACTTCCGCGCCAAGGGCGGCGAGGTGGCCGTGTCGTTCGGTGGCGCGGCCGGTACGCCGCTGATGCAGGCATGCAGTTCCGTGTCGACCTTGAAGAGCGCCTACCAGACCGTCATCAATACCTACAATCTCACGCACGTCGACTTCGACCTCGAAGGCTCGCCGCTGCAGGACACGGCGGCGGTGTCGCGCCACTTCAGGGCGCTCGCGCAATTGCAATCCAGCCTGGCAAGCAAGGGCAAGACGCTGCATGTCACGCTCACGCTGCCGGCCATGCCGTACGGTCTCACGTCGGATGCCGTCAACGCCGTCAACGTGGCCATCCAGAACAAGGTGACGTTCGACGCCGTGAACCTGATGACGATGGACTACGGCACCGCCGATACCGACATGGGCGCGGCGGCCGTCAGCGCGGCGCAGGGGCTGTACTCGCAGCTCGACACGGCCTACAAGGCCGTCGGTCAGGTCAAGAGCAATGCGCAGCTGTGGCAGATGGTCGGCGTCACGCCGATGATCGGCGTGAACGACACGCCGGGCGAGATCTTCACGGTGGCCAATGCGCAGAGCGTGCTGAATGTCGCCAGCACCAATGGCTACGGCCTGCTCAGCAACTGGTCGATCAGCCGCGATCAATCGTGCCCGAACGGCGGCACCCAGGTTTCGCTGAGCTGCTCAGGCATTACGCAGAATCCGTATGACTTTGCTACCGTGTTCAAGCCGTTCAACGGCCATTGGGGCACGGGCGTGACGCAGGATCCGAATTACTGAGGCCGCAGCGGGAATTCAAACCGCCCCTGAACTCACCCGAGCGCAATGCAGCCGGCCGCGCAGCATGAAGCGGCCGGTATCCATGCTTCGTGCCATGGCTTGCGAGCCAGCAGAGCATAATGCGGCAGGATGTCAGTCGCATGAAAAAAAAGAGGGCATAGGCGCGGGGAGCTCCTATGCCCTGAGGACTGCAGCAACGGGGTCAAATTGCGTTGCCAGTAGCTATTGTGGTGCATTGCATCAAAGTCGTTACCCCGCAGAGGGCGGGTTACCGTCTTAAGAGGGGTAAAGGAATGGCGTGGGCGGGTGGGGTACCTGCCGGCTCGGCAGAGCACCCGCTACACCCGGGGCCACGGTGCTCGGCTTTCGGGGAGAGAGCCCGTCCAGGCAGCTGATGCGGGCATTTCCGCAGCCCGCGCGCTCTCCTGGGACAGCCTGCGGGCTTCGCCGCATCGCAGTGCAAAACGCTGGACAGGGTTCCACCGTTTCGCCAGTATCCTGCTTTGCGCATATCCCGCAGGGTCACTCCAGCGGCTCCTCCCGCTCGAATGCCGTGACGTCGACGCGCTGGACCTTGCCCATCTGCCGCACCTCGGTACGCAATACGAAGAAGACGGACGGACAATACCAGTCGGTGACGTTCATTACCGTCGGTATCGACTCCAGCCGTTCACCGGCAAACTCCAAGGCGCCGAGCGAGGTACGCTTCTCGTAGCTAATGGGGAGGCATTTCTGCGGACCCAGCGCGGTGGCAATGGTTTGCAGACGCCCCACCTTACGAGGCCCCACGGCTACCGAGGCATGCTCCGCGCGCATCGTACCCACCTCCTCGCCCGTCGCCAGCCGATAGATCTTGACGGAGAGGGCCGACTCGAACGTCTCGCCATCGAGCACCTTGCCTTCCTGAAGCGCCATCGATGCGTAATCCAGCACGCCCCGGCCCCGGAACGCCGCTTCGCCGAACATACGGGCATAGCGGGCGCGCGCATTGACAACGGCGCTGATACTTTCCACATTGCCTTCGCTACCGCTTTCCGCAGGCACGATGCGCACAGCATGCACCTGGTCTACCACGACAGGCGGACCCTTCAGGGCGGCCATCGCCGACTTCGAATGGATTTCGAAATTTGCCTCGCAACCGCCCGGCTGGACGGCAGCCTGGCGCAGCCGGAAGGTGATCGACATCGGCATTTCGCCGTCGGCCTCCATTTGCACGCGGGTGCCGGCCCGAAACCACGGCATGTCGCATAGCGAGGCGGGCTGCCCGCCTGCCTGCATGGGCTGCGCGGCCACGTATTGAACCGGCAAAGCGCCGGCAAGGCAAAAGGCCACGGTAGCGGCAAGCCGCCAGTGGCCATAGGTCAATGCCATGCTGAGACCGATGCCAGCAACCGGCCGCGTCCGACGACGTGGTGAAGTGGTACGCGCACAAGAAACCGCACAAGAAACAGCATTCTTGCGGCAGCTTTCGTTGTCCTCCACAATGAACGCCTCCTGATACAGTGGCTGCCTTCGCAGTAGCGACGATGCACACGGATAATGGCCGGGATGTCATGTCTCTTGGCCATCGGCGATCGCCAGCTCCCTGTTTTCGACACAACATCACAAAAGGGTATTGAGCCTATGGCCTGGACCTACCTGATTCTGGCTGGCTTGTGTGAAATCGGCTGGCCGATCGGCCTGAAGCTCGGTGGCATAGACTCCCTGCAACGCATTCTGTGGATCGTCTTTGCCATTGCCTGCATGGCGATCAGTGGCTTCCTCCTCTTGCTCGCCCAGCGCGAGATCCCCATGGGAACCGCCTATGCCACGTGGACCGGGATCGGGGCCGTGGGCGCGTTCCTGGCCGGGATCTTTGTCTTCGGCGACGCCAATACCGCGATGCGGTGGGCGTCTGTCTGCCTGATCACGGCCGGCATCATCGGCCTGAAGCTCGCGTAATCCCTCCGGCAATTCGCGGGCAAAGCCCGCTGCGAGCAGCCAAGTACCGGTCTCCAGCCTCCAGCCTCCAGTCTCCAGCCTCACGCACAGTCCGGCGGGTCTGGCATGCCGCGTCATGCCGAGTCATGCCGAGTCATGCCGAGTCATGCCGTTTGCCGGTCCTCCCCACGGAAGACGTCATTGGCCGCGCGCCGCCTGGCAGGACGCCCCTGCCGCTGGCTTGCCGAACAACAGTCGCGTGTACTTCGCGGATACGGGGCTGCGCTGGCCCTTGGCGTTGAAATAGCGGTCTTCTCGACACAGGCATTCCTTGACGTCACAGAAGACGCCGTTCGAAAAGGTGAACGCCGAGTGGTCGAACGGCCCGCGCGAAAAGCTCCGCGCGGCGATCTTCTTGCCGAGATAGCGTTCCGTCAGCCCCTGCGAGACGCCATCCTTGTCCGCACAGATATAGCCGTCGCAGAGGACACCAGCGGTCGGTGAATGCACACCCCCCGCACGTGCCGACACCGTGCCTGCGGCAAGGAACAGCGCAAATGCCGCAAATGCCGCAAATGCCAACGGCCATCGCGATCCACTCATCGCCACCTCATCCGATGCGCCGGGCGGGCCATGGCGCACCGCCGCCGTGAGCACGTGCGCACCCGGGCTCCCCGGCAGGACAATCCTGCGGGATAGCCGGCTGGCACCGCCTCAAAAGTCGATCTTCTGCAGTTCCCACGCATTCTGGGCGTTCCTGCAATAGAGGGGCTCAAGGATCAGCACCGGACCCCTTCCCCGCATCTCCACGGTGATCCGGCGGCAAGGCGTCCCTTTGCGGCGCAAGGTCCGCGGCGTAACGTTTGCCTCGACGATCGGCATGGAGGTCTGGCTTTTCCAGTGCGTTACCTTGGCGTCGCGCTCTTCGTCGCGCACCCGGTACACCTCGGCCTCCAGCCGGGACAGATCCTCCGTGCTCAGGTGAGACAGCGGCGTATCCGATAGAAAGCCGAAATTGCCCTGTGCCTGGGCGCCGGCGGCGAACGATGCCAGCACGATGCCGGCCAACATGCAGCGGTAGGAAGTTCGAGCAAGCATAGCGATCCTGACAGTCCAGAAGTTATCGCGCCCGCGTCATCGCATCGGCCATGGCCGCGGTCGATCGCTGCACCGCGCTGCAGCGGGCGTGCCTCGGTCACCTGAAGCCCGGCATATCGTGGCGACAACGATGTGCGATGCACCATCACGGCATTTGCATTGCATGATAATGCCGGGAAGTCCACGCGATTCTGAGGAATTCTGAGATCCGCCCGGACTGTGGCTGGCGGCGGACAGCTGAAAGCTGAAAGCGGACAGCGTCATGGCTGCTGGATGTCGACCTCGCCGAGAAACTGATACCCTCGCCCGCGAGCCGAGCGGATGGGGAGTTCCATGCCTGAGGCCGCTTGTACCGCCTTGCGCAATTGATACACATGCGTATCCAGGCGGCGCTGGTCATACTGATCGTAGTCTTCGGAGAGGGCGTTGACGATCTCGCGCCGGTTGACGGGCGCCCCGCGTCCTGCGGCAATGGCGCGCAAGATAATGAACGCTTGTGCGGTAAGGCAGATAGGGGCCTCACCAGGCGGGAGAATCTGGCGCCGCCCGACATCCAGGATCCAGCGCGTGCTGACGCCCCCCGCCGCCAGCCGGCGGCCCAGCGCGGCCACCGTTGCGGCAAGTTCTTCCAGGTCGAAGGGCTTGCCAAGATAGTGATCCGCTCCGATCATGAGGCCGCGAACTCTCTCAGCGGTACTGCTGCGCGCCGAGACAACGATGATGCCCAACCGGCGTCCATGTGCGCGCAGCCAGTCGATCAGATCGATGCCGTCGCCGTCCGGCAAGCCAAGGTCGATCACGGCAATGGCATGGTCGCACGGAGAGAACACCTGGCGAAACTCGGCGAGGGTGCCGACGGCGTCGGTGCGGTGCCCGCACTCGGTCAAGTAGCCCGCCAGTTCGCTGCGCAGGACAGGCTCATCTTCAAGAAGGATCACGCTCACCATGGACGTAGTGTACTGTGCTCGCTATTCGCCCATTCTGAGGAAATCCGGTCCCTTCTGTTCCCCTCGTTCGCCGGGATCCATGGCTTGTCGCGCCTGTCGCGCCTGGCTGCTGATTCTCCTCTTGCTGCTTTGCCATGGCGCTGGCGCACAGACGCCACGCAAGCTCACCGCCACTGCCGACCCGATCGATCTCGCCCCCCATATGGCATGGCTGCGCGATACCACGGGCGCCATGACCATCGAGCAGGTGGCGGCTTCCCCCGCCTGGCAGGCGCTTCCCGGCAATCTCAACATGGGGTTCACGCACGACGCGATCTGGCTGCGTGTCGCCATCGACCGGCCCGCCGACGGACCGCGCGACTGGCTGCTCGAAATCAACAACGCGGTGTTTGCCGAAGTCCGGCTCTATCAAGCCAGCGCCGGCGCTGGCTGGCGCGAACGCCGCGCGGGCGGCGACGTGCCGCGCAGCGAATGGGACTGGGATTTCCGTGTTCCGGTCTTCCGCCTGCATGTGGACGAGCCGGGTCCACATACCTTCTGGCTGAGAATCCGCTCCCGAACCTCGATTTCAGCGCAGGTCGTTCTCTGGCAGCCGGCGGCATTCCAGGCGCGCGCGAACACCGAATCGCTGGCCTACGGGATTCTCTTCGGTGCCTACGCCGCAATCTTCATCTTCCATCTCCTCTTCTGGACGTGGACGCGCGAAGAAGTGAACCGATGGTACGCCGGCTACGTGGCCTGCAGCATTGGACAGATGCTGCTGAACTTCGGGCATCTGCAGCAGTACACCGGCATGCCGGGGCCGCTCGGCGACAGGCTGCTGGCGCTGCTGATCTGCAGCTCGATCTGGTTTGGCGTCAAGCTGTGCGTGCAGTTCCTGGGGCTTGCCGCATTGATGCCCCGCCTTGCCCGTATCCTTCCGGCGCTGGCACTGGTGCTTGCCGTGGTCACCTCGTTCCTCGCGGTCGATGTCGGCTACGCCGCAGGCGTTGCGCCAGCGCAGATGTCGATCCTCGTGCTGATCGGCATCCTGACGGCGATCGGCCTGCGCCTTTGGCTCCGCGGGCACCGGCACGCTGGCTTCTTCCTGCTCGCCTTCGGCATCTACTTTGCCGGCATCGTCCTGCGCATCCTGCGCAACCTGACCGTTCTCCCGCCGAACCTCCTTACCGACAACTGCTACCAGGTCGGCGCCATCGCGCATATGGCGGTCATGAGCCTTGCCATCACCTGGCGCTACAACGCCTTGAAGCAGGAGAACGCCCGGGTGCAGGCCGAGGCGCTGCGCGTGCAGACTGACTATGCACTGTCACTGGAATCGACGGTGACGAGCCGGACCGCTTCGCTGGTCGCGGAGATTCGCCGCCGCGAAGCGGTCGAGGGAGAACTGCGGCTTGCGCTGGAAGCCGAGAAGCGGGCACGGCAGGAGCAATGCGATTTCGTGGCCATGGTCTCGCACGAATTCCGCACCCCGTTGTCGATCATCGATACCAGCGCCCAGCGCATTGCCGGGAGCGCAGGCACGCCTCAGCTCACCAGGGATCGCAGTGGCAATATTCGCCAGGCGGTGCGGCGCATGACCTCGCTGATGGATGCGCTGCTTTCCCTGGATCCCCTCGACAACGCCCTGCGCGCCTTCGCGCTGGCCAGTGTCGACCCGGAGCCTTTGCTTCGCAGCGTCGCAAGGGAATGGGATGGTGACACCGTGGTTGTCACCTGCAGCGCGCTACCCGGGGCGTTTCCTTGTGACCCGGAACTGATGCGCCTCGCCCTGCGCAACCTGCTGTCCAATGCCATCCGGCACTCTCCCCAGGACTCACCCGTTCATCTTGGCGCGGTTGGCGGGGACAACGGTATCGCCATCTCGATCACGGATCGAGGCCATGGGATTCCAAGCGATGAGTTGCCCAAACTCTTCCAGAAGTACTTCCGCGGCCGCCGCGCCGCGGGCAAGCCAGGCACGGGATTGGGCCTGTACCTGGTCAAGCGCGTCATCGACCTGCATCAAGGGAGTATCCGCGTCGATAGCCAGCTCGGGCACGGCACGACGTTCGTCATCTCACTGCCGCATGCCACAGCGGGCCCTGCGCGCCCATCCGCCGCTGCCGACAACTTGCTGCTCACTTCAGGCTGACATGGGGCAGGGCAGAGCCGGGTGGCGCGGAGCCGGACGTGCCAGGCGGCGTCAAGCCGATCGCATGGCAATTGCCGAGCCACCGCGAAGCCACGACGCGGCAGGAAACGATGGAATGGCGGCCAAGACCCTGCAGAAGTTGCGGGCCGGCGGGCACGCTGAGAATGGTGTATGAGCCGATGCTTTGCGGTGGATCGGTTTTCGATGCCGATCCTGGGTCAGGGCCTGGTGCAAATCAAGGTGAAAATCAACGCGCAAATCAACGCGCAAATCAACGCTCAAGCTGCCTGGCAGCACTGGCTTCGAGGTTTGCGCGCTCTGCATCCAGATACCGATAAATGCTTTGCAGGTCGGCGATTTTCTGTCTGATTTCCGCCATCTTCTTTTCAATTACCTTGGCACCGTCAGCGCAATCGATCAGCTTGTTCCGCTGCGCATCCAGAATCTCGCCTATTTCCTTCAGGGAAAAACCCATGCTCTGCGCGCGCTGGATAAAGTCCAGGTCCTGCAGGGTCTGCGCTGAATAAACGCGATAATTGTTGGTTTGCCGTAGCGGTGAGATCAGGCCGATTTGCTCGTAGTAACGCAGCGTATGGCGGCTGGCGCCGCTGCGGGCCTCGAGTTCGCTGATTTTCATGAAAACACCACTTGACTATAGAGTTGGGTCGACAGTTTACACTCGATTTCTCGCCTTACCAAGGAGCAGGGAAATGAGCGTGGAGTGCTTTGTCACGGGGGGACCGGCTTCATCGGTCAACATTTGCTGGCGACCCTGAGTGCGAAAGGTCACACCATCCGGGTGCTGATGCGTCGCCCGGAGCGACTCGCCGCACTGCGGGAGCAAGTCGACAAGCTGGGCGGGAACGCCACCCGGGTATTTGCGGTAGCTGGCGATCTGGAACAGGACAACCTCGGGCTGAGTCTTGCTGACCGAGAAGCGCTAAGGCAGGCGAAAGTCGTATTCCACCTGGGCGCCCATTTCGCTTGGGGGCTTTCATTGGCGCATTCTCGTGCGGTGAATGTGGAAGGGGCAAAGCGCGTGGCGCTGTTGGCGGCCGAGCAGAACAGCCGCTTAGTGATGATCGGCGGCTACATGCTGAAGAATCATGAACATCTGCAACGCATCGGCATCGATCCGCGTTATCCGGGGCTGACGGATTGGCCTGCCGTCTACCGGCGTGTCGGTGCTTACGAGGGGAGCAAGATCGAGGCGCATTTTGCCACCCTGGAGCTCATGTCCGCCAAGGGCGGTGAGATGACCGTTGTCCACCCCGCGACGGTTTGCGGCCACAGCCGCACGGGGCACATCCTTGACGGCCAGCCGCTGGTGGAGCTGATACGCAACCTGGTGCAGGGAAAGCTGACGGCAGTGCCCGGTACGGCCAAGCACTGGCTGCCACTGGTCACCGTGGATTACCTGGTTGAGCTGGTGGCGGCTTGTGCCTTGGATCCTGCCATGGCGGGCCAGGAACTGCTGGCGCTCGATGGCCAGACTCCCGCCTTGCGGGAACTCCTGGCTCAGGCGGCGCAACCCGTTGGCGTAAAGCCTCCCAGGCATTACATTCCGCTCCGGTTGCTGAAGTTGCTACTGGGTATTCCTCCCGTCGCGCGGTTTTTGAATACCAAGGCCGAAGCCCTGGACTTTATCCAGACCACTCGTTTTGATACAGCGGCGCTCGAGCAATTTGCCGGCAGGCATGGCATAGCCAAACCGGATATACGTCAGTCTTTGCAGCACACGGCAACCTTCGTCAACGCCTATTGCCTGGCCAAGGGGAAGTCCCGCTGACTTCTCCCCTGGGCGCGACAAAGGCGTCGGCCCCGTCAGCGCCGTCAGCCCCCGATTCAAGTTCGAGCGCCTGGATCCTGGCGATCCGTGTCGGGATCAAGGCAGGCGCGCGCCGGATGGAAGGGAGGGGCGTGGCGCATTGCCCGCCCGAAGACACCGGCCACACGCAATCAGATGATTCGGTTGCTTGCTTCCCCGGGTGGGTTCCTTGGGCGGAAGCGCGCTGGCGAGCCCGGCGCTAAGACGATCCGGATCGGCATACAACGGACCATCGACGCCGCGCTCACCAATCGAGCACGGCGGGAAGCGTCATGGCTTCGGTATGGGGAAATAGCCCTGACGGGGGGTACGGGCGGGTATCGAGATCATGATCCATCTCTCTCCCGCGCATTATCTAAAGGTCCAATGGCTCGGCCCGTGAAGAGGATCGTGACAGAAGGTCATAACGGAAGATCGTAACAGACGATTCCTGCGTACACGATCTCGATTGAAATCAGTTTTCCTCAGTTTCCGGCCGAGATTCTCGGCTATGATGCCCTCAACCGGTCTGGAAATAGACTGAATATAAAGCCACTTTCCTATTCCATTCGAGGATACGCATCTTGAAACCCTTGTCAAAGTTCGCATTGGCGGTTTTCATGGCGACCCTGACTGGCGCACCGCCGTCTCTGGCCTGCTCCCGCATTACTTATACCGGCCCGGATCATATGATCGTCACGGGCCGTTCCATGGATTGGATGGTGCCGGTACATACCAACCTGTGGGCGTTTCCGGCGGGAACGGCTCGCGATGGCGCCGCCGTGGATCATTCGCTCACCTGGACATCGAAGTACAGCAGCGTCATCGCCGCAGCCTATGATGCCGCGACGACCGATGGCATCAATGAGAAGGGCCTGGTCGCCAACCTGCTGTACCTCGGCACGGCCGACTACGGGGTACGCAACAAGGCGCAACCGGGGCTGTCGATCGCGGGCTGGGCGCAGTACGTGCTCGACAACTTCGCGACGGTTGACGAAGCCGTCAACGCGTTGCGCGCCGAGCCGTTCCAACTGGTGCTTCCGGAGTTGCCTGGGGGCTTCAAGCCGGCCCTCCACCTCGCGATCTCCGACGCAACGGGCGACTCGGCGATCTTCGAGTACCTGAACGGCAAGCTGGTCATTCATCATGGCCATCAATATGCCGTCATGACCAACGAGCCCAGCTACGATCAGCAGCTGGCGCTGAACACGTATTGGCAGGAAATCGGCGGTACCGCGATGCTGCCCGGCACGGAAAGGCCCGCCGACCGTTTCGTCCGCGCCTCCTATTACCTGGGCGAAGCCCCGAAGACCGCCGATCCCGTGCTGTCGGTGGCCGCCATGTTCTCCATCGTGCGCAATGTCTCGGTGCCGATGGGCGCGCAACGACCCGGTGCCCCGAACGTGGCGCCAACGCTTTGGCGAACCGTCGCCGATCATAAGAACCGGATCTACTATTTCGAGGCCACCACGTCGCCCAACGTCTTCTGGGTCTCCTTCGACAAGGTCGATATCAAACCTGGCGGACCAGCGATGCGGCTTCCCGTTGATGACGGTCCGGTGTGGGCTGGGGACGTCGCGGGCAGTTTCAAGGCCGCCGATGTCTTCCGCTTCCTGCCAGCCAAGAGCTAGTCTGCTCTGCACGGAATCGGAAAGCCCCTCGGCAGGCCAGCCAGGCGCGGCGATGCGCGCTCAGACTGAGCGGGCGACCTGCCGGGTAGCGAAAGCACATTGATGTCGATGAGGGGGCCTTGCGGCTTCCTTCCCGGTGCGCCGAGGACTCGGAACCGCAGCGCCACGCTCCGCGCTCCGTGCTCGGCATGCTCGACCGGCAGGGGCGGCATCTTTCCGCTTGGACCTGAGTTTCCATCGATGGGAAACCGTGCAGATTTCCTGCCCGGCCATGGCAACCCGTCTCCAATCTTCTCGCGAACACACGAACACACGAACACATGAAGCGATTCGTGCTGCTTATCCTGATTTCCTGCGCTGCCAATCAAGCCAGCATCGCTGAGACGTCTGATCTTTCGGCGCATGACATTGCCAAGCTGCTTCAGAATCCTCTTGCGGACACGATCAGCCTCCCCTTTGCCAACGACACCAACTTTCCTCTTGGCCCAGATCGACGAGCAGGCAATGTGCTGAACATCCAGCCTGTGATTCCATTCCGGCTGAACAGTGACTGGAATCTCGTCACGCGCACCACGGTGCCGTTGATCTCGCAACCCCGCCTTTCCCCGTCCGATCCGGCAACATTCGGGCTCGGTGACATTGTCCCCATGGCCGTGCTATCACCCAGCACCGCATCCAATGTGACATGGGGGCTCGGTGCGACGTTCTCGATTCCCACCGCAACCAGCAGCAGCCTTGGCGCAAACCGATGGGCCGCGGGGCCCGCCGCCGTGGTACTTACCATGCCGGACCCATGGGTGTTCGGTCTGCTGGTCAGTCACTTGAGCTCCTTCTCTGGCTCCAGTTCCGGCGCACGCATCGATCGAACCGCAGCCCAGTACTTCGTCATCTATAACTTCCCAAGTGGCTGGTTCCTGTCTTCCACGCCAATCATCGCCGCGGACTGGGCAGCAAAGTCCAATGCGCGATGGACTGTGCCGGTAGGAGGGGAAATCGGCAAGGTCTTCAATCTTTCCGGGCAGGCGATGTCAGCATCGATCGGGCTCTACCGCAATGTCATCAGGCCGACGGATTCTCCCGATTGGCAGGTAAGGCTCAATGTGAGTTTTGTTTTTCCTCGATAGACCGTCTTACGCTGCCGCCATCGTGATCGGTCAGCCCGATGCAGTGATCGTCCGGTTTCGTCACAAGAAGTTGCCGCCCGAGTAGAAGGCCAATTGGCGCCGCCATGGCGCGCCCGCGCCTTACCAACGGCGCTTCGGCAAGCACCGCAGTCTGACCGTCTTCTGCCCATCGCCTGCAAATGCGGAGCAAGCTCTCGCGGATTCCCCCAAAAACCCAGGAAAAGCTCGGCATCGGGTTCGAATCCCCACGAACCGAGGGTGCGCGAGTGGACGCCGGTGTGGGCGGTACTGTACTAGGCTTAACCACGTGTCTGACGTAACCGAGCCGCGCATACGGCACGAAGACCCGGAGCCACGCCAATGTCCATCCAACGATACGGTCATTACATCATCGAGGGCATTGGGAGGCCCATCGGCGGTGGCAAATTCGCCGCGCTCGGGCGCGTGCGGTTGGGGGATTTCACCGTCGAGGAATCCGATGAGCTCGGACATTTCGAGCAGTTTGCGGATGCCCAATCCCGAGGTCTTTCGTGGGCACAGCGCCGTGCCGATGAGATGAGCGCAGGACACTGAGCCGCCCTGAATCACGGCGAACGGCAGCGGGCTGTCAGCGGGGCGAGCCCGTCTCGGGCCGGGAATTCACTCGCATCCGCTCAGAATCTCAGAAGGACAGTTGCGCGTCCGGCTTCTCGGCCAGGATCGCGCGCTTGAACTGGGCCTGGATGCGCGCCAGCGCGGCATCGTTATCGGCTTCGAAACGCATCACCACCACCGGCGTGGTGTTGGACGGGCGCGCCAGGCCGAAGCCGTCGGCGTACTCGACGCGCACGCCGTCGATCTTGTTGACCTCGCGTGCGCCTTCGAACGTCGCGTTGGCGCGGATCTTGTCGAGCAGCGCGAAGGGTTCGCCCTCGGCGCACTTGAGCTGCAGCTCCGGCGTGCTGTTGGAATTCGGCAGCGCGTTGAGCACCGCGCTGGGGTCGGCATGGCGCGACAGGATCTCCAGCAGGCGCGCGCCGGTGTAGAGGCCGTCGTCGAAGCCGTACCAGCGGTCCTTGAAGAAGACGTGGCCGCTCATCTCGCCGGCGATCGGCGCACCGGTCTCGCGCAGCTTGGCCTTGATCAGCGAATGGCCGGTCTTCCACATCAGCGGCTCGCCGCCGTGCTGGCGGATCCAGGGGGCCAGCTTGCCGGTGCACTTGACGTCGTAGATCACCTGCTGGCCCGGGTTGCGCGCCAGGATCTCCTCGGCGAACAGCATCAGCTGGCGGTCGGGGAAGATGACCTGGCCGTCCTTGGTCACCACGCCGAGGCGGTCGCCGTCGCCGTCGAAGGCCAGGCCCAGCTCGCAGTCGGTCTCGCGCAGGCTGCGCATCAGGTCCTGCAGGTTCTCGACGTGGGCCGGGTCCGGGTGGTGGTTGGGGAAGCTGCCGTCGACCTCGCAGAACAGCTCGGTCACCTCGCAGCCAAGGCCGCGGAAAAGCTCGCCGACGAAGGCGCCGGCCACGCCGTTGCCGGCGTCCAGCGCGATCTTCATCGGCCGCGCCAGCTTGACGTCGGCCAGGATGCGGTCGATGTACTGACGGCGGATGTCGAGCTGCCGGTAACCGCCGGCGCCGCTGGTGAAGGTGCCGGCCTCGATGCGCTGGCGCAGGCCCTGGATGGCGTCGCCGTAGATGGCCTCGCCGGCCAGCACCATCTTCAGGCCGTTGTAGTCGGGCGGGTTGTGGCTGCCGGTGACCATGATGCCGGACGTGGCGCGCTGGCCATCGAGCTCGACATAGGTACCGAAGTAGACCATCGGCGTGGCGACCATGCCCAGGTCGATGACATCGAGACCTGCCGCGCGCAGGCCCTCGACCAGGCCGCCGAGCAGGTCAGGGCCGGACAGGCGGCCGTCGCGGCCGACCACCACGGCCCGCTCGCCCTTCTCGACGGCGGTGGAACCGAAGGCGAGGCCGACGGCGCGGGCCACCTCGCGGGTCAGCGTCTTGCCGACGATGCCGCGGATGTCATAGGCTTTGAAGATGGTGGGATCGAGTTGCATGGCGTTTTACGATGCGATGAGTGGATGCAGGGGATGCGGCAGGTCACCGCAGCGACAGGGTCGTGGCGCTGCGCAGTGCTGCGTGTACGATTGCCGCTGCAGCCAGTAGCTGCGGAGAAGATGGGGGAAGATACCCCGACGGGGATCTACTTCCAGCGCGCCGTGCTCCACCCGTTTGCGCTGGGAGGGGGAAGGTCGGCGATACTCACCATGCCGAGACGGGCATACTCGCCCTTGAATTCAGACCACGCATTGGCGACTGCGTGCACATCCAGGACGTCGATCGTGACCAGTTCCCGGGCACGGGTTTCCACGGTGAAACTGGCCGAATATCCAGCGGGCGCTTGATCAGTTTCGCTTGCGGCGCGGTGCCGTATGTCCGACCGCCGGATCACGCCATCCAGGACCGTGCCGTCCTTCATGCGGATCAACACGATCCCGAACAGCGGCATGCCCTGCGTGATCTTGAGCACGTGTCGAGCTTCGTCCGTATTGGTAGTCAGGCGGCCCATCGGTGAATCGAATCGAGGTCTGTGGATGTCAATCTGTGTCGTATTGCACTGCGAGCGCGATCCGGTCGGCGGCCTGGTCGCTGAATGCGTTCGGTCCCGTTGATCGCAGAGTGGCTCCGACAGCCAAGCGTTGGCTTGGGAAGCGTAGAGGTGGGCATAGGCGCGGGGGCGCCTATGCCCGGGTTGGCAACCGGACCTACCCCATGCCAAGTTGCAGGCAGGATTTTGCTGCATGACAGCAGAAACCTGTTCCCTGCGTGCGAAGGGTTCGGGCGTGTTGCGATGCCCTCTTCCGCCAGCAGGAGAGGGCGCCTTATCGTCAACGCTATAAGGATGCGGATGCGTTGTCGTCGGCTGCCACAGCCGCCAATTCGCTCAACAACCGCGCCTCCAGCGCCAGCCCCTCCGCCACGGAGAGAATGCCCTCGTGCATGGCAGGCAGCAGCTCGCCGAACTGAGGGTTGCTGGCGGCGTAGTCGCGCAGGAAGAAGAGTAGGCTGTGCAATTGCGCGGCCTTGTCGGCGGCGACTTCGCGCGGGGTTTCCAGCGCGTACCAGGTGGTGACACAGACGGCGCTGCCGCTGTGGCTGACGGTGATGTTGCCGTGGGTGGTTTCAGACATGGCAGGGCCTCCCTGCCGATGCGCTGGCTAACTTCTGGAGGCACGCCAGCGGTACGGTGCTGGCGAGTGCGAGTCGAATCATGGTGGCTCCCATTCGTGCGGATCGATGAAATCTCCGCTTGGCAAAAGCGGGCCGCCTTCTTGTATGGGACGCCAATCCCGTCGTCTTCCCATTGGGAAAGTCGATATGCCCGGAGCGGGCGCATGTGGACCGAAGCATGGCAATACCTCCTTGTTTGCTTCCGATGTTCGCCGGTCCTTTTCAGTCGGGCTGCCAACCCCGGTCGTCATCGCAGCGACGACATGGCTAGCTTAGCGGCACGATTCAAGTAGAAGTATTGCAGTTTGTAAATACTGCAGACTCGTCAGTAGGAGGAAAGGAGCGTTGCGCGGGACCACGCTGATTCGATCCTCAACTGTCGAGTGCCAAAGCGATAATGCCTAGCCTCAAGGCTTGATGCAGTGTCCGCTGCAGAGCCGCCAAATGTACTGTGACCGTTCAACGGGAGAAGAGCGCGTGAGTGATGTCGTTCGGCAGCCGCAGGAAGCGGCCGGGCATGATGCCTGGTTTCGCCGTCAAGTGGAAATCGGCCGTGCCTCGGCCGACGCTGGCAATCTGATTCCAGCATCCGAGGTTGAAGCCAAGTTCGAAGCAAGGCGAGAGGCGACTCGCCGCCGGCTTAAAGGTGAGGCTTGATGACGCTGTGCTGGATCTCGGAGGCTCTCCAGAACTGCGAAGACATCTACGACAGCATCGAAGTTGAAAACCCAGGCGCTGCGCTGGGACTCGGCGCAATGATTGCGGAGAAGGCCGTCCTTCGCTAGCGCGACAGCCCCTGCCGCGCGACAACCGTGCTCCCCTCTCCCGCCTGCGGGAGAGGGGTTGGGGGAGAGGGCCGGCATTCGCTAGTACGACGGCGCTCGCTTCGTGCTAGCGCCCACCCTCTCCCCCGGCCCCTCTCCCACAAGTGTGAGAGGGGAGCAAAACGGCGGTGTGGCGAAGGCCGGCCGGCATTACGTTCACGCCAGCCTACAGCTTGTAAGTACTCAGCAAAATACTCGTCTCCGTCGCCGAAATCCCCTCAATCATCCGCACCCGGTCCAGCGTCCGGTCGAAGGCCTCCAGCGAATCGGCGCGCAGTTCCGCGATGATGTCCCAGCGCCCGTTGGTGGTGTGCAGGGCCTGCACATTGGGCTCGCCGCGCAGGGCCTGCAGTACTTCGCGGGATTTATTGCCTTCCACCGCCACCGTCATCCAGGCGCGGATGCGGTGCGGTTCGGCCTCGGGCTTCAGGCGCACCGTGTAGCCCACGATCACGCCGTCCTGTTCCAGCTTGGCGATACGGTTCTGCACGGTCGCGCGCGAGACGCGCAGCGCCTTGGCCAGCGCGGTGACGGGGGTGCGCGCGTCGTCGCGCAGCAGGGAGAGGAGTTGGCGGTCGGTGTCGTCCATCTGGCCGGTTTCCGGTGTATTTCAGACGGCACTTGGCAAAGTGCCAGAAAGTACTGAAGTTTTGCTAAGACGGTGAGACGTTTTGCTCATTCTGCTCCCTTTTGGCTAACGTCGCCATTGCGCAGAATTCAGTCAGGCAACACGGAGCCGCCGGTGCGCCCGACCACCTTCCAGGGCGCCCCAGGACTTCCCAGCCGCTATCCCGACCCCTGACACGCCATCTCTATAGATAGGAGCCGAGCCATGCGCCAACCCACCATCCTGCTGATCGATCCCACCCACTACGATGTGTCCTACAGCATCAATCCGTGGATGGACCCGGCGCGGTGGGCCAGCGATCCGCTGGGCATGCACCGTAGCGCCGTGACCGCCTTCGAATCGCTGCGCACGGCGCTGCTGGCGGCGGGCTTCGCCGTGGAGGTGGCGCAGGGCACGGCCGGCCAGCCGGACATGGTGTTTCCCGCCAACGCCGCCGTGGTGCTGGACGGCCGCGCGCTGCTGGCGCGCTTCCGCTACCCGCAGCGCCGCGGCGAGGAAGCGCCCTTTGCCCGCATCTTCGAAGACCTGCGCCTGCGCGGCCTGCTCAGCGAGGTGAGCCTGCTGCCGGAAGGCTGCTACCAGGAAGGCGCGGGCGACTGCATCTGGGACGCCACGCGCGGCCACTTCTGGGCCGGCTTCGGCCCGCGCTCCACGCGCGCCGCGGCCGATGCGGTGTCGGCCTACTTCGACCGGCCGGTGGTGGCGCTGGAGCTGGCCACCGAACAGAGCTACCACCTCGATGTGTGCTTCTGCCCGCTGTCGGGCGGCGAGATTCTCTACTACCCGCCGGCCTTCACCGCCGAGTCGCTGGTGGCGTTGCGCCGCCGCGTGCCGGCCAGCCAGCGCATCGAGGCCACCGAAGCCGACCTGCGCCACTTCAGCGTGAACGCGGTCAACCTGCACGACCAGGTGGTCATGACCCGCACCACCCCGCACCTGCGCAGCGAACTGGGGCAGCGCGGCTACCGCCTGCATGAGGTGGACCTGACCCCCTTCATGCTGTCCGGCGGCGGCGCCTACTGCATGACGCTGCGGCTGGACCGCAGCAGCGCGGGCGCCAGCACGGCCGGGGAAGAGGGCGGGGAGCAGGCGGCGGCCTGAGCGGCAGGCGCCAAGCCAAAGAATACGAACGGAACGGGACCCCACAGGAGCCAACCATGAAGGAAACCGCCATGACCCGCTTCCTGGACGCCGGCGATGCCGCGCGCCTGGTGCGCCATGTCGGCGTGGGCCAGGCCATTGTCGAATTGGCCGGCCATCTCCAGCAGGACCTGCTGCGCTGGGACGCCTTCGATAAGTCCGCCCGGCTGGCCAGCCATTCGCGCGAAGGCGTGATCGAGCTGATGCCGGTGACGGACGGTGTGCAATACAGCTTCAAGTATGTGAACGGCCATCCGCGCAACGGCCTGGCGGGCCTGCCCACGGTGATGGCCTTCGGCGTGCTGGCCGAGGTGTCGACCGGCTTCCCGCTGCTGCTGGCCGACATGACGCTGGCCACCGCGCTGCGCACCGCCGCCGCCTCGGCGCTGGCCGCCCGGCTGCTGGCGCGCCCGGGCGCCGCCACCATGGCGCTGATCGGCAACGGCGCGCAGGCCGAGTTCCAGTCGCTGGCCTTCCACGGCATGCTGGGCGTGCGCACCATCCACGCCTACGACATCGACCCGGACGCCACCGCCAAGCTGATGCGCAATCTTGCCGGCGTGCCGGGCCTGACCATCGTGCGGATGGACTCGGTGCGCGAAGCGGTGCAGGGCGCCGACATCGTCACCACGGTGACGGCCGACAAAACGCACGCCACCATCTTGCTGCCGGACATGATCCGGCCGGGCATGCACCTGAACGCCGTCGGCGGCGACTGCCCCGGCAAGACCGAACTGCACCCGGACATCCTGCGCCGCGCGCGCATTACGGTGGAATACGCCGCGCAGACGCGCATCGAAGGCGAGATCCAGCAGTTGCCGGCCGATACCCCGGTAACCGAACTGTGGCAACTGGTCAGCCGCCAGGCGCGCGGGCGCGAGTCGGCGGACGACGTGACCGTGTTCGACTCGGTGGGGTTTGCGCTGGAAGACTACTCGGCGCTGCGCTGGCTGCATGCCAAGACGCATGCCCTGCATATCGGGCGCTATGTGGAGCTGGTGGCCAATGCGCCCGACCCGCGCGACCTGTTCGGGTGGGCGATGGCGGGGGAGGGTGGCGAGGCTGGAAAGGCGGCGGAGACGGCGGCGGAGAAGGGGGGCGATACGGGCGCAGCGGCGTTGTTGGGGACGGCCCACGCGCTGGCTGCTTGACGGGCACCGGAGCCGGAAGGACCAGCAAGGACCAAGAAAGATCAAGGACTGGCGGCGCCCCTCTCCATCCGGGGCCGCCGCACAACGGAACCCAGGGGTGGGAACGGGGGCAATGGGCCGGCCGGGCAGCAGCATCGCTCGGCTGGCCCGGCGCCTTTCTGGTGGTCCGCCTTTCTTCCGCGTTGTCTCTTCCCCGATTCCCTGATCGCAATCGTGGTGCCGCAAGCGCGGCACACTGTCTCGCGGGCACACGTGCCGCCTGTGCGCGGCAGAGCCAGGCCGCCGTCGCTGCCGCCGCAGGCATGGCAAACTCGCATACCAGCAATGCGCCATCCGCAACCTGCTGCGCCGGTTTGCCAGTAAGAATCGGATCACGCTTTCGCAGCGGGCCGCCCGCCGCCTGGCGGCTTTCCCTCATCGACAGACAGCCAACTGGACAAAGACAACGCAATGGAATCGACAGCATCGCAAACCAGGCGCGTGGCGCTGGTAACGGGCGCCGGCAGCGGCATCGGCCGTGCCACGGCCAACCGCCTGCTGGATGACGGCTTTACCGTGGTGGTGGCCGGGCGCCGCCCCGAACCGCTGGGCGCACTCGTCGAGGAAGCCAAGGCACGCGGGCGCGAGGCGCTGGCCGTGGAAACCGATGTGCGCGAGTCCGCCAGCGTCGATGCCTTGTTCACCACCATCGAGCAGCGCTATGGCCGCCTCGACGTGCTGTTCAACAATGCGGGGGTCAATGCACCGGCGGTGCCGATGGACGAACTCGATGTCGAGGTGTGGCGCAACGTGATCGACACCAACCTCACCGGCGTCTTCCTGTGCGCGCGCGCCGCCTTCCGGCTGATGCGGCGGCAATCGCCGCAGGGCGGGCGCATCATCAACAATGGCTCCATCTCGGCCCACGCGCCGCGGCCGTTCTCCTCGCCGTACACCGCCAGCAAGCACGCGGTGCAGGGCCTGACCAAGAGCATCGCGCTCGACGGCCGCCCGTTCCAGATCGCCTGCAGCCAGATCGACATCGGCAACGCCCTGACCGAACTGTCGGCGCGGATGCAGAAAGGCGTGCTGCAGGCCAACGGCACGGTGGCGCCGGAACCCATGGTCGACGTCAAGCACGTGGCGGATGCGGTCGGCTATATGGCAAGCCTGCCGCTGTCGGCCAATGTGCTGAATATGACGGTGATGGCAACCAATATGCCGTTCGTCGGGCGCGGCTGAAGCGCGGGCCCCAAGGCGGGCCTGGACGAGCAGGGTAGGGGGCAGGCGGCCGCGCTGGCCGCCTCGTGCCTGGGGTGCGTGCGCCGGAACGGGCCGGGCGGCCCGTCATGGTGGCGCGAAGTGCCCGGGCGCTCCGGCAATCAGCCGGCCGTGCGTCCGTTCATCATCAACTGCGCGCGCAGGAAACCCTTCACTTCTTCCAGCGTCGGGGTCTTCAGGAAGACCATGATGCCCCGGTGCTGCAGCGCATCCGTCACACCCTCGAAGCTGCGCCGGCTGGTGATGACGGCGAACACCACGCGCTGGCTGGCAAAGAACTGCTGCAGCTTCTCGATGCGGGCCATTTCCTCGGGGTTCACTTCCTCTACGTAATAGAGGACCACGCGCGGATGGCTGCTGACCGACGCGATGATGGTGTCGATCACATCCTCCACCACCACACTCTTCAGCGGCAGGCCCCACTTGCTGAGCTGAGTGTGAATCCTCTGCGCCTCTTGGTGGTTCGGGTGGAAGACCACCAGATCCAGTTCGTGCACAGACGCCGGCACTTCCTTGCCCACGCGCGTGGCGAGCAGGTTGTGCACTGTCTCCTTATGGATGCGGCGATGACCGCCGTTGGTTTTCCAGGCACCCAGCTCACCGCGTTCCACCATCTTCTGGACGGTGCCCAGCGAGACGTTCAGCAACTTCGCCGCCGTCCGGGTACTGTAATAGGGCTTTTCAGCCACATCAGAGTCGATCGTCATCAAACTTACCCCAAGGAATCCGGAAATCCGATGCTCCCACCGCGCTGGTTAACGGCGCCATGCCTTGATTCATGAGAGATGGGAAGCACTCACGGCCAGGATTGCTCACTCTGGTTGGATTCCTCCGCCCGTCGTGTCGGCACTCTTTTGGTGCGTGCATGTCTGCATAGCCATTCAAGGATCAACCCCCCCATAGGAGGGGTTGGTCCGAATGATATGACATCTCCGAGAAAAAGGGAGTCCCCGCAAAGAATCCTTACATGTGGGTTTGGGAATCTTCTGTGCGAAAGACCACCAATGCCAAATCTGGCAGGGCGCTGGAGGAATGTCCGGGATGCGCAGAATGGCCGAAGCACGCCGTCAGCATGGAGCATCTTGTGGCAGGCGTGCGGGGCAAGTGTGGCGAGACTGTTTCGCTGGAACGCAGGGGAAGTGAGACGAAGCCGGCCGCTTTGGCAGGCGCAGATGGCAGAGGCAATCCATGGCGCCGGAGCGGCGCCATGGCAAACAACGCGCCCGAGGTCAGGCGTAGGTCTTGACCAACTTGTTCTTCAGTGGCCAGCGCTTGGACGCCAGGATCCAGATGCAGATCAGCGGCCCGAACACGGGCACCAGCGAGATGAGTGCATAGCCCGGCTGGAAGTGGGCCTGCTTGAACACGCTTCGGAACGGCAGGAACCAGGCCAGTTCGAAGACCACAAAGGCTAGAAGAAAGGCGATGCTCATTGTGTGGAGGCTCTCGACATTGGGTATTGCGTCAGGGCGCGGTTTCGTGTTTGGTTGCGATTGATTATCGAAAGCGTCCCCTTGTGCTGCACCCCTTCCAGAGGAGGGTTACCGCCAAATTGGGGTAGAGAAGTCCCTCCAAACTGCCGATAACCGGCACCGCGCCTGGGTGTCCGCATCGGCCTCAGGCAAGGCGCGCCGCCCTGCCTCGGCCCCCGCCGCGCCGCCACGCGGCACAATGTTGCAGCGACATCTCAGACAACCTGAGCGCGGGTCGGATGTCATGACATCGCCATGAGTGGCTGCTACCAGTGTGCGGGTCCTCCCTTGCGTGGGGAGGGGCGGAGTCAGGTGGCGGCACTCGGCATCGGCACGCGCCTCCACGAGCTGGCGGTCGCTGACCCGTACGGCCCGTTCCCCTCCACGTTTGCACAAACCGAAAATGGGTTGATCCCCCTGCGTGTGGGGTGGGGCAGCTTTGGAATGCTTGATACCTTTCGGGCTGGCAAAAAATTGGTGCAATGCCCACAGTGGTATTTCCGGCATATATCCGCTTTTTTTGCTGATTACGAGTGCCGAATTCTCACCCGGATGGGGGTGGATTCAGCCAAGCTGCAACAGCCGGATCCGCAAGCCCGGTGGGGGTTTCCGGGCGATGGGATGGGCGAAAAGAATGTGACGTGATTGCCGCTGAAAGATAGCAATTTTGCGCTAGAAGGAGGCCCCTTCTTGGGGAACTCCCCCTCGCAAAACTGCTAAAATCAACAGTTGCTAAAAAATCGCCATCCATAGGCGATAAACATAGATGCACACGCCGGCCAGCGCGCAGGCAGGCCGGGCTTTCCGGCTCGCCGCCAGGCCAGGGGTGTGTGGTTGCCGAGTTGTCCGGCAAGGTGTCGGCAGGGAACGTGCAAAGTGGATGAAGCATGGGTACGGCTGGTCGGCCGGTGTCTCCGTGCGCCTCGCGCGTGCTCGGCGTCATGTCAACTCTGAAGACGTATTCATGCTGTCAAGAATCTCGAGCGCTCGCAAAGGACTCGCCGCCCTGGTCGCGGTCCCCCTGCTGGCAAGTTGTGCCCTCGCACCTGGCATGCGGTTCGACCCGCAGCGGCCGCTGAACCCCGACGATCCCAATACCGTACCGAAGGTGACGCCGATCACCCTTGACCTCGTGCGCGCGTTGAAGGCGGAGGCGCCGGTGGTGAACAAGGATGTGGAAGAACTCTTTGGCGAGGCTCAGCCCTATCGCATTGGCGCCAGCGACATCCTGTCCATTGTGGTGTGGGACCACCCGGAACTGGTGTTTCCGACGCAGACCTATTCCATCGGCAACGCCTACGATATCCCGAACTACAGCGGCGCGGCCAATGTGCCTGGCTATGTGGTGAGCCCCAAGGGCACGATTCAGTTCCCCTACGCCGGCGTGGTCGATGTCCTTGGCAAGACCGCAGACGACGTCCGCGGTGAACTCAGCAAGAAGCTCGACAAGGTCGTCAACATGCCCCAGGTGACGGTGCGTGTGCTGGCCTACCGCAGCAAGCGCGTCTATATCGACGGCGAAGTGAAGACCCCAGGTCCGCAGAACATCGATGACGTGCCGATGACACTGGTGGAAGCCATCAACCGCGCGGGCGGCATCAATGTCGCCACGGGGGACAACAGCCGTATCCGTGTCACGCGCGGAAGTAAGAATTACATGGTCAGCCTGCCAGGATTGTTGGCGATGGGCGTCGACCCCACCCGCCTCCTGCTGCGCAGTGGTGACATCGTGCGCGTAGAGCAGCGCGAAGACAGCAAGGTGTTCGTCGCTGGCGAAGTACTGAAGCCAATGTCCGTGTTCCCGCGCAATGGCCGTCTGACGCTGAGCGAGGCATTGGGAGAGGCCGGCGGCGTCAACCCCAATACGGCCAACGCCAAGGAAATCTATGTCATCCGCAAGCAGCCGGATGGCGACGCCGCTGTGTATCACCTGGACGGCAAGTCCCCTGTTTCGCTGGCGCTGGCTGAAGGCTTTGAAATGCGCCCGAAGGATATTGTCTACGTCGATACCGCCGGTGTGACCCGCTGGAGCCGCGTGGTCAACCAGTTGCTGCCGATCGGCTCGTGGTTCACCTCTACCGCTGGTGTTCTGAAATGATCAAGAACGTCATGATCGTTTGCATTGGCAATATCTGCCGGAGTCCGATGGCGGAGGGGTTGCTGCGTGAAGAGATGCCGGAGGTCAACGTTTACTCAGCCGGCCTCGGAGCGCTGGTGGGGCATTCCGCCGACGCGACGTCCGTCGAACTGATGGATGCGGCCGGGGTAGACATTCACGCGCACCGTGCCCAGCAGCTTAACAACGTGCTGGCCAGCCAAGCAGATCTCATTCTCGTCATGGATAACGAGCAGAAGGTCGAAGTACAGCGCCGTCATCCGTCTACTACGGGGAAAGTTTTCCGGCTGGGTGAGCCCGGAAAATATGATATTCCCGATCCCTATCGCCAGCCACGTGAAGCATTTGAGCAGACGCTAGAGTTGATTCAGCGCGGGATCGGCGCATGGGTGCCTCGTATTCGAGCGCTAGGCTAAATAGAATTTGCAGTGACTAACATGAATCAAAATCCACCGTATGTACCCGTTGCGTCGCAACAGCCGCCGGATGATGAGATCGATCTCGTCAAGCATCTAGATGTGCTGGTCGCAAATCGAGTGTTGATTGCCGGGATCGCGCTCGCTGTGATGTTGCTGGGCGCGGCATATGCATTTCTGGCTCGCCCTGTCTACCAGGCCGATATTCTCGTGCAAGTAGAAGACACGCCGGGCGATGCAAAAAGTCTCCTCGGGGATGTGTCGAGTCTGTTTGATGTCAAGACACAAGCTCCGGCGGAGATGGAGATCCTCCAATCTAGAATGGTCGTCAGTAAAGCGGTAGATAGCCTGCAGCTTTATATCGATGCCAAGCCGAAGTATTTTCCGCTGATCGGTAGGTGGATTGCAAATAGCTCCCAAGGCCTTTCGCAGCCGGGGTTGTTCGGGCTTGGCGGCTTTGCTTGGGGAGCTGAATCTATCAAGGTCTCGTTGTTCGATGTGCCTGAGGAGTTGGAAGGAGCGCCTTTCCAACTTACAGTACTTGGAGACGGCCGATTTCGCTTGGAGCAAAGTAGTCTGGATCAACCAATCGAGGGGAAGATCGGGCAGCCAATCGAGGTCAAGCAAACGATCGGTGCAATTAGCCTCCTTGTTAATCAGCTGAAGGCAAAGCCAGGTATCGTCTTTACTCTGGTTCGTAAGTCGCGCCTGAAAACATTGGAGCAATTGCAAGACCAGCTTAAGATTGCCGAAAAGGGAAAACAGAGTGGAATTATCGGTGCCTCTCTCGAGGGGGCCGATCGCCGTCTTACGGCAGAGATCCTGAATGAGATCGGCGAGGAGTACGTTGCACAGAATATTCGCCGCAAGTCAGCTGAGGCAGAAAAGTCCCTGGTATTTCTGGGCGATCTACTTCCGCAACTGAAGAGGGAGTTGGAGCAGGCTGAAATCAAGTACAACCAGATGCGCAATAAGCGCGGCACGTTTGATTTGAGCGAGGAGGGTAAAGCTTACTTGCAAGAGGGCGTAGCGGTTGATACAAATCTCCAAGAGCTCAAGCAGAAGCGAGAGGAGCTATTGACGCGTTTTCGGCCGGATCATCCAGCAATCCAAGCTATTGACCAGCAGATCGCCACGCTGACCGCCAAGTCTGCCAGCTTGGCAACGCGCATGCGTGGGTTGCCAGATCTCGAGCAGGACACATTGCGGCTCATGCGCGATGTTCAGGTTAATAATGACCTCTATGTTGGTCTCCTGAACAATATGCAGCAGCTGAAGTTGGTTAAGGCAGGCAAGGTCGGTAACGTTCGTTTGATCGACAATGCTCCGGTTCCAGAGGAGCCGGTAAAGCCAAAGAAGGCTCTTGTTATTGTTCTGGCTGCTATTGTTGGTACGTTTCTTGGCATCGCTGCCGCTTTCGTACGCAATGCGCTTTATGGTGGAATCACCGACCCTCAGGATATTGAGCAGCATAGCGGTTTGAATGTCTATGCAACGGTTCCTCTTTCCCAAGCACAGATTCCATTGGCAGAGGAAATTAGACTTCGAAAACCGGGATTACACCTTCTTTCGAGCCTGTATCCGAATGATCCATCGGTCGAAAGTATGCGTAGCCTGCGCACTGCACTCCAATTCGCCATGCTGGATGCCGGGAATAATCGGGTTCTGCTGACTGGTCCGACCCCCGGTGTAGGGAAGTCGTTTGTTTCCGTGAATCTTGCTGCAATTATGGCAAGTGGTGGAAAGCGAGTCTTGCTGGTCGACGCCGATCTCCGGAAGGGCTATCTGAATCAGTATTTTGGACAAGATCGGCAACCAGGCCTTTCTGATGTTCTCGCCGGCAAAGTTGATCTGGATAAGGCTATTCGTCGTGGAGTCGCGGAGAACCTCGACTTTATTTCGACGGGTACTCTGCCTCCCAATCCAGCGGAACTTTTGCTAAATGAGCGAATGGTTCAATTGCTAGACTCATTCAGCGATCGGTACGATCTGGTTCTTATCGATACACCGCCGGTGCTAGCGGTGGCAGATACCGGCGTGCTGGCTGCTCGGTGCGGAACTGTGTTCTTGGTCACTCGTTTTGAGCGGACCACAATCGGCGAGGTAACTGAATCGGCCAAGCAACTACGGCAGAGCAATATCGATGTTAAGGGTGTCATTTTTAATGGGCTTGATCCCAATGCATTCCGTTATGGCTATGGTTCGAAGTATGGTCGCTATCGTTATGTTTACTATGGGTATGCAAGCGAAGGAAATTCACACAAAGTGAAGTAATAGAGGGTAACCAGCACTGGTCTATGCTGGTGAAAAAAATAATAGAGAGGATCGTGCTCCCGATGTTTGTCTTTATTGGCGAATACGATCCTCTTAGAAAGCAAGGCCATTCTTAGTTAATGGCGCTATGTTGTATCCGTGCGAGGCCAGGGAATATTCGGCGCGGTGATCGCACGCGATTTTCATACAGGGGAGTTTCGCGGCATTGATGGCGAATGCGCGCGTATATGGCTATTTGATCTACCCTGAGGAGCCTCTGCGTGACAAGCAAGTGAATTTTTGCGAGCACAGCCTCCATCGAGTCATTCATTGTTATCTGGCGTCTTTGCTATTTTTGAGATGGCCCGTTGGCTGCTCGATACCGCCAAATACCCGGTACTGCAGCGGCGTCCAGTAGGAACTAGCTGCCCTTTCTAGTATCCGTGGTCTGTTTGTTATCCAGTTTCCGAATTACACAACAGCTATGTCGAATTCCACTGCAAACGAACTTATTGCGCGCCTGAATGGTCGCGAATCCATCATCGGCATTGTAGGGCTTGGATACGTTGGCCTTCCATTGATGCTGCGTTACAGCGCAGTTGGCTTCCGAGTATTGGGTATCGACATTGATGCAGTAAAGGTTGAGAAGCTCAACCAGGGGCAAAGTTATATCGAGCATATATCTGCCGCGAACATCGCAAGAGCCCGTGAGGCGGGCTTCGAGGCCACCACGGATTTTTCGCGGGCAAGTGAGTGCGATGCGCTAATCCTTTGCGTGCCGACGCCACTGAACAAATACCGTGAGCCAGATATGAGTTTCGTGATCAACACCACGGATGCCATTAAGCCACACTTGCGCGCGGGTCAGGTGGTTTCGCTAGAGAGCACCACTTATCCGGGGACGACCGAGGAGGAGTTGCTGCCACGCGTGCAAGAGGGCGGACTGGAAGTCGGCAAGAATATCTTTCTTGTGTACTCACCGGAACGTGAAGACCCGGGCAATGCCAAGTTCGAGACTCGCACGATTCCCAAGGTGGTGGGCGGTCACACAGAAATCTGTCGTGAGGTCGGCGTCGCGCTCTACGAGCCGGCTATCGACCGCGTCATCCCGGTTAGCAGTACCAAAGCGGCCGAAATGACGAAGTTGCTGGAGAACATCCACCGCGCCGTCAACATCGGCCTGGTCAACGAGATGAAGATCGTGGCCGACCGCATGGGTATCGATATTTTCGAAGTAGTCGATGCCGCTGCGACTAAGCCGTTCGGCTTTACCCCCTACTATCCGGGGCCGGGGCTTGGGGGGCACTGCATTCCCATCGATCCCTTCTATCTGACCTGGAAAGCCCGCGAGTACGGCTTGCATACCCGCTTCATCGAGCTTTCTGGCGAAGTCAACAAGGCCATGCCGGAGTATGTGGTCGGCAAGTTGATGGACGGCCTTAATTCGCGTGGTAAAGCTCTCAAGGGATGCAACATCCTGGTGCTCGGCATCGCTTACAAGAAGAATGTTGACGATATGCGCGAATCGCCGTCCGTGGAATTGATGGAACTGATCCAGCACAAGGGGGGGGTTGTAGCGTACAGCGATCCGCATGTGCCAGTGTTCCCCAAGATGCGTGAGCACCATTTCGAACTGTCCAGCGTGACCCTCAGCGCGGAAACGCTGGAGGCATTCGACGCGGTTGTGCTGGCGACGGACCACGACAAATTCGACTACGCCCTTATCAGTGCGCATGCCAAGTTGATCGTTGACAGCCGCGGCAAGTACCGCGCGCCCGCTGGCCACATCATCAAAGCCTAAGAACCGGAGAACAGCGTTGAAGAAATTTGCCCTGATCGGTGCTGCTGGCTACATCGCACCACGCCATATGCGCGCTATTAAGGACACTGGCAATGAGCTGGTGTCTGCCTACGACATCAATGACTCTGTTGGCATCATCGACAGCATTTCGCCGCAGAGCGAGTTCTTCACGGAATTCGAGCGCTTCTATGACCATGCTTGGCGCCTAAAGCGTTCGGCGACGACAGCGTTGGACTATGCGTCGATCTGCTCGCCGAATTATCTGCATCAGCCACATATCGCGGCCGGCCTGCGCCTTGGGTGCGATGTGATCTGCGAAAAGCCGCTGGTTCCGACGCCCGAACTGTTAGATGAACTGGCGCTGGTCGAGAAGGAAACCGGCAAGCGTGTCTATAACATCCTCCAGTTGCGGCACCACCAAGCCATTTTGGCATTGAAGGATCGTGTGGCCGCCGAGGGTGGCCAGCGCAAGCATGACGTAGAACTGACCTATATCACCTCGCGTGGCAAGTGGTACATGGAGAGTTGGAAAGGCGACGATCGTAAATCGTTCGGCGTTGCTACCAATATCGGGGTACATTTCTACGACATGCTGCACTTCGTGTTCGGCAAACTACAGCGCAATGTTCTGCATTTCGCCGACAAGTCAAAGGCAGCGGGCTATCTCGAGTATGAGAATGCTCGCGTGCGCTGGTTCTTGTCGATCGATGCCAATGATCTGCCTGAAAGCATCAAAGGCAAGAAGCCGACCTATCGCTCCATTACGATGGACGGCGAGGAGATCGAGTTCTCGGAAGGTTTCACCGATCTGCACACCATCAGCTACCAAGAAATCCTGGCAGGCCGTGGCTACGGCATCGAGGATGCCCGTCACTGTGTCGAAACGGTGAACACGATCCGCTCGGCAAAGGCTCAGGCCCCGCTGAATGGCGAAGGGCATCCGATATTGGCGCAACTTCTCCGATGAGATGGAAATGACCTATCAGGTACATCAGTCGGCAATCGTGGATGAGGGTGCTCGGATTGGAGATGGCACCCGGATTTGGCATTTCGTTCATGTCTGCGCGGGCGCGAAGATCGGACGGGATTGCTCTCTCGGTCAGAACGTATTTGTCGGGAATCATGTTTCTATTGGGGATAACGTCAAGATTCAAAATAACGTCTCCATCTTCGATAACATAACGCTGGAGGATGGTGTTTTTTGTGGGCCGAGCATGGTATTCACCAATGTTTATAATCCGCGCTCATTAATTAGCAGAAAAGAAGAATATAGAAATACGCTCGTAAAGCGTGGTGCAACCCTCGGGGCGAACTGCACGATTATTTGTGGGGCAACGATCGGAGAGTTTTCTTTTATCGGTGCCGGTGCGGTCGTCAACAAGGACGTACCTCCCTACGCGTTAGTAGTGGGAGTTCCGGCACGTCAAATTGGATGGATGAGCGAATTCGGTGAGCAACTGGAGTTGCCGTTAAGCGGTAATGCCGAGGCTCGGTGTCCCCATACCGGCGCACTCTATACACTATCCGATGGGAAGCTTAGCAAAGTCGAGGTGGCCTGATAATGATCCAATTTATTGATCTTGCCGCGCAGCAGAGTCGCATCAAGGATCGTATTGATGCCGCTATCAGTCGCGTATTGGCGCATGGGAAATATATTCTAGGCCCCGAGGTTGAGGAGCTAGAGGGGAAGCTCGCGGCTTTCGTGGGCGTGAAGCATTGCATCAGTTGCGCAAATGGAACAGATGCCCTGCAGATCGCCCAAATGGCCTTAGGGATTGGTCCAGGAGATGAAGTAATTACACCTGGATTTACATATATCGCGACCGCCGAGACGATTGCTCTTCTTGGAGCAAATCCTGTCTACGTGGATGTGGATCCGAAGACGTATTGTCTTGATCCGAGTGCCCTTGAGGCTGCAATTACATCGAAGACAAAGGCAATTATTCCGGTCAGCCTGTACGGGCAATGTGCTGATTTTGATGCGATCAACTCGATTGCCGAGAGGTATGGCATTACGGTAATTGAAGATGCTGCTCAGAGTTTTGGTGCAACGTACAAGGGGCGGAAAAGCTGCGCAGTATCCAAGATAGCATGCACAAGCTTCTTTCCGAGTAAGCCTCTCGGTTGCTACGGCGACGGCGGAGCAATCTTTACAGATGACGACGACCTAGCGAGAGTAATGCGCCAAATCGCTCGGCATGGACAAGACCGCCGATACCACCACGTACGGGTTGGAGTGAATAGTCGCTTGGACACTATTCAGGCTGCTGTGTTGTTGGAAAAGCTCGTTATTTTTGAAGAGGAAATTCAACTTCGCCAAGAGGTTGCCGACCACTACCGCCGCTTGCTGGCTGATGTGCCGGATTGTACTCTCCCAAGAATCGAGGCGCATAATAAAAGTGTGTTTGCGCAGTTCACGATTCGCACGCCTAATCGAGAGCGAACCATCGCTCAGCTTTCCAGTCATGGAATTCCCACGACCGTGCACTATCCGCTGCCATTGAATAAGCAACCTGCAGTACAGATAGAGGAATGTGACCTACCCGTCGGAGATCAGCTCGCGTCAGAGGTGCTTAGCCTCCCAATGCATCCCTATTTGTCGATTGCGGAAATCGAAAAGATCGCGGCTGCATTCATCAGATGAAAGTCGTTATCCTGCTTACAAGCGCTTACCCTTATAACCCGGGAGAGCAATTTCTCGAGAAGGAAATTGAATTTTGGGCGGAGCGGGGTGACTGTCACGTAATCGTCGCTCCGATGACGGCCGTCGGGGAATCGAGGTCGGTGCCTGCTGGGGTGAAAGTGGATTTAACGCTTGCCAGGATAAATACAAGAGCACAGAGATTTCGATTCGGGCTGGCTGCATTGTGCTCCAAGCAATTGTGGCGGGAATTGGGAATGGTTTTGAAAATATTCGGATTCAAGCCATTCTGCGTCATGAAAGCGCTTCAGAGTACAATGCAGACCCTTCTGTTTGCGAATGGTATCCAAGCAATCTCGGAGAAGAACGGCAGGGCTGATGTAGCATACAGTTATTGGAATGACATTCTCTCTTTCTCGGCCTTAATTGCGAAAGAGCGTGGCCACCTTCGAAGAGTTGTCTCGAGAGCGCATGGATTTGATGTGTATGCCGAGCGGAGAAGGCATGGTTATATGCCATTAAAATGGCAGTTCTCGCAAAGCTATGACAACATCTTCTTCGTGGCGAAGAATGGTTGGGAGTATTTCGGTCGTACGTATCCCGTAAAAAGAGAGCGAATGGCCATCCGTCGCCTAGGTGTGGATACTAGCGGCGAGGGCATCTGTGCATCGAGCGATTTAAATGAAATTCAGCTTGTATCGGTTTCCTCCTGCATTCCGCTAAAGCGAATCGACAAGATAATTGGTGCCTTGGCTTGCTTGGCGCGAAGGCTTGAGCAGAATAAATGCATCTCGTGGGTGCATTTTGGCGATGGCGAATTGATGGATTCGCATAGGGAGCTCGCGGCTCGCGAGTTGGAGCCTTTGGGCGTGCGTTGGAAGCTATATGGTGCTATTCCAAATTCACAAATTAATGCCTTCTACGAATCTAATAAGGTAGATATCTTCCTAAACACCAGTGAAACTGAGGGTGTTCCGGTCTCCATCATGGAGGCAATGGCTTGGGGAGTCCCGGCTATAGCGCCAGATGTGGGAGGCGTATCTGAAATCGTTGATGCAGAAACTGGGATTTTGCTTTCGAAGAATCCTTCTGTGGAGGAGATTGCAGAGGCCATCGCGCGATATTGGAATATCTCGCGGGACAATGCGCTCAGGCAGCGGGTGAAATCGAAAATAGCCGCTGAATTTGATGCGAAAAAGAACTACAGAAAGATTATCGATGAAATTATCGAAGGCAACCCTGTGAGTTAAGGCGATGTCCGCTAAGAAACTAGCATACTTCGTGCTCGGACCTATTGGCGCGGCATTCTTCGGATTTCTTGCCTTGCCGATTATGGCGTGGCATTTTTCAGTTGTCGATATCGGTAGATTGAATGTGTATAACACATTCAGCTCCATAGTCGTCTTGGTTTTTTTGCTGGGCTTTGATCAGGCTTATGTCAGAGAGTATCATGAGATCCGGGACCGTTCGGCGCTCTTTCGATTTTGTTTTTCCCCCGGGTTCATTCTCCTGTTGGCTGCATTTTTGATTGCATTTCCGTTTGGTCGTGAGATTTCGTTCGCCCTGTACGGGAGTCATAATGCTGATTGGTTTGCTGCGACCGCGGTATGTACGATTGCAGCTTTCATGGGGCGTGCATTTTCACTTGTCGTTCGCATGCAAGAGCGAGGGCTGGCGTATTCGATCAGTCAGATTCTACCGAAGCTGCTGTTTCTTCTGTCCCTGCTGGGCTCTTTGATTTTTGGTAAGACCGGCGGATTTGATTATCTCCTTGCTTCCCAAATTATTTCGCTATTGAGCGTAGTGGCGATATTCGGATGGAATGCGCGGGATGGCTGGTGGACTTCAGTAAAGAATGAAGTTGAAACGCATGAGAAGAGAAGAATTGCAGAATTTGGACTCCCCTTGATCGGTGTTGGATTGGCGTCATGGGGATTGAATGCGACTGGTACGGTCGCCCTCAGAACGTACTCCGATTTTGAGCAACTCGGGGTTTATTCAATGTCGATCAATTTTGCAGGAGTCGCGACTGTTTTTCAGGCTGCATTTACTACAGTTTGGATGCCGATGATTTATAAATGGTCGGCTCGCGGCGATGATCTGCAGCAGGTTGGTCAGATCAGTGAGCGCGTAGCGGCTTTGATTGCTATGTTGTTTGCCATCGTTGGCATGTTCTCTTGGGTGGTCGACTTCTTCCTGCCCCCAAAGTACAGCGAGGTTAAATATATTGTCGTCTGCATGGTCGCTCAGCCTCTTTTTTACACACTATCAGAGACAACGGTCGTGGGTATACATATTGCGAGGCGCAGCACAATCGCCTTGCTGGTTACAATTCTAGCGCTGGCTCTTGGTTTGCTGGTGAGCTTCGCTCTCGTTCCTAGCTACGGTGCAGCCGGGGCTGCAGTTGGGAATGCGGTGGCGTTCTTCGCCTTTTTTGTGGCACGCACAGAAGCCTCTTGTCGAGTTTGGAGATCATTCCCGCAAAAGAGAAAGTATTCGATATTCTCGCTGATTCTGGCTGTAGCTGTTGTAAGCACCCTGTATGGCAATAGGCTCCCAGTACATTACAGTTTGCTCTGGCTTGGTGTACTCGTAGCCACAATTTTTATCTTCCTCGATGAATGGAGGGTGATGTGGCGAATCGGGCAAGGCCGACTGAGAAGGTATCAGTTTCCTAGCTAATAACTAGCCAGCAGTTATGAAGTGACTGCTGATTAATAAAGAACTCTATTAGAGAAATGAAAATCCTGCATGCGGCGGCGCTCTTGAGACCACCTTCTGGGATCGTCTATCAGATGAAGGTCGAGCTAGAGGCCGCTAGACAGCTAGATCTTGATTGGTCGGTAAAGATGTTTTGTCCTAGCAACTGGATGGCACCATCAGACGTGCTTCAGTTTGCGAAGACAGTCAACGCAGAACCGAAAGATAAATCCAGTCTTGCGAAGTTGATGGATTGGATAAGGCTTCGTGCCGAATATCACCAATGGCTGGAAAGTCAAGAGGCTGAGGTGGATGTCTTCGTCTTGCGACATTATGTTCATGATCCATTCCAATTGCGTTTCTTGAGAAAATGCAGGAAGCCGATATATCTAGTTCATCACACGCTCGAAACCCACGAGTTGCGCAGTCCAGGAAATCTCTCGGCAAAAATTCGGACTTGTTTGGAAGAGTTCTTGGGAAATCGATCCATTCGTGAGTCTGAAGCGACTATTGGCGTCACGAGGGAGATCATTAACTACGAGATTGAGCGCTCCAGGCAAGCTGGAAGAAAATTCATAATCTATCCCAACGGAATTTCATTTCAAGGTGATTCACCTTCGGATCATAGAGGTGAGGTGCCGGAAATTCTATTTGTCGCTGGCTACTTTATCGACTGGCACGGGTTGGATAAGTTACTTGATAGTATAGAGAGAAGTGATTCCTCCTTCGTCCTTCACCTTGTGGGGGACCTATCTTTGAGTGACATGGAGAGGGCAAAAAAAGATCCGAGAATAGTTCTGCACGGAAAATTGCCACAGACAGAAATTCGCTCCCTGTCGGAGCGTTGCTGGATAGGATTATCTTCATTTGCGCTGGATCGCAAAAACATGGAGGAGGCTTGCACGCTAAAAGTACGAGAGTATTTGATGCATGGTTTGCCAGTTTATGCTGGGCATCGAGAAGTCCTCCCCGATCATTTCGCGTATTATCGCCGAGGGGAAGCGAAGATTGATGAAATTGTGGCCTATTGTGGTCAGATGCGTGGCGTCTCCCGGCAGGACGTGAGGGCGGCCTCAAAGCCCTATATTGACAAAGTAGACCTTCTAGCTGATTTGAATCGAGAAATCATGAAGAATCAGGGCGCCAAAGGCACGGGGACGGCGTTGGGGAAGCCGACGCGCAGTTTTGAAACTAACTGCCAACAATAAGATAAGTCGTGTTGGAATACTTCACACTCTCGATTCTTCTGCTGTCAGAGATCCTTTTTATTAAAGGGGGGCAGGGCGGCGTAAGCTTCTTCTTCGTCCTTGCTCTACCGCTGCTTCTACTATGGCTCTTCGTATCGAGGCGCTTTCTGTGGTCCCGATTGGCAGCGACGACCTATGCTTTCTTCGGCATTCTCTCGACATATGTAATTGTCGGTGCGTTTCTTTATGATAGACCGACAATGTTGGCTCAGTTGGTTATCTATTTGATTTCTCCCCTCCTTTTTATCCAAGTGGGTGCATACGGAAAGGAGAGACTGTGGGGAGGCTGTCTTTACCTCGCTTTGGTAGTGTCGGTGGGATTGGCGATTGCGCAGTTCAGCTATTCAACATTTGGCATGGTTGGTCCTGCCGGGCTATTCCAGAGAATCGCAGAAAGTATATATGCTAACCAGAGTGATCTGGGGCTCGAGAATATTTACGGCCGTGCAACGGGGTTCTTTACAAATCCCAATACACTTGGGCTATTCGGCGGAGTTTCGTTTTGGATTGCGGTGCTTCTGCGGGATAGTCTGTCGCGGTTAAGGTTTGCGGTGCTCTGCTTGCTCGCAATTCTATGTATTTTGTTTTCAATGTCGAGAGGTAGTCTCGTTGGCTTTCTCGCTTCGTTTCTTGCTTATTCCTTGATTGAGATCATGAGCGGCCGACTGGTGTTGCGTGGGCGCTTCTTTGTCGCGCTGGGGTTGGTCGCAATAACCGTAGGCGTGGTTCTGTTCTCCGGAGTGCTCTCGGTTGGTCAGTTCGACAGATTTGATGAGCTTTTTGCATTGGCTCAAGGCGGCGGGGTAAAGAGTTCCGAGAATCTAGGGGGGCGGGTACAAGCTTGGCAAAGCATTGTGGGGCGCCTCAATGATTATCCATTTGGAACCATTCTTCCTCCACAGCTGGTAATTGATGAGTCACCCGACAATCAGTTCATTTACTTTCTGGCTCAAGGCGGATACGTACTGTTTCTGTTCGTGGTGATTTACTACGCAGTCGCTCTATTTTTCACGCGGCCGACTCGCTCGAGGAGTCGAAGTGTGCTGTTTTCCGCCACCATTTTTGCGATTATTAATTCGCTCACAATGGTCGTGATGAATAGCTTTGTTTTCTCACTGTTCTGGCTTTTGCTCGGAGCAGCTATTGCACGGTTGCGGTGGCGCCACTAGCCTCAGCTTGGCCGCGATTCAGCCTGCGGATAGAAGATGATGGTTTGTGAAGTTAAATTTGATGCTTGAAAAATGACTGGATCGAGAAAACTGCTTCAAGTAAGTACAGTATCAAGTACGCTGAGGGCCTTTATCCTGCCATTTGCCGATCACTTTCGAAGAAAGGGATGGATTGTCGATGGCATGGCCGCGAACATCCGCGAATCAAAGGAATGCCGCGCTGTGTTTCGCGAGGTGTTTGATGTCGATTTGAGTCGAAATCCGTGGGATCTCAGGAATCTGTTGGCGGGTGTTAAGCGTATTCGAGAAGTGGTTATATCAGGTGGATACGACATTGTTCATGTTCATACACCTGTGGCGGCTTTTATTACTAGACTAAGCTTGCGAAAGCTGAGGCAGATGGGGAAGGTCAGGGTGGTTTATACGGCACACGGCTTCCACTTCTACCGAGGAGGGCCGAAGATAAAAGGAAGTATCTTCTGGATTCTTGAGCGTATCGCCGCGCGCTGGTGTGATGTGATTGTTCTTATTAATAAGGAAGATTTTTCGGCTGCCTCCAGGCTTAATCCTAGAGCGCGCCGATATATGCCTGGGATTGGCGTTGATTTAAGAAAGTATAATCGTAGTAGCGTGAACCCGTCGGAAGTGCAGGCTATTCGAGAAGGCTGGCAGGGAGGCTCTGAGGATTTTATTTTTATCAGCATCGGTGAACTGTCTAGGCGCAAACGCCCACTTGATGTAATTAATGCATTCGCGGGTCTAAGGGCGAAGCAAGCGAAATTGGTTTTCGCCGGAGATGGACCTCTCCGGGCGGAATGTGAGGCGCTAGTGAATTCTTTGGGGCTGAATGCGCGAGTCATTTTTCTTGGTTTTACAAGTAATGTTGTGCAGGCACTCGCCGCATCGGACTGTGTCATATTGGCCTCCAGTCAAGAGGGCTTACCTCGCTGTTTGCTCGAATCCATGAGCATGGGCGTACCGTTTATCGCGACTTCTATTCGAGGTACCGAGGAGTTGCTAGAGTCAAATGGTGGACTGGGCTTCCAGGTTGGCGATGTTAAGGCGCTAACTGGACACATGGATAAGTTGATGGAAGATCCTTCAAGTGCTTCGCGTCTCGGAGAGATGGGCCAGCACGAAGCTTGGCGTTATTCGCTGGAAAATATAGTTTCCGAACATGAGGATTTATATAATTCTGTAAATTGATGATTTTTCCGTATTGAGGTTTTAGGTGGTGGGATTTTTAGTTATGCCTGGTTTTTCTTTTCTTGCCGGCTATCCGATATGAAGGACATCTAGGCGCAGGGTGCAAGTTAGCGCCAAGCTCGGAGGCCAGATAGCTCGTGCATGCGAAGAGCAGACGGCAATAAGTATTAATGCGATGTGATGAATTAACCTGGCGAAGGTTATTTCGTCCCACAGATCTATGAGTTCGGATTAAGGCCGCGTGGCCGAAATTTATAAGGGCCCTTTCTATGTTGAACACAAGTATCTCTCCCTGGCCGAGTTTCACGGAAGAAGAGGCCACCGCTGTCAAAGAAGTATTGCTGTCAAATAGGGTCAATTATTGGACCGGTGGTGCTGCGCGGGAATTCGAAAGGGACTTTGCGAGCTGGATAGGCGTGGACCATGCCGTGGCGCTCGCTAATGGGTCCGTTGCCATTGAAGCTGCTCTACGGGCACTCGGTATTGGGGCTGGCGATGAGGTGATCGTAACGCCCCGTACATTCTTGGCATCGGCATCAAGCATCGTGTTGGTAGGAGCAAGACCGGTATTTGCTGATGTTGACCGTAATAGTCAGAATATTACAGCGGAAACTATTAAAGCAGTTATATCGGATCGTACGAAGGCTATACTCTGCGTCCATCTGGCTGGATGGCCGTGTGATATGGACCCAATTTTGGCTCTAGCACGGGAAAATGGTATCGCTGTGATTGAAGATTGCGCCCAAGCTCATGGCGCTGAGTATAGGGGGAAGGCTGTGGGTTCCCTTGGCGATATCGGGGCATGGTCGTTCTGCCAAGATAAGATCATGACGACCGGAGGAGAAGGCGGCATGGTTACGACCAACAACAGAGAGCTTTGGTCGCATATGTGGTCATTCAAGGACCACGGTAAGAGCTATGAGGCTGTCTATGAACGTGAACATCCCCCAGGATTCAGGTGGCTGCATGAGACATTTGGGACCAACTGGCGCATGCCTGAGCTTCAAGCCGTTATCGGCTCTATTCAGCTGAAGAGAATGAAGGAGTGGTCCGCGAAGCGACAAGGGAATGCGGAGTATCTTCTTGAAGCCTTTCGAGGGAAGGCTGGTTTTCGCGTGCCGGAGCCGCCACCGTTCATTACGCATGCTTGGTACAAGTTCTATGCCTTCGTGGTTCCAGAAGAACTGGCTGGTGGTTGGTCTCGCGATCGTGTCATGCACGAAATCAATTCGTTGGGGGTGCCGTGCTACTCGGGTTCCTGCTCAGAAGTCTACTTAGAGAAGGCTTTTGATGGAACGGACTTGCGGCCTGAAGTGCGTCTACCCGTAGCGAAGGAGTTGGGGGAAACCAGCCTAATGTTTCTAGTTCATCCGACGCTGACGGAGGGTGAAATGAGAAGATGTGCTGAAGTTATTTCAGATGTGGCAGAACGCGCCAGTCGCTAATCGGGCACTTATCATAGAGTGTTAAGAAATGCCCAACCGCTAGGGGACTATAATGAGACGCGGAGTCTTTCGTTCTAGCAGCGTCACAATGCTTTTGTTGGCCTTAGGTATCCTTTGGCCCTGTCAGCGGGCGGTTGGGGCTTCAGCTAGCACACCAGCTATTTTCGGTGATTACGCGGCGGCACCCAGGAAGAATGGTCACGTTGATTCGGACGCTCTCTTGAAGAGATTGGTCGAGTTGAACGCTAACACTTACATGTGGCTTATCTGGCGGAGTCCGAATGATTGGCCTGACTTGAAAGACTTTTTACCTAAGGCCGCGGCGGCCGGTATATCTGTATGGGTCTATTTGGTACCCCCATCGGAGACCGGGCTGCAAGATAAGCGATTCCCATTTCCCGAACCGTTTCGAGTAGACTACATCCGCTGGGCGCAGGAGATTGCTCAGCTCTCGTTAGCACATGGCAACCTCGTTGGCTACGTGATTGACGATTTCTGGGGAAACGTTCAGACTGGCAAGCTGACCAAAGACTACGTATCTCGTTTCGTCGCCGCAGGGAAGTTGATCAATCCACGCCTTAAATTTTATCCGCTTTTCTATTTCAATGAGATCGATGAGGCATCATCGAAGTATTTATCGACAATAGCAGACGGAGTGGTGGCGGCATATCCGAGAAACGATGGCGGGGTGAGAAAGGCCGTTGGATATTTGCGGGATGACTTTAAGGAGCCAGCTCAGTTTAAGATATCATTCCCCTCTAAGATCCCGTCTGTTGCTGGCGATGCAGCGCTGTCTTCACAATACGTGAGAATCACAGATCAGCGCCACGCACGATTGCATTTTAGCTACAAGGATAATTTCGATGCCAATACTGCCGGATTCCGCGAGTTCCAGGTTCGGGTGGATGGGACGGTGGTATGGAGAGAGGATGTCGCGGGCATTGATGACGGTCAAGCAACTGTTGATATTTCGGATGCGATCGGCGGCAAGACCCGAGTCACTATTGAAATTGGCCTGGTTGACGTAAATGCCGTGGGTAATTTTCCGATAGAAGCCAGCGTTTGGGGGGTATCGGGTGAAGGTGTAAACATTGCAGACTTCAACCGAGGAAATGTATGGCAGACAATTCTTCGTGGACAGTATAAGGCGCAGATCGAGGGGAGCTATTCTGGGCGCCAGCGGTTCAAGTTGCCGATGATTCTCATGCCGTCTGCGAATTCTGCAGCTTTCGAGGACCGCTATGGGGTAGCCGGGTCTTCCGAGAATATGGTGCAGAAGATTGACGAGTCCGCTAAGCTTGTTAGAGATGGGCTTGTTGAGGGCGTGGTGACGTATTCCCTCGACAAATCAAAACGTAGCGAGGAGTTTGATCTCGTCCGCGAAATCTATCGAGGTGGTGAAAAGTAAGAAAACTGCTGATAAGTGAAATGCAAAGACTTTCCTGTGCGGGCTCGGTCACGTCGCTAGCGAAGGTGCGATGAATCCTTCGGCCGGCCTTCCCACTAAACTCTGCTTGGTGGGAAGGCTCCAGTTCTTAGGCTCCTGAGGTGGCACACCGCTACGTCCAATTTATTACGAGACATATGCGTCGTGCTGCAGTTTTTAGTAGACCGGTTAAATGGCACGCGATTCCCGTAGAGGATGCTAAAACTGGTCTGGATTGGCAGAATGTGTGTTATCGATCGGTCGGGGATCTCGTGGTCTTTTTTTGAAATTAGGAATTCTTGTTGCTAATTTCAAAGAGATCCCGCAGTGAGTCGATCCATCGCACGGGGGCTTGTCCATCCCGTAGATTAAGATTCTGTTGCGGGTGAATATTCCTGTCGCTGCCGACAAGACATGCGGTATCCCAGCCTAGTAGGTTAGGGGCAATAAAGTCCTTACTGGGATTGTCGCCGACATATAGGTACTTTTCTGCAGGAAAATCTCGCATGATCAACCTGAAGCGCAGTGGATCCGGCTTTTCGGATCCATGCTCTTCGGAGATATAAACGGGGATATGCTCGAGTTCAAGAGCTCGCAATTTCTTGCGCTGGCTGATCGAGCGGCCGTCGGTCAATATGGCGACGGACAGAAACTCAGATTGCATGCGTAAAACGGCTTCTCTAGTTTCATGACTGAGGGCTATCTTTGGTTCATGAAGCCTGTAGATCCATAGCAGGGATTCCTTCGTGCGACTAGGCAGCCCGGCAAGGCGGCAGATACCCTCGAAAATATCGCCGCCCCCATGTTGCTTGAGCTCGAGGATATCTTCTGTCACCTCCAAACCGTAGATTTCGCGAACTTGTTGGCATACCGCTTGGATACCGGATATTTGGTAGTCTGCTTCCTTGTAGAGGGTATCGTCAAGGTCTAATACGACTACCGTATCCCTTCGCTTAGGATGCGCCATGCACGAGAACCTTTGCATCGTAGCGTAGCATCAGTAGATCAGCTTCCCAGTTATCGAAGAAGGTGATTTCTTTTTGCAAGATATATTCATCAAGGAGCCAGCCGGGGTAGTTGGCACCTGCGCTGTAGGAAAGCGGATAACCGCCGCCGAAGCGAGGATTGATCTCTAAGGCTGCAAAGCGCCCTGTTTCCTGATTTGAAAAGACTTGTACGGTGATGCAACCCCTTGCACCTTTCAACTTCTTGAGCTTGGGCAGCAGGTAGTCGTAGACGTGATTTCGACGGGTTACGCCTTTGTTGACTTCGCCTCCCCGAACCTCGATGCGTTGCCTAGGCACAAGACAAGATAGATCACCGGACTTGTTATAGTAAGCGTCTACGGTGAACTCTGTGTGTGATCGATCAATGAATTCCATGAACATCATTTTCTCATCAGAGCGCAGCGAGTCTGTGAGTTGATGTTCGTCCTGAATGAGCATTGCCCCGACGCTGTTGCTCCCATCATACGGCTTTGCAAAACAAGGATACTGAATGGTGGAGCGGTCAAAGATCTCCGGCGTGTCGATTTCCAGTTCGGAGAAGAGATCGGCAGTAAGCCTTTTGTCGCGACACTGACTAACCAGATTCTCGTCAGCGACAATAATACTAATGCCATACTCGGAGAAGGCTGCTCGGTGTTGCGCGAGCAGCAGTAATTCCGTGTCGATGGTTGGAATTACCAACGCTACCTGATTCTTCTTGCAAGTCTCCAAGAGGAAGTCGATGTAAATGGGATCCGTGACGCGAGGTGCCGAAATGGCTTCATCAACGACCCTGCAAGCGGCTGAAAGGCCGGGTTTCATATCAGTGGCAAGTATTTTTGCCGGCAATTCACGCTTCTTAATCTCGAGTGCAAATGCCTGAGCAAGCTCAACCCTTCGGCCCGCGGATAGTAGGAGCACGTTCTGCATTTTAGCCTTTATTCCTTTCCCTTAAACAGTGGCATGGTTGCTTCGCCCGGCGCACTGATTCCGTCTTTTGCGATCACTTTCTTCAAGGTCAGCAGCATGATCTTGAAATCGAGCCAAGTTGAGCGGTTGTCTACATACCATACATCTAGCTTGAACTTCTCATCCCAGCTCAAAGCGTTACGACCATTGACTTGTGCCCAGCCGGTAATTCCTGGCCGGACCTCATGGCGCCTAGCTTGCTCAGGGGTGTAGCGATCGAGATACTCCACCAGGAGCGGGCGAGGTCCAACTAGGCTCATCTCGCCCTTGATGACATTGATGAGTTCAGGGAGTTCATCCAGGCTGGTGGAGCGTAGGAAGCGTCCAAATGGCGTAAGGCGATCTGCATCCGATAAGAGGTCACCATCAGCAGTACGGGCGTCCGTCATCGTGCGGAATTTGATCATCTGGAATTGTCTGCCATGCATTCCCGGACGGATTTGCCGGAAGAATATCGGCTTACCGAGTTTGATGCGGACGAGGAGCATCAGGAGGAGCAGCGGAAGCGCCAATAAGGTGATGGCAACTAGTGCCAGTATGACGTCGATAACTCGTTTCATTTATTCTTGCGATCCGGTTGCAGGTCTGCGGGTATTGCTTGGGAAATTAAGGCGCAACAGTGTGACGGTAGGTTGCGTAAGCGCTTGATATTTGATCACAGAATGGTTGCTATTTCGTGATTGTAACGCTGGGAAAAGCGGGGTAATCCCAAAGCGCTTCCGCTAGCCGTTGTTGCTAGGTTTTACCCACAGCATCAACAGTTTGTAAAGCGTGTACTGGCCGTATACCGATAGGGGATGCCCCTGACACGCAGACTACGCGGTCATGCTTTCGCATTGCATACACGCAGTTTCAGGCATTCTGAGCTGAGACGTGGAGTGATGGATCATTTTCGGTAGCCATCCCCGAAACCCGGGAGACATGCCATGATCAGGCGCTCGACGCTTCCCTGTCAATATTCTCGACTACGCGCTCTCGTCGCCTTCTAGGCATTGGGGGGATTTTGACAGTTCGCGACGTTGAAGGAAAAAGCCGCCACACGCGTGGCGGCATCCTTGGACATGGAGGTGGATCAGGCTGCCTGGTTCGCTTCGACTGAACCGACTGTACGGCTATTGCTTGCGGGGCCTTCAAATTTGCTCAGCGCTGCAGGGCGCGGTACGAGAACATGTGTCTTGCTTCTCGTCGGCTTGTTGATCCGACCCTCAAGGGAGGAGTACGGTGCATACTCAGTCACCAGCGCCTGCACCATCGTCTGGATCTTCAGCTGATCCCGACTATCGCAAGCCGCAAACAGCGCCGCCAGCTTGTCCTGCAGCTCCGTCTCAGACAAGCGATGCTCACGCGAACACATGATCCGCTCGTGCGAGCTCGGTGTGACCTCTCCACCGATCAGCAGTTCTTCATAGAGCTTCTCGCCGGGACGAAGGCCCACCACCTTGATCTCGATGTCGCCGTGCGGGTTGTTTTCCGTCTTTTCGCGCAGCCCGGACATTTCGATCATGGTGCGTGCCAGGTCGACGATGCGCACTGGTTCGCCCATGTCCAGCACGAAGACTTCGCCGCCCTTGGCCATGGCGCCGGCCTGGATGACGAGCTGAGCGGCTTCGGGGATCAGCATGAAGTAGCGGATCACGTCCTGGTGGGTGATGGTGATCGGCCCGCCGTTCTGGATCTGCTGGCGGAACAGCGGCACCACCGAGCCGGAGGAGCCGAGCACGTTGCCGAAGCGCACCATGGAGAAGACGGTGCGGGTGTTTCGGCGCGCGGCGGCGGCCTGGAACACCAGTTCGGCGATGCGCTTGCTGGCGCCCATCACATTGGTGGGGCGAACCGCCTTGTCGGTGGAGACCAGCACGCAGGTTTCCACGCTGTAGCGGTCGGCGATCTCGGCCACGACGGCGGTGCCGAGCACGTTGTTGCGGATGCCTTCGGCCATATTGCTTTCGACCAGAGGCACGTGCTTGTAGGCGGCGGCGTGGTAGATGGTGTCGACGCAGTTGCCTTGCACGGCTGATTCCACCGCTTCGCTGTCGCACACGGAGCCGATCTTGGCGACCAGGCGCAGGTTGGGGAAGCTGTGGCGCAGTTCCTGCTCGATGGTGTACAGCGCGTACTCGGAGTGGTCGAACAGTACCAGCCTGCGCGGTCCCTGGCTGGCGATCTGGCGGCACAGTTCGCTGCCGATGGAGCCGCCGGCGCCGGTCACCATGACGGTCTTGGCGTGCGTGCACTTGGCGAACAGGCGGTGCTCGGGCGGTACCGGTTCGCGGCCGAGCAGGTCTTCGACCTTGATGTCGCGGATGGACTGGGTGGTGATGCGGCCGTCCACCAGTTCCAGCAGCGTGGGCAGCGTGCGGACCTTGATGTGCAACTCGCGCAGCGAGTCGACGATCTGGCGGCGGCGGCCGGGCGAGCTGGAGGGCAGGGCGAGCACGACTTCGTCGATGCTGCGCCGGCCGATCTGCTCGGCCAGCTTGCCGGCGAAGTGCACGGGCAGGCCGGCCACGATCTTGTTGTTGAGGCTGGGATCGTGGTCGAAGAAGCAGACCGGGGTGTAGTCGCTGCTGGCGCGCATGGCAATGGCCAGCTGGAAACCGGCTTCACCGGCGCCGAAGATGGCGATGCGCTTGGCGGCGCCGGCGTCGCGGGCGCTGGCCGGTTGCAGGCGCAGCAGCGAGCGGGCGAGCAGGCGCGAGGCCACCACGTAGGCGAAGGCGATGAACCAGTAGATCAGCAGGCCGGTGCGCGGCAGCGCTTCGCTGCTGAGCAGGAAGGACAGGCTGTAGGTGCAGAGCAGCAGCGTGCCCAGGCTGACGCCGGTTACCCACAGGACCTTGAGGTCCATGTACCGCACCACGGAACGGTAGAGGCCGCTGAGGTAGAAGACGGGCAGCGTGAGGGCGGCGATGATGAGCGGCGGCATCAGGCCGTACTGCTGGACGAGGTCGAAGCTGCCCTTGCGCAGCACGAGCGCCAGCATGAAGCACAGCGGCAGCGCTATCACATCGGCGGATACCATCAGCGCCATCTTCTGGGGCCGTGGCAGGTTGATCAGTCGCGAAATCAGCATATGTAGCATACCAGTCACTCCGCTGTGGCCTGGGAAGACGCCAGGACGCCATGCGGTTGCCGGCTGGGAACCCGGGCGGTGGTCTGGTCCGCTGTGTTACCGAGTTCAAGGTTCATTGCGAGCTCCTAAACGTCCCTGCTGCCGCTTGACCCGGCGGCAGCTGGTGGATAAAACCCCCCGTTTAAGAAAAGGGCGAGAAGTCAACTTCTTTGCCCGATCTGTCATACCGCTCTTTCTGATGGCGATAAGACAATAATGTCATTTTTATCAGATTCCGAATCATAGAGAACAGGGGTACATCACGCAATCAGGCGTTGGCGTTCCCGTACCCCACATGGGATGGGTTTCCGCTAGGTTTTGCGCTGCCGGGGCTCAGAGGATTCCGATTCGGAGGGCGGGCAAGTCGCTGCGCCTTGTCGAATTGGCGCTGTGTTGGGCGGCTTTCGCGATGGTCTGCCGGGGTTCCGGGGCGGGCGGATCGCTTGCGATGGCGTGCTGGGCAGCCTTTGCCCCGAGATGCCGCGGTTGGCAGGCTTGGGCGTGGGGGCGGGATGCGGGACGGCGGGTGTGCCCTGGTATCGCCGGCGCAGGACCGGAGTTGAGGGCCGGCGCCGGGTGCGGGCAGCCGTGCTGAGCCGGGCGAGGCCAGGCGCGCGGGCGTTGGCGGCTCGGCTGCAATAGCGAGCGACGCATATCGAGGCCTGCGCAAATGGCAAGGATTTTTTTAAAGAATTCGGGGGGGAATAGCGGGGCGGCGCATGTCGACTGCCAACGCGTGATTCGCGTCCACGTGGGGTGCCGGCTCGCCTGCTACGCGGTGTGTGCCTGCGGTGCCTGCCGTGCTTGTGGGATGTGTGTCAGATGCGTGTCAAATGTGCATCTGATGTGCATGCGATGCGCGGGGCGGCCATGGAGGCGCGGCGATCGTGTGCGGGGGCGCGAGGGATTGCGGGGGCGCGCGGCGGTCGCGGGCAGGCCGCAGGTGGTGCGGTCGGGCCGTAGTGCAGCTAGTAGCAGTGGCGCGCGCCATCGAATGGCCCGGCTGTTGCTACGGTTGGGTCTTGTCCATCCGCTGCACCAGCGAAATCACCTCGAACCGCGTCTTCACCCCGAGCCGCTTCAGGATCTCCGAGACGTATTCCTTCACCGTGTAGATGGACAGCCCCATCTGCTCGGCGATCTGCTTGTTCGGCAGGCCTTCGATGAGCCGGACCAGTACGGCCAGCTGGCGGCCGGTGAGGCCGAACTCCGGCAGCTTGCCGTCGTGCGCGGGTGTGGGCGCGGGCGGCGTTGGCGCCGGATCGTGTGCTGCCGCGCCTGGTGTGGCCCTGCTGTCTTCATTCGTCAGCAGGGCCATCAGCTGCTGCGCGTGGCGCAGTGCATCGCCGCGCTTGCGCAGGCCCAGCCGCTTCAGCGTGGCGGCGACGTGGTCCTTGGTGGTGTTGGCGGTCAGTCCGAGCTGGCGGCCGATCAGCTTGTTCGATTGCCCGGTGAGCAGCAGTGCCAGCACGGCGCGTTGGCGTGGCGTCAGCTTGGCGATGGCGGATGCGGCAGGCGCGGTAGGCGCGGCAGGTGCCGGGACGGGCGGGCTGGAACCGGTAGCTGGGTAGGAAAGGGCGTTGCCTGGCGGGTCGTTCGGATTCATCTGCCTGCGTGCGCCATTCTCGTCGGGGCCTGTCTCCGATCATTGCGGATAGGAAATGGCAGGGGGGCGGTTCCGACGGATGGCTTGTCGTTTTCGGCATGAAGCCGGCGTATATCAGGGGGCTGCGTTTCTGAGTTTATGTATTTATGTTAATACAATTATGGTCATGCTGGATGACTGGGTTGATGTGTAAATAGTGGCCTATGCTTATCTTGCTGCTTTGTTCTGGTTTTCCCGATTGAGCAGCCGACGTTTCTTACCGTTTTGCCGCGCCATATTCGGCGGAGGTATTCCGTGCCATCGGCGTGATGCGCCGGGGACGGAAACGGATGGTGTGAGCGGCAGATTGTCGCCGACCGCTGCCTTTCGGCCGGCCGGATGGGCACCGCCTCGCAGGTGTCGTTCGCCAGGGTGTCGCCGGCTGGTGTGGCGATGCCCCGCTGTGCATAGGTATTAACCCTGGATTGTAATGGGGGATTGCTGCGCTGCGCAATGACGGCCAATGCGCGTTGGCGTGGCATCCAATGCAACGCTCGCCGGGCTGCCGCACCGCTGGATGCGATTCCGGGTGCATTGCCGGGCGGGGTCGGATGACGCGGCTGAGCGGTGCTTCCGCGGTCCTGGTGCATGGCGTCTTGCCCGGTGCTTCCGGGCATTTCGCGAATGTCTTGCCCGCGCGTGGCGGCGATGTTTCCGCTGGATCGATGCGTGTTTCCCACAGGCGCTTTCCCGGATGGACAGGGCATGGATGGCGCCTGTCCGTGCGGTGGGCCGCCATTCAGGTGGGCAAATGTCTATTTATTCGGCGCTTTCCCCTATAGGAGGGGTTTTGGTTTCCCTGCCGGGGGAGGGACATTCAGCTTGCGCCATGGCGGAGTTCCATTTCAGGCACAGGTGCGGTGCAGCAATGGCGGAGCCTTCAGGCCGGTGCGGACGCGCAGTGGCGCGTACCCACCGGAAAGAAGGGCAGGCGCGAGGTACGGGGTGATGCGCGGGACATATTCAGTGCCGGTTGGGGCCCGCGCGGACAACAATAAAGCGATTGCCGCGTCGATGTTCCGCGTGCACGCAATAACAACAAGATGGAATAGATGCAAGAGACTCAACTCGCAGCCCGCGAGCGGGAGGAGTTGGACAGGGCGTTCGCGTCGTTCGTGGGCATGGAGGGTGGCAATCCGGCCGCCGCCATCTGGATCTGCGATGTGGCGCCGCTGATCGCTTCCGTCCCGCTCGAGGTTGCGTTGCGGCCGCAGCTGGAACCGGGGGCTTGGGACTTGGCGTTCCGGCGGCGCCATGCGCGTTGGCTGCCCCGCTGGCAGACGCATCTGCGCGTGGCGCGCGTGCTGGCCGCCGCGCGGGCGGCGGCCCTGCACCCGGGGCGCAGCCACGTCAGCGCGCAGGCGTATTTCGAGCACTACCTCTACCGGCCCGGTGGCTGGGACTTCAAGCTGAACCTGTTCCCGCTGCCGGAGCGGCCGGACCCGGTGCAGTCGTGGAGCAAGACCTTCCGCGACCAGCCCTGGCTGCGCGTGAAGTCCGACTATGCGCGCCTGTGCCGGCTGGGCGGGCGTTTCCGCTTCATTGCCTCGCTGCGGGAGCAGTACCGGCCGCGCCTGGTGCTGTGCCTGGGGCAGCGGCATGCGCGCGACTATCTGCGCGCCTTCGGTTTCGAGGGCAGCGAGCGCGCCGAGGCCTGGCTGCAGCCGGCCGACACGATGCGGCGCCTGGATGTGTACGAGCACGGGCAGACGGCCCTGGTCTTGAGCCCGCCGTTCGGCGGACCGCAGGGCTTGAGTTCCGATGTCCTGCTCGATGCGCTGGGCACCTTCCTGGCCAGGTGGCTGCGGCCGGAGGACTTTCCGGCGCTGGCGGGCGCGGACGGCAGCGGGGCGGGACGGTTGCCGGCCGGGCCGACGGGGCCGGTTGGAACGTAGGTCGCCGGTCGCCGAGGGGCCGGGCACCGCGGTTGCCACGGCCCCCCGGACAGCGCGGGTGCGGCATGGCGCATGGCCTTTGCAGCACCGCGCGTGTTGTGCGCACGCTCGCCGGTGACGGCAACGCTTGTTCGCGGCGCCGACCTCGGCTAGCCTCTTTGCAGAGCCATCCTCCTTCCTTCCTTTCATTTCACCGCTGCGAACCTGACTTGACGCGATACCGTCCGATCTTTCTTAGCGGTGCGGCGCTGCAGTCCCTGCGCCGGCGCTTCCCGCCATTGAACGTGGCGGCGGCGGCGTGGCTGGCCGTCACCTGGGCGTTCGCGACCTTCCAGCTCGATGCAGAACGTGAGCGCCTGCTTCAGAGCGCGGCCATACGTACCAGCGCGGAGGCGCGGGCCTTCGGCGTCTACTCGAATTCCAGCATCCTGCGCCTGTCCGAATTCCTGCTCGACCTGCGCGCCAGCTGGGCGGCCGGCCCCGGCGTATTTGTCCAGGTGGTGCGCGAACGGCAGAACCTGGTAAGCGACTTGTCCTTCCAGGTGTCGGTGATCGACCGGCAGGGGCTGCTGCTTTATTCATCCATGGCGCCGGTCACCGACCGGGTGGACCTGAGCGACCGCGAGCACTTCCGCGTGCATCGGGACGCCGGCGGGCGTGACGAACTGCATATCAGCGACCCGGTGAAGGGCAAGGTGTCGGGCAAGTGGTCGATCCAGTTCACCCGGCCGATCTTGCGCGACGGCGCCTTCGACGGTGTCATCGTGGTCTCGGTCAGCCCCGAGCAGTTCGCCGGCTTCGCGCAGACCTTGAGCATCCGCCAGGACGAGGTGGCTGCCATCATCAAGAATTCGGGCCAGGTGCTGGCCCGGGCGCCGGCCATCGAGGGCAGCTACTCCCGGCCGGTGCGGGGCCGGCCGTTCTCTGCCAGCGATGCGCCGCTGGCGGGCAACTACCGGGCCGTATCCGGGTCGGAGGGCGTGGAACGGATCTTCGGCTACTACCGTGCGCCCGAGTTCGGCCTGAACTTTGTCGTGGGCCAGTCCATCGAGGGGGTGCTGGCACCCTACCGCGTCTATCGCCGCGTGGCGCTGGCGGGCGCGGTGGCCTCGACGCTGCTGCTGGCCCTGCTGTACTGGAGCCTGCGCCGCTCCATGGCGGAGCGCCGGCGCCACCTCGAGGAGATGCGGCTGGCGTCGCTGGTCTACGCCTCGAGCAGCGAGGCCATGGTGGTGACCGCGCTCGACGGCTCCATCGTCGACGTCAATCCCGCCTTTGCCTCGGCCACCGGCTATGCCGCCGCCGAGGTCAAGGGCCAGCCCGGCCGCATCCTGGCCGGCGCCGGCAACGATGCCGGCATGCTGGAGCGCCTGCGCGAGACGGTCGCGGCGCGCGGGCGCTGGAGCGGCGAGGTGGCGATCCGCCGCAAGGATGGCAGCGAGTTTCCGGCCTACCTGGCCATCGACACCTTCCTGGCCCATGCCGAGGGCGAGCGCCGCCGCGTGGCCCTGATCCATGACATGACCGACAAGCGCCATGCCGAGGAGGTGATCCGGCACCAGGCGAACTTCGATGCGCTGACCGACCTGCCGAACCGCCGGCTGTTCTTCGAGCGGCTCGAGCAGGAGATCCGCCAGGCGCGCCAGGCACGCGAGGCGCTTGCGCTGCTGTTCATCGACCTGGACCGCTTCAAGGAGGTGAACGATACCCTCGGGCACGACCACGGCGACCTGCTGCTGCAGGAGGCCGCGCGCCGCATCACGCAGGCGGTGCGGGCGAGTGACACGGTGGCGCGCCTCGGCGGCGACGAGTTCACCGTGATCCTGCCCAACGTGAGCGATCCGGCCGTGGTCGATCGCATTGCCCAGGCGATCCTGGAGCGCATTGCCGCGCCCTATCCGCTGGCGGGCGAACTGGTGATGGTCTCGGCCAGCATCGGCGTGGCCACCTATCCGCGCGATGGCGAGAGCGCCGAGACCCTGGTGGTGCGCGCCGACCAGGCCATGTTCGCCGCCAAGGCCGAGGGCCGCAACCGCTGGAAGGTCTTTACGCGCGCGCTGCTGCAGGCGGAGAAGGAGCGCCTGCGCGTGACCGGCGATCTGCGCGTGGCGCTGGCGGAGAAGCAGTTCCTGCTGCACTACCAGCCCGTCGTCGACCTGCGCACCGGCAGGGTCTGCAAGGCCGAGGCGCTGATCCGCTGGAACCATCCGCTGCGCGGGCCGATCGAGCCGGCCGATTTCATCCCCGTGGCCGAGGAGACCGGGCTCATCATCGAGATCGGCCAATGGGTGCTGGGGCAGGCGCTGGACCAGCTGCCGCGCTGGCAGGCGCTGCTGGGGCGCGGCTTCCAGATCTCGGTGAACAAGTCGCCGGTGGAGTTCCTCGCGCCGCCCGGCGCGCCCGATACCTGGTCCGACATGATCGCGCAGCGGCAGGTGCCGGTCGGCGGCCTCGTCATCGAGATCACCGAGGGTTCGCTGATGTCCCAGGATGCCGATGTCATGGACCAGCTCTCGCGCTTCCAGGCGGCGGGCATCGAGATCGCCCTCGATGATTTCGGTACCGGCTACTCCTCGCTGTCCTACCTGCGCCGGCTCGACATCGACTACATCAAGATCGACAAGTCATTCGTGCGCGCGCTGACGCGCGGGCCGGACGACGTGGCGCTGTGCCGCGCCATCATCGGCATGGCGCACGCCCTGCGCATCCGCGTGATCGCTGAGGGTATCGAGACCGTGCAGCAGCGCGACATCCTGCTGGCGGCGGGCTGCGACTACGGGCAGGGCAACTACTTCTGCCCGCCGGTCGAGGTGGGCACCTTCGAGGCCTTCGCCGCTGCGCTGACCTGATGGCCTGACCTGATGGTCTGATTCGACCGCCTGCTTCGATCGCCTGATGGGATGGTCCGGGCTCGCTTGGTCTGACCCGGTCCGACTTGGCCTGACCTGCCGCGGACCTTTCGCGCCGGCCCGGCCATGGGGTGGGCATCTATTGCCATACCCCCGACATCCCCTGCGAAAATTCTCACTCTACCCTCCTGCCGGAGGGTTCGGAAGCGTTGCGACGCAGCATCGGTTCCGCACAGAATGTGCGCAACAAGAGAGGCGTTACCCGGGCCGGAAGGCCGTGATGTCTTGGCCGTATGCTTGCGCGCGACTTTGACCACGACACGACCACGACACGACCATGAGCCTGCTTGAGTGCCGCAGCAGCATCATCCCGGACCTGGCGGATCTTCTGCCCGATGCCGTCTTCCTGGTGGAAGAGACCGGCCGCATCGCGTACGTCAGCGCCGCCAGCAGGACGGTGCTTGGTTATGAGCCGGCGGAACTGGTTGGCCAGCGCGTGATCGACCTGGTGGTGGCGCGCGACCGCGACAAGACGCGCCGCGAGGCCGGCGAGGTGATGGCGGGCAAGCTGCGCGTGGGCTTCGAGAACTGCTATGCGCACAAGCGCGGCGGCGATGTCCATCTGTCATGGTCGGCCCGCTGGCTGGAGGCGGACCGCCTGCGCTTGGGCGTGGCGCGCGATATCAGCGCGCTGCGGCGCGCCGGGCCGCTGGAGCGGCTCGGGCGGTTGGCCGAGGGCAAGCCCTTGGCGCCGCGCGAGCGGGAGATCCTGGCCTTGCTGCTCACGGAGGCCACCGAGAAGCAGATCGCCGACCAGCTCGGCCTGGCGTTCTCGACCACGCATTCGTATATCACCGCCATCTTCCGCAAGTTCGGTGTGCGGGGACGCGCGGGGCTGATGAGTCTGTGGCTGCAGCAGGACGCGGCCGTATCGTAGCGGCCGCAGTGTGCGCAGTGTGCGCAGTGTCAGCCGTGTGCGCAGTGTCCGTGGTGCCAGGCTTGCCGGCGGGCGCCGCCGTGCCGCCGTGGCGCATGCAGAGGAGGGAGGCCGCGCCGCGGCGTTCCCGTCAACGAAACAACCGCAGCCAGATCAGGGAGGGGAGATTGGAAAGCATTGTGCCGTCTCGACTGGCGACGTGGTTGGCGGGCGCTCCGCAGCGCTCGCGTTGCCGGCGGCTTCCCGGCCATCGCCTAGAACGAGGTGGTGAGGCGGCTGAGCTGCGCTTCGATACCCATGAACAGGTGGCCCAGCACGCGCCAGGCCAGTTCCTTGTCCTGCGCATCGTCGCGGCCGAAGGCCCATTGGAAACTGCCGTCCGAGTCGATCGTCATGGCGCCGTGCTGGTTGAGGTAGACCGTGAGCACGACCGCCTTCTGCAGGTCGCCTTCGCCCAGCTTGCGCAGCCACGAGAACGTGACGATGGAGACGAAGCGGCTGTTGACGAAGCCGTAGGACGTGTCGATCAGCACCGTGCCGTACACCGTCTGCAGCGCGAAGCAGCGGAAGCTGTCCGCTTCGAAGTCCTGCCCGGGCTGCGCCACGGCAGCCAGTTCGGGGTCGGCGAGCGCTTTCTCGAGGAAGTCCTTGAACTGCTCGGCGTATTGATTCAACAGGACAGCCGTCCTGGCATTCGCGTGCGCCGCTTGTCGGCTGTCCAACCGGTAAGGAACCATCTTCCGTTCTCAAGGCAATGTGTGACAGGGCTGCATTCTCGTGTCGAGCTGCACAAGACACATCCCCACCTTGGTGTGAATTGGAACCGCCGGGTGGCATCGCGGGCCTGGCCGGCCATCGTGCCCGAACCGCGCGCGGCTGTCGCCCCTCTGATTAGTGGGGTGTGGGTGGACCCCGCCTACGCTATGCTCGGTCGCCGGCTGCGGTCGGCGACCGCGGCGGCCCTGCGCCATTCTGGTGCGGCGTGGCGGGCGGGCTCGGCACGCCTGGCGTGGCGTTGGGGGAGCCCCCATTTGGGGGCTGCGCAATGTGCGAGCCGTGGCAACAATGCCAGCAATGTCATAAATTCAAGACAGGATCGGCGCGCCGTGCCGGGGATACGTGGGGCATGCGCGGGGCGGCCGCGCGTAGGTTGCCAAGGCGAAAGGTGCCAAGCGAAGGTATCGGATGTCATGAACAAGAACAAGAACGAACCGTGGCTCGCGGCCGAGGTGTTCCGCCAGGCCGTGGCGGCCCTGCCGCTGGTTTCCATCGACCTGCTGGTCGAGGACCATCTGGGCCGCTTCCTGCTGGGCCGCCGCAGCAATCCGCCGGCCCAGGGCAGCTGGTTCGTGCCGGGCGGACGCATCCGCAAGGGCGAGCGCAGGCTGGAGGCGCTGCGGCGCCTGCTGCAGGAGGAACTGGGCCTGGCACCGGACGCGGTGCCGGCGCAGGAGCTGGAATTCCGCGGCGTCTACGAGCACTTCTACGACACGAACTTTGCCGGCGAGGCCGGTAATCCGACGCATTACGTGGTGCTGGCCTATGCCTTGCGCTGGCCGGGCGGGGATGCCGCGCTGCCGCTGGCGCAGCATGGCGCCTATCGCTGGCTGACCGCTGAGCAGGTGCTGGCGGATGACGGTGTGCATGCGTATGTGAAGGCGTATTTCGCGGAGCCGGGCACGTCGGGCCAGCCGGGTTGATTGGTCGAGCAGGTCGATCAGCTCGCTGAGGTCGATCAGGTCAGCTGGGTTTGTCAGCTTGGTCGGGCCGGTCGCCGTGCCGGGTAGTCCAAGCGGGCTATGGTGCCTGCGGAGCACTTGCGCAATCATGCAGGGGCTCGCGGCCATGCCGCCCGACGATGACAGGCGCCGATCCCGGCGGCGGCAAGGCCGCGCGCCGGGATGAAAGGACAAGGAGGAGGGAGGGGCGGCAAGCGCGAGTGCGAGGGAGTACCCGCGCGAGGGAGAGCCGGCGATGACCGGCGCGCCAGGTGGAGACAACAAGCAGCAACAAGCAGGAAGGTGGAAGGAAAAGCCCGGCAGCATGTCGACCGCGTCAGAACACAGCCTGGACAAAGGCGGGACAGAGTCGAAATGAAGTCAGGGGGAGCGAAAGTCAAGCTCGGGACCAGCGGTCCGACGCAGCAGCGCGGGGCTGGTGTCCTGATTCTTGAATTCGTTGAAGCACTCAGTCTGTCGAGAAGACCTGCGAGGCTGGGAACGAAGCGCAGCAAGGCTGGAGCCTTGCGAGCGCATCGTGACGATGCATCGCATGGCCCGATCGACGGACTCGGGGCGGATTGTGTCAACGGATTCGGGATTCAGGACACCAGGTAAAGCTGCTGTAGAAGAGGCCGCGGTCCACAAGAAGTTGGGAACTGCATAAAAGAGAAAAGAGGCTACGGGACGCTGGCCGACAGCGCTCGAATGAGGGTCATGCAAAGGTTGGGTCGCATGCAGCAAAATCAATTTCCGGTGTTTAGCCGTGCGGAGCTAGACAGCGCATTTGCATCATTCACGGGGATGGAAGGTGGTAACCCAGAGGCTGCCCTATGGGTGTGCGATGGCGCGCCTCTGTCCACCGGTATGCCATTGGCGGATACCTTCCAGTCGCGCCTGACAGCGCCGGCGTGGGACGCGGAATTCCGACAGCGTCACGCGCGGACGATGTCGCGCTGGCAGACGCATTACCGTATCGCGCGCGTCATGGCGGCGGCACGGGCGTCGACGTTGCCACCGGGGCGCAGCCCGATCGACGCGCAGGAGTATTTCGCGCGCCATCTTTATGCGCCGCATGGCTGGGATTTCAAGCTGAATCTCTATCCCTTGCCGGATCGGCCGGACGCCGCGCAGCCCTGGACCAGGACCTTCGGCGAGCAGCCGGAGTTGCGTTCCAAGGCGGCATACGTGCGCCTGTGCCGCGAGGGCGGACGTTTCCGCTTCCTGGGCGCGCTGCGCCGCAAGTACCAGCCGCGCGTGCTGCTCTGCCTGGGTGAGCGCTACCAGCGCGATTACCTGCGCGCCTTCGGCTTCTGGGGCATCCTGCCGCAGGAGGCCATCCTGCAGCCGGCCGACAGGCCGTGGCGATTGCAGGTCTACCAGCACGAGGGGACGGCACTGGTGCTGACGCCGTCCTTCGGCGGCGCCAATGGCTTGAGTTCCGATGTGCTGCTCGACGCGCTGGGCACCATGCTGTCGCAGTGGATGCGTGCGGAGGACTTCCCGGCCTGCCGGGGCGTGACCCTGGACGCCGCTGCCGCCTCCGGCACCACGGCGCTCGATCGGCTGGTGGTCAGGACCGCATCGCACGGCCACAGCGCGGCGCGCGCCCTTCCGCTGGCCGTGGCCTGAGCCGGCGCGGCGCCGCCGGGCGCCGCCGGATGCAGGGGTGGGGCGCGGACGGTGTGCGGGCTCGAGCGAGTTCGCACACCGTCCGCGCCTGCCTGGCATTGCTCCGTCGGGGTGGGCGGCCTCTTCTGTGGCCTATTCTGTGGCCCCTTCAGTGGCTTCTTCGGCAGTGGCTGCCTTGGCAGCCGCGTTCCCCGCTCGGGGCGCCGGCGCCTACGGCGTGCCGGTGCCGGCCGCCGCGACCAGGCAATCGGACAGCTTGTCGAAATAGCGCAGCGCGTCCTGTGTCAGCTCGACCTGCTTGCGTCGCGCATCTTCCGTATCGCTCAGGGTCACCCAGCCTTTGTGCCGCATCGACTTCAGCCGTGTATGCACGGTGGCCGGCGAGCCCAGTCCCGCCGTGGCCATGATGTCGCGCACGGACAGGCGCGTGCGCTGCTGCTGCGCGCGCGCGACCTGCGAGAGGATGCGTTCCTCCAGCGGATCCAGCGCCGGCAGCGAGGGCAGGCTGCGCAGCGTGTCGGCGAGCTGGAGGAAGCGGAGGTAGATGTCTGCTGGTCGGGTCAAGATGTCGTCGTCCTTATCGGCCACCGACACGGCAATCCGCTGCGTGCGCTCGGCCTGCATCCGGGCTGCATTGCCTGCATGCAGGAAGGTGGCTGACCAGTCGACTTGCGCGGGCGGGCCGCATTCTACGTCATCGTGCGTAAGGTTCAGAGGCGTGCTGCTGATGCGCTGATGCGCTGATGCGCTGATGCGCCCGCGCGAGGGCATCGCCTCGGGCGGCTTCGTCAGCGTGCCGGCGCCGCGCGGTCGCCTGTTGTGACGCCGGGCATGTCGCCTCGACTGGCGGCCAGGCAGGACTCAGGCCGCCTTGAGCAGCAGCGCATAGTCGTCTAACGGCTGGAGGGCCGGTTCGGTGGACAGGTCCAGGTCCGTTGCGTCGAGCGAACGTGCCAGGTAGCGGCCCAGGGCTTCGAGCAGGACGTTCGAGCTCAGGCCGCTGACGCCGGCCAGCGGCGGCGCCAGCACCAGCGTGGTGCCTTCATGGCGGTACACGCGCAGCGATCGGGCCTGGTCGGCCGGCTGGATGACCGCATCTTCACCGCTGACGCCGTGGAAGCCGAACGCCTGCAGGAACAGCTCCGGCACGCGCGAGCCGGTGCAGACCACCAGCTTGGGGCGCATCCGCCGGCGCAGGGCCGCGATGAAGCGGAAGCGGGCGCCTTGGCTGCACAGGTCCCGGTAGCGCTGGCGCGGCGAGAGCGGGACGCACTGCTGGTAGGCGTCCCACAGTGCCTTGTGGTTGCCGCGGGCCGGCAGCGGGAACAGGCTGAGGCAGAATGCGTTGCCTTGCTCGGCGTAGAGATCGCGGAAAAAATAGTCGACGGGATCGATGGCGCCGGTGGGAAGCTCGCGCACCACCTCGGTGGCCGCCGCCAGGATGCGCGCGATTTTCTGGTGGTTCTGCCATTGCGGCAGCCGCTCGCGGTTCTCCCTGAGGAAGGCCGCATTCCATGCCTGCGGATGCTGCGGCGCGCGGTACGGCGGCACGAAAGCCGGCGGCAGGTTGTGGGGGGATTCCTCGCAGAACCAGACCGCGGCTGCGGTGTTGCCGGTCATGCCAACGAATGAGGCGAAATACGCCTCCAGATCTTCCTTCGTCACACCATTCTCCTTGGCCTTCCTGCCCGCATCGCCTTGGGGCTGGCACCTGGCCTTTTTGTTCTTCCCGATGTCGCCTCCATCGCATCGTGTCCACGGACCGCGCATGGATGGAGTGCATGCTTAAATTTCGATAAATCTGTTATAAAAATTATAACACTCAAGTTGGCAGATTATGGCGTGTGGATGCCAGCTCCCGCAGCATCGTAGGGGCAGGTGGAAGGATCGAGGGCAATCCTGCCAAGCGGTTGGCGCTGTCGCACCGCCGGCGGGCAGGGCGCGTTACGCAGGCGAGCCTGGGGGCTGGTGCCGTGCCGGGCGGGACGGGAAGCAGGACGTCCGCGTCCGCGTAGTCCGTGCCTTGACCGCACGGCGCACGTCAGGGCCGGTGCGGGGCTGGCGCGCGATGCACCGCGCAATCAGGGCGGCGCAACAAGAGCGGAGCAACAAGCCGAGCAACAAGCCGAGCAACAAGCCGAGCAACAAGCCGCGCCGTACGCGGCGCAGGATCGTGGCGCAGGACTCCGCTTGCGCGGATCAAGGTCCGAGGATCAAGGACCAGGGATCAAGAGCGGCAGCGCGCCTGCACCGTATGCTCGAGTTCCTCGCGTTCCTGCCGGCTGGCTGCGTCGGTGAGCGACCGGCCGTCCGGCATCACCAGCGAATGGCCCGTGCCATGCGGCGCGGCGGCGCTGCCGTGGGCCAGCCGGGCGCGCAGGCTTTCGCAGGTGGCATCGGAGAGGGGAGGCGGCTCGCGCAGCGCTGCAGGCGAGGTCTCCGGCGCGCTCGGCGGGTGCGGGGCGTAGCCCGCGCCGCCGCGTACGATGGCCTCGGCGATCGCGCCATCGATGGCGTGCGCGGAGTCGTCCGCGTACGCCAGTCCGGCTGCCATGCACAACATGCCCAGGATTACCGGTGCGTGCTTCATCTGGCCCTCCACAGAGTCGGGTCCGCCATGGCGACGGACGGGCGGCGCTTGCCGCGCGGCACAGTGAATCGAGTGTAGTGCATCGGTGCCGCGCGCGGAAATGCCGCGAAGTAGGGGGGGGGGGCGAGGGCGGAAGGCGCGTGTGCTGGCTGGCGGTGCGCCGGCCGCGCGGCCGTGGCGGCACTCGCCGGCCGGCCCGGCACGGCCCTCAAGTCTGTTCCGGTTTTGCCGTTAGACATAGTGCGCGGCCTGGCGGCTGCGCGTGCTTGGACACTTTCCTTGTGCCCGCAGTGATGCGGGCACTGTTTTTTTGTGCGCCGCTTCCGTACAGCGGTATCGCGGCGCCGCCGTGTCTCCGGGCCGCCCGCTGGCACGAGGCGCCTCCTGGCAGTGGCGCATTTCCCATCCCCTGGGGCGAGGCCTGGTATGCGCTGCCGGCGCAGGCGCCATGCTACATTACGCGGATTCGACGCACGGGGCGGATGGTTCCACGCGGGAGACCGCAGGAAGCGGGCTCGGGGAACACGGGCGCGGGGCACAGTTATGGAGGGCTTGCGATGATGGACCGGCCACGGTTGAGCGTGTGCATCGCTACCTATCGGCGCGCTGCCTTGCTCGATGCCCTGCTCGGGGATCTGGCCGCCCAGACGCATGCGCCGCAGCAGATCGTGGTGGTGGACAACGATCCGCTCGGCAGCGCCGCCGACGTGGTGGCGGCCTGGCAGCGCCGCTGGCCCGAAGTTGCCTGGGTCTATCAGATCCAGCCCCAGAAGAATATCTCCCTCACGCGCAATTGCGCCGTCGCCCTGGCCGATGGCGCCTGGCTTGCCTTCATCGACGACGATGAACGTGCCCCGCCGCGCTGGCTCGAGGCGCTGGAGGCGGCGCGCGACCAGTACCAGGCCGACGGCATCCTGGCGCCGGTGGTGCCCGAGCTGCCGCCGCACGCGCCGGCCTGGGTGCGGCGCGGCAAGCTCTACGACGATCCGCATATGGCGAGCGGCACCATCGTGCCGCACAACGTGATGCGCATCGGCAATGCGCTGCTGGCGGCCGCCTGGCTGAAGCGGATCGACCCGGTCTTCGACCCGGCGTTCGGCCTGACCGGCGGGGAAGATGGCGATATGCTGATGCGCCTGGTCAATGGTGGCGCACGCATCGTCTGGTCGGAGGAGGCGGCGGTGACCGAACCGGTGGCCGACGCGCGCATGCAGGTGGATTGGATCCTGAAGCGCGCCATGCGCGGCGGCCAGGATTTCGCCCGGCACTTCCGCGCCGGCAAGCTGGGCGGCCGGCCGGGTGCCTTGCGCAGCCTGCTGTTCTATGCCCGCGCCGGCGCGCAGGCCGCCCTCTCCGCGGGTTTGGCCTTGCTCACGCTGCCCTTCGGCCGCCATCATGCTGTCTACTGGCTCGCGCGCTGCAGCGCCAACGTGGGCAAGCTGTCGGTGCTGGGCGGTTGGCACTATCGTGAGTATGCGTAGCGGTGTATGCGTGCGCATGTGCGTAGCCCGTCGGTGCCCGACTCCCTTTTGAACCGTTCCCCATGACGCTGACGCTCCTGGTCCCGCTGTTGCTCCATGCCCTGCTCGCATGCCTTGCCCTGCCGGTGACGCTGGCGACGGTCTACCTGGGCACGCTGACCCTGCTGTCGGCCCGGCTCGCGCGCCCGCAGCCGCGCCGGCGCAGCCTGCGCTTCGATGTCCTGGTGCCCGCGCATGACGAGGCGGCCGTGATCGAGCGCACGGTACGCAGCCTGGTCGCGCTGGATTGGCCGCGCGAAGGCTTCCGCGTGATGGTGATCGCCGACAACTGCACCGACACCACCGCGCAGCTGGCCCGCGATGCCGGCGCGTGGGTGATCGAGCGCAGCGATGACGTGCGGCGCGGCAAGGGTTATGCGCTGGAGTTCGGTATTGCGCGCAGCGCCGCGGATGGCGTGGCGGATGCGGTGGTGGTGGTCGATGCCGACACCGTGGTGACGCCCAATCTGCTGGCGGCCTGCGCGGCGCGCATCGAGGCCGGGGCCGAAGCGCTGCAGGTACGTTATGGCGTGCTCAATCCCGACGATTCGGTCCGCACGCGCCTGATCACGATTGCCTACGCCGCCTTCCACGATGTCCGCTCGCGCGCGCGCGAGCGCCTGCGCGCCTCCTGCGGCTTGCGCGGCAACGGCATGTGCCTGACGCACGCGCTGCTGCGCCGGCATCCGTTCCAGGTGTATTCGCTGGTCGAGGATCTCGAGTACGGGATCCTGCTGGGCCTGGCGGGCGTGCGCGTGGGCTATGTGGACGAGGCCAGCGCGGATGCGGAGCTGATCAGCGGCGGCCGTGCCGCGACGACCCAGCGCCAGCGCTGGGAGGGCGGCCGCCTGGCCGTGGTCCGTGCCTATACCGGACGCCTGCTCGCCGATGCCTTGCGCCGCCGCAGCTGGATCTCCCTTGAACTGGCCTTCGACCTGCTGACCCTGCCGCTCGGCTATATCGGCCTGCAGATCGTGCTGCTGCTGGGCGCCAGCGTGGCCGTCCAGCTCTGGCTGCCGGGTGCCGGCTTCTATCGCTGGAGCGTGCTGGCCGTCGCGCTGCTGGCCGTGCTGACGCTGCATGTGCTGCGCGGCTGGCAGTTGTCGGGCCTGGGCGCGCGTGCGCTGTGGGACCTGCTGCGCGCGCCGGCCTTCATTCTCTGGAAGCTGTGGGCGCTGCTCAGGCATCGCGGCAATGCCCGCTGGATCAAGACCGACCGGGAGTCCCGATGAGCACCGCGCGTTTGCCGGCGCTGCCGCTGGCCAAGCTGTTCGGCAGTTCGGTGGTCGACCAGGCGCTGCTGTCGGCGGCCAACTTCGCCGCGGGGCTGAGCCTGATCCGCTATGCGTCCGAGGTGCAGTACGGCTACTACATCCTCGCCTTCAACACGATGATGCTGCTGACGACGCTGCAGGGCACCTTCATCGGTACGCCGCTGGTGATCCGGCTGCCGGGGCTGTCGGAGGTTGAGCGGCGCCAATGGCTGGGCAGCTTGTGGCGCGACCAGCGCCGCCTGGGTATCGCCGCCGGCCTGCTGGCGCTGCTGGTGGCGGGCGGGCTGTGGGCCTGGGGCCGGCTCGAACAGCCGATCCTGCTGTTCGTGGCGATCCCCTTCGTGCTGGCGGCGCTGTACCGCGAGTATTTCCGCGGCGTGCTGATGATGTACCACCGGCCGCACGCCGTGCTGCTGGCCGATACCTGCTATGTGGCGGTGCTGCTGGCGGGATGCTGGCTGGCCATCCACTCGCCGTTCGCGGCCGCCATCGTGCTGGTGGCGTCGACGGTCGGCGCTATCCTGAGCGGGCGTGGCCTGGGTGCCCATCTCGGCGACGAGATCGATTGGTCGAGCCGCGGCGGGCGCCTGTACGAGATCGCGCGCGTCGGTTTCTGGGCCGCGTCGGGCGGTGTCATCTACTGGTGCTTCAACCAGGGCTACAACATGGTGGCCGCGGCGACGCTGGACCTGGCCGCGGTGGCCGCGCTGGGCGCCTCGCGCCTGATCATGATGCCGGTCAACCTGCTGTCCGCCGGGGTGCAGCGCCAGCTCACGCCGCTGGCTTCTTCCTGGCTGTACGAGCACGGCGCGCGCCGGACCCTGCGCCGCCTGCTGGCATTCTCCGCCGGCATCGGGGCGCTGACGGTTGTCTATGCCGGCCTGGCCTGGCTGATGCGCGACTGGATCTTCCTGAGCCTGATGCACAAGGACTTCCCCCAGCGCGACATGCTGCTGCTGCTGTGGAGCGTGCTGTTCCTGCTGATGGTGATGCGCGAGCCGCCCACGCTGGTGGTGGTGCTGCGCCAGCGCTTCCGGCTGCTGACCATGACCACGCTGGTCTGCGCGGTCCTGTCCCTGGCGTGCAGCTATCTCGGCATGCTGCGGCTGGGCCCGATGGGCGCGGTGATCGGCATCCTGGTGGGTGAGGTCGGTTGTTGCGTGGCGGTCGGCGTGCTCGCCTGGCGCGAGGTGCGTGCCGATGCGCGTGCCAACGCAGGTGCCGACGTGCGCGAAGGAGGCGGACGATGAGTGCGGCAGCCGGGACGGCGGCGGGCGTGGCGGCCAAGGAGGCCGCGCGCGCGGACAAGGCCATGGTGTCGATCCAGTACCTGCGCGCGATCGCCGCGCTGATGGTGGTGCTGCTGCACCTGGGCGTGCAATGGCAGCGCCTGGGTTACCAGGGCGCGTGGCCGGGATGGCTTGCCGGCGGCGTGGACGTGTTCTTCGTGATCAGCGGCTTCATCATGTGGACCACGACGGCGGCCCGGCCGACCACTCCCACCGATTTCTACGTGCGCCGCATCGTCAGGATCGTGCCGCTCTACTGGCTGCTGACGGTCTTGACCGTGACCATCATGCTGGTTGCCCCGCAGGCGGTCCAGAACTCGCGCTACGACGGCTGGCATACGGTGGCCTCGTTCCTGTTCCTGCCTTCGGTGAGTGCCGGCACCGGCCAGATCGAACCCGTGGTGATTCCGGGCTGGACCTTGAACTACGAGATGTTCTTCTACCTGCTGTTCGGCCTGACCCTGCGCTGGCGCGAGGGCTGGCGCCTGGCGGCCAGCGCGCTGGCACTGGGCGCGCCGGTGCTGTGGCAGGCCTGGACCGGGAAGGCCGGCGGCATCTGGTTGTTCTACACCTCGGATATCGTGCTGGAGTTCGTGCTTGGCATGGCGCTCGGCTGTGCCTACGCGCACGGCCGCCTGAATCCCGGACGTGCCGCCGGCTGGTGCCTGCTCGCGGGCGGCGGTGTGGCGCTGGCGGTGTGCGGTGGTCTCGGCATGTCGCGCCTGCTCACCATGGGGCTGCCGGCCGCCGCCATCCTGGCCGGCGCGCTGGCGCTGGAGCGCGCGCGCGCCGTGCCGCAGTGGCCGTGGCTGCAGCGGCTCGGCGATGCGTCCTACTCGCTCTACCTGCTGCATCCCATGGTGCTGTCGGCCACGGTGCAGCTCTGGCGCCGCGGTGGCTGGGTGAACGGGCTCGGCGCGCAGCTGGCCTATTCGGCCCTGGCGCTGGCGGCGGTGATCGTGGCCGCGCTGATCTGCTACCGGGGGCTCGAGCAGCCGCTCACGCGGATCTTGAGCCGGCGCCTGCGGCCCGTCACGCGAACCCGCCCAGCCGGTCCTTGAGCAGGCGCAGCAGGCGCTTGTGGCGGCGCGTGCGCAGGCGTTCGGAAGACCAGTCGACCAGGCTGTCGTGCACATCGTAGTGGCCACGCTGCTCGGCGGGCACGTGGCCGCTCTCGACCGCCTCGACCAGGCGGGGCAGTCCGCCATAGAAGTTGGGGCCGCGATACGGCGGGTGCAGTGACCAGAGTCCCGGTGCCGCTCCCAGCATGTCGACGCGGTACAGGCCGCGCTCGCGCAGGATCCTGCCGAGCAGGCGTTCCGCCTCGATGACGTCCGGCGGGTTGCCCAGCAGGATGGACTTGAGGCGGCTCCGCGCGTTCGGCCGGTACAGCGGCAGCGTGCCCACGCGCTCGCGCAGGCGCGCCATGTCCATCATGAAGATCCGGGTGCTGACGAACTGGAAGCGATAGGCCGCGTTGCCCGCGACCTGTTCGCGCCGGGGCGGGGTGTCGCCATGGCCGAAGATGGCGAAGTCGGGGCGGGGCGGGCCGGGAAACGGGCCGGTGAGCAGCACGTCGGGATCCGCTTCCATGCAGCGGATCGCATCGTCCATCCAGGTCCGGCTGCCGCCGCCGAACAGCATGTCGCCGTCGAAGTGGGCGACATAGCGCGCCTCGGCATGGTGCAGGCCGTAGAAGTAGGCATAGAACGGGCCGCCGTCCCAGGCCTTGGCGGGCATGTCGTCCTGGCCGAAGAAGGCGCGCGCCACCTCGCGCCGCGCCTCGGGGCTGTAGTCGACCTCGATCACGTCCACCTGCCGGCCCGCCCCGCGCAGGCTCAGCGCGAGTTCGCGCAGGGCGCGCAGGTTCTCGTCATAGCGATTGCCACGGTAGCGGCCCGAGCGGCTGCGGTAGGTGTCGATCGTGACCACGACACGCTCGACCATCGGCGCCCAGACGCGGATCTGGTGCGCGAGCAGGTGCGCGGCATGCGGATAGTCCAGCGGGTAGGTGCTGATCTGGGCGGCGGTCCGGTAGCGGTAGGTCATGCTGGGTTCCCCGGGGTCTCTTTGGCGTTCGGGTGCGTGGGCGCTGCGGCGGCGTGGTTCAGGTGCTGGCTTCCCTGTCCAGGGCGGCCTGCAGCGGTGTCCAGCGCAGCGCGAAGGTGCGCTGCGCGCGCGTGGAGTCGAGCCGGGGGCTGTCCTGCCACAGGCGCGCCAGCGATGGCGGCACCGGGGGCGGCGTGCGCAGGCCGATCCTGCGGCCGGCGATTTCCGCGATCTTCAGCGCCGGCGCGAGCAGGCGCGTTTCCAGTGCCAGCCGGCGCGCGCCGATGCGCTGCACCGGCGTGGCGCGCAGCGCCCGCGCATAGGCGATGAAGTACTCGTTCCAGCTCGGCGCCTGCGCCATCGCCAGGTTGTAGGCCTGCCCGGCCGCCGCCGGCAGGCGCAGCGCGGCCAGCGTGGCCTGGACCACGTCATCGACGTGCACCAGGTTGCTGCAGCCGTCGCCGGCGGCGCCGAGGTCGCCGATGCGATGGGCGCGCAGCAGTTGCGCGATGCGTGTCGACCATTGCGGGCTGCCGCCGCCGTAGATACAGCCGGGGCGCAGCGTGACGCAGCCGGCGTAGTCGCCGAGCCGTTGCTCGGCGGCCACCTTGGCCTGGCCATACGGGCTGGTATCGCTGCCGAACGGGCAGGATTCGTCGATGGTGCCCGCGGCGGAACCGTAGACGGCCATCGAGCTGAAATGGACCAGCGGCAGGGCGGGCTGGCCGCGCCGGTCCAGCGCGCTGCGCAAGGCTTGCGCGCTGGCGGCGATGGTGGCCGGCTGCCCGGCGACGGCATTGATGACCGCGTCGACCTGTTGCAGGGCCGTGCCCAGGGCGGCGGCGTCGGTCGCATCGAGTGCCAGCGCGCCCGGCAGGCCGGCCCGGCCTGCGCCGCGCGAGGCGGCAAGCGGTTGCGCCCAGTCGCTCGCGGCCAGCGCGCCGACCAGCCGCCGGCCGAGGAAACCCGTTGCGCCGAGTACCAGTACACGGATCGTCATGCCAAGTCTTCCTCTTGTGCTCGCCGGGTGGTGATGCCGCTGGCCGCCTCTGGCGTCCGCGCATAGGTCTTGCGCAGGTGATCGGCCAGGCGCAGCGCCAGTGCGACGATGGTCAGGGTGGGATTGGCCTGCCCGGAGGTGGGGAACACCGCGGCGCCGGCAATGTAGAGATTGCCGGCTTCATGCACGCGGCAGTCGGGGTCGACCACGCTGGTGCGGGCATCGACGCCCATGCGGGCGGTGCCGATGTGATGGCCGCCGTAGGCGCCATAGCGGGTCATCTCTGCCTCGACCTGCTGCGGATCGTAGTCGAAGGTGCCGGCGCCGCTGGCGCGCAGTTCCTGCGCGAGCGCCGCGAGCGAGCGGCTGACGGTGTCGGTGTCCTGCTGGCTGTAGCGCCAGTCGATATGCAGGCGCGGCATGCCGAGGGCATCGGTGTCCGTGCCGAGCCTCACCCGGCTGTCCGGGTTGGGCTCCTGCTCGGCATGGAAATCCAGGCTGAAGCGCAGGTTGTCCGGGCGGATGATGATCGACGGGAACTTGCGCGCCGCCAGGTTGCGGCGCCGGATCCAGTGCGCGAGAAAGCGCGCGGTGGCGGGCGCGCCGACGATGACGTTGCGCAGGTGGCCGAGCGCCGCGCCGGCCGACATCGGCTCGTCGGCGTCCAGCCGCTTGGCGTATTCGCGCGGGATGAACGGCCGGGCGAGGTAGAGCAGGGACAGCGCGCCATTGCCGTGGCCGGGGTCCGGGATGCGCGGGTGATGCAGGCGCGCGATGAAATTGCCGGCGTGCAGCGCGCGCTGCGCCTGCGGCAGCAGGGCCAGCCGGCGGCGGCAGTAGATGCCCTCGTCGGAGACCTCGTAGCCATGCCAGACCGAGCGCGCGGCCGACAGGTCGACCGTGCCGATGGTGCCGGCCAGGTGGGACATGTAGTAGCGGCCGACCACGTCGTGCGCGTTGCCCAGTCCGCGGCCGCTGCGGCCGGGATTGGCCAGCAGCAGGCGCGGCACTTCCAGCCCGCCGGTGGCGAGCACGAAGGCGCGCGCATCGACGGTGAAATGATTGCCTGCCAGGGTGCGCACCTGGGCCGGGCCGACCCGTTGCCCGCTGCCGTCGAGGGGCAGCGCGCGCAGGTTCGCGTGCTGGATCACGCGCAGCGCGGCGGTGGCGAGGCGGTGCCGGTAGCGCTGGCCGAAATCGGTCGGGCAACTGAAGCGTTCCAGCGCGTCGGTGGAGAACAGTCCGCTGTCGAACCCTTCGATCATCGGGCGCATGCCGGGCACGGCCGCGGCGCTGTAGGCGAAATCGCCGGCCTCGCACAGCTGGTTGGCGCGCGGGTAATAGGGCAGCAGATCGCTCAGGGCGATGGGCCAGCCGCTGTGCGCGATGTAGTCGCGCGCTTCGAAGTCGATGGCGTCGAGCGGCATGCAGCGTCCGCCCCACAGCGTGGTCGAGCCGCCGAAGCGGCGCACGCGGTAGTGGTCGGCCGGCGGATGCAGGCGCGCATCGGCCACGCTGCCGGCGTAGAGCTGCTGGGTGGCGGCATCGTCGCTGTCGCCGCCGCTTTCGAGCAGCACGATATCGAGGCCGCTGTCGCGCAGGGCCAGCGCGAGGGTGATGCCGGCGGCACCGGCCCCGACGATGCAGACGTCTGCCTTGAGCAGCGAGCCGGCGGGAATGTGGTTGGCGTCTTCGATCATGTGGCGGGCTGTGCGCGCGTGGCTCGGCGGTTCACGGCTTGCTGCGTCGGAATCAGAAGATCCGTTCGCCGACGCGCACGACGTCGCCGGGACGCACGGGATCGGTGAGGTTGGCTTGCTCGCTGCCAAGCTTGCCGGTGGCTTCGTCCATGTGTTCCAGCTGGATGCGGCGGTCGGAGCTGCGCGGCGTGAGGCCGCCGGCGATGGCGATGGCCCGCATCACGTTCAGGCGGTCTTCGACCGGATAGGCTCCCGGCTTGCCGACTTCGCCGTAGACGTAGAACTTCTGCACCTTCGGCACGAACACGATGTCGTTCGCCTTCAGGTCGGTGTCCTGGATGTCCCGGCTGGGGTGCTGGCTGTTGTCGAGGTAGAGCGGGATGCGCTCCTGCTTGTCGTCGACGCGGCGGATCAGCACGGCGGTGTTGCCCGCATCGGCGGTCGAGCCGCCCGCCAGTGCCAGCAGTTCGAGCAGGCTCAGGTGATTGGTGAGCGCGTAGCGGCCCGGGCGCGCGACGCTGCCGAGGATGGACACCACGCGGCTGCGTACCGCGAGCACTTCGACGGCGACCTGCGCGTGTTCCAGGTAGCCGCGGGTGCGCAAGGCGTCGGCGATCTGTTGCCCGATCGCCGCAGGTGTCTTGCCGGCCGCCTGCATGGTGCCGACGAAGGGCACGACGATCTTGCCGTCGGCATCGACCGTCACATTGGCGTTGGCGCCGCCCGGGCCCATGATGGAAATGGCCAGCGTGTCGCCCGGCCCGACGCTGGCGATGCTGCCGGACGAGTCAGGCAGCGGTCCCGGGGTGGTGATCGCCTGGTTGATATCGGTCGCCGGGAGGCCTTGCGCGCCTGCAGTGCCGGCGATCAGTGCCGCCACCGACGCCGCCGCAACAAGCAGCGAAATTTTGAGTTGCCATCCAAATGCCGACACGGTATGTTCCATCCTTTGTGAGTTGCCGCGTATGCGTAAGCCAACGTAAGTGAGTTAACGAAGCTGAGCAAGCAAAGTTAACGAAAGAACGATAGTCGGCGAAAGTACGAGAATCGGCAAAGGTACTAAAGTACAAAGGTACTTTACGACAGCCAGGTCGACGAGGGCCAAGTCCGAGAGCTAAGTCGACGAGGTGTTTCAGTCATGCGGTTTCTCGGCCATGCGGGCGCCATCTTATCAGGGCGCCGCCGCCGGCCGGGGATCCGCGGATGGAAGCGTCGCCGGACTCCAATCTTTTGCCACGGAGGCTATGTGATGGGTTCTCAGTCGCCCGGGAATCGTACCGTGTCGCAGGTAGATTCACTGCTCGAGCAGGTCAAGGTCCGCCTGTTCGGCCTCGCGGTCGATGCGGCATCGTTCGACCAGGCGGTGGAGCAGCTCGTGACGGCTGCCATGCAGCGCGGCGGCGCCGCGCGCGTGGTGGTGACGCCCAATGTCGATCACCTGGTCCGGCTGGACGGCGCGCCCGAATTCCGTGAGCGCTACAGCCAGGCCGATTTCATCTTCGCCGACGGCATGCCGGTGGTGTGGGCGAGCCGCCTGCTGGGACGCCCGCTGCCCGAGCGCGTGACGGGCGCCGATCTGTTCGACGCCTTGTGCCGCGAGGCGCAGCAGCGCCACCTGAAGATCCTGCTGCTCGGCGGCCAGCCGGGGTCCGAACCCCAGCTGCTGGAGAGTTTTTCCCATACCTATGCGGGGCTCGACATCGAGATCGTCAGCCCCTCGATGCAGTTCGATCCCACCGGTCCGGAGGGCGAGTCCTTTGCCCGGCTCGCGCGCGAACGGGCGCCCGACATCGTGTTCCTGTGCGTGGGCATGCCGAAGCAGGAGCAGTGGGCCCTGCACTACGCCAGCCAGCTGCCCGGCGGCATCGTGCTTTGCGTCGGCGCGGCGATGGAGTTCGCCATCGGCATGCAGCGGCGCGCACCGCAGTGGATGCAGTCCGCCGGGCTGGAGTGGCTGTGGCGGCTGGTCAACAATCCGCGGCGGCTGTGGCGCCGCTATCTGGTCGACGATCCCAAGTTCCTGCGCCTGTGCTGGCGAGAGTGGCGTGCGCGGATGCGCCATGGGGAGGCATGAGGGGCACTGAATCGCGACGCTGGGTGCAGGCTGCACTGGTGGCGCTGATGTCTTCCCCCTTGTCGGGCTGGGGCGTACCGCCGGAGTACGCGATCCAGCTCGGCAGCTCGGTCCAGTATCAGGGCAACCCGGGCGGCCTGCCCGAGTCGATGGCCGGCGATATCCATGGCGCCGCGGTGGTGGCCAATACGCTGGGACTGGGCCTGAGCTGGCCGCTCGCCTCGCCGGAAACGCGCCTGGACCTGGCCGCCAGTGCTTCCGATGTGCGCTACAGCAGCAGCCGGCAGCTCGACCACCAGCCTGCCTTCGTCAACTCCACCTTCTACTGGCGGGCGGGCCGGCTGCTGGCCGGCAACCTTCACTACGGCTACTTCAGCCAGCTCAACGGCGCGCTGAACCAGGTCTGGCCCGCGCGCGACATGCAGGTGAACCAGGACGCCAGCGCGGAGCTCGGGCTGCGCGTGACCGACGAGTTGACCTTGCCGGCCCTGCGGGTGTTCCACGCCACCGCGCGCTACGACGTGCCCTACAGCCGCCAGTTGTACAACAGCAACCAGAACGGCTGGCAGGTCTCCACGCGCTATGCGGCGGATCCGGACCGTGCCGACAGCTCGGCGGTGGAACTGGGGTATCGCCGCACCAATGCGGCTTATCCCTGGCGCTCCGATGAGCAGGTTGCGATCATCGACAATGCCTACAGCGATACCGAATGGTTCTCCGGGGCGCAGTGGTACGTGAGTCCCAAGACCTGGATCGGCGCCCGCGCCAGCCTGTTGCAGCGGACCTACGCGAACCTGTCGGCGCGCGATACCCGGCTCGTGACCTTCAATGTGCGCGCCTTATATGATTTCTCGCCCAAGCTGCAATTCGATATCCGCCTCTGGCGCCGGCCGTATGCGAACAATACGCAGCCGCAGGTGATTTACTCGACGCAGACGGGGGGCTTGATCGGGCTGGCCTGGAAGGCGACCAGCAAGACGACGCTGTCCCTGTTCTATCAGCACGCCTTGCAGAAGGACTACACCAGTTCGGCGGCGATTTCCGGATCCGACCAGCTTCGCCTGCCGGCCTACGGCGCGCGGCTTCAGTGGTCGCCCACGGACAATATGCGCTGGATGCTCGATTTCGTCAGCACGCTGCAGCGGGGCAGCTATGCCTACGACGATTACAACCGGCGCTATGTGCGGCTCGGTTTCGAATACACCTTCGGCAGCCGTGGCAACCAGGCGGTGCGCAGCCTGCTGAAGCCCAGCCTCTGCGGTGAAGCCTATCCTGCGCTGACGCTCTGCTGACGGGGCTGACGGGGCTGACGGGCGGCGTGACCGGCGGTGCCATGCCGAAGGGCTTCGGCATGGCCGCACGATCGCTTGCGCGGCCGGCCGCTCAATACGTCGCCCGCACCTGCGCGAGCACGGCCGGGACCGTGCGCAGCAGGATCTTCAGGTCGAGCAGCAGCGACCAGTTCATGATGTAGTAGCGGTCGAACTCGATGCGGCGCTCCATCTTGTCGAGCGTATCGGTTTCGCCGCGCAGCCCGTGGATCTGCGCCCAGCCGGTCATGCCCGGCTTGACGCTGTGGCGCAGCATGTAGCCGGGGATCCGGGCGCGGTACAGCTCATTGTGCTGGGCCGCGTGCGGGCGCGGGCCCACCACGCTCATGGAGCCGCTCAGCACGTTGAAAAGCTGCGGCAATTCATCGAGCGACGAGCGGCGCAGGATGCGGCCGACCCGCGTCACGCGGTCGTCGTGCATCGTTGCCTGGCGCAGCACGCCGTCGGTGGCTGCGCTGCCCTCGACCTTCATCGAGCGGAACTTGAGGATGGTGATGGGGGTGCCGCGTTCGCCGTAGCGGGTCTGGCGGAACAGGATCGGGCCCGGCGAGTCCAGCCGGATGATGCACGCGATGGCCAGCAGCAGCGGCCACAGCACGAGCAGCGCCGCGGCGGCGACCACCACGTCCATGGCGCGCTTGAGCAGCCGCGACAGGCCCAGGATCTTGCTCGAGTGGACCGTCAGCAGCGGGATGCCGGCGATTTCCGTCAGCCGGGGCATGACCGGCCCGAGGAACTGCGGCATCGGCATCAGGTAGATGGAGGCGGTGGAGTCGTAGAGGTGGTCGACGATGCGCGCGATGCCGGTGCGGTCGTCATGGATGTGCTGGGTCAGGATGGCCGCCTCGAAGCGGCCCGCCATCAGATGCTGGACGGCATCGTCGTAGTTGCCCAGGTAGGGCAGGGAATCGATCGACTCCCCACTCGAGGGGGGTGTTCCGGCATAGAAGCCCGTCACGTGCATGCCGAGGATCGGCGAACGCTGCAGCCGCAGGTTCAGTTCGCGGGCGTCGGGGGCGATGTTGCCCAGGAAGACGGCCCGGCGCCGGCTGCCCGGCAGGTTGTTGACGTAGCCGGCAACATTGCGCAGGAGCATCAGGCTGGCGATCTGCAGCCCCAGGGCGACGAAGCCCCAGGTGAGCAGCAGGCTGTGCGAATGGGCCAGCCAGTTGCCGACGCCGTGGGCCATCAGGACCAGGCCGAAGGACAGCGTCAGCGGCACGCGGAACCAGCGCAGGATGCCGTGGCCCAGCATCCACGATGCACTGCGCGCGCTGATCAGCAGCGGGAAACTGGCATAGGACGCGAAGGCGCTGAGGGCGATCAGCGCGATCATGATCAGGGCGTACGGTTCGAGATTGGCGTCGACGCCTTGAGAGAGGAGCAGTACCGCGAAGGAGGCGGCATTGACCAGGGCGCTGACCATGCCGGCCAGGACCAGGAACGATCGGAGATGGTGACTGGGCAGCCACGGTTGCAAAAACATGGCGATTTCTTGGTCTGATCAGCCGATGCTCGGATCCCCTGGGGGCTGCTGCGGGGGAGTCATAAACTTTCTATAGCACATGGCGCCGATATGGCAAATACGGAATGCCATGGCACATATGACACAGTTGTTGCGGTTGGTGCAGTTGGTGCAGTTGGTGCGGTTGGTGTACTTGGTGCTATATGCAGTTGGCGCAGTTGGTGTGCCAGGCAGCCCGTATGATGGTGGATAGCAAAATGGACTGTCAACGACTATCGTGGCGTATTCCGGTGCGCATTCACCAAGCGTCTGTTCCGCGCATATTGCGGGGGCATATTGCGGGGGTTTACCGCCCGCTATTCCGCCGCGGGCGGACGGTGCTCCTGGGTTAAAATCTGCCCCCGTCGGCTGGGCGATATCAGAGAGGGTGTTGCGTGGTGAATTCAAGACCGTCTGATGCGGGTCTTTTGTCGGTCAATGCGAACCAGTTGGGTGCGATTCTTTTCGCACGCCGTCGCGTCATCGTCGGCGTGGCCCTGGCCACCCTGCTGGCGACCGCATTGCTGCTGGCCGTGCGGCCGCGCCTGTGGACCGCCTCGTCGGATGTCTACGTCGATTTCAAGGCGAACAACCCGCTCGACGGCACCATGTACTCGTCGCTGTCGGCGACGTCGGATGACAACTACATCCAGACGCAGATCGACATGATCCAGAGCCCTGCCGTGATCGAGCGCATGCTCAAGACACAAGGGCTGCTGGTGTCCGATGGCGCCAATGGCACCAACGATGCCAAGGCGCGCGACCTGCTGGTGCAGAGCGTGGCCAGGAACCTGACCGTGACGGGGGGCCATGGCAGCCGGATCCTGCAGGTGTCGTTTGCCGGCGACTCGCCGACCCGGGCCCGCGACGGCGCCAATGCGATCGTCAATGCCTACCTTGCGCTCAGCCAGGAGGTTTCGCAGTCGTCGGCACGCTCGGTCAGCCAGCAATACAACGCCCAGCTCGAGCAGTTGCGGCGTGAAGTCAACACGATCCAGTCCGACCTGACCAAGTACCGGGAGCAGACCGGCAACATCGACCAGCAGCCCGACAATATGGAGTCGACGCGGCGCCTGCACGACATGCTGAGCGAGCAGCAGACGCTGCAGGCGCAGATCCGCGATGCGCGCGCGCGCAACGAGGCCACCGGCAAGCTGCTGGCGGCCGGGACCCGTCCGGAGGACTTGCCGCAACTGGCCACGCTGGCCTCGCTCAACGAACTGCGCGAGGGCCTGACCCAGGTCAACCGGCAGATCGGCACGGTCGATGGCGCGCTGGGGCGGAACCATCCGACCGTGCGCGGGCTGCTGGCGGAACGGCAGCGCCTGCAGTCGCGTGTGGCGGTTGCGGCGCAGGCCGCGCTGTCCGCGCAGCGCGACGATCTCGCCCGTCTCCAGGCCCAGGCGGCCGCACTCGACAGCGATATCGAGGCGCAGCGCAAGCACGTGCTGCAGCAGTTGGGCGAGCGCGACCGCATTGCCGCCTACCAGCGGCAGCTCGATGGCGCCGAGCGGGTGTACAACGACGTCCTGCAGAAGTACGGCAGTGTGCTGATGGCCAGCAGCGTGACGCTGCCGCGCATGGTCGTGCTGCACGTGGCGGGCACGCCGGTCAAGCCGTCGAGCCCGAAGGTGACCCGCAGCCTGTTGGCCGGGATGCTGGTCGGCGTGCTCGGCGGGATCGGCCTGGCCCTGCTGCTGGAGCTGGGCAAGCGCCGGGTGCGCTGCGCGCAAGACCTGTCGCGCAACCCGGCCCTGAACATGATCGGCCATATCGGTCGCCCTGTGGCCACGAAGACATGAACGATACTTCCGCGAAGCTGGCGCCCGAGGAGCAGGAGCGCGGCGAGCAAGTGCGCGACGAGCAAGTGCGCGGCGAGCAAGTGCGCGGCGAGCAAGACATGGCCGCCGCCGCGCCCATGGCGATGGAGCGCATGGGGGATCGCTTCGTGCGGGCCGGCCTGTTGACGCAGGCCCAGGTCCAGCGCGTGGTCGAGTTCCAGGCGGCGCGGAACCTGCGCTTCGGCCAGGCCGCCGTGCAGCTCGGCTTCGTCTCCGACCAGATGGTGTCGGCCGTCCTCGCCGAGCAATACCAGTATGAAGTCTCCACGCTGACCCGCCCGATCGAGCTGCCCCTGGCGATCGCCGCCGATCCGTTCGGCCAGGAGGCCGAGGCCATCCGGCAGCTGCGCGCGCGGATCTCGATGGGGATGGAGGGGCAGCGGCATTTCTCGCTCGCGCTGGTCAGCCCAAGCGCAGAGGCGGGCTGTGCCTACCTGGCATCGAGCCTGGTGGTGGCGTTCGCGCAGATCGGCCGCAATGCCCTGCTCGTGAATGCCGACCTGCATGCCAGCGGGCAGCGCGAGATGATGGGGCCGGCGCAGCCGACGGGGCTGTCGAGCATGCTGGCCGGGCGCCAGCCGCCCGGTGCCTATCGCACCATTCCCGGCATTGCCGCGCTCGGCATCCTGGACGCCGGGCCGCAGCCGCCGAATCCCGCCGAGCTGCTGCGCGACGCCGCGTTGCGGCGCATCCTGGACAGCTACGTCGATGCCTTCGAGATCTTCATCGTGAAGACGCCGGCGGCGAACACCTCGGGTGACGCGCTGTCGATCGCCCGGCAGGTCGATGCCTGCCTGCTGGTGGCGCGCAAGGATGTCACGCTGATGTCGGAGCTGGAGGAGACGGCGCGCCTGCTGGAGAGCGCCAACGTCAAGGTGCTGGGCACGGTCTACAACGAGTATGCGCCGCCCGAGCCGCGCGCCGACGGGCTGGCCGGGCGGCTGCGTGGCTTGCTGCGCAGCTGGCTGCCCTGGCCGCTGGCGGGCCGCGGACGCTGAGCGGCATGGCGAGCGAGCCGACGCGATTCTCCTCGCCGGCCCGGCCGGATGGCGCGGCGGGTACGGCGGGTGCTGCCGGTGACGGCGCTGCCCAGTCGCAAGAGGCGGCGCGCTGGGAGGTGCGCCAGCGCTGGCTGATGCGGCTGCTGATCGGCTTCAGCTTCGTGTGCGCGCTGGTCCCGGATACGCTGTCGATGAGCGAGATCGGGCCGGCGGCGGATCACACCATCACCGGCGGCTCGGCGCTCCGGCAGGTCGAGTTCGGCTCTATCTATGCGGTCTGTGCCTGGCTGGCCTGGCGCCGTCCGCAGGACACGCTGGCGCGGCTGCGCGGCATCAATCCGTTCCTGGTGGCGTTGCTGCTGTACTGCGCGGCGACCGCGCTCTGGTCGCCGTTCCCCGTCCTCACGCTCAAGCGCGCGGTGATGTTCGCCGGCATGATGCTGACCGGTTTCGCCTTGTCGCCGCCGTTCAGCGAACCGCGCCAGCTGTTCCGCGTGGCGCTGGGCACGCTGACCATCCTGCTGGCGGTTTCGGCCTTGGTCGCGGTGCTGTGGCCGGCGGTCGGCGTCGACTACCTGCTCGGCGGCGCCTGGCGCGGCATCATGTGGCAGAAGAACATGCTCGGCAGCGTTGCCGCGGTGGCCGCGCTGCTGTGGCTGCGCGAGCGCCTGGCGCCGGACGCGAACGTGCGCGCGACGACCGCCGGCCTGCTGTTCAGCCTGTTCATGCTGGCCATGGCCAAGAGCGCGACCGCGCAGCTGATCACCGGCATTTCCTTCCTGATCTACCTGACGACGCGCCGCAAGCTGACGGACGGCCGCACCGGCTCGATGCTGCTGCTCGGCGGCGGGCTGTTCGTCATGTACGCCTTGCTGCTCTTCTTCGTCGTGGCCGGACGCATGCCCGGGGTCGAGGATGTGCGCGGCCTGGTGACGGGGCTGTTCAACAAGAGCAGCGACCTGACCGGGCGCGACCAGATCTGGGCCATGGTCTGGCTGTCGATCAGCAAGCACCAGTTGCTGGGCGGCGGCTACGGTGCGTTCTGGACGGGGGAGGGCGGGCCGGCCCAGTACGTCGAGCAGGCACTCGGCTGGATGCCGCCGCATGCGCACAATGGCTACCTGGACGTCCTCAACGAGCTGGGCCTGGTCGGCCTGGGCCTGTTCCTGGGCGCCTTGCTCTGGCATGCCGTCAGCCTGGTCCGCCTGTATTTCATCGACAGCGAGGACGCCGCCATGCATATGGCGCTGTTCGTATCGATCCTGATCAGCAATTTCTCCGAGACGCAGTTGCTCGCCAATACCGCGTTCCAGAACATCATCTTCCTCTACTCCGCGATGGTGGTCAGTGCCAGGCTCGCGACGAGCCGGAAGGCCTTGCCGCAAGCGCGGCGCCGTCCCGGGCTCGCGGCGGGATGACGCGCCCCCGGCGCGGCCTGCTGCCGCGGCTCCTGCTGCCGCTCGCCCTGGCGGCCTCGCTGATGCTGCCGGCTTCCGGCCAGATCGCCGAACGCGCCTGGCGCGGCATGGTGCCGCGCGAGGCCAGCTACTTCCGCTTCGAGATCGACGAGGATGCGCTGCGCGGCGCGCCGGATCAATCCGCGCTGAACACGCCGCTCGATGCCGCTTCCCGCCTGTTCGTGCGCGACGGGCACTTCTACCAGGTGGGCGCCGACCTGGCGCCGGGCACGGCCGACGACCGGCGTGTCCGGCTGTTCGGCGTCAACCTGACCTTCGGCGGCAATTTCCCCGATGCGGCGGGCGCGGTGGCGCTGGCCAGGCGCTTGCGCAAGCTCGGCGTCAATGCGGTGCGCCTGCATCATCTCGATTCGCTGCCCTCCGACGAGCGCGAGGCGCCGCTCAGCATCCTGTCGAGCGGCCCCTATCCGAGTTTCAATCCGGTGGCCGTCGCGCGCCTGCGCCACCTGATCGATGCGCTGGCGAGCGAAGGCATCTATATCGACCTGAACCTGCACGTCGGCTACCGCTTCCGGCCGGCCGTCGACGACCTGCCGGCACTGGACGACGGCATGACCATGCCGCCGCTGGACGCGCCGATCCACGTCTACGACGAGCGCCTGATCGCGCGGCAGATCGGCTACGCGCGCGGACTGATCGACGGCCTCGGCCTGTGGCGCAACCCGGCGCTCGCGCTGGTCGAGATCGACAATGAATCGTCGCTGCTCAACGCCTGGCACAACGGCCACTGGAGCGAGGCCATCCCGTCGGCCTACGCGCCCGAGCTCAGGCGGCGCTGGCGCGGCTGGCTCCAGCAGCGCTATGCGACGCTGGCGGCGGCATGCGACGCCTGGGGCGGCTGCGACGACGGTCCCGACAGCGCGGCCCGCCTGCCCGAGCCGGGCCGGGCCCGCGGCCAGGGCGCGCAGCGGCGCCTGAGCGATTTCCTGGAGTTCCTGGCCGCCACCGACAAGGCCTACTTCGACCGCCTGCGCGCCGCCGTGCATGAGGCCGGCGATCCGCTGGTGCCCGTCACGGGTACGCAGATGACCTTTGGCGGCGCGATGAATTTCGACGCGCAGGCGTCGATGGATTTTATCGACGAGCATATCTACGTCGCGCATCCGAACTATCCCGGCGGGCGGGGCGACGCGGGGCGCTGGCGCATCCCGGTGCTGTCGGCCAGCGCGGACGAGATGAACCGGCTGCTGGCGCTGGGCCAGCGGCGCGACCGCCGGCGTCCCTTCGTCGTCAGCGAGTACAACGAACCGTTCCCCAATCCGCGCGGCAGCGAGATCATCCCGATCATGAGCCTGCTCGCGGCGCAGCAGGACTGGGACGGCATCTTCTTCTTCGAGTACAGCGACAGCGCCACGCCGCCGCGCGCGCCGGCCCGTTTCAACCTGGCCGGCGACTGGGGCAAGTATGTGCTGGCCGGGCCCAGCGCCCGCCTGTTCCGCACTTTCGGCCTGGCGCCGCTGCCGGATCGGATCGACCTGCCGCTGGCGCCGGCCGACCGCCTCCGGATCGGCCTGAGCGAGCGGGCCGATGCGCTCGAGCACGATCTGCACGAGCGGCTCGGCGCCACCCCCGAGCTGGCCTGGCGCGGCCGGGTCGCCGCGGACCTGGCGCCGGCGGCGGCTTCGGTGCGCCTGCCCGCGCCGGGCCAGGGCCCCTATGTGACGCCCGACGGCGCGGTCCGCTTCGATCCCGTGGCCGGTCGTCTGCTGGTCGACACGCCGCGCCTGTGGGGCTTGTTCGGCACCACCGCCTCCGCCCGCCTCGGCACGGAGGCGGCCTGGATGCAGTTCGACGCGGGCGGCCAGGGCAGCGCCAGCGTGTGGCTGGCCTCCCTGGATGGCGCCGACCTGGGCCGGTCGCGGCATATGCTGCTATCGATGGGAACGCTTACCTTGGGGGCCTCACCTGGCGCCGCTGCCGGTACTGCTGCTGGTGCCGCCGCTGGTGCCGCCGCTGGTGCCGCCGCTGGTGCCGATCCTGGCCGGCCGGCCAGGATCGTGCCCTATGACGGCGACCTCCGCTGGCTGACCTTGGCGTCCGGCGTGGCCGGCGCGGCCGGCGCGGCCGGCGGTGACGCGCCGCCGCGCGCGACCGAGCCGCCCACCTGGATGGCGCGCCTGCCCGTCACGCTGGGTTTGGGCGCGCGTCCGGGCGTGCTCAGGATCTACCCGCTCGATGGCACCGGGCAGCGGCGCAGCGGGCCGCGCCTGCCCGAGGTCAGCAGCGGGCCGTCGGGCTGGACCATCGCCTTGCAGCGCGACGCGGCGACGTCCAGCCCCTGGTATGAGATCGAGATCACGCCGAACTAGCCGGACTAGCCGCGCTGGCCGGACCGCCCGGGGCTGGCGGAAGCGGACCGGCGTGCCGGCTTACTCTGCCGCGCGGCCGTAGGTGTCCTCGAAGCGCACGATGTCGTCTTCGCCGAGATAGGCGCCGGACTGCACTTCGATCATCTCGAGGGGGATCTTGCCGGGGTTGGCCAGGCGGTGCACCGTGCCGAGCGGAATGTACGTTGACTGGTTTTCCGTCAGCATGCATTCCTTGTCGCCGATGGTCACCAGCGCGGTGCCCTTCACGATGATCCAGTGCTCGGCGCGGTGGTGGTGCATCTGCAGGCTGAGCTGCTGGCCGGGATTGACGACGATGCGCTTGACCTGGAAGCGCTCGCCCTGGTCGACGCCTTCGTACGAGCCCCAGGGGCGGACCACGCGCCGGTGCGTGAGCGATTCGCGCCGGCCCGACTTGTTCAGCCATTCGACGACCTTCTTCACGTCCTGCACCTTGTCGCGATGCGCGACCAGCACCGCGTCGCCGGTTTCCACGATCACCACGTTCTCGACGCCGAGCGCCGCGACCATGCGGTGTTCGGCGCGGATGTAGGCATTCGTCACCGCTTCGGCGTAGACGTCGCCGATCAGCGCGTTGCCGTGCGCGTCCTTGGCGGCGATGTCGGCGAGCGCGCTCCACGAGCCGATATCGTTCCAGCCCAGGTCGGCCGCCTCCACCACCGCCGCGCGGCCGGTCTTCTCCATCACGGCATAGTCGATCGAGATGTCGGGGCAGGCGTGGAAGGCTTGCGCATCGAGGCGGAGGAAATCGTGGTCCTGCTTCGCCTGCTCGAATGCGAGCGCCGCCTGGCGCGCGATCTCCGGCGCATGGCGGCGCAGTTCCTCCAGGTAGGCCGAGGCCTTCAGCAGGAACATGCCGCTGTTCCAGTAATAGCCGCCTGCGGCGAGGAAGCCCTGCGCGGTCGGCGCATCCGGCTTCTCGACGAAGGCGTCGACCGCGTAGGCCTTGGGCCGGCCGGCCAGCGGGCTGCCGCGCCGGATATAGCCGTAGCCCGTGTGCGGCTGCGTCGGCGCGATGCCGAAGGTGACGAGGTAGTCGTCGGCAGCCACTGGCAAGGCATGCTGCACGGCAGCCGCAAAGGCCGCGTCATGCGCGATCGCGTGATCGGACGGCAGCACGAGCAGCAGCGCATCGGGCGCTGCGCGCATGGCGAGCAGCGCCGCGACGGCGATGGCGGGCGCGGTATTGCGGCCGACCGGCTCAAGCACGATCGAGGCGGGTGTCACGCCGACCTGGCGCAGCTGCTCCGCGATCAGGAAGCGCTGCTCGTTGTTGGTGACCACGATGGGCGCGGCGGCGCCTGGCAGATGCTGCAGGCGCAGCGCCGTCTGCTGTGCCAGCGAGTCGTCGCCGGTGAGCCGCAGGTATTGCTTGGGATGGCCGCTGCGGGACATCGGCCATAGCCGCGTACCGCTGCCGCCACACAGGATGACGGGTTGTATGTGCATTGTTTTCCTCGGGACGCCCAGTGGATCCATCCGGCAAGCCGGTCGGCGCGGCCGGCGCGGCCAGCGGGTATCTCGGGACGGCTTCATGCATGGCGCCACCGCATCCTGGCCGGCATGCGGCGGGTCGCTGCGGCGGCTCCGGCGGCCCTGGCGACTGCCGGCGGAGTTCCGCAGCCGGTGTCGAACCGTTGGCAGATACCCGCTCGCGCGCCATCCTCGATGCCTTGCACGCGCTGGGGGAGATCATCTCACAACACGCCAGCGGCGAGTGGGCTGGCGCGCCTGGTCAGGCCGGGTGCCGGCGCCGATGGCGCGTTCGCCTCTTGGCCCCGCTCCCGGCCTCGCGCTTACCCCTGCTGCAGCCCGTACTTGCGGATCTTGTCGAACAGCGTGGTCTTGGCCACGCCGAGCGCCTCGCTGGCGCGGCTGAGGCTGCCGTCGTGGCGGCGCAGCGCGTCGGCGATCAGGGCACGCTCGAATTGCTCCACGGCCTGCGCCAGCGGCAGTGCCGCCGGCGGCGGCGCGTCCTGGCCGGGCTGGCAGCCCAGGCCGAGCACGTGGCGCTCGGCCAGGTTGCGCAGTTCGCGCACATTGCCGGGCCAGGGATAGGCCACCAGCGCGGCCTGTTCCGCCGGCGTGGCCGGCACGGCCTCGCGCTCGAAGCGCAGCGCGGCCTGGGCGACGAAGTGCTCGAACAGCAGCGGGATGTCTTCGCGCCGTTCGCGCAGCGGCGGCAGTTCCAGCGTGACCACGTTGAGCCGGTAGTAGAGGTCGGCGCGGAACTGGCCGGCATCGGCCAGCGCGCGCAGGTCGGCCTTGGTGGCGGCTACCACGCGGGTGTTGACCGAGACCGGCTGGTTCGAGCCCAGCCGCTCCACCACGCGTTCCTGCAGCACGCGCAGCAGCTTGATCTGCAGCGGCATCGGCATGCTCTCGATCTCGTCGAGGAAGAGCGTGCCGCCCTCGGCGTGCTCGATCTTGCCGATGCGGCGCCGCGCCGCGCCGGTGAAGGAGCCGGCCTCGTGGCCGAAGATCTCGCTCTCGAACAGTTGCTCGGGCAGGCCGCCGCAGTTGATGGCGACGAAATGCTTGCTGTGGCGCGCGCTGGCCTCGTGCAGGCAGCGCGCCACCAGCTCCTTGCCGGTGCCGGTCTCGCCGTGGATCAGCACGTTGGCGGCCGTGTCGGCCACGTCGGCGATCAGGCGGCGCAGCCGCTCGATGGCGGGCGAGACGCCGATCAGCCGGGCTTCCAGCTTCTCGCGGCCGGACAGGCGCGCGCGCAGTTCTGCCACCTCGCGCGTCAGCCGGCGCTGCTCCAGGGCGCGCCGCGCCACGTCGACCAGGTGCTCGGGCGAGAACGGCTTCTCGAGGAAATCGTAGGCGCCGCGCTTCATGGCCTGGACCGCCAGCGTGACGTCGCCGTGGCCGGTGATCATCACCACCGGCAGGGCGGGGTCGCGCGCCTTGAGCGCGTCCAGCAGGGACATGCCGTCGCTGCCCGGCAGGCGGATGTCGGACACGACGATGCCGGGGTAGCCGGCCTGGACCTCGCGCAGCGCGGCCTCGGCGCTGCCCACGCCGCGCGTGGCGATGCCTTCGAGCTTGAGCGCCTGCTCGCAGCCGAGGCGGACGTCGGGGTCGTCCTCGACGATCAGGACGGTAAGGGGAGAGGGATCGGCCGCCATGCTCGGGCTACTCGGGGTACTCAGGGTACTCGGGCTACTCGGGTTCAACTCGGACACTCGGATTCAACTGGGATCGACTGCAAACCGGAAACCGGGATTCTGCCTGGATTCAGGCGGAATTCGCTTCGGCCTCCGGCTCGGCCAACGGCAGCGTCAGCGTGAAGCAGGCCCCGCCGTCGGGGTGGTTGCTGGCGCGCAGGCTGCCGCCGTACTCGTTCAGGATGCCGGCCGACAGCGTCAGGCCGAGCCCAAGCCCCTGGCCGGCAGGCTTGGTGGTGAAGAAGGGCTCGAACAGCCGCGCGAAGGCGTCCTCGGACAGGCCCGGGCCGCTGTCGCGCACGGTCAGGTGAGCCTTGCCGCCGCTCACCGTGGCGCGCAGCTCGAGCCGGGGCGTGCCCTGGGCGCCGGGGCTTTCGCTGGCGTCGAGCGCGTTGCCGATCAGGTTGACCAGCACCTGTTCGAGCCGGTTCGGCTCGCAGACCACCGCCAGGCCGGGCTCGATGTCGCGCACGATGTCGGGCTGCAGCGCCTGCACGCGCGTATCGAGCAGGAACAGCGCGTTGTCCACGGCTTCGTCCAGCCGCGCGCCGCGCCTGCCGTTGCCGGGCTTGCGCGCGAAGGACTTGAGCGCGCCGGTGATGCGGCCCATGCGCTCGACCAGGCCGATGATGGTGCTCAGGTTGGTGCGCGCGGTCTCGTAGTCGCCGCGCTCGAGGAATTTCTGTGTGTTGCCGGACAGCGTGCGCAGCGCGGCCAGCGGCTGGTTGAGCTCGTGCGCGATGCCGGTCGACATCTGGCCCACGGTGGCCAGCTTGCCGGCCTGCAGCAGGCCGTCCTGGGTCTGGCGCAGCACCGCCTCGGTGCGGGTGCGCTCCGCCACCTCGGCCTGCAGCTGGGCATTGGCCTGCGACAGGTCGGCGGTGCGCTCGGCCACCTTGCGTTCCAGCTCGCTGTTGGCGGCCTCCAGCGCGGCACGCGCGGCCAGGCGCTCGCCGATGATGCGGCGGCGCACGTTCCAGGCCGCGCCGAGCAGCAGCACGAAGGCCGCCACCACGCCGCTGAGGGCGGCCGTGTTGAGCGCCGCCACGCGCGCCTGCATGGTGTTGGAGAGCAGTTCGAGGTGCCAGTCGGTGCCGGGCAGCGCCGCGCTCTGGGCCAGCATCGGCGGGCCGCCGCGCAGGCTGACCAGGGTGTCGCCGTTGCGCAGCTTGCGCACCGGCTGGAACGCCAGCGGCGCCAGCGGGGCGCGGTTGTACTGCAGGCTGTGGATCAGGCGCTGGCGCTGCTCGTCCGACATCGGCTTGAGCGCCAGCAGCCGCCACGAGGGCTCGGAGGCGAGGATGACCACGCCGTTCTCGTCGGCCAGCAGCATCTGCATGTCGGGGATGCCGGTGCCTTGCCAGTGCTGCTCGACCGCTTCCAGGCCGATCTTGACCACGGCCACGCCGATCGGGCTGTCGCGCGGGCCGATCGGCGCCGACAGGTAGTAGCCCGATTCGCTGCGCGTGGTGCCGACACCGTAGAAGCGGCCGAGCTGGCCCTCCATGGCGGCGTGGAAGTAGGGGCGGAAACTGAGGTCTTCGCCCAGGTAGCTGTCCGGGCGCTGCCAGTTGCTGGCGGCGAGCACATTGCCGTGCGCATCCAGCACATAGACCACGCGCGTGCCGGCGCGCGCATTGAGCGCGACCAGGTAGGCGTTGGCCGCCGCCACCCGTGCCGCGTCGCGCGGGTGGGCCAGCAGCGCCTCGATGCGCTCGTCGAGCGACAGCAGGCCGGGCACGTGGTCGTAGCGCGCCAGCTCGCTGGCCAGGGCCTGCGTGTACAGGCGCATCTGCACCTGGCCGCGCTCGGCCTGGCGCGTCAGCGCGGTGTCGTAGCTGAGGCGGTAGCCCAGCCAGCTGGCCACGCCGATCAGCGCCGCCAGCACCACCATCGCCAGCGCGGGCGCGAACAGGCGCGGGCGGCGGACGGGTTCCGTCGAGGCGCTGGCGCCTGCGGAGAGGCCGGAGGAGGAGGGCTGGCCGGTCATGGGCTGGCGGGGGAGGGTGGGTGGAATCGGGGCTGGATTCGGGATGGGTGGAATCGGCGCAGCGGCGCTGGCGGGTCGAGGCGCGCGAAGCGCAGGCTCCGGCACGGGCGTCGGCGACGCGGTGCCCCGTTTTACCACATCCCGCACCGCGGAATGAATAAGGGCCCGCCCGCCTGGTCGGCGGCCGGGCCCTGGCACGGCTGCGGGAAGCTTACTTGCCCGACAGGACCTGAACGGGTGTCAGGTCGGCGTCGGCCGAGGGTTCATCCTCTGCCGACAGCACCGGCGCGCCGATGGCGCCTTCGCTCTTGGCGACGACGCTGGTTGCAATCGCATTGCCCAGGACATTGGTCACGGTACGGCCCATGTCCAGCACGTGGTCGATGCCCAGTACCAGCAGGATGCCGGCCTCGGGCAGGCCGAACATCGGCAGCACGGCGGCCACCACCACCAGCGAGGCGCGCGGCACGCCGGCGATGCCCTTGCTGGTGACCAGCAGCACCAGCAGCATGGTGATCTGCTGGGTCAGCGACAGATGGATGCCGTACACCTGGGCCACGAACAGCGCGGCGAAGGAGGTGTACATGATCGAGCCGTCCAGGTTGAACGAGTAGCCCAGCGGCAGCACGAAGCCGGTGATGCGCTCCTTGACGCCGAAGCGGGTCAGCGCGTCGATGACCTTCGGGTAGGCCGACTCGCTGCTGGCGGTGGCGAAGCCGATCATCAGCGGCGCGCGCATCAGCTTGAGCAGGCGGAACACGTCGCGGCCCAGGAAGAAGTAGCCGCCGGTGATCAGCGCCACCCACAGCAGCGCCAGCGCCAGGTACAGGCTGCCCAGCAGCTTGGCGTACACGCCCAGCACGCCCAGGCCCTCGGCCGTGATGACGGCCGAGATGGCGCCGAACACGCCCACCGGGGCGAAGGCCATCACGTAGTTGGTGACCTTCAGCATCACCTGGCCCAGGCCTTCGATGGCGGCCAGCACCGGCTTGCCGGCGCCGTCCTTGACCGTGCCCAGCGCGAAGCCGAAGAACAGCGAGAACACCACGATCTGCAGGATCTCGTTGGTGGCCATCGCTTCCACGAAGCTCTTGGGGAACATGTGGGCGATGAAGTCGCGCAGGTTCAGCGACGCCGTCTTCACGCTGGAGGTGGCGTCCGCCGCCGGGATCGCCAGGTTCATGCCGTGGCCCGGGGTCAGCAGGTTGGCCATCACCAGGCCCAGCAGCAGCGAAGTGATCGAGGCGCCGATGAACCACGCCATCGCCTTCATGCCGATGCGGCCGACGGCGCGCCCGTCACCCATGCCGGCGATGCCCGCCACCAGCGTGGCGAACACCAGCGGCCCGATGATCATCTTGATCATGCGCAGGAACACGTCGGTCAGGATGGACAGGTGGTCCGCGATGGACTTGGCGGTGGCGGCGTCCGGCGCCATGTTGTGCGCGGCGGTGCCGGCCAGCACGCCTAGCAGCATTGCAATGAAAATCAGGGTGGGCAGTCGATTCAGTTTCATCGTGGATCGGAACGATGCGCCCGGCGCGGGGCGACGGGCGGCTGTATTGCAAGGGGGCCGGCTGGCTGGCGCGGGACCGGTGTCCGGTCTGGCGACGCGCTGGCTCGTTCGGCCAGGAGCGTCAGCGCTGCGGCAGCCGCCGTGCGTCGACGGGCGCACGGCGCGTGGGGCGCGATGCGGGATGGGTCACTTGTCCTCCTCTTTTCCTCTGTTGTTGGGTGCGGCCGGGGCCTGGGGGGGCCTCGGCGTCCGCCATGCTTGGTGGCGCCTTCTATCGCACGAGCCGTGCCAGCGCTGCATGCGCGCGCATGCATGCCTAAGATGTTGATTTTGCTGCGGAAAAAAATGTGATGCGGGCGCTTTGTTCGGTTTTCCGTGTGTTGGCGCCGGATGGCCGTTCGGATTACCGAATGCGTGGCCGGGCGATGGGTGGCGGTGGCGGCATGTGCGTCGCGGCGGCGCCGGGCGAGGTGCCGGATGCTGGACGGGGGGAGGAGCCGCATGGACCGGGATGGTCCGGGATGGTCCGGGATGGTCCGGGATGGTCCGGGATGGTCCGGGATGGTCCGGGATGGTCCGGGCCGGGCGGGGATGGGCGGAGACTAAGCCTGCCTCTCCGTCTTCTGGCGCATACCAATCGCCGTGGCCCGGCTCCTAGAATGAAGCCATCCGGCCGGTCGGATACGGACCCGACACGGGTCGGAGGGGCTGGCGCCCGGCCGCGGGGCGCAGGGATGGGGGCCGGACATGAGTTCGAAGCACGCCTTTGTCACGCTGGACGCGCTGCGCGGGATTGCCGCCCTGGGCGTGGCGGTGACGCACATGCCGCGGGTCTTCGATGGCGTGACGGTGCCGAATGCCCACCTCGCCGTCGATTTCTTCTTTCAGCTGAGCGGCTTCGTCATTGCCTTCGCCTACTTGAAGAAGATCGAGGAGGGGATGAGCCTCGGCACCTTCGTGCGGGCCCGCGTCAACCGCCTCTACCCCATCTTCCTGGTCGGCATCCTGCTGGGCGTCGCGGTGGCCGTGGCGGCCCTGGCCTTCGGCGGCGCCGGCATGTCCGTGTCGTGGTCGGGGCGCGCCTTCGGCTGTGCCGTGCTGCCGAACCTGCTGATGCTGCCGGCCTTCGGCTGCGGCGTGGACAACCTGATCTTCCCCTTCAACCCGCCGATGTGGTCGGTGTTCCACGAGTTCCTGGTCAACATCGCCTTCTTCCTGCTGATTCCGCTGTTGCGCTTCCGCCTGCTGGTGCTGTGCCTGCCGCCGTTCCTCTATCTTCTGCTGGCGCCCTTCGTGCTGGGCAGCGGCGGCTTCGACTTCGGCTTCGGCTGGGGCGACTTCCTGCCGGGCTTCCTGCGCACGGCCGCGTCTTTCCTGGTCGGCGTGAACATCTTCCTGGCCGCCGACCGCCGCATGTCCAGCTCCAACCTGGTCGGCGTGCTGCTGGCGGTGGTGACGGGGGCGGCGCTCTACGCTTCCCATACCGGCCTGATCTACGAGTCGGTGATGGTGGTGGTGGTGTTTCCGCTGGTGGTGTGGTTCGGCGCGCGCTACAACCCGTCGCATGCCGGCCTGGCCTGGCTGTTCGTCAAGCTGGGCAGCATCAGCTATGTGCTGTATGCCATCCACAAGCCGACCTACCAGCTGTTCTACGGCGCGCTGCTCAAGTTCGCGCCATCGCTGATCGGGCGCGCCGGCATGGCGCTGGGCGTGGCCATGCTGGCGGGCATCGTGCTCCTGTCCTGGTGGCTGGCGCGCTATTACGAGCCGGCGGCGCGCGCCCTGCTGGGCAAGGTGGGCGCCGCGCGGCGGGCCGCGCCGGCTTCCGCGGAGTGATGCCGGCGGGGTGACGCCGCGCAGTGATGCCCCGCAATGCCGCCCCGCCGGGACCTCAGCTGTCCTGCGAGGCGCGCGCGGTGCGGCTGTCGAGGAACAGGTCGAGCGGCATGGGCCGTCCGATCACATAGCCCTGCGCGAAGTCGACGCCGATGGTGCGCAGCACGTGCAGCGTCTGCTCGTCCTCCACCGATTCGGCTACCGTGCTGACGCCGAGGCGGTGGCCGATATCGTTGATGGAACTGACGATCTCGCGGTCCACCGCGTTGCTGGCCAGGTGGCGGATGAAGCTGCCGTCGATCTTCAGGCAGTCGACCGGGAACTGCTTCAGGTAGGCGAAGGAGGACAGGCCGGTACCGAAGTCGTCCAGCGCCACCGTGCAGCCGGCGCGCCGCATCTCGGACACCAGCCGGTTGGCCGCCGCCATGTTGTTGATCAGCGCGGTCTCGGTGATCTCCAGCTGGATGCGGCTGGCGGGCAGCACCGAGTCGTGCAGTTCGGCGTGCAGGAAGGGCAGCAGGAACGGCTCGCCCAGCGAGTTGGCCGACAGGTTGATGCCGACCGTCAGCCCGGGCACGGCGAGCAGGCGCGCGCCATAGCTGCGCAGCACGTGACGGATCACCCAGCGGTCGACGTGGCCCATCAGGTCGTAGCGCTCGGCCGCCGGGATGAAGGCGCCCGGCATCACCAGCTGGCCGCCTTCGTCGATCATGCGCACCAGGATCTCGATGTGGTGGGCGTCGGCGCAGGCCACCTGCAGCGGCCGGATCTCCTGCGCGAACAGGCGGAAACGGTTCGCCTCCAGCGCCGAGTGGATGCCGGCCGCCACCTGCAGTTCCTGGTGGTGGCGCTGGGCGTCGCTCTCGTCGCTGCGGTAGACCGAGACGCGGTTGCGGCCGGCCGCCTTGGCGGCATAGCAGGCCACGTCGGCGCGGCTCATCAGCTCGCCCACGGGCGGCGCCTCGGCGTCGATGGCGGTGATGCCGATGCTGGCGCCCAGGTCGTAGACCCGCCCCTCCCACGGGAAGCGCTGGCCGCGGATGGCGTCGATCACCTTCTGGCACACGGCCTCGGCATGTTCGACGGTGCAGTTGTGCAGCAGCAGCCCGAATTCGTCGCCGCCGAGCCGGGCCAGCACGTCGTCGGTGCGCACGTGGTGGCGGATCACGTGGCTGAGCTCGCGCAGCAGCACGTCGCCGGCGGCGTGGCCGGCGGTGTCGTTGACGATCTTGAAGCGGTCCAGGTCGATGAAGCACAGCGCATGGCGCTGCAGCTGCTGGCGCGCCGCGTCGCAGGCTTCGCGCAGGCGCTTCTCGAACCAGTTGCGGTTGGGCAGCCCGGTCAGCGCGTCGTGCGTGGCCGAGTGCGCCAGTTCGCGCTGCAGCGCGCGTGCCTGCGTGATGTCCTGGAACACCAGCACCGCGCCCAGCACCTCGCCGGCGGCGGTCAGCACCGGCGCGGCCGAGTCCTGCACGTCGTGGCGGTCGCCGTTCAGGCCCAGCAGCACGGCGCCGTCCTGCAGGTAGACCGGGCGCAGCGTCTGCAGGCAGGTGGCCACGGGATTGGGGATGACGTCGCCGCTGTTCTCGTCGACCACGCGGAAGATCTGCTCCAGCGGCTGCCCCATGGCGGCGGGCAGGGTCCAGCCGGTGAGCTGCTCGGCGATGGGGTTCATGAAGGTGACGCCCATCTGCGCGTCCGTGCAGATCACCGCGTCGCCGATCGAGCGCAGCGTGATGTGCAGGCGTTCCTTTTCCTCGAACAGCGCTTCGGTGAGATGGCGCTGCTCGGTGATGTCCCAGTTGGTGCCGACCATGGCGCTGGCGCGGCCGTCCTGCTGGCGCGACACCATGGCCATGGCGCGGATGTGGCGCACCTCGCCGCCGGGCAGGCGGATCCGGTATTCGGTGTCGAAGGGGCGCGTGCCCTTGATGGCATGGCGCATCTCGTCGCTGGCGCGCTGCAGGTCGTCCGGATGCAGCATGGCGATCCATTGCTCCAGCGCCAGCACGCCGCTGCCGTCGGCCTCGCGCGCGGGCAGGCCGTGCAGCGCGTGCATGCGCGCGTCCCAGGTGATGGTGGAGGTGACGAAGTCCCACTCCCAGATGCCCACCCCACCGGCCTCGACGGCGAGCTGGGTGCGGCGCGACAGGCGTTCGAGCGCCTCCTGCGCGGTCTTGCGCTCGTGGATGCTCTCCACCTGGGCGATGAAATGCAGCGGCTCGCCGCTGGCCTCGTCGTGCATCAGGGAGACCGCCAGCAGCGCCCACACATACTCGCCGTTCTTGCGCAGGTAGCGCTTTTCCATGCGGTAGGACTCGATCTCGCCGGTCAGCAGCTGCTCCAGCTGGCGCAGGTCGGAGGCGAGGTCGTCCGGGTGGGTGATGGTCTGGAAGGGCAGCTCGGCCATCTCGTCCGCGGAGTAGCCGAACAGCTCGCAGATGGCGCGGTTGACGGTATGCCAGCGGCCGTCCAGGCTCACCAGCGCCATGCCGATCGCCGAGTGCTCCATGGCCTGGCGGAAGCGCTGCTCGCTGCCGCGCAGTTCATTGCGGTCGTGGCGGTTCTGCTCCACCACGAAGGCGATGCAGATCGGGAAGATCACGATCAGCGCCGCCGAGATCTGCCCGGATTGCAGCAGCGCGGTCGGCGCGGCGTGCCAGCCGGCATGGGCGGAGTACAGGTCCAGCAGCACGGTGACGGTGACCGAGAGCAGCGCCAGCAGCGCCGTGACGAGCGGGTTGGAGCCGAGCGCCGTCAGCAGCAGCGGCATCGATAGCACGATGAAGTGCTCGTGGCCGAGCCAGACGGTGGCGCAGCTGGTGGCCAGGCACAGCAGGGACAGGCCTGCCAGGCGCCAGCGCCGGCGCGGCGCCAGCGTGGTCAGGATGCGCTCGCGGGTCAGCGTGGCCATCAGCGGCAGCAGCAGCACCGCGCCCAGCGCGTCGGATGTCCACCAGGTCCACCACGCCGAGGTGTAGAGGCCCTGGTAGACGGTGCTGATCACGGCTGCGCCGAGCGTGGCGCCCACCGCCGGCCCGATCGTGCTGCCCGTGCCCATCACGATGGCGAAGCCGGCCAGCGGGCCGGTGCTGGCCTGGCGCGTGCTGGCCAGCAGCTGGCGCGCCAGCCAGGCCGACAGGCCGATCTCGGCGGTGTTGGCGCCGGCCAGCAGCAGGGCGGCGCCGAAGCTGTCGCCCATCAGCCAGTTGGCGAGCAGGATGCCCGCCAGCACGGACGCCAGCAGGCCGCGTGTTTCGGCGCGGGGCCGGCGCAGCAGGAGCCCGAGCGCGAAGGCGCTGGCCAGCCAGATCGTGGCTGGCTCGCCGGGGTTCCGCGAGACCGCGATGCTGCCCGCGCCGAAGGCTAGCGTGCCGATGGCGGTCAACAGCATCGCCAGGCGTGGATGCTGGGCAGTGGAGGGCTGGCGGTAAGCCGGGTCGGGCTGCATTCGAGTCTTGCCTGGTCTGGTAGAGCGGGAGCTGGGAAACCTTCTGGCTTGCCGGCGGGCCGGGGTCGCGCCGCCGGCGCCCCGAGGCCGGCGGCGCGCGCAATTCCCCTGAGGCTAGCCGCAATACTGTTCAGATAGTATTTTTAAAGCCATAATCCTCATCCATCGAAGCTTCAATGGATGAGGGTGATGGCCAGAACACGCAAGACGCTGCCGTCGAGAGTTGACGTTGCGCATTTGATCAGCGCCGGGGTGCTGGCCAGCGTGTGTCCACGGACGTTGATCGAAGAAGTGTTGGCCGAGACCGGCAAGGCCAGCCAGCGGGAGCGGCTGCTGCCCGCGCCGGCAGTGGTGTATTACGTGATGGCGCTGGCGCTGTGGCGCGAAGCGCCGCTGGAGGAAGTGCTGCGCGTGGTGTGCGAAGGCCTGCAATGGCTCGGCGGCGGCCACACTGAGGCGGTGCAGGCCAGCAAGTCCGCGATCTCGCAGGCGCGCAGCCGGCTGGGCCCCGAGGTCATGCGCCAATTGGCCGATCGGGTGCTGCGCCCGCTGGCCGCGCCGGGGGCGCCAGGGGCGTGGTACCGGGGATTGCGCGTGATGGCCCTGGACGGCAGCTGCATGGACGTGGCCGACGAGGCGGCCAACGCCAAGTTCTTCGGCTACCCGGGCGCCTCGCGCGGCCAAAGCGCCTTCCCGCAGGCGCGCGTTCTGGGCCTGGTGGAATGCGGCACGCACGCGGTGGTGGCAGCCGGCATCGCACCCTACGGCCACAGCGAGCAGGTCATGGCCGCCCAGTTGCTGCCCGCCAAGCTCACGCCCGAGATGCTGGTGCTGGCCGACCGCAACTTCTACGGCTTCAAGCTCTGGCAGACCGCCTGCGCTACGGGCGCCAAGCTGGCCTGGCGGGTCAAATCCAACCTCAAGCTGCCGGTAGAGCAGATGTTGCCCGATGGCTCGTACCTGAGCCGCGTGTTCGACAGCGACGACCGCGCGCGGCGCGCAGGGCAAACGGTGCGTGTGATCGACTACGCGCTCGAGGGCTCGGCCACGCCGGCGCAGGGCAGCTACCGGCTGCTGACCAACCTCCTGGACCCCGATGCGGCGCCGGCCCTGGAGCTGGCCGCGCTGTACCACGAGCGCTGGGAGATCGAGGGGGTGTTCGATGAGTTCAAGACGCATTTGCGCGCCAACAGCACGGTGCTGCGCAGCAAGACGCCCGAGCTGGTGCAGCAGGAGCTGTGGGGGCTGCTGCTGGCGCACTTTGCGATTCGCCAGTTGATGGCGCAGGCGGCCTGGGCGCGCGAACTCGATCCGGATCGCCTGAGCTTCATGCACGCCGTGCGCGTGATCAAGCGCAAGATGCCGCAAGCTGCGGCCGTTTCCCCCTGAGCGTTTGCCTGCCTGGCGCGAGGCCCTGCTGGCCGAGATCGCGCGCGGGCGCTGCGTGAGCAGTCGTGGGCGCCTGAACCCGCGCGGCGTCAAGCGCAAGATGAGCAACTTCAATGTTCGGCATCGCGGCGCAGCGCTCCATTTGCGGCATCAGCCAGTGCCGGTGCTTCGTATCTGAACAGTATTTAGGCTAGCCGGCAAGTGTAGCCATATGGGGGAGGCGGGATAGCCCAGATTTGGTGGGGTTGGCCGGCCGCTTTCAGGGCTGGCGCTCGCGGCGGTTTTGCGCTATGGGCGGTGCCGGCGCCGCCACCCGGGAGGTCCCCGCGCGCACCAATGTAGTGCCGGCAAGGCGGCCGCGGCCCGGCCTGCGGGGCCGCGCGGGGGCAGGAGAACGCTGGCGCACGTCACGAGGGAATTTGCACTATCCTCGGAAGGCTTTGCCAGGCACGGGCCGGCCATGCGCGCGGCAGTGCCCGGCAGCCATCGACCGGGCTGGATTCGATAACAAGACCGGCCGCCATGCCAGCGGCCGGCACCCTGCACATCACCAAGGAGTGTCCCCATGACCACCCTAGAGATCAACGGCAAGCCGCAGGAGCTGAACGTGGACCCCGCCACGCCGCTGCTGTGGGCGCTGCGCGAGAACCTGCACCTGACCGGCACCAAGTTCGGCTGCGGCATCGCGTCCTGCGGCGCCTGCACCGTGCATATCAACGGCCAGGCCACGCGCAGCTGCGTGACGCCGGTGTCGGCGGTGGCCGGCGCGCGCATCACCACCATCGAGGAAGTCGGCGGCGACAAGGTCGGGCGCGCGGTGCTCGACGCCTGGGTCAAGCACGATGTGGCCCAGTGCGGCTACTGCCAGAACGGGCAGGTGATGAGCGCGGTGAGCCTGCTGCGCAGCAAGCGGCATCCGACCGATGCCGACATCGACCAGGCCATGGCCGGCAATGTGTGCCGCTGCGGTACCTATCAACGCATCCGTGCCGCCATCAAGGACGCGGCCCGGACGCTGGGCTGAGGGGAGGGAGACATGCGCATCCGCGAACTCGAAGCGCTGGCGGGCGGCAACCGTCCCGCCGGCGAGGCCGGCACCGCCACCCTGAACCGCCGTGGCTTCCTCAAGCTGACCGGCCTTGCCGGCGGCGGCCTCGCCCTGGGCGTGGCGCCGGCCCTGGCCACGGCGCAGGCAGGCGGTGCCCCCAAGGCCCCGCCGGCACCGCCGCAGGCTTTCCTTACCATCGCGCCGGACAACACCGTCACCGTGGCCGTCAACCGGCTGGAATTCGGCCAGGGCGTGCACACCGCGCTGCCGATGGCGCTGGCCGAGGAACTCGATGCCGACTGGCGCAACGTGCGCGCCGTGCTGGCGCCGGCCGGCGACCCGTACAAGGACCCGATGTTCGGCATGCAGATGACGGGTGGCTCGACCGCGCTGAACCATTCCTTCCAGCAGTACCGCGAACTGGGCGCGCGCGCCCGCGCCATGCTGGTGGCCGCGGCGGCCAAGCAGTGGCAGGTGGATCCGTCCGCCTGCAAGGTCGAGCTGGGCGTGGTCAGCGCCGGCAGCCACCGCGCCACCTTCGGCGAACTGGCGCAGGCGGCGATGGCGCTGCCGGTGCCGCAGCAGGTGACGCTCAAGGATCCCGCGCGCTTCCGCCTGGTGGGCAAGCCGGTGCCGCGCCTGGACGCGCGCGGCAAGCTGAGCGGCGCGACGCTGTTCGGCATCGACACCCATCTCGACAACCTGCGCGTGGCGATGGTGGCGCGGCCGCCGCGCTTCGGCGGCAAGGTCAAGACCTTCAACGCCGACAAGGCGCGCGCCATGCCGGGCGTGCGCGATGTGCTGCTGGTGCCGGTGGACCGCGGCGGCACCGGCGTGGCGGTGGTGGCCGACGGCTACTGGCAGGCGCGCCAGGCGCGCGACGCGCTGCAGATTGACTGGGAGGACAGCGGCTCCAAGGTCTCCAGCAAGGCCCTGTTCGATGAATACGGCAAGCTCGCCGACCAGCCCGGCACGGTGGCGCGCGAAGCGGACCTGGGCGCGATGGGCAGCGCGGCCCGCACCATCGAGGCCGAGTACCGCTTCCCCTACCTGGCGCACGCCCCGATGGAGCCGCTCAACTGCACGCTGCAGGCCGAGGTGGCCGGCAAGAAGGCCACCGCGCTCAAGGTCTGGGTCGGCTCGCAGTTCCAGACCGTGGACCAGGCCGCGGTGGCGCGCGTGTTCGGGCTGGCGCCCGCCGGGGTCACGCTCAACACCATGATGGCCGGCGGCGGCTTCGGCCGCCGCGCGGTGCCGACCTCCGACTACCTGGTCGAGGCCGCGCAGGTGATGCGCGCATGGATCGCCAACGGACATGCCGAGCCGATCAAGGTGATGTGGAGCCGCGAGGACGACATCCATGGCGGCTACTACCGGCCGCTGCATGTGCACAAGGCGCGCATCGGCCTGGACGCCCAGGGCAAGGTGCTGGGCTGGCGCCACGTGATCGTCGGGCAGTCGATCCTCAAGGGCACGCCCTTCGAGGCCTTCATGGTCAAGGGGGGCGTCGACTCGACCATGACCGAAGGGCTGGTCGAGAACGAGTACGGCCTGCCGCTGCAGCTCTCCGTGCACCATCCGCAGGTGGATGTGCCGGTGCTGTGGTGGCGCTCGGTGGGCAATACGCATACCGCCTACGTCAAGGAAACGCTGGTGGACGAACTGGCCGAGGCGGCCGGCCAGGACCCGGTGGCCTACCGCCTCGCGCACTACGACGAGGCCAAGCACGCGCGCCAGCGCGCGGCGCTGCAGCTCGCCGTGCAGAAGTCCGGCTACGGCAAGCGCAAGCTGCCCAAGGGCCAGGCGTGGGGCGTGGCGGTACACGAGTCGTTCGGCTCGGTGGTGGCCTATGTGGCCGAGGTTTCGCTGGACAAGGGCGAACCGCGCGTGCACCGCGTCACGGCCGGCGTGCATGCCAACCGCGTGGTCAACCCGATGAGCGCCGAGGCCCAGATCCAGGGCGCCTGCGTGTTCGGCCTGGCCATGACCAAGCCCGGCTTTGCCATCGAGATCGAGAACGGCGTGGTGAAGAACAGCAATTTCCCCGACTACCCGCCGCCGCGCATCACCGACGCACCGGTGGTCGACGTGTTCTTCGTGCCCTCGCAGGACAACCCCTCCGGCCTGGGCGAGCCCGGCGTGCCGGCCATCGCGCCGGCCATGGCCAACGCGCTGTACCGGCTCACCGGCAAGCGGCAGCGGCAACTGCCGTTCGTGCTGGCTTGAAGGGGGGCAGGCGCCAGCTGGCCGTGGCGGTCTGGAGTAGGCCATCGGCTTCGGTTCGCTCCCCTCTCCCGCTTGCGGGAGAGGGGCTGGGGGTGAGGGCAGGCGCTGGCTGACCGCAGCGGCTTGGATCACACCGTCGGCTTCGTCTCTGCGCTCGCGTGCCGGACCACACCGACGGCTTCGTCATGCGTGGCACCTTGCTAAACCACCCCTCACCCCCACCCTCTCCCCGTGCGGGGAGAGGGAGCCAAGACCTCGTGCTTGGCGATTGGTGTTCGCGCATCCTGCCGGCTTCGTCCAGCGCGATAGGGTTTGCGCCGGACACCCAACTAAAGTAGGGTGGCCGCGCGGGAAACCCGCGCCAAGATTGACTATGTGCCGGCTGGGGCCGGCATACAGGCCGCCCGCATCCGGCATCGCTTGCTGTGGAGACACCTCGCGAGCAAGGCTGCGGCGGCCGGCCAGGCGTGCCCGCATGACGGCGGGTTCGAAGCGGAGGTACGACACCCGGGCGCGGGGGGAGGCGAAGTGGGGCGACTGCGATGGATGGCCTGCTGATACAGCGCGCGTCGCGCGTGCAGCTTCTGCTCGCCGGCGCCGCCGCGTTGCTGATCCTGCTCGCGCTGGTGGCGGCGTCGCCGCGCGCGAGCTTGCCGTTGCCGGCGGTCGTGCCGTTCATGCCGATGTGCGCGCTGACCGTGTTCACCACCGCGGGCATCGCGGCCTACCTGCTGGGAGCGCAGTTCCATGCCACCCGGCAGCCGATGCTCGGCGCGCTCAGCGGTGCCTACGCCTTCACCGCGCTGGCGGTCGCCCTGCAACTGCTGATGTTCCCCGGCGTGTTCACCCCGGCCGGCCTGTTCGGCGCCAATCCGCATAGCGCGGCCTGGATGTGGGTGTACTGGCATGGCGGCTTCCCGTTCTTCGTCATCGTGGCGGTGCTGGCGCGCGACCGGCTGCAGGCGAGACTGTTCGCCGCGCGGCAGGCCGGATGGTGGAAGCTGGTCCTGGTCGGCGGTCCGGTGCTGGCCGCCGCGCTGCTCGGGCTGCTGGCCGTGCATACCCGGGAGGCGCCGGACTTCGGGCTGCCGGACCATGTGGTGGGCGTGATCGCCTACCGCACCGCCACCGTGGTCTGGCTGCTCAACGCGCTGGCGGTCACGATCGTTATCCTGGGCGGGCGCCTGCGCGCCGTGCTGGATCTGTGGCTGGCGATCGCCGTGCTGGCGTGCTTTACCGATACCACCCTGAACCTGCTGAGCCCGGCCCGCTTCACGCTCGGCTGGTACCTGGCGCGCCTGTTCAGCATGCTCGCGCCGGGCGTGCTGGTCTGCGCGCTGGTCTGGGAGGTCACCGCGCTCTATGGCCGCCTGTTCGCGGCCCACGCTTCCTTGCTCCAGGCTTCGATGCATGATGCCCTGACCGGCGTGTACAACCGCAGCTACTTCGATGTCGAGTATCGCCGCGAGCTGGAGCGGTCCGCGCATGGCGGGCAGCAGCTCTCCCTGCTGATGATCGATGTGGACGACTTCAAGCGCTACAACGATACCTACGGGCACTGGAAGGGCGACCAGTGCCTGGCCGCGGTGGCGCATGCGCTGGCCTCGGTCGTGCGGCGCGGGCCGGACTTCGTTGCCCGCTACGGCGGCGAGGAGTTCGCGCTGGTGCTGCCCGCCACCGACGAGCAGGCGGCGCTCGCGGTCGCCGAGCGCGCGCGGCAGGCGGTGGCGCGGCTGCGCCTGGAGGTGCCCGCCGGGATCGGCCACGTGACCGTCAGCGTGGGATGCGCCACCCGCGCGGTGGGCGCCTCGGATCCTCCCGAGCAGCTCATCCAGGCCGCCGATGCGGCGCTGTATGAGGCCAAGAGCGCCGGGCGCAACTGTGTCCGCTTTGCGGAGGCGCCGGCCTGAGTGCCGGTGCGAGGCGGACGCGTCAGCGCGGGGTGTCGCCGGACGCCGCCATGTCGGCCTCGTAAGCCTGCAGCCACGCCTCGCGCAGTCCGCGCAGCTCCGGCGCGCCGGCATCGCTGACGGCCCACAGGCGCATGTCGCCGGCGCGCCAGCTTTCCAGCACGTAGCCGTCGCGCAGCACCGGCATGGCGCCGGCCTGCCGGGCGGCGTCCGCCGGCAGCACGAAGACGTCGATCGGGTGCAGGTTGCGCCGGTAGACCAGTACCGCGACGGTGCGTCCGGCCACGTGGTCGAGGCGGCCGCCCACCAGCGGGAAGCCGTGCGTGGCGAGGTCGTAGACCGGTGGCGCATAGTCGAGGCGGCCGTTGAACCAGGGCTTGACCGTATGGCGGTCGGACGAGGCCACGTCGTAGCTGCGGCCGGACAGCAGGGCGCGCACGTGGCTGTCGACCAGGGCGTTGGCGAGGCTGTCGGCCTGGGGGCCCAACTGTGCATAGCGCACCAGCCCGAGCGACAGCGTGGCGACGGTCAGTGCGGCCATCGCGGCATTGGCCGCCGGCGGCCAGTCGAACCAGCGCAGCCAGTGCAGCCAGCGGGGCCGGGCGCGCGCCGGCTGCCGCGCGGGTGCCGGTGCCGACCGGGCATGCTCGGCCGGCACGCCGCTGCCCCGTTCCGGGATGCCATGGGTGGCGTCATGGGTGGCGTCATGGGTGGCGTTTTCGGTGGCGCCGTGCGTGGTGGCATGCGCGGTGGTATGCACCGCGGCCGTGGCGGCTGGCACGGCTTGCGGCACCGCCACGCCGCCCGGCAGGGCCGCCAGCAGCCGCGCGCGCAGCGCGGCGTCGGCGCGATAGTAGGGCGCGCCCTCGCGCACCGCGGCGCGCAGCGCGCGCAGGGCTTGCAGCTCGGCGCGGCAGCCGGGGCAGCCGTCCAGGTGCTGTTCCAGCCGGAGCGACTCGGCCGCGCCCAGTTCGTCGTCGGCCCCGGCTTGCAGCAGGGCGCGCGCGTCACGGCATTCCATGGCCAGTCTCCTTGCCGGCGAGGCCGGCGTCGATCTCCCGCACCGCCTCCGCCGGGCGCGTCGCGGGCCGTGTCCCGGTGCGCAGTGCGGTGACGGTGTCCGCCAGCAGGCGGCGCGCGCGCGCCAGGCGCGACATCACCGTGCCGATCGGCACGTCGGCGATGCGGGCGATGTCGCGGTAGGGCAGGTCCTCCAGTTCACGCAGCACGATGACTTCGCGGAAGGGCACCGGCAGGCGTGCCAGCGCCTCGCGCACCAGCCGCACGTCTTCGGCGCGCAGCAGCCACTGTTCCGGTCCGGCCAGCGCGGGTTCCTGCCAGCCGGGCAGGGCTTCGCCGCCGTCGCGGTTCTCGTCGTAGCCGTCGCCCGCCTGGGCCGGGTCGCGCCGCTCCCAGGTGCTGGCGCAGGTGTTGCGCACGATGGCGAGCAGCCACGGGCGCGCCTGCTCGCCGTGGAAAGCGTCGAAGTAGCGGTAGGCGCGCAGCATGGCCTCTTGCAGCACATCCTCGGCCTCCGTGCCGCCGCCGCACAGCCAGCGCGCCAGGTTGTAGGCGGCGTCCAGGTGCGGCAGCACGATGGCCTCGAAGCGACGGCGCTGTTCGGCAGCGTCCACATGCCTCCTTTGGGGTTTGCCGCGCCGGCCCGGGCCGCGTGCCGGTGGCGCGCGGGGCCGGGTCCGCCGGCGGGTTTCCAAGGTATACCGCGCCGCGTGCCGCTTTATTCCCGGCGGCACGCGGCCAGCCAGCCAGCCTGCCTGCGTGCGGGTCGGCGCGGCGCGGCGCGGCGGCGGCATGCCGCCGGAGCACGTTGCGGGAATAAGCCGGCGCGCGCGCCGGTACAACAGGTGTAGCACCTTTTTCTTGCGAAGGAGTCACCATGAACCATCAGTGGAACCGGCGCGACTTCCTGCGCCTGGCAGGCGCCGCCGGCGGCGCCGTGTTTGCGTCGGCCCTGCCCGGCTGGGCGGCGGCGCGCGACGAGGATTTCTACTTCGTGCAGTTGTCGGATGCGCACTGGGGCTTCCAGGGGCCGGCCAATCCCGATGCGCGCGGCACCTTGCCCAAGGCCGTGGCGGCGGTGCAGGCGCTGCCGGCCAAGCCCGACTTCATCATCTTCACCGGCGACCTGACCCACAGCGTGGACGATCCGGACGAGCGGCGCCGCCGCATGCGCGAGTTCCAGGGCGTGGTCGCACCGCTGGCGGCGTCGCACACGCTGCACCTGATGCCGGGCGAGCACGACGCCGGGCTGGATGGCGGCGCGGCCTTCCGCGAACTGTTCGGCCCCACGCACTACGTCTTCGATCACAAGGGCGTGCACTTCATCGTGCTGGACAATGTGTCGGACCCGGCCGGCCGGGTCGGGCAGGAGCAGCTCGACTGGCTGTCGCAGGACCTGGCCCGCCAGCCGCGCGATGCGCGCATCGTGCTGTTCACGCACCGGCCGCTGTTCGACCTCTATCCGCAATGGGACTGGGCCACGCGCGACGGTGCCCAGGTCGTCGAGCGCCTGATGCCGCACGCGAACGTGACGGTCTTCTACGGCCACATCCACCAGGAGCACCACCACATGACCGGGCATATCGCCCACCATGCGGCGCGCTCGCTGATGTTCCCGCTGCCGGTGGCGGGCTCGCAGCCGCAGCGCCAGCCGGTGCCGTGGGATCCGGCGCAGCCCTACCGCGGGCTGGGCTGGCGCAGCGTCAGCCTGGGGCCGGACGCGGCCGACGTGGCGCTGGTGGAAAAGCCGATCCTGGCGGCGGCGCCGGAGCGGGCGTGAGGAATGGACGCGAGGAACGGACGAGAGGGGAATCATCATGCCTGATGCTGCGAAGATCGCGTCGCCGCAGCGACGCCGCTGGGTGGGCCGTGCGCTGGCCGGGGCGCTGGCGCTGGCTGGTACGCCGCTGCTGGTGCGGGGCGCGGCGGCAGCGCCGCGCGTGATCGCGGTGAATGCCCGCCGCTTCGTCTTCACGCCCGATCGCATTGCCCTGCGCGCGGGCGAGCCGGTGGTGTTCGAGCTGACCGTGCAGGACACCTTCATGGGCTTCTCCGTGCCCGAGCTGGGCATCCGCGCCGACCTGGTGCCGGGCCGTACCGTGCGCCTGCCGGCGATGGTGCCCAAGGCGGGCAGCTACACCTTCCTGTGCGATGTGTTCTGCGGCAGCGGCCACGAGGACATGCACGGGCTCATCGAGGTGACGGCCTGAGGTTGGGGCGGAAGAAAGGGCGGAAGAAAGGGCGGGAGAGGACGGGGAGGAGAGGCCGGCAGGCGCGGGCAGGGGCGGCGTAAGCCGCCTCCGCCCGCGCGCACCGCCTCAGTCGGCCTTGCCGGCCAGGGCGTGCGGGTCGCCTGCCCCGCCGGAGCGCCGTGCCTTGCGCCGCATGTACCAGTAGTGCAGGCGGTCCAGGTAGAGGTAGACCACCGGCGTGGTGTACAGCGTCAGCAGTTGCGACAGCAGCAGGCCGCCCACCATGGCGTAGCCCAGCGGGCGGCGCAGTTCCGAGCCGGCGCCGTGGCCGAGCATCAGCGGCAGGCCGGCCAGCAGCGCGCACATGGTGGTCATCATGATGGGGCGGAAGCGCAGCAGGCAGGCCTGGTAGATGGCTTCCTGCGGCGTCATGCCCTTCTCGCGCTCGGCCACCAGCGCGAAGTCCACCATCATGATGCCGTTCTTCTTGACGATGCCGATCAGCAGGATGATGCCGATCAGCGCGATCACCGAGAGATCGTAGCCGCCCGCCATCAGGATCAGCAGCGCGCCCACGCCCGCCGACGGCAGCGTGGAGAGGATGGTGAGCGGGTGGATGTAGCTCTCGTAGAGCAGGCCCAGCACGATGTACACCGCGATCAGCGCCGCCGTGATCAGGTAGGGCTGCGAGGCCAGCGAGGCACCGAAGGCCTGCGCCGTGCCCTGGAAGGCACCGGTCAGGGTCTGCGGGCGGCCCATGCCGGCCAGCGCGTCGTTGATCGCCTTGACCGCCTCGCCCAGCGATACGTTGGGGGCCAGGTTGAAGGAGATCGTCACGGCCGGGAACTGGCTCTGGTGGCTGATCGACAGGTAGGCGGTGTGGTCGGTGTCGATCTTGACGAAGGTCGACAGCGGGATCTGCTGGCCCGTGAGCGGCGAGGTGACGTAGAGCTTGTCGAACAGGCTCGGGTCTTCCTGCAGCGCGGGCGTGGCTTCCAGCACCACGTGGTAGCTGTTGATCTGCGTGAAGTACTGCGCGACCTGGCGCTGGCCGATGGCGTCATACAGCGTGGCGTCGATCAGCGCCGGCGTGATGCCGAAGCTGGAGGCGCGCGCGCGGTCGATGGTCAGGCGCGCGGCGGCGGCGCCGTTCTGCTGGTCGGAGGCCACGTCGGTGAGCTGCGACAGCTTGCGGAAGCGCTCCAGGATGCGCGGCGCCCAGTCGTTGAGCTCGTCCAGGTTGGCGTCGATCAGCGTGTACTGGTACTGCGTGCGCGACAGCCGGCCGCCCACGTTGATGTCCTGGCCGGCCTGCAGGAACAGGTTGGCGCCCTCCACGCGGGACAGCTTGGGACGCAGCCGCGCGATGATCTCGTCGGCGGTGGCGGTGCGGCCTTCTTCCTTGGGCTTCAGGCTGATGAAGACGCGGCCGGTGTTGACGGTCTCCTGGCCGCCCAGCATGCCGACCGCCGCCACGTCGGGATCGGCGCGCACGATGTCGGCGAGCTGGATCATGCGCGCGTTCATCGACTTGAACGACGCATCCTGGGCGGACTCGGCGAAGCCGAACAGGAAGCCCGTGTCCTGCTGCGGGAAGAAGCCCTTGGGAATGATCACGAACAGCGTGGCCGACAGCGCCACGGTGCCGATGAAGGTGCACAGCGTCAGGAACTGGTGGCGCATCACCACGTCCAGGCCGCGCCGGTAGGCTGCCAGCATGGCGTCGAAGCCGCGCTCGAACAGCTGGTAGAGGCGGCCGTGCCGCTCGGACGGTGTGTGGCGCAGGTAGCGCGAGCACAGCATCGGCGTCAGCGTCAGCGACACCACCACCGACACCAGGATGGTCATGGTCACTGTCACGGCGAACTCGCGGAACAGCCGGCCGACGATGCCGCCCATCAGCAGCAGCGGGATGAACACCGCCACCAGCGAGACCGAGATCGACACCACGGTGAAGCCGATCTCGGCGGCGCCCTTGATGGCGGCTTCCATCGGCGCCATGCCTTCCTCGACATGCCGGTAGATGTTCTCCAGCACCACGATGGCGTCGTCGACGACGAAGCCCACGGCGATGGTGATCGCCATCAGCGACAGGTTGTCGCGGCTGTAGCCGAGCAGGTACATGCCGGCCGCCGTGCCCATCAGCGCCAGCGGCACGGTCACGCTGGGGATCAGCGTGGCGGGCAGGTTGCGCAGGAAGACGAAGATGATCATCACCACCAGCGCGATGGTCAGCACCAGCGTGAACTGTACGTCGGCCACCGAAGCGCGGATGTTCTGCGTGCGGTCCGCGATGGTGTTGACCCGCACCGACGGCGGGATCGAGGCCTGCAGGCGGGGCAGGGCGGCCTTGACGCGCTCGACCGTCTCGATCACGTTGGCGCCCGGCTGCTTGGTGACGGCCAGGATGATGGCGCGCCCGTTGTGGATCGTGTTGCCTTCCGGCACGCCGGCGCCGGCAAAGGCCCAGGCGGCCAGCTTCATGTTCTCGGGGGCATCGACCGCCACGCCCACGTCGCGCACGCGCACCGGGGCGCCGTTGCGGTAGGCCAGCACCATGTCGTTCCACTGCGAGGCCTTGGTGAGCTGGTCGTTGGTGTAGACGTTGAAGGCCTTGTGCGTGCCGTCGGTGCTGCCGGTCGGCTGGTTCACCGTCGTGCTGGCGATCACGCCGCGGATGTCCTCCAGGCTTATGCCCATCGAGGACAGCTTCTGCGGATCGACCTGGATGCGCACCGCCGGCTTCTGCTGGCCGCCGATATTGACCAGGCCGACGCCGGAGATCTGCGAGATCTGCTGGGCCAGGATGTTGTCGGCGTAGTCGTTGACCTCGGTCAGCGGCAGCGAGTCCGACTGCACCGCCAGCACCAGGATCGGCGCATCGGCCGGGTTGACCTTGCGGAAGGTCGGCGGCGAGGGCAGGTTGCTCGGCAGCTGGCCGCTGGCGGCGTTGATGGCCGCCTGGATGTCCACCGCGGCGGCGTCGATATTGCGGTTCAGGTCGAACTGCAGCGTGATCTGCGTGGTGCCCTGCGAGTTCGACGAGGTCATCTGCGTGAGCCCCGCGATCAGCGAGAACTGCCGTTCCAGCGGCTGTGCCACGTTGGAAGCCATGGTTTCCGGACTGGCCCCCGGCAGGTTGGCCGAGACCTGCACGGTGGGGAAATCCACCTGGGGCAGCGGCGCCACCGGCAGCAGCGGCCAGGCCGCCACGCCGATCAGCGCCAGCGCGATGGCGAGCAGCGTGGTGCCGATCGGGCGCTTGATGAAGGCGGTGGAAAGGCTCATGACTTCCTGCCTCCGGCGGGCGCGGCCGAAGCGTCGGCCGCGGTCCTGGACGGGGCTTGCCCCTCGGCCACGCGCGAGCCGGGCTTGAGCTTGTACTGGCCGTCGACCACGACGCGGTCGGCCGCGTTCAGGCCCTTGTCGACGATGGCCTTGCCGTCCTGGATGGTGGCCAGCGCGATGTCCTGCTGGCGTACGGTCTGGTCGGCCTGGACCACGAACACGTAGGGGCCGTTCTGGCTGCGCTGCACGGCGGCGGCGGGAATGGTGAGGGCCTGCTTGCGCGTATCGACCACCAGCGCGGCGTTGACGTACTGGCCGGGCCACAGCAGGTGGGACGGATTGGCGAAGCGCGCCTTGAGCTGGATCGTGCCCGAGGTGGTGTCGATGGTGTTGTTGAGCAGGATCAGGCCGCCGCTGCCGAGCGCCTCGCCGGAGGCGCGCTCGCTGGCGGTCACGGCCAGCGGCTTGTCGCCGCTGGCGCGCATGGCGCGGTTGATGCGCTGGAAGGATTCTTCCGGCAGCGTGAAGACCACGTCGATCGGGTCGATCTGGCGGATCACCACCAGGCCGTTGGTGTCGGTGGCGTGCACGATGTTGCCGGGGTCGACCAGGCGGGCGCCGACGCGGCCGGAGATCGGCGCGGTGATGGTGGTGAAGGCGAGCTGCACGCTGGCGTAATTGACCTGGGCCTCGTCGTTCTTGACCGCGGCGGCGAGCTGGTTGACCGTGGCGCGCTGGGTGTCCAGCGTCTGCTGGGTGGTGGCGTTTTCCTTGATCAGGCCCTCGTAGCGCTGCAGGTCCAGGCGCGCGTTGGCGAGCTGCGCCTCGTCGCGCGCCTTTTGTGCCTGGACCTGCTGCAGCTGTGCCTGGAAGGTGCGCGGGTCGATCTGCGCGAGCAGCTGGCCGGCCTTCACGTCCTGGCCTTCGGTGAAGCCCACGCGGTCGAGCTGGCCGTCCACGCGCGAGCGCACGGTGACGGTGGCCACGGGCTGCACCGTGCCGACGCCGGTCAGGCGGATCGGTACATCTTCCTCGCGCACCAGCGCGGTGGTGACCTTGACGGCGGGGACGGCCGCGGCGGGCTGGGGGGCGCGCATGCGGCCCAGCGAGCCGGCGGCGAACCAGATCAGGGCGAGCAGGATCAGCGCGGCGAGGATGAGCAGCGGGAGTTTGCGGCGGTTGGGGCTTGACGCCATGACAAATGCCTCGGTCTTGTTGCGCCTGTGGCGCCTATCTGGGATCAGGGATGAGCGGACGGCGGGGTGGCCGTGCCGGCGAGGGTTTCCTTGGCGGACGCGGTGGACGCGGTGGACGCAGCGGATGCGGCAGGCGCAGCGGACAGCGCATCCGCATGCCAGCCGCCGCCGACCGCCTTGATCAGGCCGACGCTGGCCGCGAGCTGGCGCCCGCGCAGCTGGATCGCCGTGCGCTGGTTGGACAGTGCCAGCGTCTGCGCGGTGATCACCGACAGGTAGGTGGCGGTGCCGCCACGGTACTGGGCCAGTGTGACCCGCTCGGCATCCTGCGCCGCCTTGACCGCCTGGTCCTGCTGCACCACTTCACGGTCGAGCACCGCGAGCGAGGCCAGGTTGTCCTCCACGTCCTGCAGGGCCGCCAGCACCGTCTGCTTGTAATTGGCCACGGCAGCATCGTAGGCGGCCAGCGCCTGGTCGCTGCGCGCGCTGCGCAGGCCGCCGTCGAACAGGGTCTGGGCCAGGGCGGCACCGAGCGACCACACCCGCGCCGGCGGCGTGAACCAGTTGGCGAGGCTGGCGCTGTTGGAGCCGAGTGCCGCATTGAGCAGCAGCTGCGGGAAGTAGGCCGCGCGCGCGACGCCGATATTGGCGTTGGCCGCCGCCGCCTGTCGCTCGGCGCTGGCGATGTCGGGGCGGCGTTCCAGCAGCGTCGACGGCAGGCCGGGCGGGATCACCAGCGCCGTCATCGTGAATGGCTCGCTGGGAATGCTGAAACCCGACGGCGGGCGACCCACCAGCACTGCCAGGGCATGCTCGAGCTGCTTGCGCTGCAGCACCAGGTCGGTGGCCTGCGCCTGCGCCGCGGTCAGCGTGACGGTGGCCAGCGAGACGTCGGCCTGGGTCACGATGCCGGCGCGGAACTGGCTCTGGCTCAGCTTGAGCGACTCCTGGTAGCCGGCGATGGTGCGCGCATACAACTCGATCTGCACATCGGTGATGCGCAGCTGGATATAGTCTTGCGCCACTTCGGCCTGGATCAGCAGGCGGGTCGCGGCGAGCTGCGCGGCGCTGGCCTGGGCGCTGTCGCTGGCGGCCTCGGCCTGGCGGCGCACCAGGCCCCACAGGTCAGGCTCCCAGCTGGCGTCCAGCGCCGCCGTGTAGTAGGGGCCGATCGAGCTGACGCCGAGCGTGGTGGTGCGCTGCCGGCCGGTGCCGACATTGGCTGACACGGTGGGGAAGAAGGCCGAGCGGGCCTGCTGCACCAGGGACCTGGCCTGGCGGTACTGCGCCTGGGCCTGCTGCAGGGTCTGGTTGGACGCATTGGCCTGGTCGACCAGTTGGTCGAGCCGGCGGTCGCCGAACAGCTTCCACCAGTCGAGGCCGGCTTCGACGGTGCGCGGTTCGGCCACCTTCCACTGGGCGGGGTCCATCACCGCTTCGCTGAACGCGGCCGGTACCTCGGTGGCCGGGCGCTGATAATCGGGGCCGACCGCACAGCCGCCCAGGCCGGCGAACACGAGTGCCAGGCTCACGCCACGCCAGCGGGCGTGGCGCGGCAGTGCGTCAGGGGGACGCGCGCAGGACATCGGGCAACACTCCTAGTGGCAGGCTGGTTGGCTGCCGGACGGGGGGCCGCCGGGGGCGGCCCCTGCAGGGGGACAAGACTGCCGTGGACGGGGGAGGGCCGCGGCGGCGTTCCGGTGGCTGGCGGGCGCACGACTCCGCGCGCATGCCCGCCGCACGCCTCGCAGCTAAGAATACTGCGCGGCAGAGAGTCACGATATGTGCACAGCATTACCGAATATTTCAATGGATTACGCCACGGCGGGGCCATTCCCGCCGCAAGTGGCAACTGGCGCACGCACCCGGGCGGCGGCCCGCTGTCACTGAAATCTCCCGTAATCACCGGCCAGGGCTGGCGGCCGGTTTCGGCACGCTGGCAGCGCCCGGACCGCGCCATGCCCATCCTTGTTCCCACTATATATATATGTCGCGCGTGGCGATGGCGCGCGATCCTGCCGGGCCGGTTGCGGGCGTGGGAGCTTGGGGCTGCTTGGGGCCGCTTGTGCTCGTTCGTCGCCGCTTGTCGCCGCTTGTCGTCTTTTGCACGAAACGGCACGCACCCCCGATCCGTCATGTTGCAATTGCCAGCCGGCCCGCGTAGAAAGGAACCACAAGAAGACCGGCCCCACGCCGTTCGAGAAAGCCGACAAGGTATCGACCATGGAGACCCCACAGCCCAACGCATTGCTGCCCTATGCCCTGCTGGCAGTGCCCGCGCGCCTGGCCATCTGCCGCGCCTTGCTGGAAGCGGGGGAGCATGGGCTGCCCGCCGCCGAACTGGCGGCCATCGCGGGGCTGACGCTGCCGCGTGCCACGCACTGCTTCCGCGAGTTGCTGCAAGCCGACGTGGTGGCCGTCACCGTGCACGGGCGGCAGGTCAGCTACGTCCTCAAGGCCCGCCACGCGGTGCGCGAGGCGCTGGATTATCTGGGCAGTTCCGGGCTGCTGAGCTGAACCGTTGCGAGGGTGTCGCCCGACACTCCCGCCTCCCGTTTTCCCCCGCCGTACCCACCGCCCGCCAGGCAGCCGGCCGGCGGCGAGTTGCCGTCGTAGCCGGCGGGAGCCGTTCTCCCTTCTTCCGGGGTAGTCCATCTTGGCGATAGCGCCGGCGCCCGGCGAACGCCGGATTTCGCCGTGCCATCGCGATTTTTCCTGCAAATATGCTCGATAAGCAGCATTTCGGCTTTTTCTGCGGCGTTTGCGTCGTCCTTGCGGCATCTTTCCCATCTTTTGTCCCCCCATTGGTGGGATGACGTTCGCCGGGAAAATCGGGCATTAATGTCGTCGGTATCATTTTTGAAATTTCTTACATTTCTGCCGATAACCTCTGCGGAAATGACCGCCGCGCGGTGATCGCGGCACCGGCCTCGATGCCGGGCCTGGCATCCGCCAAGACACAACAAGCACCCCGAAATCCATTCAGGAGCGAGTAATGCAAACGAGTCTCAAGAAACCCCTGGTACTGGCAACCATGGCTGCCGCAGCCGTGCTGGTCGTCGCCTGCGGCGGCGGCGACGATTCGTCCACGCCGTCCACGCCGACGGCCAGCGTCAGCGGCAAGGCTGTGGACTTCTACCTGTCCGGCGCCACCGTGACCTTCACCGGTTGCAACAACCAGACCGCGACGACCGACGCCAACGGCAACTTCGCCTTCCCGTCCGGCTGCACCAGCAGCCCGCTGACCGTGACCGGCGGCACCGATATCGGTACCAAGCAGCCGTTCAAGGGCGTGCTGCAGGCACCGGCCGTGGCCTACAAGGCAGGCCAGGTCCCGGTGATCTCGCCGCTGACCACGCTGGCCGTGGCGCTGGGTGTCAGCCCCAGCGTTCTCGCCGCCAAGCTGGGCGTGACCAGCGATCCGACCCTGGTCGACCCGATGACCGACCCCGCCGCGCTCAAGGCCGCGGTGGTGGTGCAGCAGTTGGTCGATCAGATCAGCAAGACCCTGTCCGGCCTGGCCGCCAGCGCCGGTGGTTCGATCAGCTCCAGCGCCGCCGCGGCGGCCGCCGCCAAGGCCGTGGCGAACGCGATCAACTCCGCTTCGGGCACGGTCAACCTGGGCAGCCAGAGCCTGGTCTCCAGCGCCATCCAGGGCGCCGTGCTGAACGCCCAGTCCAGCCTGCCGGCCGCTCTGCAGTCCAACATCAACGCGGTCGCTGCCAACGTCGCCGCGGTCGCCTCGCCGCTGGTCAGCACCACCGTGACGAGCGTGTCGAACGCCGTGAGCAACATCACGCTGGGCTCCTCGCCGTCGGCCACGCTGTCCGCGCTGCAGAGCTCCGGCTCGCTGAACAGCGTGATCAGCAGCGCCAGCTCGACCCTGGCCACCACGCTGGTGTCGGCCGTGACGCCCGCCGCGCTGGGCAATAGCGGGCTGACCGCGCAACTGGCGACCTTCGGCAATGCCGTCGCCACGGGTTCGCCGTCCGATGTGTCGAATGCCGCCACCGCCCTGGGTTCTTCGGCCATCAATAGCTCGGTCGTCACCAATATCAACAACGCCATCACGCTGAACAACTACGTCCAGGTCGGCAATGTGTCGATCAACGGCGGCACGCCGGTCGCCTACAGCTCCTCGCTGACGGGCACCGGCACGCTGGCCGACGTCAAGGCTGTGCTGACCACCGTCGGCTCGCCGTTCGGCACCAACAGCTCGAACGTCCGCGCCGGCCTGCACTACAGCTACAACGGCAACAACGTCGACCTGATCATCGACAACGTCCAGCTGACCTTCGCCAGCGGCGCGCTGACGGCGGCCACGGTGCCGGCCAACACCAGCTACACCTTCAACATCTCGGGCGGCATCACCGCCAGCGTCAAGGCCACCAACAATTCTGCCGATAACCTGTTCGGCACGATCGGCGGTGTGGGTGCGCTGGACCTGCCGGTAACGACCTTCCTGAGCAAGCTGCAGGCGGCCGGTTCGCTGAGCTCCGCGCAGATCGCGTCGCTGACGCCGAAGTCGGGTGGTACAGCCAATGTGACCTTCGCGCTGCTCGGTACCTCGGCTAACGCGGTGGTGGTCGGCACCGGCACCGGTACGGCCGCCAAGAGCACGGGCACGGCCACGGTGACCGCCGGCAGCACGACGGTCAGCGGCAACGGCCTGACCTTCTCGCTGTCGCTGAACTAAGCCGGGAGCCCTGCTCCGGTTGGTCGTATCGCCCCCCCGCGGGGCGATGGCGCCACCGGGCGCCCGCATGCCACGGTAGACCGGGGGCGTGCAGCGGGCGCCCGGTTTTTCTCGTTTACGGGCTGGCCTGCGCCAGCCCGTTCGCACAACTGCAGTTAGGGGGCAGCGATGTCCCTGGAGTCCGAGATGTTCCTGTCCGTTTCGCGCCGGCGTGCCGCCGGTGCCATCGCGCTGATTGCCCTGGCCGGCGCCGGCAGCGCCCGCGCCGCGTCCGAGGACGAGTTCCTGCTCGCCGAGCCGACCACCGGCGAGTCCGACCGCTTCCGCGTCGAGGCCAGCTACGACGCCGTCAACAGCACGCTCGACGTGTTCAACCTGCGCACCCGCCAGGGTCCGCTGCCGGACGGCGCGGGCGACTACCAGGGCGGGCGCGTGATGGTCGGCTACAAGTTTTCCCCGTACTGGTCGGGCGCGGCCACCTACTGGCGCCGCAACATCACCTACGGCCAGGACACCAACGGCATCGACAGCTGGCAGGTGGCACTGCACTTCGACCCGCTCGCCGAGCCGGGCGCGCGCGATCGGTTGCTGTTCCGCTTCTCGCTATGGGGCGATACGGCCGGCGCGCTCAGCAAGAACTCGCCGACCACGGTGAAGGGCACCACCTTCAACCAGCTGACCGTCAACAACCCGAACGACATCCAGGCCCAGGCCGACATGATGTTCTCGGGCCAGCTCAACGACTACAACACCCTGACCGGCTTCGTCGGCGCCGGCATCAGCCGCGTCACGGTGGGCTCGATCAATGCGCAGCTGCGCCGCGGCAACTGCAACTTCAACGTCAGCATCAACTCCGACAACATGGCCAACGGCGCGCTGGCCGCGCCCTGTTCGGTCGGCGGGGTCACGCTGCAGCAGGCTTCCTTCAGCACCGACGCGTCCCAGTTCGGCATCAATGTCGGCCAGGACCTCAACTACACCGCCGGCTTCTTCTCGCTGGGCGGCTCGTGGCGCTGGCGCTACAAGGACTTCGGCGCCCACCTCGGCTACCAGTTCCAGTACCTGCTGCGCAGCGACATCGACAGCCGCATGTCCAGCTACGGCGCCTCGCCGATCAAGTCCAACCATTCGCTGGGCCTGGAGCTGTCCTACAAGGTGGTGAAGAACGTCGAGCTGTTCGTGCGCGGCCAGGCCTTCCTCTACAACTTCGTCGGCACCATTCCGATGCTGTACAACGCCGCCACCGCGGGGCGCCTGGACCGCTACTACGGCTACGCCTCCTTCGGCGTGCGCTTCTCGGGCTTCTGAGCGCGCCCGCGGGTTTGCCGCCGCCGCCGCGCGCAGCGGCGGCGCGCCTGGCTCCGCCAGCGGGCACCGCCCGCCCACGCCCCCGCTGAAGGCCGGCTCAATGCGCGGCCACCGCGCCGCCGGCCGCTCCCTTGACCGGCCCGGTCAGCCAGATCAGCGGCACGATCGCCAGGAAGATGACGCCCGGGATCCAGATCGAGAACGGATCGTCGACTTCAGTTGCATCGCGATCGAGCTGCATCGCTGTTGCTGGAAGCCGATGCCAAGGTCCTTGAATCGGCACTGGAAGCCAAGCGCCTTCGCGCACTGCTCCCGCCAACCATCATCCCTGTTTGCAGGGGCAGGTCACCTGGTGCGAGCCATCAAGGGCGTGCCACGCAAAGTGAATTGTGCGGAAAGGCACGGTGTACGGTGGAAGGCTCCAAATAGGATCATGACAGACCGGCGATGGCGCGAAGCCGGCCTCTGTCCGCGTTCGCGTTGCCAGGGGCAGCCCTCCGCGACACGCCGTTGCCACTTGAGATGCTGCGGCAGAGCAGCGCAGATGGGGTCAGATCATGGGTACACCGGAAGCAATCCCTTGCCTGCTATGTACCGCGCTCGCGCGGCGCTGGCGGGATCCGAGTGACCGCCTGAAGGGCGGTCGCATCTACCGGTGTGCCGCCTGCGGCGGACGTTACGCCGTCACTGGCGATGCCTTGGCTGCGCTCGAAGGGAGTGCATGGGATAGTGCCCAGCTACTGGAGACGGTTCGGCAGTGCATTGCAGTCGGCAAGCTCCCCCGAATCGAGAAGGTCAGCGGTAGACCGCAAGTGGTAGCGGCGGGCAGCCAAATCTCGTGAACGCTTTGGCGCCGCACTGACAGATCACCATGCCGGAAGCTCGCAGACCTTGGAGATGCGGCCCGCGTTGCCCGCAACCATTGAGCCCGCCCGCGGCCAGGATAGACCAGAATAGGCCAGGATAGGCCAGGGAATCACCCCGCGCCATCCATCGGGATTCCGCACCCCCCGCAGCTGCCGTTTGTTCCCGGCGCGCAGCCGTGAGAATTCCATCTGCTCGGGTGTGACCATCCTGGCGCCAGCACTGTTCAGATTGACGGCCTGCCCGGCCTTCACCCAGTGACACGGCGTCTGCTCTGATTCGCCCCGGCTCGCGTGCCGCCGCGCTTATGCCTGGCCCGTCCTTGACGCGTTGGAAAGCAACCGCTTTGAACTCCTCCCCGTGTGGCTGCCTTGGTGCCTTGGGCGTCGTTTTCCTTCCTTTGAGTGGCGTGTGCACACGACCGTTTGGAAGGCGAAGGTTCAGGGAAAGCGCAGATGTTTCGCCTCGCTTCGGACGCTACCGCACAGACCCTGCCTTGGCGGAAGCTGAAAAATGCCAACAATAAAGCGTCACTAAACGATTATCGGCGCAAGCGCCGATGGATAGTGGCGGCAACGATGTGGCGAAAGAAAACAGCGGTCTCGAACGAACCTGTGCAGGGTGTCTCGTGGGCGACAACATCAAATCGGTCTTGACCGCTCTCATCGCAGCCGCGGGCGTCATCTTCATCTACGCAAAGAGCACGGGCACCGAGGTGACTGCTGTGCTCTCACAACTGATTCATGCTTTGGTTTCGCAGGTGCTATAGGCCAGCCGCAGAGTCGGATGAAAGGAGCGGCACGAACTGCCGGAGAACACCCTTCGTCCATTGGCCCCATGCAGTTCCAGCCCAGCAGAAGGATGGTCTCGATGCACTGATGTCCGGCATAGAAAAACGCTAGTCGAGCGGATTCACCAGCCTTGCCCGGTCAGCATGGCTGGCGTGCAGTCACCGCTTTCCCGCGCCATCGGAATGAGAACTCTCACCACTGAGGTGAAAATGAAGAACCATAAAGAAACGGGTATCGCGGCGGTTGAATTCGCCTTGGTCCTGCCGGTCTTGCTTACCCTGGTTTTCGGCGCGATCGAGTTCAGCATCGCCCTGTATGACAAGGCCGTCATTACGAACGCAAGCCGCGAAGGTGCGCGTGCCGGCATCGTCCTGAAGAATCCCAAGGCCAGCGTGAGCGACATCCAGAATGTCGTGCTGAACTACTGCCAGGCCAATCTCATCACCTTTGGCTCGGCCACCACCCCGACTGTCACCGTGCCCTCTGGCAGCGGCGGGAATTTCGGTGCGCCTCTCACGGTTTCGGTCACCTACAAGTACACGGGGCTGGCACTCGGCAACATCGTCGCTGCGCTGACAGGACCGATCACCCTGTCAGCCACCACCGTGATGAACAACGAATAGCCGACCATCCACAGCATAGGCGAGGGTATCCATGCCAGTCCGACAAGCCAACAGGCCGGCCTCGCGGGGCCGGCCGTTTCTCCCGACGCAACGCGGCTCGATTGCCGTCATGACAGCCGTGCTGCTGACGGTCCTGCTCGGCTGCACCGCCTTGGCGGTCGATGTCGCGTACCTGTACATCGTACGCAATGAACTGCAGAACGCCGCCGATGCAGCGGCCCTGGCAGGCGCGCCCTGCCTCAACCCGCGCACCGAATGCCTGAACACCAAGAACAGCGCACCGGATTGGGCCACAGCCCAGCAGACGGCCACCAACGCAATCTCGCTCAACAGCTCCACCGGGGTGCAACTGGCCAGCGGGACGGTCGAGTATGGCTACTGGAACCTCACCGGCACCCCTGCCGGCCTGCAGTCACTCCCGATGACTCCGGGAAGCAATGACCGCCCGGCGGTGAAGGTAACGCTCTCCAGATCGACCGGCCAGAATGGCGGCCCGGTACCGACGTTCTTCGCGCGGATCTTCGGAACCACGTCCATGCCCGTCAGCGCAACCGCCGTCGCGGTGTTCTCCATCCCAGGCTATGCCGGTCACGGCAGCCTCTTCCCTGTGGCGATCACGAAATGCCTCTATGACAACTACTGGAACTCGACCACCCATTCGCCGATGACCGCCACGTCGACCACCAGTCCCCCGGGCTTCGACAGCAGCATCACCCAAGTCGTCGGCCAGCCTTACTATTTCAAGGTCACCTCGTCCTACCATGCGGGACCTTGCGAGGCAGGCCAATGGACGTCGCTGGACATCGACAGCAACAATGTGCCGACGATCCGCGGACTGATCAGCAGCGGGAATGGCGCGGGCATCGGGGTCGGAGACAGCATCTGGATCGAGCCGGGTACGAAGACCACGCTCTACAGCAGTGTCAATGCATGCAGCGCCGCAGGGGACAAGTCTTGCGAGTACGTGACCGTCCCCGTCGTGCAGGACATCTCGACCCATGCCTATAACCCCGTCGTCGCATTTGCCTGCCTGCATATCTTGTCGGCTGCCGGAGGCAGCGACAAATCCATTCTGGTCCAGATGAGCAATGACACCAGCCACTGCGAGACATCCAATTCAGGAGGCATCGGCCCGAACTATGGCTCGTACACCCCGCCGCGGCTCGTCTACTAGGCAGTGCCTCACCTGCTTGAGTGGCATCCCGGCTCTACGGAGCACTCACCGGCGATTAGCGGGCTGCAGCGGATCGATTCGGGCGCTCACCGTGCCGCAGGGCCCGCCACTCGCTGCCTGCCAGCCTCCCGTCCAGGCTGGTCGCAGGTCGCCCACGGCGACGATCCGGTTCACCGTTTTTGCCCCGCTACCCGGCCGGGGCTTTTTCTTGGCGCTTCGAAGAGTTCCTGGAGATCCGGCCTTCGAACAGGCGTCGCAACCCGGTCAATGGCAGCCAATTCAAGGAGGCCCATCCCAAGCGTCCTCGGGAATCCTAACGGATCGATATGTGCTCGGTTCGAATAGGGAATCCGCCGCGGGCATGGCGAGGCATCGCGGTGCCTCGATGGCCAGGATCGTTGCCGCGCTATCGCTGGTGCCGGTCATTGCGCCTTTCCATGTCGCCGGGGCGGAAGTGGAAGCCTTACAGGCGGACTTTGTCGCGCCCCTTCAGGCCCAGCATGTCGCGTGCCTCCGCCGGCGTCGCGATCTCGAAGCCGAGGCGCGCCAGCACGTCGCGTATCAGTTCCACCTGCTCCGCGTTCGACGTGGCCGGCCGGCCAGGTCCGAGCGACAGCGAGTCTTCCAGGCCCACGCGCACGTTGCCGCCCATCAGCGCGGCCTGCGTGATCAGTGGAAGCTGGTGCTTGCCGGCGCCGAGCACCGACCACCGGTAGGTGTCGCCGAACAGCTTGTCGGCGATGCGCTTCATGTGCACCAGGTTTTCCGGATCCGGACCGATGCCGCCCAGGATTCCGAGCACGAACTGCAAGAAGATCGGACCCTTGACCAATCCGCGATCGACGAAGTGCTTCAGGTTGTACAGGTGGCCGACGTCGTAGCACTCGAACTCGAAGCGTGTGCCGTGCCGCTGGCCCAGCCGCTCCAACACTTCCTCGATATCCGCGAACGTGTTGCGGAAGATCGAGCGGCGCGAGCCTTCGATGAAGTCGCGCTCCCACGCGTGCTTGAATGCCTTCATCTTGTCGAGGATCGGGAAGATGGCGAAGTTCATCGATCCCATGTTGCACGAGGCCATTTCCGCCGATACGTCGAGCGCGCCGGCGAGGCGCTCGTCCAGCGTCATGTTGACCGCGCCGCCGGTGGTGATGTTGATGACGGCGTCAGTCGCCTGGTGAATGCGCGGCAGGAACTGGCGGTAGGTGGCCGCGTCGAAGGCGGGCCGGCCGTCCTCGGCATGACGCGCGTGCAGATGCAGGATGGCGGCGCCCGCCTTCGCGGCGGCGATGGCCTCGCGCGCGATGTCGTCGGGTGTGGCGGGCAGGTAGGGCGACATGCTCGGCGTGTGGATCGAGCCGGTTACCGCGCAGGTGATGATGACTTTGCGTGCCATGGTGCTGGTGCTCCTGGTAGGGGTCAGGCCGGTTCGGCGACGACGATGTTCTCGATGTGGCCGATACCGTCGATTTCCACGCGCATCACGTCGCCGAGCTTGAGGAAGCGCGGCGGCTTCTGCGCACCGCCGACGCCGGACGGGGTGCCCGTGGCGATCACGTCGCCGGGCTCGAGCGTCATCACGGTGGACAAGCAGGCGATCTGCTGCCAGATGTCGTAGATCATTTCGCTGGTGTTGACCTCCTGCCGGCATTCGCCGTTGACGAGCATGCGCATCTGCAGGTCGTGCGGGTTCTTCACTTCGTCGGCGGTGACGAGCCACGGGCCGAACGGCCCGTGTGTGTTGAAGGACTTGCCGAGCATCATGGTCGGCGAGCGCATTTGCCAGTCGCGCACCGAGACGTCGTTGCAGACCGTGTAGCCGGCGACCACCGACGCGGCCTCTTCCGCCGGCACATGCCGGCAGCGCCGGCCGATCACCACGGCGAGTTCGGCTTCATAGTCGAGCTTGTCCGACACCTTCGGCATGTGGACCGGATCGAACGGCCCCGTCACGCACGACACCTGCTTGTTGAACCAGACCTGGCTGTCGGGCACCTGGATTCCGGCCGCGATTGCCTCTGCCACGTGGCGGCGGTAGTTCATGCCGATGGCGAGGAACTTCGATGGGTTCGGCACCGGTGCGTCCAGGCGCACGTCGGCGAGCGGCCAGGTCACCGCGTCTTCGAGGCGCACGTCGCGGGCGCGCTGCATCAGTGCGGGGCCTCCCTGCAGCAGTTCGAGCATGGTGGACGGCAGCGCGCGATCGCTGGCGGGCAGGTCGATGACCTGCCGGCCTTCGACCTTGCCGATCGAGCGATGGCCGCGGCATTGGAAAGTGACGAGCTTCATGTTGTGCTCCTTGTGTTCCTGGTGTGACGGATGATTGGATGGAGGGTGGCGGGTCGTCAGGCGTCGCCTTCCGGGCTCCCGGCGAAGATGGCGGGCAGGTCGGGGCCCCAGAGATACATGCCGTCCTCGGGCGCGTGGTCGGCGGCAACCCAGTCGACCGACGCGGGGATGTAATCCATCGTGGCGCTGTATTCGGAGAAGCTGCCCCACGGGTCCTGCACGTAGTAGAAATAGTTGGAGCCGAGGACGTGACGTCCGACGCCCCAGCCGTTGCGGTACCCGGCGGCGGCCATCTGCATATAGCCGAGCCCCACTTCCTCGATGGTCGGCACGTCCCAGCTCAGGTGGTGCAGGGCCGGCGCGGGGCTCGCCGCGAAGGCGAGCAAGTGGTGATCGCCGCCGTGCGGCGCATGGATGAATGCCACGCCGTCGCCCGATCGATCGGACAGGCGCAGGCCCAGCACGCGCTCGCAGAAGTCGATCTGCGCGGGCACGCTCGTGGTGGCGAGTGCGATGTGCGACAGCCGCGAGGGCTCGACGCGCGGCGTGTTGCGCCGGTACGGCGCGCAGCGCGTGCCGTCCACCGGCAGCGGAGGGTTCGCATGGGCAGCCGCGTCCAAGGTGGTTTTCACGCCGGCGCGGATCTGCAACGGCAGGCCGTCCGGATTGCGGATCCAGAAGCCGGAAGCATCGGCGCCCGCGGGCGGATCGATCAGCGCGACGCCGGCCTCCAGTGCGCGCGCGCGCAGCGCCTCCAGGTCGTCCTCGAAGGCATGCAGCGTGAGCCATTCGAACTTCTTGCGCGCGCCCTGGCGCAGCCGGCCCCACACGTGCGGCGAGCCGAAGGTGCGGATCAGCAGGCCGGTGTCGCCGTCGGGCTGCACGTCGAGGCCGAATGCCGAGTAGAAGCGATTCGCGTCGTCGAGCGACGGCACGGTCATGCGGAACTCGCCGATCGAATGGATGCCGAGGCGGTCGCGCCTGCGTTGTTGCGTCATGGTGTCTCCTGTCGTGGGATGGAATTCAGGCGCATTGCAGTGCGTGGCGCCAGGTATCGACGAGCGCGTCGAGTTCGTCCGCGCTGCGTGCCGCGCCGAAGCTGTAGAAATCGGGGCGCGCGAGCACGGCTTCCACGCCATGCCGGTCGAAGTAATCGGCGTACACGCCTTGCAGGTCGGCGAAGCCGCCGGGACCGAAATGGGCGATGATCGCCTGCTGTTTGTCGAGCCCGGCGCGGTTGGCCGGACTGAGCTTGTCGAGGACCTCGCGGTTGCTGGCGATCAGGGCGAAGCCGTTGCCGAACACGTCGTCGAAGAGGCCGCGGCGGCCGCCGGACTCGACCATGCCCTGGGGTGCCAGCCAGCCGCTGCCGGGCGCGTGCGGGTCATAGAGGCCCGCGCCCAGGCGCGGCTGCGGCGCCTCGGGCGGCCGGAAACCGGGCGTGGCCTGCGCGGCCAGCATCTCGCGGTCGCGCGCGGCGGCCGCTTCGGGATCGGTGATGCAGATGACCTTGCCCAGCGCGATCGAGAAGTCGATCATTTCGCGCACGTGGTGCAGCCGCTCGGGGCCGTAGCTGTCGAGCAGGGTGTCGCCGGCCTTGCCGTCGAGGATCGCGTTCAGTCGCCACGCGAGCGCCCCCGCGTCGCGCAGGCCGCTGCACATGCCCTGGCCGGCGAACGGCGGCATCAGGTGTGCCGCATCCCCGGCCAGCAATGCGCGGCCCTTGCGCCATGACTTCGCCCAGCGACCGCGGAAGGTGTAGACGGCGTGGCGTTCGAGGAGCGCGTTGTCGGGCGTGATGTCCCAGCGGGCAAGCAGGTCCCACGCCACCGTATCCTGGTTCATCTGCTCCGGGGTCTCGCCGGGCAGCAGCATGAATTCCCAGCGGCGGCGGCCCGGGCCGCCCGACACGATCGTCGTGGGCCGCGCGGGATCGCACAATTGCCAGCTTCTCGGCATCCACTCGCGCTGCTGCAGGGGCTTCACGTCGACCACCAGCCAATCGAACGCGAAGCCGAGGTCCTCGAACTCGATGCCGAGAGCGTTGCGCACCATCGAGTTCGCGCCGTCCGCACCCACCAGGTAGCGCGCGCGGATCCTGCCGGTTTCGCCGCTGCCGACCCACCGGCCATCCACCAGCCCGCCGGCCTCGATATCGAGCTCCACCCTCTCGGCTTCTTCGCGCAGCGCGGTGGCCGACCAGCCCTGGCGTACCGTGACGTTCGGCAGCCGCTTGACGTGGCGGTCGAGCACGGCTTCGAGCTCCGGCTGCGCGAAGGTGCTGGCGACAGGCCAGCCGCTCGGACCCTGGCCCTCCCAGCGGAAGTCCATCAGCACCTCATGGTTGGCGTTGCACCACTGGTAGCGGTCGGAGGCCTCGGCAATGCGCTTGATATCATCGATGACACCCGAAGCCTGGAAGAGGCGGGCAATCTCGTGGTCGTAGTGGACTGCGCGCGGCAGCGGATAGAGATCGGGCCAACGCTCGACGACGGCCACGCTGCGCCCCGCGCGCCCCAGCATCAGCGCGAGCAACTGGGCCGTGGGGCCATAGCCGACGATCGCCACATCCACGAACTGGTCTGCCTCCATGTCTTCTCCCGGATCAGGTAAGATCTTAAAATGACGAATCAGTACAATTCATACTTAATTGTCAACTTGACGAATTGCTTCACGCAATGGGGGAAACCCGAGGGGTCGCGATGAGGGCGTCGGGCGACAGCGCGGGGCTGGCCGCGAGCGAAGCGGCCAAAGAGGATCATCGTGTGCGGACCGGCGCGGCACGGCGCGAGTCGACGCGGCGCAAGCTGCTCAGCGCGGCAGTGGAAGTGTTCGCGGCCAAGGGGCCGGACGCAGCGTCGATCGACGACTTCCTCGCCGCGGCGGGCGTCGCGCGCGGCACCTTCTACAACTACTTCAAGACCACCAGCGAAGTGCTTTCCGCCGTCACGTCGGAATTGAGCGACGCGGTGATCGCCCGCATCGAGGACTGTGTACGACAGATCGACGATCCGGTCGAGCGGGTCTGGGTGGGGTGCCTGATCTACATGGAAGTGGCCGTGTGCCATCCGGCCTGGGGCAGGTTCATCGCGCGGGCAGGGGGGCGCAGCGAGGCGACGGGGCGGCTGACTGACATCTACCTGCCGCGCGATCTCGTCAGCGCGCGCGAACGAGGCATGGCGCATTTCACGCACGACCGCGCGGCCAGGGATCTCGTGGTAGGCGCGATCTACCAGAGCATCGAGACGGTGTTATCCGGCGCGGCGGAGCGCCAGCACTTGCGAGACCTGATGCGTCTCGTACTGGCCGCACTGGGCATTGCGCCATCGACTATCGAGCGGCTCAACGACATGCCGCTGCCGGAGATCGAGCTGCCTGACAGCCTGAAATCGTTGGAAGCAGCGAAACCGTAGCCCTTGACCTATCTCCAGGGCTCGTGAACCTGATGCCGCCAGTTCCGCCCGCCAATGCCGCTAGCCCGCGTCTGCCCCGCAGTGTCGGCGTTGGCCGCCTCCGTGGCCGGGGTTGTGACCTGCGCCGGTCTGATGGGCAGGCCGGGCGACATCGAAGGGATATGGATGGAACCCGTGGTAGGGGCGGGTCAAGCTGCGTGTCAGTTCAAAGTCGGGTGAACAAAGTTCAAGGCTGAGCGAATCTCGACACCTGCCTACTGTCGAGATTCACTCAACTATGAACCGGTGGGCCGCTAAGCGTGTAGCCAGCACCGCCTTGACGTCCGAAGCATTTACGCTGGCTTAGCAGTTGCTCGGCAACGAACCAGGGCAGAAGCTCGTCGACACGGTTGACCGCATGGTCTGGGATGCGCGCGAGCACGAAGCACAGATAGGCCTCGGGATCGACGCCATTGAGTTTGGCTGTGCCGATCAAGCTATAGATTGCCGCAGCGCGCTCTCCGCCCGAGTCTGCACCCACGAAGAGGTAATTGCGCCGCCCGATGGCCACGCCGCGCAGGGCACGCTCGACCGGCAAATTGTCGATCTCCAACTGCCCGTCGTCGCAATAGCGCGTGAGAGCCGCCCACCGATTCAATGCGTACAGAATCGCTCGACTCGTGTCGGATTCCGGCCAGGCTCAAGGTGTGGGAGTGGATTGAGATCTCGTGGTGTGCGAGGCATCAGTCTCCATGGGTACTTCGCTCTGGCGCTGGTGGCTAATGTTCTGGGGCGTGCGGTTGGGCGGCGGGTCGCACCGGGGGCAGGACCGGGCTCGGGCCAAGGCTCTTCTGGAGGGGGCGACTGCCCGAAAAAACGCCCCAGCCGGGTGGCTGGGGCGGAAGTAGGGAACGGGGTGTGTCGAACGCCCCGTGGGGACTGTAGGTTTTGCTGTCAGGAGCCGCTATCCCTCAATAGGGGGACTTCGGTGCGCTGGCCCACATGCCTGTGACGTGCGGTAGCTCCGGATCTGACGCGCTACCGCATCGGGAACTTCGCAGTGAGTGCGCCGCCCAGCGCCGGCGCGGCGGCCCGGTAGCGGTGATGCTGCAGATTGTTCGTGGTCGCCTTAGGCGCTTTGGCCCATTGCTGCCGGTGGCTGCCGGTGAGAAGAGGACCCTCGCTGGCCTAGCCGAGGGCCCAATAAGACGGGCATTGCGAACGAGCCCAGGGCAATTCTTGCTTGCGCCAGCGGTCGCTTGAATGCGGGAAATTCCCTTACGTCGAGATGCGACAGCGGGCTTGACATGCTGACCGTTCATCGACTGTCAGTTACAGAGCCTTGGAGGTGCCTGATGGCGGCGGCAGCCGACTAAGACGCCCGGCGGGCGTAGATGATGAGGCCTGTTCTAGGGGCGTCAGGGGCTGCGCAGCTTGCCACTGGAAAACCGTGGAGGCCTGGCCCAGTTGACAGGGATGCCGGATTCTGACTGACAAGCTCCCTCACCGTTAGCGTTGCACTAGACTGGAAAGAGGGCTTTGGACGACCACGCCCGCGTTGGACTTGTCTGCTGCTAGAAGCTTTGGCAGGTCTCAGGATTTTCAGGAGGGCAGCCATGGGGGATATAGGTAAGCGTGTCGCCGGAGCCGTCTTGCGCTACGCCAGCGTTTATGCGGTTGCGAGCCGATCGGCGACGGCCCAGGGTGTAAGCTCGTCAATCTGGTTGATAGGATGGTCTGCAATGCGCGTGAGCACGGCGCGCAGATACGCCTCGGGATCAAGGTCGTTGAGCTTGGCCGTGCCGACCAGGCTGTAGATCGCGGCGGCACGTTCGCCACCTGAGTCCGCGCCAGCGAACAGGTAGTTCCGGCGCCCGATGGCCACACCGCGCAAGGCGCGCTCGACCGGCAGGTTATCGATTTCCAGACGCCCATCGTCACAGTAGCGCGTGAGCGCTTCCCACCGATTCAGAGCATAGAGGATCGCCCGACTCGTGTCGGATTTGCGCGAGAGTGTCTCCAGTGTGGCGCCCAGCCACGCATGGAGTTGATCGAGCAAGGGCCTGGCGTGAGATTGCCGGTACGCTCGCCGCTCGTCAGGCGGTTTGCCCCGGATCGCTTCCTCAACCTTGTACAGCGCGCCGATGCGTTCTAGCGCTTCGGTATTCAAGGCATTCGGCCGCGCGGCATGCAGTTCGTAGAACTGCCGCCGGGCATGGGCCCAGCAAGCTGCTTCGGCCACTCGTCCGGTTTCGTAGATTGCCTGGTAACCGCCGTAGGCATCGGCCTGCAGCGTGCCGTTGAACGATTCGAGGTGCTGCTGCGGGTGGATGCCCTTGCGATCCGGTGTATAGGCGAACCAGACCGCCGGCGGCGCCATGTCGCCTGAGTTTCGGTCGTCGCGCACGTAGACCCACAGCCGTCCGGTCTTGGTCTTGCCATTGCCCGGCGCAAGCACCGGCACTGGCGTATCGTCCGCATGCAGTTTTGTGGCTGCCATGACGTGCCGGCGCAAGGCATCGACGAGCGGTTGCAGCAGATTCGCTCCATGGCCAACCCATTTCGCCAGCAGCGAGCGATCTAGCTCCACGCCTTCGCGAGCATAGATCGCCGACTGGCGGTAGAGCGGCACGTGGTCCGCGAACTTCGAGACCAGCACATGGGCCAGCAAGCCCGGGCCGGCCCGGCCACGCTCGATGGGGCGGCTCGGCGCAGCCGCTTGTGCGATGTGGTCGCAGCACGTGCACGCCAGTTTCGGGCGCACGTGGCGGATCACGCGAAAGCTGGCAGGCACATATTCGAGTTGTTCGGAGATGTCTTCGCCAAGCTGCTTCATCGGTCCGCCACATGCCGTACAGGTTCCCCCCGATTCCGGCCAGTGAGTCAGGATCTCGCGTGGCAGATGCTCCGGGAGTGGTTTGCGTGGCGCCTGTTCAGGTGCGGTACGCGGCGTCTTCGGAATCTCGATGGGAGCGGCGCCTTCGTCGGCTTCCAGCTCTTCCAGCCGCAACTCGAGTTGCTCGATCTGGCGATCCAGTTTCTCGGAGCTGCGGCCGAACTGCATGCGGCGAAGCTTCGCGATCAGCAGCTTCAGATGCTCAATCTCAGCCTTGGCAGTGGCATTTGCTGCCTTGTGCGATTCGACCACATCTTCCAGATGCCCGATGCGCGCATCGCGCTCAAGCAGCAAGGCTTTGAGCGCTTCGATGTCGTCCGGATAGGCGTCTGCCGTGGTCATGCCGGCAGTTTACGCGGTGGCCAGCAGGTTTACAACGCCGATGTCGGCTCTGTCGTGCGTAGGGGCTGCCGCCAGTCGATGCCTTCGAGCAGCATGGACAGTTGGGCCTGGCTCAGGCACACCACGCCACCATCGGCACGTGGCCACACGAACCGGCCGCGCTCCAGCCGCTTCATCAGCAAACACATGCCGTCGCCGCTCCACCACAGCACTTTGATCAGATCGCCACGCTTGCCTCGAAACACAAACACGTGCCCGCTGAATGGATCTCGCTCCAGCACCGTCTGGACCTTGGCGGCCAGGCTGTTGAAGCCCGAGCGCATGTCGGTTACGCCGGCGGCCAGCCAGATTCTCGTGTGGCTGGGTAAGCCGATCATGCTGCCGATCCCGATGTGCCGCGCAACATGCGGAGCACCAGCAGTAACGTGGCTTCGTTGGGCGAGCCTTCAATGCGCACGAGGGTGTTACCCACGCTGATCTCGATGGAGCCCGCCGCAGCAGCGCTGGCAACTGGAGCCGGGGCCGGATGCTCCATCTCTTGCATCGGTGCTTCCACTGTCACGGGCAGCAAAGCCACCGGATCGTATTCGCCAGCACGAAGCGATCGGCGCCATTTGAATAACAGGTTCGGATTCAACCCGTGTTCCATCGCCAAACGCGCCACCGATACGCCTGGTTCGCAGGCCAGCTTGGCCAGATGCCGCCGGAATTCGATGGGGTGGTTCGGGATGCCTTTGCGTGAGCTTCTCTTCGGTGCCTCTGTTGCCACTGTGGTCCCCACTACTTTTTGGTGGGGACTACTCTGGCAACTTCTTTTCACATCGTCGAGACGGTGCCGGGGACACGCTTACGGATATAGAGAAGTTGGCCGAACAGCATATCCGCGAATCAGAGTCCCATCTGCGCCAGATTGATGAGCTTTTTGCTCGTGCGCGCAAGGCGGCTTCGAGCGCTGCTGTGGCGCCGGAGATCTTGGATGAGGTCAGCAAGATCGAGCAGGACCGCCATCGCTTGGCCCAGGAACTCAACCATATTCGCGACTTGCCAGCTCACGAGCGGGCGGCGAAAGTGCAACATGGCGAAGGCATCAAGCATGGCCTCGAGGCGATCGGATTGCAACTGGAGCAGCTATTGACTGCCGTCCTGAACAGCAGATATTAGCTTGGTGACCGGGCGATCGCATTGTGCCGCACGCACGACAGTGGAGGCTTGGCCTTGGGGGCAGTTTTCAATGCGATTCGTGGGCCAGTTTTTCGGCGCAAATCAACCGCCACGCTCTCCCAAAGCCCTGATCCCCTCTTTCAGTGCATCTTCCAATGCCTGAACTGTGTCGTGGCCCATCGCCACGAGCGTATGGCCGCGGCCGAACGTGGTGATGGAGACGGTGGGGAGCATATCTCCATTCCGATACTCCTCGATCGCTCTTACGACCGCTGAGCCGAATCCGAACCAGACACCGGCATCGTTGATGTTGCCAGCACTCCAGCGCGGCGGATCGTTCAGCAGTACCGCGATGAGCAGTCGCTCTTCCCGGGGAAGCTCTGCTACCCGGGCGAAGGCTTCAGCAATGTCCATGACTGCGGGTGACGCGGCCACGTGACGACCTTCGCTCAGTGCGCATTCCCTTTCATGCCCTCGGCTTCCATCGCGGCGTGCCATTCCTCGTACGCCTCGATTGGCTCCATGGCCTCGTCGACGAACGCGGTTGCGCGTTCCGCTGCGGCCTGTGTCTCGGGGGGGACATCGCTCTGACCGTCTTCCTCGGTACCTGGTGGTAACAGCATGTCCTCAAGCATCGCGCGGAGTTCTGGCGTATTCCATGGCTTGCCCAGCCTGGCCCTCCGGTTCAGATAGTGACGGATTTCCGAGTCTTGCTCGGCGGTGAGCGGAAGCCCTCGGAACGTAGGGTCCGTGTTGTGATGAATCATGATGCGCCTCCCGAAGCGGTCTGCGCTTTCAATGTCTTTCCATGTAGAGATAGTGATTCCCTGCGGCCCATGTCGCGCGTTGCGAGTGGTCGCTGTGCCGCGTGCGTGCTTTTCGCCAGGCTGACTCACGTCTTCTTCTTGGCGACACCCTCGTTGGCGACGCGGGATTGAACGCTGCTGAACGGGGTGGCCGGCACGGACGGCTTCTTGGGTTGCTTGGGCTTCTTGGGTTCGCGGTTGCCACGTAGTTGACTCTTGGCCATGGCGGTGCTCCTGAAGATTGGCTTGCCGGGTTGGCAATCCCAGCATACGCGCTTAGTCTCCGGCAAAGGGAAAAAACTTTCCTGCGGCGCGAGTGGCTAACGCAACGGAGAGAAATCGGGCTGGAGGGAAACGGGCGCATACTGGAACTGGCGCCGCGCACGCCAGCGAGCAAGGAAACGCTCGGCGTCACCGGACAACAGGAGCCCACCATGGCACTGAACTTCCCGAATCCCAGCCGCAGCTACGACGCCTCGCGGCACTGTGTTTGCTTCTGGGGCTACGACGGTGCGCGCGAGGTCGCTTTCCAGGTCACTGACACTGTTCTTTCGCTCCTGAGTCATGGGGCTGCCTTCGAAGAGACCGCCTTTCTGGACACGTTCGATCGCTATCGCGACCCGATACTGACAATGGCCAGAGATATCTACACACCAGGAATGCGCAACACGTACACCATTTCGTAGGGGCGACTTGTCGGCCAAGCAGCGGAGGGTTGAACCGCAATTTTCTAGTTATGACCTCTAACGCTGCGGCTGCCCCGCGTTGGCCTTGTAAGATCGCGCCGCCGAGTGGACGACGCGATGGACGAACGCCAGCTTAGCAATGACCGTTGGAGACAGGGAAAACGGATACGCGTCAGGAACGCCTAGGCTTCGGCCTAGGCCGTTGATCGCGTAGGTGAGGGGGTGCCACCGGTGGACCAGGCTCTGGAAGCTGGAGCGCTCGACGGGTGTGTGATCGGTCAGGGACGGATCGTGTTGGACTGGTGGCTTCAGGATCAACCCATACCCCGTTGCAGTTTCTAGTGTATCCACCATGTGGAGGTAGTGGCACCAAGTCTCTGCCCAGTCCTCCAGCGGGTGCATTGTGGCATAGGCACTGATGAAGGCATCCTGGTAGTTCGTTGGCGGGCCTTCGTTATAATAGCGCGTGAGCGACGTCGCGTAGTTAACCTGCTCATCGCCAAAGAGCTTCCTGAACGGCGCAAGCCGGCGTGTCGACTTGATCAGGCGCAGGAAATAGAAGTGGCCGACTTCATGGCGAACGTGCCCAAGCAGGGTGGAGTTGCCCCTGTAACTCAGGACACGCGGACACCGTTAGGTTGATGACGCCACAGCACGCCTGAACTCGCGAGGCGAGCGGTAATTCAGCGCTTTGTGCGGGTGGCGCTCATTGTAATGTTCAAACGCAACGGCCAGACGCGAGAGTGCCGTTGGCGCGTCGGACTTGTCCATATAGGCGACGTAGTTGTGCTTCATGGTCTTCACGAACGACTCAGCCATGCCATTGCTCTGCGGCGAACGCACGGGCGTGGTCAGCGGCTCCAAGCCCAGCTCGCGCGCGAAGCTGCGCGTGCGATGGTCGATGTAGGCCGAGCCGTTGTCCGTCAGCCAGTCGATGGGCTGCGCGGCCTGCGCGGTGCCGAAGCGCTGTTCGACGGCGGCCAGCATCACGTCGCGCACCACGTCGCCGCTATGCCCGCCAGTCGTCGCGGCCCAGCTAATCGCCTCCCGGTCGCAGCAGTCTAGCGCAAACGTCACGCGCAGCGGCGTGCCATCGTCACACCGGAACTCGAAGCCATCCGAGCACCAGCGGGTATTGCTTTGGTCCACTGCCACGCGACCGTCGTGCCGTCGCTTGTCTCGCCGCACGCCGGGACGGCGCAGCAGCAAGTGGTGCTCACGCATGACCCGATATACGCGCTTGTGGTTGATGCACGGTGCGCCGACCATCTCGCGACTGCGGCGCAGCAGCGCCCAGATGCGTCGGTAGCCGTAGGTCGGCAGGTGCGCCACATGGGCCTGGATTTCCTCGACCAGTTCTGTGTCGTCGGCCGGCCTGGCGCTGCGACCATCTTGCCAATTGGACGAGCGAACCTGTTTCACCGCCACGCCAGAGCGCGCCACACCGAGAACTTCGCAGACCGTTTTCAATGGTCGTCCCCCGGCAGCAAGGGCGAGCGCGCAATCAGGTTTTTTGAGCGGCCCCATTCCACGGCTTCCTTCAGGATTTCGACTTCCATCGTCTTCTTCCCGAGCAGTCGTTGCAGTTCCTTGATTTCCTTGATGGCTGCGGCCAACTCCGAGGCGGGCACCACGGTTTCGCCCGCTTTCACCGCCGCCAGACTGCCTTCCTGGTATTGCTTGCGCCAGCCGAACACCTGGTTCGGGTTCACGCCGTGCCGTCGGGCCACGGCTGACACCGATGCTCCCGGTGCCAGCGTCTCCTGCACGATGGCGATTTTTTCCTGCGCCGTGCGCCGACGACGGCGCTCCGGCTCAGTCAGAATTTCGATGGGTTCCACGTAATGACTAGGCTTACTGATAGGCACAAGACTATCCCTTATTTTAAGAGAGTCCTTGTGTCCTCAGATACGTGGGGCCGCTCCACTATGCCTGCATGCTGATGCTGCAACCGGTCAGCGGCCCGACCGTGACCGTGCAATTCGAGTACTGCGGCAATGCGACGGCATCCAACAGCCCGTGCATCGCCAATGGGCTGGCCGGTGGAACCAGCGGTCCGCTGATTCCGGCCCTTGTTGAATAGTGTGCCTCGTGACAGAGGGACCACCAGCGCGGCGAATCTTGCGTCACCACTGATGCCAACAGACCCCGGAGACGCGACCCGTTTTGCTCGGAAGTGCTCTTCTCGCGAACCTCGTCGATATCGTCGTCGGACCTCAACGGAGGACGGGACGCTGACAGCTACGATGGTGGTTCTCGTCTTCGTGCTCGCTATGCGTGCCTTCTACTTGAGTGTGAAAGTTGCAAGGGCAGCGCTGATTGCTCTGGGAGTTAGCTGTTGCGCGTCGAGCTACGGCGCAGAGTCTATATGGAGCAACTCCCTGCCTTTGTGTCACCGTTTTCTGTCCCAGGAAAGTGCGTATGTGGGTACTCCGCGTTGCAGGTATCGTGCATTTGCGCGAGACTGAAAGTATCGCGTTGCCGGACGAAGCCTGCGCTCACCTTGGGGACATATCAGTTCGGGAGTATGACGAGCAGTTCCCAGGGCACGTGTCTGTGGCCCTGACAGCGGACGTGCGGAGCCCTAGAGACGGACGCATTGGGGGAGGCCCAGCCAATGAAACACCTTTTCCATTCCGATCCACCGCTGCAGCGGGCGCGGTATTTGTGGCGCCTCTGGGGATTCCTGCTGCTCTCAGGCGTGGCATATGCTGTATGGGTGTACGTGCTGAGAGGGTGAAGGCGGCCTACAGGCGGTGCTGGGCTACTGGTTCGCGCCGCGCAGCAAGGTGATCGGGATTGCGGATGGCGCAGCGTTCCTGACGGGGGCAAATATCGCCATCAATGGCGGGCAACACCTCCAGTAGCACACGGCGTGCTGCAGAGATTGGGGCAACAGGAGTCTCATCGCAGCCATGGGCTGGTCGGTGACGAATGCGGTCGCCAACAAGACCAAGCTGCGTCTCTACGCGCTGGGATCACCGGAGCGATTCCCATCGATCAAGGATATCCCCACCCTCGCGGAAAGCGGCTATGCCGTCGATGCCGATACGTGGTTCGGCATTCTCGCCCCGCCCGGCACGCCGCAGGCCGTGGTCGACGCCATCCAGGCGCAGGTGGTGCGCGTCACTGGCCAGGCCGACTTCCGCGCGCGCCTGGCCGACATGGGATATACGCCGATCACGATCGATCCGAGGAAGTTCGGCGAGTTCGTCCAGGCCGAGAACCAGCGCTGGGGCGCGGCGGTCAAGGCGGCCCGGATTCGCGTGGAAGAGTGAAGTCATGGCCGTGGACAGGCGGCAGGCTGGTCCGCCAGCTTCGACGTAGCGTGAGTGGAAGACAGGGCGTGCGGTTGCCTGCAAGGCTCTCGGGATGGCACGGTCGCGATGCCGTTCCGGACCATATTGGCGAATGCACAGGCCTATCGCCCGCACGCCTGCGCATCGTTCCCGGCGACGCCTTAAACTCTGCGCTCTTCCAACCGTTCGCAGGAAAGACGCCATGTACTCATCCACCTTCATTTTCCGGGCCGGGGAATTCGATGACGAGTTCCACCGCCTCGACCAGCAGATCGCGGAGTCGGCGCGCGCGATTCCCGGCTACCTGGGCGAGGAGACGTGGGAGAGCCCCGGCAAAGATCTGATCCAGAACGTCTACTACTGGGAATCCGAAGAGGCGCTGCTACGGTTGATCCGCCACCCCGCGCACCTGGAGGCGAAGTCGAAGCAGGCGCGCTGGCTCGACGGTTATCGGGTCGTCATTGCAAAGGTGATTCGCGAGTACGGGGACGGTGGCATTTCTTCGCAAACGCTTGAGCCGCCACAAGCGCTCAAGCTGCCCGCCCAGCCCTAGCGGCAGTGCTTTCGAGGAATGGCTCACCTGCGGGCAAGGCGCGGAGGCGAACTCACCGGGTGCGGCCGGATGGCGCACCGGCACGCCGGCCGGATCGGCGTGCCCGCCCGGTGGCCGCAGCGTCGGCAGCGGCGTCCGCGCGGACACGGTCATGGCCGGTATCGCGCGCCATGCCGGGGCCCTGGCCCGCGAAGAGTCTCTCGGCCATGAAGTCGATGAACACGCGCAGTTTCGGCGCCAGGTGCTTGCTGGAGGGCCAGAGCAGGCGGAAGGTGCCTTGGTGTTCTATGTGCTTGTCCAGCACGGTGGTCAACTCGCCCAGTTCGAGCGCCGTGCTCACCATGAAATCAGGCAGGCAAGCGATGCCCAGGCCATCCTTGGCCACATCGAGCAGTGCTTCGGACGTGTTGCAGACCATGGTCGCCGGCAGCACCACGTCCGCCGCCGCCGCGTGGCTGCGCTTCAGCGGCCAGGCTTCGAACTTGCCGGTGCTGGGGAACTTGTGCTGCAGGCAGGCATGGCCGGCCAGATCGGCGGGCACCCGCGGCGTACCGTGGCGGGACAGATAGCCGGGCGACGCGACCAGCAGCAGGCGGTAGGTCCCGAGCGGACGGGACATCAGGCGCGAGTCCGTGGGCTTGCCGGTGCGCACGACGGCATCGAATCCTTCCTCGATGACATCCACCAGCCGATCCGAAAAATCCACGTCCAGTTCGATGGCCGGATAACGATGCATGAAGGCGGTCAGCGCCGGCATGATCAGCCTGCCGACCAAGGGCAGGCTGATGCGCAGCCGCCCTTGCGGGGCCTGGCGCGTCTCGGACAGCTCCAGCTCGGCGGCCTCGACCTCGCACAGGATGCGCCGGCAGCGCTCCAGGAACAGCGTGCCTTCGGCGGTCAGCGTAATGCTGCGCGTGCTGCGGTGGGCTATGGCTTCTTCGAGCCTGCCGACGGGCCGTACCATCGCGCCGGCGTATCGGACGGGATGGACATCGCCGACGTATCGCTGGAAGAAAATGTCCGGCGTATCGGCACGGTGCCGCTCCTGTTCGCGCCCGGCTCCGCGTGGAGCTACTCGCTTGCGACCGATGTGCTCGGGCTCGTGATCGAGAAAGCGTCCGGCCTGCCGCTTGCCGAGGCGATCCGGGCACTGGTGACGGCACCGCTCGGCTTGGCCGACACCGGCTTTTCCGTGGCCGACTCCGCCCGTCTCGCGGCGGGGTATATCAACGAGGGTGGCGCGTCCCGCCGCATGGCCGACCTCGAACTGGTCCGCCTGCCCTTTATCCCGGAGGCGGAAGGCATGCGCATGGCACTGGGGCGGGCCTTCGAGAGCCATGCCTTTGCCTCGGCCGGCGCGGGCATGATCGGCTCGGCCGAGGATCTGCTCGCCCTCCTCGAAACCCTGCGCAAGGGCGGCGCGCCGCTGCTGTCAGCGTCCCAGGTCGAGGCCATGGCGACAGACCAGGCGCCGGGCATGGACCTCCTGCCATGGCCGGGCCGCGGCTTCGGCCTCGGCTTCACGGTGCTGCGCGATCCAGCCGCGGCCAACTCGCCCGAACCCGCGGGGACGTGGCGACTGGGCGGCGCCTACGGGCATTCGTGGTTCGTCGACCGCGCCAACGGCCTGACCGCCGTCGCCTTCACCAATGCCGGCCTGGAAGGCCAGTCGCCTGGCGGACGGTTCCCGGATGATCTCGCCAACGCCATCTATGGGTGATCGGCTGAGCGGGGAGCATGAGCCAGCGTGAAGGCGGCAATGCAGCCTCCGCAATGGCGTGCAATGGGGAGGCCGGAAGAAGACCATGCGAACGAGTCGCTGGGTTACACCCTGAGGTTGGGCCTGCTTTGCGTAGTGGGAAGTGGTGGCCGAGGATCGACGCGCAACGAATCGCCGGCATCTGAATGATCCCTGCTTGAGGAGGGCGAGATGCCAAGCGATCTTCGCTAAAGTTCCGGAAAAACGGTGCCATCCAATACAAGAATGGCAGAGATTTTCAGGGAAAAGAACCTTAGGAATCGCTGATCCATGAGGCTTGCGCTTGATGTTGCACAAGCCAAGGATTTGCCAAGGATTTCGGTTTTCGCAACGCGGCAGAGAGGGACGATTCAAGCCATTTTTCTCTCGTTTCGCACCTTTCCTGGCGCGCTGTGCGCGCTCAGGACGGATTGCTCCCCTGTGAGGCCGACAACAGCTTCCTGGTGAGCGCCAGATTCGCCAGGCCAGACAGGCTGAACCACCCGCGTCGCCAAACGCGTGCTCCAGATGACTGCCGTGCTGATTAAATCAGTCTTTCCCTAGAGACTACATTTTATAACCGCGGCCTCTGGAAGGCGAAAAACAGAGGGAAGCTCATTCGTCCCTACAATGAGCGTCACCATGCAGTTCAACTCGTGCTGCGATTCGCCGTATATCCTTTCCACCGCGTTATCTGCACAGCGCATCCCGAGCAGCCTGGAGTATTTCTTGCGACAGAGCTTCGTTATCGACCACGCGCGACATCATGAGCGCACCGATCATGGCTGACGCAGCCGCCAGTGACTTGCCACGCTTGCTTGCTTCGGTGCCTCCTAACTGTTCCGCAATGAGACCCGCGAGACGTAGAAACCCGTCCGTCGCGACTTGCCGCGTGCACGAGTCGGCTCTCGCCATATCTCCACCCAGCGCCGCAAACGGGCAGCCAATCGACATATTGTCACGATGCGTGACCGACAGGTAACGCTCCGCTATCTCCCGGCGCGCCTCACGAGGCGGCTTCCCCTGCACGAACGACTCGAGCGTCTGGTATAGCGTCGCGCTGGCGACATCGCATGCTTCCGCCACAAGATGGTCCTTCGACTCGAAGTGCCGATAGAACCCGCCTGGGGTCAGGCCGGCAGCCGACATGATGTCGGCAATCCCTGCGCCAACCACGCCTTTCCCGCGCAACTCCCTTGCGGCGGTTTCCACGATCCGCTTGCGGGTCTCGTTTGCCTCTACCCTGGACTTTCTCATATCGATCAGGCGCCTGAGCGTTCCGTGTAAAACTTTTCCTTGACACTTAGAGTATACTCATACTCTAATTGGATGTCGACCATACTCTTATTACTCAAGGAGGCGGAAGTGGGACAGGACTGGAAGCATGGATACGTCCATACCAACGGCATTCGCATGCACTATGTGGAGCAGGGCTCCGGGCCGCTGATCCTGCTCTGTCACGGGTGGCCTGAATCGTGGTTTTCGTGGCGCCATCAAATCGCGCCATTGGCGCGGGCCGGGTACAGGGTTGTCGCAATGGATCAGCGAGGCTACGGCGACACCGATGCATCGCAAGCAATCGACGCATACAACGTCCTGAATCTCGTTGCGGATCTGGTCGGCCTGGTTCATGCGTTGGGGGAAGAACACGCGATTCTCGTCGGGCACGATTGGGGATCCATGGTCGCAGCGACCGCTGCACTGCTTCGTCCCGATATGTTCCGCAAACTGGCTTTGCTGAGCGTGCCGTACCTGCCGCGCCAGACACTGCGGCCGGCCGTCCGCTTTCAATTGCTCGCGCAAGAGCAGCATTTCTATCAACAGTATTTTCAGGAACCCGAACGGATTGAGCGCGAACTCGAAGCCGACGTTCGACGCGCTTTGCTGGGCATTCTGTATTCGGCCTCGGGGCAGGCTCGCTCGAGTGAAAAGCACCGCCATTCCAGCTTCGTCCGTTTCGACAAGGCCAGTCGTCTTGTCGACAGTCTCGTGTTCCCCGACGAGCAACCCGCCTGGCTGACGACGGAGGAACTCGACTACTTCACGGCACAGTTCAAAATGTCGGGTTTCCGGGGCGGCATCAACTGGTATCGGAACTTCGATCGGAACTGGGAACTGACGCCGTTCCTGGACGGCGCGCGCATCCTCCAGCTCACGGTCTTCATCGCGGGTGAACTGGATGGCGTGCTGAAGATGGCGAAGGAAGAATACGAGGGCCTCGAACGTAACGTGCCCAACCTGACGGGAAAACACCTGCTTGCCGGAATCGGTCACTACGCACAACAAGAAGCGCCCGACGCGGTCAATCAGCTGCTGCTGTCGTTCCTGTCCAACCGGGGATAGGGACGATGCATATGGATCAGACTTCAAACAAGCCCGATGCCGCCGCGCTACGTCGCGCTCGCATTTTGGGCGGCCCCCTGTTTCGAACCCTGCTGTCGCTCGGGATAACCACCATCGCCGTATTGATCGCCCAGACATTCGTCGGCGTGCTGGAGACGTGGTATTTGAGTTTTCTCGGTACCGATTCATTGGTCGGTGCATCGCTTGTCTTCCCGATCTCGATGTTGATGACGATGATGTCCAATGGCGGCATTGGAGGCGGCGTTGCATCCGCCGTGGCTCGAGCAATTGGCGCCGGTAAACGGCGCGAAGCTGATGCGCTCGTCCTGCATGCGGTTGTCGTGGCGGTGGTGCTCGGCTGCCTTTTCACGATATTGGCGTGGTGCTACGGTCCCGAGTTGTATGCCGCACTCGGCGGCCGGGGACCGGGACTCGCCGCGGCGGTGACCTATTCGAACTACGTATTCGCCGGCGCCATACCAGTCTGGATCGTCAACTTGCTGTGCGCAGCCCTGCGAGGTAGCGGGAACGTCAAGGTTCCCGCGATCACGACTTTCGCCGGTGCGCTGGTGCTGATTCCACTTTCGCCCTTGCTGATTTTCGGCATAGGCGCTGTACCCGGCCTGGGTATTGCCGGTGCGGGTATTGCCGTCTCCCTCTATTACAGCATTGCCGCCGTCGCGCTTCTGGTCTACATGGCCAGTGGGCACGCCGGATTGATCCTGACGCGCGCGCCGCTGAATCGACGTTTCTTCTCGGACATTCTTCGGGTCGGGGCGCTCTCGTCGGTAGGCGCACTGCAGCTGAATCTGATGGTCGTATTGCTGACCGCGGTGGTAGGGCATTTTGGCCAGGCTGCGCTGGCCGGTTACGGCATCGCTTCACGACTCGACTACGTCTTGATACCGCTGCTGTTCGGTCTGGGTACCGCGGTGCTGACCGTCGTCGGGACATGCATGGGAGCGGGCGACATCGCGCGGGCCAGACGAGCCACATGGCTCGGTATTGCGATGGGAGCCGGCTTCACGCAGATCATCGGGCTGGTCGTCGCCATCCATCCGCCCGTCTGGCTGGCTCTGTTCACGCATGACACGGCCGCGACCCACTTCGGGAGCCTTTACTTGAGGACCATCGCGCCACTCTACGGTCTGGTCGGCGTGTCTTTCATCCTCTCGTTTGCGGCCCAGGGTATCGGCCGCCCTTTCTGGACAATCCTGGGTGGAACGGCTCGCTTGCTCATTGCGGTCGGTGGTGGATGGTTGGCCGTCAATCAGCTGGGTGGCGGCATGGGGACGCTGTCCGCCTTCGTCGCGGCGGGGACGATCGGTTCAGCGCTGGTATGCGCGGCCACGATGGTGCCCAAACGTATCTGGACTCGGGTCGAGGTGTGACGGATCGCGCAACGACCCGCCGTTATTGATCGGCTATATCTGGAGAATTGTGAAATGAATCGTACCGTCATCGCTGGTTATGTGCGCACGCCTTTCGCATTTGCACGCAAGGGGCCCTTTCACGCAACGCGGCCGGATGATCTCGCCGCCGTCGCACTTGCCGAACTGGTCCGACGCAGCGGAATCGATCCACACCTGATCGAGGATGTACTGATGGGGTGCGCCTATCCCGAGGGCGCTCAGGGCGACAACGTCGCACGTATCGCATCGCTGCTCGCCGGACTGCCCGTTCAAATCGGTGCCGCGACGGTCAATCGCTTTTGCGGCTCATCGATGTATGCCATCCACATGGCGGCCGGACAGATAGCCATCGGTGCCGGCGAAGCGTTCATCGCGGCCGGTGTCGAGAGCATGACGATGGTACCGCAAGGCGGCTTGTCGGCCTCTCCGAATCCGCGTTTCGCGTCGAGAGAACATCCCGATGCGGACGTTCCGACCCAGGCGTACACGCCTATGGGCGTCACTGCCGAAAACGTGGCGGCACGCTGGACTATTTCGCGTGAGCAACAAGACGCGTTCGCCGTCGAGTCTCAGCGCAAGGCTTCACTCGCGCAAACCGAAGGTCGTCTGGACGATGAGATTGTGCCGGTTATCACGCCCGATGGCACCGTGATCGATCGCGATCTTTGTCTGCGTCCGCAGACTTCGCTCGAAGGGCTCGCTGCGCTGAAACCTGCGTTCGGGGAAGGCGGTACCGTAACGGCTGGTACCGCGTCGCCTTTGACAGATGGTGCAGTTGCCGTACTTGTCACGTCGGAAGCATTCGCGCGACAGCATGGGCTCGACGTGCTCGCCCGCGTACGGTCGACTGCAATCGCGGGCCTTGAACCCGAAATCATGGGGATGGGGCCGGTACACGCGACTCACAAGGCACTTGCGCGTGCCGGCTTGCGCACCGAGGACATGGATGTGATCGAAATCAACGAAGCCTTTGCCTCGCAAGCGATCGCGTGTATGCGCGAGCTCGGCATCCATCCCGATCGAACCAATATCGACGGCGGAGCAATCGCGCTTGGCCATCCGCTCGGCGCAACTGGCGCACGGATCACGGCCAAGGCAGCGACGCTACTGCGTCGTGTCAATGGTCGTTACGCACTTGCCACGCAGTGTATCGGGGGCGGACAAGGGATCGCGACTGTTCTCGAAGCGGTGTAGTCAGTGCACGGAGGCGACCCCGCCGAATAAGATTGGCTAACAATACTCCTCGACGAATCGGGAGCAGATGACAGAGCACGCGAGCTTGAGCGAGGCGAGATGAATATCGAGGCGACGTTCGAAGCGAATGCGTAACTTGCCGAACCCGGTATGCTCGCCTCCCGGCTACTGCAGCGACGGGCGTGCGGAAATCGACAACCTGATCGCCGAGCGAGCACTGCGCGGCGTCGCCCTCGGCAGACGGAATTACTTGTTCGCCGGCGCCGACCCCGGTGGCGAACGTGCCGCCGCGATGTATAGCCTGATCGGCACGGCACGCCTGAACGACCTCGATCCCGAGGCGTATCTCGCCTACGTGCTCGAGCGCATTGCTGACCATCCGATCAACCGCATCGACGAACTGCTGCCGTGGAACGTGGCTTTGTCGCTGCCGTCTACTGCTCACGTCGAGCCCATCCGATAGCATCGCAACTCCCCGTCGTCGTCGACCTACGCTACGGTGCTGATCGAGTGCTTACCCTACAACGACATATTCAACAGCATCAACGGATCGTCGAACCCGCGAATTCCCGTGGCATAGCCCTTGGATGTCTGCAACCGCCAGACGAAGCCCGGCGAGCGCCCGGCCAGTGCGTTGAGTCATTCAATTGCGCAACGATGCCCCTGCATCAGCGGCGTGTCCAGCGGCGCGCGCGTGCGAAATACTCCGTTACGCAAAGTAGTCAGCGTCATCTGTCATGGTTGCCTCATCTCGCTTCGAAGTGAGCCTGCTGGCCGGCGGAAATGGCCTGGTCCGATACCTGCAACGCCAGTTCGGCAGCTACGGCATCAGCCCCGGCCTTGATGAAGACGTCGAGGTCGGACGTGGGCAGGAAGCGTTTCATGATGGCCTCCAGCTCGGCCTTCCCTGCATCGTCCAGGCTGCGATTGCCGTTGGCGAGCCGGGCCACCGCCGCGCGATAGCACCCAATATAGGCACGCTGCGCGGCAATCATTTCGAGCGGCTTGCCCGCCTGCCCGTGCCCCGTGTAGAACAGTGCGATGTCGCCGGAAAGCCGTTCGAGCGCGTCGAGGCTGCGCCACCAGTCCGCCGTGTGGCCGTCGTTCATGAAGGAATGGACGCCGTTGAAAACCATGTCGCCGATAAAGGCGACACGCGGGTGGCGTCCCACGATCCAGACGAGATCCCAGTTCGATTCGCCCGGGCCGAACTCCCTGACCTCGAACGACACGCCATCGAAATGCAGCACGTCGCCATCGTGCACGAGGCGATTCGGGAACGTGCGTCGTGCCGGCCAATCGTCGCCGAACACCGGCTGCCACTTGACGGCCTTGGCATCGTCGGTACGGCGCATCGCCTCGTCGACGCCCTGCGTGGCGATGATCGGCACATCGTCGAGACCACGGATCAGCTCGCCGACACCGTTGTAGTGATCGGGATGCCCGTGCGTGATCAGCACCGCGAGCAAGGGTTTGCGCAGCGCATCCAGCCGGTCACGCACCTGGCGCGCATCCGATACGGTCATCATGGCGTCGATGGCCACGACACCGTTCGGCAGTTCGACCAGGAACGCGTTGGTGAGAAAGGTGCGCGCACCGGAGGTGCAGGTCACCACATTGAATTCAGGCTCCTTGAAACCGGTCATTTGAAGGTTCTCTCATTAAGCGAAATCCCGCGAGATGTTCGGGATAGGAGGATGACATGATTACCGGTCGGGCAAGGCTCCATCCGGCAGCCGATACGCCGACAGATCGACGCGCCCGTGCGCTCGCCGCACAGGTCGACCGCCGCGGCATTGCCCGCCACAGAGCATACGTTAAACACCGCCCGGAGAAACCCGTTGCCACGTAGAGGGTGCGATCGGCGTCAATGGAATCCCTAACCAGAATGGGAGCCCACATGAGGAGTTCACCATCTGCCCGTGGCACTGGGCGGCCGTTGACCAAGTAGACATGATCAGGGTGCAAAACCCCGTCGTAGTCGAGGAAGAGGATCATTGGCTTGGCTCTTGTACTCGGCCGGGAAGCGTCTCCTTGGTTCCTTACGGTAACCGTCCTGACTCTCGGCAGCTTCTGACATAGGTCCCTACCTATCGTTGGTGGGGACCTATTGTACCTATCGACACTTCTACGTCTAGCAGGCTGCTGAAGTACTCCCCGCACAAACGGCATGCTTTTCGCCTGCGCAGGTGAGTACTGTCTAACTTCACAATCCGGAAGCCGCGCACTGCTGAATCGAGTTTTTCGGCTGCTGGGCACCAATTTCCCGCTTCATTTCCCCGATTACCGCAACTGCGGACGGTATTGTCCCAGCGAGCGCATGCGCACGAGGTTGTAGGCGGCCATGCTCAAGACGAACATCTGGTCGACTCGCTTCAGTCCGCGCACCATCACCTGGCGCATGTGCCCGACCGTCTTGACCCATCCAAAGCTTCGCTCGATCAGCTTGCGCTTTTGCTGCGAGACGGCAAAGCCAGGGCTGCAAGCAATGGCATCGGGAACTGCCGAGCGCCGACCCGAGGTGTTTTGCGCCACGTGCGGCGTCATCTTCATCTCCAAACACGCTTCGATGAACTCCTGCGCGTCGTAGCCCTTGTCTGCACCCACTGTGATTTCCGTGTCCGGGTCGAGCGTTGCCTGCCGGGCGTCGTTAAGCATGACCTTGGCAGCCTCGCGCTCGGCGTGTCCATCAGCGATGCTCGCCAGGGCGCTGACTACCAAGCCATGACGGTTGTCACTCAACGTATGACCCATGTAGCGCAGTTCACTGCCAGTCTTGCCTTTGCGATAGAGCTTCGCATCGGGATCGGTCTTGGACTGATGCGTCTCGTTGCTGCGCTGCTGCCCCCTGAATTCGCCACTATCGTCGTCGCCATCTCTGCCATCCTTGCGCACGAAGCTCTTGTGGCCTGCCCACGCCTGGATCAGCGTGCCGTCCACGCTGAAGTGCTCGCCAGACAGCCAGTTCTTCTTCTGAGCGAGGGCCAGTACCTCGTTGAAGAATTCGATCACTGCATCGTGCTGGATCAGGCGCGCACGGTTCTTGGTGAATACTGTGGTCTTCCAGCCGATTTCGTCGTCGCCCTCGAACGCGCAGATCTCCCGCAAGGAGGGCACGAAGCCCAGCACGGCGCAGCATTGGTTGCAGGAGACATTTTCGAAGAAGACAAGATTGCCGCAGCAAGTGCAGTGAGAGGTCTTCATGCCGAGGTAACCATTGTGTATTGAGTGTCCCGCTGAGCTGGGCAGGCAGATGCGCTGGCGCTACCGAGCATGCAGCCTTCAGAAGGCGGCTAGCGAACCCCGGCTACCACGTGGCAGCCCCTTGCCATGAACTTCTCGGATCGGTAGGTGAGCCACTTCTGGTCACCAACGTATTCCCGCGGCTGTTGTTCCGTGCGTTGGGACAGTAACGCTCGTGATGGTGCTAATACCATCATAGCCTGCGACGACGCGATAAGCTCCCAGAGCCTGCCTGATCGGTATGGGACCACATCCACATAGGCATCAAATACTGAGACACCACATTGCGACGGCATAGAGGCGTAGAACCGGACTCACCCCAGCGAGCCGGACTCTCTGGCAGCGGCATTGGATCTCGCGGCATCGCGAATGGTCGGCCTTCTTCTGGCCTGCCTGTACGCAAGTACATGGTGCGTCGCTTGCGAAGCCACTTTGTAAGGGAGATAGGACGGGCGGCGATGGCCCCCTATACTGGTAACTAGAGCGCTCCTGAAGTCTGAAGGCTTCAGGCTCGCCTACCATTCGTTTCCGGGCCCCCCCCTCGACGACGTCTGAGGATTGGCGACTCCTAAAGTCACTCACGGGGATTCCTGGAAATTTGATGCAAAATGCCACTCGGCGAACTCTGCGCCCCCACCTCCTCCGTCGCCACGAAAGCCGGCCGTTTGACAGGATCGATGGAATCGATGCCCGGCTGTCGTCCTCCCTCTTCGCGAAGCCGATCGCCAGATTGACTGCCGCTCTTGTTTCTACCCTTCAGCGTATGGGACCTATCGATCCATGCGCGCTGCAATCTGCTTGTGACAAAGATGCCCTAAGCATTCTCAATAACGCGAGACGGATGGGAAGGATTACCCGCTCGCAGTGGCAGGTTGGCTCCAACAGTGCCGGTACATGATCATGGCTGCCGACATGCAGTCAGCCTTGCAGCCAACGAAGGAAACATCATGAGCAACCACTCAGTGAAGACCAAGTACCGGTGCCTGCCCGCCACACGTCTGATGCGTGACCACTCGGTTGATGGGTTTTCGGAGGGAAGCAGTCACAGGTTTGGATTCCTACGACTGGCAGCGACTCAATGGCATCGGGCAGCCACGCTGCTGATTGACTGGGACCGCGCCATCAATGAAGGCTGGCCCAACCTGCGATCGCCATTGTGCCCCAAAGCCAAGTGGGACTGGAGCCTGGGACGACATCATCCCACCGCCTTCCGTCGACTCGCCGGAAATAGGAAATGATGCTGTGTGAGGTAACACCATGCGTACATTGCTGTATTTCATCGTAAAAGACGTTGTCACGGCGCGGCTGGCACAAGCGAGACTAGGCGAGCTTGCCGATTCATCAGCACAAGTCGTGGGACCGTGGTTTTCCCAGCACGACAACCAGCCAGTGGAGGCGTTGCCGAGCATCGACGTCGGTCAGATCACGTATCGCGAAGAATTGGCGATCACTGGAATTCTGGTCGGAGCAATCGTCGCCGCGCTGGTGGTTCTCAGATACGGAGTCTCGACTGGACCCGGCGCCGCTGCCCTGGCGTATGTTGGTGCTACGACGCTGGGCGCAATGATCGGCTGGTGGGGAGGCGGATTGATCGGCACCAGGATTGGCCGTCTCGGATTGGGGCGGCGGAAAGCGCAAATGGCACAAGGCCAATTGCTGATGATTGCTGGCTGCAAGTCGAATTTTAAGGAATCCACGAAGCAGTTAATTCACGAACTGGGCGGTGTGGTGATCGACGAGCACAACGACCTATTGCCCAACCTCAGGTGGGTATGATTGCCGTGCCTCCAACCATCTAGGAGGTCACTCCTCCGTTCTTGAGTTCCATCTTGCGAAGGGTGCCAGAACGAAAAGGAGATGAGTATGCAAAGGATCAAAGAGTACAGGGGTTTTGCGATACACGTTGATTTGCTTGAGACCTCCGATGGGATGTTTGATACGTGGTTCCAGATCAAGGGGCCGATTAAAGCCCATGAGGCAGTCTACGGCACGCCCTTCAAGGTCTTTGGCTCGCCGTTTTCACGCCGCTGGGCGCATTTGGTTGGCGAGCTCGCTGGGCGGGCGTTCATTGATCAGGTCCTAGGTGTCGACGAATTCTGAATGGAGTTCAACGGCCTCGGGGCTGTCAGAGATTTTGTGTTTAGGGCATAACATGTCGCTAAGGCGGGCGGTTTCAAGTGCGAAGTGCAACACCCCCTCAGTTATTGAACAGGAAGCGGTCCGTGGGATTGGCCAGAACCTGCGCGAGGCTTTGTAGCGGGGAGTGCCAGTTCAGGGTTTTGCGCGGCCGGCCGTTGAGGCTGTCGGCGATGGCGTCAAGTTCTTCCTGCGAGTGAACGGACAGATCGGTGCCCTTGGGTAAGTACCGGCGCAGCAGGCCATGGTGTTCTCGCAGGTGCCGCGCTGCCAGGGGCTATGCGGGTCGCAGAAGTACACGCGCACGCCAGTGGCGGCGCTCAGTTCGGCGTGCCGGGCCATCTCTCGGCCCTGGTCATAAGTCAGGGTCTGGCGCAGTGTAAGCGTGTAGCCAGCACCGCCTTGACGTCCGAAGCATTTACGCTGGCTTAGCAGTTGCTCGGCAACGAACCAGGGCAGAAGCTCGTCGACACGGTTGACCGCATGGTCTGGGATGCGCGCGAGCACGAAGCACAGATAGGCCTCGGGATCGACGCCATTGAGTTTGGCTGTGCCGATCAAGCTATAGATTGCCGCAGCGCGCTCTCCGCCCGAGTCTGCACCCACGAAGAGGTAATTGCGCCGCCCGATGGCCACGCCGCGCAGGGCACGCTCGACCGGCAAATTGTCGATCTCCAACTGCCCGTCGTCGCAATAGCGCGTGAGAGCCGCCCACCGATTCAATGCGTACAGAATCACTCGACTCGTGTCGGATTTTCGTGAGAGCGTCTCCAGCGTGTCGCTCAGCCACGCGTGGAGTTGATCGAGTAGAGGGCGCGCCTGCGCCTGGCGATATGCGCGACGCTCGTCGGGCGGTTTGCCCCGGATCTGCTCTTCGACCTTGTAGAGCGCTCCAATGCGTTCCAGCGCTTCGGTATTCAAGGCATTCGGGCGGGCGGCATGCAGTTCGTAGAATTGCCGTCTGGCATGGGCCCAGCACACTGCTTCGGCAACGCGTCCCGTTCCGTAGATCGCTTGATAGCCACCGTAGGCATCAGCTTGCAACGTCCCGTTGAACGAGTCGAGATGGTACTGCGGGTGGATGCCTTTGCGGTCCGGTGTGTAGGAAAACCAGACGGCCGGCGGCGTCGCATCGCCCGACGCACTGTCATCGCGCACGTACACCCACAGGCGCCCAGTCTTAGTCTTCCCGTTACCTGACGCGAGCACCGGCACTGGCGTATCGTCGGCGTGGAGCTTCGTTGCCGCCATGACATGACGGCGCAGCGCCCCGACGAGCGGCTGCAGCAGCGCCGCACAGCGGCCCACCCACTTCGCTAGCAGCGAACGCTCCAACTCGACGCCTTCACGCGCATAGATCACAGACTGCCGGTAGAGCGGCGATGATCCGCGAACTTCGAGACCAGTACATGAGCCAGCAGTCCTGGACCAGCCATGCCTCGCTCGATGGGGCGGCTCGGCGCAGCAGCTTGAGCGATATGGTCGCAAGCCGCCCAAGCTTGGCCGGAATCGGAAAAGCCCCCTCAGCCCGTGGGGGGAGCACGAGACGACTAGTAGATGGACGTTCCCCGGGGGCGAGACCAGTTCCTGTGCCAAGTGGAGGACAAAGCTCCGCCCATAGCCGAAGAGGCGACGCTTGCCAAACTTCCGTTGGTGCTGGTGCTAGACTGGAATCGACCATTCAATCGATTGGCCTTATCGGGGGGCGGGATGCTGGCAGCAACGGTTGTCGTCCTCGTGCTTGTTCTTCGCGCCTTCTACTTGAACGTGAAGGTTGGAAGAATGGCGTTGATTCGGCGCTCTGGCCACAGGCTGCTGCACGTCGAGTTGCGGCGCTGTGTCTACATGGAGCAACTTCCTGCGTACATTTCACAGTTCCCCGTTCCTCGGGAGATGCGAATGCGGGTGCTGCGCTTCGCGAGCATTGTCCTTTGGCGGGAGACAAGCAGCATCGCTTTGCCGGACGAGGCCTGCACCCACCTCGGGGATATATCCATTCAGAATTACGACGAACAGTTTCCGCGCTGGGCACGTGTCCGTGCCTTGGTAGAGGCCAGAGCGGGGCCTGATCGGAGCCTTAGAGGAAAGCCGAGCCAGTGAGACACCTTTTCCATTCCGATCGGCAGCAGCAGAGGGAGCGGTACTATTGGCGCGTTACCGGCTGCGTGCTTGTCGTAGCCATGGCATATGCCGCCTGGGTGTACCTGCTGAAAGGGTGAGCGCGGCCTCTCAGGCGAACTGGAATAGGGTTCGATCTGGTCGGCAGTAGGGCTTCCTGTCGCTCTCGTGCCGGGATGCGCAGGGCCGTCCGGTCCTTCGCGGGACCTGCGCGTCGCGTCAGGCCTGGCGGATCTCAAGCCGGTTCCCAGCCTGTTCTCGGGCGGACTCCTGCGCTGGCTTTGACGCCAGCTCTAGTGCAGTTCGCCAAACCGGCTCGACCGTCGCCGTCGTCGGTAAGCGCGATTGGTTCAGCACTGCGGCGAAGCGGAACAACTGATGCTCTCACACGTCGACCACGTCTCTATACTCAGGCTTTCCGCCCTGCACACGGTATCTACATGGGCCGAAACACCACCTATCTTGTCGGTATGCGGCGCCAGGTCTTGCCCAGATGGTGACGAAGTGCAGCGCACCGCCCGTCGATCGCACGGTCAATCGTTGCGTGATGTTCATGAGGGCTCTGTGGGAGGATTGGGAGCGCCAATCAGCGTGTGATCCGTGCTCGCTCGATTGGGAGAGCCTGTTCTGAATTGGCACCTTACGGACACCCTTGACATGCCAGAAAGTGCAGCCTTCGAAAGGCTGGAGTCAATCAATAGAGGCGGAGTCAAGGCGGGAAACGGCCAGGCAGTCCGCGTCGCCGGCGGACGCTAGGCTGCCGCTGCGCTGCCCAATGTGGCGACGGATCGGCAATGTGACCCAACCGGCAGACACGAAAGCTTTCTGCCTGGGTCCGCACATCAATGCGGTTCGGCTATTGCACTGCTTTCCAAAAGTGTAGAATTTCGGACGCAGGAACGGAATCTGGAAGCTCTTCATGCGGTCGACGTTCATCTATTCGAATAGCGCACCGGACATGGATGCCATCGAGCACCAGTTGTCGGCAGCCGACCGCGCAGGCTATACCGTCGACCTGAGGCGTGCCTTCTGGGAGTGCGTGCCGCCCTTGGTAAGCGCGCTCGAACGCCCCCAGCTGCGCGCTCTCATGCAGCGCCTCGCCAACGGGGACGTGGTCGTGGCCATGCAGTTGTCCTGCCTCGGGCGCAGCGTCCAGGATGTGCTCGCGACCATCATGAGATTCCGCAAGCTCGGCGTCGGGCTGTACTGCGTGGAGCTGGGCCGCGCGGATCTGGCCCGCAGATCGCCCCCGATGGCCGTCACGCTGCTGCGCGCCATTGCCGCGATCGACGAGGCGACGCGCAGCGAGCGCATGCGCGCGAGCGCCGCCGAGGCCAAGGCCAACGGCAAGCAGCTGGGGCGGCGGCCCTCGCTCGGGAAGGCGGAGCGCAATGGGATCCTGCAGTCGCTGTCGGATGGAGCTTCGGTCAGCGAGGTGGCCCGGTTCTTCGGCACATCCCGGCAGACAGTGCTGCGCATCCGGACCGCCCATGCCGAACAGAACGGCCCGCTCAGCCCGTTGAAGCCGGCTGGCGGTGCGCCGCCCGACAACCTGGAAACCGAATCCCCGCCGCTCGCCGACAGGCCTGGGCGGGCATGACCGTCAACACTCTCCTTCCTAACGTCCCCATGGCTCCGTCCATTGCATCAGGGCGGTTCAGCAAGCTCAAGTTTCCGATTATCGGCCTCGGCGCTTCGGCGGGAGGCACCGAAGCCTTGCTCAGCTTCTTTGAAGAGATGCCTGCCGACAATGGCATGGCCTTTGTCATTGTCCTGCACCTCGCACCGGAGCAGACCAGCCATCTTGCCGGCATCCTCCAGAACGTCACCGCGATGCCGGTGCAGCAGGTCACCACCACGACCGCGATCGAGAAGAACCACGTCTACGTCATCGCGCCGTCGTCCGACCTGCAGATGGTCGACGACTACCTGCAGGTCCGCAAGGCCGCGGCGCACGCCGGCCCGCAAGTCGCGATCGACCTGTTCTTCCGCACGCTCGCCGAATCGCAACGCGAGCGCGCCATCGGCATCATCCTGTCCGGCGTCGGCAGCGACGGCTCGGTGGGCCTGGCGCACGTCAAGGAAATGGGAGGCGTGACCCTGGCGCAGAGTCCGGACGATGCAAAGTTCGACGGCATGCCCAATAGTGCCATCGCGACAGGCAAGGTCGATATCGTGCTGCCCGCGGCGGAAATGCCGCAGCGCCTGATCGAGTTGCGCGACAACGCGCGCCTGATCCGGCTGCCGTCGGCGACCGAACTCGACCAGGAGAGCCAGTCGAGCGACACCCCTCTCGACCAGCAGGATGGAGAAAAAGCGCTGCAGGAAATCATGCTCATGCTGCGCACGCGCACCTCTCACGATTTCCGGGGTTACAAGCGGGCCACAGTCCTCAGGCGGCTCGAGCGGCGCCTGCAGGTCAACGGCATCCGCGACCTGGGCGCCTATCGCGAATTCCTGCAGCTGCATCCCGAGGAAACGCGCCTGCTGCTGGATGACATGCTGATCAGCGTCACGCACTTCTTCCGCGACAAAGACGCTTTCGAAGCCTTGCAGCGCGAGGTGATGCCGGCCCTGTTCGCCAATCGGGACGAAGACGGGGAGCGCGTGCGCGTGTGGGCGCCCGGGGTTGCCACCGGGGAAGAGGCCTACTCGCTGGCCATGCTTCTGGAAGAGGCTTCCGGCTCGAGCCATGTCGTACCGCCGTTCCAGTTGTTTGCCACCGACATCGACGAAAAGGCGATCACCGCGGCACGGGCCGGGGTCTATCCGGAAACCATCGTCAGCGATGTCTCAGCGGAGCGGCTCCGGCAGTTCTTCACCAAGGACCAGTCGCACTTCCGCGTCAAGAAGAAGCTGCGCGAGCGCGTGCTGTTCGCCCTGCACAATGTGCTGAGCGATCCGCCATTCTCCCGGCTGGACCTGGTGTGCTGCCGCAACCTGATGATCTACCTCGACAGGGAGGCGCAGGCGGAAGTCCTGCGCACTTTCCACTTTTCGCTGCGTCCCGGCGGCTACCTCTTCCTCGGCAGTTCGGAGTCGGCCGATATCGCCTCCAAGTACTTCAGCGTCGTCGACAAGAAGCATCGAATCTACCGGGCCAGCACCGCGGCCCGCGTGGGCGGGGTATCGCCGGCGCTCGCGAGCGACATGCCCGGTCCGCGGCCGATTGCCGCTACCGTCGAGACCCCGGGCAAGCGCAAATCCTCGTATGGCGACCTGCATCAGCGCCTGCTCGAGCAGTTTGCGCCGCCCAGCGTGCTGATCAACCGCGATTCGGAGATCGTGCACCTGTCGGACCGGGCGGGCCGTTTCCTGCACTATGCCGGCGGCGAACCATCGCACAATGTCATCTCGGTGGTGCATCCGGCGCTGCGGCTTGAAATGCGTACGGCGATATTCCAGGCCCTGCAGGGCAACAGCAGCGTGGAATCGCGGCGCATCCGCCTGGTGCGCGACGATCGCCCCTATTTCGTCAAGATGACGGTGCGCCCGGTGCATGACCCCGATGCATCCGATGACTTCCTGCTGGTGCTCTTCGACGAGGTCGAGGACACCATGGATGCGGAGAACAGCGCCCAGGGCGAAGGCAGCCGGGATCCCCTGGTGGCACAGCTCGAGCGCGAATTGCAGCGCACGCGCGACCAGCTGCAGGTGACCATCGAACAGTCGGAAACGTCCACGGAGGAGTTGACCGCATCGAACGAGGAGCTGCAGGCGATCAACGAAGAGTTGCGCTCGGCCACGGAAGAGCTCGAGACCAGCAAGGAGGAACTGCAGTCGATCAATGAGGAGCTGGTCACCGTCAATGCCGAACTGAAATCCAAGGTGGACGAGACCGCGAAGATCAACGACGACCTGCAGAACCTGATCACGGCCAACGACATCGGCACCATCTTCGTCGACCGGACCATGCGCATCAAGCGCTTCACCCCGCGCGCTGCCGACGTGTTCAGCATCATCCCGTCCGACGTCGGCCGCCCCCTCTTCGACATCACCCATCGGCTCGAATACGACGGACTCGCCGCCGATACGGCGGAGGCATTCGGCTCCCTGCGCCTGATCGAGCGCGAAGTGCGAAGCACGCATGGGCACTGGTATATCGCGCGCTTCATGCCATATCGGACCACGGAGGACCGCATCGACGGTGCAGTGCTGACCTTCATCGATATCACTGCGCGACGCGAAGCCGAGGAACGCCTGCACGAGGGCGAGCGGCGCATGCGCATCGTGGCGGAGAGCACGAAGGAGTACGCCATCATCACCATTGACGAGAGCGGGCTGGTGATGACCTGGAACACCGGCGCAGTGCGCATGTTCGGCTTCGAGGAAAGCGAGATCGTCGGGCAGCCGTTCGAACTGCTCTACCCGCCCGACGAGCGCGAGCACGGTGTGGCGGGCGAAGAACTGCGCAGGGCGCGCGAGGAAGGACGTGTGGAGGAAGATCGATGGCACATACGGAAGGACGGCTCGCGCGTGTATTGCACCGGCGTCCTGATGCGTCTGAACGAGGATGGCCTGCGCGGCTTCGCCAAGATCGCCCGCGAGGTCAATGTCGACGAAGCCGAGCGCAAGCGCGACGAGTTCCTCGCGGCGGTATCGCACAAGCTCAAGAGCCCGCTCAACCTGATCTATGCCAACGCGGAATTGCTGGCACGCTCCCCCGAGGCACACCGGAGCCTGCAAGTGTCCCGTGCCGCCGACACGATCCGGCGCAGCGCCATCAGCCAGGCACGGCTGATCGATGACTTGCTGGATGTGTCGCGCCTGCGCACGGGGGAGTTGACCATCCACTACGCGGCGGTGGACTGGCGCGAGATCGTCGAGCGCATCTGCCTGGCCTTGGACGAGGAAGCGCGCAGCAAGGGCATCAAGCTCTCGCCGCACCTGCCGGGGAATCCGGTGATCATCCAGGCCGACCTGCCCCGCATGGAGCAAGTGGTATGGAACCTGGTCGCCAACGCGCTGCAGTCGCCGGGTGCCGGGCGGGTGAACGTTACCCTGGCGGACGATGGCGAAGCGGCGACGCTGCAGATCGAAGACGATGGCAGCGGCATCGAAGCGGAGCTGTTGCCGCACGTGTTCGACATGGTCGAACGCGGCCGCCCGTCGCTGGGCCGCGACGACAGGCTTGGGATCGGGCTCTACCTGGTCAAGGAACTGGTCGGCCTGCACGGCGGCTCGATCACGGTCGAATCCACCGGCATGGCATCCGGCGCCCGCTTTACGGTCGCCTTGCCATTGCGCCGCGACAATGCCAGGGAGACCGACGAGGGACGGTTCGAGGCCAAGCCATTGAAGGCAGTGCACGTCCTCATGGTGGATGGGGACACGTCGACCAACGATGCGTTCCAGGCGCTGCTCAGCACCGAAGGCGCACAGGTGACCTGCACGGACAGCAGCGAAGAGGCCATCCGGATAGTGGAAGACCAGGCCATCGATGTCGTGCTGTCCGGCTTGAACCTGGGCGGGCCGGAGCGCCTCGCTTTCCTTGCGGCCCTGCGCGCCAAGCCTGAGAACGCCCACCTGCCTGTCATCGCGCTCAGCGCCGTGGTGCAGCGCGGCGGCATGCAAGGCGCCATGCAGAATGGCTACTCCGCCTACCTGACCAAGCCGATCGTACTCGATGAACTGGTGGCGGCCATTGCACGCGTGCGGGCTTCCAAGGACGAGTAGGTTCCCTGCATGGTGCCAAGGCGCGACGGCAGTCGACGTAGCCGCCGCATCAACGACCCCGCCGCGCGGACAGCCGCGCCATTCCTGACAAGGGCCGAACCATGCCCTTGTCGCGTCCGGACACGGCGCCGAGGTGGTCGCCACATCGACGCGCTGCAGATCCCGCAGCATCATTCTTTGACAAGGTTGCCCGCGCCGCAGAGTCGGGAGCGACGTTCGAGGCCGAGGAGGGGCAGGCCTAGCGCATGTGCACGCTCTGCGAGGCACCCATCCGTACGCTAGCTTGTGTTCCAGGACGTTGCCGGTAGCCCCTCTTTGGGCTTGTCGCTAGCTAGGGCGCTTTCCCTTGTGCCGTAGAGTGCATACAGGCTAACCCCGGAAGGCTGCTCAACTTCGGATGAGCTTGCTTTGCCGGGAGGTCCGCATCTACTTCATCGCCATGCCTCCGCCATGTCGATCCCGCTAACTCATTGAGAAGAAAGGAAATTCTTGGCGGCGAGATTGTGTGGGATTCCTGCGGAGTTCAGAGTTACGTGACCCAGGTTCAGAGTTGAGCGAATCTCGACACCTGCCTACCCCTATCCAAGGCCTCTCCGGGAAAACCCCCATTCAGGCCTTGTCTTGAAAACGTAAACCCCCGTCCCTATAATTAGCACTCGTCCGGTGGGAGTGCTAACAGCTTGATCCGGCGAGCCAATTCTGCTGGCCGTCCGTGCTGGCGGCCTCAATTTGTGAAATAAAACTCACTTGTACTAAGGAGTCCGTATGAATCTGCGTCCTTTGCACGACCGCGTGATCGTCAAGCGTCTGGACAACGAAACCAAGACCGCATCCGGCATCGTGATTCCCGACAATGCTGCCGAGAAGCCCGATCAAGGCGAAGTGCTGGCCGTTGGCCCCGGCAAGAAGGACGACAAGGGCAACTCCATTGCCCTCGACGTCAAGGTGGGCGATCGCGTGCTGTTCGGCAAGTATGCCGGCCAGGGCGTGAAGGTGGATGGCCAGGAACTGCTGGTCATGCGCGAAGAAGACATCATGGCGGTGGTCAACAAGTAATGCGGCTGCCGGGCGCCGTGCGCCCGGGCCCTGCTTGTGACGCGCCCGCCGCGGCGGGACGCCTGAGTCTCTCAGACTTATCCAACATTCCCGGTCTCCCGCATGGGGGATCCATCCAAGATTCGGAGTAACAGAACATGGCAGCTAAAGACGTAGTGTTCGGCGACGCCGCCCGTGCCAAGATGGTCGAAGGCGTGAACATCCTCGCCAACGCAGTGAAGGTGACCCTGGGCCCGAAGGGCCGTAACGTGGTGCTGGAGCGCAGCTTCGGCGGCCCGACCGTGACCAAGGACGGCGTGTCCGTGGCCAAGGAAATCGAGCTGAAGGACAAGCTGCAGAACATGGGCGCCCAGATGGTCAAGGAAGTGGCTTCCAAGACCAGCGACAACGCCGGTGACGGTACCACCACCGCAACCGTGCTGGCCCAGTCGATCGTGCGCGAAGGCATGAAGTACGTGGCCGCCGGCATGAACCCGATGGACCTGAAGCGCGGCATCGACAAGGCTGTCGGCGCTGCCGTGGAAGAGCTGAAGAAGCTGAGCAAGCCCACCACCACCAGCAAGGAAATCGCCCAGGTCGGCGCGATCTCCGCCAACAGCGACAACTCGATCGGCGAGCGCATCGCCGAGGCGATGGACAAGGTCGGCAAGGAAGGCGTGATCACCGTCGAAGACGGCAAGTCGCTGGCCGACGAGCTGGAAGTCGTGGAAGGCATGCAGTTCGACCGCGGCTACCTGTCGCCGTACTTCATCAACAACCCGGACAAGCAAGTCGTCCAGCTGGACTCCCCGTTCGTGCTGCTGTTCGACAAGAAGGTCTCGAACATCCGCGACCTGCTGCCGGTGCTGGAGCAAGTGGCCAAGGCCGGCCGCCCGCTGCTGATCATCGCTGAAGACGTCGAAGGCGAAGCCCTGGCGACCCTGGTGGTCAACAACATCCGTGGCATCCTGAAGACCGCCGCCGTCAAGGCTCCGGGCTTCGGCGACCGCCGCAAGGCCATGCTGGAAGACATCGCCATCCTGACCGGCGGCACCGTCATCGCTGAAGAAGTCGGCCTGACGCTGGAAAAGGCGACCCTGCAAGACCTGGGCCAAGCCAAGCGCATCGAGATCGGCAAGGAAAACACCATCATCATCGACGGCGCCGGCGACGCAGCCTCGATCGAAGCGCGCGTCAAGCAGATCCGCGCCCAGATCGAAGAAGCGACCTCGGACTACGACCGTGAAAAGCTGCAAGAGCGCGTGGCCAAGCTGGCCGGCGGTGTTGCCGTGATCAAGGTCGGCGCAGCCACCGAAGTCGAAATGAAGGAAAAGAAGGCACGCGTGGAAGATGCGCTGCACGCTACCCGCGCAGCCGTGGAAGAAGGCATTGTCCCCGGCGGCGGCGTGGCCCTGCTGCGTGCCCGTGCTGCCATCGCTGGCCTGAACGGCGACAACGCCGACCAGAACGCCGGTATCAAGATCGTGCTGCGCGCAATGGAAGAGCCGCTGCGCCAGATCGTGCTGAACGCCGGTGAAGAAGCGTCGGTCGTCGTTGCCAAGGTCATCGAAGGCAAGGGCAACTACGGCTACAACGCCGCTTCGGGCGAGTACGGCGACCTGGTGGAAATGGGCGTGCTGGACCCGACCAAGGTGACCCGCACCGCGCTGCAGAACGCCGCTTCGGTGGCTTCGCTGATGCTGACCACCGACTGCGCCGTGGCCGAAGCTCCGAAGGAAGAGTCGGCTCCGGCAATGCCGGGCGGCATGGGCGGCATGGGCGGCATGGACGGCATGATGTAAATCTGCCGGACTGCCGGCTTCGGCAGCCTGTCTGAAAAAACCCCCGCGGGTGCGAACCCGCGGGGGTTTTTGTTTGGGCGGCCGCCGCGTCCTGCGTATGCCGCCGGCAGAGGGGCGCGCGCGGCGGCGGGCCGGCTTCGGGCGCGGCATCCAGGGGGCGCGAGGCCCCGGCCTTTGGATGCCGGGCCGGCGCCTCAGAACAGTCCAGGCACGACGCGGTAGCGCACTTTGTCCTGATAGGCGCGGTAGGCCGGATCCGCGCTCAGCAGCCGTTCCTCGCGCACCGCGCGCACCGCCAGCAGCCCCAGCTGCACGGCGTACACCAGCAGGTTCTGCAGGCCGAAGTTGACCAGCAGGAAGCCGATGTAGGAAATGAAGTAGCCGAGATAGATCGGGTGCCTGACGAGGCGGTAGGGGCCGCCCGAGACGATGCCCCGGTTCGCCGGCAGCAGCCCGAAGGCACGCCGCAGCGTGAGCTTGGCGCCGATCTGCAGCAGGATGCCCGCGGCCTGCAGGGCCACGCCGACCATTTCCGGCACGAGGTGGATGCCCGGCGCCAGCTGGATCCACAGGAAGTAGTAGGTGGCGGCGATCGCGCAGGCGACGGAGATCGGGCTCCAGTCGCGCTTCTCCGGTACCCGCGCCGTCAGGGCGATGGCGATGGTGACGAACTCCGCCAGCACGATCAGCAGCAGCGTGATGCGGCCCGGGTCGGCCAGCCATTGCTGCGCGGCGGCATAGGCGAAGGCGGCGAACAGCAGCGAGGTGGCGAGCCGCAGCGCGGCTTCCACAGCGTAGTCGCGCAGGCCGAGAGGCCTGGGCACGGCAACGGTTCCTGCGTCCGTGGGCGGACGTTCTGGCATGGTGTGGAGTTTCCTTCCCCGTCGATGGGCCGGCCTGGGGGACCGCGCCGTGCGCTGCCCGCCGATCTCACCGGAAGCTGTTCTGTTCTTGTTCCACTTGCGGCGTCGCAAGGGCTGACAGCCTCCATATTACCGTCGTGAAGCCAAGCCGACAGGACAGCTTCCGTGCATCGTTGTATCGGCGCTTCAGCCCCCGCCCTGGCTATTCCGCGTGCAAGCGATCGGCCGTCCTTCACGTTCGCGCGCCCGGCCGTGGCAGCCGTGGCGGCGTCGTGCTTCATGGCCCGATCAGCCAGACTTGCCCGAGTTCGGTGGCGGGAAGCGGGGTTGCAGCGATGTGTGCGTTGCGCAGGAATTCTCCGTCTTCCTGTTCGCCCCTGCCGATCATGCGGACCGATCGCCCCCGGAGGAAGGGGTCGTTCTGCACGAGGTCGTCGAGGACCGTGTTGCGATCGACGAACAGGAACACGATGCTGCGCCGGTCCGCTGGTGTGTCGGGTAGCCGCGCCAGCTGGGCACTGATGTGCGTTTCGATGTTCCGCAGCTGCCACGGCACCAGGATCAGCACGCTGCCTGCGACGAAGGCCCCGGCCAGGTTCCGAAGGGCCGAAAACGCTTTGCCGCCGTCGTGGCGGAATTCCCCGGCGACCGCGGCGCCCGCGAGGATCGGCAGGGTGCCCCAGGCGGGATGGAAATAGCGGTATCCCCAGCCGTTCCCTTGATCGAACGGAACGAAGAAGTAGCCCAGGAAGGTGACGAGGGCCGAGGCGGCGAGCAATTGCACGGCGGCTCTCTCCCGCCAGCGCGCGTAGCCCATGCAAGCAAGCACCAGCAGACCCGGCACTGCCCAGACCCACAGCTTGATGGTGCCGGCCACGCGGGAGATGAGGATCGATGCGTCGGGTAGGGAAAACACCGACGCGACCCGGGCCAGGAAGCCCTGGGACGGTGGATGTGTCGCCGGGCCGGCCACGTCGGCGCCGACATGAGCCGTGACCAGGACCCAGCCCAGGCCGAGCAGCACGGTGAGCGGCAAGTAGCCGGCGAGGAGTGCCGCCGCGTGTCGCGACGGCGGCCGCTGGCCGAGGAACCAGATCAGCCACGGCAGCGCAAACAACGTGTGAGGCAGCGGATTGTGGAAGGTCAGCGCGATCGAGCCGACCACGCCGCTGAGGAACAGGCTGCGCGTGGTCGGTTGCAGGAAGCCCCAGGTGAACACCAGATTGGCCAGCAGCAGGCCGGTCATGGCGAAGTACGAAATACCCGAGCCCGCGAACACCGGGGAGGCGACGGTGAACAGGATCGCCCAGCCGGCTATCGCCTCGTTTTCCGGAAACACGAGGCGGCAGGTGCGCGCGATGGCGACCACCGTCAGTGCCGACAGCACCGGATTGCACAGCCATTCGGCGCCGGCCAGGCTGAACGGCGCCATCAGAAGGGCGAAGCCGGGCCAGTAGGCGGAGATCACGTTGCCGCTGGTATGCGACACGACCAGGAAGTAATTCTGAAACGGTTGATAGATGAGGCGGTCGAGCCACGATGGCGGGAAATGTGCGGACAGGGCGCCGTTGGCGAAGAGGCGGCTCTGGAACCAGACAGCGTACTCGTCCATCGAGAGCGGATGCGCGTGATACACATAGCGTGCGCCCAGCGCGAACACGATGCCGGTCAAGGCTGCGGCGCGCCACGGGTGGCGCCCGCACGCGGCGGCCACGGCGGCCATGCGGCCGCAGTACGGTGCGAGCGCGGCGGCCAGCGGGACCAGCAACACACTCGCCTCGGCGACCGGCCGATCATAGGTGTAGAGCAGATGGAAGAAGATCGACATCCGGCCCGGCACGTGCGGCTCGATCGCGAGCAGCAGTGTGCAGAGGACACCGACGATGCCTGTCCAGACGGCCAGCCGCGTCGCAGGAGACACCGGGGTGCGGGCATCGGGTTCGGCATTCTCAGCGGTCGCCATGATTCATCTCCGAGATTCATCTCCGACGCTCGAGGACTTCGCGGATGACTTCGCAGTAGGCATCGGCACAGCGTTCCCAGGACCAATGCATGGCGGCCCAGTCAGCGACTTCGCGGCGCCGTCCGGTGAGCCGCTGCGGGTCGGCGAGCAGTGCCGTCAGGTGGCGATGCCAGGCCGGCAATGCGTGATCGGCATCGACGGTCTCGGAGAACAGCACCTGGTCGAGGCCAGGCAGGGCAGAAGCCGTGTCGCGGCCGACGATGGCTGGCGTGCCGCAGGCCATCGATTCCTGCACGACCAGCGGAAAGCCCTCGCCGGTACTCGGCAGCACCAGCAGGTCGGCGGCGCGATAGAGTTCGGCCAGCGAGGCGCCGGCACGATCACGGAACACCCGGACATTGCCGCGTGCCCACCTCTCCGGATCCATTTCACCTTTGCCGGCGAAGATCCAGGTGGCATCCGGCAGCAGCGCCGTCAGTTTCTCCAGCAGAGCCAGGCCCTTTTTCTCGACGAAGCGGCCGACGAAGAGCAGGCATGGGCGGCCGGCGGGAATGTCCAGCCTGGCGCGCAACTGCGCACGCGCCGCGTCGGCGATCGGGGAGAACGTGGAAAGGTCGAGGCCGTTGGGAATCAGGCGGCCCCGGCAGCCGGCACTGGCGTCGGGCAGGAACAATGTCCTGACGGTATTGCTGACGAAGGCGGCGGCGTCGGCGTACTTGAGCATGGTTCTTCCCAGCGTCAGGTTCGCCACGGTGAGCATCCGCGACATCAGCCTGCTGCGGAACGGCACCGCGCCGACGTGCTGGGTGATGAGAATCGGCTTGCGCAGGATCTTCGCCATCGAGAAGGCCGCCAGGCTGCCGACGTAGATGTAGTCGTGCAGGTACACGAGGTCGGCTTCGCGCACCGCGTTCCACAGCGGTATCAGGCGCAGCGGGGACCAGATCGGGTAAGGCATGTGGAAGCGGCGCTCCAGCGGGTTCCACGTGCGCACGGGCAGGCAATCGACACCGCCGAGCGCCGGAGCGGGATCGCAGTCGCTGGCGAACCACGTAATGGCCGTTGCCCTGTCACGGGCCAGCGCTTCCGCCAGATGACCCGCGACGATCTCGATGCCGCCGCGGTGGGCGGGGAAGAAATGGGTGACCAGGAGGATGCGCATCCGTTGCGCGCCGACCCGGGGCAGCGCTGCGCCGCCTCCGCGCCGGGAGGCAGGCGCCCGGGCCGATACACCGTTCTGCGGTGGCAGGTCGTGTGTCACGGCGCGAAGGTCCAGCGGAGATGGGCCAGGAAATTGAAGATCATGAACAGCAGGGTGATCGTGACGCTGGACAGCAGGTAGTGGATGCCCAGTGCGTCGACCATGACGAACATCAAGCCCAGGTTCAACGCCAGGGAACCCGACATCACGATGTAGTAGCGCCGGATCTCGCGAAAGCTCGGGCGTAAGACCTGCGTGAAGGTGAGGTATTTGTTGAAGACGAACCCCACGCCGTTGACCGCGAAGAACGAAATGGCAGCGGCGACCAGGTAATGCCACCCGAGGCGGGTCGTCACGAACCAGATCGTCGCCAGGTTCAGCAGTGTGCAGATACCCCCGACCAGCACGAAGCGCAGGAACTTCCCGGGCAGGGGCAGTACGCGAGAGGCCGGGTGCGGAGTCATCGGGCTGGTGGCTCATGCGATCTTGACGGATTCGACGAGCACGCAACCGAAGGGGCCTGTCGATGGCGAGGAGCGGTTCAGGCCGATCGCCAGCATCCTGCTGGCCATGCCGGCCAGCGCGTTCGGAACGGAAGACTTTGCTTTGCGCAAGCCGAGGCTGCGCTGGATGTCGATCGGCTGGCGGCGCTTGCCGAACACCAGGTAGAGAACGCCCGCGGTCAGCCTGGAGATGGTCTCCCAGCGCCTTACCTCCTTCGCGCTCAGGTATTCGACATGGTCGCTGACCGTCAGCCCCCTGCGGGCCAGCTCCCGTTGCCAGAGCTCGACGCTCCAGTAGCGCTTGTGCGCACAGCGGCGATCGATCTCGTCCAGGTAGGCGGAGCGGCTCGCCGCCGGCAGCCACGGGCCGCTCAGGCAGGCATGGAAATACTCGCTCGGCACGGTGAACACGAATCTGCCGCCCGGCTTGAGGACGCGCGAGACTTCATCGAGCACATCCCCGATGGTGTCGATATGCTCGAGGACGGAGTTGGAGAAGACGAAATCGAACGAGGCTTCCGGTTCGGGAATACGGCCGCCCGAGGTTGTGTGGATGGTGTCGTAGATGCCGAGCGCGCCGGCCTGGCCGGTTTCGAGCGGGTCGATGTCGACGCCCACCAGTTCGCGCCTGCCGACGTGATCCGTGATGGTCTTCATCAGCTTGCCGTCGCCGCAGCCGAGGTCCATGCCGCGACCGGGCGGAAACGGCCGGGACAGCACGACGTCGATCTCGATGGCCCGCCACAGGCTGGTCGCGGGTTGGAATGGCGTTTCCCTGAAGAAGCGCCGGAGCAGGTCGGAATTCATGGTCATTTCGTGCCGCCTCCGTTCACGCCCGTGCCGCGCGTTCGATGATCTGATGTTGCATGCCGAGGATCGCGAGCGCCGAGTCCGACCCGATGGACTCGAGCGCGTTGCCGGAGCGGATCGAGCGCGCGAAACCCGAGAAGACATCGTCGTTGCCGTAGAACAGTGCGCCTCTGAGATGCCGGATTCCGCTCGTGAAATGCTGCTGCCAGTGCTGCCAGGTGGCGGACAACGAGGTGCGCAGGACCGTCGCGGTCGTATGGGCGCCATCGTTCGGCAGGCGGATGTAGATATCGCGGAAGACGTCGACGATCCCCATGAAGCGCTCGCCGCACACGACCACTTGCCATTCGCTGACCGGCGATTCGAAGTTCATGTTCAACATGACCGGAATCGCGCCGTGCGGTGTGTCGCATTGGTAGTGTGCGGTGATCAGGCACGGCGTTTCGAGGCCAGTGCTGCTCGGGACGACGGTGGCCTGCTCGAGCGCCAGCGAGCCGGGCGCCAGGCGCCGCAGCAGATAGAACATGTGGGGGCTCTCGTCATAGAACAGGCCCAGCGGAAGGTCTTCGTACCAGGCTGGCAGGCGGCGTTCCGGATTCCCGAACTGATGCGCGGTGATCGAGCGGATCCTGCCGTAGCGGCCGGCTTCGACATCCCGCAGCAGGCGCTTGGTCGAAGAGGCGAACTGAAAGTTATGCACGATGCAAAGGGTCCGCTCATGGGCTTTCGCCAGCTTGACCAGTTCTTCGCCTTCCGCCACGCACATCGTGAACGGCTTCTCGGTCAGCACGTGCTTGCCCGCCCGCAGCGCTTGCGCGATCAGCGGGTAGTGGGCTTGCGGGCCGGCACCGATCGTTACCGCATCGACGTCGTCGAGCCACGGCACATCGGCAAGCGATCCCGTGCAGGCGTGGTGCCGGATGCCGAGGCGCTGCGCGACACGTTGCGCGTGCTGCGGCTGGCGATCGACCAGGCCGACGACTTTGAAATCCGGGTCGCGCAGCATCACCGGCAGATGACGGTGAGTCGTCACCCATCCCAGTCCGATGGACGCCACGCGGATCGGGGCGGCGGCAGTTGGGGACATCGTTTCCATGGTTCGCTTATCTCCTGGCGCAAGGCGCGGCATGGCCTGCGTGGCCTGCGTGGCCTGCGTGGCCTGCGTGGCCGTGATGCCTTTCCCCCTCGCGTACGAGCAGATTGAGGAAGAAGGCGGAGAACGCCCCGTCCATGCCGAGTACGATCAGCGTCGTGGCGACGATCGCCAGGTGCACGGTGCTTTCCATCGGAAGCGCCGGATTGGCCAGCCATTTGAACAGCATGCAAGCATCCAGCACCAGGCCGAGCACCGCGGTGGCCGCGCCGCCCAGCAGACAGGCTTCCATCGCAAATGGACCGGTAGCCCATCGGACGATGCGTCCTCGCAGCGATGCATGCTTGTCGGCCATGATCACCTTGGCGAGCACGCCCATCGTGATGAAATTGAAGCCGATCAACGTCAGGAGGCTGGCGAGCGCGAGAAAGTGCGGGCCCACGAAGTGCCCGAACAGGTGCGTCGGGCCGCCCGCCAGCAGGCCGAGCAGCAGCAGGCCGGCGACGAACATCAGGAGCCCCGGCATCACGAAGACGTGGTTGGGTGCGTAGGTGAGGATGAAACGCAGGTGCCGCCAGCCATCGCGGAACGAGCGCAGATGTGGCGGACGGTTGCGCTTGTCGGGGTGGAGCGCGGTCGGAATCTCGACGATGCGCAAACGGTTGCGCGCCGCGTTGATCACCATCTCCGATGCGAACTCCATCCCGGGTGTCTGCAGATCCATGCGCGCGAACGCGTCCCGCGTGAACGCGCGCATGCCGCAGTGGAAATCGCCGACCGGGACGCTGCAGGTCAGCCGCGCGATCGTCGACAGCACCGGGTTGCCGAGGTAGCGATGCAGCGGCGGCATCGCATGCGGCATGATGCCGCCCTTGAAGCGGTTGCCGATCACGAACTCGTAGCCTTCCTCGATCTTCGCGATGAAGCCGCGGATGTTCGACCAGTCATAGGAATCGTCCGCGTCGCCCATGATGATGATGTCGCCGTCGGCCGCCGCAATGCCGGCCATCAGCGCCGAACCGTAGCCGCGCACCGGCTGGTGCACCACCTTCGCGCCGAACTGGCGCGCGATCTCGACCGAGCGGTCGGTGGAGCCGTTGTCGGCGACCACCACCTGGCCCGTGATGCCCAGCTCGGCGAAGCTGCGCTGGGCCTTGGCTATGCACATGGGCAGCGTCATTTCCTCATTGAGGCAAGGCATGACGGCCGACACCCGGATCCGGCCGGCAGCAGGACCGTTCGCGGCTGCGGCCGGCGCGGCGCGATTCGACACGGACGTGCCGCCGAAGTCCTGGCGCAGAAGAATTTCGCTCGCCATGTTGCATCTCCCGATGAGTCACATGTTTTTTCTGATGCTCGCCTGCGGTGAACGCAATGCGGCCGGCATCGCTGCCTACCATCCGGAGCCCGGCCGTGTTCGATGATGCGGAGGGCGTACGCGTACGGCGATACAGGCCGGGCTGGCAAAGAGAGCGAACAGGCCGGGCGTTGCGAACCGGATGTGGTCGCGGCAGCGCGAATGCGTGAGCTGGATCCTGCTATGCCTGCCGGGATGGCAGGCATTGCGCAGTGCCGAAAGGAGTGGGCGCAGCATGCTGCTCAAGCCCGAGTTCGCCGGACATGCGGCTTTCGTTCTGGTTTTCATAGGCCCCCCGAATACGAAACGTTCTTCTGCGCGTATGGCGTCTACGTGCGCCGCTCGACCCGCGCTCACCAGCGTTCACCAGTGCTCCGGCAGCTTTTTCCGGCTGCCGGGTTGCGCAGGGCCGACGAGGCTGATCGACGACGTATGCAGGGAGCGTGCCACTTCCCCGGAGCCCGCCTGCCGGCTACCCGGAGCCAGCCTGGAGGCTGAGCGCGGGGCGGCGTTGTGCGCGAAAGTGCGCTGTCGCCACGGAAAACGTTTCAGGCCTGCAACGCCAGGGCCGCGCAGGCCCGGCTTCCGGATCCCGCTCGCGGCGTGCCGCGACCGGTGCGCACCGGAGGAAACCTGGCCCGGTGCCCAGCGTTTCCAGGTTGAAACGCTCAGGCCGGAGGCAGGCGCGGCGCGGTCCGGGCGCGGGCGGCAGAAGCCCGTCGCAAAGGCGATCAGAGCCGGGTCCCAGGGCTTGAGCGGCAACCTGCCGCATGCAGGGAGGCGGGGTACGTGCTGCGGAAAGGATGGCGATTCAGTGCTGAAACGCTGGCCGCCGCCGCGCCCATTCCGCGCGATGCGCCTGGCCGCTGCGTGCCGGCCGCTTCCGCTTGCGAGGTGTTGCCGGTCCGGCAAGGTGAGCGTGATATGTGAGGTCGCCTCCGACCATTCCGCGGATCGGCGGGGCTGCCCCAGCGCATCGTTGCATGGGCGCTTCGGCTTCCGCCCGGCTTCCGTTGAGCTTCCCCATCGCCACCCTTTCGCGCGCAGGCGACACGGCCGCGGGCCCGCCTTGGCGGCGCGAGCGGTTTCAGGCCTGAATCATCCGTTCGGTCGGTTTCCGATTTGGCGGTGCACGTCTACAAATGACGGTAAGGGCGGGGCAGGGCGTCAGCGGCGCCGGCCTCGATGACAAGACACGGCATGGCGCTGCCGACCGGGCGGCGCGGCCTCTATTGAACGGTCGGTGTGATATGCGGAACGACTGGAACAAGAAGGCAAGAGGTGCGGTGCTGCCGATGGTCGGCCTGATGCTGGCCGTGCTGATCGGGATGGCCGGCCTCGTCATCGACCTGGGCAGCCTCTTCGTGGCGAAGTCGGAGCTGCAGTCGGCGGTCGATAGCTGCGCCCTGGCCGCGGCGCAGGAACTGGACGGCACCTCGAGCGCGACGGCTCGCGCGCAGAGTGCGGGGCTGACCGCGGGCAACGCCAACAACGTCCAGTTCCAGAGTGTCTCGGCGTCGCTGACGAGTGCCGATATCACCTTCAGCGACTCGCTGACCGGCTCGTTCAGTTCCGGCTTCTCGCCCACCGCTGCGGCCTACGCGAAGTGCAGCCATACCACCAGCGGCATCGTCGCCTTGCTGATCAAGATGGTCGGCGGCCCGTCGAGCAACAGCGTGGCCGCGGTCGGCGTGGCGACACGCTCGCATGCGCAGAGCGCTTGTCCGGTGCCCATCGGCTTGATCCCCAAGACCGGTGGCACTGCCCCCAACTATGGATTCCAGGTCGGGGAGTGGGTCAACGTGCTCTATGACGGCAGCAAGACCGCGGCGCCGGGCGAGATGGGCTGGTACAACCTCAACGGGACCACCAGTGCCTCCGAGACCAAGAACGAGATGGACATAGGTTACTGCGGCTCCAAGGTCGGCGATACGCTGGGCACGCCGGGTGCCAAGGTGTCCGTCGACGACCAGTGGAATGCCCGCTTCGGCATCTACAAGAACAACGGCGACGTCACGACGATGCGGCCGGACTATACCGGCTATGCCTACACATCGCTGAACTGGACCAACAGCGTGCCCCAGAATGCCTTCAACGGGACGCCGGCGAGCGGGTCGGATCCGACCGCCGCCAACTTCCTCACCAAGCGCGCGGCCTATGCCAACTACGCCAACACCGGAACGAGCGTCCAGACCGGCGACAACATCACCGGCCTGGGCATGAAGGGCGGGTACAAGACCCTCGCCACCAACGGAAACACCGGCCAGCTGGCAACGTATGGCATGAGCCGGCGGCTGGTGCTGGTGCCGGTGGTGTCGGCCAGCAAGATTGTCGATTTCGCCTGCATGCTGATGCTGCAGCCCGTCAGCGGACCGACTGTCACGATCCAGTTCGAATTCCGCGGCAATGCCAGCGCAACGAACAGCCCGTGTACGGCTTCCGGCCTTGCCGGCGGCAGCGCAGGCCCCCTGGTGCCGGTCCTGGTGCAGTAGGAGGTGCGATGAACAAGAAGCGACAACGAGGCGTGGCGGCCGTGGAGCTTGGCTTCACGATGTGCCTGCTCCTGGCCATCGCCTTCGCGATCACGGAGTTCGGCCGAGCCATCTATACCTACAACACCCTGACCAAGGCGGCGCGCGATGCCGCGCGCTACCTGAGCACGCAGGCCGCGGGCAGCAGCTCCGCGGCGACCACCGCCACCAACCTCGCGGTCTATGGCGTGCCGGTCGTCAGCGGATCGCCGGCGCCGCTGGTGCCGGGACTGACGACAAGCATGGTGTCGATCTGCGACGCGTCGAACGTCGCCTGCACGTCGAACATCTTCCAGGGCACCAATCCGGCCATCAATACGGTGACCGTGACGATCAGCGGCTATACCTTCAGTCCGGTGCTCGACATGCTTGCCTTCACCCGTTTCTACACCAAGGGAACGAGCTCGATCACATCGCTGTCGTTCGGCAGTATCTCGGTCACGATGAGGCAATCCTATGAATAGCCATCAACGGGGTGCGACCGCGGTCGAATTCGCCCTGGTGTCGCTCATCTTCTTCAGCGTGGTGCTGGGCATCCTCGAATTCGGCCGTGTCCTGTACACATGGAACGCGGTGGCGGAAGCCACCCGCTGGGGGGCGCGGCAGGCCGTGGTCTGCGGGCAGGGTTCGGCATCCGTGCTGGCACGGATGCAGCTCATCGTGCCGAGCCTGACCACGTCCAATGTGTCCGTGCAGTGGTACGACGGCAGTGGTGCGGTCAGTACGACCTGCGATGCCAGCAGCTGCGCCGGCGTGTCGGTCAGCGTGTCGGGCGTCAGCCTGACCACGATCTCACCGCTGCAGTCGAGCGGCTTCATGACGCTGAATGTGCCGGGCTTCTCCACCTACCTGCCGCGCGAGATCATGGGGCAGGATGCGGGCAGCAGCTCGGTCTGTTCCTAGGCTGCGCTGTCCTGCCTCTGTCCCGCGCCGCCGCTCCCGCCTTTCCATTTCCCTTCGCAGCAGCACCCCGGCACCTGCAGGCTGCCGGGGTGCCGGGGTGCCGGGGTGCCGGGGTGCCGGGGGTGCCTCAAGGCGCCTCAGATCTCCACCGTGTAGCACCAGTCGAACTGAGGGTTCTCGGGCGTTCCTGTCTTGCGTCCGATATAGCCACGGGGATTGCACACCACGCGGCTGTGCTCGAGCCGGTAGTCGAAGCTCGTATGGGTATGGCCATGCACCCACAGGTCGGCGCGGGCCACCAGGTCCGGCCGGCGCGAGATGAAGCCGCCGGACACCAGGTCGTGTGAAAAGCGGGGCGCCAGGCTGCCGAGATCGGGGGCGTGGTGCGTGACCACGACGGTGCGCCCGTCGAAGGGCGCGCTCAACTCGGCGTCCAGCCACGCGCATGCCGCCCGGTGGCGGGCCAGCGCATCCTGCGGCGAAAAGGTGCGCCGGCTGCCGTCCGCATCTTCGACTTCGATCAGCCGGTGGTCGAGCATCACGCCGGCACAGGCCTGCATCGAGGACTCGCGCCGGTCGACGCCGAACAGTTCGTAGTCGGTCCACCACGTGGCGCCGATGATGCGGACCGGTGCCTCGCCCGCCGGAGCCAGGGTGATCGACCTGTGGTTCAGCACGTGGACGCGCTCGTGCTGGCTGCCCGCGGCGGCCAGCTGCGCCTCGACCACGCCGAAAGTGCCCTCGTAGTATTCATGGTTGCCCGGCACGTAGACGACCGGGCCGGCGAAGCTTCGCGCCGCCCAGTCGACGCCGGCGCGGCCATTGGCGATGTCACCGGCGAGAATCACGAGGTCGGCTTCGCAGGCCGGCACCGAGGCGGGGGTGTGATGCTCGAGATGGAGGTCGCTGAGGATGCGCAGCTTCATGGGGTCTCCTTGCGGCGCGTTCGCCGCGACCACGGTCTGCGGGAATTCTTCAGAAATCGCCGGCATCGGTCAAGGGGGCGCGCGCAGGCCCGCCGGGCGGCCGGCCGGTGCCGCAACGAGAAAACCCGGCACGAAGCCGGGAAATGGACCACCGCCCCGGCATCGAATGCCGGTTGGCAGCCCGGGGGCCAACGCCGTCGCTGGCGGGTACGGGTCCGGTCAACCGCCCGTATGCCCGCTCATGGTCGGCAGCAGTACCCTATAGATCTGGATGAACGCCGGCCCGAGCAGGACCAGCATCAAGGTGGGGAAGATGAGGAAGATCAGCGGGAAGAGCAGCTTGAGGGCGATCTTGGCCGCCTTTTCCTCCGCCAGCATCCTGCGCTTGGTGCGCAGCATGTCGGACAGCACGCGCAGCGATTCGGCCAGGCCGGTGCCGAAGCGGTCCGCCTGGATCAGCATCGAGGCGAACTTGTCGACGTCCTCCACGCCGGTGCGCAGGGCGAGGTTGGTCAGCGCCTTCTCCTTGGAAAAGCCGGAGCGCAGTTCGAGCAGCATCAGTTCCAGTTCCTCGGCCAGGACGGGGCAGCGCAGGGCAAGCTCCTGGGTGACGCGCAGCAGCGCGGCGTCGAGGCCCAGGCCGGCCTCGACGCAGACCGTCAGCAGGTCGATCACATCCGGGAACTCCTCGAACACGGCTTGCTTGCGCTTTGCTGCCTTGCGCGAAAGGACGATATTCGGCAGGTAGTACCCGATGGCGCCCGTCAGGGCGACGAGGGTGAGCATCGCGTTCTTGTTCTGCGCCAGCGGATGCCCGCTCACGAGCACCAGCGCGATCAGCGGCAGCGCCAGCGCAAGGAAGGTCTTGGCGGCGAAGTAGAGCGGGGCCGCCGAGGCGCGCCGCCAGCCTGCGTTCATGAACGTCAGCCGCAGCTTGGACTTTTCCCATCCCTCGGCCGGCAGCGAGAGCTGTGACACGGGACGGGCCAGGCGGGCGAGCTGCTCGATCCAGGCATTGCCTGTGTCGTCGCTGCTGCCTCCGGGGTTGGCGATCTGCTCGATCCGGCCGCGCGGGCGGCCGGGCGCGAACAACTGCAGCAGGCCGAAAGCGGCGCCGAACGCGGCGATGAATATCAGGGCCAGCACGAGACCCTGCTCGGAATAGATGCCTTGCATGATGGCTTTCCCCCCAATGGCTTGCTTCATTTTCTTGAGTCTGCCTTCCCGTCAGCCCGCGCCGGCCCGCGTCGGGCCTGTCTGGCGCATCTGGCGCATCTGGCGCGGGCTAGACGTGGATGCGGATGATCTTGCGCATCCAGAATACGCCCGAGATCATCATGCCCAGGGCGACCCACAGCGTTTTCACGCCGATGGGGTCTTCCCACAACACCTTCATGAACCCCGGATTCAACACCAGGATGAGCCCCGCCGTGACGAAGGGCAGCAGCCCCAGGATCCACGCGGACAGCCGGCCCTCGGCCGACAGCACGCGGATCTTGCCGTAGAGCTTGAGGCGATCGCGCACGAGGTTGCCGATGGTGTCGAGGATCTCCGCCAGGTTGCCGCCGCTTTCGCGCTGCACCAGCACGGCAGTCACGAAGTAGCGCAGGTCGTTGACCGGGACGCGCATGGCCAGGTTGGTCAGGGCATCTTCCAGCGACACGCCGTAGTTGATTTCCTCGAACGTGGTGCGGAATTCGGGGCCCATCGGCGCGTTCAGTTCCTGCCCGACCATGCTCAGCGCACCGGCGAAGGCGTGTCCTGCGCGCAGCGCACGGCTGATCATGTCGACGGCATCGGGCAACTGCTCCTCGAGCCGCTTCAGGCGCTTGCGCCGCAGCGAGGAGACGTGCAGCAGCGGCAGGGCGCCGAGCAGCAGGGCGCCCACCACCACCACCAGGGCGGGAACGGGCAGCCAGGGGCCGGCGGCGAGGGCCAGCAGCGCCACCGACAGGCTGTAGCCGAGCAGTTGCCCGATCGACCAGTTGCTGCCCGACTGTTGCAGCCAGCGGTCCAGCAGGGTCACGCGCGGCAGGCTCATCAGCCAGCGCTGCATGCGCGGCGATTCGCTCAGCAGCCGCTTCTTCAGGATGGAAAGGGTCTCCTCCCCCACCTGGCCGCCCGCGGAGAGGGCGCGGATGCGCGAGTCGATCCGCTTGGCCGAGGCGCCGTGATAGCTGTTCCACCACAGGTAGCCGCCTTCGATACACAGCACCACGGCGATGAACAGGAGGATGACGAAGACATAGAAGGCGAAGTCCATTTTGCTCTTCCTCGTGAAGGGAGTCGGGCCAGGGCCGGTGCGGCAGGAGCACCGCCCGGCACGTCGTCAGACCTCCATGCGCCGGGCCGGGTCGTAGGCCTCGTCGGGCAGTCCGACGCCGAAGACGCGCAGGCGCTCGGCGAACTTGGGGTAGACGCCGGTGGCGCGGAAGTGGCCCTTGACCGTGCCGTCCTGGGCGATGCCGGTGCGCTGGAAGGTGAAGATCTCCTGCATATTGATCATGTCCCCCTCCATCCCGGTGATCTCCTGGATGCTGACGATCTTGCGCCGGCCGTCGGTCAGGCGCGAGGCCTGGACCACCACCGTGATGGCCGAGGCGATCTGCTGGCGTATTGTCTTGGCGGGCAGGCTGACCCCGGCCATGTTGACCATGTTCTCCAGCCGGGTCAGCGCATCGCGCGGCGTATTGGCGTGGATGGTCGTCAGCGAGCCTTCGTGGCCGGTGTTCATGGCGTTGAGCATGTCCAGCGCCTCGCCGCCGCGCACCTCGCCCAGGATGATGCGGTCGGGCCGCATCCGCAGCGCGTTGCGCACCAGGGCACGCTGGGAGATCTCACCCTTGCCCTCGATGTTGGGCGGGCGCGTTTCCAGGCGCAGCACATGGGGCTGGCGCATCTGGAGTTCCGCCGCGTCTTCGATGGTGACCACGCGTTCGTCTTCGGGAATGAAACCCGACAGGACATTGAGCAAGGTGGTCTTGCCGCTGCCGGTGCCGCCGGACACCATCACGTTGACCTTCGCCTTCGCCAGCGCCTGCAGCAGTTGTGCCATCGGTGGCGTCAGGCTCTTGAGGCTGACGAGGTCCTCGACCTGCAGCGGGTTGACCGAGAAGCGCCGGATCGAGAGCAGCGGACCGTCGATGGCAGAGGGCGGGATGATGGCGTTGACCCGGGAGCCGTCCGGCAGGCGGGCATCGACCATGGGGCTGGTCTCGTCGATGCGCCGGCCCACGCGCGACACGATCTTCTCGATCACCTTCATCAGGTGGGCATCGTCGTAGAACACCGTATCGGTCAGTTCGAGCTTGCCGCGCCGCTCGACGTAGGTCTGCTTGGCGGTATTGACCAGGATGTCGGACACCGTCGGGTCGTGCAGCAGCGGCTCCAGCGGACCGAAGCCGAACATCTCGTCGTAGATGTCGGCGCTCAGCTGGCGGCGTTCGGCATCGTTCATCAGCAGCCGCTGCTCGTCGACGATGCGGTTGACCAGGGTGTTGATCTCGTGGCGGATCTGGTCCGCCGGGAAACGCGCCAGCCGTTCGAGATCGATGTTGTCGAGCACAGCTTCATGGACCGTCTTCTTGAGCGGGAGATAGGCGGCCTGGTGGACCTTGTCCGACTGGGGTTCCGTGCGCAGGGTCGGCACGGGGACGACCTCGGTAAGAGACAGGTGTTCGCGAATCGACATGATGGACTCCGTGTATCGGCTGCCGGTGCCGGCCGCCAGGCATTGGTCGCGTCAGGATGCGGGCCTCGGGCCCGGGGCTTCAGTCCTCAGGCTTCGGGCTTCAGGCTTCAGGCCGTGTTCGGTGCCGACGTCTTGGAGCGCAGGAAGAAGCGGCCCAGCGCCGAGACGCGCTCCCCGCTGGCACTCGGCGCGCTGCCGCGCTCCACCACCAGGTTGTGCCCGAGCGCGGTGAGGGCCTTGGCGATCGCGCTGCGCTTCTGTTGCTGCACGGCGGGGACGCCATGGCTGATGGCGTCGTCGACCGCGGCCGGATCGTCCGGCAGGGTCAGCAGCGTCTTGGTGCCGAAGATGCCTTCGAGCGTGTCGCGCCGCAGGCCGTCCGCCTTGCCCTGGCGATTGACCAGAAGCAGGAGCTTCTCCGGGCCGTAGTGCAGCCCCTCCAGGACTTCCAGCATGCGGCGCCCGGTACGGGCGTAGGCAATGCCGGGCTGCGTGACCAGCAGGATCTGGTCGCTCAGGTCCAGCGCCGCCACCGAGACAGGATTGATGTCCTGGCCGGCGTCGATCAGCACGAAGTCGTAGCTGGCCGCGGCCAGCGAGAGCACGTATTCGACGCGGTCCTTGCGGATGTCGCCTGCCTTGACCGGGTCGCTGGCGCCGGCCAGGATGTCGAAGCTCGGCGAGACGTGGATGAGGCAGGCTTCGAAGAAGGCATCGTCGAGGCGGTCGATCTGCGCGCAGACATCCGCCAGGGTCGCCGGCGGTACCTTGTCGGTGACGAGGAAATGCGTGTCGCCGAACTGGAGGTTCAGGTCGATCAGCAGGACGCGCTTGTGCTCCAGCGCGCTGAGGACGTAGCCGAGGTTGCCGGCGAGGAAGCTGGCGCCGGCACCGCCCTTGCCCGACACCAGCGAGATGACACGGGCCTCGTTCCTCGCCGCCGCGACACGGTTGGCCTCCAGCCGCTGCAGGGCCTCGGCGAGCTGGGCCCGGTCGAGGGGCCAGCCGAGCACGTCGCTGACGCCGGCGCGCAGTGCGCGGATCAGCAGGTCGGGGGGGCGGTCGTCGCTGACCAGGATGCAGGGCAGGCCGGGATACTGCTGCCGTACCGACTCCAGCGCGCGCAGGTGTGAGCTGTCGCCGCTCGCCTGATCCAGCACCAGGACATCGGCGCTGCGCATCTGGGTGCCATGCGAGGGCAGCTTGGACGCGGCATCCTGCAGGCGCATGGGCAGATAGTTCCCGCTCGTGCTGGTGACGCGCGCGAGCTCGCCCAGACGCTCGGCCGATTCCGAAACGATCAGGATCTTGAGCATGACATCTTCTCCTTGGTCAGCATCGACTGCCTGCGGCCACTAGCGGCTGCCGGAGCCCATCATGCTGGCGTCGCCGTAGCCGGTACCCATGCCGACGCCCGTGGCGGCGCCCGAACCGTAGGCGCCTCCGGCCGGCGTCATCCGGATCAGCGAGCGGTCGTAATTGTTCATCGCGGTCACGGCGGCCTTGCCGTCGACGCCGCTCAACGGCGGCTGGTCGGCCGGGCCATCGGGGTTGACCATCTGGGCACGGTTGACGGCGCTGAGCGCCTGGCCGAACTGCTTGTCCCAGATCGGCGTGGTGGTGACGCAGGCGCTCAGCAGGGGGCTGCACAGGGCGAGCAGCGCCAGCCGGCGGAGAGTCCGCATGGTCTTGGTCGGTTGGGTCATGGCATCACTCCACTTGGGACTTGTCGGCTTGGCTCGGCTGCGCGGCGGCGCCGGTCACGATGGGCTCGTCGAGCGGCTTGCCTTCCGGCATCGCGCTGAGTTCCGGCTGCGCCTCGGGCGTGGCCGGCGGCGGCATCTGGAGCAGCGGTGCGGCAGCTTCCGGCTTGGGCGACGTCGCGGTGCCGGCCACGACGGGCTCGTCGAGCGGCTTGCCTTGCGGTATCGCGCTGAGTTCCGGCCGCGGCACGGGTGTGGCCGGCGGGGGCAGCTGCGTCAGCGGCGGGGCGGCTTCGGGCTCGCGCGAGGAGGAGGCGCCCGGCGCCGGCACGGTGGGGGCGGACGGTGCGGCCGGCGTGGCCGGTGCGCTCGGGGCCGGAGCCTGGGGCATCGGCGACGGGGACTGTCCATTGCCGCCGTTGCCGCTGTTGTTGCGCTTGGGCGAGCCCTCCATATTGCCCATCATCAGCACCTGCAGCTCGTTGGTACGGGTGAAGCTGTCCGTCGGCAGCGGGATGGACGCGGTCTGCATCGGCTGCACCAGGTGGGGCGTGATGACGAAGACCAGCTCGGTCATGTCCCGCTGGTAGGAGGTGCTGCGGAACAGGGCACCCAGCACCGGGACTTCGCCGACGCCCGGAATGGCCTGGATGGCGCCGCGCGCGTTGTCCTGCAGCAGTCCGCCGATGGCGAACGTCTCGCCATCGCGCATCTGCACGGTGGTCGTGGCCCGCCGCGTGGTGATCAGCGGCAGTACCGTCTGGGCGTTCGAGCCGCTCTGCACCGTGGCGCTGACCGTAGCGCCGGTGGGCGACAGCTCGGAGACCTCGGGCGAGACCTTGAGATTGATCCGGCCGTTGCTCATCACCGTGGGCGTGAACTTCAGCCCGACGCCGAACTCCTCTTCCTGCAGCGAGATCGTGGCGCTGGTGCCGGTATTGCTCTGCACGACCGGGATGAAGATCTTGCCGCCGGCGAGGAAGCTTGCCTCCTGGCCGCTCAAGGTGACCAGGTTGGGTTCGGCCAGGATCTTGACCAGGGTGTCGTTCTTCTGCGCGTCGACCTCGACCTGGAACGGCCTGTGGTTCGCCTTGCTGGCGAAGATGGCCGAGGCCGCGCCGGACAGCAGGGCGCTGGCCAGCCCGCCGCTCCAGGTACCGAAGCCGCCTTGCAGGTTCAATTGGGCACCCATCTGGTTGAGCAGGGTCTTCGAGACCTCGGCGACCTTGACCTCCAGCATCACCTGCTGCGGCGTATCCACCGCCAGCATGTTCAGCACGCCGCCGGTCTTCTTGTCGCCTTCTGCCTGGGCGGCGCTGGCATAGACGCGGGCGATCTCCATGGCCTGCTGCGCCGCCTGTGCGTTGGAGACCGAGCCGGTCAGCACCAGGTTGTCGGCCGCGGTGGTCACGCGGATCTTGCTCTCGCCGGGCATCAGCTGCGTCAGCGAGTTCTGCAGGCCGGCCGCGTCGACGTTGACCACCACATTGATCACGCTGCAGGTGCCGCTGCGGCCTTGCACGATCATGTTGGTGGTGCCCACGCTGCGTCCGAGCACATAGAGCGTCTGCGGCGACACCATGGTCGCCTGCACGATGGCAGGATTGCCCAGCGTGCGGTTCTTGACCGCTTCCGGCAGTGGAATCAGCGATGACTTGCCGACCGAGACGACCACGGTGCTCTCATTGCGCAGCGCGCCCGTGCAGTTCGGTCCGCGCCCTTCCGGCGCCACCGGCGTCGCCGGCGGCGCCGTATTCATGCTGATGGTCATCTGCATGGGCCCGCCGGCGGGGCGGCCCGGAGCCGACTGCGCCGGCTGGGCCGGCGCGGTCGACCTGCCGATGATCGCGCCTTCGGCAGCGCTCTGTGCCGTGGCCAGGCTTGGAGCGCCCAGTGCCAGGCTGACGACGCCCGCCACCAGCACACGGGTGCCAGCGGGCGCATTGTTTTCGTTCTGCTTGGTTCTCATGTCTTCCCTCCCCCGGGATCGCTAGCTGGCACCCGACTGGTCACGCGGATACCCTCGGCTGGCGTCGGGCTGGCGCAGGCGCCGCCCGACGCAGGTCCAAAAGAATCAGAATCAGATTCAGATTCAGAAGCACTCCTGGCTGCCTTGCATGCCGGCGAGGACGCCGATGCAGTCGCCGCGCGGTGCGGGCGGGCGCGGGCGTGCAGGGGCACGCGGCGCGCTGACGGTGATCACCTTCGGCGGCGCGACCACCGGTGCGGCGCCGAGCAGCGTCAACTTGGTGGCGCCGTCCGTGCTGGTCGCGGCGACGTCCACCTGGTTGCGCAGGACCAGCGAGAGCGTGCCGACACTGCGCGCCACGTCCAGCTTCTCGGCCTGCTCGGGCGTGACTTCCAGGGTGACGGCATTGACCACCTTCGGCTGCGTATCGTCGCGGCTGACCTGCTGGGCGACCGCCAGCACCAGGATCTTTTCCAGCACGATCTTCGAGATGCTGGCGCCGTTCGGGTTCTGGCTCTTGGTGTCTTCGCTGGTGTTGACGATCACGTCGACGAGGTTGCCGGGCAGCGCGAAGCCCGCCACGCCGACCACGTCGTTGACCCGCACCGTGATGGCACGCTTGCCTGCGGCGATCACCGCCGACAGGCCGCCCTTGGTGCCTTGCGGCGAAAGCTTGGCCTCGAGGATCGGCTCGCCGCGCTGCAGGCTGGTGCGGACCACGCGGCCGCTCAGTTCCCGGGTGTCTTCGAAGGAGCCGGCCGGCACGCTGGAGATCGGCCAGCTGACCACGCGCAACTGCTCGGGGCCGAGCGGTTGCCCCAGGTCGATGTCGGCATTGGCGACGATCACCTGCCGCGTCGAGCCGGAGCCCTGCTGTATCAGCCAGCGCGACGCCGAGACCACGGCGGCGATGCCGGCACCGAGCGCCACGATCAGCATCAGAATGGCACGAGCGTTCTTCATGTTGCACCTCCCTACGGTAGTCGATGACCCTGTCCTTGGTGTCAGCGGGATGCCGCGTCTGGTTCATCGGTTGTTGCGGCGTCTGCCCGAACGCGCGCGGGCATCCCCCAATCCATCTCCGGCCTGGCCTGCAGGTCTCCGCCTGCCTCGACGTGGGCGCCGAAGTACAGCCGCCAGGCGTTCCGCAGGGCTTCCTTTTCCACGCGCGGTGCCAGGCCGTGGTACCGGTTGGCAGAGCCGATGAGCTGCAGCAGGTCGCCGGGAATGCAGGCGAGCAGCGGCACGCCGCTGGCGCCGTGCAGTGCCTCGATCAGGAAGGTCAGCTCCGCATCGCTGCTGTCCAGGCCGGCTTCGTCGGCCGCTTGCCGGAACACGCGCCGATACGCCTGCGGGTCGAGTGCACCGACGTAGATCTTGCTGCCCAGCCGGCGCAGGAAGGCATCGTCGGCCAGCTTGTGGGGATCGAGGTTGGACGAGAACACCGGCCAGACGTCGAACGGCACGGAGAAGCGCAGGCCGCTGCGCAGCGCATACGTGTCCACGCCGCGGTCGAGGGGCACGATCCAGCGATTGAGCAGGTCTGTCACGGCGACACGCTGCCGGCCGAGGTCGTCGACGATGTAGATGCCGTTGTTGGCTTTCCAGTGCGGCGGCGCCTGGTAGAAGCCGGAGGCGGGCTCGTAGCGCAGCTCCAGCATCTCCAGCGTCAGCTCGCCGCCGGATAGTACGGCCGGGCGGTGGCAGTCGACCCAGCGGCGGTCGCGCGAGCGTGACGTTTCGAGTTCGTCGTCGCCCACCGGAGCGTGCACCAGCGGATCGAAGACCTGGATGATTTCCCCGGCGATGGTGATGGCATGCGGCACCGGAATATGGCCGGGCAGGAGTTTGCAGAGCCGTTGCGCCAGGAAGGTCTTGCCGCTGCCGGCAGGGCCGAACAGCATCAGCGGGCGGCTGCTGTTGAGGGCGATGCCGATGCCGTCCAGGGTGCCGGGAGGGATCACCAGGCTGCCGAGCGCGGCGTGGAGTTCGGCCTCGGTCACTGTGACGCGCGCGATCGTATGCTGGCGCACCGCCGCGCAGTAGGCCTGCAGCGTGACCGGTGCAGCGCCGACGTAGCTGCAGCGTGCAGTCAGTTCGCTGGCGCGTTGATAGCCGGCATCGGTGAGGTGGTAGCGCACATCGATGTCGCTGTCGCCGCGATGGGCGACTTCCAGCTGGCGTTCGCGCACGGCGAAGGCCGCCACTTCCTGGACCACGGTGACGGGCAGCTTGAGCACGTCCACCAGCTGCGCGAGCATCGCCGTGCGTTGCCGATGCGCGGCCTTGAGCAGCAGGCCGGTCAACAAGGGCATTTCGAGGCCGGTGTCGGCCACGCTGCGCGGCGCGATCTCCCAGGCATGCCGGGAAGCGAAGCCGGCGCTGGTGTCGTGGGGCAGCGGGGATGCCGGCGTTTGCCGCTCGGGCATCGTGAGGGTGTTGCCGAGGCGCATGGCGCTTCTCCCTGTGGTGGCGGCAGCCGGTGCTCAGGCGGTGGCGAACAGCACGCCGACCGTGCCGATCGCGATGGCGACGCCGTATGGAATCGAACCCACCGAACGCAGCGCGGCGGGATCTCCCGTGCCGTCGCGTTGCGGCCGGATCTGCCCGGCGCTGGCGAGCATCAGGCGCAGATTGCGCAGCAGCGGCACCCATTGCCCCGCCGCGAGGGTTTGCACGATGGCCCAGACACCGCCGATCACGAAGGCAACCAGGGCGATCTGCACCGCCATGGGGGCGCCGAGCCAGGCGCCGACGGCCGCCATCAGCTTGACGTCGCCGGCGGCCATGCCACGCATCAGGTAGAGCGGCAGCAAGAGGCCGAGGCCGGCCAGCCAGCCGCCGGACCACTCGAACAGTCCGGACACGGCACCATGCATGGCGCATTGCACGGGCAAGGCGAGCAGCCACGCGCCGAAGGTCAGCCAGTTCGGGATACGGCGGCGCCGCAGGTCCTGGGCGGCGGCGGTGGTGACGACGGTGATCACGCAAGGGCCGACAACGGCGCCGATGGCGAAGGGATAGATCATGTGAGATTCCCCTGGTGCGGTTGCGGCCGTGGCGCGTGGCTGCGCCGTGGCTTGCAGTGGACGGTCGTCTCTGCACGCGCGGCAGGCGAGCTGCCGCTGCGTATTGCGGCAGCAGGCGGCCTGGTCGCGGTGCGGCGAGGTGTCGCGCATGCGGTCCATGGTGTGCCTCCTTGCTACGGCTATGTTCTCGGATGAAGCCGTGGCGCCAGGCGTCACGGGCTCCCATGTCAATGCTCTCTCGGTATCTGTCGGCGCTGGCCCGCAGCCGGAGCGCGATGAGGACGCTCCGGCCGCGGGGCTGGCGCGGTTCAGGTCACCAACTGGCCGGCGATGTAGTTGAAGATGCCCTGCAGGCTCGTGCCGACGCTGGTCACGGCCGCGATGATGGCGACCGCGATCAGCATTGCAATCAGGGCATATTCGATGGCTGTGACACCATCCTCTTCGCGGGCGAAGTCAGGCGCGTGGAGTATCGTGGGTTCCATCGCGTTCTCCTGTGTGGTCGCCGCGTGCCGGATCAGGTCACCAGCTTGCCGGCGATGTAGTTGAAGACGTTGTTGAGGTTGGTCCCGACCAGCTGGACGGCGGTGATGATGGCCACGGCAATCAGTGCCGCGATCAGGCCGTACTCGATGGCGGTGACGCCTTCGTCGTCTTGGGTGAATTGCTTCAGTTGCGTGATGAGTGCTTGCATGACAATCTCCTTCGCGTGGAAAAGCAGGGTTCTACATCCAATCAAGCTCAAGCCGGCATCAGGAGCCGGGCGGCCCGCAGGCGGCGCAGGCGTGGAACTGCCACTGGCCGTCGTTGCCACGCTGGCCACGCTTCGCGCTGCCGTTCCGGCAGGCGCAGTCACCCGGCTTCGTGCCATGGTGGCCACCGGTCGCGGTGCGTCCGGTGTCGGAGCGGGTGGCGGTTTGCGTAGCGGGCATAGCCTTCGGTCAGTGGTGGGTTCCTCGCCGGCGGCGGTGTCGCGGATCGCGGGCACCGCTTGCCGGGATGTCGACGCCGGGAATCGCCGTCTGACGAAGGCAAGGCAAAACGCGGGCCAGCCGCCCTCGATGCCTTGTGCGGCAAGGCTTTGCGGGATATCTGCCGGTGCCGTCGGGATGCGGGGGGCGGGCCGGGCAGGCCATCGTTTCGCGCGGGAATCATGCCGAATAGAACGAGCCGGCGAAGCACTGAGACCAATGGATGGCCGGCGCACCGGCCAACTCATCCATTCGGCTGATGACAGCGCCCGACGAGCCGTTTGCCAGGCCCGGCCGCGCCGTCTGCCGCGGGCGCCTACGGCATTCGCCCGAGCAGGCAGGCCATGCAGTGCGCGCCGGTCCATGTTTCACGCGGGAAACGTCGGGTGCCGCAGGCAAGGCGGGCCGCGCCGATTCCGGCGTGCAAGCCATGGGAGCGTGGTGCAGCGGCGGTCGCCGCGGCGGCTCCGGGCCGGCCGCTTCAGTTTGGAAACGTGGCGCGGGCCCGGCTGGAATGGCACCTTGGGCGGCCTTGCCTGATCGCGCGGCTTGGTAGAAAACAGCAGGCATGGAGGGTCGCACGCGCGAGCGTGGCTGACCATGTGAGGTGTGCCTCTGCGAGACGACCATGCAAGCAGGACAACCGATACGAACCGGCGATTGGCTCAGCGGCGCGAGCCTGCGCGCGGGCTGCTCGCTCGTCCTGGCACTCTATGCGGCATTCGTCCTCAGCTGGGCCTGGCTGACCCGCGGTTTCACCTTGGGCACGGTGCTGCGGCCGGGCACCGACTTCTCGGTGTTCTGGAGCGCGGGTCATCTGGCGCTGCAAGGGGAGGCCGCGGCCGCCTACGACTACACCAGGCTGCAGCCGGTGATCGCCGCCTACGGCGCGCTGGCCGACGGCGCCAGCTTCGACCTGCCGTGGCTCTATCCGCCTGCTTTCCTGTTGTGGATGGCGCCGCTGGCCGCGCTGCCCTTCGCCTTGGCCTACGTGGTGTTCATCGGCGGCAGTGGCTGGGCCTACGTCGCGGGTCTGCTGCGCCTGCAGGCGGCGGGCGGATGGTCCGCCGGCGTGGCGCGCTGGCTGCCCGTCGTGGCCTGCCCGGGCTTCGTGGTGACGGGCGCGATGGGACAGAACGCCTTCCTGACCGCGGCCCTGGCGCTGTGGGCCGTGCTGCTGCTGGAGCGCCGTCCGGTGATCGCGGGGATGCTGGCCGGGGCTCTGTGCATCAAGCCGCAGCTCGCCGTACTGCTGCCGCTGGCCTTGCTCGCGGCACGGGAGTGGCGGGCGCTGGCCGTCGCCGCGGCAACGGCGCTGCTGATGACGCTGCTGGCTGCCTGCGTGTTCGGATGGGACACCCTGCCGGCCTTCCTGTCCGCCGGTGCCCGGGCCAAGCACGAGATGCTGGAGCATTCCGACACGGCCTGGTACGCGATGCCCACCGCCCTGGCGCTGGCCCGGCTGCTGGGGGCTTCGGCCGCTTCCGCGTACCTGGCCCAAGGGATTTCGGCGCTGGCCGCGGCGGCGGCGGTCGCCTACGTCTGGCGCCGGCAGGCCGGGCCGGTCCTGCGCGCGGGCGCATTGGGCGTCGGCACGACGCTGGCGACGCCCTATCTCTGGTACTACGACCTGAGCTGGCTGGGCATCGCCCTGGTGGCACTGGCCGCCCTCGGCATGGGCAAGGGCGGCTGGCTGCGTGGCGAGCGGCTGCTGCTGCTGGCGGGCTGGCTGCTGCCGCTCTATCTGTTCGTCAACCGTGGCACGCGCTGGCCGCAATGCGGTGTGCTGGTGCTGGTGCTGGTGCTGCTGGCCGTGCTGCGGCGGGCCCGTGCCGCGCCGGTGTGCACGGGAAGGGGCGCGGCATGAGACCTGGCGCCGTGCCTGGGTATCGCTGTCATGGCAGGGCCGGGGCGCCGCTGCCGCGGGAAATGGAGGTGTCCGGCCGGAAGCGCCGCCACAAGGCGAACCGGAACGGGGAGGAGGCATGATGATCCGCTATTCCGAAGTGAAATTGCTGTCGCTGGTGGTGCCGTGCCACAACGAGAGCGCGGCGATCCGGCCGTTCTTCGCCAGTGTGATGCCGATCCTGGAGGCGATGGAGGATGTCCGCTTCGAGATCGTCTGCGTGAACGACGGCAGCACGGACGATACGCTCGAGCGCCTGGTGGCGGTCGCGCGCCGTGACATGCGGGTGCGCGTCATCGACCTGACCCGCAATTTCGGCAAGGAGGCCGCCATGACGGCCGGCATCGACGAGGCGCTCGGCGATGCCGTGATTCCCATCGATGCCGACCTGCAGGATCCGCCGGCGCTGATCCCGCTGCTGGTGGAGAAATGGCGGGCGGGCGCCGAGGTCGTGCTGGCGCAGCGCCGCGATCGCCGCTGCGACAGCCTGCTCAAGCGCATTGCCGCGACGGCGTACTATCGCGTGCACAACCGCCTGTCGGAACTCAAGCTGCCGGAGAACGTCGGCGACTTCCGCCTGATGGATCGCGTGGTCGTCAACGCGCTGAAGCAGCTGCCGGAGCGCCGGCGCTTCATGAAGGGCTTGTTCGCCTGGGTCGGCTTCCGTACGGAGATCGTGACCTACGAGCGCCAGGCGCGTTGCGCGGGGGACTCCAAGTTCTCCGGCTGGAGATTGTGGAACTTCGCGCTGGAGGGAATCACCAGCTTCAGCACGCTGCCCCTGCGCGTCTGGACCTATATCGGCTCGGCCTTTGCCTTCCTCGCGTTCTGGTATGGCCTGTTCATCGCCGCGCGCACACTCGTGCTCGGCGTGGACGTGCCAGGCTATGCCTCGCTCTTGTGCGTGCTGCTGTTCTTCGGCGGCTTGCAGCTGATCGGCGTCGGCGTGGTCGGCGAGTACGTGGGGCGGATCTACTACGAGGCCAAGGGACGGCCCATCTACCTGGTGCGCCAGCGTTTCCACGCCAGGCCGCATTCCGAGCAGGCATCGGCCGGGCGCCGCGTCGTCGAGTTTCCGCGCATGCGTGGCGGCAAGCGGCAGCCCTGATGGCGCCGCACGGCGGGCGTGCAGCGGTCTGGCCAGCGGTCTGGCGTGCGCGATCGCGCGGGCCGGCCACGGCCGCTTTCCCGCCGCACTGTCACCTGCGCTGAAATTGCGCCGGCGCGAATGGCGCCGACAGTCGAACGTTGCGGGGGCGGGGAAGGGGCCGGCGCGGGCCGGGCATCAAGTCGCGGCCGGCGCGCGGAAGGCGTAGAGCCGGGCGCCGGCGTAGGCGAGCGTCGTGTACGTGACCATGCCGCAGGCCTGGGTCAGCAGTTGACCGCTGCCGAGCAGCCGGCTCACTTCCAGCACGACGGCGAGGTTGGCCGCGTAGGCTACCGCGCAGACGGCGCCGTAGCGCAGCAGTCCCTGTTCGACGGCGCCGCGGTGGCGGAAGGTCCAGATGCGGTGCCAGGTAAAGCCCCAGAGAAAGCCGATGGCATAGCCGATGGCATTGGCCGCCGCGTCTCCCCAGCCGAACAGGCGCAGCGCGGCCCAGGTCGTGCCGAAGCCGACCGCCGTATTGCTCAGGCCGACCAGCACGAAGCGCAGGAAGGGGTGGCGCAGCAAGCGATGCATGGGCAGGCGCGGCGGTGAATGCCGGGACAGCGCGCTAAGGATGCGCTTGATGCGCTCAGGCGCGCTGCTCGACGACGTCGAGCTCGCCCCGGCGTACCTGCAGCTTATGTTCCCGCATCATCCGGAACAAGGTGACACGCGAGATGCCGAGTTCCTCGGCGACGTCGATGAGCCGTTCATGGTGGCGCTGCAGGGCTTCCTTGAGTGCCTGCAGTTCGGCCGCATGCCTGACCTTGGCCAGGGTGGGCGGCCGTTCGGTCTCGGCTGGCGAATGCAGTTCCAGGTCGCAGGGCCGGATCACGCCGTCTTCGCACATGGCGGCCGCATTGCGGATCCGGTTGATCAGCTCGCGCACATTGCCAGGCCAGTCGTGGGCATGGAGCGAGCGCAGCGCCGCCGGAGAAAAGCCGCGGATCCGTTCCGGCGAGTGCTTGCGGATCTGGTTGAGGATGTGTTCGGCCAGCAGCACGATGTCGCGCTCGCGTTCGCGCAAGGGCGGCTGCTTGACGCGCAGCACGCACAGGCGGTGGTACAGGTCGCCGCGGAAGCGTTCGGCAGCGACCGCTGCCTGGAGGTCGACGTGGGTTGCCGACACCACCCGCACGTCGACGGCGATGGATTCGGTGCTGCCCAGGCGTTCGATATGGCCGGTTTCGAGGAAGCGCAGCAAGCTGGTCTGGCTCTCGAGCGGCATGTCGCCGATCTCGTCCAGGAACAGGGTCCCGCCGTGGGCCAGCTCGATACGCCCCGGCTTGCGCTTGGCGGCGCCGGTGAAGGCGCCACGTTCATAGCCGAACAGTTCGGACATCAGCAGCGTGGGCGGGATGGCCGCGCAGTTCACCGCGATGAAGGGACCCGAGGCGCGTGCCGACGCCTGGTGGATGGCACGGGCCGCCAGTTCCTTGCCCGTGCCGGATTCGCCGGAGATGAGCACCGGCATATCCCAGCGCGAGACCTTGGCGATGCTGCGGAACAAGGCCTGCATGGCCTCGCAGTTGCCGATCATGCCGTCGGGGCGGGGGGCGTGCGGGAACGCCTGCGCGGTGCTCGAGCGCAGCGTGGCCATGCCGACCGCGTGGCCCAGCGCATAGTCGACATGCGCATCGTCGCACGGCGCGGTGCAGTAGTCGATGAAATACAGCCCGAGCATATTGCGTGCGACCGGGGTGAGATCGCTGGCACCGTCCGTCAAGCCGATCCAGCCGATGTTGCGCAGCGCCAGCCAGGGTTCGACCGCCTGCAGGTCGGCCGGGGCCACGCCAGCGCGCAGGTCGAGCAGGCCGGCCATCGGCTGGCTGTCCAGGTCCATGCCTTCGAGATCGCTGACGCTGGAGGCGAAGTGGGGTTTCCAGCCTTGCTGGGCCAGGTGGCGGCACAGAGTCCCGTCATGCTGCCGCGACAGATAGAGCAGTGGGCGCGGTATATACGCGTTCATTGCGATTCCCCCGATTTCTTTTCTTGTGCCGCCGGAATGCAGCGGCCTGGGCACATCATCGGGGATCGGGCGCAGGCCCTCGATCGAGCGCATCCCGTACAGGGTTGCAGGATGCAGGCGTTGCCTGCTTCCGGTCCGTGCGTTTCCGCTCCCCAGCGTCGACGTCGAGGCGCTCCTGGTTTCGGACCAGTTTCCTGCTGGCTCGATGGCTGCGTTGTTCTCTAGCGGAACTGGCTTGCCGTCGTCAGCTCGGGCTTGACCCGAGCACCCCCGTCGGACCTGCTTTAGCGATGTCCGTGCCAGATCGGCTAAGTCCTTGATTTTGCTAGGCGAGGCGTTGCAGAAGTGAATCGTCTTCCGGCATTCGTAACCAGATGTTTCTGGTGTGCCGTCGGCTTTCCTTGCCGTTGATCCTTCGAAATCAGCCGCCATGGAAAGCCGGCGTCATTTCCTGGGCGGAATCCGGTGTTCAAGCGGCGCATTTATGGCGGCTGGCGCATTTGCCCCGATTCGGCCGCGGAAGGAGGCGGGTGGCAGACAGGTTGCAGAGATGAAACTTGCCGGAATGCAAATGAGAATGGTCTCTGCGCGCCAAGGCAGGCCCCAGGTCGGAGTGATCGCTGCGGGCTGCGCGAACGGAGGAGGCGGTGCCGCTTCGACGGGCCGGATGCTAAGTCAAAAGGCTGAGTTTTGATCGAGCCGGGGAGCCGGCCCCGTCTGAATAGGCGAGGCGATCTTGGTTGAAGGGGGCGCCGCGCAACAGGGCGGCTTTGGTTGCAATTCTGTTACAGCGCTGTTGTTTCCGGCCGCCGCCGGGACGGAAACCGGGCGCAAGCGCGCGGCTGCGGCGTCGACGCCCCGCAGTCCTATCCGGCGTGCCGTCAGCTGCCGGAGGCCGTGTCGCCGGCGCCGCGCGTCGGCTGTGCCGAAGCCGCCACCTGCTCGCGCAGCCAGCCGATCAGGCGCAGGATGTGGGCTTCGCGCGGATTGCCTTCGCGCCACACGACCCAGTAGTGCAGGCTGGACGGCACGCTCACCTCGCCCAGCTGCACCAGTTGGCCGTTGGCCAGGTAGTCGCGGGCCAGCAGCGCGCGCGCGGTGGCCACACCGAGACCGGCCACCGCCGACTGCAGCATCAGGCCTGCGTCCTGGAAGATCGGCCCGCGCTCCGGCTCCTCGGGCGGCAGCCCGGCGCGTTCCAGCCAGTCGCGCCAGGGGCGCAGGGCGAAGCGCAGCATCGGCAGCCCCGGCAGGTCGGCCAGCGTGAAGCCCGGGTAGCGCGCCAGCAGCTTGGGGCTGGCCACGGCGATGACGTGGTCTTGGATCAGGCTGCGGCATTCGAAGCCTGGCAGGTCGACGCGCTGGTGCCAGATGCCGAGGTCGACGCCGTAGGGGTCGGGTGGCGAGATCTCCGCGTGCAGGCGCAGGTGCAGGTCGATCTCGGGCGCGGCGTCGTACAGGCTGGGCAGGCGGTGGATCAGCCAGGCGTTGGCCAGGTCGGCCATCACGCTCATCTGCAGGCGTACCACCGGCGGGCCGCTGCTGGCGCAGGCTTCGCGCAGGGCCGTTTCGAGTTCGTCCAGCGCGCCGCGCACGCGCTCGGACAGGCGCAGGCCCGCGCTGGTGGGCTGCATCAGGCTGCCGCTGCGCTGGAACAGCTTGCTGCCCAGCTTGTCCTCCAGCCCGCGGATATGGTGGCTGATGGCGCTGTGGGTGAGCGATAACTCTTCGGCGGCGCGTGAGAAGCTGCGGTGGCGCGCGGCGGCCTCGAGCGCGCGCAGCGCCTGCAGGGCGGGCAGGTGGAAGGGAGGTTCGGCCATGGCCGTCAAATTCTACTCACAATCTCCGCCGATATCTTTCGTTGGTCATGCACCGCCCTGGTGACGACAATCCCAGCATGACGACGACCTCTTCCTCCTCCCTGCCGCCCGCGCCACGCGCGTCCGCCCCTCCCACGGCCACGGCCACCCAGCCTGCCTCGCCGGTGCGCTGGCGCGTGCTGGCGGTGTTCTCGCTGGGCTTCCTCGTGTCCTACATCTTCCGCGGCGTCAACCTGGGCTTCGCGCCCTACCTGACGCGCGAGCTGAGCCTGTCGGCGGCCGACCTCGGCCTGCTGACGAGCTTCTATTTCCTCGGCTTCGCCTGCGCGCAACTGCCCGCCGGGCTGATGCTCGACCGCTTCGGCCCGCGCCGCACCGAGGCCGTGATGCTGGTGTTCGCCGCCGCCGGGGCGTGGTGCTTCTCCCAGGCGGGCGGCATGGCAGGGCTGGCGGCCGGGCGCCTGCTGGTCGGCGTGGGTGTGTCGGTCTGCCTGGGTGCGGCCATCCAGGCCCTGGCGCTGTGGTTTCCCCTGTCGCGCATGCCTTTGCTCAATGGCGTGGTGATGGCGATCGGCGGCCTCGGCGCGGTGGTGGTGGGCACGCCGCTGGCCTGGCTGTTGTCGGTCATGGACTGGCGCGGCGTGAGCCTGGGCCTGGCCGGCTTGTCGCTGGCGATGGCGCTGCTGTTGTGGTTCGGCGTGCCGGACGCGCGGCGCCAGGGGCAGCAGACCCTGGGCGAGCAGTGGCGCGGCACCGTCCGCATCCTGCGCAGCGCTGCCTTCTGGCGGGTGGCGCCATTGACGCTGCTCAACCAGGGCATCTTCCTGGCGGTGCAGACGCTGTGGGTCGGTGCCTTCCTGCGCGATGTCTCCGGCGCCGGCCAGGCCGCGGCGGCGGGCCTGGTGTCCGTGATCGGCTTCGCCATGATGGCGGGCTGCGTCGGCTCGGGCTGGGCGGCGCGCTATCTCGAGCGCGCCGGCCTGAGCCTGTATGCCTTCGCCGGCCTGGGCATGACGGGCTTCATCGTGGTCCAGCTGCTGATCATGGCGGGCGTGCCGCTGCCGGCGCCCTGGCTGTGGGCCGGCTATGGCGTGTGCGGCTCCAGCGGCATCCTGACCTATGCCGTGCTGGCGCGCAGTTTCCCGGCGTCGCTGATCGGTCGCGCCACCACCGCGCTGACGCTGCTGGTGTTTCTCGCGACCTTTGCCTGCCAGGTCGGCATCGGCTATGTGCTCGATTTCTGGCCCGCGGTGGGCGGCCGCTATCCGGCCGTCGCCCATCTGTGGATCTGGGGAGGGCTGGTCCTGCTGCAGCTCGCGGCCGCGGCATGGTATGCCTGGGCCGGCCGCGGCGGGCGCGCCGCGCTGCGCGAGGCGTGAGCTGGCTGGGTGTGCCCGGTGGGTCTGGGCGGGCCCGCTGGGCGCGGTGGGCCCGATGGGCAGGGCGGCAGGGCCGGCTGGGCGGGTGAGGCCGCGTCGCGGCCGGCTACAGCACCAGAGGCCGGTCGTCCAGCGCATTGGGGCGCGGCCGCCCATCCGCCGGGAAGTGCGCCTCGATCAAGGCATGGATCCGCGCCACCGCTTCCAGCACGGGCCGGACCGACAGCTCGCGCGCCAGGTCCTGGGCCAGTGCCGTGCAGACGGCATGCCAGGCCGCCTTGCCGACACAGGCATCGACGCCGCGATCGGCCAGCAGCTCGACGGCATGGTCGGCGAGGTTGATGTAGAGCAGCACGCCGGTGTGCTCTTCGGTATTCCACACTTCGAGCGCGCCGAACAGGGCGCGGGCGCGCTGGCGGTCGCTGACGCCGCGCCAGGCGTGGCCGACCGGCAGGCTGGCTTCGATGACCACGCGTACCTCGCCGCGATGGCGCTGCTCGCCGGCCCGCACGGCTTCCTGCAGCGCCTGCTGTGCCGCCGGCGGGAAATGGCGCCGGGCGGTGCCGGGACGGTGGCTCAGGTGGCGCAGGGCGCGTCGGATGAAAGGCATGATGGGCGTCTCCGTATGGCTGCCGTGTATCGCTGTCGCGCTACCAGTTTCCGGAGGCGCCGCCGCCGTCGAAGCCGCCTCCGCCACCGCCGCTGAAGCCGCCACCGCCGCCGCCACGGTCGGAGTCGCCGAAGCCGCCGCCACCCAGGCCGCCGAGACCGCCCAGGCCGCCCAGTCCTCCGAGGCCGCCCAGCCCGCCAGGGCCCGGGCCGCGGTTGCCGTAGCGGCTGCCCGTGACGATGTCGGGCGCACGCGGGCGCAGCGCGGCCGAGATGAAGAAGAACAGGATGATGGCGAGCGGGAACCCTACCGCCAGCCAGGTGTTCCAGCCGTCCTGGCCGGCCGTCCCGGCGGCCTGCGGCCCGGGCAGGCCCTCCTTGTCGATGGTGGCCTGGATGGCCGAGACGCCGGCGGCCAGGCCGCCGTAGAAGTCGTTCTGGCGGAAGTGGGGCGCCATCACGTCCTGCAGGATGCGCTTGGACATGGCGTCGGTCAGCGATCCCTGCACGCCCCGGCCGACCTCCAGCCGCATCTTGCGCAGGCCGGGCGGGTTGTCCTTGGCGATCAGCACGATCACGCCGTCGTCGATGCCTTTGCGGCCGGCGCGCCAGGCGTCGGCGACCCGGATGCTGTAGGCGTCGATGGGCTCGGGCGCGGTGGTGGACACCATCAGCACGAAGATCTGGCTGCCGTGCTGCTGCTCGTACTCCGCCAGCACGTTCTCCAGCGCGCGGCGCTGGTCGGCGCTGAGCGTGCCGGTGAGGTCGGTCACGCGCTGCGTCAGCGGCGGCACGGCGACGAAGCCGTCGTCGGCGGCGTGCGCCGCCGGCGCCGCCAGCAGCAGCGCGAGCGCCAGGGCTGCCAGCCAGGCCAGCCAGCCTGGCAGCGGTGCCAGGGCCCGCGGCCAGGGACGTGCCGCGCAGGATCGCATCATGTCGTTCGCCCCGGGGTCAGAACTTCACGGCCGGCGGCGTCGCGATCGCCTTCTCGTTGTCCACGGTGAAGGCGGGCTTGACCTGGTATTTGAAGACCATGGCCGTGAGATTGGTGGGGAAGCTGCGCGCCAGCACGTTGTAGGCCTGCACCGCGACGATGTAGCGCTGGCGTGCCACCGTGATGCGGTTCTCGGTGCCTTCGAGCTGCGACTGCAGGTCGCGGAAGGAGGCATCGGCCTTCAGTTGCGGATAGTTCTCCGACACCGCCATCAGGCGCGACAGCGCGCTGGTGAGCTCGCCCTGGGCCTGCTGGAAGCGCTGGAAGGCCGCAGGGTCGTTGAGCGTCTCGGGCGTGACCTGGATGCTGGTGGCGGCGGCGCGTGCCTTGGTCACCGCTTCCAGGGTCTCGCGCTCGTGCGTGGCATAGCCCTTGACCGTGTTGACCAGGTTGGGGATCAGGTCGGCGCGGCGCTGGTACTGGTTGATGACCTCGCTCCAGGCGGCCTTGACCGCTTCGTCCTTGGCCTGGAAGTCGTTGTAGCCGCACGCGCTCAGCAGGCTCGCAAGCCAGGCCAGCACGAGCCAGCGGATCAGGGTCAGGGGCGAAGTCAGGGAAGCGGTCATCGAGGGCTCCAAAGTCAGGCGAATCTCCAGTGTAGCGCACGGGCAGGTGCCCCTTGCGTGGCGCCAGCCGGTTGACGCGGCGCGGCATGCGCGGGTAGATTGTCGGTTCCCGGCGCGCCGATGCGCCGGATTTTTCCAGTCCTGGATTCTCCCTCGTGCGCCGCGCCTGTCCCGTTTCCGCCATCGCCGGCCCTGCCGTTCCCGGCCAGGCCGGCCTGCGCGCGCACGCCAAAAGCAAAAAACAGCCGCTCATCTGACCGGGGCGCGCTGTTCCGTCAGATGAGCGACGGAACGGCACGCACGGCAGGGCGCTCATCCCCCCTGGTCCGCATCTCCCGCTCCGCGCGCACCTGTGCGGTTTTCCGATCGGTCGATCCGGAGAGTTCGATGCAAGACGTGAGGCAAGAAGAGATCCAGCAGGGCATCAGGCAAGACACCAGGCAAGACATCGGGCAGGAGGTGTTTTCAGGCATCTGGCTGCCGCTGGTCACCCCCTTTGCCGGGGGCGAGGTGGACCATGGCGCGCTGCGCAGGCTGGTGGCGCACTACCGCGGCAGCGGCATCGCCGGCCTGGTGGTGTGCGGCAGCACCGGCGAGGCCGCGGCGCTGGACGAGGCGGAGCAGCTGGCGGTGCTGGATGCCGTGCTGGAAGAGGCCGGCGGGCTGCCGGTGATGATGGGCCTGGCCGGCTTCAACCAGCGCCAGGTGCTGGCGCGGCTGGCACGCCTGAACGAGCGGCCGCTGGCCGGCCTGCTGACGCCGGCGCCCTGCTATGTGCGGCCGTCGCAGCAGGGGCTGCTGGGTTACTTCAGCACGCTGGCCGACCACGCGGCGGCGCCGCTGGTCCTCTACGACATTCCCTATCGCACCGGTATCAAGATCGAGACCGCAACCCTGCTGGCGCTCGCCGGCCACGGCAATATCCGCGCGCTCAAGGACTGCGGCGGCAGCCTCGACAGCACCCAGGCCGTGATCGACGACGGCCGCCTGGCGCTGCTGGCGGGGGAGGATGCGCAGGTGCTGGGCACGCTGTGCCTGGGCGGCCGCGGCGCCATCATCGCCTCCGCCCACGTCCGGCCCGACCTGTTCGTGGGCCTCTGGCGGGCCGTGGAGGCCGGCCGGCTGGCCGAGGCGAGGCGCCTGTTCCGGGCGCTCGCGCCGGTGCTGTCGCTGCTGTTCGCCGAAACCAACCCGGGGCCGCTCAAGGCCCTGCTGGCCCGGCAGGGGCTGTTGCGCGACGAGCTGCGCGCGCCCATGACCGCGGCCTCGCCCGCCTTGGCGGAGCAGCTGGCGGCGGCGTACGCGGCGCTCGATGGCGTGCGCGCGCCGGTGGCCGGCGCCTGACGCGCGCTACCCCGGCGGTCGTTCAGCGCGACGGGCGGCACCGGCCGCCCGGGCCGCCCGGGCCGCCCGAGTCGCTCAGGCCGCGAACGCCCGCCGTGCCGCGTCCAGCGTTGCCTGCAGCACCGCGTCGTCATGGCAGGACGAGACGAAGCCGGCCTCGAAGGCCGATGGCGCCAGGTAGACGCCGGCGTCGAGCATGGCGTGGAAGAAGCGGTTGAAGCGCGCGGTGTCGCTCTGGGTGACCTCGGCGAAGCTGGCGGGCACGCCCTCGCGGAAGTAGATGCCGAACATGCCGCCGACCGCATCCGCGGCGAACGGCACGCCGGCCGCGCGCGCGGCGTCGGCCAGGCCGTCGGCCAGCTTGCGGGTCTGGGCGGCCAGGCGGTCGTGGAAGCCGGGCGCCTGGATCAGCTTGAGCGTGGTCAGGCCTGCCGCCACCGCCAGCGGGTTGCCCGACAGCGTGCCGGCCTGGTAGACGCCGCCCAGCGGCGCCAGCTTGGCCATGATGTCGCGCCGGCCGCCGAAGGCCGCCGCCGGCATGCCACCGCCGATCACCTTGCCCAGGCAGGTCATGTCGGGGGTGATGCCGTAGTGGGCCTGGGCGCCGCCCAGGGCCACGCGGAAGCCGGTCATCACCTCGTCGAAGATCAGCACCGCGCCGTGTCGGGTGCAGAGCGCGCGCATGGCCTGCAGGAAGGCGTCGCTGGCGCGCACCAGGTTCATATTGCCGGCCACCGGCTCGACGATCACCGCGGCGATCTCGTCGCCGTGGCTGGCGAAGGCCTGTTCCAGCTGGGCCACGCTGTTGTACTCCAGCACCATGGTGTGCTTGGCGACATCGGCCGGCACGCCGGCCGAGGAGGGCGCGTTGCGGGTGGTGTCGGCGAAGGTCAGCAGGCCGGAGCCGGCCTTGACCAGCAGGCTGTCGGCGTGGCCGTGGTAGCAGCCCTCGAACTTGATGATCAGGTCGCGCCCGGTGAAGCCGCGTGCCAGGCGCAGTGCGCTCATGGTCGCTTCGGTGCCCGACGAGACCAGGCGCACCTGCTCGATCGACGGCACCAGCTTGCAGATTTCCTCGGCCATTTCGATCTCGGCCTCGGTGGGCGCGCCGAAGGAGAAGCCCTGGGCAGCAGTCTGCTGCACCGCGCGCACCACCTCCGGATGGGTGTGGCCGACGATCATCGGACCCCACGAGCCGATGTAGTCGATATAGCGCTGGCCGTCCGCGTCCCACATATAGGCCCCCTCGGCGCGGGAGATGAAGCGCGGCGTGCCGCCCACCGAGCGGAAGGCGCGCACGGGCGAGTTGACGCCGCCGGGAATGGTCTGCTGGGCACGATCGAAGAGCTGCTGGTTGCGGGACATGGCCTTGTCTGAAGTCAAAAGCAGGGGAAAGGCGTCCAACCGGCCGTCAATTCGCGGCGAACACGCAGGGATTTGCGGGGATTCGCGCGCGAACTGCGCGGCAACGGTCGGGAACGCGGCGTATTTGGCACGGATCTGGCTTGCCACGGCTGGCGCCGTCTGCGCTGATTCGGTACCATCTGCGCTGAATTTTAATGGAGAGTCACCTGCCCGTTATGGAATACAAGACCTGGATGTGCCTGATCTGCGGATGGATCTACGATGAGGCCGCCGGCGCGCCCGAGGATGGCATCGCCCCCGGCACCCGCTGGGAGGACGTGCCCATCAACTGGACCTGCCCCGAGTGCGGTGCCCGCAAGGAAGATTTCGAGATGGTGGCTATCTGAGCCACCGGCGCGCGCGCAGCCGCGTCGCGCCGAAGCGACAGATCGCCGGAGGTGGCCGCATTGCCGCGATTGACGGCCCCCCGGCGTCTTGTCACACTCTGCTGCAAATTTGAACACGGTTCCCGGCCGGCCGCTGCCACCGGGGACACGGGTAGGCGCGGGAACCATGCGCCGCCCGGCAAGCAGCCGGCTCGCCGGCTTTTTGGGAAAAAAACTAGATATCGGGGTCCGCCGGGTCGGCCAGACTGATCCGGTCGGGTGTTCTCAAGTGAATGCCGGCGCATCCGCATGGACGGGCGCCGTTCGCGGGAACAAAATGCGGGTCGCTCAGATTGCAGAACACGACGGGGTCGCCGGCGCGCCGGGCGCGGCATGCGCACGCCGCAAGGTGCTGGTCATCGATGACTCCAGCACGATCCGCCGCACGGCGGAGATCTTCCTGTCGCAGGCGGGTTGCGAGGTCATGCTGGCCGAGGACGGTTTCGATGCCCTCGCCAAGGTGGGCGACCTGCACCCGGACCTGATTTTCTGCGACATCCTGATGCCGCGCCTGGACGGCTACCAGACCTGCTCCCTGATCAAGAAGAGCCCGCGCTTCCACGCCATCCCGGTGATCATGCTGTCCTCGCGCGACGGCGTGTTCGACCGCTCGCGCGGCCGCCTGGTCGGCGCGCGCGACCATCTCGCCAAACCGTTCACCCGCGAAGCGCTGCTGCACGTGCTGGAAACCTGCGCGCCGGCGCCGGCCGCGCTGGCGTCCGCAGCGTCCGCAGCGTCCGCAGCGTCCGCAGCGTCCGCAGTGTCGTCTGCGGCATCGTCTGCAGCCTTGCCTGCATAAGACGGCACGCCGCACGCATGCGCTGCGCGAACCCAATCCGATCATGACCATCCATAAGATCCTCATCGTAGACGACTCCCCCACCGAGGCGCTGTTCATGTCCGACCTGCTCGGCAAGCGCGGCTTCAAGGTCTCGGTCGCAGGCAACAGCGAGCAGGCCTTCGCCCGTCTCGAGAGCGAAGCCTTCGACCTGATCCTGATGGACGTGGTGATGCCCGGCCAGAACGGCTACCAGGCCACGCGCTCGATCAAGCGCGACGAACGCTTCAAGGACATCCCGGTGATCATGTGCACCAGCAAGGGCCTGGACACCGACCGCATCTGGGGCATGCGCCAGGGGGCCGCGGACTACATCGTCAAGCCGGTCGACGGCGAAGAACTGCTGACCAAGATCGCCGCCCTGTCGCACTGAGCCATCCGCCACCCGCCCGCGCCATCCCCGCCATGAACGCTCCCCGCCAGGACCTACGCGTGCGCCACACCCGCCTGCAGGACTACCAGGCGATGCTGGCGCGGCGCTTGCGGGAGGCGCGCAGCCTGCCCGCCGTCGACAGTTATCTCGGCCTGCAGGTAGGCGCCCGGCACTGGCTGCTGCCGCTGGCCCAGACCGGCGAGGTGATCGAGATGCGCCAGCCCGCGCGCGTGCCGCTGACCCAGCCCTGGTACACCGGCCTGGTCAGCGCGCGCGGCAACCTGCTGGGCGTGATCGACTTCGGCCTGTTCTGCGGCGAGGGTGTCACGCCGCTGCAGCCGGGCAGCAAGATCGTCGTGCTGTCGCGCGAGGTCGAGCGCGCCTGCGGCATCCTCGCCACCCGCGTCATGGGGCTGCGCCACGCCGGCGAACTGAGCCCGCCGCCGGGCGGAACCGGCAGCGGGACCTGCCGCGAGTGGGAAGGCGCGAGCCTGGTCGACCGCGAAGGGCGCGGCTGGCAGGTGCTGGACGTGCGCCGCCTGCTGGATACGCCGGCGTTCCTGCAGGCCGGGCGCCGACCGGCCTAGCGCGGTCGCCAGGGCAGCGTGCGGCAGGCGCCGGCGCTGCACAGCATGCAGCACAGAAGAATCATCGAATGAACGGATTGAGGGGAGCTATGGGTTTCAAGAGATTCAGCCTGGGTCGCCGCACGCAGGTGGCGCAGGCCGCGGGGCTGGCGGCCGATGGCGTGTCGGTGGCGCCGCTGCCGGCGGCGCCAGGCGGTCTTGGCGCCACTCCCGTGGACCGGCTCGGGGCCTGGCTGCGCGGCATGTCCTTCTCCAGCCGGCAGCGGGTCTTGACGATCGGCCTGGTGGCTTCGCTGGCGGCGCTGCTGGGCTCGGTCTACTTCGACAACCGGCAGGCCGACAACGGCGCGGCGCAGATCGAGATCGCCGGCGACACGCTGATGCACTCGCAGCGCCTGGCCAAGGCGGTGCCGAACGCGCTGCTCGGCAATCCGCAGGCCTTCATCCAGCTCAAGCAGTCCAGGGAGCAGCTTGCCGCCGACTTGCTGGCGCTGCAGGAAGGCAGCGCTGCGCGCAAGGTGCGGGCCACCACCGGCGCGGCCGAGCCGCTGCTGGAGACGGCCATGGGCTCCTGGAAGCGCAGCGAGAAGAGCGCGGGCGACGTGCTGGCCCAGCAGCCCACGCTCACCACCATCGGCCAGACCCTGCAGATCTTCAACGCCTCCAACCCGGAACTGCTGGAATCGGCCGAGCAGGTTGCCGCGATCAAGCTGCAGTCGGGGGCGAACGCGCGCGAAGTGGCGGCCTCGGCCCAGCTGGTGATGCTGACGCAGCGCCTGGGTAAGAACCTGAACGAGTTCATCGCCGGCGAAGGCGTCAACCCCGAGACCGCTTTCCTGCTCGGCAAGGACACCAACACCTTCCGCGAGACGCTCGACGGCCTGCTCAACGGCAGCGAGGCGCTGCGGTTGTCGGCGGCCGGCGACGCCGAGACGCGCAGCTACCTGGAGCAGCTTTCGCAGCGTTTCGACGCGGTGCAGAAGACCACGCAGACCATCCTGGGCAACCTGCCCGGCCTGATCGCCGCCAAGCGCGCGCAGCAGCAGATCTTCAACGACAACGAAGCGCTGCGTGGCGACCTGGCGGCGCTGCAGGGCGCCTATGCGCAGGCGGCACGCTTCCGCCCGGTGACGCTGGCCGCCACCATCGGCTCGGCGCTGCTGGCGCTGCTGTGCCTGGCGGGCCTGGTCTCGCTCTACCTGCGCGACTCGCGCGTGCGTGCCAGCGAGGCCGAGGCGCGCGAGCGCGAGGCCGAGGCGCGCCGCCTGGACGAAAAGCGCAACAACGATGCCACCCAGAAGGCCATTCTGCAGTTGATGAACGAGCTGCAGGACATCGCCGACGGCGACCTGACGCGCCAGGCCACGGTGACCGAGGACATCACCGGCGCCATCGCCGACTCGGTGAACTACACCGTGGAAGAACTGCGCGAACTGGTGCGCCGCGTGCAGCAGACCGCGGGCGAGGTGAGCCAGGCGTCGGACCGCATGCAGGACACCTCCACCCACCTGGCCGCGGCGGCGGAGGAGCAGTCGCGCCAGATCCGCCAGACCGGCGAGTCGGTGGTGGAGATGGCCGACCGCATCAACCAGGTGTCGCGCGGCGCGGCCGAGTCCGCCAACGTGGCGCGCACCTCGCTGACAGCCGCCGAACAGGGCCAGCGCGCGGTGCAGGATGCCATTGCCGGCATGAACGACATCCGCGAGCAGATCCAGGAAACGTCCAAGCGCATCAAGCGCCTGGGCGAGTCCTCGCAGGAGATCGGTGAAATCGTCGAGCTGATTTCCGACATTACCGAACAGACCAACGTGCTGGCGCTGAACGCCGCCATCCAGGCCGCCTCGGCCGGCGAGGCCGGGCGCGGCTTCTCGGTGGTGGCCGAGGAAGTGCAGCGGCTGGCGGAGCGCTCCGGCGAGGCGACCAAGCAGATCGGTGCGCTGATCCGCACCATCCAGACCGACACCCAGGACGCCGTGCACGCGATGGAGCGCAGCACCCAGGGCGTGGTCGAAGGCGCCAAGCTGTCCGACAACGCGGGCGCCGCGCTGCAGGAGATCGGCCGCGTGTCGCGCCAGCTGGCCGAGCTGATCGAGCAGATTTCGCAGACCACCTCGCACGAAGCCGGCCTGGCCAGCGCGGTGGCGCGCAATATCGACGACATCCTGCACGTCACGGAGGAAACCTCCACCGGCACGCGCCAGACCTCGGCCTCGGTGCGCCAGCTCACACTGCTGACCGAAGAGCTGCGCAACTCCGTATCGCGATTCAAGATCGGCTAAGCCATCCGGCGCGTGGCGCGGCGTACGGCGGCCCGCCACGGCCATTTTGGAAGCAGTCATGTCACTGAACTCCCCAGTCTCGCGCGCAGCGGCCGAACCTGACGCCATCGCGGCCGCCGCGCGGCACGAGGCGCACGCCGCACCCGCCGCGGAAGGCGGGCGGCGCGACCTCTCGATGCTGGCCTGGCTGGCGCCCAGCCTGCGCACGGCGCTCGAGGACGCCGCGGCCGAGTTCGGCCGCTATGTCGACGAAGTGCAGCAGGCGCCGGAGGCGCTGGGCGCGCGCGACACCACGTCGCTGCGCCTCGCCGGCCAGCAACTGCACCAGGCCGCCGGCGCCGTGCATATCGTCGGCCTGCGCGGCATCGATGCCTACTGCCAGGCGCTGCGCCGCCTGCTCGAGGCCGTCGATGCCGGCACGGCGGCAGCCAGCGCCGACACGCACCAGGTATTCCGCCAGGGTGTGCAGGCACTGGCGGAGTACGTCGATGACCTGCTGGCGGGGGAGCCCGACGACCCGCTGCGCCTGTTCCGCAACTACGCCGACGTGCTGGCCCTGCTCTCGGAAGAGCGCGTGCATCCGGCCGACCTGTGGGTGGACGACGTGCAGATGCTGCCCGGCATCCTGCTGCCCACGCGCCTGCCGGCGGCGGTGGCGCGCGCGCGCCAGCGCTTCGAGGCCGCGCTGCTCGGCGCGCTGCGCCTGCCCACGCCATGTACCGATGCCGAGCAGTTGCAGCAGGTGTACCTGCCGCTGGTGCGCGCCATGCAGGACGTGCGCGCCGGCGAGCAGGAGGCGCGCCGCAGCGCCGACCATCCGGACCGCGGCGTGTGGCATGTGCTGTCGCTGGTGTTCGAGGCGCTCGCGCATGGCCTGCTGCCGTCCGACCTGCTGGCCAAGCGCTTCGCCGCGCGCGCGCACCTGCTGCTGCGCCAATACGTGCAGGGCCAGGTACGGGTGCCGCAGGCGCTGCTCAATGACGCCATCTTCCTGCTGGTCGCCACCGGCCTGGCGCCGGACGCCGAGCGTTCCGCGCCAGCGCTGGCCTTGCGCGCGGCGATCCGCCAGTGCCTGCAGGCCTTCCGCCTGGACGCCGCGCACCTGGCCGTCGAGGCGGATTTCCGCCAGCGCTACTACGGCTGGCTCGACGGCATCGACACCGGCAACCTGCAGCAGGCTGCGGCCGGCCTGGAGCGCGCCGCGCGCGGCGACGCCGCGGCCTGGCACACCGCGCTGGCGGCGCTGGCCGAGGCCGCCCAGCCGTTGTCCCAGCCGGCCTTGTTGCGTTGCCTGGACGCGGCGGCAGGCGGCGAAGGCGCTGCTGCCGGCACCGCTGCCGGCACCGCAGCGGAGGCGCTCGCGCTGTTCCTCGCGCGCGCGCTGGCCACGCCCTGGCGTGTGCACGGCAAGTCCGGCCATGCCGCGCGCCTGCAGTTCGCGCAACGTTGCGAGGAGCTGGCGAGTTGCCTGGCGGCCGGTGCGGCGGCGCCGTCCTGGCTGGTCGAGATGGTTGCCCAGGCGCAGGCGCAGGAGGTGCGGCGGGCCGCGGTGGCGCAGTTGCGCGCGCAGCTCGACAGCGGCGAGTCCTGGCTCGATGCCTATGACCGCGATGGCGGTGGAATCGCCGCCGGTACGCACCTGCAGGATGCGAGCCGGGCCTTCCGCAGCCTGCGCGATACGCTGCGCACGCTGGCGAGCGGTGGCGCACTGACGCCGGCGCTGGCCGCGGAGGCGGGCGGCGCGGCCGCCATCGTCGAGCGGGTGGAGGCGCGCCTGGCCGGATTCGCCGGCGCCGATGCGCAGGCGCGCGCCGGCGCGCTGGCGGAGGTCGCCGGTGAACTCGGCCCGCTGCATGCCTTCGTCGACGCGGTGGAGTTCGGCAAGGCGCCGCTGGCCGGGGGGATGGAGGTGCCCGGGGACGCGGACCTGGCGGAGCCGGGAGCGTTGCGGCCGGCATCGCCGGCATCGCCGGACGCGCTGGCGGGTGCCCGTGCTGCCGCCGCCGCGATGCTGCGCGTGCACGCCGAAGCCGAGGCGCCGGAGGTGCATGCCCTGCGCGCGGCGCTGCAGGCGGCCGGCGAGCAGGCCGCGATCGATGACGACGCGGCGCTGCGGCGTTCGGTGGCGGAGGCGACCACGCAGCTCAATGCCTGGCTGGCCGGCAGCGCCGATGCCGCCCAGCGGCTGGTGGCGGTGCTGGCCGAACCGCTGCCGCAGGCCGCGCCGGCGGCGCCCGCGCCTGCGCTCGTTGACGCCGCCGCGCCGGCCGACCATGCGGCGCTCGACGCCGAACTGCTCGACATCTTCCTGCACGAGGCCGAGGATGTGCTCGCCAGCATCGCCAGGGCGCTCGATGGCGGGCTGGCGGCGCTGGCGGATGCCGATACGCTGAGCCGCGTGCGGCGCGGCTTCCATACTCTCAAGGGCTCCAGCCGCATGGTCGGCCTGGCCCGCTACGGGGAGGCGGCATGGGCGGTGGAGCAGGTGCTCAACCTGTGGATCGCCGAAGCCCGCGAGGCCAGGCCGGAACTGCTCGAACTGCTGCGCCAGGCGCACGCGGAACTGGAACCCTGGCTGGCCGGCCTGCGCCAGGACGCCGCCTGCCAGCGCGACGTCGACGCGCTGCTGGCGGCGGCCCAGGCCGTACGCGACGGGCGCCCGGCGGCAGCCGATGCAGCCGATGCAGCCGATGCAGCCGATGCAGCCGATGCAGCCGATGCAGCCGATGCGCGGCCGGCCATGCCGGCGGACGAGGCGCCGATCCCGTTGCACGATGCCGGTCCCGACGCGGCGGCAGGCGCGGGCGAAGTGGAATTCCCGCGCGCGGACGACGACGGGCGGGACGCGCCGGATGAGGCCGCACAGACCGGCGCGGACGCGGCGCAGGACGCCAACGTCATCCCCTTCCGGCTGGCGGGAGCGCTCTCCGGCGAGGACGACCACTACAAGGTCATCGGCCCGATCCGCATCGGGCTGCCGCTGTACAACGTCTACCTGCAGGAGGCGGACGGCCTGATCCGCCAGTTCGCCACCGACCTGTCCGAGTGGCGCCATGAAGGCCGCCCCTGCCCGAGCGAGCTGGCGCTGCGCGTGGCCCATACGCTGCAGGGCAGCGCCGCCACGGTGGCGCTGGAGCCGGTGCGCGAGGTGGCCGAGGCGCTGGAGGGCTTGCTGCTGCAGCTGGCCGCGCATCCGGTGGCGCTGCATCCCGGTGACTTCCGCCTGCTGGAGCAGGCCGTGGAGCGCCTGCGCGGCATGCTGCACCAGTTCGCCGCGGGCGTCTGGCCGCAGTCGGAGACGGCGCTGTGCCGCAGCCTGGCGGAGTGCCGCGAGCGCATGTTGATGCGGCCGCGCCTGCATGTCGGGCCGGCGCCGGGATCCGTGCTGGGCCTGGGAGCGATGCCGGATGGCTCGAATGGATCGGATCTGGCGGATGCTTCGGATATGCCGGTGTCGATGCTGTTCGGCGCCGCGCGCGTGCCTGTTGTGCCGCACGAGGCGGGCGCCGCAGGCGGCGAGCCCGCCGCGGCGGCGCTCCACCAGGCGGTGGTGATTCCCATGCCCGCGCTGCGGGCTCCGGGCGTGGAGGCCCGGCCCGCGCCGGTGATGGAGCAGGTGGGGCCGGTGGGGCTGGTGGAGGAGGCTGCCGCAGGCGAGCCGGAGCCCGCGCTCGATCGCGAGCTGGTCGAGATCTTCCTGGAAGAGGCGCAGGCCAGCCTGCCGGAGCTCGGCCGGCTGCTGCGCACCTGGGAGGCGGCACCGGTCGAGGACATGCGCCATGGCGGTCTGGTGCTGCGCGCGCTGCACACCCTCAAGGGCAGCGCCCGCATGGCCGGGGCCATGGCCCTGGGCCAGTCGGTGCACGAAATGGAGACGCTGCTGGACGCGAGCCTGCGTGGCAACCGCGTCGGCCCCGCGCTGTTCGCCCGGCTCTATGCCTGGTACGACCGCATCCTGGCGCATGCGGAGGCACTGCAGGCGGGCCGCCTGCTGCCAGCGGACGACCCGGAGGCGGTGCACGCCCAGGCGGACATCGGCGCCGCGGGCGAGGGCGGGGACGGCCGTGACGGCGCCGAGCAAGGCGGGCAGGCGGACGGGACGGAAGGCGTGGACGGCGCTGCCGGCGTGGACGGTGCGCCGCCGGACCGCGGCACCGATGCGCCGCCGGCCGGCGCGCTGGCTGCCCTGCCGCCGGCGGCACCCGGTCCTGCCGGCGTCATGCCCGGCCTGGCTCCGGCCATGCCGGCAGCGGAGCCTGCCGAGCGCCAGCGCGCGCTGGTGCGGGTGCAGGCGCGCACGCTGGACAACCTGATCAACGACGCCGGTGAAGTGAGCGTGGCGCGCGCCCGCGTGGACAGCGAGCTGGGCGCGCTGCGCACCTATCTCGGCGAGCTGAACGACAACGTGGCGCGCCTGCGCACGCAGTTGCGCGAGATCGAGATCCAGGCCGAGTCGCAGATGGCCTCGCGCATCGCCGACTCGCGCCAGAAGCAGGAATTCGATCCGCTCGAGTTCGACCGCTTCACGCGTTTCCAGGAGCTCACGCGCATGATGGCCGAGTCCGTCAACGACGTGGCCACCGTGGAGCAGAACCTGCAGCGCGGCTTCGATCGCGCCGCCGGCGACCTGGAAGCGCAGGCACGCCTGACACGCGGCCTGCAGCGCAGCCTGATGCAGGCCCGCATGGTGCAGTTCGATGCGCTGGCCGAGCGCCTCTACCGCGTGGTGCGGCAGGCGGCCGCCGAAACCGGCAAGGAGGTGCGCCTGCTGATCAAGGGCGGCACCGTGGAGATCGATCGCTCGGTGCTCGACCGCATGGCCGGGCCGATCGAGCATCTGATCCGCAACGCGGTGGTGCACGGCATCGAGCCGGCCGAGGCCAGGCGGGCGGCCGGCAAGCCGTCCACCGGCGCGCTCACGCTGGAACTGCAGCAGGAAGGCAACGAGGTCGTGCTGCATTTCGTCGACGACGGCGCCGGCCTCGACCTGCCGCGCATCCGTGCGCGCGCCGTGCAGCGCCAGTTGCTGGCCCCGGACGATGAGGCCGGCGAGGCACGCCTGACCGAACTGATCTTCACGCCCGGCTTCACCACCACCGACACCATCTCCGAACTGGCCGGCCGCGGCGTCGGCATGGACGTGGTGCGCGCCGAGACCGTGGCGCTGGGCGGGCGCATCGCGCTGACCACCGAGGCCGGGCGCGGCACCCGCTTCACATTGCACCTGCCCTTGACCACGGCGATCACGCAGGTGCTGCTGGTGATGCTGGGCGGCCGCCTCTTTGCCATTCCCAGCGGCATGATCGACCAGGTCCAGCAGTTGCGCGCGCCGGCGCTGGCCGAGGCCTACAACCGAGGCAGCTTCGCCTATGGCGGCGAGCCGGTGCCGTTCCACTACTTCGGCGCCCTGCTGGAGGAGAGCCCCGCCATCGCCGCCGGCAGCAAGTATTCCCCGGTGGTGGTCACGCGCAGCGGTGCCGAGCGTGTGGCGGTGCACGTCGACGAGGTGGTCGGCAACCGCGAAGTGGTGGTCAAGCACATCGGCCCCCACCTGGCCCGCCTCGACGGCATTGCCGGCGCCACCACGCTCGGGGACGGCGAGATCGTGCTGATCTACAACCCGGTGGTGCTGGCCCAGCGCCATGCCCAGGCGCGCGGCGAAGCGCTGCGCGGGCTGCCGCCGGCCGGTGAGGCCGCGCCGTCCGCGCAGGCCGCCCGCTTGACCGGGGCGGTGGCCGAGCTGGGCGCCGGCAGCGCTGCCGCGGTGGCCGTGGCGGGCCTCGGCACGCAGCCCACGGTGATGGTGGTCGACGATTCGCTGACCGTGCGCAAGGCCGCCCACCGGTTGCTGACCCGCGCCGGCTACCAGGTGGTGCTGGCGCGCGACGGCGTGGATGCGCTGAAGCAATTGCAGGACGTCATGCCGGATGCCATGCTGGTCGACATCGAGATGCCGCACATGGATGGCTTCGACCTGACGCGCAACGTGCGCGCCGACGCCCGCACCGCCCACATGCCGCTGGTGATGATCACCTCGCGCACGGCGGAGAAGCATCGCCGCTACGCGGCCGAGATCGGCGTCAACGTCTACCTCGGCAAGCCCTACAACGAGGATGAGCTGCTGGGCACGCTGCACCAGTTGATCGGGCCGCGCGCGGCAGGTACCGCCGGCTCGGTGGGCGAGATGCTGGGCGACGCCTGAGACGGAGCCGGCCTGCCGGGGCGGTGGCCGATGCCGCCGCCCCGCGCGCCTTCCCTACTTGTTCACCATCCGTGCCGGCACCGACAGCGTCAGCGCCGCGCCCGCCACCATGCAGGCCGCCAGCAGGTACATGCCGGAGTCGGTGCTCTGTGTCAGGTCCTTCAGCCAGCCCACCGCGTAGGGGCTGATGAAGCCGGCCAGGTTGCCCAGCGAGTTGATCATGGCGATGCCGGCGGCCGCGCCGGTGCCGGCGAGGAAGGCCGTCGGCAGGCTCCAGAACAACGGCAGCGTGGTGAGGATGCCGATGGTGGCCAGCGTCAGCGCGCACATGGCCAGGGTGGTGTTGCCGTGCCACTGCACCGACAGCACCAGGCCGAGCGCGCCGCCCAGCGCGGGCAGGGCGATGTGCCAGCGGCGCTCGCCGCGACGGTCGGCGCTGTAGGCCACCAGCACCATGCCGATCACCGCGCAGCCGTAGGGAATGGCGGTCAGCAGGCCGATGTCGAGCGCGCCCTTGACGCCGGTCTGCTTGATGATGGTGGGCAGCCAGAAGCTGATGCCGTACAGGCCCATGACGAAGCTGAAGTAGATCGCGCTCATCAGCCAGACGCGCGGGCTGGACAGCACGCGGGCGATCGGCAGGTCTTCCTTGTGCGCCTCCTCGCCGGCGATATTGCGCTGGAGCAGCGCCTTCTCTTCGTCGCTGAGCCACTTGGCGTGGGCGATGCGGTCGTCGAGGTAGGCGATCACCCACAGGCCGACCAGGATGGAGGGGATGCCTTCGATCAGGAACATCCATTGCCAGCCGGACCAGCCGTTGTGGCCGTCGAAGGCCTGCATCACCCAGCCCGACAGCGGCCCGCCGATCACGCCGGACAGGGCTACCGCCGTCATGAAATAGGTGGTGGTGCGGCCGCGCCGGCCGGCCGGGAACCAGTAGGTCAGGTAGAGGATGATGCCGGGGAAGAAGCCGGCCTCGGCCACGCCCAGCAGGAAGCGCAGCACGTAGAACATGGTCGGCGTGGTGACGAACATCATCGCCGCCGAGATCGCGCCCCAGGTGATCATGATGCGCGCGATCCAGATACGCGCGCCGACGCGGTGCAGGATCACGTTGCTCGGCACTTCGAAGAGGAAGTAGCCGATGAAGAAGATGCCGGCGCCGAGCCCGTAGATGGTCTCGCTGAACTTCAGGTCATTGAGCATCTGCAGCTTGGCGAAGCCTACGTTGACGCGGTCCAGGTAGGCCACCACGTAGCACAGCAGCAGGAAAGGCACCAGGCGCCAGCTCACCTTGCGGTAGGTGGCATCCTCGAAGGCGGCGCTGGTGGCGCCGGGGTTGACTGCGGTCGTTGTCATGCTGTCTCCTCGTCCTGGCATCGGCTCGATGCCTTGTTGTTGTACGACGTTCGGTGCGACGTTGGGTACGACGATTCGTGTGACGTTAGGTACGACGTTAGGTACGACGCTTCGGCCCGGTGTGCGGGAAGGGCTTGGAGAGGCTAGACGCAGCGTCCCCCGTCGACTTCGATGCACGTGCCCGTGATGAAGGCCGCCTCGTCGGAGGCCAGGTACAGGCAGGCGTTGGCCACGTCCTGCGGGGTCGACATGCGGCCCATCGGGATGGTGGCGAGAAACCTGGCGCGGTTCTCGGGCGTGTCGGGCATGCCCATGAACTCTTCCAGCAGGCCGGTGGCGCCGATCACCGGGTTGACGCAGTTGACGCGGATATTGTCCGGGCCCAGCTCGGCGGCCATGGCCTTGCTGGCGGTGATCACGGCGCCCTTGCTGCCGTTGTACCAGACCAGGCCGGGGCGCGGCCGGATGCCGGCGGTGGAGGCGATATTGACGAAGACGCCGCCGCCGCGGGCACGGAAATGCGGAACGAAGGCGCGGGCCGACCAGAAGATGCTCTTGACGTTGACGGCGTAGACGCGGTCGAACTCTTCCTCGCTGACCTGCAGGATGGGTTTGTTGCGGTGGGTGGTGCCCGCGTTGTTGACGACGATGTGGACGTCGCCGAAGGCCGCCAGCGCCGCCTCGCGCATGGCCTCGACATCGGCTTCGTGCGACACGTCCGCGCGCACCGCGCGGGCCTGGCCGCCCGCGGCGGCAATGGCGTGCGCCACCCGCTCGGCCGCGTCGGCGCGCAGGTCGGCCACCAGCACCCTGGCGCCTTCGCGCGCAAAGGTGTGGGCGATGCCCTCGCCGAAGCCCGATCCGCCCCCGGTGACCACCGCCACCTTGTCTTCCAGTCTCATTGCCTGTCTCCTTGGCTTGTGCGGGACCTCCGCGCCGTGCGGGAAGCCTCCTGACGTTTTCGTTGCGGGGAGCCGCGGCTGCCGCGTTCCCCGCCAGACACGGGTGCAACAAACTGCAAGGCGCGCGCCCGCTGGTGCCGGGTGCGCGCCGCAACGCGCCTCAGTGCGAGAACGGTCCCCGCCCGCGCAGCGCGTTGGCGACCATCATCACCGCCAGCAGGAAGGGCAGGGCCACATACAGGCACCAGTGCACGCGGTCGCCCACGGTCTCGCCCCACTTGCGCTTGAAGACCTGCAGGCGCGGCATGCCGGAGGGGTTGGTGGCACGCTTGTTCTTGACGTGCCAGGCCATCCAGAAAAAGAAGATGGCGAAAGCGACCGAGAGGAAATTGATGTTACCCATGTGACTCCGAAAATGCATGGCCGTCGTGTGGAAGGAGACGGCACTCCGATGAATGGATGGCCGCCGCGGCCGGCGGCGCTGGCTCAGCCGTGCTGGATGGCGACCGTCTTCAGCGTGGTGAAGCCGTACAGCGCCTCGAAGCCTTTCTCGCGGCCGTAGCCGGACTGGCCGGTGCCGCCGAAGGGCAGTTCCACGCCGCCGCCGGCGCCGTAGTTGTTGATGAAGACCTGGCCGGCGCGCAGGTTGCGTGCCAGCCGCAGCTGGCGGCCGCCGTCGCGCGTCCAGACGCCCGCCACCAGGCCGTAGGGCGTGCCATTGGCCAACGCCACCGCCTCGGCCTCGCTGTCGAAGGGCATCGCCGCCAGCAGGGGACCGAACACCTCCTCCTGCGCCAGCCGGTGGCGCGGCGGCACGTCGCGGAACAGCATCGGCACCTGGTAGAAGCCGGACTCCGGCGCCTCGGGCACGATGTGTCCCTGCGCCATCACGGCGATGCCGTCGTGCTGGGCGTCGGAGACGAAGTCCCAGACGCGCTGCTGCTGCTTGCGGCTGATCAGCGGCCCGCATTCCAGGTCGAGCCCGGACGGGCCCACGCGCAGCGTCTCGAACACCGAGGCGAGCCGGTCGAGCAGGGCGTCGTAGAGCGGGCGCTCCACCAGCACGCGGCTGCCGGCCGAGCAGGTCTGGCCGGCATTCTGCACGATGCCGTTGACCACCACCGGCACCAGCGCGTCGACATCGGCGTCGGCAAAGACGATCTGCGGCGACTTGCCGCCCAGTTCCAGCGTGACCGGCACGTGGTTCTCGGCGGCCAGCTGGGCCACCAGCTTGCCCGTCGCCGGCGAGCCGGTGAAGGAAATGTGCTGGATGCCGGGATGGCGCGCCAGCGCCGCGCCGGCCTCGTGGCCGTAGCCGGTGACGATGTTCAGCGCGCCCTCCGGCAGGCCGGCCTCGGCGGCGATCTCGGCCACGCGCAGCAGCGACAGGCAGGCGTCTTCTGCCGGCTTGACCACGCAGGCATTGCCGGCGGCCAGCGCCGCGCCCACGCTGCGGCCGAAGATCTGCAGCGGATAGTTCCAGGGAATGATGTGGCCGGTCACGCCGTGCGGCTCGCGCAGCGTCAGCACCGTGGTGCCGGCCTGGTAGGGGATGGTCTGTCCGTGCAGCTTGTCGGCCGCGCCGGCATAGAACTCGAAGTAGCGGGCCACCGCACGCGCGTCGCCATGCGCCTGGCGCAGCGGCTTGCCGGTATCGCGCGCCTCCAGCGCGGCCAGTTCGTCCTCGCGGGCGAGCAGGGCCAGCGCCACGCGGTTGAGCAGGCGCGAGCGCTCGGCCGGCGACATGGCGCCCCAGGCGCCGTCGGCAGCCTGGCGGGCGGCGTGCACCGCCACATTGACGTCGGTGGCGTTGCCGCGGGCGATCTCGGCGAAGGGCTCGCCGGTGGAAGGGTCGAAGACCTTGATGCGCAGGCCCGAATCGGGTGCGATCAGGCGGTTGGCTACGTAGTGCTGGGCATGCATGGATTGGCTCCGGTTCGGCGGGCGGACGGGGGAGTCCCGCGCCAGGCCCGGGGACGGGCGCCGCCGGGGATCGATCCGGCATTATCGCCCAGCCGGCGGGACGCGCAAGGCACCTGCGCCGGCGCGGCCCGGCCTGCGTTCCTGTCAGATTCCGGTCAGCGCGAACCGCTATAATGCCCGCCATCCGTAATCACAGGCATTTCTGGAGAACACGCATGAGCTTCAATCTCGTCTCGCCGGGCAAGGACATTCCGAACGATTTCAACGTCATCATCGAGATCTCCGCCCAGAGCGATCCGGTGAAGTACGAAGCCGACAAGGAAACGGGCCTGCTCTTCGTCGACCGTTTCATCGGCACCGGCATGCGCTACCCGGCCAACTACGGTTTCATTCCCCAGACCCTGTCGGGCGACGGCGACCCGGTCGACGTGCTGGTGATCACCCCCTTCCCGATCCTGGCCGGCGCCGTGGTGCGCTGCCGCGCGCTTGGCATGCTGAAGATGACCGACGAGTCGGGTGTCGATGCCAAGCTGGTCGCCGTGCCGGTGGACAAGCTGTCGCCGGCCACCGCCTTCATGAAGGGCCTGTCCGACGTGCCGCAGAACCTGCTCGACCAGATCAAGCACTTCTTCGAGAACTACAAGGCGCTCGAGGCCGGCAAGTGGGTCAAGGTGGAAGGCTGGGCCGGCATCGAGGAAGCCCACAAGGAAATCACCGACGGCGTGGCCAATTTCAAGAAGTGATTTTCCGAGCACCGCCAAGCCCGTTTTTCCACGCGATCCGGCGTGTGATGAACAGGCGCTGAACAGCCCCGCCTCCGGCGGGGCTTTTTGCTGGGGCCGGCTTGACGCCGGCCAAGGATGGCGCCCCCCGGAGGCGTTAAGCTGACGGCACTCCCACATCAATCGAGAACCTGGCGCAATGACCAAGACCTCGCTTGCCGGATCGCGCTACAGCGGCCCGGCCATCTTCTTCCACTGGGCGGTCTTCCTGCTGGTGGCAGCGGCCTATGCGGCTATCGAGCTGAAGGGCTTCACCCCGCGCGGCAGCGCCGCGCGCGCGCTGGCGATGGGCACGCACGAATGGGCCGGGGTGCTGGTGCTGGTGCTGGCCGTGCCCCGCCTGCTGTGGCGCCTGGTGCGCGGCGCGCCCGCGCCGGAAGAGGGATCGCGCTGGATGCAGCTGCTGGCGGGCGCCATGCACCTGCTGCTCTATCTGTTCATCTTCATCCAGCCGCTGCTGGGCCTGCTGACCCTGGCGGCGGCCGGCCATCCGCTGGCCGTGCCCGGCACCGGGCTGGAGCTGGCGCTGGCGGCGCCGGACGACGGCCTCAAAGACCTGTTCAAGGAACTGCACGAGACCATCGGCAGCGCCTTCTACGCGGTGATCGGCCTGCATGCGGTGGCGGCGCTGTTCCACCACTACATGCTGGGCGACAACACGCTGCGGCGCATGTGGCGCCAGCGCTAGCCCCGGCGCGCGGCGCGGGCCGCGGCCGGCGGCCGGCTCAGGTGCGGGCGAAGGGATTGCGCTCGCTGAGCTCGTCGAGGTAGGCGCCGATGCCCTGGCGCTCCTGCGCCAGGAAGCGCTCCACCGCATCGGCGAAGGCCGGGTGCGCCAGCCAGTGCGCGGACTGCGTCGCCACCGGCAGGAAGCCGCGCGCCATCTTGTGCTCGCCCTGCGCGCCGCCCTCGAAGGTGCGGATGCCATGGGCGATGCAGAACTCCAGCGGCTGGTAGTAGGACGCCTCGAAGTGCAGGCAGGGATGGTGCTCGAGCGCGCCCCAGTAGCGCCCGTACAGGGTGCTGATGGCCGGCGCGTCGTCGTAGACCAGCAGGGCGCTGGCGATCGGGCTTCCGGCCCGCTCGGCCACCACCAGCAGCAGGTTGCCCGGCATGGACGCGCCGATGCGGCGGAAGAAGTCCAGGTTCAGGTAGGGCGAGGAATGGTGCTCGCGGTAGGTCTGGCGATAGCAGCGGTGGAAGAAGCGCCAGTCTTCGTCGCTGATCTCGGCGCCACGCAGGTGGCGGAAGCCGATGCCGGCCTCGGCGACGCGCCGCCGCTCGGCGCGGATGTTCTTGCGCTTCTTCTGCGACAGCGTGGCGAGAAAGGCCTCGAAGTCGGCGTAGCCGGGATTGGTCCAGTGGAACTGCACGCCCTGGCGCAGCATCATGCCGGCCTCGGCCATCCAGCCCGCCTCCTGCGGCGTGGGGAACAGCACATGCAGCGAGGACATGCCGCTCTGCTCGGCCAAGGCCAGCGCATGTGCCAGCAGCTGGCGCGCGGCGTGTTCGTCGGCCGCCAGCAGGCGGCTGCCTTGCACCGGGGTGAAGGGCACTGCCGACAACCATTTCGGGTAATAGCGCAGGCCGTGCCGCTGGTAGGCGTCGGCCCAGGCCCAGTCGAACACGTACTCGCCGTAGGAGTGTGCCTTCGCATACAGGGGCATGGCGGCCGCCAGGCGCTCGCCGCCAGGTTCGGCGGCCCACAGTGTCAGGTAGCGCGGCGACCAGCCGCTGTCGTCGCCGGCGCTGCCGCTGGCGTGCAGCGCGTGCAGGAAGGCGTGGCGCAGGAAGGGGTTGGCGCCCGGGCGCGCGTCCACCAGGGCATCCCAGGCCGCCGCGTCGATATCCGCCAGCCCTTCGGCGATGCGGGCCTCGTAGCGGCGCTCCGCCTGGCCGGCGCAGCCGCCCGCCGGGTGGTCGTCATGGGTGCTGCTGCCGCGCCGTGCCTCCGGCTTGCAAGGTTCCGCCCGCATTGCGCTTCGATCCGCTCCAGTTGCGCCCCGCCTGGCCTGCCGCCGGCGCTCGGCCGCGGCGTCCCGGGTACCGGGCGAGTCTACCGGAAAGGCCGCCGCGCTGCAGCGCGGCGGCCGGGGCCGTCGTAAAATGCCGGGGTCGACCCGGCATCACGCACTCGCCACGGCCGCGGCCCCACGGTATCCAAAGGCATCACATGAGCGACTCCTTCTTCAACCTCTATTCCCATGGCTTCGCGCGCGTGGCGGTGGGCGTGCCGGAGTGCCGCGTCGCCGACCCGGCCTTCAACGCGCAGCAGACCATCGCGCTGGCCCGGCAGGCCGCGCAGCAGGGCGCCGCGCTGGTGGCCTTCCCCGAACTGGGCCTGTCGGCCTACACCTGCGAAGACCTGTTCCACCAGCGTGCGTTGCTCGACGCCTGCGAGAGCGCGCTGGCGGAGATCGTGGCGGCCTCGGCGCAATTGGCGCCGGCGCTGGTGGTGGGCATGCCGCTGCGCGTGGAGCACCAGCTCTTCAATTGCGCCGTGGTGGTGGCCGGCGGGCGTATCCATGGCGTGGTGCCCAAGAGCTACCTGCCGAACTACTGGGAGTTCTACGAGGCGCGCCAGTTCAGCGCCGCCGACTGTGCCGCCGCCGGCTCCGTCTCGCTGGCCGGGCAGACCGTGCCGTTCGGCGCGGGGCTGCTGTTCGAGGTCGAGAACATCCCCTTCTTCCGTTTCCATGTGGAAATCTGCGAAGACGTGTGGGTGCCGGTGCCGCCGTCCTCCTTCGCCGCGCTGGCCGGCGCCACCGTGCTGGTGAACCTGTCCGCCTCGAACATCGTGGTGGGCAAGTCGGGCTACCGCCATCAACTGGTCGCGCAGCAGTCGGCGCGCTGCCTGGCCGCCTACCTGTACACCTCGGCCGGCAAGGGCGAGTCGTCGACCGACCTGGCCTGGGACGGCCAGGCGCTGATCTACGAGAACGGCGAGCTGCTGGGCGAATCGGAGCGCTTTGCCGACAGCTCCCACCTGCTGTTTGCCGACGTGGACCTGGAGCGGCTGTCGCGCGAGCGCATGCACCAGACCACCTTCGGCCAGTCGGTGCGCCGCCACCGCGAGGAAGTGGCGCGCTTCGAGGTGGTGCGCCTGCGCGTCGGCGTGCCCGAAGGGCAGCCGCTGCCGCTGGTGCGCAAGGTGGAGCGCTTCCCCTACGTGCCGGCCGATGCGCGCCGCCGCGACGCGCGCTGCCGCGAGGTCTACAACATCCAGGTGCAGGCGCTGGTGCAGCGGCTCTCGTCCAGCGGCATCGCCAAGGTGGTGATCGGCGTGTCGGGCGGGCTGGATTCCACCCACGCCCTGCTGGTGTGCGCCAAGGCGATGGACCGGCTCGGCCTGCCGCGCACCAATATCCTGGCCTACACCATGCCGGGCTTCGCCACCAGCGAGCGCACGCTGCGCCAGGCGCGCCGGCTGATGGAGCTGGTGGGCTGCAGCGCCAGCGAGATCGACATCCGCCCGAGCTGCCTGGCGATGCTCAAGGACCTGGGCCATCCCTATGCCGAAGGCAAGCCCGTCTACGACGTGACCTTCGAGAACGTGCAGGCGGGCGAGCGCACCAACCACCTGTTCCGGCTGGCCAACTTCCAGCATGCCATCGTCATCGGCACCGGTGACCTGAGCGAGCTGGCGCTGGGCTGGTGCACCTACGGCGTGGGCGACCACATGTCGCACTACAACGTCAACGCCAGCGTGCCCAAGACGCTGATCAGCCACCTGGTGCGCTGGGTGGCCGAGACCGGGCAGGTGGCCGACGGCGGCGAAGGCGTGCTGCTCGACATCCTGGACACCGAGATCAGCCCGGAACTGGTGCCGGGCAACTCCAGCAGCGGCCCCGAGCAGAAGACCGAGTCCGTGATCGGGCCCTACGAGTTGCAGGATTTCCACCTGTACTACACGCTGCGCTTCGGCTTCACGCCATCCAAGGTGGCCTTCCTGGCGCTGGCGGCCTGGGGCGACCGGGAACGCGGCGAATGGCCCGAGGGGCCGCACGTGCCGCGCCACGAATACACGCTGGCGGAGATCAAGCGGGTGCTGGGCATCTTCGTCGACCGCTTCTTCCGCACCAGCCAGTTCAAGCGCTCCTGCATCCCGAACGCGCCCAAGGTGGGCTCGGGCGGCTCGCTGTCGCCGCGCGGCGACTGGCGCGCACCCAGCGATGGCGAATCGGCGGTGTGGATGCGCGATCTGGCGCGCATTCCGGATGGCCCGGACAGCGCGCAAGCGGGCTGAACGACGGGCTGAACGGCGGTGTCGGCGGCCTGTGCGGCGCCGCCTTGCCAAGGATGTCAGGGTTTCGGGCTAGAATCTGGCATTCGCTAATGACCATAACCAGGGGCCAACATGAAGCAGATTACCGCCATCATCAAACCGTTCAAGCTCGACGAAGTGCGTGAAGCACTGGCCGACGTGGGCGTGACCGGATTGACGGTGACCGAGGTGAAGGGCTTCGGCCGCCAGAAGGGCCATACCGAGCTGTACCGCGGCGCGGAATACGTGGTCGACTTCCTGCCCAAGATCAAGATCGAAGTGGTGGTGGCCGAGAACCAGCTCGACACCGTGCTGGATGCCGTGGTCAAGGCCGCCCACACCGGCAAGATCGGTGATGGCAAGATCTTCGTGACCGAGGTGGAGCGCGTGATCCGCATCCGCACCGGCGAGCAGGACGAAGCGGCGGTCTGACGCCGCCGCGCGGCGGCGGCGCCGGGTTCAGCCCGGCAGCCTCCAGCCGCGCCAGACCGAGACCAGGCGCGTGGCCGTGGTGGTCAGCGCGCCGGCCAGCAGGGCCGCTTCCTGTTGCGCGTCCAGCCAGGTCAGGCCGAGGTAGACCCAGCAGCCGGCGAAGGCGCAGGTGGCATAGGGCACCCGGTCACGCAGGATCATCGGCATCTCGTTACATAGCACGTCGCGCACCACGCCGCCGAACACCGACGAGATGATGCCCATCATGACCGCCACGAAGGCCGGCATCTGCGCCACCAGCGCGAGCGAGGTGCCGGTCACGGCGAACAGGCCCAGCCCGATCGCATCGGCCACCAGCATGGTGCGCTCCGACGCCACGCGGCTCACCACGCGGAACACCACCGACGCGCCGATCGACATCGCGAAGATCAGGATCACATAGCCTTCGTGCTCGACCCAGTAGAAGGGACGGCGGTCGAGCAGCACGTCGCGCACCGTGCCGCCGCCGAAGGCGGTGGCGAATGCCACCACGAAGGTGCCGACCGCGTCGAAGCGCTGCTTGCGCGCATCGACGACGCCCGCCACCGCGAAGGACAGCACGCCGATCACTTCCATCACGTGGAGGATCAGCGGCAGCCGGCCGAACAGCGCATCGAAGTGCGGAGAAAGGATGGGGGCCAAGTGCGCTCGCGGTCGGAGTGGGGCGGGGACGCCGGGCGGCGGCTCAGGTGCGCGGCCCTCAGGCGCGCGGCTGGCGCAGCAGCACCATCAGCGCGCCGGCGCCACCCTCGGCGCCGCGGGCCTGCACGAAGGCGATCACTTCCTCCTTCTGCACCAGCCAGCTGCGCACCTTGCCCTTGAGCACCGGCAGCTTGTCGGGCGAGCCGTTGCCCTTGCCGTGGATCACGCGCACGCAGCGCACGCCGCGCCGTACCGCGCGGCGCAGGAACTCGGACAGCGCCTCGCGCGCCTCTTCGCTGCGCAGGCCGTGCAGGTCGAGCTTGTCCTGCGGCACCCATTCGCCGCGCCGCAGCTTCTTGACCACGTCCATGCCGATACCGGGGCGGCGGAAGGAGAGGCTCTCATCGGTGTCCAGCAGGCTCTCGACGTCGAATTCGTCGGACAGCGAGGCCGCCAGCGTTTCCTGGTCGTTGCGCAGTGTCTGCACCGGCAGCGGCGAGGGCTTGCCCGCGGCGGGCTCGATCCGGTTGCGGTCGCGCAGCGCGCTGACCTGACCCACCGAACTGCGGAACACGTCCGCTTCCTCGCGTGCGCGCTGCGCGGCCTGTTCGGCCGCCAGGCGTTCGGCTTCGCGGCGTTCGGTCTCGTCCTTGAGCCGCTCGCGCAGCTTGCCGAGGTCGGCCAGGCCGAGGCGGGATGGGGCGTTGTCGGGTTTGGCGCCGTGCTTCATGGCTGTCTCCGTGGGGCAGGCGTCATTTTATAAGAAAGTCCGGCCGGGGCAGGGGGTAGGCGGGGCAAAGGCGATGCGCGGGATCACCTGTTACCCATGTCTCCGAACACCCGTTACCCCATGTTCCCGGTCTGAACGCCGCCTGCGGGAGCGGGCGGGGCGGGCGCTTGCCCGGACGCAGCGGCAGGCCTCTTGCTCCAGCCGCCTGCCGCCAGAAAGCACAAAGGGGTGCCGGTTCCCCGGCACCCCTTTGTCCGCGTCGGCTGACGCGTGTGTGCTTTACTTCAACGCTTCCACGTAGCGCTGGGCATCCAGTGCCGCCATGCAGCCGGTGCCGGCGCTGGTGATGGCCTGGCGGTAGACGTGGTCCTGCACGTCGCCGGCGGCGAACACGCCCGGGATGTTGGTGGCGGTGGCGTCGCCCTGCAGGCCGCTCTTGGTGACGATGTAGCCGTTGTGCATCTCGAGCTGGCCTTCGAACAGTTCGGTGTTGGGCTTGTGGCCGATGGCCACGAACACGCCGGCCAGCTTCACTTCCTCGTTCTGCCCGGTCAGCACGTTGCGCAGCTTGACGCCGGTCACGCCGGAGTCGTCGCCTACCACCTCGTCGAGCACCGTGTTCCAGCGGATCTCGACGCGGCCTTCCTTCTCGCGCGCGAGCAGGCGGTCGACCAGGATCGGCTCGGCGCGGAACTTGTCGCGGCGATGGATCACGGTCACCTTGCTGGCAATATGGGACAGGTAGAGTGCTTCCTCGACCGCGGTGTTGCCGCCGCCGACCACCGCGACTTCCTGGTTCTTGTAGAAGAAGCCGTCGCAGGTGGCGCAGGCCGAGACGCCGCGGCCCATGAAGTTTTCTTCCGAGGGCAGGCCGAGGTACTGGGCCGAGGCGCCGGTGGCGATGATCAGCGCGTCACAGGTGTACTCGCCGGCATCGCCGATGAGGCGGATCGGGCGCTCCGTCAGCTGGGCCGTATGGATATGGTCGAAGATGATCTCGGTGTTGAAGCGCTCGGCGTGCTCCAGGAAGCGCTGCATCAGCTCGGGGCCCTGCACGCCCTTGGCGTCGGCGGGCCAGTTCTCCACGTCAGTGGTGGTCATCAGCTGGCCGCCCTGGGCGAGGCCGGTGATCAGCACCGGCTGCAGGTTGGCGCGGGCCGCGTAGACGGCGGCTGTGTAGCCGGCGGGACCGGACCCGAGAATGAGCACTTTTGCGTGTTTGGCCATGATGCAATCCTGTGTCCGGCGCGCGCGCTGGCGCACCGGTAGCGGTCAAAAGCGACATTATAAGTGGAGGCGCGTTTGCCCACTGTTGCAATTTCCAATGGGAGCGATAGTGCGCACCAAGGTTAAAATGCCCGGCATCCCGATTTTTTTTCAACCCCACCAATCGCGCATGGCTCGAGCCACTCCCACCACCCGTACCGATCCATCCGCGCTGCCCTCCCGTATCGGCAAGCTGCTGGGCGAAGTGCGCTGGTTCCTGCTGCTTGCGGTCACGCTCGCCTTCGTCTGCATGCTGGCGAGCTACAGCAAATCGGACCCGGGCTGGTCGCATGCCAACCAGGTCGCGGACGTCCACAACCTGGGCGGGCGCGTGGGCGCCTGGCTGGCCGACGTGCTGTTCTTCGTCTTCGGCTTCTCCGCTTACTGGTGGGCGGTGCTGCTGGTGCGGCGCTGCTGGCGCGGCTGGCGCGCGCTCTCCGAGGAACTGCCGCCGCCGCTGCCCGAGGCACGCCAGGGCGTGGTGGTCAGCTGGGTCGGTTTCGCGCTGACGCTGGTCTCCAGCATGGGGCTGGAAGCGATCCGCATGTATCCGCTGCGCGCGGCGCTGCCGCGCGCGCCCGGCGGCGTGCTGGGCGACCTGCTGGGCGGCTGGATGCAGGTGGCGCTGGGCTTCACCGGCGCCACCCTGCTGCTGCTGATGCTGTTCGCCATCGGCCTGTCGCTGTTCTTCCATTTCTCCTGGCTGTCGGTGGCCGAGCACATCGGCGGCTTCGTCGAGGGCCTGTTCCTCGGCTTCAAGGCGCGCCGCGAGAGCAAGCAGGACCGCATCATCGGCGAGGCCGCCAAGGTGGAGCGCACCGAGACCGTCGAGGTGCAGCGCGTGAAGATCGAGGAGGCGGCGCCGGTGCAGATCGTGCGTCCGCAGGCGGTGCCCAAGCACGAGCGCGTCGAGCGCGAGAAGCAGCAGCCGCTGTTCGCCGACATCCACGACTCCGACCTGCCGCCGCTGGCACTGCTCGACCCGATCCCGCCGCACCAGGAAACCGTCAGCGCCGAGACGCTGGAATACACCTCGCGCCTGATCGAGAAGAAGCTCAAGGACTTCGGCGTCGAGGTCAAGGTGGTGGCGGCCTACCCGGGCCCGGTCATCACCCGCTACGAGATCGAACCGGCCACCGGCGTCAAGGGCAGCCAGGTGGTCAACCTGGCCAAGGACCTGGCGCGCGCGCTGTCGCTGGTGTCGATCCGCGTGGTCGAGACCATCCCCGGCAAGAACTGCATGGGCCTGGAGCTGCCCAACCCGAAGCGCCAGGCGGTGCGGCTGTCCGAGATCCTCGGTTCGCAGGTCTACAACGAGAGCGCCTCGCAGCTCACGCTGGCGCTGGGCAAGGACATCGCCGGCAAGCCGGTGGTGGCCGACCTGGCGCGCATGCCCCACTGCATGGTGGCCGGCACCACCGGCTCGGGCAAGTCGGTCGGCATCAATGCCATGATCCTGTCGCTGCTGTACAAGGCCAAGGCGGATGCGGTGCGGCTGATCCTGATCGACCCCAAGATGCTGGAGATGAGCGTCTACGAGGGCATTCCCCACCTGCTGTGCCCGGTCGTGACCGATATGCGGCAGGCCGGCAACGCGCTCAACTGGGCGGTGGGCGAGATGGAGCGCCGCTACAAGCTGATGAGCAAGCTGGGCGTGCGCAACCTGGCCGGCTACAACAAGAAGATCGACGAGGCGGCCGCGCGCGAGGAAAAGATCCCCAATCCCTTCAGCCTGACCCCGGACGCGCCCGAGCCGCTGGAGAAACTGCCGGTCATCGTGATCGTCATCGATGAGCTGGCCGACCTGATGATGGTGGTCGGCAAGAAGGTCGAAGAGCTGATCGCGCGCATCGCGCAGAAGGCACGCGCGGCCGGCCTGCATCTGGTGCTGGCGACGCAGCGTCCGTCGGTCGACGTCATCACCGGCCTGATCAAGGCCAACGTGCCGACCCGCATCGCCTTCCAGGTCAGCAGCAAGATCGACTCCCGCACCATTCTCGACCAGCAGGGCGCGGAGGCGCTGCTGGGCATGGGCGATATGCTCTACCTCGCGCCCGGCACCGGCCTGCCGGTGCGCGTGCACGGTGCCTTCGTCTCCGATGACGAGGTGCATCGCGTGGTCGAGAAGCTCAAGGAAGCGGGCGAGCCCAACTACATCGAGGGCATCCTCGAGGGCGGACTGGCCGAGGAGGGCGGTGGCGACGGGATGGGCGGCGGCGCGGGCATCGCCGGTGGCGGTGGCGGCGAGGCCGACCCCCTGTACGACCAGGCCGTCGAGGTGGTGCTGAAGAACCGGCGCGCCTCGATCTCGCTGGTGCAGCGCCACCTGCGCATCGGCTACAACCGCGCCGCGCGGCTGCTGGAGGACATGGAGAAGGCCGGTCTGGTGTCCGCCATGTCCGGCAACGGCAACCGCGACATCCTGGCCCAGGGCGGGGGCGCGCGCGAAGAGGAGTGAACGCCGCACGCGTAACGCGTAACATCGGCTTACTTCTCTGCCGGAATCCCTCCCGCGAGACCGGCTCTAAGCACACAGGCGGCCCGCAGGCAACATGCCGGCGCGGCGCCGCCGCTCAGGTAAACCGAAGAACGCAAGGAAGCAACCTCATGCACATCAGGAGTTTTGCGCCGGCACGGCGCCAGCTCGCACGGACCGGCGTCCTGCTGGCCCTGCTGGCCTCGGGCCTGACGGCCGCGCATGCCGCCGCCACCGACCAGTTGCAGGCCTTCGTCACCACTGTCAAGACTGCGCGCGGCGAGTTCACGCAGCGCCAGGTCAAGGGGCAGGGCGATACGCTCAAGGTGACCGGCAACTCGAGCGGCAGCTTCGCCTTCTCGCGGCCGGGCAAGTTCACCTGGCGCTACGAGAAGCCCTATGAGCAATTGCTGCAGGCGGACGGCCAGACCCTCTACATCTACGACAAGGACCTGAACCAGGTCACCGAGCGCAAGCTCGATGGCGCGCTCGGTTCCAGTCCGGCCGCCATCCTGTTCGGCAGCAACGATCTCGAGAAGAATTTCGTGGTCAGGAACGGCGCCACGCGTGACGGCATCGAGTGGCTGGAACTGACGCCCAAGTCCAAGGACACGCAGTTCGAGCGTATCGGCATCGGCTTCAAGGGCGGCAACCTGGCGGCCATGGAGTTGCGCGATGCCTTCGGCAACACCACGCTGCTGAGCTTCACCGCGATGCAGAAGAACCCGGCACTGCCGGCCGATACGTTCCGCTTCACGGTGCCCAAGGGTGCCGACGTGATGAAACAGTGAGGACCGGCATGCGAGTGAACGCCTTCTGCAGCCTGCCCCGCCTGGCTGCCGCCGCGCTGCTGGCGGCCGGGCTGGCGGCCTGCGCGGCGCCGGGATCCGGCGCGCGCCAGTTCGACGTCGATGCCTTCCTTGGGGCGCCCGACATGGCCTTGCCCGAGGTGCTGGCCAACCGCGATTTCCTCGCCGCGACCAAGGCGCCAGTGGCTGATTGCGCCGCCATGCTGCAGTCGGCCAGCAGCGGCGTGCTCGAGAGCCTGGGCGGCGGGCGCGCACCGGCCTGGCTGCTTCACCCCGCCGGCGATGCCGCGCGGGTCTGGCTGGTGCTGGGCCAGGCCGACGGCTCGCGCAGCTGCCACGGGCCGCTGCCCGCCGCGCCGATGCGCGTGCTTGCGGAGCGGGCCAGGCGCTAGCCGGCGGACGGCCGGCCCGGTTCAGCCCGGCGAGGTCTTGGTCTTGGCCGCCGAATTGATGCGCAGCACGCCCTCGGGCGGTGGCAGCGGGCGGTAGGTCAGCCGCACGCTGCTGTCCAGGCGCCGCGCGGCCGTGCGGCGGTTCGTTTCCCGCCGGACCATATTGTTGTGGCCGACCGTGCCTTTGGCATAGCCTGCGGCCCCGGCCAGTCCCAGCCTGCGGTTGGCCTCCGCGGCGCTCTTTTTCAACAGTGCGTCAAGGGCCGTGCGTGCCTTGACCTGGGCCTGCAGCAGGGCATCGTCGGGGAAGGCGCGCGCGCGCGCCGCGTCCTGCGGCAACTGCGTCCGGCCGGCCAGGCGGCGCAGCGCGGCACGGAGTTCGGCGCCGTCGAACTGGCCCTCGGCGACCACCCAGGCCGCGTCATGGCGCAGCCAGGGTTCGGCATCGGCCAAGCGGCGCAGCAGGGCCGGCAACAGGTTAGGGCAGGCAAAGCAGCGTGCGCGCCGCACCGCGTTCAGGGCGACGCGGCGCACCTGGGCATGCTCGTGATCCATCAGGTCCGCCACCACGCGCTCCGCTGCATGCGGGCGATGCATCATTTCGGCGAGCTGGCCGGCCAGCGCGATCTCGTCGACAGCGGTCATGCGGTTGCGGCCCGTCAGCCGGGAAATCTTGAACAGCAACATGCGGTAGGACAGCAGCATAGGGGTCTCTGGCAACAGGGCGGCATGGCGCCGGCTCGCGCGCGCCGGCGTCAATGCAGGGCATCGGTAGTTCGTATATCGGCCGGGGCGCGGGATCCTGAAGGCGGTGCGGCATCACCTCGCCGCAAGCCGTGGCGGTGATGGCGACTCCCTATAATGCGGTGCGGCCCGGGCCTGCGGGCTGCCCCTTCCACCCAGGCTCGAACAACGCTAGGACCGTGACATGCTTCGTCTCGCCGTGTGCGACGTCTTGCTTTCCCGCCTCCTCCGGCGGGCCTGCGGACGGCCGTTGCCGCTGGTGCTGGCGCTGTTGTCGATGACGCCGTTCGTGCCGGCGCGGGCGCAGCCCGCGTCGGCACCGGCGCCGGCCGCTTCGGCCGCTTCGGCCGCGGCAAGCGTGCCTGCGCCGGTGACCTGGCGCATGACGACGGAAGCGCCGGCCGCCGGCATGGCCGGCGAGGGACTGTCGACCTTTGCCGAGGAGATGAAGGCGCGCTCGGGCGGGACGCTGCTAGTGGCGCCCGCCTTCGAGGCCGGCGTGGACGCCCGCCCGCTGCCGCCACCCGCGGCGACAGCGGCGAGGGACGCGCGCAGCGACGGCGGCGACATCCCGGCCGAAGCACTGGGCCAGCTCGATCCTCTGTTCCAGCTGCCCTCGCTGCCCTTCATCGCGACCTCGCTGGAGTCGGCGCGGCGCCTGGCCGGGCTGGCGCGCGCCGACTACGCACGCGCCTTGGCCGCGCAGGGGCAGCACCTGCTCTACATCACGCCGTGGCCGCCGACCGGGTTGTGGTCGCGTGCGCCGCTGGCCTCGCTGGCGGACCTGCGCGCGCTGACGGTGCGCACTGCCGACACGATTTCGACCGGGCTGATCCGCGCCGCCGGCGCACGTGCGGTCGAGCTGCCGCTGTCCGACACCATGCCCCGCTTGCGCGAGGGCTCTGTCAATGCGGTGCTGTGCTCCGGCGATGACGGCGCGGCGCGCAAGCTGTGGCGCTACCTGCCCAACTTCACCGCGATCGGCTATGCCATGCCGCTGTCCTTCACGACTGTCGGCAATGCCAGTTATGCGGCCCTGACGCCGGCCCAGCGCGAGGTGGTCGATGCCGCCGCACAGGCCACCGAGCAGCGCCAGTGGGCGCGGCTGTCGACGCGCATCGCCGAGAACGCGGCGCAGATGATGGCGAACGGCGTGACCGTGCGCGGCGAGGCGGAGCCGGGCGTGCGCGCGGCGCTGCGCGCGGCGGCTTCTGCGCCGGTGGCCGCCTGGCGCGCCCGCACCGGCAGGGCGGCCGGCGCCATCCTCGACGCCTTCGCCGCCAGCGGCGGCGACTAGGCAAGGCCGGCACGGCCGGCAAGGGCGGGGTGGCGCCGCGGATGGTCTACACTGTGAGGTCGCGCGCCGCACGCGGCGCGCCCCGATACCGAGGCATGACAACCGTGGCGGATACGCTGTTCTCCGAAACCCCTGACCGTTCCAACCAGCCGCTCGCGGAGCGGCTGCGCCCGCGCAACATCGATGAAGTCATCGGCCAGCAGCACCTGCTCGGGCCGGGCAAGCCGCTGCGCGTGGCCTTTGCTTCCGGCGAGCCGCACTCGATGATCCTGTGGGGGCCGCCCGGTGTGGGCAAGACCACGCTGGCAAGGCTGATGGCCGACGCCTTCGACGCCGAGTTCATCGCCTTGTCGGCAGTGCTGTCGGGCGTCAAGGACATCCGCGAGGCGGTCGAGCGCGCCGAGCAATACCGCGCCCACGGCCGCCGCACCCTGGTCTTCGTCGACGAGGTGCACCGCTTCAACAAGAGCCAGCAGGATGCCTTCCTGCCGCACGTGGAAAGCGGTCTGTTCACCTTTATCGGCGCCACCACCGAGAACCCGTCCTTCGAGGTCAACGGCGCATTACTGTCGCGCGCGGCGGTCTACGTGCTCAAGAGCCTGGACGACGCCGAGCTGGCGCAGCTCGCGGGCCGTGCGAGCGCGGAGCTGGGCGGGCTGCGCTGGGACGACGAGGCGCTCAAGCTGATCGTGGCGTCGGCCGACGGCGACGGCCGCAAGCTGCTCAACAATATCGAGATCGTCGCGCGCGCGGCGCGCAGCGCCGGCCAGCAGGCCATCGACACCGCGCTGCTGGGCAGTGCCCTGTCGGAGAACCTGCGTCGCTTCGACAAGGGCGGCGATGCCTTCTACGACCAGATCAGCGCCCTGCACAAGTCCGTGCGTGGCTCCGATCCCGACGGCGCGCTGTACTGGTTCTGCCGCATGCTGGATGGCGGCGCCGATCCGCGCTACCTGGCCCGGCGCATCGTGCGCATGGCGTGGGAAGACATCGGGCTGGCCGACCCGCGCGCCGCCCGCATCACCCTGGATGCTGCCGAGACCTATGAGCGGCTGGGCTCGCCGGAGGGGGAGCTGGCGCTGGCGCAAGCGCTGGTCTACCTGGCCGTGGCGCCCAAGTCCAATGCCGGCTACAACGCCTACAACGCGGCGCGCGCCTTCGTCGCCAAGGACAAGTCGCGCCCGGTGCCCGTGCATCTGCGCAATGCGCCCACCAAGCTGATGAAGGAACTGGGCTACGGCCACGCCTACCGCTACGCGCACGACGAGCCCGAGGCCTACGCCGCCGGCGAGCACTATTTCCCGGACGACCTGCGCCCGCAGGGCTGGTACCAGCCGACGCCGCGCGGCCTGGAGGGCAAGATCGGCGACAAGCTGCGCCACCTGCGCGAGCTCGACGCCGACTGGCACCGGCGCCAGAAGGCTGCGAAGGCTGAAAATGCAGCCAAAGCCGCCGCGGCTGAGCGCGCCGCGCGCGGGGCCTCAGGCGCTGCCGCCGATCCCGCCGCCGGCCCGGCGGAGCCGGGCGACCGATAAGCGGCGTCCCGTTCTCGCTGTTCCCGGCGGACGGGCGTCGCCGCTGCAGTAAAATAGCGGGTCCGCCGGCATGTCGCCGGCTCCGCACTTCCCCGATCCTCGACATGCTCGACATCCAGCTGTTCCGCAAAGACATCGACGCCGTGGCCCAGCGCCTCGCCACGCGCGGCTTCCAACTCGACGTGGCCGCCTTCCAGGCCCTCGAGACCGAACGCAAGCAACTGCAGACCCAGACCGAGGAACTGCAGGCGCGCCGCAACAGCCTCTCCAAGCAGATCGGCATGCTCAAGGGCAAGGGCGAGGACACCTCCGCGGTGATGGCCGAGGTCGGTGGCATCGGTGACACGCTCAAGGCCTCGGCCGCGCGGCTGGACGAGATCCAGGCCCAGTTGTCTGATCTGATGCTGACGATCCCGAACCTGCCCCACGAGAGCGTGCCGGTCGGCGCCGACGAGAGCGGCAATGTGGAAGTGCGCCGCGTCGGCACGCCGCGCAGCTTCGACTTCGAGATCAAGGACCACGTCGACGTGGGCGCGCGCCTCGGCCTGGACTTCGATACCGCGGCCAAGGTCACCGGCGCACGCTTCGCGATGCTGCGCGGCGGCGTGGCGCGCCTGCACCGTGCGCTGGCGCAGTTCATGATCGACACCCATGCGACGGAGCATGGTTATACCGAGACCTACGTACCCTACATCGTCAATGCCGCCTCGATGCGCGGTACCGGGCAGTTGCCGAAGTTCGAGGAAGACCTGTTCAAGGTGCCGCGCAAGGTCGGCGGCGAGGCCGAGGATGGTGGCGAGCGCATCGAGAACTTCTACCTGATCCCGACCGCCGAGGTGCCGCTGACCAATATCGTGCGCGACGCCATCGTCGCGGCCGACAAGCTGCCGCTGCGCTTCGTCGCCCATTCGCCGTGCTTCCGCTCGGAGGCGGGCTCCTACGGCAAGGACACGCGCGGCATGATCCGCCAGCACCAGTTCGACAAGGTCGAGATGGTGCAGGTGGTGCCGGCCGAGCAGTCCTTCGCGGCGCTGGAGGAAATGACCGGCCACGCCGAGGCCATCCTGAAGAAGCTGGAACTGCCGTTCCGCACCATCGTGCTGTGCACCGGCGACATGGGCTTCGGCAGCACCAAGACCTATGACCTCGAAGTGTGGATCCCCGCGCAGAACACCTATCGCGAGATCAGCTCCTGCTCGAACATGGGCGACTTCCAGGCGCGCCGCATGCAGGCACGCACGCGCAATGCGCAGGGCAAGCCCGAGCTGCTGCACACGCTGAACGGTTCCGGGCTGGCAGTCGGCCGCACGCTGGTGGCCATCCTGGAGAACTACCAGAACGCCGACGGTTCGGTGACCGTGCCGACCGCGCTGCGCGCCTACATGGGCGGCATCGAACGGCTCGAACCCGAGGCGTAAAACTTTTTTGCGGAAGGGGCTTGCGGCGGGGGCGAGGCTATCGCTATAATCTTGTTCTTCGCTGATTGCCACCGGCGAACAAGTTCCAGGAGAGGTGGCAGAGTGGTCGATTGTACCTGACTCGAAATCAGGCGTACGTGCAAGCGTACCGAGGGTTCGAATCCCTCCCTCTCCGCCAAATAGAAAAAGCCTGTCGATTTTTCGACAGGCTTTTTTTCTTCATGCAACGTCTCGGTCCAGTGCTCCGTTGTGGGCGCGCCCGCCGAGGCTGTCTGCGCACCCCCTCGCCAACTCCCGCCACGGAATCCTCGACATTCGCCTGACTGTTCGCGCGCGTTTCAGTTCCGGGGGACGATGTTCCGGCCCCGCGCCAGCTCGAACGTTGAAGCGAGGCCTTCTCCGGTGCCATGAGCGCACGGAAACAGGGGAAGGGCACCTTCGCGCATCCTGCCCGAGCGCTCTACTTCGATGGTGCTGTGTACTGTCCGGGGGGGGGCTTGCTCTACCGCTGACTTTGCGAACCGGCGCGCGCGAAATTCAGCTTCGGCTGATGGAAGCCTGGAGGGGAGGCGGTGTCCAATTGGGGCTTTCCAGTTCACAGGGGCAAGTCTTGGGGGTGCTTGGAAGCAGCAGCAGGACTTGCCGGCCTGCCTCGCTCAGCGGTGCGAGGGTTTCGTCAATGCCGGCCGGGGACCGCGTGGGCAAGGCCAGAGAGGGCCGCCGATCATGATGCGCGTTGCGCAGCTTCCCCGTGACAATTGGCCGCGCGAGCTCGAACGGATCGGCTTTCACTTCCATTCGCTCGATGAGCACAACGTCTGCCGCGCGGTGGACGGCGATGCGTTCTTCTATTGGCGAGAGGATGCGGCCTATGCCTTCGACTCCGAGGAGGTCGAGCGTCTCTATGCCGCCGCGCTGGATCTTAACCAGCGCTGCCTGGAGGCCGTCCAGCATGTGATCGATCATGACCTGTTCGCGCGCCTGGCGATTCCCGCGCACGTCGCGCCGCTGATCCGCGCCTCGTGGGAGCGCGACGATCCGACCTTGTTCGGACGCTTCGACATGACGCTGGATGCCGATGGCGTGCCCAAGATGTATGAGTTCAATGCGGACACGCCGACTTCCCTGATCGAGTCGAGCATCGCGCAGTGGTACTGGAAGGCGGCGGTACAGCCGCAGGCCGATCAGTTCAACAGCCTGCACGAGGCGCTGGTGGCGCGCTGGCAATGGCTGCGCAAGCACTATCGCAACGCCTCCCTGCTGCATTTCGCCTGCATGTTCGACAGCCAGGAAGACATCGGCAATGTGGAGTACCTGATGGATACTGCATTGCAGGCCGGCTGGTCGGTCAAGCTGGTCGACATGCAGGACATCGGTAGCGATGGACGCGGCGGCTTCTATGATGCCGACGCGGTGCCGATACAGGTGGCATTCAAGCTGTACCCGTGGGAGTGGATGGTCACGTCGGATTATCGCGATCTGCTCCTGCACAGCCCGGTGCGCTGGATCGAGCCTTGTTGGAAAACCGTGCTTTCCAACAAGGCTCTCCTGCCCATCCTGTGGGAGTTGTTTCCCGGGCATCCGAACTTGCTCGAGGCCTCGTTCGAAGAGAGCCGCTTCGCCGGCCGGCCGCATGCCAAGAAGCCATTCCTGTCGCGCGAAGGGGAGGGCGTGAGCCTGGTGACGCCGCATGGCTGCATCGACAATCCTGGCGAGTATGGCGCGGAGGGCTTCGTCTACCAGGCCTACGCGCCAGCGCGGCAGTTCGATGGCCGCTTTACCACCCTCGGTGTCTGGATCGTCGACGATGAGCCCTGCGGCCTGTGCGTGCGGGAGGAGGCCGGTCCCATCACCAAGAACACCAGCTTCTTCGTGCCACACTATTTCTTGCGAGGCTAGGGACGATGGCGAGGAAGAGCGGCCAGCGGCAGCCGTCGAAGTACGGCAGTCCTCACCAACCCAGGCCGAGCGGTTCGTTGAAAGGCACCGCCCGCCCACTGTATTCCTCCGATCTCTCGACGGTGCCCGCATTGAGCACGCTTCGCTCCCAAGCGGTGCCTGTGCTGTGGATCGTTGGCGTATTCACCGTGGTTGCCAGTGTGGTGGGTTCCTGCAGCGACGAGGCGGATGACGACCCCGGCGTCACCGTGCGGCGGGCAAGCTACGCGTCGCTGGCGGATTGTGAGGCGGACTGGTCGATGCAGGGTGACTGCGAGAATGTGCCCATCGACAGCCCGGGCGCAATCTTCCATGCCCAGCAGGCTACGGCTGGCGGCGGTACCCCCGCGTTTCGCGAGGCGCCCAGCCCACATGCCGGCTCACTAGGCTACTCCACTCCCCTGGCACGCTGGTATGGCCCTTACTACACGGCAAGCGGGACCGTGTACCACGCGAACGGCACCCAGACACGGCACGATATGTCCGGCGCGTCCGGGCGTTGGCTGCTCGAATATGACGGCAACGGCTCGATCGCACGCAAGACGTGGGTCGAGGGTGCCCCGCGCAGCGCCATGATCGAGGAGGCCACCGTACGCCGCAGCGCGCTGGGTCGAGGAAGGTCCATGGGCCTGTCGATGCCTATGACCGCAGCCACGCAGGGGCCGGTCATCTCGCGCGGCGGCTTTACCAGTCGCTTTGGGGGATCCTCCGGCCGCTCCGGTGGTGGCTGAGGCTTGCCGACCGACGTACATGGCCTGCTCCGGCCTTCGCTGCCCGGTCTCCAAGTCTTGTCGCCCCCGCCGAACCGAACAGTTGCAACCACCTGTCGCTTCCCATGCCCAGCCTCCTGTCTCCGGCGCTTGCCTACCTGATCTATATCCTTTCCAGCTTCGGCCTGCTGGGCCTGTTCCTGCTGGTCTACACGCGCGTGACGCCGCATCGCGAGTTTGCGCTCATCCGCGCGGGCAACGTAGCCGCCGCGCTATCGCTCGGCGGCGCGGTGCTGGGGTTCTCGCTGACGCTGTCGTCCAGCATCCAGCACAACGCCTCGTTCCGCCTGTTCCTGCTGTGGGCGCTGGCGGCATTCGTGGTGCAGGTGCTGACCTACCTGGCCGTAGCCGCCGCCTTGCGCAATGTCAGCGCGGCCATTGCCGCCGACAACCGCGGCATGGGGCTGTTGATGGGCATGATTTCGCTGGCTGCGGGTGTGGTGAATGCGGCCTGCCTGAGCTGACCGGCCGGCCACCGCATCCCGTGTCACGGGCGGGAGGCTGGCCTCAAGTGGAGGTGCGCTCGGCCAGCGGCAGCCGCGACACCAGCAACTGGTCGATCTTGTGGTGGTCGATGTCCACCACCTCCAGCCGGTATCCTGCCACTTCGATGGACTCGGATTTCTTGGGAATGCGCTTGAGCGTGTAGATCACCAGCCCGCCCGCGGTGTCGACGTAGTCTTCGCCCGGCAGTGTTTCCACTTCCAGCGCCTTTTTCAGGTCGACCAGCGGCGTCAGGCCGTCGACCAGCCAGGAGTTGTCGTCGCGCCGCACGATCTGCTCGTCCTCGTTGGAGTAGAGGATGTCGCCCATCAGGGCGCCGACGATGTCATCGAGCGTGACCACGCCGACCACCAGCCCGTACTCGTTCATCACCACGGCGAAGCCCTGGTGCATCTCGCGGAAGCGCGTGAGCGCTTCCGACAGGGTCAGGGTGTCGGGGATCACGAGCACGTTCTTGTCGTGATGCTTGCCGATATTGCCCAGCGGCATGGCCTGGTCGGACAGCAGCCGCTGCATGATGTCCTTGGTGTCGATGTAGCCGAGCAGGTCGTCCAGGTCGCGGCCGCACACCGGATACTGCGCGTGCGGCTCGCTGACCAGCTTGCGCCGCACGCTGTCGGTCGACTCGTCCAGTTGCAGGTAAACGACCTCGTCGCGCGGCGTCATGATGGCCGTCACGCTCTTGGAGTCGAGCTCGAACACGTTCTCGATCAGGTGGATCTCGTGCTTGTGCAGCACGCCCGCCTCGGCGCCGGCATCGACCATGGCGGCGATATCCTCGGAGGTGATCTGGTCGACCGGCTTGGTGGGCAGCCCGAACAGCCGCAGCGCGGCGTCGGCGGCCGCGTTGAACACGTAGACCAGCGGACGCAGCACCTTGAGCAGCATCAGCATGGGCTCGATCACCGCCAGTGCACACGTCTCGGGGAAGGTCATGGCGATACGCTTGGGGATCAGGTCGGCGAACTGGATGAACAGCAGCGTCACGATCAGGAAGGAGCCGATATTGGCGCTGCGCTGCGCCATGTCCTGCGCCATATAGGGCGAGAGCGCGGCGAAGACCAGGTCGGACACGTGCTTTTCGCCCAGGATGCCGGCCAGGATGGCCACGCTGTTGACGCCGATCTGCACGATGGTGAAGAAGTTGCCGGGCTCTTCCTTGAGCAGCATGACCTTGGTCGCGCGGCGGTCGCCGCGTTCGGACAGCGTCTGCAGCTTGGTGCGGCGCGAGGCCGTCAACGCGATCTCCGAGATCGAGAAGAAGGCGCTGGCCAGCACGAGGAGGAGCAGGATCAGGGCGAACATGGAGAGGGGCGCCGTATTGGCTCGTGTCGATGATGGTGCACGCCTCGCGTGGCTGTCAATTCTCGGCGCCGGCGGCCGCCGGCTCGAACACCACGGCGGGTGCCTCCAGCCGCTGCGGCAGCGCTTGCGCGGTGGCTTGCGCCACCAGGGCGAACTGGGCGCGCATGTCGTCGACCAGGCTGGAGGTGGCACGGTGGCGCGCGCGCAGCGCGTGGATCTCGAAGGGCAGGGCGGGTTCGATCTGGTGCAGTGCAATACGGGCCGGATCGGCGTCGAGCGCGGTGAACTGGTCGAGCAGGGTCAGGCCGAGCCCGGCTTCGACCATGGCCAGCGCCAGCGAGTAGGTCTGTACTTCCAGCGTGGAGCGCGGTTCCAGCCCGTTGCGCGCCAGCGTCTGGCGTACCAGCAGCCCGAGCGAGCTGTTGTCGTCGTAGGCGATGAAAGGCCGCTCGGCGAGCCGCTGCATGGACACGCTGCCGCGCCGCCCGCCGGCGGGCAGCGGCAGGCCGCGCGGCACCGCCAGCAGCATGCGTCCCGATGCCACCGCTGCCGCCGCGAGCGCTTCATGGCGTGGCGGCGAGAAGGCGAAGCCCAGGTCGATCTGGTTGGACAGCAGGCCCTGCACGATCTCGCCGGTATGGTGGGTGAGTACCTGGACCTGGGTGTCGGGGTGGCGCGCGCAGAAGCGCTGCAGCGCCGGCACCAGCAGGGGGCCGGCCAGGCTGGGCGTCGCCGCCACGCGCAGCCGCCCGGCGCCGCTGTGGCGCAGGCTTTCCGAGACGCGCCGCACCCGTTCGATCTCGCCATATAGCCGTTCGACATCGCCGTACAGGGCAGCGGCCTCGGGTGTGGCCTGGAGCCTCCCCTTGACGCGCTCGAACAGGCGGAAGCCGAGCGAAGCCTCGGCGTGCTGCAGCACGCGTGTCACGACTGGCTGGGACACGTGCAGCAGGCGCGCCGCCTCGCTGGCGGTGCCGGTCAGCATGACGGCACGGAAGACTTCGATCTGTCGCAGGCGCATGGTCGGAGGGCGCAAAGGCAGGGGATACGTCGGGACGGGCCAGGGTATAGCCTTCGGACATATTCTGGCACGTATTCGCATTGGGCAAGCCGCACGCGCTCCGCTACGCTGCGCGGATCGCATGACAGGCAGGGCCGTGCCGGGTTCCGGGGCCGGCGTGGCGGCAGGCGGCGGGGTGCCCGGCCGCCGCGCGCCCCGGCGCGCCCGGCATGGCCCTGGCCTGGCATCGTGCGATCCGGATCGTCCCCCCACCAGGAGAGCCTCACCATGATGCTGAACGTACGCCCGATGCGAACCTCCTCCCGCCGGCGCGCCGCGGCCGCCGCGGCCCTGTTCGCGCTGGCATCCGCGGCCGCCGGCGCCGCCGAGGGCGATAGCGACACGCTGCGCAAGATCAAGGACAGCGGCGTGATCACGCTGGGCTACCGCGAGTCTTCCATCCCCTTCTCCTACACCAACGGCAAGGACGTGATGGGTTACTCGCACGAGATCATGCTGCACATCGTCGACAAGGTGAAGGCGCAGCTGAGCCTGCCAGGGCTGCAGGTGAAGCTGATGCCGATCACCTCGCAGAACCGCATCCCGCTGATGATGAACGGCACCATCGACCTGGAGTGCGGCACCACGACCAACAACCTGGAGCGGCAGAAGCAGGTCGCCTTCAGCAACAGCCTGTTCGTCTATGGCCTGCGCATGCTGACGCGCAAGGACTCCGGCATCAAGGACTTCCCCGACCTCGCCGGCCGCAATGTGGTGACCACCGCCGGCACCACCGACGAGCGCCTGCTGGTGAAGATGAACGGCGAGAAGGCCATGAACATGAACCTGATCAGCACCAAGGACCACGGCCAGTCCTTCCTGATCCTGGAAAGCGGGCGCGCCGTCGCTTTCGTGATGGACGAGCCCTTGCTCTACGGCGAACTGACCAAGGCCAAGAACCGCGACGACTGGGTGGTGGTCGGCACGCCGCTGCAGACGGAGAACTATGCCTGCATGCTGCGCAAGGACGATCCGGCCTTCAAGAAGCTGGCCGACGGCGTGATCGCCGACCTGATGACCAGCGGCCGTGCCGAGCTGCTCTACAAGAAGTGGTTCCAGTCGCCGATCCCGCCGCGCGGCCTCAACCTGAACTACCCGCTGTCGGCCGATATGAAGTCGCTCTACGCCCAGCCCAACGACAAGGCTTTCCAGTAGCGCCGCCGCGGCCGCGCCGGGCGGTGCTTGCGCGGCTCGCCGGCTCGCCTGCTGCGGCGTCCGGGTCGCATCCTGCGCGGGCACGTCCTAGAATGGATGCGACCACGCCTGCGCTGGCGCGGCGCCGCATGCATCACTGCGGTGCCGCCCGTTGCGGACGCGGCGCGGCGGGCCTGCCTCGGGCCGAGCCGGACCGATTGCCAGAACGATGGGAGGAGCCATGCGAACGCTTCGAAGGGGCTGGGCCGCTTTCCTGCTCGCGATGACGGCCTCGGTGGCCGGCTTGTTCTGCACGCCGGCCGGGGCGGCCGACCTGCTCGATGCGGTCCGGCAGGCCGGCGCGCTGAAAGTCGGGCTGGAAGGGACCTACCCGCCTTTCAATTTCCGCGGCCCGGATAACCAGCTCGACGGCTTCGACGTCGACGTGGCGAAGGCTGTGGCGGCCAGGCTGGGGGTCAAGGCGGAATTCGTCACCACCGAATGGAGCGGCATCATCGCCGGCCTGCAGGCGGGCAAGTTCGACGTGATCGTCAACCAGGTCGCGATCACGCCGCAGCGGCGCGAGGTGCTCGATTTCTCCACCCCCTACGCCTATTCGGCGGCGCAGCTGATCCAGCGCCAGGACGACAAGCGTGCCTTCCGTTCGCTGGCCGACCTGAAGGGGTTCAAGCTGGGCGTCAGCCTGGGCAGCAACTACAACGAGATGGCCAAGTCGGTGCCGGGCATCGACCTCAAGACCTATCCCGGCGCGCCCGAGTACCTGCGCGACCTGGCCGCGCAGCGCATCGATGCCGCGCTCAACGACCGCTTGATGGTGGGCTACCTGGTCAAGACCGCCAAGCTGCCGTTGCGGCCCGGTGCCGTGCTGCCGGGTGCCAATGCCGAAGTGGCCATTCCGTTCCGCAAGGGCAATCCCGCCTTCGCCAAGGCCATCGACCAGGCGCTGGAGGACCTGCGCCGGGACGGCAGCCTGGCCCGCCTGTCGACCAAGTGGTTCGACGTCGACGTGACACGCCCGGCCCGTTAGCGGCGCCTGCCAACTCACCGGCCCATGCGGGCGTGCCGGCCGGCGCGCCCGTGCGGCCGGCTTTCGCGCTGCCGCCATGCCTGCTCTGAAGCTGGTGCTGGATTCACTGCCCGTGCTGTTGCAGGGCATGCTGCTGACGGTGAAATTCGCCGTGTGGTCGATGGGCTTCGGCCTGCTGGTGGGCCTGCTGGTAGCGCTGATGGGCATCAGCGGCCAGCGCCTGGCGGTGGCCCTGGCGCGCGGCTACGTCAGCATCATGCGCGGCACGCCCCTGTTGGTGCAGATCTTCGTCGTCTACTACGGCCTGCCGGGCATCGGCATCGCGCTGGAACCGACCCCGGCCGGCGTGCTGACGCTGAGCCTGAACGTCGGCGCCTACCTGTCGGAAAGCATGCGCGGTGCCATTGTCGGCGTGGCGCGCGGCCAATGGCTGGCGGCCTACAGCCTCGGCTTCACGCCGCTGCAGGCGCTGCGCTACGTGATCGGCCCGCAGGCCCTGCGGCTGGCGGTGCCGAGCCTGTCCAACAGCCTGATCAGCCTGATCAAGGACACGTCGCTGGTGTCGGTCATCACGGTGACCGAACTGCTGCGCACGGCGCAGGAAGTGATCGCCGCCACCTACCAGCCGCTGCCGCTCTACCTGGCAGTGGCCGCCATCTACTGGGTGCTCAGCACGCTGCTGGCCGGGCTGCAGCACATGCTCGAGCGCCGGCTTGCGCTGCCGGGGCGGCATTGAGGCACTGCGCGGTGGTACGGCGCAGTGGTACGGCGTGAAAAGGGGGGGGCGCCAATGAAAAAAGCCGGCCCGCAGAGGGCCGGCCTGTGCCGGTCGCCGAGGCTCGAGCCTAGACCCGGGCTTCGCCGATACGCTTGGCGATGTGGTCGAGCGCTTCTTCCACCTGGTCGACCAGGATCAGGCACAGGTCGCCCGGCTGCAGGCGTGCCAGGCCGGTGTCGATCGCCACGAACTCGCCGCGGATCTCTTCCACGTGGCTGGCGCGCTGGGCGCCTTCCAGGCCTTCGCGCAGCAGGGCCAGCACTTCGCCATCCTCGCGGCCGCGCTGGCACTGGTCCTGGTAGAGGATGACGTCGTCGAACACGCCGCCGAGGATCTGCGTCTGGCGGCGGATGTCTTCGTCGCGGCGGTCGCCGGCGCCGCTGATCACCACCACGCGGCGCTTGCCGGGCATGCTCTGCACCGCGGTGCTGAGCGCCTGGATGGCATCCGGGTTGTGGCCATAGTCGGCGATCAGCGTGGCACCCTTGTAGTCGAACACATTGAAGCGTCCGGGGGCCGTCTGCGCGTCGCTGTCGAAGTGCATCAGGCCCTGGCGCACCACGTTCCAGTCGACGCCGAGCGCCCACGCCGCGGCGACCGAAGCCATCGCGTTCTCGACCTGGAAGCCGATACTGCCGCCACGCGTGAGCGGCATGTCGGAGAAGGCGATGCGGACTTCCTTGTCCCCTTCGGCCGCCACGATCTCCTGTCCGTCGACGAAGACCACGCGCTTGCCCTGGGCGCGGTGGGTGGCCATCGCGGGTTCCTGCGGATCGCGTGCGAAGAAGGTGACGCTGCCCGGGCAGGCGTCGGCCATGCGCGCGACCATCGGGTCGGCGGCATTGAGCACGGCCATGCCGTGCGGCGCCACGTTCTGCACGATCACGCTCTTGAGCACGGCGAGGTCTTCCACCGTGCTGATATAGGACAGGCCCAGGTGATCGCCTTCGCCCACATTGGTCACCACCGCGACGTCGCAGCGGTCGAAGGCCAGGCCTTCACGCAGCAGGCCGCCGCGCGCGGTCTCGAACACGGCCGCGTCGACGTCCGGGTGCAGCAGCACGCTGCGCGCGCTGCGCGGGCCGCTGCAGTCGCCGGTGTCGATGCGCTCGCCCTGGATGTAGACACCATCGGTGCCGGTCATGCCCATGCGCAGGCCGCTGGTGGCCAGGATATGGGTGATCAGGCGCACCGTGGTGGTCTTGCCGTTGGTGCCTGACACCGCCACCACCGGGATGCGGCCATCGTCGCCGTCGGTGAACATGGTCGAGACGATGGCCTCGCCGACCGCGCGGCCCTTGCCGTACGAAGGCTGCAGGTGCATGCGCAGTCCCGGCGCGGCATTGACTTCGACGATGCCGCCGGCCTGCTCCTCGAAGGGTTTCAGCACGGTCTCGCAGACCGCGTCGACGCCGCAGATATCGAGGCCCACCATCTGCGCGGCGGCCACTGCGCGCGCGGCGATGTCCGGGTGCACGTCGTCCGTCACGTCGGTGGCGCTGCCGCCGGTCGACAGGTTGGCATTGTTGCGCAGGACCACGCGCGTGCCCTTGGCGGGTACCGAGTCGGCGCTCAGGTTCTGCTTGGCCAGGGTGGCCAGCGCGATGTCGTCGAAGCGGATCTTGGTCAGCGAGGTGGCGTGGCCCTCGCCGCGGCGCGGGTCGCGGTTCACTTCCTCGACCAGCTGGCGCACGGTGTGCACGCCATCGCCGGTGACCTGGGGCGGGTCGCGCCGCGCCGCCGCCACCAGGTGCTTGCCGACCACCAGCAGGCGGAAGTCATGGCCCGGGATATAGCGCTCGACGATCACGTCGGAGCTGATGTCCTCGGCCACCTTGTAGGCCGCCAGCACTTCCTCGCGGGTGCGGATGCGCACCGCCACGCCCTTGCCCTGGTTGCCATCGCGCGGCTTCACCACCACCGGCGCGTTGATCTCCTGGGCGGCAGCCCAGGCCTCTTCGGCGCTGCGTACCGAGCGGCCGAGCGGCACCGGCACGCCGGCGGCGTGCAGCAGGCGCTTGGTCAGGTCCTTGTCTTGCGCGATCGATTCGGCCACCGCGCTGGTCATGTCGGTCTCGGCGGCCTGGATGCGGCGCTGCTTGCTGCCCCAGCCGAACTGCACCATGCTGCCCTGGGTCAGGCGCCGGTAGGGGATGCCGCGTGCCACCGCCGCATAGACGATGGAGCCGGTGCTGGGGCCCAGGCGCACGTCCTCGTCGAGCTCGCGCAGGCGGTGCAGGGCGTCGTCCAGGTCGAACGGGGTGTCGTCGCGGGCCGCCTTGCACAGGGCCTCGGCCAAGTCGAAGGCCAGGCGGCCGACTTCTTCTTCGCTGTACTGCACCACCACCTGGTAGGTGCCCGGCTCGACCGTGGGCGCGGTGCGGCTGAAGGTGACGGGGCAGCCGGCCGCGGCCTGCAGGCGCAGCGCGGCGACTTCCAGCACGTGCGCCAGCGAGACGATGCCTTCCTCGTCGTCGGGCCGCAGCGGGCCGATGTCCGGGAAACGCGCGCGCAGCCGGTCTTCGAAGCCCGGCAGGTCGGTCAGCATGTGCGATTGGTCGGAGCAGGCCACGATCGCCTCGATCGCGGTATGGCGGCACCACAGGTTGGGGCCGCGCAGGGCCCGGATACGTGAGACTTCCATGAAATCGGTTTCCTCTTGGCAGCGCGTGCGCTCAGGCGCGGCGGGCCGCCTGGCCCATCCATTGGTGGACGTGGTCCACGGTGGCGGCGGTGCTGGCCTCGTCGCACTGCAGGACCAGCAGGTCGCCCGGCACCAGTTGCGCCAGCGCGGCTTCGATGGCCTCGCGGCGCATCCCCTCGTCGATGATCTTGGTGACGCGGCGGCCTTCGTACAGGCCCTGCTTGAGCAGGGCGCGGGCCTCGCTGTCGGGCTGCGCGCCGGCTACGCTGCGGTCCTCGCACAGGAATACGCGGTCGAAGGCGGCGCCGAGCACCTTGCCCTGCTTGACCAGGTCCTGCTCACGGCGCGGCGCGCCGGCGCCGTAGACCACCATGCGGCGCTCGGCCGGGAAGCGGTCGAGCGCGGCGACCAGCGCTTCCAGCGCGGGCGCATTGTGCGCGTCGTCGATCACCACGGTGGTGCCGTTGCGCTCGAACAGGGTGAAGCGGCCCGGCACGTCGACCTGGCCGACGTCGAAGGTCACCACGCCGGCGCGGATCAGGTCGTGCGAGATGCCCAGCGCCCAACCGGTGGCCACGGCCGCCAGCACGTTCTCGATCTGGAACGAGACGCGGCCGGCGTAGGTCAGCGGGATGGCCGAGACATCGGCCAGCGGCGCCTCCGCGGCGCCGGTGGCGAGCACCACCTTGCCGTCGCGCACGAACACCGAGCGCTTGCCGGCGGCACGGTGGGCAGCCAGGGCGGGCAGGTCGGGCGAGAGGCCGAAGAAGATCACCTCGCCGTCGCACAGCTCGGCCATTTCCACCACCATCGGGTCGCGCGCGTTGAGCACGGCGGCGCCCTCGGGCAGCACCACGTCGATCTGGGTGCGCAGTACGTTGTACATGCGGTCCGGCTCTTCGATGTAGTACTGGCCCAGGTGGTCGGGCTCGTCGATGTTGGTGACCACGCCGACCTGGCAGCGGTCGTAGGCCAGGCCTTCGGAGAGGATGGTGCCGCTGTCGTTCTCGAACACCGCGGCCTCGACGGCGCGGTTCATCAGGATGCGGTGCGCGGCGTCCCAGTTGGCGCGGTCGCCGCCTTCCACCTGGCGGCGGTCGAGGAACAGACCGTCGCTGCAGGCCAGGCCGGTGTGCTTGCCGGCCAGTTGCAGCAGCCGCGCCACCAGCTTGGCGACGATGGTCTTGCCGTTGGTGCCGGTGATGCCGACCAGCGGGATGCGGCCGTTGTCGCCGCCGGGCTGGCCGGCGCCCTTGAACAGGTGCTCGACGATGGCGCGGCCGACCGGGCGCGGCTGGCCGTCGGCCGGCTTGATGTGCATCAGCAGGCCGGGGCCGGCATTGACTTCGACCACCGCGCCGCCTTGTTCGGCCAGGGGGCGGCTGATGTCGGTCGCGACCAGGTCGACGCCGGCGATGTCCAGGCCGACGATGCGGGCGGCCAGCGAGGCGTGGCGCGCCACGCTGGGGTGGACGCGGTCGGTCACGTCGAAGGCGACGTTGCCGTTGCGCTGGACCAGCACGGTCTTGCCTTCCGGTGGCACCGAGCTGCCTTCCAGGCCCTGGCGCTTGAGCTCCAGGCGGGCTGCGGAGTCGAGCCGCACGCGGTTCAGCGGGTGGTCCTCGGTGCTGCCGCGGCGCGGGTCGGAATTGATCTGCAGTTCGATCAGTTCCTCCACGGTGGACTTGCCGTCGCCGACCACGCTGGCGGTCTCGCCCATGGCCGCCGCGACCAGGCGACCGCCGACCACCAGCAGGCGGTGCTCGTTGCCGGGCACGAAACGCTCGACAATGACCCCGTTGCCTTCGTCGATGGCGACCGCGTAGGCGGTCTGCACCTCTTCCTGCGTGGTCAGGTTGGTGAACACGCCGCGCCCGTGGTTGCCGTCGTAGGGCTTGACCACCACCGGCACGCCGATGTCCTGGGCGGCTTTCCAGGCGTCGTCCGCATCGTCGACCATGCGGCCTTCGGGCACCGGCACGCCACAGGATTCGAGCAGGCTCTTGGTCAGGTCCTTGTCGCGCGAGATGCTTTCGCCGATGGCGCTGGTACGGTCGGTCTCCGCCGTCCAGATGCGGCGCTGGCGCGCGCCGTAGCCGAGCTGCACCAGGTTGCCGTCCGACAGGCGTACGGACGGGATGTCGAAATCGTCCGCCGCATCGACGATGCAGGCCGTGCTCGGGCCCAGGCAGTGCTCGTCGACCAGGCTGCGCAGGTGTTCGACCGCTGCCCCGACGTCGTAGGGGCGGTCCTCGATCGCCGCCATCACGAGGTCGCGGGCGGCCTGGAGCGCGGCGCGCGTCACTTCCTCATGCCAGGCGCGCACAATGACCTTGTACACCCCGCGTACCGGGGTCTCCCGGGCCTTGCCGAAGCCACCGGGCATGCCCGCGAGGTTCTGCAACTCGAGCGTGACGTGTTCGAGGATGTGTCCGGGCCAGGTGCCTTCCTTCAGGCGCTGCAGGAAGCCGCCGCGCTCGCCGATGCTGCAGCGGTGCTCGACCAGCGACGGCAGCCAGCTGGAGAGTCGTTCGTAGAAGCCCGGAATCGTGTTGGAGGGGTAGTCCTCCAGTTCCCCGATATCGACCCACGCCTCCAGCACGGGCCGATATGTCCACATATTCGGGCCGCGCAGCGACATGACATCGACGATCTCAATGTCCTTCTTTTTCATTGATTTAGCTTGAGGCAGTGCTTGAGGCAGTGGGCGAGCGCCCGAGAATTTGAGGCGTAACCTTTCAATAACGTTACGGCGTGTCGCGGGTTGACCAAGGGAGAGAAAAAGTGTTTGTGCTATGCATCAAAAAACGCTGATGCGCGTGCCTTATGTATACTTGCGGGCGAAATTGCGGACCGCTAGTACGATTCCGCGCTAAATTGTTTCAAGTTATATCCGCATCCGGCGGAAATAACACGCCGCATCCACATGACCCAGCCAGCCTTGCCCGACCCGCAACAACCTGCCGACGATCCCTGGCGCGCCGAACTCGGCGCTTCCCTGCTGCCTGGCGAGGTGCTTGCAGCCGGGGTGGTGCTCGACCTGGATGCGAGGCTGCATTTTACTAAAGGGTGGGCGGTTGTGACGGATCGTCGTTTGCTGGCGCGCGCGCCGGGGCAGACGGCGGTCCAGGCCTGGCGCATCGAACCCGGCATGCGGCTGGTGCACAGCGACCATGCCGGCGTGGGGATGCTGGAGTTGCAGCAGGGCCAGGCGCGCCTGGCCAGCTGGCGCTATACGCTGGGATACAACCCGGCCGCCCTGCGCCTGGTCGACCAGTTCGACGCGGTGCTGGACGCTCCGGGCGGCGCCGCGGCCGGGGAGGAGGGCGAGGAAGAAGGCGAGGCCTGTCCTTCCTGCAGGGCGCCGCTGCCGCCCGGGGCGGAATCCTGCCCGCAGTGCAGCCGCGAGCTGGAGGCGCCGCCCTCCACCTGGGCACTGCTGCGGCTGTGGCGCTTCGCCCGGCCGTACCGCTTCGAACTGCTGACCGGCTTCGTGCTGACACTGTTGTCCACCGGCGCCACCCTGGTACCGCCTTACCTGACCATGCCGTTGATGGACAAGGTGCTGATTCCCTACCAGAACGGCCAGCCGATCGACTACGGCCTGGTGCGGCTGTACCTGGGCGGCCTGCTCGGTGCCGCGCTGGTGGCATGGAGCCTGGGCTGGGCGCGGACCTACCTGCTGGCGCGCGTATCCGAGCGTATCGGCGCCGATCTGCGCACCACCACCTATGAACACCTGCTGCGCCTGTCGCTCGAGTACTTCGGCGGCAAGCGCACCGGCGACCTGATGGCACGCATCGGCTCGGAAAGCGACCGCATCTGCGTCTTTCTTTCGCTGCATCTGCTGGACTTTGCCACCGACGTGCTGATGATCGTGATGACGGCGGTCATCCTGATCTCGATCAATCCCTGGCTGGCGCTGGTGACGCTGGTGCCGCTGCCCTTCATCGCCTGGATGATCCACCTGGTGCGCGACCGCCTGCGCCACGGTTTCGAGAAGATCGACCGCATCTGGTCGGAGATCACCAACGTGCTCGCCGACACCATTCCGGGCATTCGCGTGGTCAAGGCCTTCGCGCAGGAGAAACGCGAGGTGGAGCGCTTCCGCGAGGCCAACAAGCACAACCTGGCAATCAATGACCGCGTCAACGCGGTGTGGTCGCTGTTCACGCCGACCGTCACCTTGCTGACCGAGGTGGGCCTGCTGGTGGTGTGGATCTTCGGTATCTGGCAGGTGTCGCAGAACGCCATCACGGTGGGGGTGCTGGTGGCCTTCCTCACCTACATCAGCCGCTTCTACACGCGCCTGGATTCGATGAGCCGCATCGTCTCGGTGACGCAGAAGGCGGCCGCCGGCGCCAAGCGCATCTTCGACATCCTCGACCATGTGTCGAGCGTGCCCGAGCCGGCGCGCCCGACCCACCTGGAGCAGGTCAGGGGCGCCATCGAACTGCGCGACCTGGGTTTCCGCTACGGTAATCGCGCGGTGATCCGCGGCCTCGACCTGTCGATCGCCCCCGGCGAGATGATCGGGCTGGTCGGTCACAGCGGTTCCGGCAAGAGTACGCTGGTCAACCTGATCTGCCGCTTCTACGACGTTTCGGAGGGCGGGATCCGCGTCGATGGCGTCGACATCCGCTCGCTGCCGGTGTCGGAGTACCGCCGCAATATCGGCCTGGTGCTGCAGGAGCCCTTCCTGTTCTTCGGCACGATCGCCGACAACATCGCCTACGGCAAGCCCGGCGCCACGCGCGAGGAGATCATCGCTGCCGCCCGCGCGGCCCACGCCCATGAGTTCATCCTGCGCCTGCCGCACGGCTACGACTCGCTGGTCGGCGAGCGCGGCCAGGCGCTGTCGGGCGGCGAGCGCCAGCGTATCTCGATCGCCCGGGCCCTGTTGATCGACCCACGCATCCTGATCCTCGACGAAGCCACTTCGTCGGTCGATACCGCGACTGAGAAAGAAATCCAGAAGGCCCTGGACAACCTCGTGCAGGGGCGCACCACGATCGCTATCGCGCACCGCTTGTCGACGCTGCGCAAGGCAGACCGGCTGGTGGTGATGGATCGCGGCCAGGTTGTCGAAGTGGGCAACCATGACGAGTTGATGGCGCGTGAAGGCGCCTATTACAAGCTGTACCAGGCGCAGGCGCGCAATGTCGATGTCGAGGATGCATCCCCGGCCGACGAAGCAAGCGCTGGCGCCGCTGAACCGCTGAGCGCGCAATAGCAACAGGAAAGGAAGAGAGCGATGGCAAGCACCGGATTCACGCTCGTGCGCAACCAGCTGGGCCGCCTGGTCATGACGCTGGCCGACGGCACTGTCCACGAAGGTGTGGTGCCCGTGCGGGCATTCCCGATTTCCGCGCCGGACGACGGTGTCGGCGTGATGAGTACCGATGGCCGCGAACTGGCTTGGATTCCACGGCTGGACGCCCTGCCGGCCAATGAGCGGGCGCTGCTGGCGGAAGAACTGGCCAGCCGCGAGTTCATGCCGGAGATCCGCCGCATCGTCTCGGTATCGACGTTCGCCACGCCGAGCGAATGGACGGTGCAGACTGATCGCGGTGCAACCACGCTGACACTGCGCGGCGAAGAAGACATCCGCCGGCTGTCCGGTGCCACGCTGATGATCTCCGACAGCCATGGTATCCACTATCTGATCCGCGACCTGTCCGGACTCGATCGCGGCAGCCGCAAGATCCTCGACCGCTTCCTCTAATGCCGTGCGGGCGGCGCTTTTGCCGCCGCCGCGTCCGGTCCATCGCTCCGGCGCGCCGATGTGCTGCGTGCGCCGCCCCTTTTACTACCGCCTGCTCGCACTGTCCGCTTGCGCGGCTGCCGGCGCGTCCCGCGCTTCCGGCCCGTGGCGCGGAAACATACGCCGACGCACTATCAGCGCCTAAACTGGTTGAGGCGAAGCGCAGTACGCGGAACGCGGCGGCGGGCGGATTCCCGGGAAATGGGCAAGGGCAGGCGACGCCCAGGCGCACATCCCAATGCCGGCGCCTGCTCTGGCGGCGGAAGTTGCCGCGTGCCGGGCTGTCTAGGCAGCACCAACCATTTGATGCAAGGAGATCGCAATGAAGAAGACCAAGGCGTTGCTGAGCTTGCTGCTGGCGGTCGGTGTCCTCGGGCCCGGCACAGGCCTGGCCCAGCCGTCCGGGCATCACAAGGCCATGAAGCAGGAGGCCATGCCGGCCGGCGGCGGTGCGGGTCCCTTCAACTACATGCCGGGGCAGTGGAAGGCGGGCGATCGCCTGCCGGCCGAGTACCGCGACCGTCAGTACGCGATCGACGATTATCGCGAATACCAGTTGCCCGCGCCCAAGCGCGGACATCATTGGGTCGGCGTCGGCTCGGAATTCTTCCTGGTCAACGGTAATGGGGTGATTGCGCAGGTCGGGCCCTGAGCACAGTCCGGGAATACCTGTAAAAAAGCCCGCCTTTCGGCGGGCTTTTTTTGAGCGATGGCATTATCGGGAAAATCACCGCCATTCAGCGGGTGGCTCGGATGGCCAGGCCATTCGATTTCGCTTTCGGTTCGGCGTTTACCGGATATTGCCTGGAAACTGGTGGAGCCGGCGGGAATCGAACCCGCGTCCGCAAGCCCTCCACAGAGAGTTCTACATACTTAGTTCTGTCATTTGATTTAACCGCCGCATCGCGGACGAACACGCTCTACGACGGCGAGTCACTTGGTTTTCGTCCCCGGAGTCGTGACCCTTCCGGGGCTTATCTGACGTAAATGACCTCGCGTGGTCTTGCGACCCTAGCCCGTCAGCGAGCCAGTGCGAGGACGGCCGCAATTAAGCGGCCAGTGCGTAACGTTCGTCGTTAGCAGTTATTACATTCCCATTGATTAACGAGGTGACGGGTCCTCGGTATGCCCTCCACTGCTTCGCAACCCACGTCGAAACCAGGTCGGCCCCAGTGTGAAGAAGAGAGATTGTACCGCGTTGGACGCCCGCTGTGTCAGGGAGTTCCGCCGGGCCTTGCCATGCCGGCCCGGGCGAGCAGCGGCAGCAGTTCCTCGGGGTGCCGGATCAGGTAGTCGGCGCCCCATGCTTCCGGCGGGTCTTCTTCACCGCAGTAGCCATAGGCGGCGGCGACGGTGACCATGCCGGCCGCCTTGCCGGCCTGGATGTCGCGCAGGTCGTCGCCGACGTAGGCGCAGCGTGCCGGCGCGACGCGGCTCAGTTCGGCGGCGAGCAGCAGCGGGGCAGGGTGGGGCTTGGCGTGGGCCGTGGTGTCGCCGCTGACCACGGCGGCCGCGCGCGGCGTCAGGCCGATGGCTTCCACCAGCGGGCGGGTGAAGCGGGTCTGCTTGTTGGTGACGATGCCCCATGGGATGCCGGCGGCCTCGAGCGCGCGCAGCACCGCTTCCATGCCATCAAACAACTGCGTGCGCGCGGCGATGTCGGCCTCGTAGTAGTCGAGGAAGGCATCGCGCAGGGCCGGGAACTCCGGATCGTCCGGCGTCTTGCCGAAGGCCGCGCCGATCAGGCCGCGCGCACCGTGCGAGGCGACCGGGCGCAGTCTTTCGTAGGCCACCGGCGCGCGGCCGTGCTCGACGGCGAGCCGGTTGGCCGCGGCCGCGAGATCGGGCGCGGTGTCGGCCAGCGTGCCGTCGAGGTCGAAGAAGACGGCCTGCAGTTCCGTGATCATGCGGCCTCCCGGCGGAAGGCCATCATGTAGTTGACGTCGGTGTCGCGGCCCAGTTCGTAGGTCTGCGACAGCGGGTGGTAGCTGAGGCCGCGCATCTCCAGCAGGTCGAGCCCCGCCTGGCGGGCGAAGCGCGCCAGTTCGGCCGGCTTGATGAACTTGTCGTAATCGTGCGTGCCCTGCGGGATCATCTTCAGCACGTACTCGGCGCCGACCACGGCAAACAGATAGGCTTTCAGGTTGCGGTTGATGGTCGAGAAGAAGGCGTAGCCGCCAGGGCGGACCAGCGCGGCGCAGGCGCGCACGATGGAGGCCGGGTCCGGCACGTGCTCCAGCATCTCCATGCAGGTCACCACGTCGAAAGCGGCAGGCGTGCGTGCCGCCAGGGCTTCGACCGCGATCTCCTCGTAGTCGACGCGGACACCGGATTCCAGGCTGTGCAGGTCGGCCACGCGCAGTGCCTTGCGGGCGAGGTCGATGCCGCGCACCTGGGCGCCGAGCCTGGCCATGCTTTCGGACAGGATGCCGCCGCCGCAGCCTACGTCCAGGACCTGCTTGCCGGCGAGGGGGGCGATGCCATCGATCCAGCCGAGCCGCAGCGGATTGATTTCATGCAGGGGTTTGAATTCGCTGTTCGGATCCCACCAGCGATGCGCCAGCTCGCTGAATTTGTCGATCTCCTTCGGGTCGGCATTGGTGGCGGGCTCTGGCGTGGCGGTGGTGTCGTGGGAGGAGGAAGGGCTGGACATCGGGGAACTGGGGCGCGGCCAGCGGCGGCGCCGGGAGGGAGTCAGGTCTGGGGCAACTGTACCAAAAAAAAAGCCCAGCTTGCGCTGGGCTTCTTCTCATCGGGAGAGATTCCGATTAGCGGGCGCTGCGAGTGCCGACCACTTCCACTTCCACGCGGCGGTTCGGCTGCTGGCAGGCGATCTGGGCCTTGCGGTTGCCCTTGCAGGACTTCGGATCGACCTTCAGCTGGCGCTTGCCCTTGCCTTCGGTGTAGACGCGGTTGGCTTCCACGCCCTTGCTCACCAGGTAGGCCTTGACGGCTTCGGCGCGGCGGATCGACAGGCGATCGTTGTACTTGTCCGAACCGAACGAGTCGGTGTGGCCAACGGCGATGATCACTTCCAGGGTGATACCCGACAGCTTGGAGGTCAGGTCGTCCAGCTTGGCCTTGCCTTCGGGCTTCAGGACAGCCTTGTCGAAGTCGAACAGGGTGTCAGCAGCGAAGGTGACCTTCTCGCTCGAAACGACCGGCGGGGCGACCGGCGGTTGCGGCTGTGCCACGGGGGCGGTTGCCGGAGCCAGCGCGCCGTCGCACTGCGCATTTGCGGTGGCGGGGGTCCAGGAGCTGTCGCGCCAGCAGAGCTCGTTCGTGCCGTTCTTCCACACGTACTCGCTCGTACCGTTGCCCCAGTTATCGTTCACTGCCTTCTTTTCATAGGGCACGGACTGGGCTTGAGCGGATGCAGCCATTACTGCGGTAGCTGCAACGAGCGCGAGCTTGGCAAATTTTTTCATATTTCTCCTCTCAGGATGAGATCACCGCAGGGTTACTGCGAGCAAATGGACGAAAACAAGTCATACATTCTTCGGAGTATAACATTCTCGATGTGGCGGATGCTCCACTTCGAACAATGTCTGGCTCTTCGCTGGGGAATTGTGCCACAAGGCTCGTTTCCTAAGAAGTAAATATATTCGATTCAATCCGGCGCTTTTGGGCCTGTGGTGTTTGTGCAACATGCACCTTGTGGTGCCCGCAAAGCCTTGTGCCATCAGGGTTGCAGCCGGTCGGGAGGGGATTGTCGGGGGTCGCGAAGCGCCGTTCCCGAGGGGGCTGCAGGTGGTGCCGGGGCCGCCGGGAAGGGGTGGCTGGCATGCTAGAATGGCATGTTGGCCGCCTGTCATGGGGCCGCCCCCGGGAAGGTCATTTCGGGGGGCATCATTTGCCTAAACCCGCCGCATAAACCACGCCGCAATGGATCAATTCGCGAAAGAAACCCTTCCGGTCTCCCTCGAAGAGGAAATGCGCCGCTCCTACCTCGATTACGCCATGAGCGTGATCGTCGGGCGGGCGCTTCCCGATGTGCGGGACGGCCTGAAGCCGGTACACCGGCGCGTGCTCTATGCGATGCACGAGCTCAACAACGACTGGAACCGGGCCTACAAGAAGTCGGCCCGTATCGTCGGCGATGTGATCGGTAAATATCACCCTCACGGCGACACGGCAGTCTACGACACCATCGTCCGCATGGCGCAGGATTTCTCGCTGCGCTATATGCTGGTGGATGGCCAGGGCAACTTCGGCTCCGTTGATGGCGACAACGCTGCAGCGATGCGCTACACGGAAATCCGCCTGTCGAAGATCGCCCACGAGATGCTGCACGATATCGACAAGGAAACGGTCGATTTCGGTCCGAACTACGACGGTTCGGAAAGCGAGCCGCTGATCCTGCCGGCACGCATCCCCAACCTGCTGATCAACGGCTCGTCGGGCATCGCGGTCGGCATGGCGACGAATATCCCGCCGCACAACCTCAACGAGGTGGTTGACGCCTGCCTGCACCTGCTGCGCAATCCCGACGCCACGGTCGATGACCTGATCGAATTGCTGCCGGCACCCGATTTCCCCACGGCCGGCATCATCTACGGTATCCAGGGGGTGCGCGAGGGTTACCGCACCGGCCGCGGCCGGGTCGTCATGCGGGCCAAGACGCACTTCGAGGATATCGACCGCGGGCAGCGCCAGGCGATCATCGTCGATGAGCTGCCCTACCAGGTGAACAAGCGCACGCTGCTCGAGCGCATCGCCGAACTGGTCACCGAGAAGAAGATCGAGGGCATCTCCGACATCCGGGACGAGTCCGACAAGTCGGGCATGCGCGTGGTGATCGAGCTCAAGCGCAACGAAGTGCCCGAGGTGGTGCTCAACAACCTATATAAGAACACCCAGCTGCAGGATACCTTCGGCATGAACATGGTGGCGCTGGTCGACGGCCAGCCGCGCCTGCTGAACCTGCGCCAGATGCTGGAGTGCTTCCTGTCGCACCGGCGCGAAGTGGTTACCCGCCGCACCGTGTTCGAGCTGCGCAAGGCGCGCGAGCGCGGCCACGTGCTGGAAGGCCTGGCCGTGGCGCTGGCCAATATCGACGAGTTCATCGCCATCATCAAGGCGGCGCCCACGCCGCCGGTCGCCAAGCAGGAGCTGATGGCGAAGTCCTGGGACTCGGGCCTGGTGCGCGAGATGCTGGCACGTGCCGAAAGCGACACGCCGGGCGGCCGCGCTTCCTACCGTCCGGATGGCCTGCCTGCCGTGTTCGGCATGCAGGCCGACGGCCTCTATCGCCTGTCGGATTCCCAGGCCCAGGAAATCCTGCAGATGCGCCTGCAGCGCCTTACCGGCCTCGAGCAGGACAAGATTGTCCAGGAATACCGCGAAGTGATGGCGATCATCGCCGATCTGCTCGACATCCTGGCGCGTCCGGAACGGATCACGACCATCATCTCCGACGAACTGGGCGCGATCCGCGCCGAGTTCGGCGACGAGCGACGCTCGCAGATCGAGCTGAACGCCACCGAGCTGGACATGGAGGACCTGATCACCCCGCAGGACATGGTGGTCACGCTGTCGCACAGCGGCTATATGAAGAGCCAGCCGATCTCCGAATACCGCGCGCAGAAGCGCGGCGGGCGCGGCAAGCAGGCGGCAGCGACGAAGGAAGACGACTGGATCGATACCCTGTTCGTGGCCAATACCCACGACTACATCCTGTGCTTCTCCAATCGTGGTCGCCTGTACTGGCTGAAGGTCTACGAGGTACCGCAGGGTTCGCGCAATTCGCGCGGCCGCCCCATCGTCAATATGTTCCCGCTGTCCGACGGCGAGAAGATCAACGTGATCCTGCCGGTGCGCCAATTCGACGCCGAGCACTTCATCTTCATGGCGACGGCGCGCGGTACCGTGAAGAAGACCGCGCTGACTGACTTCTCCAACCCGCGCAAGGCCGGCATCATCGCGGTCGACCTCGATGAGGGGGATTTCCTGATCGGTGCGGCGGTAACCGATGGCCAGCACGATGTGATGCTGTTCTCCGACGCGGGCAAGGCCGTGCGCTTCGACGAGAACGACGTGCGTCCGATGGGGCGCCAGGCACGTGGCGTGCGCGGCATGAATCTGGAGGAAGGCCAGAGCGTGATCGCCATGCTGGTGGCGCCGGCGGAATCCGCCGACGCTGTCGACGGCGAGGCTCCGGCCGTGACCGTGGGCAGCGTGCTGACCGCCACTGAGAACGGCTACGGCAAGCGTACCCCCATCTCCGAATACACTCGACATGGCCGCGGTACTAAGGGCATGATTGCGATCCAGACGAGCGAGCGCAATGGTCGGGTGGTGGCCGCGGCACTCGTGGCGCCGGAGGACGAGATCATGCTGATCACCACCGGCGGCGTGCTGATCCGCACCCGTGTCGCCGAGATCCGCGAGATGGGTCGCGCCACGCAGGGCGTGACGCTGATCAACGTCGACGAAGGTACCAAGCTGTCGGGTCTGCAACGCATCGTGGAAACGGATGGCGACAACGCCGGCGCCGGCGATGAAGCCGGGGCCGACGACGCGGATGCCGAGACGCCGGGCGGTGACGAGCCTGGCGCGGCGAGCTGATCGGGCCGGATCCGCATCGTTCACGCTGTAAAGACTTGAAACAGTAATCGGACTTTTCACCGGAACTCGACCGGTGGGGTCCGGACTAACCGAGACATATTTACCAGGGAGTCATAATGCTCAAAACCACTCGTCAATTCGCCGTTCTGGCGGCCTCCGTCTCCGCGCTCATGCTGGCGCCGTACGCGCACGCACAGGATGCGGACAAGACGGCCGCGATCAAGGAACTGCTGACGGTGATGCAGGCCGACCAGGTCGTCAAGAACCAGGGCGAGATGTTCCAGCAGAATGCCAAGCAGGACGCGCCGGCCGTGCTGGAGCAGGTGCTGATCGAGAACAAGACGCTGAACGACAAGCAGAAGCAGGCTGTGGTCGACAAGCTGAAGAAGAACGGCGCGGTCCAGCGCATGGTCGACGGCGCGGGCCAGGCCTTCACCACCGATGCCTTCAAGAAGGACGCGATCCAGGCCCACTACGAGGCTTTCGGCAAGTACTACAGCACCCAGGAACTCAAGGACCTGACCACCTTCCTGAAGTCGTCGACCGGCCAGAAGTTCATGACCAACCAGGGCAAGGCGACCCAGGAGATCTGGGGCTCGACCATGCAGAAGTACGGTCCGCAGGTCGGCAAGGCCATGCGTGACGCCGCCGAGAAGGAAATCGCCGCTGCTGCGAAGTAAGCACTGGCGGATGCCGGAGCCGGGCCTGCGTTCAGGTGATTCCGGCGCCGCGCCGCGCAACGCGGGGCGGGTTTGAGTGATAATGGCTGCTTGGGTAACACCGGCAGCCATTTTTCTTTCATGAACGATCCTCAGAATCCAGCCCTTGCCGCCATGATGCAGCGCGCCGTGGCAGAGCGTGTCTACAATTTCTCTCCCGGTCCGGCAGCGCTGCCGGCCGAGGTGCTGCAGCAGGCGGCCGAGGAGATGCTGTCCTGGCATGGCTCCGGCGTTTCCGTGATGGAGATGAGCCACCGCAGCCGCGAGTTCGAAAGCATCCTGGCCCAGGCCGAGGCGGACCTGCGCGAACTGCTGCAGGTGCCCAAGGATTACCGCATCCTGTTCCTGCAGGGCGGCGCCATCGGCGAGAACGCCATCGTGCCGCTGAACCTGATGCGTCGCCTCGACGCCGAGCGGCCGAAGGCCGACTTCGTCGTGACCGGCACCTGGTCGGTCAAGACCGAGCAGGAGGCGCGCCGCTACGGCGAGGTCAATATCGCGGCTTCCAGCGTCGAGCAGAAGTTCGTGCGCATCCCCGATGTGGCGGACTGGAAGCTGGCCGACGATTCGGCCTACCTCCACCTGTGCACCAACGAGACCATCGTCGGCGTCGAGTTCCAGGAGGTGCCCGAGGTCGGGCAGAAGCACGGGCGCGTGGTGGTGGCGGATGTATCCAGCCACATCCTGTCGCGTCCGGTCGACTGGTCGCGGCTGCAGGTGGTCTATGGCGGTGCGCAGAAGAACATCGGCCCCGCCGGCGTGACCATCGTCATCGTGCGCGAGGACCTGCTCGGCCATGCGCATCCGCTGTGCCCGTCCGCCTTCAATTGGCGACTGGCCGCCGAGCATGGCTCGATGTACAACACGCCGCCGACCTACGCCATCTATATTGCCGGCCTGGTGTTCCAGTGGCTCAAGCGCCAAGGTGGTGTGCCCGCCGTCGAGCAGCGCAATATCGCCAAGGCCAAGGCACTGTACGATTTCCTCGACCAGAGCGCGTTCTACCGCAACGAGATCGATCCGAGCTGCCGTTCGCGCATGAACGTGCCGTTCTTCCTGGCCGACGAATCCCGCAACGAAGCCTTCCTGGCCCAGGCGCGCGCCGCCGGGCTGGTGCAGCTCAAGGGCCACAAGTCCGTGGGCGGCATGCGGGCGAGTATCTACAATGCGATGCCGCTCGAGGGCGTGATGGCGCTCATCGACTTCATGCGCGAATTCGAGCGCAGCGCGGCCTGAGTGCCGCTGAGCCGCGGGCGGGTGCCCGCGGCACGCTGCCGGACCGCGCGGCCTTTCCCGTTCCGCCCCGCCGGGGGCGGGCCAGCAGATTCCACACATGACAAGCCAAGACAAGCAAGACGCCGCCGAGGAGACACAGCCGGCCGGCAGCCAACCCAGTGCGGCCGAACAGGCCCTGTCGGTCGAACTCGCGCCGCTGCGCGAGCAGATCGATACCGTGGATCGCGAACTGCTCGCCATGCTCAACCGCCGCGCCCAGCTCGCGCTGGACGTGGGCGAGGTGAAGAAGAAGTACGGTGCGCCGGTGTTCCGCCCCGAGCGCGAACTGCAGGTGATCCGCAAGGTGCAGGGAGCCAATCCCGGACCGCTGCTGGGTGAAAGCGTGGCGGCGATCTGGCGCGAAGTGATGTCGGCATGCCGCGGCCTGGAGAAGCCGCTGGAGGTTGCCTTCCTGGGGCCGGTCGGCACCTTTACCGAGCAGGCGCTCTACGCGCACTTCGGCCACGAGGTCAGCGGCGTGCCGTGCCCGAGCATTGACGAGGTGTTCCGCGCGGTCGAGGCCGGCACCGTCGAGTATGGTGTGGTGCCGGTCGAGAATTCGACCGAGGGCGCGGTATCGCGCACGCTCGACCTGTTCCTGCAGACCTCGCTGAAGATCAGCGGCGAGATCGCGCTGAAGGTGCATCACAACCTGATGGCCTCGTCGCCCGACATGAAGGGTGTGACCGTGGTGCGCGCGCATGCGCAGGCGCTGGCCCAGTGCCAGCACTGGCTGAGCGCCAACTACCCGCACCTGGAGCGGCAGGCGGTGTCGAGCAATGCCGAGGCTGCGCGCATGGCGAGCGAGGATCCGAGCGTGGCGGCGATCGCCGGCGAACAGGCCGCCAACCGCTACCACCTGCACATCGTGCGCTCCCATATCCAGGATGATCCGCACAATCGCACGCGCTTCGTGGTGATCGGTCGCTACGAGACCGAGCCGTCCGGCAGCGACCAGACCTCGCTGATCCTGTCGGTGCCGAACAAGGCCGGCGCGGTCTACCAGCTGCTGGCGCCGCTGGCCCAGAACGGTGTGTCGATGTGCCGCTTCGAGTCCCGACCCGCACGCAGCGGTGCCTGGGAGTATTACTTCTACGTCGACGTCGAAGGCCACCAGCGCGAGCCATCCGTGGCGCAGGCGATCGACGAACTGCGCCGCAACGCGGCCTACCTGAAGGTGCTGGGTTCCTACCCGTCCAGCAAGTAGGCGCCGGCGCATCGGCTGCTGGCGGGTATCGTGCACGGTGGAAGGCCGCAGTGCATGGCGATGTGCGGTTTCGCTGCCGATCCATCACGCATCACTGATCAGAACAGAACCAGGAGAAGACATGGCAGAGCAGGGCGGCAACGTGCGATTCGGGCCGGACTATGTGCGGGCGATTTCCCCCTACGTGGCCGGCAAGCCGATCGCCGAGGTGGCGCGCGAGTTCGGGCTGGACGAGGCGGGCATCGTCAAGCTGGCCTCCAACGAGAACCCGCTCGGCATGCCGGAGTCGGCGCGCCGCGCCGTCGCGGCGGCGGCCGCGGACCTCGGGCGCTATCCCGACGCCAACGGCTTCGAGCTGAAGGCGGCGCTGTCGGCTCGCTTCGGCGTGCCGGCCGACTGGCTGACGCTCGGCAACGGCAGCAACGATATTCTTGAGCTGGCGGCGCACGCCCTGGTGCAGCCGGGCGAAGCAATCGTCTACGCGGAATACTCCTTCGCCGTCTACGCGCTCGCCACGCAGGAAGTCGGCGCGCGCGCCATCGAAGTGCGGGCGCGCGACTACGGCCACGACCTCGACGCGATGGCAGCCGCCATCACGGCCGACACGCGGCTGGTCTTCATTGCCAATCCCAACAATCCGACCGGCACCTTCCTGCCGGCCGGGCAGATTGCCGCCTTCCTGGCCAAGGTGCCGTCGCATGTGGTGGTGGTGTTGGACGAGGCTTACAACGAATACCTGGAGCCTGCGCAGCAGTACGACTCCATCGAGTGGGTGCGCCGGTATCCGAATCTGCTGGTGTCGCGTACCTTCTCCAAGGCCTATGGCCTGGCCGGGCTGCGCGTCGGCTACGCGGTCGCCCAGCCCGCGCTGACCGACCTGCTCAACCGTATCCGGCAGCCGTTCAACGTCAACAGCCTGGCCCAGGCGGCAGCCATCGCGGCGCTGGGCGATGCGGCCTTCCTGCGCGAGAGCGCGGAGCTGAACCGGGCCGGCAAGGCCCAGTTGGCCGGGGCCTTCGAGCGCCTCGGCCTCGAATATGTACCCTCGTCCGGCAACTTCGTGCTGGTGCGCGTCGGTGATGACGACGAGGCCGGCAACCGCGTGAACCTGGCCTTGCTCAAGCAGGGCGTGATCGTGCGTCCGGTCGGTGGCTACAAGTTGCCTCGCTGGCTGCGCATCACCGTCGGCCTGCCCGAGGAGAACGCGGCCTGCATCGCCGCGCTCGAGACCGCGCTGAAGTAACGCACTCGGCGCGTCGCCATGTTTCCGGGGGATCGTCCCCCGGCGCAGGGCGGGCAGGCCAATCCCCGGCGGTGCGAAAACGCGCGCGCGACCGGCTACAATATCGGATTCCCGAAATTTCCTCGCCTGGCAGGCAGCGTATTCCCGTGTCCGCTCTTCATTTTTCCCGTGTCGTCATCGTCGGTGTCGGCCTGATCGGAGGTTCGCTCGCGCTGGCGCTCAAGCGGGCCGGTGTGGCCGGCAAGGTGATCGGTGTCGGGCGCTCCCGGGCCTCGCTCGAGCGGGCCCAGGCACTGGGCGTGATCGACGAAGCCGCGCCGCTGGAGGTTGCGGCCAAGGGCGCCAGCCTGATCGTGCTGTGCGCGCCGGTGGCGCAGACCTTCGCCTTGCTGCACGCGCTCGAGCCGCATCTCGAGCCGGGCACCATCGTCACCGATGCCGGCAGCACCAAGTCCGACGTCATCATGGCGGCCAAGACCGCGCTGGGCGACAAGGTGGCGCAGTTCGTTCCCGCCCATCCGATCGCCGGGCGCGAGCTCAACGGCGTCGAGGCCGCGCTGGCGGGGCTCTATGAAGGCAAGAAGACCGTGCTGTGCCCGCTGCAGGAGAACGCGCGTGCGGATGTCGCCGCCGTGCGGGCGATGTGGGAAGCGGCAGGCGCCGATTGCCACGTGATGTCCGCGGTCCAGCACGATGCCGTGTTCGCGGCCGTCAGCCACCTGCCGCACGTGTTGTCCTACGCGCTGGTGGCCCAGGTGGCCAATGCCGAGGACGCCGCACTGAAACTGGATTTCGCCGGCGGCGGCTTCCGCGACTTCACCCGCATCGCGGCGTCATCGCCGGAGATGTGGCGCGACATCTGCGTGGCGAACCGTGATGCGTTGCTGCGCGAGATCGCCACCTACCAGTCCGTGCTGGCGCACCTGAAGGCGCGGATCGAGGCCAGCGACGGCGAAGGCCTGGAACGCGTCTTCGCGCGCGCCAGCCAGGCGCGGCTCGCCTGGGGCGCCCAGCGCGCCGCCGCTGCCAACGTCGAACCGTGATGCCGGCCGGCGCGGCAAGCCGTGCCGCGCCGCTGCGCAGTGCCCGCCAGTCCCCACCCGCTAGCCAGTCAATCAGCCACCATGGAACACCTTACGATCGGTCCTCTCACCCGTGCCGCCGGCACGGTCCGCCTGCCGGGCTCCAAGAGCATCTCCAACCGTGTGCTGCTGCTGGCCGCCCTGGCCGACGGCGAGACGCGCGTGCGCGATCTGCTCGATTCGGACGACACGCGGGTGATGCTGCAGGCCCTCCAGGCGCTGGGCGTGGCCTGGCGGCAGGACGGTGCCGATTATCTCGTGAGCGGCACCGGCGGCGGATTCCCCATCAAGTCGGCCGAGCTTTTCATGGGCAATGCCGGCACCGCGATCCGTCCGCTGACCGCGGCGCTGGCGCTGCAGGGCGGCAGCTACCGCTTGTCCGGCGTGCAGCGCATGCACGAGCGGCCGATCGGTGACCTGGTCGATGGCCTGCGCCAGGTCGGCGCGCGCATCGACTACCTGGGCACGGAGGGCTATCCTCCGCTGGCGGTGCATCCGGCGTCGATCCGCATCGATGGGCCGATCCGCGTGCGCGGCGACGTTTCCAGCCAGTTCCTGACCGCGCTGCTGATGGCGCTGCCGCTGGTGCAGGCGCCCGATGGCCGCATCGTGATCGAGGTGGTGGGCGAGCTGATCTCCAAGCCCTATATCGAGATCACCCTGAACCTGATGGCGCGTTTCGGCGTGGTGGTCGAGCGCGATGGCTGGTCGCGCTTCGTGCTGCCGGCGGGGGCGCGCTACCGCTCGCCTGGCGAGATCTTCGTCGAGGGCGATGCCTCGTCGGCGTCCTACTTCCTGGCGGCTGGCGCCATCGGCGGCGGCCCGCTGCGCGTGGAGGGTGTCGGCATGGCCAGTATCCAGGGGGACGTCCGCTTCGCCGATGCGCTCAATCGCATGGGTGCCAACATGATGGCGGGCGACAACTGGATCGAGGTGCGTGGCACCGAGCGCGACGATGGCGGCCTGCATGCCATCGAGCTCGATTGCAACCACATTCCCGACGCGGCGATGACGCTGGCGGTAGCCGCGCTGTTCGCCAAGGGCACCACCACGCTGACCAACATCGCCAGCTGGCGGGTCAAGGAAACCGACCGCATCGCGGCGATGGCGAAGGAATTGCGCAAGCTCGGCGCGGAGGTGGAGGAGGGCGCGGACTACCTGCGCGTGACGCCGCCGCAGCAATGGCAAAGTCCGGCCGAGGGCATCGACACCTATGATGATCATCGGATGGCGATGTGTTTTGCGCTGGCGGCCTTCGGGCCGCTGCCGGTGCGCATCAATGAGCCGGGCTGCGTGGCGAAGACCTTCCCCGACTACTTCCAGGTCCTGGCCGGCGTCGCACGCTGAGGCGCCGCCGGGCACCGTATCAGCCGCCCGGCATGGCATCCGCCGCGGCGGGCGCAGCCGGTTCCGCCGGTCCTGCCGCATGGGCGCGGGCTTCGCGCCGTGCCCAGAAGCGTTCGAAGAAGTAGTGGGCCACGGTGTTGACGGCCGGCTCGATGAAGGTGATGGCGCCGCTGATGGCCAGGCTGCCGGTCAGCGCGTAGGTGACGCTGAAGGCGATGCCGAGGTGCATGACGCCGAACGACAGGGTTTTGGCCATGGTAGATTGCCTTGCGCGATGAGGGTCCGTAAATGGCACGCAGCGGGAGGTCATTCGATCCAGCGTGTGCACCATGACCAAATGATAATGATTCCTATTTGCTTTTCAAGGCAATTATTTTTGTTGTTGTAATCAAAAATGACTATCGTTGATGTCATCACCATCGATGGACCCACGGCTTCCGGCAAGGGTACTGTCGCGCACAAGGTCGCCGATGCGCTGGCCTTCCACCTGCTCGACAGCGGTGCCTTGTACCGGCTGGTGGCGCTGGCCAGCGTGCGCGTGGACATCGACGTCCAGGATGTCGAGGCGCTTGCAAAACTGGCGGCCAGCCTCGATGTCAAGTTCGGCCCGGACCGGGTCTGGCTGGCTGGCGAGGAAGTGAGCCTGGCGATACGCGCCGAGGCGATCGGCAACCGCGCCTCGGCGCTCGCGGTGCATCAGCCGGTACGCGACGCCCTGACCAGGCTGCAGCGCGACTTCCGCAAGCTGCCGGGGCTGGTGGCGGACGGGCGCGACATGGGCACCGTGATCTTTCCCGACGCCGGGCTGAAAGTGTTCTTGACGGCAAGCGCCGAGGCACGCGCCCGGAGACGCTATAAACAATTGATTGATAAGGGGATTTCTGCTAATATCGAAGACCTTTTGCGTGACCTCGAGGCGCGCGACGCGCGGGATCGTACCCGTGCCGCCGCGCCGCTGCGTCCCGCCGAAGATGCGCGGCTGCTCGATACCTCCGACATGACGGTGGAGCAGGCGGTTGCGCAGGTGCTCGCGTGGCATGCCGAAACGCGCGCGTGATGCTTCACGCGGCCGGCGTGCCATCAGGCGCCGAGGCGGCTTGCCCGGTCGATGACGGCCGGCGCCGGCTTTTGTTCAACCTGACCCCGCTGCATTGGCAGACTGTGCGCGATCCTCGCGCCGGCCAGCGTACTGCGGATTGTTAACCTACGTTTATGTCCGACCTGCAAACTAACGAATCCTTTGCCGCACTGTTCGAGGAATCGATCGCCCGCTCCAATATGAAGGCTGGCGAAGTGATCTCCGCTGAAGTCGTGCGCATCGACCACAACTTCGTGGTCGTCAACGCCGGCCTCAAGTCCGAGGCTTTCGTGCCGGTGGAGGAGTTCCTGAACGACCAGGGCGAACTCGAAGTGCAGGCCGGCGACTACGTCTCCGTGGCCATCGACGCGCTCGAGAACGGCTATGGCGACACCATCCTTTCGCGCGACAAGGCCAAGCGCCTGGCCTCGTGGCTGAACCTCGAGAAGGCCCTGGAAGACGGCGAGATCATCTCGGGTACCGTGACCGGCAAGGTCAAGGGCGGCCTGACCGTCATGGTCAACGGCATCCGCGCCTTCCTGCCCGGCTCGCTGGTCGACGTGCGTCCGATCAAGGACACCACGCCGTACGAAGGCAAGACCCTGGAATTCAAGGTCATCAAGCTGGATCGCAAGCGCAACAACGTGGTGCTGTCGCGCCGCGCCGTGGTGGAAGCGACCCTGGGCGAAGAGCGCCAGAAGCTGATGGAAACCCTGAAGGAAGGCGCCATCGTCAACGGTATCGTCAAGAACATCACCGACTACGGTGCGTTCGTTGACCTGGGCGGCATCGACGGCCTGCTGCACATCACCGACCTGGCATGGCGCCGCGTCCGCCACCCGAGCGAAGTGCTGTCGGTTGGCCAGGAAATCACCGCCAAGATCCTCAAGTTCGACCAGGAAAAGAACCGCGTCTCGCTGGGCGTGAAGCAACTGGGCGAAGATCCGTGGGTCGGCATCTCGCGCCGCTACCCGCAAGGCACCCGCCTGTTCGGCAAGGTGACCAACCTGACCGACTACGGCGCGTTCGTCGAGATCGAAGCCGGCATCGAAGGCCTGGTGCACGTGTCGGAAATGGACTGGACCAACAAGAACGTGGCCCCGTCCAAGGTTGTCCAGCTGGGCGACGAAGTCGAAGTCATGGTGCTGGATATCGACGAAGACAAGCGTCGTATCAGCCTGGGCATGAAGCAGTGCAAGGCCAACCCGTGGGACGATTTCAGCCGCAACCACAAGAAGGGCGACAAGCTGTCGGGCCAGATCAAGTCGATCACCGACTTCGGCGTGTTCATCGGCCTGCCCGGTGGCATCGACGGCCTGGTCCACCTGTCCGACCTGTCCTGGAACGAAGCCGGCGAAGAAGCCGTGCGCAAGTACAAGAAGGGCGACGAAGTGGAAGCCGTGGTGCTGGGTATCGACGTCGACAAGGAACGCATCTCGCTGGGTATCAAGCAGCTGTCGGGCGATCCGTTCAACAACTTCATCTCGGCCAACGACAAGGGCTCCATCGTGACCGGCACCATCAAGGCGGTGGATGCCAAGGGCGCCGTGGTGCAGCTGGCTGACGACGTGGAAGGCTACCTGCGCGCTTCGGAAATCGCGGCTGACCGCGTGGAAGATGCTCGCAACGTGCTGAAGGAAGGCGAACAGATCACCGCCCTGGTGGTGAACGTCGACCGCAAGTCGCGCAACATCAACCTGTCGATCAAGGCCAAGGACAACGCAGAGCAGCAGGAAGCGATGCAGAAGTTCCAGGCCGATACCAGCACTGCCGGCACGACCAACCTGGGCGCGCTGCTGAAGGCCAAGCTGGGCCAGGACAACCAGTAAGCGCTGGTTCCACGCGTAGCGGATGCCCATGACCAAGTCCGAGCTCGTCGAAAAACTGGCTGGCCGTTTCCCGCAGCTGCTGCTGCGCGATGCGGACATTTCGGTGAAAACGATCCTCGACGCGATGTCCGATGCGCTGGCCGACGGCCATCGCATCGAGATCCGCGGCTTCGGCAGCTTCGGTCTGAACCGGCGTCCGCCGCGCGTTGGCCGCAATCCCAAGTCCGGCGAACGCGTGCTGGTGCCCGAGAAACGGGTGCCGCACTTCAAGGCGGGCAAGGAATTGCGCGAGCGCGTGGACCGTTCGCTGCTGCGGTCGCCGGTCAACGGCGGCAGCGGTGGCGGCGGTGCGCATGCCGCCCATGGCCAGGCCGGGCAATCGGCCCAGGCGGGTGGCAGCGCGCTGTTGGACGGCGGGCTGAACCTGGTCCGCTCCTGAGCGGGTCCGCTCCGCGGCTGTCTGCAAAAGCGCTCCTGACCGGAGCGCTTTTTTCATTGGGGCCGCCGGCATCTCTTGCCGCCGTGTGGCGTGCCTGTCATGTTTCGTCACAGATTGCAGGCAAGGGCTTACCTTCGGCGCCGAACGATTCCGTTACAATGCCGGGAATTCGCCGCAAGTGCCGTGGCGCCGGCTCCTGAACGCGCTTTTCTAGTCCATCCTTGCTCGCATGAAACTTGTTGCCTGGACCATCCGCATCGTGCTGTTCGTGCTGCTGTTCGTGCTGGCACTGCGAAATACCGGCGAGGCGGCGCTGCAGTTGTTTTTCGGCGCAGTCTGGCACGCGCCGTTGATCCTGATCCTGCTTGCCGCCTTCGCGCTCGGCATCGTCGCCGCGCTGATCGCGGTCGCGCCGGCGCTGATGCGCCAGCGCATGGAGGCCAGCCGCTTGCGCCGTTCGCTGGATGCGGCACGCGCGCAGCAGGCGGCAGAGAGCAGTGAGCGCGGGACGGGCGTTCCCTACAACATAATGGGACCGAAAGTCTGAGTCATGATGTTTGAAACCTGGTGGCTGCTGGGACTGCCGCTCGTCTTCGGCCTGGGCTGGGTAGCCGCGCGTTTCGACGTGCGCCAGCTGCTGAGCGAGCAGGGGGCGCTGCCGCGCTCCTACTTCAAAGGCCTCAATTTCCTGCTCAACGAGCAGCCTGACAAGGCCATCGACGCCTTCATCGAAGTGGCCCGGCTCGATCCGGAAACCACTGAACTCCATTTCGCGCTGGGGGCGCTGTTCCGCCGGCGCGGCGAGACCGAGCGCGCCATCCGCGTGCATCAGAACCTCGCCAGTCGTCCCGACCTGCCCGAGTCCGAACGCGAACACGCCTTGTACGAGCTGGGGCAGGACTTCCTGCGGGCGGGGCTGCTGGATCGCGCCGAGGAGTCGCTGCGGCGCCTGATGTCCGGCCCCTATGCCGCATCGTCCAAGCGGGTGCTGCTCGAGCTGTACCAGGTCGAGAAAGAATGGAAGAAGGCGATCGACGCCGCGCGTGAGCTGCAGGGGCTCGAGCAGAAGGACTACAGCGTGCAGATCGCGCAGTTCTGCTGCGAGCTGGGCCAGGAGGCGCTGCAGCGCAAGCAGCCCGAGCAGGCGGTGCAGTGGCTGCATCAGGCACTCAAGGAGAACCCGAAGAACGTGCGCGCGCCGATGCTGCTGGGCGACGTGTCCTCCGCCGCCGGCGATCCTGCGGCGGCGCTGGAGCACTGGCTCGGCATCGAGCGGCAGGATGCCGCCTTCGTGCCGCTGGTGGCCGACCGCGTGGTCAAAGCCTACCACCAGCTGGGACAGCAAGGACGCGCGCTCGACTGGCTGCATGGCCTGCTCAAGGGCAATCTGGCTCCAGAGCTGCTCGACACGGCCTATCGCGCCGAACTGGAGGCAAACGGGGCGGCCGCCGCGGTGACGCTGATGCGCGACCAGTTGCGCCGCCAGCCTTCGCTGCTGGCGCTGACACGCTATTTCGAGGCGCAGGCCGAACTGGGCCGGCAGGAAGCGCCGGCACAGGAGGCGGCCGGCGCCACCGCGACCGCCACGCCGGTTGCCGACCAGGGCCAGGAGGCCGCTGCCATCGGCAAGCTGCTGCAGGCCCGCACGCGCAACCTGGCGCGCTACACCTGCCGCGAGTGCGGATTCCGCGCCCGGCTCTTCTATTGGCAGTGCCCCGGCTGTGCCCGCTGGGAAACCTATGCGCCGCGCCGCACCGAAGCGCTGGGCTGAGTCCGGCCGCCTGCGCGCGCACCCGAATCTGGAGTACGAACAATGAAAGTCACCATCATCGGCAGCGGCTACGTCGGCCTCGTGACCGGTGCCTGCCTGGCCGAGCTGGGCAACGATGTCTTCTGCCTGGACGTCGACGAACGGAAGATCGCCCTGCTCAACGCGGGCGGCGTGCCTATCTACGAACCTGGCCTGAAGGAACTGATCGAGCGCAACCGTGCCGCCGGCCGGCTGACCTTCTCGACCGATATCGCCGCCAGCGTCGAGCATGCCGACGTGCAGTTCATCGCGGTCGGTACGCCGCCCGACGAGGATGGCTCCGCCGACCTGCAGTATGTGCTGGCCGCCGCGCGCAATATCGGCCGCTACATGACCGGCTTCAAGGTGGTGGTGGACAAGTCCACCGTGCCGGTCGGCACCGGCGACCGCGTCGCCGCGGTGATCCGCCAGGAGTTGGCCGCACGCAACCTGGAAGACCTGCAGTTCTCCGTGGTGTCGAATCCGGAGTTCCTCAAGGAAGGGGCGGCGGTCGAGGATTTCATGCGCCCCGACCGCATCGTGCTGGGCTGCGACGACGACGTCGCCGGCCGCCACGCCAAGGCCATCATGCGGCAGTTGTACGCACCCTTCAACCGCAACCACGAGCGCACCTTCTACATGGACGTGCGTTCGGCCGAGTTCACCAAGTACGCGGCCAACTCCATGCTGGCCACGCGCATCTCGTTCATGAATGAGCTGGCCAACCTGGCCGACGAAGTGGGGGCGGATATCGAACTGGTGCGCCTGGGTATCGGCTCGGACCCCCGCATCGGCTACAGCTTCCTCTATGCCGGTGCCGGCTACGGCGGCTCATGTTTTCCCAAGGACGTGCAGGCGCTGATGCGCACGGCTGCCGCTTACGGCAAGCCGCTGCGCGTGCTGGAGGCGGTCGAGGCTGTCAACGACGCGCAGAAGGCGATCCTGGGGCGGAAGGTGGTGCGCCGCTTCGGCGAAGACCTGGCGGGGCGCACCTTCGCCCTGTGGGGGCTGGCCTTCAAGCCCAATACCGACGATATGCGCGAAGCCCCTTCGCGCGTGCTGGTGCGCGAGCTGGTCTCGCGTGGTGCGGCGTTGCGTGTGCACGATCCGGTGGCGATGGAGGAGGCCCGCCGCGTGATGGCGATGGACCTTGCCGACATCGATGGCGGCATGGCGCGCGTGCACTTCTGCGAGCAGCAGATGCCGGCGCTGGAAGGGGCTGACGCGCTGATCATCATGACCGAATGGAAGGTGTTCCGCAGTCCTGACTTCGCGCAGATCCGCGCGCGCCTGAAGGCGCCGGTGATCTTCGATGGCCGTAACCTGTACGAGCCGGAGGCCATGCAGGAGGCGGGCATCGAATACCACGCGATCGGACGGCCCTCGACGGCCGCGGCCGCAGAGCAATAGCCCACGAGGCAAACGGGTATGCAAGCCAGCCGCCCCGCTGACGGGCCGGGCGGCGTTGCCAAGGGAAGCCGATGAACAAGACCGTGATTCCGCAGGAGCAGATCCGCCAGGCCCGCATTCTGGTGGTCGGCGACATGATGCTCGACCGCTACTGGTTCGGCGATGTCGAGCGCATTTCACCGGAGGCGCCGGTGCCGGTGGTGCAGATCAAGCGCAGCGACGAGCGCCTGGGCGGCGCCGCCAACGTGGCGCGCAACGCTGCTGCGCTGGGCGCGCGCGTGGGCATGCTGGGCGTGATCGGCGACGACGAGCCGGGCCGCATGCTGGAGACCTTGCTGGAGGCCAGCGAGGTCAAGCCGTACCTGCACCGCGATGCGAACGTCAATACCACTATCAAGCTGCGCGTGGTGGCGCAGCAGCAGCAACTGCTGCGCGTGGACTTCGAGAAGCCGCCGACGCACGAAGTGCTGCGCTCGGTGCAGGACCGCTTCCAGTCGCTGCTGGCCGAGCACGAGGTACTGGTGCTGTCCGACTACGGCAAGGGCGGCCTGGCGCACGTCGGCCGCATGGTGGAGGCCGGTCGGGCCGCCGGCCGCGCGGTGCTGGTCGACCCGAAGGGCGACGACTACTCACGCTACCGCGGCGCCACGCTGATCACGCCCAACCGCGCCGAGATGCGCCATGTGGTGGGCGCGTGGAAGACCGAGGCCGACCTGACCGTGCGCGCGCAGAACCTGCGCCGCGACCTGCAGCTCGAGGCGCTGCTGCTGACGCGCTCGGAGGAGGGCATGACGCTCTATACCGAGACCGAGGTGCTGCACGTGTCGGCGCAGGCGCGTGAAGTCTATGACGTATCCGGTGCCGGCGATACGGTGATCGCCACGCTGGCGGCCATGCTCGGCGCCGGCGTGCCTCTCAAGGAAGCGGTGCAACTGGCCAACCGGGCCGGCGGCATCGTGGTGGGCAAGCTGGGCACGGCCGTGGTCAGCTACGCCGAACTGTTCGGCGCGGCGGGCTGAGGGCGCAACGTGCCCGCACAGCACCCGTCGGACCTGTTGGACTAGTTGGATTCGTTGGAACGACCATGACCATCATCGTGACCGGCGCTGCCGGCTTTGTCGGCAGCAACCTCGTCAAGGGCCTGAACGAGCGGGGCGAGGACAACATCATCGCCGTGGATAACCTGACGCGGGCGGACAAGTTCCACAACCTCGTCGACTGCGAGATCCGCGACTACCTCGACAAGGAAGACTTTCTCGCCCGCCTGGCGCGCGGCGAGTTCGGCAAGATCCGCGCGATCTTCCACGAGGGCGCCTGCTCCGACACCATGGAGACCGACGGGCGCTACATGATGGAGAACAATTTCCGCTACACCCAGACGCTGCTGCGGCATTGCCTGGACCTCGGCGCACAGTTCCTCTATGCCTCGTCGGCCGCCACCTATGGTGCCTCGCAGACCTTCCGCGAGGAGCGGGCCTACGAGAAGCCGCTGAACGTTTACGGCTATTCGAAGTTCCTGTTCGACCAGGTGGTGCGCCGCACGCTGCCGGGTGCGCTGTCGCAGATCGTCGGTTTCCGCTACTTCAATGTCTATGGTCCTCGCGAGGACCACAAGGGCCGCATGGCCTCGGTGGCCTTCCACAACTTCAACCAGTTCCGCAGCGAAGGCATCGTCAAGCTGTTCGGCGAATACGGCGGCTATGCCCCCGGCGGCCACAGCCGCGATTTCATTTCGGTCGAGGATGTGGTCAAGGTCAACCTGTTCTTCCTCGAGCATCCGGACAAGTCCGGCATCTTCAACCTCGGCACCGGCCGCGCCCAGCCCTTCAACGATATCGCCACCACGGTGGTCAACACGCTGCGTGAGGCCGAGGGCAAGCCGGCGCTGAGCCTGGCGGAAATGACGCAGGAAGGGCTGCTCGAGTACATCAAGTTCCCTGACGCGCTGCGCGGCAAGTACCAGTGCTTCACCCAGTCGGACATGTCGCGCCTGCGCGCAGCCGGCTATGACCAGCCCTTCCTGACGGTGCAGGAAGGCGTGGCGCGCTATTGCCGCTGGCTGCTGCAGCGCGGCTGATCCGGCCGGGTCGTTCCGGGGCCCGCCCCCGCGACGGACACATCCCGGTGCGGATGGTGTCAACTTGTGTGGCCGATCGACGCACAGCCGCCCGCTGCCTCTTATCCTGCGCTGGACCCGCCTCTTGCGGCGAGGTCCTGAGCAACCGGATAGGAGAGTCATCCATGAGCAAACGAGCCTTGCTGGCCGTGTTGGGCGCACTGGCCTTTTCCCTGGGCAGCGCCGCCCACGCGGTCGACGTCAACAACGCCGACGAAGCGGCGCTGCGCACCATCAAGGGTATCGGGCCGGCCACGGCGGGCACCATCATCGAGGAACGCAGTCGGAACGGGCCCTACAAGGATGCCGACGACTTCGCCCAGCGCGTCAAGGGCGTGGGACCGAAGTCGGTGGTGCGGCTGCAGGAGCAGGGCCTGAGTTTCGGCTCGCGCCCGGCTCCGGCGGCGAAGAAGGACGCCAGGCCGGACCCGAAGGCCGGTGCCAAGGCGGTGGCCAAGCCCGCACGCTGAGCGCGGCCGCGCCCTGGCGGCACCGTTTCGCGGCGCCGTCTCATGCAAGCCCCGGCATGTCCGGGGCTTTTGCTTTGGCGCCGCCGGGCGCTGGCCGCGTCCGGTCGTTCCGGGCAACTGGCATGACTCGTGCTCCGACGCAAGCTCGGGCGTTCCGCCGGACCGCTGGCGCGGAGTATCATGCGGACGCCGCCGGGGCTTCGCCATGGCGGAGCGGGTAGAGGCGGCGGAGCTGGCCACCGCCGATAGAGACAGTGAAGAGCGGTCCGGGCGCCAGCCGCCAGGTGGAAGGCGTACTCGCAACGATGCATTCATAAGAGCGGCACCGGCAGCACCGGTAGCACTGACAGCACTGACAGCACTGACAAGAGAAGCAGATCGGGAGAAAAAACAGATGCAGAACGAAGAGATCGGCGGCACGGGCTTCTTGCCGAAATGGAAGCTGAAGACCGAGGGCGTGATCGCCCCGGACGAGCGCCTGCCAGCGGGGCAGACGCTGCTGGCGGGGATCCAGCACGTGGTGGCCATGTTCGGCTCGACCGCGATCGCGCCCATCCTGATGGGCTTCCCGCCGAATATCGCCATCCTGTTCTCCGGTATCGGCACCCTGATCTTCTTCCTGTGCGTGCGCGGCCGCGTGCCCAGCTACCTGGGTTCGAGCTTTGCCTTCATCGCCGTGGTGATCGCTGCCACCGGCTATGGCGGCAGCGGCCCCAACGCCAATATTCCGCTGGCGCTCGGCGGCATCATCGCCGCCGGTGCCTTGTACACGGTGATCGGCCTGGTGGTGCAGGCGATCGGCTATCAGTGGGTGGAGCGCCTGATGCCGCCGGTGGTGACCGGCGCCATCGTCGCGGCCATCGGCCTGAACCTGGCGCCGGTGGCGGTCAAGGCCGTCAGCGGCGGTTCGCTCGACACCTGGGTCGGCCTGCTGACCGTGTTCGCGGTCGGCCTGGTGGCAGTGCGCATGCCCGGTATGCTGGGCCGCCTGCCGGTACTGCTGGGCGGCTTGGCAGGCTACCTGCTGTACTGGCTTGCCACCAATGTGATGGGGCTGGGCAAGCCGATCGACTTCTCCGGCGTGGCGAGCGCGGCCTGGTTCGGCCTGCCGGTGTTCACCGCGCCGGTGTTCGACGCCAATGCGATGTTGCTGATCGCCCCGGTGGCCATCGTGCTGGTGGCCGAGAACCTCGGCCACATCAAGGCCATCGGCGTGATGACCGGCCGCAACCTGGATCCCTATATCGGCCGCGCCTTCATCGGCGATGGCATCGCCACCATGATCTCGGCCAGCGGCGGCGGCACCGGCGTGACCACCTATGCGGAGAACATGGGCGTGATGGCGGTGACGCGCATCTACTCCACGCTGATCTTCGTGGTGGCGGCCGCGGTGGCTCTCGTGCTGGGCTTCTCGCCCAAGTTCGGCGCACTGATCCTGACCATTCCCGGACCGGTGATCGGTGGCCTGACCATCGTCGTGTTCGGCCTGATCTCGGCCACCGCTGGCCGTATCTGGGTGCAGAACCATGTGGACTTCTCCAGTTCCCGCAACCTGATCACGGTGGGCGCCACGCTGACCGTGGCCGCCGGCGACCTGACGTTGAAGCTGGGCGGCATGACCCTGGGCGGCATCGGCACCGCCACCTTCGGCGCGATCCTGCTCTACCACCTGCTCGGCAAGGGCCGCGAGCAGGGCTGAGCGCCGACCGTCCCTTGCCGGGGCGTCGCCGGCAAGGGACAGGCCGCTGCATTACAATGTCCGCCGACATTGATGATCCAGCACCATGGCCTACAAGACGATCGAAGACACCATCGGCAACACCCCGCTGGTGCAACTGCAGCGCATCCCCGGGGCGGGCAACGCCGAACGCGGCAATGTGATTCTCGGCAAGCTCGAGGGCAACAACCCGGCCGGCTCGGTCAAGGACCGGCCCGCCGTGTCCATGATCGCCCGCGCCGAGGCGCGCGGCCGCATCAAGCCGGGCGACACCCTGATCGAAGCCACCTCGGGCAATACCGGTATCGCGCTGGCCATGGCGGCGGCGATCCGCGGCTACAAGATGGTGCTGATCATGCCCGAGGACCTGAGCCTCGAGCGCCGCCAGAGCATGGCGGCCTACGGCGCCGAGATCCTGCTCACGCCCGTCAAGGGCGGCATGGAGTATGCGCGCGACCTGGCGGAGTCGATGCAGCGCGAGGGCAAGGGGGTGATCCTCGACCAGTTCGCCAATCCGGACAACCCATTGGCGCACTACGAGACCACGGGTCCCGAGATCTGGCGCGATACGGAAGGGCGCGTCACGCATTTCGTCTCCGCCATGGGGACCACCGGCACCATCACCGGCGTGTCGCGGTACCTGAAAGAGCAGAATCCCGCCATCCAGATCGTCGGAGCGCAGCCGGCCGAGGGGTCGCGCATTCCGGGCATACGTAAATGGCCGGAAGCCTACCTGCCCAAGATCTACGATCCGAAGTTCATCGACCGCACCGAGCCCGTCAGCCAGGCGGATGCCGAGCACATGGCGCGCCGCATGGCGAGCGAGGAGGGCATCTTCTGCGGCATCTCGGCGGCTGGCGCGCTGTGCGTTGCCCTGCGCGTTGCCGAGGAAGTCGAGAATGCCACCATCGTCTTCGTGGTGTGCGACCGCGGCGACCGCTACTTGTCGACAGGCGTGTTCCCCGCCTGAGGCTGGTCTTGCGCCGCTCGTTCTGCAGCCCCCTCCGGATTGCGGGAGAGCAACCGTGTCAAGCCGCGCCGTGGGACCGGCGGCGTCGGCGCACCGCCGGGGCATTTTCCCGTTTCCTGCCGTCTCAGCCCATCGCCGCCTTGACGGCCTCTCCCAGCTCGTACACCGCGAGCGCATAGAAGAAGCTGCGGTTGTAGCGCGTCAGCACGTAGAAATTGCGCAGCCCGACGCGGTATTCGGTCGGCTGGTCCGGCGTGGGCAGGTCGGCGATCAGCACGCCGGTTTCGCCTTCGCTCGCCAGGTCGATGGGTTCATCCACACGCAGCCCGGCCTTGAGCAACTGGTTCAGCGTGCGCGTGGGCCAGGGTTCGCCGTCGGCCGCGGCGGCGGCCACGCCCCGGCTGCCGTCGTCGCCGGCGATGCGCCACACCACCGGGCGGCCCGCTTCCCAGCCGTGCAGCTGGAGAAAGCGGCCGACGCTGCCGATGGCATCCGTGGGGCTGTTGCGCAGGTCGACGTGGCCGTCACCGTCGTAGTCGATGGCGTACTCGCGCAGGCTGGTCGGCATGAACTGCGGGATGCCGACGGCGCCGGCATAGGAGCCCAGCACGGAGAAGACGTCGGTGCCGGTGTCGCGGCACCACAGCAGGTAGTCGGACAGCTGGTTGCGGAACATCGCGCTGCGCGCGTCCCGGTTGGGCGTGGCGGGGTAGTCGAAGGCCAGCGTGGAGAGCGAGTCCATCACGCGGAAGGTGCCCATGTCGCGGCCGTAGATGGTCTCCACCCCGATGATGCCGACGATCACCGAGGCGGGCACACCGAACTCGGCCTCGGCGCGGCGCAGCGTGGCGCGGTTCTGCTGCCAGAAGCGCACGCCGGCGTTGATGCGGATCGGTTCGATGAAGCGCGAGCGATAGGCGCGCCAGCTCTTGCGTCCTGGCGTGGCCGGCGGCAGGATCAGGCGTGCCACGGTCGCCGAATACACGGTCTGGCCGAACCAGTCGGCGAGCTGTTCGCGCGCGAAGCCGTGGCGGGTCGCCATGTCGTCGATGAAGGCCTGCGTCTGCGCGTTGTCGCGGTAGCGTCCGGGCTCGATCTCCTCTTCGCGCAGGGCGACACGGCGCTTGCCGGCGGCCATCGACAGGGGGGAGAGGCCGCACAGGCCCAGGCCCGCGGCGGCGATCGCGGCGCCCAGCAGCGGGCGGCGCAGGGAACGCTGTGAATCGGTCATGTTGTCCTTTGCAAGTGCGCTTGAGTATAGCGGATGCGGCGTCCACGCCGCGCGCATTGGGCGGGACCGGCCTCCTGTGCTAACGTAGCGATTGGAGACAAATTTACCCCGCCACGGGCCTGACAAGAGCAGAGCATGCCGACCGGCTACTACACCCATCCGTCCTTCCTGTTGCACGAGATGGGGCATTTCCATCCCGAATGCCCGGAGCGGCTGCAGGCGATCGAAGACCACCTGATCTCGCACGGTCTCGACGGCCTGCTGGACCGGCGCGAAGCGCCGCCGGCCACCGCCGCGCATCTCGAGCGCGTCCATCGTCCCGACTATCTCGCCGCGCTGGCCGCGGCGAGCCCGGCCAGCGGCTACCACCCGATCGATCCCGATACGCTGATGAACCCCCGCACGCTGGAGGCGGCCGCGCACGCGGCCGGCGCCGCGGTGGCGGCGACCGATGCGGTGATCGCCGGCGAGCTGGAGAACGCCTTCTGCTGCGTGCGGCCGCCGGGCCACCATGCCGAGCCCGACCGCGCCATGGGCTTCTGCTTCTACAACAATGTGGCGATCGCTGCGCGGCACGCGCTGGAGGCGCACGGGCTGGAGCGGGTCGCCATCGTCGACTTCGACGTGCACCACGGCAACGGTACCGAGGCGGCCTTCCGCGGCGAGCGGCGCGTGCTGATGTGCAGCTTCTTCCAGCACCCGTTCTATCCCTACAGCGGCGCGGAAACGATCGCGCCGAACATGTCGAACATCCCGTTGCCGGCCTACTCGAACGGCATGGCGGTGCGCGAGGTGGCCGAGACGATCTGGCTGCCCCGGCTGGAGGAGTTCAAGCCGCAGATGCTGTTCATCTCGGCCGGCTTCGATGCCCATCGCGAGGATGATATGGGGCAGATGGGCCTGGTCGAGCAGGACTACGCCTGGATCACCGAGCGCCTGCTCGAAGTGGCGCGTCGCCACGCGCAGGGACGCATCGTCAGCTGCCTCGAGGGGGGCTACAACCTGAGTGCGCTGGCGCGCAGCGTGGCCGCGCACCTGAAAGTGCTGATGGAGGGCTGACGGCGCGCCCGCGCCGCCGGCACTGGAGACTGGATCATGGCCGAATCGGATAACAGGGCGGCCGCGCCCTTGCTGCAGGAATCACTCGACGCGCCGGGCGTGCTGCGCCTCACGCTCAACCGCCCGGACGCCTTCAACGCGCTGTCCGAAGGGCTGCTCGACGCGCTGTCGGCCGCGTTGGCGCGTATCGCTTCCGACCCGGCCGTGCGCGTGGTGGTGCTGGCCGGCGCGGGGCGCGCTTTCTGCGCCGGGCACGACCTGCGCGAGATGCGCGCGCAGCCTTCGCACGATTACTATCGCCGCCTGTTCGAACGCTGCACGCGCGTGATGATGGCGATCCAGAAGATGCCGCAGCCGGTCATTGCCCGCGTGCACGGCATCGCCACCGCGGCCGGCTGCCAGCTGGTGGCCATGTGCGATCTCGCGGTCGCGGCCGACGATGCGCGCTTCGCCGTCTCCGGCGTCAACCTGGGGCTGTTCTGCTCGACGCCGGGTGTGGCGCTGTCGCGCAACCTGGGCCGCAAGCAGGCCATGGAGATGCTGCTGACCGGTGACATGATCAGCGCCCAGGCGGCTCGCGAGCGCGGCCTGATCAACACCGCGGTGGCGCTGCAGGCGCTCGATGCGGAGGTGGCGCGGCTGGCCGCCAGCATCTGCGCGAAGCCGGCGGCGGCGGTCGCGGCAGGCAAGGGCCTGTTCTACCGCCAGCTCGAAATGGGTATCGAGGCCGCCTACCAGCTGGCCGGCCAGACCATGGCCTGCAATATGATGGATGAGTCGGCACTGGAGGGCGTGCAGGCCTTCCTCGACAAGCGTGCGCCCGCTTGGCGGGCATGATGTAACTTATACATCACTTCAAGGTGTTATTCCTGGCGGATTTCCCATCGCTTTATGCGCTATTGGTATAAGGGAATCGGAAAAAATTCGTTTCTGGTATGAGGCGGTTCGCATAGAATAGGCGCCTCGCAGAAAAATAATGTGCGGCAACAGCGCTGGAGACCTTCTCGCCTGTTGCCGTTTTCTTTTCGTCTTCTCTCATGATCGAACTGCAAGGTCTCTCGCAGCGCTTTCCCGGTGCGTCGGGCGAAGTGCATGCATTGCGGGACGTCAGCCTGTCCATCGCGGCAGGCGAGGTCTTTGGCATCATCGGCCGCAGCGGCGCCGGCAAGAGCACCCTGGTGCGCGCCATCAACCTGCTCAACCGTCCGACCAGCGGCCGCGTCATCGTGGCGGGCCAGGACCTGACCGCGCTCGACAAGGGCGCGCTGCGGCAGGCGCGCCGCGAGATCGGCATGATCTTCCAGCATTTCAACCTGCTGTCTTCGCGCACGGTCTACGACAACGTGGCCCTGCCGCTGGAACTGGCCGGCCAGAACAAGCAGCAGATCGCCGCCGCCGTGATGCCGCTGCTGGAGCTGGTGGGTCTCGACAAGCTGAAGGACCGCTACCCGGCGCAGATCAGCGGCGGCCAGAAGCAGCGCGTGGGCATCGCGCGGGCGCTGGCCAGCAAGCCCAAGGTATTGCTGTCGGACGAGGCCACCTCGGCGCTCGACCCGGAGACCACGCGCGCCATCCTGGAGCTGCTGCGCAAGATCAATAGCGAACTCGGCCTGACCATCGTGATGATCACGCACCAGATGGAGGTCATCAAGCAGGTATGCGACCGCGTCGCGGTGCTCGACGCCGGTCGCGTGGTGGAGCAGGGGCGCGTGATCGATGTCTTCCTGCGCCCGCAGCACGAAGTCACGCGTGCCATGATCGGCGACGTGATCGCGCAGGAACTGCCGGCCAGCGTGCTCAAGCGCGTGGAGAGCCGGCTCGGCAACGGCCGCGACCACGTCTACCGCCTGGCTTTCACCGGCGAAGGCGTGGACCAGCCGGTGCTGGCCCAGGCGATCCGCCGCCACGGGCTCGATTTCAACATCCTGCACGGCCACATCGACGAGATCCAGGGGCAGGCCTTCGGTTCGCTGGCCATCATGGCCACCGGCGAACTGGCCGACGTGAAGGCGGCGATGGCATACCTGCAGGAGCAGGGCGTGGTGGTAGAGGAGCTCGAGCATGTGGTCTGAGATGTTTGACCTGTTTCTGACCTCGTTCAACGAGACGCTGCTGATGGTCAGCATCTCGGGCGTGGTCGGTGCGCTGTTCGGCGTGCCGCTGGGCGTGCTGCTGCACCTGACCGACCGTGGCGGCGTGCTGTCGAATCCGCTGTTCAACCGCACCATCGGCGTGGTCGCCAACGCGGTGCGCTCGATTCCCTTCATCATCCTGCTGGTGGTGGTGATTCCGTTCACGCGCTTCATCGTCGGCTCGTCGATCGGTACCGCCGCGGCGGTCGTGCCGCTGACCATCGCGGCCATCCCGTTCATCGCGCGGCTGGTGGAGTCGGCGCTGCGCGAGGTCGACAAGGGGCTGGTCGAGGCAGCCCAGTCGATGGGTGCGACGACCTGGCAGATCGTCTGGAAGGTATTGCTGCCCGAGGCCATGCCAGGCATCGTCGCCGGCCTGACCATCACCTTCGTCAGCCTGGTCGGCTACTCGGCCATGGCCGGCGCGATCGGCGGCGGCGGCCTGGGCGACCTGGGCATCCGCTATGGCTACCAGCGCTACATCACCGAGGTGATGGTGGCGGTGGTGGTGATCCTGATCGTGTTCGTGCAGGCCGTGCAGAGCTTCGGCGACTGGCTGGTCCGCCGCATCAGCCACAAGTAGGCGGGGCCGGAGCGAATCGCGCCGCCGCCAGTCATCTCCAGCCATCACAGACAGGGAAGTCACAAGATGCAACGTCGTAACGTGCTGCAAACCATCCTGGGCGCTGCCGCCCTCGTGTTCGGCGTGGCCGCGGCCGGCCAGGCCGCGGCGCAGGACAAGCCGATCAAGATCGGGGTCACCGGCGGCCCGCACGCCCAGATCATGGAGCAGGTGAAGAAGGTCGCCGCGCGCGACGGCCTCAACATCCAGGTGGTCGAGTTCAGCGACTACATCCAGCCGAACGCCGCACTGGCCGCCGGCGACCTCGACGCCAACAGCTACCAGCACCTGCCCTACCTGGAAGCGCAGATGAAGGACCGCGGCTACAAGTTCGCCAACGCGGGCTTCACCGTGACCTTCCCGATGGGCATTTACTCGAAGAAGGTCAAGTCGCTCGACCAGCTCAAGGCCGGCGCGCGCCTGGGCGTGCCCAACGATCCCACCAACGGCGGCCGCGGCCTGCTGCTGCTGCAGAGCAAGGGCCTGCTCAAGCTGCGTGCGGATGCCGGCCTGAAGGCGACGCCGCTGGACATCACCGAGAACCCGAAGAAGCTGAAGATCGTGGAACTGGACGCCGCCCAGCTGCCGCGCTCGCTGGACGATCTCGACGCCGCCGCCATCAACGGCAACTACGCGGAATCGGCAGGCCTGTCGCCGACCAAGGACGCGATCGCCATGGAAGGTCCGAAGGGGCCGTACGCCAACCTGATCGCCGTGCGCGAAGCCGACAAGAACAAGCCTTGGGTGGCCAAGCTGCTCAAGGCCTATCACTCGGCCGAGGTGAAGCAATACATCCAGGCGACCTACAAGGACTCGGTGATTACCGCGTGGTAAGTCGAAAAACAGAGGCGAATTCGCCGCCGCAGGGCATCCTGCGGCACAATTGACCTGGGTTTTCGAGCTTGCCGGGCTATGCCCGGCAATTCTTTACCGATAAAATAGTACGATCGTTCGAAAAACTAAGGCGCCGCCAGACCGGTGGTTATAATGGCGAGCGATGCAAATTTCTGACTATCAGTGATCAGTGGAGTGAGCGCATGAAAGTACTCGTCGCAGTCAAGCGCGTGGTGGACTACAACGTCAAGGTCCGGGTGAAGTCGGACGGCACGGGCGTGGATCTGGCCAACGTCAAGATGAGCATGAACCCCTTTGACGAAATCGCCGTGGAAGAAGCGGTGCGTCTGAAGGAAGCCGGCGTGGCCACCGAGGTGATCGCCGTGTCCTGCGGCGTGGCCCAGTGCCAGGAAACGCTGCGCACCGCGATGGCCATCGGTGCCGACCGCGGCATTCTGGTGGAGTCGAGCGAAGACCTGCAGCCGCTGGCCGTGGCCAAGCTGCTGAAGGCCCTGATCGACAAGGAGCAGCCGCAGCTGGTGATCCTGGGCAAGCAGGCCATCGACGACGATTCCAACCAGACCGGCCAGATGGTGGCCGCGCTGGCCGGCCTGCCGCAGGCGACTTTCGCCTCCAAGGTGGTCGTGGCCGACGGCAAGGCTTCGGTGACCCGTGAAGTCGACGGCGGCCTGGAAACGCTGTCGCTGTCGCTGCCGGCGGTGGTGACCACCGACCTGCGCTTGAACGAGCCGCGCTACGTCACGCTGCCGAACATCATGAAGGCCAAGAAGAAGCCGCTGGACACCGTCAAGCCGGAAGACCTCGGTGTCGACGTCAAGCCGCGCCTGACCACGCTGAAGGTCGTCGAGCCGGCCAAGCGCAGCGCGGGCGTGATGGTGCCGGACGTCGCCACGCTGGTGCAAAAGCTGAAGAACGAAGCCAAGGTCATCTGAGCGCGGGGAGAGAGAACATGACTGCACTCGTCATTGCTGAACACGACAACCAAACCATCAAGGCCGCCACGCTGAACACGGTGACCGCAGCCGCCCAGTGCGGTGGCGACGTCCACGTGCTGGTGGCCGGCTCCAATGCAGCGGCCGCCGCTGCCGCCGCCGCCAAGATCGCCGGCGTCACCAAGGTGCTGCTGGCCGATGCGCCGTACTTCGGCGACGGCCTGGCCGAGAACGTGGCCGAGCAGGCGCTGGCCATCGCCAACGACTACAGCCACATCCTGGCGCCCGCCACCCCGTACGGCAAGAACATCCTGCCGCGCGTGGCCGCCAAGCTGGACGTGGCCCAGATCTCGGAGATCTCCAAGGTCGATGCCCCGGACACCTTCGAGCGTCCGATCTACGCCGGCAATGCCATCGCCACCGTGAAATCGGCCGACAAGGTCAAGGTCATCACCGTGCGTGGTACCGCCTTTGACGCCGCCGCTGCCGAAGGCGGATCGGCTGCCGTCGAAAGCCTGCCGGCCGTGGCCGATGCCGGCGTCTCGCAGTTCGTTTCGCGTGAAGTGGCGAAGAGCGACCGTCCGGAACTGACTGCTGCCAAGATCGTCGTCTCCGGCGGCCGTGGCGTGGGCTCTGGCGAGAACTACACCAAGGTGCTGACGCCGCTGGCCGACAAGCTGGGCGCGGCGCTGGGCGCTTCGCGCGCCGCTGTCGATGCCGGCTTCGTGCCGAATGATTACCAGGTCGGCCAGACCGGCAAGATCGTGGCACCGCAGCTGTACATCGCTGTCGGTATTTCCGGCGCGATCCAGCATCTGGCTGGCATGAAGGACTCCAAGGTGATCGTAGCGATCAACAAGGATCCGGAGGCGCCGATCTTCTCCGTGGCCGACTACGGCCTGGTGGGCGACCTGAACACGGTTGTGCCCGAGCTGGTGGCGGCACTGGGCTGAGTCCCGCTGGCTGGCCCCGCGGGGCCGGCACCGACCGCATCGCAAGAGCCGTTCCCGGGGGCACCCGCGAACGGTTTTTTTTCATCCAGTACGCACCTGCCACAGGCCAGCGAGAAGGGCGGCGGGCGAGACCTGCTGCACAACAATCCAGGGCATGCTCTGGGCAAGAGGCGAATCGGCGGCCCTGGACCTCGCCGGGCGCATGCCGTCACGGGCCGGCGGGATGCGCGACGCCGTCAGGCAAGCGGAAAGGAAAGCAAAAACGGGTGCTTCCGACCGGAAGCGCCCGTTCTCATGGGTGCGCGCGGCAGGCGCCGCTGCCGGGAAGACCGGCGGAGGCCGTTCTCCGGGCCTCCAGGCCATCAGGCCACGGCCGGGCGCGGCGAGGTGTGCCGCTGCGTGTCGTGCAGGTAGCGCGAGACCGACAGGTCGTCGGCGCGGATGGCCGGCTTGGTGCCCGACACCAGATCGGACAGCAGCTTGCCCGAGCCGCAGGCCATGGTCCAGCCCAGCGTGCCGTGGCCGGTGTTCAGCCACAGGCCCTTGACCGGGGTCGGCCCGACGATGGGCGTGCCATCCGGCGTCATCGGCCGCAGGCCGGTCCAGAAGGTGGCGCGGCTGACGTCGCCGGCGCCCGGGAACAGGTCGGTGACCACGTGTTCCAGCGTGCGGCGCTTGGCTGGGTCCAGCGAACGGTCATAGCCGACGATCTGCGCCATGCCGCCGACCCGGATGCGGTCGTCGAAGCGCGTGATGGCCACCTTGAACGTTTCATCCAGCACGGTGGAGACCGGGCTGCGCGAGGCGTCGTTCATCGGCACCGTGATGGAGAAGCCCTTGAGCGGATAGACAGGCAGGTCGGAAAGGCCGGACAGGAAGGGCTTGACCATCTGCGTCGACCAGCTGCCCAGCGCCACCACCACCAGGTCTGCCGACATCGGCTCGCCGTCCACCATGGCGCCGGTCACCGCGTCGCCGCGCGTGAGCAGGTTGCCGATGGTGCGGTTGAAGAGGAAGCGCACGCCCTGGGCTTCGGCCATCGCGGCGAGCCGGCGCGTGAACAGCTGGCAGTCGCCGGTCTCGTCATTGGGCAGGCGCAGGCCGCCGGTCAGCTTGTGGCTGACCGTGGCCAGCGCCGGCTCTGCGCTCGCGAGTTGTTCGCGCGAGAGCAGTTCGTAGGGCACGCCGGCCTGGTCGAGGACGGCGATGTCCTTGGCTGCACCAGCCAGTTGCGCTTCGGTGCGGAACAGTTGCAGGGTGCCCTGCGTGCGGCCCTCATAGGCGATGCCGGTGTCGGCCCGCAGTGCGCGGATGCAGTCGCGGCTGTACTCAGCCAGGCGCACCATCCGTTCCTTGTTGACGGCATAGCGGTCGGCGCTGCAGTTCAGCAGCATCTGCCAGATCCAGCGCAGCTGGAACAGCGTGCCGTCGGGGCGGATGCTCAGCGGCGCGTGCTGCTGGAACATCCACTTGATGGCCTTGAGCGGCACGCCGGGGGCCGCCCAGGGCGACGCATAGCCCGGTGAGATCTGGCCGGCGTTGGCGAAGCTCGTTTCCAGCGCCGGTCCGGCCTCGCGGTCTACCACCGTGACCTCGTGTCCGGCCTGGGCCAGATACCAGGCGCTGGTGACACCGATCACACCGCTGCCAAGAACAAGAACGCGCATTTCCACTCACTCCGACTGGTCGACCGGGCATCCGGCGTTGGGGGCGTAACTGGGAGAACCAGTCACGGAAGCATTTACTACTATGCTATTGAAAATACGCTAGTTATAGTTGTCGAAAAATTTCGATAAACAGGAAGAAATCATGAGAACGAGTCGGCAACCCGTGCGCAGCCTGGACCGGCTGGACCGTAGGATCCTGGCCTTGCTGCAGGCGGACGGGCGCATGTCGATGAAGGACCTTGCCGAGGCTGTGGGCCTGACCATCACGCCCTGCATCGAGCGGGTCAAGCGGCTCGAGCGCGATGGTGTCATCATGGGCTACCACGCGCGCCTGAACCCGGTGCTGCTGGGTAGTGCCCTGCTGGTATTCGTGGAGATCACGCTGCGCGACAAGTCGGGCAATATGTTCGAGCAGTTCCGGCGCGAGGTGCTGCGCATCCCGGAGGTGCTGGAATGCCACCTGGTGTCGGGTGACTTCGACTACCTGATCAAGGCGCGCATCCGCGAGATCGGCGAGTATCGCCGCCTGCTGGGTGACATCCTGCTGCAGTTGCCCGGCGCGGCCCAGTCCAAGAGCTATGTGGTGATGGAAGAGATCAAGGAGACCCTGGCCATTTCCGTCGAAGAGAAGGCGCCGGCGGCCGGCGCCGGGCGTAACTGAGGCGCCGGGCTGGCCAGGTATGGGAGATTCCGGACGTCCAGGGCGGCCGCCCGCGCCGAGCAAGGGGCGGGGTGCCGTCAGCAACCTGCAGGGACGCTTCGAGCGCGACCGGCGCGAGGCGTTCGACGACGGCTGGGCGCCGGCCGGCGAGATGCCCGCGCGCGCCGACGCGGTGGAGGCCCCCGCCAGCGAGGCGGGGCCGCGGCTGGTCACCCATGTCACCCTCGAACAGGCGCGCTCGATCCTGACGCGTAACGCGTCGCCGGATATTCCCTTCGATGTCTCGCTGAATCCCTATCGCGGCTGTGAGCATGGCTGCATCTATTGCTTCGCGCGGCCGACCCACGCTTACCTCGATCTGTCTCCCGGGCTGGATTTCGAGAGCCGGCTGTTCGCCAAGGCCAATGCCGCCGAGCGCTTGCGCCATGCCCTGTCGCGACCGTTCTATCGCTGCGAGACCATCGCGCTGGGCGTCAATACGGATGCCTACCAGCCCATCGAGCGCGAACACCGCATCACCCGCAGCGTGCTCGAGGTGCTGCACGCTTGCGACCATCCGGTCGCGCTGATCACGAAGTCGGCGCTGATCGAGCGGGATATCGACCTGCTGGCGCCGATGGCGGCCAAGCGCCTGGCCGTGGCCGCCGTCACCATCACCACGTTGGATGCCGGACTGGCGCGCACCCTGGAGCCGCGTGCGGCGGCGCCATCGCGCCGGCTGCGCACGATCCGCACGCTCAGCGAGGCCGGCATTCCGGTGGGTGTCAGCGTGGCGCCCCTGATTCCCTTCGTCACCGAGCCGGACCTGGAGCGCATCCTCGAGGCGGCGCGCGAAGCCGGCGCGGTCTATGCCAACTACATCGTGCTGCGGCTGCCGTGGGAGGTGAGGCCCCTGTTCGAGGAGTGGCTGCAGGCACACTTTCCGGACCGGGCCGAGCGCGTGATGAACCGGGTGCGCGACATGCGCGGCGGCAAGGACTACGACGCGGATTTTGCCTCGCGCATGCGCGGCACCGGCATCTGGGCCGACCTGTTGCGCCAGCGCTTCTACAAGGCGGCCGACCGGCTGGGCTACCGCTACAACCGCTATGAGCTGGACACCTCGCGCTTCCGGCCGCCGGCCCTTCCTGCGCCACCGGCGCCGCGCCAGGGATCGCTTTTCTGAGTGCGCACGGCGGTCGGGGCGCGTGCCCGCTTCCGGCTTCCCCGGCTGCCGCGGCGCGGTTTCGGCGCTACTGTGACAGCGCGCGCGCAGCTTCTACCTGCGATTCGAAGTAGGTCTGGAAACTGATGGCCAGGCCGGCCATCAACAGGCCGGTGCCGATCAGCAGCGAAAGGATCACCAAGATGACGACGGGCCAGCCGGAGCGGGTCGGTGCGCCGTGCGGGTTGAAGCGCGCATCCCATTTTTCGTCCGGCCGCAGGCCGTAGACGATCGCAGCCAGGAAGGCCGAGGTCAGCGAGGTGCCGCCGAGCACGGCGAAGACCCAGTTCAATACCGGATTGCCGGCATCGGCCAGCAGCGAGGCCACGCCGATCGTGCCGGCCAGCGTGGCGAGCAGGTGCATCCAGCCGTAGCGGTCGCGCACGCCGGCAAGGTAGAAGCGGTGTGCCCCGAGGCTGCCCAGCAGGAAGGCGAGCGCGACGGTGGCCAGCTTGGACTTGCCGCGTGCCGGGCGGGCTTTGGCAGTGGAGGGCGTGGCAGAGGCTTGGCTTGCAGCGGACATGGCAGAACGGGATCCGGTCATGCGGCGGGCAGGCACCCCCGCCGGGCGGCGTGCTGACTGGCGGCCAGCGTGCGGCGGGTCACATTGTAAGCCGTGGCGAGGCGCGATGGCCGTACCTTGCCATCGTCGCCACATGTAGGGTGGGGGCTTGCGGTGGTGGAGCTTGCCGCGCGGGCAAGCTCGTGGAGTTCAGGGGGGGGCAGGATGCCAGGCGTTGCAGCCAGCCAGGGGAGGGCGCCGATCCGGCCCCTTGCTCAGCGGCCGTTTTCGCGCTCGCGCGCCTGCCAGCCCGGACCCACCCCGGTCGCGCGCGGATCGCCGCGCGCATTGTCGGACGGTCGTTCCCGTTCGGCGGGTGGGGGGCGCTCCTCATTGCGCAAGGCGGCGGGAGAGGGCGCGGGGCGCCCGCTCAGGCGATCGTCGGCGCGGGCCCTTGCTTCCATCCGCTCGATCTGCGCGCGGACATGGTCGCGGCTTTCGGCCCGCACGCTTGCCATCTCCCAGCCGCCTGCTTGCGCGCGCGCGCCCGCCTGGCGGGCATCGGGGCGCGCCTGGTGCCAGAAGGCGACCTGTGCGTGGCTGATCGCCGCGGTGCCGAGCAGGCCTGCAAGCAGTGCCAGGCCGGCCACGCCGTTGCGCAGGGGGGAGCGGGAAAGCATACGGATTTCCAGAAGCCTGTCGCGCGGATGGGTTCACGAGATGGCTTCATGGTACGCATGCGCTCCGAGTGCGCCTATGCGAATCGCGTTACCGGTGTAACGGATTGTTTCCCCGTTTCGGGGCAGTTCGGGTGGCTGGACGGGCAGGGCGCTACGGTGCGTAGCGGATCCGGTAGATGGCACCGGCGAAGTCGTCGCTGACCAGCAGGGAGCCGTCGGGTGCGACCTGCACGTCGACCGGGCGGCCCCAAGGCTTGCCCCGGCGCAGCCAGCCCTCCGCGAACACCTGTTGGCCGGTGACCTTGCCCTGTTGATCCAGCATCACCCGTACCACCCGGTAGCCGACTGGTGTGCTGCGGTTCCAGCTGCCGTGCTCGGCGATGAAGATCGTATTGCGCCGGTATTCCGGCGGAAACGCATTGCCTGTGTAGAAGCGCATGCCAAGGGCGGCGACATGGGCGCCGAGCTTGGCGGCGGGCGGCGCGAATTCCGAGCACGGGCGCTGCTTGCCGAATTCGGGATCGGGGATGTCGCCGGCATGGCAGTAGGGGTAGCCGAAGTGCTGGCCGGGGCGGGACAGGCGGTTGAGTTCGTCGTCGGGCTGGTCATCGCCCATCCAGTCCCGTCCGTTGTCGGTGAACCAGAATTCGCCGGAAGCCGGATTCCAGTCGAATCCCACGCTGTTGCGCACCCCCTTGGCCACGACCTGCAGGTCGGAGCCGTCGGGCCGCATCTTCATGATATTGGCGTAGCGGTTCTCGTCCGGCGCGCAGATATTGCAGGGCGCGCCAACCGGCACGTAGAGGTAGCCATCGGGTCCGAAGGCGATGAATTTCCAGCCGTGGTGGGTCTCGCTCGGAAAACGGTCGCTGACCGTCACCGACTGCGGCGGGTCGTCCAGGCGTGCCTCGATCCCATCCAGCCGGACAATGCGCGAAACCGAGGAAGCGTAGAGCGCGCCGTTGCGGAAAGCGACGCCGACCGGCATGGTCAGGTTGCTGGCAATGGTGCGCACCCGTGGCCGCGGCCCCAGCGGATCGGAGATGGCGTAGACTTTTCCTTTTGCACTTGTGCCGACGAAGAGTGTGCCGCCCGGTGAGAACGTCATGCCGCGGGCATCCGGCACCTTGTCGCTGAGCAGTTCGATGTGGAAGCCCGGCGGCAGTTTGATCTCGTTGAGCGGGAGGGCCGCCCGCACTGGGGCAGCCAGGCACAGCATGCAGGGGAGCAGGGCGGCGCGGCGCCAGGCGGCCAGCGCGCGGCCCGGGTGGAAGTGCGGCAGGATCCTCATGATGCGCTCCTTCGCAGGGGTTCCCGCCACCATGCCTGCCCTGCCGTGCACAGTCAATTGGCTAAGTGTTTGTTTGGCCTTGAGAATTGGGCTATACTCTCGTGTTTCGTGTTCGAACACCCCGTTTTCTGAGGAATTCATCCATGGTCGTCATCCGTCTGGCTCGCGGCGGCAGCAAAAAGCGCCCGTTCTTCAACATCGTCGCTACCGACTCGCGTAACCGCCGTGATGGCCGTTTCATCGAGCGTATCGGCTTCTACAACCCCCTGGCTGCCGACGGCGCCGAAGGCCTGCGCGTTGTCGCCGACCGCCTGACCTACTGGCAAGGCGTCGGTGCCCAGCTGTCGCCGACCGTGGCGCGCCTGGTCAAGCAAGGCGCCGCCAAGGCCGCTGCCTGATCGGCTTGAGCCGGGAGATGCGCCTGGCCATGCCGTGTGCGTGGCTGGCAGTCTCCGGCACAGATCTGTCCTCCTGCCGTGACTGAACGCAAGCAGGGCGCCGCGCCGCGGCGACCGTTGACGTCGCCCGCCGCCCCGCAGCCTGCCAGGTTGCCTGCGGCACTGGTTCATGCCGATGCCCTGCCGGAAGATCTGGTGGAGGTCGGCTACGTCGGTGCTGCCTATGGCATCCGTGGCTGGATCAAGGTCCAGCCGCATGCCCAGGACGCCGAAGCATTGCTGAATGCACGTCGCTGGTGGCTGCTCGCCGTACCGCGGCCCGGCCTCGCCGGCAGTGCGGATGCCGGGGTGCCGCCACTGTGCCTGAAGATCGCGCAGGCGCGCGAGCACAGCGGTACGGTGGTCGCGCAGGCTGCCGGCGTGGCAGACCGCAACCTGGCCGAGGCGCTCAAGGGGCGCCGCGTCTGGGTCCGTCGTGCCGACTTCCCGGCGCCGCAGGAAAACGAATTCTACTGGGTCGACCTGATCGGTTGTGCCGTCAGCAACGAGTCGGGGGAATCCCTCGGCGAGGTGTCCGGCCTGATCGACAATGGCGCGCACCAGATTCTGCAGGTCGCCTGCACGCTGCCCGATGGCAAGCCGGGCGAGCGTTTGATCCCCTTCGTCGATGCCTATCTGCGCGAGGTCGATACAGCGGCCAGGCGCATCGTGGTGGACTGGGGGCTGGATTACTGATTGGCCAGCCGCGCGGTGGCGGCGTGGTGGGGGAGGGGCGGATGCAGTTCGATGTGATCACGCTGTTTCCCGAGATGTTTCGTGCGCTGACCGACTGGGGCATCACCAGCCGGGCAGCCCAGCAGCAGCGCTACGCGTTGCGGACCTGGAATCCGCGCGATTTCACCGCTGATAACTACCGCACGATCGATGATCGCCCGTATGGCGGCGGCCCCGGCATGGTGATGCTGGCCAAGCCGCTGGAGGACGCTCTCGATGCGGCGGCTGCCGTGCAGGCGCAGGCCGGCGTCGAGCGGCCGCATACGGTGCTGATGTCGCCGCAGGGCGCGCGCCTGGACCATGCCAAGGTGATGGAACTGGTGCAGCGTCCCGGCCTGGTGCTGTTGTGCGGTCGCTACGAGGCGATCGACCAGCGCCTGATCGATCGGCGCGTGGATGAGGAAATCAGCCTCGGCGATTTCGTGCTGTCGGGCGGCGAATTGCCGGCCATGGCGCTGATCGACGCGGTGGTGCGACATCTGCCCGGCGTGCTGGGCGATGCGCAGTCGGCGGTACAGGACAGTTTCGTCAATGGCCTGCTCGACTGTCCGCACTATACGCGGCCGGAAGTGTATGAAGGCGTGCGCGTACCCGAGATTCTCCTCGGTGGCCATCATGCCGAGATTGAAAAATGGCGGCGCCGTCAGGCGCTCGCCAACACCGCGAGCAAGCGTCCCGACCTGATCGAGGCGGCTCGCAAGCAGGGTTTGCTGACCCGCGCCGACGAGAAGTTTCTGTCGGAGTGGTCCGCGAAGGAAGGGCGGGAGCTCGCTCCCGCCAAGTGAAAACCCCATCCTCTGCCGGGGCCCGGGCAATGCCTGGGGCACACAACGCCGGTATGATGGTCTAGGAGAAAAACGATGAACATCATCGAGCAAATCGAAAAGGACGAGATCGCTCGTCTGACCGCCAACAAGACCATTCCCGCGTTCGCCCCCGGCGACACCGTGGTGGTCAACGTGAACGTGGTGGAAGGTAACCGCAAGCGCGTGCAGGCGTACGAAGGCGTCGTGATTGCCAAGCGCAACCGCGGCCTGAACTCGTCCTTCATCGTGCGCAAGATCTCGTCGGGTGAGGGCGTGGAACGTACGTTCCAGCTGTACTCGCCGCTGATCGCCGGCATCGAGGTGAAGCGCCGCGGCGACGTGCGCCGCGCCAAGCTGTACTACCTGCGCCAGCGCTCGGGCAAGTCGGCTCGTATCAAGGAAAAGCTGGTTTCCAAGGCTTCGACCAAGGCAGCTGCCGCTCAGTAAGGCGGTCACTCCGGCGGCTCCGGCCGTCGGCAGCTTTCCAGGGGCACCTTCGGGTGCCCTTTTTGCATGGTTGCGGCCGCCTCATATGCTGCGGCGCGGCTTCTGTCATACTACTGCCGCTATGCGCCCTGCCTTTGATCCCGAAGCCCTTCCCGTCCTCGATACCGATACGCGCCACCCGGCGATCGCCGCTTCGCGGCTGCAGCCGGGCTTCATCCGGCAGCGCCTGCAGCTGCCACCCCCCTGGCAGCCCGAACTGGTCGACGATTCCCGCGCCAACGACCGCGGCCGCGCCTTGCGCGATGCCGCCGTGCTGATGCCGCTGGTGGAGCGCGAGCATGGGCTGACGGTGCTGCTGACCGAGCGCAATGCCAACCTGAGCGCGCATGCGGGCCAGATCAGCTTTCCGGGCGGCAGCTTCGACGTGACGGACCCGGACCGGATCACGACCGCATTGCGCGAGACCGAGGAAGAGGTGGGGCTGCCGCGCAATTTCGTCGAGGTGGTCGGCACCCTGCCCGATTACATCACCGGCACCGGCTTCCTGGTCAGTCCGGTGGTGGGGCTGGTACGCGATGGCTTCACGCTGCGCCCGAATGCCGGCGAGGTGGCCGATGTGTTCGAGGTGCCCTTGTCATTTCTGATGGACCCGGCCCACCACCAGCGCAGGTTGCTGCGCTGGGTCGACGGTGAGCGCATGTTCTATGCGATGCCGTTCCCGCGCGAGGGTGGCGGCCACCGTTTCATCTGGGGGGCGACCGCGGCGATGCTGCGCAACCTCTACCACCTGCTGGCTGCCTGAGGCGCGGGCCCGCGCCGGGGGCGCGGCCGGGTTCAGGCGGCGGCCTGGCCGGCGGCGCAGTGAGGGCAGCTCTGGCCGACCACGTAGAGCGGGCTCTGCTGCTCCTCGGCGGTGACCACCGCGCGGCAGGCGAAGCATTGCTTGGGGCCGGCCGGTTCCAGCTGCGGGTTCAGTGCGGTGCGGTAGTCGAAGACGAAGCAATCGCCCTGGTAGTGGCTGCCACCGACTTCCTCGAAGTACTTCAGGATGCCGCCCTCGAGCTGGTAGACGTGCTCGACGCCGACTTCCTGCATATGGATGGCGGCCTTCTCGCAGCGGATTCCGCCGGTGCAGAACGACACCACTGTCTTGCCTTCCAGTTCGGCCCGATGCGCGGCGACCTCGGCAGGGAAGTCGCTGAACTTGTGGATGCCGTACTCGACTGCCCCGGCAAAGGTCCCCACCGCCACCTCGAAGGCATTGCGCGTATCCAGCATCACAACCGGGCGCCCGGCGTCGTCATGGCCCTGGTCCAGCCAGCGCTTCAGCTCGACCGGTGCCACCGATGGCGCGCGCCCCTCTTCCGGGCGGATCAGCGGCATCTTCATGGTGATGATTTCCTTCTTCAGGCGCACCAGCATGCGCTTGAAGGGCTGGGTGTCCGACACGCTTTCCTTGGGCGCCAGGTCGGCGAAGCGCGCATCCGCGCGCAGCCAGCCGACGACCTCGTCGATGGCGGCGCGCGGGCCGGCCAGGAACAGGTTGATACCTTCCGGCGCCAGCAGCACGGTACCCTTCAGGCCGGCGGCCTCACAGCGCTCGCGTAGTTGCTCGCGCAGCGTCTCGCGGTCTTCCAACGTGACGAACTTGTAGGCGGAGATATTGATGATCTGCATGACGGCGCGTATCGATGCGCAGGCGCCGCCACGCGCGTTCTCGCTATGCGGGCGGTAACTGCCTGATTGGGAGGGTAGGGACAGGTCATTGCTGACCCATCCCCCCCTAAGAACCGTACGTGCGAGTTTCCCCGCATACGGCTCAAGCCTTAACAAAATGTTTTACTCAAACACCGGCTTCACAACGGTGCCTCCGTGGTGGTGCACTTGCTTGTGGCAGTTGGGATGCAGCAGCACTCGATTTCCCAAGGCGTCCGAGCCACCGTGTATCCGGTACTCGATGTGATGGTCTTCCCATCCCGTTTCCTTGGTGATCTTGCACTGACACACCGCGCACAAGCCTCGCTGGGAGATATACAGCTTGATCCACTGTTGGCGGTGCGCCATGTTTTCCAACATGCGTTCCTGCCGCAGCTTCTCGCCGTATCGCTCCTGCGCTGGATCGAAGGCGTGGTAATCCCCTTTGACTTTCTTGTGTCGTCGGATGGGGGTACCCGCCAGCGAGTACAACTCCATCCATCCTTCACTACCATCACCCTTCACGATCTTGGTTCCGAACACCCAGTTCCGCTCACCGATCGACCCGAAGTACTTCCTTCGGACCCACTCGGTGTTCTTTCCTCGGTGTCGCCGTTTCGCCCATTTCCATAGAGCCTTGAAAACCACATGCTCTAGGCGGGTAAAGGTCGCCTTTGCAACCACTGGGCTGTGATACTGCGCCCAGCCTCTCAACATCGGGTTCAACAGGCGGATGAGATCCTCCTGCTTTACCGCCTTGTTGGCACTGATGACGTCCTTGACCTTGCAATAGAACGTTTGCACGTTTTTCTTGCTTGGCTTGATGAGCAGCGTTCCCGAGTATTTCCGGAAATTCCACCCTAGAAAGTCGAAGCCTTCAGAGATGTTGACGATTCGCGTTTTCTCCGTTGATAGTGACAGCCCCCTTACTGCTAGGAACTGTTCTACCCATGGTTTGACCTCGTGCTCCAATACTTCCGGCGTTTCGCCGGTGATCACGAAGTCGTCCGCATAACGCACAACATTAACTTTCAGCTTCGCGGCCTTACCGGCCCCAAGTCTTGTCCTTAAGGACTGGACGAGTTGGGCCTCGAGACCATTCAGTGCCACGTTTGCCAGAGTCGGGGAGATGATGCCTCCCTGAGGTGTTCCGGCTTCGGTCGCCTGAAACTGGCCCTGAAATACCACGCCAGCTTTCAACCACTTCCGAAGGATCGCCTTGTCCATACGGACGTTGCGCTCCAGCCAGTCGTGACTGATGTGGTCAAAGCACCCCTTGATATCCGCTTCCAGCACCCATTTGGCTGACGCCTTTTGGGACAGGGCAACGAATAGCTGGGACATGGCATCCGCGGTGGATCGATTGCTCCGGAACCCATAAGAGTTCGGATCGCTCGTCCCTTCGGACACCGGCTCCAGCGCCAGCAGATACAACGCTTGCATGGCTCGGTCCAACATGGTTGGAATGCCCAGAGGGCGTTCCTTCCCGTTGGCTTTGGGGATGTAGACCCTCCGTAATGGCATGGGCCGATACCCCCGGCGCTTCAACCGTCCAATGGCTTCCCACCGGACTTCAGGCGAGTCCCACAGTTCGCGATCGACGCCAGCCGTTCGCTTACCTTGGTTCTCCGTCACTCGCTTGACCGCCGATGCCTTGGCAGAAAACGAGCGGGTCAGGGAGCGTTGCAAGGCTTTCACCCTGCGCCAATCCCCTTCCTGTGTTGCCTTCGCAATCCGAATCTGCATTGCCCGAACGTTCCGTTCGATGCGGCGCCAGTTGATGGCACCCCAACTTTGCGGCACGCCGGAGAGCGCAGATTCATCCTTGCGGATCAATGCTTCCATGCTGCTCTCCTATCCTGAGAAGCTTCCCGAGACAGCCAGAGACAACATGCCCCTTGAGGGACACATTGCCCCTCAAGGGAAGAAATTTCACAAGCGAGTTCAGTCAGTCGTCCTGCGACGAAAGACCAGTTGGAAGTCTGCCCGCTTTCGCGTGAGGGAATGTTTCACCCCCTATCCGAGCCATTACAGCCCGGCCTTCGCTTTCTCCAACCTCCCATACCCGCACAGCCAACAGCGTTCCTTACGGTCCGCCTGCCGAAGCCATATTGCGCTCCGGCAGCCATACGGGCTTACCACGTTCCCTGCACGTTACACGACTGGGTTAGGGCCCGCCTCTTCACCGGTGATCTGATAGCGACGTGTTCCGACCTTTCAACGGAACAGCTGACCACATACCGTTTTGGTCAGTGCCTGTCAGCAGCTTTGGCACCTCAATTTTTACGGTGTTTATTAGCGGTTCACATGTGTTGCCCATGCCAGTCAGCCTAGCTCCTCAACCCCGTTGCTGCTCGGAGTCTCTGCACATCCGCCTCGCGGCGAGTGGGCACCCTTACGGGGGCTACGTTGTCGGGAGAGCTTCACACCCCACCGTTACCAGTGGCGCATGTCTCCCTAGGCTACTGCTAGTCGCATAGCAGGTTCTCTATCAAGGCGCCTTCACAGGCGTTCCCGACCGAACCATAACGCGCAGAGCTTTACGCTCCGGGACCTCACTTTCTTACTTCATGTGCTCCTGTGCCAGCGAGCGCTCGACGGAGGTCGTCTCTTACGAGCGTAGCCTCCGTCCCAAAGAACTTAGCGCCAGTCCATTGGACCGGTTTCAAAGTAATGTGATGCATACGCAATAAGACACATTGCGCATCCACCCGCTCCCTTCGAAGAGGGGCGTTTACAGGTAACCCGCCCAAAGGCGCGCGTCCCCGCCTTTGGGCGATGGCTGGACATTCATCCAGCAAAAGCAAGCCGCGGACTCGACCGGTGCTCAGGCCTCATCTGCAACATATGGACTCCCCACGGCTTTACCGGCCAGGTTCGTCTAAGCAAGTAAATGGTTGAGAGTGACGAATGGGGCCGAGGCCTTCTCCGTTTCATCAACAAAGGTCGATGCTCCTTACGTTGGAACAGCCCGGACACGAGAGTGCGTGTCGCACGAAAGGCGAAATTATAGCGCCACGGGGCCGGGTGGCGCGCATGCCCCAGCGTCCTCGTCGGACTTGGCCCTGGGGGATGCCAGGCCAGGCGGGCGGGTGGCGGGGCCGGCCGCGGACACAAAGCCGTCAGCCAGGGCCGGCCGAGCCGGTACAATATCGCCCCATGTCCGCACCCCGCTTCGTACACCTCCGCCTGCACTCCGAATATTCTGTCGTCGATGGCATCGTCCGCCTCGAGGACGCCGTCAAGGCCGCCGCGGCCGACGGCATGGGAGCGCTCGCCCTGACCGACCTCGCCAACGCCTTCGGCCTGATCCGCTTCTACAAGGAAGCGCGCGGCGGCGGCGTCAAGCCGCTGGTCGGCGCCGACGTCTGGCTGACCAACGCCGATGACCGCGACAAGGCGCCGCGGCTGCAATTGCTGGTGCAGGACCGCCGCGGTTACCTGAACCTGTGTACCCTGCTGTCGCGTGCCTGGCTGGTCAACCAGTATCGCGGCCGCGCCGAGATCGACCCGGGCTGGTTCGAAGAGCCGGGCGAAGGCGGTGAGCCGCTGGCCACCGGCCTGATCGCGCTGTCCGGCGCCATGGGCGGCGACATCGGCATGGCGCTGGCCAACGGCAACCCGGCCGGCGCCGAACGTGCCGCGCAGCACTGGGCGGCACTTTTTCCGCAGCGCTTCTATATCGAACTGCAGCGCGCCGGCCACGCCGGTACGGAAAGCTATGTGCAGCAGGCGGTGCAGCTGGCCGCCGCACTGCGGCTGCCGGTGGTGGCCACGCATCCGGTGCAGTTCATGACACCGGACGACTACACCGCGCACGAGGCCCGCACCTGCATCGCCGAGGGCGAGCTGCTGGCCAACCCGCGCCGCACGCGCCGCTTCACCACCGACCAGTACTTCAAGACACAGGACGAGATGTGCGCGCTGTTCGCCGACATCCCGTCGGCGCTGCAGAACACCGTCGAGATCGCGCGCCGCTGCAACCTGACGCTGGAACTGGGCAAGCCGCGCCTGCCGCTGTTCCCGACGCCGGACGGCATGTCGCTCGACGACTACCTGGTGCACATGGCCAAGGAAGGCCTGGAGAAGCGCCTCGAAATCCTGTTCCCGGATGCGGCCGAGCGCGAGGCGAAGCGGCCCGAGTATTACGAGCGGCTGGAATTCGAGACCGGCACCATCATCAAGATGGGCTTCCCCGGCTACTTCCTGATCGTGGCGGACTTCATCAACTGGGCCAAGAACAACGGCGTGCCGGTGGGTCCGGGGCGGGGCTCCGGGGCTGGTTCGCTGGTCGCCTACGCGCTGGGCATCACCGATCTCGACCCGCTCAAGTACGCGCTGCTGTTCGAGCGTTTCCTGAACCCGGAGCGGGTGTCGATGCCCGACTTCGATATCGACTTCTGCCAGCACGGGCGCGATCGCGTGATCACCTACGTGAAGGAGAAGTATGGCAAGGACGCGGTGTCGCAGATCGCCACCTTCGGCACCATGGCGGCCAAGGCGGCGGTGCGCGACGTGGGCCGCGTGCTTGACCTGGGCTACGGCTTCGTCGACGGCGTCGCCAAGCTGATTCCGTTCAAGCCGGGCAAGCTGGTCACCATCGAGGAAGCGAAGAAAGAAGAGCCGCTGCTGACCGAGCGCGAGAACAACGAGGAAGAGGTCCGCCAGTTGCTGGAGCTGGCACAGCGCGTCGAGGGCATGACGCGCAACGTCGGCATGCACGCCGGCGGCGTGCTGATCGCGCCCGGCAAGCTGACCGACTTCTGTCCGCTCTACACGCAGGGCGACGACGGTGGCGTGGTCAGCCAGTACGACAAGGATGACGTCGAGGCCGCCGGCCTGGTCAAGTTCGACTTCCTGGGCCTGACCACGCTGACCATCCTCGACTGGGCCGAGCGCTACATCCGGCGCCTCGACCCCAGCAAGGCCGACTGGAACTGCAGCCAGATTCCGCTCGCCGACGCCCCTGCCTTCGATATCCTGAAGACCGCCAATACGGTGGCGGTGTTCCAGCTGGAAAGCCGCGGCATGCAGGGCATGCTGAAGGATGCCAAGCCCGACCGCTTCGAGGACATCATCGCACTGGTGGCACTCTACCGCCCGGGCCCGATGGACCTGATCCCCAGCTTCTGCGCGCGCAAGCACGGCCGCGAGAAGGTGGAGTACCCGGATCCGCGCGTCGAACCGGTGCTCAAGGAGACCTACGGCATCATGGTCTACCAGGAGCAGGTGATGCAGATGGCGCAGATCATCGGCGGCTACTCGCTGGGCGGCGCCGACCTGCTGCGCCGCGCCATGGGCAAGAAGAAGCCCGAGGAAATGGCCAAGCATCGCGAGCTGTTCCGCGAAGGGGCCGACAAGAACGGCCTGAGCGGCGAGAAGGCCGACGAGATCTTCGACCTGATGGAGAAGTTCGCGGGCTACGGCTTCAACAAGTCGCACGCGGCCGCCTACGCTCTGCTGGCCTACTACACGGCCTGGCTCAAGGCGCACCACCCGGCCGAATTCATGGCAGCCAACATGTCGCTGGCGATGGACGACACCGACAAGGTGAAGATCCTGTTCGAGGACTGCAAGCTGAACGGACTCAAGCTGCTGCCGCCGGACATCAATGCCAGCGAATACCGCTTCGCCCCGACCGACGCCAAGACCATCCGCTACGGCCTGGGCGGCATCAAGGGCTCGGGGCAGGGTGCTATCGAGGACATCCTGCGCGCGCGCGAGGAACGTCCCTTCGATGACCTGTTCGACTTCTGCGAGCGCGTCGATCGTCGCCAGGTCAACCGCCGCACCATGGAGGCACTGATCCGGGCAGGGGCCTTCGACAGCCTCAACAGCAACCGCGCGCAGATGCTGGCGTCGGTCTCGCGTGCGATGGAGGCGGCGGAACAGAAGGCGGAATCGGCCAATCAGGTATCGCTGTTCGACCTCATGGGTGACGCCGGCGATGCGCACAAGCCGGAGCTGGTCGATGAGCCGTTCTGGCCGCCCAAGCGCACGCTGCAGGAAGAAAAGCAGGCACTCGGCTACTACTTCTCCGGCCACTTGTTCGATGCCTACCGCGACGAAGTCCGGCGCTTCGTCAAGGGCACACTGGCCGCGCTGGAGAAGGAGGTGCAGGGTAACGGCGGCGGCTACGGCCGCGACGTGCGCGGCAAGACCATCGCCGGCGTGATCACCGGCATCCGTACCCAGATGACCCAGCGCGGCAAGATGCTGATCGTGCTGGTCGACGATGGCACGGCGCAGATCGAGATGACAGTCTTCAACGAGCTGTTCGACGCCAACCGCCACATGTTCAAGGAAGACGAACTGCTGATCGCCACCGGCAACGCGCGCCACGACACCTTTACCGGCGGCGTGCGCTTTACCGCGGAATCGGTGCTGGACCTGGTCGCCGCCCGCGGCCGTTTTGCCGAAGCGGTCGCTTTGTCCTTCAACGGCAATGCGTCGCTGCAGCGGCTGCGCGAATTGCTGACGCCGCACCTGGCCGGCGAGGCCGGCGGCCCCGGACTGCCGGTGCGTGTCAGCTACGCCGCCGCCAGTGCGCAATGCGAGGCCATCCTCGGCCGGCAGTGGGCAGTGACGCCGTCGGACGAGGCGCTCGCCAGCTTCCGCGAGGCCTTGTCGAGCGAGAATGTCAGCATGGTCTATGGTTGAGGCAAGGGTTTCCGCCAACCGTCCCGCGGCCATCTGGCGCTGGACGGCCTGGAGTCTGCATTGCCAGCCCATGCTCCCCTTACCGCCAGCCTGAATCGATTCCACGTGCCTGCGCTTTTCCCACCTGCCCGCCCGCCCCGTACGATCCTCGTGGTGGCCACGCGCCGTATCGGCGATGTTCTGCTGACGACGCCGATCGTACGCTCGCTCAAGGCGCGCTGGCCCGAGGCTCAGATCGATATGCTCGTTTTCCGGGGCACCGAAGGTGTACTCGAGAACAATCCGGATGTCCGTCGGGTGATCGTGGTAGCGCAGCGTGCCCGTATCGGCGAGCGTTTGCGCGATGCCGCACGCGTCTGGCGGCGCTACGACCTGGCCTGCGCGGCGCTCAGCTCTGACCGTCCGCGCTTCTATGCCTGGTTTGCTGGCCGCCGGCGCGCCGGGCTGGTCGATCCTGAGCGCGTCACATGGTGGACGCGGTTGATGTTGCACCGTATCGCTTTGAATCGCCACGAGTCGGAGCATACGGTGTCGAGCACGCTTGCTCTGGCCCCGGCCATCGGCATCGAGCCGGTGCCCGAGGTCGTGGCGCCGGGCATCGGTACGGATCCGCAGCGCATCGCCCGTTTCGACGCGCTTTTCGCTGCGCCGGCCTATCGGCCAGGCCAGCCATTGGCGGTGCTGCATCCATACCCGATGTACGCGTACAAGCAGTGGCATGTCGACGGCTGGATCACCGCCTGCGACTGGCTGCTCGGGCAAGGCTTCGCGGTAGCGCTTAGCGGCGGGCCGGCTGCGGGCGAACGCGAGTATGCCGAGGGTATCGCGGCAGGCGCCGCAGGGCCGGTCCTGAACCTGGTCGGGAAGCTATCTTTCGGCGAGAGCGCCGAGCTGTTCCGTCGCGCCAGCCTTTACATTGGTCCCGATACCGGTGCCACCCACGTTGCCGCTGCGACGGGGACTCCGACCATCGCATTGTTCGGCCCATCCGATGCGGTGCGTTGGGGGCCCTGGCCGAAGGGGGGGGTAGCGGGCGGCGGCGATCCGTGGCCACTGCGTGGCTCTGGGCGTCGCGGCAATGTCTACCTACTGCAAGGCGAGGGCGAATGCGTGCCTTGCCGGCAGGAGGGCTGCGAGCGGCGCCTCGATAGCCTGAGCCGCTGCCTGACGGGAATGAGTCCGCAACGCGTAATCCAGGTCGCGGCGGAAATGCTCGGGCTGCCAGCCGGGAGCGCCGACGCGATGGCAGGGCGCCAGCGCATCCAGCTTATCGATGTCTCCCGCCCGGATGCCGCAGGGGATATGCGGTCCCGACCCTGACGTTCGTCGCCTGCATCGCTCAGGTTTTTCCGCCGTCGCCTGCGCAATTTCCGAAATTTGCTAGTGGCGACAGCACGGTTCGCCCACGATGGCATGAAGATGCTATTGTGAAAGACTTGGTGTGCCGGCCGGTGCAAGCTTGCTGCGCGCCCGAAGCTTGTTCTGATGGTCCGGGCCGTGGCTTGAGCGGCCGGGTCGGCCGCTGCCCATTCCCGGACTCCTTGTGTCGGCACACGTGCCGTAGCGTGCCGGATGCCGAGTTCGGCGGCGACAAGCCATGCCTATCCTCCCTTCGAGATTGCCAGGCAGCCCCGATCCGCAGCGCTGGCTGTGGGTGGCGTTCCTGTTGTTGTATCCCGCCGCGACGCTGGTAGCGAGAGGCGGGGCGAGTGCGCTGCTGCTGGCAGCATCGCTCGTTGCCGTATATTCGTTGATCGTTTCGCGCTCCCTGCCGGCTCCCGTGCAGGACGCGTCCGCGCGGCTTGCCGTGGGCTTCTGCTTCGCCATGGCCGCGCCACTCTGCGCGGTGGCCCTTAGCGAGCTGTGGCATCGGCAGCTGACACTCGGCGCCTTCGATTCCCCTGCGCGTTTCCTGGCTGCCGCCCCGCTCTTTCTCGCTCTACGCAAGGCGCCGGCGGCCACCCTGCGTTGGGCAGATCTGTCCTTTGGCGTTGGCGCGATGGCCGCCTTGGGCATCAGTGTGTTCGCGCCGCGTGACTGGGGCGATGGCCGGCTTGGCAGTACCTTCCTCAATCCGATCCATTTCGGTGCCATTGCCCTCGTGCTCGGTGTCCTTTCAGCACTGTCTTTGAACTGGTGGGGCAAGGATCCCCTTGGCGTGCGGCTGTTCAAGCTGGCAGGGTTGGCAGCCGGCCTGCTGTCCTCGCTGCAGACCGGTGCGCGCGGCGGATGGCTCGCTATCCCGGTGATCGTCGTTGTCCTGGCCTTCGTGCCCCGGGAGCGGAAAGGGCGTGGGTGGCGTAAGGTGCTCCCGTTCGCTGCTCTGGCGATTGCCTTGGCTGGCTACCTGGCCTCCCACACGGTGCGAGAGCGGATCCACATGATCTGGTCCGATCTGTCGCAGTTCGAGCAGGGACACAAGGACACCTCGATCGGCATCCGGCTTCAGATCTACCAGGCAGTGCTTTCCCTGATTCCACGCGATCCCGTCTTCGGCCTTGGTGCGGACGGGCTTGCCGCCAGCCTGCAGTCCCTGGTTGATACGGGGGGCATGACTCCGATCGCCGCGCAGTTCGGGAGAGGCGAGACGCACAACCAGATGCTGGCCTATGTGGGCAGCTTCGGCATCATCGGCGGACTAGCGCTGGCAGCGCTTTATCTGATGCCTGCCGCGCTGTTCTGGAATTTTCGGGCGGCGCCGGCCAGGTGCGCTGCGCGCGCGGCGCTGATGGGCGTGGTCTTTGTCGTCGCCTTTGTGACGTTCGGCTTGACGGTGGAAACCTTCAACCTGAAGATGACGGCGTCGTTCTATGCGACCGTGATTGCAGTGCTGGCTGCCATCGCTTCGCACAATGCACCTCCGGTGGCGTCGGCCGCCGGGCGCTCCTTGCAGTAGCTTCTACCGTGGACCGACATGTTCAGCATACTGATTCCGTCCTGGAATAATCTGCCGTATCTCAAATTGTGCATCGAAGGGATTCGTCGTCATTCCGCTCTCGCGCACGAGATCATCGTGCACGTCAACGATGGTTCGGATGGCACGCTGGAGTGGGTCCGTTCCCAGGGCATTCGCCACACATGGTCGGCTGGAAACGTCGGCGTCTGCCTGGCACTGAATGATGCCGCGCGCCTTGCTACCTGCGATACGCTGCTCTATCTGAATGACGATATGTACTGCACGCCGGGCTGGGACATCGCGCTCGATGCGGCGCGACGCCGGGCAGGGGGCTCATTTGTTTATCTGGCCGCCAATCTGATCGAACCGGTCGATACGGGCAATGCGCAGGTGATGGTTGCCGACTTTGGCAGGACCCCCGACGATTTCGATGCGGATGGCCTATGCGCTTTCGCTGCCGCAGTCGGGCAGATCGCTGACAGGGATGGCATCGCGTTGCAACCGATGCTGATCAGCCGCCGGCTCTGGCAACTCGTCGGCGGGTACAGTATCGAGTTCGGCCCCGGCATGAGCAGTGACGATGATTTTCTGATGAAGCTCTGGCTGGTGGGGTGCAGGACGTTCCGCGTGGTCGGCGGGGCGCGCGTCTATCACTTCAGTTGTGCGACGACGCGGCGCGTCCGGCGCAATCGCGGTGGGCGCGCATTCCTGCTCAAATGGGGCATCACGCAGCAGGCGTTCGTTCGTGGCCATGTGCGCGCATCGATGTCCGGTGGCAGAGGACGGCCGCCGGCAGCGATCCGCTCCGGATGGCTGGCCAGGATGAAGCGCGCGCTCTACGCCTTCCGCGGCCATCCGACCACGGACCTCTACGCCTGGGAACCCGACTTGCCGGCGCAATTGGGGCGGGTGCTGGAAACGGCGGAAACGGCGGAAACGGGCGAGAAGCCTGGGGCCGACAGCGCCGCCGCCGGCGCCGCGACGACCTGGAGCGCGGCCCGGCAAGCGTAGGCTGACTGCAGGCGCTCAGTTGGGAATCGGTGCGGCTGGCGATTTCGCACCACGGTATCCGCAGCCCAGCAGAATGCCGCCCAGCAGCATCATCATGTGCCCTTCGGCGAAATCGAGCAGCAGCGAGTTGGCCAGGCAGCCTGCGGTGAAGATGGCGAGCCAGGCCAGCAGAAGATGGCGCGACGGGCCGTCCAGGCGCGCCGCGCCGCGCGCGATCTGCAGCAACAGGTTGAGAAACAGCAGCAGGCCGACAGCGCCGAGCTGGACTGCCATCAGCAGGTATTCATTGTGCGGGTTGTAGGTCATCTGACCCGCTGCTTCCGTCTTGCCGCGTGTCATCTGCTCGAACTCGGTGCCGAGTCCAGCGGCACCGAAGCCCGCCAGTGGCCGTTGCGCGATCAGCAGCAGGCTCTTGCGATAAAACTCCAGGCGCAATCCCGACGAGGTGACGGCGTTGCTGTGCTCGTATTGCCGCACTTCGTCGCGGACTTCCAGCAGGCGCCCGCCGTGCATGGTGAAGGCGATGCCCAGCAGCACCCCCGCCCCAACGACCAGCACCGATGCCATGGCCATGGCGCGGCCCGGCGACCTCTTGCGCTGGCCTTGGATACAGCGCAGCGCCACGAGCAGCACGAAGGGCAGGGCGATCACTTGCCCAGTGCGGCCCTGCAGCATGACGAGGACGTTGATGAGCGAGAGGGCCGCCACGGCCGCCGACGCCCACTGCACGCGCCTCTCGCGGGCACGGAGCGCCATGTCGGCAGCAAGATAGAAGAGCAGTACGCCGAACATGCCGGCGGCGATGCGGTTCTTGAAGACCCAGGCGTGCGTTTCCGGCTCGTGCGCGAGATAGGCCGGGCCGATCTGGGTCAAGCCCAGATAGTTGCTCGTCGACAGCACCACGATCAGGGTCAGGGTGCCGAACAGCGCGTAGCGCACCGCTGGCGCCCAGCCCGAGTCCTTGAAGGCGATCACCGCCAGCGGCAGCAACAGCAGCTTGCGGTATTTGCCGACCCAGCCCCAGGCCTCGTGATGTGGGGCCACCGTATAGGACACGCTGATGATCAGGGCGCCGAGCAGCAGCAGGGCCGCGAGCGAGGCGCCATGGCGCGGCAGCAGCGGCAGGCCGCGCCAGAACTCGGGTGCCAGCAGCAGGCAGGCGGCGAACAGCCCGCAGGCGATATTGGTGCCTGCCGTCGAAACAGGCACCAGGCACAGGGCGGTGACCGCGAAGAGACGGGCTGCGGTCAGTTGCCGGGAAGCGCGGGTGGATTGGGATGGCATGGGGTGAGGGTTGGCCCGTGCGCGCAGCGACGGGTGCGTGTTCCGACGTCGGTTCTTGGCTTGTGGCCGCGAGTCCGCGAGTATATGCGATGCTGTGGCGTGCTTGCCGGGGCGCGGCTGCGCTTATCCTTGCAGGACCCGCTTGAGGCGCGCACGGAGCAGGGCGCGGCGCAGCCGCCCGTCCGCGGGCGGTTCACCCAGGACCGTGGTATGGCCTGCTGCCTGCCCGCGCCGCAGATAGAAGCGGTCGAAGGTGGCCTGCGTCATTCCCCATTTGTTCAGGAACTGGCGCCGGCCGTCGTTCTTGACGATCTTGCCGGTGCTCTTCTGCTGGAAGTGGTAGACCAGGCTGTCACCCACGCCGAGAAAGACGCGGCAGCCGGCATGCCAGAGTTTCATCGAGAAATCGTTGTCGCTGCTCATGCCCGGGCTCAGTTCGCTGCTGTAGCCACCCACCTTGAACCACCAGTCGCGATGCACCAGCGTGGGCGGCCAGGTGGCGCCGAGCCAGTCGGCGCGGGCGAGCCGCGTGGTGGCGGCGACCAGTCCGGCGGCGTCGAAGCGGTCGGCGTCACGGCCGAAATCCTGCACTACCACGCACGGGTTGCCGGTGTCGACCGGCTCGATCATGGTGCCGGACAACATGAACAGGTCCGACGGCATCCGCTCGATATGGCGCACCAGGGCGCTGTCCCAGCCGGGGCAGCAGAACATGTCGTCGTTCATGTAGACGATGTAGTCGCGCGTGGCGCGGGCGGCTGCCAGGTTGACCGCATGGCAGATGCCGATGTTGCCCGGCGAGGCAGTGTGTTCGATGCCTTGTTCGCGTACCCAGTCCAGCGTACCGTCCGAGCCGTCGTTGACGTGCACGATGATCTGGTGGTCATGCGCCGAATGGCGGCGCAGGCTGTCGATGACCAGGCGGAGGTAGGGCAGGTTGTTCCAGGTCGGGATGATGATGGAGAACATGGCAATCAGGGTGCGGGATCGTTGTGGGCGCGTGGGGGAGCGGCATGGTCTGCCGGCTGGCTGGCCTGGCGGGTGGCGACGGGCTCAGGCCGAGGCTCCTAATGCGCGGGCACGGCGGTACTTCTCGTAGCTGACGGCGGCATTCATGCGGGCGATGGCGAAGCCGGTGCGGCCGTCCAGGATGCCGCGCTTGACCAGCAGCGTGCGCAGGAAGGCCCAGGCGCCATGCAGGGCGGGCGAGAGGGGCCCGACCTGCTTGCCGCGCCGGCGCAGTTCGCGAGCGCCGGCCTCGGCATATTGGCGGCTCTTGGCCTCGACCTGCGCGCGCGAGGTATAGCTGTAGTGCAGCAGCGAGGTCTTGAGCCTGGCGACGGGGCCTCGCGGCTCCACGCTTTCGTGGACGAGGTTGTCGGAAAAGCGCGCGCTGCCACGCCGGAACAGGCGCACGATGTAGTCGGGCCGCCAGCCCGAATGATGGACCCAGTGACCGCAGAACTGCGACAAGCGCGGCACGGCGTAGGCATCGGCGCGGCCGTCGGCCATGGCTGCGCGCAGTTCGGCGGCCAGTTCGGGCGTGACGCGCTCGTCGGCGTCGATGCTGAACACCCAGTCGCCGGTGGCGGCGTCGAGCGCACGGTTCTTCTGCGGGCCGAAGCCCGGCCAGTCGGTTTCGATCACACGAGCGCCGAGTTCGCGGCAGATGCGGACGGTGTCGTCGCGGCTGCCGGAATCCACCACGACGATCTCGTCGGCGAGGTCCCGCACCGAGCGCAGGCAGTCGCCGATATGCGCCGCCTCGTCGCGGGTGATGACTATGACGGACAGGGAAGGCATCGGGGAGAGTGAGAGGGAATCCGAGGGATTACGGTTACAATGGCTGCCGCCCAGGTGCGCCAATGCGGCAGCAGCATCACACATCTGGCACCGGCTCCGCGTGCCAGATGTGTGATGCTGCTGCGCCGGCGCCGATGGCGGTGGCCGGCCCTTCCACCGGCATGCCGGCTTCACGGGCCTTCTAATCAAGAGTGATGGTGAGTATACAAGCAAAGCCCCAACAGACCACCGCGGAGGATGTGCAAGTCGGCAAGCGGCTGATGGGCTATCTGCGTCCCGAAGCCCGCGTTTTCCTCATCGCGATCCTGGCCATGGCGGTGGTCGCCGCCAGCGAGGGTATCATCCCCAAGGTCGTCAACGACCTGCTGGACAAGGGCTTCGGCGGCGACTACGCGGGGCGGCTGTGGCACGTGCCCGCCATCCTGACCGGCGTGGCGCTGATCCGCGGCGTGGCCCAGTTCGCCTCGGGCTACCTGCTGAGCCTGATCTCCAACCGGGTGCTGCTCAAGATGCGCATGCAGATGTTCGACCGCATGCTGCACGCGCCCGCGCTGTTCTTCCACCGCAACACCGCCGCCTCGCTGATCAATGCCGTGATCTTCGAGGTCAATCAGGTGCTGTCCATCCTGACCAATGTGTTCATCACCCTGGTGCGGGACTCGCTCACAGTGCTGGCGCTACTCATCTACCTGTTCTATACGAACTGGCGCCTGACCCTGATCGTGGCCGTGATCCTGCCGGTGATCGGCTACCTGATGTCGAAGATCAACCGCCGCCTGCGCCGCCTGAACCGCGATCACCAGGCGCTCACCAACAGCGCGGCCTATGTGGTGGAAGAGGCGGCGGGCGGCTTCAAGGTGGTCAAGCTGCACGGCGGCGAGGCCTACGAGATGGACCGCTTCCGCCGCATGTCGGAGCGGCTCAAGGCCTATTCGATGCGCATGGCTGTGGCGGGTGGCCTGAACCAGCCGGTGACCGCTTTCCTGGCCGCGCTGGCGCTGTCGGTGATCATCACCATCGCCATGGTGCAGGCGCAGGGCAACCAGACCACGGTAGGCGGCTTCACCGGCTTCGTGATGGCGATGCTGCTGCTGATCTCCCCGCTCAAGCACCTGACCGATATCAACCAGCCTCTGACGCGCGGCATCACCGCCGCCGAGATGATCTTCCGCCTGATCGACGAGCCGATCGAGCGCCGCGAAGGCGGCCTGCCGCTGGCACGCGCGCGCGGCGACCTGGTCTTCGAGCGGATCGGCTTCCGCTACGGCGAAGCCGGCAAGGCGGCGCTGTCGGGCATCGATTTCCGCGTCGACGCCGGCGAGGTGGTGGCCCTGGTGGGGCCGTCGGGCAGCGGCAAGACCACGCTGGTCAACCTGGTGCCGCGCTTCTTCGATCCGACCGAGGGCCGCATCCTGCTCGACGGGAAGTCCATCGACGGCTACTCGTTGCAGGATCTGCGCCACCAGATCGCTTTCGTCAGCCAGGACGTGGTGCTGTTCAACGACACCGTGGCCGCCAACGTGGCCTACGGCGTGCATCCGCGCGAGCAGATCGACATGGCGCGCGTGGAGCGGGCGCTGGCGGCGGCCTACCTGACCGACGTGGTCAAGGGCTTGCCGGAGGGGCTGGAGACCAATATCGGCGACAATGGCATGAAGCTGTCCGGCGGCCAGCGCCAGCGCCTGGCGATCGCCCGCGCGCTGTACAAGGATGCGCCGATCCTGATCCTGGACGAGGCCACTTCGGCACTCGATTCCGAATCGGAGCGCCAGGTCCAGGCCGCGCTCGAATCGCTGATGCAAGGCCGCACCACGCTGGTGATCGCGCACCGCCTGTCCACCATCGAGAACGCCGACCGCATCGTCGTGCTGGAGCAGGGCCGGGTGGCGGAACAAGGCACCCACGACGAACTGCTGTCCGCCGACGGCCTGTACGCCGGCCTGCACCGCATCCAGTTCGCGGTGCAGTGAGACGGCGCGGCCCCGGCCATCGTGCCGGGCTCCGGGCGCGGGGACGCCGAGCGCCGGCGCGGCAGGGCCGCGGCGGCATTCCAACAGGCCCGTCGAGGCCGGCCGGGGGGAACCCCGTACAAGGAGACAACGATGACTCACGCACCGCAAGCCGCCATCAGCCGCTTTCCCGTTCCCGCCTTGCCGGATCTGCCCGAGGACATCCGCGCGCGCATCCTGGAAGTGCAGGAGAAAGCCGGCTTCGTGCCCAATGTCTTCCTCGCGCTGGCGCACCGGCCGGATGAATTCCGCGCCTTCTTCGCCTACCACGATGCGTTGATGCTCAAGGAGGGGGGCCTGAGCAAGGGCGAGCGCGAGATGATCGTGGTTGCCACGTCGGGCGCCAACCAGTGCCTGTACTGCGTGGTGGCCCACGGCGCCATCCTGCGCATCTACGAGAAGCAGCCGTTGCTCGCCGACCAGGTCGCGGTCAACTACCGCAAGGCCGACATCACGCCGCGCCAGCGCGCCATGCTCGACTTCGCCCTCAAGGTCAGCCAGGCATCGGCCGAGGTGGGCGAAGAGGACTTTGCCGCCCTGCGCGCCCATGGCTTCAGCGACGAGGATGGCTGGGACATCGCGGCCATCACGGCCTTCTTCGGGCTCTCCAACCGCATGGCCAACACCATCGGCATGCGTCCCAACGATGAGTTCTTCCTGATGGGGCGGGTGCCCAAAGCGAAGTAAGGAACGTATCCGCGCGCAGGCCGCGCCAGTCGCGCCAGTCGCTTCAGTCGTCTCAGCGGATCTGGGCGCAGCTGCCGCTCTCGGGATCGAACAGCACCGGCCAGGCATGCTCGTAGGCGCCCGGTGTGCAGTGGCTTTCGCACTGCGCGAAGGCCAGTGTGATGCGGCGTGGATCCTGCCAGACCATCAGCTTGCAGGCGCTGCCGTCGACGGCCTGGAGTTCCACGTGCGGGGTCTGGCGCACCTGGTGGAATTCCCTCAGGTCGAAATGGCAGGTGCCATGGCGCCCCGCCTGCACGTTCCAGATCAGGACCTCGACCGCATTGTGGGCGACGCGCATCTGGGCTTCCTCATGGAAACCGTCTTCCTCGGTACGCCTGCATTCGCCGGCCAGCTCGATATCGCGCTGCGGGATCGGCGTCGGTGCGACCTGTGGCAGGCCCGGGCCGGAGGAGACGCGCGGTGCGCCGACGACGGCTGGAGGGGTGGGCAGCAGAGGTGTCTCGCAGGCGGTGAGAAGGCAAGTCGCCAGCAGTCCGGCCACGCTGCCGGACATGATCGGTGCGATCCGCATGCTGGCTCCTTCCAGGCGCTGCCACGGTCCGCCGCGGTTGGCGAGCCTCGCCTGCATTCTTATTTATAGCCAATGGCGAGGGAAAGACGAGGGCGGAATCGTGTACGCAGGTGGTTCGCCACACACCGCCGGCCCGTCGATGCCGGACGGCGCGGACGGCTGCCGTTCAGCGCGTCGGCGGAAGCACGGACCCGCGGACATGGCGCGGCACGAACCGGTCGCGCAGCCGCGCCGCCGCGGCGCAAGCAACGCATGACAGCGCGGCGCCCGTCGCCACGTCGAGCGGGAAGTGCAGTCCGGCGATGCAACGCATCGCCATCACCCAGGCCAGCAGCAAGACCAGCACGGCGCGTGCCACCGACCCCGCGCGCGCCCACAGCAGGCAGGCCAGAGCGGCGGCTGCGGCCGCGTGGCCGCTGGGGAAGCTGTAGGGATCGCCGGCTGCCAGCTGCGGCACCACTTCGGCGAGCAGCAGTGCCGGCCGCGGCGCCTGCACCAGGACCTTGGCGGCGCCGACCAGGCCGATTGCCAAGGTGAAACAGAACAGGCAATAGAGCAGGTCGCGCCAGCCGCCAGCCGCCGCGGACAGGGCGGCTGGCCTGTGCTGGCGGCTGCGCAGCCAGGCGCAGGCGGCGGCGTGCAGCGGGAACAGGCGCGGGTCGAACAGTGCCGAGCTGGCGTGCAGCAGGATCGGGTCGAAGTGCCCGGCCTGGCTGGCGAGCCAGAGCAGCAGCGGAGCATTGCCGGGGACGGCGAGTTCATCGAGGACCAGCATGGATTCCTTGTCGTGGAAAACGGCCGCGGTACAGGCGTGCGGTGCCTGTATGACGGTTTTGCGACAAGGAGGTTCGGCGAGGCCCTCGGGTGTGACCTCTAGCCTGACCCTCTGGTGCGGCGGCGCCTGCCTGGGTGCGCCTGCCTACATCAGGATGATGTCGTACTGCTCCTGGTGGAAGGTGGACTCCACCTGCAGCGAGATCGGCTTGCCGATGAAGTCGCCCAGCATGGCAAGGTGCTGGCTTTCCTCTTCGAGGAAGAGGTCGATCACTTCCTGCGAGGCCAGGATGCGGAATTCGCGCGGGTTGAACTGGCGCGACTCGCGCATGATCTCGCGCAGTACGTCGTAGCAGACCGTGCGCGGCGTCTTGACCTGGCCCTTGCCCTGGCAGACCGGGCATTGCTCGCACAGCACGTGCGCCAGCGATTCGCGCGTGCGCTTGCGCGTCATTTCCACCAGGCCGAGCTGGGAGAAGCCGTTGACGGTGATGCGGGTGCGGTCGCGCGACAGCGCACGTTTGAGTTCGGAGAGCACGGCATCGCGATGCTCCGCGTTCTCCATGTCGATGAAGTCGATGATGATGATGCCGCCCAGGTTGCGCAGGCGCAGCTGGCGCGCGATGGTGTGGGCGGCCTCGAGGTTGGTCTTGAAGATCGTGTCGTCGAAGTTGCGCGCGCCGACGTAGCCGCCGGTGTTGACGTCGATCGTTGTCATCGCCTCGGTCTGGTCGATCATCAGGTAGCCGCCCGACTTCAGGTCGACCCGGCGCGACAGCGCGCGCTCGATCTCCGCATCGATGTTGTAGAGGTCGAAGATGGGCCGTTCGCCGGTGTAGTGCGACAGCCGAGGCAGCACGGCCGGCGTGTATTCCTCGGCGAACTCGACCAGCTTCTGGTAGTTTTCGCGCGAGTCGACTTGGATCTGGCCGGTGAGGTCGCTGACGAAGTCGCGCAGCACGCGCTGGGCCAGGTTCAGGTCCTGGTACAGCAGGCTGGGCGCCGGCAGGGTGGTGGCGCTCTGCCGGATCGTCGCCCAGATCTTGCGCAGGTAGGCGATGTCGTTGCCGAGTTCTTCGTCGCTGGCTTCCTCCGCGATGGTGCGCACGATGAAGCCACCGCGCTCGTCGGCAGGCACCAGGCCCTGCACGCGCGCGCGCAGGGCTTCGCGGTCGATCTCGCCCTCGATGCGCTGGGAAATACCGATGTGCGGGTCCTGCGGCAGGTAGACCAGGGTGCGGCCGGCGATGCTGACCTGGGTGGACAGGCGTGCGCCCTTGGTGCCGATGGGATCCTTGATCACCTGCACCATCAGCGCCTGCCCTTCGTAGAGCGTCTTTTCGATGGCCAGCGGCGCGCCGTTGCCGCCCTTGTCGCCATCGCGCGGATGCCAGATGTCGGCCACGTGCAGGAAGGCTGCGCGTTCCAGGCCGATGTCGATGAAGGCCGACTGCATGCCGGGCAGCACGCGCACGACCTTGCCGAGGTAGATGTTGCCGACCAGCCCGCGCGTCAGCGTGCGCTCGACGTGCAGTTCCTGCACGGCGGCCTGTTGCACGATGGCTACCCGGGTTTCTTGCGGCGTGATGTTGACGAGGATGTCTTCGGTCATGGTGAATGCGTCGCGTCGCCGGTCGGCCGGCCTTATCGTTGTGGCTGCCGCTGCCACGATCCTGCTGCGGGCGCCGGCACGCGCCGGCAGTCCCTGCGGAACCTTCAGAAGCGCAGTTGCGCCTGCCGCAGCAGCGCCGCTGTCTCGAACAGCGGCAGGCCCATGATACCCGAATAGCTGCCGGCGATCCGCTCGACGAACTCGGCCGCGCGGCCCTGGATACCGTACGCGCCGGCCTTGCCGAGTGGCTCGCCGCTGGCGACATAGCGTGCGATTTCGTCGTCCCGCAGCGGCCGGAAGGTGACTTCGGAGATCGACAGCGCGTGGTGCAGGCCTAGCGTGGAGGCGACCGTCACCGCCGTAAGCACGCGATGGCTGCGTCCGGCCAGCGAGGCCAGCATGCGCGCGGCCTCGTCGGCGTCGGCCGGCTTGCCGAGGATCTCTCCGTCGCGGCACACGGTGGTGTCGGCACACAGGATGGGGTTGTCGGGCAAGGCGCGCAGTTCGCGCCGGCGCAGCGCGGCCTCGGCCTTGAGCGCGCAGACGCGCTGCACATAGTCGTCGGGCGTTTCGCCGGACAGCACCACTTCGAGCGCTTCGGCATCCTCGTCTGCGCCCGCGAGCAGCAGGGTATGGCGCACGCCGATCTGGTCGAGCAGTTCGCGCCGGCGCGGGCTTTGCGAGGCGAGGTAGAGGGTGTCGTGGATCACGGCGGCAACGGGGTGGGGCAAGGCGGATGGAAAGGGGGATCCGGGCGGATCGGAGCGCATCGAGACGGGCGGCGCGGCGCGCCTGCATGCGACTGGCCGCATTCTACCCGGCGCCGGCCGCTTCCGTGCCCGCGGCGCGGCGCCTCAGGCGCGGTGGTAGGGGTGGTTCTGCGTCACCGACCAGGCGCGGTAGAGCTGCTCGGCCAGCAGCACGCGCACCATGCCGTGCGGCAGGGTCAGGCTGGACAGGCGCAGCAGCATCTGCGCGCGTGCCTTGAGCGCCGGGTCGAGGCCGTCGGCGCCGCCGATCAGGAAGGCCACGTCGCCGCCTTCGCGCTGCCAGCCGGTCAGCTGTTCCGCCAGTTGCACCGTGCTGAGGTCGCGCCCGCGCTCGTCCAGCGCCACGATGCGGCACTGGCGCGGCAGCCCGGCCAGTACCGCGTCGATGCGCGCGGCTTCGCGCTGCATCACGGTGGCGGCATTGTTGCTCGACGAGCGGGTCTCGGGTTTCACCTCGCGCAGCTCGATACGCAGCTCGGGCGGCATGCGCTTGGCGTACTCGGCGAAACCGGTCTCGATCCAGCCGGGCATCTTGTGCCCGACCGCGACGATCACGAGCTGCATGGCACGGGGGGCTGGCGGCGTGGCTCAGGCATCGCGCCGGCTCAGGCCTGGCGCGTGGTGCGCTTGCGCGCGGCCGGCTTGGCCGCGGCGCTCTTGGCCGCCGTCTTGCCAGCCGTCTTGGTAGCAGGCTTGGCTGCGGCGCGCGTGGTCTTGGTGGCCGCGGTCTTGGCGGCCGTCTTGCGCGGCGCGGCGGTCTTGGCCGCGGCCTTGCGCGCGGGCGCGGCGCCGCCGGTGCTGGTGGTGCGGGGGCGCGCGGCCGGCTTGCGCAGGGTGGCGATGGCGTCGGGATCGGTGTCCTCGTGGCCGAGCGGCGGCGAGGGTTCCTTCATGCCTTCCGGCAGGCGGGCCAGCGCCGGGCGCAGGCCGCTGGCGCGGCGCGGCGCGGCCGGGAAATCGTCCTCGGCATCGAGCGGCTCGCTGGCCTTGGCCAGGCCCTTGGCGGCGGCCAGCTTCATGCGCACCGGCTTGCCGCCCCAGATTTCCTCGAGGTTGTAGTACTGGCGCAGCTGCGGCTGCAGGATGTGCACGACGGCGTCGCCGCAGTCGACCAGCACCCACTCGCCGGTTTCCATGCCTTCCACCGCGACGATGTGGCCGCCGGCCTCCTTGACCGTATCGCGCACCGAAGCCGCCAGCGCCTTGGTCTGGCGGTTCGAGTTGCCGCTGGCGATCACCACGCGGTCGAACAGCTCGGTCAGGTGGCTGGTGTCGAACACCTTGATGTCCTGCGCCTTGACGTCTTCGAGGCCGTCGACGATGGCGCGCTGCAGTTTGCGAATATCCATGGTGTGTTCTTGTTCAGCTCGGTTCGGTTGCGTTCGGGCGGTCGGCACGGTTCAAGCGGCGCGGTAGAGCCGCTGCTGCGCGATGTAGTGTGCCACGCCCGGGGGAAGTTGGTCATCCGCCGCCAGCCCGTCGGACAGGTGCTGGCGCAGGCCGGTGGAGGAGAGGTCGACGGCGAGCGTCTGGTCGATCCACATATGGCCGGAGGGCGTGCATTGTATCAGCCGGGTGTCGGCCTGGCGCTCCTGCAGCGCAGCGCGCACGGGCCCGTCCAGCGCATCCAGCGCAAAGCCGGGGCGGGTGGCCGTGCACAGGTGCACGTAGGCGAACAGGTCCTGCCAGCCGTGCCAGGTGTCCAGCCGCAGCAACTGGTCGGTGCCCATCAGCCAGGCGATCGAGGCGTGCGGCCCATACTGCTCACGGAGCTGGCGCACGGTATCGATCGTGTAGCTCGGGCCGGCGCGCTCGACCTCCATGCGGCTGACCCGTATCCTGGCGCCGGTGCCGGCCAGTGCGCCGGCGGCCAGCTCGGTCATGGCCAGCCGGTGGGCGGCTGGCGTCACGTCCGCACCCTTCTGCCAGGATTGCCCGGTCGGGATCCAGACCAGTTCGTCCAGGCCGAGGTGGTCGATGCACAGCCGCGCCAGCGCGACATGGCCCATGTGGGGCGGGTCGAAGGTGCCGCCCAGGATGCCAAGGCGGTAGGGGCGTTGGCTTGCCCCCGCGTCCGCTTCGGGGCGGGGGGTGGTGCTGCCTTGCTCGCGGGCGTCGGGGGCAGGGCCTGTTTCCTTGTTATGCATGGTCTCGCGTTCAGGCCCAGGCGCGCGCGGGCAGGAAGTCGGTGTACAGCGCCGCTTCCGCGCTGCCGGGCTCGGGCTGCCAGTCGTAGCGCCAGCTGGCTTGCGGGGGCATCGACATCAGGATGGATTCGGCGCGTCCGCCCGACTGCAGCCCGAACAGCGTGCCGCGGTCGAAGACCAGGTTGAACTCGACGTAGCGGCCGCGCCGGTAGGCCTGGAAGTCGCGCTCGCGCTCGCCGTAGGGCGTGTGCCGGCGGGCTTCCAGGATGGGTTGGTAGGCTGGCAGGAAGGCATCGCCGACCGCGCGCATCATGTCGAAGCTGCGCGCGAAGCCGAGTGCGGAGAAGTCGTCGAAGAAGATGCCGCCGATGCCGCGCGCCTCGCCGCGGTGCTTCAGGTAGAAATACTCGTCGCACCACTGCTTGAAGCGTGGATAGAGGTCGTCGCCGAAGGGCGCCAGGGTATTGCGGCAGGTGCGGTGGAAGTGCGCGCAGTCTTCCGCCACGCCGTAGTAGGGGGTCAGGTCCATGCCGCCGCCGAACCACCAGACCGGATCCGCGCCGGCCTTGGTGGCCAGGAAGCAGCGCACATTCATGTGGACCGTGGGCACGTGGGGATTGCGCGGATGGAACACCAGCGATACGCCCATGGCCTCGAAACCGCGCCCGGCCAGCTCGGGCCGGTTGGCGCTGGCCGACGGCGGCAACGCGTCGCCGGTGACGTGCGAAAAGCCCACGCCCGCGCGTTCCATCACGGCGCCGCCTTCGAGAATGCGGGTGCGGCCGTTGCCGCGCAGGCGTTCGGTGGGCGGCTTTTCCCAGGCGTCGGTGCGGAATGCGCCGCCGTCGATGGCGGCGATCGTGTCGGTAATCTGGTCTTGCAGTCCGAGCAGGTAGTCTCGTACTGCCTGGGAATCGATCATGGCGATGGAGGCGGGCGGACCCGCGGCGGGCCCTTCGGGCCGGGGACGGGGGCCGGGCGTGGCGGCGCCCGGCGTCATGGCGTTGTCATGATTGTACCGGCAGGCCGGAAGACCGGGCGCCGGCACCGGCGCCTGCGCCCGGCATGCCGGCTCAGTGCTTGATCGCCCGGTAGCCGATGTCGCTGCGGTACTGCATGCCGTCGAAGCGGATCTGCTCCACTGCGGCATAGGCCGCGCGCTGCGCCGCCTTGACCGTGTCGGCCAGCCCCACCACGCACAGCACGCGCCCGCCCGATGCCTGCAGAGTGCCGTCCTTGAGCGTGGTGCCGGCGTGGAAGGTCACGCTGTCCGCGGTCTCGGCAGGAATGCCGGTGATGGCGTCGCCCTTGCGCGGCGCGTCGGGATAGCCGTGGGCGGCGATGACCACGCCCAGCGCGGTGCGGCGGTCCCATTCCAGTTCGATGCTGTCCAGCTTGCCGGCGACCGCGTGGTCGAGCACGTCGACCAGGTCGGTCTTCAGGCGTGCCAGGATCGGCTGGGTCTCGGGGTCGCCCATGCGGCAGTTGAACTCCAGCGTCTTCAGGTTGCCGTCCTTGTCGATCATCAGGCCGGCGTAGAGGAAGCCGGTGTAGGGAATGCCGTCCTTCTCCATGCCGCGCACGGTGGGCAGGATGATTTCGCGCAGCGCGCGCGCGTGCAGCGCGGGCGTTACCACCGGGGCCGGCGAGTAGGCGCCCATGCCGCCGGTGTTGGGGCCGGCGTCACCGTCCAGCAGGCGCTTGTGGTCCTGGCTGGTGGCCAGGGCCAGCACGTTCTTGCCGTCCACCATGACGATGAAGCTGGCTTCCTCGCCCTCCAGGAACTCTTCGATCACCACGCGCGCACCGGCGTCGCCGAGCTTGTTGTCGGCCAGCATCATGTCGACCGCGCTGTGCGCTTCTTCCAGCGTCATCGCCACCACCACGCCCTTGCCGGCGGCCAGGCCGTCGGCCTTGATCACGATGGGGGCGCCCTGCGCGTCGATGTAGGCATGGGCCTGCGCGGCGTCGGAGAAGGTCTGGTAGGCCGCGGTCGGGATGCCGTGGCGCTGCATGAAGGCCTTGGCGAAGTCCTTGGAGGACTCGAGCTGCGCGGCGGCCCGGGTCGGGCCGAAGATGCGCAGGCCCTTGGCGCGGAAGATGTCGACGATGCCGGCGGCCAGCGGCGCCTCCGGGCCGACCACGGTGAACTGCACGCCCTCGCGCTCGGCGAAGGCGGCCAGCACCTCGGGGTCGGTCAGCGGCACGTTCTGCAGGCGCTTGTCGAGCGCCGTGCCGCCGTTGCCGGGGGCCACGTAGACAACCTGTACCTTGGGGGACTGGGCCAGTTTCCAGGCCAACGCGTGTTCACGGCCGCCCGAGCCGACAACCAATACTTTCATGATCCACTGCCAGAAGAGATGCGCCCGTGCGATGCGACGGTGCCGAGGGGCGCGGAAAGGGCGGTGCCGGCGCTTGCGCCGCCGGCTGCCGCCAGCCGATTGCGGGAGGCCTGCTTATTCCTCGATGACCGCGTTGGTGAAGACTTCCTGCACGTCGTCCAGGCCTTCGATGGCGTCGAGCAGCTTCTGCATCTTGACCGCATCGTCGCCGGTGAAGCTGACTTCGTTCTGCGGCTTCATCACCACGTCGGCGACCTCCGCCTTGAAGCCGGCGCCTTCCAGCGCCGCCTTGACGGCGGCAAAGTCGTTGGGCGGGCAGACCACTTCGATGGAGCCGTCGTCGTTGGTCACCACGTCGTCTGCGCCGGCTTCCAGCGCGGCGTCCATCAGCTTGTCCTCGGGCGTGCCGGGGGCGAACAGGAACTGGCCGCAGTGGGTGAACATGAAGGCCACCGAGCCTTCGGCCCCCATGTTGCCACCGTGCTTGGAGAAGGCGTGGCGCACTTCCGCCACGGTGCGGGTGCGGTTGTCGGTCAGGCAGTCGACGATGATGGCGGCGCCGGACAGGCCATAGCCTTCGTAGCGGATCTCTTCGTAGTTGACGCCTTCGAGGCCACCCACGCCGCGCTGGATGGCGCGCTGAATGTTGTCCTTGGGCATGTTGGCGTCGGTGGCCTTGTCCATGGCCAGGCGCAGGCGCGGGTTGGAGTCCGCGTCGCCGCCGCCGAGCTTGGCGGCAACCGTGATTTCCTTGATCAGGCGAGTCCAGATCTTGCCGCGCTTGGCGTCAGCGGCGGCTTTCTTGTGCTTGATGTTGGCCCATTTGGAATGACCGGCCATGATGTTCTCCGAGGCGGAATGCTGTGGCGGCGCGCAGGTTCCCGCCGCCGCCGGATGTGCCTGGCGCGCCCGCCATGCCGATGCGATCGGCCATGGCGGGCGCGCCATGTGCTTGTTATGCCTTGCTGCTGGCTATAATCAACCTTGCATTTTATCACGCGCCCCCGCCGGCGCCGGCGCCGGGGCTGCGCGCCCGCCGGCGCCCGGCGCCACCGCCGACACGAGACCCCGCCATGGCCGAACCCATCGTCATCGCCAAGAACGCCCAGCATGAACTCGCCCTGCTGCCCGGGATGGGCAACCGCCACGGCTTGATCACGGGTGCCACCGGCACTGGCAAGACCGTGACCCTGCAGGCGCTGGCCCAGGGCTTCTCGCGGCTCGGGGTGCCGGTCTTCCTGGCCGACGTCAAGGGCGACCTGGCCGGCATCTCCCAGGCGGGCCAGCCGACCGACAAGCTCAAGGCACGCCTGCAGGAGCTGCAACTGCCCGAGCCGGCCTGGGGCGCCTGTCCCGCCACGTTGTGGGACGTGTTCGGTGAAAAGGGCCACCCGGTGCGGGCCACGGTGAGCCATATGGGGCCGCTGCTGCTGTCGCGCATGCTGGAGCTGAACGACACCCAGCAGGGCGTGCTGAACCTGGTGTTCCGCATCGCCGACGCCAGCGGCCTGCTGCTGCTCGACGCCAAGGACCTGCGCGCGATGCTGCAGTACGTGGGAGACAATGCCGGGCAGTTCACCACCGAGTACGGCAATATCTCGGCGGCCTCCATCGGCGCCATCCAGCGCAGCCTGATGGCGCTCGAATCGCAGGGCGCCGATGTCTTCTTCGGCGAGCCGATGCTGAACCTGGAGGATCTCATCCAGACCGACAAGGGCCAGGGCGTGGTCAACATCCTCGCGGCCGACCGCCTGCTGAACTCGCCCAAGCTGTATGCCACCTTCCTGCTGTGGATGCTGTCCGAGTTGTTCGAGAAGCTGCCCGAGTCAGGTGACCTCGACAAGCCCAAGCTGGTGTTCTTCTTCGACGAGGCGCACCTGCTCTTCAACGATGCCCCCAAGGCCCTGCTGGACAAGATCGAGCAGGTGGTGCGGCTGATCCGCTCCAAGGGCGTGGGTGTGTATTTCGTCACGCAGAACCCGGCCGACATTCCCGACACCGTGCTCGGCCAGCTCGGCAACCGCGTCCAGCATGCCTTGCGGGCCTTCACCCCGCGCGACCAGAAGGCCGTCAAGGTGGCCGCCACCACCATGCGGGCCAACCCCGCGCTGGACCTGGAACAGGCCATCGGCGAACTGGGCGTGGGCGAGGCGCTGGTGTCGCTGCTCGACGCCAGGGGCACGCCCGGGGTGACCGAGCGCGCCTGGGTGCTGGCGCCGGGCAGCCGCATCGGCCCGATCAGCGATGCGGAACGCAAGCAGTTGATGGCGACGTCGCTGGTGGCCGGCGTCTACGACCAGGCCATCGACCGCGAATCGGCCTATGAAAAGCTCAAGGGCCGCGCGGCCCCGGCGACCGGCGGGGCCGCGGCTCCCGCAGGCGAGGCAACTGGGGGCGACGGTGGCGGAACCGGCGGCTGGCTCGGCCAGGCCGGCGAAATCCTCGGCACGCTGACGCGCGGCACCGGCAAGAGCGGGCGCGGGGATTCCATCCTGGAGTCGATGGCCAAGTCGGCGGCGCGTACCGTGGGCTCGCAGGTCGGGCGCGAGCTGATCCGCGGCGTGCTCGGCAGCCTGCTCGGCTCGGGCAAGAAGAAGTAGGCGCAGCGGGCAAGGCCGGCGGCCCTGCCGGAGCGGCAGCGCGCCGCTCCATTGCTGCTGCGTTGTCGCCCCAGGTCTGCTCCGGTTGCCGTTCAGTTCCCGCCTGCGGCGGCGCGCGCCGCGTCCTCGCGCATCTTCCTGCGGAACAGCCGGGCGAAGAAGGTGCCCATGCCGATGATGAAGGCGATGACGCCCAGGCTCATCAGGCCGACATCGGTGGTGAACAGGATCTTGATGGCTGCCATGTCTCGTCTCCTTGCTCCTTGCGCGGCATACCGCGCACTGCGGTCAGGGGGCGACTGCGGCGCCGCCAGGCTTGTACGGCGCTCAAGGGACGAGTGTAAGGATTCGCGGGCTGCGGACCTTGAGGTCCGTCAAGCCCGCCGCGAATGGCGCCTGCGGCGCTCAGTCTCAGTTCTTGGTGCCGAACAGGCGGTCGCCGGCGTCGCCGAGGCCCGGCACGATGTAGGCATCCTCGTTCAGGTGGCTGTCCAGCGAAGCCACGAACAGCTTCACGCCCGGATGGGCCTTCTGGAACACTTCCACGCCCTCGGGCGCGGCCACCAGCGCCACGAAGGTGATGGCCTCGTCCTTGACGCCGCGCCGCTTGAGCACGTCGACGGCATGCGCGGCGGAATAGCCGGTGGCCACCATCGGGTCGCACAGGATGAAGCTGCGGTCTTCCAGGTCGGGCAGCCGTACCAGGTATTCCACCGGACGGTGCTGCTCGTCGCGGTAGACGCCGATATGGCCGATGCGTGCCGAGGGGATCAGTTCGACCAGGCCGTCGCTCATGCCGACACCGGCGCGCAGCACGGGCACGATGGTCAGCTTCTTGCCGGCGATCACGGGGGCGTCCAGGGTGACCAGCGGGGTGTCGATGCGGCGCGTGGTCAGCGGCAGTTCGCGGGTGATCTCGTAGCCCATCAGCAGCGTGATCTCGCGCAGCAGTTCGCGGAAGGTGCGCGTGGAAGTCTCCTTGTCGCGCATGTGCGAGAGCTTGTGCTGGATCAGCGGGTGATCGAGGATGAACAGGTTGGGAAAGCGCGGATCTTGTTTCATGGCGACGGCGAGGGCTCGGCGGGAGAGGGGAGGCGGGCGGCCGGGTCGGGGCGACCGGGCCGCCGCGCCGGTGTAGGCGGATTGTAATGGAAGCCGGCCGCCGCGCGGTCGGCCGGCCCGCCTTCCTCCGGGACCGCCCCCGGGATCCTGTCTCAGTCCAGCGCGCGGTTCTTCGACTCGATGTCCACCAGGAAGATGGCCAGGGCCGCCACGGCCAGGAAGGATGACAGCAGCGCCAGCGCGAGCGTGAACTGGCTGGCCATGATGGGGGCGACGATGGAGGGGGCGAAGAGGCCGCCGAAGCGCGCCATCGCGCCAGCGGTGCCCATGCCGCTGGCGCGCAGGTCGGTCGGGTAGACCTCGGGCGTGAAGGCATAGAGTGCGCCCCAGGTGCCGAGCAGCGCGAAGCTCATCAGCAAGGTCGAGCCGACCACGATGGCGGGGGACTGGCCCAGGCTGTAGAGCATGCAGCCCGCTGCGCTGAGCAGCAGGAAGCCGATCAGGGTCGGCTTGCGGCCCCAGCGCTCGACGCCGTGGGCGGCCAGCGCGAAGCCGGGCAGTTGTACCAGCGCCAGCAGGATCAGGAAGACCTGGCCACGCATGAAGCCGAAGCCCTGGCCTGCCAGCTTCACCGGAAGGTAGACGAAGACGCCGTAGTAGGCGACAGAGATGAGCATCCAGGCGGCCAGCAGGCAGAGGGTGCGGCGCCGGCATCCCGCGGCGAACAGCGCCAGGACCGATTTGCGCTCGGCCTGCTGCGGTTCCAGCGGCGGGATCTCGGCGCTGACGCGATTGGCGGCTGCCACGCGCCGCAACACCGCGCGCGCTTCGTCGGAACGGCCCGAGCGGTTCAGGTAGAGCGGCGATTCTGGCACGAAGAGGCGGCACACCACGCCGACCAGGGCCGGGATGCCGGTGACGAAGAAGATCAGCCGCCAGGCGCTGTCGCCATGCGTGGTGGCGATCAGGGCCAGCACGGCGAGCAGGATGGTGCCGACCGCCCAGAACGACTCCAGCAGGACCAGCCAGCGGCCGCGGCGGTCGGCGGGGAGAAACTCGGCCATCATGGTGTAGTCGACCGGCAGGGTGCCGCCGACGCCGATGCCCGTCAGCAGGCGCAGCAGCAGCAGCCACTGGAAGTCCGGCGCGAAGGCGGAGGCGACGCCGCAGGCCGCGTCGATCACCACGGCCATCATCAGCACCGGGCGGCGCCCGATGCGGTCGGCCAGGCGGCCGAACACGAAGGCGCCGACCAGCATGCCGACGAAGAACATCGTCCCGGTCTGCAAGGCTGTCGGAACCGGGATGCCGAAGGTCGAGGCGATCGAAGGCGCGGTGAACCCGATCGACAGCACCTGCATCGCGTCGGCCAGCCAGACCAGGCCGAAGATGACGAACAGGCGATACTGGAACTTGCCGACGCCGGCCGCGCGGATACCTTGCTCGATCGTGATGGTGTGCGACATCGCCGGCCTCGGGCCTGGCTGGGAGGGGGAGCCGATCGTCGCCTCTGCGATGGTCGGGGATGGCAGGGATGAAATGGATGATGACATATTGTCCACCTGTTCTGTAAGGCTGGTTCCTGAATCCGGAAGCCAACGTCCATCGCGGCGAGGCCGGGCGCATGATGCCATGCGCGCCACATCGCAATGAAACGTGGTGACGACTGCAGTCTGGAAAAGCGAGAACTATGCCGGGGGCGCCGGCAGCGGGTTCATCGGGCGCATGTGATACGGATACGTCATCGTCTCTCCTTGTTGTCTACCCATGGTGCGTTTCTCGTCTTGTCTCCGGGCCGGTACGCCACGCCTGTGCGCCGTCCTTGTGCCGGCATGCACCGTGGCGCGTCTCGCTGCATGTATGTAGTGCTCTCTACATATCGATTCAGTGTGCGCTACATGAGGGGTGCGGTAAGGTCGATCGGCGGCAGGCCGGCTTCGCTTCGCTCGTTCCGTGGTGGCGCCTGCGCGGGAAGGCGGTGCGCGGCCAGCCTGCCGCGCGGATCTCCGTCAGGGGCGGTGAGCGGGAGCGGCGCGCAGGCGCGCAACCGTGGCATCGACGTCCTGCCACGCGGGTTTGTCGGGGGCAAAGCGTGCGCGCAGGTACCTTGCAAGGTCGGCGACCTGGCCGTCGTCCAGGCTGTCCGCATAGGACGGCATCGCGCCGAGCGCGCTGTCGGGCGGCGCCGGCATGCCTTGCAGCAGCACCTGGATCACATTGTCGGGGCGGTCGGCGTGCAGGTTCGTGTTCAGCGCCAGGGAAGGTTTCACGCCGAACTGGCGCATGCCCTGCCCGGACTGGTGGCATACCGCGCAGGCGCTCTGGTACAGGCGCGCAGCGGGGCCGCCGAGCGAGGCGGCGGCTTGCGCGCTGCGCCGCTCGGCCTGCGCGGCCAGCGCGTCGATGCGCTCGGGTGCGGGAGGCGGCGCGGCGAACGAGGCGATGTAGTGGGCGATGGCCTGCACGTCAGATGCGGGCAACTGGGCGAGTTCCTCCACCACCGGCGCCATCGGGCCGGCGGCGGCACCATGATGGGCGGCGTAGCCGCCGCGCAGGTAGGTGAACAAGGCCTCCTCGGTCCACGGCACCGGTGCGCGCGACAGGGCGGTCAGGGCGGGCGCTTCCCAGCCCTCGGCGCTGCCCCCCGACAGGTAGTGGCGGCCGCCTTTTTCCGCGCCGAGCGCGTTGCGCGGCGAATGGCAGGCGCTGCAATGGCCCAGGCCTTCCGCCAGGTAGGCGCCGCGGTTCCACAGCGGCGAGCGCGCGGCGTCGGGGCGGAATGGCGCGTTGCGGTGGAACAGCAGGTTCCAGCCCGCCAGCAGCGGCCGCAGCTGGAACGGGAAGGCGAGTTCGGTGCGGGGTGCGGTGGCCCGCACCGGCTCGGCCGACATCAGGTAGGCGTACAGCGCCTGCAGGTCGGCATCGCTGATCTTGGCGAAGGCCGTATAGGGGAAGGCGGGATACAGGCGGTGGCCGTCGCGGTGCACGCCTTCGCGCATGGCGCGCTCGAAGGCGGCGAACGACCAGGTGCCGATGCCGGTCTCGGCATCGGGGGTGATATTGGTGCTGTACACCGTGCCGAACGGCGTTTCGAGCGCCAGCCCGCCGGCGTTCTTCGGGCCGCCGGGAGCGGTATGGCAGACGGCGCAATCGCCCGCGGCCGCCACCAGCCGGCCGCGCTCCAGCGTGGCCGCGGAGTAGAAGCCCGGTTCGGGTGGCGCCACCGGTGCGAGCGGTGCGCGCCAGGGCAGCACGGTGGCGCACAGGCTCGCCGCCGCTGCCGCGCCGGCGGCAAGCCAGCCGCGCCGGCGGCGCGCCTTGCCGGCAGCTTGCGCCGCCAGCGCCAGGCGCAGGCGGTCGGCGCTGAACGGCGGTTCGCGCAGGCGCACGCCGGTGGCGTCGAAGATGGCGTTGGCCACTGCCGCGGCGGCCGGCAGCGTGGCCGCGGCACCCGCCGCCAGCGTGGGGCGCGAGGCCAGGGCGCCGGCCATGCGGATGTCCGGCGCCCTGGTCCTGGTGGCAGGGAGAGCGGCTGTGGCCGGCGCCTGCAGTGCCGAGGCGGCCGGAGTCCACGGTGCCCCTGATGCCGCCCAGGTGTCGAACGCCGGCGGCGGAGCGGTCAGTTGCTGTGCGGTCTGCGCTGCCAGTTGCTCCATCGGCGGCGAGGTCGCGGAGGTAGGTCCGGGCGCCGCGGCTTCACTGTCGTGGCCGACGGTGACACGCGTGACCGCGAGCTCACCGGTGGTGCCGTCTATCTCCACTTCGGCCACCCAGGCCGACCAGCTCGGCGCCGCCTCGTCTTCCACTGCATGCGCGTAAGCGAAGCCGCGGCCGCGGCGCACATTGCCGCCACCGCCCGTCGCGCGGACGGGCGGTGGCTCCGAGGACCATCCGGCGCGCTGCGCCACCTCGCGGATCAGTGCCGCGCCGCGCGCGTCGTCGAGGTGGTCGAGCCGCAGCGACACCGGGTCGACCCGGGCGCCGACGGCGATCTCGTCGAAATGCGACTCCTGGGCGAAGACCCGGGCGCGTGCGTTGGCCAGGCTGTCGCCCCGGCCATCGGCCGATCGCGTGCCGGCCGCGCTCGCGTCGGTGCCGGCGGCGTGGATCTCGATATGGGGGATGCGATAGGGCAGCAGCGCCGTGCTGGGCGCACACGCGTTTCCGCTATCGATGGTTTCGGCGAACTCGTCGAACTCGGCGACGTCGGCGACCGGTGTCGCCGTGCGCGTCAGCCAGAGCGCCAGCGGTACGGCCGGGGCACGGGTGCCGCCGAGCGTGGCGGCATAGGCGTGGAGCGCGGCACCGCTGTGCGCGCTGTCGATCCGCCAGTCGAGCGTGGCATCGGCGAGGCCGGCATCGGCTGCGCTCAGGGTTCGCCGCACGCATGCCTGCGCCGCCTGTGCCAGCAGCGCGGCGTCGGCGGCGGCATGGTGCGCGAGCAGGGCGGTGTCGGCGCCATCGTGCGCGCTCTGCCAGCACAGTAGCGTGACCTGTCGCTCGTCGATGTCGAGCAGGGCGGCGAGTTCGGCGCGCAAGGCGCCCGGGCGGGTGCTGGGCAGCCAGACGCGCAATGTGCCGTCGCGCCAGTCGGCGATCGCGGTGCAGGTAGCGGAGTCCGGCTGCATGCCGGCCAGCGGCCAACGGTAGCGCCGCGACTGGCGCGTCTGCGCCTGCTCGAGTGCGGCGGCGGCGTTGCCGTGCCGCGCCAGTGTCCGTCGTGGCACCGGCGCAGGGTCCGGCGCGGGCGGCGGAGCCCAGCGGGCGCACAGCGCCTTGGCGGCTTGCGCGGCCTGCTCGGCCGAATCGGCCACCACGCCCGCAAAGTCCTGGCGCACGACCACCGTCCGCGCGCCCGGCGCAGCCGCAGCGGCTTGCGTATCCGCGCCAAGCAGGCGTGCCACGAGCGGCCGCCCGCCCGACCAGCGCAGGCCGGGCGGGCGCAACACATGCGCGGCCAGGCTGTGCGCCGGAGGCGGCTGGTCTCCTGGCCACGTGGCGGGCGCTGCCGGGTGCGGAGCCAGGGTGTCGTTCACGGCTGCGCTCCTGCTTCGTTCCTGCGCTGCAGCAATGCGGCGCGCTGCACCGCGCGCACGATCTCGACATGCGTGCCGCAGCGGCACAGGTTGAAGCGCAGGGCCTCGCGGATCTCGTCCTCGCTCGGGGCCGGGTTGTCCGCCAGCAGTGCCTTGGCGGTCATGATCATGCCGTTGAGGCAGTAGCCGCACTGCGCGGCCTGCTCGTCGATGAAGGCCTGCTGCACCGGGTCGGGCCGCTGCGGCGTGCCGAGTCCCTCCAGCGTGGTGACGGCGCGCCCCAGCAAGGCCTTCACCGGCAGCACGCAGGCGCGCGCGGCGAGGCCGTCCACCAGCACCGTGCAGGCCCCGCACTGGCCCAGTCCGCAGCCGTACTTCGGGCCATTGCAGGCGAGGTCGTTGCGCAGGATATAGAGCAGTGGCGTGTCGGGCGCCACGCAGAGCGTGTGCTCGGCGTGGTTGACATCGAGGGTCAGGGGGCGGGGCGTGTTCATCGGAGCAAGGGGGCGGTTTGCACTGCACGCGTCGCGGCGCCGTTCCCCTTCATGAGCGAGGGGATGCGGCGCCAGGCACCGGCACCGCGTGGTCGCGGTGCGCCGGCTGGGTGGTTCAGGCGGACATCACGCGGCCGCCGAAAGCGCCGGGCGCCCTGCCGGTACCAGCGGCACGTGGAACGCATCGTAGCCGAAACACCAGTCGGGGTTCTCGTTGGAGCGCAGCCAGGTGTTGTTGTGCGAGACCAGCTGGACCTTGCCGGCGCGTTCGGCGCGGTTGGCTTCGTAGAGGGCGAACGCGTTCGCGTAGTCGTCCGCGCCGACTTCGACCAGGCAGCGTGTGAGCATGGCGGCATCCTCGATCGCCATGGCGGCACCCTGGGCCATGTGCGGCTTCATCGGATGGCAGGCATCGCCCAGCAGCACCAGGCGGCCGCGACTCCACAGCGGCAGCGGATCGCGCTCCAGCAGGGGCCACTTGGTGACCTCCACCGTGCCCTCGATCAGCGACTGCACGCCCGCGTGCCAGCCGTCGAAGGCGGCGCGCATTTCCTCGATGCTGCTGGGCACCCAGCTCTTGCTCAGGTCCCAGTCGGGCTCGGGCACGCCCGTTACGTAGTAGATCTCGTCCAGCTTGCCGGTGTCGAAGTAGACCATCATGTGGCGGTCATCGGTCCACCACTTGGTGCAGCGGTCATGCGTGAAGCCCTTGACGCGCGCGATCGGGAATACCGCGCGATGTGCCACATAACCCGTGTACTTGGGCGGTTCGGCACCCAGCAGGGTTGCGCGGATGCGCGAGTTCACGCCGTCGGCGCCGATCACGATATCCGCTGCCTCCATCGTGCCGTCCGTGAAGTGCAGGTGCACCACGTCGCCCTGGTCGCTGACGCGCTCCAGCTTCTTGTCGAAGTGCAGCGTGCCGGGGGCCACGGCTTCGGTCAGCAGCGCATGGAAATCGCCCCGGTGCACGGTCAGGTAGCTGGCGCCGTAGTGCCGCAGCGCGTAGTCGCCCAATGGAATCTGTGCAATCACTTCCCCGCTCACACCTTCTCGGCTGTACCAGTAGTCCGGGTGGCAGCCCATGGCATTGAGGGCATCCTCGATGCCGATGCGCCGCATGATCTTCATCACGTTCGGTCCCACGTGGATGCCGGCGCCAAGGCGCGAGAACGCCGGTGCCTGTTCGTAGAGCCGGACCTGGAGGCCGGCGCGCTGCATCAGGGCCGCGGCGGCCGTCCCGCCGAGCCCGGCGCCGATGATTGCGATTCGCGGTTTGCCTTGCACGTTCTTTCTCCTGGCAATGACAGGTGGGTGGATGGTGTGGGGAGCGCTGTGTGCCCCCGCATTGAAAAAGAGTGTACACACTCAAAAATGCAAGGTAAAGGAACAATGCAATGAACCTATGGAAAACCCTGATGCTTAGATGTGGTCGGCATGTTGCTGCGCAATATTGGCGAATTTAAGCGCGAAAACGGGGAATCGCATATTCAGCGTGCACTGAATGAGTGCCGCCTTGCTGGCGTGGAATCTGTTTGCTTATATAGAGTGTGTACACTACAATCGACCGCAGCCGCAGACAGGCGCCTGGCGCGATGGATCGGAGCGGCGGGTAGGCATTCCCCGGAACAGACAAGATGACGGAGTCGACAGTGCAGAACGTTTTCCGAATCGGCCAGATCGTGCCGAGCTCCAATACGACCATGGAGACCGAGATCCCCGCCATGCTCACTGCGCGGCAACAGATCCGCCCCGAGCGCTTCACCTTCCATTCGAGCCGCATGCGCATGAAGAAAGTGGTCAAGGAGGAACTGGCCGCGATGGACGCGGAGTCCGACCGCTGCGCCGTGGAGCTGTCCGACGCGCGCGTGGACGTGCTCGGCTACGCCTGCCTGGTGGCCATCATGGCGATGGGCCATGGCTACCACCGCCAATCTGAGCAGCGGCTGCAGGCGCATACCGCCGGGAACGGCGGGGCGGCGCCGGTGATCACCAGCGCGGGCGCGCTGGTCGATGCGCTCAAGGTGATCGGCGCCAGGCGCATCGCCGTGGTCGCGCCCTATATGAAACCGCTTACCGAGCTGGTGGTCGACTACCTGCGCCATGAAGGCTACGAGGTGGTGGACTACCGCGCGCTGGAGATTCCCGACAACCTCGAGGTAGGCCGCCACGATCCGGCCAGGCTGCCGGGCATCGTCGCCCAGATGGACATTGCCGAGGCCGATGCCATCGTGCTGTCGGCCTGCGTGCAGATGCCGTCGCTGCCCGCGGTGGCGAAGGTGGAGGCGATGACCGGCAAGCCGGTGGTCACCGCCGCCATTGCCACCACCTATGCGATGCTGCGCGCGCTGGACCTCGAGCCGGTGGTGCCGGGCGCGGGCGCGCTGCTGTCGGGCGCCTACTGAGGACCGGACCATGAGCACCTTCCTGTATGGCGGAAACGTCCTGGCCAACGGCATCCGCCAGCACTACCTGCGCTATGGCGGCAGCGAGGGCGCGCGCGCCGCGCGCGATGCCGTGATCATCGTGCCGGGCATCACCAGCCCGGCCATCACCTGGGGTTTCGTCGGCGAGCGCTTCGGCCAGTGCTTCGATACCTATGTCATCGACGTGCGCGGGCGCGGCCTGTCCGCGGCCGGCGACACGCTCGACTACAGCCTGGACGCGCAGGCCGCCGACGTGATCGCGCTGGCCGGGGCGCTGGGCCTGCAGCGCTATGCCATCGTCGGCCACTCGATGGGCGGGCGCATCGGCGTGCGCGCCGCACGCCAGCAGCCGGCCGGGCTGACGCGGCTGGTGATGGTGGATCCGCCGGTCTCCGGTCCGGGGCGCCGGGCGTATCCCGCGCAACTGCCCTGGTACATCGACTCCATCCGCCTGGCGCGCGCGGGCACCGATGCGGAGGGCATGCGCCGCTTCTGCCCGACGTGGACCGAGGAGCAGTTGCGCCTGCGCGCCGAGTGGCTGCACACCTGCGACGAGCGCGCGGTGCTGGCCAGCTTCGACGGCTTCCACCAGGACGATATCCACGGCGACCTGCCGCACGTGGCCGTGCCCACGCTGCTGATGACCGCCGGCCGCGGCGACGTGGTGGGCGCGCAGGACGTGCAGGAAATCCGTGCGCTGCTGCCGGGCGTGCAGGTCAGCCATGTGGCGGATGCCGGCCACATGATCCCGTGGGACGACGAGGCGGGTTTCTACCGCGCCTTCGGCGACTTCCTCGGTGCTGCGCTGGTGGCTTCGGCCTGATCTTTGCCTTCGGAGGAACAGAGATGTCCGTAAGCGACTACGACCTGACCCGGGCGTGGCAGCAGGTGCTGGCACTGTCGAAGCTGGAGCCCGGCCAGACCGTCACCGTGCTGACCGGTGCCGCCACGCATCCGCAGACGCTGCGCACCGCGCTGGTGGCGGCCGCATCGATGGGCGCCATCGTCAACCGGCTGGACCTGCCGCCGGTCAACGGCGACAAGGCACTGAGCCGCGATGCGCTGGCCTACCTCGGCACCACGCCGCTGACCGGCAACGCGGCCGCCATCGCTGCGCTCAAGGCGAGCGACCTGGTGCTCGACCTGATGACACTGCTGTTCTCGCCCGAGCAGCATGACATCCTCTCCGCCGGCACCCGGATCCTGCTGGCGGTGGAGCCGCCCGAGGTGCTCGTGCGCATGGTGCCGACGGCAGCGGACCGCGCGCGCGTGAAGGCTGCCACGGCACGCCTGGCGCGCGCGCGCCGGATGCAGGTCGTCTCCGACGCCGGCACCGACCTGTGCTGCCGCCTGGGTGAGTTCCCGGCCATCAGCGAATACGGCTTCGTCGACGAAGCCGGCCGCTGGGACCACTGGCCGAGCGGCTTCGTGCTGACCTGGCCGGACGAGGGGGGCACCGACGGCACCATCGTGCTGGACCGCGGCGACATCCTGCTGCCGATGAAGTCCTATGTGCAGGCACCGATCCGCGTCACGGTGGAGGCCGGCTACGTGACCGCCATCGAAGGCGGCCTGGATGCCGAACTGCTGGCCGACTACATGGCCTCGTTCAACGATCCCGAGGCCTATGCGATGTCGCATGTCGGCTGGGGCCTGCAGCCGCGCGCGAGCTGGGCGGCGCTGGCCATGTACGACCGCGAGGCCACCATCGGCATGGACGCGCGCGCCTACGAAGGCAATTTCCTCTGCTCGTTCGGCCCCAACAACGAAGCGGGCGGCAGCCGCACCACCGCCTGCCACATCGATATCCCGATGCGCCGCTGCACCGTGAGCCTGGATGGTGAGCCGGTGGTGGTGCGCGGCCAGGTGATGGATGGACACCACGCACCCGTCGCCACACGGTTCAAGGAGAAGCGCCATGCATGAGGAGGTCCAGACCTACCAGCGGCAGGGCTTCGGCACCGCGATGGAGATCGCGCCGCCGTTCGGGCTGCTGGTCATCGATTTCGTCAACGGCTTCGCCGACCCCGCGGTCTTCGGCGGCGGCAATATCCCCGAGGCCATCCGCCGCACGCAGCCGCTGTTGCGGGCGGCGCGCGAGCAGGGCTGGCCGGTGGCGCACAGCCGCATCGTGTTCGCCGACGACGATGCCGACCACAATATCTTCACGCTGAAGGTACCCGGCATGCTGACGCTGAAGGAGCACGGCCACAACAGTGCCATCGTGCCGGAGCTGGCTCCGGTCGCCGGCGAACTGGTGGTGCGCAAGACGGTGCCATCCGCCTTCTTCGGCACCGCGCTGGCGGCCTGGCTGACGCAGCGCGGCGTGCGGACCTTGCTGGTGGCCGGCTGCGTCACCAGCGGCTGCGTGCGCGCCAGCGTGGTGGACGCGATGTCGCTGGGCTTCCGCCCGCTGGTGGTCTCGGACTGCGTGGGCGACCGCGCGCTGGGCCCGCACGCGGCCAATCTGTTCGATATGGAGCAGAAGTACGCCACGGTGCTCAGCCGCGACGAGGCGCTGGCACAGATCGCGCAGATTGCGCAGATTGCGCAATCTGCGCGGAACGGCGCGGCGGGCAGGCGTGCCGAAGCCTGAGCGGCACCGCGCGCGCCGGGCCTGGCATCATGCTTCCAGTTGGTCCGGCGCGTCGTCGTACCCAAGCTATGGCAGGATACCGGCAGCCATGGCCGCCCGCGCGGTGGCCGGTACCCGGCGGTAAAGCATCCAGGATCCATGACGGCGACTCTCTTCGACACCAATCCCGATCCCCGGCACGATCCCCGACACGATGCCGCTGCGACGAGCTCCTCCCCGCGCGCGCAGCGCCTGGCGCTGCTGCAGGCCAGCGGCGTGCTGCTGGTGACGCGTGCGCCGCAGGCGGCGGCGCGGCCGGCGCCGGGCCAGCCGGGCGCCGCCTCGGACTACGTGCCGGCCTTGCCGGACATCTTCGTGGCGGTGCGCGAAAGCGGCGAGGTGCTGGCCTTCAACGGCCACGTGGACCTGGGCACCGGTATCCGCACCGCGCTGGCGCAGATCGTGGCCGAGGAACTGGATGTGCCGCTGTCGCGCGTGCGCATGGTGCTGGGCCATACCGAGGCGACCCCCAACCAGGGGCCGACCATCGCCAGCGCCTCGATCCAGATCTCCGCCATACCGCTGCGCCGCGCCGCGGCGCAGGCGCGTGCGTGGCTGCAGGCGCGCGCCGCGCAGCGGCTCGGTGTGCCTGCCGACGCGCTCGAGGCCGAGGACGGCGCATGGCGCGTAGCGGGTCCGGCGGATCCGCGCGGGACGCGGGAGCGGATCGGCTACGGGGCGCTGGTGGCGGGAGAGCATATCGAGCTGCCGCTGGCCGACGACGGGCCCACCAAGCCGGTCGAGTCCTACCGCATCGTCGGGCGCGCGGCGGGGCGCGTCGACATCCCGGGCAAGGTATATGGCGAGCTGACCTTCGTGCACGACGTGCGTGTGCCCGGCATGCTGCATGGACGGGTGGTGCGCCCGCCGTATGCCGGCCGCGACAGTGGCGGCTTCGTCGGCACCAGCCTGCTGGAGGTCGACCGAGCCTCCGTCGCCGGGGTGCCAGGCCTGGTCGCGGTGGTGGTGCAGGGCGACTTCGTCGGCGTCGTGGCCGAGCGCGAGGAGCATGCGGTGCTGGCGGCCCGCCGCCTGCGCGTGCGCTGGAAGCCGGTGCCGCCGCTGCCCGCGCTCGACGACCCCGAGCCCGCGCTGCGCGCCAATCCCGCCACGCGCCGCGCGCTGCTGGACGAGGGCGCGACGGTGCCGGCGGGGGCCGCCGCCACGCTGGCGCGGCGCTTCGTCTGGCCCTACCAGATGCACGGCTCCATCGGGCCCTCGTGCGCGCTCGCCGACTGGCGCGATGAAGGCTTGACGGTCTGGTCCGGCACGCAGAATCCGCATGTGCTGCGCATCGACCTGGCACGATTGTGCGGGCTGGACGAGGCGCACATCGAGATCGTGCGCATGGAGGCGGCCGGCTGCTATGGCCGCAACTGTGCCGACGACGCCAGTGCCGATGCGGTGCTGTTGTCGCGTGCCGTGGGCCGTCCGGTGCGCGTGCAGCTATCGCGCGAGCAGGAGCACCTGTGGGAGCCGAAGGGCGCGGCGCAACTGATGGATGTCAGCGCCACGCTGGGCGCCGGCGGCGAACTGCTGGTTTACGACTTCGTCAGCCGCTATCCGTCCAACGATGCCCCGACGCTGGCGTTGCTGCTCACCGGGCAGGTGTCCAACGCACCGCGCACGCTCGAGATGGGCGATCGCACCGCCGTGCCGCCCTACGCTTATGCCAGCCGCCGCATCGCCTGCGATGACACCCCGGCCATCGTGCGTGCTTCGTGGCTGCGCGGCGTCTCGGCATTGCCGAACACCTTCGCGCACGAAGCCATGATTGATGAACTGGCGGCCTCGGCGGGCGCCGATCCCTTGGATTTCCGCCTGCGGCATCTGCCAGACGAGCGCGCCGCGGAACTGTTGCGCGCCGTGGCCCGGGCGGCGGGCTGGCAACGCGGCGCGCGCGGCTCGCGTGGCGTGCCGGACGCCGACGGGCGCCTGCGCGGACGCGGCGTGGCCTATGCCCGCTATATCCACAGCCGCTTCCCGGGCTTCGGCGCGGCGTGGGCGGCGTGGATCCTCGATCTCTGCGTCGATGCGGCCAGCGGCAGCATCCGCGTCGAACGGATCGTCGTGGGCCAGGACACCGGCATGATGGTCAACCCGGACGGCGTGAGGCACCAGGTCCACGGCAATGTGGTGCAGGCACTGAGCCGCGTGCTGAAGGAGCAGGTGCGCTTCGACGGTGCCGGCGTGGCCAGCCGCGAATGGGGCAGCTACCCCCTGCTGACCTTCCCGGAGATCCCGCCGATCGAGGTGGTGCTGGTGCCGCGCCAGGCGGAGCCGCCGCTGGGGGCGGGAGAATCCGCCTCCCTGCCGGGCGCGCCGGCCGTGGCCAACGCGCTGTTCGATGCCACCGGCCTGCGCCTGTGCCGGCCGCCGTTCACCCCCGAGGCCGTGCAGGCCGCGCTGGCGGCCCGCGATCACGGCGAGCGCGGAGGCTGAGGCGGGGCTGGCGCTAGCGTTCGTCGTCGGCGCCGCCGCGCTCGTCGAATTCGCTCATCTTGCGCAGCAGGTAGGTCACCGCCACGCGTTCGGCCGGGTTCAGGCCGCCGAAGGTCTGTTCGGAGATGCGCTGGGCGAACGGCACGGTCTCGCGCACCAGGTCGAGGCCGGCCGGCGTCAACGTGACCACCACCTTGCGGCGGTCGTTGGGATCGTGCGAGACCGCGATCAGCTTGCGCGCCTTGAGCCGTTCGATCACGCCGCGCACGGTGGCCTGGTCGATCGCGGTGGCGCGCACGATCTCGTTGAGCGAGCAGGATTGCCGCTCATTGACCGCGCACAGCACTACGAACTGCGCGGCGGTCAGCTGCGAATCCGGGATGGTCTGCTGGAAGATCGCCACGTGGCGCTGGTAGGCGCGGCGCAGCAGGTGGCCCACCTGCTCGGTGAAGTCGTAGCCGGTGTCGGCCTGGCCGGCGGGCTGGTCGGGAGAAGAGGGCACGTCGATCGTGGTGCGAGAGAGGAGTGCCCCGAGTATACCGACGAAGGCATGATGCCGATGCGTGATCCCGGCAAGGCGTGCCGGTGACGCAGCGCGGCCCGCTGCGGGACCGGCTGCGTCGTCGGGCACCCGGGCGGGGTTCAGTCGACGGTGATACCCGCGCTCTTGGCCACCTTGCCGAAGCGCTCGTACTCCTGCAGCGTCAGCGCCTGCAGCGCCGCCGCGCTGGAACCCTGCGGGCTGAAGCCGGCCTGCATCAGCTTCTCGCGCACGGCAGCCTGGCCCAGTGCCTCGACGAAGGCAGCGTTGAGCACTTGCACCACCGGCGCCGGCAGGTTGGCCGGGCCGTACACGCCGAACCAGGGATCGACCGCGTAGCCGGGCAGGCCGGCCTCGGCCAGGGTCGGCACGTTGGGCAGCGAGGGCGAGCGGTTCTTGCCCGCCACCGCGAGGGGACGCAGCTTGCCGGCCTGGATGTGCGGCAGCGAGGCCGGCAGGTTGTCGAACATCACCTGCACGTGGCCGCCCAGCATGTCGTTGATGGCGGGGCTGCTGCCCTTGTAGGCCACGTGGACCAGGCTGGTGTGCGTCATCTGCGAGAACATCGCGCCGGCCAGATGCATCGAAGTGCCGGCGCCGGCGGTGGCGAAGGTCAGGCCGGGATGGGCCTTGGTGTAGGCGATCAGCTCGGGCACGCTCTTGACCGGCAGCGAGGGGCTGACCTCCAGCACGATGGTCGAGTTGCCCAGCAGGCTGATGGCGGTGAAGTCCTTGCGCGGGTCGAAGGGGACGTGCTGGTAGATGTGCGGGTTCAGGGCGTTGGTCGAGATGGCGCCGAAGCCGATGGTATAGCCATCCGGCGCGGCCTTGGCCACCGCGTCCATGCCGATGTTGCCGCCGGCGCCAGGCCGGTTTTCCACCACCACCGGCTGGCCCAGCTTCTGCGCGACCTTCTCGCCCACGGTGCGCGCCACCAGGTCGGTGGTGCCGCCGGCGGCGTAGGGGACGATGAAGCGGATGGGCTTGGCGGGGAAGTCGCCGGCGGCATGCGCGGCCGGCAGCGCCAGCGCCGCCAGGCCGCCGCCGAGCGTGCCGGCCAGCGCCGCCGTCAGCAGCCGGCGGCGCCGGAGTGTCGGGGCGCCGGACGTGCCGGACGTGCCGGACGCGGCAGGCTGGTGCGGATGCAGTGTGGGTGCGGACAGGGTTGCCATCTGGGAGTCTCTCCTTGCTTGGTATTGTCTGGCATTGTTTCTGCCGGGGCAGGCCGCGCCGCGAAGCGAGGCAGGGCGCACAGCATACGGCACCGCGCGCAGCGCTGCCAGCCGTCGCACCGGGGCGGCGCAGGGATGGTCAAGGGAAGGTGTTTCGGGGGGGCGAGGGACGGCCGATGCACGCGGCGCTTTTCGCATACAATCGTCGCGTCGTCCGTCCGACCCTGTTTTGCACCGACTCACTTACGACCGCACGCCATCGCCCCGGCGCGGCGGTGAAGCCATCCTAGCCGTGCCCGCGTCCCCCAAAACCCTGACCCTGCCGGCCGAGGCCCATGCGCCCTCGCGCGGGGGACTGGCCGTTGCCGCCATCGGCGCGGTGCTGTTCTCCGCCAAGGCCATCGTCGCCAAGCTGATGTACCGCTACCAGGTCGACGCGGTGATGGTGATCACGCTGCGCATGCTGTTCGCCGTGCCGCTCTTCATGGCGATCGGCTGGTGGCAGTCGCGCCGGCTGCCGGCACTGTCCTGGCCCGACCGCGGCCGCGTGGTCTTTCTCGGCTTCATCGGCTACTACCTGTCGAGCTTTCTGGATTTTCTCGGCCTGCAGTACATCACCGCGGGGCTGGAACGCCTGATCCTGTTCCTGACGCCATCCTTCGTGCTGCTGGCCACCGCTCTGCTGTTCAAGCGCTCGATCGCCCCGCGTCAGTGGCTGTCGCTGCTGCTCGCCTACGCCGGCATCGTGCTGGTGTTCGCGCACGACCTCGATGTCAGCGGCAACGGCGTGTGGCTGGGCGGCGCGCTGGTACTGGGCAGCGCGGCCACCTATGCGATCTACCTGATCGCCAGCGGCGAACTGGTGCGGCGCGTCGGCTCGCTGCGCCTGGTGGCTTACGCCATGTGCGTTTCCACGGCCTGCTGCGCGCTCCAATACCTGCTGCTGGGCCGCACGCTCGGTGAGCTGGCCCAGCCCGCGCCGGTGCTCTGGCTGTCGGCCGTCAATGCGGTGTTCTGTACCGTGCTGCCGGTCTCGCTGACCATGGTGGCGGTGGCCCGCATCGGCGCGCCGATGGCATCCCAGGCCGGCATGATCGGGCCGGTCTCCACGCTGCTGCTCGGCTTCTGGCTGCTGGGCGAGCCGATCTCCGGCGCGCAGCTGGCCGGCAGCGCGCTGGTGCTGGGCGGCATGTACCTGTTGTCGGCGCGCAAGGCCTGAGCAGCGCGGCGGCATTCCCGAACCTGACGAACAAGACAAGGAGAGTGAGATGGATCTCGGACTGCGTGGCAAGCATGCGCTGGTGTGCGGCGCCAGCAAGGGCCTCGGCTTCGCCTGCGCGGACGCGCTGGCGGCGGAGGGTGTCGACGTGGTGATCGTGGCGCGCGGCGCCGAGGCGCTGGAGAAGGCCGCGGCCGACCTGCGCGCCCGGCATGGCCGCCGCGTGGTGGCGGTGGCCACCGACATCACCACCTCGGCCGGCCGCCAGGCCGCGCTGGAGGCGGTGGCCAAGCTGGGCGACCTGGACATCCTGGTCAACAATGCCGGCGGGCCGCCTCCGGGCAACTTCCGCGACTGGGGCCGCGACGACTGGCTGGCCGCGCTGGACGCCAATATGCTGACCCCGATCGAGCTGATCAAGGCCACCGTCGACGGCATGATCGCGCGCAAGTGGGGCCGCATCATCAACATCACCAGCGGCGCGGTCAAGGCGCCGATCGACGTGCTCGGCCTGTCCAACGGCGCGCGTTCCGGCCTGACCGGCTTCATTGCCGGCCTGGCGCGCGAAGTGGCCCAGCACGGCGTGACCGTCAACAACCTGCTGCCGGGCCCGTTCAACACGGACCGCCTCTTCAAGACCATGGAGGGCGGTGCCAAGAAGGCCGGCCTGAGCGTCGAGGAGGTGGCCAGCAAGCGGGCCGCGCTGAATCCTTCGCGCCGCTTCGGCGATCCGGCCGAGTTCGGTGCCACCTGCGCCTTCCTGTGCAGCCGCCAGGCCGCCTACATCACCGCGCAGAACATCCTGCTCGATGGCGGCGCGTATCCCGGCACCTTCTGAGCGGGTGCTTGCTGAGCTGCCGTTTTCCGAGCCGCGTACCCGGGGCCGCGCCCCGGCGCGCGGCACGCGCCCTGTCTTGCCATGAGGAAATGAGATGACCCGCCCCTGCATCGCGCTGATCGCCCACGATCACAAGAAGGACGATATCGTCGCCTTCGCCGGCCGCCACCGCGATTTCCTCGCCCAGTGCGAGCTGGTGGCCACCGGCACCACCGGCGGCCGGCTGGCCGACGAGCTCGGCCTCGAGGTCACGCGCATGCTGTCCGGCCCCTGGGGCGGCGACCTGCAGATCGGCGCGCGCCTGGCCGAGGGCCGGGTGGCGGCGGTGTTCTTCCTGCGCGACCCGATGACGCCGCAGCCGCACGAACCCGACATCAACGCGCTGGTGCGCGCCTGCGACGTGCACAACGTGCCCTGCGCCACCAACGTGGCCACCGCGGACCTGCTGATCGCCGAACTGTGCCGGCGGCACGCCGCCGCCGAACGGACGGCGTGAGTCTTCCCGGCCGTCCGCGCCGCGCAGGCGCCGGACGGTCTCCTGCCATGCCGTATGCCAACGAGAGGAGAACTGTGATGAGCAAAGCCATCCGTATCACGGAGACCGGCGGTCCCGAGGTGATGCAGTGGGTCGACGTCGAGGTGGGCGAGCCCGGCCCCGGCCAGGTGCGCGTGCGCCACGAGGCGGTCGGCCTGAACTATATCGACGTCTATTTCCGTACCGGCCTGTACAAGCAGCCGCTGCCGGCTGGCCTGGGCATGGAAGGTGCCGGCGTGGTCGAGGCGGTGGGCGCGGGCGTGGGCCACCTGAAGGCCGGCGACCGCGTGGCCTATGCGGGTCGCCCGACCGGTGCCTACGCGCAGGTGCGCGTGATGCCCGCCGACATCGTGGTGCGGCTGCCGGAGTCGATCTCCTTCGAGCAGGGCGCCGCCATGATGCTGCAAGGGCTGACCTCGCAGTACCTGCTGCGCGACAGCTATCGCGTGCAGCCCGGCGATACCGTGCTGTTCCACGCGGCCGCCGGCGGCGTCGGCCTGATCGCCTGCCAATGGCTGAAGGCCCTGGGTGCGACCGTGATCGGCACGGTCGGCAGCGAAGAGAAGGCGGCCCTGGCGCGCGCCCACGGCTGCGACCATACCATCCTCTATACCAGCGAATCCTTCGTCGACCGGGTCAAGGAGATCACCGGCGGCAAAGGCGTGCCGGTGGTCTACGACTCGATCGGCAAGGACACCTTCAACGGTTCGCTGGACTGCCTGGCGCCGCGCGGCACCATGGTCAGCTTCGGCAACGCCTCCGGCCCGGTGCCGCCGGTGGATATCTCGGTGCTCGGCAACAAGGGCTCGCTGCGCCTGACCCGGCCGACGCTGATGACCTACGTGGTGCACCGCGAACTGCTGGAGCCGATGGCGGCCGAGCTGTTCGAGGTGGTGGCTTCGGGCAAGGTCAAGATCGAGGTCAACCAGCGCTACGCGCTGTCCGAGGTAGCGCAGGCGCACCGCGACCTGGAGGGCCGCAAGACCACCGGCTCCACCGTGCTGCTGCCCTGGGCCTGAGCCCGAGCCTCATCGGGCCGGCCTTGCGCGCCGGCCGCGGTGCGGGCCCGCTCGAGGGCCCCCTCAAGGGTCCGCTCAGCGCGCCCGCACCGTGGTGGCGCCGGCGCGCGCCTCGGCCTGCCGCAGCACGTGGGGCGGCAGGCGCTTGAGCATGAAGTGGACGGCGAGCGGAATCAGCACCACGTCGTCCACCAGCCCCAGCCCGGCGATGAAGTCGGGAATCAGGTCGATCGGCGACAGCGCGTACAGCACCAGGCCGGCGGTGGCGGGGCGCAGCCAGGCCGGTGCGTCGGGATGGCGCAGCGCGTGCCAGAGCAGGCGGCCGTCACGCCGCACCAGCGTCAGCAGGGCGGAAAATCTTTTCCACATTTGAGAGGGCTCCTTCACATGCGAAGGCGGCCAAGCCGGTGGGCACCATGAAAAACGCCGCCTGCGGACTATCTTGGTCCGCAGGCGGCGCTTTCAAGTTCCGGCAAGCTGCGCCGCCGGAGAGCGTGGCTGATAGTGCATGCCCGCAGGCATGCACCGTCCGCCATGGCAGGGCGGCAATCAGCCCGGGATCTTGCCTTCCACGCCTTCGACGTAGAACTTGATGCCATGCAGGAAGCCGTCGTCGGCGACCTGGTCCTTGGCCAGCTGTTCCTTGCCGGTGTTGTCCTTCAGCGGACCCTTCCAGATCGGCGCGGTGCCGTCGACGATGCCCTTCTTGCGCGCTTCCACCAGCGCCTTGACGTCATCCGTCACGTCGGCGTTGAACGCCTTCAGGTCGATCATGCCTTCCTTCAGGCCCCACCAGCTGGTGCCGTTGGTCCACTTGTTGTCGAGCACGTCGCCGACCACCTTGTTGTAGTAGACGCCCCAGGAGATCACCGACGCGGCCAGGTGGGCCTTGTCGCCGAACTTGCTCATGTCGCTGTCCCAGCCGAAGGCATGCACGCCCTTTTCCTGGGCGGTCTGCACCACGGCCGCCGAGTCGGTGTTCTGCATCAGCATGTCGACGCCCTGGCCGATCAGGGTGGTGGCCGCTTCGCGTTCCTTGCCCGGATCGAACCACTTGTTGACCCAGACCACCTTGACGGTCGCCTTCGGGTTGACGCTGCGCGCGCCCAGCGTGAACGAGTCGATGTTGCGGATCACCTCGGGGATGGGTACCGAGGCCACCACGCCCATCTTGCCGGTCTTGCTCATCTTGCCGGCCACCACGCCGGCCAGGTAGGCGCCCTCATAGGTGCGCACGTCGTACTGGGCCAGGTTGTCGGCGGTCTTGAAGCCGGTGGCATGCTCGAACTTCACGTCCGGGAATTCCTTGGCCACCTTCAGCATCGACTCCATGAAGCCGAAGCTGGTGCCGAAGATCAGCTTGTTGCCCTGGCTGGCCAGGTCGCGGAACACGCGCTCGGCGTCGGCGGCCGATTCGGGCACGTTCTCGACGAAGGTGGTCTTGACCTTGTCGCCGTACTTCTCTTCCACCGCCTTGCGTCCCACGTCGTGGGCGAAGGTCCAGCCGGCATCGCCGACCGGTCCGATGTACACGAAGGCGACCTTGAGCGGCTCGGCCTTCTGCTCGGCCGCCGGAGCGGAGGCGGGCGCCGCCGTCTCGGCCGGCTTCTCGGCCTCCTTCTTGCCGCAGCCGGCCAGGGCCAGCAGCGCGGTGGCGGCCAGGGCTGCCAGGGTCTTCCTGCGCGTCATGATCATGATTCGATTTCTCCTTGTGGTAATGGCTGTTGTGTAGGCAGTGAAAGGGGGGCGGGCTCAGGCGCTGCCGGGCCGGAATGGGCGGCCCAGCGAGGCGGGCATATTGAGGCGGATCCAGGCCGGGTTGCGCGAGATCACCGCGAGCACGACGATGGTGGCGGCATAGGGCAGCATCGACAGGACCTGCGACGGTACCGACACGCCGATGCTCTGCAGGTAGAACTGCAGGATGGTGACGCCGCCGAACAGCCAGGCACCGACCAGCACGCGCCCCGGGCGCCAGGTGGCGAAGGTGGTCAGCGCCAGCGCGATCCAGCCGCGCCCGGCCACCAGGTTCTCCACCCACATGGGCGTGTAGACCAGCGACAGGTAGGCGCCGGCCAGGCCGCAGCAGGCGCCGCCGAACAGCAGCGCGCCGAAGCGGATCAGCCGCACCGGATAGCCGAGCGCGTGCGCCGACTCGGGCGATTCGCCGACCGCGCGCAGCACCAGGCCGGCGCGCGTGCGGAACAGGAACCACATGATGGCGAAGCACAGCAGCACGCTGGCATAGACCATCCAGTGCTGCTGGAAGAAGGCGGGGCCGAAGAAGGGCAGGTCGGCCAGGCCGGGGATGGACCTGGCCTGGGCCGGCATGGCGTAGCCGACGAAGCGCTGGCCCATGAAGGCCGACAGCCCGGTGCCGAAGATGGACAGCGCCAGCCCGGTGGCGACCTGGTTGGTGGCGAGTACCAGCGCCAGCCAGGAGAACAGCGTGGCCATCAGCATGCCGGCGGCGGCACCGGCGAGGAAACCGAGCATCGGCGACTGCGTCTGGTAGCCGACCATGAAGCCGAGCGCGGCGGCCACCAGCATCATGCCTTCGGCACCCAGGTTGAGCACGCCGGCGCGTTCGTTGATCAGCAGCCCGAGCGCCGCGAGCAGCAGCGGCGTGCCTGCGTTGATGGCGGTGGCGATGAGGGGAGCGAGTTGTTCCATGGGTCGGGTTCAGGCAGTCCGGGTGCGCCAGCGCAGGCGGTTCTCGATCAGCGTGTCGCAGGCGAGCAGGAAGAACAGCAGCATGCCCTGGAAGACCCAGCCGATGGCCGACGGCAGTCCGAGGCGCGATTGCGCCATCTCGCCGCCGATGTAGAAGAGGGACATCACGATGCCGCCGAACACCGCGCCCACCGGGTGCAGGCGGCCGACGAAGGCGACGATGATGGCGGTGAAGCCGTAGCCCGGCGAGATCGACGGCAGCAGCTGGCCGATCGGCCCGGTGACCTCGAAGGCGCCGGCCAGCCCGGCGGTGCCGCCGGACACCAGCAGCGCGTTCCACAGCGAACGCCGTGCCGAGAAGCCCGCATAGCGCGCCGCCAGCGGCGCGGTGCCGCCGACCTGCAGCCGGTAGCCGGCGAAGCTGCGGAAGATGAACACCGTCATCAGCACCACCAGCACCAGCATCACGGCGAAGCCCGCGTGCAGGCGCGAGCCGGGCAGCAGGTTGGGCAGCAGGAACTCGGGCGAGAACACCTTGGACTGCGGGAAGTTCATGCCGTTGGGGTCCTTGAGCGGGCCGTTGACCACGTACAGCATGGCCTGCTGGGCGATATAGGTCAGCATCAGCGAGACCAGGATCTCATTGGCGTTGAAGCGGTCGCGCAGGGCCGCCGTCAGCGACGCCCACAGCATGCCGCCGGCAATGCCGGCCAGCGATGCCAGGACCAGCACCACGGTGCCGTTGATGGTGTGGCCAGGCACGTCGAACCACAGCACGGTGGCGCCGGCGAAGATGCCGCCGACGATCAGCTGCCCGTCGGCGCCGATGTTCCACACATTGGCGCGGTAGCAGACCGACAGGCCGAGCGCGCACAGCACCAGCGGCACGGTCTTCAGCAGCACCTCGCCGATGGCGCGCTTGTCCTTGAGCGGGTCGGCCAGGAAGACCTTGAGCGCGGCCACCGGATCCTTGCCCAGCAGCACGAACAGCAGCGCGCCGAAGGCCAGGGTCAGCAGCAGGGCGAAAACGGGCGAGGCATAGGCCATGCGGCGCGAGGGCTCGCCGCGCGGCGCCAGCGCGAAGGGCAGCAGGTCAGCCATGATGGGCCACCTCCGCGGTTTCGTGCCGGCTGGCCGGCCCGCCTTCCCACAGGCCGCTCATCCACAGTCCCACCTGCTCGCGCGTGGCCTGCTCGGTGGGGATGGAGGGCGACAGCCTGCCCTTGGCGATCACATGCAGCCGGTCGCAGATGGCGAACAGCTCATCGAGTTCCTCGGATACCACCAGGATCGCGCAGCCGGTTGCCTTCATCGCCAGGATCTCGTTGTGGATCTGCGCCGCGGCGCCGACGTCGACGCCCCAGGTGGGCTGGGCCACGATCAGGACCTTGGGGCCGCTCTCGATCTCGCGGCCGACGATGAACTTCTGCAGGTTGCCACCCGACAGGCTCTTGGCCAGCGCCTGCGGCCCGGCGGCCTTGACGCGGAAGCGGCTGATGACGGCGGCCGCCAGCCCGGCGGCAGCTTTCGGCGAGACCAGGCCGTGGCGCACATAGGGCGGCGCCTGGTGCGACAGCAGCGTGTTCGCCGCCAGGCTCATGCCCGGTACGGCGCCGCGGCCGAGGCGCTCTTCCGGCACGAAGGACAGGCCGGCGCGGCGGCGCGCGCGCGCGTCGAGCCGGCCTACCGGCTTGCCCGCCAGCGCCACGGCGCCATGGTCGGCGCGCGTATCTTCGCCGGACAGCGCGCCCAGCAGTTCCTGCTGGCCGTTGCCCGAGACGCCCGCGATGCCGACGATCTCGCCGGCGTGGACGTCCAGCGCGATCTTCTCCAGTTCGGTGGCAAAGGCATGCGCGCGCGGCAGCGACAGGCCGCGCACGGTCAGGCGCACCGGTCCGCGCTCGGTGGCGATGCGCGCCTCGCGAGGCGGCTCGCCGCCGATCATCAGGCGCGACAGCGAGGCCGCGGTTTCCTGGCGCGGGTCGCACACGCCGGTCACCTTGCCCATGCGCATCACGGTGGCGTGATGGCAGAGCGCGCGGATCTCGTCGAGCTTGTGGCTGATGTAGAGGATGCTGGTGCCTTCGTCCGACAGCTGGCGCAGCGTGACGAAGAGGGTTTCCACGGCCTGCGGTGTCAGCACCGAGGTCGGCTCGTCGAGGATCAGCAACTGCGGCCTGGCCAGCAGGGCGCGCACGATTTCCACGCGCTGGCGCTCACCGACCGACAGCGTGTGCACGTGGCGGTTGGGCTCGAGCGGCAGGCCGTAGCGCTCCGCCGTGGTGCGGATCTGCTCGGCGAGCTGCTTCATGCCGGTGCCGCGGCTGCCCTGCGGCAGGCCCAGCGCGATGTTCTCGGCCACCGTCAGCGTGTCGAACAGCGAGAAATGCTGGAACACCATGGCGATGCCCAGGTTGCGGGCATCGTGCGGGCTGGAGATGGCGGCGGTGGCACCGTTGAAGTGCACCTCGCCGGCATCGGGTTTGACGGCGCCGAAGATGATCTTCATCAGGGTGGACTTGCCGGCGCCGTTTTCGCCGAGGACAGCGTGGATCTCGCCGGGCGCGACGCTGAGGCTGACGTCGTCATTGGCGGTCACGCCGGGGTAGCGCTTGGTGATATGGGCAAGCGCCAGCCTTGGGGTGGTGGGTTGTGTCACTGAGGCGGCTCGTTTCGTATGGGCAGCAACGTATTGTCGGTATGGCGGAAAACGCGGCAGTGCGAGCGCAGCATGGCGGCGACGCATTGCAGCATTCATCATGCTTCCGTGATGCCTGTCATTTTGCTCGGATTATATAAGCGGGCGGGGCCGCGGCCTGTTGTTTCTCGGTCGTTTCCAGGCCCCGCAACGGTTGCAGGGAAGTTGCAAGTCGCATGCCGGGCATCGGCGGCCGGCTGGGGAGGGGAGGGGGGGGCGTACTGCCTGCGCCGGCATGCCGCCCCGGGGTGCCGGCGCGGCGGGCGGGATAAAGACAAAACGCCCGGAGCCCGCCGTGTGTGGCGGGACTCCGGGCGCGTCCGGTGCGGGCCCCGGGGCGGGACCGTGCGGGATCAGGCGCCGGCAGTCGCCGGGATCTGGGCGAAGCGGCCGTCGCGGTAGTCGGCCAGCGCTTCGTAGATCTGCTCCTGCGTGTTCATCACGAAGGGGCCGTACTGCGCGATCGGCTCGCCCAGGGGGCGCCCGGCGATGATCAGGAAGGCCGCATCCTGGCTGGCGCGCACGACCACGCCGTCGGCGCCCTCGGCATTGTCCAGGATGCCCATGCGCTGGGCTTCCAGTACCGCCGCGTCCGCGCCTTCGCCGACCGTGACCTCGCCGGCGTAGACGTAGACGAAGGCGTTGTGGCCGGCCGGCAGCGCCTGCGCGAACGCCTGTCCCGCCGGCAGGTGCACGTCGAGGTAGAGCGGTTCCGTCACCGGGCGGCTGACCGCGCCGGCGACGCCGTGCGAACTTCCGGCCAGCACGCGCGCGGTCGCGCCGTTGGCCAGCGCCACGCCCGGGATCGCTGCGCTGGGCAGGTCGCGGTACCAGGGCTTGGCCATCTTGTCGGCGGCAGGCAGGTTGAGCCAGAGCTGGAAGCCCTCCATGCGGCCGTCTTCCTGCTCAGGCATCTCCGAATGCACCACGCCGGCCCCGGCCACCATCCACTGGGCGCCGCCATTCTCCAGCAGGCCCTCGTTGCCGGCGCTGTCGCGGTGGCGCATGCGGCCGGCCAGCATATAGGTGATGGTCTCGAAGCCGCGGTGCGGGTGGGCGGGGAAGCCGCCGATGTAGTCGTCCTTGCTGTCCGAGCCGAAGGCATCGAGCATCAGGAAGGGGTCGAGCCGGCGCTGCAGGTTGTGCGTCAGCACGCGGGTCAGCTTGACGCCGTCGCCGTCCGAGGTAGGGATGCCGCGCACCACGCGATCGATGGCGCGCGAGCGGCGCACCGTTTCTTCTGCGGTGGCCGGTACGGTGGGGAAGCGGTTGCGGTGTTCCATGTTGTCGAATCTCCTGTTACGTGGCGGGGGCGAGGGGCGCGGCCGCCACGGTTTATCCACCCTCCCAATGTAAGGCTTGGGCGGGCCGGCGGTAGGGGTGGCGGCAGCAAAACATTGTTCTATCGGCGGCATCATTCGGCAGGAATTGCATTCAGCAGTGCAACACCTCTGGATCGGCGCCAGCCCTTGACCAGCCTCGGCTCGCGGGCATTCCGGCAGGGTGCGGGAGCGGGTGCGATGTGCATGATTTCAAGGGCGAAGATTGCTGAATGTGACAAATTGGATGGAGTTGTGTAAAATAGACGTCTCTTTGCCATCCGTTGCTGCGAGTTCATGGGTCGCGAGTCCGCTCGCCTTGCCCTGCCGCAACGGCCGATTGATCCGGCGGCGCGTCGGAAACCTCATATTTGCGCTGCCACTGGCCTTCCGTTACCGGCATCTGCCGGCGTCCGGTTGCGCCGCTTCAGGGATCGTCCGGCCCGCCGGGCCGGCGTCCCGTCAATTGGGCCTCTCGCCGTGTGCATTGCTGCCGCGTGCTGGGGTCCGCCGCTCGTCCACCGGCCTGTCTGCCGGTCATGGCGGGCAATGCAATCTGATCCGGGCCAGGCGGCACCCCACCGCGACCGCTTGCGCCCTTCATGTCATCCGCCAGCCGGTGCCGGACAGTGCTTGGTCCGTGCCGGCCCGGAAAGAGGGGGAATATGTCGAAGCAATCCGTGCGGGCACTGGCCTGGGGATGCGTGACGCTTGCCGCGCTGGCCGCCCTGGCCGCGTGGATCGGCGTGGACGTCATCCGCCGCTACCAGGATCGCCTGCTGTACGACGTGGCCGATCACCTGCGGCTGGTGGCGTGGTCGATGGGACTGGCGCTGGCCACCGGCATCCCGGCCGGCATCGCGCTGAGCCGGCCCTGCATGCAGCGCTGGTCGGACCGGCTGATGCAGGTCTTCAACGTGGGCAATACCGTTCCCTCGCTGGCCGTGCTGGCGCTCGCGCTGGCCGTGTTCGGCATCGGCGAGCGTCCTGCCATCCTGGCGCTGTGGCTGGCCTCGCTGCTGCCCATCGTGCGCAATACCTGCGAAGGCCTGCGCCATGTCTCGCCCGCCTTGCGCGAGGCCGCGCGGGGCATCGGCATGACGCCGGCGCAGCAACTGCTGCGCGTCGAGCTGCCCAATGCCCTGCCCGTGATCCTGGCCGGCGTGCGCATCAGCCTGGTGATCAATGTCGGCACGGTGCCGCTGTCCTTCCTGATCGGCGCCAATTCCCTGGGCGAGCTGATCTTCCCAGGCATCTATCTGAACAACCAGCCGCTGCTGCTGCTGGGTGCGGCCGCCACGGCGCTGCTGGCGCTGGCCCTGGACGGCCTGTTCGCCGCCGCCGGCCACCTGTACCTGAGCCGGCGCGGGCTGGGGCGCTGAATGGCGTCCAACGAGAAGGAGAATCCGATGCAATCGATCCGAGGCGCCATCGCGCGCCTGTTGATCCTGGCCGCCGCCGGCCTGGCGCTGGTGCACACCGCCGCGCATGCCCAGCCCGAGGTGGTCAGGGTGGGCGGCAAGAACTTCACCGAGCAGCTGATCCTGGCCTCGATGACCTCGCAATACCTGCAGGCCAAGGGCGTGCCGACCGAGCTGACCACCGGCCTGGGCAGCACGCTGATGCGCCAGGCGATGGAGAACGACCAGCTCGATGTGGTGTGGGACTACACGGGCACCGCGCTGATCGTTTTCAACAAGGTGGAGGAGAAGCTCGATGCCCAGGCCAGCTATGAGCGCGTCAAGGCGCTCGATGCGGCGCGCGGGCTGGTGTGGCTGGATGCTTCCGCCGTCAACAACACCTATGCGCTGGCGATGCCGCGCCGGCGCGCCGAGGCTGCCGGCGTCACCACGCTGTCGCAGCTCGCGCAGAAGATGCGCGACGCAGGGGAGGGCACGCGCCATCCCTTCGCCGTCGACATGGAGTTCGCCGCGCGGCCCGACGGGCTGGAGCCGCTCAAGCTCAGCTACCAGCTGCCGTTCACGCGGCGCGACGTGATCCAGCTCGATCCGGGCCTGGTCTATACCGCGCTGAAGAACGACCAGGTCGAACTGGGCCTGGTGTACACCACCGATGGCCGCGTCAAGGGCTTCGACCTCGCGCTGCTGGAGGACGACCAGCATTTCTTCCCGGCCTACAACGCTGTGCCGGTGGTGCGCAAGGCCACGCTGGAGCGCCATCCGGAACTGGCCGGCCTGCTCAACGCCCTGTCGGCCAGGCTCGACAACGAGAAGATGACGACGATGAATTACCAGGTCGACATCGAGCAGCAGCCGGTGGACAAGGTCGCGCAGGACTTCCTGCGCAGCCAGGGCCTGATCTGAGGAGAGCGGCATGGACCTGTTGAGCTACCTCCAACATAGCTGGCCGATGCTGCTGCGGCTGACCGGCGAGCATCTGGCCCTGGTCGGTTCGGCGGTGGGCATGGCGGTGCTGATCGGCGTGCCGCTGGGCATCCTGATCACCCGCTTCCGCTGCCTGGCCGCGCCGCTGCTGGCGCTGGCCACCATCGTGCTGACGCTGCCGTCGATCGCGCTGTTCGGGCTGATGATCCCGGTCTTCGCCCGCTTCGGCCACGCGCTGGGCTATGTGCCGGCGGTGACCGCGGTCTTCCTGTATTCGCTGCTGCCCATCATGCGCAACACCTATACGGCGCTGGCCAATGTCGACCCCGGCATCCAGGAGGCGGGGCGCGGCATCGGCATGACGCCGTGGCAGCGCCTGCGCCTGGTCGACCTGCCGCTGGCGGTGCCGGTGATCCTGGGTGGCGTGCGTACCGCCGTGGTGATGAATATCGGCGTGGCCACCATCGCAGCCCTCATCGGCGCCGGCGGCCTTGGGGTGCTGATCCTGCAGGCGATCAGCCAGAGCAATATGAGCAAGCTGGCCATCGGCGCCGTTCTCGTCAGCCTGCTCGCCATCGTGGCCGATGCCTGCCTGCAGTGGCTGCAGAAGGCCCTGACACCGAAAGGAATCCGCTGACCATGATCGAACTCGACCGACTCACAAAATCCTTCCCGCAGAAGGACGGCTCCGCGGTGACCGCCGTCGACGCCGTTTCCCTGACCGTCCCCAAGGGGGAGATCTGCGTGTTCCTCGGCCCGTCCGGCTGCGGCAAGACCACCACGCTGAAGATGATCAACCGCCTGATCCAGCCGACTTCGGGCATCGTGCGCATCGACGGCGAGGACACCACGGAGATCGACGAGGTGGCGCTGCGCCGCAAGATCGGCTACGTGATCCAGCAGATCGGCCTGTTTCCCAATATGACCATCGAGGAGAACATCATGGTCGTGCCGCGCCTGCTGGGCTGGGACAAGCAGCGCTGCCGCGAGCGCGCGCGCGAGCTGATGGCGATGGTGCAGCTCGATCCCGATCGCATGCTGTCGCGCTATCCGCGCGAGCTGTCGGGCGGCCAGCAGCAGCGCATCGGCGTGATCCGCGCGCTGGCCGCGGATGCGCCGGTGCTGCTGATGGACGAGCCCTTCGGCGCGGTCGACCCGATCAACCGCGAGAGCATCCAGAACGAGTTCTTCCAGATGCAGCGGCAGCTTGGCAAGACCGTGATCATGGTGTCGCACGACATCGACGAGGCCATCAAGCTGGGCGACAAGGTGGCGGTGTTCCGGCGCGGCAAGCTGGTGCAGTTCGACCATCCCGATGCGCTGCTGGCGCATCCGGCCGATGACTTCGTGCAGGCCTTCGTCGGCCATGACAATACGCTGAAGCGCCTGTTGCTGGTGCGCGCCGGCGATGCCGCGACGATGCCGCCGGTGTGCCGCCCGGAGATGAGCCTGGGCGAGGCCTTCGCCCTGATGGATGAGCACGACGTGCGCCACCTGCCGGTGCTGGATGCCGGCCAGCGCGCGCTGGGCTACGTCGCGCGGCGCGATGCGCGCGCGCGCCAGGGCAGTTGCGCCGAGGCCTTGCGGCCGTTCGCCGCGGCCGCGGCGGCCGACGAGCACCTGCGCATCCTGCTGTCGCGCATGTATCAGCACAACACCAGCTGGCTGCCGGTGGTGGACGGGGATGGCGCCTATCTCGGCGAGGTCACGCAGGAATCGATCGCGGATTACCTGAGTTCGGGGCGTTCGCGTGGCAATGCGCAGGGCAATGCGCAGGGCAATGCGCGGGTGCTGGCCGCGGCGGCCTGAGGCCGGCTGAGGCTGCCTCAGGCATCGCATCGGCCCGGTTGGGGAAAGGGCGGCCGCAGGTCCGCCCTTTTTTCATTGAACAAGGCCGTGCCATCGGGCGGGGGGCACGGCGCTCCGGCCGCCGCCCGGCTGGGCTCAGCCCTTGACCGGCTCGCCGTCCTTGAGTCGCCACAGGTTCAGCGGATTGGCGTCCTGCAGGGCCGGCGGCAGCAGTTCGGCCGGCACGTTCTGGTAGCACACCGGGCGCAGGAAGCGTTCGATGGCGCTGGCGCCGACCGAGGTCGCGCGCGTGTCGGAGGTGGCCGGGAACGGGCCGCCGTGCACCATCGCGAACGAGACTTCCACGCCGGTCGGATAGCCGTTGAACAGCACGCGGCCCGCCTTGCGCTCCAGCACCGTCAGCAGGTTGCCGGCCTGGGCGTGGTCGGCGGCATCCGCCTGTACCGTGGCCGTCAACTGGCCTTCGAGGTGGCGGGCCACCGCCAGCATCTCGTCGGCATCGCGGCACACCACCAGCAGCGATGACGGTCCGAAGACTTCGGCCTGCGTGCGGTGGTCGGCCAGGAAGCGCGCGGCGGTGGTCTCGAACAGGGCCGGGCGCGCCTGGTTCGGGCCCGCGGCGGCGCAGCCCAGGCCGATGCGCTGCACGCCTTCGACCTCGGCGAGCTGCCCGGCCCCTTGCTCGTAGGCGCGATGGATGCCGGGCGTCAGCATGGTCGCGGCAGCCTTGTCCTGCAGCGCGGCGACCGCAGCCGCACGGAAGGCATCCAGCGCGTCACCTTGCTGTGCCAGCACCAGGCCGGGATTGGTGCAGAACTGGCCCGCGCCCAGCACCAGCGAATCGACCAGGTCGCGCGCGATCTGGCCGCCGCGCGACCGCAGCGCGGCCGGCAGCAGGAAGACCGGGTTGATGCTGCTCATTTCCGCATAGACGGGGATCGGCTGCGGGCGGCTGCTGGCGACCTGCACCAGGGCCAGGCCGCCGGCGCGCGAGCCGGTGAAGCCGACCGCCTGGATGGCGGGATGCGCGACCAGCGCGGTGCCGATCGAGGTGCCGCAGCCGACCAGCAGGGAGAACACGCCTTCCGGCAGCCCGGCGTCGGCCACTGCCTTCTGGATCACGCGCCCGACCAGTTCCGAGGTGCCGAGGTGGGCCGAATGCGCCTTGACCACCACCGGGCAGCCCGCCGCCAGGGCCGAGGCGGTATCGCCGCCGGCCACCGAGAAGGCCAGCGGGAAATTGCTGGCGCCGAACACGGCCACCGGGCCCACCGCGATCTTCTGCAGGCGCAGGTCGGGGCGCGGCGGCGTGCGCTGGGGCAGGGCGCTGTCCAGCGTGGCCGACTGCCAGCGGCCGTCGCGCAGTACGCGGGCGAACAGGCGCAGCTGGCCGGCGGTGCGGCCGCGTTCGCCCTGCAGCCGCGCCAGCGGCAGGCCGCTTTCCGCGTGGGCGCGCTCGATCAGGGCATCGCCCAGCGCCTCGATGCCGTCGGCGATGGCTTCCAGCAGGCGGGCGCGGGTCTCGGGCGGGGTGTTGCGGAAGGTGTCGAAGGCGGCCTCCGCCAGGGCGCAGGCGCGCTCGGCCTCGGCTTCCCCGCCGCCGCCGAAGACCGGCGCCAGGGTCTCGCCGGTGGCCGGATTGATCGCGTGGAGTCGGGTTTGCTGGCCGCGCACGGCACTTGCGCCGATCAGCATGTCGCCGGTGATGTTCATCTGGGTCTTCCTGCAAGGGGGTTGGCGGCACCGGTCCGGGGGCGGGCCGGCCGGAGGCATCGGGCAGGCTGTTGTTCAGCCTCCTGTGATAAGACATCCTACAACATGGGATGTGCCACCGCAAGCGGCGTGCAGGCCCTCCTCAGGCCTCGTTCTCCAGGGCGGCGGAGGCCTTGCGCAGGCGCTCGCGGCTGTTGGTCAGGTGCATGCGCATGGCGGCCTTGGCCGCCTCGGGATCGCGCCGCTCGATGGCGTCGAAGATGTTCTCGTGCTCGAAATTGACGCGTTCGAGGTACTGCTCGCGCTCGGGCGTGCTGACGTGCAGGCGGCTGCGCGGGATCACCATGGTGCCGAGGTGGCTCATGATGTCGGTGAAATAACGGTTGCCAGTGGCGCGCGCGATCGCCAGGTGGAAGGCGAAGTCGGAGCCGACCGAATCCTGCCCTGCGGCGGCGGTGCGCTCCAGTTCGTTGAGCGCGCGGCGCATCTCGGCAAGCTCCGCCTCACTGCGCCGCGTCGCGGCCAGGCTGGCGGCCTCGGCTTCGAGGCTGACGCGGAATTCGAGCATGGCCAGCACGTCCATCGCCGTGCCGACGGTGGCGGGGTCGAGGCGGAACGGTGTCGGTGCCTCGGCCGGCGGCGGCAGCACGAAGGTGCCGATGCCGTGGCGGGTTTCCACCAGTCCGCTGGCCTGCAGCCGCGACAGCGCTTCGCGCACCACCGTGCGGCTGACACCCAGCGCGGCCATGATCTCCGATTCCGTTGGCAGCTTGTCACCCGGCTTGAGCTGCCCCTGGCGGATGCGCTCGGTCAGGCTGCCGACGGCTTCCTCGGCCAGCGTGCGGCCGCGGCGGCGCGGGGAAGGTGAGGGGGCAAGCGCTTGGTTGGACATGGTGGCGGCGGACCTTGACCGGTTCTGGATAGCCTCATTATACTGCGTGATAAGTCATACGACGACTGATAACATATATGGGCCGGATGCCGATGCGATCCCCGCATGGCGGATCCGACCCTTCCGGAGACCCGGCCGCCATGCCCGAATCCCAGTCCACCGCCGCCACCACCATCGGCGCTTCCTTCCCTGCCACGCCGGTGGTCACCGAGCTGACCGTGGTGCCCGTCGCCGGGCATGACAGCATGCTGCTGAACCTGTCGGGCGCGCACGGCCCCTTCTTCACGCGCAATATCGTCATCCTGCGCGATAGCGCCGGCCATACCGGCGTGGGCGAGGTGCCCGGCGGGGAAGGCATCCGCCGGACGCTCGAAGATGCCCGCGAGCTGGTCGTCGGCCAGCCGGTCGGCCACTACCAGGCGGTGCTCAACCGTGCCCGCGCTGCCTTCGCCAGCCGCGACGCAGGTGGCCGGGGGTTGCAGACCTTCGACCTGCGCATCGCCATCCATGCCGTCACCGCGCTGGAAGCGGCCCTGCTCGACCTGCTCGGCAAGCATCTCGGGGTGCCGGTGGCCGCATTGCTTGGCGAAGGCCAGCAACGCGACGCGGTGGAGATGCTCGGCTATCTGTTCTATATCGGCGACCGCGCGCGCACGCCCTTGCCCTACCGCAGCGAGGCCGACGCGGACAATGCCTGGTTCCGCTTGCGCAACGAAGCGGCAATGACACCGGAGGCGATCGTGAGCCTGGCCGAGGCGGCGCATGCGCGCTATGGCTTCAATGACTTCAAGCTCAAGGGTGGCGTGCTGCGCGGCGATGAGGAAATGGAAGCCGTCACGGCGCTGGCCGAGCGCTTTCCGCAGGCGCGCATCACGCTCGACCCGAACGGCGCCTGGTCGCTGGCGGAGGCGGTGCGGCTTTGCCGCGACAAGCACGGCGTGCTGGCCTATGCCGAAGATCCGTGCGGCGCGGAGGAGGGCTATTCCGGGCGCGAGATCATGGCTGAATTCCGCACCGCCACCGGCCTGCCTACTGCCACCAACATGATCGCGACCGACTGGCGGCAGATGGGCCATGCCGTGCGCCTGCGCGCGGTGGACATCCCGCTGGCCGATCCGCACTTCTGGACCATGCAGGGTTCGGTGCGGGTGGCGCAGATGTGCGCGGAGTGGGGCCTGACCTGGGGTTCGCACTCGAACAACCACTTCGACATCTCGCTGGCCATGTTCACGCACGTGGCTGCCGCCGCGCCGGGGCGCATCACGGCCATCGACACCCACTGGATCTGGCAGGACGGCGAGCGGCTGACCCGCACGCCGCTGGTGATCGAGGAAGGCAAGGTCAAGGTTCCCACCGCGCCCGGCCTGGGCGTCGAGCTGGACATGGCGCAGCTGGAGCTGGCACACGCGCGCTACAAGCGCCTGGGCCTTGGCGCGCGCGACGACGCTGCCGCCATGCAGTACCTGATTCCCGGCTGGCGCTTCGACAACAAGGCGCCGTGCATGGTGAGGTGATCCGCAGCGGCCGCACGGCCGCGCCTTTGCGCATTCCCATTCCACTCGAAACAGAACACAACGAGGAGACAATATGCTTGCATCCAACCTGGGCGCCGGCAGCCGGGCCGACGGCCGCCTGATCACGACCGTGCGCCGCCTGGCGCGCCACTCGGCCCTTGCGCTGGGCACCGCCCTGGCCCTGGCGGCACATGCGACGGCGGCCGGCGCGGCCGCGCCGGCCTGGCCGCAGAAGGCTGTGTCGGTGGTCGTGCCGTTCCCGGCGGGCGGTTCCACCGATACCATCGCGCGCATGCTGGCGGCCCCGCTCAACGAGAAGCTGGGCCAGCCCTTCGTGGTCGACAACCGGCCGGGCGCGACCGGCGCCATCGGTGCCACCATGGTCAAGCGGGCGCCGGCCGACGGCTACACCATCATGGTCGCCTCGATCGGCGTCTACGCGGTCAATCCCTTCCTGCAGAAGCACCTGGCCTACGATCCGGCCAAGGACTTCGACCTGCTGACGGTCGCCGTGCGCGCGCCCAATGTGCTGGTGGCACGCACGGACTTTCCCGCCGGCAATGTGCGCGACCTGGTCGCCTACATGAAGAAGAATCCGGGCAAGGTGGCCTTCGCCACCTCGGGCGCCGGCTCTTCCGATCACCTGACCGCCGCGCTGTTCTGGCAGATGAGCGGCACCAGCGGCCTGCACGTGCCCTACAAGGGGGGCGCACCGGCCATCTCTGACCTGCTCGCGGGGCAGACCGACCTGTCCTTCCAGAACATCAACGCGGTGCTGCAGTACATCAAGGCCGGCAAGCTCAAGGCGCTGGCGGTCACCGCCGACAAGCGCGCCGCCGTGCTGCCCGACGTGCCGACCATGGCCGAAGCCGGTGTCAAGGATGTCGAGGTGTACTCCTGGCAGGGCGTGGCGGCGCCGCGCGGCCTGCCGGCCGACGTCAAGGCGCGCCTGCACGCGGCGCTGGTGGGCGCGCTCAACGAACCGGTCATGCGGCACAAGCTGGGCGAGAGCGGCTTCGAGGTGGTAGCCAATACTCCCGACCAGTTCGCGCAGTTCGAGCAGCAGGAACTGCAGCGCTGGAAGACGGTGATCGAAACCGGCAAGATCACGCTCGAATAGCCGTCTCAGGTCGCCAGGCACTCCCGCCGGCGCAAGGTGTACCGCGCCCTGGCGGGACGTGTATGCTGGCGCGGTGATCCGCGTCCTGTTGTCTCCTCCTTGCCTGCTGGTCGAAACGCGCTGGGGCATCCCGCGCGGCTTCGACGGGTTCGCGCCCGGTCCGCTGATCCTGCTGCGGCCGGGGGCGGACGCCGCCTTGCTGGCCCACGAAAAGGTGCACGTCCGGCAGTTCTGGCGCAGCTTCGGCCTGATGCCCTTGTGCTATCTGCTGAGCCGCCGCTGGCGCCTGCGCTACGAACTCGAAGCCTACCGGGAACAGATCCGCCATGCGGGCCCCGATGCCGTGCCGGCCTGCGCGCAGGCGCTGGCGCACGGCTATCGCCTGGGGATCACGGTGCAGCAGGCTCTCGGCCTGCTGATGGCGCCGGGCCCCGCCGAACGCAAGGCGCGCCCATGAGGTGGGGCCGGGCGACACGGCGGCGGCATCCCGGCATCCTCTACAATGGACACGGCCCGGGCGTTGGCCCGGGCCGTTTGAAGGTGGCGGAGACGGTGAGATTCGAACTCACGGATGGGTCACCCCATCGGCAGTTTTCAAGACTGCTGCCTTAAACCACTCGGCCACGTCTCCTGAAAGTGTACGCGCATTGTAGCGCGGCAGCCGGCGCTGGCCGGGCCGCGCATTATAGCAAGGGAGGGCGGTTCCAGGCAGGGGTAATGGCCTGCCTCGGTGCCGGCCGGGGCAGGTCGCGGCGGCCATGCGGAACCTTGGCCGCCGAGGCGTGCTCCTAGTCATGTCTCGGGTACGGGTACGCGGATCTCAGCGTATTCTCCCGGCTCTTGAGGAGAAACATAGATGCAAGGCAAGATCTGGTTCAGTATTGCGGCGGTGGCCGCTATCGCCGGCCTCGCCGGCTGCGCACAGCCGGGCGGCTACGGCGGCTACGGTGGTGGCTATGGCGGCGGCTATGGCGCGCCTCCGCCGCAGACCACCGGCTACCAGGGCCAGCCGCAAGGCAATACCTACCAGGCGCCGGCGGGCTCGGTGTTCTACGGGCGCGTGGAGTCGATCGAACCGCTCACCAATACGAGGGAGAGTTCGGGTATCGTCGGCACCCTGCTCGGCGGCGCCGCTGGCGGCCTGGTCGGCCACCAGATCGGCGGCGGTTCCGGACAGACCATCGCCACCATCGGCGGTGCCGTGCTTGGCGCGGTGGCCGGCAACCAGGTCGAGAAGCGCGTGGGCAGTTCGACCAGTACCGCTTACCGGGTCAATGTGCGCCTGGACGACGGCCGGCTGGCCACCGTGACCCAGAGCGACGTGAGTGCTCTGCGTGTCGGCGCGCGTGCCCAGGTCGCCAACGACAGGGCCACGCCTTACTGATGCCGCACGCCGGCCGGCGCTGCAGCAAGGAAAACGGCGCCTTCGGGCGCCGTTTTCGTTTCCGTGCCAAGGCAGCTCACGCCTTCAGGAACATCTCCTGCAGGTCGTTGAGGAAGCGCCGGCCGAGTTCCGTGGGCCGGATCTGCGTCAGATCCGCTTCGAGCAGCCCCTTGGCCTCGGCCGCGGCCAGCTGGCGGCTGATGGTGTGCAGCGGCAAGCCGGTGCGCTCGTGGAAGCTGGCGGCCGGCACGCCCTCGGTCAGGCGCAGCGCGTTGAGCATGAACTCGAACGGCAACTCGTCCGCCGACACGTCGTGCGCCTGCTGCACGGCGTTGCCGGACTTCGCCTGCGCCATGTAGGTGGCGGGGTGCTTGTGGCGCATCTGGCGCAGCACGCGGTTGGCGAAGGAAAGCTTGCCGTGCGCGCCCGCGCCGATGCCGAGATAGTCGCCGAAGCGCCAGTAGTTCAGGTTGTGGCGCGATTCGCGGTGCGGCCGCGCATAGGCCGAGGTCTCGTAATGGCGCAGGCCGGACTCGGCCGTGCGGGCCTCGATCAGGTCCTGCATGTCGCTGGCGAGGTCATCGTCGGGCAGCGCGGGCGGGAACCTGGCGAACAGGGTGTTGGGTTCCAGCGTCAGGTGGTACAGGGACAGGTGCGTGGTGCCGAAGCCCAGCGCCGTCTCCAGGTCCTGGGCGCATTCCTGCAGCGACTGCCCGGGCAGGGCATACATCACGTCCAGGTTGACGTTGTCGAAATTGGCCAGCGCGATCTCGACCGCGCGGTGCGCCTCCGCCGTGCCGTGGATGCGGCCGAGCGCGGCGAGGTGGCGGTCGTTGAAGCTCTGGATGCCGATCGACAGCCGGTTCACGCCGCTGGCGCGGTAGCTGGCGAAGCGCTCGGCCTCGAAGGTGCCGGGGTTGGCCTCCATGGTGATCTCGGCGTCGGCATCCAGCGGCAGCAGCGCGCGGATGTCGGACAACAGCCGGTCGAGGCCGCGCGCCGACAACAGGCTGGGCGTGCCGCCGCCGATGAAGACGGTGTGCACCTGGCGCCCCCACACCAGTGGCAGCGATTGTTCCAGGTCGGCGCGCAGCGCGTCGAGGTAGTCGTCTTCGGGGATCTCGTGGCTGCCCTCGGCTCCCGGTGCCGCATGCGAATTGAAGTCGCAGTAGGGACACTTGCGCACGCACCACGGCACGTGCACGTATAGCGACAGCGGCGGCAGTGCGGGTAGCGCGATCTGGCCGGGCTGCAGCCAGAGCTGCCGGGCCCGGTCGGGCGTCGCGGGCGATGCGGAGGGCGGGTCGGCCGCGACGGGCCGGATCGGGATCATGGCTGCGCCGCCTGCAGGCCGTTCTTGCCGAGGCGTTCCGTCAGCGCCGCCAGCGCCAGGGCGCGATGGCTGATGCGGTTCTTGTCCTCCGCGCTCAGTTCGGCCGCAGTGCGTCCCAGCTCGGGCAGCAGGAAGTGCGCGTCGTAGCCGAAGCCGCCGGTGCCGCGCGGCGTGTCCACGACTTCACCGGCCCAGCTGCCTTCGCTGATCAGGGGACGCGGATCGTCGGCGTGGCGTACCAGCACCAGCACGCAGTGGTACTGCGCGCCACGGTTCAGCTTGCCGGCCAGTTGCGAGACCAGGTGGGCGTTGTTGGCCGCATCGCTCTTCTCCTTGCCGGCCAGTTGCGCGTAGCGTGCCGAGTAGACACCCGGCGCACCGTCAAGTGCGTCGACGCAGATGCCGGAGTCATCCGCCAGCGCGGGCAGGCCCGACAGCCGGCTGGCGTGGCGCGCCTTGGCGAGCGCATTCTCGACGAAGGTCACGTGCGGTTCCTCGGCCTCGGGGATGCCGAGCTGGCCCTGGGGTACCACGTCGAAGCCGTAAGGCGCGAGCAGGGCGCTGAATTCCTTCAATTTACCTGCGTTGTTCGAAGCCAGGACCAGGCGTTGCATGGCGTGCTCCTTCATGCGAGCGCCAGGGCCTCGCGCTGGTGGCGCACCAGCTCGGCGATGCCTTGCTCGGCAAGGCGCGTCATGGCGTCGAGGTCGGCGCGCGAGAAGGGCGTGCCCTCGGCCGTGCCCTGCACTTCGACGAAGCCGCCGCTGCCGGTCATCACCACGTTCATGTCGGTATCGCAGTTGCTGTCCTCGGCATAGTCGAGGTCGAGCACCGCCACGCCGCCGACCATGCCGACCGAGACTGCGGCGACGAAGTCGCGGATCGGGCTGGCGGTGATCAGGCCGTCGCGCAGCATCATCGACACGGCATCGTGCGCGGCCACGAAGGCGCCGGTGATGGCCGCGGTGCGGGTGCCGCCATCGGCCTGCAGCACGTCGCAGTCGAGCTGTATGGTGTACTCGCCCAGCGCGCCCAGGTCGAACACCGAGCGCAGCGCGCGGCCGATCAGGCGCTGGATTTCCTGCGTGCGTCCCGTCTGCTTGCCGCGCGCGGCTTCGCGGTCCGAGCGGGTGTGCGTGGCGCGCGGCAGCATGCCGTACTCGGCCGTGACCCAGCCCTCGCCGCTGCCTTTCTTGTGCGGCGGGACCTTGGCCAGCACGCTGGCGGTGCACAGCACCTTGGTATCGCCGAAGGCACTCAGCACCGAACCTTCGGCGTGGCGGGTGTATTGGCGGGTCAGGGTGATCGGGCGCAGCGCCTCGGCTGCGCGTCCACTGGGTCGCATGGTTGTCTTGTCTTCAGAATCGGTATCGAGACCCGGATTCTACCGCCCGCGGCCGGCCCGTGCCGGAGGTACGGCCGCGGCTGCGCCCGGCGCCCGGCGCCAGGGACTCGTGGAAGAACCCGGTCCGCCCGGGAGCCGCGCCAGGCCCGGGAACGGCGTGCCGCAAGGCCGGAGCCTTGCGGGGCAGCGCCTTGCGACTAGCGCATCAGATTGCTGCTCTTGTCGATGGCGGCACGGATTTCGGCGATCGAACGTTCGATCTCCTCTTCCGAAAGCAGATCGCCCTCGCTGCCGTCGTGCTCAAGGATGGAGGTGGTAAAGGCATTGAGCGGCAGGGTGTCCGTCATCACCGCTTCCTCGCTGGCGGCCTGCGCCTCCAGTTCCCACATCATGCCGATGGCGGTGGTGTTGTCCGCGCCTTCGCCGGCCTGGCGCAGCGCCTGCTCGATCAGGGTGGGGATGGCCTGCACCACGGAGAGCTGGCTGAGCGTATCCACCAGCACTTTTTCATCCAGGCTGCCCCACAGGCCGTCGGAGCAGAGCAGGGCCACGTCGCCGGGTTCCAGCCGCACCGGGCCGCCGATGTCGATCAGCGGCAGGTTGGGTGAGCCGAGGCAGTTGTACAGTTTGTTGCGCTCCGGATGGTTGGCGACGTGCATCGGCAGCACGCGTTCCTGCTGGAGCAGGTTCTCGATCTTGGAGTGGTCGCGCGTGCGCGTAAGCAGTTGGCCGCGGCGCATCAGGTAGAGCCGCGAGTCGCCGGCGTGGGCCCAGTGGATCTGGCCGTTCTGCACCAGGCAGCAGACCACCGTGGTGCGCGGGATGTCGGGCAGGCGCTTGGCTTCCGCGTAACGGTGGATCTGCCGGTGGGCCAGCATGATCGAGTCCTGCAGGAAGTCGGCCGGATTGCGCACGGCCGGACGTGCCTGGGCCTGGAACTGGTGGGCCAGGGTCTGCAGGGCCTGCTGCGCGGCGACCTCGCCGAGCGCGTGGCCGCCCAGGCCGTCGGCAAGCACCATCAACAGCGCGTCGCGAGTGAAGCAGTAGCCCATGCGGTCCTGATTGCTGCGTCGGCCGCCTTTCCGGCTTTCCTGGTAAACGGAAAATCGCATGTTGGCTGGTTTCGGTTGGGTTCGTGGGTGGCGGCGTCAGGGTTGCCGGCGCTTGCCGGCACACTGGTTCATGATAGCGGCATCCAGGCGGGCATCGGTCGTGTGATTTGCGATGCGCGCCGGGCGCGTGTCGGGACGTCTCCGGGAGCGTGGGTCAGTCGCGGCCGCCGCCGAGGCGCTTGGGCTCGGTGGCCGGGCCGGCCTGGTCTTCGCGGCGGCGCAGCAGCGTCATCAGGCGCGTGGTCGGCGCGGGCTCCGGAGCGGCGGGTGCCGGCGCGGGCGCCTGCTCGCTCAGGGCATTGGTCTGCTCGCGCAGTTCCTTCTGCAGGCGGAACACGCTCTGCGGGCGCTCGGCCGGCGCAAGCCGCAGGCACCACTCGACCAGGTCGACCAGTCCCCCCGTATAGCTGGCGCGCAGGCGGGTCATGGCATCGCCCATGCGGTCGTCCTTCTCACGCTGGTTGGCCTCCTGCGGGGGCATGCCGGCCATGCAGGCGTAGAGCGTGGCGCCCAGGCTGTAGATATCGCTCCACGGTCCCAGTTCGCTGTGCTTGCCGTAGAGCTCGGGCGCGGCGAAGCCGGGCGTGTACATCGGCTGGAAGCGCGCGGCCTCCATCGTCAGCGTCTGCCGTGCGGCGCCGAAGTCGAGCAGGATCGGCGACTCGTCCTCGCGCAGGTAGATGTTGCCCGGCTTGATGTCGAGATGAAGCAGTTTGTGGATATGGACTTCGCGCAGCCCGCTCATCAGGGCATGGAAGACCCTGCGGATGAAATGCTCGCGCAGCACCTTGGGGCGGCCCTGCTGGCGCGCCTGCAGGATGTGTTCCTGCAGCGTCTTGCCCATCTCATAGTTCATCACCATGTAGACGGTGCCATTCTCGCGGAAGAAGTTGACCACGCGCACCACGCTGGGGTGGGAGATGCGGGCCAATGAGCGGCCTTCCTCGAAGAAATACTTCAGGCCGAGCCGGAACGACGCGGCGTTCTCGTCCGGGACCACCGGGATCAGTTCACCGGGGCTGCGGCGGGCCAGCGCGCCCGGCAGGTATTCCTTGATGGCGACCGGCGTGCCGGTCTCGTCGGTGGCCAGATAGACGAAACTGAACCCCCCGCTGGCCAACTTCTTTACAATACGATAATTGGACAGCAGCGTGCCGATGGGCAGCGGTGCACTCTTTGGTTGTGACGTGCCCTTGGACTCTGTCATAGGTTTCGGTGACGGGGTTGCCTCCGGATTGTCCCGGCTAATCGCTTGCTTGTAAAGAATACAAATAGGGGCCTGGCGGCCGTCTTTTCCGGCTTTGCCCGGCGTGCCGCGGCACCCCGCCGCACCGGCGCGAGCCGGCCCATTCGCGAGAATATCTGATGATCCACAGCATGACTGGCTATGGCGTGGCTACGCGCCACGCGCCGCTGACGAACGCACAGGGAGAGCCCAGCGGCCGCACGGCCGCCGTTTCGGTCGAGTTCCGCACCGTCAACTCGCGCTTCCTCGACCTGCTGTTCCGCGCACCGGAGGAATGCCGCGCATTCGAGCCTGCCCTGCGCGAGATGCTGATGGCCAAGCTGTCGCGCGGCAAGCTGGAATGCCGCATCAACCTGCAGCGTGCCGACGCCGGCGGTGCCACGCTGGCGCTCAACGATGGCTTGCTGGCGCAGATCCGCGAACTGGAGCGCACCGTGGCCGAGACCTTCCGCGAGGCGGGTTCGCTGCGCATGGGCGAGATCCTGCGCTGGCCCGGCGTGCTGGTCGAGCCGGAGCTGTCGCAGGATGCACTGCGCGAGGCCGTGACCGGGGCCGCCAAGGAAGCGCTGGCACAGTTGCTGGAAGCGCGGCGCCGCGAGGGCGAGGCCCTCAAGGCGGCGCTGCTGGAGCGGGTCGACGCGATGCTGGCCATCGTCGAGCGCCTGACGCCGACCATCCCGCAGTTGATCGCCCATCATCAGGAAAAGCTGACCGAGCGCCTGCAGGAGGCATTCAACCTGGCGGCGCCGGGCGGCATGCCGTCGATGAGCCGCGAGGAGATCACCGAGCGTATCCGCCAGGAGGCCACGGTCTACGGCATCCGTATCGATATCGCCGAGGAACTGTCGCGCCTGCAGGCTCACCTGAACGAGACGCGCCATATCCTGGGCAAGGGCGGGCAGGTCGGCAAGCGGCTCGATTTCATGATGCAGGAGCTGAACCGCGAGGCCAACACGCTCGGCTCGAAGGCCGCGGCCAAGGAACTCGCCGATGCGTCGATGGAACTGAAGCTGCTGATCGAGCAGATGCGCGAGCAGGTCCAGAACCTCGAGTAAGCCGTCTTCCGGCATCCCGTTTTTCCCGGCCCGGCGCGGCAGCCGGCCGGCATGGCAATACTTCTTCACCAGGCAACATCGGATCATCATGAACGAATCGACCACCAGTACTCTCGACACCGCCTATCCGGGCAACCTGTTCATGGTGGTGGCGCCATCGGGCGCGGGCAAGTCCACGCTGGTCAACGCGCTGCTGGCGCGCGACCCCAGCATCCGTCTGTCGATCTCGCACACCACGCGCGCGCCGCGCCCCGGCGAGCAGGATGGCCGCGAGTATCACTTCACCGGTATCGACGCCTTCCGCGCAGCGCGCGCGCGCGGCGATTTCCTCGAGTGGGCAGAGGTACACGGCAACTACTACGGCACCTCGCGCGTGTGGATCGAGGAGCAGATGGCGCAGGGCAACGACGTGTTGCTGGAGATCGACTGGCAGGGCGCGCAGCAGGTGCACAAGCGCTTCTCCAATGCCGTCGAGATCTTCATCCTGCCGCCGTCGCTGACGGCGCTGGAAGAGCGGCTGAATAAGCGCGGACAGGACGAGCCGAACGTCATCGTGCGGCGCCTGCTGGCCGCCGGCAGCGAGATGGCGCATGCCAGCGAGTCCGACTACGTGATCATCAATGAGGTATTCGAGCAGGCGCTCGAAGAGCTCAGCAGCGTCGTTCGCGCGACCCGTCTGCGCTTTTCGGCGCAGAAGGCGCGCCACAGCGGCCTCTTTGTCGAGCTCGGCATCCACTGAGAGCGGGCGCGCTGGCAACGCTTGCGCCCGCGTGCTGTAAAATGGCTGACATCGCATAGGTTTAGTCCCAAGGTAGATTTGATATGGCGCGTATTACCGTCGAAGATTGTCTGAAACACATCCCGAACCGCTTCGAGCTCGCGCTTGCGGCCACGTACCGGGCACGCCAGCTGGTGCAGGGCCATACCCCCAAGGTGGAGGCGAAGGACAAGCCCACCGTGGTGGCGCTGCGCGAGATTGCTTCCGGCCAGGTCGGCATCGAGATGCTGAAGAAGGTCCCGACCTGATCGCCAGGGCGGCCTGCGGTAACACTCAGTCTGGTGCATGCGCGTACCCAGCCGGATCCCGGAGGCCGCCTCGATGTCTTCTTCCCAGCCTTCCCACGTATCAGCAGTGCCCGGCACCGGCGTGGCGCCGGCCGGCGCGCGTGGCGAAGCGCTCACTGAGACGGAAGCCCATGGCGCTTCCGTCTCGGGCCGCAAGCGCGGCACGCCGGGCCAGGGCCCGGTGACGGCGCGTACCGGGGCGCCCAACCTGCCGGATCCGCTCGGCGGTAACGTGGTGGGCGAACGCGCGGTGGTCCCGCCGATCGCGCAGGCCAAGGCGCGCCAGCAGGAGGCGAGCCAGGCGACGGCGCCGGCTGTGCCCGCGCCAGGGGCTGCCGCCCCGGCCGCCGCCGACGCCCTGTTCATCGATGCGGTGCTGGAGCAGTCCTACCGCCACTTTTTCGGCCCGACCTCCCAGCCGGCCGTTCCTCCCCGCCAGCAGGTCATCTCCATCACCCGTCTGATGGAGAAGCTGTCGTACCTGAAGCCTGCCGACCAGGCCCTGGTGCGGGAAGCCTTCCAGTTTTCCGACGAGGCCCATCTCGGCCAGTATCGCCAGAGCGGCGAGCCCTATATCACTCACCCGGTGGCCGTGGCCGAGTTGTGCGCCGACTGGCGGCTGGATGTGCAGTCCATCATGGCGGCACTGCTGCACGACGTGATGGAAGACCAGGGCGTGACCAAGGGCGAGCTGGCCGAGCGCTTCGGTCCCAAGGTCGCGGAACTGGTCGACGGCCTCACCAAGCTCGACAAGCTCGAGTTCCAGAGCCGCGAGCAGGCGCAGGCGGAGAGCTTCCGCAAGATGCTGTTGGCGATGGCGCGCGATGTCCGTGTGATCCTGGTCAAGCTGGCCGATCGCACGCACAATATGCGCACGCTCGATTTCGTGCCGCCGGAGAAGCGGCGCCGGATCGCGCTCGAGACGATGGAGATCTACGCGCCGATCGCCCACCGTCTTGGCCTGAACACCACCTATCGCGAACTGCTCGAGCTGTCGTTCAAGGTCGGCTCGCCGTTCCGCTACGCCACGCTGGAAAAGGCTGTCAAGGCGGCGCGGGGCAATCGCCGCGAAGTGGTCAAGCGCATCCTGGAGGCCGCGCAGAAGTCCCTGGCCGATGCCGGCATCGTGGCCGAGCTGTCCGGGCGCGAGAAGACGCTGTACAGCATCTACCGCAAGATGCACGACAAGCAGTTGTCGTTCTCGCAGGTGCTGGACGTGTACGGCTTCCGGGTGGTGGTCGAGACGCAGATGCACTGCTATATGGCGCTGGGCGCGCTGCACTCGCTGTACAAACCCATGCCCGGCAAGTTCAAGGACTACATCGCGATCCCCAAGATCAACGGCTACCAGTCCTTGCATACCACGCTGGTGGGCCCGTTCGGCACGCCGGTGGAATTCCAGATCCGCACCCGCGAGATGCACCAGATCGCCGAGGCCGGCGTGGCCGCGCACTGGATGTACAAGCACCAGCCGGAGCAGGCCAACGAGATCCAGCAGCAGGCACACCAGTGGTTGCAGTCGCTGCTCGATATCCAGAGCCAGACCGGCGACTCGCAGGAATTCCTTGAGCACGTCAAGATCGACCTGTTCCCGGACGCGGTCTATGTCTTCACGCCCAAGGGGCATATCCGCGCGCTGCCGCGCGGCGCCACCGCGCTGGACTTCGCCTACGCGGTGCACAGCGACCTGGGCAACCAGTGCGTCGCCGTCAAGATCAACAACGAGTTGCTGCCGCTGCGCACCGAGCTCAAGAGCGGCGATATCGTCGAGGTGGTGACGGCGCCGTACTCGAAGCCCAACCCGGCCTGGCTGGCCTTCGTTCGCACCGGCAAGGCGCGCGCTGCGATCCGCCACTACCTGAAGACCACCAAGCTCGACGAAGCCATCCAGCTGGGAGAGCGTCTGCTGGAGCAGGCCGCGCGCCAGCTCGGCATCGACCTGAAGGCGGTGCCTGCGATGGTGTGGGAGCGCATGATCCAGTGGACCGGCAACAAGCAGCGCGAGGACATCTTCGCCGACCTGGCGCTGGGGCGCCGCGTGCCGGCCGTGGTGGCCAAGCGCATGGAAATCCTGCTGCAGGAACTGTCAGGCGATACCGACAGCTCGCTGATGGCGGCGGTACAGACCTTTGCCGGCGAAGAAGCGCCGGCGGTGGCGGTGACCGGCGACGAAGGCATGTCGATGATTTTCTCGACCTGCTGCCGGCCGATTCCCGGCGACTCCATCGTCGGCTACCTGGGCAAGGGCGAAGGCCTGCAGATCCATGTGCAGGACTGCAAGGTTGCCAAGCGGCTGCACAGCAAGGATCCGGAGCACTGGATCGATGTCATGTGGGCGCACAAGACCACGCGTTCCTTCGATGTCTCCATCAAGGTCATGGTGCGCAACGTCAAGGGTATCGTCGCCCGCGTGGCGGCCGACCTGACGGCGGCCGATGCCAATGTCGCGCACGTGGCGATGGAGCAGAACGTCATCCACCAGGAAGCGACCTACATGCAGTTCATCATCCAGGTGCAGAACCGCCTGCACCTGGCCAACGTGATGCGGGCGTTGCGGCGCGACCCGGATGTGATCCGCATCTTCCGCGACCGTAACGACAACTGAGTCGGCATGCCGCCCGGCGCTTGGTGCGCCAGGCGATGCCGCGCGGCGGCGCGCTCAGGCCGTGCCCGCCTCTCCGGCGCTCCGGCGCGGCGGGTAGCGGACCTCCAGCACTTCGATCTGTTCGACGCCGTTGGGTGTGCGCAGCGGCACCGTGTCGCCCTCGCGGGCCTTGATCAAGGCCTTGGCGATCGGTGAGATCCAGCTGACGCGATGCTGGTCGAGATCCACCTCGTCCATGCCGACGATGGTGATGGTGTTCTCTTCGCCGGCGCCATTGAGATAAGTGACGGTGGCGCCGAAGAAGATCTGGTCGTTGTCGCCTTGCAGCGAGGGGTCGACCACTTCGGCTTTGTCCAGCCTGCGGGTCAGGAAGCGGATGCGCCGGTCGATCTCGCGCAGGCGCTTCTTGCCGTAAAGATAGTCGCCATTCTCGGAACGGTCGCCGTTCGACGCCGCCCACGACACGATCTGGACCACGTCGGGCCGATCCACGTCGATCAGGTGCATCAACTCATCGCGCAGCCGCTGGTAGCCTTGCGCGGTGATGTAGTTCTTGGTGCCGGGCGGCAGCGGTGCCGCGCCTTCCGGCAGGTCGTCATCGTCATCGCCGGACGACTCTTTGACAAACGCCTTGTTCATGTTCGGATCACATCGCTTGGGCTCCCATTATAGGAAGCGAGGATGCCCAGGCCCAGCCCGGCAAAAAAGTGAGTGAAGGGGGTTCACAAAAATGAAAAGTACGATATAATCTTTTTCTCGCGTGCGGCTGTAGCTCAGTTGGATAGAGTACTTGGCTACGAACCAAGGGGTCGTGGGTTCGAATCCTGCCAGCCGCGCCACCTATGAGAAGAAAGGGCTTCCGGAAACGGAAGCCCTTTTTGCATTGCGACGCCGTGTGCATGGTGTCCCGCCGCGCGCGGGCCATCCCGCATGTCTTGCGCAGTCCAGCGCGGACTACTAGGCTGCAAGTGTCCTGGATCACAAATCCGCTGGTGACGTTTCTGTCGTTTCTGTCGAGAAGACGAAGCCGCCCAATGCAATGCATCGTCGCGAGTGCTCGTCAGGCTCCAAGCCTCGCAACGCTCCGTTCCTGGCCCCGCGCGACTTCCCGGCAGACCGGGTCATTCCACGTATTGAAGAATCAGGGCACTAGCATGCTGTTCGCACACGCGATGCGTGGCGGCCGTCCGCGTTGCTGCGGCTGTCGTCGTCCGCCTTCGCGGACCGCCTGAACGCTTCGCGAGTCACGATCCCCCGCAGCAGGAGGCAGCCCGATGAGAGAGACCGCTTGGCGTGTCGAGGCCTACCGCAGCATGGACGTCTATGTCCGTACGCTGTTGCGTCGCCAGGCCGGTCCGGGGCCGCAGGCAGCGGAAGGGCAGGGCGGCTTGTGGGGTTATGAGGCGCGTGTCTGCCAGCAGGGTGCGGATCCCTCGGATGCGGGCGATACCGATCTGCTGTCGAGCGGGGCGGGCGGGTTTGCCACCCGGCACGCCGCCGAGGTGGCGGCCTTTGTCGCCGGCTATGGCTTGGTCGACCGCCTCCTCGGGCCACTGGAGTAATGATCGAAGGGTGGCGAGTGACGCGGCACTACCGCGTCGAGCCTCTCCTTCTGCAGGAATGCGCTGCCTGTCTTGCTCCGAGTCCGCTTGGGAGAGACTCGCAATACCGGGTGGCCCAGTCCGCCTGAATCGGGTTCGGTGCGGCGGTGCGCCAAACCGGCGCAGCCGCACGGCTGGCCGGCACGGGTCTGGTGCGAAAGCTCTTGCATTGCGCTGCGGAATGGGTCATAATGCATCTCCTTCAGACGCGGGGTGGAGCAGTTGGCAGCTCGTCGGGCTCATAACCCGAAGGTCGCAGGTTCAAGTCCTGCCCCCGCAACCAGTTTCCCTTCAGTTCCCTCGAAGTTGCCCGCATGGCGGCATTGAGGCGGCAAGACGGCCGATTCGGCCAATCTCCCAGGCAGGTCTCCGATTTCGCGATCCCGGTAACGGGGTTGCTGCCCATCGCGCACCCGCGATGCGCTTGCAGGCAGCGCACGTGATCGCATTGGCTCGCATTTGCTCAGCCTCAAATAGAAATGATTCGCATTTTCTTTGAGGCTGATCTTCCCCTACAATGGCACCCTGGCCAGCCCGGAGAGGTGTCTTTCACACCGTGCAGGCCCGTTTCCCGCTACTTGCAAGGTGATCGACGTCATGATGCTGCAGATTCCCGAAGTGCTGTCCCCGCAACAGGTCGCGCAATGCCGCGCCATCATCGAGGCGGCGCCGTGGCAGGATGGCAATGCGACATCGGGTTTCCAGTCGGCGCTGGCCAAGCGCAACCTGCAGCTGCCCGAGGGCTCTCCGGCAGCACGCCAGGCCGGCGCGTTGATCGAGGAGGCCTTGTCCGCCAATGCGCTGTTCTTCTCCGCAGCGTTGCCGCTCAAGGTGTTTCCCCCCTTGTTCAACCGCTATGAAGGCGGCGGCACTTTCGGCAACCATGTCGACAACGCGATCCGCTACCTGCGCGGGAGCAGCTTCCGCGTGCGCAGCGACCTCTCCGCGACCCTGTTCCTGACCGCTCCGGAAGACTATGACGGCGGCGAACTGGTGGTCGAGGACACGTTCGGCCAGCAGCGTGTCAAGTTGCCGGCGGGCCATATGGTGCTGTATCCGGCCAGCAGCGTGCACCACGTGACGCCGGTCACGCGGGGCGCACGGATTTCATCGTTCTTCTGGATTCAAAGCATGGTGCGCGACGACGGCCAGCGTGCGCTGCTGTTCGATCTCGACACGCAGATCCAGCGCGTCGGGCAGGCGCTGGGGCAGCAGGAGGCGGCGGTAGTCGGCCTGACCGGTGTCTATCACAACCTGCTGCGGCGCTGGGCCGACGCCTGAGTGGCCTGCTGGTGGGGAGATCCTAGTGCGGAGGACGCTGCGGGCGCACCGGGATGGCGGCGACGCGACGCCGGGCGGGCTTGAGGCGCCGCTCCGGCCACAGCACATAATTGGTGTGCGGATCCAGCGGCTTGCCCAGATACGAAACCCAGACCTGCACGCCGTGCTCGGTCTCGGCGATGATGGCGGCAACGGCACGCGCCGCCGCAGAGGGGGATTTCAGCAGGTCCGCCAGCGCCTCGACGCCTTGGACCACATGATGCTTCACCCCCCTGAACCATGCGTACTGACGCATGGCAGATAACAGACGCTTGGTCATGGACGCTATTCCCGGACTGAATGGGACGTATGACCGCAGCTTACACCGCTTTGTTCAATGCCTGCGCGAGGCAGAGGCCTGAGGATTTTCCCCAGGTCCGGGTGGCGCATTGACACCCCCGGCCCTTTGCTTTAGCGTCGATCGCAGGGGGCGCGGCTGTGCCCCCGCGCACCGTCCGGGTCGCGTCGCGACCGCCGGCGCATCGAGCAAGGAGCTTGCTGATGACCGAAGACATGCTGCTGCAGCTGATGGAGGAAGTCGAGAAGGAAGACCCGATCGACTATGCCAATCTTCCTTTCGATGACGATGCGCTGCGCGCGCTGGTGTGCCGGCTGGTGGCAGAGCGCTCGACCGAGATGGAGGCATCCGGACTGCCCCTCGAAGCCATCCTTGCCACCATGTGGGCGTCCACGGCCAAGCTGGTGCTGGAGAACCTCGTGCTGAACGCCCGCCTGCTGACGCTGCAGGGAACCCCCCAGGACGCCCAGGCCTTGATTGCCCGCATCGCGCGGCGTGCCCCCGGCGACGACTGAGCACTCACGGCCGCGCACGCCGCCGGTGCGGTGGGTGGGGCGCCGGCCGATGCTATCGTTGACACCCATCAAGCGGCGCGGGCGCCGCACCTGTCCGTCCGTCCGCATTTCGCTAGAATACGGTCTTTCGCCCCCGGGGCGGCTCGGCCTCCGCTCGGGTGGCACGGCCGTTACGGCGGTGGCTTTGGAGGACTTCGGGTGATCAAGTGGATTATCGTCGCGGGCTATCTGGGCGCGATCCTGTACGTACATTTCCGCGGCAAGGTGCGCCTGCGCATCTGGCGCCAGCTGCTCGACCACTCGGCGGTGGTGGCACCGCTGAATTGCTTCATGTATGCCTTCTCGGGCGTGCCGCGCACGCCCTACATCCCGGTCGAGCAGTTTCCCGAGCTGGAGAAACTGCGCGCGGCCTGGCCCGAGATCCGCGACGAGGGGCTCGCGCTGGCGGCCATGCGCAAGATCAAGGCCGCCGAGAAGAACGATGACGCGGGCTTCAATTCCTTCTTCAAATATGGCTGGAAGCGCTTCTACCTGAAGTGGTACGAGGCGAACCACCCGTCGGCCGAGACGCTGTGCCCGCGCACGGTCGCGCTGCTGCGCGAGCTGCCGAGCGTGAAGGCGGCGATGTTCGCGGAACTGCCGCCGGGAGGCAAGCTGAACCCGCACCGCGATCCGTTCGCCGGGTCGCTGCGCTACCACCTGGGCCTGTCCACGCCCAATGACGACCGCTGCTTCATCGAAGTCGATGGCGAGCGCCACAGCTGGCGCGATGGCGTTGGCGTGGTGTTCGACGAAACCTACCTGCACTGGGCCGAGAACAAGAGCGAGGCCAATCGCCTGATCCTGTTCTGCGACGTCGAGCGCCCGATGCGCTTCGGCTGGGCGGCGCGGGTCAACCGCTGGCTGGGCCGCAAGCTGATGACGGCGGCAAGCTCGCCTAACGAGGAAACGGACCAGACCGGCATGATCAACCGACTGTTCCGCATCGTCTGGCTGGGCGGCCAGTACCGCCGCCGCTTCAAGGCCTGGAGCCGGCCGCTCTACTATGTGGTGAAGTTCGGCCTGATCGTGGCCGGCATTGCCCTGATCGTCTATCTGTAAGGCTGGCCGTCCCGCGCGCACCGCGGGACGGCGCACGGCTTGCGTGCCGCAGTGAAAGCGGCCGCGGCCGGATCCTTGTCCTATCCCTATCCACTGAGCGCCCGCCTGCGCCGGGCCGCTGCGGAGCCCCTTTCATGCGTTCCTACCTGACCCTTGCCGCTGCCCTGGCAATGGCCTCCTGCGGCGGTACGGCGCCGGCTCCCGGCGCGGCTCCGGTCCGGGCGGCACCGTCGCCGCCAGCGGCAACGGCTGCGACGGTGGCCCCGGCAGCGGCCGGCCGGCCGGCGGGCCCGGCCGCGATCGGCATGCCGAATCCGGCTTCGGCCAATTGCGCACAGCGGGGTGGCACCCTCCAGATCGTCAGTTCCGCCGCCGGCCAGGCGGGTACCTGCAGCTTCCCCAACGGCAAGCAGTGCGAAGAGTGGGCCCTGTTGCGCGGCGAGTGCTCGCCCGACTGAGGGGCCGCTCCTTCAATTGCGCCGGCGATCGGTCTCCTGGGCTTCGTAGTAGGCCCGCTTGGCGGCGTACATCTGTGCGTCGGCGGCCTTGACGGTATCGCTCAGCCGCTCGCCCTGCGCGCAGGTGGCGGTGCCGAGCGACAGCGACAGCGCCGCGCCCGGGTAGAACTGGTTGTTCAATTCCAGGACCTGGGTGATCTGTTCGATGATCAGGTGAGCGCTGCGTTCGTCGGCGCCGGGCAGCAGCACCATGAACTCGTCTCCGCCGACGCGGGCGATGCAGGCCTGCTCGCCCACGGCCTTCTTCAGGACCTCGCCGGTACGGCGCAGCAGTGCATCGCCGTCGCCGTGCCCGTTCAGGTCGTTGACCTGCTTGAGCCCGTTGAGATCGAGCGCGATCACGCTGACCGGCCAGGGACCCTTGCGGCCCAGCCGCGCCAGCTCGTCCTCATAGAAGGCGCGGTTGTACAGCTTGGTCAGCACATCATGCTTGCCAAGGAATTCGACATAGGCCTCGGCCTTCTTGCGCGCGGTGATATCGGTCAGCGACACCAGCACCTGGTCCCAGTCGGCCTCACGGCCCGGGAACACCGACCATTGCATGAAGACGTCGACGGAGCGGCCGTCCAGCGCGTAGTTGATCACCTCGCGCTGCTGCCACAGCTTTTCGTGCCACAGGTCGATCAGCTGCTCGGCGAAGTGGATGCGCATGTCGTCGCGGAACACGTCGCCCAGGCGCGCCATCAGCACCTCTTTGGATGGCGCGCCGAACATCTGCAGGGTCTGCTGGTTGACGTCGATGACGCGGATCTCCTGCATGCAGCGCTGCACGAAATCGGGGTGGACGTTGAGGAAGGTGCGGAAGTCGGTGATGCCGGCCCCGCGCACCTCGTCGAGCAGCATCTTGACCGCGCTGAAATCCTCCACCCACAGCGACACCGGCGAGTGCTCGAACAGGCCGAGCGCGTATTGCTGGCTGCGCCGCAGGTCGCGCTCCACGCGCTGGCGCGCGGTGACGTCCTCGATCGACAGCAGCACGCGCGACCAGTCGTCTTCGTGCCCGGGCATCACGCGGGCTTCGAGGCGGATGTCGAGGCGTTCGCCGTCGAGCGAGTAGTTGACGGTCTGGCTGGAGAAGTGCGCCTGCCCATCCCAGAGCTGGCCCAGTTCCTCCACGTGCTGGTCGAACATATCGTCGCGGAAGATCGTGTCGAGATTGGCGACCAGGTCGGCCAGGTCGGCCGCGCGGAACAGTTCCAGGGTGCGGCGGTTGACCGCGATCACACGGATCAGCGCCGAGCAGTGCGCGACTTCCTTCGGGTGGGCGCGCAGGTGGCTGCGCAGGTCCTCGACACCTTCGGCACGCAGTGCATCGAAGCGCGCCTTGACGGCGCTGAAGTCCTCCAGCCACAGCGATACGGGCGCGAGCTGGAACAGGGAAAGGTAGTCGTCGTCGATCCGAGTGTCGTCGATCCGAGTGTCGATGTCGGTGTCGGCGCTGGTGAAGGTTGTAGTTGTTGTTGTCTGGGCTGTCATGTGAGCGGCTTCCAAAGGGTCCCGTCGGACGCGTGCCGCAGAAGGCCGGAAGGCCGGCGCCCGGTGACCGGCCGGGCAGGCAGGCGCGTCAGCGCCGTAGCATAGGGCAGGGGACGGGAATTTGGGAGCGCTGTTGCAAAAATCGGACCGGTGCCGGCCGCTGCGCGTCGCCGCCGGGCAGGGAGGCAGCGCGGGACTCAGTCGGGCCGGCCGCGGCTGGCGCGGGCCGGCGCGGGGCGGCCGCCGCGCTCGATCTCGGCGATCAGCAGCAGGGTCGTGGTCTGCAGCAGGGAGCCATCGGTGAGGTGTCGCGCCAGCGTGCGCAGGTCGTCGAGGGAGTAGGGCTGGTCCGGGGCATTGTGCGGCATGGCGTCGGATCGGGTTGATGCAAGGAATGCCCTCGATGCTAGGGTGAACCCTGATGTCCCGCCTTGCTCCAGATCATGTAAGCGTCACATTCGGGGCGGGCTCCGGCCGCGCTGCCGCCAGTCCGTTGGCTACCGCCGCCAGCCGCCGCAGCGCGTCTTCCAGCAGCGCCGAGCGCGGCGCGCCGCAGTTGACGCGCAGGAAATGGTCGAAGCGGTTGGAGTTGGAGAACATCACACCGGGCGCCACATGGATGCCTTGGCGCAATGCCAGTTCGAACAGCGTTTCCGAATCGATGCCGGCCGGCAGTTCGACCCAAAGGTGCATGCCGCCGGCCGGCGTGGACAGGCGGGTGCCGGCCGGGAAGCCGCCGGCAATGGCTTCGGCCATCCATTCGCGCTGGATGCGCAACTGGTCGCGCAGCCGCCGCAGGTGGCGCGCGAAGGCGCCGCTGCCCATGAAATCGGCCACCGCGAGCTGGGCCAGCACCTCGTTGGGGCGCGACTGGCTGAACTTGAGCATGGCCACGCGCGCCGTCCAGCGGCCTGCCGCGATCCAGCCCAGGCGCATGCCTGGCGCCAGGAACTTGTGCAGCGACGCGCAGTAGATCACGTTGCCGCTCTGGTCCCAGGACTTGGCCGCGGCCGGGCCGGTCTCGCCGTCGGCCAGCGCCGAGAAGCAGTCGTCCTCGATCAGCGCGATGCCGCGCGTCTCGCACCAACGCACCAGCGCCGCCTTGTTGGCGTCGGGCATGATGCTGCCGAGCGGATTCTGCAGGGTCGGCACCACCACCACCGCCTTGATGCTGTCATAGGTCTGCGCGGCCAGTTCCAGCGCTTCCAGCGAGATGCCGCTGTGCGGACTGCAGGGGATCTCCAGTGCGCGCATGCCGAGTCCTTCGAGAATCTGCAGCAGCCCGTAGTAGGTTGGCGATTCGACCGCGATCACGTCGCCGGGGCCGGCCACGGCGCGCAGCGCCAAGTGCAGCGCCTCGGTACAGCCATGGGTGACGACGATGTCCTCGGGCGCCAGGTTGATCTGAGAGAGGAGGGCGTGGCGTGCCAGCGCGGCGCGCAGCTCGGGGTGGCCCTCGGCTTCCGGCGTGCGGCCGTAGAGCTGCGGATGCCGCCGCAGGGCCCGCGTGGTGGCGGCATTGAGCGCGGCCACCGGGTAGAGGTCGGACGCCGCGCTGAGACCGGCCAGGCTGACGCGCACGGCGTGCTGGTGGCTGCGCGCCAGGATGGCCGAGATACGCTGGTGGATGCCGACGTACTGGGCCGGGTCGGGCAGGCGCGCTTCCGGCTCGGCGATCGGCGCGGCCCGTGCCGGCTGCGGCCGGCGCCGCACGAAATAGCCCGAGCGCGGCCGCGCCTCGAGCAGCCCCTCGCGCTCGAGCTCCCGGCAGGCCTGCAGCGCGGTGGACAGGCTGACACCATGCCGTTCCATCAATTGGCGCACCGATGGCATGCGGTCTCCGGGAGTCAGCGCGCCATCGTCGATGGCGCGGCGGTAGCGCGTGGCGAGCTGGTGATAGAGCGGAAGTGTCGCGGAATCCATGCGGCATGATGGCGTCGGAGGCGCCGTGCGAACAGATACAGACAGCGAAATCTGTATCGTAACAGTGGGGGAGTCCTGGTATCTGTTGCGGTCGCTATGCCGTGCTCTTGTGCCTGTTGCGGCCGCATCGCGCTAGCTACGCTGTGCAGGTCCGAGATCACGCCAGGAGCCCCTCATGCCAGCCGATTCCGCCGCCAGCCGGCCCATCCCCCAAACGATTTCCCTGCGCGGCGGCCAGTCACTGCGCCTGTCCGCCACGCCGGGCAGCGTATTGCACGTCGCCGCCGGCCGGGCCCGGCTGCATACCGCGCCGGCCTGGCTGGCGCAGAGCATCCATCAGGCGCAGCACCGCCTGGTGGCCGGTGACGTCTACCGGATCGAGACCGCCGGCTGGATCGTCGTGGAGAGCGAGGCCGGCGCGGAACTGACGCTGCGCCAGGCGCCCGCGCGTCCCGGCAGGGTGGCGCGCCTGCTGGTCCGCTGGCCGGTCTGGGGCCTGCTGCGGCGGCCTGCCGGACGCGGCTGAGCGCCCGGCACGGCGGCCCTGTGGCGGGTCGAAAGGGGGACTGTGCCGAAAAGCCGATAGAATTGCGCTCCGGCCGTCCCCGCTTTGTCATCCCGGCCGCTGGATTCTTTGCCCATGCTACGTCTCAGTGAAGTCAAACTCCCCCTCGAACACGTTGAAAGTGACCTCGAGGCCGCTGTGCTTTCCCACCTCGCCCAGATCGGCGTCAAGGCGGACGGCCTCGTCGGCTATACCGTGTTCCGGCGCGCGCACGACGCGCGCAAGCGTTCGGACATCAAGCTGACCTACATCATCGATATCGAGGTCAAGGACGAGGAGCGTGCGCGCCAGCGCATGGCCGGCAAGCCGCAGTGGAGCATCGCGCCCGACATGCAGTACCGCTTCGTCGCGCGCGCGCCCGAGGGCGGCACCCCGCGCCCGGTGGTGGTGGGCATGGGGCCGTGCGGCCTGCTGGCCGGGCTGCTGCTGGCGCAGATGGGCTTCCGCCCCATCATCCTGGAGCGGGGCAAGGAAGTGCGCGAGCGGACCAAGGACACCTTCGGCCTGTGGCGGCAGGGCGTGCTGAACCCGGAGTCGAACGTGCAGTTCGGCGAAGGCGGTGCCGGCACCTTCTCCGACGGCAAGCTCTACAGCCAGATCAAGGATCCGAAGCACTACGGCCGCAAGGTGCTGGAGGAGTTCGTCAAGGCCGGTGCGCCGGACGACATCCTGTACAAGGCGCGGCCGCACATCGGCACCTTCCGCCTGGTCAGCATGGTGGAAAAGATGCGTGCCGAGATCCTCGAACTGGGCGGCGAGATCCGCTTCAGCACGCGCGTGGACGACCTCGACATCGACGGCGGCAAGCTGCGCGGCGTCAAGCTCTCCACCGGCGACTACCTGCCTTGCGAGCACCTCGTGCTGGCCGTCGGCCACAGCGCGCGCGACACCTTCGAGATGCTGCATGCGCGCGGCGTGTTCATGGAGGCCAAGCCGTTCTCGCTCGGCTTCCGCATCGAGCATCCGCAGGGCCTGATCAATCGCAGCCGCTTCGGCAAGTTCGCCGGCAACAAGCTGCTGGGCGCGGCCGACTACAAGGTGGTGCACCACTGCAGCAACGGCCGCGCGGTCTACAGCTTCTGCATGTGCCCGGGGGGCACGGTGGTGGCCGCGGCCTCGGAGCCCGGCCGCGTGGTCACCAACGGCATGAGCCAGTACAAGCGTGCCGAGCGCAATGCCAATGCCGGCATCGTGGTGGGCATCTCGCCGGAGGACTATCCCGGCGGTCCGCTGGCCGGCATCGCCTTCCAGCGCCATTGGGAAGAGCGTGCCTTCGTCCTCGGCGGCAGCGACTACCGGGCACCGGGCCAGCTGGTGGGCGATTTCATCGCGCGCCGGCCGTCGACCTCGCTCGGCACGGTCGAGCCTTCGTACAAGCCGGGCGTGACGCCCACCGACTTGTCGACCGCGTTGCCGGACTACGTCATCGAGGCGATCCGCGAGGCCCTGCCCGAGATCGACAAGAAACTGCATGGCTTTGCCATGCACGATGCCGTGCTGACCGGCGTGGAAACGCGTACCTCGTCACCGCTGCGCATCCGCCGCAAAGACGACGATTACCAGAGTGTGAACGTCGAAGGTCTCTATCCCGCCGGTGAGGGTGCCGGTTATGCGGGCGGCATCTACTCGGCGGCCATCGACGGCATCGAGGTGGCGGAGGCGGTGGCCCTGGCCATCACCGGCGGCCGGCGCGGCTGAGCTCCGCCCGCCGGAGATGGCGGACCCGGCGGCGGACTCAGCGCCGGCCCAGGTAGCCGGCCGCGCCGGCTCCCGCCACCAGGCCGCTGGCGAAGCAGGCGGTCAGCAGGTAGCCCCCGGTGGGGGCCTCCCAGTCGAGCATCTCGCCGGCGCAGAACACGCCGGGCAGCGCGCGCAGCATCAGGTGCTCGTCCATTGCCTCGAAGGGCACGCCGCCGGCGCTGCTGATCGCTTCGTCGATGGGACGGGGCCGCAGCAGGCGCAGCGGCAGCGCCTTGATCGCGGCCGCCAGCGCTGCCGGATCGTTCATCGCCTCCTTCGGCAGGCACTCGCGCAGCAGTCCCGCCTTGACCCCCGTGATGCCCAGCCGGCTCTGCAGGTGGCTGGAGAGCGAGCGCGCGCCGCGCGGACGCGCCACTTCGTCGGCCACGCGCCGCGCCTCCAGCCCGGGCGCCAGGTCGAGGCGGATCTCGACCGCGCCGTCGCGCACGATGCGGTCGCGTATCGGCGCCGACAGCGCGTAGACCAGGCTGCCTTCGATGCCGCCGGCCGTGACCACGCATTCGCCTTGCCGATAGAGTTCGCTGCCGTCCGGCCCCTGCAGGCCGATGGCCACGGATTTGAGGGGATGGCCGGCGAAGCGCTCGCGGAAGTGCGCGCTCCAGTCCACGTCGAAGCCGCAGTTGGCCGGCTGCAGCGGCGCGGTGCCGATGCCGCGCGCGGCCAGCAGCGGCACCCAGGCGCCATCGGAGCCCAGCCTGGCCCAGCTGCCGCCGCCCAGCGCCAGCACCACGGCGCCGGCATCGGCATGGACTTCGCCGTCGGGCGTGGCGAAGCGCAGGCGCTGGCCGCCGGCCACCGCGCCTTCGCTCCAGCCCAGCCAGCGGTGGCGCATGCGGAAGGTCACGCCGGCCTCGCGCAACTGATGCAGCCAGGCGCGCAGCAGCGGTGCGGCCTTCATGTCGGTGGGGAAGACCCGTCCCGAGCTGCCGACGAAGGTCTCGATGCCGAGGCCGTGCGCCCACTCGCGCAGCGCCTGCGGGCCGAAAGCGGCGAGCAGCGGTGCGATGTCCGCGCTGCGGCCGCCGTAGCGGGCCAGGAAGGCCGGCGCCGCTTCCGCGTGGGTCAGGTTCATGCCGCCCTTGCCGGCCATCAGGAACTTGCGCCCGACCGAGGGCATGGCATCGAACAACGTGACGGCCAGGCCGCTTTGCGCCAGCCGCTGCGCCGCCATCAGGCCGGCCGGGCCGCCGCCGACCACGGCCACCGCGAGGCGCTCGCCCGCATGCGGTGCGCCGGCGTGGCCGGGATCACCCAGGTGGCGTGGGGTAGTGGTGTCAGGCTGGTCTGCAGTGGGCATCGAGGTGGTCGGGGAGAGGCGCGCGCTGGCGCTTGCGCGGCGGATTATATCGGGTGGCGGGGGTAGAATCGGGGCCCGTACCGAGCTTGCTTCCATGTCCGACCTGCCTTCTCCGGCTGCCCCTGGCAGCGCCACTCCTGCCGGCGACGATGCCGTGCTCGCCGCCACACGCCACTGGCTGACGCGCGCTGTCATCGGGCTCAATCTGTGCCCCTTCGCCAAGGGCGTGCACGTCAAGGGCCAGATCCGCTACGCCATCAGCGCCGCGCGCACGGCGCCGGAGGTGCTCGACGACCTCGAGCGCGAACTGAAGCTGCTGGCGGAGGCCGATCCGGAGCAGGTCGACACCACCCTGCTGATCGTGCCGCATGCCCTGAACGAATTCCTCGAGTACAACGACTTCCTGTACTTCGCCGAGCGCCTGCTGGCCAGCCTGGGGCTGGACGGTACGCTGCAGATCGCCAGCTTCCACCCCGAGTACCAGTTCGCCGGCAGCGAGCCGGACGATGTCGAGAACTGCACCAACCGCTCGCCTTACCCCATCCTGCACCTGCTGCGCGAAGACAGCATCGCGCGCGCGGCCGAGGCGTTTCCCGACGCGGCGGACATCTACGAGCGCAACCAGGAAACCATGCGCCGCCTGGGCCTGGCCGGCTGGCACGAGTGGATGCGGAAGCCGTCCGGCGACTGACGACCGGGGCGCCGGCAGGCGCATCGCGCTGGCGCAGGCAATGGTGCAGGCGCCTGCCCGGGAGCCCGTTCAGGCCGGCGCGAAGAAGCGTTCACGCAGTTCTTCCAGGCCCAGCGAGTCGATCACGCTGGCCAGCCGCTCGGCCGGGCGGCGGCGCGGCAGGTCCTTGTACTGGGCGATGATCAGCTCGTTCTTCATCGAGTGTTCCCAGCCCACCAGCTCGGTCACCGTCACCTGGTAGCCGTGTGCCTCCAGTTGCAGGCAGCGCAGCACATTGGTCAGCTGGCTGCCGAATTCGCGCGTGTGCAGCGGATGGCGCCAGAGCTCCGTGAGCGGATTGCCGGCCAGCAGCTTGCCCTTGTGCTTGCGCAGCACGCTGGCCACCTCGGCCTGGCAGCAAGGCACCAGCACGATGTGGTGGGCGTGCTTGTGCAGGGCGAAGCGGATGGCATCGTCGGTGGCCGTGTTGCAGGCGTGCAGGGCGGTGACCACGTCGACCGTGGCAGGCAGCGCGTCGGAGGTGATCGAGTCGGCCACCGACAGGTCGAGGAAGGACATGCCGGGGAAACCCAGCCGCGCTGCCAGCTCGCGCGAGCTCTGCACCAGTTCCTCGCGGGTCTCGATGCCGTAGATGTGCGAGGCGTCCTGCAGCGTCTTGAAGAACAGGTCGTAGAGGATGAAGCCCAGGTAGGACTTGCCGGCGCCGTGGTCGACCAGCGTGACCTGGCCGCACGCCTGCTTGCGCTCCTGCAGCAGGGGCTCGATGAACTGGAACAGGTGGTAGACCTGCTTGAGCTTGCGCCGGCTGTCCTGGTTCATCTTGCCGTCGCGGGTCAGGATGTGCAGGGCCTTGAGCAATTCGATCGACTGGCCGGGGCGGATTTCGTGGGTATTCGACATGAAGCGGGAGGATGGGCCGCGCGCGGCGCGGCGCCGGGCTGGCGTGCGCGGCAGGGCGAGCGATGTCCGCCAGTTTACCGAAAGCGGCGGCGCTTGGCAGGCGCGGAGGCGGCCGGATGGGGACGCCGCCGTAACGCGTTACGTGACACGTAACGCCGGCGCCGCACGCGGCCGGTGGCTTGGCGCCCCCGCCGGCGCCCGCCCATGCCCCGCCAGGCCAGGCGCGGCAAGGCCTGGCGCCGCACGACACGGTGCCCCCGCGTGGGCGCGGCGCTCTGGCACGCCGATTGCAGAATCCTGCGCAGGGGAGCGGTGGCATCCGCCGCTGACGACAAAGACGAGGAGCAGGGAAATGAGAGCGATCGTGCTGGAGAGCCACCCGCTGATGCGCATGGGACTGCAGAGCCTGCTGCGGCAATTGCCGGAACTGGATGTGGTGATCGGGCTGGAGCCCTACGATTTCGACGTCGTCGACGGCGGCGGCTACGAAACGGCGCTGCTGGTGTACAGCATGGCGGACGATGCCAGCGACAACGCCCACCTGCTGCGCTGCTGGCGCGCGCGCATGCCCGGCGCCCGCGTGCTGGTGCTGTGCGACAACATGTGGATGTGCCAGGCGGAGGCGGATTTTCCCTGGGGTGGCCACCTGAGCCTGCCGAAGACGGCATCGCTGCCGACGCTGGAGGCGGCGGTGCGGCGGCTGCTCGAACTGGACGCCGAGCAGCCGGCGGCACTCGCCTGCCGTAATCCGTGGATGCCGCCGGCACGGGTGGCGTCGCACCGCTAGTCCATTGCGTCAGGCGCAGCCGACGGTGGCCCGGGCCATGCGGTCCGGGCGGCGTAGAATGGCGCGATGCCTACCACTACCTATATCGCCCTGCTGCGCGCCGTCAATGTCGGCGGCACCGGCAAGCTGCCGATGGCGGAACTGCGCGCGCTTTGCGAGGGCCTCGGCTTTAGCGGCGCGCGTACCTATATCGCCAGCGGCAATGTGGTGTTCCGCAGTGAACTGAAGGAAGCGGCCGTCAAGGCCGCGCTGGAAGAGGCGCTGGCCGCCTATGCCGGCAAGCCCGTGGGTGTGCTGGTGCGCACCGGCGCCGAGATGGCGGCCGTGCTGGCAGCCAATCCCTTTGCGCAGGCGGCGCCCAACCGTACCGTCGCCATCTTCCTGGACGCGGCGCCGCCTGCCGATGCGGCGCGCAAGGCCAGCGGGCTGAAGGACGAGCAGATCGCCCTGGGTACGCGCGAGATCTACGTGCACTATGGGTCGGGCATGGCGGCTTCGAAGCTGAAGATTCCCGCGGCGCAGGCCGGCACGGCGCGCAATATGAACACCGTCGCCACACTGGCGCACTGGGCTTGCGATGCTTGAGCGGCCCGGCGGTGGGCGTGTTCACGTGTGCGTGTGCTGCCGCATGCCGGCCGGCCGCACTCCAGTGCCGCGGCGAACCATCGCATGGCAGCATCGAGGCAGGGACTTGCCTGGACCGATGACGCGGTAGATATTAGCGGCATCGAGCGGCCAGTCCGGAGGAGGGGGATGCCGGAAGAATTCGAGGTGCATGGTGCCCATGACGATGCGCTCGACCGCGCCGCCGAGGCCGGGGCGTTCGATCCGCTGGCGGGCCGCATCGCGGTCATGACGGCAATCCTGTCGACGATCGGCGCGGTCTTCGGGTATCAAGGCGGGGCCACCCAGAACGAAGCACTGTTGCTGAAGAACCAGGCCGCCATCCACAAGACCGAAGCGGCCAACCAGTGGGCCTACTACCAGGCCAAGGGGCAGGCGGAGGCCATCGCGGAACTGAGCGCGCAGTTACCCGGCGTCGACCATGAGCGGGCCGCGCGGGAAGCAAAGCGCTACGCGATGGAACGCGAGCAGATCCGCCTGAAGGCCGAGTCGTTCGAGAAGGCCGCGCGGGATGCGGACGAGGCCAGCGAGAAGACAGTGCACAGCCACCATCGCTGGGCGCAGGCATTGGTCGCCACGCAGGTGGCCATCGCCATGGCGGCCATCACCATCCTCACGCGGCGCAGGTGGCTGCAACTCGTCTCGTATGGGATCGGAGCGGTCGGCCTGGTGCTCGGCGTGCTTGCCTGGCTTCGCTTCTAGTGTCCTGGATCACAAATTCGTTGACTAAGTCCGCCCTGAGTCCGTCGATGGGCCGCGCGATGCGTCGTCACGAATGCTCGCAAGGCGCCAGCCTTGCTGCGCTTCGTTCCTGGCCTCGCACGTCTTCTCGGCAGGCTTAGTGATTCCACGAATTCACGAACCAGCACACTGGCTGGTGATGGGACGGCCATCCGGCGAGGTCGAGGCTGGCTGGAGCGATCGTGGCCGGATGGAACGGCCGGGCGCGAAGAAGCCGTTGTCGGCCTGGCATGAGCCGCCATCGACGTAAAGCAGGGCGCGCGGGGGCACCAGGGCAGGCTTGTGCGGCATGATGCCCGCGGCGCCTACCTGACCGCCAGCGCCTGCTCCAGCATCACCGGATCCGCGAACACGCTGGAGAAGTCCAGCGGCCCGTGGCCGTTGGCGCGGTGTACTTCGAAGATGCGCCGCGCCAGGTCGCCCAGCGGTGCGGCCACGCCGCTCGCCGCTGCGGCGGCGTGCGCCAGGCGCAGGTCCTTGGCCATCAGGTCCGTGGCGAAGCCTCCCGTATAGCCGCGCGAGGCCGGGGCCGATTCCATCACGCCCGGGCAGGGGTTGTACACCTCGAGCGTCCAGTTGCGTCCCGAACTCTGCTGCATGACGGCCGAGACCACCTTCGGGTCGAGCCCGTTGGCGATGCCCAGCCGTAGCGCTTCGCTGGTGCCGGCCATCAGGATGCCCAGCAGCATGTTGTTGCACAGCTTGAGCGTCTGCCCGGCGCCCAGCGGCCCGCCATGGTGGATGGCTCGCCCCATCGATGCCAGCAGCGGCCGCATGCGCTCGACCAGCGCCGCGTCGCCGCCGACCATGAAGGTGAGCGTGCCGGCCGCGGCGCCCGCGGTGCCGCCCGACACCGGTGCATCGAGCAGGGCCGTGCCCGGGCGCGCCTGCGCCGCGATCTGGCGCGGCACGTCCGGCGGCACCGTGCTGCTGTCGAGCAGCACCGCGTGCGGCGCGGCATGCGCGAGAATGCCGTCCGGTCCGCCGTAGGTGGCCAGCACGTGCTCGCCCGCGGGCAGCATCGTGATGACCACGTCGGCATCGCGCACGGCGTCGGCGATCGAGCTGGCCGCCTGTCCGCCTTGCGCGGCCAGGCGTTCCCGTGCCGTGCCCGACAGGTCGAAGCCGCGCACGGCGTGTCCGGCCTTGACGAGATTGGCAGCCATCGGGCCGCCCATATTGCCCAGGCCGATGAAGGCGATTCTCTGTGTGGTCATGACGGTCTCCCGTGTTCGCATCAGGCTGGCATCACTTCAGCGTGATGGTCGTATTCACGCCGGCCGGCCCCGTGCCGCGCGCCTGCCAGCGTGCCGTCACCGTCTTGGTCTGCGTCCAGAACAGGATCGCCTGCTTGCCGTTGGGGCCGAGGTCGCCCAGTTTCGATGCGCGCGAGCCCGTAAAGCTGAACCATGCCACCGGCACGGGAATCGGCAGGTTGATGCCGACCTGGCCGACGTCGATCTCGTTCTGGAACTGGCGCGCCGCACCGCCGTCCTGCGTGAACAGCGCCACGCCGTTGCCGTTCGGATTGGCATTGATGAGGTCGATGGCCGCGTCGAGCGTGTCGACGCCCGTCATGCACAGCACCGGCCCGAAGATCTCCTCGCGGTAGATCGACATGCCGGCGGTTACGCCATCGAACACCGTCGGCCCGATGAAGTTGCCCTCGGGCGCCTGCGCCACGCTGTGGCCGCGGCCGTCGAGCAGCAGCTTGGCGCCTTCTTCCACGCCGGCGCCGATCAGGCGCTCGATGCGCGAACGCGCGCTCTTCGAGACCACGGGGCCGAGGTCCGCGCTGCGGTCCGTGCCCGGTCCCACCTTGAGCTTGCGCGCACGCTCGACGATCTCGGGCACCCACTCGCGCGCCTCGCCCACCAGCACGGCCACCGAGGTTGCCATGCAGCGCTGGCCCGCCGCGCCGAATGCCGCGCCCAGCAGGTGGTTGATGGCCTGCTCGCGATCGGCGTCGGGCAGGATCACGCAATGGTTCTTCGCGCCCATCATCGCCTGGCAGCGCTTGCCGGCGTCCGACGCGCGGCGGTAGAGCTGCGTGCCCACATGCGTCGAGCCGATGAACGACACGGCCTTGATGTCCGGGTGCTCGCACAGGGCATTGGCGATGTCCGGCCCGCCGTGCACCACGTTGAGCACACCCGGCGGCAGCCCGGCTTCGAGCGCCAGCTCGGCCAGCCGCAGCGACGCGCTCGGGTCTTGTTCCGAGGGCTTGAGTACGAACGTATTGCCGCACGCCACCGCCAGCGGGAACATGAAGCACGGCAGCATCACCGGGAAGTTGAACGCGGTGATGCCGGCGCAGACGCCGAGCGGCTCGATGAGCGTGTAGACGTCGATGCCGCCGGCGGCATTCTGCGCGTATTCGCCGAGCTGCAGCGATGCGATCGAACAGGCGTGCTCCACCACCTCCAGGCCGCGTCCCACCTCGCCCTCCGCGTCGGGCAGTGTCTTGCCGTGCTCGCGGGTGATCAGCGCCGCCAGCTCGGCGGTGTGATCGCGCAGCAGTTGCTGGAACCGCAGCATGATGCGCATGCGCGACGCTTGCGAGGTGTTGCGCCACGTCTTGTACGCGGCCTTGGACGAGGCGATGGCCGCGTTCAGTTCGTCTGCCGTCGCGAACGGCACGCGCGCGACCACTTCCTGCGTGGCCGGGTTGATGACATCGCGCCACTCGGTGGTCTTCGATTCGACCCGCTTGCCGTCGATCAGCAGCGGGAGGGTCGGAATGGACATGGATCGCTCTCCTGGGAAAACCGGATCAGATGCTCAATCAAGAAGAAGATGGGGGGGCGAGCCGGGCCGCGGTGGCGGTACCGGTCATCGCGTGCCTGCGCCAGCGTGTCAGCGCGACGCGGACGTCGTCTTGAGCAGCGGGCAGCTCGACTTCGACAGCGGCTGGAAGGCTTCGGCCGCAGGCACCGTGGCTACCGCGGTGTAGTAGTCCCACGGACCCTTCGATTCGGCCGGCGTCTTGACGCGGAACAGGGTCATGTCGTGGATCACGCGGCCGTCGGGACGGATCGAGGCATTGCGCATGATCGGGTCGCGGATAGGCAGCTCGCGCATCTTCTGTGCCACTACCTTGGCATCGATGCTCCCGGCCGCCGCGACCGAGCGCAGGTAATGCAGCACGCTCGAATACACACCCGCCTGCACCATGGTCGGCTTCAGGTTCTTGTACTTCTGCTGGAAGCGGGCGGACCAGGCGCGCGAGGCGTCGTCGTAGTCCCAGTAGAAGCCGTCGGTGAACATCAGGCCCTGCGCGGTATCGAGGCCGAGGGCGTGCACGTCCGAGAGGAACACGAGCAAGGCCGCGAGTTTCTGGCCGCGCTGCACGATGCCGAACTCGCGCGCCGCCTTGAGCGCGTTGACGGTGTCCTGCCCGCCGTTGGCCAGCGCCACGACCTGCGCCTTCGACGCCTGCGCCTGCAGCAGGAACGAGGCGAAATCCGACGCGTTGAGCGGATGGCGCGACTGGCCCACCACCGTGCCGCCGAGCATCTTGACGTTATCGGCCGCGTCCTTCTCCAGCGAGGTGCCGAACGCATAGTCCACGGTCAGGAAGTACCAGGACTTGCCGCCGCTCTTGACCATCGCGCGGGCCGTGGCGGCCGACTGCGAATAGGTGTCGAACATCCAGTGAAAGCCCGTCGGCGAGCAGTCCTCATTGGTCAGGCGCGTGGTCGCAGGGCCGGAGAACATCACCACGCGCTGCTTCTCCATCGCCAGTTTCTGCACGGCCAGGGCCGCGGCGGAGTTGGTCAGGTCGGCTATCGCATCGACATTGTCGCGGTCGAACCATTCGCGCGCCCGGTTGGCGGCGACGTCCGCCTTGTTCTGGTTGTCCGCCGAGACCAGGCTGATCTTCATGCCCTTGCATTCGGCCGCCAGGCAGTCGTCGATGGCCATCTGTGCGGCCACCACCGATCCTGAGCCACCCATCGCCGAATACGGACCGGTCATGTCGGTCAGCACACCGATCTTCACCGGCCTGTCGGGCAGTTGTGCAAAGCCTGCAGGGACGTTGACGCAAAAGCCGACGCCGAGTCCCAGCGCGGCCAACCATGGCTTGATCTTCATCGTGTGTCTCCTTGATGTTTTTTCTTGTCTTGCCTTGCCATCTTTGCGTGGCATCGGGCGAGTATATTTGTGTGAATTTGCTTTGTATGCAGAAAATCTGCATTTAATATGTGCAAAAACACACATAGGAGATGCCCCCATGCCGAGCCGAGCGAGTGGGGCCGGCCAAGTCACGAGGGCGGCGAGGACATCCAGCGCACGGCGTGCGTCAAACGGACCCGGGGGGCCACACGGTGGTTTGCCGGGCGCTCGCCCCGACTGGGATGACCTGCGCTACTTTCTTGAGGTCGCCCGCACGCAGCGGGTGAGCGTGGCGGCGCAGCGCCTTGGAGTCGACCACACCACGGTTTCGCGCCGCGTGCGCGCGCTGGAGCAGGCGCTGGGCACGCTGCTGTTCGACAAGTCGCGCAATGCGGGCTTCGCGCTCACGCCCGAGGGGCAGCAGTTGCAGGTGTACGCCGAGCAGATGGAAGGAACGCTGCAATCGGCCTGCGAGCAGGTGGCCGGCTGGGGGCAGACGCTGTCGGGGCACGTGCGCATCGGTTCCACCGAGGCGTTCGGCACCTACTTCCTTACGCCCTTGCTGTCGCGCTTTCAGCGGCAATACCCGTCGATCCAGCTCGACATCCTGCCCGTGCCGCGTTTCGTGAGCCTGTCCAAGCGCGAGGCGGACCTGGCCATCACGATCGAGCGCCCGCGGCGTGGCCCCTATGTGTGCAGCAAATTGTGTGACTACCGGCTGCAGCTCTACGCCACGCCAGCGTATCTCGCCAGTCACGGCGCGATCGAGCGGCTCGGCGACCTCAAGGGCCGGCGCTTCATCAGCTACGTCGACGAACTCACCTTCAGCAAGGAGCTGCGCTATCTGGAAGACATCGTGCCCGGCGGCGACGTCGTGCTGCGCAGCACGAGCGTGATCGCGCAATACCATGCTGCGCTGCAGGGTGAGGCGCTGGCGATCCTGCCTTGTTTCATGGCCGCGCAAGACCCGCGGCTTGTGCCGCTGCTGGTGGACGAGGTGGTCGTGGCGCGCAGTTTCTGGATTTATTGCCACGAAGAACTGCGCACGCTCAAGCGCATCACCACGCTATGGGACTACCTGCGCGAGGCCGCGCTGCGCAACGAAGCACTGCTGCAGGGCAGGGCAGGTGAGTTGCGGCATGCATGACGGCGATCGCGCCGGGTGCCGTGCGGAACCGCAGCGTCGATGCTTCCCGCCGCGCCAGCGCGGCCAAGCCGTTTCGGTTTGCCGGCCGGCTCGGTGCCCTGGAGCGGATCCCGCCGCCTCACGCGGGCTGCCGTGACCCGAGGCGAGCCGGGTCGTACTCCGTTGTGTATCGATTCAGCGCTTCCAGATGACCGGCGCGGTCGCGGAGCAGACGGTTATCTTCCCGAACCAATTCCTGCTGGTGTGCAACTTGATGTCTTGGTCACCTATCGGTTCGATCGGCCTTTGCCTTCGGTCTGCCAGGCTGTCGGCCACATTGTGCATCGCTGTCCTGCACTCGGCGGCTGCGCTACCGGGCAGAATCGTGAACTGCTGGTACCGGTAGTCGACCGCAAGCTTGAAGCCGTCCGGCACATATTCCACCGTGTATTCCGTCGACATATCGTACGTGGACATCTGGCGGCCGGAGTAGGGCGGCGCCGTGGTGGTGCAAGCAGCGGACACCAGGCATGCCATCACCGCCAGGATCTTCGAGTATTTCACAGCGCGATCTCCGTTCGTGCCCATGGGGCCGAGGGGCTGTCGGCCAGAGGGCATGTCTCGGGCTGGATGGTATCAAAGATGGGCGGCGGAGCAATTTCGCTCGTGGCCCGGTTATCCATCCCCGCATGAAGGCCGGCGTCATCGCATGAGTCACCGCATGACATTCCTGCCCGGTGCAAGACGGGTGCCTGTCCGCACCTTGCGTGGCTTGCTCGGGCTGTTTGCGGGGAGGAGGGGGGCTGGACCGGTGTCGGCCGCATGAGGCCAAAATGCCGCATCGATGGCTACATGGCACCCAGAAACAACAAAGCCCAACCGGTGGGCTGGGCTTGGTGCTTGATCTGAATGGTGCCGAAGAGAGGAATCGAACCCCCGACCTTCTCATTACGAATGAGCTGCTCTACCGACTGAGCTACTTCGGCAACATCGTTCCGTGTGAACCGGAACAGCCCGCAATAATAGCAGGGAGTCCTGCCGGTGGGAAGCTTTTTTTGAAGCGGCCGCGCCATGCGGGCCACCTCATCCATCTTCCCGCCAGCGCAGAGGGGTGCCTCAGGCTCCGCCTGCCTGTTGAGCCTGTTGAGCCTGTTCGGCTTCGCGGTGGTACTGCGTGACGCGATCCACTTCGTTCTTCGAGCCCAGGATCACCGACACGCGCTGATGCAGTTTTTCCGGCTGCACGTCGAGGATGCGCTCGTGGCCGTTGGTGGCGGCGCCGCCGGCCTGCTCGACCAGCATGGCCATCGGGTTGGCTTCGTACATCAGGCGCAGCTTGCCCGGCTTCTCCGGCTCACGCTTGTCCCAGGGGTACATGAAGATGCCGCCGCGCGTCAGGATGCGGTGCACGTCGGCCACCATCGAGGCGATCCAGCGCATGTTGAAGTTCTTGCCGCGCGAGCCGTCGGTGCCGGCCAGGCACTCGTCGATATAGCGGCGCACCGGCGGGGCCCAGTGGCGCATATTGGACATGTTGATGGCGAATTCCTTGGTGTCCTCGGGAATCTGCACATCGGATTGGGTCAGCACGAAGCTGCCGGCCTCGCGGTCGAGCGTGAACATCTGCACGCCGTTGCCGACCGTCAGCACCAGGGTGGTCTGCGGGCCGTAGACGGCATAGCCGGCGGCGACCTGGTGGCTGCCCGGCTGCAGGAAGTCGGCCTCGGTCACGGTCTGGCCCGGCTTGGGCATGTGCAGCACCGAGAAGATGGTGCCGATCGAGACGTTGACGTCGATATTCGACGAGCCATCGAGCGGATCGAACAGCAGCAGGTATTCGCCCTTCGGGTAGCGATTGGGGATCTCGTAGAAGGAATCCATCTCCTCCGAGGCCATGGCGGCGAGGTGGCCGCCCCATTCGTTGGCGTCGAGCAGCACTTCGTTGGCGATCACGTCCAGCTTCTGCTGGGTTTCGCCTTGCACGTTGCCGGTGCCGGCGGAGCCGAGCACGCCGGCGAGCGCGCCCTTGCTGACAGCGTTGGAAATGGCCTTGCAGGCGCGCGCGACCACTTCGATCAGCAGCCGCAGTTCGGGCTGGATCGTGTTGTGCTTGCGCTGCTCCTCGACCAGATATCGGGTCAGGCTGATGCGAGTCATGGTGGTTCTCCTTGGATGGCCGCAATTCTACATGGCCGCCAGGGGCGGGCCGGCGCCGCCGGCCTTCCCGCTTCGGGCGGGTAGCCGGCGGCGGCCCCCGGTGTCAGGCGGCGAGCGCCTTGCCGACGATCTCGCGCACGTCACGCGACAGCGACGGGGCTGCCGACACTTGCTCCAGCGCGGCGCGCATGCCATCGCGCAGCACCGGCGTGTACTTCTGCCAGCGGTCCATCACGCGCGCCAGCCGCGCCGCCACCTGCGGATTGATGGCATCGAGCGCGAGCACCTGCTCGGCCCAGAAGCGGTAGCCCGCGCCGTCCTCGGCATGGAACTGCGCCGGGTTGCCGGAGCAGAAGCTGAAGATCAGCGCGCGTGCGCGGTTGGGGTTGCGCAGGGTGAAGGCGGGGTGTTCCATCAGCGCGCGCACCGTGTCGAGGGTGCGCTTGCCGGCGTGGGCGCCGACCTCGCTGCGCTGCATGCCCTGCAGCGAGAACCATTTGTCAATCACCAGCGCGTCGTGCTCGAAGCGCTGGTAGAAGTCGGCCAGCGCCGCTTCGCGGCCGGGCGCAAAGCTGTTGACCAGGGCGCTCAGCGCGGCGAAGCGATCGGTCATGTTGTCGGCGGCGTGGTACTGCCGCTCGGCCAGCGCCTGCATGGCGGCGTCGCCGCTGTCGGCCAGGTAGCCCAGCGCCAGGTTGCGCAGCGCGCGCTTGGCGGCGCTGGCCGCGTCGGGGCTGTAGGGTCCCGGCGTGGCGTTGGCCTCGTAGGCGGCCAGCCACTCAGGCTGCAGCGCGCGCGCCAGGCCTTCGCGCAGGAACTGGCGCGCGCGGTGGATGGCGGCGGGATCGGCCACGCTCATGCGCTCGGCCAGGTAGGCCTCGGCCGGCAGCAGCAGGGCCTGCTCGCGGAAGGCGGGGTTGAGGCTGTCGTCGCTCAGCACCGTGCGCACGGCGGCCACCAGTTCCGGGGCCAGGCGCAGTTCGCGGCCGGCCTGGGCGTCCGATACGAGTTGCAGCAGCGCGCGCGTGGCCAGGCGCTGGCCGGCTTCCCAGCGGTTGAAGGGATCGCTGTCGTGCGCCAGCAGGAAGGTGAGCTGGGCGTCGGTGTAGTCGGCGTCGACGATCACCGGCGCGGAGAAATTGCGCAGCAGCGAGGGCAGCGGGGCGGCGCCACCTGGTTGTGCCGGCAGGCCGGTGAAGCGGAAGCTCTGTTCGGCGCCGGTGAAATCGAGCACGCGCGTGGTGTCGCCGGCGCCGGGCGCATCGCCGGCCTCGCCGTCGAGGTGCAGCGGCAGGTCGCGCCCGTCGGCGCCGATCAGGCCGATCGCGAAGGGAATGTGGAAGGGCTGCTTGTCCGGCGTGCCGGCACGCGTCTCGATGCCCACCTTGGGGCAATGCTGCGACAGCGTCAGGGTGAAACTGCCGTCCTTGGCGTCCCACGCGCTGCGCACGCTGACCACCGGTGTGCCGGCCTGGCTGTACCAGAGCCCGAACTGGCCGAGGTCGCGCCCGTTGGCGTCGGCCATGGCTGCACGGAAATCGTCGCAGGCGACGGCCTGGCCGTCATGGCGCCGGAAGTACAGGTCCATGCCCTTGCGGAAGCCGTCGCGGCCCAGCAGGGTCTGGTACATGCGCACGACCTCGGCACCCTTCTCGTACACCGTCACCGTGTAGAAGTTGTTGATTTCCTCGTAGCTGTCCGGGCGCACCGGGTGCGCCATCGGGCCGGCGTCCTCGGGGAACTGCACCTGGCGCAGCAGGCGCACGTCCTCGATGCGCTTGACCGCGCGGCCGGATTCGGAGCCCATCATGTCGGCGGAGAATTCCTGGTCGCGGAAGACGGTCAGGCCCTCCTTGAGCGACAACTGGAACCAGTCGCGGCAGGTGACCCGGTTGCCGGTCCAGTTGTGGAAGTACTCGTGGCCCACCACCGATTCGATATTGGCGAAGTCGGTGTCGGTGGCCGTTTCGGCATTGGCCAGCACGTACTTGGTGTTGAAGATGTTGAGGCCCTTGTTCTCCATCGCGCCCATGTTGAAATCGCCGACGGCGACGATCATGAAGCGGTCCAGGTCGAGCTCGAGGCCGAAGCGCCGTTCGTCCCAGCGGATGGCATGGATCAGGGAGTCCATCGCATGGCGCGTCTTGCCGAGGTCCTGCGCCTCGACCCACACCTGCAGCAGCTTCTCCTTGCCGGAGGCCGATACCACCCGTTCTTCGATGCATTCGAGCTTGCCCGCCACCAGCGCGAACAGGTAGCTCGGCTTCTTGAAGGGGTCTTCCCAAACGGCCTCATGGCGCCCCGCAGGCAGTTCGCGCCGGCCCACCAGGTTGCCGTTGGAGAGCAGCACCGGATAGGCGGCGCGGTCGGCGCGCAGGGTGACCCGGTAGGTGGTCATCACGTCCGGCCGGTCGAGAAAATAGGTGATGCGGCGGAAGCCCTCTGCCTCGCACTGCGTGAAGAAGTTGCCGTTGGAGACGTAGAGGCCGGACAGCGTGGTGTTGGCCGCGGGACGGCAGGCGGTGGTGATTTCCAGGCTGCCTTCGCCAGGCAGGCCGGCCAGCGTCAGCGTGCCGTCCTGGGCGGTGGCGGCGAACGCCTGGCCGTCCAGTTTCACGCTGACCAGTTCCAGGTCCTCGCCGGCCAGCACCAGCGCTGCGTCGGCGGCGGTGCGGCGAAAGCGCACGGTGCTGGTGACCAGGGTCCGTTCCGGGTCCAGTTCGAGCACCAGGTCGACATGATCGAAAGCGAAGGCTGGCGGACTATAGTCTTTACGGTAGACGGTGACGGGCGTGTCGGTGCGCAGCATGGCGGTTCTGTCCTCGGATGACCGTTGGGGCGCCGCGCCGCCGCGGCGCGGGCCAAAACCCCATTGTAGCCAAGGGGCCGGGCGCGGGCCGGCGGGAATCCTGGAGCGCGCCCGCGGTCAGAGAGTGCAGGCAACACGACAGGAACGATAGAAGCATGCGAGGGGCGATCATGAAGTGGCGGTATCCGGACAGGTCGGGGCGCGGCATCGCCGCGGGCATGGTGCTGCTGGGCACGCTGTGGCTGGGCGGTTGCGCCAGCACGGTGACCAGCGAGGTGACGGCCTTCAAGCAGGCCGGCTGGCAGAACGATGCGCCGCGCACCTATGCCTTCGATACGGAGAAGGCGCAGCAGGACCAGCTCGATCGGCTGACCTACCAGCAATGGCTGGCCGAGACGCTGGCGCCGCTCGGATTCAGCCAGGTGTCGCGCGCGCAGGCGCGCTACCTGGTCGGCATGAGCTATGAGGCGGCCCCCGGCCTGGTGCGCGTGGTCGACACGGCCTATCCCGATCCCTGGTACGGGCCCTGGGGACCGTACTGGGGACCTTATGCCGCCTACCGCCCTTGGGGACCTTGGGGCCCCGGCTACTGGCCACCCGCGACCGTGGTGCGCGACGTGCCGGTGACGGTGGCCACCTTGTCGGTCGTGTTCAAGGAGGCAGCCGGCGGTCGTCCGGTCTACCAGGTGACGGCGCGGCAGCAGACCGAAGGGGGCTCGTTGCAATCGGCCATGCCCTACCTGATCCGCAGCGCCTTCGCCAACTTCCCGGCGGACGACGGCCGGCCGCGGCGCGTGACGCTGCCGCTGGACAAGGCGGACCGCTGAGTGTCGGCTGGCGGACCCCCGGGCAGGGGAGGGCGGCCCGCCTGGCGGCACGCGTTGCGCGCCTCAGGCGCGGGGCGCTTCCGCCAGAGGCACCGGCTACATGTGCGTGCAATTGTCCACCGTTGCACGCTTGCGGCGCCGCGCAGACAGGCGCGATTGCCACTGCCCGGGTAAAAGCTGTTTTACCTGGGGAATTCCCCTGCTTTGGGCCACTGGCGCGGCATTCGGGCCTTCTCGAACAGGATGCCTGGGCTAAAATGGCCCTTCGATTCTTCCGGCCCCGGCCGCTGGGGACGACCCGCGCAGACGCGGGCCGGCCGCGCGGATGAGGCCATTCTTACCGGACGAGCAGAATGAGCAGCAAGACCAGCGGTGATGCACCGCAACATGCCCCCAACAGTCCTGAGGCGCAGTTGCGCCTGGCCGCGCTGGAATACCACCGCAGCCCGACCAAGGGCAAGATCCAGGTCACCGCGACCAAGGCGCTGTCCAACCAGCGCGACCTGTCGCTGGCCTACTCGCCGGGCGTGGCCTATGCCTGCGAGGAGATTGCCAAGGATCCGTCCACTGCGGCCGAATACACTTCGCGCGCCAACCTGGTCGCCGTGGTGACCAACGGCACCGCCGTGCTGGGCCTGGGCGACATCGGCCCGCTGGCCGGCAAGCCGGTGATGGAAGGCAAGGGCTGCCTGTTCAAGAAGTTTGCCGGCATCGACGTGTTCGACATCGAGCTCGACGCGCGCGACCCGGACAAGATCGTCGAGATCGTGGCCGCGCTGGAACCCACGCTGGGTGGCGTGAACCTGGAAGACATCAAGGCGCCCGAGTGCTTCTACATCGAGAAGAAGCTGCGCGAGCGCATGAACATCCCCGTCTTCCACGATGACCAGCACGGCACCGCCATCATTTCGACCGCTGCGCTGCTGAATGGCCTGAAGGTGGTGGGCAAGGATGTCGGCAAGGTCAAGCTGGCCGTGTCCGGCGCCGGCGCCGCCGCGATCGCCTGCCTCGACACCATGGTCAGCCTGGGCGTGAAGCGCGAGAACATCTCGGTGGTCGACTCCAAGGGCGTGATCTACGTCGGCCGCGACGCGAACATGGAGGCCAACAAGGCCCGCTACGCGCAGGACACCTCGGCCCGCACGCTGGCCGATATCGTCAAGGGCGCCGACGTCTTCCTGGGCTGCTCGACCGCCGGCGTGCTGACCGCCGAGATGGTCAAGACCATGGCCGACAAGCCGATCATCCTGGCGCTGGCCAACCCCGAGCCGGAAATCCGCCCGGAAGTAGCCAAGGCCGCGCGTCCCGACTGCATCATCGCCACCGGCCGTTCGGACTACCCGAACCAGGTCAACAACGTGCTGTGCTTCCCCTACATCTTCCGCGGCGCGCTGGATTGCGGCGCGACCAAGATCACGGAAGAGATGAAGCTGGCCTGCGTGAAGGCGATCGCCGAGCTGGCCGAGGCCGAGCTGAACGAGGCGGTGGCGGCAGCCTACGGCGGCCGCGAGCTGAAGTTCGGCCCCGACTACATCATCCCCACGCCGTTCGACCAGCGCCTGATCGAGAAGATCGCGCCGGCGGTGGCCAAGGCCGCGGAGGAGTCGGGCGTGGCCACGCGTCCGATCCAGGACCTGGAGGCCTACCGCCAGCAACTGACGCAGTACGTCTACCACACCGGCCTGATCATGAAGCCGGTCTTCACCGCCGCCAAGGCTGCGCCCAAGCGCGTGGCCTATGCGGAAGGCGAGGAAGAGCGCGTGCTGCGCGCGGTACAGGGCGTGGTCGACGAAGGCCTGGCGCGCCCGATCCTGATCGGCCGTCCGCACGTGATCCAGATGCGCATCGACAAGGCCGGCCTGCGTCTGCGGCCGGGCGTGGACTTCGAGCTGATCGATCCCGAGGACGATCCGCGCTACCGCGCCTACCATGAGGAATACCACGCGCTGCGCGCCCGTGACGGTGTCACGCCCGACATGGCCAAGGTGGCGCTGCGCCGCTCCAACACCCTGATCGGCACCATGCTGATGCACATGGGCGATGCCGACGCGCTGCTGTGCGGCACGGTCGGCCGCTTCGAGGCCCACCTCGAGCACGTGCGCGACGTGATCGGCCTGGCGCCGGGCGCCAAGGTGTTCGCAGCGATGAATGCGCTGATGCTGGAAAAGTACACGCTCTTCATCACCGACACCTTCGTCAACGACGATCCCACCGCCGAGGAGCTGGCCGCCATCACCGAGCTGGCCGCCGAGGAAATCTCGCGCTTCGGCCTGCATCCGAAGGTGGCGATGATGTCGCACTCGATGTTCGGCTCCTCGACCCGTCCGTCGGCGCGCAAGATGCGCGCCGCGCGCGAGATCCTCGCCGCCACCGCGCCGCACCTGGAGGTGGAAGGCGAGATGCAGGGCGACGCCGCGCTGGTGGAAGAAGTGCGCCGCCATTTCCTGCCGTCGACCAAGCTGGCCGGCAGCGCCAACCTGCTGGTGATGCCGACGCTGGATGCCGCCAATATCGCCTTCAACCTGCTGAAGATCACCGGCGGGCAGGGCGTGACGGTGGGCCCGATCCTGCTGGGCGCGGCCAAGCCGGTGCATATCCTGAACCCGCAGGCCACGGCACGCCGCATCGTCAACATGACGGCGGTGGCGGTGGCGGAGGTCAACGCCCAGCGTTGATGCGGTGCAGCGCGAGCCCGCCGGCGCGGGTCGCGCGCCGGCGTCCCGGGTGACGCCGCGCAGACAAAAAAAGCCGGACCCTCGGGTCCGGCTTTTTCATGCCCGGCTTTCGCCGCGCCTGCTGCAGGCTGCTGCAGCCTACTGCAGGTTGTACTGTTCGCGCATCACTACGATGATCGAGCGGGCCGCCGCCAGGCGCCGCGGCAGATTGTCGACCGGCTCCTGCGGAAAGTCGACTTCAGCGCTCCAGTTGCAGCCGGTGTGGTCGGGCTGGTGCTCCCGCATCGCATGCAACTCGCATTCCCCGCATTCCGGATTGTTTTCGAGACACTGGTTCAGGATGGCCATCAGCTCCGATCTGCTCTTGGCGTAGCGCCGCATGTGTCACCTCGCTATGGTTATTCCGGGGCAGAGAAGGGATGCGCCGCGCCTTGATGTCGCCCCCGCAGGCGGACAAGACGTTCCCGTCGCCTATCGGCGATTCGATGCCCGGGTAACCAATCTAGGCAGGGTGACGAAGGCTCGCCAATTGAATCGGACTATGGAGCAACGGCTTTCGATCCCGCGGGATTGCGATGCTAAGGACGCTGCGGCGCAGCATGCGGCGGGGGCGCACTGGGCAGCAGACCCTCCCGGCGGGCGCTGCATCCGGCAGTCAATTCAGGCTGGGCTGGCTTAGCGCGGCCACGGCCTGGCGCAGGTAGTCCAGCAGGAGGTCGTCGATCCAGGTGCCCTTCTGCAAGCCGGGTTCCGCTGCCAGCGCGGTGCGGATCCTGCCCTGCGTGGCCGGGTCGTCGCCGGCGAAGGCGCGGAACAGCGTCATCCACTGGCCGGCCAGGCGACCCGCTTCGGGCGCTGTAGGGGGCACACCGCTGGCCATCAGCTCCCGTACCGCCGCGATCAGCGGCGGCCACGCGCGCATATTGGCCACATAGTGGGTCTTCAGGTGGGCGAGTTCGGCCGGAGTCAGGTATTTGCGGTAGAGCTCGATCTTGGTTTCGGCAAAGGCGGCCATGATGAAGTCCACCACCTGTGGCGTGACCCCGGTCTGCGCCTGCATGGCCGGCTCGCTGTCGTGCATGTGGTTGAGCTTGGCCATCAGGCCCGGGTTGCCGGCGGTGTCGCGCTCGAGTTTCGCCATCCATTCAATGGCGAGGTGCTGCGCCGCTTCGTCCTCGGGCGACCCGCCGGCGGCGAGCAGTGCCTGCGCCCGCGCTACCAGCGCGGCCCATTCGCGTTGTTCCGCCTGTCCGGCGCGGTAGAAGGGGAGTTGCTCGAGTTCCTGTTGAGTGAAGTATTTGTCGTACATGGTCATCAGTTCCAAGGTCGTCAGCCAGTCGGCCATCTCGGGCTCCTCTCCCGCCAGGCACTGGGCGTGCAGCCGCGCCAGGCGCTCGCGCAAGACCGTCGAATCGGCGATCTGCCGGTCCAACTGGCGGATCTGCTGCGCGATGACGCTGGTGAGCGTGAGCGCGGGCTGCTCCAGTGCCGCGGCGATGTCGGCCAGCGAGACGCCGAAGCGCCGCAGCGCCTGGATCTGGTGCAGGCGCGAGACGTCGCGCTGGCTGTAGAGGCGGTAGCCCGAGTCGGATCGCGCCGACGGGACCAGCAGTCCGATGCTGTCGTAGTGGTGCAGTGTCCTGACCGTCAGGCCGCTGCGCCTGGCCAGTTCTCCTACTCTCAACAACATCGCAGGCTCCTTTTCCCGTAGGCGTGGAACGATGATGGTTCCTCACGTTGCGTGAGGCTCAAGGGGGTGGGGACAAAAAAGAAGCCGCCCGGCCGCAGGCGGCGGGGCGGCCGGGCAGCCCGGCGTCGCCGTGCCTACTGGCCCTGCATCCACTGCCCGAAGCGCACCATGTCGACGTTGCCGCCCGACACGATGACGCCGACCCGCTTGCCGCGGATGTCGACCTTGCCCTGCAGCGCCGCCGCGGCGGCCAGGCAGCCGGTGGGCTCGGCCACGATCTTCATGCGGCTGGCGAAGAAGCGCATGGTGTCGACCAGCTCGGCATCGCTGACCGTGACGATGTCGTCCACCAGCGTGCGGATCACCGGGAAGGTGTACTGCCCGAGGTGCTGCGTCTGTGCGCCGTCGGCGATGGTCCTGGGCGTTTCGATATGCACGATCTCGCCACTGCGCAGGCTGCGCTGGCCGTCGTTGCCGGCCTCGGGCTCGACGCCGATCACCCGGCAGCCGGGATGCAGCGCGCGCGCCGCCACCGCGCAGCCCGACAACAGCCCGCCGCCGCCCAGGCAGACCAGCAGCAGGTCGAGCGGGCCGGCGTCCTCGAACAGTTCCTTGGCCGCCGTGCCCTGGCCGGCCATCACGTGCGGGTGGTCATAGGGCGGGATCAGCGTGAGGCCGCGCTCGGCCGCCAGCTGCACGGCCAGCGCCTCGCGGTCCTGCTTGTAGCGGTCGTACAGCACGACCTCGGCGCCGTAGCCGCGCGTGGCCTCGATCTTCACTGCCGGGGCGTCTTCCGGCATCAGGATCACCGCGTGCACGCCGAGCAGGCGTGCCGACAGGGCGATGGCCTGGGCGTGGTTGCCCGAGGAGAAGGCCAGCACGCCGGCGGCCTTCTGCTGCGGCGTGAACTGGGCGATGGCGTTGTAGGCGCCGCGGAACTTGAAGGCGCCCATGCGCTGGAAGTTCTCGCACTTGAAGTACAGCGTGGCGCCGGTGGCGGCATCGACGGTGGTGGAAGTCAGCACCGGTGTGCGGTGCGCGGCGCCGCGGATGCGCTCGTGGGCGGCGGAGACGTCATCGAAGGTGATGGGCAGGGCGGTCATGGGCGATCTTCCGTTGGCAGGTAGGTATAGACGGTGGAGCGGGCGACCCCGAGGGTCTGGGCCACCTCGGTATAGGCGCGGCGCAGGTTGAGCAGGCCGGCGTCGGCCAGCTCGCGCATGGCCTCGCGCCGCTGTGCCAGCGTCATGCCCAGCGGCGTGGTGTTGCGCGCGGCGGCGAAGCGTTCCAGTGCGGCGCGCACTTCATCGGCGCTGCGCGGCGCCAGCGCTTCGCGCAGCGGCGGCCCGCCGCTGCGGGTCTGCATCAACTGGCCCAGGCTGGCCGTCACCGCGCCCAGCAGCGAGGTGTCGAGGTTCAGGCAGATGGCGGCCACGTATTCGCCGCCGCTGTTCTTCAGGCCGATCGAGGTGCTCTTGGCCGGCCGGCCGTCGGGAAACTGGTTGGGATAGTTCTGGATGACCTCGGGATAGCCGGGGTCGGTGATGCGGGCCAGGCCGATCTCCGTCGCCGGCTCGCCGACCTGGCGGCCCGACAGATTGTTGGCGATGGCCACCACCGCATGCTCCGGGCGGGTCAGGTCGTGCAACACCACCTCGACCAGCGGGGCAAGCGTCTCGCCAAGCGCCTGCACGATCTTGCGCGCCTCGCGCAGCAACAGGCGGTTTTCGTCGTCTCGTTCCATGGTTTGGACTTTATGTCAGGTGCTGACGAAGTGTCAATGTCGGGGCTGGGCGGCGGGAAAGCGCGGGATGCCCGGAGTACGGGCAGGGCGCAGGAAATATAGCGGGCGCACTCTGTCATGATGGGGCGGTGTCCACGCCAGGTGCTCCGGCGTAAGCCTGCCGTCGCGGCAGGTTATGTGATTGAGGCATCGCATGCGCCGGTGGGCGGAGCGACACATGGACCTGCGCCGAAGCGCGGCCGCTGCGCGCGCAGCCTGCATTGCCACCCCAGCATGAAGGAGACCCCGTGCCATTGAGCCCAGCCCCCTTTGCCCCGAAGCAGTACGCCATCGTCAAGGGCAGCCGCATGGCCTACCAGGACGTCGGCGAGGGCGATCCCATCGTCTTCCTGCACGGCAACCCGACCTCGTCCTACCTGTGGCGCAATGTGATGCCGCATTGCCGCGGCCTGGGCCGTTTGGTCGCCTGCGACCTGATCGGCATGGGCGATTCCGACAAGCTGCCGCAGTCCGGCCCGCAGCGCTACGGCTACGCCGAGCAGCGCGACTACCTGTTCGCCTTGCTCGACCAGCTCGACCTGGGCGAGCGCGTGGTGCTGGTGCTGCATGACTGGGGCTCGGCGCTGGGTTTCGACTGGGCCCGGCAGCATCCCGCGCGTGTGCAGGGTATCGCCTACATGGAGGCCATCGTTGCACCGCTGACCTGGGCGGACTGGCCGGAGAGCGCGCGCCGCGTGTTCCAGGGTTTCCGCTCGCCGGCCGGCGAAGAGATGGTGCTGGACAAGAACACCTTCGTCGAGCGCGTGCTGCCGGCCTCCGTGCTGCGTCCGCTGGGCGAGGCGGAGATGGCGGCCTACCGCGCCCCCTTCGCGCAGCCGGGCGAGGACCGCAGGCCGACGCTGAGCTGGCCGCGCCAGATTCCCGTCGAAGGCGAGCCGGCCGAGGTGGTCCAGGTGGTCGAGGACTATGCGGCCTGGCTGGCCGGCAGTCCGGTGCCCAAGCTGTTCGTCAACGCCGAGCCGGGCTCGATCCTCACCGGACGCCAGCGCGAGTTGTGCCGGCGCTGGCCCGGGCAGCGCGAGGTCACCGTGCGGGGCAGCCACTTCATCCAGGAAGACAGTCCCGACGAGATCGGCGCGGCCGTGGCCGCCTTCGTGCGGGCGCTGCGCAACTAGAACGCGGGCCGGCCGCAAGCAAGAAAGCCCGCTGGCAGGCGGGCTTTCTTGCGTGGCGGGCGGCGCCGCGCGTCAGAACTTGTGGCGCACGCCGATGCCGAAGGTGTCGCCCTGCTCGATGCCGGTGATCTTGTCGTAGTAGTAGGCGGCGTAGACGTCGGTACGCTTGGACAGGTTGTAGTCGTAGGCCAGCGCGAAGGTGTTGCGCTTGAAGCTGCTCTGGCTGTTGGTGGTCTTGTCGTAGGCGTACGAAGCCAGCAGGTTGCCGGCGCCGATGGGCACCGAGGCGCCGATCTGGCCGTTGGTGTGCTTGATGTCGCCGAAGGCGTTGGTGTTCACATTGGTCTTGATGTACTGGCCCTGGGCGAACACCTTGACCACCTTGAAGTCATACGACGCGCCGCCCTGTACCGCGGTCTGCTTGTCGAAGCCGGTCAGGAAGGCGTTGCTGGAGGCGGTCAGGTCGCCCGGCACGCTGTCGAACTTGACCTGCTGGAAGGCCACGGTCGCGGCGAACGGACCATTGAAGTACATCACGTTGCCGCCCCACTTGTTCCTGCCGGTGGCGCCGGGTTGCTCGCCGAAGGCATAGATGAAGTTGGCGGTGAGGCCGCCGAAGTTCGGCGTGGAGTACAGCACGGAGTTGTTCCAGCCCGAATCGCCGACGATGCCGGGATCGAAGACCTTGCTGTTGGCCGCCGAGAAGTAGGTGTGGAACACCATCGGCGAGAACACGTAGGAGTCGATCAGCGGGTTGAACAGGATCGTCGAGACGAAGTACGGGGTGGTGTTGCGGCCCAGCTTGACCGTGCCGTACTTGTCGTTCTGCAGGCCGACGAAGGCATTGCGGCTGAACATGGTGTCGCCGTTGAAGCGACCCATCGCGCCCTGGTCGGTACGGAAGAAGCCGTTCAGGTCGAAGATGGCCTTGGTGCCGGCGCCCAGGTCCTCGGTGCCCTTGATGCCCCAGTACGACGTCTGCATGCCGCCGGAGTTGGCGACCCAGGCGCGGTTGGTCGAGCCGGGGTTCTTGACGCCGCCGACGAACATGTCGGCCTGGCCGTACAGCGTGACGCTGGACTGGGCCATCGCGGTGCCGCTGAAAAGGGCTGCGGCCAAGGCTGCCAGCTTGAGGGCCGGCGTGAACTGCTTCTGCATGGTAAAGACCTCCGTGGTTGATCCTGTTTCGGAACGCTCTGTGTGTGCTGGACCCAGCAGGGTTCTTCTTCTGATTCGGCCGCCTGGATGGCATCGGATGGGGATCCGGCGGCTTCCTTGTTCGTTCTTCTGGCTCGCTGATGCAGGATGCGTTTTTTGGTTCAGCCGGATACTAAGTCGTTCAAGCGGAACTGTGCAATGCGGTGGATCTGGTTGATGCAAGTTTGCAACTCGACCGCCGGCTCGTTTTCCACGCGCTCGCCGAAGGCCGCGATGATGCCGGCACGGTCGTAGCCGCGCACGGCGAGGATGAAGGGGAAGCCGAATTTCTCGTTGTAGCGCTGATTCAGTGCCTGCAAGCGGGCGAATTCCTCGGGGCTGCAGCGGTCGAGTCCGGCGCCGCTCTGCTCGCGCGTCGACTCCGCGGTCAGCTCGCCGCGCACCGCGGCCTTGCCGGCCAGTTCCGGGTGGGCGCGCACCAGGCGGATCTGGGCGGCATCGCCGGCCGCGTCGACTTCGGCGCGCATGGCGTCGGCCAGCTCGGCCGCATTGGCGAACGGCCGGCGCGCGGCCACGCCCTGGGCCACCCAGGGCGAATGCTCGTAGATGCCCCCCAGCACGGCGATGAACTCCGCCTCGGGCATCGTGTTCAACTGCTTCAGGGTATAGGTCTGGCTCATGCTTGCTTGGCGGAAGTGTGGGGATGGTGCTCGGCCCAGTGGCGGGCAATGTCGACGCGGCGGCAGATCCAGACCTTGTCGTGGCCCTGCACGTAGTCGAGGAAGCGTTGCAGCGCGCGGAAGCGGGCAGGGCGGCCCAGCAGCCGGCAGTGCATGCCGACCGACAGCATCTTGGGACGGTCCAGCCCGGCCGGGTCGCCTTCCGCATAGAGCACGTCGAAGGCGTCCTTCAGGTACTGGTAGAACTGCTCGCCGGTGTTGAAGCCCTGTGCGGTGGCGAAGCGCATGTCATTGGTGTCCAGCGTATAGGGCACCACCAGGTGGGGCTTGCTCTCGCCGTTGCCCAGCGCGACCTCGGTCCAGAACGGCAGGTCGTCGCCGTAGTAGTCGGAGTCGTAGAGCAGGCCGCCGTGCTCCACCACCAGCCGGCGCGTGTTGGGGCTGTCGCGGCCGGTGTACCAGCCCAGCGGCAGCGAGCCGGTCAGGGACTTGATGATCTCCATGCCGATACGCATATGCTCGCGCTCGATGTTCTCGTCCAGGCCCTGGTAGTGGATCCAGCGCCAGCCGTGGCAGGCGATCTCGTGGCCCAGCTCGACGAAGGCGCGGGTCACTTCGGGATGCCGCTGCAGCGCCATCGATACGCCGAACACCGTGAGCGGCAGGCCGCGCTGCTCGAACTCGCGCAGGATGCGCCAGACCCCGGCGCGCGAACCGTACTCGTAGATGCTCTCCATGCTCATGTGGCGGTCGGGGTAGGCCGCCGCACCGATGATCTCGGAGAGGAACTGCTCGGAGCCGGGGTCGCCGTGCAGCACGCAGTTCTCGCCGCCCTCCTCGTAGTTGAGGACGAACTGGACGGCGATGCGTGCGCCGCCCGGCCAGCGGGCGTGCGGCGGCTGTCCGCCGTAGCCGATGAGATCGCGTGGATAGTGTTGGTCTTTCATCTGGGTCTTTTCACATCAGAGGACGGGCGGGCACCGGTGAAGCCCGGGGGCCTCCGCTGGCGCGGGGCAGCCCCGGTGCTGCGCGACGGCGGACGGGGCCGCCGCGCGCTTACTCGGTGCCGTGCGAGTTGGCGGCAGCGTGGCGCATGGCTTCCTCGCGGGACTGGATGCCGTTGTAGAAGAGGTTCAGCACGACGGCGACGATGGTGCCCAGCACGATGCCGCTGTGGGTGAACGGGTCGGTCCACTTCGGCAGGTACTGGAACAGGGTCGGCGCGAGCGTCGGAATCATGCCGAAGCCGATCGCGATCGCGACGATGAACAGGTTGTGGCGGTTGCGGTTGAAGTCGCAGGAGCCCAGGATGCGGATGCCGGTGGCGGCCACCATGCCGAACATCACGATGCCGGCGCCGCCCAGCACGAACTGCGGCACCGAGGCCACCACGTGGGCCATCTTGGGGAACAGGCCGAAGGCGATCAGCACGATGCCGCCGGCCACCGCCACGTAGCGCGAACGCACGCCGGTCACGGTGACCAGGCCGACGTTCTGCGAGAACGAGGTATAGGGGAAGGTATTGAAGAGGCCGCCGATCACGGTGCCCAGGCCGTCGGCGCGCAGGCCGTTGGTCAGTTCGGCGTTGCTCAGCCGCTTGCCGGTGATGTCGGCCAGCGCCAGGAACATGCCGGTGGACTCCACCAGCGTGATCAGCATCACGATGCACATCGACAGCACGGCGGTGAGCTGGAAGGTCGGCATGCCGAAGTGAAGCGGCGTGATGACGGCCACGTAGCTGGCTTCGTTGAGTCCCTCGAAGGAGACCTTGCCCATGGCCATCGACACCAGCGTGCCGACGATGATGCCGATCAGCACCGCGCAGTTGGCGACCAGGCCGCGCCCGAAGCGGGTCAGCAGCAGGATCACCACCAGCACCAGGCCGGCGACGGCGAGGTTGCCGAGGTCGCCGTAGGCGAGGTTGGGCACGTCCTTGACCACGCCGTCGATCACCGCGCGCACCGTGGGCTGGCCGCCGCCGGCCCAGTTGATGCCGACACGCATCAGCGAGAAACCGATCAGCGTGATGACGGTGCCGGTCACCACCGGCGGGAACAGCCCGAGCATGCGGCCCATCAGCGGCGCCACCAGGATGCCGAAGATGCCCGCCGCGATCACTGCGCCGTAGATGCCGAGCAGGCCCACGTTGGGATCCGAGCCGATGGCGATCATCGGAGCCACCGAGGCGAAGGTCACGCCCATCATCACCGGCATGCGGATGCCGAACTTCCACACCCCGAAGGCCTGGATCAGCGTTGCGATGCCGGCCGCGAACAGGTCGGCGTTGATCAGGAAGGCAAGCTGGTCCTTGGGCAGCTTGAGCGCGCCGCCGACGATCAGGGGAACGGCGACGGTGCCGGCATACATCACCAGCACGTGCTGCAGGCCGAGCGCGAGCAGCCTGCCCGAAGGCAACCGCTCGTTGGTGAGGTCCGTGGGGACCGTGGTGCTTGCGCTAGTCATCGAAGTGTCTCCTCTCCTTGGGTTTGGTGGGAACGCCGTCGCGCCGCGGTCTGCAACCCGGTCCCGCACTGCGCGCCCTCTGGGGGGACGCTGTGTCATGAGCAGGATTCGGGCCTTGTCGCGCAGGCCGCGTCATCTGGCGCGGCGGCGGGAACGACAAGGCGCTAGGTGGAGCGGCCCAGCACGCTGCGAAGGTCGAAGGTGCCCGGTTCGTCGGGCTGCACACGGTCCGCGCAGGCGCCAAGGTGGTGCGCCATGCGCGCCTGGGCGAGGGCGGCGTCGCCCTGTTCCAGGGCATCCAGGATCTCTTCGTGCTCGTCGAACGAGCAGGCATTGTTGCCGGGAGCTTCGACGCTGGCGATCATCAGCGTGGTACGCGAGACCAGGCGGCGCATCATGTTGACCAGCAGCGCGTTGCCCGACAGCTCGGCCAGCGCGGTGTGGAACTCGGCCGAGAGCCGGATCCAGGTCGGGCGGTCATGGCTGAGGAAGGCCTGGCGCTCGGCCGCCACCATCTTGCGCAGCGGCGCCACCACGGCGCGCGCATCGCGCATGCCGGCCACCTTCTCCAGCACGGCGCGCTCCATCATCTGGCGCAGCTCGAACATATCGTGCGCCTCGTCGGTCGACGGGCTGGCGATGAAGGCGCCGCGGTTCGGCTCCAGGTCGACCATGCCGTCGGCGGCCAGCCGCGACAGTACCTTGCGCACGGTGTGGCGCGCGGTGGCATAGATTTCGCAAAGCGAGTGCTCGGTCAGCTTGGTGCGCGGCGGCAGCCGGTGCTCCATGATCGCGTCGTAGATTTCGTGATACATGCGCTCTTCGACCGGGCCCTTGCGCGCGGGCCGTGCCGCGCTGGGGGCAAGGGTGTCTTCGGCACCGGCAATCAGCTTGAGATTCTTGGACATCGTGGCACCAGCTAAGGGGAGGGGATGCGGCCGCCGGGGGACTGCGGGAGGCGGATGGCGATCCGAAAATTGTTGACAATTATTTGGCTGTGCCTTCAATATTGTCAACAAAACAAAACCATGTTTTCGACAGGCAAGGGTAATCCCCGGATATCCGCCGGATTCCTCGGGTTATCCCTGATTTGTCAAACGGACCGGTCGGGCGCATCGTCGCCCGCAATCGGTTCAGCGCCGGGATGCGTTGGAAACACGTACCGAGCGGGCACCGGATTCCCCAATCCGGTGCTAGTGAAGGCAGCGGCGCCCCTCACAACCCACAGCCCTAAGGAAGACAGGATGGGACGCTTGACCACTCACGTGCTCGACACGGCAGCCGGCACGCCCGGACAAGGTATGTCGATCACTCTGCATAAAATTGTCGACAATCGCCGCGAAACCCTGAAGACGGTCGTGACCAACCACGACGGCCGCTGCGACCAGCCCCTGCTGGAAGGCGAGGCCTTCGCCCCCGGCGTGTACGAACTCGAATTCCATGCCGGAGACTATTTCCGCGCGCGCGGCGTGAGCCTGCCCGAGCCGGCCTTCCTCGACGTGGTGCCGCTGCGCTTCGGCATTGCCGATACGGGCGCGCACTACCACGTGCCCCTGCTGGTCTCGCCGTGGTCGTACTCGACCTACCGCGGCAGCTGAGCCGACGGCATCGGGAAACAGGAGACAAGTCATGGAAGGCTATATTCTCGACTGGGCCAATCTGCTGCTGCGCTGGCTGCATGTCATCACCGCCATCGCGTGGATCGGTTCGTCTTTCTACTTCGTCTGGCTGGATAACAGCCTGACCAAGCCCACCGCCGGCGACCTGAAGGACAAGGGTGTCGATGGCGAGCTGTGGGCCGTGCACGGCGGCGGCTTCTACAATCCGCAGAAGTACCTGCTTGCGCCCAAGCAGTTGCCGGAGAACCTGCACTGGTTCTACTGGGAGTCCTATTCCACCTGGATGTCGGGTTTTGCGCTGCTGGTGGTGCTGTACCTGTTCAATGCCAGCACCTTCCTGATCGACAAGAACGTGTTCGACATGTCGCCCGGCGCGGCGGTCGGCTTCGCGGTCTCGTACCTGCTGATCGGCTGGATCGTCTACGACTGCATCTGCCGCATCTTCGGCAAGAACGACGGGCTGGTGGGGGTGCTGGTGGCCCTGTACGTGGTGGCGGCGGCCTTCGTGGCCTGCCACGTATTCTCGGGCCGCGCGGCGTTCCTGCTGACCGGCGCGATGATCGCGACCATCATGAGCGCCAACGTACTGGTGTGGATCATCCCCGGCCAGCGCAAGGTGGTGGCAGCGCTCAAGGCAGGCCAGCCGGTGGATCCGATCCACGGCAAGCGCGGCAAGCAGCGCAGCGTGCACAACACGTATTTCACGCTGCCGGTGCTGTTCGCCATGCTGTCCAACCACTACAGCATGACCTACAGCTTCAAGTACAACTGGCTGGTGCTGGTGATGATCATGGCGGCGGGCGTCTTCATCCGCCAGTTCTTCATCCTCAAGCACAAGGGCAAGATCAACGTCGCCTGGCCCGCGGTGGGCGTGGCCCTGCTGGCCGGCGTGGCGGTGATGATCGCGCCGCAGCCGCGTCCCGCGGTGGCCGCCAGCGACGCCGACGGCGCCGCCAACCAGGTCAGCTTCGCCAAGGTGCAGGAGATCATCAACGCCCGTTGCGTGCAGTGCCACGCGGCCCAGCCGAAGATGATGCCGACCGCGGCCAAGGGGATCATGTTCGACTCGGCGGACGAGATCAAGTCGCACGCGCAGCTGATCTACCAGCAGGCGGTGCAGCAGAAGACGATGCCGCTGGGCAACGTCACGCAGATCACGGATGACGAGCGCGCGCTGCTGGGCCAGTGGTTCGAGGGCGGCGCCAAGACGGCGAACTGAAGGTGGCGGGCCGGCCCGGCGGGCCACAGCAGCCGGGTCGGCAGCGCCGACGCGCCAGGCGCGCGCCGCGAGGGCGCTGCTTGGCAGGAAGATCGGTGATCGACGGTCCGCCGGCCGTCCCCGCGTTCGCGCGGGGTGGCCGGCAGCAGGGCCGGAGAGGGTTTGAACGGGGCCTCGTGCCCCGTTTTTTTATGCCCGCAGCGGGCGTGCCGCAGGCGGCGGCACGCGGGCAGTACGCGAGCGGTACATTCAGCCAGGCTCAGCCGTGCCAGTGGCCCTTGACCCAGGCCCAGCCGCCGCCGGCCTCATAGCGCCACACCCAGTGGCCCGGCACCCAGAAGGCATGCGGCGTGGGCGCAACCGTGATCTGCTCGACGATCACCGGCGGCATCGGCGCCACCGGCTGCTCGACCCACTTGCCGTGCACCCACAGCCAGTCGTTGCCGGCCCACTTCCAGTGGCCGGGCACCCAGTTCCAGCCGTAGCCAGGGGCCGGGCCGCGGTCCTCGTGCACCGGTGCCGGCATGGCCCGCACGACCTGGTGCGGCGCCGGCTCGCGCACCACCACTGTGCGCTCGGTCACGCAGCCGCTCAGCGCGGCGGCGGCGGCCAGCGCGGCCAGGGCCGCCTGCGCGGCACGTGCGGCGCGCCGGCCGTGCATGGCCCGGCGCGGGCGTGTTGTCTGGTTCGACATCAATCCTTCTCCTCGTCAAGATTCGATCCGCCTGGGGCGGCGTGGCCGGCGGCCAGGCCGTTCCAGTGCTGCTTCCTTAACGGGCGAGGGGGAGGGCGGTGAGACAGCAAGTTGTAAGCGCACGTTTCCGCGCCGGCGGGGCCGGCGCGCGTGCCGCGCTCAGGCGCCGACGTCCAGCAGCGCCAGCACGCCCAGCACGACGAAGATGGCGGCGGCGATCTTGTGCACCAGTCCGATCGGCAGCTTGTCGGCGAAGCGGCCGCCCAGCAGCACGGCGGGCACGTTGGCCAGCATCATGCCGAAGGTGGTGCCGGCCACCACGGCCAGCACTTCGCCGCTGAAGCGCGCGCCGAGCGCCACGGTGGCGATCTGCGTCTTGTCGCCCATCTCGGCGAAGAAGAAGGCGACGATGGTGGTGCCGAGGATGCCGAGCGCGCCGCGCACCGGCTTGCCTTGCTCGACGTCGTCGAGCTTGTCGGGAATCAGGATCCAGGCCGCCATGGCGATGAAGCCCAGGCCCAGGATCCAGCGCAGCAGCGAGGGGCCGACCATATGGGTGATCCAGCCGCCGAGCGCGCCGGCCAGTCCATGGTTGACCAGGGTGGCGATCAGGATGCCGAGGATGATCGGCAGCGGGCGCCGGTAGCGCGCGGCCAGCACGAGCGACAGCAACTGCGTCTTGTCGCCCATTTCGGCGAGGGCGACGATACCTGTGGAGACGAGGAAGGCTTCCATTTTTCTTGAGATCACCGGGCCGGACGCATCTGCGAGATGCCAATGACGCACGCCTTCCCCGGCCCTGTCCGGAAAAGCGACGTCATCGGTCTCGCCAGGCCCTGGGCACGGGCCGCGCCGGATGGCAGGCCCTGGTCCCGGAAGCTGCGCACGCCATAACCGCAAGCGGTCAAGTCTGTTGACGTACGCCTCCGCGTTCCGGCTCCCGCATTGCGCGGGACGGTGACGGCGGAGCGGCTACTCCCCAATGGAAGTGCGGATTATAGCGTTGCCGTGGCGGGCAAGTCCACCGCCGCCGGCCGCGGTGCGGGCGCTCTGTCGTGCCGGCGCCATGGCCGGCGGGTGCCCCGCGCCGGCGCGTTCCCGTCGCTTCAGACGGGAACGGGCGAGTTCTCGCTGGTCTGGCGGCCGCGGAAGTCGGTCCAGCACAGCGCCTTGAAGTCATACAGCTTGCAGCGGCGTGCGGTGTCGAAGTACCAGCGCCAGAAGAAGTTCTGCACGATGATGCGGCCCGGCAGCGCGTGCTCGAGCACGGCCTGGGCACGCTTCAGGTGGTAGAGCGGCACGCTCATGTCCACGTGGTGGGCGGTGTGCTCCATGATGTGGTGCAGCGCGGCGCCGATGCCGTAGCGGAAACGCAGGTGCACGGTGGTCGAGACGAAGGGCTGGGCGCGCGTCCACATCGCCTTGGTCTCGTACCAGGCCACGCTGGCGTGGGTGTGGTGCACGTAGAGCACGAAGCCGACCGTGGCGTTCCAGACCAGGAAGGGCACGACGAAGCCCATCGTCAGCAGCATCCAGGCCGACTGGCCGGTGACCGCGGCCAGGGCCAGCAGCGCGCCGATCCAGGCCGCGCCGAAGGCGGCCACCAGCAGGCAGTCCCAGGTGAAGATGGCACGCCGGGACGGCATCTGGCGCTTGCTGGGGAAGAACAGCTTGAGCCACCAGATCTCGATCAGGTAGTACAGGCCGGGGCCGAGGCCGGTGCGGTAGACGCGCTCCAGCGCGCGGCGCCAGCGCGGCAGCGCGCGGTATTCCTCGAGCGAGTAGGGCGCCCACACGAAGTCGAAGCCCTTCAGGTTGGTGTAGCCGTGATGCACCACGTTGTGGCCGATCTCCCACAGGCTGTACGGTGTCAGCGAGGGCAGGAAGGTCAGCCGCCCGAGCCATTTGTTGAGGCCGCGCCGGGGCGTCAGGCTCTGGTGGCAGGCGTCGTGGCCGATGATGAACAGGCGGGCGATCATCAGGCCGGCCAGGATGCCCAGGCCGAGCTTGGCCGCCCAGTGCGGCGCCAGCACCACGCCGGCGAGGACTGCCAGGAACAGCGCGGTGTCGAGCAGGGTCAGCGCCAGCGGCAGTGGCGTGGTGCGCCGGCCCAGCGGGATCAGCCAGCCGCGGATGATCTTGCGCGAGGGCAGCGGCGCATCGGGCGCGATCGGCTCGGGCAGCGGTGCCTGCCGGCGCGCGCCGGGCGCCGGCGCGGCGGTGGTGTCGGGACAGGGCTCCATGGCCCGGGCTTGCAGCTTGGCGGTCATGCGGTTTTTCCAAGGTCGGTGACGCGCGGCGTGCGGCCGGGACCGGTCTTGGCCCGGCGCGCCGGCAGGCCGCGCGCGAAGCGACAGCTTAGTGGCCCTGCATGACGGCCGTGTTGACCGTGGTCAACAGGGGGCGGGCATGGCGCGGCGGCGGGGCGCCATGCCGCGACGAAGTGCCTTGGGCGTCTCTCAGACAGCCTCGCCCATCACATAGACCTGGTCGATGACACGGTCATCGCCCAGCATCGCGAAGGCGAACAACTGCTCTTCCAGCGTTTCGGAGCGGGCGCTGCGGCGTGCGATCAGCGGCGTGGCCTGCGGGTCGAGCACGATGAAGTCGGCCTCGCAGCCGGGCGTGAAGCTGCCGACGCGCTCGGACCAGCCTAGCGCGTCGGCGGCCGCGCGCGTGGCCAGGTAGAACATGCGCAGTGCGGTCAGGTAGTAGCCGCCCATGCGCGCCACCTTGTGCGCGGCGTTCATGGTGCGCAGCATGGAGAAGGAGGTGCCGCCGCCGACGTCGGTGGCCAGCGTGACATTGAGGCGGTTGGCGTCGGACTGGTGAAAGTCGTAGAAGCCGCTGCCGAGGAACAGGTTCGAGGTCGGGCAGTGCGCCACTGCGGCGCCGCTGTCGGCCAGGCGCCGGCGGTCGTCCTGGTCCAGGTAGATGGCGTGGCCGTAGAAGGCGCCGGGGCGCAGCAAGCCGTAGTGGTCGTAGACGTCCAGGTAGCTGCGCGCGTGCGGGAACAGTTCGGCGACCCATCTGACCTCGTCGCGGTTCTCCGCCACGTGGGTCTGGATGTAGGCGTCCGGGTAGGCGCGCGCCAGTTCCGCACAGGTGGCCAGCTGGGCCTCGCTCGAGGTCGGTGCGAAGCGCGGGGTGATGGCGTAGCCGAGGCGGCCTTTGCCGTGCCAGCGCGACAGCAGCTCGGCCGAGTCGCGCGCGCCGGATTCCGCGGTGTCGCGCAGGAATTCGGGGCAGTTGCGGTCCATCAGCACCTTGCCGGTGACCATGCGCAGGTTGCGCTGGTGGCTCTCGGCGAACAGCGCGTCGGCCGAGGCGGCGTGCACCGTGCTCCAGACCACCGCGCTGGTGGTGCCGTTGCGCAGCAGTTCCTCGGTGAAGAAGCCGGCCACGCCGCGCGCGTAGTCCGGGTCCTCGAAGCGGCGTTCCTCGGGGAAGGTATAGGTTTCCAGCCAGTGCAGCAGGCCTGGCGACGGCGAGGCGATGATGTCGGTCTGCGGAAAGTGGACGTGGGTGTCGATGAAGCCCGGCACGATCAGCTTGCCGCGGTGGTCGATCACTTCGGCGCCGGCAGGGATTTCCGCGGCCAGGCGGCCATGGTCGCCGGCGGCGACGATGCGGCCGTCGCGGATGATCAGCAGCCCGTCCTCCCAGTACTGATAGGCGTCCTCATGGAACTGCGGGTCGCGCTGGAAGTGCAGCACGCGGCCGCGCACGGCGCGGGTGGCCTGGCTCGCGTGGCTGGGGGAGGCGTTGGCGGGAGTGGTCGTCATGGGTTCGTCTCAGGGCCCGGCGGCGCGGGCCGCAGCCCTGGCACGCCGGTTGTTCTTGGATTGCGCCTCGCTCAGGCCGCGGCAGGCGTGGCGGGCGGGGAGCGCCAGAAGTGGTCCACTTCGGCGAGGAAGTCGGCCTTCTGCGCTGCGGGCAGGAAGGCCGCTTCGAAACTGTTGCGCGCCAGCTTGTGCGCGTCGGCCGCGTCCAGCGGCAGCGCCTCGAAGACGGCTTCCCAGTTGGCGTTCATGTAGCCGCCGAAGTAGGCGGGATCGTCCGAGTGCAGCGTGACGGCGACGCCGGCATCGAGCAGCCGCTTGAGGGAATGGTCGCGCAGGTCGGGATAGACCTTCAGCTTCTGGTTCGACAGCGGGCACACCGTCAGCGGCACGCGCTCGCGCGCGAGGCGCTCGACCAGCGCGGCGTCGTCGATGGCGCGCACACCGTGGTCGATGCGCTCCACCTTGAGCAGGTCGAGCGCGTCGCGCACGTAGTCGGCCGGGCCCTCCTCGCCGGCATGCGCCACCAGGTGCAGGCCCAGTTCGCGCGCGCGGGCGAACACGCGCGCGAACTTCTCGGGCGGGTTGCCGCGCTCGGACGAGTCCAGGCCGATGCCGACGAAGCGGTCGCGGAAGGGCAGAGCGGCCTCCAGCGTGGCGAAGGCGTCTTCCTCGCTGAGGTGGCGCAGGAAGCAGAGGATCAGGCTGCTGGAGAAATCGTATTCGGTGCGCGCCTGGGCCAGCGCATCGGCGATGCCGTCGATCACGGTCGAGACCGGCACGCCGCGCGCCGTATGCGTCTGCGGGTCGAAGAAGATCTCGGCATGGCGGACGTTGTCGGCCACCGCGCGGCGGACGTAGTCCATGGTCATGTCGAAGAAGTCTTCCTCGGTCAGCAGCACGCTGGCGCCGGCGTAGTAGATGTCGAGGAAGGACTGCAGGTCGGTGAAGGCGTAGGCCGCGCGCAGCGCCTCCACGGTGGGGTAGGGCAGCTTGACCTGGTTGCGCTGGGCGAGCTGGAAGATGCGCTCGGGTTCGAGCGTGCCTTCGATATGGACATGCAGTTCCGCCTTGGGGCTGCGGCGGATGCGTTCGGCGAGCGCGGCGTCGATGGACATGGGGGCCTCTGATGATTGCCCGGCGGGATTCACCGGGTGACGGGTTGCGCCGTCCCTTGCGGCTGCCGGGCGCTGGCGGTCAGGGCGGCAAGCCGCTGATCGCGCACCTGGAGCAGTTGGGCGACGATGGCAACCGCAATCATAGCTGGAGCCTTGTCGGTGATGCCGGCCACCCCCATCGGGCAGGTCATCTCGGCGAGGCGCGCGCTGTCCACGCCGCGCTCGGCCAGGCGGTGCTCGAAGCGCGCGCGCTTGGTCTTCGAGCCGATCAGGCCGAAGTAGGCGAAGTCGCGCCGCCGCAGGATCTGTTCGCACAAGGCCAGGTCGAGCGCGTGGCTGTGCGTCATCACCAGGAAGTAGCTGCCGCGCGGGGCCGCGTCGACCTCGGCCTCGGGCGTGTCGGTGGCCTCGGCGCGCACGTTGGCGGGCAGGCCCGGCGGGAACAGGGTGTCGCGCTCGTCGACCCAGCGCACCTGGCACGGCAGGTTGGCCAGCACCTTGACCAGGGCGTGGCCGACATGGCCGGCGCCGAACAGCACGATCTGCATGGCGTCCGAGACCAGCGTGTCGTTCCAGCCACCGCCGGCCTGCAGCACCACCGCCGGCGCCACGGCACGGCTGGGCGCATGGCGCGCGGGACCGGATGGCGGCACCGTGCGCAGCAGCGCGTCGCCGCGCGCGAAGGCCGCCTCGACCGCATCGAGCCAGGGCAGGTCGGCCTCGCCCAGCACCTCGAAGGCGAGCTTGACCACGCCGCCACAGCATTGGCCGAGGGCCGGCCCGAGCGGGATGCGCTCGATGCGGCGCGACGGGCTGCCGCTGCCGGCGTCCAGCATCGTGCGGGCGATCTCCATGCCGCGCCACTCCAGGTGGCCGCCGCCGATGGTGCCGACCAGCGCGTCCGCCGTCACCAGCATGCGCACGCCGGGCTCGCGCGGGGCCGAGCCCTTGACCTCGACGATGGTGACCATCGCCACGGGCACGCCGGCGCGCACCCAGCGGGCGGCATCGGCGAAGCGGAAGGGTTGGAGCGGAGCGTCCTGCATGGTTCGGTCTCTGGGTGGTGGCGGGTTTCGGCTGTCGGTGTCGGCTGTGCTGGATGCGGCGATCGGTGGTTTGCTGCGGTCTTGCCTTCGAGGCTTGGGGGCAGGCTGGCCGCGGGTGGCTCCACGCGAACTGCCTGCGCCCGTCGGTCATCCCCCGCGATCCGTCATTCCTGTGCAGCCACCGCCTCCCTCACCGCGTCCGCGGCATCGAGGATCGCCTCGCCGGTGGCCGGAGCCGTCAGCGGCGGATTGATCCGGTAGTCGCCCAGCGCCGCCACGGCGTCGCGGATGGCGAAGAAGACCGAGAACGGCAGCAGCAGCGGCGGCTCGCCGACAGCCTTGGAGCGGTGGATGCTGTCTTCCACGTTGCGGTTCTGGAACAGCCGCACGTTGAAGGTCTCCGGGCAGTCGTTGACGGTCGGGATCTTGTAGGTGGACGGCGCATGCGTCATCAGCTTGCCGTTCTGGTTCCACCACAGCTCCTCGGTGGTCAGCCAGCCCATGCCCTGGATGAAGGCGCCCTCGACCTGGCCGATGTCCAGCGCCGGGTTGAGCGAGCGGCCGGCGTCATGCAGCACGTCGGCGCGCAGCAGGCGCCATTCGCCGGTCAGCGTGTCGACCAGCACCTCGGAGCAGGCCGCGCCGTAGGCGAAATAGTAGAAGGGACGGCCCTGCAGCTTGCTCTGGTCCCAGTGCAGCTTGGGCGTGGTGTAGAAGCCGTCGGACCACAGCTGCACGCGCGCCACGTAGGCTTCGCGCGCCAGCTCGTCGAAGGGCTGGCGCAGTTCGCCGGCCACCACCAGGTCGTCGCCGAAGCGCACTTCCGACACGTCCACGCCGGCCTTGCGCGCGGCGAAGGCGGCCAGGCGCTCGCGGATCTGGCGGGCCGCGTCCTGCGCCGCCTTGCCGTTCAGGTCGGCGCCGGTGGAGGCGGCGGTGGCCGAGGTGTTGGCCACCTTGCTGGTGTCGGTGGCGCTGCAGCGCACGCGTTCGAGGCGGATGCCCAGTTCGTGCGCCACCACCATCGCCACCTTGGTGTTCAGGCCCTGGCCCATCTCGGTGCCGCCGTGGTTCACCAGCACCGAGCCGTCGTTGTAGACGTGCACCAGTGCGCCCGCCTGGTTGAAGTGGGCCACGTTGAAGGAGATGCCGAACTTCACCGGGGTGATGGCGATGCCCTTCTTCAGCACCGGGCTGGCCGCGTTGAAGGCGCGCGTGGCGGCGCGGCGGGCGCGGTATTCGCTGCTGGCCTCGAGCTCGTCGAGCAGTTCGTGGATGACGTTGTCCTCCACGGTCTGTCCATAGGGCGTGACGTTGCGCTCGCCCTTGCCGTACAGGTTGGCGCGGCGCACGTCGAAGGCGTCGCGCCCGACCGCGCGGGCGACGTTGTCGAGGATGTACTCGATGGCAAAGGCGCCCTGCGGGCCGCCGAAGCCGCGGAAGGCGGTATTGCTCTGGGTATTGGTCTTGCCGCAGTAGCCGTCGATCTGCACGTCCGGCAGCCAGTAGGCATTGTCGAAATGGCAGATCGCGCGGGTCATCACCGGGCCCGACAGGTCGGCCGAGAAGCCGGCGCGCGACACCATCTCCACCTGCACGCCTTCGAGGCGGCCCTCGGCATCGTGGCCGGCCTGGTAGTCGAAGACGAAGTCATGGCGCTTGCCGGTGATCATCATGTCGTCGTCGCGGTCCGGGCGCAGCTTGACCGGGCACAGCAGCTTCCACGCCGCCAGCGCCGCGCAGCAGGCGAACAGGGCCGACTGCGATTCCTTGCCGCCGAAGCCGCCGCCCATGCGGCGGCACTCCACCTGGACCTGGTGCACGTGCCAGCCCAGCATATGGGCCACCGCGTGCTGCATCTCGGTGGGGTGCTGCGTCGAGCACCACACGTGCATGCCGTCGTTTTCCTTGGGGACGGCATAGGAGATCTGGCCCTCCAGGTAGAACTGCTCCTGGCCGCCCAGGCGGATGTGGCCGCTGTCGCGATGGGCCGCGGCGCCGATGCGGGCAGCGGGCTCGCCGCGCGTCAGGTGCATCGGCGGCAGCACATAGCTGCCCGCGGCGTGCGCGGCCTCGGGCGACAGTACCGGCGGCAGGTCTTCGTACTCGATCTCGCCCAGGCGTGCGGCGCGGCGCGCCGCGTCGTGCGAGCTGGCCACCACCAGGAACACCGGCTGGCCGATGAACTGGACCACCTCGCGGGCCAGGATGGGGTCGTCGTGGATGATCGGGCCGCAGTCGTTGACGGCCGGGATATCGTCCGCGGTCAGCACCGCGACCACGCCGCGCGCGGCGCGCACCTTGTCGAGCGAGATCGACCTGATGCGCGCATGGGCGCGCGCACTCATGCCCAGGGCGGCGTGCAGCGTGCCGGCCAGCTCGGGGATGTCGTCGGTGTAGGTGGCGGTGCCGGCCACGTGCAGGTGGGCGGACTCGTGCGGGCGCGAGATGCCGACCTGTGGCGCAGCCTCGGTGGCCACGCTTTCGTCGAGCAGGAAGGGTTCGGTCTGCTTGTTCATGCCGTTCACTCCTTAGACACCGGCGGCGATCACGTCGGCGCCGGCGCCGGGGGCGCGGACGTTGACACTGGCGGCGGGCAGCGCGTCGGCGCGCGTCTCCAGCCAGAAGCGGTAGAGCAGGTTGGCGGCGCCGCGCGCGCGGTAGGCGGCGCTGGCGCGCATGTCGGTCAACGGCGTGTAGTCCTGGCCCAGCGCGGCCATGGCGGCGCGCGCGCTGGCTTCGTCCCAGGGCTGGCCGGTGAGGGCCGCCTCGGCCGCGGCGGCGCGCTTGGGCGTGGCGGCCATGCCGCCGAAGGCGATGCGCGCGCGCGTGACGATGCCGTCCTCGACGTCGATGGCGAAGGCGGCGCAGACCGCGGAGATGTCCTCGTCGAAGCGCTTGGACAGCTTGTAGGTGCGGAAGTGCGCCGGGCCTGCCAGCGGCACGCGCAGCGCGGCGACGAACTCGCCTGCGGCCATGGCGGTCTTCTGGTAGGCCAGGTAGAGGTCTTCGAGCGGCAAGGTGCGGCGCGTGTCGCCATGTTGCAGCACCACTTCGGCACCGAGCGCGATCAGCGCCGGCATCGAATCGCCGATCGGCGAACCGTTGGCGATATTGCCGCCGAGCGTGCCGGCATTGCGGATCGGCAGCGAGGCGAAGCGCTTCCACAGCTCTTCCAGTGCCGGGTGATGGGCCGTGAGCGCGGCGTAGGCCGGCTCCAGCGGCACGGCGGCACCGATCTCGAGCATGCCGTCGCGCGGTTCGACGTAGTACAGGTCCTGTACCTGGCCGATATAGAGCAGGTCGCCCAGTTCGCGGAACTGCTTGGTCACCCACAGGCCGACGTCGGTGCTGCCGGCCAGGATGCGGATGCCCGGCTCGGCGGCCTTGAGCGCGGCGAAGGCGGAGGCGGTGCGCGGCGCATGGAACTGCCGGCCGGCGGCGCTGTAGTGGAAGGTGCCGTCGCGGCGCAGGCCGCGCAGGGCCTCGGCGATGCTGCGCGGCTCGAGCTTGCCGGGCCTCGGCGCGGGCAGCGCCATCATGCGCTGGCCGGCGTCGATGATGGGACGGTAGCCGGTGCAGCGGCACAGGTTGCCGGTCAGGGCATCGCAGATGGTGCTGCGCGCGGGGGCGTCGCCGCCCGGGGTGTGCTGCTGGTACAGCGCCCACAGCGACATGACGAAGCCGGGCGTGCAGAAGCCGCATTGCGAGCCATGGCATTCCACCAGCGCTTCCTGCACCGGATGCAGGGTGCCGTCGGCCTGGCGCAGGTCCTCGACCGTGATCAGTGCCTTGCCGTCCAGCGTGGGCAGGAACTGGATGCAGGAGTTGACCGCCTTGAAGGCGACCTGGCCGTCGTCCTGCAGCTCGCCGATGACGACGGTGCAGGCGCCGCAGTCGCCCTCGGCGCAGCCCTCCTTGGTGCCCGTGCAGCGCACGTCCTCGCGCAGGTACTGCAGCACGGTGCGGGTGATCGGGGCGTCCGCGACTTCCTGGATCTGGCCGCGATGGTAGAAGCGGATGGGTTGCGTCTCCATGGTCTCGTATTCCGTTAGGTGCCTTGTGTTATGGCGTGAAACATAGCATCGGGCTGGAGCAAGCAATATTCGGCCCAGGTGATGTGCGCCATCAGGGCGGAGAGCGGGCGGCCAGGGTGCGCGCGGATTGACCTGCCGCCGGGTGCCTCGCTTACACTATGCGCCGTTCCCATCCTCCTCGCCACCACCGCCGCCGGCCCGGCCGGCCCCGCGGCGACCGCCCCATGCACGGACGCGACCATCTCGATACCTACCTGCTGCGGGTGCTGCATACCCTGCTCACCGAGCAGAGCGTGACCCGCACGGCCGTGCGCCTGGGCCAGTCGCAGCCGGCCATCAGCAATACGCTCAAGCGTCTGCGCGAAATCACCGGCGATGCCATCCTGGTGCGGGGCAAGAGCGGCATGGTACCGACCGAGCGCGGCCGCGAGTTGCTGCTGCTGGCCGAGCAGAGCCTGGCGGCGATGGACCGCATCGCGCGCCCGCCGCAGCAGTTCGACCCGGCCACCACCACGCGCACCTTCCACCTGGGCGCGCCGGACTACCTGGACGCCTTCTTCCTGCCCAATATCGTCGAGCGGGTGCGCCGGCTGGCGCCCGGCGCCAAGCTGTTCGTGCATCCGATGACCGCCGGCAGCGACTTCCTGGAGGACCTGGAGCAGGGCCAGCTCGACATCGTGGTCGGCAACTGGCTGTCGCCGCCCGAGCACCTGCACATCTCGCCGCTGTTCGAGGACGAGGTGGTCTGCATGCTGGGCGCCCAGCATCCGCTGGCGCGCAAGGGCCTGACGCTGAAGCACTACCTGGAGATGCCGCACCTGGCGCCGGCGCCCTATGCCTCGATGCAGCGCAGCATGATCGACCAGGCGCTGGCCGAGCAAGGCTACAAGCGTAATATCCAGGTCACGCTGCCGTATTTCGGCCTGGTGCCCTACGTGCTGATGAAGACCGACATGGTCTTCACCACGGGCCGACAGTTCGCCGCCCACTACGCCCAGTACCTGCCGATCCGCATGGTGCCCTCGCCGGTGGTCTTCCCGCGCATGCGCTTCTACCAGCTCTGGCACGAGCGCTGCCACGCCGCGCCCGATGTGCTGTGGCTGCGCCGCATGATCGCCGAGGTGGCGGCCGACCTGCCGCAGGTGGCGGACGCCGCCTGAACCGGCGTTCTCTGCACAATGGCGGTGCCGCGCCGCCCGTGCCGGGTGCCTGCGCGATCCGGATTACACTGCATCCAGCGGCAATCCTGCCGCAGCCGATCACAAGGAGCGCCATGCTGGAAACGGCCGCGCTGGCAGCCGGGTTGTCCTGGACCAGCGGCTTCCGCCTCTACCTGGCCGTGTTCACCGCCGGCCTGCTGGCCCGCCTGGGCTGGCTGCACCTGCCCCCCGGGCTGCAGCCGCTGACGTCCTGGTGGGTGCTCGGCCTGGCCGCGGTACTGGCGCTGGCGGAGTTCCTGGCGGACAAGATGCCGGGCTTCGACTCGGTCTGGGACGGCATCCAGACCTTCGTGCGCATTCCCGCCGGCGCCATCCTGGCGGCGGCCGCCTTCGGCCAGCTCGATCCGCAGTGGGTGGTGGCCGCCGGCCTGGCCGGCGGCACGCTGGCGGGCACCGCCCACGCAGTCAAGGCGGGCACGCGCGCCTTGATCAATGTCTCGCCCGAGCCGTTTTCCAACTGGGTCGCTTCCTTCAGCGAGGACCTCGGCGCCACCGCCGGCCTGCTGCTGTCGTTCTTCCTGCCGCTGCTGTTCCTGGTGCTGCTGCTGGTCTTCCTGGGGCTGGCCGCCTGGCTGCTGCCACGCCTGTGGCGCGGTGTACGCCGCCTGCACGGTGCCCTCGGACGGGCCGCGGCGCGGACGCGGCAGCCGGCCGGGCGCGAGTAGCGGGTATCGTGATGGCGATCGCCTTGTCGTGCCACGGCGCGGATCCTGCCGCCGGCAAGACGGCCCAGCCCGGCATCCACTGCGGCATCCACCCTTGAACCGGCCTTGACCCGAGGCCATGCCTTTTCCCGACCGACGACGATGACCCAGCCGCCAAGCCAGCCATTCCCGCCGCCGACCGCTCCCGCCAGCCCCGGTGCGCCAGCCGCTGCCGCACGCTTTTCCGCCTGGCGCCAGGCCTTGCGCATGGCCCGGCGCGACTGGCTGGCCGGCGAACTGAACCTGCTGCTGTTTGCGCTGGTGCTGGCCGTGGCCGCGCTCAGCAGCGTCGGCTTCCTGGCCGACCGCATGCGGCTGGGGCTGGAGCGCGATGCGCGCCAGATGATCGGCGCCGACGTGCTGCTGGTGGCCGACCAGCCGTTTCCCGCCGGCTTCGCCGACCACGCCCGGCAGGCCGGGCTGGCGGTGGCCCAGACCGTGACCTTCCCCAGCATGGCCACGGCCCGCGGCGCGGCGGCGGGCGACGCGCCGAGCCGGCTGGCCGCGCTCAAGGCCGTCAGTCCGGCCTATCCGCTGCGGGGGCGGCTCAAGACGAGCGCCGCGCCGGGCGGCCCCGAGACGGTTGCCGAAGGCATTCCCGAGCCCGGCACGGTGTGGGTCGATGAAGCCCTGCTCGATGCGCTGGGGCTGCGCATGGGCGATACCGTCCAGCTCGGCAGCCGTGGCTTCCGTGTCGCGCGCATCCTCACCCAGGAGCTGGACCGCGGTGCCGGCTTCATGAACTTCGCGCCGCGCGTGATGCTGGCGCTGTCGGACCTGGACAGCACCGGCCTGGTCGGCTGGGGCAGCCGCGTCAGCTACCGGCTGCTGGTGGCGGGTGCCGATCCCGCCGCCGCTGCCTTCCAGCGCTGGGCCCAGCAGGAGATCGCGCGGCTCGGCCTGCGCAATATGCGGGTCGAGTCGCTGGAGACCGGCCAGCCGCAGATGCGCGCCACGCTCGACCGCGCCGAGCGTTTCCTGTCGCTGGTGGCGGTGCTGTCGGCGATGATCGCCGCGGTGGCGATCGCCATGTCGGCGCGCCGCTACGTGCAGCGTCACACCGATGCCTGCGCGGTCTACAAGTGCCTGGGGCTGTCGCGCGGGCAGATCCTGCGCGCCTTCGGGCTGGAATTCGTGCTGCTGGGCCTGGCCGGCGCTGCCGTCGGGGTGGCGCTGGGCTATCTGGCGCACTATGGCCTGCTGCTGTCGCTGGGCGGCCTGCTGACCGTGACCTTGCCGCCGCCGTCGCCGCGCCCGGCCGCGCTCGGCCTGCTGTCGGGCCTGGTCCTGCTGAGCGGTTTCGCCTTGCCGCCGTTGCTGTCGCTGACGCGCGTATCGCCGTTGCGCGTGCTGCGGCGCGACCTCGGCCTGCCGCCGGTATCGGCCTGGCTGGCCTACGGCTTCGGGCTGGCCGCCTTCGGCCTGCTGCTGCTGGCCGCCGCGCGCGACCTCAAGCTCGGCCTGCTGACGGCAGGCGGCTTCCTCGCGGCAGGCCTGTTGTTCGGCCTGTTGTCGCTGGCGGTGCTGGGCGCGCTGGCGCGGCTGCTGCGCGGGCGCCTGGGCAGCGGCGTGGCCGGGGTCGGCTGGCGTTTCGCGCTGGCGGTGCTGGAGCGGCGGCGCGGCGTCACTGTGCTGCAGACGGTGGCCCTGGCGGTGGGCCTGATGGCGCTGCTGCTGCTCGGCATGACGCGCAGCGACCTGATCGCCTCGTGGCGCGGTGCCACGCCCGCCGACGCGCCCAACCGCTTCGTCATCAACATCCAGCCCGACCAGCGCGACGCCCTGCGCGCCCGGCTCGCCGGCGCTGGTATCCAGGACCTGCTGTATCCGATGGTGCGCGGGCGCCTCACCCATATCGACGGCCGCGCGGTGACGGGAGCCGACTATCCGGCCGAGCGGGCGCGCAACCTGGTCGAGCGGGAATTCAACCTGTCCTACATGGACACCCTGCCCGAGGGCAACCGCGTGGTTGCCGGCAGCTGGCCGCGCGGGCAGCTGGCCGGGGCCTCGGTGGAAGAGGGCATCGCCCGCACCCTCGGCATCCGCCTGGGCGACACGCTGCGCTTCGATGTGGCGGGCCAGCCGGTGGAGGCCAGGGTGACATCGCTGCGCAAGCTCGACTGGAGTTCGATGCGCGTCAATTTCTTCGTGATCCTGCCACCGGCCATGATGCACGGCATGCCGGAGACCTACATCACGGCCTTCCACCTGCCGTCGGCGCAGGCGCCGCTGGATAACCGGCTGGTGGCGGCTTTCCCCAACATCACCGTGGTCAACACCGAGCTGATCCTGCGCCAGGTGCAGCAGGTGCTGGACCAGGTCATCGCCGCGGTCGAGTTCCTGTTCGCCTTCACGCTGGCGGCCGGTGTGACGGTGCTGTATGCGGCGCTGTCAGGCACGCGCGACGAGCGCCGGCGCGACGCCGGCCTGCTCAAGGCGCTGGGGGCCTCGGCCGCGCTGGTGCGCCAGACCCAATACGCGGAGTTCCTGGTGGTGGGCGCGCTGGCCGGCCTGCTGGCCAGCCTGGGCGCGCTCGCGGTAGGCTGGGGGCTGGCCACGCAGGTGTTCGATTTTCCCTACCGCTTCAATCCGTGGATCGTGCCGGCCGGCGTGGTGGCGGGGGCGCTGTGTGCGTTGGCCGGCGGCTGGCTGGGCCTGCGCGAAGTGCTGCGCCAGCCGGCCCTGGCGACCTTGCGCGACGCCTGAGGCAGGCACGGCCGCCGCCGGGGGCCGTCGCCATGAAACGGGGGACCCGGCCCGCCGCCGCGCGTGCGGCCGGATCCCCGTATTCCCCGTATCATGGCGGCTTTCGGCAGCCCTGTTCGACAGCCCTGATCCAGCCAACACCCCTTACGGCATGACGAGTACGGAACACAACGACACCCCGGGCGACGGCGCAAAGCGCGAAACCAGCGCCTACGAACTGATCGGCGGCGAGGCGCGCGTGCGCGAACTGGTCGACCGCTTCTACGACCTGATGGACCTCGAGCCGGAGTTCGCCGGACTGCGCGCGCTGCATCCCGCCTCGCTGGACGGCTCGCGCGACAAGCTGTTCTGGTTCCTGTGCGGCTGGCTCGGCGGGCCCAACTACTTCATCGAGCGCTTCGGCCACCCGCGCCTGCGCGCGCGCCATCTGCCCTTCGAGATCGGCACCAGCGAGCGTGACCAGTGGATGCGCTGCATGGCGCTGGCGATGCAGGACACGGGCCTGCCGGAGCCGCTGCAGCTGCGCCTGATGGAGGCCCTGTTCCAGACCGCCGACTGGATGCGCAACGTGGCGCGCTGAGCGCGCCGGCGCCGCCTCCGTCCAATTTTTCGACTAGCAGGAGATCGCCAGGCATGACGGACAAGCTTCCCGCCGCCGCCCGCCGCGTGCTCGATTTCTGGTTCGGCACACCCGACTCTCCCGCCTGGGATACCTCGCGCCGCGAGTGGTTCGCCAAATCGGCCGCTTTCGACGACACCATCCGTCAGGCCTTCCTGGCCGAATGGGAGGCCGCCGCCGCGCCCGGTGGCGAGGCGCAGGACGCCGCCTGGGCACAGACGCCGGAAGGCACCTGCGCGCGCATCGTGCTGCTCGACCAGTTCCCGCGCAACCTGTTCCGCGGCGATGCGCGCAGCTTCGCCACCGATGCGCGCGCACTGGCGCTGGCGCGCCGGCTGGTGGCCGGCGGCGGCGACCTGCGCCTGCCGACAGGCTGGCACCGCATGTTCTGCTACCTGCCCTTCGAGCATGCGGAAGAACTCGCGGCCCAGGACGAATCGGTCAGGCTGACGCACCGGCTGCGCGACGAGAGTGGCGGCGCGGTCGACACCGTGGAGTGGGCCGACAAGCACCGCGCCATCATCGTGCGCTTCGGGCGTTTCCCGCACCGCAATGCGATCCTGGGGCGGGCCGGCACGGCCGAGGAAGCGGCCTTCCTGCGCGAGCCGGGCTCGTCCTTCTAGGCCATGGCTGCGCGGGGCAGGGCGGCGCCGGCGGCGCTCAGGCCTCGGCGCGCTTTTCCTGCCACTTGTCGACGGTCACACGCGGTGCCTGCTCCAGCTTGGCGAGCAGACCGGCCGGCGCGGTGTCGACGTGCAGCAGGTCGGCATGGACCTGCTTGAGGAAGCCTTCCTGCACCGCATGCGAGAGGAAGCCCAGCATGCCGTCGTAGAAGCCCGCCACATTGAGCAGGCCGATGGGTTTGGCGTGGTAGCCGAGCTGCTGCCAGGTGACGGTCTCGAACAATTCTTCGTAGGTGCCCACGCCGCCGGGCATGGCGATGAAGGCGTCGGCGCGGTCGGCCATCATCTGCTTGCGCTCGTGCATATTGCGCACCACGTGCAGCTCGCTCAGCCCGCGGTGGCCGACCTCCTTGTCCATCAGCGCCTGCGGGATGATGCCGATGGCGGTGCCGCCATGGGCCAGCACGGCGTCGGCGATGATGCCCATCAGGCCGACCTTGCCGCCGCCGTAGACCAGCGCCAGGCCGCGCTCGGCCAGCGCCTGGCCGAGCGCACGCGCCTGTTCGGCGTATTCGGGACGGTGGCCGGGGCTGGAGCCGCAGTACACGCAGACGGATTTCACTTCGATTCCTTGATGGTCTGGGCGGCCTTGACGGCCGCGTAATCGCGCGCTAGCTGGTCGAAGGCGGCACGCGCCTTGCCGCGCAGGTAGGGCGCGAGGATGGAGAAGATGTGGTAGCTGGAGCCGTGCAGGTAGCCGCGGATCCGTTCCGGGTCGTTGTACTGGCGCGGGTGCTGCACGAACTGGAACGACAGCCAGTAGGTGGCGACCACGACGATATTGGTGCAGATGGCTTCGACCTGCTCGGGCGTGGCCACCATCTCGCCGTCCTCGATGAACTGCCGGCAGATGGCCTGGGCGAAGCGGTTCTTCTGCTCGACGATGCGCTTGAAGTTGGTCTCCAGCATCCGGTTGCGCGCCAGCAGGTCGTTGATGTCGCGATAGAGGAAGCGGTAGTTCCACAGGAACTCGGACATGTACTGGAGGTAGCCCCAGCTTTCGTCGAGCGTGGCCTTGTGGTCGTCGGGCAGCTTCAGGCGGCGCTCCATCTCCTGCTCGAACTGCACGAAGATGGAGTTGATGATGTCGTCCTTGTTGCGGAAGTGATAGTAGAGGTTGCCGGGACTGATCTCCATCGCCTCCGCGATCGTGGTGGTGGTCACGTTCGGCTCGCCCAGTTCATTGAACAGGCGCAGCGAGACGTCGAGGATGCGGTCCCTCGTGCGGCGGGGGCCGGTTTGCGGTTTGGATTCCATGGGCTGCCGTTGGATCGGGGCGTGGGACAGCGATTATAAGCAAACACCGCCCGTTCCCTGGCTTTCCGGGCTCCCCGCTACCGCGCCGCCCGCCGCCATGCGCCGAAGTCAGGACGCCTGCAGCCAGCGTGCCACCAGCGGCTCGAGGATCGCGATCCAGGTTCCGCCGCACAGGATCAGCGCCAGCATGACCGCCGCGCTGCCGTAGTCCTTGGCGCGCTTGGACAGGCTGTTGCGCTCCAGCGAGATGCGGTCGACCGCGGCTTCGACACTGGAGTTGAGCAATTCCACGATCAGCACCAGCAGCAGCGTGCCCAGCAGCAGGATGCGCTCGACCACGCTGACCGGCGCCAGCAGCGCGCACGGCGTCAGGATGGCCACCAGCGTCAGTTCCTGGCGGAAGGCGCTTTCCTCCAGCACGGCATAGCGCAGGCCGGACAGGGAGTTGACGGCGGCGCGCCAGGCGCGCGCCAGGCCGCGGTTGCCCTTGTACGGGTTGTGCTCGATGGTGTACTCAGTGCTCGCTTCGGCCGGCGTTGGCACCGGAGCCGGTTTCGCCTTGGAGGGAAGCGGTGCGGATTGCGGCTGCATTTTCGACATGGTCTTGCGGTTGGCGTGAGGCCGTGGCGCCGCCGTGGGCGGCGGCCAGCGGCCGCAGATGAGACAGGAACTGCTCGGTAGCGGCGCGCCACGAGAACAGCTCGGCATGAGCGCGGGCGGTGGCGCGATCGATGCGCAGCGCTTCCAGGCAGGCTTCGCGCAGGTCTTCGTGCATCACGCCGGCCCGGCTCTCGCCCAGCACGTCGATGGGGCCGGTGACCGGGTAGGCTGCCACCGGCAGGCCGCTGGCCAGCGCTTCCAGCAGCACCAGGCCGAAGGTATCCGTGCGGCTCGGAAAGACGAAGACATCGGCCGAAGCATACACCTTGGCCAGCTCGGGCTGGCTCAGCACGCCCAGATAGTTGGCACCCGGATAACGCGCGCGCAGCGAGGCCAGGGCCGGGCCGTCGCCGACCACCCACTTCGAGCCCGGCAGGTCCAGCGCGAGGAAGGCCTCGACGTTCTTCTCGACGGCGACGCGGCCGACGTAGAGGAAGATCGGATGCGCCGTGTTCAACACGTTGGCGCGCTGGGCGGTGAACACGTCCAGGTCCACTCCGCGCGACCACAGCACGGCGTGGCCGATGCCGTAGCGGCGCAGGTCGTCGAGCACTACCGGGGTCGGCGCCATCACAGCCCGGGCCGGCCCGTGGAACCAGCTCAGGAAGCGGTAGGTCCAGGCCAGCGGGATGCCGAAGCGCGCTTGCACGTACTCCGGGAAGCGCGTGTGGTAGGCCGTGGTGAAGGGCACCTTGCTGCGCAGCGCATGCCGGCGCGCTGCCATGCCGAGCGGACCTTCGGTGGCGATATGCAGCGCGTCCGGCGCGAAGGCGCGGATGCGTTCGGCGACCGCGCGGCCGGGCAGCAGCGACAGGCGGATTTCGGGATAGGTAGGGCACGGCACGGTACGGAACTCGAGCGGCGTGAGCAGTTCCACCGTGTGCCCCATGGCCTCCAGCTCGCGGCGCGTCGACTTGAGCGTGCGCACCACGCCGTTGACCTGCGGTTCCCAGGCGTCGGTGACGATCAGGATCTTCATGCTGGCTCCTCGCGGCGCTGGCCGCTTGTGCATCGGTCCGCCTTGCTGCGCGGACATGGTTGGTCTGGGGAGGCGGCGCGCCGGCGGGCGCCGCGCGGGATTCAGGCGGGCAGGGCGGCGCGGCGTCGGCGCGCGCGCGGCGGCGCCGGCGGGTCGAGCAAGGTGGTCCAGTAGACGATCTTCAACTCGCCTTCCATGGTCTCGACCAGTGCCGACAGGCTTTCGACCCAGTCGCCGTCGTTGCAATAGAGCTGGCCGTCGACCTCGCGGATCTCGGCCTTGTGGATATGGCCGCAGATGACGCCGTCGCAGCCGCGCCGGCGCGCTTCTTCGACCATCGCGTGCTCGAAGGAGTTGATGTAGTTGACCGCGTTCTTGACCTGGTGCTTCAGGTATTGCGACAACGACCAGTAGGGGAAGCCGAGGCGCGCGCGCACCCGGTTGAAATGGCGGTTCAAGGCCAGGATCACGGTGTACAGCGAGTCGCCCAGGTAGGCCAGCCAGCGTGCGTGCTGTACCACGCCGTCGAACAGGTCGCCGTGCACCACCCACAGGTGCCGGCCGGTGGCGGTCACGTGGACTGCATCCTCGCGCACCGTGATGTCGCCGAAGGCGAGGCCGTCGAACTGCCGCGCCATCTCATCGTGGTTGCCCGGCACGTAGATCACTTCGGTGCCCTTGCGCGCCTTGCGCAGCAGCTTCTGCACCACATCGTTGTGGCTTTGCGGCCAGTACCAGCCGCGCCGCAGTTGCCAGCCGTCGATGATGTCGCCGACCAAGTAGAGCCGCTCCGATTCGTTGTGCTTGAGGAAGTCGAGCAGGTAGTCGGCCTGGCAGCCCGCGGTGCCCAGGTGGACGTCCGAGACCCAGATGGCGCGGTAGCGCTGCACCGTGTGCGGGGCGGTTTGCCTGGCGTCGTGCTGATTGGCGTCGGAGAGGGCGGGGGTGGCGGCGGGGGCGGGACGGGCTGCCGGGGCATCGAGCCCGGAGGGCGGCATGAAGGCGGCCAGCGCGACTGGCAGGGGCGGGGTCCCGGCAGCACTGCCGCGCAGCTTGTGCGCGGCCCGGGCGAGACAGCCGCGGGCGAATCGGATTGCGTGAACCATGGCGGCACCGGTAAGGGCGATGGCTGCATTGAGCCAGTGCCCCATGACTGCGGCGTGACGAGAACATGAATGTCACATGAAGACCGGGGCGGCCGGGACCGGCCCGCAACCGCTCTCCCCAGGTCTCCCGGGAGGACTCCGATCAGGCCTTGCGCGGCGCGCGTGCCGACGGCGTGGCGCCGGCAGCATGCGGTGCGGCACTGGCGAAGGCGTCGAGGGCGGCGAGCACGGCGTCGCGTGCGCGCGGATGGCGCAGCAGCGCCACGTGGCCGACGCCCGCCAGCGGCCAGTGGCGGGCGCCGGGCAGGCAACTGGTGCCGGCCGGGCCGGCGATGGAGTCATGCCAGCTGAACACGGAGGCGAGCAGGGCGCGTTCGGCCGGCCCTTCGGCGTCGGCCAGCGCACGCAGCCAGGCGCTGTCGCAGCGCATCTGGCGCGCGCTGGCGCCGGCCCCCAGGCTGGCCAGTGCGCAGCCCTGGTGCGGCGAGCCCAGTGTGACCAGTCCGGCGCAGGGCGCGCCGCCTTCGGCGCGGCCGCGCACCAGCGCCGCCCGCGCGGCCAGCCCGCCCATGCTGTGGCACAGCAGCAGCGGTGCCTGGCCGGTGCGCGCATGGATGGCGCGCATGCGCGCCAGCACGGTGCCTGCATGGTTGTCGATGCTGTCGAACAGGGGCAGGAGGTCGATCGCCTCGCAGGCGTAGCCCGCCGCCGCCAGCGCCGGCTGCAGGTCGAGCCACACGGCATGATTGCAGGCGTAGCCATGCACCAGCAGCAGTGGCGGCCGCGCCGGCGCGCCGGCGTGCGGCGGGACGAAGGACAGGCTGGAGCGGAAGGGCTCGATCCAGTTGAACATGCGGAACACGGCCGTGCATTCGTACAGGTAGCAGGCCAGTGCCGCGGCCGCCCCGAGCGGGGCGATGGCGGCTGCCTGCGGCACGGCAGGGCGCCGCGTGGCGGGGACGCCCGCGCCAGACAGCGAGATGGCGAAGGCGCCGGCCACGACCAGCCCGAACACCAGTGCGGCCAGCAAGGCCGCCCCCAGCGCTGCCGCCGGCCAGCGCCAGCCGGCCCAGCGGGCCAGTGCCGCGGCGCAGGCCAGCCCCAGGCCGAACTGCCCGGCCAGGGCGAGCCGGCGCAGGGCGCTGGCCGAGAGCGTCATGCCCGCGGCGGCCGCAGGTCGGCCAGCCGGGTGCCGGCCAGGCGATCGTGCAGGAAGCGGCGCTGCGGGTCGAGCCAGGCGAGCATCACCCACAGCAGCAGTCCAGCGGCCAGCACGGCCAGGAAGGGGCCCTTGACCAGCCCCAGCGCGTGGCCGACGGCGGCCGAGGGCGGCAGCCACAGCCAGGCGAGCAGATAGCGCCAGGCTGCCTGCGGCCAGCGCGGCGGTTTGCCCTGCGCGGTTTCCACGCGCATGCGCCAGGTCTGCATGGCCAGTGTCTGCCCGTTGCGCTGCCAGAACCAGACGAAGTACAGGCCCATCGCCAGGAAGCTCCATGCCTGCATCGCCAGCGCCGTATCCAGCCCCGATGCGCGCAGGCCGGGCCGGATCACCAGGTAGGCGGCGGTGGATGCGCTCAGCACGCCGAACAGCAGCACGCCCTCGTAGAGCATGCAGGCGAGGCGGCGGCGCAGGGACGGTGAGCGGCTGGCGGCGGGCGGTTCGGCGAAGGTGGCGGCAGTCATGGCGCGGGCGGACGTCGGGCACCAGCAGGCGCCCGCCCGCGGGGATCGCGGGCATCGCGGCATTATGCCAAAGGGCGCCGGCGGCGCGTGCGGCCGCAGGCAGAGGCCAGGCCTGCCGGGTGTTCCTGCTTCAGTTGCGGGGGGTCGCGTCGGCCGGGGTGGTGGCCGCGGTATCGGTGGCAGGCTCGGCCGGTTCGGCGGCCTGCGGGGTCGGAGCCGAGGCCGGCGCGGGCGCGCTTTCGGCCACGGCGGCACTGGCCGCCGGCTTGGCCGTGGCCGCCGCCGGGGTGGGGGCGGTCGGCGCGCTGGCCGGCACGGCCGGCCGCGCCAACGGCTTGCCGGTCTGCACGGGCAGGCGCCTGGCCGATGGCAGGGCGCTGACGGCTCCCGGGTGGTGCGGGGTTTCGGCGGCAGCGAGTTTCTTCTTCTGCTCTTCCGGCAGGTGCTGGTACTTGTCCCAGGCCTCGGCCTTCTTGGCCGCCGGCAGCGAGCGCGTGATCTGGTAATTCTCGCGTGCCAGGCGGCGCTGCTGCGGCGTCATCCGGATCCACTCGGTCATGCGCGCCTGCAGCCGGGACTGCTCGGCCGGCGAGAACTTCGGGTAGCGCTCGGCGATCTGCAGCCACTTGCGCCGGTGCAGCTCGCCCAGGCTCTCCCAGGCGGGTTGCAGCGGGGCCAGGATGCGCTGCTGGACCGGGGTCAGTTCGTCCCACTTGGGACGGGCCTGCGCAGCGCCGCGCGCGGGTGCCGGCACCGAGGCGGCCGCGGAAGCGGCCGGTGCGCTGCCTTGCGCGTGCGCGGAGGGCGGATTCAGCACCCAGGCGGCGGCTGCGACCAGTCCTGCGGACACGATCAGAACCAGCCGGCGACGAGGAGCGTCGGAGTGGGGGCGGATCATCGGGCTTATTGGCCGCGCTTGAGGAAAACGTGGAAGCCCTGGTCGGCGTAGGCGGCCGGGGGCAGTTCGTCCAGCAACATGGCGGCATCCACGTCCGCCAGTTCGTCGATGCGCTTCTGCTGTTGCCACTGGTAGATCGCCACCAGCCCGATGGCCAGCACGATCAGCGCCCACAGCAGCGCGAGCCGGCGCAGCCAGCTGCCGGCGCGGTGCAACGGCGTATCGTCTTCTTCGAAGATGGGCGCGGCATCTGCGCCGGCCAGCGCCAGTCGCGGTACCTTGACCGTGACCTCTGCCTTCTTGTGCGCCAGCGCGATGCGGCGCGCGGCGGCCAGCCGCTCGCTCAGCGCGGGCGGCAACTCCTGCGCCGAGGCGTCGAGGGCCTGGCGCACTTCATGTACAAAGCGGCGTTCCTGGATTTCTCTGTCGTTTCTGCTCATAGTCGGACCCCCCGCGCTCGCAGGGCCTGCGCCAGTGTGTGCGTGGCACGGGAACAGTGCGTCTTGACGCTGCCTTCCGAACAGCCCATGACCGCGGCGGTCTCGGCGACGTCCATATCCTCCCAGTAACGCATCAGGAATGCCTCGCGTTGACGCGCAGGCAGCCGCTGGATCTCCTGTTCGATGATATGCATGGTCTGCGCCCGCTCCACCTTGTCGGCGCTGCTTTCGGCCGATTCGCTGCCGATTTCGGCCTCCAGTGTCTCGAGCAGGTCGTTGTCGTCGCCTTCCCGGTCGTCGCGCAGGTTGGAAAACAGCGTGACCCAGGTATTGCGCACCTTCTGGCGGCGGAACCAGTCGTGGATGGTGTTCTGCAGGATGCGCTGGAACAGCGGTGGCAGTTCCGCCGCCCCCTTGTCGCCATATTTTTCGGCGAGCTTGATCATGGCGTCCTGGACGATGTCCAGGGCGGCTTCGTCGTCACGTACTGCAAACACGGCCTGCTTGAAGGCGCGCCGCTCGACGCTGGCGAGAAAATCAGAAAGTTCCTGTTCGGTTGCCATGCAGGCAGAAGCAGACGGTGGCTCGTGGTTGGCGCTATTGCGGCCTGGGATGTGCGGCCTGAGGCCTTCGGCACATCCAAAATTGGAGCGATGCTAGCAAAAAAACGGGCTCCCCGACACGTTGTCTCTTTTGTAATACAGGTGTGCTGCCGGTGTGGCGGCGCAGCCGGCGACACGCGGGTGCCGCGGAAAATACCGTGGACCGCGCTGATGCAATACAGTATCATCTCCCGTTCACACGACATCTGTGGTTGTCTCATCCGGCCGCTTATGAGGCGGTCTCCCATGCAGACGCGCACCGCTTGAACCCGTGCCACAAGCCCGGCAGAGAGCATCCAAACAATTTTTTGCCGAAAATTGCAAAGGACTGACATGAACATGCCCAGCGCGGAATTCTCCCACGCAGACAGCAATTCATCCGCCGCACCCGAAATGATCGGGGCGGAAATCCTCGTCCACGCACTGGCCGAAGAAGGCGTCGAGTACGTCTGGGGCTACCCCGGTGGGGCAGTGCTGTATATCTACGACGAGTTCTACAAGCAGAAGAAGATCGAGCACATCCTGGTGCGCCACGAGCAGGCAGCGGTCCATGCGGCCGACGGCTATGCGCGCGCCACCGGCAAGGTCGGCGTGGCCCTGGTGACCTCGGGTCCCGGCGTCACCAACGCGGTGACCGGCATCGCCACCGCCTACCTGGATTCGATCCCGATGGTCGTGATCACCGGCAACGTGCCGACCTCCGCCATCGGCCAGGACGCCTTCCAGGAGTGCGATACGGTCGGCATCACGCGGCCCATCGTCAAGCACAACTTCCTGGTCAAGGACGTGCGCGACCTCGCCGCCACCATCAAGAAGGCCTTCTACATCGCCGCGACCGGCCGTCCGGGCCCGGTGGTGGTCGACATCCCGAAGGACGTCTCGCGCAATGCCTGCCGCTACGAGTATCCGAAGGCGGTCGACATGCGCTCGTACAACCCGGTGAACAAGGGTCACTCGGGCCAGATCCGCAAGGCCCTGGCCCTGCTGCTGGGTGCCGAGCGTCCGTTCATCTATTCGGGCGGCGGCGTGGTGCTGGCCAATGCCAGCGACGAGCTGCGCCAGCTGGCCCAGCTCACCGGTTTCCCGGTCACCAACACGCTGATGGGCCTGGGCGCGTTCCCCGGCACCAGCAAGCAGTTCGTCGGCATGCTGGGCATGCACGGCACGTATGAAGCCAATATGGCCATGCAGAACTGCGACGTGCTGATCGCCATCGGCGCGCGCTTCGATGACCGCGTGATCGGCAACCCGGCGCACTTCACCTCGCAGGCGCGCAAGATCATCCACATCGATATCGATCCGTCCTCGATCTCCAAGCGGGTCAAGGTCGACATCCCCATCGTCGGCAACGTCAAGGACGTGCTGCAGGAGCTGATCTCGCAGCTGCAGGCGAGCGAGACCAAGCCGCGCCGCGAGCCGCTGGCCAAGTGGTGGGAGCAGATCGAGAAGTGGCGTTCGGTCGACTGCCTGAAGTATGACCGCGACTCCGAGATCATCAAGCCGCAGTACGTGGTCGAGAAGATCTGGGAACTGACCAAGGGCGACGCCTTCGTCTGCTCCGACGTGGGCCAGCACCAGATGTGGGCCGCGCAGTTCTACAAGTTCGACCAGCCGCGCCGCTGGATCAACTCCGGCGGCCTGGGCACGATGGGCGTGGGCCTGCCGTACGCGATGGGCATCAAGAAGGCCTTCCCCGAGAAGGAAGTGGTGACCATCACCGGCGAAGGCTCGATCCAGATGTGCATCCAGGAACTGTCGACCTGCCTGCAGTACGACACCCCGGTCAAGATCTGCGCGCTCAACAACCGCTATCTCGGCATGGTGCGCCAGTGGCAGGAGATCGAGTACGACAACCGCTACTCGCATTCCTACATGGACGCGCTGCCCGACTTCGTCAAGCTGGCGGAGGCCTACGGCCACGTCGGCATGCGTATCGAGAAGACCGCCGACGTGGAGCCCGCGCTGCGCGAGGCCTTCCGCCTGAAGGACCGTACCGTGTTCCTGGACTTCCAGACCGACCCGACCGAAAACGTCTGGCCGATGGTGCAGGCCGGCAAGGGCATCTCCGAAATGCTGCTCGGCGCGGAGGACCTGTGATGCGTCATATCATTTCGGTCCTGCTGGAAAACGAGGCCGGTGCGCTGTCGCGCGTGGTCGGCCTGTTCTCGGCCCGCGGCTACAACATCGAGACCCTGACCGTGGCGCCGACGGAAGACCAGTCGCTGTCGCGCATGACCATCGTCACCACCGGCTCGGACGACGTGATCGAACAGATCACCAAGCACCTGAACCGCCTCGTCGAGGTGGTCAAGGTGGTCGACCTGACCGAGGGCGCGCACATCGAGCGCGAACTGATGCTGGTCAAGGTGCGCGCGGTCGGCAAGGAGCGCGAGGAAATGAAGCGTACCGCCGACATCTTCCGCGGCCGCATCATCGATGTCACCGAGAAGACCTATACCATCGAGCTGACCGGCGACGGCGGCAAGCTGGATGCCTTCCTCGACGCCATCGACCGCACCGCCATCCTGGAAACGGTGCGTACCGGCGGTTCGGGCATCGGTCGCGGCGAACGCATCCTCAAGGTCTGAGCAGCACCACAGGCGCAGTATCCACGGCGGTGCGGACCCGCCGGGCCATGTGTCCCAGGGGCGCCGCCAATCCATACCAAGATAGACAGCAAGCGAAGGAACAATCATGAAAGTGTTTTACGACAAGGACGCCGACCTCTCCCTGATCAAGGGCAAGAACGTCACCATCATCGGCTACGGCTCGCAAGGCCACGCCCACGCGCTGAACCTGAAGGACTCGGGCGTCAACGTGACGGTCGGCCTGCGCAAGAATGGCGCCTCGTGGAACAAGGCGGTCAACGCCGGCCTGACGGTCAAGGAAGTGGCCGAAGCCGTGAAGGGCGCCGACGTGGTCATGATCCTGCTGCCGGACGAGCAGATCGCCGACGTGTACAAGAACGAAGTGCACGCCAACATCAAGGAAGGTGCAGCGCTGGCCTTCGCCCACGGCTTCAACGTGCACTACGGTGCGGTGATCCCGCGCGCCGACCTCGACGTGATCATGATCGCGCCGAAGGCTCCCGGCCACACCGTGCGCTCGACCTACTCGCAAGGCGGCGGCGTGCCCCACCTGATCGCCGTGCACCAGGACAAGTCCGGCGCCGCCCGTGACATCGCCCTGTCGTACGCCACCGCCAACGGCGGCGGCCGCGCCGGCATCATCGAGACCAACTTCCGCGAAGAGACCGAGACCGACCTGTTCGGCGAGCAGGCCGTGCTGTGCGGCGGTACCGTCGAGCTGATCAAGGCGGGCTTCGAGACCCTGGTGGAAGCAGGCTACGCGCCCGAGATGGCTTACTTCGAGTGCCTGCACGAGCTCAAGCTGATCGTCGACCTGATCTACGAAGGCGGCATCGCCAACATGAACTACTCGATCTCGAACAACGCCGAATACGGCGAGTACGTCACCGGTCCGCGCGTGGTGACGGAAGAGACGAAGAAGGCGATGAAGCAGTGCCTGACCGACATCCAGACCGGTGAATACGCCAAGAGCTTCATCCTCGAGAACAAGGCCGGCGCCCCGACCCTGATCTCGCGCCGCCGCCTGACGGCCGAGCACCAGATCGAAGAAGTGGGTGCGAAGCTGCGCGCGATGATGCCCTGGATCGCCAAGAACAAGCTGGTCGACCAGTCGAAGAACTAAGCTGGCGCGAGCCGGCAGGCCAGGCGGGGCAAGGCCCCGCAGGCCATGGCCGTCCCGTCTCCCGTCCATGCCCCCTGCTTTCGAGGGGCGATTCGGGCGGAGACGGGACGGCTTTTTGTTATCCTTGTCAGACTTTACTCAACGCACAAGTCCTGCATGAACTATCCTCATCCGCTGATCGCCCGTGAAGGCTGGCCGTTCCTGGCCGGCGCCTTTGTCATCTCGCTGCTGGTCAACGCCGGCGCGGGCTTCTGGTGGGCATTGCCGCTGTGGATCATCACGCTGTTCGTTCTGCAGTTCTTCCGCGATCCGCCGCGCCCGGTGCCGCAGCAGCCCAACGCGGTGCTGGCGCCGGCAGATGGCCGCATCGTCGCCGTGGAGAAGGTGCAGGACGGCTACGCCGGCCGCGAGGCGCTGAAGATCAGTGTGTTCATGAACGTCTTCAACGTTCATTCGAACCGCAGCAGCATCGATGGCACGGTCGAGAAAATCGAATACTTCCCCGGCAAGTTCGTCAATGCCGACCTCGACAAGGCTTCGAGCGAGAACGAGCGCAACGCGGTGGTGATCCGCCGCGCGGCCGACGGCCAGCTCGTCACGCTGGTGCAGGTGGCCGGCCTGGTGGCGCGCCGCATCCTGTGCTACACGAAGGTGGGCGAAACCCTCTCGCGCGGCCAGCGCTACGGCTTCATCCGCTTCGGCTCGCGCGTTGATGTCTACCTGCCGCTGAGCGCGCGTCCGCGCGTGACCATCGGCGAGAAGGTGTCGGCATCGTCGACCGTGCTGGCCGAGCTCGACGTCGCAGGCGGGCAGCAGTAAGCGGCCGCGGCGCACAGGAGAACCGGCATGGGTGCATTCAACCGGCGCAACAAGCGCGTCAGCAACGGCAACGTGACCCATCTGCGGCCGTTCCGCCACAATCAGCTGCGCGGCGACGCGGGCGGCTACGGCCCGCACAGCGACCGCGACGATGCGGACGAGCACGATGACGTGGTCTTCGTGCGGCCGCGCCACCGCGGCATCTACCTGCTGCCGAATGCCTTCACCACGGCGGCCCTGTTCGCAGGCTTCTTCGCCATCGTGCAGGCGATGAACATGCGCTTCGACGTGGCCGCCATCGCCATCTTCGCGGCCATGGTGCTCGACGGCATGGACGGCCGTGTGGCACGCATCACGCACACGCAGAGCGCCTTCGGTGAGCAGTACGATTCGTTGTCTGACATGACCTCGTTCGGCGTGGCGCCGGCACTGGTGATGTACGAGTGGATCCTGCATGACCTGGGCAAGTGGGGCTGGCTGGCAGCCTTCGTCTACTGTACCTGCGCGGCGCTGCGGCTGGCGCGCTTCAACGCGAATATCGGCGTGGTCGACAAGCGCTTCTTCCAGGGGCTGCCGAGCCCGGCGGCGGCGGCGCTGGTGGCCGGCTTCGTCTGGCTGGTGATCGACAACAAGCTGTCGGTGAAGGACCTGTGGATGCCGTGGGTGGCATTCGGCATCACGCTCTATGCAGGCCTGTCGATGGTGTCGAACGCGCCGTTCTACAGTGGCAAGGCGCTCGACGTGCGCTACCGCGTGCCGTTCGGCGTGATGGTGCTGGTGCTGGTGCTGTTCGTGGTGGTGTCCACCGATCCGCCGGTGGCCCTGTTCGGCCTGTTCGTGGTCTATGCGATCTCGGGCTATGTACTGTGGGCCTGGCGTGGGCTGCATGGCCAGCCGGGCGTGGCACGGGTGCGTGACAACGGCAAGGGTTCCTAGCCGGACTGGAGGAACAAGGGCGCTGCGGCGCCCTTGTCCGTTCTGCGGCGGCGTCCGGCCCGGCGTGCGGGTTCGGTATTGTCTGCGCCGTCCGTCTTTGCCTTTGTTTGCAGGCGGACGGCCGCGCATCGGTTACGCTGCGGCTTCGTTTTCCCGCCGCGGTCCTGCCCGTCGCGGCCTTGCCGGGGCGGGAGCTTCACCGTGTAGTGCACAAGCCCCATCAGGAGGTCATCATGAGCGTGCTGGACTTCATCAAGGAAGCAGGAGAGAAACTCTTCGGCGGAGCGGCGCAGGCCGCCCCCGCGCCGGACAGCGGGGCGGCCGATGCGGCCGCCAAGGCGGACGAGGCCAACCGTGCCGCCGGTGTCGCGATCGAGGACTACATCCGCAAGATGGGCCTGGACGCCACCGCCCTGAGCGTGCAGGTCGACGGCTCGCAGGGACTGGTGACGGTCTTCGGCGTGGCGCCGGACCAGGCCACGCGGGAGAAGATCATCCTGTGCTGCGGCAATGTGCAGGGCGTGGACAAGGTCGACGACAAGATGTCGGTCAATGTCGCGTCGGCCGAGTCGCAGTGGCACACGGTGGTCAAGGGCGACACGCTGTGGGCCATCTCGCAGGAGGCCTATGGCAACGGCGCCGAGTACAACCGCATCTTCGAGGCCAACCGGCCGATGCTGTCGAACCCGGACAAGATCTATCCGGGGCAGAAACTGCGCATCCCGCCCAAAGCGTGAGTTCCCCGGGCGCGCGGAAGGGGCGGGTGCCTCGGGATTTTCCCGGGGGCCTCGGCAAGAATTCCGTATTGCGCGCGGCCGCCAAACCGGATATATTGCTCTGCATGATTTCGCGCCAAGCCCTCTCCACCCGCATCCTACTAGGTAGCCTACTAGGCCACCCGGTCGGGACGCGTGCGCGCTGAGGACGATAGAGGACGATCGAGCCCTCGCGCGAAGCCACACAGGATTCAAACGCCCCGGCCTGCCTTGTTGCACGCCGGGGCGTTTTGCATTCAGCAGCCCGCACATCCCGGCAGCAGGCAGGCCGACACTGCAAAAAACTGGCCCAGGAGCCCCACCATGTCTGACAAGCTCATCATTTTCGACACCACCTTGCGCGATGGCGAGCAATCGCCCGGCGCCTCGATGACGCGCGAGGAGAAGATCCGTATCGCCCGCCAGCTCGAGCGACTGAAGGTCGACGTGATCGAGGCCGGTTTCGCCGCCAGCTCGAATGGTGATTTCGAGGCCATCCGCGCCATTGCCCAGACCGTCAAGGATTCGACCATCTGCTCGCTGGCCCGCGCCAACGACAAGGACATCGCGCGTGCCGCCGAGGCGCTGAAGCCGGCCAATTCCTTCCGCATCCATACCTTCATCGCCACGTCGGCGCTGCACATGGAGAAGAAGCTGCGCATGACGCCCGACCAGGTCTACGAGCAGGCCCGCCTGGCGGTGCGCTTCGCGCGCCAGTTCACCGATGACATCGAGTTCTCGCCCGAGGACGGCAGCCGCTCGGACATGGACTTCCTGTGCCGCGTGCTGGAAGCGGTGATCGCCGAAGGCGCCACCACCATCAACCTGCCCGATACCGTTGGCTACGCGGTGCCGGAAGGCTATGCCGGCCTGATCCGCTCGGTGCGCGAGCGCATCCCCAATTCCGACAAGGCGATCTGGTCGGTGCATTGCCACAACGATCTCGGCATGGCCGTGGCCAACTCGCTGGCGGCGGTCAAGCTCGGCGGCGCGCGCCAGATCGAGTGCACCATCAACGGCCTGGGCGAGCGTGCCGGCAACACCAGCCTGGAAGAGGTGGTGATGGCGGTCAAGACCCGCCGCGACTATTTCGACCTCGACGTCGGTGTCGATACCACCCAGATCGTGCCGGCCTCCAAGCTGGTCTCGCAGATCACCGGCTTCGTGGTGCAGCCCAATAAGGCCGTGGTCGGCGCCAATGCCTTCGCGCATGCGTCCGGCATCCACCAGGACGGCGTGCTCAAGGCGCGCGACACCTACGAAATCATGCGCGCGGAGGACGTGGGCTGGAGCGCCAACAAGATCGTGCTGGGCAAGCTCTCCGGCCGCAACGCCTTCAAGCAGCGCCTGCAGGAACTGGGCATCGAGATGGAGAGCGAAGCCGAGATCAACGCCGCCTTCACCCGTTTCAAGGAACTGGCTGACCAGAAGGCCGAGATCTTCGACGAAGACATCGTCGCCATCGTCTCCGACGAGGCCACCGAGGCGTCCAACGAACACTACCGCTTCGTTTCGCTGTCGCAGCGTTCGGAGACCGGTGAGCGTCCGCATGCCCGCGTCGTCTTCAATATGGACGGACAGGAGCAGATCGGCGAGGCCGAGGGCAACGGCCCGGTCGATGCCACGCTGCACGCCATCGAGGGCAAGGTCGGCAGCGGCGCCGAACTGGTGTTGTACTCGGTCAACGCCATCACCACCGGCACGCAGGCCCAGGGCGAGGTCACGGTGCGCCTGTCGAAGGCCGGCCGTATCGTCAACGGCGTGGGCACCGATCCCGACATCGTTGCAGCTTCGGCCAAGGCCTATCTGGCCGCGCTGAACAAGCTGCACGACAAGGCCGTGCAGAAGATCAACCCGCAGATCTGATCCGGATTCGCGCTGGCGGTCGACGGCCGATCCGGCCCGAAGACCGGAACGACCCGCCTGCCTCCGACCCGGAGGTAGGCGGGTTTTTTCATGGCCGCGCGGGCTCGCCTCAGCGCCGGCGGTCGGCGTCGTAGAGCGGGTCGGGCGTGACCTGGGTCTGGCGCAGCACGCCGCTGTCGTCGAAGTAGAAGTTGAACATCGAAGGCCACTGGCCCTCGTGCTTGAAACGGTACGACCAGACTTCGCGCTTCATCAGCGGGAAGTACTGCACCGGCTCGCGCGACTTGCCGAAGTGCTCGAGCACGTCACGCTTGGTCCAGGTGCCGACCTCGGCCTTGTACAGCTCGGCCGTCTGCAGCATCTGCCGGAAGGCGGTCAGCCGGCCCTGGCTGTCGAAGTCGGCGGCGTAGGCCTGCTGGCCGAGCGGCTGCTTGGAATAGATCCAGCGGCTGGTGCCGTCGCGCAGGGAAAAAATGTCGGTCGGTTGGCCGAAGGTGGCCTGGACCGTGGCCTGTGGTGCGCCGAGCAGCTTCTGGCCTTCCTGCTCGGGAGCCAGCACGGCGCAGGCCGAGAGCGCGGCGGCGGCCAGGACCAGCGCCGATTGCGCGACGATACGCGGAAAAGAGGAGGGCATGGTAATCCTTGGGTTCCTGCGGCACCGGGGCGCGAGGCATCCCGGCAGCAGGCCGATGCGGAGAGTGTAGCGGGCGCATGCCGGGCGTGTGAAGCCGGCGGCAACCCGGCCGGCTCAAGGCCGGCCCCGATTTCCCGCGTGATCTCCCCTCTATTTTCTATTTATTGCGCGGATCCCGCCCCCAATTTCCGCTTGCGATCCGCTGTGTGCCGGACTTGGCCTGGCCCGGCGCGCTCGCGTACCATGCTCGTTTTCTGGCGGGAGGGTGGACGTGCAAGAGACGGCGGAGAAGGCGGAATCCGGTTGCGGGGCGGGTGCGGGTCGGCGCCTGCGGCCATGGCGCTGGCTGGCGGCGGGGCTGGTGTGCCTGGCGGCTGCGACGGCCGGCGCACAGGAGCCGATCCGGCTGGGCATGATCGACGGACTTTCCGGTCCCTTCGCCAATGCCGGCGAAATGGTGGCGCGCAACCTGCGCCTGGCCATCGAGCAGGTCAATGCGCGCGGCGGCGTCAAGACCGCCGAGGGCATGCGCCCGCTGGACCTGGTGACCTTCGACAGCAAGGGCAATGTCGACGAGAGCCTGATCCAGTTCCGCGCGCTGGTCGACAAGCGCATTCCCTTCGTACTGCAGGGCAACAGTTCGGCGGTGGCGGGCGCACTGGTGGCGGCGGTCAACCGCCACAATGCGCGCGAGCCGGGTGCGCGCGTGCTGTTCCTCAACTATTCCGCGGTCGATCCCGGGCTGACCAACGAGAACTGCAGCTTCTGGCACTTCCGTTTCGATGCCAGCGCCGATATGCGCATGCAGGCCCTGGCCGAGGCCATCCGCACCGACAAGTCGGTGCGCCGCGTCTACCTGATCAACCAGGACTACAGTTTCGGCCACCAGGTTTCGCAGTCGGCGGCCGCCATGCTGGCCGCCAAGCGACCGGACGTGAAGGTGGTGGGGGAGGAATTCCATCCCATCGGCAAGGTCAAGGATTTCGCGCCCTACATCGCCAAGATCAAGGCCAGCGGCGCCGATGCGGTGATCACCGGCAACTGGGGCAACGATCTCACGCTGATGGTCAAGGCGGCGCGCGAGGGCGGCCTCGGCGCCAGGTTCTACACCTTCTACGGCAACAGCCTCGGCGCGCCGGCGGCGATGGGCGATGCCGGCGTCGGCCAGGTGCTGGCGGTGGCCGAATGGCATCCCAATGTCGGCGGTGCCGCGTCGGACGCGTTCTACCGGGCCTTCCGCGCGCGCTACCCGGAGCCCAGGGACGACTACCTGCTGCTGCGCATGCAGGTGATGATCGAGATGCTGGCGCGCGCCATCGAGCAGGCCGGCTCGACCGACGCGGTCAAGGTGGCGCACGCGCTCGAAGGCATGCGCTATGTCAACGCCTTCCATGATGCCACCATGCGCGCGGCCGACCACCAGTTGCAGCAACCGCTCTACGTCTCGGTGATGGCGCGCCAGGGCGGCGAGGTGCGCTTCGACAACGAGGGCTCCGGCTATGGCTTCCGCACGGTGCGCAAGCTGACGGCGGCGCAGGCGATGCTGCCCACCACCTGCCGGATGGAGCGCTACTAGCCTGCCGGCGCGGCCGGCGTGTGCGCCGGCCGCGTTTTCCGCTATAATCGCCGCCTGTCGTTGCCAGGCCAGCCGGCCGGGCGCGGCAGATGCCTGACAAGACACAAGGCACGACGCATGCGGCGCATCCCGCGCTGTGGCGTTCGCAAGTGAAAGGAAATCAACATGGCAGTCGCCGATATCAACAAGTCCGAAGTCATCAAGCAGTTCGCGCGTGGCGCCAACGACACCGGCAGCCCCGAAGTCCAGGTTGCCCTGCTGACCACCCGCATCAACGAACTGACCCCGCACTTCAAGGCCAACATGAAGGATCACCACAGCCGCCGTGGCCTGCTGCGCATGGTGAGCCGTCGTCGTCGCCTGCTGGACTACCTGAAGTCCAGCGATGCGGACCGCTACCGCGCGCTGATCGAGAAGCTGGGCCTGCGCAAGTAAGGCACGGCCGGATGGCGGCACGGAAACTCGGACCGCACGCATTGGCGTGAAGCCGCGATGCCTGCGTCAGCAACGCTGATGCAGGCATTTTGTTTTTGTGGCCCGTCGCTTGCCGGGCGGCCATCCCGCGCGAGTGGATTTCCATTCACTCCACGTCGCCGCGCCGAACGGCCCGGCGCCCGTTGCACCAAGGCGCGCAACGGGGTAACGTAACCTGTTCTTTACCCAACGGATACCGGGGCCAGCCAAGGAAGCAGGGTCTTGTGTCATTCCAGCGCGCCATCGCCGCCCGGGACGGGGTGGCAGGTGGCGCGCTGGAATGGCATAGCACTCCCCTTCGACCGCGACTGGCGCAGACCCGGCAGTTAGCCCGCGGCTGGGAACGCGGGCGTTGCACCCTCGGGTGCAAGCATGAACGAAGACGAAGGAACGCTCATGACCATGTTCAACAAAGTCGTCAAGCAATTCCAGTGGGGCCAGCACTCCGTGCGCATGGAGACCGGCGAGATCGCACGCCAGGCTGGCGGCGCGGTGATCGTCGATGTGGAAGACACCGTGGTGCTCGCCACCGTGGTGGCCGCCAAGACCCCGAAACCCGGCCAGGACTTCTTCCCCCTGACCGTCGACTACATCGAGAAGACCTACGCCGCCGGCAAGATCCCGGGTGGCTTCTTCAAGCGCGAAGGCCGTCCCTCGGAGCTGGAGACGCTGACCTCGCGCCTGATCGACCGTCCGCTGCGCCCGCTGTTCCCGGAAGGCTTCTACAACGACGTGCAGGTGGTTGTCCACGTGCTGTCGCTGAACCCGGAAGTGCCGGCCGACATCCCGGCGCTGATCGCTTCCTCGGCCGCCCTGGCCGTGTCCGGCATCCCCTTCAACGGCCCGGTGGGCGCTGCCCGCGTCGGCTACAAGGACGGCCAGTACCTGCTGAACCCGACCCGCGCGCAGATCGCCAGCTCCGACCTGGACCTGGTCGTGGCGGGTACCGAGCGCGCCGTGCTGATGGTGGAATCGGAAGCCAACCAGCTCTCCGAAGAGGTGATGCTGGGCGCCGTGGTCTATGGCCACGAGCAGATGCAGATCGCCATCAACGCCATCCATGAACTGGTGCGCGAGGGCGGCAAGCCGGAGTGGGACTGGACCGCGCCGGCCAAGAACGAGACCCTGATCGCACAGGTCAGCGAGATCGGCCTGCCGCTGCTGCAGGAAACCTACCAGCTGCGCCAGAAGGCCGCGCGCAGCCAGAAGCTGAAGGAAGTCTACGCGACCGTCGCGGCCAAGCTGCAGGAAGCCGGCGTGGAAGCCGACAAGGTCGAAGTGGGCAACATCCTGTTCGATCTGGAAGCGAAGATCGTGCGTGGCCAGGTCCTGGCCGGCGAGCCGCGTATCGACGGCCGCGACACCCGCACGGTGCGCCCGATCGAGATCCGCTCCTCGGTGCTGCCGCGCGCGCACGGCTCGGCGCTGTTCACCCGCGGCGAGACCCAGGCGCTGGTGGTGGCCACGCTGGGCACCAAGAGCGATGAGCAGATCATCGACGCCCTGTCCGGCGAATACCGCGACCGCTTCATGCTCCACTACAACATGCCCCCGTTCGCCACCGGCGAGACGGGCCGCGTGGGCAGCCCGAAGCGTCGCGAGATCGGCCACGGCCGCCTGGCCAAGCGCGCGCTGATCGCCGTGCTGCCGAAGGAGGACGAGTTCGCCTACACCATCCGCCTGGTATCGGAGATCACCGAGTCGAACGGTTCCTCCTCGATGGCCTCGGTGTGCGGCGGCTGCCTGGCGCTGATGGACGCGGGCGTGCCCGTCAAGGCCCACGTGGCCGGCGTGGCCATGGGCCTGATCCTCGAGGGCAACAAGTTCGCCGTGCTGACCGACATCCTCGGTGACGAGGACCACCTCGGCGACATGGACTTCAAGGTGGCCGGTACCGACCACGGCATCACCGCGCTGCAGATGGACATCAAGGTCCAGGGCATCACCAAGGAAATCATGCAGGTGGCGCTGGCCCAGGCCAAGGACGGCCGTCTGCATATCCTGGGCAAGATGCAGGAAGCGATGGGCCACGCACGCACCGAACTGTCGGCGCACGCACCGCGCATGATCACCATGAAGATCCATCCGGACAAGATCCGCGAAGTGATCGGCAAGGGCGGCTCGACCATCCAGGCGCTGACCAAGGAAACCGGCACCACCATCGACATCCAGGAAGACGGCACGATCACCATCGCGTCGACCTCGACCGAAGGCATGGCGGAAGCCAAGCGCCGCATCGAGGGCATTACCGCGGAAGCCGAAGTGGGCAAGATCTACGCCGGTACCGTGCTGAAGCTGCTGGACTTCGGCGCCATCGTCAACATCCTGCCGGGCAAGGACGGCCTGCTGCACATCTCCGAGATCGTCAACGAGCGTGTCAAGGACATCAAGGACTGGCTGAAGGAAGGCCAGCAGGTGCGCGTCAAGCTGATCCAGGCCGACGAGAAGGGCCGTCTGCGCCTGTCGCTGAAGGCGGCGCTGGCGGAAGAGGGTGGCACCATCACCCCGATCGCGCAAGCCGGCGAGGCAGCGCCCGCACCGGCTGCCGGCTCGACCGAGCAGCAGTAAGCGCGGCAGGCCGCGCCCCGTTCAGGCGGGGCGCGCAGCGGAAAAACGGCTGGCGATGTCCAGCCGTTTTTTTGTTTACACTGCGGCAGTTCCGCGGCTTGCGCGGACGGCGCGGCCCGCGGGCCGGCCCCCGCGCAAGCCGCGTGTCCGCTTCCTTTTTTTCGCGGCACAGGCGCGCAGCATGCGCCGCGCACCATCACAGCAAGGAGTCCCAATGCGAGCCATCGAGATCCGTGAATACGGCGCCCCAGAGGTCCTGCAGGAAACGCAGCGCCCGGATCCTCAGCCCAAGGCCGGCGAGATCCTGATCCGCGTCGCGGCCTCGGGCGTCAACCGGCCCGACGTCTTCCAGCGTACCGGCAACTACCCGGTGCCGCCCGGCGCCTCCGACCTGCCCGGCCTGGAAGTGGCCGGCGTGGTGGCGGGCGGCGATCTCGCGCACGCCGACAACCGCTTCGGCCTCAAGGTGGGTGACCGCGTCTGCGCCCTGGTGCAGGGCGGCGGCTATGCGGAGCTGTGCACGGCGCCGGTGGCGCAATGCCTGCCGGTGCCGGCCGGCCTGTCCGATATCGAGGCCGCGGCATTGCCGGAGACCTTCTTCACGGTGTGGAGCAACGTCTTCGACCGCGGCTACCTGGGTCGCGGCCCGCGCGGCAAGGACGAGACGCTGCTGATCCAGGGCGGCTCCAGCGGCATCGGCACCACGGCCATCCAGATCGCCAAGGCGCTCGGCTTCAAGGTCTTCGTCACCGCTGGCAGCGCCGACAAGTGCGCCGCCTGCGAGGCGCTCGGCGCGGATCGCGCGATCAACTACAAGACCGAGGACTTCGTCGCCGAGATCAAGTCCCTGACCGAGGGGCGCGGCGTCGACGTGATCCTCGACATGGTCGCCGGCTCCTACCTGGCGCGTGAACTGTCCTGCATCGCGGACGATGGCCGCATCGTCATCATCGCGCTGCTCGGCGGCGCCAAGGCGGAAATCCCGCTCGGCGACATCCTGCGCCGGCGCATCACCGTTACCGGCTCGACGCTGCGGCCGCGCCCGGTTGCCTTCAAGGGCGAGATCGCGCGCGCCCTGCACGAGCAGGTGTGGCCGCTGCTGGCCGCCGGCCAGATCAAGCCGGCGATCTTCCGCACCTTCCCCGCCGCGCAGGCGGCCGAGGCGCATCGCCTGATGGAGTCGAGCGAGCATATCGGGAAGATCGTGCTGACCTGGTGAGGCGGGTACGCCAAAACCGTTGGCCAAGCATCGTGTCTTGGCTCCCTCTCCCCGCATGGGGAGAGGGCGGGGGAGAGGGGTGGTCTAGCAAGGCGCCACGCGCAACGAAGCCGCCGGTGTGGTCCAGCGCGCCAAGGCAAAGAGGAAGCCGCCTCTTGGTTCTTGGGTGGCTTGGCCGCCTTTCCGTGCCGACATGGCGCCGTCGCAATCCCCACGTTACAATACTGGGTTTAGTCAAAATGAGGCAGGGGCGATTCGCGTGAGAGACAAGCTCGTCATCGGCAACTGGAAGATGCATGGCAGCCTGGCCGCCAATGAGGCGTTGCTGGCTGCGATCAAGGCGGCACCGGCGCGTGCGCGCCTGGCGGTGTGCGCACCGTTCCCCTACCTGGCGCAGTGCCAGGCCTTGCTGCGCGGCAGCGCGGTGGCCTGGGGCGCGCAGGATGTGTCGGCCGAGGCGCGCGGTGCCTTCACCGGCGAAGTGGCCGCTTCGATGCTGGTCGACTTCGGCGTAAGCTACGCCCTGGTCGGGCACTCGGAGCGCCGCAGCTACCACGGCGAGACCGATGCGGTCGTCGCGGCCAAGGCGCTGCGTGCGCTCGATGCGGGCATCGTGCCGGTGGTGTGCGTGGGCGAAACCCTGGCGCAGCGCGAGGCGGGCGAGACCGAGGCCGTGGTCGGCCGTCAGCTGCAGGCGGTGCTGGATGCGCTGTCGGTCGAGCAGCTCGGCCGCGTCGTGCTGGCCTATGAGCCGGTCTGGGCCATCGGCACCGGCAAGACCGCGACCAGCGCGCAGGCGCAGGCCGTGCATGCCTTCCTGCGGGCGCAGGTGGCGGCGCGCGACGCCGGCGTGGCGCAGGGCATGGCCATCCTGTATGGCGGCAGTGTCAAGCCGGACAACGCCGCCGAACTGTTCTCCATGGCGGATATCGACGGGGGGCTGATCGGTGGCGCCTCGCTCAAGTCGGAAGATTTCCTCGCGATCGGCAACGCCTGAATGCCGGCCGTATCGATCGATTGATCAGGCAAGCGAATCAAACAAATGGCAATTTTCAAAACTCTGTTGGTGGTCCTGCAGGTGCTGTCCGCGCTGGGCGTGATCGGTCTGGTGCTGCTCCAGCACGGCAAGGGCGCGGATGTCGGCGCGGCCTTCGGCTCGGGAGCCTCGGGCAGCCTGTTCGGTGCCACCGGCTCGGCCAACTTCCTGTCGCGCGCGACGGCGGTGCTGGCGACGGTCTTCTTCGCCTGCACGCTGGCCCTGACGCTGATGACCAACTACCGTCCGGCGGCTTCGCTGGGGGTGATGGGGGCCGCGCCGCAGGTTGCGCCGGCCGCCGCTTCGGCGCCTGCCGCCAGCGCACCGGCCGCGGCTGCCGCGGCGTCGGCTGCGCCTGCAGTACCGAAATAATCAGGATTCGGACCCCGGGATTCCTGATCTTTTTTGCAGTTGTGCATTGAACAAATCGGGTTTCCTGGGTTAGAATCCAAGTCTTGAAACGATTCCCCAGCGGTGGGTCTCAAACCAGATCGAAAGGTCGAGCGAGAGTCCCGAAGGGTCCTAAAACCCGGCGCCAGGCAACATTGTTTCTCCCCCAGCCGACGTGGTGAAATTGGTAGACACGCTATCTTGAGGGGGTAGTGGCGAAAGCTGTGCGAGTTCGAGTCTCGCCGTCGGCACCAAACAACTTGATCGGAGTTCGCGTCACGGGCCTTTGCGCGTTGTGCGTGAGGTGAACTCCGGCAGTCCGCAAGGCGGCGCCGTGCTTCTACGGAATGGCGCTTGGGGTGGGCAACAGGACGCCGCTTCAGCTGGTGCTGTTGACAACATTCCAGATAAGGCTGGCCGTACCTTGAACCTCGAAGCCTACTTCCCCGTCCTCATCCTCATCATCTTCGGCACCGTGCTTGGCGTGGCGCTGATGTCGATCGGCAGGATCCTCGGTCCCAACAAGCCTGACGCCGCGAAGCTCTCTCCCTACGAGTGCGGCTTCGAAGCCTTCGAGGATGCGCGCATGAAGTTCGACGTGCGCTACTACCTCATCGCCATTCTCTTCATTCTGTTCGATCTCGAGACAGCCTTCCTCTTCCCCTGGGGTGTTGCCCTGAAGGAGATCGGCTGGCCGGGTTTCATCGCCATGGGCGTGTTTCTGCTGGAATTCATCGTGGGCTTCGTCTACATCTGGAAAAAGGGCGCGCTCGATTGGGAGTGATGTGAAATGGCAATCGAAGGCGTTCTCAACGAAGGCTTCGTCACGACTACCGCTGACAAGCTGATCAACTGGACCCGCACCGGGTCGCTGTGGCCGATGACCTTCGGCCTGGCCTGCTGTGCCGTGGAAATGATGCATGCCGGCGCCGCGCGCTACGACCTGGACCGCTTCGGCGTGGTGTTCCGCCCGTCGCCGCGCCAGTCCGACGTGATGATCGTGGCCGGCACGCTGTGCAACAAGATGGCGCCCGCGCTGCGCAAGGTCTACGACCAGATGGCCGAGCCGCGCTGGGTGATCTCGATGGGCTCGTGCGCCAACGGCGGCGGCTACTATCACTATTCCTACTCGGTGGTGCGCGGCTGCGATCGCATCGTGCCCGTCGATATCTACGTGCCGGGCTGCCCGCCGACCGCGGAGGCGCTGATCTACGGTGTGATCCAGTTGCAGAACAAGATCCGCCGCACCAACACCATCGCGCGCAAGGGCTGACATGGCGAGCATCGATACCCTCAAGTCCGCTCTCGAGAAGGTCCTGGGCAAGCGCGTACAGAAGCTGGTCGAGTCGCTCGGCGAGCTGACCCTGATCGTCAAGGCCGAGGACAGTCTGGAAGCCGCCCGCCTGCTGCGCGACGATCCCGCGCTGCGCTTCGAGCAGCTGATCGACGTTTGCGGCGTCGACTATTCCGACTTCGGCGACGGTGCCTGGGAGGGCGCGCGTTTCGCCGCCGTCTCGCACCTGCTGTCGGTCACCCATAACTGGCGCCTGCGCCTTCGTGTGTTCGCGCCGGACGACGATTTTCCGGTGGTGCCGTCGCTGATCGATATCTGGAACTCGGCCAACTGGTTCGAGCGCGAAGCATTCGACTTCTACGGCATCGTGTTCGAAGGCCATCCGGACCTGCGTCGCCTGCTGACCGACTACGGTTTCGTCGGCCACCCGTTCCGCAAGGACTTCCCGGTCTCGGGCTTCGTGGAAATGCGCTACGACCCCGAGCAGAAGCGCGTGATCTACCAGCCCGTGACCATCGAGCCGCGCGAGATCACCCCGCGCGTGATCCGGGAAGACAAGTACGGCGGCGTGCAGCACTGAGAAGCGCAATGGCAGACATCAAGAACTACACCCTGAACTTCGGCCCGCAGCACCCGGCGGCCCACGGCGTGCTGCGCCTGGTGCTGGAACTGGACGGCGAAGTCATCCAGCGCGCCGACCCCCACATCGGCCTGCTGCACCGTGCCACCGAGAAGCTGGCCGAGCAGAAGACCTGGATCCAGAGCGTGCCCTACATGGACCGTCTCGACTACGTGTCGATGATGGTCAACGAGCACGCCTACGTGATGGCCATCGAACGCATGATGGGCATCGAAGTACCGGTGCGCGCGCAGTACATCCGCGTGATGTTCGACGAGATCACCCGCCTGCTGAACCACCTGATGTGGATCGGTGCGCATGCGCTGGACGTGGGCGCGATGGCGGTGTTCCTGTACGCTTTCCGCGAGCGCGAAGACCTGTTCGACATGTACGAGACGGTGTCGGGCGCGCGCATGCACGCGGCCTACTACCGTCCGGGCGGCGTCTACCGCGACCTGCCTGACACGATGCCGCAATACAAGGCGTCGAAAGTCCACAATGAGCGCGCCCTCAAGGTGATGAACGAAGCCCGCTCGGGTTCGCTGCTGGACTTCATCGAAGACTTCACCAACCGCTTCCCGAAGTACGTCGACGAATACGAGACGCTGCTGACCGACAACCGGATCTGGAAGCAGCGCCTGGTCGGCATCGGCGTGGTCAGCCCGGAGCGCGCGCTGCAGATGGGCTTCACCGGTCCGATGCTGCGTGGTTCGGGCATCGAGTGGGACCTGCGCAAGAAGCAGCCCTACGAGGTCTACGACAAGGTCGACTTCGACGTGCCGGTGGGTGTGGGCGGCGACTGCTACGCGCGCTACCTGGTGCGCGTGGAAGAGATGCGCCAGTCCAACCGCATCATCAAGCAGTGCATCGAGTGGCTGCGTCGCAACCCGGGTCCGGTCATCACGGACAACCACAAGGTGGCGCCGCCGTCGCGGGTGGACATGAAGACCAATATGGAAGAGCTGATCCACCACTTCAAGCTCTTCACCGAAGGTATCCACGTGCCCGAAGGCGAAGCCTACGCGGCGGTGGAGCACCCGAAGGGCGAGTTCGGCATCTATGCGATCTCCGACGGCGCCAACAAGCCTTACCGCCTGAAGATCCGGGCGCCTGGCTTCGCGCACCTGGCGGCGCTCGACGAAATGGCCAAGGGCCACATGATCGCCGATGCAGTGACGATCATCGGTACCCAGGACATCGTTTTCGGCGAGATCGACCGCTGAAGACAGGCCGCGGGCTCCCGGACGACGATCCGGGCGCACCCGCGCCGCGCCCGCGACGGGCGCGGCCGGGTGAAACCCGCGGCGCACCGGCAAGCGCCGAGCGCGCGCCGGCGGCGAACGGGCAAGGACGGCAGCGACGGCTGCGAATCTGCGGGGCACCCGGCCAAGGGCGCTCCGGCGTATTACTGCAATGACCATGCTATCAGCAGAAGCTCTCAAGGAAATCGATCGCGCGATCGCCAAGTATCCGGCCGACCAGAAGCAGTCGGCGGTGATGGCGGCACTGGCCGTGGCGCAGGGCGAGGTGGGCTGGGTTTCCCCCGAAGTCATGCAGTTCGTCGCCCAGTACCTCGACATGCCGCCGGTGTGGGTCGAGGAGGTGGCGACCTTCTACAACATGTACGACACCAAGCCGGTGGGCAAGTACAAGCTGACCGTCTGCACCAACCTGCCGTGTGCCCTGTCGGGCGGCGAACGCGCCGGCGAGCACCTGAAGCACAAGCTCGGCATCGACTACAACGAAACCACCCCGGACGGCTGCTTCACCCTGAAAGAGGGTGAGTGCATGGGCGCCTGCGGCGACGCGCCGGTGATGATCGTCAACAACACGCGCATGTGCAGCTTCATGAGCAACGAGAAGCTCGACGCGCTGGTCGACGAACTGAAGGCCGAGGCCGCGAAGGGGAACAAGTAAGATGACCTCTCTGCACGACCGCCACATCAAGCCGCTGATCCTGGCCGGCCTCGATGGCCAGAACTGGCACCTCGAGGACTACGTCAAGCGCGGCGGCTACCAGCAGCTCAAGCGCATCCTCACCGAGAAGATTCCCCCCGAGCAGGTCATCGCCGACGTCAAGGCCTCCGGGCTGCGCGGTCGCGGCGGCGCGGGCTTCCCCACCGGCCTGAAGTGGAGCTTCATGCCGCGTACGTTCCCGGGGCAGAAATACCTCGTCTGCAACACCGATGAAGGCGAGCCGGGCACGTTCAAGGACCGCGACATCATCCGCTACAACCCGCACGCGCTGATCGAGGGCATGGCCATCGGAGCGTACGCGATGGGCATCACCGTGGGTTACAACTACATCCACGGCGAGATCTGGAACGAATACAAGATCTTCGAGCAGGCGCTCGAAGAGGCGCGCGCGGCCGGCTTCCTGGGCGACAACATCCTGGGCTCGGGCTTCAACTTCCAGCTGCATGCGCACCATGGCTACGGCGCCTACATCTGCGGCGAGGAAACCGCGCTGCTGGAGTCGCTGGAAGGCAAGAAGGGCCAGCCGCGCTTCAAGCCGCCGTTCCCGGCCAGCTTCGGCCTGTACGGCAAGCCGACCACCATCAACAACACCGAGACCTTCGCCGCGGTGCCCTTCCTGCTGGCCGTCGGGCCGGAGAACTACATGAAGATGGGCAAGCCGAACAACGGCGGCACCAAGATCTTCTCGATCTCCGGCGACATCGAGCGCCCCGGCAACTACGAGATCCCGCTGGGCACGCCGTTCGCGACCCTGCTGGAACTGGCCGGTGGCATGCGCGGCGGCAAGAAGATCAAGGCGGTGATCCCGGGCGGCTCGTCCGCCCCGGTGGTGCCGGGCGACATGATGATGGCGTCCGACATGGACTACGACTCGATCGCCAAGGCCGGCTCGATGCTGGGCTCGGGCGCGGTGATCGTGATGGACGAGACGCGCTGCATGGTCCGCTCGCTGCTGCGCCTGTCCTATTTCTATTTTGAAGAATCGTGCGGCCAGTGCACGCCGTGCCGTGAAGGCACCGGCTGGCTCTATCGCATGGTCAAGCGTATCGAACACGGAGAAGGCCGCCAGGAAGACCTGGACGTGCTCAACAACGTCGCGGAAAACATCATGGGCCGCACCATCTGCGCGCTCGGCGATGCGGCAGCAATGCCCGTCCGCGGCATGCTCAAGCACTACTGGAAAGAGTTCGAATATCACGTCGAACACAAGCAGTGCATGGTTCCGGCCTACATCTAAGCGTGGCAGAACATGGTTGAACTCGAGATCGACGGCAAGAAGGTTGAGGTTGCTGAAGGCAGCCTGGTGATGGAAGCGGCCCGCCAGCTGGGCACCTACATCCCGCACTTCTGCTACCACCGCAAACTGTCCATCGCGGCGAACTGCCGCATGTGCCTGGTCGAGGTCGAAAGGGCCCCGAAGGCGCTGCCGGCCTGCGCGACCCCGGTCACGCCGGGCATGAAGGTCTTCACCAATTCGGAGAAGGCAGTCAAGGCGCAGAAGTCCGTGATGGAATTCCTGCTGATCAACCACCCGCTGGATTGCCCGATCTGCGACCAGGGCGGTGAGTGCCAGCTGCAGGACCTGGCCGTGGGCTACGGCGGCAGCGAATCGCGCTACAAGGAAGAGAAGCGCGTGGTGTTCCACAAGAACGTGGGCCCGCTGATCTCCATGGAAGAGATGACGCGCTGCATCCACTGCACCCGCTGCGTGCGCTTCGGCCAGGAAGTGGCCGGTGTGATGGAGCTGGGCATGCTGAACCGCGGCGAGCATTCGGAGATCACCACCTTCGTCGGCCAGACCGTGGATTCGGAACTGTCCGGCAACATGATCGACCTGTGCCCGGTCGGCGCGCTGACCAGCAAGCCGTTCCGCTACTCGGCCCGTACCTGGGAACTGGCACGCCGCAAGTCGGTGTCGCCGCACGACGGCCTGGGCGCCAACCTCGTGGTCCAGACCAAGAACCAGCGCGTGATGCGCGTGGTGCCGCTGGAAAACGAAGAGGTCAACGAGTGCTGGCTGTCCGACAAGGACCGCTTCTCGTACGAAGGCGTGAACAGCGCCGACCGCCTGACCAAGCCGCTGCTCAAGCAGGGCGGCCAGTGGATCGAGACCGACTGGCAGACCGCGCTGGAATATGTGGCCAACGGCCTGGCCGGCATCAAGCGCGAGCATGGCGCCGACCAGATCGCCGCGCTGGCCAGCCCGCACAGCACGCTGGAAGAGCTGCACCTGCTGGCCAAGCTGGTGCGCGGCCTCGGCAGTGACAACATCGATTTCCGCCTGCGCCAGGCCGACTTCTCGGCCGGCCTGCAGGGTGCACCGTGGCTGGGCATGCCGGTGGCCGAGGTGAGCACGCTGCAGCGCGTGCTGGTGATCGGCTCCTCGCTGCGCAAGGATCATCCGCTGCTGGCCGCGCGTCTGCGCCAGGCCGGCAAGAAGGGCGCCCGCGTCGCCGTGCTGGGCGCCGGCGGTGAGGACCTGCTGATGCCGCTGGCCGCGCGCATCGATGTGGCCCCGTCGGGCTGGACCGCCGCGCTGGCGGGCATCGCCCGTGCCGTGGCCGCCGCCAAGGGCGTGGCCGCTCCGGCCGGCACCGAAGGCTTCGACGGCGACGCGCAGGCCAAGACCGTGGCCGAAGCGCTGCTGTCGGGCGAGCGCCGCGCAGTCTTCCTCGGCAACGAGGCCGTGCGCCACCCGCAGTTCTCCGCGCTGCATGCGCTGGCACAGTGGATCGCCACCGAGACCGGCGCCACGCTGGGCTTCCTGACCGAAGCCGCCAACACCGTCGGCGGCTACCTGGCCGGCGCGCTGCCGCAGCAGGGCGGCGCCAACGCCCAGGCCCTGCTGGAAACCCCGCGCAAGGCCTACGTGCTGCTGAACACCGAGCCGGAGTTCGACTCCGCGGATCCGCGCCGCGCGCTGGCCACGCTGTCGCAGGCCGGCACCGTGGTGGTGCTGTCGCCGTTCCGCTCGGAAGCGGCGCTGCAATACGCCGACGTGATCCTGCCGGTCGCGCCGTTCACCGAGACCGCCGGCACCTTCGTCAACTGCGAAGGCCTGCCGCAGAGCTTCAACGGCGTGGTGCGCGCGCTGGGCGAGTCGCGCCCGGCGTGGAAAGTGCTGCGCGTGCTCGGCAACATGCTGGAAGTGCCTGGTTTCGACTACGACAACGCCGAGTCGGTGCGTGACGAAGTCCTGGCCAAGCCGGTCGCGCCGCAGCTGAACAACGCCACCCAGGCGGCCATCCGCGTCAGCGCCGCCGGCGCCGGCGCCGGCGTCGAGCGCATCGCCGACGTGCCCATCTATCACGCCGACCCGATCGTGCGCCGTGCCGACTCGCTGCAGCTGACCGCTGCCGCGCGCCGCGCCATGCAGGTCGGCCTGCCGACCGCGCTGTTCGAGAGCCTGGGCATCCAGTCCGGCGATCCGGTGCGCGTGACGCAGGGCGATGCCAGCGTCGTGCTGCCGGGCGTGCTCGAAGCCACGCTGCCCGCCAACACGGTGCGCGTGCCCGCCGCCACCAGCGCTGCTGCCGCGCTGGGCGCGATGTACGGCCAGGTCAAGGTCGAGAAGGCCGTCGAACTCGGTGCCGCCAAGGCGGCTCCGGCGGTCACGGCTTAAGAAGAATAGCGAGAAAGAAACATGATCGACTGGATTACCTCGCAAGGGCACAACCTGTTCGGCGTCGCCTGGACGCCGATCTGGATCCTGGTCCGCGCCGTGCTCATCGTGCTGCCGCTGCTGCTGTGCGTGGCCTACCTGATCCTGTGGGAGCGCAAGCTGATCGGCTGGATGCACGTGCGTCTGGGCCCGAACCGCGTCGGCCCGCTGGGCCTGCTGCAGCCGATCGCCGACGTGCTGAAGCTGTTGCTCAAGGAAGTGATGACGCCGACCCAGGTCAGCCGCGGCATCTACTTCATCGCGCCGCTGATGGTGCTGATGCCGGCGGTGGCGGTGTGGGCGGTGATCCCGTTCCAGGCCGAGCTGGTGATGGCCAACGTCAATGCCGGCCTGCTGTACGTGATGGCCATCAGCTCGGTGGGCGTGTACGGCGTGATCCTGGCCGGCTGGGCCTCGAACTCGAAGTACGCCTTCATCGGCGCCATGCGCGCCGCCGCGCAGATGATCTCGTACGAAATCGCCATGGGCTTCGCCCTGGTGACCGTGCTGATGGTCTCCGGCAGCCTGAACCTGTCGGCCATCGTCAACAGCCAGAACACCGGCTACTTCGCCGGCATGGGCCTGAACGTGCTGTCGTGGAACTGGCTGCCGCTGCTGCCGATGTTCGGTGTCTACTTCATCTCGGGCGTGGCCGAAACCAACCGCCACCCGTTCGACGTGGTGGAAGGCGAATCGGAAATCGTGGCCGGCCACATGATCGAGTACTCCGGCATGGCGTTCGCGCTGTTCTTCCTGGCCGAGTACATCAACATGATCATCATCTCGACGATGACCGCGCTGATGTTCCTGGGCGGCTGGGCTTCGCCGTTCGATGTGCCGGGGCTGAACGCGATCCCTGGTTTCTTCTGGCTGCTGATCAAGGTTTTCCTGCTGCTGTCGGTGTTCATCTGGATCCGCGCCTCGTTCCCGCGCTACCGCTATGACCAGATCATGCGCCTGGGCTGGAAGGTGTTCATTCCGCTGACCGTCGGCTGGCTGATCATCGTGGCGATCTGGATCAAGTCGCCGTGGAACATCTGGCACTGAACGGCCGGAAGGGCCAACGGACGGCGCGCGCCGCAGCGCGCGCCGCGCGGAATCACTAGGAAGCAATCGTCATGCTGCTCGCCATCAAGGACTTCTTCAACAGCCTGCTCCTGAAGGAACTCTTCAAGGGCATGGCTCTGACCGGGCGTTATCTCTTCGCCCGCAAGGTCACTGTCCAGTTCCCGGAAGAGAAAACCCCGATCTCGCCGCGTTTCCGCGGCCTGCACGCTCTGCGCCGCTACCCCAACGGGGAAGAGCGCTGCATCGCCTGCAAGCTGTGCGAGGCCGTGTGCCCGGCGATGGCCATCACCATCGAGTCGGACGTGCGCGCCGACGGCACGCGCCGCACCACGCGCTACGACATCGACCTTACCAAGTGCATCTTCTGCGGCTTCTGCGAGGAAGCCTGCCCGGTGGACGCCATCGTCGAAACGCAGATCCTCGAGTACCACGGCGAGAAGCGGGGCGACCTGTACTTCACCAAGGACATGCTGCTGGCAGTGGGCGACCGCTACGAACCGCAGATCGCCGCGGCCAAGGCGGCGGACGCCAAGTACCGCTGATCGAGTCCGGGCCCGCTGCCGTGTGGCGGCAGGTCCGGCAAGGCGGGCGGCCAGTCCGGCCGCCGCAGCCAACCGAAATTGAATCGTGCCCTGCGAGGGGCCAAGGCTAGGAAGCCGCAAGCGCGGGCCACCCGGGGGTGTGCGTGCCGTGCGGCCCCAAGAGGATCCGATAGGGACCATGGAACTCACGACCACCATCTTCTACGTCTTTGCGCTGGTGCTGGTGCTCTCCGCACTGAAAGTCATCACTGCGAAGAACCCGGTGCACTCCGCACTGTTCCTCGTGCTGTCGTTCTTCACGGCCGCGGCGATCTGGATGCTGCTCAAGGCGGAATTTCTCGCCATCCTGCTGGTGCTGGTGTACGTCGGCGCCGTGATGGTGCTGTTCCTGTTCGTGGTGATGATGATCGACATCGACATCGAGCACCTGCGGCGGGACTTCTGGACCTACGTGCCGATGGCCTCGATCGTCGGCGCGCTGATCATCGCCGAGATGGCCATCGTGCTGGTGCGCAACTTCATCGGCACCACCAGCCCGGTGGTCAACGCTGCCGCGCAGGCGCCCGGCTACTCGAACACCGCCGCGCTGGGCAAGCTGATCTACACCGACTACATCTTCGCCTTCGAAGTGGCCGGGATCATCCTGCTGGTCGCCATCATTGCCGCCGTGGCCCTGACGATGCGCCGCCGCAAGGACACCAAGTCGCAAGACATCTCCGAGCAGCTGCGTACCCGCCGCGACGATCGCGTGCGCCTGGTCTCGATGCCGGCGCAGGTTGCGCAAGCCGCCGATGCGGCCAACAACAAGAACTGAAGCCACGGAGAAACGCTGTGCTCTCTCTCGCCCATTTCCTCGTGCTCGGTGCGATCCTGTTCGCCATCAGCATCGTTGGTATCTTCCTGAACCGCAAGAACGTGATCGTGCTGCTGATGGCGATCGAGCTGATGCTGCTCGCGGTCAACATCAATTTCGTCGCCTTCTCCCACTACCTGGGGGACCTGGCCGGACAGGTTTTCGTTTTCTTCATCCTCACGGTGGCCGCCGCCGAGTCGGCAATCGGTCTCGCGATCCTGGTGGTGCTGTTCCGCAACCTGGACACGATCAACGTGGACGACATGGATACGCTCAAGGGCTGACCTCATGACTGCTCACGTAAAGACCCCAGATCGCTCACCGACCGCACACCAATAAGCGTCCTATGGCAACCACGCTCAACCCCAACCTGCTGCTGGCGATTCCGCTGGCGCCGCTAGCCGGCGCCGCGATAGCCGGCCTGTTCGGCACCAAGTTCTTCGGCTGCACGACCTCGGATTCCCGCGCCGGCCGGGTGATGGCCCACACGGTGACCATCCTCGGTGTGGCCATCGCCTTCGTGCTGTCGGTGCTCGTGCTGCGCGACGTGCTGGACGGTGCCAGCTTCAACGGCACCATCTACGAATGGATGAGCATCGGCGGCCTGAAGATGGAGGTGGGCTTCCTGGTCGACTCGCTGACCGCGATGATGATGGTGGTGGTCACCTTCGTCTCGCTGATGGTGCACATCTACACGATCGGCTACATGCAGGGCGACCCCGGCTACAACCGCTTCTTCGCCTACATCTCGCTCTTCACCTTCTCGATGCTGATGCTGGTGATGAGCAACAACTTCCTGCAGCTGTTCTTCGGCTGGGAAGCGGTGGGCCTGGTGTCCTACCTGCTGATCGGCTTCTGGTTCACCCGCCCGACCGCCATCTTCGCCAACATGAAGGCCTTCCTGGTCAACCGCGTCGGCGACTTCGGCTTCATCCTGGGCATCGGCCTGCTGCTGGCCTACAGCGGCAGCCTGAACTACACCGACGTGTTCGCGCAGCGCGACCAGCTCGCCACCGTGATCTTCCCGGGTACCGACTGGCTGATGATCACCGTGGCCTGCATCTGCCTGTTCATCGGCGCGATGGGCAAGTCGGCGCAGTTTCCGCTGCACGTCTGGCTGCCTGACTCGATGGAAGGCCCGACCCCGATCTCCGCGCTGATCCACGCCGCCACCATGGTGACGGCCGGCATCTTCATGGTCAGCCGCATGTCGCCGCTGTTCGAGCTGTCCGACACCGCGCTGTCCTTTGTCCTGGTGATCGGTGCCATCACCGCGCTGTTCATGGGCTTCCTCGGCGTCGTCCAGAACGATATCAAGCGCGTGGTGGCCTACTCGACGCTGTCGCAGCTGGGCTACATGACCGTCGCACTGGGCGCTTCGGCCTACTCGGTGGCCGTGTTCCACCTGATGACCCACGCCTTCTTCAAGGCACTGCTGTTCCTCGGCGCCGGCTCGGTCATCATCGGCATGCACCACGACCAGGACATGCGCAATATGGGCGGCCTGCGCAAGTACATGCCCATCACCTGGCTGACTTCGCTGGTCGGTTCGCTGGCGCTGATCGGCACGCCGTTCTTCGCGGGCTTCTACTCCAAGGACTCGATCATCGAGGCGGTGGCGGAATCGCACATCGCGGGCTCCGGCTTCGCCTACGTGGCGGTGCTGGCCGGCGTGTTCGTCACGGCGTTCTACTCCTTCCGCATGTACTTCCTGGTCTTCCATGGCGAGGAACGCTTCGGCAAGGCCAACCACGACCACCACAACCATCATGGCGACCATGAGGACGAGGAGGTCTCGGCGGATCACCACCATGGCCTGGCCCCCGGCGAGAAGCCGCACGAGTCGCCGTGGGTGGTGACCTTGCCGCTGGTGCTGCTGGCCATCCCGTCGGTGATCATCGGTGCCATCGCCATCGAGCCGATGCTGTTCGGCGACTTCTTCAAGCACGGCGTGGCCTTCAAGGATGTGATCTACGTCGGCGAGAACCACCATGCGATGGCCGAGCTGGCCGAGGCCTTCCACGGCTGGGTGCCGATGGCACTGCATTCGCTGACCACCCCCGTGCTGTGGCTGGCCATCGCCGGCGTGGTCCTGTCGTGGTTCTTCTACATGAAGCGCCCCGACATCCCGGAGGCGATCAAGCAACGCTTCTCCGGCGTGTACAAGCTGCTCGAGAACAAGTACTACCTGGATGACATCAACCAGGCAGTGTTCGCCAAGGGTGCGCGCCTGATCGGCGGCGGTCTGTGGAAGGGCGGCGACCAGGGCCTGATCGACGGCCTGGTGGTCAACGGTTCGGCACGTGTGGTGGCTTCGTTCGCCGCCGCCAGCCGCTACCTGCAGTCCGGCTACATCTACCACTACGCGTTCGCGATGATCGTGGGCATGCTGGTGCTGCTGACTCTGACCATCACCGGCGTGATAGGCACCAAGTAAGGAAAACAACGAAATGGTTCTGTCATTCGCAATCTGGCTGCCTATCTTCTTCGGCTTGCTGGTGCTCGCCTTCGGTTCGGACCGCAGCAAGTGCTTCGTGCGCTGGATGTCGCTGTTCGGCTCGCTGGTGAGCTTCGTCGCCACCCTGCCGCTGATGTTCCACTTCGACCGCTCCACGGCGGCCATGCAGTTCGTGGAGAAGTCGACCTGGATCGAACGCTTCAACATCCAGTACCACCTGGGTGTCGACGGCATCTCGATGTGGTTCGTGGTGCTGACCGCCTTCATCACCGTGATCGTGGTGATCTCGGCCTGGGAGGTGATCACCGAGCGCGTGGCCGAGTACATGGCCGCGTTCCTGATCCTGTCCGGCCTGATGGTCGGCGTGTTCGCGGCGCTGGACGGCCTGCTGTTCTACGTGTTCTTCGAGGCCACGCTGATCCCGATGTACATCATCATCGGTGTCTGGGGCGGTCCGAACCGTGTCTACGCAGCCTTCAAGTTCTTCCTGTACACGCTGCTGGGCTCGCTGCTGACGCTGGTCGCGCTGATCTACCTGTACAACAAGACGGGTACCTTCGAGATCCTGCAATGGCATGACGCCAAGCTGTCGATGAACGAGCAGATCGCGCTGTTCGTCGCCTTCTTCATGGCCTTCGCGGTCAAGGTGCCGATGTGGCCGGTGCACACCTGGCTGCCCGACGCCCACGTGGAAGCGCCGACCGGCGGTTCGGTGGTGCTGGCTGCCATCATGCTGAAGCTGGGTGCCTACGGCTTCCTGCGGTTCTCGCTGCCGATCGCGCCGGACGCCAGCCATACGCTGGCCCCGTTCATCATCACCATCTCGCTGATCGCGGTGATCTACATCGGCCTGGTGGCGCTGGTGCAGGCCGACATGAAAAAGCTGGTCGCCTACTCGTCGATCGCGCACATGGGCTTCGTCACGCTGGGCTTCTTCATCTTCAGCGAGATCGGTGTCGAAGGCGGCATCGTGCAGATGATCTCGCACGGCTTCATCTCGGGCGCGATGTTCCTGTGTATCGGCGTGCTGTACGACCGCGTGCACTCGCGCCAGATCGCCGACTACGGCGGCGTGGTCAACACCATGCCGAAGTACGCCGCGCTCGCCGTGTTCTTCGCCATGGCCAACTGCGGCCTGCCCGCGACTTCCGGCTTCGTCGGCGAGTTCATGGTGATCCTGGGTTCGGTCAAGTACAACTTCTGGATCGGCCTGCTGGCGGCGACCGCCCTGATCCTCGGCGCGGCCTACTCGCTGTGGATGGTCAAGCGCGTGGTGTTCGGCGACATGGTGCACCAGCACGTGCGTGAACTGGTCGACCTGAACAAGCGCGAGTTCTTCATGCTCGGTGTGCTGGCCCTGATGACCCTGTATATGGGCCTGTACCCGAAACCCTTTACCGACGTGATGCACGCGTCCGTGGTGAACCTGCTGTCCCACGTGGCACAGTCCAAGCTGTAAGCGGGGGAGAGAGAGAATATGCAACCGTCCTCTTCTAGTCTGGCACCTGTGGCGCCAATCATCTTCCTGGCCGTGGCCATCGCGGCGATCAACTGGATCGACCTGGCGCGCGGCAAGGGCAAGCAGAGCGTCGCCTATCCGCTGTCGCTGCTGGCGACGCTGGTGCTGACGTTCTGGTTCGGCCTGGACGCAGCCGGTGGCGAGACGCACTACGTCTTCGCCAACCTGGTGGTGGTCGACCCGATGGCCAACGTGCTGTCGGCCTTCTGCAGCCTGGGCATGTTCGCCACGCTGGTCTACACCCGCAACTACCTCGCCGAGCGCGACATGTTCGCCGGCGAGTTCTACATGCTGTCGCTGTTCACGCTGGGCGGCCAGATCGTGATGATCACCGGCAACAACTTCCTGACCCTGTACCTGGGCCTGGAACTGCTGTCGCTGTCGTCGTACGCCCTGGTGGCCCTGCGCCGCGATTCGCGCGTGACCTCCGAATCGGCGATGAAGTACTTCGTGCTGGGCGCGCTGGCTTCGGGCTTCCTGCTGTACGGCATGTCGATGATGTACGGCGCGACCGGTTCGCTGAACCTGGGCGAGGTGTTCCGCGTGGTCGAGTCCGGCCGCGTCAACAACACCATGCTGGCCTTCGGCGTGGTCTTCCTGGTGGCCGGCCTGTCGTTCAAGCTCGGCGCCGCACCGTTCCACATGTGGATCCCCGACATCTACCAGGGTTCGCCGACCGCGGTCACGCTGCTGATCGCCGGCGGTCCGAAGGTGGCGGCATTCGCGCTGATGCTGCGCGTCCTGGTCGAAGGCCTGCTGCCGCTGGCGGTGGACTGGCAGATGATGCTGGTGGTGATGTCGGTGGCCTCGCTGGCGATCGGCAACCTGACGGCCATCGTGCAGACCAACCTGAAGCGGATGCTGGCGTATTCCACCATCTCGCACATGGGCTTCGTGCTGCTGGGCATGCTGTCCGGCGTCGCCGGTGGCAAGGCTGACGGCGCTGCCGGCGCCTACAGCGCGTCGATGTTCTACTCGGTGACCTACCTGCTGACCACGCTGGGCACCTTCGGCCTGATCCTGCTGCGCACCAGCAAGGGTTTCGAAGCCGAGACGCTGGAAGACCTGAAGGGCATGTCGCGCCGCAACCCGTGGTTCGCCTTCCTGATGCTGGTGATGATGTTCTCGCTGGCCGGCATCCCGCCGACCGTGGGCTTCTACGCCAAGCTGTCGGTGCTGCAGGCCGTGGTCTCGACCGGCCAGACCTGGCTGGCCGTGGTGGCGGTGCTGTTCTCGCTGATCGGCGCCTTCTACTATCTGCGCGTGGTCAAGCTGATGTACTTCGACGCGCCGGTGGGCGAAGAGAAGATGGAAGCCACCTTCGGCCTGCGTTCGCTGCTGAGCCTGAACGGCCTGGCGATCATCCTGCTCGGCATCTTCCCGGCCGCGCTGATGAACCTGTGCTACACGGCGATCCGCGCCACCCTGGCGTCCTGATCGCAGCGGCGGAGCGGCGGCGATGAGCACTTCGGCAGGCGGCTGGTTTGTCATCGTGCTGGCACTGATCTGTGCCAACCTGCCGTTCGTCAACCAGCGGCTGTTCGGCCTGGTGCCGCTGCGCCGGCCGCTCAAGCCGCTGTGGCTGCGCCTGGGCGAACTGCTCGTCTGGTACGGCGTGGCCGGCGCCGCCGGCTTCGCTGTCGAGGCGAGCCTTGGCAATGCTTTCCCGCAAGGGTGGCAGTTCTACGCCATCACCGCCTGCATGATGCTGGTGTTCGCCTTCCCGGGCTTCACCTGGCAATATCTCGTCAAGCACCGCGCCGCGGCCTGAAGCTCCCCTCCGGGAACGGGCCGCGCCCATTCCCGGAGTGTTCATGAGCGACAAGATCGAACTGGCCCGCGCGGCCGCTGCCCCCCACGCCCCCGACGCCTCCGACGGCGCCCGCGATGCCGGGTTGACGGAGACGTGCGTCGCCTCGGCGACCCTGCACCAGGGCAAGTTCCTCACGCTGAAGCAGGATATCGTCGCGCTGCCCGACGGCAAGCACGCGGGGCGCGAGTACGTGCTGCACCCCGGCGCGGTGATGATGATTCCGCTGTTCGACGACGGCCGCGTGCTGATGGAGCGGCAGTTCCGCTATCCCATCGGCAAGGTCATGGTGGAGTTCCCGGCCGGCAAGCTGGACCCCGAGGAGGGCGCCTTGCGCTGCGGCCAGCGCGAACTGCTGGAAGAGACCGGCTACCGCGCGGAGCGCTGGGACTACCTGACGCGCATCCACCCCGTCATTTCCTACTCGACCGAGTTCATCGACATCTTCCTCGCGCGCGGCCTGCAGGCCGGCGAGGCGCAGCTCGACGAAGGCGAATTCCTCGAGACCTTCATCATGCCCGCCGGCCAGTTGATCGACTGGGTGCGCCAGGGCCGCGTCAGCGACGTCAAGACCATCATCGGTGCGTTCTGGCTGGAGAAGGTGCTGTCGGGCGCCTGGGCGCCAGGCGAACTCCCGGCGCCGCGCTGAGGCAGCGGCCGGCGCAGGTTTGCGCCGGCCGGGCTGCACCCGTTCGCCGGGCGCAGGCACTGGTGTTGGTGCATCTCGTAGGCTTCGTCCCGCGCGACGGAGTTCGCACTGCACGGGTTCGCTCCCCGCTCCCGCTTGCGGAGAGGGGCCGGGGGAGAGGGCAGGCGCCGGCCCGTCGCGGCAGAGCCCGCTGGTCGACGCGCTTGCCTTCGCCCTGCTGCCTTGCCGCCTACTTACCCGTCCAGACTGGCTTGCGCTTCTCGGCAAAGGCCGCCGCGCCCTCGCGCGCGTCGGACGAGGCAAGCACCGGAGCCACCAGCGGGCGCTGGCGCTCGAACATCTCCTCGTTGGACCAGTCGGCCGACTCGGCGACGATGCGCTTGCTGGTGGCAACCGCCAGCGGCCCGTTGGCGCCGACCGCGGCGGCCAGCGCCAGCGCGCCGTCGAGCGCCTGGCCCGGTTCGGCCAGGCGGTTGACCAGGCCATAGGCGTGGGCCGCCTCGGCGCTCATCATGTCACCGGTCAACGCGTACTCCATTGCCACGTGGTAGGGTACGCGGCGCGGCAGGCGCATCAGTCCGCCGGCGGCGGCGACCAGCCCGCGCTTGACTTCCGGCAGGCCGAATTTCGCTGCACGCGAGGCCACGATCAGGTCGCAGGCGAGCGCCAGCTCGAAGCCGCCGGCCAGTGCATAGCCTTCCACCGCGGCGATCAGCACCTTGCGCGGCGGTGCCTCGGTCAGGCCGCCGAAGCCGCGCCCGGGCAGGCTGGGACGCTTGCCGGCGAGGAAGCCCTTCAGGTCCATGCCGGAGCAGAAGGTGCCGCCGGCACCGGTCAGCACCGCCAGGGCCAGCGTGTCATCGGCCTCGAGCCGGTCGATCGCCGCGGCCAGGGCGGTGGCGGTCTCGAAGTCCATCGCATTGCGGGCTTCGGGGCGGTTGAGGGTGATCAGCAGCACATTGCCGCGTGTCTCGAGCTGCAGCGTATCGCTCATTTGCGGTCTCCTCGACTCGGCCGCGCGTCAGCGCGGCTGCATGCGGATGGCGCCGTCCAGGCGGATGGTCTCGCCGTTGAGCATGGGGTTCTCGAGGATGTGCAGCGCGGTCGAGGCGTACTCGTCGGGGGCGCCCAGGCGCGCCGGGTGGGGCACCATGGCGCCCAGCGAGCTACGCACGTTCTCCGGCAGCTTGGCCAGCAGCGGGGTGTCGAACAGGCCGGGGGCGATGGTGCAGACGCGGATCAGGCGCTGGGCCAGGTCGCGCGCAGCCACCAGCGTCATGCCGACGATGCCGGCCTTGGCCGAGGCGTACGGGATCTGCCCGATCTGGCCTTCGTAGGCGGCTACCGAGGCGGTCAGCACGCAGGCGCCGCGCTCGCCGTCGACCGGCTCGTTCTTCGCCATGCGGGCCGCGGCGAGGCGCAGCGTGTTGAAGGTGCCGACCAGGTTGATGCGCACGATCGACTCGTACTTTTCCAAGGAGCCGGGAGAGCCGTCCTTCTCGACCAGGCGCACCGGGCCGCCCAGGCCGGCGCAATGCACCAGGCAGCGCAGCGGCGCGAGCGCCTCGGCGGCGTCGAAGACGCGGTTCATCTGCTCGGTGTCGCACACGTCGGCCTGGATGAAGGTCACCTTGCCCTGCAGCGCGTCGAGTGCCGCCGCGCCGCGCTCGGCCGACAGGTCGCAGATGACCACGGCGACGCCGCGTTCGAGCAGGCGGCGGGCGCTGGCCAGGCCCAGGCCGGAGGCGCCGCCGGTGACGACGGCGGACATTTGCGAATCAAGCTTCATTTCGGGTCTCCTGTTGGTCTGTCTTGGGATTCGGGTCGGGATTCGGGGCGGGATTCGATGGCGGGGCGGTGGCGCTTCACAGGCGCTCGATGATGGTCGCATTGGCCATGCCGCCGGCCTCGCACATCGACTGCAGGCCATAGCGGCCGCCGCTGTCTTCCAGCGCATGCAGCATGGTGGTCATCAGGCGCGCGCCGGAGGCGCCCAGCGGGTGGCCCAGGGCAATCGCGCCGCCGCGCGGATTCAGGCGCGCCGCGTCGGCGCCCAGTGCCTTCTGCCAGGCCAGCGGCACGCAGGCGAAGGCCTCGTTGATCTCGTAGTGGTCGATCTGGTCCAGGCGCAGGCCGCTCTTCTTCAGCGCGCGCTGGCTGGCGGGGATCGGCGCCGTCAGCATGGCCACCGGATCGTCGCCGCAAACGTCGAAGGCGACGAAGCGGGCGCGCGGCTTCAGGCCCAGGCGCGCCGCGGCGGCCTCGCTCATCAGCAGGATGGCCGCGGCGCCATCGCTGATCTGCGAGGCGTTGCCGGCGGTGACGTTCCAGCCGACCTGCGGGAAACGGGCGCTCAGCTCGTCGTTGCGGAAGGAGACCTGCAGCGTGCCCAGCTTTTCCACCGAGGTGCCCGCACGGATGGTCTCGTCGTGCTCGACCACGCCGTTGGGCGTGACGATGGGCAGGATCTCGCGGCGGAAGTCGCCGCGCTCGCGGGCGGCGGCGGCGAGCTCGTGCGAACGTGCCGAATAGCCGTCCATCTGTGCGCGCGACAGCTCGTAGCGGGCGGCCACCAGCTCGGCGGCAACCCCTTGCGACACCAGGCCGGGCGCATAGCGGGCTTCCATCGACGGACCGTAGGGGTTCTGGCCGATGCGCGCCGAACCCATCGGCACGCGGCTCATCGACTCGATGCCGCAGGCGATCACGATGTCGTAGGCGCCGGCCATGATGCCCTGTGCGGCAAAATGCACGGCCTGCTGGCTGGAGCCGCACTTGCGGTCGATGGTGGTGGCGGGCACGTGCTCGGGAAAGCCCGCCGCCAGCCAGGCCACGCGCCCGGGGCCCGCGGACTGCTCGCCGGCCTGGGTCACGCAGCCGGTGATGACGTCGTCCACCAGGCCGGGGTCGAGGCGGTTGCGCTCGACCAGTCCCTTCAGCACCTGGGCCAGCAGTTCGGTGGCATGCAGTTCGGTGAAGGCCGAACCCGGTTTGGAACGGCCCATGGGGCTGCGGATGGCGTCGACGATGACGGCTTGCTGCATGCTGGTCTCCTGTGATGCGGTGGATGGCTTCTGGATCGCTGGATGAGACGGCAGACTCGAAATCCAGTGTCTTTTGTCTCGTTGTGATGCTTTATGGTCCGAAAAGTCTAGCGTAAACGTGGAAATATTTGTTGACTGTCTTCTTATCTGAGGTGCAATATGAATTTAATGAGACTGAAGTATCGAAATGTAGAGGGCGAGGCATGAATCATCCGGTAGCGGCGGGGGACCAGGACGGCGAGGGCCGGCTGGTCAGCGCGCTGGCGCGCGGGGTCTCCATCCTGGGCTGCTTTTCGCCGACGGCACAGGAACTGAGCGGGCGCGAGCTGATGGAGATGACCGGCCTGGCCAAGCCCACCTTGTTCCGCCTGCTCGACACGCTGTGCGAGCTGGGCCTGCTGCGCTACTCGGAACGGGTGTCCAAATACGTGCCCGGCGTCGGCCTGCTGAACCTGGCGGCGCCGGCGCTGGCGCGCATGACGGTGCGCCAGCTGGCGCGGCCCCTGATGCAGGAACTGGCCGACCACATCTGCGGCCAGCTCGAGCTGACCCTGGGCATCGGCCATACGCTCAGCTACGTCGAGATCGTGCAGGGCGTGGGCAGCAAGGTGTTCCGCCCCGAGGTGGGCATGCGCGTGTCGGTCTCGCGCACCGGCTCGGGCCGCGCCTACCTGTCGCTGATGGCACCCGAGGAGCGCGAGGCTTACCTGGCCGGGCTGAAGGCACAGGATCCGCAGCGCGAGGCCTGGCTGCAGGAGCGCCTGGCCGATGCCGCGCGCGACCTCGAGGAGTACGGCTTCTGCCGCGGCCATCGCGACCTGCACCGGGAAATCGAGTCGATCGCCGTGCCCATGCGGGTGCGCCGCGACGGCGAGGCGTGGATCTTCGCCGCCTCGGTGCCGGTGTACAGCGAGCAGAGCAAGCAGCTCGTCGACAACCTGGGGCCGCGCCTGGTGACGCTGGTACGCAGTGTCGAGGCTTCGCTGGGGACGATCGGGTAGTAGAAGGAGAAGGGGTTTCAAACCGGAGGAGACACGCAGTCATGACCAAGCTGCATCGCTGGGCGCAAATACAAGCAGACAAGGCCGCCCAGATCCAGGCCGACACTGGCGCGGTGCTGACCTACGGCGGGCTCGACCGCCGCGCCGGGCGCGTGGGGCGCTGGCTGGTGTCGCTCGGCCTGCTGACGCAGCATCCGGCCGTTTATGACGCCGCCGTGATCGGGGTGCCCGACGAGGAGTTCGGCGAAGTCGCCAAGGCCGTGGTGCACCTGCGCGACCCGGCCCGGGCCGGCGCCGCCATGGCGCAGGAACTGGTGGATTTCTGCCTGGCCAGGCTGGGCCGCCTGAAACTGCCGCGCACCGTGGTGTTCGACAACCCGCTGCCGCGCCTGGAGACGGGCAAGCTGCTGCGCCGCGAACTCAAGGAGCGCTATCGCGGCCGCCCGGGCGAGGGCTTCGCGGTGCAGGCGCGCCGCGCCGCAGCCGACGCCTGAATCCCCATCCCAGCCCATTCCAGTCCATCCCGGGCCGGCGCGTCTCGCGGAGGTGCCGGCCGAGCCTTGCAAGGAAGCCGTCATGCGTAGTGTTTTCCGTGAAGACCACGAACAGTTCCGTACCCAGATGCTGCGCGTCTTCGTCGACGATTGCCTGGCGCTGCACCTGCGCCGCGAGCTGAGCCCGGACCGCGCGGCCATGGCCAAGCTCAATGCCACCGAGATGCAGGGCCGCGTGCTCGACGAGTTCCTGCAACTGCACGGCGGTTACGGCTACATGAGCGAATACGCGATCGGCGGCGCCTGGGTCGACGCACGCGTGCAGCGCATCTTCGGCGGCAGCAGCGAAATCATGCGCGAGATCATCGCGCGCACGCTGTAGCGCCGGGCGCGCGCTGACTAGGCTGCGGCGGCGCCGTGCGCGGGCGCCCGGCCGGCGCGCGGCAGCGGGAAGACCCGCGCCGCCACGTCGCGGAAGCGCTGCGCGGCGGCGCTCTGCTGGTCGGGGCGGTAGGCCAGGGCGAGCCCGATCGCGGCCGCGGCCGGATAGTCCTCCAGTTCCCGGTAGACGATACGCTCGCTGGCGAAGCGCTGCATGATGGACGGCACCAGGGCTACGCCCAGCCCGCTTTCCACCAGCGCGAGCACGGTCTGCACCTGGATGGCTTCCTGCGCCACGCGCGGCACGAAGCCGGCGAGCTGGCAGGCCGACATGGCGGCGCTGTGCAGGCCGGCCGCCTCGTCGGCGGCGTACATGATGAAGCGTTCCCCGGCCAGCTCGGCCAGGCGCAGCGGCCCCTTGCCGGCGAGCGCGTTGCCGCGCGGCAGCGCGGCCACGAAGCCATCGTGCTCGAGCGGCAGCAGGGTGGCGCCCGAGTGGCGCAGCAGCGGCGTGCGCACCAGCCCGACGTCGAGCGCTTCCTCGTCCAGCCATTGCAGGATGCGCGCCGAGGTGGCCTCGCGCAGCACCAGCTCCACGCCGGGGTACTCGGCACGGAAGATCGGCACCAGGCGCGGCAGCAGCGCGAAGGTGGTGGAGCCGACGAAGCCCACGCGCAGCACGCCGCCGGTGCCGCTGTCCGCGCTGCGCGCGGCATCGGAGAATTGCGCGGCGTGGAACAGCATGCGGCGTGCCTCGGCGAGCGCGGCGCGGCCGCTTGGCGTCAGCGCCACGCCGCGCGCGTCGCGCGTGAACAGCGTGGTGCCGAGTTCGGCCTCCAGTTTCTGGATCGACACCGACAGCGGTGGCTGCGCCATGTGCAGGCGCTCGGCAGCGCGGCGGAAATTCAGCGTTTCCGCCAGCACGACGAAATGCCGGATGCGGCGCAGGTCCATGGGGCTGCGCCGGCTCACTGGCCGGTGAAGACCGGCTGGCGCTTTTCCAGGAAGGCCTGCACCGCTTCGCGATGGTCGGCGGTCTGGTGCGACAGCGCCTGCAAGCCGGCCGACAGTTCCAGCAGCGTGTCCAGGCGGCTGTGCATGCCTTCGCGCATCAGCCGCTTGGCCATGCGCACCGCGTGCGGCGGGTTGGCGGCGATGCGCGCGGCGATGTCGAGGGCCGTCGGCAGCAGTTGCTCGGCCGGCACCACGCGCGAGACCAGGTTCCATTCGAGGGCCTGGCGGGCATCGATCGGCGTGCCGGTGAAGGTCATCTCGGCGGCGCGCGACAGCCCGATCACGCGCGGCAGCAGCCAGGCGCCGCCATCGCCGGGAATGATGCCGAGCTTGACGAAGCTCTCGGCGAACTGGGCCTGCTCCGCGGCGATGCGGATGTCGCACATGCAGGCCAGGTCGAGGCCGGCGCCCATGGCCGGGCCGTTGACTGCGGCGATCACCGGCACCTCCAGGTTGAACAGGGCCAGCGGCAGGCGCTGGATGCCGTTGCGGTAGTCCTGGCGGATCTCCAGGCCGCTGACGGCGCCCGATGCCTGGCGTTCCATGTCGCGGATATTGCCGCCGGTGGAGAAGGCGGCGCCGGCGCCGGTGAGAACCACCGCGCGCACGCTGCGGTCGTCGCGGATGCGCGCGATGGCGGCGAGGAAGTCGTCGACCGCGCTGTTGCCGGTCAGCGGGTTGCGCCGCTCGGGCTCGTTCATGGTCAGGGTCACGATGTGGCCCTGTTGCTCGTATCGCAGGAAATCCGCCATTTGTCCTTGTCTCTCCGTATGGGTTCGTTCTGCTTGCCGCAGTCGCGGCACACGTTGCTGCGCACGGCCGCCGGGGGCAAGGCTAAGGGAGGCGGACTCGGCTTGTCCAATATCCGTTTGCACAGGAGCGATATCGCCGGGATATTGCGCTGCCGCGCCTGCCGCGCCTGCCGCGCCTGCCGCGCCTGCCTCGCCAAGCCTGCCCAAGGCGCAGGCGGGCCAAGATGGCGCGGTATTCCGACGGCTTGTCCTCGGCGGGGGCGTGCGGGAAGAGCTGTCCAGCGCCGCTGTGGCCAGGGCTTCCAGGGGGCATTCGCCGGCATCCGCCCGATACCGATTCGATATCGGGAGCTTGCAAATCAATATTGGACGGGGCCCGCGCGACGCCCTTACTCTGTCGCATCCGCCGCCGTCCGCGCATCTGATGTTCGGTGCGCTGCCGTCGTCGATGCCACAGGCGCGCGCCGGTAAGCTGCATGCCCTGGCGATCCTGGACGCGACCCGATTCCCGCTGATGCCCGAGGTGCCCACGCTGCGCGAGCTGGGCTTCAACGATACCGAGGCCAGCGCCTGGTTCGGCGTGGTGGCGCCGGCGCGCACGCCGCGTGCCATCGGCGCGCAGCCGATGATGCCGGGCAGCCCGGAGGCGTTCGGCCGCTTCGTCGAGGACGAGCGCGCGCTGGATCCCGGTCGCCAAGGCGCTCGGGGTCAGGGCGGAATGAGCGGCGCCAGGACCGCAACCGTGACTGTGTATGACCGATTGACCGATAAGGGAGTCGAAGTTTGGACAACTTGCTGAGTGCCTTCCGGCTGGCGGCCTTGCCGGCTGAAGCCGAGGCCTTCCGCGCCGATGTGAAGGCCTTCCTGCGCGACAACCAGCCGGCCGCGCCGGCTGACGTGCGTGCCCGCTCGTGGATGGGTTTCGATGCGGCCTTCAGCCGCCGGCTCGCCGCGCGCGGCTGGGTCGGCCTGACGCTGCCGGCCTCCTACGGCGGTGCCGGCATGGACGCCTTCCGGCGCTTCGTGCTGGTCGAGGAACTGCTGGCGGCGGGGGCGCCGGTGTCGGCGCACTGGATCGCCGACCGCCAGAGCGGTCCGCTGATCCTGAAGTACGGCACCGAGGCGCAGAAGCGCTTCTATCTGCCGCGCATCTGCGCCGGCGACGCCTTCTTCTGCATCGGCATGAGCGAGCCGGGCTCCGGCTCGGACCTGGCCAGCGTGCGCACCCGGGCAACGCGCTGCGAGGAGGGCTGGCGCCTGTCGGGGCGCAAGATCTGGACCACCAATGCCGACCACTGCCACTACATGATCGCGCTGGTGCGGTCCTCCGGCGCGCCGGAGGACCGGCAGCGGGGGCTTTCGCAGTTCATCGTCGACCTGTCGCTGCCGGGCGTGACGGTGCGCCCCATCCGCGACCTGACCGGCGATGCGCATTTCTCGGAGGTCAGCTTCGACGATGTGCTGCTGGCGCCAGACGCGCTGGTGGGCGACGAAGGCAGCGGCTGGGAACAGGTGACGGCGGAACTGGCTTTCGAACGCAGCGGTCCGGAACGCATCTACTCGAGCATCGCCTTGCTGGAGCACTGGCTGGCGGGACTGCGGCGCGGCGCGCCGGGCGCGGAGCAGATCGCACTGGCCGGGCGCTTCGCCACCCACCTGTGCACGCTGCGCAGCATGTCGGTGGCGGTCACCGCGCGGCTGGCACGTGGCGAGAGCCCGGTGGTCGAGGCGGCGCTGGTCAAGGACATCGGCACCGAGTTCGAGCAGTCGATCCCGGCCCTGATCGAGGCGCTGTGCGGTGCCGAGCCGGGCGCCGAGATCGATGCCGAACTGGTCCGCACGGTGGCCTACCTGAGCCAGATCTCACCGACCTTTTCGCTGCGCGGCGGAACCCGCGAGATCCTGCGCGGCATGATCGCGCGCGGCCTGGGGCTGCGCTGAGCGGGCCCGTCACCCCATCGAGAGAACCTGAGCGATGTTCGTAGAAGCCATCGAGGCCATCCTGAAAGACCAATGCACGCCGGCCTTCGTGCGCAAGGTGGAGGCTGGTGCGCCGGCTGCGCCGTTGTGGGACGCGCTGGCCGACGCCGGCTTCCTCGAGTTGCTGGCACCGGAGGCCGCGGGTGGCGCCGGGCTTACCCTGGCCGAAGCCTTCCCGGTCTTCACCGCGCTGGGACGGCACGCCGTGCCGGCGCCGGTGGCACAAAGCCTGGCCGCGCGTGCGCTGCTGGCGCCGCACGGCGTGGCCGTACCGGCCGGCATGGTCACGCTCGCGCCGGCGCTGCGCGCCGAAGGCGAGGGTGGCTATTGCGCCCAGACGCCCTTCGGCATGCTTGCCGGCCATGTGCTGGCCGATGCCGGCAGCGACCTCGTGCTGCTGGACTGCGCCGCCGCCGAGCGCGTCGCCGCCGGCGTGCACGGCAGCCAGTGCGCCACGCTGCGCTGGGCGCGCGCCGAGCCCTTGCTGCGCCTGCCCGGGGCAGGCGGCGGGGTGCAGGCGTTCGGCGCCGCCCTGCATGCGGCGCTGCTGGCGGGCGCCATGAGCCGCGTGTTCGAGCTGACGCTGCAGTACGGCAACGATCGCGCCCAGTTCGGCAAGTCGATCGGCAAGTTCCAGGCCATCCAGCACCAGCTTGCCGTGATGGCGGAACATGTGGCGGCGGCCGGCACCGCCGCCGAACTCGCCTTCCGCGGCGACCGCCCGGTGCCGGCCATGCTGGGGGCGGCCATCGCCAAGGCGCGTACCAGCGAGGCCGTCGGCGTGGTCGCGGCCAGCGCGCATGCGGTGCACGGTGCGATCGGCGTCACTGAGGAATATGATCTGCAACTGCTGACACGCCGGCTGCACGAATGGCGCATGGCGCACGGCTCCGAGGCCTACTGGCACCGGTTCGTCGGGGAGGCCCTGCTGGCCTGGCGCGGCAGCGCCAGCGACTTCGCGCGCCAGGCAGCCTGAGCGCCCCGGGGGGGGGGCGGCGCACCTGCCGTCGCCGCCCCGCTGTCCCGGCGCGGCCATCGCCTCCGGCGCGGCCCCGCTGCACGAGGCTTTGCAAGCCAGCGTTCCTCCGCCCCCGGGGCGCCGGCATGGCCGCGGCAGCGCCCCTTTCCACCTGCTGTTAAGCTTGTATCGGGCAGGGCGTCCTCGCCTTGCCGTTTTGCATGGCAGAATCCCTGCCGCATCCGCCATTTTTCGGCGCTTGCGGCGGGTTTGGAGCGGTTCGCAAAAAAATTAGCACGACCGTTCACAAAATTTCGATTCACGGATAATATTGCTTTCGACGGGCTGGAAAGATCATGAAGGTGCTCGACCTGCGCTGTGCGCATGACCATCGTTTCGAGGGCTGGTTCGCCTCGGAGGAGGAGGCGCAGAACCAGATCGCGCGTGACCTCGTCCAGTGCCCGGTCTGCGGCGACCACGCCGTGAGCCGGCTGCCGAGCGCGCCGCGCCTGAATCTCTCGGGCGCCGTGGCGCCGGCGCAGGGCTCCGGCGAATCCTCGCCGACCGCACGGCAGGCGGCGCTGCAGGCGCTGTACCTGAAGGCGGTGCGGCAGGTGCTGGCGCAGACCGAGGACGTGGGGGAACGCTTTGCCGAGGAGGCGAGGCGCATGCACTACGAAGAGGCGCCCGAGCGCGGTATCCGCGGCTCGGCGTCGGCCGAAGAGGTGCAGGCGCTGGCCGAGGAGGGCATCGATACCATCCAGCTCGTGGTGCCGGACGCGCTCAAGCAGACGGCCCACTGAATTGCGTCCTGTGCCCGTTCCCGCCGGTGCATGACGCGCAGGCAGAACAACGCGCCGGTCATTTAGACGCCGGCATCATCACTGGAGACGGGCATGGATCTCAACTACTCGGCGGCCGACGACGCCTTCCGCGCGGAAGTGCGCGGCTGGCTGGAGGCCAATCTGCCGGCGGACATCCGCAGCAAGGTGCTGAACCACCGGCGTCCGAACCGCGACGACCTGGTGCGCTGGCACAAGATTCTGGCCGGCAACGGCTGGTCGGCGCCGCACTGGCCCGTGCAGTTCGGCGGCACCGGCTGGAACGCCACCCAGCGTCATATCTGGGATGAAGAGAACGCCCGTGTCGGCGCGCCCGGCGTGCTGCCCTTCGGTGTCGCCATGGTGGCACCGGTGATCATGAAGTACGGCAACGAGCAGCAGAAGCAGTACTACCTGCCGCGCATCCTGGACTGCACCGACTGGTGGTGCCAGGGCTATTCCGAGCCGGGTTCGGGTTCCGACCTGGCTTCGCTGAAGACGCGCGCCCAGCTGACCTCGGACGGCAAGCACTACATCGTCAACGGCCAGAAGACCTGGACCACGCTCGGCCAGCACGCCGACATGATCTTCTGCCTGGTGCGCACCGATCCCGAGGCCAAGCAGCAGGAGGGCATCTCCTTCCTGCTGATCGACATGAAGACCCCGGGCATCACCGTGCGCCCCATCATCATGCTGGACGAAGAGCATGAGGTGAACGAGGTCTTCTTCGACAACGTGCAGGTGCCGGTCGAGAACCGCGTCGGCGAAGAGAACAAGGGCTGGACCTACGCCAAGTACCTGCTCGGCCACGAGCGCACCGGCATCGCCCGCGTGGGCAATTCCAAGCGCGAACTGGGCTTCCTCAAGCGCGTGGCGCGCCAGCAGCAGAAGAACGGCAAGCCGCTGCTCGAGGATCCGGTGTTCGGCGCCAAGGTCGCCGCGCTGGAAGTCGAGCTGATGGCGCTGGAGATCACCGTGCTGCGCGTGGTGTCGAGCGAGGCCGCAGGCAAGGGCCCCGGCCCGGAAGCCTCGATGCTCAAGATCAAGGGCACCGAGATCCAGCAGCTGCTGACCGAGCTGATGGTCGAGGCCGTCGGCCCCTACGCCCAGCCCTTCGATCCGGCCTACCTGGAGTGCGAGCACGAGCATGCCGTGACCGGCTACGACGATGCCGCGCCGCTGGCCGCGTACTACTTCAACTATCGGAAGACCTCCATCTACGGCGGCTCCAACGAAATTCAGAAGAACATCATCAGCAAGATGATCCTGGGGCTGTGAGGAGACACGCGACATGAACTTCAATCTGAGCGACGAACAGAAGCAGCTCGCCGACGCGATCCACCGCTTCATCGACAAGAGCTACGACTTCGAGACCCGCAAGAAGGGCATCCAGACCTCCGCCGGCCACAGCGACTCCGCCTGGGGCGCGCTGGTCGAGCTGGGCCTGACCGCGCTGCCGGTGCCGGAAGCGCAGGGCGGCTTCTCCGGCAAGGCGGTCGACATGATGGTGGTGATGCAGGAGCTCGGCCGCGGCCTGGTGGTCGAGCCCTACCTGGCCACCGTGGTGGCCGCGCACGCGCTGAAGCTGGCCGGCGGCCAGGAAGCGCTGCTGGAGCAGGTGGCCGGCGGCGAACTCAAGCTGGCCACCGCCTTCAACGAGCCGCAAGCCCGCTATGCGCTCAATGACGTGCGCGTCACGGCCAAGGACGGCAAGCTGAACGGCCGCAAGGTCGTGGCCATCCACGGCGCGCAGGCCGACAAGCTGGTGGTGTCGGCGCGCACCGGCGGCGCCGAGGCCGACCTGGACGGCATCTCGCTGTTCCTGGTGGACGTCAAGGGTGCCGGTGTCAGCGTCACCGACTACCGCACCATCGACAACCTGCGCGCGGCCGACATCCAGTTCCAGGATGCGCCGGCCACGCTGCTGGGCAGCGCAGGCAAGGCCTGGCCGATCATCGAGGAGAGCGCCGACTACGCCGCCGTGCTGCTGTGCGCAGAGGCCGTCGGCGTGATGGACACGCTCAACGCCGCCACGCTGGAATACGCCAAGACGCGCCAGCAGTTCGGCGTGCCGATCGCGCGCTTCCAGGCGCTGCAGCACCGCATGGTGGAGATGTTCATCCATGCCGAGCAGTCGCGCTCGATCACGCTGCTGGCCGCGGCGCGCTTCGAAGAGTCGTCGCCCGAGGAGCGCCGCCGCTTTGCCTCCGCCGCCAAGGCACGCGTCGGCCAGGCCGCGCGCGCGGTCGGCCAGGAGGCGGTGCAGATCCACGGCGGCATGGGCGTGACCAACGAACTGCCGGCCGCGCACATGTTCAAGCGCCTGACGCTGATCAACACCACCTTCGGCGACGTGGACCATCACCTGGGCCGCTTCGCCGCACAGCCGGGCTTCCAGCAGGCAGCCTGATGCGCGTCCGCGCGCAGTGAGCAGACAAGCCGCGCCGGTGGTCCGGGCGCGGCTTTTTTTTGCTTCCGGGCACGTCCCCGGCGGTGGTGCCGGCATGACGCAGGCCTCAACCCAGAACCGGCCCGAGCGGCCACTTGCAGGTCACAATCACCATGCTTTACTTCGAAGACTTCACGGTCGGCAGCAAGCGCGACCTGGGCTCCTACCACGTCACCGAGGAAGAGATCCTGGCCTTCGCCCGCCAGTACGATCCACAGCCCTTCCATACCGACAAGGAGGCCGCCGCCAGGAGCATCTACGGCGGCCTGATCTCCAGCGGCTGGATGACCTGCGGCATCATGATGCGGCTGGTGGTCAACAGCATGGTCGGCAAGTCCGCCAGCATGGGCTCGCCCGGCGTGGACGGCATCCGCTGGCTCAAGCCCGTCTACGCGGGCGACACGCTCAGCGTCACCCTGAGCGTGCTGGAGTCGCGCCCATCCCAGTCCAAGCCCGACCGCGGCGTGGTGCACACGCTGTGGGAGGCCACCAACCAGCGCGGCGAACTGGTCTGCACGGTCAAGGGCATGGGCATGTACGGGCGCCGGCCCGCCTGAGCGGGAATCCGGCGCGGCAGGCACAATGGGCTGGCATGACGCCGCCGCAGCCCGGCCCTGGACCTGTCGGCCGGGCGCGGTTCACGACCCGGCCCGAGCTGGACGAATTGCCAGCAAAGCAAGACTAAGCACAGCCAACCGAAGCCAACCAAAGCCAACTCAAGACGATAGAAGGAGACAGGATGCGCACCATTGCCTCGCTCGAGGAGCTCGAGAGCCTGCAAGGCCAGGAAGTCGCCGTCAGCAACTGGATGGAGATCACCCAGCAGCAGGTCAACCTCTTCGCCGAAGCCACCGGCGACCACCAGTGGATCCACGTCGACGTGGAACGGGCCAGGCGCGAGTCGCCGTTCGGCGCCCCGGTCGCTCACGGTTTCCTCACCTTGTCGCTGCTGCCCGCCATGATGCAGAGCGCGCTCGACATGCCCGGCGTCAAGATGGGCGTCAACTACGGCCTGAACCGCGTACGCTTCACCTCGCCGGTGCCGGTGGGCAGCCGCCTGCGCGCACGCATCAAGCTGCTCAAGGTGGAGCGCCTGGATCCGCTGCCGAATGCGCCGGGCCTGGTCGGTGCCCAGTCGACCTGGGAAGTGACCATGGAACGTGAAGGCAGCGACCGTCCGGTCTGTGTGGCCGAATCGATCAGCCGCCGCTACTCCTGACGCCGGGCCGCTGTGACGCCGGCAGAGGGCATACGCGCCACCCTGTCGCTATCCTGCTGGCATCCTGCGTAGATTCCACTTGGAAAGGCCGCCATGTGCGGCCTTTTTTCCTGTCGGCCGCGCCATCTGCCGGCCTACCCGGCTGTGCCGGGCGCCTTCCGCATTACAAACGGATACAACTGTAGCGATTCCACAAAGCCTGGCAGGCTTGCGCGGCCCTAGAGTGCAGGCGTGGAGCAGCCGGGCATGGAACCTGGCGCCCCGTTACACGGACAAAGATCGGACGGATAGATATGAAATACATCGGCTTGATTTGCATGGCGGCGGCGGGGCTGCTGGCCAGTGCAGGCGCGCAGGCGCACGTTGACGTGGGGATCGGCATCGGTATTCCGGCGCCGGTCGTGGTCGCGCCGCCGGTGTATGTCGCGCCTGCCCCGGTCTATGCACCGCCGCCGCCGGTCTACGCGGCTCCGGCCTACGCGCCTCCCGTCGTGGTGGCACCGGGCCCCGGCTACTGGGGGCCGGGATGGCGCGAGCGGCACTGGCGTGAGCGGGAATGGCGCGAGCACGAGTGGCGTGACCACGAGTGGCGCGAGCATGAGCGCCGCGAGCACTGGCGCTAGCCGGACCTGCGGGGCGGGCGGGCAGCGGAGACAGGACTCCCGCCGGCAGCCTGTTGCACAGCAGCGCGGAGGTCGGGAACTCCGCGCTTTTTCGTTGTGCCACTACGACAAATCGCGCAGAAAGACCCTGTCGCACATGGGGCGACATATTGTCGCACCCTGGCGCACCACGTAGTCTTCCGGATTGCCTTCGGCGTACCCGGATCTAGTGGGAAGGCTTCCTCCACCATCTCCCCGTCACACCCGGCGGGCGCAGGCATGGCAAGGGCTGGCCGGTCCGGCCGCCTGCCGGCCGGCGGTGGCGCCGGCCACTCTCCCTGGCACCGCCAAGGTGCGCATCCCCGACCTGCCTTCGTCATTGTCCGATTTTTCGGACAGTGTGTCCGGTACCTGTGGTTTACCCTGCATGTTGCGTTGCGATAAATTCGCGCCACGATGTTTGCCGCCTCGCCCCCTTCGCCTGCAGATAGCGCTCGCCTATTGAGCCGGCGGGGCAGGCACCGCCATGCGAATACCCCCCAATGCGGACCGCCTGGCCGGTTCGGCGCAGTCGCCCACAAGGTGATGCCCGGATCGGCCTGAAGCAACGGTCGGCCGCATGCTCCCGGGCCAACGCCCCGGGCTCCGCGCTCCGGTTTCCTTTCCCCAGTCCTTCCCCGCCTCGCGCTCCCGCGCCAGGCAGTGAAGCCGCGTCGTGCCTAGCCGCGGCGAACTCAACCCAGTCGTGACATGAAGAAATATAAACCTCCGCGTTGGACGCGGTTCCTGCCCAGCTTGGGCTTGCTGCTGCTTGGCGGCTGCAACATGGGTGTGCTCGATCCGAAGGGCGCGATCGGCATCGAGGAGCGCTCCATCATCATCACGGCCACCTGGCTGATGCTGCTGGTGGTCGTGCCCGTCATCATCATGACGCTGGCATTCGCCTGGAAATACCGCGAGAGCAACAAGGCGGCGCGCTACGAGCCCGACTGGTCGCACTCCACCGCCATCGAGGTGGTGGTGTGGCTGATCCCCTGCCTGATCATCATGGTGCTGGGCTACATCACCTGGAAGTCTTCGCACGACCTGGACCCGTACAAGCCCATCGAATCCGAGGTCAAGCCGATCACCATCGAGGCCGTCGCACTGGATTGGAAGTGGTTGTTCATCTACCCGGACCAGCACGTCGCCACCATCAACGAGATCGCCTTCCCGGTCAACACGCCGGTGAACTTCAAGATCACCTCGGATTCGGTGATGAACTCGTTCTTCATCCCGCAACTGGGCAGCATGATCTATGCGATGGCCGGGATGGAAACCAAGCTGCACCTGATCGCCAACCATGCCGGCGTGTACGACGGCATGTCGTCGAACTACAGCGGCGGCGGCTTCTCGGGCATGAAGTTCAAGGCCAAGGCGATGTCGGGCTTCGAGTTCGAGCAGTGGCTCAAGCAGGTCAAGGCGTCCCCGCGCGAACTGACCCTGGCCGATTACGAAAAGCTGGCCCAGCCCAGCGAGAAGGAGCCGGTGACCCTGTTCGCCAAGGTTGACCCGAACCTGTTCCACGGCGTCCTGCACAAGTACATGGATGGCACCGGTGGCGCCATCGCCGGCGGCGGCACCTCCTACGGTCCCGTCTGCACCTCGCGCAACACGATCGGCACCGGCCAGCAGGTGTCCATGGCCGTGCCCGCCGTCGCGGCGCCGGGCTCGAATTCCTAGGAGCAAGAATGTTTGGCAAATTGACACTGGAGGCCATTCCGTACCACGAGCCCATCATCATGGGCGCGCTGGGCGGGGCAGGCCTGGCAGGGCTGGCGGTATTCGCCCTGATCACTTACTTCGGCAAGTGGAAGCCGCTGTGGAATGACTGGATCACTTCGGTCGACCACAAGAAGATCGGCATCATGTACTCGCTGGTCGCGCTGATCATGCTGCTGCGCGGCTTCGCCGACGCCATCATGATGCGTACCCAGCTCGCGCTGGCCACCAACGGCAACCCGGGCATCCTGCCGCCCGAGCACTACGACCAGATCTTCACCGCCCACGGCGTGATCATGATCTTCTTCGTGGCGATGCCGCTGATGACCGGCCTGATGAACCTGGTCGTGCCGCTGCAGATCGGCGCGCGCGACGTGGCCTTCCCGTTCCTGAACACGCTGAGCTTCTGGCTGTTCGTGGCCGGTGCCATGCTGGTCAACGTCTCGCTGGGCGTCGGCGAATTCGCCCGCACCGGCTGGCTGGCCTACCCGCCGCTGTCCGAGCTGGCCTACAGCCCGGGCGTGGGGGTCGACTACTACTTGTGGGCCCTGCAGATCTCAGGCCTCGGTACCTTGCTGACCGGCGTCAACTTCCTGGTGACCATCCTCAAGATGCGCGCGCCGGGCATGACCCTGATGCGCATGCCGGTCTTCACCTGGACCGCGCTGTGCACCAACGTGCTGATCCTGGCCTCGTTCCCCGTGCTGACCGTGACCCTGGCGCTGCTGGGCCTGGACCGCTACCTGGGCATGCACTTCTTCACGAACGAGATGGGCGGCAACGCCATGATGTACGTGAACATGATCTGGATCTGGGGCCACCCTGAGGTCTACATCCTGATCCTGCCCGCCTTCGGCATCTTCTCGGAAATCATCTCGACCTTCTCGGGCAAGAAGCTGTTCGGCTACAAGGGCATGGTCTACGCCACCTGCTGCATCATGGTGCTGTCGTTCCTGGTCTGGCTGCACCACTTCTTCACGATGGGCTCCGGCGCCAACGTCAATGCCTTCTTCGGCATCACGACCATGATCATCTCCATCCCGACCGGGGTGAAGATCTTCAACTGGCTGTTCACCATGTACCGCGGCCGCGTGCGCATGACCACCCCGGTCATGTGGACCCTGGGCTTCATGGTCACCTTCGTGATCGGCGGCATGACCGGCGTGCTGATGGCGGTGCCGGCGGCTGACTTCGTGCTGCACAACAGCCTGTTCCTGATCGCCCACTTCCACAACGTGATCATCGGCGGCGTGCTGTTCGGCTACCTGGCCGGCGTGACCTACTGGTTCCCGAAGGCCTTCGGCTTCAAGCTGGACGAGCGCCTCGGCAAGTGCGCCTTCTGGTGCTGGCTGGTGGGCTTCTACTTCGCCTTCATGCCGCTGTACGCACTGGGCCTGATGGGCATGACCCGCCGCCTGAACCACACCGACAACCCGGAATGGACCCCGTTCCTGCACGTGGCCGTGATCGGCGCGGTGCTGATCGGCCTGGGCATCGTGTTCCAGGTGCTGCAGATCATCGTGTCGATCCGCAACCGCAAGGCGCTGGCCGACGTGACCGGCGATCCGTGGAACGGCCGCACCCTGGAGTGGGCCACCTCGTCGCCGCCCCCGTTCTATAACTTCGCGCACACCCCGGTGGTGCAGGACCTCGACGCCCTCGCCGACATGAAGGCCCGTGGCGACGTGCCGAAGAAGGAAGCGCACTACGACCAGATCCACATGCCCAAGAACACCGGCGCAGGCTTCTTCATCGGTGCCTTCAGCCTGGTGTTCGGCTTCGCCCTGACCTGGCACATCTGGTGGCTGGCCATCGTCGGCCTGGTCGGCATGATCGTCTCCTTCATCGTCCGCAGCAACGACGACCACATCGACTACTACGTGCCCGCGAAGGAAGTCGAAGCCGTCGAAGCGCGCCATTTTGACCGTCTCGCGTCGCAGGCCTGAACATGTCGACCCAAGTCCTAGACCGTTATCCCGCGCACGCCGCCCCCGCGGCGCATGACCACGCGCACGACCACGACCACGCCCACCACGACACCGCCGGTAACACGGTGTTCGGGTTCTGGGTGTACCTGATGACCGACTGCATCATCTTCGCCGGACTGTTCGCCGCTTTCGCGGTGCTGCGCGGCGAAGTGGCGGGCGGCCCCTCGGGCAAGGAACTGTTCGAACTGAACTACGTCCTGGTCGAGACCTTCCTGCTGCTGTTCTCGAGCCTGACCTCGGGCATGGCGATGGTGGCCCTGCACAACGGCCAGAAGGCCCGCCTGCAGTTCTGGCTGGCCATCACCTTCCTGCTGGGCGCGGCCTTCATCGGCATGGAAATCAACGAGTTCCATCACCTGATCGCCGAGGGCGCCAGCCCGCAGCGCAGCGCCTTCCTGTCGTCCTTCTTCACGCTGGTCGGCACCCACGGCCTGCACGTGGCCAGCGGCCTGCTGTGGATGGCCGTGCTGATGTGCCAGATCGCCAAGAAGGGCCTGACGCCCACCATGAACAAGCGTCTGGCGTGCTTCGCGCTGTTCTGGCACTTTCTGGACATCGTCTGGATCGGCGTGTTCACCGTGGTGTACCTGATGGGAGCGATGTAAATGGAACACAGCAACGTCTCCGCCGGCCACGGCAGCCATGCCGCTGGCGGTGCCAGCCACGGCAGCGTCAAGTCCTATGTGATCGGCTTCGTGCTGGCGGTCATCCTGACCGTGATCCCGTTCAAGATGGTGATGGACGGCTCGGCCGCCCCGTCGACCATCCTGGTGGTGATCCTGGCGCTGGCCGTGGTGCAGATCCTCGTCCACATGGTCTACTTCCTCCACCTCGACCGTTCCTCGGAGCAGCGCTGGAACGTGATCGTGCTGGCCTTCACCGCGCTGATCCTGCTGATCGTGGTGGCAGGCTCGCTGTGGATCATGCACAACATGAACGTCAACATGATGGCGCATTGAACGCCGCGTGCCGCCCGGCGGCACGCGATGTTCCGATGTTCCGACCAACGGGCCCTGCGGGGCCCGTTTTTCTTTGTTGCCGCGCCGGCCGCGTTGCCCCCTGGCGCGCCGCCTTGGCGCATGGCCGCCGCACCTACGCCCGATCGTGGTTCACGCCGCACGCGCGGCGCCCGCGCTGCGCCCTTGGCGCCGGCATGCCTGGCGCTTCACCCGTGCGCGCCATGCACCACTCTGCCTCATGCACGCCGATGGTGCGCAGCGTCGCTGCACGCCGTTGGTGCGCCGCCCTGACGGGCGCCCGTTCCACGCCCCGCCGCCGCGCCGGCCGGGCCACCGCACGCGGCGATGGCCTTGGCACGCTAGTTGCAGAACCTGCACCCGGAGTTCGCTGTTCCACAACACACGACAATCTGGGAGCTGCAATGAAACGACGCAATATGCTGAAGCTGACCGCGGTGGCCGCGGCGGCGATGATCGGGTCCAGCACGCTGGCACTGGCGCAGAGCAAGGAGCCGATCAAGGTCGGCATCCTGCACTCGCTGTCCGGCACGATGGCGATCTCCGAGACCTCGCTGAAGGACGTCGCGCTGATGACCATCGACGAGATCAACAAGAGCGGTGGCGTGCTGGGCCGCAAGCTCGAACCAGTGGTGGTGGACCCGGCCTCGAACTGGCCGCTGTTCGCCGAGAAGGCGCGCCAGCTGATCAGCAAGGACAAGGTGGCGGTCACCTTCGGCTGCTGGACTTCGGTGTCGCGCAAGTCGGTGCTGCCGGTCTACGAGGAACTGAACTCGCTGCTGTTCTACCCGGTGCAGTATGAAGGCGAAGAGATGTCGAAGAACGTCTTCTACACCGGCGCGGCGCCCAACCAGCAGGCCATCCCGGCCGTCGAATACCTGATGAGCAAGGAGGGTGGTGGCGCCAAGCGCTTCTTCCTGCTCGGCACCGACTACGTCTATCCGCGCACCACCAACAAGATCCTGCGCGCCTTCCTGAAGAGCAAGGGCGTGGCCGACTCGGACATCGAGGAGGTCTACACGCCGTTCGGCCACAGCGACTACCAGACCATCGTCGCCAACATCAAGAAGTTCTCGCAGGGCGGCAAGACCGCGGTGATCTCGACCATCAACGGCGACTCCAACGTGCCCTTCTACAAGGAACTGGGCAACGCCGGCCTGAAGGCCAAGGACGTGCCGGTGGTCGCCTTCTCGGTCGGCGAAGAAGAGCTGCGCGGCATCGACACCAAGCCGCTGGTGGGCCACCTGGCCGCGTGGAACTACTTCATGTCGGTCAAGAACCCGACCAACGATGCCTTCCGCAAGGAATGGGCGGCCTGGGTCAAGGCCAACAACCTGCCCGGCGGCGACAAGCGCGTGACCAATGACCCGATGGAAGCGACCTACGTCGGCATCCATATGTGGGCCCAGGCCGTCAAGAAGGCCGGCAGCACCGATCCGGACAAGGTGCGTGCGGCCATGTACGGCCAGACCTTCAAGGCGCCGGACGGCTTCACGCTGACCATGGGCGACAACCACCACCTGTACAAGCCGGTGATGATCGGCGAGGTGCGCGGCGACGGCCAGTTCAGCGTGGTGTGGAAGACGCCGAAGCCCATCCGCGCCCAGCCCTGGAGCCCGTTCATCTCGGGCAACGAAGGCAAGCCCGACAAGGTGATGTAAGCGGGGGAGGAGGGCGGCGCCACGCGCCGGCCCCTCCGATCGTACCGCCATGTCCGCGCATGGCGGCCTGGCCGCCACCGGACACCCCCGGAGGAGGCCGGCCGTCCTGCCATCCGTCGCCGACCACAGACCATCATGCTCCGAACCGCATTCCAGTCCGCCGCCTCCCGCCTGCGCGCCGCGCTGGCCGCCGCGCTGCTGCTCGCGGTGCCGCTGCTGCACGCCGCGCCGCTGACGCAGGACGACCTCAAGCCGCTGGCGGGGGACGATTTCGACGCCAAGAGCGCCGCCATCGCCGCGCTCGCCAAGGCGCCGGCCGCGCAGGCCGGCCCCATCCTCAAGGCGCTGCAGGACGATTCGCTGCAATACGCCCCCGGCACCGGCATGGTGATCCAGGACGGCGACAAGATCCTCGACGCCGTCAGCGGCAAGCCGGTCGCGGTCAAGGCCGACGAGCTGGAGGCGCCGACCTTGAACAACAGCCTGCGCTCCCAGGTGGACAGCGCGGCCAGCAGCCTGCTGCTGCAGTCGCCCGACATCGCGGTGCGCACGCAGGCCATCAATACCCTGCTCGACCAGCCCGACAGCGCGTCGCGCGAGACGGTCGAGGCGGCCCGCAAGGCGGAGGCCGACCCCGCGCTGCGCGCCAAGCTGGACGTGATCTGGGCCGGCGCGGCGCTGTCCGACCCGGACCGCAACGCGCGCCTGGAGGCGATCCGCATCCTCGGGCGCGACGATAATCCGCAGAACCGCCTCAAGCTCAAGCCCTTCGTCGAGCGCGATGCGGCGGGCCGCTACCGCGAGCCCGATGCCGAGCTGCGCGTGGCCGCCCAGCAGGTGCTCGACGGCTTGCGCACCGAGCAGCGCCGCGCCGAGCTGATCGGCAACCTGTTCGCCGGCCTGAGCCTGGGCAGCGTGCTGCTGCTGGCGGCGCTCGGCCTGGCCATCACTTACGGCCTGATCGGCGTCATCAACATGGCGCACGGTGAATTCCTGATGATCGGCGCCTATGCGACCTACGCGGTGCAGAGCGTGTTCCGCGCGCATTTCCCCGGCGCCTTCGAGTGGTACCTGCTGGCGGCGCTGCCGGCCGCCTTCCTGGCCTCGGCGCTGGTCGGCTTCGTGCTGGAGCGCCTGGTGCTGCGCCATCTGTACGGCCGCCCGCTCGAGACCTTGCTGGCGACCTTCGGCGTCAGCCTGCTGCTGATGCAGGCCGTGCGCACGGTGTTCGGCGCGCAGAACGTGGAGGTGGCCAATCCGGCATGGATGAGCGGCGGCTTCGCGCTGCTGCCGGCCCTGGTGATTCCCTACAACCGCGTCGTCATCATCGTGTTCGCGCTGGCGGTGGTGGCGGTGGCCTGGGGCGTGCTCAACCGCACCCGCCTCGGCCTGTTCGTGCGCGCCACCACGCAGAACCGCACCATGGCGGCCTGCGTGGGCGTGCGCACCTGGAAGGTCGACAGCTACGCCTTCGCCTTCGGCGCCGGCATCGCCGGCCTGGGCGGTTGTGCGCTGTCGCAGATCGGCAATGTGGGTCCGGACCTCGGCCAGGCCTACATCATCGATTCCTTCATGGTGGTCGTGCTGGGCGGCGTGGGCCAGCTCGCCGGCACCATCGTCGGGGCCTTCGGCCTGGGCCTCGTCAACAAGTTCATCGAGCCGTTCTACGGCGCGGTGCTGGCCAAGATCTTCGTCCTGGTGCTGATCGTGCTCTTCATCCAGAAGCGCCCGCAAGGACTGTTCGCGCTCAAGGGGCGCAGCGCGGAGGCATGATGCAGGGTTCCTTCTCTCGATCCTCGAACGGTTTGCGCCTGGACGTGCCCGAGCGCCAGCCGCTGTTCCCCGCGCGCGGCTGGCTGGCGCTGGCGGTGCTCGCCGCCATCGCCTGCATCGGCGTGCCGCTGTGCGCGCTGGTGCTGCCGCCCGGCCATCCGCTGCACCTGTCGGCTTACGCACTGACGCTGATCGGCAAGATCATGTGCTACGCGCTGGCGGCCATCGCGCTCGACCTGGTGTGGGGCTACTGCGGCATCCTCAGCCTGGGCCATGGCCTGTTCTTCGCCCTCGGCGGCTATGCCATGGGCATGTACCTGATGCGGGCCATCGGGCGCGAGGGCGTCTACAAGAGCGAGCTGCCGGACTTCATGGTGTTCCTGGACTGGAAGGAACTGCCCTGGTTCTGGCACGGCAGCGAGCACCTGTGGGTGGCGCTGGCCCTGGTGGTGCTGGTGCCCGGCGTGCTGGCCTGGCTGTTCGGCTTCTTCGCCTTCCGCTCGCGCATCAAGGGCGTCTACCTGTCCATCATCACACAGGCGATGACCTATGCGGCCATGCTGCTGTTCTTCCGCAACGAGACCGGCTTCGGCGGCAACAACGGCTTCACCGACTTCAAGCGCATCGCCGGCTTCGCCGTGGCCGCGCCGCAGACCCGCACCGCGCTGTTCGTGCTGAGCTTCGCCGCGCTGCTGGCCGGCTTCATCGCCTGCCGCGCCATCGTCGCCTCCAAGCTGGGCCGCGTGGTGACGGCGGTGCGCGATGCCGAGACGCGCGTGATGTTCTCCGGCTACAACCCGCTCGGCTACAAGCTGTTCGTATGGACCTTCTCGGCGGTGCTGTGCGGTATCGCGGGCGCGCTCTACGTGCCGCAGGTGGGCATCATCAACCCGGGCGAGATGTCGCCGGCCAACTCGATCGAGATGGCGGTGTGGGTGGCCGTGGGCGGGCGCGGCACGCTGGTCGGCCCGGTCGTCGGCGCCTTCCTCGTCAACGGGGCCAAGACCCTGTTCACGGCCTATTTCGCCGAGTACTGGCTGTTCCTGCTGGGGGCGATGTTCGTGCTGGTCACGCTCTACCTGCCGGACGGCGTGGTCGGCCTGTTCAAGCGGCTGCGCGCCGCGCGCCGGCCGCAGGTGCCGGCGGTGGCGGCCGCGCCGGCGGCCGGCGCGAGCCATAGCGGAGGTGAGGCATGAGTGCGGCGATGGGTATCAGCAAGAGCGTCGAGGCCGGCGCGCAGGGCGATGCCGGGCTGGCCGAGAGCGGCGACGCCACCGGCCTGGGCCGGGTGCTGGAGCCGGGCGTCATCGACGTCTCGCACGGCCCCATCCTCTACCTGGAGGACGTGACCGTGCAGTTCGATGGCTTCCGCGCGCTCAACAAGCTGACGCTGTCGATCGACCACGGCGAGCTGCGCTGCGTGATCGGCCCCAACGGCGCCGGCAAGACCACCATGATGGACGTGATCACCGGCAAGACCGGACCGCGTAACGCCAGCGTCAACGGCCGCGTGTTCCTGGGCCAGACCATCGACCTGATGCGCATGACGGAGCCGCAGATAGCCCAGGCCGGCATCGGCCGCAAGTTCCAGAAGCCCACCGTGTTCGAGCAGCACGCGGTGTGGGAGAACCTGGAGCTGGCGATGAAGGCGGACAAGCGCTGGTGGGCCACGCTGCGCGCGCGCCTGGACGGCAGCGGGCGCGGCCGCATCGAGCAGACGCTGGCGCTGACCGGTCTGGAAGACGAGGCCTACCGGCCCGCCGGGCTGCTGTCGCACGGACAGAAGCAGCGCCTCGAGATCGGCATGCTGCTGATGCAGCAGCCGCAGCTGTTGCTGCTGGACGAGCCGGTGGCCGGCATGACCGACGAGGAAACCATGCAGCTCGCCGCGCTGCTCAACGGCCTGCGCGGCACCTGCTCGATGATGGTGGTGGAGCATGACATGGAGTTCGTCGCCGCGCTGGCCGGCGAGGCCGGCAAGGTGACGGTGCTGGCCGAGGGCAGCGTGCTGGCCGAAGGCACGCTGGACGCCGTCAAGCGCGACGAGCGCGTGATCGAATCTTATCTGGGACGATGAAGATGCTGCAGGTCAATGCACTGAACCAGTTCTACGGCGGCAGCCACATCCTGCGCGACGTCAGCTTCGAGGTGCCGCACGGCCGCCTGACCACGCTGCTCGGGCGCAACGGCGTAGGCAAGAGCACGCTGCTCAAATGCCTGATGGGCGTGGTGCCCACGCGCAGCGGCAGCATCCAGTGGGATGGCCGCGCGCTGGAAAAGAAGCCGCCCTACGAACGCGTGTCCGCAGGCCTGGCCTATGTGCCGCAGGGGCGCGAGATCTTCCCGCGCCTGACGGTGGAAGAGAACCTGCTGATCGGCGCGGCCAGCCGTGCCCGACCGGCCGGCGTGCCGGAACGCATCTACGAGCTGTTCCCGGTGCTGCGCACCATGCGCCAGCGGCGCGGCGGCGACCTGTCGGGCGGACAGCAGCAGCAACTGGCGATCGGACGCGCGCTGATGAGCGAGCCCGGCCTGCTGATCCTGGACGAGCCGACCGAAGGCATCCAGCCCTCCATCATCCAGGACATCGGGCGCGCGCTGCGGCTGCTGGTCGACGAATTCGGCATGACGGTGCTGCTGGTGGAGCAGTACTACGAGTTCGCCCGCCACCTGGCCGACCACTACGTGGTGATGAGCCGCGGCGAAGTGGTGGCCAAGGGGGCGGGCGCGGACATGGAGCGCGATGGCGTGCGCGAGTTGATCGCGGTGTGAGCGCCGATCGGGCCGCTTGGGCCGCTTGCGCCGATTGCGCCGATCAAGCCGTGCGAGTGCGGCAGCGGCGGCGCGCCGGCGACGGGGCTTCCGGGCCCCGCGGTGGCGCGCTATGATGCCCGCAGCACAGGCGGTCTGGCGGCGCGGTGCCAAACGCCGCCGCCCGCATCCGTTCTCGCGCCTTGCCGATACGTGCTTCCATTTCCCATGCGCCATCCCGATTTCCCTCCCGCCGTGGCCACGCTTCCTGCCTGGCAGGCCAGCCTGCGCCTGCGCTTCGCCGCGCGGGGCGGGCGCAGCGTGCTGGTCGAGCGCCGCCACCAGGGGCCGCTGCTGGTGCAGAAGCCGCTCTATCCCGAGGGCGCGCCCTGCCACGCGGTGATCCTCCATCCGCCGGCGGGCATCGCCGGCGGCGACGACCTCGATATCGAGGTGGCGGTGGAGGCCGGCGCGCATGGCGTGCTGGCCACGCCAGGCGCAAGCAAGTGGTACAAGTCGCTCGGGCGCGAGGCCGCGCAGCGCGTGACGCTGCGCGTGGCCGCCGGTGCGCGGCTCGACTGGCTGCCGCAGGAGAACATCATCTACGACGCGGCGCGCGCGCGCATCGCCACCCGCGTCGAGGTCGAGCCGGGCGGCAGCGTGATCGGCTGGGACGCGCTGGTGCTGGGGCGGCGTGCTTCCGGCGAGCAGTGGTCCAGCGGTGCCGTGTGGCTCGACACCTGGGTCGGCGGCGGCGCGCGCGCGCAGTGGATCGAGCAGGCGCACATCACGGCGGACTCACCGTTGCGCGGCGCCCGGGGCGGCATGGACGGGCTGCCGGTGATGGGCACGCTGTGGGCGGTGGGGGAGGGGGCCACGCAGGAGCTGGCCGAGCAGCTGGCGCAGACGCTGCCCTACACGGCGGTGTTGCGTGCGGGCGTGAGCTGCCTGCCGGCGGCGGGCGCGCAGCCCGTGCTGCTGCTGCGCGTGCTGGGTGAGCGCATGGAGGCGGTACGCCAGGTGCTGGTGGCGGCATGGACGCTGCTGCGCGAGCCCATGCACGGGGTGCCGGCGCGGCCGCTGCGCCTGTGGGCCACTTGAGCTCGCCTGAGGCCGGGGCGGTGGACACGCCGATGGATGGGACGGCAAGCCGAGAGAACCGAGAGAACCAAGAGAACCAAGGGAACCGAGAGACAAGAGGAATGCGAGCATGGAACTGACACCACGCGAGAAGGACAAGCTGCTGATCTTCACCGCCGCGCTGCTGGCCGAGCGCCGCCGCGCGCGCGGACTGAAACTGAACTACCCCGAGGCGGTGGCGCTGATCACCGCCGCCATCATGGAGGGGGCGCGCGACGGCCGCACCGTGGCCGAGCTGATGCACGAGGGCACCACCGTGCTGGCGCGCGAGGACGTGATGGAAGGCGTGGCCGAGATGATCCCGGAGATCCAGGTCGAAGCCACCTTCCCGGACGGCACCAAGCTGGTCACGGTGCACCACCCGATCGTCTGAGGCCGTGCCGCGCGTCCCTGCCCGAGCCTTTCCTGAGCTGACACCAGAAGAGAGATCCCGATGAACCGCCCCTCCCGCAACATCGTCCGCGCGCGCCTGGCCCTTGGCGCCACCCTGTCGCTGGCCGCTGCCTCCGCCTTTGCCCATCCCGGCCACGATGCCGCCACTGTCGGCGCCAGCCTGTGGGCCGGCCTGCTGCACCCCTTCACCGGACTGGACCACCTGCTGGCGATGACGGCGGTCGGGGTCTGGAGCGCACAGACGGCGCAGGGCGGCAGCGTGCTGCGGCTGCCGCTCGCCTTCGTGCTGCTGATGCTGGTGGGCGCCGCGCTCGGGCTGGGCGGGCTCGCCCTGCCGGCGGTGGAGCCCATGATCGCCGCTTCGCTGCTGGTGCTCGGCCTGCTGGTGGCGGCGCGCGCCGCGCTGCCGGGCCCGGCCGGCATGGCCGTGGTCGGTGGCTTCGCCTTGTTCCATGGCTATGCGCACGGCGCCGAGCTGCCCGCTGCCGCCGCCGCGTTGCCGGCCACGCTGGCCTACGTGGCCGGCTTTGCCTGCGCCACCATGGCTCTGCACCTGTCGGGCATCGGGCTGGGCAGCGCGCTGCGCCGCCAGGGCGGCTGGCTGATGCGCGCGGCCGGGGCCGGCGTGGCGCTGTATGGCATCGGCCTGCTGGCGGCCTGAGCGCCGCGGCGCGGACCCGGTGCTGCCAACGACCAAGCGAGAGCAAACAAGAGGAGAGCACAAGCCCATGATTCCCGGCGAACTGATGCCCGCCGACGGCGAGATCGAACTCAATGTCGGCCGGCCCACGGTCACGGTCACCGTGGCCAATACCGGCGACCGGCCCATCCAGGTCGGCTCGCATTTCCACTTCTACGAAACCAATGCAGCGCTCGACTTCGACCGCGCGGCGGCGCGCGGCTTCCGGCTGAATATCGCCGCCGGCACCGCGGTGCGCTTCGAGCCCGGCCAGAGCCGCACCGTCGAGCTGGTGGCGCTCGACGGCGCGCGCATCGTCTACGGTTTCAACGGCAAGATCATGGGAGCGCTGTGATGAGCGTGAAGATCTCCAGGCAAGCCTATGCCGAGATGTTCGGCCCCACCACCGGCGACCGCCTGCGGCTCGCCGACACCGGGCTGGTGGTCGAGGTGGAGAAGGATTTCACCGTCTACGGAGAAGAAGTGAAGTTCGGCGGCGGCAAGGTGATCCGCGACGGCATGGGGCAGAGCCAGCGCCTGGCCGCCGACTGCGTCGACACCGTGATCACCAATGCCCTGATCATCGACCACTGGGGCATCGTCAAGGCCGACATCGGCCTCAAGGGCGGCCGCATCGCCGGCATCGGCAAGGCCGGCAACCCCGACATCCAGCCGGCCGTCACCATCGTGGTAGGTCCCGCCACCGAGGTGATCGCGGGCGAGGGCATGATCGTCACCGCGGGTGGCATCGACACCCACATCCACTTCATCTGCCCGCAGCAGATCGATGAAGCGCTGATGAGCGGCGTCACCACCATGATCGGCGGCGGCACCGGTCCCGCCACCGGCACCTTCGCCACCACGGTGACGCCCGGGCCCTGGTACATGGGCCGCATGCTGCAGGCGGCCGAGGCCTACCCGATGAACATCGGCTTCCTCGGCAAGGGCAACGCCAGCCAGGCGGCGCCGCTGACCGAGCAGGTCGAGGCCGGCGCGATCGGCCTCAAGCTGCACGAAGACTGGGGCACCACGCCGCAGGCGATCGACACTTGCCTGAGCGTGGCCGATGCCACCGACACCCAGGTCGCGATCCACACCGACACGCTCAACGAGGCCGGCTTCGTCGAAGCCACCATTGCCGCGTTCAAGGGCCGCACCATCCATACCTACCACACCGAAGGCGCTGGCGGCGGCCATGCGCCGGACATCATCAAGGTGTGCGGCGAAGCCAACGTGCTGCCCTCGTCGACCAATCCGACCCGGCCCTACACCGTCAACACGCTCGACGAGCACCTCGACATGCTGATGGTGTGCCACCACCTGGACCCGGCCATCGCCGAGGACATCGCCTTCGCCGAAAGCCGCATCCGCCGCGAGACCATCGCCGCCGAAGACATCCTGCACGACCTCGGCGCGTTCTCGATGATCTCCAGCGATTCGCAGGCCATGGGCCGGGTCGGCGAGGTCATCATCCGCACCTGGCAGACCGCGCACAAGATGGCGGCGCAGCGCGGCAAGCTGCCGGGCGATCCGCACGACGCGCGCGGCGGGCACGACAACTTCCGCGTCAAGCGCTACATCGCCAAGTACACCATCAACCCGGCGCTGACCCACGGCATCGCGCACGAGGTAGGCTCCGTCGAAGTCGGCAAGTGGGCCGACCTGGTGCTGTGGCGGCCGGCCTTCTTCGGCGTCAAGCCGAGCCTGATCCTCAAGGGCGGCATGATCGCGGCGGCGGCCATGGGCGACCCCAACGCGTCCATTCCGACGCCGCAGCCGGTGCACTACCGGCCGATGTTCGCCAGCGCCGGCGGCGCGCTGCACCAGTCCTCGCTGACCTTCGTCTCGCAGGCGGCGCTGGCCGCCGGCGTGGGGGAACGCAACGGCCTGCGCAAGGTGCTGTCGGCGGTACGCGGCACGCGCACCGTCAGCAAGCGCGACATGGTGCACAATGACTGGCAGCCGCATGTCACGGTCGATCCCGAGACCTACCAGGTCGTGGCCGACGGCCAGCTGCTGATGTGCGAGCCGGCCACCGTGCTGCCGATGGCGCAGCGCTACTTCCTCTTCTGACGCGGCACCGTGCCGGACGTGCCGCCCGCAAGCCTGTCATGCTAAAGATCGACAAACACCTCAGTGCACCGCACGGCATCGCGCCCGTGCTGGTCAAGCGCGCCCCCAAGCTGGTGCTGCCCTTCGGCGAGCGCAGCAAGAGCCGGCTGCGCGCCACGCTCGACAACGGCGAGGAAGCCGCCCTGTTCCTGCCGCGCGGCACCGTGCTGCGCGGCGGCGACCTGCTGGTGACCGAAGCGGGCACCTTCGTCGAGGTGCTGGCGGCGCCCGAGCACGTGCTGCAGGTCAGCGCCGCCGATCCGCTGGCGCTGATGCGCGCCGCCTACCATCTCGGCAACCGCCATACCCCGGTGGAAGTCGGGCGCGACTACCTGCGGCTGGAATACGATCCGGTGCTGGCCGACATGCTGGCCCGCCTCGGCGTGCGCGCCGAACGCACGGAGCAGCCGTTCGAACCGGAAGCCGGCGCCTACGGCGGCGGCCACAAGCACGGGCACGACGCGACCTTCGCCGAGGACTACGCGGCCGCGCAGGCGGTGTTCCACGAGCATCATGGGCATGGTCACGATCATGGGCACTCGCACTCGCACTCGCACGGCCATTCGCATCCCCATGGCGATTCGCACGACCATGGCGATCACGTGCATGACGAGCATTGCGGGCACAAGCACTGAGAGTTTTCGCGCAGACGCATGAAAAAGCGATCGCCTGATTCTCTGCCGACGACCGAGCTCCCCTCTCCCGCGTGCGGGAGAGGGGATGGGGGTGAGGGCGGGCGTGTGCCGAAGCCGGAATTCGTCCGCATGCTCCGGGCCAACCAGACGAAGGCAGAACAGCGCCTCTGGTACTTGCTGCGTGACAATCGCTTGATCGGTTTGAAGTTCCGGCGGCAACGGCAGATCGGCCCCTATATCGTTGATTTCGTCTGCTTGGATCTGAAGCTGGTGATCGAGGCGGATGGCGGGCAGCATGGCAAAGATGCCGATGCACGGCGTGATGCCTGGTTCGCGCGGAACGGCTATACCATGCTTCGGTTCTGGAATAACGAGATCCTCGGGCAGACTTCCGCTGTGCTTGAACGCGTGCGCGAGGTAGCGATCGGCCTCGGGCACGTGGATGCGCCGGCCCTCACCCCCGGCCCCTCTCCCGCCAGCGGGAGAGGGGAGCAAACCGGCGCGCGCCGGGTGCCGTTTCGCGAGAATGCGGCTCAGGCAGTCCGGGTGGAATCGTCCGGCGCGCGAAGCCGCCCGAATCCGGCCGACAACGTAAGCGCACCGAAGCTCCCCTCTCCCGCATGCGGGAGAGGGGCTGGGGGTGAGGGCGGGCGCCCGGTAGAGCGGCGCGGCGATGATCTTCCCGTGCGCCAACGAAGAGCCGGCGAACCATGACCGCACTCCCCCAACTCCTCTCCCTGCTCCACCTCGCCTCTCCCGCGCTGCCGATCGGGGGCTTCAGCTATTCCCAGGGCCTGGAGGCCGCCATCGACTGCGGCATGGTGCGCGATGCCGACAGCGCCGAGCGCTGGATCCGCGACAACCTGCTGTCTGTGCAGTCGCAGTGCGAGGCGCCGCTGTGGCTGCTGCTGCATCGTGCCTGGCAGGCCGGCGACCTGGCCGCGGTGCGGCATTGGAACGACTGGTTCCATGCCACCCGCGAGACCGCCGAGCTGAGGCTGGAGACCGAGCAGATGGGCTGGTCGCTGGCGCGCCTGCTGGGGCAGATGGGGTGGGGTGACCCGGCCCTGCGCGACGGCCTGGCCGCGCTGGCGCCGGCCTGCCTGCCGACGGCCTTCGCCGCGGCCTGCGTGGCGCTGCAGGTGGAGGAGGGCGACGGCCTGGCGGCCTACTGCTTCAACTGGGCCGAGAACCAGGTGGCGGCGGCGCTCAAGGCGGTGCCGCTCGGCCAGGTGGCGGGGCAGCACATCCTGCGCCGCCTGCATGCGACGGTGCTGGCGACGGTGGCCGAGGCGCAGCGGCGCGCGGGCGCCGAGCCGCCGCTGCTGTCGACCTTCTCGCCCATGCTGGGCCTGCTGTCGGCGCGCCACGAGACGCAGTATTCCCGGTTGTTCCGCTCCTGAAGGCAGGCGTCCGTCACCAGGCCCCTGCCCGGACTCTCATTCGAATCGCCAAACGAAACCATCATGACTACCCGAACCAAGAAGAACCCGCCGCTGCGCGTCGGCGTCGGCGGCCCGGTGGGCTCCGGCAAGACCACCCTGCTCGAGATGCTGTGCAAGGCCATGCGCGAGCGCTATGACCTGGTCGCCATCACCAACGACATCTACACCAAGGAAGACCAGCGCCTGCTGACCATCTCGGGTGCGTTGCCGGCCGAGCGCATCATGGGCGTGGAGACCGGCGGCTGCCCGCATACGGCGATCCGCGAGGACGCCTCGATCAACCTGGAGGCGGTCGACCGCATGCTGGCGAAGTTTCCCGACGCCGACGTGGTCTTCATCGAGTCCGGCGGCGACAACCTGGCGGCCACCTTCAGCCCGGAGCTGTCCGACCTGACCATCTACGTGATCGATGTGGCCGGCGGCGAGAAGATCCCGCGCAAGGGCGGGCCGGGCATCACCAAGTCCGACCTGCTGGTGATCAACAAGACCGACCTCGCGCCCTATGTCGGCGCTTCGCTCGAAGTCATGGAGAGCGACGCCCGCAAGATGCGCGGCGAGCGGCCCTTCGTGATGGGCAGCGTCAAGTCGGGGCAGGGGCTGGACGAGGTGATCCGCTTCATCGAACGCGCCGGACTGCTGGGCATCTAGGCGCCTGGCAGGGCACGCCGTGCTTGCCAGCGCGGCGCATGCTTTGGCATACTGCTGAGCTATGCCAGCCATGCCGACCGCCCTTTCCGCCTGTCGCGCCGCCACCGTTACCGGTGCCGGTGTGTACGGCCGTGCGGTTGCGGCGCTCCCGGCTGAGCACCCGGCCAGTATCGCCGCCGCCCCGTGCGCGGGCGGCGCCTCCCTGGCGCGCTCCCTCGCGCGTTCCACCCCCCTCTCCATCATTCGAATTATCTCGGGTCGCTGAGCTGCGGCTTCGGCCGGTGCTTGGTGGCCCCAGTCCCGGCTGCGCGCGCCCAGGCGGCGCCGCGCCGCCGCTTGCGGCCAGCCGGCAGCGTGCCGGCCGGCGATCCGAATCTTGCGAAGATTGCGGGCGCAGCGGGTGCGGCAGCTACGGCGGCCGTGCCGCCTGCTGTCTCGCCCGCGCCGATGGAGAGTCCCATGTCCAACCCGCTCGAGCTGCTGAGCACGCTCGCCCACCTGTACGCCCCTTATCCCACGCTGGCCGAGATCGAGGCCACCGCGGCACGCCTGCAAGGCAAGGTCCTGTCCACGCCGGTCTGGCCCTGGCAGGCCGGCGAACTGCCCGGCCGCCTGCGGCCCGGCACCGAGGTCTGGCTGAAACTGGAGCTGTTCCAGCTCACCGGCACCTTCAAGCTGCGCGGCGCGCTCAACAGCATCCTGCAGCTCGACCAGCCGGCACGCGCGCGCGGAGTGGTCGCCGCCAGCGCCGGCAACCATGCCATGGCGGTGGCTTATGCCGCCCGCGTGGCCGGCGTCAGCGCACGGTTGGCGATGCCGGCCGGCGCCAGCCCGGCGCGCGTCGAGGCATGCCGGGCCTGGGGCGCGCAGGTGGAGCTGCTGCCCGACGTGCACGCAGCCTTCGCGCGTGCCGATGCACTGGTGGAAGAGGAGGGGCGCACCATGGTCCATCCCTATGATGGCCCGCTGATCGCCCAGGGTACGAGCACCGTCGGACTCGAACTGATGCGCCAGGTCGCGACCCTCGATGCGGTGGTGGTGCCGGTGGGCGGCGGCGGCCTGGCGGCGGGCATCGCGGCCGCGGTCAAGCAGATCAATCCAGCCTGCCGCGTCTACGGCGTCGAGCCCGAGGGGGCCGACGCCATGACGCGCAGCTTCGAGGCCGGCTCGCCGCAGCGGCTCGAACGCGTGCAGACCATCGCCGACAGCCTCGGCGCGCCCTATGCGTTGCCCTACAGCTTCGGCGTGTGCCGCCGCTTCGTCGATGCCATGGTGCGCGTCAGCGACGATGCGCTGCGCGCGGCCATGCACGCGCTGTACCGCGACGTGAAGCTGGCCACCGAACCCGCCACCGCGGCCTCGACCGCGGCCCTGCTCGGACCGCTGCGCGAGGAGCTGGGCGGCAAGCGCGTAGCGCTGATCGTGTGCGGCTCCAATCTCGATGCGCCGACTTTCGCGCGCCATCTGCGCGATGCCGAAGCCCGGGCGCAGGCCGTGCAGGACGCCTGAGCGCGGCGGCGTTCGCCGCCGGGAGGAAGGGGTAGGGCTGGCCGGTGGGAAGGCGCGGCGCGCTTCAGCGCGCGCCGCCCTTGTTGGCGAGGGCGCGCGCGACCGCGGCGACCACGTCCTGTTCGCTGTCCGACAGCGTCGTCATATAGCGCAGCGTGGCCTGCTGGGCCGGGTTCTTGCCGCTGCGGAAGGGCGTGCGCTTCTGCTCCAGCAGCAGTTCGCTGGCCGGCGCCTCGCCGAAGCGCATCAGCTCGCCAGGTGGTACGCCGAGCGTGTCGGCGAGCGCGCAGATATTGATCAAGGCCACATTCCGCACACCGCGCTCGATTCCGCTGACGTACGAACGAGCCAATCCACTCTCCAATGCCAGCTTCTCCTGAGACCAGCCTCGCTGCTTTCTCAGCATTGCAAGTTGTTGTCCGAATAACTTCAGGGGAGTGCTGACCATGGTCCAGGCAGAAATGGAATCGGTCAGAGGCTAAGGGTTTGACCTTGCCAGGGCGACAACTTATAGTGTCACGCACTATCGGTTACAGCCGGTGCGAACTTGAGCGGACCGGCTCTGCGAGGAGCGTGCGATGCAAGTCTTTTCCCTCTTCGACTCACCATTCAGCGAGGCCGGGCAAGCCGTGGGTCCGGGCCTCGGCCTGCACGCGCGGCTGCTGCCCGACGACTTCGACGGCCTCGGTGGCGGCGGCGCGGACTGCGTGCTGTTGCGCGAGGGCGAGACGCAGCAGGGCGTCGCGGTGGCGGGAGCGCAGCTTTGGACCTGCCTGCGCGGCGCGCTGGCGCTGTCGCTGGCGGGCGAGGACGGCATCGTGCTGCTCGGTGCCGGCGACCTGTTCGTGCCGCCCGGAGGTGGCACGCTGCGGGTATGCGCGCTGCTGGACAGCGTGCTGGTGTGCACGGCGCTGGAGGGGGCGGCGCCGGCCGCGCGCGAGCGGGCCGCTTCCTGGCAGGACGGCGCTTTGCTGCGTGCCGACGAGGCTGTCATCACGCTCGATGCGGCGACCCTGCGCGCCGGCGGCGATGGCGTGCCGGGCCGCCACGCCGCGCTGGCCGCCGTGCGCCGCGACGAGCAGGGCTGGGCCGAGGCGCTGGCGCGCCACGGCCTGCGCTGGGCGGTGTGCTATCGCGGGGTGCTGCGCCTGCGCTGGTGGTCGCTCGCGGCGGGAAGCGAGGACGCGGCGCCGGTGCAGGAAGCCTACCTGCAGCCCGGCATGGCCTATGCCCCCGATGCCGGCGAGCGCTACCGCCTGGAGGCCCTGAGCGAACCCGCGGGGCTGCTGTGCGGCCTGTAGCCGCCGGCGTGGCGCGCGGCGGCCTGAGCGGACCGGGGCCGGCACGAACTCCCGGGTGCCGCGCCCGGTGGTGCCGGTATCAGTGACGCTGGTACTGCGTGGCGCCGAACAGGACCTCGCGCGCCTTGGCATCGTCCTGCAGCGCGCGCCGCTGAGCAGACAGCACCTCCACGCCGCGCTTGACCGCGGGACGCTCGGCGATGACGTTGAACCAGCGCTTCAGGTGCGGGTACTCGTCCAGTTCCACCCCCTGGTTCTGCCAGCTGCGCAGCCAGGGGAAGGTGGCGATGTCGGCGATGGAGTACTGGTCGCCGGCCAGCCATTCATGCCTGGACAACTGCTTGTCGATCACGCCGTACAGGCGCTTGGCCTCGTTGGTATAGCGCTGGATGGCGTAGTCGATCTTCTCCGGCGCGTAGATGCGGAAGTGGTGGGCCTGGCCCAGCATCGGGCCGACGCCGCCCATCTGGAACATCAGCCACTGCAGCGCATCGTACTTGCCGCGCACGTCCTCGGGCAGGAACCTGCCGGTCTTGCCGGCCAGGTAGACCAGGATGGCGCCCGACTCGAACAGCGAGATCGGCTCGCCGTCCGGGCCGTCGGGATCGACGATGGCCGGGATCTTGTTGTTCGGGCTGATGGCGAGGAAGTCCTCGCCGAACTGGTCGCCGGCGCCGATATTGATCGGGTGGACGCGGTAGGGCAGGCCGCACTCCTCCAGCATGATATGAACCTTGTGGCCGTTGGGCGTGGCCCAGGTGTAGACGTCGATCATCGGGAAAGGGCTCCTGGCTGTGATCGTTGCGCATGCCACATCGACCGCCGACGTGGCGAACCGGGCGATTTAAGCACAGAAGAAAAAAACGCGCAGACGGGCTGCGCGTTTTCCATGTTGCCGGCAGGGCCGCACGAGGGCGGCCGCCGGCGCGGTGGCAAGCGGGTTCAGAAACCGCGCGTGACCGGCATGTCGATCTCGTTCGGGTTCAGGTTCATGTGCTTGGCCAGCTCCAGCTTGGCGATGGCGTTGCGGTGCACCTCGTCCGGACCGTCGGCCAGGCGCAGCGTGCGCTGGTGCGCCCACCAGTTGGCCAGCGGGGTGTCGCCCGACACGCCGGCGGCGCCATGCACCTGGATCGCCCAGTCGATGACCTTGAGCGCCATGTTCGGCGCCACCACCTTGATCATCGCGATTTCGGCCTTGGCGATCTTGTTGCCCACGGTGTCCATCATGTACGCGGCCTTCAGCGTCAGCAGGCGCGCCATCTCGATCTCGCAGCGGGCCTCGGCGATACGCTCGCGCGTCACGCCCTGGGCCGCCACCGGCTTGCCGAAGGCCACGCGCTTGAGGGCGCGCTGGCACAGCAGCTCGAGCGCGCGCTCGGCCACGCCGATGCTGCGCATGCAGTGGTGGATGCGGCCCGGGCCGAGGCGGCCCTGGGCGATCTCGAAGCCGCGGCCTTCACCCAGCAGGATGTTGCCGACCGGCACGCGCACGTTCTTCAGCTCGATCTCCATGTGGCCGTGCGGGGCGTCGTCGTAGCCGAACACCGGCAGGAAGCGCTTGACGGTGATGCCCGGGGTGTCGGCCGGAACCACGATCATCGACTGCTGCTCATGGCGGCCGGCTTCGGGATCGGTCTTGCCCATCACGATGTAGACCTTGCAGCGCGGATCGCCGGCGCCCGACGACCACCACTTGGTGCCGTTGATCACGTACTCGTTGCCGTCACGCTCGATGCGGCACTCGATATTGGTGGCGTCCGACGAGGCCACGGCGGGCTCGGTCATCAGGAAGGCCGAGCGGATCTCGCCGGCCAGCAGCGGCTCCAGCCACTTGTCCTTCAGTTCCTCGGAGGCATAGCGCTCCAGGGTTTCCATATTGCCGGTGTCAGGCGCGGCGCAGTTGAACACCTCGGCCGACCAGGGCACACGGCCCATGATCTCGCACAGCGGGGCGTATTCGAGGTTCGACAGGCCCTGCGGGGCGCGCGGCGAACGCGGCAGGAAGAGGTTCCACAGGCCCTGCTCGCGCGCCAGCGGCTTCAGTTCCTCGATCAGCTTGACCGGCACCCAGACATTGCCCGCTTCGCGGTTGGCCTGGATCTCGGCGTAGAAGCGCTTCTCGTTCGGGTAGATGTGCTTGTCGAAGAAGGCCAGCAGCTTGGCTTGCAGTTCCTTGACCTTCGGCGAGTAATCGAACTCCATGGGGGTCTCCTCACAACCACAGAAAATGGCCGGCGCCACGCGCGATGGCGGGGCGCCGGAGGGCACGGTCCGTGCCGGCTGGAAACACTGTATCGGAATCGGGTTAATAAGGGAAATGAATTTTCTCGATTTGTCAGTATCAATATCCTGCATTCCATGCCAGAATCGACGCCATGCAGCTCTCCCGTATCGACCTGAACCTCTTCGTGGTGTTCGACGCCATCTACAGCGAAGGCAGCATCACCGCGGCCGCGCGCCAGCTCAACCTGACGCAGCCCGCCGTGAGCCACGCGCTGGGCCGGCTGCGCACGCTGTTCGACGACCCGCTGTTCGAGCGGCGCGGCCAGGGCATGGCGCCCACGCCGCTGGCGCGCTCGCTGGCCTCCGAAGTGCGCGGCGCGCTGCAATCGTTCGCGCGCACTCTCCAGGACACCCCCCATTTCGACCCGACCGCCACGGTGCGGCGCTTCACCATCGGCATGCGCGACGCGCTGGAATCCACGCTGCTGCCGCCGCTGATGGCGCGCGTGACCGCTGCCGCGCCCCAGGTCGAGATTGCGGCGATCCGCTTCGACCGGCGCGAGATGGAGTCGGAACTGCTGGCCGGCACCCTCGACGCCGCCATCGACATCCTGCTGCCGGTGTCGCCGGCCATCCACCACGCCCCCTTCATGGCCGACCCGATGGTGGTGCTGGCACGGCGCGACCACCCGCTGGTCAAGAAAGAACTGACGCTGGAACGCTACCTCGCCGCCGAGCACGTGCACGTCTCCTCGCGCCGGCGCGGCGCCGGGCTGGAAGACCAGGCGCTGCACCGGATGGGCCTGACCCGGCGTGTACGCCTGCGCTGCCAGCACTACGCCGCGGCCTGCCGCGTGGTGAGCTGCACCGACCTGCTGGCGACATTGCCGCTGCGCTATGCGCGCATTGCCAACGAGCCCTATGCCAACCGCTTGCTGACGCTGCCGTTCAAGGTGCCGTCGCTGGAACTGCATCTCTACTGGCATGCGGGTGGGGAGAATGATGGGGCTAACCGGTGGTTGCGGCAGCAGTTGATGGGGGTGATGAATGCGTTGGGGGGTGGGGCGGGGGAGGCGGGGGCTTGAGGGATTTTGTGTCTTGATGGTTCGCGGTGGTTTGGGGTTGTCGGTGTGAGGGGCAACGGTCTGCTTCGGTGCTCGTGACTTGGTGCTTTGGTTCGGGCGATATCGGTGTGCGAGACAACGACCCGTTTCGACTCGTCTGGTTGGGAAGCTGACCAACCGTCGTGACTCGGTGCGTTGGCGCTTGAATTCCGGGGGGGGATCGGTCTGCGGGGCAACGGCCTGTTTCGACTCCCCTGCGGGGAGCCGACTCACTTTCTTTGTCTCGCCAAAGAAAGTAAGCAAAGAAAGGCGACCCGGGTGCGGCGAAACCCCCTCGCGAATTGGCCCCGGCCGCCGCGCCCGTCCGAACTCGCGGCCTGCGGCCGCTCAGACAGCGGACGGGCTTCATCGGCGGCCGGGGCCAATTCGCGAGGCGCCGCACACGGGAGGGAAAAGCCAAACCGTTGGTCTGCGAGCGGGCTCGCTTCTGCGTAACGACCAGGTTTGCTGAGGCTTCGTGTTCGGCCAGCGAGCTGGCCGAACACCCCCCACCCGAAGCGCAGCGAGGCGTGGCATCTTTTCCCTGCCGTGTGCGGCGCCTCGCGTGCTGAGGCAAAGAGCGGAAAAGAGGGCCCCCTGTCTGAGGATCGCCTTAAGGCGATCCGAGTTGGGGCCCGGCCGCTCTTTGCCTCAGCACGCGAGGGGGGGTTGAGCCGCACCCGGCGCGCCTTCTTTGCCTACTTTCTTGGGCAAGACCAAGAAAGTAGGTCGGCTCCCCGCAGGGGAGTCGAAACAGGTCTTTGCCTCGCAACCCGATACCGCTCGAACTCACGCCGCAAGCACCGGGCCACGATGGTTGGCCGGCTCCCCACAGGGGAGTCGAAACAGGCTGTTGCCTCGCAAACCAACGGCGCCCGAAGACAAGCAACAAGTCACGAGAACCATCGCAGCCTGCCCTAAGCCCCATCTACTCCGCCGGCGTAGCCAAGAACGCCTCCGTCCCCTCCGCCTCCAACGAAAAACCATTGAGGAGCGGATAATCCGCCAGCACCACCACATCCGCCACCATCATCTGGATAAAGCGCCAGGCCACCGCAATGGTCACCCCCGCCTGATCCCCCGGCGTCGGCAAGGGGCCCGCATCCGGCAGCAGTTCGCCCTCCAGTTCGGCGCAGGCCGCATGAAGCTGCTGGGTGACGCGTTCCAGCCAGGGCGCGTGGCGCTTTGCCTCGGGACGCAGCCCGCGTTCGTAGACGATCTGCACGGCCTTCTCGCAGGCGGCCAGCGCCAGGCCGACACGGCGCAGCGCGCGCGTGCGGGCGCGCGGCTCGGCCGGCATCAGGCTGCGGCCGGGTGCCAGCACGGTCTCCGCGTAGTCGATGATGAGGGTGGAGTCCATCAGCACCTGGCCGTCGTCGCAGACCAGGGTGGGCGCCTTGACCACCGGGTTGATGGCGCGGAACGCATCGTAGGTGCTGAACACCGACACCGGCTTGTGTTCGTAGGGCAGTCCCAGCAGGCGCAGCGAGATGGCGGTGCGGCGCACATAGGGGGAGTCGAGCATGCCGATCAGTTGCATAGTCGTTCTCGTTCGTCAGTTCAGGTTAATGGTGGGGACGCGCCGCCCAGCGCTCGGGCTAGCTTGGCCTGCCGCCCTCCGCAGCACGTGCCGGTAGGCGCCGGCGCCAGCCTGTGCTACGGTTCCGGTCATGCTGCGCCGCGCTGCGGCGTTGCGCGACAGCACACTGTAGCGCGCCTGGCGGGGCGGGAAAATCGAGAAGTTTTCCGCGCTTCCGTTAGTAGCGCTAACAGATCTGCCGGACCAGCAGGATGGCCCGACAGGATGGCCCACCAGGACGCACCGATGGCGCGGCAACGCCCGGCCGAGTGACAGGATGATTCGACGGAACCCAGCAACGCGGCCGGCGGCCGCCTACCCGGCATGAGCGCGCTGCCGCCCCTGCCGGCGCTGCGCAGCTTCGAAGCCGTGGCCCGGCTGGGCAGCGTGACCCTGGCCGCGCAGGCGCTGCACGTGACCCATTCGGCGGTCAGCCAGCAGGTCAAGCTGCTGGAGGCGCAGCTCGGCGTGACCTTGTTCGTGCGCGCCGGGCGCGGCCTGCGCCTGAGCGAGGCGGGGCGGCTCTATGCCCTGCAGGTGCGCGCGGCGCTGCAGCAGCTGGGCGAGGCCACGCGGCTGGTGCAGACGCGCGGCCAGGACGAGACGCTGGTGGTGGCGGTGATGCCATCCTTCGGGCGCAACTGGCTGCTGCCGCGGCTGCCGCGCTTCCGCCAGCGCCACCCGCGCTACCGCGTGCGGCTGGAGGCCAGCCTGGAGATCCAGGACATGCGCCAGGCCAATGCCGACGTCGCCGTGCGCATCGGCCGCGGCGACTGGGAGGGCTTGTCGCACAGCGAGTGGCTGCACGATGAGCTGGTGCTGGTGGCCTCGCCCGCCTTTCACGGTGGGCGCTTGCCGCGCACTGCGCGCGAGGCCATGGCCGGTCCGCTGATCCGCTCCGCCGAGCCGTGGGCGAGCTGGTGCGAGGCCGCCGGCGTGGCCGAGCCGCCGGCCCGCAGCGGGCTGTGGATCAACGATTCCAACCTCATCCTGGAGGCGGTGCGCCTGGGCCAGGGCCTGGCGCTGGAGCGCCTGAGCCTGGTGGCCGACGCGCTGGCCACCGGCGAACTGGTGCAGGTCACGCCGGTGCGCGTGCCGTACTTCTATCCCTATTGGCTGGTGTGGCCGGCGCGCGAGGAGGCGCGCACCCGGCAGTCGCACTTCATCGCCTGGATGGAGGAAGAGGGCCGCGCCTATGCGGCCGGGCTCGCGGGGCTGCCGGTGCCCGGGAAACGCCCGCGACGCTGAATCCTCGCCGGCGAGGTCCCGTCCTGGCGGCCCTGCCGCTCAATCCAGGCGGACGCCACCTTCCTTGACCACGGCCGCCCAACGCGTCCGTTCGCTGGCGAAGAAGCGGTTGGTTTCCGGCGGCGTCATGGTCACCACCTCGGCGCCCTGGGCGGTGAGCTGGGCGCGCACTTCCGGCAGGCGGATGATGCGGATCAGTTCGGCGGACAGGCGCGCCACCAGCGCGTCCGGCATCGCGGCCGGCGCCATCACGCCCTGCCAGGTGCCGGACTCGAAGCCGGGCACGCCCTGCTCGGCGATGGTCGGCACCTGCGCAATCAAGGGCATGCGCGTCTTCTTGGAGACGGCCAGCAGCTTGAGCTTGCCGGCCTGCACCTGCGGCAGCGTGGCCAGCATGCCGTTCATCAGGACCTGGGCGGTGCCGGCGACGGTATCGGTCACGGCCTGCGAGCCGCCCTTGTAGGGCACGTACTGCCACTTGGCGCCGGTGGCCTGGGCCACCGCCACGCCGGCCAGGTGCGGCGCGCTGCCGATCGCGGTGACGGCGAAGTTCAGTGGCGTGCGCCGCGACAGTTCCACCACTTCCTTGAGGTTGCCCGCCGGCACGGACGGATGGACCACCAGCAGGTGCGGCGAATAGGCCAGCATGGCCACGCCGCGCAGGTCCTTGCCGGGATCGAAGCTGAGCTTGGTGTAGACCGAGGGGCTGATGGCCAGGGCGCCGACGTCGCACAGCATCAGCGTGTGGTGGTCGGCGCCGGCCTGCGCCACCATGGCCGCGCCGATATTGCCGTTGGCGCCGGGACGGTTGTCGACCACGATGGGCTGGCCCAGCGCTTCGCCCAGGTGGCGGCTGATCAGGCGCGCGATGATGTCCGACGAGCCGCCGGCCGGGTAGGGCACCACCAGGCGGATCGGACGGGTAGGCCAGTCGGCGGCCCTGGCCGTGCGCGGCGCGCCCAGCAGGGTGGCGCTGCCGAGCGCGGCGAGGGAGGGGGTGGCGCCGAGGGCGCCAAGCTGCTGCAGGAAGTGCCGGCGGTTCGAAGGCATGGTGCTGTCTCCAAGGATTTTGTTGTATGTTGTCGTACATCATAAGGTAAAAAACCGGGGCACGCCTGACCTTGCCCGCCTGCCCGCGCGCGGGCCACGGTTGCTTGGATGCAGATCCAATACTGGTATGGATTTCACGGAATTTCAGGGATTTCCCGCAGGCGGCGACAGGTGCGGGGAACGGCATCGGCATGCCGTCCCGGCGCGTGGCGGCCTCGGGCGGGAGGACGGGATGGGCAATCTCCTTATGTCATCTGATACGATGACTTGGGCGAAGGTGACTTGAGCGGGTCGGTCCAGGCGGGCCGCCCGCCGATCAAGCGCAGGCTTGATCTCCCGCCCCCACTCGCGCAGGATGCCTCCATGTCCAGTTCCCTGCCCCCGAACCCAGGCCCACCCGCGCGGGATCCTTCTGCGCATGCCGCGCGGCTGCCCGGCCTGCTGCGCGGCATGCGCCCGCTCGACCGCGCCGGCGTGGTGCGCGATGCCCTGGCCGGCCTCCAGCTCGCCTCGATGAACGTGCCGCAACTGCTCGGCTATGCCCGCATCGCCGGCATGCCGGCGGTGGCCGGCCTCTACACGGCGGTGCTGCCGGTGATGGCCTTCGCGCTGTTCGGTGCCTCGCGCCACCTGGTGGTGGCGGCCGATTCCGCCACCGCCACCATCCTGGCCGGCCAGGTCGGCGCGATGGCGCCGGCGGGCAGCGCCGAGTACGCCGCGCTGGCGGGCATGGTGGCCTTGATGACCGCCGCGCTGCTGCTGCTGGCGCGCCTGTTCCGCCTCGGCTTCCTGGCCGATTTCCTGTCACGCACGGTGCTGGTCGGCTTCCTGGCCGGGGTCGGCGTGCAGGTGGGCATCGCCATGCTGGGCGACATGCTCGGCCTGGCGGTCCATGCCACACGCTCGACCGACCAGGTGCTGGCGCTGCTGCGCCACCTGCCGGAGATCCGCCTGCCCACGTTGGGCATCTCGGTGCTGGTGGTCGCTACGATCCTGCTCGGCAAGCGCTACGTGCCGCGCTGGCCGGTGGCGCTGGTCGCGGTGGTTGCCGGCATCGCTCTCAGCCACGCCACCGGCTTCGCCGCCCGCGGCATCGCCGTGATCGGCCCGGTCGCCGGCGGGCTGCCGGCCCTGCGCCTGCCGCTGGTGGGCTGGCAGCAAGTGCTGGAGCTGGTGCCGGTGGCCGGTTCCTGCTTCGTCATGATCGTGGCGCAGAGCGCCGCTGCCGGGCGGGCCTTCGCCGAGCGCTACGACGAACGCTTCGATGGCGACGCCGACATCCTCGGGCTGGCCGCCGCCAATGCCGGCGCTGCCCTGAGCGGTACCTTCGTCGTCAACGGCAGCCCGACCCAGACCGCCATGGCGGACCAGGCGGGGGCGCGCAGCCAGCTGGCGCAACTGGTGTTCGCCGCCATGGTGGTGGTGGTGCTGCTGTGCCTCAGTGGCTGGCTGCAATACCTGCCGCACTGCGTGCTGGCCGGCGTGGTGTTCACCATCGCGATCGGGCTGGTCGACGTGGGCAAGCTGCGGGCGATCCGCGCCGAGAGCCCGGGCGAGTTCCGCCTGGCGCTGGTCACCGCGGCCGCGGTGGTGCTGGTGGGGGTCGAGCACGGCATCCTGCTGGCCATCGCGCTGTCCCTGCTGCGCCACGTGCGCCACAGCTACCGGCCCCACACCACCATGTTGCTGCCGGGGCCGGACGGGCGCTGGCTGCCGATGCCGGCCGCGCCCGGCAGGGAGACCGCCCCGGGCCTGATCGTCTACCACTTCGGCGCGGACCTCTTCTATGCCAATGACAACGCCTTCGTCGGCGAGGTGCGGCGGCTGGTGGCGCACGCGCCGCGGCCGGTGCGCTGGTTCCTGGTGGACGCCGGCGCCATCACCGACCTGGACTATTCGGCCGGGCGCTCGCTCGGCAATCTGTGCACGCAGCTGGCGCAGCAGGGCGTCCAGGTGCTGTTCGCGCGCGTCAACCACTACCTGCATGCCGACATGGTGCGGCACGGCATCGCCCACATGGTCGGCGAGGCGCGCATCTTCGCCACCATGCACGAGGCGCTGGCCGCCGTCCATGCCGAAGGCGGCATCCCCGGCACCTGGCCGGGCAACGGCATGGAGGCGGCTGCCAGCGGCGGCGCGACAGCCGGCTAGTGGGCTGCAGGCTCCGACGGCGGAGCGCGGAGCCGCGCAGGCCTAGAGCAATGACTTGCCCTGGGCCAGCACCTTGTCGCAGACCTGCTTGGTCATCTCGGCCTTGAGGCCGCCGCCGCTCAGGTCGAGCTGCTGGCCGTTGCCGCTGTCGAGGATGCCCTTGGCGCCGCTGGAATAGCCGCTGTCGGACCCGGCGGAGCCGCCCAGCTTGCCCATCAGCGAGTTCTTGACCGAGCTGGCGGCATTGCCGCCCAGGTAGTTGTTCTTGATGCAGAACTCGAGCAGGCCGGCCACGTTGCCGGTGCTGCCCGAGACCAGTGACTGACCTGACAGCGCGCCGCCGAGGTTGCCCAGGCTGCCGGTCCCGGACGAGGAGCCGCCGCCGGCCTTGTTGAGCAGGTCGCCGAGCTGGGCCTGGGCGCTGCCCGCGGCGAGCAGGGCGGCGCCCAGCAGGACCGCCATGGCGGCGCGGTGGGTGCGAGCCTTCATGAGGATTCTCCTTTCCGCCGTTCGGGGTGTCGGCATGCGGGGGGAGACTTCACTATAGCGGGTCGCACGGCGCGCTTACCCACCGACTGCCTGCAGCGCCAGGTCGTGGCTGTGCCCGAACCACAGCGCACGGTCGCGATGGTCGCGCAGCGCGTCGCCGGTATTCGGGTGCAGCAGCACGTCCAGCGCGCCGTGGTGGAGCGCCAGCCACGCCACCAGCCCGCCCAGCACGTCCGGCGCGAAGGCGATCTGGTAGCTCCAGCAAGGATGCGGCCCGACCGGACGATCGTGCACGCGGCCGAGCGCGATACGCGCGCCGAACGCCGCATCGAGGCCGGCGCGCAGCGCCAGTGCCGCGTCGCGGCTGGCGGCGTCGAAATAGACGTGGGCATGCCAGTCGGCAATGGCGCCGGCCGGGTCGGCGCCCGGATTGCCGTTGGACCGGACTTCGTCATGCATGGCGATTCTCCGCAGGCGGCGCGCCGGCGCGGGGAGGTCCCGTGCCTGGGCGCGCACATGCCGGGCGCGCCGGCCTTGGGCCGGCGGCGCATCCGGTGGCGGCCACGGTACCACAGCGGCGCGGCGCGTGCCGCTGTGGTGCGCAGGCGACACCCCCCCCTTCGGGGGATCAATTGCAATCGGCGTGTCAGGCAAGAATGCTCTGCGCACGGCCCGGTCATTCGATCCATGCCGCCGCTGCGCATCGCATTTCGGAGGGAGCCCGCTGATGATCGGCATTGATGTTCCGTTGTCGGTCCTGTTGTCGCTGACCGTGGCCTCGCTGGCATGCTACGCGGCGCTCGAGCTTGCCGGCAGCGTCCGCGGTGCCGGCACCAGGCGGGCGGGGTGGGCGACATGGGTCCGCCTGCCGTCGCGCCGGCTGGCCATCGCCTTGCTGCTGGGCGGCACCGTGACCGGCGCCTGGCACCTGGGTTGGCCGATGCTGCGCGCGCTGCCGGGCCGGATCGGCCTGGATGCGCGCTGGCTGGTCACGGCCGCGGCCGTCGCCTGCCCGCTGGCGCTGGCCGGTATGCTGCTGCTGGGACGGCGCGCCAGGCGGCTGACGCGCGCGCTGCAGCAAGCCCGCCTGCAGCTGCAGTACCTGGGGACGCACGATATGCTGACCGGCCTGCCCAACCGCCAGCAACTGGCCGAACAGATCGCGATCCGCCTGGCCAGCCGCATCGGCCAGGCCATCGAGGCGCGCACCGGCGCCGGGCACGCCGCCACGCTGTTCGTGCTGGGCCTGGATAATTTCCGCGCCATCAACGATTCGCTGGGGCACGCGGTCGGCGACGACGTACTCAAGGCCTGCGCGCAGCGCTTGCGCGAGATGGCGCACGAGGGCGACGTGGTAGCGCGCCTGGGCGGCGACCAGTTCGGCGTGCTGATGCATTCGCGGCCCGGCCGCCTCGAGGCCGCCGCGATCGCCACGGCGCTGCGCCAGGTGCTCGGCCGCTACGCGCTGGTGCACGATGTGCGCGTGCGGGTCAGCGCCAGCGTGGGCATCGCCCTGTGCCCGTCCGACGGGCGCGATGCCGAATCGCTGCTGCTGGCCGCCGATGCCGCCATGCAGTATGCCAAGCGCGCCGGCCGCAACACGCACCGCTTCTTCGAGGTCGGCATGCATGCCGACGCGGCGCGCACCCTGACGCTGCAGCGCGATCTGCAGCGGGCCCTGGACGAGGGGCACCTCAGCCTGGTGTTCCAGCCCAAGTACCGCATCGCCGGCCGCGCGCTGGCGGGCGCCGAGGCGCTGATCCGCTGGAACCACCCCGAGCTGGGCAACGTGCCGCCGCCGGAATTCATCCCGATCGCCGAACGTTCCGGGCAGATCATCCAGGTGGGAGAGTGGGTGATCCGGGAGGTCTGCCGCTGGATCCGCGACTGGGACAGCGAAGCCCTGCCGCCGGTGCAGATTTCCATCAACCTGTCGGCGGCGCAGTTCGAGGTGCCGGACCTGGCCGGGCGCGTCGACACCATCGTGCGCGCGGCGGGCGTGCGGCCGCAGCGCCTGATGTTCGAGATCACCGAATCGGTGGCGATGCAGAACGCCGAACGTGCCGCCGAGACCATCCGCGCCTTCCACGCGCACGGCTTCGAACTGGCCATCGACGATTTCGGCACCGGCTACTCGAGCCTGGCCTACCTGCAGCGTTTCAAGGTACGCCAGATCAAGGTCGATCGTTACTTCACGCAGGAACTCGATGAGCACGAGACGGAGGGCAAGGCGCTGCTGTCGGCCATCGTCACGCTGTCGCACGCCCTGCAGATGGAGGTGGTGGCCGAAGGCGTCGAGACCGGCAGCCAGCTCGATACGCTGACCAGCGTCGGCTGCGACGAGGTGCAGGGCTTCCTGCTGTCGCGGCCCTTGTCCGTGGCCGCCTTCCGCCAGCATCTCAGGGAGCGCCACGGCGCGGCCCACGCGGCCGGCGCCACCGACGTGGGCCGGATGCAGGGGCGGGCGGCCGCCGCCGCGCCGGCACCGCAGCCGTCCTGAGCCCCGGCATGCCGAGGCGGCGGGGTCAGGCCCGCTTGGGGATCTCCAGCCCGCGTGCCACCGCCGGCCGCGCCACGAAGGCGGCCAGCACGCGCGCGACGTTGGGGAAGTCGGCGAAGCCCACCAGCTCGCCCGCTTCGTAGAAGCCCACCAGGTTGCGCACCCACGGGAAGGTGGCGATATCGGCGATGGTGTAGTCGTCGCCCATGATCCAGTCACGCCCCGCCAGCCGTTCCTCCAGCACGCCCAGCAGGCGGCGCGCTTCCGCCACGTAGCGGTCGCGCGGGCGCTTGTCCTCGAAGTCGCGGCCGGCGAACTTGTGGAAGAAGCCCACCTGGCCGAACATCGGCCCGATGCCGGCCATCTGGAACATCAGCCACTGGATGGTCTCGTAGCGTGCCGCCGGTTCCTGCGGCAGCAGCCGGCCTGCCTTGTCGGCGAGGTAGATCAGGATGGCACCGGATTCGAACAGCGCGAGCGGCTTGCCGCCGGGGCCGTGGGGATCGAGGATGGCGGGTATCTTGTTGTTCGGGTTGAGCGACAGGAAGGCGGGCGACATCTGGTCCTGGCTGTCGAAGCGCACCAGGTGGGGCTCGTAGGGCAGGCCGGTCTCCTCCAGCATGATCGACACCTTGACGCCGTTGGGCGTCGGCAGCGAGTACAGCTGGATGCGGTCCGGATGCGCGGCGGGCCATTTCTGCGTGATGGGGAAGGCGGACAGGTCGGACATTGGCGGAGCCTGCAGGGCAGGCGCGAGTCGGGAAAACGCCGATGATAATCGAGGCGGCGCCGGCCTGCCGGCCGCGTGTCCCGGGCCATCCCGCGCCATCCCACGCCAGCCCGCTCGATTCCCCTTGCCTGCCATGCGGCACAATGGCCATCTGCGCGCGGCGGCAGCGTGCTTGTGCCGCCGCGCTCCGGGTTCCGGCCTGGCCTGGGCCGACCCGAGGCACCCTCCAGGGAAGACCCGATGACAAGACGACACCTCGCGCCCGCGTTCGCCGCCATCGCCACGGCCCAGCTGCTGCTGGCCGCGTGCGGCCACGTTCCGCCAGCGCGGGCGCCGGCCGCCGGCACGCCGCCCGGGGTCGAGGCCGGCTGCCGCGTGCCAGGCGACCGCGGTATCGTGGTCGGCGCCGGCCAGCCGGGCGATACCACGCTGCCGGAGCCGGCTTCCGGCTACCGCACCGGACTGCAGCCGGCCTTTGCCCGGCGCTATATGGTGTCGACCTCGAACGCGCTGGCCAGCGCCGCCGGTTGCGCGGTGCTCGCGCGCGGCGGCAGCGCGGCCGACGCGGCGGTCGCCGTGCAGGCGGTCCTGGGCCTGACCGTGCCCGAGGCTACCGGCCTCGGCGCGGGCGGGCTGCTGCTCTACTACGACGCGGGCAGGAAGACCGTGCAGGCCTACGACGGACGCGAGACCGCGCCCGCTGCCGCCACCGGCGACTACCTGCGCTATATCGACGCCGCCAGCGAACGCCAGGCGCCCCTGCCCAGCGCGCGCGCCAGCGGCCGCGCGATCGGCACCCCCGGCCTGCCGCGCCTGCTGGAGGCAGTGCAGCGGGACCACGGCAGGCTGGCCTGGCGGGACCTGTTCGGCGACGCCATCACGCTGTCCACCAACGGCTTCCCCATCGGCGGCCGCCTGGCCGACGCCATCGCTCTCAACGCGGCCAGCCTCAAGCGCGATCGCGCCGCGGCGGCCTACTTCCTCCACGCCGACGGCTCGCCCAAGGCGCTCGGCACGCGGCTGGCCAATCCCGCCTATGCGGACACGCTGCAGCGGCTGGCGGAGCAGGGCGCCGACGCGTTCTACACCGGCAGCATCGCGCAGGACATCGTCGCCAGCATCGCCACCACGCGGGCCGCCGACGGCAGCCCGATCACGCCGGGCAAGACCACGCTGGCCGACCTGGCCGGCTACCAGGCCAAGCGTCGCGAGCCGGTGTGCACCACCTACCGCGAATACTGGGTCTGCGGCATGCCGCCGCCGTCGTCCGGCGGCATCACCGTGGCGTCGGCGCTCGGCATCCTGGAACACTTCGACCTGGCACGGTACAAGCCGGCCGCCATCGATGGCGAAGGCGGGCACCCGAGTGTGACGGGCGTGCACCTGGTCAGCGAGGCCGAGCGCCTGGCCTACGCCGACCGCGACAAGTACGTGGCCGACACCGATTTCGTCCCGCTGCCGGGCGGCACCTGGGACACGCTGCTGAACCAGCGCTACCTGCAGGGCCGCGCCCGCTTGATCGACCTGCGCGCCAGCATGCGGACCGCCAGCCCGGGCAAGCTGGGCACGGTGCCGCTCGGCGTCGACCCGGCGCTGGTCGAGCACGGCACCAGCCACTTCAGCATCGTCGACGGCGACGGCAACGTCCTGACCGCCACCACCACCGTCGAGAGCAGCATGGGGTCCTTCCACATGACCCGCGGCTTCCTGCTGAACAACCAGCTGACCGATTTCTCCGCCGACCCCGCCGACCCCGCCGGCACGCCCTACGCCAACCGGCTGGCCCCGGGCAAGCGTCCGCGCAGCTCGATGGCGCCGACCCTGGTCTTCCGCAAGGCGGCGGACGGTTCCCGCGGCGACTTCCTCATGGCCACCGGCTCGCCCGGCGGCGGCGCCATCCCGCAGTATGTGGTGAAGACCCTGGTGGGCATGCTCGACTGGGGCCTCGACGCCCAGCAGGCAGCCGGCCTGGTCGACTTCGGCGCCTTCAACTCGCCCATCACCACGCTGGGCGGCGAGCATCCGTATATCGACACGGCCGACGGCGGCAACCGCGACGCGCTGATCACCGGCCTGCGCGCGCTGGGCCACACCGTCGGCACCGCCGCGCAGCCGAGCGGCGTCAACACCATCCTGCGCGTGTGGCGCGACGGCGTGCCGGTCCTGCAAGGCGGCACCGATCCGCGCCGCGAAGGCGTGGTGCTGGGCGACACCATCCGGCCCTGAGCCGTGCGGCGCGCGCAGCGCCGTCGCGGCCCCCCGACGGTGCTGGCCGCCTGTGCCCGATGACCTTGCGCGTAATGGGCAAGGCACGCTCCCTGGTCCAACATGGATCCGAACGCGCGGTACTCCGCGCGAGCGGTTCCCAACCTCACAGGAGCGAAGCCATGTCCATTACTCAACCTGCCCGATTCCTGCGCACCGTCCTGCTGGCCGACGCCGCCACCTGCCTGGCGACCGGCTGGCTGCTCGCCTTCGGCGCCGATTTCGTGCACGGCCTCACCGGCATCGCCGCCGGGCTGTCCTTCTACGCGGGCACGGCGTTGTTGCCGATCGGTGCCTTCATTGCGCTGGTGGCGACGCGCCTGCTGGTGGCGCCGGCGGTGTGGCTGGTGATCGCCGGCAATCTCAGCTGGGTTGCCGGGAGTGTGTGGTTGCTGGCGGAGGGGGGAGGCGGGGCGAATGCGCTTGGCATGGTTTTCATCGGTGCGCAGGCGCTGGTTGTCGCGGTGCTGGCTGAGATGGAGTTTTTGGGGGTGAGGAGGATGGTGGGGGGTGGGGGTTTGCGGGTGGAAGGGGTTTGATTTTCTTGTTGTTGGTTTGTCGTTTGGATTCGGGCGGTGTCGGTTTGCGAGGCAACGACCTGTTTCGACTCCCCCTGCGGGGAGCCGACTCGCTTTCGTGACGCAAGGCTTTTGCGCGTGGATTCGAGTGGTATCGGTCAGTGTGACAACGGCCTGTTTCGACTCCCCCTGCGGGGGAGCCGACCTACTTTCTTGGTCTTGCCCAAGAAAGTAGGCAAAGAAGGCGCGCCGGGTGCGGCTCAACCCCCCCTCGCGTGCTGTGGCAAAGAGCGGCCGGGCCCCAACTCGGATCGCCTTAAGGCGATCCTCAGACAGGGGGCCCTCTTTTCCGCTCTTTGCCTCAGCCCGCGAGGCGCCGCACACGGCAGGGAAAAGATGCCACGCCTCGCTGCGCTTCGGGCGGGGGGTGTGCGGCCAGCTTGCTGGCCGCACACCAATGCACACGTGACTCGATGCCTTGTCGCTTGTCTTCGGGGGGTGTCGGTCTGCGAGACAACGGCCTGTTTCGACTCCCCTGCGGGGAGCCGACTCGCTTTCGTGACGCAATGCTTTTGCGCGTGGATTCGAGTGGTATCGGTCAGTGTGACAACGGCCTGTTTCGACTCCCCCTGCGGGGGAGCCGACCTACTTTCTTGGTCTTGCCCAAGAAAGTAGGCAAAGAAGGCGCGCCGGGTGCGGCTCAACCCCCCCTCGCGTGCTGAGGCAAAGAGCGGCCGGGCCCCAACTCGGATCGCCTTAAGGCGATCCTCAGACAGGGGGCCCTCTTTTCCGCTCTTTGCCCCAGCACGCGAGGCGCCGCACACGGCAGGGAACAGACGCCACGCCTCGCTTCGCTTCGGGTGGGGGGTGTGCGGCCAGCTTGCTGGCCGCACACCAATGCACTCGTGACTTGGTGCTTTGTTGCTTGTCTTCGGGCGGTGTTGGTTTGCGAGGCAACGACCTGTTTCGACTCCCCCTGCGGGGGAGCCGACCTACTTTCTTGGTCTTGCCCAAGAAAGTAGGCAAAGAAGGCGCGCCGGGTGCGGCTCAACACCCCCTCGCGTGCTGAGGCAAAGAGCGGCCGGGCCCCAACTCGGATCGCCTTAAGGCGATCCTCAGACAGGGGGCCCTCTAATCCGCTCTTTGCCTCAGCCCGCGAGGCGCCGCACACGGCAGGGAACAGATGCCACGCCTCGCTTTGCTTCGGGTGACGGGTGTTCGGCCAGCTCGCTGGCCGAACACGAAGCCTCAGCAAATCTGACCATTACGCAAAAGCGAGCCCGCTCATAGACCAACGGTTGGCTTTTCCCTCCCGTGTGCGGCGCCTCGCGAATTGGCCCCGGCCGCCGATGAAGCCCGTCCGCTGTCTGAGCGGCCGCAGGCCGCGAGTTCGGACGGGCGCGGCGGCCGGGGCCCATTCGCGAGGGGGTCTCGCCGCACCCGGGTCGCCTTTCTTTGCTTACTTTCTTTGGCGAGACAAAGAAAGTGAGTCGGCTCCCCGCAGGGGAGTCGAAACAGGCCGTTGCCTCGCATACCAACACCGCCCAAACCCACATGACAAGCGTCAAGTCACGAGAGCCGAAACAGGCCGTTGCCCCGCAAACCGACACCGCCCGAAAAAATCTCCCGACGGCTCGAACAAGCAACACCGTTCAAGCCATCAAGACAAGCCACAACCCTTACTGCTTCGCTTTCTGCGCGTACTGCCACCCCATCTCCGCCATCGGCCGCGCCCGCTTGCCCGCATCCAGCGCCTGCGCCGACGAGGCCGTGCCGTCCACCACCCGCTTCATGATCCCCTGCAGGATGCCGGCAATGCGGAACATGCTGAAGGCCAGGTAGAAGTTCCAGTCGCCGGTGATCTCGCGCCCGGTGCGCTGTTCGTACAGCTTGCGGTAGCTGGCTTCGTCAGGGATGCCGAGCGAGGCATAGTCGAGGCCGGCGATGCCGCGGAACTGGCCCGGTGCGATATGCCAGCTCATGCAGTGGTAGCCGAAGTCGGCCATCGGATGGCCCAGCGTCGACAGTTCCCAGTCGAGCACGGCCAGCACGCGCGGCTCGGTCGGGTGGAACATCAGGTTGTCGAGGCGGTAGTCGCCATGGACGATGCTGGTCAGGTCGGCGCCTTCCTGCGGGATATGCTGCGGCAGCCATTCCATCAGCGCATCCATCGAGGGGATGGACTCGGTTTCCGACAGCTTGTACTGCTTGGTCCAGCGTTCGATCTGGCGCGAGAAGTAGTTGCCGGGCTTGCCGTAGTCGCCCAGGCCGATGGCCTGGTAGTCGACGCTGTGCAGGGCGGCGATGACGCGGTTCATCTCGTCGTAGATGGCGCCGCGCTCGCTGTTGCTCATGTCGGGCAGCGACTGGTCCCACAGCACGCGGCCGGCGACGTATTCCATCACGTAGAAGTCGCGGCCGATCACCGTTTCGTCGTCGCACAGCGCGTACATCTTCGCCACCGGGACGTCGGTGCCGGCCAGCGCGGCCATCACGCGGTACTCGCGCTCGATGGCGTGGGCCGAGGGCAGCAGCTTGGCGCGCGGGCCGGGCTTGGCGCGCATCACATAGGTGCACCCCGGCGTGATCAGCTTGAAGGTGGGGTTGGACTGGCCGCCCTTGAACTGTTCGACCGTCAGCGGGCCGGCGAAGCCGTCCACATGCTGGCGCATCCAGTCTTCGAGCGCGCCGAGGTCGAAGCGTTGCTGCTCGGCCACGGGCCGGGTGCCTTCGAAGTGCGATACGTTGCTCATGCTGTCTCCGTGTTTTTGTCGCGAGGGTTCCGTGCTTGGGTGCGGCGCGGCGTTCAGCCCGGCAGGGCGCGCAGCCGCAGGTATTGGTTCAGCATCACTTCCATGGTGGTGTGGCGCGGGCCGCTGTGCACCGGGGTCGGGGCCGAATAATTGAGCATGCGCACGACCCAGTCGCCGGGCGCCTGGCCGACATCGAGCACATTGATGCAGCCGGCGGTCTGCAGCAGCGAGCCGAAGAAGACGCGCTGGCCGCAGGTGATCGCATGCGACAGGATGGCGCGGTTGGTGCCGCCATGCAAGACCAGCAGGGCCGTGTCCCAGTCCGGGTCGGCGCGCAGCCGCTGCAGGCCGGGCAGCACGCGGTCGAGGAACTCGCCGACGCTCTCGCCGCCGAGGAAGCGCTGCTGCTCGGCGACCACGCCCTCGAAGGCGCCGAGAAAGGCGTCGCGCAGGCTGTCCTCGGGGATCTCGCTGATCTGGCCGCCGCGGATTTCCTGCCAGTCGCTCCAGGTCTCGGGGGTGCTGCCTTGCATGGCCGGGGTCTCGGCCAGCACACGCTGCGCGGTTTCCACCGTGCGCGGCAGGCCGCTGACGATGACGCGGTCGAAGCGGATGCCTTCGGCGGCGAAGGCGCGGCCGGCGGCGGTGGCCTGCATGCGGCCGGTCTCGTTGAGCACGACCTGCTCGGGCAGCGACTTGCGGCCGCGTTCGTCGAAGTAGTCGACCGCGCCGTGGCGCATCAGGTAAATGCGCCGGCGGGCGGCGGGGGCCAGCTCCATCCTTGTCTCCTCCATGCCTCTGGTGTGCCTTGGGGAGGCGCCTCGCGGCGCCATGTGACAAGGCCGGCGCCTGGTGGCGCCGGCCTTGCCGGGGGTGTTCAGCGGTAGTTCGGCTTGCGCTTTTCGAGGAAGGCGCTGATGCCTTCGCCGCCGTCCGGGTGGTGCAGCGCCGCCACGAAGCTGTCGCGCTCGGCCACCAGGTGCTCGGCGAGCGAGGCGCTGGCGGCATGATTGACCAGGTCCTTGATACGGCCTACCGCGTGCGGCGACTCGCCGGCCAGTTCGCCGGCCAGCTTGAGCGCCTCGGCCAGCGCCTGGCCCGGCGCGGCGATGCGGTTGACCAGGCCGAAGTGCTGCAGGCGCGCGGCGTCGACCGGCCGGCCCAGCATCATCAGCTCGCTGGCGAGCTGGCGGGGCAGGGCGCGCGCCAGTTCGTAGGAGCCGCCGCCGTCGGGCGTCAGGCCGACCTTGGCATAGGCCATGACGAACCTGGCGTCGCTGGCGGCGACGACGAAGTCGCAGGCGAGCACCAGCGAGAAGCCGGCGCCGGCCGCCGGGCCTTCGACCGCGGCGATGATGGGCTTGGGGAAGGCGTGCAGGCCTTCGATCCAGCGGTTCAGCACTTCGATGCTGCGCGCCTGCACCTCGGGCGGCTGGGCGCGGTTGCCGAGCAGCCGGTTGAGGTTGCCGCCGGCGCAGAACACGCCGTCGGCGCCGGTCAGCACGACCGCGCGCAGCGAGTCGTCGCCAGCGGCGGTTTCCAGCGCCGCCTGCGAGGCCGCGTAGATGTCCGGGTGCAGCGCATTGCGCGCCTCCGGGTTGGAGATGGTCAGCACCAGGGTGGAGCCGACGCGTTCGGAGAGGAGCTGTGCGGTCATCGGGACGGTCTCGGCGTGGCAGCGTCAGGGGCGGCCGGGTTGGGGGCAGGCGAGGGGCGGGCCCCTCAGGCTTCCTCGGCCAGCAGCGACAGGCCCAGGCCGGCGCGGCGCCACAGCCACGGGCTCGGGCGGTAGCGCATGTCGCCGGTCAGGCGTTCCATATTGCGCAGGGTCTCCAGCACCAGCGCCGGGCCGATGGCGTCGCCCAGGGCCAGCGGGCCCTTGGGGTAGCCCAGGCCCAGGTTGACCGCCAGGTCGATGTCGGACGGCGTGGCGATGCGCTGCTGGGCGATGTCGCTGGCGATGTTGACGATGCAGGAAACGATGCGCTGGGCGACGAAGCCGGCCGAGTCGCGGATCACGGTGACCGGCTTGCCGTCGCTGGCGAACAGGCCGTGCGCGGCGTCGCGCGCGGCGGCGCTGGTGGCCGGCGTGGTCATCAGGGTGCGGCGCTTGGTGGCCTCGAAGGGCAGCAGGGTGTCGATGGCCACCACGCGGCTGGCGTCCAGGCCTTCTTCCAGTGCGCTGGTGGTGGCGTCCAGGCCGAGCGGGGTGACCACGATCAGCGCCTCGGCCGAGGGCTGGTTGCCGACTTCCGGCGTCACGCCCAGGGCGATCAGCAGCTTGACCACCATGTCATGGCCGCGCTGGTTGGCGCGGCTGACCCAGACGCTGGCCGGGCGCGCGGCGGGCACCGCGGCGGCGACCGGCACCTGCTTGGCGCCGTTCTCGTAGCGGTAGAAGCCGGCGCCGGCCTTGCGGCCGATCAGGCCGCCCACCGAGCGGATCGCCGTGATCGGCGAGGGACGGTAGCGCGGTTCCTGGTAGAACTGGTTGTAGATCGATTCCATCACCGGGTGCGACACGTCCAGCCCGGTCAGGTCCATCAGTTCGAAGGGGCCCATGCGGAAGCCGGCCTGCTCGCGCATGATGTCGTCGATGTCGGCAAAGGCGGCCACGCCTTCCTGCGCCACCTTCAGGCCCTCGATGTTCATGCCGCGGCCGGCATGGTTGACGATGAAGCCGGGCATGTCCTTGCAGCGCACCGGGGTGTGGCCCATGCGGCGCGACAGCACCATCAGGGCGTCGCCCACGGCGGGGTCGCCGGACAGGCCGTCGATGACCTCGACCACCTTCATCAGCGGCACCGGGTTGAAGAAGTGGTAGCCGGCGATGCGGCCCGGGTGCCTGGCGCCCACGGCGATCGCGGTGATCGACAGCGAGGAGGTGTTGGAGGCGATGACGGCATCCGCGCGCAGGATGGCTTCCAGCTTGGCGACCAGATCGCGCTTGACCTCGAGCCGCTCGACGATGGCCTCGACCACCATGTCGCAGCCGGCCAGGTCTTCCAGCGCGGTGCAGGGCCGCACGCGCGCCAGCGCCGCGGCGCCTTCCTCGGCACTCAGCTTGCCCTTCTCGGTCAGTTTGGCGAAGGTGTCCTGCAGGTATTGGCGGGCGGCCGCCACGGCCTGCGGGTTGGTGTCGAAGAGATTGACGGCCAGTCCGGCCTGCGCGGCGATCTGGGCGATGCCGCGGCCCATGGCGCCGGTGCCGACGATGCCCAGGGATTCGATGGTGAGAGTGCTCATGGTGCTTCCGGGAAATTGCGGTTAAATTAGCACGATCGTACGTTTTTTGCATCTTTCGTGTAAGACGCAGGATGCAGCCAGCGTGCGCTGATCGGCCAGCGTTTCTGCCCGAGGCTTGCCGAACCGGTCGAAGGCCGACAATATGGCAGCGCCGCGCGCATGTCAGCATGCATGCCCGCATGCACGCGGACACCACCCCCAAGAACATCCGGAGACACACGACATGCTGAAGCTCTGCGGCTTTGCCGCCAGCAACTACTACAACAAGGTCAAACTCGCCCTGCTCGAAAAGAAGGTGCCGTTCGAGGAGGTGCTGGCCTGGGTCGGCGAGACCGACCTTGCGGCCACCCCGGCGGGCAAGGTGCCCTATATCATCACCGATGCCGGCCCGCTGTGCGAGTCCGAGGCCATCGCCGACTACATTGAATCGGCCTATCCGCAGTCGCCGCTGCTGCCGGCCGATGCCTTCGGCGCGGCCAAGGTGCGCGAACTGGTGGTGTTCATGGAGCTCTACCTGGAGCTGACGGCGCGCGAGCTCTACCCCGAGGCCTTCTTCGGCGGCAAGGTCAGCGACAGCGTCAAGGAGCGCCAGCACAAGCTGCTGTCGCGCTACATCCCCGCCTTCGCCAAGCTGGCCAGGTTCTCGCCCTATCTGGCCGGCGACACGTTCACGCTGGCGGACTGCGCGGCCCTGGCCCACCTGCCGCTGGTCTCTTCCTGCACCAAGATCATCTACGGCACCGACATGCTGGCCGACCTGCCGCTCAAGGACTACCTGAAGCTGCTGTCCGAGCGGCCGACCGTGCAGCAGGTCAACGCCGACCGCAAGGCCAACCTCGAACTGATGGCCAGCCGCCGCAAGTGAGCGGCTGAGTGGGCGAGCGCGGCCGCCGGCCGCGCCGCCGGAGCCGGCAGGAGCCAGTAGACGCAAGACGCCGGGTGCGCGCGCCGGCTATCGTGGCGCCATCCCATTCACGGAGCGGCAGCGATGACGGAACAGCGCGCGCCCGGCGTACGCATCGGCGGCGCCTCGGGCTTCTGGGGCGACAGCAGTGTCGGCCCGGTGCAACTGGTCGAGCACGGCGGTATCGACTACCTGGTGTTCGACTACCTGGCCGAACTGACCATGTCGCTGCTGGCGGCGGCCCGGCTCAAGCACCCCGAGGGGGGCTACGCCACCGATTTCATCACCGGCGCGATGCGCGCGGTGCTCAAGCCCGCGCTGGCGCGCGGCATCCGCATCGTCAGCAATGCCGGCGGGGTCAATCCGCGCGGCTGCGCCGAGGCGCTGCGCCGGCTGGCCGACGAGCAGGGCGTGCCGGTGCGCATCGCGGTGGTCGAGGGCGACGACCTGATGCCGCGCCTGGCCGAGCTGCGCGCGCTCGGCGTGAGCGACATGCAGACCGGCGCGCCGCTGCCCGAGCGGGTGCTCAGCGCCAATGCCTATTTCGGCGCCCAGCCGATCCGCGCCGCCCTCGATGCCGGCGCCGACATCGTCATCACGGGGCGCTGCGTCGACAGCGCGGTGACGCTGGGTGTGCTGATGCACGCCTTCGGCTGGCAGGCCGACGACTACGACAGGCTGGCCGCCGGCAGCCTGGCCGGCCATATCATCGAATGCGGCTGCCAGGCCACCGGCGGCCTGCACACCGACTGGGAGCGGGTGCCCGACTGGGCCGGGATCGGCTATCCGGTCATCGACTGCGCCGCCGACGGCAGCTTCGTGGTCGGCAAGCCGCCCGGCACCGGCGGGCTGGTCAGCACCGCCACCGTGGGCGAGCAGCTGCTCTATGAGATCGGCGATCCGGCCGCCTACCTGCTGCCCGACGTCACCTGCGACTTCACCGCCGTGCGGCTGCGCCAGCTCGGCCCGGACGCGGTCGAGGTGAGCGGCGCGCGCGGGCGTGCGCCGGGTCCGCAGTACAAGGTCTCCGCCACCTATGCCGACGGCTACCGCTGCAATGCGCAGCTCACCGTCGTCGGCGTCGACGCGGTGAAGAAGGCGCGCCGCAGCGGCGAGGCCTTCCTCGCCCGCACGCGGCGCCTGCTGGCACAGGCAGGCCTGCCCGACTTCTCGGCCACCCACCTGGAGGTGCTGGGCACGGCGGCGTCCTTCGGCCCGCACGTGCCGCAGCCCGCGCTCTACGAAGCGGTCATGTGGCTGGCCGTGTCGCATGCGGACAAGCGCGCGCTGGAGCTGTTCGCGCGCGAGATCGCGCCGGCCGGCACCTCCTGGTCGCCCGGCACCACCGGCGTGGGCGGGCGGCCGTCGGTCAGCCTGTCGATCAAGCAGTTCCCGCTGCTGGTGCCCAAGGCGTTCGCCCAGCCCGCCGTGACGCTGGACGGCGAGCCGCTGCCGTTCGCCATGCAGGCCCCGGCGGCGCCAGAGGCCGTCCCGGTTCCGGCCGCAGGCGGGGCGGACGGCATCTTCGGCGCGCAGCCGCCCCAGCCGGACTGGGTCGAGGTGCCGCTGATCCGGCTGGCCTACGGCCGCAGCGGCGACAAGGGCGATTTCTCCAATATCGGCATCCTGGCGCGCCGTGCCGACTACCTGCCGCTGCTTGCCGCGCAATTGACCGAGGCCGCCGTGGCCGCCTACCTGGCCCACCTGGTCAAGGGCCGGGTCACGCGCTTCGCGCTGCCCGGCATCGGCGCCTTCAATTTCCTGTGCGAGGCGGCGCTGGGCGGCGGCGGCATGGCCTCGCTGCGCAACGATCCGCTCGGCAAGGGCATGGGCCAGGTGCTGCTGAGCATGCCGGTGCGCGTGCCGCCGGGGCTGGCCGCTGCCCTGGACGCCGAAGCGGGCACTGCAGCCGACGCGGCAGCGGCCGCCTGAGCCGCCTGAGCCGCGTGGCGGCCGCCCAGCCGGCCGCCAAGCCGGCCGTCTTAGTCCGGGGCGGGGCCGCAGCCGCCGGCCTTGCCTCTCTACCCGACGCCGTTTCCAGGAGTCCCCGTGAACGACAGTTGCCGTGACCTGCTCGACGAATACCAGGACCTTGCCGCGCTGGCGCAGACCCTCGGCGCGGAGGAGTGGGCCCGTGCCACCGACTTCCACGGCTGGAGCGCCTGGGACGAGATCGCCCACCTCTGCTTCTTCGACGAGGCCTCCCTGCTGGCCATCGGCGACGCCGATGCCTTCCAGCGCGAGGCGCTGGAGCTGGGCCGGCTGATGGCCGCGGGCGGACATATCAGCGCGGTCGCGCGCGAGCGCTACCGCGGCCTGGACGGCCCCGCGCTGCTGGCGCGCTGGCGCCAGCGCCACGAGGCGCTGGTGGCCGGGCTGGCCGCGCTGGATGCCAGGCACCGGCTGCCCTGGTACGGACCGCCGATGAGCGCGCGCTCCTTCGCCACCGCGCGCCTGATGGAAACCTGGGCGCACGGACAGGACATCTGGGACGCGCTGGGACGGCGCCGCCCGGCCAGCGTACGGCTGCGGCATATCGCCCATCTCGGCGTCGGCACTTTCGGCTGGACCTTCGTCAACCGCGGCCAGCCGGTGCCGGAACCGATGCCCTATGTCGAACTGGCCGCGCCGGACGGCGCCACCTGGCAGTGGGGCGAGCCGTCGGCGCGCCACTACGTGCGCGGCACGGCCGAGGATTTCTGCCTGCTGGTCACGCAGCGGCGCCACCTGGACGACACCGCGCTGGCCTATAGCGAGGGTGCCGCCACGCAGTGGCTGGCGCAGGCGCAGTGCTTCGCCGGCCCGCCCGCCGACGGCCCAGCGGCCGGCACGCGCGCGCGGCGCGTGGCGGCCGGCGGCGCCGGTTGATGCCGGCCGCCGCGCAGCGCGCGCCGGCCGCGGCGCAGGAGGCCGCGGCGGGGTGGGCGCCGGCCGGCGTGCCGCTCGTGCTGTCGCAGCGCGCCGCCATCGATGCCGCGCTGGCGCGCTGCGTGCCGGAGCAGGACCAGCACTGCCTGTCCGACGCGGCCTTCTCCAACCTCTACCTGTTCCGCCGCCCGCACGCCTACCGCTTCCACGACGGCGCCTTCCCCTACGTTTCCGGCCTGACCTATGACGGCAGCGCGCACGCGTTGCCGCTGTTCGCGCCGGCGGAGGCGCCGCCCGCGGTACTGCAGGCGCTGTTGCGCGCGCACGGGCGCCTGTACCCGCTCTCCGGCGGCCAGCTCGCGCGTCTCGATCCGGTGCGCTTCGCCTGGCAGGCCGTGCGCGACGACGCCGACTACCTCTATCCGGCCGATCACTTCCGCCACTACCGCGGCACGCTGCTCGGCAAGAAGCGCAACCTGATGCGGCAACTGCTTTCCGCCCATGCGGTGACGGCGCGGCCCTACGTGCCGGCGCTGGCCGGCGCGGCCATGGCGGTGCAGGTGCAATGGCTGCGCGACAAGGGCAAGCTGGCCGGCGAGGCCGACGATGAGGCCTGTGCCGAGGCGCTGCGGTTCGTCAACGCGCTCGGCCTGCAAGGCGTGCTCTTCGAGGCCGATGGCGAGCCGGCCGGCTTCGTGCTGGCGCAGCACATCCGCCCCGGGGTCTACGTGATGCGCTTCGCCAAGGGACTCGACCGCTTCAAGGGCATCTACCAGTACATGTTCCACCACTTCTGCAGCGAAGCCGCGCCGGACGCGGCGTGGATCAATTTCGAGCAGGACATGGGGCTGGACAATTTCCGCCGCACCAAGCTCTCGTACCAGCCGGCCGCGCTGCTGCCCAAGTACCGCGTGACCCTGCGCTGAAGCGGGCATCGGGGGGCGTTTCAAGCGCGCTTGCGCCGCGTCCGAAACCACGTCCGTGTGGCGTCCCGCCGCGCTTGCAGGGAAATCAGCCAGTATGCGCAAGACGCCTCCGGGGTGCCGCCCGACAATGGCTGGCAGGCGGCGGCGAGGCAAGCGCGGCTCCCCTGGCGGCAGCACCGCGCGGGGCGCCGGCCCTGGCCGCCAAGGACTTCCCCACGGCGCCATTCCCCATGCCCCAGATCGAAACCCGAATCTCCCCGTCGAGCAGCGCCTTCCAGGCCAACCGCGAAGGCATGCTGGCCTTGCTGGCCCGTATCCAGGAGTACGAGCAGCGCGCGGTGCAGGCCTCGGCCGCCTCGCGTGAACGCTTCGCCCGGCGCGGCCAACTGCTGCCGCGCGAGCGGCTGGCGCTGCTGCTCGACCCGGGCGCGCCCTTCCTCGAACTGAGCACGCTGGCCGGGCTAGGCCTCGACCATGCGGACCTCGACAAGAGCGTGCCGGGCGGCGGCCTGATCGCCGGCATCGGCTTCGTCAGCGGCGTGCGCTGCATGGTCAGCGTGTCGGATGCCGGCATCGACGCCGGCGCATTGCAGCCCAAGGGGCTGGATAAGCAGCTGCGCGTGCAGGAACTCGCGCTGGAGAACCGCCTGCCCTATGTGCAGCTGGTGGAAAGCGCGGGCGCCAACCTGATGCGCTACCGCGTGGAGGACTTCGTGCGTGGCGGCCAGCTGTTCCGCAACCTGGCGCGCCTGTCCGCGGCCGGACTGCCGGTGGTGACGGTCACCCATGGCTCGTCCACCGCCGGCGGCGCCTACCAGACCGGCCTGTCGGACTACATCATCCTGGTGCGCGGCCGCTCGCGCGCCTTCCTGGCCGGCCCGCCGCTGCTGATGGCCGCCACCGGCGAGGTGGCGACCGAGGAGGAGCTGGGCGGTGCCGAGATGCACACCAGCATCTCGGGCCTGGGCGACTACCTGGCCGAGGACGACCGCGACGCGCTGCGCATGGCGCGCGACATCCTGGCCAAGATCGACTGGCAGCGCGGCGTGCCCGGCTTCGGCGAAGCGGCGCCGCGCGCCTTCAAGCCGCCGCGCTTCGATGCGGAGGAACTGCTCGGCATCATGCCGCTGGACCACAAGCGCCCGGTCGACATGAAGGAGGTGATCGCCCGCATCGTCGACGATTCCGACTTCCTCGAGTTCGGCGAGAACTACGGCTCGGCCACCGTGTGCGGCAACGCCCGCATCGAGGGCTGGCCGGTGGGCATCATCACCAACAACGGGCCGATCGATCCGGCCGGTGCGACCAAGGCCACCCACTTCATCCAGGCCTGCTGCCAGGCGCGCACGCCCATCCTCTACCTGAACAACACCACCGGCTTCATGGTGGGGCGCAGTGTGGAGGAGGGGGGCATCATCAAGCACGGCTCCAAGATGATCCAGGCCGTCAGCAATGCCACCGTGCCCCAGATCACGCTGTACTGCGGCGCCTCCTTCGGTGCCGGCAACTACGGCATGTGCGGGCGGGGCTTCGCGCCGCGCTTCTGCTTCTCCTGGCCCAACGCCAAGACCGCGGTGATGGGCGGCGAGCAGGCCGCGCGCACCATGGCCATCGTGGCCGAGGCCGGCATGAAGCGCAAAGGCGGCGAGGCCGACGCGGCCCAGCTCGAAGCGCTGCAGCAACGCATCATCGAGCGCTTCGACAGCCAGATGAGTGTCTTCGTCACCAGCGCGCACGTGCTCGACGACGGCGTGATCGATCCGCGCCAGACGCGCAGCGTGCTGGCCAACGTGCTGGCGGTGTGCCGCGATGCGCAGGCGGCGCAGCCGCAAGCCATGCAGTTTTCCGTGGCGCGGCCCTGATCCGGCCAGGATTCCGGCCGCCCGACCGCTTCCTCCTTTCCCCCATTCCATCCGGAGAGCAACCCATGCAGTTGACCCCCGAGCACGAGGCGCTGCGCGCCACCATCAAGCGCTTTATCGCCGAGCAGATCAACCCGCACGTCGATGCCTGGGAAGAGGCGGAAACCTTCCCGGCCCACGAGGTCTTCCGCAAGATGGGCGCGCTGGGCCTGCTCGGCCTGTCCAAGCCCGAGGAGAACGGCGGCGCCGGCCTCGACTACTCCTACAGCGCCGTGCTGGCCGAGAGCCTGGCCGACATCAATTGCGGCGGCGTGCCGATGGCGATCGGCGTGCAGACCGACATGGCCACACCGGCGCTGGCGCACCGCGGCAGCGAGGAGGTGCGGCGCACCTTCCTCGAGCCGGCCATCCGCGGCGAGTATGTCGCCTGCCTGGGCGTGTCGGAGGTCGGCAGCGGCTCCGACGTGGCCTCGGTCCGCACCACCGCGCGCCGCGACGGCGACGACTACGTGATCAACGGCGGCAAGATGTGGACCACCAATGGCACCCAGGCCGATTTCTGCTGCGTGCTGGCCAATACCTCGGAGGGCGCGCCCCACCGCAACAAGAGCCTGATCGTGGTGCCGATGGAGACGCGCGGCGTGTCGGTGGCCAAGAAGCTGCGCAAGATCGGCATGGACGCCTCCGACACGGCCCAGCTCTTCTTCGACGACGTGCGCGTGCCGGCGCGCTGGCGCATCGGCGAGGAAGGCATGGGCTTCACCTACCAGATGGAGCAGTTCCAGGTGGAGCGGCTGTGGGGCGCGCTCAATACGCGCGCGGTCTGCCAGAAGGCGATCGACCTGACCATCGAGTACACGCGCGAGCGCAGCGTGTTCGGGCGCCCGTTGCTGGACAACCAGTGGGTGCACTTCACGCTGGCCGAGCTGCAGACCGAGGTGGAGGCGCTGCGCGCGCTGTGCTGGCACGCGGTGGAGGTCATGGTGGGTGGCGAGGATGCCACCCGCCTGGCCACCATGGCCAAGCTCAAGGCCGGCCGCCTGGTGCGCGAGACCGCCGACCGCTGCCTGCAGTTCTGGGGCGGCATGGGCTATGTGATGGAGAGCCCGATCTCGCGCATCTATCGCGACGGGCGGCTGACCTCGATCGGCGGTGGCGCCGACGAGGTCATGCTGCAGATCCTGTGCAAGTTCATGGGGACGTTTCCGGTGGGGCGGTAGAGACCGGTATGGCGAAAAGGGGACCGAGGTGGCCGCACGTTTTCCGCGCTTGCCTGGAGGGCGTTGGCCATTGAACCCAACGGCCATACGACATCCCCGCTGCGCGGGGCTGCCGGTCACTTTTCTTTGCGTTCTGCAAAGAAAAGTAACCCAAAGAAAGCAGACCCTGCCGGGGGCAGGGCAACAAGGCTTTCCGGCGGCATCTCCAGCTGCGGTGGGCGCGCCGCTTCCGCAGGCCGCTGCCGCGTCCGAGACCGGCGTGGCAGGTGCCTGCCAGCGCCGGGAGCAGGGATCGCGGTCCCCTGATGGCGAGTCGCCGAGGTCGTTCGACCCTCCTGCCGCTACCGAGGCTGGCGGCCACTTCCTGTCCGGCGTGGCCGGTTGCGTGGTGGGGGCGCTGGCACGGTCCGCGCGCGTGCGCTGGCCGGTCCGATGGCTTGCCGCCCGCCTGCCGTCCGCCACCGGTGCCACTGGTTTTCTCCCCTCTCCCGCATGCGAGAGAGGGGCGGGGGAGGGGGCCGGCGCTCGCCATCGCGATCCGGCCACTTGCCCGGCCGCGGAAAGGGCAAGCGCGAAGCAGGCAGAGGCAGGCAGATGGCACCTTGTATCCCGTCCGCGGCGCCGACCACCCCGCAGGAAGTCCGCATCCAATCAAGACACGCAGCAAGAACACTCCACACCATGACCCAGTCCACCCCTTTCCACAAGATCCTGATCGCCAACCGCGGCGAGATCGCCTTGCGCGTGATGCGCAGCGCCGCTGCGCTGGGCTACCGCACGGTGGCGGTCTATTCGAGCGCCGACGCCGGCGCGCGCCATGTGCTGGAGGCCGACCAGGCGGTCTGCATCGGCGAAGCGCTGCCGGCGCAGTCCTACCTGCGCAGCGAGGCCATCATCGAGGCGGCGCGCCGCAGCGGCGCCGACGCGGTCCACCCAGGCTACGGCTTCCTGGCCGAGAACGCCGACTTCGCGCGCGCCTGCCGCGCGGCCGGGCTGGTCTTCATCGGCCCCTCGCCGGAGGCCATCGACGCCATGGGCAACAAGGCCGGCGCCAAGCGCCTGATGCGGGACGCCGACGTGCCCTGCATCCCTGGCTACCAGGGCGAGGACCAGAGCGACGAACGCATGGCGGCCGAGGCCGCGCGCATCGGCTTTCCGGTCATGATCAAGGCCGCCGCCGGCGGCGGCGGGCGCGGCATGCGGCTGGTCGAGCGCCAGCCGGACTTCCTCGCGCTGCTGCACAGCGCGCGTTCGGAGGCGCAGGGTGCCTTCGGCAATCCCGAGGTGATCCTGGAGCGCGCCATCGTGGCGCCGCGCCATATCGAGATCCAGGTCTTCGCCGACCGGCACGGCAACGTGATCCATCTGGGTGAGCGCGATTGCTCGGTGCAGCGCCGCCACCAGAAGCTGATCGAAGAGGCGCCGTCGCCGGCGGTCGGGCCGGAACTGCGCGCGCGCATGGGCGCCACCGCCGTGGCGGCGGCGCGCGCGATCGGCTACGAGGGGGCTGGCACGCTGGAGTTCCTGCTGGATGCCGCCGGCAACTACTACTTCATGGAGATGAACACCCGGCTGCAGGTGGAGCACCCGGTGACCGAGGCCATCACCGGGCTCGACCTGGTGGCGCTGCAGCTGCGCGTGGCCGCGGGCGAGCCGCTGCCGCTGGCGCAGCAGGACGTGCGTTTCAGCGGCCATGCCATCGAGGTGCGGCTGTGTGCCGAGGATGCCGGCCAGGGCTTTCTGCCGCAGAGCGGCACCATGGTGCGCTGGCAGCCGGCGGCGGCGCTGCGCACCGAACACGCGCTGGCGCCGGGGGCCACGGTGTCGCCGTACTACGACTCCATGATCGCCAAGCTGGTGGCGCACGGCGCCAACCGCGAAGAGGCGCGCCGGCGCTTGCTGCACGGCCTGCAGGACACGGTGGCGCTGGGCGTCACCACCAACCAGGATTTCCTCGCGCGCTGCCTCGCGCATGGCGAGTTCGCCGCCGGCGGTGCCACCACGGCCTTCATCGAGCGCCACCAGGCGGCCCTGCTGCAGGCCGACGAGGCAGGGCGCGCGCGCGCCGCCGCGGTGGCGGCGCTGCTGCTGCACGAGACCGCCTCCGGCGCCGCGCGCGCGGCCAGCCTGCTGGCGCACCGGTTGCCGATCGGCCTGCGCTTCGACATCGACGGCGAAGCCTGCGAATGCGCGCTGCGCTGCCTGGGCGGGCCGCGCTTCGAGGCCGAGGTCCGCCTGGGCGAGGCCACCGAGGCGCGCCGTTTGGCCCTCGAAACCGTGGCGCTGGGCGAAGGCCGGGCGCGCCTGCAGTGCGATGGCGTGACCGGCAGCGTGGTGTTCGCGCGCGACGGCGAGGCCTTGCTGATGCACCTGGACGGGCGTCCCTGCCGTGTCGAGGACCGCAGCCGCGCGGCCGCCGTGCGTGCCGCCGCCGCGGGTGGCGACGGCAGGCTGCTGGCGTCGATGAACGGCCGCGTGGTCAGCGTGATGGTGGCGGTCGGCGACCGCGTCGAGGCCGGGCAGCCGATGGTCACGCTGGAGGCGATGAAGATGGAGCATATCCATGTGGCGCCGGTGACGGGGCGGGTGGCCGCCTTGCACGTGATCGCGGGCGACCAGGCGGCGGCGCGCCGGCTGATCGCCGAGGTCCTGCCCGAGGCCGCAGAGGCTGGCGAGGCTGCCGAGGCCCGCGCGGCCTGAGCCGTGTCTTCCACCTTCCGACAACTTCCGACATCTTCCGACCATTCCTCGCAGGAGAACCGCTGCCATGAGCGACCACGACATCGTGCTGCACGAGAAGCGCGGCCACGCCTTCTGGATCACCATCAACCGGCCCGACAAGCGCAATGCGCTGAACGCCGACGTCATCGCCGGCATCCGCGACGGCTATCGCCGCGCGCATGCCGATCCCGGCGTGCGTGCCATCGTGCTGACCGGGGCCGGCGACAAGGCCTTCTGCGCCGGTGCCGACCTGCAGCCCGGCAAGGGCTTCGCCTTCGACCTGGCGCGGCCCAATCTCGACTATGCCGACATGCTGCGCGAAGCGCAGCAGGCCACGCTGCCCACCATCGCCCGCGTCAACGGCGCCTGCATGGCCGGCGGCATGGGGCTGCTGTGCATGACCGACATGGCGGTGGCCGACGAGCGCGCTGTGTTCGGCCTGCCCGAGGTCAAGGTCGGCGTCTTCCCGATGCAGGTGCTGAGCCTGCTGCAGGGACTGGCACCGCCGCGCCTGGTGCGCGAATGGTGCATCGGCGGCGAGCCTTTCGGCGCCGCCGAGGCCCAGGCGGCAGGCCTGCTCAATCATGTGGCGCCGGCCGGCGCGCTGGACGGTAAAATCGACTGGCTGGTGGCGCGCCTGGTCGACAAGTCGCCGACCGCGATCCGGCGCGGCAAGTACGCCATGCGGGCCATGGCGGCGATGTCCTTCGACGAAGGCATCGCCTACACCGAGAGCCAGATCGCGCTGCTTGCCATGACCGAGGATGCAAGAGAGGGCATGGCGGCGTTCAACGAGAAGCGCAAGCCGGTCTGGACCGGACGCTGAGCGCCGGCCGCGGATCGCCGGCAATCGCCGGAGGCGCGCCGCCAGCCAGACACGGAGACCTATGACAATGGCTGGACCTTCCATCGATTTCTGGCAAGACAAGTTCGACAGCGGGCAGACGCCCTGGGACCGCGGCGCGCCCGGCCCGCAATTGCAGGCCTGGATCGCCGACGGCACCCTGGCACGGGGCACCGAGGTGCTGGTGCCCGGCTGCGGCAGCGGCTGGGACGTCGCCGAGCTGGCCGCGGCGGGCCTGCGCGTGACCGGTATCGACTACACACCCGCGGCGCTCGAGCGCACGCGGGCGCGGCTGCAGGCACAGGGCCTGTCGGCACGCCTGGAGCAGGCCGACGTGCTGGCCTGGTCGCCGGGCGCGCCGGTCGAGGCCATCTATGAGCAGACCTGCCTGTGCGCCTTGCATCCGGACCACTGGGTGCGCTACGGCGAGCAGCTGCATGCCTGGCTGAAGCCGGGTGGGCTGCTGCTGGCCATGTTCATGCAGGCGCGCCGGCCCGGTGCCGACGAAGGGCGGGTCGAAGGGCCTCCCTACCACTGCGATATCAACGGCATGCGGGCGCTGTTCCCATCGGAGCGCTGGGACTGGCCGAAGCCGCCCTATGCCGCGGTGCGGCATCCGGGCGGCGCGTTCGAACTGGCGGTGGTGCTGCGGCGGCGCTAGGGGCGCGGGCGGACGGCGGGGCTGCATGGTGCGAAGCCCTTCACGCCGAACGAAGCCGAAACGAGATGCGCCAACACCAAGCGCCAAGCACGAGGTCTTGGCTCCCTCTCCGCGCGGGGAGAGGGTGGGGGAGAGGGGTGGTTTAGCAAGGCGCCACGCTCAAGCGAAGCCAACGGTGTGGTGCAGCACACGAGCGCAGAGACGAAGCCAACGGTGCGATCCAGCCCGCAAGCACAGAAACGAAGCCAACCGCGTGACCCCGCACGCCATCGCCAGAACGAAGCCCGCGCTGGTAGAAACCCCATCCCGGATAACCCCCGGCCCGGCCTCCCATAGCCACTAGACACAAGAGCCTCCCGGCGAAATTCGCTAAGGTGGCCGCGTGACCGCCACCGGCCGGGCGCTTCGGCGCGGCCGGCGCAGGCGGCGCGGCGGGCGGCCTGGTGCCGCATGGGGAGACGGGCTTGGCGTGGCTGCAACTGACTCTCTCGGGTATCGCGCTGGGCTGCATCTACGCGCTGATCGCCCTCGGCTTCGTGATGATCTACAAGGCGACCGAGACGGTGAACTTCGCCCAGGGCGAGTTCATGATGCTGGGCGCCTTCGCCGCGCTGCTGCTGACGGCGCTGGGCCTGCCGTTCTGGGCGGCGGCGCTGCTGGCGGTGGCGGGCATGGCGGGCTTCGGCGCGCTGGTGGAGCGGCTGGCGGTGCGGCCCATCCTCGGCCAGCCGCAGTTCACCGTGGTGATGCTGACCATCGGCATGGGCTACGTGATGCGCGGCGCGGTCACCATGGTGCCGGGTTTCGGCGCCGAGACGCATGCGCTGGCGGTGCCGTACGCCGGCAAGGTGATCGCGGCGGGCGGCCTGGTGCTGAGCGCCGAGCAGGTGGCGGTGATCGGCGCCACCGCGCTGCTGTGCGCCCTGCTCTATGCGGGCTTCCGCTTCAGCAAGGCGGGAATCGCCATGCAGGCCAGTTCGCAGAACCAGCTCGCCGCCTACTACATGGGCATCCCGGTGCGCCGGCTGAACGGCCTGGTGTGGGGGCTGTCGGCGGCGGTGGCGGCGCTGGCCGGGCTGCTGCTGGCGCCGATCACCTTCGTCCACGCCAATATGGGGCTGCTCGGGCTCAAGGCCTTTCCGGCCGCGGTGGTAGGGGGCTTCGGCAGCCTGCCGGGGGCCGTGGTGGGCGGGCTGGTGATCGGCCTGGTGGAGTCCTTCGCCGGCTTCTACCTGCCGGAGGGGTTCAAGGACGTGGCCGCCTACGTGGTGGTGCTGCTGATGCTGGCGATCCGGCCCAACGGCCTGTTCGGCGGCAACGAGCGCAAGCGGGTCTAGCCGCCGGGCACGGCGCCCGGCGGTCTTCAAAGTCATCGGAAGTCATCGGAAGTCATCGAAGTTCATCGACGGAGGAGGGACGATGCGGTTCCTGCTGAAGACGGACTACCGCCAGGACCTGCGCCTGGCGGCGCGGCCGCGCCAGGGGCTCTGGTATGGCTTGTTGCTGGTGCTGGCCCTGCTGGCGCCGGCCTGGGCCAGTGCCTACTGGGTGACCCAGCTCGGCTTCGTGCTGGTCTATGCCATCGCCGGCCTCGGGCTGATGCTGCTGGCGGGCTATGCCGGCCTGATCTCGATCGGCCACGCGGCCTTTCTCGGCATCGGCGCCTATGCCCAGGCCTGGCTGGTGGCGCACGGCTGGCCCTTCCCGCTGGCGCTGGCCGCGGCGGCGCTGCTGTCCGGCCTGGCCGGCGTGGTGGTGGGGCTGCCGGCGCTGCGCGTGCGCGGCATCTACCTGGCCATCGCCACGCTGGCGTTCGGCTTCATCGTGGAGGAGGTGCTGGCGCGCTGGGAGAGCGTGACCGGAGGCAATGCCGGCATGCCGGTGCAGCCGCCGGCGCTGGCCGGCGTGAGCGTAGCCGGCCCGGCCGGCTTCTACTACCTCGCGCTGGCGGTCTGCGTGCTGGTCACGCTGGGCCTGCTCAACCTGTTGCGCAGCCCGACCGGGCGTGCCTTCATCGCGGTGCGCGATTCGGAGATCTCGGCGCAGAGCATGGGCATCCAGCTGGCGCGCTACAAGACGCTGGCCTTCGCCTTGTCGGCGGCCATCGTCGGCATTGCCGGCGGGCTCTATGCGCACCTGCTGAACTTCATCTCGCCGGAGCAGTTCGGCATCGGCCAGTCGATCGACCTGCTGCTGCTGGTGGTGGTGGGCGGGCTGGGCTCGGTGCACGGCGCCTTCTTCGGCGCGCTGTTCCTGATCATGATGCCGCAGGGCATCGCGCTGGCCAAGGACTGGCTGCCGCCGGCGATCGGCCAGGCCAGCGGCCTGCAGGCGGTGGTCTACGGCGTGGTGCTGATGGGCTTCGTGCTGTTCGAGCCGATGGGCCTGTACGGGCGCTGGCTCAAGATCCGCACCTACCTGGAGTTGTTCCCCTTCTACCGCCAGGGCATGTTCCGGCGCCAGAAGGCCTTCCAGAAATCCGAGCGGCTGCGCTGAAGGAGGGCGGCGATGACTTCGAACGGATTCGATGCGGCAGGCGGACCCGGCGGCGATACCGGCCTGCTGTCGGTGCGCGACCTGTCGGTGCGCTTCGGCGGCGTGCTGGCGGTGGACCACGTCAGTTTCGACGTGGCGGCCGGCGAAGTGCTGACGCTGATCGGCCCCAACGGCGCTGGCAAGACCACCGTGTTCAACCTGATCAGCCGGCTGGTGGCGCCGAGCGGCGGCAGCATCCGCTGGCAGGGGCGCGAGCTGACGGCACTGCCCGCGCACGCGATCGCCGCGCTGGGCATCGCCCGCACCTTCCAGAACATCGAGCTGTTCGAGCATGCCTCGGTGCTGCAGAACCTGCTGATCGGCTTCCATGTCCACCGCCGCACCGGCTTCTGGGCCGACCTGCTGCACACCCCGTCGGTGCGGCGCGGCGAACTTGCCGCGCGGCGCAAGGCCGAGGAAGTGATGGACCTGCTGCGCCTGCAGCCGCACCGCGACGCGCTGGTGGCGGGCCTGCCCTACGGTGTGCGCAAGGTGGTCGAGCTGGCGCGCGCGCTGTGCACGGGGCCGCGCCTGCTGCTGCTCGACGAGCCCTCGTCCGGCCTCAATGTCGAGGAGACCGAGGACATGTCGTGGTGGATCCGCGATATCCGCAGCGAGCTCGGCGTGACGGTGCTGATGGTGGAGCACGACATGAGCCTGGTCTCGCGCGTGTCCGACCGCGTGCTGGCGATCAACCAGGGGCGCGTGCTGGCGCAGGGCACGCCGCGCGAAGTGCAGGCGCATCCCGGCGTGGCCGAGGCCTATCTCGGCGCGATCGACGACGTGGCTTCGTTGCGGAGGGCGGCATGAGCACCGTAGCCGGGATCCATGCCTTCGCCACCGTGCCGGACCATGGCGCGGCACTGCTCGCGCTGGCCAACCTGGAGAGCGCCTACGGCCCGGTCAAGGCCATCCGCGGCGTCAGCCTGGCGGTGCGGCGCGGCAGCATCGCCACCGTGCTGGGCGCCAACGGCGCCGGCAAGAGCACCATTCTCAAGACCATTTCGGGCGTGCTCGACCCCACCTGCGGGTCCGTCCGCTTCCGCGGCGAGGACATCACCGGGCACGATCCGGCGCGCATCGTGCGGCGCGGGCTGTGCCACGTGCCGGAGGGGCGCGAGGTATTCCCGCTGCTGTCGGTGCGCGACAACCTGATGATGGGGGCCTACACGCGGCACGACCGCGACGGCGTGGCGCGCGACCTGGAAACGGTGTACGGCTACTTCCCCATCCTGCGCGAGCGTGCCGGCCAGCATGCCGGCCTGCTGTCCGGCGGCCAGCAGCAGATGCTGGCGATCTCGCGCGCGCTGATGGGGGCGCCCGAGCTGGTGCTGCTCGACGAACCCAGCCTGGGCCTGTCGCCCAAGCTGACGCGCGAGATCTTCGAGATCGTGGTGCGCATCAACCGCGAGCGCGGCACCACCATCCTGCTGGTCGAGCAGAACGCCAACATGGCGCTGAACGTGGCCGACTACGGCTACGTGCTGGAGACCGGCCGCATCGTGGCCGAGGACAGCTGCGCCGCGCTGCGCGAGAAGGACGATATCAAGGAGTTCTACCTGGGCATGAAGGACGCCGGCGTGCGCGGCGAACGGCGCTGGAAACGGCGCAAGACCTGGCGCTGAGCGGCGCGCAAGGAGACGGGTGACGATGCAGAGCGAGTCCCACCAGTACCGGCCCGGCAGCGGGTCCCGCGGCGAGCCGCTGTCCGAGCGGGCCTTCGATACCGTGCCGCGCCTGTTCTGGCACGCGGTGCGCGTGCGCGGCGACGCGGTGATGATGCGGCAGAAGGATTTCGGCGTATGGCGTGCCTATGGCTGGCGCGAGGTCGGCGAGATCGTCGCCGACGTGGCCGCCGGGCTGGCGGCGCTCGGGCTGCGCCCGGGCGAGGTGGTCTCGGTGCTGTCCAACACCCAGCGCGAATGGGTCTGGACCGACCTCGGCGCGCAGAGCGCGGGCGCGGTGGTCAGCGGCATCTATCCGACCGACGCGCCGGCCCAGGTCGAGTACCTGTGCGCCGACTCGGGCACCGCCTTCCTCTTCGTCGAGAACGAGGAGCAGCTCGACAAGTACCTGGAGGTGCGCGCGCGCCTGCCGCGCGTGCGCAAGGTGGTGGTCTACGACATGGAAGGGCTGGCGGCGCTGGACGATCCCGCCATCCTCGCCTTCGACGCGCTGCTGGCGCAGGGGCGGGCGCTGCGCGCGGCGCAGCCCGGCCTGGTGGAGGAACGGCTGGGGGCGGCCGGGCCGGACGACGTGGCGGTGCTGGTCTATACCTCGGGTACCACCGGCCGTCCCAAGGGCGCGATGCTGTCGCATCGCAACATCCTGCGCAGCTGCCTGACCCTGCGCGACTTCCTGCCGGCTGCGCCGCTCGGCGAGCGCATGTGCTTCCTGCCGCTGTGCCACGTGGCCGAGCGCATCTTCGGCGAGTACCACGCGATCCTGCTGGGTGCCGTGATGAACTTCGCCGAGAGCCCGGACACGGTGTTCGACAACCTGCGCGAGATCCAGCCCGACGTCTTCATGGCGGTGCCGCGCGTGTGGGAGAAGCTCTATTCCTCGGTGGTGATCGCCTTGCGCGAGGCCACGCCGCTGCAGCGGCGCGCCTACGCGCTGGCCCTGCGCGCCGGGCAGGCGCGCGCGGCCTGTATCGAGGCCGGACGGGCGCTGCCGGCGCGCACGCGCGCGGCGGCCTGGCTGGCCGATGCGCTGGTGCTGGGCAATGTGCGGCGCATGATGGGCCTCGACCGCACCCGCATGGCCGTCACCGGCGCGGCGCCGATCTCGCCCGACCTGATCCGCTGGTTCATGGCGCTGGGCATCGTCGTTCACGAGTTGTGGGGCATGACCGAGATCACCGGGGCGGCCACCTGCAACCCGCCCGGGCGCATGCGGCCGGGCAGCATCGGCGTGGCGCTGCCGCACACCGAGGTGCGGGTGTCTGACGAGGGCGAGCTGCTGGTGCGCGGTCCCCAGGTCTTCCTCGGCTACCTGAACCTGCCGGAGAAGACCGCCGAGACCATCGTCGACGGCTGGCTGCGCACCGGCGACGTGGGGCGGGTGGACGAGCAGGGCTACTTCTACATCACCGATCGCATGAAGGACCTGATCATCACCGCCGGCGGCAAGAACGTCACGCCGTCGGAGTGGGAGAACCAGCTCAAGTTCAGCCCCTACGTGACGGACGCCGTGGTGATCGGCGACCGCCGGCCCTTCCTGACCTGCCTGGTGATGATCGACCACGACAACGTCGAGCGCTGGGCGCAGGAGCACGGCGTGCAGTTCTCCGACTACCGCTCGCTGTGCCGCAGTGCCGAGGTGGTCGGCCTGATCGCGCAGGAGGTGGCGCGCGTCAACGGCCAGTTCGCGCGCGTCGAGCAGATCAAGGCCTTCCGCCTGATCGAGACCCGGCTGAGCGCAGAGGACGAGGAACTGACGCCGACCATGAAGCTCAAGCGCAAGCTGGTCAACCAGAAGTACGGCGAGATGATCGAATCGATGTACGAGGCCAAGGTTGCCTGAGCGGGCGGCGCGCATGGCTCGGGCGGCGCGGACGGCGGGAGGGAGGCGGGCAATGGAGAGCAGGGTGTCGGTGGGGCCGGCCATGCCGGCGGCGAGCGGCCGGGCGGGGCCGGGCGTGACGCTGTCGCGGCGGGGCGGCATCGGCCTGCTGTGCATCGACCACGCCCCGGTCAACGCGCTGTCGCCGGCAGTGGTGGCGGCGCTCGACGCGGCCGTGGCGGCCTTCGAGGGCGACAGCGGCCTGGACGCGCTGCTGGTCCACTGCGCCGGGCGCACCTTCGTTGCCGGCGGCGACATCGCTGCCTTCGACGCGCCGGACTTCGATGCCGCGCCTTTCAACCGCATCCTGGCGCGGCTCGAAGGCAGCCGGCGGCTGGTACTGGCCGCCCTGCACGGCACCGCGCTGGGCGGCGGCCTGGAACTGGCACTGGCCTGCCACTACCGCATCGCGCTGGCGGACACGCGCGTCGGCCTGCCCGAGGTGCGCCTCGGCCTGCTGCCCGGCTCGCTGGGTTCGCAGCGGCTGCCGCGCGCCTGCGGGGCGGAGCTGGCGCTGGAATTGATGCTGAGCGGCCGCATGTTAGGCGCGGAAGCGGCGCGCGCCGCGGGCATCGTCGACGCGGTGGCCGCGGCCGCGCCGGTGGCGGCAGGGGGCGCCGATGCCGCCGCGCAGGCGCTGGCGGCGGGGCTGGATTTCCTGCGCACACTGATGGCGCGTGGCGCGCCGCCGCGCCGCTTGAGCGAGCGGCCGGTCGCGCTGGCGGGGCTGCCGGCCGACTTCTTCGCCGCGGTGCGCACCCGCGAGGCCGCCAGCTTCACCCGCTATCCGGCGCGCGCGGCCATCGTGCGTGCGGTGGAGGCGGCGGCCACGCTGCCGTTCGCGCAGGGCGAGGCGGTGGAGGCGGAGCTGCTGCGCGCCTGCGTCGTGTCCGAGCCTTCGCGTGCGCTGCGCCATCTGTTCTTCGCCGAGCGGCGCGCCGCGCAGGTGCCGGGCCTGCCCGCCGGCCTGCCGCCGCGCCCGCTGCAGGCGGCGGGAGTGGTCGGCGGCGGAGCGATGGGCAGCGCGATCGCCGCCGCGCTGGCCGGCGTCGGCCTGCGCGTGGTGCTGGTGGAAGCGGATGGCGCGGCGCTGGCGGCCGGCCTGGCGCGCACGCAGGCGGCGGCCCGGCACGCGGCCGCGCGCGGCCGCCTGAGCCTGGCCCAGGCCGAGGCCGGCATCGCGCGGCTGGAGGGAGCGCTGGACCTGGCCGCGCTGGCCGGCTGCGACCTGGTGGTGGAGGCGGTCTACGAGGACATGGCGTTGAAGCAGCAGGTCTTCGCCCGGCTGGGCCGGGTGTGCCGCCCCGGCGCCATCCTGGCCTCGCATACCGCCACGCTCGACGTCGAGGTGCTGGCCGATGCCAGCGGGCGTCCTGCCGACGTGCTGGGCATGCACTTGTTCAGCCCGGCCGGCGCGATGCGGCTGCTGGAGGTGGTGCGGGCGGAGCGCACCGCGCCCGAGGTGCTGGCCACGGCGCTGGCGCTGGCGCGCCGGCTGGGCAAGGTGCCGGTGGTGTCGGGTGTGTGCTACGGCTTCATCGGCAACCGCATGGCCGAGGCCTATCTGCGCGAGACCGAGTTCCTGCTGCAGGAGGGCGTCAGCCCGCAGCGCATCGACGCCGTGGCGCAGGCGCACGGCATGGCGATGGGGCCCTGCCGCGCGCTCGACCTGGCGGGAGTGGATGTGGCCGCGCGCGCCGTCATCGAGTACGGCAAGGCGGGCGGCCTGCCACCCGACCCCGCCTACCGCGCCGTGGTGCGCCGTCTCTACGCGCTGGGCCGCCACGGACAGAAGTCGGGCGCGGGCCTTTACCGCTATGCGCCGGGCGAGCGCGCGCCACGGCCCGATGCGGCGGTGGAGGCCATCTGCCGCGCGCTGGCGCGCGAGACCGGCGTGGCGCAGCGCGCCGGCATCGGCGAGCGCGAGATCGCCGAGCGGCTGTTCTATCCGCTGGTCAACGAGGCCGCGCGGCTGCTGGAGGAGGGCGTGGCGAGCCGGCCTGGCGACATCGACATGGTCTGGACCGCCGGCTACGGCTTCCCCGACTACCTCGGCGGCCCGGTCTGGCTGGCCGACCGCGTGGGGCTGGCGCGCATCGTGGCCGGGCTGGAGCGCTATGGCCGCGAGCGCGGCAACGCTTTCGACTACTGGGACGTGTCGCCGCTGCTGGCCTCGCTGGCGCGGCATGGCGGCAGGCTTTCCGACTGGAGCATGGCGGGCGCGGGCAGCGCGTCCGCGGCCGGGCCGTGGCCGCCCGGCGACGGGCAGGACGGCACGCCGCCGAAGCACTGAGCGCGGCGCCTGCCGGGGCCACCACGACAAGCAAGCCAACCGAAGGAGACAACCATGCAATGGAAGACCGCACTGGCCGCCGCGGCCCTGCTGTTGAGTTCCGCCGCCGGCGCGCAGTCGCGCGGCGTCAGCGACAGCGAGATCCGGCTCGGCCTGATCACCGACCTGTCCGGCCCGATCGCCAACTATGGCAAGGAGTCGCGCAACGGCGCCACGCTGGCGGCCGAGGAGATCAATGCGCGCGGCGGCATCCACGGCCGCAAGGTGCGCGTGCTGGTGGAGGACAGCGGCTACGAGCCGCGGCGCGCGGTGCTGGCGGCGCAGAAGCTGGTGACGCAGGACGGCGTGTTCGCCATCGTCGGGCAGCTCGGCACCGCGCCCAACATGGCCACGCTGCCCTTCCTGATCCAGAACAAGGTCTTCAACTTCATGCCGCAGAGCGCGGTGCGCGAGATGTACGACCCGCCCAGCCCCTACAAGGTGGCACTGGCACCGTCCTACTACCGCAGCGCGGCCATCACCATGGACTGGTTCCTCAAGCAGAAGCCCTACCAGCGCATCGGCGTGCTCTACCAGGACGACGACTACGGCCGCGAGACGCTGGAGGGCGCGCAGGACTACCTGAAGACGAAGAAGATGGACTTCGTCGAGAAGGTCTCGTACAAGCGCGGCGCCACCGATTTCTCCTCGCAGATGGCCAAGCTCAAGGCCGCCAACTGCGACCTGGTGCTGAACGTGTCGACACTGCGCGAGTACGTGGCTTCGGTCGGCGAGGCGCGCAAGATCGGCTTCAACCCGGTCTTCGTCGGTACCGGCGCCAATTACTCGCAGCAGGTGCCGCTGCTCGGCGGCAAGGCCCTGGACGGCGTCTACGGCTCGGCCTTCATCACGCTGCCGTATGGCGATGACCCGAATCCCGCGGTGGCACGCTGGGTGGCCGCCTACAAGAAGCGCTTCAACGAGGACCCGGGCCTGTACTCGATGTTCAGCTACTACGCCATGACCACCTTCGCGCTGATCGCCGACAAGACCGGCCGCAACCTGACCCCGGAAAGCTTCAACGCGGCCATGGAAGCCAGCCCGCTGCCGGCCGACGCGCTCGGCAATCCGGCCTTCGCCGTCAGCAAGGCCAGCCGGCTGAGCAATGCCAGGATCCGCATCACCCGCGTCGCCGGCGACAAGTGGGTGAACGAGAGCGACTACCTGGAGCTGCCCAAGCAGGTCTCGACCGAGAAATGAACGCAGCGGGTCGGCGACCCGCACCCTGCCAACCGATAGGCCATGCCATGACCCTCAACGACCTTGCCTCTTCCCTGGCCGCCGCCCGCGAACGGATCGGCCGCATCGCGCTCGGCGACGTGATCCACCGCTCGGCGCGCCGCTTCGGCGCGCGCACCGCGCTGATCGAAGGCGAGCGCCGCCTCAGCTACGCCGAGCTGGATGCCGCCACCAACCGCTTCGCCCACTACCTGCTGGCGCAGGGCCTGCGCAACGGCGAGCGCATCGGCATGCTGTGCAACAACTCCATCGAGATGATCGTCGCCCTGCTCGGCATCCAGAAGGCGGGGCTGGTATGGGTGCCGATCAATACCGGGCTGGCGCCGGACGCGGTGCGCTACATCCTGGAGCATGCCGAGGTGGCGCGCCTGGTGGCGGATACCAGCGTGCTGGCACGGGCCGGCATCGGCGAACTGGCGCCGGCGCTCGGCATCCCGGTGGTGGCGCTGCAGCAGCCCGGCGAGCCGGCGCCGCCGCCCGGCGCGCAGCCCTTCGCCGCCACGCTGAACGGGCAGCCGGAGACCCTGCCGGCGGTGGATATCGCCAGCGGGCAGCTGGCCCAGATCATGTACACCAGCGGCACCACCGGACCGCAGAAGGGCGTGATGCACTCGCATGCCTCGGTACATTCGGTGCTGGCGCCCAACCTGCTCGACATCGGCGGACGCCCCGGCACCGACGTCTACACCTGCCTGCTGCCGGTCTTCCACTGCGCCCAGCACGGCAATACCATGAGCGCGCTGCTGGGCGGCCACACGGTGGTGGTCACGCGCGGCTTCGACGCGGGCCAGGTGCTGGCGGCCATCGCGCGCCACCGGGTCAGCGTGGTGGTGGCGCTGCCGATGATGTACCGCGCCATGCTCGAGCACCCCGCCTTTCCCGCCACCGACCTGTCCAGTGTGCGCATGTGCATCTACGGCATGGCGCCGCTGCCCAAGACGCTGCTGCTGAAGCTGCAGCAGGCGTTCTGCCCGGATTTCGCACTGTGCTCCGGGCAGACCGAGATGTACCCGGCGGCGACCATCTTCGAACCGGAGGAGCAGCGCCGGCGCTTCGGCCCGTACTGGGGCGTCGGCACGGTGGCCAACGAGGTCGCCGTGATGGATGACGAGGGCCGGCTGCTGGGCCCGGGCGAGACCGGCGAGATCGTCTTCCGCGGCCCCAACGTGATGCTGGGCTACTACAAGGATGCCGAGGCCACCCGGCGGGCGCAGCGCTTCGGCTGGCACCACACCGGTGACCTGGGGCAGATGGACGAGGACGGCCAGCTGCTGTTCCTGGACCGCATCAAGGACATGATCAAGAGCGGCGGGGAGAACGTGCCCTCGATCAAGGTGGAGGAGGTGCTGCTGCGCCATGGCGCGGTGGCCAACGCGGCGGCCGTGGGCCTGTCGCACCAGCGCTGGGGCGAGGCGGTCACCGCCTTCGTCACCCTCAAGCCGGGCGCGGCGGTGGAGCCGGGCGAGCTGGATGCGCACTGCCGCGCCCACCTGGGTGGCTTCGAGGTGCCGAAGGACATCGTGGTGCTGGACCTGCTGCCCATGACGTCGACCGGCAAGATCCAGAAGTTCGAGCTGCGCCAGCGCTACCAGGCGCACTACGAGGGCGGCGCCGCCTGACGCCGGCGGCGTCGATCACCGCCTCGCCCCCGCCATGGCGCCGGCTTGCCGGGCGGGGGAGGGTTTTCGATAGCCCAGGAAAGTGGCGGATGCGGCCTATTCAGCCAGCTGACACAAGACATGGCGGGCCGGCTCCGCTACATTGTCAGCGCAGCCCTCCGCCCGATCCGGCTCCGCCGGACGCGGCAGCCACGGCCTCCCGCGCGGGAGGCCGGTCGCAGCGGCGCCCCGTCAGCGCGGGCGCCCCGGCTGCATAGAAAGCGGCCCGCCCGCGCCGCATTCCCGCTGGCGCCGCGCGCGGCCGCGCACAGGAGACGACGCATGCGAATCGACGTGGACGCGGTCCGGCGCCTGTCTGCCGACCGTCTGATCGGCCCCGCCGGCCGGGTCATGTGGCTGACGCGCAGCCGGCTGTTCTATGCGGGGCTGCTCGGCACGCCCTCGGTCCGCAATATGGGCGGGCTCACCATCTACGTGGCGGTGCGCGAGCCCCTGCGCATCCGCGTCGGCGACGGCCCGTGGCAGACCACGGACCTGGCCGTGGTGCCGGCCTACGTGCCGCACTGGATCGCCTGCGACGGCCGCATGATCACCGATATCGGCCTGGAGCCGGAAAGCCTGGACATGGCGCGCCTGCCGGCCTTCCTGCGCGATGGCGTGGGCGCGGTGGAGGCGCCCGAGTTCGTGCGCCACGTCAAGCAGGCCCATGCCTACCTGGCCGCGCGCGGCCGCGACCTGGACCTGCAGGCGGACAGCTTCGACCATCTCTTCTTCGGCGGCGCGCTGGCGCCGCGCCCGCTCGACGCGCGCATCGAGATGGTGGTGCGCCGCATCGCCGAGTCGCCCTCGGCGCCGCTGACGGCGGAAGCCTGCGCGGCGGCCGTGCACCTGTCCTTCTCGCGCTTCCTGCACCTGTTCAAGCAGGAGGTGGGGGTGCCGTTCCGCAGCTTCCGCACCTGGAAGCGGGCCCGCAGCATGCTGCACTACGTCACGCAGGACTCCAACCTGGCCGAGGTCGCGCTCGATATCGGCTATCCCGACTCCACCCACTTCAGCCACTCGATCCGGCAGATCTACGGTCTCAAGCCCAGCGATATCTTCGCCGGCTCGCGCCGGCTCGAACTGATCGGCACGGTGGCGGCCGCACCGGGACGGCCTTCCTGACTGCGCCGCCGCCCGCCGGCGACGGGCAGCGCGTGCTTCAGGCGCCTTCCTCGCGCAACGCCGCCTTGTGGATCTTGCCGGCCGGCGTCATCGGCAGCTCGGCGCGCAGCACCACCTGGCGCGGCACCTTGTAGTCGGCCAGGTGTTCGCCGCAGAAGGCGCGCACGTCTTCTGCGCGCAGCGCGCTGCCGGGCCGCGCGACGATGTAGTAGCGGCCCACCTCGCCGAGCACGGGGTCGGGCACGCCGATGCCGGCCACCATCAGGACCTCCGGGTGGCGCGCGATGACACCTTCGACCTCGGCCGGATAGACGTTGAAGCCGCCCTGGATGTACATGTCCTTCATGCGGCCCTTGAGGAACAGGTAGCCGCGCGCGTCCTGGCAGCCGAGGTCGCCGCTGCGCAGCCAGCCGCCAGCGTCGAAACCGGCCGCGCCGGCGGCGGCGCCGATATAGCCGGGCGCCACGCCGGGGCCGCGGAAGCAGAGTTCGCCGACTTCGCCGGCCGCGGCCGGCTCGCCTTGCGGCGTCAGCACGCGCACCTCGCTGCCGCGGAAGACCTGTCCGATCGACTGCAGCACATCCGCTTCGGCGGCCTGCCACGGCGTCATCACGATGGCGCCGGAACACTCCGACAGGCCGTACAGGTTCATCACCGTGGCCTGCGGCATGCGCCGCTGCAATTGTTCGAGCAGGGCGCCGTCCACGGTCGAGCCGCCCACCACCACCAGCCGCACGCGGCTCAGGTCGACGCCGGCCGAGGCAGGGTGGCTGAGCAGCAGCGTGGCCATGGTCGGCACGCCCGAGAACAGCGTGGGCGGATGGCGCCGCATCATCTCCAGCACCAGCTCGGCCTTGAACACCGGCACCAGTTCCAGCGTGCCGCCGCCCAGCAGGAAGTTCAGCACGCCGCAGGTGATGCCGCCGACGTGGTTCAGCGGCAGCGCCAGCTGCAGGTGGTCGCCCGGCACGGTGCGCACATGCGCGGCCTGCGCGCCGGCGGCGGCCAGCAGGGAGCGGTGGGTGAGGCCGGCGCCCTTGGGTTTGCCGGTGGTGCCCGAGGTGTAGATCACCATGGCCAGGTCATCGGCGTGGACGGCGGCGGCGGCGCGCGCCAGCCGTCCCGGCTGCGGCGCGCTGCGGGCCAGCGCGGACAGCGTGAGCGGGGCCTGCGGCGCCGTCGCCGCGGCGGGCGGCGCGGCCTGTCCGGCATCCGGGGCATCGAGCACCACCACCTGGCGCAGGCTCGGCAGCGCCGGCGCGAGGCGTGCCAGCATGGCGAGGTAATCGAAGCCGTCCAGCTCGGCGACGGTGAAGACGGCCTGCACGCCGGCATCGGCGATCATGTGGGCGATCTCGTTGTCGCGGTAGCGCACGCTCAGCCCGACCACCGCCACGCCGATGCGCGCGGCGGCATAGAACAGCAGCAGCCACTCGACGTGGTTGAGCCCGATCACGCCGATGCGGTCGCCGCGTGCCAGGCCCAGTTCCAGCAGGCCCTCGGCGACCCGGTCCGCGCCGTCCGCGGTCGCTGCGAAGCTCCAGTGCCGCCCGCGGCAGAGATAGGCGTCCTGTGCCGGCCATTGCCGGCGCGCCTGCGCCAGCGCGGCGCCGATGGTGCCCGGCGCGGAAACTGCTTCCATGGTGTGGTTCCTCCTGCTCGGTTGCGCGAAGCCCGGGGCGCGCGCAGCGTCCCGGCACGTGCGGCAAGGTTAGCGGCCGGCGGCGGTGACGGCTTGCGGCTACTGGCTGTGGTGGCGGGGAGGAGGGAGGGGGGCGGCGGGGGCGACCAGTTGGCGCAAGACAGGCCGGCGGGCCGGCCTTAAGGTGCATCGCATCCTTTCACCGCTGTTCCCGCTTCCCCTGAACCCCCTGAACCCCCTGAACCCCCTGAACCTGAACCCGCCGACGAGACCGCCGATGGACCTGATCGACCTGCCCCCGCCGCCGCACTACTTCACTCCCGAGCACGAGGCCTTCCGCCATGCGCTGCGCCAGTTCGTCACCCACGAGATCGCGCCGCACGTCAACGATTGGGACGAGGCCGGCACCTTCCCGCGCGAGCTGTACGGGCGCGCCGCACAACTGGGCCTGCTGGGCCTGGGCTACGACGAGGCCTACGGCGGCACGCCCTGCGACATCTTCCATCACCTGGTACTGGCCGAGGAGTTCGCGCGCGCCGGCTCCGGCGGCGTGCAGGCTTCGCTGTTCTCGCACTCGATCGGCATGCCGCCGGTGGCGGCGGCCGGCGGCGCCGCGCTCAAGGCGCGCGTGCTGCCGGCGGTGATCGCCGGCGAGAAGATCGCCGCGCTGGCCATCACCGAGCCGGGTGGCGGCTCCGACGTGGCGAGCCTGCGCACCACCGCCGTGCGCGATGGCGACCATTACGTCGTCAACGGCGAGAAGACCTTCATCACCTCGGGCGTGCGCGCCGACTTCCTCACCGTGGCGGTGCGTACCGACCCCGCCAGCAAGGGCGCGGGCGGGGTCTCGCTGCTGCTGGTCGACGGCGACACGCCGGGCCTGACGCGCACCGCGCTGCGCAAGATGGGTTGGCTGGCCTCCGATACGGCCCACCTGCACTTCGATCACTGCCGCGTGCCGGCGGCCAACCTGGTCGGCGAGGAGAACCGCGGCTTCGCGCTGATCATGCGCAATTTCAACGCCGAGCGGCTCAGCATGAGCGCGCTGGCCTACGGCTACGCCGCCTGCTGCCTGGAAGAGGCGCTGGCCTGGGCGCGCGAGCGGCGCACCTTCGGCGAGCCGCTGTCGCAGCGCCAGGTGATCCGCCACAAGCTGGTCGACATGGCCCTGCGCGTGGAAGCGGCGCGCAACCTGGTCTACGACCTGGCCTGGCGCCTGCAGCACCAGGCCGGCGATCCGGCCCGCCTGGTGGCGCTGACCTGCATGGCCAAGGTCGAGGCCACGCGCGCCATGCAGTTCTGCGCCGACCAGGCGGTGCAGATCCTGGGCGGCATGGGCTTCATGCGCGGCACGCGCAGCGAACGCATCTACCGTGAGGTCAAGGTGATGATGATCGGTGGCGGCGCGGAGGAGATCATGAAGGACCTGGCGGCGCGGCAACTGGGGATCTGAGGCGGGGTGGCGCAACGCCGTGGCGCTGGACGAAGCCACCAGGATGCACCCAAGCCGCTCGGGGGAACCAACAGGTGTTCTCCCTTTCCCCTCAGGGGAGAGGGGAGCCCGGCGGTGGGTGCGGCAAGCGCTTTCGCTGCGGCGCTGGTTTGCGTCCTGGTTTACTCCCCTCTCCAATGTGTGGCAGAGAGGTTGGGGGACAGGGCCGGCGCCGGCCGGTACGAAGGTGCACCGCCACCCGCACCGCGCCCGTCCTGCCGGCGTTACACTACGCCCCTTTTCCGCAGCGCCGCACCGGCATCGAGACGAGGACCCCGCGCCATGACCACCGAACTCCAGATCGAAGACCTGCAGCCAGGCGACGGCAAGGCCGTGGTCAAGGGCGCCTTGATCACCACCCATTACCGCGGCACCCTGGAGGACGGCACGGTCTTCGATTCGTCCTACGAGCGTGGGCGTCCCTTCCAGTGCGTGATCGGCACCGGCCGTGTCATCAAGGGCTGGGACCTGGGACTGATGGGAATGAAGGTGGGCGGCAAGCGCCGCCTGTCCGTGCCGGCGCACCTGGCCTACGGCGAGCGCCAGGTCGGCGCGCATATCCGGCCGAACTCGAACCTGGTCTTCGAGATCGAGCTGCTGGAAGTGCTGACGCGGGACGACTGAGCGCCGCGCGCCCGCACGGTCCGGCGTTCAGAGCCGCTGCAGGCGTTCCAGGGCCAGCGCCAGCGTTTCTTCCTTCTTGGCGAAGCAGAAGCGCACCACGCCCGATTCGCGCGGCTGCGAGTAGAAGGCCGAGACCGGGATGGCGGCCACACCGATCTCGCGCGTCAGCCACATGGCGAAGTCCGCCTCGCCCAGGTCGGAGATGGCCGAGTAGTCGACGCACTGGAAATAGGTGCCGTCGGACGGCAGCAGCTTGAAGCGCGTGCCGGCCAGCCCGGCGCGGAAATAGTCGCGCTTGGCCTGGTAGAAGGCGGGCAGTTCCAGGTAGGGTGCCGGGTCGGCCATGTAGGTGGCCAGGCCCTGCTGCATCGGCGTGTTGACGGTGAACACGTTGAACTGGTGCACCTTGCGGAACTCCGCCATCAGCGCCCGCGGCGCGGCTACGTAGCCGACCTTCCAGCCGGTCACGTGGTAGGTCTTGCCGAAGCTGGAGACGACGAAGCTGCGCCGCGCCAGTTCCGGATGGCGCGCCACCGACTGGTGCGCCTGGCCGTCGTAGACCATGTGTTCATAGACTTCGTCGGACAGCAGCAGGATGTCGGTGCCGGCCAGCAGCCCGGCCAGCCGTTCCATGTCCTGCGCACGCCAGATCGTGCCGGTGGGATTGTGCGGCGTGTTGATCAGGATCATGCGCGTGCGCGGCGTGATGGCGGCGGCCAGCCGGTCGAACGGGATGGCGAAGTCCGGCGCCTGCAGCGTCACCGGCACCGCCTTGCCGCCGGCCAGCTCGATGGACGGCAGGTAGCTGTCGTAGCAGGGCTCCAGCACGATCACCTCGTCGCCCGGATGGACGGCGCACAGGATGGCCGTCAGCAGGGCCTGGGTGGCGCCGGCGGTCACCGTGATCTCGCTGTCCCAGTCGTAGGCGTGGCCGTACAGCTTGCCGATCTTGGCGGCGATGGCCTGGCGCAGGGCCGGCAGGCCGGCCATCGGGGGGTACTGGTTCCAGCCGGCCCGCATGGCCGCGGAGACCGCCTCGACGATGCGCGGGTCGCAGTCGAAATCGGGGAAGCCCTGGCCCAGGTTGACGGCGTTCTTCTCGGCGGCCAGCGCCGACATCACCGTGAAGATGGTGGTGCCCACGTGCGGCAGTCGGGAGGGCGGCGGGGCCAGCGGAGGCAGCGGCGTCGGGATCAGGCTAGGGTCGGCGGACATGGTGGCGCGGGTCGGAAGGTGGATGGCAGCGGTGGCCGCCTGGGGCGGCCCGGCGGGGCGCGTTGACCCGCCATTCTAGCGGGTTCGGCCTGCCTGACGCAGTGGGCTAGCCGGGCGTGGGCGCGCCGTCCCGGCCGGCCAGCCAGGCCGGAAAGGCCGCGGGAGCCAGCACCTGGACCTGGCTGCTGCGGCGCAGGCGGCCGGCCAGCTTCAGCACCGCCTTGTCCTTCGACACCAGGCAGGCGGCGCCGGAGAAATGGGCCAGTTCGATGAACTTCTGGTCGTCGCCGTCCTTGCATTTCGGCAGGCGCACCGCGCCGGCGGCGGCTTCGTCCGGTGGCGGCAGCAGCGTGGCGAAGCCGTCGACCACGGCCAGCGCGGCGGCATGGTCGATGGCGAAGCGGGCGAACTGCGGATAGTGCAGCACGCGGCGCAGCTCCTCGCGGCAGTCGGCGCGGATCACGGTGGCGATGGCGCCGCTTTCCAGCGCCTGGCGGATGGGTTCGACGCGCGGGTCGCGGAAGACCAGCAGGTCGACCCAGATATTCGAATCGAGCACCACGCGGGGTGCGGTCGGGCGCGTTGCCGGGCTGGCCGGGGCGGCGGTGGGGTCGCTTGGCATTCGTTACAATCGGGACTTTGTGTTCGGGCCGGCTCCATGGTGAGCCGCCAGCCGCGATTTTGCCATGCTCATCGTCCTGTCTCCTGCCAAATCCCTCGACTACGACACTCCGGCGCGCGTGAAGACCCACACGCTGCCGCGCTTCATCGACCGTTCGGCGCAGTTGATCGAGCGCCTGCGCAAGCTGGCCCCGCAGGACATCGGCGCGCTGATGGATATCTCCGACAAGCTGGCCGTGCTCAATGCCACGCGCTACGCCGAGTGGTCGCCGGAGTTCACCGCCGCCAACAGCAAGCAGGCGGCGCTGGCCTTCAACGGCGATGTCTACGATGGACTGGATGCGCCGGGCCTGGACGCCGACGACCTCGCCTTCGCGCAGAAGCACGTGCGCATCCTCTCGGGGCTGTACGGCCTGCTGCGCCCGCTGGACTGGATGCAGCCCTACCGCCTCGAGATGGGCACGCGCCTGGACAATGCCGCCGGCAAGGACCTCTATGCTTTCTGGGGCGACGACATCACGCAGATGCTGAACGCCGACATGCGTGCGCTCAAGCATGAAGGCCCGCAGGTGCTGGTGAACCTGGCCTCCGAGGAGTACTTCAAGTCGGTGCGGCCCAAGGTGCTCGACGCGCGCATCATCACGCCGGTGTTCGAAGACTGGAAGGGTGGCCGTTACAAGATCATCTCGTTCCACGCCAAGCGCGCGCGCGGCACCATGGCGCGCTTCGCGGTGACAAGGCGCGTGACCGAGGCCGGTAAGCTGAGGAGCTTCGCCGAAGACGGCTACGCCTTCGACGCGGCCGCCTCGGACGATGCCCGCTGGGTCTTCCGCCGCCGCCTCGAAGACTGAACCACGGCCAGGGCCGGCCGCATTGCCCGCATGCCAGCGCAAGGACAGCCATGACTTCCACCCTGCACGTTTCCTCCCGCTTCGATTCCGGTGCCATCGAGATCGAGTCGGTGGCCAGCGCCGACGACATCCGCCTGCGCATCCGCGCCGATTCGCACGCCGACTTCCGCCAGTGGTTCCACTTCCGCCTGCAGGGCGCGGCCGGGCAGGCCTGCACGCTGCGCCTGCTGAATGCGGACGACTGCACCTATCCGGAGGGCTGGCGCGGCTACCGCGCGGTCGCCTCCTACGACCGCACGAGCTGGTTCCGCGTACCCACGCGCTACCAGGGCGGCGAACTGGTCATCGAGTTCACGCCGCAGCATGACAGCGTGTGGCTGGCCTACTTCGAGCCTTATCCCGAGGAGCGCCACCTGGCCCTGGTGGCGACCTGCCAGCGCTCGCCGCTGGCCCGCCTGCGCCACCTGGGCAGCACCGTCGAGGGGCGCGACATGACCCTGGTCACGGTGGGTGAGCCGGGGCCGGGCAAGAAGACCATCTGGATGATCGCGCGCCAGCATCCGGGCGAGACCATGGCCGAGTGGTTCTGCGAGGGCGTGCTGCAGCGGCTGACCGGCACCGGGCAGTGGGCCGGCGATCCGGTGGCGCGGCAGTTGCTGGCGCGCGCCGTCTTCCACATCGTGCCTAATATGAACCCGGACGGCGCCGCACACGGCAACCTGCGCACCAATGCGGCCGGCGCCAACCTCAATCGCGAGTGGATGGCGCCCAGCCTGCAGACCAGTCCCGAGGTCTACCACGTGCTGCGCGCGATCGAGGCGGGCGGCTGCGATATGTTCTTCGACATCCACGGCGACGAGGCACTGCCCTACAACTTCGTTGCCGGCAGTGAAATGCTGCCCAGCTTCACCGAGGCACAACGCGAGGCGCAGGCCCGCTTCATCGCCGAGTTCAAGCGGGCCTCGCCGGATTTCCAGGACGTGCACGGCTATGCGGCCGGCAAGTACAACGCCGATGCGCTGAAGCTGGCGTCGAAGTACATCGGCCACACCTTCGGCTGCCTGTCGCTGACGCTGGAGATGCCGTTCAAGGACAACGCCGACCTGCCCGATGCCGTGACCGGCTGGAACGGCGCGCGCAGCGCGCTGCTCGGCGCAGCGATGCTGCAGGCCGTGCTGGCGCAGCTCGCTTAGTGTCCTCAATCTAAGAATCAGGGCACGGCGCGCCAGCGCAGGTCCGCCGGCCCTGCGGGGCCAGCGGAGGCCGTGGCACAGCGTGTCAGTGCTGCTTCTTGCCGGTGCTCTTGCCCTTGGCGGCGGTGCCGCCGCTCTTGGCGGACGACTTGCCGGCCGTGGACTTGGCCGTGGATGGCTTGGCGGACTTGGACGTCGCCTTGGCGGTGGTGGCCTTGCCGCCGCGATGGGCGCGCGTGGCGGCGCCATGGTGGCGGCCGGCGCGCGCCGCGGGCGCCGGGGCGGCGCCGGCATCGGCGATGGCCGTGCCGTTGCTGTCGAGCAGCTCGTAGGCGAGCATCATGCCGTCGTCGTAGCCGCAGCGGGCCTTGACGGTCTCCCATTCATCGCTGCGGCCGCGCTTGTGCGCGGTGGCGCTGAAGGTGACCACCGAGGTGACCGGCACGGCCTGCTTGCCCTGCGAGAAGCGGCCCGACCAGGATTCGCTGGTGGCCTGGCCGGCGGCGAGCGCGCCGGTGGGGATCTTCAGGGCGTCGAAGCGGGTCGAGCGCGGCACCACCCAGCTGGCGTGCGCGGCACAATCGGCCACGTCCGGCGCGGCATTCTCCGTCTTCATCAACTGCTCGCGCATCTGCGCGCGGTATTCGGCCAGGCTGACGTGGCCGCGGTCGGGCAGGGTGATGGTCTTGGTGGGTTCGGACGGCGCGGCCTTGGCCGGCGGCGCGGCAGCGGGAGAGATGCTGGCGATGTTGGCGGCGATGGCCGAGGACGGCTTCGCGGCGGCCCGCGCATTCTGCGCGGGCATGGCGCCGCCGGTGCCGGTGGCCTGATCGGTGGCGGAGCCCGCCTGGTCCGGCGGCACGGCGCAGCCCACCAGGGCGATGGCGCCTGCCACGGCCGCGGCCAGCGTGGAAAGCCGGCCGCAGATCAACTGGGAAATTCGTCGGATCACGGGGTCGTCTTGCTCGTTTGGCAAAGGGGGATTGACAAAGGACTGCCATGATAGAGGAAAGCATGCCGGCAAAGTTCCGGAATATTGCTTCCAGGCGTAACCGAGCCGCAACCTGGCGTGTGTCGCCGGCCATGCGTGGTGCTCGGTGCGTGTGCGCGCCAGGGCGCACGGAGGGGAGGGGGCGGCGCCTGGCGCCGCCTTTGCCACGGGCCGCGCCGCGACCGCCTGGCGGCGGTGCGGCGGCGGCCCCGGGGTGCTCAGCCCAGCACGCGCGAGGGCGCGGCCTTGACGAAGCGCAGCAGTTCGTCGAGCAGGGCGTTCAGGTCACGCTTGAGTTTGTCGAAGCCCGCGTTCGGCGCCAGGCCGACCTCGTCCATGTACAGCTTGCGGTTGATCTCGAGCTGCAGGCTGTGGCGGCCCGCCTGCGGCTGGCCGACCACGCGCACGATCTCCACGCCCTTGTAGGGGTGGTTGCGCCAGACGTCGTAGCCCATGTCCTTGAGCACGCCCTCCACGCGGTCGGTGAAGCGGGTGTCGCAGGTGGTGCCGTCGCGGTCGCCGACGACGAAGTCCGGATGCTGCAGGCCGGGGAATTCCGTCGCGTACTGCGCGGCTTCGCTCGGCATCGAGTGGCAGTTGATGTGCCAGGCGCTGCCGTGGCTGGCCACGGCGCGCTCGGCCAGCTTCTGCAGTTGTGCGTAGTAGGGCAGGTAGCAGCGCTCGATGCGCGCCTGCACCTCGTCCACGCTCAGCTTGCGGTCATAGATCGCCTCGCCGGTATCGAGCACGCGCCAGACCAGGCCCTTGCCGAGCCGGGTCTTGGCGGTGGCCTGCTTCGGGCCGGGCCAGGGTGCGTCCAGCAGCGCCTCGTCGATCTCCTCGACGCCGCGGTTGGCATCGAGGTAGCTGCGCGGGAAGCCCGCGCACAGCAGCGGGATGCCGCGTGCCGGGGCATCGCCGTAGAGCTGGTCGACGAAGGTGTCTTCGGCCTGGCGCAGCAGCGGCAGGGGCAGCCCGGCGGCGGGGCGGAAATCCGCCGGGTAGGTGGTGGCGCTGTGCGGCGAATCGAGAAAGAGCGGACTGCTGTGGCCTTCCGGCAAGTGCAGGAAGTAGGGGCTGTCCGCGTTCTTTCGGTCTGCTTCGGTCATGGTGCGGCTTGGCTTAGTCCAGGGAGATCTTGGCGGAAGCGGCGATGCGCTTGTTCTTGGCCACTTCGTTCTTGATCTGGGTGGCGAACTGGGCCGGCGTGTTGCCCACCGGGGTCGCGCCCAGCTTCTCCAGCTTAGCCTTGACTTCCGGCATTGCCAGCACCTTGAGGGCGGCAGCGTTCAGTTTGCTCTGCAGGTCGGCTGGCAGGTTGGCCGGGGCGATCAGGCCGAACCAAGAGGCGTCGTTGACTTCCGGCAGGCCGAGTTCGGCGAAGGTCGGCACATTGGGCAGGGCCGCCACGCGCTTGGGCGAGGCCACCGCCAGGGCGCGCAGCTTGCCGCCTTCGATGAAGGGCAGCGAGGAGGGCAGGTTGTCGAACAGGACCTGGACCTGGTTGGCCAGGGCATCGTTCAGCGCCGGGCCCACGCCCTTGTACGGCACGTGCAGCAGCTGGGTCTTGCTGCTCATCATGAACAGCTCGCCCATCATGTGCGAGACGCTGCCGTTGCCGGCCGAGCCGAAGGCGATCTTGCTGGGCTGCGAATGCGCCAGCGCGATGAAGGACTTCATGTCGGTGGCCTTGACCGCCGGGTTGATGCTCATCACGTTGGGCACCGAGGCCAGGTTGGTGATGGTGGTGAAGTCCTTGGTGGCGTCATACGACAGGCGCGGGTAGACCGCCGGGTTGATGCCGTGCGTCGAGGCGGTGGCGATGCCGAGGGTGTAGCCGTCCGGCGTGGCCTTGGCCAGGTAGGCGGTGCCGATGCTGCCGCCGGCGCCGCCGCGGTTGTCCACCACCACGGCCTGGCCGAGCTGCTGGCCGAGCTTGTCGGCGACGATGCGCGCCACGATGTCGGTGGTGCCGCCTGCCGGGAACGGCACGACCAGGGTGATCGGGTGCGTCGGGTAGCCTTGCGCGGCGGCGGTCAGCGAAACGCCGGCGGCGAGCGTGGCCGTGGCGGAAGCGAGGAGGCGGAGCATGTGGCGGCGTTGCATGGAAATCCTTCGTTGGTAGGGAGTCTTCACGGGATTCTGCTTGGCGCTGCAAGAAGCGTGCAAACGAAATAAAATCCCATGGTCATTCCATTTGGTAGTGAAGTAGGTGGACGATGCGGCGTGTATGTCCCTCCCTGACCGAACTGCAGGCCTTCGAGGCTGCGGCGAGGCATAGTAGTTTCACGCTGGCGGCCAAGGACCTGCATGTCACGCAGGGCGCCGTCAGCAAGCAGGTGCGCAGCCTAGAGCACTTTCTCGGGGCGGAACTGTTCGAGCGCGTGCGCCAGCGCCTGGTGCTGACCGATGCGGGGCGGCGCTACCTGGCGCGGGTGCAGCCCAGCCTGGCCGAGATCGAGGCGGCCAGCGTCGAGCTGATGGCGCGCCAGGGGCGCGGCGGCACGCTGCATATCGCCAGCCTGCCCACGCTCGGCGCGAAGTGGCTGATCCCGCGCCTGCCCCAGTTCTTCGCGCGCCACCCGGAGGTCACGCTGGAATTCGTGCCGCACGCCCAGGGCTACGATTTCGCGCGGCCTGACCTGGACGCCGCGATCCGCTTCGGCGACGGCATCTGGCCGGGCAGCCTGGCCGACTACATGATCGGGCGCGAAGTGCTGCCGGTGTGCCGACCCGGCCTGCTGGCGGGCGAGCCGGGCGGCATGGCGGCGTCGCCGGCGACGCTGCTGCGCTACCCGCTGTTGCACCACACCACGGTGCCGGAGGCCTGGTCGGACTGGCTGTCGGCGCTCGGCGTCGACGCGCGCGAGGCCTGGGGCGGGGCACGCTTCGACCAGTTCTCGCTGCTCACGCAGGCGGCGGTGTCGGGCCTGGGCATCGCCCTGATCCCGCGCTGCCTGATCGAGGAGGAACTGGCGTTGGGGGCGCTGGTGGTGGCGCATCCGGCGCGCGTGCTGAGCAGGAAGGGCTATTACCTTTGCTATCCCGAGCAGAAGCAGCACCTGCCTGCCTTGCAGACCTTCCGCGCCTGGGTGATGGAAGGCGTGGACGTGGTGGCCTGAGGCCCGCTGCAGGCCGCGCACTACCGCACCGCCACACGCAATCGCATCGATCTGCACCGGGCCGCAGCGGGCGGCACCCGGTCGCGCTAATTTTCGCTTACAAATTCGACGTGCCGGTTTCGTTCGGCGATCCGCCGCGATCGCGCCTGGCGCGTTTACTCGACATCGGGGCAGGCTGCCGCGCGCCACGGCCATGCGGCAGCGCCCCATCCGATCGACCTGCTGCGCAGCCGCGCGGGAGCCTGACGATGATGGATCGCGCCACCGGGGCCGGCATCGCCCTCAACCGCTTCGGCCTGGGTGCACGGCCCGACGAAGACCTGCCGGCCGACCCCCAGGGATGGCTGCTGCAGCAGTTCGACCGTTACGAGGTACGCCCGCAGGCGTGGTCGGCGCAGCCCGGCAGCGCCGACCTGGCGGCCCGCTACGCGCAGCAGCAGCGCGAGGTGCGCGAGCAGCAGGGCGATGCCAAGGCGGCCGCGCGCCAGGCGCTGCAGCAGGGCCTGCGCGAGAGCTACCGCGGCGCGGTCGACGCGCGCGTGGCGTCGGCGCTGCTGACGCCGGCGCCCTTCGTCGAGCGCCTGGTGCATTTCTGGGCCAACCATTTCGCGGTCTCGGCCGAGAAGCCGGTGGTGGCCGGCCTGGCCGGTGCCTTCGAGGCGGAGGCGATCCGCCCTCACGTGCTGGGCCGCTTCGAGGACATGCTGCTGGCGGTCGAACAGCATCCGGCCATGCAGGTCTTCCTCGACCAGGTGCGCTCGGCCGGCCCCGACAGCATGGCGGCGATGCAGGCCACGCGGCGCAATGCCGAGCGCGTCCCCGGCCTCAACGAGAACCTGGCGCGGGAGATCCTCGAACTGCACACCCTTGGGGTGCGCAGCGGTTACCAGCAGGCCGACGTGACCGAGTTCGCGCGCGCCCTGACCGGCTGGAGCGTCGGCGGCCTGGGCCCACGCGACGAGGGCACTCCCGGCGCCTTCCTGTTCCGCGCCCGGCTGCACGAGCCGGGCGCCCGCACGATCCTCGGCAAGGCTTATGCCCAGCCGGGCGAAGGCCAGGCGCGCGCAGTGCTGCACGACCTGGCGCAGGCGCCCGCCACTGCGCAGCACCTGGCCGCCAAGCTCGCGCGCCACTTCGTCGCCGATAATCCGCCGCCGGCACTGGTGGCGCGGCTGGCCGATGCCTACCTGCGCGGCGGCGGCGAGCTGCCGGCGCTGTACCGCGAGCTGGTGCGTGCGCCGGAAGTCTGGGCGCCGGCACCGGCGAAGTTCAAGACGCCGTGGGACTGGACGCTGTCCTCGCTGCGCGGGCTGGGCGTGCGCGAACCCGGCCGCCTGCCCTACGCACCGCTGCTGGCGCAGCTCGGCCAGCCGGTCTGGCGCCCCGGCTCGCCGGCCGGCTATGACGACATCGCGGCCAGCTGGGCCGCCCCCGACGCGCTGGTGCGGCGGGTCGAGCTGGCCCAGCGCTTCGCCGCGCGCGTGGGCGACCGGCTCGATGCCCGCGCGCTGGCGCCGCGCCTGCTGCCGGGCACCCTGAGCCCGGCCACCGGCGAGGCCGTGGCGCGCGCCGAGAGCCCGGCCACCGCGCTTGCGCTGCTGCTGGTTTCCCCCGATTTCCTGCGGAGATGACCGCCATGCTGACACGCCGACATTTCCTCTGCGTCGCCGGTTCCGGCGCCGGTGCGCTGCTGGTCGCGCCGCGCATGGTGTTCGCCCGCGTCGAGTCGGAGCGCCGCTTCGTCTTCATCATCCAGCGCGGCGCCGCCGACGGGCTGGATACGCTGATTCCCTACGCCGACCCGGGCTATGCGCGCCTGCGCGGCGCGCTGGCCGTCGATCCGGCACAGGCCGCGCGGCTGGACGGCACCTTCGCGCTGCACCCTGCGCTGGCGGAGACCGCGAGGATGTATGCGTCGGGACAGGCGCTGCTGCTGCATGCGGTGGCGTCGCCCTACCGCGACCGTTCGCACTTTGACGGCCAGAACGTGCTGGAGACCGGCGGCAAGGCGCCTTACCTGGTCAAGGACGGCTGGCTGAACCGGCTGGCGGGACTGCTGCCGCGCCGCGACGACGATGCCATCGCCTTCGCGCCGACGGTGCCGGCGGCGCTGCGCGGTGCCGCGCCGGTCAGTTCCTACGCGCCCTCGGCGCTGCCGTCCGCGCCCGACGACCTGCTGCTGCGCGTGGGCCAGCTCTACGCCCGCGACGCCGAGCTGCATCCGCTATGGGCCGCGGCCATGCAGGCGCGCGGCCTGGCCGGCGATGCCGGCGCGCGCCAGGACCCGGCCAGCCTGGGCCGGCTGGCCGCGGGCTTCCTGGCCAGGCCGGACGGGCCGCGTATCGCCATGATCGAGACCGGCGGCTGGGATACCCACAGCGCGCAGGCGCAGCGGCTGGCGGCGCGGCTCAAGGCGCTCGACACCCTGGTGGCGGCGCTGCGCGACGGCCTGGGGACAGCCTGGGAGCGCACCACCGTGCTGGTGGCCACGGAGTTCGGGCGCACCGCCGCCGCCAACGGCACCGGCGGCACCGACCACGGCACCGGCGCGGCGGCCATGCTGCTGGGCGGTGCCGTGCATGGCGGGCGCGTGCTGGCCGATTGGCCAGGCCTGTCGCAGAGCGCTTTGTATCAGGGGCGGGACCTGCGTCCGACCCTGGCGCTGGATGGTGTGATCGCCGCCGCGGCGGCGGAGAGTTTCGGCCTCGACAGCGAGCGCGTGGCGCGCACGCTGTTTGCGCCGGCGGCGGGCGGAGCGCTGCCGCAAGGGTTGGTGCGTACCTGAGAAACGATCGCGGGACGGGAGAAGGGCGGGGAGCCGCGGGGCCTGTGGCCCGGGACGGCGGGAACAAGGGGGAGCGGGGGCGGCGGCGCGTGCCGGGGACGTGCCGCCACGGCATCGCGCAGGCAGGACGCCGCCGGCAGAGGCTGTCAGGGGCCGGCGGCGTCCGCGGTGCCTGGCCGGCCGCCGGCGTGCGAGGTGCTGCCTGGACGCCTGCCCGGATACTTACTTGGACAGCGTGCGCATGGCCTGTTCGAGTCCGGCCAGCGTGACCGGATACATGCGCGACTTCATCAGCTGGTTGATCACCGAGATCGACTGGCGGTACTGCCACAGCCCTTCCGGCTCGGGATTCAGCCAGGCGAAGCGCGGGAACTGCTCAGTGATGCGGTTCAGCCAGACCGCGCCGGCCTCCGCGTTGTTGTACTCGACCGAGCCGCCGGGCTGCAGGATCTCGTAGGGGCTCATGGTGGCGTCGCCGACGAAGATCAGCTTGTAGTCCGGGGTGTACTTGTGGATCAGGTCCCAGGTGGCGATCTTCTCCGCGTGGCGGCGGCGGTTGTTCTTCCACACGTAGTCATACAGGCAGTTGTGGAAGTAGTAGTACTCGAGGTGCTTGAACTCGCTCTTGGTGGCCGAGAACAGCTCCTCGACGCGCTTGATGTGGTCGTCCATCGAACCGCCCACGTCCATCAGCATCAGCACCTTGACCTTGTTGTGGCGCTCGGGCCGCAGCTTGATGTCGAGCATGCCCGCGTTGGCCGCGGTCGAGTGGATGGTGTCGTCCAGGTCCAGTTCGGTGTCGGCTCCTTCCCGCGCGAAGCGGCGCAGGCGGCGCAGCGCCACCTTGATGTTGCGCGTGCCGAGCTCGACCTGGTCGTCGTAGTCCTTGTAGGAGCGCGCTTCCCACACCTTGATGGCGGTGCGGTTGCCCTTGGACGGCCCGCCGATGCGGATGCCCTCGGGGTTGTAGCCGCCGTGGCCGAAGGGCGAGGTGCCGCCGGTGCCGATCCACTTGTTGCCGCCCTCGTGCTTCTCCTTCTGCTCCTCGAGCAGCTGCTTGAGGCGCTCCATCAGCTTGTCGAGCCCGCCCATGGCCTCGATCTTGGCCTTCTCCTCGTCGCTGAGCTCGCGCTGCAGCGTCTTCTGCAGCCAGTCGAGCGGGATGTCGGACTTCCAGTCGACCAGGCTCTCCACGCCTTTGAAGTAGGCCGCGAAGGTCTGGTCGAACTTGTCGAAGTGCTTCTCGTCCTTGACCAGCGTCATGCGCGACAGGTAGTAGAACTCGTCGATGGAAGGGGCGATGACCTCCGCCTTGAGCGCTTCCAGCATGGTCAGGTACTCCTTGACCGAGACGGGAAGCTTGGCGTGGCGCAGCGAGAAGAAGAAATCGATCAGCATGGTGGTGCTCTCGGTTGGCGCTGGGTGGGCGTCGGCGGCGCGCGCTCAGCGCGGCAGGTCCAGCCGGTACTGCAGGTGTCGCTTCACCGCCAGCCATTCGCTGGCGATGATGGAGAACACCACGGTGTCGCGCAGCGAGCCGTCGGGCATGCGCTGGTGGTTGCGCAGCACGCCGTCCTGCTTGGCGCCGAGCCGCGCGATGGCGGCGCGGCTCTGGTGGTTCATCCAGTGGGTGCGGAATTCCACCGCGATGCAGTCGAGCTGCTCGAAGGCATGCGCGAGCAGCAGCAGCTTGCACTCGGTGTTGACGGCGGTGCGCTGCACACGCCGCGCGTACCAGGTGTGGCCGATCTCCAGGCGACGGTTGACCGGGTCGACGTTGAAGTAGCGTGTGGCGCCCACCACCGCGCCCGGGCGGCCGTCGACGATCTCGCGCACCACGAAGGGCATGGCGTGCAGGCGATCGCGCATGTCCAGCGCGGTGTCGAGCCACGCGCGCGTCTGCTCGGGCGCGGGTACCGAGGTGTACCAGAGCTTCCACAGCTCGCCGTCGGCGGCGGCCGCCTTCACCTCGTCCTCGTGGGCGTGGCTGAGCGGCTCCAGCATGGCGTGCGTGCCGGCGAGCGTGACGGGTTCGATGAAACGTGTCATGGCCAGGGCGTGATGGTCGGCGGGGTCGCGCGCGGCGCGGGTCAGCGGTTGGCGCGGTTCATGAACACCAGGCGCTCGAACAGGTGCACATCCTGCTCGTTCTTCAGCAGCGCGCCGTGCAGCGGCGGGATGGCCGCTTTCTTGTCCGGGCTGTGCAGCGCCTCGGGCGGGATGTCCTCGGCCATCAGCAGCTTGAGCCAGTCGATCAGCTCGGAGGTGGACGGCTTCTTCTTCAGGCCCGGCAGGTTGCGCATGTCGTAGAAGGACTGCAGCGCGGCCGTGACCAGCTCGCGCTTGATGCCCGGATAGTGCACGTCGACGATGCGCTGCATGGTGTCGGCGTCGGGGAACTTGATGTAGTGGAAGAAGCAGCGGCGCAGGAAGGCGTCGGGCAGCTCCTTCTCGTTGTTGGAGGTGATGATCACCAGCGGGCGCTGCCTGGCGCGCACCAGCTCGCGCGTCTCGTAGACGTAGAACTCCATGCGGTCGAGCTCGCGCAGCAGGTCATTGGGGAACTCGATGTCGGCCTTGTCGATCTCGTCGATCAGCAGAACGACCTGCTGGTCGGACTCGAAGGCCTGCCACAGCACGCCCTTGACGATGTAGTTGCGGATGTCGTGCACGCGGTCGTCGCCGAGCTGGGAATCGCGCAGGCGCGACACCGCGTCGTACTCGTACAGGCCCTGCTGCGCCTTGGTGGTCGACTTGATGTGCCACTGCAGCAGCGGCATGCCGAGCGCCGCGGCCACTTCCTCGGCCAGCATCGTCTTGCCGGTGCCGGGCTCGCCCTTGATCAGCAGCGGGCGCTGCAGCGTGCGGGCGGCATTGACGGCCAGCTTGAGGTCATCGGTGGCGACATATTGGTCACTGCCCTCGAAGCGGGCCTGCTGTGACGGGGTGGCGTTGGCGGTTTGGCTCATGTGGCAAAGAGAGGCTAGGGTGGCTGGAATCGCTGGGGCGCCGCGGTCCGGCGGGCCGGGCCGCCGCCTGCTGTCGACGACGGCGATGGGCCAGTATAAAAGAGCTTTTCCATTCGCGTTTGGTCGCTGATGCGCCAAGGTGCAGGCTGGACGCTCGGGTGCCGGCTGCGGTACAATGCGCCGGTTTGACGCGCCCCCCACGTCCAGTCTTACGCGCCCCGGCGGCCCGCGCTGCCTTCTCTTCGCGGCATCTACCGGGACGCGGCATTCAAGAAATAGAAATGGTTCCAGAGCAGCCACGCGCGCGCCAGCGCCCGGGGCAAGCTGCCTGGCAATCCGCCGTGTTCACGCAGGAGACAAGGAACCCGGCAGGCAGGGCAGTGTTCAGGAGTCGCTTCGGTCAGGCAGGTCGGGCAGGTGATTCAGGCAGGGTTAACACTTCCATTCGCTACGACAATGAAAAAGCTCCTCACGGTGGTTGTGCTGGGCGCTACCGCAATGGCGGCGCAGGCCCAGGAAGTCAAGGGCAATGTGGACGCCGCCAAGAACAAGGTTGCGATGTGCATCGGCTGCCACGGCATTCCCGGCTACCGGGCTTCGTTCCCGGAAGTCTATGAGGTGCCCCTGCTGGGCGGGCAGAACGCCAAGTACATCGAGAACGCGCTGAAGGAATACCAGAAGGGCGATCGGAAGCACCCGACCATGCGCGGCATCGCCGCGACGCTGAGCGACCAGGATATCGCCGACGTGGCGGCCTACTACGCCCAGCAGAAGCCCGATTCCCAGAACAATACGCAGAAATAAGCGCGAGGACGCCGCATCATGAAATCGCTCAAGACGCTCTCGCTCGCCGTTTCCCTGCCGCTGCTGATGGCCGCCGGCTCCGCCGCGGCCGCCGACATCGCCGCCGGCAAGGCCCTGGTGGAAAAGGGTAACTGCGCCACCTGCCACGGTGCCGACCTGAAGTCGCCCATCAGCCCCGAGTACCCGAAGCTGGCCGGCCAGCACGCCAGCTACCTGCTGCACGCGCTGTTGGCGTACCAGACCAGCAACAGTCCGCTGGTCGGGCGTTCCAATGCCATCATGGCCGGCCAGGTCAACGCGAATCCGGCGGTGACGGGCAAGGACGGCAAGCCGCGACCGTTCTCGCACCAGGAACTGCAGGATATCGCGGCCTATATCGAATCGCTGCCGGGCACCCTGGTCCTGAAGAAATAAGGCAGGCAGGCCGGGCCGGCCAGGTCCGGCAGGCGAGAAGAAGAAAAGCCGCCCCGCGTCTGCGCGGGGCGGCTTTTCTTTTTTGTCGCGGCCGCCACAGGGCGGCCGCGACGGCTCAGTTGCCGCTGCCCTTGGCCAGCCGGCGTGCCTTGACGGCATTGGCCAGCGTTTCCAGCACCTTGACCGAATCGTCCCAGCCGATGCAGGCATCGGTGACGGATTGGCCGTAGGTGAGGTTCTCCACCGGCGTGCCCTGCACATGGTCCTGGCGCCCGCCGACCAGGTGCGACTCGACCATCACGCCGACGATGCGCTCGTCCCCGGCGGCCATCTGGCGGCCGATGTCCTCGCACACCGGGATCTGGTTCTCGTGCTTCTTGCTGCTGTTGGCGTGCGAGGCGTCGATCATCAGGCGCGCGGCCAGGCCGGCCTTGGCGATCGCCTCGCAGGCCTCCTGCACGCTGGCGGCGTCGTAGTTGGGCGCCTTGCCGCCGCGCAGGATGATGTGGCAGTCCTCGTTGCCCGAGGTGGAGACGATGGCCGAGTGGCCGCCCTTGGTCACCGAGAGGAAGTGGTGGGGCTGCGAGGCTGCCTTGATCGCATCGACCGCGATCTTGACGTTGCCGTCGGTGCCATTCTTGAAGCCGACCGGGCAGGACAGTCCGGAGGCCAGCTCGCGGTGTACCTGCGATTCGGTGGTGCGCGCGCCGATCGCACCCCAGCTCACCAGGTCCGCGATGTATTGCGGGCTGATCATGTCGAGGTACTCGGTGCCGGCGGGCAGGCCCATCTCGCTGATGTTCAGCAGCAGTTCGCGCGCGGTGCGCAGGCCATCGTTGATCTTGAAGCTGCCGTCCATGTGCGGGTCGTTGATCAGGCCCTTCCAGCCCACCGTGGTGCGGGGCTTCTCGAAGTACACGCGCATCACCACTTCCAGTTCGCCGGCGAAACGGTCGCGTTGTTCCTTGAGCAGCTTGGCATACTCGAGCGCCGCGCGGGTGTCGTGGATGGAGCAGGGGCCGATGATGACGATCAGCCGGTCGTCCATGCCGTGCAGGATGCGATGCATGGCCTGCCGGGCGCCGTAGATCACGTCCGATGCCTTTTCCGAGCAGGCGAATTCGCGGATCAGGTGCGCGGGCGGCAGCAGTTCCTTGAGTTCGCGAATGCGCAGGTCGTCGGTGTTCTTCAACATGATGGCTCCGGGTCTTGTAGGGTCGTGGGATGCAGGGTTCAGGGCAAGTCTGGATAAAAAAAGCCGCCAGGTTCGCTGGCGGCTTTTTTTGATGTCTGGGGACGCTTACAAGCTTCCCTCTCCTTCCGCCAGCGGTGCGAGATCGCTAAAAAAGTAAAAGTAAAACTTGGCGGACATGGAGGATTTACGGGTCAGCTTGCGTTGTCGGAAGGCTTGGCCGAGGCATTAAATTGCGTTGCTTCCGGTGAAACTGCCGCTTCGGGCGGTTTCATTGTCGGCAACGAAGCATCTTTATAGCGCGTTTTCCGAAGCTTGGCAAGCGCACCCCGCATCGGCGGCATCGTCGGCCGGCAGCCAGCCCATGCCGCGCACCACGGCGGCGGTGCGCGTTTCCACGCCCAGCTTCACGTAGACGTGCTGCAGGTGCTTCTGCACGGTGCGCGTGCTGATGCCCAGCACGCTGGCGATGTCGCGGTCCGTCTTGCCGCGGGCGAGCCATCGCAGTACCTGGCGCTCGCGCGCGGTCAGCGTGCCCGGCGGGGCTGCGGCGAGGCGCGGGGGGCTCGGGTTTGCCATGGCGGGAAGGGACTACGCAATGGTGCGTATTGGCGCGCCGGGGCGCGTCTACCAAGATGGATGAGGCCAGTATAGACACCGGATGGGCCACCGGGCTTGGCGGCGGCGCACGACGGCACACGGCGGCCGGCGCGGCCGCCGCGCAGGGGAGCGCGCACGCGCGGAAGGGGCAGGCCATGGCAATCAACGAAGAGAAACTCAATGCCTTCATGGGCAGGTTCGTGCAGGACCTCGGCGCCGTCATGCACGCGGCCACGGTGGTGGTGGGCGACGAACTGGGCCTCTACAAGGCCCTGGCAGAGAAACCGATGAGCGCCGACGCCCTGGCCGAGAAGACCGGTACCGACGCCCGCTACCTGCGTGAGTGGCTGAGCGCGCAGGCCGCCAGCGGCTATGTCGACTACGATCCGGCCGCCGACTGCTTCAGCCTGAACGAAGAGCAGGCCTTCGCGCTGGCGCAGGAGGCGAGTCCGGCCTTCATCCCGGGTGCCTTCCAGATCGCGGTAGCGCAGTTCAAGGCGATCCCGAAGATGCTGGATATTTTCCGCAACGGCCGCGGGCTGGGCTGGCACGAGCACGATCCGGCGCTGTTCCGCGGCACCGAGCGCTTCTTCCGCCCGGGCTACGCCGCCCACCTGGTGCCGGAATGGATCCCGGCGCTGGAAGGCATGGAGGCGCGCCTGCAGGCCGGCGCCAGCGTGGCCGACGTCGGCTGCGGCCACGGCGCGTCCACCCTGATCATGGCGCAGGCCTATCCGGCCTCGCGCTTCCACGGCTTCGACTACCACGAGCCGTCGATCCGCTATGCGCGCGAGGCGGCGCAGCGGGCCGGCGTGGCGGATCGCGTGACCTTCGATGTGGCGACCGCCAAGGACTTCGATGGCGGTGCCTACGACCTGGTGGCCGTGTTCGATTGCCTGCACGACATGGGCGATCCGGCTGGCGCGGCGGCCCATGTACGGCAGGCCTTGCGCCCGGATGGCGCGTGGATGATCGTCGAGCCCTTCGCCAACGACCGGCTGGAGGACAACCTGACGCCGATCGGGCGGGTCTTCTACTCGGCCTCGACCTTCATCTGCACACCGGCCTCGCGTTCGCAGGAAGTGGGATTGTGCCTGGGCGCGCAGGCCGGCGAGGCGCGCATGCGCGCAGTGGTGGAGGGGGGCGGCTTCACGCGCTTCCGCCGCGCCGCCGAGACGCCGTTCAACCTGATCTACGAGGCGCGTCCGTAGTGCGGCGGGCGTCCGCCCGCCGCCCGCGCCGGCGCGGTGCTCAGGCCGTGCCGCCGACCGTCATGTTCTCGATGCGCAGCGTGGGCTGGCCGACGCCCACGGGCACGCTCTGGCCGTCCTTGCCGCACACGCCCACGCCCGAGTCGAGCCGCATGTCGTTGCCGATCATGGTCACGTCCTTGAGCGACTCGGGGCCGTTGCCCACCAGCGTGGCGCCCTTGACCGGCGCGGTGATCCTGCCGTCCTCGATCAGGTAGGCTTCGCTCGCCGAGAAGACGAACTTGCCATTGGTGATGTCGACCTGGCCGCCGCCGAAATTGACCGCGTACAGGCCGCGCTTGACGCTGGCGATGATTTCCTGCGGGTCGCGGTCGCCGTTCAGCATGTAGGTGTTGGTCATGCGCGGCATCGGCAGCGCGGCGTAGCTTTCGCGGCGCGCGTTGCCGGTCACCGGCATCTTCATCAGGCGCGCGTTGAGGGTGTCCTGCATGAAGCCGCGCAGGATGCCGTCCTCGATCAGCGTGGTGCACTGGGTCGGATTGCCCTCGTCATCCAGGTTCAGCGAGCCGCGCCGGTTGGCCAGCGTGCCGTCGTCGACCACGGTGACGCCCTTGGCCGCGACGCGCTCGCCCATGCGGCCGGCGAAGGCGGACGAGCCCTTGCGGTTGAAGTCGCCTTCCAGGCCGTGGCCGACGGCCTCGTGCAGCAGCACGCCGGGCCAGCCCGGGCCCAGCACCACGGTCATCGCGCCGGCCGGCGCGGGACGCGCCTCCAGGTTGACCAGGGCCGAGGAAACCGCTTCGTCGACGTACTTCTGCAGCAGTTCGTCGCTGAAGTAGCCGTAGGCGTAGCGACCGCCGCCGCCGGAGGAGCCGATCTCGCGGCGCCCGCCCTGCTCGGCGATCACGGTCACCGAGACGCGTACCAGCGGACGCACGTCGGCGGCGATGACGCCGTCGCCGCGTGCCACCAGTACCACATCGTATTCGCCGGCCAGCCCGGCCATGACCTGCACCACGCGCGGGTCCTTGGCGCGGGCCATGCGCTCGATGCGCTCGAGCAGGGCGACCTTGTCGCTGGCGCTCATGGAGTCGAGCGGATCATTGGGCGTATAGAGGTCGCGTCCACCCTGCGAGGACAGCGCCCCGGCCACCTTGACGCGGCCGCTGCCGGCGCGGCCGATGGTGCGCGTGGCCGCCGCGGCCTGGCTCAGCGCGGCCAGGCTGATCTCGTCGGAGTAGGCGAAGGCGGTCTTGTCGCCCGACACGGCGCGCACGCCCACGCCCTGGTCGATGCTGAAGCTGCCGGACTTGACGATGCCTTCTTCCAGGCTCCAGGCCTCGTTGCGGGTGTACTGGAAATACAGGTCGGCATAGTCGACCTTGTGCGTGAAGATGTCGGCCAGCACGCGCTGCAGCTTGGCCTCGTCGAGGCCGTAAGGGGTCAGCAGCAACTGCTGCGCGGTGGCCAGGTTGCGGATTCCGAGATCGCCGGCGTTCATGGTGTTCCTTTATTGCCTTGATTGCGTCGTCGCACCGGGGTGGCGGCGCGCAGGGAAAATTCGGGGGTGCCCGGCCCGCTTCCGATGGTTCCGGCGGGCCCGATGGTGCCAATGGGTCAGTGCCGCCTATGCTACAGCACGCGGTGGCGCAGCGCAGGCAGGTTCTGGCGGATCTCCGCCAGCCGCGCCGGATCGATGGTGCCGCTGACCACGCCTTCGCCCTCGGGCAGCATCGCCAGCACTTCGCCCCAGGGATCGACCAGCATCGAATGGCCCCAGGTGCGCCGCCCGTTCTCGTGCCGGCCGCCCTGTGCGGCAGCCAGCACGTAGCACTGGTTCTCGATGGCGCGGGCGCGCAGCAGGATTTCCCAATGCGCCTGCCCCGTGGTGTAGGTGAAGGCGGCCGGCATCAGGATCAGGTTGACGCCGTCGCCGCGGGCCAGCGAGCGGTACAGCTCGGGGAAGCGCAGGTCGTAGCAGACCGACATGGCGACCGGGCCGCAGGGCGCGTCGAAGCGCACCGGCTGCGTGCCGGCCAGGATGGAGCGGCCTTCGTCGTAGCTCTCGCTGCCGCGCGTGAAGCCGAACAGGTGGATCTTGTCGTAGCGTGCGACGCGCTCGCCGCGCGGATCGTAGGCCAGCGACGTGTTGTAGACGCGTGCCGGATCCTCGCACCACAGCGGCAGCGTCCCGCCCACCAGCCAGATGCCGTGCCGGCGCGCGGCGTCGGCGAGGAAGCGCTGCACCGGGCCGTCGCCATCGCGCTCGCGCAACGCCACCTTGTCGGTTTCGCGCAGGCCCATCAGGCAGAAGTACTCCGGCAGCAGCACCAGTTCTGCGCCGCCGCGGGCGGCCTCGTCGATCAGGGCGCCGGCGCGGGCCAGGTTGGCCTCGAGCGAGGTACCGCTGACGGTCTGTACCGCGGCGACGCGGAAAAGGTTGGAGGTACTCATCGGTCGGCTTCCTCGAGCGGGCGTGGTGTGGTGCGCCCCGGCGTCACCGGGGGGCGCTGGCGGGCCTAGGGGCGGTCGGAGGGCTTGTGGTACGGAGCCCGATTGTCCTCCACTTTATCGATCTGCGGGTTGGCCCAGCTGCCGATGATGTGGTAGTGCTGCGTGAAGGCCTTGGAGAACTCGTCCGCGAACAGCAGTTGCGCCGCCAGCGTGCCGATGCCGAGTGCCGGATTGACGAAGGCGGCCGCCACCGAGGTCGAGGTGGCGTTGATGCGCGGTACCACCGCCACACGCAGGTCCTGGGTCTCGCGCAGCAGGTCGGCCGAGCCGGTCATGGTGGCATTGAGCTGCGAGCCCTTGAGGCGGAAATCGCTGATGGTGCCGATGCCGTTGGCGATGGTGCCGTTGCCGGAGATGGTGTCGAACACGGTGCCCTGGCCGGACAGGCTGCGGAAGTCGAGCGTGGCGATGCGCAGCAGCCCTTGCAGGCTGAGCACGCCGAGCAGGCGCGCCGCGCCCGGCTCGACGGCGAGGATCTGGCCGTTGTCCAGCTGCAGCGACAGCTGGCCCGACAGGCTGGGGTAGTCCATCGAAAGCGGCGAGCCGAGCCAGCCGACGCGGCCTTCCAGCTTGCCGCGGCCGTCGCGCAGCGTGTGCGGCAGGCCCATGCGGTCGAGCAGGGCGCCGGCATTGCGGATATCCAGCTCGAAGCTCAGCTGCGTGCGGCGCGCGGCCTGTTCGTCGCCGCCGCGCAGGCGCCGGGGCAGGCGCCAGCTGCCGCGGCCGTCCAGGGTGGCGGCAGGCTGCTCGATCTTGAGCTGTTCCAGCGTCCACACCGGCTCGCCATCGGCATTGCCGCTCTGCGCCTTCATCTCCAGCTTGCCGAAATCGCGCCCGCGCAGCTCGAATTGGTCGGCGACCAGGTCGATCGCCGGCAACTCGTCGATATTGGTGGCGATCGCGTCGGCGGCCTTGCCGGCATCGGCCGCGTCGGGGATGTCGAGCCGCGTCAGGCGCAGGCGCAGCGCCCCGGACGGGGTGCCGGCGCGCGGCCGCCAGCTCAAGGCGCCGGCGATCTGGCGCGAGTCGACCTGGAAGCCCCAGCCGTTGTCCTGGCGGCTGATGTCGAGCGTGACATCGTCGAGGTCCCGGCTCAGCACGTGCAGCGTGCGGGCACGTACCGCCAGGCGTTCGGGCAGGTAGCCCGAGGGGCCGCCGGCCGGGGTGCTGCCACCCTGGCTGCCGCCCTGGCCGCCGATTTCGCCGAGCGCGCTGCGCCAGGCGTCGAGGTCGAAATGTTCGAGCGCCAGCGCGGCGGAGACGCCGCTGGCGGGAGCCGGCGCCGCCTGCTGGACGCCGATGCCGCCGGACTGGACCACCAGCGCGTCATTGGCGTCGCGTTTCAGCAGGTAGCGCGCATTCAGCAGCGCGCCATACTGCAGCAGCATTTCCTGCTGCTCGGCGCGGCCGGCGGCCGGGCGCAGCTCGAAGCGCAGCGGGACCGCGGCCGCGGCACTCTTGCCCAGCGGCGCGGGCAGGCCGAGCGCCATGCCGGCGAGATCGCTGCCGATCTGGACCTGGGTCTGGCCGTCGCGCACGCCGATCACGGCGTTGTAGCCCGCGCCGCCGTCCAGCCTGCCGGCCAGCCCGGCCAGCGCCGTGCCCGCCATCGCCTCGCGGATGCCGGCGGCACTGGCATTGCCGCTGGCGACCACGCGTACCGAGCCGTCCGGCTGGCTGCCGCCGCTGGCGCGCACCTCGCCGCCGAGCATGCGCCCGCGTACATTGTCCAGCTGGAATCCCTTCTCGCTGAAGGCGATGGTGCCGCTGGCGCCGGACAGCGGCGGCAAGGCTGGTGCCAGCACCACATCGTTGCCGGGCAGGCGGAACTGGCCGTCGATCCTGGCGTGGCTGGAGTCGGTCAGCGGCAGGTCCAGCTTCAGCTTCAGCTCGCCGTTACCCTGGCCGCGCGCGTCGGCGGTGGCATGTCCGGTCCAGCCGTGCAGCGGGCTGGCGGCGATGAAGCGCAGGAAGGACTGCAGCGGCCCGGAGGCAGCGCCCTCCAGCAGCAGGTGGCCCCGGTCGCTGAGGTCGGCGATCTGGCCGCTGACGTTGTGCAGCACGACGCCGGGGACGCCCTGCACGCCGCCGCGTTCGGCGACGAAGGAGAGGGCGCCGCGCTCGAACAGCAACTGGCCGGAAATATCGGTGAAGAGCGGCCATGCCGGGCCGCCGCCCGGCGCCGGCTGGTGCGGGGCGATCTGGTAGCGCATCTGCTGCACCGGCACCTCCACGCGGAAATCGCCGGCCTTGTCGTGCGGGGCGCCGTGGAACGGGAAGTGGGTCAGGTCGCCATGCAGCAGGAACTTGACATTGGCCGCCTCGCCGCCGGCCAGCGCGCCGCCCAGGTAATGGCGGGTATCGCCCGGCAGGCCGAGCGGCAGGTAGCGCGGGATGCGTGCGATCTGCGCACGGGCCAGTTCGCCGGACAGGTCGGCGATGCCGGCCTGGCTCTCGCCGCCGGCCTGCCAGCTGCCGCGCACGGTGCCGGCCACGTCGGCATTGGCGAAGCGCACGCCGCTGGTGCGCACCTGCAGGCGCCCGCCGTCGCGGCTCCAGCGGAACTCGCCGCTCAGTTGGTCGAAGGGCAGGTCGGGATCCTCGAAGACGCCCGGCAGGCTCAGCGTCGCACCGGTGCTTTCGAGGCGGGCGCTGCCCTGGCGTTCGTCGAAGCTGAAGTTGCCGGACAGGTGCGCGAATCCCGGCAGGCCTGCGATGTGGCCGCCGGCCGGCTGAGCCACGGGCTGGCTGCGCAGCGAGACGTCGCGCAAGGTGCCCTGCACGGCATAGTGGGTGCCGGTGGCGCGGCGGTTCAGCAGGCCCGGGTGGTCGCGGCTCCAGCTGGCGTCGAGATTGTCGATATGCCCGGCCGGCTGCAGGGCGCGCAACTGGCGCAGCACGCCGCTGTCGAGCGGCAGCGAGCCGGCCAGCGCCCGCACCGGGTTGAGGTCCAGGCTGGGGGCCTTCAGCGAGAACTTGCGCAGCTCGCCCTTGCTGCCGGTGGCCCAGTTGACCGTGACCTTGCGCATGCCTTCGCGCCAGCTTGCATCCGTGCCGCCCGGCGCCGCCGCGCTCTCGCCGGCCGGGGGCTGCCACAGCAGCGTGTCGATGGTGAGCTGGTGGTTGCCCTGGCGATCGGCGCGGTGCAGCAGGAAGGCCTGCGCGTTGGCCAGCCGCAGCGGCTCCGGTGCGCCGGCCAGCTGCAGGTCCACCGCGCTGGCGCGCAGGCGTGCCTGGCTGCGCACGATCGCGCCGGCGCGGAACTCGATGCTGCCGTCGCAGCTGAAGCTGCCGTCGGCGACGTGCTGGAACAGGCTCAGGTAGCGCTGCACCACCGGCAGCTGCAGCCGGGCGACGTTCCAGCTGGCCTGGCCGTACCAGGTGCGCCAGTCGCCGGCGCGGTGCAGGTATTCGTGGCGGATGTCGGCCTGCACCACCAGCGGCTGCGGCGACAATGCCGCGGAGTGCGCTTCCAGCCGCAACAGGTGGTGCGCGCCGTCGCGCCTGACGCTGAGGCGGATGTCGCCGACGTCGAGCTGCGGCAGGCGGGCATGGTCGTCGAGCCAGCGCAGCTTGCCGCTGTCCAGCTCCACGCGGCCCTGGCTCATCAGCCAGTCGAGGAAGCGGTTGTCGTTGGAGCGGTCGCTGGACGGGTCCACCGGCATGCCGGCGACCAGCAGCTTGCCGGCCGGCGTGCGCCGCACCAGCAGGTCGGTCTGCTGGGCGGCGACGCGGGTGAAGCGCAGGTCCATGCCGAACAGCGAGTGCCAGGACAGGGCGCCGTCGATATTGCCGGCCGCCAGCAGCAGGTGTCCGTCGTCGTCGAGTATGCGCAGGTTGCCGGCGCGGAAGGCGGGATGCCAGCCGTCCCAGTAGGTGTCGAGCCGGCCGATGGTGACGTGGGCCGCGACCGTGGCCGAGGCGCGGTCTTCCAGCCACTGGCGCGCGGCGCCCGCCTGCGGCCACAGCACGAAGCGGATCAGCAGGCCGAGTGCCAGGGCCAGCAGCGCCAGCACCAGGGCCAGGCGCACCAGGGCGCGCCCCAGGCCGGGCCAGAGCGGGTGGGCGCGCCACTCGGCCAGCAGGCGGCCGAGTGCGCGCATGCCGCCGGGAAGGCCGGCCGCGTTGTCGTGCGGGCCCGCGGCACTGCCGGTGGCGGAGCGCTCTGCGGGAGGGGGCGTGCGGCTGGACATGCGCAGATTATCCGACAATACTAGCCGCTCTCCAATTCGGTGCCTTTCCTTTCTTCGAGCGCCCGCGGGCGCGGGTATTGGGCGGCAACCAGACACGCATTTCAGACCGACAGAATGACTGCTCCCGCATCGACGCGTTCCGAACCGGCGCCTGTCGCCGCCAGCACGGCCACCGGGGAACAGTCCCCGGCCGGCATGTCCGGCGGCGCATTCGCCACAATGCCGGCGGTCGGGATGGCTCCCGCCGGCAACGCTGAGCCGGCATTGTACTCGCCCGCGTATTCCCATTACGCGCGCCGCATGCTGCAGGCCCGCGATGGCCTGGAGGACGTGCTGGCCGAGGCGATGCGCGTGCCGCTGACGCGTGCCTGGATGGAGGCCCGGCTGGCTCTGCTGCAGCAGCCGTCGGCCGATGCCGAGGAGGCCGCCAAGCAGGCGCTGCGGCGCTTGCGCGCCGAGGTGATGTGCGTGGTGATCGAGCGCGACCTGCGCGGCGCAGCCACCCTGGGCGAGGTGACCGCGGCGATGTCGGACCTGGCCGAGCTTGCCATCCAGCACGGCCTGGCGGTGCTCGGCGCCGACCTGGCGGCGACCTTCGGCCGCCCGGTGGGCGCGGGCAGCGGCGAGGTCCAGGAACTGGTCGTGGTCGGCATGGGCAAGCTGGGCGGGCGCGAGCTGAACGTTTCCTCCGATATCGACCTGATCTTTCTCTATGACGAGGATGGCGAGACGCAGGGCGGCACGCGCAGCCTGTCCAACCACGAGTACTTCATCCGCCTGGGCCGGCGCCTGATCAACCTGCTCGCCGACGTGACCGGGGACGGCTACGTGTTCCGCGTCGACATGCGCCTGCGTCCCAATGGCGACGCCGGCCCGCTGGCCTGCAGCCTGGGCATGCTCGAGCAGTACCTGGTGGTGCAGGGGCGCGAGTGGGAGCGCTATGCCTGGATCAAGGGCCGCGTGGTCTCTTCGCTGGCGACGCCGCATGCGCAGCGTACCGCGCGGCTGCTGTCGGACCTGACCCTGCCGTTCGTGTTCCGCCGCTACCTGGACTACGGCGTGATCGCGGCGATCCGCTCGCTGCACGCGCAGATCCGTGCCGAGGCGGCCAAGCGCAGCGGCGGCCTGGCCGGACACGGGGTCAATCAGCGCTCCTTCAACATCAAGCTGGGCCGCGGCGGCATCCGCGAGATCGAGTTCATGGCCCAGGTCTTCCAGCTGATCCGCGGCGGCCAGGATGCTGCGCTGCGGGTGCGCCCCACGCTGGAGGTGCTGGCGGTCGCGGTCGAACGCGGCCTGCTGCCGGCCGGCCAGGCCGAGCAGCTCGCCGATGCCTATCGCTTCCTGCGCCAGCTCGAGCATCGGCTGCAGTACCGCGACGACGCCCAGACCCACCATCTGCCGACCACGCCGGAGGAACAGCAGGCCGTCGCGCAGATGATGGGCTGCGACGACTGGGAAACGCTGCTGGCGCGCCTGCAGGCGCTGCAGGAACCGGTTGCCCAGCAGTTCGAGGCGACCTTCTCCGATCCCGATACCGCGCCCTGCGAGGCGCTGTGGCCGGCCCTGGTGCGCGATGCCGTTGATGAAGTGCAGGGCGGCCCGGCGGCGGAAGCCACCGAGGCGGGCGAGGACGCGCCGTGCGCGCGCCTGCAGGCGGCGGGGTTCAGCGATTGCGGCGCGCTGTTCGACCGCCTGCGCGCGATCCTGGTGTCGCCGCGCTACCGCGCGCTGTCGGAGGCCAGCCGTGCGCGCTTCGACCTGCTGGTCAACCGCGCGCTCGACCTCGCCGCGCGCCAGGAAGACGCCGACAGCACCATCACCCGCTTCCTCGATTTCCTCGACGCCATCAGCCGCCGCGCCTCCTACCTGTCGCTGCTGTCGGAGTACCCGCAGGCGATGGCGCGTGTCGCCCACACCCTGCACGCGTCGCGCTGGGCCGCCGATTACCTGACGCGCCATCCGCAGCTGCTCGACGAACTGCTCGACAACGAGGCGCTGGCGGACGCGCCCGACTGGTCCGCCTTCCAGGCCCGGCTGGACGAGCGCCTGCACGTCGCCGACGGCCAGGTCGAGGCGCAGATGGACATCCTGCGGCGCGAGCACCACGCCGAGACCTTCCGCATCCTGCTGCAGGACCTGCAAGGCCTGTTGACGGTGGAGCAGGTCGCCGACCGCCTGTCCGACCTGGCCGACGCGGTGCTGGAGGTCACGCTGCGCACGGTATGGCGGCAGCTGGCCACGCGCCATTGCGAGTCGCCGCGCTTCGCCGTGATCGCCTATGGGCGCCTGGGCGGCAAGGAGCTGGGCTATGCCTCCGACCTCGACATCATCTTCCTGTACGAGGACGAGCACGAGCGCGCGCCCGATGTCTATGCCGCCTTCGCGCGCCGGCTGATCACCTGGCTGACCAGCCACACCGCCGCCGGCATGCTGTACGACGTCGACACGCGGCTGCGGCCCAACGGGGCCGCCGGACTGCTGGTGACCAGCTTCGATGCCTTCCGCCGCTACCAGCTGCGCGAAGGCGACAACGCCGCCTGGGTATGGGAGCACCAGGCGCTGACGCGCGCCCGCTTCTGCGCCGGCGACCGCGCCATCGGCGCGCGCTTCGAGGCCCTGCGCGACGAGGTCCTGCGCCAGCCCCGCGACGCCGCCACGCTGGCGCCCGAGATCGTCGACATGCGGGCCAAGGTGGCCGAGGGCCATCCCAACCGCGGCGCGCTGTTCGACCTCAAGCATGACCGCGGCGGCATGGTCGACATCGAGTTCACCGTGCAGTACCTGGTGCTGTTGCACAGCGCTGCCCACGCCGAGCTGACGCGCAACAGCGGCAATATCGCGCTGTTGCGCACGGCCGGCGATCTCGGGCTGATCGATGCGGCGCTGGCGCTGGCAGTGGGCGATGCCTACCGCCTGTTCCGCGCGCGCCAGCACCAGCTGCGGCTGGACGGGCACGCCCAGGCGCGCGTCGAGCCGGCTTCGGTGGCGGAACCCGCCGGCCAGGTGCGGGCACTGTGGCAGGCCGTGTTCGGCACCGGCGGCGCGGCGGCCGCGCCGTGACCGGGCGATGACGGCTGGTCCGTCCGGGCCGTCCGGCCCGCACGCCGCCGCGCCGGCGCTATGGGCGGCGGTGGCCGGCGTGGCCGCGCTGTCGGCAATGTTCACGTTTTCGCCGTGGCTGCACGCGCACGGTCTCTACCTGCGCGACGCAGTGCTGACGGGAGAGTGGTGGCGCCTGGTGACCGCGATGTGGGTGCACCTCGGCTGGCGGCACTGGCTGGCCGACACGCTGGCCGCGGCCGGCCTGCTGCTGCTGGGCGGGGTGGCGGCGCGCACGCGCGCGCTGCTGGCCGTGCTGGCGGCATGCGGGCTGGCGGCGCAGGCAGCGTTGCTGCGCCTGCCTGAGGTGGCATGGTATGGCGGCCTGTCGGGCGCGCTGCATGGCCTGGCCGCGTGGACCGGGCTGCGGCTGCTGCAGCGGCCGGGCTGGCCGCGCGTGGCAGGCGTCGCGCTGTGCCTGGGCGTGCTGGTCAAGGTCTGGCTGGAGCAGTCCTGGCTGGCCGCGGTGGTGTTCGAGCCGGCCTGGGGCTTCGGCGTGGTGCGGGCCGCGCATGCGGCCGGTGCGCTGGCGGGACTGCTGCTGTGGCTGGCCGGGGAGTGGCTGGCCGCGCGCCGCGCTGCCTGAGCGGACGGCGGTCCGCGTCGGCGCGCAGGCAGCACCGTGCCCGCCGGTGGCCTGGGCCGCCGGCGGGCGCGACGTCTCACCGGCGCCGGCGCAGCAGGAAGGCCAGCAGGCCGGCTGCCGCCAGCAGCGCGGCCGTCCAGGGCGGCACCGCACCGCCACCACCGCCGCCGCCGCTGGCCGCAGGGGCGGGAGTGGGGGTGGAGGGGGTCGACTGGACGCTGCCCGCGGCCGTCACCGCGCCGAAGGCATCGAGCAGGCCGGCGCCGCACGCGCCGCTGTTGGTCGCGCAGAAGGTGTTGCCCGGGAAGGCGCGTGCCGAGCTCTTCAAGGCGCTGGCGACCTGTGCCGGCGTCAGCGCACCGTTCGCGGCCAGCATCAGCGACACCACGCCGGTGGTCATCGGCGCGGCGAAGCTGGTGCCCGCCGAGCCGACCAGGTTATAGCTGCCGGCAGTGGTCTGGCCGCTGTTGGACAGCGTCAGGACCCAGGAGGGCGAGGAGCAGTTGCCGCTGGAGTCGGCCTGCGAGACCCCGCAGCCTCCGCCCGGGGCGCTCAGCGCCACCTGCGAGCCATAGCTTGCGTAGCTGGCCTTCTCGCCGTTGTTGACGTGCGCCGTGACCGCGATCACGCCACTGCAGTCGCCTGGTGCTTCCACCGCGCCGCCGTTGTTGCCGGCGGCGGCGATCACCACCACGCCCTTGGCGGTCAGGTCATTGACGGCCTGCTGCTCGATCTGGCTGCAGGTGCCTCCGCCGAGGCTGATATTGATCACGCGCGCGGGGTTGGCGTTGTTGGGCACGCCGGGCACCGACAGGCCGCCGGCCCAGCGCATGCCGTCGACGGTGTCCGACAGCAGCGCGCCGCACTGGCCGGCCACGCGCACCGGCACGATGCGCGCGTTCCAGTCCACGCCCGCGATGTTGCTGTTGTTGTTGGTGACGGCGCCGATCACGCTGGCCACGCGCGTGCCGTGCCAGCTGCTCGGCGTCAGCGTCGGGCTCGACGAACTGGTTCCGGGGCAGGTGTAGTTGGCCGGAATGTAGTCGCCCGGATCGGTGGCGTCGTTGCTGCGCGTGGCGCCGTTGGCGCTGACGAAGTTGTAGCCGGGCAGCAGCAGGCGTGCGGCCAGGTCAGGGTGGGGCAGGTAGCCGGTATCCACCACGGCGACGACGATGCTGCTGCTGCCCTGGGTCACGTCCCAGGTCTTGGGCAGGTTGGCGGCACCGGCCTGCGCGCTCGGTGAGCCCATGTAGAGGGCTTGGGGATACTGGCCGGAAGCGTAGTAGGGATCGTTCGGCGCCGTGTCGGTCACGTGCAGCCAGCGGTCGGGCACCACTTCGGCGATGCGTGGGTCCTGGCGCAGCTTCGCCGCGGTCGCCTCGGGATCCGTGCTGCCCCCGGCGACGCTCATCAGCTGGTAGCTGCCGCCCATCTGCCGCTTGACCGAGAGGCCGACGCCGGTGTTCTGCTGGATCTGCAGCATGCGCTGCGAATCGCCGGTGGCGCTGCTTGGGCTGGCGCTGCTGGTGCTGCCGTCGCGCCAGCGCACGATGAAGTTGCCGCTGTAGCGGACGGCGGCGCTGGAAGCGCCCGTGCCGGAAGCAACGGTGCTGCCGTCCGCGGCGCCGGCGGCTGGCGCCAGCAGGGCGGCCGCGACCGTCGCGGCGGCCACGGCGGCGGCCTGACCCAGGCGCCGGCGCCATGGCGCGGCCACGTCGTGTCTGCTGCTGGAAGGGGCCCACGATGTGCTTTGCATCTTCTTCTCCTTGCTCCCTGGCAATGTGCTGTCCTGCATGCCCTACGTGCCCTGCGCCAGCACCTGGCCGGCCTCCCGGGTGGTGCTGCCCGTCGTGCGCATCCCGGCTCCCGGCATGCTGCGGCGCCTCGCTGTGCGCAAAGCGCGCCGACGGCAGCCAGCGGGATATGACAAGCCGGTGACCGGCCCGTGACAAGCCGGCGTGGCGGTCAGTCCGGTGGCATCTCGCGTGTTTTCGGCATTTCGCGGTTAGGCTTGAGCAGGCGGTCCGGCTCGGCGACTTCCACGCGCGGCGCAGCGCGCAGGCGTTCGAGCGCCTGGTCGAGCGTGGCGTCGGCGTTATCGCTGATGGCGGTGACCAGCCAGACGCCGCCGGACATCGGGCGCTTGACGACGAAGCGCGCCGGCCCCTGGATCTCGGCCAGCAGCTTGCCGGCCTCGACCGAGTCGTTCACGGCGGGCGGGCGGAAGCGCACCATGATGTCGCCGAGCGAGCGATCGGCGGTGATGCCGCCGGGCGGCGGCGGCACGGGCTTCGACTGGGCCTGGCAGCCCGTCAGGCCACCTAGTGCCAGCGCCAGGGCCAGGCCCAGGGCACCGGTGAGCAGCGGGCGGACCAGCTTGCGGGTCGACATGGTTCGGATCTCCTGAAGGGGGGTAGGGGGCGCCGCGGTGGCAGCGGCGTCGGCCGGGTCAGACGGCGGCCCGGCGCGGGCGGCGGCCGTCCTTGCTGCCGTGGGTGGCGCTGCCGCCGCGCGCGCCTTGCGCCAGCATTTCTTCGGCATGCTGCAGCGTGGTCGCTGTCACCGTGGCGCCGCCCAGCATGCGCGCCGTCTCGTCGACGCGTCCGCCGGCATCGAGCACGCGGATATGCGAGCGCGTGACCGCGCCGCCGGGGCCCGATGTGGTGGCCTTGCTGACCAGCAGGTGGCTGCCGGCCTGCGCCGCCACCTGGGGCAGGTGGGTCACGCACAGCACCTGGCGGCTGCGGCCGAGCTCCTGCAGGCGGCGGCCGACCACCTCGGCGACCGCGCCGCCGATGCCGGCATCGACTTCGTCGAAGATCAGGGTGGGGGTCGGCGCGGCCTCGCTGGTGATGACCGAGATCGCCAGGCTGATGCGGGCCAGCTCGCCCCCCGAAGCGACCTTGGCGAGCGGGCGCGGGCTGACGCCGGCGTGGCCTGCCACCAGGAACTCGACCTGCTCCAGGCCGTGGCTGAGCCCGTCCTCGAGCGGGTGCAAGGCCACGGCGAAGCTGCCGCCCGCCATCGACAGGCCCTGCATGGCCTCGGTGATGGCGGCCGACAAGGCCGCGGCGGCCGCCTTGCGCGCATCGCTGAGGTGATGCGCGATGGTCAGGTAGGCGGCGCGCGCCGCGGCTTCGCGTGCCATCACCTTGTTCAGGTCCTGCGCGGCCTGCAGGTCGTCGAGCTGCTGGCGGCGTGCCTGCAGCTCGGCGGGCAACTGCTCCGGCGGCAGCCGGTACTTGCGCGCCGTCGCGTGCAGTGCCTGCATGCGCTCCTCGACCGCCTGCAGCCGCTCCGGGTCGAGTTCGAGGCGGTCCACGTAGCGGGTCAGCGAGTGGGCGGCTTCCTCTGCCTGCACCTGGGCGGGCTCCAGCGCCGCCAGCACGTCGCGCAGGGCCGGGTCGATATCGGCCAGCTGGCGCAGCCGCTGGACGATGGTATTGAGGCCGGACAGCACCGAGCCATCGGCTTCGGAGAGTGCGTCGAGTGCGGCGCGGCCGCCGTCGATCAGGCCGGCCGCGTGCGACAGGCGGTTGTACTCGGACTGGATCTCGTCCCACTCGCCCGGCAGCGGTGCCAGCTTGTCGAGCTCGCCGACCTGCCACTCCAGGCGCTCGCGCTCCAGCTGCATCTCGCGCGACTGCTGCTCGACCGTCTCGCGCTGGCGCACGCAGGCGCGCCAGGTGCGCCAGGCCTCGGCCACGGCGCCGGCCTGGGCCGTCAGCCCGGCATGGGCGTCCAGCAGCAGGCGCTGGGCATCGGGACGCAGCAATTGCTGGTGGGCATGCTGGCCATGGATGTCGACCAGCTGGTCGCCGACCTCGCGCAACTGCGCCAGCGTGGCGGCGGCGCCGTTGATGAAGGCCTTGCCACGGCCGCTGGCGTCGACCGTGCGGCGCAGCAGCACGGTGCCGCGCTCGTCGCCCTCGCCAGCCAGCTCGCGTTCGCCGAGCCAGGCATCGAGCGCGGGGTGCGTGGCGAAGGTGGCGCTGACGCTGGCCCGTGCCGCGCCTTCCCGCACCACGCCGGCATCGGCGCGCTCGCCCAGCACCAGGGCCAGCGCATCGATCAGGATCGACTTGCCGGCGCCGGTCTCACCGGTGAAGACGGTGAAGCCGGCGGAGAAGTCGAGGTCGAGCGCGTCGACGATGACGAAATCGCGGATGGAAAGGCTGCGCAGCATCGTTCTGGGTGGCGGGTCAGGTGCAGGTCAGGAGCAGGTCAGGTGCAGGTCAGGTGCGAGCAGGGGGCGGAAGGCGAGGCGGCTCAAAGGCGATTGTCTTCCGACGGATACTCGTGCCAGTGCAGCTTCTTGCGCAGCGTGGCGTAATAGTTATAGCCGACCGGATGCAGCAGCTTGATGGTCTTGTCGGAGCGGCGCACCACGATGCGGTCGCCGGGCAGCAGCGAGGTCAGCGACTGCATGTCGAAGTTGACGCTGGCGTCGCGCGCGGTGGCCACCTCGATGGTCACCTCGGCATCGTGCGGCAGCACGATCGGGCGGTTGGACAGCGCGTGGGGTGCGATCGGCACCAGCACCAGGCCGGACAGCGTGGGATGCAGGATCGGGCCGCCGGCCGACAGGGCGTAGGCGGTGGAGCCGGTCGGGGTGGAGACGATGAGGCCGTCCGAACGCTGGTTATACATGAAATAGCCATCCACCGAGACGGCCAGCTCCACCATGCCGGAAATGCCGGAGCGGTTGACCACCACGTCGTTGAAGGCCAGCGCCGAGAAGATCTGCTCGTCGTCGCGCACCACGCGCGATTCCAGCAGCATGCGCGTCTCCGCCTCGTAGCGGCCGGCCAGCATGTCGGGCAGCACCGACTGGACGTCTTCCAGCGGGATGTCGGTCATGAAGCCGAGCCGCCCGTGGTTGACCCCGATCAGCGGCACGTCGTGGCCGGCGAGCTGGCGGGCGATCCCCAGCAGCGTGCCGTCCCCGCCCAGCACCACCGCCACGTCGGCCTCGCGGCCGATCTCCTCCGGTGCCAGCGCCGGATAGCCGGTCAGGCCGGTGGCCAGCGCGGTATCGCGCTCGAACACCACGTCCTGGCCGTTCTTGAGGATGCAGGAAGCCAGCTCCTCGAGCCGCGCCTCGATGCCGGCGGTGGAGTAGCGGCCGATCAGGGCCACGGTGCGGAAGGGCGCGCGGGCGGCGCCAGGCTTGGGGTGTGCGGACATGCCGGGATTAGACCATACCGCCGTGACCATTGTCAGCATGGCCTGCCGCCGCGGCGGCAGGCCGTTGCGCGATACGCCCCATCCGGTAAAAGTTGCGTAAAATCGGGGCACTATGGATGAACGTTCGAAAACGCTGCTCAAGACCCTGATCGAGCGCTACATTGCCGAGGGGCAGCCGGTCGGCTCGCGGACCCTGTCCAAGTACTCGGGGCTGGACCTGTCGCCGGCCACCATCCGCAATGTGATGTCCGATCTGGAGGAGATGGGTTTCATCTCCAGTCCGCACACTTCGGCGGGCCGCGTGCCCACGCCGCGCGGCTACCGTCTGTTCGTCGACTCCATCCTGACCACCAAGGCGCCCGAGGGCACGCCCGCCCGCAGCGAACTGGCCGAGCTGATCCAGGACCAGCTCAGCGGCCAGCAGCTGGCCCCGCAGCGTATCCTCAGCAGTGCCGCGCGCACCCTGTCCAACCTGTCGCACTTCGCCGGCGTGGTGATGACGCCGCGGCGTGCCCAGGCCTTCCGGCAGGTCGAGTTCATGCGCCTGTCGGCCAAGCGCATCCTGCTGATCATCGTCACCCCCGAGGGCGATGTGCAGAACCGCATCATCCAGACCGAGCTGGCGTATACCCCGGCCCAGCTGGTGGAGGCGGCCAATTTCTTCAACTCCCACTACGCCGGCATGAGCTTCGACGCCGTGCGCGACCACCTGCGCGGCGAACTGCAGGCGCTGCGCCTGGACATGTCGCAGCTGATGCAGGCGGCGGTGCAGGCGGGCAGCGACGCCATGGCCGAGGAGGATGAGCAGGTCTTCATTTCCGGCGAGCGCAAGCTGCTGGAGGTGGAGGACCTGTCGTCCAGCATGGACAAGCTGCGCCGGCTGTTCGACGTGTTCGAGCACAAGACCAGCCTGCTGCAGCTGCTCGATGTATCCAGCCATGCCGAGGGCGTGCAGATCTTCATCGGCGGCGAGAGCCGGCTGGTGCCGCTGGAGGACATGGCGATCATCACCGCACCCTACGAGGTCGACGGGCAGATCGTCGGCACGCTGGGCGTGATCGGTCCGACCCGGATGGCCTACGACCGCGTGATTCCCATCGTCGACATCACCGCCCGGCTGCTGTCCAGCGCACTCAGCCAGAGTTGACGTTCGTCCCGTGCCGGCGCGCGGCGACCGGCCGGGCCCGTACCCGGCGCGCGCGGGCGCGCCAAACCGGAATTGACATGACGTTTTCGCCAGAACCGGCCTACCAGCACGGCCAGGTGACGCGTACCGCGATCCTGCTGGTCAACCTCGGGACCCCGGACGCGCCGACGCCCAAAGCGGTAGGGCGCTACCTGAAGCAGTTCCTGTCCGATCCGCGCGTGGTCGAGATTCCCCGCGCCGCCTGGCTGCCCATCCTGTACGGGGCCATCCTGCCGCTGCGCTCGCGTGCTTCGGCGCTGAAGTATGAGTCGATCTGGCTGCGCGAGGCCCATATGACGGGTTCGCCGCTGCTCGTATACAGCGAGCGCCAGGCGCACGCCCTGCAACTGCTGCTCAACCAGCATGGGCACGAGGTGACCGTGGCCTGCGCGATGCGCTACGGCAACCCGTCGATCGCGTCGGTGATGGAAGCGCTGCGCCGCCAGGGCGCCGAACGGGTGCTGGTGCTGCCGATGTATCCGCAATACTCGGCCAGTACCACCGCGACCGCCTTCGACGAGGCCTTCCGTGTGCTGGCCGCCTGGCGCAACCAGCCGGAGCTGCGCCTGGTCAAGCATTTCCATGACCATCCGGCCTATATCGGCGCGCTGCACCAGCAGGTCGGCGCCTATTGGGCCCAGCACGGCATGCCGGACTTCGCGCGCGGCGACAAGCTGATCCTGTCCTTCCACGGCCTGCCGCGGCGCATGCTCGAGCTGGGCGATCCCTATCACTGCGAATGCCTGAAGACGGGGCGGCTGCTGGGCGAGGCGCTGGGCCTGCAGCCCGGGCAGTACCAGGTGACCTTCCAGTCGCGCTTCGGCCGGGCGGAGTGGCTGCAGCCCTATACCGCGCCCACGCTGCGCGAACTGGGCCGGGTCGGCGCCGGCCGCGTCGACGTGTTCTGCCCGGGCTTCCCGGCGGACTGCATCGAGACGCTCGAAGAGATCGCCATCGAGGGGATGTCCGTGTTCCGTGTGGCCGGCGGCAAGGATTTCCATTTCATTCCCTGCCTCAACGATGCGCCGGCCTGGATCGCCGGCCTGGCCGAGATCGCCTTGCAGCACCTGCAGGGCTGGGATCTCCGTGCGCCGCATCCGCACGAACTCGAAGCCCGGCGCACGCGTGCCCAGACCCGGGGGGCTGCCGCATGAATGTCAGTTTCGAGCCGGAGGCACGGCTGCGCATCGACAAGTGGCTGTGGTGCGCGCGCTTCTTCAAGACCCGCTCGCTGGCAGCGGAGGCTGTCGAGCGCGGGCGGGTGCAGGTCAACGGTCAGGGCTGCAAGAGCTCACGCGAGGTGCGGCCGGGCGACACGGTGGTGTTGGAGGCGCATGGACAGCGTTGGGAAGTGCTGGTGAAAGGCATCGCGGCGGCACGCGGGCCGGCGCCGGTGGCGCAGTCGCTCTACGCCGAGAGCGAAGCCAGCCAGGCGCGTAGGCAGGTCGAGGCGGAGCGCCGCCGCCTGCATAGCGAACCCGCCGCGCAGTGGCACGGCAGGCCGACCAAACGCGATCGGCGGCGCATCGACGGACTCGGAGACTGAGGCGGATCGTGCCGACCCGCTCAGCGCAGGTGCTGCACGATATAGTGCTTGAAGATGGCCTTGCCGCTGCCGTATTCGGTGTCGCGCGGCGTCAGCGCGCCGGACGCGCAGATGAAAACGGTCATCGCCGACAAGGCGGCGAGCAGGCAGATCGCGATGACAGGCAGTTTATGCATGGCAACCCCTTCGGCATGGACCCGCAGGCAATGCATCCGCGCCCCCCGTTATTTTTATCACTTTATTCAAAACCATCTTAGTAGGTGCGGTGCAGCATGGCAACACGGCGTTGATTGCACTGGACGGGGCTTTGTAACCGCGTGTTTCAACGGCTGCCGGCGCGACTCTTGAAAATCGCCCGGCTGCCTCCAGTTGGGGGTTAGACTTGCCGATTGACCTCCCAACGGCCGCGCCAGGCGCGTGCCGTGCTTTATTTACGGATCGACATGGAAGAACATAAGCAGACGCCATCCCCGACGACGCCCGCGGGCGAGGACACCAGCAACGCGGCGCCGGCCCAGGCCGAGGCCGCCGTGGTGGAGGATGTGGCGGCACAGATCGCCGCTCTCGAGGCCAAGGCGCGCGAGCACTACGACATGTACCTGCGCGCGACGGCCGAGGGCGAGAACATCCGCCGCCGTGCCCAGGACGACGTGTCCAAGGCCCACAAATTCGCCATCGAGAGCTTCGCCGACTACCTGCTGCCGGTCATGGACAGCCTGCAGGCGGCGCTGGCCGACGGTTCGGGCGACATCGCCAAGCTGCGCGAAGGCGTGGAACTGACCGCGCGCCAGCTCAGCAATGCCTTCGAGAAAGGCAAGGTTGTCGAACTCAACCCGGTCGGTGAAAAATTCGACCCGCACAAGCACCAGGCCATCTCGATGGTGCCTTCGGAGCAGGAACCCAATACGGTGGTGGCGGTGCTGCAGCGCGGCTACCTGATCGCCGATCGAGTGCTTCGTCCGGCACTCGTTACGGTGTCCGCCCCGAAGTAAGCCACGCGCAGGGCGCGCCGGTCGCGCCGCGGCGCGGGCGCCCCGCGGCGCCAGCAAGACGCCCGGTGCCGGCAGGCCCGGGCGTTTTTTCATGCCGGTCGCCGCCTCGGGCGGCTTTTCCCCGGGAGGGAATCCCATGTGCAGCGACACCAGCCGGCCCGATCGCCGCGAGCAGCGCGGAGGTCCCGAGCATCTCGACCATCGCGCCTTCGACCTGCTCGCCATGCAGGAAGTGGACGGGAGCACCATCGATGCAGCCCTTGCCGCTGCCGGCGAGCGGATGGTCTGCCTGTTCTGCTGGGGCGTCGATTGTTTCAACTGCGAGATGGCCAAGCGGGCCATGCTGGCCAATCCCGAGCCGATCCGGGCGCTCGATCTCCATTGGCTGCACGCCAATGTCTATGCGCATCCCGAACTGGGGCAGCGCTTCGGCCTGCATGGCATTCCGGTCTTCCTGTTCTTCCAGGGCGGCAGGAAACTCGGACGGGCCACCGGCTGGCACGGCCACGGCCAGTTCGCCGCCGCCGTCGCCAATGCGCGCCTGAAGGCCGCCGGCAAGCCGCTCGCCGGCTGAGTGCCGCGGTTCAGCGCGACAGCGCGTAGCCGATGCGGAACTGCCAGGGCGAACGGCGGTTATAGTCCAGCAGGTCTTCGCCATAGCCGATGAAGTACTGCGCCATCAGGTAGCCGGCGGTGCCGGGGATCAGCCGTGCCAGCGGGTAGGTGGCGCGGGCTTCGAGGCTGCCGTAGTCGCTGCGCGTGCCCTTGCGCAGGATGGCGGCGAGCTCCCAGTCGTCGGGTTTGCCGTAGGCCAAGTGCAGGTCCATGTAGCCCCGGTAGCGGCCGATGTCGGCGTTGTCGCTCTTCTCCAGGTAGTAATAGAGCTTGGGAGCCACGCGCCAATGCCAGGCGGCCTGGTCCCCGAGGAAGAAGGTCGGGGTGACGAAGACGGTGTTGATGCTGCGCGACTGGGCGCCATCGCGCCCGTTTGATTCGTGCTCCAGCCCGGTGGCCAGCGACAGCCGCGACAGCAGCGGACCCTTGACCCCGGTGTCGGACAGGTAATAGAAGACGCTCGGCCGGTAGCTGGTATCGCGGAACGGGGCCGACGGCTGGGACAGGTCCCAGATCGAAGTCTGCGTGTAGGCGAAGTACAGATTGTCGAGCAGGCGGCGGGAGGCCGGATCCTTGCCTTCGAAGATGCGGTACTTGAAGCTGAGCTGGAACTTGGCATTGGCGCCGTCATGCGCCCCGAGCAGCAGATACATCGGCTCATGGACGGAAAGCCGGGCGTTATCGCGCAGGTCGGCCGGCGTCGGTGCGGGCGCGCCCTGGGCCACCACCGGCATGGGCGCGGCGGTGGCTGGTGCGGTGGGGCCAGCGGCCGCGGCCGCCGGGCCGGCCCGTTCGTCCGGCTGCGATGCCTGGTTCAGGGTGACCAGTACCGGCGCGGCGTCGACGCCGACCACGTCGAGACGGACCTGGCCACGCAGCGTGGACGGCCAGGCCGCGGCGTAGTCCACCGTGTGGCTCTCCCCCTGGCGCAGCCTCAGCGTGGCTGCGCCGCCGCCGTTCCGGCGCAGTGTCAGGGTCTGCGGCGCCTGCATCTCGCCGGCTGCCATGACTTCCAGCGTATCAGGGATGGCGTAGAGGCGGCTGCCCTGGTCGGCGCGGATCAGCAGCGTCAACTGCAGGGGCCGGGTGCCGTCGACGACCCGGGGCGGTTGCAGCAGGGAAACTGCGGCGGCGCCGGCCAGCGGCCAGCCGCCGAGCAGCAGGGTGAGCAGGGCGGCGTGCGCGCCGGGGAAGTGCCGGGAGGGGCGGTGCGCTTGCGAAACCCCGAGACATGATTTCCTGGTCATATATCGGATCCGCCACGCCCGGCCGGGGAGGCGCAGCCACGGCGGCAGGTTGCAATGGGCGCAAGCGTAACATGGCCGCGTTGCGGTGCACTCAGGGACCGTGCACCCGGTGCGATGCGGGCTCAGCGGCCGGCGCGGCGCCGGATGCTGTCGACGTAGCGCTCGCCGTCGGGCGGCTGGCCGGTGCGCTGCGCCTGCCACAGCATCTCGCCCAGGCATTCCATGATCTGGTGCTGGGCCTCGTGCGGCGAATCCAGCCGCTGCGACAGGGTCTCGTAGGCCTGGCGGATGCCGGGCGGCTGGTCGATCGAGACCTGCTCCGAGATGGACAGGTGCATCGACAAGTGGAGGAAGGGGTTGGTCTGTCCGCGTTCCGGCGTGAACTGCTCGGCCAGCGCGCCTTCGGTATCGCTGAGCAGCGCGTGGTACTCGGGGTGCTGCTCGATCCAGTCTGCCGCGATGGCTTCCAGCGGCGTCAGGACAGTGCCTTCGGTGTGCTTGCGCCAGGCGTCGCAAAAGAACCGGCGGACTTCTTCTCGGGAGGGATTGAACATGGTGGCGCTATTGTAGACGAGCGGCGCCGGCCGCGCCGGTACCGAGCGTGGGCAGCGGTGTGCGCCGGTAGAATGCAGGGCGGTGCCAGCCCGGCGCAATCCCGGTGCAATCCCGGCGCGCATATCCCGCCGGTCCGCGCCACCCGTTCCCTGGCCGCTTGTCCATTGCCACCGCCACCGCCACCGCGCCGATGACCCGTTCCCCCCTTGCCGCCCCCGTCGCGCCCGGCGACAAGCGCGCCGGCGTCCTGCTGATCGCCGTGTCCGCCAGCGCCTTCGGCGCGATGGCCATCTTCGCCCGCTTCGCCTATGCCTCCGGCGCCGATGTCTACGGCCTGCTGGCAGTGCGCTTCAGCCTGGCCGCCGTGGCGCTGGTCGCGGTGATGCGCGCGCGCGGCATCCGGCTGCCGCCGCGGCGGCGCGTGCTGGCGCTGGCAGCGATGGGCGGGATCGGCTACGTCGGCCAGTCCTTCTGCTTCTTCTCGGCGCTCAACCATGCGCAGGCGAGCCTGGTGGCGCTGCTGCTGTATCTCTACCCGCTTTTCGTCACGCTGCTGGCGGCGGTGTTTCTCCAGGAGCGGCTGACTGTCGCCACCGTGTCCGCCTTGCTGCTCTGCTCGGCCGGGGCCGGGCTCACGGTCGGGGGCGGGCAGGGCAGCGCGCTGGGCATCGGCCTCGGCCTGGCGGCGGCATTGATCTACTCCGCCTACATCGTGGTCGGCGCCCGCCTGACCGCAGGCGTGCCGCCGCTGGCGACCACCACCGTGGTCTGCGCGGCGGCGGCCCTGGTGTACGGTGCGGCCGGCCTGCTGCGCGCGGCGGCCGGGGTGCCGCCGCGCTTCCCGGGCGACCTCGGTGGCTGGCTGGCGCTGCTGGCGATCGCGCTGTTGTCGACGGTGCTGGCCATCCTGACGTTCTTCGCCGGGCTGCAGCGCCTCGGCGCGGCGCGGGCGTCGATGCTGTCGACCCTGGAGCCGGTGGTCACGGTGGTGCTGGCAGCCCTGCTGCTGGGCGAGCAGGTCGGCTGGACCCAGGCGCTCGGCGGCACCCTGATCCTGGTCGGAGTGCTGTGGCTGGCACGCCGCGGGCAGGCCGAGGGCGTGCAGGGCGGCCGGCGTGCCGCCAGCAATCAACAGAATTGAATCCCTCGCTCAAAGCGCTTGTCGTGGTACGCGCGGGGGCTTGGGTACAATGCACGCTTTCCCCCTTTCCTACAGGAAACAGCGCATGACGCGGATCGATCAGGCCGCCCTGGCCCAACTCTTCACCGAAGCCCGCACCCACAACGAGTGGCAGGACCGCCATGTGGATGATGCCGTGCTCCACGAGATCTACGAAGCCATGAAGTTCGGCCCGACCGCGGCCAACGGCTCGCCCGCGCGCATCGTCTTCGTCAAGAGCGCCGCCGAGAAGGCGCGCCTGGTCGAGTGCGTGTCGCCCGGCAACGTGGACAAGACCCGCTCGGCGCCGGTGACCGCCATCATCGCCTTCGACAATGCCTTCCACGACCAGCTGCCCAAGCTGTTCCCCCACGCCGATGCGCGCTCCTGGTATGCCGGCCAGCCGGAGAAGATCGCACGCGACGCGCTGATGAACAGCTCGCTGCAGGGCGGCTACTTCATCCTGGCCGCTCGTGCCATGGGCCTGGACTGCGGCCCGATGGGCGGCTTCGACGCGGCCAAGGTCAATGCCGCTTTTTTCCCGGACGGTAAGTGGTCGGTCAACTTCCTGTGCAACCTCGGTTATGGCGAGGCCGACAAGCTGTACCCGCGCAATCCGCGCCTGTCGTTCGACGAGGCTTGCCGCATCGTCTGAAGCGGCACATCGCCAGGTAGCAAAAAGACCCGCTGAGAGCGGGTCTTTTTGCATCCGGCCTCAGGCCTCAGGCCGTCAGCCCTTCGGCGCTTCGGTCTTCTCGCGGAACTCGCACAGCGGCTCGATCACGCAGTGCCAGCATTCGGGCTTGCGCGCCTTGCAGACGTAGCGGCCGTGCAGGATCAGCCAGTGGTGGGCATCGTGGAGGAACTCATGGGGCACCACCTTCAGCAGCTTCTGCTCGACCACGTCGACGGTCTTGCCGACGGCCAGCCCGGTGCGGTTGGCGACGCGGAAGATGTGGGTGTCGACCGCGATGGTGGGTTCGCCGAAGGCGGTGTTCAGCACCACGTTGGCGGTCTTGCGCCCGACCCCTGGCAAGGCTTCCAGCGCGGCGCGGTCGGCCGGCACCTTGCTGCCGTGCTGCTCGACCAGGATGCGGCAGGTCTGGATGACATGCTTGGCCTTGGTCTTGTAGAGGCCGATGGTCTTGATGTAGTCGGCCAGGCCTTCTTCGCCGAGCGCCAGCATCTGCGCCGGCGTGTGCGCCACCGGGAACAGCCGCCGCGTGGCCTTGTTCACGCCGACGTCGGTGGCCTGGGCCGACAGCAGCACGGCGATCAGCAGTTCGAACGGCGAGCTGTACTCCAGCTCGGTGGTCGGCGTCGGGTTGGTTTCGCGCAGGGTTTCGAACAGGGCGCGGCACTTGGCGGCGTTCATGAGGCGGTCTTCTGGTTGTCAGTCGGTCTTGTCGCTGCGCTCGCCGGCCCCGTCATCGGTACCACCGGCGGTACCGCCGACGCCTGGCGTCGCCGCAGGGGCAGGCGGCTGCGCGCCTGCTGCGAGGCGGGCGCGGCGGGCTTCGGCGGCATCGATCTGGGCCTGCACGCTGGCCGGCACGTTTTCGGTATTGCGCGGCTTGGCCGCGAGCTGCTTCTCGCGCGCGCGGGCGATGGCGGCTTCGATGATGGCGCGCTTGCGCGCCTGGGCGGCACGCTCCGCCTCGTCCTGCGCGGCTTCCTGGGCCAGGGCTTCCAGCTTGGCGGCGGCCTTGGCGGCCAGACGTGCCTCGTTCTCCTCGCGCTCGCGCACCAGGCGCAAGCCCCTGGCACGGTAGCGTGCCAGCGCCTCGCCGGCGAGCTGCGGGGACCAGGCGGCCCAGCCGGTGCGCTCGCCGGTGACCGGCACCATGTCGATGCAATCGACCGGGCAGGGCGCCACGCACAGGTCGCAGCCCGTGCACCAGTCGGGCAGCACCGTGTGCATCTGCTTGGGGGCGCCGACGATGGCATCGACGGGGCAGGCCTGGATGCACAAGGTGCAGCCGATGCAGCGGCTCTCGTCGATCACGGCCACGGCGCGCGCTTGTTCGTGGCCGCGCGCCGGGTCCAGCGGCTGCACCGGCCTGTCCAGGGCGGCGGCCAGCCGGGCGATGCCCTCGGCGCCGCCGGGCGGGCAGCGGTTGCAGTCGGCTTCTCCCCGGGCCATGGCTTCCGCATAGGGACGGCAGCCGTCGAATCCGCACTTGGTGCACTGGGTTTGCGGCAGCAGGGCCTCGAGGCGGTCGGCGAGGGTCGGGGTGTGACGGGTCACGGCGCTTGGTCGGGTGGTGGGGCAATCGGTTCAGCGGGCGGACGGCCCGCCTTCTGCTCGGGCGGGCGCGGCCGCGCCGCAGGGATTATCCCCGATTTCGCCGCGGCGCAGAAACCACGAAGATGCGCGCTTTACGCGGCGGACCGGCAGATCGCCTGTGCCATAATCCGCGCATCCAGTGATTCGATCCGGCATGGCAAACGAGACCAGAACCAAGAGAGACCCCGAAGGAACACGGCGCCGCATCCTGGCCGCGGCCACCGAAGAATTCGCCAAAGGGGGGCTGGCAGGGGCCCGTGTCGACCAGATCGCACGCCGCGCGGAAACCAACGAGCGGATGCTGTATTACTACTACGGCAGCAAGGAAGGCCTGTTCCTGGCGGTGCTCGAGCGCCAGTACGCCGAGTTCCGCGCGGCCGAGGAAGCGCTCCATATCGAAGACGAGGATCCGGTGGCCGGCGTGCGCAAGCTGGCGCGCTTCATCTGGGATTGGTACTACGAGCATCCGGAGTTCATCCGCCTGGTCAACAGCGAGAACCTGCACGAGGCGCGGCACCTGAAGGAGTCCGCGCATCTCCACCAACTGATCAACCCGGTGGTCAAGGTGCTGGAGCACATCGTCGCGCGCGGCCAGCGCCAGGGCCTGTTCCGCGCGCAGGTCGATGTCTCCCAGCTCTACCTGACCATCTCGGCGCTGGGCTACTACGTACTCTCCAACCGCTACACCATCAGCGCCGTGATCGGGCGCGACATCGCCGCCCAGGACGAGCACGAGCGCTTCATCGCGCTGCACACCGAGATGCTGCTCGCCTACCTGATGCACAAGTGAATTGAAATGGAAAACGCCCGCGCGGGGCGCGGGCGTTCCGGGTGCGTCGGCGTCGGCAACGGCTGCTGCTGCTTCCGCTGCCGCGTCTCCGCTCAGCGGTACTGGCGGATGAAGTCGCGCAGCTCCGGGTAGATGTTGTCGCGCCAGCGGCGGCCCGAGAAGATGCCGTAGTGGCCGCACTTCTCCGCAGTGATATGCCGCTTGTGCGCATCGGGGATGCCGCTGCACAGATCATGCGCGGCAGCGGTCTGGCCGGCGCCCGAGATGTCGTCCAGCTCGCCCTCGATGGTCAGCAGGGCCGAGGTCTTGATGTCCTGCGGCCGCACCGGCTCGCCCTGGATGTCCCAGGTGCCGTTGGCCAGCCGGAACTCCTGGAACACTTCGCGGATGGTGTCGAGGTAATACTCCGCCGCCATGTCCAGAACCGCGTTGTACTCGTCGTAGAAGCGCACATGGGCCTCCGCGTCGTCGGCGTCGCCCTGGATCAGGCTCAGGTAGTAGTCGTAGTGCGAGGTGACGTGGCGGTCCGGGTTCATCGCCACGAAGCCGGCGTGCTGCAGGAAGCCCGGATAGACGCGGCGGCCGTGGCCCGGATAGTTGGCCGGCACGGTATCGATCACATTGTTCTCGAACCAGGAGAAGGACTTGTTGGTCGCCAGCGAGTTGACCGCGGTCGGGCTGCGGCGCGCATCGATGGGGCCGCCCATCATCGTCATGGTCTTGGGCGTGGCTTCACCGGCCGAGGCCATCAGCGAGATCGCCGCCAGCACCGGGACGGTGGGCTGGCATACCGAGATCACATGCAGCTGTTCCGCGCCGATGTGGCGGATGAATTCCTGGATGTAGCGGATGTAGTCGGCCAGGTGGAAGGGCCCGTGATCGATCGGCACCATGCGCGCGTCGACCCAGTCCGTCACGTAGACCTTGTGGTCCTGCAGCAGCGTGCGCACGGTGTCGCGCAGCAGCGTGGCGTGGTGGCCGGACAGCGGCGCGCACACCAGCACCACCGGCTCGTCCTTGAGCAGCTTGATGGTGTCGGGATCGTCCGCATAGCGCTTGAAGCGCACCAGCTTGCAGAACGGCTTTTCGACGATGGTCTGCTCGACGATGGGAATCTCGCGTCCGTTGGAACGCACCGATTTGATGTCGAAGGCGGGTTTCTCGTAGGCCTTGCCCAGGCGGTACAGCAACTCATAGCCGGCGGCCAGCCGGGTCGCGCCCGGCATCAGCGACATCGGGCTGAGGGGGTTGGTGAAGGTCTTGGCGGTCGCCTGCGCCCATGCGGTCAGCGGGTGCAGCATCGAGCGCTGGAACTCGTGGAGTTGGTAGAGCATTCCGAATACCTGTCAGGCTTGGGGGTATCTGTGTCCGGAGGGCGGAATCGCGCGGGCGGGCAGCAGTTTCCTGGCTGTGTTTAGCGATAAATTGGCGGCCGGAAAATCCGACCGCTGAGTCGATTATGCGCTCAAACGCACGATCGTGCGATGCAGCATATACCCTAGGGTAGGCGCGCGTCGAGACAATGCAATCGAGCACATGGATGAGGAGGCTGCGCCAGAAGCATGACTCCTGTATGGAGGCCGGGTGGCGCGAAAGACAAAAAAGGCGGCCGAAGCCGCCTTTTTTGCAGGAATGCCCGCGGAGTGGTGCTTACATCACTGCGGCGATCGCATCGACCACCGCATCGATGTTGCGGCTGTTCAGCGCGGCTACGCAGATGCGGCCGGTGCCGACGGCGTAGATGCCATGCTCGTTGCGCAGGCGGTCCACCTGGGCGCTGTTCAGGCCCGAGTAGGAGAACATGCCGCGCTGGTCCTTGACGAAGGAGAAGTCGCCCGGCACACCCTTGGCGGCCAGCTTGTCGACCAGGGCATGGCGCATCAGCTTGATGCGGTCGCGCATCTCGCCCAGTTCCTGCTCCCACATCGCGCGCAGTTCCGGGCTGTTCAGCACGTTGGCCACCACGGTGCCGCCGTGGGTCGGCGGGTTGGAATAGTTGGTGCGGATCACGCGCTTGACCTGCGACAGCACGCGTTGCGCCTCTTCCTTGCTGGTGGTGACGATCGACAGGGCGCCGACGCGTTCGCCGTACAGCGAGAAGCTCTTCGAGAAGGAGCTCGAGACGAAGAACGACATGCCGGAGTCGGCGAACAGGCGCACGGCGGCGCCATCCGGCTCGATGCCCTCGGCGAAGCCCTGGTAGGCCATGTCGAGGAAGGGGATCAGGTTGCGTTCCTTGACCACTTCCACCACCTGCTTCCACTGCTCGGGCGACAGGTCGACGCCGGTCGGGTTGTGGCAGCAGGCATGCAGCACGATGATGGTGTTGGCCGGGTAGGACTTCAGCGACTCCATCATGCCGGCGAAGTTCAGGCCGTGGGTGGCAGCGTCGTAGTAGGCGTAGTTGACCACGGGGAAGCCGGCCGCCTCGAACAGCGCGCGGTGGTTTTCCCAGCTCGGGTCGCTGATGGCGACCTTGGCATCCGGATAAAGGCGCTTCAGGAAGTCGGCGCCGATCTTCAGCGCGCCGGTGCCGCCGAGCGCCTGGGCCGTCACCACGCGGCCTTCGGTGATCAGCGGGGAGTTCTGGCCGAACAGCAGGGTCTGCACGGCCTGGTCGTAGGCGGCGATGCCTTCGATGGGCAGATAGCCACGCGGCGTGGCGTTGGCCAGGCGTGCCTTTTCCGCCTCTTGCACGGCGCGCAGCAGGGGAATCTTCCCTTCGTCGGTGAAGTACACGCCGACGCCCAGGTTCACTTTGTGGGCACGGGTATCGGCGTTGAAGGCTTCGGTCAGGCCCAGGATCGGATCGCGCGGGGCCATCTCGACGGCAGAAAACAAACTCATTTGCGGTCTCTTGGTCAGCTATGGAACAAAACGGGAAGGCGTAGAATGCTTCGAGCTGCGCTGCGGCATGCGGCAGGCCCGTCTTGAAACGGAGCTGCCAATCCCGAGATTCTAGCGTATCCGCCCATCCCCTGAGGTTTTCCGTCACCGCTTATGTCCAATCTTGCCGCGGTCGCCCCCGACCTGGACGAGGAGAAGTTCGTCACCTTTCCCGGTTCGCCGTTCCAGCTCTACCAGCCTTTTCCGCCCGCCGGCGACCAGCCGGCAGCGATCGCGGGGCTGGTCGAGGGCATCGAGGACGGCCTGTCGTACCAGACGCTGCTGGGCGTGACGGGCTCGGGCAAGACCTTCACCATGGCCAACGTCATCGCGCAACTGGGGCGTCCGGCCATCATCTTCGCGCCCAACAAGACGCTGGCGGCGCAGCTCTATTCCGAGTTCCGCGAGTTCTTTCCGCGCAATGCCGTCGAGTACTTCGTCAGCTACTACGACTACTACCAGCCCGAGGCCTACGTGCCCCAGCGCGACTTGTTCATCGAGAAAGACTCCTCGATCAACGAGCATATCGAGCAGATGCGGCTGTCCGCCACCAAGAGCCTGCTGGAGCGGCGTGACACCGTGATCGTGGCGACCGTGTCCGCCATCTACGGTATCGGCAACCCGAACGAATACCACCAGATGATCCTGACGCTGCGGGCCGGCGACAAGATCAGCCAACGCGACGTCATCGCCCGCCTGATCGCCATGCAGTACACGCGCAACGAGACGGATTTCCAGCGCGGTACCTTCCGCGTGCGCGGCGACACCATCGACATCTTCCCGGCCGAACATGCCGAAATGGCGGTGCGGGTCGAGCTGTTCGACGACGAGATCGACTCGCTGCAGTACTTCGATCCGCTGACCGGGCGCGTGCGGCAGAAGATCCCGCGCTTCACCGTCTATCCGTCCAGCCATTATGTGACGCCGCGCGAGACCGTGCTGCGTGCCATCGAGGATATCAAGGTCGAGCTGCGCGAGCGGCTCGATTTCTTCTACAAGGAGAACCGGCTGGTGGAAGCGCAGCGGCTGGAGCAGCGCACCCGCTTCGACCTCGAGATGCTGTCCGAGCTGGGCTTCTGCAAAGGCATCGAGAACTACTCGCGCCACCTGTCGGGCGCCAGGCCGGGCGAGCCGCCGCCCACGCTGGTCGACTACCTGCCGCCCGACGCCATGATGTTCCTGGACGAGTCGCACGTCCTGATCGGCCAGCTCAACGGCATGTACAACGGCGACCGCGCGCGCAAGACCACGCTGGTCGAGTACGGCTTCCGCCTGCCTTCGGCGCTGGACAACCGGCCGCTCAAGTTCGATGAGTTCGAGGGCAAGATGCGCCAGGTGGTGTTCGTTTCCGCCACGCCGGCGCAATACGAGCAGGAACATGCCGGGCAGGTGGTCGAGCAGGTGGTGCGGCCGACCGGGCTGGTCGATCCCGTCATCCTGGTGCGGCCGGCCACCACCCAGGTCGACGACCTGCTGTCCGAGATCCACCAGCGCGTCAGCGCCGGCGACCGCGTGCTGGTGACCACGCTGACCAAGCGCATGGCCGAACAGCTCACCGAGTTCCTGTCGGAAAACGGCGTCAAGGTGCGCTACCTGCACTCGGACATCGACACCGTCGAGCGCGTGGAGATCATCCGCGACCTGCGCCTGGGCACGTTCGACGTGCTGGTCGGCATCAACCTGCTGCGCGAAGGCCTGGACATCCCGGAGGTGTCGCTGGTGGCCATCCTCGACGCCGACAAGGAAGGCTTCCTGCGCGCCGAGCGCTCGCTGATCCAGACCATCGGCCGCGCCGCGCGCAACGTCAACGGTACCGCCATCCTGTACGCGGACCGCATGACCGATTCGATGCGGCGGGCCATCGGCGAGACCGAGCGCCGCCGCGCCAAGCAGATGGCCCACAACGAAGCCCATGGCATCACGCCGCGCGGCGTGGTCAAGCGCATCAAGGACATCATCGACGGCGTCTACGATGCCGGCGAGGTGCGCGCCGAGCTGCAGGCCGCCGAGGAGCGCGCGCGCTACGAGGACATGAGCGAGAAACAGGTCGCCAAGGAGATCAAGCGGCTGGAAAAACAGATGCTCGACCACGCCAAGAACCTGGAATTCGAGAAGGCGGCACAGGTGCGCGATCAGTTGGCCGAGCTCAAGCGCCGGGTATTCGGCGCCAGCGGCGACGAGCAGGGCGTGCCGGCGGTCCGTTAGCAGGCGCGGTAAAATCCCGGCCTGCCGGTGTGCGCCGCCGGGCCACGGCCTGCCTTGTCCTAGCCGCTTTCGGCGCTTTCGGGCCACGCGCCCGCGCCTTGCGCCGCACACCCGCTCAGACCGGATACCGTATCCAAGCTTTTGAAATATATGGAAAAATTCTCGGTCCTGATGATCTGCATGGGGAATATCTGCCGTTCCCCCACCGCTGAAGGGGTGCTGCGCGCCAAGCTGGAGGCGGCCGGCCTGGCCGATCGCGTCGAACTGGATTCGGCCGGCACGCATGACTATCACGTCGGACGCGCGCCGGATCGCCGCGCCCAGCGCCATGCGCTGGCGCGCGGCTATGACCTGTCGGCCCTGCGCGCCCGCCAGGCCGAGGCGGCCGACTTCGAGCGCTTCGACCTGCTGCTGGCCATGGACGAGCAGAACCTGGCCGGCCTGCGCGCCATCTGTCCGCCCGGGCGCGAGGACCGCATGCGCCTGCTGATGAGTTTCGCCACCCGCCACGATGCGGCCGAGGTGCCGGATCCCTACTACGGCGGCGACGCTGGCTTCGAGCGCGTGCTCGACTATATCGAGGACGCTTGCGACGGTGTTGTCGCCAGCCTGGGCGCCCGGCTCGGCCTGCGCTGAGTCCCGCCCGCGCCGGGCCCGGCGGCCGCGCCCGGCGCTGTACCTTCCTGCCGTTCTTCACGAGGTTTCATGCTCCCATCCCTGTTCCGCAAATGGCGCGAATCGCGCAATGCCAGCCTGCAATTGGACGCTATTCTGACTGCGGCCGAGCCGGAGGCGCCGCTCGCGGAACGCAATAGCTGGCTGATCGAGCTGGGCTACTGGATCCGCCGCGACGGCGCGCCGGGCGGCGATGACGCGCGCGCGGACAAGGGGCCGCGCGACGGCAGCGAAGGCGAAGGCGGCGTGGAGCGAAGCCTGCCGCAGCATGTGCGCCTGCGCTATCTGCTGCGCGTGCTGGAGCGCAATCCGGACTGGGCGCTGGCGTTTTCCCGTACGGTGCGTTCCATCCTGCGCGACAACGACCCGACCGCGCTGTTCTGCGACACCGGCGTGGCCTCGCACCCGGGCTTCTGGGGCGAGATGATGGATCGCCTGCAGGCGCGTTTCCTGCCGCCGCCGCCCAACCGCAGCGATATGTCCAGCCTGTTCGCGCTGTTGTTCGTGCACCTCGACGACGCCGAATGGGTGGAGTCGATCGAGGCGGGCCTGGTCGAGCGGCTGACGCTGGTGCTGGGCCTGGCCGACGCGGAGGAGGAGGGCGAGGAGGAGGCGGCAGCGCGGCGCGGCCTCGAGCGCACGCTGGCGGCCAGCATCCAGGTGCTGGTGAGCCAGGTGCGCGCGACGGGCTTGAGCCAGGCCATCCGCTCGCGCCTGAAGGGGCGGGTGGAGGAAACGCCATTTTTCCGCCTGGACAGTGCGGCGCAGGCTCTCTTCGAGGAAGACCTGGCGCACGGTGACGAGGCCTTCGGCCAGCGCATCAACTATTTCCGGGCGCTGCTCGACCATTGCCACGCGGCCGCCCAGCATGTCTACGATGAACTCGAAGAGAATGGCGTCTCGGTGGAGGTGGTGTTCCAGATCGAGCGGATGAAGATCCGGCTGGCCCGCATCGAGTTGCTGCTGGGTGCCTGGAGCGAGCCCGGGCGCCCCGGTGCGCGCCAGCACCTGACCGCCGAGCTGATCCGCTCGACCCAGGCGCGGCGCAGTGTCGGCCACCTGGTGTCGTCCTCGTTCGCGCAACTGGCGCGCAAGGTGGTGGAGCGTTCGGCGGAGACCGGCGAACACTACATCACGCGCGACCGCGGCGAATACCGCGAGATGATGCGCGGGGCGGCCGGCGGCGGGCTGCTGACGGTGCTGACGGTCTACCTCAAGTTCCTGATCTATGGCTTGCATCTCGACAAGTTCATCGAGGGCCTGCTGGCCTCGCTCAACTATGCCGGCAGCTTCTTGCTCATCCACTTTGCGCACTTCACGCTGGCCACCAAGCAGCCGGCCATGACCGGGCCGGCGCTGGCGCACCGCCTCGACGGCGCGAGGCGGCCGGAGGGCAGGGAGATCTTCGTCGACGACACCATCGCCATGATCCGCTCCAACGCGGCCGCCATCTTCGGCAACCTGGCTGCGGTGTTCCCGGTGGCGCTGGCAGTGCAATGGCTGTCGGGCAAGCTGCTGGGCGTGAGCCTGCTGACCCCGGCCAAGGCCATCGCCACCATCGAGTCGTTCTCGATCCTGGGGCCGACGCCGCTCTACGCCATCTTCACCGGTGTGCTGTTGTGGCTGTCGAGCCTGATCGCCGGCTGGGCGGACAACTGGTTCGCGCTGCACCGGGTGCACGATGTGATGGCCTACAACCGGCGCCTGCGCTACGTGCTGGGCGCCAAGGGCGCGCTGGGCGTGGCCGATTTCTGGCGGCGCAACCTGTCGGGCATTGCCGCCAATGTGTCGCTCGGCCTGCTGCTGGGCCTGGGGCCGGAGATCCTGAGCTTCGTCGGGCCGCACATGGAGGTGCGTCACGTCACGCTGTCGACGGGGGCGGTAGGGGCCTCGATCGGCGTGCTGGGGCTGGACGCGCTGCGCATGCCCGCGCTGTGGCTGGCGGTTGCCGGCATCGCACTGATGGGCTTCCTGAATGTGGCGGTCAGCTTCGCGCTGGCCTTCAATATGGCGCTTCGTTCACGCAACCTGCGCAGCGTGGACCGGCGCGAACTGAGTGCCGCCGTGCGGCGGCGCATCCTGGAGCGCCCGCTGTCGCTGATCGTGCCGCCGCGCCGGCCAGCGGCGGCGCCGGACGCCGGCGGCAGCCGCGCCTGATGCGGTGCAGCAGGGGTACTTGACCGGATTAGTCGGGAAATTTATACTTGAGGAAATTGATCAAGTATTCCCACCCCCATGAGACTGACGACCAAAGGCCGCTTTGCCGTGACCGCCATGATCGACCTGGCCATGCGCCAGGACCAGGGGCCGGTCACGCTTGCCGGCATCAGCCAGCGCCAGAAGATCTCCCTGTCCTACCTCGAGCAGCTGTTCGGCAAGCTGCGCCGGCATGAGATCGTGGAAAGCGTGCGGGGGCCGGGTGGCGGCTACAGTCTCGCGCGCCGCGCCGAGGACGTGACGGTCGCCGACATCATCATCGCCGTCGACGAACCGCTCGATGCCACGCAATGCGGTGGAAAGGGAAATTGTAACGGAGATGACGGCGCCGGGCGCTGCATGACCCACGAGCTGTGGGCCACGCTGAACCAGAAGATGGTCGAGTACCTGGACTCCGTCTCCCTGAAGAACCTGGTCGACCAGCAGCGTGCCAAGCAGCCCGCGGTGCTGCACGACATGCGCGAGGAGCCGGCGCGGGCCGCCGGCGCGCCGGTGCGCGGCAAGGCGGCCGACAAGGCCGACAGTCCCGCGCGCCCGCGCGTGGTCAACTCGGTCTTCAGCCTGGCGCAGTCCTGAGACGGCGGCAGACGGCAAGCAGATCCAGATTTCCGACCGGCAAGGAATTGCGGTCCTGACCCTGATAGAGGCAGTCAAAACAATGAGCACCCCACATTTCCCGATCTACATGGATTACTCGGCCACCACTCCGGTGGATCCTCGCGTGGCGGACAAGATGATCCCCTACCTGCGCGAGCAGTTCGGCAATCCGGCGTCGCGCAGCCATGCCTACGGCTGGGAGGCCGAGCGCGCGGTCGAGGAGGCGCGTGAGCAGGTGGCAGCGCTGGTCGGTGCCGATCCGCGTGAGATCGTGTGGACCTCGGGTGCGACCGAATCCGACAACCTCGCCATCAAGGGCGCGGCCAACTTCTACTCGGGCAAGGGCAAGCACATCATCACCGTGAAGACCGAGCACAAGGCCGTGCTCGATACCACGCGCGAGCTGGAGCGCCAGGGCTTCGAGGTGACCTATCTCGACGTGCAGGAAAACGGCCTGATCGACATGAAGGCGTTCGAGCAGGCGATCCGCCCGGACACCATCCTGGTGTCGGTGATGCTGGTCAACAACGAGATCGGCGTGATCCAGGACGTCGAGCAGATCGGCGAGATCTGCCGCGCCAAGGGCGTCCTGTTCCATTGCGACGCCGCGCAGGCGACCGGCAAGGTGGTGATCGACCTGAACACGCTGAAGTGCGACCTGATGTCGTTCTCGGCCCACAAGACCTATGGCCCCAAGGGCATCGGCGCGCTCTACGTGCGCCGCAAGCCGCGCGTGCGCCTGGAAGCCCAGATGCACGGCGGCGGCCACGAGCGCGGCATGCGCTCGGGCACGCTGGCCACGCACCAGATCGTCGGCATGGGCGAGGCCTTCCGCATCGCCCGCGAGGAAATGGCTACCGAGAACGAACGCGTCCGCATGCTGCGCGACCGCCTGTGGCGCGGCCTTTCCGGTATGGAAGAGGTCTACCTGAATGGCGACCTCGAGCGCCGCGTGCCGCACAACCTCAACGTCAGCTTCAACTTCGTCGAGGGCGAGTCGCTGATCATGGCGATCAAGGATGTGGCCGTGTCGTCGGGCTCGGCCTGCACCTCGGCCTCGCTGGAGCCGTCCTACGTGCTGCGCGCGCTGGGCCGCAACGACGAACTGGCGCACAGCTCGATCCGTTTCACGGTGGGCCGCTTCACCACCGAGCAGGAAGTCGACTACACCGTCGAACTGCTCAAGGCCAAGATCGGCAAGCTGCGCGACCTGTCGCCGCTGTGGGAAATGTACAAGGACGGCGTGGACCTGAATTCCATCCAGTGGGCCGCGCACTGAGCGCAGGCGCCACGCAAGACCCCCATAAAATCCGCAAGAGGTAGCCAAAATGTCATACAGCAACAAGGTGCTCGACCACTACGAAAACCCCCGCAACGTTGGCTCGTTCGACAAGAACGATGATGCCGTGGGCACCGGCATGGTCGGCGCGCCGGCGTGCGGCGACGTGATGAAGCTGCAGATCAAGGTCAACGAGGCCGGTGTCATCGAGGACGCCAAGTTCAAGACCTACGGCTGCGGCTCGGCCATCGCCTCGTCGTCGCTGGTGACCGAATGGGTCAAAGGCAAGACCGTGGACCAGGCACTGGAGATCAAGAACACCCAGATCGCCGAGGAACTGGCGCTGCCGCCGGTCAAGATCCACTGCTCGATCCTGGCCGAGGACGCCATCAAGGCCGCCGTCGAGGACTACAAGAAGAAGCACCCGGGCGCCGAACAGAAGGCCGCCTGAGCCATGCGGGGATGATGCAGCGATGATCACACTGACCGAGAAGGCCGCAAGGCACGTGGCGCGTTACCTGGAGCGCCGTGGCAAGGGCGTGGGCCTGCGCCTTGGCGTGAAGACGACGGGCTGCTCGGGCTTGGCCTACAAGCTCGAGTACGTCGACGAACTGCTGCCGGAAGACAATGTGTTCGAGTCGCACGGCATCAAGGTGATCGTCGATCCGAAGAGTCTGCCGTACATCGACGGCACCGAGCTGGACTTTGCCCGCGAAGGCCTGAACGAGGGGTTCCGCTTCAACAACCCCAATGTCAAGGACGAGTGCGGCTGCGGCGAGTCCTTCCGCGTCTGACGCCGCCCGGCGATGCAGCGCCGTATCGTCGGTTATCACCGTGACGAGGCCGGCGACTGGGTCGCCGAGTTGGAGTGCGGGCATGGCCAGCACGTGCGGCACGACCCGCCCTGGCAGTCGCGACCGTGGACGCAATCGGAGCGGGGGCGCACGGCCAGGCTGGGTGCCCGGCTCGCCTGTCGCAAGTGTGAACGCGGCGAGCCTCCGGATACCTGGGCACGGCCGGCCTGAGGGCCGCGCCGGCGCGATCGGAATGCCGGCGATGGCTTGCCTTCCTGGCTGACGGGCGGGTGATCGAGGGGCGGCCTGGCCGCTCCTTTTTGTTGGGGAAGCTGTTGAAAGACGATTTTTTCAAGCTGTTCGGACTACCGGCGCAGTTTGCCATCGACGAGGCGGCGCTGGATGCCGCCTACCGCACCGTGCAGTCGCAGGCGCATCCGGACCGCTTCGCGCATGCCGGCGACGCCGAGCGCCGCGTGGCCATGCAGTGGGCGGCCCATGCCAACGAGGCCTATCGTACGCTGCGCCAGCCGCTCAAGCGGGCGATCTACCTGCTGGGACTGCGCGGCGTCGACATCCAGGCCGAGAACAACACCGCGATGGCGCCGGATTTCCTCATGCAGCAGATGGAATGGCGCGAGGCGCTGCAGGACGCGGTGGAAGCGCGCGCGGTCGACCAGCTCGACGCGCTGCTGGCGCAACTGCGCCGGGAAAAGCGCGAGCGACACGCGGCGCTCGGCGCGCTGCTGGACGCGGGCGGCGCCGACAATGACGCGGCGGCCGGCGCGGCGGCGCGGCAACTGATGTTCATCGAGAAGATCGAGCACGACACCAGCGAGGCGATCGACCGGCTGGAAGGATAACCGGCCAGGCACGTTTGCCGCGGGCGTGACACAATGGCGCCCCCGGCACGGTCCCGGCCGCCGTGGCACGCATGTCGTGCCGCACCCGACGCGACGGCAACGCGCGCGAAGACAACGCGAAGACAACGCGAAGAATCATCATGGCACTGCTCCAGATTTCCGAGCCCGGCATGTCGCCGGCGCCCCATCAACGCCGGCTCGCCGTCGGCATCGACCTCGGCACCACCAACTCCCTGGTGGCGGCGGTCCGCAGCAGCATTCCGGAGGTGCTCACCGACGAGCGCGGCCGCGCACTGCTGCCCTCGGTGGTGCGCTACCTGGCCGACAAGACCGCGCAGATCGGCTACCGCGCGCAGGACGAGGCCATCCGCGATCCCAAGAACACCATCGTCTCGGTCAAGCGCTTCATGGGGCGCGGCCTGCGCGACGTGGCGCACATCGAGCACAGCCCCTACGACTTCGTCGACGCGCCGGGCATGGTGCAGATCAAGACGGTGGCCGGCGTGAAAAGCCCGGTCGAGATCTCCGCGGAGATCCTCGCCACGCTGCGCCAGCGCGCCGAGGATTCGCTCGGCGACGACCTGGTCGGGGCGGTGATCACGGTGCCGGCCTATTTCGACGATGCACAGCGGCAGGCCACCAAGGACGCCGCGCGCCTGGCCGGCATCGAGGTGCTGCGCCTGCTCAACGAGCCGACCGCGGCGGCCGTGGCCTACGGCCTCGACAACGGTGCCGAAGGCGTCTATGCCGTCTATGACCTGGGCGGCGGTACCTTCGATATCTCCATCCTCAAGCTGACCAAGGGCGTGTTCGAGGTCATGGCCACCGGCGGCGATTCGGCCCTGGGGGGCGACGATTTCGACCAGCGCCTGATGTGCTGGATCGTCGAGCAGGCCGGCCTGCAACCCCTGAGCGCCCAGGACACCCGCCTGCTGATGGTGCGCGCGCGCGCCGCCAAGGAGGCACTGTCCGAGGCCGACGACACGGTGATCGATGCCGTGCTGTCGAGCGGGGAGATCGTGCACCTGCCGCTGTCGGCGCAGCAGTTCGAGGCCATGACTGCGCATCTGGTGCAGAAGACGCTGGCGCCGGTGCGCAAGGCGCTGCGCGATGCCGGCGTCGGCGCCGACGAGGTCAAGGGCGTGGTGCTGGTGGGCGGCGCCACGCGCATGCCGGCCATCCGCAAGGCCGTGGGCGAGTTCTTCGGCCGCACGCCGCTGACCAACCTGGATCCGGACAAGGTGGTCGCGCTGGGCGCCGCCATGCAGGCCAACCTGCTGGCCGGCAACGGCGCGCCGGGCGAGGACTGGCTGCTGCTCGATGTGATCCCGCTGTCGCTGGGGGTCGAGACCATGGGCGGCCTGGTCGAGAAGATCATCCCGCGCAACAGCACCATCCCGGTGGCGCGTGCCCAGGAATTCACCACCTTCAAGGATGGCCAGACCGCGATGGCCGTCCATGTGCTGCAGGGCGAGCGCGAACTGGCGGCTGACTGCCGCTCGCTGGCACGCTTCGAACTGCGCGGCATTCCGCCGATGGTGGCAGGTGCGGCCCGCATCCGTGTGACCTACCAGGTCGATGCCGATGGCCTGCTGTCGGTGTCGGCGCGTGAAACGCTGTCGGGCGTGGAAGCCTCGATCGTGGTCAAGCCTTCCTACGGGCTGGCCGACGACGACATCGCCCGCATGCTGCAGGAAAGCTTCAGCGAGGCCGAGCACGATATGAAGAGCCGCGCGCTGGCCGAGGAACGTGTCGAGGCCGAGCGCCTGCTCGAAGCCACCCAGCGCGCGCTGGAGACGGATGGCGACCTGCTGAGCGCCGCGGAGCGCGCCGCGGTCGAGGCGCTGGCGGCTTCCGTGCGCGAGATCGCTGCCGGTACCGACCATCTCGCCATCAAGGCCGCCGTGGAGGCGTTGTCGCACGGCACCGACGAATTCGCCGCGCGCCGCATGGACCGCTCGATCAAGAGCGCGCTGGCCGGCCGCAAGGTGCAGGAGATCGGCTGAGGCGGCCGCTGCCGCCAAGCCGATTCCCGCCGCACCGTATTCCGCAATCAGGACCTGACATGCCACAGATCATTGTTCTTCCCCACGTCGAGCACTGCCCCGAGGGCGCCGTGTTCGAAGCCAAGCCGGGCACCAGCGTCTGCGACGCCCTGCTGAGCCACGGCATCGAGATCGAGCACGCCTGCGAGAAGTCGTGCGCGTGCACCACCTGCCACGTCATCGTGCGCGAGGGTTTCGATTCACTGAACGAGGCCGAGGAGAAGGAAGAAGACCTGCTCGACAAGGCCTGGGGCCTCGAGCCGAATTCGCGTCTGTCCTGCCAGGCCATCGTGGCCGACGAGGACCTGACGGTCGAGATTCCCAAGTACACCATCAACCACGCCAAGGAAGGGCACTGAGCCCCGCACGACAGGAGAACGCCCCATGAAGTGGACCGATACCTATGCCATCGCGGCCGCCCTCTACGACAAGTTCCCGGACGTCGACCCCTTGACCGTGCGCTTTACCGACCTGCGCCGCTGGGTGCTGGAACTGGACGGCTTCAGCGACGTGCCGGAGCGCTCGGGCGAGAAGATCCTCGAGGCGATCCAGTCCGCCTGGATCGAAGAAGCGGAGTAAGAAGCCAGGGAGTCAGGGAGCAGCGGCCCGCTCGCTGCGGGTCCTTGGGGACGGCCACCGCTCCCCTGGGAGCTTGCTGAAGCGGGCGGCCGCAACCCTGTGACCTGCAACTGGCGGCGCCTGCAACGGGCCGCCAGCAACCGGCAGCCAGCAAAGCAACTAGATGCGATACCCGATCCCGGCCAGGAAGATGCCGGTATCGTGGTCATAGCCCGTCACCACGCGGTTCCAGGTGACGCGCGCCAGCCAATGCTCGCAGGAGCGATCGCCGGCCGACATCGACAGCATGGCCGACACGCGCGACGGCGAGGTGCCGTCGCTGCCGGCCGCGCAAAAAAGAACCCCTGCAGGGGCAGGGGTTCTCGCGGTCGTGCAGGCTGCCGCCGCGCGGCGGCAGCCGGTGCGTCGTCTCAATCCTCGCGGCGCAGGTGCGGGAAGAGGATCACGTCGCGGATATTGGGGCTGTCGGTCAGCAGCATGACCAGGCGGTCGATGCCGATGCCGCAGCCGCCCGTCGGGGGCATGCCGTACTCGAGCGCGCGGATGTAGTCGGCATCGAAGTACATGGCTTCCTCGTCGCCCGCATCCTTCTGCTCGACCTGCTTGCGGAAGCGCTCGGCCTGGTCCTCGGCATCGTTCAGCTCCGAGAAGCCGTTGGCGATCTCGCGGCCGGTAATGAATAGCTCGAAGCGCTCTGTGATGCCGGGCACGGTATCGGAGGCGCGCGCCAGCGGCGAGACCTCCACCGGGTAGTCGACGATGAAGGTCGGCTCCCACAGCTGGCTTTCCGCGGTTTCCTCGAACAGCACCAGTTGCAGCGTGCCCAGCCCGGCATTGAGGAACTGCGGCGCCTGGGTGTTGACGCCGAACTTCTTCAGCTCGACGCGCAGGAAGTCGGCATCGGCCAGCTGCGCATCGGTGTACTGCGGCGCGTACTTCTGGATGGCCTGGGTGATGGTCAGGCGGTGGAAGGGCTTGGACAGGTCCAGTTCGCGGCCCTGGTAGTTCAGCACGGCGTTGCCGCAGGCATCGATGGCGGCCTGGCGGATCAGGTTCTCGGTGAAGTCCATCAGCCAGCGGTAGTCCGTGTAGGCCGCGTAGAACTCCATCATGGTGAACTCGGGATTGTGGCGCGGGCTCACCCCCTCGTTGCGGAAATTGCGGTTGATCTCGAACACGCGCTCGAAACCGCCCACCACCAGGCGCTTCAGGTACAGCTCGGGCGCGATGCGCAGGAACATCTGCATATCCAGCGCGTTGTGGTGGGTGATGAAGGGCTTGGCCGCGGCGCCGCCGGGGATGGGGTGCAGCATCGGCGTCTCGACTTCCATGAAGCCGGATTCGGCCATGTGCTTGCGCAGCGACGAGATGGCCTGGGTGCGGGCGCGGAAGGTGGCGCGAGTTTCCGGCGACACGATCAGGTCGACGTAGCGCTGGCGGTATTTCTGCTCCTGGTCGGCCAGGCCGTAATAGTCGCCCGGCAGCGGACGCAGGCTCTTCGACAGCAGGCGCAGTTCGGTGACCGCCACCGACAGCTCGCCGGTCTTGGTCTTCATCAGCGTGCCGCGCGCGGCCACGATATCGCCCAGGTCCCACTTCTTGAAGCCGGCGTAGACCTCTTCGCCGATGGCGTCGCGGCTGATGTAGAACTGGATGCGGCCGGTGCCGTCCTGCACGGTGGCGAAGCTGGCCTTGCCCATCACGCGCTTGAGCATCATGCGGCCGGCGATGGCCACCTCGACCGGCGCGGCTTCCAGCGCCTCCTGCTCGACGGCGTCGTACTGCGCGTGCAGGGCGGCCGACTGGTGGGTGGGGCGGAAATCGTTGGGGAAGGCCACGCCTTGCTGACGCAGTGCCTGCAGTTTCTCGCGCCGTTCCGCGATGATCTTGTTTTCGTCGGCGGCGGTGGCCGCGGTCGCGGCGTCGGCTGGGGCGCGGTTGGGTTCGGTCATGATGTGTGTGCTGCGCGCGGGCCGGGCCCGCGCGGTTTCAGAAAAGGCTTCAGTGGTTGCGGATGTCGTCCAGCTCGGTGCTGCCGAAGTCCGGGCGCTGCAGGTAAGCGGCGATGCGGCGGGCGACATCGTCGGGACTGGCCAGCTGCTCCTGCGCCTTGAGGTCGCGGAAGCGCTGCACCTGGGCGAAGTCGGCGCCGCGGATGGTCGATTGCATGCCGGTGTCGATCACGCCCGGGGCCAGCGCCACGGCGCGCACCTCGCGTCCGGCCGGGGCCTGGGCATACTCGGCATGGATCGAGCGCATGAACATGTCCAGTCCGGCCTTGCCCGCGCAGTAGGCGCTCCAGCCCTCGATGGGCCGGCGCGCGGCACCCGAGGAGATCGCCAGCACCTTGCGCGGACAGCCGAAGCGCTCGCTGGCGGCCAGGAAGGCCGCCGTCATCGTCATCGGCGTGGCCAGGTTGGTCATCAGGTGCGGCACCAGCGTGTCGGCGCGCAGTCCTGCCACCGGCACGATCGGCTCGATCACGCCGGCGTTCAGCACCAGCGTGGCGCTGGCCGGCGGCGTGTCGACCGCCTCCAGCACCGCCTGCAGCCAGCGCGCGCCGGCCTCGGGCTGCGACAGGTCCTGGCAGTGCCAGTCGAGCGCGACGCCGGCCGCGGCCGCCGCCTGCTGCAGGGCGGGCGCGGGGCTGCGGGCCACGCAGACGAGCCGGTTGCCGGGCGCCAGCAGGGCCTGCGCCAGGGCGGCGCCGAGGCCGCGCGAGGCGCCGGTCACGATGTAGAGTTGGTTCGCTGCACTCATGGCTGTGTTCGCTGGTGGAGACGCTGCGGATGACACGGTTGGTGATGCATCGGGCGGCGCGGCGGCCAGCCGCTGGCCGCCGCGCCGGATGGTCCGCCGCGGCGTGCCGCGGCATCGGCGTGGCGCGCATCGGCACGCCACGCGGGCCGTGTTACAGGCCCTGTTTCAGGCTGGCCTCGATGAAAGGATCGAGGTCGCCGTCGAGCACCTTCTGCGTGTTCGACATTTCGACGTTGGTGCGCAGGTCCTTGATGCGGCTCTGGTCCAGCACGTAGGAGCGGATCTGGTGGCCCCAGCCCACGTCGGTCTTGGACGACTCCAGCTTGTCGGCCTCGGCCTGGCGCTTGCGCATCTCGTGCTCGTACAGCCGCGACTTCAGCATCGACATCGCTTCGGCACGGTTGCGGTGCTGCGAACGGTCGTTCTGGCACTGCACCACGATGCCGGTCGGCGCGTGCGTGATCCGCACCGCAGAATCGGTCTTGTTGATGTGCTGGCCACCGGCGCCCGAGGCGCGGTAGGTGTCGACGCGCAGGTCGGCCGGGTTGATCTCGACCTCGAAGGAATCATCCACCTCGGGATAGACGAAGACCGACGAGAACGAGGTGTGGCGCCCGCCCGAGGAATCGAACGGCGACTTGCGCACCAGGCGGTGGACGCCGGTCTCGGTGCGCAGGTAGCCGAAGGCGTATTCGCCTTCCACCTTGATGGTGGCGCTCTTGATGCCGGCCACGTCGCCCTCGGACTCTTCCAGCACCTCGGCCTTGAAGCCCTTGCGCTCGCAGTACTTCAGGTACTGGCGCAGCAGCATCGAGGCCCAGTCGCAGGCTTCCGTGCCACCGGCGCCGGCCTGGATGTCGATGAACGCGTTGGCCTGGTCGAGTTCGCCCGAGAACATGCGGCGGAACTCCATGTCTTCGACGATGTCCTTGAAGCCCTGCACGTCGGCCTCGATGGCCTGCAGCGTGTCGTCGTCGCCTTCTTCGCGCGCCAGCTCGAACAGTTCGTCCGCGCCGTCGAGATCAGAGGTGAGCTTGCCGAGGACGCCGACCACGCCCTCCAGCATCTTCTTTTCCTTGCCCAGGTCCTGGGCCCGCTTGGGGTTGTTCCAGACGTCCGGGTCTTCGAGCAGGCCGTTGACTTCGTCGAGGCGGCCTAGTTTGACTTCGTAGTCAAAGATACCCCCGTAGATCTTCCGTCCGGGAACGGAGATCGGAGATGGCACCGGAGATGGCGTTGAGGCGTTCTGCTTCCATGATGTTCTTGCGCTTTCAAAACCTTGAATTATAGCGGAATGCGGCGGATTCTCCGCGGTTTGCAGGCGTGCGGCGGCGAACCCGGCGCATGCGCCGCGGTCTACCCCTGTTGGCGCCGGCCGGCTGCCACGCCGGGCCCGCGGGCCTCCGCGCGGCGCGCAAGGCGCGCGCAGCGGCGATAATAGGCGGCCCGGACCGGCAATGCGTGGACGAGAGGGCACTTGCGTGCCCAACCCCGAGAGCATGAAGCAAACCAATCGAGAACATCCAGAGACTCCAGAGGCAAGAGGAAGGCACGGCGGGCACGGCGGCCGCCGCCGCCTGCTCGCGCTGCTGGCGGCCGCCGCGGTGCTGCCGCTGGCCGCCTGCGGCACGCTGGACGACGGCCCGGTGCCCGACGGCTACTACCGCGTGCAGAGCGGCGACACGCTGTATTCGATCGCCCGCAAGCACCGGCGCAGCGTGCGTGAGCTGGCGCGCTGGAACAGCCTGAGCGACGCCGACCGCATCGAGGTGGGGCAGGTGATCCGCGTGGTGCCGGCGGCAGGCGCCGCGGCTTCGGCGGGAGGCGGCCGGGCATCCGGCGGCAGCGGCGGGCCGGCGGCGGTCAAGGATACCCCCCGGGTGGACGACAGCGGGCCGGCGCGGCCGCCGGCCTCCCGCATCCGCCTGCAGTGGCCGGCCGACGGCAAGGTCGTGGCGCGCTACGCGCCGCCGGCGAGCAAGGGGCTGCGTATCGACGTGCCGGCGGGCGGCGTGGTGCGGGCGGCCGCGGCCGGCCGCGCCATCCATGTGGGCAACCTGCGCGGCTACGGCATGCTGGTGATCGTCAAGCACGACGACGACTGGCTGACCGTCTACGGCAACCTCGACAAGCCCTCGGTCAGTGAAGACAGCCAGGTAGCGGCCGGGCAGGAGGTCGGGCGCATGGGGGCGGGCGGCGGCGAGCTGCATTTCGAAGTGCGCGCCGGCGGCAAGCCGGTCGATCCGTCGGGCTACCTGCCGTCGCGCGGCTAGCGTGGCTGGCGCGGCCGGTGTGGCTCCCGGGCTGGCCGGTGTCCGACAGGGCCCGCCGGGGTCCGCCAGAGTCCGTTATTGCGCGTGCTCGATCACCATCTGCACCCGCGTGACGCCGTTGAAGGTGTTGTTGTCCAGCCGGTAGGCCACCAGCGCGCTGGCGCCGAGCGCCTCGGCGTGGTTGAACCAGATCGCATCGAAGCGGTGCGCGCCGCGCCCCAGCAGCAGCTTCAGGTGCTTGCCCTTGAGCACGGTCTGGCGCACCACGTCGAACTCGCCGCAGAAGGTCGGGGCGGGGAAGCCCTGGCCCCATACCTGCTGGTCGAGCAGGTTGACGAACTCCGGCGAGAAGCAGCCGTCGTCGATGTCGCCGTCGGTCTCGATCACGCGCGCCAGCTGCTCCTCGTCCAGCCACTCCCGGCCTACCGCCTCGAAGGCTTCCATGAACTGGCCGAAGGTGTCGGCGCGCAAGGTCAGGCCGGCCGCCATCGCATGGCCGCCGAACTTCACCAGCAACCCCGGGTGGCGCTTGGAGACGAGGTCGAGCGCGTCGCGCAGGTGGAAGCCGGGGATGGAGCGGCCGGAGCCCTTGATGGTGGCATCGTCGCCGGGGGCGAACGTGATGGTCGGGCGATGGAACTTCTCCTTCAGGCGCGAGGCCACGATGCCGATCACGCCCTGGTGCCAGGTCTCGTTGAAGACGCTGACCGTGTAGCGCGAGGCCGGGTCCAGGCCCGCCATCGGCTGCTCCAGGATCTGCAGCGCCTCCTGCTGCATGCCGGCCTCGATGTCGCGCCGCTCGCGGTTCATGCCGTCCAGTTCCTGGGCGATCTCCCAGGCGCGGCCGGCGTCGTCGGTCAGCAGGCATTCGATGCCGAGCGACATGTCGGCGAGCCGCCCGGCGGCGTTCAGGCGCGGGCCCAGGCCGAAGCCGAGGTCGAAGGTGTTGGCGCGTGCCGCTTCCCGTCCGGCGGCGCGGAACAGGGCGGCCACGCCGGCGTGCATGCGGCCGGCGCGCATGCGCTTGAGGCCCTGCGCCACCAGGATGCGGTTGTTGCTGTCGAGCTTGACCACGTCGGCCACGGTGCCGAGCGCCACCAGGTCGAGCAGGGTGTCGAGGCGCGGCTGGGTGCGGGCATCGAATACACCGCGCGTACGCAGCTCGGCGCGCAGCGCCAGCAGCACATAGAACATCACGCCCACGCCCGCCAGGTTCTTGCTGGGGAACGGGCAGCCGGGCTGGTTGGGATTGACGATCACGGCCGCCTCCGGCAGCGTGGCGCCGGGCAGGTGGTGGTCGGTCACCACCACGTCGATACCGCGGGCATTGGCCGCCGCCACGCCGTCGACGCTGGCGATGCCGTTGTCCACCGTGACGATCACGTCCGGCTGCTGGCGTGCCGCCAGCTCGACGATTTCCGGCGTCAGCCCGTAGCCGTACTCGAAGCGGTTGGGCACGATGTAGTCGACGCGGGCGCCCAGCATGCGCAAGCCGCGCACGCCTACCGCGCAGGCGGTTGCGCCGTCGCAGTCGTAGTCGGCCACGATCAGCAGGCGGCGGCCGGCGGCGATGGCGTCGGCCAGGTAGGTGGCGGCATGCCCGATGCCCTTCATCTCGCCCGGCGCCACCAGCCCGGGCAGCTCGGTGGCCAGTTCGTCGGGCCGGCTGACGCCGCGCGCCGACAGGATGCGGGCCAGGGTGGGGTGCAGGCCGGCGGCGGCAAGCGACGCAGCGTGCTCGGTCGAGAAGGAGCGGGTGGCGATTCGGGTCATGCGGCGAGGAGGGCGAGGAAGGTGCGGGCAGCGCAGGCGCCGCCCGCACGGGCGGCCGCGACGGGCGGCCGGCCCGGGTGGAAAGGGGAAGGGCGACGGCGCGGTTCGTCCGCGCGGGGGTGCCCGGGGCGCCCGAGGCGGGCGCCGGTACGTCGCGGCGCTGGCGTCATGCCGCCAGCGCCAGGTCGGACAGCAGCGCGCGCCAGTCGCCGCGGCTGCCCAGGCCGCGCCAGAACTTGCGCAGGTCGCCGCGCGTGACGCGGAACTCGGCGAAATGGTTCTCGCCGGCCAGCACCACGGTCAGGGCCTCGCAGCGGCCGCTTTCCAGCGCCGCCAGTGCCGGCGCGAACCAGGCATCCTCCAGGCCGTGCATGGCGTCCAGCCAGCGCCCCCAGTCCTGGCCGATGTGCGCTTCGGCGGCGGCGTCCAGCAGTGCCAGCGCGCTGCCGCCATCGGCCAGCGCGGCCAGCCCGGCCGGCAGCGGCTGGCGGGCCGCCCCGGCGGCGAGGGCCAGGCCGGCGGCGAAGGGGTCGTCGGTGTAGACAGCGTCGGCCAGCCGCGGCACGGCCTGCAGGCGTCCGCCGCCATGCAGCCAGACCGAATTGATCGGCAGTTCCCCGGCGGCTTCGCGGGCCTGGTTGACCGGATGGTCGAACCAGGTCATCTGGATTTCGTTCTGCAGGCGGCGCCAGTCGCGGGCGCGTTCGCCTTCCTGCATCCAGATATCGATATTGCGGCCGGTGGCGCGCAGGGGCGTGGTCGCCTCGAGCGGCCCGAACACCGCTTCGGCCAGGTACCAGCGTCCTGGCGCCAGCGCTTCCAGGCGGATCCCGGACTCGCCCAGCAGCGCGTCCAGGGCGCGGTGCAGCGCCTCCGCCTCGCTGGCGCGCACGCCGAGCCGGGCGGGGTCCATCAGCACCAGGTGGTCGCGCGCGGCGTGGATATGTACCAGTTCCAGGCAGGCCCAGGCCTGTTCGTCGGCACTGCCGCCGTCGGCCAGGCGCATGAAGGGTGCGCTCGGCACCCGCGCGGTGTCCAGGCCGGCGCGGCCGGCCAGCCAGCGTTCGTGCGGCAGGCTGCGCAGATAGGGGTCGTCGTGCCGCTCGCGCGCGCCGGGCGAGGCCCGCGTCAGCAACTTTCCAAGCGCCGGCAGCTCCAACTGGCGCAGCAGGGCAGCGGACATGACGCCTTCGGGGTCATCGTCACCCGTGCCCGGCGGCACGGAAAAAGGCACAATCAGGGTCAGGTGCGTCATCATGATTGCCGAGATTGTAAACTTCCGGCTGGCCGGCGGCGAGCCGGGCCCGGTGGCGCCGGGTGGCGCCACCGCCGCAAAGGCCGTCCGCCGGGCCGGAGCGGCAGGACCTTACCCGAACAACAGGACACCTCTTGAATTTTCCCTACGAGTGGCAGATCGGCTGGCGCTATACCCGCGCCGGCAAGCGCGCCAGCCGCAATTCCTTCATCTCCTTCATCTCGATGATCTCGATGTCCGGCATCGCCCTGGGCGTGGCCGCGCTGATCGTGGTGCTGTCGGTGATGAACGGCTTCCAGAAGGAGGTGCGCGACCGCATGCTGTCGGTGCTGTCCCATATCGAGATCATGGCGCCCGGTGCGCTGCCAGACTGGCAGCGCACCGCCGCCGAGGCCATGCGCAATAAGGAAGTGATTGGTGCGGCGCCCTATGTGGCAGCACAGGCCATGCTGACGCGCGAGGACGTGGTACGCGGCGTGCTGCTGCGCGGCGTCGACCCGGCCGAGGAGCCCAAGGTCTCGGACCTCGGCAAGCAGTTCCGCGCCGGCGCGCTGGACAAGCTGCAGCCGGGCGGGTTCGGCATCGCGCTGGGCAACGAGCTGGCCAATGCGCTCGGCGTGCAGCCCGGCGACAAGGTCACGCTGGTGGCGCCCCAGGGCACCATCACGCCGGCCGGCGTGCTGCCGCGGCTCAAGCAGTTCACCGTGGTCGGCGTGTTCTCGTCCGGCCATTTCGAGTTCGACAATGCCTTGGCGCTGATCAACCTGCAGGATGCCGAGACCCTGTTCCGGCTGGCGGGCCCCAGCGGCGTGCGCCTCAAGCTGACCGACATGGAGCGTGCGCCGGAAGTGGCCGGGCAGCTCGCCGGCACGCTCACCGGCGATCTCGACGTGCGCGACTGGTCGCAGCAGAACCGCAACTGGTTCGCCGCCGTGAAGACCGAGAAGCGCATGATGTTCATCATCCTGACGCTGATCATCGCCGTGGCCGCGTTCAACCTGGTGTCGACGCTGGTGATGACGGTCACCGACAAGCAGGCCGACATCGCCATCCTGCGCACCATGGGCGCGCAGCCCGGCTCGGTCATGAAGATCTTCATCGTGCAGGGCGTGGCGATCGGTTTCATCGGCACCTTGCTCGGCGTGGCCGGCGGCACCCTGATCGCCACCAATATCGACGTCATCGTCCCCTTCATCGAGCGGCTGCTGCATGTGCAGTTCCTGCCGCGCGACATCTATTTCATCAGCGAACTGCCTTCGGATCCCCGCGTGAACGACATCGCTACCATCGGCATCATCTCCTTCGTGCTGGCCTCCCTGGCCACGCTCTATCCCAGCTGGCGGGCCGCCCGCGTCAATCCGGCGGAGGCGCTGCGCTATGAGTGAGCAGACCGTGATCGGCGCGGGCCTGGCCCGCACGCGGCAGTCCGGCGGCAGCGGCGGCCATGGCGGGCAGGGGGGCGAACCGGTGCTGCAGGCCGAGGGCCTGACCAAGCGCTTCCGCCAGGGCGGGCTCGATGTCGACGTGCTCAAGGGCGTCGACATCCGCATCGTCCCGGGCGAGAAGGTGGCCATCGTCGGCGCCTCCGGTTCGGGCAAGAGCACCCTGCTGCATGTGCTGGGCGGGCTGGACAATCCCGACAGCGGCCGCGTGGCCCTGCAGGGCAAGCCGTTCACGGCGCTGAGCGAGCGTGAGCGCAATGTGGTGCGCAACCGCGCGCTGGGCTTCGTCTACCAGTTCCATCACCTGCTGCCCGAGTTCACCGCGCTGGACAATGTGGCGATGCCCCTGCGCATCCGCGGCCAGAAGCAGGGCGAGGCGCGTGCCGCCGCGCAGGCCATGCTGGAGCGCGTGGGCCTGGGCCGGCGCAGCGAGCACCGTCCGGGCGAGCTGTCGGGCGGGGAGCGCCAGCGCGTGGCCATCGCCCGCGCCCTGGTGGGCCAGCCGGCCTGCGTGCTGGCGGACGAGCCGACCGGCAACCTCGACGACCATACCGCGGGCGGCGTCTATGACCTGATGCTGGACCTGTCGCTCGGCTTCGGCACCAGCTTCGTCATCGTGACCCACGATATCGACCTGGCCAACCGTTGCGATCGCGTGCTGCGGCTGCGCGACGGCCACCTGCACCAGGAGCGCTGAGCCCCCGGCTCCGCGCCAGCGCGATGTGGATCGATACCCACTGCCATCTCGATGCCGCCGAGTTCGATGCGGACCGTGACACCGTCGCCGCCGCCGCGGACGCCGCCGGCGTCAACGGCATCGTGCTGCCTGCGGTGGCGACCTGGAACTTCGAGGCGGTGCGTGCCTTGTCGCGGCGCCATGCCGGCTGCGTCTACGCGCTCGGCATCCACCCGCTGTGCTCGGCCGAGGCCGGCCAGGCGGACGTCGAGCGCCTGCGCGCCGAGGTCGCGGCGTCGATCGGCGACCCGCGTTTCGTCGGCATCGGCGAGATCGGGCTGGACTTCTTCGTGCCCGGGCTGGACGCCGCGCACCAGACCTGGCTCTATGCCGAACAGCTCAAGATCGCCCGCGAGTTCGAGCTGCCCGTGCTGCTGCACGTGCGCCGTTCGCAGGACCAGGTCGGCGCCCAGCTGCGCCGGCTCGGCGTGCGCCAGGGCATCGCGCATGCTTTCAACGGCAGCATCGACCAGGCCAAGCGCTTTCTCGATCTCGGCCTGAAGCTCGGCTTCGGCGGCAACCTGACCTTCTCGCGCGCGCGGCAGATCCGCCGGCTGGCGGCCGAGCTGCCGCTGGAGGCCATCGTGCTGGAGACCGATGCGCCCGACATCGCGCCTGCCTGGCTGTCCGACGACCAGTTCGGCGAGCAGCACAAGGCGCGCAACACGCCGGCCGAAGTGGCCGGTGTGGCGCGCGTGCTGGGCGAACTGCGCGGCATCGCGCCGCAGCCGCTGGCCGCCGCCATGTGGCGCAACTCGATCGAAGCGCTGCCGCGGCTGGCGGCCTTCGCCGGGATCATGGCGCCGCGGCACACCGTCACAGACTGACACCGCAGCCGGGCGTGAACGCCCGTATAAGCAGGAGCATCGTCATCCGCGCCATGCGCGCAGGGAGTTGCGATGCGCCTGTTCCTGCTGGCTTTCGTCACCGGCTGCTGGTGCCTGCAGCAGCAGCCGGTGCTGCCCGGCCGGGCAGCGGCCGCCGTGCTGCTGCTGGCCGCCGCGCTGCTGGCGGCGGCCGCGTTGTACTGGCGGCGCCGGGCGCGGCCGGCGGCGCGTGCGGCGGTCTGCCTGCTGGGCTTGCTGGCCGGCTTCGGCTGGGCCGGCGGGCGCGCCGTGCAGGCGCTGGATGCCTGGCTGCCCCCCGCGCTCGACGGCAGCGATGTGCGCGTGCGCGGCGTGGTGGCCGGCCTGCCGGCCGAAGCCGAGCGCGGCCTGCGTTTCCGCTTTGCCATCGAGCAGGAGGTTGCCGGCGCAGGCGGTGGAGCTGCTGCCGGCGCGGAAGCAGGTGGCGCGCGCCTGCCGCCCGAGATCCTGCTGGCCTGGAACGAGGCGCCGCCCGGACTGCGGCCGGGCGAGCGGCGCGAGTTCGTGGTGCGCCTGCGGCGGCCGCGCGGGCTAGCGAATCCACACGGGTTCGACTATGCCTACTGGCTGCTCGGCCAAGGCGTGGGGGCGACCGGCTACGTGCGCAGCGCGGGCGAGGGCCACGCCATGGCGGCGGGGGAGCGGCTGGCCTGGCGCATCGCCTCGTGGCGCCACGCGCTGCGCGCGCACCTGCGCGCCAACCTGCCGCCGGATGCGCGCTACGGCCCGGTGCTGGTGGCGCTGGTTGTGGGCGACCAGCGCGGCATCTCAGCTGCCGACAGGGAGATATTCAACCGCACCGGCATCGGCCACCTGATCAGCATCTCCGGGCTCCATATCACCATGATCTCCGGCATGGCCGGTGCGCTGGCCGCCTGGGCCTGGCGCCATGCCTTCGGGCTGGGCCGGCGCTGGCGCCGGCCGCCGCCGCTATGGCTGCCGGCGCGGCAGGTCGGCCTGCTGGTGGCGCTGCCGGCAGGCATCGGCTACGGCCTGGTGGCGGGACTCGAGGTGCCTGCCCTGCGCACGGTGGCAATGCTGGTGGTGGCGGTGCTGGCATCCTGGAGCGGACGTACGGTGCCGGGCTCGCTGGTGCTCGGCTGGGCCGCGCTGGCGGCGCTGGTTGTCGATCCATGGGGCGTGATGGCGCCCGGATTCTGGCTCTCCTTCAGTGCCGTGGCGGTGATCTTCCTGGCCGCGGGGCGTCCGCCCGCGGCCCCCGCGGCGGACGGCGCGGACGGCGCCCGCGCGGACCGCTGGCCGGCCCGCCTGCGGGTGGCGCTGGCACAAGCCGCCCATACCCAATGGGTGGTCACGCTGGGCCTGGTGCCGGCCACGCTGCTGTTGTTCCAGCAGACCTCGCTGGTCTCGCCGCTGGCCAACGCGGTGGCCATCCCGCTGGTGAGTTTCGTGGTGACGCCGCTGTCGCTGCTGGCCGCCATCCTGCCGTCGCCGCTGGCCGCACCGCTGCTGGCGCTGGCCCACGCCTGCCTGGCCCTGCTGGGCAGCCTGCTGGCCTGGCTGTCGGCGCCGTCCTGGGCGGTCTGGCGTGCGGCGGCGGCCGGTCCGGTGGCCTTCGCGCTGGCCCTGCCGGGCGTCGCCTGCCTGCTGGCACCGCGTGGCTTCGGCTGGCGCCTGCGCTGGCGCGGGCTGGTGCTGCTGCTGCCGCTGCTGGTGGCGGGGCGGACCCCGGTGGCGGCAGGCGCCTTCCGTGCGACGGCCTTCGATGTCGGCCAGGGCGGTGCGGTGCTGGTCGAGACGCGGCGGCATGCGCTGCTGTTCGACACCGGACCGGCCTACGGCGAAAGCTCCAGCGCGGGCGAGCGGGTCATCGTGCCGCACCTGCGCGCGGCCGGCCTGGGGCGCCTCGATATGCTGATGATCAGCCACGAGCACGCCGACCATGCCGGCGGAGTCGGCGCGGTGCTGGATGCCGTGCCGGTGGCGGCGCTGCGCACCGCGGCGCCGCCCGCGCATGCGCTGCTGTCGCCGCCGCTGCGGCCACCACGCGCGTGGGAGCCCTGCGCCGCCGGGCAGCAATGGGAGTGGGACGGGGTGCGTTTCGCCGTGCTGCATCCGCCGGCGGCGCAGTCGCAGTCGCCGGCCTATGGCAGCAACGCGCGCAGCTGCGTGCTCCATGTGTCGGCGCAGGCCGGTGACGGGGCGGCCCCGAGCCTGCTGCTGACCGGCGATATCGAGCGTGCCGAGGAGGCGGCGCTGCTGTCGTCGTTGCCGGCGCAAGCGCTGCGCGCCAGTGTGCTGATGGTGCCGCACCATGGCAGCGGCACGTCTTCCAGCCCGGCCTTCCTTGCCGCGGTGGCACCGCAGGCCGCTGTGTTCCAGCTGGGCCATGCCAATCGCTTCCGTCATCCGCGTGCCGATGTCTGGGCCCGCTATGGTGCCCAAGGCGTCGCGCGCTACCGCTCGGATGAGAACGGCGCGGTGGTGATCGAGGCCGGGGCGGACGGCGTGGCGATCACGCCGTACCGTCAGCAGGTCCGGCGCTACTGGCGCGAGGCGCCGCCGGCACCGCGCTGAGCATGGCGTGCCGGCCGCGCGGCGCGGATCGCTGGGCGCTCAGGCGCTGCCCTTGCTGCGGCGCGCCGCGCTGGCGGAGCGCTTGGGCCTGGTGTCGCGCGGCGGCATCGACGGCTCCGCGCTGGCGATGCGGCGCTCGCGCAGGTGCGCCTTGGCGCGCTGCAGGCCGGGCGCGACGCTGTCGGCGCGCTCCAGGGCCACGCCGGTGGCCAGCACATCGCCCAGCACCAGGTGGCAGATACGCGAGGTCATGGGGGTATAGACCTCGCTGTCCTCTTCCACGTCGGAAAATACGCAGACGTCCGCGAGCGCCGCCAGCGGCGAGCCGCTGTGCGTGAGCGCCAGCACGCCGGCGCCGCTGCCGCGCGCCAGCGTGGCGGCGGCCAGGATGTCCCAGGTGCGCCCGCTGTTGGAGACCAGCACGGCGACGTCGCCCGGGCGCAGCAGCGCCGCCGACATATTGAAGACGTGCGGGTCGGAGTAGGCGGTGGTGGGAATGCCCAGCCGGAAGAACTTGTGCTGCAGGTCCAGCGCGACGATGCCGGAATTGCCGCAGCCGTAGAACTCGATGCGGCGCGCGTCGGCCAGCAGCCGGATGCCATGTTCGATCTGGTCCGCCGACAGCGCGTTGCGCACGCTCATCAGCGTGGAGAGGGTGCGGTCGAAGACCTTGCCGGCGATGTCGGCGGGACGGTCCTCGGCGCTGACGTCCTGGTGCACGAAGGGTGTGCCGCCGCCCACGTTCTGTGCGAACTGCAGCTTGAACTCGCGGAAGCCGTCGTAGCCCAGCGCGGCGCAGAACCGTGCGATGGTCGGCTGCGATACACCGGCGCGCTCTGCCAGTTCCGGCATCGACAGGCGGATCACGCTGGCGCCGTGCCGTGCCACGTAGTCGGCCAGGCGGCGTTCGGAGGGGCGGAGCGTGTCATAGACGGCGAGGATTCGGTCGCGCATGGAGCAGGGCAGTTGGCAGGTGTGTAGAAAATATGTAGATATTCTACAAGATCGGGTGGCGCATCGTCTTCGCGCGGGAGTCGTGGCGCGGCTAGGGATTTCCCTGAATTTCGCAAAAAATTGGGGGTTTTAGGCGATTGGCGGTTGGCGTGGTGTTCGCTTGTCGTTCCGGACTGGATATAATGTAGAAAATCTACATGACCGGATCTCATTCCTCATCCGGTCGACTGCAGCATACTTCCCACGGAGAGTCGTCCCGCCATGCCGCAAACCGTTCATGCCGAAGTCCAGGCCGTGACCGCGCGTATCGTCGCGCGCAGCCGTGCCAGCCGCGCTGCCTACCTGGCACGTTGTGAGCGCGCCCAGCGCGAACTGGGCCCGCAACATGGCCTTTCCTGCGCGAACCTTGCGCATGGGTACGCAGCCCTGCCCGCCGCCGACAAGCTGCGCCTGCGCGTCGAGCATGCGCAGAACCTCGGCATCGTCACCGCCTACAACGACATGCTGTCTGCGCACCAGCCTTACGAGCGCTATCCCGGCCTGATCCGCGAGGCGGCGGGCGCGGCCGGTGCGGTGGCCCAGGTGGCCGGCGGCGTGCCGGCCATGTGCGACGGCATCACGCAGGGCAATGCCGGCATGGAGCTGTCGCTGTTCTCGCGCGACGTCATTGCCATGAGCACCGCCGTGGCCCTGTCGCACAACACCTTCGACGCCGCGGTAATGCTGGGCGTGTGCGACAAGATCGTGCCCGGCCTGCTGATGGGTGCGCTGCAGTTCGGCCACCTGCCGGTCGTGTTCGTGCCGGCGGGGCCGATGGCCAGCGGCCTGTCCAACAAGGAGAAGGCCCGGGTGCGCCAGCTCTACGCCACCGGGCAGGTCGGACGCGAGGCGCTGCTGGAGGCGGAATGCGAGGCCTATCACGGCGCCGGCACCTGCACCTTCTACGGTACCGCCAACAGCAACCAGTTCCTGATGGAGGTGATGGGCCTGCATCTGCCGGGCGCGGCCTTCGTCCATCCCGACACCACGCTGCGTGACGCGCTGACGGCGGCGGCCGCGCAGCGCGCGCTGGCCATCTCGGCGCGCGGCAACGAATACCTGCCGCTGGCGCGCATCGTCGACGAGCGCGCGGTGGTCAACGCCATCGTCGGCCTGCTGGCCACCGGTGGCTCGACCAACCACAGCATCCACCTGGTGGCAATGGCGCGCGCGGCCGGCATCCTCATCGACTGGGACGATTTCGACCGCCTCTCGCGGGCTACGCCGCTGCTGGCGCGGGTCTATCCGAACGGCTCGGCGGACGTCAACCACTTCCACGCGGCCGGCGGTGTCGCCTTCGTGATCCGCGAACTGCTGGATGCCGGGCTGCTGCACGAGGACGTGCAGACCGTCGCCGGTCCCGGCCTGCGGCGCTACACCCAGGAGCCGGTGCTGGACAACGGCATGCTGCGCTGGCGCGACGGCGCCGCTGCCAGTGGCGATGCGCAGGTGCTGGCCACGGCCGCCGCGCCGTTCGCCGCCGAAGGCGGCCTGCGCCTGATGCAGGGCAACCTGGGGCGCGGCGTGATCAAGATCTCGGCGGTGGCGCCGGAGCACCGCGTGGTCGAGGCGCCTGCGCGCGTGTTCGATTCCCAGGAGGCGCTGCAGGCGGCCTTCGCCGCCGGCGAGCTGGACCGTGACGTGGTGGCGGTGGTGCGCTTCCAGGGTCCGGCCGCCAACGGCATGCCGGAACTGCACCGGCTGACGCCGGCGCTGGGTGCGCTGCAGGATGCCGGTCGCCGCGTGGCCCTGGTCACCGACGGCCGCATGTCGGGCGCCTCCGGCAAGGTGCCGGCCGTGATCCATGTGGGGCCCGAGGCACTGGCTGGCGGCATGCTGGCGCGTGTGCGCGACGGCGATCGCATCCGCGTGGACGCCGAAGCTGGCGTCCTGCAATGGCTCGGCGACGCGGCCGAGCTGGCCGCACGCGAGCCCGCGGCGGCGCCTGCCGACGCCTTCGCCGGTTTCAGTGTCGGACGCGGCCTGTTCGGCCTGTTCCGGCGCCAGGCGCGCGACGCCGAAGCCGGCGGCAGCGCGCTGGACCTGTCCGAGGCGGACGCGGTGCCGCGCGAGGCTGTCCAAACCGGGGCGGCCGTCGCACAATAGGCTGGCCGTCCGGTATCCCGGCAACCCACCTTCCAATCACCTGGCTTGGTTCCCCGGCGGCGGGCCGCCCGGGAGCCATCGCACGCATGCGAGCGGCGCGATGCACGACAAGCGACAAGGATGGGCACACCATCCGATCCTGATCGACGGAGCAGACATGATCTATATCCTGATGGGCGTATCCGGCAGCGGCAAGACCACGGTCGGCCAGCTGCTGGCACAGCGGCTGCAATGCGGCTTCCATGACGCCGACGAATTCCACAGCGAGGCCAACAAGGCCAAGATGCACGCCGGCGTGCCGCTGACCGACGAAGACCGCTGGCCGTGGCTGGCCGCCATGCGGGCGGCCATCGATGCCGCGCGCGCCGAGGGACGCACGCACGTGTTCACCTGCTCGGCCTTGCGCCAGGTCTACCGCGACCGGCTGACGCCGCCCGAGGGCGGCGTGACCTTCGTCTTCATGAAGGGCGATGCCGGACTGATCGGGCAGCGCCTGTCGGCGCGCAGCGGCCATTTCTTCAACCCGGCGCTGCTGCACAGCCAGTTCGAGACGCTGGAGGAACCCGACGGCGCGCTGGTGATCGACATCCGCCGCCCGCCGGAGGCGCTGGTGGACGCCATCCTGGCCGAAGCGCCGGCGCGCGCGGGGGGCTGAGGGGCCGTCGGCGGGCTCCCGTACCACCCAGGCCACCGGGCCGCCGGGCGCCGCCGCGCCCGGCGCACGCCACCCGTCTTCCCCGTCTTCCCCGTCTTCCCCGTCTTCCCCGTCTTCCCCGTCTTCCCCGTCTTCCCCGTCTTCCCCGTCTTCCCCGTCTTCCCCGTCTTCCCCGTCTTCCCCGTCTTCCCCGTCTTCCCCGTGCCTGGCAAGTATCTTGCTTGATCCCCACGGGCCTCGGGAATGCCGCAGCTTGCGGCCGGCGCCGGCGCGGGTATGCTGGAAGAGCCAGCATGCGGCACCGCAGCCAGCGCTGCCGGGGCCGCGCAGGGGGGGTCCCCAGATCGCAAGGCTGGGGACGCGAACATGGCCAACAACGGGCGGCCGGCAGTCCGGAACGCCCTCGACACGGAGGATGGGCCATCATGGCGGCGGCGCGGTTTTTCGACGAGATGCTGGACTGGAGGGGCGAAGGGGTCCCGGCCATCCAGGCGGGGCAGGACCTGCCGGCGGGCGCGGTGCGGCCGCACTACCGGCAGTTTGCGGACTGGCTGGCGCGGCAGTCGGAAGCGACCATGGCCAACAAGCGCGCGGAGGCGGACCTGATCTTCCGCCGGGTGGGCATCACCTTCGCGGTGTACGGCGACAAGGACGAGACCAACAGCGGCACCGAGCGCACCATTCCGTTCGACGTGATTCCGCGCATCTTCCCGGCGTCGGAGTGGGCGGTGCTGGAGCGCGGGTTGCGCCAGCGCGTGGCGGCGCTGAACCGCTTCATCCATGACATCTACCACGGCCAGGACATCATCCGCGCGGGCGTGATCCCGCCGGACCAGATCTACAACAACGCGCAGTACCGGCCGGAGATGCTCGGCATCGCGGTGCCGCAGGACATCTACGCCCACGTCGCCGGCATCGACGTGGTGCGCGCCGGCGAGGGCGAGTTCTACGTGCTCGAGGACAATCTGCGCGTGCCGTCCGGCGTGTCGTACATGCTGGAAAACCGCAAGATGATGATGCGCTTGTTCCCGGATCTGTTCGCGCGCAACCGGGTGGCGCCCGTGGCCCACTATCCCGACCTGCTGCTCGACATGCTGCGCAGCGTGTCGCCGCAGGCCATCGCCGATCCCACTGTGGTGGTGCTGACACCGGGCATGTACAACTCGGCCTATTTCGAGCACGCCTTCCTGGCGCAGCAGATGGGGGTGGAGCTGGTCGAGGGCAGCGACCTGTTCGTACAGGACGACTACCTGTACATGCGTACCACGCAGGGCCCGCAGCGCATCGACGTGATCTACCGCCGTGTCGACGACGATTTCCTCGACCCGCTGGCCTTCCGCCCGGATTCGGCGCTAGGCGCCGCCGGCCTGCTGTCGGTCTATCGGGCCGGCAACGTGACCATCTGCAATGCGATCGGCACCGGCGTGGCCGACGACAAGTCGATCTATCCCTACGTGCCGGACATGATCCGCTTCTACCTGGGCGAGGAGCCGGTGCTGGCCAACGTGCCCACCTATATGTGCCGCCGGCCGGACGACCTGCAGTACGTGCTTGACCACATGGACGAACTGGTGGTCAAGGAAACCCACGGCGCGGGCGGCTACGGCATGCTGGTCGGCCCGGCCGCCACGCGCGCGGAGATCGATGTCTTCCGCGAGGTCGTCAGGGCGCGGCCGGAGCAGTACATCGCCCAGCCCACGCTGGCCTTGTCCACCTGCCCGACCTATGTGGAGTCCGGCATCGCGCCCCGCCATATCGACCTGCGTCCCTTCGTGCTGTCGGGGCGCGAGGTGCGCATGGTGCCCGGCGGGCTGACGCGCGTGGCCTTGCGCGAGGGCTCGCTGGTGGTCAATTCCTCCCAGGGCGGGGGCACCAAGGACACGTGGGTGCTGGAGCGCTGAGACAGCGCCGGCCACGACCATTGCATTGCCAGGAGCCGAACCATGCTGAGCCGCACCGCCGACCATCTGTTCTGGATGGCGCGCTACACCGAGCGCGCGGAAAACACCGCGCGCATGCTCGACGTCAACTACCAGACCTCGCTGCTGCCGCAGTCCGCCGAAGTGGCGGAGCAGGGCTGGTGGGCCATGCTCGACATTTCCGAGCTGACGCGTGCCTTCGACGACAAGTACGGGCTGCTGTCGCGCGACGACGTGATCGATTTCATGGTGCGCGACATGACCAATCCCTCGTCCATCATGAGCTGCCTGCGTGCCGCGCGTGAAAACGCCCGCGCGGTGCGCGGCTCGCTGACGACCGAGGTGTGGGAGACCATCAACACCACCTGGCTGGAGGTGCAGCGCCTGATCGCCGACGGCGAACTGCAGCAGGATCCATCGCGTTTCTTCGAGTGGGTCAAGTTCCGCTCCCACCTGGCGCGTGGCGTGCAGTTCGGCACCATGCTCAAGGACGATGCCTTCCACTTCATGCGCCTCGGCACCTTCCTCGAGCGCGCCGACAACACGGCGCGCATCCTGGATGTCAAGTTCCAGTCGGAAGGCGGCGACGAGAGCGACCCGCAGCGCATGGAGAGCGATTTCTACCACTGGGCGGCGGTGCTGCGTTCGGTGTCCGGCTTCGAGGTCTATCGCAAGATCTACCGCACGGTGATCACCCCGGAACGGGTGGCCGAGTTGCTGATCCTGCGGCCGGACATGCCGCGCTCGCTGGTGTCCAGCATGGAGGAGGTGGTATCGATCCTGGCGCAGGTGCGCAACCAGCAGTCGGGCGAGACCGAGCGGCAGGCCGGCAAGCTGCACGCCGACCTGAAGTACGCGCGCATCGACGATATCTTCGCGGTCGGCCTGCATGCCTTCCTGACCAGCTTCCTGGAGCGCATCGGCGGACTGGGCAACGGCATCAGCGTCGATTTCCTGGTGCCGCCGCTGGCCGCGTGAGCGAGCCGGACCGCTGCCGTGCGTTACAGGATCCGCCACCACACCGTCTACCGTTACGCGGAGCCCGTGCGGCGCAGCGTCCATGAGCTGCGCCTGGCGCCGCGCTCGGGGCCGCTGCAGGCGGTCCATGGCTGGCAGATCGCGGCGCCCGGCCGGCTGTCGGAAGCGCGCGACGGCTTCGGCAACATCGTCCACAGCTTCACCCTCGGCGCGCCGAGCGACACCATCGGCATCACCGCCTGGGGCGAGGTGGAGGTGCTGGGAATGCAGGCCGGGACGCACGGCGCCTTCCAGGACGCCGGCGCCGATGGCGAGGTGCGGGTGTCGCCGCTTTACTTCCTTTCGGCGACGCCGCTGACGGCGGCGCCGGCGCCGTTGCGTGCGTTTGCCGCGCCGTTCCTGGCCGCGCGCCGCGATGTGCCGGCGCTGCTGGCGCTGGCCGCTGCGGTGGCCGCCCGGGTGCGCTACCAGCCCAATGCCACCAGCGTGGATACGGCGGCGGCGGAGGCCTTTGCGCGTGGCGCCGGCGTGTGCCAGGACCAGGCGCAAGTCATGGTGGCGGCCTGTCGTTCCCTGGGCATCCCGGCGCGCTATGTCAGCGGCTACTTCTACGACCCCAAGGCCGAGGCCCTGGCGAGCCACGCCTGGGCCGACATCTGCCTCGATGCCGGGCGCGGCCTGTGGTGCAGCATCGATGTCACGCACCGCTGCCTGACCGGGGGGCGCCACGTGCGCCTCGCGGTGGGGCGAGACTATCCATCGGCTGCACCGATCCGGGGCGTGCGCGAGGGCGGCAGCGGCGAAGCCCTGTCGGTGCGCATCGAGATCATGCCGGCGCAGGCGGGCGCAGCGTAGTCCCGCGGGGGGGCGGGAGGGCGTGGGCGCGCGCAACCGAGGGATGCCTCCAGCGGCGCCGCGGCCGCCGGCGCTAGAATGATGCCCGCAAGATCCCGGCGGCGGGCCTGGCCGCCGGGCCCGCCTTTGCACGACAACCCAAGGTATCCGAGAAGAAGATGACGTACTGCGTGGCCATGCGGCTCGATGCCGGCCTGGTATTCCTGTCCGACTCCCGCACCAATGCCGGCGTCGATGCCGTCGCCACCGCGCGCAAGATGACGGTGTTCGAGGAGCCGGGCGACCGGGTCATGGTGCTGATGACGGCCGGCAACCTGGCCATCAGCCAGGCGGTGCGCCAGATCCTGGTGGAAGGGCGCGACGAGGCGCGCTCGCTGTGGAAGGCGCGTGACATGTTCGAGGCTGCAACCCTGGTCGGCGATGCCGTGCGCCAGGTGCATAAGCGCGACGCCCACGCGCTGCGCGAGGCCGGTATCGAATTCAACGTCAGCATGATCTTCGGCGGCCAGGTCCGCGGCGAGCGGGCCCGCCTGTTTCAACTCTACGCGGCCGGCAACTTCGTCGAGGCCATGCCCGAGAACTGCTACTTCCAGATCGGCGAGGCCAAGTACGGCAAGCCCATCGTGGACCGCGTGGTGCAGCCTTCGATGCCGTTGGGGGAAGCGGCGAAATGCGCGCTGATCTCGATGGATTCGACGTTGAAGTCGAATATTTCGGTGGGTTTGCCACTCGACCTGCTGGTCTATGAAGCGGATGCGCTGCGCGTCACGCGCTTCGTCAACATCGACGAGAAGAACGCCTATTTCCGCATGATCCGCGATACCTGGGGGCAGCGCCTGCGCCAGGTTTTCGGCGAGATCAGCGATCCGCAGTGGGATGCTTCCCTGCCGGCCGAATTCCCGCTGGCCCGCCAGGGCGAAGCCGACCGCTGGGGCCAGCCGGTGCGCGCGCGCCGGCGGCGCCCGGGCACGCCGGCTTGAGGGGGAGGCGATGCGCGAGATCATCCACTTTTCCCATGCCAACGGCTTTCCCGTCTCCACCTACCGCAAGCTGTTCGGCCTGCTCCAGGACGATTTCGAACTGCGCGCCGTCGAACGCTATGGCCATCATCCGGACTATCCGGTCACGCGGGAATGGCCGCACCTGGTCGAGCAGCTGCTGGCCTCGATCGATGAGCGCTACCGCGAGCCGGTCTGGCTGGTCGGGCACTCGCTGGGCGGCTTCCTGTCGCTGATGGCCGCGTTGCGACGCCCGGCGCGCGTGCGCGGCGTGCTGATGCTCGATTCGCCGGTCATCGCCGGCTGGCGGGCCTCGCTGCTGAAGGCCGCGCAGGCGCTCGGCCTGGACGAGCGGCCCAGTCCGGCGGCTGCCACCAAGCGGCGCCGCACGCACTGGCCCGACGCGGAGTCGGTCTGGCAGCACTTCAAGTCCAAGCCGAACTTCGCCGTGTGGGACGAGGAGGTGCTGCGCGACTATGTCGAGCACGGCACCGAGGCCACGGGCAAGGCGCAGGAACGCCGGCTGCGTTTCGAGCGCCAGGTGGAATACGACATCTACCGGACCCTGCCTACCAGCCTGGGACGCCAGTTGGCGGGCGGGGCGCCGGTGCCCGTGGCCTTTATCGCCGGCACCCGCTCGCGCGAGGTGCGGCAGTGCGGCATGGGTGCCACGCGCAGGCTGGTGGGCGAGCACCTGCGCTTCATCGAGGGCGGCCACCTGTATCCGATGGAGCAGCCCGGACAGACCGCGGTGCTGGTGCGGGAATTGATCGGCGCGATGCGCGCGGCGGGGCACTGATAGCGGTGTCCGGCGGCGTGCGCCGGGCAGGTGCCGCGGGCAAGCGCTGCATAGGCCATGGCGTGCCCGGCCGGCGGCTGCGCGGCGAATTTCGCGGCCGCGTGGGGCGGGCTCTCATGTATAATCCCGATTTCCCCGGCAAGCTCGGTTTATGACCAAATTCGTCTTCGTCACCGGTGGCGTCGTCTCTTCCCTCGGCAAGGGCATCGCTGCCGCCTCGCTCGCGGCCATTCTTGAGTCGCGCGGCCTCAAAGTCACCCTCCTCAAGCTCGATCCCTACATCAACGTCGATCCCGGCACGATGAGCCCCTTCCAGCATGGAGAGGTGTTCGTGACCGAGGACGGTGCGGAGACCGACCTGGATCTCGGCCACTACGAGCGTTTCGTCTCGGCCAAGATGCGCAAGTCGAACAACTTCACCACCGGCCAGATCTACGAATCGGTGATCCGCAAGGAGCGTCGCGGCGAATACCTGGGCAAGACCGTGCAGGTGATTCCCCATATCACCAACGAGATCCAGGCCTTCATCGAGCGCGGCGCGGCCGCCTCGCACGACGGCAAGGCCGACGTGGCGCTGGTCGAGATCGGCGGCACCGTGGGCGACATCGAGTCGCTGCCCTTCCTCGAGGCGGCGCGCCAGATGAGCCTGCGCATGGGCCGCAACCATGCCGCCTTCGTGCACCTGACGCTGGTGCCGTTCATCGCCAGCGCCGGTGAGCTGAAGACCAAGCCGACCCAGCACTCGGTGCAGAAGCTGCGCGAGATCGGTATCTCGCCGACCGCGCTGCTGTGCCGCGCCGACCGCCCGATCCCGGACGACGAGCGCGCCAAGATCTCGCTGTTCGCCAATATTCCGCAGGATGCCGTGATTTCCGTGTGGGATGCGGACAGCATCTACAAGATCCCGCAGATGCTCAACGAGCAGGGCCTGGACCGCCTGATCTGCGAGGAACTGCGCCTGGACCCGAAGCCGGCCGACCTGTCGATGTGGCAGCGCCTGGTCAACGCCCAGGAAAACCCGCAGCACGAGATCACCATCGGCATGGTCGGCAAGTACGTCGACCTGACCGAGTCCTACAAGTCGCTGATCGAGGCGCTGCGCCACGCCGGCATGCACACCGCGACCCGCGTCAACATCGAGTACATCGATTCCGAGGAACTGGAATCGGGTCACCTCGAAGTGCTCAAGCCGCTGGACGCCATCCTGGTGCCGGGCGGCTTCGGCAAGCGCGGCACCGAAGGCAAGATCCGCGCGATCCAGTACGCCCGCGAGAACAAGGTGCCCTACCTGGGCATCTGCCTGGGCATGCAGCTGGCCGTGATCGAATTCGCCCGCCACGTGGCAGGCATGGGCGATGCGAACTCCACCGAGTTCAACCTCGAGACCGAGCACCCGGTGGTCGCGCTGATCACCGAGTGGGTGGACCGCGAAGGCAAGGTCGAGCAACGCAGCGCCGATTCCGACCTGGGCGGCACCATGCGCCTGGGCGCGCAGCGCGTGCCGGTCAGGGAAGGCACCAAGGCTGCGCAGATCTACGGCGCCGAGGTCAACGAGCGCCATCGCCACCGCTACGAGGTCAACAACCACTACGTGCCGCAGCTGGAGCAGGCCGGCATGGTGATTTCCGCGCGTACCCCGACCGAGAACCTGCCGGAGATGATGGAGCTGCCGGACAGCCTGCATCCCTGGTTCGTCGGCGTGCAGTTCCACCCGGAATTCACCTCGACCCCGCGCGACGGCCACCCGCTGTTCAAGGCCTACGTCGAAGCGGCACTGGCCAACCAGCAGCGCAAGGCAGGCTGAGGCCGCGGCAGGCAGGAGAGAGCGATGAAACTCTGCGGATTCGAAGCCGGGCTCGAGCAGCCCTTCTTCCTGATTGCCGGGCCCTGCGTGATCGAGTCGCAGCAGATGGCGCTGGACACCGCCGGTGCACTCAAGGAGATCACCGGCGAGCTGGGCATTCCTTTTATCTACAAGTCCTCGTTCGACAAGGCCAACCGCTCGTCGGGCAAGTCCTTCCGCGGACTGGGCATGGAGAAGGGACTGGAGATCCTGGCCACGGTCAAGCGCGAGATCGGCGTGCCGGTGCTGACCGACGTGCACGAGATCGAGGAGATCAAGCCGGTCGCGGCCGTGGTCGACGTGCTGCAGACGCCGGCCTTCCTGTGCCGTCAGACGGATTTCATCCGTGCCTGCGCGCAGAGCGGCAAGCCCGTCAACATCAAGAAGGGCCAGTTCCTGGCGCCGCATGACATGAAGAATGTCATCGACAAGGCGCGCGAGGCCGCCCGCGAGGCAGGCCTGCCCGAAGACAGCTTCATGGCCTGCGAGCGCGGCGTGTCCTTCGGCTACAACAACCTCGTCTCGGACATGCGCTCGCTGGCGATCATGCGTGAGACGGGTGCCCCCGTCGTGTTCGACGCGACCCACTCGGTGCAGTTGCCGGGCGGGCAGGGCACCAGTTCGGGCGGCCAGCGCGAGTTCGTGCCGGTGCTGTCGCGCGCTGCCGTGGCCACCGGCGTGGCCGGGCTGTTCATGGAAACGCATCCGGACCCCGCCAAGGCGCTGTCGGACGGCCCCAATGCCGTGCCGCTGTCGCGCATGAAGGAGTTGCTCTCGGTGCTGAGAGACCTGGATGCGCTGACCAAGCGCGCCGGCTTCCTGGAAGACAATTTCGGCTGGCCCGCCTGCGCCTGACCGACGCCAGGCCTCGCCGCCGGTTCTCCTTGCGGGGCCGGCGGTGACGGCAGGTATCGAAAGACAATACGAAATCATCGGAGATAGATCATGGCCGCAGGCTATATCATCGCCTACGTCGACGTCACGGACCCCCAGCAGTACGAGGAGTACAAGGTGCTCTCCAGTCATGCCATGCAGGTGCACGGAGCCGAAGTGCTGGTGCGCGGCGGCCAGACCGGGCAGCTCGAGGGCCAGTGGGCGCCGACGCGCGTGGTGGTGCTGAAGTTCCCCAGTTTCGAGGCGGCCAAGGCCTTCCACGACAGCGCGGAGTACCGCGCGGCGCGCAAGGCGCGTGAGCATGCGGCGCACATGAACATGATCGTGGTCGAGGGCGTCTGAAGCGCTGACGCGCCGAAGCGGGCCTGTCGCGGCCCTCTCCCCGGTTTCCAGCATTTGCAGCTTTTGCAGCTAGCGGTACAAAGAATCCACAATCAAAGAGGAATCCATGAGTGCAATCGTAGATATCATCGGTCGCGAGGTTCTGGACTCGCGCGGCAATCCCACCGTGGAATGCGACGTTCTGCTCGAGTCGGGCGTGATGGGCCGCGCCGCGGTGCCGTCGGGCGCCTCCACCGGTTCGCGCGAAGCCATCGAGCTGCGTGACGGCGACAAGTCGCGTTACCTGGGCAAGGGCGTGCTGAAGGCCGTCGAGCACATCAACACCGAGATCTCCGAGGCCATCATGGGCCTGGACGCTTCCGAACAAGCCTTCCTGGACCGCACCCTGATCGACCTGGACGGTACCGAGAACAAGAGCCGCCTGGGCGCGAACGCCATGCTGGCCGTGTCGATGGCCGTGGCCAAGGCTGCCGCCGAGGAAGCCGGCCTGCCGCTGTACCGCTACTTCGGCGGTTCGGGCGCGATGCAGATGCCGGTGCCGATGATGAACATCGTCAACGGTGGCGCGCACGCCAACAACAGCCTGGACATCCAGGAATTCATGATCATGCCGGTGTCGCAGACCAGCTTCCGCGAAGCGCTGCGCTGCGGTGCCGAGATCTTCCACGCGCTGAAGAAGATCCTGGCCGACAAGGGCATGTCGACCGCGGTGGGCGACGAAGGCGGTTTCGCGCCGAACTTCGCTTCCAACGAAGAGTGCCTGAACACCATCGTGCAGGCGGTCGAGAAGGCCGGCTACCGCATGGGCGACGACGTGCTGCTGGCGCTGGACTGCGCCGCCAGCGAGTTCTACCGTGAAGCCGAGGGTGTCTACCACCTGGAAGGCGAAGGCCTGAAGCTGAGCTCGGAGCAGTTCGCCGACTACCTGGCCAACCTGTGCGACAAGTTCCCGATCGTGTCGATCGAGGACGGCATGGCCGAAGGCGACTGGGACGGCTGGAAGACCCTGACCGACAAGCTGGGCAAGCGCGTGCAGCTGGTGGGCGACGACCTCTTCGTCACCAATACCAAGATCCTGAAGGAAGGCATCGACAAGGGCATCGGCAACTCGATCCTGATCAAGATCAACCAGATCGGCACCCTGACCGAGACCTTCGCCGCGATCGAGATGGCCAAGCGAGCAGGCTACACCGCCGTGATCTCGCACCGTTCGGGCGAGACCGAGGACAGCACCATCGCCGACATCGCGGTGGGCACCAACGCCGGCCAGATCAAGACCGGCTCGCTGTCGCGCTCGGACCGTATCGCGAAGTACAACCAGCTGCTGCGCATCGAGGAAGATCTCGGTGATGTGGCCAGCTACCCCGGCAAGAGCGCGTTCTACAATCTGCGCTAAGCTGCCGGGTAGCCGCCGCCGTGCGCCGTCCTTGACGCGTGCGCGACGGCGGCCTCCCTTGCCATTCCGCGGTTCGCCCGGCTTCTGCCGGGCCTTTGCGTCATACGCTCCATGCGCCTGATTTCGCTGCTGTTGTTCGTGCTGTTGCTCGCCATCCAGTATCCGCTCTGGCTGGGCAAGGGAGGCTGGCTGCGCGTCTGGGAGCTGAACAAGCAGGTCGAGGAACAGAGCGTGCACAACCAGGCGCTCAAGCTGCGCAACGCCAAGCTGGAAGGGGAAGTGAAGGACCTCCAGGACGGCACCGGCGCCATCGAGGAGCGGGCCCGCTACGAACTGGGCATGGTCAAGGATGGCGAGGTCTTCGTGCAGTTCGTCGCGCCGCCGCCCAAGGTCAGCGCTACGCCGCCATTGCCGCCGCCGCCCAACTCGCCGGCCGCCACCGGTCGCCACTGAGCCGACCCGGCATCATCCGCCCGTTCCGGGCCCGCCCGCCGTCCGGCCGGGCTGCTCACCGCCTCAAGCTGCCTTCCCCGCGCATCCGGCCGCCATCCGGCGGATCATCCGCGCCGGCTTCGCGCCGGCCGCGCCTCGTCGAGCCTTACCACCACCCGTACGGATAGCCGCCCCAACCCCAGTAGCCGGGTGCGCCGAAGCCGACCGAGCCGCCCCAGCGGCCGCCGCTCCAGCCGCCGTAGTAGACACTCCAGGCGGGGGCCGGCGCGTAATAGTAGCGGGCCAGGGCTTCGGCCTGCCGTTCTTGCGCGATGGCGGCCTCCTGCTCGCGCAGGACCTGCTGGTTCAGGGCATCGAGATGCTGCTTCTGCTGCGGTGTCAGCGCAGCGTCAGACGCGCCGGTGACGCCAGTGGCGCCAGTCGCACCAGTCGCACCAGTCGCACCAGTCGCACCAGTCGCGGCATCGGGGGCCAGGCGATAGGTGGGAGGCGAGCCGTTGCTGTCGCGTGGCAGTTCGGCGCAGCCGCCGGCGGTGAGCAGCGCGGTGATACCGGCCAGGGCCGCCGCCCTGGCGCGCGGGCGCGTTTGCCGTGGCGGTGGCAGCGCGGAGCGGCGGACTGGAGGGAAGCGCGTGGACATGGTCATGCCTCGAAGGGATCGACTTCCCGTTGGACCACATGCCCGCGCCGGTGGTTTCCGCCGGCGCGGCGGTTTGCCTCAGTGGTGCTGGTGGGCACCGTCGCCGGCACCGGTCGCGGTCGGTGCCGGGGCGAACAGCTGGGCGCAATCGACCGCGTCGAAGTGGTACTGCTGGCCGCAGAAGTCGCAGCGGATATCGGCAGCGCCGCGTTCGGCCCGCAGGCCTTCGATTTCCTCGCGGCCCAGCGATTGCAGCATGCCGGCCACCTTGGCGCGCGAGCAGGAGCAGCGGAACTGCGGGCGCGCCGGCTCGAACACGCGCAGGCCGGCCGCCTGCAGGTCTTCCCAGAACAGCCGGCGCAGCAGCGTGTCGGGCGATTCCGCCAGCAGTTCCGGTGCCTTCAGCGTGGCGCCGAGCTGGCAGGCACGGTCCCAGGTGTCGAGATCCTGTGCCTGGCCGACGCCGTCCAGCGCGCCGCCGGTCTCGCCGACCACGGCCGCTTCGCGCGCATGGCCGGCTTCCAGCGTGCCACCGTAGGAGGGCAGCTTCTGCAGCAGCATGCCGGCCGCGACCTGGTCGTCGGCTGCCAGCCAGAGCCGCGTGTCGAGCTGCTCGGAGCTGTGCATATAGTGTTCGAGCACCTCGCTCATCGACGCCAGTGGCCCGTTCTCGTCGGCCAGCGGCACGATGCCCTGGTAGGGTTGCTGGCCGGGCAGCTTGTCGTGTGGATCGAGCGTGATGGCGAAACGGCCGCGGCCGCCGACATTGACCAGTTCGGCGAGGGTCGCGTCGTCGGCCAGCTCGACATCCTCTGCCAGCTTGGCGGTCGCGCGCAGGCTCAGGTCGGACAGGCACTCGACCACCAGCATGCGCACCGGGCCGTCGCCGTGCAGCTGCATGACCAGGGCCCCGTTGAACTTGAGGTTGGCCGACAGCAGCGCCGCCGCCGCCATCATCTCGCCGAGCAGCCGGCGCACCGGGGCCGGATAGTGCTGGCGTTCCAGCACCTCCCGCCAGGTGGATTCGAGCCGGACCAGTTCGCCGCGCACGGGGGCCGCGTCGAACAGGAATTTCTGCAGGGTATCTGGGGAGCGGGTATCGGTCACAATCACTCTTCGGTCAAACGGGTTGGGTTGGGCGCCCGGCCTCGGCTCAGTCGAGGCGCTTGAGCTGCGTCTTGTACATGGCCTGGCGCTCGGCGTAGGTCGCCGCGTTGCGGTACAGGTTGGCCACTTCCTGGTCGTTCAGCTCGCGTACCGCCTTGGCGGGCGCGCCGAGGATCAGGCTGCGGTCGGGGAAGGCCTTGCCCTCGGTCACCACCGCACCGGCGCCGACCAGGCAGTTCTTGCCGATCACGGCGCGGTTCAGCACCACCGCCTGCATGCCGATCAGCGAGCCCTCGCCGATGGTGCAGCCGTGCAGCATCGCCTGGTGGCCGATGGTCACGTTGTCGGCGATGTCCAGCGGGCAGCCCGGATCGGTGTGCAGCACCGAGCCTTCCTGCACATTGCTGCCTTCGCCCACGGTGATCGGCTCATTGTCGCCGCGGATCACCACGCCGGGCCAGACGCTGGCGCGCGCCTTCAGCGTCACGTTGCCGATCAGGGTGGCTTCTGCCGCCACGTAGGCGTCGGGGTCGATCTGGGGGGCGAGGTCGCCGAGCTGGTAAAGCGCCATGGAGTCTCCTGGGCAATGGCTGGGGGAAAGATGGGGGCCGCCCGGCGTCTTTAAAGAGCCTTGCAGCAGAGCAGGGGGCGCATGCGGCGCGCGCCCGGCCCTACAATGGCGGCAGCCGAGATTTTACGCCGATGCCAGACCAGCGACTCAACGACCGGTGCGCCACGGGTGCACCCGATGCCGGACAATCCGATGCCGGACACATTGCCCCGGCCGCCCCGGGGCGACCATGCCTGCGCGAGCAGGCTCTCCACGTGCTCTGCCTGACCGATGCCCGCGCCAAGGCGACGGCGGCGCGCGAGCTGTACCGGCGTGCCAGTGCCGAGACCGATGCCGCACTCGGCTGCGGACTCGTGCTGCCGGCGCCTGCCGGTGTCCCCGGCCGTCCCCGGCGGCCCGAGCTGGTGCCTCCGCGCGAGGTCGGGCCACGCCGCTCGCCCCATACCGAACTGGGGCGGGCGACCCTGATCCATGCGCTGTCGCATATCGAATTCAATGCGATCAACCTGGCGCTGGATGCGGTGTGGCGCTTCGCCGATATGCCGCCGGCCTACTACCGCGACTGGCTGCGCGTAGCCGACGAGGAGGCCCTGCACTTCACGCTGCTGGCCGACCATCTCGCCACGCTCGGCCATGCCTACGGCGATTTCCCCGCCCACAACAGCTTATGGGAGATGGCCGACAAGACCGCCGGCGACGTGCTGGCGCGCATGGCCCTGGTGCCGCGCACGCTGGAGGCGCGCGGGCTGGATGCGTCGCCCGCGGTGCGTGCGCGCCTGGCGGCGGCGGGAGACCATGCGGCTGCCGCCATCCTCGACATCATCCTGCGCGACGAGGTAGGCCACGTGGCTATCGGCAACCGCTGGTTCCGCTGGCTGTGCGCGGTGCGCGGGCTCGACCCGGTATCGAGCTACGCGGAGCTGGCGGCGCACCATGGCGCGCCGCGCCTCAAGCCGCCGTTCAACCTGCCGGCACGCCGCGCCGCGGGCTTCGACGACGATGAGCTGGCCTGGCTCACGGCGCAACAGGATTAGTCTGCAGAGGCCGGCGTGGCGGCGCGCTCCGCTTCGAGTTGCCGCAACACGCGCCGCTGGATCTTGCCGGTAGTGGTCATCGGCAACTGCTCGATGAACTCGATGGCCTTCGGATACTCGTAGGGGGCGAGGCGGCCGCGCACGTGCTGCTGCAGTTCGGCGACCAGCGCGGCATCGGCCGCGGGCGAGCGCGCCACGCCGGGGCTCAGCACCACGAAGGCCTTGACCACGGCGCCGCGCTCGGGGTCGGGCGAGGGCACCACGGCGCAGTTCGACACGGCTGGATGCTTGAGCAGGCAGTTCTCGATCTCGTTGGGGCCGATGCGGTAGCCCGAAGACTTGAAGACGTCGTCGGCGCGGCCCTCGTACCAGAGATAACCGTCGTCGTCGAAGCGCGCCAGGTCGCCGGTGCGGAACCAGCGCAGGCCGTCGTGGCTCGCATACTTGGCCTCGGTCGCTGCCTCGTTGCGCCAGTACCCGAGAAAGATGACCGGGTCGGCGTGGCCGGCGCGGTCGGTGGCACATACCGCCACCTCGCCGATCTCGCCGCCGGCGCAGGGCCGGCCGTCGTCGTCGATCACGGCCACGCGGTGGCCGGGATAGGGCCGGCCCATCGAACCCGCGCGCGCGGGCCAGCCCAGGCGGCCGTCGTCGTACTGGGCGGCGCAGTTGCCGACCACATAGTTGATCTCGGTCTGCCCGAACATCTCGTTGACGATGACGCCGAAGGCCTCGCGGCACCAGGCGAAGACGGTGTCGCCGACCGCCTCGCCAGCGCTCATCAGCGCGCGCAGCCGCAGCCGGTAGCGCTCGGCCGGGCGCGGGCAGGCCTTCATCATCTGCTTGAGCGCGGTGGGGAAGAGGAAGGTATTGGTGACCTGGTAGCGCTCCAGCAGCGTGAAGGCGACCTCGGCCGAGAAGCGACCCTGGTAGCCCACGATGGGTTTGCCGAAGTAGAGCGCCGGCATCAGCGCATCCCATAGGCCACCGGTCCACGCCCAGTCGGCCGGGCTCCAGAACACGTCGTCGTCCTGCGGGTACCAGTTCTGCGAGCAGACGAAGCCGGGCAGGTTGCCCAGCAGCGCACGGTGCGGCAACAGCGCGCCCTTGGGCTGGCCGGTGGTGCCGCTGGTGTAGATCAGCACCGCGCCGTCGTCAGCGCGCGTCGGCTCGGGCGTGAAGTCGGCCGGCCCGGCGGCCAGCAGCGCCTCCCAGCCATGGTCGGCCCCGGCGGCGGCCGCGCCGACGCCGATCACCGTTTCCAGCGCCGCGCACTCGCCGCGCGCCGCCAGCAGGTTGTCGAGCGAGCCCTCGTCGGCGATGGCCACGCGCGCGCCGCCGTGTTCCAGCCGGTAGGCCAGGGCCTCGGGGCCGAACAGCATCGACAGCGGCATGGCGATGGCGGCCAGCTGGTAGACGGCCATGTGCGCGACCACGGTCTCGATACGCTGCGGCAGGATGATGGCGACGCGGTCGCCGCGCCCCACGCCGAGCGCCCGCAGGGCTCGCGAGAGACGGTTGGCGGCGGCCTGGATGTCGGCGAAGCTGTGGCTCGCGCGCCGGCCGTCCTCGTGCTCCGCATGGACGGCGATGCGCTGCGCGGTGGCGGGGTCGCGTGCCCAGCGCGTGCAGCATGCCTCGGCCAGGTTGAAGGTCTCGGGCACGTCCCAGCGGAACGATTCGTGCAGCGCGGCGTAGTCGTCGCGCCGGGTGGCCGGCAGGGCGGCGGATGGCATCGGGTGTCTCCAGTCGGTCCGAGGCCCGCCGGCCCGCGCACGACGCCGGGCGGCGAGCCGTTATAATCGCGGTAAAAGAACGACCGTTCTTTTTTTGCTTCCTGCGTCAGCCGGGCGGTGCCGGATCTCCCGCGCGGACGGCCGGGGCCGCCACGGAGACAGCATGACGATCAGAGAAACCTCGCGCTCGCAATGTATCACGCTGCGCGGGCTGCAATACCACGTACGCCAGTGGGGCGAGGAGGGCGCGCCCATGCTGTTCCTGCTGCATGGCTGGATGGATGTCTCGGCTTCCTTCCAGTTCCTGGTCGATGCCTTCGCACGCGACTGGCACGTGGTCGCACCCGACTGGCGCGGCTTCGGCCTGAGCGACTGGCCGGCGCGCTACCCGGGCACGCGGTCCTACTGGTTCCCGGACTATGTGGCCGACCTCGAGGCGCTGCTCGACCACTACCAGCCGCAGGGCCAGGTGGACCTGGTCGGACACAGCATGGGTGCCAACGTGGCCTGCCTGTATGCCGGCATCCGTCCGCAGCGGGTGCGCCGCGTGGTGGACCTGGAGGGCTTCGGCATGACGGCGACGCGGGCCGAGCAGGCGCCCGGGCGCTATGCGCGCTGGCTGGACGAGTTGCGCGCGCAGCCGGAGATGCGTACTTACGACGACCTGCAAGGCGTGGCGGCGCGGCTGCAGAAGACCAATCCGCGCCTGTCCGACGCGCGTGCTGCCTTCCTTGCCGCACATTGGGCGCGCTGCAACGAGGCGGGGCGCTGGGAGATCCTCGGCGATCCGGCCCACAAGCTGGTCAACCCTGTGCTGTACCGGCTCGACGAGGTGATGGCGATCTGGGCCGAAGTGCAGGCACCGGTGCTGCACGTGGAGGCGCGCGATTCCGCCACGCTGCGCCATATCGCCCACAAGCAGGAGATCGCCGAGTTCAAGCAGCGCTTCGCCGCCTTCCGCGATTTCCGCGAGGCCGTGGTGGATGAGGCCGGCCACATGCTGCATCACGACCAGCCGGAAGCGGTGGCCCGGCTGGTGGAGGACTTTCTTGCCTGAAGCTTGCCTGACGCCGAGCCTGGCGCGTCGCCAGCGGTGCCGTCAGGCGTGCGTGAGCCTTTCCTTGAGCGTGGCGTTGTTGCTGGTGTGCACGTGTACCAGGGCTTTGTCGGGGAAGGCGTAGTGGTAGGCGCGGCGCAGCGCCAGCGCGGCCTCGTGGAAGCCGGACAGGATCAGCTTCTGCTTGTTGGGGTAGTAGGCGATGTCACCGGCGGCGAAGATGCCGCGCCGCGAGCTTTCGTAGGTGGTGGTGTCGACCAGCACGCGGCCGGCGCGCAACTCCAGGTCCCAGTGCGCGATCGGGCCGGGTTCGGTCACCAGGCCATACAGGGCCACCAGTTCGTCGGCCGGCAGCGTCAGCGGCGCCTCGCGCGTGCGCACTTCCACCGCGGCCAGTTGCTCGCCGTCCGGGCCGGGCGCGCACTGCAGGGCCCCCAGCATGCCGATCACGAAGTCCATTTCGCCGGCGGCCACGGCCGCCTTCATCTCGGCGACGCTGGCGTCTGCGGCCCGGAAGCCATCGCGCCGGTGCAGCAAGGTGACGCGCGCCGCCACCTTGCGCAGCGCCAGGGCCCAGTCCAGCGCCGAATCGCCGCCGCCGGCGACGACCACGCGCTTGCCGGCGAAGCGTGCCACCTCACGCACGGCGTAGTGAAGGTGGCGCCCCTCGAGCGCGGCCGCTTCCGGCAGCGCGACCCGCTGCGGCGCGAAGGCGCCGGCGCCGGCGCAGACCAGCACCGCCGCCACGTCGAACTGCTTGCCGCCGTCGGTCGTCACCAGCAGGCGCGCATGGCCGTCGCGCTCGACTTCCGCCACGCTGCTGGCGCGCTGGCCGAAATGCATGGGGAAGGCGAACGGCGCGCATTGTTCCAGCAGCCGGTCGACCAGGTCCTGCGCGAGGCAGCCGGGCACGGCGGGAATATCGTAGATCGGCTTCTCGGGATAGAGCTCGGTGCACTGGCCGCCGGGGCGGTCGAGCACGTCGATCAGCTCGCATTGCAGGCCCAGCACGCCGGCCTGGAAGGCGGCGAAGAGGCCGACCGGGCCGGCGCCGATGATCAGGACATCGGTGCGTACCGGAGCGGCGGCAAGCGGGGCGGAGGCGGGAGCAGGGGTGGATTCGGGCATGGCGTGGCGGCCGGCGCGCGGCGCGGCCTCGGGGACGGTTAGGGCGCGAGGCCCGTTCAATCTCCCACTATACCGCCTGGCGGGGCGCCGGCCGTCCACGCCAGCATTGGCGGCAGGGGCATCGGCGCACCTCGCGGCCCGCCGCGCGATGCCTGCGCCATCACAGCGGCAGATCACAGGAGTAGAATGTCCCTATGCTGAATCCCAACGCCCTCAACGCCGATCTGCATTGCCATTCCACCGTCTCGGACGGCACGCTGGCCCCCGCCGTGGTCGCCGAGCGTGCGCACGCCGGTGGTGTCGCGCTCTGGTCGCTGACCGATCATGACGAGGTCGGTGGCCAGGCCGAGGCGCGTGCCGCGGCCGAGGCGCTGGGCATGCGCTACGTGACCGGTGTCGAGGTTTCCGTGACCTGGGCCAGCCAGACCGTGCATATCGTCGGGCTGCAGATCGATCCCGCCTGCCAGGCGCTGATCGACGGCCTGCACGACACGCGCTCGGGTCGCGCACGCCGCGCGCGCGACATGAGCGAGGCGCTGGCCGGCATCGGCATCGCCGGTGCCTACGAGGGAGCGCTGCGCTATGTCGGCAACCCCGACCTGATCTCGCGCACGCACTTCGCGCGCTGGCTGGTCGACCAGGGCTACTGCGCCGACATCGGCGAGGTGTTCGACAAGTACCTGGCGGAAGGGCGGCCGGGCTACGTCGGCCACCGTTGGGCCACGCTGGCCGAGGCCGTGCACTGGATCCGCGCGGCCGGCGGCATTGCCGTGATGGCCCATCCGGGGCGCTACCACTACACCGACCTGGAGCATGACGCGCTGTTCGACGAGTTCAAGCAGCTCGGCGGCGGTGCGGTCGAGGTCGTCACCGGCAGCCACACCCCCGACCAGTATCGCCGCTACGCCGAGGTCGCGCGCCGCTACGGCCTGCTGGCCTCGCGCGGTTCGGATTTCCATGGCCCGGGGGAAGGGCGCGTCGAGCTCGGCGCGCTGCCGCCGCTGCCTCCCACGGTCAAGCCGGTCTGGCACGACTGGTAGCCGCCATTGCCACCACGGTGCCACTGCGGCCGCGCAGCGTGAGTGCGGCCGGCGCCTGCCGACATCGCCCCCATGTCCCAGTTCTTCGATACTCACCCGCTCAATCCGCAGCCGCGCCTGATCAAGCAGGCCGCGCAGATCATCGCCCAGGGCGGCCTGGTCGCGCTGCCGACCGATTCCTGCTATGCGCTGGCCTGCCGCCTGGACGACAAGACGGCGGTGGAGCGCCTGCGGCGCCTGCGCGGCATCGACGACAAGCACCACCTGACGTTGATGTGCCGCGACCTGTCCGAGCTGGGCAACTTCGCGCGCGTCGACAACCGCCAGTATCGCTGGCTCAAGGGCGCCACGCCCGGGGCCTATGTCTTCATCCTGGAGGCCACCAAGGAGGTGCCGCGCCGGCTCTCGCATCCGTCGCGTAAGACCATCGGCGTGCGCGTGCCCGACAACGCCATCGCGCAGGCCTTGCTGGCGGAGACGGGCGAGCCGCTGCTGTCCGCCACGCTGCAGCTGCCCGGCGACGAGGTGCCCCTCAACGATCCGGCGCAGATCCGCGCGCGCCTGGAGAAACTGCTCGATCTCGTCATCTGCGGCGGCCCGGCGCCTGCCCAGCCTTCCACCGTGATCGACCTGACCAGCGGCGAGCCCGTGCTGGTGCGCGCCGGACGGGGTGATATCGCGCGCTTCGGCCTGTGAGCCAGCCCGCCGGCCGCCTGCCGGGGCGACCGGCCCGCCCGGTACAATAGCGTTCCATGGACTCCTCCCTTATCCAGACTTTCGCGGTCTACGCCCTGCCGGTGCTGTTCGCTATCACGCTGCACGAGGCGGCGCACGGCTACGTGGCCAAGCTTTTCGGCGACAACACGGCCTACGTGCTGGGACGCGTCAGCCTTAATCCGCTGCGCCACGTCGACCCCATCGGCACCATCGCGGTGCCGCTGCTGCTGTACTTCCTGACCGGCGGCCAGTTCGTGTTCGGCTACGCCAAGCCGGTGCCGGTCGCCTTCGACCGCCTGCGCAATCCGCGCTGGCACGGCATGTGGGTCGCGCTGGCCGGACCCGGCAGCAATGTGGCGCAGGCCTTCCTGTGGGCCCTGATGGCCCTGGGACTGCTGATGGCGCATGTGCAGGAGCCGTTCTTCGTCGAGATGGCGCGCGCCGGCGTGCTGGTGAACCTGGTCGTGGCGGCCTTCAACCTGTTCCCGGTCCCGCCGCTGGACGGCGGCCGCGTGCTGACCGCGCTGCTGCCGCAGCGTATCGCCTACGCGGTCGCGCGCATCGAACCTTACGGGATCTTCATCGTGCTGGCGCTGGTCGCCGCCGGGGTCATCACGCAGGTCTGGATGCGCCCGGTAGTCAACCTGCTCAGCTCGCTGGTCGAGCTGATGCTGCGGCCGCTGCTCGCCTTGATCCACTGATGTACTGATGCACCGAGCCGCGAGCCATCGCGTCTTTCCCGAATCAACCGCTTCCCCATCACAATCATGACGTTCCCCGATCGCGTTCTCTCCGGCATGCGGCCCACCGGTGCGCTGCACCTGGGCCACTACCACGGCGTGCTGAAGAACTGGGTCCAGCTGCAGGCCCAGCACCCCTGTTTCTACTTTGTCGCGGACTGGCATGCGCTGACCACGCACTACGAGTCGCCCGAGGTGATCGGCCAATCGGTATGGGAGATGCTGATCGACTGGCTGGCCGCTGGGGTCGATCCCGAGCAGGCCACGCTCTTCATCCAGAGCCGCGTGCCCGAGCACGCCGAACTGTTCACGCTGCTGGCGATGGGCACGCCGCTGGGCTGGCTGGAGCGCGTGCCGACCTACAAGGACCAGATCGAGAAGCTCAAGGACAAGGACCTGGCCACCTACGGCTTCCTCGGCTACCCGCTGCTGCAGGCGGCCGATATCCTGATCTATCGCGCCGCCTGGGTACCGGTCGGCGAGGACCAGGTGCCGCACGTGGAGATCACGCGCGAGATCGCGCGCCGCTTCAACTACCTGTACGGGCGCCAGCCCGGCTTCGAGGAGCTGGCGCAGGAGGCGGCAAAGAAGCTCGGTGGCAAGCGCACCAAGGCCTTCCTGGAACTGCGCAAGGCCTTCCAGGAGCAGGGCGCACAGGAGTCGCTGGAGGAGGGCCGCGCCCTGGTGGCGCAGTCGCAGAGCCTGTCGGCGGCCGACCGCGAACTGCTGCTGGGCTACCTGGCCGGCTCGCGCCGCACCATCCTGGTCGAGCCGCAGGCGCTGCTGACCGCCGCGTCGCGCATGCCGGGGCTGGACGGGCAGAAGATGTCGAAGTCCTATGGCAATACCATCCGCATGCGCGAGACCAAGGACTCGGTCGAGAAGAAAGTGCGCACCATGCCGACCGACCCGGCCCGGGTGCGCCGCAGCGATGCGGGCGAGCCGGCGCGCTGCCCGGTGTGGCAACTGCACCAGGTCTATTCCGACGAGCCGACCCGCGAATGGGTGGAAAAGGGCTGCCGCAGCGCCGGCATCGGCTGCATCGAGTGCAAGCAGCCGGTCATCGATGGCATCCTGCGCGAGCAGCAGCCGATGCTGGAGCGGGCGCAGCAATACATGGACAACCCGGCGCTGCTGCGCGACATCGTCGACCACGGCTGCGCGCAGGCCTCCGAAGTCGCGCGCGAGACCATGCGCGAAGTGCGCGACGCCATGGGCCTGGGCTACCGCTGAGCTCCGGCGTGACCATGGCAATCCCTGGCGCCTCGCCGGCCGCCTCCCACCCGGGCCTGGGCGAACCCTCGTCCTGGGTGACGCGCTGGGCGCACCTGGTGCGGCCGGGCGGGCGGGTGCTGGATCTCGCCTGCGGCGGCGGCCGCCATGCGCGCTGGTTCGCGCAGCGCGGCCACACGGTGCTGGGTGTCGACCGCGATGCCCAGGCCGTGGCCGCGCTGCCGGCCGGCGTGGCCGGCAGGCAGGCGGACCTCGAGCAGGGTGACTGGCCGCTGGCCGGCGAGGCACCCTTCGATGCCATCGTCGTCACCAACTACCTGCACCGGCCGCTGTGGCCGCACCTGCTCGGCGCCCTGGCGCCCGGCGGCGTGCTGATCTACGAGACCTTCGCCAGCGGCAACGAGACCGTCGGCAGGCCGTCCAATCCCGATTTCCTGCTGCGCCCGGGCGAACTGCTCGAGGCGGTGCATGGACACCTGCGCGTGGTCGGCTACGAGGACGGCCTGCTGCAAGTGCCGAAAACGGCGTTCGTGCAGCGGCTGTGTGCCGTGCGCGAAACCGCGCGCGAGCAGGGGGCGGCGGGGCCGCCACGCTATCCGCTGCCGGCCTGAGCCCAAGCCCGGGCCGGCGCGCCCGGGCAGGGAACTACCTAGGGGCGGCGCGGTCGAAACCGCGGTCGGCGGGCCGGTGGTATCCGGTACAATCGCAATATTTGCATCTCCAGAAACCCATTCCTATGACACAGATTACCGGCAGCATCGTGGCGATCGTCACCCCGATGCAGGAGGACGGCAGCCTCGACTACCCGGCGCTGCGCGCGCTGATCGACTGGCACGTGGCCGAAGGCACCGACGCCATCGTCATCGTGGGCACCACGGGCGAATCGCCCACCGTCAACGTCGATGAGCACTGCGAGCTGATCCGTGTGGCCGTGGAGCAGGCCGGCAAGCGCATCCCGATCATCGCCGGTACCGGTGGCAACTCCACGCAGGAGGCGATCGAGCTGACCGCCTTCGCCAAGCAGGTGGGTGCCGACGCTTCGCTGCAGGTCGTGCCGTACTACAACAAGCCGACCCAGGAAGGCATGTACCGCCATTTCCGCACCATCGCGGAAGCGGTCGACCTGCCGGTGCTGCTGTACAACGTGCCGGGGCGCACCGTTGCCGACATGAGCAACGACACCATCCTGCGCCTGGCGCAGGTGCCCGGCATCGTCGGTGTCAAGGAAGCCACGGGCAATATCGACCGCGCCGCGCAGCTGATCCACGAAGCGCCGGCCGGTTTCTCCATCTACAGCGGCGACGACCCCACCGCGGTGGCGCTGATCCTGCTGGGCGGCCAGGGCAATATCTCGGTCACCGCCAACGTGGCGCCGCGCAAGATGCATGAGATGTGCGTGGCGGCGCTGAAGGGTGATGTGCAGACCGCGCGCCGCCTGCACATGGAACTGATCGCCCTGAACAAGGCGATGTTCGTCGAAGCCAACCCGATCCCCGTCAAGTGGGCGCTCCAGCAGATGGGCCGGATGCCGGGTGGCATCCGCCTGCCGCTGACGCCGCTTTCGCCGCAATACCACGACACCGTGCGCAAGGCGTTGTCGGCGGCCGGCCTGCTGGCCTGATCACGCGCGTCTCCCGCCGTCATTCCCTTCTCTAGGATTGCGTGTCAATGAAACTGAAGCTTAACCGCGGCGCGCTGCCTGTGCGCCACGCCGCCTTGGTCGTGCCCCTGCTGGCCATCGGTGCCGTGTCCGGCTGCAGCAGCATCAACGATATGATGCAGCCCGACAAGATCGACTATAAGTCCGCCGCCTCCAGCAAGCGCGGCCCCAAGCTGGACGTTCCGCCCGACCTGACCAAGCTGGAGGGCGATCGCCGCTACTCGGTGCCGGGCGCTACCGCGGCCGACGGCAATTCGTCGACGCTGTCCGACTACAAGCAGGCGACCAAGGTGCAGGAGCAGGCTCCGGCCGAGAACGTGCTGCCGGTCGCCAACGGCATCCGCATGGAGCGTGATGGCAACCAGCGCTGGCTGGTGATCAGCAACGGCACGCGCGCCGACCAGCTGTGGGAGACGCTGCGCAGCTTCTGGCAGGAGAATGGCTTCCTGCTGGTGCAGGATTCGCCCGAGACCGGTGTGATGGAGACGGACTGGGCCGAGAACCGCGCCAAGATCCCGCAGGACTTCATCCGCAACACGATCGGAAAGGTTTTCGACGGCCTGTACTCCACCTCCGAACGCGACAAGTTCCGCACGCGCGTCGAGCGCGGTGCCAACGGCACGCTCGAGGTTTACATCAGCCACCGCGGTGCGCAGGAACAGTTGACCGGCATCGACAAGTCCAACACCGTGTGGACCGCGCGCCCGGCCGATCCGGAGCTCGAAGCCACCTTCCTGGCGCGCCTGGCGCAACGCCTTGGCGTGCAGAAGGAGCAGGCGCAGGCCATGGCCAAGAAGACCACCGGCACCAATGCTGCGGCCGCCGAGGTCAATGTGCCGGGTTCCGGCGGCAAGTCCCTGCTGACCCAGGTCAACGGCGTGCAGGCCCTGCAGATGGGCGAGCCCTTCGATCGCGCCTGGCGCGCGGTCGGCCTGGCACTGGATCGCGTCAACTTCACCGTCGAGGATCGCGACCGCTCGCAAGGCCTGTACTACGTGCGCTATGTCGATACGCGCGACGTTGCCGACAGCCGGGGCTTCTTCTCCAAGCTGTTCACCAAGCCGAACGATGCGAAATCGGCGAAGAAGTACCGCGTCGCGCTGAAGGGCGACGGTACCGGCACCGTGGTCACCGTGCTGAACGACGCCGGCCAGCCCGAGTCCAGCGATATCGGCAAGCGCATCCTGTCGCTGCTCGACGAGCAGCTCCGCTAAGACGGCCGTGCCTGCACGGCAATCGACCCGCCGGCACCGCCAGGTGCCGGCATGATGCGCTTCGGTTTCCTCGGTAGCGGCAGCGAAGGCAATTCGCTGCTGATCGAATCCTGTGCGGGGGCAACGGCCACGCGCGTGCTGCTGGACTGCGGCTTCGGCCTGCGCGAGACCGCGCGCCGGCTCGAGCGCCTGGGCGTGCAGCCGGACCAGCTGGACGCGGTGCTGGTGACCCACGAGCATGGCGATCACGTCGGTTCCGCCTACGCTTTCGCCGCGCGCCATGGGCTGCCGGTCTACACCAGCCATGGCACCTGGCTCGCGACCTCGCACTTGCGTGGTGCCGCGCACGCCGATGTGCGGGTTTGCGGTGCCGATCATCCCTTCGCCGTCGGCGATCTCGAGATCCTTCCGTACACGGTGCCGCACGACGCGCGCGAGCCACTGCAGTTTGTACTCGGCGACGGCGACGCGCGCCTCGGCGTGCTGACCGACGCCGGCATGCTGACGCCCTATGTCACGGCGCGGCTGTCGGGCGTTCATGCACTTGTGCTGGAGTGCAACCATGATCGCGAACTGCTGCGCAACTCCGCCTATCCTCCCTCACTGAAGCGCCGCATCGGGGGCGACTTCGGCCATCTGGCCAATGAAGTGGCGGCCGAGATCCTGGCTTGTGTCGTCCATGATGGCCTGGAGCGGGTGGTGGCGGCGCACCTGAGCAAGCAGAACAATACCCGGGAGCTGGCGACCAGTGCGCTGGCGGGGGTGCTGGGGGAGGGGCGGGCGGAGATCCTGGTGGCGGATCAGGAGGCGGGCCTGGACTGGCAGCCGGTGCGCGCCTGAGGCGGGCGGGGAGTGCGGTGGCGGGCAGGCGTCCGCCGATCCCGCACCCAACAAAAAAAGCCGGCCTCGCGGCCGGCTCTTTCTTTCAGCGTCTGGCTGGAATTACTTGCCAGCAGCAGCCGATGCGTCAGCGGCGGGAGCCGATGCGTCAGCAGCCGGAGCCGAGGCTTCAGCGGCGGGAGCCGAGGCTTCAGCAGCCGGAGCCGAAGCGGCTTCAGCGGGAGCGGCAGCAGCGGGAGCCGAGGCTTCGGCCGGAGCAGCAGCTTCTTCCTTCTTGCCGCAAGCGGCGAGGGCCACGGCGGCCAGCAGCGAAGCGATCAGGAGAGACTTCTTCATTGTTCGTCCTTTAACTTTGTAATGACGGAAAACAACCAGGCGATCAATAATTACCGGTAATTATCGCTCTTGTACTGCAAAATAGAGGCCCTCCCGGGTGCCAACAAATGCAGTGGTACACAGTACTAGCCAGCCGACGATTATATCCGCGTTTTCCCGCCTTGTGTAGCGTGGAAATCTGGGGATTCCAGTGTTACGCATTATTACAGTGCTGCTGGCGCCAGCAGCAGCCAGCCTTCCTCCAGCCAGTGATGAAATGTCTCCATCAGGTCGGGAAGATTCGCGCTGGCAGCCACGTCGGCGGCGCTCAGGCTGCGCCGATCCGCCAGCTTGCGCAGCCATTTTGCCAACTCCGCGGGTGGCTCGTAGGCCTCGCCGTTGAGAAAGAAGTGGTTACGATCATAGAGGGCGATCGAGGCAGGAGCCAGCACGATGCCATGAATTCGTGCCAGTTTTTCGAATTTTCGCAGGGAGATCGATGAGGGCTCGCGGAATTCGACGGTCGGCTTCGGCTCGGACAGGTGGGCACCGAGGAACTCCGAGACATCGGCCTCGGACCAGCGCATTGCCTTGAGCCGCGTGCTGACCGCACGCACCAGATCGGCGGGCATTTGCGCAGGATGCTCAGTGGCGTTTTGTCCAGCGTCGCTGTAGCGTCCCGACAACGCTTCATTGTCCTCGACGGTTTCCGACAGCCACGCCAGGAAGTGGCCGGCAAGTTCGCGATAGGCGGGAGCACGGAATCCGATCGAACAGGTCATGCACTCGCCTTCGGCGATACCGTCATGCGCATACTGCGGCGGCAGGTAAAGCATGTCACCCGGTTCCAGCACCCATTCCTGTTCCGCACTGAAGTCGGCCAGGATCTTGAGTGGCAGTCCGGGAATCAGCTCCAGCGCGGTCTGCGACGAGATACGCCAGCGCCGGCGGCCGGAGACCTGCAGCAGGAAGACATCGTAGGAGTCGAAGTGCGGGCCCACGCCGCCACCGTCGGTGGCATAGCTGATCATCAGGTCGTCGAGGCGCGCGTCCGGCACGAAGCGGAATTGCGCCAGCAGCTCGGCGGCTGCATTATTGTGGAGATTCACGCCCTGCACCAGCAGCGTCCACTGGCGCGTCTTGCGCGAGGGCAGGTTGTCGGCCGCGAAGGGGCCGTGTTCGAGCTTCCAGCGGTTGCGGAAGTGCGTGACGAGGCGCGATTCGACCTCGTCGCGATCGGCCAGTTCCAGAAGAGACTCGGCCGATACCGGGGGCACGATTCCCGGTACGGCTTGTCGAATCAACAGCGGTTTACGTTGCCAGATATCGCGCATGAAGGCAGCCGGCGTCAGGCCGCCCAGCAGGTCCAGCGGCTCGTCCGGGTCGATGGGGCCGGGCGGCAGGGCCTGCGCGTATAATGCGGAATCGTTCATGGAGTCAAGAATTGAAAATCGCTAAGAACACGGTGGTGTCCGTGGTGTACAAGCTGTCGGACGCGCAGGGCAATCTGATCGAGGAGTCGGACGAGCCCATGGTCTATTTGCACGGCGGCTATGATGGCACGTTCCCCAAGATCGAGGAAGCGCTGGACGGCCACGACACAGGCTTCGAGACCCAGCTGCAGCTCGAGCCCGAGGATGCGTTCGGCGATTACGATGCGGAGCTGGTCAAGGTAGAGCCGCGTAACCGTTTCCCGGAGCCGCTCGAAGTCGGCATGCAGTTCGAGGGCGTACCCGAGGACGGTGACGACGACGATTCCATCATCTACACCGTCACCGACGTGGCCGAGGACAAGGTCGTGCTGGACGGCAACCACCCGCTGGCCGGCATGGCGCTGCGCTTCTGGCTCAAGGTGTCGGAAGTGCGTGAGGCGACCGCCGACGAAGTCGAGCATGGCCATGCCCATGGCGCCTCGGGTGTGGAAGTGGTCGACGAGGACGAAGACGGCGAAGAGGGCGGACGTACGCTGCATTGATTCCGCCGCAAGGCGCGCATCCACCAGATCGGGAAGGCCGGCCTTGCGCCGGCCTTCTGCTTTGGTGCGGCCGCGTCATCGCGCCGTCGCACGATCGCAGCGCCGCGGCCGGTCGGGCTCAGTCGCCGTCTTCGCCCGTGCCGCCGGGCGCATCCTTGACGCTCACGCTGAACAACTCCGGTGAGGCCGGCGTGATGCGCAACTCCGCCCATTGTCCGGAGGCGCCCGTCGGCAGCGTGATCCGCTTGAAGTTGCGCAGGGTCTTGCCGTTGGCATCGCGCAAGGGCGTGTCGATGCCGAAGCCCTTCAGGCTGGCATGGATCAGCAGCACCTGGCCGCGGAAGCGCGCCGTCAGCTCGCGCAGCTGCCGCTTGAACTCGAGGAAGCCATCGCGCTTGTGGCGGCTGACGAAAGCATCGAGCAGGGTAGGCCTGCCGCGGTGCTCCCAGCCGTTGCCGAATTGCGGGTCGCCGTGCACGACCAGCACGAGGCCGGCCAGGTTCTGCTGCTGCGCCAGGAAGAAGGCGCGCGCCAGCCACTGGTGGTTGGCTTCGCGCCGGTCCTCGAATTCACCGTTGCGCCCGCCCTCGGCCAGGTAGTGGTTGTTGTCGCCGGGCAGGTTCATTCCCACCATCATGACCGGACCGGCGCGCCAGCGCACGTTCTCGCGGAAGCTGCGGAAGGTGGCCTGGTCGGATTGCCGCATCAGCGGGATGGTGCGCTGGCCGAGCGAGGCATCGCTGGCGTAGAACAGTTCGCGCAGGCGGTTCAGCCGTTCGAGCGGGTCGAAGCTGCCGCTCGCCGCACGCTGGCACTCGGCCCATTCGGCCTCGCCTGGCACATAGACGAGTGGTAACGGTGAAGCGTCGAGCAACCGTTCGCGCGCATCGAGCACGTGGTCGCCGCAGCTTTCGGTGTCACCCTTGATGCCGCCGGCGTGGACCACGAAGTCCAGCCGCTGCTCGCCCAGGCTGGCCAGCAGCCGGCCGACCGCGGCTTCCGCCGCCGGCCACTGCGGCTGGTCCGCCAGCAGCGCCACGCGCACGATCGGGCCGGTCGGGGCCGTCGGGGCCCCGTGGCCGGCCGCTGGGGCCAGGGCGGCCGCCAGCGCCAGCGCGCCGAGCAGGTACGCCCGGGCGCGTGCCACGCCGCGACGGTGGCGAGCAACCAGGCCCGGCCGTGGCCTGGCGATCGGCGTCATGCGCTAGCGGCCATCTCGACGGCCAGCGCCTTGAGCCGATAGAGGGCTTCCAGTGCATCGCGCGGCGTCATGCTGTCCGGGTCGACGCCCGCCATGGCATCCAGCAGGGCCTGCGCCATCGGCGAGCCGCCGGGTGCCGGCGAGACATCGGTCTCGGCATCCTGCTCGTCCTCCGGGGCCGGCGGTGCGGCGAAGAGGTCGAGCTGGGGCGTCGGCGTGGCATCGGCGGATTGCTGTTCGAGCCAGGCCAGGTGCTTGCGCGCGGCGCGGATCACCGCTTGCGGCACGCCGGCGAGCTGGGCCACCTGCAGGCCGTAGCTCTGGCTGGCCGGCCCGTCCTGCACAGCGTGCAGGAACACGATGCCGTCGCCGTGCTCCACCGCCGACAGGTGGACGTTGGCGGCCTGCGGAAACTCCTGCGGCAGCTGGGTCAGTTCGAAGTAATGGGTGGCGAACAGCGTGTGGCTGCGGTTGTGCGCCAGCAGGTGGCGCGCGATCGCCCAGGCCAATGCAAGGCCGTCGAAGGTCGAGGTGCCACGGCCGATCTCGTCCATCAGCACCAGGCTGGAAGGCGTGGCGTGGTGCAGGATGCCCGCCGCCTCGGTCATTTCCACCATGAAGGTGGAGCGCCCGCCGGCGAGATCGTCGGCGGCGCCGATGCGGGTGAAGATGCGGTCGATCGGTCCGATCACCGCACGGCGCGCCGGCACGTAGGCGCCGACGCAGGCCAGCAGCGTGATCAGCGCGGTCTGCCGCATGAAGGTCGACTTACCGCCCATGTTCGGGCCGGTGATCAGCAACAGCTTGCGCGCCTCGTTGAGCTGGCTGTCGTTGGCGATGAAGGGCACCGACTCGGCGGCGAGCTGGCCCTCGACCACGGGATGGCGGCCCTGCACGATATCGATAACGTTCTCGCCGACGCGCTCCGGGCAGGTCCAGTCCAGCGTCTGCGCGCGCTCGGCCAGCGCCGCCAGCACGTCCAGCCGAGCCAGCGCACCGGCGACGCGCTTGAGTTCGCCGATGTGCGGCAGCAGGTTCTGCAGCAGGCCGTCGTAGAGCAGCTTCTCGCGCGCCAGCGCGCGGTCCTGCGCCGACAAGGCCTTGTCCTCGAAGGCCTTCAGCTCCGGCGTGATGTAGCGCTCGGCGTTCTTCAGCGTCTGGCGGCGGCGGTAGTCATCGGGCACCTTGTCCGCCTGCCCGTTGGTCACCTCGATATAGAAGCCGTGCACGCGGTTGTACTCGACGCGCAGGTTGGCGATGCCGGTGCGGCTGCGCTCGCGCGTCTCCAGGTCGATGAGAAACTGGCCGCAGTTTTCCGAGATGTCGCGCAGTTCGTCGAGCGCGGCGTCGTAGCCGCGCGCGATCACGCCGCCGTCGCGGACCGCGGCGGCCGGCTCCTCGGCCACCGCCGCGTGCAGCAGGTCCAGGCAAGCCTGCGGCACCTCCAGTTCGCCCACTGTCAGCGCCAGCAGCGGCGCGCCGTCGTCGGCCGCCACGCAGGCCGCCACCTCGGGCAGCGCGCGCAGCGTGTCGCGCAGCGAAGACAGGTCGCGCGGGCGGGCGCTCAGCAGGGCCAGCCGCGCAGTGATGCGCTCTACGTCGGCCAGCCGGCGCAGCGCCGCGCGCAGGGTGTCGGTGCCTTGCTCGATCAGCGTGCCGATGGCCTGCTGGCGCGCGCGTGGCTGCGCGGCGTCGCGCAGCGGATGGTGCAGCCAGTGGCGCAGCAGCCGGCTGCCCATGGTGGTGGCACAGGTGTCCAGCAGCGAGAACAGGGTCGGCGACTCGCCGCCGCGCAGTGTCTCGGTCAGTTCGAGATTGCGCCGCGTGGCGGTATCCAGGCCGACGAACTCCGACTCGCGCTCGACCTGCAGGCTCTGCACGTGGCGCAGCGACTGCCCCTGCGTGTTGGCCGCATAGTTCAGCAAGGCGCCGGCGGCGCCGATGGCCGCGCCCAGGCCTGCGCAGCCGAAGGGGTCCAGGCTGGCCACGCCGAGCTGCTCGCGCAGGCGCCGTGTGCCGGCCTCCTGGTCGAAATGCCACTCCGGCAGCCGCGTACGCGCGCAGCCGAGTGCGGGCAGCTCGATGCCATCGGCATACAGCACCTCGGCCGGGCGGATCCGCTCCAGCTCGCGAGCCAGCTGCGCGACCTCGCACTCCATCAGGCGCAGCTCGCCGCTGGCCAGGTTCAGCCAGGCCAGCCCGATCTTGCTGACGCCGCGGCGCGTGGTCTGCTGGTGCACCGCCAGCAGGAAGGTATCGGACTTGTCCGGCAGCAGCGCCGCATCGGTCAGCGTGCCGGGGGTGACGATGCGCACCACCTTGCGCTCGACCGGCCCCTTGCTCGTTGCCGGATCGCCGATCTGCTCGCAGATCGCCACCGACTCGCCCAGTTTGACCAGGCGGGCCAGGTACTGGTCGACCGAGTGGAAGGGGATGCCGGCCATGCGGATCGGCACGCCGTTCGAGGCGCCGCGCGCGGTCAGCGTGATGTCGAGCAGGCGCGCGGCCTTCTCGGCATCGTCATGGAAGAGCTCGTAGAAGTCTCCCATGCGATAGAAGAGCAGGGTATCGGGGTGGTCGGCCTTGATGCGGAGATACTGCTGCATCATCGGCGTATGGCTGTCCTTGGACGGTTTCTTGACTGCTTGATCCACGTTGGCTTTTTCCTGCTTTTCCTTGTCTGGCATGGTGCGGCGGTGGCCAAGCCGGCGCCGCGACGGTACGCCATGCGTTTCGGTGCCTGCGTTGCGTGGCGGCGGTGGGCCGACAGCATGCGGCCGGCTTGCCGCCGGGCGCGCTGGTGCCGTAGCCGGTCCCTGGCTGGCCGGCCACGGTCCGCAGCCAATGCTGTTGGAAAGGAAGCGGGCGCGACTCGTATGCACCGGTGCGAAGTTGCGCAACGCAAGGCAAAACAGGCGACAGTTTACCCCAGGCGACAGGTGCCTCGAGCGAGTCGCATGCGGGACGGGCAGGGCGGCCGGGTGCCGGCATTGCGCCGCGGGTGTTCCGGCTGCCGCGGGCAGGGCAGGCAGGGCGCGGTGCGGCTGCCAGCCTTAGTCTCACGCGTCCGGCGACGCGGGGATCCGATAGCCCTCGTCCGACCACTGGGATATCCGCTCCGGTATCAGCCATGATTTTCGCGCTGGTGATTCATGAATATCTTTCCGACAAGGCTTCTGGACATCGGGAGAGACATCGGGAGGGGGCATGCACATGAAGATGTCAGCGCCGTGAATGAAACAACTGTGTCAAAGCTACAACAGATAATTTTGATAGCATGCCTGCAGCGTCACTTGGTGCTGTTCACAAACCAATCGACTGATTGTGATTCATGGAACTCTTTTTGTTCCGGTATGTGGAATCAAAAGTGGCGGAAAGAAGTTGTATGCGCAACAAACCACGCCCCGGCGCGGATTGCGCCCAGTCCGGGGAGAAGGGCGGAAGTCCTTGCGCGTCGGTTCGGCTCGCGGCGGGCAGGGATCGGCTCGGATCTGCTGAAATCTACTTGGATGCATGGCTTTTTGGGCTGAAATGATCAAAAAACCCGTGCATATCGATGAAAAGATGCAGGATGGCGCGCCGGCTAGCACTTGCCAGGTGCAAGTGTTCGTCAGGAGGAAGCATGGCGGATGGCGTCCTGCCAGGGGATTGCGCAGCGTTTGCCGAGGTCTATACAATGCGCCCGCACCGCAAGCCATGCGGATTCATCTATACGTAGCCGGCGGCCAATGGACTGTCGGCAATGCAGTGCCCGGGAATGATTGCGGAATAAGAAGGAAGAGGCGGGGATTAAGTGGACAACAATGAAAAGAGTGCCCTCGACGCGATTCGGGAGCTGAACCTTTCGTATCTTGTGCTGGCGCAGCGCATATTGCGGGAGAATATGGCGGTGGGGATGTACCGGCTGGGTATCTCGCGCGACATTGCCGAGGCGCTGGTGGGCGTTTCCACCGGCCAGTTGGTCAAGCTGGCGGCGGGGGAGCAGTCGGTGTGCGGCTTCCGCATCCTCGATGCCTCGCTGCTGACGATGCTGACGCAGACGGCCAAGCACGAGCAGTTGGCCCCCACGCACGCGGCCATCGTGCTTTCCACGCAGCCGTCGCCGCGCATGGCGTGAGGCCGGCCGGGCAGGCGCACACTGTGCCGCCTGCGCGGCCCCTTTCCGTGCCGTTCCTAAGGGTCTGGGCCGGCAGCGGGGCGTGAGCCTGTTTCAAAGGCCACCGGATGGTTCCGGTGGCTGTCCACCGGGCCGGCATGGCCCGGCCCCAAGGGTCAGAACTGCTCCCACTCCGCCTCGGCTCCGGCCCCGGCATTCGCCAGGCCGCGCGATGTCATCGGCGCGGCCTGGGTAGCGGGGGCGCGGGCTGCAGCGCTGGCTGCCGGCACGCTTGCGGCAGGCTTGGTGGCGGCCGGCGCAGCCCGGGTGGCGGTGGGGCGGACCGTTCGTGTGGCGCGCGCCGCCGATGCGGACGAGGCGGGCACCGCGCTGCTCTGCGCGGATGAGGCGGCGCCGGCGAGCTTGAACGCGCTTACCGTCTGTACCAGCTTGCTGGCCTGCTCCTGCATCGACTGCGAGGCGGCCGAGGCTTCTTCCACCAGGGCGGCGTTCTGCTGCGTCACCTCGTCGATCTGCGCGATGGCCTGGTTGACCTGCTCGATGCCCGAGGTCTGTTCCTGCGTGGCGGCGGTGATCTCGCCCATGATGTCGGTCACGCGGCGCACGCTTTCGACGATCTCGCCCATGGTGTCGCCGGCCTGTCCGACCAGCTGGCTGCCTTCGTCGACCTTCTGCACCGAACTCTCGATCAGGCCCTTGATCTCGCGCGCGGCGGCCGCACTGCGTTGCGCGAGCGTGCGCACCTCGCCGGCGACCACGGCGAAGCCGCGGCCCTGCTCGCCGGCCCGGGCGGCTTCCACGGCCGCGTTCAGGGCCAGGATATTGGTCTGGAAAGCGATGCTGTCGATCACGCCGATGATGTCGACGATCTTCTGCGAGGCATCGTGGATGGCGTGCATGGTGTCGACCACGCGGGCCACCACGGCACCGCCGCGGCTGGCCACGTCGGAAGCGGACAGCACCAGCTGATTGGCCTGGCGTGCGCTTTCCGCGTTCTGCTTGACAGTGGCTGTCAGCTGCTCCATCGACGCCGCCGTCTCTTCCAGCGAACTTGCCTGCTCTTCGGTGCGCGAAGACAGGTCCAGGTTGCCGGTGGCGATCTCCGCCGACGCGCTGCCGATCAACTCGGTGCCGCTGCGCACCTCGCCGACGATGCGCACCAGGCTTTCATTCATCTGCTTGAGCGCCTGCAGCAGCTGGCCGGTCTCGTCGCGGGAGTTCACCTCGATGCGGCTGCCGAGGTCGCCGTCGGCCACGGTCTGCGCGATGGCCACGGCCTGCTGCAGCGGACGCGAAACCAGCCGCGCCAGCCACAGCGCCAGGGCCAGGCCGAGCGCGACGCCGCCTACCAGCAGGCCGATGATCCAGGCGCGCGACGAGGCATAGCGGGTGTCGCTGTCAGCGGAGGCCTGGTTGGCGCCGGCCTCGTTGATGCGGACGATTTCCCCGATGCCAGCCTCCAGGCCGTTGAACCGCTCCAGGCCCTCGCCGCGCATGATGTCCATGGCCGCGTCGGCCTGGTCGGAGCGCGACAGCTCCAGTGCCTTCTGCATCAGCGCGTCGTAGGCGACCTGCTGCTTGTCGAAGGCCTCGTAGGCCTGCTTCTCCTGCTCGCTGGAGATCAGCGCGCGATAGGTTCGCTCGTCCTTCTGCAGCTTGTCGCGGATCTGGCCCATCAGGGCATCGTATTTCTGCTTGGTGGCCGCATCATGCGAGATGATGTGCTGGAGCACGCCGCTGCGCATGCGCGACAGGCCGTATTCGATCTCGCCGGCCGCGCGTATCGACGGCAGCCAGTTGGTGGCCATGTCGGTCGACGCCTGGTTGACCATGCCGAGCTGCAGAATCGAGAAGATGCCGAGCAGCGCGGTCAACGCCAGCAGGGAGACGAAGGCCAGCAGCAGCTTGTGCGCCAGCTTGAGGTTGCGAAACCAGTTCATGCAATTCACCAGCAGGTGGTTCAGTTGGGAAGGGCGTTGTCCTGGCTGAGCGAGGGCAGCGCTTGCCGGCGTCATGCGGCGTGCCGGCGAGGCGCAGGAGATCCCGCCCGGCAAGCGTTCGGCTTGCCAGCGCAGCGGTCTGGTCGGGGTGGGGGATCTGTCCTTCGGTCTGGGTGCTACTGCGCTGGCGCAGTCAGGTGATGACCCGACTAACGGCAGCGGAGGCCCGGAACTTGATGTCCGGATGTGAGGAATGCGAAAGAATCAGAAAGGGCGCAATGACAATCGCCGCTCCTTATGCATCGGCGGGAGCACGATTCCGCACAGGAGCGCTGTCACGGCCGCCTGCGCGAGGCATGGTCCGCCAATGCTGACCGTGCCGCCAATGGCTCCGGCAGGGGGCCACGCAAGCACGTCCCGGCGCCACCCAGGCCGCCGGGACGCGCCTGCCATACAGCCGCGTCAGCCTTCGCTGGTCCACTCCACCTGCGCGCCCAGGCTGCGCAGGTTCTCCACGAAGCGCGGATGGGCGCGGCGGATCGGCGTGGCATTGCGGATCTCGGAGCGGCCGTCGATGCTGGCGGCGACCATGAACAGGGCGATCGCCACGCGGATGATGTAGGGGCTCTCCACCACCGCCGGGGTGAGCGGGTTGCCGCCGAAGGTAATCAGGCGGTGAGGATCGGAGGAGAAGACATGGGCGCCGAACTTGGACAACTCGCCGGTCCAGCCCAGCGCGCCGTCGTAGACCTTGTTCCAGAACATCGCATTGCCCTGCGCACGCACGCCCAGGGCGATGAAGATCGGCAGCAGGTCGACCGGGAAATAGGGCCAGGGTGCGGCCTCGACCTTGGTCAGCACGTTGCTGGTGAAGGGCGTCTGCACCTGCAGCGGGCCCGAACGTGCCACGCGCGACCAGCCGTCCTCGTGCACGATGCCGATGCCGAACTTGGCGAAGGTGCGGTCGATCAGCGGGAAATTCTCCGGTGCGCTGTTGCGCACCACCACGTCGCCACCGGTGATGGCGCCCAGTGCCAGGAAGGTGGTGATCTCGTGGAAATCCTCGTCGAAGCGGAACTCGCCGCCGCCCAGCGGCTTGCCGCCATGCACCGTCAGGCGCGACGTGCCGATGCCCTCGATGTGTACGCCCAGCATGGTCATGAAGCGGCAGAACTCCTGCACATGCGGTTCGGAGGCGGCGTTGGTCAGCGTCGAGGTGCCGTGGGCCGCGGCCGCGCACAGCACGAAGTTTTCGGTGGTGGTGACCGAGGCGTAGTCGAGCCAGTGGTCGGTCGTGCGCAGGGCGCCTTCGCTGCGCACCAGCAGCGAGCCTTCGGCGCGCGTCACCTCGCCGCCGAACGAGCGGAAGATGTCGACGTGCGGGTCGATCTCGCGCACGCCGAGGGTGCAGCCCTTGACGTTGTCTTCCAGGCGCGCCACGCCGAAGCGGGCCAGCAGCGGCGGCACCAGCATGATCGACGAACGCATTTCCTCCGGCAGGCGGTGGCGCTGCGCGTCGAAGGTGGTGGCGCGGTGGTGCAGGTCCAGCGTGCCGGTCTCGCGGTCCCAATGGACGTCGCTGCCCAGCGTCGAGAAGATCTCCAGGATCTTGCGCACGTCCGTGATATCCGGCACGCCGTGCAAGCGTAGCGGCGCGTCGGTGAGCAGGGTGGCGCAAAGCACGGGGAGGACCGCGTTCTTGTTTGCCGAGGGGGTGATGCGGCCGCGGAGCGGGGCGCCGCCATGCACGATGAGATTGGACATGAGTCGGGGTGCGGGAAAACGGAGGGGCCGGTAACGGCGGGCCAATAAGGGCGGTCCGTATTGTACTGGGGACTGGCGGCCGCGTTTCCGAACCGAGAAGGCAAGCAGCGCGGCGGAGTGCGGGAACAGCCGCCTGGGGCGGCCAAGGTCTTGCCGGCGACACATTGTGCGGGTGCCTTGCCTGCCGCCTGCGGAAGTCTTTCGCTCGCGCGCGGCGCCGCCCATACTGAGACAAGAACGATGGCGGGAGAGGCTGAAATGGTCGAAGCAGCGTGGTGGCGGGGACGGGGCGTGCTCATCGTGGTGCCAGCCTGCCTGTATCTGGCGGGGGCAGTCCTGCTGGCGGCGGGCATCATCGGTGCAAGCCTGGTGGATGCGATGCCCTGGCACGAGACCAGCTGGCAACTGGCCGGCGCCATGCCGGACACCAAGCTCTACGAGACCCGTCTGGAAAGCATCGGCGGCCGGGCGACCTTCCTGGCCGCGGAACTGACGCGCTGGCTGGGGGGCTTCTGCCATGGCAGGCCGCTTGCGATCGGCTTGCTGGCGGTCTGCGCCGGACTGGCGCTGGCGTGCTTCCTCGCGGCGCATCACCTGGTCCAGGCGCAACGGACCGGCGCGCCGGCGGGGCGCCCCTGAGTGCTGCCGTTCGTCTGCCGTTCGTCGGCGCGGATGGCGCCGGCCGGCTTGATGCTTGTCAATTTCGCGCAAAGTCCGGCTGCTATCCTGCTCCGCAACAAAGGAGGGAGGAGGCCTGCATGCAAGAACGGACGCACCGCTACAAGGGGTTCACCATCCGGCTCGCCGTGCCTGACGCCATCGGCGTCGGAGACGGCCACGGCTGGGTGCGCATCACCGGCCCGGACGAGAGTGTCGGTGTGCGCTTCACGCCGGACTGGATGCAACTACCGATCACGATCCGAGAGATCGAAGCCTGCCTGCTGGCTTACGCGACGGGGCTGATCGACAGCGAACTCGCCGGCGGCTTCGGCGTCGACCTCGAAGTCGGCTAGCCAGGGCCGGGGCGCGCGCCGGCAACCTCGTCGAGGACGCGGGCCAGGCGGCAGACGGCGCTGTCCACGGCGTCTTCGGCCACGTTCGCGTAGCCGAAGACGAAGCCGTTGTATTGCGCCTGGGGCGTACCCGGCAACAGGTAGCGGCTGAGCGGGCGCAGCGCCAGCCCCCGTGCCGCCGCGGCGGCACTCACCGTGGTATCGGCCAGCGGCATCTCCAGGCGTGCGCTCAGGTGCATGCCGCCCGCGCTGGCGGAGACCGTCAAGCGCGTGCCCAGGTGGCGTGCCAGCGCGTCCTGCAGCGCATCGCGGCGCTGGGCGTAGAGGCGGCGCATGCGCCGCAGGTGGCTGGTGAATGCCCCGCTGTCTAGGAACTCGGCCAGAGCCAGCTGTTCGGCGACGTGCCCGCCCTGGGGGATGGCGCCGACGGTGCCGGCCAGCAGGGTGGCCAACTGTGGCGGCACCACCATGAAGCCGAGCCGCAGCGCCGGGAACAAGGTCTTGCTGAAGGTACCCAGGTAGATCACCGGCGCATCGGCCTCCAGGCCTTGCACGGCGGGGACCGGCATGCCGTCGCGGCGGAACTCGCTGTCGTAGTCGTCCTCGATGATCCAGGCACCGGCCGCGCGCGCCGCGGCGAGCAGCGCCAGCCGCCGCTCCAGGCTCAGCACCGAGCCGAGCGGATACTGGTGCGAGGGCGTGATGTAGACCAGTCGCGGGGGCACGCGCTGCCAATGTCCGGCCGGCGGCGCGAGCCCGTCGGCGTCCACCGGGATCGATTCCAGGCGCAGGCTGGCCGATCGGAAGGCGGCGTGCGCGCCCGGATAGCCGGGATCCTCCACCCAGGCGGTGTCGCCGGCATCGGCCAGCAGGCGCGCGCACAGGTCCAGTCCCGATTGCGTACCGGCGGTGACGAAGACCTGCGCGGCTTCGCAGCGTACCCCGCGTGCCACGCGCAGGTACTCGGCGATGGCGTGGCGCAGCGCCGGCTGGCCGGCGGCCTGGCCTTGGCCCAGGTGGCGTGCCGACAGGCTGCGCCAGGCGCGCTCGATCGAGCGGCGCCAGCGCGCCAGCGGAAAGGCGTCCAGGGCCGGCACGCCAGGCACGAAGGGCAGCATTTCCCCGCTGTGCGGGTCCTCGCGCCCGAGGCCCGCGGCACGGCGCGACAGGCCCGGCGCCGTCGCGGCGCGGTCCGCCGCCAGCAGATTCGCGAGGCGGCGCGACGACAGGCCAAGCCGGGCCACGGAGGTGCCATGGCGGTCGCCGGCGATGTAGCCCTCCGAGGCCAGCCGCTCGTAGGCGTACAGCACAGAGTTGCGCGCCATGCCCAGTTCGGCGGCGAGCACACGCGACGCGGTCAGGCGCGCGCCCGGCGCCAGGCGGCCGTCGAGGATGGCGGCGCGCAGGCTTTCGTACAGCCGCCGTTGCCCCGACATGCGCTCGGGGTGGCTGGCGTGGCTGGTGGCGAGCAACAGACCGTAGTCCATGCGGTGGCTCCAGGAAACTGCGGGTTCGTGGTTCTAGCAATGGTGCCACGCTCTCATTATTCTGGCGATCCGATTTCCTCTTCTCACCCTGAAGGCATCCGTATGGCATCCACCGCGTCGTCGCCCTCCGCCCTGAACCCGGCATCCGTTCCCGCCGCAGCCGAGGCGGCCCAGCCAGTCCGGCAGGCGCCGTCGGCGCGCACCCGCATCCGGCGCATGCCGGCGCGCGGCAGCTATGACACTGCCGAGCTGCATGCCATCCTGGATGACGCCTACCTGTGCCACGTCGCCTTTGCCGACGAAGCCGGCACGCATTGCATTCCCACCGCCTGCTGGCGCGAGGGCGACCATCTGTACATCCACGGCTCCAACGGCAGCCGCATGCTGAAGGTGGCCGCCGCCGGTACCCAGGTATGCGTCACCGTGACCCACCTGGACGGCCTGGTGCTGGCGCGCTCGGCTTTCCATCATTCGATGAACTACCGCTCGGCGGTGATCTACGGTGTGTTCGAAACCGTCGAGGAAGCGCACAAGGCCGCCGCGCTCGATGCCTTCGTCGAACATATCGCGCCGGGCCGCTCGCATGAGGTACGGCGCGGCGACCGCAACGAGCTTGGCGCCACCACGGTGCTGCGGCTGGCCCTGGACGAGTCGGTGACCAAGTGCCGCCGTGGCGGGCCCAAGGACGACGAGGCGGACATGGCAGTGCCGGCGTGGGCGGGCGTGCTGCCGATGGCGCTGCGCGGCGGCGCGCCGCAGCCCGATGGGGAGCAGGCCACGCTGCCTGCCTACGTGGGGCGCTGGGACGGGACGGTGGTGCCGGCGGGCAGAGCATCGCCGGACGGCACGGCCTGAGCGCTGGCGCGCGGGCCTCGCCGGCATTGAGATTTCGGTTGGCGGCGCCTATGCTCAGGAAGCGGCCGCGGCGGGCGAGAGACCTGCCTGTGCCGTCCATTCCGCGTCCGGGAGAATCGAGATGAGAGCCAAGCTTGCCGCTTTGCCGGCCGTCTGCGCCGCCGCCTGCCTGAGTCTTGCACAGCCGGTGCTGGCCGCCGGCCCCAAGGACAGTCCCAATCCCGCGGACCGCTACGACTACAACTTGCGCAGCGGCAAGGGCGGGCCTGACGGCTCCGGCGGAAAGTTCGACCCCTACACCCAAGGTGCTAACAGCAGCACCAAGTCATCGCTGGCCGATGCGTCGGCGCCGCAGGCGAAGAAGAAGGCGGGCACGAAGTCCCACGGCAAGAAGGGCGCCAGGCAGCCGGCCAAGGCAAGCGAGGCCGGCGCCAGCTGACGCACCAGCGGCGCCGCCGGCGCCCCCGGCGCCTCAGAGCGACGGGCGTTCGCCGATCGACAACTGCAGTTGCACGGCTGCCGCCGCGAGGTCGGCGCGTGCCTGCAGGTAGGCCTGGTAGGTGTCGTCGGCGGAGCGCTGCGCGTCCAGCACTTCCAACAGCGAGGCGGAACCGTGCCGGTAGGCGCGCCGTTTGCCGTCGAGCACGCGGTCGGCGTCCGGCAGCACTGACATGCGGTATTGTTCCGCGTTGTCGCGCGCGGCGAGGTAGGTGGCATGCGCGCTGCGCACCTCCGTCTGCGCGGTGAGCTCGGCGCCGCGCAGGTCCAGCATGGCCTGTGTGATGCGGGCCTCGGCCTGCTCCAGTTCACCGCGCTGCAGGCGCGAGAACGGCAGCGGAATCGAGACCGAGACGCTCAGCATGCGCGAGCGCGCCACGCCATCGCCCAGCGGCTGACCATCGTCTCCCAGCGTGCCGTTGACGCCGGGCGTCAGGTCGAGGCCGACGTGCACGCTCGGGTCGACCCAGCGGTTGGCGCGGGCCAGCGCCAGGTTGTCGTAGGCGTTCTCCAGCGCCGCGCGCGCGATGCGCACGGTATCGCGCCGTTCCAGGGCCTGTGCCAGCAGGGCATCGAGCGCCGGTGGCACGGGCGGCAGGTGCTCGCAGTCGAGCGCCATGTCGCCGAAGGCTTCGGCGGTGGGCTTGCCGAGCGGGATGGCCAGCCGGATCTGCGCGCTGCTGGCGGCGGCGCGCGCGCTCTTGACCTCGGCGGCGAAGCGGTCGCGCTCCACGCGCGATTGCGCCAGTTCGAGGCCGCCGACGTCGCCGGCGCGTTGGCGTACCGCATTGGCACGCGCGATTTCCGCCAGCGCCGCCAGCGAGGACTCCTGGCGCGCCAGCGCGGCGCGGCTGCGGCAGGCTTCCACGAAGGCCGCCGCGGCTTCGCTGTAGAGCCCGTTGCGGAAGCCTTCCACGCCGGCCTCGGTCAGGCGCAGGTTGGACCTGGCGGCCTGGATGCGGCGCGCGCGCTTACCGCCCAGTTCGATCGGCAGGTCCAGCCCCACCTCTTGGGTGCGGGGCGGCTTGGGCGATACGGCGCGGCTCATCTCGATATTGCTGACGCCGTAGGTGACGCTGGGATCGGGCCGTACGCCGGCGATGCTGATCTCCGCCTCGGCGCTGCGGATGGTCTGCTGCTGGGCGGCCAGGGCCGGATTGTGGCGCTCCACTGCGTCGAGGTACTCAGGGAAGCGCAGCCGGCCGGGACCGGGGGGCGCGACCGAAGGCGTCGGTGCGGACGCGGGCGCGTCGGCGGAGATCGGGCCTGCCGCTGCGGCGCTTGCCGCGCTGCTCACAGCGCCGGCCGCCGGCTGGGCGCCGGCATGGGCGGATGCGCTTGCCAGCCAGGCCAGCGCCAGCGTGGAAAAGGCGCTCGCCGCGCCGGCCAGCCGCCGCTGGGGCGGGAATGCAAGGAGTCGGGTCATCTGGGTTCCTCAGGCGCGTGGGGACGGGTCGGCGGCATGTCCGGCCGTGGGGTCCGGCGCCGCGGCCGCGGCGCGGCGTTCGGCGCGGGACTCGATCAGGAAGTAGAGCGCGGGCAGCAGTACCAGCGTCAGCAAGGTGGCGGTGCACAGCCCGCCCACCACCACCGTGGCGAGCGGGCGCTGCACATCGCTGCCCAGGCCGGTGGCCAGCATCGCCGGCGTCAGGCCGAGGGCGGCGACGGTGGCGGTCATCAGCACCGGGCGCATGCGGCTGGCCGCGCCTTCGAGCACGGCCGCGCGCAGCGTGGCGCCGCGCTGCGCGCGCAGCCGGTTGATCTGCGCGATCATCAGCACGCCATTGAGCACCGCCACGCCGAACAGGGCGATGAAGCCGACCGCGCTCGACACATTGAGCGTCATGCCGCGCAGCTGCAGCGCGGCGAGGCCGCCCAGCATGGCCAGCGGCACGGCCAGCAGCACCAGCGCCGGCTGACGCAGATTGCGGAATTCGGCGAACAGCAGCACGAACATCAGTGCGAGCGTCATCGGCAGGATCAGCGCGAGGCGTGCCTGCGCGCGGTTCAGGTTCTCGAACTGTCCACCCCATTCGATCTGCACGCGGCGGCCGTCGACCGGCACCGCCTGCGCGATCGCGGCCTGTGCCTCGCGCAGGAAGCCGGACAGGTCGCGCCCGCGTACATTGAGCCGCACGATGATGTGGCGCCGTCCCATTTCGCGCACGATCACGCTTTCGCCCGCGCTGGTGCGGATGGTGGCCACCTCGGCCAGCGGGATCTGGGCGCCGTTGGCGGCGCTGAGCATCAGCTCGCCGATGGCGTCCGGGCGGTTGCGTGCGGCGGACGGGAAACGCACCGTCATGTCATAGCTCTTCTCACCGACATAGAGTTGTCCGATGGGGGCGCCGCCGATGCCGGTGGAGACCAGCGTGGCCACGTCGGCGGCATTGATGCCGTGGCGGGCGGCCGCGGCGCGGTCCAGTTCGATCTTCAGGTTGGGCAGCGGCGGCTCGACATCGACGGCCACGTCGGCCGCGCCGTGCACGCCGCGCAGCGTGCCGGCCACGCGGCCCGCCACGCTGCGCGCCTCGGCGAGGTCGTCGGCGAAGACCTTGACGACCAGATCGCTGTGCGCGCCGGACAGCTTGTCCTGCACGCCGTCGATCATCGGCTGCATGAAGGCGACCGAGTAGCCGGGCATCTGCGCGTAGCGTGCCGCCAGGCGCCCGATCAGCTTCTGCTTGTCCATGCCGGCCGGCCACTCGCGATAGGGCTTCAGGCCGACGCTGGCTTCGATATGCGAGGGCGTCCAGTAGTCGGTGCCGTCATCGTTGCGGCCGGTCTGCGTGACCACGTAGGACACCTCGGGGAACTCGCGCGTGACGCGGCGCAGTTCGTCGGCCATCCCGGCCGCGCGTTCCAGCGTGATGCCGGGTGGCATCTGTACCTGCAGCCACAGCGAGCCTTCGTCGAGGTAGGGCAGGAAATCGCGGCCGGTGGTCAGTCCCAGTACGGCCAGTCCGGCCAGCGCGGCGGCACAGGCGGCCGCCACCCAGCGCCGGCCTCCGACGCTGCGCGCCAGGAAGGCCTGGTAGTGCCGGCCGAGCCAGTCGAGCACCGGATTGTGGAAGACCGGACGCGGCTTGCGGAAGGCCAGCCAGGCGAGGCCTGGGACCAGCGTCAGCGCGACCAGCAATGCTCCGCCCAGGGCGGCACCCACCGCGTAGGCCATGGGCGCGAACAGCTTGTACTCGATGCGCTCGAAGGAGAACAGCGGCAGGTAGGCGGCGACGATCACCAGCATGCCGAAGCACATCGGCCGCGCCACCTGCAGCGTGGCCGCAATGGCATCGGCGGGTGTCAGCGGCAGGTCCTGCTGGCGCTCGCGCCGGCGCAGCATGTTCTCCACCAGCACCACGGCGCCGTCGACCAGGATGCCGAAGTCGATCGCTCCCAGGCTGAGCAGGTTGGCCGGGATATGAAAGTGCCGCATGAAGATGAAGGCGATCAGCAGCGCCAGCGGGATCGTCAGTGCCACGATCAGCGCCGCGCGCGGGCTGCCCAGGCACAGCAGCAGGACCACGGCGACCAGCACCATGCCCTCGGTCAAGGTCATGCCGACCGTGCGCATGGTGGCCTCGATCAGGTGGCTGCGGTCGAGATAGGGCACCAGCTTGACATCGGGCGGCAGCAGCTTGCCGTTCAGGTCGGCCACGGCGGCGTGGATGCCGGCGAGCGCCTGGGCCGCGTTGTAGTCCTTGAGCAGCAGCACGATGCCGGAGACGGCATCTGCCTGCCCGTCCTTGCCGAGGATGCCGCGCCGCTCGACGTTGCCGTAGCGCAGCGTGCCGAGGTCCTTGACCAGCACCGGGGTGCCATCCTTGCTGGTGACCACCACGTTGCCCATGTCCTGCAGCGAGTGCAGCAGGCCGACGCCGCGCACCACGTAGGACTGTTCGCCGCGGTCCATCACGCCACCGCCGGCATTGGCATTGTTGGCGTTGAGTGCTTCGGTTACCTGCGCCAGGGTCAGGTGGTACTGGTTGAGCCTGGCCGGGTCCAGTTCGAGCAGGAACTGGGTGGTGAGGCCGCCGAAGTTGGTCACGTCGACCACGCCGGCCACCTTCTTCAAGCGCGGGATCACGGTCCAGGCCTGCAGGTCGGACAATTCGCGCAGGTCGCGCGTGGGCGATTCCAGCGTGTAGCGGTAGACCTCGCCAATGGGTGAGGTGTAGGGGTCGAGGCCGGGTTTGGCGTCGTAGGGCAGGTCCACTTCGGCCAGGCGTTCCTGCAGGCGCTGGCGTGCCCAGTAGCCTTCGGTGCCGTCCTCGAACACCACCGTGACCAGCGACAGCCCGAACAGGCTGCGCGTGCGCAGCACGTGCATGCCGGGCGTGGCCAGCAAGGCACGTTCGAGCGGAATGGTGATCTGCTGTTCGACCTCCTCGGCTGCCAGGCCGGGCACCTGGGTGACGATCTGTGAGGTCACGTCGGCGATGTCGGGGTAGGCTTCCACGGGGAGCTGGCGCCAGCTGGCCAGGCCGTACAGCGCGACCAGGGCGAACACCAGCCAGACGATGCCGCGGCGGTGGAAGCAGAGGGTGACGAGGCGGTCAATCATTGAGCAGCACTCCGTTCTTCACCACCACCCGCTCGCCGGCGCGCAGGCCGTCGAGCACCTCGGCCATGCCGTCGACCACGTCGCCGGTGCGCACTGTGCGTGCCGCGTAGCGGAACTCGCCGTGCTCGACCATCACCTTGGTGTAGAGGCCGTCCTGCAGCAGGGCCGACACGGGCACCACCAGGGTCTGGCGCGAACGGCCGCTGAAGGTCACGCGCGCAAACATGCCGGGGCGCAGGCGGCCGTCGCGGTTGGCCATGGCGACGCGGACCTTGACCGTGCGCGTGTCGGCGTCGAGGGTCTCGCCCACATAGCGCACTTCGCCGCTCGCCGGCTCGCCGGGGTAGGCATTGAGGTCGATGCGGGCGCGCTGGCCGACGAAGACGGCGGCGATGTCCTTCTCCGGCACGTTGGCGGCCAGGTAGACGGTGGACAGGTCGGCCACGGTCATCAGCGGCGCATTGGTGTCGTTCCAGTAGCCGCCCGGCGCGCCGTCCAGGGCGATCACGCGGCCGCTGATCGGGGCGCGTATCACGAGCTGGCGGCGTGCGCGCGGGTCGTTGCCGCTGCTGGCGCCGAGCTGGGCCAGGCGGGCCGCGGTGGCTTCGGCTTCGTGGCTGGCCTGGGCATGCGCCAGTTCGGCCTGCTCCAGGTCCTTGCGTGCGGCGATTTCCTCGGCATACAGCGTGCGCTGGCGTTCCAGCTCGAGCCGGGTTTCCTGCAGGGCGGCGCGCGCCTTGCCGGCCTCGGCCTGCGCGCTGCTCAGCTCGGCCGAGTCGAGGGTGACCAGCGGCTCGCCCTGGCGCACGGCGTCGCCGAGGCCGGCGTGCAGCTGCAGGATGCGGCCGGGCAGCGGCGGGGCGATGCGGACCAGGCGCGCGGGATCGGCTTCGATCACGCCCGGCACGGGGATCTGCCGCGCGATCTCCTGCGTGCGGACGGTGTCGACGACCAGCCGGCCGCGCAGCGGCGAGCCGGGCGGCAGGGTGATCTGGCTGCCTTCGAGGATCTTGTCGGTGGCGCTCCGGGACGGAGGTTCCGCTGTCTTGGCCTGGGCCGGGCCGGAGGGTTCGCAGGCGGCCAGCAGCCAGGGGGCGGTGCAGGCGGTGGCCAGGGCGAGCAGGCGCCGCCGGCGCAAGTTGGGGTACGGCATGGGTTCTCCTGGGCGCGGCGATCGAGCGCCGCCACGCATGTCGGGATGCGGTTCGGTGAAGTGGGGCGGCAGCGCGGGCAGGCGGCATCGAGGCCGCTTGGCGTGGCAGGGACGAGCGCAATCCCCAGCGGGCCGGCGGCCGCTGGCCGGACGGATCTCTGGAGGGAGCAGGCTGTGTCGTGCGAAGCGCTGCGCGCGGAGGGGCGCGGCGCCGAAGGGGCGGGGATTCCAGGCGGGCAGGCCCTGCGGGGCGGGGCGGGGCTGCGCTCAGGCGGGAATGGCCGTGCGGGTCCGGTGGGGCCGATCCGCCGGCATCAAGGCTCGGGACGGAGGATCAGGCGGGGCCGGGCGCGCCGCACCTTCGGCGCAAGGGATGGCAACTAGGGTCGGGGTCCATGGGGTCTCCTGGTGAGGCCAGCGTGGCGCCGGTGCGGATCAGTGCGTGGTGGCGGCCAGCGCGCGCGCGGGCTGCGGCACGGTTTCCCAGCGCACCGAGCGCACCAGCGGCGTGAAACCCAGCACCTGCACCAGCCGGACCATGGCGGCACGGGCGTCCTGGGGGCACTGCAGCAGTACGCGGACTTCGGTCAGCTCGCGCTGCGCGAGGCTGCGCGCGTGGAGGCTGCGCAGCGTCATCTGGTTGGCGTCGAGCTCGTCGAGGATCTGCTGTGCGATGCGGCGCTCGCCGGCGTCGCGGCACAGCACCACGACCTGGAACAGTTGCGACGCGGGCATCGCCGGCGGCGGGCAGGCGCCGGCGGCGGCCGCGGCCGTGGCGGCAGGGGTGGCGGGCATCAGCTTGTGGAGAAAGCGCATGGCGTGCTCCCTTTGTTGCAATCGGTAAGGCGGATAGCGCGGGCACGGCCCGGGCTGCTATGGCCTTTCGCTCCGGAGGGCGAGGCGCGGGATGCCGTCCGCTGGCCGCCGGGTCGCCGCGCGCTGGCAAGCGGCGACCGTGCGTTGCCATTGGCAACGCGGGACAGGCGCGTCGAGCCGGCCGTCAGGCTGGCGGACACACGGACGATGAGACGGTATTCGAGGCGAGGGGCCGGCCGGGAGGGCTGGCGGGAAGACACCGCTACCTGGAGGGATCAGGCGCGGAAGAGAGAAGAGATTCCGTACCTGTCAGGCAGCGATGCCGATGCGCGATCGACTACTGTCACTGGTTGCAGAGCCCACGGAAATTCCCTTGGATGAAAAGACGGGCGGAGTGTAAGAGTCATGAGGCGCCATGTCAACCCGAACGGGTCGCTTGGCGCATCTTGTTGCAATTGCCACGGCGCGCGCCGCCGCAGCGGCTGCGCGCGCCAGCGGTGCGGCGCCGTCAGGCGGCAGGCTTGGCGTTGTCCAGCGAGAACGGCGACAGCAGGCGCACCATCTGCGCGAAGGCCTTGGGGTTGCCGGCCAGCACTTCACCTTGTTCCATGTGGCGCGATTCGCCAGCGTAGTTGCCGACCAGGCCGCCGGCCTCGGTCACCAGCAGCATGCCCGCGGCCATGTCCCAGGGCTTCAGGCCGGTCTCGAAGAAGCCGTCGAGGCGGCCGCAGGCCACGTAGGCCAGGTCCAGCGCGGCCGCGCCCGGGCGGCGCAGGCCGGCGCAGCTGCGCGTCATCAGCGCGAAGATCTCCAGGTACTCGTCCAGGCCTTCCATGTCGCGGAAAGGGAAGCCGGTGCCGACCAGGCAGTCGGCCAGCTTGTCGCGGCGGGTCACGCGGATGCGGCGGTTGTTGAGGAAGGCGCCGGCGCCCTTGGTGGCGGTGAACAGCTCGTCGCGGGCAGGATCGTAGACCACGGCCTGGGCGGGCACGCCCTTGTGCAACTGGGCGATGGAAACGGCGTACTGCGGAAAGCCGTGGATGAAGTTGGTGGTGCCGTCGAGGGGATCGATGACCCAGGTGTATTCGCTGGTTTCCTCGCCGTCGGTCCAGGACTGGCCGGACTCTTCCGCTAGAATGGCGTGTTCCGGGTAGGCGGTGCGGATGACCTCGATGATCGCGGCCTCAGCCGCGCGGTCCACCTCGGTAACGAAATCGTTGTGCTGTTTGCGCGAGACACGCAGCAGGTCGACGTCCATCGACGCGCGGTTGATGATGGTACCTGCCTTGCGGGCCGCCTTGACGGCGATATTGAGCATCGGGTGCATGAATCTCTCCAAGCCGGCACGGACCGGGCGCGCGATGGCGCGCTGCACGGCTGGCGGCTGACAACACAACGGATTGTAGAAGAACGGTGGTGCGCCGCTTCCGGGTGCTGTAGAAAGCACAAGGCCGGGGCCACGCCCAAGAGGAATCGCACATTGTATAACAAGCCGGCAAATCAGACGAGCCAGACGGGGAGTCGCCTGGACCAGCCAAGTGGGCGCGCTACGGAGCAGGAAGGCTTCGCCCGGGTGCGTTTCGTCCTCGTCGAGACCAGCCACCCCGGCAACGTCGGCTCGGTGGCTCGCGCGCTCAAGACCATGGGGTTCGGCACGGTACCGGGCAGCCTGGTGCTGGTGCGTCCGCGCGAGCCCGGCGTGCGTGAGCATGCCGAGGCCGTGGCGATGGCCAGCGGCGCCGACGACGTGCTCGCCGGCGCCTGCCTCGTCGACGACGTCGAGCAGGCCCTGGCTGGCACCGCGCTGGCGGTGGCCATGACCGCGCGCCAGCGCGAATTCGGTCCGCCGCGGCTGCTGCCGCGCGCCGCGGTGGCGCAGGGGCGCCTCTGCCTGGACGCCGCCGCCGGCGCCTCGATCGCCTTCGTCTTCGGCAATGAGCGATTCGGCCTGCCCAACGAGGTGGTCGAGCGCTGCTCGGCCGTGACCCATATTCCCGCCAACCCCGCCTACGCTTCGCTCAACCTCGCCCAGGCGGTGCAGCTGGTGGCCTACGAGATGCGCCTGGCCCTGCTGGAGGGGGCGCCGGCGCCGGAGGCGGGGATCGGCTATGCTGGAGAGCCCGCCACCGCCGAGCAGGTCGAGGCCATGTTCGGGCACCTGCAGTCGGGCCTGGAAGCCATCGGTTTTCTCGATCCCGCGCACCCGCGCAAGCTCATGTCGCGGCTGCGCCGCCTGCTGGCCCGCACCGGGTTGGAGCGCGAGGAAGTCAACATCCTGCGCGGCGTCGCCAAGCATATGCTGCTGGCCGCGCAGGACGACCGGGGCGGCCGGGACGACCGCCCGGACGGCGGTACGGACGGGCAGGCAGGCTGACCATCGACAGGAGCGGCGAGCGGTGACGGAGATTCCGGCCTTCTACATGCGCAGCGGCGCCGGCAAGGGCGTGTTCTTGCTGGAGGACGACCTGCCCCAGGACGGCGCGGCGCGCGATGCCTTGCTGCTGCGCTTGCTGGCCGCACCGGGAGTCGCCGCGGGGGATGCCGACGGCCTCGAGGGCCGCGTGGCGCTGATGCGCGCCGCGCGCCGAGCCGGCTGCGACGTGGAGTGCCGCATCGGAGCGGTCGCCACCCAGGTGGCGCGCATGGACTGGTCGGGCGAGGACAGTGGCGAAGAAGCTGGCGGGCCCGCGGCCGAAATGCCGGCCGCGGCCGGAGCCTTTGCCATCTGGCGCGGTTTCGTGCCGGCGCGCGACGGCATCACCACGGTACGGATCTGGCTGCGCAACACCGGGCGCGTCGTGCTCGCGCACGTGCCTTGCACCAACGGCCATCCGCTCGAACCGTGCTCCGCACACGAGGGCGGGGGCGGGGACGGCGCGGCAGATCCTGCCGCCACGATCGAACTCGACTATTTTGCGCCGGCCGCACCGCCGCCCGCCGCGGCGGTGCGGCGTGTCACCGTGCGCTCCGGTGCCCGCCGCCTGCTCAGCGGGCTGGTGCACGTGCCGGAGCGATGTTGACGGTCCGGGCCCGGCGGCTTGCCGCCGGCAAAGTCCATGACGGCATCAGGGCAGCAAATCTCTTACACTCCTGATCCCGTTCCCACCGGCCAATGACCATGCCGGCGACCGCGCGATCCGCTTCCGGACGGGCGCGGCGCACGGCATGGCACCACGACACGACACGATGTTCACTCGTCTGAAGGAAGATATCGACGCCATCATGCTGCGCGATCCCGCTGCGCGCAGCCGCCTGGAAGTCCTGACCTGCTACCCCGGCTTCCACGCGGTCATGTTCCACCGCTTCGCGCACGGCTGCTGGAACGCGGGCTTGCGCTGGCTGGGCCGCTGGATCTCGCACTGGTCCCGCTTCCTGACCGGGATCGAGATCCATCCCGGCGCCACCATCGGCCGGCGCGTCTTCATCGACCACGGCATGGGCGTGGTCATCGGGGAGACCGCCGAGGTCGGCGACGACTGCACCATCTACCAGGGCGTGACCCTGGGCGGTACTTCGCTCTACAAGGGCCAGAAGCGCCATCCGACGCTCGGCGCCAACGTGGTCGTCAGCGCCGGCGCCAAGGTGCTGGGCGGCTTCACTGTCGGCGACGGCGCGCGCGTCGGCTCGAATGCCGTGGTGCTCAAGCCGGTGCCGCCGGGTGCGACGGCGGTCGGCGTGCCGGCACGCATCATCCTGCCGGACGCGCCGCCGCAGCAGCAGGCCGCGAAGCAGGAGTTCTCCGCCTATGGCATCACGCCCAATGCGGACGATCCGGTGTCGCTGGCGCTGAAGAGCCTGATCGACAACGCGGCCCGCCAGCATGAGCGCATCGAGGCGGTACTGGCGGCGCTGGATCGGCTCGGCGAGCACCTGGAGAAGACACCCAACGAAAGCTTCGATGCCAGCGACTTGCGCAAGCTCCTGAAATAGGGCACCTCCGCCACCGCGTCCACGCGGCGGCGGGGCTCGCTTGTTCGCCGCGCGGGCCTATGATGTGGCTGTCGCCGGCGCGTTCCGGCGTTTCTGCCAAGGAGCATCGCCATGCCATCGTCCCCCAGGTACTGGTTCCCTGCCAAGCGTTACGGATGGGGCTGGGGCCTGCCTACGTGCTGGCAGGGCTGGTTGGTGTATGCCGTATATGCGCTCCTGGTCGGCATGGCTGTTGCCTGCTTCCCGCCGCACACCCGGCCGGGCGCTTTCATCGGCAGCCAGCTGACGCTCTGCGCGCTGCTGCTCGCTATCTGCTGGCGCAAAGGGGAGCCGCCGCGCTGGCGCTGGGGTGACGATTGAACACGTGGCGGCGGGTGGCCGGCCGCGCGGGGGGCGATCGCTCCTGCAACGCCGGTTCGACTGAGCCGGCGGCCACGGCCGCTCAGTCGTCCAGGGGGACCGTACGGAAACCGGAGTCGTCGAGTTGCAAGGCCGCCGCGCGTGGCGGGCCGCCGTGCGCGCCGTCGAGATCCCAGTCGGTCAGGACCCAACGCTCGCCGGTGCTTTCCAGGTGGCGTGCGGGCCGGTGCGTGTGGCCGTGTACCAGCAGGTCCGTGCCGCTCGCGCGCATCAGCCCGGCCACGGCCTGCGGCGCGACGTCGCCATAGTTGCGCGGCTGCTGGGGCCGCGCGCGGCCGGCTTCGCTGTCGGCGCGCAGGCGGCGCGCCACTGACAGCCTCGCCGCTAGTGGCAGCGCCAGGAAGGCGCGCTGCACCCAGCGGTTGCGCGTCAGGCGCCGGAAGCGCATATAGCGTGCGTCGTCGGTGCAGAGCATGTCGCCATGGCTGAGCAGCACGCGCCGGCCGGCGCAGCGGATCACGGTGGGATCGGGCAGCAACGTGGCACCGGCCGCGGCGGCGAAGCGCTCGCCGAGCAGGAAGTCGCGGTTGCCGTGCATCAGGTAGACGGCCACGCCGCCTGTCGCCAGCGTGCGCAGTGCGGCGGCCACGTCGGCCGCGAAGGGCGTGCCGGTCTCGTCGTCGCCGATCCAGAATTCGAAGAAATCGCCGAGGATGAACAGGGCGTGTGCCTGCATTGCCGCGCGTTCCAGCGCGCGTTCGAAGGCCGCCAGCGTGCGGGGCATGGCGGGCGTCAGGTGCAGGTCGGAAATGAACCACGCCGGCGCGGGCACCTGGAGTTCAGGCACGCCGGACGCCGGCGGGGCAGGGGGGGCGGTCATGGTCGCGGGGCGCACTTGGCCGCAGCAGCCGGCACGGACCCGCGGCCCGCGCCGGTGCGTGAGGCATTACTCGACGATGGTGGCCTTCTCGATGATCACGTCTTCGAGCGGCACGTCCTGGTGGAAGCCGGAGCTGCCGGTGCGCACGCCCTTGATCTTTTCGACCACCTCGGTGCCTTCGACCACCTTGCCGAACACGGCATAGCCGAAGCCTTGCGGCGTCGGCGACGAGAAGTTCAGGAAGTCGTTGTCGACCACGTTGATGAAGAACTGGGCGGTTGCCGAGTGGGGCGCGTTGGTGCGTGCCATGGCGACCGTGTAGCGGTCGTTCTTCAGGCCGTTGCCGGCTTCGTTGTCGATCGGCGCGTCGGTGCCCTTCTGCTTCATGCCGGGCTCGAAGCCGCCGCCCTGGATCATGAAGTTCTTGATCACGCGGTGGAAGATGGTGTTGTCGTAGTGGCCCTTGCGCACGTACGACAGGAAGTTCTCCACCGTCTTGGGAGCCTTCTCGGCATCGAGTTCGAGCGTGATCACGCCTTCGCTGGTTTGGAGCTGAACCTTGGACATCTGCTTTCCTTTCTCTGGGTCAATGCCTACTGGACGATGCTGGCCGACTGGATCACGATCGGCGTGGCCGGCACATTGCGCATCGGCCCGTAGGCGGTAGTCGGGGCGACCTTGATGCGATCGATGGTATCCATGCCATCGATCACCTTGCCGAAGACAGCGTAGCCGTTGCCGTCCGGTGCCGGATAGTCGAGGTTGGGATTATCTACCACATTGACGAAGAACTGCGCGGTGGCGGAGTTCGGGTCGCTGGTGCGTGCCATGGCGATGGTGCCGGCCTTGTTCTTCAAGCCGTTGCGCGCTTCGAGCGGGATCGGCGCGCGCGTCGGCTTCTCGTTCATCTCGCGGTCGAAGCCGCCACCCTGGATCATGAAGCCATTGATCACGCGGTGGAAGATGGTGCCCGCATAGAAGCCGCTCTTGACGTACTCCAGGAAGTTGGCGACCGTCTTCGGCGCCGCGTCCGGGTAGACCTCGACGGTGAACTTGCCGGCACTGGTGGTGAACTGCACCCGCTCGGCCTTGGGCTTGGCCGCCGGCGCGGACTGCGCCAGCGCGGCCAGCGGGCTCAGGGCGAGGGCGCCGGCCAGCATGCCGGCGATGGCGAGGCGTCTGGAAAGGGACATGACGGACTCCTTGGGTGACGAGGGGAATGCCGCGCGGCCGCCCGGCGCGGCGCGCCGCAGCGGCCTGGCGCGAAGCGGGGGGGCGCGGCCGGGTGGATCTCAGCGCGCTGCCGGGGACGAGGCCGGGTTCGCTCCTGCGGCGGGTTTGGCCGCGGCAGGTGCGGCGGGCGCTGCCGCCTGACGCAACTGGCCGAGGGCGGCGCTGGCGCGCGCATCACCCGGGCTGCGGCGCAGCGCGTCGGCGTAGGCCTGTTCCGCCAGGCGGCGATAGACGTCGCCCAGGTTGGTGTAGGCCACGGCAAAAGCCGGATTGACGTCGATCGCCAGCAGCAACTCGGCCTCGGCCCGCTTCAACTCGCCGCGCCGGGCATACAGCAGCGCCAGGTTGTTGTGCGGTTCCGGCAACTCGGGAAAGTCCTGGGCAATCTCCGCGAAGGCGCGCTCGGCGTCCTGCTCGCGGCCGCCCTGGGCCAGCGCCCAGGCGCGCTCGAAGCGCGCCTGCACGTTGCGTGGATTGGCCGCCAGCACGCGGTCGAACTGCTCCACGGCCTGGGCGTAATGCTTCTGGCTCACGGCCTTCTCAGCGTCGGCCATGCCCGGGTCGGCGGAGCGCACCGGGGTGGAGGCCGCCGGCGCGGCCAGGGACATCGGCATCTGGGCCTGGGCCAGGCAAGGCAGGCCGGCCAGCAGCACGGCAGCGGTTGCCGCGGCGGCGCCGCGGCGGGCCCGAAGCCGCGCGGCCGCGAATTCGAGGGAGGGCAGGAGCAGGCTCATTTTCGGGCGGTCCGTTATACTCGGCGGCATTCTAGCAAAGCGTGGACGGGCGGTACGCGCTCGGCCGCCCCGCGGCGACCGCCAGGCGCGCTTCCGGTAAGATATGGGACGCGCCAGTCTTGCGCTGGAGCAAGCGCCGGCTCGGCTGGAAGTGATTCAATCAGTGATCCGTACTGCAGTACGCGCCCGGCCAGGCGGCACACCGTCGGCGTGCTTCCCCCATCATTCACTTCGTTTCATGCATTCATTGAATATCTACAACACGCTCGCGCGTGCCAAGCAGCCCTTCGTGCCCATCGAACCCGGCAAGGTCCGCATGTATGTCTGCGGCATGACGGTGTACGACTACTGTCACGTGGGTCATGCGCGGGCCATGGTGATATTCGACATGGTGCAGCGCTGGCTGCGCACCATCGGCTATGAAGTGACCTATGTGCAGAACATCACGGACATCGACGACAAGATCATCCGCCGCGCCGCCGAGAACGGCGAGACCATCGGCGCGCTGACCGAGCGCTTCATCGATGCCCTGCACGAGGACGCGGCGGCACTTGGCGTGCAGCGCCCCGACCACGAGCCGCGCGCCACCCAGTACGTGCCGCAGATGCTCAACCTGATCGACAAGCTCGAGCAGAACGGACTGGTGTACCAGGCCGCGGACGGCGACGTGAATTTCTCGGTGCGCAAGTTCCCCGGCTATGGCAGGCTTTCCGGCAAGTCGATCGAAGACCTGCGCGCGGGAGAGCGCGTCAGCACCAACGAGGCCAAGCAGGATCCGCTCGACTTCGTGCTGTGGAAGTCTGCCAAGGCCAGCGAGCCGGACGAGAGCAAGTGGGATTCGCGCTGGGGTCGCGGGCGTCCAGGCTGGCATATCGAGTGCTCGGCCATGAGCTGCACGCTGCTGGGCGAGCATTTCGACATCCACGGCGGCGGCGCCGACCTGCAGTTCCCGCACCACGAGAACGAGGTCGCGCAGTCCGAGGGCGCCAGCGGCAAGCCCTTCGTCAACTACTGGATGCACAACGGCCACGTGCGCGTGAACGACGAGAAGATGTCGAAGTCGCTCGGCAACTTCTTCACCATCCGCGACGTGCTGAAGGCCTACGATTCCGAGGTGGTGCGCTTCTTCATCCTGCGCGCCCACTACCGCAGTCCGCTGAACTACGGCGAGGCCCATCTCGACGATGCGCGCCACGCCCTGACCCGTCTTTACACGGCCCTGAAGGATGCACAGGCCGACGGCGAGCCGCTCGACTGGAACGAAGCCCATGCGCAGCGCTTCCGCGAGGCCATGTGCGACGACTTCAATACCCCGATCGCGTTCTCGGTGCTGTTCGACCTCGCCGGCGAAGTCAACCGTACCGCTTCGCCCGCCGCCGCGCGCCAGCTCAAGGCGCTGGCCGGCACCCTGGGCCTGTTGCAGCGCGACCCGCATGCCTTCCTGCAAGCGGGCAGCACCTCCGACGGACTGGATGCGACGCAGATCGAGGCCGGCATCGCCGCGCGCAAGGCCGCCAAGGCCGAGCGCAACTTCGCCGAGGCCGACCGCATCCGTGCGGAACTGCTGGCGGCCGGCGTGGTGCTGGAAGACAAGCCGGGTGGCGTGACCGAATGGAGGCGTGCTTGAACGCTGTCGCGCGCAAGACGCCCGCCGCCGCCAGCGCGGCCAAGGCTGCGCCGGCCCGCGCCGGCAAGGCTGCCGGCGTGGCCAAGGCGGACGGCAAGGGCGGCGCCGTGCCGCTGCCGGTCGACAGCGACGTCGAGGTCGTGCGCCCCGCCTACTGGGACGAGGCCTGCGCCGACCTGATGAAGCGTGACCGCATCCTGCGCAAGATGATTCCCACCTATGGCCCGGGCCACCTGGTCGCGCGCGGGGACCCGTTCATCACGTTGGCACGCTCGGTGGTGGGGCAGCAGATTTCGGTCAAGTCCGCGCAGGCGGCCTGGGAGCGGCTCGTCGTCGCCTGTCCCAAGCTGACGCCGGCACAGCTGGTCAAGGCCGGCACCGAGAAACTGGCCGCCTGCGGCCTGTCCCGGCGCAAGGCCGAGTACATCATCGACCTGGCCGAGCATTTCAAGGCCGGCCGCGTGCATGTCAACCAATGGGCGGAGATGGACGACGAGGCGGTGATCGCGGAGTTGACGCAGATCCGCGGCATCGGCCGCTGGACCGCGGAGATGTTCCTGATGTTCAACCTGATGCGGCCCAACGTACTGCCGCTCGACGACATCGGCCTGATCAACGCGATCTCGACGAATTACTTCAGCGGCGAGCCGGTCACACGCAGCGAGGCGCGCGAGGTCGCGGCCAATTGGGAGCCGTGGCGGACGGTGGCCACCTGGTATATGTGGCGCAGCCTGGATCCGCTTCCGGTGACGTATTAGTTTCTTCTCGCGAAGATTTTGCGAGAAAGTGTCGCCGGCGATGTCTGCCGGCGGATAAGATCGGGGGTAAATTCCGGTAGAATGCGCCCCTTCACAGACAGGTACATGTGCCTTCATGAAAACCACCTTCCTGGATTTTGAGCAGCCGATCGCCGAACTCGAGGCGAAGATCGAGGAACTGCGCTTCGTGCAGGACGACTCGGCCGTCGATATTTCCGAAGAGATTTCGCGGCTGGCCGGCAAGAGCCAGCAGCTCACCAAGGACATCTACGCGAACCTGAGCCCCTGGCAGGTCGCGCAGATCGCCCGCCACCCGCAACGTCCGTACACGCTGGACTACGTGCGGGAAATCTTCACCGACTTCCACGAACTGCACGGTGACCGTGCTTTCGCCGACGACCTGTCCATCGTCGGTGGCCTGGCCCGCTTCAACGGGCAGGCGTGCATGGTCCTCGGCCACCAGAAGGGCCGCGACACCAAGGAGCGCGCGCTGCGCAACTTCGGCATGTCCAAGCCCGAGGGCTACCGCAAGGCCAAGCGCTTGATGGAACTCGCCGACAAGTTCGGCCTGCCCATCTTCACCTTCGTCGACACCCCGGGCGCGTTCCCCGGCATCGACGCGGAAGAGCGCGGCCAGTCCGAGGCCATCGGCCACAACCTGTATGTGATGGCCGGCCTGAAGGTGCCCCTGATCGCCACCATCATCGGCGAAGGCGGCTCGGGCGGCGCGCTGGCCATCGCGGTGGGCGACGTGGTGCAGATGCTGCAGTTCGCCACCTATGCGGTGATCTCGCCCGAGGGCTGCGCTTCCATCCTGTGGAAGACCGCCGAGAAGGCCCCCGAGGCCGCCGAGGCGCTGGGCCTGACCGCGCACCGCTTGAAGGCGCTTGGCCTGATCGACAGGATCGTCAACGAGCCGCTGGGCGGCGCCCATCGCGACCCGAAGGGCATGGCCGCCATGCTCAAGCGCTCGCTCGCCGATGCGCTGCGCCAGTTCCAGGGCATGGGCGTGAAGGAACTGCAGGCACGGCGCCACGAGCGCCTGCTGGCCTATGGCAAGTTCAAGGAAACCGGCGCCCGCGAGTGATCCCTCCGCGCGCCTGACCGACAAGGTCGCACAGTCCCTGCGGGGCGGTGCGGCCTTTGTTGTTTCTGGCGGTGCGGCGGGAGCCGTTGCGGTGGCGCTGTCGGGCGGGCGCGATTCGGTGGCGCTGCTGCATGCCGCGCGCGCGGCGCTTGCCGACGGCGCGTTGCCGGCGCGGCTGGTGGCGCTGCACGTGCACCACGGCCTGCAGGCACAGGCCGACCAGTGGGATGCCTTCTGTGCGGACCTGTGCGCGCGCTGGCAGGTCGGCTACTTCGTGCGCCGCGCGGTGGTGCGGCCGCTGGCCGGCGAAGGGTTGGAGGCGGCGGCGCGGCGCGCGCGCTATGCGGCGCTGGCAGACATGTGCCGCGACGCCGGGGCCGGCCTGCTGCTGTTCGCCCACCACCTCGACGACCAGGTCGAAACGGTGCTGCTGCGCTTGTTCCGCGGCACCGGCGTGGCCGGGATGGCCGGCATGCCGGCGGCCAGGCGGCTCGCGCCCGGGTCCGACGTGCTGCTGCTGCGTCCCTGGCTGGACGAGGGCAGGGAAGCCATCGATGCCTACTGCGCGGCGCATGCCTTGCCCTGGGTCGAGGATCCCACCAACGCCGACCCGCGCTTCGCGCGCAATGCGCTGCGCGGCCGCATGCCGGACCTGCTGGCGGCCTTCCCCGCGCTGCGCGCCAATGTCGCTCAGGCGGCCGCGCACTTCGCCCAGGCCGGTGCCCTGCTGGACCAGCTTGCCGCCGAGCGGCTGGCGCGGCTGGCCGGCCCGGGTCGCGACGCGGACACGCTGGCCGAGCTGGACCTGGACGGGCTCCGGGCCTTGCCGGAAGGCCAGGCCGATGCGGTGCTGCGCTTGTGGCTGCGCGAACTCGGCATGCACGCGCCGTCGACAGCGCGGTTGGCGGCGATGCGCACGCAGTTGCTCGACCATGCCGGAGGCGAGCCGGCACTCCATCATCAGGACATCGTCCTGCGCCGCTTCCAGGGCCGGGTGCTGGCATGCCGCGCGCGCACGCTGCCGGCGCAGGCAACGGTGACGCTGGCCTGGCACGGTGAGGCCAGCCTGGCGGTGCCGGCCTGGCAGGGCGCGCTCCATTTCACGCGCGACGATACCTTCGGCGTGCCGGAGGCGGTGCTGCGCCAGCCGCTTGCGCTGGCTCCCCGGCGTGGCGGCGAACGCATCGTGCTGCGGCCGGGCGGCCGCGCGCGGGCGCTCAAGCAGGCCTACCAGGAGGCCGGCGTACCGGCCTGGCGCCGCGCCGCGCTGCCGCTGCTGTGGGCCGGGGATACGCTGGTGCTGGCCGCCGGGCTCGGCATGCACCGGCGCTGGCCGGACGCCGGGACGGGAGCGCGCTGGCGCGTCGAGTGGGTGGAGCGGGGCGGCGACGAGGCCTGGGTGAGGCCTGGATGAAGCCTGGACGAGGAAGCCGCTCACAGGTATCGCCGGCACGCCTGCGTGACTGCCGCGGGACATGGCCGCGCAGTGGCGGCGCCCTGCCTGGTGTGAGATCGAGATGTGGCGTGATGTCCGACTCGTGCGCTGATCGACCTGCTGCCTTGCCTGACAAGGGTTCTTGGTGTATTTTCAGTGGTTTTGCACAATCGCTGGCGTCGACAAGAAGATGGCTCTCATCGTTCACAAATACGGCGGCACTTCGATGGGTTCCACGGAACGCATCAAGAATGTCGCCAAGCGCGTGGCCAAGTGGCACCGCGCCGGTCACCGCGTAGTCGTGGTGCCTTCGGCCATGTCGGGCGAAACCAATCGCCTGCTGGGCCTCGCCAAGGAGATCTCGGCGCAGCCGAGCCCGCGCGAGCTGGACATGCTGGCCTCCACCGGCGAGCAGGCCAGCGTCGCGTTGCTCGCCATCGCCCTGCACGGTGAGGACATCGACGCCGTCAGCTACACCGGCTGGCAAGTGCCGGTGAAAACCGATTCGGCCTTCACCAAGGCCCGCATCGAGTCGATCGACGACGAGCGCATCCTGGCTGACCTCGACGCCGGCCGCGTGGTGGTCATCACCGGCTTCCAGGGCATGGACGCCGACGGCAATATCACCACGCTGGGCCGTGGCGGCTCCGATACCTCGGCCGTGGCGATCGCCGCTGCCATCGAGGCCGATGAGTGCCTGATCTACACGGACGTCGACGGCGTCTACACCACCGACCCGCGCGTGGTGGAAGATGCCCGCCGCCTGGACCGCATCACCTTCGAGGAAATGCTGGAAATGGCCAGCCTCGGTTCCAAGGTGCTGCAGATCCGCTCGGTGGAGTTCGCCGGCAAGTACCGCGTGAAGACCCGCGTGCTGTCGTCGCTGACCGACCCCCTGCTGCCGCTCGAACAGGAAATGCATTCGGGCACGCTGATCACTTTTGAGGAAGAGTCTGACATGGAAGCAGCCGTCATCTCCGGCATCGCCTTTGCCCGTGACGAGGCCAAGATCACCGTTCTGGGCGTGCCCGACAAGCCCGGCATCGCTTACCAGATCCTGGGCCCGATCGCCGACGCGAACATCGACGTCGACATGATCATCCAGAACCAGTCGGTGGACGGCAAGACCGACTTCACCTTCACCGTGCCGCGCGGTGACTACCAGCGCGCGCTGGCGATCCTGAACGACGGCGTCAAGGGCCACATCGGCGCCGCCACCGTGCTGGGCGACCCGAAGGTGTCGAAGGTGTCGGTGGTGGGCGTGGGCATGCGCTCGCACGTCGGCATCGCCAGCAAGATGTTCCGCACGCTGTCGGAAGAGGGCATCAACATCCAGATGATCTCCACTTCGGAAATCAAGATCTCGGTGCTGATCGACGAGAAGTACATGGAACTCGCCGTGCGCGCCCTGCACAAGGCGTTCGAACTCGAGCAGGCCTGACGCATTCGCCTGCTTGCTGGCGGGGCACGAAAAAAAAGTGCAGTTGTCATCGAATTATCATTGACCAACTGACTTAGCCTCGCTAGAATGCGTGCTTCGTTGTGCAGCCTCCCTTGCACAACGCAAGTTTGGGAGACGTGGCCGAGAGGTCGAAGGCACTCCCCTGCTAAGGGAGCATCCGGGCCAAAACCTGGATCGAGGGTTCGAATCCCTCCGTCTCCGCCAGTTAATGGCGGCGGAACCCCGGAAGATCGCGGTCTTCCGGGGTTTTGTTTTTTGGGCGTTCTTCAAGGGCTCCCACGCTCCCACGCCCTGACCACTGCTTCACGGCTTGCCTCGCAGCCTGCTTCCCGGAGAAGCAGTGTCATGCCATGTTCCCTGTCTTGCCGAGGCGCGATAGCGGTCTCTGTCCGGATCTCTCTCCAGGCATGCCCCCGATTGCCGGGCCGGACCTCGGTGCGCACGTATGCCTGGTGGTCGTTTCTCAGGCGTTGGTGGCGGCAGTTCTCCATGCCGCAAACCAATGATCCCGTTTGCGATCCGGTCTCTCGCGTACCGCGTTGCGCAGGTGCAAGCGCACGAGGTTGGCCACCGCTTCCTGCTGGCCGGCCAGCAGCATGTCGATCCGCGTCAGGGGCCCGCGGCAGCGTCCCTCGGCGTGTCGCGGTCCACCGCCTTGCGGTATTCCAGGAGCCGGCTCCCACCGCTGCGGCTGCCCGGATTGGCATTGCCGGGCGTACAGTACGGATACCGGCGGAAGCGAGAGCCCAGGATGCCCGTGTCTCGCCACACCGCGATGCAGACCAGGACCCGACATGACCCCAAGTACCTCAGCCCGCATGCCCACGTATTTCATTTCGCACGGTGGCGGCCCCTGGCCATGGATGCCACAGGCGTTGCAGACCACGTATGCGCGCCTGGCGGCCGCGCTTGCCGACATGCCGCGCCAGGTGGGACGCAAGCCGAAGGCGATCCTGATGGTGTCGGCCCATTGGGAGGCGCCTGCCTTTACCGTGCAGGGGGCGGAGCGCCCGGGCATGATCTACGACTACTACGGCTTTCCTGAAGAAACCTACCAGGTCCGCTATGCCTCCTCCGGTTCTCCTGCGCTGGCGGTGCGTACCCTCGAACTCGTGCGCGCGGCAGGGTTGCCGGCCGACATCGATGCCGCGCGCGGCTACGACCATGGCATGTTCTCCCCGATGGCCGTCATGATTCCCGAGGCCGACGTGCCGGTGGTACAGCTGTCGCTGCTGCGCGGGCTCGACCCCGAGGCGCATATCCGCCTCGGCCGCAGTCTTGCGGCGCTGCGCGACGAGGAGGTGCTGATCGTCGGCAGCGGCCTGAGCTACCACAATCTGCGTGCCTTCGGCCCGGCGGGCCAGGCCGCGTCGGCGGCCTTCGATGGCTGGCTGGGCGATGCGCTGATGCATCACGAAGGCAGTGCCCGAACCGAACGGCTGCTGCGATGGGAGCAGGCACCCGCTGCCCGCCAGGCCCACCCGCGCGAAGAACACCTGATTCCCGTCATGGTCGCCGCGGGTGCCGCCGAGAACGAGGCCGCCACGCGCGTCTATCACGAGGACGGTTTCGCCGGCGGCATCTCGGTTTCGAGCTATCGCTTCGGCTGATGTCCGGCACACCTGCGGCGGTCGTCCGCCTCCTGCTCGGTTCCGTCCGGTCCGAGGTGCTGGTCAGCAGCGCGGATGGGCGCCGCCACGCGCTCACGCTGGCGCTCGGCCTGGACAATGTCCGCCCCGGTCCCTTGCGCAGCGAGCCTCCCTCCGCCATGGAACTGGAGGCCGCCATCGAATACGTCGAAAACGTGGTGATGCCGCTCGCGCGTCAGTTGCCCTCCGGCGCCTTGCTCCATGTGGAGGGCGAACTGCCTCCCGGTGTCGAGGCGCTGCGCAGCATCGAAGAGATCGAAGCGCGCTTCAACGAAATCGTGGCCGTGGCGCACGGCAGGCCGGCCGGCCGATCAGGCCTGGCCGACCGGCGCCAAGCAAGCGCCGTGCTGATCCTGCGCGAGTGGATGCACCATCTCGGCTTTGCGGCGATCGGGCGCGGGGATTGAAGGCCGCGCCGCTCGTGGCGGCTGCGCCGGCCCCTTACTCCGTCGTGCTCGGGTGTGCCGGAGCCGTCTTCTTGCCGCTCTTGGTGTGCTTCATCTTGTCCTTGGCGCTGGTCAGGTTCGAGCGCGTGCTCTGGTTGGCGCCCTGCGTGTACGGATCGAACTTGTCCGTCGACCTGGCGGCGTCCGGGACATAGCCGTCCTTGTTGGTGACGTGCATGTCATAGTCATAGCGGTCCGGGGGATTCGCCGGTCCGGCAGCCAGGGCTGCACCGGATGCCAGCAGTGCCATGGTGAACGCGATCAGAAATTGCATGGGGAATCTCCTGCGCGGGTTCAGGTGGGCGCGACGCACTCTGCATCGGCAATGATGCGCGGCGATCGCTCTGTGTCGAGCGCGAGCGCGGGAAGTTTCATCCAACACGCGCTGCACGGCGACTGGGTCAGCATAGAAATCAGCATAGCGGGGCCGCGCCCGGCTGGAAAGGACGTTACCGGTGGAAAGCGCCGCGGCGCGCCCGGGTGACATGATGCAACCGGACTTCGAGAGGATGGAGGCCCCTGGCCGCCGGCCTCTTCGCCGGCACCTGGCGCGGCGGGGCGCTGCGCAGGCGTCTCTTCTTGTCCATATCGACATTTCCGCTCGAGCGGCCACACGGACCGCGCGGCGGAATTTCCCGCTTGCGGCATTGCGCAACGACGATGGACAGGCTTACGATGGCGGCTCCTCATCCGCGATGGCGAACCCCCGGCAAGGAGTCCGCATGAAGACCAGCGATGTCCGATCGAAGGCGTTCGCGATGCCGTTGACCAGCCCCGCGTTTCCCCTGGGTCCCTACCGCTTCGTCGATCGCGAGTTCCTGATCATCACCTGCCGCACCGATCCGGCCCGCCTGCGCGAAATCGTGCCGGAGCCCCTGCAGATCACCGAGCCGATCGTGCACGACGAATTCATCCGCATGGCCGACTCGACCGGATTCGGCGACTACACCGAAAGCGGCCAGGTGATCCCCGTCGGATGGGCTGGGCGAAGTCGTCCACGACTACCTGGCGCAACGACGCCGACGGCCCATCATCTTCTCCCACCAACGATCAAGACAGGAGTTCGAGCATGAGCACGCTGAACGGAAAGACCGCAGTGGTCACGGGCGCCGCGAGCGGCATCGGCAAGGAAATCGCGCTGGAGCTGGCCAAGGCCGGCGCAGCGGTGGCGATCGCCGACCTGAACCAGGATGGCGCCAATGCCGTTGCCGAAGAGATCCGGCAGGCCGGCGGCAAGGCCATCGGCGTCGCGATGGACGTGACGAACGAGGATGCTGTCAACCACGGCATCGACAAGGTGGCCGAGACCTTCGGCTCGGTCGACATCCTGGTGTCGAACGCGGGTATCCAGATCGTCAACCCGATCGAGAACTATGCGTTCGCTGACTGGAAGAAGATGCAGGCGATCCACGTCGACGGCGCGTTCCTGACGACGAAGGCGGCGCTCAAGCACATGTACAAGGACGATCGCGGTGGCGTGGTGATCTATATGGGGTCGGTGCACTCGCATGAGGCGTCCCCGCTCAAGTCGGCCTACGTGACGGCGAAGCATGGCCTGCTGGGGCTGGCGCGCGTGCTGGCGAAAGAGGGCGCCAGGCACAATGTGCGTTCGCATGTCGTGTGCCCGGGTTTCGTGCGCACGCCGCTGGTGGAGAAGCAGATTCCGGAACAAGCGAAGGAGCTGGGAATCAGCGAGGAGGATGTGGTGAAGAAGGTGATGCTCGGCAATACGGTCGACGGTGTGTTTACCACGGTGCAGGACGTCGCCCAGACCGTGCTGTTCCTGTCGGCATTCCCGAGCGCCGCGCTCACCGGCCAGTCGTTTGTGGTCAGCCACGGCTGGTTCATGCAATGAAGCCGCGCGCTCGCACCGAAAAGCAGGCCATCGATCCGGTCGAGCCGCGCCACGAGGCGGGCGGGGCGGGCGCTCCGCGCGCACTGCCCTACGAGACGATCGCGCTCGTGCTGCAGGGCGGTGGCGCCCTTGGCGCGTATCAGGCCGGAGTCTTCGAGGGGCTGCACGAGGCGGGCATCCCCCTCGACTGGATCGCGGGCATCTCGATCGGCGCGCTCAACACCGCGCTGATTGCGGGCAATGCGCCCGAGCATCGCGTCGATCGGCTGCGCCAGTTCTGGGAGACGATCTGCCAGCCCGCGTTCTTTCCGGCGATCCCGGTGGCGTTCGAGTCAGCGTTGTTCAACAGCATCGACCAGGTGCGCACGCTCTTCACCGCGTCGCAGGCCGCGAGCGCGATGATGCAGGGCCAGCAGGGCTTCTTCGTGCCGCGCTTTCCGCCGCCGCTGCCGGGCGTGCCCGACCATCCGGAGAAGATCAGCTGGTACGACACCTCCGCACTGCGCGCGACCTTGCTCAAGCTGTGCGATTTCGATCGCATCAACGCCGGCGAGACCCGCGTTTCAGTGGGGGCGGTCAATGTCGGCACCGGCAACTTCGTCTACTTCGACAATGTGCATACGCGCCTCGCGCCGGAGCACTTCATCGCGTCGGGTGCGCTGCCGCCCGCGTTCCCGCCCGTCGAGATCGATGGCGAATACTATTGGGACGGCGGCGTCGTGTCGAACACGCCGCTGATGGAGGTGCTGGGCGCACGGCCGCGCCGCGATACGCTCGCCTTCCAGGTGGACCTGTGGAGCGCGCGCGGACCGCTGCCGCGCACCATGGGCGCCGTCACCGAGCGGACGAAGGATGTGCAGTATTCGAGCCGGACGCGCTTCGTTACCGATACGCTGGAGCGCGAGCAACGGTATCGCAACGTGCTGCGCAAGGTGCTCGATCAGTTGCCGGAGGCGCAGCGCCGGAGCGACCCCTGGTGTCTCGAGGCCGAGGCGCTGGCATGCAGCAAGAAATACAACATCCAGCACCTGATCTACCAGCAGAAGGCGCACGAGCGTCACTACAAGGACTATCAGTTCGGGCTGTCGACCATGCGCGATCACTGGTCCGCCGGGCTCGCCGATATCCGCAGGACACTCGCCAACAAGGATGGTCTTGCCCTGCCGGACAATGACGCGGGCTTCGTGACGCATGACGTCCATCGCAAGGCCGTCACGCCGTGACAGGTTTGCCTCGGCATGGGACGGCGGCGTAATCCCGGGCGCGACGGTCAACGCGCTGAGAGGCTGCATCGGGCCGCCAGGGCGCCGGTGCGCTGACCCGCCGATCCGGCCGGCAGCCCGGCCTCACTGCCGTGCCAGCCTCTCAATCCGGAGCAATCGCCCGCACAGTGACTTCGCCCTTGTCGTCGTCCTTTCGGGCATCCCCGGAACCCTGCGGTCCGGCCCCGGCCGCCATGGACAAGGGCTCCACCGGGTAGCCGTGAAGCTCCCACGCATCCAGGCCGCCCTTCAAGGCGCGTATGTGCCGGAAGCCCTTGCGGCGCATCTGCTGCGATATCGTCTTGGCGGTGGCTTCGTTCGGGCAGACGCAATAGACGACGAGGTCATGTTCGAGCAGCGCCTCATCGACTTTCCCAGGGGAGGCGAGGTCGATGAGCATGGCGCCCGGAATGCGGTGCGGCTCTGCCTGGCGGACGGCGTGCGGGCGTGCGTCGAGAATGACCGGAGGGTGCTCCGACCGCATCATCGCATCGAGTTGCTGAGGCGTGATCCGGATATGTGCGAGCCAGCGGCGGAAGCGCAGGCGCTGGATCCACCGGTAGGCCAGGAATACTGCCACGACCGCGAGCAGCGTTTCGGCGACGGTGATGCCGTGCGCGCTGACCGCCAGCATCATGCGGTTCAGCTGCGAACCGAACAGGGTTCCCCCGGCGAGCCACGCGCCCGACCACATCGCCCCTCCGGCGAGGTCCCACGAGAAGAAGATCCTCCGGTCGATCTTGGTGCTGCCCAACAGCGGGGAGGCGACCAGTCCAAGGCCGGGGACGAATTTCGCGACCAGCAGCAGCGGCGCTCCGTACCGCTCGAACCAGGCGTGGGTCCGCCGTATGCTCGAGTCGAGCGACAGCGATACGCGGACCAGTCTCGTGAGGAGATGGCGTCCGTAGCGGCGTCCGAGCGTAAACCACAGTCCGTCCGAGATCAGGACACCGGCGACGGCTGCCGCGAATACCGAACCGAAGGAGACGAAGCCGGCCGCGACCTGCGAGCCGGCGAGCAGAAGCATGGGCGCGGCCGGAACCGGCGCGCCGAGTTGTGTGACCAGCACACTGAGGAACACGGCCCAAGCTCCCCATTCGGAAATGAAAGCGGGGGAAACCATCGGCAACAACTGACTCCGCTCAGGATTGATTAGCGCTGGGGCACAAGCGCTGGGGGCGCCCGACTTGCATGTCGGCGTGCCGCATTGTCGCACAGGCCATGATGCGGTGCCGCGCGGAGCGTGATGCGCTGCCGGCAGGGATGGCAAGTCCTGCGCCGCGGTCGATCGGAGACGCTCCGGAGCGCGCCGGCGACGGCGTGCAATCAGTCGAGGCCCAGGTTGAGGGTCGGGCGCAGCCACTGGATGAAATCGGCGACTTCTTCTCCGATGATCTCGTGCCCCATCTCGTAGAAGCGGGTCTGGTGGCTGACGCCGAGACGCTGCAGCCACGCTTCGGCCAGCTCGGCCCACTTCGCGGGCAGTTTGTCGTCACGCCGGCCGTGCCCGACGAAGGCCGAGAGGGAGCGCAGTGCTTCCACTGGCGCGATATGGCTTTCCAGCTCGGGCAGGATCCGTCCGCTCAACAGGCCGAAGCCGGCGACTTTCTCCGGTGCGCTGAGCCCGACGCTGGCGCTGAGGATGCCGCCCTGGCTGAATCCCGCGATCACGGTCGGCAGCGGCGGCAATGCGTCGAGCAGGCGCAGCAGGCGCAGGCGGCTGTCTTCAGCCTGTTCCGCACGGATGACCGGGCCGTTGGCGGTAAAGCTGACCTGGAACCAGGCGAAGCCTTGCGCGCCGAGTGGCAAGGGGGCCCGCAGCAGCAGGACCTCGACGCCGGCGGGCAGATGGCGGGCCAGGCTGGCGAGGTTGTCCTCGTTGCCGCCTACGCCATGCAGCAGCAGGACACGGGCCAGCGGGGCTTCGGCACCGCGGCCGATGCGGAATTGGAGGCCGGAATGCGGCTCCTGCTGGAGTTCGGAGAAGACGATGGTTGCGTTCATGATGGTATGGCTGCGTGCAGCATGTCCTGTGCGGAGGGAACAGTCGAGGGGCAGAAGAGATAGTGGTCCATGGCCAGCACGCCGTGCTGCACGCCGCCTTCGAGCACGCGCAGCGCGTAGTGTTCGCCGGCGGCCCCCAGGGCGACGAAGAGCGGCAGGATATGCTCTTCCGTGGGGTGGGCGCGCTCCGCCTCGGGGGCACGGTTGCGGTAGTCGAGCAAGGCGTCCAGGTCCGCGGCCTGCAGAGCATGCGCCGTCCAGCGGGCAAAGCGCTCCACATATCCTTCGACCGGGGCGCGGGCGGCTCGGAATTCATACAGATTGTGGGTCAGGCTCCCCGAGCCGACCAGCAGGACGCCCGCCTCGCGCAGCGGCCGCAGGGCCCGGCCGAGTTGCCAGGCGCCAAGCGGATCGAGCGGCATGGGCAAGGACACTTGCAGGACCGGGACGTCGGCCGTCGGTACCAGGTGCAGCAACGGCACCCAGGCGCCATGGTCGAGTCCGCGGCGCGGATCGGCGAGCGAGGACCATCCAGCCGCCGACAGCAGCCGGCGGATTTCCTCCGCCATCGCAGGCAGGCCGGGCGCCGGATATCCGAGCTGGTACAGCGCCGGCGGGAAACCGCCGAAATCGTGCAGCGTCGCGGGCGCCTCGCTGGCGGTGACGCCGACCCCGCCCCGGGTCATCCAGTGCGGGGACACGACGACGATCGCGCGAGGACGCGGCAGTTCGGCGCCCAGCGCCATCAGGCTTGCCCCCGCCAGGCCGGGTTCGAGGGCAAAGGTCGGGGCGCCGTGCGAAACGAACAGGGTCGGAAAGGCATGGCGCATGGCGGTCATCTCCTGGGCGGCTTGCTTACTTGTGGATCCAGGTCGGGGCGATCGAAGTGCCCAGGCCGGCGCCGTAGCCAAGGTAGATGTTCAGGCCGGCCAGCGGCTCGAGGTAACGGGCATTCACCAGGCCGCCGGCATCGACGCCCTCGAAGCCGAGACTGCGTGCCAGCGCCAGCGCGGTCTGCCTGGCTCGCTCGCTGTCACTGGCGGCGAACACGCTGCCGCGCTGCCCGCCGGCGAACAGCGGGCCATCTGCCAGGACCTGCGCGAACAAGGTGTTGAAGGCCTTGACCAACTCGATGCCGGGCAGCGCCTTGGCAATTTCCTCGGCTGCGCTGCTGCTGTGGCCGACGGTCAAGCCCATGTAGTCCGCGGTCAGCGGATTGGTGATGTCGATGACCACCTTGCCGCGCAGGTCGCCGAGGCTGCGCAGCGCGCCGACGGCATCCGGGTAGGCGGTGGCGACGATCACGACCTCGCTGTCTCCGAGGGCTTGCGCGGCCGGGTAGGCTTCGACATGGGGGAACTGTTCCGCGAGCGCCTGGGCCTTGGCCAGGTCGCGGCCGGTGATCCGGACCTGGTGGCCGGCCCGGTCCAGTTGCCGCGCGAAGGCGGCGCCCATATTGCCGGTGCCGATGAGGGTGATGTGCATCTCGGTGTCTCCAGGTGGAGTGGGAAGATGCCTTCAGTTTATGGATTCAGATTTCGAGATAAAGATGTTCTAATGCGATAAATTGTCTCGATTATCGAGCCTATGACTGATCGTGCACTCGAAATGCAGGTCTTCTGCACCGTCGTCGACAAGGGAAGCTTCATCGCGGCCGCGGAGCCTTTGGACATGTCCAAGGCCGCCGTATCGCGGCATGTCAACGCCCTGGAAGCACGGCTCGGGGTGCGGCTGCTGCAGCGGACGACGCGACGCCTGTCACTGACCGAGGCAGGGCGGGGCTTCTACCAGCAGGCGCGCGAGGTCCTGGGGCTGATGGACGCCGCGGAAAGCGCCGTGGCATCCGGTGCCGTCGAGCCGAGCGGTGTGCTGCGCCTGAGCGCGCCACTGAGCTTCGGCATCCAGCATCTCGCGCCGCTGTGGGCGGACTTTCTGCGCGCCCACCCACGCATCGAACTGGATATCAGCCTGAATGACCGGGTGGTGGACCTGGTCGAGGAAGGCTTCGACATGGCGGTGCGGATCGCGCGCCTGCAGGACTCCTCGCTCATCGGCCGGCGCCTTGCCAGCACGCGCATGCGTCTCTGCGCCGCACCGTCCTACCTGGCGCGGCATCCACCCCTGGCGACGCCGGCCGATCTCGCCGCGCACCCCGTGATCGCGTACAGCCACTTCGCCACCCGCAATGAATGGCGCTTTACCGGGCCGGAGGGCGAGGTCAGCGTGCAGACGCACTCCACCGTACGCTGCAACAACGGCGACACGTGCCGCGCCATCGCCATCGGCGGCGGCGGCATTCTGCTGCAGCCGAGCTTCATGCTGTACCAAGACCTGCGCCGCGGCGACCTGGTGGAGATTCTCCCGGCGTACCGATCCGTCGAGCTGGGCATCTATGCGGTCTATCCCTCGCGCAAGCACCTGCCGCCGAAGGTCCGCGCCCTGATCGGCTATCTGGCGGAGTGCTTCGTCGATGTCGCCTGGGATGATTGAACTCATGCTGCCCGATGCCAGGTGCCGTCCGGCCTTGGGCCAGCCCTTGTGCCGTCGCTCAATCGCTCAATCGCTCAATCGAGCGGAAGTGTCGAGAGCTCCCAGGCCCTCGCTTCGCGCAAGAGCGCCTGGTTCCGCTGAAGCTGTTCGACGGCACCGGCCGCGCGATCGGCGGAGGGCCATTCCGGGAGGGGAGGCGGTCCGGCCGCCTATTGACGCCAAGTGACGAATGAAATGATAATGCGTCGCATTTGCGATTCTGCGTGATCGTGCTGCGCCCTTCCCGGCGATGCATCCCGGTCCACCAGGCCACGCTTCATTTCCAATCCTTCCCTTCCCAAGTACCTCGCCGTCGTAGCGAAGCGCGGGGAGGCGAGATCCTGAGCCGCGTTCCCGATGCCGTCCCGGACCCTGCGAGCGCTGGGGCTGTTCGCCTACTACGAAGAGTTGGTGAACACCTGGACGCGCAAACTGAGCAACCGCCATGCCGCCGAAGACCTGACGCAGGATGCGTTGCTGCGCGTCCTGGAGGCCAAGGCAGCCCCTGAGCAGGCACGGGCCTACCTGCACCGGACGGCGAGGAACCTGGCGATCGACGCGTTCCGGCAGCAGGGCGGCCGCGAGTCGTTGGCGCTTGACAGCATCGAGTCCCATCCCGCAACCTGCGGGGATCCCGAGGCAGAGTGCAGCGCGGTGCAGTTCGCCGCGCAGATCGAAGCGGCGCTGGCCGAGTTGCCGCTGAAGTGCCGGCAGGTGTTCGTGTGGCAACGCCTCGACGGCTGCTCGCAGCAGGAGATCGCCGAGCGCCTCGGTGTCTCGAAGAACATGGTCGAGAAGTACATGATCCGCGCGATGCGGCACCTGCGCGATCGCGTGGGGGCGCTGGGTCCGCACTGAGCACTTCGTCGAGCGCCTCGCCCCATGTCCCGCCCGATGCCGAATCCGTCTCCGTTCCTGTTTCCGTTCCTGTTTCCGCTCCCGCCCGGCTGCGCCCGGTGTCCCGGTAGGTGTCCGACTGCCCCGACCTATGAGTAAAGCCGATCGTTCCCGTGATGCCGCCGCGCGCTGGTTCGCGCGGGCGCAGGATCCCGACATCAGCGCGCAGGAGCGGCAGGCCCTGGCCGAGTGGCTGGCCGCAAGCGAGCGGCACCGGGCCGAGTACGCGGCCCTGGAGCGGATCTGGGGAACTGCCGGCGCCATGGATGCGGCGCGCTTGCGCGCGCTGGCCGAGCCGGCTGGCGGGGCGGGAATGCCTGCGGCGCGGCGGGCGGCGGTGGGCTGGCCGGGGCGGCGAGGCGCCTGGGTGGCTGGCACGTGCGCGCTGGCGCTTGCCGGTGGCTGGCTGGCCTGGCAGTCCGCCGTGCCCGAGCCGGGCGGCAGGGTGGCCGGCGCACAGGTTCCGGCAGCCTACCAGGCCGCGTTCAGCACCGCGCCGGGCGAGCGCCGCACGGTCCGCCTTCCGGATGGCTCACGCATCCAGCTCAACACGCGCAGCCGCGTCGCGGTGCATTTCCAGGCCGGGCGGCGGGACGTCGCCTTGCTCGAGGGCGAGGCGATGTTCGAGGTCGCGCACGACGGCGCGCAGCCATTCATCGTGGACGCGGGCGCCGGATCGGTGACGGTGACCGGCACCCGCTTCGACGTGCGCCGCCGGACGGCCGGCATGGAGGTGGCGGTCGAGTCCGGTTCGGTCGACGTGCGCGGGCACTCCGACGCGCCGCGCAAGGCCGGGGCGGCAGTCAGGCTGACGGCGGGGCTGGGTGCCACGGTCGACGGCAGCGGCGCGGTCGCGCCGGCGGCGCCGGTCGACCTGTCCGCCGCGCTGGCCTGGCGCGACGGCAAGCTGGTGTTCAACGACAGGCCCTTGTCGGAGGTGGCGGCCGAAGTCTCGCGCTATCGCCGGCAGCCGGTGCGCGTGGCCGATGCCGTGGCCGCGCGGCTGCGCGTCAGCAGCGTGTTCAGCGCCGACGATCCCGATGCCCTGCTGGCGGCACTGCCACACTTCCTGCCGGTCGCCGTCCGCCAGCTGGCCGACGGCAGCGCGGAAATTTTTTCGCCATAGATTCAGGTTTTGCGCGCGGGCTTCGTCTTCATGTCGACGGCGCCCGCTGAGGCGGGCCGTCTTCTCCCCGGACGCAACCCGAGAGCAAGCTGACGTGACACCGTTCCAACCCATCTTTCCCGGCGCCCGCCGCGGCACCATGGCCGCCGTGGCCGCCACCCTCCTTGGCGCCGTGGCGGCGCCTGCGCTCGCGGAGGCCGATCGCAAGGCGGCCGTGGCGATCGATATCCGCGCCCAGCCGCTGGCCGATGCCCTGGCCCAGCTAGGCCGCCAGACTTCCATCCAGCTCTTCTTTGCCCCCGCCCTGGTGGCCGGAAGGCAGGCCCCCGCGGTACGCGGCAGCATGCCGCCGGAGGAGGCGCTCGCGGTCCTGCTCCAAGGCAGCGGCATCCGCTACCAGCGCAGCGGCAGCCACGGCTTCGTGCTGCAGCCTGCGGCGCAGGCCGGCGCCGCGGCGGACGCTGTCGCGCCGCCTGCTGCTGCTGCTGCTGCTGCTGCGGGTCCAGTCGACCCGGGCACCATGCTGGCACCCGTGGAGGTGACCGCCTCGCGCACCTCCAGCGACCTGGTGCGTCCCACCCGCCAGGTGACCGTGATCGAGCGCGCGGAACTGGAGGAACTGAAGACCGGGTCGGACAGCCTGGCCACCGTGCTGGCCAAGGTTATCCCGGGGATGGCCGATTCCAGCCATACCATCACCGACTACGGGCAGACGCTGCGCGGGCGCGGCATGCTGGTGCTGCTGGACGGGGTGCCGTTGAACACCAACCGCGATTCGGCGCGCAATCTTGCCAATATCGACCCGGCCCTGGTGGAGCGGGTCGAGGTCTTGCGCGGCAGCAGTGCCATCTATGGTGGCGGCGCGACCGGTGGCATCGTCTCCATCACCACGCGCCCGGGGGGCGGGCCGCCGCAGGCCGATACCACCCTGTCGCTCGGCTCGCCATTGACGCGCTTGCGTGCCGATGGCCTGAGCGTCAACCTGCAGCAGCACTTTTCCGGCAGCGAGGGCATCGTCGATTACGCTTTCGATGTCGGTGCGCGCCGCACCGGCAGCAGCTATGATGCGCGCGGCCGGCGCCTTGCGCCGGAGCCGAGCCAGGGCGACCTGTTCCAGTCGGGCAACTACAACATCGGCGGCAAGCTCGGCCTGCGCCTGGCGCCGGAGCAGCGTGTGCAGATCGCGGTCAGCCACTTCAATGCCGACCAGGACACCCGCTTCGCCCCGGATCCGGGCGTGGCCAGGCTGGCGCCGGGAAGCGTGCCGGCGCGCGCCATCGGCGGCCTGCAACTGGCGGAGCAGAACCAGATCCGCAATACCCTCGTCAACCTGGAGTATGAGCACCGCGACCTGTTCGGCAGCACGCTGTCGACCCAGTTCTACTACCGCGACTACTTCAGCCGCTTCACGCCTTTCGATGCGCGCAGCGTGTCGACGCGTGGCGGCAATGTCGACCAGACCATGCAGAATTCGCAGGTGTTCGGCAGCCGCCTGACGGTGAAGACGCCACTGGGCAGCGACAAGCGTACGCGCGTGGTCTGGGGCATGGACTTCGAGCAGGAGCGCAGCGACATGCCGATCGACATCTTCGATGCCAAGGCCTATGACGCCAGCGGCGGGCGCGTCTTCAACAAGACCGGCACGCTCACCTACATGCCGCCCATCACCACGCGCAGCCTGGGCGGCTTCGCCCAGCTGCAGCACAAGTTCGACGAGCAGTGGTCGGCCGAGGGCGGCCTGCGCTACCAGTACGCCCGTGCCAGCTTCAACGATTTCGTACCGCTCTCGCAATCGCGGCTGGCCAATCCCGCCACCGTCGGCGGCAGCGCCGTGGACTACAGCGCCGTGCTGGGCAATATCGGCGTGGCCTACAAGCCGGCCAAGGGCCACGAGTTCTATGCCGCCTTCAGCCAGGGCTTCAGCCTTCCCGATATCGGCCTGCAGGTGCGCAATGCGCGCGCCGGGTTCGACATCGGTCCGTCGGACCTGCAGCCGGTCAAGACGAACAACTACGAGCTGGGCTGGCGCGGCGCCTTCGGCAATACGCTGGCCTCGCTGGCGGTGTTCTACACCACCTCGGAGCTCGGCGACGTGCAGAGCTTCAACAATGGCCTGATCCTGACCCGTACCGCCGAGCGCATCGTCGGCGTGGAAGCCGCCGCCGACTACCTGTCCGATGACGAGCGCTGGGGCGCGGGTGGTACCGCGACGTGGATGCAAGGCCGGGAAACACCGCAGGGCGGGAGCAGCCAGCAGATGAGCGGCTACCGAATTCCTCCGCTCAAGCTGACCGCCTACCTGCAGTACCGCCCGCTGCCGCAGTGGAGCAACCGCCTGCAGGCGACCTTCTTCGCCAGCCATGATTACCGGCTGAACGGCGTCGACAGCTTCGGCCGGCGCGAGGTCGGCAGCTACACCACCGTCGACCTGATCAGCCGTTATCAGATCGGCCGCAAGGACACGGTCACGGTGGGCATCCAGAACCTGTTCAACCGTGACTACTATCCGCTGTACAGCCAGTTGCTGCGCAACAGCAACAACACCAGCCATCTTCCGTCGGCTGGCATCACGCTGACCGCGAGCTACCAGCACCGCTGGTAGCCGCAGGGCAGGCTGCGGCCATCATCCATGGCCGCGATGACGCGATCGAATCGGCGTGCTCACGCGCCGACTCGCCGCGACGCATGCTTCATGCTTATGCCGGCAGGCTCTCGAGCCAGGATTGATAGTGCCGCTTCTGGTCTACCACGGTCGACGGGCAGACATCGGGGCCATAGGCGAAGATCCCGACCATGTCCGTCTCTCCTGGTTCCAGCCCCATCGTCAGCTGGTAGGCCGTCAGCCCCTTGCCCGTCCGCCGGATGGAGTCGATGCAATAGACGTCCAGGCTCGCGCCATAGCAGATCGGATGCAAGCCGGACAATGCCATGATGTCGCGCACCTGGCAGAGTGCCGCAAAGAAATCCGGTCCCATCGTGTCGATGAACTGTTGACGGTAGCTTGCGCGCAGGCGACAAGCGCCGAATTCCTCGCCGATTCTGAACTGGATCGTTTCACCGTCTTGGCCACCCCCAAGCGGCACCTCGACGATGCCTGATGTGGGTACGTCGAGACCGACGGTCATCAGGGAACGGATTGAAGCCATTGATCGTAGTAGTCGCGCTGCTCCGGCACGGTGGCGGGAATCACGGCCAGGCCATCGAAGACCAGCACCAGATCGAATTCCGTGATCGCCCTGCCCATGGTGAGATGGTAAGCAAGCAAGCCCCGGCTCCGCCTGCGAGTGGATCCCGTGGGGTACACGTCGAGGCTCGCGCCGGAACAGAGAGGGTGGAATCCATCGCGCCCGAGTGTCTCCCGTATCCGGCACAAGGCGTCGAAGAAGTCCATTGCGGTCACTTCGATGACATCTTCCCGGTAACGCGCGCACAAGCGGCAGTTCGTGTCATTGTCCCAGCCTTCGAACTGGATCGTGTCGCTGACGTTGTCGCCGACTAGCGGAGCCTGAAATACAAACATCGACAGGAATGCCAGGGCGTCCTGCCCCTGGCTGATCGATTACCGTATCTACAGTCTAGGTGACTGCCGGCCTCCGGGGCCGCCCGCGCCCTGTCCGGAATGCATGGGTTTCAGCGTGGCGCCGGGCCGGCATTCCGGTCCTGCCGGTCTCATGTGCGGTCTTGCCATCCCTCATGCGCGCCGGGTTCTCGTCGCGCTGCTTGTCAACGCTCTCGCCGCGACAGGTGGCAGCATGGGGCACGACATCCGGCGACGAGCACCTTGTCATTGCGCGGGTCGCTCCATGGGCATGGGTCATCGTTCCCGGCCTGAGGTTGGCACGCTGCTTGCGGCTGACCTGATGCGGCAGTCCGCCGCATGATGGATGCAATGGAGACTGAAATGGGACAGCAACAGCAACCGGGTCAATCGCAATCGAGTGGGCAGCCGGGCCAGAAGCATGAAGAGTCGCAGACCGGACAACGCGACAGGAAGCAAGGCCAGACGCAGGGTGGCGGCCAGATGGGCGGCCAAGACCAAGGGCAGGGCCAGCAAGACCGGGGCGGCCGGCAGGGCCAGCAGGGCCAGCAGGGCGGCCGTCAACCATGATCTGCGCGATGATCGGCAAGTGATTGTCGAGGGAGGCGTGGCGGTCACACCCGATGCTGCCGCGACGCACTGCTTAGATTCACTGCGCAGATGATCGGGGTGCCGGGACTTCGCGTTCCGGCCTCTTTTTGCCCCGGTCTCTGTAGGGGTATTCCTACAAGGGAAACAGTCAATCCCCGGCGCGCATTCCATCCATTGCCGACTCAAAGGATGGGATGCGGCACCCTACCCTGGAGTCAGGGTGGCTGGACAGGGGAACTGCTTTGTATCAGCTATATGAGCTGCACAGTACGGCCCGGGCGTCGTTCCTTCCCTGGCTGCAGGCCAATGCAGGCTGGCTGGAGGCCAACGGGAACGCGCTGCCGTTCACGCCTGGCCGCTACCTCGCGGCCGGCTGCCAATTGTTGGCGCGCCTTTGCCAAGGCTATCCCAGGCCGCAATTCGGCTTGACCCGGACCTCGATCGACGGGCATCGCATAGCGGTCTCGGAGTCGGTCGTGCTGGACAAGGCGTTCTGCCGCCTTCTGCATTTCGAGCGCGCGGCTTGCCTCGGACAGCCCGTCGTTCTGCTCGTCGCACCGCTGTCCGGCCACCACGCCACGCTGTTGCGCGACACGGTGCGGACGATGCTGCCCGACTTCGATGTCTATCTCACCGACTGGCGCGATGCCCGCGAGGTTCCGCTCGCGGACGGCGTCTTTCACCTGGACGACTATGTCGCCTACCTGCAGGAGTTCATCGACTACCTCGGGACGAAGTTCCACATCGTCGCGGTGTGCCAATCGACCGTGCCGGCGCTCGCCGCCGTGTCCTTGCGGGCGAGTCGTGGTCAATCCACGCCGCAAAGCATTACGCTGATCGGCGGCCCGATCGACGCCAGGTGCGAGCCCACGACGGTCGGCGAACTGGCGGCAAGCCAGCCGCTCGCGTGGTTCGCGCGCGAAATGATCGACACCGTGCCGGCCTGCTATCCCGGCGCCGGCCGCAGGGTCTGTCCGGGTTTCCGCCAGCAGATGGCATTCATCGCGATGCACCCGGAGCTTCACCTGCGATCGCACCTGGACTTCTACTTCGACATGGTCGCAGGCAATGCCGACAGGGCTCGCAGGCATCGATCCTTCTATGACGACTACAACGCCATGCTCGACATGCCTGCCGAGTATTTCCTGGAGACGGTGCAGATCGTTTTTCAGGAGTGCCGGCTGGCGCGCGGCACCTGGTGCATCGGCGGCGAGTCGGTGCGTCCCTGCGATATCCGCGACAGTGCATTGATTACGGTGGAGGGCGAGCACGACGACATCTGCAGCCCGAGCCAGACCCGCGCAGCACTCGATCTGTGCGCGGGTATCGGCGCCTCCCGGAAACATGACCTGACTGCCAGCGGCTGCGGCCACTATGGCATCTTTTCCGGTACCAAGTGGCGCACCTGGATCTATCCGCGCGTCCGCGCGCTGATTTATCGGTACGCATGCCTGCCGGCCGCGCACATGTAATGGATGCAAGGCCGCGCAGACTTGCCCGACGCGGCGCAGCGCGCCGCTGCCTTCGCGCCGGTTCGCGCTGGCGCGCACCTTGCGTCGGAACGGTGACAGACCAAAGCCATGGAGGACCAGGCGATGACAGCAAGCCGCAAGAAGACACCGGACGGGCAGCAGGCCGAGCCCAGGCGCCCGGGAGGACAGCGCGCCCGCTCGCAGACCGACGCGCAAGCCGGTGACAAGAGATCGACCTACCAGGAATCCGTCGACGACGCCCTCGAGATGACATTTCCCGCCAGCGACCCGGTCTCTACCAGTCCGGCCATGCATCCCGTACGCCGGACCCAGACCGGGCGTGACGAAGTGGACTGGCACCTGCAGCCTGGCAGCGAGCGGCCGCCGGCGCGCCACAAGGGCGGCAACAAGGCAGGCAACAAGGCAGGCCACAAGGGCGGCAACAAGGGAGGCATACACCGCTGAAGTCCCGCACGGTCGGCATTGCCGCGCTCGTCGCGCGAGGACCGGTACGGCAGGGCACGGCATTTTTCTTCGAATTTCCCGATCCCGCCTGCAGCCGGCAGGCCTGGATCTTCGCTGCGGACAGGGCACGTCATGTTGCCGGAGGGCCGCGGCCACATGGAGACCATCATGCCCAGAGCATCCAGCATAGCGCGCGCAAAGGTTGACAAGCGGGCGGGCAAGGCGCCGAGCACCCAGGCCGGTCATTTCGTTCGCGACGAAATCGAGGCCGTGCGCAAAGGCAAGCATGGCGTGCGCTCTGCCAAGCAGGCGATCGCGATCGGCTTGTCGGAGGCGCGCCGCGCCGGCATTGACGTCCCGCCGAAGAAGGGGGCCGGCCCGGCAACTTCCAAGTCCGCCGGCAAAGACGCCGGCAAAGACGCCGGTAAGGCGGCGCCGCGACGCGCCAGTTCGGAAAGCAAGGCCAAGCGCAGCAGGGTGGCTACCGAGGTGCTCAAACAGGAGGGCACGGCCGGGGTCTCGCATCGCGCGCTGTCCGCCCAGGCCAAGCGTGCGGCCGGCAGCCGTACTGCTGCCGATCGATCCGCATCCGCCAAGAAGGCTGCCAAGACCAAGGGCGCGGCGGGCCGTTCCGAGGCGGCCCGCAAGGCTGCGCGTACTCGCGCGGCGAGAGGATAGCTGCCTGAAAGGCTGGCCGGCTGTATCGCTGAGTCAACGCATTCCATGGAGAAAGCGCACCCGGGCGGCGGTGCATCCGGGGCGCAGGCCAGGCGCGCAGCATGGCCGCAGCACGGCGATGGCCAGCCTTTGCAACCACGCGCACGGCGCTGGCGGCGCGGTCGATCGCGGGGACATTGCGAATGACGCCGTGGACGGATGGGCCGGCGCCGACGGCGAGGAAATGCACGCCAGCGTATGCCCGCAGTCCGTGCCCTCGTCGAGCCGGGTCGCCAGCTCGCCCGGCGACAGGATGCCGGCGAAATGATGGTCGGCATCGATGACCAGAAGCCGGCGTACCTGGGCACTCTCCCTCTTCTGTCTGGCCAATTCGATCGGATCGGATCCGCTGCACCGGTACCGTCCCTCGGACATGGCAGCGCGCGGTGACGTCGCGGTCGGTCAGCACGCCGACCAGCCTGCGACCGTCGCGGACCGGAATCGCGCCGACGCGCTGCTTTGCCATCATCCGTGCCGCAAGCCGCACCGGGTCCACAGTGCCCAGGTAGGCCGGCTCCGCGTCATGACATCGGCAACGCAGGGCCTGGCCCTGCCCGGGTGTTGCACTGCTGGCATCGCGTTCTCCAATCTTCGAGGCTGCGGACGGCTCGTCGGCGGAACCCCGGGGCGCGCAAGATCCGTTCCCGCTTCCTCACCGGTTCACGGGCCAGGTGCTGCGGATCCTGGCTGCGGCGGGGGACGGAGCATGCGATGGCGAAAGAACCTGGCCTGCCAGATTGGATGGATTCCGGACGGGCAGCGGTCACGCATGGTTCACGATGCCGCGTTTATGCTGAACGCCACAAAGAATGACAGGAGACATCGATGATCGCCATTTTTGTCAGGGGCGCTTCACATCGGCCGATTTTCATTCCGACCCGCGTGGCCGACACACGGTCGCTGCAGCCGAGCGCGGGCGATTTCGTCAGTGTGTTCTCCATCGACGGCGGCGTCGAATACTGCATCCGTCTGCATGGTCCGGTCGGCCCCGCCTGCTGGCGCGGCACCATCCTCTCCATCGGTCGGGAAGGCGTGCCGGCCGTGGTTGCCCAAGGGATTGAACTGGATGATGTGGTTGAGGTCGACCAGTCCGAAATGACGAATCTCATCCACTGCCAGCGGATAGGCTAGCGCTGTCTTTGCGACGAAGCGGCCTCCTGCCGGGGGCGTGCCGTTCAGGTCGCCGCCATCATGAGAAATCGAGGCCGATGGGGATTCCCGGAGCCAGGGGCCCTGGAGACGGCCCTTGGCGATCCGGGTCCTGCAGTGCCTGCCGCCGACATGTAATTCTTACCGATCCCGGAAGCTTTTTCCGTAGCCGGCCAGCCGTCGTGCGCCTTGTCGGCACGTGCGGCTCGGCCGGCCTGCTGGCCTGAACGTTGCGTCTTTGCTGGTCTACCGGATGGCGTGGCCGAGCAGCGAGGACAAGATGGCGACAGCAGGCCGAAGGAAAGCACTCGGCGCACCGCACGCCGTGGCGGCCGTTCCGGCCCGGGCGGACGCGCAGGCCGGAACGGCCACGCAGGGCGCGGCCTGCCGGCAGAGCGTAGACGATGCGCTGGAGATGACGTGCCCCGCCGGCAACCCGATTTGCCCAGGACCGGCCATGCCATGGCGAAGACGCTGCTGATCCATTCCGGCGCGCTCGGGGGCCGGGGCGGCCATCGCGAAGTCACGCTCTACAACCTCGGCTGCCTGTTGGCCGAGGCAATGGGCTATGAGTTCGGCGGCGTGTGGAGCGAGGCGGCGCGCGGGCGCGATGTCTACCTGCTGCCTCTGCAGACCGTGGTGGGGATGGAGTCGGCCAGCCGGCTTGGCATCCGCTCCAGCGCCGACCTGTTCGGCGGCGTGGTGCCTTTCCCTTTCGTAGCGACCAAGGCCATCACGCACGGCTTGGTGTCCGCCGACGCGGCCGCGCCGCCGGGATGGGTGCCCGCGCTGGCGCGGCGGCTTCGGAACGTGGTCCTGCCGGGCTACACCGCGTTCTCCAGGCGCGACGCGCGGATCGCGGCGGGGCGCCTGCTGCGCAATGGTTCCGTTCGCGTCAAGGAGGCGGGCAGCGATGGCGGCCGGGGCCAGGGAGTGGTACGCAGCCTGGCGGAACTGGAGGCCTTGCTGGATGCGCAGGAAGCGGACGGCTCGTCCCGCCTGGCTGCGGAGGGCCTGGTGCTCGAACGGAATCTCGAGCGGGTGCAGACCTTCAGCGTGGGACAGTTCAGCGTCGGCGAGATTACTGCCAGCTATTGCGGCGTGCAGTCGTGGACGCGCGACAACCGGGGCGAGCGCGCCTATGGCGGCTCCACCCTGACGGTGGTGCGCGGTGGCTTCGAGCGCCTGCTGGCGCTCGGCGCCCGCCGGGCGCCGCCGGATGTGGTGCGCGCGGCGGTCGCCTATCACTCGGCCGCACTCGACTGCTTCCCGGGATCATGGGTGTCGCGCAGCAACTATGACGTGGCGCTCGGTGAGGCGCCGGAGTGCGGGCGCCTGCTGGGCGTGCTGGAACAGTCCTGGCGCGCAGGCGGTGCCAGCGGCGCCGAGATCCTGGCGCTGGACGCGTTCCGCAGGAGCCCCGCCCGGCAGGTCGCGGCAGTGGCCACGCGCGAACGATACGGCGCGGTCGCGCTGCCGGCGCACGCGCGACTGCTGTTCGAGGGAGAGGACCGTGAGCAGGGCGTGATGGCCAAGTACGCCATCCTGCTTGCGGATGCGGTGGACGAGGCTGACGGGATGGCTGACGATGGCAGCGCATGAAAGACCGGTGGAGATCCGCGCTGGCAGCGGCACCATCGCCGGCACGTTGATCGCACCGGCGACGGAAATGCCGGGTGTTCTGTTCGTGCATGGCTGGGGTGGAAGCCAGGAGCAGTATCTTGCTCGGGCGCGCAAGGTCGCCGGCCTTGGCTGTGTGTGCCTGACCTTCGACCTGACCGGCCATGCTGCGACCCGTTCGCTCTACGAGACGGTCAATCGCGAGCGCAACCTGGAAGATCTGCTTGCGGCCTATGACCTTCTTACCAGCCAGCCGATGGTCGACAAGCGTGCCATCGCCGTGATCGGCAGTAGCTATGGTGGCTATCTCGCCGCCCTGTTGAGCGAGATGCGGCCGGTGCGCTGGCTGGGACTGCGCGCGCCCGCACTCTATATGGACAGCGGCTGGGAGCTGCCCAAGCGCGAACTGCACCGGACCCAGGACCTGGTGGCCTACCGGCGCACGGTGGTGCCGGCGCAGAGCAACCGGGCGCTGCGCGCCTGCGCGGCGTTCGAGGGCGATGTGCTGGTGATCGGCTCCGAGCTCGACATGATCGTGCCGCACACGGTGGTCACGTCCTACGTCGATGCCTTCTCGCGCGCGGAGTCCATTACCTACCGCACCATCCGCGGCGCGGATCACGGGCTGACCGAAGAAGAGGCCCAGCGTGCCTACAGCACGCTGTTGATGAACTGGCTGCGGGAAATGGTCACCGGGGCCCGTTCGGGGCCTGTGTCGCCCGGTGCGAGGCCGAACGATCCGGTTGCCGCCACCAAGCTGCTGCAGCGCGCAGCGGAGCCGGCCTAGTTGAGGCAGTCGACTAGGCTTCGCCTGCACCGAGGCGGCGCTTGACGGCGCCTGCGGCCTCCAGCAGTTCCAGTACGCGCGGCCGCCAGCGCGCGGCGTAGGCGCGCAGGCCAGGAGTGCGGCCGCGCGAAGCCTGGTCGCGCAGCAGGGTCAGGTATTGGGCTTGTGCTTCGATGCAGACGGTCTGCAGGTAGATGCCGTCGAACTTATCGGGCGGTACGGTGCGCAGCCGCGCGGCTTCCGCCGCTTCGGGAATCCGTTCCGCCGGTTCGACGCCCGCTGCCTTGGCCAGTGCCTCCAGTTCGGCCTGAGCCTGCGTATAGCTGCGCTCCGTGCGCGCGCTCAGTTCCTTCAGGCCGGCATCGCGTGCCCGATTCCGTGCGAGCCGTGCTGCCACGCGCTGCAGCTGGAGTGAGAGCACGGCTTCGTCGAGGAAGCGCAGGTCATTGGTCGTCAGGGCGGTGTCGGGCGGACTCCTGCCGCCGGGGCGGTGCTGATGATCGTCGGGCAGGCCGCCGAAGGTGTCCGGCGGCGCGGTCTGCGGCGGCGCGGGGGCGGAGGGATCGGCGGCCGCCGGCGGCCGGGCAGTATCCTGCGCCAGCCGCTCGCCGGCGCCCGCCGGGGCGAGGCATAGCGGCGGCGTCACGGCGCACAGCACCAGCAGAGAGCGTAGAGAGATGGGAACGATGGTCTTGCGAAGCATGGGGAGACTCCTCGGCTCCAGCGTGGGACGGGAGATCGGTCGGTCGGAGCCGGCGCGCCGGGAGGTGCTGGGGCCTTCGCGGGAGCGCTGTGTCCAGCGGGCTTGTTCTCCGGCCGGCGGCTCGCGTCCATGCGTCCGCTTCGTGGCGACAAGCGCCCGCCGCGATGGCGCACAGGGCGGCGCAGCCGGAGAGTCGGACGCGGGACGGGAGGCTCGTCATCCGCTCCTCGATCTCGGTCAACAGGGAAAGGTCGGTGGGGCAAGGTGATCACTGTTCCGATGCCCCGGTGTCCGCGCCGGCGCCACCGGCGGTCCTGGCGGCGGCTCCGTGCAGGGCCATGCCGGGCTCCCAGGTGGAATAGGGGGGGACCTTGCGGGGATCCTGGCCGCGCAGTCCATTCGCGCCGCGATTCGGCGCGCCGCTGTGCTCCAGGCTTTCCCAGGGGCGGGCCGCTGCGCTGGCGTGGTCGCCGCATGGGATCGCGCTGGCGGGGTCACCCGAATGCGCGTCGCGGTCGACCAAGGAGAAGGCCGGTGCGGCCATCGGCACCAGGCTCTGGGCGCCCGCGCCGGCGATCATGGTGCAGAGACCGATAGCCAGCAGGCTGGCGAAGGCAGGTTTGCGTTGCATGAGATCCTCCTCTGCGCGGGAGTCGCCGATGAAAGGGGGGCTGCATATCACGTGCCTGTTCCTCGTATTGCCGGCAGCCCGCGTCGATAGCCGGCGGCGGGGGGGGGCGCCAAACGCCTGCGGCTTGGAGCCGCCGATCGCCTCCCCCCGCATTCCGCTCCGGATCGTTGCCGGTGCAGGGAACAGGCAGCCACGCGGTCGCGCGTGCGGTGGCTTCCTTGAATATCCTCGCCGGACGGGATCTCCGCCCCGCATCACCGGTGATGCCCCCGCGGTGTGCCGATCTCCTGAGAGGAAACGAAAGAGGAAACGAAAGGAGCATGCAGGGCGACGGAGCGTCGGACACAGGCGGACAGTCTTCGGCAGGAAAATTTCCTAAGCTTCCCAGTAAAGATTACACACCGGGCCGAAAGCCCATGTTTCCCATCCGTGGCAACGAAGGCGCACAGCCAGGGTTTCCCCAGGCGGTTCTGTATTGCCGACGTCCGGGCCAGGTGGCCCGGTAAATGGGGTGATAGCGATGGCTCATTCGATGGCTCATGTCCTGATCGTGGACGACGACGAAGCGACGCGCGAGGTGCTCGAGCAGGTTGTGACGGACGAAGGGCTCTCCGTCGCCAGCACTGGGTCATTGCGCGACGCGGCCGTGCACATCGAGCGCAAGATGCCGGACGCGTTGTTGGCGGATCTGCAGCTTCCCGATGGCAGCGGGCTCGAACTCATCTCCAAGATCGACAGGGCGTGCGCCGACGTCATCGTCACCACCGGCTACGCGGATGTCGAGACGGCGATCGATGCCATGCGTTTCGGCGTGGCTGACTACCTGGTCAAGCCGATCGACCTGTGCTACCTGCGGACACTGCTCGCCAGGATTGCCGGCAAGCCGCGGCCGGCGCGATGCGCAGACAGTCCGGCGGCCGCGCCGGAGCAGGCGTGGCAGGCGGGCTTCGGCTCCATGGTGGGCACCTCGGAAGCCATGCTGCGCATGTACGAAACCATGCGCCGCGTCGCGCCGACCGATGTCAGCGTGCTGCTGATCGGAGAGAGCGGCACCGGCAAGGAATTGGTCGCCCGGACCCTGCACGAGCTCTCGCTGCAGCGCGGCGCGCCGTTCCTGGCGGTCAATTGCGCTGCCATTTCGCCGCTGCTGCTGGAGAGTGAGTTCTTCGGCCACGAGCGGGGGAGCTTTACCGGTGCGAATCGGCGGCATGATGGCTACTTCGCCCAGGCAGAGGGAGGAACCCTGTTCCTGGATGAGATCACCGAAATGCCGGCCGAGCTGCAGGTCAAGCTGCTGCGCACGCTGGAGTCCGGCACCTATATGCGAGTGGGCGGGCAGCAGGAGTACCGCGCGAACGTTCGCATCATTTCCGCGACGAACCGGGATCCCTGCCAAGCCATCGCGGAGAACAGGCTGCGTGCCGACCTGTTCCATCGGTTGAGCGTCTTCCCCATCATGATGCCGCCGCTGCGCGAGCGCGGCGACGATGTGGTGATGCTTGCGGAGGCGGTGCTGGAGCAGCTCAACAGCCGCTATGGCAGCCACAGGCGGTTCGGTAGCGCCGCGCTGGACGCCCTGCGCCGCCATGCCTGGCCCGGCAACGTCAGGGAGCTGCGCAATGTCGTGCAACGTGCCTACATCATGGCGGACCGTGACGTCGTGGATGAGATCACGCTGCCTCCCCCTTGCGCCGCGCCGTCGCCCCGCGATCGCTCCACGGTCTCCTTTCGCATCGGGTGCTCGATTGCCGAGGCGGAGATGCAATTGATCTTTGCCACCCTGGCGGCCTGCAAAGGCGTGAAGAACCATACGGCCAGCATGCTCGGGGTCAGCCTCAAGACGCTTTACAACCGCCTGGAGTACTACCGGGCGCGCGGCGAGCTGCCGTCCTGGCTGCAGGAGGGCTGTGCCCGGCGCGGGCCGGACAGCTAGTCCGCTGAATCATTGCTGAATCATTGAATGGGGAGGTGAAAGACATGGCCTGCGGGAATCAGCGCCAGGCGCGAAGCACAGCCATCGCGCGATGGCGAGCCTTTGCAGCGATGCGATGCGCCCGCATGGCATGGCAGGCACCGACCGAACCCTGGGATTCAGTGGGCCAGGATATCGTGAGCCTACGGGTGCGACCATGGTGCGCACGCCCTTGCGATCCAGCATGCGCCGGCAGCCGGAGGCCCGGCTCGCCAGCACGGTCGAATCCGTGCATGCGCCGCGCGCGAGGCCGGTCGCAGGCGGCCGCCTTCTTGTGGCAGCGCCCGCCACGCTCACCGCGCCGCGCGCTCGCTTGCGCCGTCCCTTGCCTGCTGCGCCAGGCGCACCAGTTCCACCAACGCTTGTTCCGCCGCTTCGCGCCCGCGCTTGCCGTGGTCGTTGACCAGCCTGCCGTCGACCTGCCGCAGGACATCCGGCAGCCGCAAGGCGGCGGCGAGCAGTGCGCGTTCGTCGGCGCTGAGCGGGGGCGGGGCGCCGGTGCGCAGCAGCCGTACGACGAGCCAGCCGGATCCAAGGAGGGTGAGCAGGCCGAGCATCGCGGCGATGGCCGGCCAGGGGCCAGCCTGGTGGCGCGCCAGGATGGCAGCCGCGGGCGTGAGGATCCAGCCGGCGCTCACGGCCAGGCAGGCCAGGATCAGCGGGCGCATCGGCATGCGGTCCGGGCAAGGGTGCTGGCGCGCGCACGCGCCTGGTCTCTGGCTGATGCCGTCAAGCTTCGGCTCCTTGTGTTGTTCGCGGTCGGGCATGGGCAGTGCTGGCGCGCGCAGGCCGACCATTGCGCATGCCTGGTATGACGGCTGCGCGTGCGCCGGGATGGAATGCTGGCGGTGCCGTCGCGGGCCGCGCGAACCGCGCAAGCTGATCCCGGCCTTGAACGACATGATGGCGCGGCCCAGCGAGGCGGATGACGACCGGGCGGCAATGCGCTGACGCAGCCAGGCCGGAGCCTTGCGCGCCTTCGTGGCGAGGCATCGCGCGGCCCATCGACGGGCTTAGGGCTGGCTTCATCAACCAAGCTGTGATTGAGGACACTAGCCCGCTTCCGCCGCTGGATTGGCGCTGGCCCGCAGGCAGTCGAGCGCCAGCGCCACGGCCTGGCGGCTGACGCTGTCCGGCCGCCAGTACATCGCCACCGCGCCGGAACTGCCGAGTGGCATCGGCATGGCCAGCACGCGCAGCACGTTCAGGCGCTCGAAGCGCGCCGCGGCGCGGTGCGAGGCGACGCCGATCAGGTCCGCCTGGTTGAGCAGCGTGACATTCAGCATGGCCGAATTGGACTCGACGCAATGCTGCGGCATGGCCTGCCCGGCGCTGGCCAGCGCCGATTCCAGCGCGGTGCGCACCGGCGTGCCCGGCGGCCACACGATCCACGGGTAGCGGAACAGGTCGTTCCAGTCGACCGCGGTGCGCTGCGCCAGCGGATGCTGCAGGCCCACCACGAAGTTGACCGGATCGCGATACAGCGTTTCGGTCTCCAGCCCCGGGTCGAGCTGGGCGTTGGCGGCGCGGCCCACCACCACGTCGATCTCGCCGCGCACCAGCGCAGGCATCAGCTGGTTCATGGTGCTCTCGACCAGGCGCACCTGCGCGCGCGGCATCTGCCGCACCAGGCGGGCCACCGCCATCGGCACGGTGTCGGCGGCCGAGACGCCCGAGGTGCCGATCGATACCAGTCCGCTGCCGCCATCGCGCAGCGCCAGCATGTCGTCGCGCGCGCTGTCGAGATGGCCTTCGATGCGCCTGGCATGCTCGATCAGCGCCATGCCGTAGGGGGTGGGGCGCAGGCCGCGCGCGTGCCGCTCGAACAGCGGCAGGCCGATGTCCTCTTCCAGGTCCTTCAACCATTTGGAGAGGGCCGGCTGTGTCGTATTGAGCGCCTCGGCGGACTGGCTCAGGTTGCCGGTCTGGCCGACGGAGAGCAGCATCTGCAGATGGCGCAGCCGCAGGCGGTGGGTCCAGTCGGTGGTCATCTGCGTTCGTCCAGATATACGAGAAATCGTATGAATGAGAAGAATTCGTGATTTTACATGGTATAGCTCGCCGCCCTATAAATACAGCCATCCCGACCACGAACGAAGCGGTCCGGGCCATGCGGCCCGCAGCCGCACCGGCCTTCGCGCCGGGCCATCAAGAGAGACAGGAGACCCGTATGTCCGACTCCGCGCAAGCGTCCGCCCGCGCAGCCTACTACGAGCACATCGCGCGCCATAGCATGTCGCCGCTGTGGGAATCGCTGCACAGCCTGGTGCCGAAGGCGCCGCAGCCGCAGGCGGTGCCCGCCATCTGGAAGTACGCGCAGTTGCGCGAACTGGTGATGGAGGCGGGGCGCGTGATCAGCGCGGAGGAGGCGATCCGCCGTGTCCTCGTGCTGGAGAATCCCGGCCTGCCCGGCAAGTCGAGCCTGACCCCCAACCTGTATGGCGGCCTGCAGCTGATCCTGCCGGGCGAGGTCGCGCCCAGCCACCGGCACACCCAGTCGGCGCTGCGTTTCATCGTCGAGGGCAAGGGGGCCTGGACCGCCGTCGACGGCGAGCGCACCACCATGCATCCCGGCGACTTCATCATCACGCCGTCGTGGACCTGGCATGACCACGGCAATCCTTCGGTGGACGAGGGCGGCGAGCCGGTGGTGTGGCTGGACGGCCTCGATATCCCCCTGCTGCGCCAGCTCGACGCCGGCTTCGCCGAGAACTATCCGGAGGCCATGCAGCCGGTCACGCGGCCGGAGGGCGACAGCTTCGCGCGCTTCGGCCACAACATGATGCCGGTGCGCCATGCCAGCACCGACCCGACCTCGCCGGTCGTCAGCTATCCGTATGCCCGCAGCCGCGAAGCGCTCGATACGCTCTACCGCCACGGCGACCTCGACCAGTGGGACGGGGTCAAGCTGCGCTACGTGAATCCGACCACCGGTGGCTGGCCGATGCCCACCATGGCCACCTTCATGCAGTTCCTGCCCAAGGGCTTCCATGGCAGGAGCTACCGCAGCACGGATTCCACCGTCTACTGCGTGGTGGAAGGGCAGGGCCGGGCCAGCATCGGCGCGCACACCTTCGCCTTCGATCCGCACGACGTCTTCGTCGCGCCGTCGTGGCAGCCGGTGCGGCTCGAGGCCGACAGCGACGCGGTGCTGTTCAGCTATTCCGACCGGCCCGTGCTGGCGGCGCTGAACCTGCTGCGCGAAGCGCGCGACTGACGCCCCGGCGGCCCCGCGCCCACGCGGGCCTGCCGCGGCAGTACGTTTTCTCCGATCCGACACACAGCGAGCTCCTGCGCCACGGCCAGGGCCGTGGCCGGCGCTCGCCTCCAGCAACCCGACTGAAAGAGTCCATATCATGGCATTCGTTTTCCCGCCCGAAGCACCGGTCGCCATCCCCGTCGCCGGCAGCGATGACCAGTTCGCGGTCCGCCGCGTCTACTGCGTCGGCCGCAACTACGCCGCCCACGCCCGCGAGATGGGCTTCGACCCCGACCGCGAGCCGCCGTTCTTCTTCTGCAAGCCCGACAACGCCATCGTGCCGGTCGCCTACGGCGAGACGCTCGCGCTGCCGTACCCGGCGCAGACGCAGAACTACCACTATGAAGCCGAACTGGTGGCGGTGATCGGCAAGAGCGGCGCGGATATCCCGGAGGCACAGGCGCTCGACTACGTGTGGGGCTATGCGGTCGGCCTCGACATGACGCGCCGCGACCTGCAGATGAAGATGCGCGAGATGGGCCGTCCGTGGGAGATCGGCAAGGCCTTCGACCTGTCCGCCCCGCTCGGCCCCATCCACCCGGCCAGCGTGGTCGGCCATTTCGAGCAGGCCGGCGTGTGGCTGGATGTGAACGGCGAGACCCGGCAGAAGAGCGACGTGTCGCACCTGATCTGGTCGGTGGCCGAAACCGTGGCCTACCTGTCGAAGTTCTTCCGCCTCGAGCCGGGCGACGTGATCTTCACCGGCACGCCGGAAGGGGTCGGCGCGGTCAAGGCAGGCGACACCATCCGGGTCGGTGTCGAGCGCCTGGGCGAACTGAACGTGAAGATCGTCTGAGACGCGGACCGGGCGCCGCAGCACGGCCGACCGCTGAGGCGGCGATGCTGCGGTGCCTTCCTCGCCTCCCATGCATTCGACGTACCCGCAAGGAAATCCACCGTGCAGCTTTACAGCTTCTTCAACAGTTCGACCTCGTACCGCGTGCGCATCGCGCTGCGGCTCAAGGGCGTCGAACACGAGTATCTGGGCGTCAACATCCGCACGGGCGGACATCGTGACAAGCAGTATGTGAACCAGGTCAACCCCTCCGCCTCGGTGCCTGCCATCGTGGACGGCGATTTCCACCTGGGGCAGTCGCTGGCGATCATCGACTGGCTGGACGCGCGCTATCCCGAGCCGCGCCTGCTCCCGGCCGACGCCGGCCTGCGGGCGCGCGTGCTGGAGCTGTCCACCCTGATCGGCTGCGATATCCATCCGGTCAACAACCTGCGTATCCTGAAGTACCTGCAGGACGTGCTGAAGGTCACGCCGGAGCAGAAGGACGCCTGGTACCGGCACTGGATCGCCGAGGGCATGGCCGGCGTCGAGCGCCTGCTGGCGCAGGCTGCCGAAGCCTACGGCGGGCCGTGGTGCTTCGGCGCGCAGCCCACGCTGGCGGACTGCTGCCTGGTGCCGCAGATCGCCAATGCCCTGCGCATGGGCTGCGACCTGGACGCCTTCCCACGCAGCCTCGCGGTGTACCGCCACGCCAGCGAGCATCCCGCCTTCGTCGCGGCCGAGCCCCGGCGCCAGCCCGACTACACGGCATGAACACGGCATGAACACGGCATGAACACGGCATGAACACGGCATGAACACGGCATGAACACGGCATGAACACGGCATGAACACGGCATGACGGCAACCGCGCGCCGCACGCCGCGTGCCGCGTGCCGTGAACGAACCAGGCAGTCCAGGAGACATTGCATGAACACATCCACCTCATCGCGCCGCGTGATCGTCGTCGGCGGCGGCATCGGCGGCCTGGCCGCGGCACTCGCGCTGGCGCGCGAGGACGTCCAGGTGTTGCTGCTGGAGCAGGCCGCGCAGATCGGCGAGATCGGCGCCGGCATCCAGCTCGGCGCCAATGCCTTCAACGCGCTCGACGCGCTCGGCGCGGGCGAGGCCGCGCGCAACCGCGCGGTCTTCACCGATTCGCTGACGCTGATGGATGCCACCAACGCCAAGCAAGTCGCGCGCATCGAGACCGGCGCGCGCTATCGCGAGCGCTTCGGCAATCCGTACGCGGTGATCCATCGCGCCGACATCCACCTGTCGATCCTCGAAGCGGTGCAGGACAACCCCCTGATCCAGTTCCGCACCAATACGCAGGTGGGGGCGCTCGAACAGGACGATGGCGGCGTCACCGTGATCGACCAGCACGGCGAACGCTACCGGGCCGACGCGGTGATCGGCTGCGACGGCGTCAAGTCGGCGATCCGCGCCGCACTGATCGGCGACGAGCCGACCGTGACCGGCCACGTGGTCTACCGCGCGGTGGTCGAGGTCGAGAACATGCCGAAGGACCTGCAGATCAACGCGCCGGTGGTGTGGGCCGGACCGCATTGCCACCTGGTGCACTACCCGCTGCGCGGCGGGCGCCAGTACAACCTGGTCGTCACCTTCCACAGCCGCGAGCAGGAGACGTGGGGCGTGCGCGACGGCAGCAAGGAGGAAGTGCTGTCCTACTTCGAGGACATCCATCCGCTGCCGCACCAGATGCTGGACCGCCCGACTTCCTGGCGCCGCTGGGCCACCGCGGACCGCGATCCGGTGCCGCAATGGAGCTTCGGCCGCGCCACCCTGCTCGGCGACGCTGCGCATCCGATGACGCAGTACCTGGCCCAGGGCGCCTGCCAGGCCCTGGAAGATGCCGTCACGCTGGGCTCCGCGGTGCGGGAATGCGGCGGTGACTTCGCGGCCGCATTCCGGCTGTACGAGGCGGCGCGCATCCCGCGCACCGCGCGCGTGCTGTACTCGGCGCGCGAAATGGGCCGTATCTACCACGCCAAGGGCGTCGACCGGCTGGTGCGCAATTCGCTGTGGACCGGCCGCACGCAGGAGCAGTTCTACGACGCGTTGCAGTGGCTGCACGGCTGGCAGGCCAAGGACTGCCTGCAGGACATTCCCACCTGAACCGCCTCACCCGGAGCCCTTGCCGGGGCGCCGCGCCGTGCGGCGCCCCGGCGGCTGCCAGGACGATCCGGCACGGCCCGCCACAGCGGGCCGGCAGGACGCGCGGCGGATCATCGCCAGACCATAAGATCGAACAGGAGACACCGTGACAACCCATGCCCCTTCGCGTATCGAGGCGTTCATCGATGCACGTCCCTTCACCGCCTTCCAGCGGACCTTGCTGATCCTCTGCTTCCTGGTGGTCGCCATCGACGGCTTCGATACCGCGGCCATCGGCTTCCTGGCGCCGGCCATCCGTGCCGAGTGGCACGTGGCTGCGGCCGCGATGGCGCCCTTGTTCGGCGCCGGCCTGTTCGGCCTGATGACGGGCGCGCTGGTGTTCGGCCCGCTGGCGGACCGCTTCGGGCGCAAGACGCTGCTGGTGGCCACCACCGCCTTCTTCGGCCTGGCCAGCCTGGCCTCGATGCTGGCGCCCGACCTGCAGGCCCTGGTGGTGCTGCGCTTCCTGACCGGCCTCGGCCTCGGCGGCGCCATGCCCAACGCCATCACGCTGACCTCGGAGTACTGCCCGCGCCAGCGCCGCTCGGGCCTGGTCACGCTGATGTTCTGCGGCTTCACCATCGGCTCGGCGCTGGGCGGCCTGGCCTCGGCCCAACTGCTGCCGGTGGTCGGCTGGCGCGGCGTGCTGGCGCTCGGCGGCATCCTGCCGCTGCTGCTGGTGCCGGTGCTGGCGCTGCGCCTGCCCGAGTCGCTGCGCTTCCTGGTGGCGCGCCAGCGCCCGCAGGCGCAGGTGCTGGCCATCGCGCGCCGGCTCGACCCGGCCCTGCCGGATTCGCATCGCTTCGTGCCCGATGCCGCCAGCGCGGCCTCCCCGGTGCGCGAGCTGTTCCGCGGCGGCATGCTGGGCGGCACTCTGCTGCTGTGGGCCACCTTCTTCGCCAGCCTGCTGATCGTCTACCTGGTGTCGAGCTGGACGCCGACCTTGCTGGCCAATATCGGCGTGCCGCTGCAGCGCGCGGCCCTGGTCACGACCATGTTCCAGGTCGGCGGCACGGTCGGCGCCATCGCGCTGGGCCGGCTGATGGACCGCTTCGATCCCTACCGCGTGCTCGGCCTGTCCTACCTGTGCGCCGCCGGCTTCATCCTGCTGTGCGCCACCTCGGCCGCTTCCACCGGGATGCTGGCCGCCGCCATCTTCGGCGTCGGCTTCTGTGTCAGCGGCTCGCAGGTCGGCGTCAACGCGCTGTCCGCGGCCTATTACCCCACCAGCAGCCGCGCCACCGGCGTGAGCTGGTCCAACGCGGTCGGCCGTTGCGGCTCGGTGCTGGGCTCGATGGCGGGCGGCAGCATGCTGGCGATGAACCTGGGTTTCCAGGCCATCTTCAGCTCGCTGGCGGTGCCCGCCGTGATCGCGGCGGCGGCGCTGACGCTGATGGGCGTGCTGAGCCGCCGGCGCGCGCGTGCCGGCGGCCTGGCCCCGGCCGGTGCCGAGCGCTGAGCGGCGGGCAGGTCGGCGCCGATGGCGTGTTCTGCCAGCGTGTGCATGCAGTTGACCTCGCCTTGTCGCGGCGACGCAATGAGTCAGATTCATCATCGCCCATGACGGTGTGGTGGGGCCGCCTGGCGCCAAGCGTGCGCATCCCGGGGCGTCGAACCTCCAGCGCGGCTCGACCACCCGCTGCTAAGGTTGCGCCGCCGGGCGCGCCGGCAGGGTGAAGACGAACACCGCGCCGTGACCGGCGCGCTCGACCAGGCGGATCGTGCTGCCGTGCAGCTGCAGCATGCGGTGCACGATCATCAGGCCAAGCCCGCCGCCGCCGCGGCGGCCGTCAGCGCTCAGCGAGCGCTGGAACAGGTCCTGGCGCAGCGCCGCCGGGATGCCGGGGCCGGTGTCGGCGACCGTCACCTCGACGCCGCCGGCGGCGGCGGCGAGCGCCAGTTCGATGGCGCCGCCTGCGGGGGTGTGGCGCACGGCGTTGTCGAGCAGGTTGGTCAGGACCCGCTCGATCATGCCGACGTCGCCGCGCACGGTGGGCACCTGGGGCGGGATCTCGGCGCGCAGCGCGATCTCCCGCGCGCGCGCGGCCAGTTCGAATTTCTGGAACACGTCCTGCACGATGTCGACCAGCGCGATATCTTCCAGCGCCGGCTGCACGTGGCCGGACTCCAGGCGTGCCAGCTCGAACAGTTCCTGCGCCAGCTTGCCGACCTTGGTGCTCTGCGCCAGCGCGATGGCCAGATAGCGGCGGCGCTCTGCCACGTCCAGGGTTTCCGCCTTCAGCGACAGGGTTTCCAGGTAGCCATGCAGCGAGGTCAGCGGCGTGCGCAGGTCGTGCGAGATATTGGCGATCAGCTCGCGCCGCTGGCGGTCCTGGCGGGTGAGGGCGCGCCATTGCTCGCCGATGCGGCCGGCCATCTGGGCGAAGGTGGTCTCCAGCAGCGCGATCTCGTCGCGGCTGCGCTGCGCGGCGGGCGGTGAGGGCGGCGAGGGTGGTGAGGGCGGCACCACGGGCGGCTGCAGGTCGGGCGTGCCGTCGGCATCGAAGCGGCGCATGGCCTCGGCGAGCCGCCGCAGCGGACGGGTGATCAGGCCGAAGGCGATCAGGCCGGCCACCAGGCCCAGCAGGGCGACCAGGGCCATCGACCACAGGGTGTTGCGCAACACCGAGCTGGCGGCGACGCGCGCGGCCAGGCGGTCGTGCGCCTCGCCCTGCAGGACCACGTAGATGTAGCCGGAGGGCGCCTGTCCGCCGCGCTGCAGCGGCGCGGCGCTGAACACCTTGCGCGCGCCGGTGCTGCGCGGATCGTCGCCGAGGATGGGCAGCGGCTCGCCGGCGATGAAGCGGCGCACCGGCTCCAGGTCGACGCGCGTGCGCTTGACCCGTCCCGGCGGCGCGTCATCGCCGCGGATATTGCCTTCATTGTCGAGCAGGTAGATCTCGGTGCTGGGGTTGACGCCCATCAGCTGGCCGAACAGGCGCCGCACGGCGTCCGGGCGCAGGCCGTGCTCGTCCATCAGCGAGGCGCTCTGCGCGATATGGCGGGCGATGTCGCGCGACAGGTCCTGCACGACCTCTTTCTCATGCATCTCGCTGGAGCGGATCTGCAGCCAGGCCGAGGCGCCGCAGCAGGCCAGCAGCAGCACCGAGAAGACCAGCGACAGCCGCTGCGAGAGGGTCAGGTTCATCGCGTCTCCCCGCTGTCGTCCGTGCCCGGCGCGACGAACTTGTAGCCGCGTCCCCATACGGTGAGGATGCGCGCCGGCTGGGCCGGATTGGCTTCGATCTTGGCGCGCAGCCGGTTGATGTGGGTGTTGACCGTGTGCTCGTAGCCTTCGTGCTGGTAGCCCCACACCGCATTGAGCAGGTCCATGCGCGAGAAGGCCTTGCCGGGGTGGCGCGCGAAGTGGTGCAGCAGGTCGAACTCGCGCGGCGTCAGCTCGATGCGGGTGCCGTCGACCGAGACCTCGCGCGTGAGCGGATCGATGCGTACGCCGCCGATCTCCACGGTGCCGGCCTCGATGCGCGAGTCCCTGGCCAGGGCATCCACGCGCCGCAGCAGCGCCTTGACGCGCGCTACCAGTTCCAGCACTGAGAACGGCTTGGCGAGATAGTCGTCGGCGCCCAGTTCCAGCCCGAGGATGCGGTGCACCTCGCCGGAACGCGCGCTGGTGATGATGATGGGCGTGTAGCGCGCCATCGCGCGTGCGCGGCGGCAGATCTCCAGCCCGTCGACGCCGGGCAGCATCAGGTCCAGGATCAGCGCGTCCCAGCCGCCTTGCTCGAGCAGGCGCAGTCCTTCGTTGCCGTCGGCGCTGTGCACCACCGTGTAGCGCTCGTCGCGCAGGTGCAGGCTGAGCACGTTGGCGATGTCGATGTCGTCTTCGACGATCAGGATCCGTCTGGGCTGTTCCATGGCAGGGCGGGAGAGGCGGGAGGCTGGCAGGTTGCGGCCCCATTCTGCAGGATTTCCGGCGCCGAGTTATCACAATAAATTTAACTTTCCGTGAGGACTTCGGGACGGGGCGGCCGCTACGCTGCGTGCATTCCCATCCGCCAGGCGTGGCCCGCCGGGTTCCGGGGCGAGCGGTGGCGCGGGGTGGAGCATTCTTTCCAGGAGTCGATCATGGCAACACGCAGACACTTTCTGGCCGGTGGCGCGGCCGCCCTTGCCGCGCTGGCGGCGGCCGTGCGGCTGCCGGCTCGCGCGGCCGCCGCTGCCTCCGGCAGTTCGCCTGCCCCGGCCGCGGCCGGTTTCGCCGTCACGCACAGCGATGCCGAGTGGCGGCGCCTGCTGACGACCGAGCAGTATGCGGTGCTGCGCGAGGAGGGCACCGAACGCCCCTACTCGAGCCCGCTCAACGGCGAGCACCGCGCCGGGCTGTTCTCCTGCGCCGGCTGCGGGCTGGACCTGTTCTCCTCGCGCACCAAGTTCGACAGCCATACCGGCTGGCCGAGTTTCTGGGCACCGCTGGAGCATGCGGTAGGCACGCGTACCGACAGCACCTTCGGCATGATCCGCACCGAAGTGCATTGCCAGCGCTGCGGCGGACACCTCGGCCATGTGTTCGACGACGGCCCGCGCCCGACCGGGCTGCGCTACTGCATGAACGGCGTGGCCATGCGCTTCCGCACGGCGGCGGTGTGAGCGCCGCCATCGCTGCACCGCCAAGACCCTCATCACCCTCATCACCCTCATGACCCTCGTGACCTTGATGACCCTCACGACGCCGACGATCCGACCGGGAGTCCCATCATGCTGCTAGCCTTGCTCGCCTACCTGGGCGGCGCGCTCACCATCCTCAGCCCCTGCATCCTGCCGGTGCTGCCCTTCGTCTTCGCGCGCGCCGACCAGCCTTTCGTGCGCAGCGGCTTGCCGCTGCTGGCCGGCATGGCGCTGACCTTCGCCGGCGTGGCCACGCTGGCGGCGGTCGGTGGCGGCTGGGCGGCGCAGGCCAACCAGGCCGGCCGCTGGGTGGCGCTGGCGCTGCTGGCCGCGTGCGGGGCGGCGTTGCTGCTGCCGCGCCTGGCCGAGCACCTGACACAGCCGCTGGTGCGGGCGGGCAACCGCCTGTCGGCGCGCGCGCAGCGGGACGACCGTCCGCCCGGCATCGGCGGCTCGCTGCTGCTGGGCGTGGCCACCGGCCTGCTGTGGGCGCCGTGCGCCGGGCCCATCCTCGGGCTGGTGCTGACAGGCGCGGCGCTGCACGGCGCCAGCGTCGGCACGACGCTGCTGCTGGCGTCGTATGCGGCGGGCGCGGCCACCTCGCTGGCGGTGGCCTTGCTGCTGGGCGGCAAGGTGTTCGCGGCGATGAAGCGCTCGCTGGGGGCTGGCGAGTGGATCCGGCGTGGCATCGGCGCCGCCATGCTGGCGGGGGTGGCGGCAATCGCTTCCGGACTCGATACCGGGGTGCTGACACGCCTGTCGACGGTCGCCACCAGTGGCCTGGAGGCGCGCCTGCTGGCAGTGCTGGGGGCGCGCGATCGCGCCGCCAGTGCCGATCATGCCGCGGCCGCCGGCGGCGGTGCCGACGTCGACGGAGCCAGGATGATGCGCGCATCGGCACAGGCCGGCGCCGCCGGCGACGCGATGCGTGCCGCCGGCGGCGCGGCGATGCTGCGCATGGCCGCCCAGCCCGCGGCGGCGCTGCCGGTCGAAGGCATGCTGCCGGCGCTGGACGGCGCGGTGCAGTGGCTGAACTCGCCCCCGCTGAGCGCGCAGGCGCTGCGCGGCAAGGTGGTACTGGTCGATTTCTGGACCTACTCTTGCATCAACTGCCTGCGCACCCTGCCTTACGTCAAGGCCTGGGCGCACAAGTACCGCGACCTCGGGCTGGTGGTGATCGGGGTGCACGCACCCGAATTTGCCTTCGAGCGCGATCTCGGCAACGTGAAGAAGGCGGTACGCGAGCTGGGCGTCGACTATCCGGTTGCCGTCGACAACGACTACGCCATCTGGCGCGCCTTCGGCAACGAGTACTGGCCGGCGCACTATTTCGTCGACGCGCAAGGGCGTATCCGCCACCATCACTTCGGCGAAGGCGAGTACGCGCAATCGGAGCGCGTGATCCAGCAACTGCTGGCCGAGGCCGGTCATCCGCAGGCCACCGCGGTGCCGCCGGGCCTGGAGGGGGCGCCCGCCCAAGGCGTGCAGGCGGCCGCCGACGGTGGCGACATGCGCTCGCCCGAGACCTATGTCGGCTATGCCCGTGCCGACCACTTCGCCTCGCCCGGCGGCGCCGCGCGCGACCGCGCCCAGCGCTACCTGGCGCCGGCCCGGCCTGCGCTCAACCAGTGGGGGCTGGAAGGCGACTGGAGCGTGGGCGCCGAACAGGCACGGCTGGTGCAGCCCGATGGACGCATCGTCTACCGCTTCCATGCGCGCGACCTGCACCTTGTGCTGGGGCCCGGGCCGCAAGGGCGGCCGGTGCGCTTCCGCGTGCGCATCGACGGCATGGCGCCGGGCGCGGCGCACGGTGCCGACGTGGCGGCGGACGGACAGGGCGTGGTGGCGGCGCAGCGCCTTTACCAGCTGGTGCGGCAGCAGGGCCCGGTGGCGGACCACACCTTCTCGATCGAGTTCCTGGATGCCGGCGTGGAGGCCTATGCCTTTACTTTCGGCTGAGCCGCGATACGCGATCCCCGTGCGATTGCCTGATAACAGCAGAGATCACCAGAGATCACCAGAGATCACCTGAAGGAGCGTTTCCCATGAACCAGATCCTGAATCCCTCCAGGCCGCGCCGCCGCTTCATGCTGGCGGCCAGGCTGGCCGGCGCCGCCGTGCTGGCGGGCGGCGCCCTGGCCCTGGCACAGGTCGCACTGCCCGCCGAGAGCGCGGGCCGCCTTCCTGCACCGGCGGCCGACGAGGCCGCCGGGGCCACCCACGACGCCACGGCGGTGCTCGCCGGCGGTTGCTTCTGGGGCGTGCAGGGCGTGTTCGAGCACGTACAGGGCGTCAAGCGGGTGCTGGCCGGCTATGCCGGCGGCGCCGCGGCCACCGCCCGGTATGAGCGGGTCGGCGGCGGGGACACCGGCCATGCCGAGTCGGTGCGCATCGACTATGACCCGGCGCAGGTCAGCTACGGGCAACTGCTGCAGATCTTTTTCGCGGTGGCGCACGACCCCACCGAGCTCGATTACCAGGGGCCGGACCACGGCACCCAGTACCGTTCGGCGATCTTCCCCGCTACGCCCGAGCAGCACCGCATCGCGCAGGCCTATATCGCCCAGCTCGAACGCGCCAAGGTGTTCCACGCGCCGATCGTCACGCGTATCGAGGACGGCAAGGCCTTCTATCCGGCCGAGGCCTACCACCAGGATTTCCTGGTGCGCCATCCGGCCTATCCGTACATCGTCATCAACGACCTGCCCAAGGTGGCGGCCCTGCGCCAGTTCTTCCCGCAGCGCTACCGCGCCGAGCCGGTCCTGTCAGGGGTGCCGGGAGCCTGAAAGGGGGGAGGCGCGCGCCGCGGCAAGGCACGCCATCGACGCGCGGCCGCGGGACGCACGGCCGCGGGACACATGGCCGCGGTATCGGGGAGGCGATTCGCCTGCTATGCTCAGGCGAGCCGCGCGCGCTTTCCTCGGCGAGCCTCTCCCTGATCCATGCATATCGACACAAGCCCAAGCCCTGCCAATAGCAATGGCGCGACATCCTGTCCACTCGACGCCTTCGGTTGCGCCGGTGACAAGCTCGCCGACGACCAGGAACTGGTGGGCAGCGACGTCCGCTTCCACCGCAAGCGCACGGCCGGCGAGGGGGCTAGCCAGGTGGTGATGCCGGCAGCGCCGCGCGGTTTTCTCGTCGGCGTGTCCTTGCGCGAGGGACACCGCCGCCGCATCTTCGACGGCCGCCGCGGACGGACGCACGAATTCGCCGCCGGCTCGGTCTATGTGCGCAGCCTGGGCGAGGACTACAAGGCAGACTTCGACAACGGCTTCGACTTCATCCTGATCGAACTGCCGCGCCCCTTCATCGAGCGCACCGGCACCGAGCTGGGGCAGGCCTCGCTGCACGGGCTGCGCGCCGTGGCGGGCGAGCCCGACCCGGTGCTGGCTCATCTGGCGCGGGCGCTGGTGCCCGCGCTGCAGCAGCCGTCGCACGCGCAGCGGCTGTTCATCGACCAGCTCGGTCTGGCCGTCGGCACCCATCTGCTCGGGCGCTACGGCGAGGCGGGCGCTGCCGCGGCGGCTGCGGCCAGGCGCCTGGCGCCGCGCTGCCTGGCCAAGGCCAAGGAAATGCTGGCGGCCAACATCGCCGGTGACCTGTCGGTCGCCGATGTGGCGGATGCCTGCGGCTTGTCGCGCAGCCATTTCACGCGCGCCTTCCATGCCTCGACCGGCCAGACGCCTCACCAATGGCTGATGGCGCAGCGGCTCGAACATGCCTGTGCGCTGCTGCGCGATTCCCGGCTGCCGCTGGCCCAGGTGGCTGTCGCCTGCGGCTTTGCCGACCAGAGCCATTTCACGCGCGTGTTCTCGCGTACGGTCGGCGCGGCGCCGGGCAACTGGCGCCGTCAGGTGTGCGCCTGAGCGGGGCGGGGGGCGCACTTCAGCCGGCGCGCCCGGCGCCGCGCTGACGGGCGAGTGCCTGCTCGACGCAGCGGATCATGTCGATATCGAGGAAGGGTTTGCTGAGGAAGCCGCAACCGTCGAGCTCTTTCGCACGCTCGCGGTAACGCGCTTCCGGGAAGGCCGTCATGAAGACCGCCGGGATGTCGAGCCCGCGCGCGCGCAGTTCGGCGTGCAGCGCGAAGCCGCTCATCGCGGGCATCTGCACATCCGTGACCAGGCAGCGGATGGCATCCAATCCGGGCGAGCGCAGCAGGTCGGGGCCGCTCGCGTACAGCTCGACGGCCAGGTTGAAGGAGCGCAGCAGGCTCCCCAGTGCTTGTCTTACGGAGACGTCGTCGTCCACGATGGCGATCACCGGGGTTGCGGTCACGTGGCCTTCCTTGTTAGTCGCGAGGGCGGCCGGAGTCCGCCGCACGGACGCCGGCGCTCGCATTGCGCGCATTGGACTCAGCCTAGCGCCGGCGCCGGGCAGGTGGAATCATACGTAGGTATTGTGCGGCGTGGGCGGATGCCGGCCGCGCCCGCGGCTATACTGGGCCGCGCCGGACGTGGCGTACCCGGCGCCGATATCACGTATTTCCCAATCCCCGATGAATCCCTTGCATCACTACCGGCTCAGCTACTTGCTGGATGGCGAAATCGCTTTCCTGCGCGGGACCGCGCCGGGATGCGAGCCCGTGCTGCTGGCCGTGGCCGGTGCGGCCGCGGACGCCGGCGCGGTACAGCGCCGCTTCGAGCACGAGTACTCACTGCAAGCCGTGCTGCGCCCGCAGTGGGCGGTGGTGCCGGCTGCGCTGACGCGCTTCGATGGCCGGCCCGCGCTGGTTGCCGCCGATGCCGGCGGCATGCCGCTGGCCCTGTCGATGGGCGGGCCGCTGCCTGTGCAAGATTGCCTCGACATCGCCATCGCCGTGACCGAAGCCCTGGCGGCCATGCACGACGCCGGCCTGGTGCACCTGGATATCAAGCCGGCCCACCTGCTGGTGGCGCCGGACCGGCAGCGGGCGTGGCTCACGGGTTTCGGCATCGCGGGCGCCGCCGCGACGATCCGCACGCGGCCGGCGGCGCCGATGCTGGCCGGCACGCTGGCCTACATGGCGCCGGAGCGGGCGGGCCGGGGCGGCATGCCGGTCGACGCGCGCGCCGACCTGTACGCGCTCGGCGTGGTCTTCTACCAGATGCTGACCGGTGTGCTGCCGCTGGAGGCCGACGAGCCGGTCGGCTGGGTCCACAGTCATCTTGCCCGGCAGCCGCTGGCGCCCGCCGAGCGCCAGGCCGGCGTCCCTTGGGAACTGTCGGCCATCGTGATGCGCTTGCTGGCGAAGGCACCGGCCGAGCGCCATGCCGGCGCGCATGCCCTGCTCGCCGATCTCAGGGCCTGCCGCAATGCCTGGCGCAGCGGCAGCGGGCTGCCGGCTTGTGCCGAGGCCGATGGCGATACCGCCGCGCCGGCCGGGCTGTACGGGCTGTACGGACGCGGGCGCGAACTCGAAGCCCTGCGCAGGCTGCAGCACGCGGCGATGGCGCCGGGCGTGCCGGCACCGGCGCTGTCCACGGTGCTGGTGACGGGGCGGGCGGGCATCGGCAAGTCCGCGCTGATCGGCGCCTTCTGCCGTGCACAGGAAGCCGCCGGCGGCGTGGTGGCACGGGCGAAAGCGCATCCGCAACGTGGCGGCACTCCGCTGGCGGCGGTGGCGGAAATCTGTGCCGACCTCGCGCGCCAGTCCTGCGATTCGGCGCAGGCGCGGCGCCAGGGCTGGGCGGCGGCCATGGCGGCTGCACTGGGCGACGACCTGGGCGCGTTCAGCGAGGTGGTGCCGGCGTTCGCCGCCTGGCTGCCTCCGCAGGCGGGCCGCGAGCCGCGCGCCGGCCTTACCGCGGCGCGCTTCGCGCAAAGGCTGCGCCGCCTGCTGGCGGTGTTCGGCACCGTGGCGCCGCCCCTGACCGTGGTGCTGGACGACCTGCAATGGATGGATGCGGGCTCCCTCGAGGTCTTCGCCGCGCTGGCCCGCCGCGGACCCGCCCAGCCCTTGCTGGTGATCTGCTCCTGCCGCAGTGAGGCGCTTGGCGATCCGGTACCCGGCCACTGGCTGGCGGAACTGCGTGCCCAAGGGGGCCTGCGCGGCGAACTGGCACTCGATGCGCTGGATGGTGCGGCGTTGTCCGCGCTGGTCGCCGGCACGCTGGGCTGCGGCAGCGACCGGGCGCAGGCGATCGCGCGGCTGGTGGCACGCCGGACCGGGGGCAACCCGCTGTTCTTCCTGCGCTACCTCTATGCCCTGCAGCGGGCCGAGCTGCTGCCGGCGGAGGGCGGTGGCGTTCCCGAGGGCGAGGTGCCGGGTGGCTTCGACGCCGACGCCGCGCAGGCCGACCTGCCGGCCTTGCTGGGCCGGGAACTGCGCCAGCTGCCGCAGCCGGCGCGCACATGGCTCGGTGCCCTGTCTTGCCTGGGCGGCAGCGTCTCGCCAATGGCGGCACGGCTGGCCTGGCAGGCCGCGCAAGCGGCGGGCGAGGCGGCGCAGGACGGTGCCGCCCTGGAGGCGGTGGCGGCGCCCGCCCTGGCGGCGGGCCTGCTGGTGCCGGCCGGGGACGGCTTCCTGTTCTCGCACGACCGCGTGCAGGAGGCTGCCTACGCAGCGCTGGAAGCGTCCGGCCGCTCGCTGATGCATCTGCGGCTGGCACGCCTGCTGGCGCGCGAGCCTGCCGACAAGCTGTTCGCCGCCGCCGACCAGTTCCGGCGGGGCGGGGCGGCCATCACCGACGAGGCGGAGCGCATCGCGGCGGCCCGCCTGATCCTGGAGGCCGGCGCGCGCGCGCTGCGCACCACCGACTATCGATCGGCCAGCGCCTATTTCGCTGCCGGCGAGCGCTTCCTGCCCGCGCAGCCGTGGGAGCGTGAGCCCGCGCTGGCGTTGGCGCTGGCTCAGGGCCGCGCCGAGAGCGAGTTCGCCAGCGGGCAGCCGGCTGTCGCGGCCGCCATCCTGGAGCCGCTGGCCGGGAGGGCGCCCGACGTTTCGTCGCTGGCCGAGATCACGCGCCTGCGTGTGGCCGTGCATACGGCGCTGGACCAGGCGGACCGGGCAGCCGAGATCGGGCTGGAGTTCGTGGCCGGCGCGGGACTGGTGTTCCTGCCGGGCGCCGACTGGCAGGTGGAGCAGGCCTATCGCCGCTTCCTGCAATTGCTCGGCGGGCGGCCGCTCGAAGCGCTCGCCCGTCTGCCGCGCATGCAGGATGCGACCTGGCGCGCCACCATGAGCGTGCTGACGGAAATGATGTCGCCGGCGTCCTGCCTCGATGCCAACCTGCGTGACCTGATTCCCGCCTGGATGGCATCGATCAGCCTGTCGCACGGCAATGATGAGGCGTCCTGCATGGCCTACGTCCACCTCGGCATGGCCTTCGGGCCGCGCCTGGGCGACTACCCGTCGGGCTACCGCCTGGGCCGGCTCGGCGTGGAACTGGCGGAGCGGGAGGGCACGGGACGCATGCGCGCCAAGGCCAGGATGCACTTCGGTGCCTTCCTGCTGCCCTGGACCCAGCCGCTGCAGGGCGGGCGCGAACTGATCGAACACAGTTTCGACGAGGCCAGGCGGAGCGGCGACGTCAACCTGGCGGGGGACAGCCGCCACCGGCTCGTGACCCAGTTGCTGAGCGGTGCCGAGCCGCTGGCGGACGTGGAGGCCAAGGTCAACGCCGGCCTGGCCTTCGGGCACGCGCAGCGGCTGGGCCGCGTGAACGATATCCTCGGCGCGCAATCGCGCTATATCGCGGTGCTGCGCGGGCGCGCACCGTGCTGGACGGCGCCTCTGCCCGGCGAGCCTGCGCCGCAGGCAATCGAGGCCCGCCTGGGCGCGGACAGGCGCCTGGCGGTGGCTGCCTGCTGCTACTGGGTCCGCAAGCTGCAGGCGTGTTTCGCGCTGGATGACTGGCGCGGCGCGCTGGAAGCGGTGGAACGGGCCGAGCCGTGGCTGTGGACGGTGAGCGGCTTCCTCGAGGCCGCGGACTATCACTTCTTCAGTGCACTGGCGCTGGCCTGGGCGCCGCCGGAGGGCGGGCGCGCGGCAAGCGACGCCGATAGCGGACGGATGGCAGCCATGGCCCGGCACCGGGAACCCATCGAGGCCTGGGCGCGGCAGAGCCCGGTCAACTTCGGCGCGCGTGCCGCCTTGCTCACGGCCGAGGCGACGCGCCTGGGCGGGGATGTGCTGCAGGCGATGCGGGGCTACGAACAGGCCGCACGGCTGGCGCGCGAGCAGGACCTGCTGCACGAGGAAGCGTTGGCCTATGAGTTGTGCGCGCGTTGCTGTTTCGGTCAGGCCTTGTCCACGGTCGGACTGGCCTATCTGCGCCGCGCGGTCGATGCCTACGGACGCTGGGGCGCGCAAGGCCAGGTGGCGAAGCTCGAGGCGCTGCTGCGCGCCTTGGACAACACCGCCTCCGGCCTGGCCAGCGCGGCCCACGACAGCGTGCCAGGCGCGGCCGAGCTGCCGGCCACTTATATCGGGCCGGCCGCGCAGCTGGACCTGGACACCGCCATCCGCGCCACCCAGGTGCTGGCCGGCGAGATGCGCCGCGAGCGCTTGATCGAGGCGCTGCTGACCACTACGCTCGAGCATGCCGCCGCACAGCGCGGACTGCTGTTCCTGTGGCAGGGCGGCAGCTTGCGGCTGGCCGCGCTGGCGACCACGCAGCCGGCCGGCATTTCGGTTGAACTCGATCCGGGGGAAGCGTCGGGAGAGGTGCCGTACCCGCGCACGATCGTCGCGGCGGCGCTCGCCGTGCGGGCGGACCTGATCCTCGACAATGCCAAGGCGCATGCGCGCTACGGGCAGGATCCCGATGTGCGGGCGCGCAGCGTGCGCTCGGTGGCCTGCCTGGCGCTGGTCAAGCAAGGCGAACTGGTGGGGCTGCTCTACCTGGAGAACAACCTGGCCGACGGCCTGTTCGGCGGGCGCCGCATCAGCCTGCTGCCCATGCTGGCCTCGCAGGCCGCCATCTCGCTGGAGAACGCGCGGCTCTATGACGAGCTGTTGCGGGAGAACCAGGAGCGCGAACGGGTGCAGGCGGAACTCGCGCACGCGTCGCGGGTGGCCACGCTGGGCGAGCTGGCTGCCTCGATCGCGCACGAGGTCAACCAGCCGCTGACCGGCATCGTCACCTACGGCGGCGCCTGCCTGCGCTGGCTCGACCGGCCCCAGCCCGAGCTGGGCGAGGCGCGCCAGGCGGTCGAGAGCATGATTGCCGAAGGCCTGCGCGCGAGCGAGGTGATCCGCCGCATCCGCGCGCTGGCGCGCAAGGACGAAGTGCGCCGGCAACCCTTCGCACTGGGCGAGCTGGTCGGCGAGACCCTGGCGATGGTGCGGCACCAGGCCGAGTCGCACGGCATCGCCATCGTGCGGCACGAAGCGCCGGGCCTGCCCGACGTGGCGGGGGACCGCATCCAGGTGCAGCAGGTGATCATCAACCTGTTGGTCAATGCCATCCAGTCGATGGCTTCGTGCCCCGGGCGGGCGCACGAATTGCTGGTCTGCCTCGCGCGGCACGAGGACGATGGCAAGGTGCGGCTGCGCGTCGAAGACAGCGGGCCGGGGATCGAGGCGGACCAGATCGGCAAGTTGTTCGGCGCCTTCTATACCACGCGCAAGGAGGGCCTGGGCATGGGGCTGTCGATCTGCCGCTCGATCCTGGCGGCGCATGGCGGCAGCATCTGGGCCGAGTCCCCGGCCCGGCCCGACGGCATGCCAGGGCCGGGGGGCGGCGCGGCCTTCAGCTTCACGCTGCCGGCATGGCAGCCCGACGCCTGAGGCGCGCGCCGCCGCCGCACGGCGAGGCCGGCGTCAGCGCGCGGCCGGCGGCGGCTGGTCCGGCGATGCTTCGGCTTCGGTGCGCGCGGCGACCAGCGTGGGCGCAGGCGTGCCGGTGATCTTGGGCACGCATTCGCTGCGGAACCACGCCACGCTGACGGGCTCGCCGGCCAGCATGCGCTTGACGGGCGGTACCACCTGTTCGCCGATCAGCATGCCGAGCAGGCCGATCAGGGCGACCGCGGGCGGGGCGGGCGAGCGCACCTGCAGCAGTGCATAGATGATGCCGACCAGGATGCCGGCGGCGAGCGAGACGATGTAGACCTTCATGATGTTCTCGATGTCACGGTGTCATGGGTTGAGGTGGAGGGCAGCGGGGGAGAGCGGCCGGCGCGGGTGCCACGGCTTCAGCCGCCGGGCGGGGACCGGTGCCGCCAGTCCTCCCACGCCACCAGCAGGAAGCCGCCCACCAGCCCGAGATGCTCGAAGAAGGCATTGGCCAGGCCGAAGCGCTCGGCCGGCGGCGCCGCCCAGAAGCGGTTGGCCAGGAAGGTGGCCAGCAGCGTGAAGGCGGCCAGCCCGAGCGCACCCAGCCAGCGCCAGCGCCCGCTGAGGATCAGCAGCGAGGCGCCCAGCTCCAGCGCGATCACGGCCGCCGCCAGCGGCGCCGCCGGCGCCAGGCCGAAGTGCTGCATCTCCTGCACGGCGCCGCCGAAGTCGCTCAGCTTGACCAGTCCGCCCTGCAGGTAGGCCGCGCACAGCAGCAGCAGGGCGAGCCAGCGCAGCCAGCGGGGCAGCACGCGCGGGGCGGCGCGGTCCAGGGTCATGTCGGGCATGGCGCGCTCCCTCAGAAGGCCCAGCAGGAGCAGCCCAGCGCGCCCCAGAAGCCGCGCGCGTCGGAGGCCGGCACGTTGGCGGCGAGGGCCGAGGTGTGCGCGTGGCCGTGCACGCCGCAGGCGCTGGCGCAGGCGCAGGCGGCTGCCGCGCTGCGCGCCAGCCCGGCCTTGTCGCGCAGGGCACCGGGGCGGCCCTGGTAGCCGCCGCCGTGGCGTACCGGCGACCAGTCCGGCATGGCCGGCGGCACCACCGGCGCGAGCGGGCCGAAGTCGCCGTCGCCGTACACCACCTTGCCGCCCAGCAGCGTCATCACCGAGGTGATGTCCTGGATCTCGTCGCCGGGCACGGCGAAGTAGTCGGCGGACAGCACTGCGAGGTCGGCCAGCTGGCCCACGGCGATGCGCCCCTTCTTGCCTTCCTCGGAGGAGAACCAGGTGTTGGCCTCGGTCCACAGGCGCAGCGCGGTTTCGCGGTCGAGCAGGTTGGCCTGCGGATACATCGACATGCCGCCCACGGTCTTGCCCGTGGTCAGCCAGTACAGCGAGACCCAGGGGTTGTACGAGGCCACGCGGGTGGCGTCGGTGCCGGCGCCCACCTTGACGCCGCGCTCCAGCATGCGCTTGATCGGCGGCGTCGCCTCGGCCGCGCGCGCGCCGTAGCGCTCGACGAAGTACTCGCCCTGGTAGGCCATGCGGTGCTGTACCGCGATGCCGCCGCCCAGCGCGGCGATGCGGTCGATGTTGCGGTCGCTGATGGTCTCGGCGTGGTCGAAGAACCAGTGCAGGCCGTCGAAGGGGATGTCGCGCGCCACCTTCTCGTACACGTCGAGCGCGCGCGAGATGGTCTCGTCGTAGGTGGCGTGCAGGCGCCACGGCCAGCGCTGCTCGGCCAGCAGGCGGATCACCGGTTCAAGGTCGCTCTCCATCGACGGCGGCATCTCGGGGCGCTCGACGCGGAAATCCTCGAAGTCGGCCGCCGAGTAGACCAGCATCTCGCCCGCGCCGTTGTGGCGGTACAGGTCGTCGCCCTGGCCGGGCTTGACCTGGCCGGACCAGGTGCGGAAGTCGCTCAGCTCTTCCTTGGGCTTCTGCGTGAACAGGTTGTAGGCCAGGCGCACCGTCAACTGGCCGTCCTTGTGCAGTTCCTCGATGATCTGGTAGTCCTCGGGGTAGTTCTGGTAGCCGCCGCCGGCGTCGATCACGCCGGTCACCCCGAGCCGGTTCACCTCGCGCATGAAATGGCGCGTGGAGTTCTTCTGGTACTCGGGCGGCAGCTTGGGGCCCTTGGCCAGCGTGGCATAGAGAATGGTGGCGTTGGGCTTGGCCAGCAGCAGGCCGGTCGGATTGCCGTTGCCGTCGCGCACGATCTCGCCGCCCGGCGGGTTGGGCGTGTCCTTGGCGTAGCCGACCGCGCGCAGTGCCGCGCCGTTGAGGATGGCGCGGTCGTACAGATGCAGGATGAAGACCGGGGTATCGGGCGCGACGGCGTTCAGTTCGTCGATGGTCGGCAGCCGTTTCTCGGCGAACTGGTGCTCGGTGAAGCCGCCCACCACGCGTACCCATTGCGGCGCGGGGGTACGCGCCACCTGCTCCTTGAGCATGCGCATGGCATCGGCGAGCGAGCGCACGCCGTCCCAGCGCAGTTCCATGTTGTAGTTCAGGCCACCGCGGATGATGTGCATGTGGCTGTCGATCAAGCCGGGGATGGCGCGCCGGCCGCCGAGGTCCACGACCTGGGTCGAGCTGGCGGCTAGGCGCATGATGTCATCGCGGCGGCCGACCGCGGCGAAGCGGCCATCGCGGATGGCAACGGCGTCGGCCTGCGGGTTGGCCGGGTCGAGGGTGGCGAACTTGCCGTTGACGAGGATCAGGTCCGGAGGCGTCGAAGCGTTCATGGCGAATGTCCTGGTGGCGGCTGCCGCGCCGAGGGCGGCGGCGCCGGCGATGAATTGCCGGCGTGTCAGCGGCAGCTGCGGTTGGCCCGGTCGGGGCGAAAACAGGCCGTCCCGGCCTGCCTGGGAGTCACGGGACGGCATGGGCGTCAAGCGTTCAGGAAGGCCAGCAGGTCGGCATTGACCTTGTCCGCGTCGACCACGCACATGCCGTGCGAGCCGCCGGGATAGATCTTCAGCGTGGCGTTCTTGACGATCTTGGCGCTGAGCTTGCCGGCGTCGTCGATCGGCACGATCTGGTCGTCGTCGCCGTGCAGGATCAGCGTCGGCACGTCGATCTTCTTCAGGTCCTCCGTGTAGTCCACCTCGGAGAACTCGCGGATGCACAGGTACTGGCCGAGGATGCCACCGGTCATGCCCTGCGCCCAGAAAGCGTCGATGGTGCCTTGCGACACCTTGGCGCCGGGACGGTTGAAGCCGAAGAAGGGGACCGCCAGGTCCTTGAAGAACTGGGAGCGGTTTTCCGCCGTGTTCTTGCGGATGCCGTCGAACACGTCCATCGGCAGCCCGCCCGGGTTGGCCGCGGTCTTCAGCATGATCGGCGGCACCGCGCCGATCAGCACCGCCTGGGCCACGCGCCGGGTGCCGTGCCGCCCGATATAGTGCGCCACCTCGCCGCCGCCGGTCGAATGGCCGACCAGCGTCGCGCCCTTCAGGTCGAGTGCCTCGATCACCGCCGCCAGGTCATCGGCATAGGTGTCCATGTCGTTGCCCTGGGCGGGCTGGCCGGAGCGGCCGTGGCCGCGGCGGTCGTGGGCGATCACGCGGAAGCCGTGCTGCACCAGGAACAGCATCTGGGCGTCCCAGGCGTCGGCGTTGAGCGGCCAGCCGTGCGAGAACACTACGGGGCGGCCGGCGCCCCAGTCCTTGTAGAAGATGCGGGTGCCATCCTTGGCGGTGACGTAGCTCATGCTGTGTGCTCCTGAGGCGTGGTGGGTGCGGGCCTGCGGCTTGCCGGTGGCGCCGCCTGCGCGGCGGCGCCAGCCGTAGCGGCCTGCATGTCCCGCCGCGCGGCTTGCCCGCGCATCGAGGTGCTTCGGGGTGGGCTGCCGGCGGCGCGGCGATCAGCGTGCCGGCACCGGCGCGATGGACTCGTGGGTGGTGGCGGTGCGCTGGGGTGCCTTGTGCACCATGGTGTAGGCATAGTCCACGCCCATGCCGTAGGCGCCGGAGTGCTCCTTGACCAGCTGCATCACGGCGTCGTAGGTGTCGCGGTGCGCCCAGTCGCGCTGCCATTCGAGCAGTACCTGCTGCCAGGTCACGGGCACCACGCCGGCCTGGATCATGCGCTGCATGGCGTAGTCGTGGGCTTCCTTGCTGGTGCCGCCGGAGGCGTCGGCCACCATGTAGATCTCGTAGTCGGTGTCATGCATGGCCGACAGGGCGAAGGTGAGGTTGCAGACCTCGGTCCACAGGCCGGAGACGACGATCTTCTTGCGGCCGTTGGCGGCCAGGGCATCGCGCACCTTCTGGTCGTCCCAGGAGTTCATCGAGCTGCGTTCCAGGGTCTTCTGGCCGGGGAAGACATCGAGCAGTTCCGGGTAGGTGAAGCCGGAGAAGGACTCGCTCTCGACCGTGGTGATGGTGGTCGGGATATTGAAGATCTTGCCTGCCTTGGCCAGGCCCACCACATTGTTCTTCAAGGTCTGGCGGTCGATCGACTGGACGCCGAACGCCATCTGGGGCTGCTGGTCGATGAAGATCAGCTGGCTGTTCTGCGGGGTCAGGACTTCGAGTTTGGCGTTCGACATGATGTCTTCCTGAAGTAAGAGGGGGCGGAAACTGCGCCGCTCTGGCAGGATAGGGCGCCAGGGCGGACAGCGCGGGTTGCTTGCGGAAAGTGCGCTCACCGCCGCGCTGCGGCGCGTGATACGCGCTGGTGCCGGGTCGAAGCTCGCCTGGCAACCGCACGGAAGGCTAAACCCGGCGGTGGCCGGAGGCCATTGTCTGTTCGTATTACCTGTGTGCCGTCGAGGCGGACACATCAGGCGGACACATCGCCGTGGTCCGGGCCGGCGCCGCGCGCCCCGTCGGTGAATGTGTCGAGCTTGCCGCTGCGCGCGCCGTCGCTGTAGACGTCATGGCTGCGGAAGGTGTAGCCGTAGGTATCGGCGGCGTTCGGTTCACGCGCGCCGGCACCCGGCGCGGCGGTGAGGGCGGCCAGGGACAGCAGCAGGGTGGAAACGATCCTGCGGGAAACGATGTGGCTCATGATGTTCTCCAATGCCATTGGTTATTGAGTTTTATAGAATGTCTGCGTTTCGCTGCATCCTGTTCATGGGCTCAACTATAGGGCTGGTTCAGGTATCTTTTCAGGCATATTTGAGGTTAAGTTATTCAAAATATCTGAATATAGATTCCGGCACCTATAATCGGAGGGCTGTTGAAACGGGAGGGGATCCGGCGTCCTTGGGAGCCTCGGCGACAGGAAGCCATATGGGGCGGTCAGAGTGCTGTGCACGCGATTGCATCGCCTGCGATTAAAAAGCGCAAACAGGATCAAGGCGCAGCACAAATTGACAAGGCAGCGGCGGTCGCATGGCGTAGATTCCGCTGCAGAGCGCTGAGCCGGCCGCGCGGGGCGGCCGGATCGGCGACGAGGGGAAGAAGGAGGGGCTGTGACACGACAGAACTTGGAACCGGCCGAAGCGGGCGCCCGGGATGACGCCCTGGTGCTGGTGGTCGATGACGATGCGGCACTGCGTGGGGCGCTGGGCTGCCTGTTCCGTTCGATCGGGCTGGAGGTCGCACTGTTCGGGTCGGCCACGGAGATGCTCGAATTCGCCATGCCGGACGTGCCGTGCTGCCTGGTGCTCGATGTGCGCCTGCGTGGCCCGAGCGGGCTGGACCTGCAGGCGCGCCTGGCGCAGCGGGGCGTGCACGTGCCGATCATCTTCATGACGGGCCATGGCGATATCGCCATGACGGTGGCCGCCATGAAGGCCGGCGCGGAGGACTTCATGACCAAGCCCTTTCGCGACCAGGACCTGCTCGATGCGGTGTCGGCGGCGCTCGACAAGGACCGCCGCCGGCGCGAGGCGGGGCGGCGCACGCAGGCGCTGCGCGCCAGTTTCGAGACGCTGACGCCGCGCGAGTCGGAGGTCATGGGGCTGGCGGTGTCCGGCCTGATGAACAAGCAGGTCGCGGGCCGGATGGGGATCAGCGAGGTCACCGTGAAGATCCATCGCGGACAGGCCATGCGCAAGATGAAGGCGCGCACCTTCGCCGAGCTCGTGCTGATGGCGCAGCAACTCGGCATCTGCCACGCCTGAGGGCGCTGAGCGGTACGGACTCCGGCCGCCTCCCGTGGCGGGGCGGAGCACGGCAGGCAAGAGCGGCCGGCAGGTGCCGTCCGTGCCGCGATGGCGCGCTGGCTACAGTGCGCGCAGGGCGTGGCTCAGCACGTGGGCCGCACGTACGGCGGCGTCGAAGGAGCGATCGCAGGCCAGTTCGCGGCCGGCGATGCGGATCGACCAGTATCCCTGCACACGCTCGCAGGACAGCCGCCGCTCTTCCATCTGGTCCGAGAACCAGCGCCAGAGGGCGGCGTCCTGTCCGTTGGCATGGACGGCCGCGCGCAGTCGGATCAACTGAAGGCTGGTGGTCTCGGTCATCGCTATCCTCTGTGCGGTACGGATGCAGCGGCCGAGGGTCAGGGAGCCGGCGCGGTCTGCCAGTCACAGCTTAGAGCGAAGCGGGCATCGACGCCGCTGTGCTTGCGGGCAGACTTCCTAGGGCATGGGTTTGGCGGGCTCAGACCATGGTATGAGGGTTCAGCCCTCCGGCTTTGCCGCGGCGCGGTGGATCGCCGCGCGGATGCGCGGATATGTGCCGCAGCGGCAGATATTGCCCGACATGGCGGCATCGATGTCCGCGTCGGTGGGCCGCGGCGTCTGCTTCAGCAAGGCGCAGGCCGACATCAGTTGGCCGCTCTGGCAATAACCGCACTGCACCACGTCGAGTTCCGTCCAGGCGGCTCTGAGCGCCTGCGCCTGCGGACCCTGCAGCCCTTCGATGGTGGTGATCTCCTGGTTGCCGACCGCGCTCAGCGGGGTCACGCAGGCGCGTACCGGCGCGCCGTCCAGGTGGACCGTGCAGGCGCCGCACAGCGCCATGCCGCAACCGAACTTGGTGCCGGTCATCTTGAGTTCGCCGCGCAGCACCCACAGCAGGGGGGTATCGGCTTCGGCCTGCACGTCAACGGCCTTGCCGTTGATCTTCAGGGTGGGCATGTCGGTCTCCGGTCGGAATGGGCCGTGATGGCGGGAGTCTGCGCGGTATCTGCGCTGGTCAGGCCGGCCGCAGCGGCAGGGCGCGCTGGCGTTGGCCGGTCAAGGCGAACAGCGCGTTGGCGACGGCCGGCGCGATGGGTGGCGTGCCCGGTTCGCCCACGCCTTCGGGAGCGTCCTGGCTGGACATGATCTCGGTCTCGATGCGCGGGCATTCGTGCATACGCAGCACGGGGTAGTCGTGGAAGTTGCTCTGCTGCACCTGGCCGTCGACCACCTTGATTTCGCCATGGAGGGCGGCCGACAGACCGAACAGGATGGCGCTCTCCATCTGCTGGCGGATCAGGTTCGGGTTGACCGGCGTGCCGCAATCCACCACGCACACCACACGATGCACGCGGATGCGCTTGCCTTGGCCCTGGTCCTGGCCGAGCGAAACCTCGGCCACCTGCGCCACGATGGAGCCGAAGGACTGGTGCAGGGCGACGCCGCGCGCGCGCGGGCTGCCGTCATCGGCCGGCGCCAGCGGCTTGCCCCAGTCGGCCAGCGCGGCGGCCCGCCGCAGCACGGCCAGGTGGCGCGGATGCTGCGCCAGCAGCGCGGCGCGGAAGGCGACCGGATCCTGGCCCGCCGCCGCCGCCACTTCGTCGAGGAAGCTCTCCTTGAAGAAGGCCTGGTGCGAATGGCCGACCGAGCGCCAGAAGCCGACCGGTACCGGCAGGTCGACGATTTCGTGGGCGATGCGCGCGTTGGGCCACTCGTAGGGCTGGTCGAAGGCGCCCTCGGACGTGGTCTTGTCCGGACCCGCGCCGGGCAGGCCGAAGCTGCGCTTGAGCACATTGGGCATGATGGCCTGGCCCGCCGAGGTGTTGCGCCAGGCCACCAGCTTGCCGTCGGCATCGAGCCCGGCCTGGAAGCGCGAGACGCAGGCAGGGCGGTAGAAGTCATGGCGGGTGTCTTCCTCGCGCGACCAGATGGTCTGCACGGGCCGCCCGGGCATGGCGCGCGCGATGGCGGCGGCCTGCGCCACGTAGTCGGCCTCCAGGCGCCGGCCGAAGCCGCCGCCGAGCAATTGCACGCGCAGGTCGACCTTGTCGGCGGCGATGCCCAGCACCTTGGCCACGTGGTCGCGTGCGATGCCCGGCACCTGGGTCGAGGCCCACACCGTGGCGGCGCCGTCTTGCGCCTGCACGGTGCAGTTGACCGGCTCCATCGCCGCGTGTGCCAGGTAGGGCGCGCGGTACTCGGCGCTGACCTTGCGCGCGGCGCCGGCCAGCGCGCCGTCGACGTCGCCGCGGCTGAAGTAGGCGTGGCCGTCGGCCTTGTCGAGCGTGGCCGCCAGCTGGGTGAAGATGGCGTCGCTGGACGTGCTGGCGGCCGCGCCGTGGTCCCATTCGACCGTGACCTGCTTGAGCGCGCGCATGGCGTGCCAGGGCGTGTCGGCGATGGCCGCCACGCCGCCGCTGCCGCCGTGGTAAGGCTCGACCGCCAGCACCTTGTGCACCCCCGGCAGGCGCGCCGCGGCGGCGCCGTCGAAGCGTGCCACCTTGCCGCCCAGCGTGGGGCACATGGCGACGCTGGCGTAGAGCAGGCCGTCGGGTGCGGCGTCGATGCCGAAGCGGGCCGAGCCGTCGAGCTTGGCGGCGGCCTCGATGCGATGCAGCGGCTGGCCGACCAGCTTGAAGCGCGCGGGCTCCTTCAGTGCCACCTTGTCCGGACGCGGCTGCTGCGCGGCCAGCGCCGCCAGTTCACCGAAGGTGGCGCTGCGGCCGGAGCCGTGCAGCACCTTGCCCGATTCGGCGCGGCACTCCTGCGCGGGCACCTGCCACTGCGCGGCAGCGGCGCCTACCAGCATGGCGCGCGCCGAGGCGCCGGCTTCGCGCATGGGCAGCCAAAGGTCCTTGATGCTGGAGGAGCCGCCGGTCATCATGACGCCGATCTCGCGCATCAGCTTGCCGGTCATCCATCCGGCCGCGCGCTTGAGCGCACCCTGGTCGTCAGGGTGGAAGGGCAGGCCGTCGACAGTGGCCGCGACGTTGTTGTAGATCTTGTCGATGGGGGACTGCTCGATGCGCACTTGCGACCAGTCGGCATCGAGTTCCTCGGCCAGCAGCATGGCCAGCCCGGTGTACACTCCCTGGCCCATCTCGGACTTGCTCATCATCACCGTGACGGTGTTGTCCGGCGAGACCTTGAGCCAGCCGTTGAGCGCCGCCTGGGCGGGGCCGAGCGGCAGCGGCTCGGCGGTCAGCAGACGCTGGCGCGCCGGCATCACCGACCAGCCGACCACCAGCGCGCCCGCGGCACCGACGGCGCCCGCGCTGGCGCGCAGGAAGGTTCTTCGACTGACCATGCGTTGTCTCCTGGTTCCGGGGCGGTATCCGCAGGGCTTGGGGAGCGATCCGTGGACGATGTGCCACGGCGGCAGCGCCGCGCGTCCGGCCGCGGTGGCCGCCGTGCTTTTCATGTTGACGGCGACAACATAAACTAGCGATGTAAGCACTGTCAACATCGGTTCGGCAAAGTGCGCGCGTTTGAATCGGCCTGTCCGCTGCAGGCATTGCGTGCCACACATCCCGGCCCGGAGGCCTCCATGAATCCACCCGCGTCGCGCGCCAAGGCCGCGCCCTACCATCACGGCGACCTGCAGCCGGCCCTGCGGGCCGAGGCAGAGCGCATCCTGCAGACACGCGGCGTCGCCGAGGTCAGCCTGCGCGAAGTGGCGCGCGGCGTGGGCGTGTCGCATGCCGCACCCTATCGCCATTACGCGAACCGGGACGCGCTGCTGGCAGACGTGGCCGCGCGCGGCTTCGAGCGCCTGCACGCGCGCTTCGAGGCCCTGCCGCGGCGCCGCAAGGCGGCGCTGCGCTTCGCCGACCTGCTGCGTGCCTATCTCGAGTTCGCTGCGGCCGAGCCGGCCATCTACCGCCTGATGTTCGGCCCGGAGTTGCGCAAGGCGGACCATCCCCAGCTCGCCGCGGCGGGCTTCCGCGCCTTGGACGCAGTGCGCACGGCGATCGAGGCGCTCGACATCGCGCGGCCGGCGACCGCCGAGGCGATGGCGGCGTGGAGCCTGGCGCACGGGCTGGCCTTGCTGATCCTCGATGGCCGCATCGAGTTCGAACCCGGCGTGGACGAGCCCATCGACCACCGGGCCCTGGCGCAGCGGGCCGGGGAGATCTTCCTGGCGGGCCTGCAGGCGCGGGTGCCGCCACGGCAGCGGCAGCCGCGCCCGCGCGCGTAGGCGACGGAGGCGCTCAGCCCGACGCTTCGCCGCGGGCCTTGTGGCGCGATGCCATCTGGTCCTGCTGCGCGGGCGGCACCGGATCGTAGTGGCTGAACTGGATGGTGTAGCTGCCGTGCCCGCCGGTCAGGCTGTTCAGGCGCGTCTGGTAGTCGTTCAGTTCGGCCAGCGGGATCTTGCCCATCACGACGACGCTGTGGCTGGTCGCGCCGCGCGTGCCGCGCACCTGGCCGCGCTTGGCCGACAGGTCGCCGATGATGTCGCCCATCGCCGCCTCGGGCGTGAGCACCTCGATGTCGACGATCGGCTCCAGCACGCTCGGCCGCGCCTTCAGCACGGCGTCGATGAAGGCCTTGCGTCCTGCCGTGGCGAAGGCGACCTCCTTCGAGTCCACGGGGTGGCTCTTGCCGTCGTACACGGTGACGCGCACGTCCTGCATGGGGAAGCCTGCCAGCGGGCCGCTGTCCAGCACCTGGCGGATGCCTTTTTCGACAGCCGGCAGGAACTGGCCCGGAATCGCGCCGCCCTTGACCGCGTCGATGAACTCGAAGCCGCTGCCGCGCGGCAGCGGTTCGACGCGCAGCATGACCTCGCCGAACTGTCCGGCACCGCCGGTCTGCTTCTTGTGCCGGTGCTGGCCCTCGGCCTTGCCGCCGATGGTTTCGCGGTAGGCGATCTTGGGCGGCCGCGTGACCACCTCCAGCTTGTACTGTTCGGTCAGGCGCTCCAGCAGGCAGCGCAGGTGGAACTCGCCCAGGCCCAGCACCACCGTCTCGTTGGTGTCGGCCGGATGCTCGATGCGCAGGCAGGGATCCTCGGCGCCGAGCTTCTGCATCACCTCGGCCAGGCGCTGTTCCTGGCCGCGCCGCGCGGGCTCGATCGCCAGGCCGTAGATCGGCGTGGGGAAGTCCAGCGGCACCAGGTGGATGTCGCCGTCCTCGCTGGCGTCGTGCAGCACCGCATCGAAGCCGATCTCGTCGATCTTCGCCACCGCGCAGATATCGCCCGGACCGGCGCGCGGCACCTCAGTGTGCTCCTTGCCCTGCAGCAGCAGCAGGTGGGACACCTTGAACGGCTGGCGCCCGGCGCCGATGTAGAGCTGGCTGTCGCGCGCGACCGTGCCCTGGTGGATGCGGAACAGCGCCAGCTTGCCGATATAAGGGTCCGCCACGATCTTGAAGACGTGCGCCAGCACGTGCTTGCCGGGATCGGGTTCGGCCCGCACCGCTTCGCGCTTGCCGTTCGCCTCGCGGTAGAACAGCGGGGGGTTGCCTTCGGCGGGATTGGGCAGCAGCCGCACGAACACGTCGAGCAGTTCGGCGATGCCCGCGCCGCTGGCGGCCGAGGTGAAGCAGATGGGCACCAGGTGGCCTTCGCGCAGCGCGCGCTCGAACGGCGCGTGCAACTGCTCGGGCGTGATGGCCTGGTCCTGCTCCAGGTAACGCTCCATCAGCTCCGGGTCGATCTCGATGACCTGGTCGACCAGCGCGTCGTGCGCCGACCCCACAGAAAGAAAATCCGCCTCGCCGGACGGATCGAAGAAGCAGTCGACGACCTGGCCGGCGTGGGCCGCCGGCAGGTTGATGGGCAGGCACTCCTTGCCGAAGGCCTCCTGGATGTCGGCTACCAGGGCGGGCAGGTCGATCTTGTCGCAATCGATGCCGTTGACCACGATGAGCCGGCACAGCTTGCGCGCGGCCGCCCAGGCCATCATGTGGCGCGTGGTCATCTCCACGCCGGTCTGCGCATGGATCACGATGACGGCGGTCTCCACCGCCGGCAGCGCGCTCAGCGCGAGGCCGGCGAAGTCGGGATAGCCCGGGGTGTCGATCAGGTAGAGGCGGGTGTCGGCGTGGTCGAGGTGGGTGACGGCGGAGGTGAGGGAGTGGTGATACTTGCGTTCGAGCGGGTCGGAGTCGCACACCGTGGTCCCGCGCTCGACGCTGCCCGCCGCGTGCAGCGCGCCGCCCCGGTGCAGCAGTGCCTCGATCAGCGAGGTCTTGCCGCCCCCCGCATGGCCCAGCAGGGCAATGGTACGAATTGCATCGGGACCGCGAAGCATGGTCGCCCCCTCGTGCAGCGATGGCAGATGCCAGTCAGTGAGCCCATTATTGGCGAAATCGGCCGCGGCGCCAAATGCTGTGCAGGGCGCGTGTTGGACGCCGTACGCTCACGACTGTCCTGCTTGCGGAACAGTGTATTGCGACTTTCAGGGTTTTCCCTGATACAAGCCCTGCGCTACAGTGCACCATGCCGTTGCTGCAGCGCGGGATGTCCGGTGCGGTGCAGCGAGCGGCGCGACTGGCCGTGCCCCCCGAGGCGAAGCGGAGCCCGCCTCGATCCGGCGGCCAGCCGTCTCCAGCGCCCTGGCCGGCCGCGCGCCTGCCAGCTGCGCACCCAAAGCCAATAAAGCCCATCGAAGGCAACAGGAAGCGAAGCCATGGTAACCACCATCGAAGCCCTTTTCCCCGGCCACCAGCATGATGCCGACACGGTCGTCAGCGCCCTGAACCACCAGCAGATCGTTGTCGCGCTGTCGGCGCTGGTAGCGCCGCAGCGCGTCGCGATCCTGCACATGCTGTACCCGCGCAGCGACGCGCGCACGCACCGCAGCCTCGATGCGCTGGTGAACGTGCTGCACGGGCACGGCCTGCACCAGGTCGCCACGCTGATCGAACAGGAAGCCCATTACCTGGTGTTCCGCGACCCGGTCAAGGCATGGAAGGCCTTCCAGGAAATCCGCCACGACTCGCTGGCGATCGGCGTGCACCTCTACTACAAGGGCCATTCGGGCGAGGCCGCCGAGCGCGAACTCGACGCCGACGCGCACCACAAGGCCTGAGGTCCCGGGGGCGCGCCGGCGCCGCGGCGTGCCGGCTCAGGCCGCGGTGGCTGCCTGGTGCAAGCCGGGCCGGGCCGGCGGCGTCCAGGCCGGCAGCGCGCTGCCGTCGAGCAAAGCGTCGACGTGGCGGCGCGCCAGCGCCGGGCCGACGCTCATGCCGATGCCGCTGTGCATCAGCGCGGCGGTGGTGCGAGCGTCGACGCGTGTCACCGAGAAGGCGCCGCCCTCGGGCACGCGGCGCTTGGCGCCGTACACGCCCTGCCAGCGCTCGATCACGCGCAGTCCGGAGCCCAGCGCCTCGCGCGCCAGGTCGAGCATCAGGGTATCGACGCTCTCGGCGTTGAATGGGCGCGCGTCCTGCCCGTAGTCGTGCGAATCGCCGACGATCCAGTCGCCGTAGGGCGTGGGGCTGACCAGCAGGTGGATGCCGTGGCGCTCCAGCTCGGGCCGCTGCTGCGCGATGCGCGTGGCCAGCGCGCGTGCCGAGGTGAGGTCCGAGAAGGCGCCGTAGTGCGTGCATGACAGCCCGGTCAGTACCACGTGCTCGAGCGCGAAGCCGTCCAGCGGCGCCACGCGCAGCATCTGCAGCCGGCATACCTGCGGCTGCAGCGCGCGCAACTGGTCGGCGCACAGGGTCTGGTAGTCGTGGCCGCTGCAGACGATGACGTGCTGCGCGCGGCAGGGGCCGGCCGTGGTGTCGAGACGGCCACCCTCCACGTGGCGCACCAGCGTGCCGAAGTGAAAGCGCACGCCCTGGCCGGCCAGCCATCGGGCCAGCGCCGGCACGGCCTCGCGCGAATAGAGCTGCAAATCTTCCGTGCCTTGCAGGGCTGCATGATGGCGCGCGAACCGGCCATCGTAGAGCCCGGACAGCGCGGCGCCGCGCAGCAGGCGCACGCGATAGCCGAAGGCGGCGGCCCGGGTGTCCATGAACTCCTCCAGCACCGCCTCTTCCTGCGCATCGCGGGCGAACAGCAGGCAGCCGTTGGCGCGCACCGACAGGCCGGCGCGCTCGGCCCAGCCGAGATAGAGCGCGCGGCTCTCGCGCGCCAGGTCCAGCATGATGCCGGGCGGCTGCCCGGTCACCAGCATCTGGCCGAAATTGCGGATGGAGGCGCCCACCGCGATGTCGCTGCGTTCGAACACGGTCACGCGCAGGCCGCGGCGGAGCGCCGCGGCTGCGTGTGCCAGTCCGAGGATGCCGGCACCGACGATGGCGACATCGGTCTCGCCATCGAGGCGCGGCGAGGTATCGGACGGCACCATCATTTACTTCTTCTCCGACTTGCCATCGTAGCGCTTGGACCATTCGGCCAGCACGCGGTCGCGGTTGGCGCTGGCCCAGGCGAAATCGTTCTTGATCAGGCGCTTCTCATAGTCGGCCGGCAGCAGCGCGTCCGGCTTGGCGACGCCGGGCATGGCGGTCACGGCGAAGTTCTTCTCGTACAGGGCCATGGCGGCGGGGCTGGCGGAGAAGTCGGCGAGCTTCCTGGCGGCGTCGAGGTTCTTGGTGCCCTTGACGATGGCGGTGGCTTCGATGTCCCAGCCCAGGCCTTCGGACGGCAGCACGATGTCGATCGGCGCGCCTTCCTTCTTGGTCTTCACCGCGCGGTACTCGAAGGAGATGCCGATGGGGAACTCGCCGGTGGCGGCCATCTTGCAGGGCTTGGAGCCGGAGTGGGTGTACTGGCCGATGTTCTGGTGCAGGGCGTCCATGTAGGCCCAGCCCTTCTGCTCGCCCATCATCTGCAGCCAGGCGCTCACGTCGAGGTAGCCGGTGCCCGACGAAGCCGGATTCGGCATGACGATCTTGCCGGCATAGACGGGCTTGGCCAGGTCGGCCCAGGAGGTCGGCCTGGGCAGCTTCTGCTTCTGCGCTTCCACGGTGTTGAAGCAGATCGCCGCGCCCCAGACGTCCATGCCGACCCAGGCCGGCGGGTTGGCGCCGCTGCGGTAGCGGGCGTCGATCTGCGCCAGCGAGGCCGGCGCGTACGGCGTCAGCATGCCTTCCTTGTCGAGGATGGCCAGGCTCGAGGCGGCCAGGCCCCAGATGGCGTCGGCGTGCGGATTGTTCTTCTCGGCCAGCAGCTTGGCGGTGACGATGCCGGTGGAGTCGCGCACCCACTTGATCTCGATATCGGGGTTGGCCTTCTCGAAGGCGGCCTTGTAGGCGGCCACCTGGTCGGCTTCCAGCGCGGTGTAGACGGTCAGCGTGGTGGCGGCCTGGGCGGGGCCGGCCAGCAGCGTGGCGGCGGCCGCGGCGATGGCGGCCGGCAGGGCGAAGCGAGCGGTCATGGAGTTTCTCCTGGTTCGGATACGGCTAAGGATGAGACGGATGGAATGGGCAAGACGGTCGGCAGGTGCGGCGCAGGCGCGCGGCGGGCGCCTCACTGGCACTGCGGCCGTTCGCCGCGTGCCAGGCGCGCATTGATATCGGCCACCACGGCGGGCAGGTCGGCGATGGTGTCGATCTCGTAGTGCGGGCGGCAGGCGGCGAAGCCGGCCGAGATGGCCACGCGGTGGCGGGCGCGCTCGGTCACGGGCAGCGCGGCGTACTGTTCGTAGGTCAGCCCCAGCGCATTGCCCGACATCAGCAGCGCCACCGTCCACATGCCGGCACGGCGGCCTTCTTCGATGCCCGGCACGGTGTCGTCGACCTTGACGCAGGCGGCGACGTCGCCGATGCCGAGCTCGACCACGTTGCGCAAGGCCTGCGCGGGCCAGGGACGGCCGCGCGGCACCTCGTCGGAGGCGACCACGCAGTCGGGGCGGTAGCCGGCCTCGGCGGCATACTCGACGACGCGCGCCATCACGGCGGCGGGGTAGCCGGAGCAGGTGCCGATCTTCAGGCCCTGCGCGCGCAGCGCGGCGATGGTTTCCAGCGCGCCGGGAATCAGTGCCGAATGCGCGCCGACCTTCTCGATCTGCAGCGGCATGAAGCGTTCGTAGATGGCGGTGACGTCGTCATTGGTCGGGGCATGCCCCTGTGCCAGGGCGAAGCGCGCGGCGATGGCGGCATCGTTGCACAGGGCGCGGATGTGGTCCCACTTGCCCATGCCCATCGGGCCGCGTGCCTCTTCGAGAGTGATGGCCACGCCGAACTCGGCAAAGGCTTCGACGAAGATCTGCGTCGGCGCGAAGGAGCCGAAATCGATCACGGTGCCGGCCCAGTCGAGGATGGCGGCTTCCAGGCGCAGGGCCGTGGCGGGTGCGGCTTCGCGGCGCGCGATCGGGGTGCTTGCTTGTTCCATGGTCGGTGCGTTGTCTCAGGCAGTGTCCTGGCGGACGGCCAGTCGTGGTGGTGTGGCTATCGTCTTGTGGCGGAGGCCGGGTTGCGGCGCGCTCCTGTCTTGCCCGGCGGCCGCCGCACGGGCATGGAGGTGCCCCGGCAGCCCGCGGTGGGTTCACTGCCTCAGTCGCGCGGCGCGCTGCGCCAGGCCTGCGTGCGCCGCACCAGGCGGTGCGTCAGCAGCGACAGCAGCAGCGTGGCGGCGATCGAGGTCAGCAGGATCAGCGTGGACATGGCGGCGGCCGGGCCGATATCGCCGGCGTCGTCCATATTGAGCACGGCCACCGAGGCCAGCACGGTGTCCGGGCTGTACAGGAAGATCACCGCCGACACTGTCGTCATGGCCGAGACGAACAGGTAGCGGGCATTGGCCAGCACCGTCGGCAGGCAGATCGGCAGGGTGACGCGCCAGAAAGTGCGCAGCGCGCCGACCTTGAGCGAGGCCGATACGGCTTCGAAGACCGGGTCGAGCTGGCCCAGCGCCGAGACCGAGGTCAGGTGCGCGGTGGTGGCGCAGTGCATGATGGTGCAGAGCACCAGCAGCGCCATGCCACCGTACAGACCATGCAGCGGGTTGGCCGGGTGGTTGAAGAAGAACACGTAGCCGAGGCCGAGCACCAGCCCGGGCACCGCCATCGGCAGCAGGATGCACAGGCGGATCAAGGGGTGCGTCCAGGCCGCCAGGCGGCCGGCGCGGGTCTTTTCCAGCAGCCAGGCGCCGGTGAAGATCAGCGCGGTGCCGAACACAGCGGTCAGCGTGGCCAGCTTCAGGCTGTTGCGGTAGGCCAGCCAGCCGCCTCCGTCCATATTGTCGAAATCATAGTTGCGCAGCGTCAGCTCCAGGTTGTAGGGCCACAGCTTGACCAGCGAGGCGCCCACGGCGGTGGCCAGGATCAGCAGGATCCAGCCGGCCACCAGCAGCGCCAGCAGCAGGAAGGCGGCGTCGCGCAGGCGGTTGGCGCGTGGCGCATAGGGCTGGGCGCGGCTGGCCATCTGCGCATGCTGGCGCCGCTGTACCAGCCGCTCCAGTCCGAAGGCGAGCACGGCGGGCAGCAGCAGCAGCAGGCCGATCACCGCGCCGCGCGCGAACTGCTGCTGGCCGACCACGGCCTTGTAGGCTTCCACCGCCAGCACCTGGTAGCTGCCGCCCACCACGGTGGGCACGCCGAAGTCGGTGGCGACCAGCGTGAAGACCAGGGCGAAGGCGCCGAACAGGCCATAGCGTGCGCCGGGCAGCGTGACCGTGCGGAAAGTGCGCCACGGCCCGGCGCCCATGGCGCGGGCGGCGTCGTAGAGACGGCCGTCGGCCAGCGCCAGGGTGGCCAGCAGCGGCATCAGGGCATAGGGGAAGGTGTAGAACGCCTCGCCGGCGACGATGCCCCAGAAGCCGTAGATGCTGCCGCCCACCCAGTCCTTGAACAGGCCCTGGTTGCCGAACAGGTAGACCAGCGCGATGCCCGGCAGCAGCGAGGGTGCGAACAGCGGCAGCATGGCCAGCGCGCGCAGCACGCCGCGCAGCGGCAGGCGCGTGCGCTGCATCGCATAGGCGAAGGCGAAGGCCAGCGGTACCACGATGGCCGCCACGGTGGCGGCCACGGCCAGGCTGCGCCCCACCATCGGCAGGAAATTGGCGTCGCCGAGCACGTGCGCCACCAGCGCCAGCCCGTGTTCGCCGCCACGCGCGGTGGTCACCAGGCCGGTGGCCTGCAGCAGCATCGCGGCCAGCGGCAGCAGCAGGCCGAGCAGCAGCAGCGCCAGCCAGGCCAGCTTCATGCTGCCCAGCACGGCGCCTTCGCCGGGCGCGCGGCCGCGGCGGGTGGCGGGAGCGGCGGCAGCCGGCGTGGCGGCCCTCAGTTCACGCGGGATCGTCGACATGGCCGCCTCACGCATAGACGCGCAGGCCGTCGCGCTGCAGCGCGATCCAGAGCTTGCCGCCGCCGGCCGGCAGCGCTGCCGAAGGGACTTCGGCAACCACCGGGGTGTCTTCGAGGCCATCCAGCGCCAGCGTGACGCGGCTGCGGCTGCCCAGGTAGAGCTGGTCGGTGATGCGCGCCAGGTGCCGGTTGGGCATGCCTTCGGGGGCATGCAGGGTGACGGCTTCGGGGCGGCAGAACAGGCGCGCGCGGCCGCGCGGCGCGGCCTGGGCGGGGCACAGTTGCAGCGGCTGGCCGGCCAGGCGCAGCGAACCGTCGCCGGCATGCTCCAGCGGCAGCCAGTTGGCCTGGCCGACGAAGCCCGCCACGAAGGCGGTGGCCGGGGCGGCGTAGATGTCCTGCGGCGCGCCGGTCTGCTCGATGCGGCCATTCGACATCACCGCGATGCGATCGGCCATGGCCATGGCCTCGTCCTGGTCATGCGTGACCATCACCGTGGTGACGTTCAGCTTGCGCTGCAGCCGCCGCAGTTCCACGCGCAGGTGCTCGCGTACCTGCGCGTCGAGCGCCGACATCGGCTCATCGAGCAGCAGCAGGGACGGCGCCGGGGCCAGCGCGCGGGCCAGCGCCACGCGCTGCTGCTGGCCGCCGGACAGTTGCGCGGGGTACTTCTCTTCGCTGCCCGCCAGGCCGACCAGGGCCAGCATCTCGGCGACGCGCGCGCGCAGCCGGGCACGGTCGGTGTTGCGCGAATCCAGTCCATAGGCGACGTTCTGCGCCACCGTCAGGTTGGGGAAGAGGGCGTAGGACTGGAACACGATGCCGTAGTCGCGCTCGCGCGGCGGCGCTTGCGTGATGTCGCGGCCGCCGGCCAGGATCTGCCCGCCGTCGCAGTCCTCCAGGCCGGCCACGATGCGCAGCAGGGTCGTCTTGCCGCAGCCCGAAGGGCCGAGCAGGCAGACGAATTCACCTTGCGCCACGTCCAGCGAAACCCCGTCGAGCGCGGTGAAGGCGCCGAAGCGGCGCGAGATGCCGCGCACGGACAGGAAGGCGGGGCTGGCGGTGCCGGCTTGGGGGGCGTTGGGGGGCTGGGACATCGGCGCAAGCGTGGTGGTTGACGCCTTGCACTGTAGCCAGCCGACATGTAGGCACCGTGGCAGTTATCGCAAAAACGCCGATGCGGTCATTGCTGGTTTTGCGATGGGCCACCGCGGCGGGTGGCGGGCACGGGTGGCGCAAGCCCCGCCGGCGGGTGGCGGACGGCCGAGCCGATGGTCTATCGGGCGAACGTCCGCACCAGGGCCAGGAAGGCGGCGATCAGGCGCGCCTCGCGCCGGTCCTGCAGGCAATAGAGGTATTCGCTGAGTTCGGGTGTGGCGCCGGCGAAGGGGATCACGCGCAGCTCGGGATGGTCCGGTACCTCGTGGCGGGCGATCACGCTGACGCCGAGGTCGCGCAGGATGGCTTCGCGGATGGCCTCGCGGCTGCCGATCTCGAGCGTGGCGCGGGCGCTGACGCCGGCCTGCGCGAGCATGGTCTCGGTCATCGCGCGGGTGATCGAGCCCGCTTCGCGGACCAGCAGGCGGCAGTCCGCCAGCGCCTGCAGCGGCAGGCTGGCGCGGCCGGCCAGGGGGTGGCGGCGGTGTACCACCAGCACCAGCGGGTCGCGCGCCAGTTCGAGGCGCAGGAAGCGCGCGTCGTCGGCACGGTGCGACGACAGGGCCACGTCGACGCGGTACTCCTGCAGCGCCTCGAGCATCTGCACCGAATTGCCGGTCTCGATGCTGACCTCGATGCCCGGGTGGCTGCGGCAGAAGCGGTCGACGATGTCGAGCACGTAGTAGGGCGCGGTGGCGCCGATGCGCAGGTGGCCCGAGCCGAGGTCGCCGGAATTGCGCAGCATGAAGTCGATCTCGGTCTCCTGGCGCACCAGTTCGTCGACCAGGGGCATCAGGCGCACGCCGGCATCCGACAGGGCCAGGCGGCGCCCGCCGCGATGGAACAGCTCGACGCCGTAGGCCTCTTCCAGCGCGCGGACCTGCGAGGTGACGGTCGGCTGGCTCAGGCCGAGCTGCTTGGCCGCCAGCGTGATGCTGCCGAGGCGGGCGACCATGAAGAACGATTTGAGTTGGGCGACGAGCATCGGGGGTGGGCGGTGGGCGCGCCGGGCAGGGCCGGCGGTGCAGCGGCGCTCATTCTAGCCGAGCGGCCGAGCGCCGCGGCACGCGGCCGCCGGCCAGGCTCACAGCTGGGTGGTGTCGACGGCGATGCCCAGCTCGCCAGCCATGCGCTCGATCAGTGCCTGCAGGCGTTCCACCTTGTCGCTCAGCGCCTCGTGTTCGGCGCGCAGCGCGGCGAACTCGGCCATGGGGACGCCGCCGGCGGTGCCGGCGAGGGCATCGTCGTTCGCGCCGCGGCCGACGGCGTCCGCCGCCGCCATGGCGTCGATGGCGACCTCGCCGCACAGCAGGTGCGTCCAGCGGTGTTCGCGTTCCCCCGGCATGCGCGGCAGCTTGACCACGCGCGCCGGTTCGCCGTCGGCCAGTTCGTCGAGAAAGGCTTCGACCGAGGACGTGTCGGCAAAGCCATGCAGGCGGGCGGTATTCAAGCGCAGTTCGGCGGCCGTCTGCGGGCCGCGCAGCATCAGTACCGCGAGGATGGCGGCCGACTGGCTGGGAATACCGAGCACGCGGCCCATATTGTGTTCGAAGCGGGTCACGCGGCTGCTGCTGCCTTCCATGGCCAGGCTCAATTGCTTGAGGCCCTCGATGGCTTGCAGCACCTCGGTCTCGCTGACATTCATGACCGGCGCGCGCGCGGTCTTCTGGTTGCAGCCGGCGGTGAGCGCGTTCAGGGACAGCGGATAGGTGTCTGGCACGGTGTGCTGCTTCTCCAGCAGCACGGCCAGCACGCGTGCCTCCAGGGGCGTCAGCGGCCGCATGGCCGGGCGGGCGGTGGATGGGGCTTCGGTTTGCATGGTCGGTTCCGCGGGTTGCTCGCCTCGCCCGCAGCGCGCGCATGCCGCGCCGCGCTCCGGGAGAGGCATGTTGGAGCCGGCGGGCGCAGCGCCACGACTGCGCGGGGCCGGCCGGCGAGCGACATGATAGCCGCGATTGCCGGGCGCGGGCCTAAAGCGGCTCCCGGCGGCGCGAGAAGTAGCGCGCGGGAGAGTCGCCGAAGGCCTTGCGGAACATGGCGATGAAGTTGCTCGGAGTGGCGTAGCCGAGCGCTTCGGCCACGTCGTTGACGGCATCGCCGCCCGCCAGGCGTTCGAGCGCCAAGGTCAGGCGTGCCTGCTGGCGCCATTGCTGCAGGCTCATGCCGGTCTCGGCCAGGAACAGGCGCCGCAGCGTGCGCTCGGACAGCCCCGCCTCGCCGGCCAGCGACGCCAGCGTGCGCGCGTCGGCCGGCTGCGCCAGCAGCGCCGTGGCAACGCGCAGCAGCCTGCGGTCGGACGGCATCGGCAGGTGCAGCGGTTCGTGCGGCGCCAGGCGCATCTCGTCGAGCAGCACCGCCACCACCCGCTCCTGTTCCGGCAGCAGGTGCTCCGCCTGCGACCACGAGGTGGCCCGGCGCACCAGCGCGCGCAACAGCTCGCTGACGCCGAGCACGCGGGGCTCCGGCGGCAGTCCGCCGCTGGCGGCCGGCGTCAGCATCACGCCCCAGCCGCTCAGCGCGCCGCTGATGCTGACCTTGTGCTCGATGCCGGGCGGCAGCCAGCCGGCACGGTGCGGCGGCAGGATCCAGGAGCCGTGCCGGGTGCGCACGTGCACCAGCCCGTTCTCGATGCAGAAGAACTGGCCGCGCAGGTGCCGGTGCCAGCCGTATTCGCGCGTGCCGAGGCGGAACTCGCTCTGCGCGGCTTCCGAGCCCCAGAAGGCGACCAGCGCGGGGCCGTCGGCGCGGTCGCTCAGGTCGCGCAGGGCGAGGACGGTCTCGCTCTCCGGCGGCGTGGCCAGGAGCGTGGCCCGGAGCGGCTGGCGAGGCTTCCCGTGGTCACCGCCGCGCCGCTTGTCCGGAGCGCCGTGCGCCTTGGCATTGGTGTCGTCGGATGCCTGGACGGATGCCTGGTCCTGTCCTTTGCGGCCTGTCGTGCGTGGCATTTCCCGTGGCATCTCCTGCAGGGTGGGGATAGGCCGCCGCGCGAGGCTTTCCCCGGGTTGGCCGAATTGCATTAATTATCGTCCGAATATCGTTATCGCGGAAAGGCGCGGCCGGGCTACCTTTGTCGGCACGGCGCTGCGGCATGGGCCGCCGCCGGTCACAGGAAGAATCCACGATGAAGGGTCTACACGTTTCCATCATCGGCGCGGGCCTCGGCGGCCTGTGCCTGGCCCAGGGCCTGCAGCGCGCGGGCATCGCCTTCGACGTCTTCGAGCGCGATGCGCGGCCGGACAGCCGCGCCCAGGGCTACCGTATCCGCATCGATGCCGACGGGCAGCGCGCGCTGTCGGCGTGCCTGCCGCCCGGCCTGGACGTGCTGTTCCGGCACAGCTGTGCCGTCGCCGCCAGCGCGGGGAGTTTCTTCGACACCGGCTTGAGGCCGACGCGTGGCAGGCCGGCGCCCGGCTGGCGGCGCACGGTGGACGAGGCCGGCGCGCCTGCCGGTGGCGACCTCAGCGCGCACCGGCAGACGCTGCGCGAGATCCTGCTGTGCGGCATCGAGAGCCGGGTGCATTTCGGCAAGTCCTACCTGCGCCACGCGCCGATGGGGCAAGGCGGCCTGCGGGTGGCGTTCGACGATGGCACGGCGCTGGCCACCAGCGTGCTGGTCGGCGCGGATGGCGTGCATTCCCCGGTCCGCGCGCAACTGGCGCCGGCGGCCGCGCCGGAGGACACCGGCGCCGTCTGCTTCTACGGCCGCAGTGCCGCCATGCCAGCGCTGCGGCGCGATGCCGGCGCGGCCGGCGAGGCGTTGTGCCAGGGCACCTCGGTGATTTTCGCCGATGGCTTTGCCGCCATCCTCGACCCCATGCGTTTCCGCGAGCCGCTGCCGCAACTGGCCGCGCGCCTGGCACCGGGTTGCCGGCTCGGCGCGGTCGAGGACTACTTCTATTGGGCCGTGATCGGCCCGCGGGCGCGCGTCGGACCGGCCGATGCCGAAGCGACGCCTGCACGGCGCTTCGCGCAGGTGGCCGGACTGGTCGCCGACTGGCATCCGGCGCTGCGGACGGTGTTCGATCAGACCGACCCGCGCAGTATCGCCATGCTGCCCGTGCGCAGCGCGCGCCAGCCCGCCCTCTGGCCGGCCGGGGAGGCAACCCTGCTCGGTGACGCGGCGCATGCGATGTCGCCGGCTGGCGGAGTCGGAGCCAATACGGCGCTGCAGGATGCCGCGGAGCTCGCCGCATGCCTGGCTGCGGTGGCAGGTGGCTATCAAGCCCTGCCGGCGGCGCTGGGGCGGTACGAGGCGGGCATGCGCGAGCGCGCGGCGGCTGCGCTGGAGGCCTCGGCCGCGGCGGCGGCACGCCTCGCCGCTGCCATGGATGCCGCGGACGCGGCTTGAAGAAGCAGAAGGAGCAATGCCATGACCCAGGTATTCGAGCACGCCACACCGTTTACCGTTCACGATATCGCCGCGTTCCCGCTGGTCTGGACCCGGCGCGAGGCCGTCCGCCCGGGCTACGCCGCGCAGTGGGAGCGGGAGATGGACGAGCTGCTGCGGCAGCAGTTTCCCTTCGTGATCCTGATGCCGGAGCGCCAGGCCGAAGAGGAGCATGCGGACCGCAAGGTACGTGCGCTCTGGCTCAAGCGCAACAAGGAGGCGCTTGCCCGCCTCTGCAAGGCGGTGATCGCCGTCGAGCCGGATGCGCTCAAGCGCGTGGCCCTGAATGCACAGGCAGCGCTGGCGGTGAAGGCCTTCGGCGTACCGATGGCGATCGCGCCGTCGGCGCAGGCAGCGCAGGAACTGGCCAGGGAGCGGCTGGCCGGCTAGCCGCTCCGCCTGGCCGGCACACCGGCGCGGCCGCGGTCTACGCGGATGGCGAAGCCTGGCACGCCGACTGCCGGCAGCACCTATGCTGGTGGCAGTGGCTACGCCCACGTGAAGGAGAGACCGATGACGACGATCTGGACAGTGGTTGCGGACGGCAGCCGGGCACGGGTGTTCCAGAGCAACGGCCGTTCCCGCGATTTCGAGGAGATCCAGGATCTGCTGAATCCGCTCGGCAGGGCCCGCGACAGCCAGTTGCGGACCGATGCGCAGGGGCGCTTCGCTGGCAAGGGGGAGCCCTCGCATTCGATGTCGCCGCGTACCGATCCGGCGGCCAAGGAACATGAACTGTTCGCGCGCTGGCTTGGGCGCTTCCTCGACGAGGCGCGCATGGCCCGCCGCTTCGACAAGCTGCGGCTGGCGGCCGCGCCGCGTTTCCTGGGGCGCCTGCGTGTGCACCTGGGCAAGCAGGTGCGAGGCATGGTGATGGAGGAGATTCCCGGCGGACTGTGCAAGCTGGCCGCACCCGAGGTGCGCAGCCGCCTGGCCAGGCGCTGACCGGTGCCGCGCGCCCCGCCGGGGGCGCGTTCCGGTGGCCTGCCTGCACGCGCTGGGCCGTGAGCGCCGTGAGCGCCGTGAGCGCGGCGGCGCCGGTGCTAGTAGGCGCGCTCGCCGATGGGGGCGGGCGCCTGGCTGGCGCTGGCAGGCATCGGCCTGGTCGCGGCGTCGAGCTTTGCCACCGCTGCGACGACGGCCGCGCGCGCTTGCGCATCCAGCGTCAGGCCGATGTGCCCGCTGCCTGGCACCAGCGTGACGGGGATGTCGGGCCGTCCGGCTTCGGCGAAGACCTGGGCGAAGCGGGCGGCCAGGAAGACCTCGTCGTCCACGCCGGCCAGCACCGCGGCCGGTTCGCGGATGGCGCGGATGTCGTCCTGGTAGGCTTCGTCGGGCTGGAAATTCGTCACCAGGGCATAGGAATAGGTGCCGACCAGCCCGGCAGCGGATGCATTGCCGACGGCGAAGGCCACCACCGGCAGGTGGTTGTAGCGCGTGACGCCGATGCGGTTGAGCAGGGTCAGCGCGACCACGCGCGGCACGCCGACCGCCACCCAGCCGCCGGCATTGGGCCGGAAGCTGGCGGCACGGCGGCTGGTGTAGGGGGCCAGGAACAGGTAATTGTCGAACAGCGCCTGGCGCGCTCCGCCGGCCACGCGGATGGCAAAGCCGCCGCCCGAGGAGAAGCCCGCCAGCGTGCTCGGGCGCGGCGGGCGCACGCTGCCCATGAAGTCCTGCAGGTCGTCGTCGAGCTGGCCGATGTAGGCGATGTCACCGTGCGGGCCCGAGTCGCCGTGGCCGCGGATATCGAGTGCGTAGACGGCGAAGCCCGCTCCGGCGAGGCTTTGCGCCAGCGGATGCACGCTCTGGCTGTTGGCCGATGAGCCCTGCACCAGCACCACGCTGCCGCGCGCGGCAGCGCCGCCCGCCGGCGCATAGCGGCGGTAGGCCAGTTGCGTGCCGTCGCGCGCCGCATAGTGCGACAGCGGCGGCAGCGCGCTGTAATCGACATTGCGGAAAGGGTTGCTGATGCTCAGCATCGGCTGCGGCCGCGTGGGGCCGCCGAAGGCGATGGCGGCCGCCAGCGCGACGAGCATCAGCACGGCGCAGGCCGCGCAGGCCGAGAGGACGGTTCGCAGGTTCACAGGTGGCTTCTTGGTCCAGTTGCTGCGTCTGACAAGCGAAGAACGGCCGCGGAGAACGGCGGGCGGAGAACGGCGCACGAACAACGGCGCACGAACAACGTGGCCTGCAGCCAGCTGCACGCGCAGGCCAGCCTCGGACACTAGGCGCTTTCGCTCGTTCAGGCAATAGGTGCCTGCCCGGGCGGCTGGTCCATTGCGTCAGAGAAGGCGCACCGGAGCGGCGCCGCCTCCAGGTCGCAGGCCAGGAGCAACGCAAAGCCATGGCACGGCCATGGCGGGCCTTTGCAACGACGCATACGGACGGCCCGGAGGCGCGGTCCGATCGGGGGTGCCTTTCGAATGCGCCGTGGACTAGAATCCTGGGTCCGGCGCCAATCCCGGCCGCGGCGGCATCCGGCCACCGGCCACTGCGCGCCCGGCTTCAACCCAGGCATCGAACGTGACCCTCCGCAGCTTCCAAGGCAAGACCCCGCAACTCGGCGACCGTGTGTTCGTCGACGCCAGCGCCGTCGTGATCGGCGACGTCGAGATCGGCAGCGACAGTTCCGTGTGGCCGCTGGTGACGATCCGCGGCGACATGCACCGCATCCGCATCGGCGCACGTACCAGCATCCAGGATGGCAGCGTCCTGCATATCACCCACGCCGGCCCGTTCAACGCGGACGGCTTTCCGCTCACCATCGGCGACGAGGTGACCGTGGGCCACAAGGTACTGCTGCATGGCTGCACCATCGGCAGCCGCATCCTGGTGGGCATGGGTTCCATCGTGATGGACGGCGCCGTGATCGAGGACGAGGTCATCCTCGGCGCCGGCAGCGTGGTGCCGCCCGGCAAGGTGCTGGCGAGCGGACATCTCTACGTCGGCAGTCCCGCCCGCCAGGTACGCGCGCTGACCGACAAGGAGCGCAGCTTCTTCAGCTATACCGCGGGCAATTACGTGAAGCTGCAGGCGCAGCACCGGGCCGAAGCAGACCAGGCCTGAGGCCGGGCGGCGCCGTGGGCGCCGCCCGGGTATCGCCGTGCTCAGAACTTGTGGCGGATGCCGACTACCGCGCCGACCTGGTTGCGCTTGGCCGTGCCGTCGATGAAGGGGGCCGGCGCGCCATACAGGCTGTCGCCGCCGTTGACACCGAGGTTGGAGGCGACGCCCTGGCCGGCGTCGGCGCGGTTCCAGGCGAGCGCGACGTTCACGTAGGCATCGGTGCGCTTGGACAGCGCATAGTCCGCCGAGGCGACGAAGAGCCAGGGGTCGGCGCGCGTGTCGCGGAAGTCCTGGTAGTAGGCCGCGCCCTTCAGCGACAGCGCCGGCGTGGCTTGCAGGCCCAGGCCCGCCCACCACAAGTTGGCGCGCGAGTGGGGTGTCCCGGCCTGCAGCATGGCCCAGCGGTAGCCTGCGAAAGCCTTGACCGGGCCGATGGCGTAGCTGCCGGCGATTGCGGCGCGCTGTACCTTGACGTCGCGGCCGAGCGATTTATCGGTGGACGGCAAGCGCTGGTCGTAGATGGCGCCGACGCTGAACGGCCCGTCGGCGTAGCCGAGGCCGAAGGCATACTCACGGCCCAGGCGCGAGTCGCCCGGGCGCTCGCCCTCGTCGCCGTAGCCGAAGCTATACAGGGCCGATGCCGTCAGGCCACCGAAGCTGCCGGTGTACTTGATGGCGTTATTGGCGCGGCCGGCCATGCCGCGATCCTGGGACAGCATGGAATAGCGCGCCGACAGCGCCATCGGGTCGTAGGTGATGCCGAAATCGTAGACCGGCGTCTGCTGGCGTCCCAGCGTCAGGCTGCCGAACTCGCCCTGCAGGCCGACCAGGGCCTGGCGGTCGAACAGGCGCGAGCCACCGCTGGTGCTGCCGGTATCGAGGTGGAAGCCGCTCTCCAGCGTGAAGACCGCCTTCAGGCCCTGGCCCAGGTCCTCGACGCCGCGCAGGCCCCAGCGCGAGCCGGACAGGTTGCCCGACGACATGCGCACGGTGCGGCCGTCGGCGCCGGGAGCATGCCCCTGCGACGCACGGTTGAGGGCTTCGATGCCGACGTCGGCGACGCCGTAGAGCGTCACGCTCGATTGGGCATGCAGCGTGCCCGAGGCCAGCAGGGCGGCCGACGCGGCGATCAGTCTGAGCTTCATGGTTTTTTCCTCCGTTCCTGTGTTTTCACAAGCACTCCTTGTGGACCGAGGATTATCGAAGGTCAAAAATATCCGCTCAATTCCTGCGCTGCCTGGTGTTGCTGGTCTGTTTTTCGGGTGAGATTAATATTTTTCTTATAAATCAATGGCTTGATTTATTTTTAATGAAAATTATGAAAATAAACTTCCGAAAATAGAATATTCCCAACCGGCGCTGGGTCGCGCTGGGATAATCGGCATGTCCGGCATGGTCCGGCATGTCCGGCATGGTCCGGCATGGTCCGGCGTGCATGCCGGCGCCTCGAGGGCGTGTGCGGCCCCGGGTGGGACGCGCGTTCCCGCCTGGGGGGGCCAGCGAGGGAGCCGTGCCGCGCCTACAGCACCTTGCCCGGGTTCATCAGCCCGAGCGGATCCAGCGCCTGCTTGATGGCGCGCATCATGGCCAGCTCGACCTCGCTCTTGTAGCGCTGGTTTTCCTCGCGCTTGAGCTGGCCCAGCCCGTGCTCCGCCGAGATCGAGCCGCGGTGCGCATGCACGCTGTCGTGCACGATCTGGTTGACCGCTGCCTGGTTGGCGAGGAAGGCGTCGTGGTCGGTGCCTGCGGGCGGCGAGACGTTGTAGTGCAGGTTGCCGTCGCCGAGATGGCCGAACGTGACCATGCGCGCGCCCGGGAAGGCCTGCTGCAGCAGCGCGTCGGTGGCCTCGATGAAGTCGGCGATGCGCGAGATCGGCACGGCGATGTCGTGCTTGATGTTCTTGCCTTCCTCCACCTGGGCCAGCGGAATGTGCTCGCGCAGGTTCCAGAAGTCGCGCGACTGCTGCACCGATTCGGCCACGGCGGCGTCCTGGACCACGCCGGCCTCCAGCGCGGCCTGCATCATGGTCTCGAAGATCTGGCGCGCATGGTCCTCGCTTTCGCTGTCGGAGAGCTCCAGCAGCACCAGCTGGGGATAGGGCTGCACGAAGGGATAGCGCAGCTGCGGGAAGTGGCGCGTCACCAGCGTCATGCACAGCGCCGACATCAGCTCGAACCCGGTCAGCATGGCGCCGGCATGGGCCTGGGCGATGGCCAGCAGCGCCAGCGCCGCGCGCGGGCTGTCCACTGCCGCCAGCGCGGTGACGCGCGCGCGCGGCAGCGGATAGAGCTTCATCACGGCGGCGGTGATGATGCCCAGCGTGCCTTCGGCGCCGATGAAGAGGTCACGCAGGTCGTAGCCGGTATTGTCCTTGCGCAGGCCGCGCAGGCCGTCCCACAGTTCGCCGGACGGGGTCACCACTTCCAGCCCCAGGCACAGTTCGCGCGTGTTGCCGTAGCGCAGCACCGCGGTGCCGCCGGCATTGGTGCCGAGGTTGCCGCCGATGGTGCAGCTGCCTTCCGCCGCCAGGCTCAGCGGGAACAGGCGGCCGTGCTCGCGCGCCACTTCCTGCAGGTGCTGCAGCACCACGCCGGCCTCGACCGTGATGGTGTTGTTGAGCGGATCGACCTGGCGCACGCGCTTGAGCCGCTGCAGCGAGATCACCACCACCGGCCGTTCGCCGGCCGCGGCCGGGGTGGCACCGCCGCACAGGCCGGTGTTGCCGCCCTGGGGCACCATGGCCACGCGGTGCGCGTGGCAGGCATGCACCACCGTGGCCACTTCCTCGGCGCTGCCCGGGCGCAGCACGGCGAGCGCCTCGCCGGTGTAGCGCCGGCGCCAGTCGGTCAGGTAGGGCGCCAGGTCGTCGGCAGTGGTCAGCACGTGCTGCGGCCCGATGGCGGCGCGGCACAGGTCGAGGAAGGAGTCGGGGCGGAAGGCGGTGGACATGGTGTCTGCAGGGTCGGGGATGGGCCGGGAGTCAGCGGCCGCGCGCGCTGGCGCGGGCACGTTGCTTGAACGGGCGCAGGTAGAGGATGGTGCTGACGAAGCACAGCAGGACCAGGGCCACCTCGATCCAGGCGTAGGTGGCGGACGGCTGGCGGTCGCTGGTGGCGCGCACGATGCCTTCGGTGAAGTAGAGCAGGATCAGCATCGACGACCACTGCATGGTGTAGCGGTCGCGGCGCAGCACCCCGCGCAGCGGCAGCAGCAGTGGCAGGCACTTCAGGACCAGCCATGAGCCGCCCGGGCGCAGCGGCGCCAGCAGCCATTCCCAGCCGACGCACAGCAGCAGCAGGGCAACGAGGCTGCCCGCCGACAGGGCGTGCAGTGCCGGATTGTGCAGGCGGGTGTCGTCGGTGGAGGGGGCGGCCGCCATCAGCGCACTCCCGCGTCGAGCCGCAGCGCCGTCTGCGCCAGGCGGCGCCCGAGCGCGCGCGCCAGCGCGCTTTCGTCCTCGGTGACCGGGCCGCTGTTGTCGACGTGGGCGTAGTGGCTGGCGCCATAGGGCGTGCCGCCGGAGCGCGTGGTCATCAGCGCGCTCTCGGAATAGGGCAGGCCGAGCAGCAGCATGCCGTGGTGCAGCAGCGGCAGCATCATGGACAGCAGCGTGCTTTCCTGTCCGCCATGCAGGCTGCCGGTCGAGGTGAAGACGCAGGCCGGCTTGCCGGCCAGGGCGCCGGACAGCCATTGCGCCACGGTGCCATCGAGGAAGTACTTCATCGGCGCGGCCATATTGCCGAAGCGGGTGGGGCTGCCGAGCGCCAGGCCGGCGCATTCCTCCAGGTCACGCAGCTCGGCGTAGGGCGGGCCGTTGCCGGGGATGTCGGGGGCAGTGGCTTCGCTGACGGTGGAGACCGGCGGCACGGTGCGCAGCCGCGCATGGGCGCCGGGCACGCTGTCGATGCCGCTGGCGATCAGTTCGGCCAGCCGGCGCGTGCTGCCGTGGCGGCTGTAGTACAGGACAAGGATTTCGGTCATCGGGGAGCGGAGCGGGCAGATGGTGTCGGGCTCTGGTCGTGCTTGGGTCGCGCCTGGGCCGGCTCTGGCCGGGCTGGTGCCGGGCACGCAGCAGGCCGGTCCGCTGCGGGCGGGCCGGCAATAGCGGTTATTATAGATGTGGCCCCGGCGCCAGCTCCGGCTGCGCCGGGCCATCGTCATCGAAGCTGGAGCCGTGCCCCCAATGTCCTCCGTCCGCCTGAACCGCCTGCGCCGCGGCTGGAACCTGCAGAAGCTGCGCGCGCTGCTGCGCTATGTGCTGCGCCGCGCCGGCGAAGACAAGCTGCCGCAGGTTGCCTCGAGCCTCACCTTCACCACCTTCCTGTCGGTGGTGCCGGTGCTGACTGTGGCCTTCGCCCTGCTGGCCGCCTTTCCCGTGTTCCGCGACTTCCGCGCGCAGATCGAGGCCTTCCTGTTCCAGAACCTGATTCCGGGCAATGTCAGCAATTCGATCTCGAGCTACCTGGGGCAGTTCTCCCGCAGCGCGCGCGGGCTGACCGCGATGGGCCTGGGCGGCCTGATGGTGACCGCTGTGCTGACCATGCTGACGGTGGAGAACGCGCTCAACGCCATCTGGCGCGTGCGCCGGCCGCGCCCGCTGGCGCAGCGCGTGCTGGTGTACTGGGCGACGCTGACCTTCGGGCCGGTGCTGATCGGCGCCAGCCTGTCGATCAGTTCCTACCTGATCTCGGTCTCGGCCGGCTACGTCGGCACCATGCCGTTCGGCGTCGGCCTGCTGGTCAGCATGGTGCCGGTGCTGCTGTCGGCGCTGGCCTTCGCCTTCCTCTACACCACGGTGCCCAATGCCTACGTGGACTGGCGCGACGCCATCGTCGCCGGGCTGGTGGCGGCGCTGGCCTTCGAACTGGCCAAGCGCGGCTTCGGCTACTTCATCACCCATATCCCGACCTATACGGTGGTCTACGGCACCTTCGCCGCGCTGCCGATCTTCCTGCTGTGGATCTACCTGAGCTGGCTGGTGACCTTGCTGGGCGCCACCATCGCCGCCAACCTGCCGGTGATCCGCCAGGGCCACTGGCGCCGGCGCAGCTTCGCCGGCAGCGAGTTCTTCGACGCGCTCGGCGTGCTCTACCTGTTGTACAAGGCGCGCGACGAGGTGCCGCGCAGCGTGGGCGAACTCGACCTGGGCCGCAAGCTGCGGGTGGAGGCCGACTACCTGGCGGCGCTGCTGGGCAAGCTCAAGGCCATGCACCTGGTGGGCCGGCTGCAGCAGGAAAGAGGGCAGGCGCACTGGGCCTTGCTGTGCGATCCGAGCCAGGTGGCGCTGCGCACGCTGCACAGCCGACTGGTGCTCAACCTGCCGCGCCTGGCGCGCACCGCGCTGGCGCAGCAGCTGCAGGGCGGCGATGAGTTGAAGGCCATGCTCGACAATCCGCAGCTCGACCGCTCGCTGGAATCGGTCTTCCGCCAGGCGGAATATCCGGCCGGCGGCGGGGATGGCGGCAGCGAAGACCAGGGCAAGGGGCGCCGCCGCACCTTGGAGGTGGTGCCGCCGGGCTGGCACGGCCAGGTCTGAGTCCGTGCCGCGGGCGGGCGGCGGCCCGCCGCGCGCGCTCAGAAGGGGAGGCGGCCGCGCAGGATGTCGGCGTACATCACCCAATCGCCCATCAGGCTGTAGAGCGGGTGGCGGAAGGTGGCCGGGCGGTTCTTCTCGAAGGCGAAGTGCCCGACCCAGGCGAAGGCATAGCCGGACACCACGGCGCCAGCGAGCCACCAGGCATTGCCGCTGGCGACCAGCGCGGCCAGGCACAGCAGCGCCACCGTGGAGCCGGCGAAATGCAGGCGGCGGCAGGTGCGGTTGCGGTGCTCGTTCAGGTAGAAGGGGTAGAAGGCGGCGAAGCTGTCGAATTCGCGCGTGGATGCCGGGCGCATGGCGGTCTCCTGTTTTCGTTGGAATACATCCGGAAAACAGTGTAGCGCGCCGCCGCGCGCCGGGCATGCTGCGGCGCGGACCGGGCGGCCCGCGCCGGGCAGGGGGCGGGCTTCAGCCGGCCGCCATCGCGCGGCGCGCGAACGCGGCCAGCGCGTCCAGCACTTCGTCGGGCTTCTCGCCCATCAGCGCGTGGCCGCACGGCACCGTGACCACGCTGGCGGCGGTCATCCTGGCCGCCAGCGCCTGGGCTGCCCTGGGCGAGGTCATCAGGTCCTTGCTGCCGCACACGAACAGCACCGGGCAACGCACCGCCGCCGCCGCTTCGTCGCCGTGGGCATAGGCGTTGCAGGCCGAGAAGTCGGTGTGGAAGACGTGGGCGCCAGGATTGCGCTGGGCCACCCGCTCCATCAGGCGCTGGTTGCCGCCGTGCATCCACGAGCCCGGGCCGGGCGAGGAGGGCTTGTTGGCCAGGCTGGACAGCGACCAGTTGTTGACCATGGCGATGGCCTGGTCCTCACGCTCCAGCGCCGCCTGCAGCAGCGCGTCGGAGACCTTCATCGGATAGGCGGTCGCCAGCAGCGCGGCCCCGCGTACCGAGTCGGGGTGGCGCGCCGCGCATTCCAGCGCGATCAGCGAGCCCATGCTGTGCCCGAACACGAGTACAGGGCCCTGCACGCCGGCGGCGCGGGCCAGGTCCATGACCCAGTCGGCCATGGCCTCGACGGTAGCGAGCGGTTCGCCTTCGCTGCGGTTGTGGCCGGGCAGGTCGACGGCGAGCACCGAGAAGCCGTGGTGGGCGAACCAGCGCGATTGCAGGGCCCAGACGCTGTGGTCGTTCTGCGCGCCGTGCACGAAGATGGCACAGGGCAGGGTGGGGTCGAAGGGTTTGCCGCCGGTGTAGGCGTAGGCCTTGCGGCCGGAAACGGTCAGTTCCATCAGGCTGTCCTCACTTGCCGCTCATGGATTTCTCGGCGGCCTTGAGGCCGCGCTTGAGGTCGTCGATCAGGTCGTCCGGGTCTTCCAGGCCCACCGACAGGCGGATGGTGCCTTCGCCGATGCCGGCCGATTGCAGCGCCGCCGCGTCCATGCGGAAGTGGGTGGTCGAGGCCGGGTGGATCACCAGCGAGCGGGCGTCGCCCACGTTGGCCAGGTGGGAGAACAGCGTCAGGCTCTCGATGAAGCGCTGGCCCGCCACGCGGTTGCCCTTCAGGTTGAAGCTGAACACCGCGCCGCAGCCGCGCGGCAGCAGGCGTTTGGCCAGTTCGTAGTCGGGGTGGGATTCCAGCTCGGGATAGGCCACCGACTCGACCATCGGGTGCGACACCAGGAACTGCACCACGCGGCGCGCATTGTCGATATGCCGCTGCATGCGCAGCGGCAGCGTCTCGATGCCCTGCAGCAGCTGCCATGCCGCCATCGGGTTCATGCAGGCGCCGAAGTCGCGCAGGCCCTCGCGGCGCGCGCGCAGCAGGAAGGGCGCCACCGTGCTTTCCTCGGTGAACACCATGTTGTGGAAGCCCTCGTAGGGCTCCGACAGCTCGGGGAAACGCCCCGAGGCCTGGAAGTCGAAAGTGCCGCCCTCCACCAGCACGCCGCCGATGGTGGTGCCGTGGCCGCCCAGGAACTTGGTGGCCGAATGGTAGAGCAGGCCGGCGCCATGGTCGAAGGGCTTGAGCAGGTAGGGGGTGGTGAAGGTCGAGTCGACCAGCAGCGGGATCTTGTGCTCCTGGCCGAGCTGGGCCAGCGTCGGGATGTCGAGCACGTCCAGGCCGGGGTTGCCGAGCGTCTCGCCGAACAGCAGGCGGGTCTCCGGGCGGATGGCCGCGCGCCAGGCGTCGATGTCGCGCGCCTTGACGAAGGTGGTCTCGATGCCGAAGCGGCGCAGCGTGTAGTGCAGCAGGTTGTGCGAGCCGCCGTACAGCGCGCTGGAGGCGACGATATGGGAGCCCGCTCCCATCAGGGTGGCCACCGCCAGGTGCAGCGCGGCCTGGCCGGAAGCCACGCCGATCGCGCCGACGCCGTTCTCCAGTGCCGCCACGCGCTCCTCGAATACCGCCACGGTGGGGTTGGAGATGCGCGAATAGACGTGGCCGGCCCGTTCCATATTGAACAGCGAGGCCGCGTGCTCGCTGTCGCGGAATACGAAGGACGTGCTCAGGTGGATCGGGGTGGCGCGCGCCCCGGTGGCGGGATCGGGCGCGGCGCCGGCATGCAGCGCCAAGGTGTCGAAGCGGGTTCCGGACATGATGAGGCAGGCTGAAGTGGATTCCGGCGTGCATCGTAGCATCGCGCGCGCGCCGCCGGCACCCCCCGCAGGCGCCTCTCCGGGCGCCCGGAAAGGCGCCTGTGCTTTACTTCGGCGGCCCGTTTCGGCTAGGATCGGGCGCATGAGGTTGTGCAGTGCTCGCGGCGCCGGGCCGACATACCCTTCCAACAAACATTATTCCTACCCAACACCGGCTATCCCGAGCCCCAGCGCCTGCAGCGCGGGCATCCGGCCAGACCCAGCGGAGACCATCATGAAAGTCAGCGACATCCTGCAGATCAAGGGCAACACGCTCTTCACCGTGACGCCGGACACGTCCCTGATGCAGGCCATGCACACCATGTCGGAGCACGATATCGGCTCCCTGGTGGTGATGGAGTACGGCGATCTGGTCGGCATGCTCACGTTCCGCGAGATCATCCAGACCCTGGCGGCGAACAATGGCGCCGTGGGCACCGTCAGCATCCGCAAGGTGATGGACGACGCCCCGCTGACCTGCACCATGGAGACCGACGTCGACGAGGTGCGCCGCATGATGCTGGCGCGCCATGCGCGCTACCTGCCGGTGATGGACAACCGCACCCTGATGGGCGTGATTTCCTTCTACGACGTGGCCAAGGCGGTGGTCGAGGAGCAGAGCTTCGAGAACCGTATGCTCAAGGCCTACATCCGCGACTGGCCCGAGGAGCGGGCCGACTGAGTCCCCGGCGTCGCAGGCGGGCGCCATCGGCGCGCCCGCGGGTGCGCCGGTGGCGCGGCGCCCGCGGCGGCCGCTGCCGGCGACGGCCGGCGTCCTGCCCGGACGGGCCAATTCCTGCGTCCCCATGAGCGATCCCAAGAGCCACTCCAAGAGCCACTCCAAGAGCCAGTTCCAACTGCTGTCCACGCGCCGTTTTGCTCCCTTCTTCTGGACGCAGTTCCTGGGGGCGATGAACGACAATGTCTTCAAGGTGGCCTTCACGTCGCTGGTCACCTACCATGCCACGCTGTTCGAGGGCGTCGACCCGCACAGCGCCGCGTTCCTGATCTCGGCCATCTTCATCGCGCCCTTCGTGCTGTTCTCGGCCACCAGCGGCCAGATCGCCGACAAGATGGAGAAGTCGCGCCTGATCCGCCTGGTCAAGTCGCTGGAGATCGTCATCATGGCATTGGGGCTGGCCGGCTTCGTCTGGCACAGCGCACCGGTGCTGTACGCCTGCACCTTCCTGATGGGGCTGCATTCCACGCTGTTCGGGCCGGTCAAGTTCGCCTACCTGCCGCAGCACCTCGACGAGACCGAGCTGGTGGGCGGCAACGGCATGGTCGAGATGGGCACTTTCGTGGCCATCCTGATCGGCACCCTGGTGGGCGGCGAGCTGGCCGGCCTGAGCCGCGGCGGGGACGTGATCGGGCCGCTCTACGTGGGCGCACTCTGCCTCGCGCTGGCGCTGGCGGGCTGGCTGGTGTCGCGCGGCGTGCCGGTTTCGCCGGCGCCGCAGCCGGACCTGCGCATCAACTGGAACCCGCTCAGCGAGACCTGGCGCAACCTGAAGCTGGCGCACCAGAACCGCACCGTCTTCCTCAGCCTGCTGGGCATTTCCTGGCTGTGGTTCCTCGGTGCCACCATGCTGACTTCCTTCTTCGGCTTCGCCAAGGAGGTGCTCGGCGGCGACCAGAACGTGGTGACGATGCTGCTGGCGGTCTTTTCGCTCGGCATCGGCATCGGCTCGCTGCTGTGCGAGCGCCTCTCGGGGCGCCACGTGGAAATCGGGCTGGTGCCGTTCGGCTCGATCGGCATGAGCGTGTTCGCCATCGAGCTGTATTTCGCCAGCCATGGCGAGCACCATGCCGCGCTGTCGGGGGTCGGCGACTTCCTGGCCGATCCGCGCCACTGGCGCGTGCTGGCGGACCTGTTCCTGCTGGCCATGTTCGGCGGCTTCTACAGCGTGCCGCTCTATGCCCTGATCCAGAGCCGCAGCGCGCCCACGCACCGCGCCCGCATCATCGCCGCCAACAACATCCTCAACAGCCTGTTCATGATCGCCGCCTCGCTGCTGGGCGTGGCGATGACGCAGGCCGGCTACACCATTCCGCACCTGTTCCTGGTGGTGGGCCTGCTCAATGTGGTGGTGGCGCTCTACGTTTATTCGCTGGTGCCGGAGTTCCTGCTGCGCTTCATCGCCTGGATCCTGGTGCATACGGTCTACCGGCTGCGCCGCATCCATGCCGAGCGCATTCCGGAGGCGGGCGCGGCGGTGCTGGTGTGCAACCACGTGAGCTTCGCCGATGCGGTGGTGCTGATGGCGGCGAGCCCCCGCCCGGTGCGCTTCGTGATGGATCACCGCATCTTCAAGGTGCCGCTCCTGTCGTGGTTCTTCCGGCAGGCGGGGGCGATCGCCATCGCGCCCGCGCACGAGGACGGCACGCTGCTGGCGCGCGCCTACGACCGCATTGCGGCGGCCCTGGCCGAGGGCGATCTCGTCTGCATCTTCCCGGAAGGCAAGATCACGGCGGACGGCGAGCTCAATCCCTTCAAGCAGGGCGTGATGCAGATCATCGGCCGCACGCCGGTGCCGGTGGTGCCGATGGCGCTGCGCGGCCTGTGGGGCAGCTTCTTCTCGCGCAAGGGCGGGGCGGCCATGTCGCGGCCGTTCCGGCGCGGCATCCTGAGCCGGCTGGAGCTGGTGGTGGGCGAGCCGATCGCGCCGGAGGCGGTGACGCCGGAAGGCTTGCGCCAGGTGGTGCTCGACCTGCGCGGCGACTGGCGTTGAGCGTGGTGCCGGGGCTGCCGCGTGCGCTCCGGCGCAGTCTTCATCTTCCCGGGAGCAGGTAGCGATGATCGTCCTCTACACCTTCGGGCCGGCCTTCGGCCTGCCGGATGCCAGCCCGTTCGTCACCAAGGCGGACATGCTGCTCAAGCTGGCGGGCCTGCCGTACCGTTCCGAGCGCGGCAGCCTGCGGCGGGCACCCAAGGGCAAGTTGCCCTACCTGGACGACAGCGGCCGCATCGTGGCGGATTCGACGCTGATCCGCTGGCATCTCGAAAAGACCTACCACATCGATTTCGACGAGGGTCTCAGCGCCGCCGAGCGCGGCATCGCCTGGGCGGTGGAGAAGCTGCTGGAGGATAACCTGTACTGGGCCATCGCCCGCATGCGCTGGCTCGAGGGCGACAACTTCGCCAAGGGGCCGGCGCAGTTCTTCCGCGCGGTGCCGGCGCCGCTGCGCGGGCTGGTCGAGGCCCTGGTGCGGCGCAAGGTCAGGCAGGCGCTGTGGGCGCAGGGGCTGGGCCGGCATGCGCCGGAGGAGCTGCTGGCGCTGGCCGCCAAGGGCATGGCCTCCGTGGCCGATATCCTGGGCGACAAGCCTTACCTGATGGGTGATCGCCCATGTGGCGCAGACGCCACGCTGTTCGCCTTCGCCATGGGGGCGCTGGCGCCGGCGTTCGAGTCGCCGATCCGCGCGGCGGCGGCCTCGCATGCCAATGTGGTGGCCTACGTCGAACGCATGCGCCGCTGCTACTATCCGGAGCTGGTCGCGCCGGCGGCGGTGCCGCGCGCGCCATGGCCGGCAGCTGCCGCCTGAGTGCGCGGCACGGCTGGGGCAAAGCGGCACAATGGCCTTACAATGTAGGCCGTTCCCTCTTCCTGTGCGCTCCCCATCATGTCCGGCAATACCTTAGGCCTGCTCTTCACTGTCACGACTTTCGGCGAATCGCATGGCCCGGCCATCGGTGCGGTGATCGACGGCTGCCCGCCGGGCATGGCGCTGAGCGAGGCGGATATCCAGGGCGACCTGGACCGCCGCCGTCCCGGCACTTCCCGCCACGTGACGCAGCGCCAGGAAGCCGACCAGGTCGAGATCCTGTCGGGCGTGTTCGAGGGCAAGACCACCGGCACGCCGATCTGCCTGCTGATCCGCAACACCGACCAGCGCAGCAAGGACTACGGCAATATCGTCGAGACCTTCCGCCCCGGCCACGCCGACTACACCTACTGGCAGAAGTACGGCATCCGCGATCACCGCGGCGGCGGCCGCTCGTCGGCCCGCCTGACGGCGCCCGTGGTAGCGGCCGGCGCGGTGGCCAAGAAATGGCTGCGCGAGCAGTACGGCACCGAGATCCGCGGCTACCTGTCGCAGCTGGGTGAGATCGAGGTGCCCTTCGTCGACTGGTCGCAGGTCGGCGAGAACCCCTTCTTCGTGCCCAATGCCGACATCGTGCCGGAACTGGAAACCTATATGGATGCGCTGCGGCGCGACGGCGACTCGGTCGGCGCGCGCATCGAGGTGGTGGCCAGCCAGGTGCCGGTCGGCCTGGGCGAGCCCTTGTTCGACAAGCTCGATGCCGACATCGCCTATGCGCTGATGGGCATCAACGCGGTCAAGGGTGTGCAGATCGGCGCCGGCTTCGACAGCGTCGCGCAGCGCGGCAGCCAGCACGGCGACGAACTGACCGCTGCCGGATTCCGCAGCAATAACGCGGGCGGCGTGCTGGGCGGCATCTCGACCGGCCAGGACATCACGGCCTCGCTGGCGATCAAGCCGACCTCCAGCATCCGCACGCCGCGCGAATCGATCGACAAGGCCGGCCAGGCCGCCACCGTCGAGACCTTCGGCCGCCACGATCCCTGCGTGGGCATCCGCGCCACCCCGATCGCCGAAGCCATGCTGGCGCTGGTGCTGATCGACCACGCCTTGCGCCACCGCGCTCAGTGCGGCGACGTGCGCGTGGACACGCCGCGCATCCCGGCCCAGGCTCCGCAACAAGGCTGAGTTGCAGCCCGCCGGCCAGGCCGCGGGCGCGCGCGTGCCGCTGACGCGCTTCGGCCTGTTCTACCTGGGCTACTACAGCTACGTGGGGGTGGTGTCGCCCTACGTCAGCCTGTTCTTTGCCGGCCGCGGCTTCTCGGCGCTGCAGATCGGCGTGCTGATGGCCTGTTTCCAGGTCACCCGCATCGCCGGGCCCTATCTGTGGGGCTGGCTGTCCGACGTCACCCATACCCGCGTGCGCATCCTGCGCTTCACTGCCGTGTGCGCGCTGCTGGCCTTCCTGGTGGTGCCCGGCGTGCATGGCTACGGCGCCATGGTGGCCATGATGCTCGGTCTCAACCTGATCACCAGCGCCATGTCACCGCTGGGCGACGCGCTGACCATCTCCACCTTGCGCCGCCATGGCGCCTTCGACCACCGTTATGGCCGCATCCGCATGTTCGGCTCGGCCGGCTTCATTGCCGCGGTACTGCTGGGCGGGGCCTTGTTCGAGCGGGTCGGCATCGACGCCTTCCCGTGGCTGGCAAGCGCCACGCTCGCACTGTTCACGCTGGTGGTGGCAGGAATGCGGGATGCGCCGGAGGAGGGGCCGCGCACGCGGCCGCCGCCGGCCATGCCGCTGCTGCGGCGTGCCGACGTGGCCTGGTTCCTGGGCGCATCCTTCCTGATGATGTTCGCGCACGCGGCGCTCTACGTGTTCTATTCGTTGTACCTGGAACGGCTCGGCTACAGCAAGTTCGCCATCGGCGTGATGTGGACCATCGGCGTGGTGGCCGAGATCGTGTTCTTCTTCTACCAGGGCCGCCTGTTCGCACGGGTGCCGCTGCGTGCGATCCTGGCCGGGACCTTCCTGCTGGCGGCGCTGCGTTTCGGCCTGACCGGTTACTTCGGGCAACTGGCCTGGCTGATGGCGGCGGTGCAACTGCTGCACGCGGCGACCTTCGCCGCGCACCACAGCGCCAGCCTCAAGCGCCTGCAGCATTGGTTCGCCGGGCCGCTGCAGGGGCGCGGGCAGGCGCTCTACACCGGGATTTCCTACGGCCTGGGCGGCACCCTGGGCGGACTGGCGATGGGCTGGACCTGGAAAGCGCTCGGTCCCGAGCACACCTTCGGGCTGGCCGCGCTGGCGGCCCTGCTGGGCGCGCTGTGCGCCTGGCTGAGCTTCGCTGGCGAGGCGCGGCCGGCGCTGCCGGCCGCAGGCTGAGGCGCGGCGCTGTTCAGGCGAGCAGGGCGGCCACGCGCTCGCCGATGGCGAGGGAAGACGTCAGCCCCGGTGACTCGATGCCGAACAGGTTGACCAGCCCCGGCACGCCGTGCACGGCGGGGCCGTCGATGCGGAAGTCGGCCGCGGTCTCGCCCGGTCCGCTGATCTTGGGGCGGATGCCGGCATAGCCCGGCTGCAGCGTGCCGTCGGCCAGTCCGGGCCAGTAGCGGCGCACCTCGCCATAGAAACTGTCGGCGTCCGACGGGTCGACGCCATACTCGATCTCGTCGATCCAATGCACGTTCGGGCCGAAGCGTGCCTGGCCGCCCAGGTCGAGCGTCAGGTGCACACCCAGGCCGGCGGCCTCGGGCACCGGGTAGATCAGCCGCGAGAAGGGGGCGCGGCCGGCCAGCGTGAAATAGCAGCCCTTGGCGTAATACTGCGGCGGGATATGCTCAGCGGGCAGGCCGGCGATGCGGCGCGCCAGGGCGGGGGCCGTCAGGCCGGCGGCATTGACGACGCTGCGTGCCAGCAGCGTGGTGGTGCCTGCGCCGTCGGCGGCACCGACCTCGAGCCGGATGCCGGTGTCGCCGGCCGCGCCGGACAGCACCGGCGACTGCACGGCCAGCATGGCGCCGGCACGCTCGGCATCGCCCAGCAGCGCCGTCATCAGGCCATGGCTGTCGATGATGCCGGTGGACGGCGACAACAGCGCGGCCTGGCATTCGAGCTGCGGTTCCAGCGCGCGCGCCTCGTCGCGCGACAGCAGGCGCAGGTCGTCCACGCCGTTGGCGGCCGCCTTGGCGCGGATGCCGTCCAGGGTGGCCACCTGCTCCTGGCTGGTGGCCACGATCAGCTTGCCGCAGCGCTGGTGGCTGACATGGTGGTCGGCACAGTAGTCGTAGAGCATGGCCTTGCCGCGCACGCACAGCTCCGCCTTCAGCGAGCCGGCCGGGTAGTAGATGCCGGCGTGGATCACTTCGCTGTTGCGCGCGCTGGTGATGGTGCCGAAGGCATTCTCCGCTTCCAGGATGATCACCTCGCGGCCCTGCTGCGCCAGCGCCCGCGCTACCGCCAGACCGACCACGCCGGCGCCGATCACCACGCAATCCACTTGTTCCATCTTGCTTCCTTTTCGTTGTTCGTTGTTGCCAGTGACCGGCGAGCTACCGGTGAGCTAGCAGCCAGTGACCGGTCACAGGTTTCTGTTCCTTGCCGTTCGTCATCGCGCCTGCGCGGCGCGCCCGGCTGGCCTCAGCCCGGTTCCAGGCCCATGCGCCGTGCCGCCGCCAGCAGGTGCCGGCGTGCCGCCTGGCGCGCGGCAGCCGGATTGGCGGCGGCGATGGCCTCGACCAGGGCAGCGTGCTCGGCATCCGCGGCGCCGTGGCCGCCGCGGAAACGGGCGGCGTTTTCCCAGGCCGTCTGGCGGGCTTGCAGCAGGTGCTGGCCGACCAGGTCGGTCAGGCCGGTGAAACAGGGGTTGTGCGCGGCGGCGGCGATCGCGTGGTGGAAGGCCACGTCGGCAGCCGCGGCGCCGGCGAAGTCACCGGCGCGGGTGCGCATCGCCTCCAGCGCCGCACGGATGGCGGCAAGGTCGGCCTCGGTGCGCCGTGCGGCCGCCATCTCGGCGCAGGCGGTCTCCACCACCATGCGCAGCTCGAACAGCTGGACCGGTGTCGGTCCCCCGTCCGGTGCGCTGTTGACGCGCCAGACCTGCCCGCCGGGCGTGTCCGACACATAGGCGCCGGATCCCTTGCGGGTCAGCAGTACGCCGTCCGCCTTCAGCAGGGCGATGGCTTCGCGCACGATCGGGCGGCTCACGCCGAAGGCTTGCGCCAGCGCGGCTTCGGCCGGCAGGCGCGCGCCGGGCGCGAAGCGGCCGGCTGCGATGTCGGCGCGCAGGGCGTCGGCGATGCGGGTGGCGAGCGATGCAGGGCGGCTCAGGGTATCCATCGGCGTGGCTTGAATCTGTCAGGCTGTCAGACAGCATGGGGCGATGGGCGTATTCTGCTGAGCCCGGCCGGCGCCGTCAAGTGCGGCCATGCCGGAATGTGGCGCCTGGAGCTGGTGGTGCGCCGGCCGTCCGCGCATCATCGCTTTGCTTCGGGCAGGCGCATGGCGGACGCAGCGTGCCTGTCACGGAAGCTTAATTTTCGCGCCGGCGCGCCGTTAGCACGCGCATCGGGTGGCTGGCGCCGCCGGGCACGGCAAGTGTCTGTGGCTGCCAGCCGTGCTTTCGTCGAGGCTTTGTCGCGCATGGACTTGATCCCCCTTTCTCTCACCGATCTGCCGCTCGGGCAGCCGCTACCCTGGTCGCTGTTCGACGACGAGGGCAACTGCGTGCTCGGCAGCGGCAACATCATCCGCGATGCGCGCGACGCCGCCCTGGTATTCCGGCAGGGTGAACTGTGCCGCCAGGACAGCGAGCCGGTGCGGCCGAACGCAGACAGCGGCCGCGCCGGCAAAGGTCCGCTGGGGCTGCCGGTCGGCACGCTGCTGCATGCCAAGCGTCCGGAAGACAACGAACGTGCCGCGGCGAGCCGCCTGATCGGCTTCATGGAGCACGCCCTGTTCATCTCCTGGCCGCAACAGGGCGGCCGCGAGCAAGCGATCGAGGCGGGCGAGTCGCTGCTGCTGCGGGGGTTTTCCGGCCAGGTCATCTACAGCTTCCGCTCCACCATCACGGCGGTGTGCCGCAGCCCGTTCCGCTACCTGGTGCTGTCGGCCCCGACCGATGTGGAGCAGATCCCCGTGCGCAAGGCCGCGCGCGTGCCGACACGCCTTGCCGCCTTCCTGGGCAAGGAGGCGGGAGGCGAGGGCGAAGAGCGCCTCGTCATGCTGTCCGACCTGAGCCTGGGGGGCGCGCTGCTGCATGCCGCCGAGCCGGCGCCCACGCCGGGCAGCCGGGTGCGCCTGCGTTTCCAGTTGCGTACCGCGGCCGCCGACAGCGAACTCGACATCGTCGCGCGGGTGCGCAATCTGCCGGGGGAGGCCGAGGACGCCGGCTTTCCCGCCTTCGGCGTGGCTTTCGACAGCCTCGGCGAGCGCGAGCTGACCCTGCTGCACTGCTTCATCTACGAACAATTGCTCTCCGGCGCGCGTTTGCCGCTGTAGTCCTTGCCGGCACCGGGGCCGGCGTCGTCCCTGTCCCGGTGCCGGTTCGGCTCAGCGCGAAGCGGAGAACAGCGAGAACAGCCCGAGCCCGGCGCGTACCTCGTCGAGGGTCAGCTGCGTGACCGCGCGGGCGCGTTCGGTGCCCTGCCGCAGCACCTCCAACAGGTAGTCCGGGTGGCGCGCCAGCTGCGCGCGGCGCTCGCGGATGGGGGCGAGCAGGGCTTGCAGTGTCTCGTCCAGGCGGCGCTTGACCACCATGTCGCCGAGGCCGCCGGCCCGGTAGGCGGCTTTGAGCCGCTCGACTTCGGTGTGGTCTTCGTCGAAGGCGTCCAGGTAAGTGAAGACCACATTGCCCTCGACCCGGCCCGGGTCGGCCGCGCGCAGGTGGCCCGGATCGGTGTACATGCCGCGCACCGCGGCCTGGATCTGCTCGGGGCTGGCCGACAGCGGGATGGCATTGCCCTGCGATTTGCTCATCTTGGACTTGCCGTCCGCGCCGGGCAGCCGTCCCATGGTGGGGATCAGCGCCTGCGCTTCGGTCAGCACCGGGCGCCCGGCCTGCCGGTTGATGCGGCGCACGATCTCGTTGGTCTGCTCGATCAACGGCGCCTGGTCTTCGCCCACCGGCACCACGCCGGCGCGGAAGGCGGTGATATCGGCCGCCTGCGAGACCGGATAGCAGAGGAAGCCGGCCGGGATGTCGCGGCCGAAGCCGCGCGCCTGGATCTCTTCCTTGATGGTGGGGTTGCGCTCCAGCCGCGCCACCGTGACGAAGTTCATGTACAGCAGTGTCAGTTCCGCCAGGGCCGGCAGGGCCGACTGCAGCGCAATGGTGGTGCGGGTGGGGTCGATACCGACCGCCAGGTAGTCGAGCACGACTTCCAGCACGTTGCGCCGCACCTTGTCGGGGTCGTCGGCATTGTCGGTCAGGGCCTGGGTGTCGGCGACCAGCAGGGTCTGGTCATGCGTGTCCTGCAGCGCCAGCCGGCTCTTCAGCGAACCGGCGTAGTGGCCCAGGTGCAAGGCTCCGGTGGGGCGGTCGCCGGTCAGGACGATGGGGCGGACAGGGCTGGCGGCGGGCGCGGGAACGGACGCTTCGCGCGCGGCCTGGGGAAAAGCTTGACTGGAGTGTTGCGTATCGTGCATGGGGCATTCCATCGGGAACCGCCGCAGCACGGGTAAGGCAGGGAGATGACGCGATGCCGGCCGGTCTGCGGCGGCATGGTCAGGGGAAAAGACAGGAAAAACGTGACGATGCCGCTCCTTCAGGAGCGCCACCAGTTGCGGAGGGCAGGGGTCATCGTCGTGTGCATTCGCACAGCATGCCATAGCCAGGGGGGCTCTGACAACCTGGCCAGCCATTGAGGAATCCGCCTTGCGCGATCCTTCCGGTTCTTTTCAACGGGAAGGGGGAGGCGATACCATCACTGCCATGGAAATCCGATCCGCCACCCCTCACGACGCAGAACGCATCAGTTCCCTGATCCGGAGCGTCTCCCGCTTCTTCACGCTGGATCCGCACGGCCTGGGCGCGGAAGGCTTTCTGGCCCGCATCGAGCCGGAGGCCGTGCGCGGATATATCTCGGCCCCGGACTTTCGCTATGCCGCGGGCTTCATCGATGGTGAGCTGGCCGGTGTGGTGGCGATGCGCGGCACCACCCACCTCTATCACCTGTTCGTCGCGCCGGCATTCCAGGGCCGGGGCCTGAGCCGCCTGCTGTGGGAACACGCGAAGGCGGATGCCATGGTCGCCGGCAATCGCGAGGCCTTCACGGTCAACTCGACACCCTATGCGGTGCCGGTCTATGAGCGCTTCGGCTTCCGGGTCACCGGCGCCCGTGTCGAGCGCGATGGCATTGCCTTCGTGCCGATGGCGTTGCGGCCGGGCGGCGGCCAACCTGCCTGACACGGCTTCCGCTCGCCTGGGCGGTCGTGCCCGATGGCCTGTCCTGCGGCGGAGCAGTACGCAGCGGTCACGGACGCGCGGCACTGGCCGGGCGTGCCGTATGCGTGATGCCGGGATGGCGCTCCGTCGCCCGCAAACGGCCTATCCGACGATGCGCAGCGCGGCGCGCGTGCCCCACCATGCCGCCTCCTCGAACACCGACAGCCCGGACAGGTCGGCGTGGGCGAACAGGATGCGTCCATCGGCCGCGCGCAGCGCCGCCGTGCCGGCATTGCCGAGGAAGCCGGGGCGCGGCGAGGCCATCGCATGGCCGCGCGCGGTGATCTCGACGCGGTCGGCGTGGCGCCAGAAGGCGCGGCCGTACACCTGGCGCAGATCGGTCACGGCATAGTCCATCAGTTCGGCGGGGCTGGCCTGCGCCAGCCAGTGGCGCACCGCGTCCGGCGCGCCGGGTTCCGCGCCGTAGGCGGCGCCGGCCGGGCCCAGGGCCGCGGCATCGAGCGGACAGTAGGCAGTGAACACGGTCTGCGCGGGACGGGCCTGGCGTATCCATTGGTGGGTGGCGACCACGTAGCCGAGCGCGCGCGAGCCGTGCACGACGTTGTCCCAGGCCAGCGGCACGCCCTCGGCTTCGGCTGGGAAGCCCTGCAGGCGGAAGTTCGACACCAGCCAGGCGGCATGCGCCGGCAGGTGGCGGGCTGCGTCGAAGCCGAAGCGGCCCAGCGGCAGCAGGCGGCCGGCCACGTGCAGCGGCATGGCGCAGATCACGCGGCGCGCGCGCAGGCGCCAGGTACGCGGCGCGGGCAGCGGGCCTGCGGTGCCACCGTCGCCGGCGGGCCAGCTGGCGCACAGCGCGGTGACGCCGTCGCGCTGCTCCTCCACCCGCAGGGCCATGCCGGCACGCCGCCAGCCCTGGGCCTGCGTGCCGGGCCGGGTGCCGAGCAGATGGTCGACGCGTGCCGTCAGCAGCCTGACCATGCCGTGCAGGCCGTCCGGCCAGGTCAGGACCGCGCCGTCGGCCGAGTTCTGCGCGTGGCCGCCGCGGCTGGCGAAGTAGTGCAGGCCGGCCCAGGCCGAGATGGCGCCGTGGCCGGCGCCGTAGTCGTCGCGGCAGCAGTAGTCGGCATAGGTGTGCAGCAGCGGCGAGGTGAAGCCCTCGTCCAGCAGCCACTGGCGCAGCGTGGTGCGGTCGAGCGCGGTCCAGGCGGGATCGCGCGAGGAGAGGGCCAGCGGAATGGCGAAGGCCTTGCGGCCGTCGCTGCCTTGCGCCCGCTTGAGCACCTCGATGCGGGCGAAGAAGCGCGCGCATTGCGCCGCATCGTCCGCGCCGATGCCTTCGGCCGGCAGCACGCCGTCCTGCCAGCGGCCGGCGAAGAACACGCGTTCGTCGGGCGCGTGGACGAGCACGCGCTCGTCGAAGCGCGGCCGCATGCCGAACGGGTCCTGCTCGATCACGCCCAGGTCTGCCAGCATCTCGCGCACATGGGCGGACTCGGGCGAGGGCAGCGGCAGGTAGTGGGCGCCGCGCGGGAAGCCGAGCGGGCCGAAGCGGCCGGCGGCCGCGTTGCCGCCGAACTCCGGTCCGTCGACCACGACGAAATCGCGCAGGCCGGCGCGCGCCAGCTGCCACGCGGCCGACAGTCCGGCGGCGCCGCTGCCGAGGATGGCGACCTCGGTCTGCAGTTCGCCGTCGGGCGCGGGCCACCGCTGCGCGTCGCGCAGCGCGTGGCCTTGCGCCATGCCGGGCCGCAACACTGCGGGCTCCAGTTCGCTCAGGCCGAGGCCGGCCAGGAAGCGGCCGGCAGTCTCGTCCAGGCGGTCGCAGCCGGCCAGCGCGGCGCTGCCGGCTGCGGCGGCACCATGGATCAGGAAGCGGCGACGGTCCATCGGGCGGGCAGCGGGGGCGGGTGCGTCAGCGGATGACGTCGCGCCAGTCCTGTTCGAAGTCGTGCACCAGCGTCTGTTCGTTGAGACGGTTCGGCTGGCCCGCGCGCGGCGCCATGTCGGCGGGGAAGCGGAACATCAGCGCGGTGCTGGCGGCGTCGAGGAAGCGCATCGGCATGTCGTAGCGCGTGGGCGGCGTGTAGTCGCTGCGCTTGCCGGCCAGGATGAAGCCCCATTCGCCGAAGGAGGGCACGTAGGCATGGTAGGGCCAGGTGTGGAAGCCGGCTTCGCGCAGGGTGGCGTCGATGTCCCAGAACGAGCGTGGCGCGTAGTAGGGCGAGGTCGACTGGATCACCGCGTAGCCCTTTTCCGCCAGGTGGTGGGCGAGCAGGCGGTACATCGGCACCGAGTACAGCTTGCCGAGGCCGAAGTTGGAGGGGTCGGGCAGGTCGACGATGATGGCGTCGAAGACCTCGGTGTTCTGTTCCAGCCATTGCGCCGCGTCGGCGTTGACCACGTGCAGGCGCGGGTCGCGCAGCGCGTCGCGGTTGAGGGCGCGCAGCGGCGCGCTCCGGGAGAACAGCGTGGTCATGGCCGGATCCAGGTCGACCAGGGTGATGTGCTCGATCTGCCGGTGGCGCAGGATCTCGCGCGCCGCCAGGCCGTCGCCGCCGCCGATCACCAGCACGCGCCGCGCCCACGGCAGGGCCTGCAGCGCCGGGTGCACCAGGGCCTCGTGGTAGCGGTGCTCGTCGCGCGAGGAGAACTGCAGGTTGCCGTTGATGTAGAGGCGCAGGTCGTCCTTCCAGCGGGTGATGACCAGGCGCTGGTAGGGCGTGGTCTCGCTGTGGATGATCTCGTCGCCGAACAGGCCTCGCTCGGCCCAGTGGGTGAGGCGGGCCGAGCCGGCGAAGCCGGCCCCCAGCAGCGCGATGACGACCATGGCGCGCATGGTGCGTCCGGCCACGTCGGGCAGCTCGGCGCGGAACACGCGCGTGGTGAACAGGGCTACGGCGGCGTTGCACATGCCGAACAGGAAGCCCGTGCGCGACAGGCCGAGCCGCGGCGCCAGCAGCAGCGGGAAGACCAGCGAGACCGCGAGCGCGCCCAGGTAGTCGAAGGTGAGCACGCGGCTGACCAGTTCGCTGAAGGACGCGCGGCGCGCGTTGAAGATGCGCATCACCAGCGGGATCTCCATGCCCACCAGCAGGCCGATGACGAAGACCAGCGCGTACAGCGCGGCGCGGAAGGGTGCCGACAGCCAGGCGAAGACCACGAACAGCAGCGCGGCGGAAACGCCTCCGAGCAGGCCGACCAGGATCTCGATATCGACGAAGCGTGCCAGCACGTCCTCGTCCTTGACGTAGCGCGACAGCCACGAACCCACGCCCATGGCGAACAGGTAGCAGCCGATGATGGAAGAGAACTGGAGGATGGAGTCGCCCAGCAGGTAGCTGGACAGGGCGCCGGCGATCAGCTCGTAGCCCAGCCCGCAGGAGGCCACGATCAGCACGGAAAGGACGAGGGTACGGTCGCGCATCGGGCGGCGGGGAAAAACGGGAAAAGGAAGGCACGGCGCACCGGGCGGGTGCGGGTTCGGATCGCTGCGATGTGATCGGGTGAAGGGACTGCGGCCGTGACAGCGGCTATACTTGGTCGCTGATCACAGGGTCGCTTACCACGGGGTCGCCGGGGACCACTGGTCCGGCCCCGCCGGTCCGGCCGTGCAACCTGCCTCGGAACACGCACCATGCAACCCGTCTATGCCTACGCCTTGCACCTTCTCGCAAGCCTCGTGCTGCTGGCCGTGTTCGTCGGAGTCTACACCAGGATCACGCCGTTCCGCGAGTTCGCGCTGATCCGCCAGGGCAATATGGCCGCGGCGCTGTCGCTGGCGGGCTCGGTGTTCGGGCTGTGCTTCACGCTGTCGGCCAGCATCCAGCACAACGACACCTTCCCGATGTTCCTGTTGTGGTCGGTCGGCGCCATGCTGGTGCAGGTGCTGGTCTATGCCGCGCTCACCCGCATGCTGCCCGACATGGACGCGGCCATCGAATCGAACAATATCGGCATGGGCGCCCTGATGGGCACGATGTCGTCGGCGGTCGGCGCGCTCAACGCCGCCTGCCTGTCCTGAGGCCGCCGCGCCGGCCCGCTTCCCTTTCCACGCTCACCGCCTCCAGGGAGTCCGCCATGAGCCTCGGCTCGTTCATCAAGAAGCAGTTCATCGACATCCTGCAGTGGACCGAGGACGCCGACGGCGTGCTCGCCTGGCGTTATCCGATGGAGGACATGGAGATCCAGTACGGCGGCAGCCTGACGGTGCGCGAGTCGCAGATGGCGGTGTTCGTCAACGAAGGCAGGATCGCCGACGTGTTCGGCCCCGGCATGCACAAGCTGACCACGCAGACGCTGCCGGTGCTGACCTACCTGAAGAACTGGGACAAGCTGTTCGAGTCGCCCTTCAAGTCGGACGTCTATTTCTTCAGCACGCGCCTGCAGATCGGCCGCAAGTGGGGCACGGCCCAGCCCATCACCATCCGCGACGCGGACTTCGGCATGGTGCGGCTGCGCGCCTTCGGCCTGTATTCGTACAAGATTGCCGATGCGGCGAAGTTCTACACCGAGATCAGCGGCACGCGCGCCGAGTACGGCCGCGAGGAGCTGGAGGAGCAGTTGCGCAACCTGCTGGTCGCCACCATGACCAGCACGCTGGGCGCATCCTCGCTGCCCTTCCTCGACATGGCGGCCAACCAGGCGCTGATGTCGCAGGCGGTGCAGGAGAAGCTGGCGCCGGAATTCGCCCGCTATGGCGTGGCGCTGGAGAATTTCGCTGTCACCAATGTCTCGCTGCCCGAGGAACTGCAGAAGGCCATCGACACCCGCATCTCGATGGGCATGATGGGGGATATGGGCCGCTTCACCCAGTACCAGGTGGCCAGCTCGATCCCGCTGGCGGCGCAGAACGAGGGCGGCGTGGCCGGGCTGGGCGCCGGCCTGGCCGCCGGCGCGGCCATCGGCCAGGCCATGGCCGGGGGCCTGGCAGGCGCTGCGGCGCCCGCCGCCACGGCTGCCGCTTCTGCCACTGCCGCAGCGGCTCCCGCCGGCGCCCCGACGGAGGATCCCGCCGCACGCCTGCAGAAGCTCAAGGAGCTGCTCGACAAGAGCCTGATCTCGCAGGCCGAGTTCGATGCCGCCAAGGCCGAGATCCTGAAGAAACTGGTGGGTTGACCGGCGCGCATGCAGACGTTTCATTGCCCGAGCTGCGGCGCGGAGGGGGCCTTCCGTTCCTCTGCCGCCGTGATGGCGGTTTGCGAGTACTGCCACAGCACGCTGCTGAAGGAAGCCGATGCGGTCAAGGACATCGGCAAGATGTCGGCCGTGCTGGAGGACTACACGCCGCTGCGGCTGCATGCCAGCGGCCGCTGGCAGGGGCAGGGCTTCACCGTGGTGGGCCGCCTCCAGCTGCGCTACGACGCCGGCCTGTGGAACGAGTGGTACCTGCTGTTCGACGATGGCAGCGATGGCTGGCTGGCCGATGCTTCCGGGCAGTACATGCTGACGCGCCGCGTCGCGGATGCGCCGGTGCGGCAGGGCGGCGAGGGGCTGCCGCGTTTCGAGGCGCTGGCACCCGGAGCAAGCCTGTTCTTCGACAAGCGGAACTACCTTGCCGGCGACGTGCGCAGCGCGCGCTGCACCGGCGGCGAAGGCGAACTGCCCTTCGCCGTGGGAGCGGGCTGGCAAGCGCAGGTGGCGGATTTCCGCGAGGAAGGGCGCTTCCTCACGCTCGACTATGCCGATGGCTATCCGCCGGCGCTCTATGCCGGCGAACTGGTCAAGCTGGAACAACTCGCCTGCCAGTTGCTGCGGCCCGCCGACGAGATCGGGCAAACGGCGGATCGCTACCGCGGCAAGGCGATGCCGCTGGCCTGCCCGCAATGCGGCAGCCCGATCCAGTACCGTGCCGGCATGGCGAACTTCGTCATCTGCGCGCAGTGCCACAGCGAGGTCGACTGCACGACGTCGACCGCCATCGTGCTGGAGAAGCACGGTGAGATCGAGGCGCTGAAGACCAGCCTGTCGCCCGGGGACAGCGGCCGCATCGATGGCCGGGCCTACACGGTGCTTGGGTTGCTGCAGTGCACCGACCATGACGAGGAAGAGGCTTCGACCTGGGTCGAGTACCTGCTCTTCAATGAAGAGCGCGGCCTGTTGTGGCTGGTCGAACAGAGCGATGGCTGGGACCGCGTCGAAGTGCTCGATACCTGGCCGCGCCTGGTGTCCGGGACGACTGCCACCTACCAGGGGGGCAACTTCCAGCGCGGGTCCGACTACGAAAGCGAGGTGCTGTACGCGGCCGGCACCTTCAACTGGCGGGTGCAGGCGGGTGACCGCACGCGCTTGACCGAATTCGGGCCGCGCCAGCGGCGCCTGACCCGCGAGACCTCGGCGACCGAAATCGTGTGGACACTATCGGTGGCGGTGGCGCGCCGGCAGGTGGCGCAGTGGTTTCCGGACAAGCCCGGGCTGGCCAGCGCGGCGGCCACGCCGGCAGCAGCCAAGGCGGTCGGCGTGGCGGTCGGAGACATGGCGTTCTGCCGCAAGGCGGCCAAGGTCTATGCGCTGGTGCTGCTGGTGCTGAACCTGCCGATCGCGCTGTTTTCCGGCAGCGGCTGGTTCACGCTGGCCTTTGCGCTGTTGCTGCTGTGGGCGCCCATCTGGGTGGTGGGCCGCCTGGGCGGTGCCGAGGGGGATTGATCCGTGCGTATTCTCTATCTGGTCTACGGCCTGATCGTGCTGTTCGGCGCCACCTTCTACAACCTGGGGTCATCGACGACAGGCGGCTCGGGCGGCGCATCGTCCGCCCGCAGCTGGGGCGGTGGAGGCGGTGGAGGGGGCTGGGGCGCCGGCGCCGGGCACAAGTAGCGTGCACCCGGCACGCGCCATCACTCGTGCGGCGGCCCCTCGCCGGTATCGACCGCCACCAGCACGCTGCAAGACACCTTGTCCAGCAGCAGGCCGTGGCCTTGCCCGGCCCACCAGCGCGCCAGCAGGCCGCAGCGCTTGTGCCCCACCACGATCAGGTCGGCGCGGATGCGGTCGGCCATGCGCGCGATCTGGTCGATCGGGCTGCCGGTAGCGAAGTGTCCGGTGGCGTTGACGCCGCGCGTTTCCAGCTTCTCGACGCCTTCGCGCAGGATCTCGCGTGCCGATTGCTCCTCGACCAGGGTGGCTTCCATCACCGCGGCATCGTAGCCACGGATCCAGTAGGCGTTGTCGAGCACGGCCAGCAGGTGGGTTTCCGCCCCCAGCCGCTGTGCCAGGTCGGCGCCGAGGCGCAAGGCGCGCCGCCCCTCGCGCGAACCGTCATAGCAGAGCAGGATCCGAGAGAACAGTTCCATTGCGCACCCCCTGGGGATTCCGGCGCGCCGCGCCGCCTCGCAGGCGGCGGGCGGTGCACCCATGGAAAAAGTATAGCGGGCGCGACAGGAAAAAACGGCAGCCTGGAGGCTGCCGTTTTCCCTGATGCCGGGGTGCCGCGCGCAACGCGGCGCCGGCCTTACATGCCCACGTAGTTGGGGCCGCCGCCACCTTCGGGCGTGACCCAGACGATGTTCTGGGTGGGGTCCTTGATGTCGCAGGTCTTGCAGTGCACGCAGTTCTGCGCGTTGATCTGCAGGCGCTCCTTGCCGGCGTCGTCCTGCACGAACTCGTACACGCCCGCGGGGCAGTAGCGGCTTTCCGGGCCGGCGTACTTGGTCCAGTTGACCTTGACCGGCACCGAGGCATCCTTCAGGGTCAGGTGGGCCGGCTGGTTCTCTTCATGGTTGGTGTTGCTGATGAAGACCGAGGACAGGCGGTCGAAGGTCAGCTTGCCGTCCGGCTTCGGATACGCGATCTTCGCGCACTCGGCTGCCGGCATGAGCGACTGGTTGTCCGACTTGGTGCCGTGCAGCGTCCAGGGCGGGCTGGCGACGCCGATCTTGGGCAGCAGCCATTGCTCGATGCCGGTCATGATCTTGCCCAGCGTCGGGCTCTTCTTGAACCACAGCTTGAAGTTGCGCGTCTGGTCCAGTTCTTCCTTCAGCCAGCTCTGCTCGAAGGCGGCCGGGTAGGCGGACAGCTCATCGGCCGAACGGCCGGAGGTGACGGCGTCGAACACGGCTTCACCGCACATCATGCCGCTCTTGATGGCGGCATGGCTGCCCTTGATGCGCGCGGCGTTCAGGTAGCCGGCATCGCAGCCGACCAGCGCGCCGCCCGGGAACACCGTCTTGGGCAGGGCCTGCGGGGTGCCATTGTTGATGGCGCGGGCGCCGTAGCCGATGCGCTTGCCGCCTTCGATATGCGCGCGGATGGCCGGGTGCGTCTTCCAGCGCTGCATTTCCTCGAACGGGCTCAGCCAGGGGTTCTTGTAGTCGAGGCCGATGACGAAGCCGAGCGTGACCTTGTTGTCTTCCAGGTGATACAGGAAGCCGCCGCCGAAGGTGTCGTCCTCCATCGGCCAGCCGGCCGTATGCACCACCAGGCCGGGCTTGGCCTTGGCCGGGTCGATTTCCCACAATTCCTTGACGCCGATGGCGAAGGTCTGCGGGTCCTTGCCGGCGGTCAGCTTGTACTTCTCCAGCAGCTGGCGGCCCAGGTGGCCGCGCGCGCCTTCGGCGAAGATGGTGTACTTGCCCAGCAGTTCCATGCCGAGCTGGAAGTTGTCGGTCGGCTCGCCGTCCTTGCCGACGCCCATGTTGCCGGTGGCGACGCCGCGCACCGCGCCCTTGTCGTCGTACAGGACCTCGGCTGCCGCGAAGCCCGGGAAGATCTCCACGCCCAGCCCCTCGGCCTGCGTCGCCATCCACTTGACGACATTGGACAGCGAGATGACGTAGCAGCCGTGGTTATGGAAGTTGCGCGGCACCAGCCAGTCGGGCGTGCGCTTGACGCCGGTCTCGCTCAGGAACAGCACGTCGTCGCCGGTGACGGGCTGGTTGAGCGGGGCGCCGTCTTGTTTCCAGTTGGGCAACAGCTCGTCGATCGCGCGCGGATCCATCACCGCGCCGGACAGGATATGGGCGCCGGGCTCGGAACCCTTCTCCAGCACGCAGACGCTGACGTCCTTGCCCTTCTCCTGCGCCAGTTGCTTCAGGCGGATGGCGGTCGCCAGGCCGGCCGGGCCGCCACCGACGATGACGACGTCGTACTCCATCGATTCGCGGGGACCGAACTGTTCCAGGAGCTGTTGCTGATCCATTGTCTCTAACCCTCTGTCTTCTTGGCAGCACGCGCAGGCGGGCGCGCCGTGCCACCGCGCGGGCGCGGAGCCGGGACGCCATCCCTCGCGGTTTGTGGGATATACGGTATTCGTCTTCAGGCGAACCGGGCCGGGAGCGAACTTTTTCGCTTCCCCTTTGTCGGCCAAGTTCTTAGAATCTCCGGCATTGTCCGGGAGTCGCCACTCACAGGCAAGGATTTTTTTTGAACGATCGTTCTTTTTTTTGATATGCTGCCTTCCGCCCTGGCTTTGGCCGGCGCGCTCGTGAACGGGTGTGCCGTTGCCGGCGGGCGGAGTCCGCGGCTAGCAAAGAACAGGCGGGAAGGCCGGCAGCGTGTTCCCCGGGCATCCGGGCCGCGCGCTGGTAAAAGAGGTCAACATGGGTTTGTCGATTAATCTGGAAGGCAAGGTCGCGCTGGTGACCGGTGCATCGAGCGGCCTGGGCAAGCGCTTCGCGCACGTGCTGTCGGCCGCCGGGGCCAAGGTGGTGCTGGCCTCGCGCCGCACGGAACGGCTCAAGGAACTGCGCGCGGCCATCGAGGCCGAGGGCGGCAATGCCCACGTGGTGCGGCTCGACGTCACCGATCCGGACAGCATCCGCGCCGCGATCGCCCATGCCGAGACCGAGGCCGGCGCGATCGATATCCTGGTGAACAACTCGGGCGTGTCGACCACGCAGAAGCTCACCGACGTCACGCCGGACGATTTCGATTTCGTCTTCGACACCAATACGCGCGGCGCCTTCTTCGTCGCGCAGGAAGTGGCGAAGCGCATGATCGTGCGTGCCAAGGGAGCGGAGAAGGCGGGGCATCCTCTGCCGCAGTCGCGCATCGTCAACATCGCCTCGGTGGCAGGGCTGAAGGTGCTGTCGCAGATCGGCGTCTACTGCATGAGCAAGGCCGCGGTGGTGCACATGACCCGCGCCATGGCTCTGGAGTGGGCACGTCACGGCATCAACGTCAATGCGATCTGCCCCGGCTATATCGATACCGATATCAACCACCATCACTGGGGCACCGAGGCGGGCCAGAAGCTGATCCAGATGCTGCCGCGCAAGCGCCTGGGCAAGCCCGAGGATCTCGACGGCCTGGTGTTGCTGCTGTCCTCGGACCAGTCGCAGTTCATCAATGGCGCCGTGATCACCGCCGACGACGGCATGGTGTGACGGCCCGGCGCCGGACGGCACTGTCCGGCGCGCTGCCGGCAAGCCACAGCCCCGGCCGGCGCCACAAGCGCCCGGCGGGGCCAGTCGCTTTCGGCCGAGGACAACGATCCGGTCCCCTCGGCCATGCCGCGGCTTCGACCGCCTGCGACGCAGGCCGAAGCGGAATCCAGCCAGTTCCTGCCGAGCCTATCGCCACGCTCGCCACACTCTTGGCATAATCGCCCCAAGCATTGCGATTAAGTCTTTACATAAAAGTCTTTGCATAACGAATCACCGCGACGGCCGCAACGGTCCGCGCGGACCGGACCGGAGGCCGGGGAGGATGGAGCAGAAACGGGAGGCGCGGCGCGAGCCCGCGCCGCAGCATGTCGTCGATTCGGCGGTGATCCCGCAGGCGGCCGACGAGGCCGCCGAGGCGGAGTTCCGCGTCTCGCCGCGCATCGAGGACTGGATCGGCGTGATCGTGATGATCCTGCTGGTCGGCATCACCTTCGCCAATGTGGTGGTGCGCTATTTCACCGACGAGTCCTTCGCCTGGACCGAGGAATTCTCGGTGTTCCTGATGGTCGTGCTGGCCCTGGTGGCCGGCAGCGCCGCCGTGGCGCGCGACCGCAATATCCGCATCGAATACTTCTTCGAACGCGGCAGCGAGGCGCGCCAGAAGCGCCTGGCGATCGTGTCGGCGCTGGCGGTCGCGCTGATGTTCGCGGCGCTGGCGGTGCTTGGCGCCCGCATCGCCTGGGACGAATACACTTTCGGCGAAACCTCGCCCGGCATCGGTGTGCCGAGCTGGTGGTACTCGATGTGGCTGCCGGTGCTGTCGCTCGCCATCACGCTGCGCGCGCTGGCCTTGTTGCAGCGCAACGTGCGGGCGCTCAAGGCCCTGCACGCAGGGCGCAGCGAAGCCACCGGCAGCGCGGGTGCAGGAGGTGCGCGATGACCCTGATCGCCATCATCCTGTTCGCGGTCTTCATCGGGCTGATGCTGCTGGGCGTGCCCATCGGCGTCTCGCTGGGGCTGGGCGGCCTGGTCGCGATCGGCCTGTCCAACCTGGACACGCAGATGTTCGGCCTGCTGGCGGTGCCGCAGAACTTCTACGCCGGCCTGGCAAAGTACCCGCTGCTGGCCATCCCGATGTTCGTGCTGGTCGGCTCTATCTTCGACCGCTCCGGCGTGGCGCAGCGCCTGGTCACCTTCGCCATCGCCATCGTCGGGCGTGGCCCCGGCATGCTGCCGCTGGTGGCCATCCTGGTGGCGATGTTCCTCGGCGGCATCTCGGGCTCGGGCCCGGCCAACGCGGCCGCGGTGGGCGGGGTGATGATCGCCGCCATGTCGCGCGCCGGCTATCCGGGCTCCTACAGTGCCGCAGTGGTCGGCGCCGCGGCCGCCACCGACATCCTGATCCCGCCTTCGGTCGCCTTCATCATCTACAGCGTGCTGGTGCCCGGCGCCTCGGTGCCGGCGCTGTTCGCCGCCGGCATGATCCCGGGCGTGCTGGCCGGTGTGGCGCTGATCGTGCCCGCCGTGTGGCTGGCGCGCAAGCACAAGATGGGCGCTATCGAGGCCGCGCTGCCGCGCCCGCCGTTCTGGAAGAGCCTGCGCGAGGCCTCCTGGGGCCTGATCGCGCCGTTCCTGATCCTGGGCGGCATGCGCGCGGGATGGTTCACGCCGACCGAGGCGGCGGTGGTGGCGGTGGTCTACGGCCTGTTCGTCGGCATGGTGGTCTACCGCAGCATCGGTATGCGCGACCTGTTCGTGATCTTCCAGGAAGCGGCCGAGACCTCGGCGGTGATCCTGCTGGTGGTGGCGCTGGCCGGCATCTTCGCCTATGCGTTGTCGACGCTGGGCGTGATCGATCCGCTGGCCGATGCCATCGCCCATTCCGGCCTCGGCGAGTACGGCGTGCTGGCGCTGATCGTGCTGCTGCTGATGACCGTCGGCATGTTCCTCGACGGCATCTCCATCTTCCTGATCTTCGTGCCGCTGCTGCTGCCGATCGCCAACGCCTTCCACTGGAACCCGGTCTGGTTCGGCGTGGTGCTGACGCTGAAGGTGGCGCTCGGCCAGTTCACGCCGCCGCTGGCCGTGAACCTGATGGTGTCCTGCCGCATCGCCCGCGTGCGCATGGAAGAGACCGTGCCCTGGGTGATCTGGATGCTGCTGGCGATGTTCATCGCCATGCTGATGGTGCTGGCCTATCCGCCGCTGGCGACCTGGCTGCCCGACCGGCTCGGCTACTGATGCGATGACGCTGGCGCCGAGCCACACAACGATGAAGAACGATTCCCAAGAGGAGAGGAAACCGATGAAACGCCGTGCCCTGATGCTGTCCGCCGCCGCCGCGATCGCCGCCGCCGCCTTCGCGCCGGCCGGCGCCATGGCGCAGACTTACAAGTCCGAGTACAAGATGTCGCTGGTGCTCGGTCCCGCCTTCCCCTGGGGCAAGGGCGGCGAGATCTGGGCGGACCTGGTGCGCCAGCGCACCAACGGCCGCATCAATATCAAGCTGTATCCCGGCACCTCGCTGGTGGCGGGCGACCAGACGCGCGAGTTCTCCGCGATCCGCCAGGGCGTGATCGACATGGCGGTGGGCTCGACCATCAACTGGTCGCCGCAGGTCAAGGAGCTGAACCTGTTCTCGCTGCCCTTCCTGATGCCCGACTACAAGGCGCTCGACGCGCTGACGCAGGGCGAGGTCGGCAAGTCGCTCTTCGCCACGCTGGAGAAGGGCGGCGTGGTGCCGCTGGCCTGGGGCGAGAATGGCTTCCGCGAGGTGTCGAACTCCAAGCGCGAGATCCGCAAGCCCGAAGACTTGAAGGGCATGAAGCTGCGCGTGGTGGGCTCGCCGCTGTACATCGAGACCTTCAATGCGCTGGGGGCCAACCCGACCCAGATGAGCTGGGCCGATGCGCAGCCGGCGATGGCTTCGGGCGCCGTCGATGGCCAGGAGAACCCGCAGTCCGTGTTCGCCGCCGCCAAGCTCTATACCGTGGGCCAGAAGTTCGTCACCACCTGGGGCTATGTGGCCGATCCGCTGATCTTCGTCGTCAACAAGCAGATCTGGGAAAGCTGGACCCCGGCCGACCGCGACATCGTCAGGCAGGCCGCCATCGATGCCGGTAAGCAGGAGACCGCGCTGGCCCGCAAGGGCCTGGCCGAGCCCGGCGCGCCGGCATGGAAGGACATGGAAGCCCACGGCGTCAAGGTGACCCAGCTGTCGCCGGCCGAGCACGATGCCTTCCGCAAGGCGACCGCCAAGGTCTACGAGAAGTGGAAGAAACAGGTCGGGGCCGACCTGGTGACCAAGGCGGAAGCGGCCATCGCCAAGCGCTGAGTCTCGCGCGACGAGGGATGACGACGGGCGGGGCGGATGCTCCGCCCGTTTTTCTTTCAGCCATTTTCTGGGGGTGATTCAGATTCATCCGATTTCGAGGGCGTAGGGCCCTCGCTAGACTTGGCTGTCTTTTCCCGTCCGAGGCCATGCTCTTGCGTTCGCTCCGTCCCAGCCCGATCCTGCCAGCCCTGTTGTCCGCCGTTGCACTCGCCGCGAGCTTGCTGTCGGGCGGGGCTGCCGCGGCGGAGTTCGGGCTGCCGGTGGGCGATATGCCGGCCACCGGCGCCCAGGTCCTGCCGCAAGATGGGGCAGGGGTCGAGCCGGCTGCCGGCACGCGCAGCATGCTGGTGGAGTTGCAGGCGCGCATGCGCGAAGGACGGGTGCGCGAACTGCGTACCCGCTACGACGGCGACTATGGCACCAGCCTTCTGGTCGCCGACGATGCGGTGGTCTGCTATGTCGCCCTGCTGCACCAGCGCAGCCTGTGGCGGGTATTCCGCTTCGATGCCTTCGCCGATGCCGAACGGGCCTTCACGCGCCTGTCGCAGCAGAACGCCGACTGGGCCAAGGATGCCATCGTCGGCACCGTGCTGAACTCGCAGCAGCGCGAACTGTCCCGCCTGACACAAGAAAGCGAGGCGCGTCTCGGCCTCCTCGACGCCGAACTGATGCGGATGCAGGCGCAGCGGCGCCTGATGCTGGAGGCGCAGCAGAGTGCGCAGGCGCAGGCCAATGCTGCGCATGTCGAAAACCGTGCCGCGCGCCTGCAGCTCGACCAGTTGTACACGCGCATCCGCGAACTCGAGGCGAGCCTGCTCGATGGCGTGGCGGATCCGCCGGCAAAGGCGGGCCGGCGAGCGGGCGACCGGCGCTGAGCCCGATCGTCTGCGCCGGACCGCTTGCGGCGGCTCGAACGCCGGGCCGCCGGGACGGAATCGAGGCGGCCGACGCATCATCCGCCGGAGCATTGCGCGGATGCCCCCGCATCTTCCGAATTCTCCGCGCAGCAACCGGCTGCGCCGACGCCAGTATCCGGCGAGCTTCCTGCAGGTGATCCCCATGTCCGACGCATTCCCTTCTGATCCCTATCCCGGCATCGCCGTGCCGCCGCCGTTCGGTACGCCTTTCGAGGTGCGCAAAGCGCTGGAGACGATGCGTGCCGACGCCGTGGCCAAATATATCGCCGGGACTGCCGGCGGGGCCCTGCGCGCCCGGCGGCGCGCCTTCCGGCACGGCCTCGGTGGCGGCCTGCTGGCCGGCTTGCTGCTGGGGGTGGGTGGTGGCGGCGCGGCCTGGTGGCTGCAGCAGGCCGCGCCGCCGACGGAACCGCCCGTGAGCGCCTCGACTGCCCTGACTCCGGTCGCCCCGGCTCCGGCCGCGTTTTCTGCCTCCGATGCCGCTGCTGCGCTCCTGGTGGCGCGCGAGGCACCGGCACCGGATGCCTCGGCAGCGCCGCCGGGTGAGGTGGGGGCCGGTGTGCCGGGGAGCAGGTCTGCGGCGGCTCCGGCCGCTCCGGCCGCCAACATGGCGCCGGCCGCTCCGGCCGCCAACATGGCGCCGGCCGGGGTTCCGCCGGCGGAGGCCGGCAAGGCGGTGCCGGCGCGGCGCGCAGGCGTGGCAGCGGCGGGGAAGCAGGGCGCCTCGAACGGCCGGCGAACGTCCACGCGTGCCGCGTCATCGGCGGCGGTGGGACCGGCGGCGTCGATACACCGGGGCGCCGGCTGGCAATCCCATCCGGGAAGCCGGCATCTGCCTGCCGAGGACGTCGCCTACGCGGCTTCGGACACGGCATTCGAGCTGCGCGGGCACGCGCCCTTGCTCGGGCAGTGAGCGGCCCGGCGGCAGGCCGATGGCGTGAGGGGCATCCGCAATGGTAGGCTAGCTGGCATGAAACCCGTCTATACCTGCCAGATGCCCATCCGCTGGGGCGACATGGACGCCATGGGCCATGTCAACAACACCGTCTATTTCCGCTACATGGAGCAGGCGCGCATCTCCTGGTTCGAATCGCTGGGCCGCGGCGGCAAGGACGCCGACGGCTGCGGACCGGTCGTCATCAACGCGCACATGACCTTCCTGCGCCAGCTGCGCTATCCGGGCGACATCGAGTGCCGCCTCTACGCCGGGGCCCCCGGACGTACCAGCTTCGAGACGCGTATCGAGATCCGCCGCATCGACGAGCCCGAGGTGGTCTACGCCGAAGGCGGCGCCAAGGTGGTCTGGTGCGACTACGAGGCGGAGAAATCGGTCCCGCTGCCCGAGGCCATCCTGGCGTTGATCACCGGCTAGTGCCCCGAGTCCAGAATTCGCGGGAGTATCCAGCCTGCCGGGAAGGCGTGCGAGGCTTGGTACGCAGCGCAGCAAGGCTGGAGTCTTGGAGCATTCCTGATGACGCATCGCGCGGCTGATCGACGCAATCAGGGTCGACTTAGTCCACGAATTTGTGATTCAGGACACGAGTGTTCCGATCGGGGCTAGTGGTTGATCAGCCTTTGCACCAGGTCGACGGCCGTGCTCGCCCCGTACTTCTTCATCAGGCGGGCGCGGTAGATATCGACGGTGCGCGGGCTGATCGCCAGCAGCTTGCCGATCTGCTTGCTGGTCTTGCCGTCGACCAGCTGGGCCGCCACGTCGCGTTCGCGCGCGGTCAGCTCGGCGGTGACCGGGCGCTTCTGCGAGAGGTCCTCGAAGCTCCAGATGCCTGCGCCGAGCGGGTCCTTGCGATCCAGCGAACGGCCGGTGACGTGGCACCAGAACAGTTCGCCGCCGGCGCGCTTCATGATGCGTTCGTCCGAGTACAGGCCGCGCGTGTTCATGATCGGCACGATGCGTGCGCCGATGCGCTCGAACTCGTCGGCGCTGGGGTAGAGCACCTGGAACGACTGGCCGACCAGGGTCTCGCGGGTGGTGCCGAAGATGCGGCAGACCTCGTCGTTGCAATCCTCGATGACGCGCTCGCGTGACAGCACCAGGCCGACGGGGGCGAGCAGGAAGGCGGTCTGGTAGTCGATTGCGGGCATGTCCTTATGTATTTTTACGTAATGGCCTAGCAGGCGCCCCATCGCGTATGCTTTCGCTCGGTCGACATGGCGGCGCTTGCCGCCCGATTGTACCGTTACAATTTCCCCGCGTCGCCCGCCGCCGGCTGGACCGGCGGCCCCGAGCGGGCGGGAACCACCGAGGAAGGAGCAAAGCATGAACAAGGTCTACGCCAGCGCCGCCGAGGCGCTCGCCGGCGTCGTCCGTGACGGCCAGACCGTCGCGGTCGGCGGTTTCGGTCTGTGCGGGATTCCCGAGGCGCTGATCGCCGCGCTGCGCGACAGCGGTGCCAAGGAACTGACCTGCATCTCGAACAATGCCGGTGTCGACGGCTTCGGCCTCGGCCTGCTGCTGGCCACCCGCCAGATCCGCAAGATGATCTCGTCCTACGTGGGCGAGAACAAGGAGTTCGAACGCCAGTACCTGGCCGGCGAACTCGAGCTCGAATTCACGCCGCAAGGCACGCTGGCCGAGAAGCTGCGCGCCGGCGGCGCCGGCATCCCGGCCTTCTTCACCAAGACCGGCGTGGGCACGCTGGTGGCCGAGGGCAAGGAAGTGCGCGAGTTCGACGGCGCCCAGTACGTGATGGAACGCTCGCTGACCGCCGATGTGGCGCTGGTCAAGGCCTGGAAGGCGGACCGTGCCGGCAACCTGATCTATCGCCGCACCGCGCGCAACTTCAACCCGATGTGCGCGATGGCCGGCAAGGTCACCGTGGCCGAGGTGGAAGAGATCGTCGATACCGGCACGCTGGATCCGGACGAGATCCATACGCCGGGCATCTTCGTGCAGCGCATCGTGCTGAACGCCAATCCCGAGAAACGCATCGAGCAGCGCACCGTGCGTGCCGCAGCCTAAGGAGACACATCATGGCATGGACACGTGACGAAATGGCGGCGCGCGCTGCCGCGGAACTGCAGGACGGCTTCTACGTCAACCTGGGCATCGGCCTGCCGACCCTGGTGGCCAACCATGTCCCGGCAGGGATGGAGGTGTGGCTGCAGTCGGAGAACGGCCTGCTCGGCATCGGCCCGTTCCCGACCGAGGACGAGGTCGATCCCGACATGATCAACGCCGGCAAGCAGACCGTGACGACGCTGCCTGGCTCGTCGATCTTCTCGTCGGCCGATTCCTTCGCGATGATCCGCGGTGGCCATATCAACCTGGCCATCCTCGGCGCCATGCAGGTCAGCGAGAAGGGCGACCTGGCCAACTGGATGATCCCGGGCAAGATGGTCAAGGGCATGGGCGGCGCGATGGATCTCGTGGCCGGCGTCGGTCGCGTGGTCGTGCTGATGGAACATACCGCCAAGAAGAAGGACGGCGGCGAGGACCTGAAGATCCTCGGTTCCTGCTCGCTGCCGCTGACCGGCGTGGGTGTGGTCAACCGCATCATTACCGACCTGGGCGTGATCGACGTGACCGAGCAGGGCCTGAAGCTGGTGGAAACCGCTCCCGGCGTCAGCCGCGAGGAGATCCAGGCCAAGACCGGCGCGCCGCTGCTGTAAGGGTGTACCCCGCGCGCTGCGTTCCTGCAGCGCGGCGGCTGGACCCGATGAAGCCCCGCCAGGCTCAGCCGGCGGGGCTTCGTGCTTTGCGCGGGCTGCCAGCCTGCCTGGCTTGCGGGGCCGCCAGCAAGCCAGCGCCAGGCGCGACCGCGGTCGCCAGTGTGCCGGTGTCCGCCCGGTCGCATAGGGTCTCCGGCAGGCCCGGCCATTGCAGGAAGCGCAGGGCGTTGCCGAACGGATCCAGCAGCACTGCCTGCCTGCCGGCACCGCATTCCTGCGGCCAGTCCTCGAGGTCGGCGCCGGCTTCCAGCGCGCGCTCGATGGCCGGTTCCAGCTCGGGCACCAGCCAGTCGACCCGGGCCGGGATGCTGCGCCGCATGGCGCGCTGCGGCAATTCCAGCAGCACTATCTGGGCGGGCTGCCCGCCGCCGGCGTGCAGCATCACGGCGCGGGCGCCGGGCCGCCAGGCGCCCGCGTGCAGGCCCAGGCCGTCGCGGTAGAACGCGGCAGCCTGGGCCAGGTCATCGACTTCAATGCGGGTGAGCAACTGCATCGCCGCCTCCAGGGATCGAGCGCGCCCGAGGGGCGCAATGGCGGCATTGTGATCCCGGTCTCCTGACAGGAGTTGTCAGGAGGATGCGTGGCCCGGCCGGCATCGGCGCGGGGCATCGGCGCGGGAACAGCGCCGATCGGTGAAGCTCAGCGCGCCGACGGCAGCAGGCGGACCACCACGTCGGCCAGGGCGTCGCCCAGCGCGAGGTGGGCCTCGGCGTCCAGGTGCACGCCGTCCACCTCGCTGCTGCGGATCACCGTGCCGGCATCGAACAGCGGGCAGCCCAACGTGTCGCAGACCTGCCGGTAGGCGTCGACCAGGCCCGCGCACTTGTGCTCGCCGCCGGCAAACTTGGGCGCCAGCGGGCCCCGGGGGGCGCGGATCGGCGGCGGCGCCACCACCAGCACGGGCGGCACCGGCATGCCCGGTTCGATCGGCGCGCCGCGGATGGCCTGCACCAGGGCGGAGATTCCCTGGGCGGCGTGCCAGGCATTGTGCGGGTGCATCGACTGGAAGTCGTTGCTGCCGAGCATCAGGATCACCATGGCCAGCGGCGAGTGCATCTCGATGACTTGCGGCAAGCCGTCGAGACCATTCCGTCCGGGCTTGAACGGATCGTCCCAGACCGTGCGGCGCCCGTTCAGGCAATCCTCCAGCACGCGCACCGGCGCCTCGGCGCACGGGCCGCCGGCGCGGTTGAGCACGTGTTCCATGCGTCCCGGCCAGCGCACCGGGAAGGGCAGGCGCCGGCGCGTGCCGGGCACGATGCCCCAGGACAGGGAGTCGGCATAGACGAGGATCTGGCGCGGGTCCGGTGCGCCGGAGGGCAGGGCGTTAGCGGCGGGGGGCGTCTGGGCATCTGGCATGGGAAGGCTCCGGGATTGGGTGCGGTGCATCAAGCGAATTGATATCGCGGGCTACACGGTGCCGTCATAATATCGGCTATACGTTCCCCCCATTTCTGGAGAATCAAGTTGCGCTTCGAGCATCTGGTAGAGATCAACGACCCGGGCGATCCGCGGCTGACGCCGCTCACGCCGGAGCAACTCTGGCAGGGGCTGGTCCTGCGCGCCATGGAGCCAGAGCTGTTCATGCTCGGGCTCGATCGTTCCGAGATCGTTGCACGCGGTGACAACTGGATGGATAGAGAGCTGCATTTCGGCGGCGCCACCGTGCAGGACCGCGTGGTGCTGGAGCCCCGGCGCGGCGTGCGCTACGAAAGCGCGGCCACGGCAGAGCACGCCGGGGGCACCCTCAGCATGATGATCGAGGCGCCGGCCGAAGGGGCGCTGCTGCTGCGCTTCCTCTACGAGACCACCATGCCGACGGTCGACGAGACCGGCAACGACCGCTATGCGGAGATCGTCAAGTCCGCCTACCACGAGGCCGATCTCGACACCGTGCGCAAGATCCGCGAACTGGCCGCCAGCGGGCGGCTCGGGTGAGCGAGCCGGCCGCGGCCGGCCAGGCCGCTGTTCCGCGCGGCGCGCCCACGCGTGCCGCGCTGCGCGCGCGCTACGGCGAGCGGGCGCGCTGGCGTGTGCTGTTCACGCTGATGCTGGGGACGGTGTCCTCGATCGTCTCGTCGACCATCGTCAACGTCGCCATTCCCGACCTCAGCCGCCATTTCGCCCTGGGCCAGGAGCGCGCGCAATGGGTGGCGGCCAGCTTCATGATCGCCATGACGCTGTCGCTGCTGCTGACGCCCTGGCTGCTCAATCGCTTCGGCCTGCGCCGCACCTTCATCGGCTGCCTGGCGTTGCTCGGCTGCGGCGGGCTGGTCGGCGGGCTGTCGCCCACCTACGGCGTGATGATCGCCATGCGGGTGGCCGAGGGCATCGCCGCCGGCATCTTGCAGCCGCTGCCCAATATCCTCATCCTGCGCGTGTTCGAGGAGCGGGAGCAGGGCAAGGCGGTCAGCCTGTTCGGCTTCGGCGTGGTGCTGGCGCCCGCGCTTGGTCCCAGCCTCGGCGGCTTCCTGGTCGAGGCCTTCGGCTGGCGCTCCATCTTCTTTGTGGTGGTGCCGCTGACGCTGGCGGCATGGTGGATGGCGCGCCGCTACATGGCGGTCGATTCAGCCATGATGGGAGAGCGCAAGCCGCTCGACTGGCGCGGGCTGGGCTTGGCGGGCATTGCCACCGTGAGCCTGCTCAACGGCGTGGTGGCCATGCGCGGCGACCTGGCGGACGGCCTCGCGCTGGCGGGGCTCGGGCTGGCCATGCTGCTGGCCTTCGTCTGGTGGCAACTGCGCGCGCCGCATCCGCTGATGAACATGCGGCTGTACAGCTACCGGCAGTTTTCCGCCGGCGCCATGGTGGCCTTCATCTACGGCGCCGGCCTGTTCGGCTCCACCTACCTGCTGCCGGTCTATATGCAGATGGCGCTGGGCTATACGCCGTCGCGCGCGGGCCTGGTGCTGCTGCCGGCGGGGCTGGTGCTGGCGGTCACCATCGCCGTCGCCGGGCGCCTGACACGCCGCATCCCGCCGCACCGCCAGGTGTCGTTCGGGCTGGCGCTGCTGGCCGTGTCCTTCCTGCTGATGGCGACCGGTTCGCAATCGACGCCTTACCTGCTGCTGGTCCTGCTGGCGGTGGTGGGGCGCGTCGGCCTGGGCTGCATCCTGCCGTCGCTGACGCTCGGGGCGATGCGCGGGGTGGACTATTCGCTGATCCCGCAGGGCTCGAGCTGCATCAATTTCCTGCGGCAGCTGGGCGGGGCGATCGGTGTGAGCCTGGCCGGGGTCGGGCTGCAGTGGCGCCTGGCCACGCATGGGGCGGCGCTGGGCGAGGCGGGTGCCGCTGCGGCTGGTGCCGCGCGCATCCGTGCCTTCGACGAGACTTTCCTCGCCGTCGGCGTGGTGATCGCCATCGCCATCCTGGCGGCCTGGCGGATCCGGCCGCGGCCGGAGCCGCCGCCGGGCTGAGCGGCCGGGCCGGCGGGCGCCGTCTCCGGCGGCCGCGGTGCGGATCTCAGGCGGCCTTGCCGCTGCGCAGTTCCTCGACCAGCGCGATGTACTTCTCCTTGGCTTCGTCCTGGCCGGTGCCTTTCAGCGTTTCCCAGGCCTCGAACTTGTAGCGGCCGACGAAATCCGTCATGCCGGGCTTGTCGCCGTGGGCATCGCCCTCGCTGCCCTGCTTGAACAGTGCGTAAAGACGCAGCAGGGTCATATTGCTCGGGCGCTCGCTGAGTTGCTTGACATCGATCTGGGCCTGGTCGAAGCGGGCTTGCAGGTCGCTCATCGGTATCTCCTGTCTGGGCATCGTGGAAAAGGGGCGATGATAGCCGCGGCCCCGCTGCGTTTGCCTTGAAAAAAACCGAGGAAGCACTCGACTGCGGGTGCGCCGGGTGCGCGTCCGCACGCGGCAAGCGGGCCGACAGCGGCTACAATCGCGCCATGTCCTGGATTCTTGCAGTTGAAACTTCCACTGAGTGGTGTTCGGTGGCCCTTGGCCGCCTGGATGCGGATGGCACACTGGCGTGCCTGTCCCGCCACGAGCATACGGGCGCGCGCTCGTCCTCCCGCGTGCTGCCGGCTGCCGGCGAGCTGCTGGCCGAAGCCGGCATCGCCCTGGCCGATTGCGCCGCCATCGCCTTCGGCGCCGGCCCGGGGTCCTTCACCGGCCTGCGTACCGCCTGCGGTGTGGCGCAAGGCCTGGCCTTCGGCGCCAGCCTGCCGGTCGTGCCGGTCAATACCCTGATGGCCTGCGCCGAGCGCGCCCGGCGCGACGGTCCGCCGCTGCCCGACGGCACCGCGGTGCTGGTGGCGCTGGATGCGCGCATGGACGAAGCCTATACCGGCGCGTTCGCCTGGCGCGACGGCCGCTGGCATGCGCTCACCGCGATGCAGGTCGGGCCGCCCGAGACCGTGGCCTTGCCGGCGGGACCGTACTGGCTGGCCGGCAACGCGGCCGAAGTGTTCGGCGAGCGGCTGGCCGGCCTGGGCGGCGCGCAGCGCGTGGCATCCGATGCGATGCCGGACGCGCGCGCCGTGGCCGCCCTGGCCTTCGGCGCGCTGGCGCGCGGCGAGGCGGTCGAGGCCGCCGAGGCGATGCCGATCTACCTGCGCGACAAGGTGGCGCAGACCATCGCCGAGCGCGAGGCGGCGGCAGCGCTGCGCGCCGCCGGGAGCCGGCCATGAGCGATATGGCGCAGCACAGCAGCCTGTGCGAGGTGCCCGAGATGCCCGTGCTGCCCGCAGGATGGGCGCTGGGTCGCATGAGCGCACTGGACGCGGATGCGGTGGCCGAGGTCGAGTCCCGCGCCTTCAGCCATCCGTGGACACGCGGCAACTTCGAGAACTCGATCAAGGCGGGCCACCTGGGCCTGGTCCTGCGCGACGCCGCAGGCGGGCTGGCCGGCTATGCCGTGCTGATGCCGGTGGTCGACGAGATGCACCTGCTGAACATCACGGTGGAGCCGGCTCGCCAAGGGCAGGGCCTGGGCCGCTTGCTGCTGGCCGCCGCACTGGCGACGGCCGAGGCGCACCACCTGCACACCATGCTGCTCGAAGTGCGGCCGTCCAATGCGGCCGCGCTGGCCTTGTATCGCCAGGCCGGCTTTGTCGAGATCGGGCGGCGCAAGGGCTACTATCCGGCCGCCGCGCAGGGCCGTGAGGATGCCCTGGTGCTGCGTCGGGCATGGACCGGAGGACAGGCAGCATGACGGACCGGCGCGCTCGATTCCTGGAAGTGCTCGGCATTACCCATGAGTGGCTGCCGCGTGGGCTGCCGCCGCTGGCCGCCGGAGCCGCACCGCTGGCAGAGCCCATGGAGCCGATGGAAGCGGTAGAGGCAGTGGAAGCGCTGGCGGTGGCGCCGGTGGAAGCCATGGCCCCGCTGCGGGACGATCCAGCCGTGCCCGTTCCGCAAGCGGTCTTGCCGCCTGCGCGCCTGCCGCAAGCCGCTGGCACTGGCATGGAAGCCGCCACGCCGGCCGTGGCGGACATGGCGGCAGCCCGCCCGCCGGCGCCGTCCGCCATGCCGCCACACGCGCAGGTGCCGGTCCCCGCGCGGCAAGCCGTTGCCACGCAGGGCGAGGCCGACGGTGCGCTGTCGGCCCGGGCTGCCGGCATTGCCTCGCTCGACTGGCCGGCGCTGGAAGCCCAGGTGTCCGGCTGCACCGCCTGCAAGCTGTGCAGCACGCGGACGCAGACCGTGTTCGGCGTGGGCGACCCCCAGGCCGATTGGATGCTGGTCGGCGAGGCCCCGGGCGAGAACGAGGACAAGCAGGGCGAACCCTTCGTCGGCCAGGCTGGCAAGCTGCTGGACAATATGCTGGGCTCGCTCGGCCTGGCGCGTGGGAACCGCGTCTTCATCGCCAACGTGCTCAAGTGCCGGCCGCCGGGCAACCGCAACCCGGAGCCCGAGGAGGTGGTGCAATGCGAGCCCTTCCTGAAACGCCAGATCGCCCTGATCCGGCCCAGGCTGATCGTGGTGCTGGGACGCTTCGCCGCGCAGAGCCTGCTGCGCACCACCACGCCGATCAGCAAGTTGCGCGGCACCGTGCACAGCTACGAGGGTATCCCGGTGGTGGTGACCTACCATCCGGCCTACCTGCTGCGCACCCCGGCCGACAAGGCACGTGCCTGGGACGATCTCTGCCTGGCGCGCGAGGTACACGACCGTGCGGGAGCCGAGGCTTGAGGCAGCCCTAGCAGCGGGCGGCACGCCGGCGCGCGTGCCGCTCTGGCGCGCCAGCCCGTCGCGGCGGCTGCGCGAACTGGCCTGGTGCACCTTGTCGCCCCAGTTGCTGGCGAGGCTGCCGGACGGGCCCGGCGGCGCGACGCCGGCGCGCTGGCCCGTGGCGGCGCAGGCGGCCTGGGAGCGCTGGCTCCAGGCCGCCGATCCCGAACGGCTTCCCCCTACCATCGATGAACTGGCCGCCGGCGAGCGCGATGGCCGCAGCCTGCGGCTGGGCCGCCATGCCGAGCGCCTGTTGCATTTCGCGCTGGAACGCTGCGCCGGACTCGAACTGCTGGCCGCCAACCTGCCGGTGCGGCGCGCTTCCGCGCGCGGTGTGCAGACGCTGGGCGAACTGGACTTCGTCTGGCGCGACCGGGCCGATGGCGCCATCGTGCACTGGGAGATGGCCGCCAAGTTCTACCTGCTGGTCGAAGCGGAAGGCGCAGGAGATCTCTGCGACGCCGATGAGGCCGCGCACCTGCGTCATTTCGTCGGTCCGAACCTGGTCGACCGCCTGGCCGACAAGCTGGACCACACCGTGCGCCGGCAACTGCCGCTGGGCCGCTCCGCCGAAGCCCTGGCGCTGCTGGGCCAGGCACCGGACCGCAGCGAAGCCTACCTGCTCGGCTGGCTGTTCTACCGCGACGGCCGGCGCCCGGACTGGCTCGAGGACGCCGGCTTCGCGCCTGACCATCTGCATGGATGGTGGTCGACGCTGCCCTCGTGGTCCGGCTGGGCTGCCCGGCAGGCGGGCGCGCGCTGGTGCCGCCTGTCGCGCTCGCAGTGGCTGTCGGGCGCGCTGGTGTCCGCCGCGCAGACGCTGGATGCGGCCACCCTGCAGGAGGAGCTGGCCGGCCGCTTCGCCGAGCCGCGCGCGGACCGGCATTGGCGGCGCGAATCGCCGGTCATGGTGTGCGAACTGGAGCCGGCAGGGGCCGAGGCGCCGGGCATGTGGCGCGAGGTGTCGCGTGGCTTCGTGGTGCCGCTGGATTGGGAGCAGCGGGCGCGCCTGCGGGCCGGCGGAGGACCGGCGGCACAGGGGAGCGTGGCCGGCGCGTTGCGCGACTAGGGCTGCGGGCGCCGAGGCGGCGGAGAAGGCGGGCCGAAAGGCCGGCGTGCGGCGGACCGGGCTGGCGCGGGCGCTGCCAAGGTGCCGCGCCGCCGGCTTCAATGGTGCTTGTCTTCCCCGATCATCGCCAGGGAGTTGAACGTGCGGACGTTGTAGCGGTGCAGGCGCATCACCATCAGCATGGTGGTGCAGACGAAGATGCCGAAAGCGACGATGACCACGCCGATGGGCACGTTCAGCTTGACCAGCAGCGCGTACAGGCAAAGCATCAGCAGTACCGAGACGTTCTCGTTGAAGTTCTGCACGGCGATCGAATGGCCGGCGGACAGCAGCACGTGGCCGCGGTGCTGCAGCAGGGCGTTCATCGGCACGACGAAATAGCCCGACATGCCACCCACCACCATCAGGAAAAGGTAGGCGATCAGCATGTGCAGCGGCATGCGCATGCCAAGCAGGTCGAGCGTGACGGTCGGCACCATCTCCTTGGTGTAGAAGGCCATCAGCATCACCACCGCGCCCATGGCGACGCCGAAGGGCAGTACCGAGAGCGACTTGCGCAGCGGGATGCGCATGGCCGCCAGCATGGCGCCCACGGCCACGCCGACGGCGACCACGGCCTGCAGCAGGGCGCCCTGCGACAGGTTGAGGCCCAGCGATTTCTCCGCCCACTTCAGCACGATGAACTGCAGGGTGGCGCCGGCACCCCAGAACAGGGTGGTGACGGCCAGGCTGATCTGGCCGAGCTTATCGCGCCACAGAGCCATGAAGCAGTCGCCGAATTCGGCGATCAGCTTGATCGGGTTCTTTTCCTGCTGCGGATAGCGCGCCCCGGTGTCCGGGATGAACAGGTTGAAGATGGTGGCAACCAGGTAGAACAGCATGATGACCACCATCGCGGCTTCCGCCGGGGTGGTGATGCCCGTATCGACATAGGGCACGTCGATACTCAGCAGCAGCTGCGAGATGTGCACGGAGATCAGCGCGCCGCCGACCACCGTGCCGAGGATGATGGAGCCTACCGTCAGTCCTTCGATCCAGCCGTTGGCTGCCACCAGTTTTTCCGGCGGCAGCAGTTCGGTGAGGATGCCGTACTTGGCGGGAGAGTACGCCGCCGCGCCGAAGCCGACGATGCCGTAGGCCAGCAGCGGATGCAGGCCGAACATCATGATGGCGCAGCCGGCGATCTTGATGGTGTTGGTGATGAACATCACCCGGCCCTTGGGCATGGAGTCGGCGAAGGCGCCCACGAAGGCGGCCAGCACCACATAGGACAGCACGAAGAACAGCTTGAGCAGGGGGGTCATCCACTGCGGGGAATGCAGCTCGGCAAGAAGGGCGATCGCGGCGATCAGCAATGCATTGTCGGCCAGCGAAGAGAAGAACTGCGCCGCCATGATGATGTAGAAACCCTTCTTCATACTGTGGACTGTCTCTCCATGGCTGGTCTCGCTTCGGTTCGCTAACTCGCTCAGGCCGGCGGCGACTCCTGCCCCGCCTGCGCCGCGCAGGCCGGCCGGCGGCATGCGCGGGGCAATGGCCGTCGTCGGCAGGGAACCCGGCGCTGCCGGCATGTCAAAGTGATGCATGCGTGCAGCGGTGGAACGCCGTTCGGTCCGTCTGTTCGTCATCGATATTGCATCAGGAATGAAACATGGCCGGAGCGTCCGGCTTTATATCATGAAAACAAGACATTTCGGCGCATCGGCGGGAAGGCAGTTTGACAGCCTGGCAGCCATTCGATTCCCGGCCGCACGATCCGAATGTGTTCAAATATCGTTCATCAACGCTGGAGCGGCAGCGCGCGCGGACCGGGTAATCCCCGATGTGGTGCATGCGCGGTGTGCCCCGGTCGTTTTCTGTGTTCGAGGCGGTGGTTTTGTGCCGTTCTCTACGCTCGAGTAGCCGATTTCATGCCAAGACCGATTCACGCCGTCGTCCACCAGCCGGCGCTTGCCAACAATCTCGAAGTGGCGCGCCGCTGCGCGCCGGATTCCCGCATCTGGGCCGTGATCAAGGCCAATGCCTACGGCCACGGCATCCGCCGTGCCTTCGCCGGCCTGCGCGCCGCCGACGGCTTCGGCCTGCTGGACCTGGACGAGGCGGTGCTGCTGCGCGACCTGGGCTGGCAGGGGCCGGTGCTCCTGCTCGAAGGCATCTTCCAGCCGCAGGACGTGGCCCTGCTGGAGCAGTACCGCCTGACCACCGTGCTGCACAGCGAAGAGCAACTGCGCATGCTCGAGCTGGCGCGGCCCAAGGGACCGCTGGCGGTGCAGCTCAAGATGAATACCGGCATGAACCGCCTGGGTTTCCATCCCGACCAGTACCGGACCATCTGGGAGCGCGCGCGCGCCCTGTCGTGCGTGGGCTCCATCGTTCACATGACGCATTTTTCGGATGCCGACAGCCCGCGCGGCATCGAGCACCAGTTGGCCGTCTTCGATGCGGCCACGGCCAACCTGCCGGGCGAGGCCAGCCTGGCCAACTCGGCGGCCACCCTGTGGCACCCCAAGGCCCACCGTGCCTGGGTGCGGCCGGGCGTGATGCTGTACGGCGCGGCGCCCACCGGGCGCCAGGCCGACGTCGAAGGCATGGGCCTGCAGCCTGCCATGTCCTTGCAGAGCGAACTCATCTCGGTGCAGGACCTGCAGCCGGGCGACACCGTCGGCTATGGCTCGCTGTACACGGCCGAGCGGCCCATGCGCGTCGGCGTGGTCGCCTGCGGCTATGCCGATGGCTATCCGCGCCACGCCGCCGGCTGGGGCGACAAGCCGGCGCCGGTGCTGGTCGACGGGGTGCGCACGCGCCTGGTCGGACGGGTATCGATGGACATGCTGTGCGTGGACCTGACGCCCTGCCCGAAGGCACGCGTCGGCTCGCCGGTCACGCTGTGGGGACAGGGCCTGCCGATCGACGACGTGGCCGAGGCCAGCGGCACGGTCGGCTATGAGCTGATGTGCGCGCTGGCGCCGCGCGTGCCGACCACGGTGGCGATGCTGACCGCCCCGGACCAGCCTGGCAACACGGGGGACTGAGTTGGCCAAGGTCAAGACGGTCTACACGTGTACCGAATGCGGCGGCACCGTGCCGCGCTGGCAGGGGCAGTGCCCGCACTGCCAGCAGTGGAACACCCTGGTGGAGAGCGTGGCGGAAAGCGCTTCGGCCAAACGCTTCCAGCCGCTCGCGGCGTCGACCAGGGTGCGCAAGCTGGCGGAGATCGAGGCTGCCGACGTGCCGCGTTTCTCCAGCGGCATCGACGAGTTCGACCGCGTGCTGGGCGGTGGCCTGGTGGCCGGCGGCGTGGTGCTGATCGGCGGCGACCCGGGCATCGGCAAGTCGACGCTGCTGCTGCAGGCGCTGGCCAATCTCGCGGCCCAGCGCCCGGTGCTCTATGTCAGCGGCGAGGAGTCAGGCGCCCAGATCGCGCTGCGGGCGCAGCGCCTGGGCGTGGAAAGCCCAGCGCTCGGCCTGCTGGCGGAGATCCAGCTGGAGAAGATCCAGGCCACGCTGGAGGCCGAGCGGCCCGAGGTGGCAGTGATCGATTCGATCCAGACCCTGTACTCCGAGGCGCTGACTTCGGCCCCCGGGTCGGTGGCGCAGGTGCGCGAGTGCGCGGCGCAGCTCACGCGCATCGCCAAGAGCAGCGGCACCACCATTATCCTGGTGGGCCACGTGACCAAGGAGGGCAGCCTGGCCGGTCCGCGCGTGCTCGAGCATATCGTCGATACCGTGCTGTATTTCGAGGGCGACACGCATTCGTCGCATCGCCTGATCCGCGCCTTCAAGAACCGCTTCGGCGCGGTCAACGAGCTCGGCGTGTTCGCCATGACCGAGCGCGGCCTGCGCGGCATCAGCAACCCGTCGGCGCTGTTCCTGTCTCAGCACGAGCAGACCGTGCCCGGTTCCTGCGTGCTGGTGACGCAGGAGGGCACGCGCCCGCTGCTGGTCGAGATCCAGGCGCTGGTCGATACCGCCCACGTGCCCAATCCGCGCCGCCTCGCCGTGGGCCTGGAACAGAACCGGCTGGCGCTGCTGCTCGCGGTACTGCACCGTCACGCCGGCGTTGCCTGCTTCGACCAGGATGTCTTCCTCAACGCGGTCGGCGGCGTGAAGATCACCGAGCCGGCGGCCGACCTTGCGGTGCTGCTTTCCATTCATTCCTCGATGCGCAACAAGCCGCTGCCGCGCGGCCTGGTGGTGTTCGGCGAGGTCGGGCTGGCGGGCGAGATCCGGCCGAGCCCGCGCGGCCAGGAGCGCCTCAAGGAGGCCGCCAAGCTGGGCTTCACGCAGGCGGTGATTCCCAAGGCCAATGCGCCGCGCCAGCCGATCGACGGCCTTGAGGTGATCGCCGTGGAGCGCATCGAGCAGGCCATCGACCGCGTGCGCCATCTCGAATGAGCGCGCCGGCCGACGCGCTTCCGTCCGGCGTGCCGGGGCTGCCGGCGCTGCTGGAGCCGGCCACGGCGCGGCTGCGCTTGCGCCAGTGGTGCGACGCCGACCGCGCGCCGTTCGCCGCGCTCAACGCCGATCCCGAGGTCATGCGCTGTTTTCCCGCGCCGCTGGCGCGCGCGGACAGCGACGCCATGGCGGAGCGCTGCCAGGGCCTGATCGCCGCGCACGGCTGGGGCCCGTGGGCGGTGGAGCGGCGCGAGGACGGTGCCTTCGTCGGCATGGTCGGCCTGCACGTGCCGGCGGCCGCACTGCCGTGCGCGCCGTGCGTGGAGGTGGCTTGGCGCCTGGCGCGCGCCCATTGGGGCAGGGGCTATGCCAGCGAGGCCGCGGCCGCCGCGCTGCGGGCCGGCTTCGAAGTGCTGGGGCTGGCGTCGATCGTGTCTTTCACGGTGCTTGCCAACCAGCGCTCGCGCCGCGTCATGGAGCGCATCGGCATGCGCGACAGCGGCGCTGATTTCGACCATCCGGCCGTGGCCGAGGGCAGTCCCCTGCGCCGCCATTGCCTCTACCGCATCACGCGCGGCGAGTGGCTGGCGCATCAGGCCGCCGTGCCGCAGGCGTAAGGCGGGGGTGCGTCAATCTGTCGCAAGCGCTACCGCGGTGTGCCGCGCCCGCGGCCGCGCCGTATCGCGAAAATCGGTAATAATGCGCCTCACGCGCGCGTGATCCGCTTGCCGCGCCAGGCTCGGCTCCGTGCTTTGTCAGACCCCTCTATTTCTTCCATGCAAGCCAATTCTCGCGCCTATTTCCTGCTGATCGCCGTGATCTCCTTCGGACTGGTCGGCTACGCGCTCTACCTGCAGCACGTGGAGGGCTACCAGCCTTGTCCGCTGTGCGTGATGCAGCGTTTCGCCTTTGTCGCCATCGGCTGCTTCTCGCTGCTGGCAGCGGTCGCGCAGAACACGCGCTCGCTGTGGCAGGGGCTGGGCATGCTGTCCGGCGTGGCCGGCATCGCGGTGGCTGGCTACCACGTGTCGCTGCTGCTGAATCCGAAGGCTTCGTGCGGTATCGATCCGCTGGAGAACTGGGTCAATGCGCTGCCCACCGCCAAGCTGTTGCCGCAGGTGTTCTTCTCGGACGGCCTGTGCACCGCGCCGCTGCCGCCGATCTTCGGCCTGTCGATCCCGGCATGGTCGCTGATCTGGCTGGCGATCCTGACCCTGACGCTGGCGGTCGGGCTGATCCGGCGCGAGAAGAACTACCGCTGAGTTCCGCGCGGCTCCCGTCCCGGACGCCCGTGCCGGAAGCGCTCCGGCGCGGGCGTCCGCTTCCCGCGCGGCAGGCGGGACTCAGGTGATCTGCTCGATCTGCTCCTGCAGTTCCAGCCAGCGTTCTTCCAGCGTGCCGAGTTCGCCCTCGACTTCGCCCTGGCGCTTGAGCATCGCCATCAGCTTGGCCTTGTTCGCTTCCGCGTAGCTGTTCTCGTCGGCCAGGAAGCCGTCGATCTCCGCCTTGGCCTGCTGCAGTTCGGCCATGCGCTTCTCCACCTTCTCCAGTTCCTTGGTCAGCGGCTTGCGCAGCTGCGCCAGGCGCTGGCGCTCGTCCGCTTCGGCGCGGCGCTGGTCCTTGCGGTTGAGCGCCGCCGGCGCCGCCTCGCCTGCGGCCACCGCGCGCTCGGGCAGTGCGGCGTTGCGCTTGGCGGCGGCCTGCTGCAGCAGCCAGTCGCGATAGTCGTCGAGGTCGCCGTCGAAGGGCGTGAGCCGGCCTTCGGCCACCAGCATGAACTGGTCGGTGGTGGCGCGCAGCAGGTGGCGGTCGTGCGAGACCACGATCAGGGTGCCCTCGAACTGGGCCAGCGCCATGGTCAGCGCCTCGCGGGTGTCGAGGTCCAGGTGGTTGGTCGGCTCGTCGAGCAGCAGCAGGTTGGGCTTCTGCCAGACGATCAGCGACAACGCCAGGCGTGCCTTTTCGCCGCCGGAGAAGGGCGCGATCGGCGCGGTGGCCATGTCGCCGCGGAAATTGAAGCTGCCGAGGAAGTCGCGCAGCTCCTGCTCGCGCGTGTCGGGCGCCAGGCGCGCCAGGTGCTGCAGCGGCGAGTCATGGTCGCGCAGGGTCTCGAGCTGGTGCTGGGCGAAATAGCCGATCTGCAGGCCCTTGCCGAGCCGCAGCGTGCCGGCCAGCGCATCCTGGGTGCCGGCCAGCGTCTTCACCAGCGTCGACTTGCCCTGGCCGTTGGCGCCGAGCAGGCCGATGCGCTGGCCGCCCTGGATCGACAAGGTCAGCCCGCGCAGGATCACCTTGGCCGCTTCGGCGCCGTCTGCGGGCGGGTAGCCGCAGTCCACCGCGTCGAGCTGCATCATCGGGTTGGGGGCGGCATCCGGCTCGCGGAACTCGAAGGAAAAGCCCGCCGCCGCGTGCACCGGCGCGAGCCGCTCCATCTTCTCCAGCGCCTTGACCCGGCTCTGCGCCTGGCGTGCCTTGGTGGCCTTGGCCTTGAAGCGGGTGATGAAGGATTCGAGGTGGGCGATCTGCTTCTGCTGGCGTGCGTAGGCGGCCTGCTGCTGCGCCATCTGCTGCAGGCGCTGCGTCTCGAAGAAGGTGTAGTTGCCGCCGTAGCGCTTGAGCTGCTGGTTCTCGATGTGCACGGTGACCGTGCAGATGGCGTCGAGGAACTCGCGGTCGTGCGAGATCATGACCAGCGTGCCGGGATAGCGCGCGAGCCAGTCTTCCAGCCAGACGATGGCGTCGAGGTCCAGGTGGTTGGTCGGTTCGTCGAGCAGCAGCAGGTCGGACGGGCACATCAGCGCCTGCGCCAGGTTCAGGCGCATGCGCCAGCCGCCGGAGAAGTCCGCCACCGGCTGCGCCACCTGGTCCAGCGTGAAGCCCAGGCCCAGCAGCAGCGTCTCGGCGCGCGCCGCGGCGGTATAGCCGTCGGCGTCGGCATAGGCGGCATGTCCCTCGGCTTCGGCGCTGCCATCACCGCTGGCCTGGGCGGCCGCGATCTGCGCTTCGATGTCGCGCAGGCGGGTATCGCCGTCGATGGTGTAGTCCAGCGCACTGCGCGAGACCGCCGGCGTTTCCTGTGCCACGTGCGCGATGCGCCAGGTGGGCGGGATCGCCACGTCGCCGCCGTCGGCATGGAGTTCGCCGCGCAGCAGCGCGAACAGCGTGGACTTGCCGCTGCCGTTGGCGCCCACCAGGCCGACGCGCTCGCCGGGGTTGAGGGTCACGCTGCTGTGGTCGAACAGCACCTTGGTGCCGCGCTGGAGGACAAGCTGGTCGATTCGGATCACGAGGGGGACGGAGAAAGACTTCGGGAGGGGCGGGCGCCCCGGCGAACAACCCGACATTGTAGCGTCAGGCGCTTGCCGTGCAGCGCCGCGAGCGGGCAGAGGGATTCCGCGCGGCATGCCGATGCGGGACAATACGGCCTTCGGCCGGGCGGGAAACCCGGCCCTTCATCACAGCAGGACGGCAGGACAAGCAGGCAATGCACAGCAAGGAGAGGGGCTGGACGCCCGTGCGCAAGGATTTCGTCGAGGCGGAGGTCCGCTGCAGCCACGCCCTGGCCGGCGTGGCCGACCATGCCGGCATCGCCGGCAGCGACGGGCGCCCGCATGGCGTGCCCGGCGGGCGCGCCATCGTGATGCGCGATGCACAGGGGCTGGAGTACCCGTTCGCGCCGGACTGCGCCCAGGCCGTGGTGGCGGACGCGGATGCGTTGGCCTGCCTGCCCGACTACACGGCGCGCGATGCGGGTCTGGCGACGCCGCGCGCCGGCGTCCAGCCCACGCCGGGCCAGGCGCCGGCCGTGGCCGGCCGCGTGTCGGCCGTGCAGCGCGCCAAGACAAGGTACCGGCAGGAAGCGTTGCTGCGCGCCGAGGCGGAGCGCTATCTGGTGCTGCGCATCGACAAGGTGGCGGCGGTGCCGCGCATCCAGCCATCGGTGCGCTATGCGGCGCTCGAGGAGCTGCATGAGCGCTATCTGCGCCAGGGCGGGCTGGAGCTGGCCCAGGCGCGGCGCATCCTTGCCATCGAGCGCGGCCCGGCCACGCCGTACAAGCTGAAGACCACCAACCTGCTCGACGTCTACACCGCGCATACCAAGCTGTGCTGGCGCATGGCGCAATCGCGCAGCCTCTCCGAGCAGCGCTTCCTGCGCGGGCTGGAGGACTGGCTGGCACGCCACCTGATGCTGACCCCGGCGCAGATCGAAAGCGCCGGACTGGCCTTGCATCCGGCGGCCTTCCTGCCGCCGGAGCCGGCCCGCGGCCAGACTGAGCTGCCCGGCTTCTAGCCGCGGCCGATGGGTGGCCGGCGGGTGGCCGGCGGGTGGCCGGCGGGTGGCAGCGCGCCGGGATTTGGCGTCTAATGAAGAGCCAGCCGCCACTCGCCGTCGACGCCATGTCCGCCTTCTCCCGCAGCTATGCCGAAGCCAGACAGAAATTCCTCGATGCCGCGCGCGACGCGGGCGCGGCGCTGACCGAGTTCCCGCACCCGACGCAGCGCGGTGCCCGCGGCGAGGCCCTGGCCATCGACGTGGCCTGGGTCGGCGAGGCGTCCGCCCGGCACTGCCTGATGATCAGCTCGGGCATGCACGGGGTGGAGGGCTTCTGCGGTGCGGGAGCGCAGGTCACGCTGCTGCGCGATGCCGGCTTGTGCGCCGCCGCGCGCGCGGCGGATGCGGCGCTGCTGCTGGTGCACGCGCTCAATCCCTACGGCTTTTCCCATCTGCGGCGGGTCAACGAGGACAATGTCGACCTGAACCGCAACTTCCTCGACTTCAGCCGGCCGCTGCCGGAGAACGCCGCTTACGCCGAGCTGGCGCCGCTGCTCTTGCCCGAGCACTGGCCGGCATCGCAGGAAGACGAAGCCAGCCTGCACAGGATGGTGGCGGAGAAGGGATTGTCGTGGTTCCAGGCCGCGGTCAGCGCGGGCCAGTATGCGTTTCCGGACGGGCTGTTCTTCGGCGGGCACAAGCCGGCCTGGAGCAACTACACGCTGCGTCGGCTGCTGGCGCGCTTCGGTGCCGGCCGCGCGAGCCTGCGCTGGCTGGACATCCACACCGGGCTCGGTCCGTGGGGTTATGGCGAGCCCATCTACATGGGGCCGGACGACGCGCGCCAGCTGGCGAATGCGCGTGCCATCTGGGGCAGGGAAGTGACCTCCATCCACGACGGTTCGTCCACCTCGGCCAGCCTGACGGGGATGGCCTGGCGGGCCATCCCCGAGACGCTGCCCGCGCTCGACTATGCCGGCATCGCGCTCGAGTTCGGCACGCTGCCGGTCGGCGAGGTGCTGGAGGCCCTGCGCGGCGACCATTGGCTGCACCTGCATCCGGACGCCGACCAGGGCCAGCGCACGCTGATCCAGCAGAGCATGTGGCGCGCCTTCTACGGCGATAGCGACGACTGGCGCGCGGGCGTGCTCGAGCAGGTGCGCGAGGCGGCGCTGCGGGCGCTGGCCGGATGGTGAGCCGGGCGCCGGAGCGCGGCGGGTCCCTGCGCGGGGCGGAGGATCCGCGTGATACGGCCGCTCAGCCCGGCAGCGTGTCGTAGGTCAGCAGGAAGACCTGGTCGTCCCCGGCGCTGACCGGCAGCCAGATGATTTCGAGGTCGGGGAAGGCGGCTTCCACGTTGGCGCGCTCGTTGCCGATCTCGACCACCAGCACGCCGCCCGGGTTGAGGTGCGCCTTGGCACCCGCGATGATGCGGCGCACTACGTCCATGCCATCGTCGCCACCGGCCAGCGCGATGCGCGGCTCGGCCAGGTACTCGGCCGGCAGTGCCTGCATCGAGGCCTCGTTGACGTAGGGCGGATTGCTCAGGATGACGTCATAGGTGGCGCCATGCGGCAGCGGGGCGTAGAGATCGCCCTCATGCAGGTGGATGCGCTCCGCCATCTTGTAGTCGGCCACGTTGCGGCGGGCCACCGCCAGCGCGTCCGGCGAGATGTCGACCGCGTCGATGCGGGCGTTCGGCCAGGCGTGGGCCGCCAGGATCGGCAGGCAGCCCGAGCCGGTGCACAGCTCCAGCACCGGGCCGACGTCATCGGCTTCGCCCAGCCACGGTTCCAGCCCGTCCTGCAGCAGTTCGCCGATGAAGCTGCGCGGCACGATCACGCGCGAGTCGACGTAGAAGCGCAGGCCGTGCATATAGGCCTCGTGCGTGATGTAGGCGGCCGGCACGCGCTCCGTGACGCGACGCTCGATCACCGCCAGCACGGCGTCGATCTCTTCTGGCAGCAGGCGCGCGTCCAGGAAAGGGTCGAGCGTGTCGAGCGGCAGGTGCAGGGTGTGCAGGACCAGGTAGGCGGCTTCGTCGTAGGCATTGGCGCTGCCATGGCCGAACGACAGCTGGGCCGCGCTGAAGCGGGAGACCGCCAGGCGCAGCAGGTCGCGTACGGTGCGCAGCGGGGAGGGAGTTGCCATGGGTTTGTTCTCGGTCAGGGGCGGGGAGGCGGTGCGGGCTGCCGGGGCTCAGGCCACCAGGCGTTCCAGCACACCGCGGTAGATATTCTTCAGCGGCTCGATGAAGCGGACTTCCACGTGCTCGTCGATCTTGTGGATGCTGGCGTTGGGCGGGCCGAATTCCACCACCTGCGGGCAGATCCTGGCGATGAAGCGGCCGTCCGAGGTGCCGCCGGTGGTCGACAGTTCGGTGGTGACACCCGTTTCCGCGGCGATGGCCGCGGCCATCGCTTCGGAAAGCTCGCCGCGCGGCGTCAGGAAGGGCTCGCCGCCGAGGGTCCAGGCCAGTTCATAGTCCAGGCCGTGGCGGTCGAGGATGGCGTGCACGCGCGCCTTCAGTCCGTCGGGCGTGCTCGCCGTCGAGAAGCGGAAATTGAAGTCGATGGTCACCTGGCCCGGGATCACGTTGGTGGCGCCGGTGCCGCCGTGGATGTTCGACATCTGCCAGGTGGTGGGCGGGAAGTACTCGTTGCCTTCGTCCCAGCGTTCGGCCACCAGTTCGGCCAATGCCGGCGCGGCCAGGTGGATGGGGTTGCGGGCCAGGTGCGGATAGGCGATATGGCCTTGCACGCCCTTGACCACCAGCTTGCCGGAGAGCGAGCCGCGGCGGCCGTTCTTGACCATGTCGCCGAGCACGTCGACCGAGGTCGGCTCGCCGACCACGCAGTAGTCGAGGCGCTCGCCGCGCGCAGCCAGCGCCTCCACCACCTTGACGGTGCCATCGTGAGCCGGGCCTTCCTCGTCGCTGGTGATCAGGAAGCCGATCGAGCCGGTGTGCGCGGGATGGGCCTGGATGAACTCCTCGGCGGCGACGACGAAGCCCGCGATCGAGGTCTTCATGTCGGCGGCGCCGCGGCCGTAGAGCTTGCCGTCGCGATGGGTCGGCGCGAAGGGGTCGGAATGCCACTGCTCCAGCGGGCCGGTCGGCACCACGTCGGTGTGGCCGGCGAACACCAGCAGTTTGCCGTCCTTGCCTGCGCTGCCACGCCGCACCGCCCACAGGTTGGTGACGCGGAAGTCGTCCGGGCCGCTGACGATGGATTCGCAGTGGAAGCCGAGCGCCTTCAGGCGGCTTTCCAGCACGGCCTGGCAGCCTTCGTCGGCCGGCGTGACGGAGCGGCGGCGGATCAGGTCTTCGGTGAGGGCGAGGGTGGTGGTCATGGAGTGAATCGTTTGCTAGAGGCAGAGGCGCCCGACGGGCCGCGCACGGCGCGGCAGGTCGGGGCACTAGTTTACGCCTGTGCGCCGCCCAGCCGGGCGGACGCTGTCCGGGCCGGCGGCAGGGCAAGGCCGCCGGCCCGGCCGGTTTCAGAACAGGGTGGCGTACTGGTCGGCGCTGAAGCCCACGGCAACCTTGCCGCCGTGTTCCAGCACGGGGCGCTTGATCAGCGAGGGGCTCTGCTGCATCAGCGCGATGGCGCCGGCCTCGTCCTCGGCGCGCGCCTTGTCGGCGTCCGACAGCGCACGCCAGGTGGTGCCCTTGCGGTTGAGCAGGGTGCTGAGCGGAACCTGTGCGAGCCAGCCGCGCAGCAAGGCTTCGCTGACCCCTTGCTTCTTGAAGTCGTGGAAGGAATAGGCGACGCTGTTGCCGTCGAGCCAGGTGCGGGCCTTCTTGACGGTGTCGCAGTTGGGGATGCCGTAGAGCTGGACGGTCATGGAGCTTGCCTCAGCGGATATTGCGGGGAAGGAGCCGGGCGGGTGGCCCGGCTCCGGTCGTGCGGGATGGCTGGCGCCACCTTCAGCGCAGCAGCAGGTTCAGCGAGACCACCAGCGCGCCGATGCCGAGCGCCACGCCGGCCATCGCCACCGCCGTCATCAGGCGCAGCCGGCGGTCGAGCCGCGCAGCCTCCTTGCGCAGCGCGTCGATGGTGATGGCATGCTGCTCGGCCAGCAGCTTGACCGCCTCGGCCTGCTGCATGGCGGCCGACTCGAGCTCGGCGAGGCGCGCGGCCGGGTCGCGCGGCTCCGCCGCGCCTGGCGCCCCGTCTTCGCGGCGGCGCCCCTTCTTGATCTTCTCGATGGTCTTGTTGGCCTGCTCGAGAATGGTCGGCAGCAGCGACAGGACGGTGCTGACGGTGGCGGGATCCAGGGCCATGATGCGCTTGCGCAGGGAGGGCACGATCATCTCGCGCGGCGCCTGCCGCCACGCTGCGTCCGCCGGGGCGGCCGCGCGGGGGCCGGCGCATCGCGCGCCGACGTTCAGTCGCCGCGCAGCAGGTCGTTCAGGCTGGTCTTGGCGCGCGTCTGCGCGTCCACCTTCTTGACGATCACCGCGCAGTACAGGCTGTACTTGCCGTCCTTCGACGGCAGGTTGCCCGCCACCACCACCGAGCCGGCGGGCACGCGGCCATAGTGGATCTCGCCGGTCTCGCGGTCGTAGATCTTGGTCGACTGGCCCAGGTACACGCCCATCGAGATGACCGAGTTCTCCTCGACGATCACGCCTTCGACAACCTCCGAGCGCGCGCCGATGAAGCAGTTGTCCTCGATGATGACCGGGTTGGCCTGCAGCGGCTCCAGCACGCCGCCGATGCCGACGCCGCCGGACAGGTGCACGTTCTTGCCGATCTGTGCGCAGGAACCGACGGTGGCCCAGGTGTCGACCATGGTGCCTTCGTCGACGTAGGCGCCGATGTTGACGTAGGAGGGCATCAGCACCGCATTGCGGGCGATGAAGGAGCCGCGGCGGGCCACGGCCGGCGGCACCACGCGGAAGCCGCCCTTGGCGAAGTCGTCGGCGCTCCAGTCGGCGAACTTGCTCGGCACCTTGTCGTAGAACTGGGTGAAGCCGCCGGCGCCCATCGGTGCGTTGTCTTCCAGGCGGAAGGACAGCAGCACGGCCTTCTTGATCCACTGGTTGACGATCCAGTCCTTGCCCTGCTTCTCGGCCACGCGCAGCGTGCCGGCATCGAGCTGGCCGATGACGCTGGCCACCGCTTCGCGGATATCGTTGGGGGCGGACTTCGGCGACAGGCTGGCGCGGTCTTCCCAGGCCTGGTCGATCAGGGCTTGCAGTGCTTGCGTCATATGCGTTTCTTGATGGTTAAGCGTTGTCTACAACAGTCTCGGGTCCGGTTGCTGGGCTTCCGGTGCGGGGGCCGGCGCTCAGCCCGGTGCCTTGCAGAATTCCACGATGCGGCGTGCGCCCTCCAGGCATTCCTCGGGGGTGGCGACCAGCGCCATGCGCACCCGGTTGGCACCCGGATTGATGCCGCCGGCCTCGCGCGCCAGGTAGCTGCCCGGCAGCACGGTGACGTTCTGCGCAGCCAGCAGGCGCGTGGCGAACTCGGTGTCGCTCAGGCCGGTGCGGGAGACGTCGGCCCACAGGTAGAAGCCGGCGTCGGGCAGCGCCACGTCCAGCACTTCGGCCAGCAGCGGCGTCACCTCGCTGAACTTGCGCCCGTAGGCGGCGCGGTTGTCGCGCACATGGGCCTCGTCGTTCCAGGCCGCCACGCTGGCCGCCTGCACCGCGGGGTTCATGGCGCCGCCATGGTAGGTGCGGTACAGCAGGAATTTCTTCAGCAGCGCGGCGTCGCCGGCGACGAAACCCGAGCGCAGGCCGGGCACGTTCGAGCGCTTGGACAGGCTGGAGAACATCACCAGCCGCTCGAAGCCGCGGCCCAGCTTGCGGGCGGCTTCCAGCGCGCCCAGCGGGGCGCGGCCCTCGTCGAAGTAGATCTCCGAGTAGCACTCGTCCGAGGCGATCACGAAGCCGTGGCGGTCCGACAGGGCGAACAGCTGCTGCCAGTCTTCCAGCGACAGCACCGCGCCGGTGGGGTTGCCCGGCGAGCAGACGTAGGCCAGCTGCACGCGCGACCAGGTGGCGTCGTCGATGCGGTCGAAGGCGGGCGCGAAGTTGCGCGCCGGATCGCTGTTGGCGAACACCGGGGTGGCGCCGGCCAGCAGGGCTGCGCCTTCGTAGATCTGGTAGAAGGGATTCGGGCACAACACCAGCGCGCCGGGCTTGCTGCCGTCCACCACGGTCTGGGCAAAGGCGAACAGCGCTTCGCGCGAGCCGGTCACCGGCAGCACTTCGCTGGCCGGGTTCACCGCGGGCAGGCCGTAGCGGCGCTCGAGCCAGGCGGCGATGGCCTGGCGCAGCGCGTCGGAGCCTGCCGTTGTGGGATAATTCGCCAGCCCCGCCAGCGACTCGGCCAGCGCCGTCTTGATGAACTCGGGCGTGGGATGCTTGGGTTCGCCGATGCCGAAGCTGATCGCCGTCCTGGCGGCATCGGGCTTCACGTCCGCGAACAGCGCACGCAGTTTCTCGAACGGGTAGGGCTGGAGCAGGTCGAGGCGCGGATTCACGTTCTGTGGTGGTGGGCCGGTTGAAACCGGACATTATAGAGGAACAGGGCCCATCGCCGGGCGCGCCGCTCCCGCGCGGGGGCGGCGCCCGCCAGGATGGCGCGCATCACGGTACCGTGATGTCCGCTGCGTGCTGCCGGATCCCCGTTTTCCGTTGCCGTTTTCCAATTCCATCCGTCATTCCCGGGTCCGATGAGCCCTTCGTCCCTTGCCTTGCAGCCCGGCGCTGCCGACCACGATCCCGTCAAGTCCTCGCTGTCCATCCTGCTGGGCGCTTCGGTATGGGGCATCGCCTGGTTTCCCTATCGCGTGCTGGCCGGCTGGGGCCTGGGCGGCCTGCGCGCGGCGGCGCTGGTCAGCCTGATCGCGGCCGCCATCGCCATGCTGGCCTTCCGCCGCCACCTGGGCGGGCTGCGCCAGTCCTGGTTGTTCTTGGCGATCGGCGCGGCCGCCGGCATCACCAACGCCGGCTTCGTCTGGGGCAGCGTCAACGGCCACGTCATGCGCGTGCTGCTGCTGTTCTACCTGACCCCGGTCTGGACCGCGTTGTTCGCGCGCCTGTGGCTCGGCGAGCGCCTGTCGGCCACCGGCTTCGGCCTTGTGGCGCTGGCGCTGGGCGGCGCCGGCCTGATGCTGTGGTCGCCGCAGGCCGGCGTGCCCTTGCCCGCCAACCTGGCGGAATGGGCCGGGCTGGTGGCGGGCATGGGCTTTGCCGTCAACAATGTGCTGTCGCGTCACGCCGGGCAGCGCCTGCCCCAGGTCGATGGGCGCGTGCGTACCGTGGCGGTGTTCCTGGGTAGTGTGGCGGTCAGCGCACCTTGCGCGCTGTGGCTGGAGCCGGCACTGGCGGGGCCGGCGGCCGGGCGCGAAGGCGCGGTGCTGCTGCTGGCGGTGGCGCTGGCGGGCACCCTGGTGCTTGGCAACGCCATCGTGCAGTACGGGTTGCAGCGGCTGCCGGCCAACCGGGTGTCGCTGCTGATGCTGTTCGAGATCGTGGTGGCGGCCCTGTCCTCGTGGTGGCTGGCCGCGGAAACCCTGAGCTGGAAGGAGGGGGCGGGAGGCCTGTGCATCGTCGCGGCGGGGGCGCTGTCCGGGCTGGTGCACCGGCCGCGCGCGGCACGCGGCCCCGCTCAGTGAAGCATCGCGCGGGAAACCAGGGCGATCAGCGGGCGGCGGATGGCCCGTTCCACGCCACTGTGCAGGTGCAGCGGGCGCAGCAGCATCTTGACCGCCATATCGACCGGCAGGTGGCGCCGCACGATGGCGCTGACCTGTGAATTCAACTGGCGCACTTCGCGGTCGGACACCGCCTCGGTGCCGCGTTCGATGCGCAGCACGTTGCGCAGTGCGATCTCGGCATCCTCGTTCTTGATCTCCAGCAGGCGGCGCGCCAGCGCTCCCAGCACGCGCCCGCGCCCGACCTGCTCCTGGAGGCGGAAGTCGTTGAAATAGCGGAAGAAATGCTTGTAGTGGCGGACTTCGTCATTGGCGATGCGCCGGCTCAGGTCGCGCAGCACGGGCTCGTCGGTGGCTTGCTCGATGGCGCGGTAGAGCGTGGCGGTGCCGGTCTCCACCACGCAGCGTGCCACCATCTCCAGGGCATGGGTGGGCTCGAAATTGTCGATCGAGCAGGTCACGCGGTATTCCTCGAAGAAGCGTGCGTAGCCACGCTCCCAGTCGAACTCCGGCCAGACGTGCTCCACGTAGCGGCGCAGCGCCAGTCCGTGCTGCAGTTCCTCGGCTTCCCAGTGCCGCTCGAGCCATGAGGCGGCCTGCGGCACGTCGGCGTAGTAGGAGGCGAGATTGCCGGCGTAGGTGTCGGAGCCGCTCTCGATGAAGGAGGAGGCGGTCAGCAGATAGAACAGGAGCCGGTCGGGACGTATTCGCGCCGTGTCGATGGCTTCGTAGTCGATCTCTCCGACTGACCACGGCAGGCGGGTCGGTGAAGATGCGGTCATGCTTGGTCCTCCCAGGAAAGGACGCGCGGGCGCGTCGCAAGGGTTCCGGCTCGGGGTGGGCATCCGGGGTCACGCTGTCAATTCAGAGACTAGCATCAACCCTGATAAGTTTCTTGTCCTCCTGCCTGCCGGCCATGACAGCCGGCGGTCATGGCGCGGCGCGGGGTGGCGGGCAGGTGAGAAAGTGCTCGCAGGAACGCCCGTAAATGGCCGATCCAGCAGGGAAAGTGATGCCGGGAAGCCGTGAAAAGCCGGCCGGATGCGGGATGGGCGATGGTATGATTAGCGCCAGCCAACGGGCACGCCAGGGCTGAATGCGATCCGAAATTCACTTTTTCGCGATGTCGCACGAGTTGCCGGGCGCCCGGCGGCAGCCCGTTTCCTCGAACGCTTTCCTACGCCGAATCCACACGACCAACCGTGCGACTGTCCTCGATCAAACTGGCGGGCTTCAAGTCCTTCGTCGATCCCACCAATTTTCAAGTGCCGGGCCAACTGGTCGGCATCGTCGGACCCAACGGCTGCGGCAAATCGAACATCATCGACGCGGTGCGCTGGGTGCTGGGCGAGTCGCGTGCCTCGGAACTGCGTGGCGAGTCCATGCAGGACGTCATCTTCAATGGCTCGACCGCGCGCAAGCAAGCCGGCCGGGCCAGCGTCGAACTGGTCTTCGATAACAGCGAAGGCCGCGCCAACGGCCAGTGGAGCCAATACGCCGAGGTGGCGGTCAAGCGCGTGCTGACGCGCGACGGCACCTCGTCCTACTACATCAACAACCAGCCGGTGCGCCGGCGCGACATCCAGGACATCTTCCTGGGCACGGGCCTGGGCCCGCGCGCCTACGCCATCATCGGACAGGGCATGATCTCGCGCATCATCGAGGCCAAGCCCGAGGACCTGCGCATCTTCCTTGAAGAGGCCGCGGGCGTTTCCAAGTACAAGGAACGCCGGCGCGAGACCGAGAACCGGCTGTCCGACACGCGCGAGAACCTGACGCGTGTCGAGGACATCCTGCGCGAGCTGGGCAACAACCTGGAGAAGCTCGAAGGCCAGGCCGAGGTGGCGCAGCGCTTCAAGGCGCTGCAGGCCGACGGCGAGGAGAAGCAGCACCTGCTGTGGATGCTGCGCAAGCGCGAGGCGCTGGGCGAGCAGGAACGCCACCAACGCGCCGTCGGGCAGGCCCAGGTCGACCTGGAGGCCCAGACCGCCCAGCTGCGCCATGTCGAGGCTGAACTGGAGACCATGCGCGCCGCGCACTATGCGGCCTCCGACAATATGCATGCCGCCCAGGGCGCGCTGTACGAGGCCAATGCCGAGGTCAGCAAGCTGGAGGCCGAGATCCGCTACGTGGTGGAATCGCGCAACCGCGTGCAGGCCCAGATCGCGGCGCTGTCGGCGCAGGGCGAGCAGTGGCGCGACAAGGCCGAGCAGGCCTCGGAGGACCTGGCGCAGGCCGAGGAAGAGCTGGCGCTGTCCGAGGGACGCACGATCGAGGCGCAGGACACCCTGGCCCAGCGCAGTGACGAACTGCCGGCGCTCGAGGCCCAGTGGCGCGAGGCGCAGCGACTGCTCAACGAGCAGCGCGCCGGCATCATCCAGGCCGAGCAGGCGCTGAAGCTGGAGGCTGCGCAGCAGCGCAGCGCCGACCAGATGCTGCAGCAGCTCGAGCAGCGCCGCGAGCGCCTGTCCGGCGAAGAGAAGGGGCTCGACCGCCCCGACGACGTGCGCCTGGAAGAGTTGCGCGCGGACCTGGCTGAGCAGGAAGCCGTGCTGGAGGAAGCGCAGGCCGCGCTGGCCGAAGCGGAGGAAAGCCTGCCGCGCCTCGACGCCGAGCGCCGTGCCGCGCAGGAGCGTGTGCAGGGCGAGGCCGCGGCCATCGCCGCGCTGGAGGCGCGCCTGGCCGCGCTGCGGCAACTGCAGGAGAGCGTGCAGACCGAGGGCAAGGTGCAGCCGTGGCTGGCCCGCCACGGGCTGGCCGAATTGCCGCGGCTGTGGAAGAAGATCCATATCGAGCCCGGCTGGGAGAATGCACTGGAGTCGGTGCTGCGCGAGAAGCTGGCGGCGCTCGAGGTTTCCGGCCTGGACGCGGTCAAGGCCTTCCTGTCCGACGCGCCGCCCGCCAAGCTGGCCTTCTATGCGCCACCCGCCGCGGCACGGCCCCAGGAAGCAACGCCGGGCCTGCGCCCGCTGATGGCCCTGCTGCAGATCGCCGAGCCGGGCATCCGCGCGGTGATGCAGGACTGGCTCGCCAACGTCTATACCGCCGCTGACGTCGACGCGGCGCTGGCGGCGCGCGCCACGCTGCCCGAGGGCGCCACCTTCGTGGTGGCCGAAGGCCACCTGGTCGGCCGCAGCGGCGTGCAGCTCTATGCGGCCGATTCCGAGCAGGCCGGCATGCTGGCGCGTGCCCAGGAGATCGAGAACCTGGAGAAGCAGGTGCGCGCACAGGCGCTGCTGGCCGAAGAGGCCAAGACGCAGTCGGTACGCGCGGAGACCGCGCACACGCACGCCAGCCGCGTGCTGGTCGAGGCGCGCACCGCCAGCGAGCAGGCCACGCGGCGCGTGCATGCGCTGCAGATGGACGTGCTCAAGCTGTCCCAGGCGATGGAGCGCTATGCTGCGCGCAGCAGCCAGATCCGCGCGGATCTGGAGGAGATCGCCGCCCAGGTCGAGGAGCAGCGCGCCATCCGCGCCGAGTCGGAGGCGAGTTTCGAGCAGCACGATGCCGCGCTAGCCGACCAGCAGGCCGCCCACGAAGCGCACCAGGGCGCCTTCGAAGCGCTGGACGGGCGCCTCGCGGCGGCACGCCAGCAACTGCGCGAGCTGGAGCGCGCGGCGCAGGAGGCGGTCTTTTCCGAGCGCAACCTGGGCAGCCGCATCGAAGAGCTGCGCCGCAATATCCAGGTGGCATCCGACCAGAGCGAACGTATCGCCGAGTCGCTCGAGAACGCGCGCGCCGAGCTGGAGACCATCAACGAGCAGACCGCGCATACCGGGCTGCAGGAAGCGCTGGAAGTGCGTGCTGAGAAGGAAGCCAGGCTGAACACGGCGCGCGTCGAGCTCGACTCGCTGTCGGCGCAGCTGCGCCAGTTCGACGAGCAGCGCCTGGCCGCCGAGCGCAGCCTGCAACCCTTGCGCGACCGCATCACCGAATTCCAGCTGAAGGAGCAGGCCGCGCGCCTGAACCAGGAGCAGTTTGCCGAGCAGCTCACCGAGGCCGGGGTCGACGAGGCGGCGCTGGCCGGCAAGCTGAACGCCGACCTGAAGCCGGCCTGGCTGCAGGGCGAGGTCACCCGCATCAACAACGCCATCAATGCGCTGGGCCCGGTCAACATGGCTGCGCTCGACGAACTGGCCACGGCGCGCGAGCGCAAGACCTTCCTGGACGCGCAGTCAGCGGACCTGAACGACGCCATCAACACCCTGGAAGACGCCATCAACAAGATCGACCAGGAAACCCGTTCGCTGCTGCAGGGCACCTTCGACCAGGTCAATATGCACTTCGGTGAACTGTTCCCGCAGTTGTTCGGTGGCGGACAGGCCCGCCTGATCATGACAGGCGAAGAGATTCTCGATGCCGGCGTGCAGGTGATGGCGCAGCCGCCCGGCAAGAAGAACTCCACCATCCACCTGCTGTCGGGCGGTGAGAAGGCCCTGACCGCGATCGCGCTGGTGTTCGCCATGTTCCAGCTGAATCCCGCGCCGTTCTGCCTGCTCGACGAGGTGGACGCACCACTGGACGATGCCAACACGGATCGCTATGCGAAGATGGTGGCACGCATGTCGAACAAGACGCAGTTCGTCTTCATCTCCCACAACAAGATCGCGATGGAAATCGCCCAGCAACTGATCGGCGTGACGATGCAGGAGCAGGGCGTGTCGCGTATCGTCGCGGTGGACATGGACGCCGCGATGTCGATGGTGGAAGAAGCCGCCTGATCCCACCCGCCGTGGCGCGGCGCGCCCGGCGGGGACCAGAATTCTCGCAATCTCGATGCACAACAACATCCTCAAGGGAGCCGCAGCATAAATGGACCTGCAAACCGCCCTGATCGTCGCCGGTCTCGTCCTGCTGCTGCTGGTCGTCGTCTACAACCAGTGGCAGATCCGCAAGGCCCGCCGCCCTCGCGCGCTGCAGCCGGATGACGATGTGGCGCCGATGCGCGAGCCCACCTTCGACCTGCCGCCCGGCGCCGACTATCCCGCCGCATCCGCCAAGGCGCCGTCCATGCCGGACCGGCCCGCGCCCGCCGCCGCCAAGGAAAGCGAACCTGCGCCGGCGGCGCAGCGCCGCGAGCCGACGCTGTCGGCCTCGCCGCTCGATGCGGCGGCCGCGATCGGCGCCGCTGCCTCGACCGACGCCGACCAGGCGCTGGCCGATGAAGTGGCCGTGGCGGCCAATGTCGCTGCCACGAACGGCGAAGGCACCGAAGCCACTGCGACAGCGGACCGGGGCGACGAGGCCGAGCCGGCTGCGACGGTGCAGCAGCATCTGCAGGATACGGCGCCCGAGGCGCTCGAAGGCCAGCCGCTTCCCGCCGTCATCGACCCGCTGGTCGACTGCATCGTGCCGCTGCACCTGGAGCGCAAGGCCTCCGGCGACCGCATCCTGCCGCTGACCGGGCGGCTGCGCCGCGCCGGCACCAAGCAGGTTCATATCGAGGGCCTGCATGCCGAGGCCAACGCCTGGGAAGTGGTCACGGCGGGGCACCAGTACGAGGACCTGCAGGTGGCGGTGCAGTTGGCCAACCGCTCCGGTCCGCTCAACGCGCTGGAGTTCTCCGAGTTCGTCAACGCGGTGCAGGGGCTGGCCGAGGCCCTCGATGGCGCGACCGACCTGCCCGACATGAGCGAGTCGGTGGCCAACGGACGCGAGCTCGACAGCTTTGCCGCGAGCTGCGACGTCCAGCTCGGCGTCAATGTGATCTCCGACGGGGCACCCTGGTCGGCCGCCTACGTGCAGACCGTTGCCACCCAGGACGGCCTGGTGCTGTCGCGCGACGGCACGCGTTTCACGCGCTACCTGGCGGGTGCGGACGGCGTGCAGCGCGCGCTCTTCACGCTGCAGTTCGGCGATACCAACTTCCTGCGCGATGACCTGACCGTCAAGGCCGGGCGCCAGATCACGCTGCTGCTCGACGTGCCGCAGGTGGCGCGCGCCAGCAAGCCCTTCAAGACGGTCTGCGAATATGGCCACAGCCTGGCGCAGCGCATGGGTGCGCGCCTGGTCGACGACAATATGCGTCCGCTGAGCGAGGCTTCCTTCATCGCCATCTTCGGCCAGCTCGAAGTGCTGTACGACAAGCTCGAGGCGCGCGGCATGCCCGCCGGCTCGCCGGTCGCGCTGCGGCTGTTCAGCAACTAGTCCGGAGCGACACCATGACCGGAACCCGAACCGGCGCGCAGGCCCAGGCCTCCGCGCCCGCCGCCGCATCGCCGGCCGCCCGCGCTGACTGGTTGCGCGAGACGCTGGAGCGCTATAACTACGAGTACTACGTGCTCGATGCGCCCACCGTGCCGGATGCCGACTACGACGCGCTGTTCCGCGAGCTGCAGCAGATCGAGACCGAGCACCCCGAGCTGCTGCACCCCGATTCGCCGACCCAGCGCGTCGGCGGCGCACCGCTGGCGGCGTTCGCCACGGTACGCCACGCCATCCCCATGCTGTCGCTGAACAACGGCTTCGAGGACGAGGACGTGCTCGCCTTCGACCGGCGCTGCGCCCAGGGCCTCGGGCTCGAGCCGGCGGGCGCCGGCGAGCCCGACCTGTTCTCGGCCGCGGCCGCCGTCGAGTACGCCTGCGAGCTCAAGTTCGACGGACTGGCGATGTCGCTGCGCTACGAGAACGGGCAACTGGTGCAGGCTGCCACGCGTGGCGACGGCGAGTCCGGTGAGGACGTGACTGCCAATGTGCGCACCATCAAGAGCATCCCGCTGCGCCTGCGCGGCCAGGCACCGGCGGTGCTGGAGGTGCGCGGCGAGGTGCTGATGTTCCGCGCCGACTTCGACCGGCTCAACGCGCGCCAGGCCGAGGCCGGCGAGAAGACCTTCGTCAATCCGCGCAATGCCGCGGCCGGCAGCCTGCGCCAGCTCGATCCGCGCATCACCGCGCGGCGCCCGCTGTCCTTCTTCGCCTACGGCATCGGCGAGCTGCAGGGCGCGCCGCGCCCGGATACCCACAGCCAGATGCTGGACGGCTTTGCCGCGCTCGGCCTGCCGGTGTGCCAGGAGCGCGCGGTGGTGCGGGGCGCGCAGGGCTTGCTGGACTTCTACCGCGGCGTCGGCGCGCGGCGCGACCAGTTGCCGTACGACATCGACGGCGTGGTCTACAAGGTCAATGCGCTGGCCGAGCAGGAGCGCCTGGGCTTCGTCTCGCGTGCGCCGCGCTTCGCCCTGGCGCACAAGTTCCCGGCACAGGAAATGACCACCGTGGTCGAGGACATCGAGGTGCAGGTCGGCCGCACCGGGGCCATCACGCCGGTGGCGCGGCTGGCTCCCGTCTTCGTCGGTGGCGTCACCGTGACCAATGCCACGCTGCACAACGAGGACGAGGTACGGCGCAAGGACGTCCATGTCGGCGACACCGTGATCGTGCGTCGCGCCGGCGACGTGATCCCGGAGGTGGTGGGCGTGGTGCTGGAGCGCCGGCCCGCCGATGCGCGCGCCTTCGTCATGCCGACCGCCTGCCCGGTGTGCGGCTCGCATATCGAGCGCCTGGAGGGCGAGGCCATCGCTCGCTGCACCGGCGGCCTGATCTGCGCCGCCCAGCGCAAGCAGGCCCTGCTGCACTTTGCGCAGCGGCGCGCCATGGACATCGAGGGGCTGGGCGACAAGGTGGTCGAACAGCTCGTCGACCAGGGCATCGTGCGCACCCCGGCCGACCTGTTCAAGCTGGGCGTGGCCAAGCTGGCCGCGCTCGATCGCATGGCCGACAAGTCGGCCGCCAACCTGGTGGCGGCGATCGAAGGCGCGCGCGCCACTACGCTCAACCGCTTTATCTTCTCGCTGGGTATCCGCCACGTCGGCGAAGCGACCGCCAAGGACCTGGCGCGCCACTTCGGCAAGCTCGACGGGCTGATGGCAGCCGACGAGACAGCCCTGCTCGAGGTCAATGACGTGGGCCCGGTGGTGGCGCAGTCCATCGTCAACTTTTTCGCCGAGGCGCACAATGTCGAGGTGATCGAACAACTGCGCGCGGCCGGCGTGCATTGGCCCGAGAGCGAACCGCAGGCGCGCGCACCCGCGCCGCTGGCTGGCAAGACCTTCGTGCTGACCGGCACGCTGCCGACGCTGTCGCGCGAAGAGGCCAAGGAGCGCCTGGAAGCCGCCGGCGCCAAGGTGGCCGGTTCGGTGTCGAAGAAGACGGACTACGTGGTGGCGGGCGCCGAAGCCGGCAGCAAGCTCGAAAAGGCCCAGGCGCTGGGTGTGGCCGTGCTCGACGAGGACGGCATGCTGGCGCTGCTGGCCGGTGCCCATGGCGCGGATCCCGAGCCCGCCCCCGATGCTTCCGAACCTTCCGATCCCTCTGATTCCGCGCCTTCCGCGCAGCCCGACCACGGAGAACAGGCATGATCCATGACATCCTCAAGATGGGCGATCCGCGCCTGTTGCAGGTGGCGCGCCCGGTCGCGCGCTTCAACACGCCGGAGCTGCGCACGCTGGTCGAGGATATGTTCGACACCATGGACCATGCCAACGGCGCCGGCCTGGCGGCACCGCAGATCGGCGTCGGGCTGCAGGTGGTGATCTTCGGCTTCGAGCGCAATCCGCGCTATCCGGGCGCGCCGGCCGTACCCAAGACGGTGCTGATCAATCCCGAGCTGACGCCGCTCGGCGATGAGCAGGAGGACGGCTGGGAAGGCTGCCTGTCGGTGCCGGGCCTGCGTGGCGTGGTGCCGCGCTATACGCGGCTGAAGTACTGCGGCTACGATCTGCAGGGCAACCGCATCGAGCGCGAGGCGGAGGGCTTCCACGCGCGCGTCGTGCAGCACGAATGCGACCACCTGCAAGGCATCCTCTACCCGATGCGGGTGCGCGACTTCACGCGCTTCGGCTTCACCGAGGTGCTGTTCCCCGAGCTGCCGCCCAACGCCGAGGACTGACGCGGGCGGCGCTCAGGCCAGCATGGCGGCCAGTCCCCAGGCCAGCAGCGCCAGCCAGACCAGCACATAGAGCCATTGCGCGCGCATCATCCTGCGCAGCGCGCCGGGCTCAGCCATGGCCTCGAGCAGGCGTGGTGCCAGCGGCACCATGCCCGCCATCGTCAGCAGCGCCATGAACAGGCAGACCGCCAGGATCTGCACGATCGACAGGCCGGAAGCCAGCAGGGCGTACAGCACCAGCGCCGCGAGTACATAGGCCAGCGCGGCCAGGAGCGCCGGGCGGGCATAGAGCCGGCGCATGGCGTGCAGCCATCCCTGCGGCGCCAGCAGGACCGCGCACAGCTTCAGCACGGCCAGGGCGATCAGCACCGCCGCCAGCAGCCGGGTCAGCGGTTCAGGCATGGCAGCTCTCCGGAAGCGGACAGGCTTCCAGCATGCGCCTTGCCGTGGCCGCCCGCAAGCGCGGCCGCCGGCACCGGTTCAGGCCAGCGCTTCCCGCCCGATCAGCTCGCGTTTGCGCTCCACGCCCCAGCGGTAGCCGGACAGCGCACCATCGCTGCGCACCACGCGGTGGCAGGGGATCGCCACCGCCAGGTGGTTGGCGGCGCAGGCCTGGGCCACCGCCCGCACCGCCTTGGGCGCGCCGATGCGGGCGGCGATCTCAGCGTAGCTGGCCGTGGTGCCGGGCGGGATCTCGCGCAGCGCCTGCCACACACGCAGCTGGAAGGCGGTGCCGCGCAGGTCCAGCGGCAGGTCCAGGCCGATCGACGGCGCCTCGATGAAGCCGACCACGCGCGCCACCAATTGTTCGAAACCTGAATCGCCGCCGATCAGCTCGGCCTTGGGGAACTGGTCCTGCAATTCGCGCGCGAGGGCGTCCGGGTCGTCGCCGAGCAGGATGGCGCAGACGCCGCGCTGGCTCTGCGCCACCAGGATGGCCCCGAGCGAGCACTGCCCGATGGCGAAGCGGATCGCCATGTCGGCGCCGCCCGCGCGCCAGCGGCTGGCGGTCATCCCCAGCATGCCGTCCGAGGCCGCATAGAAACGGCTGTTGGACTGGAAGCCGGCGTCGTAGATGGCCTCGGTGACCGTGGCCGCCTGTCCCAGCCGCTGGCGCAGGCGCCGCGCGCGATGCGCGTCGGCAAAGGCCTTGGGCGTCAGCCCGGTGAGCGACTTGAAGATGCGATGGAAGTGATAGAGGCTGAGGCCGGCCTGCGCAGCCAGGGTCTCCAGCGTTGGCGGCGTGTCGGCCGCCTCGATGCGGCGGCAGGCGGCGGCGACGATGGCCGCATGCCGCGCACCGGTTTCGGCGGCATCGTCCTCGGCGCGCTTGCTGGCGCGGTAGCCGGCCGCCTCGGCCTCGGCGGCCGTGGCGAAGAACTCGACGTTCTCCGGCCGCGGCAGCCGCGAGGGGCTGCTCGGGCGGCAGTAGATGCCGGTGGTGCGCACCGCATAGACGAACTCGCCGTCGGCAGCCGGGTCGCGCGCCAATACCTTGGCCCAGCGAGGATCCTCGGCGACGCTGTGGCGGGCCTGGGTGCCGGCCACGCCGGCGGCGCGCTTGGCAGCCTGCTTTGTCCTCATGCCTGTGCTCACGATCGCGTTCATCCTCTTCATCCTTGGCAAGCAGTGGTCTCGGGTTCGACTGTATAGGGCGCGCGCGGCGATGCCGCACTCCGGCGCTTGCGCTCGAATTCGCGCACCGGCCAGCCAATTCCGGTCTATTCAGCATCATGGAAGATGATGCCCAGGGTAAAGCGCTGGCCTGAGCGCAGCCGGCTCACGCCGTGGCGCAGGTTGACGCGGTAGACGCCGCGGCCGCCTGTCACCGGGCGCTGGCTGACGGCGAAGACGACGGCATCGCCTTGGGTGAGCGGCACCACCTCGGCACGCGACTGCATGCGCGGGCGCTGCTCCGTCAGCACGAACTCACCACCGGTGAAGTCCGTGTCAGGTGCCGACAACAGGATGGCGACCTGCAGCGGAAAAACATGCTCGCCATAGAGGTCCTGGTGCAGGCAATTGTAGTCGCCGGGGCCATAGCGCAGCAGCAGCGGTGTCGGCCGCAGCTGGCCCGCGCCATGGCAGCGGGCGAGGAACTCCGCGTGAGCGGCGGGGTAGCGCGGTGCCAGTCCCATGGCCGCGTTCCAACGGTTGGCGGTCGGCGCCAGCCGGGCGTAGAGCGCGCTGCGCAGGGCGGCGAGCGGGGCGGGCAAGGGGTAGGCGAAGTACTGGTATTCGCCGCGTCCGAAGCCGTGGCGGGCCATCACCACGCGGCTGCGGAAGGGCCCTTCCTGCGCGTACAGCGCGGCCAGGGCGCGGCATGCCGGTGGCGCCAGCACGGCGGGCAGGACGGCATGGCCGTGCAGGTCGAGCTCGACGCCCACCTGTTGCCAGTCGAACGCCTGCAGGCGGGCGAGGGCGGCGGCCGCGGTGTCGGCGGGTGCGGCTTGAGGCACGGCGGTGGCCGGCGTGGACTGCCAGGCAGGCATCCTGGTCTCCTGTTCGATGTTCCGGCTTCCATGCTAGACGGGCATGCGCCGAGCGCGCACTCCGTCGCTTGCGGTCGAATTTGCCGGCTGCTCGCCGTGGCTGACTGCGCTGACTGTACAGCCGCTCCCGCCACGCGCCGGCGCGATGCGTACAATGCGGGGTTTCCGTTTCCCGCAGAGGTAGTCCGCATGGCAATGAAAAAGACCGATCTTGAGAAGAACAAGGCACTCAAGCTCACCAACAAGATGAAGCAGGCGACGGCCGACCGCTTCGGCAAGACCGCGGACGCCCCGGTCGATCGCCGCGAGCAGCGTAAGCTGGACCAGGCCAAGGGCCTGGTGCCGTTCGCCTGCAAGCTGGACAAGGACCTGGTGGTCCGCCTGAATGCCCTGGCGGCGGACCATGCCGAAGGGATGACCGGCCTGCTGACCGAAGTGATCCAGCGCGGGCTCGGCGACGCCGCGGCCTGATCGCGGCTACCCGGATACAGCGGCCCGGACGCGGGCCCGGGCCCCGGCGTGATGTGAGCTGGCGCGCCGAGTGCGCTGGCCGGCAATTGCCGGCCACCTATACTGCTAGCAACTCCCGCTCCGCGTGACGCCCACGACCGGAACCATGATGAAGCTGCGCGCAGGCCCGGCCGCCGAGCTGGGGGCCAATCTCTTGCTCCCCTGGCTCGCCTACCGGCTCGCCTTGCCGCATTGGGGCATGGCGGGGGCCCTGTACGCATCGGCCGTGCCGCCGGTGGCCTGGAGCGCCATGGAGTTCGCGCGCACGCGCCGCGTCGATGCCGTCAGCGCGGTGGTACTGCTCGGCATCGGCCTGTCGCTGGCAGCGATGATGCTGGGCGGCAGCCCGCGCCTGCTGCTGCTGCGCGAATCGCTGGTCTCGGGCGTGGTCGGCATCGTCTTCCTGCTGTCGCTGGGCTGCCGGCGTACGCTGGTTTTCTATCTGGCGCGGGCCACGTTCGCGCGCGAAAGCGCGGATGGCCACGTGCGTTTCGAATCGCTGTGGCAGGAGCGCGCCAGCCTGCGGGTGGCCCTGAGACAGATCACCCTGGTGTGGGGCCTCGGCCTGACCGGCGAGAACCTGCTGCGTGCCTGGCTGGCCTGGCATTGGCCCATCGAACGCTACCTGGTGCTGTCGCCGTTGATCGGCTACGCGCTGTACGGCGGGCTGATCGCCTGGACCTTGTGGTGCCGCGAACGCATGCGGCGGCGCGGCGAGATCGTCGTGGCCGCCGGCACGCCGTCGATTCGCTGACGGCGTGCCGCGTCCGGCGGCCGGCTTCAGGGCAGGCCGACGGCCGGCTCGGCTTGTGCGATGCTGCCGCGCTGGCGCCAGGGAGGCGTTGCGCCGAGCGGCACCGCTGCCGGCTGTGCGAGCCCCGCGTTCAGCTCCAGCGCCTGGCGCTCGAACAGGCGCCGATAGAGGCCGTGCTCGCGCCGGATCAGCTCGTCATGGCTGCCTTCCTCGGCGATGCGGCCCTTGTCCATCACCAGCAGACGGTCCAGCGCGCGCACCGTCGACAGCCGGTGCGCCACCACCAGCGTGGTGCGGCCCACCATCAGCCGTTCCATGGCCTGCTGGATCAGCACCTCGCTTTCGCTGTCCAGGCTGGAAGTGGCCTCGTCCAGGATCAGCACGGGCGCGTCGGCGAGAAAGGCGCGTGCCAGAGCCACGCGCTGGCGCTCGCCGCCGGACAGCTTGACGCCGCGCTCGCCCACCAGTGTGTCATACCCCTTGGGCAGGGCCTGGATGAACTCGTGCGCGTTGGCCAGGCGCGCCGCGCGCTCGATCTCGGCGCGGCTGGCACCGGGGCGGGCGTAGGCGATGTTCTCCGCCAGCGTGCGGTGGAACAGCACCGGCTCCTGCTGCACGATGGCGATCTGCGCGCGCAGCGAGGCCTGCTCGACCAGCGCGATGTCCTGGCCATCGATGGTGATGCGCCCGCCGTCGATGTCGTAGAGCCGCTGGATCAGCTTGACGAAGGTGGTCTTGCCCGAGCCGGAGTGGCCCACCAGGCCGATCCGTTCACCCGGGGCGATGCGCACCGAGAGCCCGGCGTAGAGCGGCTTCTCCAGCGCGCCGTAGCGGAAGGTCACCTGCTCGAAGCGGATCTCGCCGTCGCGGATGCGGATGGGGCCGGCGCCGCGGCGGTCTTCCACGCCGAGCGGCTGCGCTTCCAGCGCGACCAGTTCTTCCATGTCGTTGACGGAGCGCTGCAGGTTGCGGATATGCATGCCGACGTCGCGCAGGTAGCCCTGCAGCATGAAGAACATGGTCAGGGCGAAGGTGATGTCGCCCACGCTGGCCTGCCCGCGTGCCCACAGCCACAATGCGGCGCCGAGGATGGCGGCCTGCATGGCCACCAGCATGGTGCCCTGCACGCCGCCGTTGATGGTGCCGCGCACCCAGGTGCGGCGCGTGCGCTGGCGCCATTTGGCGATCACGCGCGCCAGCCTGGCTTCTTCGCGCGTTTCGGCGCCGAAGGCCTTGACCACCGCGTTGCAGCCGACCGCATCGGCCAGGGCGCCGCCCATGCGGGTGTCCCAGGCATTGCCGAGGCGCGCCGCCGGCGCGACGAAGCCGAGCGACAGCGCGACCGTGACAGCGATATAGAGCACGGAGCCCAGCCCGACCACCGCGCCCATCATCGGCCAGCGGATGCCGAGCAGCACCGTGGCGCCGACCAGCATGGTGAGCGAGGGCAGCAGGGCGATCAGCAGGGTGTCGTTGAGCAGATCGAGCGCCCACATGCCGCGCGTGATCTTGCGCACGGTGGAACCCGCGAAGCTGTTGGCATGCCAGTCGGTGGAGAAGCGCTGCACGCGCTGGAAGGCATTGGCGGCGATCTGGCTCATCATGCGCAGCGTCAGCACGATGATGTTCTGGAACACCGCCTGGCGCAGCAGCGTGCCGGCCACGCCGAGCGACACCAGCAGCGTGAAGGCGCCCAGCGCTGCCGGCCGGGCGGTGCCGGTGCCGGCGGCCAGCGCGTCGATCAGGCGCCCGGCGTAGAGCGGTGTCAGCACGTCGGCGCAGGCCGACAGCAGCGCCAGCAGCGCGATCAGCAGGATGCGCCAGGGCTGGCGGGCCCAATGGCGGAAGGTGAAGCGCAGGACGTCCTGGAAGGCCTGTCCCCGCAGGTCGAGTTTCTTGCGAGCCATTTGTGGTAGCCAGGCACGCGCGGCGCCTGGATCGTCGGACTAGGATGGAACGGAGACGGCCCGGCATGCCGCTGGGGCGGCGAGGGAAGGGCGGTCTGGAGCGGAGCGGTGCCGGCGGGCGGCGCCGCGTGGCCGGCGGCCTAGTGGCGCCGTGGGGTCACGCCTGGAAAGGCGCTGCACATGATGTCTGCCATCGGACGCCTCCCTGGGTGAGTGAAGTGTGGGTCGGAACGCAAGACGCGCGACCATGCGCGCGTCTGGTGAATCGATTCTACCGCCGTGCCCGGCGCGCTGCAAGCTGGTGCATGGACACGGCCCGGTGCATCCTCCGGCCGTTGCCGCGGGGCGCTACACTGGCCGCCCCTGTCCCTTCCTTCCAGGCCGCTATGTCCGCCATGTCCGCCATGATCGCCGGTACCGCCGGCTACCAAGACGAGTCCGAGGTGCTCGCGCAGCGTTTCGAGAGCGTCGCGTTCGAAGCGGTGCATCGCGAGGTGCTGCCGCTCTTTCCCGATCGCCCTTGCCGGGTCCTGGACATCGGTGCCGGTTCCGGACGCGACGCCGCCGCGCTGGCCGGGCGCGGGCATCGCGTGGTGGCGGTCGAGCCGACCGCCGGCCTGCGCGAGGAAGGCCGGCGCCGCCATGGCGCGCAGCCGATCGAGTGGGTCGACGACCATCTGCCGGCGCTCGCGCAGGTGCGCGCCGGCGGCACGCGTTTCGACCTGATCCTGTGCATCGCCGTGTGGATGCATCTCGACGGCGCCGAGCGCCCGCAGGCGATGGCGGCGGTGTCGGCGCTGCTGGCGCCCGGCGGGCTGCTGGTGCTGACACTGCGGCACGGACCGGTGCCGGCGGGGCGCCGCATGTTCCAGGTCGACGCCGACGAGACGGTCGCGCTGGCGGCGGCCAACGGCCTGGCGCTGCGCCATCGCGGCGCGCGCGCGAGCCTGTTCCACGACAGCGTGCGGTGGAGCGTGCTGGCGTTCTCGCCGCAGCCTGCCGGCGCCATCTAGTCCCGCGCGCGGTTAGCCGTCAGTGCGGGCGCGGGCAGTATCGGCTGGCCCCGCATCACCTTGCGGCGAGGGGCCGGCCTCGCACTGCAGGTCGACCAGCAGTTCCAGGCGGGTGAGCTGCGCCCAGGTGTCGCGCTTGAAGGCCCGATGGTAGTCGTCGATGGCGGCGGTGGACGCCTGTGCGGCCTGGCGGGCCTGCGCTTCGGAGGCGGCGCGCATGTAGTAGACGAGAAAATCGCCATCCGCGCTGGAGTCCAGGAAGACGGATTCGATCGAGACGCCCTCGGCCGCGAGCGTGCGCAGCGCTTCGGCACGGTGCTCGCGCAAATGGGCGGCCCATTCGCGTACGCGCGGCAGCGAGCCGGGTTTGAGCCGGATGCGGGCGCACATCGGCAGCATTGGCGTGGACATGGCGGGTGCGGGGCCGATCTCTGCGCAGCTCAGCCGGGCAGGCCGTGCAGCAACAGCACGATGGCATCGGCGCCGGCTTTGCGGTCCTTGGCGATCTCCTGGTACTCGGGTGACTCGGAGAAGCGGCGCGCGGCGGCCTCATCGGGAAACGACATCATGACCACCTTGTCGCGCTCCCATTCGCCTTCCAGGCGCAGCGGATGTTCGTCGGCCACCAGCAGGCGCCCGTCGAAGCGGCGGAACACTTCCATGAAGCGCGCCTGGTAGCGGTCGTAGGCAGCGCGCTGGGTGAACGTTAGCTGGGCAAGCAGATAGACGGGCATGTGGACTCCGGGTCGCGGCACGTGGGGAGGCAGGCGCATGGGGAGGCCGGCGCCGGCTCGCAGCGATGCATGCGGGGTGCCGACGATGGTACTACGGAGTGCAGCCGGCTGCCCGTGGTCCGGTATTCCGCATCGCCGAAGGCGTTCTTTCCCGATCTCGAACGGAAAACGGGCCGGAACGGATGGGCATTGCGTTGCCCGCACCGCTTTGTCAGTTTTAAAATGCAACTAATGGCGCCGCGGCAGCCAGGCGCTGCTGCAACGACGACGAGTGAGAGGGAGGCAAGAGCAACGATGGTCAAACGGACCAGCCACAAGGAAGCAGGCTGCCCGGTGGCGCGGCCGCTGGATGCGATCGGCGACTGGTGGTCGCTGCTGATCATCCGCGACGCCTTCGAGGGCCTGCGCCGTTTCGGCGAGTTCCAGCGCAGCCTGGGACTGGCCCGCAACATCCTGTCGGCGCGCCTGCGCAACCTGGTGGAGCACGGCATCCTGGCCACCGCGCCGGCATCCGATGGCAGCGCCTATCACGAGTACCAGCTGACCGAGAAGGGGCGCGGCCTGTTCCCGGTGCTGGTGGCGCTGCGCCAGTGGGGCGAGGACTATTGCTTCGGCGCGGACCGGCCCGCGGTGCGCCTGCTCGACCGCGAGCACGCGCAGCCGGTACGGCACCTGGAATTGCGCGCGCAGGACGGGCGCCTGCTCGGGCCGGACGATACCGTGGTGGTGAAAGACGTGCCGGCCTGACGCGGCCGGGCGTTCCGGGGCCATCCGGCCCGCCGCTTTCAGCTCCGGCGCGCCAGCGGGCTGCGCAGGTAGACCAGCAGGGCCAGCGCGACCAGGATGCCGGCGCACAGGAAGATCGACGAGTAGATCCTGGCCACCGGCCAGTTGTCGTGGTGGCCGAAATCGGCGATCAGGCCGAAGGTCCAGGACGCTACCGCGGAGCCGAGAAAGACGAAGGTATTGAGCAGGCCGAGCCCGCGCCCGCGCGCGGCGGGCGGGATCAGGCCCCGGCCTTGCGCCATCACCAGCGGATGCAGCATGCCGATGGTGGACAGCAGGGCCATCAGGCCGACTCCTGTCGCCACGCCGTGCGCCGGCCACAGCGTCAGCAGCGCCGCGCCCGCCAGCGACAGGCAGGACCAGCCGGCGATGGTGGTCTTGAGCGAACTGCGCCACACCAGCACCGGCAGCACGAAGGCGGTCAGGAAGCCGCCGAGGCTGACCAGCGTCAGGGCCATGCCGCGGTGGCCCGCGTTCAGCTCGAACACATCGGCGAGGTAGGGCCCGCCCCAGGCATTGCGGAAGGTCGTGCCTGCCGCCATCGCCACGCACATCGGGATCAGGGCCCACAGCGGGCGCAGGGCCAGCAGGCGCACGCTGTGCAGCAGCATCTCGCCCAGCGGCGCATGGCGCGCCTCGGCGTGCCCTTCATCGTGGACGAAGCGCCAGACGCCGATACAGGCGGTCACCATGCCCAGCGCGGCGCAGGACATGGCCGCGCGCCAGCCGAACAGCTCCGCCGCCCAGCCGAGCGGCGCGGTCGCGCATAGCGCGCCGATCATGCCGGTGGCATTGGAGCGGCTGACGACCTTGGTGTACTGCGTTTCCGGCAACTGCTCGGAAGCGAAATGCAGCAGCCCCATGAACACCGGCGCGCAGGCCAGGCCCAGGCCCGCCTGCGCGAGCATGGCGGTGCCGCCATTCGGCGCGGCCGCGAACAGCACCGCGGACACGGCGCCCACGGCCAGCAGGCCGGCGGTCGGCCGGCCGACGCCATAGCGGTCGAAGGCGATGCCGATGGGGATCTGCGCCGCGGCGAAGGCCAGGAAGAAGCAGGAGGACAGCGTGCCGAAGCCGGCCGGCGACAGGCCGAAGTCGTGCTGCAGCTCGGGCGCCATCACCGCCAGGCAGCTACGGTAGAACTGGCTGAGCGAGAAGGCGAAGGTCAGCAGGGCGATGCCGCGCGCGGCGCGCGGATCGTGCGCACGGTCAGCGGCCACGGCGGTCTCCGGTGCGGCAGGTGGTGCCGGCGGACGCAGGGTCGCGGCGCCGGCCACGGTAGGCAGGGCAAGTCATCGTCACGATGGGGGATTCCGGCCCGCAGCGCCGCGCCCGGTTCGCGGGCGCGGGGATTGGCGGGGCCACGGGGAGGGGTGGCTCGATTCGTTGTTCAGTCAAGTAATCCGCCATTCTACGCGCCCTTGGCTGCGCTGGGCGGCTCTAGTGCTTCGCCATTGCCTTAGCGCAGCTTCCAGGCCGGGGAAGGCGGCCCTGGAGGTGCAGGCCAGCGCTCAGAACAGCGTGAGCTGGCGGCTGACCACCTTGTCGAAGCTGTCTCCGGCGAACGGCAGGATGGCGTCCGCCACCGGCTGCAGCTGCCGCGTCAGGTAGTGCTCGTAATCGATGGCGGCACGGCGCAGTTCGAGCGGCTCGGGGCCGGCCAGGGTCATCACATAGCTGATCCAGCCGCCGCCCTGGTACTGCGGCGGCCGCCCCAGGCGGCGGTGGTGCTCGTCGGCGAGGCGGGCGGCGCGCACGTGCGGCGGCACGTTGCGCTGGTAGTCGTCGAGCTGGCGGCGCAGCCGCTTGCGGTAGACGAGCTGGTCGTCGAACTCGCCGGCCAGCGTGCGCCGCACGTAGTCGCGCACGTAGTCGCGGTAAGGCTCGCGGCGGAAGATGCGCCGGTAGAGCTCCTGCTGGAAGGCCTGTGCCAGTGGCGACCAGTCGGTGCGCACGGTCTCCAGGCCTTTGAACACGAGCTCCTCGCTGCCGTCGGCGCGCTGCACCAGGCCAGCGTAACGCTTCTTGCTGCCCAGCTCGGCGCCGCGCACGGTCGGCATCAGGAAGCGCCGGTAATGGATCTCGAACTGCAGCTCGAGGGCGCTCTCGAGCCCGAAGGCCTGCGCCAGGTGCTCGCGCCACCATTGATTGACGTGGGCCACCAGCGCATGGCCGATGCGCGCCGCTTCTTCTTCGCCGTGCTCGCGCTTGAGCCAGACGAAGGTGGAATCCGTATCCCCGTAGATCACGGCGTAGCCTTGTGCCTCCACCAGGGCCCGCGTCTGCCGCATGATCTCGTGGCCGCGCATGGTGATGGAGGAAGCCAGGCGCGGATCGAAGAAGCGGCAGCCGGTGGAGCCGAGCACGCCGTAGAACGAGTTCATGATGATCTTCAGCGCCTGCGACAGGGGCTGGTTGCGCTCGCGCTTGGCCGCCTCGCGCCCCTGCCAGATGTGGGCGACGATGGCGGGCAGGCAATGCCTGTCGCGCGAGAAGCGCGCGCCGAGGAAGCCGGGGACGGTCGTTGCCGGCCCGGGCCCGCCCGTACCCGATGGTCCGCCGGTACCATGCGCTGCCGCCGCAGCGCCAGGCTCGCCGCCCTCGTTGGCCTCGCCCTCGCCGTTCCCGGCCGCGCCGGCTTCGTGCATGCCCTCGACCAGGCCCACCGGATCGATCAGGAAGGTACGGATGATGGAGGGGTACAGGCTCTTGTAGTCGAGCACCAGCACCGAGTCATACAGGCCGGGGCGCGAATCCATGACGAAGCCGCCGGGGCTGGCCGCGGCGGGCAGTTCGCCGAGGTTGGGGGCGACGTAGCCGAGCCGGTGCATGCGCGGCAGGTAGAGGTGGGTGAAGGCCGCCACCGAGCCCCCGCTGCGGTCCGCCGCGAGGCCGGTCATGGTGGCGCGCTCGAGCAGGAAGGTCAGCAGCTCCGTCTTGTCGAAGATGCGCGTGACCAGCTCGCAGTCCTTCAGGTTGTAGCGGGCCAGCGCCGGCTTGTCCTCGGCGAACATGCGGTCGATGGCATCCATGCGATCGTAGGGCGTGTCGATCGCCTTGCCCTCGCCGAGCAGCGCCTGCGCGACGAACTCCAGGCTGAACGAGGCGAAGTTCCAGGTGGCCGAGCGCAGCGCCTCGATGCCGTCGATCAGCAGGCGGCCGGCCGCGCTGGCGAACAGGTGCCCGTTGCCGAGGCGGTGCTCGCGCCATTCCAGCGTGCTGCCGTCGCGGCCGAGGCGCAGTGGCACGCGGTGGCGCTCGGCCTGGGCATGCAGCACGCGCAGGTCGAACTGGATCAGGTTCCAGCCGAGGATGGCATCGGGGTCGTGGCGCGCGAACCACTGGTTGAGCCGCGTCAGCATGGCGGCGCGGTCGGGGCAGTAGGCCAGGTCGAAGCCGCACTCGCCTTGCCCGCCTCGCTCACCGCCATCGGCCGCGTCGTCCCGCCCGGCGGCGGGCGCCGTATCGGCGGCCGCGTCAGCCGCGGGCGGCTCGCCGAGCATGAAGACCTGGCGCTGGCCGCAGCCGTGCAGGGCGATCGAGTACAGCTCGCCATCCATGCTGGTCTCGATATCGAGCGATACGCAGCGCAGGCGGGGGCGGTAGTCGGGGGCCGGCTTGAGCACCGCGTCGCGCAGCAGGGCGCCGCCGTCGGCGTCGCTACGGCTGCCGCTGAACCAGACCGGCGCGGTGATGAAGCGCTCCATCAGGTAGCGCTCGGGCGGACGGATATCCGCTTCGTAGACGTCGACCCCGTGCTCCCGCAGCAGCCTCTCCAGCCGCATCAGCTGGTTGTGCTGCGGGCAATAGAGCCCGTGCACCGGACGGCGGCGGAAGTCGCGCAGCGGCAGCGGGCGCAGTTCGGCCTGCGGCTCGCCGCGCAGCAAGGCGGCGGCGTGCTCGGCCTGCTCGGCGGGAATGAAGGCGACCGAGGGCTGCGGCGGCAGCCTGACCTGGCGCGGGCCCGCGTCGGTGGCCAGCCAGAATTCGACCGCCGTGCCGGTCGGCGTGTCATGCCAGTGCCGCGTGAGAATGAAGCCCGGTTGTGGGGAAAGCAAGACGCAGAAGGGGAAAGCGGATCCAGTGCGGATTCTAGCGCCTGCCGGCCCGGTGCGCCGCCCTGCAAGGTGGCGGGACGGGCCTGGTGCTGCGGGCTCCTGACAGCACGGTGTCAGGAGCCCGTGGTGCCCCGGCGCGCGCCGCGACGGTCGCGCGGCGGAGGGCGGGCGGCAGCCTCAGAACTTCTCGAACGGACCGAGGAAGCGCCACTGGCCGACCGGCAGGTCGCCCAGCACGATGCGGCCCATGCGCACGCGCTTCAGGCCCACCACTTCGAGGCCGACCTGCTCGCACATGCGGCGGATCTGGCGCTTGCGGCCTTCGCGCAGCACGAAGCGCAGCTGCTCTTCGTTCTGCCAGCTGACCTTGGCGGGCTTGAGCTCGACGCCGTCGAGCGAGAGGCCGTGGCGCAGCTTGTCGAGGCTTTCGGCCGGAAAGACATCGGCCACGTTGCGCTCGACGCGACCCTGCGGCGCATGCCAGACCACCCGCACCAGGTACTCCTTCTCGATGGTGGAGTCCTCGCCGATCAGCTGGCGCGCGACGCGGCCGTCCTGGGTCAGGACCAGCAGGCCGGTCGAGTCGATGTCGAGGCGTCCGGCGGGCGCCAGGTTCTTGCGCTGCCACGGGGCGAAGCGCTTGCGGGTCGGATCGTCCTGCCAGTGGTTCTCTTCGGCGAACAGCACGGCCGCCGGCTCGTAGCCGTCCTCGGCCTGGCCGGACACATAACCGACCGGCTTGTGCAGCAGTACCGTCACGCGCTCGCCCTGCTCGGAGCGGGCGGCCTGCAGGATCTCGATCTCGGCGTCGGGGCGCACGCGGGAGCCCAGTTCGGTGATGGCTTCGCCGTCGACCAGCACCCAGCCGCGGGGGATCCACTCGTCGGCCTCGCGGCGCGAGCACAATCCCAGCTCCGACATGCGCTTGGACAGGCGCACCAGCCCGTCCGCGGCAGCGGGTTCGGGCGCTTCCTGCCGCTCGGCCGGCAGCGCGCGCGCGGGCTTGGTGCGGTCGGCGGTGTCGCTGAAGCGGCGGGCGCGCACGTCGCCGGCAGCATCGCGCGGACGCGCTGGCGCATCGCCGGCGCGTCGGGCACCCGGAGCCGGGCGGCGCCACTCACCCTGCGGTCGTGCGCTGCCATCGTCGTCGAAGCGGCGCGGCCGCGGTCCGCGCGCATCGCCCGCACCGCGTGCGTCGCGATTGTCATCGCCACGACGGGCACCCGGGGCCGGGCGGCGCCATTCGCCCTGCGGGCGGGCGTTGCCGTCGTCATCGCCGAAGCGGCGCGGGCGGGGGCCGCGTGCATCGCCGGCACCGCGCGTGTCGCGGTTGTCGTCGCCACGGCGAGCGCCCGGGGCCGGGCGGCGCCACTCACCCTGCGGGCGGGCGTTGCCGTCGTCGTCGCCGAAGCGGCGCGGCCGCGGGCCGCGTGCATCGCCGGCACCGCGCGGGTCGCGGTTGTCGTCGCCACGGCGGGCACCCGGGGCCGGGCGGCGCCACTCGCCCTGCGGGCGGGCGTTGCCGTCGTCGTCGCCGAAGCGGCGCGGGCGCGGGCCGCGCGCATCGCCGGCACCGCGCGCGTCGCGGCTATCGTCGCCACGGCGGGCGCCCGGGGCCGGGCGGCGCCATTCGCCCTGCGGGCGGGCACCGGCATCGTCGTCGCCGAAGCGCCGTGGCCGCGCCTGGCGCTCGCCATCGCCGAAGCGGCGTCCGTCGCCGCCGGCGCGGCCGCGCGCGGGGTCATCGCTGAAGCGGCGCGGGCGTGCATCGCCCTCGCGCCTCGGTTGCGCATCGTCGAAGCGGCGGGGCCGCTCGCCGCCGGCCTTGGCCGCGGCATCGGCGGGCTTGCGCGGCTTGGCCGCATCCTGGGCGGCGCGGGCGCGCTTGATGCCCTCGGCCACGTCGCGCACGCGCTGGCGGTTCAGGTCCGAGATACGCACGGGACGGGTGGCGCCGGCCTTGCGGGGCGCGGCCTGGGCACTGTCGGTGCGGGTGGGTTTCAGGCCCAGCGTCTTGCGCTTGGGCGATTGGTCATCGGTCATGGAGTCGGTGCTGCGGGCCGCGCTCAGATGGCGAGCGCGTCCAGCAGGTCCTGTTCAAGCTGTAACTGCAATTTGTTGTCGGCGGCGAGACGGCTGCCGTCGACGAGGAACATATCCTCGACGCGCTCGCCGAGGGTATTGATGCGGGCGGTATGGACCGAAACGCGGTGCCGCGCCAGCACGCGCGTGATGGCGTAGAGCAGGCCGGTACGGTCGTTGGCCGACAGCGCCAGCAGGTAGTACTGGCCGCGCTCGTCCGGGCGCAGGTCGACGCGCGGCTTGATCGGGAAGCTGCGCGACTGGCGCGACAGCCGGCCCTGGGTGGGTTCCGGCAGCGCAGCCTGGGTGTGCAGGCGTTCCGCCAGTTCGTGCTCGACCAGCGTGATGATGTCGCGGTAGCCCTGGCTGCCGGTGTGCTGGCCGGCCGCCGCGCCGGAGATGCGCGGATCGATCACCTGGAAGGTGTCCAGCGCATAGCCGTGGCGCGTGGTGTGGATCTTGGCGTCCTGGATGGAGAAGGCCTTGCGCTCGAAATAGCCGCAGATGCGCGCGAACAGGTCCGGCTGGTCCTTGACGTAGACCGCCACCTGCAGGCCTTCGCCGGCCGGCGAGATGCGGGCCTTGACCACCGGCGTATCGCTGTCGACGCGGTTGTACAGGTGGCGCGTCAGCCAGGCGATATCGCGCGAATCATGGCGCAGGAAGAAGGCGACGTCGAGCTGGGCCCACAGCGGCTTGCCGAGGTCGGGATCGAAGGCCATCAGGCGCAGTTGCGCGATGGTCTCTTCCTTGCGTTGCGACCACAGCGAATGCGGGTCGACGCGGGCGCCGCCCAGCACGCGCAGCGTGATGCGGTACAGGTCTTCCAGCAGCTTGCCCTTCCAGGCGTTCCAGACCTTGGGGCTGGTGCCGCGGATATCGGCCACGGTGAGCAGGTAGAGCGCGGTCAGGTAGCGCTCGCTGCCCACCGTGCGGGCGAAGGCATGCACCACGTCCGGGTCGGTCAGGTCCTGCTTCTGCGCCACATGGCTCATGGTCAGGTGGTGCTCGACCAGCCAGGCGATCAGGTCGGCATCTTCGCGCGCGATGCCGTGCTGCTTGCAGAAGCGGCGCGCGTCGACCGCGCCCAGCGAGGAATGGTCGCCGCCGCGGCCCTTGGCGATATCGTGGAACAGCGCCGCCACCCAAAGCACCCAGGGGCGGTCGAAGCTCGCCATCAGCTGGCTGCAGAAGGGGAACTCGTGCGTGTGCTCGACGATGGCGAAGCGGCGCATATTGCGCACCACCATCAGGATGTGCTGGTCCACGGTGTAGACGTGGAACAGGTCGTGCTGCATCTGGCCGACGATGCGGCGGAAATTGATCAGGTAGCGGCCCAGCACGCTGGTCTGGTTCATCAGGCGCAGCGCGTGGGTGATGCCCTGCGGCTCCTGCACGATGGCGAGGAACTGCCGGCGGTTCTCCGGATCGTTGCGCCAGCGCGCGTCCATCACGGTGCGGGCGTTGTAGAGGCCGCGCAGCGTGCGCGGCGACAGCCCTTTGATGCCGGGCGTGCGCTCGTACAGCAGGAAGGTCTCGAGGATGGCGCGCGGCTCACGCTCGTAGAGATCGTCGCTGGTGATCTCGAGCATGCCCTGGCGCTCCTCGAAGCGCTCGTTGAACACGCGCGTCACCTTCGATTCGCTGGGGAAGAGCAGGGCCTCGATATTGAGCAGCAGCACGCTGTTGAGCTGGGTGACGGCCTTGGCCGCCCAGTAGTAGCGGCGCATCAGTTGCTCGCTGGCGCGCTTGTTGGCGTTCTGGCGGTAGCCGAAGGCTTCGCCCAGGGCCGTCTGCAGGTCGAACACCAGCACGTCCTGGCGACGGCCTGCGACCAGGTGCAGGCGCGCGCGGATAGTCTTGAGCAGGCGCTCGTTGTGCGACAGCTCCTGGGCTTCGCGCTGCGTCAGCAGACCCTTCTGGAACAGTTCCTTCCAGCTGTCTCCCAGCCCCGCCGCCTTGGTCATCCACAGGATCACCTGCAGGTCGCGCAGGCCGCCCGGGCTTTCCTTGCAGTTGGGCTCGAGCGAGTACGGCGTGTCCTGGTACTTGGCGTGGCGCTGGCGCATCTCCAGCAGCTTGGCCTGGAAGAAGGCCGCCGGATCGAGCTCGGCCAGGTAGTGCTCGCGCAAGACCGTGAACAGCTGGCGGTCCCCGGTCAGCAGCCGCGCCTCCAGCAACGAGGTCTGGATGGTGATGTCCTGGCGCGCTTCGCGCAGGCAGTCCTCCACCGTGCGCACGGAGGAGCCGATCTCGAGGCCGAGGTCCCAGCACAGCCCGATGAAGCGTTCGAGCCGCTCGATGGTATCGGCATCGGGCTCGCGCGACAGCAGCAGCAGCACGTCCACGTCGGAGTGCGGGAACAGCTCGCCGCGCCCGTAGCCGCCGACCGCCACCAGCGCGGCATCCTCGGGCAGCGACAGTTCGCGCCAGGCCGTGACCAGGGCAATGTCGACCGCGCGGCGCAGCTGCGACAGCAGTGTGCCGACCTGGCCGCCCGCGGCGAAGGCATCGAACAACGCCTGCTTGTCGGCCTTCAGCTGGTCGCGGATGCGCGCGCCGAGCTGCGCTTCGGACGAGGCGGACATCGGAGTGGGGAGAGGATGGGCGGACACGGCGGCGGGCGGTGGATGTAAGAAGGGCGCCGATCCGGCGCCCGTTGCAGTGGTCAGACCGCGAGGGACTCGGTGACGAAGGCCGGCGGCGCTTGCGTGCCGGCGGAGACCGTCAGCACGTCGAAGCCGGTCTCCGTGACCAGCACCGTGTGCTCCCACTGCGCCGACAGGCTGCGGTCGCGCGTCTTGACGGTCCAGTGGTCCGGCATGGTGCGGATGTCGCGCTTGCCGGCGTTGATCATGGGCTCCACCGTGAAGATCATGCCGGCCTGGATTTCCATGCCGGTGCCGGGGCGGCCGTAGTGCAGGACCTGCGGATCCTCGTGGAAGTTCTTGCCGATGCCGTGGCCGCAGTACTCGCGCACCACGCTGTAGCCGGCGCCCTCGGCGTGGACCTGGATGGCGTGGCCGATGTCGCCCAGCCGCGCGCCCGGGCGCACCTGGGCGATGCCCTTCCACATGCACTCGAAGGTGACCTGGGCCAGTCGCTTGGCCAGGATGGAGCCCTCGCCGGCGATGAACATGCGGCTGGTGTCGCCGTAGTAGCCTTCCTTGGTGATGACGGTGATGTCGAGGTTGACCGCGTCGCCGCTCTTGAGCACGCGGTCGCCCGGGATGCCGTGGCAGATCACGTCGTTGACCGAGGTGCAGATCGCCGCGGGGAAGGGCGGGTAGCCGGGCGGCGCATAATTCAGCGGCGCCGGCACCGTGCCCTGCACGTCACGCATATAGGCATGGCAGAGCCGATCCAGTTCGCCGGTGGTGACGCCCGGCTTGACGAAGGGGGTGATGTAGTCGAGGACTTCGGATGCGAGGCGGCAGGCCACCCGCATGTGGGCGATGTCTTCGGCCGTTTTCAGATGGATGCTCATGCTGCGGCGGGAAGAAGGTGACGAAAGCGACGGCCGTGGCGTTGCCCGGGTCGTGCAGTCAGTCGATTCGTAAATGCGAATTATCGCACCTTCGGCGGTGGACCGCAGCCCGGAATGCAGGATCTGGCGCGATTCGTGGCGCGTCCCGGCCTGCCGGCCGTGCGTTGGCCATGTACCGGCTGCGCAGCTCGGTCTGTGTTGCGTGTAAATCTCTTTTCCTGCCCGCATCCGGCATTTGTGCCGGCCTTGTGCCGGCGTGCCGGACTGCCGAACCCCTCTTCTGGGCCCGTGCTTGCACTTGAGCGCGGGCGCCATTGTTGCTACAATCGTTGGCTGTCCTGATCTCGGTTCCAGCTCCTGCGCCGCTTTCCGCTGTGCGTCGTCCGCTGCCGGGGCAGGCAGTTCATTGGTAAGTAAATCGCGAGCCCGTCCTTCCGGGGTGTTCCTGTTGAGGAATGTCTGGGCGGGCTTCAGACCCAACCCTTATGGAGAATCCCATGTCCGTCACGATGCGTGAAATGCTGGAAGCCGGTTGCCACTTTGGCCACCAGACCCGCTTCTGGAACCCGAAGATGGCCCCCTTCATCTTCGGTCATCGCAACAAGATCCACATTATCAACCTCGAAAAGACCCTGCCGATGTTCCAGGACGCGCTGAAGTACGTGCGTCAACTGGCAGCGAACCGCGGCACCGTCCTTTTCGTGGGCACCAAGCGCCAGTCGCGCGAGATCCTAGCTGAGGAAGCCGGCCGCGCCGGTATGCCGTACGTCGACGCCCGCTGGCTCGGCGGCATGATGACCAACTTCAAGACGGTCAAGATCTCGATCAAGCGCCTGAAGGACATGGAAGCCGCCAAGGAAGCCGGCGCGCTGGAAACCATGAGCAAGAAGGAAGCGCTGATGTTCGAGCGCGAGATGGAAAAGCTGGAAAAGTCCATCGGCGGCATCAAGGACATGAACGGCATCCCCGACGCCATCTTCGTGGTCGACGTCGGCTACCACAAGATTGCCGTCACCGAAGCCAACAAGCTGGGCATCCCCGTGATCGGCGTGGTCGATACGAACCACTCGCCGGAAGGCATCGACTACGTGATCCCGGGCAACGACGACTCGAGCAAGGCTGTCGCGCTGTACGTGCGCGGCGTGGCTGACGCCATCCTGGAAGGCCGCGCCAACGCGGTGCAGGAAGTGGTCGAAGCCGTGCGCGAAGGCGACGAGTTCGTCGAGGTCCAGGAAGGCTGAAGCCCTTTCGCCGCGCGGCCCCTGGTGGTGCCGCGCTGCGGCGGGCAATGACGATCGTTTGCTGCCGGCCGCAAGGCTGGCGCACCAGGCAGGCCGGGCAAGGCAGGATGGGCCGGCGGCCGGAGCGCCAGGGTGCGCCCTGAGACAAGGCGACAGGAAAGGGGGCACATTGGCGCCCCCTTTTTTTGAATTGTTGTCATCCGCCTCGTGCAAGATCCGATGCGGATGAAATGCATGCATCCGGACCGGACGTGGCCAGTTCGAAGTGCCTGTCCGGCGAGAACCAATCAAGGAGTGACAAATGGCGGCAATTACCGCAAGCATGGTGGCTGAACTGCGCGCGAAGACCGACGCGCCGATGATGGAATGCAAGAAGGCCCTGACCGAGGCCGAAGGCAACATGGAAAAGGCCGAAGAGCTGCTGCGCGTGAAGCTGGGCAACAAGGCCAGCAAGGCTGCGTCGCGCGTCACGGCCGAAGGCGTGGTCGCCTCCTTCATCGACGGCACCGTCGGTGCCCTGGTCGAGCTGAACTGCGAGACCGATTTCGTATCGAAGAACGACGACTTCCTGGCATTCTCGGCCAAGGTCGCCGAGCTGGTGGCCAAGCAGAGCCCGGCCGACGTGGCTGCCCTGTCGGCCCTGGAAATCGACGGCGTGAGCGTCGAGGCAACCCGTACCGCCCTGATCGGCAAGATCGGCGAGAACCTGGCCATCCGCCGCTTCGTGCGCTACGCCGACGGTGGCAAGCTGGTGTCGTACCTGCACGGCACGCGCATCGGCGTGATGGTGGAATTCGACGGTGACGAAGCTGCCGCCAAGGATGTGGCGATGCACGTGGCCGCGATGAAGCCGGTGTCGCTGTCGTCGGCCGACGTGCCGGCCGAGCTGATCGCCAAGGAGCGCAGCATCGCCGAGCAGAAGGCAGCCGAATCGGGCAAGCCCGCCGAGATCGCCGCCAAGATGGTGGAAGGCTCGGTGCAGAAGTACCTGAAGGAAGTCTCGCTGCTGAACCAGCCGTTCGTGAAGAACGACAAGCAGACCGTCGAGCAGATGCTCAAGGCTGCCAACACCAGCGTCAAGGGCTTCACCCTTTACGTGGTGGGCGAGGGCATCGAGAAGAAGCAGGACGACTTCGCTGCGGAAGTGGCTGCCCAGGTAGCCGCGGCGCAGAAGGCCTGATGCCGGACGGGTCACCTGTCTCGGAAGCGAGGCAGGGCGGCCCCGTATAATGCCGAGAGGGGCGCCGCAAGGTGCCCTTCTGCACAAATGTGGTCTGGCAGGCGCATGCGTCTCCGGACTGCGACAGACGGCTTCCGCCGTCGCCTGCGCTCGCGGTACCACCGCGCACGGAGCAGACGACGGCGAAAACCAGTCTTTCCTGCGCGGCGGCGCGCCGATCCGCGCCGCGCGCTTTCAAACATCCGTTCGAACCAGCGTTCCGAACCAGCCCGAGGGTGAACATGCCAGCCTATAAGCGCGTCCTTTTGAAACTGTCCGGTGAGGCCCTGATGGGCGACGATGCCTTTGGCATCAACCGTGCCACCATCGAAGGCATGGTCAACGATATCGCCGAGATCGTGAAACTCGGCGTGCAGGTGGCGGTGGTCATCGGCGGCGGCAATATCTTCCGCGGCGTGGCTGGCGGTGCCGCCGGCATGGACCGCGCGACGGCCGACTACATGGGTATGCTGGCGACCATGATGAATGCCCTGGCCCTGCAGGATGCCATGCGCCACGCCAACATCGAAGGCCGCGTGCAGTCCGCGCTGCGCATGGACCAGGTGGTCGAGCCCTATATCCGCCCGCGTGCCATCCGCCAGCTCGAGGAGGGCAAGGTGGTGATCTTCGCCGCGGGCACCGGCAATCCCTTCTTCACCACCGACACCGCAGCCGCGCTGCGCGGTTCCGAGATCGGCGCGGAGATCGTGCTGAAAGCGACCAAGGTGGACGGCGTCTATACCGCCGACCCGAAGAAGGACCCGAGCGCCACGCGCTACACCACGATCACCTTCGACGAGGCCATCTCGCGCAACCTGCAGGTGATGGACGCCACCGCCTTCGCGCTGTGCCGCGACCAGAAGCTGCCGATCAAGGTGTTCTCCATCGTCAAGCCGGGTGCGCTCAAGCGCGTCATCCTGGGCGAGGACGAAGGTACGCTGGTGCATGTGTAGTAAACGGCCGGCGGGCCGCCGCAGTGGCGCCCGCGCCGGCAAAGAGTAGAATGGTTCATTTTCGGCCCCGCCGTGCGGGGCCACGATTGGCATTTGGAGGTAATGATGAGCGTCGCCGACATCAAGAAGAGCGTCGAGCAGAAGATGCAGAAATCGATCGAGGCATTCAAGGCCGACCTGGCCAAGATCCGCACCGGTCGCGCGCATACCGGTCTGCTCGACCACATCCAGGTCGATTACTACGGCTCCATGGTGCCGGTCAACCAGGTGGCCAACGTCGGCCTGGCCGACGCGCGCACGATTTCGGTGCAGCCGTGGGAAAAGAAGATGGTCGGCGCCGTCGAGAAGGCTATCCGTGACTCGGACCTGGGCCTGAACCCCTCGACCATGGGCGACGTGATCCGCGTGCCGATGCCTGCGCTGACGGAAGAACGCCGCAAGGAACTGACCAAGGTGGTCAAGTCCGAGGGCGAGAGCGCCAAGGTGGCGGTGCGCAACCTGCGCCGCGATGCCAACGAGCAGTTCAAGAAGCTGGTCAAGGACAAGACCATTTCCGAGGACGACGAGCGCCGCGGCCAGGACGAGGTGCAGAAGCTGACCGACAAATACGTGGCGGAAATCGACAAGATGGTCGCGGAAAAGGACAAGGAGATCATGACGGTCTGAGCGGGCGGCCGGCGGCCCGCCGCCGGCACCGCGGACGATCGTCCTACACCATGCAGCACATCAGTTCCACGCTAGGCGTACCCGATACCAGCTACGTGCCCCGGCATGTCGCCATCATCATGGATGGCAACGGCCGCTGGGCGACCCAGCGGCATCTGCCGCGTATCGCCGGCCACACGCGCGGCCTGGAAGCCGTCCGGGCCGTGGTGGAGGCGAGCGCCGCGCGTGGCGTCCAGTACCTGACGCTGTTCGCCTTCAGCTCCGAGAACTGGCGCCGTCCGGTCGAGGAGGTCTCGTTCCTGATGCGGCTGTTCATGTCCGCCTTGCGCCGCGAGGTGGTCAAGATGCACGCCAACAACATCCGGTTGAAGGTGGTGGGCGACCTGAGCCGCTTCAGCGCGCGTATCCAGCAGTTGATCCGCGATGCCGAGGCGCGCACGGCGGGCAACACCGGCCTGACCGTGACCATCGCCGCCAACTACGGCGGCCGCTGGGACCTGCTGCAGGCCATGCGCAAGATGCTGGCGCGATCGCCGATGCTCGACGTGGATAAGATCGAAGAGGGGGAGCTGACGCCCCACCTGGCGATGGCCTACGCGCCGGAGCCGGACTTGTTCATCCGTACCGGCGGCGAGCAGCGCATCAGTAACTTCCTGCTCTGGCAGCTCGCCTATTCCGAGCTGTATTTCACCGACGTCTTCTGGCCCGACTTCGACGCCGCGGAACTGGACAAGGCCTTTGCCTCGTACCGCCAGCGCGAGCGCCGCTTCGGACGTACCAGTGCGCAGGTGGTGGCACCTTCGGGTCTGTCCGGCACGGCCTGAGGGCCGGGGACCGCCGCCGCGCATCGCACTGCAACCGCTCTTCGGGAACCCGCGGTACATGCTCATCACCCGTGTTATCACCGCGCTGTGCCTGCTGCTGGTGCTCCTGCCCATCCTGTTCCTGGCGCCGCCGGTCGCGCTGGCCGGCCTGGTGGCCGTGATCGTGCTGCTCGGCGGCTGGGAATTCGGCCGGCTGATCGGCTTGCCCGGCGCCTGGGCCTGGGGGTACGGCGCCGCCTGCCTGCTGGCGTTGCTCGGCTGGCAGGCGCTGTCGGATCCGGCATTGCTGGTACGCCTGCTGCAGGCGGCGGTGGTGTGCTGGGGCATCGCGCTGGTGCTGCTGGCGCGCGGCGTGCGGCGTGCCACGCCGGGCTTCACCGCGCTCGGCGCGTTGCTGGGCCTGGTGATGCTGCCCGCGTTCGGTCATGCCACCATGGTGCTGCGCCAGGCGGGCATCGGCGTGCTGCTGTCCGTGGCGGTGCTGGTGTGGGCCGCCGACATCGGTGCCTATTTCGTCGGCAAGGCCGTCGGCCGCCGCAAGCTGGCGCCGACCATCAGTCCCGGCAAATCCTGGGAAGGCGCGCTGGGTGGCTGGCTGCTGGCCTCGCTGATCTCTCTGTGGCTGGCTGCCAGCCACGTGCTGGCGCCGACCTGGTTCTCGCGCGGTGCCGATGCCATGGGCCTGCTGCCGGTGGCGCTGCTGGTGACGCTGCTGGTCGCAGCCAGCGTGATCGGCGACCTGTTCGAATCGCTGCTCAAGCGCCAGGTCGGCATGAAGGACAGCAGCGCGCTGCTGCCGGGCCACGGTGGCGTGCTCGATCGCATCGACGCCCTCCTGCCCGTCTTCCCGCTGGCCGCGCTGCTGGCGACCTTTTTCTAAGTTCAAGCTGATATGCATCGCGTTACCATTCTCGGAGCCACCGGCTCGATCGGCGAGAGCACGCTGGACGTGGTCAGGCGCCACCCCGGCCGCTATTCGGTCCATGCCCTGTCTGCGCACCGCCAGGTGGACAAGCTGGCGGCCCAGTGCCTGGAATTCCGCCCCGAGCGCGCCGTGATGGGCTCGGCCGAGGCCGCGCGCGAACTGGAGGGCCGGCTGCGCGCAGCCGGCCTGAAGACCGTGGTGGAGTGGGGCGAGTCGGCGCTGGAATCGATCGCTGCCGACGGCCCGACCGATGCCGTGATGGCGGCCATCGTCGGTGCGGCCGGGCTGCGGCCGTCGCTGGCGGCGGCGCGCGCCGGCAAGCGCGTGCTGCTGGCCAACAAGGAGGCGCTGGTGATGTCCGGCGCGATCTTCATGGACGCGGTGCGCGAGCACCGCGCGACCCTGCTGCCGATCGACAGCGAGCACAACGCCATCTTCCAGTGCCTGCCCGCCGACGATCCGCGCTGCCAGGGCGGCGTGTCCAGGGTGCTGCTGACCGCCTCGGGCGGGCCCTTCCGCACGCGCGATCCGCATACCCTGCACGATGTCACGCCGGACCAGGCCTGCGCCCATCCGAACTGGTCGATGGGCCGCAAGATCTCCGTCGACTCGGCCACCATGATGAACAAGGGGCTGGAGGTGATCGAGGCGCACTGGCTGTTCGGCGCTCCCGCCGACCGGATCGAGGTGCTGATTCATCCGCAGAGCATCGTGCATTCGATGGTGGCCTATACGGACGGCTCGGTGCTGGCCCAGCTCGGCAACCCCGATATGCGTACGCCGATCGCCTATGGCCTGGCCTACCCGGAGCGGATCGATTCCGGGGTGGCACCGCTCGACCTGGTCAAGGCGGGCGGCCTGGTGTTCGAGCACCCTGATTTCGAGCGCTTTCCCTGTCTGGCGCTGGCCTTCGACGCCCTGCGCGCGGAAGGCGTGGCACCGGCGGTGCTGAACGCCGCCAACGAGGTGGCCGTCGAGGCGTTCCTGCAGGGCGCGATCCGTTTCACGGACATCGCCCATATCGTGGCGCGCGTGCTGGAGCTTCCGGCCGAGGGCGACGCCGCCTCGCTGGAGGGTGTGCTGGCGGCCGACGCCGGCGCGCGCCGCCAGGCGCACAAGCTGCTGGGCGCGCAGCCCGCCTGATGCGCGGGTGCGCAGCTGGCTTCTGCCACAATAGCGATGACGACGCCGTGCCGGCGGTGCCCGCCAAGCGCAACCCTGTGACGAGCCGCAGCCCATGCAGACCCTGATCGCTTTCCTTGTCGCCCTGTGCGTGCTGATCTTCGTGCACGAGATGGGGCATTACCTCGCCGCCCGTGCCTGCGGGGTCAAGGTGCTGCGTTTTTCGATCGGCTTCGGCCGGCCGCTGCTGCGCCGGGTTTCCAAGGGGCGCGACCGCACCGAGTGGACACTGGCGGCAATCCCGCTGGGCGGCTACGTCAAGATGCTCGACGAGCGCGAGCTGGAGCCGGGCGAGGCGGCGACCGTCGATCCCGCCGAGCTGCCGCGCGCTTTCAACCGCCAGCCGGTCGGCAAGCGCTTCGTCATCGTGGCGGCCGGGCCGATCGCCAATTTCCTGCTGGCCATCCTGCTGTATTTCCTGTTGTTCGCCGGTGGCATGCGCGAGGCGGCGCCGCTGCTGGCCGCACCGGCGCCCGGCAGCGTGGCCGCCCAGGCCGGCCTGCGCGCCGGCGACCGCGTGCTGTCGCTGAGCGCGAACGGCAGCACGGAAGCGGTGCGTTCCTGGGGCGACCTGCGCATGGCGGTGTTCGCCGAGGGCTTCGGCGGCGCGCGCGCGGTGCTGCGCGTGCGCGGCACCGACGGCACGGAGCGGGACGCGGTGCTGCCGAAGCTGCCCGATACCGGACGCGACCCTGAACAGGATCCGCTGGCCTTGCTCGGCCTCGCCCTGCAGGGCGGTCCGATCACCATCAGCGAGGTGCTGCCGGATTCCGCGGCCCGGCGCGCCGGCCTGCGCGCCGGCGACCAGGTGGTTGCCCTGCAGGGGCAGGCGCTGATCCAGGCCGGCGAGCTGATCCGCGCGGTACGCGCGCGGCCCGGCCAGGCGGTGACGCTGGGCATCGTGCGTGACGGGCAGCGGCAGGAAGTCGCGGTGACCCTCGACACGGCGCCGGCCACCGGCAGTGCGGCGGCTTCCGGCAAGCTCGGCGCTGCCCTCAGCCAGGCGGTGGAAATGGAGACGGTGCGCTACCGGCCGGACCAGGCGCTGCTGCGCGCCGCCGGCCAGGTCTGGTCGACCAGCACGCTGTCGCTGAAGCTGCTGGCCAAGATGCTGGTCGGCCAGGCCTCGCTGCAGAACCTGAGCGGGCCTCTGACCGTGGCGGACTACGCAGGGCGTGCCGCGAGCCTGGGCTGGCAGCCCTTCGTGGGCTTTCTGGCGCTGGTCAGCGTCAGCCTCGGTGTGTTGAATTTGTTACCTATTCCGGTACTGGATGGGGGTCATTTGCTGTATTATTGCGTGGAATTTTTGACCGGCAGGCCAGTACCAGACCATTGGCAGGCAATGCTACAGAGGGTCGGCATCGCCTGCATTCTGCTCCTGACATCGCTCGCCCTGTTCAATGACGTCAGCCGGCTGCTGTTCGGGCGCGGCTAGAACAAGAGGCGGGCGGCGCAGCCGTCGCCGACGATGTCAGGCATGCCGATGCCCAGGCGCAGCCCGGGGGCATCGGAGTCCAATCCTGCATGGAACCAAAGAGGGGATCAAGATTGATCAGACATAAGCGCATCTCGCTGAGCGTTCTGGCTAGCGCCATGATTGCCGCCTGGACGCCAGCGGGTTGGGCCGCGGAGCCCTTTGTCGTCAAGGACATCCGTGTCGAAGGGCTGCAGCGGGTCGAGCCGGGCACCGTGTTCGGCTACCTGCCGGTCCGGGTCGGCGAGACCTTCACCGACGAGAAGGGCGCCGACGCGATCCGCGCGCTCTACAATACCGGCTTCTTCAAGGACGTGCAGATCCGATCCGAGGAAGGCGTGCTGGTGGTCCGCGTCGAGGAGCGGCCGGCCATTTCCCAGCTCGAGTTCGTCGGCATCAAGGAATTCGACAAGGACACCCTGCGCCGCTCGCTACGCGCCGTGGGCGTGGCCGAAGCGCGCTACTACGACAAGGCGCTGATCGACAAGGCCGAGCAGGAACTGAAGCGCCAGTACGTCTCGCGCGGCTACTATGCCGCCGACGTGCAGACCACGGTGACGCCGGTCGATCGCAACCGCGTGTCGGTGGTGTTCAACGTCGACGAAGGTCCGGTGGCCAAGATCCGCCAGATCAATATCGTCGGCAACAAGGCCTTCAAGGAAAGCACGCTGCGCGACGAGATGCAGCTGTCGACGCCGAACTGGCTGTCCTGGTACACGAAGAACGACCTCTATTCGAAGCAGAAGCTGACGGCCGACCTGGAGGCGCTGCGCTCGTTCTACCTGAACCGCGGCTACCTGGAGTTCGCCATCGAGTCGACCCAGGTGTCGATCACGCCGGACAAGAAGGACATCTTCCTGACGCTGAACATCAAGGAAGGCGAGCAGTACAAGGTGTCGGACATCCGCCTGGCCGGCGAGATGCTGGGCAAGCAGGACGAGATGGAGAAGCTGCTGAAGCTTCACAAGGGTGAAGTCTTCTCGTCGGAGAAGCTGACGCAGAGCACCAAGGCCATCACCGACCTGCTGGGTACCTACGGCTACGCCTTCACCACCATCAATCCGCAGCCTCAGATCGATCGCGAGAAGCGCGAGGTGGCGCTGACCCTGATGGTCGATCCGGGCCGCCGCGTCTATGTGCGCCGCGTCAACGTGATCGGCAACAGCAAGACGCGTGACGAGGTGGTGCGCCGCGAGATGCGCCAGATGGAGAGCTCGTGGTTCGACAGCGAGAAGCTGACGCAATCGCAGGCCCGCATCAACCGCACCGGCTATTTCACCGACACCAACATCACCACCGAGGACGTGCCGGGCGCGCCCGACCAGGTCGACGTCAACGTCAACGTGACCGAGAAGCCGACCGGCCAGATCAGCCTCGGCCTGGGCTTCTCGTCGACCGACAAGCTGGTGCTGCAGGCCGGCCTGCGGCAGGACAACGTGTTCGGTTCGGGCACCAGCCTGGGCCTGGACATGAACACCGCCAAGTCCTTCCGCACGATCTCGCTGACGCAGTACGACCCGTACTTCACGGTGGATGGCATCAGCCGCACGACCGACGTCTACTACCGTACCGCACGACCGCTGTACTACACCGGTGACTCGGACTACAAGATCGTCACCATGGGTGGCAGCTTCAAGTTCGGCGTGCCGTTCTCCGAGGTCGACACGGTGTTCTTCGGGGTGGGCTTCGAGCGAACCCAGGTCTACACCGATGTCAATACGCCCAGCCAGTACGTGACCTGGCTGAACAAGATCGGCAAGGGTAGCGGCGATCCGATCAACAATATCCCGTTCACCATCGGCTGGGCGCGCGACCGCCGTGACAGCGCGCTGGTACCGACCAAGGGCCCCTACACCCAGGCCAACCTGGAAGTCGGCCTGCCGGGCGGCGATACGCAGTACTACCGCGCCAGCGTGCAGCAGCAGTACTTCTACCCGATCTCGAAGTCGTTCACGCTGGCGTTGAACGGCGAGGTCGCCTACGGCCACGGCTACGGCAACACGCCGTTCCCGGTGTTCAAGTACTTCTACGCCGGCGGTATCGGCTCGGTGCGCGGCTACCAGACCAGCACGCTGGGTCCGAAGGACCAGAACGGCAACCCGGTGGGCGGCGCCTCCAAGATGATCGGCAACGCCGAATTCATCTTCCCGCTGCCCGGTTCGGGCGTGGATCGCACGCTGCGCCTGTTCACGTTCTTCGACTTCGGCAACGTCTACCAGGAAGGCGCGCCGCTGAACTTCGGCCAGCTCAAGTACTCGACCGGCTTCGGCATGTCTTGGCTGTCGCCGATCGGCCCGCTGAAGATCAGCATGGGCTTCCCGCTGCGCCTGGCACCGGAAGACAGGACCCAACGCTTCCAATTCCAGATGGGTACGGCATTCTGAGTACGGCATTCTGAAGAAGGGATACAGTTATATGAAAACCACTTCCCCATTGATCAAATCCCTGGGCGCGCTGGCACTGGCCGCCGCTGCCGTCGCCGCAGCACCCGCCTTCGCCCAGGAGGCGCGCATCGCCGCCGTGAACTCCGAGCGCATCCTGCGTGATTCGCAGCCTGCCAAGCAGGCGCAGGTCAAGCTGGAGCAGGAGTTCTCCAAGCGTGACCGCGAGTTGCAGGACATGGCCCAGAAGATCAAGACCATGGCCGACAAGCTCGACAAGGACACGGCCGTGCTGGCCGATACCGACCGTCAGCGCCGTCAGCGCGAGGTGGCCGATCTCGACCGTGAGTTCCAGCGCAAGCAGCGCGAGTTCCGCGAGGACCTGAACCAGCGCCGCAACGAAGAGCTGGCCCAGGTGCTGGAGCGCGCCAACCGCGTGATCCGCCAGCTGGCCGAGCAGCGCAAGTACGACCTGATCGTGCAGGAAGCGGTCTACGTCAACCCGCGCATCGACATCACCGACGACGTGATGAAGGCCCTGAACGCAGGCGGTGCCGCCACGGCCCCGGCCGGCAAGTAAGGCGCTCGCGCCTGCTGTTTTTCCCTCCTGGAAGTACTGCCATGAAGACGCCCACACTGGGTCAGCTCGCCACCGAAAACGGCGCGCAGGTTGTGGGTGATCCCGACCTCGCCGTGCGCGGCCTCGCGCCGCTCGACCAGGCGGGGCCGGACCAGCTCTCCTTCCTTTCCAATCCGCTTTACCTCGCGCAGGCGGCCTCCAGCACCGCCGCGGCGGTGATCGTGTCGCCGGCGGACCTGGAGCGCCTGCGCGCCGAGGGCCACGCCGAGGGCCGCCACTGGATCGTGGCGCGCAACCCTTACGTCGTGTTCGCCCGCATCGCGCAGCGCTTCGACCGCGAGGCCAATGCCGACCTGCGTACCGGTATCGACGCGCGCGCCAGCGTGGCAGCGGATGCGGTGGTGCCGGCGTCCTGTTTCATCGGCCCGAATGTGGTGATCGAGAGCGGGGCCAGGCTGGGCGAGCGCGTGCGCATCCTGGCCAACAGCTTCGTCGGTGCCGGTGCGCAGGTGGGCGACGACACGCTGGTCTACGCCAACGTATCGATCTACCACCGCTGCGTGGTGGGTGCCCGCTGCATCCTGCACAGCGGCGTGGTGATCGGTGCGGACGGCTTCGGTTTCGCGCCGGACATCGGCCCCGCTGGCGTGGAGTACGTCAAGATCCCGCAGACGGGCAGGGCGGTGCTGGGCAATGACGTCGAGGTCGGCGCCAATACCGCCATCGATCGCGGTGCCATGGCGGACACCGTGATCGAGGACGGCTGCAAGCTGGACAACCAGGTGCAGATCGCGCACAACGTGCGTGTCGGCGCCCATACCGTGATCGCGGGCTGCGCCGCCATTGCCGGCAGCACGCACGTGGGCCGCTTCTGCGTGATCGGCGGCTCGGCCAATTTCGCCGGACACCTGAATATCGCCGATCGCACCACGGTATCGGGCGGCACCTCCATCACCAAATCCATTACGAAACCCGGCGGGCACTACACCAGCGTCTTCCCCTTCCTGCCGCACGGCGAATGGGAAAAGAACGCCGCCATCGTGCGCGGGCTCTCCAAGCTGCGTGAGCGCGTCATGCAGATCGAGAAGCGCTTGCGCGGCGAGGGCGCCGGAAACCGCAACACCCAAGAAATCGAAGGGAAATCATCATGACCGCAGCCGACATCGACATCCGCAAGATCCTCAAGCTGCTGCCGCATCGCTATCCCATCCTGCTGGTGGACCGGGTACTCGAGTTCGAGCCGGGCAAGCGCATCAAGACGCTGAAGAACGTCACCATCAACGAGCCCTACTTCATGGGGCATTTCCCCGAGCAGCCGGTGATGCCCGGCGTGCTCATCCTCGAGGCGCTGGCGCAGTCGGCCGGCCTGCTGACGTTCGGCGCGGAACTCGAACGCAAGGAAGGCGCGCTGTACTACTTCGTCGGCATCGACGGCGCTCGCTTCAAGCAGGTCGTCTATCCGGGCGACCAGCTCCACCTGAACGTGACCGTCGAGCGCTACATCCGCGGTATCTGGAAGTTCAAGGCCTTTGCCACCGTCGACGAGAAGGTCGCGTGCGAGGCCGAACTGATGTGTACCGTCAAGCAGGCCGAGGCCTGATGGGCAGGGGTGCCGCCGCGCTCTGTAGCGCCGGCGGCCCCTGCATGAATGCGCTTTATCAGACCATAGGACAGGACGCATGACGCAAATCCACCCCACCGCACTGGTCGATCCGAAGGCCGAACTGGCGGACGACGTGAGCGTCGGGCCGTTCTCCATCGTCGGCCCCAACGTACGCGTCGGGCGCGGCACCCGCATCGGAGCCCATACCACCGTCGACGGTCACACCACCGTGGGCGCCGACAACCGTATCGGGCCGTATGCTTCCGTCGGCGGCGCGCCGCAGGACATGAAGTACCGCGACGAGCCGACGCGCCTGGAGATCGGCGACCGCAACACCATCCGCGAGTTCACCACCATCCATACGGGGACCGTGCAGGACCAGGGCCTGACCAGCATCGGCAACGACAACTGGATCATGGCCTACGTGCACATCGCGCACGACTGCCGCGTCGGCAACCATACGGTGTTCTCCAGCAATGCGCAGATCGCCGGCCACGTGCAGGTTGGCGACTGGGCCATCATCGGCGGCATGAGCGGCGTGCACCAGTTCGTGCGCATCGGCGAGCATGCCATGCTGGGCGGAGCCTCGGCGCTGGTGCAGGACGTGCCGCCCTACGTGATCGCGGCCAGCGACAAGAACGGCAACAAGGCGGCGCCGCACGGCGTCAACGTTGAAGGACTGCGCCGGCGCGGCTTCGATGCCGCGCAGATCGCGGCGCTGCGCCAGGCCTACAAGCTGCTCTACAAGTCGGACCTGAGTTTCGACCAGGCTCGCGTGGAGATTGCCGATCTCGCCGCCCAGACCGATGCCGGCACGTCGCAGCCGCTGCACACCTTCCTTGCCTTCATCGCCGCCACGCAGCGCGGCATCGTGCGCTGAGGCGGCCGGGGTGACGGCCGTCGGCGCAAGGCAGGACGCCGGGCAGATGCCCGGCAAGCGGGGCACCATCGGCATGGTGGCGGGCGAGGCGTCGGGCGATCTGCTCGCCGCCCAGCTGCTGGCCGGGCTGAAGTCCCGGCTCGGGGACACGGTCGACTACGCGGGCATCGGCGGCAAGCGTATGATGGCGGAGGGTTTCCGCTCCGACTGGCCGATGGAAACCCTCTCGGTCAACGGCTACGTGGAAGTACTGGGCTCGCTGCGCGAGATCCTGGCGACGCGCCGCGCGGTGCGCGACAAGATGCTCGCGCAGCCGCCGCTGTGCTTCATCGGCGTCGATGCGCCCGATTTCAATTTCGGCCTGGAAGTGCCGCTGCGGCGCGCAGGCATCCCGGTCGTCCATTTCGTCAGCCCGTCGATCTGGGCCTGGCGCGGGGGGCGGATCCGCACCATCGCACGGGCGGTCGACCATATCCTGTGCCTCTTTCCCTTCGAGCCCGAGATCTATGCGCGCGCCGGCATTCCCGCCACCTACGTGGGGCATCCGCTCGCCGATGTGATCCCGATGGTGCCCGATGTCGCGGGCGCGCGCGCCCGGCTCGGCCTGCCTGAAGGACGCCGCGTGGTTGCCGTGCTGCCGGGCAGCCGGCGCTCCGAGGTGCGTAACCTGGGCGCCACCTTCTTCGCGGCGATGGCGCGGATGCAGGCGATGGAGCCGGACCTGGTCTTCGTGCTGCCGGCGGCGAGCGCGCCGCTGCGCGCCATCGTCGAGGAACTGCATCGGCAGTATCCGGACCTGGCCCTGACCGTCGTCGACGGGCAGTCGCACCTGGCGATGGAAGCGGCCGACGTGGTGCTGCTCGCCAGCGGTACCGCCACGCTGGAGGCAGCGCTGTACAAGAAGCCTATGGTGATTTCCTACAAGGTGCCCTGGCTGACCGCGCAGATCATGAAGCGGCAGGGCTATCTGCCCTACGTCGGCCTGCCGAATGTCCTGTCCGGTCGCTTCGTCGTGCCGGAACTGCTGCAGGACGATGCCACGCCCGAGGCGCTGGCGCGCGAGACGCTGCTGCAGCTGAACGACGAGAGCAACACCGCCTTCCTGCGTGAGCATTTCACCCAGATGCACCATTCGCTGCAGCGCAACACCGCCGGACTCGCCAGCGAGGTCGTGGTCCGGCTGATGCACGAGCGGGGGCAGCTCTGATGGCGACCCGCAAGACCAGGGCTGCGGCGCCGCCGCAACTGGAGCTGGGCTGGCAGGCCCCTGCGGGCCTGCTGTGCGGTGTCGATGAGGCCGGCCGCGGTCCACTGGCCGGTCCGGTCTACGCCGCCGCGGTGGTGCTCGACGCGGCCCGGCCGATCGAAGGGCTGGCCGACTCCAAGGTGCTGACGGCGCGTCGGCGCGAGGCCTTGTTCGATCTCATCCGCGAGCGTGCGCTGGGCTGGCATATCGCGCAGGCCAGCGTCGAGGAGATCGACCGGCTCAACATCCTGCACGCCACCATGCTGGCCATGCAGCGCGCGGTGCAGGGCCTGGCGGCCGGCGGCGTCACGCCGGACCTGGTCCAGGTCGACGGCAACCGCTGCCCGCAGGTGCCGTTCCCGGTGGAGGCCGTGGTCAAGGGCGATGCCAAGGTCCAGGCCATTTCGGCGGCCTCCATCCTGGCCAAGGTGGCGCGCGACCGCGAACTGCTGGCCCTGCACGCGGAATTCCCGCAGTATGGGTTCGACGTCCACGCCGGTTACCCGACGCCGCAGCACCTGGCGGCCCTGGCGCGCCATGGCGCGACCGCGCACCACCGCCGTTCCTTCGCACCCGTGCGCAAGGCGCTCGAAGCCGGCGCCGGCGCCGCCTGATGGATGGCCGGGCGGGCCGAGTGCCTGCCGTGCCCGGCCCGCCGAACTCCGGAGATTCCGCCGTGAAGCATCTCACCTCGCGCGACAACGCGCTCTTCAAGCACCTCAAGGCGCTGACCACCTCCACCCATCAGTTGCGCAAGGCCGGGCAGGCGCTGCTCGACGGCGTCCATCTGGCGCAGGCCTATCTGGACGCGCAGGGCGCGCCGCTCCAGTGCGTGGTGTCCGAGCGCCACTTCGACCATGCCGAGGTCGTGCCTTTGCTGCGCCGCGTGCCGGATGAACGGGTGGTGGTGCTGGCGGACGCGCTGTTCGCGCAGATCGCCACCGTGGCCAACGGGATCGACCTGATGCTGGTGATCGATACGCCGCAGGGCAAATTGCCTGCGCGCGTGGACACCGACTGCATCATCCTCGATGGTGTGCAGGATGCCGGCAATGTGGGCTCGATCCTGCGCAGCGCGGCGGCGGCGGGCATTCCCCATGCCTTTCTCGCCACCGGCTGCGCCCTGGCATGGTCGGCCAAGACCCTGCGGGCTGCCATGGGGGCCAATTTCCACCTGAACATCGTCGAACACTGCACGCCGGAACTGCTGCTGCCGCGGCTGGCCGTGCCGCTGCTGGCGACCTCCTCGCATGCCGACGCCGAGCTTTACGACGTGGATCTGCGCGGGCCGGTGGCCTGGGTGGTGGGCAACGAAGGGGCGGGGGTGGGGCCGGCATGGATGGCGGCCGTGACGCGCAAGGTGGGGATTCCGCAACCGGGCGGGCTGGAGTCGCTCAATGTCGGGGCGGCGACGGCGGTGTGCCTGTTCGAGGCAGTCAGGCAGCGGCGCGGGTGAGGCGCGCCGCCGGGCCAGTGCGGATGCCGGGTCCGGCGGCGCCACTCAATAGCAGTTCAATAGCAGTTCAACGGACTTTCAATAACCGTTGTCCCGCTCCACCTTGATTTCCTGCAGGATGGTGGTGGCGATCTCCTCGATCGATTTGTGCGTCGAGGACAGCCATTTGATGCCTTCGCGACGCATCATCGATTCGGCTTCATTGACCTCGTAGCGGCAGTTCTCCAGCGCGGCATACTTGCTGCCCGGACGCCGCTCGTTGCGGATCTCGGTCAGGCGCTGCGGATCGATGGAGAGACCGAAGATCTTGCCCTTGAACGGATAGAGCGCCGACGGCATGCGGCCGCGCTCGAAGTCGTCGGGGATCAGTGGATAGTTGGCTGCCTTCAGGCCGTACTGCATGGCGAGGTAGAGGCTGGTCGGAGTCTTGCCGCTGCGCGACACGCCGACCAGGATCACGTCGGCCTCGGCCAGGTTCTTGTGCGACTGGCCGTCATCGTGTGCCAGCGAGAAGTTGATGGCCTCGATGCGGTTCTTGTAGGCCTCGGTGTCGGCATTCTGGTGGAAGCGGCCGATCGCATGGGTCGACTTGATGCCGAGTTCCTTCTCCAGCGGCTCGATGAAGGTCTGGAACATGTCCAGGATCATGGCCTTGGCGCGGCGCAGTGCCTTGTTCGACTCGGGATTGACCAGCGTGGTGAAGACGATCGGCGGGGCGCCCTCGGCATAGAAGGCCTCGTTGATCTTGCCGACGGCGATATGCGCCTTGTCGGGCGTGTCGACAAAGGGCATGCGCACCTTGCGGAAGCGCATCTCGAACTGGGCCAGGATCGAGTGGCTGAAAGTCTCCGCGGTAATCCCGGTGCCATCGGATACGATGAAGACGGTGCGGACGGCGGGACGCCCGTTGGTAGGCTCGGCGGGCGAGGTCGCTTGCGGCACTTCAGGCTCGGTCATATCTGAACAATATTTTGAGTACGGCTTCCGCGAAAGTGCGGTGCGGCACGGTAGAATAGCGGCGATCTTTTCGCTAAGCAATTCCACAATCCCAGTCGTTGCAATGGTTACGCGGTGGATTGTGCGCAATGTGCGCTGCAGCAAGGGCTGCGGTGGGGTGGCTTAGCCAAGCGATCTGTTCGGGAGCAGAACACTAAGAATATGCCGAACGCGCAACAGGTTTCTTACTTTGTTATGAGGCTTTTATGACCAACCAGGCTAAAGACGGCGCCTACGTGCTGCCGTTCGAACAGTTGCGCATGGCTGACGTGGAAATCGTCGGCGGCAAGAATTCGTCGCTGGGCGAGATGATCTCCCAGCTGGCGGAAGCCGGCGTGCGCGTGCCCGGTGGCTTTGCCACCACGGCGCTGGCCTTCCGCGACTTCCTCGCCCACAACAACCTGACCGAGCGCATCTCCGAGCGTCTCAAGACGCTGGACGTCGACGACGTCAAGGCGCTCGCCGAGGCCGGCGCGCAGATCCGCGAATGGGTCGCCTCGGCCCCGTTCCAGCCCCGCCTCGAGCAGGAGATCCGCGAGCACTACGCCCGCGTGTCGGCACGCGAAGGTGCTGAAGCCTCCTTCGCCGTGCGTTCGTCGGCCACCGCCGAGGACCTGCCCGACGCTTCGTTCGCCGGCCAGCAGGAGTCCTACCTGAACGTCAGCGGTATCGACGACGTGCTCGACAAGATCAAGCACGTGTTCGCCTCGCTGTACAACGACCGCGCCATCTCCTACCGCGTGCACAAGGGCTTCGCCCACGACGTGGTGGCGCTGTCGGCCGGTGTGCAGCGCATGGTGCGCTCGGACCTGGCCTCCTCGGGTGTGATGTTCACCATCGACACGGAATCGGGCTTCCAGGACGTGGTCTTCATCACCTCCAGCTACGGCCTGGGCGAGACGGTGGTGCAGGGCGCCGTGAACCCGGACGAGTTCTACGTGTTCAAGCCCACGCTGCGCGAGGGCAAGTACCCGATCATCCGCCGCTCGATCGGCTCCAAGCTGATCAAGATGGAGTTCACCGCGCCCGGCGAAGCCGGCCGCGTGAAGACCGTGGACGTGCCCATCGAGCTGCGCAACCGCTACTCGATCACCGACGCCGACGTCGCCGAGCTGGCCCAGTACGCGCTGATCATCGAGAAGCACTACGGCCGCCCGATGGACATCGAGTGGGGCAAGGACGGCAAGGACGGCAAGATCTACATCCTGCAGGCCCGCCCCGAGACGGTGAAGAGCCAGGCCGCCGGCAAGGTGGAGCAGCGCTTCAAGCTCAAGGGTACCGCCCCGGTGCTGACCAGCGGCCGCGCCATCGGCCAGAAGATCGGTACCGGTCCGGTGCGTGTCATCAACGACCCGTCCGAGATGGAACGCGTGCAGCCCGGCGATGTGCTGGTGGCCGACATGACCGACCCGAACTGGGAGCCGGTGATGAAGCGTGCCGCCGCCATCGTGACCAACCGCGGCGGCCGTACCTGCCACGCGGCCATCATCGCGCGCGAGCTGGGCGTGCCGGCCGTGGTCGGTTGCGGTGACGCCACCGACTTGCTGAAGGACGGCACGCTGGTGACCGTGTCCTGCGCCGAAGGCGACGAAGGCCGCATCTACGACGGCCTGCTCGAGACCGAAGTGACCGAGGTCCAGCGCGGCGAGATGCCGGCGATCGACGTCAAGATCATGATGAACGTCGGCAACCCGCAGCTGGCCTTCGACTTCAGCCAGATCCCGAACAACGGCGTGGGCCTGGCCCGCCTCGAGTTCATCATCAACAACAACATCGGCGTGCACCCGAAGGCCATCCTCGACTACCCGCAGGTCGACGCCGACCTGAAGAAGGCCGTGGAAAGCGTGGCCCGGGGCCACGCCAGCCCGCGCGCCTTCTACGTCGACAAGCTGGCCGAAGGCATCGCCACCATCGGCGCGGCCTTCTATCCGAAGCCCGTGATCGTGCGCCTGTCGGACTTCAAGTCCAACGAGTACAAGAAGCTGATCGGTGGCTCGCGCTATGAGCCGGACGAGGAAAACCCGATGCTGGGTTTCCGTGGCGCCTCGCGCTACATCGCCGAAGATTTCGCCGAAGCGTTCGAGATGGAATGCAAGGCCATGAAGCGCGTGCGCGACGAAATGGGCCTGACCAACGTCGAGATCATGGTGCCCTTCGTGCGTACGCTGGGCCAGGCCGAGAAGGTCATCGAGCTGCTGGCCAAGCATGGCCTGAAGCGCGGCGAGAACGGCCTGCGCATCATCATGATGTGCGAAGTGCCGTCGAACGCCATCCTGGCCGAGGAATTCCTGCAGTTCTTCGACGGCTTCTCGATCGGTTCGAACGACCTGACCCAGCTCACCCTGGGCCTGGACCGCGACTCCGGCATGGAGCTGCTGGCCAAGGACTTCGACGAGCGTGATCCGGCCGTGCGCTTCATGCTGTCGCGCGCCATCTCGACCGCGCTGCGCCTGGACAAGTACGTCGGCATCTGCGGCCAGGGTCCTTCCGACCACCCCGACTTCGCTGCCTGGCTGGCCAAGGAAGGCATCAAGTCGATCTCGCTGAACCCGGACTCGGTGGTCGATACCTGGCAACAGCTGGCATCCTGAGGCATTTCGCGTCACAATAGAATCGTTGGACAGTTGCCGGCGCCTCGCGCGCCGGCACGCACCGGCCCTGCGTCAGGTGTGATATGGCCCCCGCAGGCGCCCACGGCGCGGCGGGGGTTTTTTCTTGCGCGAAGAGGGGACGCGATGACGAGCGAGTACGCGTGGTTCGTGGCCGCCGGCCTGCTGGTGATCGCCGAGCTGGCCAGCGGGACCTTCTACCTGCTGATGGTCGCGATCGGCCTGCTGGTGGGCGGGCTCGGCGGACTGGCCGGCCTCGAGCCCGGCGCACAGGCGGTGCTTAGTGCGGTGGTGGCGGTCGCCGGCATCGCCGTGCTGCGGCGCACCCGTTTCGGGCGGCCCAAGCGGCGCACCCCGGGCAGCGATCCCAATGCCAACCTCGACATCGGCCAGGAACTCGACGTGGCCGCCTGGGACCGCTATGGCCTGTCGCGCGCGCCCTACCGGGGCGCGGACTGGTCGGTCCGCCTGGCGCCCGGCCACGCGGCCGTGCCGGGACGCTTCCGCATCATCGAGGTGGACGGCACCACGCTGGTGGTGGTGCCGGCTGCTGCATCAGGCGGATCCGCAGGTGCAGCGGCCTAGCCGCAGCCACAGGGCCAGAACGGGCCGGGCGCCCCCGGCCCGAATCCGTCTCATCCGTGTTTCCCACGTTGCTGCAATGCGGTATCGCAGCCCCTCACTACGTACGGAGTGAATTCATGCTCGATTTCCAGCTCGGCCTGCTGCCCCTGATCATCCTCATCATCGCCGTCGTGCTGATCGCGCAGGCGATCAAGATCGTGCCGCAGCAGCATGCCTGGGTGCTGGAACGGCTCGGGCGCTACCACGCTACGCTGACGCCGGGCCTGTCCATCGTGGTACCGTTCATCGACCGCGTGGCCTACAAGCATGTGCTGAAGGAAATCCCGCTGGACGTGCCCAGCCAGGTCTGCATCACCAAGGACAACACCCAGCTGCAGGTCGACGGGGTGCTGTACTTCCAGGTCACCGATCCGATGAAGGCCTCCTACGGCTCCAGCAACTTCGTGGTCGCCATCACCCAGCTGTCGCAGACCACGCTGCGCTCGGTGATCGGCAAGCTGGAGCTGGACAAGACCTTCGAGGAACGTGAGTTCATCAACCACAGCGTGGTCAACGCGCTCGACGAGGCGGCCTCCAACTGGGGCGTCAAGGTGCTGCGCTACGAGATCAAGGACCTGACGCCGCCCAAGGAGATCCTGCATGCCATGCAGGCGCAGATCACCGCCGAGCGCGAGAAGCGCGCCCTGATCGCGGCCTCGGAAGGCAAGCGGCAGGAACAGATCAACCTGGCCGCCGGCGCGCGCGAGGCCGCCATCCAGAAGTCCGAAGGCGAGCGGCAGGCAGCCATCAACAAGGCGCAGGGCGAGGCCGCGGCCATCCTGGCGGTGGCCGAAGCCAACGCCCAGGCGATCGAGAAGATCGGCCGCGCGATCCGCACCGAAGGCGGCATGGAGGCGGTCAACCTGAAGGTGGCGGAGGAGTACGTAGGCGCCTTCGGCAACCTGGCCAAGCAGGGCAATACCCTGATCGTGCCGGGCAACCTGGGCGAGATGAGCGGGATGATCGCCTCGGCGCTGCAGATCGTGAAGGGGCAGCAGAAGGGTGGTGCGGTAGCGAATCCGTGAAACCTGCCTTGGCGCCAGTCCAGTAAGGGGTACACATTGCTGGTGACTCACTGACTCTGCAACTGCGGTATATCTTCCCTCGAGATATGTACACCGCGGTGGTAAGAAATGAAATGCGCCTGGCAGCGAGCGGGTCAGCGCAGGACGGGGCGCGTGCGGGAGACGAAAAACAGCGCGAATGCGGCGGCGCTCATAGTCCAGTAGTCGGTGGGGGCAAACGCAATCCAGTGGATGTGCCAGGGCACATAGGCCGGTGCGAACTTCGCAAGGCCGTAAGCGGGGTTCAGCGCGAACCAGAGAAAATCCTCCGTCAACCAGAAGAGCATGATGCAGGCGATGATGCGTGCCTCGTCGCGCCAGCACCATTGGCCATTGAAGACCGAAGGCAGGTGGAAGAACAGCGCCACGAACGGGAACACCCACGCGTGGTAGCCGGTCATCGGGCGGCCGCCCCAGAAGAGGTCCAGCAGCCAGTGCTTTTCGATGCGCCACGTGGGGAGATCGGCGGCCCAGCCAGCGCTGCCCTCGATCTGGATCTCGACATTGGCGAAGAAGAAGCCGAGCAGCAGCACCCAGGCCACTAGCACCAGGGTCCGGCGCTGCGGAATGAAGGCTGCTGCGCTCATGCGGTGCGGGCTCATGGCCCGATATCCAGCACGCGGTTCAGCACGAACTGCGCGGCGTGCGGCCGGCCAAGGGGCGCGATCCTGTGGTGCATCGCCGTAAGGCGATCCGGCTCTTTCAGCAGTGCGCGAATGCGGTACTCGAGCGCGGCGTCGTCGATGGCCTTGAGCGCGACGCCGTGTTCCAGCAGGAAATCGGCATTGCGCTCTTCCTGGCCGGGGATAGGTGAATTGATGATCATCGGCAACTGCATTGCCAGGCATTCGGAGGTGGTCAGGCCACCAGGCTTGGTGATGACCAGATCGGCGCATGCCATCAGACGTTCCACCTGATGGGTGAAACCTTGTGGGAAGAGCCTGCCCGGATAGCGCTGCGCAACGCGCTGGAGGGCTGTCAGCATCGCCTGGTTCTTGCCCGCCAGTGCGATGAGCTGAAAGTCGCCGTCCATTGCCAACAGCCGCTCGGCCAACACATCCAGATCGCCCAGCCCCGCGCCACCGGACATCATCAGGAAGGTCTTGCACCGTGGATCGATACCGAACTCTGCGGCACAGACGGCGCGGTCGAGCGGTTCGCTGAACGCCGGCATGATGGGGATTCCGCTGACGTGAACGGCGGCCTCTGCCAGGCCGCTTTCGCGCATGCGCCAGGCGACCTCTTCATTGCCGGCAAAATAGCCCCGCATGTTCGGCACGATCCACATGCTGTGCAGATCGAAATCGGTCACCTGCACCCAGACCGGCACAGCCAGGCGCCCCTTGCGCAACTCGCGGGAAAGCAGCTCCGCGGGCAGGAAGTGCGTGCAGATGATGGCATCCGGGCGCTGGCGCTTGATCTCGGCCAGCAACGGGCGACAGCTCAGCCGCTCCACGGCACGGCGGATCTTCTGGGAGAGGGCGCCGGGCGCCGCCGCATCGGTCTTCTGGTACAGGTAGCCCCATAGCGCCGGCTGGTTGCTGACGAGTTTGATGTAGAGGTCGGTGTAGAGCTTGCGAAAGCCTGCCGACACAAAGTCCATCACGTCGAGATGTGTAGCTTCGATGCCGGCAGGGTGCGTATCAGCGCATGCGCGAATGGCTTCGGCCGCGCGCATGTGGCCAGCGCCGGCGCTGACGCTTAAGAGCAGGATCTTCTTCATTGGGGAGGCGTTGTTCCATAAATACCAGAGCGGCGCCGCAGGCTGACGGTTGCGCGCACCACACTGTGCTGCAGACGTTATCCGCTCATACCGTCGCCGGCGACAACCATGTACTGACCGGTGCAACGTTCGAAAGAGACATTCGGAAAGTAGATTGCCCCATATTGATTGATATCGGAATTTTTTCGGCCAAAATCGCACGCCACAAAGCGGACGTTCTCGCTGGTTTTCCCTGCCATCAGGTACGCCTTGTTGAGAGTGTCACTGCGCAGGAATAGCTCATCCTCGAAGTCAGAGGCTTGGAAGTTGGATCCCGGGAACTGGCATCGCTCGAAGACGCAATTCCTAAGCAGCTTCAGCCGTGTCATTCCGTAGACGATGCAATTGTAGAAATGCACGTTCTCCCAGGTGGCTTCATAGAACGCTTCGAGCGTGACGAAGTCCGCCCCGCTGATCTTGAGCGCTTGGTTGCCCAGCGTCCTTCTACGAAGCTCGGGGTCGGTGAGCATGGCAAATTCATGGGGCATCCGGTCGATGTTCTTGGCGGTCATGCGTTTGCATCCAGAGAGAGTCAGTCCAGCGGCGGCGAGCGATCGAAGAAATTGGCGGCGCAAGATCATTTGCTATCCACTCCAATGATCTTCTTTCTCAACGGATATCGCTTGGTATGTTTGTGTGTGTCATGAAGCCAATCCCAATCCGGCACCTCCCCCTGTTCCCCCAGCCGCCGGGCAATCAGCCCATGCTGATAGTCAACGGGAAACACCCAGGAACTCGCCACATCGAACATGCCCTTGAGCTTCTCCGCGCCCTTGGGCCAGGTCGGCTCCTTCAGTAAAGCCTCGCGCTGTATGGCAGGTAGACCCCGCTCGCTTGCCCTCACAGCCTGACGTTGCTCCCCTCGGCCACGATTTCCTGGGTTGTATATCGAACCAGCCCGCTGATCTGCTCAATGCGTGCCTTGGTGAAATCGATCTTGCGCACGATGCCTGTCCCATTGAGTGTCAGCGAGCCGATCGTGCTTTCGGAGAAGTCCGCGGTCTGTGCGTCGACCTTCTCAATTGCCACGTTGTGGGCATTGATTGAGCGCAGTTTGATTTCTGGCACTTGGCACTCGCGGAGGACAATCTGCGAGACAATGGATGCTTCTCGGGGCAACCTTTCTCGTACCCCCGCACCGCTGAGTGCAATGGCGGTCTTATCCGACCGGCATCTCACGCGCTCCAGCACGATAGCGTTTGCACACATGCGCCCGGCATCCATGACGGTACGGGACCAGTCGTGAAGCCCATCTCCGGTAAGAACCACGTCGGACATCGTGAAGCTCTCCGCATCGATCCCATTGGCGGCGATCCCGTTGGCGGTGACGTTCTCGAATCGAACGGCACCGGTCGCTTGAAGCTGGGCTATGTCGAGCAGCGCAAAGGCGCTGTTGCGGACGGTGAGGGACGTAACGTTATCTCCCAGCCGTAGTCTTCCATCGCTCTTGACGTTGTCGAGAGTAATGGTGGCTCGGTAGGTAGTGTTGTTCTTGTAGTCAAAGTCTCCGCACCGCATATCGATGCTTTCAAATCTACAATCCACATAAGCGACGACATCTCTGCCGAATACATCTGTGAACTTACCAGTGCATTTCTCGAAAGATATCTGACCAGACCAAGTCCCTACTGCTCCCCAGTGATTGGGATCTTCCTTGGTCCCTCCGAAATTGCATTCGACAAAGCGGACCTTCGTGCTTTTACGTCCCCCCATGAGATTGGCCTCGCCGAGCGTGTCGCATCGCACGAACAGCACGTTATCCCAGCCATAGCCCTGGAAGTTCGATCCCGGGAACTGGCATCGCTCGAAGACACAATTCTTGAGCAGGCTCAGCCGGGTCATCCCGTAGAAGATGCAGTCGTAGAAATGCACGTTCTCCCAGGTGGCTTCATAGAACGCTTCGAGCGTGATGAAGTCCGCCCCGCTGATCTTGAGCGGCTGATCGCCCAGCGTCCTTCTACGAAGCTCGGGGTCGGTGAGCATGGCAAATTCATGCGGCATCCGGTCGATGTTCTTGGCGGTCATGCGTTTGCATCCAGAGAGAGTCAGTCCAGCGGCGGCGAGCGATCGAAGAAATTGGCGGCGCAAGATCATTTGCTATCCACTCCAATGATCTTCTTTCTCAACGGATATCGCTTGGAATGTTTGTGTGTGTCATGAAGCCAATCCCAATCCGGCACCTCCCCCTGTTCCCCCAGCCGCCGGGCAATCAGCCCATGCTGATAGTCAACGGGAAACACCCAGGAACTCGCCACATCGAACATGCCCTTGAGCTTCTCCGCGCCCTTGGGCCAAGTCGGCTCCTTCAGTAAAGCCTCGCGCTGTATGGCAGGTAGACCCCGCTCGCTTGCCCTCACAGCCTGACGTTGCTCCCCTCGGTCGCGATTTCCTGGGTTGTATATCTGACCAACCCGCTGATCTGCTCAATGCGTGCCTTGGTGAAATCGATCTTGCGCACGATGCCTGTCCCGTTGAGTGTCAGCGAGCCGATCGTGCTTTCGGAGAAGTCCGCGGTCTGTGCGTCGACCTTCTCAATTGCCACGTTGTGGGCATTGATTGATCGCAGTTTGATTTCTGGCACTTGGCACTCGCGGAGGACAATCTGCGAGACAATGGATGCTTCTCGGGGCAACCTTTCTCGTACCCCCGCACCGCTGAGTGCAATGGCGGTCTTATCCAACCGGCATCTCACGCGCTCCAGCACGATAGCGTTTGCACACATGCGCCCGGCATCCATGACGGTACGGGACCAGTCGTGAAGCCCATCTCCGGTAAGAACCACGTCGGACATCGTGAAGCTTCCCGCATCGATCCCATTGGCGGCGATCCCGTTGGCGGTGACGTTCTCGAATCGAACGGCACCGGTCGCTTGAAGCTGGGCCATGTCGAGCAGCGCAAAGGCGCTGTTGCGGACGGTGAGGGAGGATACGCGCCGGCCTAGCCGCAGCCTCCCATCGCTTTTGACATTGTTGAGCAGCATCCTGCCCGGGTACGTGGTGCCGGTCTTGTGGTCATAGTCTCCGCCGCTCAAATCAATGCTACCGAATCGACAGTCCTTGTATGAGACCGCATCTCTACCAAATACGCTCGTGAACTTGCCGGTGCAGCTTTCGAATGAAATATCACCCGCCCACGTTCCCACCGCACCCCAGTGATTGGGATCCTCATTGGTTCCGCCGAAATCGCATTCGACGAAGCGGACTGTCTTGCTCTCGTCTCCCCCCATAAGGTTGACCTCGCCGAGCGTATCGCACCGCACGAACAGCACGTTATCCCAGCCGTAGCCCTGGAAGTTCGATCCCGGGAACTGGCATCGCTCGAAGACACAATTCTTGAGCAGGCTCAGCCGGGTCATCCCGTAGAAGATGCAGTCGTAGAAATGCACGTTCTCCCAGGTGGCTTCATAGAACGCTTCGAGCGTGATGAAGTCCGCCCCGCTGATCTTGAGCGGCTGATCGCCCAGCGTCCTTCTACGAAGCTCGGGGTCGGTGAGCATGGCAAATTCATGCGGCATCCGGTCGATGTTCTTGGCGGTCATGCGTTTGCATCCAGTGAGAGTCAGTCCTGCGGCGGCGAGCGATCGAAGAAAATGGCGGCGCGAGATCATTCTCGATTCACCTTTGTTGTTTTCCCCTTCGCTGGGTAGCGACTTGGATTGAGAGTCAGACTCAGCCAATCCCAATCCGGCACCTCCCCCTGTTCCCCCAGCCGCCGGGCAATCAGCCCATGCTGATAGCCAACGGGAAACACCCAGGAACTCGCCACGTCGAACATCCCTTTGAGCTTCTCCGCGCCCTTGGGCCAAGTCGGCTCCTTCAGTAGGACCTCGCAGAACATGCGGCACGTCGACGAATCGAATCGCACCAGCAATGGCTGCAGCGGCGCAGCCATGACATAGCTGCCGGGCCGGGGCTGTGCCCGCCAGTCCGTTGCGGGCTTAAGCAGGGCATCTATCTGGGTCCAGCCGGCGGGGCCCTCTTCAGAATCTGCCATGAAGACCCAGAATCTCACCTTGTCGATACATTGCAGCGCATCGGTCAGCGGGCCAACCTGCATGGTCCAGGAGGTGGGCGGCAGCGGGCCGTTGGCGGGTGGCACCCACACCAGCGGCGTCTCCACCTTGTCGACGTGCAGATAATCGAGCGCCACCGCCAGGCGCGGCTTGCCGTTGCCCGCCTCGGTCCTGACCTGGCGGATGGGCGTGGCGTCGGCTTCGTTGAGCAGCGTGCCGGACGGTGCCGTCAGCAACCATTGCTTCAGTTCGCCGTTCAGGTTCTGCGTGCCAAGCGGGCCACCCGACGAACTTACGATCAGCTTGGTGGGGCCGCCGTGCTTGTTGGTACTCTGCGTGGCGGACAGTCCGGGGTCGAAGGCGCTGCGCACCTGAACCAGCTTTCCACCATGCTGCAGTCCCACCGTGTACACCCCGGCGCGATGGGAGTGCCCGCTCAGGTGATAGTCCACCTTGTCATGGTTGGGCTGGTCATGACCCGCCACGCAGGTGTGGAAATACCAGTCGACATTGCGCTCGCAGGTTCCCATATTATTCAGGTTCCAGCCCCCGGCGTTGTCCTCGAAGCGCATCGTCTTCAGAGCATTGGGGCTCTGCTGGGGTTCGATCTGGCGGCCTTGCTTTGAGAGTTCAATCGCGCCGTCATAGTTGACGATGGTGAAGTGCGAGAACACGGTCAGGCTGGCGCCGATGTCGCGCTTGCGGCGGCGCCCGCCTTGCAGCAGGAATTTCTGTTCTTCTGAGAGGGATTGCGTTGCCCGGGGGAGGATACCGAGCCCCTGTTTGTCGGCTCGACTGGGCAGATGTTCAGCTACCCAGCGGATCTTGTCGTCAACCTCGGGGAGCTTGTCGATGCCTCCCAGGGGATTGAGATAGTTTTCGCCACTGCCCCAGTCCAGGCCGAGCAGCGTCTGTCTTGGCCCGTAATCCAGGCGCCAGTCCGAGAGGGGCGTGATGAGGGTGAAGAACCAATCGAAGTTCGCGGGCGTAAAGTTCTTTGCCGTGAGGACCTGCGCATAGGTGGGGCCATACGCCAGGCAGATTTCGTAGAGGGTGAGGTTGTGGTCCGCCGCGATCCCGGCGTTCGCCTTGGCCTCGGCCCAATCGCTGGCGCGATCGAAGTCCTGGTAGATTTCGGCGGCTTTGTCCGCCGCCTTGCTGCTGCCGTGCTTGCCCAACTCACGGCCGGCGAGACCACCGAGAGGTCCGCCGAGGATCCCGCCGAGGATCCCGGCCCCGGCGCTGGCCACTTTGCCGAGATCCTCGATCTTGGCGGGGTCGATCGCTCGCGGCCCGTGCGTGCCCTTGAGCGCCCCGACTTGCTCCAGCGCGCCGGCCGTCGCGACCCACGGGTTGGTGCGTGGCGATACTCCGTACGGCACCGCGTAGGCCTCATGGTTGCCGGTCGTCAGGAACACCGGCAGCTTCAGGTCCCGATAGGCATGGCGCAGCAGCGAATAGAGCAGCATGTCATCCGCGCCGCGCTGGTAGAGTTTCCCATTGCGGATCTGGTTGAGGACGTTGAAGGCGTTCCACTGCTCGGCAATGGTACTGCCAGTTTCCGCCGGCACAATGTTGCGGTTGAAGTCGATCAGATCGCCGGTGATCACCAGTGCGTCGGCGCGGCCTGCCTTGCCGAACTGTTCGATCAGATCACGCAGCGCCAGGAAACTATTGCACAGATGGGAAGCGCGTGGAGTCGGAGGCGTCCCCGGCACTGGCGTGCCATCGGTAGTTTCGATCAGGCACGCCGGAGACTTCTGCAGGGCCAGGTGGCGAACGTTGACGTGGACATCCGACAGGTGTCCGAGCTTCAAGGTAGCGTTCGGCTTCTGGATGACCGGATGCCACGCCGTCAGGCGGTGTACGGTATCGGCCTTCAGCGGCGGTAAAGCGAATGCCGTGGCCTTGTCCACATCGTATTCATAGAAGCGCGGCACGTGGTTCTGACCATTCTGTTGCTCGGATTTCGCCTGCGCGTCGAGGAAATCCAGAATCACCTGATCCTGGTACTCCCAGGCCTGTACGCCCTTGACCTCCGGACGTTGCGCATACCTGGACGGCACCGGGACCATCCACGCGAAGGTGTGCATGAGGGTGAGGTCGGGCTTGTCGGGCAACGTCGCGAGATCGATGTCAATCTCGTAGACATGCGTCATGTCCTTGTACAGCCTGACTGTCTCCGGGCGGATGATGGCCACCGGCTCGCCACGGTGATCGACCATCAGCCCGCCATGAAACCGGCCGACCTGCCAGACGTTGACCACCTCCATGGCGCGAGAGGCGGCCTTGCCGTCCCGAAACAGCATGGTGTCCTTGGGCTCGGCCGCAGTCCCTTTGCCCTGGATCGGGTACAGGCGCAGATGGCGGTCCACGAAGACGGGGCCGTACTTGGCCTTGATGATCTTGCGGCCGTAGTACTCAACGGGCTGCACGGGCTTGCCCACGCCGAAGTACTGCTCTGCCATGGCCTCAGCCGCGATAAAGAGGCTGCACCGGGTCTGCTTGGGCGGCAGGACCAAGGGCGTACCCAGACTGGGACTGAGGATGATGGCACGGATAGGCGCCTTTTCCTCGCAGTCCACACACCCTTCGAGCTTCCGCTCATGCGTGACACTGGTGCGGGCGATGCGCACCCTCTCGGCGGCGGTGAGTTCGGGAGTGGTCATGATGCAATTCTCGATGTCAGGTCGTCGGCAAAGCGCTTGCGCATGGCTTTCAGTTGCTGCCCTCCAAGCAACGCCAAGACATGCCAATCCCCATCGGGTATCCCATCCACGGCAGCTAGGAATCGTGACTCGGCATGGAGCGGTGATGCCAGCGCTTGCGCCATGGCAGGCGCGGCCTGGTCGAAGGTAAAGCAGGCATTGAGCCCGATGGAGCAGAACAGGCGGATGCTGGACTGGGAGTCGAGACCGTAGTTGCGCGCGCGGCTGACAAGATCGGCAGCGAGCTGGTATTGCAAATGGGGCGCCAGTGAATCGAGCTGTTCCGATCGCGTCTCGTCGGCGAGGATCCAGCTGAGGGCGAGGTCCGCCTGGCCTGATTGGCCAAATGCCTGCATGAGGGCGTTTGGCAAGGTGAAGCTCGCGTGCTCCGGCTGGAACGTTGCTTGGTTCGGGCCCTCGATGGCATGCCAGTGCAGTTCGCGGTCCCAGAAGGCGATGGTTTCGATCGGGCCAATCAGCGGGGAGCGAATGGAGTCCGGGGCGGAGCGCAGAAGCACCGGCAGAATTCGCGGATCGTAGTAGCGGAGCTGAACGCTCGTACCGTCTTCGAGCACGCCATTCAGGCAACTGCGCAAATGGGTGTGCAGCTTGAAGGTTGGCAGTGGGCTGCTGAGAAAACTGACGACCCACCCGTACGCCATCAGCCCCGTGATGGTTTCGAGAGCTGCGGGATTTGCACCGTTCAGTTCGACGAGGTAGGGCCCGACGGTTTCCAGTTCCGCCTCCGGTGTTTGGCGCAGGATCGGCTCGAAGGGGAGGGCGTGCTCCTGCAGGAGCGGAACCAGTTGAACTTCCGTGAAGTGCAATTGCCCTGCGTCGACCAGCGCATACCCTGGGGTCGGCCCGGTCTGCGCCAGCCAGCGCTGCAAATCGGCGAGAAGCGCTCTTCGGAACGTCTCGCGCAGCGGGGGCTGCCGCCAATCGGTGTCCACGTGGATGCTGGAGTTCATGCGCGAGGTCCCGAGTTGCCACGCTCCGTGATTGCGGCACCTTCCCGGGCCGCCTGTACGGCACACGGCAGGCAAACATCCGACGGCGGCACGCCGACAACGGTACGCATCGACTTCGGCCCAGGCAGGTCGTGTGCCGCGGCATGCGCTCTCCACGTGCCTGTCGTGCCTTCCACGATGCCGCCGTCGGTGATCTTCAGGAAACTGCCTCCAACCGAAAAGGTCACGGCCTGGGGCGATGCAATCTCGATACGCTCTTGGGCACTGATGAGCCGCAGCACCCGCTGCGCAATCGCCTCGATGTCGTCGCTCTGGGCCTGGACCTCGATCTTTCCCTTGGCCGCGATGAAGCGCAGACCGCGCCGGCGAGCGAAGAGCACCAGGCTATCGCGCGCGCTGGCGAGGAAACTCTTGTGCGTCGCCAGTGCCAGATGCTCGCCGGTCGAGAGCGCCGTGTGCCGGGCAGCGTGCAGGTGGATGTCTTTGCCGGCGGTCGCGGCGATGCCGGCCGGACTGGCCAGAACGAGTGCCGGCTGTTCCAGTTCGTCCTGCTCTCCACTGCCGTGGATGGCTTCGTTCTGCGCATGGAGTGCATCGGCAACGGCGACCTGTTCACCTGCCAGCGCCTGCTGAGCGTCTGCGGATTCTCCCAGCGAGCGCTGGATGTCCTGACCGCTTTTGAGCCGCGCCGCGGTTTCACTCAGGTCCTTATGATGCCCGCAGGCATTCTGGCGGGCCTCTGTGGTGATCAGCATCCCGGCCCCTGCGCGAGCGCAGCCCCAGCCATCGGTACGCAGTTCGTACCCTTCGCCGCGCCTGTCCTTGCGTCCGTCATGGTCAGGTATGCGGATCATGTACCCCATGCTCAGCATCGAGGCCTGGTGGTCGCTGCTGATCTGCGTTTGGATCTGCCCCTGGGTGTCATCCTGCACCAAGGTGTTGTGCCGCTCGCCAAACAGCTCTTTGCTGCGGAATCCCGACAGGGCATGCTGAGCGGGCAGTGCCCAAGGCGGCATATTGACCCGGTTGGCGACACGCCCGGTGATGATGGGGCAATCGGCATTTCCGGTGAGAAAATCGACGATGACTTCCTGGCCGATACGCGGCAGTTGAATGGCGCCATAGTTGTCGCCTTGCCAGTTGGAGGCGGCACGTATCCAGCAGGAGCTATGCTCGTTGTGCTGGCCGATGCGGTCCCAGTGGAACTGCACCTTGACCCGGCCGAACTGGTCCACCCACAACTCTTGGTTCCCGGGCCCGACGACCGTTGCCGTTTGCGGCCCGAACGTGCGCGCTCGCGCCTGCTCGCAATCGGGTCTGAAGATCTCGCTGCTTGGCTGGGCATCGAAATCCACCTCGCATCGCCATTGCTGACCCTGGCCGGAGGCTTCGGCCACATCCTCGATCTCGAGGCGGGTTGCGAGAACGAGATACTCCCGATTCGCTTGCCGGCTTGGATGGTTGGCGAGCTTGAAAGTGTGCCCCGGAGCCATGCCGCGCAGATTCCCACGGCCCTTGGCGCGGCTGCCATGCTGCCGGATCAATTCGATGCGGATACGCGATAGCATATCGCCCTCGCGCCAGGGGTCGTTGTCCGTCGCCGGCTGTGCGTGCGTGCCGGGCCAAGCTACCATCTCGCCGTCGGCGTGAGCAGTGTCCCGCGGATCGGCGGTGCCAACGGTCAGGTCAGCTCGCGGCTTCACGAAATCGTAGTCGTTGCTCGTCCACTTCCCCGATACCAGTTTGTCCACGAGCCGGAAGTCGAACAGGTGTTCTTCATCGATCCGGTCCGCGCTGCGGTACCAGCGCAGGGTGTGATAGGCCGGGCTCGCAAAGCGTCGGAAGGCGCCATTTCCATCGCTCAGCACAAGCCGGTGCCTGCCATCGGAGTGCTCGAAGAACCAGGAGATTCCCCATTCCTCGGTCAACCGCTTGAAGAAGGCATAGTCGGTCTCCCCGTACTGCACCTGATACTCCCGCTTCGGGTAACGCGCCACATCCAGCCGTTTCTCCACTGGAAAGTTGTAGTCGGTGAGAAGGGCATCCAGGATCTCGACAACGGTCTTGTGCTGGAAGATCTTGTGGTCGGTGGTGAGGGTGGAGAGCCATAGCCAGGGCCTCAGCGTGAGCCGATATGCGAACTGACGCCCGACGAGGAAGGGGCCGCGCACTTCATCGACGAGCCCCGTGATTTCCCGGGTCCCGGCGCCGATGCCACCGGACAGTCCGATGCCAGTGCCGTCGAGCTCGATCTCGAGCGTGAGCTCCTTACCCTGCATGGCCTCCAGGTCCAGGTTGGCTCCCGGCCCGATGCGGACGTGTGAATGATCGGGCGTCTTGAGCTCGATCTCATACGCAAAGAGCGTGTTGATACCGTCCCGCCCCTTGAGGCGTGAAAGAGTGAGAGAGCCACCAGGGACAAGCGGCAGGCCGGGGCCCTTGACCGTGATGGAGCGCCGCGGGTGGAGTGGCAAGTCGCGAGAGCCCATGATTGTGGTCCTTTACGGAAGACGGCAGGATCAGCGCGCGGCCATGCAGGTGGCCATGCGTTGGCGAAGTTGCGTTTCCCAGCCGGTCAGTTCCCCCCGCGTCCAAGGCCAGCGGAGTCCGGGCATGGCCTCGATCGGCATGAAATAGACACAGCCGCTGGGCGGGCTGTGTTCCGTCTTGAGTTCGCCGGCGGCACGCAAGACTTCGAGGGCGGACAGCACTGCGGCTGGCTTGGTGTTCAGTACTCGGGCGAGGTTGTTGGCGCTATAGCGGCCCCCGCGGCGTAGCTGGAGATACTCTCGTACCGTCTGGATCAGCTTGGGATCTGGAGAAATGGCGCGGCGGCGGGTCATGGCGTCTCCTGTGTCCAGCGTGTGACGAGGTCGGGCGGGATGGCCTGGAATACCTCGGCAAAGGGCTTGCCTGCGAGGTGCTCGGCCTGACGAAGCAGCAGCGAGACGGGGCTGCTCGGCTCATGGTTCTCGAACCATTCGCGCGCAGCGCGGACCTGCACGACGGCGGCCTCGCGGCCGGTTGGCACGTCGGAGGCGTTCTGCGGGAGGTCGGTGGCAATGCCCGTGTCGAGCGAGCCAAGCGGCGGCGAGGGCAAGTGCGTGGGGGCGGAAGTGCCAAAGGAAGATTCGTCGCACAAGGTGGCAGGCTGCGCCAACTCCGGATTACCGACGAGGTGCAGCAAGCGGAGCAGCGGACTGAGGTCGGGCGCATCGCCCGGCAGGCTTGCCTCGCACCAACGCTGGACGGACTGTGCCAGCGCGCAAGCCTGGTCCAGCGCCGCAATCGTTGCCAGACCCTGCTGCCGGTAGGCTTCCAGCTGTTGCCTGACGGCATCGGGCGCCAGTGCGTCGTGCGGACGCGGGGCGCCCAGCGCGCGCTCGATGTCCCGAATTTGAAGGCGCGTGGTGGCGTTGCCGCCAAGGCTGATTTCGCGCACATCGGACAGCAAGCCTTCCAGGTCGGTGAGTGCTGCGAGTGCATTGGCGCGCAGGGCGGGATCCTGCTCGCCGTCCACCTCGAGCTGCGGATGAATCTGGGCTGGATAGGCTGTCAGCAAGGCGCACAGCAGGGCCAGGCCATCGCGCAGTCCTTCGGCTTGCTCCAGCCGCGTGCGGCAACGCAGGAAGAGCGTCAGCAGGCGGATATCCTTGCTGCGCAACAGCAGCCGCTGGCAGTCACGTTCCAGTTCCGTCCAGTTCAGTGGATCGGCTGGCGCGACGAAGTTCCCATACTGCGCTGATTCGCGTGGAGCGGCTTTAGCCATGAGTACCACGAATTCGGGATCGTATTCGAGGTCGCGGCCGCAAGGAACTGCAGCATCCACCGGCAATGCCAGGTTTGCGAACCGTATCTTGGCAGCAGGCACTGACTTGGGTGACTTGGTCCTTGCCTTCATCGTTGTTCCATGGCTGATCGGGTGACGTATTGTTCGGGCTGGAAGACCATCCCTGAGATAGGGCGGCTGGCGTCCGACTCACCGAGCCAGGTGGACCAGCCCAGTTGCTCCTGCGCGCCGAGCACGGCAGGCGGTGCGGCGTTCGGCCGAACCTGCAGTTCGACTTCCCATTCGAATTCAAAGCCGACGAAGCTGCGTACCCAATCGACCAGCACCGGCAGGTCCCGGCCCTTGGGCGTGAAGTCGAGGTACTGTTGCAGGTCCAGCGGGCCGATCACCAGCCGGAACCGGTGCTGACGGTCGGGCACCGACTCGCCCAGCAACGCGCCTTGGCCCATGATGCTCGCTGCGCCGGGGCGGCCTAGGTGGCTGTGCTCGGCCGGATCCAGGGCGATCCAGTGCAGCACGAATTCGTCCAGCCGCACCGGGACGCCGAAGAAGTGGGCGAGCGCGCCGACGATGCCGTCCGGGTTGCGCGATTCGCGCACGTGGTGGGCGCTGGCAGCCAGGCGCGCATGCGGCGGCAGCGGACTGCTGCCGATTTCACCGGCCTCGTGGCCGGCGAGCCAGCCGATATAGCGGGAGAACACTTCCTCGCCTTCCCGGTCGAGGCCGGCGGTCGCCTGCGAGCCTGCCCAGGCGCGATAGAACTGTGTCAACGCCCGGTGGTGGAAGAGATCGAGAAAGGCGGCGATCGTATCGTCGCGGTGTGCTGCGCTACGCTCGCGCACGATCTCCGTCATGTGTAGCGGGAGCGCGCCATTGGGACCGAGCATACCGAGCCCGAACAACTGAATACGCAACCCGTTCTCACCCGCCTCCAGCTTTGCGATTTCCCGCGGTGCGAAGGTGAGGGCAGCGGTCTGTCCGATGCGGAACGGTTCCGCTTGCGGACGTGATGCGCGGCCGACTGGAGGCAAGTCCGGATGGCGCGCCGAGAGGCCGCGCAGCAGGCCGAGGAAACTCAGTTTCCACGGCGCCACACCCGCATAGTGGCTGGTGGCGTTGTGCGTGGGCCTGGCCGGCGGGCCGATGTCATCGGGACCTTGGAACATGGTTAGAAGGCGCTGCGGCCCCCCATGCGCGGCGCCCAGCGGTGAATCAGGCCGCGCTCCATCGCGTACAGCTCCGTTTCCGTGAAGGCATTGACCGAGACGTGGCGTGCTAGAAAATGCTCGATCACCACGCCGAACAGGTAGGGGCTGATCCCGGAGAACCCGCTTTCATCCACGGTTAGCTGGCACTGGATGCCCCGGCCATAGAGAATCGGACCGTTTCCCGGCAGGCGCCGCGTGACGGGCAATACACGCGAGCCGATGAGGCTTTCGATCTGCCGTTGCTGGGCGGTGTCGTCGCTGGCCACGAACAGCCGCAACATACTGCGCAGACCCTGGCCGCCCTCGCGATGATCCAGATCCGTGAGCGACAGATAGTTGAAGCCCAGCTGCCGGATCAGCCGCCAGGCCATCTCGCCTTCGGCAAAGGGCGCGCGCGGCGCCGATGGCGGACGGATCAGACTGACCCCGGCGACGGGGATGGAGTCGGGCGAGCGGAGATCGTTGAGTCCGTCGCGTGGTATCAAATTCGGCAGGTCCCGGTTCGTGACCATGGCCTCTACCGACAGGTAATGCAGATCGTTGGAGTAGGGGGCCTCGTTCTGGTCCACCAGTGAGACAAAGACCTCGGTGCCGGTATAGGGCGTGCGCGTGCCGTACTTGCGCGCGTGATTGGAGAGGAGCCGCCGCTCGCGCCGCACAGAGAAATACCGGCCGTGGTTGCCCTCGTCGCTGTTGAGCGTGGCAAAGAGGGGGCGAAAATCGATCGGAGTGCTGTGCTCGTGCGCCTGCCCGGACAGACCCTGGACGGAGAAGATCTCGTAGTCGAGCGGGCGGCGACGGTCCGCCACCAGATGGAATTCCGTGCGTCCGGGATCGATTTCCATCCGATCGGTGCGCATTGGGAAGAGGTTGACGACGGGCGTGCAGAAGAGCGCGAACTGCGCAGCATCGACCTGGCTGGCAAGGGTGCCCGGCGGCTTCGAGAGCAGCACGACAAGCTCCGCCTCCCGGCTATCCACCTTGGCCAGTCCAGGCCGGAGCCCGTTGAGGCCGAAGAAGAAGAAGCGCTGCGGGCAGGCAAAGTACTCATGCACCAGGTTATGGCCGTGGAACTTGTTCCAGGCCAGCGGCAGTGCGCTCTCGTCAGGTGCCATACCGACATAGCCGACGGCGTTGGTCGTGACCGCGCTGGGTCGCTCGCTCATCGCCCCGGGCTTGCCGATGAGGATGGCGCTGCCAGCGCTGTGCAGCAGTTCAAACAGGTGCGTTGCGACCTGGTCCTGACCGCTCAGGTGGACCGGCAGGCAATCGAGGCCAGTCAGCTGCGCAAAGGTAATGTCGCGGTTGAGCCGCAGGCGGATCCGTAATGCTCCTTGCACGCTCACATGGGCTGGCACATACCGTTCCAGTCCCTGGATGTCCGGCGGAATCCCGGTGAGCCGCGCCTCGGCAATCTCGATGGGCCAGAGGGAAAGTGGTTGCGTGGTGCGGAATTGGCACTGAGTGGATTCGCCGGCAGGTGCCCGGGCAAGGAGCGAGGTGCCACGCGGCACCGCGACGCCACGTACGAGGTCGCCTTCCCTGTGGCTTGGATGAAACCGCGCGACCGCGATGGCAGGTGTGGGTGCGATGTAGTTCGGATAGACGACCTCAAGCAGCCGCTGGGTGAAGCGAGGGAACTCCGCATCCAGTTTGATCTGGGTGCGGGCCGACAGGAAGCAGAAGGCCTCGATCAGGCGTTCGACATAGGGGTCGGCGACCTCGATGCCATGCATGCCCAGGCGCCTGGCGACCTTGGGGTGCTGCCGCGCGAATTCGCCGGCAAGCTCGCCCATGTAGACGAGTTCCCGGTTGTAGTAGTCGAGCAGTTGAGGGTCCATGGCGTCAGTGAGCGCTAAGCGACTGGAGTTGTATCCGGCTGGTTTCGAGATCCAGCGAGCTTTGTGCGGTGAATGCCATGGGGTACGGGTCCATGTGGATGAGCCCGCGGATCTCGAACAGCAGCACGTTGTAGCGGTGAGGGGCGTCTTCCTTCATCAGCGGCCGGACCTTGAGGGAGCCCGGTATCAGCCGCGGCTCGAAGTCTTCGATCGCGCGTTGCACGATGCCGATGATGTCGTCCCACTTGTGCTCGGATAGATAACTGCCCGCCACCGGTGGAACGCCGTAGTTCAGCGTCGAACTGGCGGCCTCGGGATACCGCTCGCGGTCGATCTCGTCCTCGCGGTTGGTGGTGTTGAGCAGGTAGGTGAGGTCGCGCTGGATGATCTCGCGCATCTGCGCACGGGTCACGGTGAATTCGCCTGGCCCCTCCGATTGACGCAGTGGCGCATCGTCGCGAAGGCGATCGAAGAGCGTGGGAAGCAACTGCGCATTGGGCCGGCGTGGCGTGCGGGGATTACTCATGGCCGTTTTCGCTTATCGTCAACGTTGTCACTTCGAGCAGGCCGATATCGCCGGCATTGGTCATCCAAGTCTTCTGGCCGGAAGCGATGACCCCGGTTTGGCCAATCTCGGTCCACCGGGTTTCCCGTGCGAGGCGGATGGCGTCACTGCCTTGCTCGGAGCCTGGATAGCGCACGGGTATGAATCCGCGGACAACCACTCCATCGGCGAGGGTCAGCGTGGCCGGGCGCCAGATCAGATCGAGCAGGCGGGCTACCGGATCCATCTCGAGTTTGCGTAGTTGAGCAAATGGCAGCCAGGCATAGCGGCGGGCCGCGACAATCTCACAGGCAGGACCAAGGCGGGTGTCGCTGTCGGTGATCCAGTCAAAACGGGCGCCATCATGGTGGCCGGAGGAAACCGTCACCACGGACAATGCCAGATGGCGGTCGCGGTCGGCGCCGTCAATGTCACCCGCTGCGGCCGACGCCAGTGCCGCGCGCAGGTGCCCCATCCACGCTGGCGCGGGCAGCAACGCGCCAGGTTCGCGCACTCCCTTGAATACCTCCAGGCGGAAGACCTCGGCACGAATCAGATCGCGATAAACGTGTGAGGTCTGTACAAAATCGGGCGTCAATTGGGCGACAACCTGCAGTTGCTTGAGGGCGCGCGGCCAGTCTCCCACTACGCAGAGCCACTGGAACAACTGCCAGCGAGCCGGGAATGCGGCGGGCTGCCGGCGTACCAAAGCCTCTGCCGTCGCCAGGGTTTCGGTGATAGAGCCCATCTGCCGGAGAATAGCCGCGAGACCGGTGCCGCCACGTTCGCTGGACGCGGTATCAGGCGTCATGGCCGGGCGCCTGCGCTGGCGCCGGACGATAGGCGCTGTCCATCGAGACGAGGTGGTGCTCGCGGCGGCTAAGGGGCGAGGCGACATCGCGCACTCGGGTGGGGACGATGCCGCCCGCAAAGAGGCGTAGTACGTCTGGTGCCGGCGCTGCCGCAAAGAGCGCGAGACCATCGAGGTCGTCGAGGGGCTCGCTCAGGCCGCTGATGCTTGCGGGGCCTTCCAGCAGTTCGAGCAGGCTGCGCTTGTCGTGCCCTGTGGGTTCCCGGGAGGGACGCGGATCGGGACCCGACCCAGTTGGCGCGGGTTCGTGCAGCGCTGCGACGGTCGCCGTGTGCATGCTCACGTAGTTCGGGTCCTGCAGTACTGACTCGGCTTCGTACATGAGCAGCTCCAGGATGTCCACAGACTCGGCCGGCTCGGAACGCGCTGGCCCGGTGCACCTCGGGCCGGCGGCGGGATCCAGCAGTGAGAATGGACTGTTCTCATCTGCCAGGGAAGAGCCAACCAAATGCCAGAGATCGCCTTCGCCGGCGGAAGTCTGTCCGGGGCCGCCGCCTTCCATCGATGGCTTTTCCAAGTCGCACATATTCGTCTTTTTCAACATGCTCGTCCGTTCTAAGCTTTGGCTTCCCTGGATGCGGATAGTAATCGCAAATCATGGAATGGCAAAAGAAAAATAGCCATTGTGAGTCGTCAATAAGATTTTGGTCGGATAAATCTTATATTTATCTAGGTTAACTCCCGCTTTTTATGCGGAAATCTCCATCTCTGCCTTGATATCTTCTGGTTTTTCTACTGGGTTGAAAATTTGCGAGGCGGAACTGGAATTCTGCGGAGGCTTGGTTGAAACGGCGTAGCGTATTGTCTATTCAAGAGATGCATGAAATCGACGTGCTGTCGGTTGCGGGGAGACTGCAAGGAAATTCGACAGGACGCTTTTCTCAGGATGATTGCGTGTCGATTGCTTTTCCACTAGCCTAAAAAAGAAGAATTGATGTTGCGCTTCAACGGGCAATAGCAATGGCCCATTCAGAAAAGACGAAAGGCATCGGATGGATATCTCGCGTCAGGCGCTGTTTGGCCGACTCAATCCCACGCTGTTCAAGGCGATCGAAAGTGCAACGGTCTTCTGCAAGCTGCGTGGCAACCCCTATGTGGAACTGGTGCACTGGCTGCACCAGTTGCTGCAGGCACCGGATGGCGATCTGCAGCGAGTGCTTCGAGATGCGGGGGGCGACTCGCAGGCTCTCGATGCGGATCTCGCACGGGCGCTGGCGGCATTGCCTTCCGGCGCGACTTCGATCAGTGATTTCTCATTTCAACTCGAGTCCGCGATCGAGCGGGCCTGGGTCTATGCGACGCTGGCGTTCGCCGATGACCGTGTGCGCGGCGCTTACCTGCTGACCGCCCTGCTCAAGACGCCGGAACTGCGCCGCACGGTACTCGGCATCTCCCGGCAGTTCGCCAAGGTGCGCGCAGACGATCTGGTCGCCAGCATTCCTGCACTGGTCGCCCAATCTCCGGAAAGCCGGGAAGCCGCCTACGATGGCAGCGGCCTGGCGCCGGCCGTGCCAGGCGAGGCGAGCGGCTCTCTGGCGCCTGCGGGGCCTGGCAAAGGCGCGCTGAGGCAGTACTGCCGGGATCTGACCGAGGAGGCAAGGGCGGGCCGGCTGGATCCGGTGATCGGACGCGAAGACGAGATCCGTACGATGACGGATATCCTGCTGCGCCGTCGGCAGAACAATCCGCTCTTGACAGGGGAGGCGGGGGTGGGCAAGACCGCTGTGATCGAAGGGCTTGCGCAAGCCATTGCCGCCGGAGACGTGCCACCGAGCCTGAAGGAAGTCCGCCTGCTGAGTCTCGACGTCGGCGCATTGCTGGCCGGCGCCAGCATGAAGGGCGAATTCGAGGCGCGCCTGAAGGGAGTACTCGAGGAAGCCGCCAGATCCCCCACACCCGTCATCCTGTTCGTCGACGAGGTGCATACACTGGTCGGCGCCGGTGGGCAGGCGGGGACCGGCGATGCGGCCAACCTGCTCAAGCCTGTCCTGGCCCGTGGCGCGCTGCGCACCATCGGAGCGACCACTTGGAGCGAGTACAAGCGCCATATTGAGAAAGATCCGGCGCTGACCCGCCGCTTTCAAGTCCTGCAGGTGATGGAGCCACAGGAAGCCAACGCGATCGCCATGGTGCGCGGCCTCGTGAACACGTTCGAGATGCACCATCAAGTGCTGATCCGCGACGAAGCCGTGCGCGCTGCGGTCAAGTTTTCGCATCGGTATATCCCGTCGCGCCAGCTTCCGGACAAGGCTATCAGCCTGCTCGACACGGCTTGCGCGCGCGTTGCGCTGTCTCTGCACGCGCCACCGGCTATGGTGGAGCATCTACGCCAGAAGCTGGCCGCGGTCAATGTCGAAGCGGATCTTCTTGCCAAGGACGCTCGATTCGGTAAGGGAGATCAGTCCCGACTTGCGGAGGTCGACAACGCGATCCGACGGACCGAGGCCGAGCTTTCCCGAGCGGAGGGACGCTGGCAACGGGAAAGGGAATTGGCGATCGCCATCCTTGGCCACCGGAAAGTGATCGCCAGCACGCCAACGGCACAAGAGGGTGGTTCAGGCGCCGAGGTACTGAGAGACCTGGAGGCATCGCTGCGCGTTGCGCAAGACGGTGCCGTGCTGGTCCGCACCGAAGTCGATGAGGCCGTCGTGGCTGCAATCGTGGCCGACTGGACTGGCATTCCGGTCGCGCGCATGGTAGCCGATGAGGTCGCGACTGTGATGGCTCTGCCGCAGACGCTCGGCGAGCGGGTCATCGGCCAGGAGCATGCACTGGAGCAACTGGGTGAGCGGATCCAGACGGCCCGTGCGCAATTGACGGACCCCGACAAGCCTGTCGGCGTCTTCCTGCTGGTGGGGCCTTCCGGTGTCGGCAAGACCGAAACAGCACTGGCGCTGGCCGACACTCTCTATGGCGGTGAGCAGAACCTGATCACCATCAACCTCTCGGAATTCCAGCAATCCCATACGGTTTCGACGCTCAAGGGTGCCCCTCCCGGCTATGTCGGCTACGGCGAAGGGGGCGTCCTGACCGAGGCGGTCCGGCGCCGACCCTACAGTGTTGTGCTGCTCGATGAGGTCGAGAAGGCGCACCCGGATGTGCACGAGGTCTTCTACCAGGTCTTCGACAAGGGATACATGGAAGACGGGGAAGGGCGCTACATCGATTTCCGCAACACGATCCTGCTGCTGACCAGCAATGCGGGTTCGGATCTGCTGGCCAGCCTTTGCGACGATCCGGCGTTGATCCCGGAGCCGGCGGCGCTGCGCGATGCGCTGATGCCGGAGTTGCGCAAAGTGTTCCCTGCCGCGTTCCTTGGCCGCCTGGTGGTTGTGCCCTACCTGCCGTTGGCCGACGACAGGCTCGCTCGTATCGTTCGTCTGCATCTGGATCGGGTCGTATCGCGCATGCGCGAGCAACACGGCATCGCGCTGACCTACGGCGAGGCGGTCGTGTCGCACATTGTGCGGTCCTGCCCGGTTGGCGAGACCGGCGCTCGGCAACTGATCAGTTATATCGAACTGGTCATCCAACCACAACTCGCCAGACTCTGGCTCTCCGCGCTGTCAGACGGGCGCCAATTGGCCGCGATCGAGGTCAGGCACGACAGCGAAGCATCGCTCGGGCTGGCCTATCACACCGAATACCGTGCCGGCTGCGATGTCGTCGTGCCGGAGATTCCCGAAGCCAAAACGGCGTGATGCCGTGCGGCACATCCATGCAACCCGTTGGGGAGGATCATGTCTGTTGTGAACAGTTCGCAGAAATTCATCGCGCGCAACCGTGCGCCGCGCGTGCAGATTGAGTACGACGTCGAGGTGTACGGCTCGGAGAAGCGCATCGAGCTGCCATTTGTCATGGGGGTCCTGGCCGATCTGTCCGGAACGCCAGCGGAGCCGCTACCGCCGGTAGCCGATCGAAAGTTCCTGGAAGTCGACATCAATAACTTCGATGAGCGCATGAAGGCCATGAAGCCGCGCGCGGCATTCGCCGTGTCCAACACCCTGACGGGCGAGGGGCAACTGATGGTCGACATGACGTTCGAGAGCATCGAGGACTTCTCGCCGGCGGCGGTTGCCGGCAAGGTCGATGCGCTCAGGAAGCTCCTCGAAGCCCGCACGCAGCTCGCCAACCTGCAGACCTATATGGATGGCAAGTCCGGTGCCGAATCGCTGATCAACCAACTGTTGCAGGACCCGGCACTGCTGCAGGCGCTGGCCAAGGCGCCGAAGCCCAAGACCTCCGATGGCGAAAGCGACGCCGCCTATTCCTGACTGAGGCGGTGCCTCGCCCTAGTGACCCATTCCATTGATCGAGCTATCCATGGCTTCCGCACAATCCAAGCAACAAGCGACCGCCACCGGCGCTGACCAGTCCGACTTCGCGGCGTTGATCAATCGCGAGTTTTCCCCGAAGACCGATCAGGCTCGCGAGGCGGTCGATCTCGCGGTGAAGACGCTGGCCGAGCAGGCGCTGGCGTCCAGCTTCACGATGAGCGACGACGCCTACAAGAGCATCGAAGCCATCATCGGCGCAATCGACAAGAAGCTCTCGGCACAAATCAACCTGATCCTGCATCACGAAGATTTCCAGAAGCTGGAGTCGGCGTGGCGCGGTCTGCATCACCTGGTCTCGAACACCGAGACCGATGACAAGCTGCGTATCCGTGTCATGGATGTGTCCAAGGAGGAACTGCGCCGCACGCTGCGCCGCTACAAGGGCATCGGCTGGGACCAGAGCCCGTTCTTCAAGCGCATCTACGAAGAGGAGTACGGCCAGCTGGGCGGCGAGCCCTATGGCTGTCTGGTGGCGGACTACTACTTCGATCACACACCGCCCGACGTGGAACTGCTCGGCTCGCTCGCCAAGATTTCGGCCGCTGCGCACGCCCCGTTCATTGCCGGCGCCTCCCCGTCGGTGCTACAGATGGATTCGTGGCAGGAACTGGCCAATCCGCGCGACTTGTCGAAGATCTTCCAGAACCTGGAGTATGCGCCTTGGAACAGCCTGCGCAATTCTGAGGATGCGCGCTACGTAGGCCTGGCCATGCCGCGCTTCCTGTCGCGCCTGCCCTATGGCATCAAGACAAATCCGGTCGATGAATTCGATTTCGAGGAGGATACCGACGGTGCCGATCACCGCAAGTACACGTGGAGCAACGCAGCCTACGCCATGGCGGTCAACATCAACCGGTCGTTCAAGCTGTATGGCTGGTGCACGCTGATCCGTGGTGTGGAGAGTGGCGGCGTAGTGGAAGACCTGCCATGCCACACCTTCCCGACCGATGACGGTGGGGTGGACATGAAGTGCCCGACCGAGATTGCCATCTCCGACCGTCGCGAAGCGGAGCTTTCCAAGAATGGCTTCATCTCGCTGGTGCACCGCAAGAACACCGACTATGCCGCCTTCATCGGCGCACAGTCGTTGCAGCGGCCGGCGGAGTACTACGACGCGGATGCCACCGCCAATGCCAACCTGTCGGCCCGCCTGCCGTACCTGTTCGCTTGCTCGCGCTTTGCACACTATCTCAAGTGCATCGTGCGCGACAAGATCGGTGCGTTCAAGGAACGCGAGGACATGCAGCGCTGGTTGAACGAATGGATCATGAACTACGTGGACGCGGATCCTGCCAACTCGTCGCAGGAGACCAAGGCGCGTCGCCCGCTGGCCGCAGCCGAGGTGGTGGTGGAGGAGACCGAAGGGAATCCTGGTTACTACAGCGCCAAGTTCTTCCTGCGCCCCCACTTCCAGCTTGAGGGCCTGACCGTGTCGCTGCGTCTGGTGGCACGCCTGCCGTCCGTCAAGGATGCCGCCTAAACAGTGTCGGAGCCCTGAATCCAACCGGTAGTTCCACAGCGGCGCACCGCCTTCCCCGCCCCCCGCATCTTGGGGAGCGGGCGGCGCTGTGGCCCTTGTCTGCAGTATCCAAACCAGAAGGAGTTATGCAATGGCACAGGACATCTTCCTGAAGATCAATGGCATCGACGGTGAGTCACAGGACTCGTCGCACAAGAACGAGATCGAAGTGCTGGCCTGGGACTGGAGCATCGAACAGCAATCCACCATGCATGCGGGCAGCGGTGGCGGTGCCGGCAAGGCAACCGTGTCCGATATGTCGTTCGAGCACTTCATCGACCGTGCCTCGCCCAACCTGATGAAGTACTGCCTGACCGGCAAGCACATCAACGAAGCCGTGCTGGTAGTGCGCAAGGCCGGCGGCAATCCGCTCGAGTACCTGAAGCTCACCATGACCGATGTGATCGTCACCAAGGTGGCGCCGCGGGGTTCGGTGGAGGACGAAGTGCGGATGCGCGAGAAGGTGGCGCTGTCGTTCTCCAAGGTCAAGCAGGAGTATGTGGTGCAGAACGCCCAGGGCGGAAGCGGCGGAGCCGTGACCGCGGGCTATGACATCAAGGGCAACAAAGAGGCCTGATCGATGTCCCTGCCGCGGCCTTTTGCCAGTGCGCTGCGGCAGGGTGTCGAAGGCTAGGTGTTCGAAGCGTTCGCAACGTGGGAGAAACAATGGGTGCCTCGTTCCATCTGTCCGGCTCGGGCGGTCGCACGGTCACGCTCAAGGGCGATGGCTTGCCGGAGCTGCTTGGACAGCCGGCGCTGACCGTGGTGCGCGTCGAGGGTCACGAGGATCTCTGCGAACTCTTCGAATACCGCGTCACCCTCAAGACGCCGGACAGCCTGAATGAACTGTTCGGTCCGGCCGCCAATCTGGACATGCCAGGCCTGCAGGGACGGGAGTTGACCATCCGGATCGAGCTGGATGGGATGGGTACTGGCATGACTGGTCGCGTTGGCGCCGGCGTTCGTGAAATCACCGGGCTGGTCACGCAGGTGGAAGGGCCGTCCAGCGAAGGACGGTCGCTGGCGTACACGCTGACGTTGCGGCCGTGGCTCTTCCTTGCCTCGCTTACTTCCGACTACCGGGTGTTCCAGCAGAAGACGGTGGTCGAGATTCTGGATGAACTGTTGGCCGACTATACGTTCCCAGTGGAAAGGCGCCTCGACGTGGCGCGCTACCCCAAACGGGAATATCAGGTCCAGTACGGCGAGACTGACTACACCTTCTTCAAGCGGCTTACGGAAGAGTGGGGTATTGCCTTCTTCTTCGAGCATTCGCAAGGCCGTCATCGGCTGGTGCTGAGCGATGGCAACGGGGCCTTCCGCAAGCCGCGATGCCCGGCGTATCACACCGTGCGGTGGCATGATTCCGTCGGCCGCATCGACGAAGAGCACATCTTCGAGTTTGCGACTATCGACAAGCTGGTGTCCGGCGCATGGGTGTCGAACGACTATGACTTCGGCAGGCCGCGGGCGAACCTGAGCGTTGGCACGCGGGACCCGCGCGATACGGCCCATGCCGACGGGGAGATCTACCAGTGGCCAGGCGATCACGCCCAGCCGGCGACGGGAAGCGATCCATGGCGGGAGGGAGACATGCTCTCCCGCATCCGCATCGAGGCGCTGCGCCAGAGCGGCAACCGCGCCGCCGGCAAGGGAAACCTGCGAGGTCTGGCAGCCGGCAATACCTTCAGGCTGACACATCACCCGCAGAAGCTGGCCAACATCGAATACCTGGCCTATGCCACGAGCCTGACGCTGGAAGATGTCGCTGAAGAGTCTGGACAGGGCCAGCACTGGCAGTGCGAGCTGGCCTTCGAGGTTCAGACGGCCAAGGAGATTTTCCGGCCGCTGCGGGAGGTGCCGAAGCCCCGCACCCACGGGCCGCAGACCGCTACCGTGGTCGGCCCGGAGAATCAGCAGCTATGGGTCGATGAGTACGGGCGTGTCAAGGTGCAGTTCCACTGGGACCGGGTCGGCCAGCGCAACGAGAATAGTTCGTGCTGGATCCGGCAGTCGTCGGCCTGGCAGGGCGACCAGTTCGGCGCAAGCCATCTCCCCCGTATCGGGCAGGAGGTCATCGTCGATTTCCTCGGGGGCGATCCGGACTGCCCGATCATCACGGGCCGGGTGCCCAATCGCGAGACCATGGCGCCGTGGACGCTGCCGAGCCAGCATGCCTTGTCCGGGTTTCGCAGCAAGGAGCTGTTCGGAGAGCGCCACAACACCTTTCTGCAGGACGACACCCAGGGGCAGATCCAGACACAGATCGGCAGCGACCACCAGGCAACGCTGCTGAGCCTCGGCTATATCACGCGGGTGCCGAACGCCGAGGGACGCAAGGAAAAGCGCGGGGAAGGGTATGAATTGCGCACCGACGGCTGGGGTGTGCTGCGCGCGGCCAAGGGCATGCTGGTCACGACGGAAGCGCGGCCTGGGGCACAGGCCCACCACAAGGACCTGGGCGAGACCGTGCAGCGGCTCGCCGGCGGCGGCGATGCGCAGCAAGCGCTGGGGGATGCCGCGCAGCACCAGCAGGCGCAGGCGGGCGAGCAGCTCGATGTGGCGAAGGCGCTAGCAGCACAGAACGACGCGATTCGCGGCAGTGGCGAACAAGGGGAACTCAGCGCCCCGCACCTGGTGCTGGCCAGCCCGGCGGGGATTGGCGCGACGACCGCGGAGACGACACACCTGCACAGCGGCCGGCATACCGCCATCACCAGTGGAGAGCACCTATCGATCGCCACCGGGAAGAGTCTACTCGGTTGCTTTGCGGAACGCGCGGTGCTGTTCGCACGGCAACTCGGCATGCGCTTGTTCGCGGCTAAGGGCAAGATCGAATTGCAGGCGCAGTCCGATGATATCGAGATCATCGCGCAGAAGGTGCTCAAGTTGATCAGTGTCACGGACCAGATCGAGATCAGTGCCAGGAAGGAGATCCTGGTCAACGCTGGAGGCAGCTACATCCGCCTCCATGCGGGCGGTATCGAGCAGGGGACGAATGGCAGTTGGAAGGCGCATGCCAGCTCGCATGGGCTCCCCGGTCCGAAGATCTTGGCGCAATCCCTACCACCCATGCCGCAAGGGCTGCAAGGCAGTTACGACCAAGCTTTCGTTGCGACCTGGGCCGGAACAAGGTTCCCGGCGTCGCAGGTTGGCTATCGCCTGCGTGATGCCGGCGGAAAGGTCATTGCCGAGGGTCTTACTGGCGAGAACGGGGAGACCGCGTTGTTGCAAAGCCAGGTTCCGGATGGCGTGACCGTGGAACTCTTCGACAAGCGAGGGAAGACGGCATGAGCGAGGGAAAAGAGAATTCGCTTGGCAGCGGTGACGCCATCTACACCCCGGCGAGCTGGCAGGGGCGAGCCCAGGTACGGGTATCGTCCTGCGACAAGATGGTTCCCCCGGCAACGGACAAGATCATAGGCCAGTGCATCTACTACTACCGGCCGGTCCATCCCGAGATTGTCGAGAAGAGTGGCGTCACGACCTGGGAAGCCGTGAAGGCATGGCTGACCGCATGGGACCCGTGGGACGACCAGGATGTTGTCAGGAGACTGCTGCAGAACCGTGATGTCCTGATCCAGCCGTCCAGCGATTCGCCGCTGTGGTCGCGCGGAACGAACTTCATGATGCGGCACATTGGCTGCGGGCATCAGCTGCCGAAGTACTACGTGGGGTATGGGTACTACTACTGCTCGAATTATGGGGAGAAGCTGTATCCGCGGTTGACAGCCAAGGGGAAGACTTGGCTTGTGGATGCAAGGAGAAACTTGCAGAAGAACATGGAGCTTGGCTTGGCGCAGAACATGATGGGAGATGTCATCTTGATTCCGTGCCGATTCAATAAGCGTCGTGGCTTCAGAATACAAGCCAAGCGGTTGGAGCTCGAACTGAATGGCGAAGATTTCAAGGCGTTCGCATTTAAGACCCACGTTCCTGCGTACTTGGACGGAGGATTAGCGGATCTTCCTCCGGACGATCTTCTGAGAATCGGTGGCCAGCCGAATACCGAAGAGTGGCTCGACGGGGCTACATGGGAGCAGGCCATTGATAGTGGGGCAGATGTCGGGAGGCACAAGTTGAATCAACCACGACAGACCATCAAGGAATCAGGGGAGGCGCTTGTGCGGGTGATTCAAGGCCTTCTGGCTGAAATGCAATGAGTCGCCGCTGGCTGGTCGGATTCGCTATTTTCGGGGTGCTGCTCGGCATCATTGGATATGGATGTGGGGGAACTTGGATGTGGACGAATCGTGCAACGGTACTACGCCATGACAAGCCGTACGGTGGTGCGGATTTTCGGGTGAAAGGCAATCAGCTACTCTGGCTGAAGGTCTCCCCGCCTCTTGATACTCTCAAGCCCCGTAGCGAATGGAGAGATCCGATGATCGCGGAGCCCACGGAACCGTGGATGAACAACGTACACGAGACACTGAACCGCTACACAGTTCGCTTCTTCACCGGGAGCTTCGAGCAGGATCTGACCAAGCGCTTCGAGCAGTTTGGCCAGAACGCGACTTGGTGGGTCAGCCCGGATTGGAAAGTGATCTATATCGCCACCGAATGGACCGATTACAAGCAGGGCAACGGACCCGACGGCTATGGTGTGACGCTCCACAAACTCTGGAAGAGCACTGACGGTGGCATGACATGGAGGCGCCTCGCTTGGCCCGAGGTGAACAATATCGGTCAGTTGTCTTTTCTGGATGCCGATCGCGGCTACGCGATCGGCTGGGGCCCTCGCATCTGGCGTACGGCGGACGGTGGAGAACACTGGGAAGAGGTCAAGGCACCTGCGCTCGCATACGAAGTGGATTCCGAGCGGACTCGTGCGGCGCAAATGAGCGCAAGAGCAGATGTGCGGCCGATCAAGGGGACGCGCTTTGAATTGACGGCGGCATCCCTGGAGAAAAACGGAGTACTGTTTTTTGCCTTCTTCTCACCGGAGCCATATCGCGGACAGAAGGCAGTGAGCCTGGTGTACGCGCTCCGTTGGGAGGACCCAGCGGACATCTTTGCGCGTGCCGATGAGCCCCGTGGCCCGGAGATCGTCATTCCCGAGGCGACTGTGGTGGATGTGTTGTGGGTCCGGGGCGGAGAACGGGGGCCGCGAGGCAATGCGCTGTACCTGCTGACGGAGCAGGACCTGCCGCACAACCATGACATTCCCCATGACACGGATCGTGCGCGTCCGGCTGGCGTCTGGCGGTGGACGGGTGAGCGTGCGACACACCTGAAGACATTCGATGACGATATCCGGCCCGACGCGCTCTACGTGGGCAAGGACGGCTTGCTCTTGATCGACGCGAGCAGCAGCAGGAATGAACACGATATTGCGCTCGTCAGCCGGGACGGCGGCGAAAGCTGGACAAGGCAGGACGAAGGGCCGGGCGCAGCCGGTGGACATTTTGAGAACGGTGGCACCACCAAGTGGCGCTACTTCGGCTATTCGCTGTTGAGCCGTGAGATTCACTGAATGCGATGGGAATCGGGAGAAGACGGTGCCTCTAAAGGATACGGACCGCATTGTGTGGGAAGGGGATTGAGAGTATGAGTCTAGGCATCATCACAGTTGGAGACCGCACCGATCACGGCGGCAAGGTGATCAGTGGCTCGCCGACGCATACGATCGGCGGCAAGCCGATCGCGCGCCTGCACGACCTGGTGGATTGTCCGCTGAAGTATCCGAACGGCCGTCCTCACGGCGTCAACAAGATCATCGAGGCTCACCCGACCTTTACAGTCGGCGGGATAGCGGTGGCGGTTGAAGGTTGCCGTACGGAATGCGGCTGCAGACTGATGGCGTGCGGCAGCGCCTCCGTGGGAGATTGAGCATGCATGAATGGCGCCGGCCCGCCGCAGCGCTTCTGTCGCTGCCGGTTCTGCTTCTTGCCGCATGTACAGTGCCCCCGTCAACCACCCCGAAAGAGCAGATCAAGCTTGACTTGGCTGTCAGTGCTGGCGCGGCGGTCAATCCGGATGACCAGGACAGGGCATCGCCGGTTCTCGTGCGTGTCTACGAACTCAAGACCGAATCCACGTTTCAGGGCGCGGATTACTTCTCGCTCGACAAGAACGATAAGACGGTTCTCACCCAGGACATGCTGGCTCGCGACGAGTTCATCCTGCGTCCCGGTGAGTCGAGAGACATCGAGCGGAAGCTGAATCGTGACACGACCACGCTGGGCATCCTGGTCGGTTACCGGGATCTTGCCAAGGCGACCTGGCGTACCGTCTACAAGCTGCCGCCGGCACCCGAAGTGGCGTGGTACCGCGCCGTGGTGCCGGCACGCAAGGTCAAGCTCCAGGTCGTTCTCGACCAGCAATCGATAACCGTATCCCAACCCGACTGATTCATGAGCTGGTATAACAAGGTCGTCTGGAGCGAAGGGCTCTTCCTTCGCCCCCAACTGTTCCAGCAGCAAGAGCGCTATCTGGAGCATTTTGCTCACAAGCGTGCCGCAGCGTTGAGCCCGTTCTTCTGGGGTTTCCATCATTTTGCGGTGGATACGGAGGCCCTCGCTTTGGGAAAGCTGGTGGTGTCCGGGGCTGCCGGCATCTTCCAGGATGGCACGCCATTCGACGCGCCGGCCCATGCCAAGCTGCCCGCTCCGTTGGCACTGCGCCATGAGCACCTGAACCAGACCATCTTCCTGGCTGTGCCCATTCGAACCCCGAATGCGGAAGAGACCAACTTCGAGGACGCGCCTGATTCTCTGGCCCGCTTTCGCAGCTTCGAAGAAGAGCTGCTCGACGCCAATTCGATTGCCCAGGGGCCGAAGCTGGTGCAACTGGGCGACCTGCGCTTGCGGCTGCTTCCAGCGCGGGAGCTGACCCAGTCCTGGCTCGGACTGCCGCTGGCCAGGGTCAGCGAGATCCGTGCGGACGGCAGCGCCCGCCTGGACCCGGCACTGATCCCGCCCGTCAACGTCTATACCGCCAGCGCGCTGCTACATACCTGGCTTGGCGAGATCCACGGTCTGCTGCGTCTGCGCGCGACCGCGATGGCCGAGCGGCTGGCGGCTTCGAGCACCCGTGGCGGAGACTCCGCGGAAGTCTCGGAATATCTGATCCTGCAATTGCTGAACCGCTGTGAGCCGATCCTGACGCACATGCTGGAAGCCAAGGCAGCGTCGCCGGAAGCGCTTTACGTTGAGCTGACGGCGCTGGCGGGTGAGCTTTCCACGTTCGTGCGCACGGCGACGCGTCGCCCGAACACCTACGATGCTTACCGGCACGACGAGCCCCACACCTGCATCAAGCCGGTGGTGGACGACCTGCGCTTCCTGCTGAACGTCGTGCTTGAGCGCAGCGCACAACGCTTCGAGTTGCGAGACCAGTCTCATGGCATTCGCGTGGCGGTGCTGGATCCGGCGGAGTTTGACCGTTTTGGGACGTTCGTGCTCGCGGTGGGGGCGCAGATGCCGGCGGATGTGCTGCAGAAGCGCTTTCCGGCGCAAGCAAAAGCGGGGCCGTCCGAACGCTTGGGCGAGCTGATCCGTTCCCACCTGCCGGGGATTCCCCTGCACGCGATGCCGGTTCCGCCGCGACAGATTCCCTTCCATGCCGGGCAGGTTTACTTCGAATTCGCGAAGGACCATCCGCTGTGGGGCCAGGTGCAGCGCAATGGCGGTTTGGCCTTGCATGTGGCCGGGACTTTTCCCGAATTGCGACTTGAACTGTGGGGCGTGCGCGGCTGATGGAAAAGACCATGAACGACGAAAATACCGGTACCACCGTTGCCACAGAGCCGGGGGGGCTTGGCAATGCCGCGCTGAATGCTCCGTCCGGCCGCGCCCCGCGGGCGGCCGCGCCAGCCAGACGCACCGCATGGCGCTGGATGACTCCTGAAACGCAGGAGCAGCGTGCCGAGCGTATCGCAAAGGCAGACAATCCGCTGTTGGCTGCGGCGCAGCCTTTGCTGCGCGCGCTGGCTGACCTGCCAGCGGACCTCCGTCACGCCGCCACGGCGACCGATGCACTCAAGCGCCTCCTGATGGAGGAAATCCGCCAGTTCCAGGCCGTTTGCGAGCGAGCCAATATTCGTCGCGAGCATGTGCTGGCCGCCCGCTACACCCTCTGCACGGCGTTGGACGAGGCGGCGAACGCCACATATTGGGGCCGTGAATACAACTGGGCCACGCAGAGCCTGCTGATCCAATGCCACCAGGAGAATGATGGCGGAGAGAAGGTCTTTCAGGTGCTGGGCAGGTTGGTGAATTCGCCGCAGGAGCATATAGACGTCATCCAGGTGATCTTCCAGACCCTGTGCCTGGGCTTTCAGGGCCGCTATGGCAAACGGCCCGATGGGGATCGTGAACTTGCCGCTATCCGTCAACGTCTGCTAAGCCTGATTACCTCGGCGCGGGGAAGCGTGCCACAGGATCTGTCGCCGCACTGGCGTGGCGAGCCGGCTGGCAAGTTGAAGCTGATGCGCTCAGTGCCGGTGTGGGTCACCGCCTGTGTGCTGACCCTGACCTTGTTCGGGATGTTTGCGTGGTTCAAGTACCAGTTGCTGCTGCGCTCGCACGATCTCGAGCAGCAGATTCTGGCGATTGGCCGTGCCACGCCGCCCGAGCCGCCAAAGGCGCTGCGGCTTGCAGAGCTGCTCAAGGAGGAGATCGCGAGAGGCGTCGTCAGCGTCAAGGAGGACAGTGTGCACAGCGAAGTCACTTTCCGAGGCGACGACATGTTCGGCGCCGGGCAGGTGGAGGTGAGCGACAGGGTCCTGCCTGTGTTGGACAAGGTGGCGAGCGAGATCAACAAGGTGACGGGCAAGGTGACCGTGATCGGTCATACCGACAATGTGCCGATCAAGACGGCCAGGTTTCCGTCGAACCAGGCGCTTTCCGAAGAACGGGCCACCACGGTGATCGAGTATCTGGCCGGCAAGGGCGTGGCCAAGGGCCGCCTGGAGGCAATCGGCAAGGGCGACAGCGAGCCGCTCGGGCCAAACACGACTGCGGCTGAGCGCTCCAGGAACCGGCGCGTGGAAATCGTGGTAACGCAATCATAGAGAAGAACGGTATGAATTTCCTGAAACGTTGTGCTGCCGTACTGTTCTCGCGTCAGATGCTGATCTTCGTGGCGCTGCTCGTGGTGGGGCTCGCTATCTGGTTCATCGGGCCCCTGCTGGGTTTCAACGGGATGCATCCCCTCGCCGGTGCCGGCATCCGGGTCGCTGCGATCGTTCTGTTGCTGGCCCTGGCGCTGTTCATCACTCTCAAATGGTCGCTCGCAGCGATCGCGGTGGCCGTGCTATGCCTGCTGGTCTGGTATGCCGGGCCGCTGCTCGCGTTCGGGGCGTCGCATCCGCTGGCTTCGGCAACCGTCCGGGTGGTTATCATCGCAGTACTGATCTTCATGGTGATCGCCTATGAGACGTATCAGTTCCTGCGACGGGCACAGGCCGGTGGGACAGCGCTGGAGAAGATTCTCAACTTCGGTCGGAAGCGCCCGGAGGTAGTGGCCGAGGACCGTATCGCCAAGGTGGACAAGGCTGTCCAGAGTGCGTTGAATCAACTGAAGAGCATGCGGTCGGGTGGCGGCTCGATGCGCCTTCTCGACGACCGGCGCTACCTCTATGAACTGCCTTGGTACATGATCCTCGGCGTTGCCGGTGCCGGCAAGACCACAGCCCTGCTCAACGCAGGGCTGCAGTTTCCGCTGCCGGAGCAGATGAACGAGGCGGCCAAGGCGCGCAAGGCCACCGATCACGCCGACTGGTGGTTCACCAATGAGGCCGTTCTCATTGATGCCGCGGGCCGTTACACGAATCATGAGCAGGACCAGAGGATGGACGCCGCGGAATGGTCGGGGTTCCTCGGCCTGCTGCGAAAATACCGCAGCCGAGCCCCCATCAATGGTGTCGTCCTGACCATCAGCGTCGAGGATCTGTTGACCCAGACGCCGCAGGCACGTGTTGCGGAGGCTGCCAGTTTGCGTGCCCGCCTGGTGGAACTGCGTGAGGATTTGGGCATCCGTTTTCCCGTCTATGTGCTGGTCACCAAGATGGACCAGCTAGCAGGATTTGCTGAATACTTTCAGGACTTGAGCAGCGAAGGCCGTGCCCGGCCCTGGGGCTTTACGTTTCCGCTTCGCGAAAAGAAGCGTAAGCGCGGGGAAGCCACGGTGCCATTCGAGCAGCGGTGCCGCGAGGAAATGGAGCTGCTGATCAAGCGCGTACGGCACGGGCTAGATACGCGCCTGGAGGAGGAATGCGGCAAGACACCGGACAAAGCACTGTTCGGGTTGCCGGAGGACATGGAAAGCCTGACGGGGTCGCTCGTCGACCTGCTCTCGCAGATATTTCTTGGCTCGCGTTTTGATCGCACCGAACGCACATCCATGCTGCGTGGAGTCTATTTCACCAGTGCGGCCCAGTCAGGGGCGCGCGTCATCGCCAGCCATGCGACGGTTCTGGAGAGCCATGATCGCGATCAGGCAGCGTTAGACAGCGGATCCGGGGAGGGCGAGTCCGAGCCCTATCCCACGGCCGCGAGCGAGGCTGCGGGCGTTCCGAGTCTGGCGGCCGTCAGCGGCAACCGAAGTTACTTTCTTGAGGATGTGTTCAAGCAGATCATCATCCCCGAGGCGCATCTGGTGAAGCCGAACCTGCGCTGGGAATTCCGCTTCCGGCTCCTGCGCAGGCTCGGACACGCTCTGGTGGTGGTCGTCTTCCTGTGGCTGGCTGCGGCCCTCTGCACCAGCTTCGGTCACAATGGCAGCTATGTGGAGGTGGTGCGGGGAAGAGCAAAGGCCCTGGCTGCGACGGTGAGTGAGTTCTACAAGAAGCCGCAGCCGGTTGCCATGCCGGATGTGCTGGCCGCCGCTCAGGATCTGCCGGCATATACCGGGCTGGACCTGTCCGCGCCAACGATGGACTGGCGCTACGGCCTCTACAGCGTGCCGCCGGTAGCGGACGCCGCGCGGCAGACCCATACGAAGCTGGAGGACCACTTGCTGGTCCCGTACCTGGTACGCCGCGTCGAATCGGTGCTGGTGGAGGCGGTGAATTCACGGGATACGAAGCAGACCTACGATACCTTGCGCGTTTACCTGATGCTGCATGACAAGGACAAGTTCAACGCGTCCGATGTGCGTAGCTGGGTGCAGAGCGATTGGGCCATCGGAAATGGCGGCGACGCTTTCGGCGGAAGGGTGGCGGTCCTCGAGCACCTGAACAACCTGCTGGGCGGGGCCCGTCCGGTGCAGTCTCCCTATGCCAGGAATGAGGCCTTGATTCGCACTGCCCGGGACTTGCTCGACGGCAGCACTTCCATCGAGCGGCTGTATGAGCGGGCGAAGGCCGCCATGATGGAGGAGGCACCGCACGATTTCACACTCGTGCGGGCCGTTGGCCCACAGGCAGGAATGGTCTTTACCCTGGCGAGCGGCGAACCGCTGGAGCGCGGCATTCCCGGGCTGTTCACCTATGCGGGCTATCACGAATTGTTCAATGCTCGCCTGCCCGAGTTCCTGGGCAAGGCGCAGGCCATTGACGCATGGGTGATGGGGCGCGGAACCGGCCTGGGCGCTCAAAAAAAAACGCTTGATGCCGCGGCCACTGGCAAGCTGAACGGCAACGATCCTCTGACGCGCGAGATTCGGCGCCTTTATCTGCTTGAGTATGCTAAGCGATGGGAAACGTATTTGTCCGACATCCGGACCGTGACTGGGAACAATCTGGCCTTCGATCTGGAGATCCTGCGTAACTTCGCGGCACCAGACTCACCGCTGGCAAGGCTTGGTCGCGCAGCGGTACGCGAGACCTCGCTGAGCCAGCCGGCTGACCCGGTGGACAAGTCGCTGGCCGACAAGGCGCTCGCAGTCCTGGATAAGGCGACCGACAAGGTCGGCGGCTTGAGCGCCAGGAGCGAAGCACGCCAGGAGCGTGAACTGTTGGACAGCCGCTTTGCAGCACTTCGGGAAGTCGTCACCGGACAGGCGGATGCGTCTTCGCCAGCCGGACAGGGGGCGAGCGGCAAAGCGCAACTCGATGTCATTGCCGGCATGGTCAATGCGTACTACACCACCTTGGTGGTGGCCAACAACGCTCTGAATACACGCAATCTGCCGCCGCCTGCGGAGGCCGGCGCGCAACTGCGCATGGAGGCGGAAAAGCTACCGGCGCCCTTTAAGGCAGTGCTCGCCGATCTGGTGGTGCAGGGGGCCCGCGACGTGAACAAGGGCATCGGAGATATCCTGATCGCCCAGATGGATGCCGTCATTGGCGAGAGTTGCCGCAGCGCCATCGATGGTAAGTATCCATTCACGCCGACCTCGATGCAGGATGTCGATCCGGACGATTTTGCGCGGGTCTTCTCCACCGGCGGCGTGCTGGACGATTTCTTCCAGAAGGTGTTGGCTCCGCATGTGGATTCCGCGACCTCGCCCTGGCGCTACAAGCTGACTGCGCCTGACGTGCCGCCGATCGCCGGACCGAGCCTGGTGCCGTTTCAGCGCGCCAAGGAAATCCGGGAGGTATTCTTCCGCGAATCGGGCGCGAAGAAGATGGCCTGGAAGGTCGACCTGAAAGTCGTCGAGCTCGATCCCGAAATCGTCGAGCTGAACATGGATTTCGACGGGCAGAGCCAGCGCTACGTACACGGCCCTGTCATTCCGCTCAAAGTGACATGGCCTGGCCCACGCGGCGGGCAGGGGGTGGAAATAACGGCCAGTCCGCGCATTCGGCCGGATACCTCGACGCTCTCTGCCGATGGCCCGTGGGCTTTGCTGCGGGTCATTGCCAAAGGAAAGCTCGCCGGCTCAGCCACGGCTAGCCATTTCCTTGCCGAATATGATTTCGATGGGCGCAAAGCCAAGCTCGACATCAACACCGGCAGCCTTGCCAATCCATGGACCACGGGTTTGTTGCAGGGCTTCCAATGTCCAGGAAGATCAGGATGATCTCCGTGCCGTCGATCTTCGGCAAACTGCCGGATTCGGGCGCCTTCATCTGCCACAATGCGCCGCTGCATCAGGTAAAAGCGTGGCGCACCTGGTTCGAGCCTGGGGACGCCGGCGCATCGAGAGCGATGCCCGGGGCGTCCGTTGACGGCCACCGGCCCCACTGGCTACATTTGACGCCACCCAGCCTGGTGAGAGATTCCGGGCTGTGCGCGGGCGAGCCTTGCTATTTCATCCTGCGCCCACATGGGCTGCGGTTTCCGAGTGATGCGGACTACCTGATTGGTATCGTGACGGCTTCCCGCGACCGGGTCGGCCGGCGCTATTCACTGGTGGTCTGGCAGGCGGCCAGCGCCAAATGGGCTGAGCTCATGCTTGCTGCACCGGCGAACTGGCTGACGGATCTGGCGCAAGTGGTCCACGACCACGCTCGCCTGCCGGGCCCCACGGGTTTGAACGGCATGGTGGATGCGCTGTGGGCCAATTACCGGCCGGGCTGGCGGGACCGTTTGAGCGCAGTACTCAAGCGGCTGGCGGATTCCCGCGATGAGGCGGCTTCGGGCGACTTGCCGGGCGAACCGCTGGCCGGGCTGGTCGATGTGCGGCGTGACTGGCCGCCAACACTGCTGCGCGGCGGCAGCCACGGAAGCGTCTGGCAGGCAAATACGGGGCGTGCAATTGACATTGATTGCGTGTCTTCGCTTCGGCGATTGCTTGCCGATCTCTAGACTCTCCACTAGTCTTTGGGCCTGCACCCTGAACAACCACGCAACCACGCTTGTGGCAGTGTCCAGGTCTTGCCGCGATTCATGAAGAATTCACAGAGCCTTCTATAAAGCGCTGATTCGGATGGAAAATCAATCAGCTGACCCGGCCAGTTTCAGATGCATTCTTCGCCGCACGCAAGAGTCATGGTGCTCATGAATCACATCACTTTGGCGGATCGGTACGGCTGATAGATATTGCTCAGGGGTCGGCGGATGGATGCCCTGCGGCGGCCTATTCCTTGCCGCCGCCCTTGAGCAGGCGCGCCTTCTCGCGCTGCCAGTCGCGGTTCTTCTCGGTCTCGCGCTTGTCGAACAGCTTCTTGCCCTTGGCGAGGCCGATCTCGCACTTGACCCGGCCGCGTGTGTAGTGCAGGTTCAGCGGCACCAGCGTGTAGCCGCGCTGCTCGACCTTGCCGATCAGCTTCTTGATCTCGTCCGCTTTCAGCAGCAGCTTGCGCGTGCGCACCGGGTCGGGATTGACGTGGGTGGAGGCGCTCTGCAGCGGGCTGATGTGGGCGCCGATCAGGAACATCTCCGCATCGCGCACGACCACATAGCCTTCCTTGATCTGCACGCGTCCCGCGCGGATCGCCTTGACCTCCCAGCCTTCGAGCACGATGCCGGCTTCGTATCGTTCCTCGATGAAGTAGTCAAAGAAGGCTTTCTTGTTGTCTGCGATGGTCATGCGGTTCCGGTCTGAACGGCGGGTGGGCGGCACGGCCGGCGGCGGGATGGCCTGCGCCGGCCCGACGGGATGCCTGGAAGGCGCGCGTCGGCTAAAATCGCAATTCTAACAAACCGGCCCGGCACCGGTTCACGTCCGGCACTGACGCTGCCGGCGTCCGACATGCGCCGGCAGCCCCTGTCTTTCCCCATTCATGGCAGACGTCCATAAATCCGTGCTGCTCGGTTATTCGGCCGCGCAAATGTACGACCTGGTCACGCGCGTCGAAGACTATCCCAAGTTCCTGCCCTGGTGCGGCGGCGTGGAGGTGTTCGAGCAGACCGAGACCCTGCTCGACGCCAAGATTCACATCCATTTCAACGGCATCAAGCAGTATTTCCACACGCGCAATGTGCAGCAGCGCCCGACCCAGATCGACATGACCTTCGCCGACGGTCCCTTCAAGGTGTTCAAGGGTTCATGGCGCTTCACGCCGCTGCGCGAGGATGCCTGCAAGATCGATTTCCACCTGCACTACGAATTCTCCAGCTTCCTGCTGGAGAAGCTGATCGGGCCGGTCTTCAGCATGATTGCCAATACCTTCGTCGATGCCTTCGTCAAGCGTGCCGAGGTGGTCTATGAGGGACAATGACGCCGCCGCGCAGGTGCGAGCCCTGGTCTGCTACGCCCGGCCGGGCGAGGTCTTCCTGCGCGAGGTCGAATTATCGGCCGGCTCCACCATTGCCCAGGCGATCGCCGCGGCGGGCCTGTTGCAGGCCTGCCCGCAGATCGATCCTGCCAGTGCGCGGGTCGGCATCTTCGGCAAGCTGAAAACGATGGAAACCGTGGTGCGCGAAGGCGACCGCGTGGAGGTCTATCGCGGGCTGGTCGCCGATCCGAAGTCGGCGCGCCAGCGGCGGGTGCAGAAGACCCGCGCGGCGGGCTCGCGGGAAGGACACAAGTGGCGGGGCGGCGGCCAGTAGCCGGTAGCCCGCTACGCGCCCGGCTGGCGCCAGCCGGACGCGCTCAGATGCAGTTGCGCTCGATGTTGGCGTTGGTGCGTTCCAATTCGGCCTGGCGCTGGTTGCCGTCGAGGCGATTGAGCGAGCCGTCCGGCGCCACGGTGGCGATCCGGATGCCTTGTTGGAGCCCGTTGGCATAGTTGCGCAGCTGGGAGCAGCGGGTCTCGCGCTCCGCTTCCTGGGCTTCCTTCCGGGCCAGTTCGGTTTCCTGCTTCAAGTGTGCTGCGCGGCGCTTCTGGAAGGCCTCTTCCTCGCCTGCCAGTGCCGCTCCCGGCTTGGCCGGCAGTGGGGCCGGCGCGCTGACATCGAGCGCCTGCAGGCTGCCGGCGAAGCGTCCGGGCGCCTTGAGGATGCTGCCGTCCGGCACACCGGGCGGCGGCGGCACATCGCTGTAGACCATGCGGCCGTTGCCGTCGCGCCACTGCCACTGGGGGAACGCGGTGGCCGGCAGCAGCAGGCAGGTGGCGAGCAGGCATAGCGCAGGCGTTCGTTTCATGGCGGGGCAGGGCGTCGGGTTTGGCTGGCGCGGCGGGCTTGGCGGGCCGGCGCGGCGCACGCGCCACACCGGCCGTGGGCGCTAGTTTAGGCAGACTTGTCGTCCGCGTGCAACCGCACCGACCAGGCCACGCCGATGATCAGCAACAGGATGGCGGCCAGCTCCAGCGGGCGTGGCCAGCGGTGGTCGAAGACGAAGCCGTAGGCCAGCGCGAACAGGGTCTCGAAGACGATCATCTGGCCCGACAGCGTCAGCGGCAGGCGCCGGCTCGAGATGTTCCACAGGTTGTTGCCGATCAGCGAGGCGCCCAGCGCGACGGCGGCATTGACCATCCAGAACCAGTGCCAGTCACGTCCGCTGCCGGATCCGCCCGGCGCGCTGCCGGCGAACAGCCAGCCGGCCAGCGCCAGCACCACCGAGGCCGCGCCGGTCGACATGCCATACAGCGCGGACCACTCATTGCCGCTGTACTGGGGATTGCGCTGCAGGTAGCGCGCGTTGTCCACCGCATACAGGGTCCAGCAGACCAGGGCGCCGGCCGCGCACAGCACGCCGGCGACCTTCTCCCACACCGGCCGCACGGCAGCGCCGGCCGCCGCCGCGTGCGCGCTGGCGCCGCCGCCGAACAGATCGATATTGATGCAGGCGATACCGGCCGCGACCACCAGCAGCGGCCAGATCAGCCGCGCCATCGGCACTGCGCCGTGATCGCGTCGTCCCATCACCGTGACCGAGATCGGCAGGATGCCGATGATCAGCGAAGTGGGGCCGACGCCGGCCAGTTGCACGCCGAAGGCCAGCAGCACGTAGTAGAGCAGGTTGCCGGTGAAGGCCTGGCGCAGCAGTGCGACGCAGTCGGCGCGTGTCAGCTTGCGCGCGATGCGGCGCAGCAGCGGCAGGGAGGCGATGGCCGCCACCAGGCCGTAGGCCAGGTAGCGCCCGATCGCCAGTTCCCAGGGGGAAAAGGCGGGCAGCAGCTTGGGGGCGATGAACACCATGCCCCAGAACGCACCGGCCAGCAGACCGCACAGTACCCCGATTCCCATGGCAACGACGCCGCGGCGTCCGTGCTGCGGCTAAAAGGAATCGAGGATAGCAGACGGCGTGCGCCGACACATCTGCGCCGGCGAGGTTCCTGTATAATTCGGTTTTGCGCCTAGAGGAATTGCTATGCGTCTTGTCCAGAAAGCACTCACCTTCGATGATGTGCTGCTCGTCCCGGCCTATTCGGCCGTCCTTCCCCGGGATGTCTCCCTCCGCACCCGCCTGACCCGCTCGATCGACCTGAACATTCCGCTCGTGTCCGCCGCCATGGACACCGTGACGGAAGCGCGCCTGGCGATCGCGATGGCACAGGCCGGCGGCATCGGCATCGTCCACAAGAACCTGAAGCCGGCCGACCAGGCCCGCGAAGTGGCACGCGTCAAGCGCTACGAATCGGGTGTGCTGCGTGATCCGATCACCATTTCGCCGGATATGAAGATCCGCGATGTGATCGCCCTGTCGCATCAGCACGGCATTTCCGGCTTCCCGGTGCTGGAAGGCAAGACGGTGGTCGGCATCATCACCAACCGTGACCTGCGCTTCGAGGAAGAACTGGACGCGCCGGTGCGCGCCAAGATGACGCCGCGCGAGAAGCTGGTCACGGTGGCGGAAGGCGCCAGCCTGGAAGAGGCCAAGCGCCTGATGAACCGCCACCGCCTGGAGCGCGTGCTGGTGGTCAACACTGCTTTCGAGCTGCGTGGCCTGATCACGGTGAAGGATATCCAGAAGGCGGTCGAGCACCCGCTGGCCAGCAAGGACGATCACGGCCAACTGCGCGTAGGCGCTGCGGTCGGCGTGGGTCCGGACAATGACGAGCGGGTCGAGCTGCTGGTCAAGGCCGGCGTCGACGTGATCGTGGTCGACACCGCCCACGGCCACAGCCAGGGCGTGCTGGACCGCGTGCGCTGGGTCAAGCAGAACTTCCCGCAGGTGCAGGTCATCGGCGGCAACATCGCTACCGGCGAGGCGGCGCGCGCGCTGGTCGAGCACGGCGCCGACGGCGTCAAGGTCGGCATCGGCCCCGGCTCGATCTGCACCACGCGGATCGTGGCCGGCGTGGGCGTGCCGCAGATCACCGCGGTGTCCAATGTGGCCGAGGCGCTCAAGGGCACGGGCGTGCCGCTGGTCGCCGATGGTGGCGTCCGTTACTCGGGCGATATCGCCAAGGCGCTGGCCGCCGGCGCGCATGCCGTGATGATGGGCGGCATGTTCTCGGGCACCGAAGAGGCGCCGGGCGAGGTGTTCCTGTTCCAGGGCCGCTCGTTCAAGAGCTACCGTGGCATGGGTTCGGTGGGCGCGATGAAGGATGGCGCGGCCGACCGCTACTTCCAGGAAGACAACACCGCCAACGTCGACAAGCTGGTGCCGGAAGGCATCGAAGGCCGCGTGCCCTACAAGGGTTCGGTGATGGCCATCATCCACCAGCTGTGCGGCGGCGTGCGCGCCTCGATGGGCTACTGCGGCAGCCAGTCCATCGCCGACTGGCACGAGACCTCGCAGTTCGTGCAGATCACCGCGGCCGGCATGCGCGAGTCGCACGTGCACGACGTGCAGATCACCAAGGAAGCACCGAACTACCACATCGACTGAGCGCCCGGCGGCGCGCCGGCCGGCAACCGCGAGAAGCGGGCCCGGCCGGTGCGCGCAGGCGCACGGCGCGGGCATCCGCGGCCGTCCGGCATCGCCGTCCGTGGCCGCGGCGCGAATCCGCCCGCCCGGGAAAACCTAGCGGAGGACTTCGGATGAAGGTATTGCTGCGAGGCGTGCTGTTTCTCGACGCGGTGCTCAACCTGCTGCTCGGCCTGTTGCTGCTGCTGTCGCCGTCGGCGACGCTGTACAGCGCGCTGCAACTGCCGCAGCCCCAGCCCGCGTTCTACGGACAGCTGCTGGGCGTGGCCCTGGTCGGCCTGGCCTGGCTGCTGTGGCAGGCCACGCTCAACGGGCAGCTGACGGTGGCGGTGGCGCGCACGGTCGGCCAGGTCAACCTGGCGGGCGCGCTGATCGTCGCGGTCTGGACACTCTTCCTCGACGTACCCCTGCAACCCGCCGGCAAGATCTGGCTGCTCGCCCTCGCGGTGGTGCTTGCCTTCTTCGCGGTGGTGCAGATTCCCGCAGCGAAGAAAGTCAGGCTGCGCGAGCGCGAACAGCGCGATCAACGCGAGCAGGACCAGGAACGGCCGTCCGCCAAGGACGCCAGAAGGAACAACGGCGCGCCCGCCGCGCGCCAGACGCAATCAAACGAACCCCGGCGCGAGCCGGTCATCACGCCGCCGCCTGGCTACGGGCCGGGTACGGAGGTGATGACGGAGAGCGCTCCAGAAGAAACGCCACCGGCACATCATGCACGACAAAATCCTCATCCTTGATTTCGGCTCGCAGGTTACGCAGCTGATCGCCCGCCGCGTCCGCGAGGCGCACGTCTACTGCGAGATTCATCCGAACGATGTGTCGGACGAGTTCGTGCGCCAGTACAACCCCAAGGGCGTGATCCTGTCGGGCAGCCACGCCAGCACCTACGAAGACCACCAGCTGCGCGCGCCGCAGGCGGTGTGGGATCTGGGCGTGCCGGTGCTGGGCATCTGCTACGGCATGCAGACCATGGCCGTGCAGCTGGGCGGCAAGGTGGAGTGGAGCGACCAGCGCGAGTTCGGCTACGCCGAGGTGCGCGCGCACGGCCACACCGCGCTGCTCAAGGACATCCAGGACTTCGCCACGCCCGAGGGCCATGGCATGCTCAAGGTCTGGATGAGCCACGGCGACAAGGTCACCGCGCTGCCGGAAGGCTTCAAGCTGATGGCCTCCACACCGAGCTGCCCGATCGCCGGCATGGCCGACGAGGCGCGCGGCTACTACGGCGTGCAGTTCCATCCCGAGGTCACCCATACCGCGAAGGGCCGCGAGCTGATCGAGCGATTCGTGCTGGGCATTGCCGGCGCGCGCGCCGACTGGATCATGCGCGACCACATCGCCGAGGCCGTGGCCAGGATCCGCGAGCAGGTCGGCGACGAGGAAGTGATCCTCGGCCTGTCCGGCGGCGTGGACTCCTCCGTGGCCGCCGCGCTGATCCATCGCGCCATCGGCGACCAGCTCACCTGCGTGTTCGTCGACCATGGCCTGCTGCGCCTGGACGAAGGCAAGATGGTGATGGACATGTTCGCCGGCCGCCTGCACGCCAAGGTGGTCCACGTCGACGCCTCCGAACAGTTCCTCGGCCACCTGGCCGGCGTCACCGACCCCGAGCAGAAGCGCAAGATCATCGGTCGCGAATTCGTCGAAGTGTTCCAGGCCGAAGCCAAGAAGCTGAACAAGGCCAAGTGGCTGGCGCAGGGCACCATCTACCCGGACGTGGTGGAGTCGGGCGGCACCAAGACCAAGAAGGCCACCACCATCAAGAGCCACCACAACGTCGGCGGCCTGCCTGAGACGCTGGGCCTGAAGCTGCTGGAACCGCTGCGCGACCTGTTCAAGGACGAAGTGCGCGAGCTCGGCGTGGCGCTGGGACTGCCGCCCGAAATGGTCTACCGCCACCCCTTCCCGGGCCCGGGTCTGGGCGTGCGCATCCTCGGCGAAGTCAAGCGCGACTACGCCGACCTGCTGCGCCGCGCCGATGCGATCTTCATCGAGGAACTGCGCAAGACCCTGGCCACCGAGCAGGACGCCGCCGCCGGCCTGTGCGGCGCCGAGCAGGTCGGCAAGAGCTGGTACGACCTGACCAGCCAGGCCTTCGCCGTGTTCCTGCCGGTCAAGTCGGTCGGCGTGATGGGCGACGGCCGCACCTACGACTACGTGGTGGCGCTGCGCGCGGTGCAGACCACGGACTTCATGACCGCGCACTGGGCACACCTGCCGTACGCGCTGCTGGGCCGCACCTCGAACCGTATCATCAACGAGGTACGCGGGCTGAACCGCGTCGTGTACGACGTCTCGGGCAAGCCGCCGGCGACGATCGAGTGGGAATGATTTGAGGTCCTTCGGGGACTATCGCCAGTTATCGAAAAGCTGCCGTAACGTGTTGATTTGTAAAGAAATACGTCGCGGCAGTTATCGGTAGCTATCGCCGGCCAGCAAGAACGGTTGACGGTAGAGCTGACGGTAAGAATTGAGGCGAGATTAAGACACTCACGTTCACTATTGAGGCTTTTACCGTCTTTGACGGTAAAAGCCTTCTCGGGAAAGCTTGTTTCATGCGGCTTTCCGGGCATCAGCGGGTCTCCTGGTCCCTGACGGTAAAAGCCGTCAAAAAAAACAGGAGAAAACCTCGATGCTGACCGACACAGCGCTGCGCAATCTCAAGCCTAAGTCATTGACTTATAAGGTTTCTGACCGGGACGGGATGTGCGTGACGGTATCGCCCGCCAATACCGTCACCTTCCGCTACGACTAGCGTCTCAATCGCCGGAAGAGCTCGATATGGCAGGTCATTTCAGTTCCGCGACCGTAGGTCAGACTCTCGCGCAGAAAGGTCGGCAGCTTCTTCGTTTTTCGTGTAAAGCCCTCCAGGGCATCTTGGGCCGTGCAGCCGTCCATGCGTGCTGGCCGGCGGCGCCTTCAAGCCTGAAAGAGGTGTCTCTGCCCCACAGCAGAAGGCACGACTTTCTCCTCCCCGAATGCCTCGACGAGCCTGTGAGTCGCACGCCAGCCAGTGCAATGACCAGGCACAAAGCGTTTCAGATTGAACTGCCCTAGATCACTGATGGTCTGCGGAATCAACGTCTCGCTGGCTGAACCACTGAGATGGAAACCTCCCATGACTCCCCATAGCGGTATTGGCGCTAGCTCTTCCTGAGCGCGATGCAGCACGTTGACGACCCCGGCGTGGGAACAGGCGGTAAAGACTATCGCCCCAAGGCCTGCCACGTTTACTGCCATCCATCGCTCATCTTTTATTAATGGATCCGGTAGCCAAGCGCCGTCGTTCGTCTGCGCAAAATGTCCAGGCAGCCCGTTCTCGTATGATGTTCGCCGCGGAATCTCGCCACTCAGATGGAAATGCCCATCAAGCAGGGTGCGTGCGTCATCGCTTGAGACAATCTCGGCTCCGGCCGCGGAAAGCTGCTCTTTGGATGGCACCTCATCGAACGGGAGGAGCTCTCCATCGGCTCCCGGCTTATGCACGGCTCGCGGTACGAACATGCCGTCATTCACGTGTACGGGGATCTTGCGGTCACCATTTGCATCGGTGATCAACTGGATCGCTGTCAACATCCCCCCGACATGGTCCCAGTGGCCATGAGAGAAGACCGCTGCGTCAATATCTCCGAAACGCAGACCAAGCCTCTCGCCGTTTCGTTTGATCGCATAGCCTTCCGGGCCGCTATCAAACAGGACCGTATGCGTTTTGCCGTTGAGCGTAGTCTTGATCACCAGGGAAAGACCCCATTGCGCACAACACAGGCACCGTCCGGTCAATTGGGACGCACCGGCTCTCACAATGTTGGAAACCTCGCCAGTTACACGTTCTGGAAGCGAGGAAAGAAGATCACTGACATTGTCGAGAAGAACAAGAACTTCACAGCTGTCCACTTCTTTGAGTAACACGATACTATCCTTCTTAGATTCCAGCCGGTCGAATTTTTTAGCGTTAAAGACGGAATGTTGCTTAAAACAATCAGCAAAATCGCGCTGACGAATGCATCCATGGCGCATGCCTGCGATACGTTCCGCGATATGTCCGGCCGCTAGATAGGCGAGGCTCTAGTGCCAATAGGTGTCACGAAGATCGCGACTCGGCTCCAAATGCCGGAGGTCACCGGCAATCGCGAGTCGACGTCGCGAACGCCATAGCCTTCCATCAGGATCGTCTCCCGCTCCTTGGTCACGGCCAGCGCGAGGCCCGGCAATTGCCATTCAGCCATCGGCGCTTCGACAAAGTCATCGAACTCTTCCAGCATGTGAGGCGCTCATCTCTTAGTCCGGGGCAGACGCTGAATGTAGCAAATCGCGCGGGAGTTGTGTGTCGGCGTACTGAGGAAGAGCAGGGGCACGCCGGCGGACGCTCGGATCGAGACGGCAGACGAGAAGACGTGCTAGGATCTCTTCACTCGCGTGACTGGCGCATATAGATAGAACACTATCGGGGAGCGTGAGTTTGCTGCCGCCGCGCGCCTGGGCATTACCTACTATCCATGGAGATGGGTTATGCCTGATTTCACACAATTGCTCATGTTCGCTCTTGTGGCGTTGGGAATGGTTTTGACGCCGGGGCCGAACATGGTCTATCTGATTTCCCGCTCAATTTGCCAAGGTAGACGTGCAGGCCTCATTTCGTTGGGGGGTGTTGCGCTGGGCTTTGTATTCTACATGCTCTGTGCGGCATTCGGAATTACGGCCTTTGTATTTGCAGTGCCTTACGCATACGATGCGCTTCGCTTTGGTGGTGCTTTATATCTTTTGTATCTTGCCTGGCAAGCGGTCAGGCCAGGCGGACGATCCGCATTTGCCGTGCGTGACCTGCCGGTCGATACCCCAATGAAGCTCTTTGGCATGGGGTTTATCACTAACCTGGCGAATCCAAAAATCGCCATCATGTATCTGTCGCTGCTGCCCCAGTTCATTACGCCAGGACATGGCAGTGTTCTTGCGCAATCGCTGGCGCTTGGCAGCGTTCAGATTTCGATCAGCCTTGCCGTCAACGCACTGATCGTCGTGACAGCCGGATCGATATCGATCTTCCTGTCGGGACGCCCGTCGTGGCTATTGGTGCAGCGCTGGCTGATGGGAAGCGTTCTGACAGGTCTGGCGGTACGGATGGCATGCGAGTCCAGGAAATAGCGACGCCTCGCATGGGCTGTATGTCGCCCCTGCGTTAAAGAAGGTCTGCGCAACGCGGATCGATGCTGACCTTCCACGCCCCCCAACAGTTGAGGGATCGCCCTGGATAACGCGTTCCGCACACAATCTACCGATGCCCCAGGCAAGCTACAAGACGGAAACCTATTGGAAACAGTACCAATCCTTTTTTCCCGCACATGCGCGAGTCACCACGGCCAGCGGCCCGAATGAAGAGTGGCTCCCCTGGAAAGGAGCATCGATCCATGTTGATCGATTTCCCTGCGCAGCGTCGCCGCTGACCGTGATCGTCGTGCATGGAGGAGGGGGATACGGCCGGTTGTTCGCGCCGATTGGCAAGCTATTGCACAGCGCAGGCTACGAGGTCGTCGCTCCGGATCTACCGGGGTATGGGTTGAGTCAGGCGCCTCCTTCACTGGTCTCTTATGAGGCGTGGTCCGACTTGCTATGCGATCTGGCAACCATCGAGTACCGGCACACCGGGCGACGCGTGGTCTTGTGCGGCGGAAGCCTTGGTGGCTATCTGGCTTACCTGTGCGCGGCACGGATGGGAGACGGCCCCATTGCTGGCGTGATCGCCACAACCCTTGCGGATCCGCGGACGCCGCTGGTGAAACAGCAGTTTGCGCGCAACGCGCTGGTGCGCCACGTCATGATGCCCCTGTTGCCCTGCTGCGCGCCTCTGATCGGCAGACTGAGGCTGCCCGTGAAGTGGTTTACCAAGATGGACGCGATGTCGAACGATCCATCGCTGAACCGGCTCGTTGCCGAGGATCCCTACGGCGGCGGCGTACGTGTGCCGGTCAATTTCATGCAGTCGATTTTCGCCGTGCGGCCGGAAGTCGAGCCCGAGGACTTCGACCACTGTCCTCTCCTGCTGGCACATCCCGCAAACGATCGCTGGACGGGCTTCGAATCGAGCCGGCAGTTCTTCGACCGCATCAAGGGCGAGAAGAGATTGGTGATGCTGGAAAACTGCGGCCACTTTCCAGTGGAGGCGCCAGGTATCGCGCAACTGGAACAGGCTTCGATCCGATTCCTGCGGGAGATCGCCAGCAACGGACCGCGCGCGTGACCGCGTGAGTTGGTCGCAGGAGTATTGGCGATGCCCAGCCCCGCGCCCGCCAGCAGGCAGAGATGATCGCGTAGGCTGTCAGGCAGGCCAAGTTGCCTTTCTGGGGGGCGGGCTCCGTCCATGCCAAGGCGCCGGATAATTGGGAGAGCGGACCCGATATTCCCATGATCTCGGCACGCCTCACGCGCCGGTAGTCAGAATTGATATCGCAAGCCGGCGACGAACTGTCTGCCGAGACCGGGAATGATTGCAAGGTTGCCCCATGAGGCAGGATAGTAGGTCTTGTCGAACAGGTTGTGGATGTCGAGATAGACCTTGGTACGGCGGTCAATCTGCCAGTACGAGACCAGCTTTACGGTTGCGTATGCCGGCAGCGAGTAGGTGTCCGTCGCGTTGCCGGAGCGCGAACCAGCATAGACAACGCCCGCACCAACGCCATAGCGGCCACCGATCCATGGCATGGCGTCTTCGCGGATTGCCAGCAAGCTCGCGCTCACCTTGGGGATGTTGGTAAGGCGTGTCCCAGCTGCGATGGCGTTGTCTTCGGTGACCTTTGCATCAATCAGCGAGAAACTTGTGCTGATGCGCCAGTTCTGGTCCACTTGACCAAAGGCATCGATTTCAACGCCGCGGCTCGTGGCTTCGCCGGCTGCAATGTTGAAGTTCGGGTTGGTCGGGCTGCGGGTGAGCACGTTGCGCTTCTGAATGTCGTACACAGACAGCGTTGCACCGAGCCTGGCATCGCTGGACTGCCATTTCACACCAGCCTCCACTGCACGGCCGTGCTGGGGACTGAAGGCGTTGCCGGATTCGTCCACACCGGTGTTCGGCCGGAACGATTTCCCGAACGACAGGTATGTCGAAATCTCGGCGGTCGGCAGCCAGGTGAGTCCTACGCGTGGCGACACGGCCGTTTGATTCTGACTGCTTGTCTTCGCAGTGATGAGGTTGTCGACTGACTGCTGATAGCTATCAAACCGTACTCCGCCCAGCAGCTTCCACTTCTCCCCAAGCGAGATCTCGTCTTGCATGTATGCACCGAAGTTTCGCTGGTTCTCTCGCGTGGATGTACTCAGAGTTACCGGCGGCTTCGCTTGCCCGTAGACAGGGTTGTAGATATCGATTGCATACCGATTCATCGGGGGATTCGAGTACGCGATGTCCATGCCCATGTACAGCCGTGACACATCGAGACCAACCATCATGCGATGGCCGATTCCGCCGGTGTTGAAGTTCCCTTCCACTTCGGCTTGGACAGACGTATCGCGCGACGGCAACGAGCGCCAGCTATTGCGCCGCGTCAGCGTGCGGCCGTCTGCCAGCAGGCTTCCGAACTCGGCTGCGTTGCCTTCGAAACCGGATTCCTTGTAGCTCACGCCGAACCGCGTGCGCCAACCAGGGGCGAGGTCCCGCTCGAGTGTCAGTTGGTGCGTGTTGCTTGAGAGATGGAGGTTAGGGTCGTTCGGCTCTTGCAAGTATCGGTCACGTGGCAGCACGAGTTTGCCGTTCACGTTGATAACGCCGCGGTCCAACGGTGTTTGCACACGCATGAACTCTCCCTCGTACTGGAGCAGCGTGTCATTGTCTATGGCCCAGGCCAGCGCAGGGGCGATCAGGTACTTGTGGTTGTCGATGAGCGAACTGCGGCTGGCACCGTCTTCTGCCATCATGTTCAGACGGTAGGCAAACTTGTCGTTGACTGGCCCGGTCGTGTCTACGGTTGCGCGCGCGAAGCCAAGCGTGCCGCCACTGACCTCAGCCGCCGTCGACCGCGTGAACTTCGGCTTCTTGGTGACGATGTTGATCGTTCCTCCGGGCTCACTACTGCCGTACAGCGCCGCTGCCGGACCTTTCAGAAATTCGAAGCGCTCTACAGTGGCCGTATCCCGCATGGGACTATAACCGCGGGATCCTGGAAAACCATTTACCAGGTAGCCCATATCGGTGCTGCTGAAGCCCCGAATGGCATAGTTGTCCCACGTCCCGCCGAAATCGTTTTGCCTGGCGATACCGCTCACATAGTCCACAGTGTCAGACAGGCGCGTTGCGCCAAGGTCTTCGATGAGCGCTGACGTGACCACGCGAACGGATTGCGGCACCTCGCGCAAGGGTGTTTCAGTGCGCGTGGCACCTCCGGCTTCTGTCGGGACGTACTTCGATGCAGCGCTCGCGGCGACCCTTACCTCGGGCAATTCGGAGTCTGGAAGGGCGTCAGCATCGGCGTATGCGAAGTCCGATATGGGAAGAAGAAGCAAGCTGACGTGACAGAAATGGCGTGCAATCAAGCTGCGCGGGTACGGCGGAGTCAAAGACATGTTCAAACTGAGTGTGAGGCTCTACGCACTAATATACCTCAACAAATGCAAATACGTCTCATTTGAATTAATGCCGAGAGGTCTTTGCTTTCGGGCTGATGGATCATGCCCAAGGTCCATGCGCAGAAAGCGCAGCAGTTCCGGTGCGCGTTCCTTGCACGCTTTCGGCTGGGGACACGACATGAGGCTGGAGGCTGCGATCGAACGCGCCATGGAAGGGGCGGCGGCCCGCGAACTTGCGGGCCATGGCCTGCTATGCCCACGCAGAGAAAGCCTTCGCGGACGGCGGCTCCCGCAACGTGATGGCTATGCGTTGCGCTGGTTATACCTGGAGGCCAGCTGTGAGCGACGGCGCCATGCGTCGCGACAGCGCTGAGCGGCGGCCCAACAGAAACGCGCGGAGCAGCATCGGATAGTCCGCGCGTACCGCCTCGACGACCGATGGCCGCATCGCCAAGGCGCGGCGCCAGTTCCGCGCCTTCGGCAAGCCCTCCAGGAAACCGAAGTCGCCGATCGCATCGAATACGTCGAAATACCGGAACACAGGTCCGAAGACCGCATCGACGATGCTGAAGGGCTCGCCTGCGAAGTACGGCCCGTCGCTGAGCGCGGCCTCGATCTGCGCGAAGCGGGCTTGGATTTCGCCCGCGCGCGCGATCAACACGGGTTCGTCAGTGGCGTTGTAGAACGCCCCGATCGAATTCAGCAGCGCCGAGCCGAACTCCATCCACGATCGATGTTGCGCCCGCTGCAGAGCGTTCGTCGGGTGCAGGCGGGGCAGTGCCGTCTCGTCGAGGTACTCGCAGATGACGGCAGACTCGAAGATCGCCTCGTCGCCCACCAGCAGCACCGGTGTCTTGCCCAATGGCGAGATGTTCCTGAACCAGTCCGGCTTGTCCGCCAGGTTGATGTCCCGGCGCTCGAACGCCACGCCCTTTTCCGCCAGCACGATGGCCGCGCGCTGGACGTAGGGACACAAGGTGTGCGACACCAGCACCAGGTCCGGCGCCGCGTGCCGCGCATCGGCGAGGCTTGCGCGCGGTTCCGGGAGGCCGATCTGCGTGGCGGAAGGTACCGATGCGTCCATGGTGTGGTTCGAGGCGGGTGGCAGATGGGACGACTGTAGTCGTGCACTAGCGAAATCAGAATAGGCCGGATGGCAAGCTCCGATTGCAAAAGCGCAATGCGAGATGTGCCCCCGGAAACTTGGAGTGTCGCTCGCGTCAGGCCCGCTTGCCGACCATGCAGAGGTACTGTCGCCGGTTTCGGCCACCTTCGGCTTCGGCTCGTTGACCAGCACGCTATGCGTGGCGCAAGCGCTGTTCCCCTCCGTGCGCATGTGGTGCCCCGTGGAGAAGATTTCCTTCTCATGGCCGCCTTCCTTGAACAGCCACGAGATCTGCCATCCGCTGCGCGGTGGATCTTCTTCAGGAGACGATTTCCGCTTATATTCGACGCTCGTTTGTCAGCCACTGCGCCGTCCGAGAAGGGAGTCTCGCATGTCCAAGACGAAATACGCCGCCTACAAGCCCGCCGCCCCATACTTCGATCTCGTCCGAGGGGCGCTGGGGGATCTTGTCGATGGCGAGCACTTCTTCGATGTCGTCACCGACGGCACCGTCTACGAGGTGCGCTATGACTTCCCCGGTTGGCCTCGCGTCATTCGGGGGCGGACCGACCTGATGGCAGCGTTCAGGGGCTATGTCGACAACATCGCCCTGCAATCCGCGGACCGGCTGCTTGTCCACCGGACGGAAGGGGCGCGCGTCGTCGTCATCGAATACGAGGTCCACGGGACCATCCTGGCGACCGGCGTGACATACGACAACCGGTTCTGCTCCATCATCGAGATCGAGAACCGGAAGATCGCGCACTGGAGAGACTACATGGACTCCCTGGCGGCGTGGAACGCATTGACCGCGCAGGCTCGCTCCGCGGCGGCTCCGACAGCGGCGTCCTAGTCCTGGCAAGGGGCGAGAGGCGAACCAGATGCGCATCGCGCGCGAAGAGGTCTTCGGGCCCGTGCTGACCATCATTCCCTATGGGGATGAATTCGGGGCTCGGGCGCGAAATGGGAAAGTGGGGGATAGATAGATGCCTGCCTGGAACCGAAGATCTTGCTGATGGCAGCGGAACCACCCCTCCACTGACGCGCCGGCGTCATGCGGCGGACGGCTGACCCGGGGGGGCGCACGGATGGGCGCTACCCCCGGGCCAGCGCGATCTGCACGAACACCACGATCCGAGCCGGCCCGAACCTGGCGCGAACCGGGCAAGGTGCTCCTTGCGATCCATCCTGGCCAAGGGTTTTCCCTTGGGGCCGCGAGCGCTTGCCTGCCGTGTCGCCGCACCGCAGCAGAAGAAACCAACCTTTTGTCGGGGTGGTCGTGGCGGGTCCGCCTGCTCAAATTCTCCTGGCGCGCGAGCCGCGCGCGAACAGGAGACAAAGCTATGAACGAGCTGCAGGGCCGAAGAGCCCTAGTGACGGGTGCCGCGCAAGGTCTGGGTTTGGCCATTGCCCGCCTGTTCGTCGAGCGTGGCGCGCAGGTCATGCTTGCCGACATCGACGAAGCCGGAGCCGCCCGGGCCGCGGACGAACTCGGCGCCCATGCCCGCGCGGTGCGCTGCGACGTGACCTGCGCGGCTGACTTCAGCGCCGCCGTCGAGGCCACCACGCAGGCTTTCGGCGGCATGGATACGCTGGTCAACAACGCCGGCATCGAGATCGTCAAGCCGCTGCTCGACCACACCGAGGAAGAGTTCCACCGGATGATGAGTATCAACGTGCTGGGCGTGTTTCTCGGCATGAGGCACTCGCTCGGTGCGCTGGTGGCGTCGGGGCGCGGCTCGGTGGTCAATATCTCTTCACTGGCCGGCATCAATGGCGTGCCCCTGTTCGGCCTCTATGCGGCGTCGAAGGCGGCCGTGCTGCAACTCACCCGTACCGCCGCCGCCGAACTCAAGCAGGCTGGCGTGCGCGTCAATGCCGTGTGCCCGGGTTTCGTCAACACCGCCATGGTCGATCGCCTGATCCCCAAGGTCGAGGCTGCCGTGGGGGTTCCGTTCGACGCCCTGGTGGCGGCCAAGCAAGGCCGCCTGGGCACCGCACAGGAGGTTGCCGAGATGACGGCCTTCCTCGCCTCCGACGCCGCCAGCTGGACGACTGGCTCCCACTACATTCTGGACGGCGGCTTGTCCGCTGGATTGCTATGAACAGGAAGCTGCTGCAGGACAAGGTCGCCATCGTCACCGGTGCCGGGCGCGGGCTGGGCGAGGCCGTGGCACGGGCCTATGCGGCGGAGGGCGCCAGGGTGGTGGTTTCCGACATCGATGCGCAGGCGGCGCGCCAGGTGGCCGATTCGCTGGCGGGTGCCGTCGCGGTGCCCTGCGACGTGCGCGTGCCCGCACAGGTGGAGGCGCTGGTGGCGGAAGCCGTGCGGCTGCACGGCCGCCTCGACATCATGGTCCCCAATGCCGGCATTGCCCGGGTCGCGCCGCTGGTCGCCACCAGCTACGCCGACTGGCGCGAGGTCACCTCGGTCAACCTGGACGGCGTGTTCCTGTGCATCCGGTATGCGGCGCCGGCCATCATCGCCGCGGGCGGTGGAAGCATCATCAATATGGCGTCGGTGACGGCCAAGGCGGCCTGCGCGCTGATCGGCAGCTATGCGGCGGCCAAGGCGGGCGTGGTGTCTCTCACGCAGACGGCGGCGGTGGAACTGCGCGCCCACAACGTGCGCGTCAATGCGATCCTGCCCGGCTTCATCGACACCGAGCTGGTGACCTCGCATATCGCCGAATTCGAGGCGCAGCTCAAGCTGCCCGACTTCGGCGCGGTGGTGAGGCAGCGGCAGGGCCGCTACGGCAGGGTGGAGGAGGTGGCCGCTCTGGCGCTCTTCCTTGCCTCGGATCGCTCGAGCTTTTCCAATGGCAGCGGCTTCGTGCTGGACGGCGGCGTCAGCTCGTCGCTGCTCTGAACCATCGCTATCCAGGAGACATTCAATATGAGCAAGAAGCCTGTCGTCGTCTATGGCGCCTCCGGCTACACCGGGCGCCTGGTATGCGAATACCTGCGGGAGTACCAGATACCCTTCATCGCCGCGGGGCGCAGCGCCGAGAAGATCGAGGCGGCCATGAAGTCCCATGTGCCCGGCATCGAGACCGCCAGCTATGAGGTGGCGGAGGTGGCCCATACCGTGCCCGCGCTGACCGAGCTCTTCCGCGGCGCTGCGGTCGTGCTCAACACCGTGGGGCCGTTCGCCAGGTTCGGCACCGAGGTGGTCGAGGCCTGCCTCGCGGCCGGCTGCCACTACACCGACACCACCGGCGAGCAGGACTGGCTGATCACGCTCGACGAGCGCTTCGGCGCCAGGTTCGAGGCCGCCGGCCTGCTGCTCTCGCCCGGCCTGGCGCAGATGTACACCACCGGTGAGATCGCCGCGCAGTTGTGCCTGGAGACGCCGGGACTGGACACGCTCGACATCGCGGTGTTCTGGGGCGGCAGCCCGACCATCGCCTCCACCCAGACCATCCTGGTCAATGCGGCCACCTCCAAGGCCTTCTACCTGGAACAGAACCGGTACGTGGAATGGCAGCCGGATGCGGGCCTGTACCACCTGTCGATCCCCGGTCAGCACGAGGCGGCGCTTGCCCTGCCCTGGGGAGGGACCTCGCATCCGGTGTGGTTCAAGCGCGATCCGCGCGTGGCGAACGTCAAGGTGCTGGGCGGCGTCTTCAACAAGGCCCTGATGCAGGGCGTGCCGCAGATCGTGGCGGCGGCCATCCAGGCCACGGAAGGCATGGCCGACGACGAGCGCCATGCGGCGCTGGTCAAGACCGCCTCCAGCGTGATGAACACCATGCCGCCGCGCGAGAATCCCCGTATCAACAAGTCGGTCGACTCGGTGCATGCTTCCGGTCCGCTGGGGCGTGTGCACTGCGTGATCTTCGGCAACTGCAACTACAAGCAGACCGGCTTGTTGCAGGCCCATGCGGCGGCTTCGCTGCTGCAGCAGGCGCCGCGCCGCGCGGGGCTTGCCTCCGGCTGCCAGGCATTCGGGCACCGCGAGTTGCTTGGTACGCTGCGCAGCTTCGGGCTGGTGCAGGAGCCCGTCATCACGCGCATGGGCTGAGCCATGCGACTGGTCGACTATCTCGACAAGGGCGCCCAGCTGGGCGCCGACGCGCCCTGTCTCACGATGGGGGAGACCGAGCTGAGCTACGCGCAGGTACAGCGCATCAGCTGGCGCGTGGCGCGTGGCCTGCAGCGCGCCGGCATCCGGCCGGGCGACAAGGTGGCGGTGTTGTCCGGCAATGACGCTTACGCCTTCTCGGCGGTGTTCGGCATCTCGCGCGCGGGCTGTGTGTGGTGTCCTGTCAATCCACGCAATGAGGCGGGTGAAAATGCCTTCGTGCTCGATGCCTTCGATTGTGCCTGCCTGGTGTTCCACGGCAGCTATGCCCCCATGGTCGAGCAGATGCGCGCGCAGCTTTCCAAGCTGCGCGTGCTCGTCTGCCTGGACCGGCCACAGCCGTTCGCGCCATCGTTGGGGGAATGGCTGGACGGGCTGGACGAGCAGCCGTTCGACGTCGCGCCGCCGGACGATCTGGCGATGATCGCGGGCACGGGCGGCACCACCGGCCGGCCCAAGGGGGTAATGCTCTCCGGCCGCAACCTGGAGACCATGGCGGCACTCACGCTGATGGGCTATCCCTTCCCGGCGCGGCCGTGCTACCTCGCGCTGGCACCGCTCACCCACGCGGCCGGCGTGCTGTGCCTGCCGGTGATGACACTGGGCGGCCGCATCGTGATCATGCCCAAGCCGGACCTGGGCGAATTCCTGGCGCTGATCGAGCGCTACCGGGTCACGCACACCTTCCTGCCGCCCACGCTGATCTACATGCTGCTGGAGCATGAGAAACTGGCCACTACGCGGCTCGATTCGCTGCAGTGCTTCTGGTATGGCGCGGCGCCCATCGCGGCGGCCCGGCTGGAGGAGGCGCTGGAGAAGATCGGCCCGGTGATGGCCCAGCTGTTCGGCCAGACCGAGGCGCCGATGATGATCTCGATGATGCCGCCGCGCGAGCATTTCCACGCGGACGGCACGGTGGCGCGCCGGCGCCTGTCGTCGGCCGGCCGGCCCGGTCCGCTGGTCCAGGTGGCCACGATGAACGACGCCGGCGAATTGCTGCCTGCGGGCGAGCGCGGCGAGATCGTGGTGCGTTCGTCGCTGGTGATGGCCGGCTACTACAAGGATCCGGCGGCCACGGCGGAGGCGTCCCGCTTCGGCTGGCACCACACCGGCGATATCGGCTACCTGGACGAGGACGGCTACCTCTATATCGTCGATCGCGCCAAGGACATGATCATCACCGGCGGCTTCAACGTCTACTCCGTGGAGGTGGAAGCCGTGCTGATGGAGCACCCGGGGGTGCAGGACAGTGCGGTGATCGGCCTGCCCGACGACAAGTGGGGTGAGCGCGTGGTGGCGGTGCTGCAGCCGCGTCCGGGCTGCACGCTGGCTGCGGAGGAAGTCATCGCCTTCGTCAAATCGCGCATCGGCAGCGTCAAGGCGCCCAAGCAGGTGGAGTTCTGGACCGACCTGCCACGCTCCAAGGTGGGCAAGGTGATCAAGAAGGAGGTACGTGCTACGCTACTCGGCAAGGATGACTAGGTATGGGCGAACCAGCGCGGGGCACGCGGCCGGGCCCGCCGTCCGACCCGGTCCCGGTGGCGCATGCACCGTCATGCCCGCCCGGCCGGATCGCGCCGGGCGCCGAGAAGAAGGCAGCGTGGAGGGCGGAGACAGGGATGGCCAGGTCCAATCGATCGTCGGGCGCCGCCACGGCGCCGGCTGCCGTGCTGGTGGAGTCGCGCCTCGCGCCGCCGCAGCTTTCGGCCGTGCTGCTCGCGCGTCCCGGCTTGTCCGCGCTGCTGCATACCGGCCTGGGAAAACGGCTGTTGAGCGTCACGGCGCCGGCCGGCTACGGCAAGACCACCGCGCTGGCGCAGTTCGTGGCACAAGCCGGGCAGCTCGGCGTCATGGCCGCCTGGCTCAGCCTGGAAGAAGAGGACAACGATCCGCTGATCTTCTTCCGCTATCTTGCTGCCGCGCTGCACCATGCCGATGCGCGGCTGGGCCGAAGCGTGCTGGCGCAGACCGCCGGTGGCAGCCTGGCATCGACCGACGCCATCGTGGCGTCCCTGCTCAGCGACCTGGGCGGCGTGGACGGCCGCCTGCTGCTGGTGCTCGACGACTTCCATGTGCTGCGGCATGAGGGTTTGCACCGACAGGTGGAATGGCTCGTGGCCCATCTCCCGCCCAATATCGGCGTGGCGATCGCGAGCCGTACGCGCCTGCCCTTGTCGCTCAGCTCCTGGCGGGTGCGCAACCAGCTGCTCGAACTCGATGCCGCTCACTTCGGCCTGGGCTTCGACGAGGCTGCCGACTTCGTCGGCCTCGTCAGCGGCGCGCCGCTCGACCGCGCGCAGGTCGAGACGTTGCACAGCCGTACCGAGGGTTGGATCGCCGGCCTGCAGCTGGCCTCGCTGGCGCTGCGCGAAAGCGGCGACCGGGGCGCCTTCCTGCGCGATTTCTCCGGCACCGATCGCGATATCACCGACTACCTGGGCGAGCACGTGCTCGACAGCCTGCAGCCCGGGCTGCGCGACTTCCTGCTCGATACCGCGGGACTCGAACGCTTCTCCGCCGAGCTGTGCGATGAGGTGCTGTCCCGCAGCGACAGCCGGGCCATGCTGGCCGAGGTGCAGGCCCGCAATCTTTTCCTGTCGGGCCTCGATCGAAGCCGCACCTGGTTTCGCTACCATCACCTGTTCGCCGACTATCTGCGCGGGCGCAGCCGCGAGCGCCCGGCGGAGGGGAACCGCATCATCAGCCTGCGCGCCAGCGCCTGGTTCCAGCGCCATGGGCTGCTGCGCGAGGCGATCCGCTATGCCTTCGATGGCCAGGATCTCGAGCGCGCGGCCGACCTGGTGGCCGCGTTCTCAGCCGAACTGGTGCAGCACCGCGGCGAACACGCGACCCTGCTCGGCTGGCTGGCGCGACTGCCGCAGCAGCTGGTGCATGCGCGGCCGAAGATCCGCGTCGGCCACGCGTGGTCGCTGGTGTTGACGCGCCGCTATCCGGAGGCCGAGTATGAGTTGCGCGCGCTGGAGCATGCCTGCCAGGACAGCGGCGACGACGAACTGCGCAGCATGGTCGACATGATCCGCTGCGTGTACTGGGCCCACGTCGGCGAGCCCTTGCAGGCCAAGGCCAGCAGCGAACTGTGGCTCAAATCCTGGCCGCGCGCGGATGCCTTCTGCACCGGCGTGGTGGCCAATGTGCTTGCCAGCGGCTGTTGCGTCACCGACGCCTTCGATGAGGGCGAGCAGGCCTTGGCCATCGCGCGCCGTTCCTTCGGCGAGACGCAGGCCGACTACGGCCTCGCCTGGGTGGCCGCGCTAGGGGTGATGCTGGCCATGCGGCGCGGCGACTACCACGAGGCGATGGCACGGGCCCGGAGCGGCATGGCCGTGGTCGAGCGCAGCCTGGGGCTGGCTTCCTACGCAGGGTCGATGCTGGCACTGCTGGCGGCCGAGGTCTGCTACGAGCAGGACGACCTGGCTGCTGCCCAGGCCTTCCTGGACGTGGGCCTGCCCTATATCGACGACCACGGACTGATCGAGATGACGACCGCCGGATACCTCACGCGGGCGCGCCTGCTCAGGCTGCGAGGTGAGATGGCGCAGGCCGATGGCTGCCTGCTCGAGGGCGAGTCGCTCGGGCACCGGCTCAAGCTGCCGCGGCTCGCGCTGATGCTTTCCGCCGAGCGCTGCGCGCTGCGCCTGCAGGCCGGTTCGATCGAGGAAGCACAGAAGCTCGCACGTTCCTATGGCCTGCTTGGCTACGGTGCGGGCATGCAGGTCCAGGCGGCACCGAACGAGGAGGACAGCGTCCACCTGGTTCAGCTGCGCCTGCGCATGGCGGCCGCCGAGCCGGGCGGCGGCGCCGCTGTGAGCGGTGCCCTCAACGATGCGCTGCGGCGGGCCCTGCGCGACCATCATCGCGCCCAGGTGGCGCGCCTGCAGGTGCTCAAGGCGGTGAACCAGCAGCGCGCGCAGGAAGGGGCGCAGGCCCTGCGCACGCTGGACGAGGCGCTCGACCATGCCGCGTGCTGCGGCCTGCTGCGCAGCGTGGTCGACGGCGATCCGGTGGTGCTGGACATGATCGAGGCCATCCGGGCCAACCGCGGAGAGCGGCATGTCGAGGGCCGGGGACAAGCGCCCGATGCTTACCTGGAGCGCCTGCTGTCTGCTGGAGGCAGAAGGCTCCAGCCAAGCCTGTCCGGTGCGCCGGGCGCCGGTGCCGAGTCGGCCCAGGTGGAACGGTCGGGCGAGCGGCTGGGCGAGCGCTTGAGCGAGCGCCTGACCGAGCGCGAGCTCAGGATCCTGCGCTTGCTCAAGAGCGGTCTGGGCAACCGGGAACTGGCGCAGAGCCTCTTCGTCTCGGAGGCGACCGTGAAATGGCACCTGCACAATATCTTCGCCAAGCTCGGGGTGAAGAACCGCACCAGCGCGCTGGCGCGCGCCCAGCAGAAGTCCCTGCTGTGAGTCGCGCCGGCGTCCGCGCGCCGGGCGCGCCTTAGCGCAGTCACCAGAGCGCAGTCGCAGCCGCCGCGCCGCTTGCGGTCTCAGGCCGCATCGACGCGCGTCTGCCTGACCGTGGACAGCAGGCCGTGCTTGCGGATCTTCTGGTACAGGGTGCTCTTGGCGATGCCGAGCTGGCGGGCCGCCTGCGTCAGGTTGCCGCCGTGGCGCACCAGCGCCAGCCGGATTGAATCGAGCTCGACCGCCTCCAGCGAACCCTGCGCCTGCGCACATGCCGGGATGGGCCCGGCGCCGGCCACCGTACCGGCCACAGCGCTGGCGCGCCCGTCCGCCACCGCGCCGCAGGCGATCTCCGGCGGCAACTGTTCCAGCGTGATCACGCCGTCGCGCGCCATCAGCAGGGAGCTCTCGAGCACATTGCGCAGCTCGCGCACATTGCCCGGCCAGTCGTAGGCGAGCAGGCTGGCATAGGCCGCGTCGTCGAACACCGGCCTGGGCAGGCCGTCGCGCGCGCACAGGCGCGCGAGCCAGTGGTCGATCAGCACCGGCATGTCATCGCGGCGCTCGCGCAGCGGCGGGATGGCCACGGTGGTGACCGCGATGCGGTAGAACAGGTCCATGCGGAAGCGGCCCTGCGCGATCTCGTCGCGCAGGTTGCGGTGCGTGGCCGCCACCAGGCGGAAATCGACCTTGCGCGGCGTGTTCTCGCCGAGACGGTAGATTTCCCCTTCCTCCAGCACGCGCAGCAGGTGCGGCTGGATCTCCAGCGGCATCTCGCCGATCTCGTCGAGGAACAGCGTGCCGCCGTTGGCGGCCTCGATCTTGCCCGCGGCGCCCGACTTGCGCGCCCCGGTGAACGCGCCTTCCGCATAGCCGAACAGCTCGCTGGCGAGCAGGTCGCGCGACAGCCCGCCGCAGTTGAGGGCGACGAAGGGGCCGTTCGCGCGGGGGCTGGCCAGGTGGAGGCCCTGGGCGAACAGTTCCTTGCCGACCCCGGTCTCGCCCGCCAGCAGCACCGGCACGCTCGAGGCCGCGAGCTGGCCGGCCTTGGCCACCGCGGCGCGCAGCGTGGCGCCGCTGCCGACGATGCGCGCGAAGGCGGCGGCGCCACGCGGGCCGCCTGTGCCCGGCACGGTGGCGCCCGCCGCTTCGGCGCGGCCGCCCGCATCCGCCTGCGTGGCGGACATCGTCCTGCGCCCGCCGGCCGCTCCCGCGGCAGGAATCACGACCAGGTAGCCCAGCACCTCGTCGCCGTCGCGCACGGTTTCGATCCGCGTGTGCGCCAGCCAGCCGGGTGCCGCGCTGCCGCCGCGCGCCGCGGTGTCCACGCCGGGCAGCGCGAAGCTGCTCGACAGCGGCGTGCTGACGCCGTGGCGCGCCAGCGCGGCGGCAGCCTGCGGATTGGCCTTGAGCAGGCGGCAGCGCTCGTCGAGCGCCAGCACACCGTCGCTGCGCCCGGGCGCGAAATGAGCCATGCAATGATCGAGCAGCTGGAGGCGCCGCTCCATCGACAGCTTGGCCAGGCGGCTTTCGATGCGGCCGGCCAGGGCCACCGTCAGGGCCAGGCTGTGGCGGCTGTAGGTGGCGGCCAGGCCGGACACGTCGATGACGCCCAGCACCGCACTGTCGACGGGATCGCGGATGACGGTGGCGGAGCAGGTCCAGCGCTTGATGCCGGCGCAGAAGTGCTCGGCGCCATGGATCTGCACCGGCCGGCCGAGCGCCAGCGCGGTGCCGATGGCGTTGGTGCCGCAGTTCAGCTCGGTCCAGTTGTAGCCCGGCATCAGACCGGCCTCGCTGGCCGGCTCGACGATGTGCATATCGCCTTCCTGTTGCAGGATGATGCCCTCGGGATCGGTCAGCAGCAGGATGGTGCCGGTCTGTTCGAGAAAATCGCGCGTCTGCTGCATCAAGGGCAGGCTGGCGCTGACCAGGCGTGCGTTGCAGGAACGCCAGCGCGCCAGGCCGGACTTGTCCAGCGGCGGTGGCGCGCGGTGCGCGGCGGGGTCCACGCGGCCGTCCAGGCAGCGCCGCCACGACTCGTCGATGACGCCGCGCAGGTGGCCTGGCAGGGATTTGCCGCCATCCAGCAGGTGTTCCCAGGCGGACATGATGCGCGCATCCTGTTCCGGACTGGAGAACCAGTCCATCGGCGCCGTGACCTTTTGCATTGGGGTGTCTCCTGTCGTGCCGCTTGGCGCGGTCATCTTTTGCGGCAGGTCGAGCCCTGCCGATCGCCACATCCTAACGCGTCCGGCGCGCAAGGTGGCCAGCCGGCAAGAAGCAAGATGCGCGCCGGCGCGCGCAGGCGGCGCGCGGGAGACATCGGCGGCGCCTGGCGCGGCGCATGCGCCGCTCCGACCGTTCGAAAACGAGACGGCCGTCCGGAATCCGGACGGCCGGAGCAGCACCGGGGCCGCTCGTCGGCCCCCTGCCTTCAGTCCGCCCGTTGCGGCACGGGCAGGCCCAGCCAGTCGCCATAGAAGGCTTCGATGTCCGGCTCGAAGTCATGGATCACCGGGTACCACGGTGTCGGCGCCTCGACGTCGTGCATGGTGCCGCATTCGGGGCAGTAGTACTCGCGGTAAACCTGCCAGTTGGTGTCCGGCGCCATCAGGTGCGGGTAGACCTCGGCCATGGCCTCGGCGCTCTCGCGCACATAGATGTTCGCGTGCAGCTTCCAGTTCTCCCGGTAGTCGCAGAACACATGGCCGCAGTCGCACTGGGTGACCCATTTCCTGGTCTTGGCCTGCTGCACGATGAACATATGAGGGCTCAACGGCAGCACGATGCGGTCCGCCCAGTCCAGCTTGCGCTGGAGGGCCTCCACGTACATCTGGAAGCGCTCGGCGTCCTTGGGCATCGACAGCATGCGCAGCGTGGTGTCCCAGTCGAGCTTGCCGTCGACCAGGTTCTTGATCTGTTCCTTGGTGTAGGTAGACATGATGCGTGTTCCTTTTCGTCGTTTCCGTTCGTCGTATCCGTTCGTCGCCTCGGTTCGTGCCGGCGGCGGCCGCCGCCGGCCGCCTTCATTCCTCGACCAGCACCACCGTATTGACGTCGGGCATGCGGGACAGGTCCATGCGGAACTTCGCGCCGTAGGTCGGAACGTTCAGCTCCTCCTCCTTCAGCGTCCACGTTTCGGGCAGGTCCCAGAAGCGGCGGAACTCCTGTTCGAATTTCCGCGACAGGCCGAAGCTGGTGGCGAACATGTGCTGCACCTGGGTGGAGGCGTGCTTGACCAGGATGCGCTCGCGCTCACCCTTCATCCACTCCTGCGTCGGCTGCGAGCGCGCCAGGCGCTGGTTGCGGATCTCGATGCGCAGCAGCGCGGTCTGCTTGGCATCCACCCTCCATATGCCGTTGGCGTCGCGCGTGGCCACCGCGCCATACACCCTCTGCGCATACTCAGGCAGCAGCAGTGCGCTGTTGAGGTCGCGCTCGATGGCTTCGGGCTCGCGGTCGAGCGGGTCACCGAAGCCGGGGCCGCCGCGCAGGTAGTTCAGGTACAGGTCGTAGTTGTCGTAGCAGTCCTCGGTGGTCATGCACTGCTGGTCGCGCTTGACCACCGCGCCGGCGTTGAGGTGGTTCTCGTAGTCGGGCACATCCGGGTTGGTGTCGCCGCCCAGCGGCAGGCTTTCGCCCAGCGCGATGCGCTCCTTGAGGCCGGTCTTGTGCGCCTCGAAGCGGTAGCCGGTGGCCGCCGGATAGCCGCCCATCAGGCCCCAGTCGCTGTTCATGTAGCCATTGCCCATGAAGAACATGGTCCAGTCCTGGGCTTTCCACACCATGCGCAGCGTCTCGAAGCCGCAGCCGCCGCGGTACTTGCCGTAGCCGCCGGAGTTGGCCTTGACGTTGCGCCCCAGGTAGAGCAGCGGCTCGGCCATCTCCCAGATCTCGATGTCGCCCATGTCGCCTTCCGGGTTCCAGATCGCGGCGGCATGGTTCAGGCCATCCTTGATGGCGCTGGCGCCGGTGCCGCAGGAGGAGGCCTCGAAGCTGTTGACCGCATGGATCTCGCCTTCCTGGTTGATGCCGCCGCCCTGCAGCCAGTTCGAGGTGTTGGCGTTGCCGGAGTTGACTTCCTCCAGGTAGCCGCGGCTGAAGTAGGCCTGCGACAGTCCGCGCCACATCGCGCTCCATCCCGACACCAGGAAGTGCCAGGCATAGGCATGGCCGGTGCGGCGGTCGTCGGGGTTCATCCACGCCCCCTTGGGCAGGCGGAACTCGGTGCCGTAGTAGGCGCCGTCGTTGATCCGCTGCGTCGGCACCAGGGTCTGGGTCATCATCACCCAGATGCCGCTGGTGAACGCGACCTGGTGCGCGTTGTAGGAATGCCAGCCCCAGCGGCTCGCGCCCTCGAAGTCGAGCCGCCACGAGCCGTCCTTGCGGATCTCCATTTCCACCGGCGAGTGCATGATCGAGTCGAGCTTGGCGAAGGCCGACGACGTCTGCACATCCGGGTGGTTGTAGGGGACGTCGACGAAGGCCACCTTGCGGTACTTGCCCGGCAGCGTCATCGCCTTGATGCGCGTCTGCAGCCCGCGCCGGCCTTCCTCGATCACCTCGTAGGCGAACTTCTCGTAGGCCTCCAGGCCCTCTTCCTCGATCACTTCCTCGATCAGGTCGCGGATCATGTGGCAGCCGGCGATGCGGGTGCGCTCGTCGAGGATCCAGTACTTCGGCGTGCGCACCGAGCGCTGGCTCTCGTGCAGCCAGTCGCGCAGGGGCGTGTCGTTCACGCCGGTCTTGCGGCAGGTGATCATGTAGCCGTCGCCGAAGCGCTGCACCTGGCCGGTGGACATCGAGCCCGGCGTGACCGCGCCGGTGTCGATCACGTGCGTCACGCCGCCCACCCAGCCGACGAGCTTGCCGTGCGCGAAGATCGGCACGATGGTGGCGATATCGCAGGGGTGCACGTTACCGATGGCGCAGTCGTTGTTGGTGAACATGTCGCCCGGATGGATGCCGGGGTTGGCCTCCCAGTTGTTCTCCATCATGTACTTGATGGCGGCGCCCATGGTGCCGACGTGGATGATGATGCCGGTCGAGGTCAGCACGCAGTCGCCGGCGGCGTTGTAGAGCGTGAAGCACAGCTCGCCTTCCTGTTCGACGATGGGGCTGGCGGCGATCTTCTTGGCGGTCTCGCGTGCGTGCACCAGTCCGCCACGCAGCTTGGAGAACATCTTCTCGTAGCGGATCGGATCGCTCTCGCGCAGTTCCAGCCGCGTGAGGCCGTTGTAGTGGCCGGTCTGCTGCGTGCGCGCCAGCACGCCGTCGCGGAACTGCTTGAGGGTCTGGCCGGTCTTGAGCAGGTCGGCAAAGCCGAGCTCCTTGTTGGACATCATGTTCATGGCGTGTCTCCTGGTCTGTGCTTATTTCACTTCCTTGAGATGGAAGAGGCGGTGCTTGTCGAGCGTGGTGGCGAAGCCGTCCGGCACCACGAAGGTGGTGGCGTCCGATTCGATGATGGCCGGCCCGTGGATCACGTTGCCGGGCTTGAGCGCTTCCATCTTCCACAGCACCGCTTCATGCCAGGTCTTCTTGCGGTACAGCGGACGCGTGCCGAGCCGCGCTTCCTTCGGCGGCGTCGGGCCGCCCTCGGGATCTTCCGGCAGCACGGGTTTCTGCGTCACCACCATGCCGCGCATGATGGCGCCGGTCACGGAGAAGCCCAGTTCCGGCGAGCGCGCCGAGCTGGCGTAGACGCGCCCGTAGGTCTCCTCGAAGGCTTCGACGATGCGGTCCCAGTCGGCGGCGCTGCTGGCCTGGCCGATCGGCGAGCTGATCTCCAGGTCGTTGAGCTGCCCCATGTACTGCATGCGGTAGCCGGGGCGCAGGATCACGTCCTCGGCCTGGAAGCCGTTGATCTTGAACTCCTCGATGACCTTGGCGCCCAGCTCCGACCAGGCCTTCTGGATGGTCTGCGCCGCCTGCGCCTTGTCCTGCTCGGCGGCGTGCTGCGGCAGCGCCAGGTCCACGCTCTTGTCGTAGCGGTACTCGAAATCGGCGCAGGCGCAGCCGAAGGCCGAGAAGCCTGCAGCCCAGGCCGGCACCACGACGTCCTTGAAGCCGAGGCCCTCGGTATAGCCATAGGTGTGCACCGGCCCGGCACCGCCGTAGGAGAAGCAGACGAACTCGGTCGGGTTGTAGCCCTTGGCGCTGACGTTGGCGCGCAGGTACTCGCGCAGTTGCAGGTCGAGCAGTTCGATCACGCCGGCGGCCGCGTCCTCCACCGTCAGCCCGAGCGGGTCGGCGATCTGCGCCTTGATATGGGCGCGGGCGCGCTCCACGTCCAGCTTGATGGCGCCGCCGAGGAAGTTGTCGGGATTCAGGTATCCCAGCACCACGTGGCAGTCCGACACCGAGACGGTGTCGAGGCCGCTCTGCGGCCAGCAGGTACCGACGCGGTAGCCCGCGCTGTCGGGCCCCAGCTTGATCGCGCCGCTGTAGGGATCGAGGCGCACGAAGCTGCCGGCGCCCGCGCCGACCGAGTCCATGGTCACCAGCGGCAGCGACAGCACCAGGCGCGCCATGTCGGGATCGGCGGCGATGGCGAAGTTGCCGCGGGTGATCAGCGCCATGTCGAAGGAGGTGCCGCCGATGTCGGAGCAGGCGATGTTCTCGTAGCCCAGCGCCTCGCCCAGCAGCTTGGAGCCGATCACGCCGCCGATCGGCCCCGAGACGATGGTGCGCGCCAGTTCCTTGGCTTTCCAGCTGATAGTGCCGCCATGGGTGGCCATCACGCGCAGGTCGAACTTCGCGCCGTGCTTGCGGAAGCGGTCGCTGACCTTCTTCAATGTCTGGCGCGATGGCTCTGCCGCGTAGGCCTCCAGCACCGTGGTGTTCATGCGGTGGCTTTCCTTGCGCTGCGGGTAGTAGTCCACCGAGGCGAACACCGGCACCTCGGCCGCCAGCCGCTTGAGTTCATCGCGCACGATGTCGCGCGCCTGCTGTTCGCTGGTGCCGTTCTTGTGCGACTGCAGCAGGCAGATCACGATGGCCTTGGCGCCCGCCGCCACCAGTTCGCGCGTGGCCTGGCGCACCTCGGCCTCGCGCAGCGGGATGACGATCTCGCCCTGGACGTCGGTGCGCTCGGTCACGCCGCGCGTGCGCGACAGCGGTACCAGCGGCTCGTCGTAGCGGTGGGTGTTCAGGTGGATGCGCTCCTCCAGCGCATAGCCCAGGTAGCTCTGGATGGCGCGGCCCATCGAGTGCACATGCTCGAAGCCTTTGTTGACCAGCAGGCCGACGTCGAGGCCCTTGCGCTGCACCACGCGGTTGAGCATCGCGGTGCCGGAGTAGACGCAGGTCAGCAGTTCCGGATAGACCTCGTCGACGTCGCGCTGCCAGTGCGCCAGCGCATCCTGCGACGAATTGAAGATGGCCAGCGACTCATCCTCGGGGTTGCTCTGGGCCTTGCCGACGACGAAGCGGCCATCTTCGCGCACGAAGAAGGTATCGGTCATCGTGCCACCGGCATCGATGCCCATCACCTGGACTTTGGATTGGACTTGCATGTCCTTGTCTCCTTCCGATCTTGGTTGGCGACTCGCGGCGCCGTCCGGCGCAGCGGTCGGGATCGTCAGTCGCAAGCGGCATGCCAGTGCCTGGAGGAATCCCGTCGGAAGGCGCGCAAGCCGCGCGCAGCAAGGCGAAGCGGCGGAATGCAGGGTATGAGGGCAGGGCGGCGCAGCCGCCGTTGCGTCGTGGAATCGAACGGCTGGCGCGTTCGGTTCCGCGACGGGGGGGCCTGTGCCGGCGCTGCCGCATCGCGCGGCAGAGTCGCCGCCGCATTTTGCGGCGGTTGGTGGCGGTTGGTGGCGAGGAAGCGGGGGGCGAGGCCCCGGCGGTGGCGGCCCCTGCTCAGCCGAGGCTCTCGAGCGCCAGCGCGATGCCCTGGCCGCCGCCGATGCACAGCGTGACGATGCCGCGCCGGATGCCGTCGGCGCGCATGCTGTGCAGCAGGCGGGTGGCGAGGATGGCGCCGGTCGCGCCGATCGGGTGGCCGTGGGCGATCGCGCCGCCGTCGACGTTGATGAGGTCGTGCGGCAGGCCCAGTTCGGCCGCCACCGCCAGGGGCACGGCGGCGAAGGCTTCGTTGATCTCGAAGCGTTCCACCTCGCCCAGCGACCAGTCCGCGCGTGCCAGCGCCTGCCTGACCGCGGGCACGGGGCCGAGTCCGAACAGGCCCGGCGCCACCGCGCCCAGTCCGTAGGCGACCAGCCTTCCGAGCGGCTGGAGCCCGTTCGCCTCGGCGGCGGCACGGTCAGCCACGATCACGGCGGCCGCGCCGCTGTTGATGCCGGGCGCGTTGCCGGCGGTGATGGTGCCGTCGGCGCGGAAGGCGGGCTTGAGCCTGGCCAGGCCCGCCAGTGTCGTGTCCGGACGATTCGCCTCGTCCTGCGCGAAGGCGGTCGTGCCTCCCTTGCTGGCCAAGGGCACGGGAACGATCTCGGCGGCGAAGCGGCCTTGTGCCTGTGCCCGGGAAAAGGCCTGCTGCGAGCGTTCCGCCCAGCGGTCCTGCGCCTCCCGGTCGAGCCGGTAGCGTGCCGCGAGGTCCTCGGTATGCCAGCCCGAGTGCTGTCCGGAGAAGGCATCGACGAGGCCGTCCATCAGCACGCTGTCGTGCAGCACGCTATCGCCCATGCGCTGGCCCCAGCGGCCGGACGGCAGCAGGTAGGGGGCGCGGTCCATGTTCTCCATGCCGCCGGCGATGGCGATGTCGACATAGCCGAGGCGGACCTCGTCGGCGGCGGAGGCGATCGCCTGGGCGCCGGATCCGCACACGCGGTTGACCGTCAGTGCCGGGACGCTGTCGGGAATGCCGGCGTTGAGCGCGGCCTGGCGTGCCGGATTCATGCGGTTGCCGGCCTGGATGACATTGCCGAAGGTGACCGTGCCGACCCGCGCGGGATCGAGCCCGGCGCGCTCGATGGCCGCGCGGATGGCCAGGGTGCCGAGTTCAGTGGCCGGGATGCCCTTCAGGGAGCCGTTGAAGGCGCCGATCGGTGTGCGGACCGGGTGGCAGAGTACGACGTCAGGGTGGCGCATGGTGTCCTCACGGTAGTAGAGGTGCGGAGCGGGAAGCCGTGGTCAGGGCGAGTTCGCTGTCCAGGCGGAGGCCCTGGGCCGGCGCGGGAAGATGGCAGTAGCCGTTGCCGGTGCGCGCGCAGGCGGTGGCGCCGTCGCGCGGCGGCTGGGTGGCTGCGCGGGCCGGCGGCGGTGCGCCGGCCGACGCGAGCGCCATGGCGAAGGCCAGGAAAAGAGAACGATGAGAGCGACGGGAACGATGAGGGCGATGGGTTGCAGGCATGATGGCCTCCATGCACGGTCAATGGGCATCCGCCGACGGTGCCTTCGGCGGCGCGACCTTGTGCATCAGCGGGACCAGCAGGGTCGCGATGACGAAGCACAGGCAGATGGCGAGAAAGGCATCGGAGAAGGTCAAGGTGCGCGCCTCGCGCATGGTCAGGGCCCACAGCTGCCTGGCGGCGGCAGCGTTGTCGTCGAGCACCTGGTCGCCCAGCGTGGCCAGGCGGGCCGCCGATTCGTGCAGGAACCGGGCCATGGCCTCGTTGCCGAGGTTCAGGTGTTCGGCCAGGCGCAGGAAATGCAGGTTGGTGCGGTCGTTGAGGATGGTGGCGCAGGCCGCGATGCCGATCGCGCCGCCGAGGTTGCGCATCAGGTTGAACAGGCCGGAGGCCTGCTTGAGGCGCGAAGGCGGCAGCGCGCCCAGCGTGAGAGTGACCGTCGGCGCCACCGCGAACTGCTGGGCCATGCCGCGCAGGGCCTGCGGCAGCAGCAGTTGCGCGCCGCCCCAGTCGTGGGTGATGGGCGCGAAGTTCCACATCGACAGGGCAAACAGCGCGAGGCCGCCCATCAGCAGCCAGCGCAGGTCGACGCGGTTGGCGAGAAAGGCGTAGAAGGGGATCGACATCACCTGGAACAGGCCGGTGGAGAAGATGGCGAGCCCGGTCTGCAGGGCGCTGAAGCCGCGCACCTGTCCGAGGAAGAGCGGCGTCAGGTAGATGGTGGCGAAGATGCCGATGCCGGTGACGAAGGAGAAGAAGCAGCCCAGGGCGAAATTGCGCTCCTTCAGCGCGCGCAGGTCGACCACCGGATTCGCGTAGGTCAGCGAGCGCCACAGGAAGCCGATGCCGGCCAGCCCCGAGATCCACGCCGTGGCCAGGATGGCGCGGTCGCCGAACCAGTCCCAGCGCGGGCCTTCCTCCAGAGTGTATTCGAGGCAGCCGAGGAAGAGCGCCATCAGCACGATGCCGAGGTAGTCGGCACCCTTGAGCAGGGACCAGTCGGGCTGGTCGATCTTGACCAGCAGCGGTACCACGATGGTGACGAAGACGCCGGGCACCAGGTTGATGAAGAACAGCCAGTGCCAGGAGTAGTGGTCGGTGATCCAGCCGCCGACGGTGGGCCCGAGCGTCGGCGCGAGCGAGGCCAGCCCGCCGATGATGGCGGCCGCGGCGACGCGCTGGCGCCCTTCGAAGAAGGCAAAGGCGGTGGTGAAGACCATCGGGATCATCGAGCCGCCAAGGAAGCCCTGGGCGGCGCGGAAGGCGATCATGCTCTGGATGTTCCAGGCGATGCCGCACAGCAGGCTGGTCAGCGTGAAGCCCGCCGCGGACGCGGCGAACAGCCAGCGCGTGGACATGACCCGGGCCAGCCAGCCGGACAGCGGGATGACGATGATCTCGGCGATCAGGTAGGCGGTCTGCACCCACACGGTTTCGTCGGTGCCCGCCGACAGGCCGCCGCCGATGTCGCGCAGCGACGCGGACACGATCTGGATGTCGAGCAGGGCGATGAACATGCCGACGCACATGGTGGCGAAGGCCAGCACCCTGGCGCTCAGCGGCATCTGCGCAGGCGAATGGGCGGGCAAGGGGGCCGGCGGGCGGGTCGGCGCGGTGGGCGGCACGGAGGCCGCCGCGCTGGGGTCGGCCGGCCCGGCGGTGACGGCGGCGCTCATGATTGGTCCGCCTCCTTGGCGGCCTGGGTGTCGATTTCCGCCACGACCGACAGGCCGGGGCGCAGCAGGCCGAGCCTGGCATCCGCATCGTCGAGCACGATGCGCACCGGAACGCGCTGCACGATCTTGGTGAAGTTGCCGGTGGCGTTCTCGGGCGGAAGCACGCTGAACTGGGCGCCGGTGGCCGGCGCCAGGCTCTCGACGCGGCCGTGGAAGACCTTGCCGGGCATCACGTCGGCGACGATGGTGGCGCGCATGCCGGGGCGCATGCGGGCGAGTTGTCCTTCCTTGAAGTTGGCGTCGATCCACAGGCCCCTGGCCGGGACGATCGACAACAGCTGGCTGCCGCTGGCGGCATAGGCGCCGACGCGCGCGCGGCGGTTGCCGATGGTGCCGTCGATGGGGGCGCGCAGTTCCGTGTACTGGAGGTTGAGGCGCGCCAGGTCGCGTTCGGCTGCGGCCTGTGCCAGCGCGGCTTGCGCCTGCTGCTTCTGCGTGGCGATCACCTCCAGCTGCCGCTGCGCGGCTTCGACGCTGGCCTTGGCCTTCTGGCTGTTGGCCAGCGACTGCTTGTAGTCGGCGTCGGCCTTCTGCGAGCTCTGCACCGACACCGCCGATTTCGCCACCAGGCTGGCATAGCGCGCCTGGTCGTCGCGCGAGCGGGCCGTCTCGGCGTCGGCGGCGGCCACGCCGGCCCTGGCTTCGGCGATCACGGCCTCCTGCAGCCTGGCGCGCGCATCCAGGTTGGCGAGCAGCGCCTGCTCGGAGGCCACGGCACCTTCGGCCTTGGCCAGCGCGGCGCGGTAGTCGCGATCGTCGATACGGGCCAGCAGGTCGCCGGCATGGACCTGCTGGTTGTCGGTCACCAGTACCGCCGCCAGGTAGCCGGGCACCTTGGCGGCGAGCAGGGTGACGTCGCCGCCCACATAGGCGTCGTCGGTGTCTTCGACGAAGCGCGCATGCGTCCACCAGTGGTAGCCGTATGCCGCCGCGGCCAAGGCGATCAGCGCGCCGCCGGCACGGACCGCCGCAGCCTTGCGGCCGATCCGGGGCCTGGACACGGTGCCCTCCGAGGGGGCGCGGCTGGCTGTGTCGGCGACGCTGGTGGTGTTGCTCATGGCATTGCTCCGAGATTAGAGGGCGTCCGTCGCGGACGCCGCAGGGTTGACTTCATGGGCTTGTGCGTGCGCCGCCGCGCGGCCGGATGCCGGCAGCGGCGCCGTGGCCGGCGCGGCGAGACGCGCGGGCGGTGCCTCGCTGGCCGCCGGACCGGGCGCGATGCGGTGCCTGGCTTCCGTGATCCGTTCGCCGGTGTCGGCATCGATCAGCGCGACGCGCACGGGCCGCCCGCTGCTGAGCTCGACCAGCCGCATGGTTTCCCCGGCGCCGGGAAAGTGCCGGTTTCCCCAGGCCAGCAGTGTCAGCAGGACCGGGCGGAAATCGCGCCCGAGCTCGGTGAGCACATAGTCGTCGCGTGGCGGATGGGTGCTGTAGGGGCGCCGGACCATCAGCCCGTCGTCGACCAGGGCGTTCAGCCGGCGCGTCAGCATATTGGGCGCGATGCCCAGCGCCTTCTGGAAGGCATCGAAGCGGGTGGCGCCATAGAAGGCCTCGCGCAGGATCAGCACGCTCCATGCGTCGCCGACGCGCTCCATGCTGCGCGCCACGGGACACACGGCATTCCGGTGTGACTTTCTTTGCATGTTGCTCCTCGTTAAAAAGAGGTTGCTATCAACATGAAAGTTAGTCTAGGCTAGTAACTATCATCGTGCAAGTAAATGTTGGGCAAGACCTGCCAGCGCCTTGCATGAGCCATCACGAAAGGAACCGAGATGTCGAACCCTGCTTTTCCTGTACCGGTCCGCCGTGCCGTGACGGTCGCCGCGGCGATGCTGGCGGCGCTTGGCCTGGCGGCGTGCGCCGTGGGCCCGGACTACCATGCGCCCCAGGCCGCCATGCCGGCGGCCTATGCGCACGCGGCCGCGCTGGCGCCGATCAATGCCGCGCGCGCGCCGGTTGCGCTCGATACCTGGTGGGACGGCTTCAACGACCGCGCGCTGTCGGCCATCGTGCAGCGCGCCCTGGCGCAGAACCTCGACCTGGCCGCCTCGGTGGCCCGGGTCGAGCAGGCACGCGCGGCCGCCCGGTTCGCGGGGGCGGCGCTGCTGCCGCAGGGGAGTGCGTACGGCGATGCCAGCAAGCAGCGACAGTCGCTGGAAAGCCCGCTGGGCAAGATCGGCAGCGCGCTGCCGGGCTACCAGCGCGGCCAGTCGCTTTATTCGCTGGGTGCCGCCGCGACGTGGGAGATCGATATCGCCGGCGGGCTGCGGCGCGGCGCCGAGGCCGCGGATGCGGAGCGCGAGGCCGCCGAGGCGAACCACCTCGGCGTGCGTATCCTGGTCGCCGCCGAAGCGGCGGATGCCTACTTCCGCGTGCGCGGCGCGCAGAACCGTATCGCCATCGCCCAGGCGCAGGTCAAGACCGACGAGCGGCTGCTGGAGCTGGTGCGGCTGCGCCTGGCCGATGGCATCGGTGCCGAGCGCGAGCAGGCGCAGGCCGAGGCCCGGCTGGCACAGACCCGCGTGACCATCCCGCCCCTGCAAAGGGAGCTGGAGACGCAGCTCAACCGCCTCGACGTCCTGATGGCCGCGCAGCCGGGAACCTACGCGGCGGAACTGCAGGCGTCGCCGGGCGACCCGGTGGTGCCGCAGCTGGCCCTGGCCCAGGGGCCGGCCAACCTGCTGCAGCGCCGTCCCGACGTGATCGCCGCGGAGCGCCGCCTGGCCGCCTCGAGCGCGCGCATCGGCGCAGCGGTCGCCGAGTACTACCCCAAGGTCTCCCTGTCGGCCCTGCTGGGCTTCGAGAGCCTGTCGGCCGGCAAGCTGCTGACGGCGCAGGCGTTCCAGCCGGCGGCCACGGCCGGGCTGCGCTGGCGCCTGTTCGACTTCGGCCGTGTCGACGCCGAGGTGGCGAGCGCCAAGGGCGCTTATGCCGAAGCCCTGGCCAACTATCGGAAGTCGATGCTGCAGGCGACGTCGGATGTCGAGGACGCCCTGATCGCGCTGACCCAGCTCGAGGCGCAGAGCCGGGAACTGGACCGGGAGGTCGGCGCGCACCAGCGCGCGCGTGACGCGTCGGAGGAAGCCTACAAGGGGGGAGCGGTCAGCCTCTACGAGGTGCTCGACGAGGACCGCCAGCTGCTCGCCTCGCGCGACCAGCTGGCCAAGGTGAAGGCGGACAACGCGCGCGCGGCGGTCGCGGCATTCCGGGCGCTGGGGGGCGGATGGTCCTGATGTGATCCCGGGGCGCTCCCGGGAATCGATCACTCTGCCGCGGGGCACCCGGCCATGTGCAGGGATGCCGCTTGCGGGCCGGAGATGCGGCCCGGCCCGGGCGTGGCGCGGCAGTGCCCGGCTCAACGCGTTTCGCGATACCTGTCCGCCGGGACGTCGCTGGACAGGTGCGTCGACATCGAGCGGCGCGCGGCTTCATAGGCCTCCCACTCTTCGACCGCATGCAGCGACGGGATCGTGACCAGCTCGCCGCGGTCGAATCCCGTCAAGGCCGCGTCGACCAGGTCAGAGGCCGACATGACGATCTCCTTGGGCAGGTGCGCCAGCGGCAGGCCCCCGGTCTCCCAGAAGTCGGTGGCCGTGGCGCCGGGGAGCACGGCCTGGACCCGCACGCCCTTGTCGGCGAGTTCGTGGTGCAGCGACTGGCTGAATGCGAGGACAAAGGCCTTGGTGCCGCCGTAGACACCATTGAGCGTCTCCGGCGCGATCGCGACGATGGAGGCGATATTGATGACGGCGCCCCTGCCGCGCGCGACGAAGGCCGGTACGGCGGCGTAGGTGAGGCGTGTGAGGGCGGTGACGTTCAGGTCGATCATGCGGCTCATGGCATCGGCATCGCTGTCGAGCAGCGGCGTATGCGTGCCGACGCCGGCATTGTTGACCAGCAGGGTCAGGCTGGCGTCCTGCCTGAGCTTGGCCTCGATGCGGGCCAGCGCGGCGCGGTCGTTGAGGTCGGCGTCGAGGATTTCGACGCTGCGGCGCGTCTGGTCAGTGATGCGGTCGGCGAGAGCCAGCAGGCGGTCGCGCTTGCGCGCAACCAGGATCAGGTCGTAGCCGCGACGGGCCAGCCGGTCCGCATAGACGGCGCCGATGCCGGACGAGGCGCCGGTGATGAGGGCGGTGCCGGGATGTGCTTGGGTCATGACGTCACTCCGTGGTGTGGTGGATGAAGGTGAAGACGGTGTGAGGGCATTGTGGACGCCGGCAGGAGAGACCGAAATGACGTATATAGGTAGGATTCAGGCCATGGCTTGGCGGAGGTGGGCATGCATCGGATCGGATTCCTGGTCAGCGAGGGCTTCCAGATCATGGCGCTGGCCCCGCAGTCGGTGTTCGAGTACGCGAACATCGTCGCGGGCGAGCCGTTCTATGCGCTGGAGAATTTCTCGGTTGCCGGCGGCGCGGTGCCGTCGTCGCTCGGCGTAGCGGTGGGGACCCGCTCGCTGCGTGGGCGCGTGGAAGTCGATACATGGATGGTGGCGGGGGTGAACGACCCGCTCCAATCCCCGGCGCCGCAGAAGATCCTCGATTTCCTGCGCAAGGCGGTTCATCGGGCCAGGCGTGTCGCGGGGATCTGTACCGGCGGCTTCGTGCTGGCCGAGGCGGGTTTGCTGGCGCAGCGCCGCGCCACCACGCATTGGGCGTTCGGGCGGGCATTGCAGCAGCGCTTTCCGGACATCCATGTGGAGCCGGACCGGATCTATATCGTCGACGGTCCGATCTGGACCTCGGCCGGCATGACGGCGGGGCTCGACCTGGCGCTGGCAATGGTGGAAAAGGACCTGGGTGCGGACGTGGCCCGCTCCGTCGCACACAAGCTCGTGATGCCGCAACGCCGCGCGGGCGGGCAGTCGCAGCATTCCGAGATGCTCGAGCTGGCGCCCAAGTCAGACCGCATCCAGAGCGCGCTGGACTATGCGCGCCGCAACCTGCACCGTCCGCTCACGGTGGAGGCGCTGGCCTCCAGCGTTCACCTGAGTCCGCGCCAGTTCAGCCGTGTCTTCACGCTGGAGACCGGCCAGTCGCCGGCCAAGGCCGTGGAGCGGCTGCGCCTGGAGGCAGCCCGGCTGATGATCGAACAGAGCCGCCATGCTCTCGAGGTGGTCGCGCGGGAGACCGGATTCCGCGATCGCCGCCATCTGCGCGAGGCCTTCATGCGGGGATTCGGCATGCCGCCGCAGGCGATCCGGCGCGACGCCCGCATCGACTCCCGGATCGATACCCGCTGAACCGTCCTGGCGCCTGGCGGGCTTGCCGCCGGCGCCCCGTCCGTGGCCCGGCCGGAGCGGCCGCCCCTGGGCGATGGAGCCGAAGCGGCGCCGCAGGAGAGGGGGCAGGCTCCCCGGGGTGGGGCACGGATTCGTGGAAGAATCCGCTGGCTTGGTCAATAATGTCTCCTCCTGGTGACATGTTCCGATCCGACCGGCCTCAACTCGACTCGAGCGCGCCATGCCCCTGCACAGCCTGCAATCGTTCGCCGACCTGCTCGACGAGTTGGACATCGCCTTCTGCCTGTTCGACTCCCAGGACGTGACGCGGGGCTGGAACCGGACCTTCCTGCGCTTCTTTCCCGAACACGACGGCAAGATCTTCGCCGGCGAGCATTACCGGCAGAATCTGCGCCGCTTCTACTCGGCCCGTCTCGACGCAAGCGAACTCGACAAGGTCGACCTCTACGTGGAACGCGGCATCCTGCGCCACCAGTCGCAGACGCGCCCATTCCAGTTCGAGCACCGCGGGCGCGTGCTCAAGGTGGTGGCCCAGTCGATTCCGGATGTCGGCCGGGCACGCCTCTGGCGGGAAGTGGACTCCGGCACGTGCTACCGCACCGACCCTCCCCAGGGTGACCACGGCGGCTGGATCGAAGAACTGCCCGACGGTTTCTCGATCGAGGACGCGGCGGGCCGGCTGCTGCAGGCAAACAGCCGGTTCCGCGGTATCTACGGGCTGCCCGCGGGGGCGGAGGTGGAGGGCCGCACGCTAGAGGAGATCGTCACCGCGGCGTGGCGGGCGCAGGCTTCCCGGCGCCACGGGCCGGGCGAGGAGGCCGAACTGATCCGGGAGTGGAAACGCTTCGCGGGCGCGCCCTATGAGATTGCCTTGCCGCACGGGCGCTGGGTGCGCGTGATCGACGAACGGGCCGGCAATGGATGGATCAAGTCGGCCCATTTCGACATCACGGTGTTCAAGCAGCAGCAGGCCAGCCTGATCGCCTCCGAGCGCACCGCGCGCGATCGCGAAGCGCGCCTGCACGCCGTCATCGAGCAGTCGCCGTCCGGCGTCATGATCGTCGACCGCTACGGCCGCATCCTCGAGGCCAACCGGCTGCTGGCGTCGATGCTGGGCACCAGCGCGGCGATCCTGGGCGGCGATACCTTGTTCCGCTACCTGCACGAAGATGACCTGCAGCCGGCGCGGCGGGCCCTGGAGGCGATCGCGGCGGGCGAGCAGGCGACCTTCGAGCACGAAGGCCGTTTCCGTGCCGTGGACGGCACGTTTATCTGGGCCTTGAGCTCGATGGCGCCGCTGCAAACCCCTTCGATCGAAGGCATCGCCGCCATTGTCCAGGTGCAGGACATCCGCGCCCGCAAGCGCGCAGAAGCCGAACGCGACCAACTGCTGGCGCGCCTGGAGTACATGGCTTTCCATGACGCGCTGACCGGGCTGGCCAACCGCGCCCGCTTCGACGAGGCGCTCGAAGACCTCGATGCCCTCGATGCGCCCGCCGGCGGCGATGCCAGGGCGCATGCGATCTGCCTGATCGACCTCGACGGTTTCAAGCAGGTCAACGACGTCGGCGGGCATGGCGCCGGCGATGCGCTGCTGGCGGAGGTCGGCAGGGTCCTGCTGGCAGCGGAAGGGCGGCATGTGCTGCCGGCCCGGCTGGGCGGCGACGAGTTCGGCTTGCTGCTGGGTGCCGAGGCGGTGGCTGAGGCGCGCGCCATCATCGAGCGGATCCTGGCCGGCATTGACGCGGTCCGCATCGGCCGCGACGGCCGGGTCTTCTCGGTCAAGGCGAGCGCCGGCATGGCACTGTTCAGGCCCGGCAGCGATGTCAAGCAGGTGTTGCGCGACGCGGATGCCGCCTGCTACCGGGCCAAGCGCAACGGCGGGGGCGGCGTGGTGATGGCGGACCCGGTGCCGGCGGCGGCGCAGGGTGGCCTGCCGGCCCGCTGAGGGCGCGAGAGCGCGGACGGCCACGCGCCGCCGACGGGGCGCCAGCCCTGTCCCGAAAGAAAAGAGCCGACCGGGTGACGCCGGTCGGCCCCGCGCAAATGCGCTTGGGAATGGCAGCGGTTACTGCACCGGTATTTCATCATCTCGCGAGGGGAATAGTTGCGCGAAACAGATGTGATGTTTCCCACTATTTCGACTCTTGCATTCTCTTCGTTCCCTGGGCCGGGTCGTGCCGGCGCCGCGCACCGGCTGCGTTCATTGCGAGTTCATTGCAAGTTCAGTGCGCATGCGCTTGTCAAATCGAGTGATCATCAGCATGGCATCGCATGCACATACTGTGATAACTCAATGTATTCATCGAGAGACAATGGGAGTGTGAAACTGCTCGCAAAATGCGCTGAATGTGCGTCGTTCTTTACACATCATCGTCTTTTTTCCGCGTCCCCCTCATTGGTGGGGTGAGGGCTGGGGCAGGCCTGCCGTTAGCGCGCCCCAAGCTACCTCGTAGCGACCATTCATCCAGGGAAGGGAGAAGCGCATGCGCAATAACCAGCCAGTGACGCAGCACGAGTACGAGTTGCCGGACAACGCGACCCTGATGTCGACCACGGACGCCCACAGCCACATTGCCTACGCCAATGCCGCGTTCGTCGAGGTGAGCGGTTTTACCCGCGAAGAGCTGCAGGGCCAGCCGCACAATATCGTGCGCCATCCCGACATGCCCACGGAGGCCTTCGCCGACATGTGGGCCACGCTCAAGCGCGGCGAGCCGTGGACCGCGCTGGTCAAGAACCGGCGCAAGGACGGCGACTACTACTGGGTGCGCGCCAATGCGATGCCGGTGGTGCGCGATGGCCGGCCGGTGGGCTACCTGTCGGTGCGCACCAAGGCCTCGCGCGAGGAGATCGGTGCCGCCGAGGCCTGCTACCGCGATTTCCGCGAAGGCCGTGCCAAGGGCTGGCGCTTCCACAAGGGACTGGTGCTGCGCGCGGGCTGGCTGGGCTGCCTGTCGCTGCCGCGCACCCTGCCGGTGCGCTGGCGCATCCGGCTCGGCCTGGCCGGCGTGCTGCCCGTGTCGCTGGCCGGCGCGCTGGCGCTGGGCGCCGGCGGCACAACGCTCTGGGGCGGCGGCGCGGTGCTCGCCGGCGCGCTGGGGCTGGCTTCGCTGTGGCTGGAGGCGCAGGTCTCGCGGCCGCTCGAGCGCATGCTGACGCAGGCGCTGCGCGTGGCCTCGGGCGAGAGCCAGAAGGTCGAGCACATGGACCGTGTCGACGAGATCGGCATGGCGCTTCGCACCATCAGCCAGCTCGGCCTGATGTTCCGCTGGCTGATCGACGACGTCAGCGAGCAGGTGCTGAGCGTGCAGAGCGCGAGCGGGGAGATCGCCCAGCGCAACAGCGACATGAGCGCGCGCACCGGGCGCGCCGCGGCGAGCGTGCAGGACACGGTGTCGTCGATGACGCAGGTGACCGAGGCGGTCCGCAACAATGCCGAGACGGCGGCCCAGGCCAATGCCATCTCGGGCGACGTCAGCCAGGCGGCGGCCAAGGGCGGGCAGGCCATGTCCGAGGTGGTGGCGACGATGGACGAGATCTCGGGCAGCTCGCACCGTATCGCGGACATCATCGGCGTGATCGACGGCATTGCCTTCCAGACCAATATCCTGGCCTTGAATGCCGCGGTGGAGGCCGCGCGCGCCGGCGAGCAGGGGCGCGGCTTCGCGGTGGTGGCGGACGAGGTGCGCCGGCTGGCGCAGCGCAGCGCCGGGGCGGCCAAGGAAATCAAGGCCCTGATCGATGCCAGCGCCGGCAAGGTCGAGCAAGGCACCCGCATCGTGCACGATGCCGGCGCGACCATGGACGATCTGGTCAGGCAGGTGCAGCGCGTCTCCGACCTGATCGCGGAGATCAGCGCCTCCACGGCCGAACAGTCGAGCGGGGTAGGCCGGGTTGGCCAGGCGATCGGCGAGATCGACCAGGTCACCCAGCAGAATGCCGAACTGGTCGGGCAGGGCGCGCAGGCCGCGCAGGCGCTGCGGCAGCAGGCGAACCGGCTGGCGGAGGCGGTCGGGGTGTTCTGCTGAGCGTGGCGCGCGCGGCGGTGCCGGCCCGGGATTACAATGCCGCCCTGACGGAACGGGCGGCAGTGGCGCCGGAGCCGCCGCGCGCGGTACGCCGCCCGGCCGGCCCGGGTGCGTACGGCCGCGCCGCCCTGATGCCCACGGGTCCGGGACGGGCCGGTCTTTGTCCTTCCAGGATCCAGGTATGCGGACAATCCTCTTGCTCGAGGATGAGAGCGAATTGCGCGACGAAATCGCCGCCTTCCTGCAGAAACGGCAGTGGGCGGTGCTGCAGGCGGGCAGCCTGGCCGAATTCGCGCCCTTGTGCGAACAGGCCGACATCGCGGTGATCGATGCCATGCTGCCCGATGGCTCCGGCTTCGACGCGGTGCGGGCCTTGCGCCGCCAGCGGCCCGGTTGCGGCATCGTCATGCTGACGGCGCGCGGCGAGACCCACGACAAGCTGCAGGGCTTCGACGGCGGCGCCGACCATTACCTGGTCAAGCCGGTCAAGCTGCTGGAGTTCGATGCGGTGCTGCGTGCCTTGAGCCGGCGCGTCGCCACCAGCTGGCGGCTGGACCGGCAGGCCGGCCGGCTCAGCTCGCCGGACGGCGCCGCCATCGCCGTGTCCGTCAACGAAGGCAGCCTGCTCGAGCTGCTGGCGCGCCATCCCGGCCAGCCGGCGAGCCGCCGCGAGATCGTCGAGAGCTTCGGCGAGGACTGGCGGCACTACGACGAGCGCCGCCTCGAAACCCTGGTCAGCCGGCTGCGCCAGCGCTGGCGCGGCGAGACCGCCAGCGAACTGCCGCTGCGTGCCGCCCACGGCGTCGGCTACGTGTTCGCGGCGTCGCTGTCTTTGGCTTGAGTTCCGGCCGGGTTGCCGGCCTCCTGGTGGTTGGCTGGAACGCCGGCTGGAACACCGGCTTGAGCCCCGGGCAGGGCGCCCGGCGGCTGCGCCGGCAGGAAGATGACGGCCCGGCAGCCCTGGCCGGGCTGGCTGTCCAGCGTCAGCGTGCCGCCTTGCATCTCGACCATGCGCAGCGCGAGCGACAGCCCGAGCCCGGTGCCGGGCACGCGCCCGACGCCCTGTCCGCGGTAGTAGCGCTCGAAGACGCGCGGCAGGTCGGCCGGCGCGATACCCGGCCCGTTGTCCTCCACCTCCAGTACGACGCCGTGCTGCACCAGGCGGCCGCGCAGCAGCACGCGGGTGCCGGCGGGCGTGTACTTCACCGCGTTATCGGCCAGCGTACGCAGGGCCAGGCGCAGCAGGCTGCCGTCGCAATCGAAGGCGGGCGGCAGGCGGCTGCCGTCGACGTCGAGACGATGTGCCTCCGATAACAGGCGGGCGGCGGCGGCGGCGTCGTGCAGCAGGGCCGCCAGGTCGACCGGGCCGGGGCGCGAGCCGTGGCGCAGCAGCTCGAAGCCGTCTTCGTGCAGCGACTCGTTGATCAGCATGGTCAGGCGCTGGGTGGCGCGCAGGATCTTGCGGTAGCGTGCCGAGGTGCGGGGATCGTCCTGTTCATCGTCCAGTTCCAGGTTCTGGGCGGTCGCGTCGATGACCGCCAGCGGTGTGCGCAGCTCGTGCGAGACCGTGGCCAGGAACTGGCGCTGTTCCTCCTGGGCCCGCCGTTCCAGCGAGAGCGAGGCCTCCACCTGGGCCATGGCCTCGCGCAGCGCCCGGGTGCGGCGCGCCACCTTGGCTTCCAGGTCGCGCTCGGCCTGGCGCGCCACGCGCAGGGCTTCGGCCTGCGCGGCTTCCTTTTCCGCCCGCATATCCGTATAGCGCCAGCTGATCGCCGAGTTCATGATCAGCAGGAAGGCGACCATGCCGAGATAGTTGCCGTTGTCGACGATGGGGCCGGGGTCGATCCATCCCACGTTGCGTGCCAGGCGCGCCGCCGTTCCGCCGAGCAGGAGCAGCAGCACGAGGAAGAGCACGCGCGCGGCCTTCTGTCCCCGCCAGCTCATCACCGCAGCCACGCCCATCAGGATGGCGAGGGTCAGCACGCTCCACAGCAGGTAGAACGGCCGCAGCCAGCGTGCGACCGACAGCAGCAGCCAGGGCGCGCACAGCAGCGAGACGGCCCAGTTCAGCGCCGAGAAACGGATGGCCCAGCGGCGCCATGGCGAGTCGAACAGGTCGAGGTAGTTCGCCATGAACAGCACGCCGAGCGGGATCGCGCACAGCCAGCTGACCATGTAGACGGCATCGCTGGCAAGCGGATGCTGGGGCAGCAGGTACTGGTAGGTGAAGCCTTCGGCGGACAGCGAGGTGAACAGGTTGGCCAGCACCGTCAGGCTGAACAGCAGGAAGGAGCGGTTGCGCGTGACCCAGTAGAACCAGCCGCTGGTCAGCAGCAGCACGATGTGCGCCGCATAGAACAGGCCGAACAGGAACAGTTCGGTGCCCATGAAGGAAATAAAGGCATCCGGCGACCACAGCAGCAGCGGGAAGGTCATGGTGCTGGTGCTGCGCACCCGCACGTAGACCGTGACCGGCTGGTCCGGCGGCAGGGAGAGCCGGAACACCGGGCTGCGGTAGGCGATGTCGCGCCCCGCCACCGGCTGGCGGTCGCCTGCCACGCGCCGCTCGAAGCCGCCCCCGGCGCGCGGCAGGTACAGCGTGACGTCATCGAGCAGCGCCGAGCGCAGGTCCAGCAGCCAGATCGGCTCGGCCGCCGCCGGGCGCCTCAGGGTGAGCCGCAGCCAGGCCGTGCCGTCGACGTAGCCCAGCGCGGGCGGGGTGTGCTGCTGATGGAAGGCAGCGGCCATGTCGGGCCGCGCGACCTGCTCGATCGTCAGGGTATCGCCCGGGTCGCGCAACAGCGCCCAGTCGTGGCCCAAGGCCACCTCGCCCGACGCCGGCAGGCGCACCTCGGCCCACGCCGCGGGCCATTGGCAGAGGCAAAACAAGACAATGCACAGGATCCGCGACATCACCGTAAACGGGAGAAAAGAGCCAGGCCGGCACGTGCCGCATCGGAGGCGGCCGTCGGCATAGGGGGCGATAGGAGCCAATCGGGGGCAGCAGAGGGCAAGACTATAGCCCAGCGCGGCCCGTTTTCCCGCTACGGCGAGGGGATGTCAGGATTTGTCAGCTTTACGCGCGCGATGTGCTGTAGCATCGCCGAAGCAATACTTGGACTTGGCCGACCACCCGCAGCCCGAACCCATGCAACGCGACGAACTACTCAAGCGCCTGGCGCAGGGCGCGCGTCTCTACCTGACTTCCACGCCCTGGGGTTCACGTGTCCAGGGCGCGCTGCTGCGCGACGAGACGGCTCCCGACGGCCACCAGCTGATTCCCGGCAGCAAGGTCGAGCGCCTGCTGGAGATGCGGCTGCTGCGCCATGGTCCGGTGGACGAGCATGGCAATATCGACCTGATCCTGACCCGCATCGGGCTGGCGGCCGTCTATGGCCGGCGCGCGGTCGCGGCCGGGCTGCCGTTGGCGGCGAACGGTACCACCGGCGCCGCCGCCCCGGCAGCGCCTGCCGCCGCCGCTGTCCCCGCGCCGCGGCAGCCGGAGGCCGGGATTCCGGATTATTCCTTTGCCTTCCAGCCTATCGTCGACGTCGAGCGCGGCGCGGTGGTGGCCTACGAGGCGTTCGCGCGCCGGCGTGGCGACCGTTCGTCCGCCCACCTGATGCGTGCCTTGCCGACCGATGCCATCCATCGCTTCGACGATGAATGCCGCGTTGCGGCAATGACCGTGGCAGAGCGGCTCGGCATCCGCCATCGCCTGCACGTCAACTGCTTCCTGCCGGAACAGGCGGAAACCCAGCTCTCGCTCGAACAGACGGCGGCGGCGGCTCTCCGGCTCGGCTACCAGCGCGGCCGCCTGGTCCTGGAAAACAAGGCCGACGAGATCATCGACCGCCCCGAGGCCTACGCCGCGCGCATGCAGCCGCTGCGCGACCAGGGGCTCAAGCTGGCGCTCAGCGAGATCGGCGCCAGTTCGGCCGGCCTGAACCTGGTGGCGGCCATCCGGCCCGATATCGTCAAGCTGAGCCGCAAGACCGTGCACGGCGTGGGCAAGGACGGGCGCCAGCAGCGCTTCGTGCCGCAGGCGGTCCAGCTCTGCCGCAATCTTGGCATCGCCGTCATCGCGGAGTGCGTCGAGACCCTGGAGCAATACCGCTGGCTGCGCAACGCCGGCGTGCACCTGTTCCAGGGCAATCTGTTCGCCGCGCCGGCGTTCGAGGCGGCGCCGCCGGCACGGCTGCCCTGAGCGCGGGCGGCCGGGCCGGCAGAACCGCCGGAGCGGGGGGGCAAAAAAAGACGCCCCGGTGGTGGACTGGGGCGGTTGATTTGGGAATGTGGGGCAAGGTGAGAGCCCCGGTACCCATGCTACGGCGGGTGCCGGCGGGCCACCATCCTCCCGACGGCTGACATCCCGATGGCTGATGCCGGCCGCACCCGGCCGCACCCGGCAGCGCGAGGCCGCGGCAGGGTGGCGTGCCAGCGCCTATGGTGGAAGCAGGGCCGGGCGCCTGCCTGCTGGAGCTGGCGCCACCGGGCAGCCGAGCCAGCCACGCCGAGGGGCCGCGATGTGCTATTCCGCCATGATCCGATCCGAACACCGCCGCTACGAGAGGGAGTACGGCGTGCAGGTGAGCCTGCGGCGCTATGTCGAACTGTTCTGGGAAAAGCGCCGCGATGGCGGCTGGCTGCGCATCCCTAAGGCGATGCGCGCCGATTTCGCCGAGGCACGCACGCCGGCTGAACGGGAGCTGGCAGAACTCGCCGCCGCCGCCGACGGGGAGCAGGCCCGTGTCCTCGAGGCCGAGCTGTTCCGTCAGAAGGCGCGGCTGGCGGAGGCCGAGCGCGCGCTGGCTGTGCGCGCCAGCCGCAAGGCGGAGGATGAGCAGCGCATCGCCACCGACAAGATCGCACGCGCCCAGCGCAACCTGGCGGACCTGCAGCGCAGCCACCTGATGCAGCGCGACGCCCGCATCTTTCCCGGCCACTATGCGCCGCTGATCATCTGGCAGGACGGGGGCCGCGTACTGGTGCCGATGCGCTACCAGTGCCGGCTGCCGGGCTGGAGCGAAGCGGACGAGCGCAGGCGGCCCGGTACCTACAATGCCCGGCGCGACAACCTGGGGCATGCCTGGCGCAAGCTGTTCGGCCACCAGCACGGCGTGCTGGTGGTGACGGCCTTCTTCGAGAACGTGGCGCGCCACAAGCTGGAGCACCGGCCGCTGCCTGCGGGGGAGGCCGAGGAGAATGTGGTGCTGGAGTTCAGCCCGCAGCCGCCGGCCGACATGCTGCTGGCCTGCCTGTGGTCATACAGCCCGGGCGAGGGCGGCGGGCCCGGGCTCTACTCGTTCGCGGCCATCACCGACGAGCCGCCGCCCGAGGTCGCGGCCGCCGGCCACGACCGTTGCATCATTCCCCTGCGTCCCGGGCATCTCGACGCCTGGCTCCAGCCGGATCCCCACGACCTGGCCGCGCAGCAGGCCATCCTCGACGACCGCGCGCCGCTGCATTTCGCCCGTCGGCTCGCGGCCTAGCGGCCTGGCGGCCCGAAGCGCTGGCCCTGAAGCGCTGAATCCTGGAACCGCCGAAAGCGGTCGTCAGGTGCCGGACAGCAGGTCGCGCGCGTTCAGCAGCGCATAGGCGATCTCGGGCCGGGCTTCCATGCTGCGCCGGATCGCGGCCGGGATGGCCTGCCGTGTCTTGCGGCACAGGCCCGGCTGCTCCGCCACCTGGATGGCGATGCCGCGCGTGGTGCGCACCTCGTTGGCACTGGGCGTGACGGTCAGCACGATGCCCAGTTGCTCGAACATGCGCTGTTCCATGCGCCGCAGGTCTTCCAGGCTGGCCAGGCTTTCGAGGCGGGCGATCAGCCGCTTTTCCTCTTCCCGTGTCAGCCGCAGGATGCGCAGGTCGGCCCGCGGATCCTCCAGCAGCGCATCGCGGCCGCAGATGCAGGCGCCGGGCGGGCAGCCGGTGCGGATCGGGAACGGTGGGGCGTTCATGTCGTGGAGGGGGCGGGCGCGTCCGGCGCGGGATGCGTGGCGCTGCCGGCAATCATAAACCAGGCGGCGCCGCCTTCGCCCGGCCGGCGCGGCCGGAGGCCGGCCGGGTTTACGCCGATGTCGAGCACCTTGTCACCTCCTTATTATCTGTTCCTTAGGAGAACGTACGTTCTTATAGCGAACAATCGGGCCGGTAGCAGGATGATCCGGCCTCGGCGCAAACCGGCAGGAGACAGCATGCAAGATCCCGCAGCAACCCGCGTCGTCGACGTCCAGGCCTTTATCGACGGCCAGCGTTTTTCCGCTTACCAGTGGCTGATCCTGCTGCTGTGCTTCCTGATCGTGGCGATCGACGGCTTCGATACCGCGGCGATCGGCTATATCGCTCCCGCGCTGGTGCAGGACTGGGGCATCGACAAGGCCACGCTCGGCCCGGTCATGAGCGCGGCGCTGTTCGGCCTCGCTGGCGGCGCTATCTTTGCCGGGCCGCTGGCCGACCGGGTCGGCCGCAAGGCGGTGCTGGTGCTGTCGGTGTTCTTCTTCGGCGCCTGGAGCCTGGCCACCGCCTTCGCCGGCTCGCTCGAATCGCTGACGGTGATGCGTTTCCTGACCGGCCTGGGCCTGGGCGCGGCCATGCCCAACGCGGTCACGCTGATGTCCGAGTTCGCCCCGGCGCGGCGCCGCGCGGTGCTGGTCAACACCATGTTCTGCGGGTTCCCGCTGGGCTCCGCCGCCGGTGGCTTCGTGGCCGGCTGGATGATCCCGCACTACGGCTGGCACAGCGTGCTCGTGCTCGGCGGCGTGGTGCCGCTGGTGCTGGCGGTGCTGCTGGTGCTGCTGCTGCCGGAGTCGGTGCGCTATATGGTGATGCGCGGCCAGCCGGCCGGGCGGATCCGCCGGGTGCTGGCCCGCCTGACCGGCTCGGTCATCGACCCGGCGCTGCGCTTCACGCTGGACGAGGCGGCGCCGCGCGCGGGCTCGGCCGTCGGCACGGTGCTGTCGCGACGCTACCGCCTGGGCTCGGCCATGCTGTGGCTGACCTACTTCATGGGCCTGGTGATCTTCTACCTGCTGACCAGCTGGATGCCCACGCTGATGAAGGACGCCGGCTTCAGCATCGAGCGCGCCGCCTTCCTGACCGCACTGTTCCCGCTCGGCGGCGGCGTCGGCACCATCCTGGCCGGCTGGCTGATGGACCGCATGAATCCCAACAAGGTGATCGCCTTCACCTATGCGCTGACCGGCGTGCTGGTCTATGCCGTGGGGCGGGGCAGCGGCGGCCCGCTGCTGCTGCTGGGCGTGCTGATCTTCCTCGCCGGCACGGCGATGAACGGTGCGCAGTCGTCGATGCCCTCGCTGGCCGCGGGCTTCTACCCGACCCGGGGGCGCGCCACCGGGGTGGCCTGGATGCTGGGCATCGGCCGCTTCGGCGGCATCGCCGGCGCGTTGCTGGGCGCCGAGCTGATGCGCCGCCACCTGAGCTTCGACGCCATCTTCACCTTGCTGGCGGTGCCCGCGCTGGTGGCCGCGGTGGCGCTGGTCGTCAAGCACCTGGGCGAGGCCGGCCGGCCGCGGGCGGACGAGGACGGCGATGCACCGGCGGGGGCGGGCATGGTTTCCGGGCACTGATCGCCGATCCCGGGCGGCGGCGAGGGCCGCCGGGCAAGCGGCTTCATGCCGAATTTGCATGAGGCCGCGCGCCAGGCTGTGAAAGAATGACGAGGATGGCACAAGCGGCTGAGGCCGCGGCGCCATCCTCTTTTTTTTGGGGCGGCACCGCCACCCCACGTTTCCGCTCCCGAGCGCAGCCCCAGCCACCATGCAAGACGCTACCGTTTACCTGAACGGCGAATTCACGCCGTTGTCCGAAGCCCGTATCTCCGTCCTCGACCGCGGCTTCATCTTCGGCGATGGCATCTACGAAGTCATTCCCCTTTACGGCGGCAAGCCGTTCCGTGCCGCGCAGCACCTGGCGCGGCTGGCGCGCAGCCTGGAGGCGATCGGCATGCGCAATCCGCATGACGAGGCCGGCTGGATGGCGCTGATCGGACGGGTGGCCGAGGCCAACGGCGCGCGCGCCGACCAGATGATCTACCTGCAGGTGACGCGCGGCGTGGCCAAGCGCACCCATGCCTTTCCGCGCGAGGCCGAGCCCACCGTGTTCATCATGAGCAGTCCGATGGCGCTGCCGCCGGCCCAGGCGCGTGAACGCGGCGTGGCCTGCGTGACGATGGAAGACCGGCGCTGGCTGCACTGCCACATCAAGTCGACCTCGCTGCTGGGCAATGTGCTGGCGGCGCAGTATGCCGCCGAGCAGGAAGTCACCGAGGCGATCCAGTTCCGCGACGGCTGGCTGACCGAGGCTTCCTCGTCCAACGTCTGGATCGTCAAGGATGGCACGGTCAGCGCGCCGCCCAAGGATGCGCTGATCCTGGAGGGCATCCGCTATGGCCTGATCGAGGAGCTGTGCGCGGCGGCGGACATTCCCCTGGTGTCCCGGCGCATCGCGCGCGAGGAAGTCTTTGCTGCGGACGAGGTGCTGCTGTCATCGGCGAGCAAGGAGATCCTGCCGGTGGTCTCCATCGATGGCAAGACGGTCGGGGCGGGCGTGCCCGGCCCGGTATTCGCCCGCCTTTACGCTGGCTACCAGGCAGCCAAGGCGGCCTGAGCCGCGCTCCCGCCCGCACGGCCTGACGCACCGGCGCGCCAGGGTCTATGCTTCGGGAGCGGCCGCTGGCCGTCCCGGCATCCTTCCCGGCAGGGAGGCGCCGGCCACGACAGGCAAGAGGAGGATCAGCCATGTCTCTGCCGATGTACGACGTTTCCATCCCGGCCTTCCTGCGCGGCTTCCGCAACCTGCGCGCCGTGCTCGACAAGGGCGTGGCGCATGCGGAATCGACCGGATTCAATCCCGCGGAACTGCTGCAGGCCCGGCTCTACGTCGATATGTATCCGCTGGTCGGGCAGGTGCAGCGTGCCAGCGATACCGCCAAGGGATGCGCCGCGCGGCTGGCGGGCATCGAGGCGCCGGCCTTTGCCGACAACGAAGCGAGCCTGCACGATCTGCACGCGCGCATCGACAAGACGGTCGCCTTCCTCGAAAGCGTGACGCCGATGCAGCTGGAGGGCAGCGAGGAGCGCATCATCGAACTGAAGCTGCGCCCCGAGCCGGTGCGTTTCAGCGGCAAGGCCTATCTGCTGGAGTTCGCGCTGCCGAACTTCTATTTCCACCTGACCACGGCCTACGACATCCTGCGCCACCGGGGCGTGCCGCTCGGCAAGCGCGATTATCTCGGGCTGCAGTAGTCTGGGCGGCGTCAACCGCGCGTGGCGTACGCGGCGCCTGTGCCGGCGAAGCCCCGCCGGCACAGGCGCCTTACCGGCCCCTCTGGTATACTCTCTGCCTTCGCAGCGATCGGAGGCGACCGGCGCATGCCGAGGAAACGCCCCACGGCAAGGCCCTGGCGTGCCGCGCTGCCATTCTCCGACGATCACCGAGGACCGCCGCCCTGGCGCCGGTCGCCGACAACACGTGACGGCCCTGCGGGCCGCTAAGCATGACCTACGCTGTCAAGGAAATCTTCTATACGCTGCAGGGCGAAGGCGCCAATGCGGGCCGCGCGGCGGTGTTCTGCCGTTTCGCGGGCTGCAATCTCTGGAGCGGCCGTGAAGAGGACCGCGGCAGCGCCGTCTGCCAGTTCTGCGACACCGATTTCGTCGGCACCGACGGCACGCTCGGCGGCAAGTACCGCGATGCCGCAGCGCTGGCCGCGGCCGTCGCCTCCGAATGGCCGCAGGGCAAAGGCGGGCGGCCGCTGGTCGTCTGCACCGGCGGCGAGCCGCTGCTGCAGCTGGACGCGCCGCTGATCGCCGCGCTGCATGCGCAGGGCTTCGAGATCGCCATCGAGACCAATGGCACCATCGCCGTGCCGGACGGTATCGACTGGGTTTGCGTCAGCCCCAAGATGGGTTCGGAACTGGTCGTCACGCGCGGCCACGAACTCAAGGTGGTGATCCCCCAGGACGGCCAGGATTTCGCGGCATACGAGCGGCTGGATTTCCAGCATTATCTGGTGCAGCCGATGGACGGCCCGCTGGCGAGAGAGAATACGGCCGCCGCGGTGGCGTTCTGCCAGCGGCATCCGCGCTGGCGCCTGTCGCTGCAAACGCATAAGCTGCTCGGCATCCGCTGAGCGCCGCCCCTGGATCGCTGGCGCGGGCCGCGCCGCGACCGGGTCGCGGCCAAGTCCCAGGAACCCATGAACAAGCAAGTCTCGATCACCCGCCGGCTGGAATTCGATTCCGGCCACCGCATTCCCAACCACTGCGGGCAATGCCGCAACATCCACGGGCACCGCTATCGCCTCGACCTCACGCTGTCGGGCGAGGTCCTGCATCGTGAAGGCGCGTCCGACGACGGCATGATCCTGGATTTCGGCGACATCAAGACGCTGGCCAACGAGCATCTGGTGTCCCAATGGGACCACGCCTTCCTGATCTACCGCGGCGACACGGCCCTGCTGAATTTCCTGCAGTCGATGGAAGGGCACAAGACCGTGGTGCTGGACGCCATCCCGACCGTGGAGAACCTGGCCCAGATCGCCTTCGACATGCTCGCCCCGGTGTTCAAGGACTGCTTCGGCCATCACCTGCAGCTGACGCGCCTGGTCCTGTTCGAGACGCCGAACTGCTGGGCCGAGGTGACCGCGGCGATCAGCCTGCCGGCGCAGGACTGAGGCGGCCCGGTCATGGATGAGGCGGCCCTGAGCAGCAGCCCGCAAGGGCCGCAAGCCGATGCCGAGCGCGACCGCCACTATATGCGTGCCGCGCTGGAAGAAGCGCGCCTGGCCGAAGCGGCCGGCGAGGTGCCGGTGGGCGCCGTGGTGGTGTGGAACGACACCATCATCGCGCGCGGCCACAACCTGCCGATCCGTTCGGTCGATCCCTCCGCGCACGCCGAGATGCAGGCGCTGCGTGCAGCCGCCAAGGTGCTCGACAACTATCGGCTGCCCGAGTGCGAGCTTTATGTCACGCTCGAGCCCTGCGCCATGTGCAGCGGCGCCATCCTGCACGCGCGCCTGCGCCACGTGGTGTTCGGCGCCAGCGATCCCAAGACCGGCGCGGCCGGCAGCGTGGTCAACCTGTTCGAGCAGGCGCTGCTGAACCACCAGACCACTGTGACCGGAGGCGTGCTGGCCGAGGAGTGCGGCGGCCTGCTGAAGGACTTCTTCGGGGCGCGCCGGCGTGCCCAGAAGGCTGCGCAGAAAGCGGCGCAGAAGGCCGCCCAGGCGGCCGCGGGGCAGGGCGCGCCGGAAGCCGGCGGCGGGTCCGTGCCGCAGCCGTGTGCACATTGCGCTGCGCCGGATACTGCCGAGGCGCCGCCTGAGCCCTGAGCCCTGAGCCCTCGCCGCGCACGCGGCCACGTCCCACGCATCTCCAACGACACCACCGACGCTACCGACGCTACCGACGCTACCGACGCATGAGCCTGCCCGACACCACGCCGCATACTGAAGTCAGACTGATCGCCTCCTCGGGATATCCGCACGACGTGGCCATCGCCGCGCGCGGCTGCGCCTGGCTCAAGGCGCACGGCTACCATGTCGGCAATCCCGATATCCTGGCGCGCCGCTACCTGCGTTTCGGCGGCACCGACGAGGAGCGTCTGGCAGACCTGCACGCGATCGGCACCGGCGCCGCCGGTGAACTGACGCTGGCGGTGCGCGGCGGCTACGGCATCGCGCGTCTGCTCGACCGCGTCGATTTCACCCGCATCGCCGCGCAGGCGGGCGCCAGCGGCACGCCCATCGTCGGCCACAGCGACTTCACCGCATTCCAGCTGGCCTACCTGGCCCGCACCGGCGGCGTGACCTTCGCCGGCCCGATGCTGCTGGCCGATTTCGGCGGCGAGCAGGTCGACCCCTTCATGTGGCGCCACTTCGAGGGCGTGCTGCACGACCCGGCCTATCGCATCGAGGTGGCCGCGCCCCAGCATCAGCCCCAGGGCCAGGCCTTCACCGGCAGCGTGTCGGGCATGCTGTGGGGCGGCAACCTCGCCATGCTGTGCAGCCTGCTCGGCACGCCCTACATGCCGGCGGTGCAAGGCGGCATCCTGTTCCTGGAGGATGTGAACGAACCGCCTTACCGCGTCGAGCGCATGCTGATCCAGCTGATGCAGGCCGGCGTGCTGGGGGCCCAGCGGGCCGTGCTGCTGGGCGACTTCTCCAACTATCGCGTGACCGACTACGATAACGGCTACGACATGCCCGCCGTGGTGTCCTACCTGCGTGAGCAGCTGGCGCTGCCGGTACTGACCGGATTGCCCTTCGGTCACTGCGCGCGCAAGCTGACCCTGCCGGTCGGCGGGCAGGCGACGCTGGAGGCGGGTGCCGAGGGCTTCACCCTGTCGCTGTCGGACTATCCGACCCTGGCGCCGCGGGCCTGAGCGCTCGGCACGGGCAGCGTTCCGGTTCCCGACGCCGCCCGCCACTGCTCGCCATTGGCCGCCGGACACCTGCGTCCCGCGTCCGGCAATGGTAGAATTACAGGTTGTTCTTCATATGCCGCTATCCGGCGCGCCAGGTTGCTGAACCGGCCGTCCGATCGGCGTGGCCGCCGGCGGTGCGACGCGCGCACCGCCCATTCCGGCAGGCCAGGCAAACCAGGCGCCGCGCGCCATCTCTCCCTACAAGGTTCCAGACGTGCTCTCTACCGCAAACATCACCATGCAGTTCGGCCCCAAGCCGCTGTTCGAGAATATCTCGGTCAAGTTCGGCGAAGGCAACCGATACGGCCTGATCGGCGCGAACGGTTGCGGCAAGTCTACCTTCATGAAGATCCTGGGCGGCGACCTCGAACCTAGCTCGGGCAACGTCATGCTCGAGCCGGGCGTGCGCCTGGGCAAGCTGCGCCAGGACCAGTTCGCCTATGAAGACATGCGCGTACTGGACGTGGTGATGATGGGCCATACCGAGATGTGGGCCGCCGCGCAGGAGCGCGACGCCATCTACGCCAATCCGGAAGCCACCGACGAAGACTACATGAAGGCCGCCGAGCTGGAAGCCAAGTATGCCGAGTATGACGGCTACACGGCCGAAGCGCGTGCGGGCGAGCTGCTGCTGGGCGTCGGCATCCCGACCGAGCAGCACCAGGGCAAGATGAGCGGGGTCGCGCCGGGCTGGAAGCTGCGCGTGCTGCTGGCACAGGCCCTGTTCTCGAACCCGGACGTGCTGCTGCTCGACGAACCGACCAACAACCTGGATATCAACACGATCCGCTGGCTGGAGACCGTGCTCAACGAGCGCAATTCCACCATGATCATCATCTCCCACGATCGCCACTTCCTGAACTCGGTCTGCACCCACATGGCCGACATGGACTACGGCACGCTCAAGGTCTACCCGGGCAACTACGACGACTACATGGAAGCGTCGATGCAGGCCCGCGAGCGCCAGATGGCCGCCAACGCGCGCGCCAAGGAGCGCATCAGCGAACTGCAGGACTTCGTGCGCCGCTTCTCGGCCAACAAGTCCAAGGCGCGCCAGGCGACCTCGCGTGCCAAGCAGATCGAGAAGATCAAGGTCGAGGACATCAAGCCGTCGTCGCGCCAGAACCCCTTCATCCGCTTCGAGTTCGAGAAGAAGCTGCACAACCTGGCAGTGGAGGTGGAAGGCATCACCAAGTCCTACGATCGCAAGATCATCGACAACCTGTCGATGGCGATCCAGGCCGGCGAGCGCGTGGCCATCATCGGCGAAAACGGCGCGGGCAAGACCACGCTGCTGCGCAGCCTGCTGAACGGCGCCGTCCAGACCGGTGTGCAGCGTGGCGTCGAAGTCGATCGTGGCGCGGTCAAGTGGGCCGAGAACGCCAATGTGGGCTACATGCCGCAGGACACCTACGAGGAATTCCCCGAGGACCGCGACGTGATGGACTGGATGAGCCAGTGGACGCAGGCCGGCGACGACGAAACCTCGCTGCGCGGCACGCTCGGCCGCCTGCTGTTCTCGGCCGACGACATCAAGAAGTCGGTCAAGGTGCTGTCCGGTGGCGAGAAGGGCCGCATGATCTGGGGCAAGCTGATGCTGGGCCGCCACAATGTGCTGGCGCTGGACGAGCCGACCAACCACATGGACATGGAATCGATCGAGTCGATGCAGATCGCGCTGGACAAGTTCCAGGGCACGCTGATCTTCGTCTCGCACGACCGCGAATTCGTCAGCGGCCTGGCCACGCGCGTGATCGAAGTGCGCACCGATGGCACGCTGACCGACTACCTGGGTACGTATGACGAGTACCTGGAGTCGCAGGGTATCAACGGCTGAGCGCGGGGCCGCACGATCTGCCGCTGGTCCGGCGGATCGCCGCCGCAAGAAGAAGGGTCGCCTCGGGCGGCCCTTTTTTCATGGCTTCGCTACAATCGCGGACACGCCCGCCACCCCGTCCGTGGCAGCGCGGCCTGCGCTGCCTTGCCGAGGGGCCGGCGCTAGCCGCCGGATGGCGGCGCCACGCCGACGGCCAGCAGGCGGTCCAGCTCCGCCATCAGTGCCAGCGCGGCCGGCGCGCCGCGCGCCTTCTCCAGCGCGACGTGGAACGGCTCGCGCAGGGCGGCCAGTTCCTGCAGGTTGGCCGCCTTCTCCACCTTGACCTGCAGCAGATAGCCGCGCAGGCCCAGTTGCTGGCCGATGGTCTCGGTGTAGAAGCGGTAGAGGCGGCGATAGCCGTCGGCGGCGGCCGGTTCGCTGCCGGCATGCGCCGCGGGCCTGGCCGCGGCGACTCCGGGGACCGGCGGGTTTGCGGGCGGGATGTCAGAGGCAGGGTCCGGGGCGGGGTCCGGCGCGGCGGGCGCGATCAGGCCGGCTTCGAGCAGCGCGGCGAGGGCGCCGGCATCGATGCCGAGGCTGCCCAGCTGTGCCAGCAGTTCGCTGCGCGGCCGCTGGCCGTTGACCAGCAGCAGCAGCGCGCGCAGCCTGTGCTCCAGCCGGCGCTCCCTGGTACGGATCTCGTCGTGCCCCGCGGCGGTCTTGAGGTAGACCGGATCATCCATGCCGGCGTCTCCTTCGGCGTTGAGTCTGGCGGCCTCGCCGGGCGGTGCGGGCAAGCCCGGGCTTGCCGTGCCATCCGGGGGCGGAATTCTGTTGTTCGATAACCGGCTGCCTGCGCACGTCGGAGTGCTTTTTGATTATCTTATGGGGCTGGCGCGCCGGAAAATCCGAACGGCTTTCCGCTCTACAATGAGGTGCTCCATAAAAGTAACAAAGATTGCGATCGCCGATTCACTTACCTGAGAACTGTGGCCATGCAACAACGAGACAAACTCTTCATCAATGGTAAATGGGTGGCCCCGCACGGCGCGGGCCACATCGATGTCATCCATTCCGCCACCGAGGCGGTGATGGGCCGGATTCCCGAAGGCAGCACCCGTGATGCCGAGGACGCCATCCTGGCGGCCCGTGCCGCGTTCGATGGCTGGGCCGCCACGCCGGCGGCGGTGCGCGCCGAGTACATCCGCAAGATTGCCGAGGGCCTGAAGGCGCGCAGCGAGGAACTGGCGCAGCTGATCGCCGGCGAGGTGGGCATGCCGATCAAGATGGCGCGCGCGATCCAGGTCGGCGGCCCGGTCTACAACTGGGGCCAGGCGGCCAAGCTGCTGGAGAACTTCCACTTCGAGGAGGAGGTCGGCAATTCCCTGGTGGTGCGCGAGCCGGTCGGTGTGGTGGCGGCGATCACGCCGTGGAACTACCCGCTCAACCAGATCACGCTGAAGGTCGCACCGGCGCTGGCGGCGGGCTGCACGGTGGTGCTGAAGCCGTCCGAGGTGGCGCCGCTCAACGCCTTCGTGCTGGCCGAGGTGATCGAGGCCGCCGGCCTGCCGCCGGGCGTGTTCAACCTGGTGACCGGCTTCGGTCCGGTGGTCGGCGAGGTGCTGGCCAGCCACCCGGAAGTCGACATGGTGTCCTTCACCGGTTCCACCCGCGCCGGCAAGCGCGTGTCGGAACTGGCCTCCCAGACGGTCAAGCGGGTCGCGCTGGAGCTGGGTGGCAAGTCGGCCTCGGTGATCCTGGACGATGCCGACCTGGCGGCCGCGGTCAAGGGCAGCGTCAGCGCCTGCTTCCTGAACTCCGGCCAGACCTGTTCGGCCCACACCCGCATGCTGGTGCCGCGCGCCCGCTACGAAGAGGCCAAGACCATCGCCAAGCAGGTGGCCGAAGCCTTCACCGTGGGGGATCCGCTGCAGGAAAGCACCAAGCTCGGACCGCTGATCTCCGCCACGCAGCGCGAGCGCGTGACCGGCTACATCCGCCGCGGCGTCAACGAAGGTGCCGAACTGGTGACCGGTGGTCCGGATGCGCCGGCGGGCCTGGACAAGGGCTTCTACGTCAAGCCGACGGTCCTGGGCAACGTCGATCCGCGCGCGACCGTGGCACAGGAGGAAATCTTCGGACCGGTGCTGTCGATCATCTGCTACGACACCGAGGAAGAGGCCGTGCGCATCGCCAACGACAGCATCTACGGCCTGGGCGGCGGCGTGTGGTCGGGTGACGAAGCGCGCGCCGTGCGCGTGGCGCGCCGCATCCGTACCGGCCAGGTCGACATCAACGGCGGCCCCTTCAATATGTCGGCGCCGTTCGGCGGCTACAAGCAGTCGGGCAACGGCCGCGAGGCCGGCAAGTACGGCCTGGAGGAGTTCCTCGAGTACAAGTCGCTGCAATTCAAGAAGCCGGCGGCCTGAGTCCCGCCCCGGGGACGCGGGTGTGCCGCCCCGGCGGCGCGTCCGCCGTGCCCCTCCCGCTCCGATGCCCGGCTTGTCCGGGCATTTTTCCTGGACCGGGCCTGGGCGATAATGCGCGGACGAGAAATAGTGTCCCGATTCTGCAATTCGTCAACGAACTTGTGATTCAGGACATCGAACAGGTCCGCAAGGGGAGGGCGATCGATGCGCTGGTGGAGACGGCTGGGCTGGCTGATGCTGGCGATGGTGGTGCTGGGCCTGGTCGGGGCGCTGTGCGCCTATGTCTGGTACCGGCAGGCCTCGCAGCCGCAGGTGGCGGGCACGCTGCGCCTGCCCGGCCTGCGCGACACCGTCAGCATCGTGCGCGATCGCCATGGCGTGCCCCATATCGAGGCCGCCGATTCCCTCGATGCCTACTTCGGGCTGGGCTACGCCCATGCGCAGGACCGCCTGTGGCAGATGCAGATGAGCAAGCGCATCGTGGCCGGCCGGCTGGCCGAGGTGCTGGGCCCGTCGGCGCTGGATACGGACCGCTTCCTGCGCACGCTGGGCGTGCGCCGCAACGCGGAAGCCATCCTGGCGCAGAGTTCCGCGCCCACCCGCGCCGCGCTGCAGGCCTATGCCGATGGCGTCAATGCTTTCATCGACCACGGCAAAGGGCCGCTGCCGCCCGAGTTCCTGATCCTGCGCACCCGCCCGGAGCACTGGGAGCCCGCCGACAGCCTGGGCTGGCAGACCATGATGGCCTGGGACCTGGGCGCCAACTGGACGCAGGAAGTCCTGCGCATGGGGCTGTCGCAGGCCTTGCCGGTCTCGCGCATCAATGAACTGCTGGCCCCCTATCCCGGCGAGGCGCCGCTGCGCACGCTCGACTACGGTGCGCTGTACCGCCGCCTGGCGCCGCTGCAGAGCGCCATGGCGTCGGTGGTCGCGCGCGCGCCGGCCGGCTTCGTGGAGGGGATGGGATCGAACAACTGGGTGGTGTCCGGCGCCCACACGCGTTCGGGCAAGCCGCTGCTGGCCAATGACCCGCATCTCGGCCTGCAGGCGCCCGCCCTGTGGTACCTGGCCCAGCTGCGCGCGCCCGGCCTCGACGTCAGCGGGGCCACGCTGCCCGGGGCCCCGGTGGTGGTGCTGGGCCACAACCAGCGCATTGCCTGGGGCTTCACCAATACCGCGCCGGACGTGCAGGACCTTTATATCGAACACGTCCAGCCGGGGGACCCGGGCCGCTACCAGACTCCGACCGGCTGGGCCGAGTTCGACAAGCGGCAGGAAGTGATCCACGTGAAGGGCGCGGCGGATGTCGTGCTGACCGTGCGCACGTCGCGCCACGGCCCGGTGATCTCCGACGTGGCCGAGCCGCTGGCCACGGCCGCGGCGCCGCTGGGCGCTCAGTTCGTGGTGGCAATGCAGTGGACCGCGCTGCGCCCGGACGACCGCACGCTGCAGGCCGGCCTTGCCATCAATACCGCCAGCGACTGGAACGGCTTCGTCAATGCGCTGCGCGACTTCCACTCGCCGCAGCAGAACATCGTCTATGCCGACGTGGACGGCAATATCGGCTTCATCGCGCCGGGACGGGTGCCGATCCGCCGGCCCGACAACGACCTGCACGGGCTGGCGCCGGCACCGGGATGGGACCCGCGCTATGACTGGGTCGGCTTCATCCCCTTCGACAAGCTGCCGCGGCGCTACAACCCGCCCGAGGGCGTGATCGTCACCGCCAACCAGAAGATCGTCGAGCCGGACTATCCGTACTTCATCACCAGCGAATGGACCGTGCCCTACCGCGCCCAGCGCATCCGCACGCTGCTCGATGCCACCGCGCGGCATACGCCTGACAGCTTCGCGGCGATCCAGAAGGACCAGGTCTCGCTGGCGGTGCGCGATGCGCTGCCGCTGCTGCTGGCCTCGCGCGCGGCCACCGATGCCTGGCGCGTGCCGCGCGAACGCGCGCTGCTGGACGCGCTGCGCAAATGGGATGGCGACATGCAGGCGGACCGTGCCGAGCCGCTGGTGGCGACGGCCTGGATGCGCGAGCTGTCGCGCGTGCTGTTCGAGGACAAGGTAGGCCAGGCCCTGTTCCGCCGCCTGTGGGAGCAACGCAACGTGCAGCAGGCCACGCTCAATATCCTGCGCGATCCGGAAGGCCTGGGCGCGTTCTGGTGCGATGCCGTCGCCAGTCCCGAGAGGCAGAGCTGCGACGACGCGATCTCGACCGCCTGGCAGCGCGCGATCGACGATCTGGACCGGCGCTACGGCGACAAGCCGGAGCGCTGGCAATGGGGCATCGCGCATACGGCGCGCGCCGAACACCGGCCGTTCGGCAAGGTGCCCTACCTGGCCGACCTGTTCGATATCAAGGTGCCGACCGGCGGCGACACCTATACGGTCAATGTCGGCCGCCACAGCCTGCGCAACGAGGCTGCGCCCTTCGAGAGCGTGCACGCGGCGAGCCTGCGCGCCATCTACGACCTGTCCGACCTGGGCGCGGCGCGTTTCATCGATTCGACCGGCCAGTCGGGCAATGTGCTGTCGCGGCACTATCGCGACTGGACCGACAAGTGGGCAGCGGTGCAGTACATCTCGCTGGACCCCGGCCAGTTCAAGCGCGGCAGCACGGCCTTCGATACCTTGATCCTCAAGCCGGAGGCGCGCCGCTGACCTGGCGCGTGCGCGCCGCGGCCTGCCTGGCGCCGATTGCCTGGCGCCGATTGCCTGGCGCCCGGGCGGCCCCAGGCTGCGCTCAGGCGGCATACAGGCGCGGACGGCGCTCGCGCCAAGGCATCGCCTGTTCCAGCGCGGCCGCCACCTGCAGCAGCGTGGCTTCATCGCACATCGGCGCGGCAAACTGCACGCCGAGCGGCAGCCCGCCCGACATGCCGAGCGGCAGCGACAGCGCCGGCGTGCCGGTGACATTGAACAAGGGCGTGAAGGGGCAGTAGTCGAACACCTTGTCACACCAGCCGCGCGCATCGAGCGTGGCATCGTCCTGGTCCAGGTAGCCGAGCGGCACGGTCGGCACGCGCGTGACGGGGGTGACCAGCAGGTCGTAGCGCTCGAAGAAGCCGCCGAGCGCGCGTGAAACGGCGTTCATGCCGGCCAGGGCCAGTTCCAGGTCGAGCGCCTTCAGTGCCAGGCCGTGCTCGATGCAGGCGCGCGTGCAGGCTTCCACGCCGCTGCCGTCGTAGGGCCGGCCGATGGCCTGGCCGGTGCCTAGCGCCGCGGCGGCCAGGAACGACGTCCAGGCCGTCCGGTTGGCGCTGGCCAGTGATTCCGCACAGTACTCCGGGCTGGCGAACTCCACGTGGTGGCCCATCGATTCCAGGGTACGCGCCGCTTGCAGCGTGGCGGCAATGCAATCGGGGTGGGTTTCGGCGCTGCCCGGGAAGCGCGTCGAGACGGCGACGCGCAGGCGCCGCAACGGGGCGGCAATGGCGTCCGCGTAGGGCAGCGCCGGTGCTTCGATGCGGAACGGCGCGCCGCTGTCGGGTCCGCTCACGGCATCGAGGACCGCGGCGCAGTCGCGCACGGTGCGCGTCAGCACGAACTCGATGCCCAGGCCCAGCAGGGGCAGGCCGTAGTCGGGCCCGGCGGGCGTGCGCCCGCGCGAGGGTTTGAGACCGACCAGCCCGCAGGCGGCCGCCGGGATGCGGATCGAGCCGCCACCGTCATTGGCGTGCGCCACCGGGACGATGCCGGCGGCCACGGCGGCGGCCGCGCCACCGCTGGAGCCGCCCGCGCTGTGCCCGGGTTCCCAAGGATTGCGGGTGGGGCCGTGCAAGCGGCATTCGGTGGTGGCATTGAAGCCGAACTCCGGCGTGGCGGTGCGGCCGAAGGCAGCGAAGCCGGCGCGGCGGAAGCGCGCCATCAGCTCGGAATCGGTGGCCGGGACGATGCCCCCGCCCGTCATGCGCGAACCGCTGTCGCAGGGAATGCCGCGCGCATGCAGCACCAGGTCCTTGAGCAGGAAGGGGACGCCGGCGAAGGGGCCCTCGCTCGCATGTTCCAGCGCGGCGGGGAAGATGTCGATCAGGGCGTTGAGCGCTGGATTGAGCTGCCGGGCCGCGGCCCGCGCCGCTTCCATGACTTCGCTTGCGGACACATGTCCGGCACGGATCTGCTGCGCGAGCGCGGTCGCGTCCAGGCTTGCGTAGTCGCTGATTTGCATTGGGTGTCGCCTCCAGTCGTTGTCGTGAGCGGGCCGGTGCGGCCGCCGCAGGCATTGAAGCAGCGCGACGCGAGGGCGCCTACCGTTCAATTGGAGGAGGGAGGGCCGGCCCGGCCGGCGCAGCGGCGGCGGTCAGCCCAGCAGGCGCGAGGCGAGGGCGCCCTTGTCCGATACCTCCAGCTTGGCGTAGGCCTGGCGCAGGTGGTGCCTGACCGTGGTCGGCGCGATGCCGAGCCGGCGCGCGACTTCCTTGTGCGACAGCCCGCTGCCGAACAGGCGCGCCACCGCCAGCTCGCGCGGTGCCAGCAGGTCGCCGGGCGCCGGTGGACTGGCGCGCACCAGCAGCAGGTCGCCTTCCGGCTCCCAGCTGAGCCGGATGCGCGCGTTGGCCAGGTGGCCGCCGGTGCCCGGCTGCAACCGCAGCCGCAGCGGCTCTGGCAGGGCGGGCCCGTGCCACCCCGGCCACGCCTGCTGCAATTGCGCGAGGAAGCTGGCATCCGCATGCAGGATGCGGCCCCAGGCATCCGCCAGCGCTGCCGCCTGTGGCACCGCGGCCGTATCGTGCACGGCGCGCATGGCACGCAGGCGGCATTGGCGATTGTGGTCGAGCGCGGCGTCCAGGTGGCCGATCACGCAAGCCATCAGGCGCACATCGCGTTCGGCGTAGGGCCGGCGGCCCGGCGCGCGGTAGAGCGACAGATGCGTGGCGCGGCGCGCCGGCAGCGCGACCTGCGCGCCGCACAGCACGTGGCGGATGCGTTGGCGCGCGCACAGGATCCGCATCGGCGCCGGCAGGGGCGCGTGGCGCACGCACAGCGCGACCGCGTGGCCGGCATGTCCGGCATGCCCGCCAGGCCCTGCGGCGAGCGCGACCAGCGGGTCGTCGGCCTTGCATTGCTCCCACTCGGCCACGAAGTCCGGCGCGGTGTCCAGCGTCTGGCTGCTGTGCAGCGACGGCCCGCCCGGCGTGAGGGTCGAACAGCCCAGCCAGGCGCTGTCGAAATCGATGAACTCGCGCAACAAGCCCAGCACCTGCCGTTCGAAGGCACCGATCGGCTCGTGCAGGGCCAGGCGGTAGAGCGGCAGCAGCAGGCGGCTGACACTCGCGGCAAGCCGCAGCTCGCGCGAGGTTTCACCAACGGCCGGGCCGGCAGGGTGCTGGATCATCGTGGTCTCCCGCGGGCACTCGTTCGGTGCCGCTTGGTCATGGTGCGTGGGCGGCTGGCACGGAACGGCGGGCGTTCAACAAGCGGTGCGCGCCGCGGGCCCTGCCGGAACGGCGCTCCCGCATGCCGGCCGGCGTCGACGCCGGTGGCACCACCGGGCGGCGTCTATGCCGTTTCCCACTGGCAGGATTCTGCCCCATCCGGCGGTGGCGCATACCGTTTTCGGCACGATGACGGTGCCAGCGCGCAGCTGGGCGCCGGCCGGGCCGCCGCGCGCAGGGGGGCGCGGCGACGGAGCCGGCTCAGCGCGGGCGGAAGCGCCGTGCGGTGCCCTCACGCGTGATGCGCTCCCACACCACCTGCTTTTCCCCGTCGCTCAGGAAGACCCAGTTGCTGACCTCGGCGGCGGTCCGTCCGCAGCCCTGGCAGATCTCGTCGAACAGGGTCGAGCAGATGCCGATGCACGGACTGTCCGGCCGGTCGAACAACTGCTCGTCACCCGCGGCGTGCGGAGCGACGGGGGAAAGCGGCTGGAGATCTTGTGAATCGGACGGCATGCGGAAGACGGGGAGGGCGGGTGCCGGAGTGGATCGGGGGCACATTATACGTGCCCCGGCGTCAGGGGCCGCCTCGCGCAGGGCAGGACAAGCCCGAGCCAGGCGCGGCCAGGGGCACCGGTCCGCGCCGTCCGGCGGGATGACTTCGCGGGTAATTGAGAGCAGTTCGGGGCAGGCCTAGGCTGTAGCCATCCGCCAAGCCAACCTGGAGACACATCATGCCCCACGATTCCGCCGCGATCGATGCCGCGCCAGCCGTCGACGACCGCATCCGCTCCGTGGTCGACACCGTCCTGCTGGGCTCGCCGGTGGCGCGCGCCCTGGGCGTGCGGCTGCACCGGCTGGAAATCGACCACATGGAACTGCTGCTGCCGTTCCATGCCGACCTCGTCACCCATGGCGATACCGTGCACGGCGGCGTGATCGCCACGCTGGTGGACATCTGCGGCGCCGCCGCGGCCGGCTCCGGCGCCGATGCCGGGACGCTGCAGGGCGGGGCGACCAGTTCGCTGGCGCTGCAGTACCTGGCGCCAGCGCGCGGCACCGACCTGCTGGCGATCGCGCGGGTGCTGCGCCGTGGCCGCAAGCAGGTCGCCACCGATATAACGGTCCATGCGGGCGGCAGCGACGGCGAACTGGTGGCGAAGGCGCTGATGGGCAGCGTGCTGTTCTAACCCGACGCCCGCGTGGCCTCCGCTCGGCGGCCACCGCTCGGAGCCTCTCGATTTCGCATATTAAGCAATTAACGGCCAGCTTTTTTCAACACATCGGAAACGGCTACGCCGGGGCTCACAGACAAGGTGGGGCAGGATCAGGCCGGGTTTTGGGGAAGCTTGGGGAAGGTGGGGACACTGTTAGAGCGGGCATCGGCCGCTCTCCGGGCGCGAATGGCGCCGATGGCCGTCACCGGCTGTCCCGGATGGGGGCAGTCGGCCGCGAACGGCTATCAGTCAGCAAGCGTTCGCGGCCATGTCCGGCCTGCGCCGGGGCCTGGCCTCAGGCCCGCCAGCCGCCCTCGAGGCAGGCGAGGGCGGCCGCTACGATCAGTACTTCCACAGGATCTTCTGCAGTTCCTTCGGATCGTTGGTCTTGGTCAGCGCCAGCGCCATCAGGATGCGGGCCTTCTGCGGCAGCTGGTCGTCGGTGACGATCCAGTCGTACTTGTCGTCCGGCTGCTCGGCATTGCGGATCACCACGCCGCTGCCGGTGCGCGAGGCGCGCACGATCTGCACGCCCTTGGCACGCGCGGCCTTGAGCGGCTCGACCATGTAGTCGCCCACGCTGCCATTGCCGGTGGCCGCGAAGACGATGGCCTTGGCGCCGTTCTTGACGGCCGCGTCGACGCTGGCCGGGTTCACGTTGCCGTAGGCGTAGACGATGGCGACTTCGGGCAGCTTGTCCAGCTTGTCGATGTCGAACTCGGTCTGCATGGTGTGCGGACGCGCCGGCAGGCGGAAGAACAGGGTGCGGCCCTCGACCACGTAGCCCAGCGGGCCGAACGGCGAGCGGAAGGTCTCGGTCTTGAAAGTATTGCTCTTGGTGACGTCGCGGCCGGTATGGATCTCGTCGTTCAGCACCACCAGCGTGCCCTTGCCGCGCGAATCCGGGTTCGAAGCGACCAGCACCGCGTCATACAGGTTGAGCGCGCCGTCGGCGCCCAGTGCCGTGCCCGGGCGCATCGAGCCGACCACCACCACGGGCTTGTCGCTCTTCAGCGTCAGGTTGAGGAAATAGGCGGTCTCCTCGATGGTGTCGGTGCCGTGGGTGATCACGATACCGTCCACGTCCGGCTGCTTGAGCAGCTCGGAGACGCGCTTGCCCAGCTTCAGCAGGCGCTCGTTGTTGAAGCTCTCCGAACCGATCTGGAAGATCTGCTCGCCCTTCACGTTGGCGACCTTGCTGATCTCCGGCACCGAAGCGATGATCTTGTCGACCGGAACCACGGCCGACTGGTAGGCAGCGGTATTGGTGGCCGAGGCGCCGGCGCCGGCGATGGTGCCGCCGGTGCCGATGATGACGATATTCGCCTTGCGGGCTTCGCTCTGCGCACTGGCCGGCGCGGTCGTGGCAGCGGCCGGGGCCAGTTGCGCCTGCGCGGTGCCGGCGTTCAGGCCGGCGGCCAGCAGCAGGGCGCTGAGGGTGGTGAGACGGGTGAAACGGGTAAAACGCTTCATGATTCTCCTCGTATAGGCATGCGCGGCGGCACCTTGTGGGTGGCCGTCCGCGTCGACTATCGGTCTGGGCAAACCGCACTCCGGCCTGTCTTACAGGAGCCGGTCCGCGCGGAGCCGGAACTATACGGGAGCAGGGGCAAATGTGTCGACATTTGGTAACACGGGGTTTTCCCGTAAAGATGTCGGCGGGGATTGTCGCGCCCGTGGGCGCGGCGCCGACTGTCGGCGCGCCGGTCGCGTCGGCGGCGGCCCGTCATTCGATCCCATCGCGGCATGAGCGATCCCTGCTTCCGCCTCGCCGTGCCGGACGGCCTCGAACCGCTGCTGTCCGCCGCACAGCGGGATGCCGCGCGCCGGTATTCCTGGCTGCGGGCTTCGATGAGGACGGGGCGAGGCTTCGTCAAAGCGAGCCGAGCCCAAGGCTATCTATCGCAACTCCTGGCCAATAGCGAGCAGTCCTGTCGAGCCTAGGGAGATTACAGGCGGGCAACCGGGAGGCTGTGAATCAGCTGCGTCTGATTTTCTGCAACAGAGTGTGCCGTCTGGCCTCAACGTGCCGGGAAGCGCAGGGCGGCGGGATCGATTGCTGATTTAATGGGGGAGACAGCAGACGTTTCGTCTTGCGAGGGGCGGTGATGCCGAGGCAACGGTGAGGAAGGAAGCTGTGCGGGCATACAGGACATGCCGGTGCAGTGAAGGCGCCCCAGCCGCCGGCACCTTGCATGCCGGCCGCTTCGACTCTGGCGCCTCGCGATGCCGCCCCGGGGCAGGGGCGGTGCGGCACCGGCCCGCGTCAGGGGCCGGTGCGCCATGGGCAATCGCTTAAAACGCGTCGCCCGGCACGCGCACCCAGCCTTCCATCAGCACGCGCGCGCTGCGGCTCATGATGGCCTTGGTCACGACCCATTCGCCGTCGACCTGGCTGGCTTCCGCGCCCACGCGCAGCGTGCCGGAGGGGTGGCCGAAGCGCACCGCGTTGCGTTCGCCGCCGCCGGCGGCGAGGTTGACCAGCGTGCCGGGAATGGCGGCCGCGGTACCGATGGCGACGGCGGCGGTGCCCATCATGGCGTGGTGCAGCTTGCCCATCGACAGCGCGCGCACCAGCAGGTCGACGTCGCCGGCGGCCACGCGCTTGCCGCTGGAGGCGGTGTAGTCCTTGGGCTTGGCGACGAAGGCGACCTTGGGCGTGTGCTGGCGCTTGGCGGCTTCGCTGATGTCCTGGATCAGGCCCATGCGCACCGCGCCCCAGGCGCGGATGGTCTCGAAGCGGGCCAGTGCCTTGGCGTCGCCGTTGATGTCGTCCTGCAGCTCGGTGCCCTGGTAGCCGATCGCTTCGGCTTCGAGGAAGATGGTCGGGATGCCGGCGTTGATCATGGTGGCCTTGAAGGTGCCCACGCCGGGCACTTCGAGGTCGTCGACCAGCTTGCCGGTGGGGAACATGGCGCCGCCGGCGCCTTCTTCCTCGGCGGCCGGGTCCATGAACTCGAGCTGCACCTCGGCGGCGGGGAAGGTCACGCCGTCGAGTTCGAAGTCGCCGGTTTCCTGCACTTCGCCATTGGTGATGGGCACGTGGCCGATGATGGTCTTGCCGATATTGGCCTGCCAGATGCGCACGGTGGCGACGCCGTTGTGCGGGATGCGGGCAGGGTCGACCAGGCCGGCGCTGATGGCGAAGGGGCCGACCGCGGCGGACAGGTTGCCGCAGTTGCCGCTCCAGTCGACGAAGGGCTGGTCGATGGCGACCTGGCCGAACAGGTAGTCGACGTCGTGATCGGGCCGGCTGCTCTTGGCGATGATCACCGTCTTGCTGGTGCTGGAGGTGGCGGCGCCCATGCCGTCGATCTGCTTGCCGTAGGGATCGGGGCTGCCGATCACGCGCATCAGCAGTTTGTCGCGTGCCGGGCCGGGCGCCTGGGCTGCCTCGGGCAGGTCCTGCAGGCGGAAGAACACGCCCTTGCTGGTGCCGCCGCGGATGTAGGTGGCGGGAATCTTGATCTGGGGTACGTGGGCCATGGAATGGGTATCCTGGAAAAACGGGCGGTGCGTTGCCGCACCGCCCGATAGATTACGCCTGGGATGACGCGCGCAATGATGCCTGCGCCAGCGCCTGGAGTGGCGCCTGCGCGCCGGCGCGGTCCCGGCGCATGCGCATGCTCAGGCCGCGGCCTTGGAAGACTCGAGGAAGTCCTGCGCGAAGCGCTGCAGCACGCCGCCGGCTTCGTAGATCGAGACTTCTTCGTCGCTGTCCAGGCGGCAGGTCACCGGCACTTCGACGCGCTCGCCGTTCTTGCGGTGGATGACCAGGGTCAGGTCCGCGCGCGGCTTGCGCGCGCCGATCACGTCGTAGGTCTCGGTGCCGTCCAGGCCCAGCGTCAGGCGGTTCACGCCCGGCTTGAACTCCAGCGGCAGCACGCCCATGCCGATCAGGTTGGTGCGGTGGATGCGCTCGAAGCCTTCCGCCACGATGGCTTCCACGCCGGCCAGGCGCACGCCCTTGGCGGCCCAGTCGCGCGAGGAGCCCTGGCCATAGTCCGCGCCGGCGATGATGATCAGCGGCTGCTTGCGGTCCATGTAGGTCTCGATGGCCTCCCACATGCGCACCACCTTGCCTTCCGGCTCGATGCGCGCCAGCGAACCCTTCTTGACCTGGCCGTCGACCACGGCCATTTCATTGATCAGGGTCGGGTTGGCGAAGGTCGCGCGCTGTGCCGTGAGGTGGTCGCCGCGGTGGGTCGCGTAGGAGTTGAAGTCCTCCTCCGGCAGGCCCATCCTGGCCAGGTACTCGCCGGCCGCGCTGTTGGCCAGGATGGCGTTGGACGGCGACAGGTGGTCGGTGGTGATGTTGTCGCCCAGCACCGCCAGCGGGCGCAGGCCCTGCAGCGTGCGCTCGCCGGCCAGTGCGCCTTCCCAGTACGGGGGGCGGCGGATATAGGTGCTCTGCGCGCGCCAGTCGTACAGCGGGCTGGTCTGCGGGCCGGACTCGACGGCGAAGCTGAACATCGGGTCGTAGACCTTGCGGAACTGCTCCGGCTTGACGCTGCGCGCGACGATGGCGTCGATTTCCTCGTCGCTCGGCCAGATGTCCTTCAGGTAGACCGGCTTGCCGCCCTGGTCGGTGCCCAGCACGTCCTGCTCGATGTCGAAGCGGATGGTGCCGGCGATGGCGTAGGCGACCACCAGCGGCGGCGAGGCCAGGAAGGCCTGCTTGGCATACGGGTGGATGCGGCCGTCGAAGTTGCGGTTGCCGGACAGCACCGCGGTGGCGTACAGGTCGCGCTCGATGATCTCCTGCTGGATCTTGGGATCCAGCGCGCCCGACATGCCGTTGCAGGTAGTGCAGGCAAAGGCGACGATGCCGAAGCCGAGCGCCTCCAGGTCGGGCAGCAGGTCGGCTTCTTCCAGGTAGAGCTGCACCGCCTTCGAGCCGGGCGCGAGCGAGCTCTTGACCCAGGGCTTGCGCGCCAGGCCGCGTGCCTTGGCATTGCGCGCCAGCAGGCCGGCGGCGATCACGTTGCGCGGGTTGCTGGTGTTGGTGCAGCTGGTGATGGCGGCGATGATGACGGCGCCGTCGGGCATCTGCCCCGGCACTTCCTCCCACTTGCCGGCGATGCCGCGCGCGGCCAGGTCGGAGGTGGGCAGGCGCTTGTGCGGATTGGACGGGCCGGCCATGTTGCGCACCACGCTCGACAGGTCGAACTTGAGCACGCGCTCGTACTCGGCGTCCTTGAGCGTGTCGGCCCACAGGCCGGCGGTCCTGGCGTAGGTCTCGACCAGCTTGACCTGTTCGTCGTCGCGGCCGGTCAGGCGCAGGTAGTCGAGGGTCTGGCCGTCGATGAAGAACATCGCGGCGGTGGCGCCATACTCGGGCGCCATGTTGGAGATGGTGGCGCGGTCGCCCAGGGTCAGGCTGGCGGCGCCTTCGCCGCGGAATTCGAGGTAGGCGCCGACCACTTTTTCCTTGCGCAGGAACTCGGTCAGGGCCAGCACGATGTCGGTGGCGGTGATGCCGGGCTGGCGGCGGCCGCTCAGCTCGACGCCGACGATGTCGGGCAGGCGCATCCACGAGGCGCGGCCCAGCATCACGTTCTCGGCTTCCAGGCCGCCCACGCCGATGGCGATCACGCCCAGCGCGTCCACGTGCGGGGTGTGGCTGTCGGTGCCGACGCAGGTGTCGGGGTAGGCCACGCCGTTCTGCGCCTGGATCACCGGAGACATCTTCTCCAGGTTGATCTGGTGCATGATGCCGTTGCCCGGGGGGATCACGTCGACGTTCTGGAAGGCCTTCTTGGTCCAGTTGATGAAGTCGAAGCGGTCTTCGTTGCGGCGGTCCTCGATGGCGCGGTTCTTGGCGAAGGCATCGGGGTCGAAGCCGCCGCATTCCACCGCCAGCGAGTGGTCGACGATGAGCTGCACCGGCACCACCGGGTTGACCTTGGCGGGATCGCCGCCCTGGTCGGCGATGGCGTCGCGCAGGCCGGCCAGGTCGACCAGCGCGGTCTGGCCGAGGATGTCATGGCACACCACGCGGGCGGGGAACCAGGGGAAATCGAGGTCGCGGCGGCGCTCGATCAGCTGCTTCAGCGAATCGGTCAACGTGGCCGGATCGCAGCGGCGCACGAGGTTCTCGGCCAGCACGCGCGAGGTGTAGGGCAGTTTGTCGTAGGCACCCGGCTGGATTGCCTCGACCGCGGCGCGCGCGTCGAAGAAGTCCAGCTTGGTGCCCGGCAGAGGTTTGCGGTTTGCAGTATTCATGGCGTGGGGAGGATGCAGTGCGGTGACCGGTGGCCCGAGGGCCGGCCCGGCATGGCGCCGGGTCGGCCTGGCTGCGTATCAGCGCTTCTCGATCGGCACGAACTTGAGGTTATCCGGCCCGGTGTAGTTGGCGCTGGGGCGGATGATCTTGTTGTCGATGCGCTGCTCGATGATGTGCGCGGCCCAGCCCGAGGTGCGCGCGATGACGAACAGCGGGGTGAACATGGCGGTGGGCACGCCCATCATGTGGTAGCTGACGGCGCTGAACCAGTCCAGGTTGGGGAACATCTTCTTGATGTCCCACATCACGGTCTCCAGGCGCTCGGCGATGTCGAACATCTTCATCGAGCCGGCGTCCTTGGACAGATTGCGCGCGACTTCCTTGATGACCTTGTTGCGCGGGTCGCCGATGGTGTACACCGGGTGGCCGAAGCCGATCACCACTTCCTTGTTCTCCACGCGGCGCGTGATGTCGGCCTGGGCCTCGTCGGGGGTGTCGTAGCGCTTCTGGATCTCGAAGGCCACTTCGTTGGCGCCGCCGTGCTTCGGGCCGCGCAGCGCGCCGATGGCGCCGCAGATCGACGAGTACATGTCCGAGCCGGTGCCGGCGATGACGCGGCCGGTGAAGGTCGAGGCGTTGAACTCGTGCTCCGCGTACAGGATCAGCGAGGTGTGCATGGCGCGCTCCCACAGGGCCGAGGGCTTCTCGCCGTGCAGCAGGTGCAGGAAGTGGGCGCCGATGGAGTCGTCGTCGGTCTCGACCTCGATGCGGCGGCCGTTGTGGCTGTAGTGGTACCAGTACAGCAGCATCGAGCCGAGGCTGGCCATCAGGCGGTCGGCGATGTCGCGCGCGTCGGGGGTGTTGTGGTCGTCCTTCTCGGGCAGCACGGTGCCGAGCACGGACACGCCGGTGCGCATCACGTCCATCGGGTGGGCGCTGGCGGGCACCCATTCGAGGGCGGCCTTGACGTTGGCGGGCAGGCCGCGCAGGGCCTTGAGCTTGGTCTTGTAGGCGCGCAGCTCGGCCTTGGTGGGCAGCTTGCCGTGCACCAGCAGGTGGGCGATCTCCTCGAATTCGCAGGCATCGGCGATGTCGAGGATGTCGTAGCCGCGGTAGTGCAGGTCGTTGCCGCTGCGGCCGACCGTGCACAGCGCGGTGTTGCCGGCGGTCACGCCGGACAGGGCCACGGACTTCTTGGGCTTCGGAGCGACTTGCGGTTGCGCTTCGGACATGTTGTGGGTCTCCTTGGTTTCCTGGTGCGGGAATGTCTGGTGCGGGAATCGTCCGGGCACCGCCGCCGCGCCATCGCGCGGCACGCCGGCCCCCCGGAGCGGATACAAGCGGATATGAGAGCTTACTTGGCCTTGCCTTGGGCGAACAGGGCGTCGAGCTTCTGCTCGAAAGCATGGTAGCCGATGCTCTCGTACAGTTCAGCGCGCGTCTGCATGGTGTCGACCACGTTTTTCTGGGTGCCGTCGCGGCGGATGGCCAGGAAGACGTTCTCGGCGGCCTTGTTCATGGCACGGAAGGCCGACAGCGGGTAGAGCGCCATGGCGATGCCGACGCCGCGCAGGTCGTCCACGGTGAACAGCGGCGTGGCGCCGAACTCGGTCAGGTTGGCCAGCACCGGCACCTTCACCGCCTCGACGAACTGCCGGTACATGCCCAGCTCGGTCATGGCTTCCGGGAAGATGGCGTCGGCGCCGGCTTCCACGCAGGCCACGGCGCGCTCGATGGCCTTGTCCAGGCCTTCCACGGCGAGCGCGTCGGTGCGGGCCATGATGACGAAGTTGGGGTCGGTGCGGGCGTCGACGGCGGCCTTGATGCGGTCGACCATCTCGCCCTGGCTGACGATTTCCTTGTTGGGACGGTGGCCGCAGCGCTTGGCGCCGACCTGGTCCTCGATGTGCATGGCGCCGGCGCCCGCCTTGATCAGGGAGCGGGTGGTGCGCGCCACGTTGAAGGCCGAGGAGCCGAAGCCGGTGTCGACGTCGACCAGCAGCGGCGTATCGCACACATCGGTGATGCGGCGCACATCGGTCAGCACATCGTCCAGGCCGGAAATGCCGAGATCGGGCAGTCCCAGCGAGCCCGCGGCCACGCCGCCGCCCGACAGGTAGATGGCGCGGTAGCCGGCGCGCTTGGCCAGCAGGGCGTGGTTGGCATTGATGGTGCCGACGATCTGCAGCGGCTGCTCGTCGGCCAGGGCCTGGCGGAAGCGGGCGCCGGCGGAGCGGGCCAGTTCGGAAGCGGTGAAAGTCATGGGCGGTTGCCTGGGTTGCCTATTGGGACGGAACGATATGTACGAATCTCGGCGAGACACCCATCTAGCGCAAAGCCTGTGCCAGGGCCGTCCACGGCGCTGCGGGAATACCCGCCAGCCCTTGCCGGTGCTGGGTTGGCGCCATTGCGGGTGGGCTCGCGGGACGCTCCAGGCGAGCGCGGATGCCGTCTCCGGCATTGCAAGCTGGAAATTTGCATTTCAATATTGAAATGCTGGAGGGCAAGGCGGACAATGGCCGCATGCAGCCGCCTTCCGGACCCGCCATGAGCAGCATCCTTCCCCCCAACGCCCGCCCGCGCATCTGGGCCATCGGCATCAGCCGCCTGTCGCGCGCCTTCGCCGACTTGATCCCCGCCTATGCCGGCCGGGCCGAGTTCCGCATCGTCGGCAAGGGCTACGAGGCCGCCGCCAGCGCCATCGTCCGCGAGGCACGCGAGGGCCGGCTCGACGCGGTGGTGGCGGGCGGCTCCAACGGCGCCTACCTGCGCCAGCACGTCGACGTGCCGGTGGTGCTGGTCAAGGTGACCGGATTCGATGTGATGAGCGCGCTGGCCACGGCCCGCCGCATCTCGCCCCAGGTGGCGCTGGTGACGCATGCCTCGACCTACGCCGAGGTCGACGAGTTCGTGCGCGCCTTCTCGCTCTCGATTCCGGCCTACACCTACCTGACCGAAGACGACGCCACGGCGCGCGTCAAGGCCCTGCGCCAGGAAGGCATCAAGGTGGTGGTGGGGCCCGGCCTGGTCACCGACCTGGCTGACAAGCACGGCCTGGTGGGCGTGTTCCTGTACTCGGGGGTATCGGTGCGCGGTGCGCTGGAAGATGCCATCGAGGCTGCCCGGCTGCGCCGCATCGAGGCGGCCCGTCGCGACTACGTCAACACCATCCTGGCGCACCTGAACGAAGGCGTGGCCGCGGTCGACGCGGAAGGGCGCATCCAGTCCTTCAACCCGGCCATGGAGCGTTTTCTCGGCACGCCGGCCGGCAACGCGGTGGGGCGCCGGCTGCAGCTGCTGGCGCCGGGCTTGTCGCTGGACGGCGTGATGCACAGCGGCGAAAAGGAGCTGGAGGCCATCCACAAGCTCGGCGACAAGATGGTGGTGGTCAACCGTATCCCCATCGCCGGCGAGGGCGGGGTGACCGGCGCGGTGCTGACCATCCAGGATGCCAATGCGATCCAGCGGGTCGACCGCAACCTGCGCTCGCGCAACCGCGCGCGGCCGGTCGGCGTGCGCTACAGCCTGGACGACCTGGCCGGCGCCTCGGCCGCCATGCAGCACCTGCGCGAGCTGGCGCGCCGCTACGCGGTGGTCGACTCCACCGTGCTGATCGGCGGCGAAAGCGGCACCGGCAAGGAAGTGCTGGCGCAAGGCATGCACGATGCCAGCCCGCGCCGTGCCTTTCCCTTCGTCGCGGTCAACTGCGCGGCCTTTCCGGAAGCCTTGCTCGAAAGCGAGCTGTTCGGCTACGAGGAGGGCGCTTTCACCGGCGCGCGGCGCGGCGGCAAGGCCGGCCTGTTCGAGTCGGCCCACAACGGCACGCTCTTTCTGGACGAGGTGGGCGACATGCCGCCTTCGCTGCAGACGAGGCTGCTGCGCGTGCTGCAGGAAAAGCAGGTGCTGCCGATCGGCGGGCTGGAGCCAGTGCCGGTCAATGTGCGGGTGATCGCCGCCACCCACCGCGACCTGGCCGCGATGGTGCGGGAAGGGGGCTTCCGCCAGGACTTGTACTACCGGCTCAATATCCTGCGCATCGAGATGCCGCCGCTGCGCGCGCGTGCCGGCGACCTGCCCGAACTGGCGGAACTGCTGTACCGCCGTGCCCAGGAGCGCCTGGGCCTGGCGCATCCGGGCGCGCTGCCCGCGCCGGTGCGGGCGCGCCTGGCGCACTACGGCTGGCCGGGCAATATCCGTGAGCTGGAGAACGTGACCGAGCGCATCGCCGTCCTGGTCGGCGGCCGCCGCCTGGCGGCCGGCGAACTGTTGCATGAGCTGCAGGGCGCGGTGCCCGAACTGTTCGCCGGGGCGGACGTGGCCGACCCGTCCGGCGCCGCCGCGCCCGCCGTGCCGGCCGAGGCGCCGCCGGCCGCCGCGCCCGCGCGGGTGGAGCGTCAACGGCAGGCGCCGCCGCAGTCGCTGGCGGGCGTGGCGCGCGCCAGCCAGGCCGAGCATATCCGCCAGGTGCTGGCCCAGTGCGGCGGTAATCGCACGCAGGCCTGCCACCTGCTCGGCATCAGCCCGACCACGCTCTGGCGCCGCCTGCGCGACGCGCCGGCGGACGAGGCTGCCTAGGCTGCCTGGACCGCTGACTCACTAATCCGGCGCGGCCCCGCTGGCCGGCGGCGGCTCGAGGCCCTTCGCGGCCAGCCATTCGGCATTGAACAGGCGGCCGAAGTACAGGTCGCCACGGTCGCACAGCAGGGTCACGATGGTGTGGCCGGGCCCCATCTGGCGCGCCAGCGCCACCGCCGCCGCCACATTGATGCCAGACGAGCCGCCGACGAACAGGCCTTCCTCGCGCAGCAGCCGATAGACCATGTCCACGCAGGCGCGGTCGTCGACGCGGATGGCGTCGTCGATCGGCGTGCCCTCCAGGTTGGCGGTGACGCGGCTCGAGCCGATGCCCTCGGTGATCGAGCTGCCTTCGACCTTGATTTCGTGGTGCTTGACGTAGTGGTAGAGCCCGCTGCCATGGGGGTCGGCCAGCACGATGCGCACATGCGGGCTGCGCTCCTTCAGGCAGCGCGACACGCCGGCCAGGGTGCCGCCGGTGCCGGTGGCGCAGACAAAGGCGTGCAGGTGGCCGGCGGTGGCTTGCCAGATCTCGGGACCGGTGGTCTCGTAGTGGGCCTGGCGGTTGGCCAGGTTGTCAAACTGGTTGGCCCAGATGGCGTTCTCGATCTGCGCTGCGAGCCGCCCGGCGATCTTCTGGTAGTTGTCGGGGTCGGCATAGGGCTTGGCCGGCACGGCCCGCACCTCGGCGCCGAGCAGGCGCAGCCGCGCCATCTTCTCCGGCGACTGGGTGTCGGGAATCACCACGATGCAGCGGTAGCCGCGCGCCGCGCAGAGGTGGGCCAGGCCGATGCCGGTATTGCCGGCCGTGCCTTCCACCACGGTGCCGCCGGGGCGCAGCGTGCCGCGGTGCTCGGCGTCGCGCAGGATGTAGAGCGCGGCGCGGTCCTTGACCGAGCCGCCCGGATTGAGGAATTCCGCCTTGCCGAGGATATCGCAGCCGGTCTCGGCGCTGAGGCTTGCCAAGCGGATCAGCGGTGTATTGCCGATGGTGCCGACGAAGCCGTCCCTGACGCCCATGATGCACTCCCGGGCACGCCCGATGCGCGCCGTCCTCAGTGTGTGATAGGCGGCGGACCGGGCCTTGACAAGGGCGAGGTGGCGCGGGCGGGTGCCTGGGAGAGACGACGTGCGGAGGAAAGGGGGCGCGCGGCGGGCGGGCCTGCCTCAGGCGGCCTGCAGCCAGCGGAAATGGATGTCGCCATCCAGGTAGTCGTCGCGCATGGCGTGGAAGTCACGCACATACTCGCTGTTCAGGTGGGATTCGAGCGCCCGCTTCGAATCCCACACCATGTAGAGCACGAAGACTTCGTGGTCTTCCGCGTCCTGGCCGACGTGGTAGCGCAGGCAACCGGGTTCGCTGGCCCCGCGCTGGCGCATCGAGGTCAGCTTGTCGACCAGCACTTCCCGGCGGTTGGCCTTGGCGCGGGCGATACCGACGAGCGTATAGGTTCCGGACATGGTGGGTCAGCGGGCTATCCAATCTCAGGGCGGCCGATTGTAGCGCCGCCGCCGCCTGCCGGTCCAATGCCCGAGGCCGGCGAACGGACATTGTGCAGAGCGCCTTGACAAGGCGCCGGCGCGGCGTTCCGGCACCGGAGTGCCGTCGGCGCCGCAGCGGGGGTGGCGGCGCGGGCCCTCTCAGGCCGCTTCCATCCACCGTGATGCCGGCCTGGCGGATGAAGGCGCCGTAGTGCGTGCGATCGGCGCGCTGGCGCTCGGCGAAGGCGCCGACAGGCATCGGCGCCAGGGCATCCTGCCGGAGCCCGCCGGACGCGGCTGGAGCCGCTGCGGCACGTTACCGCTTGAAGTGCCGCGCCCCACCGCGCCGCCGCGCTTGCGAGGCTAAAGACCGCATGCATCCTGCCGTTAATCGAGACCGGCGAAAACCACATGAAATGCCGGTTTGCCAGCAGATAGCCTAGGGGAGCATGCATGCTGAAACGGATCAGGGCGGAGCAGTTGGGGGTCGGGATGTTCGTCGCCAGGCTCGGCGGCCCGTGGATCAACCATCCATTCTGGCGCTCGCGCTTCCTGATCACCGAGGAAGATCAGATCCAGCAGATCGTCGGCGCGGGCGTGCAGGACGTCTGGATCGATATCCTCAAGGGGCGCAACGTGGCGGCCGCCGAAGCACCGCCACCGCCATCGCCGACGCCGGTGACGGGCGGCGAGAGCAGGGCGGTGCCACTGGAAGCCGAACTGGCGCGGGCACGCGAGATCGTCGCCAACGGCAAGTCCGTGGTCGGCTCCATGTTCGCCGCGGCGCGCATGGGCAAGGTGATGGAAGTGAGCGGCGCGCTGCTGCTGGTCGATTCGGCCTCCAGTTCGCTGTCGCGCCACGCGCAGGCGCTGATCGCGCTCGCCCGGCTCAAGACCAGGCATGACTACACCTATCTGCACTCCTTCGCCGTCTGCGCCCTGATGATCGCCACCGGCCGCGCGCTGGGCCTGCCGGATGCCGAAGTGCGCCAGCTCGGCCTGGGCGGACTGGTGCACGACATCGGCAAGGTCGCCGTGCCGGACACCATCCTGAACAAGACCGCGGCGATGACGGCGGCCGAGGAGGAGACCATGCGCCGCCATCCATCCGCAGGCTACCGCATCCTCAACGAGGCGCGGCTCTACACCCACATCCCGCTCGACGTCTGCATCCATCACCACGAGCGGGTCGACGGCCGGGGTTATCCTTTTGGCCTCGCCGCCCATGAGATCAGCCTGCACGCCAAGATTGCCGCGGTCTGCGACACCTACGATTCGCTGACCTCCAACCATCCCGGCCACCAGGCCTGGTCTCCGGCCCGCGCGATGGAGTACATCGCGGTGCGGGTCGATACCTTGTTCGACCGTACCGCCTTCCAGGCCTTTGCACGCTCGGTCGGCATCTATCCGGTCGGCACCGTGCTGCGCCTGGCGTCGAACCGGCTGGCCGTCGTGTGTGAGCAGAACCCTGCGGCACCGCTGCAGCCGGGCGCCATCGTCTTCCACTCGATCGCCGACGCGGCACCGCTGCCGGCGGAGCGCATCGAGCTGATCGACGGCAACGACAGCGTGCTGGCCTTCGAGAATGCGCGCGACTGGGGCTACACCGACGAGCAGATGCTGGCGCTGTGCGCCGATCCCGCGGGCGGCGCGCTGGGGCGCGAGCTGGCCGAGATCGCCGGGGGCTGACGTCCGGGGTCCACGAACTTATGATGCGGGGCACCGGCGTCCCACCGCCATCATCGGCGTCGCCCCTGCGGATGGGCAGGCGCGCCGTCTGGCCTCCCGCATCATGACCGGCGTGTGACAGGCGCAGGGGCAGGGCCGTTGCCGTGCCGCGTGCCGGGACGGCGGCCCGCGCTCCCTCGGGCTGGCGGGCCCGCCGCAGCGCGGGCGCGACGGGTGCGCGCGCGAGAACTTTTCCCCACCAAAGCGTGGCACCTACCGAAGCAGGGTAACGCCGGATTCCCCGGCACTCAATAATCCACACCAGCAAGCGTTGACCCCTTGCTACTTCCCGGTAGGGTGTAGGCACTCCCCGCGCCTACACCCTCTTTTTTCGCGGTGATCGCACCTTTCTCACCTGGTGCGCGAAGACCGCGCGGAAGACTGCCGCTACGCGCTGCGGGCGGCATTGGCACGGATCGACGCCGTCTTGTCTCGTGCGCATTCTCTCGCTGACCTACCCCGCTTGAGAAGGGAAAAGGTGCGGGCATCGATCCCCCAAAAGAGGGGAGCGATGAAATCTATTCTCACGCAGAATCTTCGACCGCCTAGCAAGTGTTTCGCGCATACGCGATCCGTTACGCGATCAGTCGATTCGGATCCTGGTCCCGCGCCGGCAGCGGTCCGGCGCCGTCCTCCCTGGGATTCACCGATGCGGATCGACTGGTTCCAGGCTTTCCCCGCCATCGGCGAAGGGATTTCCGGCGCGGCCTGCCGCCGCCCCCGCCAGGGCGCACTGCGGATATCGCGGAGTTTGGGATTGCCAGCGAATGCTGCTTGTTCTTGTTGCCGTTCTACCCATCATTGTTGTGCCGATGCATTTGCGGGTATCTCACCGCCCGCGGCGCAGCCGGGGCCTTGGGTTCCGATGCGAGGGCATCTCAAGTTCCACCAAGCGGTAAAAGGTATGGAAATAGAACAGAAGATAATATTCTCTGGTGAGCAATTGGATGTTTATTTTGCTTCTTATGTGGGTATGGAAGGGGGTAATCCCGCTGCGGCGATCTGGTTTTGCGATAGCACACCGCATCCCTGGACCGAATCGCTGCTGGCACCGCTGATTCCACGGCGGCATCCCGGCGCATGGGATGCCGCATTCCGCGCGACTAACCGCGAAGCCATGGAACGCTGGCAGTCGCACCAGAAGGTGGCGCGCATCATGTGCGCCGCGCGCACCCAGGTCCTGGGCCCGTCCCGAGAAATCAGCAGTTGGCAGGACTACTACGCCAATCATCTCTACGCACCGGGTGGCGCCGAATTCAAGCTGAGCCTGTTCCCGTTGCCGGCTCATCTGGTCGGCGACCAGCCCTGGTCGAAGGCCTTCCGCGGACAGCCCGAACTCGTGCCCAAGCAGCGCTACCTGGAGCGCTGCCGCAACGGCGGGCGTTTCCGCTTCATCAGCGAGATCCGGCGACGCTGGCGGCCCAAGCTCGTGGTCTGCCTGGGCGAGCGGCACCGTGAGGATTATGTGCGCGCCTTCGGCCTCGAGCGCGCCAGCGCACGCGACTACGTGCTGCAGCCCGCCGACCTGGCCAAGACCCTGCGCCTGTTCGAGGCCGACGGCACCACCTGGGTGATCTGTCCGGCGCTGGCGGGCGCGTCGGGGCTGACCTCGGACGTGCTGCTCGAGGCCATGGGCCGCTATATCGCGCGCTGGCTCGAGCCGGGCGATTTCCCGAACTGACGGCCGATCGGCGGCCGGCCCCGGCTCGCGGGACTGTCCGCCGCCGGCGCGCTGCGCTCAGTCGGGGGCTTCGCTGCGGATCAGCAGCACGGGCTTGCCGCTCTTGTGCAGTACGCCTTCGGCCACGCTGCCCATCACCAGGCGCTTCACGCCGCGTCGGCCGTGGGTGCCGAGCACCAGCAGGTCGGCATCCCAGCGCACAGCCTCCTGGATGATGGTGTCGGAAATCATGCCGGGACCCACCGGCTTGTCGATCAGCCTGGTGCTGTGGCGCACGCCCTCGGCGGCAAGGCGCGCCGCGGCAGCCGACAGCGCTTCGTTGCCGGCTGCCATGATGCTGTCCATGATCTTGGACGGGTCGAAGTAGCCGACGTCGAAGAACAGATCGCTGTTGTCGGCGATGAAGATCGCCTCGACCTCGGCGCCGGTGGCCTTGGCGACCGTGATGGCCTGGCTCAGGGCCAGATCCGAGGAACGGCTGCCGTCGACGGCAAGCAGGATGCGCTGGTACATGGCAAGTCTCCAGGAAACGGGCAGGTTGTTGGGGGCGGGGCATCCCCGTGCCCCAAGGTTAGGTGATCGGGCGGCTGGCACATTGATGCCCGTCAAGACCGGCGGGGCCCGCCCGGGCGGACAAGCGCTTGCGCCGGCGAGGTGCCGGCGCGTGCGATCATTGCATATGCTGGCCGCCGTTGATGGCGATATTGGCGCCGGTCACGTAACCGGCGTCATCGGAGCACAGGTAGGCGATCAACGCCGCCACTTCGTCCGGGCGCCCCAGGCGCCCGACCGGGATCTGCGGCAGGATCTTGGCCTGCAGGATCTCGGCCGGCACATCGGTCACCATCTTGGTCGCCAGGTAGCCCGGTGACACCGTGTTGACGGTCACCCCCTTGCCGGCCAGTTCCAGCGCCAGGGATTTCGTGAAGCCATGCATGCCCGCCTTGGCCGCGGCGTAGTTGGCCTGGCCGAAGGCACCCTTGGAACCGTTGACCGAAGAGATATTGATGATCCGTCCCCAGCCGCGTGTGCTCATGCCGTCGGTGAAGGGCTTGGTCATATGGAAGACCGAATCCAGGTCGGTGCGCAGCACGTCGTCCCACTCCGCCTTCTCCATGCGCTTGAAGGTCCGGTCGCGCGTGATGCCGGCATTGTTGACGAGGATGTCGACCGTGCCGAAGCGCGCCAGGATCTCGCTGGCGCAGCGCTGGCAGTCGTCATAGTCGGCCACGTCGACACCGAAGGCGGCGAAGTCGCGGCCCTCCGCGCGCTGGCCGTCCAGCCACGCCTGCACGTGATCGTTGCCGGGCGAGTGGGTCACGATGACGCGGTGGCCGGCGGCATGCAGGCGGGCGGCGATGGCCTCGCCGAGGCCGCCCATGCCTCCCGTCACCAGGGCGATGCGCGCATTCCGCTCATTCGCCACGGCGGCTCCTTGCGCGCGCCGCCGCTTCGTGGCCGGCCGCGCCGTTGGCATGCGCCGCGTTCGGCTGCAGGAAGGCATTGGTCAGCACCGAATTGAACTGGCCGAAGCGGTCGAACCACTCCTGCACCGGCGCGGGCATCGGCATCGCGAACTGCGGGCCGGCGGTGGCATTGCCCTGCAGTTTCTGCCAGCTATCGCCGGCTTCGCGCAGATGCTCGGCCAGTTCGGCCTGGTTGTGGCTGGCCAGCGCCGTGTACTCCTCGCAGAGGCGCGTGTACTGCTCGGTCTGCTGGCGCATCAGCGCCGCCGGCAGCGCCGCCAGGTCGGCGACGGTGCCGGCGTGCGATACCTCGTTGACGATTTCCTTCGAGCCGGCGATGGCCTGGTCGACCGCCTTGAGCTGGAACGCCAGCAGGCGCTGCTGGCGCTCCAGCATCAGCAGGGTGCCGCGTAGCGCAGCCTGCATGCCGGTGCGGAATACTTCCAAGGGAATGTCGTTGGGATTTGCCATGGAGGCCTCCTGGTTGGCTTGGCGACGTGGATGGGGCATTGCGCGGCGGCGATGCCGCCGTGGCGCATGGCCGCATGCCCCGGAGGGCGCGGGCCGCGTGGTAAGGAATGACTCATTCTAGGCAGTGTGGCCGGCGGCGGATTGATACGTATCAATTTCATTGCCAAGGAGCGGCACCGCACGGCGTGGCAAGGCGCGGATCGCGGCAGAAGGCGCCGCCAGCCCGAAGAAAGAGGGGAATGCCACAAGCTACGCGGCAGGGTGCGGCAAGGTGCGGCGAGGTGCGGGGGCGTCGGCCGGCTTGATGTGTATCAAGCTCGTGCCGGGCGCAATGCCTAGACTATCGGCAAGGTGCGCGCCGCGCAGGTAAGGTTCCGCCCGTCCCGGGCCGCGCGCCGCGTTGCAGCCACCCGCGTTGCGGCCACTTATCCAACGCTTCGGCAAGGCAGGACAGACATGGAAAACACCGTCATCGTCTTCTACTCGCGCACCGGTACCACGCGCCAGGTGGCCGAGCAGCTGGCGGCCCAACTCGGCGCCGAGGTCCATGAGGTGCGTGACGTGCGCAGCCGCGCCGGCCTGGCGGGAGACGTGCGCTGCGTGGTCGATAACCTGCTGCAACGCCATGTCGCCTACGCCTACGACGGCCGGCCGCTCGCGGCTTATGACCAGGTGGTGCTGCTCACGCCGATCTGGATCGGCCGGCTGGCCGCGCCGATGCGCAGTTTCCTCGCCGACCAGGGGCGCGTGCAGGGACGGCTCGCGGTGGTCTGCCTGATGGCCTCGCGCGGCGCTTTCAACGCCATCGAGGAAGTGGCGCGGCTGAGCGGCAAGGTGCCGCAGCCGGTGCTGGCCCTGCTGCAACGCCAGGTGCAGACGGGCGAGGCGCGCGAGATGCTGGATGGCTTCGTCGGCCAGATCGCGGCCGCCGCGCAGGCGGACGGCGGCGCACGGCGCGCCTGGCTGTCGCCGCACGAGGCCTGAGCCTGGCGCCGGCCTGACCGCCGCGGCCTCCCTTCGCACGGATGGCGATGCAACTCCGCTTCCTCGGTGCCACCGATACCGTGACCGGCTCGAAGTATGTGCTGGAAGCGGGTGTTCGCCGCGTCATGATCGACTGCGGCCTGTTCCAGGGCTACAAGGCGCTGCGCCTGCGCAACTGGGACCCGCTGCCGCTCGACCCTGCGAGCCTGGACGCGGTGGTGCTGACCCATGCCCACCTGGACCACAGCGGCTACCTGCCATTGCTGGTGCGCCGGGGTTTCCGCGGACGTGTCTACTGCACCGAAGGCACGGCACGGCTGTGCGAGATCCTGCTGGCAGACAGTGCGCGGCTGGCCGAGGAAGACGCGCACGACGCCAACCGGCACGAAGCCGGCGCTGGCACTGTATGGTGTGGCCGACGCCGCGCGCGCGCTGCGGCATCTGCAGCCGACCGGATTCGGCGCGCGCTTTCCCGTCGCACGGGGGATCGAGGTGGAATTCCGCCATGCCGGCCACATCATCGGCGCCGCCATCGTCGTGCTCCACGTCGACGGCCGGCGCCTGGTGTTCTCCGGCGACCTCGGCCGCCAGCACGACGTGGTGATGCAGGCGCCGGAGACCGTGGGCGAAGGCGACTGCCTGCTGGTCGAATCCACCTACGGCAACCGCCAGCACAGTACCGAGGACCCGCTCGACACCATCTCGCGCATCGTCGAGCGCACCGCCGCCCAGGGCGGCACGCTGCTGATCCCGACCTTCGCGGTCGGGCGCGCGCAGAGCCTGCTGTACTGCCTCCACCGCCTGCAAGTGCAGGGCCGCCTGCCCGATGTGCCGGTCTACCTGAACAGCCCGATGGCGCGCGACGCCACCCAGGTGTTCTGGCTGCATCAGGACGAACTGCGCATCGGCCGGGCCGAATGCAATGCGGCCTGCTCGCTGCCCATCTATGTGCGCAGCGTGGAAGAGTCGATCCGCCTGAACGAGAATCGCGCCGCCAAGATCATCCTGGCCGGCAGCGGCATGGCGACCGGCGGACGCATCCTGCATCACCTGGAGGCTTTCGGGCCGGACCCGCGCAACTGCATCCTGCTGTCGGGCTTCCAGGCCGGCGGCACGCGCGGGGCGGCGCTGGCCGGCGGCGCCCGCTTGCTGCGCATCCACGGCAAGGAAGTGCCCATCAACGCCAATGTCGAGCAGTTGACCAGCCTGTCCGCGCATGCCGATGCCGACGAGATCCTGGCCTGGCTGCGCGGCTTCGCCAGGGCACCGCGGCGCACCTTCATCGTCCATGGCGAGCCGGATGGCGCCGATGCGCTGCGCCAGCGCATCGAACACGAACTAGGCTGGCCCGTGACGATGCCCGAATACCGGGGCGTCTATCCGCTCGAGTGAGCCAAGGTGCCCGGCGCCGCATCGAGCGTCGAGGCGACAGCGTTGCGGCCGCCGCGCTTGGCCGCGTAGAGCAGGGCGTCGGTGCGCTTGAGCAGCGCATCCAGTCCTTCGCCGTCCTCGAGCGCGGCCACGCCGAAGCTGGCCGTCACGCGCTCCGACGCCGGCAGCATGGGCCACGGCATGGTTTCGAACGCGCGGCGCAGCCGCTCGGCCAGGCTGCCGGCGCCCGCGGCGTCGGTGTCCGCCAGCAGCACGGCGAACTCCTCTCCGCCGATGCGGGCGGCGACGTCGCGCTGGCGCACGCATTGGGCGATGACCGCGCCGAAGCCCGCCAGCACGGCATCGCCGGCGGTGTGGCCGTAGGCATCGTTGATGCGCTTGAAGTGATCGATGTCGGCCAGCACCAGGCTCAGCGGCCGGCCGCCGCGCGGCGGGATGGCCTGCCGCGCCAGGTTCTCGAAGCCGCGGCGGTTGCGCAGTTGGGTCAAGGCGTCGGTGTCGCGCTCGCTGCGCAGTGCATCGAAGACGTCGGACACCGCTGCCGCGAAGATGGCCAATGACAGCGCCACATTGAGCAGAGCCTGGCCCAACAGGAAGAAGAGCCAGTACGGCGCCTGGCTGAAGGCGCAGGGATCCTTCCCGATCGGTGACAACAGGTTCAGCACCAGGCGCGGCACGAAGCTGAAGGCGAACAGGAGGAAGATCCAGTACAGCACGCGGTCGACCTGACGGCCATGGCGCAGCTTGCCGAGCCGGGCCGCGCCGCTCAGCAGGACCAGGGCTGCGGCACCGTTGTGGATGTAGGTGCGCGCCACCACGTGGGGATCGATGAAGTGGAAATAGGCCAGGGCGGCAAGCTGCAGCAGCGCCACCGCCAGCACCGGCACCGCATCGAAGCGTGCCCCGGCGCGCAACAGCATGCCCCGTTGCAGCAGTACCGTGCTGCAGGCATAGAGCAGGCCCGCGGGCATGGTGTTCCAGGCGAAGTCGCGCGGCGGCCAGAATACCTGGGAGGTGGCGGCCAGTCCGTAGAGGAAGAAGGCAGCGCACACCGACAGCAGATAGCGGTGCGTGCGCTGGCAGGCCCACGCCACCAGACAGCATGAGGAGAAGATCAGCGCGACCGCTGGATTCCCGAGCGCCAGAGCCTGGCCGGTGCAAAGCAACACGATGGCTCCCGTCCCCGTATTCCCGAATTTCCGTTGACCCGTATTTGTGCGCGCGTTGGCGCGTCTGTTCTGCTCGCCCGGCTTGCGGCTGCCGGGCGAGAGGTCGATCCGGTACGTGCGCGGTGCCGCCCGGTCTCGGCCATGCACGGCATTCTAGCGGCATGTGCCACTTCCGTTGCACCACCTCGGCGCCGGAACGGTAAGGAATGGCAAACGATGGTAAGAGCCGGGCGCGAAATTGCTTGTTTTACCCCCTGTTGGAGGGGTATGCAACGAATGGGGCCGGCGCAGCGACGGCCGCCGGCGTCCGATGACTGGCTACCAGCGCGACAGCTTGGCCAGGATGGAAGCTGGAAGCGCGGATATTGTCGACGTGCCCGGCCGTGCGCGCCGCGGCATCGGCGGTGTCGCCGCGCGCGAGCGCATCGATCATGGCGAGGTGTTCGCGGCAGACCGGCTCCAGCCGGCGCTCCAGCCGCTTGAGCGAGAACATGCGGGTCTTGCGCCGCAGCTCGGCGATGCTGGCGGGGCCGCGCATCGTCCATAATCCCATGCCAAACGCGGCGCGCCCGGGCCGCAGCGCATCCGACCATTGTTCCGGCCACCGGTCGACAAGCCATCCGATCACCTATCCGACAACCAGAACGAGGATCCTCCAGCATGCAATCCGTCTTCCATCTCGCCTTCAACGTCACCGATCTCACCGAGGCACGCCGCTTCTACGGTGACGTGCTGGGCTGCCGCGAAGGCCGCAGCACCGAGACCTGGGTCGACTTCGACTTCTTCGGCCACCAGATCTCGCTGCACCTGGGCCAGCCTTTCCAGACCGCGCGCACCGGCCACGTCGGCGACGCGCTGGTGCCGATGCCGCACTTCGGCATCATCCTGCTGCTGCCTGACTGGCAGGCACTGGCGGCGCGCCTGCAGGCGGCCGGCACCGACTTCGTGCTCGCGCCGCAGGTGCGTTTCGAAGGCGAGCCGGGCGAACAGTGGACCATGTTCTTCACCGATCCCTTCGGCAACCCGATCGAGGTCAAGGGCTTCCGCGACTGGGAGGCGGTGTACGCGCACTGAAACCCTGGCGGCGGGCAGCGCCGGCATTGCTTGATGCCGCGCGCCAGGCGCGCGCTGTTCTCGGTCACCACGTCCCATGACACCGACCTGGTGTCGATCATGGCGCGGATCTTGGCCACCTGCGGATCGCGGTGTCCTCATTGACATGGATGCCGCTTTCCTGTGCGAAGGGCTTGAGCCATGCCGCGCGGATCGCATTCTTGTAGGCACCGCCCCAGCTGGCGAAATTGAGATCGGCGGCGTGTGCCGCCAGCGGTACGCAGAGGATGCGGAGGAGGCTGTGCGATGCCGGGCACGCCGCCTCGCACTGGTCCCAGCGCCCCGGAGGGCCTTGAGCCGCCTGCCGCTGCGCCCGGCGGGGCGTGTCGAAGCGGCAAGCCGGCGTGGCGTGCGGACGGTGCGCGCACGTCCCGCGGCATGGCGCTGACACCGCCCGGCGCGCACCGTGCTGCGCGCGCCGACGCACCGGGGCGCGGCCGGAGAGCCGGGGCAGATTGATCCTGGTGCGTAGGTCCGCGATGCCGTGCGCCGGCCTGCGCCCCGAACTCGCGGCATCCTGCTTCGGTGGGGGAGGCGCCGGCGGCGGGGCCGGGCCGCGGAGTGCGGTGGTAAGCTCTCCGGCAGACGCGGCCCTCGCCGGACGCGTGTCGTGCCAACCCCCCCGAGCTGCATGCTGAAACCGATTGTCAACAAGCCCAAGCGGCTGATCGGCGTCGCCCTGTCCTTCTCGCTCGCCGTCACGGCCGGGGCGGCCATCTCCCTCTACGAAATGCGTGTGGATGCCTTCGAGCGGGCCCGGGAGGCGGCGTCGAACATGACGGAAGTCATCGAGTACGACGTCACGCGCAATCTCGACCTTTATAGCGCGGCGCTGGAGACCGTGGCACAGCGGCTGGCGGATCCCGAGGTGGCGACGCTGTCCGACCACGTGCGCCGCATGGCGCTGTTCGGCGGCATGATCCGCGCCGAGGATCTCGGGTCCATCCTGGTATCGGACCGGCAGGGCCAGGCCATCCTGGACTCCAGGGCGGAGCCGCCGCGCCCGCTCCATTTCGGCGACCGCGACTATTTCCTGGTCCATGCGCGCGGGCAGGCCAAGGGCCTTTACGTCAGCAAGCCGTTCCAGGTGCGCACCGGATTCGGCCCCGCCATCGCGCTCAGCCTGGGTCTGAAGGATGCCGGCGGGCAGTTCGCCGGCGTGGTGGTCGGCGGCCTGCGCCTGAGCTATTTCGACCGGCTGTTCGCGCGCATGTCCCTGGGCACCCATGGCACGGTGGCGCTGCTGTATGCCGACGGCAGCGTGGTCGCGCGCCGTCCGGCGATCCCGCTGGACAGTCCCGCCGCGACGCGCAGCGTGCAGGCGGACATGCTGGCCAGGAACCCGCAAGGGATCTACCTCGGACGCTCCGTGCGCGACGGCGTCGAGCGCCTCTACGTCTACCGCCGCATCGGCGCCTACCCGCTGTTCGTCGCCGTCGGGGCGGCCACCGGGGACATCTATGCCAGCTGGAAGGCCAGGGCCTGGGCGATCGGCGTACTCGGCGTCCTGTTCAACCTCGCCACGCTGGCGACGGCCTGCCTGTTCGCCCGGCAGCTCGAAGGACGGCTGGCGGAGCAGCGCCGGCATGCCGAGCTCGCGGCCACGGACGGGCTGACCGGCCTGGCGAACCGGCGCGCCCTCGACGAGCGGCTGGCCCAGGAGACGCGGCGCGCCGCGCGCGGGCAGCACTCGATCGCCGTGCTGATGGTCGATGTCGACCATTTCAAGGCCTACAACGACCACTACGGCCACCTGCGCGGGGACAGCGCCCTGCGCGCGGTCGCCGAGTGCGTGCGCGCCAATGTGCGCCGGCCGGGCGACCTGGCCGCCCGCTACGGCGGCGAGGAGTTCTGCGTGGTGCTGCCCGACACCGACCTCGCCAGCGCAGGCGTGGTGGCGGAGAACATCCGCCGCGCCATCCAGGCGCTGGCCCTTCCGCACGCGCGCAGCCCTGCCGGCATGCTGACCGTCAGCATCGGTGGCGCCGCCGGCACACCGCGCCCCGGCGACGATACCTATATGGAGGCGTTGGCCGCGGAGGCCGACGCCCAGCTCTACCGCGCCAAGGCACTGGGACGCAACCGCTGCATGCCGCAGCCTGCCACCGCCGAGGCCGGCGCCCCGCCATGTGTGCCTGTTGCACCACCCGAGGGATAGCGGGCTGCATAGCGGGATGCATGCGGGCTGCATTACGGGCTGCCATCGCATGGTCACGGTTCCGCGTTAAGCTCGCCCATCGAGGCGTGCATCCGCGGCGCCCGCGCCACCGCCCGGAAGCCATGCCCGCCGGCACTGCGCTTGCCCGCCGCCAGGCGCCCGCGGCGGAGCGTCCCGGATGCACGGATCTGGTGCGCAGCGAAGCATCGTGGTGCCGGTCGGTGGCGCCGGCGGGCGGCGGACAAGGCATGCTCCTTGCTCAAGCCTCTTTACGCCGGCCCGGCACAGACGATGCCGCGTCCAATAAGAAGGAGAGACGCAATGAAGCCATTCGATGAGATGCTGCAATCCGGCGACTTGGTGCGGGCGCCTTACGAGCGCCTGAAGCGATGGCTCGACGTACAGGATCCCGCGAGCCTCGCCAGCAAGGCCCTGGAGGCGGAGAACGTATTCCGCCGCACGGGTATCACCTTCGCTGTCTATGGCGATGAAGAAGCCGCCGAACGGCTGATTCCGTTCGATATCGTGCCCCGCATCCTGTCGGGGCAGGAGTGGACCCGGCTGTCGCAGGGCATCGAGCAGCGCGTGATGGCGCTCAATGCCTTCCTCGACGACATCTACCACCGGCAGGAGATCGTGCGCGCCGGCATCGTGCCGAAGCACCTGATCGCGCAGAACGGTGCCTTCCTGCCGGAGATGATCGACTTCCGGCCGCCTGGCAATGTCTATACGCACATCATCGGCGTCGACATCGTGCGCACCGCCGAGAACCAGTTCTACGTGCTGGAAGACAATGCGCGCACGCCCTCTGGCGTGTCCTATATGCTGGAGAACCGCGAGACCATGATGCAGCTCTTCCCGGAGCTGTTCCAGCAGGTCAAGGTGCGCTCGGTGGAGAACTACCCGCAGATGCTGCGCCAGTCGCTGGCCGCGGTCTGCCCGCCGGGCGGCAATGCCGACAACCCGACGGTGGCGGTGCTGACGCCGGGCATCCATAACTCCGCCTACTACGAGCATGCCTTCCTGGCCGACCAGATGGGCGTGCACCTGGTCGAGGGGCGCGACCTGCAGGTGATCGACGGCCGCGTCGCCATGCGCACCACCGAAGGCTTCCAGCCGATCGACGTGCTCTACCGGCGCCTCGACGATGCCTTCCTCGATCCGCTGACCTTCCGCGCCGACTCCGTGCTCGGCGTGCCCGGCATCATGGACGTGTACCGCGCCGGCAATATCACCATCGCCAACGCGCCGGGCACCGGCATCGCCGACGACAAGGCGATCTACTCCTACATGCCGGACATCGTCGAGTTCTATACCGGACGCGCCGCGCTGCTGGAAAACGTGCCGACCTGGCGCTGCGCCGAGGCCGACAGCCTGCAATACGTGCTGGAGCACCTGGAAGAGCTGGTGGTCAAGGAAGTGCACGGCTCCGGCGGCTACGGCATGCTGGTCGGCCCGGCTGCCTCGCGCGCGGAGCGCGAGGCCTTCGCCGCCAAGCTGCGCGCGCGCCCGTCGAACTACATCGCCCAGCCCACGCTGGCGCTGTCGACCACGCCCATCCTGACCGAGCGGGGGCTGGCACCGCGCCACGTCGACCTGCGCCCCTTCGTGCTGGTCTCGGACCGCATCCGCATCACCCCCGGCGGCCTCACGCGCGTCGCGCTCAAGGAGGGCTCGCTGGTGGTCAATTCCAGCCAGGGAGGAGGAACCAAGGACACCTGGGTCCTGGCCGACTGAGCGCAGGCGTACATCGCACCGCACATCGCACGCAAGGAGTGCGGGCGCCCGCGCGGCGCCCCGCCAACGATAACGATCGGAATGGAAGAGATATGCTTCTTGGACGGACGGCAAGCGGACTCTATTGGATGTACCGCTACATCGAGCGCGCGGAGAACACAGCGCGCATCGTCGACGTGGGCCTGCGCATGGCCCTTACGCGCGCCGACGACGCACCGGCGGAATGGTCGTCGGTGCTGGTCAGCTCCGGCGCCGACGAAGGATACCGGCAGAAGTACGAGCAGTTCTCGGTGGAGAGCGCGATCGACTTCCTGCTGCGCGACCGCGACAACGGTTCCAGCGTGCTGTCCTGCATCGAGCACGCACGCGCCAACGCGCGCATGGTGCGCACGGCGCTGACGCGGGAGACCTGGGAGAGCATCAATTGCGCCTGGCTGGAGCTCAGGCGCGGGCTGGCCCAGCCGCTGGTGCAGAGCGAGCTGCCGGCGCTGCTGGACCGCATCAAGCGCGAGACCGCGCTGATCGTGGGCAGCTTCTACAGCACCATGCTGCGCAACGAGATCTTCGACTTCGCGCAGATCGGCGCCTTCATCGAGCGCGCCGACAACACCGCGCGCATCCTCGACGTCAAGTACCACCTGCTGCTGCCGTCGGTGTCGCATGTCGGCACCATCCTCGACAATTATCAGTGGGAGGCCATCCTGCGCTCCGTCGCCGCGCACCGTTCCTACCGCTGGGTCTATGACGTGCAGTACAAGCCCATCCACATCGCCGACTATCTCATCCTCAACGGCCGCATGCCGCGTTCCCTGCGCTTCGCCTGCGGCCGCGTGGTCACCAGCCTGCAGCACCTGGCCGACGACTACGGCCTCACGCACGCTTGTCATGAAACGGCTGCCAGGATCCAGCGCACGCTGGCCGACAGCACCGTCGAACGGATCTTCAAGAGCGGCCTGCATGAATTCCTGACGGACTTCATCCACCGCAACAACAGCCTCGGCATCGAGATCGCCAACGCGTACAACTTCGACTGAGATCCCATCATGCGCCTTGCCATCCGCCATATCTCGCGCTTCCAGCTCGACGACCACGCAGCCTACGCGCTGCAACGCCTGCACCTGCGGCCGCAGAGCGGCCCGGGCCAGACGGTGCGAGCGTGGCAGGTCACCATCGACGGCATCGAGCCGATGCTGACCTATGCGGACGGGCTGGGCAACCAGACCGACCTGGTGCGGCACGAAGGCGACAAGCCCGAGGTCGTGATCGTCGCCGCCGGCGTGGTCGAGACCCACGACTGCGCCGGCGTGCTGGGGCAGGGCGATTCCTATGCCCCGCCCTGGCTGTTCGAGCGCGAGACCGAGCTGACCCGTGCCGGCGACGCGGTCGCCGCGCTGGCCGCCGAGGTGCCGGGCGAAACGCCGGGCCTCGAAGTGCTGCACTGGCTGATGACGGCCATCCACGGCCGCGTTGCCTACACGCCGGAGCGTGCCGCCGAGGCGCCGGCCGATGCCGAGGCGGCGCTGGCCAGCGGCGAAGGCTCGAGCCGCGACTACGCGCACGTGTTCATCGCCGCGGCGCGCGCGCTCAAGATCCCGGCCCGTTTCATCTCGGGCTACCTGATGACCGACAGCCCGGCGCGCCGCCTGGCGGAATCCCTGCGGCTGCCCGCCGGTGCGCTGGAAGCAGCCGCCGAGGCCGGCCGGCGGCAGCCGGCGGAGCAGGACGGCGAGGTCGCGGTCGAGGATGAGGACGAGGCGGAAACGGGCGGCACGCCGCCCGCCACGCGGGATGCCGCCGGCGAGGCGCCCGCACGGCAGCGGCCGGCGGCGGCGGTGGCGCAGCCGCCCTCGGCCCACGCCTGGGCGGAAGCCTTTGTCGAAGGACTGGGCTGGGTCGGCTTCGACCCCTTCCTGAACCGTTGTCCCGACGAGCGCTATGTGCGCATCGCGGCCGGGCTCGACTACCGCGATGCCATGCCGGTGATGGGGCCGGGCGCGCGGGCGGTCGGTGTCGAGATCAGTGTGATCCCGGCGCCCGAACTGGTCTGAGCCGCCGGCGCTCCGCTGCCCGCTCCGGCGGACGGCGGAGGGACCGGCCCCTTGCCTGGCCGCTTGCCCCCAACGACCCTTTACCTGCGTACCCGCTTACCTGTTTGCCAGTTTGAACGTTTGACCGTCCGCCTTTCCGATCTTCCGTAACGCACGGCCACGCTATGCCCATTCACGTCGCGCTCCACCACGTCACCCGCTACCGCTACGACCGCTCCGTCCGCCTCGGGCCTCAGGTCGTGCGCCTGCGGCCCGCCCCGCACTGCCGCACGCCGATCCTGTCGTACTCGCTGCGCGTCGAGCCGGCGCAGCATTTCGTCAACTGGCAGCAGGACCCCTTCGCCAACTACATGGCCCGGCTGGTGTTCCCGGAGCCGACACGCAGCCTGGAGATCACCGTCGACCTGGTGGCGGAGATGTCCGTCTACAACCCCTTCGACTTCTTCCTCGAAGAGAGCGCGCAGACCTTCCCGTTCCGCTACGACGAGGCCCAGCGGCAGGAGCTGGCACCGTACCTGGCCTGCGATTCCGCGACGGGGGGGGCGCCAGCGTTCCGTGCCTACCTCGACAGCATCGACCGCGAGCCCGCCCGCACCATCGATTTCCTGGTGGCGCTGAACCAGCGGCTGCAGCACGACATCCGCTACCTGGTGCGGATGGAGCCGGGCGTGCAGACGCCGGAGCAGACGCTGCAGCTCGCCTCCGGCTCCTGCCGGGACAGCGGCTGGCTGCTGGTGCAGTTGTGCCGCCACCTCGGGCTGGCGGCCCGCTTCGTCTCCGGCTACCTGATCCAGCTCACGCCGGACGTGAAGTCGCTCGACGGTCCCAGCGGCACCGAGGTCGACTTCACCGACCTGCATGCCTGGTGCGAGGTCTACCTGCCGGGCGCCGGCTGGATCGGGCTCGACCCCACCTCGGGCCTGCTGGCGGGCGAGGGGCATATTCCGCTTGCCTGTACGCCGCATCCCAGCAGCGCGGCGCCGGTGGACGGGCTGATCGATGAATGCGAGGTGGAGTTCGAGCACGAGATGCGCGTCACCCGCATCTACGAGTCGCCGCGCGTCACCAAGCCCTATACCGAGGAACAATGGCAGCAGGTGCTGGAGCTCGGTGGCCAGGTCGACGAGGCGCTGGTGAGCGGCGACGTGCGCCTGACCCAGGGCGGCGAGCCGACCTTCGTCTCGATCGACGACCGCGAAGGCGCCGAGTGGAACACCGACGCCCTCGGGCCCACCAAGCGCGGCTATGCCACCGCGCTGGTGCAGAAGCTGCGCGCCGAGTACGGCGACGGCGGCTTCCTGCATTTCGGCCAGGGCAAGTGGTATCCGGGTGAACAGCTGCCACGCTGGGCGCTGTCGGTGTTCTGGCGTGCCGACGGCGAGCCGGCCTGGCTCGACCCCGCGCGCTTCGCCGACGAGCGCGAGCCGGGCACCTGCACCAGCGCCGACGGCGAGCGCTTCCTGCGCGCGCTGGCGCAGCGCCTCGGCCTGGCCACCGATTACATCCAGGCCGGCTACGAGGATGTCTGGTACTACCTGTGGCGGGAACGCCGCCTGCCGGTCAATGTCGACCCGTTCGACGCGCGCCTCGACGACGAAATGGAGCGCGCGCGGCTGCGCAAGGTGTTCGGGCAGAAGCTCGACACGGTGGTCGGGCACGTGCTGCCGATCAAGGTCAGCGAGGGGGGCGCGGCGCTGGCCGGCAGCCGCTGGGAGACCGGGCCCTGGTTCTTCCGCGACGAGCGCATGTACCTGATGCCGGGCGACTCGCCGATGGGCTACCGCCTGCCGCTCGACTCGCTGCCGTGGGTCAGCCGGGCCGACTACCCCTACCTGGTCGAGCGCGATCCCTTTGCGCCGGCGGAGCCGCTGCCGAGCGCGGCCGCGCTGCGTGCACGCCATGCCGGTGCCGGCGTGGCCGCGCAGGCCGGCTATCCATTCCCCGCCTATGCCTTTGCGGCGGCGGCCGGTGGTCCGGCGCCGCTGGCGCTGCAGCCGCCGCGGCTGCGCGCGGCCCCCGGCCGCGACGGCAGCGGCGGGGCGGGCGCCTCGGCGCCGCCGTCGCACGCGGCCGCCGACCGCTTCCCCGACCGCTTCGAGTCGGCCGCCTGGATCACCCGCACAGCCTTGTGCGTGGAGGCGCGCCAAGGCGTGCTCTATGTCTTCATGCCGCCGCTGGCGCTGCTGGACGACTACCTCGACCTGCTCTGCGCGATCGAGCAGACCGCCGCGGCGCAGGGTGTCAAGCTGGTGCTGGAAGGTTACCCGCCGCCGCGCGACGCGCGCCTGAAGATGCTGCAGGTCACCCCCGACCCGGGCGTGATCGAGGTCAACATCCATCCGGCGCACGACTTCGCCGAGCTGGTGCAGCACACCGAGTTCCTCTACGACGCCGCCTGGCTGTCGCGCCTGTCGAGCGAGAAGTTCATGGTCGACGGCCGCCATGTCGGCACCGGCGGCGGCAACCACTTCGTGCTGGGCGGCGCCACGCCGGCCGACAGCCCCTTCCTGCGCCGGCCCGACCTGCTGGCCAGCCTGATCGGCTACTGGCACAACCATCCCTCGCTGTCCTACCTGTTCTCCGGGCTCTTCATCGGCCCGACCAGCCAGGCGCCGCGGGTGGACGAGGCGCGCAACGACCAGGTCTACGAGCTCGACGTGGCCTTCGCCGAAATCCACCGCAACAAGCTGCTGTACGGCCAGGACATGCCACCGTGGCTGGTCGACCGGGTACTGCGCAACATCCTGATCGACGTCACCGGCAACACCCACCGCAGCGAGTTCTGCATCGACAAGCTCTACTCGCCGGATTCCGCCACCGGCCGCCTGGGGCTGCTGGAACTGCGGGCCTTCGAGATGCCCCCGCATGCGCGCATGAGCATCGTGCAGCAGTTGCTGCTGCGCGCGCTGGTGGCGCGTTTCTGGCACGCCCCCTACACCACGCCGCTGACGCGCTGGGGCACGGAGCTGCATGACCGCTTCATGCTGCCCACCTTCCTGCGCATGGATTTCGACGACGTGCTGGAGGAAATGGGCGAGGCCGGCTTCGCTTTCGACCCGGCCTGGTTCGGCCCGCATTTCGAGTTCCGCTTCCCGCGCTATGGCGAGGTGTCGGCACGCGGCATGCAACTGACCCTGCGCGGCGCGCTGGAGCCGTGGCACGTGATGGGCGAGGAGGGGGCGGCCGGCGGCACGGTGCGCTATGTCGATTCCTCGCTGGAGCGGCTGGAGGTCCACGTCACCGGTCTCAACGACAACCGCCACGTGGTCACGGTGAACGGCGCGCCGCTGCCGCTGCAGCCGACCGGCACGGTCGGCGAATACGTGGCCGGGGTGCGCTACAAGGCATGGTCGCCGGCCTCGGCGCTGCATCCGACCATCGGCGTGCATGCCCCGCTGACCTTCGACATCGTCGATACCTGGATGGAGCGCTCGCTGGCCGGCTGCCGCTACTACGTCGCGCATCCGGGCGGGCGCAACTACGACACCTTCCCGGTCAATGCCTATGAAGCGGAGAGCCGCCGGCTGGCGCGCTTCGCCGCGCTCGGGCACACGCCGGGCCGGATGCGCGTGGCGCGCGCCCAGCCGAGCCGGGAGTTCCCCTTCACCCTGGACCTGCGGCGGACCTGATGGCGGCCACCACCGGCACCGCGGCGTGGGCGGGCGCACCCGGCGCGGCGCCGGTGCGGCCGCCCGATGATAGGATGCGCGAGGGGCGGCGCGGGCCGGGCGCAGATCCGCGCGCCTGCCGGCCGCCCCGGGCAGAAGCGATATCGTGATTCCTATTTCCCAAGACTCCCCGGCCATGGGTGACGCCGCACAGACGCCGCCTTCGCCACAGACACCGCCGACGCTGTTCGACAGCGGTGCCGACGCCGCCGAACTGGGCGCCGCGCTGGCGGCGCCCGCGGTGGCGGGCCGCTACGACGAGATGCGCGGCGCCGCCGCCGTGCTGCAATCGGCCGCGCTCGCGCCTGCCTGGCGCGAGTTCTTCAACTGGCTGGGCAGTGTCGGCTTCGCCGACCTCGACCGCCGCGCCGACGCGCTGCAGCGGCGCATGCGCGAGAACGCGCTGGCCTACCAGCTCCATGACACGCAGAAGCAGGGCGCGGCCACGCCGCCGTGGTCGCTCGACCTGCTGCCGCTGATCCTCGGCGCGCAGGACTGGAGCGTGATCGAGCGCGGCGTGCTGCAGCGCATGCGCCTGCTCAACGCCGTCCTGCGTGACGTCTACGGCCCGCAGGAGGTGCTGCGCCGCGGCCTGCTGCCGCCGGCGCTGGTCACCGGCCATCCGGGCTACCTGCGGCCCATGTGCGGCGCCCGCGTCGCCGGCGACACCTGGCTGCACGTGGCGGCCTTCGACCTGGCGCGCGGCCCCGACGGCCAGTGGTGCCTGCTGGCCCAGCACACCCAGGGCCCGTCCGGCCTCGGCTACCTGCTCGAGAACCGCGTGATCGTCTCGCGGCTGTTCCCGCGCGCCTTCCGCGGCCTGCGCGTGCAGCGCCTTGCCGCCAGCTACCGCGCGCTGCTGGAAAGCCTGCAGGAGATGTCCCCGGCGGGGCGCAACGCGCGCATCGTGCTGCTCACGCCCGGCCCCTACGCCGCCACCTATTTCGAGCATGCCTACCTGGCGCGCTACCTGGGCCTGACGCTGGTCGAGGGCGGCGACCTGACCGCGCGCGACAACCACGTCTACCTGAAGACGCTGCGCGGCCTGGAGCCGGTGCACGGCATCCTGCGCCGCGTCGACGACGACTGGCTGGATCCGCTCGAGCTGCGCTCCGATTCCGTGCTGGGCGTGCCCGGCCTGCTGCAGGCGGTGCGCGCCGGCAATGTACTGCTGGCCAACGTGCCCGGTTCCGGCTTCCTGGAGTCGCCCGGCGTGCTGGGCTTCCTGCCCGGACTGGCGCAGGCGCTGCTGGGCGAGACGCTGGCGCTGCCGGCGGTGCATTCCTGGTGGTGCGGCGAGCAGGCCGCCTGCAACGAGGCGCTGCCCCTGCTCGGGCGCAGCATCATCCGGCCGACCTATCCGGCCAGCGTGCAGGCCGGTGGCAGCTTCGACCCGGTCATCGGCGCGCGGTTGACGCCACAGCAGCTCGCCGACTGGCGCGCCCGCATCGCCGCGCAGCCGGCGCACTACACCATCCAGGCCGACCTGCCGCTGTCGCAGGCGCCGACCTGGGCCGGCCGCGCCCAGGGCGGGGACGGCGGCGCGCGCATCGTGCCGCGCCCGCTGCTGCTGCGCGTGTTCGCCCTGGTCGACGGCGCCGGCTCCTGGCGCGTGCTGCCGGGCGGGCTGGCCCGCGTCGGCAGCCGCGAGGCGCTGTTCAACGCGCCGATGCCGCGCGGCGGCAGCACCGTCGACGCCTGGGTCATGACCGACGGCGTGGTCGATCCGACCACGCTGCTGCAGACCCATCTGGGCCCCGAGGACCTGGTCGAGCGGCAGCGCACGATTTCCAGCCGCGCCGCCGAGAACCTGTTCTGGCTGGGCCGCTACACCGAACGCGCGGCCAACCTGACGCGCCTGGGGCTGGCCGCGCTCGAGCGGCTGCGTGGCGAGGACGACGTCGAAAGCCCGGCCCACCTGCACCTGATCGACGCGCTGTGCCGCGACAGCGGCCTGGTGCCGCCCGAGACTCCGCATGCCGCCGAGGCGCCGAACGCCTTCGAGCAGGCCATGTCCGACGCGCTGACGCTGGGCACCGGCAGCGGCGTCGGCATCGCCACCTGCCTGTCCGGCATGCGCAGCGCGGCGGCGGCGATCCGCGAGCGGCTCTCACGCGAACAGTGGCGCCTGATCGACGACGCCGCGCAACTGCTGGAAGCCCACGCCACCGCCGGGGAATCCGCCGAGGAGCGCGACGCCGATGCGCTGCAGATGCTGGAGCGGCTCAACCTGCTGCTGTCTTCCATCACCGGCGCGCAGGTCGACAACATGACGCGCGACGACGGCTGGCGGCTGCTGTCGATCGGGCGGCAGATCGACCGCATCGAGTTCCTCAGCCGCGTGCTGCTGTTCGCCTTCGAGGACGGCGCCATCGAAAAGCCGGATGCCTTCGAACTGGTGCTGGAGCTGTTCGACAGCGCGATCACCTTCCGCTCGCGCTTCCAGCGCTGTTTCGACGTCGCGCCGCTGCTGTCGCTGGTGCTGCTGGACAAGGACAACCCGCGTTCGCTGGCCTGGGTCGAGCAGACCCTGCGCGGGCGCCTGTCGAAGGTCGACCGCAACGAGCGCGACGCGCTGTCGGAACTGGCCGACGGCATTCCGGAAATCGGCGGCTGGCCGCTGCAGGCGCTGTGCGAGACCGACGCGCAGGGACGCCACGCCTTCCTGCTGGCGCGCCTGCGCGAAAGCAGCGAGGCGGCCTGGGAGCTGTCGAACCGGATCGGGGAGCGCTATTTCAGTCATGTCAGGGAGGCGGGCAGGGCACTATGGGGGTGAACGGCAGCACGGCGGGCAAGACGCCACGGCGGGGCAGACGGCAAGGGGGAGCGCGCACGCAGGGGGTGGCGCCAGCGCAGGAGCCGGCGGGCGCGGCGGCGCCGCGCCTGCTGCGCGTGACTCACGACACCCGCTACCAATACGCCGCCCGCGTCGAATCGGCCCAGCACCAGGCGCGCCTGCAGCCGCTGGACACGGCGCGCCAGCACACCGAATCGTTCTCGCTGGAGGTCGAGCCGAAGCCGGAGGGACTGCGCACGGAACGTGACGGCTTCGGCAACCAGCGCATCTCGTTCGCGCTCAACCAGCCGCACGACGTGCTGTTCGTGCGCAGCCGCAGCGTGGTGCGTGTGACCCCGTCGCGGCTGGCGGCCGGCAAGCGCGGCGCGCCGCCGCCGGCCGTGGCGGCGCCGGCGGCCGGGCAGGCGAGCACCTGGGAGCAGGTGCGCGAGCGCTTCCGCTATCGCGCCGGGCAGCCCTACGACCCGGCCAGCGAGTTCGTCTTCGCCTCGCCCCATGTGGCTTGCCATGCGGAACTGGCGCGCTATGCGGCGGCGAGCTTCAGCCCGGGGCGGCCGCTGGTGCAGGCGGCATGGGAACTGATGCGGCGTATCCACGCCGACTTCGCCTACAAACCCGACAGCACCAACGTCAACACGACGGCGCTCGATGCCCTCGCGCTGCGCCAGGGGGTATGCCAGGACTTCGCCCATGTGATGATCGGCGCGATGCGCTCGCTGGGCCTGGCCGCACGCTATGTCAGCGGCTACCTGCTGACCCAGCCGCCGCCCGGCCAGCCGCGCCTGATCGGCGCCGACGCCTCGCATGCCTGGGTCGAGGTCTACGACCCGGCCTGGCCCGAAGACGGCGGATGGCTGCAGCTCGATCCCACCAACGACCGCGCCCCCGGCGACGACTACGTGATGCTGTCGGTGGGCCGCGACTATGCCGACGTCGCTCCGCTGCGGGGGGTGGTGCTGGGCGGCGGCGCGGACCAGCAACTGACGGTGGGGGTCACGGTGGAACCGGTCGATGCGGCAGCGGGCGGGGAAACAACGGCCGGCGCGGCCGGTGCAGCGCCGTCCACGGGCGGCACCCCGGAGCCGGGCGAAGCAATGAGAATGAACGAAAAAGCCGTCTGAACCATTTAATTTCAGAGAAATTGACTGAAGATGACGGCGCCGACTCCGGGGCGGCGCCCGCCCGGCCAGGCATCTGGCACGGCGTGCCTCCGGCTGTCACATTGCCGGCGTAGGGTATCGGCGGCCGGATTGCGCTGCCATTGCGGCAGAACCGGCATCTGCCGTGTTAGGCTGCTGGCGTCCGTAATTCAGACAAGTCCTCGTCAGATGTCAGCCATTTGCCGCGAACGCGCGTTGTCAGGTTCCGGATGCTTTTGCCGTTACCCTGGGTGTCCCTCCCGCCGAGCGCGCAGCGGCAATGAAGCGCCAGAACTCAAAGCGAACTCTCTCCGATGAAGAAGATCCTGGTCGCCAGGCTCGATTTCCTGGGCGACATGGTGTGCACCACGCCTCTGCTGCGCGCCCTCAAGCAGAAATGGCCGCAGGCCGAGATCCACGTGCTGGCCAACCGCTACAACCGCCAGGTCCTGGACCGCAATCCGGACATCAGCCGTGTCCACACCTATGTCTTCAGCCGCCAGCGCAGCCAGAACGAGCGCAGCGGCCGCTTCGCCTCCATCGTCGACCGGCTGGCGCTGATCCATCGCCTCCGGCGCCAGCGCTTCGACCTGGCCATCGTGCCGAACGGCGCCCAGCACACCAGCACCATCAAGTTCATCCGGCTGCTGGGCATCCGCGACTGCCGCTGGCACACCAAGGAAACGGGCTTCGATGACCGCCGCCCCGGCGACCTGGCCAAGGTCCGCCTGCAGCACGAAGCCCTGTCCGGCTTCGCCCTGCTGCCGGAACTGGGACCGGTGGCGGCTGGTGAACTGCGGCCCGTGGTCTATCCGGATCCGGCCCAGGTCGAGGCCATGCGGGCCCGGCTGCCCGCAGGGCAGAAGCCGAAGGCCGGCATGTTCGTCTCCAACAAGGCGCAGGAGCGGCGCTGGCCGCTGCAGCGCTGGCAGGAACTGGCGGACCGCCTGCAGCCGCACTACGACGTAACCTTGTTCCGCGACCGGGCCGACCCGCACAGCGCCGAACCGGCCGCGTCCGCGCACTGCTGGCTGGCGCCGGCCGGCGTCGATGAACTGATCGGTGCCATGCGCCACCTCGACCTGGTCATCTCGGCCGACTCGGCGCCCGTCCACCTCGCTTCGGCACTGCGCATCCCGACCGTGGCCATGTTCGAGGCGCGTCCCGAGAAGTACCAGCGCTGGCATCCGCTGGGGGTGCCGCATGCCATCGTGCATGCGGGGCCGTCCATCGACACGATCGGTGTCGAGCAGATGCACGCGGCGGTGCGCTCGCTGCTGGACGCGGGCGCCGCAGCGGGGAATCCGCTCCACGCCGGCGCGCCGGCCGCCGCGCTGGCCTGATCCGGATGGCATGCCGGGCGGCCAATCGCCCGGTCAGCGTGGTTTCCTGCCGCCAATTCGGGCCGTAGAACGGCCGTCTCCGGCCGTACAATCGGCGCCGACCCGACTCCCGACCCGACTCCCGACCTGGCCCGCACACGCTGCGCGGCCGGCGGCGCCACGCAGCCCAGCCATATGACAGCCACTTCGATCCCCGCCAGCACCGACCAGGGACTGCCCGCCCGCGGCCTGGCCGTCGGCGTCTTCGACCTGTTCCACGTCGGCCACCTGCGCTACCTGCAGTTCGCGCGGGCGCGCTGCCGTTCGCTGACCGCACTGGTCACGCGCGATGCCACCGTGCTGGCCAAGAAGGGCCGGCCGGCGGCGATGCCGGAACTGGAGCGGATGGAGATCCTGCGCGGGCTTGGCTGGCTGGACGAGGTGTCGCTGCAGCCGGGCAGCCTCGACGAGACCGAAGACGCGGTGCAGTGGCTGACCGCGCTGCGCGTCGACCATGTCTTCATCGGCGAGGACTGGCGCGACTCGGCGCGCTGGCAGCGGCTGGCGCCGCGCCTGGCCGCGCTGGGCATCGGCCTGACCTGGACCCCGCGCACGGAAACCGTCTCCACCACCGTGCTGCGCGAGCGCATCCGCGCAAGCTCGCATTCCTAGGCGGAGCGCAGGGTGCTGGCCAGGACTTCCTCGCCCCCCGTGTCGGCGGTGCTGCACGGACTCGGCCGCTTCGGCCTGCATCTGCTGCGCGCCTGGCTCGACCGGCCGGATGGCGGCATCGACATCGTCGCCATCCAGGACGCCCACCACAGCCTGGCGTCCGCCGCGGCCCTGCTGCGGCAGGACGCCAAGGTCTCCTTCGCCGATTGCCGCATCGCTGCCGAGGACGGGGCCTTGCGCCTCGACCTGCCCGGCCGCCAGCCGCTGCGCCTGGCCTACTGGCATGGCCCGGCCGCCGGCTCGCCCTGGCTGGGCCGGGCCGACTGGTGGCTGGAATGCTCCGGCGATCTCGCCAGCGGCGAGGCGGCGCGCGCCTTCCTGCGCGGCCGGACGCGCCGCGTGATCGTCTCGGCCACCTGCCCGGGGGCCGACCAGACGCTGGTGTTCGGCTACAACCACGAGCACTTCGATCGCCGCGCCGCCGTCCTCTCCTATGGCTCCTGCACCGTCAACGCCTTCGTGCCGCTGGCCGCCTGGCTGCATGCCCGCTACGGCGTGGCGGAGGCCGAGGTCGGCGTCATCCACAATGTGCCGCCGCACCGGCTGGCGGGCCACCCGCACCCGGTGCGGCGGCCCTGCACCTTGCAGACCGAGGGGCCGCGGCTGTTGCCTTTCCTGGCGGCAGAGCGCTTTCACGTGGACTATGTGCTGATCCCGTACACCGGACCATCGTTGATCGACTTCCGCTTCGAACTCGCGCGCCCGGCCGCGGCGGCGGCACTGCTGGATGCCTTGCAGGCGGCCTGCAGCACCGGCCCGCTGCGCGGCCTGTACGCGCTCGAAGCCGGCACGCCGTCGACAGCGGCGCTGGCGCTGCGGCCGGAGTCCGCCGTGCTGTCGCGCCCGCTGGCGCGCCTGCACGGACGGCGCCTGGTGCTGCCGGCGGGCTTCGATAACGAGAATTCGGCGGTGCGCTACCTGGACCTGCTCGAGGCCGTCGCGCAACGCGGCGGCTAGCCGCCGCCGGCAATCTGCAAATCGCAGGTTCGTGGTTCGCGGTTCGCGGTTCGCGGCGGGCAGCCCGCAGGCTCAGGCGCGCGCGGGCAGGGCCGCCAGCGCCGTCCGCAGGTGACCGGCGATGTGCAGCAGCAGGCCGTCTTCCGGGGTATGGCGCTCCAGCACCAGCCGGGTCAGGCGCAAGGCCTTCTCCCAATAGCCATTGAGCCAGGCGCCGGTGATGCGCGCGTAGGCGTACCACTGCGTCAGGGCCGAGAAGCCGAGCAGGTTGTGCGCGCCGATGATGGTGTCGAAGTCGGGGTCCGGCGTGCGCCAATCCTTGCCATAGAACGCCGCCAGCCAGGACTCCGCATGCGACAGGCGCCACACCGGGCCGGCCGGACCCTTGTGCGGCACGAGGTGGAGCGGTCCGGGGAAGCGCGTGACGCGCTGCCGGGCGGGCGGCGATCCGCCCGCGGTCCAGAAGCCGCCCAGCAGGCCGTTGCCGTCCGGCGCATCGCACAGGCCGCACAGGTCCAGCACCACCTCCAGCCGCGGGTGGGCGTAGCTGGCCAGGTTGTCGATGGCGAAACGCTGCGGCACCGGCTGCCAGCCGTGGCGCAGCAGGATCGCGCGCGCGGCCGGCAACTCCTGCACCGGCAGGCCCAGGTCGAGATCCTTGTCGAAAGGCAGCAGGCGGCCTTCGCGCACCAGCCCGAGCAGGGTGCCGGCGTGGGCAAAGGCGTGCACGCCGCCCGCCGCGAGTTGCGCCAGGGCCTCCCACAGCACGCCCTCGACGCGCGGATCCTCCAGCCGTCGTGCCGCCGGCGGCGGGTTGTAGACCAGGGGCGCCACGCACAGCGCATCGAGCGCCAGCCGTTGCGCCTGGGCGCCGGCCTCGATCTGCTGCTGGTGCAGCAGGGCGGTGCCGAGGAAATGGAGCCAGTACGGGCGCAGGGCAGGGTGGACCGCCGGTGCCGCCAGCAGGCTTTCGCAGGCGTGCCGTACCTCGGCCGCGTGGCCGAGTTCGAGGCCGAGCTGGCACCAGAGGCGGATATCGTCGGGCGCGATCGGTCCGTTTTGCCGCAAGCGTGCGGACAGGGTGGCGAAGCGCGCCGCGCCGGGATCGGTGCCCGCCGGCGCCGCGCTGTCGGGAGTTGCAGCCATGGGTGGAATTGTCGGTGGATTGCTCTGGCCAAGGCCAGCATCGCTCGCCGGCACGCGCGCGGCGGTGGCAGGAAACCGGGCGGTCCTGCGCTTGCCCCGCGCGTGCCGGCGCGACGTCATGGCATCGTCGTCATGGCGTCATCCGCTTCGCATCAGAACGGCATGCGCAGCTTGAGCGAGGCGGTCTGGTTGGTGAAGCGGTCGCGAACCTCGGCATCGTAGCGGACACTGAACTCCATGGCCTTGCTGTTGACCAGCAGGAAGCCCACGCCGCCCCGCATCAGCCAGCGTGCCGGCGGCAGGCCGGGCGTGACGAACTGTCCGCCGCCGCCGACGAAGGCCGCCGTGACCGACGACCGGCTGGCGAGCGCATCGTAGCCGAGGCCCAGGTTCGCGGTGAACGAGGCCTTGTCGGTGATGGCCTGGTTCAGGCGGAAGTCGGTGGACAGGATCAGCTCGCGCGCCGAGTTCCTGCCGACCGCCAGGTTCAGCGCGTCGGCACCCGATTCGGTGTAGGCGGCGTCCTGGAAGAAGGTGTAGTCGGCACGCAGCGAGGGCGTCAGGGTGGTCTTCGAGGCCAGGTCGATGATGCGGCCGATGCCGATGCCGAAGTGGGTGTTCCAGCTGTCGTAGCTGGACGAGGCACGGTTGTTCAGGCCGCCGAAGGCGATGCTGCGCTGGCCCTGGTTGTGTCCGGTGCCGACGTCCGCCTGCACGCTGACGTCGGTGCGGGCATCGAGGCTGTAGCTGCCGTAGCCGATCAGGCGGTAGCCGTCGACACTGGCGCTCTGGCTGGCCGCCGCCGAATTGCCGTCGATGCGGCTGTGCATGTAGGAGAAGGCGGCGCCCACGCGGGTCTTGTCGCCGAGCGAGCGGTCGGCGCCGAGCAGCATGCCGTAGGTGCTGGCGCTGTAGCCCGATACGCCGTCGCGGTCGCCCTGCTTGGCCCAGGAACCCACCGGCTTGAACCAGAGCTGCTTGTCGGTGACGAAGTCATCGCCGGAGGAGAGGCCGCGGTTGGCTTCCTGGCGCGACTGGATCACCCGGTTGGTGGCGTGCATGGCCGCCGTATTGACGCTGGCCATGCCGCCGGTCAGCAGGGGCAGAGTCTGCTTGACGGCGTCGGACACGGCCTGCTCGGTCGGCAGCGTGCCCAGCGCGGTGATCACCGAGGCCATCGCCGCGGGCGCCGCGGCGCCCTGGGCGATCAGGGCGTCGAACACGCGCGCGGCCCCGAGCGCCGGCGTGTTCTGGTTGCTGAGCACACTGCTCACCACCGTGATGGCGTGGCCGGGCGCGGCCGGCGTGTCCGGGGTGGCATCGCCGCCGCCCGCCGGCGCGTCGGTGCACGAGGTGGCGCCGGAGCGCACGACGCACAGGTCGACCGCATTGCCGTTACGGGTGGCAAGGAAGTCGAACAGGGCGCTGTTGTCGGACACCGTCAGGGCGGGACCGGCGACCAGGCTGCCGGCCGAGAGCACGCTGCGCTGCACCGTGGTGCCGGCGACCAGGCTCGGCGCGCCGGCCACGTTGACCTGGAGCTTGTTGCTGGCCGACAGGTCCGCGGTGCCGGTCACCACCAGCTTGCCGTAGGAGCCGTCGTTGCCGATGCCGGTCTGGAACACGCCGCTGGCGGCCTGCACATAGTTGCCGTTGATGGTCGCCGTGGTGCCGGGCGCAACCGCGAGCGTGCCCGCGTTGGTGAGGCCGGCGGACACCGTGACCGGGTTGGCCATGTTGAACGTCGCGCCACCGGCGACGTTGAAACTGCCGACGTCGAAGCTGTTGGCCGAGGTGAAGGTGCCCTGGACGTTGACCACCGAGGCGCTGGCGCCATGCACCGCGCCGCTGATGGCGGCGCTGCTGCCTTGCAGGTTCAGGGTGGCATTGTTGAGTTCGACGGCGCCGTTCAGGGTGCCGCCGAGGTTGATGCCGTGGGTGACGGTGCTGGCCGGATCGATGTAGATGGCGGTGGCAGCATTGATGGTGCCGCCGGCCGGGATCGAGATCGCGTCCACGGTGCTGCCGACCAGGTTGATGCCGACCGCGCGGCCGTTGGCCGACGAGGCGGAGATCGTGCCGTTGTTGGTGATGGCGCCCGTGACCGTGCTGTTCTCGATATCGATGCCGTAGGCCGTGCCGCTGGTCGGCGGGAAAGGGACGATTGCCGCGCCGGCCCCGCCGGTCGCGGTGATGCTGCCGTCGTTCTGGATCGAGCCGACGGTACTGCCGGAGCCGACACGGATACCGGCGGCAAGGCCGCCCGGGGCAGGCACCATCGCCGGGGCGGCGGCGCCGCCACTTGCCGAGATGGCGCTGGCGGCACCCTGGTTGCTCAGGCTGTCGACGCTGGCGGACTGGATATCGATGCCGATGCCTTGCCCGCCCGCTCCGCCCCCGGTGATGCCGGCCGCGCCGGCGCCGCCGGTGGCGGAGATCGAGCCACCGTTGGTCATGGTTCCCACGTGCCCGTTGCTCAGCGCGATGCCGGTAGCGTTGCCGCCGGCGTACCCGATCGGCATCGGTGCGGGCAAAGCCGCGCCGCCGGTCGCGCTGATCACGCCGCCGGCTTCGTTGGTCAGGGTGGTCACCACGGGCATGCTCGCGCTTTGCCCGCTGAGGCTGATGCCCACCGCGGCGCCGCCGGGACCGCCGACAACCGCGCTGCCGGTGCTCTGGATCGTGCCCTGGTTGTCGATCAGGGTCACGGCCGGGCCCAGCGACAGGCTGGCCACCACGGCGGGGCCGCCCGCGACGCTGATCAGGCCGCCGGGAGCCAGCACGCTGAGGCTGCTGCCGGAATAGACGTAGCAGGTACTGTTGTACGTGCCCGACAGGGTCGGGACGCAACTGATGGTGGCCGATGCCGGCGCCGCGGCGAGCGCGCCGAATGCACCGGCGGCCAGCAGGACGGCGGTGGTCGTGGCGCGCGGCACGGAAGGCGGCAGGTGGGAGGCGGCCTTCCGTGCGGAGAGGGGGCGGGCGCCAGTTTGCGGGTTGTGGTGCAGGTTCAGAATTCGATGGCGATGGGATCGCATGCTTGCGGGTCCTGTAGGATGCGCGTGCCGCGCCTGGCTCGGCGCAAGGTCGGTGCGCTACACTGCGGCCGCGTCCCGCGGGCTGCCGCCACGGACGCGGGTCTTGTGGTTCGTTCTTGTGGTTTGTTCTTGTTTGTTGTTCCTGGTCGTTTTTCAGCAGTCGGGCTGGTCCCCTGTCACCATCCGCTCCGGCGCGGAATCCTCACGATGCATGGCACTCTTCGCGGCCTGGCCGCCTGCACCTGCGCGGCGGCGTCTCGCTTCCGGATACGGTTCCTTGTCCTGCTGGCTGCGCTCCCCCTGCTGGCTTGTACGAATTTCTCTCCCGACGCCCGCCGCGCCAGCGCCGACGCCATGGCGCTGGCGCACGGCTGGCGCCCGCTGCGGCTGGCCACGCGCGAGTTCGTGCTGGCGGCCTATGCCCCGTCTCCGGCCCGGCCGGGCGAGACCCTGGCCGTCTATATCGAAGGGGACGGCCTGGCCTGGCTCAGCCCCTCCCGTCCTTCCGACGACCCGACCCCGCTGCGTCCGCTCGCGCTCGAACTGGCGCTGCGGCACGACCGCGGCACGGCCGTCTACCTGGCGCGGCCGTGCCAGTACGTCGAGGCAGCGGAGCGCCGAGGCTGCGAACCCGCCTTCTGGACGGACCGGCGTTTCGCCGACGCCGTGGTCGCCGCTACCAGCGAGGCTATCGATGCCTTGATGCAACGCTTCCAGGCGCGCCGTCTCGTGCTGGTCGGCTATTCCGGCGGCGGCGCCGTGGCTGCGCTGGTGGCCGCCCGCCGCCACGACGTCGTGCGCCTGGTGACCGTTGCCGGCAACCTCGCGCCACGCCAGTGGGCGCAGCAGCACGAACTGGCACCGCTGACGGGATCGCTCGATCCCGGCGACGCCTGGCGCGCGCTGCAGGACATCCCGCAATACCACCTGGTTGGCGCTGAGGACAGCAACGTCACGCCCGAGCTCGCGGCCGCCTTCGCGGCGCGCTTCCCGGCCGGCAAGCGGCCGCCGGTCGAGGTCGTGGAAGGCGCTACGCACACCTGCTGCTGGGCCGACAAATGGCCCGCGCTGCTGCCGCAGGCCGTGCCCTGACGCGGCCGCCGCCCTGGCCCCAGGTCTTCTTTCCCATACATTGCTGACAGGAGCGATTTACGGCCGGCCGGCGCCTTTCTTGAGAGGCGCTGCGGGAGGGCGTCGGCGCTCAGCCGATGCCGGTATGCGGCCCGCTGCCGAGTGTGCGCAAGAGATGTGATGGGAAAGGAGCCCGGCGTGAGGCGCCGGGCCAGCCTTCAGCAGCCGTGAGCGTGGGGTATGGAGTGAGGGGCCGATTGCTGCGGCATGCGGTCCGGGATCAGGGACTTCCCACTTCCGCCAGTGCCTTGGCAAGCAAGGTGACGGCCGGGGATGCCGCCGGATCCCGGTGGGTGATGAACACCATGCGGCCGGAGGCGAATGGTGTGCGCAGGCGTACCTTGCACACCAGCGACATCGCGCTGTAGTGCGACACGGCGCTGTCCGGCGCCACGGCCAGGAAGCCGCTCGCGGCCACCATCGACAGGCTGCTGTGGAATGAAATCGATTCGATATGCGGCACCGGCGGCAACTGTCCGCTGTCGAGAAACGGCTGTTCGAATATTTCCCGCGTATGGGTGCCGCGCGGCGGCAGTATCCATGGACTGTCACGCAGCGCCGGCAGGCTCACGTCGCGGCGCCTGGCCAGCGGATGGTCCGGGGCACAGGCGATCGCCAGGTGCTCGTCCCACAGTGGCATGATGCGCAGCCGCTCCAGGGACTGCCCGGCATGGCCGGCTTCCAGCCGCCCCACCACGCAGTCGAGCTCGCCCCCGGCGAGCATGCCGAGCAGTCCGCTGACGGTGTGTTCCCGCAGCTGCAGCCGCGGCAGGATGCCTTGCCGGCTCAGCGAAGCGACCAGCTTCGGGAGGACATTGACCCCGACCAGCGGCAGTACGCCCATCCTGACCAGCGGGACTTCCGGCCGCTCCGCCAGCGCTTCCCTGGCGATATCCAGCGCGCCCAGCGCGATGCGCAGGCGCTCGAGGGCGCGCTCGCCAGCCGGGCTCAGGCGGCCGCCGCGGGTGGTGCGTTCGATCAGCGTGCAAGCGAAGGCCTGTTCCAGCTCCTGGAGCATCTTGGTCACCGCCGGCTGGCTGATGTGCATCCGCTCGGCGGCCGCGGTCAGCGAACCCGTGTGCGCCACCAGGTCCAGCAGCCGCAGATGGCGGATGCGCAGGCGGTCGAGCCGTTGAGGCAGGGCGGTGGGCGAAGTCTTTGCCATAACCAGCTGTGATGGATTCATCAGAACTGGATAATTGTCCAGAATATCCGGGCGACGCGACAATCGGGCGAAACCATAGAGGAGACCTGAGATGCCTGCATCGACCCGCCGTGCGCGTCGCCGGATGCTGAGGACCCTGCTGATGCTGCCCGTCGCGGCAGCGTCAGGCCTGCCGGCCTTTGCCCTGGCCGCGCAGGACTATCCCACCCGCCCGATCCGGCTGGTGGTTCCCTACGCCCCCGGCGGCGGTCCCGATATCCAGGCGCGCAAGCTCGCCGAGGTGCTGGGCAGGGAACTGGGCCAGCCTGTCGTCGTCGAGAACAAGGTCGGCGCGGGAGGGATCCTTGCCGCCGAATCCGTGGCGCAGCAGCCGGCGGACGGCTATACCTTGCTGCTGGGCGCCTCGACCCACGTCGCGCAGAAGCTGTTGCAGCCGGGGGTCAAGTTCGATCCCGCCGCATTCACCCATGTGACGCGCATCGGTATCGCCCCGGCCGTGCTCGTGGTCAGCAGCCATTCGCCATATCGCAAGGTGGCCGACCTGGTGGCCGCCGCGCGGCGCTCCCCCGGCACGCTCAACTACGCGTCGGGCGGCATCGGCTCGGCTGCGCATATCTCGGGCGCGGCGTTCGCGTCGGCGTGCAGCATCGACGTGGTGCACATCCCTTACAAGGGCTCGGTGGAAATCGTCCCGTCGCTGATCAAGGGCGATACCCAGTTCGGCTTTCCCGTGGCGACCACCGCGCTGCCGCAGATCGCCAATGGCAAGGTGCGGGCGCTCGCCGTGACCTCGGCGCAGCGGCTGGCCACGCTGCCCCAGGTCCCCACGCTGAATGAAGCGCTCGGCCGCACCGGCCTGGCGCTCGACGCATGGAGCGGCATCTGGGCTCCGCCGAACCTGCCCAGGCCTCTGGTGGCGCGCCTGCATGCCGCCTTGCTCAAGGCGCTCGCGGATCCCGGGCTGCGACGCTTCTATGCCGAGACGGGGTCGCTCGTCGAGCCGAGCCCGACCCCGGAGGACTTCTCCCGCCTGGTCACCGAGGAAACCGCCAGGATGCGGCAGGTGATCGACAAGAACCACATCACGATCGAATGAGGCTGCCATGCGAAACACCTGCGCTACCCCGTCCACCGAAGCCTCGGCATTCGCGCCGCTCGCCGGCCTGCGCGTCGTCGATTTCTCGCACGTCATCGCCGGCCCTTTTGCCACCTTCCTGCTGTCCCGGCTCGGCGCCGATGTCACCAAGATCGAAAACGCCAATGGCGGCGACGTCATGCGCCGCGCCGGTGGCAGCCGCGACGGCTTCGTCGCGCTGAACGCCGGCAAGTCCTCGCTGGCCCTCGATCTCTCCAGCGAAGACGGACGGCGCCGGGCGCGCGAGCTGGCCGCCTCCTGCCACGTCTTTGTCGACAACCTGAGGCCGGGCGTGCTCGAACGCTTCGGCCTGGGCTTCGAGGCGGTGCGCGAACTCAACCCGCGCGTGGTCTACTGCAGCATCTCCGGCTTCGGGCGCGGCGCGAAGGCATGGCAGAAGCGCCCCGCCTACGATCATGTGGTGCAGGCCGCCACCGGCATGGCCTTCATGGCGGGCAACGAGGGCGATCCGCCGATCAAGACCGGCTTCCCGGTGATCGATTCCGCCACCGGCCTGCTGGCCGCCTTTGCCATCCTCGCCGGCGTGCGCGAAAGCGAGCGCACCGGGCGCGGCATGCTGCTCGATATCTCCATGGCCGGCGCCGGCATGCAATTGATGTACCCCATGACCTGCGCTGCGCTCACGCACGGCACCACGCCACCCCGGCAGGGAAACCAGGGCTACTCGGGCAGCCCCTCCGCCGACTTCTTCCGCACGCGCGATGGCTGGCTCGCCATCGGCGCGAACACGCCACGGCAGCTGCTGGCCTTGCTGGAGGCACTGGGCCTGGCTCATCTGGCAAAGGATCCGGCCTTGTTCAACCCGCCGCTGGACGGCGGCGCCTTGCCTGCCTTCGTGCGCTCGCTGGACCCGGCGGCGCTGAAGGCCGCGCTGTCGGCGGTGCTCGCCGATGCCGATGCCGCGGAACTGGAAGCGCGGCTCAGCGCCAGCGGCGTCCCCGCCTCGCGCTTGCGCGATATTGCCGAGTTCGCGGCCGAATCGATGGCGAACGGCAGCCTCGAAACGGTCGCGCTGCAAGACGGCGACACCACGGTGGTATCGCCGGGGCTCGGCTTCCGGGTGCGCACCGGCGAGTAGTCGATTGCCCCGGCGCAAGCGCAGCCGGGCGCCGGGGCGTTTCGAATGACGCGGCGGACAGCGTCTCCCCCGCGCCAGCATGTGGCGCGAGGCCCGTCCAGGCGGGGCGGGCAGCCCTGGCCGGCGTTCAGCCGGCCGGCAGGAACCTGGAAGGCGGCATGCCGAACTGCTTGCGGAAAGCGAGCGTGAAGGCGCTATGGCTCTCGTAGCCGCAGCGCAGCGCGACCGGCAGGATCGGCTCGCCGCGCAGCAGGTGATCGAGCGCGAGCAGCAGCCGGGCCTGCTGCCGCCAGCGGCCGAAGCTCAGCCCGGTGTGCTTGTGGAAATGGCGGTGGAAGGTCTTCTCGCTCATCGCCAGCGAGGCGGCCCAGTCGGCGGCGTGGAAAGGGTGCGCCGGATTGCCGCTCAGCTCGGCGCAGATCGCGGCGATGCGCGCATCGGCCGGCCACGGCAGGTGGAAGGGCAGCGCCTGCGGGCGCCGCAGTTCCTCCCGCAGCAGGGCCGCCAGCAACCTGCCGCGCCGCGTGGCGCAGACCTCCAGGCCGAGGTGGGCAATCTCCGAGATCAGTTCCCGCAGCAAGGGCGAGACGTGGATCACGCATTCCGCCGCGGGCAGGCCGCCGGCGGCATCGGCGGCCACGAAGACGCTGCGCACCCGGACCGGGCCGCGCATCAGCAAGCGGTGTTCGACGTCCGGTCCCAGCCAGACCGCCGTGGTGGGCGGCACCACCCAGCGGCCGGTCGCGGCCTCCACCACCATCACGCCTTCCACCGCGTAGACCAGCTGGCAGCGGGCGTGGCGGTGGAAGGGCGTCTCGGCGCCCGCCGGATAGTCGGCCGCGACCCCGGTGAGCGGGGAGGGGGCCGCATCGTACAGGGCCGGATCGAACGATACGGCGGCGAGGTTCGGGGCGGCTGCGGTCATGCCGTCGCGTCGGTCCGTTCAGGACTGTCCATTTTCATACAGCAATTGTCGCTCTCGATGGAGAAAGTCAGCGGCGGCCATCGTACACTTGCCGTATCCGCTTTTCCAGAACCCTGCCTTTTCCGTCATGCGCGCTTTCCGGCTACTACGCAATGTGCTGCCGCACCTGCCCCTACATCGGGGTCTGGGCGCGCACGTGCGCGCCATGACCGGTCCTGATTCCCCCTGACCCCGATCTCGAACAGCTTGCTGCAAGCAGGGGAATCAGGACAGACCCGTCCAACCTGCATTCCCTGCATTTCCTGTTCGAGATCCCCATGCTTGCTCAACCGCATACCAAGTACCGTCCGTTCCCGGCCGTCGACCTGAGCGACCGCCAGTGGCCGTCGCGCACCATCACCCGGGCCCCCGCCTGGCTCTCCACCGACCTGCGCGATGGCAACCAGGCCCTGTTCGAACCGATGAACCGCGAACGCAAGCTGCGCCTGTTCGAGGAACTGGTGCGCATCGGCTTCAAGGAGATCGAGCTCGGCTTCCCCGCGGCCTCGCAGACCGACTTCGACATCGTGCGCGGCCTGGTCGACGGCGGGCGCATTCCGGCCGACGTCACGCCGATGGTGATCACGCAACTGCGCGAGGACCTGATCCGCGAGACGGTGCGCAGCGTGGCCGGCGCGCGCCGGGCCATCGTGCATTTCTACAACGCCATCGCGCCGGCCTGGCGCGAGATCGTGTTCGGCATGAGCGTGCCGCAGATCGTCGCCATGGTGGAGCACCACGTGCGCCTGTTCAAGGCGTTGACCGCCGCGCACCCGGAAACCGAGTGGGTGCTGCAGTACTCGCCGGAAACGTTCTGCATGGCCGAGCTGGAGGTCTCGCTGGAGGTCTGCAATGCGGCCATCGCCGCCTGGGACGCCGGTCCCGGCCGGCCGATGATCATCAACCTGCCGACCACGGTCGAGGTGTCCACGCCGAACGTCTTCGCCGACCAGATCGAGTGGATGCACCGGCGCCTGGACCGGCGCGAGCATCTCGTGCTGTCGGTCCACCCCCATAACGACCGCGGCACCGGCGTGGCCTGCGCGGAGCTGGCACTGATGGCCGGCGCCGACCGCGTCGAGGGCTGCCTGTTCGGCAACGGTGAGCGCAGCGGCAACCTGGATCTCGTCACCCTGGCCCTCAACCTGTACACCCAGGGCGTCCCGCCCGGGCTCGACTTCTCGGATATCGCCGGGGTGGCGCGCATCGTCGAGGCCTGCACCGCGCTGCCGATCCATCCGCGCCACCCCTATGTCGGCGACCTGGTCTTCACCGCCTTCTCCGGCTCGCACCAGGATGCCATCGCCAAGGGCTTCGCCGCGCAGGATCCGCACGGCATCTGGCGCGTGCCCTACCTGCCGATCGATCCCAAGGACCTGGGCCGCACCTACGACAGCATCGTGCGCGTCAACAGCCAGTCGGGCAAGGGCGGCATCGCCTACCTGCTGGAGCGCGACCGCGGCATCGCCATGCCGCGCCGCATGCAGGTGGAGTTCAGCGCCGTGGTGCAGCGCCACGCGGACGCCAGCGAGACCGAGCTGAGCAGCGAGGACATCTGGAAGCTGTTCGTGGCCACCTACCAGGCGCCGCTGGAGCAGGGCGCCTACCGCTATCTCTCGCACGCGCTGCACGCCGCGCCGGCGGGCAACCGCATCGAACTGCGGCTCGCCGAGGGCGGAGATGGCCCGGCGCTGGCCCTGTCCGGCGAGGGCAACGGCCCCATCGACGCCGCCGTGGCCGCGCTGCCGGCGCCGGTGCGCATCGACCACTACGAGCAGCATGCGCTCGGCTCGGGCGCCGATGCCCGCGCGATCGCCATCGTGGAGATGGCGAGCCCCGACGTGGCCGGCAGCCGCTTCGGCGTCGGCATCCACGAGAGCACCACCACGGCGTCGGTGCTGGCCACGCTGTGCGCCTTCAACCGCCTGCACAACCGGCTGCACAACCGGCTGCAGCCAGGGCAGGACTGACGCCGGCCTGGCCGGGACGTAGCGGTGGCCTGACGGCGGCACCCAGGCCGTACCACGGCTGCACCATGGCAGGGGAGGGCGGGGCGGCGCCCTCCCGGCCTTCGCGAAACTGCTGCCACCACCGCAACTCAGCAAGCCCGGCTAAGTCCGGTGCGGGCCGCCGTGCCATACTCGGCGCCATGAATCCAGCCCGCCCGGAAGACGTCTATCGCGAGCGCATCGCCCGCGTGCTCGCCGCGATCGTGCGCGCGCCGATGGACCCGCATCGGCTCGAAGACCTCGCTGCACTGGCGCATTTCTCGCCGTTCCATTTCCACCGCATCTACCGCAGCGTGACCGGCGAAACCGTCGCCGCCACCATCCGCCGCCTGCGCCTGGCGTGCGCCTCCCGCGAGCTCGGCCTGGGACGGCGCCCGGTCACGGCGGTGGCGCTGGAGGCAGGCTACGACAGCCCGCAGGCATTCTCGCGGGCTTTCCGCAGCTATGCCGGCACCTCACCGCGGGCCTTCCGCGACAAGCTGGCCGGCTATGGCGGCACGGTGCCGTCGGTGCGCCTGGAGACGGTGGCGCCGCAGGACCTGTGCGCGCTGCCGCACCACGGCCCGCCCGCCACCATCCCCCACACGCACCGCCGCCTGCGCCGGCTGCTCGGCGCGCGCGAGGCGGGTGCCTGGCTGGGCCTGTCCTATGGCGACGCCGAGGCGCCGCCCGGTTTCCGCTACTACGTCGCCGCGGGCGGACTCGCCGGACCGCCGCCGGCACCGACCGAGGCGCTGGTGCTGCCGGGCGGCCTCTATGCGGTGCACCGGCTGGTGGGCCCCTACACGCAGATCGACGCCACCATCACCGCGCTGTACGGGCTCTGGCTGCCCGGCAGCGGCTACCAGCCCGACCACCGGCCGACGCTGGAGCGCTACCTGTCGAGGCCGCAGGACACCCCGCCGCAGGCGCGCGTGACGGAGCTGATGATCCCGCTGCGTGCGCTGGCATGACGCCTGGCACCTGACGCAGCGCCGCGGCGCCGATCCCGCTGATGCCTTTGCCTTTGCTTCTTCTTGTCTTCTCCGACCGTGAGTTCCGCTTCGACTGCCATGTCCATGCCTATGCCCATGTCCCCGATCCGCCGGCATCTTCTCCGCCTCTGCCTCGGCCTTGCCGTGCTGTGCGTCCTCGCGTCACCGGCGCGCGCCGCCGGCCTACGCTGGTTCGAGGTGCCCGCCGATGCCGCCGGCCCGGCCTTGCAGGGTGCCCTGTGGTATCCCTGCGCGCAGCCCGCCGCGCCGCTGACGCTGGCGCCGCTGGTCATCCAGGCGGTCAAGGACTGTCCGCTGCGCGGCGAGCACCTGCCCTGGATCGTCATCTCGCACGGCACCGGTGGCTCCCGCCTCGGCCACCACGACACCGCCGCGGCGCTGGCCGACGCCGGCTTCGTGGTGGCGGCCATCGATCATCCGGGCGACAACTACCGGGATACCAGCGCGCAGCTCCACCTGTCTTCCTTCCTCACGCGTCCGCAGGACCTGCGGCGGCTGATCGATTACCTGAGCGGACAGTGGGAGGAGCGCGGCCGCCTCGATGTGCCGGCGCTCGGCCTGTTCGGTTTTTCGCGCGGCGGCTACACCGGCCTGGTGGCGCTGGGTGCGGTGCCGGACTTCCGGCTCGGCCAGGCGTTCTGTGCCGAGCGCCCCGGCCTGCCGTTCTGCCGGGAGATGGAGCGCCCCGTGCCGGCGCCGCCCGATGCCGGCGGGCGTATCCGTGCCGCGGTGATCGTCGATCCGGTCGCGCTGTTCACGCCGGCCGGGCTGCGCGGCGTCACGGTGCCGATCCAGCTGTGGTCCTCGGCCCTGGGCGGCGACGGCGTGACGCCGGCCGGCGTGGCCGGCATCCGCGATGGCCTGCCGACCGCGCCCGAGTTCCATCTCGCCGCCGGTTCCGGGCACTTCAGCTTCCTCGCCCCGTGCGCCCCTGCCCAGGCCGGGGCCATGCCGGAACTCTGCCGCGACGGCGCCGGTTTCGACCGCGCGGCCTTCCACCGCGCCTTCAACGCCGAGGTGGTGCGCTTCTTCCGCACGCAGCTGATGCCGGCCGGCAAGCGAGGCGCGACGGACAAGTCCGCCGGAGGTGGAGGAAGCGCGGGCGAATAGCGGTAGACGAGGGGTAGACGAGGGGTACGAGCGGGGCCGGGGGGTGAGGGCAGGCGCTGGCTGACCGTGGCGGGTGGATTCACACCATCGGCTTCGTCTCTGTGCTCGCGTGCTGGACTACACCGTTGGCTTCGCTTGGGTGTGGCGCCTTGCTGAACCACCCCTCTCCCCAACCCACTCCCCGTGCGGGGAGAGGGAGCCAAGACCGTGTGCCTGGCGATTGGTGTTGGCGCATCCCGTCGGCTTCGGCAAGCGCGTTGGGCTTCGGGCCGGCTCAGGCGGCGCGCGCCGCCGGGGCGGCGCCGGCGCGCCGCGCCACCAGTTCGCGCACGCGCGGAATCAGTTCGCGCCCGTAGTCGACGGCATCTTCCAGCGGATCGAAGCCGCGGATCAGGAAGGTGGTGACGCCGAGGTCGTAGTAGGCCAGCAGCGCCTCGGCCACCTGTTCGGGCGTGCCGACCAGGCCGGTGGAGTTGGAGCGGCCGCCGGTCTCCCGCGCGACCGCGGTCCACAGGCGCTGGTCGACACGGTCACCCCGCTCGGCGGCCGCCAGCAGGCGGCACGCGCCTTCGCTCTGCAGCGGGCCGCCGCGGCCCTGGCCCAGTTGCGCGCGCAGCGCGCGGGTGCGTTCGAGAATGCTGTCGGCACGCGCCCAGGCCTTGGCCTCGGTCGCCGCCAGCACGGGCCGCAAGGACACCGAGAAACGCACCGTGCGGCCATGCTGCGCGGCCGCCTGGCGCACGCGCGTGGTCAGCTCGCGCACCTGTTCCAGCGATTCGCCCCACAGGGCATAGACGTCGGCGTGCTTGCCGGCGACCGCGATGGCTGCCTCCGAGGCGCCGCCGAAATAGACCGGAACGTGTGGCGCCTGGGCCGGCTTGACTTCCGAGAAGCCCTGGCGGAAGCGGTAGTAGCGGCCTTCATGGTCGAAGGGCCGGTCCTCGGTCCAGACGCGGCGCAGGATGCCGAGGTATTCGTCGGTGCGGGCATAGCGTTCGTCATGCCCGAGATAGTCGCCATCGCGCTGCTGCTCGTCGTCGGAGCCGCCGGAGATGAAGTGGACGCCGAGCCGGCCGCCGCTGAACTGGTCGAGCGTGGCGATCTGCCGCGCCGCGAGCGTGGGGGCGGTGAAGCCGGGCCGGTGCGCCAGCATGAAATGGATGCGCTCGGTGACCGCGGCCGCATACGAGACCGTCAGGGTGGCGGACGGGCCGGTGGAATGATGGGGAACGAGGATGCGGTCGAAGCCGGCCTGCTCATGGGCCCGGGCGAAGGCCCGCACATAATCGCGGTCCACCGCCGCGCCGGCGGCAGGGTGGATCTCGGACTGCTTGCGGCTCTGGATCATGCCGATGAAATCGACGCTCATGGGGTTCTCCGCAGGGAAGGGCGTCAGCCACCGCCGCTGCGGAGGCATGGCCAGGATGTCACTGCGGGGAGCGTACGCGAGCCCCGGCGCGGCGGGAACGAAGCAATCCGAGGCTCGATATGCGGCGGCCGGGCGGCTCGCCGGCGGAGGCGCGCAGTTGCGCCGTGGCCGGCGCATGCCCCAGGGGGAGCCGACAGCGGCTCAGGCCGTCTCCTTGAGCCCCACCGAGCGGGACGCCGAGGGCGGAAGGAACTGCGGAATGGCGGTGCCGATCATGCTGAAGATATCGCCGCGCAGCCCGCCATAGACGGTCTGGCCCGCCGGGCCGGCATAGGTCGCCGTGCCGTCCCGCATGGTGTGGGCACCTTGCATGAAGGCCAGGAAGCCGTTGGCGCTGCCGGGATCCCGCGACAGGTCGAGGCGGCTGCCGTCCGGCTGCATATAGGAAACCTGCGCCAGCAGCGTCGCGTGGGCCTGTCGGCCCAGCTTCTTGAACAGGTCCATGAAGCTCACCAGGCCGTCGGCCTGCTGGCTGACGGCGTCGAGCTGGGCAGCGGACAGCGGCTTGCCGTCGGCCTCGGCCCAGTTCGCATAGCCGGCCACCGCATCGTCGTGGAACGCCTGGGCGGCCTGCAAGAGCTCCTTGTTGCCATTGAGGAAGTCCTGCAGCCAGGCGCGATCGGCGTCGTCCAGGGTGTCCGACTTGACGACCAGGGAGCCGCGGCTGAGGGCGAAATCGAAGTGCGCATTGCCAAGATCCGGCCGCTGCTGCAGCAGCGACTGCATGGCGGGCACCAGGGCCTCGGCCATCTGCTCCGCGTCGCCGCCCATCTTCAAAGGCGCACCGAGGGCGCTCAGGTATCGATCGAGGCGAGAGTGGTCGTTGGGGTCGACCGCGCTCACGATGAGCGGCGACGCGGCATGCGCCGCCGATGACGGATCGGCCTGCGCGGCCGCGTTCGCTGCCTGGGCCAGGCTGGCGCCCGCATCGGATGCGGGCCACGCCGCGACGCCCGCGGCCTGGATGCTGAGGTTCATGTCTTCCCTGGGATTGTTCTTTCTGACTTTGCCTGTCGGTACTACGGCACTTCTTCGCGCGACTTGAGATCAGCACGCACCCGCCGGGCACCGTAACGCGCACAGGACCGGCCCCCGCCCCGCCGAACGCCGTCTGCGGCAAATCGTCGCGATTCCCCCCATGCCGCGGGATAAAGGCTTTTTCTCTTGATTCGCATCAAGAGAGCGTTCGCCAGGCGGCCCATAGAATCCATGCGCCTGCCGACCGAGCCCATTCCCGCGGCGTCCGTGCGACCGGCGATGATTCGATCCGACCCCTTCCTTTCATGTCTTCTGGTAATCAACAATTGGTGCGCCATCTCGCCATCGCTGTCGCGGTGAAGCTGATGGCGCTGGCACTGCTTTGGTGGTGCTTCATCGACGGCCATCGTGTCGCCGTGGATGCGTCGCACGCCGCGGCGCACCTGGGAATGGCCTCGGCCGCGCAAGGGGGACAGCCATGATCTCCACGCACCTGGTCGACCTGTCCCGGTTGCAGTTCGCCGCCACCGCCATGTACCACTTCCTGTTCGTGCCGCTCACCCTGGGCATGGTCTGGCTGCTGGTCATCATGGAGAGCGTCTATGTGATGACCGGGAAGGTCATCTGGAAGGACATGACGCGCTTCTGGGGCAAGCTGTTCGGCATCAACTTCGCGCTCGGCGTCACCACCGGCATCACGCTCGAGTTCCAGTTCGGCACCAACTGGGCCTATTACTCCCACTACGTCGGCGACATCTTCGGCGCTCCGCTGGCCATCGAGGGCCTGATGGCCTTCTTCCTCGAATCCACCTTCATCGGCCTGTTCTTCTTCGGCTGGGACCGCCTCTCGCGCACCCAGCACCTGCTGGTCACCACCCTGATGGCGGTCGGCACCAACCTCTCCGCCCTGTGGATCCTGATCGCCAACGGCTGGATGCAGAATCCGGTCGGCGCCGCCTTCAACTGGCAGACCATGCGCATGGAGATGACCGACTTCTGGGCCGTGGTGTTCAACCCCGTGGCCCAGGCCAAGTTCGTGCACACGGTCTCGGCCGGCTACGTCACCGGCGCCATGTTCGTGCTGTCGGTCTCCAGCTGGTACCTGCTGCGCGGGCGCGACCTCGAGTTCGCCCGGCGCAGCTTCCGCGTGGCGGCAGCCTTCGGCCTGGCCAGCGTGTGCTCGGTGATCGTGCTCGGCGACGAGTCCGGCTACACCGTGGGCGAAGCCCAGCAGACCAAGATGGCCGCCATCGAGGCCATGTGGGAGACCGAGCCGGCGCCGGCCAGCTTCAACCTGGTGGCCGGCATCAACGAGGCCGCGCAGAAGAACGACTGGGCCATCGAGATCCCCTGGGTGATGGGCCTGATCGGCACGCGCTCGGTGACCAAGGAGATCCCGGGCATCCATGACATCAAGGTGCGCAACCGCGAGCGCATCCGCAACGGCATCCCGGCCGTGCTGGCGCTGGAGGCGCTGCGCGCCAACCCGGACGACGCCAGCGCGCGCCAGACCCTGGCAAGCCACCAGCAGGACCTGGGCTTCGGCCTGCTGCTGCGGAAATACACCACCGACGTGCGCCAGGCCACCCCGGCCATGATCGAGCAGGCGGTCAACGACACCGTGCCGCGCGTGTGGCCGATGTTCTGGGGCTTCCGCATCATGGTGGGCCTGGGCTTCCTGATGCTGGCGCTGTTCGGCCTGGCCTTCTGGACCACGCTGCGCCCGCAGCGGCTGGCGCCGCGCTGGCTGCTGCGCTGGGCGCTGTGCATGCTGCCCGCGCCCTGGATCGCCATCGAGCTGGGCTGGATCGTGGCCGAGTACGGGCGCCAGCCGTGGACCATCTACGGCGTGCTGCCCACCCACCTGAGCGTGTCCACGCTGAGCGTGCAGAGCCTGTACGGCTCGCTGGCCGGCTTCCTCGGCTTCTACACGCTGCTGCTGGTCGTCGAGGTCTACCTGATGGTCAGGTTCGCCCGCCAGGGCCCGGGCAGCCTCGGCACCGGCCGCTACCAGTTCGAGCCGAGCCACGCCTGAGGAGACTGCCATGCTTGACTATCCAACCCTGAAAATCATCTGGTGGCTGCTGGTGGGCGTGCTGTTGATCGGCTTCGCCATCATGGACGGCCACGACATGGGCGTGGGCACGCTGCTGCCCTTCGTCGGCCGCAGCGACGACGAGCGCCGCGTCATCATCAACACCGTGGGCCCGCACTGGGACGGCAACCAGGTCTGGTTCATCACCGGCGGCGGCGCCATCTTCGCCGCCTGGCCGCTGGTCTACGCCACCGCCTTCAGCGGCTTCTACTGGGCCATGCTGGCAGTGCTGTGGGCGCTGTTCTTCCGCCCGGTGGGCTTCGACTACCGCAGCAAGATCCACCATCCCACCTGGCGCAGCGCCTGGGACTGGGGCCTGTTCGTGGGCGGCGCGGTGCCCCCGCTGATCTTCGGCGTGGCCTTCGGCAACCTGCTGCAGGGCGTGCCCTTCCAGTTCGATGCCTTCATGGTCTCCACCTACACCGGCACCTTCTGGCAGCTGCTCAACCCCTTCGCGCTGCTGTGCGGGGTGCTGTCCAGCGCCATGATCACCATGCACGGCGGCATCTACCTGGCGCACCGCACCGAGGGCGAGGTGCAGCGCCGCGCCCGGCGCGCCGCCGCCTGGGCCGCGCTGGTGGCGGTGCTGGCCTTCCTGGCCGCCGGCGCCTGGCTGCGCTGGGGCGGCATCGACGGCTACGCCATCACCTCGGCCATCGATCCGGCCGCGCCGTCCAACCCGATGGCCAAGACCGTGGCGCGCAGCGCCGGGGCCTGGTGGGCCAACTACGGCAAGGTGCCGGCGCTGTGGCTGCTGCCCGCGCTGGGCGTGGCCGGCGCACTGGCCGGGGCCGCGCTGTCCGGGGCAGGGCGCACGCTGCTGGCCTTCGTCGCCTCGGCGCTGTCGCTGGCGGGCATCATCGGCACCGCCGGAGCGGCCATGTTCCCCTTCGTGATGCCGTCCTCCAGCCTGCCGCAGGCCAGCCTGACGATCTGGGACTGCGTGTCCAGCCACTTCACGCTGGGCCTGATGTTCTGGGTGGCGCTGATCTTCGTGCCCATCGTGGTCAGCTACACCGGCTGGGCCTACCGCGTGATGCGCGGCAAGGTCACCGCCGAGCATATCCGCGCCAACGAGCATTCGGCCTACTGATACGGACAGAGACAGCCAGACCCCTTCGCCCCGCGGACGCCACGACGGCGCCCGCGGGGCGTGGCCCGGTGCCAGGCACCGGAACCATTGACATAGACAAGACGTAGACAAGAGGAAACGACGATGTGGTACTTCAGCTGGGTTCTAGGTGTCGGCTTCGCCGTGCTGCTCCCCGTACTCAATGCCATGTGGGGTGAAGCCAGCGACGCGCGCACACAGCGCGCCGAAGAGCGGTGAACGGCGCCGCCCGCGGCGGGCAGGGCGCCCGGCCGGTGCGGCTGCACCTGGCCTGCCTGGCCACGGCGCTGCTGCTGATGGTGGGCGGCACGCTCTATCCGCCCGCGCTATCGAACGCGGCCGGCCAGGCCGACCACGGCTTCGCCTCGCTGATGTTCTGGGCCATGAGCGCGGGCTTCGTGCGCGGCGTCGGTTTCGTGCCGCGCTTCTGGCCGTGGCGCTGGCTGTTCTCGGGCTGGGCCTGCGCGCTGGCGCTGGTACTGGCCGTGGCGGCAAGGCTGGCCTGAGCAGACGCGGTGCGGCGCCTGCCGCGGCGGCGCTCACGCCGACCGCCCGCGGCGCCGGGGAGGGCAGTCATGGGCTGCCGTCGAAGGCGTCCTGCAGCAAGCGCTCCAGTTCGCGCTGTTCGAGCAATTCGATGGAGAAATGCCCGAAGCGCTCGGGCAGCCAGAGGATGCGCGGTCGCGTCGGGCGAGCGCAGGTTCCCTCGCGCCGACCGAGGCCGGCATGACGAATGCACCTCGGCGCGTCATTCTCCGGTCCACGCCGCCGCCGGCAGCGCGGGGATCCTGCCGCTGAGCGCATCGCCCAGGTAATCGACGAACGAGGCGATCCGCGCGGAAATCGCCGTGTTGCGGTAGTAGACCGCCTGGATCGGCTGCCGCATGTCCAGCGTATGGCGCGCCAGGATCTGCACGAGGCGTCCGGACTCGCGATCCTGCGCGGTCATGAAATCCGACAGGCAGGCGATGCCTGAGCCCTCCAGCGCGAGCTGCCGGAGCGTCTCTCCGCTCGACGACCAGATGGCCGGGGCGATCCGGTAGGGCTCGCCATCGGGGCCGGCCAGCGGCCACAGGTTCAGCGACTCCGGCTGGGTGAAGCCCAGCAGCGCATGCTTGCCGAGATCCTCGACCTTGCGCGGCAGCCCGTGCGCGGCGAGGTAGGCAGGGCTGGCGAGGATGCGCAGCCGGCTCTTGCCGACCAGCCGGCTGTGCAGGGTCGAATCCTTCAGGCGGCCGATCCGGATCGCCACATCGGTGCGCCGTTCGAGCAGGTCGATGATCCCTTCGTTGCTGTTCAGCTCCAGTTCGACCTGCGGGAAGCGCTCCCGGTAGCCGCGCACGAGCGGCACGATGACGTGCAGCATGAAGGGCGACGCAGCATCGACCCGCAGGCGCCCCGACGGCTTCTCGCGGCGGGCGAGCATCTGCTCCTCCGCGCTTTCCACCGAATCGATGATCGCCCGCGCACTCTGCAGGAAGGCCCGTCCTTCCTCGGTCAGCTCGAGCCGGCGCGTGGTCCGGCGCAGCAGCGTGGTCTTCAGCTTTTCCTCCAGCCGCGCGAGCGTGCGGCTGGTTGCCGACACGGTCAGGTCGAGCTGCTGGGCGGCCGCGGTGATCGAGCCGGTGTCGACCACCGAGGCGAACGCCTGGAGCTCATCGAGCGTGACTTTCATTATTGATCTGAAATCAAAATAATTTCGTTTATAGACCGGTTTTTCCGCAAAAGTAAAGTGGGCAAACTGCGCTCCAGCCCAATCGGGCCGTCGGTTCCATCGGTTCCATCGGTTCCATCGGTTCCATCGGTTCCATCGGTTCCATCGGTTCCATCGGTTCCATCGGTTCCATCGGTTCCACCGATCCGGCTCCGCCGATTTCCAGCAGGAGAGCACCCCTATGCACGCACCGAACTCTCATCCGCCGTTCGCCGGCAAGTCCTTCGAAGTCCGCTACCCGGGACTCACCGCGATCAACGCGTACGCCGGCGATGGCGTCCACATGCGCTACGAAATCACCGAAGGCGCGTTCGCGGGGGCGGCAGGCGAGGTCGCCTACACATGGAAGCATGTCGCCGGGGAGCTCTACGCGATCTCGTGGCAGGAAGCCGATCGCGCCACGGTGGTCCATCTCGACGATTTCACCGCCGGCATCTCGCGCTCGTTCTTCACCGCCGCGTCGCTCGAGTTCCATCGCCTCGAGGGCAGCCTGCGGGCGCTTTGAACCGATGCCGGCCATGTCCACCCCCCTCGCAACGCTGAGGCGCGGCGGCCTCAGCATCGGCGTCGAGCTGCCGCTCGACAACGACTGGTCGCCAGCCGGCGACGCCGAGCGCCAGCGCGACGGACGCCGCCCCGGCGTGCCCGACCTCGAACACCATGCGGTACTCGCGCGGCTCACTGACACACTGGGCTTTCGCGCGCTCTGGGTACGCGACGTGCCGGTGTACGACCCTTCGTTCGGCGACGCGGCGCAGGTGTTCGAGACATTTTCCTATCTCGGCTACCTGGCCGGTGTCACGCGAGACATCCTGCTCGGCACCGCGGCGGTCGTACTGCCGCTGCGCGAACCGCTGCTGACGCTGAAATCGGCAGCGACCATACAGGAGTTGAGCGGCGGCCGCCTGCTGCTTGGCGTCGCCAGCGGCGACCGGCCGGTCGAGTATCCGCTGTTCGGGCGTGACTTCGAGTCGCGCGGGGCGAGTTTCCGCGAACAGGTGGCGCTGCTGCGCGACGGCGCGCGCGGCCATTTGCCGGCAGGCCTCGACGTGCTCCCGGCCGCGCGCACGCCGACACCGTTGTTCGTCGCGGGCCTCGCGCAACAGACGCCCGCCTGGATCGGCGCGCACATGGACGGCTGCCTCGCCTATCCGGGCACGCCCGACGATCACGCGCGGCGCGCCGGCGCGTGGCGCGCGGTCGCTGGCGACAAGCCCTACGTGACCTTCTTTCATCTCGACCTCGCCGCCGATCCGCACGAACCGTTGCAGCGCCACCGCTTCGGCGCACGCACGGGACGTCACGCGCTGATCGCGGAACTGGCGGCCCTGCGCGCCGCCGGCGTGGCGCACATCGGCCTGCATTTCCGCCGCAACCGACGCCCGCTCGATGAGACGCTGGCCGAGATCGCCAGTGAAGTCCTTCCGCATTTCCATCGAGGCGAGGCCGCGGCCACGATCGCGCCCGACGCGGAAACCGCCGCGTGAATCCGACCATCCCGCCGAGGCGGCTCGCCCGCGTCGTGCCTGGGCCTGGCCGTCGCTGCCGGCGCGCCTCCAGATCGCCATGAAGCGCCAGGGACCGGGGACCACAGCCACGGCGGCAACTGCGCTCGCAGAGTCCGCCAACTCTTGATTTCAGTTCAATTTTCATTCGCCATTAGCGACGTTTATCGCAATGGTTCGGCAGCGCAGAATGCGGCTGTCGAACTTTGCCTCCTCCCTGATCGGAGCACACCATGAACAAGATTCCTCCCTTCGGCCTCGGCACCTTCCGCCTGCAGGGCCAGGTTGTCATCGACTCGGTCCGCAACGGCCTGGAACTCGGCTACCGCGCGATCGACACCGCGCAGATCTACGGCAACGAAGTCGAAGTGGGCGAAGCGATCGCCGCTTCCGGCGTGCGGCGCGAAGACCTTTTCCTGACGACCAAGATCTGGGTCGACAACTATGCGCCCGACAAGCTCGTGCCGAGCCTGCGGGAGAGCCTGGCGAAGCTGCGCACCGACCATGTCGACCTGACGCTGATCCACTGGCCGGCACCGGGCAACGGCGTGCCGCTCGACACCTTCATGGGCGCGCTGGCCGAGGCCAGGGCGCAGGGCCTGACGCGCCGGATCGGCATCTCGAACTTCAACATCGAGCTGGCGCGGCAGGCGATCGCGGCAGTCGGCAGGGACGCCATCGCGACCAACCAGATCGAGCTGAGCCCCTACCTGCAGAACCGCAAGCTGGTCGGATTCCTGCAAGGCGAGGGCATCCACGTGACTTCCTACATGACGCTCGCCTACGGCAAGGTGCTCGGCGATCCGGTGATCGGCGCCATCGCGCAGCGGCACCAGGCCACGCCGGCCCAGGTCGTGCTCGCCTGGGCGCTGCGGCTCGGCTACTCGGTGATCCCGTCGTCCACCCGTCGCGAGCATCTCGCCAGCAACCTGCTCGCGCAGTCGCTGTGCCTGAGCGACGACGACATGGCGCACATCGCCGCGCTCGAACGCAACGGCCGCGAAGTCGACCCGGACGGCCTGGCGCCGCAATGGGACTGACGCCGGCGCGCCCTTATTGCAACCGTACGCAACCGTACTCAACCGTGCGCGGCCCGCCGGCCGCGCCACCGAAAGGATACCCACCATGATGACCCAGGACCCTCTGTTCGAACCGCTGCGGCTGGGCGCGCTGACGCTGCCGAACCGCATCGTGATGCCGCCGATGACGCGTTCGCGCGCCAGCCAGCCGGGCGACGTCGCCAATGACCTGATGGCCACCTACTACGCGCAGCGCGCCAGCGCCGGCCTCATCGTCAGCGAAGGCACTTATATCGCGCCGCTCGGCAAGGGCTACGCCTGGACGCCGGGCATCCATACCGCCGCGCAGGTTGCCGGCTGGCGCAAGGTGACCGACGCCGTGCACGCTGCCGGCGGCCGCATCTTCGCCCAGCTCTGGCACGTCGGGCGACTGAGCCACACGAGCCTGCTCGACGGCCGCCAGCCGGTGTCGTCATCGCCGCTCCAGGCGCAGGGCGTGAACGTGTTCATCGCCGGGGAGGACGGCAGCACGCCTGGCTTCGTCCAGTCATCCGCGCCGCGTGCGCTGAGCATCGAAGAGATCCACGAAACCGTCGACCAGTACCGCACTGCCGCCCGCCACGCGCTCGCGGCCGGCTTCGACGGCGTCGAGCTGCACGGCGCCAATGGTTACCTCGTCAACCAGTTCATCGACTCGAACGCCAACACGCGCAGCGATGCCTATGGCGGTTCGCTCGACAAGCGCCTGCGCTTCCTGCGCGAAGTCACGCAGGCGCTGATCGAGGGCACCGGCGATGCCGCGCGCGTCGGCATCCGCCTCGCGCCGTTGACCACGCTGAACGGCTGCGTCGACGATGATCCCGAGACGACCTACCTCGCCGCCGCCGGACTGCTGGCCGAACTGGGCGTCGGCTACCTCCACATCGCGGAGGCGGACTGGGACGATGCCCCGCTGATGCCGGTCGGGTTCAAGCAGAAGCTGCGCGCGGCCTACCCCGGCGTGCTGATCTACGCGGGCAAGTACACCGCCGAGCGCGCGCGCGAAGCGATCGCCGCAGGCTGGGCCGACCTGGTCGCGTTCGGCCGCCCCTTCGTCGCGAACCCTGACCTGCCGGCGCGCCTGCGCACCGGGGCGCCGCTCACGCCGCACGATCGCGGCACGCTGTTCGGCGGCGGCGCGCGGGGCCTGACCGACTATCCGGCGCTCGCACAGGCGGCGGCCTGAGCGCTGGGGGGCGACGCGCAATGAAAGCCAGGCGCGCCAGGCTTCCGTCCGCCGTGACCCATTCTTACCTTCGAGATATCGCATGAGAATCACGCTCCCGTCGCCGCTCGGCTTCGGCACCGCGCCGCTCGGCAATATGTACCGGGACATTCCGCACGAAGAGGCGCTGGCCACGGTCGACACCACGTGGCAAAGCGGCATCCGCTATTTCGACGCCGCACCGCTGTATGGCGCCGGCCTGGCGGAACTGCGGCTCGGTGAAGCGCTCGCCGGGCGGCCGCGCGATGCCTACTCGCTCGGCACGAAAGTCGGCCGCCTGATCCTCGACGAACAGGAAGACGCCTCGCAGCGCGACCTCGGCGAGAAAGGGGGCCTGTTCCGTCACGGGCTGCCGAACAAGATCGTCTACGACTACACGGCGGACGGTACCCTGCGCTCGATCGAGGCTAGCCTGCGGCGGCTGCGCACCGACCGGCTCGACTACGTATGGATCCACGATCCGGCGGTCGACTTCCACGGCGACCGTTGGCGCGAGGTATTCGACATCGCGATGTCGGGCGCGGCCAAGGCGCTGACGCGGCTGCGCGAGGAAAAGGTCATCAGGGGCTGGGGGCTGGGCGTGAACCGTATCGAGCCCTGCGCACTGGCGCTGGAGCGTGCCGACCCCGACGGCTTCCTGCTGGCCGGGCGCTATACGCTGCTCGATCACGCCGGCGCGCTCGCGCGCCTGATGCCGGCCAGCGCAGCGCGCGGACTCGGCATCGTCGTCGGCGGCCCCTACAACTCCGGCGTGCTGGCCGGCGGCCAGCACTTCGAGTATCAGCCCGCGCCACCGGAGATGCTCGGACGCGTCGCGCGCGTCCGGCGCATCTGCGACCGCTTCGGCGTGGATGTGAAGGCGGTCGCGCTGCAGTTCCCGCTCGCCCATCCGGCCGTCGCGGGCGTCATTCCCGGCGCGAGCCGGCCAGGCCGCATCGATGAGAACCTCCGGCTGGCGGCAGCACCGATTCCCGCGGAATTGTGGGAAACGCTCAAGGCCGAGCGGCTGATCGACGTCAATGCACCCACGCCGGCCGGCAACGCATGACGCTAGGCAAAGCGCTGCCGCCTTGACTCCGGGCGCGGCAGCAACGGGGCGTACTCGTGCAATTCCCGTGGGGCGATGTCGAAGGCACGCCGAAAGGCGCGGGTAAAGCTCGAGGCGTCCTTGAAGCCCAGGCCCGAGGCGATGTCCTGGACTTCCAGGTGCGGAAAGCGCACCAGCTCATCGGCCGCCATGCGCAGCCTGCGGTTGCGGATATAGGCCGCCAGGCCACCTTCATGCTCGAACATGCGGTACACGCTGGCACGTGAGAGCTGCAGCGAGGCCAGCACGCTTTCGGGCGACAGATCCGGATCGTGCAGCCGCGCCTCGACATGCCGCCGTACCTGCCCGTAGGCCGCGGCGCGCACCGCTGCGCGGGCGCTGCCGGCAAGGCCCGCCTGGTGACTGAAGGCGGCAACGAGCAGCTCCACCGCGGTGACGAAGGCGCGCTGCGCGTCCGCCTTGCTCAGTCCGGCGATCTGCCGTTTCAGCGCCACCAGATGGTCGATCAGCAGCCGCATCAGGGGAGTGGTGGCGTGAATCCAGCGGCCATGCAGGGAAGCAGCGTCCGGGAAGGACTTTTCCACCAGCGCGCGCGGCACGAAGAGGAGAAGAATCCGGCCTTGGAAACTCCGGATGGTGCAAGGCTGATCCATGTCCAGCGCGAGGATGCTCGGCCCCTGCGCTGGATGCGATGCTTGCGATGCGTGCGCCGCATCAGGGCCCGACCGGCCGCCCAGGAACTGCGCCGGCGGCCCCTCGAGGAATACGCTGAAGGTGATGTCGCGCACGCTCTCGGTCGACACCCGGCCTAATGAGCGCACGGCCAGGTTCGGTCCGGTGAGGAAGTCGAAGAGGCTCAGGTCGTCGATGGTATAGCGGGACAGCGACGCCTTGAAAGTATCCTCGGGCCGCTTCGAAGGAGGATGTATGTCATAGACAGGACTCATGCGCTCCTGCCAGGCCAGGAAACTCCGGCGGGCGTCCCCCTGGACGCTGAAGCTGCTGCGCACGATGCCCGGCGCGAGTGCCGGCGGCTCCGGCGGCTGCGGCGGCAGCCACAACCGGCTTCGTTCTACTACGTCGTCATGCAGTGCGGCGCCCATGGCTGTGTTCGTCCGGTCTTGACCCGTCCCACGCGGCCGGACCGTGACTGTCTATCGACGAGCCGATGTCCCGCATGGAATCCGTTGATGCAGAAGGCGAGCTTACCAGTAGGGGCAGGGCGGCAGTACGCAACGGACAGCCACGACTTGCCCGGGGCTCGGCCCGGGGGCTGCCGGCAGTGGGTGCCGGAAATGCCGCAGGCCGCCGCGCGCGGACGCGCCGGCGGCCTCGAGGCAAGCGCCGGCGGCCCGGCGCGTCCTCCGCTGTCAGGCGAGCATGCCGCTGTCAGGCCACCGCCGGGTAGTCGATATAGCCGTGCGCGCCATTCCCGCCATAGAGCGAGGCGTCCTCGAACGGCTTGTTCAGCGGCCTGTTCTCGCGGAAGCGGCGCGGCAGGTCGGGGTTGGTGATCATCTTGCGACCGAACGACACCATGTCGGCGCGGCCGCTGCGAATGGCTTCCTCGGCCATCTCCTGCGTATAGCCGTTATTCACCATCCACACGCCGCTGTACAGGCGATGCAGCGCCTCGTAGTCGAACGCGACGTTGTCGCGCGGGCCGCCGGTGTGGCCTTCGACGACGTGGATATACACGGGATGCAGCGTCTCCAGTTCGCGCACGACGTGCTCGAACAAGGGCTGCGGGTTGCTCTCCAGCGCGTCGTTGACCGGCGAGACCGGCGCCAGGCGGACGCCGACCCGGTCGGCGCCGATCTCCGCGATCACAGCGGCCATGACCTCCAGCAGGAAGCGGGCGCGGTTCTCGATGCTGCCGCCATAGGCATCGGTGCGCTTGTTGGTGCCGTCGCGCAGGAAGGCGTCGAGCAGGTAGCCATGCGCGCCGTGGACTTCGACGCCGTCGAAGCCTGCCCGGATGGCATTGGCCGCGGCCGTGCGGAAGTCATCGACGATGCCTGCGATCTCGGCCGTCTCGAGCGCGCGCGGCAGCGAGCATTCGACGAAGCCCTGGCCATTGATGAAGGTCTTGGCATTGGCGGCGATGGCCGACGGCGCTACCGGGGACTGGTTGTCCGGCTGGAAGTGCGTGTGCGACATGCGGCCCGTGTGCCAGATCTGCAGGAAGATCCGGCCGCCCTTCGCGTGCACCGCGTCGGTCACCTTCTTCCAGGCCGCGATCTGTTCCGGGGTGTAGATGCCCGGCGTATTGGTATAGCCCTGGGCCGTGGTGGAAACCTGGGTGGCTTCCGCGATGATCAGGCCGACGCTGGCACGCTGGCTGTAGTACTCGACCACCATGTCGGTCGGCACCAGGTCGTCGTCGGCGCGGCTGCGCGTGAGCGGCGCCATGGCCATGCGGTTGGCGAGCTCGAGCTTGCCCAGCTGGATCGGCTGGAACAGGGCATCGGTGAGGAAGGCTTCGGTCTGTGCACCCATGAGTGGCTTACTCCGTGATGGGACGATGGCTTGCGGCGGCCGGGGCCGCCGGTTGGAACAGGTGGTCGAACATCAGGTCGACGCTGCGCCGCAGCGGCTCGGTCGAGCGCTCGATCTTCATGCGCAGCAGCGCGCCCTCCCAGACATCCCAGGCCAGGCCGGAAAGATCGGAAGGGGAGATATCGGTGCGGATGGCATGGCACGCCTGGGCCTGGCCGATCATGCCGGCAAGCCGTTCGCGCCAGGCCAGCTGCGCCGCTTGCAGGGCGGCACGGCAGGCTTCGCTGGACAAGGCGATCTCCGCCGCGAAGTTGCCGATCAGGCAGCCGGCCTGCAGCGCCCTCGACTGGTGGTAGGCGATCATGCGGCTGAACACATAGCGGATCGCCTCCATCGGCTCCGGTGGCGCCATCTCGATCATGGCCTCCCACGACCGATGCAGGTAGTCCGCGTACTGCGCGATGATGGCCGCGGCGAACGCTTCCTTGCTTTCGAAGTGGTTGTAGAACGAACCCTTCGGCACGCCGGCATGATCGGTGATCTGCTGGATGCCGGTGGCGTTGTAGCCGAGGCGCGAGAACAACTCGCGCCCGGCCTTGGTCAGGCGGTTGGGGATGTCGGTCTTGTCTGCGGTGCGGGCCATGGCGGGAATAATATGACCAGTCGTCTTAAAAAGCAACAAAGCCCTGCCGCATTCCAGCGGGAGGCCGAAGGCTTTCGACTAATCCATTGATTTAATGAGGAAATACTCAGCTTGACGCGCCGTAGTGGTCGGATACGGCTGACACCGCCGGCGTGCCCCCCGGCTCATTCACCGATGACTCGCCCGGACATTATCGAGATTTCCACGCGGCGTACTCCACGGGCATGCAGACCGCACACGGCCGATAGCCGGCAGCGATGGCCGTCATCTCGTCCAGGAAGAACACGCGATGCTTCTCATAGCCACCACGGGCAATCGCTCGCAGCGCCGCACGGCAATCCAGCCGGCCGTATAGCTTGCCACCCCGATGGCCGCCGAGAGTGCCGGGCATGGCGCTGGCGTATGGCCTGCCGTCAGGCCCGATCAAAGTAAACGTTCGATCCAGGGTGGGCATGGGCGGTGTCATGTCACGTCACTGTGACGTGGCGGGAAGCCGCCACAAGTACCACGCCGCGATCGTGCGCCAGGGACTCCAGGTCTCGCCGAGCGCGCGCATCTGGCGGGGCGTGGGCGCCTGCGCCAGCCGCTTCAGGCGGCGGTACCCCTCCCGCACGCCGAAGTCGTCGACCGGCAGGATGTCGGAACGCTCCAGCGAGTAGATCAGGAACATTTCGACGGTCCAGCGTCCTACGCCGCGCAAGGGGATCAGGCGCTCGATCAGCGCGGCATCGGGGAGACGCCGCGCCTCCTCCAGGCTGGGCACGATGCCGTCGACGGCCGCCTGGGCGATGCCGCGTATGGTGGCCAGCTTGGCGGCGGAGAAGCCGCACGCGCGCTGCAACCCGGGATCGGTTGCCAGCAGTTGGCCGGGCGTTGGGAAGGAAACCTCCGGGTAAAGGGCCAGCAGTCTCGCGAGAATCGCATCGCCGGCCTTGGCATGCAGTTGCTGGTAGGCAATGGCCCGCACCAGGGCCTCGTAGGGTTCGCGGCCAGGCTTGGCCTGAAGCTTGCACGGGCCGGTCGCGGCGATATGGCGAGCCCAGTCGGCATCGAGGCCGGACAAGAACTGCGCAGCGCGCCGGTATGCGCGCGGAGACAGGTCGGCGGCGATGCTATCGGTCAAGATCACATCCCCGGCAGCATGGCGGTCCGCGCTTCGGTGCGCGCTGGCTTGATCGCCCCTTCGTGTTCCAAGAGCCAGCGCTTGCGGTGCAAGCCCCAGGCATAGCCCTTGAGATCACCATTGCTGGCGATGACCCGATGGCACGGAACGACGATGGCGATCGGGTTGGCACCATTGGCGGCACCGATGTCGATGGCCGCCCGGGGATCGTCGAAACCCAGTTCCCTGGCCAGCTTGCCATAGCTCGTGGTCGCTCCCGCGGGTATGCGGCGCAGCGCGGCCCACACCCGGCGCTGGAGCACCGAGCCCGCCGTCGATGTGCGCAGGACGCCGAGCGCCTCCAGGTCGCCCGCGAAGTAGCGTGCGATTGCCTGGGCGATCTCGGCGGGCGGCGGAATCTCGGTGAGGTCGACGATGCCATAGTGCGCGCGCAGGCCTCGCTGCAGGCGCGCTCGATGATCGGCGAAGTCGAGCGCGCGCACGTGCTGCGCCATATCCGTGACCAGGAGCAGGCCGCCCAGCGGCGACTCCAGGTGACTCTTGAACATCTGCATGATCGACTCCTTGTCGGCCAGGGATATCGCGTTCATGCGGAACCCTCGGCAATTGGCTCCACTCTAGCGACCGCATCGTAAGAAGAAACTCCGTCCCTTGCGCTCGAATTCGGAGGCCCATCACGGGTCAAGAGGATTCGCCCCTCGTCTCGAACCGCTCCCCACGCCATCCAGGCGCAGCTGTATCAGATCCAGCAAGGCCCGGACCCGCGTGGTCACGGAATGCCGGTGGCTGTACGCGCCCAGCAATTGCAGCGGCGCAGGGGACAAGTCCAGCGGCACTTCCCGCAACCGGCCCGCGGCAAGGTCTTCCTGGCATGGATAGGCCGCCACGATTGCGAAGCCGATACCTTGCCGCGCGCCCGCCAGTGCCAGCTCTCCGCTGTTGACGCGGTAGCGGCTGCGGACCGGCACCTTGACGATCTCGCCGTCAGCGTCCTGGAACTGCCAGGGCTGGCCCTTCAGCGCGCTCAGGGTGGTGATGCAGGGCAGGGACCTGAGTTCCCGCACCTGGCGCGGCATTCCGGTCTTGGCCAGCAGGGCGGGCGCCGCGACCACGATGCTGGGCAACGTAGCGAGTTCGCGGGTGATGAAGGTGCTGTCGTCCTGGCGGCCGCGATGGAAGAGGATGGAGAGATCCACGTCTTCCCGCAGCGCTTCCAGGCCGGTCAGGCGCGTGTCGCATTCCAGCTCCACGCCGGGATGGAGGCTGCAGAACTCGGCCAGGATGGGGGCCAGCAGCCTTGGCGCTTCGCCTGGCATGCACATTCGCAGGGGGCCGCGCAGTTCGCGCTGCGCCGCACCGAGTTCCTCTTCGGTGGAGAGCAAGGCGTCAAGCAGGGGCTTTGCGCGTTCGTAGAGCAACCTGCCGGCTTCCGTCATGCGCAGATGGCGGGTGCTGCGTTCCAGCAAGCGGACGCCCAGCCTGCGCTCCAGCGAGGCGACGTGGCGACTGACGTTGGACGAGGGCAGGGCCAGCAGGCGCGCCGCGCCGGCGAAGCTCTGTTCGTCGACGACCGCCGCGTAGACGCGGACGGTATTCAGGTCGAGTGAGTCACGCATGACTATCCCGTTTGGGGTATGAAAGCATCCCATTTTCACATGCTAGTTCCCAGGATTGGCGGAATCTAAGATGCCGTCTCGTCCGATGGACCGCCGCCGGCGGCTCGTCAGGACGGCCTGGACAGGAGAGATTCAACGTGGAAATCGGAATACTTGGCGGCGGCGTTGCGGGCCTCAGCGTGGCACTTGCCTTGCGCAAGCGGGGGTACCGTCCCCGCGTATATGAGCGCAGGGCAGGGCCGGCGTCCATGGGCGCTGGCGTGACACTCTGGCCCAATGCCGGCTTTGTGCTGGAGGAACTGGGGCTGCTGCAAGACATCGCGGCAGCGGGAGGGCGGCCGGTGGCGATGCGCCGCCAGGATGCCGCGGGCAACGCACTGGGGGGCCTCGATATTGCGCTGCTGGACCAGCTGATGGGATATCCGACCCATACGATCCTGCGCCGCGACCTGCAGGCTGTGCTGCTGGACCATGCGGCGCGGGCCGGGATCCCGGTGGCATACGGACATCGGACGGTGGCGATCGACCTGGATGCCGTCGGCAAGGCCGTGGCACGGTTCGAGAACGGGGTGAGCATCCGTCCGGACCTGCTCATCGGCGCCGACGGCCGCATGGATTCGGTGGCGCGCGGCTTCGTCGCGGGCCACAACACGCCGGTCTACCAGGGCTTCGTGAACTGGATAGGCGTGGCGCAGGGGCGGGGCGCGCTGGTGGACGATATCGCGATTCTGGACTTCTGGGGCTCGGGCGAGCGCTTTGGTTGCGTGGCGGTCAAGCCGGAGCTGGTCTACTGGGCGGCGGCGCAGGCGCGACCATTGCCTGCTGCGGAGCCCGCAGCGGACATGCGCAAGGAAGTCGAGGATCTGTTCGCGCCATGGCCGGAGCCTGTCGCCCGCATCCTCCGGGCGACGCCGGCGCACACCATCCGGCTGATTGCCGTGCACGACCTGGAGCCGCTGCATACATGGAGCCGGGCCAATGTGCTGCTGGTGGGTGACGCGGCGCACGCGCCGTTGCCGACAACGGGGCAGGGCGCTTGCCAGGCGCTGGAAGACGCCTGGCATCTGGCCCGCTGCCTGGACGAAGCGGACGGCGGCCTGGATCAGGCCTTCCTGCGCTTCGCGGAAATCCGCGGGCCGAAGACCGCGCGCCTGACCGAGCAAGGCCGGGTCTTCGCACGCGGGCTGTTCGCCACCGATCCCGAAACCTGCCGACTCCGCAACCAGCGCGCCAAGGCGAGCGATCCCTTGCGTGACGTGCAGGCCATCGCCGCAGGATGGGCGCAGGGCTTGCCCATGGCCGGCTGCGTGGACAGCACGCCGGCGGACGGCGCCGGCGCCGGCAGCCTGTACCGCGTCTGAAAGAGCGGGCCAGACTGGCCAGACCCGCCACGTCACGCCGCGACAATGTTGATCTTGCCGGGTCGGCCCATGGTCGCGCTCCTGGCTGGGCAAAGAAGGGGCCCACGCCGCCTTGGCAGCGCACAATCATGTTGCTCATGTCCCGTATGCGCGCACGCCTTGATCTCCTGCGCACTGAGGTAGGTAGCCACGATCAGCTATGGCTTTAAGCCTGGTCTTACCCATCGCATCGCGATGCGGCTCGAGCCATCGAGCTGAGTTGCGCCCGATCACTGCCGATATTGGTGACCTGATGAGCGACGATCAGTTAGTGCTTGGCATCAACGGCCATCTGTACGTTGAAGCCCACCATCCCAGAGCCCTTGTCACTTGTCGCCATCGAGCGCGCATCGGGATCCGTCATCGAGTTCTGTCCATCTGGCAGCGTCTTGATTTCTTCCTCCATCTGGTCAAGGCTATACATCTGCTGGCGCAGTGGCGCAAACTACCCGCGCAGTCGGGTTGTCTGGAACTCTATCTCCGCTGGCTGCGTGCGATCCGCAGTCTCCAGCGCGCTTAGATACCGCTGGATGCTTTCCTCGATCTGCTGCGGGCGCTTGTCGACCTTGCCAGCAATGAAATTGCAGTCCCTAGTGTTGACTGCCCTGAACTTGCTGCCGTCGATGGCGACCTGGGCCTGTGAGAACAGCTGACGCGCCATGTGCAACATCGCGGGGCTGCGGTCGCGGCGGCTCACCCTGCGGCGTTCGCGAAGACCGGCCTGATGCCAGTTGTCGCGCTGCGCCTGGACCTGCGCCGCAATGGCCGGCACGTGGCCCGGCCGCTTGTGCTCGACGGTCCCGCCCTGGTCGATCTCGGCCAGCCGGTCATAGGTGGTGCAGGGTAGGGCAGTGCCGTCGGCCCACGGTTCCGCGTGCCCGCCCCGAGAGTCGGCCACTTCGATGTGGCGATGGGCGGCGATGTTCGAGGCGTTCCCCCGGCAGATACATCAGCCGGAAGCTTGCGGCCCCGAATGCGGGCCAGGTGGTGCACGTGAAATTTTTATGACATGCGACAACTCCGGCCGTTGCGGTTCGTCCTGGTAGCACGACACCGCGGAGGCTCGCGGGCGTGCGTTCGCCATGACGAAGCACTGGAGTTTCGATGCATTCCTCTCTTGATCCCCACCCGCGCGCCGCCGTGGTGGGGCGCCAGCCTGCCGGGCCGCGCCGGTTCCGGGCGCGCCTGCTCCGCACCCTGGGCCTGCTGGGCCTCGGTGCGGCTTGCGCCGCGCCGGGGCAGTCATTGCCGCCGCACTGGGTCCACTATGCGCAACAGGCGGGCACGCAGTTCCAGGCCGGCCTGGGCCACGCCTCCGATCCGGCGGCGCTGCGCCTGCAGGCCTGGGCGCGCGAGCGGGTAGCGCGGCAGCCAGCCCCGCCGCTGGTCATGCGCGTGTGGCTGTCGCGCGGCGGCCGCGTCGAGCGCCTGGAATTCGGCTCGCTCGGTCATGCGCAGGCCGACGCAGACCTGCGCGCAGTGCTGATGGCGCAGGCATTGCCCGCGCCGCCGCCGGACCTGCGCCAGCCCCTGGTGCTGGAACTCACGCTCGACCGTCCGCCGCAGCCGGCAGCGGCGGGCTGACGTGGCGCACCCTTGCGCGCGCGGGGCGCAGCCGAGCCGAGCCGGGCGGGCGCGATGCGCCGCCCGCCGGGCACCGTGTCATGCCGGCCGGCATGGCGGCCATGCATTCATGGCAACGTCACATTGCCTGCCTACGATGCGGAGCGGCATGCGGCCGGGGGATGCGCTGCGCCGGACATGGACTTCTCAACGCACAGAGAATGGGATGGTGATGGCAAGCTGGGTCGCATCGTCCGGTGCACGGGTACTGGCCGGCTGCATGGCGGGCTATGTGGCGGGCTATATGGCAATCATGGCCTTGAGCCTGGCCTGCGTGCCGGCGCGGGCCCAGCAGCCTGGCGCCGAGCTGGCGTTCGACCTGCCCGCGCAACCACTGAAGCAGGCGCTGGCGCAATACGACGCGCTGACCAGCCTCTCCGTTTTCTACTCCTCCGAACTCGCCGACGGGCGGACCTCCAGTGCCGTGCAGGGCCGCTTCACTCCCGAGGCCGCCTTGCGCCGGATGCTGCAGGGCACCGGGCTGGACGTGCAGGCGGCGGCGGCCGGTGCCTTCGTGCTGGTACCTGCCATGCGCGGCCCGGAGCTCGCGGCGGAGCCGCCGGCGGCCGGCGCCCGCCGGCAGTACGAAGGCACCCTGCAGTCGCGTGTCCACCAGGCGCTGTGCGCACGCGCCGCGCTTTCGCTGGGGGACTATCGCCTGGCGCTGGCCGTGCAGATCGATGGGGCCGGCCACATGCAGCAGGTGCGCCTGCTGGACACCACCGGCGACCAGGCGCGCGATGCCGCCATCATCGAGACAGTGCGGCGGGTCGACCTCGGCCAGCCGCCAGGCGATCCCGCGCGGGCGTTCGTGCTGCTGGTCAAGCCCGTGCGCTGCGACGCCGCAGCGCTGCTGGCCGGATCGTGCCGACCCGCCTGCGGCCGGCAGGCAGGTTGAGCCATGAGCGAGACGAGCCGTGCCGGCCTGCGCGATCTCCTGGCCCATCGCTACGAGGACCTCAAGCGCCGCCTGACCTGGCGGCTCGGTTCGGCCGAACTGGCCAGCGACGCCCTGCACGACACGTGGGTGCAGCTGGAGGCGCGCAACGAGCAGGCAGAGCCGGTCAAGAGCCCGGCCGCTTACCTGATGCGCATGGCGACCAACCTGGCGCTGGACCGCCTGCAGCGCGATCGGCGCTACATGAGCGCGGAGGAAATGGAAACGCTGATGGCGGAGATCGTCGATCCGGCGCCCGGCCCCGCGCAGACCGTGGCCGCCCGCGGCGAGGTGGAGGCCCTGTCCCGCCTGATCGAGAGCATGCCGGCGCGGCGCCGCGCCATCTTTCTCGCAGTGCGCGTGCACGAGTTGTCGAACCAGGAAGCCGCAGTGCGCTTCGGCGTGTCACCGCGCCTGGTCGGGCAGGAACTCAAGCGGGCGCACGAGTACTGCATGGCCCATCTGCCGAGGCCGGATTGAAACAGCATGCCGATCGACCGCTTTCCGACCGTCTTGCCCGTATCGGCAAGCCACGCGCGCTGGCGGCTCGCTTGATGCCATGGTACGAACGATGAATGCTGCGCGACAACGGGAACGGGAGCTGGACACCGTCGAACTGCAGGCGCTCGCCTGGGTACGTCACATGGCGGCGGGCGCCATGACGCCGGCCGACGGTGCCGCGCTACGGCACTGGTGCCAGGCGGATCCCGCGCACCGGGCTGCCTTCGTGCTGGCGCGCCAGCGCTGGCAGCAACTGGGTGAGGCCGCGCGGCTGGCCGCGGCGCGCAACCCGGCCAGCCTTCACCTGGCCAAGCCGGCTCGCGCGCCGGACTGGCGGCGGCGCGCGTTGCTCGGTGGTGCCATGAGCCTGGGCGCGGCGGCGGCCACCGCTGCGGTGATCCACCCGCCGCTGGGACTGTGGCCATCGGTCGGCGAGATGCGCGCGGACTACCGCACCGCGACCGGCGAGCGGCGCCTGCTCGCACTCGCCGACGATGTGACGGTGGAGATGAACACGCGCACCAGCATCGCCGTGCGCACCGAGGCCGGCCGCGTGCAGGGCATCGACCTGATCGCGGGCGAGGCCGCCGTGGATACCATCGACGCGCCGCGCGCCTTTGCCGTCGTCGCGGGCGCGGGGCGCGCCAGCGCGCTAAGCGCGCGCTTCGAGGTGAAGTGCACTGCCGCGGGCGTGCGCGTGACTTGCATCGACGGCACGGTACAGGTGGCGCACACGGCCGGCACGGTGACGCTGGCCGGCAGGCAGCAGCTCAGCTACGACCAGGACACGCTCGGTCCCCTGGTACGGCTCGATGCCATCCCGCCGTCGGGCTGGCGCGACGGCTACCTGCGTTTCGCCGACACGCCGCTGCGCGAGGTGGTTGACGAGATCAATCGCTACCGGCCCGGGCGCGTGGTGCTGCTCAACCAGCGGATCGCCGAGCGGCACGTGACGGGACGCTTCCAGATCCACTCGCTCGACAAGGCCATCGTGCAGATCCAGCGCTCGCTGGGCCTGGAAGCGCGCACCTTGCCGGGCGGCATCGTGCTGCTCGGCTAGCACCTCGGCCCGCAGATCCGCCACGCGCTGCATCGTCACGAATGTCGGCCGTACTGCGGCCTTCAGGCTTGTCGCGCGCGGCTCCTGGCCTCGCGCGGCATCCCGGCGCGGCGGCTTTTCCATGCCTCGGGGCGCCGGGATCCAGGTCGCGCCGGCACCGTTTCCCTGTCACGAAATCTTCAAATAAAAGCGTGCCGATTCCACCTTGCCCAACAGTCTAGATGCCAGGAGCACCGACGGCTAGCCGCCGGTGGACAACAGGATCGCAGGACCGCTGCGCGGCGTGCCAGTGCGCGGGCGGGACTCGCCGGATCAGTTCGACGGGGATGGAAGCCAGAATGAAGACGCGCGTTCACCAAACGAAGATGCCCTCGCGGCAAACGGGGCGGTTCCGGTTGCCGGCCCTTACGCTGAGGCCCCAGGCTCAAGCGATCGCCTTGTTGCTGGCGGCCGGTGGCGCCATGCCGGATGCGCACGCGCAACGAGCATTCAGCAGCGCCTGGATGGCGCAGAAGAACATGGTGCAGGAAGTGGCCGCGACCACCGGCCGCCTGCCCAACGGCCAGCCGGTGGCGTCGCTGACCAATCCGCTGGCGCAGCAGCAGCGCGCCAACGAGCAATTGCAGCGCTCGCTGGATAACCTCAACGTGGCCGCGCGCGGCATTGCCGCCATGCAGGCGGCGCAGGCGGCGGCGCGCGAGGCGGCGATGCGCGACGCGTCGGTGCCGGATGGGCTGGCCGAAGGCGGCCTGAAGGTCGATACCAACAGCCTGACCGCGGGCTGGGTGAATGCCAGGAAGCTGGACAAGGAAAGCGGGCAGCAGGTCGTCGACGGCCGCACGCAGGTCACCATCCAGCAGACCGCGGACAAGGCCATCCTGAACTGGGAGACCTTCAACGTCGGCAAGAACACGACCGTGCAGTTCGACCAGCAGCCGAGCTGGTCGGTGCTCAACCGCGTCAACGATCCGCAGGCGCGGCCCAGCCAGATCCAGGGGCAGATCAAGGCCGACGGCACGGTGATGATCGTCAACCGCAACGGCATTGTGTTCACGGGCAGCAGCCAGGTCGACACGCGCAACCTGGTCGCGGCCGCCGCCGGCATGACGGATGCGCAGTTCCGCAAGGGCCTCTATAGCGATGTGCTGGGGGCCGGCCACGTGCCGACCTTCGCCAACGACCTGGTCGTCACCCCGAGCAGCGCATCGAACGGCAATGCCAGCGGCGACGTGATCGTGCAGGCCGGCGCGCGCATCGAAACGCGCAAGCCGCAGTCAGTGACCGAAGGCGGCGGCTATGTCCTGCTGCTGGGGCGCGAGGCGCACAACCGCGGCGCCATCTCCACGCCGGCCGGACAGGTCACGCTGGCGGCCGGCGACAGCTTCGTCATCCGCCGTGGCGCCGGCACCGATGCCAACCAGGATTCCAGCACGCGCGGCAATGAAGTCGGGGTGCTGCGCAACGCCGGCAGCCCGGCAGGCCGCGTGAGCAACAGCGGCCTGCTGCAGGCGGCGACCGGCGACATCACGCTGGTCGGCCGCAGCGTCGAGCAGGCCGGGGTGGCGCTGTCCAGCACCTCGGTCAACGCGCGCGGCACGCTGCACCTGAAAGCCGTGGGCGACACCGGCAGCCGGGTGGTGCTGGCGCCCGGCAGCGTCAGCGCCATCCTGCTCGACGAAAGCAACGCCACCGCGCTGGACGCGCAGCGCGACACCTTGATCAAGGATTCCGCCAGGATCAGCGATGGCGCCGGCTATAACCGCCGCGACCAGTCGCTGGTGAAGATCGATGCCGGCGGCGACGTGGACTTCCAGTCCGACTCGATGACGCTGGCCACCGGCGGCCAGGTGATGGTGGACGCCGCGCGCCGCGCGCGCGTGGCGGATCGCGCCGCGATCGACGTGGCCGGCGCGGTGGGCGTGAGCGTGGCGATGGAATCCAACAACGTCATGATCAACGTCCAGGGCAACGAGCAGCGCGACGCGCCGCGCAATCGCGACAGCAAACTGCTCAACAACACCAATATCTGGATCGACCGCCGTACCCTGGTGCGCGTCGCCGCGGGAACCAACGGCTACGCCACCGAGCGCTTGTATACGGGCGGCGGCCTGCTGGAGGTCAGCGGCTACCTGAGCACCGCCGGCCACGGCATCGGCGAGTGGGCCGCGCAGGGCGGCACCGTGCTGTTCAAGGGAGGCGAGCTGGTCACGCAGGCGGGCTCCGGCATCAATCTCTCCGGCGGCTCGCTGAACGTGCAGAGCGGCCGCATCCTGCAGACCTGGCTGAAGGGAAGCGACGGCTTCCTGTACAACCTGGCCAAGGCGCCGGCGGACATCCTCTACACCGGCTTGTACCGCGGCTTCGAGGACACGCATGCGCGCTGGGGCAAGAACGGCACCGACTACTACTACAGCCCGCTGATCGCGCCGAGCTCGCGCTTCGAGGACGGCTACACGGTGGGGCGCGATGCGGGCCGGCTGGTCGTGGCCACGCAGTCGGCGCTGCTCGAAGGCAGGGTCGACACCACGGTCTTCCAGGGCGATCGCCAGCACGAGCGGCGCGATGCCAGCCTGGATGGCTACAGGCAATCGCAGATCGCCGTGGCGCGTGCGGGCCAGCTGATCGTCGGGCAGCTTACGCCGATCTACGACAGCAAGACCGGCATGCTGCGCGACAGCCCGCAGGCAACGGTGAAGCAGGTGGAAATCGGCGCCGTGCCGGGCATCGCCGATGGCCTGGCCCTGGCCGACGCGCTGCCGGACGAGCGCCGGGGCAAGCTGCGCCTGGATGCCGGGTGGATCAGCGGGCTCGGCCTGGGCGCCCTGAAGATCTATGCCAGGGACGGCATCGAGGTGGGTGCGGCCGTGCAGGTCGCCGCGGGTGGCGATCTCGCGCTGCATGCCACGCAGGTGGACGTGCGGGCGGACCTGGCGGCGCACAGCGGCCGCATCGCGCTGGGCAATATGGTCAACCAGTACACCAGCAGCGGCGGTGGCAGCTGGCTGGACGTGCCGGTGGTGGCACTACCGGCCGCGGGCCAGGTACCCGGCGTGTCGGTGGCGCGGGGCGTCACGCTGGACGCCCGGGGCCAATGGTCCAACCTGGCACTGGACCCCGCGCGGATCGGCGGGCTGCCTTACGTCGACGGCGGCGCGATCACCCTCAGCAGCACCGGCGACGTCACACTCGGCCAGGGCAGCGTGCTCGATGTGTCGTCGGGTGCGGCATTGCTGGCCGGCAACAAGCTCCAGGGCGGGCGGGGCGGCAATATCACGCTGCTGTCCAACCAGAACGACGTCGCCGGCACCGGCTCCGGCGCCCTGCGCATGGAAGGGGAACTGCGCGCCTATGGCGTCAAGGGCGGGGGCACGCTCACCATCGACACCGGCGTGGGCATCGCCATCGGTGGCGGCCTGCTGGCCGACAGCGGCATCCTGCCGGCGGGCCAGTCGGTGGCGGTCAACCTGACGCTGGCGCAGCCGGTCACGCTGCCGGCCGGCACCGTGCTGGCCAGCGACTTCACCTACACGGCGGACACCGTGGCGCCGGGCCAGGCGATGCAAGGCAACCCGAGCTTCAGCACGGCGCGCAAGGTCACCTTGCAGGCGCCGTGGCTGGTGCCGCGCGGCACGACCTGGAACTTCTCGGTGCTCGACGACAAGGGCCGCTACTATACAAACGGCAACACCGTGCCTGCCGGGACCGTGCTGGTCGGGTCCTTCGGCGACCTGGCGCCGGGCTACGTGGTGCCGGCGGACGTCTTTCCGAACGGCATCCCGGTGCCGGCATTCCACAGCACGCTGCGGGCCGGCACGCCCTTGCCGAGGGACGTGGTGCTGGCCGAGGGCGCGCGCCTGCAGGCCGGCACGAAGCTGCCTGAGGCGGTGGCCGTCAAGCCGCTGCTGGTGATCGGCGGCGAGGTGTTCCAGAGCGGCTTCGCGCGCTACGCCGTGGCCGCCCAGCAGGGTGTGCAGGTGGCCCGCGACGCCCAGCTGGCGGTGGCGATGCCTGTGCTGCGCTTCGACGCCGTCAAGGGCCGCACAGTGGCGGGCGGCGCCGATCCGGCGCAGGTGCTGGAGCGCTGGCTGCCGCCGTTGTGGCAGGAAGACCCGCGCAAGGCCGTGCTGACCCAGCGTGGCGGCGCCGACCTGGCCTTGTCGGCCGGTTCGGTCTATACCCAGGCACCGCTGGTGGTCGGGCACGGCGCCAGCGTGACCGTGGATCCCGGCCGCGCGCTGACCCTGCAGGGGAATGGCCAGATCACCGTCGAAGGCGCGCTGAACGCCTGGGGCGGCAATATCGCCTTGCTGCCCGGCAAGCTGGGCACCGGCAACCTGGCGGACCGGCCCAACGGCATTGCCGATGCCATGTCGATCTGGATCGGCAACGACGCCGTGCTCGATGCCGGCGGCCGCGCGGTCACCGCCCTCGATGCGCGCGGGCATGTCTACGGCAAGGTGGACCAGGGCGGCACCATCGAGATCGGCGCGCGTCACGACCTCGACGCCACCAAGGTCGATGCGGCGGACGCCTTCGTCGTGGTTCGGCCGGGCGCGAGGATCGATGCCTCCGGCGCTTCCGCGCGGCTGGACCTGCCCGGACTCGGTGCCACGCTGGTGGCCGGCGACGGGGGCGTGATCGCGCTGAGCTCCTTCCGCGGCCTGTTCCTGGACGGCAGCCTGCGCGCAGCCGCCGGCGGCCCGGGCGCCGCCGGCGGCACGCTGGCGCTGAACCTGGAGACACCGGCCTACGGACCGGTCGACAACTACAGCCAGAAGAGCCCCAGCGTGGAGGACGCGGTGCGCGCCGCGCGTGAACTGGTGCTGGCGCAGACGCAGGGCGCCACCGCGCTGGCGGCCGGACTGCGGCCGGGCGACCGCGATGCCGCCCTGGTCTACGGCGCCGGGCGCGTCGGCGTGGACCGCATCGGGGCAGGCGGTTTCGACAACGTCGCGCTGCTGGCCAATGGCATGATCAGCTTCGACGGCAACGTCAACCTGGCCGTGGGCCAGAGCCTGCGCCTGACCAGCAGCGCGCTCGCGCTGGCGGAGCATGCCGCCGCGGGCACCCGGGTCAGCCTGGCCGCGCCCTATGTCCGCCTGGCCGGCACGACCCGCGTTCCGCCCGAGTTCTACTACATGCCCAACCCGGCCTTGAACTCCGCCGGCGTACCACTGGTGACGCCGGGCGCGAGGTTGCAGGTCGAGGCGGACCTGCTCGACCTGGCGGGGGCCATGCAGATCGGCGTGCGCGGCGTCATCAAGCGCAACGTCGACACCGCGCTGGCGGTGGAGCGCGGTGCCTTCGACATCACCATGCTGCGCAGCCGCGGCGACATGCGCATGTACCGCGCTGCCTCACTGAGCGTGCCCGGCGACCTGACGCTGGCGGCCGCGCAGATCTATCCGGGCATGGGCGACAGCGGTGCGGTGATCGTCGGGCAGCGCAGCTTTGTCGACCAGTACGGCACCATCCAGCGCGAATTCGACCCGGCGCGCCACCTCGATATCGAGCGCGTCGGCGAGGCGGAGCCGGCCATGCCCTATTCGGTCTTCGGCCGCCTGAGCTTCAGTGCCCCGACCATCAACCAGGGCGGCGTGGTGCGGGCGCCCCTGGGCAACCTGGAACTGGGTTCGAAGGGCTACGGCGCCGTCACGGAGCGCCTGAACCTGCTGCCGGGCAGCGTCAGCTCGATCAGCGCCGCCGGCCTGGTGATGCCCTTTGGCGGCTCGCTCGATGGCCTCAGCTATATGCACGACGGCAAGGATGTCGTGTTCAACGGCGTGGGCAACGGCCCGGCCATCACCCTGGCCGGGCGAGCGGTCGACGTGCGGCAGGACGCGGTGCTGGACCTGAGCGGCGGCGGCAGGCTCACCGGCGCGGCCTTCCTCGCCGGACGCGGCGGCTCGGTGGACGCGCGCATGAATCCGCTGGTGCAGGTCGGCGCCCAGGGCGGCTTCACCTTGCCGGGTCTGTCGACCAATCCGGTCTATGCGATCGTGCCGGGGGTGCAGCCGGGCTACGCGCCGGTGGTGGCGGAGAAAGGCGCCAGCGATCCGGCCGTCGGCCGCCAGATCACCATCGGCGCCGGCGTTCCCGGGCTGCCCGCCGGCACCTACACGCTCTTGCCATCCACCTTCGCCTTGCTGCCCGGGGCCTTCCGCGTCGAGCTCAACGGCCTTGCCCGCGGCATGCCGGCGGCCGGCAGCGCGATGGCCATGCGCAATGGCTCGTATGCGGCCCCGGCGCAACTGGGCGTGGCCAACACCGGCTTCCGCAATGCACTGCCGGCCCAGGTCTTCCTGACACCCGCCGACGTCCTGCGCAGCTATTCGCAATACAACGAGATGAGCTACGCGGAGTTCGCCCTGGCCCAGGCCGCGCGCGAGGGCGTGCCGCGCGTCCAGCTGGAGCAGGATGCCAAGGCGCTGCGCTTCTCCTTCGCGCCGGCCACGCCGGGCGTCGCCGGCAACGCGCCGGTGCTGCGCTTCGCGGGGCGGACCCTGTATGCGCCGGCCGCGGGCGGCTTCGGCGGCAGCGCCTTGATGATGGGCGATACCAACTACGAGATCCTGGGCGCCGGCGCCACGCCGACGCCGGGCTTCGACGGCATCTCGCTGTACGCGGCGGACCTCAATGCCATCGGCGCGCCGCGCCTGGGCATCGGCGGGCTGCCGTCGGTACGCTATGTCGACTACACCGGCAGCCGGCAACGCGCCAACATCGCCACGTTCGATAGCGGGGCGGGCAGCATCTTCCTGCGCGAAGGCGCCGTGCTCAAGGCCGCCGAGGTGTACCTGGTGACCCAGAGCAAGGCGGGCGGCATCTTCGTGGAGCAGGGCGGCGGCATCAGTACGCTGGGGCAGGGCAAGGCCGCCTGGGACTCCACCAACGGCTATGTCTACGATCCGGGCGCCAGCAGCGTGCTGGCGGTCTCCAACGGCTGGCTGGACATGCTGGCGCCGAGCTACAGCTCGGATCCCAGACAGGGCGCGGGCCGCATCGACATCGGCGCCTGCGGCGCGGGCAGTGCCTGCCATGGCACCACGCTGCTCTATTCCGAGGGCACCATCGCCGCCTCGACCGACCAGGACTTCAACCTGCGCGATGCGGCGCGCTACGGCACGCGCAACCTGCTGCTGTCGGTGGGCGGCATCAACGCGGGCAGCCAGGCCGCGCTGGCGGACCTGGCCGCGCGCAACGCGCTGCCGCCGGGCCTGACGCTGAACCAGCAGGTGCTGGACCGGCTCCTGAAGGGCGATACCAGCACCGGCGCGCCGGCGCTGGAGAACCTGGTGCTGACCGCGCGTGACGCGCTGCGTTTCTATGATTCGGTGGAACTGTCCACCATCGACCCGGCCACCGGCAAGTCCTCGCTGGCGCGCCTGGTGCTGGGCACGCCCGCCATCCAGGGCTATGGCAACGCCGATGCGCTGGCCCGCATCCGCACCGACATCCTGGTATGGAACGGCGCGACCAATGCGCCGGGACTGGTGGCGAGCGGCGGTGCCGGCACCGGCAGCGGCCGCCTGCAGGTCGACGCCAGGCAGATCGAGTTCGGCTATGGCCCGAACAGCCGTCCCGATACGATCCACACGATGGACCGCATGGTGCTCGGCTTCGGGCAGGTCGACCTCAACGCCAGCGAGCGCATCACGGCCAACCAGAAGGGATCGCTCGCGGTCTACCAGTCACAGGGCCCGTGGGACGAGGCCACCAAGGGCTATGCCTACAGCGGCGGCAACCTGAACCTGAACACGCCGTTGCTGACCGGCCGGGCCGGCTCGGTCAACAAGATCAGCGCCGGCGGCGACCTCCGCCTGGCGGCGCCTGCCGGTGCCGCCTTGCCGGCCTTGACCGGCAAGGCGCTGGCCGAGGCCCTGGGCGCGGAGATCGCGCTCAACGGCGGCAGCGTGGCGCTGGACAGCGCCGTGGTGCTGCCCAGCGGCAAGCTCACCGTGTCCGCCGAGCGCGATGTGGTGCTGCGCGAAGGCGCGCGGCTCGACCTGGCCGGCCGCAAGCTCGATTTCTATGACGTCAGCAAGTACAGCTGGGGCGGCGACGTGGTGCTGGAAAGCCGCGCCGGCGATGTGCGGCAGGCCGCGGGCGCGCTGATCGACGTGTCCGCCAGGGAGAACCGCGCCGGCAAGCTCACCGTGCTGGCGCTGGGCGCGGGCGCCGGCACCGTCGACCTGCGCGGCACCTTGCTGGGTGGCAGCAGCGGCCACTACGATGCCGGCGGCACCCTGCTGCCGTTCGCCGCCGGCGGGGCGGATATCCGCGCGCAGCGACTCGCCGATTTCACCGGACTGAACCAGCGCCTCAACGACGGCAAGCTCGCGGGCATGCGCAGCTTCCAGCTCAAGCAGGGCGACCTGGCCATCGGCGACGAACTCAAGGCGCGCGAGATCAGCGTGTCGGTGGACGGTGGCAAGCTCACCGTGGCCGGCACCATCGACGCCAGCGGCGAGCAGGTCGGCAGCATCCGCCTGGCCGCGCGCGACGGTGTCACCATCGGCGGCGGCGCGCTGCTCGACGCGCATGGCACGGTGCTGCGCGTGGACAGCTACGGACAGGTCATCGAAGCGCCCAACCGTGCCACCATCGAGATCAATGCCGGCGCGGGGCGGCTTACGCTGGAGAGCGGGGCGCGCATGGACCTGCGCGCCGGCACCGGCGCCGGCGCCGCGCCGTTCGGCACGGTCGAGCTCAATGCGCCGCGCCTGGGCGGCGCGACCGGCAACGATATCGATATCGACGCCGGCGGCGCGCTGCGTATCGACGGCGTGCGTTCGCTCACGGTCAACGGCTTCTGGTCCTACAAGGATGCGGCCTGGGGCACCGACCCGGCCGTGGACGGCCGTCCCTACCAGGTCGTCAACCAGGCCTACCTGGATGCCAAGCACGCCGACAGCCTGGTGTTCATGGACCGCGCGCTGGCCAACGGCGATCTGATGAACCGCAAGCTCGCCGGGCTGCGCCGCTTCACGGACGCCTTCCACCTGCGCCCCGGCGTGGAGATCCTCAGCGCCACGCCCGACGGCGACCTGCATATCGATGGCGACATCGACCTGTCGCGCTACCGCTATGCCAGCGTCAATCCGCACACGCAGCGCAGCGGCGTCTATGGCTCCGGCGAAGCCGGTGCGCTGGTGCTGCGCGCGGGCGGCAACCTCAACGTCCTCGGCAGCCTGAGCGACGGCTTCGACGCCTCGGCGCTGCCCGCCACCCCGGACGACCAGGGCTGGGTGCTGGTCAAGGGCAGGGTGCCCTGGGGTGGCGACGTCGTCATCCCGCAGGGCCGACTGGTCACGCTGGCGGAAGGCACCTTCTTCGTGTCGGGGCGGACCCTCAACTACGACCTGCCGATCCAGGCAGTGAGCCTGCGGTCCGGCACGGTGCTGCCCGCACGCGCCACGCTGGCGGCGGAACTGGTGCTGCCTGCCGGCACGGTGCTGGGCGGCGCGGTGCGCGACGCGCAAGGCCAGGTGGTGCTGGCGGCCGGCACGCTGCTGTCGCGGCCGCTCACGCTGGCCAGCGGCATGCAGCTCGACGCCGGCAACCGGCTGGCCGGCGGGGCCAGCGTGGCGGCCATGACCTGGCCGGCCGGCGTGCCGTTGCCGCAGACCGACACGCGCGTGGAAACCGTGCCCGGTGTCTACCTGGCGGGCGCGCTCGCCTTGCGCAAGGGCGCGGTGATCCCGAGCGAAACGGTGGTCAGGCTGCCGGGCGACGCGCTCATGGTGTCGCTGCGGCCTGGCGACGCCAGCGGGAACCAGGGCCGCAACTGGGCGCTGGCGCCGATGCTGGCCGAAGGCTCGCAATCGTGGTCAGTGCGGCTGGCGAGCGGCGCGGACACGCAGGCCGCGGACACCCGCGCGCTGCAGGCGCGCAGCAAGCAGGCCGGCCTGCTGCTGGCCGATACGCACTACGGCCTGGTCTCGGTCAACGTCGTGTTGCCCGGCACCGGCCTGCCAGGCGAATACGTATGGACGGGCAACTCGCTGGAAGTGATCGGGGAAGCGCCCGGCACGCCGATCAACCTCGCGGATTGGGGCGGGGAAGAAGAGGTCAAGAACTTCAACGAGCTGGGCTATGGCGAGCTGGTGCGCAAGGTCAAGGATGGCATCCCCCCGGTGTACCGGGCGGAGCTGCAGCCGGCCCGCCAGCAGCTCTTCAGCGTGCTGCGCACCGGCACCGGCGACCTGGACCTGGTTGCCGGCGGTGATTTCACCATGAGCTCGCCCTTCGGCGTCTACACCGCCGGGACGCAGTCGGCAGGCGTGGGTGCGGCCTACAACCTGCCGCGTGCCACGGCGCGCGACGGCACGCTGCTGGGCCCGGATGGCACTGCGTTCACGCCTTACATCGACGGCGGCGGCCAGAGCCTGTACCGCGCCTGGTATCCGGAGCACGGCGGCAATGTGCTGGTGCGCGCCCAGGGCGATGTCAAGGGCGACCTGATCGGCGCCGGGGGCGGACGGGTCGATGCGATCGGGACCCTGCGTCCCCAGCCCGCTTCCACGGCCGTCGGCAACTGGCTGTGGCGCCAGGGCACCGGCACTGCGGTGACGGGCGCCGAAGGCGTGCCTGCCGCCTGGTGGATCAACTTCGGCAGCTATGTGGCCGGCCCGAAGGATGGCTACGCGCTGTTCTCGGGCGCTCCGTTCCTGGTCGGCTTCACCGGCATCGGCACGCTCGGCGGTGGCAACCTGGTGCTGGAGGCGGGTGGCGACGCCGGCATGCTGTCGTCGCGCATGAGCGCGTCGGGCAACGCGGTGTCCCACAGCCAGGGCCTGAACCTGGTGGTGGCCAGCACGGGCCGGGTTTCCACCGACGGCAGGCAGCTCGCCCTGGCCGGCGGCGGCGACCTCGACATCCGCATCGGCGGCGGGCTCAATCCGGTGGCGGAAGTGCGCGCGCCCAGCTCGCAGGCAGGCGATGTCACGCCGGCGACCCGCTACGCGGGCGTCTACAGCGATATCAACAGCACCGTTGTCAACCTGCGCGGGGCGCTGCGCATGGAGGCCGCATCAGTGGGCGGCATCGAGCTGCGTTTCGACCGCGCCGATCCCGCCGAATCGCGCGCCTACGAGGTGTACAAGGCCACCTCCTCCATCGCCAGCGGCGGCCCGGTGCTGGTACCCGGCGATGCCGGCGTGCGCATCGACACGCGCGGCGACCTGGTGCTCGGCGGCGTGGGCGACGCCGGCCGCGTGGCGCTGCCCAACAACGGCACGCCATTCCGTGCCAACGGCGCCCGCTACGGCGGCGACGGCTGGACCTGGTTCTCGCTGTGGACGCCGGGCACCGCCATCGACCTGTTCAGCGCGGGCGGCAACCTGACGCCCTCCACGGCGGCGGCCGATGACCGCGCCGGCCTCAACCACTCGGCCACCGACGGGCGCTTCATGATGCCGTCGGTGCTGCGCGCGGTGGCTGGCAGCGGCAGCTTCTACTACGGCAATTCCAGTACGGGCGCCATGGATGAGACGAACCGGCCGGTCCGGTCCAGCACCACGCTGATGCTGGCCCCGTCGCCGGTGGGGCCGCAATACGCCCGCCCGGGCGCGGGCCAGCTGGAGCTGCTGGCGGCCGATTCGATCTACGCCGGCGGCTATGGCATCACGCAGTCGGGCGCCGATCCGAGCGCGTTGCCGAATCCGTTCAACCCCGCTTTCAGCGGCAGCACCGTGAAGATCAACTACGGCACGCTGAAACTGAGCAATATCAGTCCGGACGGGCTGGCTGCCAGCGTGTTCCTGGCGAACAACGACGGCGCGGCCACGTTCCAGGCCTACCCCCTGTTCAGCTTCACGCCGCCCACGGCGTCGGGCCACACGGCCCCCGGCAGCCAGCCGGCGCGCTTCTATGCGGTCGATGGCGATATCGTCGGCCTGCGCACGGGGTCCATCATTTCCCGTGCCAACGGCGTCGGCTCGAGCCTGACCTTCGGCAACTGGTACGAAGGCAGCGGCCCGGTGGCGATCCGCGCGGGGCGCGACCTGGTCAATGCCGGCACCGCGCTGGGTGAAGCCGAGAACGTGCCGGAAGGCGGCCACGGCTGGTACCTGCCGCCGCGTCGCGGCGATGGCACGCTCGCCGAGAAGCCGACGTCGGTGCTGAATGCCAGCGCGCGCGGCAACCTGATCGTGCACAACAACGCGGACGATGTCTCGGTGGTCTCCGCCGGCCGCGACATCCGCTTCAGCAACTTCTATGTGGCCGGCCCCGGCTTGCTGGAAGTGACCGCCGGGCGCGACCTGTACATGGCAGACCGGGCCGAGCTGAAGAGCATCGGGCCGGTGGTCAACGTGAGCCCCGGCGGCCGCGGCGGCGGCGCCAGCATCGCGGTGGCGGCGGGCGTGGGCCGCGAGGGGCCGGATTTCAACGCCTTTGCCCGGCGCTATCTGGATCCCGCCAACCTGGCCGATGCCGGCCGCGCCCTGGCCGACCAGCCGGGCAAGGTGGCGGCGGTCTATGGCGGCGAGCTGACGCTGTCCGGCTGGCTGCGCGCCCAGTTCGGCTATGCCGGTGACGAGACCGGTGCGCCGGCGTTCCTGCAACGCAAGCAGGCGAAACTCGACGCGGCGCGCCAGCAGGCGCCGGCTGCCGGCGCGGACGCCGCCAGGCGGGACCTGCAGCGCGAGTATGGGCTGGCCAGCCAGCTGTACCTGGTCAACTGGCTGAGCGGCCGCTTCGGCGGGCCCAACGGCTCGGGCCTGCATTTCGACGCGGCCGGCATGGACGCGCGGCAGTTCTTCACGGCGTTGCCGCCCGCGCAGCAGCGGGCCTACCTGCGCAATGTGTACTACGCCGAGCTCAAGGCCGCCGGGCGCGAGTACAACCAGGCGGGCGGCGCGCGCCAAGGCAGCTACCTGCGCGGCCGCGAGGCCATCGCCACGCTCTTCCCGACGCAGGACGCGCAGGGCAACGCGCGGGCCTACCAGGGCGACCTGACCATGTTCAGCAGCGCCAATTACTACGCTCCGGTGTCGGGCGCGCCGGCCACCAAGCGGCCGCTCAAGGGCGTCCCCTACCTGCGGCGCGATGAGCACAAGGCGGCCGGCAACCCGTACAACATCGGTGTGTACGACCTGCTGGACGCCGGCATCCACACTGACTTCGGCGGCGACATCGACATCATGACGCCGGGCGGGCGCACGCTGGTCGGCGTGGACGGCGGCTTCATTCCCGGCGAGGGCTCGGGCGTGCTGACGCAGGGCGCGGGCGAGGTGCAGATCTACGCCAGGGACAGCATCCTGCTGGGGCAGAGCCGCATCTTCACCACCTTCGGCGGCAACATCCTGGCGTGGTCGGCGCAGGGTGACATCAACGCCGGGCGCGGCGCCAAGTCCACCGTGGTCTACACGCCGCAGCGGCGCGTGTACGACAACATCGGCCTGGTCACCTTGTCGCCGACCACGCCCAACACCGGCGCGGGCATCGCCACGCTCAACCCGATCCCGGAGGTGCCGCCGGGCGACATCGACCTGATCGCGCCGCTGGGCACCATCGACGCAGGCGAAGCGGGCATCCGCGTATCCGGCAACGTCAACCTGGCCGCGCTGCGGGTGGTCAACGCCGAGAACATCCAGGTGCAGGGCAAGGCCACCGGGATTCCGGTGGCGGCGACAGTCAACGTGGGGGCGCTGAGCAATGCCAGCGCGGTCGCCTCGCAGGCGGCCGGTGCCGCGCAGGAGGCGCTGCAGCGCGAGCGCAGCGCGGCCCGCCAGGGCCTGCCGTCGATCTTCACCGTGCGCGTGCTCGGCTTCGGCACGGACGGCGACGAAGGCGGGCGCAAGGCACGCGAAGGCGGCCGTGCCGCGTCGGCCGGCTACGATCCCGCCGGGGTGGTGCAGGTGCTCGGACAGGTGGAACTGAGCGAGGCGCAGCTCAGCCAGCTGACCGCCACGGAGCGGCGCAATCTCCGGCGCTGAACTCCCGGCCCGCGCCGAGGCGACCGCCGCGCGCCCGGGCGCGGGCCGCCGGCGCGCGGCGCCGCTGCAATGGCGCAGGCCGTGGTGGGCGTGGCAAGCCTTGTCCTGGGGGGTGGCGACGCTGGGGGCGCCCACCTTCCTGACCATCGGCCTGCTGCTGGCGCGCGATGCGCGCAGCGATCATCCGTTCTTCTGGCCATCGCTGCTGGGCATCGTGGCACTGTCCAATGCGGTGGCCATCCTGCGCGTCAACCAGTCGCACCGGCGCGCCGCCTTCGCGCGGCGCTCCGTGCTGGCGCTGTGCTACCTGCGCGCCGGCATGGCCGCGGGGTGCGCCATGTTCGTGGTGCTGGGCTGGAGCACCGGCGCGCTGCAGGAGATGGTGGCGACACTGGCCGAGATGCTCGATGCCTCCGCGCCCGCCATCGCCATCGTCATGGGCACATGGAGCCTGGCCTTGGCACTGGCACTGGCCTTCGGCCTGGCCTCGTTCGCGCATGCGGGGGCGCTGCACGCGTGGATCGCCTTCCGGCGGGGCGCGCCCGGTCCTCGTCCCGGCGCTTGATGGGGGCTCGAAGACACGGCAATTTGTTTGCGGGTTCCCTTTTCCACAATCGCCTTTTTCTGTGCGGTCTTGAAGGGTCGGGGCGCGGGCTCAATTCAAATGTCGGCACGAGCGTGCGCTTTGCGCGGGGTTGGTGTCTTTTGCCAGGTCGCCGTGGCGCGGTGGTGCTGGCCGGAGATGGCCAAGACCCGGGCAAGGTGGGGCGGTGGCCTCGCGGTAGGCCAAGTTCAACTGTCCGCATGCCGTCGGTGGCCCGCGGTCGCGTGATCAGAGAATCTTTTTCATCGACGGTGCAGGGTGCAGCGCGAAATCCCGACTCTCATAGAACGAAACGGCTTCTGGTCTCGCGTCGAGAAACACCGCACTCATGTCGCGTGCGCGTGCGTCAGCTTCGGCGTAATCCATCAGGGCGTGCCCTGCGCCGCTTCCTCGCGCTTCCGCCACGACGACTAAATCATCGACGTGCAGATACGCCCCGCGTGCCAACGTGTGGACCGGCCGCATGCCCAAGACGCCGATAAGTTCGCCGCCTCTGAACGCTCCGACCAGCTCGTAGCCGGAATACGATTGCCTGAGGGTTCGCCTGAGAAACTCAGCCTCGTCCAGCTTGCGCAACTGAGAGATAACAGGGAAGGCTTGCGGCCATTCGACTGGCAAAAGCCGTCGAATGGATATAGCGGCGCGGAGACTCGCATTCATGGATCAGTCGAGTTTGAATAGACGCGTAATTCTTACACATAACCGACCATTTTCGCTCCCGTCAAATGTCCGGTATCGAGTGGCGCGAGAGGGCGCTGTGGGTCGGTAGCCGCCCTTCGGCGTCGGGCGGGCCCGGCATCCGCTATCGTGCAGCCAGCGGCCAATCAGGGCCGGGGCGTGCCCTTGATTGCCCGCTCCGGGTCCAGCCGGTTGATCCGCCGCTGACTCACCAGGCGGTCCTGCAGCGTGCCGTTCATCCGTTCGACGCGACCCTTGGCGTGACTGGAGTTGGCACAGAAGATGTCGACATTCAGCTCGCACAATGCGCGCCCGAACTGCGCGGTGGAAGTGTGTCTTTGAAGAGGGCAAACGCATCCTGCAAGAGCCTGTTGAAGCGACTGGCGTCACGTCGCGGTTCCGCCTGCTGACCACCGGGAACCAGTGGCTGCGAGTCAGCTGCTCACAGGTCTGCGCCATACAGACTGTGTATGGTGCGATCTGGATTGCTACGCTGCGAACATTAGCGTAGACCGCCGCTGCATTTTGCACTGCAGCGCTTTTCCGGGAGTTCAGCTTGAAAGGAAAAGGATTCGCACTGGTCACGTTCGACCAATTCACCGAGATGAGATGACCATGTCCGACATCGACGCCCACCCGTTGTCCGGGTGGTGGAAGATCCTATCTTTTCAGGTCGAGTTCGAGGATACAGGCGAGCGCGCGGACACATACGGTGTCGAACCACTCGGCCATATGGTCATCGAACGCGACCGGATGATGTCGATACTCACATCCAGAGAGCGCCCGAATAGCGATCCGGCGGCCCTTTTCGAGACGATGATTGCTTATTCTGGTTTCTGTCGTGTCGAGGATGAGGACAAACTCATCATCAAGGTCGACACGGCTTGGCATCCAGCCTGGATTGGCACCGAGCAGGTTCGGTTCTTCAAAGTCGATCGCGGCGTCCTGGCGATGACAACTGCGTGGCAGATCCATCCATCGTTCCCGGGGCGAACGGCTCGCGGTGTGCTGATGGCACAGAGAAGCCATGTCTAGCGCAGGCTCGCGCTCTACCCAAACCATGGAGAGATTGGTTGATGATCAATGCCCATAAAGCTTATGCGATACCCATGCCATCCGACAGCATCCTGGCGCCGCTTTATCGGGGCGCGGACTTGCTGGATGCGTATGCGGTTCAGTTGCCGGCGGGAGCCAGCGATGATCTCGAAGTGTTGGCGCGCGCTGGATTCGAGCGGCAGGCGTGGTGGATTCGTGCGCTGACGCGGGTACGGGACACGATTATGGCGACAGTCGGCGTCAAATCGTCTCGTGCGGTCGGCGTTGCGGCGGCGGCGCGAGGGCCGGTGATCGGTTTCTTTCCGCTGCGGTCGAAGAGTGCAGGGGAGCTGGTGATGGGCGAGGACGATCGCCATCTCGACTTCCGGCTCGCGGTCCAGCTGCGCGCGGATGCGGCAGGCGGCAGGGAACTCGTCCTGGTGACCGTAGTGCATTGCCATAACTGGCTGGGACGGACGTACCTCGCGGTAATCACACCGTTCCACCGTGTCATCGCGCGGGCTAGTCTGGAACAGGCGGCAAGGAAGCAAACTACGGCACGGGCGTGCCCTTGATCGCCCGCTCCCAGGTGCAGCCGGTTGATCAGCCGCGAGCGCTTCACGTACCCCGGCGGGTGCTGCGGCCGCGGCGGCTCGCCCTGCAGCGTGCGCGCGCCCGAACTGCGTGTAGCCGCAGCCTTCGGCATTGGCCTTGGCGCTGACCCGGAACACGCTGAACTGATCCGAATAGAACGCCTGCGGCTTGCCGTGCCGCTCGAGGTGGGCCCGGGTGGCGATGAAATAGGCGGGATTCGTAAGGATGCGTTCGTTGACGCCAGTGCACTGCCGACCTTTCCGAGAAGCAGCGACGAACCGGCCATCTTGCAGGCGCGCGATGCCTTGTGCCGTGCCATGGCGACCGAGGTAGCTGTCTGCCCTGGCCCAGGGCATATCCGCCTGGAGGTTGATGCAAATCAAATCGCCTCGTCTCCGCAGGGAATGAGCACTAGATCATGAGATTTCCTCAGTCACAAATAGAAATCCTCTTTTACTATTGGCCAGGGATCAAAGGAGGGTCGCATCCCTTTGGCGCCGAACTCCTGCTTACCAACCGTGAGAGGCTGAACAGGTGTTCCCGTGCCATACGATGTTTGACTGTTTGAGCGCTGGAAGGCCTCATCGGGCCGCCAGCGCTGGTGATAAAGATCACGGAAGGCGGCAGCCGGATGGTGGTACCTGCCGAACAGATAGGTAATGTGCAGGCTGGCGAGATCCGAGGGATGCACCGATCAAAACCGCTACCGTCGCAGAACGATGCTGTGCGCAACGAGACCACAGGCTGTTGCGGCAGCCGCCCCTTCCGCCCCTAGGAGATAGATGATGTGTTTCGCCTGCGTAAATCTCTCATTGGTCCCGCTGTTGAACGTCGACCCCGATAGCGAAGCCGAACTCGATGGGCAACCGTTGCAGTTGTCACGGCGTCGCGCCATTGCGTTTGGACTAAGTGCTGTCGCTGGCACTCTCCTTGGCGTACCGTACCGCGCCAATGCAGCCGACCAGAGTCAAAACGATACGATAACTATCTTCCGCAACGGCAAGATCTATACGGTCGAACAATCGCAACCATGGGCTGAAGCGGTAGTCGTCAAAGGCGAGCACATTGTTTATGTTGGCGACAACCAGGGCGCGACGCAGTTTTCCGGAACGACAGCGACTGTTATCGATCTTGAAGGTCGCATGATGTTGCCTGGGTTCATCGAGTCTCACAGTCATTTGTCGACATTGGGTTTTGCTGCAGGGGTCTGGGTCAACCACGAAGACCCTGAAGAAATATATGCGGCAATACGCGAGTATGCAAAAAGCCATCCGGATCAGCAACTTATATCTGGCTTTGGCTGGATGGCCTCAAATTTTCCCGCCACAGGCCCGAAGAAGGAAGCACTTGATGCCATCGTGGCCGACCGCCCAGTCCTTTTAATCAGCAATGACCTGCATAATTATTGGGCAAATTCAAAATTTCTCGAAATGGCCGGAATTACCAAGGACACGCCACGTGATGTCGTACCTGGCCAGTCATGGTATGAGAAAGATGACAGAACCGGCGAACCAACTGGCTTTATAAGCGAGGTCCCGGCCCTATTTTCCGCACTAGGAAAACTAAAGCGAGAGCATGGTATTGATTTCCTCCCCACCGAAAGTGTGGCCAGTGCCATCGAGGACTGGCAGCTTCGGCTGGCCAGTGCAGGAATTACCACCGTTTTTGATGCTGGATTCGTCCTCTGGCCAGATAGTCAACATATCGGATACGAAATCTTCCAGAGTATCGAGCGACGGGGAAAACTGCGCCACCGGGTCATCGGTTCGTACTATCACAACAATCCGGATGTCGATCCATTCCCTATCCTGAGGAAACATCGCCAGCGCTATCAAAGTAAGCTTGTGCAGGCCAGCGTGTTAAAGCTACTGGCAGATGGGACAGAACTAACGCGTACCGCTTACTATCTACAACCTTATGCCAATCAACCGGACTGGCGGGGAGAGCCGATATTTCCACAGGCGACCTTAGATCGCCTGATTCGAGAAGCCGATGCCGAGGGAATCGACACGCACATCCATTGCACCGGCGACGCTGCAGTGCGGATGTCGCTGGACGCAATCGAAGCCGCGCAGAATACGCGTACTGGTAAAGGCTCGCGTCATACGATCTGCCATGCTTTCCTCACCGATCCCGCAGATATTCCACGCTTTAAGAAGCTCGGCGTCGTCGCTAACACTCAGATTCAGTGGGGTGTCTACGACCCCTACCAACTAAAGGTGCGCGATATTCTAGGCGAAGATCGCTGGCATCGCATGTATTCTTTTAAGTCATTCTTCAAGGCTGGTGCCACGGTTTCACTCGGCACCGATGCCTTGGCGACAGGCTACAAGGTGGTCTACAAGCCTCTTGAAGTCATCCAATCTGGCATGACTCGGCAAACAGTAGGTCGAGAAGATGGTCCATTTCTACCGCCAGCCACAGAGCGATTGAGCTTGGCTGAATTGATTCATGGCTATACCATCAATGGTGCTTATCAATTGCGACGAGAGCACGAATTGGGTTCGATCAAAGCGGGAAAGCTGGCGGATCTTATTGTGCTGGAGCGCAATCTTTTTGAGGTCTCCACCCAGGAGGTCAGTAAGGTTAAGATCCAATTAACCATGATGAATGGAGGGATTACACACCGTGACGGCGTCTGATCGGGTGGTCTGGAGGCTGGCCATGCGCTACAGAGGGCATGATGCGATCGGCTACTACCACGCCTCCGATATGTGGGGCGGTTTCAAGTGCGAAGTGCAACACCCCTCAGTTATTGAACAGGAAGCCGTCCGTGGGATTGACCAGAACCTGCGCGAGGACTTGTAGCGGGGAGTGCCAGTTCAGGGTTTTGCGCGGCCGGCGTTGGGCCGAAGTCGGTGTAGTGCTCCCGAATGAAGTCGAGCGCCGCAGCCTCTCGCTTCACCGGCAGTCGATTGTTGCTGGGCCGCCCGCGTCGGCGAGAAACCAATCCCGACGCGCCTTCCTGCCGGTAGCGATCCAGCAACCGCCGGAATTGCCGACCTGTGATCTCTAACCGCTCAGCGGCCACACTGGGCCGCAATTCGCCGTCTACGACCGCCTGGACGGTCTTGAGCCTGTCTAACTCGCGCATGCTTACCGCAATGACCTCAGATCTAGCCATCGCTTGGCGTCTCCATCGCATCTAACCGGGCAGGCTGGATACCATGAACGACAGGCTAGGCGGACATTTCTACTTAGCCAGATCCGGACATTACAACTTAGCCGTAACAGTTAGTGTCCAGGCGGTTCTCAGGTGTCGTGTGGCTGGCTACATTCAAATGTCGGCACGGGCGTGCGGTTTGTGCGGGCTTGGCGGGCTTGGCGGGCTTTGGCTGGGTTGCTGTGGGGCGGTGGGGCGGTGGGGCGGTGGGGCGGTGAGGCTGGCCTGACGCGACGGAGACCCGCGCCGGGTGGGGGGGTGGCCGCGCGGTGGGCTCAGTTCAACTGACCGCGTGCTGGCGGGGGGGGGCTGCGGGGCCGCGCGCTCAAGCCGGCGCTTCGAACCGGCCAGGGCGGTCAGCTGCGCTTCTTACCGGTCGGTGACAACCGTCCATGCCCGTCGTCGATCCTCGAACGCTGAGCTGATGGCCGAGATCAACCGTTAGCCGTCATTTAACGCCATGCCCCGGCTTCGCGTCACCTCGGGTTGAGCGGTGTCGCGCTATGGCGTTGGTCTGAATGTACTGTCTAGGTACCGACGAGGCGAAAGCCATAATCGACTGGGGGGTCCCAAGATCCCAAGCCAACCGTTCCCGCCGCAGCCCCAGTGAAACGCTCGAAAAGCTCGGAAGCATTCGCATGGAGACAAGGACCATCCGCTAGTCTAAACTTCGGACCCAGTTCTTGCGAAAATTTCAGAGTACGATCGCCGCAGGCAGCCGAAAGGGATGCAATTCTTCCCATCACTGCGATACATGCGAAATCGACTTCATCGTCATCCGCACAGATAGACAGGACCGCTTGATCTAGACCAGCTGAAAGAAGTTCTGCCAAATTTATGTAAGCGCGTTTTATACCATTGGCGGAGCCTCCAGCGCGCACCAGCTCATATGCATCGGTGAGCATGCGCAGATGATCGCCGAGGTCTAGCGACAGGTCGGTCACAGGAATGGCTTTGGTAAATGGATAGGCAGGCGGCTTGAATAAGGCGAACAGGTCAATGCCGTAGATGTTGGCCGTTTCGTTGTAGTAGATAGAGAAGCCAATGGAAGCGGGCAGTATAGTGCGAAGGACTGCATCATCTGGCCGCTGCTTAGTGATATGAGCACATATCAAATATCCCATTAAACGCTCCTTGGCGCCTTCCACAGGTCGGTGGCCACGAGGGGCCGACGACGTAGTATATCCGGTGCTCGCTGTGACCGCGATGGCACTGGCAGACTAGTCGCCATGAAGCCACCTGGATGACCAATCGCAGGAGCCGCGATTGCCCGCTTTGGGTTGGAATCGGAAACTGCAGTTGCGGCGAGCACGGCGACCGGCGAACGTCCGCATTCGGCCAATAGCGGTCGCTCCCGATGTCCGCATGCATAATGGGTAGCATCACAACGCAAGATCTATGGCGACGACGAGCGTGTGAGAAGCGGATTTTTCATATTGCGCCGACGATACCCCATTGGTGTCGTATCCCCAGGGCATTCGCTGTCGCATCGGCGCAAAGCCGGTGAGACGCATCCGAGGAGGGCCCCTTGTCGCGCGGGATGTCCGATCGCCCTATTTTGAAATACCCCTATGGTCGGCCAGAGACGGCTGCAGGTTCGCAGCGGGGATCCGGCCGCGGCCAGCCAAGAGGGGACATTCGGCCAAAGTTGCCCGGGAACGCGTGCCGTTCTAAGCTGTATCGAACCGGCAGCCATAACTTGCAGCCTGACATAGGAAGAAATGAAAAAATGCGGCGATTCTCGGCTACAGGCCAAGCCATCTGCTGGACTCGGATTGCCGCAGCGACGGCATTGGCCTGCTTTGCCAGGCACAGCGCAGCCGGAGATCCGAAAGCCGCGTGCCATTATTTCCGAGACCAGATTGCACGGTTCGAAAGGCAGCACCCGACCGAACACATCGCTAGGCGCGACAGCATCAACCTGTGTTTCGAACGCTTCCAACGCTGCTCCACGGGTGACATCGTTGCCGAACGATTTTGGGAGACGGCTCGGCCACGGGCGGCAGCAGAATCGATTAAGGGTGCACTGATGCAGTATATGGAGTTCGCCGGACGCGTAACGCGCATTTCCGTTACCGGGCATGCGGAGCCTATAGTGAGAGTCTCAGGATATGCCGGTGCCGCGAACTGCATCAGGGATGTCTACTTAGAGCGTGATGGGAAGGGTTATCAAATCGTACGCAATCAGTCTCTCGACAGGCTGTCGCAGGAGGCCTCCTATTGTAACGGTGATTACCTTTTTTACCGCAACTGGCGCGGCAATACGTACGCAATACTGTCGGAATTCTCCGCGCGTGACAGTTCGCTCACGGTCTTTCGGATGACCGCCAAGCTAGAGTTGGAGAGCGTATGCTCGGTGCGGTGGTCGGAATGACCCCTGTGGGTCGATACCCGCCATCTCATCGAGATGGCCTGGGGTCCGCTATCGGGACGCGACCGGCTTACCAGGGCAGGGGCGCCCTTGATCGCCGCGCCCGATGACGTCAAGAGCAGATCGCCTCGTCGCCGCCTTTAGCCAGGCAGCGACGGGGTGGGCGTGCAATGTTGTTGTAAGCAGTGCGGGAACCGTCGCTCAGGACGTGGCCTCTGGCACATTGGTGCCCATGCCTTCGGGTAGCAGCGGCACGATCTCGGCCATTTCGTCCGCGTCTAGGCGAAAGTCTGCCGCCCCAAGGAGCCCATTGATCTGCGCTGGTCGGCGCGCGCCAACGATGGCGCCGGTCACTGCCGATTGCCGCAATACCCATGCGATGGCGACGGCCGCGGGCGTCAGCCCGTGGCGCTCCCCGATCCGGCGGAAGGCTTCGACCAGCGCGAGATTCTTCGTCAGACGCGGCTCCTGGAAGTCCGGGCTGCGGGTCTTGCGCCATCCGGCATCTCCGGGAGGCACTTTTTCCAACGGCATCGCGAAACGATGAGTCTTCCGGGCATCGTCGAGGTCGATCCAGCGAGCTGGCCCGGTCACCGGCCGTTGGTGGAGATTGCATCTGCATCAGCAATCGTGGCCCTTGTCCAGCTGAACGTTGTGGAATTTCACACCGCCAATGCAGCGGCGGGGAATTTCGACAAGCCGGATCGCCTTGTCTTCGATCTCGATCCAGGCGAAGGCTTGCCATGGCGATCCATGATCGAAGGCGCGATATTGGTGAAGACGCTCCTGGATGAACTGGGCCTGGCCAGCTTCGTGAAGACAAGTGGGGGAAAGGGATTGCATCTCGTGGTGCCGCTGCTGGCGCGTCACTCGTCGGAAGAGGTCAAGGCGTTCGCTACCGCGGTCGCGCACCATATCGCCCGGACCATTCCAGAACGATTTGTCGCGACGAGCGGGCCGCGCAACCGAGTGGGGAAAATCTATATCGACTATCTGCGCAACAGCCACAGCGCTACGACCGTCGCGGCTTTCTCCGCTCGGGCACGGCCAGGACTCGGCGTGTCGATGCCCATTGCTTGGGAGGAGTTGCCCGAAGTGAAATCGGGTGCGTTCTGGACCGTGGCTACGGCGCCGGCGAGGATCGAGGAGGTCGGGAGGGCAGACCCGTGGGCGGCGTACGCGCGCGCACGGCGAAGCCTCGGAGCGGCAAGCCGGCGTCTTGGTAGGTGACGACGGCTCACCTGATCATTCGATCGGCGGAGTACCGCCGCCGGCGCGGCTGCCTACCCGAGGTGAGCGCGGGGCAATGGTCCTGCGAGGCCGGGCACCCTCAGCCTGGCCCCGGCATACGCCTGGAAGAATGTAATGCAGTGAATTAAGTCATATTTATCTCTGGAGTTAATCAAGAAGCCCAACTTTGGGAGGGTGGATTACTCGCAAGCGCCACATTTACCCTGCAAATCGTTAGCTAATCGTAAGAGTTAGCCACTTCACAGGGGGGGCCAATGAGAAATTGGCGCAAAGCAGCAATCTCGGCGGGAGTGGTCGCGCTTGGAGCCGCGACCGTATTCGTCACGACCAAGCTTGTGGCAGAGCCATCGACCAAAGAGGTCGGCCGTGCCGGGAACGGAAATCGGGCGACTACGGCATCCTCCGCCGAACGGCGGCCCGGAGAGCTCCTTCGCCGTGGAATGGTCAAGGTCGAGGACCAATCAGGGAGACCCGGCGTCAAGTCGAAGGATTTCACTGAGACGGTCGAAGGGATCGATGCCGACAAGAACGGTATTCGGGATGATATTCAGATTTATATTGAAGCGACATACAAAATCCTCCCGCAGCGAGCTGGGATGCTTCAATACACTCGTGCGGCGGAGAATTTCATGCTCCGCGCAAAAAATCTCGACGAACTGAAAGAGTATTGGCCGGCCTATGCGAAGAGCGCCGACTGTCTTAAGTCGCTGTTTGGTGATAGCTGGGTAAAAGAGGCGGGTGAGATTCAGGCGCAAATGATGAACACCCCACCGCGGATAGAGGCATACATCGAGACGCGGCGCATGTCGAAAAACAATATTTGGCGGCTCTATTCCGGAGATAAACCATGCGAATGAAGGATGGGCGGATTGTTAGGGTGCTGGCCGTTTTCTTGTTGTTCTTTCAGATCGCCATGTCGGCAGCGGCCCAAGCGAATCGGTACTGTAGCTCGGAATATCTGATTCTCTTTGGGAATGGAGTCAACACGATATTCCCGGATTGGGTGCAATCCGTGCAGGCGCTTCGGGATATCGCCGAAGATTCACATAATGAGGTGCCCGTTAATTACGGACTCGCAGAAAATCCATCCGATGGTGTCCTGTTAGATCTCTATCAAGTCTACCAACAGAAGGTAAGCGAGGATCCTTCGCTCTCGTGGGAACTGTTGATTCGCGTATTCGCGGGGGCGGTTGATGGCTTGACGTTCGGGACGATCTCGAAGGTGCAGGCGCTGATCACGGATACGGCGGCGGCGAGCTCGCAGCAGCTTCAAGCCAAATTTCAGGCTCAATACAACTACACCGACGCCGATGTGGTGGCGCAAAAGGCGCTGGTGATCGACGGGCTAAAGAACCAGGGGAACCGTGTCCTATTGGTGGCTCATTCCCAGGGGAATCTTTACGCTAATGCAGTGCACCGGGCGGTTTACAATGACCCTGACGTTACACCGGGCAGTTTCTCACTGGTGGCTGTCGCGACGCCGGCAAATTTCGTTCCGCAAGGCGTGCCCTATACCACCTCGGACAATGACGTGGTGATCAACTCCTTGCGTCAGTTGATTTCTTCAAACGTGCTTGCAGCGAATGTGTCGGTGCCGTTCCGTTTCGATGATGTGTCGGGACATTTCTTTACTGGCACGTACCTTAATGCGAGCTACGCAGCCAGAGCGAAGATCTCGACAGATATCTTTGCCTCGATGGACAAGCTTGTGCGTCCGGAAGACACGTACGAGTATGAGGTGCGCGCTATGTTAGTGGGGGCTGGCTCTGCGGATCCGATATTTGGGCCTTTGCCAACGGGAGTTTTTAATAGCTTAATTAATGCTTTCGATCAAATAAATCCTGGTCTTCGAGATAGGGTAATGTCGTCGCCCTTGGATTCGGTAAATATGTGGTCGGTCCGTGATTCAAGTAAGAGAAAGCTCGATCCATATTATGCGGGTGATGCGCAGTTAGCTCAGGTGGCGACGTCGGAGGTAAAAAGGCGCCTAGCAGTGTTCCGGCCGAATGCGAACGTATCAGGGAGCGCCTTGGCAGTGTTTCTCAGTGGAAAGGGTCCCTACTATAATGCTTGCTACAGTTATGCAAGTCCCCCTACTTGGCCGGTGGCAACGTTGACTCCTATGGGATATGATTTGAGCGGTCCGACGCTTCCACTAGACATTTCATTTAGTGGGGCCTGGAACTGTGGGTCGCCGAAGTATCCGTATGGCTCTATTCGACTACCGGGAGAGGTTTTTCGGGACTTCTATATGCAGCCGGTTCTTGATGAGCTCAAGCAAATTCCAAAGGAAGTTGCCCAACTTGAACTGACCCCTAACTCGATCAGTTTGAAAATTTGTCGGCAACCGATGATTTAATCGGCTGCGCGGTGGCACTGGAGATCGATCTCCCCTTCAGCAGAAATTTCGGCTGGTGGTCTCCAGCTCGCCCAGCATCCACGACAAGTCGACCACGCGCTGGGCGATCAAGTGCTTCACCTCGCCCTCGCATTGCCACCGCCCGTAGACCCCAACCATGCCGGAGCCCAGGATCTCCTTGCGAAAGCGCTCGAACACGTCGGGCCAGATGATCACGTTGACGACTCCGGCTTCGTCCTCCAGTGTCATGAAGACGACCCCATTCGCCGTGCCCGGGCGCTGGCGCACCGTCACAATGCCGGCGGCGCGCGCGGTCTGGCGCGCCTGGTAGCCAGCCAGAACGTCGGCTGGCACGAAGCGCCGCGCGGCCAGCAGCGGCCGGAGCAGGGCAAGCGGGTGGCGGCGCAGCGTCAACCCCATCGCGCGGTAGTCCCCCGCGATCTCCTCGCCTTCCGTGGGAGGCGCCAGGGCGGCAGCTTCCTCCTTCACGTCGGCCGGGCGCAGCAGATCCTTGTCGGGCACCGCCGCCGCGGCCTGCCACAGCGCCTGCCGCCGCCCGCCTGTGAGCGACGCCAGGGCATTCCCGCCGGCGAGCACCTGCAGGTCGTGGCGGTCGAGCGCGGCGCGGCGGGCCAGGTCCGCCGCGCTGGAGAAGGGCCGGATCGCGCGCGCGTCCTCGATGCGCTGGGCGGCTTCGCGGCGCATGCCCCGCAACAGCGACAGGCCGAGGCGCACCGCTGGCGTCGCGCCGTCGGCTGGCCGCTCGAGCGCGGAATCCCAGCCGCTCGTGGCCACGTCGGCGGCCAGCACCGTGACCCCATGCCGCTTAGCGTCCTGCACCAGCTGCGACGGTGTGTAGAAGCCCATCGGCTGACTGTTGAGCAGCGCGCACAGGAAAGCAGCCGGCTCATGGCGCTTCAGCCAAGCCGAGGCGTAGACGAGGAGGGCGAAGCTGGCCGCGTGGCTCTCGGGGAAGCCGTACTCCCCGAACCCCTGGATCTGCCGGAAGATACTTTCGGCGAACTCGAGATCGTAGCCGCGGGAAAGCATGCCGGTGACGATGCGCTCGTGGTACTTGCCCAGGCCCCCCTTGCGCTTCCACGCCGCCATGGCGCGACGCAGCTGGTCGGCCTCGCCGGCGGAGAAGCCGGCCGCCAACATAGCCACTTGCATCACCTGCTCCTGGAAGATCGGCACGCCGAGCGTGCGCGAGAGCGCCTTCTCCATGTCCGGGCTGGGGTAGGAGACCGGCTCAAAGCCCTGCCGGCGGCGCAGGTAGGGGTGCACCATGCCGCCCTGTACCGGGCCTGGCCGCACGATCGCCACCTCGATCACCAGGTCGTAGAATGTGCGCGGCCGCAGGCGAGGCAGCATCGACATCTGCGCGCGCGACTCCACCTGGAACACGCCCATGCTGTCCGCGCGGCACAGCATGTCGTAGGTCGCCGGGTCTTCGGGCGGGATGTCTTGCAGCTCAAAGGCCTCGCCGCGCTGCTCGGCCACCAGGTCGAGCGCCCGGTGGATGGCCGACAGCATGCCCAGGGCCAGCACGTCGACCTTGAGCAGGCCGAGTGCGTCGAGGTCGTCCTTGTCCCACTGGATCACGCTGCGGTCCGCCATCGCGGCATTCTCGATCGGTACCAGGCGCGACAGCTTGTCCTTGGCGAAGACCAAGCCTCCCGAATGCTGCGACAGATGGCGAGGAAAACCCAGCAGCTGCGTGGCCATGCTGGCCCAGCGCTGCGTGAGTTCCGCTTTCGTGTCGAGCCCGCATTCGGCGAAGCGCCGCATCAGGTCGGCCTTGCCATCGAACCAATGCTGCGCCTTGGCGACCAGGTCGACGATCGCCGGGTCCACGCCCAGGGCCTTGCCGGATTCGCGCAGCGCGCCGCGCGGCCGGTACGTGGACACTGCGGCGGTTAGTGCTGCGCGATCGCGCCCGTATTTGCGATACAGGTACTGGATCACCTCCTCGCGCCGCTGGTGCTCGAAATCGACGTCGATATCCGGCGGCTCGCCGCGCTCCTTGGAAATGAAGCGTTCGAACAGCAGGTTGCCGCGCGCGGGATCGACCTCGGTGATGCCCAGGCAGTAGCAGACTGCTGAGTTGGCGGCGGATCCCCGGCCCTGGCACAGGATGCCTTGCGAGCGCGCGAACTTGACGCAATCGTAGACCGTGAGGAAGTAGGGCTCGTATTGAAGATCAGCGATCAGCGCCAGCTCGTGCTCCAGTTGCTGCTGGACGGCCAGAGGGATGCCTTGAGGGAACCGGCGGTGGGCGCCCACGTACGCCTCGTCGCGAAGGTAGTCGGTGGGCGAGCGGCCGTCCGGTACCAGTTCCTCGGGATACTCGTAGCGCAACTCGTCCAGCGAGAAGTTGCACAGATTGGCAATATGGACCGACTCGGTCAGCAGCCGATGCGGGTAGAGGTTGGCGAGGCGCAACCGCGAGCGCAGGTGCTGCTCGGCATTCGGCGTCAGGTCGTAGCCGCACTGCGCGATCGGCCGCCCTAAGCGAATGGCACCCAGCACATCCAGCAGCGGCTTGCGCGAGCGCACGTGCATGAGCACGTTGCCGGCCGCCACCAGGCGCAGGCGATGGCGGGCCGCAGCCGCCTCGACGCCGGCGCGGTGGATGTCGTCGAGCGGGCGGTAGAGCAGGTGGAGCGCCATCCAGGCGCGACCGGCGAAGGTCGCGGAGATCCAGGCGGCCTGTGCGTCCAGCTGGTCGGCCGGCGCGCAGTAATCGGGCGTGAACAGCACCAGGCAGTCGGGCAGGCCCCGCAAGTGGGAGTAGGGCGCCTCGGGCGCGGCCAGGTCCCGCATGGTCAGGTGGTAGCTGCCCTTGGCGGCCCGGGTGCGCGCCAGCGTGATCAGTTCGCACAGGTTGCCGTAGCCGGCGCGGTTGCGCGCGAGCGCGACGAAGGCGAGGGCCGGGCTGCCGTCGGCATTCTTGAGACGGAAGCTGGCGCCGACCACCAGCTTCAGGCCGTGCTGCTTGGCGACCGTATGGGCGCGCACGATGCCGGCCAGCGAGCACTCGTCGGTGATCGCGAGCGCTTGATAGCCCAGCGCCACGGCGCGCTCGGCCAGCTCTTCCGCCCGCGAGGCGCCATGCAGGAAGGAAAAGTTCGAGAGGCAGTGCAGCTCGGCGTAGTCGGGTAGGCCGACGCCGGAAGGTTGGGGAAGCATGGCGAAGCCTCAGCCAAAGAGCCCGTGCAAGTACCAGCGCGCGGCGTCGCCCTCGCGGCTGCCCATGCGCTCCTGGAACACCCAGTAGCAGGTGTGGTCCTGGCCCTCGGCAACATAGTAGTCCCGCGTTACCACTTCGCCGGCCCACCAGCCGGCCTCGATGCGTTCGGGCGGCGAGACCATGCGCAGCGGCGAGCCGTAGTACGGGCGGTGGTCGCGCTCCAGCAACGGAATCGGCTTATCGAGCAGCCAAGCCGGGCGGGGCAATGCCGGCGCAGGCCCGCCCGCGGCCACCCTGGTGCCGGCGGGCACCCAGGTGTTGGCGACCTCGGGCCGGTAGTCTGCCTGCAGGGCGGGCTGCAGCACGCGCTCGGCGCCCAGCCGCGCGGTGAGCAGCTCCAACAGCCGGGCATGGTCCTAGGGCGTTCCGCCTGGCTCCGGGAACAAGCTTTCGCTCGGCGGCGCCAGCGGTTGCGTGTCGACGGCGGCCAGGGCGACCGCAATCATCGGTGCGTCGACAGCCAGCCGCGCGAGGCGCTCGCGCAGCAGGCGGTTCAGGTGAGCGGCGTGCCAGCTCCGCTCGGCCAGCGCTACCTCGACCACGGTCGGCGGGATGGCCTCGCGGCCGCGCTCGTGCTGCAGCGACACGGCGAAGCGGGTCACGGCCAGGTGCCGCGCCGTGAGCCATCCCACTAGCTGCTCGATCAGGCCGCCGGCGTAGGCGAGGGTGGCCTCGGCGTGTTCGATGCGGTCGGGCAGTTCCACGCGCGCGGCGAACGTTGGCGGCGCCTCCAGCCAGTCGAATACCTCGGCGGCCTCGCCCAGGGCGCGGTCCAAGGCCTCATTGATCGCCGCGCCGCAGCGGCGCTGCAGGCCGGCCCGCGGCAGGCGGCGCAGGTCGCCCAGCGTGCGGCAGCCCAGACTGTCCAGCCAGTCGGCGTGAGGCCGTGCCTCAGATAGCACCGCGGCGGGAAGGGTCGCCAGCTGGCGGCCGAGACCGGCCGGCTTGAGCGCGACGCCGCCGCCGGCGCGCGCGAGCAGCCAAGCGCCTTGGGCAGTCGGCGCGCAGCCAACCGCCACCGTGTACCCGAGCGCTTCGGCCGTGGAGCGCATGCGCGCGCGCAGCCGGCGCGCGCCGCCGAACAGACGCAGGCTGGCCGACACGTCGACCAGGACGGCATCTTCCTCAGCTTCGACCACGGACGGTGAGAACTGGAGGAGGGCGAGCGCGAAGGCGCGAAGGCCTTCCGCCTCGCGTGTGGGTGCCCGTTCGAGGAGCACGGTCTGCGGGGCGATGGTCTGCACGCCGCCGCGGCGCATCTGCGACCGCACGCCGGCGGCGGCAGCCAGCGCGGAGGCCAGATGGACCCGATCCTTGTCGAGGACCGCGACGGCCAGCTCAGTGGACCAGCGTGGCCGGAAGACTTCCAGGCACAGGCGCGGTAGGCGCAGGCAGATCCAAAGGCGATACATGGCGGCGAAGCAGGATGGGCGAGGGTTCGAGCGGGACTAAGACGGGCTTGTCCTGCTGCGGCCCGCGCCGCTTGAAGAAGGTCAGCTCGGCGCCGCCGGCAGCCGGTGCTATGCCGATGCGTAGCGGTGCCGGCGACGCGTCGCGCGCACAGGTGGCCGGCCGCATCAGGTAGAACAGCGTATCGCCAGCTTGGGCGGCCAGATTGAGACGGCGCAGCGCATCGTTGCGCAGATGCTGCGACCAGAACAGCAGGGCGCCGCACGTGCCGGCGCGCAGAATCTGCTCGGCCGACCACAGGGCGTCGGCGGCGCGCTCGCTGCGCAGCCACAGCAGCTGAGCGGGCGGCAGTCCCCAGTTGGCCAGGGCCAGCCCCTGCGGCGCGTGGGGCGGATCCAGGAGTACGATCGGGCGCGGAGCTAGGCTAAATACTGTTCAGATACGAAGCACCGGCACTGGCTGATGCCGCAAATGGAGCGCTGCGCCGCGATGCCGAACATTGAAGTTGCTCATCTTGCGCTTGACGCCGCGCGGGTTCAGGCGCCCACGACTGCTCACGCAGCGCCCGCGCGCGATCTCGGCCAGCAGGGCCTCGCGCCAGGCAGGCAAACGCTCAGGGGGAAACGGCCGCAGCTTGCGGCATCTTGCGCTTGATCACGCGCACGGCGTGCATGAAGCTCAGGCGATCCGGATCGAGTTCGCGCGCCCAGGCCGCCTGCGCCATCAACTGGCGAATCGCAAAGTGCGCCAGCAGCAGCCCCCACAGCTCCTGCTGCACCAGCTCGGGCGTCTTGCTGCGCAGCACCGTGCTGTTGGCGCGCAAATGCGTCTTGAACTCATCGAACACCCCCTCGATCTCCCAGCGCTCGTGGTACAGCGCGGCCAGCTCCAGGGCCGGCGCCGCATCGGGGTCCAGGAGGTTGGTCAGCAGCCGGTAGCTGCCCTGCGCCGGCGTGGCCGAGCCCTCGAGCGCGTAGTCGATCACACGCACCGTTTGCCCTGCGCGCCGCGCGCGGTCGTCGCTGTCGAACACGCGGCTCAGGTACGAGCCATCGGGCAACATCTGCTCTACCGGCAGCTTGAGGTTGGATTTGACCCGCCAGGCCAGCTTGGCGCCCGTAGCGCAGGCGGTCTGCCAGAGCTTGAAGCCGTAGAAGTTGCGGTCGGCCAGCACCAGCATCTCGGGCGTGAGCTTGGCGGGCAGCAACTGGGCGGCCATGACCTGCTCGCTGTGGCCGTAGGGTGCGATGCCGGCTGCCACCACCGCGTGCGTGCCGCATTCCACCAGGCCCAGAACGCGCGCCTGCGGGAAGGCGCTTTGGCCGCGCGAGGCGCCCGGGTAGCCGAAGAACTTGGCGTTGGCCGCCTCGTCGGCCACGTCCATGCAGCTGCCGTCCAGGGCCATCACGCGCAATCCCCGGTACCACGCCCCTGGCGCCCCCGGCGCGGCCAGCGGGCGCAGCACCCGATCGGCCAATTGGCGCATGACCTCGGGGCCCAGCCGGCTGCGCGCCTGCGAGATCGCGGACTTGCTGGCCTGCACCGCCTCAGTGTGGCCGCCGCCGAGCCATTGCAGGCCTTCGCACACCACGCGCAGCACTTCCTCCAGCGGCGCTTCGCGCCACAGCGCCAGCGCCATCACGTAATACACCACTGCCGGCGCGGGCAGCAGCCGCTCCCGCTGGCTGGCCTTGCCGGTCTCGGCCAACACTTCTTCGATCAACGTCCGTGGACACACGCTGGCCAGCACCCCGGCGCTGATCAAATGCGCAACGTCAACTCTCGACGGCAGCGTCTTGCGTGTTCTGGCCATCACCCTCATCCATTGAAGCTTCGATGGATGAGGATTATGGCTTTAAAAATACTATCTGAACAGTATTGGAGCTAGGCTGGCCAGCGCTGGGCGCAGCAGGCGCAACTCACCCACGCCCGCTTGGCGCACCAGCAATTCCACCAGCGTGCCCGTCGGCCAGCCCCCGCCCGGCAACTCGCCGGCCAACGCGGCGTAGCCGGTGGGCACGGTGCGGCCGGCTGCCCGCGCCAGTTGCGAGGCGAGCCAAAGTGTTCTTCCCCCCAAGTCGGAATGCATAGTTCCGTCGAGTAACGCCTCAATGGACCGAGCCCGTTCATCGGGGGCGCGTATCTGACAGGGAGAAGCGGGGACGGTGCGACTCATGCGACACGCTCACTTTATACTGTATAAATATACAGTATTCTAGCGCAGGATCACGAAATCGCTAGGGGCGTCTCAGCGGGGCTTCTGCAGGAAATGGCGTGCGGCATGGCGAGGCGGAGCAGCCACGCCGGACCGCTGCGGGTCATCCTCGGCGGATCCCCTGGCCTCCTGGCTAACGCGCATGGAGTGCTGCGTCGTTCACGACGTTTGTGCCTATAGTGCGGCGTGCGGCGCGGATCATGTTGCATCGTCCAACATCGAGCGAAGTTGCCAAGCCGTCGCAGTTCGCCGTCCCAGCCATCAGGACCCCGAGAGACTTTTAAGAAACTCAATTAGGTCCATCTTCTCATCGGGGGTCAGAATAATCGGCCTCATGGTCTGTGCCGACCGGTAGTAGACCTCTTGCTCCACAGCTTGCTGCAACGAACCGACACTGCCATCGTGCATGTAGGGGGCAGTCAATGCGACGTTGCGTAGGCTCGGCGTACGGAACTGTCCAATCTCGGCCGGATTGAGCGTTATGAAGAAGCGCCCGAGTTCCGAGATGTCTTCCTCGCTGAGGACCGTCGCATCGGGACGGGGATTGCCGCTCTTGGCGGCAACAGCGCGCATCGATAGCTCTGGGAGTCGTCCCTCAATTTGGTCCATTCCAATGTGTAGGCTATGGAACTTCTGATCCGTGAAGGTGGCTGCCGTCGCCCCGACTTCGTGACATGTCACGCACTGCGCGCGCCCCATGAATAGCTTGAACCCGCGCTGAGCGGGCGGTGCCAAGGCGGTTTGGTCACCGGCAAAATAGAAGCGATCGAACGGTGAATTGCCTCTGGCGAGGCTTCGCACATAGGTCGCGAGCGCGTTCGCGACGTTCCGCGCGGTGACAGATGGCGATCGCGTACCGAATGTTGAGTCGAAAAGCTCTTGGTACGCGTCGTCGGCCTTAATTACTGACAGTAGTTGGGCTAAGTCCGTGAGTCCCTGTTCTGCCGGATTCACGAAGGGATCCAACACCTGCTCCTCCAAGCTGGTCCTTCTGCCATCCCAAAACAGGGTCGTCATCAGCGCGGCATTCAGGAGTGTCGGAGCGTTACGAGTACCCAGTCGCCCCCCGATTCCTCTCGACCTGGCCATGCCATCGGAGAACGCCAGATCGGGCTGGTGACAACTTGCACAGCTGACAGTGCCGTCGGCGCTCAGTCTCTTATCGAAAAACACCTTCTTCCCGAGATCAATCTTCTCTCTCGTTGTCGGGTTGTCAGTGGGGACCTGAACAGCCGGCAAGCCAAGCAGGGCGCCGTCCTGCGCGGCCACGAAGACTGCTGGATTCACGGCGCGACAAGCTAGAGCGACCACTAGGGCAGCAACCGCCCTCGATCTGTGTCGAGACTTGCCTTCTAGTTGAAGGCAGTCTTGGGCAGGGGAACGACTAAGATAAGCCATCACCGTCCTCCGACTGCGCAGACATGGTGCACTGCGCTAGTACGTTGAGAGCTTCGATAGTTGTCGCCTGGATGACGACCGCTACTGACCTTGGCCTCGGGAATCCGCGGGCAATGGGATGGAGGCCGGGCCAGGCCCCACAGAATAGAAGAACTCCCAGTCGGCATATGACTCCTTCCCTTCGAAAATCTGAAAGGGCTGAGGGAAGTTCTCGATCTTGATGGGAACGCTGGTTGATGCACTATGTACTCCCATAATGCCGCCCTCTGGCGCCTGTATCAGCACCCAATCCACCTTGCCAGTCAAAGGGTCTGCGTATAGCCGCCTCAGATGGCGGATCACGCTCGGATACCGCGGATCTCGAAGGAGATCCTGAAGCAAGACCGGGTACCTTGGAAAGCCGGCTGGCGTTGCCCGGTAGTAGCTCTCTATTGCAGCACGATACTGTCGACCAACAAAGAGCAATTCCTCTTCATTCAACCGCCGCTGCACGATAGACCCGAGGACCAGCGCGGCCGCAGTCGTTACACCTAGGATCGCAATCAGTATCAAGGCACCGAAATAGGTAAAGCCGACCTGCTTCGGCACATTGGACCTAGAAGTCCGCATAAGGTGTACCGTCCTGCGCCTGACCTATCGCGGGGCTCTTGATGGAGAACACACCACCTTTCCCCGGATCCTCGGGTGGCACGATGACCCACGTCGTGTTGCTCTGCGTTATCGGATCCATCGGCAGAGCGCGAAGATAGTGACGATCCACCAGTTCTTGCAGACTGTCTGGATACCGCCCTCGGTCATCGAAGTACTTATCGATAGTCTCTCTTGTGATGCGAAGATTCTCCCGAAGAATGGTCTCCTTGGATTTGTCGATGCTCTGAAAGTACCTAGGCAAGGAGAGCGTAAGGAGAAGCGCCACGATTGCCAGTACCACCAGCAGCTCAATGAGCGTGAAGCCTCTACAGGGCGACTGCGAACGACGCAATTTTCGCGGTGACATGCTGTGATCTACCAGCGCCGATAGGGAATGCCATTCAGACCTTTCCCCTCAGACTTGGAGTAAACATCATAGACATCGTCGCCCGCCTGCGGCTCTGACGCGTCGCTAGCGTAGCAGCGGAGTCCCCATGCTTCCGCATCAGAGACCTGGATGTCCCGGGCCATCGGATCGCGTGGGATTCTCCGTAGAAAGTACATCTTCGCCTTCTTCGGGTCTTTCAGATCGTCTACACCATCGACCAGCGCATTGAGTGACGGGGGGTAACCAGAACTGTCGATCGATCGACGGATTCTGCCTTCATCCGCGGCATGCTTGTAAGCGTCAATCGCGGTCCGAATCTCTCGCAGCGCGCGTCGAAGGTCCTGCTCTCGCTGGCGCTGTACCGTCACCTCCGCGAGCGGGACCACTATCGTGGCAAGGAGGCCCATGATAGCCAGCGTAATCAGCAGCTCGACCAGCGTAAAGCCGGGCTGAATCCTGGATGCCGAACGCAGGGTGCGGAAAGCCATAATCTACGGGTCAATCTTGATCGCCTGCGGTGGAGGCGGAGTGATACTCACGGTGGCTCCGTTCAGACCAACGGGAGCGATCGTGATCAACTGCAGTTGAGTGTCATCTGTTGGTGTCAAGGCCCGCAGCGAAAGCGTGACCAGAACACCTGGTCCCGACGCACCAGAGTCGTCTCCTTGGCTCCCTTGGCTGCGTGTGTTGGTAACGAGCACTTGCCCGGCCTTCTGATCCACGCGTTGGTTGAAAACCGAGGCACCGCCTGCTTGCTTCATGAGATCTCCCTCAGCGACGGATAGGATCTGTAAGGACTTCGGATCAAACGAGAGCACATATGGAACGCTCGTGAGCGGCTGTGCCGGTTGCATCCATAGCTGCGCGGAGAAGCTCTCGCCGACCTTGACACTTGACGGCGCCTGCCACCGCATCACACCAGCGCCAGTATCACCGTTGGCGCTTGTTCCCCCGTCGGCAAGTGCTACTGGAAGGGCACCTGAAGCCGCCCTGGGCAACCCTTGCTGTGGCTGACCTTTGACCTTTTCATTCTCGTTCGATGTCGCCACCGCCAACGTGGCCGTTGAGGATGGCAGGCCTCCACCACTTATGGGGGCCTCATTCGTACCTCGCGAGGAAAGACCGCGAAGACTTGATTCCGTGCCAGCGGCGAACTCCATCTTTGTCAGATCGGGGCGCGGCATACTTCGAACCAGGCGCGGCGTGATCGAGAGCACGATCTCGTTCTTTGCTGTCTGGCTCAGGCTGCTCGAGAACAGCTTCCCAACTAGGGGAATGTCGCCGAATCCAGGCAGCTTGTTTGTCGTACGCCTGTCTTCATCATTGATTAGGCCTGCCAGCACCTGATTTTCCCCATCCTTCAGTCGCAGCACGGTGGATGCCGTGCGCGTGCCAATTTGGTACGCCAGCGTCCCTGATGAGGTTGTTACTTGGTTGGAGATGCTGCTGACCTCTAGCGCGACTTTGATGGCGATCTCATTGTCAATCGATATCACAGGAGTGACCTCGAGCTTGAGTCCGACATCCAGATACTGAACACTCTGAGCGACGAATCCCGTTGCCGTCGAAGTGGTAGTGATGTTCGGAACGCGATCACCGATGAGGATTTTGGCGGTCTCTCTGTTCCGGGCGCGGATCCTCGGATTCGCGAGGAGATTGATATCGCCATCAACGCCGCGGGCATTGACGTTCGTGGGCGAAAGCGTTGCGCTAACCCCCTGTGGTGTCAGGTGCAGGATATCGCTGAGGGTAACGCTGCCTCCAGAGGTAGCCGGCAACGGAACCAGCGATAGTTGCTCAGGGAACTTAATGCCAAGTTCGGTCAGTCTCGTGCGATTGACCTCTAGGATCTCCACTTCCAACATGACCTCTGGTTCCGGAAGATCATGAAGCGCGACGATCTTCTCTGCCGCCCGAATCGCCTCCGACGTGTCTCGCATGAGGACCATGTTCTGTTTCTTGTCGACGACGACATCGCGCGATCGCAGCAAGGCCTTCAAGGTTCCAGCGACCTGCTCGGCGTCCGCGTTTGCCAGGAAGAAGGAGCGGACGGCGAGTGGCTGATAGTCCTTCGTCTTGGCGGGCGTGTTCGGATAGATCAGAAGCGTGTTTCCGTCGAGAACCCTACGCTCCAGCTGGTTGGTCAGAAGAACGACCTCCATGGCATCCTTGACGGTTGTCCCTCTCAGGAAGACAGTCGTCTTTTGATCGCCCTTGACGTCCCGGTCAAAGACGAAATTGATGCCGCTCGTACGCGAAAACACTTCGAACACTTGTTTGAGCGGTGCATCCTTGAAGTCAATTGAGAGGGGTCTTTTCAAGGATGCTGAGAGTTGCGGATCCGCGGAGTTCTTCGTCGCCTTGTCCTCCAGTCCGCTCCAGAGGCGTAGCGCGACAGCGTTACCCGGATCCTCGGACAACACCGTTCGCAGGGCGGAACGGGCTCCCTCTTCGTCTTGCTTCCGAATGAAGGCCTCCGCATCCTGCAGCAACCGAGCGTGCTTCTCGGCTCGCTCTAGCGCCCTTATGCCGCTTCTTGCCACGGTATTCTCCGGATCAACGGAGAGTACGCGTCGATAGTAGCTTGTAGCAGTGCGTGGATCCCCGTTCTCCCTAGCGGCGGTGCCATGATTGAGCCATGTCACGATGGCCTGCTCCCGATACGTCAGATACATCACACGCAGCTCGGGGTTCGTTGGCTTGTCTGCGAGCGCCCCCTTCAAGCGAGTGAGGCTCTCTTCGATTTTGCCTTCGCGATATAGCCGTCGCGCATCCACTTGAGCGGGATCCACGGTCGAACAGGCCATGAGTATGCCGCAGGGTATCCACGCAAGACAGGAGAGTGTTCGCCAGCGCATTGGATCCGCCTGTAGCTATTCGATCGTCAATGATTGAGCTTCATTCAAGGGCACTGACCTTGCCCCTGTTCCACGAATCCCATAACCGAGGGAATTAGGCAGCCCGGTGTTGCTGAGCTGCGGACCAGTTTTTCTCGAACGTCATGGGGCTGACGTAGCCCAGCGTCGAGTGGAGTCGGCTGGCATTATAAAAGCCAAGCCAGTCAATTACCTCGTCCATTGCGGCGCGGCGGGTAGCGAACTGGCGACCGTGCAGGCGAGCGACCTTCAACGACCCCCACAGACTCTCAGTCGGCGCGTTGTCCCAGCAATCGCCCCTGCGGCTCATTGACGAGCGCATGCCATACGCCTTCAGGGCGTCTTGAAACAGATGGCTGCAATACTGGCTTCCCCGGTCGGTGTGCACAATCACACCGGCTTCCGGGCGGCGCCGGAACCAGGCCATGCGCAGCGCGTCCGTGACCAATTCGGCCTTCATGTGTGGTTGCATCGACCAGCCAACCACCTGCCGGCTGAACAGGTCGATGATGACCACCAGGTAGAGCCAGCCTTCGGCGGTCGCCACATAGGTTATGTCGCTCGTCCAGACTTGATTGGGTGCTGCTGGGCTAAAGTCGCGTTGCAGCAGATTGGGGGCCACCGGCAAATCGTGGTTCGAGTTGGTTGTCGCGATGTACTTGCGCTTGTGGCGGGCACGGATGCCGTGCAGCGCCATCAGCTTGCGAACACGCTCCTTGCCCACCCGCACCCCACGCGCCAGCAGTTCCTTCCACATGCGCGGCCAGCCGTACTCCCCCTTGACCCCGGCGTGAATCGCCTTGATGTGGGCCAACAAGGCATCGTCACTGAGTCGGCCTCTATCTGGCCTGTCGGTGCTTACTGTGCGTTGCTTGCGCTGGTGATAGCCGCTGGGGCTGACCCCTAACAGCTCACACAGGACCGAGACCGGCCAGTAACGTCGGTTTCGCTCGATGAACGCATACCTCACACCGACTCCTTCGCAAAGTATGCTGCGGCTTTTTTTAAAATATCGCGCTCCATCTTCAAGCGCGCCACCTCCGCCCGAAGCCGGGCCAGCTCCATCTGCTCCGGGCTGACCGGCTTCATACCCGCACCAGTCAGCTTGCCTTCCCGCTCCGCCTTGACCCAGTTATGCAGCGTCTGCGCTCTGATGCCCAGGGTCGCGCTAACCACTGCCATGCTCTGCCCGCTCTTCACCAGCCGTACCGCTTCCAGCTTGAATTCCAGCGTGTACTGCGCCCGCTTTGTCTTGCTTGTCATCACATCTCTCCTTGCTTCAGTTTAACCTCAGCAAGGGATTCGTTTTGCGGGGGCAAGCTCACACATACCGGAACGTCATGGTCGGAGGGGTGATGGCTACCACCTGATAATCGGCTTCAACTAGGTCGCCCTCCTTGACGACGAAGGTGTTCCCATCTCGATTCAGAAACACCGTCCAGACGCCACGCTCCTGCTGCTTTCCCAGAAAGCTAAAGGGCAAAGGAGGTGCCGTCGGCTTTTCCGGCGGGGGCGGTGGAGGAGGGGGAGGAACCCACGTTTGACTGATGAAGAGCGATCCAGGCGCGCCTTCGGCTGCCGAAGCGTCTGCCTTCTCGCGTGGAGCAATCTGTAGGACTAGTACTTCGGATGATGGCCGATGCTGGGCGGAACCTGGTGAGGGGGCAGGTGGGACCAGGTGAGCGGTTGATGAGCTATTGGATACGTCGGAGCGGGAAGTGTTTGATCCCACGCGCTTCGGTCCGCGCGACGCCGATTCGACCACGGCACTGACAGGAGTCTGGTCTCCGAACACTACGAGTCCAGTAGTAAAAATTAGACCTCCAATGAGAATGATGAGGCGTCGTGTCACGTCGTCTCCTTGGACCCGGCCGCCGGCGACGCTGGGGCGGGACCTGCAGATGGCGCATCGCTGAGATAGAACGTGAACTGCAGCTTGGCGTCGATCGTGACGTCGCTGATGGCGCCCCGCTTGAACTGAATCGCGTCCAGTGAGGCATAGGGAATCGCGCTCAGCGTGCCTTCGCAAAACTGGCGAATGCTGCGATAAGATCCATGGACTGGCAGTGCGACATGGTAGGTATAGTAGCGACCACTACGCTCATAGGTAACGGCGTACTCCCCTTGTTTCGTAAGCACCCGGTGAACCCGTCTTGCCAGCTAGGTGGCGCTGGGCGTCCAGCGATGCGGGAGCAGTTCGGCGATGTCGGCCGCCTTGTGGGTCGGCAGTCGCGTGAGGACGTCTTTCAGATAGGCGTAGGGATCGTGCCCGTTGAGCTTGGCCGATTGGATCAGGCTCATGACGGCAGCCGCGCGTTGACCGGCGCGCAGTGAGCCTGCAAACAACCAATTGGAGCGACCCAGGGCAACCGGCCGGATCTGTCGCTCGACGTGGTTGTTGTCGATGGGCACCGTCGGGTCGTCGAGGTAACGCACGAGAGCCGGCCACCGCTTGAGGCTGTAGTCAATGGCCCGCGCGATCGCCGAGCCGTCTGGGACGCGGCGTCGCTGTTCCTCGAGCCAGGCGTGCAGCCGCTCTAGAATCGGGCCAGCCCTTTGTTGCCGCGCTGCCAGGCGCTGGTCTGGCTCAGCATCCCGCACTTGCGCCTCGATCTCGTACAAGCTCACCATGTAGCGCAGTGCCTGGCCCGCCAATTCGCTCTTGTGCTTGTCGTGCAGTTCAAAGAACTTGCGCCGCGAATGGGCCATGCAACCGATCTCAGTGACGCCACCGTCGAAGCTGGCCTTGTAGCCGGCGAAGTCATCACATACCAGCTTGCCTTGCCACTGCCCCAGGAACGCGCGAGCGTGCTCGCCGCTGCGGCTGGGCGCAAACTGGTAAATCACCGCGCGCATCTTCTCGAACTCGCTCGGCGCATAGGCCCACAGGTAGGCGCGGTGCGTCTTGCCATTGCCGGGCGCGAGCATCTGCACTGGCGTTTCGTCGGCGTGCAGAACACCGTGGCTCAGAACCTCTTCTTGCAGGGCGTCCACCAGCGGTTGCAGACGCACGCCACAGATGCCCACCCACGCGCCCAGTGTCGATTGCGGGATGGCCAGACCGGCGCGCGCATAGATGCGCTCCTGCCGATACAGGGGAAGGTGGTCGCCGAACTTGGACACCAGCGTATGTGCCAGCAGTCCGGCCGTCGGGATGCCTTTGTCGATGACGTGGGGTGGCACCGGCGTCTGCACCAGCGTCTCACACTGATCGCACACCCATTTGCCGCGGATGTGACGCTCCACGGTGAACGTGCCCGGCGTGTAGTCCAGCTTCTCGCTGATGTCTTCGCCAATGCGCTTGAGCGCACACCCACAGGTGCAGGTCTCTGCGTCCGGCTCGTGGTGGATGTCGGTGCGCGGCAACTGCGGCGGCAATGCCTGGCGCTTGGGCTTGCTCTTGGCTTCAGATTTGGACGACGGCAGGAGCGCTTCCAGTTCGGTCTCAATCGCCTCGAGGTCTGCGTCAATGGCTTCGTCCAGCAGACTCGCCTGTTCAGATGTCAGTTGCTCGCTGCGCTTGCCGAACTTCCAGCGCTTGTGGATGGCCAGCTCGTGTGTGAGCTGGTCGATCTTGGCTTGCCGGTACCGCAACTCCCGGTCCTTCTCGCCGACCTGGGCCATCAACTGCGCAGCCAGTGTGCGCAGTTCGTCCGGGCTCAGGGCATCGAGGTTGGTGGGTAGGTTCATGCGGCGAGTCTGCCAGAACCCCAAGTCCTCTGGAAGGAAGCCAGTTTACGGCTTTGGGGGTATTACACGACCGTGATCGCGTGGTCGTGGGTGAGCGTCTGCCAAGGCAGCCCCGTCACCAGCGCACGCAATTGCTCGGGATTGAGCGCCGTGGCGATCGCCTGGTCGCCGTTCGTCCAGATGAAGCGCCCCTTGTTGAGGCGCCGCGCGGCCAGCCAGATGCCGAAGCCGTCGTAGACCAGCACCTTCATGCGCGTCGAACTCTTATTGGCAAACAGGTAGGCGTGGTGGGGGCGTGCCGCGCCGAACACCTTGACGACCCGCGCGAGGATCGTTTCGGTACCGGCGCGCATGTCCAGCGGCTCCACGGCCAACCAGATCGCGTCCACCCGAATCAACGCAACCACCCTTGCAGCCACTGGGCGCACTGCGCTGCGGCCGATCCCGGCCAGCGAAGACTGATCGTCGTCGCGCCACGGCGGACTTCGATCTGGATGTCCGGCACGGCAGTGGTCGGCTCGCCGATCCGCAACGGGATGAACTCGCCTTGCGGCACCCTCATCAACTCGCGGTCCTCAGGCGCGCCATTCTTTGCTTCCTGCTCGGCGACCCAGCGCCGCAGCAGATTCGCATTGAGGCGATGGTGCAGGGCTATCGCCGCGATCGAAACACCCGGCTGCATGCACTCCTGCACTGCCTTGGCCTTGAACTCGGCGCTATGCCGACGTCGGCGCCGTATTGGCGCGCTCTCTTCGATAGTGTCCACGTGTCCACCTAGAACTAGATGGACACGATGCTCCTTGCTACGCGGGTCCCCTTCAAGACGGGTTCACCGGGTGCTTACCTTGTTTCAGCACCAGGCCCGCACTGGACGCCATTCTGAACAGCGTGCCAACGGGCTCCTCTATAGAGGGATAGCGACCAAGGGATCGATAGAACGCCGACAGATCGCGCACGGCTGTGGCCTGCGGGGAGAGCGGGGGCTTTGCCGGTTGCGAAAGCTGAGCGTTGGTCTTCTGGATTTCCACCTTGGCTTTGGCGATTGCCAGGCGTTCCGAGGTCGCTCCCCAAACCAACAGCACGAAGGCGATGCCAAGACTGACGAGCATCGCCGGCAGCGCCCAGCCGACCCGGGCCAGCCAGACATGAAAGTGGAGGAGACATCGTCTCATTCTGGCACCTCGTCCCACCTTACTTCGAACTGGAAGCGGATAGGGTGCATGGGGTCTTGCTCGTTCATCTCATGGCGGGTGAGAAACACCGTGCCGAAATGACCAACTCCCTTCAATTGCGTCAGGTAATCAAGCATACCGATCGCGTTTGGCGCTTCAGCGGTCCCTCTTACGGATGCGTGCTTGGCGTCCGGCTCTATTGAGAGAAGCGCAATCTCCTGGGGTGTCGATGCCTCAAACTCGGAAAGCAACCGATGCCAGGGTAAGTTGAGCTGACGGATGGCGCGGTTGACCGATATCACTTGATCGGCATTGAGGGCAGCGCTGGGCTGATCGACATGCGAGGCTTGGTTCGCAGCAACGCGGTGTAGCAGCGCAGAAAGTTGGTGACTCAGATCTCGCCTCTGGGTCTCCAGCTGCTCGAACTGAAAGACGCCTAGCGCCAGGATTGCGGTGGCAACCATACCCAGGACCATCGATCCCGCGGTCGGCTTCGCACTCACCGTCGAGCGCTCAATCAGGTTTAGGTCAAGAGCTTGGGAGCGCCCGTTCAGTTGAAGCGGGGATGGCGTACTGTCCTGTTGTAGAACAAGATAAGAGTCCGCGTTCGCGGATATCCAGATTGGGATATCGCCGACCCCATGGACATGATCCGGTGGCGACCGATCGAGTTTTAGGGCCTCCAGTGCAATAGCCTCCCTCAGGCTTTTTGAGCACTCCCATATTTCCTCTCCCCACCTGACCTGGCGAATCGCTTGTATCTGATTCTTCCTACCTACAAGCAAAGTCGTCAGCGCTCCTTCCTTGCTAACGATCCACGTTTCAGGAGCACGCACCGTTCGTCGGACGAAATTCCATTGGTCGACTATGCTCGGTGCTACACGGCGCAACACAAGCTGGCGTTCGGAGGCGAACTTGGCTAATGCACCCAGCAAGTCATCGGCGACTGCAGCAGCGAGAAAGGGAGCGGAAAGGCTCCACGCGGCGGCGATGCGCCAGCGATCTGGAGCCGTACCATAGAGCGTTGTGAACCGGAGCGTTGCAGAGGCTCGGAGGTCCTCTAGCCTGGTGGCATTGGGGGGCGGTGTGGCAAGGAATAGTCGGGCGAACGTTCCAGCCAGTGTCAGTGAAAGAGAGGATCCTCGGGGAAGGGCGTCCTCGGAGATTGAGTTGAATGCGGCGGCTACCGCGTCAGACGAGGGACCTGGTTGTACTTGGGCGAGCTGCGTGCGCTGGGTTGTGCCATCACGCCGGCGGGAGGGGGGCACGAGCTCGATCGCCGTTGGACTCACGACCAGCGACAGCGTTCTACGCGTGAAGGGTGACACGCTTAACCTCTTCGAGGGTCGTTTCTCCATGCCGTGCCAACGTCAGTGCTGCCTCCCTCAGACTGCGGGTTCCAGTCTGACGCGCAGCCTCTTTGATCTGTCGGATGGGCGCCTTGGCAACAACGAGTTCTCGCAACTCGTCATTCAGGACTAGAATCTCTGCGATCGACTTGCGCCCGTGGTAGCCCGTGCCTCGGCAATCCTCACAACCGCGCCCGGAGCGAAGCGCGTACGCTTCAAGGTCGTCCGCACGCAGCCCAAGGCCATCGAGTGTCTCGGCGCTCGGGGACGTACGCTGAGCGCAGTGTGGGCAAATGATACGGATCAATCGCTGCGCCCAGACCCCATTGAGCGCTGACACAAAGGCATAGGGATCCACCCCCATATGTGTGAAGCGCCCGAAGACGTCGAACACATTGTTGGCATGCAAGGTTGTCAAGACCAGGTGACCAGTTAGCGCCGACTGAACTGCGATTTCCGCAGTTTCTCGGTCGCGTATTTCGCCGACCATGATTTTGTCGGGATCATGTCGTAGTATCGACCGAAGGCCTTTGGCAAACGTGAGGCCCTTCTTGTCATTGACTGGGATCTGCAGCACACCAGGGAGCTGATACTCGACCGGGTCCTCGATCGTGATGATCTTGTCTCGCCCATTGTGAATCTCAGAGATGGTTGCATACAATGTGGTGGTTTTTCCTGATCCCGTCGGGCCAGTGACTAGCAGCATCCCGTACGGCTCAACCGCTAGACGACGAAGCAGCAACAAGGAACTCTGGTCAAAACCCAGCGCTTCAAGTGTCAGCGCGCCATGCGTTTCAATCATGCGGCGCTTATCAAGAATCCGAATGACGGCATCTTCCCCGTGAATGCTCGGCATGATCGACACCCGCAGGTCAATCTCGCGACCGCGAGACTCAACGCGAAAGCTGCCGTCCTGGGGAATGCGGCGCTCGGCGATGTCGAGCTCCGCCAGTACCTTCAGTCTCGAGATGACCTGTTCGGCCAATTCCTCGCCTCCGAGAGAGGTCGCGTGGTCCAGCACGCCGTCGATACGGTACTTGACATCTAAAAAGCCCTAACAAAATGAATTTACAGGGCTGTTAACTTCGAGTGATCTTTGTTAATCTTTGCGTTGTTTCGTCAGCGCAAAGGACATGGCCAAACTCATACTCGACGACGACCTGTGGGCACTCATCGAGCCACTACTGCCGCCACCGAAAGCTCGGCGCACCCGCTATCCCGGGCGCAAGCCGCTAGACGATCGGGCCGTGCTCACCGGCATCCTTTTCGTCCTGCAGTCCGGCATTCCTTGGGAGATGCTTCCCAAGGAAATGGGCTGTGGCTCCGGAATGAGTTGCTGGCGACGACTGCACGCTTGGCAGGAGGCCGGTGTTTGGGACCGCCTGCACGAGGTGCTGTTGGCCAAGCTGCGTGCGGCCGACCGCATCGATTGGTCACGTGTCATCGTCGATTCCTCTTCCATTCGTGCTGTGGGGTCGGGTCAAAAACAGGACCCAACCCCACCGATCGCGCGCGACCCGGTTCAAAGCATCACCTCCTGACAGAGGCCCAAGGCATACCGTTGGCGCTGATACTGACCGGCGCCAATCGCAACGACGTCACTCAACTGCTGCCGCTGGTCGAAGCGATTCCGCCTATCCGCGGCAAACGCGGCCGTCCATTGTCCAAGCCCCGCATCGTCCAGGGTGATCGTGGGTACGACCACGACAAATATCGCAAGCCGCTTCACGCCGCCGGCATCGCCACCGAGATCGCCCGTCGTGGTGAACCGCACGGCAGTGGTCTTGGCAAAACCCGTTGGGTCGTCGAACGAACGATTGCCTGGCTGCACAACTTCAAGAGATTGCGCGTGCGCTTCGAGCGCCTCGCCACCATCCACGAAGCCTTCCTGAAAATCGCCTGTTGCATCATCTGCTGGCGTCATCTCAGGAATTCATTTTGTTAGGCCTTCTAAGCCTGTTGGGGTGCTTTCCAAATGAACGTCGGAAGCGCCGGCTCGAAGCGCGTCGTACAGCGTCGAGCTGACGACTCTAACTATAGGGCTTGACGTATCGTTGACCGCCGCATACGAAAGAACCTCGGCCGTCCGAGTGGACCGCGGCCCCTGTTTTGTGGTTGAGGCAAGTTCGTCAACAGCGCGCACCGAGTCTTCCTGTCGAGCCAGATAGGATTCAATATCGGCCTGTAGCGCGAGATGAAGGCAAACTGGCCGATCCGCTTGAGCCTCGAGCCACGTTTGTAGATCCAGGTCGAGAGGATCCCTGATAGCGCCCAGTAATGCGCCACTACCGTCCCTAACGAGCAACACGCAGCGTTGCATGGCGCGCACAAGTGGCAAACGATCGAAGGCCGGCGAATACTGCTCAAGGTCTAGCGAGGTCAGCACGGGCATATCGAACGCGGCAGCGACCCTTTCCAAGGCCTCGTAGGGTGTCAAATTGGCAATGACCTCGAGTTCGCTCGAGATTGGCCTGCCTGACACGCGGGCGGCCGCGCGCGCAGCGTCGATGGCACTCGCTTGGTTTCCCTCGGCCGGAAGCGACCTATTCATTGGATGCTCCCCGCCAAGTCGAAGATCGGCATATACAGCAAGACGACGATGACTCCTACGACGGCTCCGATCGCCACCATGAGAATCGGTTCAAAGGCCCGTGTGAACCGGTCTACGAAGCGGGTGATGTCGCGATCGTAGAATTCCGCGGCCTGTGTCAGCATGGCGCCGAGCTGGCCAGATTGCTCGCCGACCCGGAGCATGCGCAGGGAGATGGTCGTGGTCAGTCCATGGACGGCGAACGCGGACGAAAGAGGCTGTCCGTCACGAATCTGACTCGCGGCGGACGCGAGGCTCTTACGAGTGGAGGCCGAGACAGTAGCGCTTGCAGTATCCAAGGCGCTGGTCGCCGGAATACCACCCTCGAGCAACATGCCAAGCGTGATGTAGAGGCGCGATAGCTCATAGATGCGTGCTTGGTTTCCTAGCGCGGGTAAGCGTGACACGACTTCCGCGACGCCACCCTTGCGCACCAGGTGGCGTAAGGCGCCGACTATACCGGCAACGAGCACTAGCAATCCGCAGAGCACCTCCAGAGCGTGATCGGCGGCATACTGTCCCCACCCCAGCATCATCTTAGAAAGCCAAGGAAGCTCACGGCCGCTATCGTGGTAGACGAGGGAGAACTTGGGAACGACGTAACCGAGCAGGAAGCAGGTAACCGAGACTCCCACTACCATCAGGATCAATGGGTAGACTGACGCGCTGATGACTTTCGAGCGGATACCATCAATCTGCCTTTGGTAGTCAACGAATCGGCCTAGCGAGTGAGGCAGCTCGCTGGTACCTTCCGCCGCTTGCATTAGGCCGATATAGAGAGGTGTGAAATGCTCGGGCTGCTCCGAGAGCGCCGCAGAGAATCGCCGGCCCTCGCGCAGCGCGGTCAGCAGTCGATCCAAGATCGAGCACACGTCCGGCGTTGCTTCTTTCTCGCGAAGCGCTTCAATTGCCTCGAAGAGGCTCAGACCCGCCTTGACCAGTGCAAGCAATTCCTGGCTGAACAATAGTAGCGAGAATCGCTTTGCATGGAGAAGTCGAACTCCTCGCGTGGCCGATGCGTTTCGGATCGAGATTGCTGACAGGGCTCGATCGGCGCACTGTCGACGTACATCGTCCTCATCACGCGCGTCAATTGCAATGGTCGTCACCACGTTGGCGGCAGTAAGGGTTCGAACTTCGTAGCGCATCGCCGGTCACCCGATGGGTCACTGGTTTGTGACGTCGGCATTCTCGCCAGAGCCGCCTGGCTGGCCGTCTTTGCCGAACGAGACGATTTCGAACTCGCCCTTCGCTCCGGGCGCCCGATAGGTGTATGGGTGACCCCATGGGTCTGGCGGAACTTCCTTCTTGAGATAGGGACCATTCCATGCCGTCGCATTGGCAGGGCGACGGAGTAGGGCGTCCAGTCCCTCCTCTGTTGTGGGATAGCGGCCGACATCGAGTCGAAAGCTATCAAGCGCGCGCTCGAACGCTTCGATCTGGCTGCGTGCGACAGTTACCTCCGATTTCCCGATCTGTGCGAAGTATCTCGGTGCGACATACGAGGCAAGCAGCCCGATGATCACGACCACAACGAGAAGCTCAAGCAACGTAAATCCAGATATGATCCAGGACCCCGAGAGCCGGATCTTGACGCTGTAGGTTGGGCCGCTTTCTCGTGCGGAACGCAGGCTGCGCTTCGGCATATCAGTTCCCTTCGTGCTGCTGGTACCAGACATATCGAGCAAGGACGGTCGGTACGAAGTCCATTGTTTCTTGATAAGGAGGAATGCGCTTTCCGTTCCTGCGCACCGCGCCAACACCAGCGTTGTAAGCGGACAGAGCAAGCGCGAGATTTCCATTGTGTTGAGCGAGGAGCATCTTGAGGTACTGCACGCCGGCATCAATATTCTGGGCGGGGTCGAAAGGGTCCCTTGCTCCGAATTGCCTCGCTGTGTCCGGCATCAATTGCATGACGCCCATCGCGCCCTTCGGGGATAGGCTGCGCGCACGAAATCCGGACTCGACTTCAATGACTGCCTTCACTAGTGAAGGATCCACGCCATGACGGATGCAGGTATCACTAATGATCGAACTGATCTCGACGTACGTCCGAGGAGGGGAACTGCGGCGGACGTCGACCGAAGTATCCGGTGCTCTGTGAGGGTCTCGCAGGATGGGGACTTGAGAGCGCCGAAATGGACTTGTCGAGTACTGCGGCGTTCCATCTGCTGAGTAGCTCGCATAGATATCCGCCGTGCAGGGGTGTGATATGACGAGCGTGCAAGCCGCAATGCAATAGATTCGACACCCGCCGTACATGACCCGGCCTCCCCGTACACCTGCAGGTCGAGGACCGTTCAAATGACGGCTTGTCGACGATACTGGCGTCTAAAAGTAGTCGTTGCTAGCTCTCTCTATCGTCTTGATAGCACAGCGATATGTTGGCGGCTCCTCAGGAGGATCGCCTTCTCGCGATAGAAATCGACGTGCTGTACGGACATCACGGCACGCTAGCCGAATGATCTTGCGTGCGCCGACCTGCTCCCAGTCCTACTTCTTGTGGCGGCGAGCCGCGGTCCGGTGTGACCGCCGCTGACATGTCGATCGATCGCTTGACCAGTAGGCTTCAATAGTTAGTACAGGTCGGTCCGAATAGCAAACTCCGCGTGGAGGGGTTTCCGTTCCGTGGCGAAGGATTGAGGGCATGTGGACGGTTGGGGAAACGACTTTCTTGAATGGCGAATTTCCGTCTGCTATGCTCCCCGGACAACTCTCGCCACCAGGCGATCAAGAAGAACGAGAAGAGGGGAGTGGGTCATGAGACAAGTTCGAAGAAGAACAATAAGTCCTCCATATCTTCGCGCGGCCTCACGCCCGTCGTAGCGAGCTAACTCGCTTCTTTTTCCTCCGCAGACTATCGATGCAGCGTCCTAGTTAGGCAGCTGAGTTTTTGCTCGCCTATGGAGAATCGCATGTACGCTCGGATTGTGAGCGGTGTGCGCGTGCTCGCACGCATTATCGCCGCGGATTTCCTGGGGCTCGTACTTGTCGCGGGAGCGCTTTGCAATAGCGCTCCAGTGATGGCCGCTGTCTTCAACTTTGGCTACGACAATCTCGGGCGTCTGACGGGTGTCAGTGACTCATCGGGGAACGTCGCTACGTACGCGTATGACGCCGCGGGAAACATCACATCGATAGCACGGGGGGTTTCCGCAGTCACCATCTTGGGATTCTCGCCTCAGGGCGGAGTGGCGGGTACCTCGGTGACAATTTCGGGTTCCGGCTTCTCGACTACCGCAAGCCAGAATACCGTCCAGTTCAGCGGCACGACAGCGACGGTACTGTCTGCTTCGGCAACCCAGTTGGTCGTGCAGGTACCTGTCGGCGCGACGACAGGTCCGATCTCCGTTGCTTCACCAAACGGTAGTGTCACGAGCTCAAGCTCATTCACGATCTCTCCCGGCGCGGCGCCGACAATCAGCGGATTCACGCCCACCATCGGTATTGCTGGCACGGCCGTCAGTGTTAGCGGCACGAACTTCCAGCCGACGCTCAATGAGAATAGTCTGATCTTCAATACGCGAGCCGCTGTGGTTAGTGGCGCGACCACCACCGCGCTATCGACCGCAGTGCCTGCTAGTTCGATGTCGGGGCGAGTCACCATTACTACGCCCTATGGTAGGGCGACCAGTACGCAAGACTTCTTCATTCCGCCGCCGCCGCATATCACAGCAGATGTGGTCTCTACCGGTCGCACGGCGATTGGGGCGACACAAACTGTCACGGTAGGAACCGCTGGCAAGATTGGATTGATGTTGTTTGACGGCTCCTCTGGACAACGAATGAGCCTCATGATCAGCAGTTCAAGTTTCAGTTCGTGTGGATCAGGATCAATCCAACTGCTCAATCCCGACGGCTCATCAGGTGGGGGAGTCAATCTCTGCAGCGGCGCATTCTTGGACACCGTTACGCTACCAACGACGGGAACGTACACGCTTATGATTGCTCCTTCCGGCGCAGACACAGGTAGTGTTTCCGTGGCGCTATACAACGTAAGCGACGTCAGCGGGACGATTGCCGTCGACGGTGCCTCCGTCGCGCTCACTACCACCGTACCAGGACAGAACGGGAGCCTCACTTTCAGCGGCACGGTTGGCAAAAAGATCAGCCTGACGACATCCCAGATCTCGATGTCGGGATGCTACTACCTGGCAGTCGTGAATCCCGACAACTCGAATCTCTACGGTCCGGCTATCCAGTGTGGTAGTGCCTTCTTGGAACCGATGACGCTGCCGGCGACTGGTACCTATACGATTCGGCTCCTGCATTACTATGGCGCGACGGGAGGTGTCACTTTCAATCTGTACAACGTCCCGCCGGATGCCTCGAGCGCGATTTCGATAGGTGGATCGTCGGTGACGCTCACTACCACGGCACCCGGACAGAACGGGAGTCTCACTTTCAGCGGCACAGCCGGCCAGAAGGTCAGTCTGACGACATCCCAGATCTCGATGTCGGGATGCTACTACCTGGCAGTCGTGAATCCCGACAACTCGAATCTCTACGGGCCGGCAATCCAGTGCGGTAGTGCCTTTTTGGAACCGATGACGCTGCCGGCGACAGGAAGTTTTACGATTCGGCTGTTGCATTACTATGGGGCGACAGGCAGCGTCACCTTTAATCTGTACGACGTATCGTCGGATGCATCAAGCGCGATATCGATTGGCGGATCGTCGGTGACGCTCACGACGCTGCCGGGGCAGAACGGACGGCTCACCTTCAGTGGTACGGCCGGACAGGTGGTTAGTCTAACGACGTCCCAGATCTCGATGTCGGGATGCTATTACCTTGCGGTCGTAAATCCCGACAACTCGAATCTCTACGGACCGGCACTGCAGTGCGGTGGCGCCTTCTTGGAACCGATGACGCTGCCGGCGACCGGTACTTATACGGTTCGGCTCCTGCATTACTATGGGGCCACAGGCAGCGTCACTTTCAATCTGTACAACGTACCGCCGGATGCCTCGAGTGCGATATCGATTGGAGGGTCATCGGTGACGCTCACCACCGCGGTACCGGGACAGAACGGGAGTCTTACCTTTAGCGGTACGGCTGGCCAGAAGATCAGTTTGACGACATCTCAGAGCTCGATGTCGGGATGCTACTACCTAGCGGTCGTGAATCCCGACAACTCGAATCTCTACGGGCCCGCACTACAGTGCGGTGGTGCCTCAATTGGGCCCCTTACGCTGCCGACGACCGGTAGCTACACCATTCGATTGCTGCACTATGGCAGTGGGACAGGAAGTCTCACATTCACGCTCACTTCCTCGTCGTGATGCTGGGGGGCGAAATGATGGCTAATGCGTGCATCCCATCTCTGGGAAGGCCGGGGAGCGCCTTTGGGGTACGTTGGGCATGGCTTACTCTGCTGCTGGCATTGATATCTTGCTTGTGGATGTTGCCGGGCATAGCAGCGGTGCCGGCTGTCGCGCCAGGGCAGAGTGCCACCCTGATGCCGGACGGCCGTTGGCTACTGCTGGGTGGCGAGGGCAAGGCCGCCACAACGGCAACACTCTTTGACGCAACGACGCAGAAGGCGTCACCGCTTCCGTCAGGCTTGCTGACGCCGCGCAGTCGGCACAGTGCCACGCTGCTCCCGGATGGGCAGGTCCTAGTGTTCGGAGGATACGCGCAAGACGGAAACATTGTGCGAAGTGCCGAACTGCTGAACCCGTCAACTCTGTCATTCAAGGCAATTGGCGACATCGGACTCATTGCTCGGGCCGGGCATACTGCAACTGTCATGATGGACGGTACAGTGTTGATCGCCGGCGGAGTGTCGGAGCAGGGCGGTCTGGTCGCACCTGCTGACGTATGGGACCCGGTTGGGCTCCAACCACTCGGTATGCATGCCCAGATGGTCTATCCACGTGCGGGGCATTCAGCTCGGATCTTGGCAGACTCTCCCGTCCTGCTGTCGGGTGGAGTCGATACCGCAGGGAAAAGCATTGCTGCTGCTGAGCTCTACTTCCCTCAGCAGCAGCGGTTCGACTTGCAAGACGCGTCGATGACAGGCAGCGGCGCGGCTTCTGATTTGCAGCCACCTCAGGTCCAGGAGTCGGTGCCCACGGCGAATGCTGTTGACGTCCCTGTGACCGCGAAGCTCTCCGTTCGTTTCTCAAAAGCGATGGCGGTAACCAGCTTGAACGCCCAGAGCGTGACCCTGCTAGGGCCGACGGGTTCGGTAGCCGTCAACGTGGTGCCGGTGGAAGGAGGGCGGCTCTTGTTCATTACACCGCAGTCGGACCTGCGGCCCGGAGCGCGCTATACCTTATTCATTAATGCTGCCGTCGACGAGTCAGGAGCTGCGCTGCCGTTTACTGCAATCGGCTTCACAGCCGCCAGTTTATCGAGCACAAGTGCCGCCGGGGCACCGACGACAGGACGTGCGTTGGCCGCCGGTACGGCGATTGGCGCACCGAGTGCAACGACGCGATTGGCGGCGGACACCAGCAGTGCGACGGCCGCCCCCACTCAATCGCTCCCGGTAACAGCCGCAGTGGCTCAAGCTGCCGCCGCTCAAGCCGCCGCAGTGCAAGGCGAGGAAGCCTGGATTCCGGGGCCGACGCATCTGCGTGGGGACTGGCGGATCAAGCGCTCGGCGTCTCCCTTACAGCAGATGCCGCCCCTTGCCGCTCCAGCGGGGGCCACCGCACTGGCTGGACAGGTGCTGTTGATGAATGGCGCAGCGGCCGTCGGGGTCACGCTCCGGCTCGATGGCCAAACCACGAGGACGGACACTACGGGGCGGTTTCTACTGCAGGGCGTCAACGCGGGCTCAAAGACTCTGGTCATTGATGGCACCACGGCGAACCGGCCAGGCAAGACCTATGGCTACTTCGAGGTCTTGGTATCGATCGAGGCTGGAAAGACGACTGCGCTGCCTTACACCAGTTGGATGCCATTGATTGATACGGCACACCGCGTCAAGTTTGACTCGCCGACCAGCAGTGAGGTGGTCATCACCACCCCATACATTCCCCAGCTTGAGGTTCATATCCCCAAGGGCACGGTGCTACGCGACCGCAGCGGCCACGTGATCAATGAACTGTCGATCACTCCCATCCCAGTGGACAGATCACCCTTTCCACTGCCGACACGCTATGTACCGGTGTACTTTACGCTGCAGCCAGGCGGGGCTCACCTCGAGGGGGTCGACGCTGCCAGCGCACAGGGCGCAAGGGTTATCTATCCGAATTACCACCACGGCGCACCTGGTAGCGTACTGGATTTCTGGAACTACGACCCAGTGGAGAAGGGCTGGTACGTCTATGGGCAGGGCAAGATCAATCCGGATGGCCAGCAGATCGTTCCCAACCCTGGTGTAGCGATCTATGAGCTGACAGGGGCCATGGTCTCGTTGCCGAGCAATGCGCCGGCAAAGGGGCCGGCGCCGGGAGGGTGTCCGAGGGGACGTGCGGGAGGGACCGGAGGGACGCCGGCCCCCGCAGCGCCCCCGGGGCCCGATCCGGATCCTGGGTGTTCGGACGGGGATCCGCCGGGGCCCGGATCACCGCCGAGCTCGGGAGGTGGATCTGGAGGTTCAAAGAAGGCTAGCGGATGCGCCGGCGATCCGGTGGACTGCTATACCGGCCTGTTCCTGCACACCCGGACGGACCTAGCGGTGGCGGGCACGGTGCCGATCCATATCACTCGCACCTATCGTCAACAGGACAGCGTCTCGCGCGCCTTCGGGATCGGCACCAGTCATCCTTACGATATCTTCACGATCGGGGACACGAATCCGTATACCTATCAGGATCTGATCCTGCCAGACGGAGGGAGGATTCACTTTGTGCGGACGTCACCGGGCACCAGTTATCCCGACGCGGTCTACACTCATTCGGCAACCCCGACGGAGTACTACGGTGCCGTCATTACCTACGTCGGTGGCAAGTGGAAGCTTAAGATGCGAGACGGCCGGGTCATGTACTTTTATGACTGCCCTGGCTGCTCCAACAGCCGCGGCGCCGCACTGCGGGAATTCTACGATCGGCTGGGAAATAGCCTAACTCTGACCCGGGACAGCAATGCCAACCTGACGCAGATTCTCAATCCTGATGGGCGCTACATCAACCTGAGCTACGATAGTGCCAACCGCGTGACGCAGGCAACCGACAACCTCGGCCGGTCCGTGACTTATCAGTACGATACCGGAGGGCGCCTGGCGCAGGTGACCGACCCGGACGGCGGGGTCGAGCAGTACACCTACGACGCGGCGAACAACCTGCTCACGGTCAGGAAGCCGGGTGGACAGTTGATGGTGACCAACCAGTACGATGCCAACAACCGGGTCAGCCAGCAGACCCTGGCCGATGGCGGTGTCTACCAGTTTGCCTACACGCTCGATGCCAATGGTAACGCCACCCAGACCGATGTGACCGACCCGCGCGGCAACGTGCGACGGATGGCGTTCAACGGCAGCGGCTACGTCACCAGCGCAACCAACGCGCTGGGCAAGCCGGAGGCGCAGGCCACCACTTTCGAGCGGCAGGCGGGCACCAACCTGCTGCTGTCGGTCACTGATGCGTTGGGGCGCAAGACCGCCTACACCTACGATGCTGCGGGCAACCTCACCAGCATCACCCGCTTGGCCGGCACTGCGCAGGCGGTCTCCGAGGCTTACACCTACGAACCGACATACAACCGGGTCACCTCGTACACCGATGGCCTGGGGCACACCAGCACGTTTGCCTATGACAGTGCGGGCAACCTGGTGTCGGCCAAGGACGCACTCGGCAACACGTCCACTTTCAGCTACAGTGCGCGTGGGCAGGTGGTCAGCGCGACGGATGCGCTGAGCCATGCCACGACGTTCAGTTACACGGAGGGCGACCTAGCGGCGATCACGGATCCGCTCGGGCGTACGGTTAACCGCTACACCGACGGCGTGGGCCGGCTGCTATCTGTGGCGGATCCGATGGGCAACCTGACCCGGGTCGAGTACAACGGGCGCGGCCTGCCTACGCGACGCGTCGATGCACAGGGCAATACGGTCAACCTGGCCTATGACGCAAACGGCAACCTGACCAGCCTGACCGACGCGCGGGGAGGCCAAACCAGCTTCGGCTACGATGCCAAGGATCGCCTCACCAGCAAAACCGACCCGCTGCTGCAAGTTTCGAGCTACAGCTACGACGGCTCGGACAACCTGACCCGGCTCACCGATCGCAACGGCAAGATCGCCACCTTCACGTACGATGGGCTGAACCGGCGCAGCGCGGCCGCTTATGGTCAGACGCTGGTGGGAGGCAACCCTGCCTCTCCCGACGCCACCGTCAGCTACACCTTCGATGCGGGCAACCGGCTCACACAGTTGGCCGACAGCGTTGGCGGGACCCTCACGCGCAGCTACGACGGGCTGGATCGGCTCAGCAGTGAGACTACGCCGCAGGGCAGCGTCAGCTACGGCTACGATACGGCCGACCGGCGCACCAGTTTGACGGTGGCCGGGCAGACTGCTGTCAGCTATGCCTATGACAACGCGAATCGGCTCACGGGGATCACGCAGGGCAGCGCCCAGGTCGGCTTCACCTATGACGCAGCCGGTCGACGAACCACGCTGACGCTGCCCAACGGGGTGGTGGGTGCCTACAGCTACGACATCGGGGACCAGCTTACCGGCATCGCCTACTCGAACGGCGGGACGCTGGTGGGCGATCTGACCTATGCCTACGATGCGGCTGGGCGCCGCATCCAGATGGGCGGCAGCTTGGCCAGCATGGTGCTACCCGCGGCGATGAGTAGCGCGACGTACGACGCAGCGAACCGGCTGACGAACTGGGCCGGCGCCAGCCTCACCTATGATGCCAACGGCAACCTGACCAGCGACGGTGGTCTGACCTACAGCTGGGATTCGCGCAACCGACTCAGCGCGCTCAGTGGCGGCGCGACGGCGAGTTTCAACTACGATGGCCTGGGGCGGCGCAGCGGCAAGACGGTGGGCGGCTCCGCGACAAGCTTTGCCTACGATGGGGTGAACGTGGTGCAGGAGCTCGCCGGCGGCACGCCGAGCGCAAACCTGCTAACCGGGCTCGGTGTGGATGAGACCTTCAGCCGCACCGACACCACTGGCACACGGAGCTTCGTCACCGATGCACTGGGCAGTACGCTGGCCCTGACAGATGGCACGGCCACGATCAAGACCAGCTACGCCTACGAGCCATACGGTGCGGTCACCGCCAGCGGAGAGGTCAGCAGCAATGCGTTCCAGTACACCGGTCGCGAGAATGACGGTGCCGGCCTGTACTACTACCGCGCGCGGTATTACCACCCGGGATTCGGACGGTTCATCGCGGAGGACCCCATTGAATTGGCGGGCGGACTAAATCTCTATGCATATGTAAACGGCAGCCCAACATCAAAGATTGATCCACTTGGTCGTTGGACAATGTCCCTCGGTGCCGGGGGCGGGATGTATATCGGGGGTGGTGGCGAGGGATGGACCGGCGGATATTACTCCCCCGATGCTAATTGCGGGAAAGGGAAGGCAGGCGCCTATACATCCACATCTATCGGCGGTGGTGTTGGTCTGGGCCTCGGCATACAAGGGGGGATATTTTTTGGGGATGGCACAAAAACATTTGATGGAAGTTCTGGGTATTATTCTGTCACAATTTTTGATTTCTTTATTGGTGTGAGCTTTGGTGAGGGTGGATTTGGAGGGGTTACCGGCGTTACAGGCGGCTTTGCTGCCGGGTTGCCATTCGGCGCTTCCGCAGGGTGGAGTACTACAAGAGCCTACTAAAGGAGCAGGGATGTCGTCGCCAAGGAAAAGATTCTACATCGCAGTGGTGATATTTATTTTTATTATTGTTTTTAGTGTGTACCAGCTTGTGGTGCCAAAGAGAGGGATCTTTGTCATTGTACTGCTCGCAACGTTAATAACGTTTGGCTTCTGGAATATGCTGTTCTCATGTCCAAAGTGTGGTACACCATATCTTTATGCGTTCAGGGGGCCATTTGTTTATCCTAAATTCTTTCCAAGAAAGTGCAGAAAATGTGGCTGGCCTACCAATCAGGAATACGGAAATAAAAACTCTTAGTTAGTGTCATGGTGGGCGTTGTCGCATAAATCCACCGCAGCCTGGCGTGCTACGTTTACGTGCAACAGTTGGGCAGATAGGTGGTGTACGACGACCGGAGAGTGGCGTTGCCGTTCACATCATTTGGGTTTCACGGCCCGAAATCTGCGAGGCCGCGAGGCCGCGCCGCCGTAACTGCTGCGTCCACGACCAGTAGTGTCAGGTGTGTCAGCCACTGACACGCGCCACCACTTCATCTCCGACGCGGCGAGCAGCTGACTGATGGCACGCGGGGCGATCATGACCACGCCTACGAGCCATACGGTGCGGTCACCGCCAGCGGAGAGGTCAGCGGCAATGCGTTCCAGTACACCGGTCGCGAGAATGACGGTGCCGGCCTGTACTACTATCGTGCACGGTACTACCACCCGGGATTCGGGCGGTTTATCTCGGAGGATCCCATTGGGTTGGCGGGCGGCATAAATCTCTACGGATATGTCGGCGGTGACACAATTTCGCGCATTGATCCGTTCGGGCTCGATTGGGTGTACTCGCAATCTACAGGGCAACTCACCCATGTCGACTCGAATGGCAACAGCACGAATGTCGGTAACGGTTATGCGGGGCATGGTGAGGGCGTGAACAATCCAGATATGCAGAGTGCTACCAATGTCGGACCGATCCCACAGGGAACATACTCGATCGGCCAACAACAAAACAATACGACTGGTAGTGGCACAAATCTTCCCGGATCAATGAGATTGACGCCTGATCCGAGTAATACGATGTATGGCCGCGGCGGTTTTCTAATTCATGGTGATAACAGCCGGGGAGATCGAAGCGCCTCGGAAGGGTGCATCATTATGAATCGGGGCGTTCGAAATCAAATTGGTGGTAGCGGTGACAACGTACTCAGGGTGACTCCATGAAAAATCTCCTCCGCGAAGTCTTTGGTATCTTCCTTTGTGCGGCCATATTCAGTAGCGAAGCATCATCGGTCGGTAATAGGATTAACGTTGCTACGCAAGGTGTCACTGATGTTTCTGCGACGCTTGGAAAAAATCAAATATCAGCAAAGATCACAACTCACGAGATAGACATTGGAAAGGCTAGCGATACTTTGCCGAAAAAGAGGCTGACAAGCTGCACATACAGCCGGTTTCCTTGCAGTCCAGTTGATAGCGTGGAGATTTCTGTTAATGGAAATTCCTTGTTTGTGGCTCGATCAGTATATGCCGACTTGGCAGATCTGATTGATGCGAGTCTTCGTCAAAATGGGAATGGGAATTTTTTGCTGACATTGCGTGGCGGAGATGCTTCGGAAAGCTATACCATAGAAATTATGTTCGATAAAGGATTGGTAAGGCAAAGGAGGCTTATAGATAATTTGAATAAGCAAGTATTGCAGAGAACTACATATTTTACGTCTCAAACTATGGATGAATAGAGTGCGGTGTGGATTGGGTTTTTCAGAAGAAGGGTCGCGTGGGTGGACCTTCGCCTAATCCATGTTCGTCGGCGAGGTGAGTCCAGAACGAACGACACCGATCGGTGGAATTGGGCGAAAACGCGGATGCGACAAAAATTCGCGGTGACCGTGCCGAGTTGAAGGCGGGGATGTGCGGTGCGCATGCGCGGGTTCAACAGCGCAATCGAGCGCGTGGCGAGGCTGCTAGCCCCCGCCTGGCAACTCACCGGCCACCGGGGCGTAGCCCGTGGGCACGGAGGGCCTTGCTGCTCGCGCCAACTGCGAGGCGAACCAAAGTGCAGAATGGATGGTTTCTGGGGCGGGCACGGTCATGGCGGGTTCCTGCCAAACAGTGTACTGTATATTTATACAGTTATCGAGCCAATTACCTCACCGACTGGCTCGGTGCATAGTGCTCCACACTAGGACGCCGCCAAATTGAAATGAGCGACTCGAACGAATCCCGCCTGCGCGCCGCGCTGCAGGCCGGCCCCATGCCAATGCGCCTCGCCCCCCGGAGCACACGCTGCAGACGAAGTTTGCCTCGTGCGCAAACGTCAAAATCTCCGCTCCGCACAGCTTGCACTCCTGAACGGCGATCTTTTCCCCGTGGCTAGTCGGGGAATTGCCATAGAGGTCCTTGGCTCGCCGAATCAGATAGAACGCACGCTCGGTATTGATGATCCGCTGCGATGCCGTGCCGGGCGCTTCCTTCTTACCTCGATACAGCCAGTAATACGTGTGGTATGTCCAGACAAAGGCCTGGCTATGTGCGATACCGTTTTGCAACGCGAGTTTATAGAGCGAAAGCAACAAACTCGCATGAAACTGCCGAGAGGGCCGTTCGATATACCACTCCAGCGAATGAGGGGTCTGCCCGGATGGTGACGGCTGGTTATCGTTCAGTTGCTTATAGAGCGTTCTTGCATCGGACGTGCGAATGTCCGTTGCCGATACCATCGTGATTGCCCGCGCGCCCATCTCGCCGAGTACTCCTCCAAGGTACAAGCTGCCGTGCAGAGTTGGGTTGGCAGCGTCCGATAGACGCGGTGTTGGCACCAGCCTTGACTAGGTGCGCGACATGTCCCGTCGGTCAGGGCAGGGCTGAGTGAATTCTTGCGGCCCGACTATCGGTATATTCTGATGACCTGAACGTTGCAAAGTGAATCGAACATGCTTGCCTGATCCGTAATCTCCTCGCCCTTGTAAGGCGTTATAGAAGGTCGCCACCACGCGCTGTTCGGGCCAAGATCATATGTAAGCCGATATACCGCTCCGGCTTCTGCCATAAATCGCAACGTCGCAACTTCAGATTTTCGGCAGAGCAAGAAAAACTGCACATCGAGTTCATGCTCGCCAGGCAACATTTCGACAATCTCCCGACGTTTCCCAGCGGAGTGGACCAAAGCCCTTTCGCCAGGCTGCTCGACTTTTGCGTCGAAGCGACGCACCACTATGTGTGGATCAACGTAAAGCTGTGCTATCCGATCAGAAGTTACCTCCGGACCGTCATATAGCTTTACCTTTGAATAAACAGTACACCCAGAGAGCGCAATTGCTGCAAGAGTAGCTAAAATTGCCCGCATTATTTTTTGCTTTACTGAGGTTTGCGAACCCACGATTCTAGACGGTCGGCACATAGTCATTACCCCACCTGGGGGGTATGGGATGATCCAGAATCGGAAGCGCGCTCGTCGGGGCACAATGCCCGTTCAATGGACAGCGTTTTTGAAACGCGCCAAGGCGCTCACCTGCCATCGACGAACGTATCGTCTGAAGAATGCTGGCCTCCCGCCCGACATAGGTCATTTGGGCGCACGGGCGGCGCTCCCTCCCCGCCCTGAAGGACCGGGTATGCCGCGCATCCAGATCAAGAGCATACCGGATGTCCACCGAGACCAAGGAATGCCGTCATTCATAGCCTCCCATAGAGGGGCTATTTTATGGATTGCAATGGCCTACCATGCCACGCTTAGACTGTTGACTCGATGCTAACTGCCATGCCCCTTCGCCGATTAATTGCCACCGCACTGTCGGTGATGGTCCTTGGGGCCTGCGCTGTGAAGCCGCCTGAGCCATTGACTGACTCGCAGGTCGCAGACGTTGCGACAGCCTTCTTTTCCGAGCAGGTCCGCTCCCTCTTAGTGCACCGCTACTGGAACTCTGAGAGCCATGGCCAGCGCGCGATCTACTGCGTTAGCAGTCGCGATGCGGAGAAGATTGGGAGCGAGCTGGTACCTGACCTCCGACGAAATCTGACGACTTCCGAGCTCGAGCAAGCGCGGGACTTCCTGGCCACACCAGTCGGTCGCGCATTCATGGACCGGCAAGTCTACAACACGCCACGCACCGCCTTGAGTGCGAGCGAGATGGCTGCCATGCGCGATTTCTCGAACACACCGGTTGGATTCAAACTCCTCGAGCCCGCTACCGCGGCTCGGTACGCTGATGCGTACGACGCGAAGGTCGCAGAACGCTTGGGTCAATGCGGGAAAACGTACCAGTCGATCGACGTCGATCTCGCTGTAGGGCAGGCAGTTTCGCGCGCGCTCGAAGATATCAGATGCACCCGACTGCGCCCGCTTTATCCGGCCGAGGCGAGGCGGAAGGGGCAATTCGGAAAGGCGGTGGTACGCTTCTGGGTCAATACTAAGGGCATCGTGTACCTGACACTTATCACCCAGTCGACGGGTGTACCGTCGCTCGATGAGGCGGCCGACAAGGCCATACGCGAAATGCACTGCGTCCCGTACGACCATGAGGGCGAACTATTCACGTTCACCGCATCGCAGCCAATCTCGTTCGAGTTGCACTGAACGCCCGGCCCGCGGCGCCGCATCACGCAGGCACAGTTGACGCATCGTGGACCAATGTCGCCCAGGCCGCGGTTCCGATCTTCGAAGAAGCACGCGTGCGGCAGAAGTCCCCGAATTAACGCCAATCGCGCCCACCTCAAACCTTGGGAGCCGTTGCGGCCCCGCTCCTTCTATACACTGCAGTCGATCCAAAACCGACTAGAGGCGATGGAAAGGCAGATGGAGGCCGAGAGCGCTCTACATCTGCTGCTGTTCAGGAGAGACAGTGGTCAACTTATCGGAGACTGCAACTTTACCAATATCGTCCGGGGGCCGTTCCAGGCATGTCATCTAGGCTTCTCGATTGCGCGAGACTGTGAAGGGCAGGGCTTGATGCGCGAATGCTTGGCGACCGCCATCGAGTATGTGTTCGGTGAGCTTGGGCTGCATCGCATCATGGCGAACTACCGACCTGAGAACGAGCGCAGCGCTCGGCTACTCACTGGACTTCGCTTTGAGCGGGAAGGTATCGCCCGGGCATATCTGAAGCTTAATGGCGCGTGGGCAGACCACGTACTGACATCCTTGATCAATCCGGCTGACTGTTAATTTTGATGGCCAGCAAGAGTCGCCGGACAATCAAGATGGGTTCACCGGTTGCTTACGATTGATCCGGCGGAGATTGACGAAGACCGCATAGCGAGACTGCTCGAGGAGTTGCGCGTGCTCCTGCACAACGCGTTCGGGCGTGACGGGATGGAAAGCCGTCGCTTCTGATCGGATCGGTTGGTGGTTGGTAGTAGCTGGTGGCCGTCCAGCCGTCGGGCGGCTTGTAGCGCTCGTTGATGCTGCCTGTCAGGCGCGGGACCGCTTCTAAGTCAGAATGGTCGATCGCTATGTCCGGATTCGTTGGATTCCGGTTGCAACACACCACGAGCTTGGGATCTTAGTGATCTTTGGCGGTTCGCGGTGTTGCCAGATTTGACGAGCCAAGGAAACGCGTGTCCGCAACGCACCATGGGCCGGCAGAATGCCAAAACGGCGTTTTGTACTCTCTCTTGATGAGTGGGACTCGCGTTTCATTGCCACCTTCGATTTCGACCGCAGTTGTCACGCATCCCCCCGGCACTCGCTCGAAATCGAATCTGTACTCCGCGTCAGGCTTAGTTTCAATCGTGTAGACCGCCCTACATGAGTGCACCGTGACGGCGTTGACGCCAAGGTAGGAAAAGGCGACGCTCTGATAGCGCTTGCTTGCCAAGTCGAAGACGTGGTTGCGTTCGTGGTCGCCAACCGGAACGAGGTTTCGTCCAGCGTAGCAGTCATAGTCGTCTTCGTATGTGAAGGCGGCAAACATTGCCGCCGGCGTATTGTTCGTGACTGTGACTCTCGTTGTCCTTGTGTTGTCAGACGTTAGCGCAGCATGAGTGACGCAACCACTTAGCACAAGTGCGGCTCCGAGCGATATCAGGTAGTTCTTCACGTTGCGTAGTCTATGTGGAGTGTAGGTGCGGATGGCGATCTGCCGGCGGGCTTACGCGATTCTACCGTCGACTATGTTTGGGGGATCTTTCTCGTTTCGTGGAAACTGTCAAGTGTGAAAGCACGAAAACTGGGGTTCCTCGTCAGTCCACGTTACGGATTAGCCTTCGATCCCGCTTTCGAGTCGTTTGTAACATTCATGTCCGAGTCTCGCCTCATTACTTGGATGGCCCTCCGGCAACGGGCTGGCCCGGCATCCGCTATCGGGCAGCAAGAGGCCAACTAGGGCAGGAGCGCGCCCTTGATCGCCCGCGCCATGTCCATCCGGTTGATCTGCCGCTGACGCTTCACGTACAACTGCGCGTGCTGGGGCAGCGGCTCGCCCTGCAGCGTCCGCGACGGGCCGGCCTGATGCCGGTTGTCGCGCAGCGCTTGTACCTGGGCGGCGATATCCAGCACGCGCCCCAGCCGCTTGTTTTCCACGATGGCGCCCTGGTCGATCTCCGAGAGCCGGTGGTAGGTGGTGTAGGGCAGGGCAGCGCCGTCGGCCCACAGCTCCACGTGCCCGTCCGGATAGTCGGCCACCTCGATGTAGCGGTGGATCAGGCGGCGGTGCTCGGGCCGGTCCTCCAGCAGGTACATCACCTTGTCGTATTGCAGCGTGAGGCTGGCCGACACCTTGCGCCACTCGCGCCAGCTGAAGATTCGTTCCAGATCCTCGTCGCCACGCAGCGGCCGGTGCGCGTTGAAGTCGCTCTTTGGCACCTTGGCAAAGCGCGCATTGAAGTCCGCGATAAACGTCGGCGCATAGGCGTTGGCGGCGTCCATCGAGCTGATGCCGCGCAGGCGCAATTCCTTGACCAGCCGGTCCTGCAGCGTGCCGTTCATCCGCTCCACGCGGCCCTTGGCCTGGCTGAAATTGGCGCACAGGATGTCGATATTCAGCTCGAACAACGCCCGTCCGAACTGCGTATAGCCGCAGCCTTCGGCATTGGACTTGGCGCTGACCCGGAACACGCTGAACTTGTCCGAATAGAACGCCTGCGGCTTGCCGTGCCGCTCCAGATAGGCCCGGGTGGCGGTGAAATAGGCGGGGGTCGACTCGGTCGGCACGAACAGCAGCTGCATCAGCCGGCCGGTGGCGTCGTCGACATAGACCAGCAGCGTGCACGCCGGCGCGCGGTCCTCGAACCAGGCGTGGTCGCTGCCGTCGATCTGGACCAGCTCGCCCAGGCACGCCCGGCGGTTCCTCGGCTGGTGGACCTTGGGCGGGCGCTGCCTGCGCGGCACCCAGAAGCCCGCGTCGACCATGATCCGGCGCACCGTTTCCTTGGCCAGGTCGATGCCATGACGCTCGCGCAGCTTCTCGGCCGCCAGGGTCGGGCCAAAGTCGGCGTAGCTGTCGCGGATCAGTCCGCGCACGCGAGCCTCCAGGCCGGGCGGCAACTGGCGGTTGCCGGGGCGGCCGCGCTTGCGCGAAGCGAGGCCGCTCGGCCCATCCGCCCGGTACCGCTGCGCCAAGCGCTCCACCTGCCGGCGCGACAAGCCCAGCTTCTCGGCGGCGCGCCAGACCGCCAGGCCGTGCTCCACCACGGCCTGTATCACCTTGAGTCGGTCCAGTTCGCGCATCGTCACGGTCAGGATCTCGGGCTTGCCCATGGCGGCCTCCAGTCTCGGACGGACGGAAAGCCGCCAGCTTGCCAGGACTGGCAAGCACTGCGACAGTTCTAATTGGCCCAAGTAAGACAATACTATTTGGCCCAAGTACGACAATACTATTTGGCCGTAACATCCTTGTTGCGCATAATGTATATTATGTTAAATACTATTCGTTGCGTCGATGCTCGTGCCGCTCCCGGAGGTGCAACCACACCCCAATGCCAATGGCGCCCAGCAACAGAGCGAGGTCCGTGTTGCCTACCCCGGCAACGAGCCCCTTCAGACAGGCCATTACCAGTGCGTCGTTACTCGATGCCTTCCCGGTCAAGTTGTTGTCGACGACTAGCCCGGTTCCGACGATCAGAAACGGGCCGGTCGCCATCTGTAGCCTTCCTGGCTGCCAGAGCCGCCAAAGCGCCCACCGCCAGCGCTGACGCTTGAAGTGCTCCGGTGGCATGATCACCGAAATCGACGATCACCTGGTCCACCAGTGTTCGGACACGGCGCAGCAATTGGCGGCGATGCGGATAGATAGGTTGGCCGTATCGACGAATTCGTGCTCGAGCCACCAGCCCGTCAGGAGCGGTAGATCTCGCTGCTATTCTCACGGTGAATGAGCCTCTTGGATCGGGTGCAAAGTGGCCGAACGCTCTGCCGACAGCTGCTCTGCCGACAGTTTTCTACCCAGGTAGGCATCGCGGAGGCCAGCATCATTCAGCAGGTCCTGCACAGCGCCAGCTAACACTGCCCTGCCCGTCTCTAGCACATAGGCATGATGCGCATGGCGCAGGGCCAGCGCGGTGTTCTGCTCGGCCACTAGGAAGCTCACCCCTTCCCGCACATTAAGCTGGCTGACGATTTCGAAGATCTCCTGCACGATGATCGGCGCCAGGCCCATCGAAGGCTCATCCAGCAGCACGAGGCGGGGCTCTGTCATGAGGGCACGCCCGATCGCCAGCATCTGCTGCTCGCCGCCCGAGATATAGCCGGCCCGCACTCCGCGCTTCTGTTTGAGGTGCGGAAACCAGGCATAGACCCGATCCAGCCCACGCTGCAGCGCCTGTCGACTGGGGCGTCGCACGAAGCCACCGCTGAGTAGGTTCTCCTCTACGGTCAGGTGCTGGAAGACCTGGCGGCCTTCCAGCACATGCACAATGCCGGCGCGCACCAGCTGCTCGGGCGCGACTCCTTCGGTCGATTTGTCCTGGAAACGGATGCTGCCGCGGCTGATGCGGGCGCGGTCGGCGCCCAGCAGGCCGGAGATGGCCTTGAGCGTAGTGCTCTTGCCCGCGCCGTTCGCGCCCAGCAGCGCGGTGATGCCGCCCTGCCGCACCACCAGCGAGACGCCGCTGACAGCCAAGATGGCGCCGTCGTAGATGACTTCGATGTCGTCCACGCGCAATAGCTCCTGCGCCGAGACGCTAGGGGCCATCTCAACCGGAATGGCGCTGACGATGCCGTTGCTCATGGCTCAGTTCTTTCCTTGCGACGCTACGCGGGGTGCGATGCCTTTTTCCTTGGCGTAGGCGGCAGACTTGGCCTTGATGAGCGGCCACAGCAATTCGCGGTCGGCCTGGATCCAGTCGCTCACCTGATTCCACTTCTTGCCGTCCCATTGCTGCACCTTGACGGCGCCGCCGCCCTCGTGGTCCCGGGGTGACAAACGCAGCGGCTGCAGCAGGCCGTGGAAGCCGTTCGCTTTCAGGCGTGCATTATCGATGTTCAGGTTCTCCAGGCCCCACTGGCCTTCCTCTCCGGTGACGGGGCGCTTGCCGAACTTCTCCTGCGCCTTGCGCACCAGCTCGACCGAGATCACCGCATCGATCAGTCCCGAGTTGTAGTAGACGCTGCCGAACTTGCGGGTGTCGCGCAGGTCGCTCTTTCCCTTGTCGATGATGTATTGCTTCAAGCGCCTGTGGATCTCGAAGTCCGTTCCGGCCGGGTAAGGCGTGAGCGCCAGATAGCCCTTGGCGGCATCGCCCGCTGGAATCACGTCTTCCTCCGAGCTGGCCCAGACGTCGCCCACGATGCGGTTGGCCGGGATGCCGAAGCGCTGCGCTGTACGGATGGCCACCGGCGTGGAAACGCCCCAGGTGCGGATGAACACCCAGTCAGGCTGGATCTGGCGGATCTGCCGCCATTGCGCCGATTGCTCGTTGCCTGGGTCGGCAAAGGGGATCTGGATGTCCTGAAAGCCGTACTTCCCGGATAGCAGCCTGAGCGGCTCGATCGTCTCGCGCCCGTAGGCCGAGTCGTGGTAGAGCGTGACGATCTTCTTGCCCTTGAGCTTGTCATGCCCGCCTTCCTGCTGCGCGATGTAGTTGACGAGGGCCGACGCTTCGCTATAGAAGGTCAGGACAACCGGGAAGATGTAAGGGAACACCGTGCCATCCGCGGCCTCGGTGCGGCCATAGGCCAGCGTCACCTGCGGAATCTTGTCCTGCGCGGCGCGATCGGCCAGCGCGAAGGCCGCCGGCGCGCCATTGGGGAAATAGGCGGGTACCGGCGCGCCCTGGAGGCCGTGCTTGAAGCGCTCGTAGCATTCCACGCCTTTCTCCGCCGTCCATTCGGTCTCGCACTCCTGCCAGACAATGGGTACGCCGTTGATGCCGCCCTCGACTTCGTTGATGTAGCGGTAGTAGTCAATGCGGCCGGCCCAGATCTGCGCGCCCGACGAGGCGTAGGGGCCGACCCGATAGCTGGCGATCGGCAGGAACTGCTTACCGGCATCGGGACCGGGACGGGTTTCCAGCGCCAGCGCGCTGCTCGCGATGGCGCCGGCCAGGGCCAGGCTTGCCACACCCGCCAGATGGTGACGGGAACTGATGGTTGTTTTCATGGTTTTGCCTGCGAGGGTGAAATCAGTGTTCCTTGCCCGGGTCGCGCGGTGTGATGCCATGCTCCTTCGCATAGGCTGCCGACTTCTCCTTGATCAGGGGACGCAGCAGTTCATGGTCGGCCTTGATCCAGCCGGTCTGCAACACCCATCTGCTCCCGTCCCATTTCTGGATGCGCGCCGCGCCACCGCCTTCGTGGTCATACGGGGTGATGTTGAGCGGCTGCAGCAGACCGTAGAACCCGATTTCCTTCAAGCGCGCATCGTTCACCGCGAGATGCTCCCAGGCCCAGCGGCCCTCCTCGCCATTGAGCGGGCGCGCGCCGAACTTCTTGTACCCGGTGCGCAACGCTTCCACCGCCAATGCGGCATTGACCAGGCCGATGTTGTAGTTGACCGCACCGAAGTACCTGGTGTCGCGCAGGTCACTCTTGCCCTTGTCGAGGATGTGCTGCTTCAATCGTTTGTGGATCTCGAAACCGGTGCCGCCGGGATACGGGGCCAGTGCCTGGTAGCCTTTGGCCGCATCGCCGGCGGGAATCACGTCGGATTCGGAGCCGGCCCAGACGTCGCCGATGATGTGGTCGGCGGGAAAGCCGAAGCGCTGGGCAGTCTTGAGCGCGACGACCGTGGAGACTCCCCAGGTGCGCAGGAAGACCCAGTCAGGCTTGATCTCGCGCACGCGGCGCCATTGCGGCGACTGCTCGTTGCCGGGGTCAGCCACCGGAATCTGGATATTCTCGAAGCCGTACTTCTTGGCCAGCAGTTCCAGGGCTGGCTGGGTGGCGCGGCCATAGGCCGAATCGTGATAGACCGTCACAATCTTCTTGCCCTTCAGCTTATCGAATCCGCCCTCCTTCTGCGCGATGAAGTTGATGCCGGTCGATGCCTGGCTGTAGTAGCTGAACAGCAGCGGGAAAGCGTAGGGGAACACCGTGCCATCGATGGATTCGGTTCGTCCGCCGGCCGGGTCGATCAGCGGAATCTTGTCCGCTGCGGCTTTCTCGATCAGCGCGTAGGTGGCCGGCGTGCCGTGGGTGAAGAAGAAGGCCAGGGGCGAACCGTCCTTGCCTTTCTTGACGCGCTCATAGACCTCCACCGTGCGGTCGGGACTCCACTCGGTCTCGAACTCCTCATACTTTATCTTCACGCCATTGATGCCGCCTTCCACTTCGTTGATGTAGCGGAAATAGTCGAGAGTGCCCGCCCACCACAGCGAACCGCTCGACGCGTAGGGTCCGACGCGGTAGGTCGGCAACGGCACGTACTGCTCCGCGGCGGACAGAGGGGCGGATGCCAGGCCCAGGGCGGCGGCAAGCGTCAGGATCAGCGTCTTTTTCATAAGAAGCATGTCAAAGGATTCCTTGAAGAGGTGTCAGGCGGAACGAAGGTTCAGAAGCGCAGCGGCCAGACCGACAGGCGAGCGCGCCAGTTGTGGAGAAGACGGGCGATGCCTTCCGGCTCCTTGATCAGGAAGCCGATGATCAGCACGCCGAAGATCACCTTCTGGATGTTCTGCAGCAGACCTGCATCCAGCCGCCCGGCGAACAGGCTCTGCGAGACGAAGTCCAGTCCCAGCGGCAGCAGGCTGATGAAGGCCGCGCCGATGAAACTGCCGCCGATGCTGCCGAGCCCGCCGATGATGATGATGAACAGGACCTGGAAGGAGCGCGCCAGGCCGAAGCTCTGCGCACCCGCCGAGCCGAGGTAGGCAAAGGCCCACAGCGCGCCAGCCACGCCCAGGTAGAAGGCGCTGACCGCGAAGGCCAGCACCTTGCTGCGGTTGACGCGGATGCCCGCCACCGCCGCGGCCGTGTCCATGTCGCGGATCGCCATCCAGTCGCGGCCCGTCTGGCTGCGCACCAAGTGGACGGCAGCCCAGGTCAGCAGGCTCACCGTGGCCAGCACCACGTAGTACTTGCCCAGCGGATGGTCGAAGTCCAGGCCGAAGACATCCAGCCGTGGCGCCGAGATGGTGGCCGACGAGCTGTGGTTGTAGAACCACGGGAACTTCAGGAACAACCACTCCAGGAAGAACTGCGCCGCCAGGCTGGTCACCATGAGGTAGAAGCCCTTGATCTTGGCACTGGGCAAGCCGAAGAGCAGCCCGGCCAGCGCTGCGGCCAAGCCGCCCAGCAGCAGCGCGACCGGAAAGCTCAGGTCTGCGCGCAACAGGAAGGCATAGGCGGCGAAGGCCCCGACGGCCATGAAGCCGCCCGACCCGAGCGAAGTCTGCCCCGCATAGCCGGTCAGCAGGTTCAGGCCCAGGCCGGCCAGCGACAGCACGAGGAAGGGCACGACGATCGCGTTGAGCCAGTACTCGCTGCCCAGCCAGGGCACGATGCCGAAAGCCAGCACGAGCAGCGCCACCTGCGGCAGCCGCGCGGGCGCCCTGCCCTTGAGCCGCAAAGGCGCCCCATAGGCGGGATGGATGGAAGGCGTAGTGTCTGTCATAGGGATCTCAGACTCGTTCGATGGCACGTTCGCCGAAGATCCCGGCTGGGCGGATATACAAGAACACCAGCGCCAGGAAGTACGCGAACCACGACGTGATGCCGCCGCCGACATAGGGGCCGATGTAGGCTTCGGCCAGGTTCTCCGCGGCGCCCACGATCAGCCCGCCGGCGATGGCGCCGCCGATCGAGGTGAAGCCGCCGATGATGAGCACCGGCAGGGCCTTGAGCACCACCAGCGACAGCGAGAACTGCACCCCCTGGCGCGCGCCCCACAGCAGCCCGGCCACCAGCCCTGTGAGGCCCGCCGCCGCCCATACGACCTGCCAGATGCGGTGGAGGTTGATGCCGACGGACAAGGCCGCGCGAGTGTTGTCGGCCACCGCGCGCAGCGAGATACCGATGCGCGTCCTGTCGAACAGCAGGGCCAGCACGCCGACCAGCACTGCGGCAGTGATAGCCGCCACCAGGTCGAACTGGCTGATGAGCACGCCGCCGACGAAGACCGGCAGGTCAGCGATGCCCAGGTCCAGCGCATGGACGTTGGCGCCCATCACGCCCTGCGCCACGCCCTCGACCACGTAGGACAGGCCCAGGGTGGCCATGAACAACGTCATCGGGCTGCGGTTGGTCAGCGGTCGCAGCACAAGCTTCTCGATCAGCACCGCCAGCAGCACCAGCGCCGCGATGGTCAGCAGCAGGGCCAGGACGAACGGCACGCTCGACTCCCGCAGCGTGACGAACAGCAGCGCCGAGAACAGCAGGATCGAGCCCTGCGCGAAATTGAACACACCGCTGGCCTTGTAGATCAGCACGAAGCCGATCGCCACCAGCGAATACATGGTCCCCGCCAGCAAGCCGCCGACAAGGGTTTCGAGGAAGAGAAGCATAGTCGTCCACGCCTTTTCAATGCGGCGCGCCCAGGTAGGCGGCAATCACGTCCGGGTTGGCCTGCACCTGTGCCGGCGTGCCGTCGCCCACCTTACGGCCGTAATCCAGCACCACTACGTGGCTCGACAGGTTCATGATCACGCCCACGTCGTGTTCGATCAGTACCACGGTGATACCCAGATCCCGGTTGATGTCGGCGATGAAGCGGCTCATCTCCAGCTTCTCGTCGGCATTCATCCCGGCCATCGGTTCGTCCAGCAGCAGCAGGCGCGGCGCGGACACCAGCGCACGCCCCAGTTCCACACGCTTCTGCACGCCATAGGGCAGGCTGCCCACCAAGGTGTGGCGGCAAACCTGTAGTTCGAGGAACTCCAGCACCGCCTCGGCACGATCCAGGAAGTCGGCCGCCTCGCGCCTTGCACGCGGCAGATGCAAGGCCTGCTCAACCACGCTGCTGCGCGCATAGCGCGACAGTCCCGTCAGCACGTTGTCGCGCACGCTCAGCGTCTTGAACAGCGCGTTGTTCTGGAAGGTCCGTCCGATCCCGCGCCGCGCCGCATCGAGGGGATGCAGCTCGCGAAAGGTCTCGTTCTCGTAGCGGATGTCGCCGGAATCAGGCTTGTAGACGCCGTTGAGCACGTTCAGCAGCGAACTCTTGCCCGCGCCATTCGGACCGATCAAGGCGCAGATCTCGCCACGCGCCACCACGAACGACAGTTGACTGATGGCCTGGACGCCCCGGAACGACAGCGAAATGCCGCGCACTTCCAGAATGGCGTCCGGCGGGGCCGGGCTGGCGATGCCGTCGTTCATGCGGACACCTCCTTGGCAAGCACCGTCGATATCTCGCCCGGACCTTGCCGCACCGGAAGCCCGTGCAGGCGGCTGATGCGGCCCAACAGCCACCGTGCCAGCAAGCCGCCGGGCCGGGCGGCGGCACGCTCTGTCAGCCTGCGCCGCCAGCTTCCCGGCAGCGGCAGGCGGGCCTGCAATTCAGCCTGCAACTGCTGGCGCCGCGCGACCGACACGAGCAGACGCCAAGGCTGGATCTCGCGGCGGTCCCGCGTGGAGGACGCGCTGCTCTCCGGCGCGGCCATGGCGGTACCGCTGTGCAGCCAGTCCGCCAGTACCTGCTCCAGGCCCTGGTGCCATTCCGTGCCCTCGTCCACCCACAGCGCCGCGTGCCCGCGCAGCTTGGCCTGACGGCCGGCGACGGCTGGCGCGGACGCCGGGCCGGCCAGCTCAGCCAGCGGTGCGATGTGCCAGGAGCCGCTGTCATGCGCGACCGACTGCGCCGAATACAAAGGCACCGGCGCGGCGTTGACATGGCCGCTGTCGATCCACTCGGAGATGGTCTTTCGCTCCTGCACGAATGCGTGCGTCGGGGCGGCAGCTCTTAGCCGTTCCTGCAAGGCCGTGCCCTGGGCGTGGCGGTCGATGGCGACCACCGTGGCACCGGCGCCATGCGCAGCCAGGACCAGCAGGATGAGCCGAGGCTCCAGCGCTCCGCTGACAGCCAGCCGGCTCCCCGGCCCCAAGCCTCGGCGCGCGAGCGCGTCGCGCAGTTGCGCCACCGTGCGGGCCACGTCGCTCCAGCGGTAAGCGCCCCAGCGGCCGTGCTGCTTGTGCAGCAATGCCAGTGCCTGCGGTTTCTGCTGCGCCCAACGCTCGACTGCCCGCAGTGCGGCCGGCGGCAGTACCACGCCTTCCGCCACGTCGATATCGCCGTCCCGCCGAGCGGTCTTCAGTGCTATCGTCATCGGCCAGCCTCCCTCCTCAGGACCGGCGCACGCCCGCGCTCCATTGATAGGGCAGCGGGTCGCCGTTCAGGAGGTTGGCGCCCAGAGCGCGCAGCTTGTAGGCCAGGGGATTATGCGCCGCGAGCGTGCGGGCATTGCGCCAGTGGCGGTCATGCGCCAGCGCGCTGCTCGTCAGGGAAGCGCCACCCAGCTCGAAGAAGCGGCTGCTGGCGTCCAGCGCCAGGGAGATCACGACGTCCTGCGCCTGCGCCGCCGCGCGTTCCGCGTTGTCCACCAGTTCCGGGTCCGAGGCACCGCCAGCGATCGCCGCATCCAGCGTCTCGGCCACGGCCAGTACCGCCGCGCGCGCGCCGAAGGCCGCCGCGGAGAGCTTGCCGATGGTTTCCTGCACCAGCGGATCGTCCTTGGGCAGGTCCGCGGGCGCATGGCTGAAGGTACGGGTGCGCGGACGCACCCACGCGATCGCCTCCTGCTCCACCCGCCGCGCGATGCCCGCCAGCGACGCCAGCAGGATCAGCTGCAGGTAGGCCGTGGCCCAGGTGCGGCCGGGCGAGCCGTAGCCCCCTTCCGAGATGTCGTCCTCCCGCACGGGAACATCGACGAAGGTCGAATGGCCGCTGACGGTCAGGCGCTGCCCGAATCCGTCCCAGTCGTCGCGCTGCGTCAGGCCCGGCGCCTCGGCCGGCACCACCACCGTGACACGCTCGCCGTCCCTGTCGGCCGCCACGGCCAGATAATCGGCATACAGCGCGCCCGTGCTGTAGAACTTTTCCCCGTTCAACCGCCACCCCTGCGGCGTGCGGGACACCGCGGTCCTGTATCGCTGCGCTGCGCCCTCGCCCAACTCCGTCGCAGCGCCGCCGAAGAACTTGCCTTCGGCTGCCTTGGCCAGCCATTCCCTTGCCTTTGCGCTGCCTTGCAGCGCCTTCAGGCGCTGCTCTTCCACGAAGACCAGGTGCAGCCGGAAGGCTTGCGGCAGATTGGAGTCCGCCGCCCCCAGGCCGATCAGCAGGTCGAACAACTGGCGGATGGTGGCACCGGCGCCTCCCTGCTCCACGGGCGCGCGCAGGGCGCCGAAGCCTGCCTGCTGCAAGGCCTTGACCTCGTCGAAGGCCAACCGACGATTGCGCTCCCGCTCCACGGCACCGTCTGCCAGGCGGGCGAACAGCGACGCGAAGCGCGACTGCAGAGTCTTATCGCTGACGGCGCTCATAGCGCCTCCCGCGCCGGAAAGCTCTGGGCAGGCACGAAGCGTGAGAGCAGGCTCTCGACCGTTTCGCCGGTTTCCGCCTCGATGTACTTCGTCAAGGCGCCCCTGGTCTGAAGGCTCGCCAGAAGCGCAGGCTCCGACAGCAAGCGGAAGAGCGCCGCCCCGCCCTTGCCTTGGTTCACGGTCGCCGAGGGGAACAAGAGGCCGCCGTGCTCGGCGTACTTCGGATCGCCCAGGAACAGACGGGTCACTTCGGTGGCGCCATAGCCATGGCGTTCCCAGTGGGCGTCGAACTGGTCGGTGATCCACGCCGCGTCGAAGGGCCCTTGGCGCTCGGTGGCGGCGCGCACCAGCGCGGCCACCTGGATCGACACGTTCTGCGCACCCTGCCCGGCCAGCGGATCGACCGCGATCGCCGTATCACCCAGCGCTGCGACGACATGTCCGTTCCTGGTGTACCCGACGGCCTTGCGCACGGTTGGCGTGACGGCGCCCTTGAGCCAGGTGTACGGGTCGCTTTCGATCACCTGGAGCTTGTCGATCTCGGCGGCATCTTCCGGGAAGTAGTCATGGAAGAGCTTCTTGAAGATGGACAGCGCTGAAGCCGAATCCGTGGCCTCGGCAAAGCGCTTCTGCCAATCGCCGCCCGGCTTGGCGAAACCCAGCAGAATCCAGCCCCTCACCCCGTCCTTATGCAGCAGCGGCCCGGTGAAGACTTCACCTTCGGCGCCATGGATGGTGAACAAATTGTGCTTCCACCCGACCTGGCTACGATAGTCGAAGGTCGTCTTGTCATAGTCCAGCCCCCTCACGTTGACCGTCAGCAGATGCCTTTGCGGCGCCTTGTAGACCGTACGGCCTTCATCCACCGGGAACAGATCCGCCAGGCTCTGCTTGCCCGTGGCCACCAGCGTCAGGTCATGGGCGGCGGCAATGGCGTCCAGCGAGTCGGGCGTCACAGCCTCGACGCGGAACTCCCCCCCTTTCCCGATGAAGCGGCCGATCCGGTCATCGGCGCGCAGGCGCACGTCGACCGCCTGCGCCCGGTAGTAGTGGTAGTCGGTGTCGAAGCTCAGCAGCGGACTCTTGTCTTCGTTGTAGGCTCTCACCGAAAAGCCGTCGGCGAAGGAGTCATCGCCGTAGAGGTTCTCGATGATCTGCGCGTCGGCGTCCTGCGACGGCTGCCCGAAATAGATGGCCGTGCCCGTAGCGGCAACGCCGTTGCGCAGGACTTCGCGCGGCTTGTCGCTGTAGAGCGTGACCGCAAAGCCTGCGTTGGCAAATCCAAGAGCGGCACTGGCTCCTGCCAGGCCCGCGCCGACAACGGCGATCTTTCTCTTCTGACTCATGTCGAAATTCCTCCGCTTGGGTGGTTGACCGATGGATTAGCTTGCCGCGCCTTCACGCTTGACGCGCTCGATATCGCGATAGCGGGCTGCCGGATGCGTCTCGGGCAGGTAGGGGCCCTCGCCGAACAATTTCTCGCGCAGCGTGCCGTCTCGATAGGCGCGTGGATAGACGCCCCGCCGCTGCAGCTCCGGCACCAGGTGCTCGACCACATCGGAGAAGGTCTCGTGCGCCACGGCGTAGGCCAGGTTGAAGCCGTCGAGGTCGGTCACCTCCACCCACTGCTGCAGCTGGTCTGCTACAGTGGCTGCCGAGCCCACGAACAGCGGCCCCAGGCCGCCGATGCTGGCCCATCTGGCGAGTTCCTCGATGGTCCAGGTCTTGCCGCCCTCGGCCAGGTGCTCGACCGCCGAGATGATGGCGTTGGTCTCCACCTTGCGCACGCTGTCGTGCGGCGCGTAGCGGCCGAAGTCGATGCCCGTCCAACCCGAAGTCAGCACCAGACCGCCGTCGTAAGAGGCGTATTGCTGGTACTCCTTGAGCTTGGCTTGCGCTTTGGCATCAGTCTCATCGACCACGATAGTCACCAGGGCATAGATCAGCAGCTTGCGCGGATCGCGGCCTGCGGCCGCCGCACGCCGGCGGATGTCGCTCACGTAGTCTCGAGTGGTTTCCTGCGTGGGAGTGGAAATGAAGACGAGTTCAGCGTGCTGCGCCGCGAAGTCCTTGCCGGCATGTGAGGCACCGGCCTGGAACAGCACCGGAGTGCGCTGCGGCGAGGGCTCGCACAGGTGGTAGCCAGGCACCTCGAAGTACTTTCCCTTGTGGCCGATCTCGTGGATCTTCTCCGGGATGGCGAACACGCCCCGTTCACGGTCGCGCACCACGGCGCCCTCCTCCCAGCTGCCCTCGAACAGCTTGTAAAGCACCTCGACGTATTCGTTGGCAACCTCGTAGCGGTTGTCATGGCGTTTCAGGCCACCTTGGCTGATGTTCTTGGCGCCGCTTTCCAGATAAGAGGTGACGATGTTCCAGCCCACCCGCCCCTTGGTGTGGTGGTCTGCCGTCGAGAGCCGGCGCGCGAAGGTGTAGGGATGCTCGAAGGAAGTCGATGCGGTGATGCCGATGCCCAGGTGCTTCGTCGCCTGGGCGATCGGATTGGCCAACTGGAGCGGATCGTTCACCGGGATCTGCACGCCACCCAAGAAAGCATGGTCGTTGTTTCCCTTGTAGACGTCGTAGTAGCCGATCACATCGGCAATGAAGACCGCGTCGAAGATCCCCCGCTCCAGAATGACCGCCAGGTCGCTCCAGTACTCCACGTCCTTGTACTGCCAAGAACGATCGCGCGGATGACGCCACATGCCTGGCGACTGGTGGGCGACACAGTTCATTTCGAACGCGTTGAAGTGGATGGTCTTGCTCATGGCTGCGATGGAAGGGAAGAAGGAGGGGGCTAGTCGCCCGCTGCAACGGCATCGGCTCACCTGTTATCGAAGCCGCGCGGCGAGCCTGCCCGCGGCGAACTGTCGGCAACGATTGTGCAGGTGAGCGCGCCGCAGACCTACCGCGAAATGCGCTCATGCATATGTGCGCAGCGCACAAGTGGTGAAGCCTTTGATTCGCAAGAGAAAAGAAGTGGTTGGCGGCGGCTGGCGGATGTAGCGCCAAGGGCCGAGCGGCACGGCATCGCATCGGCGGCCCGTCGATCTCTGATCAATTTGCTGATCGCCTGCGTTTCCAGGCGCGCTCCGGACGCTGAAGACGTCGTGGGGCGCCTCTGCGGCGTTGCGCCGGCGGCGACGGCCAGATGCACGGGCGAGCCGTCGCCGGGCCATCCACTGCCAGCGCAGTGCGGTCGGAACATGCTGCGGCTAAACGGCCTGGAAGCGGAAGTAAGCGGGTGCCGGAACACAGGAGGAATGAGCGCACCAGGCCAGTCAATCGCCATGACCCGCGGTTCCATGCAGTCGGTGGCATACAGTCCCGGCGCCTTACCGCTGGCACGACGGCGGCGAAGGATTCTCGGGACACATCGCAACGCGTCTGGATGCGCAGGCGATCAGCAAATTGATCAAAGATCGACGGGCCGCCGGCGCCACGCTGAACCGCATTGCTTTTGGCACAACACCCGCAACTCGGTGCCAGCCACTTCTTTCCTCTTGCGAATCAAAGACTTCACTGCTTGTGCGCTGCGCACATATGCATGAGCGCATTTCGCGGTAGGTCCGCGGCGCGCTCGCCTGCACAATCGTTGCCGACAGTTCGCCGCGGGCAGGCTCGCCACGCGGCTTCAATAAAGGTGAGGCCGGCTGATGCCAGCCCAAGGAGCACACGAAATGAGCCGGAGGAAGTTGAAGGTGGTCGCCGTCGCGGGCAGCGTACAGAAGCCCTCGCGCACCCTGGTCCTGGTCGAGGAATTGCTGGCAGGAATCGGTGCGGCCATACCCGTCGATCCGCACGTGATCGAGTTCGGCGCCCTCGCGCCACATCTGGCCGGCGCGCTGTACCGCAGCCAGTTGAGCGCCGCCGTGGAGGCCGAGATCCGCGCCATCGAAGAGGCCGATGTGCTGATCGTTGCCAGCCCGGTCTATCGCGGCTCGTACACCGGCCTGTTCAAGCACCTTTTCGATCTGGTCCATCACGAAGCACTGATCGACGTGCCGGTGCTGCTGGCCGCCACCGGCGGCAGCGATCGCCACGCCCTGGTGATCGACCATCAGTTGCGTCCGCTGTTCAGCTTCTTCCAGGCACGCACGCTCCCCATCGGCGTCTATGCCTCGGAACAGGACTTCGATGGCTATGCGATCCGACACGGCGCCCTGCGCGAGCGCATTGCCCTGGCAGTGGAGCGCGCCTTGCCGTCGCTCGCCGGTGCCACAGTCACCGCCGGTGCCGCGCTGCGCGAGGCCCTGCCCGCCTGAGCCCATCCGGCCACACGTCACCGCTTCGTCAACCCGACCGCATCACGAGGATCACATCATGAGCAACGCTCCCCAAGCAGACGCCATCAAATTCGCCTACTGGGTGCCGAATGTCAGCGGCGGCCTGGTCGTCAGCACGATCGAGCAGCGCACCGACTGGAGTCTCGAATACAACGAGCGGCTGGCCCAGGCGGCCGAGCAGGCCGGCTTCGAGTATGCGCTGAGCCAGATCCGCTTCACCGCGGGCTACGGCGCCGAGTTCCAGCACGAATCGGTATCGTTCAGCCAGGCGATCCTGCACGCCACCACCAAGCTGAAGGTGCTGGCGGCGATCCTGCCAGGACCATGGCACCCGGCGGTGGTGGCCAAGCAGATCGCCACCATCGACCATATCTCGAAGGGCCGCATCGCGATCAACGTGGTCAGCGGCTGGTTCAAGGGAGAGTTCCAGGCCATTGGAGAGCCCTGGCTCGAGCACGATGAGCGCTATCGCCGCTCGAATGAGTTCATCCGCGCCCTCAAGGGCATCTGGACCCAGGACAATTTCACCTTCAAGGGCGACTTCTACCGCTTCAACGACTACACGCTCAGTCCCAAGCCAGTGCAGAAACCGCACCCCGAGATCTTCCAGGGAGGCAGCTCGCGCGCGGCGCGCGATAACGCCGCCAGCGTATCGGACTGGTACTTCACCAATGGCAACACGCCCGAAGGCCTGAAGAAGCAGATCGATGACATCCAGGCCAAGGCCAAGGCCAACGGCCACAAGGTGCGCATCGGCGTCAACGCCTTCGTCATCGCGCGCGACACCGAGGAGGAGGCGCGCCAGGTACTGCAGGACATCATCGACCACGCCCACGTGGAAGCGGTGCACGCCTTCGGCGACGCGGTCGCGCAAGCCGGCAAGGCCTCCCCGGAAGGCGAGGGCAACTGGGCCAAGTCCACGTTCGAGGACCTGGTGCAGTACAACGACGGCTTCCGCACCAACCTGATCGGCACGCCGCGCCAGATCGCCGAGCGCATCGTCGAGCTCAAGTCGATCGGTGTGGACCTGATCCTGACCGGCTTCCTGCACTTCATCGAGGAAGTCGAGTACTTCGGCCAGAAGGTGCTGCCGCTGGTACGCGAGCTGGAGGCCGCCCGCGCCGCGGAGCCCGCCGCCGCCGCTGCCTGAGCCTCCGCCAGGAGCCCTTCTCCCCGCTATCCGTCCCGCGCCCCGTACGGGCGCGCGGACGCGTGCTGCCCGTTCATTGCAGGCGATACCATGTCCCGATCCATGCTCGAACTCCAGGGTGACCCGGCCTGGGCACAGCGGCAGGCCGACGCCGCCGCGGCCGCCGCGCTGTCATCGCAGGCCGCCTGCGCGGCAGGCGCCGGCGGCATCGGCGCCGATGCCCGCAGCGCCACGCTGCCGGCGGCGCTGCGGCTCGACCGCATCGACCTGTCCTTCGGCGGCATCCACGCCCTGCGCGGTGTCGACCTGACGGTGCGGCCGGGTGAGATCCGCGCCATCATCGGCCCGAACGGCGCCGGCAAGAGTTCCCTCGTCAACGTGATCAGCGGCCTGTACCGGCCCGACCGAGGCCGCGTGCAACTGGGCGGGCACGCTTTCTCCCGGGTGCCGACGGCGCGGCTGGCCCGCCTCGGCGTGGCGCGTACCTTCCAGAACCTGGCGCTGTTCCGCGGGCTGAGCGTGCGCGACAACGTCGCCCTCGGGTGGGTGGCCCACGAGCATGCCACGGTGGTGGAGCAGCTTGCCGGACTGGGCCGGGCCCGCCGCGAGCAAGCCGCGGCACACGCGAGCGCCGCGGAGGTGATCGATTTCCTGCAACTGGCCGAGGTACAGGAGCGACTGGCCGGCACCCTGCCCTATGGCCTGCAGAAGCGGGTGGAACTCGCGCGGGCGCTGGTGGCGCAGCCGCGCCTGCTGCTCCTCGACGAACCGCTGGCCGGCATGACCGTCAGCGAGAAAGCGCAGACGGCGCAGTTGGTTCGCGCCATCCGTGATCGCTGGGGCACCACCATCGTGCTGATCGAGCACGACATCGGCATCGTACTGGGCCTGTCCGACCGCGTCGCGGTGCTCGACTACGGCCGCAAGATCGCCGACGGCACACCGGCCGAGGTGCGCGACGACCCGGCCGTGATCGATGCCTACCTGGGCGTGGCACACGACGGCAACGACGACGAGAGCGACGACGAGGACAGCCTCGCCGCCGTGCCGGCACCGGCAGGGAGGGCATGATGGACGGCTTCGACCTTGCCTTCTGCGCCGAGGTGCTGATCGGTGGCCTGTTGTCGGGCGTGATGTACTCGCTGGTCGCGATCGGCTTCGTGCTGATCTACAAGACGTCCGGCGTGCTGAACTTTGCCCAGGGCGCGCAACTGCTGTTCGCGGCGCTGAGCTTCGTCAGCCTGCTCGAGCGCGGCGTGCCGTTCGCGCTCGCGCTCGGATTGACACTGGCCCTGATGCTGCTGCTGGGCCTGGCGATCGAGCGCACGGTGCTGCGCCCGCTGGTCAATCAGCCCCCGATCACCCTGTTCATGGCGACCCTTGGGCTGTCCTACGTGATCGAAGGCGTTGCCCAGCTCGCCTGGGGCACGCAGGTCCACCAGCTCGATCTAGGCATCCCCGACCAGCCGCTGGAGCTCGGCGGCGTGATGATCTCCCGCTTCGACCTGTTCGCGGCCGCCGTCGCGGCGCTGATGGTCGCCTTGCTGTCCGTCTTCTTCCGCTATACGCGCGTCGGGCTTGCCTTCCGCGCCGTGGCCGACGATACCTTCGCGGCCCTTGCGGTGGGCTTGCGCCTGCCGCGCATCTGGGCCACGGTGTGGGCCGCCGCAGGCGTGATCGCACTGGTGGCGGGCCTGCTGTGGGGCGCACGCCTGGGGGTGCAGTTCTCGCTGTCGCTGGTAGTGCTCAAGGCCTTGCCGGTACTGGTCCTGGGTGGCTTCGACTCCATCCTGGGTGCCATCGTCGGCGGCCTGATCGTCGGTGCGCTGGAGAAGCTGGCCGAAGTGTACCTGGGCCCCTTCGTCGGCGGCGGCATCGAGAGCTGGTTCGCGTACGCGGCGGCGTTGATCCTGTTGCTGGTGAAGCCGGGCGGGCTGTTCGGCCAACGGCTGGTGGAGAGGGCCTGAGCCATGAACACACTCGTCCATGCCTCCGCTGCGGCACAGACCGCCGCACGCCGCCGGTCGCGCTGGCTCGAACCGCTGCTGTGGCTGGCGGTGGCCTACCTGCTGGTACCGCTACTGGCGACCGACTACTGGTTCGACGCCATCCTCATCCCCTTCCTGGCGCTGGCGCTTGCCGCGGTGGGGCTGAACCTGCTGACCGGCTATGCCGGCCAGCTTTCGCTCGGCTCGGCCGCCTTCATGGCGGTAGGCGCCTTCGCCGCCTACAACTTCAACCTGCGCGTGCCCGGCCTGCCGCTGCTGGCCAGCATCGCGCTGGGCGGGCTGAGCGCCACCGCGATCGGTGTCGTGTTCGGCTTGCCCAGCCTGCGCCTGCGCGGTTTCTACCTGGCGGTGTCGACGCTGGCGGCACAGTTCTTCGTGCAATGGGCACTGACCAAGTTCGGCTGGTTCAGCAATGACAGTGCCTCAGGCGTGATCGATGCGCCGGCGCTTGCGGTGGGCAACTGGGTGTTCGACACGCCGCTGCGGCGCTACCTGTTCGCACTGGGCATCGTCACGGCGTTGACGGCACTGGTCTGGCGCCTGGTGCACACCCCGACCGGGCACCACTTCGTCGCGATCCGTGACCACGAGCTGGCCGCGCGCGTAACCGGGGTGCCGGTGCTGCGTACCAAGCTGCTGGCCTTCGCCGTGTCGTCGTTCGTGATCGGCGTGGCTGGCGTGCTTTGGGGCTTCGTCTACCTGCGCACAGTGGAACCGGCCGGCTTCAACCTCGACCGCTCCTTCCAGATCCTGTTCATCATCATCATCGGTGGTCTCGGCACACTGCGCGGCGCCTTCCTTGGCGCCGCGCTGATGGTGGTGTTCCCACTTCTGCTGTCGCGCCTGGGCACGCTTCTGTTCGGCGCCTGGTTCGACTCCGGTGTGCTCGACCTTTGCCAGCGCGTCGTGCTCGGCACGCTGATCGTCGCCTTCCTGATCGCAGAGCCGCGCGGCCTGGCCGCGCTGTGCCAGGACGCGCTGCAGCGCTTCGGCCGTCTCGGTGCGCGCCCCAAGGCCGCCACACCACCCGCCTGAACCACTCATCGGTCCCCGTTCCCCGCTTTCCGCCTTGCATGATCCTTCCAGGAGTTCCGACCCTATGTCCATCACTCGCAGTTTCCACACCGCGCTGGTCGCCGGAGCGCTCGCGCTCGGCGCGGCACAGTTCGCGCACAACGCCACCGCGGCCCAGCCGGAACAGTTCTTCCCACTGCAGAGCTATCGCGTCGGCCCGTATGCAGCCGGTGGCACGGGATTCTTCGGCGGCTTCATCGACTACCTGAACCTGGTCAACCTGCGCGACGGCGGCGTCGGCGGTGTCAAGCTGACCTGGGAAGAAGGCGAGACCCAGTACGAGGTGGAACGCGGTGTCGAGGTCTATGAGCGGCTCAAGAATCGTCCCGGCATCGCGGCTTGGAACCCGCTGTCGGTCGGCATCGCCTACGCGCTGCTGGATCGCGTGAGCGCAGACAAGGTACCGCTGATCACCATCAACCACGGACGTACCGACACCACAGACGGGGGCGTCTTCAAGTATGTCTTCCCGCTGCTGCTGAACCCGTACAGCGAGACTTCCGGCATCGTCAACTACATCGCCAGTAAGGAAGGCGGCACCGACAAGCTCAAGGGCAAGAAGATCGTGGTGCTCTACCACGGCTCGCCGTACGGCAAGGAGACCATTCCCATCTACGAACTGCTGGCAAAGAAGTATGGCTTCACGCTGCAGCAGATCGAGGTACCCCATCCCGGCAACGAACAGCAATCGCAGTGGCTGGCGATCCGCCGCGCGAAGCCGGACTACGTGGTGCTGCGCGGCTGGGGCGTGATGAATCCGGTGGCGCTCAAGACCGCGCAGAAAACCGGCTTTCCGGCCAGCCACATCATCGGCAATGTGTGGTCCAACTCCGAGGAGGACGTGATTCCGGCCGGCGACGCCGCCAAGGGCTACACCGCCATCACCACTGTCGCGGCTGGCGCGCAGTACCCGGTGCTGCAGGAGATCACCAGGACCCTCTACGACAACGGCAAGGGAAACCTGCAGGATCGCAAGCGCATCGGCAGCGTGTACCACAACCTGGGCGTGCTCAACGGCATCCTCAATGTGGAAGCGATCCGCATCGCACAGGCCAGGTTCGGCAAGCGTGCGCTGACCGGCGATGAGGTGCGCTGGGGCTTCGAGAACCTGAAGATCGACCAGGCGCGGGCCGCCGCACTGGGCGCCAAGGGGCTGTTCCACTCGATCAACGTGACCTGGGATAACCATGAGGGCGATGGCCGCGTGGCTTTCCAGCAGTGGGACGGCAGCAAATGGAACGTGGTGTCCGACTGGATCGCGCCGGACTGGAAGCTGCTGCGCCCGATCATCGAGAAGTCCGCGCTCGAGTATGCCAGGGAGAAAAACCTCAAGGTGCGCAAGAGCATCGACGACTGAACGTGCAGCAGCGGCAATCGCCGCAGAAGCGGCGGACCGGATTCCATTCGACTCATCACGGAGCGACATATGACGCAGGCACAGCAGATCTCTTTCCTCGGCCCGGAGTATGAGGCCATCGCCACCAGGTACCGGCCCATCTTCGAGCGTATCCGCGCCAGCGCGTCGGAGCGCGAGCAGGAGCGCAGGCTCGGCGCCGACGCGATCGGCTGGCTCAAGCAGGCGCGCTTCGGCGCAGTGCGCGTGCCAAAGGCGTATGGTGGCGACGGAGCAACGCTGCCGCAGCTGTTCCAGCTGCTGATCGAGCTGGCCGAAGCCGACTCCAATATCGTGCAAGCGCTGCGCGGCCATTTCGCTTTCGTCGAAGACCGCCTCAACGCGCCGCGGGATGCCGCCACCGAGGTCTGGCTGCGCCGCTTCGCCGACGGTGACCTCGCCGGCAACGCCTGGACCGAAGTTGGTGAGGTGGCCATCGGCGAAGTCATCACGCGTGTCTCGCGCAAGGAGGGACGCTGGGTGGTCAACGGGCGCAAGTACTACAGCACCGGCAGCATCTTCGCCGACTGGATCGATCTCTATGCGCGCCGCGACGGCGACAACGCCGACGTGATCGCTGCCGTGCGCGCCCGCCAGCCAGGCGTCACGCATCATGACGATTGGGACGGCTTCGGCCAGCGCACCACCGGCAGCGGCACCTCGGTCTACGAAGACGCGGAAGTGGACCCCGAGAACGTCTTCCCGTTCAGCTCGCGCTTCAAGTACCAGACCGCCTTCTACCAACTGTTCCATCTCGCCACGCTGGCGGGCATCGCGCGGGCCATCACCCGCGACGTGGCGCAGCAGGTACGCGAGCGCAAGCGCATCTTCAGCACCGGCAATGCGCCTGCGGTGGCGCAGGATGTACAGGTGCAGCAGGTGGTGGGCGAGGTGTCGGCGGCCGCCTACGCGGCGGAGGCCACCGCGCTGCGGGCCGCCTTCGCCGCGCAGCGTGCCTACGACGCGCATTGGGGTGGCGATGAGGCCGAGGAACGGCAAGCCAATATCGCGGCGGAGCTGGAATCGGCCCAGGGCCAGGTGGTGGTCTCGGACCTGGTACTGCGCGCGGCCACGCAGTTCTTCAACGCGCTCAGCGCATCGGCCACCAGCACCGGCAAGGCACTCGACCGGCACTGGCGCAATGCGCGCACGGTCGCCTCGCACAACCCGATCATCTACAAGGCACGCATCATCGGCGACTGGCATGTCAACGGTACCGAGCCGCCCTACGTCTGGCAGATCGGCGCCGGACCGGGCCATGCCGCGGCCAACGCACCGGCCGGCGCCGCGCAGCCGGCGACGCAGTCCCGACCGGCCTGAGAGGCGCTGCGATGACCGAGCCCACCGCACTACTGCGTGTTGAACGTGTCGAGGCCGCTTACCAGGGCACCATCGTGGCGCTGCACGACGTCAGCCTGAACGTGCGGCGCGGCGAGATCCACGCACTGCTGGGCGCCAACGGCGCCGGCAAGTCGACCACGCTCAAGGCTGTCTCCAACTTGCTGCCGGCCGAGCGCGGGCGAATCACGGCTGGCCGCATCGTCTTCGACGGCCATGACGTGACCCGTGCCACGCCGGCGCAACTGGTGAGGCTGGGCCTCGTGCCGGTGCTGGAGGGACGGCACTGCTTTCCCAGCCTCACGGTCGAGGAAAACCTCGTCACCGGTGCGCTGGGGCGCGATGCGCGCCGCGCCGAGATCGAGCAGGGACTGGAAAAGGTGTACGCCATCTTTCCCCGCCTGAAGGAACGGCGCCGCAGCCCGGCCGGGCTGACCTCCGGCGGCGAGCAGCAGATGACGGCGATCGGCCGCGCGCTGCTGGCGCGCCCCCGCCTGCTGGTGCTGGACGAGCCATCGATGGGACTGGCGCCCAAAGTCGTGCAGGACATCTTCCAGCGACTGCGGCGCCTGAACCAGAGCGAGGGCCTGAGCATCCTGGTAGCGGAACAGAACTCGACCGTGGCGCTGCGCTATGCCGACAACGCCACCGTGGTCGAGGCAGGCCACACCGTGCTGAGCGGAACCGCGCACGCACTGCGCGGGCGCGAGGATATCCGGCACTTCTACTTCGGCGGCGAGGTCGCCGCGCCGGCCGCCGCCTAGCTGCAACGGCGGCAACGGCCACCGCGCCACCGATCACATCGACAACTCCGACATCCACGACAGAACCGATCATGTCCTTGCTTGACCACCCCGACGACTCCACCCGTCCCGAAGTCAACGCGCTTGCCCGCCAGTTCGCCGAGAGCGCCGTCGAGCGCGATGCCGTGGGCGGCACGCCCAAGGCCGAGCGCGACGCGCTGCGGCGCAGCGGCCTGCTGTCGCTGGCGATCCCGAAAGACTACGGCGGCCAGGGCGCCGACTGGGCGGAAACACTGGATACGGTGCGGCAGTTCGCCCGGGTCGATAGCTCCATCGCCCATGTCTACGGCTTCCACCACCTGATGCTCGCCACCGTGCGCCTGTTCGCACGGCCCGACCAGTGGCAGCCCTGGTTCGAGCAGACTGCCCGCAAGAACTGGTTCTGGGGCAACGCGCTCAATCCGCTCGACGACCGCACCATCGTGCGCCAGTACGACCACTGGTTCGAATTCTCCGGCAAGAAAAGCTTCTGTTCGGGCGCGCTCGACTCGGAGATGCTGATCGCCTCGGGTCTGGAAGAGCACAGCCGCAAGCTGCTGATCGCCGCGGTCCCGACCGCGCGTGCGGGCATCACCATCAATGGCGACTGGAACTGCTTCGGGCAGCGCCAGACCGACAGCGGCAGCGCACTGTTCGAGAAGGTGCGGGTCGAAGACAGCGAGCTGCTGCGCGAACCCGGGCCTCTGTCGACGCCGTTTTCGGCACTGCGGCCACTGCTAGCACAACTGATGTTCGTGCATCTGTTCCTGGGTCTGGGAGAAGGCGCACTGGCCGAGGCGCGCCGCTATACGCTGCATGAAGCCCGCCCCTGGCATCGCTCGCCGGCCGAGCACGCCAGCCAGGATCCCTACACGCTGGCCCACTACGGCGAGTTCCACGTCGCCTTGGAAGGCGCGCGCCTGCTGGCGCGACACGCGGCAGCATTGTTCGACGAAGCCTGGCGGCACGGGGAAACGCTCGATGCCACAGGGCGGGGCCGCGTGGCGGTGGCGGTGGCCACCGCCAAGGTGGCATCGACCCGCGCCGGCCTGGACGTGGCGAGCCGCCTGTTCGAGACCACCGGTGCGCGGGCCACGCATGGCGCGCTGCGGCTCGACCGCTTCTGGCGCAACCTGCGCGTGCAGACGCTGCACGACCCCGTCGACTACAAGCTGCGCGAGCTGGGCGACTGGGCGCTCAACGGCGAGCTGCCGGCGCCTTCCTTCTACTCCTGAGAGGCTGCACGCATGGCGACCCTCCCCGTCTGGCCGCCGCCGCTCGCCGCGGCGCCGCCCGAAAGCCCCGCTCTCGAATGGATCTTCGCTGACGCGCGCTCCAAGGCATTGCTCGCCGAGGTCGAGCAGGTCGCGCCGAGCGATGCCAGCGTACTGATCACCGGCGAGACCGGCACCGGCAAGGAACTCATCGCGCGCCACCTGCACAGCCGCAGCGCGCGCAGTACCGGTCCCTTTCTCGTGGTGAGCTGCGGCGCCTTCTCCGAATCGCTGGTCGACGCCGAGCTGTTCGGCCACGAGAACGGTGCTTTCGCCGGCGCCTTCGGCTCGCAGGCCGGCTGGTTCGAGCAGGCCGACGGCGGCACTATCTTCCTGGACGAGGTCAACGACCTGCCGCTGCCCGTGCAGAACAAGCTGCTGCGTGTGCTGCAGGAGCGCGAGGTCATCCGCCTGGGCGGGCGCAAGCCGATCCCGGTCGACCTGCGCTTCATCGCAGCTTCCACGGTGGACCTGGAGGAACTGGTGCGCGAGAAGCGCTTCCGCAAAGATCTCTACTACCGGCTGAACGTCGTCAACCTGAACGTGCTGACGCTGAAGGAGCGGCCTGGCGATATCGTGCCGCTGGCGCGCTACTTCATCGACCTCTACAGCCGGCGCCTGGGCTATCCGCGCCTGGCCCTGGCACCGGAGGCCGAACGCCTGCTGGTCGAGGCGCCCTGGAACGGCAATGTGCGCGAGCTGGAGAACGTCATCCATCGCACGTTGCTGCAATGCGAGGGCGACCACATCGATGCGGCCAGCCTGCGGCTGTCGCAGCGCCCACCCTGCACTCCGCCCGCTCCGCGCGCGGGTGCCGCCGGCGGCGTGGCGCCGGGAGCGGTACCGACACCCGCGAACAGCGGCGAGGCCGAGCCGCTGCAGCAAGCGGTGCGCCGGCTGTGCGACGCGAGCGTGCCGAACCTGCACCAGGTGGTGGAAGACGCGCTCTTCCGCGAGGTCTTCCGCTACTGCCACTACAGCCAGAGCGAAACCGCGCGCCTGCTCGGCGTCAGCCGCAACATCGTGCGTGCGCGCCTGATCCGGCTGGGCGAGGTCGGCGCGCCGCGCCGGCCAGCCGAATACGACGACGACAACACCAACGACCTGCCATGACTCTCGATATCTTCTGGTTCCTGCCCACCTCGGGCGATACCCGCTACCTCGGCAAGTCCGGCTTCGGCCGCGCACCGACGAACGCCTACCTGCGCCAGATCGCCACCACCGCGGAAGACCTCGGCTACGACGGGCTGCTGATCCCGACCGGCAGCTTCTGCCTGGATCCATGGGTGACGGCCGCCAGCCTGGTACCTGTCACGCGCCGCATCAAGCTGCTGGTGGCGCTGCGCACCTCGCTAGGCAATCCGACCGCCTCGGCACGCCAGGCTGCCTCGCTGGACCAGGCGCTGGGCGCGGGCCGGCTACTGCTGAACGTGGTGCCCGGCGGCGACGCCACCGAGCTGGCGGCCGATGGGGTGTTCTATGACCACGACACGCGCTACGAGGCCGGCGACGAGTTCCTGACCATCTGGCGCCGGCTGCTGCAAGGCGAGACTGTGGATTTCGATGGCAAGCATCTCAAGGTGCGCGGCGCGCGGAACTATCACGCGCCCACCACGCAGCCCTATCCACCGCTGTACTTCGGTGGTTCATCCCCGGCCGCGCACGAGCTGGCGGCGAGGCACGTCGACACCTACCTGACCTGGGGCGAGCCGCCGGCAGCAGTGGCCGAGAAGATTGCCGACGTGCGCCGGCGTGCCGCGCGGCAAGGGCGCGCGCTGCGCTTCGGCGTGCGCCTGCATGTGATCGTGCGCGAATCCAGCGCCGAGGCCTGGGCCGACGCCGACCGGCTCATCAGCCACCTGACCGACGAGGACATCGCCGCCGCGCAACGCAACTACGCTGGCATGGACTCGATCGGCCAGGCCCGCATGGCCGCGCTGCACGGCGGACGGCGCGACCGGCTGGTGGTCGGTCCGAACCTGTGGGCAGGCGTCGGGCTGGTGCGCGGTGGCGCGGGCACCGCCCTGGTCGGCGACCCGCAAGAAGTGGCCGCCCGGCTCAAGGAGTACGTGGACATCGGGGTCGATACCTTTGTGCTGTCCGGCTACCCGCACCTGGAGGAAGCCATCCGCTTCGCCGAACTGGTGTTCCCCCTGCTGCCAGGCAAGCAGCCGGTGACGCTGCGCGACCAGGTCATGACCGGGGGTGCCTTTGACAGCCGCGCTACGCGGTAGTCGTTACCCCCGGGAGGCAGCCGAACCTTCAGTTCAGTGGCTTGATGCGTCGGAAAACGACCAGAATCGCCAGGTCATAGGCGATCTTCAGCACGCCGCAGGCGAGCAGTGGCGCGCTTGCCCATCCCATCGCCAGCAAGGCGCCCGCAAGCGTGGGGCTGATCGCTGCAGCCAGGCTTCGCGGGACGGCGGTCAGGCTCGCCGCGGCGGTGCGCTCGGGTGGCGTCACCACCGCCATCACATAAGCAGTCCGCGTTGGCACGTCCATCTGCGATAGCGCGCTTCTCCCGAGCAACAGCGCCAGCGTTAGCGTCAGCGAGGGGGAGAATGCCGCAGCGATCAGGAAGAGGCTGGAAGGAATATGTGTGAATACCATCGTGTTCAGCAGGCCGATCCTGCGGGACAACGGCACGGCGGCAAGCTGAGAGGCGGTCGTCAGCAGTCCGGCCGCGAAGAAGAACTGGCCGGCTGCGGCGAGCGATAGGCCAAAACGCTGCATCAGCCACAGCGACAGCAGCGAATTGACCACCAGGCCGCCGGCAAACGCATCCACGCTGAACAGCAATGCCAGGCGGACCACGATCGGACGCGACGGCCCCAGCGGGGTTGCTGCCGACGTTGCCTGTGGATGCGGCTCCGGAAGGCGCGAGTAGAGTACCCAGAGCGCGATGCCAGCCAGCGCATAGATGGCGAACATGGCACGCATGGCTGCGAGAAATGGCAAGCCAAGCCGCATCGACAGCCAGCTGGGCAGCGCTGCAGCCAACGCCCCGACGGCGGCAGAGAAGGCGCCGATCAGGCTGTAGCGGGCAAACAGCGCGGTGCGCGCATCGGGCGCCGCGGCCTCCGCCAGGCGTGCCTGCTCGAGCGGCAGAAACAAGCTCACATCGCCTGAACTCGGGTTCAGCGTGCCAACGAAGGCAACGATCAGCAGCGGCCAGAGGGTGGACAGTCCGGCAAAGCTCGCCCCCGTCGCGGCCATCAGGACGGCGGCCAGAATCAGCAGGCGGCGTTGCGGGAAGCGGTTGCCGAGCAATCCGACCAGGATGGTCGCCAGCGCTGAGCCGATCAGGGTGGCGCTGCTGATCAATCCGACGGCCAGTTGGGCAAAGCCGAGGCCGAGCAGATAGGCCGGCAGCAGCACGGCAATGAATCCGTCGCAGATACCACGCAGCGCTCGCCCGAGGAGCAGGAACCGGGCGCTGGCATCGACCCCCGGAGGCAACACCAGGCGGGCGAAACGGCCAGCATTTCCACCCACCGTTGAAGCCTCATGCCGTTGGTACCGCATCTCAGTCCTCGGCGGCGGCGGCGACTTGCCTGCCATCTTCGTCGATCAGAATCGTCGCGCGGCCAGCGCTCGACCCGAGCGTGACTTCATGGCGAGTTCTCCCATTTGCCGTCTGTTTCTCGATCTCGCCAACGGAGCGCGCTCCTGCTTGTCTCTCGATGGCCGCTCGCACCGGCGCCGGAACCTGTTCCATGTCAACGGCTTCGTGCGTTCGCGGTCCCGACGGATGCCACTTGCAGTCGGACATGGCAAGGCTCAAGGCGCTGAGAAGAAGCGTGGTAGCGAGTCTTGGCGTGCGGGCAGACATGGCAAGCTCCGATCTCAGATGGGGGCATGGATTCCGTGCCTCCTGGCCGTTACCTGGCCGTTACCTGGCCGTTACCGGGCAGAACTCGACCCGAACGAGAACGCGTCGAAGACCGTTACGCTGTCGGCCTTGGTCCATACGCCAACGGCACCCGCCCCACTGATGTGCTCATCGGTCACGTCGATCCGGCGCGTGCCGTCCAGGGAGACTTGAATGTGGTTTCCCTCGAACTCCACGCGCAACGTGTGCCAGACCTGTGCGGCCACTGGTGTGCTCTGATACTGGATCGTGTGCCTGCGTCCGCCCGTCGTGTAATACAGGGAGACGTTGTTCTCCAGCGCGTTCGCTCGCGCAACGTAGTAGTCGTTGCCGTCTTTCCAGCGCCAGACGACACCACCAGCCTGGTCCTCATGGCCAGCGACTGGCTTGAATTTCACTTCCACATAGCCATCGGCAATCGAAGTCCCCTGTTTCACACACCAGGGGAAATCCCCCGAACCCGACTGCTTGAGGACGTTGCCACCGTTCGGCAGGGTCGGGTCCGGCTCAATGGTCCATTTCGGTGCGCCACGACCGGTGACGCCAGACAGCCATCCAGAAGGCGTTGCTCCCGGCTTCTCATGATTGAACATCAAGGTCTCCCCCGTTGCGGGCATCAGCCTCAAGAGCAGCAGTGGAATCAGCAGGTTCCGTTTCATGGCGCGCGCACCGTTACGCCGTCACCCCGGCATCTTGGGTGGCCACCGATGCGTCTCCGCCTGGCAGTTCTGGCACCAGGCATAGAGCGCGTCGTACATCACCATGCCGTGCTCCAGCATCTCATGGTCATCCGCGAAGATATGCGACAGCCCAAGTGACATGGCATAGAGCCCGCTTGACTGCGGCGTCAGGTCCAGTCGCGAGGTGTCTGCACCGCGCACGATGCTGGCCAGTTGCTGCAGCGCGGCGTCACGACCCAGGTCATATTTGCTGAGAAAGGCGTCGAAGCTGCACAGCTCGCCGACGTGGGACAACTCGACGCCCGGGATGTCGTACGGGATCGCACCGGTCTCGCCGGCAGATCGCAGGACCTCGCCGGCCGGCACGTAGAGAAATTCGGGTCGCTCGTCAATGAACCGTGCGATCAGCCACGGACAGGCAATCCGGTCAATCTTTGGGCGTTCCCGGGTAATCCATTTCATGATGAGCTCCGCGATGGTTTGCTGGTCGTGGGGTGAAGCTCCGCGATCCATGGTTCGATGCCGCCCTTGCGGTACACCGCTGCGATCCCTGCCCCATCCAGCCTTGCCGCGCAGCAGACCTCGTGCTGGATCATGGAATCCATCGCAATCGGCCCTTCTCGCTTCCGGCCATTGGGAACGAAGACCGGAGCGGCCACCAGGTCCGGCACAGCGATGAGCGCCGTGATCGCGTTCAAGCACTCTGCGGCTCCGCCATCGCTCTTCTCGTCCTCGCTGACGATCAGCTTCTCCGACAAGCCGGACAGCCTCGACGGATCGCATGCGCGCGGCTTCATCGGGTGGATCATGGGCTCACCCCGCTCGATTCAGTGATGCAGCAGCGGATATGCCGCCAGACCAATCAAGGCGGCGCCGACGACGATTACGGGTTCTGACAGCTTCTTGAATTTCAGCAGCAACGCGACAGTGACCAGAGCCAGCAGTACGGTCGGAATATCGACAATGGAGCGCTTGGCCAGCACGATCACCGCGCCGGTGATGGCGCCGACGGCCGCAGCCGTGACCCCGTCGACGAAGGCCAGGATCGCGGGCAGCTTGCCGTACTTCTTGAAGTACGGTGCCGGCAGGATGGTGAACAGGTAGCACGGCAGGAAGGTTCCAGCGGCCGCCACGCAGGCACCCGGCAGGCCGGCGACCAGGTAGCCGATGAATCCGACCGTGATGACCACCGGCCCAGGTGTGATCATGGCGACGGCCACCGCGTCGACGAACTGCTTGTCGTTCAGCCAGTGGTGCTCGGTCACCACGCCGCCGTAGAGAAAAGGAACGATGGCCAGGCCCGAGCCGAACACGAAGGCGCCAGCCTTGGCGAAGAACACACCGATCTGCGACAGCAGCGGCCAGTCGATCGTGCTCAGCACGCCGCTTGCCGCCGGCAGAGGCGTTGCCGCCAGCGCGTTGACCTTGCCCTGGCGCAACCATTTGGGGGGCGCACGCCAGAACCACACCAGGACGCCGCCGGCCAGGAACAGCCACGCCACTTCCGACTCGGTGATCACGGTCACGGCCGCGAGCACGAGGTAGACGGCCCAGAGCAACTTGTCCTTGCCCACGCTCTTCTTGGTGAGCTTGTAGGCGCTGATGGCGATGATGCCGATCACGGCGGCGCCCACGCCATAGAACACCGACTGCATCCAGGTCAGTCCGCCGAAGCGGACATAGGCCCAACCGAGCGCCACCACCATCAAGAACGACGGCAGCACAAAGGCGATGCCGACCAGCGTTGCCCCCAGGATGCGGTAATGCACGTAACCGAGGTAGATGGCCAGTTGCGCGGCCAGCGGACCGGGCGCCAATTGTGCCAGCGCGAGGCCTTCCTTGTAGTCGCCGTCGGTGATCCACCGGCGTGCGTCCACCAGGTCGCGGTGCATGTAGCCGGCCAGCGCCACCGGGCCGCCGAAGCCAAAGGTGCCGAGCCGCAGGAAGTACAGCACGATCTGCCACAGCGTGTAGTCCGGGGATTCTTGGGTTGAGCCCGGCAAACCCGGTGGGGGATTCTCGATCTGTTGGGACGAGTTCATGGTCTTTTCGATTGCCTTGGCTTGACTTCCGACTACCGGAGAATTGTGCAGAGAAGGGGGCGATGAACCGCCGGATCAGCCAGGTGCAAGCGACGCGGTCGCGGTCGCGATCGCTTCGCCGTTGCTGTCGGCAGGCCGACAACCAGCAGGAACCTGGAGTTGAGCTTGGTAGCCATGACGGCAGCTTAGGCTGCCGTATCGGCCGCTGCAATGCTGTAGCGATCGCTACAATCGGCTGGCGGGCCTGCGTTGCTTGGAATGGCGCAGGCGCGTCGGCCCGGGTATGCCGAAGATCGCGGTCACTACGTCCCGATGGCCTTGCCGCGGTCATTTATGCCGAAGACCTTGGGGCAAAAGCCCGAGGTCTGGGTAGAGGACGCGCCGTGACCATGGGCGATCACGGCGGCCACGCGGCTTGCGCGGATGTCCACGGCAGCAGGCGATGCGCCCGGGGCCTCAACTGCGCCAGGGCAAGGGCAGAGGTTCGCCATCGGGCTGTCGGGTCGGCACGGGCGACTGGCCGAACATTCCCAGTACTTCCAAGGGCTCCGTGCCGATGTTGAAGATCTGGTGCACACGGCCTCGCGGCAGGATGAGGATGCTGCGGGCCCCGAAGCGTTGCTGTCTCCCTTCGGTGTGGAGCTCGCCTTCGCCTCCCAGGCAGATCACTGCCTCGTCGCAATGGTGCAGATGCGGCGGCGTTCCGGCCCCAGGTGCCAGCGACTGCCGCCACACGGACAGTTGCGCCAGGCCGTGGGCCTCACCTGCCCAGGTGGCGTGGGCAATACCCGCAATGGCGGTGGGTTCGGGCTGGCATTGTTCGATTACAGATGTCACATTGTCCTCGCATGGTCAAGAATGATCGAAGAAACCAGGTTCCGCGGCCACGGAGGAAAGCAGTCTCATCAGCGCGGCAGTGCGCTGGTACTTCCGCTGAAATACCCGAGCGGGCCATCTGCCGGGCGAACGGACTTCAGGTGGGTTCAGCGATCGCTGCCGGTCCTGCACCAGCGTCAGGCTGGCGGAGCCCGCCGGCGTCGCGGGGATGACGCTCGGGCACAGGACCAGATGGGTGAACGGAGAGCGCAAGAGATGATCCCGATCGAAAACAGCGAAGACCATTACGGCGTTGTCGCGATCCTGCTCCACTGGTCGATGGCCCTCCTTCTGGTCGGGCTTGCGGGACTGGGGCTTTACATGGTCTCGCTACCGGATGTCGGCTTCAACACCAGAAAAATCACGCTGATTCTCTACCACAAGCAATTCGGAGTGCTGGCTTTCGTTCTGTTCGCTTTGCGTTTGTGCTGGCGTGTCACCCAGGTACTGCCAAAACCGGTCGGACATCTGCCGGATTGGCAAATGATCGCCGCCCGCTTTGTTCATCTTTGCTTCTATGGCCTGATGTTCGCCTTGCCCATGACGGGCTGGCTCATGTCGTCCGCCGCCGCCATTCCGGTATCGTTTCTCGGCCTCTTTACGCTGCCCGACTTCATTCATCGCAGCGACCATTTGTTTTCCCTGCTCATCGGCGTCCACAAGTGGCTGGGATACGTGCTTATTCTCTTGTTCGCCATCCACATGGGTGCCGCCCTGCGCCATCACTTCGTCTTCAGGGATGACACCTTGCGCAGAATGTTGCCGTAGAGTCCGGCAATGGACTTCTAATGGGCATTCTCGATCACGAACCTGGAGAGTTCCTGCAACACTCGCCCAGCGGCCACGTTGGCTGCTACAACTCCCGCGTAAGGATTCCTTTCGCCGAGTCGTTCCTGTACCGAGATCTCCCTCTCCGCGATCGACCGGTCCGTCGTAGCCAGCCTGAGATCGACATGTACCTTGAACCGCACTACAGCCTGATCCGACGTGAAATCCTGCTGCAGTTCGATGAGTTCGGTGCGAAGCGAGAATGTCTGCCGACCAAAGTAGGGAGGCGCGAGAACCGCGCTGAAATAGTGCGTGCGCCGCAATGTCTCTACGATCAGCGGCAGCATCATCTGCGCGGGTGTGTCAATCCATTCGTTCTGACTGAAGTAGTCGATCTGATACTTCCGGGCCGTATAAGCCATGCGCGGCGTGGCGTAGGCCGGCGCACTCACCGGAACCAGAACCAACAGTGTCGCCGCATGTGTCCTTGCGGTAGGAATCTCGGTCGGGATCGTAGTCAGCGCATATTTCTTCGTCTCGACCTCGACCGGTGCCATCAATGTGCAGCCTGTAAGTGAAACAATACCAATGCACAACGCGCCGATTCTCATGGCGACCATCATGGCTTCTCCCCCGGTCCGCGCTGTGTTGCGGTGCCGCGGATCAGAACTGATGGGTCCCGGTTGATCTTGTTCGCGACGGCAGTGAGGGAAGTCGACAGGTTATCAAGGTCGGCCAGCACCCTGTAGGATTCGGGGAGCACCTGGGTCTGAAGTGCCCTCAGCGATTCGTCGGTCGATTCCATGAGTGGCGCAAACCGCTGACTGGCGCGCTCCGTATTGGCCACGATGGTATCCAGCTTTCTCGTGTCTTCCGCCATGGCCTGAGTGATTTTCTGCAGGCTTTCGGCGGATTGCTTCAGCGACGCGACGGTCGGTTTGTCGAGAATCGAGGTGAGCAAGGCGGTAACGGCCTGGAAATTGTCGTTGACCTGGCTGATGGCCGTGTCGAGCGTCACGAGTTTCGAAGGCGCCGCCGGAATCGCGGGATAGCGGTCACCGGGCCGTGGGGCCAACTGCCCGGAATCGATACCAATGTTCTCGAGTGCAATAAAAACGTAGCCGGTGAATCCCCGTGTTGCCAGCCCGCGGGAAGTAATCGTAGCTACCGTAGCCCCATTCACCGGAGCGGTCTTGTCAATGCTCAGCAGGATGTCCACCATCTGCGCGTTGACGAGACGTACGCTTTTGACCTTGCCCACTTCGATGCCGTGGAACTCGACCGGTGCCTGAGCCATGAGCCCCGAGACCGGCTCTCGCGTATAGACGTGGTAGGTCGCGTATTGATCGAGAGACAGCGAGTACCAGATTGCCCCGGCGATCGTCGAAGCAAGCAGGCAGGCCGCGAACAGGAGCCTTGCCTTTGTGTCGATGCCGATTGTCATTGCGAAGTCCTCCGGGCTTGCCCAGGCCGAAAGCGGAGCCGGGCGTCGGGTCGACCTGCATCGCCGCGATGAAACCCCATCGGGCGAGAACTCGATGATTTCGCTCGGATGCTGCGAACTCGGGGGGATCGCGTCGCCGCTCGCCGTCACCAGATCGCCATTGGGTGCAAGCGCCAGCCCCAGCAACCCGCGAAGGCAATCATTGTCTTGATTAATCTTAGGTTATGGCGCTATCCGATGGGTCTGCGGAGCGCTCGAGGGGAACGCGCAGACCAAGGACCACGTTTCTGCGCCGCACACCTGCACAGACATCCGGCTGAGTTCGAATCCCCGCCTGCGGGACGTGCAACGGCTGCTGGACTTCCGGCTTGCCCTGCCATCCGACGTTTCCTCTTGGCCCAAGGCGCATCCCCCTTCGGACCGCTCAAGAATCCCGCAGTGCCACCGATATCCACGTGCAACGACGGCGTCGTGGGTGATCAGCCGCTTCGCGCCCGTGAGAGCGCTGCGCGAGCCAGAACGGAGCAAGGAAACGGAGGCAGCAGTGAGCATCGATAGCATCATGTCGAAAAGAGTCGTCACCATCGGATTCGACGACACCCTGGCGACGGTCAAGCATATTTTCGACGAGGCGAAGTTCCACCACCTGCTGGTCGTCGAGGGCGACCGCCTGCATGGTGTGGTGTCGGACCGCGACCTGCTGCGGGCCATGAGCCCGTTTATCGGCAGTACGGTCGAATCGGCGCGGGATCTCAATACGCTCAACAAGCGCGTGCACCAGATCATGTCGCGCCAGCCGGTGACCTTGCGGCCGGAAGCCGGAATTGCGGATGCCATCGCTTTGTTCCTGACGCACCAGATCTCATGCATTCCCATCGTGGACGAGTTGTTCCGCCCGGTCGGCATCGTCAGCTGGCGGGATGTCCTGCGGGCGCTGGCGGCCGAAAACGATGCCAGGACGGCCGGCGGTGGCGGCCGGCAGGAGGCGGCACAGCGATGATGCCGGTCCTTCGGATGACGGTCGCCAGGGACGGGATGGGGCGGGCCGGGCAATTCGGGCACCCCATTTGGGGATTCCGGTGCTCTAGGTAAATTCTTGGACAGGGCTAAGACGCAACTGTTATATTGCCTCCACTTAGCCAGATCCCGTGGCAGGAAGGCGAGCGATCCATGATCCATCCCGGCCGGCATCCTGCGCCTTCGGCGCGCCAAGTGAACGTCTCCTTCAGGCTTGCTGTCGCAGCCCCGGCCCCTGGCGGCCGCGCGGTGCGCGTGCCGACGGCGATGCGACGCCACCATGCCGGCGGACGCCCGCCCCCTCCTCCCTGCTCATCGCCCCCCACCCCAGCCTGACCCCGATCGTCAGCCGTTCCACCGCGGCCGCGCCCGGCCGGCGGTCGTTTCGCCAGGGAGCCGCGACATGTCAGATAGACCGATTCCGCGTTCCGCAGTCAGGGTGGTAACCCTGTCCCTGCCGGGACTGCTGCTGCCTGGCTGCGCCTTGCGCGGCGCGCCCGCCTTCGAGTTGTTCGGCGCCTATTTCCCGCTCTGGCTGTTGAGCGCCCTGGTCGGCATCGCCGGCGCCGTGCTGGCCTACCGCCTGTCGGTGCGTGCCGGCTTCGCAGCGGCGGTGCCGTTCCCACTGCTGGTGAATACCTCGGTCGGCGTCATCGTGGCGCTGGTGGTCTGGATGCTCGGGACAGGACAGATCCTATGAAGATGGCCGGCATGCGCAAGCCTTCGCTAGGCGGAAAGTGGGTGGCGGTGATCGTCGTCGCGCTGGCCGCCTTGCTGGCGGCCTTCGTTTATTTCCGGGCGCAGCGCTACCCTGCCTCCGATGATGCGACGATCGATGCGGACGTGGTGCATGTGGCGTCGCCGGTGGGCGGGCGCATCGCACGGATCTGGGTGAGCGAGAACCAGCAGGTGGCAGCGGGTGATCCGCTGTTCGAGATCGACCCCGTGCCCTACCGGCTGGCGCTGGCGCAAGCGCGCGCCGACCTGGAACTGGCGCAAGCGGCGCTGGGCACGCGGCGGCGCACCATCACCAGCGAACGGGCTTCGGCTTCGGTGGCGTCGCAACAGGCGAGCCGGGCGGCACAGAACTATGCCTTGACGGCACGCACGGTGGAGCGCCTGCGGCCGTTGGCGGCGGACGGCTATGTCCCCACCCAGCAGCTCGACCAGGCACAGGTGGCGCAGCGCGACGCGGCAATCTCCCTCAAGCAGGCCACCGTCCAGCAGGCTGCCACGGCCCAGGCGGTGGGCGACGAAGCCGGCGCCATCGCCACGGTCCATGCGCGCGAAGCGGCGCTGGCCATCGCGCAGCGGGCGCTGGACGACACCCTGGTGCGCGCGCCGCATGCCGGCCGCGTCACCGGCCTGGCCGTGCTGACCGGCGAGGTGATCGCGCCCAACCAGTCGCTGTTCGTGCTGGTGCATACCGGCGAATGGTTCGCGGTGGCGAATATCCGCGAGACCGCGCTCGCCGACATCCATGCAGGCGATTGCGCAACGGTCTACTCGATGATCGATCGCGGCCGGGCACTGCGCGGTACCGTGACCGGCATCGGCGCGGGCGTGCTCGATACCGACCGCGTGAGCCTGCCGCGTTCCCTGCCCTATGTGCAGCCGTCGGTGAACTGGGTCCGCGTGGCCAAGCGTTTCCCTGTCCGCATCAAGCTGGAGGCACCGCCGGAACCGCTGGTGCGGGTCGGCGCCAGCGCAACGGTCGAGATCCGGCATGGCGCGGCCTGCCGCTGAACCGGCGGCACCGGTTGATCCGGCGGGCCCCGCCGGCCCCGGCGCGGCGGGCATCCTGCGCCTGCTCGGCCCCCTGCCGGGCCGGCTGGAGCTCACCACGCGCGTGGCCGCGGCCGCTGCGCTGACCGTGCTGGTGACGTCCCTGTACGGAACCCCCGAGGCGGCAATCTCCGCCTACCTCGTGTTCTTCCTCAACCGGGCCGACCGCACCAGCAGCGTGGTGATGAGCATCGGGGCGCTGGTACTGATTTCGCTGGTGATCGGGCTGGTGCTGCTGGTTGCCATGGCCAGCATCGACTGGCCGTTGTGGCGGGTGATGTGGATGACCGTGCTGTCGGCCGGCCTGCTGTTCCTGACCTCGGCCAGCAAGTTGCGGCCGGTCGGCGCGATCCTGGCCATGATCGTCGGCTTCGGGCTCGATCAACTCGGCCTGGCGCCGGTCGGCGAAGCGGCCACGCGGGCGCTGCTCTATGCCTGGCTGATGGTCGCCATCCCGATCGGCGCCAATGTCGCGATCAATCTGCTGATGGCGCCCTCCCCGCGTCGCCTGGCCGGCCGGCGGCTGGCGGCGGGCCTGCGCCTGGCGGCGGACGAGCTTCGTGCGCCGGCGTCCACGGCGCCGGCGCTGCAGGCCTGCCTGCGGGAAGGACTCGAACCGGTGGCCGGCTGGTTGAAACTGGCCAGGCTGGAGGGCAGCGTCACGCCGGCTGACGCAGCCGCGCTGCACCAGGTCCTGGCCTCGACCACGACCATCCTGCTGGCCGCGCAACTGGCCGGCCGCGAGCCGGCGGCACGCCTTCCCGCAGCCATTGCCGCTGCGCTTGCCGATAGCCTCGAAGCCATGGCCGCGATGCTCCATGCCGGCGGCTATCCGGTGGAGATCGAGCCGCCGCTGGCGCCCGCGGCGGTCGCCGGCCTGCCGCCGCTGGCACGTGCCGTGGCGGTCGAACTGCAGCAGGCCATGGTCGGTTTCGCCGCGCCGGCACCGATGCCCGTGCCCGTGCCCACCACTGCGGCTGAGGGAGGCAGCAAGGCCGGCGCCGGTTCCGCCAGGAAGGGAGGTTTCCTGCTGCCGGACGCCTTCACCAATCCCGTGCACGTGCGTTACGCGCTGAAGACGACCGCCGCCGCCATGTTCTGCTACCTGCTGTACGCGCAGCTCGACTGGCCGGGCATCCACACCTGCTTCATCACCTGCTATGTGGTGTCGCTCGGCACCACCGCCGAGACCGTGGAGAAGCTGACGCTGCGCATTGCCGGCTGCGCCGTCGGCGCGGTGTTCGGCACCGCCGCCCTGGTCTTCGTCACCCCGGCGCTGACTTCTATCGGCGGGCTCATCGCCCTGGTCTTCGCCGGCGCCTGGCTGTCGGCCTGGGTGGCGGAGGGCTCGCCGCGCATCGCCTACGCAGGCTTCCAGATCGCCTTCGCCTTCTTCCTGTGCGTGCTGCAGGGCGCCGCGCCCGGCTTCGACCTCACCATCGCGCGCGACCGCGTCATCGGGATACTGGTGGGCAACCTCGCCGTCTACCTGGTGTTCACCCGTCTCTGGCCGGTCAGCATCGCGGCCTCCATCGACGCTGCGCTGGATGAACTGTGGCGGCAGTGGGAACGCCTGCTTGGCGGCGCCGGACCGGAGCCGCGCGGCGCCGTCGTGGCGGGCCTGCTGGCCCGGCAAGGCCAGCTCGGCGAGCACATCGCGCTGGCGCGCTACGAGCCGGCGGGGATCCGCCCGGCATCCGCCTGGCTTGCCGAGCGCCGCCTCGCCCTGGCACGGGCCGAGGCCGTGGCCGGGCCGCTGGCCTTGCTGGCAGTACGCTGGCCGGGCGATGCCGGCGCCGTCGAGCGACTGCGGCGCGCGGCCGGACACAGCCGCGGTGCGCCGCCGTTGGAAGCCGGCGCCACGACGATGGCCTCCGGCGCGCGGTCCGACGATGGCCTCCGCGCGAGCCTGCTGGCCTTGATCGATCAACGACTGACGGCGGTCGCGCCTGCGCCCGCACCGGATGACCCGAGGGAATCGCCGATTCATGCGCCGACTTAGCTTTTCCGCGGCCTCGCTGGCCTTCGCCGTCGCCAGCGCCGGCGCGTGCCTGGGCGGGTGCGCGACCACCGCGCTGGAACTGGCGCCGCCGCGGCCCGACCGTCCATGGGAGCCCGAAACGACCGCCGCGGGCGAGATCGTCGCTGGCGCGCCGGGGCGGGCTCCGGAACGGCCTGAAGCAGGCATGGGCGAGGCGACCAGGCTGCCTGCCGCGGCACCCTATACATTGCCTGCCAATACCGCGCTGGCCAATGTGCCGCCGGCGGCAGCGCTGGACCCGGCGCACGCCTACACCCTGCCCGAGCTGATCGACCTGGCGGAATCGAGCCATCCGTCGACGCGGATCGCCTGGAACGATGCGCGCAACGCGGCCCTGGCCGCCGGCATCGCCAAGAGCGCCTACCTGCCGCAGATCTCGGCCAGTGCCCTGGGGGGCTACCAGTCGGGGCATGGCACCGTCTCCACCGCGCTCGGGCCGCTGTCGTCCGGTACCTCGACGCATGGCGCCGTCTCGGTGCTGTCGCTGCAATGGCTGCTGTTCGATTTCGGCGAGCGCGGCGGCCTGGTCGAAGCCGCCGAGCAGGCATCGGTGGCAAGCAATATCGCGTTCACCGCGGCCCACCAGCGCATCATCCACGAGGTCAGCCTGGCCTTCTATGCCTACCAGGCCGCCCGTGTGCGTGCCAGTACCGCGCAGCAGGCCTGGCAGAATGCCGACGCCGTGCTGGACGCCGCGCAGGCGCGCTACCGCCAGGGCATCGGCACCGTGCTCGAGGTCGCGCAGGCGACCCAGAACCGCGCCCAGGCCAGGCTCGCGCAGGTCCAGGCGGAAGGCGCGCAGAGCGATACCCACCTGGGACTGGTATCGGCGATCGGCATCTCGCCCTTGTCCCGGCCGAAGATCGCGCAGCTTCCCGCGCGGCCGCTGCCACCGTCCCTGCGCCGCTCGGTGGAGCAGGTGGTGGAGAACGCCATGGCCAGCCGGCCGGACGTGCTGGGCGCCTACGCGCTGGAAAGGGCGAGCCAGGCCAAGGTGAAAGCGGCCGAGGCCGAGTTCCTGCCCAAGGTGTTTCTCTCCGCCAACACTTCCTACGCTTCGGGCGGCGCGGCCATCACGGCGATCCCGTCGGTCGGGCAGCAGGCGCCGACCGTCAACCTGAACGGCAGCCGCTACGGCGGCAGCGTCTTCCTCGGCGTCACCATTCCCCTCTACGACGGCGGCCTGCGCGCGGCCGTGCTGGCGCGGGCGCGCAACGATGCCGAGAGCGCGTCGGACCGGCTCACGCAAGCCAGGCAGGAAGCGGTACGCCAGATCGTGGTCAGCCAGAACGCGCTGGAAAGCAGCCTGGCTGCGCAGGAAGCCGCCACGGCACTAGCGGCGGCGGCCCAGACCACCTACGAGGCCGCCTTCGCTGCCTACCGGCGCGGCGTCGGTACCATCACGGACGCGCTGCTGGCCCAGAACCAGTTGCTGCTGGCCAGGAACGCGGCCGCCGACGCGTACAGCGGCGCGCTGGCGGCCGCGGCCACACTGGCCCTGGCGACGGGTTCCCTCGGCGGCGGCAACGGCACCGAGCGGTAGACGCAGCGGATGGAACCGCGGCTGGAAGAAAAGCTGGAAGAGAAGACAGACGATGGTGCGCGAATGCGCAGCGAAGACGAAGGTTGAATCGTAAAGCGCCGATTCACTTGTGCTACCGGTGCCCGGAAGCAGTGCAAAGGCCATCAAAGCATACCTTGAGCATCGATTCGACAATGGCGTCCGTATCCATCTTGCTGTAGAGCTGCAGGTACTCCACAGCCGGATCGCAGCTGCGCGCGTAGTAGCTGAACAGGATGACATCGGTGGGCAGGTCGGCATTGAACTCGCCGTTGCGGCGTGCCTCGTCCACCAGTCCCTCCAACTGCTTGTTGAGCTTGAGCACGCGCGTCACATAGCGCAGGTTGCGCGTCAGCATGGCGCGCACATGCGGGCTGGTCGATGGCAGGAAGGGCAGCCCGCCACCCAGGCGCACGCGCAGCGCCCACTCCAGAAGCGCACGCAGACGGCCAGCCGGTGTCAGGCCGGCCGGCTGCGCCTCGAGTTGCTCCAAGGCGCCGTCCACCAGCCTCACCATCACCTCGCCCACCAGATCCTCTTTGGACTTGAAGTGCTTGTAGAGGCTGGGCTTGGAGATGCCGACCTCGGCCGCCACGTCGTCCATCGTCATCAGGTCGAAGCCCTTGGCCGCCAAGGTGCGCGTGGCGGCATCGAGAATGGCGTCCTCGCGGAGCTTGAAAGCTTGATCCTTGAAGCTGAGCCTGCCAAAAATACTCATTAGTAAATCTCGCTACTATGTAGTAATCTTTCTTCCAAAGCGGTAGTTTTATCTTAGCACTCAATCCGGCGAGACCATGAGAAGAACTGTAAAAGTTACGCCCAAGCTTCGTGGCATACCAGGAACGAGCGCCTGGGGCTGCCGATGAGTGGCGCACCTGGCACGTATCCGCGCGGGCGGCGTATCGCGGTGGTGGGTGCCGGCATCGCCGGCCTCGCCAGCGCCTACCTGCTGGCGCGCCGCCATGCCGTCACACTGTTCGAGGCAGGCGACTACCTGGGTGGCCATGCCAACACCGCCGATATCACACTGGACGGCCGCACGCATCCCGTCGATACCGGCTTCCTGGTCTTCAACGAGCGCACCTATCCCAACCTGCTCGCACTGTTCGCCGAACTGGGCGTGCAGACGCACCCGAGCGACATGTCCTTCTCGGTATCGCTCGACCAGGGCCGCCTGGAGTGGGCAGGCAGCAACCTGAATACCGTATTCGCCCAGCGCAGCAATGCCTTCTCGCCCAGATTCCTCGGCATGCTGCGCGATATCCTGCGCTTCAACCGTGCTGCCGAGCAGCACTTGAAGGTGAGCCTGCGCGACGGCTGCTCGGTCGAGCAACTGCTGGTGGCCGGCAACTACGGACAGCCCTTCCGGCAGCACTACCTGCTGCCGATGGCGGCAGCTATCTGGTCGAGCGCGCCGGCGGACATCCTGCGCTTTCCCGCCGCCACCTTCCTGCGTTTCTGCCTCAACCATGCCCTGCTGCAGGTCAACGGCCGGCCGCAATGGCAGACCGTGGCCGGCGGCTCCCGCGAGTACGTGCGCCGCATTGCCGCCACACTGGACGATGTGCGCCTGCGCACGCCGGTGCGGACCGTGCGACGTGACGCCGACGGTGTCGACCTCTGCACGGATGCCGGCATGGAGCGCTTCGATGCCGTGGTGCTGGCCACGCATGCCCCGATCAGCGCCGCGCTGCTGCAGGACGCCGACGGCGCCGAGCGCGAAGTGCTTGACGCCGTGCGCTACCAGCGCAACATCGCCGTGTTGCATACCGATGCCGCGCTGCTGCCGCGCCGGCGCCGCGCCTGGTCCGCGTGGAACTACGTCGGCGGCCGGGACGACGCCGGGCAGCGGCCGGTCTGCGTCAGCTACCTGCTCAACCAGCTCCAGCGCCTGCCCTTCCGCCAGCCGGTGGTGGTGACCTTGAACCCGATCGTGGCGCCAGCGCCCGGCAGCGAGTTGCGCCGCTTCGTCTATCAGCATCCACTCTTAGACCTGACCGCGGTGGCAGCGCAGGCCCGCCTGCCAGCGCTGCAGGGACGGCGGCGTACCTGGTTCGCGGGCGCCTGGACCGGCTACGGCTTCCACGAGGATGGCCTGCGCTCGGCGCTGCGCGTGGCGACCGACTTCGACGTCCTGCCGGCCTGGGGCAAGCCATGAGCCACATGCCGGGCGCGGGCGGCAGCGATGCGCAACTCTTGCGCGCCGACGTGATGCACGAGCGCCTGCGCCCAGTGCGCCATCGCTTTGTCTACCCGGTGTTCTGCCTGCGCCTGAACCTCGATGCCCTGCCGCACCTGCGGCGCTGGTGGTTCGGCGTCGACCGTCTTCGCCTGCTGAGCCTGCGGAGGCGCGACTACGGCCCGCGCGACGGCAGCGAACTGGCGCCCTGGATGCGCGCCCGCCTGCGCGAGGCCGGCCTGGCCGCCGACGGCGAGATCTGGCTGCAGACCTTCCCGCGCGTACTCGGGTATGCCTTCAATCCCGTCAGTTTCTGGCTATGCCACGACCGCTCCGGCGACCTGCGTGCCCTGCTGGCCGAGGTCAACAACACCTTCGGCGAGCACCACGCCTACCTGCTGGCGGCGCCCGACGGCGGCCCCATCGAGCCCGCCACCGTCCTCCATTGCCGCAAAGTGCTGCACGTATCGCCCTTCTGCCGCGTCGAGGGTGGCTACCAGTTCCGCGTGCGCACCACGCCCGATACCGCTTTCGTAGGCATCACTTACCACGACGCTGACGGCCCGCTGATCCGCACCGCCATCGGCGGCCGCCTGCTCCCCTTCACCGCTGGCCCGGTGTTGGGCGCGCTGTGTCGCCAACCATGGATGGCGCTCGCGGTGATCGTGCGCATCCACTGGCAGGCCTTGCGGCTGTGGCGGCGCAAGGTGCCGTTCTACGGCAGCCGCCCGCCGGAGGCGGCTGTAGCGACCGCTGGCGGCACGACGCAGGCGAACGCAGCATCTCATGCCGCCTCTCGTGAACCGCCTTCGACCTGAGCATCGTGGCTTGCGCAGTGGATTGAAAATAGCGATCGCGAACGCCTCCACCTGCCCCCGCAACAGCCCTTACCAGGCAGACGCCACATGCGGAACTCCTTCATCGGCCGCCGAGCAAGCGCTCCCGCAAGCTGCCGGCCCGGGTCGCGGGAGACAGCCAGATATCGAAGAAAGCCCGCGCGAAGACGGGGTCATCAATTTCCGCGCTGGCGCTACCGTTGACGTAGAAGCGTACGCCCCGGCCAGGCAGATAGACGCCGCAGATGGCGTCGCCCGGCCGCGTGTCGATGAAAGCCGGCATCATGGCCGCACGCCAGCGTTCGAGGGTGACCTCCGGCGGCGGTGGATCGCTGAGGCGCCGGATCTCGTCGAGCGCGGTATCGATCATGCGCGCGCGAGGAATACTGCGTCGGTAGACGATGTCGAGCGCGAACGGCGCTTCATAGCTGAATCCGGGTCGAGCGGTCCACAGGCGAGCGTCGTACAGGCAGAATCCCAGAAGGCAGAGTTGCCCCTCACCGTGCAGGCGCAGCGGTGGCGGGCCGTCCTCGCAACGGCCCCAGGCCGACCCTAACCACAGCGCCGCCAGTCCGATGACAAGCCATCGCATCCCGCTTCCCCTTTGTCAGTGGCGTTGCGCGACCCGACGCGACGCCATTGCGCACTCACTCCTTGTCGCCCGGCGACTGGAAGCCCGGCTGGCCCAGCTGCGACGGGAATTGCGGAACGCGACGGAAGCGCGAGATATCGTAGCCCATCTCGTCAAGCCGCCGCAGCAGCGCCTGATACGTACCGTCGTCCATGTCCGGCCGGCGCGCAAACACCCAGCCCAGGCTCTTGCCTGGATAGCCGAGCAGCGTGACCTGGTAGTCTGGATCCACGTAGAGGGTGAGCTGCTGCACGGTCACCGGCCAGAACAGCCGCACGCGCCATTCGCCACCGCCCGAGCCGGGCACTGGCGTATCGAGAAAGGTCATGCGTTTGGCCGGCGCATCGAAGCTGCCGGGCCGGTAGACATAGTGGTCATCGATACGGCCGTCATCGCGCAGCACCCACTCGGCATAGCTGGCCACATTGCCGCGCTCGCCGAAGTAAGGGATGTTGGCGATGACATACCACTTGCCCATATAGCGTGGCAGGTCGACCGGCACCGTCTTCAGCGGCAGTTCCGCACGCGGGTTCTGGTTGGGTGGGGATGCACCGCAGGCGGCGACGAGCGCCAGCGTCATCGCCACGGCGCCAAGTCGGATTGCCCGTCTCCAGCGGGCTGACCGGGAATCAGCATGCGTCACACCACCTCTCGCCGGCTTGCTTACGCCCTGCTCGGCGAGGCCGGCTGGTTCGCCGCGGTGCTCGGCGCCGCGCACGGTGCGGCGTGGCTGGGCCCGGCCTTCACGCTCACGGTTCTGGCACTCCACCTGTGGCAGGTGCCTCGGCCGGGCCGCGAGGCGTGCCTGCTCGCCGGCGTAGCGCTGGGCGGCGCATTCTGGGAAACGACTCTCGTCCGTCTGGGGCTCGTCCAATACGCACACGTCATCACGCTGCCGGGCGGCGCGCCGCTCTGGCTGGTCGGCTTGTGGATATTGCTCGCGTTGCAATTGAATGTCCTCTTTTCCTGGCTGCTTGGCCGGCCATGGCTGGCGGCCCTGCTCGGCGCCGTGGCCGGGCCGCTGTCGTTCCGTGCCGGCGTCGCGCTGGGCGCCGCCACGTTTCCCGATCCCGTGCACGCGCTGGCGGTGCTGGCCGCTGGCTGGGCCCTGGCCCTGCCGCTGCTGGTCCATGCGGCTGCCCGCTGCGACGGCACCGGCACACCGGAAGATCAGTGCACCCGCCTCAGCGCTTGACGAAGCGATAGTGGACCACCCCCCACTCGTTGCCGCCGCCATAGCCGAACAACTCGGCCACGGCCATGTAGAACATGCGCCAGCGCTGAAACCAGAGCGGTGCCCCGGCCTCGCCGTAGGCCTGCGCCAGGATTGGCATCAGTTGGCCGCGCGCCGCGTCAAGGCCGGCCAGCCAGTGCCCGGCGGTGCGTGCGTAATGCTCGCCGCTCAGCCACCATTGGCGCTCCACACGCAGGTCGTCCTGAAAATGCAGCAGGAGCGCTTCCGACGGCATGGTACCGCCGGTGAAGAAATGGCGGCTCATCCAGTCCGTCGCGTCGCGTACCTCGAAGTGATAAGCCAGCGTGCGGTGGGCGAACATGTGCACGAACAACATCGCATCCGCCTTCATCCAGCGCGCCACCTTGGCCAGCAGGCTGCCGTAGCTCTTCATGTGCTCGAACATTTCGATCGAGACCACCCGGTCGAAACGCCCGCCCGACGGCATGTCAGGGAAATCAAATTCCACGATGTCGCCGGTATGCACGGTCAGGTTGCCCAAGCCCAGTTCGGCCGCGCGCGCTTCGATCCATTGCCGCTGGCCGTGCGAGTTCGACAGCGCGACAATGGTCGCACGCGGATAGCGCTTGGCCATCCACAGCGACAGCGAACCCCAGCCGCAGCCCAGGTCAAGGATGGTCTGTCGATCTGCCAGCTTGGCGCGCTCCGCATAGCATTGGAACATCGCCTCCTCTGCGACCTGCAAGGACTCGGCTCCAGACGGGTAGAGACAGCAGGAATACTTCAGGTTTGGCCCCAGATGCGCGGCAAAGAAGGCCGGCGGCAACTCGTAGTGCTGCTGGTTGGCCATCTCGGTGGCAATCGCGATCGGACCCTGGCGCAGCTCGTCGAGCAGTCGACGCGTACGATCCGAGCGGAATTCGCCGTCGTCCTGCCCCTCTTCGATCAAGCGCTGCCGCATCAGTTGGCGCATTCCAAAACGGATCAGCCAATCCGGTAACCAGCCCCGCTCGGAGGCCTTGAGCAGCCAGTGCTCTCCAGGTTCCGGTGCGACACGGGGGGACAAAGTCGGGGTCAGGATGCTCATGCTTTCCTCTCTTGCGTTGGGTGGCGCGGTGGCCAGGGAACCAGGGCGCTGGTGGTGCGCATGTAGTCGGCATAGCCCGAGCGGGTTGCCAGCAGGTGTGCTTCCAGCAGCGGAATGCCGGACACGTACCAGAGCAGCGCGCCCATCAGCACAGGGGCCAGCGCTGTCAGCCACCCCCACGGCGTGCCCAGCGCGAGCGGCACATAGGCCACCCAGTGCAGGCACTCGAAGAAGTAATTAGGGTGGCGCGACCATTGCCAGAGGCCGACGCGGCAGACTTCTCCACGGTTCTCCGGCTGCGACGCGAAGCGCCGCAACTGGCTATCGGCCACGCTCTCCCCGATGACGGCAATCAGCCATAAAACGATAAACGCCAGCACGGTCGCTGCCCCGGGCGAATGGTCGCGCAAGCACGGAAAAAGGAACGCAACAGATAAGGCCAGGGAGATGATGCCTTGAAGAAGAAACAGCCCCAGCAACTTCGGCTGAACGCTGTCTCCCCAGTCCTCGCGCAGCTTGCGGTAGCGCGCGTCCTCCGGTTTGCCGGCATTGCGCCGCCACAAGTGCAAGCCGAGCCTTAAGCCCCACAAACCACCACCAATGGCAACCAGCAACCGGGATAGTGGCGCGCCGCCGGCCAACGCCGCATACAGCGGCGCGAGCGCCCCCAGCGACAGGGCCCAGAGCGGATCGACCATGCCGGCATTGCCGGTGCGCAATTGCCACAGCCAAGCCCCGAGGAACACCAAGGCAAGCCCTTCGGCTGCCAGCATTAGCAAGTCTGCCGGCGCCATGGTCAGCTGCGCTCCAGCAGGAATTGCGACACCCCGATGCGACCCTCGTCGAAGCCGGCTTCGCAGTAGCACAGGTAGAGACGCCAGATACGCAGGAAGGCCTCGTCGAAGCCCTGCGCCAGCACCTGTTCCTGCGCAGCCTCGAACCTGGCGCGCCAGCGGCGCAGCGTCTCGGCGTAGTCGCGCCCGAAATCGTGGCGCTCGACGACGCGCAGCCCATGCCGCTGCGCGGCGGTGGCGAATCGTTCGCGGCTCGGCAGCATACCGCCCGGGAAGATGAACTGCTGGATGAAGTCAGAACCGGCGCGGTAGCGCTCGAACTGCGCCTCATCGATGGTGATCGACTGCACCATTGCGCGCCCGCCGAGGCGCAGGCAGCGCTGCAGCGTGCCGAAATAGGCCGGCCAATAGGCCTCGCCGACTGCTTCGAACATTTCGATCGAGACGATGGCATCGTACTCGCCCGACACCTCGCGATAGTCGCGCAGCGCCACCTCGGCCCCGGCCCATGCCGCCAGGCGCTCGCGCGCGAAGTCGTGCTGCTGCCCGGAGAGCGTGATGCCGAGCACCGAGGCACCTTCATTGGCGGCCAATTCCATGAAGCCCCCCCAGCCGCAACCGATCTCCAGCACATGCATGCCGGCGCGCCCGCCCACCCGCTCCCAGATGCGGCGGTACTTGGCTTGCTGGGCGAGATCGAGGGACAGGCTGAAGTCACCGTCGAACAGCGCGCTGGAATAGGTCATCCCCGCGTCCAGCCAGAGCCGGTAAAAAGCGTTGCCGAGATCGTAGTGGGCCTGGATATTGCGCCGGCTGCCGGCCCGGCTGTTGCGTCGCAGCAGGTGACGCAGGCGCAGCCACAGTCGCGCCAGCCCGCTGCCGAAGATGGCCGGATCCAGGGCGGCACGGTTGACCAGGGCCAGCCGCAGCAGGCTGGTCAGGTCGTGGCAGTCGACCCAACGCTCCCGCAGCGCCTCGGCGAACCCCACATCGCCACTGGCGAGAATACGCGCGCAGGCACGCCAGTCGTGGATATGCAGTTCGGCACTTGGCAAGGCCCCAGGCTCACCGAGACGAATACTCTCGCCATGAGGGGTCACCAGCACAAGGCTGCCAGCGACGATGCGTCGCAGTAGGTTCAGCAGCAACCGTCCAGCCGAGGGCACTTGACGGAGATCCAAGGGAAGCGGGGTGGCCAGTGTCATAGCTACAGGAAGGTGACGATTTCGGTTACTCGCTTGCGACTCGCATGGATTTCTGTGCACTTCTGCCATCGTGATCGACCTGCAAAGCGCGTGGTCGTGGCACTTGAGCCCCAATGACCGGTTGCCTGAATACTATCTCGGAAGTAAAGTTACTACACAGTAGCAATATTTACCAGATAGTTTTCACCCACCCAAAGCAGATCGCCCGAGGAGAAGCACGATGCGCTGGTCCACGCTTTGATGGTCGGAGCGCTTGCAGCACCATTGCGCGCCTTGGCACCAGTGCTCGATGACGTGGACGCCTTCATGCGCCGCACCTCGCAAGAACGACGCTCGTCGTGGCGCATGAGCGCCGGCGTGCGCCCGATGCTTCAGCTGGGTCGGCCGGGCCATGAGACCGACCACGTCCGCACGGAGGGGCCGCGCCGGGTCGCCCCCGCGGCGTCTGACGCGGACGCTTATCGCGTGTTGTGCAAGCCGACTCTCCTGGGTAACCACGACTTGATCAGACTATGACCGCTTATTCGATTGCCCCAGGTGCGCGGGCCGCATGCGATGCGGGAACCGCTGCGCAGCGCTTCCTCGTCACCGGCGGCAGCGGCTTTATCGGGCGCGCACTGGTATCCCGCCTGCTGATGGGAGGCCACGCCGTCACCGTGTTGTCGCGTCAACCCGCCGGCGCGGCGCGGCGATTGCCTGCGGGCGCGCGTCTTACGGCCAGCCTGCAGGCGCTGCCGGCGGACGCTGTCTTCGACGTGGTGATCAACCTGGCCGGAGCCCCCATCCTGGGCCCGCGCTGGACGGCGGGCCGCAAGCGCGTGCTGGAAGACAGCCGCATCGGCCTGACACAGCAACTGGTGGCCTGGCTGGCGACACGACAGCAGCGCCCTCGGCTGATGGTGAGTGCTTCGGCAATCGGCTACTATGGCGCCGCCGCGCCGGGTCGTCTCGACGAGACCAGCGCGCCGGGCAGCGACTACGCTGCCCGGCTGTGCCAGCAGTGGGAAGTGGCAGCGCGTGCGGCCTGCGCGCTGGGCGTCGACACGGTCTGCGTGAGACTTGGCATTGTTCTGGGCCACGGCGGCGCATTGCCGGCCATGCGTCGGGCCTTGCAGGTGGGACTGGGGGCGGTGATCGGGAACGGGACGCAGATGCAGAGTTGGGTGCACATCGCCGATGTGCTCGGTGCGCTCGAGTGGATCGCGTGCCGCCATGGTGGCCGGGGCGGCGAGGCGTCGGTCTATAACCTGACCGCACCCAGCGCCTGCAGCCAGGCCGAGTTCGTGCGGACGGCAGCATGCGTGCTGCGACGGCCGGTCCTCCTACGCTTGCCCGCCGCGTTGTTCCACCTGGCGCTTGGCGAACAGTCGGCCTTGTTGCTAGGCAGCACGGAGGTCATCCCGACACTCCTGTTGCAGGACGGCTACCAGTTCCGATTTTGCGAATTGCGAAACGCGCTTACATCGCTTTGGCAATAGAAAAGCAATAGAAAAGCAATAGAAAGACACCCCCCCTTCGCCTTGCCCTGCCTCGACGTCTCATTCGAGCAAAACAATGACCAGTTGTGCAGGCTGCAATATCGCTCAGTAAGGCCATGTGACGAAAACATGGCCTCGCAACTCAAGATGACTCAGCTGCCGGTTGTCTCGCGAGCCCTGCCGCCTGTTGCCGCTCGTGCCGAGCATCGGCTGTGCTCGTGGGCCGGATCCTGAACCAGATGGCGTACATCGCCGGCAGGAATCCCAGGGTCAGGATCGTTCCGGCAAACGTCCCGCCGATGAGCGTGTAAGCCAGCGCCCCCCAGAACACCGAATGCGTCAGCGGAATGAAGGCCAGGATGGCGGCCAACGCCGTCAGTATCACCGGCCGCGCACGCTGGACTGTGGCTTCCACCACTGCCCTGAACGGGTCCAACCCTTCGTCTTTGTTGTGCTGGATCTGCCCGATCAGGATCAACGTGTTGCGCATCAAGATGCCCGACAACGCAATCAAACCCACCAGGGCGTTAATGCCGAACGGTTGCCCGAACAGAATGAGCATTGGCACCACGCCAATCAAGCCGAGGGGGCTGGTCAGGAACACCATCACCATCGCCGGAATGGAACGCACCTGGAAGATGAGGATCAGCAACGTGACGGCCAGCATGATCGGGAAAAGCGGCAGCATGGCCTTTGTCGCCTTCCCCGATTCTTCGATAGAGCCCGCCTGTTCGATGCGGTAGCCGCTGGGCAGTTTCTCGATGATCGGCTGAAGCTGCTTGCTGATGGCCGCCGACACATCGGGCGGCTGCAGGTCCTCTGCAATGTCGCCGCGGACTGTGATCGTCGGCATGCGGTCGCGCCGGCGGACGATCGGCTCTTCCATGCGCACCTCGATCTTGCCCGCCTGCGAGAGTGGAATGCGCTGCCCGTTGGCACCAGCCAGCGTCAGGTCGCCAATCCTGGCCGGATCCAGTCGGACGTCTCCGGCCGCGCGCGCGATCACCTGGACGGTGCGGATGTCCTCGCGCACCGCCGTCACCGGGATGCCGTTGAGCAGAAACTGCAATTGTTGTGCAACGGCGCTGGAGGTCAGCCCAACGGCCTGTAGGCGGTCCTGCTGCAAGGTGAAGTGCAGCGTGGGGACGCGCATCCCCCAGTCAGTGTTGACCGTGCGCATCATCGGGCTGGCGTCCATCACCTGCCGGACATCCGCCGCGATGCGGCGCAAGGTCTCTACGTCCGGGCCGGTCACGCGGTAAGCGACCGGGAACGGCGAATACGGGCCAAACACCAGTTGCGTGACACGCACGCGCGCCTCGGGGGTAAGACCATCGGCAACGGCCTGGCGCAGGCGCTGCTTCAATGCGTCGCGCTCTTCCTGGCTGTTCGTGCGGATCACGATCTTGGCGAACGACGGATCGGGCAATTCCGGCCCCATCGCGAGATAGAAACGGGGCGCACCCTGGCCAACATAAGCCGTCACGATCTTGGCTTCCTTCTGTTTGGCGAGCCAGGCTTCCAGCTTTGCGGCGGCCATGCTGGTCTGGTGGATCGACGTGCCGTACGGCATCTGCACCTCGACCAGGACTTCAGGTCGATCCGAAATCGGGAAAAACTGTTTCTTGACCACCGCCATGCCCGCGATGGCCAAGGCGAACAGGCCCACCACCGAACCCGCGACCAACCATTTGCGTGCAATCACGCGTCCGAGCAATCGACGGAAGCGGTTGTAGCGGGGCGTGTCGTAAATCGCATCATGGCCGCCTTCGACCGTCCTGAATTCGGGCAGCATCTTCACTCCCAGGTAAGGCGTGAACACCACCGCGACCACCCAGGATGCGATCAACGCAATGCCGACGATCCAGAACATGTTGCTGGTGTATTCACCGGCGGTGGATCGCGCAAAGCCATTGGGCATGAAGCCGACGGCGGTCACCAGCGTGCCCGATAGCATGGGCGCCGCAGTATGGCTCCACGCATAGGCCGAAGCGGCGACACGGCTGTAGCCCTCTTCCATCTTCACCACCATCATTTCAATGGCGATGATGGCGTCATCGACCAGCAGGCCCAGCGCCAGGATCAGGGATCCGAGCGTGATGCGGTCGAAGTTCCTGCCGGTGGCGGCCATCACCACGAAGACGACCGCCAGTGTCAGCGGCACAGCCGCGGCCACCACCAGGCCTGCACGCCAGCCCATGCTGACGAAGCTCACCAGCATCACCACCAGTAGCGCGGCGAAGAACTTGAGCATGAACTCATCGACCGCAGCACTGATGTTGACCGCCTGGTCCGTCACCTTGGTCAGGCTCATGCCGAGCGGCATACCTGCGTTGATGGCGCCGACCTCCTTGTCAAGCGTCTTGCCCAGGTCCAGCCCGTTCCAGCCTTCGCGCATGACGATGCCCAGCAGCAAGGCCGGTTGACCGCCATTGCGCACCATGAACGTGGCCGGATCTTCATAACCGCGCTTGACTGTGGCGATGTCCGACAGCTTCAACGTGCGGCCTTGCGATACAACCGGCGTATCGCGGATCTTCTGCAGTTCGTCGAACGCGCCATCCAGGCGAACGAATACCTGCGGCCCTTTCGTCTCGACCGAACCGGCTGCCGTGAGGGCATTCTGGCTGTTGAGCGCGGCAAACACCTCTTGCGGACTCACGCCCAGCGTCGCCAGCCGGTCATGCGAAAACTCGACGTAGATGCGCTCCGACTGCTCGCCGATGATGTTGACCTTCTTCACGCCGGGCACATGCAGCAAGCGCTGGCGCAGCGTCTCCGCGTCGCGGACAAGAGCGCGTTGCGGCTCACCCTGCGCCTTCAGCGCAAACAGCGCAAACGTCACGTCCGCATATTCGTCGTTGACCATCGGCCCGATCACGCCGGGCGGCAGGTTGGCCACCTCGTCGCTGACTTTCTTGCGCGCTTGATAGAACTCCTCCTGGACCTCCGACGGCGGCGTGCTGTCGAGCAGGGTCAGCGTGGTGAACGCCAGGCCCGGCCGCGTGTACGTTTCCGTACGGTCGTACCAGCGCAACTCCTGCATGCGCTTTTCAAGCTTCTCGGCCACCTGGTCCTGCATCTCCTGCGCGGTAGCGCCCGGCCACGCGGTGATGATCGTCATCACCTTGACCGTGAACGCCGGGTCCTCCGCGCGCCCCAGCTTGAAGAAGGAAATGAGCCCCGCCAGAGAGATCAGGCAGATAAGGAATAATGTGACGGCGCGCTCGCGCACCGCCAGCGCGGAGAGGTTGAAGCGGCTGAAGCGGCCTTGGTTCACGGGCGCACCCCCGCGATGGCAGTGCCGGCGTCCTGGCCCGCCAGGCGGACTTGCTGGCCCTCACGCAGCAGCTGCGCACCAAGCGCGACGATCCGGTCCCCCTGCTTGACCTGGCCTGCCACCCGGGCACCTTCATCACCCAGGCGGACGATGGTGACGGATCGCCACGTCACCTTGGCGGGATCTCCCTGGATCACCCACACGCCCGAACCCTTGCCTGCATCGAACAGCGCACCCAACGGCACCTGCAGATTGCCTTGGGCGGTGGTGAGTGCATCGGCAACCTGGATCGTCACCGTGGCGCCCAGCGGCGCATTGGCCAGTTCCCCGCTCAGCACATAGCGCGCTTCGAAGGTGCGGGTAAGCCGATCTGCAGCGTCCGACAACTGCCGCAGTTGCGCCGGCACGCTGGTGCCGTCTTTTCCGAATATTGCGGCTTGTGCGACAGAGCCGATCGCCGGCCGCAATGTTTCCGGCAACTGAATGACCGCCTCGCGACGGCCCGCGTGGGCCAGGCGCACAACAGTCTGCCCCGCGTTCACGACCTGGCCGGGCTCGGCCAGCGTTTCCACCACGACGCCGTCGCCATCCGCGACCAGCTCTGCGTAGCGGCTGGCGTTACGCGCCACATCGGCCTGCGCTTGCGCCGCGCTCAACTGGGCTTTGGCCGCGTCCGCCGCAGCCTTTGCCTGGTCATAGGCGGAGGCGGAGATTGCACCCGTTCCGCGCAGGTCGCGGTAACGGGCCTCGTCCTCCGCCGTCTGTTGCGCACGCGCTCGTGCAGCGCTCACGGCTTCTTGCTGCGCATGCGCGGCGAGCTTCAGATCGACCGGATCGATACGCATGAGCGGCTGCCCGCGCTTAACGGTTTGTCCCGCATCGACAAGGCGTTCCAGCACCTTGCCAGAAACACGGAAGCCGAGGTCGCTCTGCACCCGGGCAGCGACGACTCCCGTGAATGAACGCGAGACGGATCCCGCTGCCTGGACGACCGTGGCACGCACCAGCGGTGCCTCGGTGCGCGGGTCTGCAGGGGCCTTTGCGCCGCAAGCGCTCAGTGCGAGCGGTATCGCAAGAACAACGGCAAGAACAACGGCAAGAACAGCGGTAGAGGTAACGAAGCGACGCGACAGCATGAAAGCCCCATCGACGAGATGATCGTGGCTTTCATTTTGGTTCTAGTGACTGTTTTAGTCAATGGTCACTTAGAAAGAAAACGCCTCAAGGGGAAAGACTTCGAAGCACGAGGCTGGAAAGCAGTCCGGGCGCGCTTTCCGTGTAATCAAAGCTGTGCTGCAAGAACAAAGGATTCATGTACGGGCGCATGACCAGGTAGATCGCCTTGGTCGCCTCGTCCAACGGCGTCTTGCGCTCGAAGTCTCCGCTCTCCCGGCCCTCCTGCAGCACATCGCGCAGCAACGTCTGGATGCGCTCTTCATAGGCGAGCACGGCCTGCCAGCGCTCGGTTGCTGCCGAGGCTGCGATCTCGTACAGCTTGCGGTCGTGGGAAAACAGCCGAAGGCTGGCCTCGGTCATGGCTTTGAACAGACGCCGCAGCCTCTCTGGCGGAGAGTCGGCCTCCGCCATGGCGGCCTTCACGTCGGCCTCGATCTCGCGCAGGCAGTTGGCGCAGATCATCTCGCCAATGGCCTGCTTGGACTCGAAGAACTTATAGATGTACGCCTTCGAAAAACCGATGGCCTTGGCCAGATCGGACACGGCGGTCTTCTCGTAGCCGTAGCGGCGGAAGTGCTCGGTGGCGGCCGCGACGATCTGGTCTCGCACGTCGTGGTCCGCCGGGCCGCGGGCGGAAACGGGGTAAGGGGTGGTCTTCATGGGCTCCAGCTTACGCGAGTCGCGATTATTGGACAACGAGTGACCAATTTGTACTATAGTCACAGAAATTTCGATGGAAGACGCCCTCATGTCGCCAAAGCTTTCCCTTGCCGCCCTCTGCGTTGCTAGCCTGGCATCCGGGTGCGCCGTCGGCCCGGACTATGTGAAACCCGATATGCCGCTTCCCGAGCGATTCCAGGGCCAGGCGGCGGTCGAGCAGCGGGTGGCCAACACCGCAGCCGACCTGCCCGCATGGTGGGCCGGCTTCAGTGACCCACTGCTCACGCGGTTCGTACAACTCGCACTGGAGCAGAACCTGGACCTTGCACAGGCCTTCGCCCGCGTCACGCAAGCCCGAGCGGGCCTTGGCGCTGCCAATGCCGCATTGCTGCCCTCCGGCAATGTCGCAGGCCAGGCCGCGCGCGCGCACCAGTCCGTTGAAACCCCTTTGGGGCGCGTCTTGAATGCTCGGCCGGGCTTCGACCGTTACGGCAATGCTTTTGAGGCCGATCTCAATGCAAGCTGGGAGTTGGATGTATTCGGCGGCCTGCGTCGTGGCCGCGAGGCGGCGCTTGCCGACTACCAGGCCTCACAGGCGGGTGCAGTTGCCACACGGCTGGCCGTGGCCGCACAGACCGCCGATATCTACATCACCATCCGCGGCTTACAGACGCGCTTGAAGGTGGCCCGCCACCAGGTGCAGACGCAAGAGGAGTTGCTCTCCACCATCAACCGGCTGTATGGCAAGGGACTCGCGGCCGAGCTTCAAGTCCGGCAGGCCGAAGGCGCGCTCGCTCAGGTTCGCGCTTCCATCCCACCGATCGAGGTCGGGCTCGATGCAGCGATGAACGCGCTGGATGTGATGCTCGGCTCGCTGCCGGGCACCCACCGGGAGGAGCTTGCACAAGGCGGCGACATCCCGGCTGCTCCTCGCATTGCGATCGGCGCATCGCCCGGCGAATTGCTGAGGCGACGCCCTGACCTCATCGTTGCCGAGCGACGCCTGGCGGCTTCCAACGCGCGCATCGGTGTCGCCATTGCGGAGTACTACCCGAAATTCTCGTTCAGTGGCCTGCTGGGCAGCGCCACATCGGTGGGCGCCGGCAGTCTGTTCGGCGGCGGGGCCAGTCAATTCGTCGGCGCCCTCGGCCTGCGCTGGCGCCTGTTCGACTTCGGCCGTATCGACGCACAAATCGCTCAGGCCAAAGGACAAGAAGCGGAAATGCTCGCCGCGTACCGGCTCGCCGTGCTACGCGCCACGGAAGACGTGGAGGACGCCTTCTCGGCTTTGGTCAAGCGCGAGGAGCAGGCGGTCACGCTCGCGCAAGGCGTGGATTCGTTCGGCCGCGCGCGAAACGCTTCGTTCGCCGCCTACCAGAAAGGCGTCGTCAGCTTGATCGAAGTCCTGCAAGCGGATGACAGCCTGTTGCGCGCGTCCGACGCGCAAGCTCAGGCCCAAACGGAATCGGCGCGGGCCGCCGTCGCGGCATTCAAGGCGCTAGGCGGTGGCTGGCAGCCCGATGAATCGACCGCTGTTGCAGGCAGATAGCGCTCCCACACGATTCATGCCGCGACAAATAAGAGCGAGCTGTTCAACGACTTCGCGCAGCGGTTGATGTTCGGTGGCGACGGGCCCCTCCACTGGACCTTGTAGAGGATGGCCTTATTCGCATCCAAGAGGTTGCATCGGATCACCTTGCGCTGCTCATGCCGCAGGTTCTCGGCGATATCACGCAAGCTCAAAGGCGATGCAGCCCCTCTGGCGGCATCAACGGGCGCCGCCGGCGCGGGAAGGCGCCGCGCTCCGCGCGGGCGCGCCCTCCCCGGCGACAGCCTCAGTTCAGGCTGCCAGGATCCTTCCGCTTGGCCTGCTCCTTGGTTTGCAGCGCCCACCACTGGCCGATCTGGCGCCGGGTGACGTAGCCACGCTTCTTGCGGTCGATCTGGTCGAAATGCTCGTAGACATCCGGCATGCCGGCCTGGGCCTCTTCCCGCGTCAGCTTGCCGTCGTGATTGGCATCGGCCGCCTTGAAACGTTCGGCGAACTTTGCCTTGGCTTCCTTTGCCGTCATCGGTTGCTGGGGCGGCGGTGGAGCGCCGGCACCAGGCGCGGGCGCCGCGGGTGCGGCCGGCTGTTGCGCGCCCGCATTGGCACAGGCCAATGCCGCGGCCAGTACCAGGCCGGCAATGGGCAGTTGTCGCAGGATCATGTCGATCTCCTCTTGGCTTTTCCGTGATGGCGCCATCCACCCTGATGCCAGCCCTGGCGGATTGGCGGGCAGCCGGCCGCACCAGGCCCGGCCGTGCGGAAGCGCCGGCGGCCCCCAAGGGCTGCCTGGCACATCCGTGCGCCATTCTGCTACGGCGCCACCGCCCCCCGTATTGAATTTTCCTTTGTTGTCATTTGCACCGCTTCAACCGGCCAGGCGCAAGAGCAAGACAATGCAGCGATGCTGCAGCGGAGGGGCGTGCCCGCAGGCATCGCCCCAAACGTTCAGCGCGCCGCCCGACGGGCCAGCAGCGGTTCGCTCACCCCTTCCACGCCGACCAGGGACAACACGGTGGTCAGGGCGACCTGCGCGCCTTCCCAGGCCCGGGCCGGGTCGAACCACTCGTCGCGCGAATGCGCGCCACCGCTCTTGCCGCCGCTGCCGAGGATGATGGCAGGGATGCCGAGCGACATCGGCACGTTGGCATCGGTGCTGCCGCCGCGCAGCGTCGGCTCGAACTTTCCGCTGCCCTGGATGGCACGCACCGCCGCCTGCACGATGACGGCGTCCGCGGGCGTGTGCCCGGCCGGGCGGTCGCCGATCAGGCGCGTCTGGACGGTGATCCGGTCCGAGGCCTTGCCGGGTTGCCAGCGCTGGTTCTCGTCGGCCACGCCGGCCGCGATGGCGGCCATGATCTGCTTCTCGGTCTCGAGCAGCGCGTTCATGCCGTTCGAGCGGATATCGATGCGCATCTGGGCGTCGCCGGCGATGGCGTTGACCGAGGTGCCGCCGCCGACCGTGCCGACCGTGAAGGTGGTCTTGGGATCCTCGGGCGGCCGCACGTCATCGATGCGGGCGATGGCGCGGCCCATCGCGTGGATGGCGCTGGGCAGGCCGAAGGCACCGAAGCTGTGCCCGCCCGGGCCGCGGAAGGTGACCTCGTAGCGGTGGCTGCCGGTGCCCAGCGTCAGCACGCGGCCGCCCTCGCCCGGCTCGAGACCGACCATGCCATCCAGGTCGCGGTAGTCGCGGAAGACCGCTTTCATGCCGCGCAGGTTGCCCAGCTCTTCTTCGCCGACGTTGCCGACGAAGACCAGATCTCCCACGGTGCGGACATGGTTGTCGTTGAGCACCTTGAGCCAGGACAGCAGCACGGCCAGGCCGCGCGTGTCATCCGAGACGCCGGGCGCATAGAGCCTGCCGTCGCGCGGCTTGACGGTGACGTCCGTGCCGGCGGGAAAGACCGTGTCGAGATGGGCCGAGATCAGCAGCCTGGGGCCGTTGCCGACGCCCTTGCGCACCCCGATCACATTGCCTTCGGCGTCGATGCGGGCATCGGCCAGCCCGAGTGCCTTCAGGCGCGACAGGAAATACTCGGCACGCGCGTGCTCCTTGAACGGCGGCGCCGGGATCTCGGTCAGGGTGGTCAATTCGCGCAACGTGCGCGCGTCGTCCGCCTTGACGTCCGCCAGCACCTGCTTGAGCAGCGGCGCCGCGCTCAGGGTGGTGTAGGTCTTCTCCACGGCCGGCGAGACCGGCGCCAGCGGGATGTTCTGCGCCTGCGCCGCGGGCACGAGCACGGCAAGCATGGCGAGCGCGGCGAGGGCCGGCGCGCGGCGGGAAGTGGCTGGGGCGATGCGGGGGCAGGCAGGCATGGTGGGCGGCGGCTCCAGGGTGGGGAATGGCGACGACACGCCGGCGAACCCTGGTGGCGGGCCCTGCCGGTACCCGCCTATTCTGCCGCAGCCGGCCGCTTCGGCGCGGCGCCGGCGCCACACCGTTGCGCCGACGGTACAGGCCCTGACAAGTCCGTACCGCCCCCCCTAAGTCGCCTCAGCGCGCCTCAGTGCGCCGCGCGCGGCAGCACAGGCTTCACCAGTTGCCGGTAGCGCGTCAGCGCCCACAGCGGGAAGTAGGCGGTGTAGCCGTGGTACTTCAGGTAGTAGATGCGCGGGAAGCCCGGCGCGTTGTGCGAGGGGTGCCACCACAGCCCGCCCTTCTGCTGGCAGCCGAGCAGGTAATCGATGCCGCGCCGCGCGGCCGGCGCATGCGCCTCGCCCACGGCGAACAGGGCCAGCAGCGCCCAGGCCGTGCAATTGGGCGTGCTCTCGCCGCCGTTGGTCCCCGCCAGATGCGGGGCGAAGTAGGTGTCGTTGGTCTCGCCCCAGCCGCCGTCGGCGTTCTGCACGCGCAACAGCCAGTCCACGGCCTTGCGGATATAGGGCTGGCGCACGTCCTCGCCAACCAGGGCCAGGCCCGCCAGTACGCTCCAGGTGCCATACAGGTAGTTGGTGCCCCAGCGGCCCCACCAGGATCCGTCGGCGCGCTGGGTCCGGCGCAGGTAGTCGACGCAGCGCGCCACCGCGTCGGCATGGCGGGCGCGCTCCCCGCTCAGGCCGAGGGCCAGCAGCACGCGGCCGGACACGTCCTCGGTGGGGGGGTCCAGCAGGGCACCGTGGTCGGCGAAGGGAATGCGGTTCAGGTACTCCCGGTCGCAGTTGGCGTCGAAGGCGCCGAAGCCACCGTTGCGCGACTGCAGGCCGACCATCCACTCCACCGCGCGCTCCACCTGTTGCGCATAGCGCTCGGGCTGGCCCAGGCGCCGGCCGTGCACCGCCAGCATGGCGGCGACCACCGCGCTGTCGTCGATGTCCGGGTAGTACGGGTTGGCGTACTGGAAGGCCCAGCCGCCCGGCTGCACCGTGGCCGGGACGTGGTCGGCCCAGTCGCCGCGCAGGTCCTGCACCTGCCGTTGCGCCAGCCAGTCGTAGGCGCGCTGGATGGCATCGCGGGTACGCTCGCCGCCGCCGGCGTGCTGCAGGGCCATGATGCTCCACGCGGTATCCCATACCGGCGACAGGCAAGGCTGGCAATAGGCCATGCCGTCGGGGCGGTGCACCACCAGCTTGCGGATGGCCGCCAGGCAGGTGGCGCGCCGCGGGTCCGACTTCGGGATGCCGAGCAGCACCATCATCTCGTACCAGTACACCATGGGCGGGAAAATGCCGCCGAGGCCGTCCTCGCCGTTCATGCGCTCGACGCACCAGGCCTGCGCGCGCTCGATGGCGCGCCGCCGCAGCCCGGCGGGGATCATCGGCTCGATGCAGCGGGCCAGCCGGTCGACCACCAGGAAAGCCTTGCGCACCAGCCCCTGGGTCGAAAAATAGCGGCGCTCCTCCTCCGGCGGCGTGACGAACAGCTCGCGGATGCTGACACGGTGCGGATTGGCGGCCTTGGCCCGCATGGAGCACAGCACCGTCAGCGGCACCAGGGTCGAGCGCGCCCAGTAGGCCATCTTGTCGAGGTGCACGGGCATCCAGCGGGGGAACAGGATCAGCTCGACCGGCACGAAGGGAGTGGCGCGCCAGGGCACCTGCTCGAAGGTGGCCAGCAGGATGCGCGTGAAGACGTTGGCGCGCGCCGCCCCGCCGGCGGCGAGGATCGCCTCGCGCGCCTGCACCATGTGCGGCGCGTCGGCGGCATCGCCGGCCGCCTTCAAGGCGAAATAGGCCTTGACGCTGCACGAAATGTCGAGCGCGCCATCGTGGTACTGGTCCCAGCCGCCGTGGCGGTCACGGCGCTGGATGGCGCGCAGGTAGACCGCCATGCGTGCCTGCAGGTCGGTGTCGATTTCATCGGCGAAGTGCATCATCAGGATGTACTCGGCCGTGATGGTGGCATCGGATTCCAGTTCGAAACACCAGTGTCCGTCGTCTTGCTGATGGCCCAGCAGGGCTTCGCGCCCGGCGTCGATGGCCGCGTCCAGGCGGGCTTCGGCGCGCGCCTCGCCGCCATGGCCTGCGCTCGCCGGCCCGCGCACCGGCTCACGCGCCAGTTCCAGGGTCGCGCTCATTGCTGCCCTCCCCGCGTCATCCCGTCGAGCTGGCGCAGCACTTCGGCGCGCAGCGACGGCGGCATCGACTGGTTGCCGAGCAGGTCCGACAGCCACAGCCCGTCTGCCGCCAGCCGGCAGATCATCAGCTGCGCCGCCTGGGCGTCCGGCAAGGGATCGGGGCGCGTGATCTCGGCGATGCGCGGCAGCCAGCGCTCGCGGGTGTCGGCGTCGGTCAGCATCAGCGCCAGCAGCAAGTGCAGATAGCTGGCCGTGGCGGCCTGCGCCGCGTCATGCAGGGTGGCGTGGATATAGGCGCGAGCGGCTCGGCCGGCGGGCTCGGCATCGGCCTCGCTGGCGGTGGCCACATCCTGGCTGAAGGTGTCGACGGCCTCGTCGAAGAGCGCGTCCAACAGGGCCTGCTTGCTGGGGAAATGGTGCTGCAAGCCACCCTTGCTGACACCGGCGCGGGAGGCGACGGCATCCAGGGTGACGGCGCGCAGGCCGGCTTCCAGGGCCAGTTGCGCGGCCGACTGCAGCAACTGCGGGCGCAGCACGTCCGGCTGCTTCTTTCTGCGGTGGGCTTCGGTCATAGCGCGCGATCATACCATCCGGACGGATTGTTTCACCATTGCGGACGAAGCGATGACATGCGCCGGTGCGGCCGCACCGGAACACGCGCCAGGATCAAGCGGCCGTCACCGGATCCTTGCGGCGGAAGGAAGCCTGGGCGGTGGCGATCAGCGTGCCCTGCCCGTCCGTCAGTTCCGCATTGGAGAAGAAGACCCGCCGCCCGCCGCCCACGCGCCGGCCCACCACCTGCATGGGCTCGAGCCGGGCCGAGGCGACGTAGTTGACGTTCAGCGAGATCGTGGTCGCCGCGCGCCGCTGTCCGTTCTCCGGGAACAGGCCGGCATAGCCGGCGGCCGCATCGAGCAGCGTGGCCAGGATGCCGCCCTGCACCACGCCGGTATTGTTGAGATGGCTCGCCTGCGGGGTGAAGGACAGGCGGACGAGGTCAGGCTGCCAGTCGACAATCGCGACTGCCAGGGACTCGAGATAGGGATTCTCCAGGGCGTGGGGGATGCTGGGGGCGTGTGAATCGGACATGAGTCTGCACTGCGGAACGTAGGAAACGGGCCCGACCGGGCACCGGGAGCCCGTATCTTAGCCGCCCTCGCCGGTTCGAGGCGCGCCGCCGCGCACTGGGATGGGCGGCATGGAGCATTCCGGCGCGCCGCAAAGACAAAACCCCTCGCAGCGTTTGCTGTCGAGGGGTTTTGCGGGAGGGAGAGCCTGGCGATGACCTACTTTCACACGGGTAGTCCGCACTATCATCGGCGCAAAGTCGTTTCACGGTCCTGTTCGGGATGGGAAGGGGTGGTTCCGACTCGCTATGGTCACCAGGCATAAGGGGTTGCTGCGCCGGGGTTGAGCCGTCGCAGCGAATAGGGATGTAGTCTTGGTTGTGAGGTATCGGCACCGTTCTGGGCACACGCGATACGTCAACCAGTGAAACACACTGGTTATAGGATCAAGCCTTACGGGCAATTAGTACTGGTTAGCTTAACGCATTACTGCGCTTCCACACCCAGCCTATCAACGTCCTGGTCTCGAACGACCCTTCAAGGAGGTCAAGCCTCCAGGGAATCCTCATCTTCAGGCGAGTTTCCCGCTTAGATGCTTTCAGCGGTTATCTCTTCCGTACATAGCTACCCTGCGATGCCTCTGGCGAGACAACAGGTACACCAGCGGTACGTCCACTCCGGTCCTCTCGTACTAGGAGCAGCCCCCGTCAAGATTCCAACGCCCACGGCAGATAGGGACCAAACTGTCTCACGACGTTTTAAACCCAGCTCACGTACCTCTTTAAATGGCGAACAGCCATACCCTTGGGACCGGCTACAGCCCCAGGATGAGATGAGCCGACATCGAGGTGCCAAACACCGCCGTCGATATGAACTCTTGGGCGGTATCAGCCTGTTATCCCCAGAGTACCTTTTATCCGTTGAGCGATGGCCCTTCCATACAGAACCACCGGATCACTATGTCCTGCTTTCGCACCTGCTCGACTTGTCGGTCTCGCAGTTAAGCACGCTTTTGCCATTGCACTTTAGGTACGATGTCCGACCGTACCAAGCGTACCTTCGAACTCCTCCGTTACACTTTGGGAGGAGACCGCCCCAGTCAAACTGCCTACCATGCACTGTCCCCGACCCGGATTCACGGGCCAAGGTTAGAACCTCAAACAAACCAGGGTGGTATTTCAAGGACGGCTCCACCGGAACTAGCGTCCCGGTTTCAAAGCCTCCCACCTATCCTACACAGATCGGTTCAAAGTCCAATGCAAAGCTACAGTAAAGGTTCATGGGGTCTTTCCGTCTAGCCGCGGGGAGATTGCATCATCACAAACACTTCAACTTCGCTGAGTCTCGGGAGGAGACAGTGTGGCCATCGTTACGCCATTCGTGCAGGTCGGAACTTACCCGACAAGGAATTTCGCTACCTTAGGACCGTTATAGTTACGGCCGCCGTTTACCGGGACTTCAATCAAGAGCTTGCACCCCATCATTTAATCTTCCGGCACCGGGCAGGCGTCACACCCTATACGTCCACTTTCGTGTTTGCAGAGTGCTGTGTTTTTATTAAACAGTCGCAGCCACCAGTTTATTGCAACCCCTTCACCCTTCTGGCGCAGGCCAGTCAAGCTACCAGGGCGTACCTTATCCCGAAGTTACGGTACCAATTTGCCGAGTTCCTTCTCCCGAGTTCTCTCAAGCGCCTTAGAATACTCATCTCGCCCACCTGTGTCGGTTTGCGGTACGGTCTCGTATGACTGAAGCTTAGAGGCTTTTCTTGGAACCACTTCCGATTGCTTCGCGACGCATGGTCGCTCGCCCCACAGCCTTGAATCCTGCGCCCGGATTTGCCTAAGCGCCTTCTCCACTGCAGGGACCGGGACTTCCAACACCCGGACAACCTTCCGCGATCCGTCCCCCCATCGCATCATACGACGGTGCAGGAATATTAACCTGCTTCCCATCAGCTACGCATCTCTGCCTCGCCTTAGGGGCCGACTCACCCTACGCCGATGAACGTTGCGTAGGAAACCTTGGGCTTACGGCGAGGGGGCCTTTCACCCCCTTTATCGCTACTCATGTCAGCATTCGCACTTCTGATACCTCCAGCATCCTTTACAAGACACCTTCACAGGCTTACAGAACGCTCTCCTACCACGCACTTGCGTGCGTCCGCAGCTTCGGTGACTGGCTTAGCCCCGTTACATCTTCCGCGCAGGACGACTCGATCAGTGAGCTATTACGCTTTCTTTAAAGGGTGGCTGCTTCTAAGCCAACCTCCTGACTGTTTTAGCCTTCCCACTTCGTTTCCCACTTAGCCAATCTTTGGGACCTTAGCTGGCGGTCTGGGTTGTTTCCCTCTTGACACCGGACGTTAGCACCCGATGTCTGTCTCCCGTGATTGCACTCTTCGGTATTCGGAGTTTGCTATGGCGGGGTAATCAGCAATAGACCCCCCAACCATGACAGTGCTCTACCCCCGAAGGTGAGACACGAGGCACTACCTAAATAGTTTTCGGAGAGAACCAGCTATTTCCAGATTTGTTTAGCCTTTCACCCCTATCCACAGCTCATCCCCTAGTTTTTCAACACTAGTGGGTTCGGTCCTCCAGTACGTGTTACCGCACCTTCAACCTGGCCATGGATAGATCATCTGGTTTCGGGTCTACACCCAGCGACTGAACGCCCTGTTCGGACTCGCTTTCGCTACGCCTGCCCTAATCGGTTAAGCTTGCCACTGAATGTAAGTCGCTGACCCATTATACAAAAGGTACGCCGTCACCCGTTTCCAGGCTCCGACTGTTTGTATGCATGCGGTTTCAGGATCTATTTCACTCCCCTCCCGGGGTTCTTTTCGCCTTTCCCTCACGGTACTGGTTCACTATCGGTCGATCACGAGTATTTAGCCTTGGAGGATGGTCCCCCCATCTTCAGACAGGATTTCACGTGTCCCGCCCTACTTGTCGTACACCTAGTTCCACAACGCTGTTTTCGCATACAGGGCTATCACCTGCTATGGCCGGGCTTTCCATCCCGTTCTGCTAACAATGCTGCTAAAGAGTACAAGGCTCTTCCCATTTCGTTCGCCACTACTCTGGGAATCTCGGTTGATTTCTGTTCCTGCAGCTACTTAGATGTTTCAGTTCGCCGCGTTCGCTTCCCTTGCCTATGTATTCAGCAAGGGATGACCCATACGGGCCGGGTTTCCCCATTCGGACATCTCCGGATCAAAGCTCGTTTGCCAGCTCCCCGAAGCTTTTCGCAGGCTACCGCGTCCTTCATCGCCTGTGATCGCCAAGGCATCCACCACATGCACTTGTTCGCTTGACCCTATAACGAGTGTGTCTCAAGCTCGCGCTTGAAACGCTCATTACAGGTTGAGTTCTCGCATTTGTGCCGTATTCCAAGTCATCTTTCGATCACTTAAATACTTTGGTTGATACAATCACAACCCGGTATCGTGTTGGTTACTTCAGCCTCTCATCAAGGCTTCACGACACCTTTACTACATCCCATATTGTTAAAGAACAGCCGAATTTCTTCGCTTGGCAATGCCAAATGCAAGCGCTCGATATCAAGCACTTGCATTTGGCCATGTCCTGGCCGCAACAACAAACAACCGATAAGTGTGAGTGCTCGACTCGGAATGCACGCTCTGGAAAGGAGGTGATCCAGCCGCACCTTCCGGTACGGCTACCTTGTTACGACTTCACCCCAGTCATGAACCCTGCCGTGGTAATCGCCCTCCTTGCGGTTAGGCTAACTACTTCTGGCAAAACCCACTCCCATGGTGTGACGGGCGGTGTGTACAAGACCCGGGAACGTATTCACCGCGGCATGCTGATCCGCGATTACTAGCGATTCCAGCTTCACGTAGTCGAGTTGCAGACTACGATCCGGACTACGATGCGTTTTCTGGGATTAGCTCCCCCTCGCGGGTTGGCAACCCTCTGTACGCACCATTGTATGACGTGTGAAGCCCTACCCATAAGGGCCATGAGGACTTGACGTCATCCCCACCTTCCTCCGGTTTGTCACCGGCAGTCTCTCTAGAGTGCCCTTTCGTAGCAACTAGAGACAAGGGTTGCGCTCGTTGCGGGACTTAACCCAACATCTCACGACACGAGCTGACGACAGCCATGCAGCACCTGTGTCCACTTTCCCTTTCGGGCACCTAATGCATCTCTGCTTCGTTAGTGGCATGTCAAGGGTAGGTAAGGTTTTTCGCGTTGCATCGAATTAATCCACATCATCCACCGCTTGTGCGGGTCCCCGTCAATTCCTTTGAGTTTTAATCTTGCGACCGTACTCCCCAGGCGGTCAACTTCACGCGTTAGCTTCGTTACTGAAGAAATGAATCCCCAACAACTAGTTGACATCGTTTAGGGCGTGGACTACCAGGGTATCTAATCCTGTTTGCTCCCCACGCTTTCGTGCATGAGCGTCAGTCACGTCCCAGGGGGCTGCCTTCGCCATCGGTATTCCTCCACATCTCTACGCATTTCACTGCTACACGTGGAATTCTACCCCCCTCTGACGCACTCTAGCCTTGCAGTCACAAGCGCCATTCCCAGGTTGAGCCCGGGGATTTCACGCCTGTCTTACAAAACCGCCTGCGCACGCTTTACGCCCAGTAATTCCGATTAACGCTCGCACCCTACGTATTACCGCGGCTGCTGGCACGTAGTTAGCCGGTGCTTATTCTTCCGGTACCGTCATCCCTCCGGGGTATTAGCCCAAAGGATTTCTTTCCGGACAAAAGTGCTTTACAACCCGAAGGCCTTCTTCACACACGCGGCATTGCTGGATCAGGGTTGCCCCCATTGTCCAAAATTCCCCACTGCTGCCTCCCGTAGGAGTCTGGGCCGTGTCTCAGTCCCAGTGTGGCTGATCGTCCTCTCAGACCAGCTACTGATCGTCGCCTTGGTGAGCCTTTACCTCACCAACTAGCTAATCAGACATCGGCCGCTCCTATTGCGCGAGGCCTTGCGGTCCCCCGCTTTCACCCTCAGGTCGTATGCGGTATTAGCTAATCTTTCGACTAGTTATCCCCCACAACAGGGCACGTTCCGATGTATTACTCACCCGTTCGCCACTCGCCGCCAGACCGAAGTCCGCGCTGCCGTTCGACTTGCATGTGTAAGGCATGCCGCCAGCGTTCAATCTGAGCCAGGATCAAACTCTTCAGTTCAATCTCTGTGTGGTTCCGCGCAGTTGCCTGCGCAAACCTCGCTCTTTCGAGCGGTCGCTCACTCTCAGAAAACTGACTGGCTCCGTCCGAAGACGAAACCAAACATGTTTACTGTGCGAGCACTGATAACTTGCAAGCTAGAAGACCGGGGTCTTCCGCATTCATTATCAAGCACCCACACTTATCGGTGTTTGTTTGTTAAAGAACCACCCTCTCGGGCCACATCCGGCTTTGCCGGTTTGCGTTGCCGCTGCGTTATGTCTGCAGCGAAGGAACGAGACTATAAAGAATTTTTCGAGATCAATCAAGCGATTTCTAGAATTTCTTTATTCGGACGCCGCACTCATTCGAGCCGCGCCAATCCTGCCATTCCCTCCCCGTCACGCGGTGCGCTGCGAGCGAGGGAGCGAATACTAGTCCCTCGATGACTGACTTGCAAGCCGAAAAATGAAAAGCGTCGCTTTTGACACTTGAACGCCGGGACACCGATCCGGGTGAGAACGGCGCCGGCTGGATGTATCCGACGCCAACAAGCACTGCGAGGACATGGTTTCCACTTCCCTCCGAGACAGGACGCCCGGCATGCCTGGCGCGTTCTCGTCGTCTGCACGCTGGCCTTCACCGTCCGCTTCATGGTCTGGATGATGTCCGGCGTCATCGCCCCTCCTGAAGCAGCCTTCGGCCTGAACGCCACCGAGTTCGGCCTGCTCGCTGCCGCCGTACCCCGTCGCCGAAGCGACAGATCCGCCAGGAAAGGCTGACAGCACATCATTGCCTATCGGCATCGGCGGCATCGGCTCCTGCGTGACGTTTCAAAGAGCAGGAAGCTGAATCCGGTCGAGTACCGCCTCAATATCTGAAGAGTCGACCTGAAGGAGCAATGCACTCCGCCAGGATCATTCTCCCGGCTCCTATGATTCAGAGGCGTTCATCGGGCCTTTCAATTGATGCCAGGCTTCTTTTCACGCGATCAAGGCCCTAGTGCACTTCCTGAATGGGCGCTCTCGCATCACGCTCGATCTGCTTGCGCAATGCCGTGAAGCGCTCCTGCACACTCTCCCCAAAGAGAGGATCGGGGCTGCCTGGAACGGTAGCCGCGACTTCCGCCCAGTCCTGCTCGGTCAGCAGTTGCGCTGCGCGCGGCATGACGTGCCTTTCCTCGGTGGAAAGATGATTGCGGTAGTACACGAGATACATGGCCACAGCCGCTTCCAGGGCCGCGCGCGACGTGATCATATCCCGCTCCGCTTCATTGAGACGGCTCAGGAATTCCTCGCCCACCGTGGCAATCACGCGATGCTCTTGCAGAAGCCGGCTGACCACGATCTGCATGCCGGGATCCCGCTCGACGAGCAGGGCGTACGCGACATCCTCGCGCGGATGGTGGACACGATCGCCAAAGTTCCGCATGTAATAGATGATCTCGCCCATCAAACCATAGTTCGGCTGCGCTCCCCGGTGAAAGGCGATCACCTGCTCTTCCAGCAGATCGAGCAGCGTGGAGAAATGGATATGATCGGCATGCCAAACGGCAAGTTGGTCGGTCATGGCGTGCTCCAGGGAGACTGGTCAGGTAAGCGATCCGGCTCGAAGTTAACTCAACAAACCCCGATTTCAACAGTAGTCCCCCGCCACGTTTTGAGGATGATGTAGATCAACAGTGGGCTTCGCTCATTCCCCGCCCACTTCCGCTGGCGCGTTGCCCCTTGCTCGAATGTCGACAGGCATATCGAACTGACGAAGGCTTCCAGCGCAAGCCGCGGGCGCAACAGCATCTTCCGCCCGCGGGCCGCGAATGGGGCAAAGGACAGTGGCCGCGCCGCCAGGCTCGCGGGCTCGCGTAGTGCAATGAAACACCATCGTCTCGAGACCCGGAGACCCGCCACTCCACGACAGGTCCATTGCGCCGGGCCACCTGCTGCGGCCTGCCCCTGGCGTGCCGTCGGCTCGCCACGCTGGTTGCCCGCCACCGCGCCGGCGCCTGGCGGGCACCGGGTCACTGGTCGATCTCGCGCAGCGCGCCGTTCGTTCGCAACGTCGCGGCAAGCACGGCTGGCCGGGTGGTTGCGTTGATCCACCTTCCACTCAGGCGGCACGTGGACATCCCCAACCTTGGCGGCTCCGACGCCCCCACCCACACACGGCAGCGATTTCCCCTTCTGCGCGGCAGCGACGATGGCATCCCTCGATCCCTGGCATCCTCGCACCAAGAATGATCATTTATTACTACGTAATACGTATTGTTTAATACTTTTCGAAACAATCTTTAGACATAATTATGCTTCTGTCTAACTATTGGCACGGATCGAGAGATCCATCATCGTTGCCACGACCGCCGATGGGCTCTCAGCATCCTCCAGCACGTCCTGTGGCTATGACGATCGAGGCCGCGGTGCCTCGCGCATCCCGCTTGAGCACCCGGCCCCGCTCTTCTTCCCTTACTCGGGCTTCACACCCGAATCGCGGATCACGCGCGCCCACAGCCGCGCCTGCCCTTCGATCCAGGCGGCGAACTCCTCCGGCGAATTGCCATAGGGTTCCAGCCCCTGCAGCCTCATCTTCGCCATCACATCGGGCTGCCGGAGGGCATCGGCGATCGCGGCGTTCAGTTTCTGCACCAGATCCCTTGGCGTGCCAGCCGGAGTGAACAGCGGCACCAATCTACGACGAAGACCGGGAGGTCTCCTCATTCCCGCCAGATCCCGCCACCGGCCCGCACAAATTCACCTAGAGTGATGTCTGATGCGGTGCCACATGGACAACAGCCAGGAGAACAACGATGCAACATGGCCTGATTGCTTGGCTGGTGATCGGTGCGGTCGCCGGATGGCTGGCGGGGGTGCTGGTCAAGGGCGGCGGCTTCGGACTGCTGGTCGACATCCTCGTCGGGATCGTCGGCGCCATCGTCGGCGGCTGGTTGGCCGGCCTGCTGGGCATCTCGTTCGGCGGCGGCATGATCGGCTCGATCATCACGGCGGTGATCGGCGCCGTGGTACTGCTCTTCCTCCTCCGGCTGATCAAACGGGCCTAGGCGCCACCGGCGCCGGCCTCAGCGCGATTCCGTCGCGCGGAAGAGCTGCAGCCTATATCGCCGCAGGACATCGCCTGCATCGACCTCGCTCCGCGGGCATCCTGTTGCCGTCATTGCCATTCACGCTGCCTGCCGAAACTGGCAGCAGCGCGTCTTGTCGTGCTTGATTTCGCCTCGATACTGTATATATTTACAGGTACTGTATGGATATACATGCGCGAGGCCATCATGGAACATCTGGTCCGGGTGCAGAACGAATATGACCGCCAGGTCCTGGCCTGGCTGCGCCGACGCATCGGCGACGCGGCGCTGGCCGAGGCTGCCAGGCGGCTCGGCGGCGAACGCAAGCCATATCTGTCCAGCCTCTGCCGCGCGCTGTCGATCCGGCCACCCGCACGCGTGGATTTGCGAGCCGAGGCGCGGCGTGCCGACCTCGCCGTCGGCGAGCGCTACCTGGCGCGCATCCGCACCATCCTCGGCGCATCCGGACAGGCCTCACGGGCCCATTGAGCGCCAATCGGGCGCCCGTGCCGTGCTCCCGGCATCCGGTGTCAGGCCTGCAGCAGTGACGCAACCGGTACCGGTGCGTGATCGAGGTGGAAGCGGCCGACCAGCGCCTCCATCCGCTCGGCCTGCTCCTTCAGCATCGCGGCGGCGGCGGCTGCCTGCTCGACCAGCGAGGCATTCTGCTGCGTCGCCTGGTCCATCTGCACCACGGCCTGGTTGACCTGGGCGATGCCGCCGCTCTGCTCGGCCGAGGCACGGCTGATCTCGGTCATGACGGTGTCGACGCGGGACACCGCCGTGATCGCCTCGCCGATGGTCTGGCTGGCCTGCTCGACCAGTCCGGCGCCGTGCGCCACGCGCTGCGCCGACTGCGCGATCAGCGCGGCGATCTCCTTGGCCGAGGTACCCGCGCGTTGTGCCAGGTTGCGGACCTCGGCCGCCACCACGGCGAAACCGCGCCCGTGCTCGCCCGCCCGGGCCGCCTCGACGGCGGCATTGAGCGCCAGGATATTGGTCTGGAAGGCGATGCCGTCGATCACGCCAGTGATGTCCTCGATGCGGTGGGAGTCGGCCGCGATGTGCCGCATGGTGTCGAGCAGGTGCCGGATCGCGTCGCCGCCACGGCCCGCGACGCCGGCCGCCTCGGCCGCCAGCGTGCTGGCCTCGCCGGCATGGCCGGCATTCTGTTTCACGATGGCGGTCAGCTGTTCCATGCTGGCCGCGGTCTCCTGCAGCGAGGCCGCCTGCTGCTCGGTGCGCTGAGACAGGTCCAGGTTGCCTTGCGCGATCTCTCCCGCAGCCACCAGCACCTGCTCCGCGCCGGCGCGCGTCTCGCGCACGGTGTCCTGCCAGGAGCGCAGCAGGACTTGCAGGTGGCGCCGGATATCGCTGAATTCGTCGCGCCCGCGCACCACCAGTTCGGCGCGCAGGTCGCCCGCGCCGATCCGCTCGACCCAGGCGGCGATCCCGCGCAGGTCTTCGCCCACGCCACGGCAGAAGCCCGCGAACAGGTAGAAAGCGGCGCCGACGGTGAGCAGCGCCAGCGCGCACATCCACGCCAGCTTGTCCTGCACCGCGCCGATACGCGCTTCCAGCATGGCATGGGCACTGGCGCCGAAGGCGCGATTGGTCGCGCCGATGGCGTCGATGGCAGCGGTGGCCTCGTCGAAATACGCCTTGGCCTCGATGCGGATACCGTCGCGGCCCAGCAGCCTGTCCTTCAGGGTCACCGAGAATCCATCGACCGCCGCCAGGCGCGCCTTGGCCGCCTCCACCTCGGCGCGGTAGCCTGGCGCGGCCGCGCTCACGCGCTCGGCGTCGCGCCTGACCGTCTCCACCGCCTCCTGTATCTGCTCGCTGAGCGCGCCCAGCCCGGCCTGCTGCGCGCTCTCGGCGAAACCGCCCTGGCTGATGATGGCGGTACCGCGGCCGCGCGCCAGCGCGGTGAACTCCGCCAGCCTGGGCATGGTCCCGAGCATCAGGTTGATCAGGTAGTACGACCCCGCATCCGGGTCCAGCGCCAGCTCCGAGCGGTCGCCGAGATCGCCCACATAGAGCCGCAGTTGCCTGACCAGTGCGCTGTGCTGCGCGAACAGGGTGGACGCCGGTGCCTGCAGGCCTTCGGTCTTGAGGGTGCGCCATGCCTCTTCGAGGGCGCCGGCCTGGGCATCGAGGCCGAAGCCGCGCGCGTCGGCCGCGAGCTGCGCCGCCTGCTCTCCGGCACGCGCGTCGGCTGCCTCGTAGGTGGCCCGGAAGGCAACGTTGCCTGCCTGCACCGCCGCGGCGGCACCACGCCGGATCTGCACCTGGCGCATCATCTCCAGCGCACGCTCGACCGCGGCGAGCCCGCGCACCTCGGCGCGCGCGGTCTTCAGCTCGGCGAGCGAGGCCTGGAAGACCAGCGACATGGCGCCGGCCAGCGGCAACAGGAACAAGAGTGCAAGCAACAGCAGCTTGCGCGAGATGCTGAGTGCCGCCATCAGGCGCACCGCGGGATTCAACCATCGGGTCATCGTCATGCCTTGATCAAGCCATCGTCGTGGCTTGTATCGGCAGCATCGGAACGAATTGAAGCAGTTTCACCCACACATTTCAGAAATCGTCAAGATGGTGCAAACACATCCCGATTTATGGGCATGAATCCCCATCCAGGTGCGTGCGCCACCTGGATTTTCGGCAATCCGGCGCAGCGCCTGGCGGACTCAGGCCGGCAGCGATTCCACCGCGCGCCAGGCCTGCTCGACCGCGGCGACCAGCGACGGGCTGCCCCCGCTGTCGGCGCCGGCCAGCGCGACATTGCCCACGCCTGCCCGCGCCGCCTGCTGCGCGGCCGTGCCCGCATCATCGCCATCGACGCTGGAAGGCCGGTAGCTGTAGCCGTGCGACCAGCGGTTGACGGTGATGGCCCGCACCAGTTGCGCCGCGCTGCTGCCGGCAGGCGCGAGCAGCCGGTCGAGCTGGGAGCGGATGGCGCGTTCCAGCTCCACGAACGGCGTGCCGAGCAGTAGCGCGCGTCCGGCGCGGAAACGCTCGCGTGCCCGCATGCCGCTGTCCGGCACCGTCGGCACATAGAGCATGTGCAGCACCACCGGGTCCTGCGGTCGCGCGCCGGGGCCGGCCTCCAGCCACAGGTCGCTGTAGGGCAGCGTCGGCGCATGGATACGCCCGGCACCGAGCGCGGCAAAGGCCTGCCAGTTGTCGAGCGCCACCTTGGTGTAGACCAGCGGCGCCTTGACTTCGTCGCGCAGGGCCGCCCGCTGCGCGGCCGGCAGCCCGGGCATCAGGAAGGGCACCATCATGTTGTAGCCGGCCAGCACCACATGGCGGGCCTCCACGCGGTGCAGGTTGCCCTGCCAGCCATAGGTGACGCGCGCGATGTGGCTGCCCGGCTCGACCGCCACGGCGGTGCTGTTCAGGCGCAGCCGCACCGGCGCGCCATCGCGGTCGAGGCGGTCATAATCGAAGCGGGCCTGCGCCAGCGCCCCGGCGCCCGGCGCGACTGCGGGGATCAGGTCCCTTACCAGGCCGCGCGCGATCGACGCATTGCCATCGGCATGGAGCAGCCGGGATGCGGGCGACTTGCCCAGCCGCGCGTCCGGCGGCACCGCCGGCATGCCGGCCCCGGCGGGCAGGCCGATACCCAGCGCATCCCATATGGAGATGCCATCGGCGTCGAGCGCGTAGCTGTCGTTGCTGCGGCTGCGCAGGAAACGCACGCCCGCCAGCCCGAGGCCCGCCTTGTCGCGCAGGAAAAGCGCATAGCGCGTGCGGCGCAGATAGCCTGCCCGGTCGTCGGCCGCCATGCCCGCGAGGTAGTCGGTGCGCCCTTCGGCCAGCCGTGCCAGGGCCTCGCGATCTGCCGCGGGCAGCGGCGCGGCGGCCAGGAAGCGGCGCACCGCGTCGGGCGCCGGCGGCCCGCCCTGCGCGGCCGGGGCCCCGCCGAAGGGCTGGCCGAAAGGATCCCCGGCCACCAGGCGATCCGCGCCGAAGTGCTCGCGATCGAAGAACACCGCCCGCCCGAGTCCCGAGCCTTGCCAGGGCTCCGCCGCGGGCGCACCCGCGCCCGGGGCGAGCCCGATGCCATCGAGCAGCGTGCGCAGCGCGGCGCTGCCGGCGGCGCCGGCCGGCATCTCGGCGCTGCCGCCATAGCTGACCAGCAGGCGGCCGCGCACAGTGAACTCGTTGCGGCGCGCGTGGCCGCCGAAGTCGTCGTGGTTGTCGAGGATCAGGATGCGCGCGCCGGGTCCGTGGCGGCGCTGGTAGAACCAGGCCGCCGCCAGCCCGCTGATGCCGCTGCCGACCACCACGAGGTCATAGGCCTCGCGCGCCATCACACCGGGATAGCGCACCCCTTCGCGCGCCAGGCTGTGCGCCAGCGTGTAGCTGCCGGGCTGGCTGCCGCGCAGGCCGGTCAAGGCCGGGGGATAGCCGGCCCCGCCGTCACCGGCCTGGGCCGCGCGCAGCCAGCCGGGCGTGAACGCCGTGCCCAGCGCGAGCGCGCTGCCGTTGAGAAAGTCTCGTCGCGTGATGGTCATGGCTCGGCTTGGGTGTCAGCGGCTGGCTTCGGCTTCGAGGCGGATGCCCAGGGCAGCGCGCCGCGCCGCGACCTCGCTGTCGCGCACCGGCGCGGCGCGGTTGCCCCAGCCGCCGCGCACGAAGCCCAGCACGTCGGCCAGTTCCTGGTCGTTGAGCGCCCAGCCGTAGCCGGGCATGTGGTAGTCGGTCGCGGCAGTGTCGACGGCCGCGGTCACGGCGCCGCCCAGCAGCAGGTTGACCAGCGAGGACGGATCGGGGTCGAGTACCGCCGGATTGCCCGCCAGCGGCGGGAACACCCGCGCGAAGCCCTTGCCGCCGGCGCCGTGGCAGGGCATGCAGTACTGCCCGTACAGCCGCGCTCCCGGCGCGTCGAAGCGCCCCTGCAGCAGCGCCTGCGCGGTGGCAGGATCGTAGCGGAACGGCGCGCTCTCCCCGCGCACGCCGGGCAGGCTCTTGAGGTAGGCGGCCATCGCGTCCAGGTCCTGCGGCGTCATATGCTGGGTGGAGGCGGCGATCACGCCCGACATGGGCCCGAAGGATGTCGCATGGATATTGCGCCCGGTACGCAGGTATTCAGCGACTTCCTCGCGCGACCAGCCGCCCAGGCCGCTCAGCTTGTCGCCGCGCAGGTTGCCGGCGGACCAGCCCTCGACGCTGGCCCCCGCGAGGAAGCTCTGGCTGCGCTCGTCGCTGCCCTGTTCCGCATGCAGCAGGCCGCGCGGCGTATGGCAGGCGCCGCAATGTCCCACGGCCTGCACCAGGTAGGCGCCGCGGCGCCATTGCGCGTCGCCGCCCGCGACGGCCGCGCGTGGCGACGCCCTGTCCGCCGGCGCTTCGAGGAAGAACAGGTTCCACACCACCAGCAGGGAACGCATGCCGAAGGGCCAGCGCAGCTGCGGCGCGGGCTGGCGCTGGCGCACCGGCCGCACTTCGGCACGCAGGTAGGCGTACAGCGCCGCGACGTCCTCGGCCGTCATGCGCGCGTAGGAGGGATAGGGCATGGCCGGATAGAGCCGCTTGCCGCCACGCGCCACGCCCTGGCGCAGCGCTCGGTCGAACTCGGCCAGCGAGTAGGCGCCGATGCCGGTGTCCGCGTCTGGCGTGATATTGGTCGACGGGATGGTGCCGAGTCCCGTGCGCAGGACCACACCCCCGGCAAACGGCGCGCCGCCCGGCGCCGTGTGGCAGGCCGCGCAGTTGGCGATGCGCGCCAGGTAGCGGCCGCGCGCCACCTGCGCCACCGCATCGGCGGGCGCCGCGGCCGCGCCGTCGCCTGCATGCGCCTGCGGCGCCGCCAGCAGCAGGGCGAGCAGCAGCACCAGCAGGGCGTCAGGAAAATGCTTGCGCAGCAAGGCGCGCAGCGATGGCATGCGCCGCGGTCGGTTTGCCATGGAGTTGTCTCTGCCCCCGGTTCTTCTTGTTATCTTGTCGTCTTGTCCTGCCGCCTTCCGGACCGCCAGCCGCATGCCGCGGGGATGCGGCAGGCCGCCCTCAGGCGTGCGCCACCGCCCAGCGTGCCAGCATCAGCAGGCACAGCACCAGCACGCCGGCCAGGGCGATGCCCGTGGCCAGCAGGTGCACAGGCTTCAGGCTCTGCAGGTCGCGCTGGTGTTCGCTGCCACGGCGCAGGCCGAGAAATCCCCACAGTACGGCGCTGACCAGTCTCAACGGATGCATGACGGCTCCTTGTTCCAATGCGGCGGACCGTCCGCAGGGCACGGATACGGATACGCCCCTGCGCGCTATTCTGCCGCGCCGCCGGCCTCGGGAACAGAATCAGTTCTGCCATAATCTTGCGTATCAGATCGCAGGCAGGGCGCCTCGTCGTCCCCTGCTCCGCCCCCCTTGCTCCCATGAAGCGCTACGAGGAACTGGCCGAGATTCTCGCCCGCGATATCCGCGCCGGCAACCTGCCGCCCGGCACCCGCATGCCGTCGATCCGCAAGACCGTCGCGCAGTACGGCGTAAGCCCGTCGACCGCATTCCAGGCCTACTACCGGCTCGAAGAGCGTGGCCTGGTGCGCGCGCGCGAGCGTTCCGGCTACTACGTGGCCGGCGCCGCCGGCCTGCCGTTGCCGCGTCCCGCCGCGCGCCGCACGCGCCGCGCCTCGACCGAGGTGGACGTGTCCAAGCTGGTCTTCGCCGTACTGGAGGCTGCCGCCGACCAGCGCATGGTGCAGTTCGGCTCGGCCTTCCCGGCTCCCGAGCTGTTTCCCTGGGAACGGCTCGGCAAGTCGCTGGCGCGCGCCGGCCGCGAGATCGATCCCTGGCAGTCCGTCGACGACCTGCCCCCGGGCAATACCGTGCTGCGGCAGCAGATCGCGCTGCGCTATCTCGGCGCCGGCGTGCCGCAGGCGGCCGAGGACATCATCGTCACCAACGGCGCGCTCGAAGCGCTCAACCTGTGCCTGATGGCGGTGGCCCGGCCGGGCGACGTCATCGCCATCGAGTCGCCCGGCTTCTACGCCGCCCTGCAGGCACTGGAGCGGCTGCGGCTCAAGGCGGTCGAGATTCCCGTGCACCCGCAGCAGGGCATCGACCTCGCCGCGCTGGCCGAAGCGCTGCGGCGCCATCCGGTGCGCGCCTGCTGGTTCATGACCCAGTTCCAGAACCCGATGGGCGCCAGCATGGACGAGGCGCGCAAGCGCGAACTGGTGGCGCTGCTGGCGCGCCACCAGGTACCGCTGATCGAGGACGACGTCTACGGCGAGCTCTACTACGGCAGCCGCTGCCCGCTGCCGGCCAAGGCCTTCGACACGCAGGGCCTGGTGATGCATTGCAGTTCCTTCTCCAAGACGCTGGCGCCCGGATTCCGCATCGGCTGGGTCGCGCCCGGCCGATTCGGCGAGCCCATCCAGCGCATGAAACTGATGACCACCCTGTCGGCGGCGGTCCCGGCCCAGCAGGCGCTCGCCGAATACCTGCAGCACGGCGGCTACGACAAGCACCTGCGCCGCCTGCGCCATGTGCTGGAGATGCAGCAGGGCCAGATGCGCCAGGCCATCGCACGCCATTTCCCCGCCTCGGTCCGTGTCTCCCGCCCCGACGGCGGCTATTTCCTCTGGGTGGAGTTCGAGGCCGGCTTCGATGCGCTGGCGCTGCACCGGGCCGCGCTGGAGGAAGGCATCGGCATCGCGCCCGGTCCGATCTTCTCCGCGCGCCAGGGCCACCGCCACTGCGTGCGGCTCAATTTCGGGCAGCTGTGGAGCCCCCGCAGCGAAGCGGCGATCGCCACGCTGGGCCGGCTGGCCGCCGCGCAGTAGCCTTGCCGCGAACGCTGTCCCCGGTCAGCGAGGCGCCGCGCGCAGGCGCCGCTGCAGCCAGTGTTCCAGCCCCTCGAATCCGCCCTGCAGCAGCAGCGCCAGGACGGCCGCCGGGATCGCCCCGGCCAGCAGCAGCACGGTGTCGTTGAGCGCCAGCCCGGTGACGATGCGCTCGCCGTAGCCGCCCGCGCCGACGAAGGCGGCGATGGTGGCGGTGCCCACGCTGATGATGGCGGCGGTCTTCACGCCCGCCAGCAGCACCGGCAGGGCCAGCGGCAGTTCCACGTAGCGCAGGCACTGGGCGGGCGTGAAGCCCAGCGCCATGGCGGCCTCCGACATGCCGCGCGGCACCTGCTGCAGGCCGGTGCAGGTATTGCGCACGATGGGCAGCAGCGCATAGAGGAACAGCGCCACCAGGGCCGGCCACAAGCCGATGCGGCCAAGCAGCGGGATCAGCATGGCCAGCAGCGCCAGCGACGGCACCGTCTGCAGCATGCCCACCAGCGCCAGCACTACCTGGCCCAGCCTGCGCCGGCGTGCGGCGACGATGCCCAGCGGCACTCCGGCCGCAACGGCGGCACCGACCGCGCCCGCCACCAGCGCCAGGTGGCGCCGCGTCAGGCGCAGCGTCTCCGCGTCCAGCAGGGTGCCGGCCAGGCCGGCACGTTCGTGGCGCGCCGTCGCCGCGGACGCCGGCGCATGGCCCGGCAGCGTGGCAACGAAGGCGCCGGCGATGGCCGCGAACGACTGCCCGTCCAGTTCCGCCGCCGCATTCATACCGATCATGCGCGCCGCGTCGATGCGCCCCGACAAACCCTGCAAGGCCTGCCAGGCCCGCGGAAAGCGCCGCGGCACGTCCAGGCGGTACAGCACCACCGCGGCGTAGCGCGGAAAGAAGCCGCGTTCGTCCTGCAGCACGCGCAGGCCATAGCGGCGGATCTTGGCATCGGTCGAGTAGATGTCGATGACGTCGACCTGCCCGGCCGCCAGCGCCTCGTAGGCGATGCCGTGGTCGAGCCCGAGCGGGCGCTGCGGCAGCCCGTAGCGGCGGGCCAGGCCGGGCCAGCCGTCGGCGCGGCCGAGGAACTCGTGCGTCAGGCCGAAGCGCAAGGCGGGATGGCGGGCCAGGTCGCCGAGCGTGCGCAGGCCCAGTTGCTGAGCCGTGGTGTCGCTCACGGCCAGCGCATAGCCGTCCTCGAAACCGAACGGAATGGCCGCCCCCAGGCCGCGCGGCGCGAGCGCGCGGTTGATCTGCTCCAGCCCGGCATCCGGCGGCAGGCCGAGGATCTCCACGGCCACCGTGCCGGTGTAGTCCGGATAGAGGTCGATGCGCCCGGAGGCGAGCGCGGCGAACACGATGGCGGTATTGCCGAGGCCCGCCACATGCTCGGCCGGCCCGGCGGCGCCGGCAGTGCGGGCCAGGATCTCGCCGAGCAGGTAGGACTCGGTAAAGCGCTTGGAGCCGATCCTCAGGGTTTCCCCCAGGGCGGCCGTGCACAGCAGCAGCGGGCACAGCAGGACGCACAGCAGGACCGCGAGCCGGGTCCCGTGGCACGGCGCTGGACTTCGCGGGCGGGAATCCAAGCAGAACACCTCGTCGGCTGGATGGGCGGGGCCGGCTGCCGAACCACGCATGGCGCCGGGCTTGCCGTGCATGATACGCCGCCGCAGAACGCCGCGAGCCATGGGCTGTCCGATACGCCGCATGAGCACATACCGAAATAGTATTTGCATTTCGCATGCTTGCTGGATAAGAATCCAGAAAACGCATAAACCACACAGGACCACCTGTGCCGCCCCCGTGCCAAGGGATGCCCGACGACGGCTCCCGCCAGCGGCGGCCGGCCGTGGTGGCGGGACGGAATACGGAACGGGATAAGGCGACGGGATGGAGATCCGGCAACTGGAAGCCTTCGCGGCGGTGATGACGAGCGGCAGCGTGACAGCCGCCGGGCGTCTGCTCGGCCGTTCCCAGCCCGCCATCACCCGGCTGATCCAGGAACTCGAAAGCGAACTGGGTTTCGCCTTGTTCGCCCGCAGCGGCCCCCGCGTCAGTCCGACCGAGCGGGGCTTCCTGCTCTATGAGGAGGTCGAGCAGGCGCTCGCCGGCCTGCAGCAGGTACGCGCCCGCGCGGCCGAACTGGCCCAGGAGGCACGCCGCTCGCTGCGGGTGGCGGCCACCCCGGCGCTGGCCGCCGGCCTGCTGCCCGCCGCCCTGGCCGGCGGGGATGCGCCCGGCCAGGTCCACCTGACCAGCGTCTCGCCGGAGAAGGTGGTCCATGCGGTGCTGACCGGCGCCGCCGAACTGGGCGTCACCAGCCTGCCGCTCGAACACCGCGGCGTGACCGTGCACTGGATCGGCCAGGCCGCCTGCGTGGTGGCCCTGCGTGCCGACGATCCGCTCGCCGCGCATGCGGTGGTGCCGCTGGCGGCCTGCTCGGGCCGGCGCATCGTCACCATGCACAATCCCTTCCGCCTGCGCCGCCGCCTGGACGCGGCCTTCGCGCGCGCCGGCGTGGTGCCGGCCGCGCTGATCGACACCAACTCCTCGCTGAACGCGCTCAGCGCCGTGCGCGCGGGGCTGGGCATCGCCGTGCTGGAGCCGGTGACGGCGCGCGGCGTGCCGCTGGCCGACATCGTGGTGCGCCCGATCGATGCCGACATTCCCTTCTACTTCGGCGTCATCACGCCCCAGGCGCGACCGGCGGACGCCGCCGCGCAGGCGCTGATCGCCCGCCTGGCCGAAGCCGCGCGCGGGCTGCTGCCCGACTTCGTGCTGCGCGGCCCGGAACAGCACGGCACGCTGCTGCAGAGCCTCTATGGCGACGGCGTGGCCGATGCCGATGCCGAAGACGCCGACGGCGCCACCCCCAACGATCCGGAACCCGAACCCAAGACATCATGACCCAGACTTGCGCCGACGATCTCACCCCGGGCCCTGCCAGTGCGGACGCGCCGGACGGCCTGGCCGCGCTGGAAGCGCGCCTGCGCCAGGACCTGTCCTGGCTCGAACTGCCGGCCAGGCGCTGGACCATGCCGCGCCACGAGCAAGGCGCCGAAGTGCTCGATGTCGCCGTCGTCGGCGGCGGCATGGCGGGCCTGGCGGCGGCGGCCACGCTCAAGCACCTGGGCATCACGGCACACATCTTCGACCGCTCGCCGGAAGGCTTCGAGGGCCCCTGGGCCACCACCGCGCGCATGGAAACGCTGCGCTCGCCCAAGCAGCTGACCGGCCCCGCGCTGGGCTTGCCGGCGCTGACCTTCCGCGCCTGGTACGAGGCCCAGTTCGGCACGGCGGCGTGGGAAGCGCTCGACAAGATCCCGCGCCTGCAGTGGATGGACTACCTGCGCTGGTACCGCCGCGTGCTGGCGCTGGACCTCAGCAATGAACACACCGTGCTGGCGGTGCAGCCCCGCGCCGACGGCTTGGTGGCCCTGCGCCTGCGCACGCCGCAGGGCGAGCGCACCGTGCTGGCGCGCCGCGTGGTGCTCGCCACCGGCCGCGACGGCCTCGGCGGTGCCTATGTGCCGCCGTTCGCGCAGGCGCTGCCGCGCGCGCTGTGGGCGCACTCGTCCGACGCGATGGACTACGCCACCCTGCGCGGCAAGCGCGTCGGCGTGGTGGGCGCGGGGGCCTCGGCCATGGATAGCGCCGCCACCGCGCTGGAGGCCGGCGCCGCCAGCGTCGACCTGTTGATCCGCCGCGCCGACATCCCGCGCGTCAACAAGGGCAAGGGGGCCGGCAGCCCGGGCCTGACGCATGGCCACCCTGGCCTGTCCGATGCATGGAAATGGCGCATCCGCCATTACATCAACAGCCAGCAGGTGCCGCCCCCGCGCGGCAGCACGCTGCGCGTGTCGCGCCACCCCAACGCGCGCTTCCACCTGGGCTGCCCGATCGAGGGCCTCGAGCCCGCCGGCGCCGGCCTGCGCGTGCAAACCCCCAAGGGCGTGTTCGAGCTGGATTTCCTCATCTTCTCGACCGGCTTCCGCATCGCCCTGGAAACCCGCCCCGAATTCGCCGCGATCGCACCCCATATCCGCTTCTGGCGCGACCGCTACACGCCCCGCGCGGGCCAGGAAGACCAGGAGTTGTCCGACTCGCCCGACCTGGGGCCGGCTTTCGAGTTCCTGGAGAACCGGCCCGGCGCCTGCCCCGGCCTGTCGCGCATCCACTGCTTCTGCTACCCCGCCGCGCTGTCGCACGGCACCGTCTCGGGCGACATCCCCGCCATCAGCGAGGGGGCGCGCCGGCTCGGGCAAGGCATCGCCGGCCTGCTCTACCAGGAAGACATCGAACTGCACTACGCGGCCATGGAGGCCTTCGCCGAGCCCGAGGTGTTCGGCGACGAATGGACACCGGCGCCCGCGCCGGGCGTCGCGGAGCAGGCCTCGTGAGCCGCTGGCTGGCGCGCCGCCTGGCGCAGGCCCTTCTGGTGGTGCTGGTGATGACGGTGATCGTCTTCGCCGGCCTGCACGCCATCGGCAATCCGGTCGACATCCTGATCGGCCAGGACGCCGACCAGGCCGACCGTGCCCGCATCATCGCCCAGCTCGGGCTGGACCAGCCGCTGTGGCGGCAATACCTGGCCTTCGTCACCGGCGCGCTGCACGGCAACCTGGGCAACAGCTTCGTCTACAGCGTGCCGGCGGTGGAGCTGATCCTGCAGCGCCTGCCGGCCACCTTCGAGCTGGCGGTGGCGGCGCTGCTGCTGGCGGTGGTGCTGGGCGTGCCGCTCGGCCTGTTCGCCGGGCTCTATCCCCAGCATCCGCTGTCGCGCCTGCTGATGGCCGGCAGCATCGTCGGCTTCTCGCTGCCGACCTTCTGGGTCGGCCTGATGCTGATCATGGCCTTCAGCGTCAAGCTGGGCTGGCTGCCCTCTGGCGGGCGCGGCGAGACCGCGCAGTGGCTGGGCGTGCAGTGGTCCTGGCTGACCACCGACGGGCTGCGCCACCTCGTGCTGCCGGCGCTGAACCTGGCGCTGTTCAAGGTCTCGCTGGTGCTGCGCCTGACCTGCGCCGGCGTGCGCGAGGTGCTGCCGCAGGAGTGGGTGCGCTTCGCCCGCGCCAAGGGCCTGTCGCCGCTGCGCGTGGTGCTGGGCCACGTGCTGCGCAACACCCTGATCCCGCTGGTGACGGTGCTGGGCCTGGAGTTCGGCTCCACCATCGCCTTCGCCGTGGTGACCGAGAACATCTTCGCCTGGCCCGGCGCCGGCAAGCTGATCCTGGACAGCATCAACGCGCTCGACCGCCCGGTCATCGTCTCTTACCTGATGGTGGTGGTGTGCCTGTTCGTGACGCTGAACCTGATCGTCGACATCCTCTACAAGCTGCTCGACCCGCGCGTGCGGCTGGAGCCCACGCCATGAGCACGCCGCAAACGACAACCTCCCCGGCGGCGCCGCCGGCCGCCGCCGTGCCGGCACGGCAGCAGGCGCCCTGGCGCCGCGTGGCCGGGGACTTCTTCGGCTCGCGCCTGGCCCTGGGCGGACTGGTACTGCTGGCCGCCCTGCTGCTGGCCGCGCTGGCCGCGCCGCTGCTGTCGCCGCAGAACCCCTATGACCTGCTCCAGCTCGACGTGCTCGATGCGCGGCTGGCGCCGGGCACGCCCAACGGCGCCGGCACCTACACCTACTGGCTCGGCACTGACGGCCAGGGCCGCGACCTGTGGTCGGCGATCCTCTACGGCCTGCGCATCAGCCTGACGGTGGGCGTGGGCTCGGCCGCCATCGCCGGCGTGCTGGGCACCCTGCTGGGGCTGTTGGCGGCCTACGCGGGCGGCCGCGTCGACAGCCTGATCATGCGCACGGTCGACCTGCTGCTGTCCTTTCCCGCCATCCTGGTCGCGATGATGATGCTGGCCTTCCTCGGCAAGGGCATCGGCAACGTGATCCTGACGCTGGTGGTGCTGGAGTGGGCCTACTATGCCCGCACCGCGCGCGGCCAGGCGCTGGTCGAGAGCCGGCGCGAGTACGTCGAGGCCGCGCGCGGCCAGGGCATCCCGGGCTGGCGCATCGTCACCGGCCATATCCTGCCGAACTGCCTGCCGCCGCTGATCGTGATCGCCTCGCTGCAGGTCGCGCGCGCCATCACGCTGGAGGCCACGCTGTCCTTCCTCGGCCTGGGCGTGCCGGTCACCGAGCCGTCGCTCGGCCTGCTGATCGCCAACGGCTACCAGTTCATGCTGTCCGACGCCTACTGGATCAGCTTCTTCCCCGGCATCGCGCTGCTGCTGACCGTGGTCGCCATCAACCTGGTGGCCGACCGCCTGCGCGAGGTGCTCAACCCGAGGTGGCAGAAATGAGCGCCAGCGCCATGCCCAACCCCGCCGCGACGGCGGCCCCGACGCTCGAGGTGCGCGGGCTGCGCACCCATTTCCATACCCGCGCCGGCGTGCTGCCGGCGGTCGACGGCGTTTCCTTCACGCTGGAGCGCGGCCGCATCCTCGGCCTGGTCGGCGAGTCCGGCTCGGGCAAATCGGTCACGGGCTTCTCCATCATGGGCCTGGTGGACCCGCCCGGGCGCATCGCCGCCGGCGAGATCCGCTTCCAGGGCCGCGACCTGGTCGCCATGCCCGCGCCCGAGCTGCGGCGCCTGCAGGGCAACCGCATCGCCATGATCTTCCAGGACCCGATGATGACGCTGAACCCGGTGATGCGGGTGGAGGCGCAGATGATCGAGGCGGTGCGCGCGCACAGCGGCGCCAGCAAGGCGCAGGCGCGCGAACTGGCGCGCGACACGCTCGGCCTGATGGGCATTCCCAGCCCCGAGGAACGGCTGCGCGCCTACCCGCACCAGTTGTCGGGCGGCATGCGCCAGCGCGTGGCCATCGCCATTGCGCTGCTGCACCGGCCCGACCTGATCATCGCCGACGAGCCCACCACGGCACTGGACGTCACCATCCAGGCGCAGATCCTGTCCGAGGTGCAGCGCCTGGTGCGCCAGCACGGCACCTCGCTGATCTGGATCACGCACGACCTGTCGGTGGTGGCCGGCCTGGCCGACGACGTGGCCGTGATGTACGCCGGCCGCATCGTCGAGCACGGGCCGGTCGACGCCGTGCTCGACCAGCCGCTGCATCCCTACACCGCCGGCCTGATCGGCAGCCTCCCCAGCCTGAACCGCGAGCGCCGGCGCCTGCGCCAGATTCCCGGCATGACGCCGGACCTGCTGGCGCTGCCGCCGGGCTGTGCCTTCGCCGCGCGCTGCCCGCGCGCCTCGGCGGCGTGCGCACGCCAGCCGGAGCTGGAGGCGGCCGGCCCGGCCGCTGCACAGGGTGCCTTGCGCCAGGTGCGCTGCTTCCATGCCGGACAGCCGGCCGCGACGGAGCTGGCATGAACGCGGCAAGCCAACAGAGCATGGCGGCGCAGGCCGCCACGGGAGTCAAGCAGGACATGGCAAGTACGGCAGCACATGCCCCGGCCGCCGCGCCGGGGCCCGACAGCGAAGAACTGGTCCGCCTGAGCGGGATCGCCAAGCGCTTCGGCGAACGCCGCGCCGGCCCGCTCGAGCGCTGGTTGCAAGGCGCGGGCTGGTCGGCGCCGGCACCGGTCACGCACGCGGTGGACGGGGTCGACCTGGAGATCCGGCGTGGCGAGGTGGTCGGGCTGGTCGGCGAATCCGGCTGCGGCAAGTCCACGCTCGGCCGCATGGTGGCCGGCCTGATGCCGCCGTCGGCCGGCGAGATCCGCTACCGCGGCCGCCCGCTGGAAACGCTCGACGCCGCCGCGCGGCGCGCGCTGCGCCTCAAGGTGCAGATGATCTTCCAGGACCCGTACGCCAGCCTGAACCCGCGCCTGCGGGTGGACCGCATCGTCGGCGAGGGCGCGCGCCTGCACGGGCTGGTCGACGGCGCCGGCTTCGACGACTACGTCAGCGCGCAGCTGCAGCGCGCCGGGCTCGATCCGGCGCTGCGCCAGCGTTATCCGCACCAGTTCAGCGGCGGCCAGCGCCAGCGCATCGGCATCGCCCGCGCGCTGGCGGTGCAGCCTGAACTGCTGGTCTGCGACGAGGCGGTGGCGGCACTGGACGTGTCCATCCAGGCGCAGATCCTGAACCTCTTCCTCGACCTGCGCGAGCAGCTCGGCCTGACCTACCTGTTCATCAGCCACGATCTCGGCGTGGTCGAGCACATGTCGGACCGGGTGGTCATCATGTACCTCGGGCGCGTGGTGGAAAGCGCGCCGGCGCGCGAGATCTTCGCGCGCGCCAACCATCCGTATACACGCGCGCTGCTGGCCGAGGTACCGCGCCTGGATGCGCGCCGCAAGACCTTCGCCGCCATCCAGGGCGAGATCCCGAGCCCGCTGGCGCCGCCCTCGGGCTGCCACTTCCATCCGCGCTGCCCGCATGCGCTGCCGCGCTGCCGCGTCGAAGTGCCGCGCCTGCGCGGCATCGCCGTGCAGCACCTGTCCGCCTGCCACCTGAACGACGCCACCTGATGCCGCGCCGTTCGCCATCCACGATCCGCCACGCCACCCAACACGCCCCCGCAACCGGAGTCCGCCCCATGAATCGCCTGCTGCGCGCCACCGGCGCCATCGCCATTGCCACCGCCGCCGCCCTGCTCTGCGCCGGCCATGCCGGCGCCCAAGCGCTGTCGATCGGCTTCGCCGACCCGCTGTCCTCGCTCGACCCGCAACTCAACAACCATGCCGGCGACCGCTCCGTCGACCTGCATTTCTGGGACCTGCTGGTGGAGAATCGCGACAACAAGCTGCAGCCCGGCCTGGCCCAGTCGTGGAAGGCCCTCGACGACAAGACCTGGGAGTTCAAGCTGCGCCGCGACGTGAAGTGGCAGGACGGCAAGCCCTTCACCGCCGAGGACGTGATCTTCTCCTACCAGCGCGCGCGCAGCGTGCCGGGCAGCGTGGCGCCCTTCGCCGGCTACCTGCGCACAGTCGAGTCGGTCAGCGCGCCCGATCCCTACACGCTGCGCATCCGCACCCGCATCGCCAACCCCGACCTGCCGCTGAACCTGGCGTCGGTGCACATCGTCAGCAAGCACGTGGGCGAGAAGGCCGCCACCGAGGACTACAACGCCGGCCGTGCCATGGTCGGCACGGGCCCGTACAAGTTCGTCTCCTATGTCCCGGGCGAGCGCGTGATGATGGCGCGCAACGACGGCTACTGGGGCGCCAAGCCGCTCTGGCAGCAGGTCAACTACCGCTACATCAACAATGGCGCGGCGCGCACCGCGGCGCTGCTGTCGGGCGACGTGGACGTGATCGACAAGGTCTCGGTGGCCGACCTCGCCAAGCTGAAGCAAGCGCCCAACGTCAGCGTCTACGCCTATCCGGGCCTGCGCGTGATGCTGCTGCAGCCGAGCTTCCGTCCCGGCCCCAACCCCTACATCACCGACAACGCCGGCAAGCCGCTGGAGAAGAACCCGCTCACCGACGTGCGCGTGCGCCAGGCCCTGACGCTGGCGATCAACCGCAAGGCGCTGGTAGACCGCATCCTGCAAGGCACCGCGACGGTGGCCAACCAGTGGATGCCGGCCGGCACCTTCGGCTACAACCCGGAGGTCAAGGACATCGCCTACGACCCGGCGCGCGCCAAGGCGCTGCTGGCCGAGGCGGGTTACAAGGACGGCTTCAAGCTGACCATCCACGCGCCCAACGACCGCTATCCGCAGGGCCCCGAGACCGCGCAGGCGGTGGCGCAGTTCTGGACCCGCATCGGCGTCAAGACACAGGTGGAGGTGGTGCCCTGGTCGGTCTACTCGGGCCGCGCCAACAAGAACGAATACGCCGTCAGCATGCTCGCCTGGGGCAACGGCACCGGCGAGGCCAGCTACGCCATGGTCAATGTGCTCGCCACCGTCAATGCCGCCAAGGGCCTGGGCGCCTCCAACTGGGGCCACTACAGCAATCCCGCCGTGGACAAGGCGCTGGAAGCTTCCACCGCCGAGTTCGATGCGGCCCGGCGCGAGGCCATCCTGCGCGGCGCCGCCAAGGCGGTCAGCGATGATGCCGGCGTGCTGCCGCTCTACCACTACCAGAACATCTGGGCCGCCAAGAAGGGCCTGAAGGTGGCGCCCATGACCAGCGACCGTACCGTCGCCATGATGGTGACGCGCAGCGCGGGAGCCGGCAAATGAGGCAAGGCGGCCTGCAGGAACCGGTGCTCGAGGTCACCCCGGCCGATGCGCTGATCGACCAACCCCGCCACATCGTCGTGCACGGGCTGCGTGCCGGCGAGCACGTCACGCTGACCGCCCAGACGACGCGCGGCCGCGGCGTCGTCTGGGCCAGCCAGGCGGTCTTCGCCGCCGACGGCGACGGCACCGTCGACCTGGGGCGCGACGCGCCGCTGTCGGGCAGCTACGCAGGCGTGGCACCGATGGGCCTGCTGTGGTCGCAGTGCCCGCTCGACGTACCCAGCCGTGAACTGTTCCATGCCGACACCACCGAGCCGCTGCGCACGCAGCTGGTGGCGGAGGCCGGCGGCGGCGAGGCCCGTGCCGAACTGGTGCAGCGCCTGGCGGCGTCCGGCGTGACACGGCAAGAACTGCGCGAGGACGGGCTGGTGGGCACGCTCTACCTGCCGCCGGGCCCGGGCCCGCACCCGGCCGTGATGATCCTCAACGGCTCCGGCGGCGGCATCAACGAGCCGCGCGCCGCGCTCTACGCCTCGCACGGCTATGCCGCGCTGGCGCTGGCTTACTTCAAGGCGCCGGGGCTGTCCGACTACATCTCCAACACGCCGCTGGAGTACTTCGAGCGCGGCCTGCGCTGGATGCACGCCAGGCTGCGCCCGGCCCACGGCTTCGTCGCCTTGTCCGGCCAGTCGCGCGGCGGCGAGCTGGTGCTGCTGCTGGGGGCGACCTTCCCCGAGCTGGTCTCGGCCGTGGTCGGCTACGTACCCGGCGCCGTGGTGCACAGCGCGCAGAACGCCGCCGATCCCGCCATCGGGCGCGAGGGCGCGGCCTGGCTGCTGGGCGGCAAGCCGCTTCCCCATCTGTGGGAACACAACCGCACGGCCACCTGGGCACCGTACGACGAAGGCCCGGCACCGCACCGGCATGAACGTGCCATCCTGACCGCGCTGCAGGACCCGGACGCGGTGGAACGCGCCCGCATCGCCGTGGAACGGATCCGCGGTCCGGTCATGCTGCTGTCGGGCACCGACGACGGCTCCTGGCCGTCGAGCCTGTACTCGCGCATGGTGGCCGAGCGCCTGGCCGCGCACGGCCATCCGCACGAAGTCGCCCACCTCGACTTCGCGGCCGCCGGCCATGCCATCCTGTTCCCCTACGTGCCGACCACGCAGATGGTCTACGCCCATCCGGTCTCCGGCCGCATCAGCACCACCGGCGGCACGCCGGCCGCCAACGCCGCCGCCGACGAGGGCTCGTGGAGCGGCGTGCACGCCTTCCTGGTGCGTGCCGTGGCGGCCAAGGCTGCCGCGGCATCGTCGTCGACGCGCCGGCCGGCGTGAGACGGTATCCCCGACCTTGCATTCGAGACGCAGAAGACACCACCACAAACACCGCCATGAGCCAAGACAACGCTTCCCCCGATCTCGTCGACCACCTCGCCGGCCTCGAAGCCGGCAGCGCCACGCATACGCTGCGCCACGCGCGCGCCAAGGTGGTGGAGGCCACCCAGGGCAGCTATGCCGGCCTGTTCGATCCCGCCCTGCCCGGCCTGACGCTGCCGGAGCGGCTGCTGGTGGCGCTGTATGCCGCGCGCCTGACGCCCAGCGCCGAGCTGGCCGCCCACTACCGCGCCCGCCTGCAGCAGGCCGGCGCCGAGCCCAAGCTGGTGCAGGCCGTCGCCGAGGGCGATGCCGAGGCCACCGCGCAAGCTGCCAGCGGCCGCCTGGGCGCCATGCTGGCCTTCACGCGCAAGCTGATCGAGCGCCCGGTCGAGGGCGACGCGGCGGCGCTGCGCGCCCTGCCGGCCGCCGGCCTGTCGACGCCGGAGGTGGTCACGCTGGCGCAGCTGATCGCCTTCCTGTCCTACCAGGTGCGCCTGGTGGCGGGGCTGAAGGCCATGAAGGCCCTGGCGGGCCGCGAGATCCCGCCGGCACCTGCCTTCGTTGCGGCGGCGCCGGTGCCGGCCAGCGTGGCGGGCGCGGTGATCCAGCGCCACGGCTTCACCAACGAGGTGCTGGACTGGAAAGCGTGGCTGGACGTGGTGGCGCTGGAACGCGCCACGCCGGAGCAGATCGCCGTGCTGGAGGAGAGCCATCCGAAGGCCAAGGTGTCCGACTACTACCTGTTCCTGGTCCACCAGCCCGAGATCCTGCGCCAGCGCTCGACCGCCTTCAACGCCATCATGTACGCGCCCGGCGGCATGCCGCGCGCCGAGCGCGAGCTGGCCAGCACGGTGGTATCGCGCCTGAACGGCTGCGTCTACTGCGCCTCGGTGCACGCGCAGCGCTTCGAACAGCTCGCCAAGCGCAACGACGCCATCGTGCAGGTGTTCGAGGACCCGCGCACGGCCGGCACCAGTGCCCGCGAGCAGGCGATCAGCGCCTTCTCCATCGCCCTGACGGAACGCCCCGACCGCGTCGGCGCCGACGACCTCGTGCCGCTGCGCCAGGCCGGCATCGGCGAGGCGGAGATCCTCGACCTGGTCCACTCCATCGCCATCTTCGCCTGGGCCAACCGGCTGATGCTGAACCTGGGCGAGCCGGTGTTTCCGGCACCGGCCCGCTGACGCAGGCCAGCGCATGGGGCGGGGAGAGGAGCCGGGGGGCGCGGATGCCGCCGCCTGACGGTTCGATGTCACATCGGGCGCGGCTGATCCGTCATCAGGGTGTCGCAGCGGCATCGTTGCGGCAGACAGCGGGACGAGGCCGCCGGCACAGGTGCCGGCGGCACCGCTCCGATCCCTCCCAGGTACCCGAATCCATGACCCGATCGCCCGCCTTTGCCACCCCGCCGCCGACGCGGCGGCCCGCTCCCCGTTGGCGCACCCGCGCTGTCCGCACAGCCGCCGCAGTCGCTGGCGCCTGCGCCCTTGCCGTCCTCGCTGCAGGCAGCCGGGCCTGGCAGCAGCGGCAGGATGGCGCCATCGCCACGCATTGGCCGCCGCCTGGCCAGCGCGTGGCGGTCTCCGGCAGGTCCATCCACCTGCACTGCACCGGGCAGGGAAGCCCCACGCTGATACTGGAAGCCGGCATGGCCGGCTGGTCGCAGGACTGGGCCTGGGTACAGGATCGCTTGTCGGCCGGCGGCCGGGTCTGCAGCTACGATCGGGCCGGCTACGGCTGGTCGGATGCGGCCTCGTCGCCACGCCTCGGCCTCGATGCCGTGGCGGACCTGCGCCAGGCCTTGCGCGCCGCCGGCGAAGCACCGCCCTGGCTGCTCGCCGGCCATTCCATGGGCGGCCTGCTGGCCGGCATGCACGCCCGCCAGCATCCGGCCGATGTGGCCGGACTCGCCTTGATCGACGCGGTCGGGCGCGACTACGCCGCGCAGTTCCCGCCCGAGCGCTATGCCCGCTTCCGCAGCGGCCTCGACCGCCTGCTTGCCCTCAGCGATGCCTTGGCGCCGTTCGGGCTGACGCGCTGGCTCGGCCTGCCGGCATCGCTGGTGGCCGCACGCCTGCCCACCGGCACGCGCGCCAGCGCCGTGGCCTGGTCCTTCTCGGCACGCCACTACCGCACCCTGCGCGAGGAGAACGCGGGCTTCGACACGGTACTGCAGCAGGCGCGCCAACTGCCCGCCCTGCCGCACGTGCCTACGCTGGTGCTCAGCAGCGACGTGATGCGTGACTTTCCCGCCGGACTGGAAGATGCCGCGATGCGCGCCGCCTGGCAAGCCAACCAGCAAAGCATCGCGCGGGAAGCCGGCGTGCCACGCGTGGTACTGGAGGGCAGCGGCCACTACCTGCACGTCGACCAGCCCGGCCGCGTCGTCGCCGAACTCTCCGCCTGGCGCGAGATGGCGCGCCGGCAGCAAGCAGGAGCCAGCCGATGAGCACGCCGCTGGCCGGGGCAGCGGATGCGCATCTGGGCCTCTTCGAAGCCCAGCGCGCCCGCCTGCTGGCGCTGGCCTGGCGCATGCTCGGCTCGCGCAGCGAGGCGCAGGACCTGGTGCAGGCGCTGTGGCTGCAGTGGCAGGGCACCTCGCTGGCCGGCCTGGAAGAGCCCGCCGCCTACCTGACCCGCATGGCCACCCATGCCTGCATCGACCAGCTGCGCAGCGCGCGGCGCCAGCGTGAGCACTACGTGGGCGTGTGGCTGCCCGAGCCGGTGATCGAGCAGGCGGACCTGCTCGCGCCGGACGATCCGCACAGCTCGGATCCCGCGGCACGCCTGTCCTATGCGCAGGATGTCTCCACGGCTTTCCTGCTGACGCTCGAACGCCTGACGCCGCTCGAGCGCGCGGCCTTCCTGCTGCACGACGTCTTCGACCTGCCCTTCGAGGAGGTGGGGGCCCGCCTGGGCCGCGATGCCGCGGCCTGCCGGCAGCTTGCCGCGCGGGCCAGGAGCCACGTCCGGCGTGGCTACGTGCGCTGCGAACTGGACCATGCCAGCACGGAAGCCCTGATGCAGGCCTTCGAGCACGCACTGCAGGCGGGAGATCCGGATGCCCTGGCGGCACTGCTGTGCGAGGACATCCAGTTGATGAGCGACGGCGGCGGACGCGCGGCGGCCATTCCCCGCCCCGTGCATGGCGGTGTCACGGTGGCACGCCTGCTGTGCGGTCTGTTCGATGCCTGGCGGCGGCGCGAACCGGCCAGCGTGATGCGGCGCGCGCGGATCAACGGCAACCCGGGCTTCGTGGTACGCGACGCCGGCGGCGGCCTGGCGCTGGCGGCCGCGCTGCATTGGCGGGCCGACAGCCGCCTGGCGCGCGTCTACCTGGTGCGCAATCCGGACAAGCTGCGCGCCCGCGGCTGAGAAGGCGGCCGCTTCAGCACCCGTCGTAGTGCACCGCCAGCCAGACCGTCGGCCGACCGGCCTCGGTCCACGCGACCCGATGGCGACAATGTGCCGGCAGGCGCAGCCAGGTGCCGGGTTGCAGCAGGCGCGGCGCGGCCTCGCCTTCGATCTGCACCGCCGCACTACCCTCCAGCAGCAGCACCCATTCCTCCTGCTGGCTGTCGTACCAGAAGCCCGGCGGGCTGGCCTGCCCGTTCGAGACGATGCGCTCGATCTTCAGCCCGCGGCGCTCCAGCAGCGCCGTGAACACTTCATCGGCCGCGCCGACCGGCACGCCGGCGAACAGGTTGCCCTGGTCTGCGTCCATCGCTTGCTCTCCCCGGGCCGGCGCGCCGGCCGGCCGATCGCTGCCTTCCGCTCACTCAGTCGCCACCGCCGGGCGCGATCACGTCGCGCGCGCCGTTGCGGCCCATCGGCGAGACCAGGCCCGCCACCTCCATCTGCTCGATCAGGCGGGCCGCGCGGTTATAGCCGATTCGCAGCTGGCGCTGCACCGCCGAGATCGAGGCGCGGCGCGAGGTCAGCACGAAGGCCGCGGCTTCGTCGTAAAGCGGATCGCTCTCGCCGTCGCCACCCTGCCCGCCTTCGCCGAACAGGTCGGCGGCACCCTCCGGCGCGTCGCCGGCGAGGATGGTCTCGTCGTAGTCGGGCTCGCCGAACTGCTTCCAGTGCTCGACCACGCGGTGCACCTCATCGTCCGCCACGAAAGCACCATGCACGCGCTGCGGATAGCCGGTGCCCGGCGGCAGGAACAGCATGTCGCCCTGGCCCAGCAGCGTCTCGGCACCCATCTGGTCGAGGATGGTGCGCGAATCGATCTTGGAGGAGACCTGGAAGGCCACGCGCGTGGGGATATTGGCCTTGATCAGGCCGGTGATGACGTCCACCGAGGGACGCTGCGTGGCCAGGATCAGGTGGATGCCGGCGGCGCGCGCCTTCTGCGCCAGGCGCGCGATCAGCTCCTCGATCTTCTTGCCGGCCACCATCATCAGGTCGGCCAGTTCGTCGATCACCACCACGATCAGCGGCAGCGGATTGAGCGGCTCGGGCGCATCCGGCGTCAGCGAGAACGGATTGGGCACCTTCTCGCCGGCCGCCGCCGCGGCGCGGATCTTCTGGTTGTAGCCGGCCAGGTTGCGCACGCCCAGCGCCGACATCAGGCGGTAGCGCTTTTCCATCTCGCCCACGCACCAGTTGAGCGCGTGCGCGGCCTGCTTCATGTCGGTGACCACCGGCGCCAGCAGGTGGGGGATGCCCTCGTAGACCGACAGCTCCAGCATCTTGGGGTCGATCATGATCAGGCGCACGTCTTCCGGCGTGGCCTTGTACAGCATCGACAGGATCATGGCGTTGACCGCCACCGACTTGCCGGAGCCGGTCGTGCCCGCCACCAGCAGGTGCGGCGCGCGTGCCAGGTCGGTCACCACCGGATTGCCGGTGATGTCCTTGCCCATCGCCAGCACCAGCCGCGAGGCGTGCGACTGGAAGGAGGCAGCACGCACGACCTCGGACAGCCGGATCATCTGGCGCTTCGCATTGGGCAGCTCCAGCCCCATGCAGGTCTTGCCCGGGATGGTCTCGACCACGCGGATCGAGGTGACGCCCAGCGCGCGCGCCAGGTCCTTCATCAGGCCGACCACCTGCGCACCGCGCACGCCCATCGCCGGCTCGACTTCGAAACGCGTGATCACCGGCCCGGCCGAGGCACCGACCACCGCCACCGGCACCTTGAACTCGGCCAGGCGCTGCTCGATCAGGCCGCGGGTCTCGTCCAGGCGCGCCTGCGGCACGTGCTCGATATCATCGCCGGCGGCTTCCAGCAGCTCCGCCGGCGGCAGGCGGTAGTCGACCACGCGGGGCGGCGCGGGAGGGGGCGGCGGCACCGGCGGCGCCGGCGGTTGCAGCGAGACCACCCGTCCCACCACGGCCGGCAGCACGATGCGCGGCTTGCCGGCCGGCGCGCTGGCCTGGCTCAGCAGGGCATTGGCGTCGAAGGGTTCGGCCTCCTCGTTGCCGGCCGCATCGGCGGTGGAATCTTCGGCCGTGTCTTCGGCCGTGTCTTCGGCCTCGTCTTCGGCCTCGTCTTCGGCCGCTGCGACATCGGCTGCTTCATCGCCGGTGGCCTGCGCCATCGGATCGGCCGCGTCTACCGGTGCCAACGGCTCGGCCGCCTCGGGTGCTTCGGCCGGATCCGCCGGCGCCGGGGCTTGCGCCGCCTGTTCGGCCGCGTGCGCTCCCGCGGCTTGTTCCACGGCTTGTTCCGCGGCTTGTTGCGCGGCGGGTTCGGTGACTGGCTCTGCGGTAGCGCCCGGCGCCTCGAGCGCCTGCTCGGCCGCTTCGGCCTCCAGCGCCACTTCGGCTTCCGCCGCCAGCATCTGGTCGGCCATCGCGACGCCCGCCGTGGTCGCATTCTCGGCAGCCATCGTTGGCAGCAGATCGAGCACGGTTACGGCGTCGTCCGGATCCGGCGCCTGCGCGGCCGCGTCGATGACGGCCGGCATCTGCGCTGCTTCGTGCGGGTCGGCCGGAGCCGCATCGGCCGCCGCCGGCGCCGTCTGCGCGTCGGGATGCACTTCGGCGGATACCGGCTCGGTTGACGCCGACACGACTGCCGGTGCGGTAGTGCTGTCGACTGCGACAGGCTCCGGCGCCGGTTCCGGTTCCGGAGCCGGCGGCGACACCACGCCTGCCTTGTCCGCCTCGCCTACCCCGCCCGGCGCCGCGCTGGCGACGGCATCGGCAGTCGTGGCCGGCGGCGCCTCGACGGATGCCGCCATCCCGTCCGGCAGGATCGGCTCGATCACCACCGGTGCCTCGGCCGGCCCGAGTGTCACGGCAGCCGCTTCCGGCGTCACGGCCGGCTCCGCCGCCGTGGCCTCCGCCGGCACCGGCGCGGACACCATGCTGTCGGCATGAGGGAGCGGCTGCGCGGTCACCGGATGTGGCTGCCCCGATCCGGCGGCAAGCGCACGCAGTTCTGCCAGCAGGGTCTCGGCCTCCTGGCGGATGGCAGCCAGGGCAGCGGGGTCGGGCAAGGCGGGACCATCGTCGGTGGCTGCCGCGCCTTCGTCTGGTGCTGCCGGTACCGCGGCAGCCTGGCCTGCGGACCCGGTGCCGGCCGCACCGGTCGCCGGGGATGTGTCCTGCCCGACCGGCTCGCCTTGGCCCGCCGGGCTCTCAGGCGCGGCCGCACCATCGGACGCGTCGCTCGCCGACTTGGTAGCGGCAGTGGTCGCGGCGGTGGTTATCGTTGCGGCAGCGGCGGGGACCTGGCTTTCGGCCATGCGGTCCGCAGCCGGCGCCTCGGCCGTTGCCACCGTTGCCGCCGCAGCAACAGCGGCCGAGGCAGCCGCGCCGCTGGCGGTGCTTGCCGCGGACGCTGCCTGCGCCCCGGGCAGGGTAGTGGCCCGGCCCTGCAGGCCGAGCTGAGGCTGGTGGAAGGGACTGCTCACCACGGTGCCGCGCGTGGCGGGCTGCGCAGTCGTCGGCGCCGGGCGGGTGATCGGAGCCTTGGCGGCTTGCCCGGCTGCCGGCGCCTGCGACGCCCGCGCAGGCTGGGCAGTCTGCGCCGGCTTGCGCGCCTGGCCCTGGACTTGCGCAGCCGCCGCGTTGCGCGGCGCCAGCGCCGCGCGTGCGGTCGCGGCACCTATGGCAGCCGGGGCCGCAGCCTGGGAAGTCGGCGGTGCGGCAGGCTTCAGCCGCGTAGGCGCGCGCACTCCGGGTGCAACCCCACCTGCCGCGGCGCGCTCGCCGGTGCCGGGGGCACCAGGCGATGGCGCCTGCTGCAGCCAGATCTCACCCGGCTGCGGCGGCGATTCGCGCGTGCGCGGCGGCGGTTGCCAGACCGGCTGACGGCGTGCGGAGACCGCCTCGAAACTCTTGTGGCGCTGCGTCGGTTCGTTCCAGCCCGGCGCGCGATCTGCCGCCGACGGCACATAGCCGCCCGCATTGCCGGACTCGCGGTAGTCCGGCTCGCGCGGCGCGGGCCCCGGCCGTTCGTCCGGCTCGGCCCGCGCGGGCCTGGGCTGGCGCAGGAACAGGCTGCGCCAGCTTTCGCCGAACACCATCGGCGCGGCCAGCGCCAGCACACCGAGCATCAGCAGCAGCGCGCCGGTCCAGCCAACCGCATGGCTGGCCAGCCCTGCCAGCGCGTGGCCGGCGGCGCCACCGCCGGTCTCGCTGCCCTGCGCCGCCGTCAGCGCTTCGAGCGAAGCGCTGGCGCACAGCACGATCGAGGTACCGACGGCCACGCGCAGCGAACCGGGACCGAACACGCGCTCACGCGCCAGTGCGCGGGCGCCCAGGCGCCAGAGCAGCGGCAGCAGCCACAGGATGGAGAATCCGAACCAGCCTAACACCATCGTTACCTTGTCTTCTTCAGAACTACGGGCAGCGATTGTAGCGGGTATAGGCAGGCGGCTGCCCGGACCTCGCCTATGCTGGGTATGAAATATCGCAGAATAGAGGCTACGACAACGCCGCCGGGGGGGGTACCCCGCCCGCGGCGCCGGCCCATCCCTCCCCCATGCCGAACCCCTACGCCACCCTTGCCGTCCTCGTCGTCGACGACCACCCCTTCCAGCGCGCCGCAGCCGAGCTCCTGCTGCAGCGCCTCGGCGTTACCGACGTCCGCTGTGCCGCGGACGGCCGCGAAGCCGTCGACCTGCTGGCCACCCTGCCCTTCGACCTTGTGCTGTGCGACATCGACATGCCTCGCCTCAACGGGCCGCAGTTGATGAGCGAACTGAGCCGGCGCGGGGCGCAGGCCTTCGCCGGACGGGCGCCGGCCTGGTCGTGGATGAGCGCCGTCGACGAGGGCATCCTGGCTTCGCATGCCGACCTGGCAGGCGCGATCGGGCTGCCGCGCGTGCATGCCCTGCGCAAGCCCTTGTGCGCGGAATCGCTCGACGGCATCCTGCAGGATGCCGTGGCGCTGCGCAGCCAGGATGCGTCCGGCGCACCGCCTGAGCTGCCGGACGACCGGCAATTGCTGGACGCTCTGCGCACGCGAAGCGGCTTCTTCATCCTGCTGCAGCCCCAGGTCCGGATCGACACAGGCACCCTGGCCGGCGCGGAAGCTCTGTGCCGCTGGCAGCACCCGGACTTCGGGCTGGTCCCGCCCGACCACTTCATCGCGCGGCTCGAAGCGCTTGGCGAGACCGACGCCATCTTCTCGCTGGTCACCGAGCGCTGCCTGGCGGTGCAGGCCCGCCTGCAAGCCGGCGGCGCCAGCGTGCCGCTCAGCATCAATGCCTCGGCACAGACGCTATGCAGCAGCGGCATGCTTGAACGCTTCGATGCCCAGGTCGCCGCCAGCGGCATCCCGCGCGGGCTGCTCACCGTCGAACTGACCGAGACCTTCCCCGTGCACGACGCCGTCACGCTGTCGGTGGCGCTCAACCGGCTGCGCCTGATGGGTTATGGCGTGGCCATGGACGATTTCGGCGTCGGCATCACCACCCTCAAGCTGCTTGCCGACCTGCCTTTCACGCAGATCAAGCTGGACCGCTCGTTCGTCGGCAACGTCGATGGCAACAGCCAGCGGGCGCTGATCTGCCGCAGCATGATCGCGCTGGCGCGCGAATTGAACCTCGAGTGCGTCGCGGAAGGCGTGGAAACCGAGGCCCAGCGGGAAGCGCTGCTGGCGCTTGGCTGTCCTGTCGGCCAAGGCTACCTGTGGTCGCGGCCGCTGTCGGAGGATGCCTTCGTCGGTGACGTCCTGAGCAGACGCTGATCCACCGCCTCATGCGAAAGTCCCCCGATCGACAGCGCCTTCGGGCCGCAGGCGACGTTGCCAAGGCTCGCCATCGCCGTGCGATGGCTGCGCGTTGCGCCTGACCCGCGACCTTGAGGCACCGCCGCTCGGGGACGGTTTCTCTGACGCAATCGCCTGGCGTCTCGATAAGACCAAGGCAGCGGTCGACTAACACGAAGTGCCAATGGGCGCTGACGACAGCGCCCATTATGCTCGCTCCAGGTTGCCATCCGGACGAAGACACCGATCGTCGGCCCCTGTCCCGGGCCGCCCCGACACGGCGCTGCCGTAACAGCTCGTGCCGGCAGCAACCCTATTCTCGTCCGCAACAGGAGCCATTCCATGTCGAACCCGAAGCTTGAAGTCCTGACCCCGCAGAACAGCCAGCTGATCTTCATCGACCAGCAGCCCCAGATGGCGTTCGGCGTCCAGTCGATCGACCGCCAGACCTTGAAGAACAATGTGGTGGGCCTGGCCAAGGCAGGCAAGATCTTCAATATCCCGACCACCATCACCACGGTCGAGAGCGAGTCCTTCTCCGGCTTCACCTACCCCGAACTGCTCGATGTCTTCCCCGGCCAGAAGACCCTGGAACGCAGCTCGATGAACTCCTGGGACGACCAGAAGGTGCGCGACGCCCTGGCCGCCAACGGCCGCAAGAAGATCGTCGTCTCCGGCCTGTGGACCGAGGTCTGCAACCTCACCTTCGCCCTGTCGGCCATGCATGACACCGACTACGAGATCTACATGGTGGCCGACGCCTCCGGCGGCACCAGCAAGGAAGCCCACGACTACGCCATGCAGCGCATGATCCAGGCCGGCGTGGTGCCCGTGACCTGGCAGCAGGTACTGCTCGAATGGCAGCGCGACTGGGCGCACCGCGACACCTACGACGCCGTGATGCAGCTCGTCAAGGAGCACTCCGGCGCCTACGGCATGGGCGTGGACTATGCCTACACCATGGTGCACAAGGCACCCCAGCGCACCGCCACCACCCACGAGTCCATCGCGCCGGTGCCGGCACGCTGATCGCCGCGCCGCCGGCAGCCCACGCCTCAACGGCGTGGTGCCGGTGTCCAGCCATCTCATCCATCTCATTCATCCAGGATTTCGAGCCAACCTACAGGTGGCCCTGACCATGCAAAAAGAAGACACCCAGGACTCAGGTCAACACATCCATACCTCGCGCCGGCAGCTGCTGGTCGGCAGCACCGTCGGCGTCGCGGCCGCGTCAGTGGCTTCTATTGCCGCCCTGACGCCCACCGCCGCGGAATCCGCGCCAGCCGGCAGCCGTGCCACGAAGCAGGACCACTACGTTGCGGCCAAAGACGGCACGCGCATCTTCTACAAGGACTGGGGTGCAGGCCGCCCGGTGGTGTTCTCGCACGGCTGGCCGCTCAATGCCGACGCCTGGGACGCCCAGATGCTGTTCCTGGTGCAGCACGGCTTCCGCGTGATCGCCCATGACCGTCGCGGCCATGGACGTTCGGACCAGCCCGCGCAGGGCAACAACATGGACACCTACGCCGACGACCTGGCCGCGCTGCTGGATGCGCTCGACGTCAAGGACGCAACGCTGGTCGGCCACTCCACCGGCGGTGGTGAAGTGGCGCACTACATCGGCCGTCATGGCACGAAACGTGTGGCGAAGGCGGTTCTGATCGGCGCGGTGCCGCCGATCATGCTCAAGACCGCGGCCTATCCGAACGGCCTGGCGATGGAAGTATTCGATGGTATCCGCAAGGGCGTGGCGGAAAACCGCTCGCAGTTCTATAGAGACCTGGCCACGCCATTCTTCGGCTTTAATCGGCCCGGCGCGAAGGTCTCGCAAGCCACCATCGATGCCTTCTGGGCGCAGGGCATGACCGGTGGCATCCTGGGCCAGTACGCCTGCATCAAGGAGTTCTCGGAAGTGGACTACACCGAGGACTTGAAGAGAATCACCGTGCCGACGCTGGTCCTGCACGGTGACGACGACCAGATCGTGCCCATCGACAATTCGGCCCGCCTCTCGGCCAAGATCCTCAAGAATGGCACGCTCAAGGTCTATCCGGGAGCGTCGCACGGCATGTGCGTGGTCAACGCCGATCAGGTCAATGTCGACCTGCTCGCCTTCCTGAACGCCTAAGCTGCCATTTTCGGTCCTTTGGCCGTGCTGGCAGTACAGGTGAAGGCCGGTTTCGTCCTCGCCGCTACGGCGGCGGATGGCCGGCTTTCCTCGCAGCTTCGGCCAGCCTAGTGGCCCCGGCAGCGGCGCCACTCCCCGGGACTCGTGCCCACGAGCCTGGTGAACGTCCGGGTGAAGTGGCTTTGATCCGCGAATCCGCATAGCAGGGCGATCTGGCCGAGCCGGAACGCCGGCTTCTCGAGAAGTTGTTTTGCCCGCTCCACGCGCTGGAGCACCAACCATCTGTGGGGCGGCATGCCGGTAGAACTGCGGAAAGCCCGAGCAAAATGCGCGCGCGACAAGTTGCACGCTTCTGCCAGCAGCTGAAGCGAGATGTCGCCTTCCAGGTTATTCATGATCATCTCCTTCGCTCGAGCCTCCTGCCACGGCGCCAGGCGCGTATGCACCTTCCGGCTGGCGACGTGCACCCCCCCGTAGTAATGGACGAGATGGACCCGCAAGGCCAAGGCCATGTGGTCCACGAAAAGCGTCGATGCCCGCTCGGGATGTTCAAGGGCAGGAAGCAGCGCGAGGCTCAGCTGATGGACAACGGGGTCTGCGACACTCAAGTGCGGCGGGCAGCGGAGGTGCTCCACCTCCTTGATGCCCAGATCCGCGGAAGTCTCTCGAAGAGCGCTCTGCGGTATATAGAACTGCATGCAGTCATAGGGACCGATCAGATCCGCCATCCACAGGCGTTCGAGATCGTGGATGGCCAGGTATCCTGCGCCATATTCGATATACGGGGCCTCCTTGCCAGCCACCCAAAGCCGCTGCTCACCAAATGGACGAAGCTGGAGAACCGCAAGGTAAGCATGCTCATGTTCGTAGCGGTCAGTGAGGCCGGAATTACGGTGATCACTGCGGACCCTGGAGATTCCGATCGGCGTGTAGCGCAGTGAGCGGGTGACGATCGATTGCTTGGTCTCCCCCGGCATGTACTCGGAATGCCTCCAGCCGGAACCGTGCTCTTCGGTGTGCATCTCTCGTTGCAAAAAAAGCAGCAGATTTTGCCATATTGCCGGAAGCTGCCACGTCTCGGAATGCTGGCGAAAGAATGCTCCCTGCACGCTCGACCTGCCCGCGGAGAGCCGCCGGGTCGGCTGCGGCATACGGTACCCGCATTTTCCAAGCGCTACCCTGGCGTGGGCCGCATCTGGTACAGGCCTCCCCATCGGAAATGGCACACTTGCACACTTGGTAACCGCCGGAGGGGTGAACCTCGGGCTTGCCACTGCCCTCAGTTCCTGCAACCGGACGCTCGCCAAGGCGGCGCAAGCGCGCGGCGTCGTACAGGTCACCGCGCCGGCGCCGACCGCCGACCGCCGATTGCCGACGACCTGGCGCACAACCTTGCGAAACCCGTGCGCCGGCACGAGACGATGCTGCTGGCGATCGCCTGCGATAGGCGCCTGGCGGTGGAAATGCCGCCTGGGGACGCACTGGCGCGGCTGGGGCGGCCGCTGTTTCCGAATGCCGTGTCGATGAGCCAGACCCACCCCGACAGTGTGCGAATCCTGGTCATGCGGGAAACGTGAGGGGGTGCTTGGCACCGCGACACAGGCACGGGACCGGTTCCACAAAACGATCTGCCGTTCGATCAGGGAGGCGCCCGAGCATGCGCGGAAGGTCCTAGTCGATGGGCGGCCCGATCGGCGGCTCGATGGCCGGGCGGGCAGGCCCGGTCAGAGCACCCGCACAAGCTGTGCGCGCAACGGCCCGGCCGCCAGCGCGCACTAGTTCCAGCGCCCCGCGGCCCCGCCGAAGCTGAAACGGCCGGCGCCCAGCAGCAACACGGCCACTCCGCCGGCAAGGTACAGCGCCTGCAGTTCGAGCGCCCAGCCGCCGGTGGGCGACATCTCGCCGAACTGCTTCATGTGCACGAGGCCCAGCGCGAACAGCATGTTGATCACCACGACCAGGCCCGCCAGGCGGGTCCAGATGCCAAGGATCAGCAGGATCGGCGCCACCACCTCGCCGATATAGACCAGGTAGGCCACCGCTTGCGGCAAACCCGCCTGCTGCACCATCTGCACGACGAAGCCAGGCCCGCTGATCAGCTTGCTGATGCCGTGGCAAAGGATCAGCGCGCCCAGCACGATGCGCAGCACCGCCTTGCCAAGATCCTGGGAAGCTTGCGAACTGCTCATGGCCTGCTCTCCTTGCCCGCTCAGGGCGGCGATGGACCGGTTGGCGCCGGCCGGCGTGCGCTCGCGGGCGCACGCTGACAGACGCCCTTGTACCTTAATGCGGCATGGCGTGAAGGTAAAGACGCCAGGCGCCCACGCCGGCGTCGCAGCGTGGTGGCGGCGCCACGTCTCAGGTATCGATGGGGCGGTGCATGCCCGGCGGCCCGCCGATCGGCTGCATGCCGGCCCGGTATGCGGTCTCCGGCAGGATTTCGGCCAGAAAATCCAGGAAACGGCGCAGCGCGGGAGTCATGCCCTTGCGTGAAGAGAATACCGCGTGCAGGGTGCCGACCGGCATCGCCCACTGCGGCAGCAGCAGTTCCAGATCGCCGTGCTCGATCGCTTCGCGGCAGAACATGCGCGGCAGCATGGCGACGCCGACACCGGCGATGGCCGCCTCGCGCAGTACCGCGAACTCGTCGGTGACCAGGCGCGGATCGTAGCTGATCTGGATCGACTGGCCGTCGGCGCAGGACAGCGTCCATACATGCTTGCCGTCATGCGGCTGCTGCCCCACTCCCGGCACGCCATTGAGCGCCTGCGGGGTACGCGGCCGCCCGATCCCGTCGAGCAGGCGCGGGCTGGCCACCAGCATCACCGGGCTCTCGCCGAAGGTGCGCACCACCAGGCTGGAATCATCGATCACCTCGCGCACCCGCAGCGCCAGGTCGAAGCCTTCGCCGATCACGTCGACGCGGCGGTTGGTGGCCTCCAGTTCGATGCGCACCGCCGGATTGGCCTGCATGAAACGGCCGATGGCCGGCGCCAGCAGGCTCTGTGCGATCGGCACCGGGCAACTGACGCGCAAGGTCCCGCCAGGCTGCTCCCGTGCCAGCTCGATCACCTCGCGTGCTGCCTCCGCCTCTTTCAGCATGGCATTGCAGCGCTCGTAGTAGGCCTCGCCCACTGGCGTCACGCGGACCTGGCGGGTGGTACGGCGCAGCAGCTGCATCCCCAGTTCCTTCTCCAGTTGCGCGATGCGCCGGCTCAGGCGCGATTTCGGCACGCCCGTAGCCCGGCTGGCCGCGGAAAAGCTGCCATGGCGCACCACCTGCGCGAACAGCGACAGGTCGTTCAGGTCCTGCATTGGTCGGCTCCTCGTCGGCTCATGCCTCGTCTCTCCCCGGTCAGCCTGGCTTCCCGTTCCATTGATAGAACAATAATTTCCATTTTGCCTCACTACCGGCATCAATGGCGAGGCTCTATCTTTCCTACATCCAACCCCGACCACCTTGTGGAGCCAAATCATGAACATCCTGCAAATCGATTCCAGCGTCCTCGGCGACCATTCCGTTTCGCGCAGCCTGACCGCCAAGGTGGTGGCCGACCTGCGTGCCAGCCACCCGGACGCCAAGCTGACCGTGCGCGACCTGGATCAGGACGCACCCGCGCACTTGTCCGGCAACCTGCTGCCCGTGCTGGGCGGCCCCAAGGACGGCCTCAACGCGGTGCAACAAGCCGAACTCGAACGTACCGAAACCTGGCTGGCTGAATTCCTCGCCGCCGACGTACTGGTGATCGGCGTGCCGCAGTACAACTTCAGCATCCCGAGCCAGCTCAAGGCCTGGATCGACCGCATCGCGCAGGCCGGCCGCACCTTCCGCTACACCGAGAACGGCCCTGTCGGCCTGGCCGGCGGCAAGCGCGTGATCGTAGTGTCCTCGCGCGGCGGCGTGCGCCAGGACGATTCGAAGCTCGACCTGCACGAACAGACCGTCGACGTGGTCCTGCGCTTCCTCGGCATCACCGACATCACCTTCGTCCGCGCCCACGGCCTGGCCTTCGGCCCGGAAGCCCGCGAGGCCAGCATCGCCGCCGCCCGCACCGAAGTGCAGGCCCTGAACGACGGCGCCGCGCTGGCTGCCTGACGCCAGCAGCTGCCTGACGCCAGCAGCTGCCGCCCGGCCGGCACGCGCCGGCCCTCTCCGGGCAGCCGCACCCCTCTCCGATCCCCCGCCACCGCGGCTCGCGGTCGCGGGGGATCGCGTCTATGATGGAGCCAAGAGACGGCGGCGCGCCTGCCGCTGCCCCGCCGGCATCACGGGCGGGGCCTGCCGCGGCGCACCCCAGCAGGCAATCCAGCGTCCGTTCCAGGCACGGCGCCCGCACGCGGCGGGCGCTGCGCGCCTTCGTTACAGCGGCCTGGCCGTGGCGGCCATCGCTTCTGCCGCTGGCCCTCAGCCAAGTCCGAGTCCGGGAGCCCGCATGCCATCCGCCCTGTTGCCTGCCAGCGCCATCCCTCCGCCGCACGAAGCGCACTTGCTGGCGCGCTATCGGCATATCCGCGCCGCCACCGAGACGCTCGCCGCCGACCTCAGCGATGCCGACGCGACCGTGCAGTCGATGGAGGATGCCAGCCCGGCCAAATGGCACCTGGCCCACACCGCATGGTTCTTCGAGGAATTCGTGCTGGCCGCGCGCCTGCCTGGCTACGCGCCCTACGACGAGCGCTTCCGCTACCTGTTCAACTCCTATTACGAGGCGGTCGGCGCGCGCCATCCGCGCCCGCGCCGCGGGCTGCTGACACGCCCCACGCTGGATGAAGTCCTGGCCTACCGCGAAGCGGTCGATGACGCCATGACGGCCTTGCTGGCGACGGCGCAGACCGATGCCGAGGCGGCGCTGATCGAACTGGGCCTGCATCATGAACAACAGCACCAGGAACTGCTGCTGACCGACATCCTGCACCTGTTCGCGCAGAATCCGCTGCGCCCGGCCTATGCGCACGAACTGGCAGCGGCGGTGGTCGCGGATCCGCGCCCGGCCCCCGAGTGGATCGCCTTCGAAGGGGGTGTGGCGTCGATCGGCCATGCCGGCGACGACTTCGCCTTCGACTGCGAGGGACCGCGCCACAGCGTGCTGCTGGTGCCTTACCAGCTCTGCTCCCATCCGGTCAGCAACCAGCAATGGTGCGAGTTCATCGACGATGGCGGCTACCAGAGCGCCGGCCTGTGGCTGTCGGACGGCTGGCGCTGGGTCGGCGAACAGGGCGTGCAGGCACCCCTGTACTGGGAGGAACGGGACGGCGCCTGGTGGCAGATGAGCCTGCGCGGCATGCATCCGGTGGACCCCGACAGCCCGGTCACCCACATCAGCTTCTACGAGGCCGAGGCTTTCGCCCGCTGGGCCGGCCGGCGCCTGCCGACCGAGGCCGAATGGGAACACGCGGCGCAGAAGCTGCCGGCCACCGGCAACTTCGCGGAAAGCCATGCGCTGCGGCCGCTGCCCGATCGCCAGAATACCTCGGGCGTGCTGCGGCAGATGTTCGGTGACGTGTGGGAATGGACCGGCAGCGCCTACCTGCCCTACCCGGGTTTCCGGCCCCAGGCCGGCGCGGTGGGCGAATACAACGGCAAGTTCATGAGCGGCCAGATGGTGCTGCGCGGCGGGTCCTGCGTCACGCCGGAATCGCACATCCGCGCCAGCTACCGCAACTTCTTCTACCCGCACCAGCGCTGGCAGTTCACGGGACTGCGCCTGGCCGACGATCTGTGAGCCGCCGGCCGGGCGGCGCCATGCCTTACTTGCCGGCGCCCGCCTTGGCAGGGGCCGCCATCGGCAGGTCCGGATAGAGCTTCTGCCAGCGCGACTTCAGGCCCGCGGCGATCTCGTCCTGGTGGTAGCGCTCGGCAAAATCGATCACCGTCATGCCCTGCTGGTTGCGCAGGCGCATGTCGGCGCCCTCGTCGAGCAGCAGCTTGACCGTCTCGATATGGCCGCCGCGCGCCGCCATCATCAGCGGCGTGGTGGCATTCGGGCTCTCGGCGTCGATGTAGGCCGAATGGTCGAGCAGGTACTTGACGATCCCGGTGTTGCCATTGGTCGCCGCGTAGTGCAGCGGCGTCCAGCCGGTCTTGTTGATCTCGACCTCGTACTGCTCCACCAGCAGCTTGACCACGTCCGGCTCGTTGAGCAGGCAGGCCATCATCAGCGGCGTCTCGCCGGCGGCATTGGCCTTGTCGAAGTCGATGGCCTTGGCGGCCGACAGCGTCTTGATCACCTTGGCCGACTTCTCGCGCACCGCCACCACCAGCATCGGATCGCCCTTGGCATCCACCTGGTTGGGGTCCATGCCGCGCGCCAGCAGCTTCTGCACCGCGTTGACGTCGTCGAAGACCACGGCCTTGCGCATGTCGTCGACCGGCGTGGCGGTGGCGCAGGCCACCAGGGAGCCGGTCAGCAGCATGGCGCCGACGGCGCGCCGGAATATCTTCAGGTCAGGCATCGGGATTCCTTTTAGTGTGCTTGAAGAGGCGGAAGAAATTATCGCTGGTCTGCGCCGCCACCTCTTCCACCGGCACGCCGCGCAGCTTGGCGATGAACTCGCCCACGTGGCGCACCCAGGCTGGTTCATTGGTCTTGCCGCGGTAGGGCACCGGCGCCAGGTACGGCGAATCGGTCTCGATCAGCATGCGGTCCAGCGGCACCTTGCGCGCGGTCTCCTGCAGATCGGCCGCGCTCTTGAAGGTAACGATGCCGGAGAAGGAGATATAGAAGCCCTCGTCCAGCGCCTGGCGAGCGATGTCCCAGGTCTCGGTGAAGCAGTGCATCACGCCGCCGGCCTCGCGCGCGCCCTCTTCGCGCATCACGCGCAGGGTGTCGTCGGCCGAGGAGCGGGTATGGATGATCAGCGGCTTGCCGGTCTGGCGCGCGGCGCGGATATGGGTGCGGAAACGCTCGCGTTGCCATTCCATGTCGGCAATGCTGCGGCCGTTGAGCCGGTAGTAATCCAGCCCGGTCTCGCCGGTGCCGACCACGCGCGGGTGCGCCGACAGCGCGAGCAGGCGCTCCAGCGTGGGCTCCTCGCCTTCCTCGTAGTCGGGGTGCACGCCGACCGAGGCGTACAGGTTGGGATGCTGCTCGGCCAGCGCGAGCACACGCGGGAAATCCTCCAGCGTGACGGCAATGCACAGGGCATGCGACACCTGGTTGGCGCGCATGTTCTCCAGCAGCTCGGGCAGGCGCGCAGACAGGTCGGGGAAATCGATGTGACAGTGGGAATCGACGAACATGATGAACAGGCGCTGGTCAGTCCGCCATCAGGCGGTGGCCGGGGATAAGAAGGTCGCGCTCGACACTGCCGGGCAGCGCGGCGCGCGACAGCTGCGCTTCGCACCAGGCCTGGCGCGAAGCCGCGCTGACCGGTTCGGTGCCGGCGGTCACCATGCGCGCGGGCACGGTGCCGTTGTGGATCTCGGCGATGGCGGCCGGGTCGTCCTGTCGCGCCATACGCATGGTAAGCATGGTAAAGCCGGCTTGCGTCATAGAAAGCAAAGGTGAGGCGGTGAGGCGGCGGGCCGCCATCGTGGCGGCCCGCTGACAAGCTTACAAGGTCTGCGAGGGCCGCCCCGACACGATCGCCTTGCCGAGGATTTCCTCGATGGCCCGGCGCAGATTGCGGCCGTTGTCGTCGTCGGGGAAATGGATGCCGACCCCCGGGGTCTTCATCGGCGTGCCCGGCGGCGTGACCCATGCCACCTGCCCGGCGATCTGGAAACGCTGCGGCCGGTCCAGCAGAGACAGCACCAGGAACACCGTCTCCCCCAGCCGGAAGGCACGGTTGGCGGGCACGAAGATGCCGCCGCGCGCCAGGAACGGCATGTAGGCGGCATACAGGCCCGCCTGGTCCTTGATCGACAGGGACAGCACGTTCGGGCGTCCTTGGGGACTGCCTTGCGTCCCTCCTGCCGCCCCGGCCGTCGTCCCTCCTGTCGCCCTGATTCCGGTGGGCGCGCCTTCCGGCGCGGCCGCCGCGGCAGCCACGTTCATGTTTGACCCCTTGTTCATCGCGGCCCCTTTTTGCTGCAGGCCTTATTGAAAGAGCTGGCGGTAGTCCAGGAATACCGCTTCCATCACCAGCCGTGCCGCCAGCGGATGGTTCTCGCTGCGGCGGTGGCCGGCCAGGTGCCCCAGGAAACCCTGCAGGCGATGCGCATCGGTTGCCGCCGCGCAGCGGGCCAGCGCAGCGCCTTCCTTCGGGAAGTAGCGCGGCACGCCCTGCGCCAGCCGCAGATTCAGCAGATCGTACGTCCAGCGCTGCACGATGCCAAGCATGACCGGCACCGGCAGTTTCTGCAGGTGCTCGGCGGCGGCCAGCGCGTCGAAGCCAGCGCCCGCCCCGAGCTGGCCGACCAGCCAGCGCTGCAACGGCATCTCCTCCGCCTCGGCGGCGTGCAGCGCCGTCAGCGGCGCGCCGCCGGCCAGCGCCAACTGCGCCTGGGCGTCCGGCACGCCTTGCGCTTCCAGCCAGGCCAGCGCCTGGGCCGGCGCCGGCCGGTGCGCGGCGAACTGGCGGCAGCGCGACAGGATGGTCGGCAGCACGCGGTCGAGGCGGTCGGTGACCAGCAGGAACAGGGTCGACGGCGGCGGTTCTTCCAGCGTCTTGAGCAGGGCATTGGCGCCTTCGGTCTGCAGCGCGTCGAGCGGATAGACCAGCGCGACCCGCATGCCGGCGCGGTGGGTGCCGACGCCGACCGCCTCGATCAGCGCGCGCACCTGCTCCATGCGGATGATCTTGCTGGGCGCCTTCTTGCGGCCGCCCTCCTCGCCATCACCCTCGGCGCCGCCTTCCAGCGCCTCCGGCCGCACCACGCTGAAGTCGGGGTGGTTGCCCTGGCTGAACCAATGGCACGCCGGACAGCTGCCGCAGGGCTGGCCGTCGGCGCGCGGCGTCTCGCACAGCAGGCCCTGGGCGAAATGCAAGGCGAGATCGCGCTTGCCGATGCCCTGCTGGCCGTGGATCAGCAGGGCCTGGGGCAGCCGCCCGCGCAACGCGGCCAGCTGTTTCCAGTCTTCGGTCTGCCAGGGATAAAGCATGTGAATCAAGCCCTTGGAGGAGAAAACTCAGGTGAAGTCCCGGCCAGGTCCGCCGGGAAGGATGGCGCGCGGCCGGCTGGGCGGAGCGCCAACCTTACCATGGACTGCACCCCGTACCGGGCTGGCCGTTGCCATCGTTTTCCTTTGGCAATCAAAGCGTTGCCAGGATCTGTTCAAGCTCCGCGCGAATCGCTTCGATACTGCGCGTGGCGTCGACGATGCGGAAACGTGCCGGCGACTGGTGCGCCCGGCGCAGGTACTCGTCACGCGTGCGCGCGAAGAAGGCCCGCGACTCGGCCTCGAACTTGTCGGGCTCGCGCGCGCCGGCCAGGCGCTCCGCCGCGGTCTCCAGCGGCACATCGAACAACAGGGTCAGGTCGGGCTGCAGGCCGGCCTGCACCCAGGCCTCCAGGACTTCGAGGCGCGCCGTGGGCAGGCCGCGGCCGCCGCCCTGGTAGGCGAAGGTGGCGTCGGTGAAGCGGTCGGACAGCACCCAGTCGCCGCGCGCCAGGGCTGGCTCGATCACCTCGGCGATATGCTCGCGGCGCGCCGCGAACATCAGCAGCGCCTCGGTCTCCAGGTGCATCTTGCGATGCAGCAGCAGCTGGCGCAGGTCCTCGCCAAGCGGCGTGCCGCCCGGCTCGCGGGTGCTGACCACCTTCGCGCCCGCCGGCAGGCGTGCCGCGATACGTTCGGCCAGCCAGGGAATATGGGTGCTCTTGCCGGCACCGTCGATGCCTTCGAAAGTAATGAATTTTCCGCGCATGAATGCGATATCAGCGAGTCTTGCCGCGCTGGTACTGGTCGACCGCGCGGTTGTGTTCGGGAAGCGAGTTGGAGAACTGGCTGCTGCCGTCGCCGCGCGCGACGAAGTAGAGCGCATCGGATTGCGCCGGCGTCATCGCGGCCGCCAGCGAGGCCAGGCTGGGCAGGGCGATCGGCGTGGGCGGCAGGCCGCTCCGCGTGTACGTATTGTACGGGGTGTCGGCCTGCAGGTCGCGCTTGCGCAGGTTGCCGTCGAAGCGCTCGCCCAGGCCGTAGATCACGGTCGGGTCGGTCTGCAGCAGCATGTTCTTGCGCAGGCGGTTGATGAAGACCGCCGCGATCATCGACCGGTCGGCCGCCTGGCCGGTCTCCTTCTCGACGATGGAAGCCATGATCAGTGCATCGTAGGGGCTCTTGTAAGGCAGGCCGGACGCGCGCGCCGCCCAGGCGTCGGCGAGCCGCCGCTGCATGGCACGGTAGGCGTGCTTGTACAGTTCCAGATCGCTGCTGCCGCGGGTGAACAGGTAGGTATCCGGGAAGAACAGGCCTTCAGGCGCACTTTCCGGCGCGCCGATCGCGCGCATCAAGTCCGCATCGGACATGCCGCGCGTGTCGTGCTTCAGTGCCGGGCTGGCATCGATGGCGGCCCGCATCTTGCGGAATTCCCAGCCCTCGATCACCGTCACCACGTAGTGCGTGACGTCCCCGCGGGCGATTTTCTCCAGCACCGACAGCGGCGTGGCGCCCTGCTCGAAGGTGTAGCCGCCCGCCTTCAGTTCGCCGCCCTTGCCGGTCAGCCGCGCCAGCAGCAAGAACAGGCGCGGGTCCATGCCGACACCGCCGCGCGCGATCTGGCGGCCGACGCTGGCTACGCTGGAATTGGGCTGGATGATCACTTCGAGGGGCGACCCGCTCAGCGGCAGGGGATGCCTGGCCCACCAGGCGAAGGCACCGGTGGCGGCAAGCGCGAAGACCACGCAGGCCGCGGCCAGGCGTACAAGAACTCGTTTCATGTGAGGAATGCTGGCGGCCCGGGGGCCGCGCGGCCGGCTCCCGCCCGCTCGGCGGCCGCCGGCCAAAATGGCGACAGCCTCATATAATACCGGGAGCCCTGCTCCGCCACGAGCCCGGCCGCCCACCGGGCGCCGTCGGCGCCCCTTGCGCGGCGCCGCGCGCCCACCTGCCGCCAAGGCTGCAGGCGTGCGGTCCGCTCGTGCGGACCAGCCCCGATGCCACGCCCGGCGGGCCAGCCAGCCCGCCGCGGCAAGCCTGTTGCCACACCGATCCGCCATGCCTACCCCTACCCCGGACCTCGCCCATTCCGCCCCGCTCGCCGAACAGTACGAAGCCCTGCGCCAGCGCGGCATCGTCTGCGCCCCGGCCGGCCTGGGCCTGGTCCGCGTCGCCGGCGACGATGCCGCGACCTTCCTGCACAGCCAGCTCACCAACGCGGTGGAAGACCTCGGCGCCGGCCAGGCCCGCCTGGCCGGCTACTGCTCGCCCAAGGGGCGCCTGCTGGCCAGCCTGCTGATGTGGCGCGATGCCGACGGCATCGTGCTGCAGCTCGCGGCCGACATCGCCCCATCCGTCCAGAAGCGGCTGTCCATGTTCGTGCTGCGCGCCAAGGCCAAGCTGGCCGATGCCGGCGCCGCCCTGCGCGTGCTCTGCGTGGCCGGTCCCGAAGCGGCCCGCGCGCTCGCGCAGGCCGGCCTGCCGGCGCCCGAGGGCGTGTGGGACAGCGCCGGCGGTGCCGCAGGCGCCACCGTGATCCGCCTGCCGGACGGCGCCGGCCAGCCGCGCTGGCAAGTGGTGCTGGCGACCGACCAGGCCGAGGCCGTGCATGCCGCCCTGGCCGCCACGCTGGCGCCCGCCGGCAGCGCGCTGTGGGACTGGCTGGAGATCCGCGCCGGCCTGCCGCGCATCGGCGTGGCCACGCAGGAGCAGTTCGTGCCCCAGATGATCAACCTCGAACTGATCGGCGGTGTCAGCTTCCGCAAGGGCTGCTACCCCGGCCAGGAAATCGTCGCGCGCAGCCAGTACCGCGGCACGCTGAAGCGCCGCATGTGGCTGGTGCAGGGCGACGGCGAGCCGGCGGCAGCCGGCGCCGAGGTGTTCCGCCCGCAGGAGCCGGAGCAGCCGTGCGGCATGATCGTCAACGCCGCGCCGTCGCCCGAGGGCGGCTGGGACGCGCTGGCCGAGCTGAAGATCGACGCCGCCGCCGGCGCGCTGCATGCCGGCAGCGTCGACGGCCCCGCCCTGGCGGTGCTGCCCCTGCCCTACGAGGTGCCGCTGCCCGGCGCCGAGCAGGCAGCGGGCTGATCCCACCCGGGTCAGCCAGCCAACGCAACGGAGCGCCAGCCATGAGCGATCATCTCTACGTGTATTTCCGCGTCGACGACGTGCAGGCGGCCGCCGCCCTGCCGCAATGGCACCGCTGGATGGAAACCGTTGCCGAGGCGACCGGGATTGGTGGTACGCTGATGCGCAGGCCGGAGACCCGTGCCGGCCTGCAGACCTGGATGGAGTGCTACGCGGACGTGCCGCCCGCCTTCGCCGACACGCTGGCCGGCTTGTGGCTGCAGAGCGGCCTCCAGCAATGGGTCAGCGGCGAACGCCAGGTCGAGCATTTCATCGACCTGGACCGGCTCTGACGCGGCGGCAGCCGGCGCGCGGAGCGCGGAGGACGGAGCAGAAGGAAGCGATATGTGCCTGATAGTGGTAGCCTGGCAATCCCATCCGGACTATGCCCTGGTGGTGGCCGGCAACCGTGACGAGTTCTATGCGCGCCCCGCCGCTCCCGCGCACTGGTGGCAGGATGCGCCGCAGGTGCTCGCGGGCCGTGACCTGGCCGAGGTGATCGGCGAGGCCGGCACCTGGATGGGCATGACCTCCGGGGCCCGCTTCGCGGCCCTGACCAACTACCGCGCCCCCTCCGAGAAACGGACCGACACCCGCTCGCGCGGCGAGCTGGTGGCCGGCTTCCTGCGCGGCGAGAGCGGCCCGCACGCCTACCTGGACACCGTCTCGCGCGAACAAGGCGCCTACAACGGCTTCAACCTGCTGGCGAGCGACCTGCGCGAACTCTGGTGGTACAGCAACCGCAGCGCCACGCGCCGCCCGCAGCGGCTCGCACCCGGCATCTATGGCGTCTCGAACGCCTTGCTCGACACCCCCTGGCCCAAGCTGCGCAGCCGCGTGGGCGCCCTGGCCGAGGCACTGGCCGCCGACCCGGGCCAGCCCGGCGCGAGCGCCGAGCCCTACCTGCAACTGCTCGCCGATGCACGCCAGGCCGCCGACTTCGAGCTGCCGCAGACCGGTGTGTCGCAAGAGTGGGAGAAGCTGCTGTCATCGGCCTTCATCCGCTCGCCCGCCTATGGCACGCGCGCCAGCACCGTGCTGCGCGTGCGCCACGACGGGCGCTTCGACCTGTGCGAGCGCAGCTTCGATGCCAACGGCCGCATCGGCGAGGTGGCCTACCAGGGCCGCATGATGCTGCCGCACGACGCCGGCACCGAACCGGCGCCGCGCTGAGCGGGGCCGGGCTCAGGCCCGCAGCCGCTTGCGCATCTCCACGTGCGGGATGCCCGCCTCTTCGAAGGCGTCGCCGACCTGGGTAAAGCCGGCGCGCGCGTAGAACGGCGCAGCGTGGGTCTGCGCGTTCAGCACCAGTTCCGGATAGCCCAGCTCGGCGGCCTTTTCCATCAGTGCGTCGAGCACGCGCGCGCCGACGCCGGTACCGCGCGCGGACTTGAGCACGGCCATGCGCCCGACATGGCCATCCGGCAACAGGCGGCCGGTGGCCACGGCCGAGCCGTCCTCGCCCAGCGCGAGCGCGTGCCAGCTCGGCTCATCCCACTCGTCCCATTCCAGCTCGACCGGCACGCCCTGCTCCTCGACGAACACGGCATAGCGGATGGCACGGGCGCGCTCGCGCGCCTCGGCCCATTGGCAAAGGAGGATGGCAACGGTCATGACGGAAGGCAGTAACGAAAGATGATGATGAAAGACGGAGACGACAGGCAGGGCAGGCAGCCGAGGGAAAGCAGCGCATCCGGCTGCGCGCCGTGCAGCGCCGTGTCCAGCCACGATGATAGGGCCTCGGGAGCGGAAATGCGAAGGCCCGCGCCTCGCCGCCCCACCCCGCCACCGATCGCATCGCTGGTCGCGACAGATGGCGGTGCCGCGGATTTGCGGGACAATAGCGCCCTTGCCGCCCGGCCATCGCGCGGCGCGGCCATCGCCTGTGCTGCCGGCGGCGCCTCGCGACGGCCGGGCGGGCGCACTTGCAGTCGCTGCCGGCCATCCTACCGTTCCTGAATCTTCATGCGCCTTACCCGTTTTCCCTTGCTTCACCCCTTGCTGCGCCCGTCATCCGCCCTGCCCGCCCTGCGTTCCCTCTGTACCCGCCTCGGCCGCACCGCCACCGCGCTCGCGCTGGCTCTCGCCGCCGGCAGCGCCTGCGCCGCCGGCCAGGTGTTTTCCGACGCCGCGCCTTCACCCACGCTCGGCCGCGAGCTGAAGTTCACCGTCTATGTGCCCGACGGCTACCAGGCGGGCGCGGCCGCCTATCCGGTGATCTACCTGCTGCACGGCGCCGACGAGGATGAAAACAGCTGGCGCGTCAAGGGCGGTGCCATCGAGACCATGGACGGCCTCATCGCGCGCGGCCAGCTCCGTCCCTCCATCGTGGTGATGCCCAGCGAGGGGCCGTCGTCGTGGTGGACCGACGGCGCCGTGGCCAAGGCCGACACCGCGCTGGTCAAGGACCTGCTGCCCTATGTGGAATTGCACTACCGGACGCAGAAGGAGAGGCGCGCGCGCTCGGTGGCCGGCCTGTCGATGGGCGGCTACGGTGCGGTCAGCCTGTCGCTGCGCCATCCGGACCTGTTCTGCGGCGCCGCCGCGATCAGTCCCGCCGCCTACGACCCGCTGCCGCCCGAGACCTCGGCCGCGCGCCGCGCGCCGCAGTTCATGCGCAACGGCAAGTTCGACCCCGATGCCTGGAAGGCGCTCAACTATGCCGGCCAGCTCGATGTCTACCAGGCCGGCAAGCTGCGCGTGCCGATGTGGATCGCCTCCGGCGACCACGACCGCCTGGGCATCGCGGTGGTCTCGGCCATCATGTTCTGGCGCCTCTACCAGATCCAGCCCAAGCAGGTGGAGCTGCGCATCATGGATGGCGACCATGAATGGATGCTGTTCCGCGACGCGCTGCCCGATGCACTGCGCTATGTCGACCAGCAATGCGTGCGCAGCTGAGGCGCACAGCCTCGATGCGCAGCCTCAGCTGCGCCGGCCCGGCTCCGTCATGACGCGGGCTTGACCACCTCGTAGGCCTCGATGATTTCCCGCACCGGCCCCGGGATCGGCGCCGATTTCTGCGTCGCGGGATCGGCGCAGACGTAGACGATCTCGCCGGTGATCAGGTGCTCCTCGCCGCGGAAGATCTCCACGCGGAACAGCATGCTCGAACGCCCCAGGCGCGCCATGCGCCCCCGTACCTCGAGCTCGTCGTCGAAGCGGGCCGAGGCGTGGTATTCCAGCGTGGACTTGGCGACGAAAATGTCCACGCCGTGCGCGCCCAGCACGTCCTCCGGGTAGCGGACGCCGAGCGCGCGCCAGTATTCGGTCACGCAGATATCGCAGTAAGTCAGATAGTGCGCGTTGAAGACGATGGACTGCGGGTCCACCTCGGCCCAGCGCACGCGCAGCGGCACGCTGTGGCGGAAATCGGTCTTGGCCATTGCCGGTTCTCTCGTGGGCGATGCAAGGCGGCCGCGCCGGGCCCGGCGCGGCCGGCCACCTTACTGCGGTCGGGCCAGGCCGAGCTTCTCGATGATGGCCTTTTCCTTCTTGACCGTCTCGGCGGCGAACTGCGCATACTGCTCGCTGCTCATGTAGTACGGCTCCATGTCGAACTTGGCCAGCTCCTGGCGGTAGTTCGGCATTTCCATCGCCTTCTTGAAGGCGTCATGCAGCTTCTTGACGATCTTCGGGTCGGTGCCCTTGGGCGCCACCAGGCCGAAGGGCGAGGTCTGCACGATGCCGTAGCCCAGTTCCTTCAGCGTCGGGGCGTTGGGGAAGCGTGCCGAGCGCTTGTCGCCCCAGGTCGACAGCAGGCGCAGCTTGCCGCTCTCCACGTACTGCGCCCAGCCCGGCGTGTCGGCCACCGACATCACGTGTCCGCCCAGCAGCGCCTGCAGCGACTCCGAGTTTCCCTTGAACGGCACATGCGAGAACTGCACGTTCTGCTTCAGCGCCAGTTCTTCCATGGTCAGGTGCAGCGTGGTCATCGAGCCCGGCGAGCCATAGGTCAGCTTGCCCGGATTGGCGCGCGCGTAGGCGATGTACTCCTGCATCGACTTGATCGGCGAGTCGGCCGGCACCACCACGCCGAAGGAATAGCCGGCCAGGTTGATCACATAGGTCAGGTCCTTGACCGGGTCCCAGTTGATCTTGGTGGTATACGGCAGGCGGTACACCGGCATCGCCACCTGCGCCAGCGTGTAGCCGTCGGGGGCCGTGGCCTGCATCATCTGCGCCGGCAGCACCCCGCCCGCACCGGGCTTGTTCTCGACGATCACCGGCTGGCCGAGGATCTTGCTGGCGTTCTCGGCCAGCACGCGGAACGGGATGTCGGTCGAGCCGCCGGCCGTGTAGCCGATCACCAGCCGGATCGGACGTTGCGGGAACTTGTCCGCGGCGGAATCCGCGCGGGCCGGCGCGGCGGCGAGGCCGAAGGCGGCGGTGGCGGCTAGCGCGCTGGCGCGGACGATGAAATGGCGGCGTTGCATCGGTTCTGTCTCCTTGTGCTACGAACTGCGAAAAAAGGGGGTCGGGGAAGCCCGTCTTGTGCGCGGGCCTGGGCCGGGCCGGCAGCGCTAGGCGGCGCCGAAGGCGCCGCGCAGCGCGGCCACGGCATCGTCGTGGGCCTGCCCCACGGCCGGCACGAAGCGGCCCAGCTTGAAAAAGTCATGGATCATGCCCGGATACTCGGCCAGCTCGGCCGGCACACCCGCGGCGCGCAGCTTGGCCGCGTAGGCCACGCCCTCGTCGTGCAGCGGATCGTAGCCGGCCACGGCGATCCAGGCCGGGCAGCAACCGGCCACGTCGGCACCGCTGCCGCCGCCGTCCAGCGGGGCAAAGCGCCAGTCGTCGCGGCTGGAGTCCTGGTCCAGGTACTGGGCGAAGAACCACTGGATCATCTCGGCGGTCAGCAGGTAGCCCTCCGCCAGCGCCCGGTGCGACGGCGTATCCTGGCGCGCGCAGGTGCCGGGATAGATCAGCATCTGCAGCACCGGCGCATGGCCCAGGCGGCGCGCCTCGACCGCGCAAGCGGTGGCCAGGGTGCCGCCGGCGCTGTCGCCGCCCAGTGCGATGCGCGCCGGATCCGCCCCCAGCGCGCCGGCCTCGGCGTAGGCCCAGGCCAGCACGTCGAAGGCATCGTGGACCGCCGTGGGAAAGCGCCACTGCGGCCCGAGCCGGTAATCCACCGACAGCACCATGCAATCGGCACGCATGGACAGCAGCCGGCACAGCGGATCGTGCGAAGCCGGGCTGCCCACCGTGAATCCGCCGCCATGGAAGTACAACAGCAGCGGCAACGGGTCGGCCCAGCTCGCCTCACGCGGCGCATACAACCGTGCGCCGATGGCATGGCCGTCGCGTGCCGGCACGCTCAGGTCCTGCACGTGATGCACGGGCAGCGGCGCGATATCGAGGATGGGGGCGCTCTTCTCGTAGGCGATCTTCGCATCGAGCGGATCGAGCGCGTTGATGGGCGGGCGCTTGGCGCGCGCGATCAGGTCCAGCAGCTGCGCCACCTGCGGATCCAGCGCGGCGTCCGGCCTGCCGGCCTGGGGCCGCGGGTCGGAAGAAGCCTGGGGGGAGCCGGGGGTGGTGGAGGAGGCAGCGGACATGGGAAGCGAGGTCAAGCGGATATACGGGACAAGCTGCAAACGGAAATCTGATCACGCAAACGTCATCGGCGGGATGCGCACCGGCACACCGGCCGCCCCGGGATCGGCATCTCGCCTCCATACCGGAAGTTCGAATTATGAACGATCGTTCGATTTTTTACATCATGCCAGTGAACGGCGCGGCGGGCATTACGAAATAACCCCGATTCCGGCCGCTGACGCAGATTTTGCGCGATGATCGCGCAAAACGCGAACGGAGCCTTGACAGCCCGGCCGATGCGCCGCAGGCCTGCAAGAACAACGCCCCCTGGGCCGCGAAGCCGAGGGGGCGTTGGTCCGGGGCCTGCCAGGCACCCGGGGAAACAGCGGAGAAAGGGAAAGACGGGTGCTCTAGAAGTCCAGCCCGGCGCCGGCACCCGGCCCTTGTGCCACGCTCGGCTCCTCGCCCTTGGGCAGCTCGAACACCGCCGCATCGGTGGTCAGGATCAGGCCCGCCACCGACGCCGCGTTCTGCAGGGCGGTGCGCGTCACCTTGGTCGGGTCCACCACGCCGCCCTCGACCAGGTCGCCGTACTCGCCGGTGGCGGCGTTGTAGCCGAAATTGCCGCTGGCTTCGGCGACACGCGCCACCACCACGCTGGCTTCCTCGCCGGCATTGGCGACGATCTGCCGCAGCGGCTCTTCCAGCGCCCGCAGCACGATCTTCACGCCGGCTTCCTGGTCGGCGTTGGCTCCCGCGACGCCGCGCACGGCCGCGCGGGCACGGATCAGCGCCACGCCGCCGCCGGGGACAATGCCTTCTTCCACGGCCGCGCGGGTAGCGTGCAGCGCGTCCTCCACGCGTGCCTTCTTTTCCTTCACTTCGACTTCGGTCGCGCCACCCACCTTGAGCACGGCCACGCCGCCGGCCAGCTTGGCCACGCGTTCCTGCAGCTTCTCGCGGTCATAGTCCGAGCTGGCTTCCTCGATCTGGGCACGGATCTGCTGCACGCGCGCCTGGATGCGCGCCGCCTCGCCTCCCCCGCCGATGATGGTGGTGTTCTCCTTGCCGATCTCCACGCGCGAGGCCTGGCCCAGGTCATGCAGCCCGGCCTTCTCCAGCGTCAGGCCGATCTCCTCGGAAATGACGGTACCGGCGGTCAGGATGGCGATGTCTTCCAGCAGGGCCTTGCGGCGGTCGCCGAAGCCCGGCGCCTTCACCGCGGCCACCTTGAGGATGCCGCGGATATTGTTGACCACCAGCGTGGCCAGCGCCTCGCCCTCGACGTCTTCCGCCACGATCAGCAGCGGCCGGCCGGCCTTGGCCACCTGCTCCAGCACCGGCAGCAGGTCGCGGATGCTGGAGATCTTCTTGTCCACCAGCAGCAGGTAGGGCTGCTCCAGCGCGACGATCTGCTTCTCCGGCTGGTTGATGAAATAGGGCGACAGGTAGCCGCGGTCGAACTGCATGCCCTCGACCACCTCCAGCTCATCGCCGAGCGACTTGCCGTCTTCCACGGTGATCACGCCCTCCTTGCCCACCTTGTCGATGGCCTCGGCGATGCGCTCGCCGATGGCGCTCTCGCCGTTGGCCGAGATGGTGCCGACCTGGGCGATCTCCTTGCTGGTGGTGGTGGGCTTGCTGATGCGGCGCAGCTCCTCGATGGCCACGGCCACCGCCTTGTCGATGCCGCGCTTGAGATCCTGCGGATTGAGTCCGGCCGCCACGTACTTCACCCCCTCGCGCACGATGGCCTGGGCCAGCACGGTCGCCGTGGTGGTGCCATCGCCGGCGTTGTCGCTGGTCTTGGCCGCGACTTCCTTGACGAGTTGCGCGCCGATGTTCTGCAACTTGTCCTGCAGCTCGATCTCCTTGGCCACGGACACGCCGTCCTTGGTCACGGTCGGGCCGCCGAAGCTGCGCTCCAGCACCACGTTGCGGCCCTTCGGGCCCAGCGTGACCTTGACCGCGTTGGCCAGGATGTTGACGCCTTCGACCACCTTGGCCCGTGCTGCGTCGCTGAACACTACGTCTTTCGCTGCCATCTCTGCTTTCCTTTGTCCTTTCTTCCTGATCCGGTTCCGATCGTGCCGATGTTCTCCATCGTGCCGATGATCCCGATCGCTTCTTTCGTTCTGCGTGGGGCTTGCCGCTGCGCGCGACGCGCTCAGCGCTCGACCACCGCGACCACGTCCTCTTCGCGCAGCACCAGCAGCTCCTCGCCGCCGATCTTCACCGCCTGCCCGGCGTACTTGCCGAACAGCACGCGATCGCCCACGCGCAGGTCCGGCGCAATACGCTCGCCGGCTTCGTTGCGGCGGCCGGGACCGACCGCCACCACCTCGCCCTGGTCGGGCTTCTCGGCGGCGTTGTCCGGGATGACGATGCCGGACTGGGTACGGGTTTCGTTTTCCGACCGCTTGACGATCACGCGGTCATGCAATGGGCGAAGGCTCATCTGTTCTGGGCTCCAGGGAAATCGGGCGGGCGCGGGAGGCCGGGATCGGCGCGGTGCCGGCCATCAGCACTCCCTGCGAACGAGTGCCAAAGTATAGGAAGCCCCCCCGGCACGCGCGAACTGATCATTTCGCATTTACATAGGCGCCCGTCGCGCAGCACACAGCACGGCATGGCACCGTGCAGCAGGTGCCTTCTTGCCGCCGTGCACCGTTCGAAGGATTCCTCGCAAGCTCATGCGGATTTCCCGCTTCCCTTTTGCACGGGCTTGCGCAAGGCTCCCACCTGCACGGTAACCGCGGCAGCGATAGAAGCCACAGCAGCAGCGACCGCCGCCCTATCCCTCATCCGCCCCAAGGAGCCTCCATGACCCAGCCACGCCAAGCCGACCACGACATCGATCCGCTGTTCCTGCAGCGCTGGTCGCCCCGCGCCTTCACGGCGGAAGCCATCGCGCCGCAGACCTTGCTGCGCTTCTTCGAGGCCGCACGCTGGGCACCGTCCGGCTACAACGCGCAGCCCTGGCGCTTCATCTATGCGCGGCGCGACACGCCGGACTGGCAGCCGCTCTTCGCCTCGCTGTCGGAGTACAACCAGGGCTGGGCCGCGCGCGCGGCCGTGCTGGTGGCGGTGCTGTCGCGCAAGACCTGGACAGCGCCGGGCAAGAGCGAGCCGCAGCCGGTCGCCACGCATTCCTTCGACGCGGGTGCCGCCTGGGCCAACCTGGCGCTGCAGGCCACCGCGGCGGGCTGGCACGCCCACGGCATCGGCGGCTTCGACAAGGCGCGCCTGCGCGAGGCGCTCGGCATTCCCGAGGACTACGCCATCGAAGCGGTGGTGGCCATCGGCCGGCAGGGCGACAAGTCCTTGCTGCCCGAGGCGCTGCAGGCGCGCGAGCAGCCCAACGAGCGCCTGCCGCTGGCGCGACTGGTCAGCGAAGGGCGCTTTGCCTTCGCCGAAGACTGAACGGCGACCAGGCTGCCTCGCACCGGGCAGGCAGCCTGGCACGCACGGACTCAGGCGGCATCCGCCGCGTCGGCCCGTCTCCGCGCGGCCGGATGCGGCGGCCGCCGCAGCCCGAGATGCTCGCGCAGCGTGGTGCCGCTGTAGTCAGTGCGGAACAGGCCGCGCCGCCGCAACTCGGGCAGCACCAGTTCGATGAAGTCAGTGAGGCCGCCGGGCAGCACCGGCGCCATCACGTTGAAACCGTCCGCGCCATAGGCCTGGAAGCGCTCCTCCAGCGCATCGGCGATCTGCGCCGGCGTGCCGACCAGTTGCCAGTGGCCGCGCGCGCCTGCCACGCGCTGGTAGAGCTGGCGGATGGTCAGGTTCTCGCGCCGCGCCAGGTCGAGCATCAGGCCCTGGCGGCTCTTGCTGCCGTTGGTGGGCGGCAGCTCCGGGATGGGCCCGTCGAGCGGATACGCGGACAGGTCCGCCCCGGTCAGGGCCGACACCAGCGCCAGCCCGACCACCGGATCGATCAGCGCCTGCAACTGCTCGAACTTCTCGCGCGCCTCGGCCTCGCTGTGCCCCACCACCGGAAACACGCCCGGCAGGATCTTCAGGTCCTCGGGCCGGCGGCCGTGGCCGGCCAGCCGCCCCTTCAGATCGGCATAGAAAGCCACAGCATCTTCCAGGGTCTGCTGGGCGGTGAAGACCACCTCGCCGCGGCGCGCGGCCAGTTCCTTGCCGGGCTCGGAGGAGCCGGCCTGCACCACCACCGGCTGCCCCTGCGGGGGACGCGCGACGTTGAGCGGCCCCTGCACGCTGAAATGCCGGCCGCGGTGGCCCAGCACGTGGCGCCGCGCCGGCTCGTAGTAGCGCCCGCTCGCCTTGTCGCGCAGGAAGGCATCGTCCTCCCAGCTGTCCCACAGGCCGCTGACCACGTCGGCGAATTCTTCGGCACGCTGGTAGCGCTCCTCGTGGCTGAAGTGCCGCACCCGGTTGAAATTGCGCGCCTCGTGCTCGCTGGACGAGGTCACCAGGTTCCAGCCCGCGCGGCCTCCCGAGAGATGGTCGAGCGAGGCGAACTTGCGCGCGATGTGATAGGGCTCGTTGAAGCTGGTCGAGGCGGTGCCGACCAGCCCGATGCGCTCGGTGACGGCAGCCAGCGCCGACAGCAGGGTGATGGGTTCGAACTGGGCCTGGTAGCTGTGCGCGGTGCGGCTCAGGAACTCCACGTCGTCGCCGCGCGTGCCGACACCGTCGGCGAGGAACACCAGGTCGAACTTGGCCGCCTCGGCGGCCTGGGCGAGCGCGGCATAGTGACGGAAATCGATTCCCGCGTCGGCCTTGGCCTCGGGATGCCGCCACGCGGCGATATGGTGCCCGCTGGGGTACAGGAATGCACCGAGGCGCATCTGCTCATTGCGTCTTGCCATGGTGGCCGCGCTCCTTTGGTCCTTGGGTTCTCAGGCGGGCCGCCCGGGCAGGCGCCGCCGATTCGGTACGCGCGCCACCGCCCGGGCAAGACCTGGACGGCCATCGCGCGCGCTGCCGGAGGCCGTTCCGGCACGGTCCTCCCGCCGGCGTCCGGGCCGGCTGCTGCGCGCCAACATAGCGCCTGCCGGCACGCGCCGGCAACGAAGCAAAGCGCGCTTGCATATGCGCGGTGCGCCGCGCCCGGGCGCATATCGATATCCGCAATGCTTCCTTCGTGGCAGGGCCCGGCGGCACTAGCATCGCCCCTCCTGCATCTGCTTTTTCTTGCTCGCCACCATGCCACGCTCCCCCTCCCTGCCCCGCCGTGCCGCCGCGCTGCTCGCGCTCTCCCTGCTGACCCTGGGCACCGCCCGTGCCGACGCCACCCTCGACCGCATCAAGCAGCGCGGCAAGGTGGTCATCGGCGTCGGCGCCAGCGGCGGCCCGTTCGGCTCGGTCGACCCCGCCACCCAGCAACTGGTCGGCTGGAACCCGGAACTGGCGCGTGACCTGGCCAGGCGGCTGGGCGTGGAGGCGGAACTGGTGCAGGTCCAGCCCTCCAACCGCGTGCAGTTCCTGCAGGCCGGCAAGGTCGACCTGCTGATCGCCTCGATGGAATACAACCCCGAGCGCGGCGAGCTGCTCGGCTACGCGCCCACGCCCTTCTACCGCGTCGGCGGCACCGCGGCCGTCCTCAAGCGCAGCGGCATCCACCAGTGGGAAGACCTGCGCGGCAAGACCGTGTGCGCATCCCAGGGCAGCAGCTATATCAAGCCGCTGCAGGAGCAGTACGGTGCCAGCGTGCGCGGGTACAAGACCGCCGCCGAATCGCTGCTGGCCCTGCGCGGCGGCCAGTGCGTCGCAGCCGTGCACGACGCCACGCTGATCCACCCGCAACTGCGCGGCAATCCCGAGTGGGCCGACTACGCAGCGCCAATCCCCAGCGAGATCCTGCCGGCGCCCTCGGTGGTGTGGACCCGCAAGGGCGAGGCCGACACCATCGCCGCGGTCGACAAGATCGTGCGGGAATGGCACCGCAGCGGCTGGCTGATCGCCACCGAGAAACGCCTGGGCATCGCGCCGCCGCAGCCCCTGCTGCCCGAACTGCAGGCCCGCTTCAAGCAGTCCTCCTGATTCGCGTCCGCCTGCATGCCCGCCTGCATGTCCGCTGACGCCTGCCGCGCCGTCCACGCCGGCAGGCCGCCTCACCCCGCAGCCATGACCGCCTCCCGTTTTCTTTCGCCCCTTCTCTGCGCCGCGCTGGCGCTCTGCGCCGGCGCGGCCCATGCCGACGCCACCCTCGACAAGATCAAGCAGCGCGGCAAGCTCTCGGTCGGCATCGACGGCGCCAGCCCGCCTTTCGGCCAGCTCGACACCGCCACCGGCAAGACCGGCGGCTACCAGACCGAGCTCGCCGCCGACCTCGCGCGCCGCCTCGGCGTGACGCTGGAAACCGTGCCCGTCACGGCCTCCACGCGCGTGCAGTTCCTGCAGGCCGGCAAGGTCGACCTGCTGGTGGCCAATATCCAGTGGACGCAGGAACGCAGCGAGATCCTCGACTTCGCGCCCACCCCCTACGACCTGGTCGGCGGTGCCGCCGTGGTGTCCAGGCGCAGCGGCATCCGGCGCTGGGAAGACCTGCGCGGCAAGGTCGCCTGCGTCTCCCAGGGCAGCAATTTCGCCCGTCCGCTGGCCGAGCGCTACGGCGCCATCGTCAAGGGCCTGCGCGGCATTCCGGAATCGCTGCTGGCGCTCAAGGGCGGCACCTGCGCGGCCTCGGTCCATATCCAGCCTGCCCTGTACCACACCCTGCACGGCCCCAGCGCCGAGGAATGGAAGGACTTCACGCTGGCCACCGAGGAACAGCTGATCCCCTCGCCGACCGTGGTCTGGACCCGCCGCGGCGAGAAAGACACCGTGGCTTTCGTCGACCAGGCGATCCGCGACTGGCACCGCTCGGGCTTCCTGCTCGCCACCGCGCGCAAGTCCGGCGTGCCCGACGGCGCCTACATCAAGCCGGCCAATGCACGGGCGCAGCAGGGCAGGTACGACACCGCGCCCGCTGACTTCGCCGTCTTCACCGAGGGCAAGAAGCCATGACGCGCCAGGACACCTGAAGCATGACGATGGAAGAACTGCTTCCCAGCCTGCGCCACGCGCTCGGCGCAGCGCATGTGCTGACCGCGCCGGAGGATACCGCCGGCTACCTGACCGACCGCCACGGCCGCCTGCACGGGCGCGCGCTGGCCGTGGTCCGTCCCGCCGACACAGCCCAGGTCGCCGCCGTGGTGCGCCTGTGCCGCGCGCATCGCGCGCCGATCGTGCCACAGGGCGGCAATACCGGCCTGGTCGGCGGCGCCACGCCGGATGCCAGCGGGCACGCGGTGCTGCTGTCACTGGGCCGCCTGAACCGCATCCGCGCGGTCGATACCGACAACGACACCATCACCGCCGAGGCCGGCGTCGTGCTGGCCCGGCTGCAGGAAGCGGCACGCGAGGCCGGGCGGCTGTTCCCGCTCAGCCTCGGCTCCGAGGGCAGCTGCACGGTCGGGGGCAATCTCGGCACCAATGCCGGCGGCACCCAGGTGCTGCGCTATGGCAATACGCGCGAGCTGGCGCTGGGCCTGGAAGTGGTCACCGCCGACGGCGAGATCTGGGACGGCTTGCGTGGCCTGCGCAAGGACAATACCGGCTATGCCCTGCGCGACCTGTTCATCGGCAGCGAAGGCACGCTGGGCATCATCACGGCAGCCACGCTCAAGCTCTACCCACAGCCCGCGCTCCAGCTCACCGCGCTGCTGGCCTTCCCCGCCATCGGCGACACCATCGGCTTCCTGTCGCGGGCGCGCGCCGGCTTCGGCGCCGCGTTGACCGCCTTCGAGCTGATCTCCGACACCGCGCTGGGCCTGGTCGCCCGGCACGTGCCCGAGCAAGCCATCCCGCTCGCTGCCACGCAGCCGTGGTACGCCTTGCTGGAGCTGTCCGACAGCGAAGGCGAGGCGCACGCGCGTGCGCGCTTCGAGGCGGTGGTCGGGCAGGCCATCGAGGATGGCCTGGTGGCCGATGCCGCCATCGCCGCCAGCGTGGCGCAGAGCCAGTCGCTGTGGCGCCTGCGCGACCAGGCGCTGGGTGTGGCCCAGCAGCGCGACGGCGGCAACCTCAAGCACGATATCTCGGTGCCTGTCTCGCGCATCCCCGCCTTCCTGCAAGCCACCGCCACCGCGCTGCAGGCCGCCTTCCCCGGCGTGCGCCCGGTCGCCTTCGGCCACCTGGGCGACGGCAACCTGCACTACAACGTCTCGCACGCCCTCGCCTCCACCCCGGCCGCACTGTTCGCCGACGAGGCCGCCATCCATCGCCTGGTGCATGACAGCGTGCATGCGCACGGCGGCTCGATCAGCGCCGAGCACGGCCTCGGCCAGCTCAAGCGCAACGAACTGCCGCGCTACAAGAGCGCGGTCGAACTCGACCTGATGCGACGGCTGAAGCAGGCCTTCGACCCGCTCGGCCTGCTCAACCCCGGCAAGGTGCTGCCGGAGTCCCAACCCGACGCCTCGACACCATGACCTTCCCGCTTTCCCAACGCGCACGCCGGGTGCGCCTGTCGCCGATCGCCGCGGCCGGCCAGCGCGCCGCCGCCCTCGCCGGCGCAGGCCGCGACGTCCTGGCCCTGACCGCCGGCGAACCCGAGTTCGATACTCCCGAAGCCATCAAGCAGGCCGCGGTGGCAGCGCTGGCGCGCGGCGAGACCAGGTACACGCCCACCGCCGGCACCGCCGCGCTGCGCCGCGCCATCGCCAACCGCTATGCGCGCGAGCCCGGCCTGATCGTCACGCCCGCCGAGGTCTTCGTTTCCAATGGCGGCAAGCAGGTCATCTACAGCGCCTTCGCCGCCACCCTGGATGCCGGCGACGAGGTCCTGCTGCCGGCCCCCTACTGGCCGTCCTTCCCCGACATCGTACGCATCAACGACGGCTCGCCGGTGATCGTGCCCTGCGACGAGCGCAGCGGCTTCAAGCTCGACGCCGCCCGCCTGGAGTCCGCCATCACGCCGCGCACGCGCTGGCTCGTGCTGAACACGCCCGCCAACCCGACCGGCGCCGTCTACGGCAGCGAGGAGCTGGCCGCGCTGGCGGCGGTGCTGCGCCGCCACCCGCAGGTGCTGGTGCTGCTCGACGAGATCTACGAGCAGATCCGCTTCGTCGCGGCGGGCCCGCACTGGCTGCAGGTAGCGCCCGACCTGCGCGAGCGCACGCTGCTGGTCAACGGCGCGTCCAAGACCTATGCCATGACCGGCTGGCGCATCGGCTGGGGCATCGCCCCCGCCGAACTGGTGCAGGCCATGACCGCGATCCAGTCGCAGGTGTCGTCCGGCGCCAGCGCCCTGGGCCAGGCCGCCACGGCGGCCGCGCTGGAGGCCACCGACCAGGCCTTCGTGGTCCAGGCGCGGGAGGCCTACGCGCGCCGCGCCGCACTGACCGCGCAAGCCATCAACGCCATCCCCGGCCTGCGGCTGCTGGCCCCGCAGGGGGCGTTCTTCGCCTATGTGAACTGCGCCGGCCTGATCGGCAAGGTGCGCCCGGACGGGCGCCCTCTGGCCAGCGATGGCGATGTCGTCGAATGGCTGCTCGACAGCGAGGGCGTGGCCGTGGTCGACGGCGGCGCCTATGGTTTGTCGCCCTACTTCCGCCTGTCCTTCGCCGTCGCCGACGCGGTGCTGGAGCAAGCGCTGCGCCGCATCGCGCGCGCGGTCGCGGCGCTCTCGTCCCCGGCGAATGCAGCGCATGCGGCGGGCACGGTCGATGCGGACGCGCTCACCGCGCCGCTACCGCAGGAGGCCGCCGCATGATCGACCAGTGGCTGGCCACCGCCGTCGCGGCGCTCAAGCCGCTGGGGCTCAACTACGCCTTCGTGCTCGACGCCGGCGAACGCTCGGCCTTCCTGCATGGCCTGGTGGTGACATTGCAGCTCTGCCTGCTGACCATTCCCTGCAGCCTGCTGGCCGGCGTCGCACTCGCGGCGATGCTGACCTCCGGCCGCGCCGCGCTGTCCCGCCCGGCGCGTGCCTTCGTCGAGCTGACGCGCAACACGCCGACCCTGGTGCAGCTCTACTGCGCCTTCCTGGTGTTGAACATGCTGATCACCCAGCATCTCAACGGGCACGGCAGCAGCAATCCACTCACGCCCTTCTTCTGGGTGGTCGCGGTGGTGGCCCTGCACAAGGCCGTGTTCCACGCCGAAGCGCTGCGGGCCGGCATCGAGGCGGTGCCGCGCGTCATGCTGGAGGCGGGGCGCTCGCTCGGCTTCTCGCGCCGCCAGCTGCTGCTGCGGGTGGAACTGCCGCTGGCGCTGCGCTTCGCCCTGCCCGCGCTGGTCAACAACCTGGTCGACCTGGTCAAGATGACCGCCGTGGCCTCCGCCATCGCGGTCGGCGACGTGACCTACGAATCGATCATGATCTGGACGCAGCGCGACAACGTGCTCGAGCTGCTGCTGCTGATCCTGGCCTGGTTCGGCCTGCTGACCTGGGTGGTCAGCCGCGCCGGCCGCTGGCTGGAACAACACCTGAGGATGCCCGGCTATGGCCAGTGATTCCCTTGCCCAGGCGCCCGCACGAGAGGCCCGGCCGCGCGCGCTGCGCCTGCTGCGCGATCCCTGGATGCCGTTCCTGGCCGTGGCCGCGGCGCTGGTGCTGTACTGGAACGCGAGCGGCAGCGCGCCGGCGGCCCTGCGCCATCTGTGGACGTGGACGCCGGCGCTGCTGCGCGGCCTGTGGGCCAACATCGAGATCAGCGTGCTGGCCATGGCGCTCGGCACCGCGGCCGGCCTGCTGATCGGCGCGCTGTCGCTGTCGGCCAACCCGCTGCTGCGCGGCGCCACGCGCGCCTGGGTGCAGGCCTTCCGCAACGCGCCGGTGCTGGTGCTGGTCTATTTCACCACCTACGTGTTTCCCTTCGAGCTGCACCTGGTGCAGTGGACACTGCCCTTCCCCGACTGGATCAAGGTCGTGCTGGGCCTGGCCCTGCCGGCCAGCGCCAACGTCGCCGAAATCTTCCGCGGCGCCATCCTGTCGATCCCGAGCGCGCAATGGGAGGCCGCCCACTCGCTGGCCTTCCGGCGCAGCCAGATCTTCCGCCTGATCGTGCTGCCGCAATGCCTGCGGCGCATGCTGCCGCCGTGGATGAACCTGTACGCCAGCATCACCATGAGCACCTCGCTGGCCTCGCTGGTCGGCGTCCACGACGTGGTCGACACCGCCCAGGTCGCCAGCAACACGGTGGCGCGCACCGACTTCACGGTGCTGGTCTATTTCACGCTGCTGGCTCTTTTCTTCGCCTATTGCTATCCCATCGCGCGCGCCACGCGCGCCCTGGAACGCCGCCATGAACGCCACTGAATCCTTCCTGCGCCGCGAGCCCGGCGCCACCGAGGCCGCGCCGCTGGTGCGGCTGCAGGACGTCCACCTGCGCTTCGGCGCCAATGAAGTGCTCAAGGGCATCGACCTCGAGGTCAAGCGCGGCGAGGCCGTCACCATCATCGGCCCCTCCGGCTCCGGCAAGAGCACCATCCTGCGCTGCATCACCGGCCTGCTGCGCCCGCAGCAAGGCCATATCGGCGTGGGCGGGACCGCGGTCGAGAGCCTGCGCGGCGAGGACGAGCTGATCGCGCTGCGCAAGCGCGTGGGCTTCGTCTTCCAGCAGTACAACCTGTTCCCGCACCTGACCGTGCTGGAGAACCTGGTGATCGCGCCGACCCGCGTGATCGGCCGGCCGCGCGCCGATGCCGAACGCGAAGCCCATGCCCTGCTGGCGCGGGTGCGGCTGGCCGACAAGGCGCGCGCCTATCCCGGCGAGCTGTCGGGCGGCCAGCAGCAGCGCGTGGCCATCGCCCGCGCCCTGGCGATGCGGCCCGAGCTGATCCTGTTCGACGAGGTCACCTCGGCGCTGGATCCGGAGACCGTGGGCGAGGTGCTGACGGTGATCCGCGAACTGGTCGAGGATGGCATGACCTGCGTGCTGGTCACGCACGAAATGCGCTTCGCCGCGGAGATCAGCGACCATATCTACTTCACCGAGGCCGGCCGCATCGTCGAGCACGGGCCGGCGGCGCAGATCTTCGGCCAGCCGACGCAGGAGCGCACCCGTGCCTTCCTGCGCCGCGCACTCGGTGCGGTGCCGCGCCTGCCGCCGGAGTTCGACGCCGCCTTCGCCCCGGTGCCGGCGGCCGCACCTGCCGCACCTGCCGCACCTGCCGCACCTGCCGCACCTGCCGCACCTGCCGCACCCGCCGCCTCTACCGGATCCACGGCTTCCACCGCTTCCACCGCCTCCCTTCCCCGCTGACGGAGTCATCGAACATGAGCCTCACCGCATCTTCCGACCGCCTGGCCGCCCGCCGCGCCGCGGTCGCCACCGCCCTGGCCGACATCCGCGCGCTCGCCGCCGGCACGCCGGACCGCGCCGCCCTGGATGCCATCGCCACGCGCCTGCAGGCATTGGCCAGCCAGCGCGAGCTGTTCCCGCGCGAGGATTTCCCGCCGCCGGCCGATACCGCCAGCGGCGCCTCGACGCGCTACTGGCTGAACGGCGACGGCAACACCGGCGACGGCATCGCCCTGTACCTGAACTCGATCCGCCCGGGCAAGACCACCATCCCGCACAACCATGACACCTGGGCCGTGATCGTGGCCATCGAAGGCCAGGAGTTCAACCGTGTCTACCGCCGCACCGACGACCGCAGCAACCCTGCCTTCGCCAGTCTCGAGCTGGTGCGCGAACAGACCGTGGAAGCGGGCGCGCCGATCGCCTTCCTGGCCGACGACATCCACAGCATCCACGTGGCGGGCGACACCCCCACGCTGCATTTCCATTGCTACGGCCGGCCGCTGGAGGCCTTGACCGGCCGCTACGGCGTGCGCCTGGAGAGCGGTGAGGTGGTGAACTACAACGCCACCCAGATGCAACCGAGCCAGGTGGCGGCATGAGCGCGACCAGCCATCACAGCGACCGCGCCGCCACCCGGCTGCTGCACGCCGGCGCGCCGGCGCTGCGCGACGGCGCCGGCCCGGTCAACGTGCCGGTGGTGCGCACCAGCACCGTGCGCTTCGCCAGCCAGCAGGAGCTGGACGCACGCCACCACCGCCGCGCGGCCGGCGAGCGCATCGCCACCTACGGCCGCCACGGGCTGGACACCCACCAGGCGCTGGAAGACGCGCTGACCACGCTGGAAGGCGGCCATCGCGCCTTCCTCGCGCCGTCCGGGCTGTCGGCCATCACGCTGGTGCTGCTGGGCCTGCTGGGACCGGGCGACCACGCCCTGGTCTCGGACAGCGTCTACGCACCGGTGCGGCGCGTGGACAAGACCCTGCTGCAGCGGCTGGGCATCACGCTGGAATACTTCTCCCCGGCGCATGACGACCTCGACGCGCGCATCCGTCCCGAAACCCGCCTGGTCTACCTGGAGTCGCCCAGCTCGCTGCTGTTCGAGGTGCTGGACCTGCCGCGGCTGACGGCCATCGCGCGCGCCCGCGGCGTGCCGGTCGCGGTCGACAATACCTGGAGCGGCGGCTGGTTCCTGCAGCCGCTGCGCCTCGGCGCCAACCTCTCGATCCAGGCCGCGACCAAGTACATCGCCGGACATTCCGACGTGATGCAGGGTGCGGTGGTGGTCGACAGCCCGGCGCTGGCCGAGCGCATCGCCAGCGCCCACGAAGCGCTCGGCCTGACGGTCGGCGCGGACGACGCCTACCTGGCGCTGCGCGGCCTGCGCACGCTGCCGGTACGGCTGGCCCAGCATGAGCGCAACGCCACCGAGGTCGCGCAGTGGCTGCAGGCGCATCCCAAGGTCGGCCGGGTGTTCTATCCGGCCCTGCCCGAGGATCCGGGCCATGCGCTGTGGCGGCGCGACTTCAGCGGCGCCAGCGGCCTGGTCTCGTTCGCCTTGCACGGCGGCGACGCCAGCCGCGCGGCGGCCTTCGTCGATGCCCTGCGCCTGTTCGCGCTGGGCGCCTCCTGGGGCGGCTACGAAAGCCTGGCCCTGATCGCCGCGCCGGAGCGGCTGCGCGAGCATCGCAGCTGGCAAGGCGACGCCCCGGTGATACGGCTGCACATCGGCCTGGAAGACCCGCGCGACCTGCTGGCCGACCTCGACCAGGCCTTTCACCTGACCCTTGCCTGAGGACGGCGGCATGAGCGACCCTGCCAACAACGATCCCGACCAGGCCGCGCGCGAAGCCCTGCGCCTGCTCGGTCCCGCGCCGGAGAACTGGGTGCCGCAGCGCGCCGGCTTCGACCACAACGTGCTCGTCGTCGGCGGCGGCCAGGGCGGCAGCGCCTTTGCGTTCGCCTTGCGTCGTGCCGGCATCGGCGGCGTCGCGGTGATCGACGCCGCGCCGGATGCCTCGCAGGCGGGCGTCTGGCTGACGCGCGCGCGCATGCATCAGCTGCGCACCGTAAAGAACCTGGTAGGCCCCGAGCTCGGCCACACCGCGCTCGGCTTCCAGAGCTGGTACGAAGCCCGCCACGGCCAGGCGGCCTATGCCGGCCTGGACCGCATTGCCCGCACCGACTGGGCCGGCTACCTGGCCTGGTTCCGCCGCTTCCTCGGCATCGAGGTGCGCTATGGCACTCGCCTGCTCGGCATCGCGCCGGTCGAGGGCGGCGAGGTGCCCGGGCTTGCGCTGCAGATCGAGGCCGGCGGCGTCGTGCGCACCGAAACCACGCGCAAGCTGATCCTGGCCAACGGCGTGGCCGGCAACGGCGCACCGCTGGTGCCGGCCTGGCTGCGGCCGGCGGTGGCGGCGGGGCTGGCGGCCAACACCGCCGACCCCATCGATTTCTCCGCGCTGGCCGGCAAGACCGTGGCCGTGATCGGCGCGGCGGCCTCCGCCTTCGACGCTGCCGCGGTAGCGCTGGAAGCCGGCGCGCAAGCGGTGCACCTGTTCGCCCGCCGCGACCACCTCGCCGCCCGTGCCGTGGCCAAGCCGCGCGGCTATGCCGGCTTCTACGACCACTTCCCGGCGTTGCCGGACGCGCATCGCTGGCACCATGCCTGGCGCTACCGCCGCGCCGGCTCCACCCCGCCCGCCGACGCGGTCAAGCGCGTGGTGGCCCATGCCGGCTTCCACCTGCATCTCGGCGCGCCCTGGGAGACCGCCCGCATCGAGGACAGGCGCGTGCTGGCGGACGTCAACGGCCGTACCTTCGGTTTCGACTTCGTCATCGCCGGCACCGGCTACAGCAGCGATCCGGCCCAGCGGCCCGAACTGGCGGCCATCGCGCCGCTGATCGCACGCTGGCGCGACCGCTATACGCCGCCGGCCGCGGAGCATGACGACGCGCTGGGCGCCTCGCCCTACCTGGGCAGCGGCCTGGAGTACTGCGAGAAGACGCCCGGCTCGGCGCCGTGGCTGAGCGCCATCCATGTGTTCAACCCGGCCGGCTATGCCAGCGTGGGCGCCCCCCTGGGCGACATCCCCAGCATGCGGCGCGACATCCCCGCCATCGTGCACCGCATCGGCCGGGACCTGTTCCTGGCCGACCTGGACCTGCACGAAGCGCGGGCGCGGGTCGAGGTGGCGCCGGACTTCGGTCCCGAGCTGTACGCCAACGCCGTCTGGCGCGCGTAGGGGTCGACAGGCACGGCCAGGCAAGCTCCCTCGCACCGCGGCCCACGCGGTGCGAGGCGCTTACTTGCCGCCGTACTGCCGGTGCAGCTGCGCCAGCAACGGCGAGCGCGGCACCAGTTCGAGCCGCGCCTCCAGGCCGAGCAGCCAGCCGGAACCGTGCAGGCGCTGCAGGATACGGTCCACGCTGGCCACGGTGTCCTTCTCGCCCTTGCGCACCCAGGCCACCTGGGGCGCCGGATCGACCTCGTCGGACAGCACGGCGTAGTCGCGCCATTCCGGGTCGTGCGCCACCAGCTGGTTCAGGGTCAGGCTTTCATGCACCGCCGCCACGCAGGACGCGCCGCCGCGCAATGCCAGCAGCGATTCGGACATGCCCTTGAAACCCTTGACCTCCCCCCCGTAGACCGACGCCACCGGCTTGGCATAGCTGCTGCCCTGCGACAGGCAGACCGCCTTGCCGCGCAGGTCTTCCCAGCGGCGTATGCCGCTGCGCTTGAGGAAGATCGCGGTGCCGCCGTTGCGGTAGTACGGAGTCGGCACGTAGTCCAGCAGCGCGGCCCGCTCCGGGGTCAGCAGCATGCTCGCCACCAGCAGGTCGACCTTGCCTTGCTGCAGGAACTGCACGCGGTTGGTCGGCAGCACCGGCACCAGGTCGGCCTGCACCCCGAGTTCACTGGCCAGCTTGCGCGCCAGCTCCGGATTGAAGCCGACCGGCTGGCCGGTGGCCGGATCGATCGAGCCGAAGGCGCTGTTACCGTTGACGATGACGCCGATGCTGATGCGCCCGCGCGCGTGGATCCGCTCCAGCGTGGCATCGGCCTGCGCCGACGGTGCGGCGGCCAGCCAGGCCAGGGGAAGCACGGCATGCAAGGCTCGCGCGGCGAGGCCGCGTGGCCCGGGAAGTCTGCTCATGGGAAAGTCCGTCGGAAGGGATGGGATACCGCGCCGGCAAGGGCCCCAGGTCCTGCCGGCACGGCGTGCGCAACGCGTTGGCCGTTGGTGACAGGGGCGTTGGTTACAAGGGCGCTGGCTACAGGTCGTCGGCAAGCTGGTACAGGCAGTCTCCGCGCTCGGTCAGCGCCGGCACGCGGCGGCACACCACGATGCCCCCGGCGGCGAAGCGCACCAGCGCGGGCTCGCGCTCCGGAAGGTCCGGCGCATGCAGGCGGGCGGCTGGCTGCCCGGCCTCGACGCGTTCGCCCAGGCGGACCAGCGGCTCGAAGATGCCGTCGTCGCGGGCGTAGACGTAGTGCTGTGCCCGGTCCACGCGCAGCAGCCGCGTCTCGCCCGGCGGCGCCGCCGGCACCAGCGCGCCCTGCAGCACGCCGAGGTGGCCCAGCAGGTGCAGCAGGCCATGCCAGGCCGTGGCCAGGACTCCGGCGTCCACGCTGCCGGCTCCGCCCAGTTCCGTGAGCAAGCCGAGCACCCCGTGGCGGCGCGCGGCGGCCAGCAGGCCGACCGGATTGGGACTGTCGTTGACAAAGCCGAGCGGCAGGCCGAAGGCCCGGATCGCCTCCAGCACGCGCTGCTGGCGCGCCGGATCGGGATCGCGCTGCGCGAACAGGGTGGCGCCGTGATACTGCAGCGAGCTGCCGCCCGAGTGCAGGTCGATCACCACTTGCACGCGCGGCAGCAGCGCCCGCTCGATGTAGTCGGCGATCACCTGCGTGGGCGTGCCGCGCGGGTCGCCCGGAAAGCTGCGGTTCAGGTTGCCGCCATCCAGCGGCGAGGTGCGCAGGCCGGCCCGGGCGGCCGGATAGTTGGCCATCGGCAGCAGGATCAGGCGGCCGCGTACGGCGGCCGGCGCCAGTTCGCGGATCAGGCGTGCGACCAGGATCTGCCCTTCGTACTCGTCGCCGTGGTTGCCGGCCATCACCAGCACAGCCGGTCCGTCGCCGTCGCCGATGGTGGCGACCGGGATCGGCAGCCAGCCATAGGCGGAACGGTGCGACGAGTGCGGCAGGCGCAGGTAGCCCACCTGCTTGCCGCTCGCGCGGTCGAAGTCGATCTCGCTCTGCACCGGCGAGGCGATCGCCGCCTTGTGTTCCACCGCCATCGCTCAGTCAGCCAGCAGGCGGATGCCGATATCCCCCTCCCGCTCGAGTTGGGCGACCAGGCCCACCTCCCAGTCCAGGTAGGTCTGGAAGCCGGCATCGCGCAAGGCCACGTCGGCATGCAGGTAAGGGCTGTACCAGTGGTCATCGTCGCCGGTCAGCACGCCCTTGCCCCCGTTTTCGACGGGCAGGCCGGCGGCCACCCAGGCATTGGTGCCGCCCGCCAGCGCACGCACGTCGCGGCCGCTGCGCGCCGCCAGCTCGGCGGCGACGACACGCGCCAGCACGCCATCCGATGAGGTCAGCAACACCGCCTGCCCGGCCGGCAGGTCGGCCGTCAGGGCCTCCAGCCGGTCCGGCACGGCGAACCAGGCGCCGGCCACGTGGCGTTTTTCGTAGGCCGCGCGGCGTTCGACGTCGTAGAGGCGCGCGGCGCCGGACTTGAGCAGGCCCTCGGCCTGGCGCGGCGAGACCAGCGCGGCCGCTGCGCGCGACCGCAGCACGCGCAGCGGTTCGGGGCCGGTGACCACCTCGGCGTAGTCCGGCGGCGAGTAGACATAGACCTCATGCGCGCCGAGCTGGGCCAGCCAGGCGCCGGTGGTCAGCGCGCGCACGCCGTCCCAGTCGGCCAGCACGATGCGCGCGCGGCGGGTGGCGGCATACTCGTCGGTGGCCTGCACCAGCTGGCCGCCCGGCGCCCAGCGCCAGCCCGGCAGGTGGCCGGCTTCGTATTCGGCGCGCGAGCGCACGTCGAAGCGGTACAGGGTGCGCGCCGCGGCCTCGGCCTCGAGGCGCGCCAGCCCGGCGGCGTCGAGGCGCCGTACGCCGGCGCGCGCGGCAACTCGCTCGGCACGCTCGCGCGCCGCGCCGAGCGCCGTCTCGCCCGGCTCCGGCAAGGGCGTATGGCGGCCGTGCGCCAGCTTGCGGCCGGCCAGCAGCCAGGCCATGGTGCCGTCCTTGAGCGAGACCACCCGGTTCGGCACGCCGGCGTCGATCAGCGTCTGGGCGCCGACGATGCTGCGGGTGCGGCCGGCGCAATTGACCACCACCAGGGTCTCCGGCCGCGGTGCCAGCTCGCCGATGCGGTAGACCAGCTCCGCGCCCGGCAGGCTGTGCGCGAACGGCAGGCTGAAATCGGCGAATTCCTCGGTGGTGCGGCTGTCGACCACCACGATGTCCTCGCCGCCTTCGACGAGCCGGTGCAGTTCCTCGGTATCGATCCAGGGCGTGCCGCGCTCGTGCTCGATCACTTCGCCGAAGGCCTTGCTGGGCACGTTGCTGCCGCTGAAGATCTCATAGCCGGCCTCGGCCCAGCCGGCGCTGCCGCCTGCCAGCACGGAGACGTTGCCCCAGCCCAGGCGCACCAGCTTGGCCGCCGCTTCATGCGCCAGCCGGTCGTGCTCCGCGCCGCCGTCGGTCAGCACGATGCGGGCATCGCGCCGCGGCACCAGGCGATCGATCAGCAGCTCCAGCCGCCACAACGGCGCGGAGGCCGCCAGCAGCAGGTGGCCGCGGATAAAGACACCGGTCTCGCGCACGTCCAGCAGCGCGATCTCCTCACCATCGGCCAGCGCCGCCTTCAGCGCGGCGGGCGCGATCACCGCATGGGCGATGCGCTTGGGCGGGCCGAAATGCCGGTAGCTGCCGCCCTCGGCGCTCTCGAACACCACGCGCCGCGCCAGCCGGTCCAGCGCCAGGCCGTAGAAATGCAGATGCAGGCCGGCCTCGCCGCCGATCAGCTCGATGGTGTGCACATCGTCGCCCAGCAGGGTGACCGACGTGCCCGGCACGACCTCGCTGCGGCCGGTCTCGACCAGCTTGTCGCGCGCGGGGTCCTCGGTGCGCTCGCGACGGTAGAAGACATTGCGTTCGTTGCCGGCGATGCCGGCGATGATGGCCCAGGTGGTGTGGTCGTGCGGCGGCTGCGCCTTGCCCGGCTGTCCGGCCGAGACGTAGAGCGCGTAGCGTCCATCGACGTCCTCGGCCAGCCGGTAGACCTGGGCCGGATTGTCGGCGGACACGGGGAAATGCTCGGCCGGAAACAGCTCGCGCTGCAGGCCGAGGCGCTCCAGCGCCTGCGCCACCGGCTGCAGGCTGGTGCGGTCGGCCGGCGCGGCCTCGAGCAGGCGCTTGGCTTCGGCAAGGAAGGCGGCCACGGCCGCATGGCGCCGGCTGGCCACATCATGGCCGGCCGACAGGGCGAGAGGAGGAATGGGAGCGTTCATGCGACGACTCTAGCAGCGGCCCCGCCAGCGACCAACGAAGGGATTCGAGTAACCTCATGCGCACGCTACGGCAAGGCGACGACTGGTGCTATGCTGCCGGAGACCTTCCGTGACAGCCCGCCGCACCGCCCGCGCCGCCCCTCGCGCGGCATGGCCCAGGGCGGGCGGCGGCGGCAGGAACGACAAGAACGGCATAGCAACGCCCGCGATACGAGCCCGCCCCGGCATGCGGGCCGACCCCACAGACAAGGAGACGGCGCACATGGCATACATCTACTACCTGACCCATATCCACCTGGACTTCGGCACGGTCAGCCTGCTCAAGTCCGAATGCGAACGGATCGGCATCACCCGGCCGCTGCTGGTCACCGACCGGGGCGTGGTCGCGGCGGGTGTGGCCGCACAGGCCCTCGACGCGCTGGCCGGGCTGCCGGTGGCGGTCTTCGACGAGACCCCGTCCAATCCGACCGAGGCCATGGTGCGCAAGGCCACCGAGCAGTACAAGGCGGCCGGCTGCGATGGCCTGGTGGCGGTCGGCGGTGGTTCGTCGATCGACCTGGCCAAAGGCATCGCCATCCTGGCCACCCACCCCGGCGAACTGACCACCTACGCGACCATCGAGGGCGGCAGCGCCAAGATCACCGAACGCGCCGCGCCCCTGATCGCGGTGCCGACCACGGCCGGGACCGGCAGCGAGGTGGCGCGCGGCGCCATCATCATCCTCGACGACGGCCGCAAGCTCGGCTTCCATTCCTGGCATCTGCTGCCCAGGTCCGCCATCTGCGACCCGGGCCTGACGCTGGGCCTGCCGGCCGGCCTGACCGCCGCCACCGGCATGGACGCCATCGCGCACTGCATCGAAACCTTCCTTGCGCCGGCCTTCAACCCGCCCGCCGACGGCATCGCGCTGGACGGCCTGGAGCGCGGCTGGGCCCATATCGAGCGCGCCACGCGCGACGGTGCCGACCGCGAGGCGCGCCGCAATATGATGAGCGCCTCGATGCAGGGCGCAATGGCGTTCCAGAAGGGCCTGGGCTGCGTGCACTCCCTGTCGCATCCGCTCGGCGGCCTGAAGATCGACGGCCGCACCGGCCTGCATCACGGCACCCTCAACGCGGTGGTGATGCCGGCGGTACTGCGCTTCAACGCGGACGCGCCGAGCGTGGTGCGCGAGCAGCGCTTCGCGCGCCTGCGCCGTGCCATGCACCTCCCCGCCGATGCCGACGTGGCGCAGGCCGTGCATGATATGACGGCCCGCCTGGGCCTGCCCACCGGCCTGGCGCAGATGGGCGTGACGGCGGCGATGTTCGACCAGGTGATCGCCGGTGCGCTGGCTGACCACTGCCACAAGACCAATCCGAAAACGGCCAGCGCCGACGACTACCGGCATATGCTCGAGGCATCGATGTAGTACATCGATGCAGTGCGCCGCCGCCGCGGTGCGACCGCCGGCGGCCGAGCGACCCATCCAGAGACAGGGAGACCGCGTGATGCCCGACTCGCGCGGCCTCACGGTCCATCCGGCGGGCGGTATCCTGGCATACGTTCAACCAGCACCTTCGCCACCAGAGCCCGATGCTCCCGCTCTGCGGCCACGGCCCCGCATAAGACATGGAGGAACTGGAGCGCCAGGGTCGTGTCGTGACCATCTGCGCGCAATTCGCGCACAAGACCGATCTGGCGGCGAATGCGTTGCCGTCCCTCGGTGATATGCCGGGTGCTCATTTCGAAATCCCGAAGCTCCGCGTTGACATCGAGCATCTGACTTCTCCCGACTGAACCCTGGGAATCAGGCTCTTGCATACTCCAAGCCCGCTCTTGATGCGGCTCGCCGCGCCCCGCGCTTCGGGCGCGCGCTTTGCTTTGATGCGCGTGATGCGCGATCAGCAGATTGCCAATTCAAGAGAAATCTCGCCGGAGCAGCAAAAGCTCCAAGTATCTGCGGTGCATATAACGAAGTACGAGCAGCGCTAACTCCACGTCTCCATCATGAAGCTTTGCTTCTCTTACGCGCCCAATCTGGTCGCGGACCCGGGTGCGCGACGCGGCGATGTTGCTGTCGAGTCTCTCCAGCCGTCTAGCCTTGGCCCATATGAGCGGCAATTGCATTCGAGGCTTCCCAGAACGATCCCCCAACTTGATTGTAGGGCAGCGCACGTAACATCGCTTGGCCGATACCGCCGCCTTTCGGACGACGTTGTCGGGAAACAGCACAGCGGTACGCCGCGGTTGCATCGGTTCGTGCCTGGCCAAGCCCCCGCCCTCTTCGGTGCGGAGGCCTGACAACGCCCTGGAGCCCTCCACGCATGCACTCGTCAGGCGGCTGCGCTCAGCACCTATACTGTTCATGTATTGGACAAATCAATACGGGAGGGAACAAGCACCTGGTGCAGAAGGAGGTGAAGGATGCCCTATGTGCGGCCCCCGCGGATGCAACAGCCGCAGTCGATGCCCGAAGCAAAAGTCCCACTACCTGGAAAGAGTATTGCTGAAACCGCTGCGCAGACTGCCTTGTTGGTCAAGAAGAGTCGTGACCTTCTTGATGGTGTACGTTCCAGAGTGAAGGAAGAAGCAATCTCCCGTCGTGCTGTCAGCGACCAACTGCGTACGGCCAACGTGGAAGGCAGTCCTCCCCTCCGTGCGCCATGCATCGAATCGCCCCCCCAGGGCGCCCCGCCGCCCGGCGACACGCCCCAGAACATGAGCAACCGTCTCCAGGCCGACGCGCCAGTGGCAACTGCAACGGCCGCATCATGAGATGTCGACTGGCTCTCAGGCCTGGGCTGGCGACAGCAATACGCGCAATACGCTGGTTATCCTCCGCTCCGGCGCCGCAGGTTCACCTGCTAGCCTGCTCCGCATCCCTTTCGGCGCCCCCTCGAGCATTCGATCCGCACTCGGCGTCGCCACCTGCTTCACCTGCTTGGTCAGGACCCGGTTCGTCACCCTGATCGGCGACTCCGGATTCTCCTCGTTCCAGTCCTGCAGCCAGGCGGCCACGAACGTCCGCCTGTCCCCCACCGCGACAGGTAGGGGCTGGTCATCGTGAAGGGCCGGGTCAGGTCGAGCACCACCGAGGCCACGGCGGCGCGAGGGGGCGTGAGATGCCAGTCCTAGGAGTCCAGCTGCGCCAGCACAATCGGGTCGTCGTCACCCTTCCCGCCCACGTTCACGAGAACATTCCGCTTGCCGCACGAAGGGCACATGAAATGGCAACCCTGCTCATCGATCGACGGATTGGCAAGCTCAAACGACATTTCGAATCCACACTGTTTGCAGGTCCACATGGCCGTTGCTCGCTCGCTGGACCTGCCCTACAAGCCGATCAGGTTTTCGCCCTCGACCAGCCCATCGACGATGTCGCGACCCGACTGAATTGCAGCTCTCTTTGCCACACCCAGGCTTTCCCATTGTTCGGCGCGGACTTTGAAAATCCTCGCCACGGCCGTCACCGGATCGAGTCCTTCCCGGCATATCACGACAGACGCGTTGTAGGAGCGATCCGGCCGACGCTCATGCCACTCGCGCGGAGGGTCGTATCGGTAGACCAGCGGGTACAGGTCGAAACCCTTGTACGTCGAACTCGGGAACGTGTCCACGATTGGCTCCGGTTGGCATTGATAGCCCACTGTACGCCCTTCCAGTCCCGAACATCGAACTTATTTGCACACCGGGCAAGGACTGGATCGATACCGCTCAAAGGATCGTTGGAGATACACGCTTGAGCGACCCATCGGCGCCGGATGACCCACGACATCGCCAGCAAGATCCGGGCGCGTCAGGCGCAGGTACGAGAAGCCGTGCGCCGAGGGCCGCCGCGATCGCGGCGCAGCACACCAAAACGAGAGAGGGTGAAACAGTGACGCCCTTGACGCTCAAGCGCTCAAGTTAGACACTAGGCGTCAAGTTGGACAGACCATCGCATCGTCATAGACCGGAAACCCAATACAGGAGCCGACTCATGGGAATGCAAGTGGTTCACGGTGACATCACCCGCATGGAAGTCGACGCCATCGTCAACGCCGCCAACAGCGGACTGCTGGGCGGCGGCGGCGTGGACGGCGCCATCCATGGCGCGGGTGGCCCGGCCATCATGGAAGCCTGCCGCGCGATACGCGACAGCCAGGGCGGATGCCCGACCGGCGACGCGGTGATCACCACCGGCGGTCTGCTGCCGGCGCCCTACGTCATCCACGCGGTCGGACCGGTCTGGCGCGGCGGTGGCGACAACGAGGAGGAACTGCTGGCCAGCGCCTACCGCAACAGCATCCGCAGGGCAGCGGAAAAGGGCTTGCGCACCATCGCTTTCCCCAATATCAGCACAGGCATCTACGGCTTCCCGCGCGAGCGCGCGGTGGACATCGCCATTGCCGCGGTGCGCGACAGCCTGCCGCAGGCACCCTCGATCGAGCAGGTCACTTTTGTCTGCTTCGACGACGAGAACTACCAGTTGTACCGCGCGCGGCTGCTCTAGCTCTAGCTCTAGCTCTAGCTCTAGCTCTGGCTCTGGCTCTGGCTCTGGCTCTGGCTCTAGCTCTAGCTCTGGCTCTAGCTCTGGCTTGCCGCAGGGCCTGCGCCGCGCGGTCCCAGCGGCGCGGCGGCTTCCACCGCGGCCAAGGCGTGCAGGCGCGTGGTGTCGAACACCGGCAGCGCCACGTCGCCCGCACCGATCAACAGCGTGATCTCGGTGCAGCCCAGGATCACGCCTTGCGCGCCCTCCGCGGCCAGTTCGTCGACGATGCGCCGGAAGGCATCGCGCGACGCCGCGCGCACGGTGCCGTGGCACAGTTCTTCGTAGATGATCTCGTGCACGCGGCGGCGGCCGGCCTCGCCGGGAACCAGCACTTCGATACCGTGCCGCCCGGCCATGCGCGCCCGGTAGAAATCCTGTTCCATGGTGAAGCGGGTGCCCAGCAGGCCAACGCGGCCGATGCCGGCCGCGCGCAAGGCCTGCGCGGTCGGATCGACGATATGCAGCAGCGGAATCGACACCGCTTCCTCGATGGCCGGCGCCACGCGATGCATGGTATTGGTACACAACAGCAGGAAGTCGGCGCCGCCGGCCTGCACCTGCCGTGCCGCCTGCCGCATGCGCGCGACCAGTTCGTCCCAGCGCTGCGCGTGCTGCAGCGCATGGATCTCCTCGAAGCAGACCGTCACCATCACGCTGCGCGCATTGGCATGGCCGCCCAGCCGTGCCTTCATGCCCTGGTTGACCAGGCAGTAGTACTCCGCCGAGGATTCCCAGCTCATCCCGCCGATCAGGCCGATGGTCTTCATGCTCGCGCTCCCTTGCCATGCGGCCCCCGCGGCCGTCCGGGCCGCGCCACGCCGGCGCGACCCGGGCCGAACTCTAACGGCGAGCGCCCACCGCCCGCCAGGGACAATCGGCCCGCTTGCCGCCGGGCCAGCCGCGGCGCGCGGACCGTGGCAGTGCGGCGCGCTTCCTGTCCGCGGTCAATCTGCACGGACGCGGCTGAAGCAAGTCATGGTGGAGAAGAGCCTGGGCAAAGCGCGTCGATCGGCCACGAGGCGGCTCCGACCGGCCTGTCTCCTGGACCACCTGACGCACACTCCACTCAATGGAAGCCCCAGCGCAGGTTCAACCTGCCGCGATGCTCTCGGTTGTTGCCGGCATGCTGCCCGGCATATCCCAGGCTCAGCGTGGCATTGCGGGAAATCGCCACTTCCCCGCCAACTTCGATCAACGCCGCATTGCGCGCGATCGGCGTTCCAGTCACCGTGAAGGTTTCGCTGCCCCGGAACGCCAGTGTGCTTTCCGGGGTCACGCTGCCCAGGGCATGGCGCCAGCCCAGGCTTGCCGTGACACTGCCCTTGGCAGCCCCTAGTTCAAACGGTGTGCGTCCACGAACACCGAGCGTGGTGCTCGTCTGGTTGTCACGCTTGCGCTGGCCGTCCAGTGCGGCCGACCCGCCCGATTCGGAAAACCCGCGTGTACGGGTGTCGCTCCAGGCGATGCCGGCGAAGGGCTCAACCGTCGCGTCACGCACAGGAAGGGCGTAGCCGATTTCAGCGAAGAGCTGGCCGGTGCCCGCACCGTAATCGGCCGTAAGCGTCTGATCCAGGCCGGCGCCCGCCACCTTGCGCTCGGTATCGATGCCATGCCAGGTGTAGCCTCCGCCCATCATCAGGTTGAGCTTGCCTGAGCCGGCTTCAAAGGCCTTGCCGCCATACAGCAGTGCGCCATAGCTCTTGACACTGGCCTTGGACGCGCGGGCATCGGTGTGGATGCTGCTATCCGTAAAGCCCAATGTGCCGCCGACACGCCAGCCGTCGCCCACGGCACCATCGGCACCCACGGAAATTCCGTACAGGGATTGCTTGATGCCCGCGGTGTCGCTGGTGCCATCGATGATCTGCCGGCCGCCGCTCACTTCCGCCCAGAATGGCTGTGCTTCCGGCACAGGCAGCGCGCCGCCCGGATCTGGCGCATCGACCGTGCCGGCGTCGGCGATCGTGGTGTCAGCTTCAGGAGACGCGCGGAAATGGCTGCGCATGGAGTTGAGCGACGCCTTATGCATCGAGAATAGCCGGGCCCCCGAGGCAGTGGCGCCGGCCTGAGGGGAAGCGCTGAGGTTGTTGCGCAGATGGTTGAGCGACAGGGTGCGCATCGAGCCGGCGCCGCTGTGCAAGACAGCGCCGAGGCTGGCATGCGCCTCGCCGGAGAGGCTGTTGAACACCCCAGGCGGCGCTCCATTCGGCATGGTCAGCAGTTGCTGATAGAGCTCGCTGTTGGTGGGCAGGCTATCGAGGGCGCGTGCCACGGCACGCTGGTTCGGGGATTGCGCGAGCGAGGCAAAGCGTCCGCTTTGCCCGAATCTCAGCAGCACGGCAGTCGGGGTATAGGTCAGATTGGGTTCCAGGATGGCGAAGTCGGACTTCACCTGATCGAACTTGCCGTTGACGCCTCCGTCCGCGGTCAGGATCGTATAGTCGTGATTGGCCTTGAAATCCGTGCCGGTGTGCAGTGCCGTGCCGCCTTGCAGATCGGCTTTGCCGCTGGCGCTGATCCTGGTGCTCTGGTAGCAGTTCGAAGCCAGCTCGAGCGTCGACCCGGGCAGCATCGTCAGGTCTCCGGCAATCTTCAGGCTGCCGGGGTTGGCTGCCTGGCTCCCAGGAGAGGGAACGTAGTATCCGGGAGAGAGAATGCCGTGCGCGTCGACGACAGTCGAGCCCACCGTTCCATACCCTGCCAGCTTCGCGCCTTCCGCGACATGCACGGGTCCGGAAACGCGCGCCTGTGCCCAGGACCCATCGTGTTGGCCGACTACCAGCGTACCGGCACTCACTGTTGTGGTGCCGGTGTAGGTATTGCTGCCGTCCAGTATCACCTTCCCGGCGCCAGTCTTGACCAGGCTGCCACCCGTGCCTTGGCCCTCGCCGCCATCGGCAATCACGCCACCCAGCACGCTGTCGTGGCCCAGTCCGCCGATGGTCAGCGTCTTGCTGCCGAGGAAGACGGCACCCTCGCCGCTGAGCGCGCCGATCGCCGTGCCAGCCGATGTCAAGCCGCTGATATCGACGCGTCCGCCCGCTTTGTTGGCGATCCGGGCAGTGTCCGCACTGGCTTGATCGCGCAAGAGGATGCTGCCTTGGAACTCGTTGGTCATCCTGGCTTCCCCGGCAGACGCCTGCGCGGAAAAGACCGTCGCGCCTTGCCCCTGGTTGACGATGGCAGCCGTGCCGGCGCTTGTCTGTTCGGAGAACGACGTGGTGCCGCCATGGTCGTTGTGGATCGACAACGCCTGGGCATCGGCGTTTGCCTCGAAACGCAGAAGCGAGCCGCTTCCCGTGACACGGACCGGACCGCTGCCCAGCGCGCCGGTGGCCCCTGCCGCCAGGGTGCCTGCCTGCACCGAGGTGCCACCCTGGTAGTCGTTGGCGCGCGCGATCTTCAGCGTTCCAGCGCCTGTCTTTTCCAGTACCCCGTTACCGCTGATATCGCCTTTCAGGTCGAGCACCGTGGACATCTGCGTGTCGAAGGTGCCGCGCCCCTCCAGCAGGACGGAGCGGACCGTCGCCATATCGGCGGTCGTGCGCAAGGCGCCGCCGTTGAAGTGCAGCCCGTTGTCGGAGGCCCCCAGCGCGGTGTCGGCGGACACCGCAAGCGTACCGGCGGAGAGCTTGTTGCCACCGCTGTAGGTGTTGGCGGCGGTGAGGACCAGGGTCCCGGCCCCAGTCTTGTTCAGGCCGTCCGTGCCCGCGATGACGGCGTCGATCGTGGCGGTGTGCTGCGCTCCCGCCGCAGAACCGTCTCCCACGCGGATCTCCACCGGTGCCGGGTGCTCGCCATCGGCGACAAGGTGCAGCGCATCTCCGCGGAGCGTGTAGCCGTCGGTCGCGAACTGGATTCCCCTTGCCTGCACGGTGCCCTCGGCGCTGCTGAGGGTGACCTCGCCCCGCTCACCCGAAAAGATGGCGAATCCCGGCTTCGGCTGCATGGGCCCGCTCTGTGTCCCCATGGCATCCGCCCACATCGGCGATGCATTCGACCAGATGCCGGAACCCCCACCGAGTTGCGTGGCGCTGGCGGCGCCATTGGCATTCCAGAAGTTGAGCGTGGCCCCGCTGCTGTTGACCAGGTTGATCTGCCTGGCCGAGTCCAGGTACTGCAAGGACAGCGATGAGCCTGCCGGACTGGCCCCCAGCACCAGCCCGCCATGGCGTTGCGTCAGGATGCCGTCATAGTCGAAGAGGCGATACAGCCCCACCCCCAGGCCGCCTGCATTGCTGGTATTGACGGTAGCGCCCTCGAGGGTCAGGTCCCCATGCACGCGGACGCTGCCGCTCTGGCCGGCGGATCCTGACGCACCCGGCGCGCCCAGGACGGAGGCGACGATGCTGCCCGAAGCCAGGGTCAGGTCACCGTTCACGGTCAATGTCCCGCCCTGGGCACCGCCCGGCGCCAGGATCCCTGCTGCGGCGACAGTGGTGCTGCCCACGCTGCCGTGCCCACCGAGCGTGCTGTCGCTCGCCACGGACACGGCGCTGGCCACGGAGGCGTCGACTCCTTCGGCGTCGCCCACCAGGAGGGTTCCCTGACGGACTTCGGTGGGACCGCTGTATGTATTGGCGCCGTTCAGCGTCAGGGTGCTGGCGCCTGTCTTGACGATGCCGAGCCTGCCTGCGCCGCCATCCCGGATCTGACCGCTGTAGAACGAATCACCGTGGATGCTGCCATCGACCACCAGCGCCGCATCGTCGGCACCGGTGTTCTGGATGAAACTGTCGTGCGGCTTTGCCCATGGTGCCGTTGCCGGGATAGAAGTGATCTTCCCGATGGTCGTGCTGTGACCATTGAGGTTCAGCATGCCCCCGTTTGTATATTCGGTTCCGAACTCGATAACCGCATTGGTGCTGAGAGCGTTATGGGCTTCGACCTCGATGCGGCCATCTTCTTCGCCAACGATCCGTCCGCCATCGACTGCATGGGTTGCCATGGCGTGCAGGGCACCCCACTCAATTGTCTGCTGCCCACCGGTGATCGCCCGCGGCACCAACGCATTCAGATTGCCGCGCACATAGATTCGTCCGCCACTGACGGCCTCGGCAGCCTTGGCATTCAGGGTACGAATGTAGAACCCCCCATAGATTGAATCCGCGACGTTGGCATTGATCGTTCCGCCAGACATATAAACGCTAGCGCCCCTGAGGGGCTCTCGACCGTCATGGAAATTCTGGGCTGCGTTGATATTGAAGGTCGCATTATCCCAGAAGTCCATATTCCACCGATTGGCGGTTCTGAGCACGTCCTCGCCATTCAGGTTGAGGGTACTGTTGCCCCGAAATGCGAGACCATCCCAGTAGTAGGCTACGTTGGGCTCATATCCGCCGGGCCCGATCGCTCGTGGCGCATTGATTTCCATCGTGCTGTTGTCGTAGAAATCGACGACCGAAGCGCTGAAAATCCCACCCACTGGAGGGACAAAAGCACTCTCCACCAATGAATTCTCGCTGGCGAGCACGAACTTGCTGTCGTCATAGAACCTTGGCCTTGCGCTCACCGCCTGCGCGGCATTGGCATTCAACGTGCTGTTATCGTGAAATTCGAAGGCAGGGGAGTAACCGCCTTCGCTGCCGAGCGCCTCCGCAACATTGGCGTTCATGATGCTACGGCCACGCATGTAAATGTAAGCCGCTGCACGTTCAGCGTTGAGGTTCAACGTACTCTTGTCGAAAAAACTTGAGCTCGTGATGGCGCGTGTTGCATTTGCCATGGCAACACTGTTGCCATAAAAGGTGGCATCCCACAGTCCATTCTCTGCATTTCCATTTGCCACACTTTGATCAAGAAACGCTATGCTTGCTGGCAGGTACTCCTCTCCTTCCGTTCCCGGCCGAGCGGTACTCGTGCCGAGGACCGCGTTCTGTGCATTGATATTGAAAGTGCTTTGATCCCGGAACGTCAGTTTTGGAGGCCGCGCCGAAGGCGTGTAACTCTCTTTCCCCAAGATGCCATTGGTCTCCGATACTGTCAGCGTACTCGCCCCGGAGAAGTCAAGCGTTCCGACGAACATGCCACGGTATCTTCGAACATCGAGCTTGCTGTTATCGGTAAACCGGGCACTCTCTGCATTGAATATGCCGTCCTCGAGAGAGATCGTAGTGCCGTCGAGAATCATGGCGCTGTTGTCGTGGAAGCTCTGCTCACCACCGGTGATCGCGTTGCTCACGCTCGACTGGAGCACGCTGTTGCCATGGAAGCGCTGCACCCCTCCTGTCAGGGCATGCGCGGCGTTGATGTCCAGGCGAGACTCGTCGCGGAAGGTCTGTTCACCGCCACGAATGGCATTCTTTTCATCCGCTTCGAGGCGGCTGTTTTCGAGGAAGAGCTGCTTGCCATCGGCAAACGGCCCATGAACGACCTCATTTCCGGCGTAGACCTGTGCCATTGCACGCTCGGCAGGATGCACCAGCAGGCCGCCGACGGCGATCGCGAGAGCCAGGCTCCGACACTGTGAACGCCCGTTTTTAGAGTGCCCCTTGGCGACCTCGCTGACAGCCTGCCAGATTCCGATACTCCGATTGAAAATAATCCGATAAGTGTGATTCATGGCTTCCGTGTGTTCTTGCGTTGCTTTTCCAGCCGAGCTGGCGCTGGGGCAGCACGATCTGATAGCGACCCACGGAAATTGTCGAGGCTTGACTATTGGGAAATATGTGGGAATCCCTCATTCTCCACAAGGAATAATCCCAACCTCCCTGGCAATATGCATCCAAATCCGAATAATGCGACCTGACATGAGAATTGAGGACGCAATGGAAATAGGAAAGCTCTGTGAAAGTCAGATCTTGGTGATCTTGAAGGAAGAAACGTGCGACTTGAGGGGAAACCGGTGTGCCGCAAGCCTGGGATTAGCGCTGCCACCTATTCCAGCACACCTGCTCCGGCGCGACGCGCATGCGCGAACTTGAGGCAGAGAACGCGCGGCACAAGCGGATGCATGCCGGCTCGGCGCTGGAGCGCGCTGCCATGAAGGACATGTTGTCCCGAGGAGGTGACGCCGTCCGCAAAGCGGCGGCCGCTGCGACTGAAGGCCAAGGAACGCCGCACGCCGCGTCACGACGCGACATTGCCACCGAACTCACACGCCGCGCCGAGCCTCACGCTGGCGGCAGCGGCAAAAGTCGCTGAGTTATCGAACGAACAACCGCGATCGGACGTTCGCAAGGGGCACTTCGCAGTTGAAGACTCAAGACACTAACGGCAAGCGCCCACCGCCCGCCAGGGACAATCGGCCCGCTTGCGGCCGGGCCAGCCGCGGCGCGCGGACCGTGGCAGTGCGGCGCGCCTCAGGACAGGAAGCCGCGGATCAACCGGTTGATGCGCTCCGGCTGCTCATGGATGACCCAGTGCGTGCCCTCCGGGATGCGCTCCAGCCGCATGCCGGGCACGAAGCGATCCAGGCCCTCCACCAGCGACTTGGGCAGGGCGGTATCGCGCTCGCCCCAGATCACCAGGGTCGGCACGCGCACGACGAAGTCGTCGGGATTGAGGCGCGACACATCGGGCGCCGCTTCGCCCGGCTGCGGCGGATGCATCGGCGAGGCCCGGTAGAAGTTGACGCCGCCGGTGAGCGGATGCGAACCCGCCGCGCCCGGCTGCGACCAGGCGGCGTGGTACTTGGCGCGCGTCTCGCCGGCGAACCAGGGCGCCGGCTGTGCACCCTTGCCGGTCAGCATCGCCTCCAGCATGGCGAAGTTGTCGGCGGCCAGCGCCTGCTCGGAACCCGGCTTGCGCAGCCAGTTCATATAGGCCGAGGCCGCTTGCTGGGCGGGGTCGTGCGCCAGCGCCTGCGCGAACAGGTAGGGGTGCGGCGAATTGACGATGACCAGCCGCTCGACCAGGGCGGGATGCTGCAGCGCCAGGTTCCAGCAGATGGCGCCGCCCCAGTCGTGTGCCACCACGATGGCGCGCTGGTAGCCGAGCACGCCGATCAGCTGCACCAGGTCTTCGACGATATGGCGCGGCTTGTAGGCGTCGACGTCCGCCGGCTTGCTCGACAGGTTGAAGCCGCGCAGGTCTGGCGCGACCGCATAGTGCGTCTGCCCGAACTCGGCGAGCTGCGCCTCCCACTCGTACCAGAACTCCGGGAAGCCATGCACGAAGAGCATCAGCGGCTTGCCCGGCTCGCCGGCACTGGCGTAGTGCAGGCGGGTGCCGTTGGGCAGGTCGGCGAACTGCAGGTGGCGGATCACGGCGGCAGCGGTCATGGCATCTCCCTCGGATTGGATCGGTAGGCGGGCCGGCGGCATCAGCCGCGCAAGGCCTTGCTCAGTTCCTCGCGCATGCCCGGCTTGTCGGCGAAGGGGTCGCCGGGATTGCGCTGGGCGATCAGCGCCTCGAAGCGCTGCTGCACCGGAGCCAGCGATTGCGGATGGGAATAGATGTAGAAGCGGTCCTCGCGGATGGCGTCGAAGGTCATTTCTGCGACGTGCTGGGCGGTCACCTTGCCCGAGCTCACGGCCTTGTCCGACAGCGCCTGCGACACCAGCTGCGAGCGCGTCGGCGGCGCGGCGTTGGCCAGGTCGGCGGGACGGTTGCGCTGCGACTGCGAAATGCCGGTCGGCACGAAATAGGGGCACAGCACCGAGCAGCCGACCTGCTCGGTGACCAGGCTCAGGTCCTGGTACAGCGTCTCGCTCAGCGACACCACCGCGTGCTTGGAAACGTTGTAGACGCCCATCGCCGGCGGATTGAGCAGGCCCGCCATCGACGCCGTGTTGACGATGTGTCCGCGGTAGGAAGGGTCGCGCTCGGCGGCGGCCAGCATCAGCGGCGTGAAGATGCGCACGCCGTGGATGACGCCGTACAGGTTGACCCCCAGCACCCACTCCCAGTCACGCTCGGAGTTCTCCCATACCAGCCCGCCGGCGCCGACACCGGCGTTGTTGAACAGCAGGTTGACCTCGCCGAAGGCCGCCATGGCGGCATCCGCCAGGGCCTGTACCTGCTCGGCCTTGGACACATCGGTACGCACGCCGATGACCTGCGCGCCCTGCGCCTTGCATTCCGCCACCACGGCGTCCAGCGCTTCCTGCTGCACGTCCGCCAGCACCAGCTTCATGCCGAGCGTGGTGCCAAGGCGGGCGAATTCCTTGCCGAAACCGGAGCCACCGCCGGTGATCACTGCGACCTTGCCTTCGAATTGCTTCATGTTTGCCGTCCGTTCCTGACGTGTGAATGTCGATCGTGTGAGTGTGGGATGCAGGCGCCCGCCTTCAGGCCGCGCGCTGCACGTGGAAGCCCAGGCGCGGGAAATGCACGTTGAGGGCGCCGGCGCGCGGGTCCTGGCGCCGCAGCGTCACCATGCGGTCGTCCAGGGACACCAGCGTGCCGGACACCGGATCGCGCGCATAGTCGGTCGGCGTGACGCAGACCCCGTCGCCGACCGCAAACCCGCTGTCGGCCGAGGCCTGCGCCGTCAGCGGCTGCGGCACCGCGGCCTGCGCGGCGGCCAGGGCCGTGGCGCTGTCGATGACACGCACCTCGCCATGACCGAAGGCCTGCATGCGCGCATACCAGGACTGGATGGCCGGATAGCCTTCCAGCCAGGCCGTCTGCACCGGCGCGCGCTTGAGAAACCAGAGGTTGTGATAGAGCGAGAAGTCCGCCAGCGACAGAGCCGCGCCGGCCACGTGCGGCACGCCGCCGGCCATCTGCACTTCGAGCCGGGCCAGGGTGTCGCGCAGCAGCGCGGCGGCCTCGCCCAGCGGCACGCCGAGCGCATTGCCGTCGCCGCGCATGGCCTTGCGGTCGGCGCGGAAGGCCTGGATCTGCTCGGGCGTCATGCGGCCCAGGATCTCCTGCGCGCCGCCGGTCTGGAACAGGTAGGACGCCACCGCGCCGAACAGGACCGTATCGAACCAGCTGGCGAGCAGGCGCGCGGCGCCCGCCTGGGCTGGCGGGTACAGCGGCGCCGGGGACGGCGCCAGCGCGTCGATCACGTCGCAGATCAGCGCCGTGTCGCAATAGACGTCGGCACCGATCTGCAGCACCGGCGTGCGGCGGTAGCCGCCGGTCAGCGCGATCACGTCAGGCTTGGGCAGGATGGGCGGGATCTCGACCGCCTGCCAGGCCAGGCCCTTGGCGCCCAGCAGCAGCCGGACCTTCTCGGAAAACGGGGATGTCGCGTATTGATGCAGGATCAGCTCAGCCATGTCCTCTTCTCGTTGTTTCTTCATCTGCTCGCGCCGGGCCGCGCGTGCCAACCGGCGGCACCCGCCGCCGGCGGGTGCCGCCCTCCTTGTTGCTAACGTCCTGCCTGCTTGAGCGCGCGCAGGGCCATGCGGTCGACCAGCCCCGGCGCCAGCAGCTTGAGCCAGAGCCCGAGCCGCCCTTTCGCCGTCATCACCAGCTCGCGCCGGCGCGAGGCCATGGCGGCCAGCATCTGGCGCGCGCACTCCTGCGCGCTCATGGCATCGTCCTCGCGCAGCCGGCTCTCGCCCAGCGGCCGGCCGTCGGGCCCGAAGCCCGCCACCCGCGTGGCCGTGGCCACCACGCCGGGAAAGACCACGCAGACATCCACTCCGCTGCCCCGCAATTCGCAGCGCAGCGCCTCGCAGAAACCCGCCAGCGCGAACTTGCTGGCCGAGTAGGCGGTGCGGCCCGGTACGCCGACCTTGCCGGCCAGGCTCGATACCGCCACCACCAGGCCGCGGCGCTGGCGCAGGTGGGGCAGCGCTTCGCGCGTGCACCACATGGCGCCGAAGTAGTTCACGCGCATCACGGTCTCGTAGTAGGCGAAGTCGGAGACCTGCTCGAAGTAGCCATGCGCCGAGACGCCGGCATTGTTGACCAGTACGTCGATGCCGCCGAAGTGCGCGGCGACCTCGGCCACCAGTTGCCGGCAGGCGTCCTCGCTCGACACATCGGTCCGCCAGGCCACCGCGTCGGCGGCGGGATGCTCGCGGCGGATGCGCGCCACCAGCTCGTCCAGGCGCTCCAGCCGCCGGGCCGCCAGCGCCAGCCGCGCGCCCTGCTGCGCCAGCAGCAGGGCCAGTTCCGCGCCGATGCCGTCGGAGGCGCCGGTGATCAGCACCACCTTTCCGGTGAAGGGCGCCACGGCTCAGTCCAGCAGGTCCGGTTGTTCCTTGACGATGCGCGCATAGAGCGGCTGGAACTGGAACCAGCCCGCCTGCGACGTGCCGACGATGGAGTAGGCCTGGCGCGCGGCCGCGTCCGAGATCACCTTGAGCGGTGCATTGGTGCGCGCCGCGGCGGCCTCGGCCAGCAACTGCACCTGGCAGGAGCGCTCCATGGTGATGAACCACCAGGCCGCCTCGTCGACCGTCTTGCCGACGGTCAGCAGGCCGTGGTTCTGCAGGATCGCGGCCTTGTTCTGGCCGAGCGCGTTGGCGATGCGCTGGCCTTCGTCCAGTTCCACCACCACGCCGCCGAAATCGTCGTAGACGGCGTGGTCGTTGTAGAAGGCGCACACGTCCTGCGTGAGTGCGTCGAGCGGACGCCCCAGGGTGGACCAGGCGCGCCCGTAGGTGCTGTGCGAATGCGCGGCAGCCACCGCATCGGAGCGGGTCTGGTGCACACGCGAATGGATGGCGAAGGCGGCCGCGTTGACCGGGTAATCGCCCTCCACCACATTGCCGTGGTGATCGCAGCGGATCAGGTTGGAGACCTTGACCTGGCTGAAGTGCACGCCGAAGGGATTGACCCAGAACGTGTCGGTGAACTCGGGATCGCGCGCGGTGATGTGGCCGGCCACGCCCTCGTCGAAGCCGAAGCGCGAGAACAGCCGGAAGGCCGCCGCCAGGCGCTGCTTGCGGTGCAGGCGTTCCTCGGCAGCGGTGGCGAACTGCGGCGGGCGCGGCAGCATGCGGTAGCGCGCCTTGATCTCTTCCGACAGGCCGGCGGCCATCTCATCATCCCTGGCGGGCATGGCAGGTGCATTCATAGGGTGTCTCCTCTTGTTGTCCGGGCCGCGTGCGCGGCCTCCTGTGCCTGGCATGCGGGGCGGCGCGGCCGCCCCGGCGCGCCGGCTTACACCAGCTTGACCAGCTGCTTGCCGAAGTTCTTGCCCTTGAGCAGGCCCATGAAGGCCTCCGGCGCGCTGGCCAGGCCCTGCGCCACGGTCTCGCGGAACTTGATCTTGCCCTGGGCCACGCCCGCGCCCAATTCCTGCAGCGCCTGCGGCCAGAACTCCATGTGCTCGGAGACGATGAAGCCCTCCACCGTCAGGCGCGAGACCAGGATCAGCTGCGGATTCTTCAGCGGCAGCGGCTGGCCATCGTAGCCGGCGATCATGCCGCACACGGCGATGCGGCCGAACGGGTTCATGCGCGACAGCACCACGTCGAGCACGTCGCCGCCGACGTTCTCGAAGTAGCCGTCGATGCCGTCGGGCGTGGCCTCCTTCAGCATCATGTACAGCTCCTTGGCATCCTTCGCCGCCTTGTAGTCGACGCAGGCATCGAAGCCGAGTTCATTGACCACGTAGTCGCACTTGTCCTTGCCGCCCGCCACGCCGACCGCGCGGCAGCCCTTGAGCTTGGCCAGCTGGCCGACCACGCTGCCGACCGCGCCCGAGGCGGCGCTGACCACCACGGTCTGGCCGGCCTTGGGCTTGATGATCTGGTTGAGGCCGTACCAGCCGGTGACGCCGGGCATGCCCACCGAGCCGAGGTAGGCCGACAGCGGGATGTGGGTGGTGTCGACCTTCTGGATGCCGGTGCCGTCGCTGACGCCCATTTCCTGCCAGCCGAACATGCCCACCACCTTGTCGCCGGCGCTGAACTTCGGGTTCTTGCTGGCCACCACTTCGCCCACCGTGCCGCCGATCATCACTTCGCCGAGCGGCTGCGGCACCGCATAGGACTTGCTCTCGTTCATGCGCCCGCGCATGTACGGATCCAGCGACAGATAGTGGTTGCGCACCAGCACCTGGCCGTCGGCCAGCTCGGGCACCGGCACGGTCTCGAGGCGGAAGTTGTCCGGCGTCACCGCGCCGGTCGGTCGGGAAGCCAGCACGATGCGTTGGTAGGTCTGCGACATATTCATTTCCTTTCAGGGGAATAGACAGGATAGGACAACGACGGGCCGCCGCGTCCGTCTCCTGCCGCCATTTCACTGCTGCTTCATCAGTTCTTGTGCCAGCGCGCGGAAGGCCGGCAGCGTGACCGGGTCGTTGGCGCCATTGGCCGCGATCGGGTGCGAGGCATAGCGCACAATCGTCATCTGCGCCTTGGGATCGACGTAGATGGCCTGGCCGTGGATGCCGCGCGCCTCGAACGCGCCGTGGTCGTCGTTGGCCACCCACCACATATTGCGGTAGCTCCAGCCCGGCAGCGTGGCATAGCCTGCCTTGGCGAACTTGGCCGGATCGCCGCCGCGGCGGATATCCGCCACCACCGCGGCCGGGATGATCTGGCGGCCGTTGAAGCGGCCGTCGTTGCGCATGGTCTCGCCGAAGCGGGCCAGGTCGCGCAGCGCCGTGTTCAGGCCGCCGCCGCCGGATTCGTTGCCGATGCTGTCGACGATGAAATAGGCATCCTGCTCGGCGCCCATCGGTTGCCAGATGCGCTCCGACAGCACGGTCGACAGGTTCTGTCCGCTGACCCGCTTGACGATCCACGCCAGCAGCTCGGCATTGACCGTCTTGTAGGCGAAGGCGGCGTCATGCTCGCCGTCCTTCTGCAGCGTCTTCAGGAAGGCATAAAAATCCTTCGGGCCGGCGTAGTCGGCCGGGCGCGGGATCATGCCGCCCGCGCGCGAGTAATCCCAGATCTCGGCCTTGGGATCGGCGTAGTTTTCCGAGTACTTGACGCCGACGGTCATGTCCATGACCTCGCGCACCGTGGCATCGCCATAGGCGGTACCCGCCATCTCCGGCAGGTAGCGCGTGACCGGCGCCGACGGATCGAGCTTGCCTTCGGCGGCCAGCATCGCCGCCAGCGTGCCGACGAAGGACTTGGTGACCGACATGGCGATGTGCTGCGTGTGGTCGTCCAGCGCGCCGAAGTACTTTTCGTAGATGACCTTGCCCTTGTGCATCACCAGGATGCCGTCGGTATAGGTCAGCGCCAGCATCTCGGCGAAGGTGTGGCGCTGTCCGTTGGCATCGGTGTACGGCACCTGGCCGATATCGCGCGGCGCGTGCGGCAGCGCGCTGGGCGCGCCGCGCCCGCGCCAGACCGCCGCGGTCGGCATCAGCTGGCGCACGTGGGAGAAGGTCCAGCGGGTGACCGGGAAGCGGTTGCTGGCGAGGTCGAAGCGGATGATCTTGTCCGGCGCCGGCGGAAAGCCCTGCATCCAGCCCAGCGCGAGCGGATCGCTGTCGGCCGCGCTGGCGAAGGTCGGTCCGGCCGGCGCGGTGGCGGCGGAGGCGGGTTGGGCAGCGGTCTGCGCCTGCGCCGGATGGTTCATGGCAATCACTCCCGCGCCAGCCAGTGCCAGCGTGCTCAAGGTATGCGAAAAACGACCGCCGCGGCGCTTGCCGCGCTGGCTGCTCGTCATCTTGTCTCCTCCGTGCGTGTGCAATCGGATCGTTGTGTTTGTTGTACCGCTTGTTTTTATTGTGCTGCTGCTGGTGCTGCTGGTGCTGCTGGTGCTGCTGGTGCGTGCCGGACTGCCGGTGGCGGCCCTGCTTGTCCCGCAGGTGCCGCCCGTCCTCCCCGCCCGGCGTCAGCCGTCGCCGCCCGGCTCCTCGGCACGCGGGCGCTGCGGCGGCTTGCGCTTGACATACTTGAAGGTGCCCGAGCCGCGCGACACCGTCTTGCCTTCGCCGTCGACGATCTCCGCCTCGCAGAAGGCCATGGTCGCGGTGCGGTGCACGCACAGGCCGCGCGCGGTCAGCTTGCCGCGCCCCGGCGCCATGAAGCTGGTCTTCATCTCGATGGTCACGACGCCGCGGTCCTCGCTGTCGGCCGAGCGGCCGGCCATCGCCATGGCGACGTCCAGCAACGTCATCAGCACGCCGCCGTGGGCCATCTCGAGGCTGTTCTCGTGGTGGGGGCGCAGGTCGAGTTCGATCTCGCTGCGTCCCTCGCCGAACTGGTTGCACAGTACGCCGAGGGAGGCGAGGAAGGGAATCTGGATGGGAAAGCCGTTCTTCTGGGTCATGGTCCTACGTGTGGCGAAAAACAGGGGGGCGCCTTGGCGCACCGCTATTAGAACCCATTCCGGTGGCGCAAAGCGCGCTCAGACCGCGCTCAGACCGCGCTGACGCCGCCATCCACCGCCAGGATCTGCCCGGTGATGTGCTTGCCCGCCTGGCTGGCGAACAGCACGGCCGCGCCCTTCAGGTCCTCGTCGTCGCCGAGCCGGTGCAGCGGCACGCCGGCGCACATGGCGTCGACGCCCAGCCGCTCCAGCGAGCCCTTGGTCATCTTGGAGGGGAAGAAGCCCGGCGCCAGCGCGTTGACGGTGATGTTGTGCTCGCCCCACTCGCCGGCCAGGGTGCGCGTGAAGTTGACCACCGCGCCCTTGGAGGTGTTGTAGGCGATGGTCTCCATCGAGCCCGGCGGGTTGCCGGCCAGGCCGGCGATCGAGGCCACGTTGATGATGCGGCCATGGCGGCGCGGGATCATCGACAGCTTGCCGATGCGCTGGGTCAGCAGGAACAGGCCGCGGATATTCAGGTTCATCACCTTGTCCCAGGCCTCGACGGGATGGTCTTCGGCCGGTGCGCCCCAGGTCGCGCCGGCATTGTTGACCAGGATGTCGACGTGGCCCAGGCGGGCCAGCGCTTCGTCGGCCAGGCGCGCGATCTCGGCTTCCTGCGCGCCGTCGGCGGCGATCCAGTCGGCCTCGATGCCGCGTGCCTTCAGGTGGGCCTGTGCCGCCTGCAGTTCATCGGTCTTGCGTGCCGACAGCACCACGCGGGCGCCCTGCTCGCCCAGTGCCTCGGCGATCTGCAGGCCCAGGCCGCGCGAGCCGCCAGTGATCAGGGCGGTACGCCCGCTGAGGTCGAACAGTTCCTTCACGGTACTCATGGTCTTGTCTCCGCTGCTTGCTCAGGCGCGCTCCGGCGCGCCGTGTGGTTCGTCTTGAGTTCGTGTGGGGGGCTCGTATGCCGCCCCGGCCCGGTCCGCTCAGAACCAGGCGTCCTGCATGTCCAGCGTGGTGCGGTCCAGCGAGGCCAGCAGGTCGAGCTGCGGCCCTACCTTGGGCAGTTCCCATTGGAAGAAATAGGCGGCCGCGGCCAGCTTGCCGCGGTAGAAGTCCTGCTCCTGCGCGCTGGCGCCTGCGGCCAGGGCCGCCTGGGCGATCAGCGCTTGCTCCAGCCAGATCCAGGCCACCACTACGTGGCCGAAGGCCTCCAGGTAGACCGAGGCATTGGCCAGCGTCACGTTGGGATCGCCCGCCGCCCACAGGGCCTGCGTGACCTCCGCCAGGCGCGCGGCAGCCTTGCCCAGCGCCTTCCCCTGCGCCGCCAGCGCGGCGTCGCCGCTGGCCTGCGCGCGGCCGATGGTGGCCGTCAGTTCCTGGGCCAGCGTCTTGAAGGCGGCGCCGTCCTTCATCACCACCTTGCGGCCCAGCAGGTCCAGGCCCTGGATGCCGTGCGTGCCCTCGTGGATCGGATTGAGGCGGTTGTCGCGGTAGAACTGCTCGACGTTGTATTCGCGCGTGTAGCCGTAGCCGCCGTGCACCTGGATGGCCAGGCTGTTGGCTTCCAGGCACCATTGCGAGGGCCAGCTCTTGGCGATCGGCGTGAGGATGTCCAGCAGCAGCGCCAGGCGTCCGTGCGCGGCGGCGTCGCCGGCCGCGGCGGCGGCACGCTCGCGGTCGACCAGCTGCGCGCAGTACAGGTTCAGCGCCAGGCCGCCTTCCACGTAGCTCTTCTGCGCCAGCAGCATGCGGCGGATGTCGGCATGCTCGACCAGGCGCACCTGCGGGCTGGCCGGATCCTTGCCGCCGGGGCCGACGGGGCGGCCTTGCGGGCGGTTGCGGGCATAGTCCAGCGCATGCAGGTAGCCGGTGTAGCCCAGCATCACCGCGCCCAGGCCGACGCCGATGCGGGCCTCGTTCATCATGTGGAACATGCAGGCCAGGCCCTGGTGGGGCTCGCCGACCAGGTAGCCGATGGCGCCGGCCTTGCCGGCCGGGCGGTAGCGGGTGCCTTCGCCGAAGTTGAGCAGGCAGTTGGTGGTGCCGCGGTAGCCCATCTTGTGGTTCAGGCCGGCCAGCGCCACGTCGTTGTGCTCGCCAAGCGAACCGTCGGGGTTGACCAGGTACTTCGGCACGATGAACAGCGAGATGCCCTTGACGCCGGGGATCAGCTTGCCGTCCGGGCCCGGGATCTTGGCCAGCACCAGGTGCACGATGTTGTCGGACAGTTCGTGCTCGCCGGCCGAGATCCACATCTTGTTGCCGCGCAGGCGGTACTGCGCGCCCAGCGGCGACTCGCCCTCGTAGTCGGCACGCGTGGTGATGTCGGACAGCGAGGAACCGGCCTGCGGTTCGGACAGGCACATGGTGCCGAAGAAGCGCCCGTCCAGTTCCGGCTTGACGAAGGTGTCGATCTGCGCCGGCGTGCCGTGCGCCATCAGCAGGTTGGCGTTGCCGATGGTCAGGAAAGGATAGGAGCTGGTGCCGACGTTGGCGCCCTTGAAGTAGGCGAAACCGGCCTTCTCCACCACCACCGGCAGCTGCATGCCGCCCAGTTCGAAGTCCTGTCCGGCGGCCATCAGGCCGGCCTCGCAGAAGGCCTTCAGCGCGGTCGAGACCTCGGGAATGATGGTGACCTTGTCGCCGTCGAACTCGGGCTCGTGCTGGTCGTTCTTCTTGTTGTGCGGCGCGAACAGGTCGGTGGCGATCTTCTCGCAGGTGTCGAGCGCGGCGTCGAAGGTCTCGCGGCTGTGCTCGGCATAGCGGGGAATGCGGGACAGTTCCTCGACCCGCAGCCATTCATACAGCAGGAAATTCAGGTCTCGGCGGGATAGGATCAGCGACATGGCAGGATACGGCTCCCAGACGGATGGGTGGGAAATACGAATGCGCGCGGCGCACGGGGCACCGCGCCAGTCTCCGGACCGGCGCGCCGGGATGGCTGGCCGGTTCTCTGTATTGGATCGTTGCCGGACCGGGCCTTGCCCGGTTCAGCGGGTCTGCAGTGGAAAAAAGGCGCTTGCGCGCCCTTCGTCCGTGTCGATCAAGCCGCCTCGCCCAGCCTGGCGATGGTGCCCTGCGCCACCGCGCAGAGCTTCTCCTCGCCATCCTTGACGACGAACACGTCGCAGCGCACCACCGCCTGCTGGCGGCCGTGGCTGACGCATTCGGCGCGCGCGACCAGCAAATCGCCGATCGCGGGACGTACGTAATTGATCTTGAACTCCGAGGTCACCACGGGCGCCGCCATGGCCGCGCCGCCCGCATAGGTCAGCGCGTTGTCGGCCAGGTAGCTGACCACGCCACCGTGGGCGAAGCCGTGCTGCTGGCGCAGCGCCTGCCGCAGCGGCAGGCGCAGCTCGGCCCGCCCCGGCGACATCGCCGCCAGCTCGGCCCCCAGCAGCACCGAGAAGGGCTGGTCCGCCAGCACCTCCCGGCCCCAGGCCAGCATCGCGTCCGCGGTGGCCGGCGCTCCCATCAGAGCACTTCGAACAGCCCGGCCGCGCCCTGGCCGCCGCCGATGCACATGGTCACCACCACGTACTTGACGCCGCGGCGCTTGCCTTCGATCAGCGCGTGGCCGACCAGGCGGGCGCCCGACACGCCGTAGGGGTGGCCCACCGCGATGGCGCCGCCGTTGACGTTCAGGCGGTCCATCGGGATGCCCAGCGTGTCGGCGCAGTACAGCACCTGCACGGCGAAGGCTTCGTTCAGCTCCCACAGGCCGATGTCGTCGACCTTCAGGCCAGCCTTCTTCAGCAGCTTGGGCACCGCGAAGACGGGGCCGATGCCCATTTCATCGGGCTCGCAGCCAGCCACGGCGAAGCCGCGGAACACGCCCAGCGGCTGCAGGCCCTTGGCCGCCGCCACGCGGGCATTCATCACCACCGCCGCCGAGGCGCCGTCGGAGAACTGCGAGGCGTTGCCGGCGGTGACCACGCCACCGGGCACGGCGGTGCGGATCTTGGCCACGCCTTCCAGCGTGGTGTCGCCGCGGATGCCCTCGTCGGCCGAGATGGTGACTTCCTTGGTGACGAGCTGGCCGGTGGCCTTGTCGGCCACGCCGGCGAGCACGGTCATCGGCACGATCTCATCCAGGAACTTGCCGGCTTCCAGCGCCGCGAAGGCACGCTGCTGGCTGCGCACGCCGTACTCGTCCTGGCGCTCCTTCGAGATGTTGTAGCGCTTGGCCACGTTCTCGGCGGTCTGCAGCATGTTCCAGTAGATTTCCGGCTTGTTCTTCGTCAGCCAGCTTTCCTGGACCATGTGGCGGTTCATTTCCTGCTGCACGCAGGAGATGCTCTCCACGCCGCCGGCGACGAAGATGTCACCCTCATCGGCGATCACGCGCTGCGCGGCCATGGCGATGGTCTGCAGGCCGGACGAGCAGAAGCGGTTGACGGTGGCACCGGGCACGGTCACCGGGCAGCCGGCGCGCAGCGCGATCTGGCGGGCGATGTTGGCGCCGGTGGCGCCTTCCGGGTTGGCGCAGCCCATCAGGATGTCTTCCACCTCGCCCGCCTCGATCTTGGCGCGCTCGATGGCGTGCTTGACGGCGTGGCCGCCCAGGGTGGCGCCGTGGGTCATGTTGAAAGCACCCTTCCAGCTCTTGGCCAGGCCGGTCCGTGCGGTCGAAACGATCACTGCCTCGTTCATGTCTTGCTCCTCGGTATCTCTTGGTGTCTTGCGGTATGCGGTTGGCGCGTCGGTTTGCGCATCGGTCTATGCATCAATGGGCCGGACCGGGCCGGGCTGGCTGCGGCAAGGCATCGGACTGGGCGCGCACCACGCCGGCCGCCGCCATCTGCTGCCAGGCGCTCGCCAGCGAGCCCTGCAGGTCGATGGCACGGCAGGCATCCTCGACGACGACCGCCTCGAAACCGGCGGCACGCGCATCGAGCGCGCTCCAGGCCACGCAGAAGTCCGTGGCCAGCCCCACGCAGAACACGCGCCTCACGCCCTGCTCGCGCAGGTAGCCGGCCAGGCCGGTGCGGGTGGCACGGTCCGCCTCCAGGAAGGCGGAGTAGCTGTCCACCTGCCGCTGGCAGCCCTTGCGGACCACCAGCCGTGCGTGCGGTATCGCCAGTCCTGCGTGCAGCGCGGCGCCCGGCGTGTCCTGCACGCAGTGCACCGGCCACAGCACCTGCTCGCCATATGGCAGCGGCAGCGTCTGGAACGGCTGGGCGCCGGCGTGGTTGGCGGCGAACGACACATGGTCGCCCGGATGCCAGTCCTGCGTCAGCACCACCTGCGCGAAGCGGCGCGCCAGCCGGTTGACCACGGGCACGACCTCGTCGCCATGCGGCACGGCAAGCGCGCCGCCCGGCATGAAGTCGTTCTGCACGTCGATCACCAGCAGGCAATCACCGGGGCCGTATTCGAAGCCGTCTTCGAATACATTGCCGGCCCCCTTCGCGGTATCCATCTCGCTGCCCTTCCTTGCCGCCGGCCGCCCGGCGCGCGGGGAGTCCCCGCACGCACCCGGACGCGCCAGCCGCGCTCAGTCGTTAAAGCCCTTGCCTTCGGCCGCCAGCTTCTTCAGCAGCGGCGCTGCCTGCCACGCTTCGCCGTGATAGCCCTTGGCATAGCGGGCCATCGCCAGCGCGACGTTGTACAGGCCGACCTGGTCGGCGTACAGCATCGGGCCGCCGCGGAACAGCGGGAAGCCGTAGCCGGTCAGGTAGACCATGTCGATGTCCGAGGCCTTGGAAGCGATACCCTCTTCCAGGATCTTGGCACCCTCGTTGACCAGCGCGAACACCAGGCGCTCGACGATCTCCTCGTCGGAGATCTTGCGGCGGGTGATACCCAGGTCCTTGGAGTGCTGCACGATCATGTCGTTGACCTGCTGGTTCGGGTACGGCTTGCGGTCGCCCGCCTTGTAGTCGTACCAGCCCGCACCGGTCTTCTGGCCGAAGCGACCCATCTCGCACAGCAGGTCGGCGGTCTTCGAGTACTGGATGTCCGGCTTGTCCACGGCGCGGCGCTTGCGGATGGCCCAGCCGATGTCGTTGCCGGCCAGGTCACCCATGCGGAACGGGCCCATGGCGAAGCCGAACTTCTCGATGGCCTTGTCGACCTGCTCGGGCAGCGCACCCTCGTCGAGCAGGTAGCCGGCCTGGCGGCTGTATTGCTCGATCATGCGGTTGCCGATGAAGCCGTCGCACACGCCCGACACCACCGCGGTCTTCTTGATCTTCTTGGCGACCTGCATGACCGTGGCCAGCACGTCCTTGGCGGTCTTGGCACCGCGCACCACTTCCAGCAGCTTCATCACGTTGGCCGGGCTGAAGAAGTGCATGCCGACCACGTCCTGCGGGCGCTTGGTGAAGGATGCGATCTTGTCGACGTCCAGCGTCGAGGTGTTCGAGGCCAGGATGGCGCCTTGCTTGACGACTTCATCCAGCTTCTTGAACACGGTTTCCTTGACGCCCATCTCTTCGAACACGGCCTCGATCACGAGGTCAGCGTCCTTGATGTCGTCATAGGTCAGGGTGGTGGTCAGCAGGCCCATGCGCTGCTCGACCTTCTCCTGCGTCAGCTTGCCCTTCTTGGCGCTGTTCTCGTAGTTGCGGCGGATGGTGGCCACACCACGCTCCAGCGCGTCAGCCTTCATTTCCAGCATCGTGACGGGGATGCCGGCGTTCAGGAAGTTCATGGTGATGCCGCCGCCCATGGTACCGGCGCCGATCACCGCGACCTTCTCGATCTTGCGGATCGGCGTGTCGGACGGCACATCGGGGATCTTGCTGGCGGCACGCTCGCCGAAGAAGGCATGGCGCAGCGCGCGCGACTCCGGCGTGCCGACCAGGAACATGAAGCCTTCGCGCTCGGCCTTCAGGCCGGCCTCGAAGGGCTTGAGCGAGGCCGCCACGGCTTCCAGGCACTTGACCGGCGCCGGGAAGTTCTTGGCCATCGCGGTGACGGTGTTGCGGGCGAAGCCCAGGTAGCCTTCCGGGTTCTCGTGCTTGACCTTCAGGTCGCGCACCTTCGGGTAGGGGCCGGGCGCGGCCGCGGCGTTCCTGGCGAACTGGACGGCGGCAGGCAGGACATCCCCTTCCACGATCTCGTCGAACAGCTTGGTGCCGGCGAACTTCTCGCTGGGCACGGCAGCGCCCGAGACGATCATATTGGCGGCGGCCTCCAGGCCGATCACGCGCGGCAGGCGCTGCGTGCCGCCGGCGCCGGGCAGCAGGCCCAGCTTGACTTCCGGCAGCGCAATCTGCGCGCCCTTCGCGGCCACGCGGTAGTTACAGCCCAGCGCCAGTTCCAGGCCGCCGCCCATGGCGACGGAGTGGACAGCGGCGACCACCGGCTTGGTCGAACCCTCGATCACGCGGATCACCGAATGCAGGGTCGGCTCCTGGGTCGCCTTCGGCGTATTGAACTCGCGGATGTCCGCACCGCCCGAGAAAGCCTTGCCGGCGCCAGTGATGACGATGGCCTTGACGGCCGCATCATCCAGCGCACGGGTCATGCCTTCGACGATACCGAGCCGGGTGCTGTAACCCAGGCCATTGACGGGGGGATTGTCGAGCGTGATGACGGCTACGCCGTCCTGAACCTGATACTGCGCTGTCATGCTGGTTCCTTTGGTGTCTTGAAGGTTGTCTCGGGATTCGAATTCTCGAATTATTGTTTTACCGCCTGCCGCCCCCAACGGTGGCGCGTCCTGCCATCCGTTCCCGGCGCGCTGCGCGCATGCCTCGCAGAGGCGCCGCCGGGCGGCCTCCCATCGTCCCTCAGGGCGACGAGCGAGACAAGCATACACAAAATAGCACGGTCGTTCAATTTCATTTTCTGCGGCCTGGAAGCCGCTATTCGCGGAGTTCATGGCTGCCTGCGGCGCCGTGCATGCGGCGGCGGGAAAGCCGCCTGGAACTGTGGCCACGATGTCCTATCGGGCACTTCCTGCGCCCCGGGATCGCATTCGAGGCCGCCCTCTAGTCTCCGTGGCCCGATATTTGCCGGGTTGGCGGGCCCGCTCTCGCCCAAGGACTCCAGGACAGGGTAGACTCGCGCCTTTCCGAATCGACGCCCCACCCGCGCGCCAGCCCACGAAGCCGGCCCGACCGGCCGGGGCCGCCACTTGATGTCGTCCCGCCGTTCTTTCCCCTCCGCACCCGACGCCACCGCCTCGGCCCCCGCATCCCTTGCCCCGGCCACCGGCCTGGCCGGCACTCAGGCCGAAGACCTGCACCGCACCCTCAAGGCCCGCCACCTGACCATGATCGCCCTGGGCGGCGCCATCGGCACCGGCCTGTTCGTCGCCTCCGGCGCTTCGATCGCCCAGGCCGGGCCGGGCGGCGCCCTGCTGATGTACGCCCTGATCGGGCTGATGGTCTACTGCCTGATGACCAGTCTCGGCGAGATGGCGGTCCACATGCCGGTGGCCGGCTCCTTCGTCACCTACAGCGGGCTCTATGTCGAGGAAGGCTTCGCCTTCGCGCTGGGCTGGAGCTACTGGTTCAACCTCGCCGTCACCATCGCGGTGGAGCTGGCCGCCGCCCAGATGGTCATGCTGTACTGGTTCCCCGACGTACCGGGCGTGGCCTGGAGCGCCGGCTTCCTGGTCCTGATGCTTGCGATCAACGCTTTCTCGGCGCGCGGCTTCGGCGAGTCCGAATACTGGTTCGCCCTGATCAAGGTGGCCACCGTGGTGATCTTCCTCGCGATCGGCTCGCTGATGATCTTCGGCATCCTGCACGGCGGCCCGCAGTCGGGATGGCACAACTTCACCGTGGGCGAGGCGCCCTTCGTCGGCGGCCTGCCGGCGATGTTCGGCGTGGCCATGATCGCCGGCTTCTCTTTCCAGGGCACCGAGACGGTGGCGGTCGCCGCCGGCGAGGCGGCCGATCCGGCCCGCACCATCCCTCGCGCGATCCGGCAGACCTTCTGGCGCATCCTGCTGTTCTATGTGCTGGCCATCCTGATCATCGGCGTGCTGATTCCCTACACCGACCCCAACCTGCTGCGCAACGACGTCACCGACGTCGGCGTCAGCCCCTTCGCGCTGGTGTTCGGCCGCGCCGGGCTGGCCTTTGCCGCCGGGGTGATGAATGCCGTGGTGCTGACCGCGCTGCTGTCGGCCGGCACCTCCAGCATGTACGCCTCCACCCGCATCCTGTACGGCATGGCGGTCAGCGGCCGCGCCCCGCGCGCCTTCGCCCGCCTGACGCCGCACGGCGTGCCGCGCAATGCCCTGCTCGCCACCACGGCGGTGGGCGCGCTGTGCTTCCTCAGCTCGCTGTTCGGCGACAAGGTCGTCTATATGTGGTTGCTGAACACCTCGGGCATGACCGGCTTCTTCGCCTGGCTGGGCATCGCCGTCAGCCACTACCGCTTCCGCCGCGGACTGGTGCGGCAGGGCTACGACCTGGGCCGGCTGGCCTACCGTTCGCCGCTGTTCCCGTTCGGCCCGCTGTTCGCCGGCGCGCTGTGCCTGGTGATCGTACTGGGACAGAACTACCAGGCGTTCTCCGACGTGCGCGCGCACTGGGGCGAGATCCTGGCCACCTATATCGGTGTACCGGTGTTCCTGGCGCTGTGGCTGGGCTACCGCGCCGTGCGCAAGACCCGGCTGGTGGCCTATGGCGACATGCGCTTCCACCTGCCGCCGCCGGCCACCGCGGCAGGCGCGAAGGCGGGCGGCAGCGAAGCCCTGGCGGCAGCCGAGTAGGCCCGAGGGCGAGCGCGCACAGGCGGACCGGGCGCCGGGCGCAGATGCGGAGCCGGCGGATGTCATGCACGCGTCACACGGCTCGGGCATCGTGTGCGCCTCTCCATTGCCACGATCCCGCCCATGCGCCTGCTTCCGCTCGCCGCCGCCATCGCGCTGACCGCCTCGGCCTGGTCCGCGGCCGCCCAGACCCCGACACCCGCCTATCCCGCCACCCTCGCCGGCCACGCCGTGCTGCCGGCGCAGAGCTACATCCCCGCCCCCAAGGATGCGCCGGCCGACCTGCAGGTCAGCGGCAAGTTCACCACCGGCAGCCGCGTGGAAAAGGTCGGCAGCGTGGAGGGCCAGTCCAACGGCCGACCCACCGGCATTTCCCTGCCGTTCCAGGGCCAGCCGCTGCAAGGCCATTCGGGCATCAAGCACATGGCCGACGGCACCTTCTGGGTGCTGACCGACAACGGCGCGGGCAGCAAGGCCAACTCGCCGGACTTCATGCTCTACCTGAACCACTACAAGGTCGATTTCCAGAGCGGCAAGTTCCAGCGCCTGGCCACCGTCTTCCTGCATGATCCCGACAAGAAGGTGCCCTTCCGCATCGTCCATGAAGGCACCAGGCAGCGCTACCTGACCGGCTCGGACTTCGACACCGAGAGCTTCCAGTTCGCCGGCGGCTCACTGTGGATCGGCGACGAATTCGGGCCCTTCCTGATCCAGGCCGACCTCAAGGGCAAGGTGCTGGCGGTCTACGACACCCTGGTCGACGGCAAGGCGGTGCGCTCGCCCGACCACCCCGCCGTCACCACGCCGGGCGTACCCGGCGGCGCGGTCGATTTCCAGGTCAAGCGTTCCAAGGGCTTCGAAGGCATGGCCTCGTCGCCCGACGGCAGCCGCCTGTACGCGCTGCTGGAAGGGCCGCTGTGGAAGGCCGACGCCAAGGACTATGAGCGCCTCGACGGCAAGGAAGCGCTGCGCATCCTGGAATTCGACACCCAGGCGCGCAAGTGGACCGGCCGCTCCTGGCTGTATCCGCTGGAAGCCAACGGCAACGCCATCGGCGACTTCAATATGATCGATGCCGGCACCGGCATGATCATCGAGCGCGACAATGGTGAAGGCACCGCCGACAAGGCCTGCCCGCAAGGCCAGAAACGCAACGACTGCTTCGCCGACATCGCCCGCTTCAAGCGCGTCTACAAGATCGCGCTGGACGACAGCAACGCCGGCGGCGCCGTGCGCAAGATCGGCTACATCGACCTGCTGAACATCGCCGACCCCGGCAAGCTGGCGCGCAAGCCCCTCAACGAGGGCGTGCTCAAGTTCCCCTTCTTCACTATCGAGAATGTCGATGTGGTCGACGCCAGCCACATCGTGGTCGGCAACGACAACAACCTGCCGTTCTCCAGCAGCCGCGAGCCGAACAAGGCGGACGACAACGAGCTGGTGCTGCTGGAAGCCGGGGAATTCCTGAAGGCGAAGTAAGGAAGCCGGCTGCGCCAACCCCGATCGCCAAGCACACGGTCTTGGCTCCCTCTCCCCGCACGGGGAGAGGGTTGGGGAGAGGGGTGGTCTAGCAAGGCGCCACGCACGAACGAAGCCATCTGTGTTGTCCAGCACGACAAGGCCAAAACGAAGCCGATGGTGTCGTCCAGCACGTCGCCGCTCGCCAGCGCCTGCCCTCTCCCCCGGCCCCTCTCCCGCAAGCGGGAGAGGGGAGCAAACCAGCGGAGCAAACCAGGGGAGCAAACCGGCGGGAGCAATCCCGCGCGGCGCGAAGCCGATCGCGCCGCAGCCCCCTTCCCTTACACCTCCAGCCACTCCTTGCGCACCTGCGCATTGGCCTTCAACTCGGCGGGCGAGCCCTCGAACACGATGTGGCCGTGGCCCATCACGTAGACGCGCTGCGAGATGTCCAGCGCGATGGCCAGCTTCTGCTCGATCAACAGCACCGAGATGCCGCGCTCCTTGAGCGCCTTCAGGTACTCGCCCACCAGCGCCACGATCATCGGCGCCAGCCCCTCGGTCGGCTCATCGATCAGCACCAGGTCGGGGTCGCCCATCAGCGTGCGGCACAGCGTCAGCATCTGCTGCTCGCCGCCGGACAGCACGCCGGCGGCGGTGTGCTCGCGCTCCTTCAGGCGCGGGAACAGCCGGTACATGTCCTCAACAGTCCAGCGCGGCTTGGCCTGGCGCGGGTTGCGCTTCTCGCCCAGCAGCAGGTTCTGCCGCACCGTCAGCGTCGGGAAGATGTCGCGGTTCTCCGGCACGTAGCCCACGCCCAGGTGGGCGATCTCGAAGGTCCGCCGGCCGAGGATCTCCTCGTCGCGGAAACACACCGAGCCTTCGGCCCGCACCATGCCCAGGATGGCCTTGGCCAGGGTCGAGCGGCCCACGCCGTTGCGGCCCAGCAGCGCCACGATCTCACCTTCCTCCACGTGCAGGTCGACGCCATGCAGGATGTGGCTCTTGCCGTAGTAGGCGTGCAGGCCCTGCACGTTCAGCATGCGCTTGGCCATCAGTGCGCTCCTTCGGTGGCGGGTTCGTCCAGCGTCGTGCCCAGGTAGGCTTCCTTGACCTTGCGGTTGTTGCGGATGGCCTCCGGCGTATCGGTGGCGATCACCTCGCCGTAGACCAGCACCGAGATGCGGTCGGCCAGGCCGAACACCACGCTCATGTCGTGCTCCACCATCACCAGTGTCTTGCCCACGGTGACCTTGCGGATCAGCTCGACCGCGTGGTCGGACTCGGAGCGGCTCATGCCGGCGGTCGGCTCGTCGAGCAGGATCACCTCGGCGCCGCCGGCGATGGTGATGCCGATCTCCAGCGCGCGCTGCTCGGCATAGGTCAGCAGGCCGGCCTGGGTGTCGCGGCGGTGATGCAGGCCGATCAGCTCCAGCACCTCCTCGGCCCGCACGCGCGCGTCGCGCAGTTCCGACAGCCGGTGCCAGAACGAGTACTTGTAGCCGAGCGACCACAGCACGGCGCAGCGCAGGTTCTCGAACACCGACAGGCGGTGGAAGATATTGGTGATCTGGAAGCTGCGCGACAGCCCCATGCGGTTGATGACGAAGGGCTGCAGGCCGCCGATCTCCTGGCCGTTGAGCTGGACCGAGCCCGAGCTCGGGGCGAAGCGGCCCGAGATCAGGTTGAAGGTGGTCGACTTGCCGGCCCCGTTGGGGCCGATCAGCGCGTGCCGCTCGCCCTTCGGGATGCTCAGGTTGACGCCGCGGATGATCTCCGTCTGGCCGAATTTCTTGCGCACATCGCGCAGCTCGAGTGCCGCCGTCATGCCTTGCCTCCCGCGATTTCCATCTGCACCTTGTCCCACGCCGCGCGCACCTTGCCCGTCGCCACCCGCCACGCGAGCGCACCCACCAGCCAGATCGCGGCCGCCACCGCCCAGGGCGTGAAGGTGGCGGCATCGAAGCCGAAACCCGCCAGCATCATGTCGGTCCCGTTGGCGCTGTCGACCTGCAGCTTGTAGACCAGCTCCACCGTCAGGATCAGCGCGCACAGCAGCACCAGGCTGGCGGCGCCGGCCGCCGCGTACGACGGCAGCATGCGGCGCAGCTTGCCCTTGGCCAGCAGCGGCACCTGCATCGTCAGCAGGCTGGCGATGCCGCCCGGCACGAACATCACCATCAGCACGAAGAACAGGCCCAGGTAGAGCAGCCAGGCCTTGGTCAGGTCCGACAGCGCCACCGCGAACAGCACGAACACCACGGCGCCGATGACCGGCCCGAAGAAGACGCCCGCGCCGCCGATGAAGGCCGCCAGCAGCACGCCGCCGGAGCGCACCGCGCTGACGTTCTCGGCCGAGACGATCTCGAAGTTGATCACCGACAGGCCGCCGGCGATGCCGGCGAAGAAGGCCGACAGGATCACCACCAGGTAGCGCACGCGCTGCGTGTTGTAGCCGATGAACTCGACCCGCTCCGGGTTGTCGCGCACCGCGTTGGCGATGCGCCCCAGCGGGGTCTGCGTCCACGCGTACATGGCGGCCATCGACAGCAGGCACCACACGGCGATCAGGTAGTAGACCTGCCGCGCCGGGCCGTAGGTGATGCCCAGCACCGCGTCGCCGACCATGCGGTTGGTGGAGATGCCGCCCTCGCCGCCGAAGAAATCAGGGAACATCAGCGAGCTGGCGAACACCATCTCGCCGATGCCCATGGTGATCATGGCGAAGGTGGTGCCCGACTTCTTGGTGGTGACGTAGCCGAACAGCACGCCGAAGAAGGCGCCCGCCACGCCGCCCACCAGGGGCAGCAGCGAGACCGGCACCCACAGCTTGCCGGCGCCCGCCATATTAAGCACGTGCACGGCGATGAAGGCGCCCAGGCCCGAATACACGGCGTGGCCGAAGGACAGCATGCCGGTCTGGCCGAGCAGCATGTTGTACGACAGCGCGAAGATGATCATGATCCCCATCTGCGACAGCAGCGTGATGGCGAAGCCGCCGGGGAACAGCAGCGGCAGCACCGCCATCAGCAGCGCGGTCACGCCCCAGAGGATCCAGCGCGCCAGGTTCAGGGGGCGATAGCGCATGGTACGGCCGGTCCTGGCCGGCTCGCGGGGTTGTTGCATCGTCGACTCCATGGCTCAGCTCTCCCGGGTACCCATCAGGCCGCGCGGGCGCACGATGAGCATCAGCACCAGCAATACATAGGGCAGCACCGGCGCCACCTGCGACACCGTCAGCTTCCACAGCGAATAGAACGGCGTGCTGCTGGTCACCTCCACCCCGAACGAGGCGAACAGGCCGGCCAGCGAGCCGTCGAGGGTGACCGCGAAGGTCTGCAGCAGGCCGATCAGGATGGAGGCGATGAAGGCCCCCACCAGCGATCCCATGCCGCCCACCACCGCCACCACGAAGACGATGGACCCCACCGCCGCCGCCATCGACGGCTCGGTGACGAAGGCATTGCCGCCGATCACGCCGGCCAGCCCGGCCAGCGCGGCGCCCCCGCCGAACACCATCATGAACACGCGCGGCACGTTGTGGCCCAGCGCCTCGACCATGTCGGGGTGGGTCAGCGCCGCCTGGATCACCAGGCCGATGCGCGTGCGCGTCAGCACCAGGTAGATCGCCACCAGCATCGCCAGCGACACCAGCATCATGAAGGCGCGGTACTTGGGGAAGGCGGAGGTGAACACCATGAACAGCGGCCCGTCCAGCTCGGCCGGGATGCGGTAGGGCACGGCCGCCAGCCCCCACACCAGCTTGACGCCTTCCTCGATCAGGTAGGCCAGGCCGAAGGTGAACAACAGTTCGGCGACGTGGCCGTACTTGTGCACCGTGCGCAGGCCGAAGCGCTCGACCAGCGCGCCGGCGCCCGCCACCAGCAGCGGCGCCAGGATCAGCGCCGGCCAGAAGCCCACCTTGCTCGCGATGGTGTAGGCGAAATAGGCGCCCAGCATGTAGAAGCTGGCGTGCGCGAAATTGAGCACGCCCATCATGCTGAAGATCAGGGTCAGCCCCGACGACAGCATGAACAGCAGCAGCCCGTAGCTGATGCCGTTCAACAGGGAAATGATGAAGAATTCCACAACCAGTCCTTCCGTCTTGCGCCGCCGGCACGCGGGGAGCCGCACGGCGATGGGGATACGGGCAATGCCGGCGGGCGAGCGCCGCCGCGCGGGCCGCCGGCAGGGGTCGGCAGGCCCGCGTTTCCAGATCCGCAGTATGCAGGAAGGAAGCGGCGCCGCGCGGCACCGCCTCCTATGCCACCTCCTGCGCCGTCTTCAAGGACGCTTCATCTGGCAGGAAGTCGGCTGCGCCGCCACGTACTGGTCCAGCAGGGCATCGGTCTTCCAGCCGTAGCCGGTGTTCTCCTGGTCGAAGCGGATGTCCTTGCCGTTGGTCTTGGTCCAGGTGGCGACCACCAGTTGCTGCTGGGCCTGGTGATCGGAGGCGCGCATTTCCACCGAGCCGTTCAGGCTGTCGACCTTCATGCCCTCCATGGCCTTGGCCACCTTCACCGGATCGGTGCTGCCGGTGTCCTTGAAGGCCTTGCCCAGCATGGCGATGCCGGTGTAGGCCGCCATCACGTAGAAGTCGTCGTTGTACTTCTTCTTGAAGCCCTCGATGACGTCCGCGCCCTTGAAGCCCTGGTTGTTGGTGTTGTAGTAGCCGACGTACTTGACGTGCTCGGCGCCGGCGGCGCCCATCGCGGTCGGCACGCCGGTGGTCGAGGCGTAGTAGGTGTAGTAGTTGACGTTGAGGCCGGCGTCCTTGCCCGCCTTGATCAGCAGGGCCAGGTCGCTGCCCCAGTTGCCGGTGATCACGGTGTCGGCGCCCGAGGCCTTGATCTTGGCCACGTAGGGCGCGAAATCCTTGACCTGGGCCAGCGGGTGCAGGTCGTCGCCGACGATCTGGATGTCAGGACGCTTGCGCTTCAGGTAATCCTTGGCGGCGCGCGCCACCTGGTGGCCGAAGGAGTAGTTCTGGTTGATCAGGTAGACCTTCTTGACGTTCGGGTCCTTGGCCAGGTAGGTCGTCAGCGCCTCCATCTTCATGTCGGAGTTGGCGTCGAGACGGAAATGCCAGTAGTTGCACTTGCTGTTGGTCATGTCCGGGTCCACCGCCGCGTAGTTCAGGTAGACGATCTCCTTGCCCGGATTGCGCGCATTGTGCTTGGCCACCGCATCCTCCAGCGCCAGGCCGACGGAGGAGCCGTTGCCCTGCACGATGTAGCGGATGCCCTGGTCGATGGCCTGGTTCAGGATGGTCAGGCTTTCCTGCGGAGACAGCTTGTTGTCGAAGCCGACCACCTCGAACTTGTGCGGCCCGCCCCAGCCCTTCTGGTTGGCCACGTCGGCAACGAACTGCCAGCTCTTGAGCTGGTTCTGGCCGACCGGCGCCATCAGCCCGGAAAGCGGATCGATGAAGGCGATCTTCACCGTATCCGCGCCTGCCGCGCCGGACCCCAGGGCGGCGAACAAGGCGGTGGCGGCCACCAGCGGACGCATCTTGATCATATCTGTCTCCTTTGTCTTTTTTCGTTGGCTTACCTGGTCCTGACGGCCGGCGGCAGCCACCCGCCCGCACCGGTGCCGGCCCGCGCCGCGGGCCGGCGGGAATACCCTGCCACCGCGGCCTCAGGCCGACGGCAACCGGTAGTCCTTGAACTGCTCGCGCAGCTTCAGCTTCTGCATCTTGCCGGTGGCCGTCAGCGGGATCTCGGTGGTGAACACCACGTCGTCCGGAATCCACCACTTGGCCACCTTGCCTTCGAAGAAGGCCAGCAGTTCCTCGCGCGTCACCTCGGCGCCCGGCTTCTTGACCACCACCAGCAGCGGGCGCTCATCCCACTTCGGATGGAAGGCGGAGATGCAGGCCGCCATGTGCACCGCCGGGTGGGCGGCCGCGACGTTCTCGATATCGATCGACGAGATCCATTCCCCGCCCGACTTGATCACGTCCTTGCTGCGGTCCGTGATCTGCATGTAGCCATCCGCATCGATGGTGGCCACGTCCCCTGTGGGGAACCAGCCATCCACCAGTGGCGAGGCATCGACACGGAAGTAGTGGTCGATGACCCAGGGCCCGCGCACATGCAGGTCGCCGAAGGCCTTGCCGTCCCACGGCAGTTCCTCGCCATCGCCGTCGACGATCTTCATGTCCACGCCGAACACCACGCGCCCCTGCTTCTCCAGGATCAGGTGCTTCTCGTCGTCCGGCAGCGCATCGTGCTTGGCCATCAGCGTCCCGGCCGTGCCGAGCGGCGACATCTCGGTCATGCCCCAGGCGTGCACCACGTCGACGCCGAGTGCCTCCAGCGCGCGGATCATGGCCGGCGGCGCGGCCGAACCGCCGATCACGGTGCGGTGGAAGCTGGAGAATTTCAGGCCATTGCCCTGCACGTGCTGCAACAGGCCGAGCCAGACGGTCGGTACGCCGGCCGAGAAGGTGACCTGTTCCTGCTCGAACAACTCATAGAGCGAAGCGCCGTCCAGCTTGGCCCCGGGGAACACCAGCTTGGCGCCCACCAGCGGCACCGAGTACGGCAGGCCCCAGGCATTGACGTGGAACATCGGCACCACCGGCAGGATCACGTCGCGCGCCGAGCAGTTCAGCACGTCCGGCAGCGCCGAACCGTAGGAATGCAGCACGGTGGAGCGGTGCGAGTAGAGCGCGCCCTTGGGATTGCCGGTGGTACCCGAGGTGTAGCACAGGCTGGAGGCGGTGTTCTCGTCGAAGGTCGGCCACGTGTAGCCGCCGTCCTGCCCGTCGATCAGGTCCTCGTAGCACAGCAGCGGCACCTTGGACTCGGCCGGCATGTGGGCACGGTCGCTCATCAGCACCCAGCCCTTGACCTTCGGGCAATGCGCGGCCACGCCTTCGACCAGCGGCAGGAAGGTCAGGTCGAAGAAGACATAGCCGTCCTCGGCGTGATTGATGATGTAGGCGATCTGCTCGGGGAACAGCCGCGGGTTGATGGTGTGGCAGACCGCCCCCATGCCCGACACCCCGTAGTAGATCTCCAGGTGGCGGTAGCCGTTCCAGGCCAGTGTGCCGATGCGATCGCCCTGCTGCACGCCGAGCGCGGCCAGGGCCTGGGCCAGCTTGCGCGAGCGCAGTTCGCACTCGCGGTAGTTGTAGCGGTGGATGTCGCCTTCGGTGCGCCGCGAGACGATTTCGGTGTCACCGTAATAGCGTGCAGCGTGCTTGATGATGGAGGAAATGAGCAGCGGTGCGCTCATCATTTGACCCATCAATGCCATGAACTCGTCTCCTGTCTTCTCATTGGTTGCCGGGCACCCGTCAAAAAAGCGAACAATCGTGCTATTTTTTTGCGATTCTTCCCATCCGTTGCATCAACGTCAACGGGATCCCTGGAATGGTGATGCGACTGCCGCCGCCGCTCTCACCTCCACGCTGGCTCCTCGCCAGCCCCTCCCACCGATCACATCAGGCATCGACGGGGACCGGGCGGTGAGCTTTCCGTGAAGGCTGTCAGACAAGAGCCGGTTTTCGGCGTCCAAGTACAATACTGCGTGGCATGTTGCGCCTCAACATGTCGTTTTCCCTAGCCTGCAAGCGCACTTGCAGACAATGCACGGCCCCGCGCCGCTGCGCCGCCCCCAAGAGAGACCATGGCCACGGACCTGAGCGCCCCTCCCACCGAACCCGCAGGCAGCGACTTTGCGCCGCTGCACACCGAGGACGGCTTCGCCGCGCTCGGGCCGCAGTTCTTCACCCGCCTCGCGCCCACGCCGCTGCCCTCGCCTTACCTGGTAGGGGTAGCGCCGGCCGCCGCCGCCCTGCTCGGCTGGGATGCCGACATCGCACGCCAGCCCGGCTTCGTCGAAACCTTCGTCGGCAACCGCGTGCCGGACTGGGCCGACCCGCTGGCCTCGGTCTACTCGGGCCACCAGTTCGGCGTCTGGGCCGGCCAGCTCGGCGACGGGCGCGCCATCCGGCTGGCCGAGGCGGCCACTGCGGCGGGCCCGCTCGAGATCCAGCTCAAGGGCGCCGGCATGACACCGTACTCGCGCATGGCCGACGGCCGCGCCGTGCTGCGCTCGTCGATCCGCGAGTACCTGTGCTCGGAAGCCATGGCTGCACTGGGCATCCCGACCACGCGCGCGCTGGCCATCGTCGGCTCCGACGCCCCGGTGCGGCGCGAGACCATCGAAACGGCAGCGGTCGTGACCCGGCTGGCGCCGACCTTCATCCGCTTCGGCCACTTCGAGCATTTCGCCGCCCACGACGACGTGGCCTCGCTGCGCGCGCTCGCCGACTTCGTCATCGACCGCTTCCTGCCGGCCTGCCGCGACGACGCCCAGCCCTACCAGGCCCTGTTGCGCGAGGTGACCCTGCGCACTGCCGACCTGGTCGCCCAGTGGCAGGCCGTGGGCTTCTGCCACGGCGTGATGAACACCGACAATATGTCGATCCTGGGGCTGACCATCGACTACGGCCCCTTCGGTTTCCTCGACGCCTTCGACGCCAACCACATCTGCAACCACTCGGACAACCAGGGCCGCTACGCCTACTGCCAGCAGCCGCAGATCGCCTTCTGGAACCTGCACTGCCTGGCCCAGGCCCTGCTGCCGCTGTGGCGCGACCCGCAAGCCGGGGAAGCCGGCAAGGAAGCCGCCATCGCGGCCGCCCGCGCGGCCCTGGACCCGTTCCGCGAACGCTACGCCAGCGCCTTCTTCCGCCTCTACCGCGCCAAGCTGGGCCTGCGCCGGCTGGGCGAGCGCGACGAAGACGACGAACCGCTGCTGACCAGCCTGTTCCAGCTGCTGCACGGGCAACGCGTCGACTACACGCTGTTCTGGCGCCACCTGAGCCGCATCTCGTCGGCCGACGGCAGCCGGGACGCGCCGGTGCGGGATCTCTTCCTGGACCGTGCCGCCTGGGATGCCTGGGCCGATCAGTACCGGGCGCGCCTGCGTGCCGAACAGTCCGACGATGCCGCGCGGGCCGCGGCCATGCTGGCGGTCAACCCCAAGTACGTGCTGCGCAACCACCTGGCCGAGACCGCCATCCGGCACGCGCGCGACAAGGATTTCAGCGAGGTGGAGCGCCTGCTCGCCGTGCTGTCGCGTCCCTTCGACGAGCAGCCCGAGGCCGAGGCCTACGCCGCGCTGCCGCCCGACTGGGCGGCCGGACTGGAGGTAAGCTGCTCCTCCTGAACCCGTCCCCGGGACTGTAAGGTCGGGCCCCTGCCGTCCGACTCATGCTGACGCCGGGCCCGCGCGCCCGGCAACACCGCCAATCGTGGCGCGCTCCGGCTGGCCCGGGCCGCACCTGGAGAACGACATATGACCGTCAAGAAAACCGACGCCGAATGGCGCCAGCAACTCTCCGACATCGAATACCGCGTGACCCGCGAGGCTGCCACCGAGCGCCCGTTCACGGGGCGCTACTGGGACCACTGGGATTCCGGCATCTACCACTGTGTCGCCTGCGGCACGCCGCTGTTCGAATCGGCCACCAAGTTCGACGCCGGCTGCGGCTGGCCCAGCTATTTCCGCCCGATCAACGGCGAGGTCATTGCCGAGCACACGGACCGCTCGCACGGCATGGTGCGGGTGGAAGTGCGCTGCAAGGAATGCGACAGCCATCTCGGCCACGTCTTCGAAGACGGGCCGGCGCCGACCGGGCTGCGCTACTGCATCAACTCGGCTGCGCTAAAATTCGACGACCGCGATCCGGCGCAGCGGGAAGCCGACGGGAACCATCCGTCCGGCGCCACGCCGCCGGACGCCTCCCGCTGATCTGCTGCAGCGCCGGGCCTGCGCCCGGCGACGCCACGGAAACCGCCGGAAGCGCGGAAACCGCCGGCGGGGGACCATCCCCGGCCGGCGCCGATCCTCAATCCTGACCAGCCTGCATGAAATTCCTGTTCGACCTGTTCCCGGTCATCCTGTTCTTCATCGCCTTCAAGTTCCAGGGCATCTACGCCGCCACCGGCGTGGCCATCGTCGCCACCGTGGTGCAGATCGCCTGGACTTTCGCGCGCCACCGCAAGGTCGAGCCGATGCAGTGGATCAGCCTGCTGATCATCGCCGTCTTCGGCGGCGCCACGCTGCTGCTGCACAACGAGACCTTCATCAAGTGGAAGCCGACCGTGCTCTACTGGCTGTTCTCCGTGGCCCTGCTGGGGTCGGTGATCGGCTGGCGCAAGAACCTGATCCGCGCCATGATGGAAAAGCAGGTGACGCTGCCCGAGGCCATGTGGGCCCGCCTGAACGCCGCCTGGGCCGGTTTCTTCGCCGCCATGGGCGTGCTCAACCTGTACGTCGCCTACACCTTTTCCACCGACGCCTGGGTCAACTTCAAGCTGTTCGGCAGCATGGGGCTGATGCTGGTGTTCATCGTGCTGCAGAGCATCTGGCTGTCCCGCCATATCCAGGAAGACACCCAGGACAAGACGCCCGACTGAGCGGCCGCAGCGAATCACCCGAGACTTTCCAGCCATGGCAGCCGACCCCGCCACCCTCGACGCGCTGCTGCGCGCCGCCCTCGCCCCCACCACCCTCGCCGTGCGCGACGACAGCGCGCTGCATGCCGGCCATGCCGGCGCGGCCTCGGGCGGGGGCCATTATCACGTGACCATCGTCAGCGAGCGCTTTGCCGGACAGAACCGCGTGGCGCGGCACCGCATGGTGTATGATGCGCTGCGCAGTCTGTTCCCGGCGCAGATCCACGCGCTGGCCGTGACCGCCTACACCGAACAAGAATACCGATCCCGCGACTCTTCCCGCGATTGATTCTTCACGCAATTCACGCAACTCTCCGACCTGATTCCATGAAGACCTCCGTCCTCTCGTTCAGCCTGGCGGCTGTGCTTGCCGCTGGCAGCCTGCCCGCCTTTGCCCAGAACGCCGCCGTCGTGAATGGCAAGGCCATCCCCTCGGCCAAGGTGGACAAGCTGATCGCCAGCACCGGCCAGCCCGACAATCCGGAGCTGCGCGACCGTGCCCGCAGCATGCTGATCGACCGGGAACTGCTGCTGCAGGAAGCCAACAAGCGCGGCGTGACCCAGCGCGACGACGTGCAGGAACAACTGGAGCAGGCCAAGCTGAACGTGCTGGCCGGCGCGGTGTTCGAGGACTACGTGAAGACCCACGGCGCCAGCGACACCGAGCTGCGCAAGCAGTACGACAAGATCAAGTCGCAGTTCGGCAACGGCAAGGAATACCACGTGCGCCACATCCTGGTGCCGAGCGAGGCCGAGGCCAAGGCGATCATCGCCAAGATCAAGGGCGGTGCCAAGTTCGAGGACCTGGCCAAGGCCTCCTCCAAGGATCCGGGTTCGGCGGCCAACGGCGGCGACCTCGACTGGGCCAACAGCAGCAGCTACGTGCCCGAGTTCTCGGCCGCGATGACCAGCCTGAAGAACGGCCAGCTGACCGACACCCCGGTCAAGACCCAGTTCGGCTGGCACGTCATCCAGCTGCTGGAAACGCGCGACGCCAAGGTCCCGACCTTCGAGGAAGTCAAGCCGCAGCTGCAGCAGATGCTGATGGGCGACCAGAACTGGCAGCGCGAGCAGTTCCAGGCCATGATGAAGTCGCTGCGCGACAAGGCCAAGATCCAGTAAGCCTCCCCATCCCGCATGCCGCCACACGCGCGGTAATGCACACAGCCTGGCGGCACCGTCTCGCGCTGCCAGGCTGGACAAGGGGCTCCCGCCCCTTTTTTCTTTCCTGCGGCAGATTCCCCTGCCGACTTCCCAGCCGGTTGCTTGATCATTTCCGCCGCCACATCTCCGGCGCGACTGTGCGCTGCCCGCCGGCAGCCGACAATGGATCAGATTTTTCCACGCTCGATCGGGATTCATTCCTAATCCCATCGGATTCGTCTCATAGAAGGCACGAGCTGTTCCAAGGAATATGTCGTCATATTCCCTAAACGCATTGATCCGTGCCTATCCAACGCTCACTACTTTCCTATAACCGCCCCCTTCCGCCACGCAACGCCACACCGCGCCATGCCGCGTGCCCGCCGGCCAGTGTGGCGGCGCATCCGTCCGCCGCACTGGCCTCGGCGACGGCACCTACGCTTGACGACATCCGGCGCGGCCTTGACGCCGGCGAGTTCGTCGCCTATTTCCAGCCCAAGGTGGACCTGCGCGATGGCAGCTGGCACGGCGCCGAGGTGCTGGCACGCTGGCAGCACCCGCGCCTGGGGCTGTTGACGCCCGGCGCCTTCCTGCCGGCCATGGAAGCCGCCCCCGCCAGCTCGCGGGCCCTGTTCACCGAGCTGTTCGCACGCATGTTCGGCCAGGGGCTGGCACTGCAGCGTGAGCTGTCAGGGCGCGCGCAAGCGCTGGCGCTGGCGTTCAACCTGCGCCCCGAGCAGCTCGCCGGGCCGGGCTTCGCCGACGACGTCGGCCGCGCCGCCGCGGCGGCGGGCCTGCCGCTCTCGGGCCTCGCCTTCGAGGTGGTCGAAGCCGACGCGGACGGCGTTCCCGTCCTGGGCCCGGCCGCGCTGGAAACCCTGCGCGCGCTGCGCCGCATGGGCTGTGCGCTGGCCATGGACGACTTCGGCCAGGGCCACTCGTCGCTGGCACGCCTGTGCGAGTTCCCCTTCGACCAGATCAAACTCGATGCCGCCTTCGTGCGCGCGCTGGAACACAGCCGCGCCAGCCGCGCGGTGGCGCGCGCGTCCTTGCTGCTGACGCGCGAACTGGCCGCTGAACTGATCGCCGAAGGCGTCGAGACATCGGCACAGCGGCAGCGTCTGCTAGCCATGGGTTGCCGTATCGGCCAGGGGTTCGGCCTGGCGCCGCCGATGGCGCGCGAGGCACTGCTGCGACGGTTTGCCCCTCGCGCCGCCGCGCTGGCGGCACCGGCCCGCGCCACGGGCGGGACGTCTTCGCCCGCGCTCTGATCGCCGCTGCGGCGGGCACCGCGCTCCCGCCACCCGCACGCCCTGCGCAACGCGCACGGCGCCCTTCGTTGCCGACCCGGATTCCCGCCATGCCTGAACGACGCGTCCTGCCGCCGCGCACGCTGCACGCCTGCCGGCCCTCCACCCTTGCGCTGCTGCTGGCACTCGCCGCCGCCATGCTGGCTGCCCTTGCCCTGGCGCCAGCCCCTGCCCTGGCCCAGGATTGGGACGACAACACCTCGTCCCTGTCCCTGCAGAGCCACCTTCTGCTCGAACGCCGCACAGTGCCGCTCGACGCGGACGACTGGCGCTGGCTGCGCGACAAGCGCCGCCTCGTGCTCGGCGTACCCGCTCCGGGTCAGCCACCGCTGGACATCGTCCACGGCAGCGATTACGAAGGCATCACGGCAGATGTGACCGCCTTGCTGCGGCAGCAACTCAATGTCGACATCGAGATCCGCCGCTTCGCCGACCGCGCCCAGGCCACGCGGGCCCTGGAAGCCGGCACCATCGACCTGCTTGCGAGCGCCGGCCGTGCCGCGCGCGCGAACGGCAGCCTGGTGGTCAGCCGGCCGTACGCGCCCGACCTGCCTGCCCTGTTCCAGCGTCAGGGCGAAGCCGCCGCGCCGCCCGACGACCTGTCGGGCCTGACGGTGGCCCTGGCGCAGGACTACCTGTCCGGCCCGGCGCTGCAGGCGACCTATCCGGACGCCCGCTTCGTGCGTTACCGCAGCCATGCCCAGGCCATGGCCGCGGTGGCGTTCGGCCAGGCCGACCTCTATCTCGGCGACCTGCTATCGGCTTCGCTGCTGGTGAGCCAGAGCTTCTTCAACTACGTGCGGCTGGCGCGCTTCCTGCCCGTCGAGCCGAGTGGCTTCGGCTTCGGCATGCGCCGCGACGGCACGCCGCTGGCGCGCATCGTCGACAGCGCGCTGGCCTCGCTCGGCCAGGGCAAGCTGGACCGCATCGCCATGCGCTGGAGCGGCGACAGCGTGCTGCTGCCCGGCCAGCGCGTCGAGCTGGACGAAGCGGAGCGGCGCTGGATCAGCCGCCATCCGGTGGTGCGGCTGGCCGTCAACGACGACCTCGCCCCCGTCGCCTTCTTCGATGCCAACGGCAACTTCAACGGCATCCTGGCGGACCTGCTGCAACTGGTCTCGCTGCGCACCGGCCTGCGCTTCGAATTCACGCGCACCGGCAGCTTCGACAGCCTGCAACGCGCCCTCACCGACGGCAAGGCCGACCTCACCGTGCTGAGCCCGACCAGCGAGCGCGAGGAATGCCTGCGCTTCTCGCGGCCGTTCACCTCGGACTACTTCGTGCTGGTCGCGCGCAAGGACGCGCCGGTCGAACCGGATGCCCTGCAGCCGCCTTCGGCCAAGCGGCTGGCCATCGCGCGCGGGCACATCGCCACGCAACAGGCACGGGCCGCCTACCCCTCGGTGCCCATCGACACGCCGTCGACCATCCTCGACGCGCTGCACATGGTGTCCGAGCGCCAGGCAGACGCCACCGTGCTGTCGCTGGGCGCGGCGCGCTACTACATCACGCGCCTGTACGGCGACAAGCTGGCCGTCAGCGGCCTGATCAGCCCGGACAGCACCCCGCTGAGCCTGGCCATGCGGCGCGGCGACACCGAGCTGCAGTCCATTCTCGACAAGGCCCTGTTGGCCTCGGGCCCGCACGAGCTGCAATCCATCGTCAACCGCTGGCGCCCTAACGCCGCCATGACCGGCCAGACCTGGCGCGACTACCGCCAGACCATCGCCTGGATCGTCGCCGGCGCCGTCGCCCTGCTGGCACTGTCCGCCGCCTGGGTGTTCCACCTGCGCCGCCAGGTACGCAAGCGGCTGCGCGCCGAACGTGCGTTGAGCGACCAGTTGCAGTTCCAGCAGACCTTCACCGACGGGCTGCCCGACCCGGTCTATGTGCGCGATTGCACAGGCCGGCTGCTGTCCTTCAATCGCCGCTACGAAGAGGTGCTCGGCATCAGCGCGCACGATGCCCTCGGCAAGACCGCCGCGGCGCTGCCTGCCAGCCTGTTCAAGTCCGCCCCCGACTTCCACGCCGGCTACCTGCGTGCGATCGCCGACGGCCAGCCGCAGCGGCGCCAGCTCGCCGTGCGCATCCACGGCGAGGCACGCTGGATCGACCATTGGGTGCAGCCCTATCGCGACGCCTCGGGCACGCTCAAGGGCGTGGTGTGCGGCTGGCAGGACATCACCGACCAGCGCCGCCTGATCGACGCGCTGCAGCAGGCCAGCCGCGCCAAGACCACCTTCCTGGCCACCATGAGCCACGAGATCCGCACGCCCATGAGCGCGGTCATCGGCACGCTCGAACTGGCGCTGCGCCGCGCCCGCGCGGGCGAGATCGACCGCGCGGCCATCGAAACCGCCTATGCGTCGGCCAACGGCCTGCTGGCCCTGATCGGCGACATCCTGGACATCGTGCGCATCGAATCCGGCCATCTCAGCCTGACACCGTTGCGGGCCCGCCTGCGCGACCTCGCCGAATCCGTCGTGCGCGTGTTCGACGGCCCGGCCCGGCAGAAGGGACTGGCGTTGACGCTGGAAATGGATTCCAGTGTCGGCGCGGACGTGCTGGTGGATCCGATGCGCTTCAAGCAGATCCTGTCCAACCTCGTCAGCAATGCGATCAAGTTCACCGCGCACGGCTATGTGCGCATCCACCTGGGCGGGGAGCCGGCCGGTGCCGAACGGATGCGGGTGAAGCTGTCGGTCGAAGACAGCGGCATCGGCATCGCGCCGGTCGATCAGGCGCGCCTGTTCCAGCCATTCTCCCAGGTCGCGCCATCCGGCGACGTGGATGAACACGGCGCCGCACATGGCGGCGCCGGCCTGGGGCTGTCGATCTGCCGCTCGCTGTGCGAAATGATGGATGGTTCGCTGCTCATGCACAGCGCCGCCGGTGCCGGCACGCGCATCGAGGTCGTACTGACCCTGCAGACCTTGCCGGCTTGCCAGCCCGCGACGCCGGACACCGCGAGCGCCGCCGCGCAGGCCGCGCCGATGCCGGCACCGGCCCGCAGGCTGCATGTACTGGTGGCCGACGACCACGCGGTCAACCGCTTGCTGCTGTGCCAGCAGCTTGCCTTCCTGGGCCATCGCACCACCTGCGTCGAGAACGGCCGGCAGGCCTTGCAGGCCTGGCACGAGGACCGCTTCGATGCGGTCATCACCGATCGCCATATGCCGGAAATGAACGGGCTGGCGCTGGCCAAGGCGATCCGCGACGATGAGCGGTCGCGCGGGCTCGCACCTTGCCTGGTGCTGGGCCTGACCGCCGACGCGCGCAAGGAGGAAATCGCCGCCTGCGTCGAGGCGGGCATGGACGACTGCCTGGTCAAGCCGCTGGGACTGGACCGCCTGGAGCAAGTGCTGGCCACCGCGGCAGTGCGTACGCCCGGCGGGGCCGCCGCCCTGCCCGCTCCCGCGCAGCCGGCAGCTGATACGAATGCGGATACGAATGCGGATACGCAGGCTGATGCAGCCGGCGCCGACGGCCTTGCACTGCCGGCCCTGCCGGACGTTCCCGACTCGCGGGAGGCGGTGACGGCTGCGCTCGAGCCCACGCCGCGGGCACATGCCGATGACCCACGCATGGCGCGGGAACTGAGAGAACTGGCCGGCGGCGACGCGGCACTGGTGCAGCGGCTGGTCGACGCCATGCTGCACGCCAATGTGCAGGATCGCCGCACCCTCGCCAGGCTGCGCCGGCAGCCGGACACCGAGGCCCTGGGCCGCGTCGCCCATCGCATCCGCGGCGCCGCCGAACTGCTCAGGGCAGCGCAGCTCGTCGATGCCTGCTCAGGCCTGCAGGCCGCGTGCCGGGCGGTGCCGCCTTCGCGGCAGGCACTGCGCGCCGCCATTGCGGCCGTCGAAGCGGCCACACAGGCGCTCGACGCGCAACTGCTGCGCGTCAGCAAGCCGGACTGAGGCAGCCCGCCGGAGCTCAGGCCACGCCGTTGCGCTTGGCCAGCTCCACCAGCGCGACCAGGTTCGATACGTTGAGCTTCTGCATCAGCCGCACCCGGTAGGTGCTCACCGTCTTGTGGCTGATCAGCAGGTCCCTGGCAATCTCCTGGTTGCCCAAGCCGCGCGCCAGCAGCCGCAGCACCGACAGCTCGCGGTCGGTCAGCGCGGCCACCTGCACCTGTTCCTCGCTGGCCGCCTTGGCGTTCTCCTGCAAGGCGATCAGCGCGTCCTCGGGGAAATAGGTATAGCCGGACAGCACGGCCCGCACGGCGCCCACCAGTTCGTCCAGGTTGTCGTCCTTGCAGACGAAGCCGGCGGCGCCGGCCTGCAGGCAGCGCATGGCGAAATTGCGCGAATCGCTCGAGGTCAGGATCAGAACCTTGACGCGCAGGCCCGCGGACTTCAGGTGAGCGATCACGGCGAAGCCGTCCATCTTGGGGATGGACAAGTCCAGGATGAGCAGATCGGGCTGGTGCTCGCGCACCGCCTGGATGCAAGCCGTGCCGCTGTCGCATTCGGCGACGATCTCGTGGCCTTCCTTCTCCAGCATCAGGCGCACGGCAAGATGGATCAGCGGGTGATCATCGACGACGATGATTCGGCTCATGTCTAGGATTCCTGGGCGGCGGGCGGCAGGGCTCCGCAGAATAGGAATTTCCTGCGGGCATATGCCGATCTTTCTAACTATGTATAGAGAAAAAGCTTAGCACAGGCGTGCACCGCCCTGCACCCGACCGACGGCGGACTCTATCCTGTCGAGCAAGGCCTGCAGCGGCGCATCGCCGGCCAGCGTGCGCCCCTCGGCCAAGGCCGTTTCTTGCTCGCGGCAGGCAGTCACGAGGTCAGCCCCACGCGCTACCGACAGTGCGCCGCGCATGCGATGCAGCAGCTGGCGCAACAGCACGGCATCGCCCTTGGCGAGCGCGGCCCGCGTGGCGGCCAGGTCCTCCGCCATGGTGGACAGGAACAGCTGGCGCAAGGGGGCGGGCACGTCCAGGGCGTCATCCGCTACCGCTCCTGCCGCATCGGCCACATCGGCCGCATCGGCCACATGGGCCACATCGGCCACCGCAACGGACTCCATTGCCCCGACTGCCGCTGCCCCCCCCACTGTCCCTGCTGCCGCCACCGCCGCACCAGCGGCCTTCGCCGCTGCGTGCAGCCGCTCATAGAGCGTCAGCAGGCTGATCGGCTTGGTCATCCACGCGTCCATGCCGGCGGCCAGGCAGCGCTCGCCTTCGTCGCGCATGGCGTTGGCGGTCACGCCGAGGATGGGCAGCGAGGCACCGCGCGCGCGCAGGGCGCGCGTCAGCGCATAACCATCCATCACCGGCATATTGACGTCGGTCAGCACCACGTCGAATTGCCCCGTCTGCGCGCAGCGCAGTGCCGCCTCGCCGTCGGCCGCCACCGTCACCGTGCAGCCGAGTGCCTCGAGCTGCTCCTTCAGCAGGGTCCGGTTGATCGGGTTGTCCTCGGCCGCCAGCACTCGCAGCCCCAGCGGCGGCCGCTGCGTCGCGGCATCGTCACCGCCGGCCGCGGGAAGGAGGCCCGGGTCCAGCCCGGCCGCTGCCGCCAGGGCCTGCAGGATGCCCGCGCGGCTATGCAGGTTGACTTGCCAGCCGCCCGCGACGGACTCGGGCCGCAAGGCCGCGTCGTGCCGCGCCGTCACGCGCGCTCCGGCCCAGGGCAGCGGCGCCAGCCACGCCGGCAGCACGTCGAGCAAGAGCGCGTTCCCGGTGTCCGCGCCGCCCTCGCCCGGTGCTTGCTCCGGCACGCCATCTGCCGCCAGCGCATGCGCGTCCCAGCCGAGCGAGACCAGCCATCGGCAAAGGCTGGCGGTCAGATCCGGCGCGGGCGAGCGCACGCAGACAGGCCGCGCTGCCACGGCCACGGCAGCGCCCGGCTGCGCCGGCAAACGCGGCACGGCGGCCAGCGGCACCGTGAAGGCAAACTGGCTCCCCACGCCGGGCACGCTGACCACCTCCAGCTTGCCCCCCATCAGGTCGCTCAGGCGGCGGCAGATCGACAAGCCCAGCCCGGTTCCGCCGATCGGGGCAGGGGCGGCGGGCCGATCCTTGCCGCGGCCATCGAGGCGGGCATCGGCCTGGTTGTCAGCCTGATAGAAGGGCTCGAACAACCGCTCCTGCTGGGCCTTCGACAAGCCGCTGCCGGTATCGACCACTTCCCAGCGCAGGCGCACCACGCCGTCGTCCGCCTCCCGCTCGCGCCGCAGGGTCACGGCGACGCGGCCCGCGCCGGTGAACTTGATGGCATTGCTGACAAGATTGGCAAGGACCTGCCGGATGCGCATGCCGTCGCCGACCACCGACTGCGGCACGTCGGCGTCCAGGCAAGCGTAGAACTGCAGGCCCTTCTCCTGCGCCCGCGCCGCGTAGCCGCGCAGGATCTCCTCGGTCAGCGCCTGCGGGTCGAAGGCCTCGGCTTCCAGCGGCATCTGGCCCGCTTCGATCTTGGAAACGTCGAGGATGTCGCTGATCAGTTGCAGCAACACATCGGAGGAACTGCGGATGGTGTGCAAGTAACCCTGCTGGCGTGCATCGAGCGGGGTCAGGCCGAGCAGTTCCAGCGTGCTGACCACGCCGTACAGCGGCGTGCGGATCTCATGGCTCATGGTGGCCAGGAAACGGCTCTTGGCCGCATTGGCCTCGTCCGCCGCGGCGCGTGCCCCGCGCAGCGCCGACAGGGCCTCACGGTGAGCGCTGATGTCGTGGAACGCGCAGAGCAGCACGCTGGCGCCGCCATACTGCGCCGGCGCCCAGCGCGCGTGCAGCGACAGGCCCCCGGCCACCACGCAGGCTTCGCCGGGCACCAGCCGACCGGCCTCGATCAGATGCCAGTCGCGCACCAGCGACACCATAGCCTCCGGGCCGCCAAGCCATGCCTGGGCCAGCGCGTTCTGGATGACGACCTCGCGTCCGCCCTGGTCCAGCACGCACAGCGCGACAGGCGCGGTCTCGATGATGGTGCGGTTGAAGGCGTGGCTCTCCTCCAGCGTGTAGTGCGCTTGGCTGGCCGGTGCCACCACGCGCCGACGATACCAGCGCAGCAGCGCCCAACCGGAGCCGAGGATCATCAGGAATGCCGCGACCAGCGCCACGATGGCCCAGCGCTCCTGGCGGAAAAGCTCGCTGTAGGTGATGAAGTAGACGGCCTGCCAGCCCTGGCGCGCACTACTGCCGCACTTGATCAACAGCCCGCTCGCCGCCAAGTGGACGCCATCGCCATACCTCTCGACCCGCTTCCGGGAACCCAGCAGCGCCTGGCCATCCGGGCTCAGCAGGTCGAAGGATGGTGTGTAGCGCCACCCCAATTCCTCGGTCAGGGCATCCAGTTCCAGCACCGTGGCAACGATCACCCGCCGTGGCGCATCCGGTTGCCACCATAGCGTGTCCGGCACGCTGTCTTCCATATAGGCCAGCAATTCCGGCTCCTTGCCACCGAAAAAACCGGTGCCGGCTTGCCAATGCACCTTCAATACGCCGGGCGACGGAAGGTCCTGGCGCACCTGCTCACGGGCGCTGTCGAGAACGCGCAGCAAGCCCTTGCGCGCCCTGACCAGCAGGTCCGGCCTGGCGTCGATCGACGGCACGGCCATGCCTGCCACGCTGTCCAGGTCGAACAGCAGCACCTGCGGTGCCCGATAGCGCGAGTGGCTCCAGAAGCTGCTGTAGACGCTGTCCGCCATCACCCCCAGCCTGAGCTGGCGCTCGCGCGCTTGCGGCGCCTGCGACGCCAGCGCCCACTGGCCGCCGGGCAAGGACAGGGCAAACGGGGGGGAGAAAGCGAACTGCTGTCCCTCGTAGATATCGACCTCCCCGCGCGGCATCACCTTCAGCGTGGCCAGTTCCGCAGGCTGCCCGGCGGGCGCGCCGGGCGACGGGGGCCTGGACTCCGGTTCGGTCGCGCGGGTGAACTGCAGCAGGAATCGCTCGTGTTCCTGCATCGTTCCGACCAGCCGTGCGAAATGGAAGGCGGCCTTTGCCTGCTCGAACCAGAGCACGCGGGTGATGGCCCAATATGCGGTACCCAGGAAGAAAAAAGCAAGCAGGATGATGACCAGCAGGCCAACGTTCAGGCGCAGCGCGCTTTGCGCCAGTTTCTGGACTTTCGAACCCCGAACGTTTTCCATGGGTGCCGACCGCAAGCGTTCGCTTCTCATTGGCGGCACACAGCAGGCCTGGCGGCCTCTGTCCCCGGGTTCCTGCCACCGTGTCAGCAGGATTGTAGCTTTGAACGCCACTTATCGGCGACTAGCGGGCATGGCCCTGCGAACGCCGGACTTCAGTTCGCTTCAGGTCAGCACGTCCCTGGCGACGCCGCGGAAGCGGTGCGCACCAGGACCGGAGCCACTACTGATAAGAGAAAGTAATCGTACTCTGCGCCTCAACCGATCCCGGCGTGACGGTTGTCCCGGTCTTGACATACTTGGCCACAAAGGGAAGCCCGATCACCCCATTTGCCCCGGCCGTATCGACGTACCATTGGTTGGCATTCCCGTTCGCCGACGAGTCCGGCCCGTAGCTGACCGGCTTCGTTTCCTTCTCGCGATAGATCCGGATACCGACACCGCGGGCACCCGAACCTTTGCCAAGACCGAGCGTGTCGCTTGTATTCACGGGATTCGATGCATCCGTCATCGTCGCGTAGACCTTCACGCCCTGATCGCACTGCAATCCCAGCGAGAACGGGGCAGAGGATTCTGCTGACTCGCCCGCCTGCTGATTCAGGCTGTGAGCCGACACCGTTGGCAGCAAAACGGTCTGCTTCGCACCGCTCGTCAGCTTGCATGAACCGGCCTTGACGGTAGCATTTCCTTTCACTCCCAAGGTCGTCGTCAGCAGGGTCTTTGACGTCGATTTCTGCTTGATATAGTTAACCAGGCTCATGGTGAAGCTATAGCTCCCGGATTTCACGCGCCCCGTGAAAACCAAAGTTGCCCTGAGCTGCAGACTTATAAAGAACAACCCGCTCGACGGCTGACTCAGCGAGCCGATGCCCTGCTCTGCGGATTTGATCGGGACCCAATCAGCCGTATTGCTCAACCTGGCCGCCATGGCAACCCCGACTCCCGGCACGCTAGTCTCCCAGACGGCGTGCTCCACGCCATTCTGCGTATAAGTGACGGTGGACTTCTTAACCGTCTCAGGAATGACGATCGACCCATTGACTCCCGACCTATCATTGCAGACCAGACTATCATCGATCTGAAGTATGCCGTAGCTGAAAGAATTGTTGGTAGCTCCGGAAGACACTGCCGTCCCCGGCACCATGGCATCCTCCGCACTCGAAATCGTTTGCGCAGGAAATGATATGGTCGTGCTACCGCTCGCCGACCAGCAGATCTCCGCCGCACGAGAGAAAAGTGAAAACGCGGAAAATATAAGAAATAATAATATTCTTGTTGCCACCCCTTACCTCCAGAATACGAAGCAAGTCAATCAAGAACACGCACCGCATAACGCTCGCCTAGATGCTGTCGACCGTCCCGCCGCGTACACGGCTGACCGCTTGTCGCCCGTATGCCAGCCCCCCGTTCCCCGTATCAGCTCGGACATGACCCTGTCACCCCAGCGCGCAGCAATACCGCTCCGGCCCTCAATCCGATCCCGCTTTCAGCAGTCCGGAAACCCGTCCGCTCATTGATAGCTCATGGTGAACGTGGCAGCCCCATTCGCCGTACCGGGCACGATAGTAGAGGACGTTCGCACATAGCGAGCCTTGAAAGGAATGGTCACGTTGACGTTGCCGAAGTTGCCGACCTTCCATTGATTGGGATTGTCTGCCGCCGCAGAGTCCGGACCGTAACTGACCAGCGTGTCATCAGCACCACGCAGGATCTGAATGCCGAAGCCTTTGGCCTGCGAGCCGGACGCCAGCGAGAGCGTATCGGTCTTATTAGCGGGACTCGTCGAGTCCGTCAGCGTCATGTACATCTGCGTCGTCGTACCTGGGTTACCACCAGAGCACTGGAGGCGCACCTCGAAGGATTTTGGTGAAGACGTTGCGCCGACGCTTTTCAGCTCGCTGGTTGTTGCCTTCCCCAGATCAACGTCCACTTTCGGGGTCAACACATTGCAGGTCGGAACTTTCGGAACGATATTGATCGATCCATTCGTCACGATGGAGCGGATCTTCTTTTCATGCGGGATGATATAGGTCATACCGATCTCCCCGCTCAAAACGCCTGCTGCCGTGATATCGCCGGTCTTCACAAGCTCAATGGTAAATTCCGTCCCTGCGACCATCCCATACGTAGTATTGGCCCCCTCAGTCGATTGCGGCCACCAATCATCCTTATTGATACCCCCTCTGATGCGAACCCCCACTCCGGCAACCGGCGTGGGATAGGTGTTGTACTTTCCGGGAGCGGCGCTTGTCGAACCGAAATACCCGACGAGACCAACGGTTGAATCGCAATACGCCGTCCCGCCCGATCCGGTCGAGCTCCCCGACGACGTGAAGATCACCGTGCCCTCCTTGACATTGGGATCAAATGGAGGCGGAGAGAATTTCGGCAGCGTGACGACGAGATAATCCACTTCTTTGTTATCGCTCGTCTTGACCGTGCATTTCGCATTCGCATAGCTGGATAAAAGAACCAGGATCGCGACGCCGATGAATTTGATTTTCCCCTTGTTCATGCTTGACTCCTTGTTTTCCGATCTTCCCGCGTGCCATGGCCGCGTCTTGTTCTGCGTTCAGCCTCGTCGATTTCGCCGCTGGTTTCGTGCGCAAGCGCCGCACATCGATGCAGCCCAGGCCCCCGATGCGCGGCCCCGGAAGGCGATCACTTGACGGTGGTGACCATCGCGCCGCGCACACAGCTCGCCACCTGCCGCTCATACATCAGCGCCTTGTTCTGCGGCTTCAACGCGTAGCCGACGGTGCATTGCTCGTCGCCCCAGCGCACGTCGATGCTGCCCTTGTCCTCGATACCGAACACCAGCAGGCGCGACTGGTTGTCCACCATGCCGAGCGGCCTGCCCTTGGCGTCATAGGCGTGGGCGCCGAACGGCACCTTGCCGGCCTGGTCCAGGCTCAGCTCGAACTGCACGCGGCGGCCCGTCTCGGCCTCGAAGCGCGTCTTGACCACGGCGCCGCGGGTGGGCACCACCATCTTGGAGTTCTCGGTGATCTCGGTCTCGACGCCGGTGCTGGACGGATCGACGTTGAGCCAGTTCACGCGATAGGGCTGCAGATAGGGCACCACGGCATAGCCGCTGCGGTCGGTGCGGACCGACGGCGAATTGCTCATCGACACGCCGGCCACCTTCGGCACCTCGACCACGGCAAAGGTCTCGCCCAGCGGCTGGCCCAGTGTCACGCCGCCGCCGTGCAACACCACGGAGCCCGACGCGCTCGCATCGACGTGGCTGCCGAAGCGGTTCTGGCTGGCGTTGCCGCTCAGCTTGGCCGTGGGCGTATCCCAGCCCAGGCTGACGCCGCCCGAACCGCCGCCGTCGCGGCTGTAGCCGGCCTGCACGCCGTAGTTGACGGTATTGGCATCGTTCAGATAGCCCGTCACGCCGGACTGCAGGTTGTAGTCGCCGCGCACCGACGACACCGCGTTGGCGTAGGCCCGATGCGTTCGCCCCACCTTGCCCAGCGGAATGCTGAGCGACACGCTGAACTGCGTTTCGGGCCGGGCGGCCAGGCCCGAGTCCCGTGTATGCGACACCGACAGGCTGTAGCTGATGTCTTTATAGCTGCTGCTGTAGCCGAGCTGCACGCGCCGGCTGCGGCCGTCGCCGCTCCAGTAGCTGGTGTCGCCCACGCCGAGGTACAGCGAGCCGCTCGACAGCGGCTGGCTGATATTGACGTCCACCCGGCTCTTCTGCCGGCGGAAGCCCTGCCCGTCGGGGCGGTCGGTCTCGTCCACGTGCTGGCTGAAGGTGCGGTAGCCGTCCGTGGAATAGCGGTAGCCCACCATGGTGAAGGTGGTGTTGGTGGGATTGACCGTCTTCGAATACAGGAAGCGGACGCTCTGCCCCTGCCGGGTGCCGTTGGGCGTGCGCGAGCGGCTGTGCGTCACGTCCAGCGACACGCCGCCGATGCGGGTGTTCACGCCCACGCCAAGGTTGGCCGCCGCGTAGTCTTGCGACGCCTGGATGCCGCCATAGGCCGTCCAGTCTTCGGACACGCCGTAGACCATGGTGCCCTGCAGGAACTTCGGGCGCGACGAACCTTCGCCGCGGTACTGGCCGCCGGCCAGCGCATAGCGCAGGCTGCCGTGGCGCACCATCACCGGCAGGTAGGAGTACGGCTGCGTAAAGCGGCGCACGCGTCCGTCGGCCTCGGTGATACGGATCTCGAGGTCGCCGTTGGAGCCGCTCGGATAGATGTCGTTGATCTCGAACGCGCCGGGCGGCACCGCCGTCGAATAGATGACGTAGCCGTTCTGGCGCACCTCGACCACGGCATTGCTCTCGGCGATGCCGCGCACGGTCGGTGCGAAGCCCATCTCGCCGTCTGGCAGCATGGCCAGGTCGGTGCCGATCTGCCCGCCCAGGAAGCGCACGCTCTCGAAGATGTCGCCCGGCGTGTACAGTTCGCCCGCCGACGCCTTGCCGCGCAGGCTGGCGAAATTCCGCTCCACGTAGGTGCGGTTGCTGGAGAAGCGGCTGCCCGTCTCGGAGGAGCCCGACAACGAGGATTCGTTGCGGAAGCGCCAGCCGCCGATATTGAAGCCGCTGCGCAGGCCGAGGTAATAGTAGTCGCTGTGCTGGCCGTTGCCGTCGTTGCGGCTGTAGGTGGCCTGGTAATCCGTGTAGAGGGCCGGCACGCCGTCATCCCACAGCGACGGGTCCACGTAGCCGCGCGCGGTGCGCAGCACATAGGCCTGCGGAATGCTCAGGAAAAGCGAGAGCGTGTTCGCCTCGAAATCCACCGCCGCGCCGTCCGCCAGCGCGGACAGGTCAACGGCAGCGTTGTCATCGGTGCCAGCAGGGATGCGGCCCTCCTTCGCCAGCTTGGCCACGTCGACACCGATCGCGCGCAGCAGCCCGAGCGGGATGGCGGGCCGGACCAGGCCTTCGGCATCCGGACTGAACTGCACGGTGTGGCGCCGGGTCAGCGACTGGTTCAGGTAGACGTCGACGTCGTAGCTGCCGGGCAGCACCGCGTTGCCCTTCTCGAAATAGTGCAGCGCGACCGGTCCATCACCCTTGCGCAGGAAGGACTCGTTGAATTCCACGGCATGGCCCGCGGAGGGCAGCACCAGCCCGAGCATGACCAGCCAAGGCACGCTGATCTGCGCGACGTTGCCGAGTTCACTGGACTGCCTGATGACTTCCTTCCTGACGATGACCATAACCGTTTTCTCTTGTGATTCGCCTCCCAGCCCGTTCCGCGGGCGGGCGCAAAGCGCCCTCCCCCCCCCATCCATGAACGGGGGTGGCGGAGATCAAGGGGAAGCGGCGTGTTAGGCGGCGGCTGTGAGGCGACAGCCTCAGCTGCCGGTGGCGCCTTCGTGCGACTGGATGGCGCCGTAGTCGTTGATGGTGTCGAAGCGAACCTTGGCGTCCGCGTTGGCGGCTCCCGCCGGCAGGCCCTTCACTTCGAACCGGCGCGTCCCGGCCGGCGGCACCATTTCAGGTGCGGCCTCGTAGTCACGGCCGCCGCTGTGCAGCTTGACCCCGGCCAGCGAGACGTGGAATGCGGTGGGATTGCTCACCTCCAGCTGCGCCTTGCCATCGTGCGGAACCAGGCGCCAGCGCAGCTGCGCGGGGGCCTTGGCCGCCTCGCCGGGCAGGCCGGCAGGCCGGTAGAAGAGCTTGATGCGCTGGCGCAGCGCGATCTGCAGCGTGTTCTCGTCCTTGGGCTTCTGCGGGATCTCCTGCACGTTGACCCAGAAGACCGATTCGCGGTCGGTGGGAAGCCCTTGGCCGTAGTAAAGAATGCGAAGCGTCTGCTGTTTCTCCGCACCCAGGCGGCCAAGCGTCGGCGTGATGGCGAACGGCACGTCCGCCTTGTCGTCGGCGCCGTCGATCCAGGCCTGGATCATGACGTCAGCCGCCGCACGGTTACGGACCAGCACCGACGCCTCCTTGCTCGGCGCGGCCAGCACGACGCGGGTACCGTCGAGCGTGATGCCGGCGAGCGACGCGCCCGAAGCCAGCCCCAGAGAGCCGGCCAGGGCCAGCCCAGCAATGTGAGAGCGTTTCATATTGGATTCCGTAGTATCCGGACGGGCGGGAGGCCTGGGCCCCCCGCGCAGCCCGGAGGGTTGGGGGGGATTACTCGTAGGTCAGCGTGAAGGGCAGCGTGCCGTTGGCCTGGCCGGCAGCGACGGCGGCGCCGTTCTTCACGTAACCCGCGCGCAGCGCCAGCTTTGCCGTGTACTTGTCGTCGGCGCCCTTTTCCAGATCGCCCTCGATCACGCTGTTGCCGCTCAGGTCCAGCAGCTCGTTCTTGCCGTTGTACAGGCCGATGCCCACGCCGGTGGCCTTGTCGTCGGTCGGGCCGGTGGTGGCGAGCAGCTTGTTGTTATGCGTGTCGATACCCGAGCCGGAGGCCGGGTCGAAGCGAACCTTGACCGTCTTCAGGCCTGCGGCGGAGTTGTCGCAGTTCAGGTCGAGGTTGATCGAGGTGCCGGCGATGATGTTGCCGCCTGCGGTGCCACCCAGCGAATCGGTGGTGACCTTGCCGAGCTTGACGTCGATGATCTGATCACCCTTGCCACCGGTCACGTTGGTGCCGCTGCCGCCGACGAGGCTGCAAGAGGCGGCGATGATGCTGCCGGTGAAGTTGATGGTGCCGTCGGCGGCCATGGCCGAGCTGGCGCCGAAGGTGGAGGCGGTGGCGGCGGCGGCGATGAGGGCCATGCGGATCTGCTTGGACATATTGTGCTCCTGTGAAGGTTGGTAGTGAGGTTCTCCCGAAAGAGGACCCCATTATCTCGACCGAAGCACATTCCGATAAAGCAGCCGAATCCTAAGATTGGATCAGAAAAATCTGATTATGGTCAGACCCCACCCTTTCCGCCCCCCGACACCATTTGAGAGAAAGCATGACGCCAACCTAGGGTATAGTATGGATTAATCCTGGCCACTCCTCAGCGGGAAACGACTCCACCAACCTATGAATGCTCTGAATATGCGGAAGCCTTTGCGCTCTCTCTTCGCCGCCACCCCACGCGCAGCCGCCCCACGGCGGTCCGAACGCCCAAGCACCGCCGTCGACGCACACGGCGATGGCACGCAGGCACTGCCACGGCGCAAGCCCTGGCAGATCTGGCGCCTGCAATCGGCCGGATGGGGCTACTGCGCCCTGGCGACAGCCATTCCGCCGCAACTGCAGGCCGGCCGCAAGGCGTGGCGCGGGCAGCTGCCGGCGCGCGACCGCTATGGCGAGGCTAAGGTGGCACGGCTGGGCTGGGCCACCTTGCAGGTCGTCGGGCGTGCGCCCGCGGCGGCCGGCGTGATCGGCGCCAAGCGTGCGCTGCGCTGCCTCTATCAGCCATGGAGCCTGCAGTTCCGCGCCGGCTGAGCCCGCCACGCCGTCGGCAGCCATGCCACGCGGCACGGGTTTATCGGAAGGATATTTTCCAGCGCTTCACCCAGCACTTTCACCGCACTCCTCGCCGCCACCACGTACCCTGATTGGGAAAGGAAGACCTTGTCCCAACGGGGGAGACATGATAATCCGGCCGCCATCCGAGAGATCGAGGCATCAGAATCCGCATCGGAAAAAGCGGATTCTAAATGAATATCCATTAATACATCGAATCCAGTCTCCGCGGCGCTCCCGGGCTTCTTTCAACCATGACAGGGATGCCGACGCCGGCATGGGCGGCGACCATGGGTGGGCGGCCCTGATGAAACACTGGGCGGCGGCCTGCCGGGCCGCCGCGGAACGTGCTGCCCTTGGCTGCCTCAGCCGATACGCACCCGCGCCTGCAGAGCGCCACCCGTGCCATGCATGCGCCCGGACAGTTCCAGGGCCAGGCCGGCACCGAGGTCGGCCAGGCCGGAAATCACCGCATCGCCATCGCTCAATTCTGCGATGGCCTGCAGCAGCGCATGCAGGTGCCCGCAGGCCAGCCCGGAAATGGCCGTGCGCCTGGAAATCGCGTTCGGCAAGAGCGCCGAATCCTGGCTCGCGCACCAAGCCGCCTATGACCTCTGGCTCGTCGAGCAAAGGCGTGGTGAGTTGCACGTCCATCCGCTGAAGCACGCGGCCTGAGCCTCAAGGCAACGCGGCGCCATCAAGGCGCCGCGTCATACCAACAGCAATCGCAACAGCTGCCAGCTGCCGCTACTGTCTTACCCCACCCACTTGCGCGCGTTGCGGAACATGCGCATCCACGGGCTGCCGCCGTCGGCCACCTGCTTCCAGGCGTCCGGCGCCCAGCTCATGGTGGCGGCGCGGAAGACGCGCTCGGGGTGCGGCATCAGCACGGTGAAGCGGCCGTCGGTGGTGGTCACCGAGGTGATGCCGTCCGGCGAGCCGTTCGGGTTGAGCGGATAGGTCTGGGTGACCGCGCCGCGGTTGTCGACGAAGCGCAGCGCCACGTCGACCTTGCCCTGGTCGCCCTGTTGCGAGAAATCGGCGAAACCCTCGCCGTGCGCCACCACGATGGGGATGCGGCTGCCTTCCATGCCGGCGAAGAAGATCGACGGCGAGGACTGCACTTCCACGGTGACGAAGCGCGCTTCGTACTGCTCGGACTGGTTGCGCGTGAACTTGGGCCAGGCACCGGCGCCCGGAATGATCGGGGCCAGGTTGCTCATCATCTGGCAGCCGTTGCACACACCCAGCGCGAAGGTGTCCTGGCGGTTGAAGAAGGCGGCGAACTGCTCCGCCATCTGCGCGTTGAACAGGATGGTCTTGGCCCAGCCCTCGCCCGCGCCCAGCACGTCGCCGTAGCTGAAGCCGCCGCAGGCCACGAAGCCGGTGAAATCGGACAGCTTGGCGCGGCCGGCGATCAGGTCGCTCATGTGCACGTCGTAGGTGTCGAAGCCAGCGCGGTCCATGCTGTACGCCATCTCGATCTGCGAGTTCACGCCCTGCTCGCGCAGGATGGCCACGCGCGGACGCGCGCCGCTGGCGATGAAGGGCGCGGCGATGTCTTCGGCCGGATCGAACGTCAGCACGGGCGAGATGCCGGGGTCGGCGGCGTCGAGCACGCGTTCGTATTCGCTGTCGGCGCAGGCCGGGTTGTCGCGCAGGCGCGCGATGCGCCAGCTCACTTCGCTCCAGTTGCGCTGCAGTTCGCTGCGCGGCGCGCTGTAGACCTTCTTGGCGTCGCGGAAGATCTCGAACTGGTCGCTCGTGTTGGGCTTGCCGACCACATGGCTGCAGGCCGACAGGCCCGCCTCGCGCAGCACGGCGAAGACCGCGTCGCGCTCGTCGCGGCGCACCTGGATCACCGCGCCCAGTTCTTCCGAGAACAGCGCGCGCAGGGTCTGGTCGTTGCGGCGCTCGGCGATCTGCTGGGCCCAGTTCTTGGCATCGCCGTAGTCCTGTTCCTGGCCCGGCTCCAGCGTCAGCATGTCGACATTGAGCGACACGCCGGTGTGGCCGGCGAAGGCCATCTCGGCCAGCGTGGCCAGGAAGCCGCCATCGGAACGGTCGTGGTAGGCCAGCAGCTTGCCTTCGCGGTTCAGGCGCTGGATCACGTTGAAGAACTGCTTCAGGTCTTCGGCGCTGTCCACGTCCGGCGCGCTGTCGCCGACCTGCTGCGTCACCTGCGCCAGGATGCTGCCGCCCATGCGGTTCTTGCCGCGGCCCAGGTCGATGGCGATCAGCACCGTCTCGCCCTGGTCGGTGCGCAGTTGCGGGGTCAGCGTGCGGTCGGTGTCATCGACGGCGGCGAAGGCCGAGATGATCAGCGACACCGGCGCCACCACTTCCTTGTCCACGCCCTCGTCCTGCCACTTGGTGCGCATCGACAGGGAATCCTTGCCCACCGGGATGCTGATGCCCAGTGCCGGGCACAGGTCCATGCCCACCGCCTTGACGGTGTCGTACAGCTTGGCGTCCTCGCCGGCCACGCCGCAGGCTGCCATCCAGTTGGCCGACAGCTTGACCTTGCCCAGGTCCTTGACGGAGGCGGCGGCCAGGTTGGTCAGCGCCTCGCCGATGGCCATGCGGCCCGAGGCGGGCGCGTCGATCACGGCCAGCGGGGTGCGCTCGCCCATGGTCATGGCCTCGCCGGCGCGGCCCTTGTAGTCGAGCGTGGTCACGGCCACGTCGGCCACCGGCACCTGCCACGGGCCGACGAACTGGTCGCGCGCGTTCATGCCGCCCACGGTGCGGTCGCCGATGGTGATCAGGAAGGACTTGCTGGCCACGGTGGGATGGCGCAGCACGTCGCGCACGGCCTGCTCCAGCGCCACGCCGGTGACGTCGACCGGCGGCAGCGCCTGCTCGACGTGGGTGACGTCACGGTGCATGCGCGGCGGCTTGCCCAGCAGCACGTCCATCGGCATGTCGACGGCGTAGTGATCCTTGAGGGCGGCGTCCACGCTGGAATCTACCAGCTGCAGCTGCTTTTCCTCGGTGGCCACGCCGACCACGGCGAAGGGCGAGCGCTCGCGTTCGCACATGGCCTGGAACAGCGGCAGCGAATCCGGCGCGATGGCCAGCACGTAGCGCTCCTGCGACTCGTTGCACCAGATCTCGGCCGGGCTCATGCCCGACTCTTCCAGGTGCACCTGGCGCAGGTCGAAGCGTGCGCCGCGGCCGGCACCGTCGACGATCTCGGGGAAGGCGTTGGAGATACCGCCGGCACCCACGTCGTGGATCGACAGGATGGGGTTGGCGTCGCCGAGCTGCCAGCAGGCATTGATGACTTCCTGCGCGCGGCGCTCCATCTCGGGGTTGCCGCGCTGCACGGAGTCGAAGTCCAGGTCGGCGGTATTGGTGCCGGTGGCCATCGAGCTGGCCGCGCCGCCGCCCATGCCGATACGCATGCCGGGGCCGCCGAGCTGGATCAGCAGCGAGCCGGCCGGCACGCCATCCTTGTGCGTGTGGCTGGCGTCGATGTTGCCGATGCCGCCGGCGATCATGATGGGCTTGTGGTAGCCACGCACCGTGCCGCCCACGTTCTGCTCGTAGACGCGGAAGTAGCCGCCCAGGTTGGCACGGCCGAATTCATTGTTGAAGGCGGCGCCGCCGAGCGGGCCGTCGATCATGATCTGCAGCGGCGAGGCGATGCGCTCGGGCTTGCCGGTCACGCCCGGCTTGTCGTCCGGATTACGGTGCGCCAGCGGCTGGGCTGCATCGCGGTCGTTCTCCCACGCCTCGAGCGCATCCGGCAGCATCAGGTTGGACACGGTGAAGCCGGTCAGGCCGGCCTTGGGCTTGGCGCCGCGGCCGGTCGCGCCCTCGTCGCGGATCTCGCCGCCGGCGCCGGTGGAGGCGCCCGGGAACGGGGAGATGGCGGTCGGGTGGTTGTGCGTCTCCACCTTCATCAAGGTGTGCGTGAGCGCCTGGTGGCGGCCATACTGCTGGCCCTCGCCGCGCGGGAACCAGCGCTCGGCCACGTCACCTTCCATCACCGCCGAGTTGTCCGAGTAGGCCACGATCGAGCCCTGCGGATTGAGCTGGTGCGTGTTGCGGATCATGGCGAACAGCGACTTGTCCTGCTGCACGCCGTCGATGGTCCAGGTGGCGTTGAAGATCTTGTGCCGGCAGTGCTCGCTATTGGCCTGCGCGAACATCATCAGTTCGACGTCGGTCGGGTTGCGGCCGAGCTTGGCGTAGGCGTCGATCAGGTAGTCGATCTCATCTTCCGACAGCGCCAGGCCCATTTCCACGTTGGCCTGCGCCAGTGCCGGGCGGCCGCCCGCGATGTCGATGAAGCGCAGCGGCTTGGCCGGCAGTTCCTCGAACAGGCCGGCGGCCTCCTCCCGCGTGGCCACCACGGTCTCGGTCATGCGGTCGAACAGGTGGGCGGCGACAGCCGCGCGCGTGCCGGCGTCCAGCGCCTTGCGGCCGCGCAGCAGCCCCTTCTTGCAGACCACCGTGATCTCGATGCCGCGCTCGATGCGGTGCACGTGCGTCAGGCCGCAGTTGTGCGCGATATCGGTAGCCTTGCTGGCCCAGGGCGAGATGGTGCCGAAACGCGGAATCACGACGAAGCGGTCACCCTCGGGCTGCGCGGCGAACGGTGCGCCGTAGGTGAGCAGCGCTGCGATGCGGCTTTGGTCTTCGGCCGAGAGCGGCGCGTTGCTGTCGACGAAATGCACGAATTGGCCGTGCACCGATTCGATGTCGGCGTCGATCTGCTTGAGGGCCGTGAGCAGGCGTTGCTGGCGGAAGGCGGAAAGCGCCAAAGCGCCGGGGAAGCACGAGAAATGCGCCATGATCTGAGCGGTCGGGAGGCGTAGGAGGAGTGGACTGCAGCCGGCGGGCGCCGCTGAGTGGGGCGTCCGGCAGCGAAAGCATGGAATTATACCTTAGCGAGGGGCGTTTCCCGCAGTGCGGCGACGCATCCAGACCTGCCCGGATCCGCCTGCCGGGCCGTCCGCAGAGAAGGGATGTGCAGGGAACGTCCCGCGCCCGCGCTGACTGCTGCCCGGGCCCGCGTGGCGCGCCTCCGCCTGCACCCTGCTCCGCGCGCGTCCGTCGCGCCGGTCGCGGCCGGCACGGCGTTACCGCCCGGCCCGCTCTGCTACAAGGAGGTCGCGGAGCGCGCTGCCTGCTCGTACAGGCCGGTCAGCACGCGCAGCAGGCGCGCCAGTTCGCCGATCTCCGCGTTCTCGGCACTGCCAGGCGTCATATTGCTGGTCAGGCATTGCTCGCGGATCTCGCGGTAGCGGGCGCAGGCCTCGGCACCGGCAGGCGTGGTCGAATAGGTGGCCTCCTTGCCGACCCGCTCCCCCGCCGCCAGGCCAAGGCCCTGCAGCTTCTTCAGGGCGTAGGTGACGAGATGGGTGTCCTCCACGTTCAGCACGAAGCAGATGTCGGCCAGCCGCTTGGCGCGGCCGCGGTGGTTGACGTGATGCAGTACCAGCACGTCGAGGAAGGTCAGATCGTGCACACCGGCCGCCCCCATGCAACGCACCACCCAGCGGCTGTAGGCGTTGTAGGCCGTGTTCAGGCCGAACTCGAACTCCGACAGTTCCGGGCTGCGCGCCGAGACCAGGTGGGCCGAGGAAACGATGTTGGGACCCACCGCGCGCTGCAGCGGGATGGGCGCCGCTTCCGGGGTGACGGCCGGGACGGCGGCCGGGTCGGCCTGGACTGGCTTGCGTGCCATCGAAATACTCCTGAATGCGATCTGCGCGGCGTGCCTGCCCATGCCGGCACGCGAGGCGGAAACAAGGACTGCCGCCGGCACCACCGGCCGGACCCGCCTGCCGGCGGCTCGCTGGCGGCACACTGGTGGCGGCGCTGGCGTCAGCACTGGTGGCAGGCTGACGGTGGCTTGGGGGTGGATCGAGCGTTGATTGGCGGCAGTTTTCTTGACAGTTTATTGGCAATTCGCCCACATGACCACCGCGGGCCACCGCTGCCAGCCCTCTCGGGCAGGCGGTCCCCGGGGCATGGTTGCGCACGCTGGCGCACCTCGCTAGACTCGACCGATCCGCTCCGGTTCCGCGAGCCCCGTCAATCCAGGCCTGCGCGCCTGCCGCTCCCCCGCCATGATGCTGCCCGACCTCGATACCCTGCAAGCCAGCCTGCGCGCCGGCACCACCAGCCGCACCGCCATCGTCGAAGCCGCCCAGGCCGCCGCCGCCGGACCGGCCGCGCGCTCCGTGTTCCTGCAGACCAGTTTCGACGAGGCCCTGCGCGTGGCCCGCGCCGCCGACGCCGCAGCGCTGGCGGGCCAGCCGCTGCATCCGCTGGCCGGCCTGCCGGTGTCCATCAAGGACCTGTTCGATATCGCCGGCGAGGTCACGCGGGCCGCCGCCATCGCGCGCGACGACGCCGCGCCGGCCGATGCGGACGCGGCGGTCGTGGCACGCCTGCGCCATGCCGGCGCCGCGCTGGTGGGGCGCACCAATATGAGCGAGTTCGCCTTTTCCGGCGTCGGCATCAACCCCCATTTCGGTACCCCGCGCAATCCGCTCGACCCCGCCGTCGCGCGCGTTCCCGGCGGGTCCTCCTCGGGTGCCGCCGTCTCGGTGGCGCTGGGGCTGGCAGTCGCCGGGCTCGGCAGCGATACCGGGGGCTCGATCCGCATCCCGGCGGCACTGTGCGGTCTCACCGGCTTCAAGCCGACCACCCGCCGCGTCCCGCTCACCGGCGCCTTTCCGCTCTCGTACACGCTGGACACCGCCTGCGCCATGACGCGCAGCGTGAGCGGCTGCGTGCTGGTGGACAGCGTGCTGGCCGACACCCCGGCCATGCCGATCGGCAAGGCTCCGGCGGCCATCCGCCTGGCGGTCGCGCGGCAATACCTGCAGGATGACCTGGAACCGGTGGTGGCGCAGGCCTTCGACCGCGCGCTCGGGCGCCTGTCGGCGGCCGGCGTGCGCATCGAGCACATCGAGCTGCCGGAGCTCGAGGAGTTGCCGGGGCTCAATGCCGCGGGCGGCTTCACCGCGGCCGAAGCCTGGTCGATCCATCGCCACCTGCTGGCCACCCGGCGTGCCCAGTACGATCCGCGCGTGGCCATGCGCATCGAGCGCGGCGCCGCCATGAGCGCTGCCGACTACGTCGACCTGATGCGCGCCCGCCTGGATTGGATCGCCCGCGTGCAGGCGCGGCTGGCCGGCTTCGACGCCATCGTCTGTCCGACCGTGCCGATGGTGGCGCCACCGCTGGATCCGCTGCTCGCCGACGATGCGCTGTTCTTCCGCACCAACGGCCTGCTGCTGCGCAACACCTCCGCCTTCAACTTCCTGGACGGCTGCTCGATCTCCCTGCCCTGCCACGCGGCCGGCGAACTGCCGGTCGGCCTGATGCTGTCGCACGGTCCGCTGCACGACGCCGGGCTGCTGGGCATCGCCCTGGCGCTGGAAGCGATCGTGCGCCCGGCGGCCTGAGCGCGGGCCCGCCATGTCCCACGCGCCGACCGCCACCGACGACTGGTTCGCGCTCGACGCTGCCAGCGCCACCCGCATCCCGCTGTACGACACGGCCGGCGTGCGTGCCATCGAGCACGCCGCACAGGCCGCGCTGCCACCCTTCACGCTGATGGCGCGTGCCGGCACCGCCGCCGCCGGCTGGCTGGCGCGGCATATGCCGCAAGGCCCGCTGCTGTGCCTGGCAGGCCCCGGCAACAACGGCGGCGATGCCCTGGTGGCGGCCACCGTCCTGCACCGCGCCGGCCGGCAGGTCGAGGCCTGGCTGGCCGCCGATCCGCTCAAGCTGCCGGCCGACGCCGGCCGTGCCTGGCAGGAGGCGCGCGCGGCCGGGGTGCCGCTGCGCGAGTTCGGCACACAGGTGGGCACCGATGCGGCTGCGCAGCCGGGCGCACTGCCCGACTGGCCGGCCGGCACGGCGGCCATCCTGGACGGCCTGCTCGGCATCGGCCTGAACCGCCCGGCCGGCGGACGCATCGCCGACTGGATCGCCCACGTCAACGCCTCCGGCCTGCCGGTCTTCGCGCTCGACGTGCCCAGCGGCCTGTTCGCCGACACCGGTGCCGGCAAGCCGGCCGTGCAGGCGGCGCGCACCCTCACCTTCCTCGCCGCCAAGCCGGGGCTGCTGACCCTGGACGGGCGCGACCGCGCCGGCGCGATCGATATCGCGCCGCTCGGCCTGGCCTATCCCCCGCCCGGCCTGCCGGCGGCCTGGGTCAACGGACCCGCCGTGTTCGCCGCCGCTCTGCCGGCACGGCGCCACGACAGCAACAAGGGCACCTTCGGCTCGCTGGCGATCATCGGCGGCAACGCCGGCATGGTGGGCGCGCCGCTGCTGGGCGCGCGCGCGGCACAGTTCCTGGGAGCCGGCCGCGTCCATATCGGCTTCCTCGCGCCCTCGGCGCCGGCCTTCGACCCCATGCATCCCGAACTGATGCTGCACGCGCTGGCCGACCTGGACCTCGCCGCCATGTCGACCCTGGTGATCGGGCCGGGCATGGGTGCCGGCGCCACCTCGCGGCAACACTTCACGCAATTGCTGCATGCCCTCGCCGGACTGCGGGCGGCGCTCGTGCTCGATGCGGACGCCCTGAACATGCTGGCCGCCGATGCCGGCGCAGCGCAGGCGCTGCGGGCACTGGCATCGCCGCGCGTGCTGACGCCGCATCCGCTGGAAGCCGCGCGCCTGCTCGGCAGCAGCGTCGAGGCGGTGCAGCGCGACCGGCTGGCGGCTGCCAGGGCATTGGCTGCGCAGTGGCAGGCCACGGTGGTGCTCAAGGGTTCTGGCAGCGTGATCGCGGGGACCGACGGCGCCGTACCGGCGCTCAATCCGAGCGGCAATGCCGGCCTGGCCAGCGCCGGCACCGGCGACGTGCTGGCCGGCATGATCGGCGCGCTGCTGGCGCAGGGCATGTCCGCCACGCAGGCCGCCTGCGCCGGCACCTGGATCCACGGCCGCGCCGCCGACCGTCTGACAGCCGCCGGCGAAGGCCCTGCCGGCCTGACCGCCAGTGAACTCTACCTGCCCGCGCGCGCCATCCTCAATGCACTGCTGCGGGAGCCCGTGCGGGCATGAGCGGCGCCGGCGGCATTTCCCTGAGCAGCCCCGCGCGGCGCCAGTTGCTGACAGGCATCGCGCTGCTGGTGATCGGGCAATGGGTGCTGAGTCTGCTCGACGCTACCAGCAAGACGCTGACGCAGCAGGGCCTGCCGGTGATGGCGGTTGCCTGGGTACGCTACGTCGGCCATGTCGCGGCGGTCTTCCTGCTGCTCGGGCCGGCCGGCTGGCGCCGGCAGTGGCGGCCCGCGCGCCCCGGCCTGCAGTGGCTGCGCGGCGGGCTGATGCTGGTTTCCACCGTCGTCTTCTTCAGCGTGCTGCGCTTGATGCCGCTGGCGCAGGCCACTGCCCTGAATTTCTGCGCCCCGCTGTTCGTGGTGGCGCTGTCGCCGTGGCTGCTGGGAGAACGCCCGGGGCGCCATGCGCGCTGGAGCCGCTGGGCCGGCGTGGCGGTTGGTTTCGCCGGCATGCTGGTGGTGGTGCGCCCCGGCGGCGAGCTCAGCCCGGTCGGCATCGCGCTGGGGCTCTTCTCGGCCCTGGTGTTCGCGCTGATGCAGATGCTGACCCGGCGCATCGCGGCGCATGATGCGCCGCTCACCACCTTGATCTGGAGCGGCGTGACAGGCGCCTGCCTGACCTCCCTGCTGGTGCCCGCCTTCTGGTTCGAGACCATGCCGACGCCCGCCCAGTGCGCACTGCTGCTGTCGGCCGGCCTGACCGGCTCGCTCGGCCACTATTTCGTCATCCGCGCCTTCCAGTATGCCGACGCATCGTTCCTGAGCCCCTTCCTTTACCTGCAGATCCTGTCGGCCACGACCATCGGCTACCTCGCCTTCGAACAATTGCCGGACTGGACGACGGCCCTGGGCATCGGCGTGATCTGCCTCGGCGGCCTGTGCGTGGCCGGCGGCGAACCGCTGCTGCGGGCGGCCGCGACGCGCTGGCAGTCCCGGCGCTGAGGACGGCCCCTCCGATGGTCGGGTGCGAGTAGGCGGGCGAGTCACCTCTGCGCCACGCGCACGCACGTTATACTTGGCGATGCAACCACAGCGCCCGCGCAGCGGGCCCGAAGCCACTGATTGCCACGCATGCCCACAAATCTTCACGCTTGGGACGCCCTCCAGCAGCACCATGAGGCCATTCGCGAGCAGCAGATGCGCGACTGGTTCGACGCGCCCGATGCCGGCCAGCGCGTCGCACAGTTCTCACTGGAAGCCGCAGGGCTGTACCTCGACTACGCCAAGAACCGCGTCACGCCGCAGACGCTCGCCCTGCTGATGCAGCTGGCCGACGAGGCCGGGCTCAACGAGCGCCGTGACGCCATGTTCGCTGGCGACCAGATCAACGCGACGGAGCACCGCGCCGCGCTGCACATGGCGCTGCGCGCCCTGCCGGAGGCCGGCTACCAGGTCGACGGCGCCCCGGTCATGCCGGCGATCCAGGCTGTGCGCGAGCGCATGCGCGATTTCTCCGAACGCGTGCGCGGCGGCCAGTGGACCGGCGCCAGCGGCAAGCGCATCACCGATGTGATCAATCTCGGCATCGGCGGCTCGGACCTGGGACCACGCATGGTCTGCCGGGCCCTCGCGCACCTGCCGGGCAATCGCCTGCGCCTGCACTTCGTTTCCAATGTCGACGGCACCGAGCTGGCCGAGACCCTGTCGCGCGTCGACCCCGAACACACCCTGGTGATCGTCTGCTCCAAGACCTTCACCACGCTGGAGACCATGGCCAACGCCGGCAGCGCGCGGCGCTGGTTCCTCGACAACGGCGTCGCGGAAAACCAGTTGTCCCGGCATTTCGTCGCGGTCTCGACCAATGTGGAGGCCGTGCGCGCCTTCGGCATCGACCCGGCCAATATGTTCGAATTCTGGGACTGGGTCGGCGGACGCTTCTCGCTCTGGTCCTCGGTGGGCCTGTCGATCGTGCTGGCGCTCGGCTACGATGCCTTCGCCGAACTGCTGGCCGGCGGGCGCGCCATGGACGAACACTTCCGCACGGCCCCGCTGCCGGCCAACATGCCGGTCGTGATGGCGATGCTGGGCATCTGGTACCGCAATTTCTGCGGCATGTCGACCAGTTGCCTCGCGCCCTACTCGACTTCGCTCGAACTGTTTCCGGCCTTCCTGCAACAGCTGGAGATGGAGAGCAACGGCAAGTCGGTCCAGCTGGACGGGCGGCGCGTCCACGCCCACACGTCGCCGGTGGTATGGGGCAGCGCCGGCACCAACGGCCAGCACGCCTACTTCCAGATGATCCACCAGGGCTCGCAGATCGTGCCGGTGGACTTCATCGCGCCGTTGCGGCCGCCGCGCGCGCTGCCCGGGCACCACGCCAAGCTGCTGGCCAACTGCTTCGCCCAGGCCGAGGCGCTGATGCGCGGCCGCACCGCCGAAGAAGTCCGCGCCGGCGGCACGGCAGACGATGCCTGCGTCTCGCACATGGTGTTCGATGGCAACCGCCCCAGCAACACCCTGCTGATGCAGGACGTGACCCCGCACACGCTGGGAGCGCTGATCGCGCTATACGAACACCGGACCTTCGTGCAGGGCGTGATCTGGAATATCAATTCCTTCGACCAGTGGGGCGTCGAACTCGGCAAGCTGCTGGCACGCCCGATCGAGGCCGAACTGAACGGCGCCGCCGCCGCTCCCCACGACGCTTCCACCACCACGCTCATCGCGCGCGCCCGCGCGGCGCTGGGCAGCGCCTGAGCCCGCTTCCGCGCCGCCTTGGCGCACGCGCGGCAGGATGGGCGGCGTGGCTACACCGCGGCGCGCGGCGCGCCAGGCAAGCGAGGCATCAGACCTCGGCGGCCATCCACTCGTCGCTGGCCACGCGCCCAGCGTCGATGGTCAGGATACGGCCGCAGCGTGCCGCCACCGAGCGATCGTGCGTCACCAGCACCAGCGTCGAGCCCGCATCCCGGTTCAGTTCGAACATCAGCGCGATCACGGCCTCGCCGGTCGCCGTATCGAGGCTGCCGGTCGGCTCGTCGGCGAACAGGATCTCCGGCCGCGTGACGAAGGCACGCGCCAATGCCACGCGCTGCTGCTCGCCACCCGACAGGGTGCGCGGATAGTGGTGCAGGCGCGCCGACAGGCCCACCCTTGCCAGCATGTCGCGCGCGCGCTCCCGTACGCTCTCGCGCTCACCGCGCAGTTCCAGCGGCAACATCACGTTCTCCAGCGCGGTCAGGTGGCCGACGAGCTGGAAAGACTGGAAGACGAAGCCCACATGGCGCGCGCGCAGCGCCGCACGCTGGTCTTCGTCCAGCGCGAACAGGTCCTGCCCGTGCAGGCGTACCGAACCGGTACTGGGCAGGTCGAGGCCGGCCAGCAGGCCCAGCAGCGTGGACTTGCCCGAACCCGAGGCTCCGACGATGGCCAGCGTCTCGCCGCGCGTGACGGAAAACGACACGTCATGCAGAATCGTCAGAGAACCCGTGGCATCGGCCACGGTCTTTCCAAGCGAAGCCACGGCAAGGATAGGTGAGGACATGGGCAACTCGATCTGGAGACAACTGCGCAGGATCGCGCTGGTGGCCGGCCTGGGGCTGGTATCGCTGGCCGCCTCCGTCAGCACGGCGGTGGCCGCGCCATCCTTGCTGGTGCTGGGGGACAGCCTGTCGGCCGAATACGGTATCGCGCGCGGCACCGGCTGGGTCAAGCTGCTGGAAGACCGGCTGCGGGCGCAACGGCTCGATTATAGCGTCGTCAATGCGAGCGTCAGCGGCGAGACCACGGTAGGCGGCAAGACGCGCCTGCCCGCTCTGCTGGCCCGCGAGCGGCCGGCCGTGGTGGTGGTCGAACTCGGCGCCAACGATGCGCTGCGGGGACTGCCCCTGCAGAACACCGAGGCCAACCTGCGCAGCATCGTGGACAGCGCCCGCCAGGCCGGCGCCAGCGTGCTGCTGGTCGGCATGCGCGTCCCGCCCAACTACGGCCAGGACTACGCCGAGCGCTTCCACGCGGTCTATACGCGGCTGGCCGAGGAAACCCGCGTGCCGCTGGTGCCGTTCTTCCTGGAGAAAATCGTGGATCGCCCGGACTGGTTCCAGCGGGACCGCCTGCACCCGACCGCTGCCGCGCAGGCCGCCCTGCTGGACACCGTCTGGCCGCAGCTGGCACCGCTGCTGCAGCCTGGCGCCCGCCCGCAGAAGACCTCGGCGCGCCGGTAAAGGGTAAGCCGTCGGGGCCGCCGCCGGTCGCTAGCCGACGGACCGCGCATGGGAAGGCCGCACCACCGCCACCGCCGCCTCCCCGAAAAAGACAATCCCCCGCGGGCACCAGGCCGGCGGGGGATTGTCCTTGGGCGATCCGCTAGCGCGGACGCGAGACGCGGCAGCCTGCCGCCAGATGCACCGGATCAGTTGCCGGCGCCCTGCTCCTGCGTGCCGGCCGAATGCAGCACCTTGACCTTCGAACGTGCCTTCAGCGCTTCATAGTAGGCGCCCAGCTCGGCCTGGCCGGCCACTTGCGCGATCTGCTGCGCTGCCGCCTGCAATTGCGCGGGATCGGGCTTGGCAGGCTGGCTGACCTTGGCGACACGGTAGACGGCATAGCCTTGCGGACCCAGGTCCACGCCGGCGAAGGCGGGCAACTTGGACGTATCGACGCGCATCACGGCTTCGAGCGCCTTGGGCGACAGGCCTTCTGCCTTGGTACGCGAAACCGTGGCGAGCGCACCGAAGCCTTCAGCGCTGCCGCTCTTACGCAGTTCGGCCAGGCGGGCCTCGCCGTCCTTGCGGGCCAGCTCGGCGGCCTGCTGCGCGATGTAGTCCTCGCGCACCTTGGCCTGCACGTCGTCGAACTTGCGCACCGAGGCCGCCTGGTAGTCGACGATGCGTGCCGACACCAGCGTGTTCGGACCGACCTGCACCGCCTCGGTATTGCGCTTGTTCTTGATCGCGTCGTCGTTGAACAGCGCCTTGAGCAGCTTGTCGTTGTTCAGCGGGTTGCTCGCACCCAGCGCCGGGTTCGGCTGGCGCGTCACGTTGTCGGCGCTCTGCACGGTCAGGTGGAACTTGTCGGCGGCCGGCTTGAGGCTGTCGGACTGCTCATAGACCATGTTGCCGAACGCATCGGCCATCTCGGCGTACTTCTTCGCGGCCAGCTGCTTGCGCAGTTCCGCTTCCAGCTCCGGCTTGACGACATCCAGCGGCTTGGTCTCGGCCGGCTTGATGCCGGTCAGCTTGACGATGTGGTAGCCATAGTCGGTCTCGACCACGTCGCTGATGTCGCCGTCCTTGGCCAGCGCGTACATGGCGTCCTCGAACGGCTTGACCATGGTGCCGCGGCCGACGAAGCCCAGGTCGCCGCCCTTGGCCGCCGAACCCGGATCCTGCGATTCCTTGCGCGCCACGTCGGCGAAGGTATCCGGATGCTTACGCAGTTCGGCCAGCAGCTTCTCCGCCTTTTCCTTCGCTGCCTGGCGTTGGGCCGCCGGGGCATCTTTCGCCGCGGCGATCAGGATGTGGCTGGCACGGCGCTGCTCATCGGTGCGGAAGCGCGCGAGATTGCTCTGGTAGTACGAGTTGAGCTCGTCCGGCGACACCTGCTGCGCAGCGGCCAAGGCATCGGCGGACAGCGCCAGGTACTGCACCTTGGCATGCTCGGGAACCGAGTAGTCGCCCTGGTGGGCTTCGAAGTAGGTCTTCAGCGCCGCATCGTCGACCTTGACCTTGGCGGTGTAGTCGGACGGCTTCAGCAACAGCGCCTGCACGTCACGCTGCTGGTCGCGGATGGCCAGCAGGCGTTCCAGCAGCGACTTCGGCATGAAGGCCGTACCACTGACCGCGCCGCTGAGTTGCTGCGTGGCAAGCTCGAAGCGCATGCGCGCGTCGAACTGGTCGGGCGTCATGCCCTGGGCAGCGAGCAGCTGCAGGTAGGCCTTGTCGTCGATCGAGCCATCGGCCTTCTTCGGCAACTGGGCGATGGCGGGAATGCTGCTGATCGTCTCGACCAGCCGGGCATTGGAAACCGTCAGGTTCTCGCGTGCCACCTCGTCGGAGACCACACGCTGCAGCACCAGCTGGTCCAGCACCTGCTTGCGCGCCTCGGGACCTTCGAACATACGCGCGTCGTAGCTGGCGCCCAGCGCTTCCCGCATGCGCTCGCTCTGATCGCGCACGGCGTTGTCGAGCTCCTGCACGCTGATGGTGCGGCCGTCCACCTTGGCCGCGTCGTGCGAGCTGTCCATGAAGCGCGAATAGCTCTCCACGCCGAAGAAGACGAACGACGGGAAGATGATCACCAGCAGCAGCAGCAGCATCAAGCGCCGGTTATTGCGTACGAAATCAAGCATGCTCACTCGGAAATGGGGTTGGCTCGAGAGTCAAGAGAGACAAACCTCGGGATTCTAGCAGGAGTGGCAATCCCTCAAGCCATTCGGACGTCACGGGTACATCACACACACGCGCGCACACACGAACACGCAGGCGGCGCTGCCGCCGGGACTGTAGCGGGCGCGCAGCGCCGGCGCCGCCACTCAGGCCGCCGTGGCCGCCACCTTCAGGCCGACGATGCCTGTCACGATCAGCACGACGCAGGCCAGCCTGGCAAGGCTGGCGGACTCGCCGAACCGAGGATGCCGAACGCCACCGTGCCGACCGTGCCGATGCCCGTCCAGATCGCATAGGCGCTGCCGAGCGGCAAGGACCGCGATGGCATCATTTCTAGACTGGCGCGGGCCGCATCCGGCCCGTACAAAAGAAAATCCCCCGAGGACTTGCGCCCTCGGGGGATTCCGGAATCTGGCGGAGCGGACGGGACTCGAACCCGCGACCCCCGGCGTGACAGGCCGGTATTCTAACCGACTGAACTACCGCTCCGCGTCGGTGCAGCTTTCATCCTCGCGGATCAAGCACTGCAAGACTTGATGCCCTCGGGCGTTTCCCTTTCCGGCCTGCCATCGCGAAACCGTCGGGCTTCTCGATTCACGCCAGGGTCACCCCTCGGACAGAAAACCTGGTGGAGATAAGCGGGATCGAACCGCTGACCTCTTGCATGCCATGCAAGCGCTCTCCCAGCTGAGCTATACCCCCATGTGGCCATTTAGGTCAAGTTGCCTTGCACAACGAGGAAACGGTGGTGGGTGCTGAGGGGCTCGAACCCCCGACCTACGCCTTGTAAGGGCGCCGCTCTACCAGCTGAGCTAAGCACCCGTTCGCCTCGTTGCAGGCATCTGGACCTGCTGGATTCGCCGCGCACGTTTCGGAGCACTTACCGCTGTTTGCGTTGCGAGGGCGCGATTGTAATACAGGTTTTTCGTCTTTGCCAAGCCCCCGAAATAAAAACGCCGCGGGATGTCCCGCGGCGTCTTGCCGGCTGCCTGTGCGCCCGCGCAGCGGCGCAGGCGTCACGCCTCAATGATGGATCATCTCCACCTTGGCGGCGGCCTTGTCGGCCACCTCGGCAGGCTTGGCCTCTTCTTCCGGCAGCGGCTCCGGCTTGCGCTCCAGCGCCAGTTCCAGCACCTTGTCGATCCAGCGCACCGGAACGATCTCGATGCTGTTCTTGACGTTGTCCGGAATGTCCGCCAGATCCTTGACGTTCTCTTCCGGGATCAGCACCAGCTTGATGCCACCGCGATGCGCCGCGAGCAGCTTCTCCTTCAGGCCGCCGATCGGCAGCACCTCGCCGCGCAGCGTGATCTCGCCGGTCATGGCCACATCCGCGCGCACCGGGATGCCGGTCAGCACCGACACCAGGGCCGTGGTCATGGCACCGCCCGCCGACGGACCGTCCTTGGGCGTGGCGCCTTCGGGCACGTGGATGTGGATGTCGCGCTTCTCGAACATCTCATCCGCGATGCCCAGGCGGCGTGCGCGCGAACGCACCACCGAACGGGCTGCCTCGACCGACTCCTTCATCACGTCGCCCAGCGAACCGGTGCGGGTGATGTTGCCCTTGCCCGGCATGATGGCGGCTTCGATGGTCAGCAGATCGCCACCCACCTCGGTCCACGCCAGGCCGGTCACCTGGCCTACCTGGTTTTCCTTGCCGGCCAGGCCGAAGTCGTACTTGCGCACGCCGAGGAACTTGTCGAGGTTGGCCGCTTCCACGGTCACCGTGCCCGACTCCTTCTTCAGCAGCAGCAGCTTGACCACCTTGCGCGCGATCTTGGAGATCTCGCGCTCCAGCGAGCGCACACCGGCCTCGCGCGTGTAATAGCGGATGATGTCGCGGATCGCATCTTCGGCGACAGCGATCTCGCCCACCTTCAGGCCGTTGTTCTTGATCTGCTTGGGCAGCAGGTAGCGCTGGGCGATATTGACCTTCTCGTCCTCGGTGTAGCCCGACAGGCGGATCACCTCCATGCGGTCCAGCAGCGGCGGCGGGATGTTCAGCGAGTTGGACGTCGCCACGAACATCACGTCGGACAGATCGAAATCGACCTCCACGTAGTGGTCCTGGAAGGTGTGGTTCTGTTCGGGATCCAGCACCTCGAGCAGCGCCGACGACGGATCGCCGCGGAAATCCATGCCCATCTTGTCGATCTCGTCGAGCAGGAAGAGCGGATTGCGCACGCCGACCTTGGAAAGGCTCTGCAGGATCTTGCCCGGCATGGAACCGATATAGGTACGGCGGTGACCGCGGATCTCGGCCTCGTCACGCACGCCACCCAGCGCCATGCGCACGAACTTGCGGTTCGTGGCACGCGCCACCGACTGCCCGAGCGAGGTCTTGCCGACACCGGGGGGGCCGACCAGGCACAGGATGGGCGCCTTCACCTTGTCCACGCGCTGTTGCACCGCGAGGTACTCGAGAATGCGTTCCTTGACCTTCTCCAGGCCATAGTGGTCTTCGTCGAGCACGCGCTCGGCATTGGCGAGGTCGTTGTTGACCTTGCTCTTCTTGCGCCACGGCAGGTTGACCAGCGTGTCGATGTAGTTGCGCACGACGGTGGCCTCGGCCGACATCGGCGACATCAGCTTGAGCTTCTTGAACTCCGCGTCGGCCTTCTTCTTGGCTTCCTTCGGCATGCGCGCCGCCTTGATGCGCTTGTCGAGCTCTTCCAGGTCGGCGCCTTCCTCGCCCTCGCCCAGTTCCTTCTGGATAGCCTTGACCTGCTCGTTCAGGTAGTACTCGCGCTGGCTCTTCTCCATCTGGCGCTTGACGCGGCCACGGATGCGCTTCTCGACCTGAAGGATGTCGATCTCGCCCTCGAGCTGCGACAGCAGGCTTTCCAGGCGCTCGGTCACATTGACCATCTCCAGGATCTTCTGCTTCTGCTCGAGCTTGATCGGCAGGTGGGCCGCGATGGTGTCGGCCAGGCGGCCCGGCTCGTCGATGCCGGACAGCGAGGTCAGGATCTCGGGCGGGATCTTCTTGTTCAGCTTCACATACTGGTCGAACTGCGACACGATCGCGCGGCGCAGGGCCTCGGTCTCGGCGCTCTCGACGGGCGCGGGCGGCACGGGCACGGCCTCGCACATGAAGTGCGATTCGTCCTCGCTCACCTCGCGGATATTTGCGCGCTGCGTGCCTTCGACCAGCACTTTCACCGTGCCGTCGGGCAGCTTCAGCATCTGCAGGATGTTGGCGATGCAACCGACCTCGTACAGGTCGTCCGCGGTCGGCTCGTCCTTCGCCGCCGTCTTCTGGGCTACGAGCATGATGCTCTTGCCCGACTCCATCGCAGTCTCAAGCGCCTTGATGGACTTCGGGCGTCCCACGAACAGCGGGATCACCATGTGCGGAAACACCACCACGTCGCGCAGCGGCAACAGTGGCAGGCGAATCGGCTCAGCCGGGAGGAGTTGTGTTCCGGACATCATTATCCCCAGTCAGTCATTTAAGGCGTAAATTGGGCCGCATGAATCGATTACAAGATGGCAGGCCATCGATTCCGCATCCATTCCGATACTGCACGCAAATGCTTCTCCACGCACTTGCAAGCCCCCCTTTGAAACAGCATACCCGCGTTTTCTCCCAGACGTGGACGGAAATGAAGAAAAAAAGCCGCTCGCTTCTCGCGAACGGCCTTTCGGGGCGCTAGCCGGCAAATCCGCTGCCGGCCGTCGCAACATCAGTTGGAACCGGCCACCTTGGGCTGCTCCTCGTACATCAGCAGGGGCGGTGCATCGCCGGTGATCGTGTTCTCGTCGATCACCACCTTCTGCACACCCTTGTAGTTGGGCAGGTCGTACATCACATCCATCAGCGATTGCTCGAGGATGGAGCGCAGACCGCGCGCGCCGGTCTTGCGGCGGATGGCCTTGCGCGCGATCGCCGTCAGCGCCGCCGGGCGGATTTCCAACTCGACGCCTTCCATCGCCAGCAGCTTCTGGTATTGCTTGACCAGCGCGTTCTTCGGCTCGATCAGGATTTGCACCAGCGCCGCTTCATCCAGCTTGGCCAGCGTCGCCACCACCGGCAGACGGCCGATCAGTTCGGGGATCAGGCCGAACTTGATCAGGTCTTCCGGCTCGACCTGGGGCAGCACCTCGGAGGCCTCGCGCTCTTCCTTGCTCTGCACCTGGGCACCGAAGCCGATGCCGGTCTTGTCGGAGCGCTGCATGATGACCTTCTCGAGGCCGTCGAAGGCACCGCCGCAGATGAACAGGATGTTGGTCGTGTCGACCTGCAGGAAGTCCTGGTTCGGATGCTTGCGCCCGCCCTGCGGCGGCACCGAAGCCATGGTGCCCTCGACCAGCTTCAGCAGCGCCTGCTGCACGCCTTCGCCCGATACGTCACGGGTGATGGAGGGGTTGTCGGACTTGCGCGAGATCTTGTCGATCTCATCGATGTAGACGATGCCGCGCTGCGCCTTCTCGACCTCGTAGTTGCAGTTCTGCAGCAGCTTCTGGATGATGTTCTCGACATCCTCGCCCACGTAGCCGGCTTCCGTCAGCGTAGTGGCATCGGCGATCACGAAGGGCACGTTGAGCAGCCGCGCCAGCGTCTGCGCCAGCAGCGTCTTGCCCGAGCCGGTCGGCCCGATCAGCAGGATGTTGCTCTTGGAAAGTTCGACGTCGTCCTTCTTGCCGAGGTGCTTGAGACGCTTGTAGTGGTTGTACACCGCCACTGCCAGAATCTTCTTCGCCGGCTCCTGGCCGATCACGTACTGGTCCAGGCTTTCGCGGATCTCGTGCGGCGTGGGCAGATCGGAGCGCGTGGCCGCGGCGGCGTCCTTCTCGGATGCCGTCGCCTCGTCACGGATGATCTCGTTGCACAGGTCGATGCATTCGTCGCAGATGAACACCGACGGGCCCGCGATCAGCTTCTTGACCTCGTGCTGGCTCTTGCCGCAGAACGAGCAATACAGAAGCTTCTCGCTGGATGAACCTTTTTTATCCGCCATAGGAATCAGTCACATTAGCAGTGTGCGCGCCACGGCAGCGGGCCGCCGCGGAGAAAACGCTTCAAACGCATCATACGCCAAAAAGTCAGGCACTACCGGAGGATCCCCCACCGTGTGGGGCGAACACAAAAAACGAGGCACGAGGCCTCGTTCCGGTGCAGCCTTCGTCATTTCGGAGCCAAGCCTACCCGGCGGCGCCCATCGATGTGAGCGCGCCGAGCCTGCCCCGTCAGCCGCGGCGGGTGATGACCTTGTCGATCAGCCCGTAGTCCATGGCCTGTTCGCCGCTCATGAAGTTGTCGCGATCGGTATCGCGCGCAATCTTCTCGATCGGCTGGCCGGTCACTTCCGACAGGATGCTGTTCAGGCGCTCGCGCAGGTACAGGATCTCGCGCGCCTGGATCTCGATGTCCGAAGCCTGGCCACGCGCGCCACCCAGCGGCTGGTGAATCATGATGCGCGAGTTCGGCAGCGCGGAACGCTTGCCCTTGGCGCCTGCCGCCAGCAGGAAGGCGCCCATGCTCGCGGCCATGCCCATGCACAGCGTCGCCACATCTGGCTTGACGAACTGCATGGTGTCGTAGATCGCCAGCCCGGCCGACACCGATCCGCCAGGTGAGTTGATGTACAGCGAGATGTCCTTGTCCGGATTCTCGCTCTCCAGGAACAGCAATTGCGCCACGACCAGGTTGGCGGTCTGGTCATTGACTTCGCCGACCATGAACACGAGCCGCTCCTTCAGCAGGCGCGAGTAGATGTCGTAGGCGCGCTCGCCGCGGCCGGACTGCTCCACCACCATCGGCACCAGCCCCAGCCCCTGGGTTTCCAGGGCAGAAGCCTGCGTGGTGGCGAGCCGGTCAAGCAAATCATTGCGGGTCATGCAAGTTCTCCTGGTATTCGGTGATGGCCAGGCAGCGCAGGCTGCCTGGCGGCACCGGCCGCGCGGCACACTCGGCGCCGCCGGCCGGCTTGCGCCGGACTCAGGCCTGTTGCGGGCCGCCCTGGGCGGTCAGCTCTTCGAAGCTCACCTGCTTGTCGGTGACCTTGGCCTTGTCGCACACAAAATTTACCACGTTGTTTTCGAGCACGTAGGCTTCCATCTCGGCCAGGCGCTGCTGGTCACCGTAGTACCAGCGCATCACTTCCTTCGGATCCTCGTAGCTCTTGGCGAAGTCTTCGATTTCTGCCTTGACCTGCTCGGGCTTGGCTTCCAGGCCATTGGCCTTGACGATCTCGGCCAGGATCAGGCCCAGCTTCACGCGGCGCTCGGCCTGCTGCGCGAACATCTCGGCCGGGATCGGCATGGCCTTGGCGTTGGGCATGCCACGCTGCTCCAGGTCGCGGCGGGCCATCTCGACCAGGCGCTCCTGGTCCTGCTCGATCAGGGCCTTGGGCACGTCCAGCTCGCTGACCTTGATCAGTGCTTCCATGACCTGGTCCTTCAGCATCGAGTGGGTACGACGCTTGACTTCACGCTCGAGGTTCTCGCGGATGTCCGAACGCATCTTGTCCAGGCTGCCGTCGGCGATACCCAGCGACTTGGCGAAGGCTTCGTCGACTTCCGGCAGGTGCGCCCACTCGATCTTCTTCATCGAGATGGTGAACTCGGCGGTCTTGCCCGCCACTTCCTTGCCGTGGTAGTCGGCCGGGAAGGCCAGCGGGAAGACCTTGCTCTCGCCGACCTTCAGGCCCAGGGCGGCCTGCTCGAACTCGGGCAGCATGCGGCCTTCGCCCAGCACGAACACGAAGTCTTCGGCCTTGCCGCCGGCGAACTCTTCGCCTTCGATCTTGCCGACGAAGTCGACCGTCACGCGGTCGCCGCTCTTGGCTTCCACGCTGCCGCCGTCACCGTGCTCGCCGGCCTCGCCGCGCACGTGGTAGTGCACGCGCTGCTTGCGCAGGATGTCGACGGTCTTGTCGATCTCGGCTTCGCTCACTTCGGTGGTGGTGCGGGTGACTTCGGCGCTCGACAGGTCGCCCAGCGTGACTTCGGGGTACACCTCGAAGGTCGCGTCGAACGCCACCTGGTCATCAGCCACGCCCTCGGTCTTGACCTCGAACTTCGGTTGGCCCGCGACCTTGACGTCCTGTTCCTTGGTGATGTCGAAGAACTTGCGCGCAGCCTTGTCGAAGCGCACTTCGAATTCGACTTGCTGGCCGTACTGCTTCTCGACCATCTTCATCGGCACCTTGCCCGGGCGGAAGCCGGACATCTTCACCGTCTTCGACAGGCGAACCAGACGCTCCTGCTTTTCCTTCTCGACTTCGGCCTTGGGAATGGCCAGGGTCACCTTGCGGTCCAGTTTGCCGAGGTTTTCAATGACATTCGACATGGTCGTCAATCCAATCCAGTGATGTGTTTGTTCGTCAGCCAATCCGATTGCGCGCCAGTCCGTGCGGCGCACCGGCAGGAAGCGTCAGCCACGGCGCACCGGCACGCCAGATCACTCTGGTACCGGCAGGCACTCGCGAACTGCAAACTCTCCGCGCAAACGGAAAACGACCATTATCGCACGGTTTTGATTCGCTTCCGGCAGTTTTTACCCTGATTGCCGCCCGCCGGCTTCCAGGTGTCCGTGACGCAGAGCCCGGAGCAGCAGCCGCGCCGGATCCAGCGCGTCCGCCAGGTCGCTTTCCAGCGGCAAGGGCTCGCCCTCGATCTGGCTGGCCAGCAATTCGGCCCCCAGGGCGGCCCAGGTCAGCCCGCGCGAAGCGTAGGCCAGCGCCGCGTACAGCCCCGGCAGGCGGGGCAGATCACGCAGGTGCGCGCCGCGCAGGGCCTGCGCGTGCCGCGCCGCCTCAGCCTCGTCGGCCACTGCGCCGACAAAAGGCAGGCGATTGTGCGACACCGTGCGCACGCCGACGTAGCCGCGCAAGCTGGCCGGATCCAGCGCGCGCGCGGCATCGGCCGTGGCCGGCAACAGCGCCGCCAGCCGCGCCAGGTTGGCCGCGTGGATTTCCGGCCGTTCGAAGCGCGGCCCGGCATCGTCTTCATAGCTCGAACCGACGCGCGCGCAAGCGTCCGCCCCCTGCGGCAGCAGGTAGCCGGCGCCGGTGACCACGCAGTCCGGCCAGCGCCCCAGCGCGGCCACCGCCTCGGGTGGCAAGGTGGTCAACTGGCCACGCACCCGGCGCAAGGGCAGGAATTGCAGCGGCAGCAAGCGCTCCGCCTGGTGCGCATTGGCCATGACCAGCACCGGCGCCTCGGCCAGCACTTCGCCGGCGGTGCCGGTCGCCTGCCAGCCGTGCGCTGTGCGGGCCAGCGCGGCCACGGTGCAGCCGAAGCGGGCCTGCACCGCCGCGCCGGCCCGTGCCAGCTGGGCGCGGCAGATGTCCGGCGGCGCCACCCAGCCGCCCTGGCCGAACCACAGGCCGCCGCGCGCAACGGCCGCGCCGTGGCTGGCGGCCGCCTCCTCCGGCGCCATCCAGCGCACGTATTCGGGCGGGAAACCCAGCGCCTGCAGCGCGCCGTGCAGCATGGCCGCCTCGGCTTCGTCCGCCCCGGTCTGCAGCACACCGCAGGCGTGCCAGCCGACCGGGTAACCGGCCTCGGCCAGCGCCTGCCAGGCCCGCAGGGCATACAGGTTGCCCGCCCGCGACAGACGCGAAAGCAGGCTGTCATCGGCGGACAGGTGCGCATGCATAGCCGCGGCGTGATGCGCCGAGGTCTCCTGTGCCGGCCCGGGATGGGCATCGAACAAGGAGATGCGCCAGCCGCGCGACGCCAGGCGCTCGCTCACTGCGCAGCCGGCCAGCCCGGCGCCGATCACGATGGCATGGCGCTCCGGCCATTGCGCCGGCATGACCGGCGGCCGTCGGCGGTTGCGCCATTCGGTGCGCATGCTGGCAACCGTCATGTCGCGCTTGCCGGCGAAACCCGGCGCCTTGGCCACGTCGAACCCCGCCGCCTGCAGGCCGCGCCGGACGAAACCCGCCGCGGTGTAGGTGGCCAGCGTGGCGCCGGGCCGCGCCAGGCGGCCCAGTCCCTTCATCACCTCCGGGGCCCACATGTCGGCGTTGCGCGCCGGCGAGAAACCATCGAGATAGAAGGCGTCGGCGCCCAATGCGAGCTTCGGCAACAAGGTTTCCACGTCGCCCAGCGCCAGTGTCAGCACCACCGCGCCATCCTCGAACGCGAGCCGGTGCAGGCCCGGCAGCGCCAGCGGCCAGGCAGCCTGCAACTGCACCGCCAGCGGCTGCAGCGCCGCCTCCAGGCCGGCATGCAACTCGCGCAGGCCGGCCTGCGTGAACGGATGCTTCTCGATGGAGACGAAATGCAGGCGCGCACAGCGCGCCGGATCGTCGCGCCAGGCCTGCCAGGTAGCGAGGAAGTTGAGGCCCTGCCCGAAGCCGGTCTCGACGATCACGAACTGCTCGCGCGCACCCCAGGCCTGCGGCAGCCGGTTGCCGCCGAGAAAGACATGGCGCGCCTGCGCCAGGCCGCCCTGGCTGCTGTGATAGACGTCCGCGTAGCGTGGGGAATATGGCGTGCCGTCAGGCGAAAGGATGGGTTCGGCAGGTTCGAGTGCTCGTGGCATGGAGCGCGGGGACAGGGTCCGGCCTGGGGCCGGTGGTGCACGGAAGGAGCGTAAGGACTGCGAAGCGGGACAGCGCAAGGTGGACCCGAGGTGGGCCCGAGGTGGGCCCGAGGCGGACTTCGGGCATACCTGGGGCGGGCCGGATGGTAGCATAGCGCCCTTCCCAGGCATTTCACCGCGCCGGCCGTGCAGGCGCCCCACCCCATGCTCAGCTATCGACACGCCTTCCACGCCGGCAATCATGCCGACGTCCTCAAGCACGCCACCGTGGTGCAGTTGCTCGACCACCTGACGCAAAAGGACAAGGCGTTCTGGTACATCGACACCCATGCCGGCGCCGGGCTCTACGCACTCGACCACGCCTACGCCCAGAAGCGGGCCGAGTACGCCACCGGCATCGCCCCCATCTGGGAAGCCGCCGCCGGCGGTACCGCCTTGCCCGCCCTGCTGGACGACTACCTCGAACAGGTGCGCGCGCTGAACCCGGACGGCACGCTGCGCCACTACCCCGGTTCGCCGTGGCTGGCCTGGCAGATGCTGCGCGAGCAGGACCGCCTGCGCCTGTTCGAACTGCACAGCACCGAGATCCAGGTCCTGCGCGACAATTTCCGCGGCGCCGGGCGCCGGGTCATGCTCTACGACGGTGACGGCTTCGGCGGCATCAAGGCCATCCTGCCGCCGCCGCCGCGCCGCGCGCTGGTGCTGATCGACCCTTCCTACGAGGACAAGCAGGATTACGCCCGCACCGTCCAGACCCTCAAGGACGGCATCGAGCGCTTCGCCACCGGGGTCTATGCCATCTGGTACCCGCAGGTGCAGCGCCGCGAATCGCTGCAACTGCCCGTCCAGCTCAAGCAGTTGCCGCTCAAGAGCTGGCTGCACGTCACGCTGACGGTCAAGCACCCGGTCGAGGGCGGCCTCGGGCTGCACGGCAGCGGTATGTTCATCGTCAATCCGCCATGGCGCCTCGAAGCCACGCTGCGCGAGGCGATGCCGATGCTGTCCGGCCTGCTCGCGCAGGACGACGGCGCCGGCTTCCTGATCGAATCGCACGAGGCCTGAGCCCGGCCGGCGGGGGCACAGCGCAGGCGCGGCCCTCGCTCAGCTCCCTCCGCGCGCCGCCAGGCGCCGACGGAGCAGCGCCGGCACGCGCCCGGCCCTCAGGCCCGCCTTTCGGCCGGCCACATGCGCGCCACGGCCAGTCCGGCGCCGAATCCCAGCGCCAGTCCCACGGCATCGGCCAGCAAGTCTAGCCACTCAGCCGAGCGGTAGCCGGTGAAGGATTGCAGGATCTCGATCAGCCCCCCGAACGCGAGCAGGCCAAGCCAGACCCGGCCCGGCCATGCCGGGTACGCGCGCCATCCTGTCAGCATCAACACCGCGAAGCCCAGCATATGGTTGGATTTGTCCCAGCCGGTAGTGGGCACATACGGCTCGGGCGGGATCAGCGAAAGGACCAGCACGGCCAGCACGCAGGGCCAGAAGAGGCAGCGCCAGAGACGCGGCGCGCGCGGGGACAGCGGCATGGGTCGAACTCCGGAGGAAGGCGCGGACGGACGCCGATTGTAGCGACAACACCACCGCAGGGATGCCGCTGGCCGGCCCATCCCCTCCTCGGCGGGACACCGACATCCTTTCCGGCAGCAGGACTTCCCTGCCGCATGCGCGCCAGCTATACTGTATATTCATACAGTATTCATCGCCTTCGACGATCCGTCGCCTGACCTGCCCTGGCCCGCCGCCAGCCCCGCCGAGGAACGCCATGCGCCCAGAACCTGCCAACTGCCCGCTCTGCAAGTCCGCCGCCGAACGCATGCGCAAACGCGGGCCGGCCGGCTTTGTCTACACCTGCCCGGCTTGCGGCAGCTTCGAAATGGGCAATGCGGCGCTGCGCCAGGCGGCCAGCCTCGGCGGCGCACTCCAGGCCGACCTGCGCCGCTTGCGCCAGTACGGCTATCGGCCGCGGATCGACTTCAACAGCCGGGACGGCATGCGCATCAGCCCGGCCGACACCTCACGGAACTGAACATGGTGCAATTCGCGGTCGATGCCATCTCGCTGGAATCCGATCCGATCGGCGGCCACGCCGAGTCGCTCCGCCTGCCCTGCGCGGCGGTCTGCGTGACAGGGGGCGTGCTGCTGGTGAACGGGCTGCACACCAGCCTCCTTGCGCAGCTGCCATGGCCCCCCGACTACCTGTCCTTCGAGGCCGGCGGCGAACGTCATCGCTTTCCGGTTGCGCGGCCCGCGATCACCGGCCCCAGGGCCGTGCGCTTTCCCATTCTTTGAGTCCGAAACCAACCCCCGGTCCTCGCCAGGCCTCCTCCTTCTGAGTCGGCCAAGGGGTGGCCGAACACATCGCATGCCTGGTCACCCTCGAACGCTTGCAGCCAGCCAACGCCGTCTGCCACGGCCACCCGCGCGGCGAGCCGGCATCCGCGGCGCAACCAGCCTGGCGGACGGGGGCGCTGCTTCCCCCGCTGCTTCCCCTGCTGCGCGTCCCCTGCTACTTCCCATTTCCGCGCGGGCCGGCGACCATCGCGCCCCCTCTTTCCATTGACCTGCACCGCAACAACATGGCCTCGAACAAAGCCCACCACGCGACCGGATGGGCTGCAGGCCTGATCGCCGCAGCGCTGGTCGCTCATGCTGGCACGGCCGGCCCCCAGGGACTCCGGGCCGGCCTGGCGCTGTTCGGCGCGATCGCCGGCGGCACGGCTCCGGATTGGCTCGAGGTGGCCTGGTGGTCGCGTTCGCGCCGGCTGTGGATCACGCATCGGACCCTGACTCACTGGGGCATCGGCTGGGCCGCTGCGTGCGCCTGGGCCTACCATTCGCTGGCCGCACATCCCGTCGCCGCACTGGGCTTCGGCTTCGCCTGCGGTGGACTGATGCACCTGCTGGCCGACTGGCCGAATCCCCGTGGCGTACCCTGGATCTACGGCAGGCACTCGCTCAAGCTCTGGAACAGCGGCCGCTGCGACCTGATCGTTATCGCAGCTGCATGGCTGGCCGCCGCCGCGGTCGCCGACCACGTCTGGTTCCACGGTATCCATAGCCGCTGGCTTGTCGACGTGGTACGCGCCGGGCGCCCGATTTCCTGAGCAGGCAACGCGCACCTTGCGGCGGCATGCGCAGGCGTCTGCCGGCATCCATGCCGCCCTTCCGCAGCCAGAGCACGACGACGCCCCCCCTCCCGAGGATACCGGGCGCATGACTCACGACACGATTCGGGTATCCGGGCCTCGCTAAGGGGCAGCTGAGGGGCAGCTAAGGGGCAGCTGAGGGGGCAACCAAGGGGCCCCTGCTCCCGACCCGGATCTCCCGTCCGAGAACCAGGTTCCTGACCCTTCCCCGGGTTATGGCAGCCCTGGCAAAAATCCCTCTGCGCAAACCCCGGCACCGTATGTGCCGCCATATTGTCTGCCCACCCCGCACACATGCCGATCGAATATCGAAAGAGAAGCCATTTATTTCCCAGCCATCCTTTCAGGATAAAAACCCCACCAACGAAGGGCATTACCACGCCGCTCACGGGATTCCCACAGCCCCGCCCGTGACAAGGCAGCACAGCCGGACCAACAAGGACTAAAATCGCCGTTTTCCAGTTGCCATTGCCCTCGGTCCGATGCGTTGGCTTGTCGACGCCGGCGTTCCCGCCAGTCAGGTCATTTCGCGCACAGGATTGGTACGCCGCGGGGAAATGGATTATCCAGGCCGCACGTCGCGGAGACATGCACACGATCGGGCGCTCACGCTGTTCGGCAAAATATACTCCCGCCGGAAAGACGGCGTCGGCCCCAATGGGTAATGCGCAGCGGATGGCATCGAAATCAGAACAAGCAACGGAAGCTGAAACAGCGAGGGAAGCACAATGCATGTGAAGTACCTGATGATTACCATCGCCGCCGCGACTGTGACGGCCTGCGGGGGCGGGGGCGATTCCGGCTCCCTGTCATCCCTGGTCTCGCAACCGACGACCCCGACCCCGGCTCCCACGCCGACACCCACACCGACACCGACGCCGAGCCAGGTACCACAGAGTGCGGCCGAGGGGATCTGGATCGGCACGACCAATACCAACCGTACGGTCAACGGCGTGGTACTCAACGATGGCAGCTACTATCTCTTCTATTCGCCAGCCGGGCAGCCGGGGCAGATCGGCGGCGTCATCCAGGGCAGCGGCACGGCCAAGGGCGGCAGCTATGCTTCCGGAGATGGCCGCGACTTCAACCTGGCGGCGAACACCTTGACCGCACTCAGCCTGTCGAGCAGTTACCAGGAGCAGAAGACGCTCGCCGGCATGGTCACCTACGTCGCGGCGGGCGGCCCCACGGAGACGCTGACAACGGTCTACAGTTCCATGTACGAGGCGAAGCCGGCACTCTCCGCTCTCGCCGGCCAGTATTCGGTCCAGATCGGCGTGCTCGGCACCGTCGGCACGGCGACGCTCGCCGTGGGCAGCGATGGCTCCCTGGTCGGCTCGAGCGCCAGTATCAGCACCAGCACCAGCAATAGCTGCGGCATCTCCGGTACGTTGGCACCACGCGATCGGGGCAACGCCTACGATGCAACCATCGTGTTCGACGCCAATTGCGCCTACCCCACGCAGACCACGAAGGGAGCCGCCTATTTCGATGCTTCCAGCAAGCGCCTCTATGTGGTTACGGTGAACAACGAACGCACCCGCGCCGCAGCGATCGTCGGTACCAGACCCTGATGCCCCGCCTCACCATGCATTGACATGGGCTCAAGGCACGGGTCTCTTACGCCCGGCACGCCCGACGCCCTTCGCCATAGACGATGGCAAGAGGCAATGCGCCCGCCCTAACGTAGAATTCGCGCCGGAGAATCGCCGGCGCGAATGTGTCACGCTACGGAGGCCTCTATGAGCGTCACCTTGAAATTCTGGTCAGAGGACGGCGAAGTCGCGGCCGTCGATGTGCCGCCTGCGGAACTGGCCACGCAACTGAATCCAAGCCCGACGGGAACCACCGTCGCGCAACCGCCGGCCCACCGGTCGCAGCCGGAACGCTGGACCATGCCGGACGAACCGGACCACCTGGGCGATTTCGCGTAGCACGAAACCTCATCGGATACGCTGCCTTGGGGACAGCGCCGCACAGGCGCCGCAGGAGAAGGGGCCTCCATCACGGGCCCATAGCGCGCCCTGCAGCGCGGGCCGCCCCTTCAGGGCTGCTCAGGCATCCGCCAGCCGCGAGGCGAACTGCCGCGTGATCATTTCCACGCCGAGATCGAGCAGCATCGACGCATCGGAATCATCACCGATCGACGCCACGCTGACCAGCCGGAAGGACAAGACTGTCATCGTGTACTTCTGCCGGTACACATCCGCATAGGACTTCAACTGATGCAGGGCGTCGTTGAGGGGCAGCAAGGTGGCATATGCCGCCAGCCGTGCGCGCGAACTGACGAAGCTGTTCGCATTGGGTTCTGTCCGGGTCGACAGTGTTTCCTCAAGTGTCAACAGCAGCATCGCAACCTCTCTCACCCTCATACCCGGCGGACAGACACGGCAACCGATCGGCCTGCAGGCCGCCTGTAGGCATATCGGAGCGCGGATTGCCCGGCCGCGGCAGGAAACCGTCATCTGCGGCAGCCGCGCGGACGACCATGTCGGGATCATACGCCGCCGATAACTGCCCGCCACCCTGCCCGAGCAGGCCACCCGATCCGAGCGGCGGCAGACCCGCCCGGGGCTTGCGCCTCGCGCGGGGATCATGCGCTCCATGCGCCACGGCATGGAAACCGGATAGAATCGGCGCCGGGCCGTTCGCCGAACAGCCCGCCCCCACCAGCCGGACTCGCACCCTGATATGTTGCCGCCAGCCAGCGCAGCGCCCACCACCCGACCGCATGGCACCGCCGGCGAAATCCTGGCCGTGTTTCTCAAACTGGGCCTGACTTCCTTCGGCGGGCCGGTCGCCCACCTCGGCTACTTCCGCCGCGAATTCGTCGAGCGACGCCAGTGGCTGAGCGACGAGGCGTTCACCGACCTGGTCGGACTGTGCCAATTCCTGCCCGGGCCAGCCAGCAGCCAGGTCGGCTTCTCGATCGGCATGCTGCGCGCCGGCTGGCTCGGAGGGCTGGCCGCCTGGTGCGGCTTCACGGTGCCTTCCATCCTGCTCCTGCTTGCTTTCGCCGCCATCGCGCCGGGACTCGGCGGAGCGCTCGGCCAAGGCCTGATCCACGGCCTCAAGCTGGCCGCGGTGGCCGTCGTTGCGCAAGCCGTCTGGGACATGGCGCGCAAACTGTGCCCCGATCACCGTCGGGCGGCCATCGCGCTCAGCGCCATCCTGCTCCTCAGCGTGCTGACAACGGTCTACGCGCAGGTCATCGCCATCGGTGCCGGGGCCGTGCTGGGACTGCTGCTGTGCCGGCGTACCGATGGCGCCGGCATGGGTGCGCCTGCATCACCCGCGCCAGGCGGCCCGCTCTCGCGCCGGACCGGAATCCTGGCGCTGGCACTGTTCTGCGCACTACTGATGCTGGGCACCGCGCCGCTGCTCGGCCAGCAGTTCGGCCGCGCGGCCGAAGTCTTCGACGCGTTCTACCGCTCGGGCGCATTGGTATTCGGCGGTGGCCACGTCGTACTGCCGCTGCTGCAGAACGAAACCGTGGCCACGGGCTGGGTGTCGTCAAGCGATTTCCTGGCCGGCTACGGCGCGGCGCAGGCGGTGCCCGGTCCCCTGTTCACCTTTGCCGCCTACCTGGGCTGGATGATGGCCGAACCGCCGCACCACCTGGCCGGTGCCGCGCTCGCAACGGCCGGCATCTTCCTGCCCGGCCTGCTGCTCGTGCTGGCGGCCTTGCCCTTCTGGCACACGCTGCGTGCCCGACCGGTGGCCGCGGCCATGATGCGTGGCGTCAATGCCGCCGTGGTCGGTCTGCTGGCCAGCGCACTCTATTCCCCGGTGTGGACCAGTGCGGTGCATACTCAACTAGATTTTGCCGCCGCCGCGATAGCCTTTGTGCTGCTCACCCGCTGGAAGGCACCGCCCCTGGTGGTGGTCCTGCTGTGCGCGCTGGCCGGCATCGCCCCGGCGGCGGTGGGCTGAGGCGAGAATCCGCCGGCTGCCGCCGGCACCGTACGCAGGCCAGGCCACGCTGCCAGTCCACGGATGGCCGCGATGAACTCACAAGCAACCGGCATGGGCGGCATGGACGACATGAACAGCAAGAAGCACTGGGAAGCGGTCTATGGCAGCAAGAGCGCCGACGCGGTCAGTTGGTATGCGCCGCATCTGCAGACCTCCCTGCGCTACATCCAGCGCGCCGCGCCCGACCGCCACAGCCGCATCATCGATATCGGCGGCGGCGAGGCCACGCTGGTCGACGACCTGCTCGCCGCGGGATATGAGAATCTCGCCGTGCTCGACCTGTCGGAAACGGCACTCGCGGCAACCCGGCTACGCCTCGGCACGGCGGCCGCAGCGGTGCAATGGCTCGCTGCGGATGTGCTCGAATCCGACTTCGCCCCGGATTCGCTCGATGTCTGGCATGACCGCGCCGTCTTCCACTTCCTGACCACCGACTTGCAGCGCCGGCGCTACGTCCAGCAGGTGCTCAAGGCCCTGCGCGTCGGCGGCCATGCGATCGTCGCCACGTTCGGGCCGGACGGTCCGCTCCAGTGCAGCGGCCTGGACGTTGCGAGGTATGCGCCGGAGCAGTTGCATGGAACCTTCGGTGCGCCATTCCAGTTGATGGACAGCACCACCGAGATCCATACCACCCCCTGGGGCGCCCCCCAGCAGTTCACCTACTGCTTCTGCCGCATGCAGGAGCGCTGACCGGCATCGGGCCCGAGCCATGGCAACAGCGGGCGGTGCCCCAGCGGTGCCATACCCCCGGCCGACCGCGTGCGGACCAGATCCGCCACCTTTGTTTGCAGAAGCAGACGCCGAAAACAGCCATACTTTTCCAATATGCCGACGCCGCACGGCATGTACGATTCACTAAAACGAATTCGGGAAAGTCCATGCCCTACATCAAAGCGGCAGCCTGCCTGCTCGCCTGCGTAGTGGTCAGCCTGGTCCTGGCCGACCGCTATCCCCAGTATGACGATGCCCTCGCCCTGGCGGGCCTTGCGTCCGGTCTCGCGCTCGCGGGCCGCGCGGTCTTCCGCGGCACCCGCAAAGCCAGCTGATTTCCCCTTCCCTGGCCGGGCTCCCGGCCTATCCGGGCGCTGAGCGCCGGCTCCTGCGCTGAGCCGGCCCACCTGCCCGGCGCGCCTCGCGACCCGTTTCCGCGACCTCCCTGCCCGTCCTTTCCGCACGTTTCGCGGCTCGCCGAGAATCAGCTCGACGTTCATTGCCCTCACTCGCAAACGCTAAGCCGGGCAGCCGGCCTGCCTGCCACCCCGGCGCGCCACGACGCCACATTCCCCTGCGTACTGCCTGCCGCCTTGGGCGCCAGCGCGAATTCACCTCCCGAGCCCATGGCGAAGACGATGCGTCAACCACGAAAGAATTGCGAAAGTAAAGTGTCAAAAATATTTCATTAAGTTTTACTTATATCTGTGTTCAAATTATCTAAAGCAGCGTTGCTGCACTCCCAAGCGCGCCTATTGCGCAAGGCTGGCCGGCAACCATGCCAGCCAGCCCCCTTTTCCTCCCAACCCCACATTCGAGGTAATACGGAAAAGGCGTTGGAGAATCGATACACAGCTCGCCGCGCCTCCACGATCCGACATGACTGTGCTCTACTTGGCATGCGCAGGCCGCTATGCGCAATCCTTGTACGCCGGGCAACCGAGCCATTCCGTTGTCCGGCGTCTTCCTCCCTCGCGCTGGCGCCGCCCACCGGCCGCATCGGTATCACCGCCCTCCAGTCAGAGAAACAGAGGCCGATTTCCCCTTCATTTCCCCGGCTCGGCGACCGCACCTCGGGCGTAGGATCCGTATCATGATCGTGCTCCTCGAGGAAACTGCATGCCGCACCTCAAGGCTCTTGCCACCCTGTCTGGCTGCCTGACGCTCGCCATGCTGATGGCGCAGCGGTTCCCCCAATATGCCGACGGCATGGGCCTGGCCGGCATCACCCTTGGCCTCGGACTCGCCGGACGCCTCATTTTCCAAAGCCCGGACAGGACCATCGATCCTTGATGGCCGGCCTGCCCCGACCGGGCGATCCTTCGCCTGTCGGGGCCTCCCCGCTTTTCCGCACCGCCCGCGCACGCCCAGCCTGACGCAGCACAGGCCTGCCCGCGCCTGGCGCCGCCTCTCCGCGCCGCGCCATCCCGCCAAAACCTCTCCCCGGCGAAAAGCCACCATTTCAGCACAATGCCGGACCATGCATCCCACGGCCGGTAGCGTCCGCATGCGTCCAGACCCCGCCCAGGGCGCAACGCCTCGGCAGCCGCGATAACGCCTCGCCAATCTACACGCACGTAGTCGTGCAATGGCTCAATGGCTCAATGGCTCAATGGCGCAATCGCAAGCACACCCGCCCGCCCGACGTGCCGACAGCGAATTACGGCATTAAAGTCTCATCCATAAGACGTATATTCATATTATCTGAATAATCATGCATTTTGACATTTTTAGCATATTAAACATTTTTGTCACACAACAAAAACAAACTGCCAACGCCTCACAAGAAGGCAACGCAGCCGATCACGCTGCGGTTTCAGCAATAAAAACCGGAACCCCAACAACCCCACAAAATGAAAAAGAAACTGTCTTCCTATCCGACCCGTCGCATTCTGCTCGGCCTGACGGCAATTGCCGCGGCAAGCGTGCTGGCCGCATGCGGCGGCGGTGATAACGCCTCGAATACGACCTCGCCCTCCACCTCCAGCCCGGGCAACGGCAACTCGTCGGCCACGGGCAACGCCTACGCCACAGGCAACCTGCTGGTTTCGCGTTCGGCCTATGACCCGGCCTTCGTCGTCAGTGGCCAACTCCCCTACAACGCCACGCCGACCACCACCAATACCGCGCCCGTCAGCGCGGTCTCCCCGGGCACCTTCCCCAACGTCTTCACCAACGACGCCAACGATGGGAACTTCGGCGTCACCTCCAAGGCTTACCTGGACCAGTGGACGCCGGGAGCATTCGCTCCGTCCCAGACGACCGACATCACGGCAGCCGCTGCAACCCTGGCCGCGCCCGAGGCTTTCTCCACCAGCTTCGCTTCGAAATCGGAACTCGGGCTGACCGTCTCGCTCGACAAGAAGTCGATCACGTTCATGGGCTATAACGCCGCGCCGAACCAGCTCGATATCTCGAACTCGAACACGCCGGGCGTGGTGGACACCACCAATACGGACGTCGCCACCGCCACCTACCGCACCGTGGCCCAGCTCGACTTCTCCACCGGCAAGCTCGCCTTCACCCATACCAACGCCTATAGCGGTAACAACGGGCGTGCGGCGGTCCTCGCCGGTGGCATGTACTACATGGTGGGCAACGCCGGCAACTCGGGCAAGAATCCCAAGCCGACCACCGCACAGCTCGACATGCTGAGCATGAGTACCGGTGTACAGAGCATTGCGGCCGGCAGCACGTGCGCCTTCACGCAAGTGATCGGCACCTTCCAGTCCGGATCGGGCACCGGCACCTACACGGCCGCGCCGGCCGGTACCGCTTGCTCGCTGGCAAGCCTCGGCACCATCGCCGGCGGCAGTCCGACCGGCGACCAGTTCGGCTTCACCATCGCCAGCCTGCCGACCACGCCGGCCACCGCAGCCGACAAGACCGGCAAGGATGTCAATCTGCGCGGCCTCTATGTCGGCCCGGACGGCACCATGTACGTGTCCAAGGGCAGCGGCGGTAATGGCGTGAACACGGTCTACCAGGTCGGCGCGGCAGGCGTGCTCGCCAACGGCGGCAAGCTGCCGCAGAACGCGGCCATCAGCATCCTGCCAGGCTTCCCCACCACCCTGGCGACGAACCTGCCGGCCAGCATCACCTCGGCGAGCCAGGTCACCGGCACGATGTATCCGTTCGGCATGTGGATGCCGTCGAGCAACACGTCACTGATGTTCGTTGCGGATGAGGGTGATGCCGTCGTCGGCGACCAGCAGATCGGCAGCGGCGGCCTCTGGGTCTACCAGAAGCAGAGCGGCATCTGGACGCCGATCGCCCACCTGACGGCCGGCCTGAATCTCGGCACCGCCTACACCGTCACCGATGCCAAGGGCACGTATGGCACCGCCGGCGCCAGCTACACCACCACGCCGGACGGGCTGCGCAACCTGACCGGCCAGGTCAACAGCGACGGCTCCTTCACCCTGTACGCGACGACCTCCACGATCGGCAACAGCCTGGGCTCAAAGTTCGACGCGGGCGCCGACTCGAACCAACTCGTCAAGATCACGGTATCCGTCAACGGTTCGACCGTGACGGCGAGCGGAAGCGGCTTCAGCGTGATGCAAACCGCGCCGTACGGCCAGGTCCTGCGCGGCGTGGCACTGGTGCCGAGCGCCTCCTAGGCGACAAAGCGCACCTGATACGGTGGCGGGCCATTGCCGGACGGCCCGCCATCCTGTGGCGCGCAGCCAGCAGCTTTGGCTTGGCCTGGCGACCCTGCGTCGCCCACCTCAATCCTCAGTCGCTGCCGCCGGCGGGTCCGTCACGACGTGATAGGCATCCGCAGCCGTCTCGACGATCCCCGTCATCACGCACAGCAGGTCTTCATCGACCGCACCGTCAGCGCGGACACCGGTCGCGGTCGCGGCCCCGGCACCGGGCGGGTCGAAGGCAAAGACCACCACCGAGGCCAGGTCGGGACACTCCCGCAGGCGGGCGTTCAGCTCGTCCAGGTACTGCTGCCTGGTCAGCGGCGTGCGCAGGTCCATCGGGGGGAAGCTCATGAGGAAGCTCAGGCGAGCTTATGGGGAAGCTTGTGCGGAACCGCCAGAAGGAAAACTCAGAAGTCCCAGCTATTGAGCGCCACATCGCCGGACGCATCCGCCGCCCACTTCTGCCTGGCGGCCTCCAGGATGCGGTCGCGATGGGCGTGGAAAACGTCGATCGGCCGGCCGATCTGTCCCTGCGTCAGGGCGTCCAGGGCCGAACGCGAGACGAAGCCTCGTCCGGCAGCAGCGCCTGCGCGGATAGCAAAAATGACCTGCTCGCCGTCTTCGGACAAGCTGGCGGTGTGGATGTCGAATACGGCCGACATAGGCGTCTCCGGTTGGGTGAGCGATGCATGCTAGCACGAAGCCGGATTCCACCCTGCCCCACGTCGGCATGGAATCAGGTGCCTTGCGATCCACGCCCCGTCGCCACGCCAGCGCATACGCCCCCGAAGCTCAGGGCAGTTCCAGTCCTCCTCCGGCCTGCGGCCTCGCTCAGCTTCGGCGGCCGAAGAACTGAAGCACAAGGGAAGCACAAGGGAAGCACACCTGCAAGACGGGCTTCCGTCCGCCCGCTGCGATGGGGTATCGAATGAGAGCCACTGTACTGCCGTGACCGCCGGGCGGCTTTTCGCCGCTCGGGAGCCACGGAAGCATGAAGACACACCTCGAACCGACCTTTCAAGGGCGCGCCTGCCTTGCCCGACGCGCCCATCGAGGTGGCACGCGCCAAGTGGATGATGCGCAAGGTCAGCTCAGTAGCGATCGCGCTGATGCTGGTCGTCGCGATCACGATCGTGATCGTCGCCGTACCCGCGATGCTCACCTCGATCACCTCGATCACCTCGATCGCGATCCCGCTCGCGGTAGGCGGGATCGCCACCATGTTCGTCACCATATGGCGCAACGACGCAGCCGCTCATCAGCACCGTGGAGGCAGCCAGCAACACAAGAATGAACCGCATGGATCCCTCCCTCTTCGCCATGATCTTTTTCTAGCCTATGCACGGAGTTGCCGGCTAGCTGTAAGCAATCGTTTCCGACCGCTTCCGACCAAGCGGGTTGTCCGTCAACGCCCCACCGCGCGTCAATGGCGGCGGACGAGCGCGACCGATGCCGGCCGGTCAGCAGTTCCCCTTCTTGGCCTGGCCCGGCGGGCAGAACGACTCATTGCCGTACGGGTCGACCCGGCAATTGCCCTTCTTCGCCTGGCCGGGCGGGCACCCCGGGCCAGGGCCGCCACCGCGGTAGCCGTCGTCGTAGGGTGCAACAACGCAGCCGCCAAGCAGCGCGCTGCAGGTGATCAGCAAAGCCAGTCCCTTGCGCATCGATCTCTCCTGTCGTGGGGATTTTGTGCGGCCAAGCATATCCGGACCGGTTCCGAGAATCTGTAATGAATGGTGAACGCGACGCCAGCGGTGCTCCGCATCGATCTGAAGCATCGATCCTGACGCATCGCACAGACAGTGCTCTTGCATACCGAGAGGCACCCGCCCTGTTCAGCATCGTTCAAGCGCGGCATCGTTCAAGCGCCGGCATACAGTACGATACCGCGAAACAACTCAGGGAAAATCATGCGTTACGTCAAGGCAATTGCCATCCTGCTCGTCTGCATCCTGCTGGCCGGACTGCTCTCCCGGCAGTGGCCCCACCTGAGCCCGATCCTGGTGATGGTCGGCGTGGCAGCCGGATTCGCCCTGGCGGCCCGCGAAGTCAGGCGCGAGTGAAGCGAGACAGCCATGAGCCACGTCATTCTCGAGTCGCTACTGACCTGCCCGCACTGCGGCTTTTCCCGGCGCGAGACCATGCCGACGGACGCCTGCCAGTTCTTCTACCAGTGCCAGGGCTGTGGCGTCGTGCTACAGCCAGAGCGAGGGGACTGCTGCGTCTTCTGCTCATTCGGGACGGTGAAATGCCCGCCCGTCCAGCAGCAGCGCGAATGCTGCAGATAACGAAGTTGGCGCAGCAATAACCCACGCCAACGGTCAGCGAGTTGGAGGGACGCCCCGTTTATAGGCTTAGCGAAAAAATCTCGCCACGCTATGCCGAGATCACCTCCGCTCCAGGTCCCGGTATGGGTTTCCAACCGGACAAGCCCGCAAGAAAGGAGACAGTTTTCTCGCGTACCGAATCGGTCCCAGGTGCAGGAATCCAGGAAAGGAGACTCGCATGAACAATAGATTGACAATCGGCATAGTGGCCGCAGCCTTGATGACCTGTCTCGCCCTGACCGCGCATGCACGCGGCGGAGGCATGGGCGGCGGCATGGGTAGTGGCGAAAGAATGGGCGGGGAGCCAGGTGGACAATCCAGTAGCCACATGAGCAACACGGGCCAGCGCAATACGAACGGTCAGGAATCCCTGGATCGTGACAAAGGCAAAGCACGCGCGGAAGACCGATCGGGATCGCATCATGCGAACCAATCCGGCAATCGTCATCCCCAGCGCAACAAGAAGCACTAGGTGGCGTTCGCTCTCGCATGCAGAGGGGGGAACAAAGAACAGCCATCCCGCCACGTACGGTCGTGCCTTCGCCCCGACTTGCCGATCGCGCACCTTGCGCAGGGGCCATCCGCCAATCATGCGATCGCCCCCTTTCCACAACACGACGTTACACAACGCCGAAACAGCTTGAGCACAATCCGGCGAGGAATGAGGACACGGCCGGCCCTATCCTGCAAGGGCAGCGTTCCGCCGCGTGCTTCGAATACGGAATTCCCCGCCAGCCAGCCTCCCTCCATGGCCGGCGTCCTTTTGCCTTCATTCTGTCTGCCGTCACTCGCCACGGCTGCCCCAGGACCGGCTCGATCGACAGGGGGGGCACCACGACACACTTTCGCCACAACTTTCCGCGCAGGCGCCGCTAGACTGCACTCGTCAACGCTTGCGCTCTTGCGCGGGGCTGGTCGCCCGACAGCCGGCCAGCCCTCTTTTTTCCCATACCCGAGACGTCACCACGCAGGGGGGATCCTCCAGAATACCTGCAGCGCGGCCAACTCGACGTCCATCAGTTGTCACACCGGACAGGGGTTGACGTGCCAGCCGGGCACAGCCATAAGCGCGGTGATCCCCTCGATGCTTGGGCCTCCCAACGCACTCTTCCGCCTCGACCGGCAGCCTCGCAATCGGCAGCACCCCGCGCAGCACCTATGTGGTACCTCCCCTCTCCTGTGAAACAATCGAGAACTCTCAACTTCACAAGAGCCGATCACCGGGGAATTCATGGACAACTCACAACTTCAAGTCCTGCGGGAAACCCTCGAGCACCTGCTCGACAGGGTCAACGAACTGGAGCAGCAGAACAAAGCCTGGCGCACGGCGTTCAATCTGCTTCTGGCACGGTCCGATCTGGCCGAGCTATCGATTCACGACCTGTTCGAAACTCATGAGCACCGCGATCAACTCGCTGCCAGGGCCAGGCAGAACGCCACGGACCTGCTCGACACGCGCGCCGAGCAGCCGAATCCGGAATACGAGCAATACCTGACGCTATCGCTGGCAGGGCTGCTCGAAGCCGCGGGAGAGCCGCCGCGCTGAGCGGAAATCCACGCACCTCACTCATATAGACGATCCCGGTCGAGATCGGGCAGGCCACGACGATCTCGCCTGATCTCACCGCCTCGGCACAATCCATCTCCGTGGCATCCCCATAGCCAATTCCCCCCTCCCCTTGAAGAGAAGCGTATCGAATTGGTACGCTGATTTTTTGTGGAGCCTACGCTTCCCGGAGATTTCGCTGCACGACGGGAAGCGACCTTCCGCCCCCCAATCGCCATTCCATCTTCGCCCCAGAACCTGAGGGCGGCAGATATGGAACTAAACAGCGAAGCGGCTCGCCAAACTCATGCAGGCCGTCTTGGCAATCCTCTGCCTAGACGATCGAGAAGGATATAGCCGCCCGAGTCGTGCAGACTTCCGCACATATTCTGCCGGCGCCCGATCCGCACCCATGTTGGGGGCCATCATGACTGACTTGCCGACGAGCCGTCCGACGGCCGCTATCGCGCCGAGAATTGTAGCAATAGGGGCATCTGCCGGAGGTATCACGGCTCTGCAGAAATTGTGCGAAACGCTACCGCTCGATATCCCCTTTGCAATCGTCGTGCTGCAGCATCTACCCCCGGCGAATTCCAGCATGCTGCCCACGCTGATCTCCCGCTGGACAGCAATACCGGTCCGTATCGCTACCGATGGATCCCGGCCAGACATCAATTGCATCTACATTCCGTCGCCAGAACACATTCTGACGTTGGAGCACGGAGTCTTTCGAACAAGAGCTGCCGATGGGGGCGGCCGCCGACCAGGCATCGATTCCATCGACGCCTTTCTCGAAAGCGTGGCGCGATGCCCCGGGCCATTCCCGATCGCCGTGATTCTTTCTGGCACCGGCATGGACGGAACGGCGGGAGCCGTGCGCATTCGGCAAGCTGATGGGGTCGTGATTGTCCAAGACCCGCTTACAGCCCTGCACGATAGCATGCCAAACGCCGTCATACAGCGGGGTATCCACGACCACATTCTCCCGGTCAGCGCCATCGCACAGCAGATATTGATGTGCATCGAGCCGGAATACAAGCGACCGTCCACATCGATCGACTGGCCGAACGACGTCAGTAAAACCCTGGACCGAATCATCTGCTCAATCCGGAGACAATCTGGTTTCGACCTCAGCGGCTACAAACCTTCACCTTTGTTCTGGCGCATCCAACAGCGCATGGATGCCCGGCGGGTATGGACTTTCGCAGATTATTCATCTCTCATCGAAGATGATCCGATCGAGCTTGAAACGCTCAGCCGATCGCTTCCGATTCATGTGACCGAATTTTTCCGCGATCATGATGCATGGATAGTACTAAAAAGAGATGTCCTTCCGGATCTCTTCCATGCCGCTAAGAAATTCCAGCCGATACGCGCATGGAGCGCTGCGTGCTCGACAGGTGAAGAGGCCTACTCCATTGCGATGCTTCTCGATGAGGTGTCGCAGGAGAGCAATGGCCAGGCAGACTATACGGTGTTTGCCACGGACGTCGCACCGGAGATTCTGGCACGCGCCGGTCGCGGGCTGTTTCACGAGAGTTCCCTTGCCGGCGTGTCCCTTGCGCGTCGCGCCGCCTATTTCTACGCGGTGGACCAACAGTTCCGCATCAAGCGACCATTACGTGAGCGAATGGTTTTTGCTCCGCACAACCTCATCCTGGATCCGCCTTTTGGTGGCGTCGATTTCGTGACATGCCGGAACCTATTGATCTATTTGGAGCGGGAAAAGGTTGACCATGTGCTTGCCGCCCTGTTTTCTTCCCTCAGGATCGGCGGCTATCTCTTTCTTGGAAAAGGTGAATCATATCACCTGAATAATCTAGGATTCGAGGTCATCTCCCCCAAATGGAATATCTTCCGCAAAACCTCATTGCATTTCGGAACGAGTATAGCAAGACTTCCCACCAGACCGACCCCGACCACTGCAAACCTTGCCGCAGGCGAACAACGGATTGCACTAGAGCAAGCTGGCCTCCCGTCAGCACTAATCGATGAAGCAGGATCCATTCTGAGGCTCTACGGGAATACAGCTGGCATCCTGAGCCTTCCTGCCGGTGAGCCCACGCACAATATCTTCCAACTTGTCTCCAGGAACTCAAGCCTGAGATTAAAAATCGCGGTGCAGCAGGCTTTCTCTGATCATGAGCCCATGAACCTGATCGACCTTGACCGCCGACCACAAGATCCAGCCTCAGTTGGTGTGCGCTTGACGCCACTGCAAAATCCAGCTGGAGCGTGGAATAGGATGTTCATTACATTCCTTCCCGAGGAAGGAATTCTCGACAAGCCGCAAGCACCTGACGCGCCCTCCGGCGAGCCCGATGGGCAATACTACCCTGAGGCTTCCGAGCGGTGGCGCGATGATGACGCACGGATAACCCGCGAGGAATTGGAGGCATCCCGGGAGGAATTGCAAGCATTAAACGAAGAGTTGAGAGCATCCAATTCACAACTCAACGCCAGCAACGAGGAGCTCAACGAGTCGAACTACCAGTTGCGCGAAAAAATCGACCAGTTAAACATGCAGAACCGCGTGCTTTTTTCCGGGGAAGTCATGACTCTTTTCCTGGACGGTGACCTGAGGATACGCTGGTTCACACCCGCCATGCAATCCGTTTTTAAATTGGCACACGCAGATATCGGTCGAAAAATCTCCGATCTCGTGTCAATATTTGACGATCCGGCCTTCTACCCCGACATCCAAGACGTGCTCCATGCCACGGAGTCGCGAGAAATCGTTGTTGCAAGCCGCGACCCGAAAAAATATTTCTCCAGACGAATTCACCCCTACCAATCCGTCCCAGGAAGAATTACTGGTGTCGCCGTGACATTCTCCGACGTCACAGATCGAACGATCATCGAACTCAAGTTGCGACAACGCGAGATATGGCTCAATGCACAGATGTCAGCTTTCGAGCTCGCGATGACCAATGCGCCAATCGAGCATTCCCTTGGACTGCTAATCAGCGCGCTGGCAGATGGAACCGAAGATGATCGGCGATGCGCCTTTTACATCGCACAGGGAGATGGCTTGAGACATGTGGTTGGCATGCCCGACGAATACGCGAAGTGCGTGAATGGATTCCTGATTGCCGAGGAATCGCTCGCATGCGGGCTGGCAGTTGCGACGGGGAAGCCGGTGATTACACGAGACATCATGATCGAGCCACGCTGGAAACCATGGATCTGGCTGGCAAAGAGATTCGGGTATCGAGGCTGCTGGTCTTTCCCCGTTATGGAAACCGGTGGGACCCCACTCGGCTCGCTCGCCATGTACTTTGCGGAGCCCCGCGAGCCGACGCCGATCGACCTCGAACTCGCGTCGTTATTCACGAAGACTGCGGCAATCATCATTGCCAGACATCAGCAAACAAGACTTCAATGACGTAGTGCCTTGGTGTCGACAGGTGCGCGGCCATCACAGCATCGGCTGCGGTGGGCGTTCTCAGGAAAATCCCCGGGACAAGCGCTTCGATTATTGCGCGTAAAAGTACCCATTTGCTAGGTGCTGGAAGGGTATGCCCGCCCCGGTGGTCTCGCTGCGCAGGAGATTGCGGAAATTTATTGGGGGGAGACGAGAAGAGCCTTATAAGGCAGTTGGTGCGAGGGAGGGGCACCAATCTTCCTTAAAAATCAGTATCTTAGTTGGCTTGTGGGGCGTATGTGCGTCATTCCGGCAAGGGAGTCGAGAATCGGCACCCGAAACCACTTCCCCACGCGCAGTAGGATACCGCCAATCAACACGGGGCACCATGCGCCCCCCTTGGCGCCCCAGAAAGCAGGCGCCAGTGAGGTACCGCCGCTATACTGTATATCCATACAGTATTCGAATCGCCGTCCCATGTCTGAGCCATCCGCGCCTCCCCCGCCAAGCGACTCCGACGGCTACCGCTATTACGTGCTGGATGAGGCTGGCCGGCCCGTGCGCGTCGAAGATCTCACCGTGCACATCAAATGGGTCAGCGGCCCAGGGAAGGCCTTCCGGCTGGAAGACAAGATCCCCGAGCACAACGTCACGGTATGCACCTACTTCCCGGGGAATCCGTCGCCCATGCAACCCGGGCCACCACAGTTCTGGACCTGCATTCAGCAAGGCACCGACCTGAGGATTTTCTGCTCGCCCACCTGGGAAGAGGCCCAGGACAAGCACCGGCGCGTGCTGGAAAAGGCGCGGCGCGTGCTACCGTACCGGAAGATGCGACCAGAGTAGTCCTATCGGGAGACCCTGATGTGCACGAACTGCGCCCCAGTGCAGGCCCAGCTGCTGCGCGACGTCTTCGGCGTCGAGCCGCCGGCGTCGGTCTGGAAGCCGGAAACCTACCGCGACTACCTGGCGCCGATCGTGCGCGCTGACCAGGCCGGCCGCCGCGACTGCGTGCTGTCCGGCTTCGGCATGATCCCCCGAGCCGAGATCAAGCGGCGCAATGCCGAGCAGGAAGAGCGCACCGGCGCGCCGCCGAAGCTCAAGGATTACGACACCATGAACGCCCGGGCCGAGACGGTCGGCTCGAGGGCGTCTTTCTCAGGCCCCTGGAAGAAAGGCCAGGTCTGCTTGGTGCCGATGACCGCCTTCTACGAACCGAACTACGAGCACGGGCCCAAGTCGGTGCGGTACCGGATTTGGATGAAGGACGAGCCCGCATTCGGCGTGGCCGGACTTTGGAGGGATTGGCCGGATGGGGCCTTAACGTTCACCATGCTGACGGTCAATGCCGACCACCATGCGGTGATGAAGTGCATGCACGCGCCGGAGAAGGAAAAGCGCGGCATCGTGATCGTGCCGCGCGGACAGTGGGATGACTGGCTGATGTGTCGGGATCCGGAGGTGGCGCGGTCATTCCTCACGTTGCGAGCTGCTGAACTGATGGATGCCGCGCCGGCGCCGAATTCAGTCAAAGAAGGTACGAGCGCCTGAGGGCAACAGCCTCATCCGCCTATGGCCCTCTTTTTCCGCCACCCCGACGTCAGAAAGCGTCGCCCAGCACCCTCGTACATATAGTTGACTGGGGAGCGACGGTATGCTGGAGGTATTAGCTGTACGACGACCGCATATGACGTTAGCTGTCACGGGGCACTCAACGCGACTTTCCAATCGGTGCCGACAACATTACTGGAACCTGTAGTCGCTCTGCGGTACATCCATGGGGTTCCCGATGCTGCACCCGTTACAAAGAAAATGTCGTCGGTTGCAAAAGCTCCAGTCGTAGGAATGGTTGCCCCGTACAGCACCCGGCGAGCATTTTGCCCAACATTCTTCCCTGATGTATCAGAAAGCGTCGTATTCCAAGAGCCAGGAATTGGGAGATAGGTGTGCGATCCACACATATTCACCTCGCCAGCGGTGGCTAGAGCTGTCTTCGCACCCGACGTACTACCCACAATGCCAATCTCGCATGACTCTAACGTCAGCGCCTTAGAGCTTGTAGCACTCGCCAAATAGACTCCCGTTACCGTAATCGGTCCAGCAACCGCTGCCTTGAATTTCAACCGCCCCGCGACGGCGGTCGATACGATGCCGTAGGTCGTCGTGTGATTGCTAGCCTCAGCACCTCCGATTGCCACTTCGACTTCATCGCGGCCAATCACGTTCCATGTGGGAGCTTGCACATACCATGGATTGCAAATGGTCTCAGAGCCATAGTTGACGGGAGTAGCACGCAACTTCCCCTGCGCACTGCCAGACAGAAAATTCAGTGTCTCTGGCGGAATTATTATCCCCCTTGTCGCGACCGGCCCCAATTTTAGCTTGACATCAATGTCATAGTCGCGGAACTCAAACTGCGAAATGCTTCCGAAAGGCAGCGATGAGGCGGGTGTAAGTTGCGCAACGATTTTCGAAACCGTGCAATTTCTTACGCGAAGGCGTCGAACACTACATGCCACTCCATACATTAATAGAGGCGTATCATCAACCGCCTGATACGCTCGCAAGAAAACATCACTTAGCTCGTGATTTTGGCCAAACGTCGCACCTCCAGAGAGGCCTGCGCTAATGTCCCCGCGCGCTCCAACGATAATAGGCACCGTGGCTGGGCTCTTAGCTCCAGCATCGAGGTTGATAGCACTGATACGCCATCCATCCGCGAAACAGCCTACCTGTACAGACGGTGCAACAACGTTACCAGCGGCGGCAGCCGAGACAACACCATCAATTCTTCGGATTATGACGTCCGTAGATATTTCATGCCCGGGGAAATTGCGGTTTTCAACAATATCCAAAGACGCGCCAGCGCGAACTTGTTCATTGTAGCTCTGCCCGCCTGTAATCCAAGCAGGATCATCCACACCTGCAAGATCGACCATCTCGATCGAGTCGTAGACGTGACTAAGACTTGCAAAGAGCTTATGGCGCTGCTTGATTTCTAAGGCTCGGCCTCCGTTGGATACAATGAGATCCCCGCCCCTCATCCCATGACATTGGTAGACAAATAGCCCATACGCATAGAAATCCGCGATTGAAATACGACTGTACTTTGGCCATGCGCAATGGCGGAACTCGACGCCATTCCCATTACTATTCTGTACATCCGCATTCACTTCGCATTTATCAGCGAAATAGAACATGAGTTGAGTCGGCCGGCGCACCCCATCAAAACTCCTCACCTTTAGCCCGGTTACCTTCACGCCAACACAGGAACTGGCTGTCTCGTATGCTTGACTGAGGAACTGATTAGACCAAGGCGATCCGGACAAAGTTCTATCTACCGTAGCTCCGTGAACAATTAAACTATACTGCGGCCCTGCTCGCACGAGGAGATACCCGCCCTCAAATTGCACCTCTACTCTATTCTTATTGGAAAGATACAAGGTTTTATTCGACACAGGAGATCCGATCACGCGCAGCTTAGACCCATCGACCGCCGCATCAAACATTTTCTGTATCGCAACAGAATCTAGCTCATCAGAGAGTGCCACTGCAGAAGGAAAATCTGATTGTGCGGCAACCAGGGAGTCATACAGCGTGGAAAGCGGATGACTATTTCCATCGCAAATTGCACCATAGTCGTTTGCACTAACAGAAGCAGCATTCATCGTGAGGGCCTCAGTTTTTTGAGAGATACCATAAAAATCCATTTAATCGATCTACGCTTAGCGTTGAGCAAAATCAGCACGATACCCACAAGCGCCGATAGCGCACCGCACATTGCCTATTCTAAGTCGCCTATAGAGGCAATCAACTATTTACTATAATCCTGCTTGCGTGGGGATTATAAATTTCATGGTGACGAGATGCTTCCGCGTGCCGCCATCGACCTTGCTAGACGTTGTACTAATGGGTGAGAAAGGCAACTTCCACCCCCCAGATGTCTCCTGCATCCGTCGATGCTGCGCAGCGGGGCTTCCTGCGCGTCGGCCGGATCCCCGCCAGTGCGACCCGCCGCCCAGCCGCACCCCCAGTACCTCAGCCACCGGCGCTCGACCGCTCCTCCACCGTATTCCGGTGCTGAGCAGCACAGTCGCCCCCCTGCACATCTCAAAGGAAGCTGTTCTTCATACCCCTTAGATCCGCCCTATACCAGCCTTCAAATTTCTGATCCCCACATTAGTATGGACACCCCATTAAGTGGGGAAAGCATTCTTTTGCACTACAGCATAATCCCCGTCAGCAACGAATTTGACCCCGTTGCGACTTCCCCAAGGGCATAGGTACTCCCCGCGCCTATGCCCTATTTTTCTCCCCCGTCTCCGCTTGCATTTACTTGCAAAAACAGTGGGAGAAAAATGGCACAATTCCTCGAAATCTAAATCAACCGTGTCGCACAAGATGCACGGACAATAAATTGAGGAAGAAACATGTCCTACGTGAAGGCGGCAGCGATCCTGCTCGTCAGTTTCATCATCAGCCTCGTGCTCGGCGACAGATTCCCCGGGCACGCCGATCCGCTCGTGCTGGCCGGCTTGGTCATTGGCATCGGGATAAGCGCCCGCGTCATTCTCCGCAAGTCCACCGCCTGACGGGTGCCATTCCCGCATCGCATCCCTCCTATGCAAGGGGCTGACCGGGGATTCCAGTGGGATGCCCCTCCGAGCCCCCAGTACATCAATCACCGTCGCAGGGGCGACAGCTAGTGGCAACTGAACCCATCCGCATTACGAGATTTCGACTCGATCTCAGGCCTGGACCAGCAGCAATAAGCTAGTCATCTTCTGGCGTAGCAAGCTCCCCTGCTAGCCTGCTCCTCATCCCCTTCGGCGCCCCCTTCAGCATCCGATCAGCGCTCGGCGTCGCCATCTGCTTCACCTGGTTGACCAGTGCCCGGTTCGTCACGATGATCGGGGACTCGGGGTTCTTCTCGTTCCAGTCCTGCAGCCAGGCTACCGCCCTCTCCTGCATGCCCTTGTCGCCCTCGGCCAGGCCGCGCGACCACAGATCCATGATGTTGCTCTGGATCTTCTTCACCAGTGCGATGTCCTGGCGCGCCGGCATCCGGCGACGGGTGTCCTCGGCGACCTTTGTCGGCGTGAAGCCGGCGAACTTCACAATGGCATCACCCAGGCCAACATCGGTGACCTTGCGGCCCTTGTAGTCGACTGCCTTGTCCGTCATCGCCATCTCCAGGCCGGCTGCCATATTGTTGACCGCCTTCGGCATCAGCGCCATGACGGCGCGGCCGGGCTGCTTGGCCTGCCAGGCGTCGTAGGCGTCCATCGCCGAAGAAACCAGCGCGCCGGCCGGGCCGACAACGTCGGTCACCTCGCGGGTGCGATCCGCGCTCTCGGCAGGCTTCAAGAGGCCGGTACCTGGGATCAGGTTCCCCAGCCCGAGGCGGCCTGAGAAATCCAGCGGCAGCATCGACGAGACGCCATAGAGCGCAAAGTCTCCGGCCGTCTTGCCAAGAACCTCGTGCGCCCACTTCCGCTTGTCGCGCAGCAGGTTGGTGTCGTAGCCCATGGCCTGGCCGATCGTGTCGACCAGGTCGGTGATGTCCTGCGAGAACGGCAGGCCCTCGGCGCCGGCGGACAGCACCAGCACGGCCATCATCATCAGCGCCGCCTTCTTGCCTTCCGGGCCGGCGCGCCACATGCGGCGAACCAGCTCCACGTACATGATGCTGTACTGCTTGAAGGTCATCAGCAACCGACCAACCGTACCGCGCGCCCAGTTCGGGCGGTTCACCTTGTTGAAAATGCCCTGGGTCTCGTTGACGGCGCGGACGGCGAAGGCGTAGGGATCGGCATGGCGAGTCGACTTCGCCAGATCCCAGGCGGCCACGAACGTCAACTTGCGGTTGAAGGATTCGGCCGCGGCGAACATCATGCCCCACAGGGTGAAGAACCCCTCCATGCGCGCGCGGGCGCTCTCTGTGCTCGACTGGAGACCCGCCCCGACCTTCGGGATTTGCGCCAGCTTCTTGGCGATCGAGGCCGAGACGGTCTGTGCCCCCTGCGAGTAGAGGTGGAAGATCTCCTGACCCTCGACGATGCCCTCCTGGCTGCCGCGCTTCAGGGCCGCGCGCAGTTCCGGATCGGAGATCTGCTTCTTGCCCAGGGCAAACGGCAGAGCCCTGGCCATCGCGGCTGCCGTCTTCGTCGCACCCCACTGCGACAGGTAGGGGGCGGTCATCATGAACGGCTGCGTCAGGTTGACCACCGCTGATGCCACGGAACCGCCCAGGAAGTAGGCGAACATCAGCGAACTCGCGCCGGCGCCGGCGTCGTTCGCGTCCATCATGAAGTTGCGCAGCTTGATCGCCTCGTCCTTGACGTCGCCCTTTGACTTCGGGATCTGGCGGATTGAGCGCATCAGGTCGCGCACATAGTAGCGCTGTGCGGCGTGCCGGCCGTTCGACGTGATGAAGTTCGCCAGCACGCGCGGCAGATCGGTGCTGTAGCCCTCGATGGCGCGCCGGGTCAGCCTGCGCTTGAGCGCGGAGCGCTCCGCCAGCGCATGCTGGTAGAACCTCTTGGTCGCCTCGTCGTGGCCGACGACGTCACCGAAAAGGGAGATCGTCTCCGGCGAGATCCCGCTGAACAGCTCATGGCCCTTCTGGTCCTTCTTGCCGCGCGTCACGCGCACGTCGCCGCGATCGGCGTAGCGCGCGCGGAGCTGGTCGGCAGCGTGGATCGCCTCCGCCTCGGTCTCGAAGACGCCGAAGTACAGCGTCAGCGGCTCGTCATTCTCGTCCCGGAGGACTTCGCCGTTCGGCCCAACCTCGTTGGCATAGACCGTGTACTTGCCGAAGCGCATCATCGGCGCGTAGCCGGCAGCCTTCATCATGCCAGCCTTGTCGAAGATCTCGCTGACCTTATCGTAGGTCTCGTGATACGGGCCCAGGGCGGACTGCAGCGCCGCAGCCTTCTCCTCGGCCGACTTCCCGCGCGACGCCGCAGTGGTGGCGCGCTCGAGCATCTTGATCTGCTGCCCCAGGGCGCCCAGCAGCACGCCGCGAGCACCGGCCGGATTCTCGATGATCTCCCTCCGCAGCCCGCGCGGCACGAAGCCCTGCGACATGGCATAGGCCTCTGACGCCGCGACCTCGTCCAATGACGCATCGATGGCCGCCCGCGCTTGCCGGTAGAGGGTGATGCCGCGCTCGCTCAGGCCGAAGTCGGCACGGAGCTGGTCGTCGGACCACACCTTACCCTCGGCGACAGTGCGCCCCGCCGCCGTGCCGGCGAAAATCGCCCGCGTCGCGCCCTCCAGCTCCTTGTCTCGCCGGCGGCCCAGGATGGTCTGGCGCAGCGCGGTACCGAAGGCGTCCACCTTGGGCATGAGAGCGGGCGCCAGCTCGGCCGGGCGCACAGAGGCCATGGAGACCTCATTCTGGAGCGCCATGGCATAGCCGAACACCTCGCCGAAGTGCGGATCCTTCAGCGCCTTGTTGTACTGGGTGCCGACGGTTCGGTCCCACTTCCCGAAGGTATCGACGGATCCCTCCTGCTTGCCCTCGAAAAGGCGGAAGAGGTTCATCTGAGCGCCGTCGCGCACGCGCGAGAAAGCCGCCGCCGGCGCGCCATCCTGCACGCGGCTGACGTGTGTCTCGCCCTTCTTGGTCACACCGAAGACCGAGTCGCGCGCCTGGCGCAGCAGACGGAACGTCTCGGCCTGGCTGAGGCCCTCCAGCCAGTCGGCGACCGCATCCAGGCCGATGCGTCGCAAGCCGGCCTGGATCTCCGCCAGCAGCCGACGCACAGGACCGGCGATCGGCACCGTACCGGCCAGGTCGGCAAGAGCTTCCTCGACCGCCAGAAGCCCGGCATTGCGCATGGCCTCCGCGTTGGGCTGCCCGGCATCCCGATTCATCATGATCGTATCGAGGCCGAACTGCTCATACCATTTGTCAGCAGCCTTGGCGACCTTCGGATTCGCCCGGCGGATCCGCTCCATCATCTCCGCGTAGACGTCGCCTTGCAGGATGGAGCGCAGCCCCTTGTGCCCGTAGACCTCGTGAAAGACCACCTCTTGCGCGCGCCCGGCGCTCGCCAGGTTGTCGGCGATCAGGTAGACCTTGTCGGACTTCGGCAGGAAGAATCCTTCGACGCGGCCATCCTCGTTGTTCGAGCGCAGGTAGTCGGCCAGGCTGGTCGGCAGATCGTCGATCGACTGGACGATGTCCACGCCTCCCTTTGGCCCGTTCTTCCACTTGCTGACGATCGGGGCGAACTGCGCGCGCAGCTCATCTGCCGTTACCTTCCCGTCGCCCGCGCGCGAGAAGAGCGCCGGCTGCTCGGCACCCTGCTCCTTCTGGAACTGCTCAGCCATTGCGATGAACTTGCGTGGCTGCCACTTGACCAGTTGGTCAAGCGTCTTCAGTACCTCCTTCTCGCCCAGCTTCTTTCCGTACTTCACCGCCATAGCGTCGCCATGCTCAGCGAACAGGGCCTTCGCGGCTGCCTTGTCCTCTTTGCGCTGCGCCGCATCGCGCTTGCCCTGCGCCTTGGCCTCAGCTGCCTGTGCAGCCTTGTAGCGATCCAACTCCGCGTTGATGTTCTTCGTGCGGCCCGGGATGTTCAGCTCGCCATGATCGAGTGGCTTAGCGGCGGCCTGGGCGCGCTCCTCGCGCAGTTGCTTCTCGGTTTTCGGCTTCGGGCGCGACAATGCAGGCTTGGCTTCGTCGGCCGGGGCGGCGGACATAGGAAGCAGTCCGCCATACTTCGCCATCTCGGCGCTGGTGCGGGTCTTCCCGTTCTGGAACCATTCGCCGCGCCCGGTCCACTTGTCGGCCCCGGTCTTCTCCCAGAACAGGCCCTTGCCCTCGGCGTGCTCGGACGGGCGCAGGCGCGTGCCTACCGGCTGCTCACGCAGCGCTGCGGCCTCCTCATGTCGGCGGCGTTCGCCGTCCTCCTCGATGGCGCGCCTATCGTGGAGCAGTGCCTCGCCGCGCACGGCTTGCAGATCCGCGCGCGCCTTGTCAGCCACTTCGATCGCCCGCTGCGCGGCGGCGCCATCGCCGGCGTCCAGCGCTGCCTTGCGCCCACGCACCGCAGCATTGAAGCGATTGGTGGCGGCATCAAGCCTACCTTGTAGGGGGTGAGGCTGTCCGGCGACGGCCGACGCTCGCTCCGCGCGGATCTCGGTTTCCGTCTTCGTATTTGCCTTCTGCGCCGGCGCCGCTTTCCCGGCAGCATTCCGCGCAGCCCTCGCCTGCTTCTCCGTCTTGGGCTTCCCCACCTTCGGATTCAGGGGCTGGGTGGTGTCGCCGTCCTTGAGCCACGCCTTGAAGTCGGCCATCGACATGGGCGTGATGGCGCCGGCGCCCTTCCACCCCTGCTCGTAGTTGGCGAGGTAGCCAGCGCGCGCGGAGGCCTGGGATGAGAACCCCAAGAGGATCTTGTGCTCGTCGAACCTGCCGGAGCGCGGATCGACCTGGTCGACCACGAAAACCTTGGTGCTCTCCGGCTTCGGCCCGATGAAGACGTCGACGTGATCACCGTCGGCACCCTCGGTCCGTTTGATGTAGCCATAGTGGTTGGCCATCTCCACCGACCAGGCCTTGCCGTCGGCATCCGTACCGCTGCGCGTCGAGCCGCGCGGGTTCTCGATCGAAATATCGAGGCCGTGCAGCATCGCATGGCCAAGCCGATAATTCCCTGCCTGTTTCTGGGCATCGGTCGGTTCCGGCAGGCCGTTCTGCGGCGAGGTGGCAGCCTCGTGGGCGGCAGCCTCCAGCTTCGCTGCTGCATGCGGCTCCTCGCGCCGCTGGATCTCCGCGTCAAAGCGGTCCCGCTCGGCGGTGGACATCTTGTTCCAGCCGCCGTTCGCGCGGGCCTGCTCCCGCACATAGGCCGCGCGCTCGCGCAGCTGGTCGTCCGTCATGTCGGCCGGCGCGACTGGAGGCGACGCCTCGGCGGAGGCGGTCGCCCGCGGGGCGCCGTCCATCTCTACGATCTGGTTGCCAGCGTGCATCCCGCCGTAGGCGTCGAAGCCAGGGACATCATCCCGGATCTGCCAGACCTCAAGCGGGTAGCGGCCGACTGCCGGCTCCGTGTAGAACCTGCGCCCTTCGCGCACCGACGGCGCGAGACCCCAGCGCCCTTCCGCCTCGTTCCAGGTAACGAGCGTGGCGCGGTCGCCTTTGATGATGACGCGCGCAGGCGCCCCGCCCTGCAGCCCAGCAGCTGACAGATCGGCTACCGGCGCATCGAAGTAGATGGTGCGCGCGGAGCGCTCCTTCTTCCCCGAATCGCCTTCGTGACCTGGCTCAGAACGCGCGGCCTTATCGCGCGTGGTCGTGCCATCCAGGTGGACCTGATAGACCGAGCCCTTGGCCGTCCTGAAGATCAGTGCCTGCTGTCCGTCGGTGGCTCCGTCTGCACCAGGTACAGCATCAGCAGGAGGGGCTCCATCCTCGGCGGCACCGGCTCCTCGTCCATCGCTGCCTTGTACAGGTCCGGCACGTCCATCGGCCGGATCAGTCCCCAGTTCTGCATTCGGCGCAGTGCCTCGTCGATCGAGACTTGCGGCTGGCACAGCAGTTGCGCTGTCATGGGCGGGCTCCTCGTCAAATCCATAGAACCGCGCGAGCGTGGCCACGTCACCGCGGCTCTGCTCGAGCACTGCGAGTTCTCGCACCTCGTCGGGAGTCAGGGCCTGGCCGTCGATCTCACCGTCGACAGGCTTTCCATCTTCCCCAATATGCATAACGGCTTCGCCGTCGCGCTTTGTAGCCAGGCGCTCATACCGTGCCTGGGCGAAGTCCAGAACGGCGCGCTGGTCGTATGCGGGCGGCTGGGCATGCGATGCAGCGACTGGCTCGACAGGCACTTGGGGCTGCGCTGCGGGTGTGGCTTGGGGCGGCGGCGCCACAGAAACCACCGGCCGTTCCGACGGAAGCAATTCAGCAGGATCTATGCCAGCATCCGCCGCCATCTCGCGCACGACCTGCTCCGCGGCCAGGGTGCTGGCGTGCTTCTGGCGTGGCCGGCCGAAAGCGGCGGCCTTGTCCAGTGCTTGCTGGCGGGTGTCATCCGCTGCAGCTGCGCGCTCCTCAGCAAGCGCCTGCTGCTGGATCGCCTCAGCCGGATCATCCTGTGGCGTGCGAAGGTGCGCGACAGCAGCGGGCACCGCCGTCGTCCCGCCCATCATCAGGCCGCCCTGCATGACCGTCTGCGCCAGCGTGTCGCCGGCCTGCTGCAGGTACTCGGCCAGGCCCGCTTCCAGGTTCATGCCGATACCGGGAATCTTGTCGGTCAGGAACTGGCCGAGGGTGGTCAGCTCCTCGCCCGGGATCTCGCGCAGCATGCCCTTCGCCAGGACCGTGGCGATGTCGCGCGCGTCCGCGCCCTTGGCCGCCAGCTTCATAGCCTGGAGCGTCTGGCCGAGCCCGAACTTCTCGCCGATCACCTCGAAGGCGCCGAAGATGCCGGCGCGCGTCGCCGCCTGGGCGCCGTCCAGCCCCTGAGCGCGGCCCTGGCCGTACTCCTGTCCGAACGTCTGCGTGAACATGGCCGCGAGCGGTACAGCCTCCGTGCCGGTGGCCACGCCGGCCAGCAGCGCCGGCAGCTGCTGCGCGATCGAGGACACGGCGCCCTCGAAATTGCGCTGCAGACCGTCTCCACGCTCGCCGATGGCGGCCGTACGCTGCTGGGATGCCTTGACGCCGCCGGCGGCGATGTCGGCGTACTCCCGGCTGCCAGTTGCATCGAACAGAGCCTGGGCGAGCCCAAGGGAACCCGCCTTGTACCCTTCGTAGCCCTTCACCGCGGCACGGATGACGGGATTCGAGAAGACCGGATCCTTGTTGAAGCGCTGCTGGGCGTCGAAGTCGAAGTCGCTCCTCCCGGCCGTGCCCAGTTCGGTGCCGGGCACCTGCCCCGCTGAAGCGCCGTAGCGCGCGAAGGTCTGCGCCGTCTGGTGGTCGGCGCCCTCGCTGGCCAACCGCACTGCGCGCGCCTCCGCTCGGGTGTCGAACTTGGCGGCCGTCTGCCCTTGCGGCGCCCCCTCGAACTGGCCCGCCCGCTCGCGCACCAGTTGCCCGACGACGCCATCGCCCTGCGCCATCTGCTGGCGCTGCGCCGGCGTCGCCGCGTCATAGGCACGGCTCACCTGGTCGCGGAACTCCTGCGTCACCGGCGCCATGGAGGCATTCGGCGCGGCCGGCGCTGGCTGGCCGCTCATGACACCCATCTTGCCCGGCGCCTTGGCCTGGGCCGCGTCAGCCGCCGCCAGGGAGGCGGGATCGACGGCGGCGCCATCCGGCATCGCCTCTCCCTTCCCCGCTGCTTCCAGGATCGACTTCCCGACCGATGCGATCCGGCTCATCAGCCCGGGCTGCTCAGCCTTGGCGCCACCGCCCTCGATCTGTGCGGCGCGAGCCAGGAAGGCTTCCTTCTGGCTTCCGCGCTCTGCTGGCGCCAGATGCGGCGCCACGTAGCGGTCGAAGTAGGCATCGCGCGCCTGCGCCTTCTGGCCGGCATCCAGCTCCGCCCAGGCCGGCTTTGCGATGAAGTCGCGGTACTTGGGTGCCTTGCTCAGGTCGGGCGCTGGCTCGGCCTTGGCGTCGGGCACCACGGCATTGCCCACTCGCGCGAGCACATCGCGCACGTAGGAGGACACCGATTTGCCGTTCCCGTCCCGGCGATCTTCCTTGTACGGCTGGTCGCCGGCGGCGGAGACGTTCCCCTCGCCCGAGAAGTAGCCGGCCGCCAGGCGCCCAGGATCATTGCCGAACCGGTCGGCCATCGTCTTGAGATAGCGGACGCCGACGCGGAAGTTATCCTCCGGATTGTCCACCCGCTCGCTGCCGCGCTTGAAGCGGCCGAACGTGGCGCCCATGACCTGCATGGGGCCGATGGCACCATCGGTGCTGGTACGTGCGTTGGTGCCGCTGCCGGACTCCTGGCCGTAGATTCCCATCACGGTCGGCCGGATCGCATCCGCGCCCTCTTCCGCAATGATCCGGCTCACGGTGTCAGCATCGAGCGGGGTAGTCTTCCCGCCGCGGCCGCCGGGCCGGCTTGGCGCTCCAGGTTGCGGGGTCGAGAAAGAGAGACTGCCGAATTCCTGAAGCGCCATGTGGGTTACTCGCTATTCAAATAGGCTTTGCACCTTCGGATCGAGTCTATTGGCGGCACTGGAATTCGAGGATGCCCCGGCGCGCGCGCCGTCGCTGCCGCCGTTCAAGCGGTCGTACATCGCGCCAAACGAATCCTCAAGCTGGCGAATCTCTTCGTCCTTCATCTTCGGCATGATGGAGTTCTTCATCATGTCGGCGATGAATCCGGCCTTGCCCTTGGCGCGCGAGGTGCGCAGCTTCTCGAAGGCCTCGTTCGCATCCTTCGCGACGCCCTTCTGGACCATCCATTCCATGGTCGCCACCTCGGCCGGCTGCTTGGACAGCTTCTCGGCCTGAGTTTCCGGGGCCTTGTACAGCTCGGTAGCCGTTCCGGTCCGCGAGTTGACGCCGACCAGGCTGTGCCCGGGCTTGACGTCCTTGATGTCGACCTTCTGGCCACGCGCCAGGTAGCGTCCCATCGTCGCCTGATCCATGCCGAAGATCCGCTTGTCCCCACTGAAGAAGGCGATCTCCTCGCGGCCATCCGGCGTCTTGCCCATTCGTACGTCGGTCGCCTTAGGGCCCGGCATATCACCCAGCGCCCCAGTGTCGACGATCGCGTTGTAGAACTGGACCGCCTGCTGCGGCGACTGCGACGTGTGGAGGACGTCTGCCAGCTTGGTCAGCGCGGCATCATTGGCATCCTGCTGGCTGATGGCGTTCGTGATTCGGTCCTGGCGCAGCTTGTTGCCGAAGTCCAGGTAATCCTGGCCGACCTTCTGGCTTTGCATGCTGGTCTGCTTGCGCGCGATGTCCTGCGTGGCCGGCTGCAGTTCGGTCTGGATGTCCGCCTGCCCCTGCTGAAGGCCGATCTGGCTGCCGGCCAGCCGAGCACGCGCCGGCACGAGCCCCAGTTCAGCCGTGTTCTGCGCGGTGCGCAGCTGGTTCGCCGACTGCGCTGCCGAAGCCGCATCCTGTAGACCTACCTGTTCGGCGTCCATCTTCGCGCGGTTGAAGTCGCGCTGCCGATTCTCATAGTCGATCTGATTGCCGAGCTGGTAGCCGACTGCGGCCAATCCGAGTGCTGACATGGTGATTCCTTAGAGACCGAAGTCCTGCGCAGCGAGCATCGCTGTCTGCTGCGACCCGGGATTGGTGCCGTACTGCGCGGCAGTGGATTGGTTGGAGTTGGAGCCGAAGCCATTCCAGATAGATTGCAGCCCCGTACCGATCTGCTTGGCCGTCGCGCTGATCGCGCCAGCCTCGTTGGCTGCGACCCCGTAGTTGTACTTGGCCTGGTTCAGGCTGTTGCTCGAAACCTGAGCGAGCCCTGTGCTTGCCTGCGCCGGCAGGCCCTTACCCAGGCTCAGCATGTCGCTCTTGCGCGCCCAGGCAGTGTCCTGCACGTTCTTACGCGCCGTGTTCTGCGAAACCGCATCGGCAGCGGCCTGAGAGCGGTCCAGATCGGACAGGCCTGCTGTGTAGGCGGCTGATGTGGGATCCAGGCCAGGCGTGCGCGTGAGGCGATCACGCGCGTTCGAGTAGGCCTGTGACACGGCGCCGGAGGCCTCGCCGGCCGCCCGCTCGTACTGGGCCGGCGAGTCGTAGTTCTGCGCCGCACTGATCATGGAGTCCTCGAGCGGCGCGAAGACGGTCTTGTACCGGTCCCACTGCTCCTTGGCGATCTGCGCCTGCATGTTGTTCGCGCTAGCGGCCGCGGCATTCGCATCGCTCGCGCCGCCGTCCCCCGACATCACACCCGAAACCACCGATCCCGCGACAGCCGCGGCCACGCCCCAGGGCATCTCAATCTCCTTGAATCAAGACGCGATCCACCTTCTCGGGATCGGTCTCGTTGGTCGCGTGGATGCAGAACCAGGTTACATCCTCGATCGCGGTAATGGCGTGGTTTAGCCCGGCCTTGATCTCGATGCATGCCGGCGCGCGGTAGGTCTGCTTGCCGTGATCCGTCTCGACCACGGCGACGCCGGCCGCCAGGATGCTGAGGTGGTCGTACGCATGCTTGTGCGACACGGCCATGTGCCCCGCCGGCAGGTGCATCTGCTTGGCGTAGACCCCGGCGGAGAAGTGGTGGACCGTGCGCAGATCGGTCTGATCACGCTCCGCCAGGTCGCGCATGCGCTCGGCGATCATCTATCCCTCCGCGTGCACACGATCAGGGTGATGCGGTCGTCGTCGCCATCGTTTCGTACCTCATGCTCGATCGTGTTGTCGAACCAGTAGACGTCACCGGCCTCCATGGAGACGGTCTCGTCCTCCACCCGATTGAAGCACTGCGGGTTCGACTGCAGGACGACGTACAGCTTGGTATTGAAGTGCTCGACGTGCCAGCCACGGTCGACATGCGGCAGAATCCGGCCGCCCGGCGGGATCTTCGTAATCAGCACGCCTCCGAGCTGCACCGCTTCCACCTGGGCCATCAGGCCGAAGATGATCGGCCGGACCTGCGGGAGCGCGTCGTAGGCTGGATACCAGACCGGATAGTGCGGGTCGTTGAAGCGCGCCAGGTCGCCGTCGGGGAACTTCCGGATGTCGTTGTAGCGGATCCAGATGTCCGACATGGCCGCGTGCGGCGTCTCCGGCGCGATCTTGCGCGGGTTGAACTCGTCCCACAGTTCGGGATGCTGCTTGATCGCCAGCAGCAGCGGGACGACGTTGACGCCAGAGAGGATCTTCTGGAAGTGCTTCATGGGCTTGAGGATTCGGGTGATACCTGATCCTAGCCCCCGGCCTCTAATTCGAGTCGCCCGGCTTCGGGAACCTGGCCTTCACCGCCTGCACGCGGTCAAGCATCGCGCTGGTCTCAGTCGGCAGCGACTCGCGCGGCAGCGTGGCGAGCGCTTTCCAGATGGCGTCGAGCTGATCGCCGACGTCCGGGTATTCCAGCGCCCGGCGCGGCCCATGGTCCTCCTTGAAGACGATCGGCATATCAGGCCTTCGTGTAGGCGAACTCGCCGGTCAGGTAGCCGGGCGCCTGCACCCAGATCTTGTAGTCGCCCGGGTAGGTGAACGAAACTTCGTCCTCGGCCTGCGCCGAGTAGAAGGACTGCCGGGACAGCGCCGACTGCACCACGATCAGGCTCGGCACCGGGAGGCCCGTCAGGCGGTCGCCATCGAGAGCGGCCGGACATGCTTGCTTGGCGATGACTTGGCCGTCGGCCACCCGCTGCGTCTGCCAGTCAGGCGCGGTCTCAGCCAGGATGAAGGCCTCGCCCGGGAGCAGATTACGCTCGGCCTCGTCCTCGGGTGCGCTCACCAGGCGGGTGATTTCGCCGTTGTCGATTCGGTAGATGATGATCATCGCTTGCATCCCAGGCAGGCAATCGTTGCAGTCACGTTCCCCAGCGCGATCACGCTGATGGCGTATGTCCCGCCGCCAGAGTATTGATCGTGCCAGGCCAGTGGTATGGCCAGCTTCTCGGCCTGCACGTTGACGTCGTAACTCGTGAGCGTCACTCCATCCCTTGTCAAGGTAATGGAGGCCTGAGCTATGGGAGGGCCGTCATTGCCGAACGTGATGCCCGGAACGTTGACGGTGCCAGATACCACCACAGCAGACGCGCCCCCGGGCACATAGACGGACGCCACGTTACCCATGTTCCCGGTGCCGGTCGCCGCCCGGGGGATCGTGACGGTTTCGCCCTGCAGCTTCAGCGTGTCGATCTCCGCGTTGCCGATCTTCGCGTTCGTGATCGCTGCATCCTGGATCTGCGCGCTCCCGATCGCGGCGCCGTGGATATGTGCCTGCTTGATCGCCGCGAACTGGATCTGGGCTTCGCCGATCGAGGCGACCGAGATGGCTGCGGCATCGATGTAGACGCCAGGCGGAACGCGGTACCCATTCACCCACTGCTCAGTGGTCACCACGATGAATGGGATACGGGATGGAACGCCAGGGCCAGACGGCGAACCGATGGCAAACCGGTCGGCCCGGACGATGAACCCGGAGAACGGCACATCGTTGTTCGCCGTGCTCATCAAGCCGAAGCCAGACACGTACCCGTTGATGTCCGTCTTGACGGACCACTGCCCCATCAGGTGGCCGTCGGCATCGGCACGCACCTGCGCTTCTTGCTGCAGCGCGGCCGTGTTCGCGTCGACTCCAGCAGTCAGCGTGGTGACTTGCTGCACCAGGGATGCCACCGCGTCGCTGCGGACAGTACGCTCCTCGTCGAGCTGGGCAATCACGCCGGTGCCCGGCGCGTCCACCTTGTTGACCCGCTCCCCCAGCGCCTTGAAGAGCGGCGACTCCATGACCTGCGCCTGCAAGTCGTTGATCACCCGGGCGATGTCCGATGGCTTGATGACCGGATAGGTGCCGCCCTGGGTCTGTGCCGCCCCAGCCACGCCGATGATCGTGCCGCCGCCACGGAGGTTGGCGACCTCGGCCCGGGTCACGAAGGCATTGTCGGAATCGCCGGTCTGACCGTTCCGGACATTCAGCATGTCCGAGATGGCCTTGAGGACGGCGTAGATGTTCCGGTCGGAGATATTCTCCAACGCCGATTGAGGGATCGAAGGGACGCGCGCCATCAGACGTCCTTCAGCGACATGGCGGTCTCACCGATGCGCAGATCCTTGAACGTGCCGCTACCGGACAGCCGGACCCGGTAGCGCTGGCCCTTGTAGCCCCCAGGTAGCCGGAATCCGGCCGCGCCGGTCAGAGCCTTGGTGTGCCGCAGTACCCAGGCATCCGCCTCCTCGTTGTAGGAGTGGAACTCGATCGACCAGCTTCCACTGCAGATCGCCTTGGCGAAACCGAAGTTCAGCGGGCTCGGCAAGACCATCTCCCGCGACTCCCAGACGGTCGGCAGCGGGTCGCCTGCATTGAACCGGTACAGGCCCTGGCCGAGGCCATAGTAGACCCCATCGGCGAACTCCGAACTGAACGTGCACGCCGCCTGGAAGGCCGGCATGTCCGTCATGGTGCCGCTCGCCTCGTCCAGGCGGATCATGAAGGCCGGGAAGGAGTTGTCGCCGGCGTAGACCACCAGCCGACCGTCCCAGACGGAGAACCGCATTGCGCCGAGATGCGCGCCGTACCGGGCGCGCCACACATCCCTGGTGAAGAACCGCTCAGACAGCGTCAGCGAGGCCTGGCCGCCCTGCACCACGACGATGCCGTCCGGGCTCGCGTAGGCCAGGAAGCCGTCGACCAGCACGATGGATCGCTTGGAGACCCCAGCCTGGGCAACATTGAGGCTCGTCTCGCTCATGCCTGCCGGCGTCTGGCCGGAGATCAGGATCGGCTCTGTGGTCGTGGTGATCAAGACACCGGAGCCATATGGGACGCCACCGACGATGTTGTGCTGGTAGGTCTTGACGTACTGCGGCGGCCAGGCCCACGGCTTGTAGGCCTCCGAAAAGTGGAGTTCGTTGCCCTTCCAGGCGCAGAGGATCCCGTTCTTCAGGCTCATCAGCCCGACGAGACCAGGGTCCGGCGGGTAGTACTCGTCGGATGCCAGCATCTCATTCAGCGCGGCCACCTTCACGTCGTCGTGAAAGACGTAGTTGCCTGCAGGCTGGCTCAGCACAAGGATCGAGCCGGCATAGAAGTAGCCGACGACGTTGCTGCCGTACATCGTCCGGTAGACCCGGATCTCCTTGATCGGGGCATAGTTCGCCGTCCACGCATCGAGGGCGGCGGTCACGTCGACGGCTTGGCCGCTCTGGAGGTTGAAGGTGCCGGCCGGCGACGGAGGCCCCTCCTCCCCGTAGGTATTGACGTAGGTATAAACGACCGCGCGCGTCTCGGTCTGGGCCGCCGTGCTCTTCGACGCCAGCACCAGGGTGTAGCTCTCGGAGTTGTCGTTCCGGGTGAGCACCGCATCCCAGTCGTTCACCGCGGTGAAAGCCGAGTTGCTGGTGTAGATGTCGAAGGCAGTCCCGCCCGTGCTGGCGCTCGTGCCGATCAGTCGGATCACCGGGAAGGCCTGCTCGGGCGTCAGGTTGCCGACGGAGCCGCCGGTGTTGTCGTCCAGGTAAGAATAGCGCGTCAGCGAGTACAGCGTCTCAAGGACGTGCTCACGGCCGGCATCGTCCTTCACCTTGACGACGCCCTGCAGCAGCGAGTTGTCTGATACCTTCCGGAGGGTATCGGGCGAGCTGGCGATGACACGGGTGCCGGGCGGGAACGTGAACCACCGCTCTTCCAGCGGGGTGTCGAGGCCGCTGTTGGCCATGATGCAGTACCAGGTCGCAATGAAGGACTCATCGCCCGGCCCGTAGGCCGCCCCGGTATTCTTCGCCGGCGGCGTGAAGGTCCACTTCTGCTTGTCCGTGACCACCGTCAAGCCGATGTCCTGCTCCTGGTACTTGACCCCGCTGTACTCATAGTGGAAGCGAGCCGCGATGTTGATGTCCTGCAGGCTGGTGGGCGTCCCGGAGACGGAGAACGTCGGCGCTGTCGTGGGCTTTGGCACGCCGACCCGGTAGCTCGACCCCGGCGGGCCGCCCTCTGGCCGCGTACCGAGGCTGTTCGTCACCAGGAAATCGGTTGGAGTGGTGTAGTAGACGCGCCGGTATTGGTCCTTGGCTAGCGGCGCGCGCACAGCGTCGACGTCGACGTCCCAGGTGTAGAAGCTGACGCCGTCCTCCGTGTAGAGGCTCTTGACCGCGTTGGACACGTCCGTCAGCTTGGCGCCGCCGCGGGTGCCGCGCAGCTCGCCGTAGCCGAAATCGCAGTTCTCGGCGACCGTCGCAGCCGTCTGCGGCAACAGCGCCGGCGGCACGCGCGGGAAGATGCCAGAGAACTGGGTGATCGAGAGCGTCGCCATCGGGTCAGTGCTGAGAAACGGTACGCAGCGGCGCACGCGACAGGCTGCGCAGCGCCTCGACCTTCGCGCCGGCCATCGCGGCCTCGAACTGGCCACGGTAGAGCGAGTACAGCTCCGGGCTGGTCCAGGGCTTCTTCGGCATCTTCATCAGGCGCGCCTTCGCGCCGCCGGCCAGCGCGTCAAAGTACCGGCTCCAGATCCAGGTCGGGAACATGGTCGACGTGCGGGTCGGCTGAAGCGCCAACGTGACCACCAGGCCGCCGGGGATCTTCCGATCCGGCACAGGCGCCAGGATGATCTGGCTCGGGTCATCGGTCAGGTAGTTCCGCGGCGTGTCGCGCTCCGTCTGCCAGCGCGGGCGCTTGGCAGAGAGGTCCGCCTCGCTGATGGGGTCGATCGTCTTGCCGTCGACCTTCACCAGCAGCACCTGGGCAACCTCCGCACCGATCGGCGGATCCAAATCGTAGGTATTGAGGCCGGCGAGGATCGGGGCCGGGTCCATGAAGTAGCGCCAGCACCAGGAGCCCTGGCAGAATTCAATGATCGCGTTCCGGATGGCGTTGACCGCCAGATCCTGGCCGGCGCCTGGCACCTCAGGCAAGACCTCGTCGAACAGGTCAGTGTACTTGGTATCGCTCATGTGCTGGACACCAGGGTCTGGAACAGCTTGTAGGACTTGACCTCGCGGTTCTCGTTGACGTTCTCGTCGTCACGCGTCTCCGCACGGAATGCGATGTAGTGCTGGATGGCCACGGCGTGCGCCGCCGAGAGCGGGAAGGTATCCGTGGCCGCGAGGACCGCAATGGGCTGGCCGAACTTGCCGACGCGCAGATCCGGCCGCAGTTCGTAAATCTCGGCCACGCCGTCGTTGACGTAGTCGAGCAGGTCGCTATCCGGGTAGCGGACCTTGTCGGCATCGTTCAGGGGCTTCCGACCCCGGTCCATGACCTGCTGCACCGTCGGCATAGCTTACGGGGTGACGCCGGCTTGCAGAGGATCCGGGCCTTTCTCGGCCAGCTCGATTGCGTCGATTATCTGCTTCTTGTTGAGGGTAGGCTGCAGCGAGAGCTTGATGCTCGCCGCATAGGCTGCCAGCTCCGCCTTGCTCATCTTCTCGAGTGGCTTCGCCAAGCTGTCCTGCGTCACTTCCGTCTGCTCTCCGGTACCCGGGTCCGTCACGGCGACCATCACCGGCCCGTCAACCAGCGCCGCATCGTCGGGATTCGCCAGCGCCCACTGATCGGGATGCTTGAGCAGCATCCTTGCCTGGTTGACGCAGACCTCCTGCACGTCGCCCGGACCTTCCCAGGCCTTCCCGGAGCCGGCGACGTTGTCGCGCGTCCAGGGCTTCTTGCCCACATATTCGATGGGGATCATCGTCTTCCTTGTGCTCCATGAAGGACGGGGCGAGCCAGCCCACCCCGTCTACTCTCGCCGCCAGCGAGCTGGGGCCTTAGATGCCCCGCGGCTCGTACAGCAGGACCGAGTCGATCTGCCCGCTGGCCGCTCCACCGCCGATCGTGGCGACGATGTAGGCGTCCTTCGGAATCACCACCGGCGCAGCGACCGAGGTGTTCGCGCCGGCAGCGTTGGTCGCCTGGGCATTGAAGAAGGCGACGGGATCGCCACCGGAGCCGTCGGCATACTCGTAGCCGAGCGAGACGGTCGTGCTCGCGCCGAGCGCGCCATTGACCAGGCGCGCGTGGTGCACCTTGGCACCGGCATAGATCTTGTTGAGGCGAACCTTGTCGCCCACCTGGGCGGCGGCCAGCAGATGCCGGCCGTGCGCCGGGGCAAGGGGATCCTCGCCCGAGAACAGCACGTCCTGCAGGGTCGAAGCAATGATGGTCGTCATCGTGAATCTCCTAAAGTCTTGACCGGGGCAAGTTCATCCCCTGCCCCGCCCACATTACGAAGCGAGCAGCGTGCGGCCAGCAGGGGAGTTGGGATCCGGCGCGTACGAGTCGATGACAGCCACGCCGTGGTCGGTGTCGGCGCCGTCGATCTTGAAGCGGACCTTTGCCGTGCCGGCCATGCCGCCCACGACGATCTCGACCGAGTTCTTGTGGTCGACCAGTTCCTCATCCCAGTTGTAGAAGTAGTCCGACGCCGACTTGCCATAGGCCTTGGCCAATGCCTGGGCACCGACCAGGATCGCGCGGTCGACCGGCTGCGCGGTCTGCACCGTCGATTCGGTGTACGTCAGGCCATCACTGCCGCCGGAGTCGACGATGACGTTGGAGCCGGTGTTGAAGCGGATCGCATAGCGGTTCATCCGCTTGATCAGCACGCCGTTCCACATGATCGTCTCGTAGGAGTCGAACAGCGGGTGCTTGACGCCCGGAGCCTTGCGCTCGAAGGCCATCTGCATGGCGGTACGCCAGTCCGACTGCGAAGTGCGCGACTTCAGGTAGAGCCACTGGCGCTCGGTCACGAACAGCGCCCACATCGGATCGTTCCAGGCACGGTCGTCGCCCTTGATCTTGATCGGCTGCAGCACGGCCGGCGACTCCCGCTGCATCGACACGATGCGGTCGACGTCCTGCAGCGTCAGCGCATCGTTCGTGCCGATGTCCGCCGGGCTGGTGGCGTCGTTGGCCGCGTAGTAGCGGTTCTTGGTCGGTGCCTTGACCGGGTTGGTCATGATCTCGGCGAAGTCCGGATCCACCTGGAAGGGCACGACCCAGTCGACGGTAGCCTGATCGCCTCGCGCGCCAGCGAGGTGCACCAGGGCGGTCTGGTCTTCCAGCCGCTGCGCCCACGATTGCAGGCCGGCCATAGCGATTGCGCGCAGGTTGTGCTTGGTGCGCTTCTGCGTCATCTTGCCGCCGCCGTCCGCGCCGCCACGCCACTGGTTGATGGAGACCTCCATGGTCGACGACGTCAGGCCCATCATCTTGCCTTGGATGCGCTTGTCGCCCATCGTCGGCTTGCCCTGCAGCGGGTTGAAGAGGTCGATGGTGACGGTATCGCCGGCGCCTTTGGCCAGGTCACCCGCCTTGACGATCGGGTAGTCCGGGCTGGTCTGGCCCTTCGCCTTGGCGGCGAAGCTGCCTTCGGTCGGCATTTCGCCGGACAGGAGGTTCATGAAGCCCGGCGCCGATTGCACGCGGGAGAACAGGCCCACGCCATAGACCTTGGCGGCGAGGGGCGAGCCATACGGGATCGAGGTAGACATTGCAGTGGTTCCTCAGGTATCAGAGTTTGCTCAGGTAGGCGTCCATCTGCTCGGGCGACATCTTGGAGAACTTGTCCGCCAGCTGGGCCGGCGTCATGCTCTCCAGGGCTGCTTGCTCGCTTTGAGCGGGGGGATCGCCTGCCGGGAAATCGCTCATGGAGGTGGGAACAGCCTTGCTGGCTGCTGCCTTGGCCACTGCTTCGGCCTCCGCCTTGAGCTGCTCCGGCGTCTTCTGTGCAGCGGGAGGATTCGCGCTAGGGATCTCGATCGCGCCGTGCGTCGTCTCGACGAGCTTGACAGCCTCGGCAAAGCGTTCAGCCAGGGGCTTGCCCTGCCATCGCGGATCAGCGCGCAGCACGGCGTCATAACGCTGTGCCGCGGTGAAACGGTCTGGATCGGTAGCCTGGATGTGCGCCAGCTTTGGCGTCGCGTCGATCGCTTCCTGGACCATTTCGGCCTGGGTGCGCTGCCGCTCGGCTTGCTGCTGATGCCGCTCCTGCTCTACCTGCTGTTGCTGCGCCTGCAAGGCCTTGATGGTCGCCTGTTGGGCCACCAGTGCCTTGTGCATGGTGGGGAAATCCTCGCGGATCGCCTCCAACTCCTCGTCCGACAGTACGGTTTCGGCTGCTGCCTCGGCGGTGCGGGCGCTCTCACCAGGTTTCGCCCCTTGATTCCCTGCGGCAATCTGCGCTTTGAGCGCGGCGATCTGGTCGGCTTGGTCCTTGGCCAACTGCTCGGCCCGGCCCGCCCGGTCGCGCTCGCTCTTGAGCACCGAAAACGGGATGACGTTCTTGCCATCGCGGGCAAGCACACCCTCCGCGTTGCTTTCGTTATCCTGTGTCGCTTCGACCTTTCCCCCGGGCGTGACATCCTGCTTGGCGCTGGCCGCCTGGGCCGCTGCCGCGTCCGCCGCGGCCTTCTCGGCCGCTGCAGCTGCATCAGCTGCGTCCTTGACTGCCTGCGCCTCCCGCGCTGCCCTGTCGGCGTCGCTCTCACCGCCCTGGGGCAGTTCGACCGCTTGACCGCTTTCGGCGGCTTGGAAAGCCTTGAATGCCTGCTCCGGATCGTTCAGATCGAATTCCATTCCACTCCACTCCACGTATCGCGTTGGCTGCGAGGTTTGATCCCTTGCCGGTCTGCCTATCCGGGCAGCACGGGAACCGGCTGTGGGTTGGAGGGAATGCTATGGGGCGTGGAGCAATTCGAGTCGATTTGGACTGGCACACTACGGAATTGGTAGCGCTTACTCGGAACAAGCATAAAAAACCCGCACCGCGGCCAGATTCATGAGAAATACGCCAGCCCATTAATCTATCGCATCTATTAATACCTCATAACCGCAAGTGCATAACAATTTTCTTACACTACGATTAATTTCATGATTAAATCCGACTACACGGCCACATCGCATCTTCTGATCGAATCGCACACCAAAACAAAGAAGCCCGCTCGCGCGGGCTGTGTTGCGTACTCTCGCCTGATTCTGCCCAGGAAATTAGCTCTTCCAACTGCAGCCTAGATCTAGCGAAACAACGAAGTCATTCATTCCTCGTGGCGAGCGCCTTATTCGCCTCACAGTAGGCATTTGTACCGATTTTTAGCACAGCCGTTAGACATAACGTCACTGCACCCACCACCACGCCGAGTGGTAATGAGAAATTTCCGGCCACTGCCGTAGCAACGATTGTGATCAAATTCCTCACAGTAGCCGCTCCCTCTTTTCGTTCATCTCGATACCTTTGCGAATTGGTGCAAAAGAGATCGTAGATCTCCTTCTTTATATACACCGAAACCGGCACAGCCTTTCCCGCCGAAGGCCCGAGGTCGGCGTTCGTGAGTGCAATCCCTCCTTTAGGTCGACTCTCGCCCAATAGTTCTCTTGCGTTCGATTCATATTCCTCCTCAGAGATGTCCTTCTCTTTTACTAGAGAAATGACTCGAACTCTCTGATGGGATGGCACAAGGGCCTCCACCGCATCTAAGAGCTGCCTCTCATCATAGACCACATCAAGCATTTAGCCCCTCCGCCCGCATTAACTCTAGCCCATACGAGATAGACGTAGCGTATGAAATTCCGCTGTCGCTTCCAAGGACGCGTCCACCCTTCGTAATTACGAATCCGTCAGTCTTCCTGCCTGGCGCGAATCGACCAGCTACAATACCAAAAACGCGACCAGTCTGTACGTCTATAACCGGCCCACCGCTGCACCCCTCATGAATCATAGCATCCAGTTGAAACTGCTTCACTCCAGTTTCCGAGAGAACTTTAGAGCTTACGGTGGTCAAAGCTATGTGCCTTACCACAAGACCAAGATCCGAAAATGGGTAGCCGAGATACGCTGCTGTCGCCCCAACGACAGTCGATCCTTCATCCACCGATGGAATTACGAAACCCTCTTGCACATTACTTTGGTTAGATATCCTCAACAGCGCTACGTCGTTTATTGGGTCATACTGAGCAACCCCAACTCGAAGCGGAACGACCCGATCGAGCGACATTGGGGTAAAGTCATCAACTGATGATGGCTCAATAATAGCCAGCTCGTCTGTAAGGCCTAAAGCATGAGCGCAGGTCAGCAGATAGCCACGACCGTGACATAAGAATGCAGTGGCTATAGGAATAGCCATGTCCTTGGCACTATCGATGCGACATAGCAGCGCCGTTTTCTCACTATAAACTCTCGCGACATTCCGCAGCATTGCAGTCCTCCATCACGGCCCAGAGACTGCTAGTCTATCTACAAGTCACATTCACTTACCCCCCACTTCGAGGGGTGAACCACGGGTCAGCAATCCTGTGCATCGATGAACTTCGGCATGGCCTTCAAGTGCAAATATGCCTGTTCGATAGGGTTCGCCTCACTAAGCTCATAGGGCACGCCCATGAACACTTCCTCGGTGAAGAATGGTGAGCCGTCATCAGCCACATAGGCGCGCAGATGGAAGTACATCTGCTCCTTGGGGTTGATCATCACGCATTCCACGCGCAGGTAGGCGTTCGAGACCATCACGCCACCAACGCCCTCAGTTTCCATTCTCAGTGCCACTTCGTTCTCCTATACGATTGCGCCGGCCATGTCGACCCACGCTGCGCCAGTCCATCTGATCGGCTTCCCGGCACCAACGAGCGTCGTATCTAGGTACTCCACACCAACGTCCGCCGCCCCGAGATTCGGACGGGATGACGTTGGCCCACGCACAACGATCCACGCAGTTGCCTGCCAAGTCCCAGGGCTACCGCCCGCGATGCACACCCACCGTGTGACTGGATTGGCGGCGGTAGGATTGACACGCTCTACGACGTCACCAACGTTGTAGAAGCCACTCGTCGGAATGGATGCTCGACGCATGACGCGCCGAGTGTTCGCCCCAGCGTTGTCCGACTGAAGGATGTCCCGCGAGCTGATCTCGCCAGTGCTGGCGTTCAGTTTGATCGTGACGACGCCAGATCCGTCTCCCTTGTAGTAGGAGACCGAGCACTCGCCGCTGGTGACCATGTTGCGGAAGTACTGGATCAACCCTGCAGCCGCCGAGTTGTATATATCGAAGTCGATCATGCAGATCGACGAGGTAGTGAAGTACGAGGACCTCCCACGCATCGGGCCGAACTTCAGCTCGCCAGTGACGCCACCAGTAGTCGAATCGTTCCGCGTCTCAAGCACCGCGCCATGCACGCTGGCATCCTGCACTTGCACCGTAACGTTCGTTGCGAACGAAGTTCCAATACGCACGGTGTGCGTGCCGTTGACCGTGATATCGAATCCGATGGGCGCCGTCTCCATATGGACGCCGAAGAACATATTGTTCGGTGCGTCGACCCGGATGTGGCGATCGGTATTGTTCTCGAAGTCTGTTCCCGCGATGTAGTTCCCGGAGGACAGGCTCAGGAACTCCATACCGCGGGTGCTGCTACCGCACTTCCCACCAAACACTTGATTGGCATTCGCCCCGCGCGTAAAGCGAATGCCGACCCCACCTACACCGCTTGCGAAGGCGCGCGGCTGATTGATCTTGTTGAAATAGCACTGCAGCGAGACATTGCTGTCGAGCAATAGCCCTGCTGCCGCATCTTTGTCAGCCCGGTATGCACATTGATCGGGCTTCGCGTACGACGTGTTATAGAGAGACAGGCCGGCGTCTCCGTACGTCTGGGCATTGAAATAGATACCAACCGGATTGAATCCATACGTGACGGCGGTCGGATTCGCCGGCTCCACTACCGAGGATGCCGGTGCAGTCAGTCGAATCTCGGAGCCACCTCCGACGACGTTGATGCCACCGGCAGCAACCCACGACTGGCCGGCGTAGAACTTCAGCGGCGCGTCGACGGCGTACACCTTGCCCCCGAGCGTGATTTTTCCCCCGACGCCCGCTACGTCGAGAACTTTCTGGCATGCCATGCGATCATTTGCCACCCCCATGCCAGTGGCACCACCCCACGCCATATCCAGTGGCCCACTGAATACCCGCTTGAAACGCACCCCGGCATTCGGCCCGCTCGCCACCACAACGATCGTGACACCATTGTCCGCGCTGGTCTTGTCGCTATCATCGCGAACAAAGTCTCCAGCGATGCCAGAAGGCGCAGCGAGGGCAAGGTATCCCGTGACCGCGACGGTCGCCGCTGCTCCAGCAAAAGTGCGGAGCGCCGCGTAGTCCGGCACGCTGATTGGAGTGATGACGGACGCCGCCTCGGATGCTGCGGCTTGCGCGAGAGAGGCAGCGGCCGCTGAGTCCGATGCGTACTTCTTGGCGGAGAATTCCGTATCATCGACTGTGCCACCAATGTAGTTGGCCCAATCTCTTGCGGACCCGCCACCCGCTTGTCCTCGAGTGAGCATTCCTACCGCCCACTCTTTGGCAGAGTACATCCCTGCAATCACGGCCGCGCCAACTCGCGTAGCCCATGATTTCGCGTCTCCACCGGAAGGCTGCCCATTGCCGCTGCCACCGACAGCCCAAGACTTTGCCGAGTTGGTCGTTCCTCCAGCATAGTCGTCCGTCCTCTCAGCGTAGCTAGATGCCGAAACGGCACTGCTAGCCGCAGTCGCTGCACTAGCATTCGCGGCATTCGCCGACGACGAACTGCTCTGGGCGTTCTGCGCAGCCGCCACCTTGCTAGTCGCAGCATCGTCCCGCGCTTGATACGCGCCTGCAGCACTCTGCGCTGCCTGCGCCGCATTCGAGAGCGCTACGCCTGCCGAGGCCGCGGCTTCATTCGCCTTCTCAGTTGCAAGTGCCACGCCAGTATCAAGATCGATGAACTGCGCAGCGATTGCCTCTGCCTTCTGGGAGGCAACGACAGCTTGGACGGCGGATGCCGCCGCATCGCTCTTGCTTTGCGCTGCACTAACCCGGCTGCCGTCGGCAGCATCCCTTGCAGCGATCGCCTGCGCCTCCGCTTCAGCCGCCGCCTCTGCAGAGTCGGCAGCGCTTGACGCTTGACTCGACGCTATGCGCTCCAGATACTTCAGGTTCGCTTCCTGCTCTGGCACAGTGACCGAGCGCAGAACGTCTTCACGGAGGATTAGCTTATCGGTTTCCATCTCGACTTCCGCATGGAGTTACAGGCTGCCGTAGCCAGTGAGCACCCAGGCCGCGCCATCATAGGTCGCATGAGCCCACTGGCCTGGCGTGAGATTCTTGAGCGCGCCCAGCGCCACGTTGTAGGCGCCAGATGCTGCAGCAGTACGCGTGAGACGCACGGTGTCGCCTGCGGCGGGATTGGTCGTGTTGAGCGTCACCGTGCGCGTCGCCGTCAGTGGCGTGTCGTAGATAAGCACCGTATTGACGACACGAGTAGACGTGTATGCGCCGTCGCCCGGCTTTGCCACGGTCGGCGCCACGGCATTGCTGTACTGCTGTGCCAAATCCCGAGCAGCCTCGGCTGCCGTCTTGGCACTCGCAGCATCGGCAGCACTACCCGCCGCAGCCATGGCCGATGCCGATGCCTCGCCTGCCTTGGTGGTGGCCGTGCCTGCCTGGGTTGACGCCGTGGCGGCAGAGGTCGCGGCGGCGGCTGCGCTCGCGGCCGCGTCGCCGGCCTTCGTTGTGGCCGTGGCGGCTGATCCAGACGCAGTGGTCGCCGAGCCGGCCGCAGCCGTTGCTGATGCGCTGGCACTACCCTGGCTGCTCGAGGCGGCGGTGGCACTTGCAGCAGCCTGGCCTGCGCAGGTCGAAGCGGCCGAAGCCGAGCCAGCCGCGGCTGTCGCGCTGGCTGCCGCTGCCCCCGCCTGGGTGGTCGTATTCTGAAGCGAGGCCGCTGCGTCATTGGCGCTCTGCTGGGCAGAAGCCGCCGAAGCGAGAGCAGCCGCTGCCGATGACGCCGAAGCAGATGCGCTATCAGCGGATCCGTCCGCTCCCGACTCGGCCTCAGCCTGCGCATCCTGAGCGGCGACCTTGGCCGCATTGGCGCTATTCACCAGGTCATCGGCAATGCCCTGCGCCTGCTCGAAGTACTCCTGGAAGTCCGTCTTGCCCGGGATCTCGGGAAGTTGCGCGATCTCATTCAGGTTCGCTGTCGGCGCATCCGGAACGATAGCGATCGTGCTGTAGCCCTTGGCGTCCGTCGGCTGGACCTTGATCTTGTAGTTCGATGACTGGGAGCCGAGGGAGTTTGGCCAGAGATCCAGCGTGCATTCGCCGAACTCGTTGGTGACGGCCTCGAAGGTCTGCGGCACGACAATCCCGTCATGAATCTCGTACCGGTCGAGTTGGGCTGTGACCGTGGCGCCGGCGACGGCCTGGGCATTCTGGTCGTATAGCCGGACGGCGACGGCGCAGGTAGGGACGGCGGCCATTATTGCTGCTCGCTGGTGGCGTACTGGGTGTACTCGGCCGGCGTCAGGCCGAGCTGGGCGGTGGTGGCCTCCAAGTTGTCGGCCTGGGCGTTCGTGAGGCGCACCTTGGACGCGCGCTCGGCCGCCTTGAGGGTGGCGTCACGCATGGCCATCTTTCGCTCCTGCTCTGCGGCGGCCTCCTGCTCCGCCGCGGCCTGCGCCTGGGCCTCGGGGTCCATGAAGCCCAGCTTCTGGCGCAGCTCGTCGACCAGTTCGGCCTTGTTCGGCAGGTCAAAGCGCTCCACCAGGTAGGGGATCAGGACCGCCTGCAGCTCCGGCGGCAGGCCCTGCGACAGCTGCGTGAGCATCTGGGCCTGCTGGAGGCGGAAGGTCGGCGTCGACGGGATGTCGTCCAGCACCACCTTGGCGCGCACGCGGGTCGTGTCGTTCTGCACCACAGGCTGGCCGGACTGCTCGTCGATGGCCGGCTGGTTCAGGACGATCACGCGCTTGCGCTTGCCGTCCCCGATCTGAACCGCGATCTGCCGGCCCTCCATGTCCTCCAGCATCATGGAGAACAGCATCTCGCCGACCATCCGGCGGGCGAAGCGATAGTTGTCGTTCGTCTCCCCGAGGGTGTTCAGGCCCTGCTCCACCAGGGAGTTGATCGCCAGGCCGGATGTGGCGGCGCTGGTCTGCCCCATCATGGCCTTGTGGATGCCGGAGGACTCGGCGATCTCCTGCTTGGCCTCCTGCATGGCCTGGAACTGCTGGGCGGCCAATTCGCCGCCGACATCCAGCTTGAACTGGCTCGCCGGCTTCCGATTCTCATTGAGGATGATGTAGGCGTCCGGTCGCGCGGCTTCATGGCGCGTCTGCTCGTGGTCCTTGACCGCATCCGAGTCGGTAATGACGCGCCGGCTGTTCAGCAACCAGAGATTCTTGCTCTTCCGCGCGTTGATCTCGTCCTGCGGGCTCAGCATCGGGCGGATCAAGCTATAGGGAGCGAGGGTCAGATCCTCCCGGAAGCCGAAGAACGGCGCATAGGGGAACATTCCGTGCTTGTACGGGCTCGGCACGTCGTAGAGGAAGTGCGGCCCGCAGTACCAGGCCAGCCGCACCCGCTCGAAGACACGCTTCTCCACCTTCACAGCGCCGGCGAGGATCGCCATGCTGTGCTTCGGGTTGTTGAAGTCCGCCTCGATGGCGCGGCCGTTCGGCAGGCGCATGACGTAGCCGGAGACCCACTTCCGGTACCAGATTTCGTAGAGGCAGACGCGCCGACGGAAGGTGTCGCGCCAGTCCTCTTCCTCTAGGCGGGTGTCGCGCTCGATTGCCATGGAGTTGACCAGGCCGGTCTGCGGCGAGAGCGCCGGATCGAACCCCACCCAGCCGGAAACGCACTGGCGCAGCAGCGCCGCATACTCCGGCATCTTGGCGATCGCGGAGTCGACATCCATCCAGCGCCGGCGGATCAGGTACTTGGCGTCGGAGAGGTCGGGCTGCTGGGATCGCCAGTCCCACGAGATCTCGCGCCGGTGGACGTACCGGGCGCGGTATGGGAACTTGAACGGATCGGACTCGCGCGAGACTTCCACCCAGCCCACGCCCGTCTTGCATTGGGCGGCATAGGCGTCCGAACAGGCACGGTCGGCGCGCGTCTCGGTCTCGGCGTGCTTCAGCTTGAGGGAGAGCGCCTCAGCCATCTCCGGCGTGGCGATGCCGTCATCCTCGGCACGCACCAGCCAATCCGTGCGGGTCTTGGCCTCCATGCCCAGGATCGTGTCGATCGTGGGCTTGATCAGGTTGGTGATCAGCGGCGGCTGGCCGCGCTCCTGCAGGATCTCCAGCGTCCTGGCGTCCAGCTGGTTGCCGTCGTAGTAGTCGGCGCACTTGTCCGCCTCGCGGCGCCAGTTGGGCTGGTGCTTGATCTCGTAGAGGAAGTTCTCGACCTGCTCGCGGCTCAGGGGCTGGTCGGCCAGCTCGGGCGGCTGCTCGTCGGAGCGCTGCACGTCGCCGTCTACACGGCCTGCACCCTCGCCGCCGTGCTGCGGCCCGTCGGTCGTAACGGCGGCGCTGGTCAGTTGAATGTCGCCCATCGGCTGGAATCTCCATGGCGCGCGCCAGGAGGTCAGCCGGCGCGCCAGTCGTATTCTCGGCGTCGGGCATCAATTCGAGTCGGCACCGGCGGCGTAGCGGCAAAGCGCAGCGTCATGGTGCCGTAGCGGCTGGCGGACATCAGGTCGTCCTTGAGTTTGACGATCTTCCCGTCCTTGCGGTGGTAGAGCCGGAATTCCTGGAACCAGTCGTTGAGGTGGCCGAAGACCTTCCACTTTCCTGTCTGCATGCGGGTGAGCATGTCCATCAGGCCGGCCTCGACGGAGGAGCGCGAGACCTTCGATCCATCCTCCGTGCCTGTTTCTTCGTACTGCGCACGCTCCCACAGCATGTTCACGCCTGCCTTGCGGTACAGCTCGGCCAGTTGCTCGCCGCTGCCCTTCTCCGTGTTGAGGCCGTCGTGCGGCCACGCCACGGGAATCCAGTCGCCGCGGGAGAGGATAAGCGGCGCCTGCTGCTCCGGCGTCGTCTCACGTACCCGCAGGCAGTCGTAGACGTAGACGATGTCGTTGTCGCGGTCCCACGCCAGCCAGATCATGGCGCTCGGGTGATCCCAGCCGAAGTCCAGGGCGCAGATGCGCGGCCAGGAGTCCGGGAGGGTGAACGACGCCACCTTGATGGCCTCCTCGTCCACCGGGAAGATGCGGCCGGAGCCCAGCACCGGATAGCCCTTGGAGCGAGCCTCGCGCAGGTATGGCGGCGTTGCCTCCAGCAACTCGCGCTTCGTCTTCTCGTCCAGGTGCGGGACGTCACTCCATCCCGCCATGACAAGGTATTTGGATTCGCTTACGGCGGGCACTTCGCGCCTTTGTCGAGGTTCTCGCGGGCGGACAGAAGTTGCAGGTTTTCAATCACATGCTCACCGCCGCTCGCCAGCGGAATCACGTGATCCACCTCGATCTTCAGTTGCAGGACGTCATCGCATTCCACGCAGGCCATTAGCTTTGCCTGCAGCAGGACAGCTTCACGGTACAGAGCTTTGATTTCTTCGCAGCTGTGCTCGCCTGAACGGTACTTGGCTTTCCTGACGCGCTGGTGATAGGCCCGGATCCGCTTGCCGTGATCTGTCGATCGCCATTGCCTCATCCCTTCGGCAAGGCGCTCTGGGTTCTCCCGCTTCCATTGCAGCGAAACCGCCTTATCGCGCTCCGGATTCTCTCTGTATCGGCTGCGTCGACGTTGGCGCGCGCATTCAATGCACCGCGATTCTGTCCGGACGCTCTGCTTGCCTTGCCTGGTTGTGTACGGGTAACTGTAGAAGTCCGTCACTGGCTTCGTTTGCTTGCAGGCAATGCACTCGCGGCAGCCGTCCTTGATCTTCGTGTACATGACCTACGTTACCTCCGGTATCCCGTTTGGCAGGAAAGAAAGAACCGTCTCGCTCATCCCTTCAAGTGGCGTAAAGGTTATGTATATCAACCCCCCAGTGGTCGCCGTCCGGATGAGGCACTCGCCATAGATCTCGATCGGCGGCTCCTCGTCCAGCCAGATCCCGTCCTGTTCCGTGCCCTCGAACGAGCCGCGGCCCTGCTGGTAGGACTTCAGGCCCAGCTTCGACCAGCCGCCGGAGGCATGCTTGATCCGCACGGTGTCGATCAGATCCTGAACGCCCTGCTTCCAGGCGATCGCGCCGACGTCCTCGCCAGGGATGAGGCCTGTCCCGGCCACGCCCTTGCGAGTGCCAGTGAAGGTGATATCCCCGAACAGCTTCCCCTGCACGATGTCGCGCGTGGTCTCGTTCGTCTTCCCGGCTGCCCAGAACTTCACCGGCTTGTCGAAGCGTCGCCCCTTCCACCAGGCCGGATACCGCCCGGTCAGGTGGAGCGCGGTCTCGTACCCACCCGCGCCTTCGGTCTTCCCTATCCGGTTGGCGGCCAGGAAGCAGCGCTCCCGGTAGTCCGCGCCGGCGGCGAAGAACTCCATGTGCTTGGGGTACAGCTCGCGGCGTAGCGACCCAGCCTCTGGGTAGTAGGTGAACAGCTTCCGCCGGGATGTGCGCCGACGCCTCTCCTCGAGCAGCTCTAGTAGTTCCAGGCGCTTCGCTCGCGGCAGATGCACAAGCGCTGCAAGAAGCTGGTCACTTGGTAAGGAGGCCAGCGATTCGGGCGTCAAGCTCATCGTCCGTCAGGTCGGAAGTCTGTTTGATCTCGCCGGAGTGGTGAGTCTCGATGCGGTCGCCATACTCCTTGGGCGCCATCCTGGCCAGGAGCCACTTCCGGGTCTCGACTCGCAGCTTGGAGCGCTGGATGACGTCGTAGTCGGTGCGCGGCTGCCCCTCCTCGTCCAAGTAGGTGTCGTTGCGGCCGTCATCCGCGATGGCTACGGTCTCAATGACCATCTTGTCCGCCGCAGCTTCGCGCGCGTGCGCGTACGCCTCCGAAAACTCGGGATGCTCCAGCCGCCATTTGAAGACCGTACTGCACGATGGCATGGCGGGATCGGCACATATCTCGGTCAGGAACTTGCCGCCGGCGATCTTTTCCAGGATGGTGTCGACGATCGCCTGCGTGTAGAGCGATGGGCGGCCGACCTTGCGCGGCACCTTCTTGGCGGCGGCGCGCTTCCTGGCCGGCTTCTTCGGTACTGCAGCAGGATTACCATTTGCCGGCTGAGCGGCTCCCGGCTTGGCGGTGGTCTTACGGGCGACAGGCTTCTTCGCTGCCGGCTGGGCAGGTGCGGCCTCGGGTTCCACTCGGCGCCGCTTATCGGACGGCGAACCGTACTTGCTCACGGTGGGCTCCTCTCTTGGTGGCGGCCGGCGCTCAGCCGGTCCGGGGATTCTGGGCAGCGACGGCTGGCGGCATGCTCGTCCGGCGGTAGGTGTCCAGCATCACCGTGCCCGAGGCGGCGATCACTGCCAGCATCCCGGCAATCACCCAGCCGCGCACCAGGCGGAGCGTCGGCATCTCCGTCTCGATCGTCCGTACCCGGGTGTCGGTGTCCTTGATGGCCTTGAAGGCGCGCTCCTGCGCTTCCCTCGTCTCCAGCAGGCACTGCTCCAGGGCAATGATCCTGGCGTTCTGCTCGACCAGGCTGGACAGTGTCTTCTCGATCTGGCTCAGCCGGTAGACGATCAGGGTGGTCTGCTCCCCCTGGGCTTGGGTCTCCTGGCCGGTCATCGGGTCACCTCCACTGCCAGTGCTTCCCTTGCTTGGACGGCATCGATCAGCCTCTCCATCCTGGCGGAGCAGGTCTTACCGTACTCCTTGGCTTCTCCCAGGCGGGCTGCCAGGTCGTACTGGTCTGCGGTGGTGAGTGGATTGAAGATTGGGCTGCCGCACGGCTGTTTCAGCTCGGCCGGCACGGGAGGGAACTTAACGGTTAAGGTCGTCCCGCAGCCCGTCAGGAAGACGGCAAGCAGTAGGGGCAGGGTTCGCACGGGCGGCCTCTTGTAGTTGGCGTTGGAATTCGGCGGCTTCGGTCTTGGCGGTGGCCAGCTGCTGGCGGAGCTGCTTCACCTGGGCGGTGTCGGCGGTGGTCACGGCCTGGGTCGCCACCTTCTCGACGGTCTTGGCGGCGGTCTGCTCGCCGGCGTGGCGCCCGGAGACATACAGCGCCCCCGCGGCGACGCCGAGGAGGAAGGCGGCCAGCACCAGGGCGGAGGCCTTCCACAGCGCCAGGGACAGGACGCGGGTCAGCATGGATACCCCACCGTCCGGCCCCAGCCCTTGAACAGCGGCTGCCAGCGGCCCAGGATGTGATGCGGGTAGGACTGGTTCTCCCGCTGGTTCGCCGGGTGGATGCCCGGGTTGATGGCGCCGGTCGTGCCCCAGCTGCCCGGCGTGGCAGACAGCTTCTGGCGCTTGTAGACGTAGCCAAGGCCCCCGTTGTAGGAGCTGAGGACGAAGGCCCAGCGGTCGCACTCGCTGTCGGCGGTCTTCACCCGGTCATAGAGCCAGCGGTCGTACCAGACCCCGGCGCGGATGCTCCACTGGGGGTTCAGGGGCTGGACCGGGCCGGATATTCCCGCCTGGCCGGCCCACTCCGCCGTCGCCGGCATGAACTGCATCAGGCCGAGCGCGCCCACCTGGCTCCTGGCCAGGGGGTTGAACTTGCTCTCTTGCATGATCTGGGCGGCCACCACCGGAACCGGGCCGTCTACCCCGAAGCGGAAGGCGGTCTCCCTGGCGATTTGCTGGCGGTACTGGTGAGCGACGACCGGGATCTGGGCCTGCGCCACCGCGGCAAGGGCGGCGGTCAGCAGCAGCAAGCAGCCGATCGCGCCCAGCGCCGCCTTGGCGCAGCCGCGCATCCCGGCCCGAGGGTCGACCGGGGGAGCGTTCCGACGGGCATGGGATGCGCGAGTGCTCATGGTCTACACCCGATCCGGGAAGAAAGCGTAGCCGGCGGCGCGCGACGGGCCAACGATGGCGTCGCGTGCGGCGGTGCGGCTGGTGTAGACGGGGATGCTGCTGAAGATCTTCGGCGACTGGAGGTCCGGGAAGGCGGTCACATTGACCAGTGCGCCCTCGCCTGCCCCATGCACACGGGTGATGATGCCCGGGTGCTCGTCGGTGCCGTTGGCGATGTAGCCCTTCACGGTTACCATGCGGCCGGCTGTGGGCTTCCACTCGGCGGCTACGGCCGCCGGCGCAGGCTCAGGCACCGCCTTTCCCACCTCCGCGCTGCCGGCCAGCGCAGCGGCGGCGCCGGCATCGAGGATGGACCAGTCCTCGGCCAGCATGTCAGTCTGCGAGGCAAGCCAGCCCATCAGGATCTCGCCGGTGGCGGTCTTCATGGTGATGGAGGGAAGCACGGTCGCCTTGCCCCCATTCGCCTCTGCATAAGCGCGGTTGGGCGGAGCCCAGAAGGCGGCGGCCGGCACTTCTCGCGTGCCATTGCAGCTCAGCGCCAGCCACATGTCTTTGCCATTCCACCCGGCGCGAGCCACGCGCAGCCCGGCCTTCAGTGCCTCGATGGCCTGACCAAAGTTCAGCGCCTTCATGGTCAGAGCCCCGTCAGTCCAGCGATGATCACGCAGCCGATCACGATGGCGCGCGCCAGGCGGTCTTCCGTGCCACTGCAATGCACGACGCGGCCGATGGCCTGACGGGAGATCCAGTAGCCCACCCAGGCAAAGGTGGTGACGTGACCCAGCTTCTGGCAGGTCACCTGGACAGTGGGGAACCGGGCGCCGTCGATCAGGAAGACGGCGACGTAGAAGGCCAGGCCGGCAAGCAGCCAGATGGCCATGCGCATGCGGTCCTGCAGCGCATTGCTCTTAATGGAGAATCGGGACATGCTCGCCTCGCTCTGTGGGAGAATTCAGTGAGCACATCCTATGGCGCAGCGAGGAATTCGAGCGCGACGAAGCCAACCTACAGTCTCAGGGGTAACCGATGCATCGCAAGAACTTCGAGGAACGCCACGCTGCAACGGACTTGCCGCATTGGAAGTGTCCAAATGCAAAATGCGAACAGGGAATCCTGAAACTCACCAAAGGCAGTATGCGCGTGGCGCGCTCTGGTGCGCTGGACGATTTCATCAGCGTAAACGGATACGATCCCGAATACGATGATGGCAGCTTCTCGGCGATGCTGGAGTGCGTTGTTTGCGGTGACGACGTGCTCCTGGTTGGAAAATATCTCCATCAGGTAGTAGAGCAATATGAAGGTGGATACGAGTGGGAAAAATTTCTGTTTCCAAAGTTCTTTGAGCCGGCGCCCCCACTGATCTCAATACCACCGGCATGCCCGGAAAGCGTCCGAGAGGCACTCGCGGACTCCTTCGCTCTCTACTGGCAATCGCCATCGAGCGCGGCAAACTCCGTGCGGATTGCGCTAGAACGCCTCATGGATGAGCTAGGTGTACCAGAAATGCGCGATTTGCATAAGCGGATTGAATCGTATTCAAAATCAAATGCGAAGGTAAAGAATCACCTGTTGGCCGCAAAATGGGTCGGAAATCATGGTAGCCACGGGAAGGAGGTGCTTCACGGCCAAGTGCTTGATGTGCTAGAGATTGTTGAGAGTGCCTTGGCTGAGATCTATCCGCGTGATCATTCTCGAATAACTGCGCTAGCTGCAAGCATCGTCGCAAAGAGGGGCCCGGTATAGGTAGTTCTAGCCATTGGTGCCCAGCGCGCGGAAGAAGTCCTCGATACCTCGGAACCCCGTATCCCTCCGCAGCAGCGCCATCCGCCCCCACCGCGCCGTGAACTTCCGCCCCTGGCGCGCGATCTTTCCGTCGTTGTACAGGTAGGTCAGCGCGTCCAGCGATGCCTTGTATGGCAGGCCGGCGCGGTCCGCCACCTGCTGGCCGGTCAGGAAAACATCGCTGGCCGCCAGCACCTCCAGAATCCTCTCCCGGTGCGTCCTCGCCCGGATCTCCAATTGCAATGTCAGCTGCCCCGCCGCCTCCCAAGCGGCGCGCCTTCTGGCATGTACTCCCATGTCCCGCCCCTGAAAGGGACCCGTACTATTCAAACTGCACCCCTAGGTCTGCTGCGGCGTACGCGCTGACCTTTGTCATGTATTCCGTCATCGCCGCGATCGAGATCTCTCCCCTGGCGATGGACGGCTGGACCTGCTTGATGCTCCCGTCCGGCATGCGCATCTCGCGCGCCGGCAGGAAGCGTTCCTTCATGTGCTGGTGCCAGGCCCTGGCGCTGTACTGCCGGCCTTCCAGCCATACCTGCTCTGCAATGGGCTCGATCACTGCAGCCCAGTAGTGCCTGACCTGGATCTCCAGGCGGTCGTGGTCCTCTGCGGCAAGGATCAGGCGCATCGGGGCACCCTGCCTTGCCATGTCCGGGGCTGCCGCGCGCACGGTGGAAACCACCTCGGCCCAGTCGGCGCGACCGCGCAGGGCGAACTCCCGATAGATGCCCGCCATCAGATCCGTATCAGCCCGGCTGCACCGCGCGTGATGGCTGCCCGCGCATATCGCCGCCGCCCCTCTTCGCTGCTCTCGGCATGCCAGGCCTCGGCGGCGACCCATTTCAGGTCGAGGAATGGGCACCGGACCGCCAGGCGGAAGGCCTCGCCGTCGTCCGCCAGCGGGTTGAAGTGCCGCCACGTGCCGCCCTGCTCCCTGACGTGAATCACCTCCAGCTCGCGCACGCGGTACCGGCGCACCTCGTAGCCGGCGGCGCGGCCAGCTGCCTCGATCAGGTCCAGATCCTCCGGCATTGCCTGCCCAATCATGCCGCCAGCCCCGCGAACTCCAGCCGGCGCGTGCCTTCCTTCTTCAGCCGGACGACATTCCCGGCCCGGATCCGCCGGTCCGCCTCATGGATCGCCGCGGCGTGCTGGCGCTTCGTCACCGTCTCGAGCAACTGCTCGTACAGCTCGATGCCGTCGTTCAGGATGCGCAGGCCGTCGCCGGAGATCCCCAGCTTGCCGGTGCGCTTGCAGCGCTCACCTACCTCGATCATGGCGTTCTGGGCGGCGTGGATCACCGCCAGGCCGATGTGGCGATTCCCGGCGCTCTCGCACAGCACCTGGGAGGTGTTCAGGGCGTTGACGATCGTGTGCCAGTCGTCGCGGGTGGACGTGCCGCGCACCAGGGCGGCCACCGCCCCGCGCACCGCGAGAAGGATCGTGGTGCGCTGATCGGCCGGCAGCGGCTGATCTCCCTCGAACAGGGTAGCCATGATGTTCAGGCGCACCTCGCGCGGGCGGTAGGGCTTGTTGCGCTTCTTCGCCGTCATCTCAGTATTCCTCCCTCTTCCATCCGCCGCCCTGCTTCGCAGGCAGCTTGATCGCCTTCACCATCCGGAAGTACGGCAGCACCTCCGCGCACAGCTTGATCTTCATCTGGCCCTTGTCCGTGGTGTAGCCGCCCTTGGTCTCGTGGATGGCCAGACGCATGTCAGCGTGCAGCACCAGGAAATCGACCTCGTAGAACGTGTTGTCGGCCAGCCGGATCCGCATGGGGTGGAAGCGCCAGTCGATCACCTGGCCCTGGCGCTTCTCCTCGTCCAGCAGGACGGAGTAGGCGCGCTCGGTCTTGTTCATCTGGTCCTTGGGCAGCCGGCCCAGCGCCTGAAAGCGCGCCATCGGGTTGGGCTTCGCGTCGCCGGCCGGCACCGACCGCGCTGCGGCTGGACGCCGGCGCGCCTGATGCGCCTGTAGTTGCTCGGGGGTCCAGCGGAGTGCGTTGCTCATGCCACCCCCTTCGAACTTCCCGCGGTCAACCGGCTCACTGCGCCCTCCAGCCACTTCACGCGCTGCTCCAGAACAGCGATGCGCGTGTCACGCTCCCGGAAATGGCAACCTCTGAGGCATTGGCCGTGCACGAAGCAATCCCCGCTCGCCACGGTGCATTCCATGTGCGGGACGAAGGCTTTGCTCATGCCGCCCTCACCTCGACGCTGACCCGCCCACGGCAAGCCTTGTTCTGTCCGTCGGCCCGCCGGACAATGCCGCAGTCGAAGCAGCAGCGCGCCTTGTAGAGCACGGAGCCCTCGGTGAAGCCCAGTTCGCCGCCGGTCACGAAGCGGTGCCCGTTCTCGTCCAGTGCCTCGACCGTAACGCGATCAGCCTCGCCCGGCCGCTTGATCTGTACTTGGCTCATGCTTCTGCTCCTTCGGCATAGGACTCCACCGCAGCGCGGACCCGGCCCTTGGATTGCTCGGTGCGCTCGCGCGCCGCAGACGACCTCGCTTCGGAGGCGAGGCGCAGCTTCTCGGACGCGGGGCGCAGCTGCGCCACTGCGGCGCGGAGGCGATCCAGACCTTCGCGCGCCGCAGCGGACGGCTCCCCACCGCCGGCCGGAGACGGGAGGTGCCCGGCAACAGCCGGCGCGGACAGCAGGCCGACGCTCACTGCCTGCTGCAGCGGCTCGGCGCGCTTCTCCGGATCCCAGCCCACGGACGCGATCCAGCTGACCTTTCGGCCGGCGGCGCGGGCGTCGGCCACGATCCGCGTGTAGGCGTCCTTGAATGCCATGCGGGCACCCACCTTGTCGCCGGCCTCCAGCACCGGGCCGGCGGCAGAGAGCGCCTCCATCACCTCGGGTGTCGTGACGACCGTTTCCGCCTCGTCCATGCCGCGCAGCGCCAGCGCCCAGGCCTCGTCCGGCCCCGGGCGCCCGTCGTTCGCTTGCGCCGCCTCGATCTGGGCGATCAGGTCGGCCGGCTTCGGGGGGTACTGGCCGCGCTGCGGGTCGCGGACATGCCCATCCATCGCCGCGCTGACCACGCCGAGCGGGTACGCCGCCAGCACACGGAAGAAGACCGCCTTGGACATGGCCGGCAGGGTCTTGCCGTGCAAGCCATACACCGCGTCGAGGTTCGCGGCGAACTCGTCGAAATCACGCTCAAACATCGATCACCTCCGCTGCGCCGAACAGCAAGGCCTTCGCCTTCTCGTTCTCGACGCCGTTGTCCAGCCGCTGTGTACCGTTCCCGCCGGCGGCGCCGCCCTGGCTCTCAAGCCACTTCGCCCTGAAGCCAGCCCAGCCCGCCAAGACCGAAGCCTTCACGGCCTCGCCTGGCGTGATCCCAGCCCTCTCCGCTTCGTCCTTCACACCGTCCCAGGCAGTGCGTGTCAGCGGCAGTCGCTTGGCTTTGCGCAGCGTCAGCCAGTCCTTCGCGACCTGCTTGTCCACGCCGTCGGCAACGAGTGCAGCCACACCCAGCGCGGCAGAGGCATCGGCGCCGGCCGGCGCCCTTTGTGGGTTCCCTGAGGGTTCCCTTGTCGGTTCCATGGGGGTTCCGTGTCCCGAACTTGGTACTGTTTGGACGGAAACTTGGGACTCTTTCCCGGAAAACTTGGGACTCTTTCCAGGAAAAGTTGGAACAGTTCCGGATTTGGAACGGTTCCGGATTTGGTCCCCTTCAACGATCCCAGATCCGGTACCGTTCGAACCATCTGCCGACGTGCAGGCGCTGCTCGGACCGATCGCAACCGTTTGTGCTGACTGGCTCTGCAGCCGGTAGACAGGGATCTGCCGCGTCTCGCCTTGGCGCTTCCCCGTGTCGACAAGGAAGCCTGCATCGATGAGGAAGCGGACCTGCTTGATGACGGTCTTCCGGTCGAGTTCGGTGTACTCCTCGATCGAGGCCACGCTCGGAAAAGCCGAGAAATCCTCGTTCGCGAAGTCCGCCAGCGCCATGAAAACGGCTTTCGCTCGGCTATTCCCCACGCGCTGCTTCCGCGCCCAGGTGAGCGCCTCCATGCTCATGCAACTACCTCCTCGGGGACGTGGGGAGCCAGCAGCGCCTGCGTCTCGCGCGTCAGTTCCGCCTCGTCGAACCCGTACTCCTCCGAGAACCGCTTCACGCCCAGGCCATGGATACCCTCGTTACCGCGGTGGTGCGCCGGGCACAGCGGAATAGCATCGCGGTGCGGCGCGCGCTGGGCCATGCCCGTGCCCTTGCGCGGGTGGTGGACCTCCGCCGGTGTCGGGCCGTAGCCCAGCCGGCGGCATACCGCGCAACCCAGGGCTGCGACGTGGCCGAGATAGTCGCGCTCTGCCTTGCGCGGCTTCTTCTTGGACTTCTTCTTGAAGGGGCTCGGCAACAGGCCGGCCGTTTGGCGCAGCCTGGTGGTGGAGCGAAGCGGGGTGCGGCGCTGTAGCGGGGCGCCGGGCTTCATTGGGGAGCGGCGGGTCAGCATGGCGCGACCTCCAGTAGCCAGTACGGCGGCTTGGTCACGATGCACTGCACGCGGACGTCGGCGGCGATCAGGTCGCGCATGACGTTGCGGCATTCGCCTTGGTAGCAGTGGTCGAGCGTCATGCTAGGATGACTCGCAAAAATGGGAGAGGCGAATGGATGAGCTTCGCTACAGGTACTTTGTTACTCTTCTCTTGGTGCTCGGCCTCGTTGCTGTAGTTTGTTGGGCATTTGCGCACTGGACGCCAAAGGACAGCAGTGAGGTCGCAACTTGGGTCCAGGCAATCGGTGCGATCATTGGGATCGGGATCGCTATCGCGGTACCCGCGTGGCAGCACAGAATGGCCGAGAGGCGACGAGAAGGAGAAAGGAGAGAAGAGAAATGGCGAGTGCTTCGACTTGTCGCATTGCTGGCGGAGCGAGCGAAGTCCCGGACGGAAGACATCGGCACCACGAGATCGCGTGAGGGCTTTGTAGAGACTCCGACGATGCGCGCCAGTCAACGAGCGGATCTGGAGGAGATACTCTCCGCACTCGATCAGGTGCCATTGACGTCGATTGCCACGATGGAGGCACTCCAGTACTTCATAAAGCTCAAGAAGCTCGTTGCGAAGGCCATCGGTGAAGTGGATCGGATTCCCTATCCAACCGCCGACGCGACGTGCGGCGAGGTATATGGCCACGTGTGGGTCAGCCTGTACAACCAAATCAAGGAGGCCGCCCAGGTACTGTCGTGGCAAGCGAAGCAATATCGCAGCGACGAGAGAGAACCTGCAGTTAGCTTTCCGCAGGATGACTTTTAGAATTCGCAGTGCACGGGTCTCGGCCCAGGCCGCGTACCCGATCAGCATCGGATAGAACCAGAGCGGCATCACGCACCTCCCTCGCGCCGGGCGGCGCGGCCAGTGACTGTCTGGTCGGTCTCGAACAGTAGAGTCTTCCCGCGCTTCGCGGCCTCCGCACGGATCCGGTCGGCGAGTTCTCGCAGCGACAACAGCATGTCGGTGGCCGTTCCTTCGGTGCATCCATGCTCCAACAGGAAGCTCACTGCGTGAATCGCGCCCTGCTGCACGAGATCCTGGGCAACTAGTTCCTCGTCGGTCATGCCGTCGAAAAACGCAGCGTCCAGAGACGCATCGTTCTCAATGGTTGCCATGGCTTATTTCCCCTTCGCGCTATCGCGCTGGGCGGCCAGGGCGGCGTCGATGTCTGAGCACAGGCTCACGGCGGGTGCCACGTCCTTCCACATTTCCAGCGTGGACCTGGCTTCTCTTAGCAACGCGATCAACTGCTTCTGCTCTGCATCGCGCGCCTCGGTCGGTTGTGAGGCGATCATGGCTCCGATAGCCGCGTCGGCGATCTCGGCAACGCGGTCGTCATCCTCAGCGACCGGATGGAAGTCATCCGGCCCCATCGAGCCTACACCCCATGCCGACCATACCTGGAGGCAATCGTAGGCGCCGCCCAACGCCTCCGCGATCGCATCACGCACCTTCGAGCGCTGCTCTTCCGTCAGCACCGGCGGCGCTGCGGATACTGGTGTCTGGTTGTCCCAGGCGCTGGTTTCGCCAAGTCTGGCCAACTGGCGACCAATGCTCCAGTACTCTGCAAGCCAGTGTCCGACCGGGGGCTTGTTTTCCCCCAGGCGCCCGTAGGTGATGGCGCCATCGATCGCATAGCGGGCGTCCTGTGCAGCGATCTGTCTATCAGTCAGGCGGGCCGTGGGGATCTGCGGAGCGCCATTCGCCGCGAACCACGCCCGGATCGAATCCGCGATCGTCTGCGGGTCGCACACGCTGCCGCCGGGAACCGTCTCGCGCAGCATTTTCTCGACGTCGATGGTCATTGGCGCGCTCCTGCAGTTGCATCGGTACCGAGAACCCAGCGCAGGGCTGCAGCACGCTCGCCTTTTGCCTTGGACAGTTCCGCCTCGATCTGCTTGCGCGTCTTCATGCGCGCTACAGCCTCACCCATGACAGCGCGCTGTGCCCGCGCCCGCTCGTGGCCGGTCGTGGTCTCGCCGGCCGCCACCAGCTCCTGGACTTTGGAGCGCTGCTCCGCCGGCGGCAGCGCCGCCAGCTTCTTGGCGTGGCCGAGATTCACCTTGCCGCTGTCCACGGCCTCCTGGACTGCCGCGGTGCATTCGAGCAGTCGCATCGTGTCCCGGACGGTGGCGACCGTACACTTGAAGATGATGGCGATCTGGTCCTCGCTGCGGCCGATCGCTGCCAGCTTGCGCATCTTCTCGGCTCGCCCCAAGGGGGTGTCAGCGGTACGCGCTTCGTTCTCAGCAACGATCACGTCCAGTGCGCTCTCGCGCTTCCCCTTGTGAACCAAGGCCGGAATCTGGAGGGGTGCGACACCGCGGGCGCGTCGCCATTGGTTGGCAAGACGTGCAGCCTTGACTCGCTGCCGCCCGACAACAACCTCAACATCACCGGTCTCTGGGTTCTTCAGGATCAGGATGGGTTCCAGAACGCCCAAGAAGTCGATGTTCTTGGCGAGCCCCTCATCCACCGGCAGATGGACACGCTCGTCGTAGAGGGGTGAGGTCTTGTCCGTCACCAATACCACGACTTCCGGGTCGAACGAGAGCGCATTGGTCTTGCCGCTGGCGCCATAGGCGTCGATAGAGTTCTTTGCCATGGCCCCTCCCCTACGCTACCCGCCGGGCCATGCCTTTCGACACAACAGCGGCAGTTGCGATGCGGAGGGCCTGCGCGGCACGACGATCCAGGATGAAGCCGCGATCCCACTCCTTGCGGGCTTCCGTGCCCTCCGGATACGGATTGCTGGCGCCCTGCTTCCCTGCGCGCGCGGCGAGCGCGCCCTCCTCTCGGATCTGCGTCCGAGACATGATCTGTTCCATTGGTCCTTCCCCCGGTACGGCCGGCTGGCCGTGCGTTGCTCAAATCCGAACCCAGCGCCTCAGGGCTGTTTCGGTACGATTCCCGCCAGGTTTCCCCTGGCGACTTTCTCGCGTTGGTCCAGTACGCTTTGCATGTCGGCCGGGCACGCCCACCAGCTCAGTACCTCGCGGATCAGCTCAGCCGTCGTCATGCCGCACTCGCGGGCGCGGCTGACGATCTGCTCGCCGACGGGCTCAGGCAAATCGACCTTCGCTTGGAAGGTCAGCTTGCCCAGCGGGTGGCTGTTGGGGCTGCGCGCGAGGAGCATCGAGTCTTCATTCATAGATTTCGATCACCATCACAGGGAACCAGCGACATGACGCCTGACAAGCAACGAGTGGCAAGCCGCCAGGCGCAACCGCTGAACGAACACGATCTGGAGCACCGCAGCCTCCGGCTGCAGGTCTTCCTGCTGCGCCAGCTGCTGCTGCGGCTGTACACGGAGCAATACGGGGAGCGGGCGCCGGCCGTCGTCGCTGAGCGGCTGGCCCAGGTACGCGACGCAGAGAGCGGCCAGGGTCTGCATCCAGCCGAGCAGGCGATGCTGCTCGACGAGACGGCCGAGGCGTTCGCCGACGTGGACGAGCACCTCGACCTCATCCAGGCCGGGGCACTGTGATTGATGCCCTGCCTTCCCTACTTGGTGCCGGCCACACTTGGCGCGCAGCGATGGCACGAGCCCGCCAACCATCCGGCTTTCGGGTCTCAGGAAGAAAGAGCCCCGGCGCAAAGGCGCCAGGGAAAAGCCGCTTGCGGGTCGGTCAAGCGGAGGGGTCAAACGGAGGAGCGCCGGCAGAGCGCTCTGCACAGAAAAAGCAGACAAACCTGCATGGCAGCGATGACAAACTGCCCCGCATGTACACATACGGCGAGCGACTTCGTTGGGCCATGGCGCACGCAGTTCCGCCTGTGTCTGGCCGATCACTTGCCAAGCGGATCGGCGTTCGACATCAGTCGATCTACTACCTGCTCGACCCTGGCCGGAATGCTCAGGGAAGCAGGCACACCCCTGCCCTTGCTCGCGCGCTTGGCGTATCGCCAGAGTGGCTGGCAACTGGAGCCGGCAAGCCGTACCGAAACGGGACGCCGCAGCCAGACCTGCACCACCGCGTATCGCTCTGCCTTGCGTCGGCGCGAGAACTGGTCGACCAGCTCGAGCAGCTGGCGCTTGCCCTTGAAGGGAAAGGCTGATCACGCCTGCGCTCCCTGGGCTGCAAGTTCGGGCCAAACGTCAGCCCAGTCCTCACGAAGATCGCGGCGCGTCACGGCGCCACTCGACGCGCGCTCTATGGCGACACACAGCTCACAGCGGAACTGCTGCCCGGTGCTGCGCGCCTTGCGCATATAGTTCTCGGACGTGCCGCACCGGCTGACGAAGTCAGCACGGGCTTGCTTGTCGAGGGAGTTGATGTACGCGATGAGCTTGTCCATGCGCACATATTACAAAAACGTAATGCGAAGTCAATACATTTCTGTGATTTACCAAAAGGTAATGGGGTTCGATAATTCGCCGTATGACCACCGCAGACAACCGCCGCCGGCGCCTCGACACCCTCATCAGGGAGAAGTTCGGCACCCAGGCGGAGTTCATCCGGCAGACTGGTGAGAACCAGGGCGCCATCTCCGCAATCCTCAAGGGCGCTCGCCCGTTCGGGGAGAAGAAGGCGCGCGACATCGAGCGCAAGGCCGGCGTCGAATGGGGTTGGCTCGACCGCGCGGAAGACGAGCCCCAAGGGGAGGCCCCGGAGGCTACCGGAGGGGTAATCTATGACCCGCAGGCGAGCACAGGAAGTCTGCTTGCCCAGGCGGCAGCTGCAATTGCTGCCGCACCGACGCTGCGTGACATGCAGATCGCGGAAGCGATTGCCATCCTTCAGAAGCTGCCCGACGGCGCCCTCTCCAAGGGCCTCGGGTACCTGCAAGACCTTCTGGTGAAATCTGAGGCGCCCGCGGCCGCCGACCCGGACGACGTGCCGGTTATGTCGCGCAAAAAGAAGGTTCTTGAGTTCACAGGCCTACACCCGGAGCCCACCGCAGAGAAGCGGCACAAGAGGTAACACCCCCAATCCTTCGGGTATCGCAGGGCCGCCGAACTGGCTAGGCTCGCGTTTACAAGAAGTAAAAGGGGGGAAAGGGTTATGAAGAAGATCATCGCCGCGACGCTGCTGAGCCTCGCGGCTTCTGCGTCTTGGGCCTCCTGCTTCGGCGGCCCAACGCACAAGACGTGCACCGACGACGCCGGCAACAGCTACCAGGTCAGCCGATTCGGCAACTCCACCACAGTCCAAGGCTACAACGCTGGCACCGGGTCGACCTGGGAGCAAACGTCTAGCCGGGTCGGCAATTCCACCTACACGCAAGGCACCGCGGCCAACGGCCAGAGCTGGAACAGCACAACCACTGCGATCGGCAACCAAACGACCACTTACGGCACGGACTCCCGCGGAAACTACTTCCAGCGGACCTGTGGGCCCTACGGGTGCTACTAAGCCAGATTCCGGAGGACGCAAGCTTGATTAGTATCTTGACCTCAGACGTGTATGGAGGCTTCGCATCCTGGATTGAGAGCGCGGACACAGCCCATGCACCGGGAGCGCAGCCGATCTACGTTGGGAGGGTCACATGGCCCGGCACGACAGAGGCTGAGGACACCGTAATCAAGCTCTATCCGGCAAGTTCGTGCGGCGTGGCGAATGAGGTGATTGGTTACATCGCAAACGCGAAACGAGGGATCCCTCAACCTCCTCGCGGCGGGATCATCCTCCTGCCGGAGGCAACGCTTCCTGCTTTCGCGCTAGACGTAGCGAAGTATGTCGACAAGAAGTCTGGCTTCGCAGTCTGCTGGGCAACCTCACTGGTCCAGAACGCCAAGCCATTCAAGTTCTACAGGCGACTTGTCGCATTTGATCGCACGCGCCTAAACGCCTTCTTGAAGAGCAACTTCTGCCATACGCTCACAGGGCTCGATCACATCACAGGCAACAATGACCGCAGCGACGCAAACTTCATGTGTGTCGATGACCTGAAGTACCTTGCCATTGACCAGGGCTCCATTGGCGGTAGCGATCACTGGCACATCAATTGGGTAGACGACAACCCCAAGAATCAGTTGCTCGCCCTTGCACGCGACGAACTTGCCGTCTCGCAGTACGCTGCGTGGCAGGCACATGCTTTGAGCGAGTCGAACACTACTCGCGACCTCTGGCCACAGACGAATAGCGAGCTCCAAACTAACCTCAAGCCACTGCTGAAGGCTGACCAGATTGCTACAATATTGGAGTATATGAGCGGTCGCGCAACGATTACGACACTTGCGCAAGCCACCGGGCAACTTTTCTGATGGACATATCCCTTCTACTGTCGAGAGCAGCCCACGCGCCAGAGCCAGTCTTCACCGGCGAATGGGCAACGCTATGGTTCCGCCCTGATCTTGGCAGCCAGCAAGAGTTCATCATTGGCGTCGCGGCAGTCATCAAAGGCGATCGACAACCATTAGTGCGGTGGCTCCCCCAGTTCTCGAAGCTCGCCTCGTTGTACGGTGATGCATTGAGCGGTGCCGAGATTCGCGACTTGGCATCGGGTGTCGAACTGGCTCTCGAGCGGCAATTCCGCGGTGATTTATCGAGCCTGACATCGGGAACACCTCATATTCGCGTGTCGAATTGTGGGTACCTCGCAACCCACAACGTCGAGCAGGAGCTAAGTCGCTTGCTCAAACGCCACGCGGGTGCACTTTGGGCCGACCCGGTGTCGAGAGAATCAGCGATGGACGAAGGCTGGGCCTATGCGGAGATGCGGCGCATGCTATCGAGTGCCGCGCATTCCGTCTTCGTGCCGGCGCGACAGATTTCGCTTGGCACGAGAACACTTCAGGTCGGCCTCTTCAACGGCAAGAGCTACGGGAATCTTGTTTCAGCCCGCTACGCCCATATGCAGACGGTGAAGCAGCATGTCTTTCAGTCGATGACGAGCGTCCTAGCGGCTCACAATTTGACTAACGCGACTTCGCAACCGGCGTTGTTTGTTGTGCTGCCACATCTAGCAGATGATCCAGGCGCACCAGCTATTGCACGGAAAACGGAACAGCTCCTGCAGGAAGTTGAAGACGCCGGCGTGGCAACTTTCTGTGAGTCAAATCCAGCAGATCTTGCGACGAAGTTGGAGACCTGGACGACCTCAGGCAAACAGGCACGACTCACCTGAAGCCCGCTACGCGGGCTTTTTGTTGCCTATCGTCTTCGTTGTCGCGCCGCAACCATACGTTCGTTCAGTCCCACGCGATAGAGCGTGGCTCCCACTCGCTCCAGGAGCGCCCTCTCCTTTCCCTCTATCGTTCGATCGGTCAGCAGCGCTGCCAGCATGGCGATCGCGTCGTCCACATCAAGTTCGATATCATCGTCGAGCGCCAACTGCTCGAACTTACGTATCACGTCATCAGGGTCCATGGCTGCCTCCTAGCCTCAGTCTACCCAGTCTAGACCGCACGCGCGTCACCCGAATGAGCGCGGCAGACGTCTCTGCCACCCCTTTGTAGTCCCTTCTGCCTCCAACAAAAGCGGGGTAGTCAGATCCCGCCCCACGCCTCGTAATTGTTCTGAAAGGCGGGGAGTGGCCTCGACCAAAACAACAAGAAACATGAGCAACGTGGTTCGCATGGACGCCTACAGGGAAAGGCGTGCACGGGAAGGGGTCCGAGAGGAGGAGAAGCCTCCGGACGTGGATGGGGATGAGGACGATGGCGAAATCCGGATCAGGATCCGTCGCGGCGGGCCGTACCGAGCGCGCATCGACGGCCTCTTCGCGGAAGACTCGGATCTGGTCATCGAGGCACTGGCGGACCTGGCCAAGCAGGTTGTGCTGGCCAAAAGGCGCGTTGGGGTCTAGCCTCCCGAAGAAAATTACATTTATGTATTGACGTTGCAATTACAGTTTTGTAATCTACCTCCATCGACGCGCCGCCAGCACTCCGCAGGCGGCCCACCAGATGGAGGAAGCAATGTCGCCTGCCGAAATCATCAGCCGCATCCCGCCGCAAGCGCGGACGGACGCGCTGATCGCGTTCATCGCCATCGACGCACTGAAGTTCGCGAGCAAGGATCCGGGAGAGATCCGGCTGCTGAAGGAAGCGCACTACACCGAGCTGCGTGACTCCCTGGTGGCGAGGGCAAACGAAAGCCTGGAGCACGAGCAGCGCCTGGCTGATGAGGCGCGGGCCGCCGTCGACCGTGCCATGGCGCAGTCGAAGGACGTCATCGTCCGCCGGCGCGTGGAAGGCAAGCAGGAGGTGACGACGATCCGCGGCTTCAATGCAGCTGCGGTGGAAGCGCGCGCCAAGGAGATGGTCGGCAATATCGACCGGTACCGCAGCCCCGCCGTCACCACGAAAGCCGACGACCAGCACGGCCGCCATGTGGTGGAAGTTCGCGCCCACAGCCTGGACTGAGGCGCGCCATGACCTACACGCACACCCCCGGGCCATGGAAATACGCTGGCAGCGACAGCGCAGGCGCCGGTGGCCTCCTGATTGGACCGAGCGGCGAGCCAGTGGCTGTTGTCTACGGGGCCAGCACGAACCCCTGTTCGGAATCGAATGGACGACTGCTGGAGGCGGCCCCCGATCTTCTCCAGGCCGCACAACTCGCTCTTCGGTTCATGTTGAGCGCCGGCCACCGTCAAGGTGATGTGCCGCTTGTCTTGCGTGACGCCATTGCCAAAGCCAATGGGAGCAAGGCATGACCACTCTCACGATCGTCCACAACGGCACCTCGCTGCAGATATCCGGCACCTACTGCCGCGGCTACGGCGATTCACATGATGAACCGGGCCAGGATGCCTGCTTCGAAGTGGAGCGCATCACCGACTCGGGCGTGGATGTGACCCACCTCCACGACATGGACGAGATCTCTGACCTCGCCCTTGATGCGTACCTCGCTGACGCTGCGTTCGAAGCCGGCCAGGCCGCCGACCTCAAGCGCGACGAGGTGCTGGCATGAGCGCCCCCATCCGCAAGGTCATCCACGCCGACGGCACCGAAGTGACGCTGGACGGCCCGCGCACGATCAAGCAGATTCGTGATCGCATCGGCGCTGACACGTTGGACACGGTGCGACTGCGCGACCGCGAGCACGTGATGCTGGTCGACGACCTCGGCCACGCGAAAGGCTTGCCCGTCAACGAGAAGGCCACCCAGCTTTACCGGGAGGTCTGCCGCCCGGGCACCACGCACCAGATCCGCGGATCGGTCGTCATCGTCCCGGATTCCGACTTCGGGGGCGCCCAATGACACCGCGCCACGACCCCGCACGCATCGCGCGCAACAACCGCCGGCTGAACGTGACCACCGTCGTCGTGATCGCGGTGGTCGCCCTCGCCTACTTCTTCACCAGCAACGCGCCGGCCGCGCAGATCCACCCCACGAAGCTCGGGAGGACCGCATGAATCCCGAGATCACCTGGGATGCCTGGCTGCGCTACCTGCGCGCTGCGGGCCTTCGCCCTTCTGGCCGCTGCCTTCCTGACGGCAGCCTCGAAATCATCCCTATTCGCTGAGAGGAACCCATGGAAGAGCAAAACGAAGTCCTGGATCCGGTCCAGGCTGAGCCGGCGACCGCCCTCGCCTTGTACGACCCCATCGAATCCGGCCTGGCCGAGCTGCGCACGGCTGGCGCAGAGGCCTTCGACGTGAAGAGCACGGCCGGCAACAAGGCAGCCCGCGAGTTCATTCAGCACTGCGTGGCCATCCGCACCGCGACCGAAGAGGCCTACACCAACTGGAACCGCCCCATCATGGCAGTCCAGAAGCAGGCACGCGAGAAGCGCGACGAGATCCTGGGCGCCGTCAAAGCGATCGAGGCACCCGTGAAGGACCAGATCGACGCCGAGCAGAAGCGCAAGGACGAGGAGCGCACCGCCAAGATGAAGGCCGAGGCGGACAGGATCAAGGTGCACCAGGCCTGCCTGAACGCGATCGCTACCCTGCCCCGCGACTACATCAGCTCGCCGGCCGCCGACGTTGAGGCCGCGATCCGCGACCTGGAGTCCCCAGAGTACCTGGACAGCCGGAACTGGGAGGAATACGCCGAGCAGGCCGCCGCCGCGATCGACGCCGCCCTGACGACGCTCCGCGCTCACCTGGAGAACGCCAAGGCACGCGAGGAACTGGCCGCGATGCGCGCCCAGCAGCAGGCCGAGGCCGACGCCCGCCGGGCAGAGCAGGAGGCAGCAGAGGCCGAGCGCCGCCGCGTGGACGGAATCAAGGAGCGCATCCGCGCGATCGAGCAGGCGCCGTCGACCTGCATCGGTCTGGCCGCCCGCCAGATACAGGCCCGCATCGACTCCCTCGCCCGCGAGGCTGCTGACGACTTTGCCGAGTTCCAGGCAGAGGCCGCCGCCGCGATCGACGCCGCCCTGACGAACCTGCAGACCCTGCTGGCTGCCGCCAAGGACGCGGAGGAGCTGAAGCAGTTGCGCGACGACGCAGCAGCCCGCAAGCGCCAGGAGGAGGAAGCGAAGGAGGCGGCCGCGCGCGCCGAGCGCGAGGCGGAGGAGCGCCGCCAGGCCGATGCCCGCGCCGCCGAGGAGCAGCGCAAGCGCGACGAAGCAGAGGCCATCCGCCGCGAGCAGGAAGCTGCCAAGGCCGCCGCGGAGCGCGTTCGCGCCCAGGCCGGCACGCTGCTGGCCCTGCTGACCGAGGCCCGCGCCCACGTCCCGGCCGGCGACCTGGCAGACCGCATCGACGCCGCCATCGCCCAAGCCACCGGGAGCGCAGCATGACCCAGGCTGAACTGCACCCGATCGAAACGAGCCTGACCCCGGCGCCAGGCGCCGGCATGGGGCCGCTCTACACCGCCTTCGCCAAAGCCCAAGGCGGCTTCAAGCCCATCGAGAAGAACCGCGCCGTCACGATCAAGCCGAAAGAGAAGCCCGCCTACTCCTTCCGCTACGCCGACCTGCAGGAGATCCGCGAGAAGACCACGCCGGCCCTCTCCGAGAACGGCCTTTGCTTGTTCCAGCTGGTGACGGACGAAGCCGGCACGACAGTTATCCGCACGATCCTGGGCCATTCCAGCGGCGCGCAGATCGAAGCTGTGATTCGCGTGCCGCGCGGCGACGGCGATATCAAGAACTTCGGCGCCACGGTCACCTACCTCCGCCGCTACGTCGTCACGGCGCTGTTGGGCGTGGCCGCCGACGACGACCTGGACGAGGACGGCGACACGGGCGGTGGTGACGGGCATTCGCCGGTCGCGCCGGAGGCCCACCCTGGCATGCGCGATGCCAAGACCATCGGCGACCTGAGCAAGATCATGGCCGGCCTCGACAAGGAGGCGAAGGCTCGCTACGCCGACTACTTCAACCTGCGCATGGATGAACTGCGGAGGGCCGCAGCGTGAGCACGATCATCGTCAACTGCTCGCAAGGCGATGTGGACTGGCTCCAGGCCAGATCCGGCGTCTGCACTGCCAGCATGTTCCGCATCGCACGCTCCAAGAAGACGGGCGGCCAGCCGACCGAAGCGGCCCTGGACTATGCCTTCCGCCTCGCCGTCGAGCGCGTTGCCGGCGCGCCCCTCGATAGCGGCTATGAAACGTGGCAAATGCGCCGGGGCCACGACCTGGAGCCTGATGCACGCATCGCCCACCAGGCGGACATCGGCATCTATGTCCAACCGGTCGGCATCGTCCTGACCGAAGACCGCTGCTTCGGCGCCAGCGCCGACGGATGGATCGGCGACGACGGCGGCGCCGAATACAAGTGCCTCGTCTCCCCCGAGGAGCTGCGCACGACCCTGATCGACCACGATCTGCAGAAGTACACCGACCAGGTGCAAGGGAACCTCTGGCTCTCCAACCGCCAGTACTGGGATTTCTGCATTTACTGCCCTGCCCTCAAGCCGATCAAGGAGTTCTTCCGGTGGCGCATCCAGCGCGACGACGACTACATCGACGCGATGGTCGAAGACCTGTGGGAGTTCGAGAAGCTGGTGCAGCACAACCTCGCCGAGCTGAAGAAGCTCGCCGCATAACCACGAGAGGACAGACCATGTGGTTCCGCAATCTCACCCTCTACCGCCTGGCATCGTTCGGCCTCAGTGCCGACGACCTGGCCGACGCGCTGGAGAAGCGCGCCTACATTCCGTGCACGGATCTCGAGTTGTCGTCCCAGGGCTGGATTCCCCCGCGCGACGGTGGCCTGGTGCACGCTGTCAACGGCCAGATCCTGATCACCCTCTGCATCGAGAAGAAGCTGCTGCCCGCCGCCGTGGTCAACCAGGCGACCAAGGAGCGCGCGACCGAGATTGAGGAGCAGCAGGGATTCAAGCCCGGCCGCAAGCAGCTGCGCGAGATCAAGGAGGCAGTCACCGACGAACTGCTGCCGCGGGCCTTCAGCGTCTGCAGCAAGGTCAGCGCCTGGATTGACCCGGTGAACGGCTGGCTCGCTATCGACGCCGCCAGCGCCCAGAAGGCGGATGTGATCCGCGGCGAGCTGTTCCGTGCGATCGATGGCCTGAAGCTGGTACCGATCCGCACCCAGCATGCGCCGGTGGCCGCCATGACCGAGTGGCTGGCGACGGACACTGCCCCGGCGGGCTTCACCATCGACCAAGACGCCGAGCTGCGCGCCACCGGCGAGGGCCGCGCAACCGTCCGTTACGTCCAGCACACGCTGGAGCCGGCCGACGTGAACCGCCACATCGCCGCCGGCAAGCGCTGCACCCACCTGGCCATGACCTGGAACGACCGCGTTTCGTTCGTCCTGACCGACAGCCTGACGCTCAAGCGCGTCACCGCCCTCGAAGTCATCAAGGAATCGGCAGGCGCGGCCGAGAAGACAGCCGATGAGGCCTTCGATGGCGATTTCCTGCTGATGGCGGGCGAGCTGGCCGGGATGCTCTCCGACCTGATGGCCGCCCTGGGCGGCGAGATCGCGCCCGCTGCCCCCGATGACCTGGTGTCCGCCGCCGAAGACGCAGAGGATTCGGACCAGGGCGAGCGCGACCCGCTCTACCCGCAAGCGGTCGAGGTGGTGCAGAAGAACAAGCGCGCCTCCATCTCGATGGTGCAGCGACACCTGCGGATCGGCCACAACCGCGCGGCCCGCCTCCTCGAGCAGATGGAGGGCGGCCGGATCGTCTCGCCCATGGATTCCAGCGGCAATCGCAGGGTTCTCGCAGGAGCGCCGGCATGACGAAGACGATCCGCAAGATGAAGAACGCCTGGACGACAGACGAACTCGACATCCTTCGCGCCAACTGGGGCAACGGCACGCCGATCAAGGACTGGATGCATCTGCTGCCGAGCCGCTCCCATTCTGGCATCCAGGCTCGTGCACGCGAGATCGGCCTTGGCTCCCGCGGAAAGGTCAGCCGGATCGGTCGATCCATCACCTGGAAGCTGATCTGCAAGCTGCTCGCGGATGGCAAGCCGCGCTCGACCAAGGAAGTGGCCGAGGAAATCGAGATCTCGCGCCGCTCCATCGACCACTGCATGCGCCTCATGCACGGCAAGGGCATCCGTGTCGGCGATTGGGGGCCGCAGGGGCTGGACGGCGTCCGCTCGCGGCTCTGGATTCTCGGCTTCGGGCCTGATGTGCCCAGGCCACCCACCCCCAGTCGCGCCGAGCGCGCCAGCCGGCGCTGGCGCGAGATCAAGAAGGATCCGGTGCGTCTGGCCATCCGCACCGCCAGGCTCAGGCTCAAGACGGCCGAGCAGAAAGGCCTGCTGATCCGCCGCGACCCGGCCGCCGCCTGGTTCTGAGCCATGCAGCACACCGCAGCCCTGATCACCCTCGCCGGCTTCTTCACCTTCATGGTGGCTGGCGCCTATATGCAATACCGGCTGACCAAGCGAATCGTCGATAGCGCGATTGGCCCTGCCGAAGACACCCAGGAGCAAGCAGCATGACAAGTCAGCATTCCCTGCGCGATCCGCTGCTGGCCGAACTGAAGGCCTCGCACGTCATTATCCAGAATGCGCTCAACCTGATGACCATCGACCAGAAGTGCGAATGGGGTAGGCAGAACGATGCCGCCGGCCTGGTCGAATTCGGCTCGACGCGCGCCAATGAGCGCGCAGCCGTGATCGCCGCAGCGGAGAGCGCTGCCCTCTCGCAGCCTCAGTCGCAGGCGCAGGGCGAGGCGGTGGCGTGCAAGCGCTGCGGCGGCTCTGGTTTTGTCGATGACGGCGAAATCACCGGCTGCGGCGGTGTCGAGTTTGAGAACGGCCCAGTGCGCTGCGTCAAGGATTGCCCGAACTGCGCCGCCCCTGCGCCGAGCGCCTGTCCTGCCGCGCCGACGGATCGGGTACAGCGCGACGTGATGTTCATCCTCAATGTACTGCAGGACGTGAACGCGGCCATGCCAACTTCGGCAGCTCACCGCATCACAACCAGCAATGCCATCGAAAAGGCCCGCGCCCTGCTCGCCTCCCAGCCCAGCGAGGCGCGCGTTGCGGAGCAGGACTGCCGGCAAGATCCATTCGCGGCCGTGATGAACCTGCCATGCATCGTCCCAGTCGAGTATGAAGATGCGGCAGTGAAGATGGCTTACCGCGTCGGCCACCGGGACGCCAGGCATGCTGCAGCAGAACTTCTCTCCGCCCCCTCCACCGACAGCGCAGCGGCGCGCGATGCGGAGCGGCTTATGTGGCTGGTCGAAGAAGAGGCGATGATCGTCACCATCCCAGTCAGCGCGGGCCTGCCACGCTACAGGGTCGAATGGCCATCCCTCTATGAGCAGCAGTCCGAGTGCTTCGCTGACCCGCGCGCCGCCATTGATTCCGCTATCGCCGCCCTGGCCGCCCAGCGCGAGGGAGGTGCGTGATGGGCTACATCAATCCGCTGCTGGAACTGCCGGCCGGTCGCTCGCTGCGCGCACTGCCGCCGGAGCTGCGTGCGCCGTTGGTGACGCTCCTGCGCGAGATGCGCAAGCAGGCCAATGCGGAGGCAGAGAAGGCTTGGGACCGCCGCAAGGCGCCCATGGCAGCCTACTGGCGCGCTGTGGCGACCTATGCCCGGCACACGGCCCATGCCCTGGAACAGAAGGGCTGCGCCAGCCAGCGCGAGGGAGGTGTGGCATGACGGTCTACGTCGACGACATGCCCGCGCTAGATGTCTGGCATTTCGGCGAGGCTCGCAAGAGTATCTGCAACGTGATAGAGGCTGTCGCCGCGATTGTGATGCTCATTGACAAAATTTGCGGTTACGTCTTCACCACCAAACTTAACTACGAATGCGGCGGTCTCCCTTGCGAGATGGTCAGACGCATGCACGGCTTCCTCAATGGAATCGTAGTCCGTCGCGCCCACGAGAAAGCCATGGATTGCCTTGACGCGAGCGTTGTTGAACTGCTGGATCCGATCGTAGAGCCCCTTCTCCAGGCCAAGCTCAAAACACTGCCGGAGCAATCGCCCAAACTCTCGCTCCCGCTGAGCATCAGCGGACGCCTTCGAGTCAAAGAACCGTCGAAGCCAGACGTCAATGTACTGAAGCCTCAGGGATACGACCTCAATCAAACAACCCGCGCGCCTAGCCACCTCGACTCTCTGCATCAGCTCCGCCATGTTGCGGATCTGAACCTCTACCGCAGGATCGGCATCCCGGGTTCTAAAGAGCTTGAAACTCCCTGGAGGCTCGGCTGCAATTGCGTCCACGAAAGCTTTTGTATCCGCGTCCATGTCTCTTCTCCCTTGATTTTGGAGAACCCTAGCATGAAGCACTTGCTGAACCAGACCCTCGTTGGTAGGGATGGCGCCATCCTCTCGGACTGCGAGCAGTACCGCTACCGACTCTGGCGCGAGTGGGACAGCGGCCGCCCGGCGCTGGGCTTCATCATGCTCAACCCGTCGACGGCAGACCACCAGGTCGACGACCCGACCATCACCCGGTGCCTGCAGCGCGCGATCGCGGGCAAGTACGGCCGCCTGGAGGTGGTCAACCTCTTCCCGCTGCGCTCGACCGATCCGGACGGGCTGCTGACGCACCCGGCGCCTCTCGGCGACCGAGCGGACCTGAACGACGCCGTCATCATGGACGCGATCGACCGGTGCGCGATGGTCATTTGCGCCTGGGGCGCCCACAAGGCGGCGCCAGCGCGCGCGGCCGAGGTGCTGCGCATCATCCGGATGTGTGGCCGCGGGAAGCTGCTCTATCACCTCGGGCTGAACCAGGACGGCAGCCCGAAGCACCCGCTCTACATCGCGGCCAAGACCCGGCCGCAGCCCTTTCAGCAATGACCGAAGCAGCAGCACGCATCATCGAATTGACCCGCCAGGGTTGGCGGATTGGAGGAAAGCAATGAGCGAAGTAGAACTGCTCGACCGCCTCGCCGACGCGGTCGCCAAGCGCGTGCAGCCGGCGCTGCCCGTCGCCATCGACCTGTGGGATGTGGAGGCCATCGGCGCCTTCCTGAAGCGCGCGCCGAAGGTGGTGCGCGAACGCATCGTCACGCTGCCCGACTTCCCGAAGGCGATCCGGCTGCCGTCCGTGCAGTCGGGCAAGACCGACGAGAAGCCGGTGCGAAGCCTCCCGCTCTGGGAGGCGGCCGAGGTCATCGCCTGGGCTCGCTCCTACAAGGGCTGGACCGGCGGCCGGCCCCGCAAGGAGATCTAGTCGAGCAAGACGGCCATGTCCTCGGCCGTCTTGTTGTAGTAGGTCATCAGCTCCTGCAGGTTCGTGTGCCCGGTCATCCGGGCCAGATCCAGCGGGTGCAACTTCTTCGCCAGCCGCGTGATGGCCTCGTGCCGGGTGTCGTGGAATGTCAGCCCCGCCACCTTGGCCTTGTCCCTCCCCTTGCGGAACAGCACGTCAAGGCTCCAGGGGTTGAGGTTGAACAACGGCTCCCCTGCCTCGACGGCCGGCAGCATCTGCAGCAGCTCCACCGCGCGCGTGGACAGCGGCACGTTCCGCGCCCGGCCGTTCTTGGTCAGGGGAAGGTGCGCCACCCGCTTCTCATAGTCGACCGTCGCCGCGGTCAGCCCCCGCAGCTCGCCGGCCCGCATTGCCGTCTCGATGGCGAAGAGGAACGCCACCGCCACGCGCTGGGACGGCAGCCCGACCGGCAACCCATCCTCGAATCCGAGCGCCGTCGTGATCGCGTCGATTTCCCCCTGGGAGATCAAGCGCTCGCGCGGCGGGTTGTCCGGCGGCCGGCTGACGTTCTTCATGGGATCCGTGACAAGCCAGCCCCATTCCTCGCGCGCCACCTTGAAGGCATGGGACAGCAGCGACATCTCCCGCGACACGGACGGGCCGGAGACGTCGCGCGAGCGCACGTCGCGCCAGGCGGCGATGTGGTGAGGCTGCAGCTCCGCCAGGCGGATGTCCCCGAACTTGCGGCCCTCCAGCTCAAGCCGGCCGATCAGGTCACAGCGCAGCTTTTCCCATCGCGCACCGCGCTTGGTCGGACTGATCTTCCGCTGGTACTCGTCGAGCACATCCCCGACCGTGTGGGTCTTGCTGCCCTGGCCAGCGTCGATCGAGCGCAGCTCGGTCTCGCGCTTCGCTGCCCAGGCCATTGCCTCGGCCTTCGTGTCAAAGACACGGCTGTCGCGCTGGGAGAGGACGCGGACCTGGGCCCGCCAACCGGTGGGGCGTTTCTGGAAAGAAGCCATGGTGCACTCGTGGGGCGTTGGTGGGGCAATCGTGGGGCGCGACCACGATTATAGAGTGCTTCCAACGGTGCGCGAGTGCGCTTAGACAGGGTGGGCGAATCGCCCGGAAACCCTTGTCAGCCTTGGCTTTCCGGGTTTCTAGTGGCACCAAATTGCGCTAAGTGTCTTCGTGCGGAAAACATCACAATTTGGTGGTTTGGTGCGAGGGAGGGGACTCGAACCCCTACACCATTGCTGGCGTCAGGACCTAAACCTGGTGCGTCTACCAATTTCGCCACCCTCGCGGTCCATGGGCGCGGCCCGGGCGGGCCTGCGCTTGCTCGTCACTGGCTGTGCAGCCCCGGCAAACAAAAAAGGCGGCTGGTACTGCCCGCCCTTTCCTGTCTGCCTGGCCCGGAGTGTGGTCCGGGCGGCCGACGTGCCGTGCGCCGGTAGCGCAACGAGGCAGCGGATTGTAGCGCAAGCGCGCGCCTGAATCCAGTCCCCGGGGCGCCGGTGCCAGCGCTCGGTTCTGCCGGCGGATGCAGGCCAGTACCAGCACGGTGGCGGGCGGCTTGACGCCGATGGCGGCGAGTTCGTCGATGTGGTGCTGGACGGCGGCGGCATCGCAGCAGGTCCAGCCGGCGACGATGAATTGCTGGACGTCGAGGGCGAGCGCGTCCTCGCCGGCTACCTGGAACTGCAGTGTCGGCATAGCTGCTACCTGTTACGGGGAAGGAAGGTCGGTCACATCGTCCGGATGATGTTCTTCCGGAATTCGTCGATGTGTTCGCGGATGGCCTTCGGCACCGCGCAGCGAAAATGATGGCGATGCATGTTCCCAGCGACATTTCGGGCAGGTATGATTAACGCCGAGCCAAAGATATCGATAAACGATATGTACATATCTTGGTGCAATACGGCCTGCCCGTGGTGCAGCAGCTCCCGCGGATGGTGCGATGCCCCGGCCCCGTCCCCGCACCAGCGGCCGCGCAACGGCCCGAACCGACCCGTGACGAGATGACCTCCCTGCCGCCCGCCTCCCCTCGAACCGCGCGCGCCGACGCAGCGTCGGACGCCGAGCGTCCCGATCCGCTCTTCAACCAATCGCTGGAAAAAGGCCTGGAAGTTCTGCGCGCTTTCGGCGCCGCGCACCGCACGCTGACGCTGCCGGAACTGGCCGCGCTGACCGGCATGACCAAGAGTTCGGCACAGCGCACCGTGCATACGCTGGAATGCCTCGGCTACATGGCCAAGCATCCGCAGACGCGGCGCTTCCGGCTGACCCCCAAGGTGATGGAGATCGGCTTCAACTATCTCGCCGCGGATCCGCTGATCGCCGCGGCCAGCCCCTACCTGTCGCAGCTCGCGCGCGACAGCGGCGAAACGGCCAACCTGACCGAACCGGTGGGCCTGGAGATGGTCTATGTGGCGCAGCTGATGACATCGAAGTACATCCCGGTGCTGACCCCGGTGGGCATGCGCATCCCGATGTACTGCACGAGTTCCGGACGGGCCTACTTGAGCACGCTGCCAGACGCCGAGGCCATTACGCTGCTGGAGCGCTCTCAGCGCGTGGCGCGCACGCCCGCCACGCTGACCGAGGTACAGGCCATCCTGGCGCGCGTGCAGTCGTGCCGCCAGTTCGGCTTTGCCGTCAACGAAGAGGAGCTGTTCCTCGGCGACATGGGGCTGGCCGCGCCCATCGTCGACCGCCAGGGAATGGCGGTGGGCGCCGTGCACGTGTCACCGCCGGCCAGCCGCTGGACCATGGCCGAGGCGCAGCGCAAGCTGGCGCCGCTGGTCATCGAATGCGCGCGGGCGATCTCGCTGTCCCTGGCGCACTGAGGCGGGCCGGGTGCCCGCAAGACAAAGCAAAGCGGCCTGCAAACCAGGCCGCCCCACCAGTGTTGCGCATGGCCGGCGCCAACGCGCCGGCCAACTTCATCGCGCGTGTTCCAGCATCGCCTGCAACAGCACGTCGGCGCCGGCGGCGATGTGCTCGGGCATGGCGTCTTCCAGCTCGTTGTGGCTGATGCCGTCCTTGCAGGGCACGAAGATCATGCCGGTCGGCGCGCGCTGCGCCACATAGACCGCGTCGTGCCCGGCGCCGCTGACCACGTCCATATGCGGCAAGCCGAGCGAGGCGGCCGCGCGGCGCACACTGTCGACGCAGGCCGGCGCAAAGGCACAGGGTTCGAACTTCACCACCTGGCGGATCTCCACCTCCACCCGCGCGTGCTCGGCGATGCCGGCGAAGGCCGAGCGCATCGCCGCGTCCATGCGGTCCAGGCCGTCGTGGCTCAGGTTGCGCAGGTCCACCGAGAACTCGACGCGGCCGGGAATCACATTGCGCGAATTGGGCGAGACCTGCAGATAGCCGACCGTGCCGCGCCCATGCGGCGCCTCGGACACGGCGATGCGGTTGACCGCATCGACCATGCGCGCCGCCGCCAGCAGGGCGTCGTGGCGCAAGGCCAGCGGCGTGGGGCCCGCGTGCGCATCCATGCCGGTCACGGTCACGTCATACCATTGCTGGCCCAGCGCACCGGACACCACGCCGATCGGCAGGCCGGCCGCTTCCAGCACCGGGCCCTGCTCGATATGGGCCTCGAAGTAGGCCGCGAACATGCCGCCCGGCACCTCTCCCACCGGGTGGGTGCCGCGGTAGCCGATCGCCTCCAGCGCCGCGCCCACGCTGACGCCGTCGCGGTCGGTCTGGGCATGCACGAAGTCCGGCGCGAACAGGCCGGCAAAGGCGCCCGAGCCCATCATCACCGGCGTGAAGCGCGTGCCCTCCTCGTTGGTCCAGAACACCAGTTCCAGCGGAGCGCGCGTCTCGATACCCAGGTCGTCGAGCGTGCGCATCACCTCCAGCCCTGCCAGCACGCCGAAGTTGCCGTCGAACTTGCCGCCGGAAGGCTGGGTGTCGATATGGCTGCCGGTCGCCACCGCGGGCGCGCCGGCGTCGGTGCCGGCACGGCGCGCGAAGACGTTGCCGACCGCATCCACGCGCACCGCCAGGCCGGCGTCGCGGCACCACTGCACGACCTGGTCGCGCCCGCGCTTGTCTTCCTCGGTCAGCGCGATGCGGCAGACGCCGCCCTTGGGCGTGGCGCCGATCCGGCCGAGGTCCATCAGCGATTGCCACAGGCGTCCGGCGTTGATGCGGGGAAGGTATTGCTGGTCCATGGTCACATGTCGGTTGGTTGAAACACGCTCGGCAACTTGCAAGAAGCAGACCAAGGCGGGGGCATCGCCGGGGGCTGCCCACCTTCGCCATGTGCTTCCGCCGACTGGCACGCCGCTTGCTTGAACGAAGGCGACCTCCCTTCCCACACAGGAGCTTCGCCAGTGAACCCCATCACGTCCCCTCTCGCGACTGGCCTGAAGGCCGCCGCCTCGGCCACCGCCCTCGCCGCCCTCACTGTCTTCACGCTGCCGGGCGCCGCGCATGCCGAGAAGGTACTGCGCATCGGCATGACCGCCGCCGACGTCCCGCGCACCCTGGGCCAGCCCGACCAGGGCTTCGAAGGCAACCGCTTCACGGGCATCCCGCTCTACGACAGCCTGACCGAATGGGACCTGTCGAAGAACAACGGCCCGAGCCTGCTGATTCCCGGCCTGGCCACGGAGTGGAAGGTCGACGCCAAGGACAAGACCAAGTGGATCTTCAAGCTGCGCCCCGGCGTGACCTTCCACGACGGCTCGCCCTTCGACGCCGACGCGGTGGTCTGGAACGTCAACAAGGTGCTCGACAAGAGCGCCCGGCAGTTCGATCCGAGCCAGGTCGGCGTCACCGTTTCGCGCATGCCGACGCTGCGCGCGGCCAGGAAGATCGACGACCTGACCGTCGAGCTGACCACCTCCGAGCCCGACTCCTTCCTGCCCTACAACCTGACCAACCTGTTCATGGCCTCGCCGGCGCAATGGGAGAAGAAGTTCGCGGCGGTGCCGGCCTCGGTCACCGAGCCGGTCGAGCGCGCCAAGCAAGCCTGGGTCGCCTTCGCCGCCGACGCGTCGGGCACCGGCCCCTTCCGCATGACGCGCTTCGTGCCGCGCGAGCGGCTCGAACTGGCGCGCAATGCCCACTACTGGGATGGCAAGCGCTTGCCGAAGATCGACAAGGTCGTGATGCTGCCGATGCCGGAAGCCAACGCGCGCACGGCCGCCCTGCTGTCCGGCCAGGTCGACTGGATCGAGGCGCCGGCCCCTGACGCCATCGCCCAGATCAAGAGCCGCGGCTTCGAGGTCTACGCCAACCAGCAGCCGCATGTGTGGCCGTGGCAGTTGTCCTTCGCGCCAGGCTCGCCCTGGCTCGACAAGCGCGTGCGCCAGGCCGCCAACCTGTGCGTGAACCGTTCCGGCCTGAAGACGCTGCTGGGCGGCTACATGGCCGACGCCACCGGCATCGTCGAGCCGGGCAATCCGTGGTGGGGCAATCCGTCCTTCCACATCAAGTACGACCCGGCCGCCGCGCGCAAGCTGATGCAGGAGGCCGGCTACACGGCCGCCAAGCCGGTCAAGGTCAAGGTCCAGGTGTCGGCGTCGGGTTCCGGCCAGATGCAACCGTTGCCGATGAACGAGTACATCCAGCAGAACCTGAAGGAGTGCTTCTTCGACGTCGACTTCGACGTGGTGGAGTGGAACACGCTCTTCACCAACTGGCGCATCGGCGCCAAGGACGCCAGCGCGCACGGCGCCAACGCCATCAACGTCAGCTTCGCCGCGATGGACCCCTTCTTCGCCATGGTCCGCTTCGTCAGCACCAAGACGCAGCCGCCCGTCTCGAACAACTGGGGCTTCTTCGGCAACGCCGAATTCGACAAGCTGATCGAGACCGCCCGCACTTCCTTCGACGCCAAGGGACGCGATACCGCGCTGGCCAGGCTGCACGCGCGCATCGTCGAGGAAGCGCCCTTCGTGCTGATCGCGCATGACGTCGGCCCGCGCGCCATCTCGAAGAAGGTCAAGGGCGTGGTGCAGCCGCAAAGCTGGTTCATCGACCTGGCCACCATGTCGATGGATTGACGAGGCTCCCCGCGGCGCCGCTGGCCGCGGCCCCGCGCAACCCGTGCAACCCGCGCCGGCGCCACCGTGCGCCGGCGCCCGCCGGCATTCATCATGATCTACCTGTTCCGCCGCCTGCTCTACACGCTGCCCATCCTGCTCGGGGTGGCCTTGCTGTGCTTCTCGCTGGTCCACTTCGCGCCCGGCGATCCGCTGGTGTCGGTGCTGCCGCCCGACGCCTCCGAAGAACTGCGCCGCCAGATCACCGCGCTGTACGGCTTCGACAAACCCTTCCTCGACCAATTCCTGCACTGGCTGCTGCGCGCGCTGCACGGCGACCTGGGCACCTCCATCGCCACCAGCCGCCCGGTGCTGGACGAAGTGTCGAAGGCGGTGGTCAATTCGATCCGGCTGGCCGCCGTGGCGACGCTGATCGGCTTCAGCCTCGGCTGCCTGTTCGGCTTCGTCGCCGGCTACCTGCGCAACACCGTGGCCGACCGCACCGCCTCGCTGCTGTCGGTGGTCGGCGTCAGCATGCCGCACTACTGGCTGGGCATGGTGCTGGTGATCGTGTTCTCCGTGCTGCTCGGCTGGCTGCCCGCCACCGGCGCCGGGCCCGACGGCTCGGGCGACTGGCGCTGGGACTGGGACCATCTGCAGTACATGCTGCTGCCGGCGCTGACCATGTCGGTGATCCCGATGGGCATCGTGGCGCGCACCATCCGCGCGCTGGTGGCCGAGATCCTCGCCAACGAATTCATCGTCGGCCTGCGCGCGCGCGGCCTGTCCGACCTGGCGGTGTTCCGCCACGTGCTGAAGAACGTGGCGCCGACCGCGCTGTCCGTGATGGGCCTGCAGCTCGGCTACCTGCTCGGCGGCTCCATCCTGATCGAGACCGTGTTCTCCTGGCCCGGCACCGGCTTCCTGCTCAACTCCGCCATCTTCCAGCGCGACTTTCCCCTGCTGCAGGGGACCATCCTGGTGCTGGCGGTGTTCTTCGTGCTGCTGAACCTGGTGGTCGACGCCCTGCAGACGCTGTTCGACCCGCGCATCCAGCGCAATTGAGAAAACCGAAAGGGCCAGGAGGGCCGACAGGACCGACAGGACCAAGGACAAAAGCGACCGAGGAAACCGAACCGGCCCGGCGCGCGCCGACGCAACGCGCCCGAGCCAAGGACATGCCATGGAAATCACGCTGAACAAGGCCGCGCCGCCGGCCGCCATCGAACACTCGCCGGGCTACTGGGCCGGCGTGAGCCGCCGCCTGCTGCGCAACAAGCTGGCCATGGCGGCCGCGCTGGTGCTGCTGGCCCTGGTGCTGCTGGCCCTCTTCGCCCCGGCCCTGATGCCGGCCGATCCCTATGCTTCTTCCATCCTCAAGCGGCTCAAGCCGATCGGCACCGAGCATTTCCCGCTCGGCACCGACGAGCTCGGCCGCGACATGCTGTCGCGCCTGATGCTGGGCGCCCGCCTGTCGCTCTTCATGGGCATCACGCCGGTGCTGCTGGCCTTCGTCATCGGCAGCACGCTGGGCATCCTGGCCGGCTATGCGGGCGGCTGGGCCAATACCGCCATCATGCGCGTGGTCGACATCCTCTACGCCTTCCCCTCGGTGCTGCTGGCCATCGCGCTGTCGGGCACGCTGGGCGCCGGCATCGGCAATGCGCTGCTGTCGCTGACCATCGTCTTCGTGCCACAGATCGTGCGCGTGGCGGAGAGCGTCACCACCCAGGTGCGCAACCGCGAGTTCGTCGACGCCGCGCGCGCCTCCGGTGCGCCTGCCCTGACCATCGTGCGCGCCCACGTGCTCAACAATGTGCTGGGGCCGATCTTCGTCTATGCCACCGGACTGATCTCGGTCTCGATGATCCTCGCCTCCGGCCTGTCCTTCCTCGGCCTGGGCGTGAAGCCGCCGGAGCCGGAGTGGGGCCTGATGCTGAACACGCTGCGCACCGCCATCTACACCCAGCCCTGGGTGGCGGCGCTGCCCGGCGCGATGATCTTCCTGACCTCGATCTCCTTCAACCTGCTCGCCGACGGCATCCGCTCGGCGATGGAAATCAAGGACTGAGCCATGCTGACCCCGTTCCATCCTCTCGAGCCCGCCGCCGCGCGCGACCTGGGCGGCCCCGCCCAGCCGCTGGTGATCGCGCACGCCCTGGTCAAGCACTTCCCGCTCAAGTCCTCGCTGCCCGGACGCCGCGCCGGCGTGGTACGCGCCGTCGACGGCGTCAGCTTCGACGTGCTCAAGGGCGAGACCCTCGGCGTGGTCGGCGAGTCCGGCTGCGGCAAGTCGACCACCGCGCGCCTGCTGATGCAGCTCGCCACCCAGGACAGCGGCGAGCTGATCTTCGACGCCCAGGGCGTGGGCTCGGCCCGGCTGCCGCTCAAGCAATACCGCAGCCAGGTGCAGATGGTGTTCCAGGACAGCTACGCCTCGCTCAACCCGCGCCTGACGCTGGAGGAATCGATCGCCTTCACCCCGCGCGTGCATGGCGTGGCGGCGGCCGAGGCGCGCGAGCGCGCGCGCTACCTGCTGCAGCGCGTGGGACTGGAGCCGGCCCGCTTCGCCGGGCGCTACCCGCATGAGTTGTCCGGAGGACAGCGCCAGCGCGTCAATATCGCGCGCGCGCTGGCGCCGCGCCCGCGCCTGGTGATCCTCGACGAGGCAGTCTCGGCGCTGGACAAGTCGGTCGAGGCCCAGGTGCTGAACCTGCTGCTCGAACTGAAGGCCGAGTTCGACCTGACCTACGTCTTCATCAGCCACGACCTGAACGTGGTGCGCTACCTGTGCGACCGCGTCATGGTGATGTACCTGGGCAAGGTGGCGGAAGTGGGCCCCACCGAAGCCCTCTTCACCCGGCCGGCCCACCCCTACACGCGCGCGCTGCTGGCCTCGATGCCGTCGCTGGACCCGGACCGGCGCACGCTGCAGCCGCCGCTGGCGGGCGACCCGCCCAACCCCATCGACCCGCCTTCCGGTTGCAGCTTCCATCCCCGCTGCGCGATGGCCGAGCCTGCCTGCGCGCAACGCACGCCGGTGCTGAGCGAGGCGCTGGCCGGCCACCCGGTCGCCTGCCTGATGGCCATGCCCGACGGCGGCCACTCGCGTCCGCTGCAACCGCTGCAACCGCTGCAGCCACCGCAGCCACCGCAGCCACCGCAAGCCCCCGCCACGCTGGCCGCTGCCACGCATTGAGGAGTCTCCATGAGCGAACGATCCCCCCTCCCTGCCGCGGGCGCCCCGGCCATCCGCGTGCGCGACCTGCGCGTGGCCTTTGCCGCCGGCGGCAAGACCATCGAGGCCGTCAACGGTGTCTCGCTGGAGGTCGCGCCGGGCGAGGCGCTGGCGCTGATCGGCGAATCCGGCTCGGGCAAGAGCGTGACCCTGCGCGCGCTGATGCGCCTGCACCCGCCGCGCCGCACCCGCCTGCAAGGCGAGATCCGCGTCGGCGGCGACGACGTGCTGGCCATGGACAAGCGCGCGCTGGCACGGCTGCGCGGCGGCACGGTGGCGATGGTGTTCCAGGAACCGCTGCTGGCGCTCGATCCGGTCTATACCATCGGCCAGCAGATCGAGGAGTGCATCCGCGCCCACGGCAAGGTCAGCGCGGCCGAGGCACGCCGGCGCGCGCTGGCCGCCCTGGAGGCGGTGCGCATACCCAGCCCCGAGCGGCGCCTGGCCGCCTATCCGCATGAACTGTCCGGCGGCATGCGCCAGCGCGCGATGATCGCGCTGGCGCTGAGCGCGCAGCCGCGCATCCTGCTGGCCGACGAGCCGACCACCGCGCTGGATGCCACCGTGCAGATCCAGGTGCTGATCCTGCTGCGCGAACTGCAGCGCGAGCTGGGCCTGTCCATCGTCTTCGTCACGCACGACATCGGCGCCGCGGTGGAGATCGCCGACCGCGTGGCGGTGATGTACGGCGGACGCATCGTCGAGGAAGGCCCGATCCGCACGCTGCTGCACACGCCGCGCCACCCCTACACGGCCGCGCTGCTGCGCAGCCGCCAGCACGGCCTGGAACGCGGCAAGCCGCTCGAAGCCATTCCCGGCTCGCCGCCCGACCTGTCGGCGCTGCCGCCCGGCTGCAGCTTCGCGCCGCGCTGCGCGCAGGCGCGCCCGGACTGCCTGCGGCAGGTTCCACCCACCGTGGACCTGGGCGGCGGCCATCGCGTGAGCTGCGTGCTGGTGGGCGGTGCCGCGGCTGCGCAAGCGCCGGCCGCCGCCGCTGCCGCGTGATCCGGCGGCCGTGCCGCGCCATCCGACCCCGGCGGGCCTGCCCGCCGTCCCGCAACCCCTCGCCCGATCTGACCGACTGACTCCGATGACCCTGGCCACCCACCCCTCGCGCGCCTTCCTGCCCTACCCGCCCGCCGCCGTGCCGCACGCCTCCAGCGGCCCGCTGCGCGGCCTGCGCTTCGCCGTCAAGGATCTGTTCGACGTCGCCGGCTTCCCCACCGGCGGCGGCAATCCCCATGTGCTGGCCCTGTCCGGCATCAAGCAGGCCACCGCGCCCACCGTGCAGGCCCTGCTCGACGCGGGCGCGGCCTTCGTCGGCAAGACCCATACCGACGAGCTCGCCTTCTCGATGAACGGGCAGAACGCCCACTACGGTGCGCCGGTCAACGGGGCCGCCCCGGATCGCATCACGGGCGGCTCGTCCTCCGGTTCGGCCTCGGCGGTATCGCACGGACTGTGCGATTTCGCGCTCGGCACCGATACCGGCGGCTCGGTGCGCGCGCCCGCCAGCCACTGCGGCCTCCTCGGCATCCGCCCCACCCATGGCCGCATCTCGCTGGCGCGCTGCCTGCCGCTGAGCGAAAGCCTGGATACCTGCGGTTTCTTCGCGCGCGACATGGCCACGTTCGCGCGCGTGGCCGAGGTGCTGCTGGGCGACGATACGGCGCCGCTGGCCGGCGCGCCGCGCCTGCTGCTGGCGCAGGATCTGCTGGAGCTGGCCGAACCGGCCGCCCAGGCCGTCCTGCGCCCGCTGCTGGCCCGCCTCGACAGCGAGGTGGCACCGGTCACCGCCGTCAGCGTGGCCGACCGGCCGCTGTCCGAGCTGTACTGGGCCTTCCGCTACGTGCAGGGCTGGGAGGCCTGGCAAGCCGACGGCGCGCTGATCGAACAGTACGGGCTGAAGCTGGGGCCCGACGTGGCGGGGCGCTTCCGCTTCTCGAAAGCGGTGACGGCGGCGCAGTTCGAGGCATCCAGCGCCGCGCGCCGGGCCTTCACCACCCACCTCGGCCGCCTGCTGGGCAACGACGGCATCCTGCTGATGCCGGCCATGCCCGACATCGCCCCGCTGGCCGATACGCCGATCGAAGCGCTGGAGGACTACCGCACGCAGGCCGCCCACCTGCTGTGCCTGGCGCCGCTGACGGGCTTTCCCCAGCTCAGCCTGCCGTTGTCGGGCCGCGACGGCGCGCCGATGGGCCTGTCGCTGATGGGACCGGCAGGCAGCGACCGCAGCCTGATCGCCGCCGCCGCGCGCCTGATGACAGCGCTGGCCGGCTGACCGGCGCGGCGCACCCGCCGGCACTGACTGCCGGCGGGTGCGCGCTCAGAACGGCACCATGGCGAAGTCTTCCTTGCCGACGTCGCACAGCGGGCAGCGCCAGTCCTCCGGGACATCCGCCCAGCGTGTCCCCGGCGCGATGCCTTCCTCGGGCAGGCCGGCGGCTTCGTCGTACACCCAGCCGCAGATCAGGCAGATCCACTGCTGGAAGCCGTCCGCTGCGCCGGCGGAAACCGGCGCGTCCGTGCCATCCGACGCCTCCGCAGCGGCCGGCATCGTGCCATCCAGGGCGAACACGGCGGGCGGCTCGGTGTCGGGCCTGCCCGGCTGCAGCCTCGCCTGCAGCAAGTCGAGCAGGCGTGCGGCCTCCTCGGCCGACAGATCGATCCAGAAGGGATCGCCGGCGCCGTCGTTGAGACGGCCCGGCGAAAACTGCAGTTCTAGGACGGTACCTTTCCTGTACATGGTTCAAGCCATTCAGTGAGCGGGCCGGTGCGCCACCGGCATCGAAGCCTCCCCCGTGCCGGCGCGCGCCGGCAGGCCGGGAGCGGGCCGCCAGGTCAATTGTCCGATCAGCCGCTGAATCCGCGCACACAGCTCGCGACCATGGCGAGCGCGGCGATCAGCGGGCAGCCGGCCGTCAGCAGGACCAGCGCCGAGCGGGCCGAGGCGGCCGCCGCCAATCCGGCCAGCGCAAGCAGTGCCCCGACGAAGACAGGGCTCGCGGTCCGCAGCCAGGGCGTGTCGAGCGCCAGCAGCGCCAGGATGGCCGCGACGCCGACGCCGAACAGCACACGGAAGGTGTCGATGCGCGGCGACTGGTTGGAAAGGGCCGGCTGCTGCGCGGCAGGTGCGCTCGATCTCGTGGGCATGGGACGGCTGGGACGGCAGAAAGGACCGGGAAGGTGGAGAAGCGAGACAGATCAGCGAGATCCGAAGGATGGTCATGATACCCATCCACCCGCAGTAGATCGAGAGCCCGCTGGTAGACTGAATGTTTCCTCACAGGAAACGATATGGACACCCTGCTCAGCCTGCGGGTCTTCCGCGAGATCGTCGAGCGCGGCAGCTTTGCCGCCGCTGCCGACAAGCTCGCCATGTCCACCGCCATGGCCAGCAAGCACGTCGCCGCCCTGGAGCGCCGCCTCGGCGCCCGCCTGCTGAACCGCACCAGCCGCCACCAGAGCCTGACCGAAGCCGGCGAACTCTACTACGCCCAGTGCTGCGAAGCACTGGAGATCATGGACGCGGCCGATGCCGCCGTCAGCCAGAGCGCCGCCGCGCCGCGCGGCACCTTGAAGGTGACAGCTCCGGTGTGGTGCGCCAGCGCCCGCTTCGTCGACGCGCTGGCCGACTACCGGCGGCGCTACCCCAGCGTGCTGGTGGACCTGCGCCTGGAGAACCAGAAGGTCGACCTGGTCCACGAGGGCTATGACGTGGCGCTGCGCGCCACCGACGCCCCCTCGCCCGCGCTGATCGCCCGGCCGATCTGTCCCATCGACTTCCACCTCGTCGCCAGCCGCGCCTTCCTCGACCGGCATGGCTGGCCGGCCAAGGCCGCCGACATCGCGCGCTACGATGCCGTGCTGCCGACCTACACCAGCCGCGAGAACGCGACCCTGCGCGGCCCCCAGGGCCAGGTGGCGGTGCGCCTGCGGCCCAGCCTGAAGACCGACGACACCAGCCTGGCCCACCGCGCGGTGCAGGCCGGCATGGGGATCGCCTTCCTGCCGGCCTGGCTGGTGGAAGCGGACCTGGCCGCGGGAAGCCTGGTGCGCGTGCTGCCCGACCACGAACTGGCGCCGATCACCCTGTATGCCGTGTACACCAGCCGCAAGTACCTGGCGCCGAAGGTCCGCTCCTTCATCGACCACTTTTCGCACGCCCTGGCGGTGGCCTGAGAGGCCTGAACGCGCCCGCGCCGGCCCTGCCAGACCTTGCGAGGGCATTGCGCGGGCATTGCGCGGGCATTGCGTGGGCATTGCGTGGGCGAACGGCGCCTCACCGCCAGGATGCCGGTGGCCACACGCAACCCAAAATTTACCCGGGTGTTATTGACCGTTTATTATTACCCGGGTAATAATTGACGCTCCCAACCTGGAGCACCTGCTATGACACCCGCCCTGACGCGCCTGCGTCCACCCCCACCCGCCAGCCTCGGCCCCGGCCCTGCCGCGCAGCCGGCCCCCGGCACCGGCCAGGAGAGGCCATGAACCAGCACCGGCGCGAACTCAAGCGGCAGTACCTGGAGACCCCGACCCGCGCCGGCGTCTACGCCATCCGCAACCTGGTGAACGGCCGCCTGCTGGTCGCCGGCAGCAACGACGCGCAGGCCGCGCTCAACCGGCATCGCTTCGAACTCAAGCTCGGCGCCCATGCGGATGCGCTGCTGCGCCAGGACTGGGCGGAGCACGGCGAACCCGGCTTCGTCTTCGAGGTGGTGGACCGGGTCAAGCCGCGCGACGACCCTGCCTTCGATGCGGCGCAGGAACTGGCGGCCCTGGTCGAACTGTGGCGCCAGGAACTGTCGTGCGCGCAGGCGCCGGGCTACGGCGCGCCGGGAGCGCAGCCATGAACGCAGCCATGGACACGGCCATGCATGCCGCCGCGCTGGCGCTGGGCCTCGCCATCCAGCGCGCCCATGCCGGCCTGCGCCTCAAGCTCGACGATGAACTGGGACGGCGACACGGCATCGGCTTGACCGACTTCGCCTTGCTGGACCACCTGGACAGTTCCGGCGGCCAGTCCGCCCTGGCGGAACTGATGACGCCGCTAGGCTTGCAGCGCTCGGCGGTGCTGAAGCGCGTGTTGACGCTGGAGAAGATCGGCCTCGTCGCAAGGTGCGGCCTGGGCACCAGCCGCAGCGTCGCGCTGCGGCCGGCGGCGCGGGCCGTGGTGAGCATGGCGCGCGAGACGGTGGCATCCATCTGCGCGGGCGCGGCGACCACGCTTGGCCCGTCCGACATGGACGCGCTGCCCGCCGCCTTGCGCACCTTCGCCGCGGCACCCGGGCTCCGGCTCGCCTAGGCGCGCCGGAGCGCGGACCTCAGCCCGCGAACGGATCGCGGATCACGATCGTGTCGTCGCGTTCCGGTCCGGTGGTGACGATGTCCACGGGCACGCCGACGATCTCCTCGATCCCCCGCACCAGCGCCAGCGCCTGTGCCGGCAGGCGGTCGAGCGAGCGCACGCCCTGGGTCGGCTGCTCCCAGCCGGCGAAGCGGCGGTAGACGGGCACGGCGCGCCGCTGCGCGGCCAGGCTGGCCGGCGCATGATCCAGCCGCTGCCCGTCGAGTTCGTAGCCCACGCACACATCGATCGCTTCGAAGCCGTCCAGCACGTCGATCTTGGTCAGCGCCAGGGCATCGATGCCCGCCACCTTGACACCCTGCCGCAGCAGCGCCGCGTCCAGCCAGCCGCAGCGGCGCGGGCGCCCGGTGTTGACGCCGAACTCGCGCCCGCGCTCGCGCAGCAGTTCGCCCAGTCCGCCGGCCTGCTCGGTGGGGAACGGTCCCTCGCCGACCCGCGTGGCGTAGACCTTGCTGACCCCCAGCACCCGCCCGATCCGCGCCGGCGACACCCCGGTGCCGGTGGCGGCGCCCGCGGCAATGGTGGTCGACGAGGTGACGAAGGGATAGCTGCCCCAATCCACATCGAGCATCACGGCCTGCGACCCTTCGAACACGGTGCGCCGGCCGTCGGCATGGGCGCGGTCCAGCAGGTGCCAGACCGGGCCGGCGAAGGGCAGGATACGCGGCGCCAGGGCCAGCAGCCCTTGCAGCATCGGCTCCAGCGCGAAGGGCTCCAGGCCCAGGCCGCGGAACCACGCATTGTGATGGCGCAGCAACTGCTCCAGCTTGTCCGCCAGCAGTTCGGGCTCGCCCAGGTCGCAGACGCGCAGCCCGCGCCGCCCGACCTTGTCCTCGTAGGCCGGACCGATGCCGCGCAGCGTGGTGCCGATCGGCTTGGCGCGCAGCCCCTCCTGGGCGGCGTCGATGGCGCGATGGATCGGCAGCACCAGCGTGGCGGTCTCGGCCACGCGCAGCGTCTGCGGCGTGACCTCCACGCCCAGCGCCTGCATGCGTCCGATCTCGGCCAGCAGCGCCTCGGGATCCACTGCCACGCCGTTGCCGATCAGCCCCAGCTTGCCGCGCACCACGCCGCTGGGCAGCAGGGCGAGCTTGTAGGTCTTGCCGTCCACCACCAGGGTGTGGCCGGCGTTATGCCCGCCGTTGTAGCGCGCCACGATATCGGCCCGCTCCGCCAGCCAGTCGACGATCCGGCCTTTTCCCTCATCGCCCCATTGAGCACCCACGACTACCACGTTCGACATGGCGGCACCTCCACTTGCTTGGTCAGGTTTTCAGACATAGTTGAGAAGGCCGGCCTTGCCTTCGGACGAACTATATCGGTGCTGGCTTGTTCGTCAAAACGATATAAACTGGGGCTCTTTGTCAGGAAAAATCACAAGCAAGGAAGCGCATCGACGCCATGGCCCGCCGCCTGCCGCCCCTCAATTCCCTGAAAGTGTTCGAAGCCGCCGCACGGCACGAGAGCTTCAGCGCCGCCGCCGCGGAGCTGTGCGTCACGCACGGCGCGGTGAGCCGGCACGTGGCCCAGCTCGAGGACTGGATCGGCCATGCACTGTTCCTGCGGCACGGCCGCCGGGTTGCGCTGACGGCACCGGGACGCGCCTACCTGGCCGAAATCACGGCCGCCTTCGACCGCATCGCGCTGGCCACCAGCGAGCAGGTCCAGGCGGCGCGCCGGCAGGTCATCCGCGTCAACGCGCCGACCACCTTCGCGCTGCGCTGGCTGTTGCCGCGGCTGTCGGAGTTCCAGCTCGCCCATCCCGCCGTCGAAGTGCGGCTGACCACCTCGAACGCCCCCGTCGGCAAGATCCGCGATGAAGTCGACATCGCCATCCGCGGCGGCGACCAGCAGGCCGACGGCTATGTCGCGCGCGAGTTCCTCGCCGAAGGGCGCCTGCCGGTCTGCTCGCCGCGCTTGCTGGAAACCCTGCCGCTGCGCCGCCCTGCCGATCTCGCCGGCCACACCCTGCTGCACTCGGCGACCTATCCCGGCATGTGGTCGGAATGGCTCGAGGCCAGCGGCAACGGCGGCCTGGTGCCGCGCCAGTCGCTGCAGCTGGAGCACTTCTACCTGACGCTGCAGGCCGCCCTCGACGGGCTCGGCGTGGCCATGGGCCCGACCGCGCTGGTGGCGCTGGACGTCAAGGAAGGCCGCCTGGTCTTTCCCTTCCGCGGCCCCGTGCTGCCGCCCTGGCGCTACTACGCCTACGTGTCCGCCCGCCGTGCCGGCGACGAGGCCATCGGCAGCTTCCTGGCCTGGCTGGAAGCGGCGGGCGCCGAGGCCGCGGCCGCCACGGGGGCGCTGGCTTAGCCGGGGGCCGGCCAAAGGCAGCGCCAGGTGGAGCTAGGCGGCGCGCAGGTAGGCACAGACCGCCCGCGCCAGCTCCGTCTCCATCGCCGCATCCTCCAGCCCGAGCGGACCGGGGTTGTTGATCACCGCATTGTTCAGCGCGCCGAACAGGAGCTGGAAGGCGAAGCGGATGCGCAGCCCGCCCGGCTCGTCCCGCACCGGCGCCGGCAGGCCGCGCAGGCGCATCACGCGGGGGACCAAGGCGTCGACGTAGTCGCGGCCGAGCTGGCGGATCGCATCCCAGCTCTGCGGATCGCGCCCGCGCTGCATCTGCGAGGCTCGCACCACGCCCTCATGGCGGCAGTACCAGCTGCGCATCGAGCGGACGATCAGCGCGATGCCCTCCTCCAGGTCCCACTCGCCGGCATCGAGCTCCCCCGCCACCGGGCCGCGCTCCGCTGCCGAGGCCTCGATGGTCAGCGCCTGCAGCGCCTTGAAGAAGGCGTCCTTGCTGTCGAAGCGGCGATAGAAGGCGCCCGTGGTGACGTGCGCCCCGGCGCACAACTCCTCCACCGTCATGCCGTCCAGAGTGCGCGTGCGCAGCAATTGCCGGCCCGATTCGAGCAGGGCATCGGCGGTGCGCTTGCCGCGCGAATAACGCGGCGGGGTGAAGCCGGCCTGGCCATCCAGCGGGGCGAAGCCGTCCGCCGCAGCCGGCGCTTTCGTCATCGCTTTCGTCATGGTTTTCCCTTCCCGATCCGGTCTTGACCGAACAAATGGTATTTCATACTATCAATTCAAAAGATAATACCGATTACCAATTCATCCCGCGAGTCCTGCCGTCCCGCACGGGCGGCACGGCCCGGCGGCAAAACCCTACCTATGGAGACCCTGGGACCATGAGCAACGCTGCCACCCTGGAGCAACCGACCTCGACGCCGACCCCGGCCGCGGCCCCCGCCGTCGTGCGCGCCGGCCCCCTCAAGGCATCGTTCACCGTCACGCCGATCACACCGGTGATCGGCGCCGAGATCGGCAACATCGACCTGAGCGTGACACCGGACGAGGCCACCAGCGCAGCGCTGCGCGAGGCGCTGGTACGCCACAAGGTGCTGGTCTTCCGCGACCAGGACATCAGCCCCGCGGCACACGTGGCGGTGGCGCGCCGCTTCGGCGAACTGGAGATCCACCCGGTCTTCCCCCGGCATCCGGAACATCCAGAACTGGTGCTGCTGGGCGGCAGCGAGCAGAACAAGGCGCGCGAGAACATCTATCACAGCGATGTTTCCTGGCGGGAGGTACCGTCGATGGCGTCGATGCTGCGCTGCGTGGAATGCCCCGTGGCCGGCGGCGACACGCTGTGGGTCAACATGGCGCATGCCTATGCGCAATTGCCGCAGGAGATGAAGAGCCGCATCGACGGCCTGTACGCGGCGCACGACATCATGCCGGCCTTCGGCACGCGCATGACGCCGCAGCAGCGCGAGGAGAACCGCCAGCGCTTTCCCGTCGCCGTCCATCCGGTGGTGCGCACCCACCCGGAGAGCGGCGAGAAGATCCTCTACGTCAACGAGGCCTTCACCACCCACCTGGTCAACTTCGGCGAGAAGGCCGAGGTGCGCGTCGGCTTCGATTTCCGCGTGGCCGAGCTGGAACTGCTGCAATACCTGTTCCGCCAGGCCGCCATCCCCGAGTACCAGATGCGGCTGCGCTGGCGCCCCAACACCATTGCCTTCTGGGACAACCGTGCCACCCAGCACTACGCCATCCAGGACTACTTCCCGGCCGTGCGGCGCATGATGCGCGCCACCATCATCGGCGACAAACCCATCTGAAACCCTTCTGAACGGCCGAACGGCCGGCGCGGCAGCGGCAGGCCGATGCCCGCCTCCGTCTGCACTACCGCTTCAGCCCTGCGCCGGCTCCGGTGCGGCGGCGCCCCCCGCCGGGCGCTGCCCGCGGGCGGTGGCGGACGCGTGCGTGCCCTCGTCTTCCGGGCGCCGCACGCGGAACCAGGCCGCGTACAGCGCCGGCAGGAACAGCAGCGTCAGCACCGTGGCCACGATCAGGCCGCCCATGATGGCCACCGCCATCGGCCCCCAGAACACCGAGCGCGACAGCGGGATCATGGCCAGCACGGCCGCCGCCGCGGTCAGCACGATGGGCCGGCAGCGGCGCACCGCCGATTCGACGATGGCGTTCCAGGCCGGCACGCCGGCGCGCCGGTCCTGCTCGATCTGGTCGACCAGGATCACCGAGTTGCGGATGATCATGCCCAGCAGCGCAGTGATGCCGAGCTGCGCCACGAAGCCCATCGGCGCGCGCAGCAGCAGCAGCGTGCCGGCGGCGCCGATCAGGCCGAGCGGGCCGGTCAGGAAGACCATCAGCGCGCGCGAGAAGCTGTGCATCTGCAACATCAGCAGGGTGAAGATCAGGAACAGGCACAGCGGCATCTGCGCCGCGATCGAGCCCACCGCCTTGCCGCTTTCCTCCTCGGCGCCGGCCACTTCGATGCGGTAGCCGGCCGGCAGCCCGGCGCGCAGCTTGTCCAGCCCGGGCTTGAGCTGGGCGGCCACGGTCGGGCCCTGGATGCCGTCGGCCACGTCGGCCTGCACGGTCACGCCGAAGTCGCGGTTCTCGCGCCACACCACGCCCGGCTCCGAGCGCAGCGTGATGCGGGCCAGCTGCGTGAGCGGCACCACGCGGCCGCTGGTGGTCGGCACCAGCGCATTGTTCAGGTCCGACATGGCATCGCGCTCGTCGCGCGCGGCACGCATGACGATGTCGATCAGCTTGTCGCCATCGCGGTACTGGCCCACCGTCACGCCGCTCAGCACCGTCTGCGTGGCCCGCGCGATGGCACCGGTGGTCACGCCGAGCGCACGCGCCTTGTCCTGGTCCACTTCCAGGCGCAGCATCTTGACGCTCTCGTTCCAGTTGTCGTTGACGCCGACGGTGTTGGGGTTGGCTTCCATCTGCGCGCGCACCTGATCCGCCAGGCGCCGCACCCCGGCCGCCTCCGGCCCGATCACGCGGAACTGCACCGGATAGGCCACCGGCGGGCCGTTCGGCAGCAGCTTGACGCGCCCGCGCAGCTGGGCGAAGTCGGTGGCCAGCAGGCGCTGCAGGCGCGCCCGCAGCGCCGCGCGCTCGGCCAGGCTGGTCGGCATCACGATCAGCTGCGCCACATTGCTCTGCGGGAAGATCTGGTCCAGCGGCAGGTAGAAACGCGGCGTGCCGCTGCCGACGAAGGTCGTCACGCTCTCGATCTGCGCATCGCCGCGCAGCGCGCGCTCGAAGCGCTTGGCCTCGGCCTCGGTCTGGGCGAAGCTGGCGCCCTCGGGCAGCCACAGCTCCACCATCAGCTCGGGACGGCTGGAGTCGGGGAAGAACTGGCGCTCGACGAACTGGAAGGCGTACAGGCCCAGCGCGAACAGCGCCAGCGTGACCGCGATGACCGATTTGCGCCAGGTCACGCACCAGTCGACCACGCGCCGGAAACGCTCGTACAGCGGGGTGTCGAAGACTTCATGCTCGCCGCCCGGCGCGCCGCCGCCGGCCGCCGCGGCCGGGCGCGTCTTCAGCAGCAGGTAGCCCAGGTAGGGCGTGAAGTACACCGCCGCCAGCCAGGACAGCACCAGCGCCAGCGCCGTCACCGCGAAGATGGCGAAGGTGTACTCGCCCACCGTCGAGCGGGCCAGCCCCACCGGCAGGAAGCCGGCCGCGGTGATCAGCGTGCCGGTCAGCATCGGCATCGCCGTGGAACTGTAGGCATAGGTGGCCGCGTCCATCTTGGACAGGCCCTGCTCCAGCTTGCGCACCATCATCTCGACCGCGATGATGGCATCGTCCACCAGCAGGCCCAGGGCCACGATCAGCGCGCCCAGCGAGATCTTGTGCAGGCCGATGCCGAACATCGCCATGAAGAGGAAGGTCACCGCCAGCACCAGCGGGATGGTCAGCGCCACCACCAGGCCCGGGCGCGGGTCCAGCCGCAGCGGGCGCCGGTGCAGGCCCAGCGAGAGGAAGCTGACGCCCAGCACCACCACCACGGCCTCGATCAGCACGTGCACGAACTCGCCCACCGAGTGCTGCACCGCCTCGGGCTGGTCCTGCACCTGGTTGATCTCCACGCCCACCGGCAGCTGCGCGCGCAGCGTGTCCATGGTCTGGCGCAGGTCCTTGCCCAGGGCGATGATGTCGCCGCCCTTGGCCATCGAGATGCCCAGGCCGATCACCTCCTTGCCGTTGAAGCGCATCTTGCCCTGCGGCGGATCAACGTAGCCGCGGTAGACGTGCGCGATGTCGCCCAGGCGGATATTGGCCACGCCGTCGGGACCGCGCAGCACCAGCTTCTCCAGGTCGGCCACGTTGCCGAACTGGCCGGACACGCGCACCTGCACGTTGTCGGTGGGCGTGACCAGCACGCCGCTGCCGTTCAGGTTGTTCTGCTGGCCGATCTGGTCGGCGATGGCATTGATGTCCAGGCCGAGCTGGGCCAGCCGCGTCTGGTTGAAGTCGATATAGACCTTCTCGTCCTGCAGCCCCAGCAGCGATACCTTGGCCACGGACGGCACGCGCAGCAGTTGCTGGCGCACCAGGTCGGCATACTCGCGCAGTTCCTTGTAGTTGAAGCCATCCGAGGACAGCGCGTAGATAGAGCCGTAGACGTCGCCGAACTCGTCGTTGAAGAAGGGGCCGCGCACCCCGGCCGGCAGCGTCGGGGCGATATCCCCCACCTTCTTGCGCACGGTGTACCAGATGCGCGCGGTATCGGCCGCCGGCGAGGTGTCCTTGAGCTGGAAGATGATGGTGGTTTCGCCGGGCTTGGAGAAGCTGCGGATCTTGTCCGCGTAGGGCACCTCCTGCAGCTGGCGCTCGATCTTGTCGGTCACCTGCACGGCGATCTGCTCGGCCGTGGCGCCCGGCCAGTAGGCCTGCACCACCATCACGCGGAAGGTGAAGGGCGGATCCTCGTCCTGGCCCAGGCGGAAGAAGGCCAGCATGCCGGCGATCATCAGCACCACCAGCAGGTAGCGCGTCAGCGGCTGGTGCTCCAGCGCCCAGCGCGACAGGTTGAAGCGTGAATGTTCCATCGCCGGGCCCTCAGCCGCGCGCGCCGGCGGCGGCCGATGCCGGCGCTGCGGCGGGAGATACGGCAGGCGCCATGCCCTGCAGCGGCTTGACCATCTGCCCCGGCTTGAGCAGGTGCACGCCGGCCGTCACCACGCGCTGGCCGGCCGCCAGCCCGCGGCTCACCACCACGTCGTTACCCTCCGGCGCCCCCAGCACCACCGGCACCGGCCGCACCGTGCCGGTACCGGAGCCGTCGCGGCCGGGCTCGTAGATCCACACCTGGTCGCGCCCGCCGCTCTGGTACAGCGCCGTGAGCGGCACGCGGATCACCGGTGCCGGCCCGTCGCGCTCGAAGGTGACGACGGCGGTCATGCCCAGTTTCAGGTCCGCCGGGGCCGCCGGAATGCTGACGCGTGTGGCATAGGTGCGGGTGACCGGATCGGCCGCGCCGGCGATCTCCCGCACCCGGCCGGCCATGACGCGGCCCGGTTCGGCCCAGGTATGGACGCTGACCTCGGTGATGCCGCGCAGCGCGTCCACCTGGTCTTCCGGCAGGCCGATCGCCACCTCCTTCTCGGCGGTCTGCGCCACGCGGATCACCGACTGTCCGGGGCTGACCACCTGCCCGACTTCGGCATCGATGGCGGTGACCACGCCGTCGGCATCGGCATGCAGCACGCCGTAGCCGGTCTGGTTGGCCTGGTTGCGCAGGCTGGCCTGGGCCTGGCGCAGCTTGGACTCGGCGGCGTCCAGGGTGGCGCGGCGGCGGTGCTGCTCGGCCGGGCTGATAAAGCCCTTGGCGAACAGCTCGTCGTAGCGCTTCATGTCGGACGCGGCCAGGTCGCGGTCGGTCTTGGCCGCATCGAACTGCGCGCGCGCGCCGGCCTCCGCCAGGCCGAGGTCGGTCACGTCCAGCCGTGCCAGCGGCTGGCCGCGATGCACGGTGGCGCCGGCGTCGACCAGGCGCGCCGCGATCTTGCCGGCCACGCGGAAGCCCAGGCGCGACTCCACGCGCGGCCGCACCTCGCCGGAAAACGACAGCGCGGTGCTGCCCGCATCCGCGCGCACCTGCAGCAGCCGCACCGGGCGTACCACCTCGGCCGGCGCCGGTTGCTTGCCGCAGCCGGAAGCCAGCAAGGCCAGGCCGGACACGGCCAAGGCGAGCAGCCGGCCGGCCACGCGCCGGCGCGGCCTGGCGCCGCCGGCAGGCGGACTTTCCTGCGACGCAACAGAAAAGGAAACGGGGCAAACCTCGACTTCGGCCGCGGCGTCCGGCCCGGGACAAGACACTGGCATGGGTGAGCTTCAGATCCGAGACGGGCCACGAGCGGGCCCGGTTGGCCGCGGCGCCGGCCGCGGTGGGCAGGACCGCCGGGGAGGCCGGTCCGCATAACTAACTTTGCGGTCAGTAATATAGCGAGCCGTGCCGGGTGCGTCAAACGACAGGCAGCGCCGGCAACGGGTGCCGGCAGCCACACCCGCCCCGAGCGCGGGCCGGCCGGGGGCCGCCTGCGCGCTCCGGGCAAGGTGGCGGCGGTGCTACAATCCGGCCCGTTTCCCTATCCCGGGCGGCGGACGCCACGGCCGCCATGTGCCGGCGCCGTCTCTCGACGCACGCGCTGACGCCCCCGCCGCCGCGCGCCCGCCCCCACACCACCCACACGAGCCTGGCGTGACGCCCGACCAGTATTGCCAAGACAAGGCCGCCCAGAGCGGCTCCAGTTTCTATTACAGCTTCCTGTTCCTGCCGGCCGAGCGCCGGCGCGCCATCACCGCGCTCTACGCCTGGTGCCGCGAGGTCGATGACGTGGTCGACGACCCCCAGGACGCCGGCGTGGCGCACCAGCGGCTGGACTGGTGGCGCGCCGAACTGGCGCGCCTGTTCGACGGCAAGCCCAGCCATCCCGTCACGCAGGCGTTGCAGCCCCACCTGACGGCCTGCGGCCTGCAGGCGGGCGAGCTGGGCGAGGTGCTGGACGGCATGGAGATGGACCTCACGCAGTCACGCTATCTCGACGAGATCGGCCTCACGCGCTATTGCCACTGCGTGGCCGGCGTGGTCGGCGTGATGAGCGCGCGCATCTTCGGCTACACCGATGCCCGCACGCTCGAGTTCGCCGAAAAACTCGGCCAGTCGCTGCAGCTGGTCAATATCCTGCGCGACGTGGGCGAGGATGCCCGGCGCGGCCGCATCTACCTGCCGGTCAACACGCTGCAGCGCTTCGAGGTGCCGGCCTCCGAGGTCCTCAAGGGCGTCTACTCGGAGCGCTTCACCGCGCTGATGCAGTACCACGCCGGCCGTGCCCGCGCGCTGTACCGCGAAGCGCTCGAGCTGCTGCCGCGCGCCGACCGCCGCGCCCAGCGCGCCGGCCTGGTGATGGGGGCGATCTACCACACGCTGCTCGATGAAATCGAGGCCAGCGGCTTCCAGGTGCTGCACCAGCGCATCGGCCTGACGCCGCTGCGCAAGCTCTGGATCGCCTGGAAGACCTGGCTGGCCAACCGCTGAGCCGGCGCCGGGCCCCGACACCGGGCCACCGCCGGCCGGCGCACGCGCCGGAATCTCCCCACGCTGGCACCAAGCACTGGCAAAATGGCCGTTTGCGCCACAGCGCCGCGGCACCACGATGGCCCCGGCGGCGCTGGCGGCCCGGGCAGCCTGCCCTGGCCGTCACCGTGCCGCCCCGGTCCTGCCCCGCGAAGTCCACCCCCGAAGTTCCCGACACCGCCATGCCAGCCTCCCCGACCGCATCCCTGCCCTCCCTGGGCCAGGCCATCCTCGACCGCGCCGACCAGCTCGCCCGCCATTCCGACATGGAGGGCGGCCTCACCTGCGCCTACCTGACGCCCGCCCACCGCGCCGCCCAGGCCCTGCTGGCCGAGTGGATGGCAGCCGCCGGCATGGACGTGCGCGTCGACGCCATCGGCAACGTGATCGGCCGCTATGCGGCGGCGGCCGAGGCCGGCCCCGGCGCGCGCGTGCTGATGACCGGCTCGCACTTCGACACGGTCCGCAACGGCGGCCGCTACGACGGCCGCCTGGGCATCCTGCTGCCGATCGCGGTGGTCGACGCGCTGCATCGCGCCGGCATCCGCCTGCCCTACCATTTCGAGGTGGTGGCCTTCGCCGAAGAGGAAGGCCTGCGTTTCAAGACGAGTTTCCTGGCCAGCAGCGTGCTGGCCGGCCGCTTCGACCCGGCCCTGCTGGAGCGCCGCGACACTGCCGGCATCTCGCTGGGCGAAGCGCTGGCGGGCTCGGGCCTGCCCGGCGGCGGCGCTGCCGCCGCGCTGGCGGCCGCGGCCGTCGATCCGGCCAGCCTGCTGGGCTTCATCGAGGTGCACATCGAGCAAGGGCCGGTGCTGCTGCACCACGGCCTGCCGCTCGGCGTGGTGACCCAGATCGCCGGCAGCAGCCGCTTCCAGGTGCGCGTCGGCGGCACCGCCAGCCACGCCGGCACCACGCCGATGAACCTGCGCGCCGATGCGGCGGCGGCCGCCGCCGAGATGGTGCTGCTGGTGGAAGCGCGCTGCGGCGAGGTAGCGTCCCTGGTCGGCACGGTGGGGCAGCTGGAGGTGCCGAACGGTTCGAGCAATGTGATTCCCGGCGCCTGCCATTTCTCGATGGACATCCGCGCCGGCGAGGACGGCATCCGCGAGGCGGCCATCGCCGACATCCTGGCCGGCATCGAGCGCATCGCCGCGCGGCGCGGCGTCAGCGCCCAGGTGGAGCGCGTCACCCCCGTCAACAACGCCCCCTGCGCCCGCTGGCTGATGGACCAGTTCGCCACCGTGCTGGCCAAGCGCGGCCTGCAGGCCTTCGAGCTGCCGTCGGGCGCCGGGCACGACGCCATGATGATGCAGCGCATCACCGACATCGCCATGTTGTTCGTGCGCTGCGGCAACGGCGGCATCAGCCACAATCCGCTGGAGACCATCACGGCCGAGGACGCCCAGCTCGCGGCCGAAGTACTGGTGGACTTCCTGCGCCACTTCCAGCCGCGCCAGGACGCCTGAGGCGCGCGGGCGCGAGCCCGGCGAGGCCGCGCCCGATGCGGCGCGACCCGATGCGGCGGCGCGGCGCTCAGGCGCCGCCGTACATTTCCCGGCCGAGGTCGTAGAGGTTCTGCCGCAAGCGGCGGCGTTCGTCAGGAGAGAGCCGCTCACCACGGTCGCCGCGGGCGCCGCGTTCACTGCGTTCGCCGTTGTCGCGCTCGAAGCGCCGCCGCTCCCGCTCGGGCGGGCGCCGGCCCTCGTGCTTGCGCAGCCGTTCGGCACGAGCGTCGCCGCCATGCAGCAAGCGGCTGATGCCGGCGGACTGGGCCTGGGCGCCGGGGCAGGCGAACAGTGCCGTCATGGCCAGCGCGAAGCACAAGCGTGCGCCGACCGCGCGACGCAAGGCAAGCCAGGGCCGATTGCGGTTCACTTTCATCGATAATGGCGGTTTTGGCTTGGCATAATGGCGGCATCCATGCCGCCGCAAGCCGGGAATCCGGCCTCCCCTGGCGCACCGTGCGGGCTGGAATCCGCGTACCGGCGCGCCAACGCGCCATGGGCGCGGGAGCGGTATGCGCAGCAGTGTAAGGGTGGCACCCCTGCGCGCTGCCATACGTCGGGGTAAAGTATGTAACGTTTTGTTAAGCCATTTTGAGCGAAAGCGAGAGTCGCTAAGATACCGCCATGGAAAATACCAGCCACAAGATTCTTGTCGTGGACGATGATCCGCGTCTGCGCGACCTGCTGCGCCGCTATCTGGGCGAGCAGGGCTTCACGGTGCTGGTGGCGGAGAACGCCACCGCCATGAACAAGCTCTGGCTGCGCGAACGCTTCGACCTGCTGGTGCTCGACCTGATGATGCCCGGCGAAGACGGCCTGTCGATCTGCCGCCGGCTGCGCGGTGCCAACGACCAGACGCCCATCATCATGCTGACCGCCAAGGGCGAGGATGTCGACCGCATCGTCGGCCTCGAAATGGGCGCCGACGACTACCTGCCCAAGCCGTTCAACCCGCGCGAGCTGATCGCGCGCATCCACGCCGTGCTGCGCCGCAAGGGCCCGGCCGAAGTCCCGGGCGCGCCGTCCGAGACGCCGGAAACCTTCGCCTTCGGCGACTTCGTCCTCAACCTGGCCACCCGCACGCTGACCAAGAACGACGAGGAAATCACCCTCACCACCGGCGAGTTCTCGGTACTGAAGGTGTTCGCCCGCCATCCGCGCCAGCCGCTGTCACGCGAGAAGCTGATGGAAATGGCGCGCGGCCGCGAGTACGAGGTGTTCGATCGCAGCCTGGACGTGCAGATCTCGCGCCTGCGCAAGCTGATCGAACCGGACCCGGGCAACCCGCGCTTCATCCAGACGGTCTGGGGCCTCGGCTACGTCTTCATCCCCGACGGCGTCAAGTGATCCGGCCCGGCGTACCCAGGTACGCCGGCGACCGGCCCGCTTCGCGCTTACCAACAACCGCTTCCCTTCCGGCCCCTTCCATCGTGGCGACTGCCCTCAGCCGCACGGCCACGCGCTTCTTCGGTTCGCTGTTCTGGCGGACCTTCATGCTGATCGCCCTGCTGCTGGCACTGTCGCTGGTCATCTGGTTCCAGAGCTACCGCCTGTTCGAGCGCGCCCCGCGCGCCCAGCAGGTGGCGATGCAGGTGGTCAGCGTGGTCAAGCTGACGCGCGCGGCCCTGCTCTACTCCGACCCCGCGCGCCGGCGCTTCCTGCTGCTCGACCTGGTGCAGAACGAAGGCATCAAGGTCTACCCGCGCGAGAAAGAAGACGACTTCAAGGTCCCGAACGCCAATCCCTTCCTGACCCAGCTGGTGCAGCAGGAGATCCGCAACCGGCTGGGCGAGGACACCGTCATCGCCACCACGGTCAACGACATCCCGGGCATCTGGGTCAGCTTCGAGATCGAGGGGGATGATTACTGGGTGGCGATCAGCCCGGAACGCTTCGAGCGCGTGTCCGGCGTGCAGTGGCTGTGGTGGAGCGTGGCCGCGCTGCTGCTGTCGATCTTCGGCGCGGCCTTCATCACCGCGCGCGTCAACTACCCGCTCAAGCGCCTGGCCAACGCCGCGCGCGCCATCGGCGCCGGCGGCGACCCGCCGCCGCTGCCCGAGCACGGCGCCAGCGAAGTGGCGCAGGCCAACCACAGCTTCAACCAGATGGTGCGTGACCTGCGCCAGCTCGACGACGACCGCGCGGTGATGCTGGCCGGCATCTCGCACGACCTGCGAACCCCGCTGACGCGGCTGCGGCTCGAGACCGAGCTGTCGCCGGCCGACGAAGCCACGCGCGACGCGATGATCGCCGACATCGAGCAGATGGATGCCATCATCGGCCAGTTCCTCAACTATGCGCGCCCGCCCCAGGAAAGCGCCGAGCCGGTCGACCTGTCGGCGCTGGTGCAGGAAGCGGTGGGCGTCTATGCCGCGCACGACGACGTGCGCGTGCGCGTGCGGGCCAGCGAGCCGGTGATGGCCGTGGCCAGCCGCATGGAGATCCAGCGCATCCTCGACAACCTGGTGGAGAATGCGCGCCGCTACGGCAAGGACGAGGACAGCGGCATGGCCGAGGTGGAGATCAGCACCCACGTGCAGGACAAGGAAGCCGTGCTGACAGTGGCCGACCACGGCGGCGGCGTGCCCGAGTCGCAGCTCACCCTGCTCACGCGGCCCTTCTACCGCCTCGACAGCGCGCGCAGCGAAGCCAAGGGCACGGGGCTGGGGATGTCCATCGTCAACCGCATCCTGCAGCGCAGCGGCGGCCGCCTGCTGCTCGCCAACCGCCCGCCGCCCGCCACCGGGCTGGTAGTCAGCGCCTGTTTCCGGCGCGCCTGAGCGCGCCTGAGCCCACCGGTGCCGCGCGGCCGCTTTCCCGCGCGGCCTTGTCGTCCCGATCTCCCCCGCAGCGTCCAAATGCGCCTCGCGCGGCACTCCCTGCCGCGCGAGGACGGTCAACCCCCACTTTCCTCCCCCGCTGACAGGCTTTTGACAGCCTATGATAGGGAGTTGAAAGGGCTTTGACAGCGAATTGACAGCGACTGGGCGCACACTTGCCGCACACCGCAGCGGGCGCCAGACACCACGTCTCCACCGGCCTCCGGCCAACGCCCGCAGCAAGATCCGCGCGGACCACGCGCACCTCAGAAAACAGGCCCCCGGAACCCACCGGGAGCGTTGGAGAGACAGTCATGTCAGCTACCCCCACCCATAGTCAATCCGGGTTCCGCACGGTATTCCGCGTGGTCAGCGGCAACTTCCTGGAAATGTACGACTTCATGGTGTACGGCTTCTACGCCGCCGCCATCGCCAAGGCGTTCTTCCCGGCGCACAGCGAGTTCGCCTCGCTGATGCTGTCGCTGGCCACCTTCGGGGCCGGCTTCCTGATGCGCCCCCTCGGCGCCATCTTCCTCGGCGCCTACATCGATCACCACGGCCGCCGCAAGGGCCTGATCGTCACGCTGATGCTGATGGCCATGGGCACGCTGCTGATCGCGCTGGTGCCCGGCTACGCGACCATCGGCGTCGCCGCGCCGCTGCTGGTGCTGTTCGGCCGGCTGCTGCAGGGCTTCTCGGCGGGCGTGGAACTGGGCGGTGTCTCGGTCTACCTGTCCGAGATCGCCAAGCCCGGCCAGAAAGGCTTCTACGTGGCGTGGCAGTCGGCCAGCCAGCAAGTGGCGGTGATCTTCGCCGGCCTGCTGGGCGTCGTGCTGCACTCCACCCTGGCCCCCGAGCAGATGACCTCCTGGGGCTGGCGCGTGCCCTTCTTGATCGGCTGCATGATCGTGCCCTTCCTCTTCATCATCCGCCGCTCGCTGGAAGAAACCGAGGAATTCAAGCAGCGCAAGCACCGTCCGAGCGTGGGCGAGATCTACCGCTCGATGGCCGAGAACTGGGGCATCATCCTGGCCGGCTGCATGCTGGTGGTGATGACCACGGTGTCGTTCTACATGATCACCGCCTACACCCCGACCTTCGGCAAGACCGTGCTCAAGCTGGACGACGTCGACAACCTGATCGTGACGATGTGCGTGGGCCTGTCCAACTTCATCTGGCTGCCGCTGATGGGCGCCGTGTCGGACCGGCTGGGCCGCAAGCCGCTGCTGGTGTTCTTCACCGCCGCCACCATCCTGACCGCCTACCCGGCCGTATCGTGGCTGGTCGCCGAGCCCTCCTTCGGCCGCCTGCTGATGGTGGAGTTGTGGCTGTCCTTCCTGTACGGCAGCTATAACGGCGCCATGGTGGTGACGCTGACCGAAGTGATGCCCCCGGCCGTGCGCACCGCCGGCTTCTCGCTGGCCTACAGCCTGGCTACCGCGCTGTTCGGCGGCTTCACCCCGGCCATCTCGACCTACCTGATCCACGCCACCGGCAACAAGGCCGCCCCCGGCCTGTGGCTGACCTTCGCCGCGGTGTGCGGCCTGATCGCCACCCTCACCATCTTGCGCCGCGGCCGCCAGCAATCGGCGCTGCAGACGGCCTGAAGTCAGGCGGACCGGACGAACGGGCGGCGCACGCCGGTGCGCCGCTCGCGCCCTCTCCCTGCCGCTTCCCTTCCGCTTCCCTGCCGGATCCCTTCCGAACGGACAGGGGCTGGCGCCATCGGCGCCGCCCCTCCCCCGGCTCCCGGCCTCCTGCAGTGCAGCGCGACCCTCCGCGCCAGACCCGGGCATGCGCCCGCCGCCGTCCCGCCGGTGCTGGAAACCGCACGCTTCGCCGCGATTCCGCATCCTGTCACACGCCTGCCTATCGCCCTGTTTGAGAATATCAATTAGCCCCGCCGGCCGGGATGACGCATAATCAGCACTCATTGCATTGCGCAGCCCAGGCCGGCCAGGCCGGACCGCGCATCGCGTGCGTCTCTCTTAACCCAATCAGGAGAAGTGTCTATGAAGACCGTTGGTGACAAGCTCGAAGCCTTCAACGTCGTCGGCGTCAAGCCGGGTTTCAACAACCACGAAGAGAACGGTCAGTCGGCCTTCGAAGACATCAACGAAAAGTCGTTCGAAGGCAAGTGGAAGATCATCTACTTCTACCCGAAGGACTTCACCTTCGTGTGCCCGACCGAAATCGTGGCCTTCGCCAAGCTGAACAACGACTTCGCCGACCGTGACGCCATCGTGCTGGGCGGCTCGACCGACAACGAGTTCGTCAAGCTGGCATGGCGCCGCGAACACAAGGACCTGAACAAGCTGAACCAGTGGCAATTCGCCGACGTGACCGGTTCGCTGGTCGACCAGCTGGGCGTGCGTGACAAGGAAGCCGGCGTTGCCCTGCGCGCCACCTTCGTGGTCGACCCGCACAACGTGATCCAGCACGTGTCGGTGAACAACCTGAACGTCGGCCGCAACCCGGACGAAGTCCTGCGTATCCTGGACGGCCTGCAAACCGACGAGCTGTGCCCCTGCAACCGCGCTGTCGGCGGCGCCACGCTGTAATCACAGCCAGGCGATGCAGCCGCGCGCTGCCGGCATGCCCTGCCGGCAGCCGTACGCGATGCGGCTGCGCGGGGCCCCGCCCCGTGCAGCCAAACCCGCTGATGCGGGTTTTTTGAGCCCCGAACGATAGGAGAATTTTATGGAATTCCTCGCGACGATCAAGAATCTCATCCCCGACTACGCCAAGGACATCCGCCTGAACGTGGACGGCACCATCGCCCGCTCCTCGCTGGAAGGCAATGACGCGGTCGGCGTGGCCCTGGCAGCCGCCTTCGCCGCCAAGAGCAAGATCATCGTGGACGCCATCCGCAACGCCGGTGTGCTGTCCCCCGAGGAAACCAACGGCGCGCTGACCGCCGCCTCCTTGATGGGCATGAACAACGTCTGGTATCCGTACGTCGAGATGGCCGGCGACGCCGACCTGTCGAGCCAGCCGGCCGGCCTGCGCATGAACGCCTACGCCACCCATGGCGGCGTGGACAAGCGCCGCTTCGAGATGTACGCGCTGGCCGCCTCCATCGTCGGCAAGTGCCATTTCTGCGTGCAGTCGCACTACAAGCTGCTGAAGGACGAACAGGGCATGACCACCCAGCAGCTGCGCGACGTCGGCCGCATCGCCGCCGTGATCTCGGCGGCGGCCAATGTGATCGCGGCCGAGTAAGACTGCCGCGCGCCGGCTCCCAGGGCCGGCGCTTTTGCGCCAGGCGCCCCGCAGCGGGCGGTCCTCCAGCGCGCTCCCCTGGCGGGAGCGCGTTTTTTTCTTGCCGGCGCCGCCCGGCCGACCCGCTGACCTGCCGCTTGGTGTGCGACACCCTGTGCCACGCCATGCGACGGGCTGCGCGCGGGCGCCGGACGGCCTACAATCCAGGAAAAAGGAGACAGCGCCCGCCGCGCCCACCACACCGCCGACATGAGTTCCCTGCCCTCACACACTTCCCCGCGCTTCCGCTACCGTCTCGCCACCGTGCAGGACTGGGGCGACATCGCCGCCGTCACGCAGCAGGCTTACTCGCAATACGAGCTGGAAATCATGGAAGACTGCCGCGCCTCGTTCCAGCGCGGCATGCAGTCGGTGCTGGCCGCGTCCGGCGCCGACATGGAATGGTGGGTGGCGGAGACCGATCACGGCATCAGCGGCGCCGTGCTGTTCTGCCATCCCGGCGCCACCCTGCCGGCACTCGACGGCAGCACCGTCACGCTGGCGCTGCCCGAGGCGCGGCTGCTGTCGGTCAGTCCGGAAGCGCGCGGCCTGGGGCTGGGCCATACGCTGATGCAGGTCTGCATCCAGCGTGCGCGCGACATCGGCGCGGCCACGCTGCTGGTGCGCGCCATGCCCGAGATGCGCTCGGCCGTGCAGCTTTGCGAGCGCATGGGCTTCGTACGGCGCACCGAAGCCGGCTCACGCAGCGGCCCTCTGGCGCGCGTGATCGACTTCAGCTATCCGCTGTCGCCGGCCGAGAACCAGGCGCCGGCAACGTCGGCAAGCTGAACGGCGGCGCCTGCCGCCGCTCCGCTCAGTCCTGCGCGCTGGTGGCCAGTGCGCCGCGCCACAGCAGCACCACGGCCTGCGCCACGATGCCTTCCTGGCGGCCCTCGAAACCCAGCTTCTCGTTGGTCTTGGCCTTGACGTTGCAACGTCCCGGCGCCAGGTCGAGGTCGGCCGCGAGGTTGTCCACCATGGCGCCGATATGCGGCGCCAGCTTGGGCTGCTGGGCGATCACCGTGGCATCGACGTTGCCGATCTCGTAGCCGGCCGCGCGCACGCGGCGGGCCGCCTCGCGCAGCAGCACGCGGCTGTCGGCGCCGGCGAACTGCGGATCGGTGTCAGGAAAATGGCGGCCGATGTCGCCCAGCCCGGCCGCGCCGAACAGCGCGTCGGTGATGGCGTGCAGCAGCGCGTCGGCATCGGAGTGGCCGAGCAGGCCACGATCGTGCGGAATCTCCACGCCGCCCAGGATCAGCTTGCGCCCCGGCACCAGGGCGTGTACGTCGTAGCCCTGGCCCACGCGAATGTCGAAGGGTGTCATGCCTGGTTCGCTCCTTTGCGAGAATCGCCGGCCGCCGGGTCGCCAAGCAACACCTCGGCCAGCGCGAAATCTTCGGGATAGGTGACCTTGAAATTGCGCAGCGAGCCGTTGACCAGGCGCGGACGCAGGCCCAGCCGCTCGATCGCGCTGGCCTCGTCGGTCACCACCGCGCCCTCGGCCAGCGCATCCTGCAGCGCCTGGCGCAGCACGCCGATGCGGAACATCTGCGGCGTCTGCGCCTGCCACAGGCCATCGCGCGCCACCGTGGCGCCGATGCGCGCGTCCTCGCCGGCCCGCTTCAGCGTATCGGGCACCGGCACCGCCAGGATGCCGCCGATGGCGGCGTCGGGGCCATCGCCCTCCACCGCGCGGATCAGCGTATGGATCATGGTCGGCGTCAGCCCGGGACGGGCCGCGTCGTGCACCAGCACCCAGTCGCGGTCGCTGGCGCCCATCTGCGCCAGGTGATGCAGGCCCGCCAGCACCGAAGCGTGGCGCGAATCGCCGCCCACGAAGGCGGTATCGAAACGCAGCCCGGCAAAGGCATCGGCGCCGAAGCGTGCCGCCAGCGGCATGTCGTCCGGGGCCAGCACCAGTGCCGTGCCGCTGATGGCCTCGCAGGCGCTGAAGGCAGCCAGCGCGTACCACAGCATGGGGCGGCCGGCGACGGTCTGGTATTGCTTGGGCAAGGGACCGCCGGCGCGGCTGCCGGTACCGGCACAGGGGATCAGGGCAAAGCGGCGGTCGGACACGGGCAGGACGCTGGGCGTGGCAATGGATGAGGGAAAGGCGGCTGGCGCGGAGCGGGCCTCCGGCCCGCGGCACGCCGCGCCGGTGCGGCGCAGGATCGACGCGCATTCTATAATACGGCCCTTGCCTGCCGCTACGGCAGCGTGCGCCACGGCGCCGCGGATCCGCCACCTGGCGCTTTCGCGCCGCGCGCACGCCACGTCGCGCCGGCAGACCGCACCCCGCCCCGGATCGTTGGCGGGGTGTTTGCGTTGAATCCGGCGTGCGCAGCCATCCGAAGTTCATGCCGCACGCCCAGCCGTCTTTCGCCGTCCCGACACCCGTACCGAACACAGACAACCCCTGACCCGCCGCCGCGCCCGCCAGCCCGCATCGCGCACCGCCGCCCTGCCACCGCGCAGCGCGTGCCGCGCAGCCGATGCCGCCGCCTGCCGCGAACCGGCGCGCCCCATCGACCATGCCTGACGCTCCGTCCCTTCCGCTTCCCGTCTCCCTGCCGCTGCTCAAATCCGGCCAGCGCCATACCGTGGCCGGCCTGCACGGCTCCGCCGACGCGCTGGCGCTGGCGGCCTATGCCCGCCAGATGAAAGGACAGGCGCCGATGCTGGCCGTGGTCTGCGCCAGCGCCGTCGACGCGCAACGCCTGGCCGAGGAGATTCCCTGGTTCGCGCCCGAGCTGCGCGTGCGCCTGCTGCCCGACTGGGAAACGCTGCCTTATGACAGCTTCTCGCCGCACCAGGACCTGGTCTCCGAGCGGCTGGCCACGCTGCACGACATCCAGGGCAGCCAGTGCGACGTGATGCTGGTGCCCGCCTCGACCGCGCTGTACCGGCTCGCGCCGCCGTCCTTCCTGGCCGCCTACACCTTCTTCTTCAAGCAAGGCGAGCGGCTGGACGAAAACGCGCTCAAGTCGCAGTTCACGCTGGCCGGCTACGAGCATGTCAGCGCGGTGATGCGCCCCGGCGAATACAGCGTGCGCGGTGGCCTGATCGACCTGTTCCCGATGGGCTCGGCGCTGCCCTACCGCATCGACCTGTTCGGCGACGAGATCGAGACCATCCGCGCCTTCGACCCCGACACCCAGCGCAGCCTGTATCCGGTCAAGGAGGTGCGGCTGCTGCCGGGACGCGAGTTCCCGCTCGACGAAGCCGCCCGCACCGCCTTCCGCGGCCGCTGGCGCGAAGTGTTCGAGGGTGACCCGAGCAAATCGCCGATCTACAAGGACATCGGCAACGGCGTGCCCTCGGCCGGCATCGAGTACTACCTGCCGCTGTTCTTCGAACAGACCGCCACCGTCTTCGACTACCTGCCCGCCGACACCCAGCTCGCCTTCGTCGGCGAGATCGACGAGGCGGTGCGACGCTTCTGGGCCGACACCACGCAGCGCTACAACTTCATGCGGCACGACCGCGAGCGCCCGCTGCTGCCGCCCGCCGACCTGTTCCTCTCCGACGAAGCCTTCTTCATCGCCGCCAAGCCCTACGCGCGCCTGGTGCTGCAGGCCGGCGACGGGCGCGGCGAAGCCCTCAGCGCCGCGCTGCCCGACGTCTCCGTCAACCGCCGCGCCGAAGACCCGCTGGTCAACCTGGAAGCGCTGCTGCTCGACAAGCAGCGCCGCGTGCTGATGTGCGCCGACTCGGCCGGGCGCCGCGAGACGCTGCTGCAGTTCTTCGCCGAGAGCGGCCTGCGCCCGCTGCCGGTGGACGACTTCGCCGCCTTCCTGGCCGGCGACAGCCACTTTTCCATCGTGGTGGCGCCGCTGCAGAGCGGCTTCGGCCTGCCCGGCGCCGCCGGCGCCCCGGCCCTGGTCACCGAAGCCGAGCTGTACGCCGGCACTGCGCGCCGCGCCGGCCGCCGCAAGCAGGAACAGGCCAGCACCGTCGATTCGATGGTGCGCGACCTCGCCGAGCTCAAGATCGGCGACCCGGTGGTGCACAGCGAGCACGGCATCGGCCGCTACCAGGGCCTGGTCTCGATGGACCTGGGCAACGGCGATGAAGAGTTCCTGCACCTCGACTACGAGAAGGGCGCACGCCTGTACGTGCCGGTGCACCAGCTCCACGTGATCTCGCGCTATTCCGGCGCCGATCCCGACACCGCGCCGCTGCACCAGCTCGGCTCCGGCCAGTGGGACCGCGCCAAGCGTAAAGCCGCCCAGCAGATCCGCGACACCGCCGCCGAGCTGCTCAACCTCTACGCCCGCCGTGCCGCGCGCGAAGGCTTCGCCTTCCCGCTCTCGCCCAAGGACTACGAGACCTTCGCCGAGAGCTTCGGTTTCGAGGAAACGCCGGACCAGGCCGCGGCCATCGCCGCCGTCATCGCCGACATGACCTCGGGCAAGCCGATGGACCGCCTGGTGTGCGGCGACGTCGGCTTCGGCAAGACCGAGGTGGCGCTGCGCGCGGCCTTCGTCGCCGTGCTGGGCGGCAAGCAGGTGGCCATGCTGGCACCCACCACGCTGCTGGCCGAGCAGCACTTCCAGAACCTGTCGGACCGCTTCGCCGACTGGCCGGTGCGCATCGTCGAGCTGTCGCGCTTCAAGACCAAGAAAGAGATCGACGCCGCCGTCAAGCAGATCAACGAAGGCGCCGCCGACATCGTCATCGGCACCCACAAGATGCTGTCCGACGACGTCAAGTTCCAGCGCCTGGGCCTGGTCATCATCGACGAGGAACACCGTTTCGGCGTGCGCCAGAAGGAAGCGCTCAAGACATTGCGCGCCGAGGTGGACGTGCTGACGCTGACCGCCACCCCGATCCCGCGCACGCTGGGCATGGCGCTGGAAGGCCTGCGCGACTTCTCCGTGATCGCCACCGCGCCGCAGAAGCGCCTGGCCATCAAGACCTTCGTGCGGCGCGAGGAAGACAGCGTGATCCGCGAGGCCATCCTGCGCGAGCTCAAGCGCGGCGGCCAGGTCTACTTCCTGCACAACGAAGTCGAGACCATCGAGAACAAGCGCGCCAAGCTGGCCGAACTGGTACCCGAGGCGCGCATCGCGGTGGCGCACGGCCAGATGCACGAACGCGAGCTGGAGCGCGTGATGCGGGACTTCGTCGCCCGCCGCGACAACATCCTGCTGTGCACCACCATCATCGAGACCGGCATCGACGTGCCGACCGCCAACACCATCCTGATCCACCGCGCCGACAAGTTCGGCCTGGCGCAGCTGCACCAGCTGCGCGGGCGCGTCGGGCGCTCGCACCACCAGGCCTATGCCTACCTGCTGGTGCACGATCCGGAAGGCCTCAGCAAGCAGGCCACGCGCCGGCTGGAGGCCATCCAGCAGATGGAGGAACTGGGCTCCGGCTTCTACCTCGCCATGCACGACCTGGAAATCCGCGGCGCCGGCGAGGTGCTGGGCGACAAGCAGTCGGGCGAGATCCACGAGATCGGCTTCCAGCTCTACACCGACATGCTCAACACCGCCGTCAAGGCGCTCAAGGCCGGCAAGGAACCCGACCTGCTGGCGCCGCTGTCGGCCACCACCGAGATCAACCTCGGCACCCCGGCGCTGCTGCCCAACGACTACTGCGCCGACGTGCACGAGCGGCTCTCGCTGTACAAGCGGTTGGCCAACTGCGAAACCGCCGAGGCCGTCGACGACATCCAGGAAGAGCTGGTCGACCGCTTCGGCCGCCTGCCGCCGCAGGCGCTGGCGCTGATCGAGACCCACCGCCTGCGCATCGCCGCGGTGCCGCTGGGCGTGCGCAAGATCGACGCCGGCGAAGCCTCGCTGGCGCTGCAGTTCGTGCCCAACCCGCCGATCGACGCCATGCGCATCATCGACCTCGTGCAGAAGAACCGCCACATCAAGCTGGCCGGACAGGACAAGCTGCGCGTGGAAGCCAAGATGCCGGACGTGGCCGCGCGCGCGCAGCAGATCAAGCAGACGCTGCGGCAGCTGAGCTGAGTTGAGCTGAGCCGGCAGTTCCATTGAGCTTCATTGCGGCCCCGGGTTGGCAGGCCCCCGCCGATCGGGGCGGCCGCCGACCCCGCACCTGATCGCCAAGGAGACCCGAGATGCCGCGCTTCGCCGCGAACCTGTCGCTGATGTACACCGAGCACGACTTCCTGGACCGCTTCGCCGCCGCCGCGCGGGACGGCTTCCAGGGCGTCGAATTCCTCTTCCCGTACGAGCATCCGGCCGCCGAGATCCGCCGGCGGCTCGACGACCACGGCCTGGTGCAGGCCCTGTTCAATGCGCCGCCCGGCGACTGGACCGCGGGCGAGCGCGGCACCGCCGCGCTGCCCGGCCGCGAGGCCGAGTTCCGCGCCGGCTTCGCCCGCGCGCTCGACTATGCCTCGGTGATCGGCAATGATCGCCTTCACGTGATGGCCGGCCTGGTGCCGGCCGGTGCCGAACGCGCGCGCTGCCTCGCCGTGTACCGGGAAAACCTCGCCCACGCCGCGGCCGCCGCGGCCGCGCACGGCATCACGGTGCTGATCGAGCCGATCAACACGCGCGACATGCCGGGCTACCTGCTGAACCGCCAGGACGAAGCCCAGGCCATCCGCCGCGAGATCGGCGCGGCCAATCTCCAGGTCCAGTTCGACTGCTACCACTGCCAGATCGTCGAAGGCGACCTGGCAAAGAAGCTCGAACGCGACATCGGCGGCATCGGCCATATCCAGATCGCGGGCGTGCCCGACCGCCACGAACCCGACCTCGGCGAGCTGAACTACCCCTATCTGTTCGACGTGATCGACCGGCTCGGCTACGCCGGCTGGATCGGTTGCGAATACCGTCCGCGCGCCGGCACCTCGGCCGGCCTGGGCTGGCTCCGGGCCTATCTGGCGCGCTAGCCTCGGGAACCGCTCATGCCGCGACGGATTGGCGGCGGCGCCGGCAACGCCACACCGTCGCCCCGGTCCTCCCTCGCGCGCCTGTGCGCCGTTTGGCTATACTGGGCTGCGGGCCCGGGCACGCCGGCCCTGCTCCGGCGGCCGGCCCGGCCATGGGAGCGGTCGCGCCACCTGGACCGACTGCCGCCACGGTGCGCCTGCACGGAGGCCCCGTACGATGAAATCCTTCCACTGCGGCCAATGCGGCCAGCTCGTGTTCTTCGAGAACGTCCGCTGCGAGCGCTGCGAAGCGCCGCTCGGCTACATTCCCGACCTCGGCGAAGTCAGCGCCTTCGCGCCCGCTGACGACGGCACCTGGCACAGCCTGCACCGGGCGGCCGCGGGCAAGCCCTACCGCCCCTGCCACAACTACGCGGTGGAAAACGTCTGCAACTGGATGATTCCCGCCGACGCGGCCCACGCCGACGACACACTCTGCGCCGCCTGCCAGCTCACCGCCACCATCCCCAACCTGGACACGCCGGGCAACCGGCTGCTCTGGTACAAGGTCGAGGTAGCCAAGCGCCGGCTGCTCTACACGCTGGACATGCTGGGCCTGCCGATCGGCACCGGCGAACGGCAGGCGGACCGGCCCATGCGCTTCGCCTTCAAGGAATCGACAGATGACGAGCCGATATTCACCGGCCACGCCGATGGCCTCGTCACCCTCAATATCGCCGAGGCCGACGATGCCGGGCGCGAGCGCATGCGCGCCCAGATGCACGAGCCCTATCGCACACTGCTGGGCCATTTCCGCCACGAGATCGGCCACTACTACTTCGACCGCCTGGTGCGCGGCACCCACTGGATCGAACCGTTCCGCGCCCGCTTCGGCGACGAACGGGCCGACTACCAGGCCGCGCTCGCGCAGCACTACGAGTACGGCACGCCGCAGGGGTGGGAGGACCAATACGTCAGCAGCTACGCCACCACGCATCCCTTCGAGGACTGGGCGGAGACCTGGGCGCACTACCTGCACATCGTCGACGCCCTCGACACCGCCGCCGCCTGCGGCCTGGTGCTGGCCCCGGAAGACGAGCGCCTGCCGCAGCTCAGCGACCAGACCGCCGTGGACGAAGCCAGCTTCCACAACCTGATGCAGCGCTGGTTCCCGCTCACCTACGCGCTCAACAGCCTCAACCGCAGCCTGGGCGCGCCCGACGCCTATCCCTTCGCGCTGGCGCCGGCGGTGGTGGCCAAGCTGCGCTTCGTGCACGACGTGGTCAGCGCCGCGCGCCGCACCGGCCGCGCGGCGATGGCGGCCGGCAGCGCAGCCTCGCCCGGAGCGACGGCGGCCGGCAGCAGCAGCGAGGCGGATGGCGCGGCGCAGGGTTGAGGGTGGTGGTTGGCGGGTCTTGTGCCGGGCTGGTGGTGGATGCCGGCCATCACGGCTGGCGCCGGCGCGGAGTAAATGCCGCCGTACTGGCGAATGCCGGCCCTCTCCCCCAACCCCTCTCCCGCAAGCGGGAGAGGGGAGCAAACCGGCGAGGAGCAAATCCCGTCGCGCTTGGTGGGGCCAAACGAGATGCGCCAACACGAAGCGCCAAGCGCGCGGTCTTGGTTCCTTCTCCCCGCACGGGGAGAAGGTTGGGGAGAGGGGTGGTTCAGCAAGGCGCCACGCGCAAACGAAGCCAAGGGTGTAATCCTGCCCGCAAGCAAAGAAACGAAGCCGACGGTGTGATCCAAGCATCCACGGCCAGCCGGCGCCTGCCCGACCAAACCGCCCCGCCAGCGCTACACTATCGCCAGCAAGCGCCCCCACCCCGGCAAACCCGAACCGCCCGCAGAGACGGCAGAGGAGACAGGACACCCGATCCCCCGGGACCGATCGCCCCCATGCATGGACCACCTGGTCCACAAAGGTGTAGCATCGGTTCCTTAACCTGTTAGCCTGTTAGCCCGTTAGCCAACCCGACGATGCAAGCCGATACCCTCAAGCAGCCCGCCACCGCCTCCGCGGATACCGCACCGCACAAAGGCAGCGCGCTCGACTGGACCCAGCGCCTGGTGACCTACGACACCACCAGCCGCCACTCCAATCTCGGCCTGATCGAGGCCGTGCGCGACCACTTCCTGGCCAAGGGCCTGCGCCCCCACCTCAGCTACAACCCGCAGCAGGACAAGGCCAACCTGTTCGTCACCGTGCCCGCCGCCGACGGCAGCACCGACGGCGGCATCGTCCTCTCCGGCCACACTGACGTAGTGCCGGTGGACGGCCAGAACTGGACCACCGACCCCTTCCAACCCGTGGTGCGCGACGGCAAGCTGTTCGGCCGCGGCACCTGCGACATGAAGGGCTTCATCGGCACCAGCCTGGCACTGCTGCCCACCATCCTGCAGGCCCGGCTGCGCGAGCCGGTGCACTACGCCCTCTCCTTCGACGAAGAGATCGGCTGCATGGGCGCGCCCTATCTGCTGGCCGAACTGCGCGAGCGCGGCGTGCGTCCCTCGGGCTGCATCGTGGGCGAACCCACCAGCATGCGCGTGATCGTGGCGCACAAGGGCATCAACGCCTACCGCTGCTGCGTCAAGGGCTTCGCCGCCCACTCCTCGCTCACGCCGCGCGGCGTCAACGCCATCGAATACGCGGCGCGCCTGATCTGCTTCATCCGCGACATCGCCGACGAGTTCAAGGCCAACGGCCCCTACGACCAGGCCTTCGACGTGCCCTACACTACGGCGCAGACCGGCACCATCCAGGGCGGCATCGCGCTCAACACCATCCCGGCGCTGTGCGAATTCATCTTCGAATTCCGCAACCTGCCCGGCGTGGACCCCGAGGCCCTGTTCCAGCGCATCCAGTCGCACGCCAATGACGTGCTGCTGCCGCGCATGCGCGCCGAGCACCCGGACGCCGACCTGGCCATCAGCAAGATCGCCGCCGCGCCCTCGCTGGACGCCGCCGAGCAAGACGCCATCACCCAGCTGGTGCGCGCCCTCACCGGCGACCGCGACATCAACAAGGTCGCCTACGGCACCGAGGCCGGCCTGTTCCAGCGCGCCGGCATCCCCGCCGTGGTGTGCGGCCCCGGCGATATCCAGCAGGCCCACAAGCCCGACGAGTTCGTCACGCTGGAGCAGCTCGCCGAGTGCGAGCGCTTCCTCGGCAAGGTGATCGACAGCCTGCGCCTGCCCTGAGCCTGCGCTTGCCCTGAGCCGGACCTGGCCACGCCCGGCCAGGCCCGCCAACCCGATGCAGTAAGCCCCGTCTACCGTAGTACCCGGGCCGCGCTACCCGCCGCGGCCCGGCCTTTGCGTCATGTCCCATAACAAAACGAGGAGACAGCATGACAGCAGTACCGGCAGGCAACCCCCAAGCAAACCCAGCCCAGGCAAGCGCAGCCGCCCCGGCCTCGCGCCACCCCTGGCGCGCGGTCATCTCCGCCTCCATCGGCAACGCGCTCGAATGGTTCGACCTGGTGGTCTACGGCTTCTTCGCCGTCACCATCTCCAAGCTCTTCTTCCCCACCCATGACGAAACCACCTCGCTGCTGCTGACGCTGGGCACCTTCGGCGTGTCCTTCTTCATGCGGCCGCTGGGCGCCATCGTCATCGGCGTCTACGCCGACCGCCGCGGCCGCCGCGCCGCGCTCACGCTGTCCATCCTGCTGATGATGGTCGGCACGTTCATCATCGCCCTGCTGCCCACCTACGCATCCATCGGCCTGCTGGCGCCGCTGGGCATCGTCGCCGCGCGCATGATCCAAGGCTTCTCCGCCGGCGGCGAGTTCGGCAGCGCCACCGCCTTCCTGGCGGAGCACGCACCGCAGCGGCGCGGCTTCTACGCCAGCTTCCAGGTCGCCAGCCAGGGCCTCACCACGCTGCTGGCGGCCGGCTTCGGCGCCCTGCTCACCGCCACCCTCACGCCCGAGCAGATGCAAAGCTGGGGCTGGCGCGTGCCCTTCCTGTTCGGCCTGGCCATCGGCCCGGTGGCCTACTACATCCGCCGCCACGTCGACGAAACCCCCGAATTCCTGCACAGCGAAGGCACCGCGACGCCGCTGCGCGACACCCTCGGCCACCAGAAGGAACGGCTGCTGCTGGCCATGGGCGTGGTCATCGTCGCCACCGTGTCCACCTACCTGGTGCTGTACATGCCCACCTACGCCGTCAAGCAGCTCGGCCTGCCGCCCTCGGCCGCCTTCGCCGCCACGCTGGCCACCGGCGTGGTGCAGATGCTGTTCTCCCCGCTGGTCGGCCACTGGTCCGACCGCATCGGCCGCATCCCCCTGATGCAACTCGCCGCCGCGCTGCTGCTGGCCACCATCTGGCCCGTGTTCTGGCTGCTCAGCACCTACCCCAGCTTCGGCATGATGCTGGTCGTGCAGATCGTGCTGGGCCTGATGATGACGCTCTACTTCGGCGCCCTGCCCGCGCTGGCCTCCGAGATCTTCCCGGTGCAGACGCGCACCACCGGGCTCTCGCTGAGCTACAACATCGCCGTCACCATCTTTGGCGGGTTCGCGCCGTTTATCTTGACGTGGCTGATCGGCGCTACCGGCAGCAAGCTGGCGCCGAGTTTCTATCTGATTGCGTGTGCGGCGGTGAGTTTGTTTGCGCTCACGCGTACGCGGGATCGGTTGGGGATCCGGTAACGCTGCCGGTTAGACGATGGTCTGCCGTTCAGAGGATGCTGCGCCAGCGCGCCAGGGTGTTCCTACCCGCTGCATCGCGGCTGGCCGGATGTCTTTCCACAGTTCAACGTTTCGCGAGGTGACCCGCATGACCAAGTCCGCGACAGTGAAACTCCAGAAATGGGGCAATGGCCTCGCCGTACGCATTCCGGCAAGCGTAGCCCGGGCAGCCCATTTCACAGAGGGACTACCAGTCGAGGTAAGCGCGGACGCCGCTGGCTTGACGATCAGGCCGGCCGGCACGTTTCGCCCGACCCTCGCCGAGAAGCTGGCGTTGTTCGATCCCGCCAGGCACGGAGGCGAAGCGATGGGCTCGGCGCCGGTTGATGCGGAGGCGATGCCATCGCCCGCTATCCGGCGGAGTCCGCTCGACGTCCTGCGCGGCTCCGTCGTGCGCTACGACGATCCGGCCGCGCCGGCAGACGCCGAATGGGACGCCGCACGATGATCGTCCCGGATGTACCAGCAGGCCAGAACGATCAGGTAGATCCGCCTCGGCAGCCGCACCACTCGTGTCGACACCCGCCTCACCGGCCCGGCCACCGCAAGCGCGCAGCTACCGCGCACTAACACAACAAGACAAAACAAAACATTCAACACAGGAGAACCAGCAAATGGCAGTACGCAGCCCCGCCCATTCCATCCGATCGGCCATGAAGGCCCGCACCACCCTTGGCACCCTCGCCCTGGCCGCCGGCCTGCTGATGGCGCCAGCCGCCCAGGCCCAGACGACCGCCGCCCCGCAAGCGGCCACCGCCACCCCGGCCGCCGCCGACCTGCACGCCCAGATCGAAACCCGCGCCAAGGCCATCGAAGCCCAGCTGATCGCCTGGCGGCGCGACATCCACCAGCACCCCGAACTGGGCAACTACGAAGTCCGCACCTCCAAGCTGGTAGCCGACCACCTGCGCAAGCTCGGCATGGAAGTGAAAACCGGCGTGGCCAAGACCGGCGTGGTCGGCCTGCTGAAGGGCGGAAAGCCCGGCCCCGTGGTCGCCCTGCGCGCCGACATGGACGCCCTGCCCGTCAAGGAACGCGTGGACGTGCCCTTCGCCTCCAAGGCCAAGGGCCAGTACCTGGGCAAGGAAGTGGACGTGATGCACGCCTGCGGCCACGACACCCACGTCGCCATCCTGATGGCCACCGCCGAAGTCCTGGCCGGCATGAAGGACCAGCTCCCCGGCAGCGTCAAGTTCATCTTCCAGCCCGCCGAAGAAAGCCCCGCCGACTTCGAACCCAACGGCAGCAATATGTGGGGCGCCAAGCAGATGGTCGCCGAAGGCGTGCTCGACAACCCCAAGGTAGACGCCATCTTCGGCCTGCACGTCAGCAGCGGCCTCGAATCCGGCAAGCTCGGCTGGCGCAGCGGCCCCTCCATGGCCGCCGCCGACCAGTTCTGGATCGACGTCAAAGGCCGCCAGACCCACGGCGCCCGCCCTTGGGCCGGCATCGACCCCGTCGTCGTCGCCTCCCAGATCGTGCTCGGCCTGCAGACCATCCAAAGCCGCCAGGTCAACGCCATGCTCGAACCCTCGGTCATCACCGTCGGCACCATCCACGGCGGCAACCGCATGAACATCGTGCCCGAGAAGGTCGAGATGATGGGCACCATCCGCACCTATGACGAAGGCATGAAGAAAGACATCCATGCCCGCATGAAACGCACCACCGAAGCCATCGCCTCCAGCTCCGGCGCCGAGGCCACCTTCAAGGTGGTGGAGCTGTACAACGCCACCGTCAACCAACCCGCGCTGACCGAAAAGATGGCGCCCACGCTGGTACGCGTGGCGGGAGACGGAAACTGGATGATCGTGCCGAAGGCCACCGCCTCGGAAGACTTCTCCTTCTATCAGGAAAAGGTGCCGGGCCTGTTCTTCAACCTGGGCGTAACGCCCAAGGGTACGGACCTGGCCAAGGCCGCGTCCAACCACTCGCCGGAGTTCTATGTGGATGAACCGGCGTTGGTGAACGGCGTACGCGCCTTGTCCAATCTGACCGTGGACTATATGGTGATGGCGCAACGCTGAGCGAAGCCAACGGGCGGCTGAGTTGCCGTCAGCCACCCCGCCCGTCGTTCATCAAGCCCAGCGCCGCACCAGCATCCCAACCCATCCAAAACGACGCCGCTCCCGGCCATCAAGCCAGCCAGCGGCCGACTCTCCTCTCATGACACAAACCATGCAGATTCGCCCGATCCGCCCCGAAGACTACGCCATGTGGAAACCCCTCTGGGACGGCTACAACGCCTTCTACGGACGCTCCGGCCCCACCGCCCTGGCTGACGACATCACGCAGGTGACATGGCAACGGTTCTTCAACCCCATCGAGCCGGTCTTCGCGCTGGTCGCCGAGCAGGACGGCAAGCTGATCGGCCTGGTGCACTACCTCTTCCATCGCGGCACGACCCGGATTGAACCCGTGTGCTATCTGCAGGATCTGTTCACGGATGCGAACGCGCGTGGGCGGGGATGTGGGCGGGCGTTGATTGAAGGGGTCTATGCGCAGGCCAAGCTGGCGGGGGCTCGGCGGGTGTATTGGCAGACGCAGGTGGGGAATGCGGCTGGGCGGGCGTTGTATGACAAGGTGGCGGAGCATAAGGGGTTTATTGTTTATGCGCATGAGGTGGAGGTTTAAGCGGGCGTGAGCGGCCGCCCGCGCGATGGTGGTGATTCCACCAAATGCCCTCATACTGGCCGCACCGCCCGCCCGGGCAGCTTGCAGTTGCCTAGAATCTCAAACGGGCCGCCACATCCCGGCGCTCGCATCGGCCTTCTGCCCCGGCCTCTACTACCTTTTTGAGCAAGGTACCCCTGCATGAACAAGCTATCCAGCAAGGACGGTGACAACTGGGTCAGCCAGTCCTATCCGGCAGCTTTCTGCCTTCAGCCTTTGCAAGGTGGGACTACCCGCCTTGCAATAGGCGTGCCGGCGGGCGACAGCCTTGTCTTTTCCCGATTGCTAGCTTGCATGCAGGAACCGCTCTACCTCCTCTATGTCTTGCATACTCCCCGAGGCGAAGGGCCACCCGGCAGGTATCAAAGCCCGGAGCTATCGCAATCGGATGTACTCGCCTTCGTGGAGAGATTCTCGCTCCTGCTTGGAACGGATGCCCGCCACGATATCTGGGCTCACTCGCCAGAGGACAATGCGACCTTGGTCTGGGAGCGCCACAACATCGTCTATGCGTACGGGCTGTTGGATCGCTTTGAATCCATCTTGACCCTGCTGGGATTCAGCAGAGGAAACATCGACATTGATTTTCCTCATCAGCACCACTACCGTGCGGAGAATGACGATGACGCCCGGGTAGTCCTATCCTACTTCGATTGGTCCTATACGCCGCTACGCGCCGAAGACGAGCAATAGAAAAAACGCTCCCGATGAGAGCCGTCGAATCGCACCTTCGTCAGCGCGTAACTCCCCTTGAAGAATTCGACAGCGTTGGCGGCCACTACTTGAGCAAGTGCGGGCGGACTTGCCCTAGCGTGGTGGCTCGTGGCCATCACGGCTTGAATCGCTTGGGCCAAGTCAAAGAAGCTTGTCGTAGCAATCTGAAACACCTCTGCTTCAGTTACCTGCGATACTCTTCGTGTCGCTGCATCACAGCACCGGGATTGGAAGCCCGAAACCAGGCGGACCGCGCCACCGTTTGGCGCTCAATCTGACAGGAGACCGCGACATGCGCCTCTTCGCCTTTGCCCGTCCAGGCTTCCAATCGGCGTGCCAAGCACGCCCCCGCCCGATCGACCTCCGTTGCCACACACTCGCAGAGCATCGGGAGGCCGCCAATGGATAACCCCCGCCAACACACCCGCTACGGCCTCACCGCCGAGTACCGCAACGCGGACATCCATCTCCACTCGCGCGCGCTCTGCGAAACGCCGCTGACCCTGGCCGCCGAGAAATCGGCGCAACTCTATGCCCTGCTCTTCCTGGCCCGCGACTGCGCGGAGTCGGGCACCTTCGGCGATCTAAATGCAGAGATCCAGAACCGAGTACTCACGTTGGCTGCTGGGCTAGCGCATGAGACGTTGGTGTTGAGTGAGTTGGCTGCGCAGTGCGAGGCTGATTCAGCAACCACATAAGGCCCCTCCAAACGAGGTAGGCTTGTTGCCGGCCTCGGGGTTCGGTTGTAAAGGAGCCGAACCCAGCACACCCTCCCCCCAAGCGGTCGCGAGTACGACTGCTGCCGGCACATCGAACACTGCCTTGCTCGCCAACGACCAGTCGTGAGCGCTCCGGAAAACACCAGCAATACCGATTGGATCCCGCACGCCTAGCGCAGGCCACCGCAGCAAGTGGTCTTGCCTCGATGCGAAGTAGGGCATTCATCCAACGCGATCTCGGCATCGACGTAGATGATGTTCTCGAAAAGGTAGTGCCCCCCCGAAACGATCATGCAATAGCCACACCAATATCCTGATCCACACAAAAAGCGAACTCAGAAACAATCAAATCCATAAACCTCAAGTATGTTTTCCTCACAGAATCATCAATAATCAGAAAATCCTCATCATTGAATCGATTCGCATGCAGCGACGCCACCTCAAAATTCTGATGCGTGATTTGAGAAAGGAACTCATAAATATCCCTATGATGCATAATTCCAATTTTTGATAACTTTGCCTTCTCCGAGACATTGGATGCCAGCGCCACAGGCTTCCACGCAGCACCAGCTTGATCTACTGCGATATCACGTGCAACCCCCTTTGAGACAAGGTCGTTACTCATCACCTCTTTCTGACGAGAAACCTCCTTGTTATCAAAGACAGCCGCCGCCGCCAAGTATCTGTAGTTTGTTTCTGGCTGCATCCAGTCGAAGCAAAAATTCAAATGAATCTCATACAACACACGCAGCAAGGATAAAGCTTGGTACCACAACTCTTGCTCAAGCAAAAGTTGAATTGCACGTAGAGTCTCTTGCATTCTAACCAGCGCCGAAAACACCATATGGTGGTAATGCATTTCATTTGGGCTTGGCGCATGAAAGAGGCGGAGCCTCCCAACAAGGCGGGCCAGTTCCTTCTGGAACCTATCCAGCATCTCTGCCGGAGCTTCTGGCAGAGCAATTCCAGTAATAGATGGGATTTTCTTCGGTACACTTGCACTGACAATCCCGCGTACGTTTGCCCCCCTCGCCACATACCTAGCGTCGACCCGGGTTTCAAACGAAGAGAAGGGCAACGAATCCTTTCCAGGACTCAGGACAACAGCAGGCACCGCACCAAAGCCAAGCTTTCTATATGCGAGACAGACTGCAACGTCATCCGGACACATAAACCTCACATCGCTACTAGCATTCAGATTACTGTATAGATGAAGAGATGGGCGCCCTCCTCCTCTAATTTCCCTCATCGTTTGCCTCACAACATCTTCTGGCGGTTGATCGCAGCGATATTCAAAGCCACGCGAGGCGAGAAAAAATCCCTCCCTCACAAAATTCATGGGAACCCGAGTGAGAAATCCAGATATTTTCCCAGTAATATATTTACGATACAAGCAAGAGAAAATCGGATCATCGTCACCCATCCAGTCCGGAACCACAATATCCTCAATAGGTATCTCCCGAACTTCCTGGGTTCTTCGAATCGAAACAGAGTTCAGCCCGACCACCCGCTTCCCCGTCACCAAGCCCTTTCTACCACTCTTATTTTTCGGCATAAGATTTATTAAAAAAGATTAGTTACCGAGCATTATTCAATGTACCGACGCTGCCTAAAAACCGTCTGCAACTCCTTCGACAAACGCCAGGAGGAAGTCCTTGACCAGCGCCACACACATCAACCCCACGCTAAAAGTCAAGACACGTGATTCTGTCAAACTGCTCCCGCATGATCGGCGGAGCAGCTTGAATCTGCTCGACAAATTATCGATCTCGCCGGCCTCCAGGACCAGCTTGACGAAATTCGCTTGCTCCAGATAGCCCGGCGAGATGGCCTCGGCTTCGTCGCTCAGTGGGGCGTCTCGTAGCCAAGGTACTGCGGGTCCGGCACGAAAGATCGATGTCGCGGGAAAAGCGATGGCCGTACCGAAGCATGAGAACGGTGCCACCGCCGAACGTCCAGACCGGCTCAATCCCGCCGTGTTTGCGCACCTCGTCCATCAAGGCAAAGGCATGCGGGAACAGGCTTTCCCAGATATCCCCTTTCCGTTCCACCTTCATGCCCACAGTCCTCCGCGCGTCGCCATCAATGCCTGCGCCAGCCTCCGCAGGTTCTTCCAGATCTCTGACGGCCTGCGCTGCCGCCTAGCGGCCACCTCCGCCACCATCTTGGTAACGAGCTGCAGTGGCGCCTCATCCAGCACCTGGGCCAGATGCGCGCGGAAGGCGGCAGGCACTTGACCAGTAGCCAGCGCCTGCTCCAGTTCCTCCGGCGTCAACTCCCCTGCATAGCTGACGCTGGCCCCTTTTGCGGCCATCCACAGTGCCCGCGTCGGCCTTCCCTCGGCTTGCCGTACTGCTTCCGGGTCGTCCACCTCCAGCACCAGGCCAAGCATATCCAGGAGCCGCCCCAAGGTATCAAGCGTGGCATTCACATGGCCATGCTCGATGCCATTGAGAGACTGGCGCGACACCTTTGCCATGTCCGCGAGCTGCTGCTGGGTAAGGTCAAGCGCGGTGCGTTTGCGTTGGATGGCTGCGCCAAGCGTCGCTGAGTTCATCTTGCGATCCATTTTTGTCAAGTACAGACGACAAGATCAGCTCAAGCGAAATGGCACAAGCAGCTACACAGCTTTCGCTTCCCTCCAGATCATTTCTAGTTCTTCGATCCGTCTACGGGTCTGCCGCCGTGGCTCTCTAGGGCAGCCGGTGTTTGGGTTCGCCCCCCCCATAACTAGATAGCCGCAATGATGTATGAGGCATCGACTTCATCATCTGGACTATCGTCGTAATGATCCATCTCGGCACGTATGACGTATGTCACACCTCGCGGTACGACAAAGGTCTTGATCTCGTCGTAGTCAATGCCCGGCTCCATCACGTACCCGCCGTTGAATCCCGATACGATGTTGTGCGCAGCAAACGTTACAGGTACGCCTTCGAGATCGAGGTAGCCGTTTGGGGATTTGCTCGGTAGCGCCTTGATGTCCACGCTGATGTCTGACCTTGCCCCTGTTCCACGAATCCCATAACCGAGGGAATTAGGCAGCCCGGTGTTGCTGAGCTGCGGACCAGTTTTTCTCGAACGTCATGGGGCTGACGTAGCCCAGCGTCGAGTGGAGTCGGCTGGCATTATAAAAGCCAAGCCAGTCAATTACCTCGTCCATTGCGGCGCGGCGGGTAGCGAACTGGCGACCGTGCAGGCGAGCGACCTTCAACGACCCCCACAGACTCTCAGTCGGCGCGTTGTCCCAGCAATCGCCCCTGCGGCTCATTGACGAGCGCATGCCATACGCCTTCAGGGCGTCTTGAAACAGATGGCTGCAATACTGGCTTCCCCGGTCGGTGTGCACAATCACACCGGCTTCCGGGCGGCGCCGGAACCAGGCCATGCGCAGCGCGTCCGTGACCAATTCGGCCTTCATGTGTGGTTGCATCGACCAGCCAACCACCTGCCGGCTGAACAGGTCGATGATGACCACCAGGTAGAGCCAGCCTTCGGCGGTCGCCACATAGGTTATGTCGCTCGTCCAGACTTGATTGGGTGCTGCTGGGCTAAAGTCGCGTTGCAGCAGATTGGGGGCCACCGGCAAATCGTGGTTCGAGTTGGTTGTCGCGATGTACTTGCGCTTGTGGCGGGCACGGATGCCGTGCAGCGCCATCAGCTTGCGAACACGCTCCTTGCCCACCCGCACCCCACGCGCCAGCAGTTCCTTCCACATGCGCGGCCAGCCGTACTCCCCCTTGACCCCGGCGTGAATCGCCTTGATGTGGGCCAACAAGGCATCGTCACTGAGTCGGCCTCTATCTGGCCTGTCGGTGCTTACTGTGCGTTGCTTGCGCTGGTGATAGCCGCTGGGGCTGACCCCTAACAGCTCACACAGGACCGAGACCGGCCAGTAACGTCGGTTTCGCTCGATGAACGCATACCTCACACCGACTCCTTCGCAAAGTATGCTGCGGCTTTTTTTAAAATATCGCGCTCCATCTTCAAGCGCGCCACCTCCGCCCGAAGCCGGGCCAGCTCCATCTGCTCCGGGCTGACCGGCTTCATACCCGCACCAGTCAGCTTGCCTTCCCGCTCCGCCTTGACCCAGTTATGCAGCGTCTGCGCTCTGATGCCCAGGGTCGCGCTAACCACTGCCATGCTCTGCCCGCTCTTCACCAGCCGTACCGCTTCCAGCTTGAATTCCAGCGTGTACTGCGCCCGCTTTGTCTTGCTTGTCATCACATCTCTCCTTGCTTCAGTTTAACCTCAGCAAGGGATTCGTTTTGCGGGGGCAAGCTCAGTCCCCACGCGTTCCACCGAGCAACTCGATCGGCACCTTCCCCAGATTCCTTGGCCGAATGTGTACAACGAGCAGTCGTCGCTCATCGTCATAAGGCATCACTTCCGCTGTTACGCTGATATTCGGATTGGCTTCGTGCGTGTCTTCGACGGAGAAATTGTGGTACGCCCACCATCCCGTCACCGGAATCGCGATCAGCGAGACGACCGTCAGCAAGAGATCGGCCCATGGCTTCACTTTTTCCAGTTGGATGCGCATAGTGCCCTCCCCTACATAGGAAACAATGCATCGAAAGATGCTAGTTCAAATAGTTGACGCTGGAGCCACTCTTGGAGAGTCCATCAGCTGGTGCGCCACATGAATCCGGCCACGCAACCCGCCTTTCCCCGATGCCCCTCCATAGATGGCCGTCACGGTAGCTTGGCGCGCAGACGGTCTATCCAGGTCGGTGGAAGGGGAACATAGTCTTTATCTTCACCGGGGCTGTAGTAGACGATGTCATCGCCCCAGGCAATACGAGGCTCTGCGATCTCCATGAACATGCGCTCAGCGATTTTTTCGCCCGTTTTGGCGTCATAGAGGCGAAACAGTGAACTGTCTCTAAAGGCCATATAGCAATGCTCGCCAATATAGTCCCCCTCGGCCTCACGTTCGCATTCGTGGGCGGTGGATCTGTAATACATCCCGCCCCCATACCAAAGAAGCAAGATGGGCACGAGCACATAGGCCAACATCTTCAATATTCGTTTCATCGCCTGAACTCAAAGACCATCGGTTCACGAAGCCTCATGCGGTAGCGGTTGGAGTACAGCACTAGGTCACCGCCTTGCCGATGCTTTAACTGCCACTCCCGGTAGTCGCGATTGCGAACGGTATAGAACACGTGCCCCCCTGTCATCCTGCCGTACCGAGCTACGGGGGGCATCTTGGCCGTTGAGACTTCCCCAAGTACGGCATACGCCGGTACTACAATCAGCCCATGCTTGTTCCAGTTTCCGAGATATTGCGTTCCCTTGGAGGTGGGACTGCCGTCCGTCCGGTCATGGAACGTGAACACGTCGCGGGCATAGTAGTTGATCTCGTCGATTTCCAGCCGCCCATTGAAGTAGGTGAACTTGCTCAGGGCCGCATAGAACGAGAAGCCCGCCAACGCCCCATAGAGGTCGTCCATAAGAATTGGCGTCACCGATCCAGCGACCCCCATGATGGCTTTGCTGGTCAGGTCGCTATCGACGTTGACCAATTGATATTGATATGTTCGGTGATACTTCTGCCAGTCGCCCTCGCATCGCGCCCATGTGTCAATCACATAAGGGGACGACTCCCAGTTGCGCGCCTTGAGCTTCAATTCATTGATGGCCGACGCGTTGAATAGTCTTTCATTCAGAAGCTCGTCCAGCTTGGCCTTGGCACGTGGGAAGCGCAGAAGCCAGTCCATCTTGATCGTCGTCGTGTCGATCATACTGGGCGGGAATGGCTGACCATCCTGATTGACGCCCAAGACAGCACCCTTGTCAGTGGTCGGGTAATTCAACTCCCCTGCGAACCACTTGCGCTGGAGCTTCGCGGAAACGGGCCAGTTCAGGCCATCCATCGCTTTGGGGACGTCCTGCAAGTCGAACGGGGGAAGGAGCTTGGCGGGGATTATTCTCGGGGGACCAAGGGTCCCCCCTGGCCCTTCCGGGACGACCGCGGTCTGGCTGTGCGCCCATTCATGGATCTTTGCACCGACTTCCAGCAGACCCTGGATGAGAGGCTTGGGCGCTTCCTTGGGCTTGGGTGGCTCCTTTGGTTTCGGCGGGGGCGGTGGCTGATCGCGCAGAGCGGGGGGAGCCTTGTCGGTAGACAGAACGACATCGTCCACTGGCGTGCAGCGCTTGCCTTTCGCTGGCTTCCATTCGGAGTTGAACATCGATTTCTCGTAGTACTCCAGCGGCTCCTCTGAATCCAGCGGCATGGTGGCTCCATCGTTGTTGGTGGCAAGCCATTTTTGCCGACGGCACAGAGTCTCACCGCACGGGTACGGCGCATTTGCACCAGGGTATTTTCCCAACTGATCTGCGCAAAATCTAAGAGCGGTCGCAGTCGACTGAGCTTGGGAATCATCAGAAAAACATCACAGATCCCGGTGCGCGAATCACTTCCTGACAACCCTGGCATCCGGATCTCAACATCCTGACGCGCAGACCATTATGCTAAGCGCCTGCACGAGCGTGTCGATTTGCAGGAAGGCTCTTCTACACTACATGATGGATTCAGCCGTTGGCAAATGGCAAAGTGATTGCCCATTTCGGCCGACAGCGAACCAGTCACCGCCGCCAAACGTGCGGCCGATGCACCGGCTGAACGATTCCATCAAGCGGTTGCGTTGACCGGTTGAATCTGCAGCCAGGAGCCGTGATTCACCGCTAGGTTCCCTGGCCCCGCAGCCGGAACACCCCGTGTGCAAGGTGCCGCCTTGCTTTGTGGCCGGCGGGCGCCGCACAGCGCAAGTGGCTCTTCATACGTGCGGCCAGGAAAGCGACGGCCCTGCACGTCCGATCGGCTATCATGCCATTCCTCTCCGAAGTAGCTCCCTATGATTTCCATCCGCAATGTCACGCTGCGTCGTGGCGTCAATGTCGTGCTCGACCGCGCGTCCGTCAGCTTCAACCCCGGCGAAAAGATTGGTCTTGTCGGCCGCAATGGCGCCGGCAAGTCGTCCTTCTTCGGCCTTCTCAACGGCACGCTGCACGAAGACAGCGGTGAGTTCTCGATTCCCGCTGCATGGAAGATGGGCCAGGTCGCGCAGGAGATGCCGGAGACCGAGCAGAGCGCGACCGACTTCGTCGTCGAGGGGGACACCGCGCTGTTGGCCGCGCAGGCCGAAGTCGCCGCCGCCGAGGCCAGCGACGACGGCATGCGCATGGCGCACGCCTACATGGCCCTGCACGACGCCGGCGCGCACGATGCCCCCGCACGTGCCCAGGCGCTGATCCTGGGCCTTGGCTTCAGTGCTGCGCAGCTGGACCAGCCGGTCAACAGTTTCTCCGGCGGCTGGCGCATGCGGCTGCAACTGGCGCGCGCGCTCATGTGCCCGTCCGACCTGCTGCTGCTCGACGAGCCGACCAATCACTTGGACCTCGACGCGCTGGTCTGGCTGGAAGCCTGGCTCAAGCGCTATCAAGGCACCCTGGTCGTGATCAGCCACGACCGCGAATTCCTCGACGCGGTGACGCAGGTGACGGTGCACGTCGACAACGCCAAGCTGGTGCGTTATGGCGGCAACTACAGCAAGTTCGAGGAAATGCGCGCGGAGCAACTCGTCTTGCAGCAGGCCGCGATGGCCAAGCAGGCGGAGAAAATCGCCCACCTGCAGAAATTCATCGACCGTTTCAAGGCCAAGGCTTCGAAGGCGAAGCAGGCGCAGAGCCGGGTCAAGGCGCTCGAACGCATGGAGAAGATCGCTCCGGTGCTTGCCGACGCAGAGTTCAGCTTCGAGTTCAAGGAGCCACTCAACGTCCCGAACCCGCTGTTGTCGATGCTGGACGCGAGCTTCGGCTACCCGGCGCCGGCCGACGCTCTGCCGGGCACGCCGCCCACGGTCATCGTGCGGGGCATCAACCGTTCCGTGCTGGCCGGGCAGCGCATCGGCATTCTCGGCGCCAACGGCCAAGGCAAGTCCACGCTGGTGAAGACGGTGGCGCACGCGCTGGCGCCGATTTCCGGCGAAATCAGCGAAGGCAAGGGCCTGAACATCGGCTACTTCGCCCAGCAGGAACTCGACGTGCTGCGCCCGCTCGACACGCCGATGGAACACATGAACCGCCTGGCCAAGGACACACCGCCGCACATGCGCGCTCCCGGCCAGAGTGGCACCGAACAATCTCTTCGCACCTTCCTCGGCACCTTCAACTTCAGCGGCGACATGGTCCATCAGCCGGTTGGCACGATGAGCGGCGGCGAAAAGGCGCGGCTCGTGTTGTGCATGATCGTGTGGCAGCGCCCCAACCTGCTGCTGCTCGACGAGCCGACCAACCACCTCGACCTGGCCACGCGCGAAGCGCTAGGCATCGCGCTCAACGAATTCGAAGGCACCGTGATGCTGGTCAGCCACGACCGCGCCCTGCTACGCGCCGTATGCGACGAGTTCTGGCTGGTCACCAAGGGCGGCGTCGAGCCCTTTGACGGAGATCTGGACGATTACCAGCAGTTCCTGCGCGACGAAGCCCGCCGCATGCGCGAGGAGGCTGCCGCAGCGTAGGAGGTCATTGCCTGACATGGTGAGACAAGGGCGGGCGTGAGCTTCACGGATTCAGCTGAAGGTCGCCATTGAGCACAGCTTAAATCTGTCACCGTTGCGACAGTAAATGTGTCAACACGAGCAGGCGATCTCAGTCGATGCTGCGCCAGCCCTTACCGGGCAAGCGTCTGGAGGTTGCGAACTCAATGTGTCGCCGAAAAGCTCGGGCCCGGGTCAGCCAACTACCAAGCCCAGCCAACGGGCGGAGATCGGCCAGGAAAGCAGCCTTTCAACTTCAGAAGAATGCTTACTCCTTCATCGACCGACTCGCCCCATCAAGTGGCCTCATCGATGATACGGATCCATGCTGCCGGTGGGGATGAACGAAGGGGCGCTGACGCTGGCCGATGCCAACCGGGATATCTCGAAGAAGCGCTTCGCCCAGGCGCGTGCCAGGTCGACACTGCCGCTGCACAGTTGGCGTGAGGCCAAGAAGGCGGTCTTCCACAGGCATGCCGGGCGGGCTGCCACGGTCTCTGAAACTCCGCTGACCCCGGCGTCACACTCATGATCGTTGCGCCGTCAGCACGCGCAGTTCCTCGAGCAGCTTGATCGACGGACCGGGCAGCATGCCGGCCCTTCGACGGAACGCAGTCAGGACTCTCTTGTCGCTGGCGCCTGGCATCTCCAGGGCGTCGATGAGCCCCGCCTTGCGCTCGGCGTCGTACATGGGCTCGGGCATCCAGCCAAGGAAGCCTGAACGCCCGATCAAGCTCTTGAGCGCCATGACGGAGCGGGTCTCGACGACGATGTTGGGCAAGGCGAGGTTCTGTCGCGAAAACACCTTCTTCATGTGCTCGAAAGGCCCGGTTCCCTTTGGAAGCATGGCCCAGCGCTCTTGCAGCGTATCAGCGAGCTTGAGATCTGGCTTTTTTCGCAAAGGATGGCGCCGACCCGCAACCACGTGGCTGGTGTCCTCCCAACGGCAATCCTTGACAGCGACGATCTCGTCAGTGTCTTCGACGTCGACCCCCAGCGCCAGATCGATTTCGTGGGAGACCAGCGCATCAGCAAGGCGATCCCAGACGCCTTCGATGATCTGGACTTGAAGATTTGGCCACTTCTTGATTGTGCTGCCGATGGCCAAGGGAAGCACCAGGCAGGCAATGCTGCCGACTGCGCCGACGCGAATCGTGCCTTTTGCCAAGCCTAGCATCGCCTTGATGTGCTCATTCGCATGCTCGGACTCGCGCTGCAATAGGAGCGCGTGGGGCTGCAAGGCCTTTCCCACATCCGTCAGTTGCATACCCTTCGAGTGGCGCTCGAACAGAGGTGCGCCAACCTGCTCCTCGAGACGGCGGATGGTGCGACTCAGCGCCGGTTGCGTCACGTTCAGGGCGTTAGCCGCCCGCCCAAGGCTTCCAGACGAAACGATGGCGTTGAAGGCGACAAGGTATTGGAGGTCGAAAGTCATGCTTAACGGTAATGACTTTCTCTCAAGAAAGCAATTTTCATGAGGGTGACGAACTTTCACACTTGTGCCATCGAGACTAGTGCTGCGACTCGTGCAGTGCACAACAGAAGGAAAGCGCGCAATGACCGGACCCCTACCACTCGCCGTCGTCGACGCAGCCAAGCAACCCGGCACCGTCACCGTCACCGTTCGCGACGCCGTCGTCGACCTCATGCGTCGTTTCGGCATGACTTCCGTGTTTGCGAACCCCGGTTCGACCGAGCTCCCGATGTTCCGCGATTTCCCAGCCGACTTCCGCTACGTACTGGGCTTGCAGGAGGCTACCGTGGTGGGCATGGCGGATGGCTACGCCCAGGCCACGCGAAACGCTTCCTTCGTGAACTTGCATTCGGCGGCAGGCGTGGGCAATGCGATGGGCAACATCTTCACCGCTCACAAGAATCGCACGCCGATGGTCATCACGGCAGGCCAGCAGGCGCGCTCGATCCTCCCTTTCGACCCATTCCTGTCTTCGGCGCAAGCCACCGAACTCCCCAAGCCCTATGTGAAATGGAGCATCGAGCCGGCGCGCGCTCAAGACGTGCCACAGGCCATCGCGCGGGCGTACTACATCGCGATGATGCCGCCGCGCGGCCCCGTGCTGGTGTCGGTGCCGGTAGATGACTGGGACCAGCCAGCAGAGTTCGTGCCGGCAAGGGTCGTGAGTACGGAGCTTCGCCCGCAGCCTGCCCTCCTGGCACAAATCGGCGACGCGCTGGATGCAAGTCATCGGCCGGCGCTCGTCGTAGGTGCCGCGATCGATCGGGACAATGCGTGGAACGAGGTCGTGGCTCTGGCCGAGGCGCACAACGCCCGCGTGTGGGCAGCGCCGATGTCCGGCCGGTGCAGCTTCCCCGAAGATCATCGGCTGTTCGCTGGCTTCCTGCCCGCAATGCGCGAGCGGATCGTCGAACTGCTCGGCGACCATGACTTGATCCTTGCCATTGGTGCGCCCGCGTTCGCGTATCACGTCGAAGGCGCGGGACCACACATCCCGAGCGGCGCTACGTTGTGCCAGCTGACCGAGGACCCGGATACCGCGGCTTGGACGCCGGTCGGCATGTCGGCGGTCGGCAGCATCCGCCTGGGAGTTCTCGATCTGCTCGCCCGCCCGGCACCCCAGGTTCGAGCCGTGCCGCCGGCCAGGATCAAAGCACCGAAGGCGGAGCCTTCGCCGTTGATGTCGGTTGCCTACGTCCTGCAGACGTTGGCGCAAGTGAAGGCACCCGAGGACATCGTGGTCGAGGAAGCACCGAGCGCGCGCCCGGTGATGCAAGCCTATCTGCCCATCACCCGCAGCGAAACCTTCTTCACCATGGACAGCGGCGGTCTCGGCTACGGCATGCCGGCAGCAGTGGGCGTAGCGCTCGGCAAACCGGGCAGCCGCGTCATCTGCCTGATGGGCGACGGTTCCAGCATGTACTCGATACAGGCGCTGTGGACCGCCGCGCAACTCGAACTGCCGATCACGTTCGTGATCCTGAACAACCGTCGGTACGCTGCGCTACAGGATTTCGCGCCCGTGTTCGGGTTCTCTGCGACCGATGTCGTCCAGGGAACGGAACTGCCTGATATCGATTTCTTGTCGCTGGCCAAGGGCATGGGATGCGCCGCCACGCTCGTCAGCGATGCCGGCGATCTGCGGGCGGTGCTCGAACTCGCCCTCGCCGCCAAGGCACCAAACGTCGTGGAGGTTCGGGTCGCCTGAAGACACCGCCGGCTCACGCATTCATTCAAGACCCTTCCGGAGACAAGGCCATGAAGATTTCGATGTTGATCAACGGCGAGCCGGTCCAGGCCCGCCATGGCGCAACCTTCGAGCGGCGCAATCCGCTTGACGGCAGCGTTGCGACGGTCGCGCCCGCGGCCACCGGGGAAGACGCGGTCGCTGCCGCCGACGCTGCCGCTGCGGCCTTCAAGACCTGGTCGCGCACTGGCCCGACCGAGCGCAGAACGCTGCTGATGAAGGCCGCCCAAGCGCTCGAAGCGAAAGCCGAGGCATTCGCGGCAGCCATGGCGGCCGAGACCGGCGCGTCGGCGATCTGGGCCGGCTTCAACGTTCACCTTGCGGCCGGCATGCTTCTCGAGGCCGCATCGCTGACCACGCAGATCGGCGGCGAGATCATGCCTTCCGACGTGCCGGGCAGCCTCGCCATGGCTGTGCGGCAGCCCGCGGGCGTCGTCTTGGGCATCGCTCCCTGGAACGCGCCCGTGATCCTGGCGGTACGGGCCATCGCGACGCCACTGGCTTGTGGCAATACGGTGGTGCTCAAGGGCAGCGAAATCTGTCCAGCGACGCACGGCCTCATCATCGAGGCGCTGCAAGAGGCCGGACTACCCCAGGGCGTGGTGAACTTCGTCACCAATGCGCCGGCCGACGCGGCGGCTGTGGTCGAAGCCATGATTTCGCACCCGGCTGTGCGACGGGTGAACTTCACGGGATCGACCCAGGTGGGCAAGCTCATTGCCGCAACCTGCGCGAAGTACCTGAAGCCCGTGGTGCTCGAACTCGGCGGCAAGGCACCGCTGGTCGTCCTCGACGACGCCGATGTCGACGCCGCCGTCAATGCGGCCGTGTTCGGTGCGTTCGCCAATTCGGGACAGATCTGCATGTCGACCGAGCGGATCGTCGTCGATTCGGCCATCGCCGACGAATTCGTGGCCAGGTTGAGCGCCCGTGCATCGAGTCTTCCGCTCGGTGATCCGCGCCTGGGCCCGGTGGTCCTCGGCTCGGTCGTGGACATCAGCACGGCAAAACGCTGCAACGAACTGATCGATGATGCGCTGGCGAAAGGCGCGAAGCTCGTGGCGGGCGGCAAGGCGGACGACACGCTGATGCCCGCCACCCTGCTCGACCACGTCACGCCGGACATGCGCATCTTCCGCGAGGAGGCTTTCGGCCCCGTGAAAGGCATCGTGCGTGTGCGTGGCGTGGAAGAGGCAGTCGCTTGCGCCAACGATAACGAATACGGCCTCGCCGCCGCGGTCTTCGGCCGTGACGTGGCGCGCGCCATCCAGGTAGCGGGACGCATCGAGTCCGGCATCTGCCACGTGAACGGGCCCACGGTGCACGACGAAGCGCAGATGCCGTTTGGCGGTGTCAAGGGCAGTGGCATCGGGCACTTCGGCGGGAAAGCCGGGGTCGATGCCTTCACCGATCTGCGATGGGTGACCGTTCAAACGAGCCCGCGTCACTACCCTTTCTGAGACGGGCACCGCAATGAAAACACAAGTTGCCATCATCAGCGCCGGCCCGGCCGGGCTGATGAAGCAAGACTGTGGTCGGCATGCGTAGTTTCGTGACCGAGCCGATGCAGTACGGCGCGCAACGTTTCTCTTGGTGGATGACCTCGATGCTGCATCGCTTCCCCGACGCGGACGAGTTCCAGCACAAGGTGCAGCTCGCCGAGCTCGACTACGTAGCCGGCTCGCGCGCTGCTTCGACAGCGCTGGCCGAGAACTCTGTCGGCTTGCCATTCGACACGCTGGACGACTGAGACGCTTTCCATCAGAGACCGCCCGGGAAGAGGCGGAGGCTGTTCGCAAACGATGGAGTGAGGGATGCCGTTTTCCCACAATTTCCGGCAGGGAGGGCAATTTCCCGGCAGGCGTCCATGCCGGACACCGCTACTGATACGACCAGGGCGCGCGCACGCCAGAGCGCTCAAACAGGAGACAAGACATGATCGAACGAACCCCGTCAGCCATTGGCGCGCAAGCTTTTCCATCGCGCAACCAATGCCAGCGCATGCTGCCCACGAGCTGCAACCCGGGAGTACGCGCATGAACTCCCAAGCGGTTCCCTTCAAGAGCCATGCCGACATCGGCCGGCTGCTCGACGACGGCGCCTATACGACCATGCAAAAGGTCGTGGTCTTCCTGGCAGCCATGTCCATTGTGATGGATGGCTTTGACGGCCAGCTCATCGGCTTCGCGATTCCGTTGATGATCAAGGAGTGGAACATCACGCGAAACGCCTTCGCCCCGGCGGTCGCCGCCGGTCTCATTGGCATGGGGATCGGCAGCGCCTGCGCAGGCCTGTTCGCGGACCGATTCGGCCGCCGGATGGCGGTCATCTCCAGCGTCTTTGTCTTCGGGGCGGCGACCTGCGCCATTGGCCTTGCGCCCAATGTCCTGACCGTGGCGGTACTCAGGTTTGTCGCCGGCCTGGGCATTGGTGGCGCACTGCCGAGTTCCACCACGGTCACGGCCGAGTTCACGCCGGCGCGCCGCAGGACGCTCGCCGTCACGGCCACGATCGTCTGCGTGCCGCTCGGCGGCATGCTGGCGGGCCTCTTTGCCGGTGAAATCCTGCCGATATTCGGCTGGCGCGGACTGTTCTTCATCGGTGGAACCTTTCCCATTGCGCTGGGCACCATCCTTCTGTTCACGTTGCCAGAAACGCCTCGATTCCTGGCACGACATCCGGCACGCTGGGTTGAGCTGGGCAAGCTGCTTGGGCGTATGGGCCATCCGATGGCTGCCGATGCAACGTACACCGATGCCGCGGAACAGCTCGTAGAAAAGCGGGCCGGATTTGGCGCGCTGTTCTCAGACGGCCTGGCGCGCGACACGCTGGCAACCTGGGCTGCGTTCTTCCTGTGCCTTACCGCCGTCTACAGCGCTTTTAGCTGGCTGCCGACGATGCTGGCATCGGAAGGACTGTCGATGGCCGTCGCTGGCTCGGGGTTGACCGCCTACAACCTCGGAGGCGTCATTGGCGCGCTGGTCTGTGCCGTCGCGATAACGCGATTCGGGTCACGTTGGCCACTGGTCCTGTGCTGCGCCGGCGCAGCCGCCAGTGCATTCGCGATGCAGACCCTGAATGTCGGGCGCGACACGCACCTGTTGATCTTCGGCTTCGGTGTACATGGCATGTTCGTCAATGCAGTGCAGTCGACCATGTATGCGCTGTGTGCGTTCATGTACCCCACCAGCGTCAGAGCGACCGGCACCGCGTCCGCGCTGGCCTTCGGACGGCTGGGCGCGATCCTCAGTGCATTCGCAGGAGCCGTGGTCATTACGGCCGGCGGTGCGACGGCTTATCTCGCGCTGCTTGGCACTGCCATGGTGTTGGCGATGCTTGCGCTTCTTGTCGTCTCGCGTCACATCCCGAAGCGCGATGGGCTGCTGAAGCCGGGTTCCGCGGCGGCAATCACCAGCTGAAATTCCTGGGGAAATCATGCGGATCACTATCGTCGGCGCTGGCGCCATGGGCTCGATGTTTGGCGGTTTGCTGGCTGAGTGCGGCAATGCTGTCACGCTGATCGACATCAACGATGCACACATCGGCGCCATCCGCTCGGATGGCTTGCGATTGGTCACGGACAACGGCGATCGGCGTGTGAAGACGCTGAAGATCTGCCGACCGGAAGACGCTCGCGAGCCACCCGAGTTGCTGGTGATCTTTACCAAGACGCTGCACACCGGCGCCGCGCTCCAGGGCGTCAAGCACCTGATTGGCCCGGATGTCCATGTGCTGTCCCTGCAGAACGGGCTGGGCAATGTCGAGAAGATCAGCGGGTTCGCCTCCGCCGAGCGCATTCTGATCGGCGTGACCACCTGGCCGGCCGACATGGTCGCGCCTGGCCACGTGCACTCGCATGGCAAAGGTGTCGTCAGACTCATGGCCGCTGACGGCAACGCCCGACCGATCGTCAGCATGGTCTCCGAGACGCTCTCGGCCGCCGGTCTCCAGTGCAGTGCGGACGCCACCGTATGGGCTGCGATCTGGGAGAAGGTCGCGTTCAATGCCGCGCTCAACAGCATTTGCGCCGTCACCGGGTGCACCGTCGATCAGCTCGGCTCTACGCCTGAAGGCAGCCGGCTCGCAGAGCAAGTCGTCGTTGAAGTGCTGTCGGTCGCGCAGCGGCTCGGTATCGAAGTGAATCCAGCCAAGTGCAAGGCCAACGTCGCCGGCGCCATTGCCCAGCACAAGGGGCACAAGCCATCGATGTTGCAGGACGTTCAGGCCGGACGCCGCACCGAGATCGAAGCGATCAATGGCGCAGCGGTCGCCACGGCCGGGAGCTTGAACATGACACTGCCCGCAACCGAAACGCTGCTGTTGCTCGTGCGCCTCGTCGAGGCGCGGGCAGTTGCCTGTCATCCGTCGCCTGCCTCAGGAACAGATCAAAATGCCCTCCCCTCGAGCGTTTGAATGACCGAAGCCCGACAGCAAGGCACGCGTGCGCTTCGGGCACGCGGAATCCACGCATGCGCCGCTCACGTTCACGAGTGGGCCGGCGACGTCTGCCTTTGCTGCCAGGTAGCTGCGCGGCCGGCCGGTGGCGATCTTGCGCGGCGCCGGACAGGAAGGCAGCACGCGCAGGAAGAAGCGTTTGGCCGCAGCCTTATCGCGGCGCTTCTGCGACAGGATGCCGAGTTCGGGCGCCATGCTCGTCGACCGCACGCCATCGCAGGCGGGGCTCGCCACGCAGCGTCATGAACATCGTGTCGAGATGCCAGGTGCTGCCTGGCTTGCGCCGTGCGTCGATGCGGCAGATGCGGCAGATGCGTTTCGACAACGACAAAGGCCCCGGAAGATCTCCCCGCCCTCGGCAGCGAGATACCCGAGACGTCAATATCAACAGGAACAACGAGCGATGCGCGCCATGCCGCGAAGCGATTTCCCTCGATTCATCTTCGTACACGATCAACGTTGCTCCGTCTTCCCGCCAGGCAGAGACAATTTCTGAGCATCCCCAATTAACAACCAAGCCAGGAAGCCACGATGGGCTCACTCGTCAACGTAGAAGATTTTCGGAGACTTGCTCAAGCTCGTCTGCCGAAAATGGTGTTCGATTACATGGAGGGCGGCGCCGAAGGGGAAAGTGGTCTTCGGCATAATCGGGATGTCTTCGAAAAAGTCCGCTTCCAACCTAAGCGCCTAACGGACACCAGCAAGCGTTCGATGGAAGCGTCGCTACTTGGCAAGCGGTTGCGTGCACCGCTTCTGATCGCCCCCACCGGTATCAACGGCATTCTGTGGCCAAAGGGCGACATCGTTCTGGCGAAAGCGGCCGAGCGATTCGGCATACCTTTCATCCTCTCCACCGCATCAAATTCCTCTATTGAAGAGGTGGCTGACGCAGCTGGCGGCGATCTCTGGTTTCAGCTCTACATCGTGCACAGAAAACTCGCCGAGATGCTTATCAAACGTGCCCTCGCCGCTGGGTACAGCACACTTGTGCTCACGGTCGACGTTGGCGTCAACGGGAAGCGGGAAAGGGACCTGAAGAACAACTTTGGTGTACCCGTGCGCTACACAGCCCGCACACTCATTGACGGACTCATGCACCCGCACTGGTCCTTCAACTTCCTTCGCAACGGCGTTCCACAATTTGGCAATCTCGCATCATCCGCAATGAATGATCCGGAAATTCAAGCCGCCCTCATGACACGGCAGATGGATGCGAGCTTCTCCTGGGATGATCTGGCACGACTGCGAGAACTGTGGCCCCACAAGTTGCTGGTCAAAGGCCTTAGCCGGCCGGATGATGCAAAGCGATGTCAGTCGATGGGGATTGACGGAGTGATTCTGTCAAATCATGGCGGCAGACAACTCGATAGTGCCATCGCTCCGTTCCAAGCACTACCCTCCACGCGCTCCGCGGTGGACATCCCAGTCTTGATTGATAGCGGCATCCGCCGAGGTTCAGATGTGGTCAAAGCTGTCGCAATGGGGGCTTCAGCCGTTCTGCTGGGGCGTGCCACACTATATGGCCTCGCGGCAAAAGGCCCTGAAGGCGTCGACGCCGTACTTGAGATTTTTCGAGACGAAATCGATCGTACACTGGCGCAGATCGGGTGCTCTGATGTCGCACAAGTAGACATCACATACCTGTGGCCTCAAGGCAGCGTTGTGGCATAAATCCTGGGCCGGGAGGGCTGACGTCCAGATCCCGGCGGATACACCGATCGACACCATCGGGGGTGATGGCGCTTACGGCAGCTGTGCTGCTAGGAGTTCTCGCGCTTGCTGATCTCCAGCATCCGCGCGGAGCCGCCACCCTTGCGCCGGTTGTATTCCCAGTACATCAGGCCGGGGGGACTTGGCCGCCGCACGCACGCCGCAGTCGTTGATCTGCTGCTGCATGTTCTTCCAGCGCGAAATGCCCAAGGAACTGGTGACCACCTGACTGCGCAGGGTGCGCAGCCCGAATGCAGCAGCACCTTGCCGTGGCCGCCGGGCAGCGGAGGCGTTTTGCGCTCGACGGCGGTGTTCAGCCCTTGGCTCCCTGGGCCATGGCAGTGCTGGTGGCAATTGCGGGCTGGCGGGCCAGTTCAATGAAGGCCCGCACGTAGTCAATGGCGGTGTCCGCTTCGCGTGCGCCCAGGAAGATCTGCTTGGCGATACCGCGCGCGCCCAGCCGCACAGGCACCACGTCCATCTTGGCCGCGTATTCGTCGACCAGCCAGCGCGGCAGGGCAGCCACGCCGCGGCCGCTGGCCACCATCTGCAGCATGATGTCGGTGGTTTCGATGGCTTTGTGGCGCCTGGGCGTGACACCGGCCGGCAACAGGAACTGGCTGTATATGTCCAGGCGCTCGATGTCCACGGGGTAGCTGATGAGCACTTCCCGGGTCAGCTGCTGGGGTTTCACATAGGCCGCCGAAGCCAGGGCATGGTCCTTGGCCACGACCAGCACCTGCTCGTAGTCGAATACGGGTTCGAACTTCAGCCCCGGCTTGAACAGCGGGTCGGGCGTGACCAGCAGGTCGATCTCGTAGCCGAACAGCGCACCGATCCCGCCGAACTGGAATTTCTGCTTGACGTCCACATCCACGTCGGGCCATGCGGCCAGATAGGGGGAAACCACTTTGAGCAGCCATTGGTAGCAGGGATGGCATTCCATGCCGATGCGCAGCGCACCGCGCTCGCCCTGCGCGAATTGGCCCAGGCGCTCTTCGGCCAGGTCCAGTTGCGGCAGCACCCGGTTCGCCACCGCCAGCAGGTATTGGCCGGCCTGCGTCAGGCGCAGGCTTCGGCCTTCGCGCAGCCAGATGTCGGCGCCCAGCTGCTGTTCTAGTTTCTTCATGCTGTGGCTCAGGGCCGACTGGGTCAGGTTCAGTACGCCGGCGGCGGCCGTCAACGACCCTTGCTTCTCGACCTGCTGAACGATGCTGAGATGGATGCGCTCAAGCATTCACATGATTCCCATTCATGGATTGGTGAAATAAAACCATTTTACTTCATCGACACACATCCATACCATGCGTTCCCATTGTTCGACTGCAGCCATCTGAAGGCAAAAATGACACGTCCACTTCGAGTCGTAGCGGTTTCTGGCGGACTGCAACGCCCCTCCAAGGCTGCAGCCCTGTCAGAGCACCTGCTGGATCTGATCGCCGACGAAATCCCGTGCCAGCAACGCCTGGTCGAACTGGGCCACCTCGCACCGCAGCTTGCCGGCGCGGTCTGGCGTTCCCAGCTGCCCGATACGGTGGAGCGCGAACTTGCAGCGGTCGAGCAAGCGGACGTCCTGGTGGTGGCAACACCGGTTTACCGCGGCTCTTACACGGGACTGTTCAAGCATTTCTTCGACTTCATCCACCAGGATGCCTTGATCGACAAACCCGTTCTGTTGGCAGCCACCGGCGGCAGCGAACGTCATGCCCTGGTGATCGACCACCAGTTGCGGCCGCTGTTCAGCTTCTTCCAAGCACGCACATTGCCGTTGGGCGTTTACGCGACCGACAAGGATTTCGTGGATTACCGCCTGCGGGACGAGGCCCTGATCGAGCGGGCAAGACTGGCGGTCCAACGGGCATTGCCGTTGGTCAAATTGACGCACCACGCCAGGCCCTCTCTGGCCGATGAAGTGGTTGTGGCCTGAAACAGGAATCGGCTTTTCTCTCAGAGATTAGGTCATGAGATCACAATGAACCAAGAACTTACCTTTCACCTCAAGAGCATTTGTTTCGATGAGAACTATCGCCCATCGGACAGCACCCGCATCACCACCAACTTTGCCAACCTGGCTCGAGGAAGGAGTCGGCAACAGAACCTGCGCAACACGCTGAGGATGATTGACAATCGCTTCAATGAGTTGGCGCATTGGGACAATCCGACGGGAGACCGCTACGCTGTCGAACTCGAGATCATCTCTGTCGAGATGAATATTGATACCGATAGCCGCAGCAATGCATTCCCGCTGATCGAGATCCTGAAAACCAGCATTCTCGACAAGACTGCGAGCAAGCGCATCGACGGTATCGCGGGGAACAACTTTTCCTCCTACGTGCGCGACTACGACTTCAGCGTCTTGCTTCCGGAGTACAACGCCCAGCGAGCGGAATTCAGCACGCCAGACAACTTTGGCGACTTGCATGGAAAGCTGTTCCAGCAATTTGCCAACTCGAGCGCGTACAAGGAGCGCTTCAGCAAGCCGCCTGTCATCTGCATCAGCGCCTCGACCAGCAAGACCTATCGGCGAACCGGGAACAAGCACCCCGTACTGGGTGTTGAGTACCAACAGAATGAACTGTCCTCAACCGACCAGTACTTCGCAAAAATGGGGATGCAGGTTCGGTTTTTCATGCCCCCGAATGGCGTTGCACCATTGGCGTTCTACTTTCACGGCGACCTGCTGGGCGACTACACGAATCTCGAGTTGATCGGCACCATCAGCACCATGGAGACCTTTCAGAAGATCTATCGCCCCGAAATCTACAACGCCAATTCTGCAGCAGGGAATCTCTATCAACCGAGCCTGAAGAACCAGGATTACTCGTTGACGCAGATTGTCTACGACCGGGAAGAACGCAGCCAGCTGGCTGTCAAGCAGGGGAAATTTGCCGAGGAGCACTTCATCAAGCCATACAAGAGCGTCCTTGAACGATGGGCTGCCGATTTCGCGCTCTGACCGGCCAGCATACATAGGCCATTCTTCCGGCATCTCGTCGGCCCAGCGCGCCGGAGCGAATATCGCTGCCTGGCGGCACTCGCATCGGCGCTGCCTGCCGTCCTGCCTCACATCACACACCATCCCGTGGCTGCTCTGGCAGAACGGTCCCGAAGTACGTTTGCCACACCCATCTTTCTTGAAAGGAACCCTCAGATGTTTGAAACCTCCATCGCCGGCAGCCTGCCGAAGCCAGCCTGGCTGGCTGAAACCAACAAACTCTGGCCTCAGTGGAGGGCTGAAGGCGATGCACTGCTCCAGGCCAAGGCCGACGCGACCCTGCTGTGGATCAAGGCCCAGGAAGACGCAGGCCTGGACATCGTGTGCGACGGCGAGCAATCGCGCCAGCACTTCGTGCACGGCTTCCTCGAGCAGGTCGAGGGCATCGACTTCGAGCACAAGGTGAAGATGGGCATCCGCGACAACCGCTACGACGCCATGGTGCCGCAGGTGGTTTCGGCCCTGCGCCTGAAGGGCCGCGTGCATGCGTTCGAAGCACAGCTGGCGCGCGCGCACACGAAGAAGAAGCTGAAGTTCACGCTGCCCGGCCCCATGACCATTGTCGACACCGTGGCAGACCGCTTCTACGGCGACAAGGTCAAGATGGCCTTCGCGTTTGCGGAATTGCTCAACCAGGAAGCGCTCGCGCTGCAGGCCGATGGCGTGGACATTATCCAGTTCGACGAACCCGCGTTCAATGTCTACATGAAGGACGCCGCTGACTGGGGCGTGCAGGCGCTCGAACGCGCGGCGCAGGGCTTGACCTGTACGACCGCGGTGCACATCTGCTACGGCTACGGCATCAAGGCCAATACCGACTGGAAGAGCACCCTGGGCGACGAATGGCGCCAGTACGAGGCGGTATTCCCCGCGCTTGCCCGCAGCCGCATCGACCAGGTGAGCCTGGAATGCATCCACTCCCATGTGCCGCCCGACCTGATGAAGTTGCTGGCCGGCAAGGACGTGCTGGTCGGCGTGATCGATGTGGCCAGCGACGTGGTGGAGACCCCCGAGGAAGTGGCTGACACCATCGGCCGGGCGCTGGAGTTCGTGCCGAAGGAGCGGCTGTTCCCGTGCACGAACTGCGGCCTGGCGCCGATGGCGCGGGACGTGGCGTGGCGCAAGCTGGAAGCGCTGGCAGAAGGCACGAGGCTGGCCAAGGAGCGGCTCACCACGGCGTGACGTCCACGCGGTCATCGCGACCAGTCATCCAGGTCGCGCCGTCGGTGGCGCGACACAATACACGCCTGCTGAATCGCCCGGCTTTTCCAAGCTTGCTTGACATCTCAAAGACCGTCGAGCGTTAGGTATGGCTGCTATGTGGCAGTAAGTGGCCCATCACGATTTGGGCCCAGGCTTCCGGCATTCCGAGTCTTCGATACCGATCGAACAGGGTTTCGCGTGGCATGATCGCCCCACAAATCTGATTTCAACTCATTGATTTCACTGAACCAATCCTAATGACGGTCATCAGGCAGGCTTGCGGTGCTCGGCCGCGTGCATCGCGAGGTAGGCTTTGAGGTTCCCGTCACTTATACCCAAGGTGCGCAAGATTTCGGCCATGAAGCTGACCGGGGCAGTGCCGGGAGCTGTGACGACGTGCTGATCGGCAACTGCATAAGGAACATCCTGATAGTGAGAGGCTCCGCGATAGTTCAGTTCCGACAGGTTTTCTGCCGAATTGGAAGTATGGCGGAGGTTGTCGAGCACGCCCGCTTGCGCCAGCACACGGGTACCGTCGCAAATGCCAGCGACGACGATGTTTCTTTCATGGGCAGCGGCAACAAGCGCTGCGATATCTGGGGCCATATCTGTTTTCCAGATAGTACCTCCACATACGATTAGCAGGTCAAGCTCATCGAGCAGGATGCTTTCGAGCGCCAAGTGCGGGGTGACGATCATGCCTCCGGAGGAGGTAACTGCGGCGCCATCGGGGGTGGCAAAGCGTGTATCGAAGCCGTAATAGGCACGACCAGTGGAATTGATCAGGGCGGTTTCCCAATCGGAGAAATCTTCGGTGAGAATAGTAATGGCACGAGTCATTGAAGTGTCCTTCTTCATGGTTTCCCACAGAGCCTTAAATCGTAATAGACACTACTGTCATTTCCTGTCAGTAGTGTTGGTTCCTGTGGAGGGATTTCCTTCATTTCGTACCGATCTTTGAGAAGAACGTTCTGGCGGCTGGCGATGTGGATGGCAATGGCACGAGACCAAATTGCGCCATCGATAAGGCTGCAAGTCCTGGCCAGAAGGGGATCACGATGCCCTTCACGACGCAAGCTACCAGGCCGGGCCGTTCAGGCTGGTCTACGAGTTGAGCCAGAAGGCCCGATCGTCATCAATACCGGCACATGCATCTGCGATAGACGCGAGTCTCTTGCACTGACTTATTCCAGGTTTCCCGGCGATGGCCTGGAGATTGTCGAAGAGGGGCAGGAGGAATGGGGGTCATCGAGGAGTTTGCCCTGCAAGCAGTGGATGCCCTGCCCGACGGTGCAAGGCCTTGACTTCAGGCGGCGCACGGCAAGGTGCTGGTATCCACTACCACCACCAGGTAGCGCCAGCTTGCGACGCTTCGCCGTTGCGGACCGGCGTGGCGAGCGGTAGCTTGGCGGTGGGCGTCCACCACCGAGCGCTTCGCCCCGGCCGCAGCGGACTCCTGCGCCGGCGGCGCTCAGAGCTTGTCCATCAACAGGACCAGCCCCTTCCCCTTGATGGCAATGCCTTTGGCATTGCGGACTTCGCCTTCCAGTTGCGCTAGGGTGCCTTTCATCTTCTCGCTCGGCGTCAGAGCCGATACGGTCCAGTGCATGCGCAGCGTGTCACCGGCGCGGATGGCGGACAGGAAGGAGAAGGAGAAATCGACGCCGACCATTGGCGTGATCTCAGAAAAGTGCGTCGCCACCATCGAGGTGAACAGGCTCATGATGTGCGGGCCGGCTGCAATGATCGAGCCGAACCGGGTCGTCCTGGCATAGTCCTCATCGTGGTGCAGAGGATTGAAGTCTTCGCAGAGCCCGGCGAACTTGGCAATGTCTTCGCGCGTCACCAACAGATCGCGGTGAAACGTATGCCCTGGGGCAATCACAGCGTTTCCGAATTGCATGGCAACCTCATCGAGAATGTAGTCTGAAACCAGCATCGTTGCTCTCCCCTACCTGAGCGGGCCGTCCGGGCTGTGCCAGATGCCGTCCAGGCGGCGCTCTGCGCGCGTGCCGGGATCGAGCTTGACCATAAAGCAGGGGTTCTCGACGACGTGCTCAACCGGCGAAAAGGCAGTCTCGCCGCTGCGCAGCTCGAAAGATAGCCCATCCCATCTGCTGTGCTCGCTCGACTGGAGCGCAGGCGCCCCGAACAATTGACGGACGTCGGCAGCGTTAGCGTCGTCGAACACCGGCAGGATCATCGATCGGCCCTCGCGGCAGTATTGGCACAAGAATGCGCGGACTCGGGACATCGGCATATGCGTCGTCGGCGCCAATACGCTGCGCCCAGGGCCATGCTGCCTTGTCCGCAGCTGTCGCGGCGGCATGGCCAACGAATTGTTCCATACAATTCAATCGTATTCAAATGTATTGTCGGATGGCAGCCTCGCTGGATAGGGTAGTCGGCGTTTTCCCGTGCTGAGCGTAGCAAGAAGCCGAAGGCAAGAGCCCATCACACTAGAGGCCCCAACCGACCAAAGCAACGTGTGAGAGACTCATCCCTCTACACCCCCTGCGCTTTGCATGCCCACAAAGCCCAACACACTCCTGGCCATGTCCTTGACCATCGCCGCAGCTCAGTCGATTTCCCTCGCTGGCAATATCCCCGCCAACGTCTCGCGCCATCTGAGCGCCATGCAGGTGGCGGAGAGCCATGGCGCCCAGCTTCTTGTGTTTCCGGAGCTATCGCTGACGGGATATGAAATGGCGATGGCGCGGGAGCTGGCGATTCGGCCGGATGATCACTCGTTGATCCCGCTCCGCGAACAGGCACGCCGCAGCGGCATGACGGCTGTGGTCGGTGCGCCGCTGCGGTCTGCCGACGATGACAGCGTTTTCATTGCTGCCCTGGTGCTTCGGCCCGACGGCTCTGTTGGCGTCTACACCAAGCAGTATCTCCATGCTGGCGAAGAGGTTGCCTTCACCGCTGGTGACGGTGGTCTCCCCCTGACGGTCGGGGACGCCTCGGTCGCGCTCGCTGTTTGTGCGGATTCCCTCCAGCCGGCGCATGCCGCCCGTGCTGCGGAGTCGAACGCAGACGTGTATGCCGTGGGTTCTGTCATCTCGACAAAGTCGTATCCGGCGGAGAGCGAGAGATTGCGGAGCTACGCTGTAGACCACGAGATGGCCGTCCTGCTTGCCAACCACGGTGCCATGACCGGCGGCTGGGCGTGCGCGGGACGCAGCGCAATCTGGGCCGCGGGCGGTGAGTTGATAGCCGCCGCGCCTGGCCTGGGGGAACGCCTGGTGATTGCCACGCGTGAATCGGGCCAGTGGAAGGGCCAGGTGGTGCCTTTGGCAGCGCAGTCGGCCGTTTCCCCCGCCGGCATCGTTGCCGCGCGCATTGGCTGGGCGGTCACGTCTGCGCCGGCAAGTCAATCGTCTGCGATGAAGTTTCCGTGCCGTGCTGCTTCAGCATGGCCTTGAGTCGCTCTGCCAGGGCTTTGGCGCGGGCCATGAAATCAGCATCGCTAACGGCATCACTACTGGCGGAGGTTGTTCTTGCGATCTCCAGGTAGGCATTGGCGTGGCTGTTAGCGCCCAGCGTCGAGGTATCCACGGACATTTGGCTTGTGGTCAGGTTGGTGTCGGATAGCCCGCCACCGCTGGTGCTGGGATCTGCGCCGCCCGCACCCGCTCCACCGGACAGCGTGAATCCTGAAGCCTCGCTTTGGGATACCGCCGGAGCCTGCTGGTCTCCTGCCCCCGTGTATTGACTCACAATGCCTTTCAATTCCTTCGCCATCTCGGCAAGGACTTTCGGCGGAAACCCGAGCATGTACAGGCGGCGCATCATCTCTTCCAGTTGCTCCAGGCGCTTCCTGGCATAAGCCTTTTCGCTGGCGGAGGCATCCTGGCTCAGCCGGCTCAACGCGGCACGGGTTTCTTCGTTGCGCTTCAGCAGTGCATCGAGAGAAGACGCAGTCTCAGTGGAAGCGGGCTGTGTCTGCCCCGAGGATTTCGGTGCGTTGGAATAGGGCAGTTCCCCGTTGCCAAGGGAAGAGATGGAAGTGAGCATGGTCAGGCGTCGCCGGTTCTTGTTTGTTGGCTCCAGATTTCGCTGGTGGAGCTTCTAGGTATCGAATCCTTTTTACGGACGTTTCTTGCCTGGATGTAGTGCGAATTTGCGTGAAGCGTATCGATCCGCCTCGACTCCCGACATCACGCTTGCTGCCATGCTCCAACCCGGTCCGCGTCCGTCATGTCGCCCGCTTCTGCGCCGTGTTGCTACGCAACAAGCGCCTGCTCGGTTGCCTGCCCTACGTCCTGGCGACCCGCCCGAGGACGGCGGCCAGCTCGGCGTCTTCCAGGACCGGCATGATCTCCAGTTCCATCAGGTCGCTCCACTGATAGGCGAACGCGGTGAGCTTGGCCGCATCGTCGGTTTCGAGCAGACCGAAGCCCGACCCGAGATCGGCGCTGGTCCATCTGCCCAGCAGCCGGACGCCCTCCGGCGGCACCCCGCCGGTTCGCAGGAAGCGCTCGATGGCTTCGGCGCGCTGCTCCGTATCCGGAGCCCAATGGAAGGTCATCATGAATTTCATGGCGGCATCTCCTGAGAGTGGGGCCTCCCCTCCTCCTGCTTCACTATACGTTCCGGCGCACCATGCGGATGCGATCGAACGCGACTCCGCACGTGGCGAGACGGGGTGTGACCTGCCGGGATACCCGGAATGCGCGCCGCCCGACGCCTGTCTCCCGGCGCGCACGGCTGGCGGCGCTAGCAGGTGAGATGCAGGATCGCGTTGGCGCCTTTGGGGTTGGCCTGGAGCGTCTCGATGGCGTCGGCGGTCGGCTGGATGACCAGCTCGACATGGCGCCTTTTGGCCTCGCGCTTCACCTCGTCCATTACCGGCAAGGCGCCGGCTCCGGTGCCGACCACGAGCTTGCTGCAGTTCCAGGGGATGTCTTCCTGGATCGATAGCGGCGTGTGGCCGAACGCTTCGCGGAACGGCTTGGAGGGGCCCTTCCTGCGTTTGCGGACCTTGCCGTGGTCGATGATGACGTCGTGGTCGTATGTGACGCCGTCGATACGGATGGTGCCGAAGGAGAAGGATTCCAACCGCATGGGGGGCTCCGCGGCGCGTTGTGCAGCGCCTGATGCAACGCGTTATGCAGCGCGCTTCCCGGCGCGCTCGGCGGCGTGCTGCAGGCGGGCCTTCAGTTCCTGGCGTTCGGTGAAGGTCGGGTTGGCCTGCCAGCCGGCCAGTTCGTCTTGCCAGCTCTCCCACGCGTTCTCGTCGAACTCGAAGTCCTCATCCAGCCGCCCGCCGTCGCGCAAATAGGCGCCGGCCACCTGTGTGCCATTCCAGTAGGCAACGGCCACGTCGGAGAAATCGGCGGTGGTCCCGATCGGCATGTCGCGCAGCAACATCGCCAGGTTTGCCTTGAACGCTCGGAAGGCTGGGGAGGTCATGGCGGGCTCCGGTGCGGGGCGGAAGATGATGAAAGCTTGCACCGGATCTTCCGGCGCGTCAATTTGGCGCGTTGACCGGCGCTGCGTGGACGGATGCCGCGCGTGCGCCGATACCGACGGCGCCATGCGGCGTCATCCCCGGAGACATCCGCCCTGATCGGTGTAGAGCTTGCCAGGGTGGGTTCGCGGTCGACCGGACGGACCAGGCACGGCTGGTATCGCATCGATCGCGCCGTCGAAGGCAAGCGAGACGTGACGATCGGCAGCGGTCATGGCCAGCGCCAAGCGCACCACGCCGGCCGACAAGGCGATGGCGATGGCGATGGCTGCCGGGTTGCCCCGCTTACTTCTCTTTGGGCCAGAGGATCAGTTGCGTGTTGCGGAAGCTGGCGATCAGGGCATTGTCGCTACCGCGACGAACCTCGGCATCCCAGACCTGGGTGGTGCGTCCTTTGTGGATGGGGCGCGCGGTGCAGATCACGAGGCCTTCGCGGGCCGTTCCCAGCATATTGCTCTTGAGTTCCACGGTGGTGAATCCGCTGGCGCCCGCCGGCAGGCTGCGCACGGTTCCGTAGCCGCAGCATGTGTCCGCGAGCGACACGACCGTTCCCGCATGCAGGTAGCCATTCCAGGCGCCCAAGGCACGGCGCACCTCAAGCGTTGCCACTACCTCATCTGGCTCCACTTTGGTAAAGGTCATGCCAAGAAGACCGGGCAGGTATTCCGCACCGGATGCATTCCATTCTTCCAACGTAGCGGGGGGAGTAATTTCCATTGGTCACCTCGATGGCAGGTAGGGTGGTCAATCATACTAACGGCCTTCTCGGCCAGCTTTCGCGGCGATCGGGATATCGCGCGCTGTCGCGGCGGTTGCCGGCAGATCAACTGGTGGCCGGTCCCGATCGCTGAGATACGCCCTGCTCCGCCGCGCGGATCCACTCTCTGCAATGCACGGAAGCGGGATCGGCCAATGGATTCCAACGCGTCAGTTGCGTTGTTGCTGCAGCCAGTTGAGGACGTCTTCGGCGTTCTGGTCCGGCGGAAAGACGGGGTAGAACACATGTTCGATCACGCCCTGCCGGATGATCAAGGTAAGACGCTTGAGCAGCACCCTGCCGCCCGCTTCGAAGGTGGGAAGGGACAGCGCGTTCGTGAAGGCCCGCTCGTGATCGGACAGCAAGGGAAAGGGCAAATGCAGGCGCTTCGCCCCTTCACGCTGGTCCGCGGTGTCTTGCGTTGACAAGCCAAAGATGTGCGCCGCGCCCGCAGCTGCCAGTTCCTTCGCGTGATCACGAAATGCGCAAGACTGAGGCGTGCAACCAGGCGCGCCAGGAATCGTGAACCATCCATCGGTGATGGGCTGGTCGGGACGGTGCATGCGCGGAAATGCGTAGAGGACCGTACGGCCGCTCAAGTGGGAGAGATCGACCACATCCCCGTCGGTGGAGGTCAGTGCCACGTGCGGCAGCGGTTTTCCCGGCAGGTGTCGGGCCGCGCCGTCGTCAGTGGGTGCGGGCAGCGTCGACCAATCGACAGAAAAGACATGGCTCACCATTGCTCCTCTTCTCCTCCTCTCCTCAGGAACGCACAGCGTACAGCAATCGGATGCGTTCGCTGCTGGTATTGCACGCGCTACCGGCCACCCATTGGTGGGGGGCGCTTTGGCATGCGGTGGGGGCAGCGCCGTGCCCTGGCGGGTGGCGGCCCCGAACGGCGGAGTCTTCCTCGCATGCGCGAGCCGCCGAGCCAGCACCCGAGCGTCACGCGCGCCCGACGTTCAAGCAACGCTTCGACCTTGATGCGCCAACCACGCACCATGGAACCCGGCCGGAATCCGTGTCGGCAGATGCACGGTCGCAACCGGTCCGGCAGCAAGATCGCACGCATTCAGCACAATCACGTCGCTGGTATCGGTCGCGCGTCGGTACACGCAACACAGCAACCATCCGTCATCTTCCGCCGTCGCTGTCCGTCGCGGCACGAACACCGGCTCACTGTTCTGATCCCCCGGCGGCACCGCATACCGTTCGAGCGTGCCGCGGTGCCAGTCGTACCGCACGATCCCGCGCAGTTCGACCGGGGTCGGCTGCTCGGCGGCATAGCCATACCGATACGGCCGGCCGGTCCACTGCTCGTTGATCCGCGGCAGCTCGATCCCGTCTTCGCCGACCTGCGTTTCCTCGACCGTCCCCGACTGCAGGTCGATCCGATACCGCCACAGCACCCCGACCGGGTTGTCCTCGAACGCACCGCCGTCTGCCGTGAGCCGCAGGAACCACGGATAGCGGACGGCATCGAGCACGATCGTCGTTTCGTCCGCGTCATAGGCATTGACGACATGCTGGATGAAACACGGCGCGATCTCGAACCATCGCACCTCGCCGCCGTGACGCGGGATCACACCCAGCCGTGAGCCGCGTTCGTGATGCCAGCGCAACGGCATCCGGTGTCCGCGCGCGAGCATGGCGAAGTCATAGCCGACGTTCAGATCGAGCAGGATGCTGTACGTCTCGGTGATCGCGATGTCGTGCATCATCGACGGGGCCGGCAGCGCGATCTCGACGTCCACGGTCGGTTCCCCCCTCGCGTCGGACACGCCATAGCGCAGGAACGGCGCCTTCCAGTCGGCGCGGAACGTCACCAGTTCACCAGTGCGCGGATCGATCTTCGGGTGCGCGGTCATGCCCGTCGCGATGCCCGGATGCCGACGCGCCGGCCCGAGCGTGTCGAGCGTCGAGGTGATTGCCAGCGGCGCGCCGCCTTCGGCCAGCGCGAGGGTTTCGCCGGCGTGCCGGATCACGTTGACGTTCGGATTGGTATCCGGCCACGTCGACATACTTTCTGGCGCATGCGCGCGCGCCCATCGTTGCGTGCGCAGCCAGCGGTTACGGTAGCCGCCCACTCGGCCACGCTCGAATGCGATCCCATGCAGCATCGCGGCCTCCGGCCACCACGACAGCACACCGTCGCCCTCGAATCGCCCCGACAGCGGGTTGGGGCCGTTGCGCACCAGCACGCCATCGAGATCGTCCGGCACCGTTCCCGTCACGCGCAGCGCGGTGAGCTCCATTTCATGCGCAACCGGCGCGACGGCGCCGGCGTTCAGGTCGAAGGTCGTCATCGGCGTTCCCCGTGGGTGACAGCGCGGCTCACAGCGCGGTGCCGAAGCCGGGCGCGAAGGCAGGGGCGCGGACGTCGGACGGCCCGGCTGGCAATCGGTTCGCCGCAATTCGCACGATCGTCTGCGAGCAACGCGCGCGCCGCCTCCTCGAAGCCGCGTCGTAGGCCACCGGCCATTGCGGGCACGAAGGGATACGTGCACACGCGTGCGATGTGGACTGAAGGTATGGGAAGAGTTGTGGGAAGAGGAATCATGGCGGGCATCCCTGCTGTGAAGCCGCCAATTTATATCCGGGTAAAATAATTGTCAATATTACCCGGATAAAATCAGGAGAGCGTCACGCCGATGCAGCGGAGGCATGCAGTGCTCCGTGAAATCGGGATTCGGGGTCTGCCCCGCGCCTCAGCCATCCAGGCATGAGCGCAACGTTCGAGCGAGACGGGCCGCTTCCTTGGCATCGGCGATGTTCGCGAAGCCGATCACGAGGCCACGCGGCGTGCGCCGCATACGGCCATTCGCGTACCAGATCGACAGCGGCAACACGGCCAGCCCCGCCTCGCGGGCCCGCGCGGCAACGGCGACATCGTCGACCGGGCCGTCGGGGCCTTCGGTGAACCGCACCGCGAACTGGATTCCGCCGGGTGGCAGTTCGACGCTCAGCCGCTCGCCGAAGGCCTGTTCCAACGCGTGCGCAATCAGCATGCGCCGCTGACCGTACAGCGCACGCATCCGCTTCACATGCCGGGCAAAATGCCCCTGCTCCATGAAATCGGCCACGGCAGCCTGCCATACCGCCGGCGAGCCGGCATTCATGCTGCACGCCACCCGCCCGACGCGCTCGACCGCACGCTCCGGCACCACGGCATACGCGAGCCTCAGGCCGGGGAACATCGCCTTGCTGAACGTGCCGCAATAGATCACGCGATCTTGCCGATCAAGGCTTTTCAACGCCGGCAAGGGCCTGCCCACATAGCGGAACTCACTGTCGTAGTCATCCTCGATGATCCAGCGCGAAGCCTTCTCCGCCCAATCCAGCAGCGCCAGGCGCCTGGTGAGCGACAGCATGTGTCCGAGCGGGCTTTGATGCGATGGCGTGACCAGTGCGAAGCGCGCCCCCGGGTCCAGTTGCATGCCGCGCTCGACGTCGATCCCTTCGTCGTCCACCGGCACGGGCACGAACTGCACGCCGGTCTCGGCCAGAAAATTGCGCGCGAGCAGATAGCCGGGATCCTCGAACCACATGCGGTCGTTCGGCTGAGCGAGACTGCGCAGCACGAGTTCAAGCGTCGCGCGGTAGCCACCGGTAATGAAGACCTGATCGGGCAGGCACGTGACACCGCGCGACAGACCGAGATAGGTGGCAATGCGTTCACGCAGCGGCCGGTAGCCCATCGGATCCGGGTAGGCGAGCATCGTGCGTTCGCCGCTGCGCACACGACGCGAGACCAGGCGGCTCCATATCTTGCGCGGGAATGCGTCCAGTGCTGGCAGCCCTGGCTGCAACGGCCGCGGCTCGCCGCTCATGGCAACGGTGATCGCCACCTGGCGCGGCATCGGCCGGCCATGTGACGCGTCCGGTGTCTTCGCCGTGCCCGCTCCTTGGGCAGCCGGCCGGCCGCGCGAGCCCTGGCGACCCTTTCCATCCGCGGAAGGCATCACTGACGCCGATAGCGAAGTCGAAACGAACGTGCCGGCAGCGCCGCGCATCTCCAGGTAGCCCTCGTCGACAAGGATCGTATAGGCCAGTTCGACCGTGCCTCGCGCCGTGCTCAATTGCGTGGCGAGGCCGCGCAGCGCGGGCACGCGGTCACCCGGACGCAGGAGGCCTGCCGCGATCGCGGTCTTGAAACGCTCGCAGATCTGCAGATAGATCGGCAACGGCTTCCCGCGGTCGATCTCGATGGCCAACGCGGGAGTACGGGTGCTCATGCCAGCCTCGCGGACAAGGAGGAGGAGCCAGAGCAACTTGGCCTAGTCATATCGATCATTCTTGACCCTTATTGATAGGTCATGATTGTTACATACTGCCCCTGGGCGATGCGGCGGCGAGAACGATGCCTTTGCGCAGCGCCCCAGCCATCGCGCATTCCACGCGTTCCTCACGTTCCTCACGTTCCTCGTGTTTCTTTATCCCTCTGGAGAACCTGCCATGAAGGTCGTCGTAATCGGTGGTTCGGGCCTGATCGGCTCACGTCTGGTCACCTTGCTCAGCGAAGCAGGCCACCAGGCGCTCGCCGCCTCTCCCCGTACCGGCGTCAACAGCGTGACGGGCGAAGGTCTGAGCAATGCGCTCATCGGCGCGGACGTCGTCGTGGATGTGACGAACGCGCCATCGTGGGAACCTCAAGCGGTCCTCGACTTCTTCCGCACCTCGGCGCGCAACCTGGGCAAGGCCGAGGTGGCCGCGGGCGTGCGCCATCACGTCGCGCTGTCGATCGTCGGCACCGATCGCATGCCTGAGAACGCGTACTTCGCCGCCAAGGTCGCGCAGGAAGCGGCGATCGAAGCGGCCGGCGTGCCGTATTCGATCGTACGCGCCACGCAATTCATGGAGTTCATCGGCAGCATTGCGGACTTCAGTACGGACGGCGGCACCGTGCGTGTCGGCGACGGACTGTTCCAGCCGATCGCCGCGGACGACATCGTGGCGATCCTCGCGCAGCTCGTGCTCTCCGTGCCGCTGAACGGCAGCCTTGACATCGCTGGCCCGGATCGGGCGCCCTTCGCCGAGATCATCGCGCGTTATCTGAAATCGGTCGGCGACGCACGCCCCGTCGTCACGGACCGCAATGCGCGGTACTACGGCGGGCTGGTCGAGGAACTGTCACTTGTGCCGCTCGGCGACGCGCGCATCGGCCGCATCAGTCTCGATCAGTGGCTCGCTCAAGCTAAAGCGGCTTGATTGCGGCTCGATTGCGGCTTGCTGCCCTGCGAAGCCCATCGTTTCACCGCTCGTTTCACCCCTCCTTTCGTTCAGCGGGACATCGCCACGATATGCCGCCAGACCCAACCCCTGCCCTCTGCCAGGAGAACATCATGACGCCACGCCTTAACTATTTTCAGCAATCGCCCGAGCTGTCGAAGAAGCTCGTGGAGCTTGGCACGCTGCTCCAGAAGACGACGATCGAGACCCACATCCGCGAACTCGTCGAGCTTCGCGCGTCGCAGCTGAATGGTTGCGCGTTCTGCGTCGACATGCACGTCAAGATGGCGAGGATCCACGGCGAGCGCGAACTGCGCCTGCATCACGTGGCGATCTGGCGCGAGTCGTCGCTGTTCACGCCCCGTGAACGCGCCGCGCTGGCATGGACCGAGGTGCTGACCCGTATTCCCGCCCACGGCGTGCCGGACGACGTCTACGACAGCGTGCGTGCCGAGTACTCCGAGAAGGAGCTGTCGGATCTCACCTTCCTGGTGGGCGCGATCAACAGCTGGAACCGGCTGAACGTGGCCTTCCGCATGGTGCCCGGCTCGTCCGACAAGGCGTTCGGGCTCGACAAGGCCGGCCTGGAGTGATGCCATGAAGCGGATCGTTTCCTTCGTTGCCACCCTGATGTGTTTGTGCCCGATGGCCGTGCGGCCGGCCATGGCCGCGCCGCAGGCGAGCGTGACATCGCTGCGTTCGGAGCCGTTGCCTGAGTATCCGGGCAAGGAAGTCCAGATGATCGTGGTCGACTATCCGCCTGGCGCGGTCGACCCGGTGCATCGCCATGACGCGCACGCCTTCGTCTATGTGCTCGATGGAAGCATCGTCATGGGCGTCAAGGGCGGCAAGGAGGTAGCGCTCAAGGCGGGCGATACGTTCCACGAGGGCCCTGACGACATCCATACGGTCGGGCGCAATGCCAGTTCCACGCAGCCGGCAAGATTCGTCGTGTTCCTGATCAAGAACAAGGGCGCACCGATCCTGACCCCGGTGAAGTAGAAAAGCCGTCTTTCGCGGGCACCGGGAACAGCTGGAGGCATGACAACCCTCCCCTGCAGCCAGTCGAGCGTTTCCCTGCTGCCGGCGGGACGTCAGTTGGGCATTCGCAACTATCCGGGCGCGCAGGGTCATTACGTCGCCGATGTCGTGAGCTTTCCTGCCCAGGCATTGCAGGCGTTCAGCCTGCGCTACCGCGAGCAGATCGGCAACTGGCCCGGACACACCTCGGACCTGTGCGTTCCGCTGGACCGGCACACCGCCTTGGCCTGGGACAACCTGCTGGAGTGCATTGCCAGCGATGCGCCGGATGCCCTGCGCAGCCACTATGGCGAAGCCGTGCTATTGGCACTGGCCCTCGGCGGCTGGGCTGCACCGCTGCTGCTGGACCGGCGCGATCCATTGTGCGAACGCGTACAGCACATCCTCATGGGCAATCCGGCGCGGGACTGGACAGTGGCTTGCGTCGCCGAACGACTGAACCTCGGGGCCTCGACCTTGCGCAGGCAACTGGCAAACGAGGCCAGCAGCTTCAGCAAGCTCCTGGAAAACGTCAGGCTGGGAATAGCCTTGCAATGGCTGCAGACCACCGCGCGCCCCATCGGGGAGATCGCCGCAGCCAGCGGCTATGCCTCGGCATCGCGCTTTGCCGCGCGCTTTCGCAAGCATTACGGACTGTCGCCCAGAGCATTGCGGACGGCGATCTAAGCGCGGTCCGAGATCTGCCTCAGGAACCGGTCGTCCGACGCTGACGATAGACGGTCACGCCGTCTTCTTCGCGCGCGGCCAGCGCATTGCGCGCGCCGCAGATCGGGCAGCGGAACAGCGGGCCCTGGCCCTCGTTGACGACGACCACTTCGGTGGACTCCCAGCGGGTTCCGCACGATTGGTTCTGGCAGGTGTAGTAGATGGGCTTTTTCATTTGCGCGGATCGTAGCACGAGATGCGGCGCTTGCCGGGATTCTGAGCCAAAGGGGCCGATCCAGCACATCCAGTACGGTGTCGCCTGGCCGATTTCGCAGCACATCCCTAAAGGCCATATAGCAGCGTTCGCCAATGTAGCCCCTCGACTTCACGTTCGCATTCGCGGACCGTGGATCTGTAATACATCCCGCCCCAACACCAAAAGAAGCAGGATGGGTACGAGCACATAGCTCACTGCCTTCAGGATTCGTTTCATCGCCTGAACTCCAAGACCATCGGTAACGGTACAGGGTAAAGCCGGCACCCGGTCGTATGCCTCCCCGTCAGTTCAAGTGGATGACTGTGTCCGGGGATTCAAGGAGCCGCTCCATTCACAAGTTATTCACAGGCAGGATCCTAGAGGTTTATGGGGGGCGGACTTCGCGCAAGCTGGACCCAACGCCTTGGATCGCGGTGGAGAGGAGGAATTTCTGCCAAAGGCAGACAAATTCAGGAATCGTCCGATAGGAATCGGGTTGCTTGCGGAGTAGCCTTTTCGGGCTACTCCGCATCGCTGGCTGGTACGTCATGACGATGCGCCCGTGCATCGCCGATACCCGGCTAACGACCATTGCCCAATATGAGTCCACCGGAATTCACCGCCGCCGAGAGGGTGCGCATCGCCCGCACCAGTGTCACGCATGAGCGGAAGCTCGAAGGGTGCGTGGACTGCGAGGAAAAGGCGCCTATCCGTGCCATCATCCTCAGTCCCAGTCTGGGTACGCCCTTGGTCCTGCCGCCCAAGCAGACCCGGTGCAGCCTCTTTATCGCGGCTGAGGCCATGGCAGAGCAGTACTTCGGCGTGGGCAAGCCCGTGCAGCCCGTTGAGTACTACGGCCGCAAGATCATCAAGGCCAAGTACGGCCCCGTCTTCGTGGACCGCCATCTGCGCCTGTACCCGATCCAGGGCAAAGGGACTGCGGCCGAGCCCAAGGACACCATGCTGTTTCGGGACGGCAAGGCCGCCTCTCGCGCCATGGAGGTGGTCAACGTCTGGCAGGTCGGCCGGTTTCATGGCGGGCTGATGGTCGATCACCGTGGCGAGCCGGTGGCCATCATCCGCCCGGAGACAGTCAGGCTGTACAAGGACATGACGCATGTCTACGAGATTGACATCGATCTCGCGACGTTGCCCGACAAGCCCGACCTCACCCTCATGCACACCTTCGCGTGGATGGTCCCGGTGCCGTCCAGGTATGCGCAACGTCCGGAGGTCAAGGGCGTACAGGCCTGGGAGTACCAGGATCAGGTGATTCTGGATTTCCTCGACGCGCAGGCGAAATCCGAGCAACAGAATGGTCAGAACCACGTGCCGCGCTTCTATGAATACGATGTGGACAAGGCCACGGCATTCGCTTTACCGCCGCTGAAGGCCGATACCGTACACCGCCTGACGGCGTGGCATCCGGTCATCCAGAAGCCGAACGCTACCTTGAAGCTCGGACACCTGTCGGATGTCCACGTCAACGTTCGCCACCTGGCCCTGCAGAAGTCTCCGGCGTGCCTGATCGAAACTACCGATGGCACGCCAGTGCCGGGGACGCCTCCGACTCCACGCGCTTCCCATCTGTGCAATAGTTTCCTGGCGCTGCGTGATCTGATCGAACAGTTCGGCAAGGCAGGCCGCGCCGACGCACTGGTGATCACCGGCGATCTGATCGACTTCAACCGCAACATTGTGCCGGCGGAAACTGGCAGTACCATTGCCGAGCAGTGGAACGCCTTCAACGTCCTCAACCAGATCCGCAATGGGAAACTCTACCAGCGCGGCGCGGATGACATGCTGCTCTATTCGCTGCTGCGCCATGCCTATCGGGACCTGAAGCTGCCGGTGTTCCTGACGACCGGCAACCATGAGGCCTACGCGGTGCCGTACGGAGTATCGCCACGCACCAACCCGTGGGTCGCGACGGCCGGCGCGCTGGAGCAAGTCGGGGCGCTCAAGGGCACGCACGGGCCGCGAGCGATCGACCCCGCCAAGATCGAGGATCTCGGCAAAGTGGCCAGCGCCGGGGCCGGGATCCTCGGCGGGATCCTCGGCGGACCTCTCGGTGGTCTCGCCGGCCGTGAGTTGGGCAAGCACGGCAGCAGCAAGGCGGCGGACAAAGCCGCCGAAATCTACCAGGACTTCGATCGCGCCAGCGATTGGGCCGAGGCCAAGGCGAACGCCGGGATCGCGGCGGACCACAACCTCACCCTCTACGAAATCTGCCTGGCGTATGGCCCCACCTATGCGCAGGTCCTCACGGCAAAGAACTTTACGCCCGCGAACTTCGATTGGTTCTTCACCCTCATCACGCCCCTCTCGGACTGGCGCCTGGATTACGGGCCAAGACAGACGCTGCTCGGCCTGGACTGGGGCAGTGGCGAAAACTATCTCAATCCCCTGGGAGGCATCGACAAGCTCCCCGAGGTTGACGACAAGATCCGCTGGGTAGCTGAACATCTGCCCAGTCGAGCCGACAAACAGGGGCTCGGTATCCTCCCCCGGGCAACGCAATCCCTCTCAGAAGAACAGAAATTCCTGCTGCAAGGCGGGCGCCGCCGCAAGCGCGACATCGGCGCCAGCCTGACCGTGTTCTCGCACTTCACCATCGTCAACTATGACGGCGCGATTGAACTCTCAAAGCAAGGCCGCCAGATCGAACCCCAGCAGAGCCCCAATGCTCTGAAGACGATGCGCTTCGAGGACAACGCCGGGGGCTGGAACCTGAATAATATGGGAACCTGCGAGCGCAATGTCGACTGGTATTTCCACACCTGCGTGGCGGGTCATGACCAGCCCAACCATGACAAGGTGGACTATCACCTGAGCGGGCACTCCCATCGCGCCGGGGTGTACACGGTGGGACTGCAGCATGGTGGAAAGCTGGTTCAGGTGCGCAGCGCCTTCGACCCCGGACTGTCCGCCACGCAGAGTACCAACAAGCACGGCGGCCCCACCAAGCTGATCGTAAGTTCGTCGGGTGGCCCGCTTGGCACGCAGAACCTGAACGGCGAACTGAAGCAATGGTTGCTGACGGCACCGTCCGGCACGCTGCTCAACGAAGCCGACGCCACGCCCATCCGCCAGGTCAGGACCGAGGCGGGCAACGGCAAGCCGCGCCTGGCGGTGGCGCTCGATTATCTGCACGTCGACAAGGTGGAGACGCCGCTGGTGTGGGTGCCACCCGCCAACGGCCCGCTGCCGCCCACCTCCTGGACCATGCAGGTTGGCCCGCTGACCGATGCGCTGCAATGTATCGACAAGGTGAGATTCTGGGTCTTTATCGCGGCCACGAAGAATTCCGCCGGCAACTGGACCCAGATTGACGCCCTGCTTAAGCCAGCAACGGACTGGCGAGCACAGCCCCGTCCGGGTAGCTATGTCATGGCCGCCCCTCTTCAACCGCTGCTGGTGCGCTTCAACCCCTCGACGTGCCGCATGTTCTGCGAGGTCTTACTGAAGGGGCCGACCTGGCCCAAGGGCGCGGAGAAGCTCGAAGGGATGTTCGATGTGGCGAGTTCCTGGGTGTTTCCCGTTGACTATCAGCATGGGCTGATTGCCCGGCGGCTGGGGGAACAGGGGGAGGTGCCGGATTGGAAGTGGTTGACTCTGATGCATCGATCTACCAAGCGATATCCAGAGAAGGACGCAGTCACTGGAGTGGACCGTAAGTGATCTCGCGCCGCCATATTCTTCGATTGCTCGCCGCCGCTGGACTGACTCTCACTGGATGCAAACGCATGACCGCCAAGAACATCGACCGGATGCCCCATGAATTTGCCATGCTTACCGACCCCGAGCTTCGTAGAACGACGCTGGGCGATCAGCCGCTCAAGATCAGCGGGGCGGACTTCGTCACGCTCGAAGCGTTCTATGAAGCCACCTGGGAAAACGTGCACTTCTACGACTGCATCTTCTACGGGATGACCCGGCTGAGCCTGCTCAAGAATTGTGTCTTCGAGCGATGCCAGTTCCCGGGATCGAACTTCCAGGGCTATGGCTGGGATAACGTGCTGTTCGTGCGGTGCGATACCCTCGGTGAGGTGGCGGTCATGGGGGGCAAGGAAAGTAAGAAAGTCCGCTTCGTCGAATGCGATTTCGGTGGAACCAAGGAGGACCCCAATCACTGGGGTGCGGTGGGCACGTGGGCGGGTGATATTTCATTCGAAAGCTGCACCGGCAAGTTCACGAACGTATTTGGTAGAGATACGGTCTCATACAAGGACTGTCGATTCGGTAGTATTGAGCTGAGGGGGGGAAGCTATGACTACAAGACCAGCACCACGTACCCTGCCAGGATAGAGCTCGACAACGTCAAGAGCGATGGAAGACTACGGCTGGGAGATAACGTTACGTCCCTCACCGTCCGCAACAGCGCCTTTGCGCTGCTCGACATAGCCCAGCTTCAAGCGACCGGTGCCGTTCGATTCGAGAACGTCACCGCCAACGGGATCGCCGCCAATGGGATCGATGCGGAGAGCTTCACGATGTCCGACGTGGTTCTTACCGGAGATGGGCTTATTGGCTTGCAGAACACAGTCATGGATGCCGGGCGCATGTGCGCGGACGCCATCCTGCTAGAACGTGTGAGATGCAGGGCGAGCAAAGCCTCCATTGCGCTTAGTGGCGCCGGTGTGCGCGAAAAGCTGGACCGGTCCCAAACGGCCATACCGCAGATAACCCTTCGCGAGTGCGCGATGCCCGAAATTGAACTGCAAGCCATCAATGCCCACAACGTGGCAATTGAGAAGGTCGACGCACAGACCGCGGACTTCTCCGAAAGCACGATCGGCTCGCTGACACTCAACGGGACAGGCATCGTGCGCAGGATCGATTTCACCAAGGCACGCATTGAGCAGATCAGCGGGCTGGTTCGATATACAACCCAGGAAATCGTGACCGAGGGGAGCAACGTCAGGCTATGAGCGCGGCCAGCAGTGTCTACCTGTCATTGAGAAGAAGGTGGAAACAGACGCACACGCCGAGGATATTCTCGACGCGTTCGATTGGAGCGTTGCCGCCCCACCCTCCTCGACTATGCCTGTTGCTCATGACGACGGCTGCTGCTGGCCGCGCCTGATCATTCGTCAGTCATCAAACCCGATGAACGTGGCGGCTTCCTCCACGGACTTTCTATGCGAGACCACCGCATTGGCGGGAAACGTCTCGTCCGGCCACCCCATGGCAATGCAGGTCTGGATCACCTGATCGTCCGGAATCGCCGCTTCCGCGCGAACCACCGGGGACTGCATGATGCCCTGGCTGTTGATGACGCAGCCCAGCCCGCGCGACCAGGCAACGTTGACGATGGCGTTGACGACGCCGCCGCAGTCGAACGGGGCGACGTCGCTGCCATGAATGGAGCGGTCATAGGTCACGATGATGGACACCGGCGCGTCGAACTGGCGAAAGCCGCGCAGCACCCATTCGCGCCGCCCTTCCTGGTCGTCGCGGGCGATGCCCATGGCGGCAAACAGTTGCTTGGCGACGCCGATCTGACGCTCACGGTGGGTACTGTCATAGGCCGGCCCGATGCGGAATTCGCGTGAATCCGGTACGCCGGCCAGGTTGCGTTCCACGTTACCTTGGCGAATGCGGTCCAGGGCGTTGCCGGCCACCACGTAGAAGTTCCAAGGCTGGGTGTTGTATGACGTGGGGGCGCGCATGGCCAGCGCCAGGATCTCCCGCACCAGTTCTTTCGGAACCGGCTTGTCCAGGTAACCTCGGATGCTGCGGCGTTGCTGAATCACTTCATCGAATTTCATGGTCTCCTCGCTGATTGTTATCGGTAGATGGGGGGCGGCAAGGAACGGGAAGGCCGCCCGAGCGGCGAAGCGTCTCAGGCGTCCATGCCGCGATCAAGCCGTGAGGCGGTCAGTGCCTTGGTTGCTCAGCACTCGCCCTTCTTCGCGTGTCCCGGTGGGCAGTGGTAGCCGCCATGCCCACGGTGTCGCTGCTCGTCTTCCCACTCGCGGCGCTGCCAGTAGCGGTGGCCGTCCCAGTAGCGGTCGCCGTGCCAGCCGATGACGATGGCGGGCGCGGGGGCGACCATGACCGGCGCGGGTGCGACCATGACCGGCGCCGGCGCGACGACGACAGGCGCGGGCACGCCGATGTTCACGTTGACGTCCACGGCATGGGCGAGGCCGGACAGCGAGAGGCCGACGCCGGCGAATGCAAGGGCAATCAGTGAGCGTTTCATGTTGTTTTCCCGAGTGTTGTAGAAGCGCGGCGCGACGAGGCGGGGCGTACGAGGCGGAAAGCCGGTTCCGTAGCACGACGCGGCGCCGTTGGATCGCAGTGTGCCGCCGTGCCGACGGGAAGGCGAGCGGATTTTGTTACGGCGGCTTGATCACGCAGTGGTGGCGCGGGGCCATGGCGCGCGCCAAACTGACAATACCGCACCGCAATAGGGCATTCGCCGTGGCGCAGCATGTTTGGAACGGCGGCCGGATTTAACGCTTTCAAACGGAACGCCATCAGGTGAACGTGACGCGAACGCCTTGTTAAAAAATGCCGCGCGGCCCGCGGCGAACCGGCGCCTGCCCGGCGCCCGCCCGGGCCGGACCCGGGTCACGCAGTGGATTGATAGGCCATACAGTAGCGACGGGCACTCCAAAGCTCAAATGAATTGTTCGCAGCCTCAGCATGCAACGCCTGCATGGCCGTCCGTCGCCCTGCACGTGAAGGCGAACGCGCGAGATCGCGGACCAAGTCGCTGGACGGCCGGCCGTGGCAGGCGTAGAAGAGCAGGAAGCCGATGGTTTTCCGTGAAGGGCCCTGCGCGATCTTCATCGCTGGCACGGGCCCATGAGTTCTCTTCCCGAGGGTGGCGAAAATGGCGATCGAGTCCTTTGCAGAGATCAACCCGGCTACGTGTGGCTTGCCGCGCTCACTGGCGACGAAGGCAGGCGGCTTTGTGTTCGTGTCCGGCCAGGTCGCCAGGGACGGAGACGGGCACATCATCCCCGGGGGGATCGAGGCGCATGCCCGCCAGACCTTGGAGAACGTCGCACAGGTGCTCGCGCTGGCGGGTTGCGCGCTCGAGGATGTTGTCAAGGTGACCGTCTGGCTCGAAGACGCCCATGACTTCGCTGAATTCAATCGCGTCTACGGCGAATTCTTTCCTCTCCACAAGCCATCGCGCTCGACTCTGCAGACCAGGAATATGGTCGGGAGCAAGGTAGAAATCGAGGCCGTCGCCTATAAGGCATGAAGCCGGAGCGTGCCCGACCATTGCATTCCTGGCGGTCAGCGCCGATTTCCACCGCCTGGCCGCCCAGGGAGACGCCGCGCTCAGTCCAGCCGCTCGACGGCGGGCACGCGCACGCGGCCGTCGCGCAGTTCGGCCTTGGGCTCGTAGGCGCGCAGTACCAGGGCGAAGTCGCCGGCCGGGGTCGGCAGCCAGTTGGCGCGCTGGGCCGGATCGGCCGGCGCGTCGCGCTGCATCACGATGTCGATGGCGCCATCCGGGCCGGCCTTGAGGCCGGCGGTGCGGTCGCCGATGGCGTAGCGTCCGATCGGGTTGGGCGTGAAGAACAGCTTGCCGTCCGGCTCCACCTCGTACATCGACAGTGACCAGAACCCGTTGACCGGCAGCGCGCCCGCCGGCAGGCGCAGGCGATAGTGGTGGGCGCCGGAGAGCTTGCGCTGCTGTTGATCGACGAAGCTGACGGGATACATGGCTTCGACGGTCTTGAGCGCCAGCAGCCCGCCCAGGGCGACTTGCGCGCGGTACGCATAGTCGGTGCCGAAATCGCCGAGGTTGTCCTTCGAATAGGACCAGCCCTCGCTCTTGGCCCCGGTGGCCCCGGTGGCCCCGGTGGCCCCGGTGGCCCCGGTGGCCCCGGTGGCCCCGGTGGCAGACAGTCCACCCTTGAGCGAGGCCAGCATGGCCGGCAGTTGCTGCGCCCACAGCGCCTTGACCTCCGGCGACAAGGCCTCCCAACGGCAGGCCGCGCCGCAGATGCCGACCGATGCCAGGCGCTGGATCAGCGCGTCTTCATAGCGGGGCGCGGGGTTGCGCGCCAGCATCAGGTTGGCCATGTCGACGAAGGCCTGCGGGCTCTGCTCCACCGGCGGCGCAGCCTGCCACAGGGGCGGCGTCTTGCCGGCGCCCAGTGGCTGCACCTTGAACTGGTCTTGCAGAGCCGTCACGGCGGGCATGTCGGCGTCGCCGTTGACGAGAATGCGCGCCAGCACAAGCACGTCGTTGGCCGGCGCGCGGATCACCTGCGCATTGGGCGGCAGCGGCTGCGTGGTGTCCGGCCCGACCACGACGAAGGTGCCGCCGCGCGTGCCGTTGGCGCGCCGGCCGAGCAGCTCGAAATTATTGGTCGCCATGTCGAGGAAGGCCAGCGAGTAGTAGCGGCCGGCCATGTCCGGCACCGACAGCGCCACCGGCCCTTGCCGCAGGTCCAGCCACAGCGTGGAGTACGCCGTGTCGTTGTTGGGCGTGGTCACCCAGCGGTCATCCGGGCCGGACAGCTTGTGCTGGTGCAGCCAGGTGTTCAGTTGCGACGCGCCAGGCCTGGCATCCGCACCCAGCATGCGGGCGCGCAGGCGCCCCATCGCGACCAGCGGAAAGGCATAGTCGAAGGCCTGGTGCAGCGTGGCTTCCTGCGACGGCGCGGCAGGCGCCGGGCTCCAGTCCTGCGCGGCCGCGGCGGCAAGGTTGGTGCACAGGCATGCGGCAGCGAAGGCCAGCAGGTGCTTGGCCACGGTGGGGCGTCGTTGGCTGGACGACATGGGTCTCCTCCTCATGTATATCGGCTTGCGCCGATAATATGAGCATTGCTCACATCCTGCCACTCGCGTTCCATGGCCTCGCCAGCAAAGGAAAAACCGCATACAGATCAGTCACTTGCCCGACGCCAGCCACGCCAGGCGCGCTCGCGCGAGAAGGTCGAACTCATCTTGGAGGCGACGCTGCAGATTCTCGACCAGGAGGGGCCGGACGCGCTGACCACCAACCGGATTGCCGAGGTGGCCGGCATCAGCATCGGCACGCTCTACCAGTATTTCCCCAACAAGCGGCAGGTACTGGAGGAACTGGCGCAGCGCGAAAGCGATCGCCTGACGGCGGAACTGCTGGCGGTCTTGAGCGAGCCGGATGGACAGTCGCCGGACCAGCGGCTGCGGCAGGTCGTGCGCACCTTGCTCGGCGCCTTCGGCGGACGGCACCGGGCGCGCCGCTTCGTGCTCGAACAAGCCATCGCGCGCGGCGGTAATCCGCTGGTCACGCCCGGGCATGTGTCGACCTTCCTGAGCTCGGCCGGCATCCGCGACGTCGACGGGCGGGTCGTGGCGCTCTCCCCCATCCAGGCCTTCGTGCTGACCCGCTCGATCATGGGTGCCATCGGCAGCGCGCTGACGTATGACGAGCAATGGCTTGCCAGCCCGGCGTTCGAAGACAGTCTGTTCAGCTTGGTGCGCGGCTTTCTGCGCGAGTGTGCCGGCAAGGCGGCAGCGCCTGCGGCTGCGCGCTAGCGCGCAGCATAGGGAAAGCCGGACTTCTCGCTCATCCGGTCAAGCCGCGCCCGCAGGCGGCCGATCTCGGCGGCCAGCTGCGACGCCATGAACGCCAGCGGCCCCGTCTCGGGAGCCGGTACGACGGCCGGCTGCGCTGGGGACACAGCGGGCGCCGGTGCCCGGCCGGTCTCGAGGGCATCGGCCAATGCCAGCAACGCGGAAGCGATGCCGGGGTCATCGCCATCGCCCGGCCCGCTCTCCTGCTCGATCGCGGCCATCAGTTCCAGCGCGCTGACGCACACACGCGCAGCATGCTGGATCTCCTCGAACTCGGCGGCCGGCACGCCGGTCTCCTTGGCGACCGAGGGAATCAGCCCGCGCAGGGGAATGAGCTTCGCCCCCAGGTCCAGCATCGCCGCGCGCTGTTCCGCCGCGTCGGCGAAGCCGTGCCGCATCTTCACATGGACGGCGGCGCTGGCCCGCAGCAGCGCGGCAAGCCTGACGCGCCACGAGTACGAGGCATAGGCCGGCAACGCGAAGGAGAACACCAGCGCGATCGCCGTACCGATGAACACGTCCACCGTGCGCCAGAGGGCGTCATAGACGTTCTGGTTGCCATGCCCGGCGGTGATGACCACGGTGATCGCCGCCAGCAGCGCGATATAGCCGCCCTTGCCGATCGCGTGGTAGGCGCAATAGCCGCAGACCACGGCCATCAGCAGATAGGTCAGCATCGGCGCGCCGAAATAGGACTGCTGCACGATCAACGCCAGCCCGACCACCGCGCCGATCAAGGTGCCGACCCCGCGCTCGGCGGCGCGGCGCCGGATATTGCCGTGATGCTGGATCCCGCCGATCACCACCAGTACCGTGATGGTGGCCCATTCTCCATGCGGGATCCGAATGCCGGTGGTCAACGCAATCGACACCAGCAAGGCGAGCGCAACGCGCGTCGCGTGGAACAGCCTGGCCTGCCGGAAGCGCCGGTTCGAATCAAAAAGGACATCGGTGGTCTTGCGCAGGATATCGAGCATGTTCGCATGGCCGGGGTCGGCTTGACGGTGCTCAAGTGTAAGCCGGGGGCGGCCGCTCAGGCGCCGCGGCCGCCGGGCGTCCGGGGCTCCCGCCCCCCCGAGCGCGAGGCCCGGGATCGTGACGATCGTGCGATCGGACCTCGCTCGGATCCGCCCAGTCCCAGCTAAGCCCCAGCCCCAGCCCCGTATATCAAATTTTTTGAATGACAATGACAATCGCGACTGCCTGACAGAGCACTTCGCCTAGCTATAGTTCTGCCCATGGACAGCGCGACGGCGCAACGAAGCGAAAGCAGCGCCGCTGTCCAAGCACTCAAATTCATTGAATCAAGAAACCATCGGAGAGCCCCCATGTCGAACGCGAAACTTGAAGTCCTGACCCCGCACAACAGCCAGTTCATCATCATCGACCACCAGCCGCAGATGGCCTTCGGCGTGCAGTCGATGGACCGCCAGACCATGAAGAACAATGTCGTGGGCCTGGCCAAGGCGGCGAAGATCTTCGACGTGCCGACCACCATCACCACGGTCGAGAGCGAATCCTTCTCGGGCTATACCTATCCGGAACTGCTCGATGTCTTCCCCGGCAAGCAGACGCTGGAGCGTACCTCGATGAACTCCTGGGACGACCAGAAGGTGCGCGACGCGCTGGCCGCCAATGGCCGCAAGAAGGTTGTCGTGGCCGGCCTGTGGACCGAGGTCTGCAACACCACCTTTGCGCTGTGCGCGATGCTGGAAGGCGACTACGAGATCTATATGGTGGCCGACGCTTCGGGCGGCACGAGCAAGGAAGCGCATGACTACGCCATGCAGCGCATGGTGCAGGCCGGCGTGGTGCCCGTGACCTGGCAACAGGTCATGCTGGAATGGCAGCGCGACTGGAAGAACCGCGAAACCTACGACGAGGTGATGGCCGTGGCCAAGGAGCACTCGGGCGCCTATGGCATGGGCATCGACTATGCTTACACGATGGTCCACAAGGCCGCGCAACGCACGGCAACCGTGCACGAATCGCTGGCTCCCGTGCACGCGCCGGTGATCGAGCGCTGATGCCCGCCCGCCGCCAGTCATCCCTCGGAGCACACACCATGATTCCAGGTCGAAGCGTGGCCAGCATCGCCCTCCCCCTGGGATGCTGGCTGGCCATCAGCGCCTCCAGCGTGGCGGCGGCAGCGATCGTTGCCACCACGCTGCTCGTCTGATCGCGCCGTCCGCGGGAACCCCCTTCCCCGCGGACATGTCCCTGCACGACAAGCAATCGACGGCCATGCTGCCGGCGGGTGTCTGCCACCCCTCGGCATTGCCGCATCGGCCAAGCGCCCGGGATCGGGCGCTTACGCGGGCCGCGGCGCCCATTTACCGGAGGGATCTCAACCATGAGCGCGAACGTCAACGCATCCAGCCCAACAGCAGCGAGCCAGGAGCCCAGCCTCTGGGAACTGTGCCGGGCGCCGATTCTCCTTACCATCGTGGGCGGCGCCATCGACACGATCGGCTTTATCGCGCTGGTGGGCTTCTTCACCGCGCACGTCACCGGAAACCTGGTGCTCGCGGGAGCGGCCTTCGTCAAAGGCGGGGCCGGCTTATGGATCAAGCTGGGCGCCATCCCGCTCTTTATCGCCACGGTCGTCATCAGCAAGATGCTGATTGACCGCAACCGGCAGACCCACCGGACCCTGGGCTGGCTGTTCGTTGCGGAAGCCGTCTTCCTGCTGGGCTTCATGGTCGCCGGCCTGTCGCTCGCACCGTTCGACAACCCGGATGGCGTGGACCTCGCCCTGACCGGGGGCCTCGGCCTCGTCGCGCTTGCCGTGCGCAATACCGCCAGCAAGACCCTGATCAAGCACATCAGCCCCAGCACCATGATGACCGGGAACACCACGCAACTGGGCATCGACCTGTCGAATTTCCTGCGTGCCAGGACACGCGCCGGTTTCCAGGATCTTCTCAAGAGCGCCAGTGTCGTGCTCGGCTTCGTGAGCGGCGCTTTCCTTGGCGCGACCCTCTATGTGACGATCGGCTTCTGGAGCGTCTTTCCCTTTATGCTTCCCATCGCCTACCTGGCGCGGCTGGCCTTTCGCAACGAATTCAAATGAGTGGATGACGTCATGAGCATCAGCAAGAACCGGGTGGAATCCTTCAGCGATGGCGTCATTGCCGTCAGCCTGACACTGATGCTGTTCCAGCTGCAGGTGCCGGAAGGATTCGCACTGAAGGACATCCTCGGCAACGCCTATAACTTCTTCGGCTACGTACTGAGCTTTATCTACGTCGGCATCTATTGGAACAACCATCATCACCTGTTCAAGGTCGCGCGCGGCATCAACGGCAGGATCATGTGGGCGAACCTGAACCTGCTGTTCTGGCTGACCATGGTGCCGTTCACCACCACCTGGACCTGGAAGTCCGACTTCGCGCAGACGCCGACAGCGATGTATGCCTTCGTCCTGTTCATGTGTTCCGTCTCCTACTCCTTGCTCACGAGGCTGATCCTGAGATCCGGCGGCGAACACTCGGAACTCCGGCAGGCCATCGGCAGCGACCTCAAGGGGAAGCTCTCCATCCCGATCTACGCCGTGGCGATCGCGGCCAGCTTTTTCAGCAGCGCAGCCTCGTTCTCCATCCTGACCGTGATGGCTGGCGTATGGTTCTTTCCGGATTCGCGGATCGAAAAATACCTGCTCGCGGACAAGACCCACGAGCTCTGAGGGCATGAGGCTCGGGATCGGACCCGAGGCTCACTCGCTCGGCCGGCGCCGGCACTCGGTCCGATACATCCGGCGGCGCAGGGGTATCGGCTGGCGCGTGCCCCCCTTCTATGGCTTCGACGATGACGTCCTATCCAGGGGCATCGCCTGCCGGATTGCCCTGGTGCAGCATTGCTCCGGCGCGCGAAACCGACGTCTTGCGAGACGGCGGGCCTCCGGAAAGCCGGGGCCGGCCTCCCGGCCGGCCCCATCGCTACCGCCGTCTTGCCACCGGTGTCACCTCAAGTCGAAGCGGTCCAGGTTCATCACCTTGTTCCAGGCTGCCACGAAGTCCTGGACGAACTTCTCCTGTGCGTCCGCCCCGCCATAGACTTCGCAGACTGCCCGCAATTCAGAGTTGGAACCGAAGACCAGATCGACCCGCGTGCCGGTCCATTTCGGCGCGCCTGACTTGCGGTCGCGTCCTTCGAACACGTCCTTTTCATCCGACAGCGGCTGCCATTCCGTGCCCATGTCGAGCAGGTTCACGAAGAAGTCGTTGGTCAGCATGCCAGGGCGCTTGGTGAGAACGCCATGCTGGGACTTGCCGAAGTTGACGTCCAGCACCCGCATGCCGCCCACCAGCACGGTCATCTCCGGAACCGTCAGCGTCAGCAGTTGCGCCTTGTCGACCAGCAGCGCCTCGGACGGGATCGAGAACTTGCCCTGCAGGTAGTTTCGGAAGCCGTCCGCGACCGGTTCGAGCACGGCCATGGCATCGAGGTCGGTCTGCTGCTGCGAGGCGTCCATGCGTCCCGGCGAGAAGGGCACCATGACAGGGTGGCCGGCCTGCTTCGCCGCCTGCTCGACTCCCGCGCACCCGGCCAGCACGATGAGGTCGGCCAGCGAGACTTTCTTGCCGCCTGACTGTGCCTTGTTGAACTCGCCCTGGATGCCCTCCAGCGTGGCCAGGACCTTTGCCAGCTCGGCAGGCTGGTTGGCGTCCCAGTCCTTCTGCGGGGCAAGGCGGATGCGGGCGCCATTGGCCCCGCCACGCTTGTCCGATCCGCGGAATGTCGAGGCCGATGCCCACGCTGTCGATACGAGTTGCGGGATGGTCAACCCGGATGCCAGCACCGTGGCCTTGAGCGCCGCCACATCCTGCGCATCGATCAGCGGATGGTCGACCGGTGGGATCGGGTCCTGCCAGAGAAGCTCTTCTTTCGGGACTTCCGGACCGAGATAGCGTGCGCGCGGCCCCATGTCGCGGTGGGTCAGCTTGAACCACGCCCGGGCAAATGCATCGGCCAGTTGCTCCGGATGCTCGTAGAAGCGCCGCGAGATCTTTTCGTAGACCGGGTCGAAGCGCAGCGAGAGGTCGGTCGTCAGCATGGACGGCGAACGGCGCTTCGACGGATCGGCAGGGTCGGGCACGGTGCCGGCGCCCGCGTCGCCCTTCGGCTTCCATTGATTCGCGCCGGCCGGGCTCTTCGTCAGTTCCCATTCATATTCGAACAGGTGCTTGAAGTAGTCGTTGCTCCACTTCGTCGGCGTGGTGGTCCAGATGACTTCCAGCCCGCTGGTGATGGTGTCACCGCCCTTGCCCGTGCCGAAGCTGCTGCGCCAGCCGAGACCCTGTTCTTCCAGGCCGGCAGCTTCGGGCTCGGGTCCCACGTGAGAAGCCGGACCGGCGCCATGCGTCTTGCCGAAGGCGTGGCCACCGGCGATCAGCGCAACGGTTTCTTCGTCGTTCATCGCCATGCGGCGGAACGTCTCGCGGATGTCGATGGCTGCCGCAAGCGGGTCCGGGTTGCCGTTCGGGCCTTCCGGATTCACGTAGATCAAGCCCATCTGCACCGCGGCCAGCGGATTTTCGAGATCCCGCTTGCCGCTGTAGCGCTTGTCGGCCAGCCACTGGGTTTCGTTGCCCCAGTAGACGGATTCGTCCGGCTCGTAGACGTCCTCCCGTCCACCGCCGAACCCGAAGGTCTTGAACCCCATCGACTCCAGCGCGACGTTGCCGGTCAGGACGATGAGGTCGCCCCATGAGAGCTTCCGACCGTACTTTTGCTTGATCGGCCAGATCAGCCTGCGCGCCTTGTCGAGGCTGACGTTGTCCGGCCAGCTATTGGTGGGTGCGAAGCGCTGCTGGGCGGTCCCGACGCCACCGCGACCGTCGCCGATGCGGTACGTACCTGCGGCATGCCATGCCATGCGGATGAACAGCGGACCATAGTGACCGAAGTCCGCGGGCCACCAGGGCTGCGAGTCGGTCATCAGCGCCTCCAGATCCTTCTTCACGGCCGCAAGATCCAGGCTGTTGAATTCCTTCGCATAGTTGAAATCCTTGCCCATCGGATCCGACTGCGGGGAATTCTGACGAAGGATATGCAGATTGAGCCGCTCCGGCCACCACTCCTGCAGAGATCGGCCGGCACCTGCGGGATGAAGAAACGGGCACTTCGCTTCAGTCGTCATGCGTGTCTCCTTGGTCGCTTGAACTCGAAACTCGAAACTCAACGTACCGCCTTGCAGCAACTCGTCGCCGTCACGCCGTCACGCCGTCAGTGAGGGAAGGGTCCAAAGGAACAGTGTTCGGATTTCTGCCGATTGGGACGTCACAGTCGCTCTACCATCCTAGAACGCGATGCCGCCCCTGTTCCATTGATTCCAGCTATGACCGCCATTGCGTTGGGGCCGCCTCCTGCCGCTCAGGGAGGGTCTATAGTGGTTAGCAGTCGGACAACAGTGGCGAGATGCGCGTCGGAGGATGCAATCATGGCCATGGCTACCACGCTGGCACGATGCTTACGCAAGCATCAGAGCCGCTATGACACCGTGTGTCGCCCTGGCAGCCCTGGCGGCATGGCCGCTGCCCGGGCGGTGTGCGTTCCCGGAGACCGGCTGGCCAAGACCATCCTGCTGGAAGACAGCCGCGGCTATGTCACGGCCGTCATCCCTTCCACGCACCACCTGAAACTGTCAGAGCTGCGCGAGCAGACCGGCCGCAGGCTTACGCTCGCGCGCGAAGACGGCGTGCGCGAAGTCTTCAAGGATTGCGACCCCGGATCTGCCCCGCCGGTCGGCATGGCGTATGGCACACAGACCTGGTTGGACGACAGCCTGCTGGCGCATCCCGATGTCTACTTCGAAGCGGGCGACCATCAGGAACTGGTGCACATGAGCCTCGCGCAATTCGTCGAACTGATGGGCGACGCACGGCGCGGGCATTTTGCGCACCGCGACATGTAGGGTAGAAACGCAGGCAGAACCCTCTGCCTGCGGCGCCTTGCCGCCACCAGGTCGAGGTTGTCCGGTTCGTACGGGTTCGTGCGGCCGGGGCCATTGGCTGCCGGGTCGGCTCTGCCCTTGTGCGGGTCGACGAAGCGCCGATCGATCTATCGATCTATCAATCTATCCGTCGAGCGAACGACCAGCCGAGCGGGCGGCCTCGGCGACCGCCCGGCCCTCAGCCCTCAGCGCCGCTCCTGGCCATCACATCCGAAGCCAGCACGACCACGCCCTGCGCCGAGGGAACGGTCTTGACCAGCGCCTGCGCCACCGCCCGTGCCTGCACCGGCCGGTAGGCGCCGGGAATCAGCGGCGCGAGCAGCTTCGCGATCGGGATCGCGATCGTCTCACCGAGCCGCGGCGGTTGCTGCAAGCCCTCCCGGTAGTCCAGCAGCAGAGACGGCTGGGCGATCACCAGTGCGGTGAGATCCATCGCCTTGAGCGCATCCTCCAGCTCGCCCTTGACGCGGTTGTAGAACACCGAGGAGCGCGCGCTGGCGCCGACCGCGCTGACCAGCCCCACGCGCCGGGCGCCTGCCGCCAGCGCGGCCTCGGCCACGGCGAGGTTGGCCGCCAGGTCCACCGCGCGGAACGCCGCCTGGCTGCCGGCCACCCTGATGGTCGTGCCGAGCGCCAGGTACACCTCGTCGGCCTGGGGCAGCGCTGGCAGCCGGCTGAAATCCACCAGGCGGACCTCGAGCTTGGGATGGCTGACACTCAATGGCCGCCGGCTCAGCGCATGCACCGCCGAAACGTCCGGGTCGACCAGCAGGGCCTGCAGTATCTGGCCGCCGACCAGGCCGGTCGCACCGGCGAGCAGGACCCGTCTCTGATGGTCTGGCGAAGACATGAGCGATTCTCCTCAATGCAGGCGCATGGCGTGACGGGCGCTCTCAGAGGTCTGCCCGCTCCACGCCCGGACGGCGCGATAGAAAGCGTCGGGAACTTCGAAGCCGATGTCGACCGATCGACGCCGCGGACGCTTGCCCGCGAACCTCGTCACACCTTCCTGACGAATTCCGATTTCAGGCTCATGGCACCAAAGCCGTCGATCTTGCAGTCGATGTCGTGGTCACTGTCGACCAGGCGGATGTTCTTGACCTTGGTGCCCATCTTGACCACGCCGGCCGAACCCTTCAGCTTGAGATCCTTGATGACCGTGACCGTATCCCCATCCTGCAGCACGTTGCCCGCGGCATCGCGATAGACCCTGGCTTCTGCCTCCACAGGTGCCGAGGCCTGCGCCGACCATTCATGCGCGCATTCCGGGCAGATATAGAGGCCACCGTCTTCATAGGTGAACTCGGAATGACATTTCGGACAGGACGGCAATGCGCTCATGGCTAACTTCTATGTGTGTGGAGAATGCCGGAAGTATACTGCCCCGCCCAAATGGCAAGCTCCTTTGCAGGATGCCATCCTGCAAACGGGAAACCGGCGCCCGCTTCCCAAGTCAGGCGAGCGCCCGCGGCGCTACGGGGTCGGCGGACCGGCAGGCCTCGGCCGTGCCCGCATTCTCCGGCCGGTTCCATTCGTCGCCCCCTCCTTCCCTGCGCCCGGCCACCCGCCAAGGCCGAGCCGTCTTCGGCTTGCGGGTTTCCCCCACTGCCGGGCACGGATCGCGATGAGAGAATCCCGCGGTACCGCAGGGCTCAAGCGCCCGCACGACGCACCATGCGCAGGCCAACCGAAGGGAGGGACATATGCATCGTTTTGCTTCTCTTGCCGCTATCCCCGTTGCTTTTGCATGCGGCTACCTTGCCGCCCACACAGGGCTGCCACCCGCCCACGCCCAGACCCCACCGGCCACGCTGGCGCCGCAGATCGTCCACATGGCGGCGATGACCGACGAAGACATCGGGCCGCAGGTGCCCAATATGGGCACCCTGCGTACCAAAGGACTGGTGGCAACGCCGTCGGGAACCATCGCGGTGCAATCGGGCAACGTTCCCAAGCACTATCACACCAGCGCCGACGAGATCCAGTACATCATCTCGGGCAAGGGCACCTTCTGGCTGGGCAATGAACAGCGCGAGGTCGGCCCCGGCGACCTCATCATCATTCCGAAGAGCATCGCGCACGCGGGTTCGGTGGCCACCACCGGCGAATTCAAGGCGCTGGCCATCAAGCTGCCGCCGCAGGCCGCGGGCGATACGCACCTGCTGCCCTGAAGGACGCCGCGATCGCAGCCCCCGGGGAGGGGCACCAGGCCCTTCCCTGCTCTCGCTCCCCTTGCGCGCGGCTTCAGTTATTTCAGTCTTGACAGAAATAACTGAAGAAACTAGATTGCCCCTCATGGAACTTACACCTCTCGCTGAACGGTTCATCCTCCACTGGGGCGAAATGGGCTCAAGATGGGGCGTCAATCGCACCGTGGCCCAGATCCACGCCTTGCTGTATCTGCTCGGGCGTCCGGTCGCCGCCGATGAGATCGCTGAAACACTTGGTGTCGCGCGCTCGAACGTCAGCACGAGCCTGAAGGAACTCCAGGCCTGGCGCCTCGCGAAAGTGGTTCACGTGATGGGCGATCGGCGGGACCACTTCGAGACCTCCACGGATATCTGGGAACTGTTCAAGCTGATTGTCGAAGGCAGGCGCCAGCGGGAAATCGATCCCACGCTGACCATGCTGCGGGACAGCCTCATGGATCCCGGTCTGGGGAAGGAAAGCAAGGAGGTGGAACAGCGCATGCGCGACACGCTGGAGTTTCTCGAAACCCTCACCACCTGGTCGGATGAGATGTTGCGGCTGCGGCCCGATACCCTGATGAAGACATTGGGCGTAGGGGCAAAGATCAGTCGCGCAGTCAGGCGGAAGGCGAACTGAGGCACGCGGTAACGGACCTATGGTCCGTATTTTTTGACCTTTTATTTCTGTCAATACAGAAATTTCAGAAACGGAGGAATCCATGGAAACGATCCTGTTGCTTGCATTCCAGCTTGCCGGCCCGGTGGCGATCGGACTGGCCATCACCTGCTATCTGCGCGCGGTGACATTGCGACTGCTGACGGATGTGTGCGGAACGCGCGATCGCGCCGAGTTCTGGGTGCGCGTTTCGGCGGTGCTGACGGTATGCATGCCGCTCTCGCTGGTTCTTCTGGCTGCGACGAGTCCTGTCAAATGCCTCTCCGGCGATCCGGTCTGCGAAGAACTCGTGGTCCGGCAAACGTTCCTCTTCACGCTTCTCGGTTCACTGCTTTCGGTCGCTGCCGTGGCCTGCATGATCGCGCGCTACCTTCCCCAACCGCAGGCGTCCACGAAGCAACCCGTGGCAGCGACCGCGCAAGCGACCGCGCAATCGACCGCGCAATCGACCGCGGAGGCAGCATGAACATCCTCGTCTGCGGCGCACACGGTTTCATCGGCGCGGCCTTGTGCGACAGGCTCGAGCGCGGCGGCCATCGCGTGGTGAAGGGCGTACGGCATGCCACGGCGGAAGATGAGCGCGCGATCGACTATGCCGGCGCCCTTGGCCCCGATGCATGGGATGCCCTGCTGCAAGGCATCGACGTCGTGATCAACGCGGTGGGAATCCTGATCGAGAAGGGTCGGCAGACCTTCGACAGCGTCCACACCAGAGCACCGATCGCCTTGTTCGATGCTTGCCAGCGGCAAGGTATCCAGCGCGTGATCCAGGTTTCCGCGCTTGGCGTTCCAAGCGGCCTCACGCCCTATTTCCAGAGCAAACTCGCCGCCGACCATCATCTGCAGTCGCTGCCGGTCAGCCATTCCATCGTCAGGCCGGCACTTGTCTATGGACCGTTGGGCGCATCGGCCGCCTTCTTCCGGATGCTCGCGAGCCTGCCCATCCACGCCTTGCCGGCGGGCGGCCATCAGCGCCTTCGCCCCGTCCACGTGGAGGAACTGGCTGAAGTCATCGAACGCTTGCTCGATGCGGACGCCGGCGACCGCGGCGTCATCGACGTGGTTGGCGGCGAAGAGGTCGAGTATCGCGAGATGCTGGCCATCTACCGCCAATCGCTCGGCTTCTCCCCCGCCTTGCCGGTGTCGATTCCAGGCGGCTTGATCGGCACCGGCGCGGCACTGCTCGACCGCGTGCCCGGGTCGATGCTGACCCGCGATACCTGGCGAATGCTGCAGGCCGGCAGCACCGGCGATGGCGCCGCGACGGCAAGCCTGCTCGGGCGCCCGGCGCAGAGTCTTCGCGCCTTCATCGGCCCCGATGCGCTTGCGCTGCGCTACCGGGCTCTTCGCACGTGGCAGTCCGCGCTGCTGAGGGGCGTGCTGGCCTTCGTCTGGCTCTGGACCTCGGCGGCCAGCCTGTGCTTTCCCCGCGACGCGACCATGGCACTGCTCGCGCGTGCGCACCTGCACGACATGAGTGCGGTATCGGCGTTCTATGCGGCGGTGTGCCTGGACTTCGCTTTCGGCGTCATGACGATCGTGAAGCCGGGGCGCCTGCTGTGGCTATCCCAGGCAGTACTGGTCGCGACCTACACGTCGATCATCGCCGTCGCGATGCCGGAAACCCTCTGGGACCCGTTTGGCGCGATTCTCAAGAATCTCCCGATTCTGGCGATCCTGCTCATCCTGCTTAGCGAGGACAACTCGCGATGAACACCTACCTCACGATCAAGGCGCTCCATATCCTCTCTTCGGTATTGCTGGTCGGAACCGGCTTCGGGTCCGCGTTCTACCTCTACTTCGCCCACCGCACGCGATCGGTTCCTGTCATTGCCGCGGTGACCCGGCTGGTGGTGCGCGCCGATTGGTGGTTCACCACGCCAGCGGTACTGTTCCAGCCGATCTCCGGTGCCTGGCTGGCACATCAGGCAGGATGGCCATGGACGAGTTCATGGCTCGTCGCCGCGGCGGTGCTTTATGCCGTCGCGGGGGCCTGCTGGCTGCCGGTGGTCTGGCTGCAGCTTGAAATGGCAAAGATGGCGCGCGTCGCTCATGCCGCCGGATCGACGGCATTGCCGGACCGCTACTGGCGCTTCTCCATGCGATGGGAATGGCTGGGATATCCAGCATTCCTGGCGATGATCGCGGTCTATTTCCTGATGGTGTTCAAGCCGGCCTGATCGACCGGCACGTGGCACGTGGCACGTGCCAGGGATAGTCCACATCCCTGCCCCTCTCCCCACATAGTTGAATTTTTCAACTATCTGCCTATAATCGCCCCAAGGGCATGCGGGGCATGCCCGCGACCTTGGAGTGGTGGTGTACTCGGACTTCCTGACGTTCAAGCTCGACCTGACCAGTGCCTTGCTGATCGAGCGGGCCAACGTGGCCTACCGCGAGCACTGGGATCTCGATGTGCGCGCGCTGCGTGTGCTGCGCCTGGTGTGCGCTGAACCGGACACGACACCCAAGGAGGTGTCGCGGCGTACACTGGTCGAGAAGACCTTGCTATCCAAGGTCCTTGCCGACCTGGAAGCGCGGGGCCTGATGCGCCGCACCACGCATCCATCGGATCGCCGCAGCGTGATGCTGCGCGCGACGGCGCGCGGCCTGGAAGTGGCGAGGGCGTCCGAGGTGCTGGGATCGGCGCTGGAGGTCGAACTGGCCAAGGCACTGAGCGCCAGCGAGCGCCGCACCCTGGAGCGACTGCTGGACAAGCTTTCGCACGACCTGTTGAGCGCCGGATCCGCCGGCGCCCCCGACTGAGTGTGCCGCCTGCCGCCCCGCCTGCGGCGCGCACGGTAACGACGAGGAGTCTCCCATGCCGAACTGGATCGAAGCGATGGGAAGCGCGATCGACGCGCTCCTGCCCGGACTGGAAGCGATCTACCAGGATCTGCATCGGCATCCGGAATTGTCCATGCAGGAGGTCCGCACGGCATCGATCGCGGCGGACTATGTCGCCGGGCTCGGCTACGAGGTCACGCGCAACGTCGGCGTCACCGGTGTGGTTGCCGTGCTGCGCAATGGCGACGGCCCCACGGTGATGCTGCGCGCCGACATGGATGCCCTGCCGATGGCGGAAGCCACCGGACTGCCCTACGCCAGCACGGTCAAGATGACGGATGAAGACGGCGTCGAGGTGAGCGTGGCGCATTCGTGCGGGCACGACCTGCACGTCACCTGGCTGATGGGCGTGGCGCGCCTGATGGCCGAGCATCGCGCTGCGTGGCGCGGTACGCTGCTGGCCGTCTTCCAGCCCGGCGAGGAGGTGGGGCGCGGCGCGCGCAGCATGATCGACGATGGCATGATGTCCCGCTTCCCCAAGCCCGACGTCATCCTGGGCCAGCACGTGATGGTCGGCCCCGCGGGCACGGTAGGCTATCGCTCCGGCACCATCCTCTCGGCGGGCGACAGCCTCAAGGTGCGGCTGTTCGGGCGCGGCTCGCACGGCTCGCAACCGCAGACGTCGATCGACCCCGTCATCATGGCCGCGTCGACCACCTTGCGCCTGCAGACCATCGTGTCGCGCGAGATCTCGCCGCGGGAGAGCGCGGTGCTGACGGTCGGCGCGCTGCAGGCCGGCACCAAAGAGAACATCATTCCCGACGACGCCACCCTCAAGCTCAATATGCGCACCTTCGACGAGGACGTGCGCGAATACATGCTGGGCGCGATCCGCCGCATCTGCTGCGCCGAGTGCATGGCATCGAATGCACCGCGCGAGCCGGAGTTCACCACGCTCAGCAGCTACCCGCTGACGGTCAACGATGACGCCACCACGCAACGCCTGCAGGCGGCGTTCGAGGCTTGGTTCGGCGAGCGGGCCTACGAGACGCAGCCGGCCGCGGCGAGCGAGGACTTCAGCGTGTTCGGCCGCGCATGGAACGTGCCGTACGCCTTCTGGTTCGTCGGTGGCACGGATGCCGCAACCTATGCCAGGGCGCAAGCGGAAAAGACACTCAACAGGCTGCCCAGCAACCACTCGCCCCAGTTCGCGCCCACCCTCCACCCCACGTTGCGTACCGGCCTGGAAGCCATGCTGTGCGCAGCCGGGGCCTGGCTTGTCCAATGAGGACGGCCATGGTGAATTCCCACGCGGCCTACACCTTCCTCGACCTGGTCGGCACCTTCGCGTTCGCCATCAGCGGTGCCGTCGCCGCCCGGCAGAAACGGCTCGACCTGTTCGGCATCGCTTCGATCGCCTTCATGGTGGCCTGCGGGGGCGGCATCGTGCGCGACGTCTGCATCGGCGCCGTCCCGCCCGCCGGGCTCTCGAACTGGCCCTATCTGGCCACCTCCCTGGCGGCGTGCGGGGTCACCCTCCTCGCGTATCCGCAAGTCCGCCGCCTGCGCCAGCCTGTGCTGCTCTTCGATGCCATCGGGCTCGGCCTGTTCGCGGTGGCGGGGGCGCAGAAGTCGCTCGCTTATGGCCATAGCGCGGAGCTCGCGATCCTGCTGGGCATCGTGAGCGCGGTCGGCGGCGGCGTGATGCGCGACGTGCTGCTCTCGCGCGTGCCGGCCATACTCGAGCGCGAGATCTACGCGTCCGCTGCGCTGCTCGGCGCGGCAGTCCAGGTCGGTTTCACCTACGCGGGCTGGACCGCCTGGTGGGCGCCGTGGCTGGCGACGCTTGCATGCGTGGTGCTGCGGCTGGCGTCTCTCTACTTCGGCTGGCGCCTGCCGGCATTTGCGGGACGGCGGGAATACCTGGCCCGCGATGGCCAATAAGCCCGCTGCCGAGCAGCCGGCCGGCGGGATGCGGCAAGCGCTGTGCAGCCCGCGGCGCCCCGGCCATCGCTCGGCGTGATGCTGCCCCGGCACGACGAGGGCGCGCCCTTCACCTCGCCCCTTGCCCTGCCGCGCTTGATATATTTTTCGACTTAATTACGCCAGAAAAATATATTGGACGTCTTAGCGCATCTCCCGCACCATCTGCACCATCTGCACCATCTGCACCAACTGCACCAACTGCACATTTCCCCCAGACCGTGCGCCCCGTTACGGCGCGCCAGGAGGCTCAAGCCGCACACCGAGCCTCGACTAGTACAACATAATCCCCGAGGACACGGATGCCTGACTATCGATCGCGAACTTCCACCCATGGCCGCAACATGGCCGGGGCGCGCGCCCTGTGGCGCGCCACCGGCATGAAGGACGGCGATTTCGGCAAGCCCATCATCGCCGTGGTCAACTCCTTCACCCAGTTCGTGCCGGGACACGTGCACCTGCGCGACCTCGGCGCCCTGGTGGCGCGCGAGATCGAAGCCGCCGGCGGCGTGGCCAAGGAATTCAACACCATCGCGGTCGACGACGGCATCGCCATGGGCCACGGCGGCATGCTCTATTCGCTGCCCTCGCGCGAACTGATCGCCGATTCGGTCGAGTACATGGTCAACGCGCACTGCGCCGATGCCATGGTCTGCATCTCCAACTGCGACAAGATCACCCCGGGCATGCTGATGGCCGCCATGCGCCTGAACATCCCCGTCGTGTTCGTCTCCGGCGGCCCGATGGAGGCCGGCAAGATCAAGTCGCCCACCGATGGCCAGGTGATCGCCAAGATCGACCTGATCGACGCCATGATCAAGGCCGCCGACCCCAAGGTCAGCGATGCCGAGGCCGAGGAAGTCGAGCGCAGCGCCTGCCCCACCTGCGGCTCCTGCTCCGGCATGTTCACCGCCAACTCGATGAACTGCCTGACCGAGGCGATCGGCCTGGCGCTGCCGGGCAACGGCACCATCGTGGCCACGCACGCCTGGCGCCAGGGCCTGTTCGAGCAGGCCGGCCGCCTGATCGTCGACCTGTGCCGCCGCTACTACCAGGAAGAAGACGCCTCGGTGCTGCCGCGCCAGATCGCCACCAAGCGCGCCTTCGAGAACGCCATGGCGCTGGACGTGGCCATGGGCGGCTCCACCAACACCGTGCTGCACCTGCTGGCCGCGGCGCAGGAGGCGGGCGTGGACTTCACCATGTCCGACATCGACCGCATCTCGCGCAAGGTGCCCTGCCTGTGCAAGGCCGCGCCGGCCACCGACAAGTACCACATCGAGGACGTGCACCGCGCCGGCGGCATCCTCGGCATCCTCGGCGAGCTGCTGCGCGCCGACCTGATCGACCCCAGCTGCGGCAACGTGCACAGCGGCACGCTGGGCGCCGCGATCGCGCGCTGGGACGTGGCGGGCAGCGGCGAGGATGCCGCGCACAAGTTCTACCGCGCCGCGCCGGGCGGCATCCCGACCCAGGTCGCCTTCAGCCAGGAAGCCACCTTCGACACGCTGGACCTCGACCGCGAGCGCGGCTGCATCCGCAGCAAGGAGCACGCGTATTCCAAGGACGGCGGCCTGGCCGTGCTGTACGGCAACCTGGCCGAGAAGGGCTGCATCGTCAAGACCGCGGGCGTGGATGAGTCGCAGTGGGTGTTCAGCGGCCGCGCGCGCGTGTTCGAGAGCCAGGACGACGCCGTGGCCGGTATCCTGGGCGACCAGGTGCAGGCCGGCGACGTGGTCATCATCCGCTACGAAGGCCCCAAGGGCGGCCCCGGCATGCAGGAGATGCTGTACCCGACCTCGTACCTGAAGTCCAAGGGCCTGGGCAAGACCTGCGCGCTGTTCACCGACGGGCGCTTCTCGGGCGGCTCCTCGGGGCTGGTGATCGGCCATGCCTCGCCGGAAGCGGCGGAAGGCGGCACGGTGGCGCTGGTCAACGATGGCGACACAATCCACATCGACATCCCCAAGCGCCGGATCCACCTCGACGTCTCCGAGGCGGAGCTGGCCAGCCGCCGCGCCGCCATGCAAGCGCGCGGCGCGCGCGCCTGGCAGCCGGAGCACCGCGAGCGCGTGGTCTCGGCCGCGCTGCAGGCCTACGCGGCGCTGGCCACCTCGGCCGATCGCGGCGCGGTGCGCGACCTGTCGCAGCTCAAGCGCGGCTGAGCCTCGCCTGCGCCCGGGTGCGACCGGGCGTGAAAAAAGGAAAGCCGGCACGGTCCTGGACCGCGCCGGCTTTCTTGTTTCGGATCGCCTCCCCGCGGATGCTCGCGGCAACAGGTTGCGCAAGGTCTGCCGGACCGCCTCTCAGTCTGTCAGGTAGCGCTCCGCCAGCAGGCTCCAGAACGCGGCCCCGATGGGCAGGTTGTCGTCATTGAAGTCGTATTGCGGATGCGCGACAGGATCGAACAGAGCGCCGCGGCGATCGTGCCTGCGGATAGGGTGGCCGCTTGAGCCTTGGCGTGAAGGTCCGGCGGACCCACGCGAACGCCGAGGCCGGGGTGCCGACCGAGCCAGCGGCCGGCACCGACACCGCGAGACGCCTGCTCGCCCGGCGTACCACTGGCGCGGGTCAGTTGCCGCCTCGCCCCGCCATACCGCGTTCGATCGTCACCCGGTCGAACTCCGGCGCCGCTTTCGTGATCGAGCGTTCGAAGGCCTGGGCATCCTGCTGCAGGCGCTGCAGGATCGCGGGCTCGCTCGCAGCCTTGTCGAACTTCTCCCCGGGATCCCGCCCCAGGTTGTACAGCGTTGGCTTAGCCATGCGGACTTGCAGGCTCTCCTCCGGTTTGCGCCCGGTGACGTCGTAGAAGTTGACCTTCCATTCCCCTTCGCGCCAGGCCTGCAGGCGGCCACGGTAGAAATAGGGCATCACCTGGCGCGGGCTTGGCGCCTGCTCGCGCAGCGTCTTGCCCAGGTCGACCCCGTCGAGGACGGCATCGGGCAGCCGGGCCTTGGCCAGCGCCGCGAAGGTGGGCAGCAGATCGTAGGTGGCGCCGATGCCGTCCACGACCGCGGGACGGATGGTGCCAGGCCACCAGAACAGGGCGGGCACGCGTGCGCCACCCTCATAGGTGGAAGCCTTGCCGTCGCGCAGCATGCCGGCCGACCCGACCAGCTCCTCATACAGGATCCAGGGGCCGTTGTCGCTGACGAATACGACCAGCGTCCTCTTGGCATCCGGGCTGCGCCGCACGGCTTCCATCACCCGCCCCACACTGTGATCGAGCTCGGCAATGGCGTCGCCCACCGGCCCCCCCTTGCTGCTGCCGACGAACTCGGGCGCCGGCATATGCGGCAGGTGAGGCTTCTCATACCCCACCCAGGCCAGGTAGGGCTTGTCGTGCTTGCCACCGATGAAATCGACGACCCGGTCAGTCAGGCGCTTGTTGTAGCCGGGCTGATCCACCGGCTGCTCGACCACCTGGTCGCGGTAGTCGGTCTTGCCGTTGACGACAATCCGCTCGCTCGAGATCAGCGGTGAGTTCCAGTACGCGTTCTTGGGATCGCGGAAGGCAGTCACCGCCTGCCGGTAGTACAGGGCGAACAGTTCCTTGGGCGACTCACCCTTGGCGAAGCGCTGCCGCAGTTCCTCGATGCTGACGCCGCCGGGAATGCCGGTGAAGTACGCATCGTTCGACATCGGCATGCCCCACCAGGAGTCGAAACCGTGCCGTGTCGGGTAAGCGCGCGGGGCGTCGCCCAGATGCCATTTGCCGAACAGGGCGGTGGCATAGCCGGCGTCGCCCAGCACGCTGGCGACCGTCGCTTCGCGGTCGGGAAATCCGTAGGGATCGCCTTCGACCTGCACGCTGTTGAGTGCTCCATACAAGCCCGAGCGGGTCTCGACCCGCCCGGTCAGCATGGCGCCGCGGCTGGGCGAGCAGATCGGAGAGCTGACATAGAAGTTGGTCCAGCGCTGGCCTTCGGCCGCCATCCGGTCCAGGTTCGGCGTGCGGAACACGGGATGGCCGTAACTGCCGAGATCGCCCCAGCCCAGGTCGTCGGCGATCAGCAGGATGATGTTCGGGCGGGTATCGGGCGACCCATTCGGGCCGGCAGCGGGCACCGCCCGCGCCATGAGGGGCGGCACAGTTAGTGCCACGGCCCCGATGATAGGCAGTGCCCATCGACACGCGACGCGCCTGGCGCGCGCCACAGCCAATTGCGCTGGCGCTGGCGACCGCTCCTGCGGCTCCGCCGCGCGACGTCCTCCGATCGCGCTTTGATCCATTTGCTTCATCTCCTCTCAACCCATCAGAACTTGTGACGTATGCCGGTTGCGATCCCCGTCTGGCTGTTCTTCCCTTCGCCAAGGAATGCACCATTCGCGAATCCGATTGCCGGAGAGTCGAGGTTCAGTCCAGAGTTCCGTGCATAGCCAACCGTGAAATAGACGTCGGTGCGCCTGGATAATGCGTAGTCGGCGATGAAACTCAACTGCCAGGGGTTGACCGGGTTGACGTCCGGCTGTGCGGCGTTGGTCTTCAATGTCCTGCGATCATCGTAGTAGTAGCCCAGCGTGAGCGTCAGCGCAGACGTGGCGCTGTAGTTGAAACCGGTCCACCAGAAATTGTCCCGCACCAAGGTGCCGCCTGCAGCGTCCTTGTTTTGTCCCCAGCGATAGCCGGCCATCCACTTGGTCCGGCCCAGCTCATAGCTTGCAGCCAGCGCCAGCTTCTTCGACGTACCGGTACTGCCGGGCACGACCGCAGGGTTCCACTGGTCATAGGTGACGGCGAGGCCAAGGCCTGCCCCCAGGTACATCAGGCCGGCTCCATAAGCGGTATTGTCCTTGGCATGCCCGGGCACTTCCCCCGCGCCCTGCCCGGCAACGGGAGTCAGGCCGAACTTGCTCAGCCCCGCCCCGAAACTGTAGTGCGCCTTCATCGTGAGCGGCCCCGCGACTGCGGTGTACTTCACCGCATTGTCCAGGCCACCGCCGCTAGCCGTCCCGCCAAGCAAAGCTACCGTTGGCTCGAACAAGGGAGCGAACTTGGCCGGCATGAAGTTCCCCAGCGTTTCATACATGCTGGTGTTCTGCCGGCCGAGCGTGATCTGGCCGAGCCGGTCGCTTTGCAAGCCGACGAACGCCAATCTGCCGAATATGGTGCCCGCTCGCGATATCTGCCCCGAGTCGGCGGCGAAACCACTCTCGAGGACAAACAACGCCTTCATGCCCGCCCCCAGGTCTTCCACGCCGCGTATGCCCCAACGCGAGCCCGACATGCCGCCAGCCGCCTCCAGGGAGAATTTGTTGCCCCCCGCTTGCCGTGTCACCGCGCCGGTGACGGGATTGATGACCGGCGCGACCTGCGCCTGGTTGTTGACATACTCGAACGGCACATCGATGACGCCATAGATCGTCACGCCAGACTGTGCATGCGCCACGCCCGTGCCACCCGCAGCGAGACTCAAGACGGCATGGCACGCAAGATGCTTTTTCCTCCCCACAGCTCTCCTCCTTGTTTTTCTTTCGCGCTCGTCGTCCGAGGCGCGCCTCGGCGTTACGGATACGCTGGTCTGGATCCGGATGCGCAACAACGGCAGCAACGGACCCGGCCAACTGCCAGCTGCCATTCGCGCGCGCACCAGCAACGCGCACCAATAAAATTATCCGATCGGATAATTTATCAACGTCGATCTGGCAGTGTCAAGCGCGACACACGCCCCGCTCATCTCAGTAGAATCCCTGATCCCGCGAGGTGGTTGGATCGTGAAAATGCCGGCGTCATCGCACCGTTCGCGTGGCCCTCGGGGGAAATGGAAGAGGCACGTCGCCAGGCAAACCCAGCAGGTAAGGAGCGGACAAACCCGCGCCGGGATAATGGCTATCGCTCCAGCTTCCGTAGCGGCTCACCGCTGAGAAGACATAGTTGCGCGAGATCGGCGCAATACGCGAAAACACAGTCGGCGCCCATTGCGAAGCGGCCCTGGCATTCAGCTTCCGATAGCCGGGCACCCCTCCTCCTGAGGCCGCCACTACGCGGGCACTTTTTTCGCCGGGCCCTGCCACCACGCAACAACCGGAAGGCAGTTCCTTGCCTTCCGGTCGATTGGTTCTATCGTCAAGGTGCATGCCGCTTCATTTCTGCAATCGAATCATGGCGGCAAGCCACTCGATCTTTCTCAGCACTGCGATATGCCGTAGGCGCCACGCTGGCGATGCCACGATCCGCGCCTGACGAGGATGCGATGGGACTGTGTAAGGTTGTGCCGCGAGGCACGACTAACGTGGCATGGGCGGCGGTTGCCGCTTGACGACTGCCATCGGAGGGAAACGTGAAGACTGCAGAGCGATTCGCGGCAATCAGGCCAGAGCCTCGCACAAGCCCGTCCACCACGATTCAGCCGGCGTGGCTGCGCATCACGCACTGGCTCAATGCCATCGCCGTGATCATCATGATGCTCAGCGGCTGGCGCATCTACAACGCTTCCCCGCTGTTTGCCTTCCATTTCCCCAACGGCATCACGCTCGGCGGGTGGCTGGCCGGCGCGCTGCAATGGCACTTCGCCGCCATGTGGCTGCTGGTGGCCAACGGCCTGTTTTACCTGGCCATGAATGTGCTCACCGGCCGCTTCCAGAGGCGCTTCCTGCCACTTTCCATTTCCGGCGCGCTGCAAGACATGGCCGCGGCGTTGCGCGGGAAGCTCTCGCACGCCAATCTCGCTGAATACAACGCCGCCCAGAAGCTGCTCTATCTCGGGGTCGTCGCCGTCATCGTGGTCACGGTGCTATCCGGTCTCGCCATCTGGAAATCAGTGCAGTTTCCGCTGCTGCGCATGCTGATGGGGGGCTATGACACGGCTCGCTGGATCCACTTCGCCGGCATGAGTGCGATCGCACTCTTCATCGTCGTCCATGTGGTGATGACGGTACTGGTGCCGCGCACGCTCATCATCATGCTGCGCGGCCGCTAGGCTGAGGCAGCTAAACAGGCTGAACAGGGGAATTGCCGTGAGCACACCCGAGAAAATCGTCCGAGTCGACCGCCAGCTGATCCTGCGCGATGCCACCCGGGAGTTGAGCATGCCGTCCCGCCGGCTGTTCGGCAAGCGCGCCATCACGCTCGGCGGATTGCTGCTGCTGACTGGATGCCGCATCACCGACGAGCCGTCAGTAGAGTCCTTCCTGATGGCGGTTTCACGCTTCAATGATCGGGCGCAAGCCTGGCTGTTCGATCCGCGGCGGCTGGCGCCGACCTATCCTGAGTCCATGCTGACGCGGCCGTTCCCCTTCAACGCCTACTACGGCATCGATGAAGTGCCGGAGGTGGACGCCGACGGCTTCCGGCTCGAGATCGGAGGCCTGGTCTCACGCAAGGCGCCATGGACGCTCGACCAGTTGTATGCCTTGCCGCAGACGTCCCAGGTCACGCGGCATATCTGCGTCGAAGGGTGGAGCGCGATCGGCAAGTGGGGCGGCACGCGCTTCTCCGACTTCCTGCAGCGCATCGGAGCGGACGTGACGGCAAAGTATGTGGGTTTCCGCTGCGCCGACGACTACTACTCCAGCATCGACATGCCCACGGCATTGCATCCGCAAACGCTGCTGACGTTCACCTACGACGGCGAACGCCTGCCGCCAAAGTATGGATTCCCCATGAAGCTGCGCATGCCGACCAAGCTCGGGTACAAGAACCCGAAGCACATCGTCGCCATCTTCGTGACCAACAAGTATCCGGGCGGCTACTGGGAGGACCAGGGCTACAACTGGTTCGGCGGTTCCTGAGCGATCACCCGTACCTGACCGGCGGGTTCGCCGGTTTCCTGCTTATCTGACCAAGGAGAACACCATGAAAAAGCGTCTGGCTTTGCTGATTTCCGCTGCAATGCTGCTGGCCGGCAATGCGCTGGCACAGGACACCATGAAGAAAGACGAGATGGGAAAGGATGCGATGGGACAAAGCGGCAGCATGGCGAAGGACACCATGGGCAAGGACGATATGTCGAAAGGCCATATGAGCAAAGGCCACGCCAAGAAGGCTCCGGCGAAGCGAGGCATGAGCAAGGATTCCATGGGGAAAGGCTCCATGGACAAGGACTCCATGGGCAAGGACTCGATGGACAAGGACTCCATGGGCAAGGGCGATACGAAGGAATAGCGGGCTGCATCAAGCGATCCGGCGCTGGTGAGAGTGCCCGGCTCCGGTCATTGCATGAATCGCAGCCGGTCGTGCCCCGCGGCAGCGTTCCGGCTTCACGCGGACCGACGCGGACATTGGCGGGCGCGTCCGGGCGCTCCCACGTCCCCTTTGTGAGAGCGAGCGCCTCCCGGGGCGCAGCATCCCCGGCCCGAGCCCGCCATCGTGCGGGCTTTCTCTCGCTGCCGCCCTTCCTTGGTCGCCCCGATTGCGATCCCGTTTCGCGGCGCGATCGCCCCGCCCAGACAGGAGCATTGCCATGAAGATGCAGAAGATCACCCCCTTCCTCTGGTACGCGAAAGAGGCGGAGGAAGCCGCCAGGTTCTACGCTTCGATCTTTCCCGATTCACGTGTCGTGCGGGTCACGGCAATGCCCAGCGATTCGCCGAGCGGCCCGCCGGGTTCCGTCAAGATCGTCGAATTCGTCCTGTGCGGACAGCCTTTCACTGCCATGAGTGCCGGACCGCTCGATCCGTTCAACCATGCGATCTCCTTCGTGGTGCAGTGCGAAGACCAGGAGGAACTGGACCGCTACTGGAATGGGCTGCTCGACGGCGGCGTGCCCGAGCAATGCGGCTGGTTGAAAGACCGCTTCGGGCTCTCGTGGCAGATCGTTCCGGCGGCCCTCGGCGAGTGGATGTCGGATCCCGATCCGCTCAGGGCCCGGCGCACGGCGGATGCCATGATGAAGATGGTCAAACTCGACATCGGGGCCCTGAAGGCGGCTCATGCGGGGGCCGCCGGCTGAGGCTGCTGCCGCTTTGGGGGGGAATGACGCCGGACCGGCCCCGGCATTCCGCGGCGAGGTCTCGGGGCCATCGCCGGGGGGACGCCGCGGTGTGTCGCCCTCGCGTCAGCCGCCGCCATCACGCCGGACGGGAGCAGCGTGGACGTCCGCCTGGCAGCGCTTCAGCCATGCTCCACGGCAGGGCCGCAGGCCTTTTGATTTGCGATGCAGCGCACCCTGCGACTGGCGGATTGAAACCGCCACGCGCGGACTGAAATATCAATCGGCCGGCAACATCAACTAGGCGGCAAGGTGAACCTGCCGGCTCGTCAAGGCATTATTGACGGCAATCGGAAGCTCCTTGACCCCGATCGGTTTTTTCAAAAGGCAGATATGCTCGGGCAGCCCGCCATTCGATTCAATCACATCATCCGACAGTCCGGTGACGATGATTATCGCGATTTTCTCGTAGATTTCATTTGTCTTGAGCGTATGCAACAGGCGAAAGCCATCGACTCCCGGCATCACAAGATCCAGAATAAGAATATCAGGCTCACACCGGCCTATCGCGATCAGGCCTTCGATCCCGTTCCCCACTGATTCGATTTTCAGGTCCGGGAATCTCGTCCTGATTCCACTCGCATAGAGATCCCTCAAATAGGGATCGCTTTCGATGATCATGAGACGCCTGGAACGCAGCAAACTGCCATCCTGCACCCGCTGCTGCTGGAGAACCAGGGTATCGACGGCTTCCTTCGGAATCCGGCGGTGGCCGCCATCGGTCTTCCATGCCGGCAACTTGCCGGTCTCAACCCACATCTGCACCGTCCGACGAGAAACCCCGAGCCGTTCCGCGGCTTCTTGGGTTGAGTAGAATTCAAAATTCTTGCTCATATCATTATGATCAGATATTTTTATCTGAAGATTAATTCCCTCTTATCCCGCCAGGAACCTTGAAATCCGGGTCGGTCTGTCGAGCGTCGCCCCGCTCGCGCTTTGCCAGCGCACCGCCATCGTTCTAGGCCTCAACCACGCCGCTCCGGCTTCCTGGCGCGTGGCCTGCGCAGCATATCCGGCCTGCACGGACGGCATCAACCGGACGGGCACCGCAAACCGCAAAGACCAGTTCCCCAGGGTCGGCAAATAAGAGACAGGGATGCTTTCTCCCTCCGTGAAAGCATATCTTGATGCGTAGTCTATCAGCTATTCCTGCACTTTCCTTCACCCAAAGGGATTAAAAGTCCGCTTGAAAATCAAACCTTTGCAAACGCAAGGGACGGGGGGTGCCATGTTTATCTGAACCATCGCAGCGCCATTCTTTTCCGTCGATCGCTTGCGCCTGTTGAAACCCCCATCTCCAGCATGCGCAAACGATCCTTTGCCATCCGTGCGTCATCCTCTTGGCCGCCGCGCGCGCCGTCGGGATTGACAACTCCCAGCGCTGGCACGGCCACGATCGATGGCGGCTCCGCTCGCCTCACCACTACATCCAGCGTGCCGCCGGGTGAACCCGTCCATGCGTCTTTCGCCACTGCCGCGCAGACTCGTCCAGTCCCTTGCTCCGATCCCGCTTCCCCGCGAGCAGGGGGGATGTAAACGTGCAAAATACGAATTTCAAATTGATAAAATGAAAACCACTTCGAGAGCGACGAATCCATCCCGGGCCCATGGCCTCCCATTGCCTGAAGCGCAGCCTGCCGCCAACGCCCTCGCCAATCCATCAACGATGTCCCCGAGATCATGCAAGGCCTAGTACCGCCGTTATCGCTATTGATCATTCACATTGCCTGGGCCATTCCCACCTCGTTTCTGCTGCGGCGAGCGGGATTTTCCGCCTTGAGCCAGTTGATCCTGCTCTTCCCGCTATTCGGGCCATTTATTGCCATCTGGTTTGCCGCTCTCTGTCACTGGCCGAGATTCAAGAGCCAGGTGCGCCGATTGGAATAGCCGGAATAGCCGGAATAGCCGGGATCTCTTCCCGGTCACGCGCGCAGCCGGCAGCCACTGCCGCTATTCAGCTGGCGCACGGAGTGCGCCGGCATCGGGGCAAGCCGATCTCAGGCCACAGCAACCGGGCACTTACGCGCGTCCCGATACGGATGCGCGCCCAATGCGGGAACGCCCTTGCGGCACACCGTACAAAAGCCGCACCCGCGCCGATCCGGCGCCGCAATCCAGCCAGTGCCACAGGGCAGCGCATTCTCCGCGACGCGCCTGCTCCGATAACCATTAACCATCCCTCTGCCAGAGAATCAAAGTCACTCATGAATATCGGCAAGATCGCTCTCACCTTCGCGGCCCTCGCCCTCTGCGGCCACGCTGCCGCCCAGTCGGACAACCCGGGAAATATCGAGGCCTTCACCGGCCCTTATATCGGCACCAAGGTCGGCGCCAACATCTCCAGCGTTTCCGGCGCGACCAACCGATCCTCGCATACGACCATCTTCCCCGGTTTCGTCGCCGGCTACGGCTTCGGCGTCGGCCCGGCCGTGATCGGCGCCGAGATCTTTGCCGACCTGCATTTCGGCTCGGCCACCAACAAGGACATCGGGATCGACGCGAAGCTCGGCTATCCGATCGGCAGCTTCATGCCCTATGGCCGGGTGGGGGTCACCGGGACCTCTCCGTCGTACCGCATCCACTATGGTGCCGGTGTGGAGTACATGGCCACCCGGAACGTCAGCGTGTTCTCGGAATGGACCGGCGACACCGACCGGGCAGGGGGCAGCCGCTGGGTCAATAACAGCTTCACCATTGGCGTCAACTACCGGCTCCGCTAAAGGAGCGAGGAGCGCGCCCGGCCACCCCCGCTCGCGGCGCTTGCGCAGGCCCTGCGGAAGTCTCCGGCGCACGCGAAAGAGATCCGCTTCCGCTCCGCGCCAGTTTCCCCCGGGGGGGGCACCGCTCAGGCAGCAGCCCCTTCGTCAGGGGTAGCCAACAAGTGTATATAAGAAATCTTAAAAGGATAAAATTGAATCTCGTTTGCAGGGATGCCATGGGATTCCCCATTGACATTCCGCTCCTGCCCCACCCTTGCACCCCAAGTGCGAGGGTGGGATCTTTTTCCTCCCGCAACGCAAGCTGCGCTGGCCGCAGAAGCCCGCTCGTCGCGGACCAGCCGACAGCCGTTCGCACCGCGCCACGCACCGCCGCAGCGGACTCCGGCACGCACACCATCCGCCACGCTTGGACCGTCGTCCGGAGCGCGCTTCCCCTGCCGCCCGATATCGCGCGTGAGTTTCGTCCGCCAAGGATCCACCGACATGCCAAAACCTCCGCATGACCCGAGTCACTCCGCAAGGCACGAGGCCGCCCCCGGATCCGAAGGCCTTGCCGCTCCAGCGCCCCCATTGTGCGGCCAGGACATGCAGGCAGGCAGTCCGGATGGCGGCCCCGGCGGGCCCGCGACCGATGACCTCCACCTTCGTTTGTGCAGGCTCTCCAGCCGGCACCGCTCGGTGCTGTACCTGATGCTTCTGGGCCGATCCAACCGGCTCATTGCCGCCGAACTGAACCTGGCCGAATACACGGTCAAGGATCACGTCAAGGTCATCATGACCCGGCTCGGCATCCGCAGCAGGACGCGGATCATCCGCGAACTGAATTCCCCGGCCATGAGGAAATTCCTGGTGAGCTTGTCTCCCCCCATGCACCACGCCCACGGTGAAGGGGATGCGAAAGGCGCAGTGGCGCATCGCGCCATCACCCCGCGGCAGCTGGGCCTGACCGTCCGTCAGGGCAGCGTTCTCTCATTCCTGCTCGAAGGATTGCCCAACAAGGAGATCGCGGCGCGCCTGGGCCTGCGTGACAACACGGTCAAGGAGCATGTCTCGGAGATCTTCCGCCGTCTCGGTGTCGGCACCCGCTCTGAGCTGCTTTCCACGATGCCCGATATCGTGCTGGCCGCACACGACCGCCGCGAGATCCTTTCCGGCCTGTTGCCCGTGCACCGCTGACGGGATATCCCCTCCGGGGCCGATGCCCCGCGCGCCGCGTAGCGGGGGGCCCGGCTCGCCGGCAGCGCCGTACATCGCCATGCTGGCTTCCTCTGGCGCCTACTCCATCGCCGGCAGCAGGATCGACATGCGGAATGCCCCGTTCTCCGCGCCTCTCAGCTGGACAATTCCTCCGCACCCGGCGATGGCATCACCGACCTCCCTGAGGCCCACGTCCAGCCTGTTCGCGTAGGCCCGCGATCCGGCCAGGTGTCTCAGCCGCTCCGGCACCAGATGCCAGGCGATGATGGCATTGGAGCGCGCGAAGACCTCGATCTCCAGCGAGCGCCGGCTGCCCGTGCCGGCGCACAGGTGCCCCGGCGTCGGCGGGGATTCGGCGTCGGAGATGTGCATCACGATTTCCGAGCATGGGAGCCAACGCCGGAGCAGCCAGGACAGATGGATCATGACCAGGCGGAATCGCTGCCCGTTGATGGCAATCGCCGCATCGCCGGACTCCAGGCTGGAGCGCAACCGGACCTCCATGGAGAGGAACCTGGCAATTTCTTCCGCAAGGCCTTGCATGAACGTTTGCGCGGGAACCTGTGCAAGCGTGAGGTAGTCGGCGCCCACCATATCCCGCCAGGTTTCCAGCGCACTCACGCACCATTGAATGGCATGACTCGTGCCATCGCGCGAATGAACCGCGCCGGCGCTCACGCAATGGGCAAGGCCGTCGACACTGGCGGCGATGATGGCCAGCTTGTCTTTCGCCTCCTGTGCCGTCAGGTCATACACCGCCCTCAACAGCTTGTTGATCTTCACCATGGCTTCTCCGCCGCAAGCCGGTTGGCTGGAACTGAATTCCTGCAGGCTTTTCATTGATCTTCTTGTTGACTCTGTTGCATCCATTGCGTCCATTGACACCCCTGATTCCCGTCCGACCACAGCTCGCATCCGTGCGCCAGCGGCGCATGCCCCCCTTGCCCCGGCACATCGACCCGCTTGGTGCAGCGCCGGGCCCCGCCGTCGGCGACTCGCTTCGGCTCGCCGCGACGCGCCACCAGCGATACCACGCATCCCTTGACCATGGAGATGCGCAAGTCCCTGCAGACATCGCGAGCGCCCAGGAACCGCGCAGCCGGCTGCATCGCGCGGCAGGGCCCGCGCCGAGCCGTCGAGCCATCTGAGCGACAGGCGGACTCACAGATGGCCGACGCCCGTCGCGGCACCGGACTGGACGAATCCGGCTGACGGGTAGTTTCATTTTTTCTCGATCCCGAATCAGGACACGAGCTGACGCACCCGAAAATCGATGCACGGGGCCTCAGATGGGGATCGCAATTCCTCTTCCGACCATGCCCTTCGCGCCAGAAATGCTCGACTTGCAGCGCAGTTCGGCCGAATACGCTCAAAGTTACTCCAAATGCGAGTCACTGTTGATAGTGAGTCGCATTCATCCCCCCGTTGGTCGGGTCCAAAAAGCATCAAAACGAAACACCAAAATGATACAAAGTAAACTCGTAGAAATGGCTAGCGGCGCGTGGCCGCGCGGCCCTCCCTGCCCGCAGTGCCGACGCCGTCACCGGCAAGGCGCTCACGGCAATCTGACATGCGTACCGACCCGGCTCACCAGCAGAAGCTTCCGCCAGGATCGCCATCGGTCCGCCAGCCGGCCTGCGCCATCGGGAGGAAAGCAATCAACACGGCCACTCAGCTGCGCGTATCGATCCACCATCGGCCAGTACGCCGGCGGGTTGGGCGCCATGGCAAGCGCGGCGCGCACTGGCCAGGTTCTTTCGAAGGCAAATGGAGTCAACAATTACATCGATGCAGGGTCACATCATGATGGGCACGACGCAAACCGGGGGACAGGATCTCGAGAAATACTTCGCCTCCTATGTGGGAATGGAGGGTGGCAATCCACGCAGCAAGATCTGGTTTTGCGACGTGGCCCCGCATCCTGCCATGCCCGGCCTGCAGCGGCCCCTCGAGCCGGCATTCGCTCCCCCGTCCTGGAATGACAGTTTCAGGAAAAGCCATGGCGCGCAGATGGGGAAATGGCTCGGGCATCAGCGCATCGCAAAGGTCATGACTGCCTGCGTCAGCGCGCTGCAGGGACGGCATGCCGGGCCGCGGGAATGGGAGGACTACTTCCGGGCTTCGCTGTATCGCCCGGAGGGGAACGAGTTCAAGATCAATCTGTATCCGTTGCCGCTGCGACCGCGCATGGATATCTCCTGGCGCGACGCCTATGGCCACGATCCCTTGCTGGTGCACAAGGCGCAGTTCATCGACGTCTGCCATTTCGGCGGTCGCTTCGCCTTTCTCAAGGCCATCACCAGGAACTGGGCACCGCGCGTCGTCGTCTGCATCAACAAGACCTACTCGAGCCAGTACATCGATGCCTTCGGGCTGGCACCGCTCAGGCCAGCGGTCGAGGTGCTGCAGCCCGCCGACCTGACGGTCAAGCTGATCGTCTACCAGGATGCGCAGACACGCTGGGTACTGTGCCCGCCCCTGGCCGGGCCTGTCGGGATGTCATCGGATAGCCAGCTCAGCAGCTTCGGCGAACTGCTTGCGAACTGGTGCCGCGAGCCGGCGTCTGCCACTGTCATGTAAAACCGGAGCGACCATGTTGGCAATCGCTTGCTTTCTGCTCGGCCTGTTCCTTGCGTTCTCCTATCCCGTCTACAGGATCATGCGCCGGGCACATATGAGGATCTGGCTCTATTCCTTCCTGATCATTCCTTTCTTCGGCCCGATGCTCTGCCTCTTTGTCGTGGCATTCGGCAAATGGCCGACGCGTCGCAGACTGAACCGACTGTTCGACTGACGTCTTCGCGCGGGCGGGCGGCGGGCGGCCGCCGCCCGCCCCATGCCAATGAAGAACTCTCGACCCGATGCGCCTGCCCGCTCCTCGCCGCGCGACGCATGGCATCGGGAATGGCATCGCCTGTACGACGAACTGGCGCGGCAGCATGTGCTGCTGCGTGTCGCGCTGGATGCCGTCGGAGACGCCGTGATCACCACGGACAATGCAGAACGGGTCACGTGGCTGAATCCGGTCGCCGAACGCATCACCGGCTGGCGGCTGGCGGAAGCCGTCGGGCTGCGCCTGGCCGACGTCTTCCACATCGCGCCCGCCCCCAGCCTGGCAAGCGCTCAGGAGATGGCGTCGCCAAGCTGGCGCGAGCGCGCGCGCGGCGACCCTCCCCGCCAGAGCGTCCTGATAGCGCGCCATGGCGTGGAGCGCGGCGTCGAGCATTCCGAGGCTCCCGTTCGCAACCAGGCCGGCGAAGCGATCGGCAACGTCCTGGTATTCCGCGACGTGGCCGAACAACGCCGGCTGAGCGAAGAGATTGCCTACCGAGCCACGCACGACCCGCTGACCGGGCTGCTGAATCGCAGCGAGTTCGAGTCGACCGTCCAGCAACGGATCGACAGGGCATCCAGGGACCGCAGCGAGCATGCCCTGCTGTACATCGACCTGGATCAGTTCAAGCTGGTCAACGATGCCTGCGGCCATCGCGTCGGCGACCAATTGCTGCAGCAGGTAGGCCGCATCTTCCAGGCGCAGGCCCGGCCCGGCGACACGGTCGCCAGGCTGGGCGGCGACGAATTCGGCATCCTGCTGGAGAACTGCCCGCTGGCCCATGCGCGGGAAATGGCGGATCGCCTCTGCGCCAGCATGGACACTTTCCGCTTCCTGCACGAGGAACGGCGCTTTCGTATCGGCGCCAGCATAGGGCTGGTGCCGATCGATCGCGATTCGTACGACCTGGCCACCGTCCTGCAGGCCGCGGATGCCAGCTGCTATGCCGCCAAGGAAGCCGGGCGCAACCGGGTCCACGTCTGGCTCGATTCGGACAAAGCGCTGCACGCTCGCCGCGGCGACATGCAATGGGCGGCGCGGCTCGAACACGCACTGGACGACCGCCGGCTGGTGCTTTACGGACAGCGCATCGTCCCGATCGACGACGACCTGCAGGCCCAAGCCAGGACAACGCAGATCGAAGTCCTGGTCAGGTTGATCGAACGCGACGGCGCCATCGTGCTGCCGGGCGCCTTCCTGCCGGCGGCCGAGCGCTTCCAGATCGCCTGCCGCATCGACCGCCGCGTGCTGCGGCTCGCCATCGAAGCACTCGCGACGTTCGCGCACGCAGCGCCGCGCAGCATTCTCCACGTGAACCTCTCCGGGCAGTCGATCGGCGACCGCGCCTTCCACCGCGAGGCCCTGGAACAGCTCGACAGTGCCGGCCCGCAGATCAGCCGGCGCCTCTGCTTCGAGATCACCGAGACCGCCGCCATTACCAACCTGGCCGATGCCACCGCCTTCATCGACCAGGTGCGGCAACGGGGATGCGGCGTCGCCCTCGACGATTTCGGCTCCGGCACCTCATCGTTCGGCTACCTCAAGTCATTGAAGATCGACTGCCTGAAGATCGACGGCCAGTTCATCCGCAACATCGGCGAAGACCGGCTGGACGAGGTCGCGGTGCAGTGCTTCGTGGATGTGGCACGCGCGATCGATGTCAGGACCGTGGCAGAGTTCGTCGACAAGCCGCAGGTACTGGAGCGCTTGCGCACGCTGGGCGTCGACTACGCGCAGGGGCACCTGATCCACGAGCCGGAGCCTCTGTGGGATATCTTCGGGCGTCTTGCTGTGGAGGGTGGGTGAGATCGCAGCGGAAGGCTTGTCACTTTGACGCCATTGATCTTGTGCGCGGTCCGACACTCGCGGACGAACACCGACGGACGCAAAATGCGCCTAAATCCTTGATTTACTTGGGATGGTGAACCACTGCGGACTGCAGCGGCCAATGACGTGGTGCCCAGAGCGGGCATCACAAAGCAGACGTAACTATTTAATTTCATTGATGATTCATCAAAACTAGATTCATCAATGCCCCTAAGCGTGCCCCTAAAAAATAGCGATGCCACGAAGAGGGTACGCAGGCACTTTCTGGGCGTGCCCATCGTTGTTTACCGGCGACAGTCTACCCGACGGGGTATCCTCGCTATACTGTATATCCATACAGTATTCAGCAGGTGACGCATCATGGGCAATCCCAAGCTCCGCCCGGTCGACAAGTCCGACAGCGACTCGCGCGGGCCCAGCATCAATCCGGCAAACGGCGTCCTGGCGTACATCCCAGGCGACTACGTGCACGTGGCGCGGCAGACGCTCGGCCCCGCCGACAGTGACAACCGCACGCATGCCGAGGTGGTCATCGAGGCCGGCAACTTCGGTACCGTCCGGATCTTCTTCGAGCGGAAGCTCTCCCGCCACCACAAGAGCTACTACCACTATTGGATGGCCTACCGGGCCGAGCCGGTCACCCCGGACACGGCGCACGCCGATGCCGACCACGCGTAGCGGCCGGTCGCGCGGTTTCCCGCCGGCGCTGACCAGGGATGAACTGCGCGCGCTCTACGAGCGCTGCCCTACCCCCGAGGTCAAGCGTCTGCTGTGGGAGATCGCCCGGCTGCAGACACTCGCCCAGCGCGCCCAGGACGTGGTCGACATGCTGTCGCCGACCCAACTCGACCAGCTCCTGGTGGCCGAGATCCCACTCGAAACGGCGATCGCGCCCTACCGGCATGCCCTGCGGACCGCCCTCAACCGGGAAGCCTGCGTCCAGGCGGGCAGGATCGATTACCCTGGCCCGGCCTCCGACTTCGGGCCGCAGCCAGAGCGGGCGCTTTCCGCCGGCGAAGCCAGGCGCGCGGCCGAGCGGGAGGCCCGACGCCTCCGCGGCGGGTAGACTTGCATGCGCGGCCCAGACGCTGCGCCAACGATCGGGAGGATTCGCCGATGTGCACGAACTACGCCCCAGTGCAGGCCCAGCTGCTGCGCGACGTCTTCGGCGTCGAGCCGCCGGCGTCGGTCTGGAAGCCCGAGACCTGGCGCGACTACCCGGCGCCGATCGTGCGCGCCGACCAGGCCGGCCGCCGCGACTGCGTGCTGGCCGGCTTCGGTATGATCCCCCGCGCCGAGATCAAGCGGCGCAACGCCGAACAGGAAGAGCGCACCGGCGCGCCGCCGAAGCTCAAGGATTACGACACGATGAACGCCCGGGCCGAGACGGTCGGCTCGAAGGCGTCTTTCTCCGGGCCGTGGAAGAAGGGCCAGGTCTGCCTGGTGCCGATGACTGCCTTCTACGAGCCCAACTACGAGCACGGGCCCAAGTCGGTGCGGTACCGGATCTGGATGAAGGACGAACCGGCGTTCGGGGTAGCCGGACTTTGGAGGGATTGGCCGGACGGGGCCTTCACCTTCACCATGCTGACGGTGAACGCCGACCACCACCCGGTGATGAAGCGCATGCACGCGCCGGGGAAGGAGAAGCGCGGCATCGTGATCGTACCGCGCGGACAGTGGGATGACTGGCTGATGTGTCGGGATCCGGAGGTGGCGCGGTCGTTTATGGTGCTCCCATTCTCGAACAGGATGGCAACAGAACCTGCGACCATCTTCTGATGATTTCCTAATGTAAGTACCTAAGCTTTCGTTTTTGTGTCCAAGAAAAACGGAATCATCAAATCTTCAATATGCGGCACATCAATCCGCTTTACATCCTTCCTTTTCACCCGCCGCTTATACTCCACACGAGGATCTTGAACCCCCCTTTCAAATCCCTGCACACACGTCACAATAAATTCCGCAACAATACCGGAGATTCGCTCCAAATCAACGATCGCCGTTGAGACCCCTGCCCGCCAATCGCTCCCATCAGCCTCCAACACGAACGCATTCCCAGCAACAAGATCTGCCGTCTCATATAGAACATCGCCTATTTTCCGCCCAAAATAATACCTAAACGCGATCTCACTCTCCTCGAACTTCTCGAGCGAATCTCTCCAATAGTCAAAGGTTGGATAGTGCATAGCGTGCCCATTTCTAGCCGCAGCGAGCCAGCGACACTTTGTGACCTCCCGATTGAACTCCTTAAGACGATCCTTTTCCCTCTCCTCCATGTTTGGAAAGCATCTTTTCAAAAGAAAATCCTTAACAAGCGGAGAATTTATCTTCAACTGCGCCTCATATATCTTTCCAGCCAACATCCTCACAAACATCATCATATTCAACAGAAATCCGCTCTTCTCCGGGTCGCTCAGTGCATTCAGCTTCTCGCCTGGCTGCAGGTGAGATGCCGCAGCACACTTACTCAGAGCCAATATTTCGTTGAATATATGCCCCAGAAGATTAAGGCTATACTTGTGCTCAAGGGACAATCCGGTCATTGCCGCGGCCGGAATTACTGTGCACCTAAGATGGACTTTTCCCACATCGCCTCCAGTCGAATGATCCGGCAATACACAGCACAAGTATGCACGACTTCCCTCAATTTGGCCTCAATCGGCACAGCCTCGATCTTGCCGCTCATGTCGTGGGCTGCGTATTGGTGCACATAGGAAAATCCGCGTCGTTCGGTGCCTGGTAGCGCACTCGCCAAGCCTTCACTGTGCAACGTTCATACCGGCATCGGGTCACCCATAGACGGTAGGCGAATGCTCTTCAATGGTTCAATTGAGCTACTCCTACCGTTGCATACCATCCAGGAAAGCCGCTTCCTATACTCGCCTCGCCGGTAACGCTCGCCGGCAACATAATTCCACCCTTCGGGAGGCGACATGCTCACGGCTCAACTGATCGATACAGTATCTACGAGGATTTCAGCCGCAGAATCACCTGAAGAAGCCGCGCGCATATTTGCGCAGTTGGCAACTGCCGCCATTGGCCAAGCGGTGGCGAACGCTCTTGCGGACGCGATTGGGAAGGTCAGCAGTGCAAGGCCTGCTCAAGCGAATTCACCTATTCTCGGTTGGGAGCGATGCGTCAAGGGTGCCAGCATTCAGATGGACTGGTGCAGCCCTGGTATGGGTCCAACTTCTACGCTTCTTCCCGGGCTATTCACTGCCGCGCTTCCGGTCGCGGGCGCCGTGCATCCCGCCGGTGTTGACATCGGGATCACAATCGGGATTCATGGCAGCTTCTAGGGCCCCTTGCTCTACGTCGGGCATCCTAACGGCCCGCTCACAGGCTTGCCCTGCGAGCGGGCAATGCCAGCAAACTCGGCACGGATTCCCACGCGCCGACCGGTGCGACTGAACAGCGGCTTGTTGTCAATTCGAAGCTGGATCTGCGTCCCAATGGGACACACCGCCAAACCGCACGCCCCAGAACATCAGCCACCGGCGCCACGCCGGCACGCCGGTGACCGCCGAGGCCTCGCGCAGTACGGCATCCGCCACCGCGCGCGGCACGGGGTGCTTGGTGTAGAGGAAGTCGTGCACCACGGCCGCCTCGTTGGACGTGCCGCCGGCCAGCAGGTAGACCACCGGCAGCCGCGGCACCGACGCCAGGTCGGTTCCGAACCCGGGCGGCACCTCGAAGGTCTGCCCGGCCACGTCCGACTGGTAGACCAGAGGCTCGACCAGGCGCCACAGGCCGTCGTCCTGGCCCGTGGCGTTCTCCATGACCAGCTTGGTCAGGAATTGGCTCACGATGTCGACCCGGCAGCCGCGGCCGGCGCGCTGGCCGGCGCCGGCGTCGAACTCGCCGCCGGCGCGGCGTACTGCGCGAGCGCGGCAGCCAGCGCCACCTGGAACGCCATCAGCCCGATCTGCACGCCGCTGCGGGCGGCCGGGTCGAGCGGCAGCAGGCCCACCACCTGGATGGCGGCCGGCACCGACGTGTTCACCAGCGATTGCACGCTCGAGGCGTCCACCGACGCGCCGGCGGCACACACGGCGCCGTTGTCCTTCACCAGTTGCGCCAGGATGACCTGCTTGGCCGGGTCGTCGACCGTCATGGCCTGGACCGACTGCAGGGTCGGCTGCACGACCGCGCAGGCCTTGACGACCTGGGCCGGGAAGGTGGCGGCGGCCTGGGGCGCGCCGGCACAGCCGGCCAGGGAGACGAGCGCGACGATTCCTGCCGCACACAGCAGCATCAGCTTCTTCATGTGACGTTCCTCTTACGGGTAGATGCCGCGGGTGCGGCGGGATGGGACTGCTCAGAAAATCCAGCTGGCACCGACCATGAGGCGGCCGGCGCGGTCGAAGGTGGCGGTGATCTGGGTGGAAGGCGGGATCTCGACGAAGGCGCGGCAGCAGCCGGTGACGTGCAGGTTCTGGTCGAACAGCGGCACGACCTGGACGTGCTCGACCGCCGCGCAGCCGGGCAGCAGCAGAAGTGCCGCAAGGACCGCAAAATTGCGATATTTCGCAACTTCGCAATTCGCGCCGGCGGCCGCCACGCGGCTACGTCGCATGGTGGATCACCTCCCCCGGTGTGAACTGATAGCCCTCGCGGCCGAACTTCTGCGCCAGCCACAGGGGGAACGGCAGCGCGTGGATGCCCGCGTCTTTGCCGGTGTGATGCTGGCGGCAGAGCAGCAGCCCGTTCACCGTCATGTCGTCGACGAAGGTGTACGGGTCGGCCGGGTCGAAGGCGGCCCAGTCGAACGCCGCGGCGTGCGGCCCGAGCGCGCCGGCGCGCGCGGCGGCCTGCACCGCCGGCCAGTCGATCATGTTGGCGAGCGACCGCTCGATCGGGTGGTGATGGGCCTCCAGCGGCTGGCCGCTCTCCTGCGCTGTGGCGCCGCAGACGTAGCAGCGGCCGCCCTCGCGAGCGATCAGCTGCTTCTTCGTGCGTTCGAACAGCGCCGTGGTGGCACGTGGCTCGTGCCCGGGCAGCAGCACGTCGACCGCCAGGGTCTCTTTCTCTTCGTGGGTGTCGGTGACGGCCATGAGGGCCTCCAGAAAAGCAAAAGCCCCGCGCGCGGCGGGGCTTGGGGTGCAGGTGGTGCAGGTCAGACTGCGGGCGGCGAGATCACCCGGAATGCCAACTGGGCGATGTCCACCGAGATCGGCTGCGTGTTGCCGCCCGCGCTCGAGGCGCCGATCAGGACCGACACGTTGGCGGCGCCAGCCGGCACGAGCAGGCGCTCGCAGATGATCCCGCTCTCGGACGCGCCGGTATTCGTCTGGCGCAGGTAGGCCGTGCTGATGGTCTGGCTCCAACTGGCGTTCTGCCACGCCACACCCAGCATCTGGCCGAACGGCCCCGTGATGGCGTCCGCCGTGCCCCAGGTCACCGCCGGCGTGCTCGCGCGCAGGCGGCAGCTCACCTCGATCACACTGCCGGCCACGACGCCGCCGAACGCCAGCGACGACGCGCCGACCGCCCCGGCGTTCGCCGGGCGCGTGAAGCGTTGCCAATTGCCCAGGCACTGGCCATCGTTGACAAGCAGGCCCGTCACGCCGCTGGCCAACTGCACGCCATCGGCCACCGACGTGCTGCCACTTCCCGAGTTGAACAGGCCGTTTTGCAGCAGATTAGCCGGGTCCGAGTTGTAGGTGACCAGCCAGGGCGGCGTGTCCTTCTTTGCCGCGGCGTTGAACTTCGGGTCGGCCAGGACATAGGCCGCCAGCGCGCCGCTGCCGAGCACGGTCGGGTGCGTCCCGTCGAAGGTGTATGCCGCCTTCAGGAATGCCGGGTTGTTCGGATCTTGGAAAGCCGCATTGCAGTCGACCAGCGGGAAGCCGTACTGCGCCTGCATCTGGTAGACGAGCGCGTTCCAGGCGTTGATGCCAGTCTGGCTGCCCGGCACGTTGCCGCGCGGCGGAATGGTCCACAAGATCGGCTGGATGCCGGCAGCGATCAGCTGCCGGATCATCGTCGTCACGGCGGCGAAGCCGCTCGCAATCTCCGCCGACGAGTTGTAGTTGTTCGAGCCGCATGCGATGACGCACGACTTGGGCAGCGGATTCATCGCCAGCACCTGCGGCAGTTGCGACGCCAGCGCTTGTTCCGCAGTCGAGCCGGACACAGCGAAGTCGGCACCGTAGCGGTAGCGGTACGTCTGCCCGCTCAGGTAGCACAGATCGCGCAGCCAGTTCGTCAGGCCCGAGTAGGCGATCGCCGAGATGCTGTCTCCGACGCCAACGATGCCAACCTTCTGCCCGGCGAACGACATCGACGCCGTGACGATTGCGGCAGCTGCCTGCGCCGCGGCGACTGCTTCCACGTCGGCCGGGCTGAGTTCGCCGGCCGCGACGAACAGACTCCACTGCAGCGGCGTGATGTCCGGCTGGGCGCCGACGCTCGGCATCAAGGCGATGTACGCCGATCCGTTGTAGGTCACACAGTCGTTAACCGCATATGTCGCGGTCGTCGACCAGGCGCCACGCGGCTTGATGCCTGCACCGGGCGGCCCTTGTAGGCCAGGCGTGCTTGCCAGGATCACGGTCATGAATGCTCCGGAAGATCAAGGTGAAGGGGTTACGCTGGGCGCCAGGAAGATCTGGCCCTCGAGGTACTTGGTGAGGCCGCCGTCGACCGCCTCGATGAACAGGTCATAGACGCCGAACGGGAACACACCCGATTGAGGCAATGCGTACCCTTGAGGCACGTAGAGCGCAGTCTTTGCACCGGGCACGGCCCAATTCAGTTGGCCCAAGGGGCCATCGAGCACCATCACTCCGGTCCTCGTGGACAGGTCAATCAGGGTTGCCCGGCTTGACTGGTACGCACGGCACTTGAGGTAGACATGGCAGCCGGTCAGGTCCAGCGGTGTTCTGTCGTCGTTCTGCAGAACCAGCTGGACGTTCCAATCGGCGCCCTGGTCAATCAGGAAATCCAAGCGATCAGCCATAGGGGTCCAGGATGAAGAAAGCCCCGCGCGCGGCGGGGCCTGGGGTGTGGAGGGGGCAGATGGGAGAGGCCTCAGCCCCACCTGTCTGGGAAGGCGACCATCGGCACTGTCTGGCCGGCCAGCGCATGCGTGCAGTCACCCAGGTACTGGATCTGCCCGTCCGTCACGAACGTGTGGCAGACCTCCGGCGGATCGCCGTCCATCGGCACAAAGGCCGGGTCGACCGCGCGGCCAGTGCGCACCAGCACGCTCGGCGTAAAGGTCGGCCGCTCGGCGTGGCCGTTCCAACCCCACCGCGGCCCCGGCCCGGCGCCGTACTGGATCGAATGCGAGACGCCGCAACCCGGGCACCAGAAGGACAGCACTCCGGGCGCAAGCTCGCGCAGGACGTTGGAGAGGGCCGTCATGCGAGCACCCCACCCGCCTGCAGGTAGATACCGCGCAAGTAGTCGAGCGAATGTTCGTTCTGCCCGTAGCCGGCGCCCGGCAGGCTTGCCCATATGTTGCGCACGCGGGACACTGCCTCGTCGAAGCGACCCGCAGTGATCAACTGCAGCGCCAAGCGTTCGCGGATCTGCTGTACCGCAATACGGTCCTGCGCCACCGGGCCGAAGTCCGTCAGTCCCAACTGGCGCCTGTAGATGTCATACCAGCGCGCGAGAACCTGGTAGCGGCCGGCCGCCGTCGAAGACAGACCCGCTCGGATCAGCACCAGTTGCCGCGGATGGTCGGCATAACTGCGAAACAGCTTCGGCGCAGCCGGTGTGCTACCCACAAGGACGTTGTAGCCATTATCCGACTTGGCGATGAGTGCCCGGCCAAGCTCGGCGACGGCAATCATGTCCAGGAAGGGCCGGATGTTCGGGGTATCCATGTCACCCGGCATGGCTCTCTCCTGCCACCGCTTCCTTGGCATCGGCCACCAGCTCGGCGATGTCCTTGCCCCGGCGCTTCTCGAACCACCGCACGACGGCGCCGATCACCCACCAGGCCGGCAGGCCGGCGATGACCAGGAACGGCGCGCCGGCATAGAGCACGCCGAATTCCGGCGGGAGGCCGAAGGTCGTGCCCATGGCACGCGCCGACGTGAACAGATCCGGCACCTTGGCGTTGACGTAGGCCACCAGCGCCGGGCCGAAGACGATCGACGCCAGGACGGACGAGACGAGCCGGGCGAACCCTTCCCGCTTTGTCTTCGGCCAGAGCACCATGAAGCCCAGCGCGGCCGCGACGGCGCCGGCGCCGATCTGAAGGCCGAAGAGTTTGGCGGTGGCGCTGACAGCTGCGCCGGTTGCGACGGTGCCGCTGATTGGTTCGGACATTTGACCCCCGGAAATGAAAAAGCCCGCGCGAGGCGGGCATGAGAAGACCGCTTGGAGGCGGCTTGTGTCGTTCGAATCAGCCGGGCTACTTGGTCGGCACCGGCATCCCAGACCGCGCCAACTCTGGCAGCGACTCGTAGAATGCGGCCCACCGCGCGTCGCTCGCATCGATCTCGCCCAGGTTGGCGAACACCGAATCGGCTTGCGGGGACGCGAAGTAAGACACGATCGTCAACTGAGTGCTGTCGGAGAACTGGACTTTGAGCATAGCCGCCCCATCTGCGGCAGATATGGCCGCGGTCTCATTTGATGTGCTCATAATCAGAAGGTGTACTGCGTGATGTTGACCGCGCCAATCGCACCGCTTCCAGTATTGGTGTAATAGGTGGTCTGCGGAGTCTGAATGAGCACGTCGCTAAGTGACACGTTAATTCCGGCGCCGTTTGCCGGCGATGTCTGACTGATGAAACGTTGCCCAACTTGTCCGGTATTGGCAGCGACAGTAAGGAATGAACCGACCCCAGCAGTCACATTGGAAGTCGTTCCAGTAGCCGTCCAAGTACGTGCATTCGCAGGGACTGCCGCGGCAATGTTCAGCGCGGCAGGCGTCGACACGGTCGCAGTCGTGCTGAGCACCTGGATCGGCGCGAAATACACGCTGCGATCTATCTGTGCAGCGGCTGCGAACTGTCCGCCCGCGTTCGTCGGCCAAACGGATACCAGCGCCGATGCCGTGTATCCGGCGGGCATGTTGGCACCCCCGTAGACATTGGGGGCGGCAGCGGCCGTAGCATTGCTCGCCAGCAGCGCGCTACCTCCCGTCGCGGGGTTGTAGATCGCGTAGAGCGCCACGTACCCATTGGCCGGCGGCGATCCCGTGTCCATCCCACCGGCCCCCGTCGCGGCCAGGTTGATCGTCTTGTTGAAGTTGGCTAGGCAGTAGCGTGCACCGCCGAGTGCCGACTCGACGATGATCTCGTCCGCCGTCAGCGTCGCCGTCGCGGACGCCGCAGCAACGTTCATCTTCAGATTGCGCACCTGGCCAACAACGCCGGCCGCCTGCACCACTGTCACGGCGTGGCTGCTCTGCGTCCCCGGCGTGACCTGCAGCGCCCCGCCTGTGCATTCGATCAGCACCCACGAGGCGATGTCTGCCCGGTAGACGACTTGGCAACGCCCCGCGGCAATAATCTCGCCGCCCTGCAGCGCGCTGTGCGCGCCGCCAACCAGCGGTACCGCGCCCAGCCCATTGACGTTCAGCGTCGACGCGCCGGTGTTGCTGGTCTTCGCCTTGAACCACAGCACCATGCCATCGGCCAGCGCGGTGATGGCCGGGCTGTAGCTCACGGCGTAGACGTTGGCCGCGCCGGTGTCGGCGGCGACCGTCATCGCGCTCTGCTGAATCGCGTGCACCAGATCGGTTGGCAGAATCGGCGCGTTGGCCGCCTGGCTGATGTTCGCCGCGGCGATGGTGCTCTGGCCGTTGGCCACCGTGACCACCCACAAGCCCGTGTAGCCGGCGTCGGCCGCCGGCGTCGTCTGCGTTCCACTCGGCGCGGCCACGCCGGGCTTCACCGAGATGTTGACAATGCCCTTGCGCACGGTCGCTTGCTGGGCACCCGTATTGCCTGGCCCGGACCAGGCCTGCGCCGGGTTGCTCGCGTTGTAGTACGGCAGCGCCACCAGCCCAGAGTCGCTGTCGAGGTAGGTTGCCTGGATCAGGTAGTTGACGCTCTGGCCGGCCGTCGCCGGCGCCGGGCAGCTCAGCGTGACAGCATCCAGTGAGATGCCCTGCTTCAGGATGTTGTGTGTCGAGTCGGCAGCCAGCGACGAGTAGGCCGTCGCATCCAGCGCCGCGAGCGCATACATTTCGCCCGGGCTCACACTCACCTGCAGCGACGCAGGGCTGGTGGGCACGCAGGCGAGGCCATTTACGATCGTGGCCGAGCCCAGCATGGCTGCCGCCAGCTTGGCGAGCGCCACCATGGTGTTACGGTTGGTGTTCAGCAGATCCGTTTCAAGGGGGATCTGCCCCGGATATACAATCTGGCGGTCCATTCGGGCTCCGAAAAAAAGCTCGCCGGGTGGCGGGCTCCTATAATTAGTCAGAATTACTATTAACGCGCTGGTCCATGCCTTTAGTTCCGCGTAGCCATCAAAGACGAGCCGACCAACAAGGAGATTTCAATGAAAATAATGACTATTAATGAAGCAGTGATGGATTATGCCGAGAGAAAAAGCAAAGAGGTCGCCGCGAAATTTCTGCGCTCGGTGAGGTTAGTCTACGGCTTATCAGAGAGGGGCAACCCAATTGGGATGGCTTCCTGCATACTTTTGATGATTGATGGTCACCACATCATCTTAACCGCCGCCCACGCAGCCGACATCACAACCAGCGGGAAATCACCCCTCTACATCGCGGGCGAGAACAAGCTCATAAAAATAGAAGGCGAGATTTACACCACAGCGGCACCGGATGGAAATAGAGCCAAAGACAATATGGATTTTGCATTCAAGATCCTCTCAACAAGTGAAGTCAGTTCACTTGGAGACGTCGATTTTATCGAGGCAAACTCCGTCTCAATGAATCAAGGAAGCTTGGAGGGAAGAGCCTTCTTGGCGCTAGGATATCCATGCTCAAAAAACAAAGAGGCGAGCCCAAGAGCGAAAGAAATTGTTAGCGCCGCCTGGAATTACCAGTACATAATTCCAAACTCAAAAGAAAAGATACAAGACTTGCAGATTGACTCCGCAGAGCATTTCACTTCCCATATGGAAAACACGTCGGAGACTACAACGGGAACAAAATCAATGGAGTGTCACCAAAAGGAGCAAGCGGGGGTGCATTAATTGACCTCGGAATATTTCAACCAGGCGACATTTCGCCTGACGCAGTAATGCGCGGGCGCCTGGCAGGAATGTTCATTGCTTTAAAAGAAGGAAAGAAAATGGAGTTTGTGAAGATCCAACCGATTCTTCATGGAATCCGCAGCAAACTGGCGCGCCATCATTCAAGTACGCCCTAATCATCTACCAACTATGACTTGCCGGGCTAGGAACTCCTACCTCCCACATCACGCCCACACCCGATACGGCGTCGCAGGCAGTGGTTCGATCAACATGCCGTCCAGCGCTCCCTGCTCGCTCACGGACAGCGGCCGATCCAACCGCAGATTGACGTGCCAGCCTGGCACCGCCGTCGGCGCCGTGATCACCGTGCCGTCCGCCCCCCACTCGCCGCCCTCGTAGATCGTGCCGATGGTCGAGATGTTGACGCCCTCGGCGGGCATGCGCTGAGTCTGACCGTCCTCGCCAGGCACATCGACCGTGAGACCGGCGGCCAGCAGCGCCGCGCGTGTAGTGTCGCGATCGGGACCACGCAAGTAGTAGTCGAAGTAGGTCGTCATGATGTCAGGGCCTGCAGTTCGGTGTTCGAGAGACGGCGCGGGAAGTAGCGAACGTTCCGCAACCAGCCGTTTAGCCAGCCGGGATTTCCACTGAATCGACCAAGCCGCATTTCCGTCAGGCCAGACGGGCTCCCGGATGTGCCGCTTGCCACGGCTCCTCCGTTCAAGCAGATGGCGTCGTTCTGCCCTGCGCCATAGGCAAATGCCACCTTCGTCGCCGCTCCGACCGTAAGCGCGTTGGCCGTTGAGAGCTGCCCGGGATTGGTCGTCCCTTTGCGGTACAGAATGGCTGCGCCTGTCGGGCGACACCGACGGCCAAATAGTTGTTCAGCGCGGAATCGCCTAGCGTGACGACGCCCTGCCCTACATCCCCCGTTACGCCCGCCGTGAGCCGAGGAACCATGAACTCGGCAAACACCGTGCCCTCGCTAACATTGAACCCGATCTTGGACAGATCGCTGATCGTGGCATTCTCGGCAGCGCGCGTAGCCTGCGCGCCCTGCGTCGGCACGTAGCTGCCTGCGTATGCCCCGGCTCTGATCTGATAACCAGTGACCTTGAATGTGCGTGGGGTATTCGTCGAGTACTTGACAACGCCGAGGTTTGGCCCCGGAGATGCAGGCGTCGTGAGCGTTCCGGACACCCGATAGACGCCATCCCGAAGCGCCTTGACCGTGAAGCTGTTCGGCCCGATTGTCGAGCTTCCAAGGACCATGGCGAAGTCATTCGACACATCCGCACCAGTTGCCGCCCCGAACGACGGCGCAGCCCCGTCATCCATCTTCACGAAGACTGAGACGGTATATTGCGTGCTTGCGCTGAGCGTCACAGCTTTGTAGGCGTAGGCGTGGTTCGTCCCATCCCAGCCAACGGCAATTCCGGACGAGAAGTATCCAAGCAAGCTCAGCGATGCTGCGGTGATCGGACCACCGCGCGTCGGCGCATCGCTGGTACCGTTCGGGAATTCCGAGTAGGTGCAGAGATTGGCCATCGATTCCTCGATCGGCATCCCCAACGCCACCAACGTGCTCGGGTCATATTCGAATCGCGGCACACCGGCCGCCACTGGCACCAGCACCCCACCATTGCTGTAGGTCCAGGCGCTCGACGCACGCGCAAAGGTGACGAGGTCACCGAAATTTCGATTGAAGAGCATCCGTCATCCCTTGATCTTGAAACGCCGGTGGTGCCATACAGCCACGTCGGATCGTCGGTCCACGCCTGGTAGGACTGCATGAGGAAGTCCAGCACAAGGGTCGGCTGGTTGACTCCCAGGAAGTCCAGCGAAAGCGTGCCGGCGGAGAGGTCGCTCGCGTCGTAGCGGCCGGCGCGGCGCCCGCCCGGCCCGATCCCCAGACCGAGCCTCATAGCGCCACCAGGTCCATGGCGGTGGTACCCGTCGCGTTCACGCGCAGCGCGCGGATGGGCAGCACCTCACCCGAGAAGCAATTCTTGAACAGCACCGCCGTGCCGTCGCCGCACACCGCCACGACATCGCCGCCAGTGCCAACGCGGATACTGTTCGCCGGCCGGGCCAGATTCACGGTGTCACTCGCATGATGGTGAAATAGTCGAACGACGGGTCCGAGAGCTTTGGCGCCACGTTTTGGAAGAAGTCCTTCATGTCTTGCGCTCAGATCGATTGGTACTGCTGGTTCACGAAGTCGAGGATCACCGTCGGACCGGTGATGCCCGGGATGACCGCCGGCGGCGCTGGCAGGTTCTGCACGACGCTGGTCCATACGATGGTGCCCACCGGCTTCACGTTGTCGATCGCGGCGTAGATATCCGCATCGGCCACGCCGCCCTGGATCATCGACAGCGAGGCGCACTCGGCCTGCGACGGCGTCGCGTAGGCGGCCGTCGAGACCCCGTAGCCGGCGACGTTCGGGATGCCCGTGCCAGCTGGCCGGAAGGCGATCACGAAGGCCTGGAATGACATCGACAGCGAGCCGTAGGCGCCGGCATAGCCGTAGCCGCTCGTCGGCACGCCGTAGGCGCCCGTGTCGGCCGGCCGCGTGGGCTCGATCACCACTGGCGTGCGGCCGGTCAGGTCTTGCAGCACCCGGATCAGCCCTGCACGCGTCGCGCGTTCGCGGAACAGGTTCAGGATGATCCGAGCCCGGAACGAGTCGTCCGACTGGCTGGCCGCGCGTAGCAGACTGTCGCCGAAGAAGTCGGCCGCGATCATGTCCAGCCAGCCGTCGACGGCCGTCTTGATCCGCGTCTGCAGCCGCGCGTAGCTGATCAGGCCGTAGGCGTAGGCCGCACCATTGGCCAAGCCCTGCAGCACCCCGTTGAGGATCGGCGTGTCCGCCTCGTCGCCGAACCAGGGCGGCAGATAGCCGCGCAGCCGGCGGTAGATGTCCTGTTGGTCGCCAGTTGCCATCTACGCCACCGCGATGGTTGATGCCTTGATCGTCTGCTTGGCCGTGGCCACCAGGTCGGCCGTGTCACCGTTCAGCGTCACACCGGTGACGTTGGTCACCCCCGGCGAGGCGTCGTAGGCCACCTGAGCCAGTCGGCTGTAGGCAGCGTCATGGCCTGAGTCGAACCGTCGCGCACCAGTGCGTTGATGTAGCCAGCCAGCGCAGTCGCCACGAGCTGGCGCGTGGCCGGCCCGTCGTAGCCAGCCGCCACCGCGCAGGTCATCCCCACCGCGGCGTTCACCACCACCGGCGCGAACACCCCGAAGCTGCTGCACAGCGGCCGCACCGCGTCGATGGCATTCGCCACCGTCGCGAGAAAGGTACTGCCCGGCGCCCCACTGCCGTCGTCGACTACCACGTAGAAGTAGCCCATCTGAACCGCGCCGCCGTAGGTCTGGTTCTCGACCAGTGAGTATGTCACGCCCTGTTGCAGCGACGTGATGGCTAGCCGACGGCCGCCTTCGTCGCCTTGGACAGGCTGCGGATGTAGGCGATGAAACGCGTGCGCAGTGCCGCGTCCTTCTCAGCATCCGCGCCGTTGGCGAATGCCGCCGGGTTGGTGACCGTGTCGACACCCGGAATGGCGCCGGAGATCACCGAGACGGCGCCGGCCACCGCATTGCCCGCCGCGCCGGCGGTGACCGCGACGACGGGCACGGAAACGCTGGCGGTGCCTGCCGGCAGCACGTAGCCGCCCAATGTCCCACTGTAGGCAGGGTTGGTCGTGTCTGCAACGACCGTGTACTGCTGGGTGCCGTCCTTGGTCTGGACCGTGGCGCCGAGCGGCACCACCGCCTGCTGTGTCGGCGTGAAGCGCGCGAAGGTGACGTGGCCGGTGCCATAGGTGGCCATCAAGCGCGTCACGCCGAAGTCGCCGACCCAGCTGTCCAGGTCGGCGCCGCTCGAGGTGGCCGCCCGGGTGATCGCCAGCACCTGCAGGATGAGGCCCTGCAGCCAGATCACCACCGCAGCGTTCGCCTCGACGAACGCCCGCAGGATCGACCCGATGGTCAGGTCGACGAGCGCGCCGGCGTAGCCCTGGATGGCCGTGACGCCCTCGCGCACGAGCGTGGTGAAGTCCTTCGTGGAAATGGCCATATCAGCGGTTCACGTCAAAGCTGAGGTCACCGGCTTGCGCGTGTCGGCGCTGGTGTACCGGATCGTGATCGAGAAGCCGGTGCTGATCTGCACCAGGTCGACTTCTGGCTCGGGCAGCTTGGCCACCGCGTCTTCCATGAGCACCTGGGTGCGGATCAGCGCGCGCAGCGCCGGCAGATCAGCGTTCTGGCCGATCTTGGCTGGCAGGCCCGCGCCGTAGTCCGGGTGGAACATGTAGTCGCCCGGGTTGGTGCACAACCGGCGCACGATGCGCTGTTGCGTGCGCGTATCGCCGGCCGCCACCGCCAGGTCGCCAGTGGCGGAGACACCAAGATCCGCACCCACCCAGTGGTCGAGTCGTTCAGGAGCTTCTGGGTCATGCGACGGTGCCGGAAAGGTCGGGGCCGGATTGGACGTCGGCGTGCTGGTGCGTGTCGTCGATGCGCTTGCCGTTTGCGGTCACCTGCCCGGTGAAGTCGGTATTGCCGTTGATGCTCATGGACCGCCCGGTGCCGTTGTCGCCGGTCACGGCCCATGCCTCCCTGCCCGGTGATGGTGTTCTCGACCAGCAGCGTGCCGTCCATCTGACCGGTCGACGAAGTGATGCAGCTGCGCGTGTACTTGGCCGTCGTCTCGGCCACCACCTCGACCGTGCCGTCGTTCTTGAACTTCAAGGCCGAGCCACTGGCATGCACCACCCAGAATTCGCCGGACGGCGCGCCGGGCGGCCGGTCCGCGTCGCTGTACAGGCGCCGCAGACGTAGCCGTTCTCGATGCTGCCGCCGAAAAACTTGACCTCGACCTGGTCGCCGATGCTTGGCGGCGCGTCCATACCCAGCCGTTGCCCACCCAGGGCGACGTCACGGGCAGCCAGCCGGACAGGAACGGCGTGTCGTCTCTTCCGCGCTCGACCGGTCAACGAACTCGACGCGAGCCGATGCGGTGCCCGGGTCATAGCTGCGCACGATGCCCGCACGCGCCTCGGCGATCGCCCCGTTGGGCGAGCTGCGCCGCCAGGCCATCTGGTTGCGGATGGCTTGCATCATGGCGACGGCACCGTGTCCGGGTTGTGGTTCTTGGCCTCGACGCGCATCGCGTAGCCCGCCGTGACGCTCATCTGGCGGGTGATCGAGACCGGGTAGTAGATCTGGTCGAACTTCGTGTTGGTGCCCTCGACCAGGATCGGCATCGTCGCGGTCAGAATCTCGTCCGGCCGGCAACGTTGCCCAGAACTTCATCGTGCGAGGTGATCTCGCGGTGCAGCTCGATCGCCTTCTGGGTGGCTGTTCCTGCGTCAGCCCGGGGAAAACGAAGCTGTAGACCTGCGTGCCGCCGAACGGCGTTGCCTTCCCAGCCTGGGTCGTCTTGCCCTTGCTGGGGTAGTAGGCTGTGAAGCCGTTCTTCTGCTTGCTGTTCCAGGACCGGACCACCACACGACACCCTTCGCGACCGTCAGGCTGCGCTGGAACTGCATGTCAGTGACATTGGCCAGCCTGGACGCCCGCTCGTCGGTGGGCTGTTCCCAGCGGATGACGTAGGGTCAGCCTGCTCGGTCGGCCGCGGCTGGGAAGTACAGCGTCTTCCCGCGCACATAGCACAGGTACCCTCGTTGTTCGCCAGGTAGGTCAGCAGATCCCACTCACTGCGCTCTTCCTGCATGCGGGCATGGTCGCGCGCATAGTAGGGTGCCGACCAGCGTGGTGGTCGGCGTGACCGGTCGCCGAAAGGCCGTGCGCAGCAGCCAGCTTCTCGGCGATCTGGGACGACGTCAGGTTCTGGTACTGCATCGACGTCTTGGCGTCGATAAAGACCGCCGTCAGGTCGCGCCCGATCAGCGTCACCAGTCCGCGCGCCGGGTCGTACTCGATGTCGTCAACCCGACCGTAGATCTGGCTGGCAAGGTCGCGCTCGGTGAAGTTCTCGGAGTCTGCCGGAAAGCCGGCAACGGCTCGACGAATCCCTCGGTCAGCGCCGACAGCCAGTTGGCGTCCCGGTCCGGCGGCAGCAGCCCCTCGGCGAAATTCACCCGGAAGGTGTCCGCCTGGTAGTAGGTGTTGTTGGTCACCGTGAATCGACCCAGCCGACCACCTGCTCGTCGTTGAGGCGAAACGATCCCCCGCGGCGCCCGGGCTTCCGGGGTCGCTGGCAATGTGTTCTGCATGGGGTTCCTACGCCGTCATACGCCGCCGCTATCGTCGGCAGTGGGCGGAATCGTCACTGCTGCACACCCGATACCTGTGGGTCGCTCAGGTTGTTGGCCTTGGCCAGTCCAGTCCAGGCCATGGCATCGCCGTAGAGCTTCGACGCCATGGTCATCAGGTTGCCGCCGGCCACGGTGTCGCGGCGCGCGCTGTTGTGGATGCTGCCGATGTTGCCCTGCACCCGACCCATGACGCGGTCCAAGTTGATCAGCATCGGCAGTTGCTGCGTCGCGACCACTGCCTCGAGATCGACTGAATCTGGCGCGAAATAGGGTTGTTCGGCAGGATGCCGCCCAGGGTCGTCACGTTGATCAAGGTGTTGTTCACCTGGGCGATCGTGGTCTGGATCTCTTGCGGCAACGCCGCGATCGGCTGCAGCACGCTGTTCAGGGTCGACTGGGCCGCGCTGGCCAGGGAAGAGACCGTGGCCGAGACGCTGGGAGATGGCGCTCGTCACCGCACCGAACGCCTCAGTGATCCCGCTCAGGCCGAGCTCGTCGACCAGGCCGCCGGCCGTGTTCATGTCCTCGCTGACCAGGCTGTCGACGCTGGGCGACGCCAGCGAGCGCACCGGCTGGTTCAGGTTCTCCACCACCTCCAGCTCGATGCTGTAGGGCATCTGGTAGAAGCGCTGGAAGTCGGCGCGGAAGGTCCGAATCACCACGATGTACATCAGCTCGGACCAGCTCAGCGCCAGCGGCTGGCCCTGCTCGCACATCGTTTCCAGGTACCGGGCGCGCTGCAATGGCGACGGCCCGCGCAGCCAGCCGTCCCAGGCCTTGGGGAGGCTGAAACCACCCATCGCCTGGACCGATTTCACACCGCCGACCATGCGATGCACGACAAGGCCTGTTCGGCGCCAAACGGCAGCGGACTGTGGCACCTCGGCATCCTCGAAGTTCATGTCCCCGAGGGTGAGCTGAAAATCGGCCATCGTCGCATCCTACTTCAGGGCCGGCGGCCGCAATGCCATCGAGGCATCGAACCGCTCGGGCCGGTCAGTGGCCGGGCCAGTTCTTGGCCTGGTGGAAGGTCGTCGCCTCGGCCAGTACCCGGCTGTCCAGCTTGATGTGCTGTTGACCTGGACGGTCTGCGGCGCGGCGCCAGAAACCGGGTTGGCTGTCGCCAGCTTGTCCTTGCCGCCGGGGGCCACGGGGTCGCCGGACAACATCGTCTTTCCCGCGCGCCAGAGCCAGCCAGCATGCCGCCCGAGCCGGTATCGCGCGGGTCCAGCGAGAAGGGACTGCCGATTCCCTGCAGGCGCTGGTTCATGTCGGCGTTCTTCAGACCCCAGTCGTTGACGGCGCGGAAGAACTCGGTACCGGCGTTGAGCAGCTTCGTGACCATGGGCAGCACGCCGCGGCCCATCTCCGCCTTCATGGATTCCCAGGCGGCGATGAAATCCGCCTCGGCGCCCGGCGCAGTGTTCTTGAACTCGTCGATCGTGCCCTGCACGCCCTTGGCGTTCCTTGATCAGGTTGAAATCGCGCAGCGCCTGGGCCTGCTGGGTGGTGAAGTTCGCCGCCATGTTCGAGCCCTGGCGTTGGACACCAGGTTGTTCATGAAGGCGATCACCTGCGACTCGTCCGTCGCGCCAGCCCGCTTGGCGGCCTCGGTGCCGTACTTCATCAGCCAGGCGCCCGGATTCTCGCGCAGCATCTTCTCGTCGACGATGTTCTTCAGGGCCGTCGACTTGATCTGCTTGCCGCCACGCTGCCGCTTGTGACCTCGGTCAGCTCGGCCAGGCCCGCGTTCGCCAGGGCCGCCATGGTCTTCTTCGGCGTGCGCCCGGCAATCAGGTTCTGGTACAGCGACATCAGCGCGGTACCCGTGCGCGCACCGCCCTGCCTTGGGCCAGCGTCGCCAGCATCATGATGCCTCGTCGCTGAGGCCCTTGAATGCGGCGCCCCGGTCTTGGCCATCTGCTCGAGGTCGGTGAACTTGAGCGAGCCGCCCGAGCCCGTCACCATGCGGCTGCGCCAGGTCCAGGCCACGCAGGAAGTCCTGCGGCGTATCGGTCAGCCCGCGCATGTCGTTGAAGCGCATAATGGCGCGCACCGAGCCCTCATCGATCGCCCCGATCTTCCCGCTGAACAGGCCAGAGTTCGCCGCGTTCAGTGCAGCCAGCGTCGGCGCGACCGCTCGCGCCTTCTCGATGCCCCCGAACATGCCCACCGATTCGCGCAGCGTCTCCATCAGCTGCGCGCTCGATGCGCCGAACACCTTGGTGCCGCGCGCGAACTTCTCAGCGTCCTGGTTGACCGCCTCGCCAAGGTTGAGCGTCCGGAAGCGCGCCGCGGCGACCTGGAACTCCTTTCCGGCGTCATAGAGGGCCTTGGTCACGTACAGCGCGCCGAAGCCGGCCGCCACGGGTGCGATGGCGCCAGCCGGCGCCCGAAGCCGACAGCGCCCATCCCGAAGCCGCCCGGGCCGACATGCACGTTACCGCCGTGGCCACCGCCGAATCCCCCACCGCCGGCAACGCCCGCGCCGCCGCGACGCGGCACTCCCCGAGATGTAGCCGCCGGGCCTGGCAGCGCTGGCGGCCGCGTGCCGCCGCGGTCCGCCCCCGCCAAGGTGGCCAATGAAGGCCGACCGGGAGGCCGCCACGCCGGCCGCGTGCACGGCATTGATGCCGCGCGCGAGCTGCGCTGCCTCGCTGTTGGCCCGGCCGAAGTTGGTGGCCATGGTCCGGCTGGCCCTCGACAGCGCGCGAATGCCGCCCACGTGGGTATCCAGCTTTGGCCAGATGCGAATTCAGGTTGGCCGCCAGCGCGTCGACCTTGCGGAACTCTGCCGCCAGCTTGAGCAGACTGCGGCGGACCAGGTCGTTCAGACAGGGTGGCGCCGATCTTATAGACGTCGATCATGGTGGCCTATACTGTGCTGTCCGGACCCGCTTGCCGAATCCATGTCTTCGCTCTTCTTCCGCGCCCATGAGTGGCTTGCAGACCGCATTTCTTGGGTGCAATACCCAGGCCGCGGCAGCCACGCGCGCCGCGCCCGCCGGGTGCCGGAGAGCGAAACCGCCCATTCTGGACCGCCGCGCTCGGCGGATCACCGGGGCGATCTTCCTGGCGGTCGTCGTGTTGCCCTTCCTGGGCGGCGCACTGTCCAGCCTATTTGAGTCGCGGTCGGCGCCCAGCCGCGCCCAGCCAAGCCAAGCCGCGAGGAGCGCCCAAACCGCGACTGCAAGTTCTGGCCGACCCGAATAGCCGCCGGGCCTAGCACCGCGCGCGCGGGCACCGTCGGCGTGCCCAGCTCGTGCCACACATCTTGTCGTCGTTCGACCCTATGGCCGCCTCGTTCCCGATCGTGCGGTGCTCGATGCTGTCACGCATCTCGCCAGTCCGTTCCAGGGCGCATTCAGGCGGAAGCCGAGCCGCTTCTTCTCGGCCTCGGTCTCCGGCTTGAGCTGTTCCCATTTGGCGAACGGGCCGACCGCCGGCTGGTAGTGGCCTATCTCGGCCTTGGCGACCTTCTCGACGTCCTTGGCCGTTTCCTCGGTCAGGTGATGCGTGACCGCAGTCGACTTGGCGGCCAGCCGCGCCAGATGGTCAGCGAAGACGCCCATGTCACGGAACTCCCTCATGGCTTTCCGATCCTTGAATTCCATGGCGTTCCAGTCGTAGATAGCGCCGTCGTGCTCGCTCATGACCACGCAGGCGGCGAATCGCTCGGCGTCCGAGTAGGAAAACGCGACGTCGTAGGGCACGCCGTTCTTCACGAGCCACAGCGCCTGGCGAAACGCTGGGGCTCGGGCTAGTTTTTTGCGGATTCGACCCCGCCGCCGGCGGCGCCGGCCGTCGCCACCTGGGCGATGCCCTGCTGGACCGCGACCATGCCGGCTTCGTCCAGGCGCTGAATCAGCGCTTCGAGTTCCAGCTTACTGGTCGGCTGCAGCACCGGCTCGCCATCGACGGCTGCC